>CAWEJB010000001.1:0-331931 GCA_963809305.1 uncultured Pseudomonadota bacterium
CTGCCGCTGCAGCGGCGCCCGCCGATGGCGCGGCCGCTGCCGCACCCGGCGCTGCACCTGCTGCGGGCGCGGCGCCTGCCGCTGGCGCCGATGCCAAGAAGGGCGAGGAGAAGAAGGACGCTGCTCCGGCCAAGAAGGAGGGTGGCAAGAAATAGCGGCGGCGCATGGCGGGTCTGCCGCTCAGGCTCATCGTGGGGCTCGGGAATCCGGGCCCCACGTATGCGCGCACCCGGCACAACGCCGGCTTCGAGCTGGTGGATGAGCTTGTCCGGCGCATGGGTGCGAGCCTCCGCCACGAGGCCCGCCATCAGGGCGAGCTCGCGCGCGCCAGCATCGGCGGTACCGATGTCTGGCTGCTGAAGCCCATGACCTACATGAACCTGAGCGGGCAGCCCGCGAGGAGTGTGGCCGGCTTCTATCGCATTCCGCCGCAGTCGATCCTGGTGGCCCACGATGAGCTCGACTTTCCGCCCGGCCTGGTGCGCTTGAAGGAAGGTGGCGGCGCCGGCGGCCACAACGGGCTGCGCGATCTCATCGCCCAGCTGGGCGAAGATTTCTGGCGCCTGCGGATCGGCATCGGGCATCCGGGCGACCGCGATGCCGTGTTGGATTATGTACTCGGGCGGCCGCCGGAGACCGAGGCCACGCTCATTCGCGAGGCGGTGCTAGCGGCCGCCGATGCCGTCCCGGTGATGTTGAGCGATGGCGCTCAAAAGGCGATGAATCGCCTGCACGCCCGCGGCGGCGCAGGTGCTTAGAATGATGCGCTGGATCGGGGCATCCTGCCCCGCCCAGCGCGGTCGCGAGCAAAAGCGCGGTTTTTGCTCCCGACCTCCGCCACCTGCGGCGGCGGGGCACAATCCCTGTGCCTGGCCATGTGGGTAACTAGTCAGGAGTCTGTCTCATGTCCATCCGTTGCGGCATCGTCGGATTGCCGAACGTCGGCAAGTCGACGCTGTTCAATGCCCTCACCAGGGCGCAGATCGCGGCCGAGAATTATCCTTTCTGCACGATCGATCCCAACGTCGGTGTGGTTCCGGTGCCGGATCCGCGCCTGCAGCAATTGGCCGACATCGTGCATCCGGAAAAGGTCATCCCGGCCGCCGTGGAGTTGGTCGACATCGCGGGCCTGGTCGCCGGCGCCTCCGAGGGCGCGGGGCTCGGCAACCAGTTCCTGTCGCACATCCGCGAGGTCGATGCCATTGCGCACGTCGTCCGGGCCTTCGAGAGCTCCGATGTCATTCACGTCGCCGGCAAGGTCGATCCGCTCGCCGACATCGAGACGATCGATACCGAGCTCGCGCTCGCGGATCTCGGCAGCGTGGACAAGGCCCTCGACCGTGCCGCCAAGGGAGCGAAGGCGGGGGACAAGGACGCGCTGCGCAAGCGCGCGTTGCTCGAGCGTGTGAAGGCGCAGCTCGACCAGGTGCGGCCGGTGCGGGCGCTGGGTCTGACGGAGGAGGAGCAGCGCGACATCAGGGACCTGCACCTTCTGACTGCCAAGCCCGTGATGTATGTGGCCAACGTGGCCGAGAACGGCTTCGAGGCGAATCCGCTGCTCGCCACCATCGAGGCGCGCGCCGCGAAGGAGGGAGCTGCCGTGGTGCCGGTCTGCGCCGCCATCGAGGCGGAGATCGCCCAGCTCGAGGAGGGCGACCGGGCGGAGTTTTTGGCTGAGCTCAAGCTCAGCGAGCCGGGACTCGATCGCCTGATCCGGGCCGCCTACCGCCTGTTGGGATTGCAGACCTTCTTCACCGCGGGCCCAAAGGAAGTGCGAGCCTGGACGGTACGGGTGGGCTCGACCGCGCCGCAGGCCGCGGGAGCGATCCATACCGACTTCGAGCGCGGCTTCATCCGCGCGGAGGTCATCGCCTTCGAGGATTATGTCGGATTGCGCGGCGAAGCTGGAGCCCGCGAGGCCGGCAAGCTGCGGTTGGAAGGCAAGGAGTACGTCATGCGGGAAGGGGACGTCGTGCATTTTCGCTTCAACGTTTGAGAAACGGGTCACGGCGCGGAAGCCCCATTTTGTCGCCTTTGCAGGTGACAGGGGTGTCCGGGCTACGTATCGTTCGCCTACGTCCGGCGAAGGTACGAGGAAATGGAGCAGGAGTTACGCCTCCTAATCCTGGAAGACGTTGCCGCGGAAGCCGAGCTGGCCGTCAGAGCACTCGAGACGGCGGGCCTCGGTTGTGCCTGGCAGCGCGTCGAGAGCGAGACGGAATTTCGCGCGGGGCTGCGCCAGCGGCCGGATATCGTCTTGTCCGATTTCTCCTTGCCGCGATTCGACGGCATGTCGGCGTTGGCCATCGCCGCGGCGGAGGCGCCCGGCATCCCGTTCATCTTCGTCTCCGCGACCATCGGTGAGGAGCGCGCCATCGATGCGCTGAAGCACGGCGCCGTCGATTACGTGCTCAAGACCAACCTCGCGCGGCTCGGCCCGGCGGTCAAGCGCGCTCTGGCGGAAGCCATTTCGCAGCGAGCGCGACATGAGGCGGAGGAGCGTGTCGCACGCCTCACACGCGTTCTGCAGATGCTCTCCGGAATCAACACCGCGGTGGTGCGCGTCCGCGACCGCACGGAGCTGCTCGAGGAGGCCTGTCGGATCGCCCATGCGGTGGGCAACTACGTTTGCGCGCTGGTGGTATTGATCGATCCGCGCACGCGAATCGCGCGCGGAGCCGCCTGGGCGGGCGCGGGCCGCGAATTCCAGGGGGAGCTCGTCTTCAAGGTCGACGACAGCGGCAGCGGCGAGCCGGGCGAGAGTGTCACCGGGAGGGCGCTGCGCACGGGCGAAGTGGCCGTCTGCGACGATGTGACGCAGGTGGTGGGTCCGCTGCGTTTCGGCAATACGCTCGAGACGCTTGGAATCCGCTCGCTGGCCTCGATTCCGCTGCTCATCGAGCACACCCCGGTCGGAACGTTCACCGTGGGAAGCGCCGAGACCGCCACATTCGGCGAGGAGGAAATGCGGATGCTGCAGGAGGTTGCCGCCAACCTGTCCTTCGCGCTGCAGTATCTTTACAAAGAGGATACCGTCCGCTTCCTTTCTTACTTCGATCCGGTGACTGGCCTTGCCAAGCGTGCGCTCTTCTGTGAGCGGGTGGCGCGCTCGCTCGGCCGCCGCGCCGGCGAGAGTCAGGAGGTCGTGGTGGTCGCCTTCGACGTGGAGCGGCTCGGAGCGATCAACGATTCCCTCGGCCGGCACGTCGGCGATCGGGTTCTGCAGTTCGTGGCCGATGCCCTAAGGCGCAGCTTCGGCGGCGGTGAGTGGCTGGCGCATCTCGATGGCGGCAACTTCGCCGCCGTGGTGTTGGATTGCCCGTCCTACGAGGAGGCGGTGCGGCTCATCCATGACCGCATCACGGCGGCTTTCGGTAAGCCGCTCGCGACCGCGGGGCACGAGATCCCGGTCGCCGTCAGGGCGGGACTGGCGCGATTTCCGGAGAATGGCGCCGACGCTGAGGCGTTGCTGCAGAACGCGGAGGCGGCGCTGCACAAGGCGCGCAACACCGGCGAACGATTCCTACGTTATCGGCGGGAGCTTAGCTCGGAAGTGGCCGACCGCCTTGCGCTCGAGCGGCGGCTGCTCACGGCGCTCGATGACGACCAGTTCATGCTCCACTACCAGCCGAAAGTCAACATCGCGACCGGCGAGCTGGTCGGCGCCGAAGGCCTATTGCGTTGGAACGATCCGCAGAGCGGAATCGTGCGCCCGGCGGTGTTCCTGCCAGTGCTCGAGGCGACCGGTCTCATCGTGGATGTCGGCGAGTGGGTTGTGCGTCAGGCAGCGCGCGACCTGGAGCGCTGGGCCGGGCAGGGATTGAAGCCCATCCGTTTGGCCGTCAACGTCTCGCCGCTGCAGCTCCGTGACCCGCAGTTCGCCGCGCGATTCTTTGCGGCCGCGGGGCGGTATTTTACCGGCACGCGCGGAATCGACATCGAGATCACCGAGGGCGCACTGCTCGATGACACCGTGTTCCTCGGCCGGACGCTGCAGGTGATGCGCGACGAGGGCGTCCAGGTTGCGATAGATGACTTCGGCACGGGCTACTCCTCGCTGAGCCGCCTCGCTGATCTGCCGGTCGACACGCTGAAGATCGATCGCTCCTTCATCAGCCGGCTGGCGGGCGACAAGACCGCCCAGGCGGTGGTGGGCACGATCATCTCGCTGGCGCGTGCATTCGACCTCAGTACCGTCGCCGAAGGCGTCGAGCGCGAGGAGGAGTTGGCTTTGCTGAGAGGGCTGCAATGCGAGCAATCACAGGGCTATCTGCACAGCCGGCCGTTGGCGGCGGAGGCCTTCGAGAAGCTACTCGAGCGCTCCCCTGAGGCCAGCGCCCGCTAACGTCAGCCCTGCCGCGACTCCACGATCTTCAATTGCAGACGGTCGGACCGGCAGAGACTCTCCAGCACGGCCCGCAGCTCTCCGGAATCACCGATCAGAACCGCGCGGATCCTGACCAGCGCCGAGCCCAGCGGTACTCGAAGCGTGCGCGCGGCATCGACATCGGCCGGAACTGCTCCTACCGAGCATCTGGCGGTGGCGGCCGACTCTCCCAGTCTGGCAAGCAAGGTGATCAGGGATGCCTGGCCATGGAGCAGACGCTGCAGGCGGCGGCCAATAGGCTCGGGCAGGTAGGCGGCCATGACCGACAGCGGGTCACCGTGATCGGAGAGAAGCTGCTCGAGGACGTACGCTGTCGAACCGATTTCTGCTGCGAGCGCACGTAGGGCCCGAGGGACCGGCGCCATATCGAAACGTAGCGTCGTCGTAGAGGCGCGGGACTCGTTGGCTGTCGGTACTTGGGACGGGGCGTGAAGTTCCACACACAGCCGCGGCCGGGTGCGCTGCAGGCGGGCATACGTGCCGCTGCCGCGCCGGCGTTCAATGCGCCCTTCGCGCTCCAGTCGATCCAGGGCACGGCGGACTGTCGTGCGCGAGATCCCATGCTGGGCGCAGAGTTGCGGCTCGCTCGGTAGCGCACTCTCCGGTGGGATGGTGCCGTCCTGCAGGGCAGCAGAGAGCAGCTCGTAGAGCCGATAGTATCGGGCCACTCCGTCGTCGACGCGTCTGCGGGTAAGCTCTTTATCCCTTCTCGGGGAAGTCCTGTTGCGTCGCGAGCGGGAGGTCAATCGCATGGCGGGCGCCTCAGTTTCGCCTTTCCCTACGGCGTCTACGTCGCCTCGCGTCGCCGATGTTGATTGCGGCGTGCGCTTCGTAGCGGTCGGGACGATACAAACAGTCGACGTACGCCAGGACCCGGTGCCGCCGATCGCGTGCGAGAGTGCGTACGTTGAGAACCGGCTCGCCGACAGCGAGGTTCAGGTTGTCGGCGGCGAGAGGATCGGCCTCGAGGGCGCAGAATTCCCGTTCCATGCTGGCGCAGTGGTGACCCAGGGCCGCGAGCACCATCAGGATGCCGGCGCCGTCGGCGCCAAGCCGCCGCTGCGTCAGTCCGTCACCGATCTCCTCTGGAAGGTAGGAGCTTTCCAACACCATGGGTTGCCGCCTGACGTAGCGTATGCGGCGGATGAGCAGAAGGGTGGCGCTCAATCCAAGTTGCTCGTCGAGCAGGAACGCTGGCACCGGGACGCGTCGCGAAGCGATCGTCCGGCTCATGGCTGCCGCGGTTGGACTCGCCGTGCCGTCAAGCACCGGAGAGAAGTCCCCGGCCTGCTCCTTTGGCTCCAGGGCGAAGGTGCCGCTGCCTCTCCTGCGCTCGATGCGGCCTTCTGCCTCGAGCTGCGCCAGCGCTTTTCGTACGGTGGAGCGGGAGAAGCCGTAATCCCTCATGAGCCGAGGCTCGCTCGGCAGGGGCTTTTCGGCGCTGAACCGCCCGTCCGCCAGCGCCTGCGACAGTACCCTGTACAGTCTCAGGTAGCGGGATACCCCTGCTCCGGACTTCGTCGTTATCGTCATTCCAATAGCGACCCTGCCTTCGTACGTATACACCTTCTGCTTGGGCGAGGCTGGACTATTGAAACCGGGATAGGGGGCGGACGGGCGGGTTGACACTGCCGGCGGACCCCAAGGACAATGCGCCCCCCTCCTGGGCAGGCCGTCTCCTACGACCCGAAAAGGGTGGCGTACGGCACCGAAGAACAGTGGAAAGGTAGCTCAGCTGGTTAGAGCACGGCACTCATAATGCCGGGGTCGAGGGTTCGAGTCCCTCCCTTTCCACCAATCAGATCAAAGGCTTGCCATCGTGTTTTTCGAGCCCGGCATTTGCCTGCCAGGCTCGATTGGCGGAATCTTTGTGCCCAGAGCGCCGAAAACAAGTTGGTTAAGGGTGAAGGACGTACGGACGTTCAGAGCCAGACGTGGTCTTGACCGACATCTGGCGCCTATATATATTAATAACATATACGGCACTGACGGAGGTCGCATCGTGAAAACGGCCAAGCTTTTTAAGAACGGGGATAGCCAGGCTGTGCGGCTCCCGAAAGAGTTCCGCTTCGCGGGAGCAGAGGTACTGATCAAGCGCGTTGGCAGTGCGGTCGTGCTTCTGCCGAAAGCCAAATCTTGGGACACTCTGGTGCAGAGCCTGGACAAGTTTCCGGCAGACTTCATGAGCGATCGCGAGCAACCGCGTGAGGCGGAGCGGCGAGAATCGCTACCGTGAAATGGATGCTGGATACGGACACCTGCATCGCCGTCATCAAGAAGCATCCGATCGCGCTCAAGAAACTCCGCGGCAAATCGATCGGACAGGTCGGCATATCGTCGATTACGCTGAGCGAACTTGCGTTCGGTGCGGAAAAGAGCAATCGCTCCAAGGATGCGCACGACGCCCTGGATGAATTCCTGTTGGCGCTGGACGTTACTGCCTTCGACGAGGGCGCCGCGATGAGATACGGAGATGTGCGCGCGTCGCTCGAGCGTCGCGGCAGGCCGATCGGTCCGCTCGATACGCTCATTGGAAGCCACGCTCATGCGCTAGACGTAATTCTAGTGACACACAACACTCGGGAGTTTTCGCGGATCGAGGGCCTCCGGCTCGAAGACTGGACCGTAACGTAATTGGCATCATCCGTCGGCGCTACGCTGTGTCAGACGCGCCGAACGTCTCTCCGCGGCCAGCGGACTGTCGGAACCTTGATGCGGTATAAAGTGGCGCATGAATTTCGAACGAACACTCGCGACGAGATCGCGCTCTCTTTCAGATAGTGACGATGCTGCCGTTCATCCTCCCAATGGAGGATGCGATGAGGCCGCTGGCGGATCAGCGCCCAGTATAGGCCCCGGCATCGGGATCCGTTGGCCCTACGTTATGCCGGTCGTGGTTCTGTTTTTAGCCTATACGGCAACCCTTTACGTAGCGCGCGACCAGCACCTGGACCAGGCCATCCTCGGCGGGCTCGCCAACACGGTTCCCGTGGTGCTCCTGGGAAGTGCGGCCTGGTGGCTGATCGCGCACAAACTCGTCGGCCGCAGCGTCTGGCGGCAAATCGCGGGACATCTCTGCCTGGCTGCTGGCTTTTCGGCGCTGGCGCTGTGGTTGCTTTTCATTCTTCTAGGCATGATCAATAGCCTCTCGCCCGTGCATTTTGGGGTTATGCCCTTTCCAGCTTCCGCTAACGCGTGGCAGCTACTTGAAAATGTCACTACATATGCAGTCATAGCGATGTACGCCCACATATGGATATTGCAGCGTGTGACCGTCCCTGCACCCGGAATGGGGCCGGAACTTCCGTCGCCGGCGGAGAAACCGGAGGTGATGCCTTTGCGGCGCGGCGATACAGCGCGCCATTTTATCCGGCGTGGCGAGGATATCCTGCCGGTCGACTTGGACCGGATCGTGTGTGTCACAGGTGCTGACGATTATACAGAGGTAACTGCCGTCGATCGGACCTACTTGGTGAAGATGACGCTCACCGAGTTCAGCCGTATGCTCGATCCCGCAAGATTCCTGCGTGCGCACCGTTCAGCGATCATCAACGTTGACTGTGTCGAGCGCGCCGAATCGGCAGGTGGCGGCCGCATGCTGTTGCATATGAGCAACGGCCGGACCATCAAGGCAAGTCGCTCGGGCACGCAGCTGCTGCGTAACCGCATTCTCTGATCTTCCGATTTTGACCGTTCCCCCCGGGGGCGTGTCCGTTGGCCGATTTTTCTCCGGCGAGGGCTGCCTGATCGCTACTGTGTGGCGGCCCAATCGGAGACTCCAAAATGGCCCTGAGATACGTGTCCTGTACCTCCCGTACCATAAAGTTAATCGCAACCCTCGTCCTCGGCGTCTCGCCTTACTGCGCAGCCGCATCGTCTGCATCCCCCGCACAATCCACAAACTACATCATCGATAAGAATGTGGTCATTCACGCGGACGACGGTGCGACGCTTTGCGCACTAGTCGTGCGACCGACGGGCGCCCAGCCACGGCCGACGGCACTCGAATTCACCATCTACGTCGATCCGAAGGACGACCTCAGAAAGCTCGAATATGCGGCTAGCCGGGGCTACGTCGGCGTGACGGCCTACACCCGGGGAAAGGGGGAATGCGTCCGGCAGACGCAGAGAATCGTGCCGTACGAGGATGACGGCCGGGATGCAAACAGCGTCATCGACTGGATTGCGAAGCAGCCGTGGAGCAATGGCAAGGTCGGCATGATGGGCGGCAGCTACGACGGATTCACGCAGTGGGCCACGGCAAAGTTCGCGAACGAGCACCTCGCGACGATCGTGCCGATAGTGCCCAATAACCCGGGCAACGGCCTGCCCCTCCAGAATGGCGTCTTCATACTGCCGAATTACGCTTGGATCTACTATGTCACGGACAATCGGACACTCGACGACGCGACCTATGACGACCCAAAATGGGCCGCATTGCCGATGCGTTGGTATCGGAGCGGACGGCCCTATAACGAGGTCGATGCAATCGCTGGCATTCCAAATCCGTGGCTGCACAAATGGCTGCAGCATCCAAGCTACGACGCCTACTGGCAGGGGATGAGTCTCTATCGCAGCGATTATACGCGGATCAGGATTCCGGTACTTACGATAGAAGGGTACTACGGCGACAGCACGGCCATCAGCTACTTCAACGATCTTCACCGATACAATCCTGCGGCCAGTAACTATCTGGTTGCCGGACCGTGGGATCACTTCGGCTCGCAAGGCCGCACGAAGCCCGACGTCCTTCGCAGCTACCGCATCGATCCGGCCGCGCACATCGACACGTGGCAGCTCACCTTCGATTGGTTCGACTTCGTGATGCGCGGGAAACCGCGGCCGGCGCTGGTGCGGAATCACGTGAATTACGAGGTAATGGGTGAGAATCGGTGGCGGCACACCCCTTCTTTGGACGCGATGGGCACTCGCGAGCGCTTTTACCTCACGACGACGAGGGCCAGCGGGCGGTACTTGCTGCTCTCGACTGTACCGCAGACACGGGTCGGGGCTCTGGCGCAAGAGGTGAATCTTGCCGACCATACGACCATGAACAACGACTCCTACCCGTATCTCATCCTCGGCAAAAAGCCGGATCTGTCGGACGGCTATGCCTTTGTCACCGCGCCATTCTCCCACGCCAAGGAAGTGAGCGGGTTAGACGGCGTCCTTCATCTCAGGGTCAATAAACGCGACCTCGACGCGGGGATTGCCCTGTACGAGGTGCTGCCGGATGGGCAGCTCTTTCAGCTGACGTACTATACGGAGCGCGCGAGCTACGCCAAGGATATGAGCGTCCGCAATCTGTTGACGCCGGCGAGGGAAGCTGTGATTCCTTTCGAGCAGGACTATCTCTTCAGCAGATTGGTCCAGCCCGGTGGCCGGCTTTTGCTGACGGTCACCGTAAACAAGAACGCGTTCGCCGAAGTCAACTATGGCACCGGTAAAGACGTCGCCAACGAGAGCATCAAGGACGCGGGCGCACCGATGAAGGTGGACTGGCTCACGAGCAGTTACATAGATTTGAGGGTACGTGACCAGGCAGAGTGAGAGTTCTCCCTGCAGCCAGGGTTGGCTCGGCGCACCGGTATGCCGAATGAAACCCATCGCGGTGCATTCCGTTGCATTCGGGTGCGGACTGTCGGTGCAGTAAACGGGTCGGCCTCAGACGGCAGCCGCCTTCCGCGACCCGGGATTCCGCAGTATCATGATTTCAGGAGCTTGCTGGACCTCCCGTGGGATCGAATCCGGCCCGCCGTCACGGGGAGGGCGGGTGTGTGGCTCGGTGTAGTGGCCTCAGTGATGTCAGACCAGTGCGTTCCCGATAACTCCATGTCATCAGCGATCTTGAAGCGTGCCGTCGACCTGGCACTCGAGCTTCCCGAAAGCGGGCGCGCGGCAGTTGCACATGACCTGCTCGCCAGCCTAGACGGACCTCCAGGTGCCGACACACAGCAGGCGTGGGAAGCTGAGATAGCGAATCGGATTTACGAGCTCGAGACCGGAAATGCACGGACGATCGAGGCGGATGAGGCCCTGCGCAGAATTGATGCTCGCCTACGTAGCTGCTGATGCGCTCGATCCGTGTCCTCGAAGCTGCCGCTGTGGGGGCCGCAGAGGGCGCGTGGGCAGTTTGACGGAAATTTCGCGGGCGCGTCCCGTAAGCGTTTGTATTTCCGAGGGCCACAAACGGACATATCCCGCGGCGGCTGCGTGCCAAGTCACTGATTCTACGCCCGTTTCTTACCGGGCGTTGTCCTCATAATGCCGGGGTCGAGGGTTCGAGTCCCTCCCTTTCCACCATGAAATCATAAAGTTACATAGTGCGGCGAGTTGGCGGTGCTCGTCGTAAGTGCCTGGTAAGTGCGGCCGATCAGTGACTCGACCGGGCGCAAGAGCCGCCCAGATCGCGGAAGTGCTACCGTAGAGGAGCGCCATTGAGGTGCTCATGCTGCCAGGAGCCAGCGATCATGGCCGTTCACGACCGCATCGAGATCAACCCCAAGATCATGTTGGGCAAGCCCGTAATTCGCGGAACGCGGATTCCGGTGGAATTGGTGGTGCGCAAGCTCGCCGAAGGCGCGGATGAAAAAGCCCTCATACAGGCTTACCCCAGGCTCACCGCAGCTGATGTTCAGGCGGCACTTATGTACGCAGCGGACTCACTAGCTCACGAAGAAGTGCTATTGACCGCCGCCGTTTGATTCCGCTCAATCGAACCCCGACATGATGCGTCTGGTCGCCGACGAAAGCTGCGATTTCGCGGTCGTGAGCGGAGTGCGCAGCGCCGGGCGCGATGTAATTTCAATCACGGAGCGGATGCCGGGCGCCGAGGATGAGCAGGTCATCTAGCTCGCCGCAACCGAGCGTCGATTACTGCTCACGGAAGACAAGGATTTTGGACAACTCGTGTTTGCCGCAGCCAAGGATAACTCGGGAGTGATCCTCATCCGCTATCCCTCGAACGCTCGCTCAACGCTCGCCGACGAGGTCTTGAAACTGCTTGCCGAGCGGACGGACAGCTTGTACAGCCGCTTCGTGGTCATGGAACCCGGTCGAGTCCGAGTCACGCAACTCGTCCAATGACGGTCCGTGGCGGCCGGCTTCGCAGAGCTGCCAATAGTCGCGAGGCTCATGTTTGTAGAGTTGAGCGCGATCTCTCGATCTCTTGACCAGCCCGCGCCAAGTGTGCAGCCGCAACCGGCCATTTCCGGACGCAGGCCAGGTCGGTCGAGGCGCCACATAGCTGCCGGTGGCATCGAGGAAAGTCGCGCCTGTGCCAGATGCAGAGTTCCCCCGGGGCTGCCGCTCCTAATCGCTCGGGCTACTGGTTCGCCGCGGCGGCTTGACTCGAAGTGATCCCTTGCAACCGGAGGTCTTGCAACTGCGTGGCGAAATTCGATACGAAGTCATTGAAAGCCGGGTCGAAGGCCTGTACCCAATTCGCATCCTTGGCAAATTGTCCGTGATTGATCCCGTAGCCTTTTACGATGATCGTGTGGACTCCGCGCGTGCCGGAAGCGGTGATGGCGCAGTTAATCTTCGCCTCGAATGTGAGCGCGAAGAATCCGGGCGTCATCCAACCCCAAAAGTTGCGGATGGAGACCGCGACCGACTGGGGTGTCTTTGGGTCGTTGCTAATTCGATAGCCGCTCTGGATCAGCCCGTCTTCGACCAGGGATCGGACCTTGTGCGTTACGGAGTCACCCGCGGGGAGACTGACGTCGCCCATCGCCTTGCCGAACGAGTTTCGCTGGCGGCCGATCATGCGGTCACGCTGCGTGGCTGACATCTTTGCGGCGTCGCCATCAACGGAGGGAACCGAAGGATCTGAAGGATCGATCTCGAAGTGGCGATCGTCAGTCACTGAGGCGATGTAGACGATGCCACGGTTCCCGGCAGGCGCGACGGCAGAATTCACCGGCAAATCAAAAGTACGCCGGCCGGTGACGCAGCCACTCAAGGCGACCGCGGCGATCGACACCGTCAACGAGCGGATAACTTGGTGAGAGCGCATCGGCATAATCATAGCCCTCAAAGGGCGCGGGACACCGCGCGATGGTCCGAATAATGAATGAGATTCCTGTTGTGATTCCATGATTCCTGTCACGCTGTTGTCGGACTCTTTTATTGGCATTACGCGCTTGGCCTCGCCCTTTTTGTGCGAGCATTTTTTTCAGAGGCTAGACGACAGGTACGGTGCTAGCCTCTCCCGAAAATCCGACTGTCGCGAACGTATCTTCAGGTCCGGCATCTGCCGACAGGGCGCGGACGGCGAGGTAAGCGCCAAGAACTGCCGCCCGCAGCTTCTGCAAAGCTACCCAATAGCGGCCGTTGTAGCCTTGCCTTGAGGTGCTGCCAGCAATGCACGGAAGCCGGACCCCACGTCAGCTGGGTCCGGCGATACACCGCACGGTCAGCCGGGCCGAGTCCCGAGAAGTTCTTTCAACATCATGGGGTTGTGATACTGTTGGCGAAGTCAGACGCGAGATGTATGGCCGGATCTACGGGTCCGTATATTCAACAGTTGGGCCGCATAGGGGGAAGCATGAACATCAGAGCTCTTTTATTCACTATCGCAGGCGCGGTTGTGGCTCTCTTCTACGCGCTAGATTCTTTCTTGGAGTTCCGGGCAGGTGGCCTTGCTGCACCTTTGCTCGTCAAGGTCCTCATCTGCGCCATCGGCGCCTATGTGTTCTTTCGCTACATGAAGCTCATCAAAAAGCGGAAGACTGAGGGTTCGTCGAGTAATGCGGTCTAACTACTCATTCCAGCGGACGCGCTACGCGCTGCTAAATTCGGGCGTTGAAGACAGGGCTTTCCCTGAAGCGGCCGCTCGGGACCGGCGGCATAGGGTCGGCAGGAGCCCGTTGTCTGCTGGCCGGCAGGGGACGGCCAGGTGCGGTCACTGAATTGCACCGTTACAATTAGGCGAGGGCGGCCATTCGACCTGAACCGGACTCGCTGACCGGGCTGACGATCGTAGACAAACCGTCCGAGTTGCTACCGTGAGCTCGCCCAACCCGTCGATGGCCACCGCGGCCGTGCGCCAGGCGCTCGATCTCCTCGGCCGGGCGAGTGCGGATTGGCAGAACGGCATGGATGCCGTTCCCGGCCCACTGCATTGGCCTGTAGCTATCCATCACGCGCGAAAGCGCCTGCAGGATGCGCTCGAGGCGCTGGATGGCGTCGATCTCGAGGATGCACTGCGCGGCAGCATCTGGTGGAACTCGATCAGCCGCGCTGAGCGCCAGCACTGGCTCAAGGCCGCCGACAGCGCAGTTCCGGCAGATGCGTGGCGAGCGTTCCAGGCCGGAGGGCCGCAGCTATGAGCGGGTACAACTACGGCGTATGGCCGTTGCTCGGCGTGGTGGCCGGCAGCATATGGCGCTACCGGCACAACCTCCCATGGCAGTGGCGCCGGCCCACCGACTGGAACGCTGTGCGAGAGAGCCTTGGGTATGAGGCACAGCCGGATCGGCTGGTGCGTCAGGCCAAGCCGCCGCGGCGGCAGCGAACCTGGCGCGAGCGGCTGACGGGGCGCATTGACTGGGATGCCGAGCGGCCGATCAGAGCGCGCTACGTCGGCGTGCTGGGCGCTGGCGGTGATTGAGGAAATTCGCCGTTTACGGTGTGCGCACCCGAACTTGAGCAAAGAGAAGCTATACCGCTTCGTGAAAGCCTTCTGCTTGCGCCGTAATCTGCCCATCCCCAGCGTGCGCACGATCGGTCGGCTGATCGCGGATGCTCCCGACAAGATGCGCCACGCGAAGCTGCGTGTCTCGCGCTTTCCCCAGGGCCGCGTCAAACGCAGCACTCGAGAGCGAAAGCCAAAGGGGTATCGTCCCGAAGGCCCTGGGGACTGTATCGCCTGGGACAGCATTGAGCGGCGCCTCAACGGCCTCAGGCGCCACCTGATCACCTGCACCGATCTGGCCAGCCGCTTCGGCTTCGCCTTGGGGGTCAAACACCTCTCGAGCCACCAGGCCTTGCTCGCCTGGCAGCTGCACCAGAGCCTCTTTCCCGCCCCCGTGCGCCGAGTGCTCTCGGACAACGGTCAGGAGTTCGCCAAGCATTTCCACAGCGCCCTGAAAGACAGGCAAATCCTGCATTGGCACACCTTCCCACGCACTCCGAAGATGAATGCCCACTGCGAGCGCTTCAACCGCACCGTGCAGGAGGAGTTCCTCGATGTTCACGAGGAGCTACTGTTCTACGACCTGCCCCAGTTCAACGAGCGCTTACTCGACTGGCTCGCCTGGTTCAACGCCGAGCGCCCTCACCACGCCTTGGGTCTACGCACTCCCCTTGATATCCTCGCCGCTCACATCGGCACGGAGTGCAGGATGTACTGGCCCAATACACCCACTTGACGAAGCTCCGCCAGCGGGTCCAGAGTGTTGTGTCCAGCACCACATTATTGGTCAGCTTTGCGCAAGCAGGAGGGTACCGATGAAGCTACCAACCCGCGGCATCACCGCTTCGCTTCGCTCGCTACCCACTTGGGCGACGGCCGTGCTGGTCGCCGGACTGCTACTGGCATCTGCACCAAGTCGTGCAGACCCGTTCGCTAACCCGATTCTCGGCACGGTGTCGCCCGCCAACGGCTTCATTGGCGGGCTATTCGGTCCCGACGACAAATCCTATCTAGTCGCGGGCGCCGGTGAAGCTCCCTTCAAACCATTCGGCAGTCTGGTTGATGCCCTCGCTGGCCTCGACTTCAGCGGTGTCGGAGACACATGGACGCAAGCCTCCGATAGCGACTGGACATCACTCGGAAATCAGACTTGGATTCTACCCGAGCCCTGGCCCACTAACGAGGATGACTATGGCCATTTCATCTCACCGACCCCATGGAGTTCGAGCATCCTCGGCCCCATCACCGGCACGTATTCCTTTTATATCCTGGAGTCCCCAGGGATAGTCAGCGACGTGATCTACATCTACAACGACTCGGCAGGTGACGCAAATCTGCTGTTTGGCGCCCATAATGGACCCTTTGTTGTACCTGAGCCGGGCACCGCCGCGCTGACGAGTGTGGGGCTTGCAGTCATCAGCCTCGGGTTGGCCCGGCGGCGCCGGAAGAACTCCCGGCGATCTGCCTAGCGATCAAGCGCCGACCGAGAGGTCAGCCAGAGAACAGACTCTCCCTAGGACGAGCGGACGAGCCACGCGATCATCCGAGCCTACGGCAGACATCACCTCGGTCACTCGGGAGGTGGGCTGCTCACGGCTTCGCGTCCCTGATCACCAACCATCGGCGCCACGCCGGATAGTTCTCGTCGCCCGGTTTGGGCGGGTCGTCGTCCCCGGGAGCGACGTCGGCCGGCGTCAGCATCGTTTCGATACCATCGAGGTGATCGGCGACTTCCTCCGGGCAGATGCCATAGACGTGCGGGAGCTCGAACATCTGCTCGCACAGCTCCTCGATCGCCTTGACGTGCTCAAACACCTGCGCGCGCAGGTGCCATACTTTCTCGGCGTCGCGTACCTCGTCTGCGCGGTGCTCGCCGAGACTTACGATCCCGTTACTCATGGCTGTTCGTATTGCCTCACGTAATTTTGTTACCGGATCCCTCACGAGAGATGTTACCGGCGCCTCTCGCTCTCTTCGGTTCCTGCCTTCCGGTAGAACGTCGTGCAGTCTGCCACCGAAGGTGGCAGAAGGCCGACGCAAAGATGGCTCGCCGGTCACCATTGCTCTGCGGCGATATTCTGGGTCAGTCCCTTGCTGTCGCAGATTAGCCGCTTCACAGCTTCGCGACGCCACACCCGCAGGCGTCGCTGCATCGTAGAGTGTTGCTGAAGGGTGTAACGCTCCGGATAGCGTGCCAGGAACTCGAGGAGAAGTTCCAGGGCTGTTTGATCCGGCCGTGCCTCCAGGCATTCGAGCATCTCAGACCAGTGGGCTTTGAAAGGATCGGGGCGGATGCCACGAGGCTTGTGGTTAAGGTCTCGCCATTTGAGGTGATCGATGACTACACCGCGAGCACGAGCATCCTGGCGCCATACTTTCACGCGTTTGGTCAACGTTTTCAGCTGGTAGGGATTGAAGCGGCCTGGGAACTGCAGGCAAAGCTCCTCGAAGAGCTGTGAGGAGTTAATGTTCGGACATCCTTCGAGGCGACGACACACGATCGGCCAGACCGCCTTGAGCGCACGGAAGCTGCCTTTGCCTGCCCCGGCATAGATCAGTTGCGGTCGCTCTGGCACCTTCACAACCGGCAAGGGAGGCGGAGCCTGCGGTTGCAGGTCCATCGTATGGGCTGGCGTGCGAGCAGGTGCTCGCAGGGCGTCTGCGGCGGGTAGTAGCGCCTGGAGACCTGCGCGCCCTCACGATGTTTTGCAGCCAGTTTGAACGAGGGTTGGAAGAAGTTCACGAACAGCCGCGAGGCGCCGTACAGGCGCGTAATCGCCTTCGCCGCCGCGATGCCCTCAAAGCGCCGGTATCCGAGAAGCTTGCGAACGACGGCCCCGTTTTTCTGCTCGATCCAAGCTTGGTCGTTCTTGCGGTAAGGCCGAGAGCGAGTGAGTTCAAGCCCATGGCTCAGGCAGTAGTCGATCAATTTATCGTTCATAAATTCGCTGCCGTTATCGACATCCAGCGCGCGAAGGGCATAGGGCAAACCGCGGCCGATACGCTCCAGCGTCTCAACCACCAGAGTGCTGTCGCGCACCACCAGGGCCGCAGCTTCCGTCCACCCGCTTGCAACGTCGGTCAGGACCAGGCTGCTGATGTAACTGCCGCGGTTGGCATCCCCGCAATGCGCGACGGTGTCCATTTCCATGCTGCCGGGAAGCGGCTCGTTCCAATCGGCAAAAGTTCGCAGCGGCACACGCCGGCGCGGCTCAGGCACTGTGCGGCGAACCCTCTTCGAGCGAGTCGCGTTCCGTGGCGCCCGCAGCAGCCTATCAATTGTCGCCGCACTCATCTCAAAGATCTTCGAGCGGATCGTCGCATCAAGTTTCAGATGCGCGTGTCGCTCCAGGGCGGGCAGCAAGATCGGTATCAGGGCCTTCAGCCGCTTGCTACAGACTCGATCCGAAGCCTCCCAAAGCACGATCAATGCCGCACGAACAGCCTCGTCGTAGAGCGAAGGCCGATTGCGCGTCTGAGGTCTCTTTTCGGCGGGCTCGCCGTTCAGTACGCGAATCGCCGACTTCTCGTGATAGCCTGTCGTCGCGATGAACTCCTCCAGGATCCTGTGCTTTTCTTTGCCTGTCGCCGACCGATACCGACCGCGAATAGCATTGGCGAGTTCGGCCCGCGCATTGTGCGTCATTTTGGTGTGCATACCGCCTCCCCGGTGGTGAGGGCGGCATGCTCACACGCCGAGCCGCCGGTAGCATTTCAGATGAGGCAACGACCCAGTCCGGTAACATTTTTCCTGAGGCAATGCGGACACCATTGGGCCAGCGCGCGCCGGCGCGCTGGCCTTAGAGCTTTTTTCGCACCACCTCACCCAGGATATGTTTGTCGAGGGTCAGGTCAGCCACCAGCCGCTTCAGTCGCGCGTTCTCATCACGCAGTTGCCGCAGCTCGCGAATCTCGGTAAGTCCATGCCTGCCGAATCTCTTCTTCCACAGATAAAAACTCGCCTCGCTGACACCGAGCTGCCGGCACACATCCGCCACCGGCGTGCCGCTCTCCGCTTGGCGCAGCGCATACGCGATCTGCTCCTCGGTAAACCGCTTGCCTTTCATGATCTGCTCCCGTCGTGGAGGACCTCTGAGGCTACTTTAGTCTAAGAACTTATCCGTAAATAATGTTTACGCGCGCTGGCACGTGGCGGAAGCTGATGATCGCGGCGGCGAGCATGTTGAGAGCCATGAATGAGCGGTGGGTTTTCTCATAGCGTACCAGGAGTTTGCGAAACCGATTGAACCAAGAATGCGCAACCTCCACCACCCAGCGTCGCGCCGGATACTGCTTTTTCGTTCGTCGCTCTTCGACGCGCGAGCGCACATGCGGAGTGTAGCGGCGGCGGCGGATCGCTTGTTCGGCCGGAGCCCCGCGAAATCCGGCATCCGCACACAAGTGCTGGCGGTGATAAGCGCGCACACGGGGGCGGCGCGCAACGATGGCATCCAGGACGGGCTCAAGTTGCGTGACATCATGATGATTGGCCGCGGTCACGATGATCGAGAGCGGGATGCCACGCGCGTCCACCAACAGCATTCTCTTGCTCCCCTTTTTTTCCCCGATCCGTCGGGTTTGGCCCGACGGATTCTTGGGCCAGTGGAGCTTTGAAGAGTGCTCCATCCACGCTTTGCCAGCGCCACGCGATGCCTTCCATCTCGTCATACTCAGCCAACCCAGCTCGCCACAAGGCGAGGAAGAACCCGGCTCGCTCCCATTCCAGAAAGCGCTTGTGGATCGCGCTCGCACTGCCGAAGCGCTCCTCGGGCAGTGCTTTCCACTGGCAGCCTGTGCGCAGCACGTACACGATCGCCTCGAATACAACACGCGGCTCGATCGGTTTGCGCCCACCCCCGGGCCGGCGTCGATATTTGTGTTTGCTCGGACGTGCGGGCCGCGGCGGCACCAGCGGCTCCACCCTCTGCCAGAATGCGTCCGATACTTCCCAAGAGGCCAGGTTGGCCTTGGCCAATAGCGTTCTCCGAGGCACGCAGCGATGCGTCGACGGGGAAACAGTGTAGCATATTATTTACGGATAAGCTCTAAGTCCAAACTGTCCGGAATTCGGGAACAAGGTCACCCCGCCGTTTCCCCTCTAGGCCGGCTGCAGATGCTCGCCGCCGCGGTTCTTCTTATCGCCGCGTGGCAGCGTCGGTAACGACTTGATGGCCTCGCCCGATTTCTGTTCGGCGACGCGCAGATCATAAATCGACTGCAGATTGAGCCAAAACCCCGGGCTCGTATGAAAGAAGTGCCCAAGCCGCAGGGCCGTATCCCCCGTAACGGCACGCTGGCCGTTGAGGATTTCGGTGATGCGGTTCGCCGGCACGCGCAGCTTGCGCGAAAGCTCCGCGGCGCTCATATCGAGTGCTTCGAGCTGCTCGGCGAGATGTTCGCCCGGATGAATTGCACTGCGCGCCATAGTCTCCTCCTAGTGATAGTCCACGATCTCGACGCTGCTCGGGCCCCGCGCACCCTTGGGCCACTCGAAGCAAATCCGCCATTGATCGTTAATACGGACGCTGTACTGGCCTTTACGATCACCCTTCAGGGCCTCAAGCCGGTTCCCCGGCAGGTCGAGATCAAGCAGCGAAGTGGCGGCATCAAGCTCGTCGAGCCGCATCTCCGCCTTCCGAGCAATCCCGCCGAAGGCCTTGACCCGCTTGCCTTCGGCGAAGGACCGGGTCTGCTTGTCGCGATAGCTCAGAATCACGCCCAGTTACCCTAGCAAAAAATACGCGATACGTACAGCATACCAAAGCCAATATCCACGTCACAGCCTTTCTCGCGCAAGCCACGGCTCGCCAGATTGCCCATATATCTGCTCCTGCGGGGCCGCTGGCTCCAGCGTGCCGGATTTCAGGCGGCGTCCCGGTCGAGGTATACGTGAGCCGCGGACAGCTCGTTATCGAGCCCGACCGCGATCGCGCCCCTCGGGACGAGGTCTTGGCAAGGATTGCGCAGGTCACCGAAGGCGGGCTTTCCACGCGTGACCTCGATGCGCTCATGTGTCGTTGTCACTCATAGGGGGCTGGTGGGATGACGACGCGGGCGCTCTGGCACACCCGTGATATCGCGAATATCGTGGAGAACGGCGCCGAGCTCGTCTCGGTCCCGGTCAATCCGAAACGCGACCCGCATCCAACGATCTGTCACCGGGTTGGGGGTCAGCTGGCTGTCACCTGTCGGGCCAGTTCAGCAAGAGTGACAAATCGGATGCCGAAGCATTCGGAGAGCCAGCGTCGATTGTCACCGTCGAGAATGGAACGACCCGTGCGAGATTTTGCGAAGTCGTCGCTGCAAAAGAGGTCGATGCCGAACCCGTAATGCGCGGCAACACTATCGCCGTCGGCCCATTCGGCGACAACCCTCGAGACTTTTTTTCGCTCTGACCGGGTTGAAGCGCGCCCGAGCCCCTGGAGCCACAGCTCCGGTTCAGTGACGCCGGCGCTCCGGGTGAGCTGCACCCCGAAGGCCACCGCGGGCGCTTGACCGACTTCCCGGGCTGTAATCTCCTTTGCCAAGTGATTCACCTTCTCCATGCAGCGCACGAGCTCGTGGATTCCGCCAGGGGGCTCGTACAGCGGATACTGGGCGGCGTCGAGGTGGGGCGAGAGCGCCATCCGCGCAGGCGCTCGCAGCGGGAGGAGTCCCAACTCGTAGGCCGCGCGGACTCTCCTTGAAAACTCGGGATCGAGGGGTTTGCGCCGGTGCCGCACCCCGATGGTCAGGTTGATGCTGTTCTTGCCCGTCGACTCCGAGGAGGTCAATACCCGGGTCTGCCCGAGCACGTCCGCTCGGTCCTTCTTTTGAATACCCTCCAGTGTAAGCACCGTCTCGCTGAAGAAGCCGAGAATCCGGCCCTCTTGGACAGCCTTGCGGATGATCGCGCCCTCGGTTGCCGTTGCGCGCTGAGCCCTGTCGGGTGACGTCACGCTCCACAAAGCATTAGTATCGAAGGTCACCGTCAGTGGCGTCATATGACATCAGAAAGCGATCGGCGCCCAAGTAAAAGTGCGCCATGGGTGGCGAATAGGCGGATACGCCGTAGCCAGATACCCTCAACCCTGCTCCGCCCGCTGTATCAGGTAGGTGACGTATTCGGCTCGCGCGGCACTGTCGATACGGCGGTGTCGCTCGCGGCACCAGGCGAGCCAGAGCATTGACGTCGATCGGAACCCTGCGAACCCGCCGCCCGATGGATTCAAGCTCGCGGATGGCCGCGAGAGCGCCGCGTTCCCAGTCCTCGAAGGTGTCATCGAGCGACCAGGGGTCGTCGGCGAGCTCGCGCAGGCTCTCCCATCCCTCTCGCGAATACCAGGCGAGGCCGAGCTGCGCACCCCGATCAACCGCTCGCTTCAGGTCGCCGTCCCGACGGGCGTATAGTAATCCGCAGCGTGATTTCGGTGAGGCCAAGGCAATGACCAGCGATGCCATCGTAAGACGGACCGGCGCGATATGAGAACCTTCGGACGCTGCATCGGTTATGTCAGATCTTTGGGCCGTTTGGCAAGGTGGCCTTGATCGGATGGCTACGTCGCAAATTCGGTCGCGCTCAGTCTTCATTCAGCGCAAGCGCGAAGGAAACAGCGGCAGCCGCCTCTTTCATTCTGCGTCGCGACAGTCGCGTGATGCGATCACCGATCTGGGCCTTGGGAATCGTTTGAAGGTTATCGAAGTTGGCCGCGCACGTGTGCGGGAGTCCGTCTTCCTCGGTTAGCACGAGTTCCGTGGGAATGCTTCGGATTGTCGAGGTGATCGGCGCGATGGTGATGAAGTTCAGAACGGTGATCGCGGAGTCACGCGTCAGTACGAGCACCGGCCGCTTCTTGTCTGGGGTCTTGAAGTTGTACCAGCAGACGTCGCCCCGATTCACGAAGCCCCCCAGTCCTGCTCGGACAGCCAGACATCGAATTCCCCGGGGGCCACGGGCTGGCGGGCGTAGCCTTCCGCGTGCCGCATCTCCTCATCGCGAACGCGCTGGCGTCGAATCTCCGCCTTCAGTGCTTCCCGGATGAACGCAGAGCGGGTCGTTCGCTTGGCTCGGCTCATCTTATCGACTAGCTTCAGGAGGCTGTCGTCGATGGTCATCTGAATCGTTTTCATGACTGTGGAAGCGGCTATGTATAACGATCCACATTGTAATCCACATGGGCTCGTTGCCAAATCCCAAATCCCGGGCATCTGCGGCGGGGGCTGAAGCTCCCTGTGGGTACTTTGACGGAAAGTTCGCGGACACCTCCCGTAAGTGCCCGTATTCCAAAAGGTCGCAAACGGACATATCGGGCGCAGGCAGGATTCCAACTGTTTGAATTTATGAGGTTTTCCTGCCGGGCCTTGTCCTCATAATGCCGGGGTCGAGGGTTCGAGTGATCCAGTTTACCGACCTCGAGTGGATCATCTTGAGGTCACAAATTTGCGATCTTGAACAGCGGTCGCGGCAGCAACATCAAGTACCTGCCGCACGCCTTCACCGAGTACGGTGCTATCCAAGCCGCGAATGTCCTGAATAGCCCGCCGGCCGTCGAGATGGGAGTCTACGTCGTCCGCGCCTTCGTCAAGCTGCGGGAGCTTCTGGCCTCGAACAAGGAGTTCGCCCGCCGACTCGATGAGCTTGAGGCGCGCATCGAGAAGAAGCTCACCACTCACGACCAGGCGATCGCCGCCGTACTCTCGGCGATCCGTCAGCTCATGAACCCGCCGACGCCCAAGCGTCGTCCCATCGGCTTCACCGCCAACCTCGGAGCAGACAAATAAAAGTGGTTGCGAGGCTTGTGGCGATCATCAAGAACGGGCGGCTGCGGATCGTACCGATTTCCGTAGACGACGAGAACAGGTCTCCTCCTGGTTTGACGGATTCTTTGCGGGAATCCGGAATCCGCGTAGCCGGCGTCGGCCTTCGCGCCCAAGGCCTTTTCCCGCGGCTCACGAAGCCTCGATCAGGCCAGCCACGATTTCAAGAGAGTGGCGGCGTGCCGCATGGTCGTGCATGTTGCTGGTCAACATCAACTCGTCGGCGCCGGTTTTCTCGGCAAACGTACGAATCCCGTCAGCCACCACGGCGGGCGAGCCAATTGCGGAACATGACAGCACCTGATCGAGCAGCATGCGACTTTGCTGCGGCAGGGAGTCGACATAGCCTTCCACCGGCGGCGGCAGGCGCCCCGGGCGACCTGAGCGCAGGTTGACGAAGGACTGCTGCCAGGACGAAGCCAAGTAGCGCGCCTTGGTATCCGTGTCGGCAGCCGCCACATTGAAACCCAACATCACGTAAGGCTTGTCCAGATAGCGCGACGGCCGGAAGCGCGCGCGATACGCGGCGATCGCATCCAGCATCTGCGCCGGCGCAAAATGCGAGGCGAAGGCATAAGGCAACCCCAGCATCGCCGCGAGCTGCGCGCCGAACAGACTGGAACCCAGGATCCAGATCGGAACCCCATGGCCCTCGCCCGGCACTGCACGCACCGGCCCGTTGCCTTCGAAATACGCAATCAGTTCCATCACGTCACGCGGGAATTCATCCGGATCCGTACTCAAGCTGCGCCGCAACGCCCGTGACGTCACCTGATCCGAGCCCGGCGCGCGCCCCAGGCCCAGGTCGATGCGCCTGGGATACATGGCGTCGAGCGTGCCGAACTGTTCGGCAATCTGCAATGGCGAATGATTGGGCAACATGATGCCACCCGCCCCCACGCGAATGCGCGAAGTCGCGCCGGCCACGTGGCCGATCAACACCGAGGTCGCCGCACTGGCGATGCCGGGCATGCCGTGATGCTCGGCCATCCAGTAACGCGTGAAGCCCCAGCGATCCGCGTGCCGGGCAAGATCGACGGTATTGCTGATGGACTCGGTCGCCGAGCCTCCTTCGTTGATGGGGCACAGATCGAGAATCGAAAGCGGAATCATGGCCATCGTGAGCCGACCTCATGGTGACAACGGCGGTACCCGACTGCCGCCCCCATGAAGTGCGGCCGGCGCGTGGCAATGCAAGCTGCGGATGGCTGCCAAGCGGCTTCTACTCCGGCAGCCTGATCCAGTCGCTGCCGGGAAAGCGGACCCGACCCCATCGGGCAAGAATATTTCAAGAGGATCAGTATCTGCCGGATGTCCGAATCGCCGCTTCAGCACTCGGGGCATGGCTACCTCAGATCTTTTGGTCCCAAAAGCTTATTCGCGGGGGAAAGGCCCCAGAGGACGAATAGATCGGGGTACGGCAGGCGAGCAATACCACTTGGGCTGCCATGGTCGGGTACGGTGAATTCCTTCAGCCACCAGCTCTTCGGGCGGAAGCCATGCGCTAAGTAACTGAATTCACGATACTTTCCTGCCGGGCATTGTCCTCATAATGCCCTGGAGTTCTCAGACATACACGAGGCCACCGCCGACGATTATCTCGCCACCTGTCATGAAGGTGGCGTCGGCGGCCAGATAGAGAGCGGTCGCAGCTACCTCTTCCGGAGTTCCGATGCGGCCGAGAGGGACACGACTCTTGATGCCTTCGATGAACCCGCCAATCTGCTCCTGACTCAGACCGGTCTTTCCAAAAATGGGAGTCTGGATAGGACCTGGGCTCAGCGTATTCACGCGAATGTTCCTTGGCGCAAGTTCTGCGGCGAGCGTGCGACCGAAGGACCGTAAGGCGGCCTTCGTTGCCGCGTAGACGCTCATCGCAGGTGCTCCGGAGGAAGCGGCCGTGGAAGACGTCAAGATGATCGCCCCGCCATTGGGCATGATGGACACGCCATGCTTGATGGTGAAGTACGCGCCTCGAACGTTGACGGCGAACTCTCGATCGAAGAAGTCCTCGTCGACATTCCCGATGGGAGCGAAGTGAGCCACCCCCGCGTTGACGAACAGAATGTCGATCCGGCCGTACTTCGCGTGAAGGCGCTCAATGAGCCTCTGGGTAGAGGTCGTGTCACTCTGGTCCGCCACCGCAACCTCGATTTCTGGAGATTGAACCCGCGCTGCCTCCGCGGTGGCTGGATTCTGACCCGTGACGATCACCGTGGCACCTTCGGACTGGAAGAGCTTCGCGGTTGCGGCACCGATGCCCGTGGTGCCGCCCGTGATCAATGCAATCTTTCCGTTGAGCTTGGGCATAGGGCTGCTGTCTCCAATGTCGTACAGAAGGAATCTGGCGCAGGTCGCCGCCAAAATGGACCGTGCGGTCCACTTGCCTGAGTGTCCGGCATAGAAACTGGACTGTCAAGTCCAGATGTGCTCAAATGCGGCCCGTGGAGCGCGGTAAAGCAACCAGACAGCCACCTCAGGCCACCGCCCGCGGGGAAGCGACCAGGGCGCGTATCGTTCAGGCGGCTGCGGAGCTCGTGACGGCTCGAGGCGTCGCCGGGACGACGCTTGACGATGTCATGGAGGAGAGCGGTACCAGCAAGTCGCAGATCTATCATTACTTCGCCGATAAGGAGGCGCTGATGTGCGCGGTGGTCAAGGCGCAGTCGGATCGCGTTCTTGGCTTCCAGGCGTCCTGCTTATCCGGTATCAACTCCATGGAAGATCTGCGCCAGTGGCGCAACCGGATCGTCAAGCACAACCGGGCGGTCCGTGGAGTCGGCGGCTGCCCGATCGGATCCCTGGCAAGCGCGCTGGCGGATCGATCTGAGGAAGCCCGAGAGCTCCTGGCCGGGAGCTTTCGGCGATGGGAGTCTCAGCTGGCGGCGGGTCTCGAGGCGATGCAGGCTCGAGGGACTCTCAGCCCACGCGCGCGGCCGGCTGATCTCGCGACGGCCGTCGTGAGCGCCGTGCAGGGAGGGCTGCTTCTCGCTCAGACGACACGGTCGACTCGGCCGCTCGAATTGGCCCTGGATATGGCCCTCGATCACGTTTCCGCCCACTCGGTTCGCGCCAGTTCCATCTGAACCGCGCGTCGCCTCAATCGCGAACGACATTCCTATGATCCGCTTCTACTTCCACCCGACGCCGAACCCGGCCAAGGTCGCGCTCTTCCTGGAAGAGAGCGGCTTGCCCTATGAGGTCATCCCGATCGATACGAGCAGGAGCGAGCAACACCGACCTGACTTTCGCGCGATCAATCCGAACGGCAAGGTGCCCGCGATCGTGGACACCGACGGACCGGGTGGCAGGGAAGTCAGGGTCTTCGATTCCACCGCGATCCTCATCTACCTCGCGGAAAAGACCGGGAAACTGATGGGTGCGCCAGAGGACCGCCCGGAGTTGTTGTCGTGGCTGCTCTTCATCGCCTCGGGTCTCGGGCCCTTCTCAGGACAGGCGGTGCACTTCCAGTTTGCGGCGCCTGAAGGGCTCGCTTATGCGGTCAATCGCTATCGACGTGAGGCGGAGCGGCACTATCAAGTGCTGAACGATCACCTCGCTGGTCGTGAGTTCATCACCGGTGGTGTCTATACCATCGCCGATATTTCCGCCTGGGGTTGGCTCGACCGCGCCTCGCGTGTCTTGAAGGGCGCCGATGATCCTCTCGGTCCTTACCCGCATCTCAAACGATTATTCCAGACGGTCGATGCGAGGCCGGCCGTGGCGCGCGCACGGGTTATCGGCAAGGGCTACGACTTCAAGAAGGTCAGTGACGAAGAAACCAAGCGCGCGCTTTTCCCTTCCAATTACCCGCTGACATAACCGTGCTGCGCCTAGGCCGCCAGCATCCACATTCCGAAGTCCGCGGTACCGAGTAGGGAGCGGAAGCCCTCCGGCATGCCTTCGTGCAGCATGGATTTGAGCAGGCCATGAACGCCGAGCGATCCGAGCTCGCGCCACATCTCCTCGGATAATGGTGCGCCGGCAGCCTGCATGGTGAGCGCAAGCAGATAGAGCACGATCAGATGATTGTGCGCCGTCGTCAGATCGAAGGGGTAGGAGTAGACCTTGCAAAAGAGCGTGTTGCGCAAAATCTGGCTCAGCACCGCCGTCTCACACACTTCGAGCCTCACGAGGTCGGGCGGGATTTGCCGCGGCAGTCGGCGCAGCGTCGGGCGCTCCCAGCCGATGATCCTCGCGAGCATGCCGCGGATGGCGTCGCGCAGCTCTGCGTTGATCTGTGGTGGGGACTCCGCGAGCCACGCGCTCACCTCGATCGGCTGCTTGTCCTTCAGAGCACCGAGCAAGCGTGCTCCGACATACAGTCGCCGTCGCATGGGAATGTCGCTTGCCGCGAGGCAGTCACACAGTCCCTTCTCGATGTCACGAAAGCGCTCCCACGGAACCTCGACTCCGGGCGCGAGACGATACGCATCCGCAGATCTTGGCTCGGTGTGGACCAACCGCTCGCGCAAATCCTCTTCGCGTTCCCCGGGACTCACCCCGAGACCCATGCGAACGCTGCCGCAGATGGGACTCAAGCCGACCGCGATCCCCTCCGGGGTGCGAGCGAAGGAGAACGGGAATACGCAGCAGGCCCCGAAGGGCTGACGCCCCAGTGTTTGATGAATGAGGCAGAGGTTCTGCCGACCGAGAAATCGGCATGTCTCATCGGCGCCCTTCAGCTGCAGCTTGCCGTCCGGCCGCTCGCGCAGCCGCGTACCGGCCGGAACACGGCCGAGCCTGTGCCACGGCATTGCATCGATGAGAAGCTGCGCTTCCGGCGGCAGAGTGATCTCGTAATCGTGCTTGCAACACGCTGTGCTCATCTGGCAGCTGAAGCGCGCGTCCGGCAGCGAGCTGAACCGGATCGGGGTACGCCAGTATCGGCGGAAGTAGGCAGCATCGATCAATGACCGCGCCGCGGCCGGTTCAGCTTTGCGCATCCACGGATAGTCGGCGAGTGTCTGCAGCAGGCCGTCTCCAAAGGACCAGGGCTCGACACGGTCGGCCAGCGTGCACCAAACGATTCGCGATACACCGTCGCTCATTCGCGATCCCATCGCGACCACCAGCCGGTGGGCCTCGCGAGCCTCGCGCATCTCGAACCAAGTGACGGACTCGGGAGCATCCCTGCTCGCGGTCTCTTGCAGGAGCACCGGGTCCGAAAACTCGGGCAGCCGCTCACCACCCTGAAGACTGATGTCGCGGTGGGCCCGGGCGAATTCGGCCTCGCCGACTCCGGCAGCCGGCCCCACGCCTTGCGCCTGCCGTACAGGGGCGTCGGCGGCATGCATCCGGTACAGCGCGCTTCCACCTTCTGCATCGCACAGCGCTCGGAGGAACCCGCGGAATAATCCCGTTAGCGGCACCGCAATTGCATCGATTGGCTCGATCTTCATTTCGCCTTTCTTGGGTGCTGTTCGCGGGTTATCCGTGTTGTCGGGCAATTGGACTGTCAACTCCAATTGGCGCCGCCTGCGGCGATCCGGCGGATACCTTGAGGTCAGCCGGAGAGGAAAGTCGCAATATCTGCGAGCGGCTTGCGGACAATGTCGGGTACTTTCGCATCCTGTGCAGGGTATCCCACCACCAACAGCATGTAAGGCCGCTCCACATCGGCGGGGCGCTCCAGAATATCGTTCAGAAACTTCATCGGATTCGGGGTGTGCGTCAGCGAGACGAGCCCTGCGGCGTGAATAGCGGCTATGAGAAGCCCGGTGGCGATGCCAACCGACTCATCCGTGTAGTAGTGCTTGAGCTTGCGCCCGTCGGGCAGCCGGCTGAAGCGCTTCAGGAATATGGCAATGACCCACGGCGCGACTTCAAGATAGGGCTTGTGCTCATCCGTGCCCAGAGGACGCAGAGCCTCCAGCCACTCCGGGGGCGCCCTGTGGTGATAAAAATCGTACTCTTCCCGCTCCGCTGCCTCTCGGATCCTTGCCTTCACGGCAGGGTTGGAGATGGCCACGAAATGCCAAGGCTGCTGGTGCGCGCCGCTCGGGGCAGTGCCTGCACTCAGCAGACATTTTTCAATTATCGAACGCGGCACCGGACGATCGGAAAACTGGCGAACGGTCCGTCGGCGCTGCAAGTTCGCCTCGAAGGCCGCTACCCGCTCCTCCATGACGGCCAGGGGCAGTTCCTCGTATGTCGAGAGCGGTAGGAAGCGTGGCTCATTCATGCATCACCTGCACGGGAATTCCGCGAGGACGTTTACCCGGCTTCTATCATCTCTGATTCTGCCTCGTAATCCGAGCCTTCATCGCGGATCAGAACCTGGTGGTCAGATTCGTGAGCCACGCCGGCGACGCACTCACCAGACCCGCCTCGATGCTACGGTCGACTCCGGTAAGGATCAGCGCACCGACGGTCACCGCGCAGACACCGATGGCGACCTTGCCGAGATGGCCGGCCGAGACCATCCGCCCGCGCCATCGGAGGAGGGCCTCGCGGGATAGCAAGGCCACCATCAATATTGGCAAGGTCGTTCCCACACCGAAGGCGAACATGACTGTAGCGACACTCACAAGATCCTTGCGCTGAGCGGCGAGCAACGATGCGGCGCCGAGGGTGGGACCTGCACAAGGACTCCAGACGAGGCCGAGCAAGACCCCGACGAGGAACTGGCCTCTGCCGCTCGTCAACCCAAGTCTCCGGATGAGCCGGTCGCCGGCACTGCTAAGGCCGCCGGCTGCCGCGCCAAGACGAGCCTGAAGCGCGGTGCTGAGCAGCGCCACGCCGAGCAGCATCAGCAGAATAGCCGACGCCGTTCGGAATACGTTCTGGTCGAGCCCGATCGCAAACCCCACTGTCGCGATGAAAAGGCCGGCGGCGGTGAAGGATGCCGCGACGCCGCCCGCCAGCCAGAAGGCGCCGGACCGATGCGTGGAGGTTGCTGCGCCGATGACGAGCGGGAGGAGCGGGAAGACGCAGGGTGACAGGGTCGAAAGGATCCCTGCGAGTAGACCCGCGCCGACGCTTACGATTGGCATCGCCTAACTTGTCGATGTCTCGAGTAGGTGCCTAATTATGCGCAGGTCCGTGGCGCCGGTGAGACGACCAGTTTCCTTCGTCCCGTGGTAGACGATCAGCGTGCTCTGCATCTGCACGCCCAAACGGTGAAGCAGTGGCTTGCTGGTATCGAAGTCGACGTTGAAGACCTGTAGGCTCTTGAACTCCGGCATCTTGTAAAGATGCTGCAGGATCGGCCGCTCTTTCGCGCAGGTTGGGCACCACGACGCGTCGACGAATATGAGGATCGGATCCCCCTCCCTTTGCGCGGCCTGGAAGGCGCCTTGCTGATAGGGATGCACAGTTGCCGCGCCGGCGGGCACCAGCCCACTCATCAGCGCTAGTCCGAGACCGGCTACGATCGGCATTGTCTTCACGGAGACCTCCTCTTCACTACCAATTGACCTGCAGTCGACGGGGCGCTGATTCTCGTGGGACGCTCTCACGAGAACGCCAGGATCGGCGGTTACTGCCACTGGCTCCTGTTCGAAGATCGACCGACGAAGGTTGCAAGCAGAGCCTCATTTGCCCAAAGCATAGTTCGCAAGGACCACGGGAAGTGTTTCACCCCGCATCGCATGGCAACGGTGCGTGCGGTGCAAGCAGGCGGAAACGGCCTTACTTTGCCGGAAGGTATCGGACAAGTGTAAAAAAATGCATGTGAATCCACTAGTTGGGGCGCATGGAGAGATTCGAACTCCCGACACCCTTGGTTCGTAGCACTCCGGTCGGGGCGCGAGAGGGCTCATATTGACAATGTAAGGAATATTCCTTACCATTGAGCTCCACCTCTCCCATGGAGCCCCAATGGCCAGTATCCAGGAAACCGCTACGCTCACTTCGAAAGGGCAGATCACGTTGCCCAAGTCCGTCCGGCAAGTCCTTGGAGTCGATACAGGCAGCAAGCTGGCGTTCGAGGTGCGCGACGACGAAGTCATCGTGAGGCGCGCTCGAGCCGAGCATCAGGACGAGGCCATCGGTGCGTTCCTGAACTTGATCGAGGCCGACATTCGGTCAGGCCGGCATGTAGGGTCCCTACCCGATGCGCTCGCAAAAGCGCTGGTGGCGAATCTCCGACGCGCAAACGACTTGAATGAAGAGATCGAGGGAGACGTGGCACTCTAATGCAGCGTCACGGCTGGACGCTGCTGTTTCACGACGCCATCGTCGAGCAATTGCGCAGACTGCACGCCGCAGCGCAGCGGGCAGAGCGAAAGGACCCGAAAGGATTTGCGGGCAATGCGAACGTCAGGTTGTTCCGTGCTCTCAGCCAACTGATGCTAGAGGCCGTACCGAGCGATCCGGGCCGTGACGAGCACCGTCAGGGCAACACGCTGGGATCCGCCTACCGACACTGGCGGCGGGCGAAGATCGGACGGCGGTTTCGCCTGTTCTTCCGATATGATTCCAAGGCGAAAGTGATCGTCTACGCTTGGGTGAACGACGAAGAGACGTTGCGGTCGGCTGGCAGCAAATCCGATTCGTACGTCGTTTTCGCTAGGATGCTGGAACGGGGCAATCCACCGGATGATTGGTCTGCACTGTTGGCCGCGAGCAAAGCGGAGTGGACGGAAGAGTCCTCGCGGGGCGAGCGTGGCCGATGAGCCCAAGTCCACGCCGGCCAATGGCGGAAGCTTTTTATCCCAGACGCCGGCGCACCGATGCGCTCGGGCTTCCTCGCTCAAGGGAGGAATCCGAATACCCTGACATCGGTCACCAACGAGTTCAACCAGTTTGTTCGGTAGAAAATCGATGCATATGACTACATGTAGAATCGATAGTTCGGATCCGGGTCGCTATCGGACATCTGTCCATACTCGGCCATAATGCCTCCGACTCGTCGCGCGAACCCTAATGTGACAGGCGTAATCGAGTATCTCAAGGAGGAGAGCCGAATTCTCAAGGAGCGTCTGGCAGGGCACCGCACTCGGTTTACAGACGCGGAGCGGTGTCGACTGGCTCGGAAAGCCCGCACGCTGCGGCGCAGGGCACTGCGTCAGCTCGACACCTTGGTCGCTCCCGATACTTTGTTGCGCTGGCATCGCGCTCTGATCGGGTGCAAGTGGAACTAGAGTCATGGCGTGGTCCCGGGAGGCCGCGCTCACGCGGCTCTCGGCACGAACTACTATCACTCATGCGTTATGACCGTGGATCTGGATCAACTGGTGGACTTGGAGCACCTCGATGCGCTGCGACGCGCGGCGCCGCCTGTCTGGATGATCATCTTGAGTGACCGTCAACCCGAGCAGCCGCAGGACCTGGCGCATCGTCATGGCGTCGATGCGCTGTTGTCGACACCGTTTTCGATGCTCGATCTCACGTCGTGGCTCGCATCGTTCTCGTTGCGGGCGCGGTTCATATCTTGAGCACTATGTCAGCGGAATGTCCGCAACGTATCGACACTTGTACTGACACAGCAACGCCGCGAGGCTGGGCTGCATCGTGAGGCAGCCGAAAAAACCGCCACGTGCGAGCCAATGCTTGGTGGCGCTACGCATCCTGATGGAGGAGCGAACCAATGCCGCGGCCTGACGAAGCCGAGCTGAGATGCCGTGCGCGCGAGCTCATCGATCAGCGCGCTCTGCCGGATGAGCCGATTCCATTGCTGTGGGGCGCCCATGGGCACGGCATGCCCTGCTCGCTCTGCGGCTGCGCGACTGCGCCCCGCCCGATCTCCCCAACCGTGCTGGCGCTGCCCGCCAAAGGCGAAAGCTTCGCGGTCTTCCAACAGCACGATGCGCTGTGCCGGCAGTTTGCTGCGGAGCGCGTGGGCGGCGCGCCGCCCGGTCAGGTCGCGGCCAACCGCGCGGCGGCCGGGGCAGCAATTGGGGCAGGGGTCGGCGCTGCGGCGGGAGCCTTGATCGGGTCCGATTCCGGACACGCCGGCCGCGGCGCCGCGGTCGGCGTCGGCACCGGACTCCTGGCCGGCGTGCTCGCCGGTTCGGCTCGCGGCCGCGCCCGGGCAGCCGCGGTCCAGCGAAGCTACGACGTGGCGTATATGCAGTGCATGGTCGCGAACGGCGAACGCGTGGAAGAGCCCGCCCGCGTGATCTATGCGGTTCCCGCGGGCACGGCGGTCGTTCCCGCGGCGCCCTATCCGCTGCCTCCAGGCCCACCTCCTGAGTGACGGGTCGGGATTAGCGCCCCTGCGCCGCACCCGCGTCGCGGCGATGCACCGGAATCCGCGCGGGATTCGGCTGTGCTTGCGCCGGAAATCGCCGGCTCGCGGGGGGATTGTCTTGTGCCGTCCGTATAGAGCGGATGACGGCAGCTTCCACGGTGCTGACGGTAAGTACGACGAGTTCTCGGCGATGCCGCGCGGTTCGGCGCCTCGTTGTGGAAGCGCGTCTCGCGGTCGTTCCGAGAGCGAGCGCCTGCGGGGCGTAAGCTACCGAGATGCTTCGGGAGGGTGACACCGAGGAGGCGGGCAGTCGCAGTGACGACATCGGCGACGATGCCGAGCTGCTCGCCCGGTCGGCACGCGGCGATCGGCGCGCATTCGATGAGATTATCACCCGGCATGGACCGGTGGCGCTACGCATCGCTGCCCGGATGGCACCGGACCGGCAGGCCGCGGAGGATATCGCCCAGGAGGCAATGGTTCGGATCTGGCAGCGCGCGAGCGAATTCGACGTGCGCCGCGCTCGACTCTCGACTTGGCTATACCGCATCGTGGTCAACTTGTGCATCGATTCACGCCGTAAACCGCAGCATCTGCCGCTGTCCGAGGGTTTCGACCCTGTCGATCCCTCCGCAAGCGCCGCGCAGATCATGGAAGTTGACGAGCGCAGCGCGGCGCTCGCCAGAGCGATGGACGAGCTGCCTTCGAGGCAGCGTGCGGCCCTGACATTGGTTTACAACGAGGGACTCTCAGGCGCGCAAGCCGCCCAGGTGCTCGGAGTCTCAGCCAAGGCCGTGGAGCGGCTGCTGGCGCGCGCACGCGCGCGGCTGCGGGAGCTTCTGGCAGCGGACCGTCGACAGCCGGAGGCCGGCACATGATGACGCTCAACCGGTTTCGTACGTTAGCTGACAGCTACGGCGCGGACCTGCAGCGCTGGCCCGAGCGAATGAGGCCGCAGGCCTTGGTCCTCCTCGACTCCTCGGGGGAGGCTAGGGAGATTATCGCGAGGGCAAAAGATCTCGATGACGTGATCATGGCGGCGGGAACCGCGCGCAGCGAGCGCCTCTGGTGCGGCGATCGTGCAGACGCGGCGCTCGTGCGTCTGCGCAACAGTGTGGCCGTGCGAATCGCCCCGGCAATTCCTGGAGCGGCGCGCGGGACTTACCAGCGGCGCGCTGCGCGCGGCGCCCCTTGGCGAATGAGGTGGATCAGTCTGGCCACCGCGGCGAGCGTTGCGATCCTCGGCGGCCTCTTGCTGGGGATGCGGTACTCGCCGGTGCCTCCACAGCAGGACCTGCTCGCCCTGCTGCAGCCATCGCCCATCCAATTGCTTACCGACTGATATGACAACACCCACTGAAACTCGCGCAACACCGGATCGGCTCAAGCTGGCGCTCTCGCTCTCGGTCGTGTTGAATCTCTTCCTGTTGGGCGTGATTGCCGGGCACTTCCTGAGCCACCGCGTCGGCTCGCCCGCGCTCGCCGTCGGTGGCACGCTGATGACGCGCGCCGTCGCGCGCGCGGAGGCCGCTCTGGATCCGGCGGACGCCGCGGCCTTCCGCGCCGTACTCGCTCGCGACCGGCCTCGCTTTGCCGAGTCTGCCGAGCAGGTCGGCGCCGCGCGTCGTGAACTCGCGCGGCAGATTGCCGCCAACCCGTTCAATCCGCGCGCCGCCACTCAGGCGCTGGCTGCGTGGCGCACCAGCTGGGACCGCTTCATGGACGATTTCAGCGGTCCGCTGATCGATGCACTCACTTCGATCTCACCTCAGGGGCGGCAGCGGCTCGAGATGCGAGACAAGCGCTTCGAGGACGGGCAGCGCGCCGCGAACCAACGCCCGCCCTGAGCACGGACAGGGTCAGCGCCCCCTCGCTGCGGCCGCGTCGCGGGCGATGCAGCGGAATCCGATATGCGAGGTCGGGCTGTCGATCGCCTGCGCCTGCCGGGCGGCTGGACGGTAACGGCGGCAGTAATTGGGAGCGCACAGATGCGAGCCCCCCTTGATCACCCGACGCGGAACGCGAATCGCCGGCAGTGCCGGATCGAAGCTGTCCCCGGGACTTGAGTTGCGCGGGTTGCGGGGCACGCAACAGGGCTTCACGGCCGGCGCCGAGTGGCGGGGAGCGTAGAAGTCCTCGGTCCACTCCCAGACGTTGCCGATCATGTCGTACAGCCCGTAGCCGTTCGGCGGGAAGCTGCGCACGGGCGAGGTGCGCTCGAAGCCATCGAGCGCCGTATTCTCGTGCGGGAATCGTCCCTGCCAGGTGTTGGCCACGTATTGTCCGCCTGGTGTCAGGGTGTCGCCCCAGGAGTATTCCGCATCCTCTAGGCCGCCGCGCGCGGCGAGCTCCCACTGCGCCTCGGTCGGCAGATCCTTCCCGGCCCACCTGGCATACGCGAGGGCGTCCTCGAATGCGATGTGCACCACGGGATGGGCCTCTAAGCCCCGGCAGGACGTGCCCGGCCCGTAGGGGTGGCGCCAGCTCGCGCCCGGCACCAGCCGCCACCATTCTCTCCAGTCCTCGGCGCCTTCCGCCGGGAGCCGGAGAGGGGAGAAGACCAGTGAGGAGGGCCGCAGTAGGTGCCGGGCGAGTCCCGGATACTCTGCAGGATCGAGCGGCCGCTCCGCCAGCGTCACGTAACCGCTGTCCCGCACGAAGCTCTCGAACTCGGCATTGGTGACAGGGTCGCGGTCGATCCAGAAATCATCGACTGCCACCCGATGGGCCGGCGCCTCTTCCGGATAGTGCCGGTCGGACCCCATCAGAAAGATGCCGCCGGGAATAAACGCCATCTCCTTCAAGGGGCAGGTTCCTTCAAACTGCAGGCCCTCAGACCGGCAGTGTGAACTTCCTGCCGCACACCTCGTAGGTCGCGGGCCGTTTGGTCGGCCATTTCGGGGCGATCATTCCGCCGGACCAGCGGCTGAGTTCCGTGGCGAGCCGGCGTACCTCCTCCGCATCGCTGCCGGCCAGGTTGTGGGTCTCGTTGAGATCCGTGCCGAGATTGAAGAGCAACTGGTACTTGCCGTACCGGTCGTTCTCGCCGCCCGAAGACTCCCACAGCTTCCAGCTGCCCTCGCGGATCGCCTCGAGGGGCGGCGCGCGCCACGCCAGAAACTGGTGCGGATCTCCTGTCTTGCGCCCCGTGAGATAGGGTGTCAGATCGACTCCGTCATAGACGCGGTCGGTCGGCAGTATGCCCCCCGCAGCGGCCACTGAAGTCGGCACCACGTCGAGCAGAGAGACCATCCGCCGATAGACGATGCCTCGGGGGATGTGGCCTGGCCAGCTCATCATGAAAGGCACACGGATGCCGCCTTCGTAATAGGAAAGCTTGCCGCCGCGCAGCGGCCAGCAGCTGCAGAGGCCCGGAAAGTACGCAGCGCAGCCGTTGTCCGAGGCGAAGATGACCAACGTGTTGTCCGCCTGTCCCGAGGCCTGCACCGCACCGAGCACTTTGCCGATGTTGTCGTCGAGCGCGGCGATCATGGCCGCGTAGACACGCTCCTGATGATCCTTGATCTGTGGAAAGAGGTCGTAGTACTTCGTCGTCACCATGTGAGGGGCGTGCGGCGCGTTGAATGCGAGGTAGAGGAAGTAGGGGCGTCCGGACTTCGAGCGCCCCCGGATGAATCTCGCCGCGCGATCGCCGAAGTAATCGGTCAGGTACTCATGATCGTTGTGGACGACGCGCCGCTGAGGGCCCTCGATGATCTGGTTGAGCGGCCCCCGGGAGAAAACCCTCGCGAGCGGCGCGGCCCTCTTGCCGAAGTCGGCGTCGTTCGAGGTGTCCACCTTCCCGTCTGCCGATGCGTGCTCGAGGGCTTCGTGAATGACTGTGTCCCCGAGCGGGCCGAAGGACATGTGCACGCTCGGCAGCCGCGGATCGATGTAGCTCGTTTCACCCGGCAGGAAACCGACGAACTCGTCGAATCCCCGCATCATCGGATAGAACTGTGGCCCACTCCCCAAGTGCCACTTGCCGATCATGCCCGTGTAGTAGCCCGCCTTCTGCAACAGCTGCGCGAGGGTGAGATCTCCAGCGGGTAAGCCGAGCTTCTCGCCGACGTCGCGCCGCGCAGGCCCGTTGTTGTAGTCGAAGCCGACGCGCTCCTGATACCGTCCCGTCAGCAGGCCGGCCCGCGACGGGCCGCATACGGGCGCGGTGGCATAACCGTCCGTGAACAGCACGCCGTCCCGCGCGATCCGCTCGATGTTCGGGGTGGGGAAGCGGCCGTCGCGGTACGCGGACACATCTGCGTAGCCCAGATCGTCGGCGAGGATCAGGATGATGTTCGGCCGCGCGGGGGCGCCGCGCCGGGGATCGGACGTCACGGGTGTCGCGGGCAACACCGCACCCGTGGAGGCGCCCGGCAGGTCCATGTCGACGGCGAGCACCATGCCGGCGCACGCGAGCAGGAGGATGACTTTCTTGACGATGTCCAAGGCGCAGTCTCCTCACGTGGGAATAGTCTCAATGTACGTGCGGCAGGCCTCCTTCCCCCGCGCATCGGCGCCACGGAGGGGGAAATTCTCAGCCGGCGCGTATCAGAGGCCCATACATCGATCTCAGGGAGAACGGCGCCGTGAGCCCAATTCAATCGGCCAGGTCCAAGGTCCTCCGCCTCACGGCAGTGATGCTGCTCGCGACAACCCCACTGGGCGTCGTCCGGGCACAAGGCATCGAGCAGCAGGCCCTCGAGCAACAGGGGCTGACGGAGCAAGTCGCACCCGAAACCTGGAGCGTCACGCTCGGCGGTGGGCTCGCCGATGCGCCCCGATACCCCGGCGCCAGCACCAACAGGGTCCGGTTCGTACCACTCGCCTCGGCCGTATACGATGATCGGGTGTCTCTCGGGCCGCTTGGGCTGGGCGTCGCCGTCTTGCGCTGGAACGGATTTCGCGCCGGTCCCGTGCTTGGCTTTCAAGGCGGCCGGCAGGAGAGCGACGACCCGCGCCTGGCAGGTCTCGGTGATATCTCCTCGAGCGTGACGGCGGGCGCCTTTGCCGGGTACGGGTTCGGCCCGTTGAGTGTTTCCACTACTGTGCGGCAGGCGATCTCGCACAGCACCAACGGACTCTCCGGCCTCGTCCAGATCAACTTCCACCACCGGATCGCTGGCACACGCACCTTCCTCATGCTCGGTCCGGACTTCGAGTTCGGCAACGGCAACTTCGAGCGCACGTGGTTCGGGATCACGCCGCAGCAGTCGGCGATGTCACCTTACGGGCTGTCTGTTTACACGCCACGCGCCGGCATCGACAGGGTCGGATTGCACGCGGCGCTCACTCACGTCGTATCCGCGCACTTTCTAGTACGCGCCTTCGCTTCCTTCAAAGAGCTGACCGGAGATGCAGCGGCCAGTCCGATCGTCGAGCGGCGCGATCAATTCGTGATCGGCGCCGGCATCGCCTATCATTTCTGAGTGCGAGGCGCTCGAATACGTTGTCGAGGCGAGCGCATGAGAAACATCCGTCCCTGGACTAAGGTCATCCTTTCCCGGTATCGCCGGCCTACTGGCGAGAGGCGGTGCAGGAGCGCCCTCTCGCGCCCTGAACGGTCATCGAGTTGCCGTCGGTCGTGCCGGTCAGCGTGATCGCTTGGTCGTCCGCCCCCAATTGCAGCGAGACCTGGCCTCCCTGCACCGTGCCGCTCAATTTTCCTGAGCGGCGCGGAGCGCTGAAACTGCCACTGAGCGTCGAACCGCTCTCGGCGATCTGCAGCGTGATCTGCCGGACGTGGCCCTTGCGGCCCGCGCAGGACAGCTGCCACGTGCCCGAGAGGCTGCGCGGAGTCTGAGCCGCCGCAATTCCCGGCACCCCGAGCACGCCGCTCAAGAGCAGCGCCAACGCGCCTACGGAGCCCAGCCGGCGCGCTGCGCGGCCGACTCTCCCGACGGCGGCAACGCGGAGAGAGGGTGTAACAAAGTATTCGGGCACTGCCATGGAAGCTACCTCGCTGTTTCGTGAGCTCTGAGTCCGCCGCGATCGCCGCGGCCTTGAGATATACGTGCGAGCGCTCGGCTTCCCCCGGTCGGGGGGGAAGGCGTGCGGACTTCGTATCACGGGCATTCCAGCAAGCGGCGGAACGACCGCTGGCCCGAAGGAGACTCGACATGCCTAGAACACTCACGACGAACCGCATCGCGGTCAGCTTGACGGTGACCGCGTTGCTCTCTCTTGCCGCCGCCCACGCCGATGCCGCGGGGCGGTGGGGCTTCGCCCGCCGAGGTGCATGGTCCCGCACGACCGTGTCCCATCACAACGGTGGCGGCAACCGGGGCCACACTACCACGCTCACACGCCCGAACGGCAAGACCGCTACGCGTACGTTCAATCAGAGCGTGAGCAATGGAACGATCACCGACTCGCGCAGTGTCACCGGATTCAACGGTGGTACACGCTCAGCGACAGTGACGCGGACACCGGGGCAGGGAGGCACGGCCACCTACACCGCGCGTGGCGGCCGCACGTACTCGGCCGCGACGACCCACTACAACGACGGCAACGGCAACTTGGGCCGCACTACGACGCTCACGGGACCAAACGGCAAGACGGACACCCGCACGTTCAACCAGAGTGTCAGCGATGGAACGATCACCGATGCACGCAGTGTGACCGGATTCAACGGCGCGACGCGTTCGGCGACGGTGACCCGAACACCCGGGCAGGGGCGTACCGTGACCTATACCGGGCGCGACGGCCAAACCTACACCACCGCCACCTCTCGGCAGGCCGCAGCGCAGGGAGATCAGTGATGCACCACCTCCGCCACCATCTTCACCTGCGGCTGCTGCCGTTCGTCCTGGGCGCAATCATGCTCGAGATCGCCTGGTACCTGCTCGTCCGTCGTCGCTCCTACCCGTGGCGCGAGATGCTCGCGAGCACCGGTGTCTTCCTGCTGCGCCTGCCGGAGAAGCTCGTCCGTTCCCTGGTGGTCTTGCCCCTGGCGTTCCTCGCCTGGTCACACCGCATCATGACGATTCCGCTCGATACGGGGTGGGGCTTGGCCGCGCTTTTCTTCGGCGTCGAGATCGCCTATTACTGGATGCACCGCTGCTCGCACGAGGTGCGCTGGCTCTGGGCCTCGCACCTCGTGCACCACACCCCGGAGCAGATCCATCTTGCGAGCGCGTTCCGTCTGGGCGCGACGGAATTGCTCTCCGGCGGCTGGCTCTTCTATTTTCCGCTGTATGTGCTCGGGCTCAATCCGGTCGCCGTCGGCGCCATGCTCGGCATCAACCTCTTCTACCAGTTCTGGCTGCACACCGACATCGTCGGCCGGCTCGGCCCGCTCGAGTGGATTCTCAATACTCCCGCGCATCATCGCGTGCATCATGCCTCGAACGGCGAGTATCTCGACCGTAATTACGGCGGCATCCTCATCGTATGGGATCGCCTCTTCGGCACGTTCGCCGAAGAGCGGCCGGAGGCGCCGATCGTCTACGGCCTGGTGCATTCTCTCGGCACCCTCAATCCGATCACCATCGCGTTCCACGAATGGGTCGTTATCGCGCGCGACTTCCGGCGGGCGCGCTCGTGGCGGGAGCGCCTCCGGCAGCTCTTCGGCCGACCGGGTAACAGCCTGGCCGCGCTCGCGGCGAGCGGAGGCCGCGAGCCTATCTTGATCGAGGGCGTCTGAGAATGCTCTCGAAGACGCTCTGCTGCGCGGGCGCGGCCGCCTTCCTACTCTCTGCGGCCCCATCCGCGCCGGCGCAGGCCCGCAAGCCCGACGTGATCGTAATCCTCGCCGACGACCTCGGCTACGACGACACCGGCGCTTACGGAAGCAAACTCGCCAAGACGCCGAACATCGATGCCTTGGCGGAGTCCGGGATTCGCTTCACCGACGGGTATGTTCGTCGCGCGGGCTTTCTCTGGGGGGAGGCTGGTTAAGGGCTTTAATCATTTGGCCGCAGCGATCCTTGCCCAAGACCCGGCCGTTCATGGTGGCAGGAGAGTCGTGTTCCTGGCGAGCGACGATGACGGCGCAGCAGCGGAGATTGGTGCGCTTGCGGAAAATCTCGGTTTCTCGCCGATTAAGCTTGGCGGGCTTTTGGAAGGTGGACTGCTTGTGCAGGCCTGCGGAAATAGCTGGGGTCAACTGATCTTTAAGGACTTGGTCAAGTTCGACTGATGAATGGTGATGCAGATTTCGCTGCGATCCTGCCTCGTGGACAAGGGCAGCCACAGTTTGATTGAGGCGAGGGCGACGCCGGCAGTAATCTTACACGGATAAGGTGTGGGTGCGCACGCAATCCGGTTACACCTAGGGGGAGGTGGGCGGGGTTACTCCCATTACGGTTTGCGGTTCAGTGATTGCCTCGTAACAACCATTGAACCGGGTAACCCTGCTCTCTTCAAGTCAGGTGTCAGATCAAGTCGGAACTAGTACAGTTCAGGGGATCAGCGTGCGCAATGCCGGCGTAGAGATTTCGTCAATGTGCCGAAAGGCCGGCGCAATCGTTTCGATCTGGTCCGCAGGCACGTTGTATTGTTCGAAGTACACTTTCCATTCGCGCACGGTTTTCCAGATCCTTGCAATGCTCTGAGCGGCCGATTCCGTCGATAGCGTAAACATCTCGCGCCCGGCGAAAGCGTTGTCTAAAGTGGCGTTCCTGCCCTCTGGCCCGACGCCCAGATGCAGGCGGCGTTCGGACGCCAAGGTCGCGCGTGGCATAACGTCGTAAAGCGGGCTCAGCCTCCATCCCGGAAGGTGCGGGTCCCAGACAAAGCCGTGGTTCCGGAGTTGATCGTCATCGTTACTGACGAGGATATTAAAGATCAGCCGCTCGAATAGTTCGCGATTATCTTCCCGGATCACGCTGGGGTGGCAGTACCGTCGGATGGCCTGCGCCAGATCGCCATAGGACTTGTCCGGTGATTCCATAGCGGCACATGCGAGAAGTGTTAGACCGCTGACGAACCCCAGCCGCTTCTCCACAAGTCCTTCTGCAGGTGTTGGGCTCACTAGATCCTCAGCCAGCTGAGCGTCGCGCCCCGGCTTGGCCCAGTATCGGTCGAATCGGCGGATCAGCATCACAGTTCGGGCGCCGAGATCAATCAACCTGAGTGGTGGAACCGTGAGGCCTGCGGCCGCGGCCAATCGCAGCGTTGCGGTTTCGATGACAGGAACGCTCACCGCATCCTTGTGACTGGGAAACTTAGCCAGCCATAACACCTGGTCATCATCACGAACGGTAGCTTTAGGGCGGGCGCCGCCCAAGGGGCTGCCTTCCACGAAGATCTCTTCCAGATGTGCGGGGACAGGTAAACCTTCGTCGATATGCTGGGCAGCCTCCATGAGGTACTGCAAATTATCCCAAGTGCCATAGCCCAACGTGGCTTCGGCTTCTAGCGAAGGGCGAATGTCGAGTGCCCCCACGCGTTGGCTGCCCGCATGCAGCAAATAAGTGGACTCTGGGAGACTATTTGCGGGTACTTTGAGGCGAGACTCAATTACCCGCCGTCCCCATGCATCTGGTGCAGCATCCCGAATTCCACCGAAGAATGGAAGGTTGTTCGGCGGGAAGAGGGCCCTGCCTCGCACGACACTCTTGTCGCCAATACTTAAGCTCACCGGGTCCACTTCTAGAGCGCCCGGGCGGTCTAGGTACCGCAATCCGTAGGCGAATGTCGAGGCTAGTAGCGTTACTCCGTCTTCGGTCAGAGTAAGTTGCCCACAGGGTACCCACTCGGCATCGAGGTAAGCGAAGACAAACAGCTTCTCTTCCTTTACCGCCATTTGCTAAAAGTCGATTTCGTGCAGTTCGCGCTTCGACAGCTCCCTGGCGCGCCGACGCCGTTCTTGAGCGCCGAGCGCAGCTAGAGCTGGATCTGTTTCAGACAACAGTTCGAACAACGTCTTGCCCGGCACAATGGCATCGAGATAGCGCAGGATTTGGCCAATCGCAATTCCAGGATTGCCCTTCTCCAGGCGATATGCCGTGTTTCGTGAGACGCCGGCTCGCAGTGCTGCTTGCTCCTGCTTTATTCCTCGGGCGATGCGCAAGCGCGCGAGGGCCGCGCCTAGCTCTTTTGCCTCAGAAGCCAGGCTAGGGGTCAGGACCGCGGATTGGGTAATCTTCATGCTCGTTTAATCAATCATTGATGGCATAGTACTCGATTAATTGAGCACGAATTCTGATGGGTAGTGTCGACTAAGTCAAGACCATAGTATCTTAAATCGATCTTTATAAGTTTAATGCTTGATTAATCGAGTATGGTGACCACTGCTGGGCACACTCCGCATGGAGGGCGCTCTCATCACTGTGCGTCCGTTCAGCCGGGTGGGGGAGCAGCCCTCAGGCTGCCAAAGGCTTGACTTTCGGGCGCGCGTGCTGCCGCACCTGCCAGAGATCGTACTGCGCCTGAAGATTGATCCAGATGTCCGGCTCAGTGCCGAAGACTCCAGCTAGACGCGCCGCCATATCGGGCGAGACGGGCACGCGACCATTGACGATCGCCGACACGTGCTTACGACTCACTCCAAGAGCGTCCGCCGTCTGCGTGATCGTCACCCCGAGCGGTCCCATGTACATTTCCTTGAGGATCTCACCGGGATGAGCCGGGCTGTGCATCCGGCCCGAACTCTCAATGATAGTCTTCATAATCCACCTCATGCGCGTGTCCGCCGTCGAAACGGAACGTCACGCGGTAATTCTCGTCCACCCAAACGGAATAGCGGCCGCCATGCAGCGGATGAAAGCGCATCCCAGGCATCGCCATCTGCGCCGCCTGGGTCACGGCATTGAGGGCAGTAAGGATCAGGTTCAAGCGTTTCGCGTGCTTCGGTTGCACTTTGCGAGCATTCCCTGTCTCGAAAAGCGCCGCCAGCCCCTTGTGCCTGAAAGTCTTGATCACGGCGCACAGTGTAACCTAATCGGTTACCATCCGAAACCTATATGGTTACAGCGAATTCAGCGTAACAAAACGGTTTAGAGTCTAGCCCCGGGGGCGTGGTATTCCAAGCAACGTGGTGCTCGAAGCTTGGGCAGGCGTGATCGCGCTACAAAGAGCCGCTTTCCGCGTAGGCGCTGCGGGCCCTTGCGAAGACGTACGGCTTCTACGGCGCAGTCAGCAAAGCGGCCGTATCGTACCTGCCAAAAGCGGCTATTGGGTGCCGTCCGCGAAAGCCTTAGGCTCGGTTCAAGAAGCTGCGGCTGAGATGCGCCGCTGCGCCTGACCGGCAGGTGATGTGATGATCGAGCGTTCTTGCAGCGAGTTGCCCTCCCATGGCCCTACGCTCCCGTGGGCAGGGTGGGCTTTTTGCGCCCTTATCGTGTTGCTCGGCGGCACGCCGGCCAATGCCCGAGCGACCATCTATGCCCGTGCTCCCATCGACCATTATCGGATGGTAAGTCGCGTTGCGGAGATCACCCTGGCGCGCAGCGCAGCGCCGCCTTCCATCTCGAATCATGCGCGAATTCTCGTCCTCGGCGCGCACGGCTACGACACTGCCGTCGCCGGTGAGAACGGCTTCGTCTGCCTAGTGGTGAGGTCGTGGGACCAGGGATTCGACAACGCGGAATTTTGGAGTCCCAGGATCAGATCGCCAGAATGTTTCAATCCGCCTGCGGCGCGTTCGGTGCTGCCTCGTTATCTCGAGCGCACCAACTGGGTGCTCGCCGGCGAATCTACGGTTCAAATGCGCGCGCGAGAGCAGGCTGCTAGCGCCGCCGGTAAGTTGGCCGATCCCGAGACGGGCTCGTTCTGCTATATGCTTTCCCAGGACGGCTACACGGGTGACCGTGCCGCCGGGCCGTGGTACCCGCACATGATGTTCTTCCAAGACACGACGCCGGCTGCGCAATGGGGAGCGAACTTACCCGGAGTACTCGTGGCAGCCAATTCCAGCAGCTACCGGGGAGTCACCTTTTTCATGGTAATCGTACCCCAGTGGTCCAACGGCACCTGGCTGGCTCATAAGTAACAGGGCGCTGCCCGGGCCCGCTTGAATGTGCTAGCCTACTGAGAGGCTGATATCAACTCGAATACCTCCAGCTGCGCGACGCACAAGGTTGATGTGGCGATGGACTTGCTGATACCGCTTGATGAAGCGCGGGAGCCGATATACCGGCAGATCTACAGTAGTCTGCGCGCGCGCATACTCAGCGGCGCGCTCGACGGTGGTAAACGAGTACCATCGAGCCGAGATCTCGCGGATCAACTCAAGGTCTCGCGTACCGTCGTCTTGCTTGCCTACGAGCAGCTCGAGGCCGAAGGGTACCTCGTCGGCCGCAGCGGGTCCGGTACCTACGTCTCGCAAGGGTTGGCAGGTGAGAAGCGCGTGCATGCCCCGAGAACGCAGACGCGCTTTAAGCTGTCGCACTTCGGCTCCTTCGCCGCGGAATGGGCTGCCGAGCCGGGGCTTTCGGAACGGGGTGCCGAGGAATTTCGCTACGACTTTAGCTACGGTGAGGGTCATCTGTGGAGCTTCCCGTTTGCGCGTTGGCGGCGGCTTCTAATGGCTCATACCCCAGCTCAGCCGCGTCCTCGGGGATACGGTCCGGCTGACGGCAGCGTCAAACTCCGTGAAGCGATGTGCGCTCATCTGCGGCGCTCTCGCGGCGTGGTCTGCGATCCCGCACAGGTTCTGGTCGTCAACGGTCCCCGACAGGCATTGGACCTCGTTGCCCGCGTTCTGATCGAGCACGGCCATCCGATGGCAATCGAGGACCCCGCCTGTACAGGCATGCGAGAGGTGCTGCACGCCGCCGGCGCTCAGGTGGCTCCAGTGCCGGTGGACGCTGACGGCCTAGTGCCGGAGCGGCTGCCGGCCGGTGCAAGGGCGGTGTTCGTTACGCCACATCAGTTTCCGACGGGCGCCATTCTCTCGCTGAGCCGTCGCCGGTCGCTCCTGGAGTGGGCGGGGCGGGAAAATGCACTGATCATAGAAGACGACTATGACGGTGAGTTCGGCTACCAGGGCCAGCGGGTCGAGTGCCTGCAGGGACTGGATACGGAAGGTCGAGTCATTTACATCGGCATGTTCTCGAACACCATTCTGCCGATGCTTCGACTGGCCTATCTGATCGTGCCGCAGCCTCTCATCGGCGTCTTCTCGGCGGCGAAACGGCTCTGCGAGTGCCACAACGCAGGCTTTGAGCAGGACGCCCTCGCGGAGCTCGTCACATCCGGCTTGTATGAGCGGCATCTGCGACACGTTCGCCGGCGGAATGTGGCGGCTCGTGCTGCATTACTCGAAGCTGTCCATGTTCATCTGGGCGAGCGCGTCACCGTCACTGGCGATGGCGCCGGGGCGCATGTCGTACTTTGGCTTGACCGCGGTGTTTCCGAGGATGTCGTGATCGCCGCTTGCGCCGCGCGCGGTGTCCGCGCTCACGGCGTCTCACGTTATTTTGCCGCAGGAGCTCCACGGCCCGGAATCCTGCTTGGCTACGACAGCCTGCGGGAGGCTGCCATTGCCGAAGGCATCAAGCGGCTGGGTGCTGCAATTCCAGGCTAGCAACGTGAATACCGTAACGAGCCGAGGTTTGCTGAAAGCCCACGGTTGAGGAAAGCAGAGCGCTGGCCAGAATGGCCTACTTTGAGAAGTACGAATCCGGCTTCTTCACGGTTCAGTCAACACAGCCGCAAATGATCGGCTACGCGCTTGCGGACTCACCGGCGGGTCAGCTGGCTTGGATCGTTCAAATTCTCTACGAGTTCACGGACAACAATGGCTCTCGAATCGGCACTTTCGCGCGACAAGATCCTAGACGATATAACGCTATATTGGCTGACCAATACGGCAGCGTCTTCTGCGCGCATCTACCTCGAGGATGCGCCTCTTGCAGGCAATGCGGGCGTGGTGCCGAGAGGAGGCGATGCCCGCCAGCCCACTCGATGCCAATCAGCATGGCTGGCGTACAAGCTGATCAGCACGTACATGAGCGCAAATCGCCGACATGGCGCAAAACCGGTTGATAGGCGACCCACCAATTTCGAGCTTGACTCCCGAGGAGATGTCCCCCATGAGACCCCGTACACGTATTCGCAATTTGGTGGCTCAGTCCCCAATACTCGCTGCTCTGTTGGCGAGCGCAGTGACGCTCAGTCATGCGGGTACTCCGGATCCCAATGACCGGATGAGCATCTGGGTCGGGCGCTGGCACGAAGTCGTCGAGACCAAAGAGACCGCCATCAGCCACGCCGCGTCGACGCCGGCACATCTCACCTGCGCCTGGACAGCGGACAGGGGCTATATGGTCTGTGAATACCTGGGCGAAAAAGTCGACCCGAATGAAGGCAAGCTCTTGGATCATCTGTCGATCTTCGCCTATGACAGCAAGGGGAAGACCTACAAGCATCTCGGCATCAGCAAGGATTACAAGACGCTCGAAGAAACGCCGATCAGCATTGATGGGAACCTCTGGCACTACAACTACCAGCTGTCGAGTGCGACTGGAAAGAAGATCGACCTGCGGGACTCCTACGAGTTTGTGACGCCAGAGAAACGGATTACTCGCATTGAGTTCTCCCTGGACGGCGGCCGGACCTGGACTCTGATGTCCGAGGCCGTGGGAACGAAGATATCTTGACGGGACCTCTGACAGGTCGCCCACCAATTTCGAGCTGCAGAGAAACCGATGCAAGCGTCCAAGATATCGTCGATGGCGTCGGCCGCCCTGGGTGCGGCGTTCCTCCTTGCTCTGACCGCCGGCGCGACGGCTCGGGACTCGTCGTCCCCGCACGACGAGCTCGCGAGCTGGGCAGGACATTGGAGGACCCAGATCGATACCCTAGAAACGCGGTTTGGTCATGCCAGAACGGACCGCTACGACGGGAAATGTTCTTTCCTGCCTCATGGCACGTTTATGGTCTGCGAATTTCTGAGCCTGCAGACCGATCCCGATTCAGGTCGCATCCTCAACGATGTTACCCTCATCTACTACAGCGACGTCGACAAGACCTTCAAATATACAAACGTGGCGCCGGAAGGTGGACCAAGCGAAACTGTCATTCATGTCGATGGAAATGTCTGGACCAGGCCGTACAAGATTCGAGAGCGGAGCGGCGGAGTGCTCGATGCTCGCCAAATCTGGATCTACGTCTCCCCTGACAAGCGCGTCGCGCGGCTCGAGATATCCACCGACAAGGGCGCGCATTGGACAGTGGTGAACGTATCGGTCGGTACGAAAGTCCGCTAGGCGGCGGGCTATTGCTTTGGTGCCAAGCGCTTCGCGGACGTGATGCTCGGCTCGCATGGGGGCTCTAGGTATCAGCTCCGACACACGTCTCCACGTCATGCAGCGTGGCAACCGGATACTTGGTCGCTATCAGGGCGGCAACATCGAGCGCGGGTATCTCGTCGGCTGCCTAGCAGGCCATACGCTGCATTTCGGATATTCTCAGCAAGAGAGGGGAGGCGGGATTCACGGCGGGAGCTCCATCTGTTTCCTGGAACTTCTGTCAGACGGACGCCTTCGTATCCGGGAGCACTTCACGTGGAAGACTCGCGAAGGTGCCGGAATGAATATCTTTGACCAAGATTGAGGCCGCGTCCCTCCAGTGAGTTCAAGGGTCGAGTGGGCGCCGCATGCTGTGGACGCGTCGAGGGTTCCGAGTTCCTCCTCTCGGCAGACCTTTATACCTGTAGCCAGTGACAGCTGTCTCACGCAAGCCCCGGGTGTTACCGCAAAGCATAAGAATAGAATTCGCAAGACCGGTGACCGGATCCAACCGCCGTTGACTATATCCGTAATGGATATAATATGCAAACGGGATGCGGGCATTGGAGACTCCCGTGTGGGCAACCAACGAGTCCGATGGCGGTCTGATTGTCGCCATGGAGCTACCACTAAGTGAGTGAATGGCGCGGATGCAGGTTTTGAACCTCGAGCACGTCACCAGGCGCTTCGGCGACTTCGTGGCGGTGGACGACCTCGGCTTCTCGATCGACGAGGGACAGGTGGTCGGCTTCCTCGGCGCCAACGGCGCCGGCAAGACGACGACCCTGCGGATGATCCTGGATATCCTGCCGCCGACCTCCGGCGCCATCGAGGTGCTCGGATCGCCGCCCGGTCGGGCGAATGCCGCGCGAATCGGCTTCCTGCCCGAGGAGCGGGGGCTTTATCGGGGTATGACGACCCTGCAAACCGTGGTCTACTTCGGCCGCCTGAAAGGGCTGACGCGCTCCGACGCCGTGGCCGCTGCACGGCTCCTCATCCAGCGGTTCGGGCTCGGCGAGTTGGCGGACCGGCGCGTGGAACGGCTCTCCAAGGGACTCGCGCAGAAGGTCCAGCTCGCCGCCGCCCTGGTCAACACCCCGCGGCTGCTGTTGCTCGACGAGCCGTTCTCGGGCCTCGACCCCGTTAATCAGAGCATGCTGCAGGAGGAGATCCTGGTCGCCGCGAAGCGCGGCGCGACCGTGCTTTTTTCGACCCATGTCATGGAGCACGCCGAGCGGCTCTGCACGCGACTGGTCATGTTGGCGCGCGGGCGGAAGGTGTTCGACGGTGATCAGGAAGCCGCCAGGGCGTTGCTTCCCGGGCGCGTCCGCCTGAGGTCCAAGGCGAGTCCGTCGGAATTGCCGGGCGTCGCGAGCGCGGAGCAACTTCCCGCCACCGGGACAGGATGGACCGACTGGCTCGTCGTCCTGGCGCCGGGCGCAGAGCCTGGTGACCTCCTCGAGGCTTGCATCGCCAGAGGCTTCGCGCTGCGCGACTTCGAGGCGCACGGCGCCACGCTCCACGACGTTTTCATCCACCTGGCGGGCCCGCCGGCCACGGAGCGCGCATGAGGCGCATCCTCCTCGTCACGGCGCGCGAATACCAGCGCATGATCCGCGTGCCGGCGTTCTGGGTGGTCGCTCTGATCATCCCCGTCATCGTCTTTGCAGCCCCCGTACTGCGCGGCCTGCTGCGCAAATCTCAAACGGTCGGCTACGTGTTGGTGGACAAATCCGGCCACTATGCCGATGCGGTCAACCGGCGGGTCGATCTCGACTATCAACGAGAGGTGCTGGTGCAGCTGCTCGTTTATGCCAAGCAGTGGCGGGCACCCGGCAGAAGCATGGAGAAAAAGGCTGCAGCGGCGGCCGCGCCCAGGGCTGTATCGAGCGATACTGCGGTGCAGAATTTTGTCGCCGCCGGCGGCGCGCCTGGCGTTCTCAAGCTGCTCGGGCCGAGGCTGGTGCCGAATGCGCCCGAGTTTGAAGCTCCGCAACGGCCCTTCGTCGCGATGCCGGTTCCGGCGGGGGTCGACACCAGCGACCCCGACAGGTTCGGCGCCTCGATCGGCCCCCGATTTGGCGAGACGTCGAGTACGACCGGCCAAGCCGCCCTCGGGGTCGCGATCTACATCCCTAAAAGCGTCGATGTTGGCGGCGAGGTCAGAGTCTGGATGAACGGCGCCCCGGCCGCCGCACTGGTGCAGGACTTGAGGCTCGAGCTCACGCGAGGCCTGGAACAGGACGCGCTCCGGGCGGCGAAGGTCGATCCGCTCACGGCGGCGCAAGTTCAGGCGGCGAGCGCTGCCATTGCCATCGAGTCGGCGAAGGCGACTGCGGCCGGCGAGGAGGCGATCGTTCGCTCGGCGCTGCCGCTCGTCCTCGCCGATCTTCTCCTCGTCTCGATGGTCATCTCTGGCGCGATGATGCTGCAGGGACTCGTCGAGGAGCGCTCCGACAAGCTGCTCGAGGCAGTGCTCGCCTGCGTGAGCCCACGCGAGCTCATGCTCGGAAAGCTGCTTGGCATCTCCGCCATCGGCCTGTCGGTCATTGGCGTGTGGATCGCCGCGACGGTGGGCATCATCTCCGCCGAGCCTGCGCACCCGTTTGGCTTCCTGCTCGGGGCCCTCGGCTCGTTCGGGACGACGCCGTGGCTTGGCGCGGCGATGATCTTCTACTTCCTGGCGGGTTTCCTCACGATCGGGATGATCTTCCTGACGGTGGGCGCGATCAGTGACTCCATGCAGGAAGCGCAGGCCTACCTGATGCCGCTGGCGCTGATTCTGGTGGCGCCCGTCATGGCGCTGGCGTCGATTATCCATCGCGACCCAAACGGGCTGCTGCCGCAGATCGCATCCTGGATCCCGCTGTACACACCGGTGATCATGCTGGCGCGACTGCAAAGCGGTGTCACGCGGTTGCAGATCTTCGGCACAGGCGCGGTGTTGCTCGCGTTCGGCGCGCTCGAGCTCGTCGTGCTCGGCCGGCTCTTCGAAAGCGCGCTGATCAGGACCGGCGGTGGTTTGCGCTTGCGGCTGCCGCGCAGCGGCCAGTCGCGCCGCCTCGCGCGCTACGCGCTGCTGATAATCGCCATTGCGCTCGCGATAGGGTTTCGGATCGACAGGCGCTTGCACCGCGGCCGGCATCCGGCCGCCGCGCTTTCGGCCCGGGGCGAAGCGGTGGCCGGCTATCTCACCGGGCGCCGACCCAGCGCGCAGCTCGTCGCCAGTGCCGATCCGCCGCGGTGTGCGCAGCCGCCGCCCTTCAACCCGCAGGATCCCGGCTGGAATGGCTGGAGCATTGATCCGCGCAACTCTCGCTTCCAGCCAAACCCCGGCCTCACCGCCGCTGACGCGCCGCGGCTGCAGGTCAAATGGGCGATGAGCGACCCTGGTGGGGAGTACGGTCAGCCCACGGCCTTTGCCGGCCGGCTCTTTCTGACGAGTGTCAGCGGCGCTGTCTACTCGCTGGACGCGAGGACGGGCTGCATGCTCTGGCGGTTCGCACAGCCTGCCTCCTCGCGCACGACGGTCTCGGTGGGACCGCTGCCCGGCATCGCCCGGAGCGGCTTTGCGGCGTATTTCGGCGATCTAAACGCCAACGTTTACGCCGTCGACGCTGGAACCGGTGTGCTCCTCTGGAAGACGACCGTCGCGACCCACCCGCTTGCGCTTCTAACCGGCTCGCCCACCTTGTTCGAGGGTCGTCTCTACGTGCCGGTCTCCTCCGGGGAGGAGACGGTCTCCGCATCGGCCAGGTATAGGTGCTGCACCTTTCGCGGCAGCGTCGTGGCGCTCAATGCTGCCACCGGCAGGCAGGTCTGGAAGACTTATGCTATCCCGCAGACCCCGGCGCCAGCTGGCGAGAACAGCGCGGGGACTCAGATGTATGGGCCGGCTGGCGCTGCCGTATGGTCCGCGCCCACCATCGACGTCAAGCGCAATCGGCTTTATTTCACCACCGGTGACTCCTACACGGACGTGCAAGAAGACGGGTCCGACGCGATTATCGCCGTCGACCTTGCTACTGGGCGAGTTCTCTGGCGGCATCAGGTCACACGCGGCGATAACTTTCTGAGCGGGTGCAACACCCGGCGGTTGCCGAACTGCCCGAAGAAGGTCGGCCGCGACTTCGATTTCGGCAGTTCTCCCATCCTTGTCAGCTTGCCCGGCGGCAAGGACATTCTCCTCGCTGGCCAGAAGTCAGGGTCGGTGTTCGGGCTCGATCCCGACACGGGCCGGATCGTCTGGCGCACACAGGTGGGTGTCGGCGGCTTCCTTGGCGGCATCGAGTGGGGCATGAGCAGCGACGGCGAGCGTCTCTACGTGGCGAATGCAGACGCGCTCGTCGCGGGCCGCCCGGGGCTCTTCGCGCTTGCTCCGGCCACTGGCAGGGACATCTGGTTCGCGCCCGCGCCACACGTGGGCTGCAGTTGGAAGGCCGTAACGCTCTGCTTGAACGCGCAGTCGGCCGCACCGACCGCGACGCCGGGGGTTGTCTACGCCGGCACAACCGACGGGCATGAACGGGCCTATGCCGCCGCGGATGGTCGGATTCTTTGGGACTTCGACACGGCCCGCGCGACTTATCGGACCATCAACGGCGTCAGCGACCAGTCGGGCGGCGCGATCGACGTCAGCTCGGGCGTAGTCGCCGACGGCATGTTGTTTGTCATCTCCGGCTATCGCAGCACGATCGGCGGCGGGTCAGCCAACGTCCTGCTCGCATTCTCCGTGGACGGCCATTGAACTATGGTCGTGCAATACACAAGCACCGCGCCGATGTGTCTTGCTGCCCATCCGCGTCCCTAGGGGCACCGACCGCGGCCCGACTGTGACCGCTTTTGATCGAAACATGGCCCCTATTCGGCCGGCAGAGCTCAATGTCACCGTTATAAAACCGCACCACGAATTGAGATGTCACCTGTCCTCCGGTAGCTTTCCTCCCATGCCGCGCGAGGAACGACTATGAGAGTGCTACTGACCGTTGTTGCATGGGCCACGATCTCCTTCTTGTTTACCTGGCTTTGGGGTACTGCGATCTCACGCGTGAACGACCCCGCGGATGCGAGCTCTCAGCTGAGTTAAAGGCGGCCGGCGAAGTAGCCCCGTTCTCATCCCAACCGCACCCATTCTATGGCTTCGAGTGCATAGGGAGCGTACAGAAAATCGCGGATCGTGACGAGCCGGTTTTCCGACCAGTCGATCAGGACGAAATGCGCGGGTCTGTCCATCGAGCCCGTGCTGTCGAAGACCAGCATGCACGGTTGTCCTTCAACCGCGCCGAGAGAGAACCGCCATTTTCTCTCCTGCGCATAGCGCGTGAAATAGACATCAACCTTCTCGCGCCCTTCCAGCTTGAGCCGATTCACCAGATCGAGCTTCACGTCGTCGGCAAGCATGGCGCGGATCGAATCGAAATCGCCGATTTGAAACAGATGCACGTAGGCAGCAATCTTCCGTCGTGCGTCATCGGACATCAGCGGTAGCCGAGTGACATCAGAGACGTGCGCGAGCTGCCGCAGCGCCACGCGTCCTCGTTGCAGCGCTGATTTGGCCGCCGCTGGCGTACATTCAGCGACGCTCGCGATCTCCTCGACCGAATGGCCCAATACATCCTTGAGGATCACTGCACAGCGCTGCAGTTCAGGCAGCTGCAGGAACGTCTGAATGCTGACCGCAACAATATCCGCTTCGGGTATGGGCGCCGCTTCGGCGTCTGCGGTAAGCGGAACGATCGGGTTCCGGGACTTGCCGCGCAGGAAGTCTAGGCTCGTATGATGTGCGATGCGAAGCAGCCAACCTTCGAAGTTGTACACTACCATGCCGTCGGCCCGTGCGCGCAGCGCCTTGACCAGCGCGTCCTGCAACACATCCTCACCGTCGACCGCGGAGCCTGTCATACGTGCGCAGTAACGGTGAAGGCGTGGCCGGAACGCTTTCAGGCGATTCTCGAATTCCTCTATGTTCATGCGTCGAGTCCTGGACCTGATTTTACAGTCTGGCTCAAACCTCCGTATCATCAAACAGGAACATTTGAACGCCTGTGTCATCGGGCGCATAAATTTGACGGTCGGCCGCCGCGGCTTGTCCCTCCGCGCTCGCAAATGCCTTTTTCATCGCTTCAAGGTCGTCGAAATACACCGTTCCTACCAAATAAACGTCCGGGGACCCGGCTAGTACCGTGACAGGGCCGCGGCTTACCTCGTATTTCCTGAGACCCGGAATCTTCTTGGCGAGCGGGATGTGCGTCTCGAAATAATGGCGATCAAAAGCCTCGACGTTCTTCGGCGTACGGTAAATCACTACCATTCGGGCCATTGTGGTTCCCCTTTTGCGTCTGGGCGACGAAAGATCAATGCGGACACACCAAAGACGAAACGGAGGATGGAAACGGATCGCGGCGGTGGCGAATTTTGTAAAATCTCTTGGGCAGACTGAGTGAGGGAAGGCGTAATGGTGAACGAGCGGGTACTCATTTCCGGCGCGGGTATCGCGGGCCCGGCGCTCGCGTATTGGCTGCATCGGTTCGGCTTTCGGCCGACGCTGCTCGAGCGTGCCACGGCGCCGCGTTCCGGTGGCCAGGCCGTCGACGTGCGTGGAGTTGCCCTCGATGTGCTGCGAGAAATGGGACTGTATACGCCGGCACACGATCTACGCACCCGCATGCGTGGGGTATCCGTCCTCGATGCGGACGGCCGGGAGACCTTGCGCTCAGAGGAGCGATCCTTCAGCGGTGGCCGTTTCGATAGCGGCGATATCGAGATCTTCCGCGATGACCTGGTGCGCCTGCTCTGCGACACCACCCGCGATCAGGTGGAGTACCTCTGGGGCGATTCGATCGCCGCCGTCGAGCAGTCGCAAGAGGAGGTTCGGGTCTCGTTCGAGGGGCGGCCTGCGCGCACTTTCGATCTGCTCGTCGCCGCGGACGGCCTGCACTCCAACGTTCGGCGGCTCGTCTTCGGCGACGAGGGGCTCTATGTGCGCTCGTTCGGGATCGGACTCGCCATCTTCAGCACCCCGAACCTGCTCGGTCTTCAGGACTGGCAGATGTCCTACCGTGACGACATCAGCGGGTATCTCGTCTATCCAAATCGGGACAACAGCCAGTTGCGGGTCAATCTCGGCTTCGGCCTCGACTCGCCCGATGCCTGGCGTCGCTCTATCGAAGCCCAGAAGGCGCTCGTCGCCGAGCGCTGCGGGCACCTGCGGTGGGAGATCCCGCGGCTGATCGAGGCGATGCGGGATACGGCGGATTTCTATCTCGGCGATATCGCCCAGGTGAGGATGGAGGGATGGTCGCGGGGGAGAGCGGTGCTGCTCGGTGATGCCGGGTACTGTCCGTCGCCTTTCTCGGGCCAGGGAACGAGCCTGGCGCTCGTCGGCGCGTATGTTCTTGCGCGCGAGCTCGCGCGCACGCCGGGGGAGATCTACAGTGCATTCGAGCGGTATGAGTCGAGGATGCGACCGTACGTCGAGATCAATCAGGCCCTCCTCAACCTCGAGCGCAAGGAACCGAGTCCGGACGAAGAGCTGGAGAAGGCCAAGTGGGGGATCGCGCTCGATGACCTCGGTGAGGCTCCTTCTCGGGCAACGCATGCGCTCCACCTACGTGTGGACGATCTCTCCGGCCAGCCCACGCGTGAGCTGCTGACATTGCACCTTGCGGGGATGCAGCAGAGCTCTCCTGCCGGGCAGGTGTTTGCGCTCGACCTGTCCGGATTGCTGACACCCGATGTCACAGTCTGGTCCGCTTGGGACGGACCCGCATTGGCGGGCATCGCCGCGCTCAAGGAACCTGGCGATGGAACGGGCGAGTTGAAGTCAATGCGGACTCATCCGGAGCACCTACGGAAGGGCGTCGCCTCTGCGCTCCTGGAGCACATCATCGACGAAGCTCGGCGACGCGGCCTACGTCGTCTTAGTCTCGAGACGGGGAGCGGCGCCGCTTTCGAGCCGGCACTGGCTCTTTATCGCAAACGCGGTTTCAGAGACGGTGAGGCGTTCGGTGCCTACGACCGCAATGATTTCAATCAGTTTCTTCACTTGATTCTATAAAAGGCTATTTTTCACGGTGACGCAGCGCATCGACGATCAGCGCAAAAGCGGGCGATGACTGGCGGCGGCTGGGATAATAGAGATGGTATCCCGGCCAGGGCGGAGACCACTCCTGGAGCACCCAGGTGAGCTGACCCTTGGCCAGATACGGTCGCGCGAGATCCTCAGGTATATAGGCAAGGCCATAGCCGTCGAGCGCCGCATCGCGAACCTGAAAGATGCTGTTGAATGTGAGTTGTCCGTCTACGCGAACCTTGAGCTCCCGGCCGGCACGCTCGAAATCCCAGGCCCATAACCCGCCGTGGGTGGCGAAGCGCAGGTTGATGCACGAGTGCGTCACGAGGTCCTGTGGGGTCCTGGGCGGCTCGTGTCGCGCGAAATAGGACTTCGCGCCGACCACCGCAAAGCGAATGTCAGGGCCGATGCGGACCGACACCATGTCTTTGGCGACCTGCTCGCCCAAGCGCACCCCGGCGTCAAAGCGCTGCGCGGCAATATCGATGAGCTCAGCCTCGATATTGATCTCGACCTTCACGTCCGGATATTTAGACAGAGCCTTGGCCAGCTTCGGCCAAAGGATGCTCGTCGCGGAATGATCGGCGGCCGTGATGCGGATGGTGCCGGCGGGCCTGCGCCGAAGCTCGTTGAGGGCCGCAAGCTCGGATTCGACCTCCTCGAAGCGCGGCCCCACGGTGCGCAGCAGCCGCTCGCCCGCTTCCGTTGGCGATACGCTGCGAGTCGTGCGCGTCAGCAGCCGGATGCCGAGCCGCTCCTCGAGCCCACGCATCGAATGACTCAATGCCGATGGTGAGACGCCGAGCTGGGCCGCGGCTTTGGTGAAGCTCCTGCTGCGGGCGACCGCCAGGAAGGCTTGCAGGTCGTTGAAGTTCTCGCGTGCCATTCGTGAGAGTTTCTCACAAGCTCATGCGGATTCCACCCACTTATCCTTCCGCGGCGGACGCTTTACATTGACCCCCGTGAAATCGATGACAGTGAGGTAGATCCATGCGCGCAACCATCATGCATGCCGCCGGCGATGTCAGGATAGAAAAAGTCCCGGATCCCTCCATTATCGAGTCTACCAACGCCCTGGTCAGGGTGACCCGCGCCTGCATCTGCGGCAGCGATCTATGGCCCTATCGGTCCATGGCGCGATCCGACATGGAGTGAAACCTATGCAGAAACGTGAACTCGGCCGCAGTGGCCTCGAAGTCTCCGCCATCGGGCTTGGCTGCATGGGCATCAGCTTCAGCTATGCCACTCAGCTGTCCAAGAAGGATGGCATCGCGCTGATCCGTGCCTCGGTGGAGCGCGGTGTGAGCTTCTTCGATACCGCCGAAGTCTATGGCCCCTTCGTGAACGAAGAAGTGGTCGGCGAGGCGTTGCGGCCGTTGCGCGAGCAGGTAGTCATCGCCACCAAGTTCGGCTTCGACATTGACCCGAGCACCGGTCAGAACCGAGGCGTCAGCAGCCGGCCTGAGCTCATTCGCCGTGCGGTCGAGGGCTCGCTGAAGCGCCTCGGTGTCGAGACGATCGATCTTCTCTACCAGCACCGCGTCGATCCGAACGTACCCATCGAGGACGTCGCCGGCACCGTCAAGGAGTTGATCGCTGAGGGCAAGGTCGGACATTTCGGTATGTCAGAACCCGGAGTCCAAACGCTGCGCCGCGCTCATGCAGTGCAGGCTGTGACCGCACTTCAGAACGAGTATTCGCTATGGTGGCGGGCGCCGGAGACGAACGGCATTCTCCAGGCCTGCGACGAGCTCGGGATCGGCTTTGTGCCTTATAGCCCGCTCGGGAAAGGCTTCCTGACCGGCGCGATGACCAAGGACACGAAGCTGCCGGAGAATGATTTCCGCAGCTCCGTCCCGCGCTTCTCTCCGGAGGCGATGGACAAGAACCAGGCCTTCGTGGACCTGTTGCGGCGCGTCGCCGAGGAGAAGGGTGCGACGCCGGCGCAGATCGCGCTCGCCTGGCTGCTCGCTCAGAGGACATACATTGTGCCGATCCCTGGGACGACCAAGATTCATCGGCTCGAGGAGAATATCGGCGCCGCTCACCTCGAGCTGACCCAGGATGATCTGCGCGAGATCGCAGAGGCTGCCTCGCACATCCAGGCAGCGGGTGAACGCTACGCGCCGCAGCATCTGGCCATGGTCGGCCGCGAGGCGCCGCCCGTCGGGAGCGCTGAATCGTGAACCCGACCTACGATTTAGCCGCGGAGATCCGCTCCGTCGCACCAGCCCTGGAACGGTACACGCAGGACTGACCTTTCACCTCAATCGTGCGATGGATCAGGTCCTGAAGGAAGTGTTCGCGAGCCGCAATTGCCTCTCCACGGCCTGCCCGCGAGTCGTGCGCGCACCCAGTCGAGCTGCAGGTCGATGGTCTTGTCCATGAGTGGATCGTGGTCGAGGCCCGGTCGGTGCACGAACTCGATCGGCAAGTGACGGCGGCAGGCTCGCGCTACGCCGGCCTTGATGTTGGTGAAATTCACCGACGCATCGTCGTCACCCGCCAACACCATGAGCGGTCCGCGAATGGGTTTGTCGGCGCTGCGGCTGTCGCGATTGTAGCGGGCGAGCTCCGGCGCTTCGTTCCAGCCGGGCTGGACCGCCGCCTGATGACCGATCTCGGCGGCGGCGGCGTAGCCGTAGTACCAGCATCCCTTCGTCGTCACATCCTCGTAGCGCGCGAGCATGGCCGGTGAGAGCATTTGCGCCGCGTTGAAGGCGGGGTAACTCGCCTTCACGCCATATGCCGTGTAGGGCCAGTACATGTTCGTGATCGTGGCGAAGTCGCGCGCGTCGTGCGCCTCGAATCCCTCGTAACTCATATCGCCCGCGACGGAAATCGCGCCTCGGTAGCCTGCATCACTGTGTTTCGCTTCGAGCTCGGCAACGCCCCACACCGCGACGCCGCCCTGTGAATGACCGATGGCGACCCACCGTCGACCGAGCGAGGGAACCGCGGCGCGAGCGGCGGGAAGCGAGTAGACCACATCGTTGGCCTGAGGAATCTTGTCGTCGTACTGATGAGGGTTGGGCGTGCCAAGGCCGGCGTAGTCGGTCGCGACGACCGCGAAGCCTGCAGCCACCATGGGCATGAGACCCTCGCTGCCGTATTCGACATCCTTCATGAGGGACGGCGCGCACATGCGGGCGACGCCGCTCGTGCCGTGCGCCCATGCGATGACCGGCCAGCCACCGGGCGGGGGCGAACCCGCGGGGATCAGCACGAGCCCCGACACCGCATCGCGCGCATGATCGAGCGCGCGTGATACATACAGGATGCGCACCGCACGCGCTCCGGGCGGCAGGCTGTATCCGTTGAATGGTTCCGAGCGGATGAGGGTACCCGGAGTGCGCTCACCGAGTGGCGGTGGATCATAGAAGCGTGTGAGCGGCAGAGCATCCTGTGCTTCCATGGCGAGCGCCTGCGCACGTGACTTGGGCATCATGTCATCTGCCGTGGCGGCGACGGCCGCGAACAGGCCCAACGTAGCGATCAGGATCGGGACCGTCTGGCGCAATCCGGTTACCTCCGGTCCGTCGAAGCGGTTATCGCATCCAACGTGGCCTGTCCGAGCGCGGTATCGCCTTGCTTCTTGAGCGCTTCGCCGAGGCTGAGGCGATCGCGCAGCTCGCGGTTCTGACTCAGCTTGAACTTGCCGACGAGACGGCTGATGGCTATCTCGAGGCCTACGATCGCCTTCAGCATGGCTGCGATGTAGTCGGTGGGCGCATCGCTCATCTGCCAGGGAACGGGCAGCGATGCTTCGTGAGTATGCGTCAGGCGTCCGACCAGTCCGCGCAGGAACGCCTCATCATCACGGATCGTTATTGTCCCGTGGGCATGAACCACCCGGTAATTCCAGCTTGGCACCTGTCTGTGAGACTCGTGCTTGCTCGGGTACCAATTGGGGCTGACGTAAGCGTCCTCGGCGCGGAAAATCACCAGCACCTCCGCTCCGTCCCGAACCTCCTTCCAGACCGGGTTGCCCCGCGCCACGTGGGCGCGAAGCACGCCATGGCTCCCGTGCCGCGGGTCCACCTCGAACGGCACGTGGTTCGCATCCAGACCACTGCCGCCGTTCGTGACGAGAGTGCCCAGTGGATTCTCGCGAATCAGACGATACAGCGCTTCGTCGTCAGGCACCGAGAAATGGGCGGGTACGTACATGGAATGCCACCATGATCGCTTGCGGATCCGCCCTGATGATCATCGCTTGACCGGCGCCAATGCAAGCCCGCCCATTCCAGCGTCGGGCTATCGCCCTTCGCGGTCGATCCTGCGCAGACACGCGACCGCGCGCTCCTCGGCCTGACTCCAGGTAAACGGCGCGCCGAGTCTGCCGAGATACGACTCTCCCACGCCGCCGCTTCGCGGCGGGGTCATCCCGCGGAACACATCCGAGTCGTCCGTTCCCGATAGCGCCATGGCAACCGCCAGCGCCGCCAGCACATCGAACTTCTCCACTCGCACGGCCTCCGGCGTGTGGTGGCGGGCGACAGCTTCGACGATAGGATAGGGGAGACCCCAGAGTCCAAGCAGATAGGCGCCGACTTCGGCGTGTGATGCGCCGAGCACACGGGCTTCCGCCTCATGCATCGGTATCCGGTCGGCAATCGCCACTTCGAGGGCTTGCTCGAGCTCACGCGGACGCTCCTGCACGAGCACCCAGTAACCGATGTCGTGCAGGAGCGCTGCGAGCACGGCGTCGTCGTTCCAGAAGGTGTCTGCGGTAAGCGTGTGGACGACGGTCGCGACCCGATTCGCATGTTGCTGCAACCGTTCCAAGTCCAATGGGACAGCGGATCCACTGCTTGGCCGGTGTGCGAAGACCTCGGCGCACATGGCGAGATTACGAACGGCCGGAAAGCCGAGATAGGTCACGGCCTGCTCGATGCTGGTCACGCGCCGCGCCGGCCGAAAGAACGCCGAATTGACGATTTGCAGGACTTTGGCGGTGACCATCGCATCGGCGCGGATGATCCGGCTCACCTCTCGTGAGCTGATCTTCTCGTTGGCCATGGCCACCTGCAGTCTCGAGAAGACGCGTGGCTGCGCCGGCAGCCGCTCGGTGCTCCCCAGCAACGCGCGCAGCACCGACTTCGAGAGGATTTCCTTGAGCGCGAGAGACCGCTCGATGACCTCTTCGAGCCGCTTGGCCTGGCAGGGCTTGCTGAGATACTGATGCGCGACGGGCAGCAGGCGAACGACATCGCCAAGGTCGGCGCCGCCCGAGAGCACGATTCTTACAGTATCGGGCCATCGCTCGCGGACTGTCCGCAGCAGCTGGGCGCCATCCATCCCCGGCATGCGCACATCAGCCACGAGCACGTCCCGCGGCGTCTGCTCCAGCTCCTGCACAGCCCGGGCACCACTTTCCACGAAGGTCATGCTCCATTCGTCGGCGCGTGGGAGCAGCCCGACGCGCAGCGCCTCGAGAAATCGCAGGTCGTCGTCCACGAATAGAATGCGCTTCATTCCAGAGTCTCTTATCTCATCTCGCATGATGCCGGTACCGCAACCTATTATGCCGCACAGGGAATTGCCTGAGCGGGCGCGGTTGCCGCGAGAAAGATGAGCGGTCATACTCGCGCGTCCGCTGCTGAGCTTGGGTTCGAGGGAGAAAGGGGAGCGCATCGGGCAGGAGGTGGCGCTCCAAAAGCTAGGTGAAGACAGCCATCGATCCGTCGCCGTCCGAGGCAGCTCTATCGCCGCCTGTTTTGGCCGCCATGGCCAAGTGGGTAGTGTTTTCCCTGGATGCCGGTCGTTATGCCCTGCCGCTCCTGGCCGTGGAACGCATCGTACGCGCAGTCGCGGTCACGCGTCTGCCCTCCGCCCCAGCCGTCGTCCTTGGGGTGATCGACGTGCAAGGGCGCGTGCTGCCCGTCTTCAATCTTCGGCGCCGGTTTGGGTTGCCCGAGCGGGAAATCGACCCCACCGACCAGTTCCTGATTGCCCGCAGCGCAAACCGCACCGTGGTGCTGGTAATCGATACCGCTCGGGACGTGCTGCAAGCCACTGCTTCTGACACGGTCAGCGCGGCGACCATCGCGACGGGTCTCGAGCACATCCAAGGCCTCATTCGACTGCCGGACGGCCTGGTGCTGATCCAGGATTTGGACCTGTTTCTGTCTGCGGCGGAATCGCGTGCGCTCGATGAAGCGCTGAAACCGGGCCCCCCACATGGCGGCTGAGGTTTCAGCGGACACGCTCTGGGAGCGCTTGAGTCATTTCATTGCCCAGAATATCGGGCTGCATTTCCCACCCGCGCGCATCAGCGACCTGCAACGCGGCCTTGGCGCCGCGGCGGAGGAGTTCGGGTTCGCGGATCACGCCCGCTGCGCCGAGTGGGTACTGTCGGGGGCTTTGACCCGGCCACAGCTGCACGCGCTCGCGAGTCATCTCACGATCGGCGAGACTTACTTCTTTCGCGAGCGCAGAACATTCGAGGCCCTGTCGAATGTCATTCTGCCGGAGCTCATCGGTCGGCGCCGCGGGCGCGAGCAACGCCTGCGCCTCTGGAGCGCGGCCTGTTGCACCGGCGAGGAGGCCTATTCGCTCGCGATACTGCTGCAGCAGCTGTTACCCGACTGGAAGGACTGGCAGGTCACGATTCTGGCGACGGACATCAATGAGCGGTTTCTGCAAAAGGCCGCGGTAGGGATTTACGGAGAGTGGTCCTTTCGCGATTGCACTCCGCACTTCAAGGAGCGCCATTTCACGCGCACGCCGGATGGGCGCTACCAGTTGGCGACGCGAATCAGGGACTGGGTAGCGTTCGCACAGCTGAACCTGGCCGAGGATAGCTTCCCCTCGCTCAGCACGGACACCAATGCCATGGATGTGATCCTCTGCCGCAATCTGTTGCTCTACTTCACGCCCGCGCATGCCCGCAAGCTCGTGGACAAGCTTCACAACGCGCTGGTGGATCAGGGGTGGCTCGCCGTCAGTCCAAGCGAATGCTCACAGGCGCAGTTCTCGCGGTTCGCAGCCGTGAATTTCCCGGGTGCTGTTCTGTACCGCAAAGACAGCGTCATGGAGAGGGGCTCGCTCGCGCGCACACCAGCAGTGGCGGACGCTGCGGCCACATTCGAGCTGCCCACCGTATCCCAGATTGAGGTGATCGCCGATCCAGTGCAGCCGGAAGTCCCGCCTGCCGGCGGGTCGCAGGAGTCTTCGAGCTCCGTGGAATTGCCGCGGTCTCTTGCGGCAGCCGAGTACGCCTTCAGCCAGGGCCGTTACACTGAGGCCGTGGATGCGCTGCTACCGGCGTTTGCTGACGCAGCCAACCCTATTTCAGCAGAGCGCGTGCCGGCCGAGCACGAGCCACGCGCGTTTTCCGTATTGGCGCGGGCCTACGCAAACCGAGGCAATCTGGAAGAAGCGCTGCTGTGGACGGCCCGATGGATAGACTCGAACAAGGTCGAGCCGACCGCTTATTACCTGCACGCGATGATTCTGCAGGAGAAGAGCGAGTGGCAGGACGCGCGGCGCGCGTTGCAGAGCGCGATCTACCTGCAACCGGATTTTGCGCTCGCGCACTTTGCCCTCGGTAACCTCGCACGCGCAGATGGGCGTGCCGCGGAGGCGAGCAAACACTTTGCGAACGCGCTGCGCTCGCTGCGACATCGCTCGCCCGATGAGCCCCTGCCTGAGTCTGATGGGATCACGGTCGGGCGCCTGGTGCAGACGATCACTTCCCTGGCCAGCATCCCCTTCCGGCCGCAGCGTGCTGAAGGCAAGGTCGAATGACGAAGGGCACCGACACCGAGCGGATTTTGCGCGAGCGGGCGCAAACACTGGCTCGCGTACCGCCACCGCCGGCGGCCGACACCCTCCTCGAGCTGCTGGAGTTCGGGCTGGCCTCGGAACGCTACGCCATCGAGCGGCGGTATGTTCAGGAAGTGCAGCCCTTGCGGGAACTGACCCCGCTGCCCTGCACGCCTCCTTTCATCCTGGGCATCGTCAACGTCCGCGGCCGCATCGTGCCCGTTCTGGACCTCAAGAAATTCTTCGAGCTGCCGGAGCGAGGTCTCACCGATCTGCACCGGACCATCATCGTTCGGGGCCATGATCTTGAAATCGGTCTGCTGGCCGACGTGATCATCGGCATCAGCGGCATACCAGCCGAGAGTCTGCAGCCGTCACTGCCGACCTTGACGGGTATTCGCGCGGACTATCTCAAAGGGGTCACCGACGCGCGCCTCGTGGTGCTCGCGGTCGATCGAATTCTCAGCGATCCGAGGATCATCGTCCATGAAGAAGTCGAAGACTGAGCCTGTCCCATCATCGGAGCGCGCGCGATGAAGTGGAATGTCGGAACCAAAATCGCCGTTGGATTCGCTGTCGTACTGACGATCTTCCTGATCGTTGGAGCAGTTGCCTACCGCAGCGCGGTGCGGCAGAACGAGACCGCTGACGCGGTGACACACAGTTACGAAGTCGAGAGTGAGCTCACTCAGCTGCTGTCGAATCTGCAGGACGCCGAAACCGGCCAGCGCGGCTACCTCATCACCGGTATCGATAGCTACCTCGAGCCTTATACCGCCGCGCTGCCCGAGATTGATCGACACCAGACGCGGCTGGCCGCCCTGGTGGAGGATAGTCCGCGCCAGCAGGCCCATCTCGATGCGCTGGGGCCGCTGATCACGCAAAAATTGGCGGAACTGCAGCAAACGATCGACATTCGTCGGGCCAAGGATTTCGCATCCGCACAGGCCATCGTGTTGAATAACAACGGCAAGAACACGATGGACGCCATGCGTGGGATCCTGGGGGAGATGCATACGGCGGAGGAGGATGCGCTCAAGGCACATGCGGCCGCCAGAGAGCTCGACGCACGCGATACCCGGTGGACGATTCTCCTGGGCACGCTCCTGGCGGTGTTCGTAGCCGGATTTGCGGGTGTGGTCATCACGCGCGATATCGCGGTTCCGCTCAAGAGCCTGACGGGCGTTGCCGAACGCATCACAGTCGGAGACCTGGGCGCCAATCCAAATGTGGGTGTGCGCAGCGATGAGATCGGTCGGTTGGCGCAGGCCTTCGAGCGCATGCGACTCTCCTTGCTCGCGCTGGCGGGCGCCGCCGAGCAGGTTGCGGCAGGGGATTTGCGAGTCAGCGTCCAAGCGCTGTCGCCCGCCGATCAGCTCGGCAACAGCTTTGTGCGAATGACGGACAATCTGCGGCGCCAGATTGGCGGCATGGTTGAAGCCGCCGCTGTTTTGGGCTCCGCCTCCAGCGAGATCGTCGCCTCCACGGCCCAGCTCGCCTCCGGCTCGAGCGCCTCCGCTGCTGCGGTGAGCGAGACGACGGCCACCGTGGAAGAGGTCCGTCAGACCGCACATCTGGCGAGCCAAAAGGCCAAGACGGTTGCGGACACCGCGCAGAAGTCGGCGCAAATCGCGCAGAGCGGGCGTAAGTCCACCGCGGACGTGGTTTCAGGGATGGAGCGAATCCGTACCCAGATGGAAGCGATCGCGGAGAGCATGGTGCGCCTCAGCGAGCAGGGCCAGACCATCGGGCAGATCATCGCCACGGTCGAGGATCTCGCCGCGCAATCGAATCTGCTCGCGGTCAATGCCGCGATCGAGGCCGCCAAGGCCGGCGAGCAGGGCAAAGGCTTCGGCGTCGTGGCGCAGGAGGTCAAGAGCCTGGCCGAGCAGTCGCGCCAAGCCACGGAGAGGGTACGTACTATTCTCGGTGATATTCAAAAGGCCACGACCGCGGCCGCCATGGCGACCGAACAAGGCGGCAGAGCGGTCGAGGCCGGGGCGAAACAGACGGAAACCGCGGGCGAGTCAATCGGCATCCTGGCGGCGAGCGTGAGCGAGGCGGCGCAGGCGGCCACACAGATCGCCGCCTCGAGTCAGCAACAACTGGTCGGGATGGACCAGGTGGCTGTCGCGATGGAAAACATCAAGATGACGGGTACCCAGAACATGGCGAGCGCAAGGCAGCTGGAGACCGCCGCGCGCAATATCAACGAGCTTGGTCAGCGTCTGCAGCAGTTGGCCGAAAACTACAAGGTGTGAGGGAGAGACGGATGAGCCTGGCTCGCATTGGTCTGAGCCCATGAGCGGTGTCGAGGAGGAGCTGCTGCGGGCACTGCGTGCGACCTTCAAGGTCGAGGCGGCCGAGCATCTGCAGGCGATGGGCGCCGGTCTCATCGAGTTGGAGAAGGCGGCCGCGCCGGCCGAGCGGCTGCGGCTGATCGAGACGGTCTTTCGAGCCGCGCACAGCCTCAAGGGCGCCGCCCGCGCGGTCAACTTCAACGAGATTGAAGCTCTCTGCCAATCACTGGAAGGTCTGTTCGCGGCCTGGAAGCGGGGCGACAGCGCGCCCACGCCGGAGGCGCTCGACGATGCGCACCGCGCCTTGAATGGCGTTTGGGGAAGGATGGAAGACGCCTCGGCCCGGACCGAGACTCCAATCGACAGCGGTGCGCAGAGCGAACAGCCGAGCGCGGAGCGACAGGTGCTTGCCACGATGAAGGGCGAGGTCGAAACCGTCCGCATCGCCGTGAGCGCGCTCGATGCACGCCTGCTGGAAGCGGAAGAGATGCTGGCGGCGAAACTCACCACGGAACAGTGGTCAGGGGATCTCGGCGCACTGGAAGCCCGCTTCGAGCAGTGGCGCAAGCAATGGAGTCGAATTCAACCGCGGGTGCGCCGCCTGCGGCAGCTGGGTGAGCAGACCCGTGACGCTGCTGCGACGCCAGACACGCGCGAGTTGGCCGAGTTCTTCGACTGGAATCAGGATTACATTCGGACCCTCGAAGGCAGTGTGACCGGCCTGCGCCGGCTCGCTGAGCGCAATCGCCTGCTGGTGGCGAAGCTGGTCGATGAGTTGCTGGAAAACTCCAAGAAGCTGCTCATGCTGCCGCTGTCCACACTCAGTGCCTTGCTGCTCAAGGTCGTTCGGGACCTGTGCCGCGACCAGGGGAAGGAGGCGGTGCTCACGATCCGCGGCGAGGAAGTCACGATCGACAAGCGCATCCTCGAGGAATTGAAGGACCCGCTCATTCACTTGCTGCGCAATTGCATCGATCACGGCATCGAGAAACCCGAACAGCGGCAACGCGCCGGCAAATCGCCGCAGGCCGCGATCACCGTCGCCGTGTCACCGCGCGACGGTAACCAGGTCGAGATCTCGGTCAGCGATGATGGCGCCGGTGTCGACCTGGAAAAGGTGAAGCTCGCCGCGGACAGGCGCGGACTTTCCGCTCCGGACGCCTCCGGCTCAAACGGCGAATCCGCGGCGCTTGGGCTGGTGTTCGAAGCCGACGTTTCCACGAGCCCCATGATCACGCAAGTGTCCGGTCGCGGCCTGGGGCTGGCGATCGTACGCGAGAAGACCGAGAAGCTGGGTGGGCGCGTGGCGATCGAGAGTCGGCGCGGTGTCGGCACGACCATCCGCATGACCGTCCCACTGACATTGGCGACCTCTCGCGGAATACTCATTCGGGTCGCCCAACGATCGTTCATCGTGCCGACAGCGCACGTGGAGCGCGTCACTCGTTATAAGCCCGAGGATGTGCGGACGGTGGAGGGTCGCAGAACATTGGCGCTCAATGGGCGTGCCGTCGCGCTCGTGGATCTGGCGGAGGTCCTGCGGCTGCCCTCGGGGCACCGCAATGCCGGTGGCGCCGCGTACAGCGTCGTTCTCGTTCTCGGCGTGGGCGAGCAAACTGTTGCCTTTACCGTGAGCGAGGTGCTGGATGAACGCGAGGTGCTCGTCAAGCGATTGGCCAAGCCCTTGTCCCGTGTGCGTAACATCGCCGGGGCCACGATACTGGGTTCGGGCGAGGTGGCGCCGATCCTGAATGTGCCCGATTTACTCAAATCCGCCAGAGGAGCGGGCGTGGCGCCGGCAGCGCCGGACTCGAGCGAGACCGCTTCGAGGCCGCCCCAGGCGGCGGCCAGGCGAATTCTGGTCGCCGAGGATTCGATCACTTCGCGCATGTTGTTGAAGGGAATACTCGAGTCGGCGGGCTACCTCGTGAGCACCGCGGTGGACGGCATCGATGCGTTCACGACATTGCGGGCGGGGCACTTCGATCTCGTGGTCTCGGATGTGGAGATGCCGCGCCTGAATGGGTTCGATCTCACCGCCCGAATCCGTGCCGATCGGGCTTTGGCCGAGATCCCCGTCGTGCTCGTCACGGCACTGGAATCCCGCGAGGACCGGGAGCACGGCATCGAGGTCGGTGCCAGCGCCTATCTGGTGAAGAGCAGTCTGGATCAGAACGACCTGCTGGAAGCCCTGCAACGGCTGTTATAACGAACCCATCATGCCGACCGACAGGATCAAAGTACTGGTGGCGGACGACTCGCCCGTCATGCGTACGTTGCTGGTGGAGCTGCTGAACGCGGCGCCGGAATTTCAGGTCGTTGGCGCGGTCGGCGATGGGCAGGCCGCGATCGATTTTCTCGAGCGCGCGGGCACTCGGCCCGACGTGTTGCTCGTCGACATCCATATGCCCATCCTCGACGGCTTCGAGGTGACGCGGCGCATCATGGAGACCCGACCGCTGCCGATCATCATCTGCACCGCCACGGCCGATCCACGCGAGCTGGCGGTCACCTTCCGCTCCATCGAGGCGGGCGCGGTAGCGTGTGTGGAGAAGCCGGTCGCGCTTGGCCCCGACTTCGAGGAGAAGCAGCGCAACCTGCTCCAAACCGTGCGTCTGATGGCCGAAGTCAAAGTGGTGCGGCGCTGGAGCCGGCAGCGCACGCCCTCGACGCCACTGCCGCTGGAGAGGAATCCAACCTCCAGAGCCGCAGTGGCTCCAGGCATCCGATTCATCGGGATGGGTGCGTCCACCGGCGGACCGCCGGTGCTGCAAACGATTCTTTCCGCACTGCCCAGGGACTTTCCGGTGCCGCTTCTCATCGTGCAGCACATCGCACCGGGGTTTCTCGGGGGCATGGTGGAATGGCTCAACGAGACCACCGGCTTGCGGGTGCATATCGCCGCTCACGGCGCCACGCCGCTGGCAGGGCATGCCTATGTCGCTCCCGATGATTTTCATCTGGGGGTGGACCTCGGCGGCCGCCTGCTGCTCGCGCGCGAAGCGCCTGAAGAGGGCTTGCGCCCCTCGGTCTCATACCTCTTCCGTTCGCTGGCCCGCACCTGCGGTCCGAGCGCCATCGGCGTATTGCTCACCGGCATGGGCAAGGATGGCGCGGCAGAATTGAAAGAGATGAGGGATCACGGTGCGTGCACGATTGCGCAGGACCGTGACACCTCGGTCGTGCACGGCATGCCGGGTGAAGCCATCGAGCGAGACGCGGCGGTGCTCGTACTGCCCGCGGATAGGATCGCGGGTGCACTCGTCGCGCAGGTTGCGATCGGGGCACGCAGCGTGGGGAAATCAAGCCATGAGTAATGCGGACACAGGGCAGGGCGCAATAGAAATTCTGATTGCGGAAGACAGCGCTACGCAGCTGCAGCGGCTGCAACTCATTCTCCAGCGCCACAACTACCGCGTGACCGCCACATCGAATGGAAAGCTCGCTCTCGAGGCTGCTCAGCACCGTCGACCGGCGCTCATCGTCAGTGACATCGTCATGCCGGAAATGAACGGCTACGACCTGTGCCGCCGGGTCAAGGAGGATCCCCGACTGAGCGGCGTGCCCGTCATTCTCGTCACGACGCTGTCGGATCCGCAGGATGTGATACGTGGACTCGAGTGCCGGGCGGATAATTTCATCCTGAAGCCTTATGAGGCCGAACAGCTGCTGCGGCGCATTCAGTTCGTCCTCGTCAACAGCGAAATGCGCCGCAGCGATCAGCCGGGCATGGGCCTGGAAATCGTGTTCGGCGGCCGGAAGCATTTCATCACTGCGGACCGACTGCAGATTCTCAACCTGTTGCTCTCCACGTACGAGGCGGCCATGGAGCGCAACGAGGAGCTGAGTACCACGCGCGACACGCTGCGGCAGACGAATCAGAAGCTCGAGGAGCTGACGCGCGACCTGGAGAGCCGGGTGCTGGCGCGGACCCGCGAGCTCGAAAGCAGCAACCAGGCGCTGCGCCAGGCGCAGCAGGCCCTGATCCAACAGGAGCGCCTGCGAGCGCTCGGGCAGATGGCGAGCGGCATCGCTCATGACATCAACAACGCCATCTCGCCGATCGCCCTCTACACCGAATCGATTCTCGAGCGTGAGACCGGCTTGACCCCCGAGGGGCGCTCCCGTCTCGTGACCATACAGCGCGCCATCGATGACGTCGCGCAAACGGTAGGGCGCATGCGCGAGTTCTACCGGCCACAGGATCGCAAGCCCCAGTTCGCGAACCTCGACCTGAACGCGCTGGTACAGCAGGTCATCGAGCTGACGCACGCTCGTTGGAGCGATCAGCCGCAACGCAGCGGCATCATCATAGAGCTCAAAGCCGAACTCGCGTCCGCGCTGCCGGAGATCCTCGGCGCCGATAACGAAATACGCGACGCCATCACCAATCTCATCTTCAATGCGGTGGATGCCTCGCCGAAAGGGGGTGTCATCGTCGTCCGGTCCGGCGTGACGACGACGGAGCCCCAACGCGTGCTGCTGGAGGTCACGGACTTAGGTGTCGGGATGGACGAGGAGACACGTCGACGGTGCCTGGAGCCCTTTTTCACCACGAAAGGCGAGCGAGGCACGGGACTCGGGTTGGCCATGGTGTTCGGGATGGCGCAGCGACACGGCGCGACGCTCGAGGTCGACAGCCGGCCGGGAACGGGCACGACGATGCGGTTGCTGTTTCCGATCAGCGGCGGAGCCGCCGGGGCCACCGTACGCATGCCGACCTTGAAAGTCCCCGTTGCCGGCTTGCGCATACTCATCGTCGACGACGATACGGTGTTGCGTGACTCCCTGGGCAACACGCTCCGGGACGAAGGCCATCGGGTGACGCTTGCCGGCGGTGGCCAGGAAGGCATCGACTCCTTCCGGACCGCCCAACAGGGCGCCGAGCCTTTCGATGTCGTGCTCACGGACCTGGGGATGCCTTACGTCGATGGTCGGCAGGTAGCCGCTGCCGTGCGCACGATCGCACCTCATACGCCCATCATTCTGCTGACCGGGTGGGGTCAGCAGATGGGCGCGGAGCAGGAGGTGCCGCAGGTGAACCGGGTACTGGGCAAGCCGCCGCGCCTGCGGGAACTGCGCGCGGCTCTCGCCGAGCTCACGACGGCGCGTGGTGCGGACTAGCCCGCCGCACGTGCCGCAATTTTCAGCCGCCGACAGCGCTGCCCTGCTGCTTGCGGCGCGCCGCCACTTCCTGGGGGGCGCACCGGCCGCCGCGCGCACGGCCTGCCTCGAAATCCTGCATACCAACCCGCAGCACGCCGGCGCGCTGCATCTGCTGGGAGTCATCGCCCATCAGGCCGGTGAAACCGTGGCGTCCGAAGACTATCTGCGTCGCGCGGCCGAGGCACCCGGGACCGAGGCGCTGTACATCCTGAGTTATGCCGAGCTCAGTCGCAAAAGGGTCGATCGCGACGCTGCCCTGGCATTGACGCGGCGGGCGCTGAGGCTCGACCCGGGTAGCGCGCCGGCATGGCATTCGCTGGGTTCACAACTCCTGGACATGCGCGAATATGCCGAGAGCCGCTCCAGCCTGGAGCGGGCACTGAGCCTGGACGCGAGGCTGTGGCAGGCGCGGGCCGCGTTGGCAGTGCTCGCGGCCCTGGTCGGGAACCCGGACGAGGCGCTGGCGCACTTCGCGCCACTGCTGGCGGATGAGGGTGGCACCGCCGAGGTCATCGCCCAGTTCGCGCGCCTGCTGCAGGTGCTGGGGCGCCACGAAGAGGCGCTGGCGCAGATCGAGCGGGCAATACAGCGGGATCCCGATTGTGTGGACCATCGATGGCGCGCCGTCGATTTGGAAATGGAGCTGGGCCGCAGGCAGGCGGCGCTGGCGCGGGTCGCGGCGATCGAGGCCCGCTTTGGCCGCGATGCATGTCTGCTGGCGTACAAGACAACCCTGCTTCGATTGACGGATCGGATTCAGGAGGCGGTGGCTCTAGGTCGCGAAGCGTCGGCAGCCGGTGTGCAGTCGCCGGATCTGTGGCGTGCGTTCGCTCGGGTACTCCATCTGGCGGGCGAGGATGAGGCGGCGCTCGCGGCATTCGATCGAGCCGCGGTGGAGCGCCCCGCTCCGGCGCTCAACGAGAAGGCGGTGGTCCTGGGTGAGCTCGGCCGCTTGCAGGAAGCACAGGTGACGTTCGATCGCGCGCTCGTGCACGAACCGACGTTTGTGCCGGCATGGTATGACAGGGCACAGGCAAAGACCCATCGGCGCGGCGATCCCGACATCGCCGGCATGGAGCAACTGCTGGCGCGCGGCGGCTCCCATCAGGACCGCATGATGTTGCATTTCGCGCTCGGCAAGGCGCATTTCGAATCCGATGACACTGACGCCGCATTCCACCACTGGACGGCGGGTAACCGGCTGAAACGTGCACTCACCACATACGATGCCGATGCGGCGTCGCAGGAGTTGAGGGGGATCGCGATGGCGCCGGCATGCGACCTCGACGAGCCGGCGCTCGGCACGGCCCGCAGCTCGCAGGCACTGGTGTTCGTGGTCGGCATGCCACGTTGCGGCTCGTCGCTCATCGAGCACATGCTCGCCGCCCATCCTGATGTCCGCGGTGGCGGCGAGCAATTGCGACTGTGCGAGCTGTTCGCACCTCATTGCCTCGATCCGGCTGCGATGGGGAACGCCGAGGCCGTGGAGCGAATCGCGCAGGCCGGCGTTGGGACACTGGTGCGACTGTCGGCGGGGAGGATATACGTCATCGACAAGGCGCTGCACAACTTCAAGCACCTCGGCGTGATCGGCCACGTATTTCCCAACGCTCGCATCATCCATTGCCGTCGCGATCCCCTGGATACCTGCTTCTCGGCCTACACCAAGCTGTTCGTGGGAAATTTTCCCTTCACCTACGACCTTGGCGAGCTCGGACGCTATTACTCGGATTACCGCCTGCTCATGGAGCACTGGCGGCAGAGGCTTTCCCCGCGGCGCTTCATGGAGGTTGACTACGAGACAATGGTGGCCGAGCCGCGCGCCACCGCCGAGGCGCTGGTGGACTTCCTGGGGTTGCCGTGGAATGAAGCCTGCCTGCGCTTCTTCGAGATGTCACGTACGGTCAGTACGGCCAGCTTCGCTCAGGTGCGCCAGCCGATCTACGGCTCGAGTGTCGGCCGCGCCGCCTCCTTCCACTCTCGTCTGCGGCCCCTGATGGAGGCGCTGGATCGCCGGTAGAGGCGTCCAGACAGGTAAGAGATCACGCCCAGCGCGCCGACGAAGAATCCCACGGGCCAGTTCGAAAGATACGACAGGGCGATAGCGACCCAGACCGTAGCGATGGAAATACAGATGGACAGGAGTGCCGACACGACCGGCCGGTCGGTCACGGAGCGCGCGGCGGAGGCTGGGCCGACCATCAGACTGAATACCAGCAGCGCCCCGACGACCGGCAGGACCATGGCGGTGGAGAGCGCGAGGACCGTCAGAAATTGCAGCTCCCAGAGCCGATGCGATACGCCGAGAGTGGCCGCGAGCTCGGGCGAGATCGCATCGAGCAGCAGCGGGCGGAAGGATAGCGTCATCGCTCCGATGGCGATCACGCTCATGACGGCGACGGGGAGGATTTGGCTCGTGCTGATGCCCAGCACTTCGCCGAAAAGCAGCGCGTAGATGCCCTGCGAATACTCCCGGGTCATGCTGAGAAACAACGTCCCGAGTGCCAGCAAGGTCACCAGGCACAGCGCCGTCGCCACTTCCTGACGTTCCGCGCGGGCGAGCTGGCTGATGCCGACGACCCCGAGGCCGGCGAATACCACGAGGCCCAGGAGCTCGCTCACGCCGAGCAGGGTTGCGGCGGCTGCACCCGGGAAGGCTGCGAGAGGCAGAGCGTGCGCGGCGAAGGATGATCGCCGGATGACGACGAAGAAGCCGACGAACCCGGCTACTGCCGCCACCAGGGTGGCGACGATCCACGTATTCACCATGAACCCTGAGAGCATCGTCAGGTGCTACAGACTTCGGCAGGATGCGCTCTCACCCGTGCTGCGCTTCGGTGCGCGAGAAGTGTCGCGATGACGTAGCAGAGGAGCACGAGGGTGACGATGAAAAAGCTCACCGGCCAGCCATGACCTGGAGTCCAGTAGAAGCTGTCGTAGGCGAGGACGATGCCTCCCCAGGTGGCGGCAAGACCGATCGCAACCGACAGGATGACCGCCGTGCCCGGCCGATGGGCCAGGCGCAGGGCGGCTGCGGCCGGCCCGATCAGCAGCGCGGTCGAGAGGATCGCTCCGATGGTCATGGCGGAGAGCGCCACCGCCAATGACAGCGCCAGCATATAGACGAGTCCGATCAGCCGTGAGCGAACACCCTGGGCCTCGGCGAGCTCCGCGGAAAGGGAGCTGACCAGCAGCGGCCGATAGGCGACAACGATCGCGGCGACCGCGCCGACGGCGACGATCAGCGTGAGAGGTATGATCGAGGTCGGGATCGAGAACATCGATCCGAACATGATGGTGATCGCCGCGCCGCTGGTGCTCATCGAGGTGATGTCGAAATACAGGAACAGCGCCGTGAGGCCGAGCCCGGCGCCGAACACGATGCCAGTCAGCAGATCGCGCTCGCGGGCATCGCGCATATCGGCGATGCCCATGGCCGCGGCCGCGATGATGGCCATGCCGGTGAATCCCAAGAGCGGGCTCACCCCGAGGAGGTACGACGCCGAGCCGCCGGCGCTGCTGACATCGGCCAGGGCGTGGCCCGCGAAAGACTGGCCGCGGATGATCGTGAAAACGCCGACTACGGCTGACACGATCGCGGCGCCGCCGCCGACGACGAGCGCGGTCAGGACCGGCTCGTTGGTGAAGAAGCCCGGCGCGAACATCATTCGGTTGCCATTACCACGACCCGGCCGCGGATGTGCACGACGTCGATGGGATGCCCATAGAGCCGGCTCAACACATCCGTCCGGACGACCTCGTCTGTACTCCCCGAGGCGGCGTGACCGTTGGCGAGGTAGACGATGCGATCCATGGAGGAGAGCAGCGGGTTCATGTCATGGGCGGAGAGCAGCACGGCGACGTGGTAGGTGTCGCAGAGCCGGCGCAGCAGAGCGACGATCTCGGTGGCGCTGCGCACGTCCAGATTGGCAAGCGGCTCATCGAGCAACAGCAGTCGCGGTCGGCGCACCAGCGCGTGCGCGACGAGAATGCGCTGTTGTTGCCCGCCGGAGAGATCGCCGATCCGCCGGTCGGCGAACTCGGCGGCACCGACGGCGCCGAGCATCTCTGCGACCCGAGCCTCCCGCGCCTTGGAGGGCAGAGGGAGGCCGAGCCGGCGGCCGTCGAGACCGAGCGCGACCACGTCCCGAGCGCGCAACGGCAGTTGGGGATCGAGCAGGATCTTCTGCGGCACATAGCCGATCGGCGCGGGGCCACGGGGTTCGCCGATCGGACCCATTCTGATCTCGCCGGAGAGGGGTGTCGTGAAGCCGAGAAGGGTGCGCAGCAGGGTCGTCTTGCCCGAGCCGTTGGCACCGATCAAGCCGCAGAACTCTCCTTGAGTCAGTGTGAAGCCTACGTCCTCGAGGATCATGCGTCCCGCGAGGCGGACGCTCAGATGGTCAACGACGAGCGCCTCGGGGCCGATCGTCATCGGGGCTGGCCCGCCCCGAGCTGCTCCGTCGACACGTTGCCCGCCACGGCCGCGCGCAAAGCCGAGACTTCAGCCAACATCCACGACTGATAGTGGTAGCCGGGCACGGGTAGGGTCTCGTAAACGCCGACTACGGGGATACCGTTCCGTCTTGCCAGATCGAGGAACGACTCGGTGAGCGTCTCAGTGACCTGCCGGTTATAGACGAGAATCTTCACGGCGTGATCGCTGAGGAGAGCCTCTTCGGCCGCCACGTCCTGGGGCGACGGGTCGGTGCCGTTCATGATGGCGGTCTCCAGATTGAGAGGCGTCGCGATATCGCAGCCGGCTGCTTCCAGCATGTCGTTCGCGACCGGCTCCGTCACCGCGATGCGCGTGCCGCCATATCGTCTCTTGAATGACGCCATGGCCTGCCGCCAGGGCTCGAGCGAAGCCGCGAATTGGCGCGCGTTGGCCTGAAAATACGCCGCTTCCGCGGGCAAGAGAGCGGCGAGCTCCGTTGCCACCGCGTTCGCCACCGCCGGCATGGTGTCGGGGTCATACCAGAGGTGAGGATTCGGCGCGCTGTCGGGCAACTGGAGCAGGCGTTGGACGTCGATCACCCGGCGCTTGGCGCTGGGCGTGGCCGACAGGATCCTCTCGACCCAGGAGTCATAACCCACTCCGTTCCTGACGAGCAGGTCCGCGGTAGCGATCTCGCGCGCGATGGCGGGGCTCGCCTCGAAGCTGTGCGGGTCGGTATTGGGGTCGGTCTCGAGCGCCACCACTTGGACGTAGGGGCCGCCGATCTGTGCGATGACATCGGCGTATTGGCTCTCGACGCCGACGGCATGGAGGGCTCCGGCGGCCCAGGCACCGCCGGAGCCGGCCACGAGGGCGAGTACGCTGAGCAGCCGCAGAATGGCGAGCCGGAAACGTGCTTGGGGGGCGGCGTCCGTGGATCGCTGCACGACGGGAATGCCTTCGGGATGATAGGGTGATATTATAACATCACATTCGTCCTTCCGGTTCAAGCCGGCCCGATCGGGGCCGACTCAGCTCTGAGCCGCACACTGGGCGCAGATCGCCTTGATCTCGACCGGGGAGGCGTCGAGCCGGAAGCCGAGCGCGCGAGCGCGCTCCCTGAGAGTCCGATTCAGGACCGAATCCTCGATTTCCGCGACCCGGCGGCAGCGGCTACACACCAGGAACTGGCCCGAATGGGCGTCTTCGGGCCGGTCGCAGCCGAGGAAGGCGTTGAGCGTGTCCAGCCGATGCACGAGGCCGGCTTCCTGAAGAAACTCGAGGGCTCGGTACACGGTCTGCGGAGCCGGGTTACCGCCGCCTTTGGCGAGCTCGGCGAGAATGTCGTAGGCGCCGATCGGCTCGTGCTGCCGCCAGACGATCTCGAGGACTCGCTTGCGGATCGGCGTGAGCTTGAACTGCTTGGCCGTGCAGACTCTCTCGGCCGCGGCGACGGCGCGCTCGACGCAGCGTCGGTGGTCGTGAGCCGGCCGTTGCGCGGGCGCTGACTTGCTCATGCTGATACCTGATGGCGGTGGCGGCGGGTGTCGGAAACGCGGGTTCGGAACATATCTTAGAACGTTATATCGTAGCCAAAAAGGGGGATATCATTCCCGCCGCCACCGTCCGCGGGTGGCGCAATCGGAGGCAGGTGCGATGACGAGCTCTCCCGGGCCCATTGTCCGTCCCATACGACTCGAAGCGATCAGAGAGGCGCGTGCGCGGATTGCATCGACTGTGGCACGAACGCCGATGTTTCATCTAGAGCTCGGTGGGGCTCATCCGGACATATGGTTGAAGCTCGAGAATCTGCAACCGACCAATTCGTACAAGCTGCGCGGCGCGGTCAACGCCGTTGCATTGCTTGCGGAAAGTGCGCGCCGGAGTGGCGTCTGGACCATCAGTGCCGGTAATGCCGGCCAGGGAGTTGCTTATGCCGCGCGCAAGGCGGGCGTGCCGTGCACCGTGGTGGTCATAGAGACGGCGCCCGCATCGAAAATAGAGCGCATGAAGGCGCTGGGTGCGACTCTGGTTCCGGTCCCGCATGAGGTCGCCTGGAAGGCGCTCGACGAGCGCGCGTATCCTGGTGTCGAAGGTACTTTCATCCACCCGTTCGACGATGAAGACTTCATTACCGGGCACGCGACGCTGGGGCTGGAGATACTGGAGGACGTACCGAATGTGAGCGCGGTGATCGCCGGCATCGGCGGCGGTGGGCTGGCGACGGGTGTTGCAAGTGCTCTAAAGGCGTTGAAACCGGAGATCAAAGTGTGGGGAGCAGAGCCCGAGACGGCCGCACCTCTGGCACGATCGTTTGAGCTGCAATCGGCGCAGATTTTCAACGGCTGGCGACCGTCATTCGTCGACGGCGCAGGTGGCATGAGCGTCTTTCCACGCATGTGGGAGCGAATGCGCACCGTCGTGGACGGGTCGATTGTCGTGACCCTGGACGAGACCCGGCGAGCCGTACGAATGGCCGCGGATCGGGCGCGAGTGATCGCGGAGGGAGCGGGGGCTCTGCCGCTCGCCGCGGCTCTGACCGGCCGTGCGGGCCCTGGCCCGATCGTTGCAATCGTCTCCGGCGGCAATATCGACCTCAAGAAACTCTGCGATATCTTCGCCGCGACCGAGTGAGTCTCGCCTCGCGAGGACTGTCAGCCGGTGCGGTGCACCGGCCGCCGTGCCGCTAAGTACGCGCGTGGTAAGTGCCTACCAGCGAGTGAACGGCCTGAGAGGCCGTCGACGCGGGCGATGCTACAGCGCTGCACGTGATGCAAAGGACGCCGGATGACACTACCAATAGCAGACGCTTGCTCAGCATGACCACCTCCACAGAGCCTCTCAGGCACGATTCAGAGTGTCGAAGAAATTCGCACTGACCGGCTTGTGTGCCAGGATTTCCTCGCGCGTCAGTCCCTGGATCTCGTGCGGAAAGACCAGCCATTGTGAGGTCTCGTGCACGAAGAAGTCCGGTACCAGCGCGCTGCGCCGGCGCTCAGGCTTATAGTAGACGGTGGCGATACGGATCTTCTCCGGCAGGTTACGCCGACAGCGCCGGCCGAGCTCCTCGATCACCGCCTCGAGGCTGTGACCGGAGTCGAAGACGTCATCGACGATCAGCAACTCGTCCTCCGCGGCGAGACGCGACACGAGGTAGTCCGCCGCATGGACCCTCACGGTTTTGTGTTGCACGTCGATGCCGCTGTACGAGGAAGTACGGATCGCGATGTGATCGGCGTGGATCGAGTGGTACTCGAGTACCTCTTGCACCGCGATACCAATCGGGGCGCCGCCCCGCCACATGGCGACCAGGAACGTGGGCCGCATGCCGCTTGCGATGACCCGTCGCGCCAGCTCCAGTGAATCCCGGAGCAGTTGGTCAGCTGAAATGAATATCTTTTCCATATCACATACTGGCTTAATGCGGCAGTGTCAGCGAAGCGCCGGGACTGATGCAACACACCGGCCCGCATCCGCGTGTAGACTCGGGGCAAGCGCGTCAGGCGTCACCTTCGCTAGCCTGCCACGCCCGCCATTTTGCGCAGCCGATCGTTGGCGAAATACTGCGCTTGCCCTTCCTCGATGGCCTGCAGGACGAGGCCGGCGACGAACTCGGGCTTGTCGCCATCGGCGTAACTCGCGGCCGGCCCACCGCCGGCGGGATTTCCCATCCTGCTCTTGCCGAAGTTCGTCGCCGTGATGTACGGATAGATCTCACTGACGACGATGTGATCCTTCTCCAGCTCGATGCGCGCTGTGAGGCTGAATCCCAGCAGCGCGCGCTTCGAAGCGGAGTAAACGCTGTACTGGGGAATGGCCATGAACGCCGTCCCCGAATTGATGTTCACGATGCTGCCGCCGTCTTGCGCCCGCATCAACGGAATGACGGCCTGCATCGCCACGATCGGCCCCAACACATTGAGATGAAAGATCTCGTCGAAGAGCGCCGGGTCGATCTCTTCCACGGCGGCCGCATAGCTGCGTCCCGCGTTGTTTATCAATCCGTCGACGCGGCCGAAGTGCCGGTGCACGGTGCGTACGGCTTCCCGTACAGCATCGAACTGCGTCATGTCCACCGTAACGGGCAGACTACCGGGAAGCTGCTGCGCCAACTTTTGCAGCGCATCGGTGCTGCGGGCCAGCAGGGCAACTTTGGCGCCGCGCTCGGATAACGCGATCGCCGTGGACAGCCCGATCCCCGATGAAGCGCCCGTGACGATGAAAACGCGCTCACTGATTTGCATGGCTCCTCCGCCTGTTGCAATGGGTCAGATATTCGTCCGTCAAGAAGTCGCGTCCGGTCGCACGTTCGTGAGCAATGACCGGAGCCGCTCGGCGTCTGCCGGCGTCGCCGGGTTGTAGATCACGAGGCTCAAGTCCGTGCGCCCATCGACCGCGAAGACCGAATACTCGAATGACAGCCGGCCGAGAACGGGATGGCGTATGTGCTTGACGGACTCGCCGTGGGCGCCGCGGACGTCATTGTCCTGCCACATCGCCCTGAACTCGGGACTCGACCGGGAGAGCTCATCGACCAACGGCTCCACTTCGGCCGCCGCGCCTGCGCGGGCCGTCTCCAGTCGGAACATACCCAACACGGTGCGCGCGACCTCTTCCCAGTCGTATTGCGCGGTGCGTGCGCGCGGGTCGAGGAAGATCAAGCGCAGGATGTTGCGCTGCTCCGGCGGCAGCAATTCATAGTTCGTCAGCATCACCGTCGCCGCCCGGTTCCACGCCACGACATCCCATGTTGCGGATCTGATGATGGCAGGGCTGTGTTGCAACGCGTCGAGGACGCGCTGCAGCCGCGGCGTGACGCCCGCGTTCTTTTGATAGCACACTTCGGGAGGGCGGCCGAGACCCAGCAGGAAGAGATGCTCGCGCTCGGCATCCGTGAGCATCAGGGCGCGTGCGATGCGATCGAGCACATCGGGCGAGGGCGCGCCGCCACGGCCCTGTTCCAGCCAGGTGTACCAGGTCGGGCTGATGTTGGCGCGCTGCGCCACTTCCTCGCGACGCAGCCCCGCCGTGCGGCGGCGGGAAGCGGGGAAGCCGAACGCCGCCGGATCGAGCTTCATGCGGCGGCGCTTGAGATAAGCCCCGAGCAGGTTCTCGTTCTTGACGGAATCGTCCACGGTGTTAAGTATTATACCAGGATAAGATCACTACTTTACCAGGATAAGCCATTGCGAGAGATTTGTCTCCAACGAAACCTGGAGATCCTGCTCATGCGTATATTCGTCACTGGCGCGACGGGCTTCATCGGAATGGCTGTAGTCAGCGAGTTGATCGCCGCCGGCCATAGTGTGCTCGGTCTGTGTCGTTCGCCTGACAAGGCGGCGGCGTTGATTGCCGCCGGGGCCGAGGTCCATCGCGGCTCCACCGAGGACTTGTACAGCCTCAAGACAGGCGCCGCTCGGTCGGACGGCGTCATTCATCTTGCCTTCAACCATGACTTCTCGAAGTTCAGGGACAATTGCGAGGACGACCGGCGCGTCATCCGCACACTGGGGTCTGTTCTTACGGGCTCCAAGCGGCCCCTCATCGTGACTTCCGGGACCGGGATGGTCAATGGCGTGCCCGGGCAGCTGGCCACCGAAGATGATGCCGCTGTCAGCTCGGAGGTGGTTCCTCGGGCCGCGTCCGAAGAGGCCGCCGACTCTGTCGCTTCGGACGGAGTGAATGTGTCGGTGATGCGGCTGCCGCAAGTGCATGACACGGTCAAGCAGGGCCTCGTCACCTATGCGATCGCGATCGCACGTGAAAAAGGCTTGTGCGCATATCTCGGCGACGGCAACAACCGCTGGCCGGCGGCTCATGTCTCTGACGTGGCACGGCTCTACCGGCTCGCGATCGAGAAGGCGGAGCCGCGTGCGAGATATCATGCGGTAGCGGAAGAGGGCGTCTCCCTCAGAGCCATGTGGGAGGCGATCGGCAGGCGCCTGGGGATACCTGTCAAATCCATCCCTGCGGAAGAGGCTCAGGCGTATTTCGGCTGGCTCGCCATGTTTGCGTCGCTCGACCTGCGCGCCTCGAGCGCGCAGACGCGGAAAAAGCTAGGATGGCAGCCGACCGGGCCAGGAATGATTGCCGATCTCCAGCAGTTGCATATCTCCGATGGCTGATGAGCTCTCCGTCCAGATCCTGTTGAGTTCCCCCGACATGACCCTGCGGGACGTGGTCTGTCGGGGGATGTGCCGGCGCTCCGAGAGGCGGACGCCTCCAAGGGGGCGGATCTTCTTTCCCGAGGAGCGCCCGGAGGAGCTCAATCGGGAGCTGCGTGCGCTGTGGGGTGCGCTGGAGTCAGGCGACTGAGGCTCGCCAATGCAGCCGCGACCGCGAATCCCGCCGCGACGTAGAGAGTCACCCGCGAGCCGCGCTCCGCATAGGTGCGAAAGAGAACGGCAACGCCTGCTGCACCGACCGTCTGACCCAGGAGGCGCGCCGTACTCAACATCCCACCGGCCGCACCACTGCGCGCTCGTGGTGCGGATGACAGCATGGCGCGATTGTTGGGCGACTGAAAGAGCCCGAAGCCGGCGCCGCACACGGCCATGCGCCAGATGAAGTCCCACGCGGTGCCCGGGTGGGGCATGGTGGCGAGCAGCAGCAGTCCGGCTGCCAGGGTGAGGAGGCCTGCGCCGCCGAGGATGCCCGGGTGGTAATGCCGGTCGGCCAGCCGGCCGGCGAGTGGCGCGGTAAGCGCCACGGCGACCGACCAGGGCGTCATGAGTAGCCCCGTCTCGACGGGGCTGCGCCCCAGCCGCTCGATCTCGAACGGAAGAGCGACCAGTGCCGCCATCTGGGCGACGAACGAGCAAATGGAGGTGGCGACCGATAGCCTGAACAGGCGGATGCGTAACAGATCGAGCGGGAGGAGTGGGGCCGAGCTCCCGAGCTCTTTGCGTACCAGTGCATACGCCAAGACACCCCCCGCGGCGATCTGCGCCATGGCGAGGAGTGCTGTTTGCTCGTGCGCGAAAGTCTGCAAGCCGCCCACGAGCAGCATGAACGCACCTGCACTCAGCGCCGCGCTCACGTAATTCAGGTGCCGCGGTACGCGCTCGCTGGTTGGCAGCGCGCCGATCGAGATCGCAATCGCGACGATGCCGATCGGCACGTTGATCGCGAACAGCCAGCGCCACTGCGCCACCGCCAGCACCGCCGAGGCGACGGTGGGTCCGATCGCGGCGGAAACGGCGACGACGAAAGCGTTGATTCCGATTGCCCGACCCAACATGTGCTGTGGATAGGTGAAGCGCACCAGAGCGGCATTCACGCTCATGATCCCGGCGGCGCCAAGCCCCTGAACGACACGAGCTACGCACAGCACCGCGAGCGACGGGGCGAAAGCGCAGCCGAGCGATGCGAGGGTGAAGACTGCGAGCCCGACCTGTGAGACGCGCCTGTATCCGACGATTTCTCCCAGGGAGGAAAGCGGTAGCAGGGCGACGAGGATCGCGACCTGATAGGCGTTGATCACCCACACCGAAGCCGCATGAGTGATGTGAAAGCTGCGGGCGATCGAGGGCAGCGCGATGTTGGCGATGGTGCTGTCGAGCACGGACATGCAGATCGCGAGTAGGATCGCCACGATCGCCCAATAGCGGCGCGGAATGGGGAGGCCGTCGGCCTGCGCGTCCATGCTGGCGGAGCTTACGGGCATCCCGCCGTTTTAGGCTCAGCCCGCGCCGTGAGCCTGTTGAGCCATGGCACGAGCAATGTCGCGACAATCGCCGCGGCCAGCGCACCCACTGCCAGCCACGCGAACAGCCGCGTGTAAATTGGCAGCGTCTGCACCGCTGAGGTCATGCCCGCGGGGACGCTCGCGAGGCCGGCGATGGCGCCGCCGGCATAATTGCTCAAGCCCATCCCGAGGAACCAACCCCCCATGATGACGCCGCGCGAGCGCTCCACCACCAGTTGCGAAATCATCGAGAAACTGAGCGCACTGATCAAAAGCTCAGCGAGCGACTGCGCGAAGTAGCCGGCCACCAGCCACCCGGGAGAGGTTACCCCGTCCTGCGCGGTGATGCCGCTCGCCGCGTAGAGAAAGAAGGCCACCGCCAGCAGATACAGTCCGACCGTGAATTTGGCGGCAGTCGAGAAATCGCCGCGGCGCGTTTTCGCTTTACGAGCGTAAACCCACGCGAGCGGCAGCGACAACACCGCGAGCCAGAACTGGTTGAGGTCCTGGAATTGCGCCGGCGCGACGTGCAGCCCGAGCAACGAGAGCCTGACGTTGCGCAAGGCAAACAGCGTCAGCGAGGTATAGATCTGCTGGTTGTAGACCGCCCAGATGATCGACATGAGAGTGAATATGATGCAGGCGATCACTCCATTGCGGGCGGCGGGCGCGCCCGTGGCCAGCAGTCGGGCGAAGACATAGATCAGCAATACGACCAGGAGGAGTACGACTGCCAGCGCTGCCGCGCTGTAGCCTATGACTTCGGACAGCAGCGCGGCGGCCGCCAGCGAGATGACGATGACTGCGGCGAAGGTGCCCACCTTGAGCGGCTTGAAATCCGGCTCCGCGCCGTAGGGACGCAGATAGTCGCGGAACAGGCCGTAGTTCAGCAGTCCCACCGTCAGTCCTATGGCGCTGACGCCGAAGGCGAGATGCCAGCTGTCGAAGCGCAGCGGACCGACCGTGATGAGCCACTGGGGATGATCCTTGATCCAGGGCAGCAGCAGAATCGACACGAATGCGCCGAGCTGCAGCGACATGTAATAAACGGTGAACAGGACGTCGAGCTTGGAATGCTCGCCCTCGTGCAGCCGGGATATCAGATTGTTGGGGTTGACCTTGAAGAGTCCGTTGCCGAGCGCGATGAGGCCCATCGCCGGAAACAGCGCCGCGTCCAGGGGAATCGATAACAATAGATATCCCAGCGCCATGATCGCCGCGCCCAGGACCAGGGTGCGCCGCAGTCCGAGCACGTGATCGCCGAGGTATCCCCCGAGCATCGGCATGGCGTAAACCAGGGCCGAGAACGCGCCCCAGATCGCATAGGCGTGCGCGTCATCGAAGCCACGCTGCTGTACCATGTAGAGCACGAGCAGCGACGCCATGCCGTAGTAGCCGAAGCGCTCCCAGATTTCGACGCAGAACAGCACCAGGAACGCTCTGTTCGGGTAGCGTTTCGTGGCGGCAGCATCGGTTACCATGGCGCGACCTCGCGCAAGCCAATCGTGCAGCTTAATTGCCGGGAGCGGTGGTTTCCACACGTAAAGGTGGGCAGATGAAGATCGCCGACATGAATTGGGCGCAGGTCGAGGCCTACGTGGCGCACGACGACAGAGCGGTGCTGCCGATCGGCAGCACCGAACAGCACGCCGGCCTGAGCCTCTGCGTCGATTACATTCTTTCCGAGCGGGTGTCAGTCGAAGCCGCCGAGCCCCTCGGTGTGCCGGTCTATCCCGGGCTGCCTTACGGCATGACGCCCTACTTCATGGCCTATCCCGGTACCGTCAGCCTGACGACGGACACCTATAGCCGCCTGATGCGGGACGTTCTCGACAGCCTGACGACCCATGGCTTCAAACGCATCCTGATCGTGAACGGTCATGGCGGCAATACGTCCGTGCAGTCGACGATTGCCGACTGGCGCGCGGCCAGGCCGGGAGTCACCGTCAAGTTCCACAACTGGTGGAACGCACCGGCAACCTGGCGAGCCGTGCAAGCCGTCGATCCCGTGGCCTCTCATGCTTCCTGGATGGAGAATTTCCCATGGACACGGGTCGCGGGGGCCGAGTATCCGGCGCATCAAAAGCCCGTGCTGGATACTTCGCATATCCGCGCCATGCAGCCGCATGCTATCCGCGAATTCCTCGGCGACGGCAACTTCGGCGGCCGCTATCTCGAGTCGGACGAGGCCATGCTCGGCATCTGGCGGGTCGCGGTCGCAGAGACGCGCGCACTCATCGACAGCGGCTGGTAGTACTCCGGCGAGCCGACCCGCTCATTGAGCGATCTCGGGCTCGACGAGCCTCGCCAGGTTGCGCAGCGACTCCTGCCAGCCGAGGTAGCAGGCTTCGACCGGGAGCGCGTCCGGCAGTCCCTCCTGCACGACGGTGACCTCCGTGCCAACGGAAACCTTCTTCAGTGCCACGGTCGCCCGAACCTCGCCGGGAAGGTTCGGATCATCGAACCTGTCGGTGTAGGACAGGCGCTCGCCGGGGACGAGCTCGAGATACTGGCCGCCGAAGGAGTGGCTCTGGCCGGTGGTGAAATTCCGAAACGACATCCGATAGGAGCCGCCGACCTTGGGCTCCAGTTGATGGACGGTGCAGGTGAAGCCGTTCGGCGGCAGCCACTTGGCCATTGCGTCCGGCTCGATGAATGCGCGATAGACCTTGTCGGGCCGTGTGGCGAGGACTCGATGGAGTCGGACGGTGTTGGGCATGATCGGATCTCCTTGGATGTGTCAAGGTGTAACCGAACGGCGCCCGGTCATTTCGACAGCGCTCGAGCTACGGCGTAGCTAGCTCCGCGCTCACGGTCGCACCACGATCATTTTGCCGTAGGGGGTGAGGGAGAGGTGCGCAAGCTTCAGGTGCTGCAAGGCGAAGGGTATGCCGATGATGGTGATGGCGAGCAGCAGGGCGAAGAAGAGGTGCGCCAATGCGAGCCAAATACCCCCCAGGATGATCCACACGATGTTGCCCAGCAGGACGAGGAGCTTCCCAGCCTCGCCGCGGTCAGGGCGGTCCACGACCTCCCTGCCGAACGGCCAGAGGGTAAAGGTCCCGATGCGAAACGCCGCTATGGAGAAGGGAATGCCGATGATCGTGATGGCGGCCAGCAGGGCCGCCACCCACCAGCCGATCGCCGTCGCGAGTCCGCCAAAAAGCAACCAGATGAGGTTCCCCAACAGCCGCATGGGCATTCTCCCCGGGCACCGCCCGCGCATGGCCGATCGCCGAGGCCCGACTATACCGGTCCGCCGCTGCGGCGACAGCTCCCCTTGCGCTCCAGCCCGGTCCCCCAAGCCGCTGGCAGCGCGGCAGCCGGACGGTCTGCGCAGCCCTCTCTCCAAAGGCTGATTTCGGCGCTGTGGCCGCGGGGCTACGCTGCAAAGCGTGCCCCGCACGAACGCGGGATGGAGGTGTCGCATGATCGATCTGTATTACTGGACGACCCCGAACGGACACAAGATCACGATGTTCCTGGAGGAGACCGGCCTGCCGTACCGCATCGTGCCGGTCAACATCGGCAAGGGCGAGCAATTCCAACCCGAGTTTCTGCGCATCTCGCCCAACAACCGCATGCCCGCGATCGTGGATCACCAGCCAGAGGGCGGCGGCTCGCCAGTGTCGGTGTTCGAGTCGGGCGCGATCCTGTTGTACCTCGCCAGGAAGGCCCGCAAGCTCATCCCGTCGGATCTGCGCGGTGAGGTGGAAACTTTGCAGTGGCTTTTCTGGCAGGTCGGAGGGCTCGGGCCCATGGCCGGTCAGAACCACCATTTCACCCAGTACGCGCCGGAGAAGCTTCCCTATGCGATCGAGCGGTACGTCAAGGAGACCAATCGCCTCTATGGCGTGCTGAACCACCGCCTCGCCGATCGCCCCTATGTGGCGGGCCGGGCCTATACGATTGCCGACATCGCGTCCTATCCCTGGATAGTGCCGTACGAGAGGCAACAGCAGAACCTGGATGACTTTCCGCATCTGAAGCGCTGGTTCAACGAGATCCGGGCGCGACCGGCGACGGTGCGCGCCTATGAGCGGGCGGCGCAGATCAACACTGAGGCCGCCGTCACCGCGGAGTCGCGGGCGATTCTTTTCGGGCAGACGGCGGCGCACGTCGGTGGGGCAAAGACCCGGTAGCGCTCGCCGCGACTCCCCGCGCTGGACTGCAGCCACAGGCGGCAGTAGCCTCGCTGGTCCATGAAATATCTGCCGCTCGTCCTGCCCGCTGTCCGTGCCGCCCGGGTAGCGGTGGCGACCGCGCTGCGCGCGACCTGATCCCGCCGCCATTCACGCGGCGGAGCGCCGCCAGACAAGAGTGCGATTATTCGCCGGCATCGGCCGGTCCTCGACGAGCGCGAATCCGATCGAGCGAGCGAGCTCATCGACCGCAGCGAAATCGCGGATGCCGCTGTGCGGTGAGCGCTGCTTGAGCCACTCGTCGAATGAGGCGTTGCTCGGACTGGTGAAGCGGCCGTTGTAGTTGAAGGGTCCATACACGGCGAGCACGGCGTCAGCGGTGAGCACCTGCGGCAGTGCTGCAAACAGCGATCCCACGTGCCGCCAGCTCATGATGTGCAGCGTATTCGCAGTGAACACACCGTCGAATCGCGTGTCAGGCCAGGCGCCCGTCACGTCGAGCGCGATCGGCGGCGGCAGGTTCGGCAGAGCGGCTTCCTCGAGCCATTGTCGGATCCCAGCGAGATTGGGCTCGAGCTCTGATGTTTGCCACAGGAGCTGCGGCAGCGCCGCGGCGAAGTGCACCGCATGCTGGCCGGTGCCGCTGCCGAGCTCGAGAACCCGGCGCCGATCCGCGAAGCGCTGTCGCAAGACCTCGAGAATGGGCTCGCGATTGCGCTCGCAGGCGTCGGAGTAGGGTCTCATCGTGATGCCGTCCGCACAGACCGCATGGGCATCCAGCGGCCGCTGCGAACGGTGAGGGCGAGCAACATGACACCGGCCGCGAGGCAGACCGCAATCGCGATGACGGATGCCTCGGGACCGAAACTGCCGCCGGTAAGGAGCCTGTGGCCGACGAGCGAGACCGAGAAGATTCCCTTACCCGTGGGGCCACCGGAGACCGACACTCCGAAGATTCCGCCTTCGGTGAAATTCCAGCCGAAGTGCAGGCCGATCGGAAACCAGAGATTTCGCGTCAGGGCGTAGGCAGCGCCGAGGAGAATCCCGGCTTCGATGGCGATGGCCGTCGTGGAAACGACGGTGGCGCCGGGATTCAGCGCGTGCAGCAGCCCGAAGACAGCGGCGGATGTGACTAGCGCGCTCGTGGTGCCGAAGCCTTCCTCGACGATGCGGAACAACGCGCCGCGGAATGCCAACTCCTCGCCGACACCCGCGAGGATCGAAAGGGCCAACATCGTAACATCGAAGTGACCGGTGATGCCCTGCCACCGAGCCACGCCCATGAGATGGAGCAGCCCGAAAACGGCCGAGAAGAGCGCCACCCCCAGAACGATGCCTGCGATGGCTTGGATTACCCGCGGCGCAAGCTCGCGCGCCGCGCGGTGCTCCATCCAGCGCACGAGGGTGGCATAGAGCCCCACCAGGGCGGCTGCAAGCACCAGAGCCACGCCGATCGTCATCCAGTCGGCGGCAGCTGCTGGCGCGTGCCGGGTTACCCAGTGCCTGCCTATCTGCACTGCAATGTCGGCGGCAAGAAGTACCACGAAGAACACCAGCAATCTGACCAGCAGCCGCTTGCGCACAGAGCTATCCCCCTTTTCCCCGGCGTACGTCCGACCGCATCTTCGGTGCGGTTTCGCCACATTCTACAGTTATCTCACCGAGTCAGGCGGCTGCGCTCGGCCTCCAGGGTCTCCCAGCGCTCGAACTTGGAGAGCAACGAGGCCTCGATTTCCTCGAGGCGCTTGCCATCGGCGCGGATCTGCGGTGCGCCCTGCAGGTGGTAGTCCGGCGCGCTCATACGCGTGGTGATCGCCGCCTGTTCCTGCTCCAGCGCTTCGATCTCGGCGGGGAGTGAAGTCAGCTCCCGCTGCTCCTTGTGCCCGAGCCGCGTTCGCGGCTTGGGCTCGATCGGTGGTGCCGGGCTCGAAGCGTCACGCGCGGCTTTGCCGCGGCTCGCCGCCGTGGGCGCAGGCCTTCGCTGTCGCAGCCAATCGCTGTAGCCACCGACGTATTCGTGCCACGTCCCGCCGCCCTCCGCGGCCAGAGTCTGCGTCACGACGTTGTCGAGAAATCGCCGGTCATGGCTCACCAGCAGCAGCGTGCCGGTGTAGTCCTGCAATCTCTGCTCTAGCAGCTCGAGAGACTCGATGTCGAGATCGTTGGTGGGCTCATCGAGCACCAGCAGGTTGGCGGGCTGGGCGAAGAGTCGCGCGAGCAGCAGCCGGTTGCGCTCGCCGCCCGACAGCATCCTGACGGGAGAACGCGCCCGCTGCGCCGGAAAGAGAAAATCGCCGAGGTAGGTCATGACGTGCCTGCGTTCGCCACCGACCTCCACCCAATCGGATCCGGGACTGATCATGTCGGCGAGAGTGGCCTCCGGGTCCAGCTGCTCGCGGAGCTGGTCGAAGTACGCGACCTTGAGATTGGTCCCGATTCTCACGCTACCCTCGTCGGGCGGCAGCTCGCCCAGGATCAGACGAATGAGAGTGGTCTTACCGGCGCCGTTCGGACCGATGAGACCGACGCGATCGCCGCGCAGAATTCGCATCGAGAGTTGCGCGATCAGCGTGCGTCCGGCAACACTTTTGCCGACATCCGTCAGCTCCGCGACAAGTTGACCCGAGCGCGCCCCCGCGTCCAGGCTCATCTTCATCGTGCCGAGGCGCTCGCGCCGCGCGGACCGCTCCACGCGTAGCCGTTCCAGTCTGCTCACGCGTCCCTCGTTGCGAGTGCGGCGGGCCTCGACCCCTTTGCGGATCCAGACCTCTTCCTGCGCCCAGAACTTGTCGAACCTGCGATTCGCAACGTCCTCTGCGGCGAGCTCCTGCTCGCGTGTCGTCTCGTACGCGGCGAAATTCCCGGGATAGGACCGCAGCACGCCCCGGTCAAGCTCCACGATCCGCGTCGTGACGCGATCGAGAAAGGCGCGATCGTGGGTAACGACGACGGCGGCCGGTATCTTGAGCAGCAACTCCTCGAGCCGCTCGATCGCACCGATATCGAGGTGATTCGTCGGCTCATCGAGCAGCAGCAGGTCCGGCTGCATCGCCAGGGCGAGGGCGAGCACGGCGCGCTTGCGCTCGCCTCCGGAGCTCGTGTCGGGAGCGGTTTCAGGGTCGAGCTCGAAGCGATGCATGAACTCCGTCAGCCGCGTCTCGAACGTCCAGCGCTCGCGCTCATTACCGAGTACGGCGATGCGAGCGGAGCCGTCCGGCCCGGACTTTGCTCGCTCCAGCAGGCTCTCGCGCAGCGTACGCGCGGCGGGAAGATCGGGCTCCTGCTCCACCAGCATGGGATGAAGTCCTTCACGGGCCTGCCGCTCGCCCTCGTCCAAAGAGCCGTAGCCAGCGATGATCCGCAACAGTGTCGACTTGCCCGTGCCGTTGCGACCGATGAGTCCCACGCGCTCGCCGGGTTGCAGTGTAAGACGAGCCCCATCGAGCAACGGCCGCTCGCCGAGCGCAAGATGGGCGTCAAAAAGAGTGATCAGCGGCACGGGATCGGATTTGCGGCAGCGCCGCCGAGATCAGCGAAGCTGGCTGTCTTTGCTGCCGCGGCGGTTGTAGCCGCTGAACTGCTCCGCATCGCGGTCGGCTGCGTCCTGACAGGCGATGCACAGACGCACGCCGGAGATCGCCTTGCGCCGCGCTTCGGGGATCTGTGCGCCGCAGTCCGCGCAATGGGTGAGGCCAGGGCCCTGCGGCAGCCGGCTCTGCGCGCGCAGAACACCGTCCGTCACGGTCGCATCGATCTGATCTTGTACAGCGCCGTCGCCGGCCCAACCCGTTGCCATGGGCCTTAGTTTACGCCCGTGGCGGCCTCGCGCCTACCCGGCTGAAGGTCAGGGTAAAGCCCTAGCAGTGCGCGTGTCACGCCGTTGGTCCAGCCGAAGCCGTCCTGCAGGGGATACTCGCCGCCGCCGCCCGGCAGGTTGTGCTCGACGTCGTACTTCTCGACCAGCTTGCCCTTGTTGAGAAAGACCCGTTGCACGGTGGCGAGCCAGCGGCGGGCGATCTCGTGCGCAAGCGCCGGCTGGTCGTAGCGGCGAAAGCCCATGACCGCGATCCACTGCAGCGGCGGCCAGCCGTTGGGGGCGTCCCATTGTTGCCCGGAGGTGATGTTGGTGGTAACGATGCCGCCCTGCTGCAGCAGCCGCACTTGGGTCACGCCGCCCACCGCATCCGCCTGCTTGATGTAGGCGACACCCGTGAAGAGCGGATAAAGCGTCGCCGCCGTGAGCTCTCCGGTGCGCTTGTGGTGCCGCCAGTCATAATCCATGAAGTACCCGGCCTCCGGATCCCAGAGATAGCGGTCAATCGCCTCGCGACGGCGCTGGGCGCGCTCGGCGAAGTTCTGCTCGCACGCAGCATCGTGACGCGCCGCGCAGCCGTCGGAAATAGCACGCTCCAGGCCGTACAGCAGACTGTTGAGATCGACCGGCACGAGATCGGTGGTGTGGATGGTCGTGAGATGCCGCCCGTCTGCGAGCCAGCGGGAGCTGAAGTCCCAGCCGCTCTCGGCTGCGGCGCGCAGGTCACGGTACACCTGCGCCCGGGGCCTGCCCGAGGCGCGCGCAATCAGCACGTCGGCGCGGTAAGACTCTTCACGGGGCGTATCCGCTGCGTCCCAATAACGATTGAGGAGCGAGCCGTCGGGCATCTTCACGACGTTGCCTCGTGCTTCACCGGGCTGCAAACCGGCCGAGCCGTCCATCCAGTAGGCATACTCGCGCTCCAGGTCTTTCAGGTGTTGCGACCAGGCGTTCGCCGGATCCGGGGAGAGGAGTCCTACCATCAGGTAGTACACCGGGGGTTGTGAGCGCGACAGGTAATAGCTGCGCGCGCCGTTGGGAATGTGCCCGTACTCGCGCAGCATGTAGGAAAAATCCCCGACCAGGCCGCGAGCCGTATCGAGGTGACCGTCAGGGATCAGGCCCAACATGGTGAAGTAGGAGTCCCAGTAGTAGAACTCCCTGAAGCGTCCGCCGGGAACGACGTAGGGCTGCGGCACGAAAAGAAGCGATGAGTAAGGTGGCGGCACGACCGCCTGACGCGTCAGCAGGGGCCAGAGTCGGGCGATGTGGGCTTCCAGGCTCTTGTCGGGCAGTGCGGGAGGGGTCTGTGCTGCCACCGGGAAAGAGAAGTTCCTGGTCACGAACCGCAGGAGCGCGGCGCGCGAGCGAGGAGCGGCGCGGCGATAGCGTCGCAGGATGACTGGCGGCGCGGCTGTTGGCACGGCATCGGGAAACGCTTTGCCGTCCGGGAACAACGCATCCATCTGCACCTGCACGAAGAGCGGCCCGAAAAGTTGCGCTGGCGTCGGAACGAACGCCTCGGGCGCCGTGGTATCGGCGGCGATGGCGGTTGCGCGGACCCCGACCAGCGATGACAAGACGAACAGGCCCATGCAGGCCGCGGCGAGCCGGCCGTGCCGCCGCAACTGGGCTAAGGAGGACATCCTGCGAGCGAACATTGACGGTCGTGCCTTGCGTATTTGCGGGAGCCGCCCGTGTCGGTGCGATGGATTCTACAGGCGAGCTGGAGCCCGCATTTGAGCAATATCCGCGGATATGATATATTGTGATACAATATATCGTTTTATTGTTCCTCTGCAGCCATGGATCTCAATCGCCAGCTCGGATTCCTGCTCAAGGACACGAGTCGCCGCTATACCCGGCGGTTCGAGGAGCGTGCGCAGGCGCTTTCGCTCACCCTGCCGCAGTGCAGGGCGCTGCTGTACCTCGAGAACAACGAGGGCGTCAGCCAGAAGCGTCTGTCGGAGCTGACGGAGCTCGACCCGATGACGCTGGTCCGGATCCTCGATCGGATGGAGGCTGACGGCTGGGTGCAGCGCAGCTTCGACCCGGCGGACCGGCGGGCGCATACCTTGTGGCTCACCCCGAAGAGCAAGCCCGTGCTCGAGCATATTGGTCATGTCATTACGGAAACGCGGGCCGAGACCTTGCACGGGCTGTCGAACGAGGAACGCGCCCGGCTGATCGAGCTGCTGGAGCGTGTCCACGGCAACCTCTCCTCGCTCCCGCCCCTTGCCACCGAGAAGTCGCAGAGGTCGTCCCGATGAGTGCCAGCACCGCCCGCAACACCGAGCGGGATTTATCGCGGGGCGACGCATCGTCGCCAGTCCTGCCGGAGCGAGGCGAGGCGCCGGTGAAATCCCTGCGCGAGAAGCTGCGCCTGCCCCTCATGTGGGGGGTGCCGCTCCTCATGGCGGCGGGTGGGTTGTACGTGTACCTGACAAGCGGGCGCTATCAGTCCACGGAGGATGCCTACCTGCGCGCCGCGGAGGTGGCGATCAGCGCCAATGTGTCGGGGCGGGTCGGCGAGGTCGACGTGCACGACAACCAGGCGGTGCATCGCGGCGAAGTACTCTTCCGCCTGGACGATCGTCCGTTCCGAATCGCCGTCGAGGCGGCGCGGGCACGCCTGCAGGACGCGCGACTGCAAGTGGAATCGCTCAAGGCTGACTATCGCCAGCGGCTCTCGGATCAGAGCTCCGCCCGGAGCGAGCTCACTTTCGCCGAGCGCGAGTACCGCCGCGAGTCGCGGCTCCTCGCGAGCGGCATCGCGTCCCAGTCACAAGTGGATAAAGCGCTGCTGGCCCGCAATGAGGCGCAGCAGAGCGTGGCGGGGGCGGGGCAGCAGATCACCGGCGCGGTCGCCAAGCTCGGCGGCGAGCCGGATATCGCCGTTGATGCGCACCCGCTGGTGGAGCAGGCGCAGGCGGCCCTCGACCGGGCGCTGCTCGATCTCTCCTATACGATCGTCAGTGCGCCCGCCGACGGCATCGTCACTGGCGTGGAGCACCTGCAAGCCGGAAGCTATCTGCCGACCGCTACTCCCGCATTCGTGCTGGTCTCGAGCCACGATGTTTGGGTGGAAGCGGATTTCAAGGAAGACCAGCTTGCACGGATGCGACCCGGTGACTCGGCGACGGTAAAGATCGACGCCTATCCCGGCCGGACCTTCCAGGCAGTCGTGGCGAGCATCACGCCAGGCACCGGCTCGCAGTTCTCGGTCTTGCCGCCGGAGAACGCCACCGGAAACTGGGTGAAGGTCGTGCAGCGGCTCGATGTTCGGCTCAACCTCATCGGGAGCCTGCCGCCCGTGCGCTCGGGGCTGAGTGCGACAGTCAACGTAGATACCGGCTCGCGCGAGGAGGAGCGTCGCACGGACGGTGCGCGGAGTTGAGCGAGACGCAGCATCGCGGGCTCATCACCGCCTCGGTTACGCTCGCCACCGTGCTGCAGGCGGTGGATACGACGATCGCCAACGTCGCGCTGCCACACATCGGAGGCAATCTCTCGGCGTCGCTCGACCAGATGGATTGGGTGCTGACCTCCTATATCGTGGCCGCGGCCATCATGACGCCGCTGTCGGGCTGGCTCGCCGGGCGCTTCGGCCGCAAGCGTGTGTTGGTCGCTTCGGTGATCGGTTTCACCGTCAGCTCCGTGCTTTGCGGCATGGCGCAGTCGATCGATCAGATCGTGTTTTTCCGCGTTCTGCAGGGCTTCTCCGGGGCGGGCCTCGTGCCGCTGTCCCAGGCGGTGCTGCTCGATATCAATCCGCCCGAGCGGCACGGTCGCGCCATGGCGCTCTGGGGCCAGGGGGTGGTCCTCGGTCCCATGCTCGCGCCAGTGCTCGGCGGCTGGCTGACCGACGACTACAGCTGGCGTTGGGTGTTCTACATCAACGTGCCGTTTGGCATCCTTTCGGCCATCGGCCTCATGGTTTATCTGCGCGAGACGGAGCCCCGCCGCGCTCGCTTCGATTTCCTCGGCTTCGGCGCGCTCAGCCTCGCGGTCGGCGCGCTGCAGATTCTCCTTGATCGCGGTGAGCTCAAGGATTGGTTCGGCTCGCCGGAGATCTGGATCGAGACCGGGGTCGCCGTCGCCGCGATGTATGTCTTCTTCGTGCACACACTGACGGCGCGTGAACCGTTCATCAGCCTCGGGCTGTTCAAGGACGCCAATTTCGCGATGGGGAATTTCCTGGTGTTCGTCGTGGGCGTGGTGCTCTTTGCCACCATGGCGCTGCTACCGCCGCTGCTGCAGGATCTGCTCGGCTATCCGGTGTTGACCTCGGGTATCGCCATGGCACCCCGCGGCTTCGGCAGCTTCGTCGCCATGTACCTCGCCGGCAGGCTCATCGGGCGCATCGACACACGCATCCTCATGGGTGTCGGTATCGTCGTGACGGCCGCCTCGCTCGAGATGATGTGCGACTACTCGATGCTGATGCCGCAGACTCTCGTCTGGTCGACCACCTTCCTCCAGGGCCTTGGCACCGGCCTCACCTACGTCACGCTAACCACCGTGGCGTTCGCGACTCTCGGGGTACAATATCGATCCGAGGGTACGTCGATGTTCAATCTGCTGCGCAACGTGGGCAGCAGCATCGGCATTGCCGCAACCGGAGCCCTCCTGACGAGCAACACACAAGTCATGCACGAGCGACTTGCGGCCCACATTCTTCCCTGGGGCGGACAGATCCGCCTGCAGGCGCCTTTCAGCTTCAGCGTGCCCTCCGGGCTCGCGGCGCTGAATGCGGCCGTGACCCGGCAGGCGCAGATGATCGCGTACAACGACGACTTCAAGCTCCTGTTCGTGATGACGCTGGCGTTGATCCCCTTCGTTTTTTTGCTGCGACCCGCGCGCGCGCGGCCGCGGGAACCGGCGGTGATCGAGTGAAACGAGCGAGCGCTAACCTGAATCGCAAGCGAGCTGCGGCGGCCACGTCCGGGCTGGGCACGGCGGTGCTGCTTTGCGCCTGTACGGTGGGGCCCAACTTCCACCGTCCGGCCGCGCCGGCGACGCCGGGTTACCGTTTTCCTGGGGAATCCCGGCCGGTCGGTACCGCGGCGGCCGCGGCGCAGCGGGCCGCCCCTGCCGTTGCGGCCTATCGGCAGCAAATCCTTGTCGGCGGCGCGACGGCGGCGGAGTGGTGGACACTATTCCGCTCGCCGCAGCTCGATGCCCTCATCCGCCGCGCCCTGGCCGACAACCGCAGTCTCGCCGCCGCGAGGGATACGCTGGCCCAGGCGCAGGAGCTGGTGGCAGCGCAGACGGGACGGCTTTATCCGCAAGTGGGCCTGACGGCCGGCGCTGGGCGGCAGCAGTACGGCAAGGAGTTCCTCGGCTCGCTGATTCCCTCCGTGAGACCCTTCTCCTATGTGGCGTTCGGCGCGAGTGTGAGCTACACGCTCGACTACGATGGCGCCACCGCCCGCTCGATCGAGGAGCAAAAGGCGCTGCAGCAGTACGAGCAGAGCGAGGTCGACGCCGCTCAGTTGACCCTGTCGGGCGATGTGGCATCGGAGGCCGTCGTCATTGCGGCGATCCGCGGCGAGATCAGAGCGGCCGCGGAGCTGCTTTCCGAGGACCGGAACAACGTGAGTCTCGTGCAGACCGCGTTCGCCAACGGCTCGGTATCGAAGCTCGATGTCCTGACGGCGCAGAGTCAGCTTGCAAGCGATCAAGCGCTGCTGCCGCCGCTCTATCAGCAGCTCGCCATGGCGCGCCACGCGCTCGCGGTACTGCTCGGCCGCAACCCGGCCGAATGGTCGCAGCCGGACCTCGAGCTCACGGACCTGCGGCTGCCGCGGCAGCTTCCGGTGAGCGTGCCCTCGCAGCTGGTCCGCCGCCGCCCTGACATCCTGGCGGCCGAAGCCCAGGTGCACGCGGCAACGGCCGCGGTCGGTGTCGCGACCGCGAATCTCTATCCGCAAATCAACTTGAGTGCCACGCTCGGTCAGCAGGCATTGACCCCGGGAAACCTGTTCAACGCCTCTTCGACGGCCTGGTCGCTGATTGCAGGGCTCACGGCGCCACTTTACGAGGGTGGCACGCTACGGGCGGAGCGGCGCGCCTCGCTGGATGCGCTGCGGGCAAGCGCCGCGCAATATCAGCAGACCGTGCTCGACTCCTTCGGGCAGGTTGCCGATCTCCTCGATGCCCTGGATCACGACGCGCAGCTCGTCGCCGCACAGGCGAACGCAAGGGATACGTCGCAGGCGAGCCTGGAGCTTGCACGCCAGAGCTACCAAGCGGGTAACAGCGGCATCCTCCAGGTTCTCGATGCGCAGCGCGAACGTCAGCGCGCCGAGCTGGGGTTTCTCGAGGCGCAGTCGCATCAGTACCTGGACACCATCCAATTGCTGCTGGCGGTGGGCGGACCCCTGACCTGAAGGGCGTGGGGGCCGTAATCGGTGAGCAAATGAAAACGCCCGCCGCAGCTGAAGCCTGCGGCGGGCGTTGCTAGGAAGGCGACGAGCCGACTAGCGTCAGGAAGAGGCGGCGGCTGGGGCGGCCTTCACGACCTTGCAGCTCTGATGTGCCTTGCGCAGCGTCGCACACGCGGCCTTGGCGGCGTCCTGCGTCATCCCCGCGGAGCGAATCTCGATGGTCTTCGACTTGCCGGTCGGCGGCACTTCGACGACGTCCTGCAGATCGCTGCCGAACTTGTCCTTCAGTCGCTTGGCCATCTTGTCGGCGGCGGCCTGCGAGCGCGCCGAGCCGAGCAGTGCCTGATAGCCCGTCAGCTGCGCCAGCGCAGCCTGCGCGTCGGCGGTGTGTGGGGAATTCGAATATTTCTGCAGGAAGTCCTGATATCCGGCGGCGGTATTGGTCGACTGCGCACTCGACCAGGCGGCCTCGGATTGCAGACTGTTGACCTTGTCCTGCGCATCCGCGGCATGCATTCCGTTCGGCTCCTGCTGCAGATACTGCTGGTAGCCGTCGAGGGTGTTGGTGCTCTGAGCGGTGGTCCACGCCTGCTCGTCCGTCAGCGCGTTGATGCGGTCGCGGGCCTGTGCTATCCGCGCGTCATTCGGGTGCTGCTGGATGAACTGCTGGTAGGCGGCTATCGAATTCTGCTGATTCGCCTTCTGCCAGTCGGCGGTGGGATTGCTGCAGGCCACGAGTGCCCCTGCAATGATGACGCCGAGAACGAGAAATGACTTCTTCACCACGACCTCCGAGCAAACAGAAACATGTGAAACTAAACCTCTAAGTTACCTCAAATCCTGAAATTTTTGCAAGCGCCATGACTCACCGGGCCATCGGCTTGCCGCGAACGTGGCCTCCACGAAGAGGCGTCGCGCTCAAGCGGCGCTCTCCGCGCTGTAGCGGGCGAGCAGTCCGGTCGCCACGGCGTAACGGAATACCCGTGCGAAGAAATAAGCCGCCAGCAGAATGTCGAGCACGGCGATCGCTGCCCCGACAGCCAAGTTTCCGGCCGAGAATGGCCGCCCGGCCAGCACTGCCCGCATGCCCTCGAACACATACGACGGCGGCAGCAGATGTCCGACGCTCTGCATCCAGCGCGGCAGCGTCGAGAGCGGGTAGAAGACGCCCACGAACGGTGACAGCAGCGCCGGCAACGGCCAGACCAGCCATTCCGAGGCAGGTCCGAGGCGCAGAACGAGCGCGCTTGCAAGGATGCCGAGCGCAATCCCGAAGCCGAAGAGCACGAGCAGGAACGGCACGAGCAGGGTGCCCAGCGAGAAGAACGACAGGCCGAACACCGCCGTCGCCAGCACCAGCATCACAGCCAGCCCCACCAGGCTGGTCGCCACGCTGGTGATCACCAGCCCGAGGATGTACTCCGAGATCGTGAGCGGCGTCGCGAAGAGATTGAGGAAATTGCGTGACCAGACATCCTCGAGAAATGCCGTGCTCACCCCCTGCATGATGCGCACGAAGAAGTCCCACATCAGCACCGCTCCGAGGAGGCTCGGCACGAAATTGAAGCGGCCCCCGGCCATCAAGTTGAGATAGCGGCTAATGAACCCCCACATCACGATGTCGATGGCCACCCACGCGAACAGGGGTAGCGAGCGGACCGGGCTGCCGCGCATCAGGTAGAACTGGCGCAGCAGGATGCCCGCCACCGGCTTCATCCTCATCCTGTGCGCTCCAGCGGCTCGGCGAGCGGCTCGCTCGCCAGTCGGATGAACAGCTCCTCGAGCGTCGCCGTGCCATGCTCGCGCGGCAGGCGCCGCGGATCGCCCTCGAGCAGTACGCGGCCATGAGAGAGGAAGAGAACCCGATCGCAAACTTCCTCGACTTCGTACATGTTGTGGGACGTCCAGAGGATCCCGCAGCCACTCTGCACCGCCAGGCCGCGGATGCGCGCGCGCACGGTTTGCGCGGCAGCGGGATCCAGCGAGGCGGTGGGCTCATCGAGCAGCAGCAACCGCGGCCGATTGAGCAGCGCCTTGGCGAGCGCGACCCGCGTCTGCTCCCCCGAGGAGAGCAGCCCACACTTGGTGTCCCGCAGGCGCTCGAGGTCGAACTGTCGCAACAGCTCACCGACCCTGCGACCGAGCTGCGGTATCGCATAAACCAGGCCGAAAAACCGGAGATTTTCGGTGACCGTGAGATTGCCTGGCAACGTTGCGTAGACGGCGGAAAAGTTGGCGGACGCCAGGGCGCGTGCCCGCTCGCGCGCCAAATCGATACCTCCAATGCGCACGCTGCCTGCCGTGGGGCTCAGCACGCCGAGGATCATGTTGATGGTGGTCGTCTTACCGGCGCCGTTCGGGCCGAGGAGTCCGACGACCTCACGGGGATGCACCTCGAAGGACACCCCGTCGACCGCAACGACCTGAGAGTAGCTCTTGCGGAGCCCGGTGACGCTGAGGACCACTGAATGGGCGTCGGGGTCCGGGGGCTGCTCGTACATCCGTTCACGATACCGTATCGGAGTATCTGCGGCGCGATCTACCCCGGCCGTACGGCCGGGGGCAAGCCAAACTGTCTGGCTTCCTGTAAAATTCTGTTAAAATCGCGCCCTTCTCGCAGCCTCCCGATAGGCCCTCGCGCAAAGCGCGGCTCGCCCCTACGGGCGATGCTGTGTCGTGGCGTCTGAGGGCACCGGTGGGAAGCGGACCGTAGAGTCAGGAGTCGCTGTGAAAAGGGGCATGATTTTTCGGCTGGTCATCGTACTGGCCTTGGTGATCGTTCTCGTGGGTGGAGTGGTGGGCTGGAACATGGTCAAGGCCCACTTCATCGGGCTGGCCATGGCCCAGAATGCCTCGATCCCGCAGACGGTGAGCACCGCTACGGCCGAGTATTCCGACTGGCAGCCTCAGGTCGAGGCCGTGGGGAGCCTGAGGGCCATCCACGGCGTCGAGGTCACCACCGAGGTGGCCGGCCTCGTGCGCACTATCGCGTTCAAGTCTGGCTCGGACGCACAGTCGGGTCAGCTGCTGGTGCAGCTCAACGCCGATCCGGACATGGCGCAGCTGCGGGCGTTGATGGCTGAGGCGAATCTCGCCGCGCTGACCTATCACCGCGATCTCATACAGTACCAGGCGCAGGCCATCGGTAGGGCACAGCTCGACACCGACATTGCAAACCTGAAAAGTGCCCGGGAGCAGGAGGCGTCACAGGCGGCCTTGGTGGCGAAAAAAACCATTCGTGCGCCCTTTCGAGGCCAGCTCGGCATCACCACCGTCAATCCCGGTCAGTATCTCAACCCGGGCGACCCAATCGTGACCCTGGAGTCGGTCGATCCCATCTACGTCGATTTCCGCCTGCCCGAGGATGAGCTGGCACGCGTGACGGTGGGCCAGACGGTCCATCTGATAGTCGATGCCTTCCCCGGGAAAACCTTCGAGGGCAAGATCACTTCCATCGATCCGCTGGTCGATTCCTCGACCCGGAATTTCGAGGCCGAGGCGACCATTCGCAATCCCGAGCACAAGCTATTGCCGGGAATGTTCGTCCGCACCAGGGTGGACGCGGGCGCGAGCGAGCGTTATCTCACGCTGCCGCAGACCGCGGTCACGTACAACCCGTACGGCGAGACGGTCTACCTGGTGAGCAAGCCCGCAAAAGCCGGCGCGAATCCGACGGCGAAGCTGGTGTTCGTGACTCTCGGCCCGACACGAGGCGACCAGGTGGCCGTCGTCAAAGGGCTCGAGGCCGGCGAAACCGTCGTGAGCAGCGGCCAGATGAAGATCAAGAATGGCTCGCCGCTCTCGGTCAACAACAGCGTGCTGCCGCTCAATGAGCCGAACCCGACTCCCCAGGAGCAGTGAGGCGCGCGCGTGAATCTCACGGATCTCTTCATCCGCCGGCCGGTTCTTTCGGCGGTCGTCAGCCTGTTGATACTGGTGCTCGGCCTGCGCGCCATCTTCCAGCTGCCGGTGACCCAGTTCCCGCAGACGGAGAACGGTGTCATCACCGTCTCCACTACTTATTACGGCGCCGATGCGCAGACCGTCGCCGGGTTCATTACCCAACCGCTGGAGGCCGCGATAGCCCAGGCGCAGGGAATCGATTACCTGTCTTCCGTCTCGAGCGCCGGCAGCTCCGTCATCACGGCGACGCTGGAGATGAACTATTCCTCCAGCAAGGCGCTCACGGAGATCAGCACCCAGGTCAACGCCGTGCGCAACCAGCTGCCGCCGCAGTCGCAGCTGCCGGTCATAAACCTGCAGGCGAATCAGACCACGGACATCCTGTACCTCAATTACTCGAGCAAGGTACTTCCGACCAACGACGTGACCGATTACCTGCTGCGCGTCGTGCAGCCGAAGCTCAACTCCATCCCGGGCGTGCAGACCGCCGAGATCCTGGGAGGTAGGACCTTTGCGTTGCGCGCCTGGCTCGATCCCGATCGAATGGCGGCGCACGGAGTGACCGCGGGCGACGTGTACTCGGCCCTGGCGTCCAACAACTATCTGTCGGCCGCCGGCGAGAGCAAGGGCAACATGGTCAGCATCAACCTGACCGCCTCGACGGACCCGCACTCGCTGGACTCGTTCAAACGGCTCGTGATCCGGCAGGCGAACGGTGCGATCGTCCGGCTGGAGGATGTGGCGACCGTCGTCCTCGGCGCGCAAAGCTACGACTTCAGCGTCTCATACAGCGGCCTGTCCGGCGTGTTCATCGGCATCAAGCCCTCTCCGACCGCGAACGTGCTTGACGTGGTGCGCCAAGTCAGGGCGGACCTGCCCGATATCGCCCGGCAGCTTCCGAGCGGTATCAACCAAGCGATCGCCTTCGACGCCACCACATTCATCAACACCTCGATCAAGGACGTCATCAAGACACTGGTCGAAGCGCTGCTCATCGTCACCGCAGTCATCTTCCTGTTCCTCGGCAGTCCACGGGCCGCGGCGGTGCCCGCTATCGCGATGCCCTTGTCCCTGATCGGCGCCTTCATCGTGATGCTGATGCTCGGCTACTCGATCAACCTGTTGACGCTTCTCGCGCTGGTGCTCGCGATCGGGCTCGTGGTCGATGACGCCATCATCGTTGTCGAGAACATCGATCGGCACATGAAGGAAGGCGCCACGCCGCTCGCGGCTGCGATCCAGGGTGCGCGCGAGCTCGGCGGCCCGATCATCGCCATGACGGTGGTGCTGGTAGCCGCGTACGCACCCATCGCGTTCCAGACCGGCCTCACGGGCGCTCTATTCACGCAGTTCGCCTTCACTCTCGTCGGCGGGATCACCATCTCGGCGATCGTCGCACTCACTCTGTCGCCGATGATGTGCTCGCGTATCTTCAGCGCCGAGATGGAGGAGGGGCGATTCGCGCGGCTGGTCGATCGCTGGTTCTCGCGGCTGCGCTCGGGCTATCAGCGCATGCTCACGAGCTGGCTCGAGACCTGGCCGGTCCTCATCGTGCTCCTCGTGCTGTTGCTCGCCTCGCTCCCTTATCTCTTCATGACTTCGACCTCGGAGCTGGCGCCGCAGGAGGACCAGGGATTCGTGGCGTATCAGCTGATCGGGCCGCCCGATGCGACGATCACGCAGATGAACACCTATTCCAGTCAGGCGCTCGCGATCGGGCAGTCCATACCGGAGTATCGGGGTGCCTTCCAGATCGTCGGTGCACCGTCGGTGACGCAGGGGCTTGGAGGGATATTGTTCAAGCCGTGGAGTGAGCGCAGCCGCTCCGCCGACGAGCTGCAGCAGATACTGCAGAAGAAGTGGAGCTCTATCGCGGGCGCCGAGGTGGCGGCCTTCCAGTTTCCACCGCTGCCCGGTTCCCAGGGCATGCCGCTACAGTTCGTGATCACGACCAGCGAGCCGATCGAAAACCTCTACCAGGTGGAGCAGCAGGTCCTCAATCGCGCCAAAGCGGCCGGGCTCTTCTGGTTCGTCGACGGCGACCTGAAGCTCGACGAGCCGCAGCAGACGATTGAAGTCAACAAGGACATGGTGGCGCAGTTCGGCCTCACCAATCAGGATGTGGCCGCGGTGCTAGGCGCGGCCATGGGCGGCGGTTATGTCAATTACTTCACGATCGCGGGCCGTTCCTACCAGGTCATCCCGCAGGTGCTGCAGAAATACCGTCTGAACCCCTCCCAGGTGCTCAATCTGCACGTGCGCGCCGCGAATGGCTCGCTGGTGCAGCTCGGCACCATCGCGCACCTCGTGCGCCAGACAGTTCCGGAGTCGATCAACCACTTCCAGCAGCTCAACTCCGCGACCATCGCCGGCGCTCCGGCCGCCTCGCAGGGCCAGGTGTTGGCTTTCCTGAGGAAGACGCTGCAGGAGGTCGCCCCGAGCGGCTACACGGTCGATTATTCGGGCGCCTCGCGCCAGTACATGCAGGGCTCGAACGCCTTCGTCTTCACGTTCGGCTTCGCGCTCATCATCGTCTATCTCTCACTCGCGGCGCTGTTCGAGAGTTTTCGTGATCCGGTGGTGATCCTGGTTTCGGTGCCGGCGGCGCTGTTCGGCGCGCTGCTCTTCATCAACATAGGCGTCACCTCGCTCAACATCTATTCGCAGGTGGGCCTCGTGACCCTCCTTGGCCTCATCAGCAAGCACGGCATCCTGATGGTGCAGTTTGCCAACGACGAGCAGCGGGCCGGTAAACCGAAGCGCACCGCCATCATCGAGGCGGCGGCCGTGCGGCTGCGGCCGATCCTGATGACCACCGCGGCGATGGTGCTGGGTGTCCTGCCACTCGTCATCGCAAGCGGTGCGGGTGCCGCAGGGCGCAAGGCGATGGGCTGGGTGATCTTCACCGGCCTTTCCATAGGCACGATCTTCACGCTCTTCATCGTCCCGGCCGTCTACCTCGTGTTGGCGGCCGATCACGAGAAGGAGCGGCAGCAGCTCGCCGAGCCGGCGATGCCTGCTGCCGCCGCCGAGTAAGCGTTAAAATTTTCCGTTCTGATAGTCCTCGAAGGCCTGGATCAGCTCTTCGCGGGTGTTCATGACGAACGGCCCATGCTTCGCCACGGGCTCCTTGAGAGGCCGGCCGGCGACCAGGATGGCGCGATTGAGCGCGCGATCGCGTGGCGGATCGCGGCCTTCGACCTGCACCGAGTCGCCGTCGGTCAGTACCGCGAGCTCGTGAGCCCCCAGAGTCGCCGCGGACTCGCCCGTGCCGACCTTCACGGCGCCCTCGTAAACATAGAGGAACGCCGCGTGGCCGCGAGCAAGCGGCTGTGACAGTGTCGCGCCGGGCCCTAGCTCTATATCGAGGTACGTCGGGTCGGTTGCGGGTTGCGCGATCGGCCCGGTTACGCCCGCCACGCGCCCGGCAATCACTTTCACGCGCACGCCGCCCTCCAAGTCCGCGGCCGGGATCTTTTCCGGTCCGAATTCCTGGTACTTGGGCGCCGTCATCTTGTCCCGCGCCGGCAGGTTGATCCAGAGCTGGAAACCGCGCATGCGGCCTTCCTGCTGCTCCGGCATCTCGGAATGCACGATGCCGCGTGCCGCCGTCATCCATTGGACGCTGCCCGGGACGAGGACGCCCTCGTGGCCGTGGTTGTCGCGATGACGCATCTTACCGTCGAGCATGTAGGTGACGGTCTCGAAGCCCCGGTGCGGATGATCCGGGAAGCCCGCGATGTAGTCGCCGGGGTTGTCCGTCCCGAACTCGTCGAGCATCAGGAACGGATCGAGGTCCGGCAGCCGCGGCTGACCGATGACGCGCGTCAGCTTCACGCCGGCGCCGTCTGATGTTGGCATCCCGCGCACGACTCGCGAGACCCCGCGTATGGATTGCGCACTCATTTGGAATCTCCTCGTGACGACATTATCGCCCCTGTCTCCGGCCCATGGTATAAAATTGTTACCGAGGCCGATTATGAGTGCGGCCGGCGCTGAAACAAGCAGGCACACGCATGCGACCCAGTAAAGTCGATGTAACCATGGCCGCGGACCTCCACAGCGAGGAATGCCCCAAGATCAGTCAGGTGTTGGCGCGGATCGGCGAGAAGTGGAGCGTCCTCATCATCATGATGCTGGCGGCAAGGCCACGCCGCTTCTCCGAGCTCAAGCGCGCGATCGGCGGCATTTCCCAAAGGATGCTGACGTTGTCGCTACGCGGCCTGGAGCGCGACGGCCTGGTGAAGCGCACCGTGTACCCGGTCGTGCCGCCGCGGGTGGAGTACGAGCTCACGCCCCTCGGGCGGGCGCTGCATGCGCCCGTGAGCGCGCTCGGGGAGTGGGCGCGCAGCCATCTCGCCGAGATCGACGCCGCGCGTGCAGCCTTTGACCATAAGGCGGCCCTGGAAGCCGAAAAGGCACCCAATCGCGAGGATCGCACAGGCTATTCCCATTGAGGGCAGATGCGGAGGATGTCAGGCTGCCCCCCTGGCTGACGCCTGGGGCGAATCGGCGGTCCGGGCGTTCCGTGCTACGTAAGTCATTGATCCAAAAAGAATAACTCCCCGACCGGAGAGCGGCTGCTCCCCCTTTGGGGGTAGAGCGCGGCGGTTGAGTTCGCGCTGATCAACCCGATCATAGGAACCGGGCCGCCAGTTCGAGCGTCCATTGATATGAGGAGAGCAGGTCATGCAGCAGGCAAGCAAAGTCGAGCAGCCGCAGGTGGTGGACTACAGCGCCGCGCGGGCCAAGGCAATCGCGTGGCTGGGCGATCGGTACCTGCTCGCCAAGCCGATCAACCGCAGGACGTATCCCCGAACCAGCGTGCCAGTATCAACCCCCGGCACGTTGGCAGTTCTGCCGGCGGGACAGGTTTCCCGCCGGCCTTTTAACCACCTTCGGGTTGTGGGAGGCTCGTATGAATCGTCATCAAATGATTCTGTTGCGAGTGGAGCAGGGAGTGTGGGAAGGCTGGCAGTGGATGGAGCTGGATGATTTCCTGCAGCGCGTGCGCCTCGATGCCTGGAAGGAAGGCGAGGAATCCATGGTCGGAATGATTCTGCCGGCAGGGCGGCAGGGAATGCTGAATTAGCTGATTCGCGCGGCCGTGTGGCCGCATTTGACACCGCGGCCCAGGGAGTTGCCCTGGGCTGCCCTTTTTTGAGAGGCGCTTATGGACATCGGGTTCATCGGGCTCGGAAACATGGGCGCCGCCATCGCGGGTCGCTTGCTCGAAGCCGGGCATTCGCTGCGAGTCTGGAACCGCTCGCCGGAGCCGGCGCGACTTCTCGCCGAGCGCGGCGCGCAGGTGACCGCCACCGCCGAGGAGGCGTTTCGCGGTGATGTCGTATTCTCGATGCTGAGCGATGATCAGGTCACGCGCGCAGTGTTGCTCGACAGCGGCGTCGTCGCACGCGCTACTCCCGCCGCAACCCGCCTTCACGTCAACCTGGCCACCATCTCGGCGGCGCTCGGCGATGAGCTCGCGCAGCGCCACGGCGAGCGCGGAGTGGGTTATGTCGCCGCGCCGGTCCTCGGCCGGCCTGACGTCGCCGCGGCGGGCAAGCTGACGGTCCTGGTGGCCGGACCGAGCCAGGTCGTCGAGTCCATCCTGCCGCTGCTCGAGGGAACCGTCGGGCAGAAGGTCTGGCGGTTCGGCGAGCGCGCCTCGCAGGCGAACGTGGTCAAGCTCGCCGTCAACTTCATGCTGGCGGCGGCGATCGAATCCATGGGCGAGGCGGCCGCGCTCACCGAGGGTTATGGCGTCGGCGCGCGTGAGCTGTTCGAGCTGATCGGCCAGAGCCTCTTCCCCGGACCGGTGTATCAGGGCTATGGCCGCCTCATCGCCGAGCGGCGCTTCGAGCCGGCGGGTTTCAAGGCGCGCCTGGGCCTCAAGGATGTGCGCCTGGCGCTGGCCGCCGCCGAGGCTGTTACGACGCCGATGCCGGTGGGGAGCGTCATACGCGACTCCATGCTCGAGGCCCTGGCGCGGGGCGAGGGTGAGAAAGAGTTCGGTGTGGTGCTCGGGCGGGCAGCCATGCGGCGCGGCGGCCGGTAGCAGCCAGGAGGCGCGCCGGAACGCTCGAATATAATGGGCCGATGCCCCATCCGCATCAGCCCGCATGACCCCGCACGCGACGGTTCTGCTCACCGACTACGCGTGGCCCGATAACACCCTCGAGGCGGGGCTCATCGCGGCCGCGGGGCTCCGCTTCATTGCCGGTCCGGCCAAAGCCGCTACCGCGGAAGTGATCGAGGCTCTGGTGACGGAGCATCAGCCCGCCGCGATCATGACCAACTGGGCACCGGTGAGCCGCGCCGCCATCGCAGGCAGCCCGCCGTTGCGCGTCATCGCGCGCCTGGGAGTCGGGCTCGACAACATCGCGGTCGATGAGGCCACCCGGCGGGGCATCTGGGTCACGAATGTGCCGGACTACTGTGTCGAGGAAGTATCCGACCACGCGGTCGGCATGTTGCTCGCCTGGGCGCGTGGACTCACTCAGTACGATCGGGAGGTCAAGGCGGGCCGCTGGGAGCCGGCCGGCGCGAAGCTGCGACGAGTGCGCGATTTGACCTGCGGCATCATAGGGTTCGGGCGCACGGGGCGGCGGACCGCGGAGAAGCTGCGCGGCTTTGGGGTGCGCCTGCTCGCTCACGCACGCCGTCTGGTTGACGACGCGCGCGATGTGGAAATGACGAGCCTGGAGGAGCTCCTGCGCCGCTCGGATGTGGTGATCGTCCACCTTCCGCTGACCGCGGATACTCGTCATCTGCTCGACCGCGAGCGAATCGCCCTCATGAAGCCTGGGGCCTTCCTCATCAACGTGAGTCGCGGTGCCGTGATCGAAAGCCAGGCGCTCGTCGATGCGCTGGAAGGGGAGGCACTTGCCGGCGCGGCCCTCGATGTGTTGGAAAACGAGCCGCACGTTCCGCCCGGCCTGCTGCGACCCAACGTCATGCTCACTCCCCACATTGCATTCTCCTCGGATGCCTCGTTGCGCGATGTGCGTCGCAAGGCGAGCGAGGACGTGATCCGGGCACTGCGCGGCGAGCGGCCCCTGGAGGCGCGGAACGAGCCGCAACGACGGCCGTTGATTTGCCCGGAGTCGACCGAGGCCAAGCCATGAGCCGCATCCCTTCTGTCGCGCGCGCCTGTGCCGCCGGTGCGCTTTGCGCCGGCCTTGTCTGCCTGGCGCCCGTGGCGATGGCGCGGGCGACGCCTCTGGAGGTGCAGGTGGATGGCGGGATGGTCCGCGGCGCCTTGGAGCGCGGGGTCATCGCGTTCGAAGGAATACCGTACGCAGCCCCGCCGGTGGGGGCCTTGCGGTGGGCGCCGCCGCAACCGGTGCAGCGCTGGACGGGTGTCCGGCTGGCCCAGCACTTCGGCCCCGATTGCGCGCAGTTGCCGACTCCCGGAGATGATGGACCGATTCGGACCGTGCCGAGAGAAAACTGTCTGTACCTCAACGTGTGGCGCCCGAAGGCGCGGTCCGCCCACGGTCTGCCCGTCATGGTCTGGATCTACGGCGGGGGATTCGTGGACGGTGGCACCTCGCCCGCCATACACGACGGCACGCAGTTCGCCCGCGACGGCGTGGTGCTCGTGAGCTTCAACTATCGCCTCGGAAACTTCGGCCTGTTCGCGTTTCCGGCACTGGACCGGAGGTCAGCCGGCGGCCGGCGGGGCGATTACACCTTCATGGATCAGATCGCGGCACTCCAATGGGTGCAGCGCCACGCCGCCTCGTTTGGCGGCAACCCGCGCAACGTGACGATCTTTGGCGAGTCCGCGGGCGGCATGTCGGTCAACGCTCTTCTGATGAGCCCGTTGGCGCACGGCCTGTTCGCAAAGGCCATCATCGAGTCAGGCGCCGGGCGCGACAACATCTCGCCGCTGCGGCCCCTCTCCGGCGCAGCCGATTCCGCGGAGGCGAGGGGTCTCGGGCTGGCCTGGCTCCTGGGCATCGGCGGGGAGGGACCCCGTGCGCTGGCAGCACTGCGCGCGCTGCCTGCGGCGAGGCTGGTGGGTGATCTGGACCTGCACACCGAGTCAAGCGATCCAACGTTCGTCGGCGGTCCCATCCTGGACGCCAAGCTCTATCCCGGCGCGCCGACGAATATATATGCGGCGGGCGGCGGGGCGCGCGTGCCGGTCATGATCGGCACCAACACGGATGAGATCGGCCCGACGGCCCCGGCCTCGTTCTGGGCGCTGTGGAGGACCTTCGGCACTCATTCCGCGGCTGCACGGCGCATCTATGATCCGAACGGACGGCTCACGCTGGGAGAGGCGGCGGCCGCGGTCGGCGGTGATCAGTGGATGGTGGAGCCGGCTCGCGCGATCGCACGACTCCTTTCCGCGCGCGGTCAGCGTGTATATGAATATCGCTTCGGCTATGTGGCAACCGCGCGCCGCAATACTACGTTGTGGGGTGCGCCGCATGCTGCGGAGATCCCCTATGTGTTCGATACGGTCTCCGCACGTTACGGCAACGCGACATCACGCGCCGACGAGGCGATGGCACGCGTCGTTCATGCGTACTGGATTGAGTTCGCCCGCACTGGCCGGCCGGACCCGCGGGGGCAGCCTGCGTGGCCCGAGTATCATCAGAGCAGTGACGAGCTCATGAGCTTCACTGACGACGGTCCGATCCCGGAGGCGGACCCCTGGAAGACACGTCTCGATATCGTCGAGCATACCTACATCTACCGGCGCCGCGCGGAGCCTGCAGCGGAGGTCGACCATCCCTCCGGTGCGTCGAGATGAAACGCGTACTGCGCGAAGCAAGCGCGTAGGAAATCGGCTACGGAGTAACCCGCGCTACGCAGGACTGCACGATGCGATACCCAAACGGAGCAGGCGGTGCCACAGAAGAAGGCGCGATGCGCCAGCCGGGTCAGAGTTCGCAACCCGGCCGGCTTGCGCGCGCGCAGCTCGAGGATCAGCTCCGACTCGTAGCCGACGTGCGCGAGCTGGTCGGCGAGGAGCGTGCGGCAGAGGACCCTGAGCCTCTGGCACCCGGTCACGGACTCGAGCGCGCGGTAGTAGACATTGCCGATCAGCTCAGCCGTGATGAGCACGTGGAGGTAGAGCTCGAAGCCGGCGAGCCGGCGCACGCGGCGGAATACCGCGTCACTCCAGTGCCGACGCTTCGCTCTGATACCGTGCTCGTCCATGAACTCGCGCAACAGGCGGGCATGGCGCTGCTCCTCGCGAATGAAGAGTTCGGTGATGCGTGGCAGGAGCTCATCACCGTGGACCCCCGCGAAGCGGTACGCTGCGCGCAGAAACCCGGTGCCGTCGGACTGCTCGCCCAGTTGGAAGGTCGCGATGGAGTGGGCGATGAGGCGGCGCTCCTCCGGCGGGAGCGCGTTCGGCGAGCAGCCACGCGCGCCGCGCGGCTGGTCCGCGTGGTATTCAAAATGGTTGAGCCAGATCCTGAGATTCGTGAACATGGACATTCTCCGCCGCCGACCTGTGGGAGAGTCTCGGCGCCGATCCGGCCGGTGCCATGGCGGAATCGTGGCAAATTCGGGCAGCGGAGCCGGCCGCGCCCCGGCGGGCCAGTACCCATGATTTACAAGAAGTTTTTGGAGGAGCGGATGCGAAAACACCTCGGCGTCATGGCCATGGCGGTTTGCGCGCTGGGATCAGTCAGCGCCGCGATCGCCGCGAGCACGCCCCCCAGGGATGCCGCCGCGGGCCGGCCCGCGCTCTGGCGGACCTACGACATGATCGTCAACTTGCAGAAGCTGCCGCGGACCTACACCTGCAACCAGCTCTGGTACGAGTTCCACGACATTCTGCTGCGCCTGGGAGCGTGGCCTTACAGCGTAAACATCCTGCCGTACCACTGCAGTCCCACGCCGAGCGGCTATATGAGGTCGCCCGATGTAGAGGTTCGATTCCAACTGCCGATCTTCCTGCAGGGGGCGGTGAAATCGGCGCCGGCCGAGGCGATCGAGCGCACCATTCGGCTCGCGCCGGGTCAGCCGAAGACCCTGCAGACCTCGGATTGTCAGCTGCTGCAGCAGATCGAGCAGGGGATGCTCACGTCCCTCGAAGGGGCCCGCGTCGATGAGGACCACTTTGAGTGCGCGGCGCCAGCGCCGCGCGCGGCCAACTTCCATGTCACATTGAGCCTGCCCATGGTCGTGAAGATGCCGCCCGCGCCGACTACTTCGGAGCCGGCCCCTCACTGACTCTGACCAGATCCGCCGGGCGCATCCACTTGCGGAACGCCGCCTGGATCTGCGCCGGTCCGAGCTCGATGTAGCGCCGGGCGGCGATGGTCGGCTCATCGAGCGGCAGCCCGAGGTCGACTCGGCCGATGATGCCGCCCGCGATCTCGTCCACGCTCGATTCCCCGAGAGGAATCTGCCGCACCAGCAGCTCCTTCGCGCGGAGCAGCTCCTCGTCGCCCACGGGCGTACGCTGCATGTCGGCAATCTCGCGGCGGACCATCGCGGCGGCCTTGGTGACATTGGGCGGATCGCAGGCGTACTCCACGAGATAGGCGCTGCGAGTCCGCCCGGCTTCGAGCGTCGAGTCGACCGAGTAGACGAGGCCGCTTTCCTTGCGCAACGCGATGCTGAGACGCGTCGAGTAGAAGCTGCCGCCCAGCACGGCATCACCGAGCTGCAATGGATAGTAGTCGGGATCATGGCGCGTGAGCGGCAAGGTCTGAGCGAGGACCACGATGTCCTGCACGCGACTGGAGTCGGGGACCGCCACCACGTCAGGGCGATTCGCGGGTACCTGCGGCAGGTCCGTCGGCGGCGTCGGTCCGATGGCCTTCCAGGGGCCGAAATACTTCTCGATGCTGGCCAATGCCTGCTGCGGTGTCATCTTCCCGATCACCACGATGGTCGTGAGGTCGGGGCGGAAGCTCATGTGGTAATAGGCCTGCACCTCATCGGGCGTGAGCGCGTGGATGCTGGCCGCCGTCGCGAAGCGCAGGCTCGGATCGGTCGCGGGAAAGAGCGCCTGCCGCAGCGAATGCCGGGTCAGGAAGCCCGGACTCTGGTTGCGGGCCGCGACGCTCTCGGCAAGCTGATCGCGCAGGACGGTCATGGCATTGGCCGGCAGGTAGGGGTCGAGCTCGTTCTGCGCCAGGAGCTGGATGCCGCGGTCCAGATTCTCTGGCAGGACCTGTAAGCTGAAATCCGTGCCGGCCTGCTCGCTCGCGCCGATGGCATCCAGCGCCTGCTGGAACTGCAGACGGTGGAGACTGTTGCTGCCGAACATGAACATGCGCTCGAGCAGGTCGCTCACACCGTCCTCGCCGTGCGGCTCCTCGAGCCCGGGCTGACTACGGATGTGGCCGTAGACACTCACGGTGTTGCTGACATCCTCAGTCTGCACGATGAGTGTCAGTCCGTTCGGGAGTCGAGTCACCACGGGATGCAGAGTCGAAGGTGGCACGCTCAAGCGACGCAGACCGGCGGCCGCCCATGTCGGCAGCGCCGTCGGTTTCGCCGCACCGAGGGAGATCGACTCCTGGCCGCCGAAGCCGCCGCTCGAGGGAACGGGCTTGCCCGATCCGCGCGGCAACATCACGGCCGTGATGGCATGGTCGAGGTCGAGATATTTCCGCGCCACGCGATCGACATCCTGCACCGTGACCTTGTTGATCTCCGCCAGCTCCTCGTCCGGTGAGCTGACCTGGTAGAGCGCGAGAGCGTCCGACCAGTCGGAGGCGAAGCCCGCGATGGAGTTCTTCTCGAACTCGGCTGCGCGGCGCTCCTGGAGCTTCGCCGCGGTGACGAGGTCGGCGGGAACACCGTGCTGCACCACATCCGCAAGGATGGAGCGGATGGCGCTCTCGAGCGCCTTGGGATCCTGTCCGGCGGCGAACGACACCGTCGCGTATGCGATGCCGGCTTTCGGCAGCGGATCGAGCGAGAAGTCGGCGTCGAGTGCCTTGCCCTGGGGCACGAGGCCGAAGAGTGCGAAGCGGCGGCTGTCGAGGACGTCCGCGAGCACATCGAGCGCGGCGAAGTCGCGACTGTCGAGGCCAGGGGTGCGCACTGCGATCATCGCCGTGCCGTCCGGCTCATCGGTGCTCATCGTGTAAGTTGCCGCGTGCGCCGGACCGAGCCGCACCGCGGGCCGCGCGGGCAGCTTGCGCGGCTGGATAGTGCCGAAGAGCCGCTTCACCTCGAGCAGAGTAGCTCCCGCGTCGACGTCGCCGGCGATCACCAGGATGGCGTTGTTCGGCGCGTACCACGTGTCGTGGAACTGTTTCAGCATTCCCGCCGTGGTGGCGTTGAATGAGGGACGGGTGCCGAGCGCGTCGTGGACGTAGGGTGTGCCAGCGAACATCTCCGCGCGCATCTTCTCGTAGAGAACGTAATCCGGATCGGACAGATCCTGAGCCACTTCCTGCTCGATCGCGCCGCGCTCCTGCTTCCACTGGCGCTCCGAGTCGAGCACGCCGCTCATCCGGAGTGCCTCGATGTGCAGGGCGACGTCGAGGTCTTCCGCCGGGACGGTGAACACGTATTGGGTCACGCTCTCCCGCGTGTTGGCATCGAAATTGCCTCCCATGACACCGCCGACATCGGCGAGCTGGTCGGCGGTGAGACCCGGGCTGCCGCGAAACATCATGTGCTCTTGCGCATGCGCCATCCCTGGGAACCCCGCCGGCGCCTCGTCGGAGCCCACCAGGTAATTCACCGCCGTCGCGACCACCGGCGCCAGCGGATCCCGCACCACCACCACGCGCAGCCCATTCGCCAGCGTCTCCCGGGTGACCTGCGACCCGAGCGGATTCGTTGCGGCCCGCGACCGCGGCGCGGCGAGTGCCAAGGAGCAGACCGCGAGCAGGGTGATTACAGTTGTTCGCATATGGTTTCTTCAGGCAAAACGAAAGGGAGCCGATCCCGCATTAACAGGACCGGCTCCCCGGCTCTCAATGCCGCACTGCGACCGGGACCAACCCGTGACGGCCGCCGAAGGCATCACAGGTAGGACCCGCACCGCGCCCATTGGTTCGCTCCGCAGGTCCGGCGAGCCGGAGCGTGGACTGACTCAGGCCGATTTCAGCTGCTGAGCGGCGAACTCGAAGTTGGCGAGCTTGGTCAGGAAGTTATCGGTGAAGTCCGGACGGCGATTGCGGAAGTCGATGTAGTAGGCGTGCTCCCATACGTCGAGCACGAGGAGCGCCTTGCCTTCGGCGCTGGCGAGTGGGAGGCCGGCGTTCGCGGTCTTCGAGACCTTGAGCTTCCCATCCTTGCCGAGCACCAGCCACGCCCAGCCGGAGCCGAACTGGCCGACGGCGGCGGCCTTGAAGGCTTCCTTGAACTTATCGACGCTGCCGAAGTCGGCGGCGAGCTTCTTCTCGAGCTCCCCGGGAATGCCGCCGCCCGCGGCCGAGAGGCAGTTCCAGAAGAAGCTGTGGTTCCAGTGCTGACCGGCGTTGTTGAAGACGGGAATCATGTCCTCGCGGCCATGAGCGAGCTTGATCACCTCCTCGAGGGTCTTGCCCTTGAGCGCGTCGTTCTTCTCCACCAGCCCGTTGAGCGCGGTGACGTACGCCTGATGGTGCTTGCCATGATGGAACTCCAGGGTCTCCTGGCACATGCCGCGGGCGGCGAGCGCGCCAGGCGCAAACGGAAGCGGGGGAAGGGTGAAGGTCACGGGTGCTCTCCGGCAATGAGTGGGACGATCAGATGGCGCAAAGCGTGGTCCCGAAGGCTAGGAAATCGATGCGAATTTGTCTACCTTCGTCATATCTTGTTCAGGCCCCGCTCAGCGACAGGCGGCGAGAATGCATAATGGCGCGCTCGGGACCGGGACGGGCCAAGTCGGAAGATGCACTTACAGGCAAGAGAGTTCGCACGCGTACCACTGTCGCTGCTGACGCGGCTGCGCTTGATCCTGTTCGGCCACGAGGACCTGGCCGGCATCATATTCTGGGCCGCGCTGGTCGGCTTCTTCGGCGCTCTGGCGAGCGTCCTATTCCGCGAGTCGATCCGCCTCTTTACCAAGTTCTTCACGGGGTATGCGTCGATCGGGCAGGGCGAAGGGCTGGTCGATGCCGCCGCGAGCCTGGTCTGGTGGCATCGGGCGCTGGTGCCGATCGTGGGCGGGGTGCTCGCCGGTGCCGTGCTGCATTTCGTCGGCCGTAGTTTCGTTTCCTCGAAAGCCGTCGATTACATGGAGGCGGTCATCGTCGGTGACGGCAAGATCGGCTTCCGCGCCACCATATTGCGCAGCTTCGGGTCTCTTCTCACCATCTCCTCGGGAGGCTCGATCGGGCGAGAGGGCTCGATGGTGCAGCTCTCCGCGATGCTGGGGTCGCGGCTCGGCCTGTTCTCGCGGGCCCCGATTCCGCGCCTGCGGCTCATGGTCGCATGCGGCGCGGCGGCCGGTATCGCCGCGGCCTACAACGCGCCCATCTCGGGCGCGTTGTTCGTTTCGGAGATCGTTCTCGGCTCGATCTCCATGGAGAGCTTCGGTCCCCTGGTGGTCTCGTCCGTCATGTCGAACGCCACCATCCATCGCTTCCTCGGGTACGGGCCCGTTTTCGACGTCCCGCACGTGGTGTGGTCATCCTCCAACGTGGAGCTGATCTTCTACCTGATACTGGGAATCCTGCTCGGACACCTCGCGCCGCCCTTCCTCGCGCTGCTCGACTTCGCGAAGTCGCAGTTCGTGCGCCTGAAGCTGCCGCTCTACTGGCAATTGGGGCTCGGCGGCATGATCGTCGGAGCCATCTCCATCTTCGTTCCCCAGGTCTGGGGCAACGGCTACAGCGTTGTCGGCCATATCCTCCAGGGCCAGGTCCTCGGTCTCTGGTTGCTGGCAATACTGCTCGCAAAGGTGGTCGCGACGTCCGCGACCGTGGGCTCAGGAGGCGTCGGCGGTGTCCTCACGCCTTCACTCTTCATCGGCGCGGCCGTGGGCGCGCTGGTTGGGGGCGTGCTGCACGGCCTGATGCCGCACATCGCCTCGGTGCCGGCGGCATACGCTCTGATCGGCATGGGCGGATTTCTCGCGGCGACGACTCAGGCGCCCCTGACTTCCATCCTGATGATCTTCGAGATGACTCTCGACTACAACGTGGTACTGCCGCTCATGCTCGCCTGCGTGACTGCGCACTACACGGCGAAGGTCTACCGGAAGGGGCAGTCGGTGTATCACGCCAGCCTCAGCCGCGCGATCGTCGCCGAGCACGGCGATGACTGGCGGCTGCGTACTGTCGAGGCGCTCGTGAAGCCGGCGGCCGCGGTGGTCAGTGCCACGACCAGTCTGGCGGACATCTATGACCGGCTTCCCAAACGCCCGCTGCAGCGAGTCTATGTGACGAGCGGCGATGACCTGGTCGCCTGGTTCGATCCCCGCAAGGTGCTCGATCGGCTGCAGAAGGGCGAGATCGGCTGGGGCTTGCCCGCTGAAGCGGTTGCGCTGCCCATTAATTTCGCGCTCTCGCCCGACATGCCGCTTTGCGAGGCGCTCGACGGCTTCCTCCGCGAGCAGGCGACCGCGCTGCCGGTCACTCCCGGCCAGTGGCGCCACACTCTGATCGGCGAGGTTTCGCGCAGCGACGTCCTGCTCGCCATCCAAGACCGGCTGACCTATCCCAAGTAACGGTCCCCGCCAGGATTTGCCACTAAGAATCAGCGGACGGCCCGGTTTGCATCACGACCGGCCCCGGCCCCTGGCTTGTACTGGTCCTCGACGGCGCGAAGCGCGCCAGCACACAGCAAGAGGGCCAGCATATGAGCATCCTGAGCAACAAAGTTCGTGTCGGAACGGTGGGTATCACAGTGGCGGCGATGTGCGTTGCCGCTCTGCCGGCGTCCGCGGCCCAGACGGCGGCCGGGGCACAGCAACCAGCTTCCAAGCAGGAGAACATTGGCGTCCTGACCGGCGCCGCCGTTGGCGCGGCGGCGGCAGGGCCAATCGGTGCGGTGGTGGGCATCGTCGCCGGAGCACTGCTGGGCAATCACTATCACAAGCAGAGCGTCGCCAACCATGCGCTGGCCGCGCAGAACCAGGTCCTCGCGGTGCAAAACCAGGCGCTCACCGCAAGCCTCAGCCAGAGCCAGCAGGAGCGTGAGGCGCTGGCGGGAAAGCTGAACCTCGCCAGCCAATCACTCACTACCGTCGAGGCGCAGCGAGCGGAGCTCGACCACACGGTGCAGCTCTCCGATGCCATCGAGACCGATGTGGCCTTCAGGACGGCCGACGCCGCGGTCAACGGCCTGCAGTTGTCGGCGCTGCGCAAGATCGCAGCGCTGGCCGCATCGCTTCCGCCCGGGGCGAAGGTGCGGATCGACGGCTATGCCGACCCGAGGGGCCCGGCGACGTTCAATGACGACCTATCACTGCGCCGTGCGGAGACCGTGGCTCTGACCCTGGAGAAAGCGGGGTGTCCGCAGGATAGGCTCGTGATCGCAGGACACGGATCCTCGCAATCCACCAGCCCGCGAGGTGATATGGACGCGTACGCGTTCGACAGGCGGGTGACCGTGCGGCTGCAGGGGGCTGAGGTGGCGCAGTCGTCCGGGTCAGGCCCCACCGTGGCGGATGCGCGCTAGTAAACATAACCTGCGGGTCGGGTGACCGGCATCGCAGATCGGCGAGCCGCTGCTTCACCCGGCCCGCGGAGGCTGGCAGCCTGCCCCCGGAGCCGAAAGTGCGTCATCACGGAACAATGTCATGCTGCCCACTATAACCATCGAATCGACCCGCCTCTTCTCGTCATCCGAGATGGGACTTCTCCTGGGCTGTGTTGTCGTCGTTGCCGCCATCGCGTGGATGGCGATGACACGCGGTCGCCATCAGCGTTGATTGCGCACCACCTCGGCGAGCGTTCCAAACATCTGATCGATGTGGGAGCGCTCGGCGATCAGGGGCGGCGATAGCGCGATGATGTCGGCGGTCTGGCGCACGAGCAGGCCGCGCTCGAAGCATTCGACGAAGATACTGTAAGCCCGGCTGCCGGGCCGGCCGGTCGCTGGCTCCAACTCGAGGCCCAGGATCAGACCGTAATTGCGCACGTCGATGACATGCGGCAATCCGCGCAGTGAATGCGCGGCATCCTCCCAGTACTGCGCCAGCTCCCTCGCCCGTCCCAACAGGCCCTCACGCTCGTAGATGCCGAGCGTGGCGAGCGCGGCCGCGCAGGAAACCGGGTGTGCCGAATAAGTGTAGCCGTGGAAGAGCTCGATCGTCGTCTCGGGCCCCTGCATGAAGGCGTCATGGATGGACCGCTTCGCGAGCACCGCACCCATGGGCACGGTGCCGTTCGTCAGGCCCTTCGCCGTGCTGATCATGTCGGGGGTTACGCCGAATTCCTGGGCGGCAAAGGGCGCGCCAACACGTCCGAACGCGGTGATCACCTCATCGAAGATGAGGAGGATGCCGTGCCGGTCGCAGATCTGGCGCAGACGCTCCAAGTAGCCGCGCGGCGGGATCAGCACTCCGGTCGAGCCCGCGATCGGCTCCACGATCACCGCGGCAACCGTGGAGGGATCGTGCAGCATCAACAGGCGCTCGAGCTCCTCCGCCAGCTCCGCTCCGTGGGCGGGCTGACCGCGTGAGAAGGCGTTGCGCTTGAGGTCATGGGTATGAGGCAGGTGGTCGACGCCCGGTAGGAGCGAAGCCGACCACGGCTTGCGGTTGCCACCGATGCCGCCGACGGAAATGCCGCCGAACCCTACGCCGTGATAGGCGCGCTCCCGGCCGATGAGCTTGGTGCGCGCGGCATCGCCCCGTACCCGATGATAGGCGAGTGCGATCTTGAGCGCCGTGTCCACCGACTCCGAGCCCGAGTTGGTGAAGAACACACGATCGAGTCCCGGCGGTGCGATCCGGGCGATTGCGTTCGCGAGCTCGAATGCGGCGGGGTGGGCCATCTGGAACGTGGGCGCGAAATCGAGAGTGCCCAGCTGGCGGGCCACCGCCTCGGTGATTTCGCTGCGGCCGTGCCCGGCGTTGACGCACCAAAGACCCGCGGTCCCGTCGAGGATCTGCCGGCCTTCGGGGGTGAAATAGTGCATACCGCTCGCGCGGGACAGCAGCCGAGGCTTTGCCTTGAACTGGCGGTTCGCGGTGAAGGGCATCCAGAACGCGTCGAGCGCATCGCGGGAGAGGGGATCGGAGGGTGCCATGAGGGGCTCGCGGGTGGCTTGGGCGGGTGGGACCCCCTTATCATAAGGAAATGCCATACGTGGAGACAAACCGCCGCTCCCCGAGTCCCGCATCGTGACCTCCCTTCGCTTCCTGGCGAGCGTACCGCGCGGCCTCGCCGATCTCTTGGCCAAGGAGGTGGCGACCTTCGGCGCGACCGATGCTCGAGACCGGACGACAGGTGTGGCGTTCACCGGCACGCTCGAGACCGCATACCGCGCCTGTCTCGAGTCGCGGCTCGCCAACCGCGTATTCCTCGAGATCGCGCGTTTCGAGGCCACGAGCGCGGAGGGGTTCTATTCCGGCGCCCGCGAATGCGACTGGAGCCAGCATCTGGGTCCCGGCGCGACGCTCGCCTGCGATTTCAGCGGCAAGCATCCGACTATCACACACAGCCATTTCGGAGCCCTGAAGCTCAAGGACGCGATCGTCGATGCGCTGCGCGATGCGACCGGCGCTCGACCGGACATTGTGTTGGATCAGCCGAGCGTCCGCGTGCACGCGCATGCCCACGGCGCACAGATCACGCTGTCCATCGATCTTTCCGGTGAGAGTCTCCACCGCCGCGGCTATCGCGGGGCAGCCGGTGAGGCGCCGCTGAAGGAGAACGTTGCCGCCGGTATACTGATGCGGGCGGGATGGCCGGAGCTTGCGCCTGCCGGCGCTCAGTTCCTCGACCCGATGTGCGGCTCCGGTACGCTGGTCATCGAAGCGGCGCTGATGGCTGCGCGCTGTGCCCCGGCTCTGCGCCGCGAGTACTTCGGGTTTCTCGGCTGGCGCGGACATGACGTCGAGCTCTGGCGCCGGGTGCGCGCAGAGGCGCAGAGCCGCTGCATGGCCGACGCGCCGCCAGCGACCGTCCTTCGCGGCCAGGATCGGGATCCGCTGGCAGTGAGGGATGCGCGCGCGAATGCTCAGCGCGCGGGGATCGCATCATGGGTGCAGTTCGAAGTGCGCCAGCTCGCGAACGCCGCTCCCGCGCCTGCAGCCGAGTCTGATGGCGGGGACGGCGAATCCAAATCAGATAGCCGGGGCCTGCTGTGCACCAATCCGCCGTACGGCGTGCGGATGGAGGATCTCGATGCGGCGCGCGCCGTCCACCGCGAGCTCGGCGAGGTGCTGCGCGAGAGATTCCAGGGCTGGCAGGCGGTGGTGTTGACCGGCGCGCCGCAACTCGGCATGGAGCTCGGCATCCGCGCGGCGCGCACCCACACGCTCTGGAATGGCCCGATCGAGTGCCGGCTGCTCAGGATGACGGTAGAGGCGGCGAGCCTGCGACGGCCCGGCACGCTTGTTCGGGAGGATGCGCCGCCGCTGCGGGATACGCCGGGCGCGCGGATGTTCGCCAATCGTTTGGTGAAGAATCTGAAGCGGCTCAAGAGCTGGGTCGCAAAAACCGGCGTGTCGTGTTATCGGCTCTATGACGCCGACATGCCGGAATACGCGTTCGCGATCGACATCTACCACACCGTCGAGCCGGAGGAGACGTGGCTTTACGTGCAGGAGTACGCGCCACCCGCGGAAATCGAAGTCGAAGCGGTCCGACGCCGTCGCGGCGAGGCGCTTGCGGCATTGCCTGACGCGATTGGGGTGCCGCGGGAGCGAATCAAGCTGCGCACGCGCCGGCGAACGCCGCGCGGTGAGCAATACGACAAGCTTGGCAACAGGTCGGATTCCCATGTGGTGCTCGAAGGCGGCCTGCAGTTCATCGTCAACTTCGACGACTATCTGGACACCGGCCTGTTCCTGGATCATCGCATCACACGCGCGCGGCTCAGGGCGGCGGCGGCCGGCAAGCGTTTCCTGAATCTCTTCGCCTATACCGGCACCGCCACCGTCTACGCGGCGGCGGGCGGCGCGGTCGCAACCACTTCCGTCGACATGTCGCGGACATACCTCGATTGGGCGCAGCGCAATCTCGCACGCAACATCGGGCACTCTCCGCAGAGCGCACTGGCGCGGGCGCAACACGAGTTCGCGCAGGCGGACTGCCTGGAATGGCTGCGTGCGGACTCCCGTGCCCGCGAACGCTATGACCTCATTTTCCTCGATCCGCCGACCTTCTCGAACTCCAAACGCATGGAGGGAGTGCTCGACATCGAGCGCGACCATCCGGCGCTGATCGATGCCTGCATGCGCCTCCTGGCGCCGGGAGGTTTGCTCGTCTTCTCCACCAACGCGCAACGTTTCCGACTGAATCAGGCGCTGGCCGAACGTTATGCGATCCGTGACTTGGCCGCCGCCACTCTGCCGCCCGATTTCGCGCGCAACCCGCGGATCCACCGCTGTTTCGAGGTGCGGCAGAAGCGATTGCCCGAGCTGGTGGGCAAGCTGGAGTGGGATGACTCGTTCGACCACCAGGCCGAGCTCTCCCGGGAATGACACTCCTGGTGGATACCAGCGTCTGGTCGTTGGCCCTGCGGCGCTAAATTCCTTTACAGCCGCCCAAGCTTACGGTAGGGTCGGCTGATGTATGTCCCGTCTGATTAAAACGCGCAAAATCACCATTAAGACGCCCTTTCCGGGGGCCCTGGTGGATCTCGCGCGCGCTTAGCAGAGTCGGAACAACGCGAGTCAACCAGAGGCCCCGCCGGCACCGCCGTCGGGGCCTCGTTCGTTTTGGAGTCCGTCCATGCACTCTGGTCGTTCAGCAGGCTCGGCACCCGTGGTTGCAATCGTCGGCGCCACCGGCGCCGTCGGTATCGAGCTCATCAGGTGTCTCGAGGAGAGGCGTTTCCCGCTCTCGGAGTTGCGTCTCCTGGCTTCGGCGCGCTCCGCCGGCAAGTCGCTCACCTTCCGCGGGGAGTCGCTGGCCGTAGGCGAGCTGAAGGATGACAGCTTCCGCGGTGTCGACATCGCGCTCTTCTCCGCGGGCGGCAGCATCTCCAAGCGCTTCGGACCGCTTGCGGTACAGCAGGGTGCGGTGGTCGTCGACAACTCCTCGGCATTCCGCATGGATCCGGCCGTGCCGCTCGTCGTGCCGGAGATCAACCCGGAAGCGATGCGCGGGCACCGCGGCATCATCGCCAACCCTAACTGCTCGACCATCATCGCCATCACACCGTTGTGGCCAGTGCACCGCTTCAATCGCTTGCGGCGCATCATCGTCTCGACCTACCAGGCCGCCTCCGGCGGCGGCGCCGCCGCCATGGAGGAGCTGCGCGAGTCGACCCGCGCCTTTCTCGAGGGCCGGCCGTACGAGAACCGCGTGCTGCCGCATCCTTACGCCTTCAATCTCTTCAGCCACAACACCAAGATCGACCCGCAGACGGGCTACAACGAGGAAGAGACCAAGGTCATCCGCGAGACTCACAAGATCTACGGCGACGATTCCATCCGCATCGCCGCGACCTGCGTGCGCGTACCGGTGCTGCGCGCCCACTCGATCGCCATTAACTTCGAGTGTGAGCGTCCCATCACCCCGGAGCAGGTACGCGACATCATGCAGACCTCTCCCGGGGTGAAGCTGGTCGACGATCCGGAGCGCAACTACTTCCCGATGCCGAAGGATGCCTCCGGTCAGGATCCGATTCTGGTCGGCCGCATCCGCCGCGACGTCAGCGACCCGAGCGGCCACTCGATCGCGCTGTTCGTCTCCGGCGACCAACTCCTGAAGGGCGCCGCCCTGAACGCGGTGCAGATTGCCGAATTGCTATAACAAATCCCGCAGCCGGTAATACAGCATCGCCAGCACCAGCACCGGCCGGCGCAGGAGCGCGCCGCCGGGGAAGTTCTGGTGCGGGATGCGCGTGAAGACGTCGAAGCGCTCTGCCTGACCGGCTATCGCTTCGGCCACCAGCTTGCCGGCAATTCCGGTCAGGGCGATGCCGTGTCCGGAAAATCCCTGCAGGAAGTAGACGTTCGGCATCAGGCGCCCGAAATGCGGGGCCCGATTCAGGGTGATATCGACGTAACCGCCCCAGGAGTATTCGACGGCGACTTTGGCAAGCTGTGGGAAGACCCTGAGCATGCGGGCGCGAGTGCCGCTGGGCGCCTCGAAGGAGTGGAGGCCCGAGTAGCTGACGCGTCCGCCGAAGAGCAGCCGGTGATCGGCGGAGCGCCTGAAGTAGTCGAGTACCCAGTTCATGTCGCTCACCGCGGCGTCGTTGACGATGAGCTGCCGCGCGCGCTCTGCGCCGAGGGGCTCCGTGGCGATGATGTGAGTTCCAACCGCCATGATCTTGGAGGTGAGGGCCGGGGCGGTCCTGCCGAGGTAGACGTTGCCACAGAGGACCAGGTAGCGCGCGCGAACCTCACCGCCCGGCGTCCGTACGCGTGCGGACGTGAAGCCATGCGCTCGCGTGTCTTCGTAGATGCGCGCGCCGGCGCGTTCCGCGGCGGCGGCGAGGCCGAGCGTGTAGTTGAGGGGATGTAGATGGCCGCCGTTGGAATCGTAGAGCGCGCTGACGTATCGGCGCGTGGCGAGGGTCGCCTGAACTTCCTCGCCGGGCATGTAGCGCACGCTGCGATACTGGAGCCTCTCCTGCAGTTCCTCGAGCTCGACCCGCAGCTCGCGGTCGTGACGGGGCTTCACCGCCGTCAGCATGTACCCGTCGACCCAGTCGCAGTCGATGTGGTGGCGCGTAATGAGCTCTCGCATGAGCGCGAGGCCCTCGATGGAGACGTCCCAGACGGCGCGCGCGGCCGTGCGGCCGATGAGCCGCTCCAGCTTGCTCTGGCCCGATGCCACCCCGTGGATCGCCTGGGCGCCGCTGCGGCCGGAGGCGCCCCAGCCGATCCGGTGCTGCTCGAGCAAGACCACGGAGTACCCGCGCTCGGCGAGATGCAGTGCCGCCGAGCAGCCGGCGATGCCGCCGCCGACCACGCAGACGTCGCATTCCACCGAGCCGGCGAGCGCGGTCCGCTCGGGAGCGGGTAGGGCTGAGGCGGCGTAGTAAGAAGCGGCGTGGGCGGCCACCATGGCACTCTCGATCTAGTATTATGTAAAATTAATGGTCTGGCCCAAGGGCCTGGGGAGCATAGCCGATGCGGCGGCGTGGGCGGCAATCCAGGGGCGTTCGAAGTCGGGTGGCGCGCGACCGTCCCGCTGTGGCTGTGGTCTAATTGATACCCCCATGGCATCCCCCCGCCCCCTCATTGGCCTCCCCGCAGACCGGCGAATGATCGGGCGACACCCCTTTCACGCGGTGGGGGAAAAATATGCCCTGGCAGTGCTGAATGCAGCCGACGGGCTGCCGCTCTTCATTCCCGCCCTCGCCGAAGAGCTGCGCCTCGATGAGCTCGTCTCGCGCCTCGATGGATTGGTCTTCACCGGCAGCCCCTCGAACGTCGAGCCGCATCACTATGAAGGCCCGCCGAGCCTCCCCGGAACGCTCCACGATCCGGCCCGTGATGCCACCACGTTGCCGCTCATCCGCAAGGCGGTCCAGGCAGGGGTGCCTGTCCTCGGCATCTGCCGCGGCTTCCAAGAGGTCAACGTCGCGTTTGGAGGCAGCCTCCATCAGCGCGTTCACGAGGTTCCCGGACACCTCGATCACCGCGATGATGAAACGCAGCCCCTCGAAGTGCAGTACGGGCCCGCCCACGAGGTGATCCTCGAGGATGGAGGGCTGCTGCGCTCATTGGCGGGAACCGACCGGGCAACAGTCAACTCCCTGCACTGGCAGGGGATCGAGCGGCTCGGCGACGGGCTGGCGGTGGAGGCGCGCGCGCCCGACGGGTTGATCGAGGCATTCAGGGTCGAGGGCGTGGCACGGTTTGCGCTTGCGGTCCAGTGGCATCCCGAGTGGAAGGTGATGGACAACGCGCTAGCGCGCGCTTTGTTTGCAGCCTTCGGCGGCGCGTGCCGTGACCGCGCAGAGTCCAGGTGAAAGGCAGTCCCATGGTGAGCGAGATCCGCCAATTCTTCCGTGACCATGGCATCGCCGAGGTCGAGGCCATCATTCCTGATATGGCCGGCATCGCCCGCGGCAAGATCATGCCGGCGGAGAAGTTCGCAGAGGACGGTGGCATGCGCCTGCCGGAGAGCGTCTTCCTGCAGACGGTCACCGGCGATTATCCGCCGGAGCCTGGCGCGGCTATGAGCCCAGCGGAGATCGACATCGTCCTCAAGGCCGATCCGAAGACGGTGCGCCGCGTGCCGTGGGCGGCGGAGCCTACTGCGCAGGTCATCCACGATTGCTTCTACTCCGACGGCCGGCGCGTGACCATGGCGCCGCGGCATGTGCTGCGCAACGTCCTCGAGCTCTACGCCCAACGGGGCTGGGAGCCGGTGGTGGCCCCGGAGCTCGAGTTCTACCTGGTGGAGCAGAACAAGGACGCCGACTATCCGCTGCGGCCGCCGGTGGGGCGCTCGGGCAGATCGGAGCCCGGGCGGCAGTCCTACAGCATCGCCGCGGTCAACGAGTTCGATCCGCTGTTCGACGACATCTACCAGTTCTGCGAGGACCAGGAGATCGAGATCGACACCCTGATCCACGAGGACGGGCCGGCGCAGATGGAGATCAACCTCATCCACGGCCATCCGCTCGACCTCGCCGATCAGGCCTTTCTTTTCAAGCGCACGGCCCGCGAGGCGGCGCTGCGCCACAAGATATACGCCACCTTCATGGCAAAGCCGCACGCCAAGGAGCCCGGCAGCGCCATGCACATCCACCAGAGCGTGCTGGACGTGAAGACGCGGCGCAACATCTTCAGCAATCCCGACGGCACCCCCTCGGCGCTCTTCTTCGCGCACATCGGCGGACTGCAGAAATACCTGCCGGCGGCCATGGCGCTCTTCTGCGCCAACGTCAACTCCTATCGCCGCCTCACCCGGTATATGTCGGCGCCGATCAACGTGCACTGGGGTTATGACAATCGCACCGCGGGGCTGCGGGTGCCGATGTCCGGGCCCGAGGATCGCCGGGTCGAGAACCGCGTGGGTGGCGCCGACGCCAATCCCTACATCGCCATCGCGGCATCGCTCGCCTGCGGCTATCTCGGCATGGTCGAGGGAGTGCAACCGGGCGATCCCATTACCGGCAGCGCGCACGAGCTGCCCTTCGGCCTGCCGCGCTCGCTCGATGATGCGCTGCGGGAGTTGCGCCAGAGCGAGCCGCTGGTGAAGCTGCTCGGCGAGCCGTTCGTCTCCGCCTTCACCCTCGTCAAGGAAGCCGAGTACGAAGTCTTCCTGCAGGTGATCAGCTCCTGGGAGCGGGAGCACCTATTGCTCAACGTGTGACCATGAGACGGCTGCCATCCATATGTCTTGCCGCGGCGCTTGCGGCATTGCTCGCAGGCTGCTCCGGCGGAGCCGACGAGAAGGTCGTCAACGTATACAACTGGTCGGACTATATCGACCCGCAGGTCGTGAAGGACTTCGAGAAGCAGTACGGCATCAAGGTCAACTACGACGTTTTCGACAAAAACGAGGTGCTCGAGACCAAGCTGCTCACGGGCAACACCGGCTTCGATGTCGTGGTGCCGTCGGCGCCGTTCCTCGAGCTCGAGATTCGCGCGGGTGCGGTCGAGAAGCTCGACAAGTCCGAGCTGCCTAACCTCAAGTACATGGATCCTGCCGTCCAGAGCAGCGTTGCGCAGTACGATCCCGGTAACCAGTACGCCGCCGATTACATGTGGATCACCTCGGGCCTCGGCTACAACCTGCAGGCGTTGCAGGCTCGCATGCCCGATGCGCCGGTCGACAGCTGGCGACTCCTCTACGATCCGGCGGTCGTCTCGAAATTCAGGGACTGTGGCGTGACGGTGCTCGATGAGCCAACGGAGGTCATCGGCACCGCGCTCCTCTATCTCGGCAAGAACCCGAACAGCGAGTCGCCCGCCGATCTCGCGGCCGCCATGAAGGTGCTCATGGCCATCCGGCCCTATGTGCGCTACGTCAACTCCTCGCGTTACATCGACGATCTGGCCAACGACGAGATCTGTCTCGCGCTCGGCTGGTCGGGAGATGTGAAGCAAGCCAAGGACCGGGCCGAACAGGCCGGCAGGACCTACACCATCGCCTACTCCATTCCGAAGGAGGGCGCGGTGGAGAACTTCGATGTGCTCGCGATTCCGGCCAATGCGCCGCATGCGCGTAACGCCAATCTCTTCATCAATTATCTCCTGGATCCGCACGTCGCCGCGCGTAACTCCAACCTCGTCAGGTACGCCAATGGCGATCTCGCATCGCAACCGTACCTGGAGAAGTCAGTGCAGGAGGATCCCGGCATCTATCCGCCCCCCGCGGTGATGCACACCCTGGTCCCGGAGCGGGCGAAGTCGATGCAGTTCATGCGCCTGCTCACTCGCGCGTGGACGAGCTTCAAAACGGGAAGCTGAGCGACAGACAACACAGCCGATGAACGCCCAACCGTCGACGCCGCCCGACCCTGCGGCGCCCTACGTCCGCCTCCAGGCCGTCAGCAAGAAGTTCGGCGAGTTCGCCGCCGTGGACACGGTTTCGCTCGAGATCCGGCGCGGCGAGATCTTCTGCCTGCTCGGTGGCTCCGGCTCAGGCAAGACGACGCTGCTGCGGATGCTGGCAGGCTTCGAGACGCCGAGCGCCGGAAGCATCTACATCGACGGCGAGGACATGAGCGTGGTCCCGCCCTACGAGCGGCCCATCAACATGATGTTCCAGTCGTACGCGCTCTTCCCGCACATGAACGTGGAAAAGAACGTGGCCTTCGGGCTCGAGCAGGAGCGGCTCGGGCGGCCGGAGATCCGGCGGCGGGTCGATGAGATCCTGGAGATCGTGCAGATGAGCCCTTACGCGGGCCGCAAGCCGCACCAGCTCTCCGGCGGTCAGCGCCAGCGGGTCGCGCTGGCGCGGGCGCTCGCCAAGCGCCCGAAGCTGCTGCTCCTCGACGAGCCGCTGGCCGCGCTCGACCGCAAGCTGCGCGAGCGCACGCAGTTCGAGCTCCTCAACATCCAGGAGCGACTCGGCGTCACCTTCATCGTGGTCACGCACGATCAGGAGGAGGCGATGACGCTGGCCACGCGCATGGGCGTCATGGATCGCGGGCAAATCGTGCAGGTAGGAACGCCCGCGGAGATCTACGAGTCACCGGTCAACCGCTTCGTCGCCGACTTCATCGGCTCCGTGAATCTTCTGGAGGGAAGCGTGGCGGCTCTCGGCGGTAACGATCTCACCATCCGATGCGATGCCGCCGGTTGCACCGTTCGCGTGGCGCGGCAGGTCGAATGCGTGGCGGGAGACACCGTCTGGGCAGCGATCCGGCCGGAGAAGATCGCCCTCTCGAGCGAGGGATCGTCAGGCGAGAGCCTCGCTGAGAACCGCGTACGTGGCAAGGTACGGGAAGTAGCGTACATGGGCGATGTGTCGATCTGCCTGGTCGAGATCGAATCCGGCAAGACCTTTCGGGTGACCCTCCCCAACCGCGCGGGAATCGCGGCGCAGCGGGACCTGAGACACGCGTCCGTGACGCTGTCCTGGGAACCTGAAAGCCCCGTAATCCTTACGCGTTAGGTAACGATTAGTGGCGCAGCGAGAGGGGGAGAAGCCAGTGCCTCGCGGGTTCCCGGGCCGGCGACTCGTTGCCGGTATACCGGCGCTGTGGCTCACCGTATTTTTTCTCGTCCCTTTTCTCATCGTACTCAAGATCTCGTTCTCGGAGGCGGAGCTTGCCATCCCGCCCTATGCGCCTCTCATCACCTGGCTGCACGGGCTGCCGGTTCCGAGGATTCACCTCTCCGGCTATGCCTACCTCTTCACCGATCCGCTCTATCTGCGCTCCTACCTCTACTCCGTCATGGTGGCGGCGGTCTCGACGCTCATATGTCTGCTGATCGGATACCCGATGGCGTACGCCATCGCGCGCACCGGCGAGGCGTGGCGCGGCTTCCTGCTCATGCTGATCGTGTTGCCGTTCTGGACCTCGTTCCTGCTTCGGGTGTACGCGTGGATCGGCCTCCTGCAGAACGATGGCCTCATCAACGAGGTTTTGCTGCGCCTCGGCCTGATCCATCATCCCATCACGCTGCTGCAGACTGACTTCTCGCTCTACGTGGGCATCGTCTACTCGTACTTGCCGTTCATGATCCTGCCTCTCTACGCCAACCTGGAGAAGCACGACATGGCGCTGCTCGAGGCGGCCGCGGATCTGGGTGCCCGGCCGCTCATGGCGTTCCTGCGTGTGACGCTACCCCAGTCGCTGCCTGGCATCGCGGCCGGCTCGCTGCTCGTCTTCATCCCTGTGGTCGGTGAGTACGTGATTCCGACGCTGCTCGGCCGTACCGATCAGATCATGATCGGGCGCATGCTGTCGGATGAGTTCTTCGACAACCGCGATTGGCCGGTGGCGAGCGGGGTCGCGATACTGATCCTGCTGGCCCTGGTGGTGCCCATCGTGCTGCTGCAGCGGGTCGAGCGCAGGAACCTGGAGACGGCCGAGTAATGAGGACGAGAGGACTCTTCTCGCGGAGCGCGCTCGTCCTGGGGCTCGTATTCCTCTATGTACCGATCCTGTCGATGATCGTGTACTCCTTCAACAACAGCCGGCTGGTCACCGTATGGGACGCTGCCCATTCGCCCACGCTCAAGTGGTACGGCGTCCTCCTCTCGGACGACGAGGTCCTGGATGCCGCCTGGCTGTCGCTGCGGGTGGCCATCTGCGCGGCAACCGCCTCCACCATCCTCGGTACGCTGGCGGGGACGGCGTTGGCACGTTTTGGCGCTTTCCGCGGCCGATCCCTCCTCGTCGGGATGACGACCGCGCCCATCGTCATGCCGGAGGTGATCAGCGGCCTGTCATTGCTGCTCCTCTTCGTCGCCCTGGAGCAGGCCATCGGCTGGCCGCGAGGCATGGGAGCGCTCACGATCACGCTCGCCCACATCTCCTTTTGCATGGCCTACGTCACGGTGGTGGTACAGTCACGGTTGGCCGGGTTCGATGAGTCGCTCGAGGAGGCGGCGCAGGACCTCGGCGCGCGCCCGGCGAAGGTGTTCTGGCGCATCACGCTGCCGCTCATCCTGCCGGCGGTGCTGGCGGGATGGCTGCTCGCCTTCACCCTCTCGTGGGATGACCTGGTGATCTCGCAGTTCGTCGCCGGGCCCGGCTCGAGCACGCTGCCGATGGTGATCTTCTCCAAGGTGCGCCTCGGAGTCAGCCCGGACGTGAACGCGCTCGCCACTCTGATGGTGTCGGTGGTGGCGAGCGGGGTGGTGGTCGCCACGCTGTGGATGCGCCATCGACAGAAGCGGCGGGAGCGCGATGCGCAGCTTGCCGCCGCCGCCAACCTGTGACCGGAAACAAGCCTATGTCGCGTAAATTGCTGGGTGTCGACGTCGGGGGCTCCTTCATCAAGGCAGGCGTGGTCGACGTCGACGCCGGCCACCTCGTCGGGGAACTGATCTCGGCGCCTACGCCGCGCCCCTCGACCCCCGAGGGCATGATGCCGACGATCGCGGGGCTCGCCGCGCAGCTGCCCGCCGCCACCGGCCCCGTAGGGCTTGCGTTTCCCGCCGTGGTCAAAAGCGGCAAGGCGCGCACCGCCGCCAACATCGAACATTCCTGGATCGGCGCCGACGGCGCGGCGCTGATCCGGCGCACTCTCGACCGCAACGCGCTCTTTCTCAATGATGCGGATGCGGCGGGTCTCGCGGAGATGCGCCTGGGCGCCGGCCGTGGAGTGAAAGGCGCGGTCGTCATGCTGACTTTCGGCACCGGCATCGGGTCGGCGCTCTTCATCGACGGCAGGCTGTTCCCCAACACCGAGCTCGGGCATATGGAGCTCAACGGCATGGACTCGGAGAAATACGCTTCGGCGCACGTCAAGGCCATGCTCAATCTCGACTGGCCCGCCTGGATGGATCGGGTCAACGTGTATCTTGATCGCATGCAGGCGCTGCTGTGGCCGGACCTCTTCATCCTGGGCGGCGCGATCAGCGAGCGCTTCACGGATTTCGCGCCGCTGTTGCATTGCGAGGCGGAGGTTCGCCCGGCGCATTTCGGCAATCAGGCGGGCGTACTCGGCGCGGCCCTTGCGGCGGCGGAAGCGGACTTCGGCGCCGCCTAGCAGCGGCACAGGGACTGTCGAGTGGCGTTTCCCCGCAGCAAGCTTCCCGATGTCGGCACGACGATCTTCACGGTCATGTCGCGCCGTGCGCGCGAGCTCGGCGCTCTCAACCTGGGGCAGGGCTTCCCGGACTATGACATCGACCCGCGGCTCGCGGAGCTCACGGGCGAGGCCATGCGTCAGGGTCACAATCAGTACGCGCCGATGGAAGGCGTCCCGGAGCTGCGCGAGCGCATTGCGCGCAAGCTGGCCGCGAGCTACGGGGGAGAGTTCGATCCGCAGTCGCAGATCACGGTCACGCTCGGTGCCACCGAAGCGATCTACTGCGCCGTCCAGGCGATGGTGGGGCCGGGTGATGAGGCCATAGCGTTCGATCCCGCATACGACTCCTACGAGCCGGCCGTGCGTCTTGCGGGCGGACGATGCGTTCGACTGCCGTTGCTGCCCCCCGACTTCGGTTACGACTGGGATCGCGTGCGTGCCGCCGTCACTCCCCGGACCCGCCTGATCCTGTTCAACACCCCGCATAATCCCGCCTGTACGGCGGCGACGTCGGCAGACCTCGATGCGCTGGCAGCGATCATCAGGGGCCGTGATATAGTGGTTCTCTCCGATGAGGTCTACGAGCATGTGGTCTTCGACGGCCGGCTGCATGCTTCGGTGCTGACGCACCCGGAGCTGCGACAGAAAAGCTTGGCCGTCTTTTCCTTCGGCAAGACATTGCATGCCACGGGCCTGCGTGTCGGCTACTGTGTCGCGGCGCCCGCGCTCACGGGCGAGCTGCGCAAGGTCCATCAATTCAACACCTTCAGCATCGCGAACCCGTTGCAGCAGGCTGTCGCCGCGTACCTGCAGGAGCGCCCGCAGACGGGGCAGGAGCTGACCGCTTTCTTCCAGGCGAAGCGCGACCGTGTGCGCGCCGCGCTCGCCGGCTCCGGGTTCGTGCTGCCGCCCGCCCAGGGCACTTTCTTTCAGCTGCTTGATTTCGGCCGGCTGCTTCCGCCCGGCGACGTGCAGTTCGCGGAGCGCGCGCTGACCGAGGCGCGGGTGGCCACCATCCCGCTCTCGCCCTTCTATGCCGCGCCGCCGAAGCTATCCGTCGTGCGGCTCTGCATCGCCAAGAAGGATCAGACGCTCGATGAGGCCGCCGCGCGTCTCGCGGACCTCGCGGCGCAACTGAGCCGGGCCGGAGCCTGAGTCCTCAATGAAAAAACCCACCCGAGTCAATCATCCGCCGCCGGTGGAGCTCGCGGCCGACAACCACGCAGTGGTGGCCCCGATCTACCAGAGCGTCAAGTTCGAATTCGAAACACTGGCTGAGACCGAGCGCTATCTGCGCGGCGAGCGACCTGGCTTCTTTTACACCCGCGCCTCGAACCCCACCACGCGCCAGCTCGAGCTCCTGCTCGCGGAGCTGCAGGGCCGGGAGGAATGTCTGGTGACAGCCTCGGGTGTCGGCGCGGTGGCGCAGACGCTGCTCGCGCTCACCAAGCAGGGGGACCATATCCTCTGTTTCGTGGAGACTTACAACCCGACGCGTTATCTCATCCGTCGCCTCCTCGGCCGCTTCGGGGTGACGCACACCATGATCTCGATCGAGGACATCGCCGGCATGGAGCGCGCGCTGGGAGCGCATCCGACACGGCTCGTATGGTTCGAGAGTCCGACCAACCCCATGACCAAGGTGGCCGACATCTCGGCGATCGCGCGTCTCGCACGGGGCGCAGGCGCCCTCGTCGCGATGGACAATACCTTCGCGGGCTTGCATCAACATGGCGAGTACGACGTCGACGTATTCGTGCACAGCCTGACCAAGTACGCTTCCGGAGCGGGTGACGTGCTCGGTGGTGCGGTCATCGGACGCGGTGAGCTGATCCGCTCGCTGCGGACGGATTTCGGCATGATCGGCGGAACTCTCGATCCCCACGCGGCGTACCTCATTCTCAGAGGTCTCAAGACTTACTTCGTCCGCTACGAGGCCCAGTCCGCGAGCGCGCAGCGCGTCGCGGAGCTCCTGGCCTCGCACCATGCGGTGGCGCGCGTGCATTACCCAGGTCTGCCGTCACACCCGCAGAATGCTCTGGCGCGCGCGCAGTTGAAGGACTTCGGCACCATCGTGAGCTTCGATCTCAAGGGCGGGCTCGAGGCGAGCGCCCGGTTCGCCGATGCGCTGCAGCTCTTCGCCATGGCGGCGAGCCTCGGCTCCACGGAGTCGCTGGTGGTCACGGCGCAGATGATGGGCGGCCGCGACCTCACGGCCGATCAGCAGGCCGTCTCTGGCGTAACCGATGGCACGGTGCGCCTCTCGATCGGGCTCGAGGACATCGACGACCTGCTGGCGGACGTGGCCCAGGCTCTCAACGCCTGAAGATCAGTGAGTCCCCCACGCTCGCGCAAAGCGGCAGGAGGCCGCGCCTTGCGCCAATCATATCATCCGCTTGCCACCCGCACCCGGTGCGCGTGGTAGGGAAGAACCTCCAGCACCTCTCCCTCCAACAGCCGGCGCTGCACCTGTTGCCAGAATTTCGCCGTGAAGATCTCCCCGTGCGTGCGCAGGAGCGCGGCGCGCTGCGTGGCATCGAAGGCCACGAAGTTGATGAAGGTCTCCGGAAAGACATCGTGCTCGCCGACGTAGAACCACGGCTCGCCGCGCATCTCGTCCTCGGGATTCGCCGCCCGCGGCAACTCGCGGAAATGGCAGTCGGTCACCAGACAAAGCTCGTCGTAGTCGTAGAAGATGACGCGCCCCTGGCGGGTGACGCCGAAATTCTTCAGCAGCAGGTCGCCCGGAAAGATGTTGGTATGGGCGAGGTCGCGGATGCACTGGCCGTACTCGAGCGCCGCCTGCTCACCCGCGGCCTGGGAGGCCTTACGCAGGTAGAGGTCGAGCGGGATCATGCGCCGCTCGATGTACATGTGGTCGAAGACCAGGTGCTCTCCGGCCTCGCGTACGGTGAGCGAGGCTTCCGCGAGCAGCTCGGCGAGCAGCTCCGGGGCGAAGAGCGCCTTCGGGAAGCGCAGCCGGCGGAACTCCTGCGCATCGACCAGCCGCCCGGCGCGGTCGTGGCGGAAGACGAGCTGGTATTTTGCCAGCACCTCCGTGCGCAGCACGTTCTTCGGATAGGGGAAGCGGTCGCGGATCACCTTGAAAACCACGTCGAACGAGGTCAGGGTGAAGCACACCATGACCAGGCCCCGCTGCCCGGGAGCCGGCACGAAGCGATCCGGCGCGCCGGCGAGATGACGCATGATCTCGCGATAGCGCTCGGTCTTGCCCTGCCGGGCGCGTCCGAGCACGGTGAAGAGCTCGCTCACGGGCTTCTTCGGCAGCAGTGACTTGAGGAAGACCACGGCCTCCGCTACGTGCTCCAGGTCAGCGTGGAAATACGAGCGGGAGAAGCTGAAGACGATGCTGACATCGCCCTCCGCGAGGATCACTGCATCGACCAACATGCCGCCGTCGGAGTTCTTCAGCGCTATGACGAGCGGCACGAGGAAGTTGCGTCCGATCAGGCGCCCGACGATATACGCGCGGGAGATCTGATAGAACGCCGGGCGGATGACCTCGGCCCGCTGCACCGCTCGCTGTTCGCCCCGGGCCGCGAGATGCGCCAGCACTTCAGTGGTCACGTGGCGGATGCTGTTGTCGAGGTCCTTCCACGGGGAGCGGAAGCGCACGTCGCCAAGCAGGTCCTCGAAGAGGAGGGCGAGAGAGCCGTGATTGACGTAGGTGTTGGTGGTGACCGTGGAAGTCACGTTCGCCAGCGGATCGAGGTCGGTGGCCACGAACTCGATTTCCGGGGCCACGCCCACCGTGCCAAAGAGGCGACGGCTGATGGAGCTGAAGAAAGTCTTGATGAATTCCGCATCCGGCACGCCGGCGATGCGCTCAGCGAAGTCGGCGCGGATCCGCGTCCACAGGCTTCGATCCTGCGCCTGCTCGCCGAGCAGCGCCCGCAACTCCGCGACGGTGCTGGCGATGCGCCGGTCGTAGAGCTCGATGCGCTCGACGGCATCGCGCTGACTGCCTTTCCAGTCACGGGCGTCGAACCGCATGGGTGCCCGCCGCGTGATCGTCCGGAACTCCGCGTTGTATTCGGCGAAGGCGCCGGCGATCCGGCGGGCGGCCAGCTGCGCGCGCTCAGTCAAAGTATGTCGGCAGCTCCGGGTGCAGCTGATGTTGATATAGCTGCTCGATCTGCGGGGCGAGGACACGCCCGGTGGAGAGCTCCGGCAGCGCCTCCAGGGGAAAGAACTGCACAGCGTCGGTCTCGCTGCTCGTCGTCGGGGTGCCGCCGGTGCGCTCGCAGAGGAAGAACAGCTTGTATATGTGATGGATGCCGGGGGGATGCGGATGGCGCCGCTTGTCGATGAGCGCCGCCAGCTTCACGGCGCGCGCCTGGTAGCCGGACTCCTCGCGGATCTCGCGCACCACCGCCCCGGAGGGGGAGTCGTTGATGTCCACCCAGCCGCCCGGAAGAGTCCACCTGCCATCGGACCGCTCGCGGACCAGCAGCACGCGCCCGTCCTCGAATATCCCGCCGCGCACATCCACCTTGGGTGTCACGTAGCCTTCCTCTCCCTTCCAGAAGCCCTTCGCCCGGGCGATGGGGATGTCGAGCTCGGTCGCGAGGAGGGTGGCGACCAGCTCCGTGAGCTCGGTGTAACGCTCCTTGTCGAAGGGGTCGGTGGTGAAGGCCAGCCCATTGTGGGCGATGGCCTGCACCTTTCTCGCCCAGTCGAGCAGGGTCATGGCTTACATGTTGCGGATCAGGGCATCGCCGAAGGCGGAGGTCGAAACCTCACTCGCGCCTTCCATCAGGCGGGCGAAGTCGTAGGTGACGGTCTTCTGCCCGATGGCCTTGTCCATGGCGCCGATGATGGCGTCGGCGGCTTCCGTCCAACCCATGTAGCGGAACATCATCTCACCGGAGAGGATGACCGAGCCGGGATTCACCTTGTCGAGGTTGGCGTACTTCGGGGCGGTGCCGTGGGTGGCCTCGAACACGGCGTGACCGGTCATGTAGTTGATGTTGCCGCCGGGAGCGATGCCTATGCCGCCTACCTGGGCGGCGAGGGCATCGGAGAGGTAATCGCCGTTGAGGTTGAGAGTCGCGATGACGTCGAACTCATCGGGGCGCGTCAGCACCTGCTGCAGGGTGATGTCGGCGATCGCATCCTTGATGATGATCCTGCCGGCGCGCTTGGCCTCGTCCTGCTCGGCGTTGGCCGCCTTTTCGCCGGCGGCGGCCTTGGTTCGTTCCCACTGCTCCCAGGTGTAGGTGGCGCCGGGGAACTCCCGCTCGGCGAGCTGATAGCCCCAGTTGCGGAACGCGCCTTCGGTGAACTTCTGGATGTTGCCCTTGTGGACCAGCGTGACGTTGCGGCGCTTGTTGGCGACGGCATACTGGATGGCCGCGCGGATCAGCCGCTCCGAGCCCTCTTTCGACACCGGCTTGATGCCGATGCCGGAGCTCGCGGGGAAACGGATCTTGCCGTAGGCCTTGGGGAAATGCTGCTTGAAGAGCTCGAGGAATTTGCGGTTCTCCTCGCTCCCGGCCTCGAATTCGATACCGGCGTAGATGTCCTCGGTGTTCTCGCGGAAGATCACCATGTCCACCTTCTCAGGGTGCTTCACCGGGGAGGGCACGCCCTTGAACCAACGCACGGGGCGCAGGCAGACGTAGAGGTCGAGAAGCTGGCGCAGCGCCACGTTGAGCGAGCGGATGCCGCCCCCGACCGGCGTGGTGAGCGGACCCTTGATCGAAACCAGATAGTCACGGCAGGCAGCCACGGTCTCATCCGGCAGCCAGCTGTTGAACTGCCGGTTCGATTTCTCGCCGGCGAATACCTCCATCCAGTGGATCTTGCGGCGGCCGCCGTAGGCCTTCTGCACCGCGGCGTCCATCACGCGCACGCTGGCGCGCCAGATGTCGGGGCCGGTGCCGTCGCCCTCGATGAAGGGGATGATGGGGTTGTCGGGGACGACCAGCTTGCCGTCGTGCAGGGTGATCTTGGCCCCTTGGGCGGGCGGCGTGAGCTTCAGAGGCACGGCCGTGGACATTTAGGTGAGCTCCTCGGGAATTCGATTGCCGCGGGGCAAGCTTGAGCTGCCGCGGCCGAACGCGAAATGCTAGCACATGAATGCACCACACCAGGCACAGGGACCGTGCCCGCCGCCGCAGGTGGCGGAGTCTCGAGCAAAAACCGCGCTTTTTGCTCGAGACGGCGCTGGGCCTGGCAGGATGCCCGGATCGAGCGCCTTTATTGAGTACAATCGGCGAATGTACAACGCGACCGATAGCGGCGCCCGGCAGCCGGGCGCCAAGCGATCCCTGTTGCGCAACCTTCTCGCAGTGCGCCCGGTGCAACCGCGCGAGCTCGCCGGGGCGGAGCGCCTCAAGCAGACCCTGGGCGCCTGGTCGCTGATGTCGATCGGCATCGGCGCCACGATCGGGACCGGCGTCTTCGTGCTCACAGGCACGGTGGCAGCCAACCAGTCGGGGCCCGCCATCACGCTGTCGCTGCTCATCGCCGCCTTTGGCAGTGCGCTGGCGGCGCTCTGTTACGCAGAGTTCGCGGCCTTCCTGCCGGTGCCGGGCAGTGCCTACAGCTATACGTACGCCACCCTCGGCGAGGCCATCGCCTGGTTCATCGGCTGGAATCTGCTGCTCGAGTACGGCATATCGGCTTCCGCGGTGGCGGTGAGCTGGTCGGCGTACGTCGTCAACCTGCTCACCGAGTGGCACATCCATCTGCCGGGGATCTGGGTCAACGCGCCTCTGGGAGAGAGTGCGACCGGCCACCTGATCGTCACCGGCGCCATCGTCAATGTGCCCGCCATCCTGATCGTGGCGGCGATGAGCGCGCTTTGCTATGTCGGCATCCGCGAGACGGCGAACGCCACCAACTTCATGGTCGCGCTGAAGGTGGGGGTGATCGTGATCTTCGTGGTGGCGGGCCTGAAGTTCATCGACCCGGGCAACTGGCATCCCTACATTCCGCGCAACACCGGCACTTTTGGCCACTTCGGCTGGACGGGGGTTCTACAAGGGGCGGGGATCATCTTTTTCTCTTACGTGGGCTTTGATACCGCCTCGACCACGGCGCTCGAGGCACGCAATCCGCAGCGCGACCTGCCGATCGGGATCATTGGTACGCTGGTGGTGTCGACCGTGCTTTACGTGGCGATGGCGGCCGCGATCACCGGAATGGTGCCGTATTTCAAGCTGAATGACGCCCAGCCGGTCGCGGTGGCGCTCGATGCGCACGCGGCGCTATCATGGCTCGGCGTATTCCTGAAGCTGGGCATCATCGCGGGCATGACTTCCGTGATCCTGACTTCGCTTCTCGGTCAGCCCCGCATCCTCCTCTCCATGGCGGACGACGGGTTGCTGCCGAAAGCGATGAGTCATTGTCATCCCCGATTCAAGACGCCGCACGTCGCGACCGTGGTCACTGGGATCGGCGCGGCGCTGATCGCCGGGGTGTTTCCACTCGACGTACTGGCCGACCTGATCTCCATCGGGATTCTGCTGGCCTTCGCGGTGGTATGCATCGGAGTGTTGGTGATGCGCTTCACCCGCCCCGAGGTCCACAGGCCGTTCCGCGTTCCGGCGGCATGGCTGCTCTGCCCGCTGGGCGCCGTCGTGTGCGTGGGCACGACCTATTTCCTCTCCAATGCCACCTGGATCCGGCTCGTTCTCTGGACCGCACTCGGCTTCGCGATCTACGCGCTGTACGGCTACAAACACAGCAGGATGCGACTGGAGGAGTCATGACTCCGGATGAAGAGGACGAGCTGGGCGAGGAATATTGGGAAACGGTCGATCAGGCCACCTTCGACCTGCGGGAGAAGACACCCGCCGCCGAGGGCTACTGGATGCCCGCGGAGTTCGAGCCGCACGAGGCCACGTGGCTCCTCTGGCCGCAGCGCACCGACAACTGGCGCGACGGCGCGCGTCCGGCGCAGGAGGCGGTTCTCAAGGTTGCAGGGGCGATCGGCCATTTCGAGCCGGTGACTCTCGGCGTCCTCCCGGAGCACTACGAGGACCTGAGACCGATCATTCCGCGGGGGGTGCAGCCGGCGAACATCGAATACGACGATATCTGGGTGCGCGACATCGGGCCGACGTTCCTGGTCGCGGAGCAGCCGGACACGCTGCGCAGCATCCAGTGGCGTTTCAATGCCTGGGGCGGTCTGTACAAACCCTACACGCGCGATCTGACGGTGCCGCGTGAGATCTCTTCGGATGCCTTCGGCAGGGAGATGCGGGACCGCTACGCCGCACCGATCACTCTCGAGGGCGGCGCCGTCCACGTGGACGGCCAGGGCACGGTGCTCCTGACCGAGGAGTGCGTGCTCGACCCCAACCGCAATCCCGGCATGACCCGCGAGCAGGCGGAGGTGATTCTGCGGGATTACCTCGGAGTCGACCAGCTCATCTGGCTGAGCAAGGGCGTCTTCAACGACGAGACCACCGGCCATGTCGACAACCTCGCCTGCTTCGTGGGTCCCGGCAAGGTGTGCCTGACCTGGACGGACGACAAGCGCGATCCGCAGTACGCGATCTCACTCGACGCGTGGGAGCGCTTGAACGATGCGCGTGACGCGCTCGGCCGGCGGCTCGAGGTCTTCAAGGTCCCGATGCCGGGTCCCCTTTACATGACCGAGGAGGAGGCGCGCGGACTGGTGCCGAGCGAGTCGATGAAGCGGCGCTATGCGGGTGACCGGCTCGCGGCGAGCTACGTGAACTTCTACATCGCCAACGGCGGCATCATCATGCCACTGCTCGATCCCCGCACTGACGAGCAGGCTGCCGCGGTGTTGCGGCGGGCCTGTCCCGACCGGCTGATCGTCGCCGTCCCGGCGCGCGAGATCCTGCTCGGCGGCGGCGGGATCCATTGCATCACGCAGCAGATACCGAGCTTCGAGATCGCGCGCACGAGGCCGGGGCCCGGCAAGAGGCTACACTAACCCCCCAGCCGCTGGGCGGCATCGAGCCAGGCGCGCTGCGCGCGCCGGTAGTGGCCTGGCGCGATACGCGCCTGATCGAGCAGCTCCCGCGCTACTTTGCGGGCCTCGTCCCGCTGTCCCTGGGTATCCAGCAGCTGCGCATACCGGACCGCGGCCTCCGCCCCCGGATAAGAGTTGGCCAGCAGCCGGTACTGCTCGAGCGCCTTCTGCACGCTGCCCTCGTCCTCGAGCGCGCGCGCGTAGAGCAGGTGCCCCTCCGGCGAGCGGAAGTCTGGATTTGCGCGCAAGAGCTCCTCGAGGGTGGCCCGAGCCGCTGGCGCTGCGCCGCTGCCGAACTGTGCCCGGGCAAGGCCGAGCATCAGGTTGGGATCGTGCTCATAGAGTCCCGTGAGCGCCAGGCCGTACTGCTCGATCGCTTCCTCGTAGCGTCCGTGGCGCACCAGCTCATCCGCGTAGCGTTGCCGCGCGGCGACGTTACCGGCGAGACGAGCCTCGTTCTCATAGCGGCGCAGGTCCGCGAACGGGTCGACGGCGCGCTTCAATCCCCGAGCGGTGCGCTGCGCCGCAGTGCTGCGGAAGAGATCGGGGATGATTTCGATCGCAATGTAGGCAAGAGCGGCAACGGCGCCGATGCCCGGCCAGATCAGCACCCAGATCCAGAGCGAATTGCGGCCGGTCTTGATGCAATGGACGATGGCCGTCCCTTGGAGGAGATAGGGCAGCAGGAGATAGAGGATTCCCATGCCGTAATCGTAACGCATCTCGCCGGCAGGGCCGTTGCCGCCACTGCCCGATGCGATATGCTCGGGGTCATGGGGTGGTCACGATCGGTCGGGCGCCGCCGCGGAGTGCGCAACCGCTTCTCGCTGGCTCTTCTCTATCTCGCCTGCTCCGCGGTCGCGGTGGCGCAGCAGGTTGCGCCGCAACCTCCGTCGCACAGGCTGCGGATCGGGCTCGTGCTCTCGGGTGGTGGCGCTCGCGGCATCGCGCACGTGGGTGTGCTCCAGGTACTGCAGCAGCTGCACGTGCCGATCGATGCCATCGCGGGCACCAGCATGGGGGCCGTGGTAGGCGGCCTCTACGCGAGCGGCCTCTCACCGGAGCAAATCGCGGCGACGCTCCGCTCTGTGAACTGGCAGGAGGCGTTCCACGACCGCCCGCCGCGCGAGGACCTGACGCTGCGGCGCAAGCAGGAGGATGAGAACTTCCTGGTCATGTTGCCGATCGGCATCAAGGGCGGCCGGCCCGTGCTGCCGATGGGGCTGATCGAGGGACAGAGCCTCACGGAGGTCCTGCGCCTGCTGACGCTACCTGTCGCCCGGATCGATCGCTTCGACGATCTACCGACGCCGTTTCGGGCCGTGGCGACCGATCTCGAGACCGGGCAGGAAGTCGTCATCGACTCCGGCGATCTCACCAGCGCGATGCGCGCCAGCCTGTCCGCGCCCGGCGTGTTCGCGCCGGTGCCGCGCGGCGGCCGTCTGCTGGTCGACGGCGGAGTATCCGACAATGTGCCGGTGGATGTGGCGCGTGCGATGGGCGTTGATGTCGTGATCGTAGTGGATGTCGGCTTTCCGCTGCTGGCGCGCAATAAATTGACCAGCGTCGGGGCCATCTCCAACCAGATGCTCGCCATCCTGATGCGACGCAAGTCGCAACAGGAGCTCGCGAGCCTCGGTCCCCATGACATCCTCATCCGTCCATCGCTCGGTGACACTTCCTCGTTCGACTTCGGCAATGTTCACCGGCTGCTGACCATCGGTGCGGCCGCCGCCTGGCAGATGCGCAGCCAGCTGGCGGCGCTCGCGGTGAGCCCCGCCCAGTACCAGCGTTACGAGCAGCGGCGTGAGGCGCCGCGCCTGCCCCCGCCGCGTATCGACTTCGTCAAGGTGCAAACGGGCTCGGAGGCGTACTCGCAGTCGATCGAGGAGCTATTCCATGACATCGTCGGCAAGCAGCTCGATCCCGACGCCGTCGCCCGCAGGATCACCACGCTATACGGCGAAGGCGGCCTCGACACGTTGGATTACAGTGTCGTGCATCAGGACGATGAGTATGGACTGCTGGTCGATGCGCGCGGCAACTCCATTGGTCCCAACTATGTACGCTTCGGCCTGAGCCTGCAGGACGACTTCGAGGGCGATTCCTACTACGACCTGGCGGCGCGATATGTGATGTCCGACATCACCCGTACCGGCGGGGAGTGGGTCACGGACGCGCAGATCGGCCAGACCTCACTCCTGGCGACGGAGGTGTTCGTGCCGCTGTCGCACTTTTCCGGCTGGTTCGTCATGCCGCACACCTCGGTGGAGGATCGCAACCTGCCGTTCTTCATCGGGCAGGAGGAGCGCGCACAGTATCGTGTCGACACCTTCGACTACGGGCTCGACTTCGGCAAGCAATTCGGCAACTGGGGCGAGATGCGGGCCGGGGCCTACCACGAGCAGGACCGCTCCCGGCTCATGATCGGTGATGCGGACGACTCGCAGCTCCCGTTCCCGGCGCATCAGGCCTTCAGCTCGCGCACCTACTTCACGCGCTTCACCCTCGACACCCTGGACGACATCAACTTTCCGCATTTCGGCGAGCAGGCGACGCTGCAGTGGAGTGGCGAGCACTACGTCGCCGGCGGGGTGCCGAACCTGAACCAGGTGACCTTCGACTTTCTCGCCGCCCACACCTGGCGGGACCGTAATACGGTTTCGCTTTCGCTTTCGGGCGGCAGCGACCTCGAGCGTCCGACGGACCTGCTGATGGAGTTCCCCCTCGGGGGCTTCCTCGACCTCTCGGGCTTGAAGCAGTATTCGTTGTGGGGGCCGCATTACGGCATCGGCCGCCTGCTTTTCTACCGCCAGATCGACCGCGGCGGCCCGGAGTACTTCGACGTGCCGATCTACCTCGGCATGTCGCTGGAGGCGGGCAATGTCTGGCAGAACATGAGCGGCGCCAAGTTCACCAACCTGCACGAGGATGCGAGCATTTTCCTCGGGGCCGATACCCTGCTCGGTCCGGTCTACCTGGGCACCGGCTACGACGACCACGGCAACGAGTCGTTCTACCTGTTCCTGGGCCGGACTTTCTAGGCGGCCCAAGCCGCCTTGGGCCGCGACGTCAACGAGACACACGGCTATCCGCCCAAGCGCCGCAGGCCAATAAACTATAATCCCCGGCTTTCGGCGAGATTCTCGATCTTGTCGAAGACGAGCGACGGCTTGTCTCCGCCGCGCGAGTACTGATGGCGCCGGCTCATTTCCGTGAGCGCGGCATCGCGCTCCGAGGGGCTGGGGTACCAGTGGTTGCGGTGCCACTCGGGGCCGAGAATCTTGCGGAACGGATCACCGGGCGGAAGGCTCACCCGGATACCGTAGGGGTGCTGCCTCTCGAGGGGCGGCGCGGGCAGGTTCTGTGGCTGGCTGATACCCATGGGCGCAGATGATACACGCCACCTGAACGGAATTTAATCTTCCGTCCGCCTCCCTTTAACCGTGGCGTGGTTTCCTGTCGCTGCGAGTCCGACCCATGCGAATACTAGTCATCGAGGATGAGAAGAAGCTTTCCGACCTGATCGCGCGTGCGTTGCGCGCGGAGCGTTACGCCGTGGATGTCGCGTACGACGGGCATGCCGCATGGGAGATGATCGAGACCTACGAGTACGACGCCCTCATCCTCGATCTGATGCTTCCGGGGCTCGACGGGGCGGAGGTCCTGCGGCGCACGCGCCGACGCAACCATCACGTGCCCATCCTCATTCTCACCGCGCTCGATGCGACGGATGAGAAGGTGCGCAACTTCGAGGCCGGCGCGGACGACTACCTCACCAAGCCATTCGCATTCGCGGAGCTGCTGGTGCGCGTCAAGGCTCTCATGCGCCGCGGCCCGGTCAGCCGCTCGAGCGTCGTGCGCGTGGCGGACCTCGAGATCGATCGGCTGAGCCAACAGGTGCGGCGTGCCGGCCGCAAGATCGAGCTCACGGCCAAGGAGTACGCCCTGCTCGAGTATCTCGCCACCAATCCGGGGCGGGTGTTCTCGCGCACGATGATCATCGAGCACGTCTGGGACCAGAGCTTCGAGGGGCTCACCAACATCGTCGACGTGTATGTCCGACACCTGCGGACCAAGGTGGACGACCCGTTCGCCACCAAGCTGATCCGGACCGTGCGCGGCGCCGGCTACTACCTGGGCGAGGGCGCCGAGCCGTGAATACCCGCTCGCTCAGCTTTCGGCTGATCGCCTGGTACGCGGGCCTGCTCACCCTCGTGTTCCTGCTGCTCGGCGCCGTGATGTTCGCCGTCGTGGCGAACGACCTCCAGGTGAGCCTGCGCAACAACCAGATGCGCCGCGCGCAGCAGATCTCGGACACGCTGCTCGAGGGCATCAGCCACTCGAATGAGCCGGCGCTCGCGACGTCCGTGGAAACCCTCTACGCGCCAGAGGCGAATGATCGCTTCATTCGCATCAGTCGCGGCGACGGCAGGGTCTTGTTCGAGTCGCGCGCGTCCCGTAACCCAGGTCTCACCTCCGAGATTCCGCCCCTGCGGCAGATGCCCGCCTCGCCGTCCTGGCGGGAAGTCCGGCTGCCGGAAGGGGGCTCGTTCGTCATCGGGACGGTGATCCACCGCAGCGCAAACGGCACGCGGTATCTCGTCGAGGTGGGGGCCCGGACCGCGCCGATCGACGCGGCGCTCGGGCGTCTGCTCGCCGCGCTGGCGACCGGACTACCGATCGCCATCGCGATCGCCGTGATCGGTGGCTTCCTGTTGGTGCGCCGCTCGCTCGTACCCATGGAGCGGATCGCGCGCAAGGCGGAGGTCATCACCCAGCACAACCTGAGCGAGCGGCTTCCGGTCGAGCGGACCGGAGACGAGCTCGAGCGGCTCTCGCTCTCGCTCAACCACATGATCAGCCGGCTCGAGGAGGCCGTGCAAGGGTCCAAGCGCCTGGTCGCCGATGCCTCGCATGAGCTGCGCACGCCGCTCACGGTGATGCGCGGCGAGCTCGAGAGCATGGCGGCCGATCCGCAGACCTCGCGCGGCACGCGCGAGATGCTCGCGAGCCTGCTGGAGGAAGTCGAGAGGCTTGCGGCGGTGGTCGACGGGCTGCTCGCCCTGTCGCGCCTGGATACCGGTGAGGCGAGCGCGGCGTGGGTGAAGTTCGATCTCGCCGAGCTTGTCGCCACCACCGCCGATCAGATGAGTCTTTTGGCCGAGGACAGGAGCATCACCGTGGCCTGCGACGCGCCTCAGGGTGTGATCGTGGAGGGCAATCGCGCCAGACTCAAGCAGGTCGTCGTCAACCTGCTCGACAACGCGATCAAATACACCCAGAAGGGCGGCACGGTGCGCCTCAAGGTCGCACTGCAGAACGGAAGCGCCGTGTTCGAGGTTGCGGATACAGGCATAGGGATTCCGCCGGAAGCGCTGCCGCATGTGTTCGAGCGCTTCTTTCGGGTCGAGCGCTCCCGCTCGCGCGAGCAGGGCGGCGCGGGCCTCGGCCTGTCCATCGTCAAATCGATCTGCGCGGCACACGGCGCCGCGGTCGAGGTGCAAAGCACTCCCGACCAAGGGAGCCGATTCTGTATCCGCTTCCCGCTGTCGGTCCCCGAGATCGAGCAGTCCCGTCTACCCGAAGGAGCCGCGTAAGCCATGTGGATCGTCAAGCTCGCCCTGCGGCGGCCGTATACGTTCGTGGTGTTTGCGCTGCTCATCATGCTCTTCGGCTTGCGCGCCGCGGTCATCACGCCGACGGACATCTTTCCGGATATCAGCCTCCCGGTGGTGAGCGTGGTGTGGAGTTACTCCGGGATGCTGCCCACGGACATGTCGGGCCGGATCGTGTATTTCTACGAGCGCACGTTGTCGACGGAGGTCAACGACATCGAGCACATCGAGTCCGACTCCCACAACGGGTACGGTATCGTCAAGATCTTCTTCCAGCCGGACGTGAACATCGCAAACGCGGTCGCGCAGGTGACGGCGGTCTCACAGACGGTCGTGAAGTATCTGCCATCGGGTACTACTCCGCCATACGTACTCGCGTACGACGCCTCTAGCGTGCCGATCCTGCAACTGGCGCTCTCGAGCAACTCGCTCGGGCCGGCACAGCTCTACGATTATGGCCAGAACTTCATCCGCCCGCAGCTCGAGACCGTGCCGGGCGCAGCGCTGCCCTCACCCTACGGCGGCCAGGTCCGTGGGGTGCAAGTCGACCTCAACCAACAGAAAATGCAGGCCGAGGGTGTGTCGGCCCAGGATGTGGTCGACGCTCTCAATAGTCAGAACCTCACCCCGACCGCCGGCGAGGTGAAGCTGGGGCCGTTCAACTGGAACGTCGAGCTCAACGCGGACCCGTTGCGACGCTCCGAGCTCAACAACATGCCGGTCAAGCAGGTCAACGGCACGGTGATATACCTGCACGACGTGGGCTACGCGCATGACGGCGGCCCGCCGCAGTCGAACGTCGTGCGGGTCGATGGCAAGGATGCGGTGCTGATGTCCGTGCTGAAGTCTGGAGCGGCCTCGACGCTCAACATCATCTCGCACGTCAAGCGGCTCCTGCCGCGGGTCGAGGCGGGATTGCCCTCGAGCCTGCACCTCGACATCGTGAATGACCAATCGGTGTTCGTGCGGGCAGCGGTCTCCGGCGTGGTGCGCGAGATGGTGATCGCGGCGGTCCTCGTGGGACTCCTCATCCTGCTCTTTCTCGGCAGCTGGCGCTCGACCATCATCATCCTCATCGAGATTCCGCTGGCGATCCTGTTCGCGCTGGTGGCGCTCTCCCTGTGCGGCCAGTCGATGAACGTCATGACGCTCGGCGGCCTCGCCCTGGCCGTCGGCATCCTCGTGGACGATGGCACGGTGACGATCGAGAACATCAACTACCACCTCGAGCTCGGCAAGGCCGTCGTGCCCGCCATCCTCGATGGCGCGCAGCAGATCGTCGTGCCGGCGTTCGTCACGCTGCTGTGCCTCAGCATCGTCTTCGTGCCGATGTTCCAGCTGGGCGGTGTGGCCGGATACCTCTTCAGGCCGATGGCCATGGCGGTCGTCTTCGCCCTCCTGGGCTCGTTCCTCCTCTCGCGAACACTCGTGCCTACCATGGCGAGCTATCTGATCCGTCCGCACGCGGGCGCGACAGGGCACGGAGCGGCCGCCGCGCCGTCGTCAGGGCGGATCGGCAACGCGTTCGGGCGCTTCCAGATCGCCTTCGAGTCGCGTTTCCAGCGCTTCCGGGAGGTCTACCGGTCGCTCCTCTCGCTGGCGCTCGCCAATCCGCGCGGGTTCATCGTCGGATTCCTCGCCTGTGTGGTGCTCTCCTTCGGCCTGGCGCCGTTCCTCGGCCGTAACTTCTTCCCGAGCGTCGATTCCGGCGAGATCCTGCTGCACATCCGCGGCCATGGGGGGCTGCGCGTCGAGCAGACCGCGAAGCTGTTCGGGGATGTCGCGCACGACGTTCGGCGGCTCATCCCGCCGAGCCAGCTGACCAACATCACGGAGAACATCGGGCTGCCCGCGAGCGGCATCAACATGGCATACCAGAACACGGGCACGGTGGGCCAGGAGGATGGCGACATGTTGATCACGCTTGGCGCCGATCACTCCCCGACTGCAGGCTACGTGAAGAAGCTGCGGACGGAATTGCCGCGCGAGTTCCCCGGTACGACGTTCTCGTTCCTGCCGGCCGACATCGTCTCGCAGATCCTCAATTTCGGCCAGCCGGCGCCGATCGACCTCAAAGTCATCGGCAAGAAGCAAGAGGCCAACTTCGCGTACGCCTCGGACCTGCTGCGGCGCATACGCCGCGTCCCGGGCATCGCCGATGCCCGCATCCAGCAGGTGTTCGACCATCCACAGCTCGATGTCGACGTGCAGCGGACGCTCGCCTCGGAAGTGGGGCTCACCGAGCGTGACGTGGCCAACAGCACGCTCGTATCGCTCTCCGGCAGCGGACAGGTGGCGCCGAACTTCTGGCTCAACCCCCGCAACGGCGTTCGTTACCGGGTCGTCACGGAAATGCCCCAGTATCGCATGGACACGTTGTCGGATCTGGAGGACATGCCGATCACTTCCAAGGCAACGCGCACCCCCGAGTACCTGGGTGGTCTGGCGACGATCGTTCCCGTGGCGAGCGCCGCGGTGATCACGCACTACGACGTACAGCCGGCTGTCGACATATATGCCACGACCCAGGGCCGTGATCTCGGAGGCGTCGCGAAAGCCGTCGAGCATATCGCGCGGCAGACGCGCAAGCAGTTGCCGAAGGGGTCGTACGTCATAATGAGTGGCCAGGTCGCGACGATGCAGAGCGCCTTCGATCAGCTCTATCTCGGTCTTGCGAGCGCCGTCGTGCTCATCTACCTGGTGATCGTCGTCAACTTCCAGTCGTGGACCGATCCGTTCATCATCATTACCGCGCTGCCTGGCGCGCTCGCGGGCATCGTTTGGATCCTCTTCGTGACCGGCACGCCGCTTTCCGTACCCGCGCTGACGGGCGCCATCATGTGCATGGGCGTCGCGACGGCCAACAGCATTCTCGTCGTCAGCTTCGCTCGTGAGGGTCTGGCGAGGGGGCTGGATGCCGCGAGCGCCGCGCTCGAAGCCGGCATCACTCGTTTGCGGCCGGTGCTGATGACGGCCCTCGCCATGATCGTCGGCATGGTACCGATGGCGTTGGCGTTCGGTGAAGGCGGTGAGCAGGATGCGCCGCTCGGGCGCGCCGTCATCGGCGGCCTCATCGTCGCCACCATTGCGACGCTGTTCTTCGTTCCCACCGTCTTCAGCGTCTTGCACCGCAAGCACCGTCACCAGGATCCGCGTGAGATGAGCGCGCTGTTGTCCTGATCCAGTTGCCAAGAGGAGAGCCGAGTGAGCAACACAAATGAGGCCGCGCAAGCGCTGCCGGCCAGCAAGGCAGCGCCGCCAAGCCCATTCCCGCCGGGAAAGCTGCGGCGTGTCGGCATCATGGCTGCTGCGATCGCGGTTGCGATCGCCGTCACTGGCATCGTGATCCGGGAGATCAAAGCACACGAAGTCGCGAGCTGGACCTACGCTCAGGCGGTGTCGACCGTTGCTGTCGTGCTGCCACAGCGCGAGGCGAGCGGCACTCAGCTCATCCTGCCAGGCAACATCGACGCCTGGTACCAGGCGCCGATCTATGCACGGGTGAGCGGCTATGTGAAACGCTGGTATTTCGATTACGGGGCGCACGTGAAGAAAGGCCAGGTTCTCGCGGTTATCGACACACCGGACCTGGACGCACAGTTTGCGGCGGCCGAGGCGACTCTCAACGCCGCGCGCGCAAGGGTGAACGTCTTCAAGGCGAACATGGAGTTTGCGAAGACCACCTATGCCCGCTGGCGGGATTCTCCGCAAGGCGTCGTCTCCGAGCAGGAGCGGGAGTCGAAGAAGGCGAGCTATGAGAGTGCGATCGCGCAGTACGAGGCCGCGATCGCCAATGTGAAATCGGACGAGGGGGACGTGGACCGGCTGCACGCCTTGGAGCGGTTCAGGGACATCGTGGCGCCGTTTGACGGCGTCGTCACGGCGCGCAATACGGACATCGGCGACCTCATCACCGCTGGCAGCGGTGGGGGCGCGGGTAACGCGCCGCAGCTTTTCCGCATGGCCGACGTTCACGAGATGCGCGTTTTCGTGCAGGTTCCGCAGGCGATGTCCGGACCGATCAAGGCCGGTATGAGCGCGGACCTGGACCTGCCGCAGTACCCGGATCGGCCGTTCACGGCGGTCGTGGCGACGACTGCCGAGGCGATCGATCCGAGCTCGCGCACGCTCCTCGTCGAGCTATACGCGGCGAACCCCGACAGACTGCTCCAGCCCGGCATGTACGCGGAGGTGCACTTCAACCTGCCCCCGAATCCACACGTGCTCACGATCCCGACGACCGCGCTCGTCTTTCGCGAGTCGGACCTGCAAGTTGCCGTAGTCGGAGCCGACGGACGGGTCGACCTGAAGCAGATTACCCTCGGACGAGATCTCGGCAACGACGTCCGGGTTCTCGGCGGCCTCTCTCCCTCGGATCGAGTGGTCAACAATCCGCCCGATTCGCTCGTGAGCGGTGAGGCCGTGAAGGTCGCGAATCCATGAGCGTCGCCGCTGCTCACCGCCGCCGGGCGACACGCGTCGCGATGCTGCTCGCCACCTCGGCCCTGGCGGGGTGCGCAGTGGGTCCCAACTACCATACTCCGAGCGTGCGGATGCCCGGACACTATCTGGCGCTCGCCGGCAAGGCGCGATCGCAGAGCGGTCCCCAATCCGTATCGAGCGCCGAGCTTGCCATCTGGTGGCAGGCGCTCGGCGATCCCGAGCTCGACTCGTTGGTCCGGCGGGCCGTCGTGGGCAGCCCCAGCGTAATCCTCGCGCTCGACCGGCTGCAGGCCGCGCGGATCTATGAGGCGGGTCTCACCGGTACGATGCTGCCGGCCGTCGATGCGAGCGGCGCGTTTGGGCGCGGCACCGGCGACGATCTCACACGCGGGCGAGCCGGCGAGCCGCTCATCTCATCCGATGACACGCACGGATTGACCGACGTCAAGACGATCGGTGGCTTCGATGCTGTTTGGCAGATTGACGTGTTCGGCAAGGTGCGACGCGAGATGGAACAAGCGCGCTACAACACCCAAGCCGCGGCCGATGCGCGCAATGCGGTACTGGTGTCCGTGATAGCCGACGTGTCCCAGTCGTACATCTATCTGCGCGAGCTGCAGACGCGTGAGTCGGTGCTGCAGTCCGCTGCGAGCGTGCTTCGGCGGGGGCTCGACATCGAAAGCCAACGTTACCAGCGCGGCATCACGAACGAGCTCGACGTGATGCTCGCCAGGCGCGAGCTGGCGACCGTCGAGGCGCAAATCCCGATCATCGACGCGGAGGTGAGCTCCGGTGAATATGCGCTTGCAACTCTCCTCGGAGAGTACCCGGAAGATCTCGTCCATGAGCTGGCGACGCCTCGAATGATCCCCGCCGTCCCGACCGCGATCTCTCCCGGGCTGCCGCTCGATTTGCTGCACCGCCGTCCGGACGTGGAGGAGGCGGAGCGAGAGATCGCCAGCGCGAACGCCGGGATCGGCGTGGCGACTGCGGACTTGTTCCCACAGCTCTTCGCGACCGCCGCGATCGGAGCGCAACAGGGCACGCTCGGCGCCGCGACCGTCGGCGAGCACATCTGGTCGGCCGGGCCGGGCGTCGTGTGGCCCCTGCTCGATTTCGGCCAGCTGGATGCGCGGGTGCAGATCGCCAACGTTCGCACACGGGCTGCGCTCGAGAATTACAGGGGCACGATCGAGCAGGCTGTGGGGCAGGTCGACTCGGCCGTCGCGCGGCTGAGCGCCGGACAACAGAGCGTCAAGAGTCTCGGCGACGCCCTGGTCGCGAGCCAGCAGGCCGTCACTCTCGCGACGGAGCGTTACCAGCGGGGCCTGACCGACTACCTGAACGTCGTCGAGGCCGAGCGCGCCGAGTACTCGATCGAGGGGCAGTACGCCGAGACACAGGCCGCCGTCGACGATCAGTTCATCGCGCTGTATCGCGATCTCGGCGGCGGTTGGCAGGGATTCCAGACGCTGCCGCCCATCCGGCGACCGCTGCCGGCGGTCGTCGCCATCTTCAGGGACACGCTCGCCCGAACGAGTCCGCTCAAGGGCTCCTGATCATGGCGCTGAAGGACATGCTCGTTTGGCTCGACCAGAGCAATCAGTCGTTCGCTCACCTGCGCCTCGCCGCCGACCTTGCCCGCCGCCACGGCAGCGGTATGACGGCGCTCTACCTGCGGGAGTGGAATCCGGCGCAGCTCGCCCACCGTAAGACGGCGGAGCTCGCCGGGCGTCCGCTCGGTGAGGTCCAGGCGCTCAGTCGCGAGACCGAGGCCGCGCTCGACGATTCCGCGGCCAAAGCCCGCGCGGAGGTCGAGCAGGTCGCGGCGCAGTACGGGATCGAGATCGAATGGCGTGTGGCGGACGGCGAGGCGAGCCGTGTACTGCCGCAGTACGCTCGCTACGCGGACCTCTGTGTCCTCGATGCCGAGATTCCGGCCGCGAGCACCTCGGCGGGATATCGCTTCTCCGCCGAGATGCTGTTCGTCTCCGGAAGGCCGGTGTTGCTCGTGCCGCAGGTGCGCGGTCTGAGCACGCTCGGCGGCCATGTCGCGGTCGCCTGGAATTCGAGCCGCGCCTCGGCGCGCGCAATCAACGATGCGCTACCACTTCTCGAGCACAGCGAGCGCACGACGGTGATCGCCATCAATCCCGAAGACTTCATCGGCCGGCACGGCTCGCTGCCGTTGTCGCGCCTGCTCGAGCATCTGCGGCGGCACGGCATTTCGGCGCATTGCGTCGAGCTAACCGACGTGCCACCCGCGGCGATCGCCGATACGTTGCAGCAGCGGGCTCGCATCGCCGGAGCCGACCTGCTCGTCGCCGGGGCGCATGGCAATTTGTGGTTGCGCGACCTGCTTCTCGGCAGCGTCACACGCGACCTCCTCGCGGACCTGCGTCTGCCCGTCATGATGTCCAACTGATCGGATCGAGGGGGGGGCCGGACCGGCCCTTGAGTTGGCGGCGGGAGACCCCCACACTGGGAAGGCGCCGCGGGAATCGAAGCGCGGCCAGCCGCCACCCCTGGAGAGCTCGAACATGGCCCTTCTTCGCAAGAAGTCCACGCTGCCCGATGCCGCGGACGCACTGCCCGGCCGCGACACACCGCTCGAGGTACCGCAGACGCATTACGTGAACGGTCATCGTATCGTGCCGCCGTTTCCCGCCGGTCTACGCGATGCCGTATTCGGCCTCGGCTGCTTCTGGGGCGCCGAGCGCCTGTTCTGGCAGCTTCCCGGCGTCTACTCGACCGCGGTCGGCTACGCGGGCGGCGTCACGCCGAATCCAACATACGAGGAAGTCTGCAGCGGCCACACCGGTCACGCGGAGGTGGTGCGCGTCATCTACGATCCGGCGAAGATCGACTACGAAGACCTGCTGAAGGTCTTCTGGGAAGCACACGATCCCACGCAGGGCATGCGCCAGCAGAACGATGTTGGCACTCAGTATCGCTCCGCCATCTACATCACCGACGCCGAACAGCGGCAGGATGCCGAGGAGTCCAGGCGCGCGTACCAGGCCCGGCTCACCGCCGCGGGAATGGGTCCCATCACGACGGAAGTTCGCGACGCGCCGCAGTTCTATTACGCCGAGGACTACCACCAACAGTATCTCGCCAAAAACCCGGAGGGTTACTGCGGGCTGCAGGGCACCGGGGTGTCGTGTCCGATCGGTCGGAGCGTGCAGCTTCCGGCGCACTGAGGCGAACCGCATCCGCGATTGACCTGCACGCCGGCGGAAAGCTCTATAATCAGGGGATGGCCGCGCGAGCCTGACTCGCGCGGCCGTCTCCGTTCGGCATCACCTGAAGGCGCGCAATGAAGGCACGATCCCCACTCCTTGCCCTGCTGATTCTGGTGGCGGCAGCTCCGGCCCGGCAGGCGCTGGCCGCACCTCCCCTGCCTGCCGGCGGCGAGTTCGCCCCCGCGCAGGCGCAGCACGGCATGGTGGCGAGCAGTAATGGGTTGGCCTCCGAAGCCGGCGTCGAGATCATGAAGGCGGGCGGCAACGCGATCGATGCCGCTGTGGCGACCGCGTTCGCGCTCGCCGTGGTGCATCCGCAGGCCGGCAACCTGGGCGGCGGTGGCTTCATGCTGATCCGCCTGCATGACGGCGCCACCCATTTCATCGATTTCCGCGAGGCCGCGCCCGGCAGCGCCACGGCGACGATGTATCAGGACGCCTCCGGCAATGTGATCCCGGGCTTGAGCACCGTGGGCTATAAGGCGATCGGTGTGCCGGGCTCGGTGAAGGGTCTGGTATACGCGGAGCAGCACTTCGGCAAGCTCGGACTCGCGCGGGTGATGGCGCCGGCGATCCGCCTCGCGACTGCGGGCTACGCGCTCAGTTTCGGCGATGCGAACCTGCTGGGTCGCGTCACTCGCCTGACACAGTTTCCGGATTCGCGGCGCATCTTCCAGAACGACGGCAAGGGCTGGCACGAGGGCGATATCTTCCGGCAGCCGGAGCTGGCGCGTACGCTCCAGCGCATCGAGCGCGATCCCGATACCTTCTATACCGGCACGATGGCGCGGCAGCTCGCCGATTTCGTGCAGCAGGGAGGCGGTCTGATCACCGCCAAGGACCTGGCCGATTACCGGGTCATCGATCGCAAGCCGGTCACGGGAACCTATCGTGGACTCACCATCATCAGCTCGCCGCCGCCGTCCTCGGGCGGCATCGTCCTCATCGAGCTGTTGAACATCCTCGAGGGCTACGATCTCAAGAGCGCCGGACTCAATTCGGCGGCTTCGATCCATCTGATCACGGAGGCCTATCGTCGCGCCTTCTTCGATCGCGCGGAATTCATGGGGGATCCCGCCTACACGGACTCGCCGATGATGCTGCTCCTCGACAAGCGGTACGCCGCCGCGTGGCGCAGCTCCATCCTGCCGCAGGATGCGAGTCCGTCGCTGCAGCTCGCGCGGCCCACCACCTTTCCGCAGCTGACGCGGTATGCGGCAGCGCATCCGGTCCTCGGACAAGCGCCGGAGTCACGTCAGACAACCCATTACTCCGTGGTGGATGCGGCAGGCAATGCCGTGTCCGTGACTACCACGCTCAATGCATGGTACGGCTCCGGGGTGACGGCGGGACATCTCGGCTTCCTCCTCAATGATGAGATGGACGACTTCGCCTCGAAGATAGGGGTGCCCAACATGTTCGGCGTGCTGCAGGGATCAGCCAACGCCGTCGGCCCGGGCAAGCGGCCGCTCTCGTCCATGACTCCGACCATCGTGCTCAAGGACGGCAAGCTGTGGCTGGTTCTCGGAAGCCCCGGCGGCCCGACGATCATCACGACCGTGGCCAATGTACTGATCGATGCCGCGGACTACGGCCTCAACATCAAACAGGCGGATGCCGCGCCGCGTTTCCACCAGCAGTGGATGCCGGATGTGATCTTCATGGAGCCGGACCGCTTCTCGCCCGATACACTGCGGCTCCTTGCCGCCCACGGGTACCACATCGCCTTCGGGGACGAGGGAGATGCCGAGTGCATCGAGGTCGACCCGACCACCGGCGAGCGCCAGGGAGCGAGCGACCCACGTACCGAGGCCGCGCGGGCCGTCGGATACTGATCCGCGGCACAATGGATTACAATGGCCCGGCCATAGGGGTCTCGTAAACTGACAAGATAGGTGCCTCCATGCCTGGAGTGTGGGGTCGGCGCTGGCTGGTCATCCTCGCGGTCCTCATGGGCCTCGTGGGTTTGTACGCCGCAGCAGGCTTTCTCCTGGTGCCGCGCTTGCTGCGCTCGGAGCTGGTGCGGCTCACCGCTCGCGATTTCAACCGGACGCTCTCCATCGGGGACGTCAGCTTCAATCCTTTCACCTGGACCCTGGACATCGCGGACTTCTCGCTTCCGGACGCCGACGGCCGGCCGATGATTTCCTTCGGCCACCTGGAGGTCGCGGTCGGGATCTCCAGCGTAACGCGTCTGGCGCCGAGCCTGAGCGCTATCGTGCTCGACAGCCCGCGAATCAACGCGGTGGTGCGGCGTGACGGCAATCTCAATCTCCTGGATCTGGAGAAGCCTTTCGCCCGCACGGCGCCGGCGCCGACTCCAGCGCCCGCCTCCAAGCCTTTCAAGCTGTTCCTCGACCGACTGGCGGTGGCGAACGGCAGCGCGACCTATGAGGATGACTCGCGGCCGGCGCCCTTCCGCCTCGACCTCAATCCGATCGGTTTCGAGGTCCTCTCCTTCAGTACCACCGGCAATGCGGCCGGGAGCTATCACCTCACGGCCACCATCGGCCAGGGGGGCCGGCTCGACCTGACGGGGACGATTCGCGCCCAGCCGGTCGCACTGCAGGGCACGCTGAGGCTCGATGACCTGAGCGCGCTGACGATAGCGAGGTATCTCGGACCCGTGCTGCCCGCCGAGATCTCACGCGGCACCCTCGCGATCCACAGCAGCTTTGGCATCGAAAGTGGATCCAACGGTGTCAGGATGACCATCGATGTGCCGCAGGCCGAGGTAAGCGGGCTGGGCGTGAGGCCGCGGCGGACGAGCTCGGATTACGTGCAGCTCGACCGCTTCACTCTGGGCAACGTCCATATCGATCTCGGGCAACACTCCATCGCCGTGGGCGAGATCGCGCTTGCCGGCGGCGATGTCCGGGCCTGGCTCGATCAACGCGGGCAGCTCAACCTGCTGCAGCTTCTCGGTGCCAAGGCCGCCGCGCCGGCCACCGCGCCGGCGGCGGCTACCCCGCAGCCCGCCTCTCACGCCCCTGCCTGGCACATCGCGGCTCCGGATATACGCATCACCGACACGCGTGTGTCGCTGGAGGACCGCGGTGTCAAACCGGCGGCCGATCTGACGCTTGGCCCGGTGTCGGCCAGGATCAGGGGATATGACAGCTCGCCAACCGGCCGGATCGCGGTCTCCCTGCAGACTGCCATCAACGGCAAGGGTCAGTTGCGACTGACGGCGCAGGGGTCCCTCCAGCCTGAGGCGCTGAGCGCGAAGCTGGAGTTGACCGCGTTCGACCTGCGCCCGCTGCAACCGTACTTCGCCAAATACACCGCGCTCACTCTGGCCAGCGGGCTCCTGAGCACGACGCTCGATGTCGACCGGAAAGCCAACGGGCAGATGAGCGCTACGGGCGCTCTGGACGTTGCCGACCTGCGTACCGTTGACGATGACCTCAAGCAGGACTTCATCAAGTGGCAGCGTCTGCATATCGCGGGTTTGCGTTATGCCTCGAGCCCCGCGAGCCTGCGCATCGATCACATCACCGTGGTGGCACCCTACGCTCGGGTCATCATCGGGGCGGATAGCACCGTCAACGTGTCTGAAGCGCTGCATCCGCGCGGGTCACACAAGGCCGTGCCCGTGAAAGCCGCGCACGCGCCCGCGCAGGCGCAGGTTGCAGCAGCCGGCGGGAAGACGCCGGCGCACTCCGGGGCCGGATCGATGGCGATCGCCATCGGCCTGGTGCGCGTCGCCAACGGCACGGCTGACTACGCCGATTTCTCGATTCAACCCAACTTCGCGACCGGTATCCAGGACCTGCACGGCACGGTCAAGGGCCTCTCGTCCGATCCGAGCTCACGCGCTACGGTCGATCTGCAGGGCAGGGTGGATCGTTATGCCCCGGTCGATATCAGCGGCGTGGTGAATCTTCTGGCCGCCACCAGCTACTCGGACGTCAAGATGTCGTTCCGCGGGCTCGAGCTCACGCGCATGACTCCTTATGCGGTGCGCTTCGCCGGCTACAAGATCGCGAGCGGCACGCTCGATGCCGACCTGCACTACAAACTGGACCACGGCAAGCTGGACGCCGATCATCAGTTCGTCATCAACCAGTTGGAGCTCGGCGATCAGGTGGCAAGCCCCCATGCCACCAAGCTGCCCCTGAGACTGGCCGTCGCCCTGCTCAAGGACCGCGATGGCGTGATCCGGATTGGGCTGCCGGTGACCGGCAGTCTCAACAATCCGCAGTTCAGCCTGGGACCGCTCATCGGCAAGGCGCTGATCAACCTGCTGGAGAAGGCCGTCACGGCGCCGTTCGCCCTGCTGGGGCGGCTGTTCGGCGGCGGCGCGGACGTGAACCGCATCGACTTCCCGCCTGGAAGTGCGACGCTTCTGCCGGCGGCGCAGGTTCGGGTGGCCGCGGTCGCCAGGGCGCTGGCCCAGCGGCCGCAACTGCAGCTACAGGTGCCGGCGGTGTTCTCTCCCGACATCGATACGCCGGCGCTGGCGCAGCGGCAGCTGCGCCATGAGCTGATCACACTGGCCCGCAGTGGCGCCGGTGCTCCGGCCGGCCATGGCCGGAGCCGGCAACCCGCTCCGGCGGCCACTGCCGGGCGGGAAGTGCTGGAGCTCCCCGGGGAGCATTATCGGCTACTGCGCGCGGCGTACCAGAACGCCTTCGGCGCCAAGGCGCCGCTGCCGGCAACGGCGCAAAAAGTACCGCCCTACGAGCCTGCCATCCTCGAGATGCAATCGGCCTTGCTCAAGCGCGCGCAGATCTCTCCGGCCGATCTGCAGGCTCTCGGGGAGCAGCGGGCGCAGGCCATCCGGGCAGCGATTCTCGCGGCCGGAGGCGTCGCTGCCGGGCGCGTCGCGATCAGCGCGGCCGCGCCTCAGCCGCCCAATGCCGGCAAGGTCACCGTCGCCCTCGGTCTAAAATAAGCGGTCGCGGCTTGCCGTCAGGCATGCGACTGGCTTGCAAGGGCTGCGCTCCGGTCTACGTGGAAGAGGAAACAAGTGATGCATCGACGTCGGTTTTTGCGCGCGGGCGGCTCGACCATGGCGGGATTCGCACCTTGGCCTTGGGTATTCAACCGCCGCAAGGCGCCCGCCCCGCCCGCCAAGGGCGTGACGCTCATGGGCAAGCCCGCCGCGTTCAGCTATGCCGATCTCAAGGGCCTGGCCCGCTCGATGGCCGTGGGGCCCTACCAGGAGCACTACAAGCCACTGCCGCCGGCGCTGCAGCATCTCACCTGGGACCAGTGGGAATCGATCGTTTGCAGACCCGAGCGGGCGCTCTGGTTCGGCGACGATCTCCTGTTTCGCATCCGCCTCGATCACCTCGGCTTCAGCTTCTCCAAGCCGGTGCGCCTGTTCGTGGTGGAAAGCGGTCAGGCCCGGGAGATCCTCTTCGACCCGACACTGTTCGATTACGAAAGGTCGGGACTGAAGCCCACGGACCTGCCGAAGGACCTCGGCTTCGCCGGCTTCAACGTGCTCTTTCACACCGACTGGGTGAGCGACCGGGCCGTCTTTCAGGGCGCGTCCTACTTTCGCGCGGTGGACGGGGACGGACAGTACGGTATGTCGCAGCGAGGTCTTGCGATCGACACCGGAATGGCGCAGCCGGAGGAGTTTCCCGACTTCGTGGCGTTCTATCTCGAGAAGCCGGCGAAGGACTCGTCGTTGCTCACGGTACATGCGCTTCTCGACTCGATGAGCGTTGCCGGCGCGTACCGCTTCGTCATCGATGTCGCCAGTACCTTGGTCATGGATGTCGATGCGGCGCTCTATCCGCGAAAAGAGATCCAACGCCTGGGTGTCGCCCCGTGCACCAGCATGTTCCTGGTCGGCGAGAACGACCACCGGGTGGACGATGACTGGCGGCCGCAGATCCATGATTCCGACGGCCTGCAGATGAACACAGGCTCCAACGAGTGGATCTGGCGCCCACTCGTCAACCCGGGCACGGTCCGCGTCAATACCTACGTCGACGAGAATCCACGCGGCTTCGGCCTGATGCAGCGCGAGCGCCGCTTCTCACAGTATGAGGACGATGGTGTCTTCTACGACAGGCGTCCGGACTGCTGGGTGGAGCCGAAGGCCCCGTGGGGCAAGGGCGGCGTCATGCTGGTGGAGATCCCGACCAATGACGAGACCATGGACAACATCGTCGCTTTCTGGAGTCCGGCGGACAAGAGCGAGCCGGGGCGCGAGTACCTGTACGGTTACCGCATCTACTGGTGTCGGGAGAATCCGTTCCGGCCCCATCTGGCGCGCGTGCACGCGACCCGCGACGGTATCGGTGGCGTGGTGGGCCAGAAGCGCACTCATTTCTCCTGGCGCTTCGTGATCGATTTCGTGGGGGGCGACCTCGGCATGCTCGGCCCGGATGCCAAAGTGACTCCTGTCATCACGGCTTCGCGCGGCCAGGTTGAGATCACCTCGGCGCGGCCGTTGCTGCCGATCAACGGCTGGCGTGCGATGTTCGATCTCGTGCCGGATGACAGCGAGCAGCCGATCGACCTGAGGCTGTATCTGTCCCTGGACGGACAGGCGTTGACGGAGACCTGGATGTACCAGTACGTACCGCCGCCGGTCGCCCAGCGCCCGCAGTTTCCGTGATGCGACGGTAGTCAACGCAGGGCCGGGCCGGCACGTTGAGTGTATATTGCGACACGTATGTAAACCTGGAGGGGTTGCCATGAGCCTCACCCGATCCATCCTTAGATTGACATCTGCGGCCGCGGCGACCGCCCTTCTGGCTGGTGTGCCCGCGTTGGCCGCGGCCCAGGACAGCGTGACGGCCGTCTGGGTACCGAAGCACATCGAGTTCATCTACCAGGGCTTCACCACCCACTACTCCTGCGATGGGCTGCAGGATCAGATTCGCACCATGCTGGAGAAGCTCGGCGCGCAAAATCTCAAGGTCCGGCAGATGGCCTGCGTGCGGCAGGAAGGCCCCACGGAGTTCCCGGGCGTCAGCGTGAACATGGCCGTGCTCGTGCCGGCTTCGTCCGCCGAGGCCTCCAAGGCGCAGAGCGCGAGTCCGCCCGTGCAGGCGCAGTGGAAGAAGGTGGTGCTGATGCCGGAGGATGCATCGTACGAAGACCAGGGTGACTGCGAGCTGATCGAGCAGTTCAAGGAGTCCTTCCTGCCGCTCTTCACCACGCGCCACGTCGACTACGGCTCCACCTGCTTCCCGCATCAGCTGACCCTCGGCACCCATTTGAGCACCCAGGTGCTGATGCCTCCGCCGAAGGTTGCTAGCGCCAGCCACTGAGCAACGCCGCCTCCGGGTCAGGTCCGCGCCGGCCTCACCCCGCCCGTGCTGTCGATATCCGGCAGAAAGCCTGCCAGCAGGCCGATGATCGGCAGGAATGCGCAGATCTCGTAGACGAGATTGATGCCGAACGAGTCGGCGACCTTACCCAGCACCGCGGCGCCGATGCCACCGATGCCGAAGGCCAGGCCGAAGAACAGGCCCGCCACGGTGCCGGTACGGCCGGGGAGCAACTCCTGCGCGTAGACGATGATGGCCGGGAAAGCCGAGGCCAGGATGACGCCGATCGGGACGGTCAGCACCGCTGTCCATAGCAGATTGGCATGCGGTAACAGCAGGGTGAACGGCAATACCCCGAGGATTGAGCCCCAGATCACGTACTTGCGCCCGACGCGGTCACCCAGCGGCCCTCCGAGGATCGTGCCGAGCGCCACGGAGCCCAGGAACACGAACAGGTACACCTGGGACGCTTGCACGGACACGTGGAACCGGCTGATCAGATAAAAGGTGTAGTAGCTGGTGAGGCTCGCCAGGTAGAAATACTTGGAGAAGATGAGCGCGAGCAGGACGGTGATGGCGAGGTTTACCTGCCTGGGCGTCGGCGCCGCATGAGCGCTCGCGGCTGTGGCGCGAGGCTTGAGCAGCGCCACCCCATGAAGCTTGTACCAATGCCCCACATTGACCAGCACGAAGATGCCGAGCAGCGCCGCACAAGAGAACCACAGCACGCTCATCTGGCCGTGCGGCAGGACGATGAAGGCGGCGAGGAGCGGCCCGATCGCCGTGCCGAAATTACCGCCCACCTGGAAGACGGACTGCGCCATGCCGTGCCGGCCGCCCGAGGCCATGCGCGCCACCCGCGAGGACTCCGGATGGAAGACCGAGGAACCCGTGCCGATCATGGCGGCCGCCACGAGGAGCAGCGGATAGGTACGCGCCGAGGCGAGCATGGCAAGCCCGGCCAGCGTGAAGCCCATGCCAGTGGCAAGCGAGTAGGGGCGCGGCTTGCTGTCGCAATACCGGCCGATGATCGGCTGCAGGAGCGATGCGGTGAGCTGGTAGGTGAAGGTGAGGATTCCAATCTCCCCGAAGGTCAGGGAGTAGGAAGTCTTTAGCATCGGATACAGCGCCGGAAGCAGCGACTGCATCATGTCGTTCAACAGGTGACAGAAGCTGATCGCGGCCAGTACCGAGACTGTGGTGCGGCCGGCGGCGCTTGCCCGGCTGATGTTTGCTGCGGCTTCGTTCACGGGGGGCCTAGCGGAAGCTCACGGGTTGTACACGGGACACTTTGCCGGATTGCACCGCGGAATCCCATCTCTCCTTTGGCGCAGGGTACACGCGCTCCCGGGGCCAGGCAGCGGGTGGGAGTCAGGTTTCGGGCCTGATCCGCGCGTCGGCCGTCAGTTCCAGGAGGTCGAGCTCCTCCTCAGCCACGTGGAAGGCATCGTCACCGATGATGGCTCGTGCCCGCAGCTCGCTCAGCGCCCGGCGCTGGGCGGCCACGGCCTCGCGGAGCGCCTCGGCCAGGGTGGCACCGGCATGCGAAGGCTCGGGGGCGTCCTGGGGCTCGCTCTCGCCGAGGCGGATGCGCGCTTCGTATTCCCGTCGCAGGGTCGCGAGCGAGGCGGAATCACTGGGGCCCTCGAGGGCCTTCAGAGCTGCACGGGCGGTCTCCACCCTGGCAAGCCGAACCTCCCTGTCCACGGCGCCATCGTCCTTGAGCCCGACCCATGTCATCAGCGGTCGGAGAGTCATGCCCTGCACGATCAGGGTGACCAGCACCACGGCGAAGGCACAGAAGAGGATCAGATCGCGGTATGGGAAGGCCGTGCCGGCGGACCCGTCCGGCAGAGCCATCGCGGCCGCCAGGGTCACGATACCCCGCATGCCGCACCATGAGACCACGAGTCCGCCCCCTGCGGTCGGCATGGTCAACGGGCGCCCGCGGCTCGAGCCGAACCGACGCAACTTCCAGCGGGCGAAGGTATTGTTGGACATCACCCATACGATGCGTACCACGACGACGGTCGCGCATACCGCCGCGCCGGACAATAGAAATACGTGCCATTGCGAATCAGGCACGCGGGTAACGATGGCGCGCAGCTGAAGTCCGATCAGCACGAACGCCAGCACATTCAACACGAACACCACCACATCCCACACGGCGTAGGAGGAGATCCGGCGCCGCGCATCGATTCGCATCGGGACCCTGCGCGCCAGCGTCATCGCATAGGCGATCATCGTCATGATGGCCGAGACCCCGATCCGGTTCGCGAGCAGCCACACGGCAAAAGTGCCGATGAATTGCAGCAGCACGGCGATCGGAATATCCCGCACGCCGCGGGCGGCCCACATGAAGAAACGCGCCAGCAGGATTCCCACGATGACGCCGCCGCCACAGGTCAGCAGGAAAAGTGGCACCACACTCCAACCCGCGACGACACCGGTCACGGCCGCGGTCGCCGCGATCCGGTAGGCAAGCAAGGCGCTGGCATCGTTGAAGAGGCTTTCGCCCTCGAGAATCACCACCAGGCGGTGTGGCGGCCGCAGGCGACGCAACACCGCTACCGCCGCGGAAGCATCGGGCGGCGCCACGATCGCCCCCAGTGTCAGGGCGGTGGGCCAGTTCATGCCGGGCACGATGTGGCGAATCACCGCGGCGACGGCGAGAATGGTGACCCCGACGGCCCCAATCGCGAGGCCGGTCACCGGGACGAGGTTGCGCTTCAGATCCCGCGGTGAGGCATCGAAGGCGGCGTCGAGGAGTATCGGCGCCACGAACAGCGCCAGCGCGAGCTGCGGATCGAGGACGATGCGCGGTGTGCGCGGAATCAGCGCGAGAGCAACCCCCGCGAGCGCGAGCAGCGCAGGGTAGGGAACGCCCAGCCGGTCGGCCCAGAGAGAGAGGACCGCCCCCACGAGCAGCAGCGCAACAACGATCTCGAACAACGCCATGGACCGGAGTTGTAGCCGAAATCACCCCCGCGCGCACTCCGCCCACGCGCCAAAACGCGCCTCCTTATCAGGCACAGGGACGTGCCCCGCCGCCGCAGGTGACGGTCTAATTAGGATTGGTACCTGGATTGCTGTCTTGCAGCGGGAAGGCCTGCGCCGGCGCACCATTCGGCCGCGGCGCGGCGGGCCGGGAGGCTGAGCTCGCCACCGAGGAGGGTGGCTGCAGGCCGGTGCCCTGATCCACGGCCGTCAGGAAGCGCCGCGCGGCATCGTCATCCGTGCGTACGGCGCCGGAGATGATGTCGGAAGCGATGAGCCCGGGGTGATGGTAGAGCTCCGCATTCGAGGTATCGTCGATCGTCAGCGCGGCGCCTGCGAGTGAGACTCCGGCGAAGATGCCGCGAGTCTGTGAGTACGAGTACACGCCGGCGTTGAAGGCCTGATCGGTTGCGGCCGAAGCCTGGCGGCCAACCGGTCCCGCCGCCACGGAGACGTCACCACCCAGCGTCAGCTTGCCGCCGGTGATGCCCTCGATGCCTTTCCTGGAAGTAAAGACCAGCACGAGATCGGTCTTCTGCACGCCCCACTGAAAGCCGAAGCTGCCCCCCGTCAGCGTCACGAAGACTGGACCGGTGAAGTGGCCGGTGCTGTCCCGGACCACGAGCGCGCCGTGCCCGCGCGAGCCGCCGAGGAAAAAGGCCACTTTGGTGTAATCGGGAATGACGGCGATGCCGTAAGCGCGCTCGAGGAGCCGGTCAGGAATGCCCTGATCGCGCGCGTCGCGGACGTCGTTGAGCACCTGTGTGGCGAGGAGGAGGCGCCCTTCCTCCAGGGCTTGCGCGTGTGCGGCAACAGCCGTGAACGTGAGCGCGACGCCGACGAAAGTGGTGAGTAAGCGAGTACGGGTACGCATGCCTTGAGTTCCCCCATGCCAGCGCCGGGTACCGACAAGCCGGAGCCGGCGGCAAGGAATGCGCAGAGCTTACCGCAGATCGACAGGCCGCAGGGAGTCGCCGCCGACGAGCGGTGTCCCGGCGTCGGCGGTTCTGTATTCAGCGTGCGTTCAGTACCAGATCGTCACGTACGCCTGAATGATATTGGCATTCAGGGTGTAGAGCGGCTCCCCGCCCGCCTTGAACTCCCCGGGATCGTACTTCGAGTAGAGCGCGTTCCGATAATCGAGGTAGTGGATCATCATGTGATCGAAGCTCAGCGTCGCGGCGCTCTTCTGTATCCATGTGAGGCGCGGGATCGAGAAGGCGTACGAGGCCTCGGCACCGAGGGTGATGCTGTGGAATTCCGCCAGCTCGCGGTCGCGCGCCATGTAGTTGGAGTAGTTGGCGTAGGGGAAGAGGTCGCTGTAGAAGCTGGCCGCGCCCTGGGTGTAGTAGCGGACATTGCTGTCCAGCGTCCAGTGGCGCAGGACCGGCTGTACGTAATCGACCTGGAGCGTATGCGCGACGATGCCCCAGGAGTCGGTGAAGAAACGGTACTTGCCGGTGAGCGCCGCTCGATAGTGGAGGTAGTACTTCAGCGACACCGACGCGGCATCCATGGTCCGCGTGTTGGGGTAGACCTGTTGGGCGAGCGTGTAGCCAGTGGGGTTGTTCGGGTCGACGTAACGGATCAACCGGTATGGGCTCGCGAGATAGCCTGCATCGGTGGAGAGCTGGTAATTGAACGTGCCGATGAGGTTGCGGCTCAGGATCTGGCTCACGCTCAGGCCGTAAACGCGGTGATCGGCGCGCTGGTGAAATGTCGGGTCGTTGATGATCTGCCCGTTCATCTTGATGTCGCGGAATATCTGGTCCCAGCCGCGGCTGTAGCTCAGCGTGACGGTGGTGAGGTCGCCGAACATGTCCTGGCTGAGCGAGTAATACGAGGTGTCGGCGATGTAGTCGGGCTCCACGCTATTGATGAATCCCGCGCTGTAGGTCGTCTTGCCGTGCAAGTATTCGGCGCCGGCGCTTTTCTGCGTGCGCGTCTCCTTGTAGGGGCTTGCGGACAGCATCACGTCGATCGAGGCGCTCGAGATCATGTCCTGGTAGTACTGCGCGTTGACGGCGAAGTGATCGCCGAGCCTCTTCTGGACGAGAATCGAGGGTCCTTGGACGGTGATGCCGCCGCCCTGATAGCGGTGATACATCACGTCGACGGTGTCCTCCGGCAGCACTCCGGCCAGGGCCGGCACGCACGCCAGCAAAAGCGCCGCCGTGGCGCGAATGCACCAACCGCACGGGGCGGCTCGAGCGGCTCCGCGATGTATCAACGTCAGTTGCATCCGCAGCCGCCGCCGACACCACCCGTCGCGCCCCGAGCGCCCTCACGGGTTTCGAATACGTGGTCCAGGTAGTCGCTCGAGATCGGGTGGCGATCGAGCGCCATGATCGGATCGGCGAGGTGCTCGCGCTCGTACGGCTTCACCCACGGCTCGATCGGGGAGCATGCGGTGGTCGCGGCGAGCAGTGCCGCAGCGACGGCGGCCAGGCGTAAGCAGGTGAGCCAACGGTAGGAAATGCGCATGGCTCTGGCCTACTGGACGATCAGTGTCCGGATGCTGTTCATGTACTGGTTCTCGTCGCCCGGTAGGTAGCCGTTGTGCACGTAGCGCACGACACCCTGGCGGTCGATGATCACCGTGGTCGGCATGGCCTGTACCTGGTAGAGCTGACTCACGGCGCTCTTGGGATCGTAGAGAATGGGATAGCTCACCGGCGTCTTCTTCAGCCAGCCGTTGGCATTGCCCGCGTCGGGCTCGACGTTGACACCGAGCAGGACGAAGCCCATGTCCTTATACTGTTTGTAGATGTCGTCGAGCAGCGGCATTTCCTGCCGGCAGGGGCCGCACCAGCTCGCCCAGAAATTGATCATGACCACGTCGCCCTTGAACTGCCCCAGGCTCACCGTCTTGCCGTCGACAGACTGCAGTGTGAAGGCTGGCGCCGGCGTGTCGGCCGCGCCGGCCAGAGCCGGCAGCGCGAGCATCAGGACCGCGGCCACTGTCGCGATTCGATTCCTCATGACCTATCCTCCGAGCTTCAAAAGAAAGCCGTGATGCCGAGACCTGCCTCGAGATTGTGGGTCAGCTTGTCGCTGCCCAGCAGGTCCGTGTTGAACATGTGATCCTCGAAGCCCACGCGCACCGCCATCCAGTCGAGCGGCAGCACCTGATAGCCGCCGCCGACGGTCACGGTGAACTTCTTGTCACCGGCGAACTGGGTGGCGCCCGCGCCGCCGACGACGTAGAAGGAGCTCGTCATGGCGCGGCTGCGGCCGAAGAAAGCCTCGCCCGGGAGGAAGTTGTAGCCGAGTCCGAGATCGTAATACGTGAACTTCCTCTCACCTTCGGTCAACAGGCGAAGACCGCCGCTCAGTGTTTCGAAGCTGGTGAGTCCGCCGGTGGAGCGGCCGACTTCCGCCCTGATGAACAGGTCTTCCGTCATGTGGTAGGCGAGGTCGGCTCCGTAAGAAGGATGGGAGCCGAAGTCCTCGATCGACATGATGCCGTAATGCCCGCCGAGCTCGAAATTCGAGCTGCGGATCCGTGGCACGTCCACTTTCTGCCGCTCTACCTGCGGTTGGACTACGGCCGGCGGAACACTGTCGCTACCCGCCGACTGGCTCGTCTGCGCCGCCTCGGCGCGCGCCTCTTCCTTGGCGGCACGAACCTCGGCACGATGCTCGCGCCAGCGATGCACCGTGGCGCAGCCCGGCAACAGCGGCAACGTCAGCAGCGCGGCCGTCAGAAGAAGACCGCGAACCCGAGTTTCCATTCGTCCTCCACTTGATTTCGATTTTGCGTCGTGATGACGACATGAGTTTTGTATTCGGCGCGCAGGAACAGGCTGCGGGTGATGTAATAGCGGATGCCGCCACCGACGTAGGCTGTCTGTTCGGTGCGGTCCGAAGGTTGAATGAGCGTGGCTTTCGGCTCGACGTGCAATACCCCGACGCCGAGCATCAGGAACGGGCTTACGCGCCACTGCGGCATGAGTACGTGAGTGAGGCCGATGTCAGCGGTCGCGCCGTTGGAGTATCTGCCGAGGAACTCGCCCAAGGCCACCTCGACCGCCATCTGCGAATTGAACGACAGCGAGGCATAGGCGGAGACGAGGTTCGCACCCCCATAGGCGCCGGCGAAGGCTCCCAGCTCATAGCGGTGCGAGGTGAAGCCGGCACGGGTGCCGATCCGCAGCGGCAGCGGCTCACCGTCGGCGAGTACCGTCTTCAGCATGTCATCTTCCGATGCCCATCCCTCGACGCCCCGGCGCGTGCGGACCTTCAGCCATTGCGTGCGGCGGAAGAGCACGATGACGCTGTCTCCCTGCGCAACGACGTCGAATACCGGATAGCCGCGGCCAGGCCCGGTATGAAGCTCGAGATACGGCGTCTTCACGAACACCTGCGCGTAACGGCGCGCGTGGTGCGTGAACAGGTGCGCGCTGCACACGGCGGGCGCCATGAGCGCGGCGAGCAGCAGGAGCAGGGCGGTGGAGATGCTGCGCAAGCGGGGCCTAATTCGTCGGCACGTTCGGGTCAAACGGGTTGTTGAAATTCTGGGCGCCGATGTCGAGCCACTCGGAGATCATGCGCAGCTCGGCGGCCGACAGGATCCCGGCGTGGGTGCTGTCGCCGCTGTTGGGCGCGAACAGCGCGAGCGAGGCGCTCGAGTCCGGGCCGTTGGCACTGCCGGCATCGAGGAACGGGCCCACCGAGATCGTAGTCGGGTTGCCGTTGGCGTCGAGCGGCCCCGGTACGTTGTGTGGAAAAAGCAAATCGACGTAGGAAACCAGCTCGTCCGGATCGGCGTTGGATGCTGTGTTCGACAGATCGAGATTGCCGGCGGGCTGCGCGGCGGCGCCGGCCGCGCTCGTCGGGCTATGGCAGCCGCCCTGGGTGCAGGTGTGGTTGCCGGCCGAGTCCGTCCGTGTCTGGGTCCAGAGCTGCTCGATATGCTCCGGGTAGTTGATGACGATACGACAGTTCGATGCCCAGCTGGTCTCGCACCCGGGCGTGGCCGTCGGGATCGGCGGGATCTCCGGCGACGGCATTGCGGAGTACTGGTAAGCAATGGCCGGATTCGCCGTCAGGCCGAGCGTGGTGTTGGTCCATACATCCGTGTAGAAGACGTCGATGCTCGGCATCATGCTGCACTGCGGTGTGGACAGATCGCTACCCAGGCAGGTGACGGCCGCGCGCGCCTCGGCCATGGTCTGCCCGGCGCTGGGCAGGTAAGTCGCGACGCTGTCAGGAAACGGCACGCCCGCGGTCCCACCGGCATAGGCGGCGGCGAACAGGCCGTCGCGGCCATGGGAGTAGGGCTTGGCGGTGGTCGCGGGCGTATGGCAGCCGTTGCACTGCAGCACTTCGCCGGCTCTCACCTGCAGCCAGTCGCTGTGCTCGGGGAAGCCCGGCAGGCGCCGCCCATTCGCATCCAGGATGTTGATCTCGAACGCGACATCGGCTGGGACCTGGATGAGCACCGAGCCGTCGGGCTCGATGGGGGCGTAGCCCATGATCTCGCGCATGTAGTCGGAGGCCCCAAACGCCTCCGCCGCGAGCTTGACGACGGTCTGGTCCGGGATCGAGACCGCTTTGACCAGACGGACGAAGCGCGCCGGCCGCTGACCGGCCGGCGTGGCGCCGCTCGAGAGGGCGGCGATGCCGCCGGGCGCGGTGTCGACTCCATCGAAGTCATAGACGCTCTTGATGTCGACCTCACCCACGCCTTCGCCCTGCAGCACAGGATCCGGGGTGATGGGCGGGATGATGGTGGGCGTCGTACGGGGCTGGGCGGCCGCGACGTCCGTGATCATCACACCCTCGGTCGGCTGAATGATCGGGGTGAAGGTGTTCTGGGCGGGGTCGAACAGCCACAGGCTGTAGAGCGGCGGTCCCGCCTGCGCGTTCGGCTGCGCGAGTCCCTGGGTGGTGCACGGCACGATGCTCGGCGGATTCGTGCCGTTGTCGAGCAGCCGGCACTCGGTCCAGCTCACCAGGATGCGTCCCGTGCCGTCCCAGAGCGGCCACGCGGAGTTGAATCGACCGCCCGGGGAGGGGCCCGGGAGCGTGCTCACCTGGTTGGTCGTGGCGGCGGTTTGCGCAGGTCCGGTGAGGCTGGCGTCCGCCAGCAGCGGCTGCGTGTTCTCGACATACTGGTTGCCGTCAATGATCTCGAGCTGGCCGCCGAAATCGACGTCGGTATATTCCCGCGCGATCACGAGGATGCCGCCGCTTTGCATCTCGCGCGGATGGGAGAACTCGATGACGCTGCCATTGGTGCCGGTCATGTGACTCTGGGCGCCGTAGTAGAGCTGCAGGTCGGTGCCGTCGGGATTGATGGTGTAGAGATCCATCTGGTCCTTGCCCGGAGTGTGGTTCCAGCGGGTGAACAGGATGCGTCCGTTCGCCAGCACCGTGGAATCGCGATCATGGCTCTGATTGAACTCGATCTGGTCGACGGTGGTGCGGTCCGGGTTGATGACTTGCAGGTCGAAGATCGGCTCCGTGCGCGCCTCATCGTTGGCGATGAATTGGGGCTTGCCTTCGTTGATCAGCACGGCCTGAGAGTTTCTCTGGCGCGTGGTCGACCAGACGATGCTGCCGTCCGGCAGATAGTGTGGTGAGACATCGTTCACGGTATCGGGCGCCGTGTCGGATGACGGGTTGATCATCGGGGCCAACGTATTGGTCGCGATGGTGTACTCGTAGATTCGCCAGGACGGGGCCTTCGCCGGATCCATGTTCGGGGTGAGCGGCCCACGCATCGCGAATGCGACCTTGGTGCCGTCCGGAGATACGTCCACGTCTTTAACGTCATAGTCGGCGCCGGCGGTGACGCTCGCCGTGATGTTCGTCTCCGGTGCCTCGGGTGAAGCTGCGGCGCGCATGTAGAGGTTTGCCGACGGAAACGCGACACGCATCATGCGCAGGTCGTCCTGCGCCACGTCGCCAGCGGCAGTCATGGGAACGGTGCGCTTGACGTAGAAGATCGGGTAATCGACGGTGCCGGGATCCGGCCCCTGACTGTTGGCGATATTGACGGTGCCGCCACCGCCGCCGCCGCAGCCGCCAAGAATCAAGGTGAGGCACAGGATGAGCGCCGCCGCGGCGCCGCCACCGGGCGCCCGGATCTGCGGACTTTCTGAGAACGGCGTCACGATTTCGCGCTGCAAGCTCATGGCAACCACTCCGGACGGACCCCTGGCGCCCAACTCCGGTCACGAACGAACGTAACATAACCTGATCGGGCGTCGCGGTCGTTATTGCGACCGTGTCGATCCCGTCACGCTTCCGGCAGGTTGCGGATCCGAGCGCCGCTAGTAGGCCCTCTTATGTCAGTGCGCCGCCGTGAACGGACTCGCACTTTGGCGCGAGTCGGCACAGCCAACAGCGCGGACGGCGACAGTGGTGGACCGGGATGGTTTGAAAGTGACATCAAACAGCCTGCTTGTCTGCGTCCGGAGACGTTGGTTTCGTTTTTTTGCAGCCTGTATAGTGCCGCCCGTGCAGCGGCATTTTGGAGTGACGGGTGCCATGAAGCAGCGTTCGAAAAAAGGTAACCGCGATGGTCTCGCGCAGCGCGCTACTTGCGGCGCATGCGTGTTCGCGCTGTTGGCGACGCAAGCGGCATCGCCGGTGCTCGCCGGGCCATATGAGCAGGCGAGGCGAATCTATGAGCGCCTGGACGGAGTGCAGCCGTCCGCCGCGGTGCTGCAGATCATGGCGAACGATATCAGCACCAATGCGGGGGGTAACGGGCTGCTCGCGGCCGCGGCGGTCGCGACTCAGTACTCGAGCAATCCGGCACAGGATTACGGAAAATATTTCTACGACGTGACGCTGAAGGAATTCATCAATCCCTGGACCAATCGTAATCAGTCCGCGTTCGTGCCGTTCAACGATTACACGGCGACGGTGATCGGGATGATACGCGACGACATTCCGTTCAATACGGTGTTGTCGGCGAACATCCTGTACACGGTCAATGCGCCGAACCTGCCGCCGGTTTCCGCTGCCAATGACAATCATTACGCGACCGCCGAGGCGAACGGCGTCGACTTCTCGACTGCGCTGACGCAGACCACCCAGACGGCCGCGTACGGGACGCCCTCTCAGGGTGTCTCGGGCGTCTGGACCACGCGCGCCGGTGCCGCTGCGTACTTCGTGCTGGGCACGAACCGGGCACAGTTCCGCTTCACGATGCTGAACTATCTCTGCCACGACATGCAGCTGGTCATGGATAACACACGGCCCACCGACCGGGTCCGCCAGGACGTGGCGCGCTCCCCGGGCGGCGACAGCCGGGTTTTCCTCGACAACTGCGCCGGCTGCCACAGCGGCATGGATCCGATGGCGCAGGCATTCGCCTACTACGACTTCAACACCACCACCAACCAGATGGTGTACACGCAGGGGCAGGTGCAGCCGAAGTACGTGAAGAATCCGCAGAACTTCCCCTGGGGCTTCGTCACGCCCGACGACAGCTGGTCGAACCGCTGGCGCACGGGGCCCAATGCCGATCTCGGCTGGGACGCGAACCTGCCCGGCAGCGGCCAGGGCGCCGCGGCTCTCGGTGCCGAGCTCGAAAACACCACGGCGTTCGCCAATTGCCAGGTGGTCAAGGTGTTCCAGACGGTCTGCATGCGCACGCCGGTGAGCAGCACCGATCAGGCGACCATCACGAACATCCAAGCCCTCTTCGTACAAAGCAATTACGACTTGAAGCAGGTGTTCCAGCAGTCTGCTGCCGCATGCGCGGGCTCTTGAGCCGGCACGCCGGAAGGTAAAGTCCATGAGGCGCCTCGAAACGATTTCACGAGTCCCGCTGCGGCTCACCGCGGTCACCGGCATCCTGCTCGCCATGGCGCTCGCCGCCTGCGGACCGAGCGGTCCCGCGACCACGGTCAACCAGCCGACGGGCGCCTCTGTCACCGACAACTACACGGGTCCCGCGCCGCAGAGCAAGGATGTGCAGGCGTTCGAGGTGAGCCTGTGGAACAACGTCCGCTCCTCGGATCGTTGTGGCGGCTGCCACTACGCGGGCGGACAGTCGCCGCAGTTCGCCCGCTCGGATAATGTGAATCTCGCCTATCAGGCGGCCCTGCCGCTGGTCAACACCTCGCAGCCCGGACAGTCGACGCTGGTGATGCAGGTCGGCAGCGGGCACAACTGCTGGGTCGCTTCGCCGCAGGCTTGCGCCGACACGATGCTGACATGGATCACCAACTGGATCGGCGGTGGCGCGGGCGCGGCGGAGAAAATACAGTTGGTGCCGCCACCGGAGCAGACCGTGGGCGGAACCAGGCAATTCCCGGCTGACTCGACCGAGTTCCAGACGCTGCTCTGGTCGCCGGTCCTGCGGGTGTTCTGCTCGGCGTGCCATGATCCGAATTCCGCGACGCCGCAGGCGCCGTACTTCGCGAGCTCCGATCCGAATCAGGCTTATTCCTACGCGCAGCAGTACATCGACCTGGACGCTCCCGGGGCCTCGCGCTTCGTGGAGCGGCTGGCGGATGAGTCGCACCACTGCTGGCCGACCACCGCCGGCGGCGCTCCGGACTGTCCGGGCAGCGCGGCCCAGATGCAGGCCGCCATCACCGCCTACGCCAACACGATTCCCGTGACCACGGTCGATCCGACGCTGGTGATCTCCAAGGCGCTCATGCTGCAGCAGGGCATCATCGCCTCGGGAGGCAGCCGCTATGACGCCGACACCATCGCGAAATACGAGTTCAAGGAGGGCACCGGCAGCCTCGCGTATGACACCAGTGGTGTGAGCCCCGAATCGGATTTGACGGTTTCCGGTAACGTAACGTGGGATCAGGCCTGGGGAATCATCTTCGGCTCGGGCAGCCGGGCGCAGGCGCTGACCACCACCAGCCAGAAAATCACCCAGCTCGTGCAGACGACCGGCGAGTACTCGATCGAAGTATGGGCTTCGCCGGCCAACGTGACCCAGGCGGCTGCGAACATCGTGAGTTATTCGGGCAGTGACACGGAGCGCAACGCCACGCTGGGGCAGGATGCCTCGCAGTACGAGGCATGGGCCCGCAGCAGCAAGACGGACACCAACGGCGGTACGCCGCTGCTGACGAATGTCAACGGAACTTTCGCCCAGGCGGCGCTGCAGCACATCGTGCTGACTTACGATCCGGTCAATGGACAGAAGATATACGTGAACGGCCAGTTCACCGGCGACGTCGACCCCAACGGCGGCGGCTCGCTCGCGAACTGGGACGACACTTTCGCCTTGGTGCTCGGCAACGAGACCACCGGTGACAAGCAGTGGCTGGGCGAGATCCGCTTCCTCGCCATCCACGACGGCGCGCTCACCCCGGCGCAGGTGCTGCAGAACTACGACGCCGGCGTCGGGCAGAAGTACTTCCTGCTGTTCGATGTGAGCAGCATCGTCAACATCCCGGAGTCGTACATCATGATGACGGCGATGCAGTACGACAACTACAGCTATCTCTTCTACGATCCGACGTTCATCAGCCTCACCGCCAATGCGCAGCCGGCGAACATCCCGATCGCGGGCATTCGGATCGGCATCAACGGCGCGATCCCGACGGTCGGGCAATCATTCTCGACCGTCAACACCACGATCGGGGGCTCGGCTTACACGGCCGCGAACGGGCAGCTCCTATCGAGCGTCGGCTCGGTGATTGGCGTCGACATCGGACCGACGAGCGACATGCTTTTCCTGTCGTTCGACCAGCTCGGCAATCAGACGCACGTGTTCGTCGATGCGGTCGTCCCGCCAAATCCGACGGTGACCACCAGCACGCCGCAGCCGGATCTCGGAGTGCACCTGTTTGCCGAGGTCAATGCCGCGATGTCGGTGGCGACCGGAGTGCCGGTCAGCGATCAGGCCGTCGCCACAGCCTACGCCGCGCAGGAGCAGTCGCTGCCGGCGGTGCCGCAGATCACCGCCTTTACCGCCTCGGAGCAGACCGCGGTCTCGCAGCTCGGCGGCGTCTACTGTAGCGAGCTCGTGAACAACCCCTCGTACCAGAGTCAGTTCGTCACGATGTTCGGCTCGACTCTCGAGGCCAGCCTCCCCAGCACGTCGGCTTCGTTCTTCGGCACCACTGCGAGCCCGAATCTTGGGAACCAGAGCCTGGTGATCACGCCGCTGGTGGATGCGCTCACCGTCGGCACGACGGTCGATCCGACCTACGCCACGGCGCTCGACACCGAGTTGAGCGCGCTCCTCGGGCGGATCCCGTCCCTGAGCAGCTCCGCGACCGTGGCTACGGCCACCCAGGCGGCCTGCCAGGCCGCGCTCGGCAGCGCCGCTCTCATGCTGAAGTAACGGGCACGAGGAGATCATCCGCCATGTTCATCAGAAAGAAGCTCCCCCGCCCGCACGCCCTGCACGAGCCGATCCTGCACGCCGACCACAGGCGCCCGGTCACGCGCCGCGAGCTCCTGTCCGCGGGCCTGATGGGTACCACGGGCATGATCATGGCGCCGGCGTGGCTCGCGGCGCTGCTCAAGCCCGGCAACGCGCGCGGGCAGACCATCCCTCTCGACAGTGACATCCAGGCGCTGCTCGTGCCGAACCAGTGCAACGTCAGTCAGGGCGCCGGCCTGATACCCTTCATCTGCTTCGACCTCGCCGGCGGAGCGAACCTGGTCGGCTCCGAAGTCATCGTCGGTGTCCAGGGCGGCCAGGCGAATTTCCTCTCGGCCGCGGGCTACGGCAAGATGGGCGTCCCAGGCAACATGGTACCGAGCGCGAGCGGCTTCACCAGCAGCGCCCTCGGCCTGCTGTGGCACTCGGATGGGGCGATCCTGCGCGGCATCATGTCAACGGTCAGCGCCGCCACGGCCGCCGGCACCAACGGGGCGGTGTTCCCGGCAATGTCGGAGAACGACACCGACATCAATCCTCACAACCCCATGTACGGCATTGCGCAGGTGGGTGCCAACGGATCGCTGTTGACCCTCGTCGGTACCGAGCCCACGGTCTCGGGCGGCAATTCCGTCGCGCCGCCGGATCTCGGCGGCGTCATGATCAACTCCGCGCTGCAGCCGAGCGTCATCGATCAGCCGAGCGACGCCGTCGGTCTGGTGAGCTCGGGCGGCGCAAGCGCCACTGCGCTCTCCGTGGCCGTGCAGGAATCCCAGGAGCGGATCAGCGCCGGCACCGCGCTTTACACCCCCAGCGCTTCCGACCCCACGGCCGCCTTCACGGGGGTACTCACCGAGCCGATCGGCACCGCGCCGGGAGTGCAGCTCTACTCGAGCAACGACGACCCTAACAGTAGCCCGGCGGCCGACGACGCGCAGCTCAAGAACCAGGTGCGCTGCAGCTACGTGAAGGCTGCCAGCAACTCGGCGTCGTTCGGTAATCCGTCGGACCTCGACCCGACGCAAGACCAGAAGATCATCGGCGGTGGCTCGCCGATCTTCACCGCCTCGCAGTTCAGCGATCCGGACGTCGCCATGACCGCCTCGATCATGAAACTCGTGTTGAACGGCTTCGCGGGCGCGGGCACGATCGCCCTCAGCGGATTCGACTATCACGACAACACGCGTGCGACCGGCGAGACGCGCAACTACCAGGCAGGGCAGATGATCGGCGCCGTGCTCGAGTACGCTCAGCGTCTCGGCAAGCCCGTCATGATCTACGTGATCAGCGATGGCTCGCTCACGTCGAGCAGTGTGGTCGACACGACGCCGGCGGGCCGCGACAAGCTCGCCTGGCAGGGCGACTCCTCTGCGGTGGCGTCGACCTTCTTCCTGGTCTACAGCCCGAAGGGCCGGCCCCAACCGGTGGGCGGAGCGGCCAGTCAGCAGATCGGCTACTTCACTTCCGACGGGGCGGTCGTGAGCACCTCGAGCCCGGGCGCCAGCTCGGTCGAGCAGCTGGTTGAGATGCTGGTTCTCAATTACATGTCGCTGCAGGGCGTGGAGGGTCAGTTCAGCACGCTCTTCCCGCAGCAGGGCCTCGGCTCGCCGAGCGATCAGGCCGGACTCATTGCGTTCGGCTCGATCGTTTAGTCATGAAGCGCGTCCGTGTGCCTGCGCGCCCGCTCATTGCCCTGTTGCGCTTGCGCGCGTTGGCGGCCACGCTCGCGGCCGTGTGCGCGCTGCCGGCGGCCGCGGCCCGGTTTCATGCCGTACCCGGTGTCGCGGCGCCTGATTTCGCCCTACGGGCCGTGACCGGACCCAATGTGCGGTTGTCCGAGCACATCGGCCAGGTCGTCGTGGTCTCGTTCTGGGGCAGCGACTGTGATGCCTGCCGGGCACAGCTCCGGGCCCTGGAGCGGGATTACAGCAGCTACCAGGCACAGGGCCTGCGCGTCTACGGGGTGGAGGTCGCCGACGACCAGGTGGCGGCGCTGCGCTTCGCGCGCGGGACGCGTGTCACATTTCCGCTGCTGCTCGACCCGACCAAAGCCGTGGCCCGGCTCTATGACGTCGACAACCTGCCGCTGACGTTGTTGATCGATCGGGATGGAAAAATTCGTCAGGTAGTGCGCGACTTCAATGAATCGAGCCGCCAAGTTTGGGAGGATGAGCTGCGCACGCTGCTGGCCGAATGAACGGACCTATACCATGCCCGATGTCCCGTCGCCTCTTGTACGCCGGCCGGCACGCCGGCTGACCGGCAGGTGTTTGACCGTCAAAGTGGCGTTACTCGCGGGATTGCTTGCCCTGCAGGCGACCGCAGGCGTCACACTCGCACAAACCGCCACTCCGGCCGCCGCAGCGCAGCCGGCTGCCGCCGCACCCGCCAGCGGCGGCGCGGATGAGCAGGTGCAGTCGCTGAAAAGCGACGTCCTCGATCTCAACCGCGATCTATTCGTGCTCGAGCAGGAGCTGCTCTACCCGGCCAACACCCAGGTGGCCGTGTTCGTCTCCATGGATGCGGGCACCTTCTTCGCCCTCGATGCGGTGCAACTCAAGATAGACGGCAAGGAGGTTGCCAACTACCTATACACCCCCAGGGAGACCCACGCGCTGGTGCAGGGCGGTGTACAGCGGCTCTATGTCGGCAACCTCAAGGTCGGCAAGCACCAGCTGGTGGCGTTCTTCACCGGCAAGGGGCCGCACGACCTAGACTACACCCGCGGCGCCACTCTGGATTTCGACAAGGACATCGGCGCCAAGTACCTCGAGCTCACGATCACCGACGTTCAAAACAAGCAGCAGCCGGAATTCCGAGTAAAGGATTGGGAGTAACGCTTGGTCCGCTCCGCGTGCCTGTGCGTCCTCGCCGCAGTGACGCTGCTCGCCGCAGCGGCGCCTGCCGCGGCACGCCTGCATGACCCGGAGGCGCTTCCCGAGGTGCGCATCCAGGACCTGCCGTACGGCGACGTACTCTTCTATTACTACCAGGGCAAGGACTTCCAGGCGGCCACACGGCTCCTCGCCTACGACCACTGGCAGAAGATGCCGCACCATGAGGCCGACGCACGGCTGCTGCTCGCCGGACTCTATCTCTCGCTCGGGATGTACACGCGGGCGGACCAGTCCTTCGAGCAGTTGTTGACGAGCGATGTACCCACCGGCGTGCGCGATCGCGCCTGGCTCTACCTCGGTCAGATGCTCTATGCCCGCGGACAGTATGCCGCAGCGGAACGCGACCTGACCCGCATCAACGAGCGGCTGTCGCCGCAGCTCGAGCCGCGGAAGGAGCTGCTGCTCGCCAACGTGTGGATGCGTGAGGGCCGGTTCGACCGGGCGGCGCAATTGCTGGCGAACTGGCGCGGCTCGCAGCAGGGCTGGACAGCCTACGCCCGGCTCAACCTCGGCATAGCGTTGGTGCGTCAGGACAGGCTGGCGGATGCCGCGCCCGTGCTCACCTCCGTCGGCACCATGTACGCGCTCGCTCCCGAAATGCTGGCCCTCAAGGACCGAGCCAACCTGGCGCTGGGCCTCGCCTACATGCAGGCCAAACAGCCTGCCCTGGCACGCGAGGCGCTCGATCGCGTGCGGCTCGACGGGCCTTTCTCGAGCGAAGCGCTGCTCGCCGCCGGTTGGGCGGAGGCGGCGGACGGCAACTACCGGGCGGCGCTGACTCCGTGGCTGGTGCTCCAAGCCCGCGGAGGGTCGGACCCCTCGGTACAGGAGGCCGATCTCACCGTGCCATACGCCTTCGTCGAGTTGAAAGCACCCGCGCAGGCGACACAGTACTACCGGACGGCGCTGCGCTCGTACGATGAAGAGTCGGCGCGGATCGATGGGGCCATCGCCCGCATCCGCGGCGGCAGCCTGCTCACGGAGCTTCTGGCCCACGAAAGCGATGCTGCCGAGTCGGGCGACGTCGGCAACGACCCGCTCGATGATGACGCGCTGCCGGATCGTCTGAGTTACGGCTGGTTCTGGCAGCTCGGCAATGTCCCGGACGATCCGGAGTCACATTATCTTTACGCGGTGTTCGCCGGTTCCGGCTTCCAGGAGGGGCTGAGGAACTACCGCGATCTGAAGCTCATGGGGCGGATGCTCGGACAATGGTCGACGAGCATTGACGCCTTCCAGGAGATGATTGCGGCGCGTCGCCGCGCCTTCGCGGAGCGCCTTCCCAGGGTCGACGCACTGCTGACTTCCGGCAAGCTGGAGAGTCTGCAGAAGAATCGTGTCGCACTCGCGGGCCGCCTCGAGCAGATTGCGAGCACGCGTGATGTCGCGGCGCTCGCCACGCCGGACCAGGCGGCGCGGTGGGCGCGCGTGCTGCGCGACCAGGCGATGCTCGCCCACGATCCCAACACGCCGGCGTACGCAAAGCTCCGGGAGCGCGTGGCCATGGTCCGTGGAGTGTTGCTCTATCAGATGGACCAGGAGTTCGCGGCGCGCTTGTGGGCCGAGCGCAAGGAGCTGCGCAACCTGGATGTCGCGCTGGCACGGGCGCAACAGGGCTGGACGCAGCTCGAGAGCGGACGACAGGCGCTGCCGGTCGAGACCGGGGGCTTCGCGGACCGGGTGACGGCGCTGCAGCAGCGCATCGGCGCGCTGCAGGTGCGGCTCGCTGCGGCGGAGACAGCTCAGAGCCAGGCGCTCGCTGAGTTGGCCGTAGCCGACCTCGAGCAGCAGAAGCAGCGGCTGCAGGGCTATGGGGTCCAGGCGCAGTTCGCCCTGGCGACCCTCTACGATCAGGCCGCTCATCCCGGCGGCGACAGCAAGGCGTCTGCGCCCACCCAGGCGCCGGTTGCCGTGGCTGGAGGATCGCGGCCGTGAGATCCGCCCGCCCGATACTGGCGCTCCTCGGGCTCGTGACCGCCTGCCTGGCGTTGTGTCCGGTCGCCGAAGCGCGGGGTGGCGATCCCGCCAATCCGCCGACCCTCCAGGACCTCGAATCCCATCCGGCCCAACTCGTGACGGGGGGCGAGGTCAGCGCCACCGACTCGAGCGCGATGGCGAGCTACCGCAAGTTCCTCACGCTGCAGGCGACCGATCCGAAGCTGCGGGCCGAAGCGCTGCGCCGGCTGGGAGACCTCAATCTCGATGCGGGGGATCTGCAGCGCATGGAGAGCGAGCTCTCTTCGATCGATGTGCACGGGGCCGAGGCGATCAAGCTCTACACGACGCTGCTTGCGCTTTACCCCAACTACACGCACAACGACGGGGTGCTCTATCAGCTCGCGCGGGCCTATGACACCACCGGCCAGCCGGACCAGGCGCTCCACACTCTCGACCTCATCGTGCAGCGCTATCCCGCCTCCAGGGACATCGACGAGGTGCAGTTCCGGCGCGGCGAGCTTCTTTTCTCGGCCCGCCGCTACCCCGAGGCGCAGCAGGCTTACGCGGCCGTGATCGCCGGCGGCGCCTCGTCACGGTTCTACGTGCAGAGCCTCTACAAGGGCGGCTGGTCGCTTTACAAAGAAGCGCTGCCGCAGCAGAGCCTGCCGGTGTTCGCCAAGCTGCTCGATATCGAGTTGCTGGGGTTGGACGGCCGCGTCCGGCCGCTGACCGACTTGCGGCGCGCGGATCGCGAGATGGTCGAGGATTCGCTGCGCGTCATGAGCATCACCTTCTCTCAGGACTCCGGCGCACAGTCGATCGATCGGTTCGTCGGGCACTACGGCGCGCGACCCTACGACTCGCTGCTTTATTCGAGGCTAGGCGATCTTTACGTCACGAAGCAGCGCTACCAGGACGCGGCCGCGACCTACCTGGCTTACGTCGACAGCAATCCACAATCGGATGCGGCTCCGGACCTCGCGGCGCGGGCCATCCGGGCCTATTCCAAGGGCGGTTTCAGCCAGCTCGTCTTCCAGGCGAAGCGGGACTATGTCGTGCACTATGGATTCGACACCGCTTACTGGCGCACGCATACCCGAGCCGATCACCCCGAAGTGGTGGCGGAGCTCGGGACCGACCTCAGGGATGTCGCGACCTATGACCATGCGCTGGCCCAACGCACCCACGATGTTCGTGATTACGCGGAGGCGGCGCGCTGGTATCGGCAATATCTCGACTCGTTCCCGGGGGCCCCGGATGCGGTGGAGCTGAATCACCGGCTTGCTGACGCGTTGTTCGCCGCGCAGAACTACTCTGAGGCAGCGGTGGAGTACGAGCACACGGCTTATAACTACCCGCGCAACGCACGCTCGGAGAGCGCGGGCTATGCCGCGTTGACGGCGTATCAGAAGGCCGAGTCGGGACTGAGCGGCAGCGCGCTGACCGACCTCGAGCGGCGCGCCATCGATTCCGGTGTCAGATTCGCGCAGGCGTATCCGGATCATCCGGACAGCGCCGGCGTGCTGACGCGCGCCGATGAGGCGGTGTTTGCCGCAGGCGATCTGCCGCGAGCGGTGCAGATTTCCGGAATACTGCTGGCGCGCAATCCGCCGGCCGACCAGGCGAAGCGGCGCATAGCCTGGACCATCATCGGTGAGGCGGACTACAACCAGGGCAAGTATGCCGCGGCGGAGCCCGCCTTCATCCAGGCACGCGAGCTCGTGGCTGCCGACCCCAAGATGAGCGCCGATCTCACGGAGCGCATCGCCGCGGCCGTGTATAGACAGGGCGCCGCGAAGCGGCAGGCGGGAGATGGCGAGGGAGCGGTGCAGGACTTCCTGCGTGTCGAGCAGGTCGCCCCAGGCTCGACAGTTTGCGCGACCGCTCTTTACGACGCCTCCGCTGAGCTCATCCGATTGCGGCAGTGGAGCCGCGCGGTCCAGGTGCTGCAGGACTTTCGGACCCGATTCCCCCACGCTTCCCTCGCGGCCGATGTCGACGCCAAGTTGGCGGTGGCTTACACCGGCGCGAACCAGCCCATGCAGGCGGCGCAACAGTTCGAGACGATCGCCGCGGAGCCGGCGCAGACGCCGGCTGTCAGGAAGGAGGCGCTGCACCGGTCGGCGGATCTCTATGCCCAGGCGAATGACATTCCCCGGGCGACGACCGTACTCGAGAAGCTCGTATCCCAGTATCCAACGCCTGTTACGGATGCGGAGGAGGATCGCCAGCGCCTGGCCGACTATGCCGTCAAAGGCGGCGACCTGTCCGGCCGCGACCGCTGGTACAGGGAGATCATCAAGGTGGACGCTGATGCTGGTACCCAGCGCACGCCACGGACACATTACCTGGCCGCGAAGGCGCAACTGGTGCTCGCCGCGGAGCCGCGCGACGAGTTCCGCGCCATCCGCCTGACTTTGCCGCTCGTACGGTCGCTGAAGGCCAAGCGCAGAGCGATGCAGAGTGCGATGGCGGCCTACCGCCTGGCGGCCGCATATGGTGTGGCCGAGGTCACCACGGCGGCGACTTATGAGATGGCGGGTCTCTACGAGACGCTGGCGCAGGACGTGCTCGCTTCCGAGAGACCGCGCCACATGACCGCGCAGGAGCTCGATGAGTACAACTCCCTGCTCGAGGACCAGGTGTACCCCTTCGAGGAGCAGGCGATCAAGGTCTACGGCCTGAACGCGGCGCGCGCGAGCCAGGGCATCTACGACCAGTGGGTGCGCAAGAGCTTCGCGGCGCTGGCGCAGTTGGATCCGGCGCGCTATGGCAAGACAGAGCTGATGTCAGATGTGGTCACGACGCTCAATTGAAATCCTCATCGGCGCGACGATGCTCGTGGCCGTGGCCGGATGCTCGGTGACGCCCAAGCGGGCTGCGGTGCCCGTGGTTGCGCCGAGCGCGGCCGCCGCGAAGTCGGGTCCGCCGCCGATACCCGCCGAGGCAACGCAGGAATTCGACCAGGCGCTGGCGCTGGCTCGCGCCGGCAACGACGCGGCGGCGCGGGCGCAGCTCGCGAGTCTCGCGCGCCAGTATCCGCAGTTCTGCACTCCGCTCGTGAACCTCGGGATTCTCTATCGCAAGAGTGGTGACCTCGATGCGGCGGCGCATGCCTTGCAGCAGGCAGTGGCGCGCGACCCGCACAGCGCGCCCGCGTGGACGGAGCTCGGCGTCACGCAGCGCCTCGGCGGCAAGTTTCAGGACGCGGAGCAGTCGTACGGGCGCGCGATCGCCGTGGATCCCGCCTATGCGCCCGCCTACCGCGACCGGGGAGTGTTGCGCGATCTCTACCTGGGACAGCCGGCCGCCGCGCTCGGGGACTTCGAGCAGTATCGCAAGCTCGCAGGTGAGGACAAGCCGGTCGTCATGTGGATCGCGGAGCTCCAACACCGTACCGGCATCAAGGAGCCGCCAGGCGCCCAATCGCCCGTGTCGGCCGCGACGATCCCCCCGGCAGCCACTCAGACGAGGAACTGACATGCGCTCGTCAATGCCGCTCCTGGTCCTCACCGTGCTGGCGATGGCGCCCATTGTCCATGCCCAGTCGGCTGCGACCGGAGTCGAGCCCGCTCAGCCTGCCACGTCGACGCCGCAGCCCAAGGCTGCTCACCCTGCACGGCGCTCCCATAAGCGGCATGCGCTGCCGGCGCGCGCCGCCGGCGCCGCGCATGCGAGCGCGCCGGCAAGTGCCCCCGCGGGCGTCCTGGCCCTGGGAGCGAGCGACATAACGGGAAACAAGGAGCTGCCCAAGGTGATGGTCATCGTGCCGTGGAAGGAATCCCTGGGCGCGGGCGGCGTGATCAAGCCCGCGGACAGCCTGCTGGACGATGTACTGCAGCCGGTCGACCGTGGGGTGTTTCAGCGCCAGATCCGCTATTACGGGCAGCTCGATGCGGCCACGGCACCGCCGGCGGCCGGCCGGGTGGCGCCAGTTGGCGACAGCCACTGACGTAACGTGGCAAGCCAACCTATTTTGGGAGCGGCATCGCAGCTTTTTCGAGGGCCGTCAGTCAGTTTGAGCGGGTACGGAGCGGCAATCGGCCGAACCTCAGGGCGGGTCTGAAGCGGAGTGTCATCATGGGTCTCTCGAGCTTGATCGTCAGATTCTTTCAGGGCGGCGGGGACTTCATGTACCCGATCGCCGTGGTGCTCGTGATGGGCGCGGCGATCGCGCTCGAGCGCTACGTCTACCTGACCATCACGGCGGCGCGCAACCGCAGCACGTGGAACGAGATCGTGCCGCTGCTCGCGCAGGGCAACTTCCGCCAGGTCGTGCAGGTCACCGCGAAATCCGGCACCCTGGTCGGGCACATCCTCGATTACGGTTTGGCGCGCGTTCAGTCCGCCCGCCGGCGGGATGACATCGAGAAGGCGATGGAAGAGAGCATGATGGAGGTCGTGCCGCGCCTCGAGAAGCGCACGCACTACATCGCGACTTTTGCCAACCTCGCCACTCTCCTCGGGCTTCTGGGCACCGTCATGGGTCTCATCCGGGCCTTTGCCGCGGTCGCAACCATCGATCCGGCGCAGAAGGCCAACCTGCTGTCGGCGAGCATCTCGGTGGCGATGAACTGTACCGCCTTCGGTCTGATGACGGCCGTGCCGCTGCTGCTCATACACGCGGTGCTGCAGACCAAGACCACGGAGCTGATCGACAGCCTCGAAATGGCGTCGGTGAAGTTCCTGAACGCCATTACCGAGAGAAAGTCGCCGGCGGTACCGGCGCAACCCGCTGCCCGGGTCGGAGCCGCGGCCGCGGCCGTGGCCTGATCAGAGCCGCCGTTCGTCTCGCGCCGCAACCGACTAGGAGACCTCCATGCGCCGCTCCTATCAGGCGCGCAAGCTCCTGAGGCACCAGCGTAAGTCCACCGGGCTGATGCTCGTGTCGATGATCGACATCTTCACGGTGCTGGTGACGTTCCTGCTCATGACCGCCGTGTTCTCCCACACGGTCATTCTGCAGTTGCACCTGCCGGCACCGCAGTCGCAGTTCCGCGTGCCGCCGCCCGATCTCGTGCTGGAGGTGATGGTGCGCAAGGACCTGCTGCAGGTCGCGGACCGCAACAGCGGACCGCTCGCGACTTTCCCCAACAATACGCAGGGTTATGACTATGCGGGACTCACGCAGTACCTGGAGCAGGTCAAGGCGCGTTTCCCGAACCTGACCCAGGCCAGCATCCTGCTCGAGCCCGACACGCCGTACGACATCCTGGTGCAGGTGATGGACCACGTGCGTGTCTTCGAGGCCAACAGCGGGCTCGACACCGTGCAGGCGGAGCTCTTCCCCGACATCTCCGTCGGTGATGCGCCGCCGCTCGCGCAGGCGACACCATGAGCATGTCCAACCGCGCGCGGCGGATGGCGCAGCATCACGTGCGCCACCGGGCCGATGCGGAGCTGAACCTGGTGCCGTTCATCGACATCCTCACGGTGATGGTGGCGTTCCTGCTGGTGTACGCGACTCAGGTCGAGGTCATCCACAACGCCAAGGCCATTCCTCTGCCCGAGTCGATTGCGCAACAGTCGCCGCATCCCACGGTGGTGGTGACCATCACCAAGAGCGATATCTATGTGCAGGGTGAGCGCGTGGCCACGGTCCCGCAGGTCCTCGCGCAGAGCGGTGACGAGATCGCCTCACTCAAGGCCGCTCTCGACAGTCAACAGGTCGTCGGCGCGACGACCACGGGCGCGGATCCCGCGCACCGGGAACTGACCATCATGGCGGACAAGACGCTGCCGTACGAGGTGTTGAAGCGGGTCATGTCGACCTGTACCGGAGCCGACTACAGCCACATCGCGCTGGCCGTGCTCGAGAAGGAAAAGGCGGTGACCGCCGCCGACCTGAGATCGTCCTAGACTGTAAGCCGAAGCCGCACATGGCCCTTGCCGCCTATCATCGTGTGTACGAGCTCGCTTGGGATGGGGATCCCGAGTCGAGCCGCCGTTTTCGACGCATTCTGCGGACGCTGCTCATCATCGTCGCGATCCTCGGAGTGGCGATCCCGCTGTTGCCGACGCCGGAGCCGACGGCAGTGGAGACGGAGGTCCCGCCGCAGCTCGCGCGGATCATGATCGAGAACAAATTGAAGCCGCCGCCGCCGAAGCCGATTGCAAAGCCAAGAGTGACGCCGCGGCCGGCTGCAAAAGAGGCTGTCCGTCCGGCCCCCGAGCGCACCGATCTCGCGCGTGAGCGCGCCGAGCGCTCCATCGACAAATTCAAGGATCAGCTCGCCGCGCTGCGCCAGCAGATGTCCGACACACCGGTCGAGACGAAGGACCTCACCGGCGCCGTCGGCGCCCAATCCCACGCCGAGCGCTCTCTCATCACCTCGCGGGCAGGTGAGGCGAGTGCCGGCATAACCTCCGCGCCCATGAGCCGCGGCTTCGGTGGCGGCGCGGGGTCGCTGCACGGGCCGGATGCGGCCAAGGTCACCTCCTCCATCATGCAATCGGGCCTCAACGCCAACTCGCCGTCCCCCGGCCGCGGCGGCGCCTCAGGTCGCTCGGAGGAGGAGATCGCGATGATCTTCGATCGCAACAAGGGGGCGATCTACGCTCTCTACGAGCGGGCTCTGCGCATGAACCCGATGCTACAGGGCAAGCTCGTGCTAGAGTTCACCATCGCTCCGAGCGGCGAGGTGACGCGGTGCCGTGTCGTTTCGAGCGAGCTGCACGATCCGGCGCTGGAGCGCGAGATCGTCGCGCGCGTGATGCTGTTCCGCTTTGAGCCGGAAAAGGTCGATCCAACCACCGCGACCAAGCCGATCGACTTCTTCCCGGCCTGACGTTTCCGGGGGATCCATGCAAAGCAGTGACGGATTTAGGCGGCTCGCCGCGCTCGCCGCCTGCGTCCTGTGTCTGGCCATTGCGCCGTCACCCGCCCACGCGGCGTGGTATTCGCGCAATGAATCGGTCATGACCACGGACATCTACGTTGAGCTGTGGGACACCAATCCGACGCACGCCAACGCGGCGATGGACGCGGTGATGGCGGAGATGCATCATGTCGACGATGTGATGAGCGACTTCAAGCCCGATAGCGAGCTCTCACACATCAACGAGCATGGGGCGCAGCATCCGGTCGTGGTCAGTCCGGAGCTCTACAACCTGATCAAACTCTCGACGCACTACTCGCAGATCACGGACGGTGCGTTCGACATCACCATGGAGTCCGTCTGGAAGCTCTATGACTTCCGGCGCCACATTCATCCGACCGACGCGCAGATCCAGGCGCTGCTGCCCACGATCGGCTGGCGGCAGCTCATCCTCGATGACCGTCATCACAGCGTCGGCTTTGCCCGGCCCGGGATGGCGATCGGCCTGGGCGGCATCGCGAAGGGTTATGTCGTCGACCAGAGCATCTACATACTGAAGGCGATGGGCATCCGGCACGCGCTGGTGACGGCCGGGGGCGATACCCGGATCCTTGGGGATCGCAGAGGCCGCCCCTGGATGGTCGCGATCAGGGACCCGTGGGATCTCAACAAGATCGTGACGATGGTGCCGATCACGAACGAAGCCGTCTCCACCTCGGGGGACTACTACCGCGGCTTCGTGCAGAACGGCGTGCGCTACGACCACATCCTCAGCCCGTTCACCGGGCACTCCGCGCAGCTGGTGCGCAGCGCTTCGATCATCGCGCCCACCGCGACCGAGACCGACGGCATGTCGAAAACGGCTTTCGTGCTCGGTCCGGCGAAGACGCTGGCGATCATCGACAGCATGCCGGAGTGCGATGCGATCTTCATCGACCCCGAGGGGCGCGTCATTTATTCCAAGGGCCTGGCGCCGCCGCCCGGGGCACCGCCACCCGCGCCGGCGGCGGAGTCGCCGTCAGCCGTCCGTGCGAGCACTCCCGGCCAGTAGCGCGAGGGCGTCGCCGGTCAGGCGAAAGACGGTCCACTCGTCCAGGGGCACCGCACCCAGGCTGCGATAGAAGCCGACCGAGGGCTCGTTCCAGTCGAGTACCGCCCATTCCAGCCGCGCGCACTGCCGCTCCACGGCCGTGCGCGCGAGATGAGCCAGCAACTGCTTGCCGATGCCCTGGCCGCGGGCTTCCGGCCGCACGAAAAGATCCTCGAGGTAGATTCCCGGGCGGCCCTTGAAGGTCGAGAAGTTGTGGAAGAAGAGGGCGAAGCCCACGGGCTCGCCGCCGCTGCAGGCGAACACGACTTCGGCGTAGCGGCGCTCGCCGAAGAGCGCCTCGCGCAACTGCGCTGCGGACGCCGATACCTCGTGCTCCAGCCGCTCGTAGCGCGCGAGATCACGGATGAATTGCAGCACGAGAGGGACATCGTCACGGGTAGCCGGGCGGATGGTGATCGTGTTGCTCATGTGGGTCGGTCGCCGGCCTGGTCTGGCTTTTAGGCGATGCTCTGCAGCCCCTGCGCAATGCCGCCCGCGCTCGTGAGCAGCGCCTCGAACAGATCGCGGTCGCTGCGGCCGCCGGCGCGCCAGCGCTGCAACAGGTCCACCTGCATGAGGTTCATCGGGTCGATGTAGGGATTGCGCAGTCTGATGGAGCGTTGCAGCGTGGGCTCGCCGTCGAGGAGGTTCGTGCTGCCCTTCAGCCACAACACGCGCTCGCGCGCCAGCGCGTATTCGGTGCGGATTGCGGCGGAAAATCGCTGCAGCGGCTCCGGCACGAGCACGTCGTAGGCGGCCGCGATCTCGAGATCGGCGCGGGCGAGCATCGCCTCCACGTCATCGATCAGACTGCGCAGGAAGTACCATTCCGCGTAGGCCGCGCGCATCCGCTCGGTGCCGTGCCGCTCGATGGCCGCGGCAAGTCCACTACCCGCGCCGAACCAGCCGGGCAGCATGTGGCGCGTCTGCGTCCAGGCAAACACCCAAGGGACCGGCAGCAGGCCCTCGATGCTGCGGCCGTCCTCGCGGTGCACGGGCCTCGAGCCGACCTGCATCCTCTCGATCACGTCGATGGGCGTCACGGCGCGGAAGTAATCGTGGAACTCACTGTCACCGTAGACGAGGTGCCGGTAAGCCTCACGGCTCGCTGCCGCCAGCGTCGCGGCGCACTCGAGATGCGCCGCCGATTGCGACTCCGCACCGGGTTCCTGGTTCGCCACGGTCGCCAGGCTCAACGCGTTGAAGGCACGTTCCAGCGTCCGCATGGCGATCGGCCGCAGAACATAACCCTGCTTGATCGTCTCACCCTGCTCGCGCACACGCAAAACGCCGTTGAGCGTACCGGGCGGAGCCGATTTGACCAGCGAGTCGATGCGGCCGCCGCCGCGAGCGATGCTCCCACCGCGCGCGTGGAACACCACGTATCTCTCGCCGCCGTGCTCGCGCGTCGCCGCGAGCGCACGCTGCGCCTGATGGATGGCAAAGCGCGAGGCGCACAGTCCGCCCTCCCTGTTGCTATCGGAATAGCCGAGCAACACACACTGACGTCGGTCGTGAGCCTCGAGATGGCGCCGGTAGACGGGCTCGCTTAGGAGCTCGCGCAAGGTGTCGCCGCACCGTTCCAGCGCCTCCAGGGATTCGAATTGCGGCGCGATGTCGAGCGCGACCTGACCGGTGCGCTTGTCGTACACCGACGCCCAGCGCGCAAGCGTCAGCGCTGCGAGGACATCATCGGCGCCGCGCGCGCCGCTCACTATGAAATAACCGACGGCCTCCGGTCCGTAGCGATGTCTGGCCTGGGCGAATGCCTCGAAGACGGCGAGATTGCGCTTGCCGAGCGCATCGAGATCGATGCGCGGGCCCGCATCCTTTTCGAGCACGTCGGCCAACAGGCGGCGCCGCTCGACGCTGGGGCGCCCGAGCCAGTCGGGATCATCGAGGCCGCGTGCGATGATCTCGTGCAGCACGCTCGCGTGCTGGCGCACATCGAGGCCGGCAAGGTGAAAGCCGAAGGTGTCTATGCGGCGCAGGAGCCGGCGAATGTAAAACAGGCCGGCGTTGGCGCCTTTGTTGGCGGTGAGACTGGTGGCGATGAGCTTCACGTCTTCGCGGAACTGGCGCGCGCTCTCGTAGCCGTTGGCGCGTCCTTCGTAGGACAGGCGAAGCCGCTCGCAGATCTGCGCCAGAAACACCCGATACGGCATGCGGTCGTGCCGGGCCGGCGTCATGCTGCGCGCCCCCGGCGCCAGCGTCATGTAATCCTCCATCCGCTGAGTCAGCTCGGCGGATACCGCTACGCGCCCGGCGCTCTGGGAGAGGCGTTGGGAGAGCCTGCGGCAGTCATCGAAGTAACTGTTGAGAATCATCTGCTGCTGCCGGGCCAGCGTCTCGCGAATCGTCTTGGCGTGCACATCCGGGTTGCCGTCCATATCGCCGCCGACCCAGGAGCCGAAGCGCACGATGGCCGGCAGCTCTATGGAATCGGCGGCTACGCCGTAGCGCCTCTCGAGCGCCTGGGCGATTTCCTCGTAGAAGGCGGGCACCACGCGATACAGGATCTCGATCAGATAGAAGAGGACCTGCTCGCGCTCATCGCCCACCGTCAGCCGCTCGCGTGGCAGCTCCTCGGTCTGCCAGGCGGTGGTCAGCTCGACCCGGATGCTGCTCCAGAGATTGCGCGCATCCTGCGGTGTCAGCATCGGGTCGAGCCGGTCGAGCAGGTGCTGCGCGACCCGCTGCTGCTTGCGCAGCAGCGTGCGGCGAGTCGACTCCATGGAGTGGGCGGCGAACACGGGCTCGATGCGCAGACTGCCGAGCAGCGACAGGACCTCCTCGAAGCGCAAACCACGGCTTTTCAGGGTAGCGATGGCGTCTTCCACGCCCGACGGCTGCGGCCGGCCGCTGTCCTGGCGAAAGTACGTGCGGCGGCGGCGGATGCGGTGCACTTTTTCCGCCAGGTTCACGGCCTGGAACCACATGGAGAAGGCACGCACCAGGTCACCCGCGAGCTGCGGCGGCCGGTCGCGGACGGAGCACGTGAGCTCGAGGCGCGCCTGCTCGTCCCCGTTGCGGCGCCGGATGGCCGCCTGGCGGTCGAGCTCCACCAGCTCGAAGAGCTGCAGGCCGCCTTGCTCGAGCAGAATTTCCCCGACGAGCGCGCCGAGCGCGTGCACGTCCTCGCGCAGCGCTTCATGCTTCGGGGGAAAGTGGATGTCGTTGCGGATCACGTGAGCGGCGGATGGTAGCAGGCCTACCCGGCCAGCAGCACGGACTCGGCACGCTCGAGCTCTTCCGGCTGCCCGTACAGGACCACGACATCGCCGTCGCGCAACACGGTGTCGCCGGCTGGCTCGCGCCCCAGTATCCCTTGGCGGCGGATACCGGTGAAGGTCACGCCGACAGCCCGGCCGCGCACGTCACGCAGAGTCCGTCCCACCGCCCAGGCGCCGGGCGGCACGACGACGGACTTGATCTCTTCGCGATACTCGTGGCTTTCATCCAGCGGCCGCGCATCGCCGCGGCGGATGATATTTCTCAGAACGGAATAGCGGTGGCTGCGGATGTCGCCCATCGTGCGGACCACGCGCGACACCGGCACGTGCAGCAGGATCAACACGTGCGAGACCAGCATCAGACTGGCTTCGAAGGCCTCCGGCACGACTTCGGTCGCGCCTGCCTCCTGCAGGTCCTTGATCCGAGTGTCGTCCTGTGTGCGCACCAGGATGGGCACATCCGCCCGCAGTCGGCGGATGCTGCGGAGGATGCCGATCGAGGTGGCCGAGTCCGAGAAGCTGATGACCACCGCCGTCGCCGCCTCGAGGCCGGCCTTGACCAGGATCTGCTCATCGGCCGAGTCGCCGAACATCACCGGGTCCCCGGCCTGACGCGCGGCGGCGATTCGCGCCGGGTCGAGATCGAGTGCAATGTATTCGAAACCCTGCGACTCGAGCACGCGAGCGACGTTCTGACCGACACGCCCGAAGCCGCAGAGAATGACGTGCTCCCGCATTCCGATCTCGCCCGTGGCGGCACTCTCGCGCTCGAAAGCGGTGCGCGGCGGTCCCGATTCCCGCAGCAGCAGGCGCGCGATGCGCTTGTTGTTGTTGATGAGAAGCGGACTCAGCATCATGGAGAGGACGATGGCCACGAGAAGCGGCTGGCCGAAGTCCGTCGGGATGAGGCCCGTCGCGAGCGCGATCGTGCCGAGGGCGACGCCGAACTCACCCCCGATCGAGATGACGATGCCGGCGCGCAGCGCCTTGAATCGTGATCCGGCAAAGGGGCGGGCGACGAGCGAGGCGACCGTGGTCTTCAGCACGACCATGGCGGCGAGCCAATAGACGACGGTCGCCAGCTCGCCGGCGAGGAGATGCACGTCCAGCAGCATCCCCACTGAGACGAAGAACAATCCGAGCAGAATGTCGCGGAACGGCCGGATCACCGACTCGATCTGATGCCGGTACTCGGTCTCGGCGAGCATCATCCCGGCGAGAAAGGCGCCCAGGCCCGGCGACAGCCCGGCCAGGCTCGACACCCAGGCGGCGGCCAACACCACGAGCAGCACGGCAAGCGTGAACAGCTCCCGCAGGCGGCTGTGGGCCATCTCCCTGAAGAGCGGGCGCAGCAGCCAGTGGCCGGCCGCGAGCACCGCCCCGATCGCCAGCACGCCCCCAGTCACCGCCTCCAGGATGGTGCTCTGGTCGAGATGCCCGGGCCCCGCCTCGAGGGCAGAGGCCAGCGCGAGGAACGGCACGAACGCGAGGTCCTGGAAGAGGAGCATGCTGAAGGCGAGCCGTCCGTGGGTGCGGTTGAGCTCGGCCCGCTCGGTGAGCTGGTGCAGAAGGATGGCGGTCGAGCTCATGGCGAGCGCGCCACCCACCACGATGGCCGCCGGCCAGTGGATGCCGCCGAGCCGGGCAAGGACGGCGAACATCGCCGCGGTCGCGGCGACCTGCGCCGAACCCAGTCCGAACACCTCGCGCCGCATGGCGATCAGGCGCGGCAGGGCGAACTCGAGGCCGAGCGTGAAGAGAAGGAATACGACGCCGAGCTCGGCGAGGAGATTGGTCGTGGCGGTGCTGTCGACCACGGCAAGCGCATGGGGACCGAGCGCGAGGCCGACCAGAAGATAGGGAACGGTCGTCGGCACCCCGAGACGGCGGGCGACCGTGACGAGCAGCACCGCGGCGGCGAGAAGGATCAGGACCTGGCTGAGCGGCTGCATGGGCGCTCATTGTAATGTTAGGTGCCCATGCCGCACCCGGGCTCTTTAGCCCGAAAGCCAGTCAGTCAGCAGCGATCAAAGGCTGCTGAAGGGCTGGTTGCGCAAAGGGGCAGGCTGCCGAGTTTGTGCCAACGAAACATAGGGATACTCCTCGTCGGCTGCCGCGGCCATGGGCTGGCGGCCCTCGAGCATCTCGAGCAGCGTTTCTCTTGCGCGAGCGACGCGACTCTTGATCGTCCCCACCGCGCAGCCGCAGATCTCCGCCGCCTCCTCGTACGAGAAGCCGCTCACGCTCACCAGGATGAGAGCTGTGCGCTGGCCCGGCGATAGCGAGCCGAGGGCACGATTCAGGTCCCGGAGCTCGAGCTTGCCGTCGTGGTCGGGGGGCACGCTCGGCTCGGGCAGCAGCTCGATGTCCATGCCATGCGCCTCGAACTTGCCGCGCCGCAGCTGCGAGTAATGCTCGTTGCGCACGATGGTGAATAGCCACGCCTTGAGGTTGGTGCCCGGCTTGAAGCGCTGGATGTTGTTGATTGCACGCATCAGCGCTTCCTGTACCAGGTCGTCCGCGCGCACGCCGTCACGGCAGAGCGAGCGGGCGAAGGAATGAAGCTGAGGCACCAGGGCCACCATGTCGTCGGTCACCATTTGCCGCCCTTCGCCGACCCCGCAAGGGGGCTCGATTCGTGTTTCGGTGTTCATGGGGCAAGGCTACTTGCTGCCGCACGAGGCCGAAGTCGGCAAGGGCGCGAAACGGACGGGCGTGCCTTCCCAAGCGCGTGTCGGACGATTCCTACCGCGGCCGGGAGCGGGCCAGGGAGGGGGGCTAGGCCCGGCGGAAATCGACGGCGGGGAGCTGCATGGAGCGGCGGTATTTGGTCACCGTGCGCCGCGCCACCTTGACCCCGCGGTCGGCGAGAAGCTCCGTGAGCCGCACGTCGGAGAGCGGGTTGCGCCGGTCTTCGGCGGCGATGAATTCCCGCAGCAGCGCGCGGATGGCGGTGGCGGAGCATGATCCGCCGCTCGTCGTGGCGAGCTGGCGGGAGAAGAAACGCTTGAAGGCCACCACTCCACGGGGGGTCGCCATGAACTTGTGGCTGGTCGCGCGCGATACCGTCGACTCGTGCAGGCCGAGCTCGTCGGCGATCTCGCGCAGCGTGAGCGGCCGCATGGCGAGGTCTCCGTATTCGAAGAAATTCCGCTGCCGCGTGACGACCGCCTCGGCCACCCGCTGGATGGTCAGGAAGCGCTGCTCGAGATTGCGCACCAGCCAGCGCGCCTCCTGCAGATGCTGGGCGAGGAGCGCGGTCTCGCCGTCGCGCGCCTGGCGGAAGTAGTCCGCGTACTGTTGGTTCACGCGGATGCGCGGGTAGATGGCCGAGTTGACCGTGACCAACCAGCGCTTCTTTTCCTTGCGCACGATCACGTCAGGAACGATCGCGCGCGGCTCGAACGTGCCTACCTTCGAGCCCGGGCGCGGATCGAGGCTGCGGATCAATTCCAGGGCGAGGCGCAGCTCCTGCTCGGAGCAGCCGAGCGCATCGAGAAGACGGCTGTTGTCTCTCGCCGCCATCAGCGACAGGCTGTTCTGCACCACATCGAGGGCGATTTTGCGGCCGGGGGCCTCGCGATCCAGCGCCTCGAGCTGCAGCGCCAGGCACTCGCCGAGGCTGCGCGCCGCGATCCCGTTCGGCTCGAGGGTCTGGACGATGCGCAGCGCCGTCTCGATCTCTCCCGGTGCCGCGCCCGGCGCCAGGGCCGCCACGTCCTCGAGCGGCAGGCGCAGGAAGCCGTCATCGTCCAGGGCGTCGATGATGAGGTTTGCGAGCACGTGATCGCGCTCCGTCAATCCCAGAAGCAGCAGCTGCTCGCGCAGCGAGTCATGCAGAGTGGAGGGAGAGGCAGTCCATTCCGTCCAATCGGGCGTCTCCTCGCCGCCGCCACCGCCACCGCCGTTGGTCGAAAAATCGAGGTCGGCCCGCGAGCTGTCCTCGGCCGCCTCCTCCGCTCGCGGGTCGGTGGCCTCCGTCGGCTCCGCGCCCTCCTCGAGGAAGGGGTTCTGCGAGATCGCCTGGTGCAGTTCTTGCACGCACTCCAGTGCTGAGAGTTGCAGCAACTTTACCGACTGCTGCAGCCGAGGTGTCAGCGTGAGCTGCTGCTTCAGGCGCAGTCCCATTACGGCATTGGACATTCGAGGAACCCTCATGCCCCCGGGGAGAACTTGCAAGGGCGTGTAAGAACGCCAGCGCGCCAAGCCCTGGCTCAAACTCCCGTACGAGCGACATGACATCAATTCACGACGACGACACCGGTTCCCGCCTAGATGTGGCGCGCGCATGCACCCCGGCCGTGCGTCCATCGCCTTCCGAGTGGGAGCGCCTGGCACGCCGCAAGGATGAGCTGGAGACGGTGCTCGGTGCGGGCCGCATCGGCTATTGCAGATTGGGCGCCGCGGGTGCCGTGCTCGAGGCCAATTCGCAATTCAAGGCGGAATGGGGCTGGCCACCGGATGAACTGTTGTCCTGGGACGCCGTCGAGTCACGTGTGGATGTCGGTGATCGCGGACGGTTTGGCTACGCCGTGCGGCAAGCGCTCGCGGGCGTAACGCCACTCGATATCACCGTACGGGTGCGGACCGCCCCTCGGTACGAGGATATGCGCTGGCTGGCGTTGCGCGGCTGCGTCGTTAGAGGCGGCGATGATGCCGGGTCCGCCGATCTCGTGATCACCTCGCGCAACGTGACCAGCGAGCAGCGCGCCAAGGACGAGTTCCTCTCCGTGATCTCGCACGAGCTGCGCTCGCCGCTCAATGCGATCCTCGGCTGGAACCGCATTCTCGCTCTGAAATGCGGCACGGATCCCGACGTCGCGACCATCGCGCCCCGTGTCGAGCAAAGCGCGAAAGCGCAGTTACGGATGATCAACGATCTGCTGGATTTCGGGCGCATGAGCGCCGGGAAGCTCAAAATGGAGCCGCGCCCGATGCAGCTCGCGCGCGTGGCGCGGCTTGCGATCGACCTGACGCGGCCCGCGGCGGTCGCGAAGGGCATCGAGATCGCGAGCGACTTCGCGCCGGGCGCCGGCGAGCTGCGTGCCGATCCCGAACGTCTGCAGCAGGCGATCGGCAATTTGCTATCGAACGCCGTGAAGTTCACGGGCAATGGCGGCCGGGTCACCGTTGGACTGCGCGAGGACGGCGCATTCACCGAGCTCACGGTCGAAGACACGGGTCAAGGCATTGCGCCTGAGCTGCTGCCGCACATTTTCGATCGCTTTGGACAAGTCGAGTCGAGCAACCGTCAGAGCTCCGGGCTCGGCCTGACTCTGGTCCGCGAGATCGTCGCCCTGCACAGCGGCTCCGTCACCGCGCATAGCGCCGGAGTGGGTGCCGGCGCGACCTTCAGTGTCCGCTTGCCAACCGTCCGAACCACGGCGTCATCGTGCGCAAGGATTGACGGCGCGGCGGGCGAGGTGCCGCGAAAGCGGCAGGCACTCGAAGGGCTGTCGTTCCTGGTCGTGGACGACGAGTTGGAAGCACGCACGATGGTCGCGGAGATGTTGCAGCTCGAAGGAGCCGCGGTCACGGTCACTGAGTCCGCGCCCGCCGCGCTACGGCAGCTGCAAGCGCAGGGCGCGCACTTCGACATCGTAGTCACCGACATCGGTATGCCGGTGGAGGACGGCTACTCTCTGGTGCGCAAGCTGCGCTCGAGCCAGGCAGGAAGACGCATGCTCGCCATCGCCGTAACCGGCCATGCGTCCCGGAGCGACGTTGCGGCCGCGATGGATGCGGGGTTCGATCTACACGTGCCGAAGCCGGTGGACTTCGACACCTTTGTGCCGCTAGTGCGGCGCCTGGCGGTCTGGCGCCGCGCGGACTAAGAATTTAAAGAGAAAAAAGGAGCGGGCTGGTCGCACCACAGCCCGCCAAACGGGGGGTCTAGCCACTCGATGCAACGCCCATGCCAGCCCGGGCCCGCCGCCTAATAGGCCTCCCGCAGGCCGGCGGACCGCCAATGGCTGTAAAAAGGTAGAGCAGGTGAAAATTGTGCAGCCGGCCCGCGGGCGATTGCGGCCGCGCTGGCGGCGCGGGTACAGCGGGGTCGAGCCGCGGGGACACGGCACAAGTCCTGCTCAAGCATCCGCCCGTTTCCCTGCCTGGGGCGCCCTCGCGCGCCAGCACGGTGCCCGAAGGTGGAGCGCATGAGCCATAAGTACACGATAGAGGCGCTGCGGGAACTCATATCCGTTCACCGGGACAGCGAGCAGGCCTTGCGGCTGTGCGCCGTGGGGCTCGGCGCCGTCCCCTTGGGAGAGCTGTGTCTGCGGGGCGGCGCCGAATGCGCCGCTGCCATCGGCGAGCTCGAGGCGTTGGTCGTGCGGCTGGGAGGCGGACCCCAGGCGCGCCGGGCTGCGTCCGGTCTCGGGCGCAGCGGCTGGGCAGCTTTGCGCATCGCGCTTGCGCACGGCGAGGATGTAGCTATTCTCGATGCGTGCGAGCGCGGGCAGAGCTGGATCTTGGAGGCGTATCGCAATGCTTTGGACGATCACCTCCCGGATTTCGTACGCGACGCCGTGCTGCGCCAGTTCGAGATCCTGATGAGCACTCACGATGCGATCCGCGGCTGTCGCGCACGGCGACCTGTCCGCGGCGATGCGGCGGTTCCCGGTGCACAAGCAGGTCAACACTAGGATCGAGTTCCCCCTGACACGATGGTCCACCAGCCCTGTCATTGTGGGGATCGGCGTGGGGCTGCTCGCAGGCCCCCTGGGGCTGAGGCTCATCGAGCCGCAACTCTCCGACGACGGCGCGCTCATCCAGTCGCTGAGCGAAGCCGTCCTGTTGATATGTCTGTTTTGCGCGGGGCTGCGCCTGCGTGCACCGCTCGAGTGGGCTTCCTGGCGGGCGCCGCTGCAGCTCGCCTCGCTCACGACCCTGTCCGCGGCGCTGCTGTCGGCCGGGGCGGCGTGTCTGATTTTCGGGATGAGCCTGCTGCAGGCCTTGCTGTTGGCGGCCGTCCTCGTCCCCACCGATGCGGTGCTGGCGTCGGACGCGCATGCTGCGGGGGAGGGCGAACACGAGCTGGTGCCGTTTGCTCTCGCGTCGGAGGGTGCCGCCACGAGCGCGATCGCAGCGCCGATAGTCGTGTTGGTACTGACGCGGATGGGCGTGACGGCGGCGGGTGGCGCCGTGCTCGGATCTCTGACGCTCACCATCTTGTGGTCTCTTGCCGGCGGTGCAGCCGTCGGCTGGCTGATCGGGATGGCCGCATCGCGCTGGTTGGCGCGGATCGACCGCGACCGCCAGGGGGACCTGCTCGAGGAGATGATCGTATTCGCCACTGGCGTGCTGGCGTATGTCTGCGCGCTGGCTGTGCGTACGGATGCGCTTCTGGCCGCTCTTGCCGCGGGGCTGGCGCTGTCACATGGCGGGCGCTGGCGCATGGCCCGCAAGCAACCGCTCGGGCCGCGCGTGCTCAGGTTTGCCGGCCGCGCGGAACGGGGCGCGACAGTCTTGGTGATGGTGTTGCTCGGCACGCTGCTCGGCGCCGCCGATTTCACCCCGCGTACGGTACTCTATGCCGCCGTACTCCTGATCCTGGTGCGGCCGCTGGCAGTGGGTCTCGGTCTCGGGCAACCCTCGGTAACGTCCGCCCAGCGGCGCACGCTCGAGCTTTTCGCGGCGCGCGGCCCGGCGGCACTTTATTGTCTCGCGCTCGTCCCCATTCATGACCTGCCGGCTGCATTCGGCAGGCAACTCGAGAATACCGTGCTCGTGGTGATCGTGGTATCGGTCATTTCGGGCACGGTGTCGGCTCTCACCGCAAGAAAACCCAGTCCCGGAGCCGCGCTGTGAGTCGGCGAGCGCATCACGCCGCTCGCGCTTGGCGGCGCACCGTGGACAGCATACAGTTGACGGCCCTGACGGGCTGAAGGCGAGCAAATGGCACACGCTTTGATCATCGATGACGACGCGGACGTGGTGGAGTGGCTGCAGGAGGTGGCCCGTATGGAGGGCTTCACCGTCGCGCGTGCCCAGAGCCTGCGGGATGCGCGCATCGAGCTTGGGCGGCAGCGTCCCGATGTTCTCCTGACCGATCTGGCGTTGCCTGACGGCGAAGGCATCGAATTGCTGCGCGAGCTCGACAAGCCGGAGGCTACCGAGGTCATCGTCATAACCGGTCATGCGACCGTCGACAGCGCCGTCGCCGCATTGCGGGCCGGCGCGAGTGATTATCTGATCAAGCCGGCGGACCTCGAGCGCGTCCAGGCGGTGTTGCGACACGCGAAGAAAACCTCGGCGCTGCAGCACGAGATCGGCGAGCTGCGCGATGAGCTGCGGCGCATGGGTCGGTTCGGACGCATACTGGGCAGCTCGCAGCGCATGCAGGTCCTTTACGATCAGCTGACCCGCGTGGCGCCAACCTCGGCCAGCGTCATGTTGATCGGTGAGAGCGGAACGGGCAAGGAGCTCGCCGCCGAGACCATCCACGGGCTCTCACGGCGGCGCGAGAACGCCTTTCTGCCGCTCAACTGCGGCGCCGTTGCGCCCCAGCTCATCGAGAGCGAGCTCTTCGGCCACGAGCGTGGCAGCTTCACCGGCGCCGATCGGCAACACAAGGGATTCTTCGAGCGCGCCAACGGCGGCACGATCTTTCTGGACGAAATCACCGAGATGCCGATGGAGCTGCAGGTGAAATTGCTGCGAGTCCTCGAAACCGGCACCGTCAACCGCGTGGGCGGTACGCAGCCGATTGCGAGCGAAGTGCGCGTCATCTGCGCCACCAACCGCGAGCCTGAGAAAGCCCTGGCGGACGGCAAGCTTCGTGAGGACCTGTACCACCGGCTGAACGTGTTCCCGGTCCGATTGCCACCGCTGCGCGACCGGGAGACCGACATCGAGCAGCTCGCGCAATTCTTCCTCGACGAGCTCAACCGCGCCGAGGGGAGCCACAAGACGTTCTCGCGTGATGCGCTGGTCCGCCTGTATCAATACGGCTGGCCGGGCAATGTCCGTGAGCTGCGTAATTATGTGCAGCGCGCCTTCATCATGGCCGACGATGTCATCGAATGCGACATAACGGTGTCCGACGCATCATCGCCCAAGCCCGATGACGGTACGACCATCACCATCCGCGTTGGGACCCCCCTGGAAGAGGTGGAGCGCCGGGTCACCATGGCTACGCTCGCGTATTGCGGGCAGGTGAAGCGCAAAGCGGCGGAGATCCTCGGCGTCAGCCTGAAGACGCTGTACAACCGTCTCGAGACCTACAATGGCAAGGATTCGGGCGGCAGCCGCCCCTCGGCCAAGGACGAGGAGCCCGATACCGGCCGGGAATCGCTGCGTTGACGCCGCGTCGGACGATTCCTACAGCCCGTTGCGTTGCAGCCCCCCTAGCTGCTTCCGCAAATCCCCTAGGCTTGCTCGCGATCGCGCGCCTACCCTGATGCCGGCCATTCGAGTCGCAGTCGTTGATGATCATCAGCTCGTACGGATGGGGTTGAAGCAGATAATCGACGCGCAAGCCGATTTCGTCTGGGCCGGTGAGGCGAAGACAGGCCGGGAGGCCCTGACGCTGCTGCGCACTGTTCCATGTGAAGTGCTGCTGCTGGACCTCTCGCTTCCGGACATGTCGGGACTCGACGTGCTCCGGCATATCAAGTCGCACCACGAGTCGGTGGCGACGCTGGTGTTGAGCGCCTATCCGGAGAGCCAGTACGGGCTGAATGTGCTGCGGGCCGGAGCGAGCGGCTTCGTGAGCAAGGGCGCCGAGGATGGCGAGCTCTGTCGTGCCATCCGCGCCGCGGTGCGCGGGGGCCGCTACGTGAGCCCGGAGCTGGCGGAAATGCTGGTGAGCGGGTTGCAGGGCGCCCCCGGTGAGCCGCGGCATAGCGTGCTCTCGGAGCGGGAGTTCCAGATCTTCTGCAAGCTCGCCGAGGGACGCAGTGTTTCGGAGATCGCCGCCGGCCTTTTCCTCAGCGTCAAGACCGTCAGCACCTACCGCTCACGGATACTGGAGAAGATGGGAATGAAGACGAACGCCGACATCACTTACTACGCCATCAAGAACAACTTGCTGCAGTGAGCCGTGTAGTGGGCGCTGAAGCGCGATCCCCCGGCAGCAACGGCTCGGCCAAGGCCGAGCGACGCATCCTCCTCATCGAGGACTCCGCGGTGCTGTCGCGACGCCTGATCGATCTGCTGTCGGAGCCGGGCCGCGTCTCCGTCACGGCCCAGGCGGCCACGCAGTCCGAAGCACTGCTGCGCCTGCAGGAGGCCAGCTACGATGTGCTCGTGGTCGACATCGAGCTCGCCGAAGGCAACGGTGTGGCGGTCATCCGTCAGGTGCGGCAGCTTTATCCGCCCGATGCGCAGCCCCTGGTGGTGGTCTTGACCAACTACGCATCGGACTTCGTGCGCGATCACTGCTTCGCCGCGGGCGCCGACTATTTCCTCGACAAGATGCGGGATATCTCCCAATTGAAAGCGGTCGTCGTCGACGGCCATCCTAAGTGGACTGGCTGAGTGGAACGCTGACACGCAGCGTCGTGCCGGTCCCTGGGGCCGACTGGATTTCGAACTGACCGCCGAGCGCGCGCACTCGTTGGCGCATGCCGGTAATGCCGTGTGATAGGCGGAGCTTGGGGTCGGCGGCATCGAAGCCGCTGCCGTCATCGCTCAGGGTGATGTGGCAGGCGTCGCCCTCCAGCGCGAGTTGCAACGCCACCGAGCGCGCACCTGCGTGCCGGATGATGTTGGTGGTCCCCTCCTGAACGATTCTGAAAAGTGCGATCGCCGTTTCCTTCGCCAACGGCGCGGCGTCCTCGGGCAGCGTCAGCTCCGCGCGCAGCCCCCCCTTGGCGCATGCCGAGTCCACGTACGCGCGCAGTGCCGCCGGCAGGCCAAAATGATCCAGCAGGGAAGGGCGCAGGTCCTCGACCACACGGCGCTTGAGGTCCATCGCCTCATCGAGAACACCACCGAGTTGCGCCAGCCGCTCCTGCAGGTTGGGGTCCGTCACCCGCGACTGTAGCCAGGAGAGGTCCATCTTGGCCGCCGTCAGCAGGCCTCCGAGCTCATCGTGCAGATTGCGGGCGAGCTCCGATTTCTCCTCCTCCGCGAGCTGCTGCAGATGGGTGGCGAAAGCTGATAGCGGCGTTTCCGCGGTGGGCATCAGGGCTCCGGGCGGGATTAAGAGGAGATTAGACAGGTGCCCGGAGCAAAAAAAAAGCCCCGCATTGGGCGGGGCTCTTTATCGACCGCGAGAGCTCTCAGCTCGCCGGCGCGGCCTTCTTCTTGGAGTGCTTCTTATGGGAAGAAGACTTCTTGTGCTTGCTGGACTTGTGATGGGACGACTTCATCGTGCCGCTCGTCGAGGTGGCCTGGGGAGCAGCCGCAGCGGTGGTCACCGCGATGACCGGGCTGGCAACCAGCAGGGCGCCGAGGATGGCGGGCAGGAGCTTCTTGAGCATCGACATCTCCAAAATGGCGAGGATTGAGAGCAGTGTGGAATCTCCCGGGCTCTCGGGCCCGGACGCCGCGCATTATCCCCGCAACCCGGTCAATGCAGCCCTGAATGACTGGAAAGTAATGTTCCGGGCCCGGAACAGGCCGTTCCAGGGGAGCCGCGGGCCGTCAATGTCCCTGAAAAGCGACTAACGTCCGGACCGGAACGTCGAGCGCCTGGAGCCGGCGGGAGCCGCCGAGGTCCGGCAGGTCGATCACGAAGCAGGCCGCCAGGATCTGCGCCCCGAGGGACCGCAGCAGCTTCACGGCGGCCTCGGCGGTGCCGCCGGTGGCGATGAGATCATCGACCAGGATGATGCGCTCGCCGCGGGCCACCCCATCCCGATGCATCTCGATTTCGTCCAGGCCGTACTCGAGCGAGTAGGCCACGCGCACGGTCTCGTGCGGCAGCTTGCCCTTCTTGCGGATCGGGACGAAACCGGCGGCCAGCTGATGCGCGATGGCGCCGCCGAGAATGAAGCCGCGCGCCTCGATACCGGCGACCCGATCGACCTTGGAACCCGTCCAGGGCCGCACGAGCTCATCGACAGTGCGGCGAAACATCGGCGCGTTGCCGAGCAGCGTGGTGATGTCCCTGAACTGGATGCCGGGGCGCGGATAGTCAGGAATGCTTCGGATCGAGGCTTTGAGCTCTTGCAGTGCGGTCGCGTCCATGAGCCCGACTGTAGGAGAATGTCCGCATGCAAGCAATCGACACGCTCCTTGGGCGGCGCTCGCCCAAGACTCTGACCGACCCCGCTCCCGATGACCCCGCACTCGAGCTGCTACTCGAATGCGCCTCGCGCGCACCCGATCACGGTCGCTTGCGCCCGTGGCGCTTCATCGTCATTCGCGGCGCGGCGCGCGCGCAGTTGGGAGAGCTCATGGCCGGTCAGCTGCAGCGCAAGCTCTCGACCGCAAGCGCCGAGAGCCTGCAGCGCGAGCGGCAAAAAGCGCTGCGCGCGCCGCTCATCGTCGTCGTGGCGGCCGTTTGCAACGCCGAGACCAAGATTCCAGCCATCGAGCAGATACTCGCTGCGGGCGCCGCGGCGCAGAACATGATGCTCGCCGCCACGGCGCTCGGATTCGGGGCCATGTGGAAGACCGGCGACGTCGCCTATGACGAGACGGTGAAGGCGGCGCTCGGGCTCGCTGCTGCTGATGCCATCGTCGGATTTCTCTACCTGGGCACCGCGCCTGCCGACGGCGTTCCGCCGGCGGTGCGGACGCCGTGGCAGGACAGGGTGAGCTACTGGACCGGGGGCAACGGACTCAAGGCTTGACCACCGCCAGCACGACGATGGCGATGAGCAAAAGGCCCGGCATCTCGTTGAATATCCGGTACCAGCGCGGCGAGTGATGGTCGTGGCCGTCGCGAAAGTCGCGGATCAACCTGTAGCACCAGAGGTGATAGACGACGAGCGCGGCCACGAGTGCGAGCTTCACGCGCAACCATGGGAAATCAAGATAGGCCGGCGCGGCGGCAACCATCGAGACACCAAACGCGATAGCGAGCGCACCGCCCAGCGTCATCAGGGCGAACAGGCGCCGTTCCATCACGACGAAGCGCTCGCGGCTGGGCGGATCGGATGCGGCCGCGTGGTAGACGAAGAGTCGCGGCAGATAGAAGAGGCCGGCGAACCAGGTGACGACGAAGATGATGTGGAACGCCTTGAGCCAGAGCATTCGGCATGTTAACGCAAGATTACGGCTGGCCGCAGGCACCGATTCCGGTGACAATTCGGGCATGAACCCCCGTTCCCGCAGGCAGCGCCCGGTCACAGTCAAGCCGCCGGACCCCACGCGCATACTCGTCATCGACGTCGGCGGCTCCCACATCAAATTCCGCATGGGCCCCCGCGGTCCGATCCGCAGGTTCGTGTCGGGTGCCGATATGACTGCCGCCGACATGGCGCGTGAGGTGCGCAAGCTCAGCCGCAAGCTGCCCTACCAGGCGGTGTCGATCGGTTATCCGGGGCTGGTGTTGCGCGGGCGGATCGCCGCCGAGCCGTTCAACCTCGGTCATGGTTGGGTCGGCTACGACTTCGAGCAGGCCTTCGGCCGACCGGTGCGGATCATCAACGATGCGACCATGCAGGCGCTCGGCAGCTATGAAGGCGGTCGGATGCTCTTTCTCGGTCTCGGCACCGGACTCGGAGCCACGCTGATTCTCGACGGTACGGTGGAGCCCATGGAGATTGGCCACATGCCCTTCAAGCGTGACCAGACGTTCGAGGACTACGTCGGCGAACGGGGACGCGAGCGCCTGGGCAACAAGAAATGGCGCAAAGCCGCCGCCGAGGTCATCACGCGGCTCAAGGAGGTGCTCGAAGCCGATTATGTGGTGTTGGGAGGCGGGAATGCCGTACGGCTCAAGGAGTTGCCCGCGGCCACGCGTTTGGGCGACAACCTCAACGCCTTCAAGGGCGGGCTGTGCATGTGGCGCGGCGACCACCCGCTCACCACCGGCGGCACCCACCGTAAGCGCGCGGCGGCAAGGTCCGGACGATGACCGCCGCCAGTGCTCCGGGGGCGCCGGGTCTGCCGCCCACCTGGTCCAGCAGCGCCAAGGAGATGATCGGCTGCTCGCTCGGTCCATCGCGACTCTGGTTCACCATCGGCGGCGGCATCCTCAACGAGGTCTACCACCCGCGCGTCGACATTCCGCAGATCCGGGATCTCGGCATCGTCGTCGCGGACGGGCGCGGTTTCTGGGTGGAGGTCAAGCGGATGTACCGCCATTCCCTGGCGCTTGCCGCGCCGGGGGTGCCCGCTGTGCGCATCGTGCACCGGCACGAGCGCTTCGAGCTCGCGCTGCGCATTGCGCCGTCACCCGAGCGCGACGTGCTGCTCATGGAGATCGAGCTCACGGGCGATGAGTCGCTGCGCCCCTATGCGCTGCTCGCGCCGCATCTCGGCGGCACGGGTCACGGCAACTCTGCTGCCATTGCCGGTCACCGCGGACACCGGGTGCTGTGGGCGGAGCAGGGACCTTACGCGCTGGCGCTCGCCGCCGTGACCTCCGATCAGCAGGATGCCTGGGGACGGGCGAGCTGTGGGTTCGTAGGTACGAGCGACGGCTGGCAGGACTTTGCACACAACAACGCGATGACGTGGGAGTATGCCAACGCCGGTCCGGGCAACGTCGCTCTGACGGGGGAGCTGCCTCGCAAAGTCCTGCTCGCGCTCGGCTTTGGCAGCAGCACGGAATCGGCCGCGACGCTGGCGCTCAGCGCGCTGTTCGAGCCTTTCGAGGCCACGTGGCAGCGCCAGATCGATGACTGGGGCGGCTGGCACCGGCAGTGCGGCGCGCAAGCGACGCCGTGCGATGGGCTGCCTCCCGAGTGCGCGAGTCAATTCATGGTGTCGACGATGGCGCTGCGCGCGCATCTCGACAAGACTTACCCGGGGGCGATGGTGGCGAGCCTGAGCGTCCCGTGGGGTAACACCAAGGAGGAGCGCGAGGGCTATCACCTGGTCTGGCCGCGCGATCTTTGCGAATGCGCCGGCGCGCTATTGGCGGTTGGGGCGACACGCGAGGCTCTCGATACGCTGCGCTACCTTCGTGCCACGCAGCTCGCCGACGGTCATTGGAATCAGAACCAGTGGCTCGGTGGCAAGCCCTATTGGACCGGTGTGCAGCTCGATGAGACCGCGTTCCCGGTGCTGCTTGCCGCGCAACTCGACGAGCGCGGCGCGTTGGATGGCGTCGAGGTCGCCGATATGATTCGCCGCGCTCTCGCATTCATCGTGTGCAACGGTCCGGCGAGCGACCAGGATCGTTGGGAGGAAGACGCGGGAATCAATACCTTCACGCTGGCTGCGTGCATCGCGGCGCTCGTTTGCGGATCGCGGTATCTTGCTCCGGAGGCGCGCCAGCTGGCGCTCGCGGTCGCCGACTACTGGAACGCGAGCCTGGAGGACTGGACCGCCGTCACCGACACTCCGCTGTGCGGACGTCATGGGCTCGCCGGCTACTATGTGCGTGTGGCGCCGCGCGAGGCGATGCGCGACCGCAGCGCGCTGCAGCGAGTGCTCCCGGTCAAGAATCAGGCGCTCGACCCGGGACTGCCGGCGTCCGCGCAAGTTGGGGTCGACTTCCTGCAGCTCGTGCGGTTCGGGCTGCGTCGCGCGGACGATCCATTGATCACCGGAACCGTGCTTCTGGCCGACATGTTGCTGAAGGTCGACACACCAACCGGCCCCTGTTGGCATCGTTACAATGACGACGGCTACGGCGAGCACGACGACGGCTCGGCGTTTGACGGTACCGGCCGGGGTCGGGCCTGGCCGCTGCTCACGGGCGAGCGAGGCCACTACGAGCTCGCCGCCGGAGGCGACCCGTTGCCGCACTTGCTCGCCATGGTCCGCATGGCTTCGCCCGGAGGCATGTTGCCGGAGCAGATCTGGGACGCCCCGCCCATACCCGCGCGCGGCCTCGAGCCCGGGCGCCCTACCGGCAGCGCCATGCCGCTTGCGTGGACACACGCCGAATACATCAAGCTCGTGGTTTCGCGCTCGCAGGGCAGTCCTTTCGATCGCCCCGAATGCGTCTGGCAGCGGTACTCGGGCAAGGCCCCCCGGCTCGCGCGCGTCATCTGGTGCCCACACGCGCCGGCCTCGAGGATTCCCGAGGGCGCAGCGCTGACGTTGGCGGTTACGGAGCCTGCAACTTTCCGCTGGGGCTTCGATGACTGGAAGGACATTGGCGAGCGTCGCACGACGGCATCGGCTCTCGGTCTGCATACCGTGGAAATCGACACCTCGCGGCTGAAAAGCGGCCGCTGGATCGACCTGACTTATCGCCTCGAGGCGAGCGGGGAATGGATCGCACGGAACTTCCTGATCTCGGTGGTCTGAGAAGCTTCTCTCATGCCTTTTACGCTCGCGCATCCTGCGGCCGTTCTACCGCTGCGACGTCTGCGATTGTTGCGCACAGTGCCGCTGGTGATCGGCGCCATGACCCCGGATGCGCCGTATTACATGCCCTGGCGGATCGCGAAGTACTTACCGGATAGCACGCATACGTTCCTCGGCACATTCAGTCTGGATTTGCCGATCGGGCTGTTGTTGCTGCTCTTCGTCTGGCTGCTGCGAGCGCCGCTCGTGGCGCCGCTCGGGCCTGGCGCGCGGGCCAAGTGTTCCGCGGCAATGGAGCGTTTCGGCAGCCGGCCGCTCAACTGGGCGCTGGCGCCGCTGTCGATCCTGGTCGGTGCCTGGACCCACCTTGCCTGGGACTCCTTCACGCACGCGGACGGTTGGATGGTGCTGCGGATCCCGGCGTTGAGCGCGCCCGTATCCTTCTTCTCGTACACGGGCCAGCTTTGCCATGTGCTGCAGTACGCGTGCTCGGTGTTCGGGCTCGTCGTGCTGGCCATCTGGTTCACTCTCTTGCCGGCTCCCGTTCCGGCGCGGGAACCCTCTCATGGCGAGCGCTTCGCCGGCGGTCCCATGCTGCTCGCGGCGATCTTCGTGGCGGCGGCCCTGGCGGGAAGCTTTGCGACCGCGGAAAAGCTCGCCTGGCACCTGACTCCCGAGTACCGTCTGATCTATCTGCTGCTCACCCGCACCACCGCTTTCTTCGCCGCGCTCTATACCCTCGCCGGGATCGTCGTCGTGGCCGCACGCCGCCGTGTCTCGGCAGCCTCGGTAACGCAGGCGTAATAAAAGAAATCGGTGCGGCCTTCGGAGCTGTTGAGCGGATCACAGCACGGTGACCGTGCTCCGCGCTTAACTGCGGCTTGCAATGCAAAAGGAAGCCATCCACGAGCTCATCGCCGAGCGTGCGCTGCGTACGCTGTTTCAACCCATCGTCGATGGCGGCAGCCGCGCGGTGCTGGGTCATGAGGCGCTGACGCGCGGACTGATGAGTGGTCTGGAATCGCCGACCACGCTCATCGACTGCGCCAGCCGCCACGGATTGACAGTCGAGCTCGACAAGGCCTGTATCGAGACCGCGCTCGGTGCCTTCCACGCGCTGAGGATCGAGGGGCGCCTGTTCCTCAATCTGTTGCCGCAGACACTCCTCGAGTGGAGCTCGCTCGCCGACTGGCTGGGGACGCAGCTCGAGGAGCACCGTATCGATCCGCACGACGTGGTGCTCGAGATCACCGAGCACGGCCTCACCGCCGATGAGCATCGAATCGCCGCCGCGGTGCGGCCGCTGCAGGCGCTGGGCTGCGACATCGCCATCGATGATCTGGGCGCGGGCTCCTCGGGCCTCAGGAGCTGGGCGGAGATCCGTCCGGATTACGTGAAAGTGGATCGCTACTTCGTGTCTGGCATCGAGTGCGACCCCGTGCGCGCCGAGATCCTCCGCTCGCTGGTCGACATTGGGCGCGTCACGGGCTGTCGCATCGTTGCGGAGGGAATCGAGAACCGGGAGCAGTACGCGCTGGTGCTCGACCTCGGGGTCGACTGCCTGCAGGGATACCTGCTGGGCCGCCCGCGCCGCATCCCCCGCTTCGAGGAAGCGGCGCTCGAAGGCCTGGAGGCGGCGAGCCCCACGCCCGCGGCAGGGTGTGCCGAGGATTTGGTCCTCGCCATTCCCGGAATACCGGCCGACACCACCATCGCCGGCGTGGTCGAATCCTTCCGCCAGCACCCCGAATGGACCGCCCTCGCGGTGCTCGAGTCGCGCGACTCGCCGCGGCCGGTCGGGCTCGTCTATCGCGACCAGCTGCTCATATTTCTCAGTCGACCGTTGCACCCCGAGATCTACAACCGCAAGCCGGTCGCGAGCGTCATGTCGCGCGAGCCACTGCAGGTCGAGGCGCGCGCGCGACTTGATCAGGTCAGCCGCATCGTGACCGCGCGCGCCGCGGCGCACCAACGGGATGATTTCATCATCAGCCGCAACGGGGTTTATCTCGGCCTGGGTAGAACCGTGGATCTGCTGCGGCAAATCACCGCGCAGCAGATCCAGGCGGCCATGCACTCCAATCCGCTCACCGGCCTCCCGGGCAATCGGGAGATCCACACGCAGCTGGCCCAATGGGTGGCGCGCCGCCGGCATTTCGTCGCCTGCCACCTCGATCTCAACCATTTCAAGCCATACAACGACGAGCATGGCTACGCTCGCGGTGACCAGGTGCTCCTGCATGTCGCCCAGGTCATCACCCGTGCCGTGCGCCGGCCCGTGGATTTCGTCGGTCATGTCGGCGGCGACGACTTCGTGTTCCTGCTGCGCAGTCTCGACTGGTCCCTCCGGCTGACGGCGATGCTCGAAGAGCTGACCGTCTCACTCCTCAACTTTCATGCTCCGGAGCACCGCACCGCGGGCGGATTCGACGGAGTCGACCGTGACGGTGGCCGGCGCCGATTCCCGCTGCTCGGCGTATCGATCGGAGCGGTTGAGGTGGACGGAGCGCAGGCGACTTCCGCCGAGCGCGTTCTCGAGAGCCTGCATCAGATGAAGAGCCTGGCCAAATCGCGCGGCGGCTCGAGCTGCGTGCTTTCGAGCTCCGGTGGCGTGGTGGACCTCGCCGGCTCACCGCGGCGTGCCGAAGTCCTCGGTCCAGTCGATCACCTGCGGATTCATCGGGTCGACGGCGAAGGCGACGCCCATCTGTCGGAATCCAGCCGTCATGATGTTGGCGCAATGCTCCGGGCTCGCTAGCCAGCCCGCGACGGCTTCGCGCGCCGTTGCGGCACCGCTCGCGATGTTCTCGCCCACCATGCTCCAGCGGTAACCGGCGCGTGTGACCCGCTCGCCAGGGTTGCTGCCGTCGCTGCCGGCATGCGTGAAGAAATCCCACACGACCATGTCCCGCGAGTGCGCCCGCGCGGCGCGTGTAAGAGCGGCGGCGAGCGCCAGGGGCGGTGCCGGCGGGAAGCGTCGCGAGCCGCAATTCCGCGCCTGCGCGCGGGCTTGATTGGTGAGCGCGAGCACCAGCCGACCGATAGCGGCGGCATTCCGCTCGGGCGGAGTCGTGAAAGGTTGCGCTACGACGATCGTGAGGCCGCTGTCGCCCCGGCCGTAGGCGCCGATGTGCCGCAGCCGCGGATCGCCGATCTGGCCACAGAACCGCTGGCCTACGATCCGCTCGACCGCTGCGTCTCCGGGCGCGCCGGATATCCGAATCCATACCGAGTGCGCGGCGCGATAGCCGGTACTCGCCTCGGCCTGCTCGAGCGGGTCGCCGCTCGCCAGCAGGCCGGCGATCTGATCCAGCTTGCGGCTCTCGATGAGGGCGGGGTGTGTGGTGGGAGACAGGCCGCAATAGGCGCTGCGCGCGGCGTTGACCGCGGCGATGGCGTTGGCGAGCAGCGGTGCCGGTCGGAGCAGGAGCAGAAGGAGCGCCGCCCAGAGTGGGTGCAATACCCGCTCAGCGCGTCTCGGCACGAGGCGCGACCTCCGGCGGCATGGGCAGCGAGGAATACAACTCATTGGTGCGCACGAAGGCAAGGAGGAAAGATGACATCACGCTGAGCTGCGTGTGGTACTGGCGTACGGCCTGCAACTTGCCCGCTTCCTCGCGCGGGTCGAGATCGAAGGCGCTGAGCCCGAGGCCGCGGCCTCGGGGCGGCTCGGTGAGCGGCTGCGGCAACCGCAGTCCCCGCGGGCTCGGCCAGAGGGCGCCGCCGTGCACGATCCAGAAGCGCGCGATGGCCAGTTGGTGGCGGCGGCTCAGCACCTGCAGTGTCGCCACGCCCGCGGCGCGATGATCGGGATGTGCATCCCGCGGGCTCGGTGCGAGCACCAGTGTCGGCCGCACGCGGTCGAGCACACGCGCCAGGTCCTGCTCCAGGCTCGCACCGCTGTAGGGATGCCCGGCCGCGAACGTGTCGGCATAGGGCACGCTCACGGCGCCATTGAATCTGGAGTAGTACGGTGTGGTGAAATGATCCGTGACGAGGGTCAGGAGCCCCTCGTCCGGGTAACCCAGAAAGAACTGCCGCTCAGGCGGCACGCCGAGGATTGCCGCTGCCGCGCGCGCCTCGCGCATTCGCCGGGCGGCCAGGTCACGCATTTTGTCCGGTCGGATCAGCACGGCGTGCTCGATCAGGAACAGGTCGAGCTCGGAGGCATCACCGCTCGTCAGCCAGACGACACTGGCGTGCCCGCCCGCCGCCACCACTCGCTGGATCACGCCCGCGCAGCAGAGCGTCTCGTCGTCGGGATGGGGCGACACGACCAGGAGCGAGGTGTGCGCGTCGATGGGTGGGATGATGCCGGTTGCGGACGCCCCGACGGCCCTGGCCAGGGGCAAGGCCAGGGCCAGCAAGAAGGCCAGGCAGAGGACCGGTACCCTGATGGTCATGGCGACCGGGAGTGTACTAGAGTGGTGGTCGGCGCTGCCGCGTCCGAGTTTGCGGGTCAACCACGAGGCCCCCCCTGCGTTGCAACGGTGTGATACTGCGGAGAGGTGCAAATGAATAGGGTCAAGATCCTCGCCGTGGCGGCCGCGACGGCGCTTCTGGCCGCTTGCGCCACGACACCGGTGGTACGCACGCGGATGGCGCCGCAGGTAGACCTCGCCAGCTTCCATACCTATGCCTTCCTGCCGAAGCCCGGTACGGACGTCGGCCCCTACAGGTCCCTCACTACACAGCAGCTCGAGACTGACGTGGGTCAGGAGCTCCAGTCCCGCGGCTATGTGCCTGCGGCGGCAGGAGACGAGCCCGACCTGCTGGTGAACTTCATCGTCGGCGCGCACGATCGCGTCGAAAGTATGGTGGGGGGGCCGGGCTGGGGACCTGGCTGGGGTCCGGGTTGGGGACGATGGGGTCCGTGGGGGGCCTGGGGTCCCGGCTATGGTGACATCGAGACCGTCACCACGGTGTCGCTCAGCATCGACCTGATCAATCGCGCCGACAATTCCGTCGTCTGGAGCGGTACGGCCTACTCGGAGCACGGCCGCGAGATGCTGGATCATCCCGCGCAGGCCATCGACATTGCGGCCCATCAGATCTTCCTGCAGTTTCCTATAGGGCGACACTGATTGCGTCTCCCGGGGACGACCCCCGGGGCCCCGAATCTTGCTGGGCCATCGCCTCGGCAGCGGTGGTCCATGGAATCAACAGCAGCACGCATAAATCCCGAGGCAGTCCGTTCTTACGATCTGCGTGGCGTGGTCGGGCGACAGCTTGACGTCGGCGACGCGCGGCAACTCGGACTTGCCTATGCAACCTGGATGCGCGCGCTCGGGCTGCGGCGCATTGCCGTCGGCAGGGACGGGAGAGAATCCTCGCCGGATCTCGAATGCGCTCTGGTCGCGGGGCTCGTCGCCGGGGGCATGCTGGTGCATCGCATCGGGCTGGGGCCGACGCCGCAGTTGCATTTTGCGTTGGAGGCTCACGGACTCGACGGCGGCATCACGGTCACCGGCTCGCACAATCCGCGCGAGGAGAACGGGTTCAAACTCGTCATCGGCGCCGAGCCGGTGCACGGCGAGACGCTGCGCTCTCTCGTGGCAACGGCGGCCTCGCCTGCCTCGGGCGGGGCGACGATCGACCTTCCGGTCTCGGAGGCGTACCTCACCAGGCTGCAGGCGCAGGTCCGCGCCGGGTGTCTCACCGTCGTGTGGGATTGCGGCAACGGAGCCGTCGGCGCGTTGATCAGGCGTCTGACACAGGCTCTGCCCGGTCGCCACTTGTTGCTCAACGCCGAGGTCGACGGTCGCTTTCCGGCACATCATCCGGATCCGTCGATCGCCGCCAACCTGCGGCAGTTGCGCGCGATGGTATGCAGTCAGCGGGCGGATCTCGGTATCGCATTCGACGGTGACGGCGATCGTCTCGGCGTGGTGGATGAGTCGGGCGCGATCGTCTGGCCGGACCAGGTGCTGTTGCTGCTCGCCGGTGAGGTGTTGCGAGCCGCTCCCGGGGCGTGCGTCGTGGGTGATGTCAAGTCGAGTCGGTTGCTCTTCGAGGAGGTTGCGCGACTCGGCGGCCGGCCGGTGATGGCTCCATCCGGGTACGTGCACGTGCGCGCGGCCATGCGCCGCGAGCACGCGCCGCTCGCTGGAGAGATGAGCGGGCATGTGTTCTTCGCGGAATGTTGGCAAGGAACCGACGATGCGCTCTTTGCCGCGATGCGGCTGCTCGATTGTCTGGGCCGCGCTGGACACACGCTCGGGGAGTTCCGGCGCAGCCTGCCGCGCACCGCGGCCACGCCGGAGCTGCGCATTCCCTGCCCGGAGGATCGCAAGCCCCTGGTGCTGCGGCAGGTTGCCGAGCGGCTCGCAGCCGTCGGCGCACGGGTGGATACCACCGATGGGCTGCGGGTAACAGAGCCTGACGGCTGGTGGTTGCTGCGCGCCTCGGGTACCGAACCAAAGCTCACCATCCGCTGCGAGGCAGCCGATGAGTCCGGGCTGGAGCGGCTGCGCGCAGTGGTCGGCGCACACTTGGAGGCCTGCGGGCAACCTTGGGATCACAAAGGCAGCTAGCGCTACCGCGACTTCGGTACAATCCCTGTTCTCGGCCTCGTGACGGGCCGCACGAGAACACGAAATCATGGCTTCCGGGCGCGCACCCGCACGCAAGACCAGCCGCCGGAGCCGGCGCGGCACGACCATCCACGATGTAGCCCGCAGGGCGGGCGTCTCTCCGATGACGGTTTCCCGCGTCGTCAACGGCGAGCGCAACGTACGCGAGTCAACTCGCGCCGCGGTGCTCGCGGCCGTCAAGGAGTTGCGTTACGCCCCCAACCCGGCGGCGCGCAGCCTCGCCGGCGCACAGAGCCTGCGAATCGGCCTGCTCTACGCCAACCCCAGCGCCGCGTATCTGAGCGAGTTCCTCCTGGGCGCACTCGATGAGAGCAGCCGCAAGAGCGCGCAACTTCTGTTGGAAAAGTGCGAGGTCAGCTCGCCGTCGGCGGAGCGCGCCGCGGTGCGCAGGCTCATCGACGGCTCGGTCGCGGGAGTCATTCTGCCGCCGCCGGTCTGCGAGTCACATGTCATCCTCACGGAGCTCAAGAAGGCGGCCATCCCCACCGTCGCGGTGGCGACCGGACGATTCCGCTCCGATGCATCCTGCGTGCGGATCGATGATTTCAAGGCCGCTTACGAGATGACCCGTTATCTTCTCTCCCTCGGGCACCGGCGCCTCGGTTTCATCAAGGGGCATCCCAACCAAACAGCGAGCGGCGAGCGCTGGCTCGGGTTCGAGACGGCGCTGCGCGAGGCGGATTGCAAGCCGCAGCCGCCGGTCATCGAGCAGGGTTTCTTCAGCTACCGTTCCGGCCTCGAGGCCGCCGAGAAGCTGTTGGCGGGCAGCCCACGTCCGACGGCGATATTCGCCAGCAATGACGACATGGCTGCCGCCGCCGTATCCGTGGCGCACCGGCGCGGCCTGGATGTGCCGCGTGATCTCTCGGTCGTCGGCTTCGACGACACCGCGATCGCCACCACGGTCTGGCCGGAGCTCACCACCATCCGTCAGCCGACGGCGGCCATGGCCGAGGTGGCGCTCGATCTACTCATCCGCGAGATCCGCAAGCGCCGCGACGGTCTGCCCGCAGCGGCGGTCGACCACCTGGTGCCCCACGAGCTGATCGTGCGCGAGTCGGCCGCGGCTTCCCCCGACGGCCAGAGCGCCTAGGCCGCCCCGACCTCACAGAAGAACAAATGGGCCGGCAGGACGTTGAATGGCTCGAACTTGCGCCGCACGTAGTGAAAGATGCGCTGCAGGTCCTCGAGCACACGGGTGGAGAATTGGAAGACGAGGAAGGCGCCGCCGGGCGCTAGCGCCGTGGACGTGTTGCGCAGGATGCGTTCGCGCACCGTGGCCGGTATGGTGCTGAAGGGAATTCCGGAGATGATGTAGTTGGCCTTGCCGTGGCCGAAGCGCTCGAGAATCTCACCCACCGCCTCCGCCGAGCCCTCCACGACCTTGAGCCGCGCGTCCGGAAACGACGAGCGCAGGTGGGTAACGAAGTCAGGGTTCAATTCGATGACGATCAGGAGCGCGTCGGAACGCATGCGCCGCAGGATCTCGGCGGTGATCACACCGACGCCGGGGCCGTATTCCACGATGACTCGCGCCTGATCCCAGTCGATCGGCCGCAGCAGCTCGTTGATGAGGAATCTCGAGCTCGGGATGATCGAGCCGAGCATGCGCGGGTGGCGGAAAAAGTTGCGGGCGAACAGCAGGGCGTCCCCGGTTCGTGTCCGGCTTCGTATTGGCTGGTTGTTCGACACGTTGTGCTCTGCCTGGGTGATGCCCATATTGCAAACTCCTTACATTATGCGCAGGTTCCGGCTCTCCGTCACGATGACCTCAGCCACCGGCCCGTTTGGCGTCGAAACCGAGACGGCATAGCTCTGCGACCAGCCGGTCGCGGTGCTCGCCCTGGATCTCGATGACTCCGTCCCGGACGGCGCCGCCGGCGCCGCAGAGTCTCTTCAGCCGCCTGGCCAGCTCCTCGAGATCTGCGGCGGCAAGCGGCAGGCCCGAGATGACGGAGACCCCCTTGCCGCTGCGCCCGGCCACCTCGCGGCCGACGCGGATGCGCGCGGGCGCAGGCGGGGCGGGGCGGCTGCTCCTCGGCGTGCTCATGGGCGCTACTTTAGACCCCCGCCCACGCCCTCTGGCATCTTCATTGCGGCATCTCGCTGAATTGCGAACCGATTGGAACGCGCATTGCGCGTTCGGAGCGCTAAAATTCGCAGCTCGCCAGACCCTGGCGGCGCTGAAAAGGCTCGTTCCCGATGGCCCAAAGGTCGCGTTTGCACGTCCCTCACTCGCCGGCCCGTCCGGGTGAGAAGCCGGACTTCAGCTATCTGAGCCTTACGCCAGCGGGCGCCGCGGGCCGCCCCGACACCAAGGCACCGGCCCGAGAGGTCGAGAACCTTGGCCGGGAAATGGTACGAGTGCTCGATGACGAAGGGCGCGCCGTCGGTCCCTGGAATCCGCACCTCGAGGCGGAGGAGCTGCAGGTGGCACTGCGCCACATGCTGCTCACTCGTCTCTTCGACGACCGGATGCAGCGCATGCAGCGCCAGGGGCGGATCTCCTTCTACATGAAGTCGACCGGTGAGGAAGCCGTGTCCGTCGCGCAGGGGATGGCGCTACTGCCGGGCGACATGCTGTTTCCCTCCTATCGCACTCAAGGGCTCTTCATCGTCCGCGGGCTGAGCCTGGTCGACCTGATGTGCCAGTGCCTGTCGAATACGCGGGACATGTGCCGCGGGCGGCAAATGCCCATCATGTATCACTGGGGCGCGGGCAACATCTTCTCGATCTCCGGCAATCTCGCCACCCAGTTTCCGCAGGCGGTCGGCTGGGCAATGGCCGCGGCCATCAAAGGCGAGGATCACATCGCCGCCGCCTGGCTCGGCGAGGGCGCCAGCGCGGAGGCGGACTTCCACCACGGAATGACTTTCGCGGCCGTGTATCAGGCGCCCGTAATTCTCAACATCGTCAACAATCAATGGGCGATCTCGACTTTCCAGGGCTTCGCCGGCGGCGAGCACCGCACATTCGCCCAGTATGGGCCGGGGTACGACATCCCCGGCATACGGGTGGATGGTAATGACTTTCTGGCGGTTTATGGCGTCACCCGCTGGGCTGCGGAGCGCGCGCGCCAGAGCGGCGGTCCGACGCTGATCGAGCACGTCACGTACCGGGCGGGCGCGCATTCGACCAGTGACGACCCTTCGCGCTACCGGCCGAAGGAGGACTGGGCGGCATGGCCTCTTGGCGATCCCATCGCGCGCCTGAAGAAACACCTGATCGGCCTCGGCGAATGGTCGGAGGAGCGGCATGCGGCGCTGGAAAAGCAGCTCGAGGCGCACGTGGTCGCGTGTTGGAAGGAGGCCGCGAGCTTCGGCACTCTCACGGAAGGGCCGAAGCTGGATCCGGCTACCATGTTCGAGGATGTCTTTCACGAGATGCCGCCGCACCTCGTGCGCCAGCGGGAAGAGCTCGAACGGTTGATTGCCGCGCAGCCGGCCCAGGGGTCGGAAGAGGAGAAGAGCCTCGACGCGCGCTCCGGCGCGGTTGCAAAGGAGGGTTGAGCAATGGCAAACATGAATATGGTGCAGGCGCTCAACTCCGCGATGGACATCATGCTCGAGCGTGATCCGCGCGTGGTGGTGCTGGGTCAGGACGTCGGTTATTTTGGCGGTGTGTTCCGGTGCACGGACGGCCTGCAGCGTAAGTACGGCGAGCAGCGCGTGCTCGATACGCCCATCGCGGAGGGCGGTATCGTCGCCGCCGCCATCGGCATGGGCGTGAACGGCCTGAAGCCGGTCGCCGAGATTCAGTTTGCCGATTACATCTATCCCGCTTTCGATCAGATCGTGAGCGAGCTCGCACGCCTGCGCTACCGCACCGCGGGGGAATTCTCCGCGCCGGTAACCATCCGCACGCCTTGCGGCGGCGGCATCCGCGGCGGGCAGACGCACTCGCAGAGCCCGGAAGGCGTCTTCACGCACGTCTGCGGGATCAAGGTGGTGATGCCGTCGAACCCCTACGATGCCAAGGGGCTGCTGATCAGCTCCATCGAGGACGAGGACCCGGTCGTCTTCTTCGAGCCGAAGCGGCTCTACAACGGACCGTTCGACGGCGATCCGCACAAGCCTGCGGTTCCCTGGAGCACGCATCCCAAGGGCGCGGTGCCGGACGGTTACTACAAAGTCTCCCTGTCGAAAGCCGAGGTCGTCCGGCCCGGGAAGGACGTCACCATACTGGCCTATGGCACGATGGTGCACGTAGCGGAGGCGGCGGTCAGGTTGGCGAAAGTCGATGCGGAGATCATCGACGTCCGGGCGCTCGCACCGCTCGATACCGATACGATCTGCTCTTCGGTATGCAAGACCGGCCGGTGTGTCGTCGTCCATGAGGCCACGCGTTACAGCGGCTTTGGCGCCGAGCTCGCGGCGACCGTGCAGGAGGAATGCTTCTGGCACCTTGAGGCGCCGATCGCTCGAGTCACCGGTTGGGACACTCCATATCCTCATGCGTTCGAGTGGGAATACTTCCCCGGACCCGAACGGATCGCCGCTGCGCTGACAGGCGTGATGGAGGACAAATGAGCCGGTACGTTTTCAAGCTGCCGGATCTCGGCGAAGGTACCGTCGCGGCGGAAATCGTCGGATGGCGCGTGAAGCCGGGCGACGACGTAGTGGAAGACGACGTACTGGTCGAGGTAATGACCGAGAAGGCGGCGGTGGAAGTGCCGGCGCCGGTGACCGGCAAGATCGTTTCGACTACCGGGCAGCCGGGTGACACGGTTGCGGTGGGCGCGGAGCTGGTCGTGCTGGAAACGGCTTCGGATGGCGCATCCGTTGCGGCGGCTCCCGCCGTGTCTAAAGCGACCACAGCGACCACTGAGCCACGGGTTGCTGGGGGCAACGGCAGCACGCCCGCACCCGCAGCCGTGGCGGCACGGACGGAACCGAGTCAGGAGAAGCATACGACCACCACGGGGCGGGTGTTGACTTCGCCGGCGATCCGCCGCAGGGCGAAGGAAGCGGGAATCGATCTGCGGCAGGTTGCCGGGTCGGGGCCGCAGGGGCGCATCGGGCGGCAGGACTTCGAGGCGTATGCCGCCACGCGGTCCTCGGTGACCCGGTTGCCCGCCGCACGCGCACCCGCTCCGCTGCAACGCCCTTCCGGCGCAACGGAAGAGATCAAAGTCATCGGCTTGCGCAGGCTGATCGCGCAGCGGATGACCGATGCCAAGCGCAACATCCCTCACTTCGCCTATGTCGAGGAGGTGGATGTGACGGAGCTGGAGTTGCTCCGGCGACATCTCAATGCGAAGGCGCAGCCGGGCACGCCGGCGCTCACTTACCTCCCGTTCCTGGCGCTCGCGTTGGTGCGGGTGCTGGAAGATTTCCCGCAATGCAACGCTCATTACGACGCAGAGCGCGGCGTCCTTGTGCGCTATCAGGCGGTGCATCTTGGTGTTGCAACGCAGACGCCGGACGGGCTGAAGGTCCCCGTCGTACGCGATACGCAGTCACGCTCGCTATGGGATGTCGCGGCGGAGATGCGGCGTGTCACCGAAGCGGCGCGCACCAACAAGGCGACGCGCGAGGAGCTGGGCGGCTCGACCATCACGATCACGAGTCTCGGCAAGCTGGGCGGTATTGCGAGCACGCCGATCATCAACGCGCCCGAAGTTGCCATCATCGGGGTCAATCGCGCCGTCGAGCGGCCGGTGGTCATTGGCGGCGCCATCGCAGTGCGCCGCATGATGAACTTGTCGTCGTCTTTCGATCATCGGTTCGTCGACGGCTTCGATGCCGCCGCAATGATCCAGGCGCTGAAGGAGCGCGTCGAGCACCCGGCGACGATCTTTATCGGGTGAGCCGCGTGAGAAACTCGGAGAGCGCCGGACGGCGGGTGCGACGCACTGCCGCCTGACTAGGCGGCGTAACGCAACGGGAATACGATTCGGATGGTCGTGCCACGCCCCGGGGCGGTCTCGAGCTCCAGTGTCGCGCCCAGTACCTCGCAGAGCCGCTTCACAATCGAGAGGCCGATGCCTTCGCCCGAGGGCAGCTTGGCTGACCCGGGGCCCGAGCCTGCGGTGAGCACGTCGCTCTCCTTCTTGTCCGCTGGCTTCTCGGAAGCCTCCTCGGCTCCGCGCGCCGCATCCGTCGCGCGTTTGAGCGCATGTCGCAGCGGACCGGCTGACTGCAGCGCAAATCCCGGTCCGGTGTCGCCGATGGACAGCACCCATTGCCGAGCGGTGGTCTCCTTGCTCGCCGTCCAACGCACCACGATGCCGCCCTGCTTCGTGGCCTGCAGGGCGTTCAGCAACAGGTTCTGCACGATTCTCTGCAGCTTGAGCGGGTCGCCCTCGACGAGCAGCGACCTCGGACCCTTGGATTTCAGAAAGAGATTTCGCTCCGCGGCGGCGGCCCGCAGCACTTCGCAAAGCTCGCGCAGCCGCTCGGCGGCATCGAACCGTTCGATTTTCAGGGGGCTCTGCCCTGCCTCGAGGCGCGCGAGCTCGACGAGGTCGGTGAGCAGCGCACCCATGGAGCTGATGCGCTGCTGCAGGAAACTCTGAAAGCGATCGCGGGCCGGCCCGGCAACCTGGGGCGTGGCGAGCAACGCCGTGGCGCTCGCGAGCACACCAACGCTGCCGCGCAGGTCGTGCGCCGTTTCGTGCAGGAGTTTCGAGCGCTCGTCCTCCAGCGCTTGCAGTGCGCGCAGGGAGGATTCGAGATCGCGAACCCGGCTGGCGGCTTCCGCCTGTTGCAGGCGAAGGTAGCGGCTGGCGCTCTCGCACGTTCCCTCGAGGCAAAGGCTCACCAGCGCCGCGCGCGCGGCCGGCATCACATCGCGGTGGAGCCGCGGGCGGCTCATGGCATATCGATCGAGCTGCTGCAGGATCACCGCCTCCAGGTGACCCCATTCGCGAATGGCCTCGTGGATGTCGTAACCCTGTTGCCAACGATGCATGCCATGCTCGGCGGCATCGTGCTGCTGTTGCCCGTCAGATGGAGACGCATCGTGGCGCTGTTCCGACGTCAGGCAGCGCGCGAAATCATCAATGATCCGGGGAATGTGGTCATCGAGCGCGCCGCGCGACAGTCCGGAGGAGGTTGCGAGCTGCGCATCGCGGCGCACTGCCTCCCGCCATAGCTGCAGGAGACGATCGCGCTTCTTTCCAAGGTGGGCGGACAGGGCATCCAGCTGCTTGCGAACCGTAGGTGTCGTGATTTGCTCCGCTCTGGCTCGTGGCCAATCGGGGATCAAGCGCAGGGTTGCCGCCCGGATGCAAGGGTGAGCGGGAGCGCTGCCGATCAGTTCTCCTCGGCCGGTTCTTTGCCGAGAATCTCGTCCCTGACATCGTCAATCTCCCGCGCGCGAGACGGCCTCACTCTCGCGCCCTCGCACCGCTCCGGGCGTGGGCAACGGCTGCTGCGCGGGCAGATGATGCGCGCAGGTAACTGGAGGGCGTCCTCGATCCAGGCGATGTTGAGGACGTTGGCGACTGCCACGAGGGCTTCGGTCGCCGCCTTGGGGATGCGGCCTTCGCCGCGGCGGTGAACGCATTCCGCGAACACGCTGTCGATGATGTCGCGACTTGGGACACCGTTGGCGTCCAGCGCTGGTGCAAGGTCGAGACCGACAGAGAGGACGTGCGGGTTGCCGGCCATGTCCTTCACTCGGCGGGAGTGACAGCAGTACAGGAGGGAGCGGTCGCCGTCGCTGAGGACCGATATCTGTGAGCCTATCTCGCCCCGCGGCGCGTCGATCATGCGGAACACGGCCCAGTTGGGGCATGGATCGCTCACCTGCGCGAGGTTGCCCCAGGGGAGGGGGATACCGTTGCCGCGGTAGACGGCACGCAGATACCCGGGCGGGTAGGCGTCGAAGAAGTGCCAGTAGGGATAGGGGGACACCTTGGTCATGCGCCGCATGATGACGGCGGGTGTCAGCTCGAGGCGGGTGCCGGCCTCGACGCGGTAACGCTCGCGCGCAAGAAAACGTCTGAATGGAACGCGCGGAGCGAGCAGGGCGCCGGCAAAGAAGGTGCACTCGAAGTCGCGCCACGCATGCAAGACGTCCTGGGGGTTCATGCCGATGGTGTCGGACCCGCCTTCGGGGCTGCCGCCCATCTCGCCCCCAGTGGCATGCGCTGACTTGAGCCCGTCACCGCCGTGCAGCACCTTGTGTGCGAGGTGTGCGGCCAGATCGAACTTCAGCCGCGCCGGATCCGCTTGCAGGGCACGGTTGGCGTAGATGACACGCGGCGGCTCGAAGAAGGAGCGCACCATACTGCGGACCTCGCGGTCCTTGTCGCGTGCGAGCAGCGGCTTTCTCTCGAACCAGCGGATCTCGAGGCCATGTCGCTTGCAAAGCCGTTGCAGGTCGTCGACGGACAACGGAAATTTGCGGTCGCCGACGCCGTCCGCCGCGCGCTCGAGGTCGGGGAAGTCGTTGCGGGACATCTCCTGGTGGGAGCGGATGAGAAGATGCGCGAACTGCCGCCCGCTGGTGCCTGTTTGGGCGAGGAGTTCCGGGATCGCCGCTTGCAACACGTCCTTTGAGAAGAGGAATGCGGGCTCGAGCGGGACCTTTGCAGCGCCGCCGGACGGTGCGGTGGGCGTGGGTAGCTCGATGTCCGCTCTCTCATCGAGGAACCACCCCGGGTCGCGTTGAAACACCTGGGCCAGTAGCTCGAGCATTTCGCTCGAGGGCGCGCGCTTGCCGCTCTCGATCATGCTGAGGTATGACACCGATGGCGCACGCGAGGCATCGCGTTGCACGCAGCGCGCTGACAGGTCTTCCAGAGTCAGGCCGTTGCGCTTGCGGATGGAGCGCAGCTTGGCGCCGAGGAAATGACCCTTGCGCAGCAGGGGTGCCATGGATACGTGCCTCGCCGTGAAACTTCTATTGTGAAATTAACATTGTGAAGTTTCTTTAGTCAAATTGCGCCAAAGGGAACGGTATGCTCCTCCCATGAACGCCAGTCGCGACGAGCTCATCTACTCGCGGGAGCCGGCCCGCTCCCCGGTGGAAATCCTGGGGCCGCGGATCGAGCGATCCGCGGAGGTGCTGACGCCACTCGCGCTGCAGCTGGTGGCGAGTCTGCACCGGCGCTTCAATGGGCGCCGCCTGGAGCTATTGGCGGCGCGGGCGCGCCGCCAGCAGGAGCTTGACGCCGGCGCGTTGCCGGACTTTCTGCCGGAGACCGCCGACGTTCGCGCGGGCGACTGGCGCGTGGCGCCGGTTCCGGCGGACCTGCAGGACAGGCGGGTGGAGATCACCGGTCCCGTCGACCGCAAGATGGTCATCAACGCGCTCAACGCTCCGGTGCGTTGCTTCATGGCGGATTTCGAGGACTCCTGCGCGCCGACCTGGGACAACATCGTGCGCGGGCAGGTCAACCTGACCGACGCCATCCGGCGGACCATCAACTACGCGGACCCGGCGACGGGCAAGATCTATCGGCTCGCGGATCGCACGGCAACCCTCATCGTGCGCCCGCGCGGCTGGCATCTGCCCGAGAAGCACGTTCTCGTGAACGGTGAAGAGGTCTCCGGCGCGCTGTTCGACTTCGCGGTGTACCTCGCCAACAACCACGAGGCACTGGCGCGAGCCGGCACGGGTCCTTATTTCTACCTGCCGAAGATGGAGAGCCACCTCGAGGCCCGGCTCTGGAACGACGTCTTCCTTGCCGCCCAGGATGCACTCGGCATGCCATACGGCACCATCAAGGCGACGGTGCTCATCGAGACGATCCTGGCCGCTTTCGAGATGGATGAGATCCTCTACGAGCTGCGCCAGCACTCGGCCGGACTCAACTGCGGGCGTTGGGACTACATCTTCAGTTTCATCAAGAAGTTCCGCAACCAGCCGGACTTCCTGTTGCCGGATCGGGCCAGCGTCACCATGGACCGGCACTTTCTCAAGTCATACGTCGACCTGCTCATCAAGACCTGTCATCGGCGCGGCGCTCACGCCATGGGCGGCATGGCCGCGCAAATCCCGATTCGCGATGATGCACGGGCGAACGAAGCGGCCATGGCGCAGGTGCGCGCCGACAAGCTGCGGGAGGCGACCGCCGGACACGATGGTACTTGGATCGCGCATCCCGGCCTCGCGACCATCGCGCGGGGCGCATTCGACACCGTGATGACGGGACCCAACCAGATGAGCGTGCTTCGTCAGGAAGTCGCCGTCATGGCGGGAGACCTGTTGCGGGTGCCGCAGGGCGAGATCACCGAGGGCGGGCTGCGCAATTGCATCCGTGTGGGCGTGCAGTACATCGAGGCCTGGTTGCGAGGCTCGGGGTGCGTGCCGCTCTACAACCTGATGGAAGACGCCGCCACCGCCGAGATATGCCGCGCGCAGCTCTGGCAATGGCTGCATCACGAGGCGCGCACCAGCGATGGCGCCCCGGTGACGCCAGCGCGCTTCGACAGTCTGCTCATGCAGGAGATCGACCGCATTCACGGTGAGGTCGGCCCGGCGAGGCTGCTCAACGGCGTATTCCCGACCGCCGTACGCCTCTTTGAGCAAATGACCAAGCAGGACGAGTTCGACGAGTTCCTGACCCTTCCCGCCTACGATCTGCTCGACTGACCCGACGGAGACCAGAATGACAGCGACCCGACCGCTTCCGACCGCAGAAGAGCTGCGCCGCTCCTGGCACGAGAGCCCGCGCTGGGGCGGGATCGAGCGCGGCTACCGCCCGGAGCACGTGGTGCGCCTGCGCGGCACCATTCCGGTCGAGTACTCGATCGCGCGGCTCACGGCCGAAAAACTGTGGCGCTATCTCAACGAGAAGCCCTTCGTCAACGCGCTAGGCGCGCTGACCGGCAATCAGGCGATGCAGCAGGTGAAGGCGGGGCTCGACGCCATCTATCTGTCCGGCTGGCAGGTGGCGGCGGATGCCAACCTTGCCGGTGCGATGTACCCGGACCAGTCTCTGTACCCGGCGGACTCCGTGCCCGCTGTGGTGCGACGGATCAACTGCGCGCTGCGCCGCGCCGATGAGATCCATCATGCGGAAGGTAATGATGACATCGATTGGCTGAAGCCCATCGTCGCCGACGCGGAGGCCGGGTTCGGGGGCGTTCTGAACGCCTTCGAGCTGATGAAGCAGATGATCGACGCGGGCGCGGCCGGGGTGCACTTCGAGGACCAACTCTCCTCGGCCAAGAAGTGTGGCCACATGGGTGGCAAAGTGCTGGTGCCGACCCAGGAGGCGATCAATAAACTCGTTGCCGCGCGGCTCGCCGCGGACGTGTGCAACGTGCCGACCATCATCGTGGCGCGTACGGATGCGGAGGGCGCAAACCTTCTGACATCCGAGGTCGACGAGCGGGATCGTCCCTTCATCGATACCGCGAAGGGGCGCACCGCCGAGGGCTTTTTCTTCGTCAAGGCCGGCCTGGAACAAGCGATCGCGCGCGCCTGCGCTTATGCGCCTTTCGCCGACCTGGTGTGGTGCGAGACGGCGAAGCCCGACCTCGAGGAGGCGTGCCACTTCGCCGAGGCCGTGCACAAGCGCTTCCCAGGCAAGCTCCTCGCCTACAACTGCTCGCCGTCCTTCAATTGGAAGCGCAAGCTGGACGATGTGACCATCGGCAAGTTTCAGCGCGAGCTCGGTGCGATGGGCTATCGTTTCCAGTTCATCACGCTCGCCGGTTTCCACGCGCTCAACTTCTCGATGTTCGAGCTCGCCCGTGGCTACAAGGCGCAGCAGATGTCGGCCTACGTGGCCCTGCAGCAGGCGGAGTTCGCCGCCGAGCAGCACGGCTACACGGCGACCAAGCATCAGCGGGAGGTCGGGGCAGGCTACTTCGACGAGGTCACCCAGGCGGTCTCGGGCGGCAACTCGTCCCTGACCGCGCTGACGGGTAGCACGGAGGCGCAGCAGTTCGAGAAGGCGTCGTAGTCCCTCGCCGATGATCGCCTGGGGCCCCTATACTGCCTAGATGGCGGTATACAAGCTCTTTCCGACGCATGTGTACTCAGCGCGCCTCAGAGGTGCGGTGGGCGGCACGCTCAATGATCGGCTGCGACGAGAGTGCCGACAGCTTAGTCTGGACGACACGGCGGGCCGGCGCTGGTCAGCTACGAGGTATTCAGGCGGCTATACCTCGTATGGCTCCGCGCATCGAATGCACCGGCTGTCGCCGACGTTCGCTGCGCTCGAGCGCGCCATAGACCGGCACGTCGCCCGCTTTGCCGCCACGCTTGATCTCGACCTCGCGGGGCGCGAGCTCTCGATGACAGACTGTTGGGTCAACATCATGCTGCACGGAGCGGCCCACGGGCTGCATCTGCATCCGCTCGCCACCATAAGCGGGACTTACTACGTCAAGACACCACGCGGTTGCCCGGGGCTGAAACTCGAAGACCCGCGGCTCGACAGAATGATGGCGGCGCCGCCGCGTCGGGCACAAGCGGCGCGGGAGAATAGGCCTTGGGTCGTGCTGCCGGTCCAGGCAGGTAGCCTTCTGCTCTTCGAGAGCTGGCTGCGTCACGAGGTGCCGGCGAACCTCACCGCGGGCGAGAGAATCAGCGTCAGTTTCAACTACGGCTGGTTCTAGCCAAACTCGGTCAAGTCAACGCGGCGGTCAACGGTTCAAACGAGGCACCGTTGGCTGAGGTAACGGGCGCGTCTTGCTCGCCTCGAGGGGCTCCCAGACAGGTTCAGGGACTGTTCAGCGCCGCCGATCCACTCTACTGTACAAAGGAGAGCCTATGCACATCCGATTCCTTCGTGGCCTCATCCCCGCTCTGGCGCTGGCAGCGCTGCCCGCCATATCGTCCGCCGCCCTATTCGTCGGCGTGTCGGTGAATGTCGCGCCGCCGGCGCTGCCGGTGTATGTGCAGCCGCCCTGCCCCGAGCCGGGCTACCTCTGGTCGCCGGGTTACTGGGGCTGGAATGACGGCGCTTATTACTGGGTCCCTGGGACGTGGGTGGAGCCTCCGGAGGTGGGATTCCTTTGGACGCCTGGCTATTGGGGTTGGCAGGAAGGTGCGTTCCTTTGGCATGCCGGCTACTGGGGGCCTCACGTCGGATTCTACGGCGGCGTAAACTACGGCTTTGGATATGACGGCGCCGGCTTCGCAGGTGGGTACTGGCGCGGGAATGCGTTCATGTACAACCGCGCTGTCGTCAATGTTGGGCCGACTTTCGTGACCAACGTGTACTCTCGCACCGACGTCTATCACGGCGCTTATCAGCATGTCAGCTTCAACGGTGGACCTGGAGGGGTGGTAGCCCACCCGAGCCGGTCACAGCTGGCGGCCGCGCATGAGCATCACGTTGCTTTCACCTCGGTACAGCAACGCCAAGAGCACCTGGCTTTCTCCAACCGCTCGCTGCGTGCGGACTACAACCACGGCCGGCCGTCGATTGCCGCTACCGCGAGGCCTGGGGCTTTCCGCGGTAGCGGGGTCTCCGCCGCCCGGGCAGCAGGCGGGCGCTACACACCGACGCACGTCGCGTCGATGCGCTCGGATCGTCCCCCGGGAGCGACCCGACAGCCTCACGCCGGGCGTCCCTCGGGACACGCCGCGCCCATGCATGAGCAGGCGCGCACACAACACTTCCAGCAGCGGGCTCCTCAGGCGCATCAGAGCGCAAGGCCCCAGGAACGGACTCAGGAGCGCCAGAGCTTCAGGCCGCAGCAACGGCCTCAGGCGCGGCCGCAGCCGCAGCGCCAGGCGCCCCATGGGCAACCGCGGCGACCGCCGCGCGGTGGCAGCGGAGATGGGCATCGGCCCGACGATCACGGCGGTGGCCACAACCGCTAACAGATAGGCTGCCGGACTGCCACGCCCCCGCGTACGGCCATCCGCGGGATGGACAATCGGCGCGGCAGTCCGGCTCGCCTTGCCGGCGGCTGGGCTGTTCGCCCGATCACTCCGGCAGTTGGATCCGCCCGTTCATCTGGAACGTTCCGCTGACTGACGGCGCACCGGTGCCGGGCTGGCCGCCACCAACCGAAACGGTGTACTCGCCCGCGGCCACAATTCTGTCGCCGGTCCCGGTCACCATGCTGAGATCACGCGGCGTCAGTTGGAATCTGACCACCTGGCTCCTGCCGGCGGCGAGATGGATGCGCTGGAAGCCGCGCAGTGCGCGGATCGGGGCTCCCGGCACGTCGGGGAACTTCAGGTACAACTCTACGACCTCATCGCCCGCCACCTTGCCGGTGTTGGTGACCTTCACCGCCGCATCGAGCGGTGCGCCAGCGTCGATGGGTGTCCGGGGAAGGCTGAGATCACCGTACCCGAATGTCGTGTAGCTTAAGCCGTATCCGAACGGCCAGAGCGCCTCTCCCGCGAAATAGCGATACGTACGGCCCTTCATCGAGTAGTCTTCGAAGTTGGGTAGTTGATTGACATCCTTGTAGAAGGTCACTGGCAGTCTCCCCGCTGGATCATTCTGCCCGCTCAAGGTGGCGGCGATGGCGGCTCCACCTTCCTCGCCGGAGTACCATGACTCCAGAATGGCGTTGGCGTGCTCCTTCTCCCACGTGGCCGCGAGCGCGCTGCCGTTCATCAACACCACGACCAGCGGCTTGCCGGTGGCGGCGACAGACCGCAAAAGCGCCTCTTCGGGCTGCGGGACCCCGAGGTCGGTGCGATCGCCCCCGAGGAATCCTGGATAATGAACCGGCATTTCCTCACCCTCGAGGCGGCTCGTGATCCCGACGTCCGCAACGACGACATCCGCGTTTCTCGCCGCGGCCACCGCCGCTGGATTGGGGGTGTCGTTGACGGGTGCCCAGATCAGCTGCGCCTGCAGTTTGGCATCCCGAGTTCCGTACACGACGTCCAACTTAACCGGGTGTCCTTTCTGGAAGTGCAGCGGAGCCATGTTGGAGGCGACGGTGTACATCCGTACGATCTGCTCGTCGTCCACGCTGACCTGAGCGTAGCCATCGGCTTTGATACCGACGAGATAATCGCCGCTCTTCGGCGGGTTGATGAAGCCGGTCCATTCGACAGTGAACGCCCCTTTGCCTTGCACGCCGGCGGGCAGATTCGCGCTATTGAGAGCAACCGTTGGCTCGACACGTGAGGCGAGCGGCGTGGAAGACGTGGCCATGCCGACCTCTGCGCGATATTGAGCCTCCAGACCGGGTTTGCCGTCCGGAGTGGTCAGCGCCGAGGCCGGGACCGGCGTGCCCTGGTTGGAAAGAAACTGCGTACCGGGAACGTAAGTGATCGTGGCCTTGGGGAACTCGGCCTTCATCCCTTCGAGCAGGGACACCGTGTGCGTCGGGATGCCGTTGTAGTTACCGAGCAGAACCGCGGTCTGGTCGGCGAGCGGTCCGATGACTGCGATGCGCCTGACTGACCTCAAGGGAAGCACGCCGTCGTTCTTCAGCAGCACCATGGACTCTTCGGCCAGGCGCAGGGCAAGCCGCCGATGAGCCGGACTGTTGAGCTCGCTCTCAGGGATGTGCGCGTAAGGCACCATCGACGGCGGATCGAACATGCCCAGGCGGATGCGCGCCGTGAAGAGGCGGATGAGCGCTGTGTCAATGGCGCTCTCGGGGAGATAGCCCTGCTGTACCGCGGTGAGGAATGGTTCGTAGTCGGCGCTCCCGCTCGGCTCGCCGAAGTCGGAGCATTCGTTGTCCATGCCGCGCTCGAGAGAGATCGCCGACGCCTGTGGCTGGCTTGGGCGGTAGCGGTGGCCGTTGAAGATGTCGCGCACGGCGTCGCAGTCGGACACGACATAGCCCTGGAACTGCCAGGCGTCGCGCAGAGTGTGCTGCAGCGTGAACTCGTTGGCGCACGCCGGCTGCCCATTGATGCCGTTGTATGCGCACATGATCGAGCCGGCATGACCCTGAACGATGGCGGCCCGGAATGCGGGTAAATACGTGTCCTCCATGTCATGTTTGCTGACGTCGACGTCGGCGAAATGACGCGTGGGCTCCGGACCGCTATGCACGACGAAGTGCTTGGGAGTGGCGATGGCGAGGTAGTAGCGCGGGTCCGAGCCCTGCATCCCGGTCACGAACGCCACCGCCATGCCCGCGGTGAGGAAAGGGTCCTCGCCATAGGTCTCCTGGCCTCGGCCCCAGCGCGGATCTCGGAATATATTGATGTTGGGCGCCCAGAAGTCGAGGCCGTGAAAAATGGTCGAGCCGCCGGCGCGCACCGCCTGCCCGTGAACGACCCGTCCCTCGATGCCGATGTCGTGCGCCATCTGGTGAATGCCCGCGGTATCGAAGGTCGCGCCGAGACCGATGGGCTCCGGAAATTCAGTGGTGCCGTTCACGGCAACACCGTGCAGCGCCTCGCTCCACCAGTTGTACGACGGTACGCCGAGACGCGGAATCGCTCGAGCGCCGTTGACTAGCTGCGAGACTTTCTCCTGCAGCGTCATGCGATGCACCAGATCGGCCGCACGCGCTTGCGCTGGCAGGCTGGTATCGAGATACGCAGGGGAGGCGGTGTCTGCGGCATCCGCGCCGCCGGCGAGGACAGCCAGGCCTGCAATCAACGCGGCCGTCGGCCACATACGGGACCGGATCGTCATACGCAGCTCCCCTCTGGTTATCAGGCTGGAGGGCTGATGATAGCAGAAATGGTAGCGCTACCTCTCGATTGCTATCCTCTCACCGAAAAACGATACACGATGACGCTGTGGTAGGTCGCGCCGGGCTCGAGCGTCGCGGCGGGGAAGTTGCGGTGATTCGGTGCATCGGGAAAGTCCTGCGGCTCGAGCACCACGGCATCTCCCTGTCGATAGACGATGCCGTGCTTGCCCACGAACGTGGCGCCGAGGAAATTCCCGGAGTAGAACTGCACTCCGGGTGCCGTGGTGTAGACCTCGAGTCTTCGCCCGGAGCGCGGATCTTCCACGCGCGCGGCCAACCTCAGCGCGCCGGCAGGGCCATCGAGCACGAAGTTCATGTCATATCCGTGGCAATAGCGGATCTGCATGTCATTGCCGTCACGGATGCGGAGCCCGATCGCCGTGGGTTTGCGAAAGTCGAAAGGCGTACCCGCAACCGGGGCGACCGTGCCGGTCGGGATCAGGGTGTCGTCGACCGGCGTGAAGTGCGACGCATTGATCTGCAGCAGGTCGCGCATCGTGGAGAAGTGGGCGGGGCTCGAAGCGAGATTGAAGTAAGAATGGCCGCTCAGGTTCACGATCGTCGGCTTGTCCGTCGTTGCCCGGTAGTCGATGCGAAGCTCTCCGTTGTCCGTCAGCGTGTAGGTGGCGGTAACGCGCAGGGTGCCAGGGTAGCCTTCTTCGCCGTCCGGGCTCACATACGACATCACGACCGAGGCGCTGGCACCGCTGTGGAGCGACTCGATCTTCCACACCCGCTTGTCGAAACCGGGCGTGCCGCCGTGCAGGCTGTTGCCGTGGTCGTTGACGGAGACCTGATATGTGTGGCCGCCGAGCGTGAAGCGGCCCTTGGCGATGCGGTTGGCGAAGCGGCCGACCGTGGCACCGAAGTAGTTGCCGTCAGCGAAGTACTGCTGCGGGCTGGCGAATCCGAGCACGATATCGCCGAGCTTGCCGGCGCGGTCCGGAGTGTAGAGAGACTGGATGCGGGCCCCGAGCGTGATGATCCGCGCTCGCACACCCGCGCGGCTGCTCAGGTCCACGGCGTCGATGCGGGTGCCATCCGCGAGGCTGCCGAAGGCCGCGCGCCGCGCCTCCGCGGCGCCGGCGCCCGACATCGCGGTGACAGCGCTCACGCAAAGCGCGGTGATCAGGATCGGTCGCAACAATGACATCTTACTGATGCTCCCCCATTAACGTGGCAGCAGCCGATAGAGCGCCGCCCCGTGGGCGTCGAGGCGGACGCGGAGCGTGGTAGCGGCCCCCTGATCGCGGCGTTGCCAGAGATCGCGCATGTCGTAGCGCGCGAACGGCAGCGCCAGCTCCCGCCAACTCATCGTGAGCGTTCGCCCGCGCGGCTGCGTGTTGAATGCCGCCAAATACCAGCCGCCGCCCTGGTCAGGTTTCGATAGCCAGACGACGAACCCGTCGCGGGCGAGGGCCTGGTGTGCGTCGGAGGCGCGCTGGTCCACCGCTATGACTTCGGGATTCTCCAACAGGCCCGCCGTCCAGCGGTCGACGCGGGTGAGATTGCCGCCCATGAAAAGCGGCGAGCGCGCGATGCACCAGAGGGTGAGGTAGGCTCGCTGCTCGGCACGGCTGAGGTGGGTTGCACGCGCCTTGCCCCAGCCCGGGGCGGGGCCGAGATAGCCGAGCGCCAGCATGTCCGCATCGGGCCAGTGCCCGGGCTCCGCCAGTGTCGCCCAGCGCGCCGCGCGCGCAAATTGATCGCCGACTCCCTGGGGATACGCGATCGCGCTGTGCCAGAGGTCCCAGACGTCATCGGAGATGCGCCACATCGTCGAGTAGCGGCGCAGGGCAACGATCTTGTCGATGGGGGCCGGCCCAGGCGATAGGCTCAGCACCATGTCGCGCCCGCTTCCCTGAATTGCGGTCGACAGCATTCGGATCTCATCGCCGGCATAGGGATGGCTGGCGATGCAGTCGGCCTTGATGAGGTCGACACCCCAGGAGGCGTAGAGACGGGCGATCGAGTCGTAGTAGGCCTGGCCGGCGGCGCTGCGCGTGTTGACGCCGTAGTTGTCGGGACTCCACGGGCACGTGGAGTGAATGTCGACGGCCTGCGTGGCGGAGTAGGGTGTGCCCGCGATCGGCAGATTTCTCGCCACGGCCTCACGGGGTATGCCGCGCAGGATATGGATGCCGAACTTCAATCCCAGCGAGTGCACATAGTCCGCGAGCGGCTTCAACCCCGCGCCGTTCGCTGCGGAGGGGAAGCGGTTGGGCGCGGGAACGTACCGGCCGTACTTGTCGAGTACGAAGATCGAGCCGGCGCTGCCACCGGCCGGTGTCGGGTTGCGCACGAACCATTCCGCGTCGATGACGACGTAGCGCCACCCGTAGCGCGCCAGGTGCTGGCTCATCCAGCGAGTGTTGGCTCGAAATTGAGCCTCCGATACGGTGGTGCCGTACGCGTCATAGCTGTTCCAGCCCATCGGCGGCGCCGAGGCCGCGACCGCTGCCTGTGCAGTTACGAGCAGAGCGGCAGTTAGAGCGGTCGTACGGTGAAGGAGTGGCATGGCGTGTGTGCGAGACGGTTGCGCAGTGGCAGCAGGAAGGCGTCGGCGCTGATATCGAATAGATCCCCCGACTCGACACGCACCTGGTCGGAGAAGGATAGGGTCGCCGTGCCGAAGAAATGCACGTGCACATCGCCCGGACGGCGGAAGTTGCCGTACTTGAAGTGATGGTGCTCCAGGTTGGCGATGGCGTGCGACATGTTCGACTCGCCCGTGAGGAAGGGTTTCTCCCAGATGACACGCTCGTCACGCAGGATTCGGCTGACGCCGCGCACGTCGACGGGCAGAGGCCCGGTCAGAATCTCCGCGCCCAGGGCGGCGGGACGGAGCTTCGAGTGGGCGAGCCAGAGGTAATTCTCCCGTTCCGTGAGGTGATCGGAAAACTCGTTGGCTAGGCAGAATCCGAGCCGCCGCGGCTCACCGCGCGAGTCTATCAGGTAGATGCCGGCGATCTCCGGCTCCTCGCCGCCATCGAGCGCGAATGCCGGCATCTCGAGCGCCGAGCCGGTCCCGACCACACTGGATCCGTCGCCCTTGTAGAACCATTCCGGCTGCGAGCCGCGGCCGCCAGCGGGCTTGCCGCCCTTCAGTCCATCGAGAAACATGCGCATCGAGTCGGTCTGCGTGCTGCCCGCCGCGACCAGCGCGTGCATTTTGTCGCGGCTTTCCGCCGAGCCGAGGTGCGTGAGGCCGGTACCCGTGAGATAGAGGTGTGCCGGGTCCGGGTGATCGATGGGTGGCAACAGGCGAACGTCCGGGTTGCCGCCGCTGACATCGATGACCTCCGCCGTCATGCGTGTGCGCGCAGCCTCCTGCAGCGATACTCCCGCCGCGATCGCCGCGCCGGCTAGCTCATATGTCGAGGCGAGGCCCTCGAGCCGTACGGCGCGCCGCTCGTCCTGCAGAGCCGCCACGGCCCGCTTCCTGCCTGCCAGCTCCACCTGCAAGAGTCGCACCGACATGGAAATTCCCACCCCGAGTCACCCGCTCGCCGCTGGCCATCTTAGATCAGGCCCTGGATTCTTGTCTGAGTAAATGCTATCTATCGCCAGATGGCAGCGCAATTCAGCGGCGATTCCACTGTGACGCGCGATGGCGCGGGTCCACGGCAGAGCTACACGGCGGCGCTCGTGGTGCTCACCAGCGTGTTCTTCATCTGGGGATTTGCGACCGTCCTCAACGACACCCTGGTGCCGCACTTCAAGTCGGCGTTCGGGCTGGATTACTCGCAGTCGCTGCTGGTGCAGTTTGCCTTCTATCTGGGCTACTTCATCATGGGTTTGCCGGCGGCCAAGGTCCTGGAGCGCACCGGCTACAAGCTGGCGGTGGTGCTCGGGCTCGTCGGCATGGCGGTCAGCGCGGCCGCCTTCGTCCCGGCCGCCATCCTGGAATCCTACGACATGTTTCTGCTGGCGCTGTTCCTGCTCGCCTCATCCATCACGCTGTTGCAGGTCGCGGCCAATCCTTATGTGGCGGTCATCGGCTCGCCGCAGACCGCTTCGAGCCGGCTCAATCTGGTGCAGGCGTTCAACTCCCTTGGAACCGCCCTGGCGCCGCTCTTCGGCTCCTATCTGATCTTCGGCCGCAGCGCCTCGGGCACGGCGCCGGGCGCGGTGACACTCTCGACGTACCAGCGCGCCATGGACATCCATACGGTGGAGCTGCCTTACGTCCTGATCGCCGCCGTGCTGCTCGCGCTCGCATGGCTCGTCTGGCGCGTGCGCCTGCCCGACCTCGGCAAGGAAACGCGGCGCGCGGCGCGCACCGAGCGGGCGACGCACAGCCTCTGGCGACATCGCAATCTGGTGTTCGGCGTCGCGGCCATCGCCATCTACATGATCTGCGAGATCGGCGTGGGCTCGACGCTCGTCAACTTCATCTCCCGCCCCGATATCGGTGCCATGACGCACAAGCAGGCGGGGACGTACACAGTGCTCTACTGGGGCGGCGCCATGACCGGCCGGTTCGTGGGCGCCTGGCTGTTGCGTTGGATATCGCCTGGCCGGTTGCTCGCGGCCGCAAGTATCGGCGCGCTGGCTCTGGCGGGCATCGCCATCACCTCGAGCGGACATCTTGCCATGTGGTGCCTGATCGCGGTGGGGCTCTGCCACTCCATCATGTTCCCGACCATCTTCACGCTCGGCATTCGCGGCCTCGGCCCGCTGACGGAGGAGGGTTCGGGGCTCCTCATCATGGCCATCGCTGGCGGCGCGCTCGCGGAGTTTCAGGGCAAGCTCGCCGACCATATCGGCCTGCAGCTTTCTTATCTCATGCCCTGGGCGTGCTACCTCTTCATTCTGTTCTACGCCGTCTGGGGCTGCCGCCCGACGGGCGCCGTGCACGACGAGCCGCTCGTGAGCTGAGGGCGCTTTCGCCGGTCGTGTCGAGCAGCGCCAGCTGCACCAGCTCCGCCATCGCGGTGCGCGCCGCAGCGGCATCGCCTGATGCCACCGCTTCATACACCCGCTCGTGGTCCGGGAGGGGATCGCGGGGCAGCGGCCGATTGCGCTGCTTGAACACGGTGGTCCAGCTCACCGCCGCGGCAACTCCACTCTCCAGCGAGGCGAGGAAGGGGTTGCCTGAGGCTTCGAGCAGGATGGAGTGGAAGTCGCGGTCCGCCTGACGGCCTTCCTCGGCAGCAAGGGTGCTCGCGGCCATCTCATCGAGCGCGCGCCGCAGCGCTTGCAACTGCTCCGGGCTGCGCTTTTCCGCCGCCAGGGCCGCGGCCGCAGGTTCCACTATCGTGCGCAGCTCGAACAACCCGCGCAACAGCCGCTCATCCGGAGTGGTGGTGAATATCCACGAGATGACGTCCGGGTCGAGGAGGTGCCAGGAGCGCGGCTCGCTCACCCGGGTGCCGAGCTTCGGCCGCGACTCGATCAGGCCTTTGGCGGCGAGGATGCGCACCGCCTCGCGATAAGCGGTTCGGGAGACCTTGAGGCGCTCGCTGGCCTCGATCTCACCGTTCAGCACCCGGCCGGGGGCAATCTTCCCCGACACAATCCGTACGCCGATGTCGCGGGCAATGGTGCCATGCAACCGCAGCGGCCGACGGCGCTCGGAGTTGTTCGAAGTTATGGCGCTCAATGGTGATGATGCCCGTGCGATCCGTGCACGTGTCCGTGCGACAGCTCTTCCTCGGTCGCCGTGCGCACCTCCTCGATCTGGATGTCGAAATTGAGATGCTTGCCGGCCAGGGGATGGTTGCCGTCGAGTGTCACCCTGTCACTGGTTACATCTGTGACGGTCACCGTTCGCGGACCTTCCTCAGTCTGCGCGTGTAGGTGCATGCCGGGCTGCACGTCCTTGATGCCGCCCAGCGAGCGACGGGGGACGCTCTGCACCAGTTCTTTGTCGTACTCACCGTAGCCTTCCTCTGGAGAGACCCGCACACTGACCTTGTCGCCTGCGCTACGGCCCGTCAGCTCCCGCTCCAGCCCAGGGACGATGTTGCCGTGACCGTGAAGATAGGCCAACGGCTCCCCGCCGGCGGAGCTGTCGATGACCGCGCCGGAGTCGTCCTTGAGGGTGTAGTGGATGATAACGACGCTGTCGTGGGTGATGGTCATCTGAGACTCCCAGGATCTCCGAAACGGCGCAGTCTATACCAGCCGGCCGACCTGGGGGCTTTCCGCAGGAACCGTGCCGCCGCTTGCGGCGCAGACCGCAAAGCGCTGTACCATAGGCCCTGCCCTGACCCGGAGTTTCCGCGTGCCGCCCGAGAATGTCACGATAGGCCAGAAGATCGCGCGTTACGTGCTCATAGGCGCGCTGGTACTCGTCGGCGCCTGGATGCTCCGTGGTTTCATCCCTGCGCTCTGCTGGGCAGTGGTGCTGGCGATCGCGACCGCCTCGGTCTATGACCGTTGGCTGGTGAAGTTCCACGGCAAGCGGCGCCATGTCTGGGCCGCGCTCACCTTCACCGCGATCGTCGGCACGGTGCTGCTGGTGCCGCTCATTTATGGCGGCCTGGTGGCCGGACGCGAGGCGATCGCCGTCGCGCGAGAGTTTGCCGCCTCCGCGGGCAACGGGCCGCCGCCGCTGCCTTCATGGATGGAGCAGATGCCGTGGCTCGCGCACTGGGTGCGCGATCTCTGGGTGGAGTATCTGCCGCCCGCGGGCGGCGGCACCGCACACGTGCACGCCAGTCCCGCAATGATCGCGTGGACGCGGATCGTGGGTCTGCAGGTGGCGCGGCGCCTCGTCACGCTGGCATTCACTCTGCTCACACTTTTCTTCGTCTACCTCGAGCGCGAGCGCCTCAGCGTGCAGGTGCCGAAGATGTTCCGGCGGCTATTCGGGTCGTCGGTGGATCGACTGCTGCGCCGTGTGGTGAGCGCGATCCGCGCCGCCGTCGACGGCATCGTGTTCGTGGCCGTCGCCGAAGGTGCGATCATGTGCGGCGTCTACGCTCTCGCCCATGCGCCGCACCCGATCCTGTCAGGAGTCCTCACCGGCGTCTTTGCGACCATCCCGTTCGCCGCGCCCATCGTCTTCGGTACAGTGGCGGTTGTGTTGGTGATACGCGGCTCGATCGCGGCCGCGATCGTCGTCGCCGTGGCGGGAATGCTGGTCCTCTTCATCGCCGACCATTTCGTGCGGCCGGTCATCATCGGCGAGGGCGCGAAGCTGCCGTTCCTGTGGGCGCTGCTCGCCATCCTGGGTGGCATCGAGTCCTTCGGGCTGGTCGGCATCTTCATCGGCCCGGCGTTGATGGCGGCGCTGTTATCCATCTGGCGCGGCTGGGTGGAGGAGCTGCCGGCGGACGACACCTAGGCAGCGGCGTCGAAGTTCGAGTCTGGCTTCATTGGCGGGTTCGCCCGCTGTCCGCGCGCGTTATCAGCCTCGCCCACATGCGCTCGAGCTGCTCGTGCGCCAGGGACGATCGGGGAAAAGACGCGACGGCGGTCGTCTCGTCGATCACGCCGTTGATGCACAGCACCGCGAGGGCGCCGACGGTGCGTCCGAACCGCAGTGATCGGCCGAGCGGCGTGCCAGGCTCGGCCGGCCCCGCCTGCTGCTCGAGCGCGGCGAGACTTCCTACCGATAGATCCCAGCCGGCGCCGATGCGGCGCGCCACGCGCGCGGAGTTGGACTCGAGAACCAATGCGATGACAGCCGCATCAGGCCGCAACCCGCCACCCGATGCGTCCTCATACCGCTCCAACACCGCCCGGAAGAGCACCACGTCCGCGAGTCCCCAGACCAGACTCAACAGCTCGGCGGCGAACGCGTCGGCTTTCTCGGCCATGGCGGCGTGCACGACTGCCGCGTTGGCCGAGCGCCAGGCGTGCTCCCAGACGATTTGCGCGAACTGCGGGAATGGGCCGACGGCGATGCGGAAGATCGGTTGCATCGCCGCGGCCGCGATCAACGAGCGGATGCCTTCGCTGCCGAGCAGCACCACGGCCCGGTCGATGCTTTCGACCGGGCGCTCGGCTACCCGGTAGAAGGAGCTGTTGGCCATCTCGAGGAGACTCCCCACGAGCGAGGGATCACGGCGGATGATGGCGGCGAGCTCCCGCCGCGGGGCGGCATCGTCGTTGGCCGCGCGGATGAGCTGCGGCAGCAGACTCGGGCGGCGAGGCGACAGTTGCCGCAGTGTCGCACCGTCTTCGGTCGCCGCCACGGCGGCCGCGGCGATCGCAGCATGCCTGGGATCGGGAGCGCCTGAGATGGCGGCCCCCAGGGCGAGCTCGCGCAGTCTCCGTAGCACCTGCTCCGAGGCAAGCGCTGGCGACAGTGGCGGCTCGAGTGCCGGCGGCTTGCTCTGCGCCGGCGCCAGCAGCTGCCGCAGATCCTGCGGCCCGAGCAGGATCTCGACCGGCTCCGATGCAGCGGCGGGCGCGGCTGCCTTGAGGAGGTATACGGCGGCGGCCGCGGCAGCCACGAGCAGCACTGTTAATAGACCGATCACCATGTTGGCAGCAGCCCCAAAGGAACTATCGATGCCCGCATTACGTTTTCGGCACGGCGGCGAGGGGACTGGGCAGGCGCTGTCGTTTCTGCGACCTGGTTCACATTCCCGGGCTGGGGCGCCCCGGGCGGCTATTTCGCTCAGTCGAAGGCGAGGTAGAGGCTGTAGCTCGCAATGATCACGATGAGGGCGGCCGATACGATCAGCTCGGTGCGAATGCTTTTCGCCGAATGCATCTCGGCGTCATCGATCAGGGCCGTGGTCCGGGCGAAGCGCGCGGTCGCGAGCCCAATGAGGGCAATGCCGCCGCCGATGAATGCCAGCCCCTCGTATCGCCCCAACGAGCCGGCGAGCCGCTCAATCCGCAGGCTGTGCTCGAGCCCTGCCGTCTGCGCCAGCGCGAGCACGAAGAGATTGAATTTCTCGATGACGAACCCGAGGGCAATCACCGCGATCCCGGTGCGCACCCAGGCGAGAAACGTACGCTCATTGGCCGCATGGTCACTGAAGCTTTGGATCATCACGCCCTCCCGGTCGCGCTCAGGTGGACGGCGGCAGGGCTCGCGCCGCGCCGCGCCGCATCGATGAAGTTGTGCACCACTGCCGAGCCTTCGTCCGTACGGTAGGCGATGCCGAGCAGCGCATGCAGGGGCTCGCCACGCAGTGGCACGTAAGTCACCGCATGCGCCTGCAGGCAGCGCATGCTGTCGGGGACGATCGAGATGCCAAGCGACGCGGCCACCAGGTTGATGGTGGAGGAGAGTTGCGGCGCGTACTGGCCGACTTTGGGCGTAAAACCCGCGGTTTCGCAGGCGGCGACCACCGTGTCCGCGAGGCCGGGTCGCACTGCGCGCGGATAGAGGATGAACGTTTCCGCGGCGAGCGAGGCGAGATCGATCTCCTGGCGCCCGGCGAGCCGATGGCCGCTCGGGACGGCCACGAGCAGCGGCTCTCTCTCCAACAGATCGAGCGTCAGTCCGCGCCGAGTTGGCACCGGCGGCCGCACGAAAGCGGCATCGATGCGCCCTTCGCGCAGAGCCGCGATGAGATCCGTGGACGGATGCTCTTCGAGGGATACCTCGACGGCGGAAAACTCGGACCGATAGCTTCGCAACGTGGAGGTCACCAGCGAGTTGAAGGAGGCCGACTCGGTAAACCCTACGCGCACCCGTCCGGTGACACCGGTTGCCGCGCGCCGCGCGGCCTGCATCGCGCTGCGCGTCTCGCCCAGGATGCGGGCGGCCTCCACCGCGAAGATGCGCCCGGCATCGGTGAGCTCGATGCGATAGGCGGAGCGGTCGAGCAGGGTCACCCCGAGCTCCGCCTCCAGCGCTTTCACCTGCTGCGTGAGAGGCGGCTGGGAGATACCGAGCCGCTCCGCCGCCCGGGTGAAATTGAGCTCCTCGGCGACAGCCAGAAAGTACCGGAGATGGCGCAGCTCCATGACGATACTTTTCTCATATAGAGATGGCATCTTCAAGGTATTTTCTTTTGGCATCTAGCCCCGTCTAGAGTTGGCCCATGACGCACAGCGAAGAGCCGGCCACGACGGGGCCGAAGCCGAAGAAATCCGTCGCGCTCTCCGGCGTAGTGGCCGGCAATACGGCCATCTGCACGGTCGGTCGCACCGGCAACGACCTGCATTACCGGGGTTACGACATCCTCGAGATCGCCGCGACCTGCGATTACGAGGAGATCGCCCACCTCCTCATCCATGGCAAGCTGCCGACGCGCGGTGAGCTTGCTGCCTACAAGAGCAAGCTCAAGGCGCTGCGCGGCCTTCCCGCCGCGGTCCGCGCCGTGTTGGATGCCGTGCCGGCTGCGGCGCACCCGATGGATGTGTTGCGTACGGGCGTCTCGGCGCTCGGCTGCGCGCTCCCGGAGAAGGACGACCATTCCGCCGCCGGCGCGCGCGACATCGCCGATCGGCTGATCGCCTCGACCGGCTCGATGCTGGCGTACTGGTATCACGTGAGTCACAATGGCCACGCGCCGCTCGTCGAGACCGAGGACGATTCGATCGGCGGCCACTTCCTGCATCTACTGCATCGCAGGCCGCCGCCCGCTTCCTGGGTGCGAGCCATGCACACCTCGCTCAACCTGTACGCCGAGCACGAATTCAACGCCTCGACGTTCACGGCGCGAGTCATCGCGGGCACCGGCGCCGACATGTACTCCTGCATCACCGGCGCGATCGGTGCGCTGCGCGGCCCGAAGCACGGCGGTGCCAATGAAGTGGCGTTCGAGATCCAGAAGCGCTACGACCTCCCCGAGGTGGCTGAGACCGACATTCGCGCTCGCGTCGCCAACAAGGAGGTCATCATCGGTTTCGGTCACCCGGTGTATACCGTGTCCGATCCGCGCAACCAGGTGATCAAGGAGGTGGCACGCAGCCTGTCGCAGGAGAGCGGCCAGACCCAGATGTTCGCCGTCGCCGAGCGCATCGAGTCGGTGATGATGGACGCCAAGAAGATGTTCCCGAATCTCGATTGGTTCTCCGCCGTCTCCTATCACATGATGGGCGTCCCGACCGAGATGTTCACGCCGCTCTTCGTGATCGCGCGCACCGCCGGCTGGGCCGCGCACGTGATGGAGCAGAGGGTCGATGGCAAGATCATCCGCCCCGCGGCCAACTATGTCGGACCCGAGCCGCTTCGCTTCGTGGCCCTCGACAAGCGTTCCTGACTCAAGACGCGGTACGACATGTCTTCATCCCACAGCGGAGCCCGGCCCGCGCCGGACCGGGTCCTCACCGACATCGCTGACTATGCCCTCGATGCCGAGATCCACAGCGATCTCGCCTACGAGACGGCGCACTATTGTCTGCTCGACACGTTGGGCTGCGGGCTCGAGGCGCTCGAGTACCCCGCCTGTGCGAAGCTCCTGGGTCCCCTCGTGCCGGGCACGGTGGTGCCGCACGGAGCGCGGGTGCCGGGCACTCAGTTCCAGCTCGATCCGGTGCAGGCGGCGTTCAACATCGGGGCCATGATCCGCTGGCTCGATTTCAATGACACCTTCCTGGCCGCTGAATGGGGCCATCCTTCCGACAACCTGGGCGGCATTCTCGCCACCGCGGACTGGCTGTCGCGGCAGGCGGTTGCGGCGGGCAGAAAGCCCTTCCTGATGAAGGACGTGCTCGGCGCCATGATCCGGGCGCATGAGATCCAGGGCGTGATCGCGCTCGAGAATAGCTTCAACCGCGTCGGGTTGGATCATGTGGTGCTGGTGAAAGTGGCCTCGACCGCGGTGGTCGGGCGCCTCCTCGGCCTGTCACGCGAGGAAATCATCAACGCGCTGTCGCTCGCCTGGGTGGACGGGCAGAGCCTGCGCACCTACCGGCACTCACCCAACACCGGCTCGCGCAAGAGCTGGGCTGCCGGCGATGCGACCAGCCGCGCGGTGCGCCTCGCGCTCATCGCGAAGACCGGGGAGATGGGGTACCCATCGGTGCTGAGCGCCAAGACCTGGGGCTTCTACGACGTGCTCTTCAAGGGGCAGCCCTTCAAGTTCCAGCGCGGATACGGCTCCTACGTCATGGAGAACGTGCTCTTCAAGATCTCCTTTCCGGCGGAATTCCACTCGCAGACCGCGGTGGAAGCGGCGATGCTGCTGCACCGGCGCTTGGCGTCGACGGGCCTGAGCAGCGATGACATCGAGCACATGAAGGTGCGCACGCACGAGGCGTGCATCCGCATCATCGACAAGAAGGGCCCGCTCGCCAATCCGGCGGACCGCGACCACTGCATCCAGTACATGATGGCGGTACCGCTCCTCTTCGGCCGGCTCACGGCCGCCGATTACGAGGACGAGGTCGCGCGTGATCCCCGCATCGACACCCTGCGCGCGAAAATCGAGTGTGTGGAGGACCCGCAGTTCACGCGCGACTATCTCGATCCGGAGAAACGCTCGATCGCCAATGCCGTCACCGTGAGACTCAAGGACGGCCGTACTCTCGATGAGATCGTGGTGGAGTATCCGATCGGACACCGGCGCCGGCGGCAGGAGGGCATCCCGTTGCTGGTGGCGAAATTCCGCCGCAACCTCGCGCGGCGCTTCCCGGAGAAGCAACAGCACGCCATCGCGGAGCTGTCGCTTGACCGTGCACGTCTCGAGCGGACCACCGTCAACGACTATATCGACCTCTATGTCATCTGACCGTCAGGGGTCATCATGAATATCTACCTCGTCGGACAGAATGTGCCCGCCGAGCCGGCGGGCGAGCGTTTCGCGAAGCTCGTCAGCCGCGGCGGTATCGTGCGCCTGCCCGGCGCCTACAACGGGCTGGCGGCTCTACAGGCGAAGCGGCAGGGGTTCGAGGCATTGTATCTCTCGGGCGCGGCGGTCAGCGCCTCGATGGGGCTGCCGGACCTCGGCATCATCACCGTCGAGGACGTCTGCTTCTTCATCCGACAGGTGAGCCGCGCCTCGGCCCTGCCGGTGCTGGTGGATGGCGATACGGGTTACGGCGAAGCGCTCAACGTCATGCAGATGGTACGTGCGTTCGAGGATGCGGGTGCCGCGGCCGTGCACATCGAGGATCAGCTGCTGCCGAAGAAGTGCGGCCATCTGAACGACAAGAAGCTCGCCGCGCCTGAGGACATGGCGGCCAAGATCGCCGCCGCCGCGCGTGCCCGGCGGCACCTCTATATCATCGCACGCACCGACGCCGCCGCGAGCGAGGGGCTCGATGGCGCCGTGGCGCGCGCCAAACGTTACCTCGCTGCGGGAGCCGACGCGATCTTTCCTGAGGCGTTGACCACGGCGGAGATGTTCCGTGAGTTCGCACGGCGCGTGAACGCACCGCTCCTTGCCAACATGACGGAGTTCGGCCGCACGCCGTACTTCACAGCCGCGGAGTTCGAGGCGATGGGCTACCGGATGGTGATCTGGCCGGTGAGCGCGCTGCGGATAGCGGCGAAAGCCCAGGAACAGCTTTACGCCACCATCCGCCACGAGGACGGGCCGCGCAGCCTCATCGGGCAGATGCAGACGCGGCAGGAGCTGTACGAGACGATCTCTTACTCCGATTACGAGGCGCTCGACGCCTCGATCGTCAAGACGGTGCTTCCTTAGACCTTCCCGAGCACTACTTCGACGGTGAAGCCGACCAGTAATACGGCTGTCACGACCATTTGAACTACGACGATATCCACGATTTACCTCCTTTCAACTTTCGCTGCGTAGTTTAAGGACGCGGCCGCAAAGTTGAATTCCCTACGCGAGAGCCGCAGGGGTACTCCTTTAGAGGTAGCGGCGGCGATTACCGCGAGCGGCGGCCCTCCCGGGAGCATTGCGCGGGGCCCGCGTCACTGCCACCGCCGGTCTCGTCGAACGCCTGCACCTGCAGTGTGAAACAGCTCACAACGGAGGCGAGCTGCTGCAGGGCGGTGCTACCGAGATCCAGATACCTGTCGCGCAGGCGTTGCGCATCAGTGCCCGCGCTGCTGCCGCGGCCGGCCGGTTCGGCACCGAGACAGGTCGCGTAGGCCGCCACCTGCGCGCTGTACTCGCTCAGATTGTCCCGCGCCGCGCTCATCTCGTCCCTGCTGGCATGGGCGCCGTCCGGTATGGCGAAGGCCGGCTGCGGTGCAGGTCCGCAGCTGGCCCGGGCGACAGGCAGTGCGCCCGCGCAAAGCAGCACACCTGCGACGATCGTCATCGTTCTGGTCATTGGTTTTCATCCCCGATGTTGGTGTTATATCGGCAAGCGCACGGCGTGGCCGGCGCTTTGTTCTTATGTGGTCCTGACCGCTCCGCCCATGCCGCAGGCGGGCCCTTCGACCAAGACTCTAGCACGCGCGGCCACGCGCAGGCCATTCGGCGCGCCGGCGCATTATGTCGTCACCCGAAAAACCGACTTCTCGACCCGCACGGTCGAGGGCAGGCGTTGCAGAATGCGCCGGAAGCTCCGGTTCATGTGGCTTTGATCGCAGAAGCCCGCCTCGCTCGCGATCTGGCAATAGCTCAGCTCGGTCTCGCGCAGCAGCCGCGCGGCGCGTTCGACGCGCAGGCGTGCGGCCGTCTCCAGGACGCCTTCGCCAACGACCTGTCTGTACGTCGCTCCCAGCCACGACGGATGCCGATCGAGCTCTCTTGCCAGGTCGTGCACCCGCATGCCGGGATTCTGCCTCAGCCGGCGTGTCAATCGATCGACCCACGCCGGGTGGCTGATGGGCGATTGCTCGAACGCGAGCGCCAGGAAGTGCCGTACCGCCACGGCCAATCGCTCTTCATCCATCGCATCGCCACAGACCTGGATCAAGGCGCGAGTCGCGGCGCCAATACGACCTCCCGCCAGGTAGGCTACGGGGATACGTGGGAAGCCGGAAAGGCCGAGCCACGTGGGATCGAACTCGATCTGAACCTGCTCGAAGCCATCCGCCGAGGCAGTGTTCATGTGACGGGCTCCGGTGCGATACAGCACGGCGGAAGGGGCGCATAAGTGCCGTTCGCCGATTTCAGTGCGGCTGTAACAGCCGCCGAGGACGAAGAGCGACAGTACCGGCCAGTCGTGCGCGTGTTCCGGGACCTGCGAATGGCTGCGATCGATGATCCGCGAAACGACGGCTCCTGTGAATTTATGCAGCAGCACTCTGGTCTTGCGCGAAATCGGCCTGCGTCCGATTCCGGAGCCTACTGCCCGCGCCGCCAGTGGCGCAAGGCAGCCGCGCCCCCGACCTTGAATCCGTCCAATACACCGGCACCGACGCAAGGCCATGCTCGATCCCATCGGCCGGGCTACCGCGAGACATAGATGAACTTCCGAATCCGCAGAACGATGGGGCGATGTGTCCGTACGAGCGTCTGGCTCATGGCAATCGTGACGCTTGCCATCGTCATCGCCCCGAAGGCGATGGCAGCGACAACGTCAGCTCCCGGTATTGCGGTACGTAATCTCATGCCGGACTTCTGGAATTTCTGGCGCGCAGCTCGGGATAGAGCGCCCGATGTGCAGGTGCAACTCTGGCGGCAGCTCTATCAGGAGCCGAATGCCGCGGTCTTTGGCGATCTCAGGAGGACTTGCGGTAAGGATCTTCAGTCCGATGTTCTGGAGAAGCAATACTTTCCCATCCTCAAGAGTTGGGTCCCGGCAATGCGTACGCTATCGGCGTCCGTCCCCAGCGCGATCATCTCCGTCGAGACACGCTTCACAAAGGCCTTTCCAGATATGCGTTGGAAGGGGCCGGTGTACATCATGGCGTCCGTGGGGTGCTTCAATGGACGATCGCAATTGATTCAGGGGCAGCAAGCCCTGCTGCTCGGTATCGATGATATGGCGGGACTGCATGAAACGAATGTGCGGCCGCTCATCACCCATGAGATGTTTCACCGGTACCACTATTTTCATTTCGCATTTGAGCCGGAGCTCCCGCAACCTCTTTGGGTCCGCTTATGGGCGGAGGGTCTGGCGACGTTTGTCGCGCACCGCTTGAATCCTGACGCGTCGACTTACGAGCTGACGTGGATCAGTCCCGAGGAGATCTCCAGGATGGATTCGCAGCTGAGCATCATGACGGGCCGATTCATGCAGAGAATGAGCTCCACGTCGCAGGGGGATGCGACTGCATATTTCTCGGATGACAGCGGGGACACCCGGATTCCTGCAAGAGTTGGTTACTATTTGGGCCTCGAGGTCGCGCGCTATCTGGCGCGGCGATACTCGATGCAAACCATGGCCCACTGGAACCGCGCACAGGCGAAACCGCATGTCCTGGTTGCGCTTCAGCATTTGGCGAGGAGCGGATCGAGCCGCTGACCCGCTGCGGGGCCGTTCTCGAACGAATGCAAGCCCGGCTCATACTAAAGAGAGAGGCGCGGCTCAAATGAATTATCGATAATCTCCGGCCTTCCCCCAGCGGCGCGGATGCGCCGGCAGTCGGTCGAAACCATGTGGATCATCCAGGTGGCGCTGCGGCGCCCCTATACGTTCATCGTACTGGCGCTGCTGCTGCCCATCATCGGCGGGCTGGTGATCTTCGGCACGCCGCTGCAGCCTGGCATGCCGACCGATATCTTCCCCGAGATCCGTATCCCGATCATTGCGGTGACGTTCACGTACACCGGCATGCCGCCGGATGACATGTCCGGCCGCATTACGGGACAGATCGAGCGCTATGTGACCACGCTGGTCAACGATGTCCAGCACGTAGAGTCGCAGAGCTATCCCGGGATGACGGTGATCAAGCTCTTCTTCCAGCCGGGCGTCAACCTGAATCTCGCAATGGCACAGGTGGTCGCTTTCTCGGAGCTGTCCCTCAAGCAGATGCCGCCTGGTATCCAGCCGCCGCTCATCATTGAGTACAACGCTTCGAGTGTGCCGATCATTCAGCTCGCGATGTCGAGCGACCGGCTCACCGAGGCGCAGCTCTTCGACTTCGGCAACCAGGTCATCCGCTCGCAGATCGCGACGGTCGCGGGCGCGTCCATACCCTATCCCTATGGCGGGGCGACGCGCCAGGTACAGGTGGACCTGAGGCCCGCGGCACTGCGAGCTCAGGGCCTTTCGCCGGAGGACGTGTTCAATGCCATTACCGCCCAGAACCTCATCGTGCCCGCGGGCACGGAGAAGATCGCGGGCACGGAATACACCGTCAAGCTCAACGCCAGTCCGCTGACCATCGATCGGCTGAACGATCTGCCGCTCCGCAGTCGCGACGGTACTGTGACCTATCTTCGCGATGTGGCATTCGTGCATGACGGCAGCCCGCCGCAGACCAACATTGTGCGGGTGAACGGCCGCCGCGCCGTGCTCATGACGATCCTGAAGACAGGCACGGCGTCGACCCTGAGCATCGTTAATGCCGTCAAATCGCGCTTGCCCTACGCGCGTGAGCTACTGCCCGAGGGCGCCTCCATCACGCCAACCGGCGACCAGTCGCTTTTCGTCCGGGCCGCCATCCGGGGCGTGGTCATTGAGGCGACCATCGCCGCCGCCCTCACCGCGCTGATGATTCTGCTGTTTCTCGGTACCTGGCGCAGCACCCTGATCGTCACCATCTCCATCCCGCTTTCGATCATCGCGGCGATCATCCTGCTCGATGCGCTTGGCCAGACCATCAATCTCATGACGCTCGGCGGCCTCGCGCTCGCGGTCGGCATCCTGGTCGACGATGCCACGGTGACCATCGAGAACATCAATCGTTATCTCGAGGAAGGCCAGGACGTGGAGCCGGCCATCATCGCCGGTGCACAGCAGATTCTGCTGCCGGCGTTCGTCTCGACGCTGGCGATCTGCATCGTATTCGTGCCGATGTTCCTGCTCTCGGGTGTGGCGCGTTACCTGTTCGTACCGATGGGCGAGGCGGTCGTGTTCGCCATGCTCATCTCGTTTGTGCTTTCCCGTACGCTGGTGCTCACACTGGCCAAGTACTGGCTGCGGACCGCCGCGCAGGAGCACGCCGCGGCCGCGCAAGCCGGTCCGCTCAAGCGCCTGCAACTGCGGTTCGAGGCGGCCTTCGAGCGCGGCCGCGGTCGCTATCAGGCACTGCTCGAAGCGGCGCTGCGCCATCGCCGGGCGTTCATCCCGATCTTTCTGGCTGCCGCGGCGGCTTCGTTGCTGATCTTTACCGTGCTCGGGCGCAATTTCTTCCCCGAGGTCGATGCGGGGCGGATCAAGTTGCACCTCCGGGGCCCGACCGGCATGCGGGTCGAGGACACCGCGGCGCTGGTGGATCGGGTGGAGGCGGCGCTGCGGGAGGTGATCCCGCCAGCCGACATCGACAGCGTCGTCGACAACGTCGGCCTGCCGGTTTCCAGCATCAACATGACTTACAACAACTCGGGGACGGTCGGCACCAGCGACGCCGACATCCTGATCGCGCTAAAGGGTCATCATGCGCCCACTGCATCCTACGTAGCGCGGTTGCGCAGCCTGCTGCCGCAGGAATTCCCGGGCACCAGCTTCGCCTTCCTGCCCGCGGATATCGTGAGCCAGATTCTCAACTTCGGTGCGCCCGCGCCCATTGACGTGCAGATCGTGGGCCCGAGTCCGGAGAATCCGGGCCTCGCCAATCGATTGCTCGATTCGCTGCGGCAGATACCGGGGCTTGCGGACCTGCGCATCCAGCAGCTCTTCAATCTACCCGAGCTGAAGGTCACGGTCGACCGCACCCGCGCCCAGGAGCTCGGCATCACCCAGGCCGACGTCGCCGACGATCTGCTGCTCACGCTCTCGGGCAGCGGCCAGATTTCCCCGACGTTCTGGCTGAACCCGCAGAACGGAATCTCCTATCCGCTCGTCGCGCAGGCCCCGCAGTATCTGATGACCTCGCTCCAGGACCTCGACAACGTGCCGATATCCGCGCCGGGCGGGACGCAGATCCTCGGCGGCCTCGCCACTATCTCCCGCGGCTTCGGCCCAGCGGTGGTCTCGCATTACGACGCGCAGCCGATCATCGACATCTACGGCGCGGTGCAGGGCCGAGACCTCGGCTCGGTGGCGCAGGACATCCGCGGGCGGATCGCCCAGTTGAACGGTAAGCTCCCGCGCGGCACGCGAGTGCTCCTGCGCGGGCAGGTCGAGACGATGCTCCAGTCGTACACCGGCCTCGGGATAGGGCTCATCGGTGCGATCGTGCTGGTGTATCTGCTGATGGTCGTCAACTTTCAGTCGTGGACAGACCCCTTCATCATCATTGCGGCGCTTCCGGCCGCGTTGGCCGGCATCGCCTGGATGCTGCTCGCGACCGGCACGACGCTGAGCGTTCCGGCGCTCACAGGTGCCATCATGGCCGTGGGCGTCGCAACGGCAAACAGCATATTGGTCGTAAGCTTCGCGCGTGAGCGGCTCGCCGCGGGAGCCACGCCCGCACAGGCTGCAATGGATGCGGGCTTCACGCGCTTCCGTCCCGTGCTCATGACGGCACTCGCGATGATGATTGGCATGGTGCCGATGGCGCTCGGGCTCGGCGATGGCGGCGAGCAGAACGCGCCGCTGGGTCGAGCCGTGATTGGCGGCCTGCTGCTCGCCACCGCCGCGACACTCGTGTTCGTGCCAACTGTATTTACCGCGATTTATGAGCATCGGAAGACGCAACCGACCGCCGACATGAAGTGAGTCATCCATGGATCAACCCCTGAGAACCGACGAAGACACATACGGGTTCGTGCCGCCGGCAGCGCACGCCGCGCGAGCTAAGCTACGAACGGCCATCGTGGTCGCAGTCGTCGCGCTGGTCGCTCTGGCGTGGGCCGTGTATGCGCACCACAACGCCGACGCTGCATTGAGCAGCCAGACCGCGACGGATGAGATCGTCGACGTGGCTACGACGCAGCCGCACGCCGGGGACTCCGCGCTGGCGCTGGTGCTTCCCGGTAATCTTCAGGCCAACTACGAGGCGCCGATATACGCGCGCACCAACGGATATGTCAGGCAATGGTATGTCGACATCGGGGCGCGGGTGCACAAGGGCCAGGTCCTCGCCGACATCGAGACGCCTGAAGTCGATCAGCAGCTGCGCCAGGCGCAGGCCGACCTCGACATGGACATCGCCAATCAGAAGCTCGCGGACGTCACCGCCGACCGCTGGCGCAGCTTGCGCACGACCGACTCCGTTTCCAAGCAGGAGGCGGACGAGAAGATCAGCGCAGCGCAGGCGAGCGATGCCCAAGTCATTGCCGCGCGCGACAATGTGCTGCGGCTGCGGGAGCTCGTGGGGTTCGAGCACGTCGTCGCGCCGTTCGATGGCGTCATCACTGCACGCAACACCGATGTCGGACAGCTCATCGACGCCGGCAGCGGTAGCGGAGCTGCGCTCTTCCGCATTGCGGACACGCACCGCCTGCGACTGTACGTGCGTGTTCCCCAGGAGGATGCCACGGCGATGCAACCGGGCCTGAAGGCTGACCTTCGACTGCCCGACAGACCCGGTGTCACCTATGACGCGTCGCTCGCGACGACGGCGAGCGCCATCGATCCTGCGACGCGCACACTCATGGTCGAGCTCCTCGTGAACAACGACAAGGGCCAGCTGCTGCCGGGCGCCTATACCGAGGTTCATTTCCGGGTGCCGGCGGATACGGTCAGCCGCTCGTTCGTCCTACCGGCGAACGTGCTGCTGTTCCGTGGTGACGGCTTGCACGTCGCGACCGTCGATGCACACGATCGAGTGGTATTGAAGGCGGTGACGATCGGACGCGACTACGGCGCGAGCATCGAGATCGTCTCGGGGCTCTCGGGGAGCGACCAGGTCATTCTGAGTCCGCCGGATTCTCTCGTGAGCGGCGCCTCTGTCCGCGTCGTCAAGCGTGTGGCTGCGGAGGCTTGATTGCGCGACGGGCTCGACAAGGGTGATCGCCGCAGCCTCGTGCGTCTGGCTGTCGCCGCTTGCGCGCTGGGCGTCGCCGCTTCGATCGGCGCCTGCTCGCTTGCGCCCCGCTATTCGGTGCCCGACACCCCGAAGGTGGATCACTTCGTGGAAGCGGGCAACTGGATGCCTGCTCGTCCCGCCGACGGCGTGTCCCGAGGCAACTGGTGGCAGGCCTTCGATGAGCCCACGCTCGATGCTCTCGAGCAACGCCTGTCGCAGTCGAACCCGGATCTGCAGGCCGCCGTCGCCCGCTTTGCCGAGGCTCGCGCGGAAGCCCTGAACGCACGGTCGAACGAGTTTCCCACCCTGGATGCGGACGCATCGGCGACGCGCGAGCGTTCCTCGGCCAACGCACCGCTTGCGACGCTGCTCGGTAATAACAAGGGAAGTACCTATAACGACTTGGTGACCAATCTCAGCTTCGCCTGGCAGGTCGACCTCTTCGGGCGCCTGCGCAACGCCGCTGCCGCCGCGCGCGCCCAGGCCCAGGCGAGCGCCGCGGACGTCGCAGCGGTCAACCTCTCGTTGCGCGCCGAGCTCGCGACCGATTACTTCGCGCTGCGCGGCGCGGATACGACGACGAAATTGCTCGAGGACGCGGTGAAGGACTACGACCGCGCCTATGAAGTGACGCATAACCGGTACGGGCAGGGCATCTCTGCGGCAACAGACGTGGAGCAGGCGGATACATTGCGGCAGGACGCGCGGGCGCAGCTTGCCGCTGTCCGCTTGCAGCGGGCCCAGCTTGCCCATGCAATCGCGGTCCTGATCGGCGAGCCGCCCTCGCTTTTCAGCATTGCGCCTGGCCCACTCGCCGGCTCGCCGCCGGCTTTCGATGCTGGCTCGGCCTCGACGCTGCTCGAGCGCCGACCGGACGTAGCGAGCGCGGAGCGAGCGGTTGCTGCCGCCAACGCGCAGATCGGCGTGGCGCGGGCAGCCTGGTTTCCAGTGTTCTCACTCAGCGCTGCCGCGGGCCTCGAAAGCACGGCCGCCTCCAATTGGCTCAATGCCCCGAGCCGGTTCTGGTCCGTCGGCCCGACCGGATCGCTGCCGCTTCTCGATGCCGGAGCTCGCCTGGCAGGCAACCGGCAGGCCTGGGGAGCCTATGACGAGGCGGTTGCCAACTATCGCAAGACGACGTTGGTTGCCTATCAGGAAGTCGAGGACAGCCTGGTATCCCTGCACCGCGTTGCCGAGGAACGCGCGGGCGATGAGGCGGCCGCCAGGTCCGCGTCACAGTCTGCCTATCACTCGGATCAGCGTTACGATGCCGGCGTGGCGGATTACCTCGAGGTGGCTACCACCCACACGGCGGCATTACAGGCCGAGGTCGCCGCGATCTCGGCGCGCGTGGCCCAATTCCAGGCCACGGTCGCTCTCGTTCAGGCGACCGGCGGGGGCTGGACGAATGAGGCAGCGACTGCGCGCCAGGGCCATCTCCCGGCGGTGACCTATGCATCACGTGGCGACTCACTGCCCTCGACGCGATAGGCTGACGGGTTGAGGGGGTCAATATGAGCGAACCCGCATCGAAGGGTAAGTGCACGCGCCGTCGCATCCGCGACGTGCTGGTGGCACGCATCCTCGATGGCACCTACCCCGCGGGCACGCGGCTCAAAGAGCTAACGCTTGCACGTGAGTTCGACGTGAGCCAGGCGCCGATCCGTGAAGCCCTGCGCGAGCTCGAGGGCTCGGGGTTGGTCGCGAGTGAGCGCTATCGCGGCACACGGGTGCGTGGCGCGGATTACCGCGACCTGCGCGAGTCTTACGAGCTGCGCCTGGTGATGGAGGAGCGCGCCCTGGAGCTCGCGGCGCCGTTCTCCGCGGAGCTGATCGAAGACCTGGCGGCCCGGGTGCGCGCGATGGCGAGCGCCGCGGAGGCAACGGATACTGAGCGCTACATTGACGAGGCGCTGGGCTTCCATCGCCGCCTCGTCGAGGCGAGCGGCAATCGGACATTCCTCACGGTTTGGGATTTTCAGCACTGGGGCGTGCGAGGACGCATGGCGCTGCGGCGGCGGATTACGAGTCCCGAGGGTGGCGGGCTGAAACTCATGGTCGATCTGCACTGTGCATTGAGCGCGCGAATCCGGGCCGGCGATGTGCGAGGCGCGGCCGATACGGTCCGCGCCATCTTTCGCAGGATCACCGACGTCCTCGAGGCGTCCTGACTGCCGCGGTGCGGCTCCGCTATTACTCGTCGCGATCGAATCCGTCCACGGTCTTGGGCCAGTCCTGCTTGAGCAGGCGCGACAGCGCGCGGTCGGCGAGCAAACGGCCGCCGGTCTGGCAGGTGGCGCAATAGTTGGTTTCATTATCCACGTAGCGAATCCGCTGTACGGGCGTGCCACAGACGGGGCAGGGCAGGCGGAAGCGGCCGTGCACGGCCATCCCATCACGAAAGGCGGTCACTTTCTCCGGAAAGCGCCCGGCCGTCTCGCGGCGCAAGCGCTCGATCCAGAGTTGTAGTTGGTCCCGCGCCGCGCCGTACAGGCGCGACACCGCGGCATCGCTGGCGCGGCTCGTCAGCATGACGGGAGAGAGCCTGGCGGCGTGGAGAATCTCGTCGGAGTAGGCGTTGCCGATCCCGCTGAACAGTCTCGGATCGGTCAGCGCGCGCTTGAGAGTATGATTGCCGCTGCGCAACCGCTCGGCAAACTCCGCCGCCGTCGAAGTCAGGATCTCGAGGCCACCCGGGTCTTGCAGGCGCAGCGCCTCTTCACCCTGGATGAAGTGCAGCGATGCGCGCCGCTTGCTGCCGGCCTCGGTGAGTGTCAGTGTGCCGTTGCCGAATTGCAGACGGGCGAGTGCCGCACGGCGGCTGGGCGGGGTAGCGGCGTCGAACCAATGCAGGCGGCCGGCAATCATCAGATGGAACACCAGCCAGAGCTCGCCCTCGAGCCCTAAACCCAAGCGCTTGCCGATGCGGCGTACCCCGGTCACGCGCCGGCCCTGCGCGCTGGCGATGGGGGGCTCTACCGTCCGTAGCAGAAATGGAAATAAAATCAGTACCTTATCCAGAGGTTGATGTACGACGCGCTCCGCCAGCGCATCGCGATAGACCGTGAGATCGGGAAGCTCGGGCATACCCTATTTTGGTACAGAATCGCGCCGGATCGTGAACACCGTGGCGTCGATTGCCTGTAGTCGACACTCATCTCCATGAGCCTGCCCCCTGGGAGCGAGGTAGACTCCCGGCATGCGCCCGCTCTCATTCCTCGACCGGGGCCGCACGGAAGCCGGCCCTGGCTTCAGCCGGTGGATGGTGCCGCCGGCAGCACTCTGTGTGCACCTGTGCATCGGCCAGGCGTACGCCTTGAGCGTGTTCAACCTGCCCATGACGAAGCTCATCGGCATCACCGCGTCCGCCCCGGGTGACTGGAAGCTCACCGATCTCGGCTGGATCTTCACGCTCGCGATTTTCTTCCTCGGAGTGTCCGCGGCTGTGCTCGGCCGGTGGGTGGAGGAGGCTGGCCCGCGCCGCGCGATGTTCACCGCGGCGCTGTGCTTCGGTGGCGGATTCCTGATCTCGGCCGCCGGGGTCTACGTCCACAACATCTGGATCATCTACCTGGGCTACGGCGTGCTCGGTGGCATCGGGCTGGGTATCGGGTACATCTCACCCGTCTCGACCCTCATCAAGTGGTTCCCCGACCGACCCGGCATGGCGACCGGGATGGCCATCATGGGCTTCGGAGGAGGGGCGCTCATCGCCTCACCGCTCTCGGTGTGGTTGATGGCCAGGTTCTCGACGGCCACGCACGTCGGAGTGGCGAAAAGCTTCATCGTGCTCGGGATCGTTTACCTCATCTTCATGATGGTGGGCGCGGCGATCGTGCGGGTCCCCTCGCCGGGTTGGAAGCCTGAGGGCTGGATCGCGCCCACCCAACCGCCAAAGCTCGTGACGAGCGCTCACGTGTACGTCTACACGGCGCTGAAGACGCCGCAGTTCTGGCTCATCTGGTGGGTGCTGTGCCTCAACGTGACTGCGGGAATCGGAGTGCTGGGCCAGGCCTCGGCCATGAGCCAGGAGATGTTTCCGGGCAAGGTGAGCGCAGTAGCCGCCGCGGGCTTCGTCGGCCTCATGAGCCTCTTCAACATGGCTGGCCGGTTTCTATGGGCGTCGGCCTCCGACTATATGGGACGCAAGAACACCTATTTCTGCTTCTTCATCCTGGGCACCGTGCTCTACGCCATTGTGCCGACGGCCGGCAGGATCGGCAGCGTGGGCCTCTTCGTGCTCTGCTTCCTGATCATCATCAGCATGTACGGCGGCGGATTCGCCACGATACCGGCGTACCTCAAGGATATGTTCGGCACCCGTTACGTCGGAGCCATCCACGGGTTATTGATCACCGCCTGGTCCGCGGCCGGGGTATTCGGTCCGGTGCTGGTCAACTACATACGGCAGTACGAGATCGCCCACGGAGTCGTGGCGGCAAACGCCTATAACGCGACGATGTATCTCATGGCGGCCCTGCTGGTGGTCGGCTTCTTCTGCAATCTCTTCATCAGGCCGGTCCACGAGCGGCATTACATGTCGGCCGCGCAAGGCGAAGCGACGACGCTATTGACGCAGTGATCGCAGAGCACCCATGGCGAGCACAACTTCGAGCGGCACACGCACTCTCCAGCTGATACTGGCCTGGGGCTTCGTCGGCTTTCCCTTGATCTGGGGCGTGCTGGAGACGCTGCGCAATGCGATGAAGCTCTTCCATTAGCGCGTCCGCTCCTCGATCTTCCTGGCGAGCTCGGCGATCTCGCTGAGGTCCATGTCCTCGTTGATGGTGATCTCCGCCTGTTGCTCCGGCGGGGTGCGCTGTGCGGCGGCCTGAGTCGGGTGCGCGGGTGGGTGGGCGAGCGCCGCCTTCGGCACACTCACGACTTTGTTGACGGCCTCCTCGCCGGGCGGGGACCTCACGGGCGCGGGCCGGACCCAGTCCGTTTTCTGGTCCATCCAGCGTTGATAGCGATCGAAGGTCCACATCCCCTCCTCGCCGCCCGCGAGCATGACGTTGGGGATGTGGCTGAACTGGCCGGCACGCAGCGTTCCCCGGATACCCGTGTTTGCAAGCAGTAGCTCGCAGCGCGGTACCCTGAGGTGGTGCGCCGGGAGAAAATCCAAGCGTTGACATACGACACCGACCAGCGCATCGGCGAGCTGGGCGCGGATGCTCACCTGGATCTCCGCCGGAAACGACATACAGATGCGGCTCAGAGCCTCCGCGCAGCTCGCCGAATGCATGGTGGCAAGGACGAGGTGCCCGGTCTCCGCGGCGTTCAATGTGAGCCGGATGACCTCCGGGGTACGCATCTCGCTCATCACGAGCACGTCGGGATTCTCGCGCAGCGCGTCTATTACTGCCTGCTCGAACGTTGGGGAGTGCGTCGGAATCTCGCGCTGCCGGATGAACGAGCGGCGGTTCGTGAAAATGTATTCGAGCGGACTCTCGAGCGTGATGATGTTCCGCGGGCGCGACGTGTTGATCTCTTCTATGAGCGCGGCGAGCGTGGTCGACTTGCCGCTGCCGGTCGGACCCGATATCACGACGAGACCGCTCTCGGCTTCGATGAGCTTACGCAGGTCCGTGTGCAGATTGCAGGCGCGCAGATCGCTGACCGCGGGCGCGAGCAGCCGCACCGCGATGGCGACGCCGCGGATCGTACGGAACAGGCTGAGCCGGCACCGCATCCCGCCCGCCGCCAACGACACGTCGGCCGAGCCGCGGGCAAGGAACTGCGCCCAGGCCTCGGCGCCAAGAAGGTCCCGGCCGGCTTCAGCGATGCGCTGCGCGGGAATCGACTCGCCGACGGCGGCAAGATCGCCTCGGATCCGTGCGACGAGGGGTGTGCCCGATTCAAGGTGCAGATCGCTTGCGCCGAGCTCGCGCCCCTTTTGAATCCACTCCTTGAGCGACATGGCTGCCTCGCTGGCGACATTCATCACCCGGGCATTATAGCGTGCGCCTGAATCAACGCCTCGCGTTGTCAATGACCACTTCTCGATCGCACGCATGACCATTCCAAGCCGCAAACTGGAGCCATGGTTGCGAGGACGGGCTCGCTATAGAATGTGCTCCATGGCGACCGTGCCGGCCGGTGAAACCGTTTGACCACCAGCTTTCTGCCTCCAATCGCTCTCGACGCACGCAGTAAGACGCCGCTCTATCGCCAGATCGCCGTCTGGTTTCAGCGCGCGATCGTCAATGGCCAACTGCGCCCCGGGCAGCGGGTGCCCTCGACGCGCGCGCTGGCTGACGAGCTCAAGATATCCCGCATTCCGGTGCTCGGCGCGTATGAGCTGCTGATCGCCGAAGGGTATCTGCGGCCGTTAGTCGGGGCGGGAACCTGCGTCTCCGAGTCGATTCCAGACGGCGTATTTGAACCGGTGCGGCAGGGATTGCCGAGTACGGTCGAGCAGTCGGAGTCCGGCGGCAAACGGCGGACGTCCCGGCGCGCCGCCGGGATGCCGGGACCTGCGCAGGAGTGGCTCGAGAGGGCCCGCGGCTGTGTTGATCTGACGCACTTCCCGGTCCGGGAATGGTCGCGGCTCATCAACCGGCACACCCGCAGGTTGTCTCGCGAAGTCATGGGCTACAGTGATGCCATGGGGTACTGGCCGTTCCGGGAAGCGGTGGCTGAGTACCTGGGCGCATTCCGCGGCGTGCGCTGCGACGCCTCGCAGGTGCTGGTCACGACCGGCTCGCAACAGGGCGTGCAACTTTCCGCGCTCGCGCTCCTCGACCCTCAGGACCCCGTCCTGATCGAAGAGCCGAGTTACCCGGGAGCACAACAGGCGCTCAAGGCCGCTGGCGCGCGGCTCATTCCGGTGCCGACGGACCGGGACGGGATGAATGTTGCAAGCGCCATCGAGAGAGCCGGCCGTGCCCGCGTGGCATTCGTGACGCCTTCGCATCAGTTCCCGATGGGTGTGACCATGAGCGCGGCCAGGCGCCTGGAGCTGCTCGCCTGGGCGGGACGCAACGGCGCCTGGATTCTCGAGGACGATTATGACAGCGAATTTCGTTTCGGTGGCAGCCCGATCGGTTCCCTGCAGGGTGTGGACAGCGAGTCGCGCGTCATTTACATCGGTACGCTCAGCAAAGTGATCGCTCCGGCGCTGCGGTTGGGATTCCTGGTGATTCCGCGGGACCTGATACGCAGCTTCTTGATGCTCAGAAGTGCGTGCGACACGTTCTCACCTCTGCTGTATCAGCTCGTCATGACCGACTTCATTCGCGAGGGCCATTTCTCCCATCATCTCAAACGCATGCGCAGCCTTTACGCGGAGAAGCGCAAGACGCTGATCGCGGCCCTGGAGGCGGAATTCGGCGGCACACTGGAGATCGTGGGTGAGGCAGCCGGCATGCATCTGGTCGCGCTCCTGCCGCCCGGCATGAACGACTACGAGATCAGCAGGCAGTCGCGTGAAAACGGAGTTTCAGTGGGCCCGCTGTCGCCGTGCTATGCGGGCGCGCCGCGACGCAATGGGCTCGTCCTGGGCTATGCGAGCTTGAGCGAGCAACAGATCTACGAAACGGTCGCCGCTCTCAGGACAGTCATTACCGCCTGGTCTAAGCACCCCGTGCGGGCGTGACAGGTTCAGCTTCCCCGGCGGCGGCATGCCGCCGCCGGGGAGCCGGGCTCAGAAGAACTTGTACGATACGTTGAGATAGAAGTCCCGCATGATCGGGTTGGAGAAGAGGGCGCTGTAACCAGCCGCGAAGTTGTTTGACGACGCATTGGTGAACGGCGGGTTGGTGTTGAAGAGATTCTGGACTCCAAAGAGAACGCTAAGACCCCGAACCGGCATGTAGGACGCGTAGGTGTCCCAGGTCGACTGCGCGCCCACGACCCGCTGCGGACCGCTATTGGCCGGTCCGATGTCGAACTCGTCGATGTAGGACGAGTAGAAGCGGTTGCTGAGTCCGGCGCCCCACATGTCGCCCGGGCTCGTCCAGTCGACCCTGAGCTCATGCTGCCAGCGGAACGCCGGCGGATTCAGCGTCCCGCCCTGATTCCAGCCCACCAGATTGAGCGCGGGGGCGCCGTTGTACAGCCGCAGGCGGAACTGCGTTACCGTGGTTCCTTCCAGGTCCTCGCGGAACGTTCCGTACGCCGTATGTTGCAGGTACTGCACGCTCAGATCGAGCCCGTCGGTGGTGACGCCGCCGGTATTCTGCGAGTTCTGCAGGATGTAACCGCAGTTCGAATTCGTATACGGCGTGCAGAACGCGCCCTCCGCAATCGACTGGGTGAGGCCCCCGTTGGAGTTCGGCACGATCTGGTTGGCGAATTGGGTCGGGTTCTCGTAGATGCTCTCGGCGGGAATGGTGCCAATGGCGTTGGAGACCAAGATGCGGAAATAGTCGAGCGTGATGCCCATGTTCCGGATCGGCGAGATGACGGCGCCGACGTCGAAGTTCTCCGACGTCTCCGGCGTCAGGTGTTTGTTACCGCCGAAGAGGCCCAGTCCCTGCGTACCGCAGGTCGCCGTGGTCCAGAGTCCGGTCGCCGCAGGTGTGACGCAGAATGGGTTGTTGGTTCCCATGGTCTGGCCGTCCGAGGCTTCGATGTTATTGGGCTGATACAGATCGAAGAGCGTGGGCGCGCGGAACCCGGTGGATGCGGTGCCGCGCAGGGTCAGGAAGCTGTACGGCTGAAAGCGTACCGCGAGCTTGCCGTTGTTGGTCCGGCCGAAGTCGCTGTAGCGGTCCTCGCGATCCGAGAGGTCGAGATCGAGGCTCTTGGAGATCGGCACGTCGAGTTCCATGAAAAGCGCCTGGCTGGTGCGGCTGCCCTCCACATTGGAGTCCGTGAAGCCGGTTGCGACGTGTGTGAGGTCGTTGTACGGCGTAGTGGCGAAGCTGAAGTCCTCGCCTTCGACACTGAAGCCGAGGGCCACCGTCGCCGGAGTGCCGGAATTGAATGCATCACCCAGGGGATGGGTGGCGTTGCCATCGAAACTCCAGCGCTTCATCTCACCGTTGGCATAAGTGCCGTTCAGGTACGACGAGTTGATCAAGGCCTGTCCGGCCGCGCTCTGGGGGCCGAACGGATTGATCAGATTACTGAGGATCGGCGTGTCGTTGGGGCCGATTTCGCCGTTGCCGAGCGTCGTCTCATCGGGGATCTGCCCGGTATTGCGCTGATCGCTCTTGTTGTCACTGTAATTGCCGCTCAGCTTGTAGTCCCAGTCGGCATTGTTGCCGGAAAAGGTCAGCAGCACCCTCTGCTCCGTATTGAGGTCGCCGGTATAGCGATTGTTGTAGGGATCGGTCCAGGCCACTTGTATCGGGCCGCCGAGTACCGGCGGCGCGGTGCAGGTACCCTCGCACGTCAGCCCTGCCGCCGATGGGTAGTAGAGCGGGTCGGCCTGGGGCGTCATATCGAACTGGTAGAACATTGGGCCGGACCAGCCGTTCACCTCGGAGCGGGTCTCCAGATACTGCAGCTGCAGCTGATTGTTGCCCGGCAGCGCCTTGGTGATGGTGGCCAGACCCGACGCCTCGCTCGATTTCGGCAGCAGGTCCGTCGCCGCCTGATATCGGTAGGCGCAGTTGCCGAGGTTCGTGGTGAGGTAGTTGTTGCCCGTGCAAGCCGGATAGCCAGGCTGCCAAACCTGGCTGGTGCCGTTAGCGCTGGGGTCTGAGATGGCGTTTTGATAGTTGTCTTGGATGCTCCCGGGCCACGTTCCCGGATCGTTCGTCGCGTTGAGCCCCAGGGCCGGATCGTAACCCGCCGCGGAAAACGATCGCCATGCCGCCCGCACCTGTTGCTGCTCGCTGTAGCTTCCGGTCAGCATGATGTTATAGCCATCGCTCACGAGATCGCCGTGGCCGACCGTGAAATTGCCGTAGCCCGAGCTGCCGCCCTTTTCCTGTGGCTGATCGAAATTGACCTGAACTTCGGCGCCCTGGTAGTTCTTCTTGGTGATGAAGTTGATGACGCCGGCGATGGCATCGGAGCCGTATTCCGCCGAGGCGCCCTCTCGCAGCACCTGGATGTTGTCGATCGCGGAGAACGGAATGCCGCTCAGGTCGACCGCATTGCCATTGGTGGCATTGTCGGCCAGGCGCTGTCCATCGAGGAGAACCAGAGTGCGTGCCTGGCCGATGCCCCGCAGGTTGGCGAAGGAGCCGCCTCCGGAAAACGATCCCACGGTCGCAGAGATGTTGATCGCCGGAACGTTGTTGGTCAGCGTGTCAAGCGCCTGCTCGACGTTCACGATGCCTTGATTTTTCAGGGCATCCGCCTTGACGATGGTGATGGCCTCGGCGGTCTCCGAAGCCGGCCGCGCGATAAGGGTGCCGGTGACCACGACGGTCTGCAGCACCGCGGGCGTGAGGGTGGGCGTGGGTGCTGGGGTCGTTTGCGCCTGCGCGACCCGGAGCGGCGCCTTTGCGGGCGCGGCCTTGGCGGTGCTCGCCTTGGTGGTGGTCTTGACAGCGGTTGACTCACCGGTATCCGGCTGCGCAGCGTGGGCTGCGAAAGAGCCTGCACCTAGAGCCGCGATGGCGCCGATGGTGAGCGTGCGCCGAACCGCATGACGGACAGATTGGTTGACGGTCATTAATCTACTCCGCGGCGCCCTGCCGCCGCCTTACGTGGTTTGCTGTTGTATTAGTACGACATCGATTGTGGAATTCGCGTGTTTTCGCATGCTCGCTGTGGCGAACCCCCAACAATCGGTACTTGGCGCGGATGCTAGATGAGGGCGGTTCCGATTCAAATACCCATTCATCGCCTCATGACATGACCACTCCCCGAGTGGTCATAGCCAGCGCGCGTGCAGGCGCCCGCCGGCCCGATCTAGAGTCGGAATTTCCGAGCAGGAAAGTCTTCAGAGGACCGGGAGGTCGCGTCCGCCAACCGTGCTCGGCCAGTGAGCCGATTGCTGGGCCACGCTCGTGGCGTTCGGGGCGGCGAAATCGAGTGCGCCCGCGTAGCGGGTGATGAGCTTCAGCACCACCGCCACTTCGATCGCGTCGCTCAACGTTTCCATGCTGATGCCTCTGTCGATCACCGCGCTGACGTGCTTCTCCGTCACGCTCCTCGGCCGTAGCGTCATGATCTCGAGGAACTCCAAGGTCACTTTCAATCCCTCCGAGATCGGGGCCGAACGATAGTCGGAAAGCACCGCATCGACCACCGCTCTGCCCAGGTGCCTGGCGGCCGCCGCGCCGAGCACATCCGTGCACAGAGCGCAGGCGTTCCACTGCGCCGCCATGGTGGCCATGAGCTCGCGCTCGGCAATGCTCCAAGCGCTCGGTCCCCGCATCGCGGACTGCGTCCACGAGCCCAGCGAGGTGCCCAGTAGTGTTTTTTTTTGCAAGGCGATGCGCGCCGCGCCACGGAATCTCATCCCGGAGGCGAGGGAGATGAAGCGGCGCAGCAGGCGATGGTTGAAGTAGGTGCCGCGCTCGATCTGATGCAGGAGCATGGAGGCCTTTTTCCTGACCCGCGCGCTCTCCCGCGAGCGCATGAGACGCTCTCCCGAAGTGGATGTTCGCATTCGACGCTGCCGCAATCAGGAGTCAACGTGCTGTTGGCGTCATCGAAGCTAGTTTTCCGCCGCGCCTGATGCAATAACCACCGGGCCCTCGGTGGTATATCCACGGCGCGACTTCCCGCTCTCAGGGCATCATCGAGGCGGGTCGCAGCAGGTAGCACCCGATCGCGATGAGCACCAGGTAGGCGAGCAGAATCAGCGTCCAGCCCAGATTGTGGCGGATGACATCGCCTTCCTTGCGCACGAACCTGCTGGTCGAGACGCCGACGCTAGCGGTCTGAGGCGCGACCGGCTTGCCGATCTCCGCGCCGACGGAGTTGAGAGTCGGTGGCAGTAGCGGCGGCATGCCCAGTTGAACGCCGACGAGCGCCTGGATTTTGCCGAACATCGCGTTGGTCGAGGTGTTGGAGCCGGACAGCGCAACGCCGATGAATCCCAGGATCGGCGACAGCACGATGAATGCGACTCCGATGGCGGAGAAACCCTTTGCGAGCGAGGCGGCCATGCCGGAATAGTTGAAGACGTAGGCGAGACCGAAGATGAATATGCCGACCAGGCCGGCGCCCCAAATCTGGTGCCAGGTGCGACGGAAGACCTCGCCGATCTGCGCGCCAGTGAGTCGGCCGAACACCAGGAGAAGCAGAGCCACGATGATCCAGGAGGCCAGGATCGCGGTGCCGCCGACGTAGGGTGCGAACTTGAATGCCGCTGTCACCCCCGGCTTCGCTGCATCGCAAGTGGCCGACAGGGATGGGCATGCCACCGCTTGCGCGGAGACCCAGGTGATCTTTGGCAGTGGTGACCAGGGGCCGGTCCAGGCCGCGACCACGATCAGCAGCACTACGAAGGGCATCCAGGCTTGCAGGACTTCTCGCCGCCTGAGGCCGTGTGCTTGCGTCTGTCGGGCGATCGCTGCATCAACAGGCACTCCACCGTAGCCAAGAACCGTTTTCGGTTGCCAGATCCTGAGCAGAGTCAGCAGTGCGACGAAGCAGACGATGGCGCCGGTGACGTCAGGCAGGTACGGGCCGAGATACACCGCAACCGGATACTGGCCGACGATGTAAGCCAAGGAGCCAACGACGGCCAGTGGCCAGCCGCCTTTCATGCCTTCCTTGCCGGAAACGAGGTACAGCAGCACCCAGGGCGGCAACAGCGCGAGGACTGCTACGATCGTACCGGTCGACCCTGAGAGCGCCAGCAGCGGATAGTTGGTCACCGCGGCGAGCGTAATGATCGGCGCGCCGAGGGCGCCGAAGGATACCGGTGCGTTGTTGGCAATCGCGGCGACACGGATGGCGTTGAGGTCTGAGATGCCGAGGGATATCAGGATCGGCGCCACGACTGCCCAGGGATATCCGAACCCGACCAGACCTTCGAGCATCGCGCCGAACGCCCAAGCGAACAGCATGGTCTGCACGCGCACGTCCATGGTGCCGTGTGCAATGAGCCAGCGCCGGAAGTCCTCGAAAACGCCACTGACGGTCAAGGTGTTGAAAAGCACCATGCCCCAGAGCGTAATCCAATCGACATTCCAGACGCCGGTCGCCGCACCATAGACATAGGCATGCCAGCCATCGCCGAAGGGCATCTTCCACACCCAGGTCGCGAGGGCGAAGGTTACGAGCGATCCGACCAGGCTCGCGAGCCATGCGGGCCAGCGGCAGGCCGCCAGCAGGACCAGCAGAGACACGACGGGTACCAGCGCCACCAGACAGGTCAATGTCAGGCTGCCGAGCGGATCGAGTAGTTGCGTGAACATCACTTCCTCGGGACGCGGACTCGGGCTCATCTGCGGGGCAAGGGCTGGTCAGTGTAGCGTGCTGAAGCTGGCCTGAGGAATGCGGGACTACGCGGCGGGAGCCTGTCGCCAGCGGCCTGGGCGGTCCGTGCGGTGGGGCGACGAGTTCCGGCGTCCGGTGGGCAGGACGTGCGAGTCCTTATGCCTTACAGTTTCGATCGAATCGCCATTCGGAGGCCATCCGCCATGCTCAAAGCACGCCACCTTATGCTGTTTTCCGCTCTGTTCCTGGCGCTGTCGGCCGCGATCGCCGCGCCCTTGCCGATGGGGAAGCTCACAGGTGCGCTGGCTTGGCGCAGCGTGGGTCCCTATACCGGCGGCCGGGTCACCACGGTGGCCGGCGTTGCCGACGAGCCCAATGTCTTTTACATGGGCACGGCGGGCGGGGGCGTGTGGGAGACCCGGGATTACGGCCAGAACTGGCGGAACATTTCCGATAAGGATTTCAAGAGCAACAATATCGGCGCCATGGCGATCGCGCCCTCCAACCCGAAGGTGATCTACGTTGGCACGGGAGATTCCTCACCCCGCAACACGGTCCTGACCGGGGAGGGCATGTACAAGTCCATCGATGGCGGCAAGAAATGGAGTTACATCGGCCTGGGCGAGACCCACATCATCGGCTGGATCCTGGTGGCGCCAAACAACCCAGATGTCGTTTACGTGGCGGCGCTGGGCCATCTGTTCGGGCCCAATCCGGAGCGCGGGGTATTCAAGACCACGGATGGAGGCAAGAGCTGGAAGAAGATTCTGTATGTGAATGATGCGACGGGTGCCATCAGCATGGCGATGGATCCGTCCAATCCGCAGGTGCTGTACGCCGCCATGTGGCAGATGTCGCGCAAGCACTGGACATTCTCCAGCGGCGGCCCGGGCAGCGGCATCTACCAGTCGACCGATGGCGGGGCGACCTGGGCCAACATCTCGCACCGTCCTGGTCTGCCCGGCGGCATCTTCGGCAAAGTGGGCATCGCGGTTGCGCCGAGCCGACCCGGCGTCGTGTATGCGCTGATCCAAGCGGACTACAAAGGCCAGGCGGGCGGTCTTTTCCGCTCCGACAATGCCGGCCAGAGCTGGCGGCTGATCAACAACAGCATGGATATCACGCAACGCGCGTTCTATTACATGACCGTGTTCGTGGACCCCAAGGATCCTGATACGATCTATCTGCCCAATGTCGGAGTGTACGTATCACACGATCAAGGCAAGAAGCTGATCGAGCTGCATCCGCCACATGGTGATAACCACGTGCTGTGGATCAATCCGCATAACCCGCGGACCTTCATAGAAGGCAACGATGGCGGCGCGGCCGTGACTCAAAATGGCGGCAAGACGTGGAGCTCCGAGGATAACCAGGCGACCGGTCAGTTCTATCACGCCAATCTCGACGACCAATTCCCGTTCCACATTTATGGCGCGCAGCAGGATCGGGGCTCGGTCGAGGCGCCGAGCGCCGTGCCGTCGGGGGTCATTCCGCCGGTCTGGAAAGAGATAACGGGCGGAGAAATGAGCTGGGTGGTGCCGACGCCAGGCCGACCCTGGGTCACCTACGGCAGCGGCTATTACAGCATCGAGTGGCGGGCGAACCGTCGGACGGGATTGGTCACGAATGTGAGCCCCTGGCCGGAGTACAAGTTTGGTCTTGCGGGAACCGAGATCAAATACCGCTATGGCTGGAACCATCATCCCGTGGTGTTCGCCCCGGGCAATCCCAAGGAACTGTTGATGGGGGCAAATGTGCTGTTCGAGACCACGGATGAAGGCATTCACTGGAAGCCCATCAGCCCAGACCTCACGCGCAACGACAAGAGCAAGCAGGGGCGTCCGGGCGGCCCTATCAGCGCGGATGTGACCGGTGAGGAGATGTTCGATACCGTATCCTCGATTGCCTTCTCCCCGCTCACGGACGATGTCATCTGGACGGGTTCCGATGATGGGCTGGTTTATGTGACGACCGACGCGGGCGCGCATTGGAGCCAGGTGCGCCCACCGGCGCTGCCGATCTGGTCCACGGTCACGTGCATCGAGCCTTCGCACACCCACCAGGGTACCGCCTACGTGTCGGCGAGCCGCTTCGACTGGGACGACTTCCACCCGTACGTGTACAAGACTGTCGATTACGGCAAGCACTGGACGGAAATCAGCACCGGGCTGCCGCAGGACCAGTACGTCGAGAGCGTGCGCGAGGATCCGAACGACTCCAATCTGCTGGTCGCGGGTACCAGCGCAACGGTGTACTTCAGTCTGGATGAGGGCCAACACTGGCAGCCGTTGACGCTCAAGCTGCCGACGGTACGGGTGAATGATGTGGAGATTCAGCCCCAGCAGCACGCCGTGGTGCTCGCGACGTACGGACGCGGATTCTGGGTGCTCGATGATCTGCAGTTCCTGGAGCAGCTGGGGGCTGCGCAGGTGACGAGTGATGCGCCCCATTTATTCAGACCGCAGCAGGCGTGGTTGCTCACGCGCAGCATGGGCGGCGGCGAGGATGGTCCGCGCGGGCCGGGAGGCCAGAATCTGGCGCCCGGAGCCGTGGTGTTCTTCCACCTGCCGGACGACTACAACGGCAGCACGCCGGTGAAACTGAGCTTCTCCGATGCGAGCGGCAAGTTGATCCGCAGCTTCACGTTGCACCCGAAGGCGCAAGGCAAACCGCAGCCGCTCTCGGACAACCCCACCGCGGCACGAAAGCAGCGCCAGGAACTGGCGACGGTGATAAAGCCCGGCATGAACCGCTTTCAGTGGGATCTCAGCTACCCGGATGCAATGGACGTGAAGGGCGTTTACAACTCATTCTTTGCGGCCGCCGCGCCCGTAGGCCCGGAAGTGATGCCGGGCACGTACCACGCAACGCTCTCCTATGGCGATGTCACGCAGACACAGTCGTTCGTGGTGAAACTGGACCCGACATTACAAACGACACAGGCGCAGCTGCAGCAGCGGTTCGATCTGCTGATGCGGCTTGACGTTGCGGTCGATCGGCTCGATTTCAATCTGAATCAGGCCATCGACGCCCGTAGCGCTCTAGAGAAGGCGGTTGCCGACAAGAGCGTCTCCGCCGGTACGGCGCAGCCTGTGCTGAGCCGCCTGAGCCGTGACACAGACGGCCTGGTGGATCTCAAGATCCAGTCCAGTGAAGGGGCAGTGGTGTATCCCCCGCGGCTGCGTGCGTGGCTGACCTTGATCGCGGGCCAGGTACGCACGGCATTCGTGGCCCCCACGCCGGCAATGGTGCGGGTGGCGGCTGGTTACATCGCTGATGCGGCTGCGCGTGTTCCCCGTCTGCAATCCGACGTTGCGGCTGCCAATGGAGTGCTGAAACACTGACCAGGCCAAGCGCAATTTGACAATATGAAAAGTCCGTCGCGGGCGACGGAAGCCGGCCGGCCTAAAGTGCCACGCTGTCATATGCTACGCACGGAGGCCGCCGGGCGTAGGACATCGGCCCTCCGCAGGCTTGATTTGCCCCGTGACCGAGACGTCTGACTCACCACTTCCGCGATCGATGGCCCGTGCGGCGCCTACTCAAGAGATCGCTCTCGCGCTTGGCGTATTCCTCGCTGATTGCATCGCCTTCTGGCTCACCCGCGCCGCCAACGGCGTAGCTCTATTCTGGCCGGGCTGCGCCATCGCGGCGTGCGTGCTCATTCGCTTGCCCCGGGTCCGCTGGTTTACCGCTGCGTTGGCTCTCTTTGTTGCGGTGTGCTTCGCCAATATCCTTGCGGCCCATCGAGCGCCGTCCGCGGCATTGGCGTTTGCCGCCCTCAATCTGGCGGAAGTGGCGCTCATGGTCGGCGCATTTCGCTTCCTATGGGTCTATCCGTACCCCGACATCTCGATAGGGCAGGCGGCCATCATGACGGGCGTGCTCGGCATCGCAGTGCCGGGATTGAGCGCCCTGTTGGGCGCCCTGATCATCGACCTGCTCTTCAGAGCACCCTCGTCGGTCGCGGTGGTCGAGGCCTGGTCCTCCCATGCGATGGGGGCGTGCCTGCTCGGACCACCGCTCATTCTCGCAAGCCCCGAGAAGCTACGAAGATTGGTGCGCGGGCGTTTCCTCGTTGAGAACGTACTCGAGTTGATGCTTTGCCTGATGGGCGCGTACCTTTGTATACGCTACCTTCGCTTTCCGTTCGTAACCGTCAGCCTGTTCATGTTGATCGCTTCCTTTCGCTTGGGGGGGTTTGGAACCTCTCTCTTCAGTCTCGCCGTCGGCTTTCTGGTCGGAAATCTATGGGTATTGGGCATTCGTCCGCTGGGGTTCGGGCATGTGCCGGTCACGGGCACCCTCGTGGGCCTGCCCGTCGTTGCGTTCCTCACCATGATCCTGGCGCCGACTGCCGTCGGCATCGGCAGCGACGCGCGGCGCGCCGCGGCGCGGGCGCTCCAGTCGAGCGAGCGGCACTTTCGCGAATCGATGGAGAATTCTCCGATCGGTATGCTGATTGCCGATCTCAATGGCCAGTGGACCCACACCAATCGGGTTCTGCAGACGATGCTCGGCTACTCGGAAGCCGAGCTCCGAGCTCTCCCGCCGGGAGGTCCTTCGGAAGCGAAGGAGTGGCAGGCGAGCGAAGCGAGGTGGCGGCCCCTGTTGACCGGCAAAGTCTCGAGTTATCAGATCGAGCGGCGCTTTCGCCACAAGGATGGGCACTGGATCTGGACACACGTCGCGGTTTCGCTCCTGCGCGATGCGCAGGAGCGGCCGCTCAACCTGATTGCGCAGATCGAGAGTCTTGACGAGCGAAAGTCTGCCGAGGCCAAGCTCACCGCGGAGCGCGAGAGACTGCGCGTGACGCTCAGCGCGATTGTCGATGCCGTCGTCACCACGGATGTGGACTCGCGGATTCAGTATGTCAATCCCGCCGCGGAGCGGCTGCTCGGCATCCCCGAGCAGGCCGTACTCGGGCGCCTCATTGACGAGGTGATTCATTTGGTCAATCCCGAGACTCAGCGCAGGGCGCCCAGTCTCATTCTGCAAAGCACCATGCATGGCACGACCGTGCGCAGGGATCGACCCTGCCTGCTGCACCGATCGGACGGAACGATCTGCCATATCCTCGATTCGATTTCACCGGTGCTGGGGGAGGCGGGACAGGTGACAGGACTCGTCATGGTTCTGCATGACGCAACGAGTGAAGTGGAGCGCACGCAGGAGCTCGAGGTACGCGCGCGGCAGGATCGAGTGACTGGACTAGCGAATCGCTCTGAGCTCGAGCTCCGCTTGCGCAAGTGCTTCGACCGCGCACGGCACCTCGGGGTGCCGGCGGCGCTGGTGGCGATCGACTTGGACCGCTTCAAGATTGTGAATGACACCGGCGGTCACGCGATCGGGGACGAGATGCTCAGAAAGGTGGCGCAGACCTGTTGCCGGCAGGTTCGCTCCTCGGACACCGTCGCGCGGTTGGGGGGCGATGAGTTCGCCGTCATCCTGGATAACTGCGCGCCCGAGCATGTGCGGATTATCGGCCAGAAACTATTGCAGGCGCTGAATCCACTCATGCTCGAGCGGGAAGGGGTGTCGTTCGTCATCGGGGCAAGTATCGGAATCGCCATGATTCGCGCCCACATCGCGAGTCCCGAGGAATGGCTGAAGGCGGCGGACTCGGCTTGCTATCGTGCCAAGCAGGCGGGTCGCGGGCTACTCGAGTTCGACCGCGGCTAGGGAAGGCGTCCGACTCGGTCGTTTCCCGGATGGTGTAGCTCGGCGTTGCCGAGCTCGCGCACTGCGAGTTTCTCTGCAACAGTGACCCGTCCTGCGGGGGCATCTCATAGCTCTTCTGTCCGACTTGTACGTTGTTCATTGACGACTCCGTTACGGGATGACGTGAGCTCTATGCGGGTGGTGACGAACCCTTTGCGGCCGATTCCTGCGCATGCTTGCGTAGCGTGCGGAGTGCCTCGGGCAAATCCTTGTATAACGTCCGTCGGGCCAGGAATTTCGGAATCCAGAAGTCCGGCTGCATCGAAACGCGATAGACCACGGTCGTCGTACCGCCCACCGAGGGAAGAAGATCCCAGCTGCCGACTTCGTACTTGAGATTGCCGCCGATGCGGTGAAAGTCCATTCGATAGGGCGGGTGAAACTCCGCCCGAAATACGGAGTGCATCGTTGGTGCGAACAACGAGTACTGAGCGACGTGCTCGATGTCTGCCCAGGAGCCATCCGGTGCCGTCGCGAGTATTTGGCAGCGTTTCAGTCCCGGGATGAGCCATGCAGCGTATCGGCACTCCGTAATGAAGGGCCAAATTTCACGGGCGCTCGCGCGGATGCGGATCGCAGCTTCCACGGTGCCGCGGGAGGACTTATCGTCGACGACAGTGTGAGCGACGACCGAGCCGCTGGAGAGCTCTGCCTGTACGGCGCGGCTGTTGAGCCATGTGTCGGCCCCCCGTGCCAATGTGAGGTGGAACACCTGTCTCGGGCAATTTAGAGTACAGGTAGGACATGCACATGACCTCATTGTTGAACACTTCCATGAATGGATCGTCGGGTTCCTCCTGCCGAGGCCGTCTCGGAAGGAGCCCGTAGGGCGACTGGAGAGACGGCCTCGGGCGCGCCGCACAGGGACCCGGAGGTTTTCGCAGTCGGGCGACGCCGCCAGTTCTCCGGGAGCGAGAAGCGGCGTTCCTGGCCGAGGCCGACCGGCGCAAGGCGGCCGGTACGCTCGGGGCGTTCTTGCGCGCGAAGCACATCTACTCCTCGATGTTGCGAGCTGGCGCAAGCAGCTTGGCGCGGCCGACCGGGTGGCGCTCGCGCCGAAGCGGCGAGGACCAAAGCCGGACGCCTCAGCCCGCCAGATCCTGCAGCTCACGCGCGACAATGCGCGGCTGCGCCGCAAGCTCGAGCGCGCCGAGTTGATCATCGACGCCCAAAAAAAACTATGTGTGGCACTGGGGCTGCCGACGGCGGACGATCGGACCGAGGAGGAGTGATGCTCGCCGTGACCGAGCTCGCCCCGCACATCGGGATGAGAAGCGCCTGTCGAGGCCTTCGCGCTGAACCGCGGGTTCGTGTACCGCGATCGCGCCCGCCATCGCGCGGGCAGCCCACGGTGCGCGCCGCGGCTCGGCCACGGCCTCCCTTGGCGCTCTCGATGCGCCGAGCAGGAGATCCTGCTCGGTGTGCTCGACAGCGAGCGCTTCGCGGACGTGGCGCCGGCAGCGTGTTCGCCACCTTGCTCGATGAAGGCCGTTATCACGGCTCGATCCGCACCATGTATCGGCTCCTGGCCGCCCAGGACCAGAGCGGGGAGCGCCGACAATCAGCGAATCCATCCGACTCTACGCCAAGCCCGAACTGCTGGCGATCCGGCCCAACGAAGTGTGGTCCTGGGACATCACCAAACTGAAGGGTCCGGCCAAATGGACCTGCTTCCATCTCTACGTGATCCTCGACATCTACAGCCGCTACGTCGTCGGCTGGCTGATCGCTCATCGGGAGTCCGCCGAACTCGCCGAGCAACTCATCGCCGATACCGTGGAGAAGGAAAACATCGCTCCCGGGAACCCTCACGCTGCACGCCGATCGCGGCACCAGCATGCGATCGAAGCCAGTCGCCGCGCTGCTGATCGACCTCGAGGTCGCCAAGACCCACAGCCGCCCGCACGTCTCGGATGACAATCCGTACTCCGAGGCGCAGTTCAAGACCCTGAAGTACCGACCCGACTTCCCCGATCGCTTCGGCTCGATCGAGGACGCTCGCGCTCACTGCCAGCAGTTCTTCCACTGGTACAACCACGAACATCGCCATGGCGGCATCGGCTTGATGGCTCCGGCTGCCGTCCACGACGGCACCGCTGCGGCGCTCACCGCGCAACGCGCCATCACGCTCGATGCCGCATTCGCCGCTCATCCCATCCGCTTCAAGGGCGTCGCCCCGAAGCCGCCGGCGCTACCCACCGCCGCTTGGATCAACCCCCCAAAAAAGGAGCCAACACCGGCTGCGATCACACCCGCTTGCTCACTAATCTCATGACACCAGGTGTTCCAAAGTCATTGACACGTTCCGCGGACGCGAGCGGTTGCGGCTCGCTGCTGGAGCTCCCGGCGGCAACAGGCGGTGTGTTCGGCCCAGCGGCTCCCGCTGGCGCAAGGGAAAGGAAGGAAGCCGCCAGGATGGGGGGCAGCACCATGAGCCAATGACTTCTCGCCCCCACAGAGACACCTCGGCGTCGGGTACGGGTAAACGATAGCGCTTTGGACAGCGGACTTGCGGATGGCGAAGTTTTAGCTAAAATGGCTAAAATATGAAGCAAATATCGGCAAGCCATGCAAAAAACAACTTTGGCGGACTTCTTGACGACGTCGCGGCGCTGGGCTGCGTCGAAATCGTCAAGCATGGCCGACCCGTTGCGGTGATCCTGTCGCCGCGAGCACTGGAGGAGGTCCGGGGTGCCGCGCGCGTAGAGAACGCGAAGGGCTCGTGGGGCGAGACGCACATGATTCCTCCGGATAGAGCACGGGCCGCGCGAATCGTGAGCCCCTCGAGTGACTTCGATGACGAGTAGGCAAGCCGAGGCGCCGCTTGATGCCGAGGAGGTCCGAAAGATACTCAGCATCTGCTCGCCCACGGGACTACTGGTCGGCGGCCAGGCGCTGGCCTTCTGGGCCGATCATTTGCAGGTCGGGCGCCCCGCGAGCCTGATCTCGGGAGTGACAGCCGATGCCGACTTCATCGGCGATGCGGCGCTTGCGACAACTCTTGGCAAATGTCTCGGGTGGCAGACGTGGATACCCCCTCTGGATGACTCAACCTCGCAAACCGGTAAGGTGACTCATCGCACCAAGAGCGGCGAGGTAAAGCAGGTGGCTTTCCTTTCGGGTGTCGTCGGTCTGACTACCAAGGATCTTGCTCGGCGAGCGATTGAAATGGACATTCCCGATATTGGTCGCCTACGAGTCATTCAACCGTTGGACGTTCTCGATAGCCGCATACAGAACCTGCATCTTCTGCCCGAGAAGCGCAACGATGCCGGGATTGCCCAGGCACGGCTCGCCTTAGGTGTCGCGCGCGCGTTCATCGCAAGAGAGGTCACGACACGTGGTGAACGGGTCGGGCTCAAACTTTTGGAGCGTGTCGCGGAGATGGCAGCCGATATTGCTGCGGTACGCGTCTTTCTACTCTACGGGATCGATCCGCTGGAGGCTGTTCCACTCGACCAGTTCCGCACGACAACAGCTCTTCACAAAGTGCGCTGGCCGCAAATTCTCGAGGAAGTGATGCGGAAGCGAGAGTCTATGCAAAAGCTCGCGGCCGAAATCCCACGTCTCGGCAAATAGATTCCAGCAATTCAGGCAACGCGAGCCGAGTTGCGCTGTTCCGTGGAGGATGCGTTTCAATGAATGCCCATACGCTCGAGCAAATAGAGATCAAGATCGCGTTCCTGGAGCGCGCAAATGTCGAATTGAGTGATGTCGTCTTTCGGCAGCACCGGGACATCGAGGCTCTGCGGGCGCAGATCGCCGGGCTGGCCGCCCGCATCGACGCGGCGCAATCGGAGAGCGCCTTGCGCACGCCGGAGGACGAGCGGCCGCCCCACTACTAATGGCGCTCACGCCACCAGGGGATGTGTCGCCAGATACTCGTCGAAGGTCCCGGTGAAGTCTTCGATGGTCCCGTCCGACTTCAGCTCGATGATTCGCTTCGCGAGGCCACCGATGAATTCCCGGTCGTGGGAGACGAAGACCAGTGTTCCGGGATACAGCTCCAGCGCTGTCTGCAGAGACTCGATGGTTTCCATGTCCATGTGGTTCGTGGGCTCGTCCATGACCAGCACGTTCGGCTTCGTCAGCATTAGCTTGCCGTAGATCATGCGGCCCTTCTCGCCGCCCGACAGCACCTTCACCGATTTTTTGACTTCATCACCGGAAAACAGGAGCCGGCCGAGCGTGGCGCGCACGATCAGGTCGTCGTCCGCCTTGCCCGTCCAGGTCGACATCCACGTGAAGAGGTCGACTTTCTCGGCGAAGTCCTCTTGCGCGTCTTGCGGCATGTAGCCGGGCTCGGCGTTCTCTACCCAGGTGATCTGTCCGGCGGTGGGCTTCAGTTCGCCCACCAGGCAGCGCGCCAGGGTCGTCTTGCCCACGCCGTTTGCCCCGATAATGGCAATCCGCTCACCGGCCCGGATGTTGAAGCTGACTCGCTGCAGAACATCGACCTCCGAGCCCGGATAGCGGAATGAAACCGCATCGACCGAGACCGCGGAGTGGAACAGTTTCTTGCGCTGCTCGAAGCGGATGTACGGGTTTTGCCGTGAAGAAGGTCGTACCTCTTCGAGTTTGATCTTCTCGAGCTCCCGGCGGCGGGAGGTCGCCTGGCGCGCCTTCGAAGCGTTGGCCGAAAAGCGGCGCACGAATTCCTGCAGATCGGAGATACGGTCCTGCGCCTTGGCGTTCGCGGCGTCCACGCGCTGGCGCGCCTGGAGCGAGGCCAGCATGAAGTCGTCGTAGTTGCCCGGATAGACTTTCAGTTGCTGGTAATCCAGGTCTGCCATGTGCGTGCAGACCTGGTTCAGGAAGCGTCGGTCGTGGCTGATGATGACCATTGTGGCGTCATAATCGTTGAGCACGTCCTCGAGCCAGCGGATGGAGTGGATGTCCAGATTGTTCGTCGGCTCATCGAGCAGCAGCACGTCCGGCTTCGAGAACAGAGCCTGCGCCAGCAATACGCGCAGCTTCAATCCGGGCGCCACTTCGCGCATGGGCCGCTGGTGCAGTGATTCGCTGATGCCGATGTCGATCAGGATGCTGCCGGCGCGCGCCTCAGCGTCATAACCGCCGTACTCGCCGAATCTCACTTCGAGCTCCGCCGCCTTCATGTAATCAGCGTCCGTCGCGTTCGGGTCGGCGTAGATTCGATCCCGCTCCTGCATGGAGCGCCACATCTCGAGGTGGCCTTGCATCACCACATCGAGCACACGCTCGTCTTCGTAGGCGAATTGATTCTGCTTCAAGGTGCCGAGGCGTCTTCCGGGCTGCAGCACGACGTCTCCCACGCTTTGCTCGAGCTCGCGGCTCAGGATCTTCATGAGCGTCGATTTGCCGCAGCCGTTGGCACCGATCAGGCCGTAGCGATTGCCATCGGAGAATTTCGCGGTGACCTGCTCGAAGAGCGGCTTGGCCCCGAATTGCATGGTGACGTTGAATGTGGAGAGCATATGTGTCCATTCGAATGGCGCGGTCGCGCCAGCCCGCACCGTGAACGGCAAGCCGTTCGTCGGCGCGGCGAAGATTTAGAGCGCGAATATCAGTGGTCGGGTGACAGGAATTGAACCTGCGAAGCCTACGCTCCGTCACGCGTACGCTGCGGTTCGCCTGACCCAGCCGCATATTGTGCCCATCCTGGGAGGCGACGGCAATTTGTATGGCCTGAGCCCAGGAATGGGGCGCGCCGCGGCCCTCAAGACCCGGCGGCATCCTCGCCAGCGGGTGAGTAGGAGCGCTCGACGCCGAGTGCGATTGCCCATACCAGGAGGCCGGCGAGCGCGAGCCCAGAGCCGACATAGCCGGTCGACGTGAGACCGAAACCTGCGGCAATGGTCATCCCGCCAAGCCAGGGCCCGAGGGCATTCGCGACATTGAAGGCAGAGTGATTGAGCGCGGCGGCGAGGCTCTGCGCATCACCGGCAACGTCCATGAGCCGGGTTTGCAGCACGGTGGCGAGTGCTCCGCCCATGCCGACGGCGAATACATCGAACATCATCGTGCCGTAGCTGCGCGCCGCCCAGGGATACAGCGCGAGTACAACGGCCGACCAGACTAGCAGCGTCCCCGCAGTGGGCATCAGAGCCCGATCTGCGAAGCGCGGAACGAACAGATTGCCGGCGGTCAGGCCGACGCCGAACACGGAGAAGACCAGTGGCGCGGCGTCAGCCGAGACTCGTGTCACGTCGGCCAGCGTCGAGCCCAAGTAGGTGTAAACCGCGAATAATCCGCCGAAGCCTATGGCGCCGGTTGCGAGGGTGAGCCATACCTGAGCGCGCTTCAGCGCGCCGAGCTCGCGCAGCGGACTGGCGCCGGCCTGGGGAGGATCCAGCGGTGCGCAGGCCGCGACCATCCCGGCGCAAATGAGGGCCAGCGCGGCGACGATGCCGAAGGTGAAGCGCCAGCCAACCGCGTGACCCAGCCAATTGGCGAGCGGCGCGCCCACGATGGTGGCGACAGTCAGTCCGAGCAGCACTCGTCCCACTGCGCTGGTCCGGCGCTCGGTCGGCACCAGGGAAGCGGCGACCAGCGCGGCGATTCCAAAGTACGCGCCGTGCGGCAGCCCGCTCAAAAACCGGAATACCAGCATCCAGCGATAGCTCGGCGCGAATGCCGACAAGCCATTGGCGAGTGCGAACAGGACCATCAGACCGATCAACAGCTTGCGGCGCGCCAGCCGCACCGACAATACCGCAATGATCGGGGCTCCCACGACGACACCGAGGGCGTAGGCGCTGATGACATGACCCGCAGTAGGCGCATCGATGCGCAGGTCGCGCGCGAAGTAGCGCAGCAGGCTCATGGTGCCAAACTCTGTGGTGCCGATGGCGAAGCCACCGATCGCCAGCGCGAAATGAACCAATCCCGGCGGGATGTTGCGGCGTGTTATCGGCGGCTCCAAGTGAAGCTCAGCACTTCGACGGCGTTCAGGTGAGCGCCTTCAAATGCATGGGCGATCACTTCATAGCGATCATTGTGCTTATCCGACGGAATCCTTTGTCTGGACGCCGAGGACAACCAGGTCGTGTAGTGCCGAGAAGTCACGGTCGTGCGTCACCAACGCGTCGGCACCGACGGCGAGCGCACTTGCTGCCTGAACCGCGTCCGCCAGCTTCAATTTGCAAGCGGCGCGAAGGCGAGCCGCGCTTTCCGCGATCTCTAGGTCCAAGTCCACGACGAACCACGATTTGAGCGTAGCGCGGTAGCGCTCGACGAGAACCTCATCGTGAGCGCTCAAAGGTCCAGTCAGTACCTCTGCAAGCGTCACTGTGGTGACCGCCAGGCGCACCTGCCCTTCGTCGTGCGCTTCAAATACCGGCCTAAATACTGCGGCGAGCTCGGGATGGTCTTCGAGCACGTAAATGATCGGGGCGGAGTCAACAAGAAGGAGAGCATTCTCCGGCAGCTCCTCGAGGCTTACCGGCTCCATTCGTCTCTCAGGCTGTGCACGCTCTGACGGCTCTGGTCGGGACCGTACAGCCCGCGACCGCTGCCGGCAAGGGGTAGTAGTGAGCGCTGCGCGTGGACTTCTTCCCCCGATGCGGAGACTGGGATCAATACGGCAACCGGCCGCCCATGACGGGTAATAATCGTTTGGCGACCTTGCTGCGCTGCAGTCAGCAGCTCTGGCAACTGGCTACGCGCCTCTTCGGCGCCCTTTCGGATCGGCTTTGGCATGGTACGCTCCTGATTTCATTGAGCGTACAGACCGTACGGTTCCATGTCAAACGGGAATGGGCCTGGAACCGCCGTTTGGGTCTACGTCAGCCCCAAACTTGCCACACCACGCAGCGCGGATGCTGGAACCAATGGCGCGCGGCGGCGAGAAACACCAGTGAAATCGATGGTCGGGGTGAGGCGCTACACGCTCTTCCTGCGATCCCCATCGAAGCGCGAGACGGTCACGCCGCGATTCCGGACGACCTCAGTGGCGGGATGAGCAGGTCCGCCGGAATATGAAACCGCTCCCGGAGCTTGCGCACCATCGTCATGCTCAGCTCGCGTTTGCCGGTCAAAACCTCGCTTACCCGGCTGGCCGCTCCCAAAAGGGGGATGAGGTCGCCGCGCGAAAGTCCGTGCTGATCCATCAGATAGGTGAGGAGGTCGGGCAGCGACGGCACGCGTCGCGGCCATCTCGAACGCTCATACGTTTCGGCCAAGCACGCCTGAGCCACCATGCGGGCCCGGTCCGCCGGAACTTTCGAGTCCATCAGCTTCTCGATCAGTGCCTTGGCCTGAGCGTGATCCGCGTCGTTTTGAATGACGATCAATGTGGTCTTCATTACACGCTCTCCGCATCAACTTTGTCGTAGTCCTCGTGCAATCCAAAAAACCGGATCATCAGCACCCCGCCGGCGTACTGCACGATGGCAATCGGCCGATAGTCGTTGCCCTTGATGTTGAACACCGCCCGGCTGCCCTTGAGTCCTTCAAAGTGGAGATTAGCCTGCACAGCCCTCAAGTGCGAGACCCAACACGCCGCTGCGCTTTTGCTCGCGACTAGCGGACCGATATCGTCGCCGAACAACGTCAGCAAGCTCAGCGCGCGGGCGAGCGGACTCAATGCCGGATCCCGCAGCTCTTCGTCGATTGACACCTGCCTGCTCTGAATGCACCGGCCACGACGGTACAGATTGCGTGCAACGGTGAACAGATAGGCTTTGACGGTAGGCATACGCTACGGCTCGGATGATGTCCCGCCGACGCGCAAGGCTCTCCGCGGTGATGTCTTCGGCATCGCTGCGTTGACCGGTCAAGTAGAGCGCAATGCGGTAGACATTCGGTGCATAACGCCGGTAAAGTATTGGAAGTCACGCGGATGTCGCGGACGTCATCCTCGTTACGCATAACAACCGAGAGTTCTCACAGATTGGGGGTCTTCGGGTGGAGGATTGGACAGTATCGTGACCGCATTTACGCCAGGGTAGAGGCCAGAATGGCCGATGTGTTTGTCTCCTATGCACGAGGGGATCAGTCGCTCGCGGAAAAAATTGCGCAGCATCTGATCGGAGCGGGTTTCACCACATGGTGGGACAGCGAGCTGCTTCCTCACGATAGTTTCGCGAACGTGATCCAACAGGAGATCCTAGGGGCCCGAGCGGTGCTCGTCATTTGGTCCGAGGCGGGAACCAGATCGCAGTGGGTTCGTGCCGAAGCCGAGCTTGCCCGAATGGAAGGCAAGCTGATTCAGGTCGTGGCCGACCAATGCACGATCCCGCTGCCGTTCAACCAGTATCAAGCGGCCGACCTGCGACACTGGCACGGTGATGCGGCCGATCCGCAATGGCGTAAGGTGCTGGCGAGCGTGGCGCACTTTGTAAACAGCGTGGCAGCCGGATCTTCGCAATCGCAGAAGTCATCAATCCGGGTACGAACGGCCCAGGTTGAACACAAGCGATGGAGGGGCAGGCCTCTGTTGGTGCTGACCGCAGCAGCCGTCCTTACCTTCGCGGCAAGTGGTGGCGCGCTCTGGTGGAATTCCCAGCGACTGCCGGCACGAGGGACGCGGATCGCAGTCCAGCCGTTCGGCACGCTTGGCGATGCGCCGGAGCTGAGTAACTTCGCGGCTGGCCTTTCAAGTAGTCTGCAGGACGTGCTCACGAACGATCAGCTGCAGACGTTGTCCCCAACAGAAGCTGAGAGTCTGAAGGGAGACGATCTTGCGACTCGCTCGGAAGCACTAGGCGTCGGTCTGATGTTCAGTGGAACGGTGCAGGCCAAGGGCTCCGACCTTGACGTAAGCATGAGACTGGACGACCCCGTGCAATATGCGACTTTGTGGACTGCCGAAATATCTCAGTCTGCCGCGCAAGCCGATCAGCTTCAGGCACGAATCGGCGCTCTGACGGTTGCGGTACTGAACTGCTCGGCGCAGGGATTGGCTCCCGGCGTCGGCCTTTCAGATGGGGCACTTCAGGCGTTCCTCCATGCTTGCGAACTTTCAGAAACCAGCGATCACGGCTTCTCCGGTGGTCGCTCGGCGTACGCAATGCTGGACGCGATGCGTCAGGCGGTACGCGTAGCACCGGATTTTGCCGCGGCGCACTCGGTTCTGGCGAAACATCTCGCCTTTGTCGCTGCTTACAATCTGCCGGATCAGGCGGCTTCGCTTCGAGACGAAGCGAAGCGCGAAGCTCATCGCGCGCTGGCGCTGGATCCGAAGGATCCGGACGCCTTCGTCGCATTGGGGCTGCTCGTGCCGCCGCTCGAATTTGCGCAGCGCGAAAAACTGTTCCGGCAAGCACTCGCGCTCAATCCCTCATGGCCCCACGCCAACGGCTTTCTTGGCAATGTCATGACGGACGTTGGAAGATTGCAGGATGCCGTAACTCTGTACGAGCGGGCCGCTTCTGTGAACCCGCAGAGCGTCGACTGGTCGCAGGAGCCTGCCGGAGTGTTGATCCGGATCGGACAGACCGAAGAGGCCGATCGTGAGCTGGCGCAGTTTGCGCAGCTTTGGCCGAAGAACGCTGAGAATTGGCTTTATCAGTTGGACAGCCGGATTGCACAAAAACACTGGGGCGATGCGCTGAAGCTGCTGGACCGCTCGGGTAATTTCGGGTCCGCGATCTCGCCGGAATGGGTGAGGGATTGGCGCGCGTTGCTCACGGCACTTCAGTCCGGCGACCCGGCTGCACGCAACTCGCTTCGCCAGAGCCTGCTCGCCTCCAGGGACTCCAACCCGGTGCACGCGATCAAAGCCTTGGACCTGTTGGGCTTCACCGATGACGCCCTTTTCGTTGCCGAGCACATGCGCATCGATATCAGCTTGGAGGACTCTCCCAGCTTCCTTTTCGACCCTGAAACGGCATCGCTCCGTCGCGACCCGCGCTTCATGGTGGTCGCCGCCCGGTTCGGGCTGGTCGATTATTGGCGCAGCTCTGGCCGCTGGCCCGACTTTTGCGACGAGCCGGGGCTTCCCTATGACTGCCGTCAAGAGGCAGCGAAGTTTGCCACGCAGCAAACTCGACGCTGAGTTCATTACCCACAAACCCGTGTCCAGAAAACCCTTGACCGCTACACTTGAAATAAGCTCCCGGAGGCCCTACCCGGTCAACGTAGAGCCTGGCCGCCCTGCAGCGATCCAGCGCTCGACCGCTGGAATTGCGAGCCGGTAGCGTGCGCAGTTGTAGATTGCAAGGTGCGCGAGCTCCTCCCCGACAAGGCGCGTAAACGCGTCGAGGTCAGCGGGATCAATACCGAGCGAGGCGATGGCCGAGGAAGCCGACGCCCCCTCGCCGACCACCCGCTGAATCACATCGGCGAGTATCTCTCGGTAGCGGGCCCTTATCGGATCCGGGGTGCCGAAGGCGCCGAGCGCAGCGCGATATTTTTCGATGGAGCGCCGATATGTGGCCTCAAAAAGTTCAATTGCCAGCGCAACGCTGCGCTGCTCGTAAACACCGAGCATGGCTGCGGCATAGTCGGATCGATCGAGATCGAGGAATGACAGCGGTGCGCAGTTGTAAAGAAGGAGCGGCAGATTGGCGGCGAGGCGGCTGGTGCGCTTGTTGCCGTCCTCAAAAGGTTGCAGGTAGGCGAGGTTGACCCACAGAAAAAAGGCTCCCTCGATCGGGTTTTGTATACGCCGCGCACGGGAAACAATCTCCTCGAGCATTTGCTCGAGGAGTGCGGGAACGTTCGTTGGATAATAAACAGAACCCTCGATCGTAACGATGCGACGTCGGATCGCTCCGGTTGCAAGCGGGTCGGATAGCAGCCCTTGCATCAGAAGTGCATGCAGATTCCGAATGATAGGCACGGTCATGCCCTGCTCCGGTACCGCATCGACCATGAACTCGATCGCCTCCTTGTGGTTGAGGAGCATGGTAATGTCCGGATCTCTGCTATCGCCGCGGCCTTGCTCAAAGAGCTCCTTCGTGTCGAGCAAGCTTATCCGGTTGCCCTCCAGGCGGGAGGAATGCCAGGAAAGATCGATCAAGAGCTGCTCGAGAACTTTGCGGGCCACCGTGCCGGCGGGCTGCTGTCCCTGCGCGCGGCCAGCAGCGTAGAGTATGTTCGCGAGCGCGCGCGGCATAAGGGCGCTCTCGTTCGGGACGTATTCGTCGACGAAAGCGCGCTCGTACGAGGCGGGGCTGCGCGAGCCGAGGGGTTCCGATAACTTCGCTAAAAGTGCGGCCGCCTCGGGGCTTCGCCCTACGGCCGGTACTGGTCCTGCTGACGGAATGCTTTGCTTTGTGACGAGGGGGCGATAGCGAGTCTCAGGGCCAGCACCTGTCTTGCCAAGCTGACCTTCAGCCACGAGACGGGCCAGTACACGATTGAGGGTTCGCCTACTCGCCTTCAAATGTTGAGCTATCGCGCCGGCGGTGGGGGGGCCATCCGGCCCCACCGCAATCCGCTGGACTAGCTCGATGACCTGGGCAGAGAGGTTCTGATGGGCCATGGCAGCTCGGCAAGAAGGGTGATTATCTTGCCAAATCATAGTTTATCTTGCCAAATATGGCAAGATAATGGCAAGATAGGCAGAACTCCCCAGCCAAGATGGCAGGATACGGGCAGGATTTAATGCCCAGCCAAGCTTGTACCTACGGCTTCGACCAATGGAGGTCGTCCACAGACCAAGCAGTGCGGCTCCGGCACTTTTCGATGAACTCGGTCGCTGCCGAAGCCCTTCGCTATTTGCCGCACGTCGCGAGCATTGAGCGGCGAAACACTCACGCGGCCGTCAGAGCGCTGCTGGTGAACGGCAACACGTTTTACTCCCAATATCGGGCTGCCCTCGGTTGCGGGAGGACGTCGCTTAGAGGTGGCTCAGTGATCGCGGCGAAGTGGTCGCCGGCGCCGAGCGCTTGCGGGCCCGCGAAACTGGAACCCTTATTGGAACCCCAAGGGCCTGCCAGAGTGGAACCCTGAGAGTCAGGGCGGACAAACACTGTAATGATTTCAATGGTCGGGGTGAGGCGATTTGCGCTGTTCCTGCGGTGCCGGTGCGCGTGAGGTGACGGGCGCCTGCTTGCCTGCGGGCACGTCAGGACCCATCGATGGGAGCAGCCAGCCGGCGGGGCGGTGGCCCGAAGTATTCTACAAATTGGTGTTCCCGTAGGCGCGCGAGTACCGTCAGTCCAAGCGTCCGGCGCCTCCGAGCGCATTGACGCTCGGAGGGCCGCCTTGGACTCAAGGCACTTGTGTGGTCGTGTTGACGGTCACGCGAGTCGCCTTGATCGTGCCGGTGATGACGCCGGGCAGAGCAAGCGTCTTTCCGTCCGGTCCCAACTGCGTGATCGTGAACGTTCCCGTATAGCTGTTGCCATCCTTGGATAGCGTCACGAACTGCTTGATGAAAGCCGGACCGCCCGGTCCGGGGACAAGGCCCTGAGGATTGCCCGGCGGATTCCAGGACAGGCCGATGTGGTTGAGCTCATAGGTGTACTTTCCGGTCTGCCGCCAGACTCCCAGGCAGGTCGCGCCGGTTGTCGGGTCCCGCATACCCGAATAGGTGATCTCGTTTCCATCGGCAAACCAGATCGTGTTCCCGCCATCGACCTCCATCCCGTTAGGAAAGTCGATGGGGTAGGGCTTGTTTGCGTTGCCTTCGGATAAGTACTTGAATGCCCAGAGTCCGACGATCTCGGCGCGAAAGGGCGGCGCGACCCTCTCGTTGTCCTCTGAATCGCTTCTGAAATCTGCCTTGATGAGCCGCCCGACTCCAAAGGAGGACGCCGGCGACGTCCAATCGAGCATGGGCCTGACTCCGCTGATTTGCGGACATCCCGCGGCAGCGTATTGTATGAAGGCGGTGCCGAGAGTCAGCAGCGCCACCGCTGCGGCGGTTCTCACCGCCGCCTGTAGGCTGAAAAGTTTCATAGAGATTTTCATCGTTGCTCCCCTATCATCGATCGAGCGAATCGGCCCGTGAAGGCACCCGGCGGGTCGGCTCGGACCCTGCCCGGCTCACAGAATCCGCGGCCGAGGAGCTGCGCGCAGTCACTTTCCGACGAACGCCGATAATCGCGGATCGAATGCCTTTGTATCGGAACGAATGCGCGTATCTCGGGGCTGTGGATTTAGAAAGCGCCCCTCTTTCCCGGTCCGCACGGCGCCGTGGCGTGACTTGCCTCCAGCGAGTTGACTAGAATGGACCCGCTGCACCGCGGTGGCCGCCGGTGACTGCCCGGGGGCGGTCGGGCGACGCTGCGGCAGCGAGGGTTAGCCATGAACACCGCCGTCGTCGCGCTGCCGGGCCGCAGGCTGCTGCACTTTGACCACATCCGCGGGCTGTATAACGGATTCGGCTACATCTTGGCGCTGTCGCTGATTCTGGATCTGTGGTGGACCACGCAGGCAACACTGCCGCAACTGCTCGCGTGCAATACGAGCGCGTTCATCCAGGACTTGCGGTTCGACGCGTGGTGGGGGCTCATCGCGATGATTCCGGGACTCACGCTGCTCCCGATCGTCGTGAACCTCGCGCCGCGCGCCGGTCTGCCGCGGCTCGCGTGGCTGTTGGCCGTGACCATTCCGATGGGGTGGTGGTGCCTGTGGGTCGATGGCGTCCACTTCGGGGTCCGCTTCGGATGGGACTGGTCGAGCCTGGGCATTGCAGTCGAGTACTTGCTGACCCCGGGAATGGTAGTCGCCGTGTGCGCGTACCACAGCGACACGCGGGAAGCCGGGGATGCATTGATGCGTGCCCGGATCAGGCGCACGAGCCTCGATGCCGAGCTGATGCAGGCGCAGCTGCAGCTGCTGCGCGCGCAGATCGAGCCGCACTTCCTGTTCAACACGCTGTCGGTGGTCCGCGCGCTGTCGCGGAGCGACCGGGCAGCGACCGTTGCGATGCTCGACAACATCATCCGCTACTTCGAGGCTGCGCTGCCACGGCTATGCGAGAGCGAGGCACCGCTAGCCCAGGAGTTCGAGTTGGTCGAGGCATATCTCGCCATCTACCGCGCGCGCATGGGCATGCGCCTCAGCTACGAAATTGCGCTGCCGGAAGGGCTTGCGCGGGTGAAGGTCCCGTCGATGATGCTGCTGACGCTCGTGGAGAACGCTCTCAAACACGGAGTGAGCCCCACCGTGGAGGGAGGTCTCATCCGCGTGAGCGCCAGCTGCGAGCAGGGTCATCTGCTGCTCAAGGTGGCGGATTCCGGACGTGGTCTCGACGTGCGCCACGGACGTGGCATGGGCCTGGCGAACATCCGTCAGCGGCTGCTGATGATGTACGGTCCGGATGCGGCGCTGACGCTCAGTCCCGCCGAGCCGCGCGGCATGGTGGCGAGCATCTGCATGCCCCAGTACTGAGGCTTCAGCGTGCAGTCCTTCGCACCCCCTGTGTCCCGCATTCATCCAGGTGGGGCGGTCGGATTCGCATGGGCCGTGCTGCGTGCGGTGACCTGGCGGGCCGTTCTCGTCACCCAGGCCCTGGGGCTCCTTTTCGCCTTGTATCCCTGGCTCGAGCAGTGGCACCGATCGGGGCAACCCTCGCTGCTGCTCAATCTGACAGGGCAGGCGATCGCCGCACTGCTCGTGATGCTGGCGGCCTTCGCGGGCGACGAGGCCGTCCGCCGGGGCTGGAGCGTGTGGCGGGCATTCGTCGTCGTCCTGCTGTGTGCCTCGGTCGCGAATGTCCTCGCGCAGCAGGCACTGTTGTATCGCACGTTCGCCGTGGCCGGCCCTGCGCGCGACCTCGGGGCCGTCCTGAGCGACTTCTTGACCCTCGGAGGTATCTGGGGTACGGCGCTCATGGTCTACCTCAATCGCCAGAGCGCACGGCGACTGCTCGCCCGCCTGCGCGCTGACGAGCTGGAGCGCGCGCAAGCTGAGCGCCGATTGATCGCCTCGCGCCTGGTCGCCACCGAGGCCCAGATTGATCCGGGCTCCGTGCTACGTCAGCTTGGTGAAGTTCGCGACCTTTTCGCGGAGGGAAAGCAGGAGGCCGACGAGCGCCTCGACGGCCTGATCACCGGACTACGCGCGATGGTGGCACGCGGCGCGGCGGTGCAATCGGATGCCGAGCGCACATGAACAGACCCGGCGCCGTGATCGCCGAAGATGAGCCGCTCATCCGGCGGGAGATTCGGGAAATGCTGGCGCAACTCTGGCCCGAGCTCGCCATCCTGGCCGAGGTCGGCGACGGAGTCGAGGCCCTCGCTGCGCTCGAGCGTTACTACCCCGATGTTTTCTTTCTCGACATCCAGATGCCCGGTCTGAGCGGTCTGGAAGTTGCCCAGAGTCTGAACGGGAGGGCACACGTCGTGTTCCTCACGGCGTTCGACCGGTATGCGGTGGCGGCCTTCGAGCAGGGCGCGCTCGACTACGTGCTCAAGCCCATCTCGATGCCGCGCATGCGGCTCGCCGTCGAGCGGCTGCGCGCGCGCCTGCTCGAACCGCCGACGGACCTGCACCGGATCGCTGAGCTGCTGAAGGAGCTGGTGCCGCCGGAATCGAAGTACATGAAGTGGCTGACGGTGCCTCACGGCGGGGAGCTGCGCGTGGTGGCCGCGGCTGAAATCTGCTATTTGCGGGCCGACCAGAAGTACACCACGGTGGTCACGCCGAACGGCTCCTTCCTCATGACCTCCTCCCTGCGCAATATGAAGGAGAAGCTCGATCCGCAAGTGTTCTGGCAGATCCACCGTAGTATCGTGGTCAATGTGGCGGCCATCGACCGGATCTATCGCAGCTTTCGCGGGGCGCTCGAGGTCAAGGTGAAGGGCTGTGACGAGCTGCTGCCGGTGAGCACCGCTCACGCCCACCTCTTCCGGGAGTCACACTAAGCACGCGCCGCGCGACCGCAGCAGGCGATCATGACGGTCCGATCAATCGACGGGATGTCGTGCGATAATGCCTCAGCGGCCGCGGTAACCAGACCATTGGCGGTGTGAAGACCCATGGCGATTCTCAATGTCCACCACCGCACGAGCTACCGTTATTCGCAGCCCGTCGAGCTCGGTGAACACCGGCTGATGTCCCGGCCGCGTGACAGCCACGATTTGCGGCTCATCGACACGACGCTCCTCATTGACCCTCCCCCGAGCGCACTACGATGGATTCACGATGTTTTCGGCAATTCCATCGCACTTGCGACTTTCGACCGGCCGGCGGATTCGCTCACGTTCGAGTCCGCGTTTCGAGCGCAACACTATCCGGTCGTCTCGGCGGAAATCATGGTCGAGCCCTACGCCTCATGCTTGCCCTTCAGTTACTCCTCGGACGATGCGCTGGATCTGGGCCGAACGAAGGAGCGCGTCTATCCGGATCCGGAACACAGGATTGACCAGTGGTTGAGAAGCCTGCTGGACCGCAAGCCGGGGGGACGAACGTTCGAAACGCTGGTGGCGATGACCTCGGCGATCAGGGAGCAGTTCAAGTACGTTGCGCGCGAGCAGGAAGGCGTGCAGTCACCGCTCGAAACGCTCGAGCTTCGCTGTGGCAGCTGTCGGGACTTCGCGGTTTTCATGATGGAGGCGGCCCGTGGCCTTGGCCTGGGCGCGCGCTTCGTGTCGGGTTACCTCTACGATGAGTACCTCATCGGCGCGGCCAGCGGCATGGTCGGCAGTGGCACAACCCACGCGTGGCTGCAGGTTTACCTGCCGGGCGCGGGTTGGGTGGAGTTCGATCCGACCAATGCCCTCGTCGGCGGGCGCAATCTCATTCGCGTGGCGGTGGCACGCGATGCGGCACAGGCGGTGCCGGTGGCGGGCAGCTTCAAGGGCCCTGCGGGGTCTTTCCTGTCTCTGTCGGTGAACGTGACTGTCACTACTGAGTAATCGGCTCCACGGTCACGGACACCGAAAGCTCGTGCGTTGCACCGCCGAGGATCACCCCGTGGAGCGGCGAGACATCACCGAAATCGCGGCCCCAGGCGACGGCGACGTGATCCGTACCCACCCGTGTATTGTTGGTGGGATCGAACTCGAGCCAGCCGAACGGCGGCGCGTAGACCGCCACCCAGGCGTGTGAAGCACCGCCTCCGATCGCAGGCGCCGCGCCCGAGGCGGCGTCGGTCGGCCCCACACGCAGATATCCGCTGACATAGCGCGCGGCGAGGCCCCGCGATCGCAAGCAGCCGATCATGAGATGGGCAAAGTCCTGGCAGACGCCACGGCGCCTCCTCAGCACCTCCAGCAAGGGGGTGCCGACGGTGGTTTCTCCCTTCGTGTATTTCATTTCCCGGTACAGCTTCACCATCAGTGCATCGGCGCACTCGAGGATCGAGCGGCCCGCGGGAAAGCATTCGGCTGCGTAGTCGGTCAACTCCTGCTTCACCCGCACGTGAGGCGACTCATGGCGAAATCGGCACGCCTCGAGATTCTCACGCGTCGGCCACGCGCCGTGATACGCGAGATGGGCGCACACGTGCTCCCACGGCATGCTGTGCGCGGCGAATATCTTCGGCCGCGGGTGCACGTCGACCTCCATCTGTGTCACGACCTCGAGCCGGCGATGCAGATGATCAAGCTCGATACGCGTCAGGGCATTGCCGAAGGCGTCGATCTCGTCACGGCGCCGGAACGTCGCCGGTTTCACACTGATCGTATGCTCCAGGCATTGCTGGAACGGCGCTGGACGCGGCACGAGATGCAGCAAGTGATGGGCATGCAGCACGTCGCTGGCGTACGCGTAGACCGTTTCGTGATGGATGCGATAGCGCATGCGCTGGCTCACGTCCACACCGATTGGGAATCACCGATGTGCGAGAAATGACGCATGGAGAGGCGGTCGGAGAGCTGCGCGCCGGCAGTCTGCAGTGCCGTCAGTCGCGCCGCCAGCGCTTGTCGCGACGCCCGAGCCTCATTGCCCTCACCCTCGAGGGCCAACAGCTCACGGTCGGTGAATCCAGGGATGGTCGCTTCCAATCCGGCATCGCGGCTGATCTTCAAGGAGGCTGCGAGCTCCGCAAGATCGCGCGCAATGGAATCGCACAGAAACGCGAGCGACGCCGGGTGATGGACATCGCACACCAACAGATCGATGGCGGAGCCCAATCGTGGAGCGACGAAATAACGTGATCGATAGATGCTGATGCTGTGGCAGACGTCGAGAAGCCATTCGACCTGACCCTGATGCGTCGCCGAAGCTGCGACCAGGTGCTGTGCCAGCAGTCCCGCCGTGAACTGCAGCCGTTCGATACGTCGTCCGATCCGCAGCAGCCGCCAGCCCTCGTCGTGCGTCATGTCATCGGCGGCATAACCGGAGAGCGCTGCCAGTGACAATGCGAGGCCCTCGAGCGCTTCGCGCGGTTCTTGGCGTGATGCAGCAGCCTCTTGAACCTGCCGTTGCAGTCCGACTACTGCGCGCCAGTAGCGTGCCGAGAAACGAGTGCGCACCTGGGACGCGCATCCGGCAATTCGCTTGACGTCCGCTGCGATGCCATATGGATCACGATCGTCATCCGGACTTCCGGGCGGCTGCGAGCTCTTCCGGATGACGCCGAGTGCGCGGCAGATGCGCACTGCGTGTATCCAGACGCTCCTGTCGACACGCACACGCACGGTGCTGCGCAAGAGCCGCGCATTGTCGGCACAGCGAACGGTGTAGCGTCCCAGCCAGAAGAGATTCTCTGCCAGCCGCGAAGGTACCTCGTCGGGCCGTGTGGCCACGTGCAAGCGGTGCGTTCCCGTCGCGGCGCGCTCATCATCCTCACCGCCCGACAAGACCCAGATGTCCTTGCTGCCGCCACCACGCTGCGTCGATACGACATCGACGGCGCTCTCGGCAGCGACGCGCGCCAGCCCGCCGGGCAGCACGCGAAATCCAAGTGGAGTTGCGATGGCGTAGACGCGGATGGTGAATGCCCTGGCCGCAAAATTCGGCGTGCTGTTCGAGCGCAATACAGGGGCCTGCGACAGTGCGACATGCTCCTGCGCCACGTACGCGTAGGGGCGGGCCTGCAGCCGCCGTATGAGCGCTGCGCGCTCCTCTCCTGCAATGTCGCTGCCGAACACTGGCTCGAAGCGCTGATTGGGATAGGTGGGCTTCACGACGAGTCGATCGAGATTCGCGAGCACGTAGTCGAGCGCCGGCTTCTCGCCGCACCACCAGGTGGCGACGGCGGGCAGCTCCAGCGACTCACCCAAAAGGCGCTCGGCGACGCCCGGCAGAAACCCCAGCCATGCCGCTGATTCGACCACGCCCGTGCCCAAGGCATTGGTGATCACTACGTTCTGGGCCCGGACCGCGCTGATGAGTCCGGGCACGCCCAAAGCGGAGGCACCGCGCAGTTCCACCGGATCGCAATAGTCATCGTCGAGTCGCCGCAGGATCGTGTGCACCCGCTTGAGTCCGCCGAGGGTTTTGAGATACACGATCTCGTTGCGCACAGTGAGGTCGTGTCCTTCCACGAGGGGCAGGCCCAGCTGGCGCGCCATATAGGCGTGCTCGAAATAGGTCTCGTTGAAAGGACCCGGCGTGAGAATGACGACCAGCGGATTGGCGCCGTCGTCTAACAGGCTCCGCAGGCGTTCGCGCATTTCGCCGAAAAAATCGCGCACGCGCCGCACGCGCAGATCGCGGATTGCCGCCGGCAGGACCTGCTCGATGATGTCGCGATTCTCCAGCGCGTACCCGGCCCCCGAAGGCGCCTGAGTTCGGTCTGCGAGCAGCCACCAGCGGCCGTCGGGCGCGCGCGCCAGGTCGGCCGCATAGAGGTGCAACCAGCTCCCCCCCTTGGGCACGAGGCCGTGACAGGGCCACAGGAAATTCGGGCTTCCAAAGGGCAGCTCGGGCGGCACCAATCCTTCGGCGAGGAGGTGTTGCGGCCCGTAGAGATCCGCGAGCAATGCTTCGAGGACGCGCGCGCGTTGGGCTACACCTTTCTCGATCCTGCGCCACTCGTCCTGCGACAGTACGAGGGGCAACGGGTCGAGTGCCCACGGGCGGTCTGCGCCCTGCGGATCGGAGTAGACGTTGTAGGCGACGCCGTTCTCGACGATCAGCCGCCGCGTGAGCTCCAGCGCGCGACGCGCGGCATCGCGCGACTTGTCGATACTGAGACGTTCAACGAGCGCCCGCCAGTGAGCGCGCACCGCGCCCTGTTCATCGAGAAGCTCGTCGTAGCGGCGGGGATCGGGGAGGTAGCTCGCAAGATACGCCTCGGTCCCGGCACTGGGCGACACGGCACGCTGGTCGCTCATGGCGTCACCCTTCACGTGCGGCGCAGATCGAGAGTACAGGGGAAATCCGGACTGATCTGCGCCGGCAGCAGCGAGCACTCGCCGGGCGTGTGCCCCGCGCGTATGAAGCGCGCCAGCCGGCGGCTTTCGGACTCGAAGGCATTCACCGGGAACGCCGTGTAGTTGCGGCCGCCCGGATGCATGACGTGGTACTGGCAGCCGCCGAGCGAGCGGCTCATCCAGGTGTCGAACAGATCAAAGGTGAGGGGCGAGTGTACACCGATGTTGGGATGCAGCGCCGACGCAGGCTGCCAAGCCCGGTAGCGCACGCCGCCGACGAACTCTCCCGGCGTGCCGGTGGCTTGCAGCGGAATGGACCTGCGGTTGCAAGCCAAAACATAGCGATCCGGCGCAAGTCCCCTCACCTTGACTTGCACGCGCTCGAGCGAGGAGTCGACATAGCGCGTGGTAGCGCCGACAGCGCCTTCCTCGCCCATGACGTGCCAGGGCTCGAGCGCCTGACGCAGCTCCATCTCGACGTCGCGCGCAGCGAAGTCACCGTACTTGGGGAAGCGGAATTCCACATGTGGAGCGAACCATTCGGTCCGCAGCGGATAGCCTGCAGCATTTTGCTCCGCGATGACGTCGGCAAAGTCCTGCACGATGAAGTGCGGCAGCATGAAGCGATCGTGCAACTCCGTGCCCCAACGCACCAGACGCGCGGGGGAGTACGGCGTACGCCAGAAGCGCGCCACGAGGGAGCGTAACAGGAGCTGCTGCGTGAGGCTCATCCGCTCGTGGGGCGGCATTTCAAAGGCACGCAGCTCGAGCAACCCCATTCGCCCGGTCGGGCCGTCGGGCGAATACAGCTTGTCGATGCAGAATTCGGCGCGATGCGTATTTCCGGTCACGTCGATGAGCAGATTGCGGAACAGCCGATCGACCAGCCAGGGCGGGCACTCAGCGCCCGGTGGCGGCAACTGGCGAAAGGCGATCTCGAGCTCACTCAGTGAGTCATTTCGCGCTTCGTCCACGCGTGGCGCCTGCGAGGTGGGGCCGATGAACAGGCCGGAGAACAAATACGACAGTGAAGGGTGATTGTGCCAATACGCCAGCAGGCTTCGCAATAGATCGGGACGGCGCAGGATCGGAGAATCCGCCGTGGTCGCACCGCCCAGGACAAAGTGATTGCCGCCACCCGTGCCCGTGTGGCGCCCGTCGAGCATGAATTTCTCGGAAGTGAGGCGCGACAGACGCGCGGCGCCGTAAAGATGAGTGGTTCGCTCCACGAGCTCGTCCCAACACGAGGCCGGATGAATGTTGACCTCGATGACACCCGGATCCGGCGTCACCCGAAAGCTACTGAGACGTGGATCAGGCGGCGGCTCGTAGCCCTCGAGGACGACCGGTTGCGACAACGATTCAGCGGTGGCTTCGACTGCGGCGATGAGCTCGAGATAATCCTCCAGATGACCGGTCGGCGGCATGAAGATATAAAGCACCCCGTGACGAGGCTCAGCGCAGATGGCCGTTCGCGCGATCCAGTGTGCCGACTCGTGGTCGCGTGGCGCCCGTGACGCTTTTGACCCCCGCGCTCGGGCCGAGGACGTTCCAAGCTGCTGGCGAATATTCGCGTATCTCGGAAGCGGCGCAAACGCCTGGTTGGGATCCGGCGCATGCAGCTGCGGGCGCTCGGCGGGTGCGGCCCACGGCAGTGAGTCGAGGGGAAGCCGCATGCCCATGGGGGAGTCCCCGGGCAGCAGATAGCAGCGGTCGCGCCGCAGAAACCAGCTGCCCGTCTGCCAATGCGTGCCGGCGGTATTGCGGGCGATCGGCAAGACGTGACCCACCACGCTGTCGAGCCCCTTGTCGAACAGGCGAGCAAGGCGAGCGCCCTCCTGTGCATCGTCAAGCCGTGAATCCCGACTGGTGACGTTGGCGGGCAACCGGCACTGCCGCCACTCGTAGTAAAACGGGTCTTCGTAAGCCGCGAACACGAGCTCGGGAGACAGCCCGAGTTGCGAGGCAAAGGTGGCGAGAAATCGCTGCGCGGTATGCGCGGTCGCGCCATAGTCGATCGTCTCATCGGCAATCAGCGCGTGATTGCGCCAGATCGCTTCGGCGTCGCGACGCCAGAAGCAGTTGAGCGACCAGCGCGGCAGCTGCTCGCCCGGATACCACTTGCCCTGGCCGAAATGCGCCAGGCCCGTCGGGGCATACCGCTCGCGCAGCCGCTGATAGAGATCGACCGCGACGGCGCGCTTATTTTCGCCGAGCGCCGCGGTGTTCCATTCCGCGCCATCCGGATCATCCACGGATACGAACGTCGGCTCTCCGCCCATCGTGAGGCGGACATCGAGCTCCGCCAAGTCCTCGTCGATCGCCCGACCCAGGAGCTGGATCTCGGTCCACTGCGCCTCGTTGTAGGGCTTCGTCACGCGGGGCGCTTCCCAGACGCGGTCCACACGCAGCGTATGCTCGAACCTGACCGCGCACTCTTCGACCGCTCCGGTGACAGGTGCGGCAGCAGACGGCTCGGGCGTAGAGGCGAGCGGGATATGCCCCTCGCCTGCGAGTAGGCCCGAGGTTGGATCGAGGCCGATCCACCCCGCGCCGGGCAGGTACACCTCGCACCAGGCATGCAGGTCCGCAAAGTCGGCGGCCGGTCCGGGGGGCCCATCCAGGGGCGGCGCATCGGCCGCGAGCTGGATGAGGTAGCCCGACACGAACCGAGCGGCAAAACCTAAATTGCGCAGCAGCTGCACCAACAGCCATGCCGAATCGCGGCATGAGCCCGAGGCGTTCAATAGCGTCTGTTCGGGAGTTTGCACGCCAGGCTCGAGTCGGATCAGATAGCGCACATCCAGGGCCAAACGCGCGTTGAGGTCCACGAGAAAATTCGCCGTATTGACGGTCGCACGGGGAATGGAGGCGAGGTACTCGGCAAAGCGCGGGCTCGCGGATGCCTTCGCCAGATACGGGGCGAGAGCACTCTGCTCCTGGGCTGTGTACGTGAGCGGAAAGTTCTCCGCGTGCGGCTCGAGAAAGAAGTCGAACGGATTGAGCACCGCCATCTCGGCGATCAGATCGATTGCGATGCGCAGCTGCTCGGTCTTCTCGGGAATCACCAGGCGCGCGAGATAATTCGATTCCGGATCCTGCTGCCAGTTGATGAAGTGCCGGGCCGGCTCGATGCTCATCGAGTAGGACAGAATGCGGGTGCGCGAGTGCGGGGCCGGTCGCAGACGCACCACCTGAGGACTCAAAACCACGGGCCGGTCATACCGGTAGTGCGTAACGTGATTCAGCGCAACATGGATCGACACGGGCCGCTATTATACGGGTGCTGCCGGGGGATATCGACGGCGCCGGCGGCATTTGCCGTGCACCATTCTGGGCCGTGCGGCGCACTGAAGCGGGTCACGCGGAACGACGCTCGCTCGCCGCCGAACTGAGCTAGTATCCTCCAGAGAGTGCCAGATGTTGCCGCGCCAGTCGCTTAAGAGCGCTCATGAGCATCAATTGGACCAGTTACCGTGCATCCGGCCTGCATGACGAGCTGATCGGCCGGGGCGGCCGTGTGCGTGTCGCCGGGCGTGCGCTCGTACGTCACCTGTCGGAGCTTGGACGTGAGGAGCTCGGCGTGCGCCAGCAAGCCGCCGAACTCGCCATCAAGGTGATGGGCGTGACTTTCACCGTGTATCACGAGCAGGGCGGCTCGATCGATCGCGCCTGGCCCCTCGATATCATTCCGCGCGTCATTTCCTCCAGGGAGTGGCAGCGGATCGCGGTGGGCCTGAAGCAGCGCGTCGGCGCGCTCAATCACTTCATCAACGACGTTTATCACGCGCAACGTATCGTCAAGGACGGAGTGTTTCCGCAGCATATCATCGCGTCGTCGAAGAACTTCCGCCCGAATTGCGTCGGCATCAGCCCGCCGCAGGGCTGCTGGGCGCACATCTGCGGCTCGGACCTGGTGCGCGACAAAGACGGCACCGTCTACGTGCTCGAGGACAACCTGCGCGTACCGTCCGGCGTTTCATACATGATCGAGAACCGGCAAGTCATGAAGCGCGTGCTTCCGGAGCTGTTTGAGAACACTGCGATCCTTCCCGTCGATGATTACCCCTCCCAGCTACATGAGATGCTGGTGGCGCTATCTCCCCGACGCGAGCGACTGCCGGAGGTCGTGGTGCTCACACCCGGCATCTACAACTCGGCGTACTTCGAACATTCGTATCTCGCGCGGCAGATGGGCTGCGAGCTCGTCGAGGGCAGAGATCTTGCGGTACACGACGATGACTGCGTGTATATGCAGACGATCCACGGTTGGACGCGTGTCGATGTAATCTACCGGCGGATCGACGATGACTTCCTTGATCCGGAATGCCTGCGCGCGGACTCCACGCTCGGCGTTCCGGGACTCATGCGGGCGTGGGCGAAAGGTAACGTGGCTCTGGCCAATGCTCCCGGTGCAGGCATCGCGGATGACAAGCTGGTGTACACCTACGTGCCCGATATGATTCGCTACTACCTCGACGAGGATCCGATTCTGCCAAACGTTCCCTCCTGGCGCTGTGCGGAGCCTGAGCAGCTCGAGCATGTTTTGCATCATCTGGATTCGCTCGTGGTCAAGCCCGTCGACGGCTCGGGAGGCTATGGAATGTTGATGGGCCCAACGGCGAGCGAGCGCGAACGCCAGCGATTCGCAACGCAGCTGAAGGCGGCGCCGCGCAATTTCATTGCGCAACCGGTGATAACGCTGTCCACCGTGCCGACCTCGGTCGATGAGCGCATCGAACCGCGTCATGTGGATCTGCGTCCGTTCATCCTGAGTGGTCCCAACACCTACGTGACGACCGGTGGGCTGACCCGCGTTGCCCTGCGTGAGGGGTCGCTCGTGGTCAATTCCTCGCAGGGTGGTGGCAGCAAGGACACCTGGATCGTTGACATAGAGGCATAACGCATGCTCTCCCGTGTCGCGGAGAATGTCTATTGGCTGGCTCGCTACCTCGAGCGCGCCGAGAACATGGCGCGCCTGGTCAACGTTAACTCGAATCTGCTGCTTGACCTGCCCCCGAAATACCGCCCAGGGTGGTTGGCGCTAATCGACATCACCGGCAGCCGCGAACGGTTCGATGCGCGGGAGAAGCGTGCCGAGGAACGTGACATCGTTCATTTCCTGGTTGCCGACGTCGATAACCCCGGATCGATCTTCTCATCTATCAGTTCCGCGCGCGAAAATGCCCGCACGTTGCGTGACGTTCTTCCGAACGAAGTCTTGGAGCACATGAATGAGCTGTTCATGGAGATCAAAGAGAAGTTGCCGGCGGCGCTGAGTAAACGCGCCCGCTTCCACTTCCTCCAGGGCATCATGCGCGGAATGCAGGCGCTGGCCGGTGAGTTTGACGGCGCGATGAGCCGCAACGATGCGTTCACATTGCTGATGCTCGGCCGCAATCTGGAGCGTGCCGACATGACGAGCCGGATCATTGACGTACGTTCCGCGCAGCCGCTCCCCGCGGATGCGCCGGGATTCCAGCCGTTCGAAACGATCCAGTGGCTCAACCTGCTGAAATCGCTGTCCGGCTATCAGATGTACCGCTTGAGCCAGCGAACCCGCGTCAGCCGGTCGGCTGTTCTCGAGTTCGTACTGCGAGACCTCCAGTTCCCCCGCGCGTGTCTGTTCTGCCTGAAAGAAGTCGAGCATTTCCTGCGGGCGCTGCCTCGCAGCGCTTGCGTGTTGGGCTCACTGGAAGCGGCACGCAGCTTCCTCGACGATGCGACGCTGGCGACTCTCGATCAGCCTGGTCTGCACGAACTCATCGATCGATTGCAGGTACACATCATCGTTGTGCACCAGGGCATCGCGCAGAGTTATTTCCCGCCGCCCGCCGGAGCCAGCGGCCAGAGTCAGGTTCAGTCTTCCAGTGATGAGCAGCAGAGGATGTCATCGTCCTCTGAAAGTCCCTCGATCTGAGTGCGGCTCGTCGTGCCGCCGGCATTCCGGTCAAGCTGACCGTACCTCATCAGTCCAGACCTTGAAGCTGACGAGCGTATTGGCCCCGAACGTCGTGCTGATCGCGACGTCGATTGCATCGCGGCCTCTTGCCATTAATACTCGCCCGATCCGCGGCACGTTGTTGCGCGGATCGAAGGTATGCCAGCGTCCTCCGAGATACGCCTCGAACCAAGCGGCGAAGTCCATCGGACCGTAGGGCGGGGGAGTGCCCATGTCGCCGAGATAACCGGTGCAATACCGCGCGGGAATATTCATGCATCGGCAGAAGGCGATGGCAAGATGTGCGAAGTCGCGGCAGACGCCACGCCGCTCGTTGAAGGTTTCCCAGGCTGTTCTCGTGGCATTCGCGTGTTCGTAGCCGAAAGAGATGTGATTGTGCACGAAATCGCAGATCGCCTGGACTCGAGCCCAGCCCGTCGGGGTCTGGCCGAACATGTTCCAGGCGATCGGCAGAAATTTTTCGATATCGCAGTATCGGCTCGCAAGGAGAAAAACGAGGGCCTCTTCCGGCAAGTCCTGTACCAAATGCTGCTGCGCGGACGTTGCAACGATCTCCGGATTCCCCGAGTCATTGACGACGGCGGTACTAGTGATCCTGATCTGTCCCTTGGGTGCGACGATGCGACTGCACCAGTTACCGAAGCCATCGCGATAGACGGCTATCGGAGTGGGTGGATCTGTGACTATATGGTCCGGAATCACGAGGTCGGATGCGCGCGTATGGTGAATGTTCAGCACCAGGGTCATCGGCGTCGGCTGCGGACACTCGTAGATCAATTCGTAGCCCAACTTGATCTTCACAACAGGCCTCCTTTGGACCTTGGGCTCGGAGCTCCGCGGCCCCCACCGCGGTCGGAATCGCGCGCAGTTGCGCAATGAGGGGGCGGCCATGCTGCGGAAGTCGGCCTTCCCCTCTCCGGCGCGATAAACGCGACTGCGCCAGGAGACTTTATCGCGCGACCATCGGTTCTGCCATCCGGCGCGCGCCGCGATCCGATGTAGGAATATGCCTTACATCACCGGCCGAGCAGCTCGCGCTGGTCATCGAGCTCAGAGGCGCTGCAGCGAAGGAGACTGCATGCCAAGCCAGTATCCCCAAAATGAAGTTTGGGACTTTTGATGAGTCGCTTGATGCGATTGCTGAACCAGGGCGGTAGAAATGCGATCGGGAGACCTGCGGCTTCTGCCCCGTGGCTCGGTGCTGTTCCGAGGACAGCGTGCCGCCAATCCCAGTGGCTGTCTAATGGTTGAGTTGCGAGCGCGACGGCATCTTCATGGTCGGGACAATAAGGCCGGGGAGCCCCGAGTACCAGCCCCAGCCGCGTCCGCGTGGGGTATCAGGCCCCGCGCACCGTGAAGCGGAAGTACTCCGATACCAGCAAGCGTCTCGGTACACATTCAGCTGTTACAGGCCACTAGCTGCTCGGCGCACGCGTCCAATCGCCGATCATCTGCAGCCTCGCGGCCATCCTGGACGGAGCCAGGAAATAGTCCGTACGCATGAGCGTGCTTCCGCTGGCGGGAGGGAGGCTCAAGCTTGTGCAACGTGCGGCGGCTGGCGGGGATTCCGGGCACGAGGGCAACGATTTGCTGCTCACGGCCCTCGTCGAGGCCATCGGTCGGTTCAGTAGACGGTGAACTGGTTGGCGCGCTGGCCGCACTGAAACAGGCCCATACGCTTGCCGGTCCAGATATAGACCTCATTCTGCAGGGCTCCATAGCCGGGCGAGCCGACTACGTAGCTGAACATGCTGCCGATGGCAACGACGGGAACGTGGCCCTGACCCTGTACCGTAGAGCCGTGAGGTCCGGTGAGCAAAACCGCTGTGAGATGCGCATCAGGCTTGACGTTGAGATGCCACTCGACGCCGGAGTACGACGACAGCACGAGAACGAGCGGGTTTTGACGGGCCGGAATCGTGACCTGCACTACGCCCTTGCCGGCAGCGCCGCTGTCCGGGGTGTCAGAGCCGAAAATTCCGATACCCTCGACATCCGAGTTCCGGGCCAGGCGGCTGACGGGGCCGGGAAGGGGCTCGGGCGGCGGCGGCGCAAAGATGCCGGTGATCATGCCGCCCGAGGTGGTGACCGCGACTCCAGGGGGCATCGCGTAGACCCCAGGCCGTGGCGGCAGGGGCGGCGGCCGCGGCACGGGCACGTCCGCCGAAAGAGCGGCTGGCGATACGGGTTTGCCGACCGGCAGGTTCCCGACCCGGCTGAGTGCCGCGCCGGCCTGAACAAAGAGCGCGTTCTGCGGCGCGTCGTAGACCAACAGGGTACTCGGCAGTGTGCCGGTATCGAGCGGGCTGAGGGTCCGTTCCCGGAGCGCGTACTCATAGAGCTGCAATCCCGGCGGACCCCCTCGGACGAATCCCACGATGATGACGGTGTCTGGGTCGGACGTCGGCAGCACACGTTCGACGGAGAGGCCTCCGAGATCTAGCGATTCGGTTCGCAAGTCGGTGAGGTCCGTGATGACCAGTTTGCCGCTCGAGGTGTTGACGTATTGACGGCCACCGGCAGCGGGTCCACCGGTTTCCACGGGAATCAGATTGAGCCGATACCGTTCGACCTGCATCACCTGGGCGTGCGGCCTGCCGTCCGCAGCGAAGATCAGCTTGAATTCGGTAATGCCGGAGTTCCGGAAGGCTACGAAGGTGGCGGCTGCGCCCGGCACCGGCGCGACGCGGCTGACCGGCTCGAAGTCCCCATCGAACGGCCCGGTCGTTCCCGATCGAAAGTCGTAGAGCGCCGGCGCGCGAGTGGCCGGGTCCTCGATCAATGCGGTGCGCTCATCGAGCCAATGGAAGCCGCAGTCGATGGCATTCAGGCACCACTCAGGCTGCGCAATGAGCGTACCGTCTTCGGAGTCGTAGAAGCGAATCACCCCGCGCTGCCTCGCCAGGTAGACACGCCCGTTCGGGGCGATTGACAGCAAGACCGCTCCAGTTGACTCGAATCGCGTATTGATGGGCACGCCGAGCGCCAGGTCGACCACCTCCACGTCTCGGTACGAGCTCACAGCGGCGACTCCGGCCGCCGTCGCGAAGTAGGCCCGCTGGATCGGCGCCACCGCATCCGCGACGCTCTGTGGCGCGAAGGCCGGCATTGGCCTAAGGGCAGAAAGCGCGAGCAGTGAGCCGACCGTACGCAGACCCAGCCAGTCTGCGATGTCGTCGTCCTGCTTGGCAAAACACGGATCCCCGCCGTAGCGGTTGTGGACCTGCTCACTCGACAGGCCCAATGGGATTTCGAGGCTCTGCCCACAAGTGAGCGCCCGCAGGCGCATTCTGAGGGCGAGCTGCGCCTCGATGCCCGCTCTCAAGCTACCGTCGCGGACCAGACGCCGCATTTGGAGGACGGCCGTTTGCGCGGATCCAGACAGAGGGATGGCCGCGTTGATGAGGTCGGCCTCGTCGGCGTGTGCCACGCCGGCGGCCGCCCCAAGCAACACGAGCAAGGGGACGAGACACCCTAGACCGGCTTTGACCACATCCGTTCCCTCCGTTCGGTCGACGCCGGATTCTGCCCGGCGCCCCCGGGGGCGGTCCCAACCTGTATCACAGATGCCGGCCCGCGGAACGCATTTACGCCGCGTTTTCGAGAGAATCTGTGATCGAATCACGAGTCGGCGTGATGCCCCTCAACTGCCGGACTCAGCGATTGGAAAGCCCGCGCCGAGCGTGAACGGCCAAAACGGCTGGGCAAGCGGGGCCGCGCGGACGCCTGTCGGCATCTTCTTTGTAGCCTAGACCCGTGCCCAATGAAGCATTCGGCGACGACCCTTGCGCTCTGAGACCAACGTCCGATTGATACCACCACCCGCACCGCTGTGCGCGGACGCTTTTCCGAGCAGTGAAATGAGGCGTCATTTAGCGACCTGTTTTATTGACATCACGCTCATGGGCATTTCATGTGGCACCTGGTTGTCCGAGTTGACTTGCATTCGTAGACGCGGGATGCTTCCAACCTGGAAGTAGTGAGTTGGGGTGGAGTTCTGATGGAATCAGAGATTAGAACTAGCATCAGTTCTACTCAAGAAGGGCTCAGGCTGTAGCGTGCCGGGGAGTCGATGAACAAGGGCAATCAAGAACAGGGAATACGCTACCTCATCCGTAAGCATGTAGAAAAGCATGCGGTAAGACCCTGGTTTTCTGGAGCTACGGCAATCGCCGGCGCCATCGCCGGGCTGTTGGGCGCGCTTTACGCTGATCAGATCAAAGAGACATTCCCGTTTTTCTGGGGGGCGGGACACATCCAATTTCACGCTGTCGTGTTTTGGGGCCTCGTGATTCTCTTCGGCTGGATGTTCGGCGCGAATTTCTGGGCACAGAGCAACGCAACTGACCGTCAGCTTTCGTCGTTGAAGGCGAGTACCCACGAGCTCAAAGTTGGTGTTTCAGCGGTTCATGAGACGTCACAATCGTTAATCGATCTCGTACGAACTTTGCCGCCCCACGATTTCCTCGAGAATTTTGCTGCATATCTCTACCGCTGCTATCCAGCGGCTGTCCGTGCGCTAGGGGAAGGGGCGGGTCAAGAGGAGATAACTGAGGGAATCGTCAGCGTCCTTTCCAGCCTGGCGTACACCGCAAAATTTTTCGATGGGGGCGGATCAGATACCGAGTACTCGGCGAATGTGATGATATATCGCGATTTCCACGGATTGGACGCAGCCCAGATTCGGGAATATGAGCAAGGTGCCTTGTTTACCGAGCGCCAAGGTACCGGCGCGACAGCGTGGAGCGGCGTGCTCGAACTGGCTCCTGAACTCGCTGTCTTCCTGAGAGGAGATGAAGCGGTGGCAGATCCAGAGCGACTGCCGGCAGTAATTCTGGAGATACCGCGCAATGAGTTTCGGATGGATCGTGGTCGAAAGGCGGTGCTGCCTGGGGCGCCGGATGCGTTCTGCGATCGCGCCTACGTCTTTTTCCACGATGCACGAGAGATGGGGAATCAATGTCGCACTCAGCGAGCGCTGCGGCAGAGCGTCGGCGATCAAATCGAGCGCTACTTCACGGAGGGGGCCGGACAGACGATCCGTAGCTTCGTGTCTATTCCCTTGGAACAACCGTCGGAACCTGGCGAGGTGACGGACCCGCTGGGGGTTGTGAACATTCATTCCAGTAAGCCGCAGATGCTGCGGGGCCGCGGTGTCCAGTTCTTCGTGCCTCTAACGGCCCCGCATAGGCTTCTGATCGCAGGACTGCTTCGTAGGCTCTTGCGAAGGGGCCGGTAAGCGCATATATAGAGGGTACGGCGAAGGTGGAGCGCGATATGTCAAGTACGGATAAGGTAACGCGCCGAACAGTGAGTGGCGACGCACCCCCGCAGCATAAGAAGCCCGTGAGTGATTATCTCCAGCGGGTACTCGATTCTATGGCTGATCTGAGCCGGAATCCGGCGAAGGCACCGGAGGTCGAGAAAAGCGGCGGTAGTTACGAGATTGTCAAGCCGAGCCGGTAACGGCCAACCAGGCTTCTTGACGGCCACGGGCGTCGCACGGCGCTGCTCGTCAACCAACACGACCACCGGTAGGTAGGAGGCAGGCACCGCCTCCCGAATGATCAAACTCGCGAATGTCTGAGGCCTCGAGTTGGAACCTCGTCGATGCGATAGGGGCTCCCGTAAGCAAAGAGTTCGGTTTGCTCCCCTAGCGATCGGAAGCACCGGACCGCGTGCGCGTCATGCGAATGTTGCAGAGGTGGTTCTCAAGAATGGCCTCTTCAACGAAGCTTTGAGTTCCAGTACTCCACGTATTCCTCGTAGGCATTCGCGGACGTGAGGAAGCTGACGTGATCTGGACATCGCACCCGATGCGCTGTAATCGTAGCCGATAACATTCGTCGAGCCTTCGCCACTCGGTGATGTCCATCGATCAGGCTGAAACGCTCGGGTGCGATCTCAGCCAGGATGACCGGTCGAGATAGGTCGGCCGCCTGAACAGCGGCGTCCTCGAGCCGTTCGCTGCTCCCGTAATCCGGGATCTCGGGCAGCTCGACGGTCTCGGTCGGGAAACGCTCCGGGTGGGCAGAGATGAACGCGATGAGGCGCGAGATATTGAACTCGAATATGCCGTTGGGGTAGAGCTCGTCGCCCGGCTCGGTTGCGCAGGGTTGAAACCGCGGATCGCGTCGAAGGCGGACGGGCTTCCCTGTTGGTATGGATGATCCGGCGACCGTTCGCACGCGCCTACCCACGGCTATCCCCGACCACCCGCAAAAAGTGGAACCAAAACTGGAACCAATTTTTTATTTTGGACCTGGAATTAATGGTGTTCGCGGGAAAAAGGTCCAATAAAATCAATGGTCGGGGTGAGCCGATTTGCACTGTTCCTGCGATTCCCGTGTGGGTCCGAGTGAGGTGATCGCGAGCAACACGATGCGACTTGTTAACCGATACCCTGGGGGATAGAGTTCTGGAGTGTACAAAAGCCGGCTCGGTGCACGCCCGCCTCGCAAGAGGTCCGCCCCGGTGGCAGGTAAGTGGATCCGGACTGACGAAACCCCGCTCCTGGCGGGGTTTCGCGTCTGTGGACTCGGTGGTGCTTCGAGGAAGCCTGACGGCGTGGCGCTAATCCCAGAATTGCGCCAGTATTATGGCGCGATTATGAGATGCGCGCCATAATCGCGCCAGTCCATGAGGGTTTCGCGCCATGACGTCGCCCGCCGACCTCCTCGAATCCATTCAAAAGTCCGCTGCAGGACTCAGCGTTGCGGAGTTGCTGGTCCGTCACCCCCAAATTCCCCGCCGGACAGCACAGCGCTGGATTCAGCAGCTGCTCCGTGAAGGAAAGGTCAGGGGAACCGGCAAGGGGCGTGCTCGTCGTTATCTCGCTGTAAAGCCCCTTGCAACAGGGGTCGCCCGGGATGTCTTTCCCGATCTCATCCCGCTATCCGCCGACAGCCGAGACATCCTCGCGTACGTCGATCAGCCGCTGCAGGCGCGCGCTCCTGTCGGGTATCAGAGGGACTTTCTAGACGACTACGAGCCTGGCCGGACGTGGTACCTGCCTGCGCCACTGCGTTCGCAATTGAGACGCATGGGTGATACCGGCCAGGCCGGCCGCCCGGCCGGAACTTATGGCCGCGCGATACTCAACCGGTTGCTGATCGATCTTTCGTGGGCATCGAGCAATCTGGAAGGCAACAGCTATACCTTGCTGGATACGCGCCAGCTGATCGAGCATGGCAAGGCGGCGCAGGGAAAGGCGGCGGCCGAGACGCAGATGATCCTCAATCACAAAGCTGCCATCGAGCTGCTGATCGACAACGCCGAGACGGTTTCCTTCAATCGATATACGATTCTGAACCTGCACAGTGCCCTCTCGGAAAATCTCTTGCCAAATCCCTCGGACGAGGGTCGGTTACGTCAGCACGCAGTGGAAATAGGCAAGAGTGTCTACCGGCCGCTTTCCATTCCGGCGCAGATTGATGAGCTGTTCGGCCTTTTGTTGGAGAAGGCCGCGAGCATTTCGGACCCCTACGAGCAGTCGTTCTTCGTGATGGTGCATCTGCCGTATCTGCAGCCTTTCGCCGATGTTAACAAGCGCACTTCGCGCCTTGCCGCGAATCTATCCCTCATCCGAGCCAATCTATGTCCGCTCACATTCCTCGATGTGCCGGAACAAGCCTACAGCCGGGCCATGCTGGGGGTATACGAGCTCACGCGGGTCGAATTGCTCCGCGACCTGTACGTCTGGGCGTATGAACGCTCGACCCATGAGTACCTGGCTGTGAGACGGGATTTTGCCTCGCCTGATCCTCTGCGGCTTGCCTACAGGGAGGCGATCAGGAAGGCTATCCGGGAAGTCATCACGCGCCTGGACGAAGAATCCCTGACAGTAATTGACAACGTGGTCGCCGAACTTGTCAAGGAGGCGGATCGCTCGACTGTGCGGGCAATGGTCATCGAAGAGTTGCGCCGGGTGCATGAGGGTACGCTGGCGCGCTACGGATTGCGTCAGTCGGAATTCCTACGCTGGCAGGAGCGGATCCAAACGGATGGCTCTAAGTGATTGACACGTGGAGACACAGAACATCTCGGCCTACGCCAAGGCGCGAGAGGCGGCGGACCAGGCGCTCGCCCTGTCACCGGACCTTGCGGACGCGCATCTTGCCAGGGGTGGCTTCCTTATGAGTGCGGACTTCGACTGGCACGGGTCGGAAGCGGAGTATCGGCGTGCGCTGGTTCGGGCTCGGAACCCTGCTCGCGTGTCTCGGAGACCTGAAGTAGGCGATCGAGCTGACGCGCCAGTCACTGACGAGCGAGCCGCTGCGGGCCGAGTATTACAGCTGGCTCAGCACGTATTTCTCGGCGCTCGACCGTCTCGATGAGGCGCTGCGGGCGATCGATAAGGCCATCGAGCTGCAGCCCACGGCCTCGAGCTTTCACGAGACGCTGACGGTCGTCGAGATCCAGCGCGGTGACGCGCGGGCGGCGCTTGCCGCCGCACAGCAGGAGACTCCCGGACCGTGGCAGGATGTCGCGCTCGCCCTGGCACGGCAGATCGGGGGTGATCGGAACGCAGCCGATGCGGCGCTCGAGACTCTGATCAGGAAGGATGCCGGTCTCGCTCCCTATCAGATCGCCCAAACCTACGCGCTGCGTAACGACGCCAACGCGACTTTCCACTGGCTCGACCGGGCCTGGCGCAGCCGCGATCCGGGCATCTCGCTCATCCTCTACGACCCTTTCATCCTGCGTTACAAGAGCGATCCGCGCTACGCCGCGTTCTGCCACAAGGTTGGCTTGCCGGTTCCGACAGGGTGAGTGGCGCCGCTGCATGTCTTCGGGAGTCGAGCTGCAGAGCGGAGTGACGCCATAGGTGGAGGGAAAGCCGTCGAAAACCGCGTCGCTGACACCCAACGTCGCTTGAATCCGTGAAGTCTGTGCGATATGCGGGCCTTCGCCGAGCCATGGCCCGCTTCGTGCGCCTCTTGGCTCGCACGGCCGAGCTCGACCTGAAGTCCGGCCACGCGCACGGTCTGTTTCAGGCCCGCCCCGCCCGTGGCGCAAGTAGACGTTCGAGTGGTAGACACAGAGCATCTCGCCTCTGATCTCGTTGTCCGCGGAGCGCTACGCAGCGCTCAGCAGCCTTCCCTGGACTGGTCGGGGTGAGGCGCTACACGCTGTTCCTGCGGTGCCGATTCGGACACGGGTAAGGTAGCGCGAGAATTCACATTTTCGGCCCAGAAGCAGTCGCTCACGTAGAGCGCCATCGTGGTGTTACCTTAGCAATATGGCAGTTCACATAGAACGCTCCCCGGTTTAGAGCGGCCTCGAACTTTCTCGGAATACCAAACATGCTGAACAAACGGACGCTTGAGCGCTGGTGCATGCCAGCTACAGAAACTGGGCCATTTTTGCGGCCATTCGTCGCGCGCGGCCCTTTGACACCTGGCGGGGCCATAATCGTTGGCGTCAACCCTGCCACATCGATTGGGGCTGCCGACGGTGTCGCATTCGACGACTACACAGCAAGCCTGACGGCCATTGAACGGTTCCTGCCGATCTACAACCGCGTGCGTGCGCAGCGCGGCAAGACAAGGCCCAGCAAGGCCCGAATCGGGCTGGATGCAGCATCGAAGTGGCTGGCAGATTCTGGTTTCGAGACCGTCCTCGACACCAATATCTCACCTTACCCGACAAGCAAGGAGTCGGAATGGCGGCGATTGTCTGAGAAAGAAAGGGCGTTCTGGGTCTTCGGGGAGATTATCGAGAGCTTTCGACCAGCACTCGTGCTGCTCCACGGCCGTTCCGCATACGAGCGGTTTATTGAGACCTATGCGCCGGATTTGCGACAGTCGGGTCTATTTTCTGAGATTGTGGACAGACAGCCGTATCTCGGACGAGTGACCTGGCGGCACGGTGGAAGTGCGCAGGTATTCATCTCTCGACATCACTACTGTCCCAACGTTGCACGATGACTGCCGCATAAGATGCTGAGCATGAAGGGGATTTTCGTCATTTCATTTGGTCTCGATTTGAGCGGCGAATGCGGCAAAGTGGCGCGGATTTCTCATCCGTGCCGAGGTCGCCTTGAACACCGGGAAGCTGGTCTTCGCGCAATTGACCGCGCACCTTCCGCTGACAACATTTCGGCGCTGCGTGGCCCGTTACAAAGGGGATCACAAGGTCAAGAGCTTCACCTGCCTCGAGCAGTTGCTGGTCATGATCTTTGCACAGTTGACCTTTCGGGAGAGTCTGCGCGACATCGAGGCGTGTCTTCGGGCTCAGCCCGACAAGCTTTATCACATGGGACTTCGCTCGCAGGTTGCACGCAACACTCTGGCCAATGCCAATGCCGTGCGCGATTGGCGTATCTATGCCGAGTTTGCACAGCGGCTCATCGCGATGGCGCGCAAGCTTTATGCGAACGAGCCGCTCGGAGTCGAGCTGTCCAATACAGTCTACGCGCTCGACTCCACGACCATCGATCTGTGCTTGTCGCTGTTTCCGTGGGCACCGTTCCGCTCGACCAAAGCGGCGGTGAAGCTCCATACTCTGCTCGACCTGCGCGGAAATATCCCGACTTTCCTGCATATCAGCGACGGCAAGCTCCACGACGTCAACATCCTCGATCAGCTCATTCCCGAGGCCGGTGCCTTCTATATCGTGGATCGCGGCTATGTGGACTTCGAGCGCCTGGCGAGATTCGATCAGGCCGGCGCGTTCTTCGTAACCCGTGCCAAACGAGGTATGCGCTTCAAGCGACTCGCGTGGCGCAAGACCGATCGGAGCATCGGGGTGATCTGCGACCACACGATCGCGCTCACCGTCTTCTATTCCAAACAGGGCTATCCGAAACCGCTGCGCCGCATCCGATTCAAAGATCCCGAAACCGGCAAGAAGCTGGTGTTCATCACCAACCATCTGGACCTCGAGCCGCTCACGGTCTGTCAGCTCTACAAGATGCGGTGGCAGGTGGAGCTGTTCTTCAAATGGATCAAGCAGCACCTGCGGATCAAGGCGTTCTTCGGCACCTCGGAGAATGCCGTCAAGGGCCAAATCTGGATCGCCGTGTGCACCTACGTGCTCGTGGCGATCGTAAGAAGGCGGCTGAAGCTGGAGGCGTCGATGCATGGAATCCTACAGATTCTGAGCTTGACCTTGTTCGAGAAAACTCCGCTCGATCAGCTGCTTATGCTCGCCGTGGAGGGTCCGAAGCCGCCCGGCGACGCCAACCAACTGATTTTATTCGAGTAACGTTGGGACAGTAGTGTCTCGACATATACGTTTCTTCGGAAAGGTAGATGGCGGCAAAGGATTCGCTCGGTTGCGTCAGGAGCTCGTTAAGAGCGCTCCGCAGCCCGCAGTGGAATGAGCGGTCAGGTGGTGGACCCGCTCGCGGATGGCTGGGATCCCACGAGGCCGGCTGAAGGCGGCGTTCCAGCCGTCATGATCGGCCGCAAGCAGCCGCAGTTCCTGCACTGAGAGAGGGTCGGCCAGCGGCCGATGTTCGGGCTTGGTGTACCGCTCCTCAAAGTTGATGAGGGTATGGCCGACATCATGGGTCCAGATCTCGCCTCGGTAGATGAACTGCACCAGGATGTGAGTTGGTCCGCGGTGGCCGCCTTTCTCGCCGCGCTGACATCATCATCTGTGATCTTCCTCAGTTAGGCGCAGCGCAAGACCTCGAGGACTTCGGGCGGAGGGAGGCGGCGGAGGCTCTAGGCGTGCATGTCGAGCAGGGGCAAACGTTCTTGTGATGCATCTGACTTCGTCACGAGCGAACCGACGCAAACGTCGAATCGTGCCAACCTTTCGCGAGAATTGTGAACTTAGTCGTAGCTGAGGCGCTGTTATTGCAGGGGCGTTCACACCGCGCATCTGGATTACCTAATGTCCGACTGTGTACCATTGTTCCCATGGACCTCCGCGGCATCCGGCATGTTCTTGCGGCTATGCTTTTTCTAACCGGCGCAGTGGGTTCGCTGCATGCGCAGGCGGTCACACAGGCGTACTTCGCGGGAGTTGCCTATACCAGTGCCGCGGCGGATACCGCAAAAGCTTTTCGGTACATCACTGGGAATCTTGCCGCTGGCGGTATCGCCTCACTAGATGCGACCCTGCGGCGGGAAATCGAGCGCAAGGCGCTCCCACTCAACATCATCTTCGACCAGCTCGGCTCGACGCACGAGGAATCCGAGGCGACGGCGCTGGCTCTTGCCATCGATCGCGAATCGACCTCGGTCGATCAGATCGCCGGACAATACAAGATCCGCATTGAGATCGACGCCCAGGCCCTGTTCTTCAACTTCAAGACCAAGCAAATCCTCGGCGGGTATCCCTTTGCGTTGGAATACATCGATCTCGTTCCTTCCGCCCCCGGGAGTGGGTATGTGAGCAACCTTTACCACAACCTGATTTTTGGGGGCACAGGACGTGCATCGCTCGTCAGTCAGTTCATCGATACCCTGCAGCACGCCCAGGTGCCGAGCGCAGCGGCGAGGCACCTGCGGATCACTGCGGTTGTGCTGGCCCCGAAGGCACAAGAGTATATCCATGCGCTGGCGCCAGAGGCCGATCTCAACGTTATCAGGGACCAAATCGCGCAGCAATTTGGCGAGTACCTCGCGGCGGATCAGCATGTGTCGTTGCTCCCTTATCAGAGCAACCAGGCGCTAGGCGGCGCCATGCCGGAGCGCTTTACCGAAGGCGACGCGTATGACTTCTCGATTCCGCCGGCAGATTACGGCATCACCATCACGGTTGATGGATTCAAGAAGCTTCTGAGCAGCCGGGATTCGGTGTCGTCGGTGTACCTCTACGGCGCGTTCGCAACGCTGACCGTGAACGAGCCGCTGTCAGGGCGGGTCTACTTCTCCCAGCAGATGCGCCAAGGTGCGGCAAAGACGGTGCCAGCGACCGAAGGGGTGACCGATGATTGGGCGGCATCCTACGAAACGCTTCTGGTGCTGTTCGATCATTTCGCCCGATCGATCTCCACTCCCGATGAAGCGTGGGTGCGCTCATCAATGCCCGGGAGCCGAGCGGCACAACGTCAGTTGCTTGCAGTGCAGGAGCTCATCCAATCATGTCGATGAAACCATTTCACCATATGGCGGTTTTGTGTGCTCTGGCCTTTGGGCTGCATGCGGCGCCCGGGCTTGCGCAAACCGTCTCGCAGAAGGGCATGGCGATGGTCCCCTACGGGAAGCGGTTGAACGCCACGGAGCGGCAGCAGGCGCTTGCCGAGGCGACCTTTAACGCGCTCGAGCAGTATGTCGCCGAGTCTGACAGCTCGCAGGATCGGCTGTTCGAGAGCCGGCACGATTATTTCGCGGGACACGTCAGTCGCTACGTGCTGAGCACCACCGTGCTGTCGCAGCAGGATGACCCGCAGGCAAAGACCTATACGGTGGTGCTGCGTGCCGACATCAATGAGGGCAACTTGACCAGCGATCTCGGTGTCGGCACGGCCTCCGAGGCCAGTGTTCAGTCGACGAATCATCAGATGCTGACCTTCCTGTTCATGGCGCGAAGCCAGAAAAGCATCCAGCAATTCGATGACCGGGTTTACAAGCGTGTCGACAGCGATACCATCCAAAGCCGCGACACCACTCAGGGCGAATCAATCCGTGCCCACAGCATTAAGACCTCGGACGGAATCGACACACACAAGAGCGTGCGTTCCGTCTCCGGGGGCAGCACGGTGGTCCAGGCCGACAAGGTGACGTGGCAGGTGGCTCAGTCCGATGACATCAATACCGCCATGACCGGCGTGTTCGCCAATGCGGGCTACCAGGTCATCGATGCCGATCAGGTGGAAGGCGCGAGCAATGGACTGCTCAACATTGACAGCATCAGGGCCGGCTACAGCAGCGGCGATGATCTGCCGCCCAAGCTCATGTACCAGACCACCCAGGGCGTTCACACCGCGGGCATCGGACTGCTGGCCATTGGTACGCTGGATATTGGGATGCCAGGCACAGATCCGGTCAGCGGCAACGTGCGGGTGTACGTCACAGTGACCGCAAAGGTCTACAACGTATCGGGCCGCTTCGCGGCGACCCTGGCCTCCGTTGGGCCGGTGCAGTTTGCGGGGCTCGGACCCAACGCCACCGTAGCGCAGACCAATGCCCTGACCATGGCGGCGCGGGAAACCGCGCAGCACCTCGTGGACGAGCTGGCAAACCGCGGCGTGCACTGATTCTCTCAAATTTTGTAGGCAAGGTGCGACTCGAGCGAATGTCAGGCCGCGCCAGAGGCCAACCCTTCTGTCTAGGAGAATGTCGTATGTTCAAGCTCAGCAAGTCTTTCGTCGTCGCAGGCAGCCTGGCGGCGCTCATGTGCGTGCTCGCGCCGGTCGCGAATGCCGGCTGGCCCACCATGCCCTCGTTGGGCGGCCCGAAAGCAGCCACGCATTCGGATTTGGGCGCATCCCAGCAGGCCCTCATCACCGCTTTCGTAGGATCGCAGAGGGAGGTCCTGCAGGCGCAGGTGCTTCTTGAGCGGGCGTACGGATTCAAGGACGAGGCGGAACTGCTCGAGGCGCAGCAGACCGCGCTCGCGAGTGGCGCCATCGATGAGAATTCACTGAAGAAGACCGTCGAGATGTCACAAGCGGCGAACCAGCAGATCGCCAGTGAACAGGCCAGCAAAGGCACGCTCACGAGTGACGAGCGGGCGGCCTACACGGCGAGTCTGCCGCACTTCGCCCTCGGGGTGGTTGGTACCTCGAGGACGGTGTCTGATGCCCAGAGCTTCGCATCCTCGGCGGCATCGGGCGGCGGTGCGCTGACGGGCATGCTGACCGGGGCCGACAAGCTCAAAGTCGGGCTCTACATTGCCAAGGTCACTCCGGCTTATTCCAAGGCGCTGTATTCGGTGTTCAAGAACACCGTGATGATCGGCCAGAAAAATGGCGTGAAGATCCCGGCGGATGCCACCAGCGCGCTCGGCAGCCTCTCACCGTGAAGTCCAGCAGCTTCAATCGCGCCGGCGCTTCGCAGCCGCGGCACGCGCGGGTCGTTTGCGCGTGGCCTCATGTCGTCGGTGCGTTGGTAGCGAGCGCCACTCTGGCCGCGTGCTCTAGGCAAGACGCCTCGACGGCGCCCGGGACGAACGCTGTCAGTCGCTCGGGTGCTGCAGCACCGGTTGCGACAGCCGTACCAGGGCCGCCGCGGTCGGCACCCCAGTTTGGAGGCGTGAAGACACAGGAGATCATCACCACTGGCACAGGGCCTACGGTGCAGGCGGCAGTGGATAATGCGCTGCAACTCGCCGTGGAAGAGGTCAACGGGACACGCGTCAGCAGCGTGCCTGCCTCAAGTGCGACCGCGCCCGTCGAATTGGGCGAGAACGCCACGCCTGATCAGATTCGTGCCTATGCGAGCTGGGTGACCGCGCGGACGCAGGGTGCCATCCAGGGTTTTAGAATTCTCTCGCAGAAGAGCCTTGCTCCGAGCACGGTCACGACGGAGGAATCGCTGCGAGCGCGCCAGGGGCCGAGCCACGACGTCGGCTCGGTCAGCGCCGCCGAGGGTTCAGCGATAGTGGCGACCGATGGATCGGGCGGTGCCGGAGCCGTCCAGGCAGGCGCGGTGGCAGGTCAATGGGACAGGGCGACGGGTGCGCGGAGTCTTGACTACCACGCCAAGCGGACGGAGCTGAAGGCAAACTGGGAAGTGAAGATTGCAGCGGAGGTGGCCAAGTATTCCGAACCGGCATCGGCTAAGCGAACCAGGATCGTTGTGGCAATGCCTGATGCTCAAGCGGTGCATTACCAGGTCGGGCAAAACGAGCTCCCTGCCGCCGACCTCGGACGTCAGATCCAGCAGTCTCTCGAGGACGCACTGACGCAGTCGAACCGATTCACGGTGCTTGATCGTCAGGACGATGCGCAGATCGAGAGCGAAATGAACGTAATCCGCTCAGGGCAGGCGACGGTCGCCGACACCGCGCGGCTTGGGCAGAAGCTCGCGACGGATCTCATCGTGGTGCCGACGATCGTGGCCTTCGGGTACAACCCACACGTGCAGCACCTGAGCCTTGCCAACCGGGACCTTGTTTGGTACTCGGGCGGTGGTGAGGTCAACCTGCGCATCGTCAATGCCGCGACCGGTCAACTCGTTCTCTCGCAGTCATTCCGCAACGCGTTGCCGAGGACCGAGCCAACAACACTTGGCGTCGCAATCGACGGCGCGGCAATCACGGCGAAACTGGTGAAGAGCCTGGATGAGCAGATGGCGACCGTCATCCTGCAGAATACGTTCCCACCTGAAGTTCTGCGCGTCGACGGGCGTCAGGTGACCATCAACCAGGGCGGAGACCTCATCCAAGCCGGAACCGACTACCGCGCGGTCTACCTCGGCCAAGATATCGAGGATCCCCAGTCCGGCGTCAATCTGGGTCCTTCCGAAAAGCCCTGCTGCACAATCCATATCGATTCGGTGAGTCCGACTCTCTCGTATGGTCACGTGATCGAGGATGGCTTCACGTTCCCTGCTTCCTTCGCACCGGGTTCAATCGAATTGCGCGACATCGTAAAGGTCGCACTCGCGAGCGCGTCCGGGAGTGACCAGCACACGCAGAAGCGTAAGGCGCTGGCGAAGAAAGCTCCCAAGAAGAAAACGGACACGAACTGGTGAAAACCTTGCTGAGACATGGCGAGCCAGCAACGTTCGCTGGTCACAAATGTCATGACGGCGTTATAGACATGGAGCTCCCACTCGGCAAGGGGTCGGCTGTGGGCTGCCGCTACTCCGCTCCTGCGTGGCCGCTGGTTCCGGCGCGCCGGATTTCACGTCGGCGTTCCGGCCAAGGTACACGTGAGTCGCGGACGGCTCGTCATTGAGCCTGATCGCGATCGCGCTGCGCAGGACGACCGGGTGGGCGTGCAAGGCCTGCAGGTCCTCCCGCGTCATCTGCATGGTAGGGACGATGAACGCCTGCGCCTCTTCCGCCATCTCGAGCGCCTCCTTGTCAATGAGAAAAGCGTGCTCTAGCTAGGCTTTGGGCACCGGCGTGAATTGCCTCTAGCTTTGGAAGCCGACGCAGCGGGGACTTGCGACCGATGACCCAGTCGGAACAGTTGAAACTAGCTCATTGGATTCTCGAGCGCAATCTGCATTGTATCGCGGCTGCCGAGGTGAGGGCGGGTTTACCGGGTAGCCGGTTTCGAGGACGACTTCCACTTCGCACACGACTTGCTGAACTCGCGAAGGGATTTTCGCGAGACGTTCGTGCTATCGGCCACTGGGGCACAGGAAATCTCGAGCTTTCACTGAGGAGCCAAGGCGATCTAGACCGCGCCAAGCCGTTCATCGAGCGGGCATATTCAGGTGATCCACAGGAAGTAGAGCCATGATCGGGCTGATGTCTGGGGCGATTGCAGTGTTCGGCTACGGTTCCAATATGCTCACTGCACGTATGCTTATGCGAGCGCCAGCGGCGCGTGTCCTCGGACCTGCGTGTCTGGAGCGCTTTGCACTCCGCTGGAACAAGCGCTCGAAGGACGGCTCTGGGAAATGCAGCATTGAAGAGACCGGTCGACGGGAAGATTTTGTCTGGGGTGTACTCTATGAACTCAACTCAGCAGACAAGAAGCGGCTCGATGCATTCGAGGGCTTGGGTCGAGGCTACGGCGAGCGGTCCGTGGGAGTCCTCACCAACGGCAAAATGATTCGCGTCCGCCTACTATGCGACCTCAGTCGATCTGAACGTGCGGCCATACGACTGGTATCAGGAGCTTGTTATCGCGGGTGCACGCGAGCACCGTTTGCCGGCCGAATACATCCAGTTGCTCGAAGGAGTCCCGACGATTAAGGACCCTGATGAGAGCCGGGCAGCGAGGGAGCGCCAGCTACTGGAGGCGACCAGCGACTGAGGCGGTCCGATCAGGTGCGGTGCGGGCATAAACTGTGGGCGGTACTGGGATCGAACCAGCGCTCCCTGCCGTATCAACGGCAGGCAAGCGAGCGCGCGTAGTGAGTCTGGGTCCCGCCGTGCTGCCGTGCGCAGTTTTGATACTTAGTTCGCGGGCGTTGCCGCCGTTCGCGTTTATTCTTTAGGGTGGATTGGGAGATCCATCGAGATCTGGCGTATGGCGACTTACTTTCTCTGGATTGTGGCAGTGGCCGTGCTTTTTGCCGCCGCCGCACTGGCACGGCCCCGGCGACGCGGGGGCCGTGGCCGTGATCGTCCATGGCCACTGGAGCCGGTTGTAGGGATCCTCAGTGAACCCGAACTGGTCCTCTACCGGCGCTTGCTGGAGGCACTTCCTGAATGTCTTGTGCTGCCCCAAGTTCAGTTGGCGCGGGCCCTGCGATTCAAGCGCGGCCAGCGAGATCACGTCGTGTGGAACAGGATTTGCCAACTTTCGATCGATTTCTTGATCGTCAGACCGGACACGAGCATCATCGCCGCGGTCGAGCTCGATGATTCCAGCCATTTCCGAGCGGATCGGCAGGATGCCGACGCGAGAAAGGGCCATGCGCTCGAGTCGGCAGGGGTTCCGCTGATCAGGTGGCGAGTCGGGAAGATGCCTGATGTAGCATCTATTAAATCAGCCGTGGCTGGGATGGGCGTTGCAGGCATGGCTCAACCATGCACGGACATGGCCGTGCATAAGGCGAGAACCGTCCCCGTTCGGTGACGAGTTCGAAGTAGGGCTAAAGATCGATGGAAGATCCAGACAGTCCGTGTCCGGCATCTCATCGCCGCTGCATCGAGCGCATCACGCAGAACTGGGAGACGTTTCTCGCAACCAGGTCCGATCGCCTGCGGCATGGGGGTGAGACGGAGAGGGTTGCCGAGGCGATCATCGAGGATCTGTTCACCAGCGTTCTCGATTGGAGCAAGGGCGATCTCATGTACGGGGTCGGGTACGCCGACATTGTCGTCAGTCATCATCTCGCGAAGTACCTGGTTGTCGAGGTGAAGCGACCTGGAATGCTCTTCCCCGGTCGGCGGGGCGCTGGAGAATGCCATTGATCAGGCAGAAGATTCCCTCCGTGGCCGCAACCGACGGACGGTACCTCTATGCGGCCGATGTCAGAGATGGCGGCCTTGTCGACCGGAACATGGTTGATCTCAGTTCCCCCGATGCGCCGGTCGAATTGTGGAACCTAAGTATGCACGGAATTTATCGTGCACCAAGCGAGCGGGTCGGGACCGTTCCGATCCTTACAGAGGCATCGAATCTAACGGACCAGCAGCAACTCGAGGTGCTCCTCCATCCGAGGTACAAGCTGCCGGCGTCATGCTTCGCATATGTCCCGGACGCCAGCCGGCCGACCACGTGGAAGCTGCCGTATCTTTTGGCGGACGGTGCGGTTGATCCCAGGCGACTCCCGATGGCCATACAGGCGATCTTGGGCAACTACCGCGGGACCCGGGTCGGAGGGATCCAGGAGTCGGATATGCAGGCCGTTCTGATTCGCCTTGCGCGTGCGGCGTGGAGCGAAGGCCGCATGCCGCCGCGAGCGCTTGCGCCAGCGCCCGCCTACAAGCAGCTTGCCTTGGTGCTTGAGCAGCTTGGACTCTCTGCCCAGATGGAGTGCAACGACATCGCGTCATAAAGTCGTGCCCGGGCACACGGCTGACAGAGGCGGTGTCGGCAATGGGTCTCGTCAAGGAAGCTTTGAGTTCCAGTACTCCAAGTACTTCTCGTAGGCGTCCGCGGACGTGAGAAAGCCGATGTGGTCTGGGCATCGCACCCGATGCGCTGTAATCGTGCTCGACAGCATTCGTCGAGCCTTCGCCACTCGGTGATGTCCATCGATCAGGTTGAAACGTGCCGGTGCGATCTCAGCCAGGAGTACCGGCCGAGATAGGTCGGCCGCCTGGATAGCGGCGTCATCGAGCCGATCGCTGCTCCCGTAATCCGGGATCTCGGATAGCTTGACGATCTCCGTCGGGAATCGTTCCGGGTGCGCAGAGATAAACGAAATCAGGCGGGAGATGTTGAATTCGAAGATGCCGTTGGGGTAGAGCTCGTCCCCCGGCTCGGTTGCGCAGGCTTGAAACTGCGGATCGCGCCGAAGGAGGAGAGGCTTCTCCGTTGGTCTGGATCCGGGACCCGTTCGCACGCGTCTACCCACGGCTATCCCCGACCACCCGCAAAAAGTGGAACCAAAACTGGAACCAATTGTTATTTTGGACCTGGTACCAATGGCGCTCGCGAGGAAAAAAGTCCAATAAAATCAATGGTCGGGGTGAGGCCGTACGCGCTGTTCCTGCGGTCGCATTGCGCGTCCGTGTGAAGTAACGGACGGAACCGAAGATGTGGCAAACAGGACCGGCCCTGCAAGGTCGAGCGATGTGGCTCGGCAGTGGGCGCAAGCGAGCCATCAAGGGGGCTGCTGCGCCGGTGTGACGCGGGTCCGCAGTCTATTTGACATCAGATGCGATATTAATTAGCATCACGCATCATGCGCACCACCGTCGACATCGATGATCCGATCCTCAAGGACTTGAAGCGCCTGCAGCGGCGTGAGGGCAAGTCTCTGGGGCGGTTGGTATCAGATCTGCTCGCCCTGGCGCTCGCTACCACCCGGCAGCGCGGTTCACAACCGGCGGCGCCGGTTTTCAAATGGATCGCGCGGCCGATGCATGCACGTGTCGATCTGGCCGATAAGCACGCGCTCCTCGATGCCATGGACGACATAGGGCGATGAGCTTCGGCGTCGACGTCAATATCCTGCTGTACGCTTCCGACGGTAGCAGCCCGCTGCATGAGAAAGCCACGGCGTTTCTAGAGCAATGCGCCAATGGCCGCGAGGTGTTCTGCCTCGCGTGGCTCACAATCATGAGCTACCTGCGTATGGCGACGCACCCGAGCATTTTCGAGCGGCCACTCACGCACGACGAAGCAATGCGCAACGTCGAGGCACTGCTGAGCCTCCCACATTGCCGCGTGATCGGCGAGGAGGATGGCTTCTGGGAGACCTACCGCAAGACGACCGCTGATGTGCCGACACGCGGAAATCTGGTTCCCGATGCTCACCTTGCAGCGATACTTGCAGGCCATGGCGTCACGACGGTGTGCACCCACGATCGCGATTTCCGTAAGTTCTCGTTCCTCGATGTGCGCGATCCACTGCTCTGAGCAAAGCCGCCTGCGCAGTGGTTTCCCACGGCCGGAACTCTGTAGAAGGCAGTGGCGTTCGATGGAGTCATTGCGATGACAGGATTTGAACCTGCGACACCTATCCCGAACCACTCTTTCCGCGCTTCGATGCCTTCACCGCTGGTGGGCGCTCCGCAGCCGCAAGCATTTATTTCGACTGACCTGCGGTGGCAGCAGCCCGCGGGCCGCGAGCCCATAATGAGCTGAGCGGAACGGCGAGCAGGCGCTCGCCGAACGGCAACACATGTTCGCCGTCATATAGGACGATTCCGCCGTGGAAGCGAGGACTCAGCAGTTCACGCAGCCGTTTGAGGCCGCGGAAGTCGCCTTCGCGGACCGAGCTTGCGGCCTTGACTTCAATGCCAGCGTGGTGAGTGCCGCGTTGCACGATGATGTCAACTTCATAGCCGTCTTTGTCGCGTAAATGGTGGAGACCAATCCTTTCGGGGTAAGCACTTGCCTGCTTTTCAATCTCGTTAAATACAAATGTTTCCAGGAGTTGACCGAGCAGTTCGCGCTGCTCATCGAGTTCAGCAGCGCTGCAGCGAAGGAGACTGCAAGCCAAGCCAGTATCCCCAAAATGAAGTTTGGAACTTTTGATGAGTCGCTTGATGCGATTGCTGAACCAGGGCGGTAGAAATCCGATCAAGAACAGACGCTCGATCAATGTGAGATAGCTGCGGATTGTCGGCCGGCTGAGTTCGAACTCGCTTGCCATCTCACTTAAGTTGGCGAGTCGTGCAGTCTGGCTTGCGGCGAGCGTGAGAAGCTTTGGAAGAGCGTCGAGGCTTCCGATGTGAGCGAGATCCCGCACATCACGCTGTACGAGGGTTTCTACGTAGTTTGCGTACCAGTCGTCTCTTCGTCTTGGTGTGCGCTTCTGAACTACGGGGTAGCCTCCGCGAACGATACGCTCCGCGAGCGCTTTGCCGAGTCTTCCACTATGCTGGAATGCCTGCGCATCGCTGAAGAGGGTTCCGAGAAACGTTGGGCGAGTGCGTTCGAGTTCTACCTGCGAGAGCGGGTAGAGACGCAGTATCTCCATGCGACCTGCTAGGGAGTCCGATAAGCGAGGTACCAGCAGGACGTTCGATGAGCCGGTCAGAATGAAACGTACGGCGTTGCGGTTTGCATCAACGATAGGTTTGAGAGCGGCAAACAGCTCGGGGACGTGCTGAACCTCATCCAATATTGCGTGTTTTTCCAGGCGTGAGACAAAGCCAGTAATATCCGAGCGTGCGGCGGCGAGCGTTGCCGCATCATCGAAGGTGTAATAGCGATAGCGCCGACGCTTGCCTACTTGGAGGGCGAGAGTCGTTTTCCCGCATTGCCGTGGTCCGTGGATAAGGACGACAGGGGTGTCCGTAAGTGCGGTGATGAGGGTGGATTCTGCCAATCGGCGGTACAGGGTTGCGGCCATATCGGCTAATTGTAAACCCCGGTACCGGCCAAATGAAACCCTTCTCGGCGGCTAAATGAAACCCTAGGCATCGGCCAATTGAAAGGTCAACAGAAGATTCGCAAGCCAATATCCTTTTAATCTTCGTCGCCGGCCGCCGATGGAATACCTACGTCCGGAACGCTCTGAGAGACCCGTGTGTTACGGGGGAGCCGAGCTTGTGGTCTGCAAGAAGCCAGAGGCACGCGCGTGAACGGATCGGTCCCGCGATTATGGCATGATCGGCGGGTGCGAAGCGCCGTCGCTATTGTCTTGGGATTACTGTCGGACCTGGTCGGCTGGATCGGGCTTCAGGTTCTTCATCGCAGATCTCTCAAGGCAGAGGTTCTGTTCCTGCGGCGGCAGCTCGCGCTGTATGTGGAGCGGCGCGTGAGGCCTCGCCGGGTCGATGCGGCAACGCGGGTGAGCTTGATGCTGCTGTCCCGCCTGTTCAATTGGCGCTCGGCGTTGGTCGTGGTGCGCCCCGAAACGATGATCCGCTGGCACCGGATGGGGTGGGGATTGTTCTGGCGCCTGAAATCCTGGTCCGGCCGGCCGTCGATTCCTCCGCCGATTCAGGCCCTGATTCACCGAATCGCGGGCGAAAATCCGTTGTGGGGAGAGGAGCGCATTGCTAACGAGCTGCTTCTGCAGCTCGGAATTCGGGTCTCGCCCCGGACAGTGAGGAAATACCTGCCGTGGCGTCCCCGAGGACGGCCGAGAGGCGACCTGCGCTGGTCGACCTTCCTGCGCCTGCATGCGCGGGGACTCATAGCCTGTGACTTCTTCGTTGCCGTCACCGCGAGGTTTCGCCTCCTGTATGTACTCGTAGTCATCGAGCACGACAGCCGCCGCCTTGTTCATTTCAATGTCACCGCACATCCGAGTGCGGCTTGGACGCTGCAACAGCTGCGGGAGGTGGTGGGATATCAGGGTCGGTACAAATTCTTGCTTCACGATCGCGATAGCATCTTCGCGAGCGATCCTGAAGGCATGGACTTGTCGCGCTTCAAGTCAACTTGGACAAAACGGCTGAGTCAAGAAAGGAGACTCTCACTGCTTAGGCCGCCATGGTCATCCGCTGCTGGTTGATCGACTTACGGTGCGCGCGGCCGCAGCGATTCGCCGCGCACGCTCCTCTCGAACCTCATCCGGCTGTCCGCGGTCGAAAGCTACCACCGGAAGGGCTACCCGAAGAAGATCGACGAGGTAATGATCGGTGATCTTTTTACAGCCATCCGGGAGAAGGGATTCGAGCCTACCGGGTTCGGCCTGACTGAGGACATTATCCGCCGGCGTCTCGCTGCGGCACAGGTCGAGGAGCACGTAGCGGCCTTCAACCCCGTCATTCAACCCCAGGAACGCCGAGAGGCCCTAAAGTGGAGATTACAACAGCAGGCCCGCTCCGTCGCTGATACGGGTATTGAACCGGCTCGGCTTACAGCATCGCGGTCGCGATCTGCTGCGGGCCTTCTCCGGGAACCATAACTCGGAAATTCTGATCACGCTCGCGAGTGCGGAGCAGAACGCAGTGATGAAGCTCGAGTCCGGTCAACGGGTCCGGGATCGTCCGGCTCGACCTGCCGCCATCGTGACCGAGAGCAACTACTCTGCCGTCTGGCGAAACGCGCGCGGATCGCCTAGTTCCAATCTCGCTTTTCCCAGATTGCTCGCCTGCAAGGCGATGACCTGCTTCAACTTGGACATATCGACATGATGGATGGAATGTGCCTTGGTGGGCATGGCTGTGATTTATCCTGATCCAGTACCTCTTGCAAGTGGTGCCGACTTGGTACATACGGAGTCATCCATCGCTACCGGTCGGGTCGTGTTTCCGTCCATGGGCATTCACTCCCATTCCTACACTGGAAAGCCAGCCCATCATCAGATTGGAAATTGCAAGGCTGTTGCGGTCGCTCATCAACATGTGCCCGTTCCCTAGAATGCCCTGATCCGCCAACCATACGAAGTCCGCGCCGAATAGCGCTGCGGTCTTCGCGTCGAGAGATCGAGGGTGTCGAGGGTCGCTGTCAGGGGTGACGATGAGAATGGGCCGATTGCCGATGAGCGTCACGTCCGAAACGCCAACTCCCTGACCTTCAATGTTGAATCGCTCGTTTATGACGCGAGGGCTCTCGGGAACCACCATCCGATAGTAGTGCTCCGCGGCTCCGATGGGTGCTTGTGCTCCAGTGAACCATTGCCGCTGAACGAAGTCCAAGTCTACGTAAAATAACTCATTCACCGGAGCCGATATCGGTAGACCACTCTCACTGTCTTTTGCCATCGCCTCGAGCGCTTCCGCCTTCTGAGGGAGGTTGCCGACCAAGTTGGCAGGTGGACCCGGCGCTACGCCAATGATCGCCCGCACCAGATGCGGTACCGACTCTGCCAGCGACCACGCAATAGGGCCCCCCGCGGAGTGCGCCAAAAGGATGGACGGACCTATTTCTCGCAGCAGCCCCGCTACGGCATCTCGGACGTCTCTCGTCGAGAGAGTCATGAAGTCCCGCCGCATCGGAGAACGGCCGTGACCAGGCCAGTCCACGACATAGGTGTCGTAACCCGCTTCCGCAAAATCGTACGCCCACCCGGGGCGGCCATCTGGAGTGACAAGAAAGCATGCCCCCGTGTTGCACGCTCCATGAATCATGACGAGGCGCGGTGGAATCCCGGCGTCTGTGCCAACGAGACGGTCGACATACATGGGGAAGTCGCGTCCGCCCGAGAACTTGCTGGATGTCGTGATTCGTCCCATCAGAGGACCGCGAAAACACGAAGTCGATTATTCGAACGTGAGTTCGATGCCATCTGCGGAAATACCCGGCTGCTCCTCGCTTGGGCAACTTTCCGGGAGATGACCAGCGAGCCCAGGAGGTTCTCGTGGAAATCCCACCTTGGCAATAACTGAACGCGCGATCCCATTAACCCTCTGTCTTCCAGGCGGTCCTCGCAGGAAGAGCATTGCGCCACTGCCGCTGGAAAGCCGTGTTCTCTGTGTGATTTCGTAGAATATATCGCAATCGGCCCATATGCAACCAAAAAAAGGAAAGCTGCGAGGTGCCTTCATTGAAAGCAGCCGTGTCCCGAGCGACAAAACATCCCATTACCGAGAGCCGAGCGGAGGCGGATTTGGAGGCCGCGTACGGGCCGCGCTGGGATTTGCTCTTGATAAGTGATTGATTGAGAATGATCCAGCCATCCGCACTGAGGGCTGGCGCCGGCGGAGATTGAGCCCTCGCGCCCTGGGTGGTCGGCAAGTCGCCCTTGGTATTCCGAGACACGTCCGGCTGATTTTCACGGGTTCCCGCCTCATAAATCCATCGGATCGGCGACATGCGCGACATACTGAACGAAATTGAAATAAAGACTGCTTTCAAGATGGGATATGTACAGAACTTCTATCGGGAGCCCGCATTCCGCGCGATTGAGCTCAAGTACGGGCTAAAAAGACCAGAAACGCTGGTGCTCATCTTTCTGGGATTCGAGGGGGGCGTAACGGCGGCGGAAATTTGTGAATTCTCCGGCCATCTGAAAACCAACATCACCCGCGCGGTGGTCGATCTGGCCAAGAAGGGGTTTCTTCGACGCGTCACGGACAGTAAAGATCAGCGGCGGCAGCTCCTCTATATCACGCCAGAGGGCACGAATATGCGGCGCAACTTCATGCCTGTGCTGGTGGAACGAGAGGCTTGGATGTTGAGCGCACTGAACCGTAAGGAACAGGAACAGTTGGATTTGCTCCTGAATAAGCTTGCCCGGCATGCCCCGAACTGGACGGGGCGGCCGCAGCGACTGGGCGCCGCCGGCAAGAAGGCATAATGCGCCTGGCGCGGCGATGCCGAACCGCTAGCGCACTAAAACGCTTCTCAGCCTGAAGCGGCTGCACGACATTTTCAGTCCGCCTGCGCCGCCGACACGCATTCCTATATTTCCGGGCCGGGCAGCCTGCTGAAGTACCAGAGGCCGCCATATAGTCCGATATGGGTCTAGTAAATACTTGCATTTGGGACTATCTATGCTACGTTAGCCCTGCTCCAAGAAGTCTTGCGAGGGGGAATCATGAGAATTCGCGAGCCAATGTCTCTGCTCTGCGCGGCCGTAATCGTATCCATCATCGGGGGCGAAGCTGCGGCTCAGGTTGCGAACGCCCCGGCAAATGATCCGCAGCCAAGTGCCATCCCGAGCGGCGCGTCATCGGGCGCTGGCTCAACGGACTCACGCGCCCGCTCAAAGCGCAAGGATTCTGGCGGGACGAGCAGTGAGGAGGAGGCATCGCTGGCGACGATCACTGTGACTGCCCTTCGCCACGAGGAGTCGATCAGTAACGTACCAGTTGCGGTGAGCGCGGTGACTGCAGATGAGCTCACGGTCCAGAACGCGCTTCAAGTCCGCGACGTTGCCCAGTTGGCCCCAGGCCTGAACATCACAACGGATAGTCCCGCGCGAGCCTTTATCTCCATGCGCGGCATCGGCATCACAGTCCTCAGCTCAGTGCAGCCCGGGGTAGGTGTCTTTGTGGATGGGATTTATGAGCCGGATACGGGATACCTGAACTCTCCGCTCCTCGACGTGGAGCGCATTGAAGTGCTCCGCGGGCCGCAGGGCACACTTTTTGGGAGTAATACCGAGGGTGGCGCGATAAATGTCATCACCAAGCAACCCGGTAATACGTGGGAGGGCAAGGCAAGTGCCGATTATGCCGGGCCCGACAAATACGGCTCGGTTTCCGCCAGCATAAGTGGCCCAATAGTCCCGGATCTTCTGCAGGTACAGGTCGGTGCCGCGGCGCACCGCCAAGACGGGTTCATGGTCAATCAATTGACGGGCCAGAACGCCAACCCGCTCGATCAAGATGCTGTCGACGGTACGATTCGCTTCTTACCATCGCCCGTAGCGACCTTCACCCTGAATGCGAGCCGTGACACGGTTATAGGCGGCAACACGCCCTATGTGGACTCCTCGGGTCCGAGCGATTATTCCACGAATGTTACCGAGAATGCGATTCGCAGGGTGAACCTGACCTATACCGCCAGCAATTTGAAGGGCGAGTTCGATATCCAGCCTCTCAAGACAAAAATGACGGTGGTCGGGGCTTTCAATGAACTCGAGAATCAGTCTTCTGGTGACGGGGACTACGGTCCCGTTCCGTACCTGAATGGACAAGGTTGGAGCAATGAGCACTCGTATACGGGTGAAGTGCGCTTCGATACGACGTGGAGCGCCAATGTTGAGTCACTGCTCGGCGTTTTTGCCCAGAAGTTCATCACCAACGCTCAGTCCATCACGGAGGTGATTGCAAGCAACCTATATCTTCCCAGTTCGAGCGTCGGTCAGGTGCATACTGGCGCAGTTTACGGGAGCCTATTCTGGACGTTTGCGGAGGGATGGAAGTTGACGGCCGGCGCTCGCGTCGACCACGAAAATCTCGCCGCTTCAACCGCTGCGACCGCGGCCGCCTACAAGGACACGGAGGTGGATCCCAGAGTCTCGCTGCAGCACCGCTGGAATCCGGCATTGATGGGGTATGTATCGGTCGCGCGCGGTTCCCGCGGCGGGGGACAGAACGGGCCAGGATCGCCAAACCTGATATATAAGTCAGATTACGTCTGGACGTACGAGGCCGGAACCAAGTTCACGGCTTTCGATCATCGTCTTTCCATGAATTCCGATGTATTTTACAACAACTATTACAACTTTATTGGCCCCAATGCGCTGGCGCCGAGCACGACCGGAGTGGGATTTGTCGGGGTTGACCTCAACGCCGGTGACATGAAGACCTATGGATTCGAGGATGAGCTCGACGTTAGGGCGACCAGCTCGTTGAGCTTCTACGGGAACCTCACCCTCCTGCACGCGCGTGTAACGAGCGATCAAGAATACATAAGAATCGTCGGGTACGGGCTCCCCGGCGATCGCATCGAGTTCATTCCCAATTGGAACTTCACTGTTGGGTCAAACTATGATGTGCTGCTGCAGTCGGGAGATAGCTTGAGCTGGAATGCCAATGTTGTGGCAAAGGGGAGTCGGCCGGGAGGATCTCTGGATCCTACGGTAATACCGATGCTCTCTTCGTATTATTTGGTGAATACCACGTTGACATACCAGCATAACAACATGCAGTTCTCGCTCTATGCCGATAATCTCCTGAATAAGGAATATCTGGAAAACTATTTCGACAAGTCATATCTCTCGCGCGCCGGATTCACGGGTGACCTGGTGGAAGATCTGTCGATTCCAGGTGATGGACGCCGTGTTGGTGTTCGCGTGACCGTGAACTTTTAGGAAGCGCCGCGATGGTCAGCCACTGCAGCGGGCGAGGGCCTGGGACCTATGCGTGAAATCTTCGGCGTAAAGATGATTTGCCTGGCATTGGGTGCGCTCTGGGCCCTCTCCGGCCGGGCACAGGCCGCCGATATCACCCCCACGGGATGTCGTGATTTGGCTGTGGCTCGGCTTGGTGGTGGGGCGACGGTAGTCTCCGCCTCTGTTGTGGCGCCAGAGGCGTCAGACAAAGAAGGGAGCCTCGCCTGGGCACCTCCACCGATACGGCAACTGCTGAAGCATGCCCCGGAGTTCTGCCGGATCGTGGTGCGAAGCGAGCCGGGCAGAGAGTCGCGGATCGGCGTTGAAGTGTGGCTTCCTCTCTCAGGATGGAATGGCCGCTATTTAGGGACCGGCAACGGAGGCTACCCACTATCTGTCATGTATCCGCTACTGATCGAAGGCATCGGCGAAGGCTACGCAACGGCGAATACCGATCTGGGTCTGGCCGGCCAGGTCTCTTCGTTGAGTCAGGCACGCCTGGACCCAACTCAGATTTTCGTGGGCCGTCCGTTTGCTCTGGTCGATTTTGGTTCGCGAGCTACCCATGAAATGACCTGGATAGCCAAATCGATCATCCTTTCGGCATACGGCAGCTCTACCCCGCAGGTCGTACTTCGATGGATGCTCGACGGGTGGTATGCAGGCGTTCAGCGAGATCGAGCGATATCCGGCGGACTACGACGGGGTTGTGGCTGGTGCACCCGGAGAAAATCGAGCGCGAGTGCACCTTTCCATCCTTTGGGACTTCATGTCGGTCTGGCAAAGGCCGGCCGGCATATTGAGTGATGCCCAGCTTGCCTTCATTCATTCCGCCGTGCTCAAGGCCTGTGCTGCGGGGGGAAAGCAGTATTTGCTGAATCCGAGCGCGTGCCGTTGGAGGCCGGAAACGCTCCTGTGCGGGCGAAGCGACTCCGGGAAGAACCCGTGCCTTACAAAACAGCAGGTGGAGACGGTGAATCTCCTTTACCGGGGGCCGCGAAATCCACGGACCGGTGAGCAGTATATGGTGGGACTACCCCGAGGAAGCGAACTCGGTTGGTCGATGTACATGCGGCAAGCGGGACGAGAACTGCCCTTTCGCGGGCTCTTTGCTTTCGCGCTCGGGCCGCACTTTAACTTCCGGACATTCGACTGGGATCGGGACGCCGAGACATTCATTGCCACGACAGCGCCCTATTTTGATGCGACCGATCTCGATATGAGAGCGTTCGTGAGCCGGAACGGCAAGCTGTTGTGGTATCACGGAGGAGCGGATCCGCTCGCTCCTCTCGGCGATGACATTCAGTTCTATCACGCGATGAAGCAAGAAATGACGGGCGCGGGTCTTACGGCGACGGCATTTCGCTCGGCGTTTCGCTTCTATGTACTGCCGGGCATGTCTCATTGCGCGGGAGGTGAGGGTCCGGATCACTTCGATCGGCTGCAGATCATCAGCAATTGGGTGGAGCACGCGTCGCCTCCGGACAGTCTTGTCGTATCGAAGGATGGGGGTCAATCCGAGCGTTTGACTCCATTGAGCGCTCCATGAACGAGTTTACGGTCCGCGGCGATATAGGACGCCGGGAATTGGAACTTTGTGTGTGAAGAAGCGCGGAACAGTTAGTGTGAGAGAAGTCGGCCCGAGGGACGGGCTGCAGATGGTCGATGAGGTGATGCCGACTGAGAGCAAGCTGCGCTGGATATCTGCCATGGTCCGGGCAGGCGTTCGGCAAATCGAGGTGGGTAGTTTCGTTCCAGCGACCATCCTGCCGCAAATGGCCGACACCGCGGCCGTCGTGCAAAAGGTGCGCCACTCGCATCCGAAGCTATACGCCACGGTACTCGCGCCCAATCTGCGCGGTGCGCAGGACGCAGTCGCCGCCGGTGCACAGTCGATTATCGTGCCGGTCTCGGCGAGCGAAGCTCACAGCCGGGCGAATGTGAGACGTTCCCGGGAGGAGCAGGTATTGCAGTTCGGGAAAGTCGCAGAATGGATTCACAGCTTCGGCTCTGGAAAGCCGACGAATTGAGGCCGCCGTGTCGACGGCATTTGGATGTTCGATGCAGGGCGGCGTGCCAGAGGAAGAAGTGGTTCGCATGACGGGCCAACTCGCGCGTGTCGGCGCCGACATCGTCACGCTGGCCGATACACTTGGCTATGCGACGCCGTCGCAGGTCCGACACCTTGTTCGTGCCGTGCGATCCGAGATCGGCGCCGACAGGTTCGGAGCCCTTCATCTACACGATACTCTTGGAACAGCTCTCGCGAACGTCGCCGCTGGACTGGAAGAGGGCGTACGGGCGTTTGATGGCGCGCTTGGCGGCCTTGGTGGCTGTCCTTTTGCCCCTGGCTCGGTGGGGAATGTGGCGACTGAAGACCTGATCTATTTGCTCGAGAGCGAAGGCTACGACACCGGTATTGACCTTGAGCGACTGCTGGAAGCCCGTGCTGTACTCCGGGAAATACTCCCAAACGAGCGGCTCCATGGCCGCGTTGCGGCGGCGGGCGTGCCTCCGACCTTTCGCCTCGCAATCGACTGACTGAAGCGTGCAGCTCGTGTCCAGCGAGACCGACGGTACACCCCCCATCACCTCGGCGGCCGCGCCGTTGCAAGGGCTTCGGGTCATCGAATTCAGTCATATGGTAATGGGTCCAGTCTGCGGCATGGTCCTCGCCGACCTCGGCGCGGATGTGATCAAAGTGGAACCCCCGCCCGATGGCGACAAGTCGCGACGGTTGACCGGTATCGGACTAGGTTTCTTTGCGACCTTCAATCGCAACAAACGCAGCGTTTGCGTCGACGTCGAGCATCCTTCCGGCTTGGAGTTGGTCGGGAAGCTGATCTCGAGTGCCGACGTATTTCTCGAGAACTTCAGGCCAGGCGCGATGTCAAAGTTCGGTCTTGACTATCCGACGCTGGCGGCGCGTAACCCACGGTTGATTTACTGCGCGTGCAAGGGCTTTTTGCCGGGCCCCTATCAGCATCGTGCGGCTCTCGATGAGGTTGTACAGATGATGGGGGGGCTGGCGTATATGACGGGCCGACCCGGTCACCCGTCGCGGGCTGGCGCATCGGTGAATGACATAATGGGAGGAGTGTTTGGGGCGCTGGCGGTTTTGGCAGCGCTTAGGCAGCGCGATGCGACGGGCAACGGTAGTCTTGTGCAGTCGGGCCTTTTCGAAACGAACATGCTTTTTGTTGCGCAGCACATGGCAAGGGCTGCTATCGAGGGATGCGACCCACCGCCATTTGGTGATCCGACGACAGGTAGACCCTGGCCCATCTATGATGTGTTTGAAACGGCGGATCCTGGACAGCAGGTCTTCGTAGGCGTGGTCACGGACTCTCAGTGGCGTCAGTTCTGTGCTGCCTTCGAATTGCAGGACCTACTTGACGACCCGGCTCTCGGTTCAACGCAGGCTCGCGCTCGGGCGCGTCCGCAGATTCTTGGTCGTGTGCGCCCTTTGTTCCGGTCGGTTGCAAAAGATTTCTTGATGGCAAAGCTCGAGAAGTTGGGCTTACCATTTGCGCCGATCGCAACACCAAGCCAGCTATTCGACGATCCGCATCTAAGAGCATCGGGCGGTCTTTTGCCGATTGACCTGACCAAGACTGAGATGGCTCCCGCTCGACCGAGCGCGGGGCTACCTGCACTGCCGGTGATTCTCGCTGGAAACCGCCCCGGGCTCGTTCGGCAACCTCCCAGAGTCGGCGAACACACCGCGGAGATAATGCGCACAGCGGGCCTGTCCGACGAGCAGTTACGCACTCTAATGAGTCATGGGGTTCTGATTAGCTCCGAGAATTCGGCGGTTGGATGAATAGACGGCGCGCGGACGGCGCATGAAGGAGCCTCGCACACTTGCTTGCAAACCGAGCTGCTCGGGCCTACTGAGGGAAGCGAGTCACGGTTAAGCGATGACCGACGCGAGCCTCTGCAATGTCGAATGGAGGCCCAATTCTCTCTCGCATGTCGTTCCCAGGCGCGCTCGCCCTTGCGCAGCGTCGCGAGTCGCTCGATCTGGGGCTTGCCGAGTCCCGCATAAAGGATGGAGGGAATGGCCGGGAGGAGATAGCGGGCGGCGTCCTGCATCCGGCTGATGTGCGGCTGGGTGATGGGATGGCCGTCTGCGGTCAGTCACCAATTGCCGGCGGCGTCGCGAAGGCGTCACAATCGGCGGGAACTCGATGGTTGTCGCTGCGGTACTGAAAGCATTGAATTGTGTGAGGTTGAGGAACATGCCGCTGCACCGGCTGCAGGCGATCGGTGGCGCCGCTCGGCGATCCGGTTCAGCTCCGTCAGCTGCAGATCTCCGATGATCTCGGCGACCTTTTCCGCCATGCCGAGGACGATGTCGGCCTTTCCCCCAGATGTCCGGATTGCTTGCCACGCCAACATCAGAGTGCCACGGGTGAGGGCGATTGCCGAGCGTCTGGGAAGAGGGATTGCGCCAAGCGGTCCCCCGAAACTGCTTCTCTGGAAATTGGCGAATCGCCGTCCAGCAGCCAGCAGTCCACGTTCCGAAACTCGAAATTGAGAAGGAGAAACGCGTGTGCGGCCGCGCGCTTGCGCAGTTGTTACCGGCACCTCGAAGTTCGTTGCCTTTGGGCGGTTTGAAAATCGACGGCGCGCAGCGGACCGGCAGAGCACTGGCAGCAAAGTGCGGCTATGGTCTGGGATCGTCCTGCCACCGGTTGCGCTGGACGCGCGGGGCGGCCCGGAGCGGTTTCAGACCTCGACCTGATCCTTCGCGCGGAAGGACTTGCCCTCGATGAGCACGATCTCTGCGTGATGAAGCAGACGATCAGAGGAGCGCCGAGGTGAGCGTCGCATCGTTGTTGAAGATCTCGGGCCAGCGCTTGAAGGCTCTGTTCGTGGTGATCACGATCGATCCGCGCTCGTAGCGCTCCGAGATGATCTGGAAGAGCAGATCCGCGCCGAGCTTGTCGATCGGGAGGTACCCGACCTCGTCGCAGATGAGGAGCGAGGGCTTCAGATACCGC
>CAWEJB010000002.1:0-1039222 GCA_963809305.1 uncultured Pseudomonadota bacterium
CGACCCGGCGGATGATGCTCGTCGCCATCGTAACGACGGAAGCCAGATCGCTGAGGTCCCCGGGGACCACCAGCGTTGTGCTCTCCTTCGCGAGCTTGCCGAACTGGCGCACGTACTCCTCGCCGATGCGCAACTGCATCGCCTCGATGCCGCCGCGCTCACTTAGAGCCCCGCCGACCCGGCGTAGACCCTCGGCGGTGGCGGTGGCCACGGCGAGGATCGCTGCTGCCTGACCTTCTGCTTCATTGACCTGCTGCTGGCGATTGGCTTCGGACGCTTTGATGACACGCTGCTTGTCACCCTCTGCCTGATTGATCTTGGCGTCCCGCTCGCCTTCGGAAGCGAGCACGACCGCACGCTTCTCGCGCTCGGCCCGCATCTGTTTCTCCATCGCCGACAAGACGTCTTTCGGCGGCGTGATGTTCTTGATCTCGTAGCGCATCACTTTTACGCCCCAAGCGACCGAGGCTTTGTCGAGCTCGGCCACAACGTTCGCATTGATGATCCCTCGGGCTTCGAACGTGCGATCGAGTTCGATCTTGCCAATCTCGCTGCGCAGTGTGGTCTGCGCGAGCTGCGCGATCGCAAAGCCGTAATTCGTGATGCCATAGGACGCCAGGTGCGGATCGAGCACCTGCATGTATAGGACCGCATCAACACCAACCTGGACGTTGTCGCGCGTGATGCACACCTGCTCGGGCACGTCGAGGGCTTGTTCCTTCAGGCTGTGCTTGTAGGCAACGCGCTCGACGAATGGCACGAGGATGTGAAAGCCGGCGTCCAGGGTGCGGCTGTACTTGCCTAGACTTTCGATCACGTAGGCGCTCTGCTGCGGGACTACAGTCGCGGTACGGGCAATTACAATGACCACCACGATGGCGATTGCGAGAAACACGTAGGACGCGAGCATGAGGATTCCTTAGGTGACTAACCGGCGGGCTGGACCAGAAGCGTGAGACCTTGGACGCGCACGATGCGCACACGGGCGCCGGACGGAAGTGGCACTGTGCTGTCATTTTGGACCGTCCAGAAGCTGCCAGCGTGCTCGGCCTTGCAGCTCTCCCCGGGCGCCAGCGCCATGGGCAGAATCAGTACACCGCCAATTGGTCCGGCGTGAACCTCAGGCGGGTGGCCGCGCAGCCTGCGGTAGATGCGGCCACGGAAAAGCGTCATGGAGCCGATCGACAGCAGCGCAAACAGCGCCCACTGCGCCCAGTTCTCCACCGCCATGGACGCGACGAGCAGACCGACGATAATGGCGGCCGAGCCAACGAAGACCAGATAGAACTGCGCGTCGATGAACGCCAGCTCGGCGCCAAACAGAATGACGCCACCAATCATCCACGTCCACCAAGTCAATGGAGAACCCCCTGCCGCGACTGTCGTGAACTGCGCGATCCGCCATTATAGCCTACGCGTGCAATTCGTCGCGGCCACACCTTCAGGTGACATTGCTTGAGCTCCTCGCCGGCTCTTGAGCAATCGGCGCTGTCGGCCACGAACGCCCGTTCGTACCGGTGAGATAATGATCCAGAAAGTCGTCATCGCTCCAGTCGCCGCGAATCGCCTGCGCAATAGCGCCCCGCAGGGAATCCCGGCGGAACAAGGTGCCGTCAGCATTCGCGCATCCGGCCACGGTCCCTCCGCGAAACTCCCTGAAGCGGGGTCCTGCCGCTCCAGCTTCAGGCGAGGTGGAGCATCGTCGTGCGGAATAATCCGAAGAGAATATAGTTGACCTCAGGCAAACAGCATTTTTATATATAGCCGAATGTCTATGGAGCGGCGTGAGAATGGCGGACGGCCTACCTCGTGATGCGGCTTCGGCCGAACGTCGGCGTGACGCGATAGCTATCGCGATTTGCGTGGTTTCGACAGCACTAGGGGCTGTGGCGATCGTGGCGGGCGGGCGTCCCGCTACGGTGGTCGGTTACATGGGAGCCGTTTGGGCAGTCACGGGAAATTGGCTCTCACGAAGAGGATGGCAGTACTTACGCATGACGCCGGGGCAGATCTACCGGCAGGCACGCCAAGATGGGTCGCGTCGACCGCTGCTCGCGAGGACTATTTCGTCGGGCGCAGTTTTGCTCTTCATTGCAGCAGGGGTTTGTTTCTTTAGATAACGGTTCGATCGCGCTGATGGTTCGTGCGGCCGCTTGGGGTCCCATCAGTCCCTTGACTGCTCACCGGCATAGTACGGCTACAGGCGGTCACCCGTGCACCGGAATTGGATTTCCAGAAAGCGGACAGCCAGAATGCCACTGCGGAAGCGCTAGTGGCCAAATCCCCCGACCGCCTTGGTGAACAGTGCAACGGGCTTCCAGGTCCCGTCCTTCTCCAGCAGCATGTACAGGACTTCGTGCGCCTGCCGCGTAAAGCGGATGCTGCGCAGCACCCGGTCGTTCCACGCGAACTTCACCTCATAGGCAAACGTAAAGAAGTCCCCGTCGCGGATTCCGCACTGGCAGCTCCTCAGGTGCTTGAGGCCATCGGGCTGAAGCTTTCGTACCACCGTGTAAGCCGAGTTGATGCCGAGCGAGTAGCGGCTTTGAAAGAGAATCCCCGTGGTCGACTGTACTTTTTGTTCCTGCGTGGGCAGGTTCACCAGGGTTGCGTACCACTCCTCGGCAAATCCCGAGGCGGCGCGCCCGTAGTCGCCGGTGTCGAGTATGGCAAGCCACGCGGTGGCGGCTTTGAGGGCGGCGTCCTGTTCCGCCGCGGCAGGTCTTGCGGAGCAGAGGCGGCCGCACAGCAGGAGGGCGGAGGCCAGCAGGATAAGTCTTGGTGCTCGCATGTGACGGTATTTCCCGGTGAGACCTACCGAAGTATCCGTCACGCTCCGCCGTAATGCCACCGGCATCCCTCTGTCATCCGCCAACGCCGCCGTGTCACTCTACCCCACCGTCCGTTGGAGCGCATCGAGTGCACCCGCTCCAAGAACACGCCGCGGAACTTGCTGCTCGTCAGCCAGCCCGCGCAGGTCGTCCGCGCGTGAATCTCTCCGGAGGCAGTCGGCAGGTCCCGGCTATTACCGGACAGTCGCAGCATGATTCAGAATGCTGCTTTGTGGTCATTCGGCCTGGCATGGGGCGAACGATGGTACGCGGAGCGGAAACGCACCCTAAGTTCGAAAAAGTGAAACCAAACACCGCGAAAAGCACGAGAGGCTTTACGGTGCAATTGATCCCACACGGCGGAATCTTGTATGAGGACGCTTCGGGCTCGTTGCGCGTTGACTCCGAGTTGCTTCGTTGGTTTACCTGGCGGAGAAAACGGGAGTAATCTGCCCTTGCTGTGGTGAGAGGCTAGTGCTCCTGCACCTCTGGAGAGCGGTGATTTCGATCGAACGTTAAACGAGGATGGAAGTGACCCTCGCGCGACGCAGAAGGAAGAAACCGAAGCGCACTGAGGGTCGCGACCCCCACTCAGGTGTGCAATTTTCGAGCGCCAGGAATGTGCAATTCTGGCCGCCTTTCTTGCCTTCCCGACCTATCCTGGCAGTTTCGCGGCGAGAAGGTCGACTTTCTCGATCGTGGGCGGAGCCGCCAGCAACTCGTCGGCCTTGGACATAAGCGCCGCGGCGATGGCGCCGCCCAGATGGGCCTGCCGGCCGGCCTCGTCGGCGAAGGCGTCAAAGATGCCGAACGTGCTCGGGCCGAACTGAAGCGCGAACCACACGGGTGTCGACACCTCGCCCTGCGCCAGCAGCAACGCGCCTTCGAGAAACGCCTTGAGGGTGGCTTCCTTTCCCGGCTTGGCTTCAAGGCGTACATAGAGTGCGAGTTTTACCATCGGTCTCCCCATTGCCGGTGTAAATGACAAGCCGAAAGATGGCAGAAACAGGCCGTCGATGCGCTTGGCAAGATCGACATTTTTGATACTATTCTCGCCATGCTTATCGAGATTCTCGCGCTCGACGGGGTTTTCGACACCGGCCTTGCCGCGGTGCAGGATACGCTCGCGATAGCGGCTGAACTCGGGAGGGAGCAGCGCGGGCTTTCGGCTCCGGTCCTCCTCACGCGCGTCGTCGGCGTCAGGCGCGGTGTGACAACGGCCAACGGCCTGAAGGTTCCGACGCAGATGGCATCGGCCGTGTCGCGTCCGGACGTCATCGTTGTGCCGGCGCTTGGGGCCAAGACGCCACAGACCCTGGCCGGCGCGCTCGGCCACCGCGACGTCGCCAGGGCGGGGACCCTGCTGCGCGCCCGGCAGACCGAGGGCGTAATGGCAGCCGCCGCCTGCACGGGCACCTTCGTTCTCGCCGAAAGCGGATTGCTCGATGGTCGAACGGCGACGACCAGTTGGTGGTTGGGACCATTTTTCAGGGCGCGCTATCCGAAGGTCGTTCTCGATGATGGGCGCATGGTCGTTCGATCCAACAACGTCGTGACGGCGGGCGCGGCGCTTGCGCATTTTGACCTCGCCCTCTGGCTGTTACGCCGGATCAGCCCGGCGCTGGCCGCCGTCACGGCGCGTTATCTGATGATCGATCCGCGCTCCTCCCAGGTGGCCTATGCCATACCGGATCACCTGACCCACACAGATGCAGTAGTCGAGCGCTTCGAGTGCTGGGCCCGCGAGAACTTGTTCAACGGATTTTCCCTGGACGATGCGTCGCGCGCGATCGGCGTCAGCCCGCGCACCTTGGCGCGACGACTGCGCGCCGTGTTAGGCAAGTCGCCGCTATCCTATTTTCAAGATTTGCGAGTCGAACGCGCAGTCCATCTGCTGCAAACCAGCGGCGAAAGCGTCGAGCGAATCGCGATCGAGGTCGGCTATTCCGATGCTGTTACCTTGCGCAACCTGTTGCGCCGCCGGCTCGGGCGCAGCGCATCCCAGTTGCGCAGGCTGGAAGGCTGACCCGACTCTCGTCACCTTACCTTGCCAGTAGGCGGTCCCAGTCGATGCTGATGCCCGCACTCGTTCGGGGGCTCATCCAGCGACCACTACGTTCAATTCGACCGGCCCGAGGTTGTAATCAACGCGATCCTCAGCGAGCTGCCTGATCATCCCACGCCTTGACTGGTCACGGAGGCCGCGGTCCAATGGAGGCTCGGCCAATGGCCCGTTGTAGCGCGAGCGCAACAAACTTTGGAATCGAGAAGTGGGGCCCTCAAGCGTCAATGAGGGCGGGCGATAATCGGGGTCATAATTCTCAACGGAATGCGCATGGGGGCGGCTCTGACTCCCGCGAGAAAACCCAGGTCATTCGGCGGCGCCACCCCGCTCCAAAGAGTGATCTTCATCACAGTTCTGGGCTGGCTGGTTGGCGTTTGGCCGGTGTCGGGTACCGCTGCCAGTGCACGGTGGACGCAGATTGCGGGTCCCGTCTTCCAGCACCTTGGCCCCGATGATGGTGGCGCTACTCCGGTAGCGACAGCACTGGCCGAAGATGGCAGCGGCTTCCTTTGGGTCGGTACCAGCGACGGCCTGATGAGGTGGGACGGCTATCGCTTCCGCGCCTACCGACCGAATGCTTCCGACCGCGGCGCCTTACCGGACATTTGGATATCGTGTCTGCACACCGACGCCCGCGGCCGTTTGTGGATTGGTACCATCTCCGGCGGCCTGGCGCGATACGACTCGGATCGCGACAACTTCATCGTCCTGCCCGTGGGGGCTGGCGGCATCAGTCACCTCCATGTTCGGTCCCTTGCAGATGACGGCGTTGGCGGCCTCTGGGTCGGCACCGATGGCGGGCTCGACCATATCGATCCCAACGGGGCGATTACACATTTCCATCACGATGCAAAGGATCCCCGCAGTTTACCGGACGACCAGATCGTGTCGTTGCTGCTCGATCGTCACGGAACGCTGTGGGTCGGCACGCGCTCTGGCCTGGTCCGCCGCAACCGCGGTACGGCTGGCTTCACCGCCGTGGCGATGCCGGCGCCGAAGGGCGCCACTCTCACGATCTACGCACTCTTCGAGGACAGTTCCGGACGAATCTGGATCGGTACCGCTGGCTTCGGCGCCTTTCTCATCCCGCCAGGCAACACCACAGCTCGTGCGATCCACGCGACTCCCGCGCTCGACACCGCATTGATCAAAGACTTTGCGGAGCCCGTACCCGGAGAAATCTGGCTGGGGACTTACGGTGAGGGTATCGTCGCGCTCGACACGAAGACGTGGCAGACCCATCGCCTCCGCGCTGAGCCGGCTCGCCCCTCCAGCCTGATCAACGACACGGTGCGGGTTTTGTACCGTGACCACTCTGGCTTCGTGTGGGTAGGTACCACCGCGGGTCTCGATCGGTATGACCCTGAGCAGACGGTCACCAGCCTTTTTGGCGGAGTCGGCGGCCCCGGTGTGTCGCAGGTAGAGGTCGACTCCGTAATGAGCGCGGCCGACGGCCGAATCTGGGTGGGTCTCGGTACCAACGGCATCGACATCCTGGATCCGGTCCACGGCCTCGTAGGCGCCTTGCGCCCCGATCGGGCGCGACCGCAATCCTCGCTGCCGGTCGATGCCAAGGTCTACGCCATGGCCGCCGCAACGGGCACCGTCTATATCGGCACCACCCAAGGTCTGTACCGAACCGACTCTGCTGGCCGCCGAGTAACGCCGCTAACAGTGTCCAAAGAACACAGAGATATGATCGTCTCCCGGCTGTACGACGACGGCTCGACACTGTGGGTCGGCAGCGCGGACCAGGGATTATGGGCATTCGATCCGCATCTCGGTGAGGCAACTCGGCATTACGACGAGGCGCAACTGACCGATCAGCGTGTAACCGTGATCGCGCCCGCCGCGGGCGGAGGCTTGTGGGTCGGCACCTACAACGGTCTCAACTGGCTGGACACTTCCTCTGGAAAGATAGAGCGCATCCTCGCCGATCCGCATGATCCGCAATCACTGTCGGCCCCGTACGTGGCTTCGCTGCTGACCGATGCGCGAGGTCGGCTGTGGGTCGCCACCGCAGGTGGCGGCATCGATGTGCTGGAACGGCACGATGCCACTGGACGGCCACGCTTCAGGCGGCTAGGGACGGCTCAAGGCCTCCCGAACGACAATGTTGACACGCTGCTTGCAGACGCCAGCGGCAAGATCTGGGCCAGCACCGACAACGGAATCGCCGTCATTGATCCCCAAACCTTCGGCGTTCGCGCGCTTCGACGCGCCGAGGGAGTCTCCATTCTGACCTACTGGAATGACTCCGGAGCAGTGACCTCGCGAGGCGAGGTTCTGTTCGGCGGCCTCGGCGGTTTGACGGTGATTCGACCCGATCGGCTCGAGCCATGGACCTATCGGCCGTCGCTAGTCGTCACCGATATTCGCGTCGGCGGCAAAGAGTTCCCGGCGGGGCGTTTCAATCGAAGCGGCAATATAACCCCCCTGGCCATCCAGCCGGACGCCAATCGCCTCGCCGTCGAGTTCGCCGCCCTGGATTTTTCTTCCCCGGAACGCAACCGCTACGCCTATCGTCTCGACGGATTCGATCGTCATTGGATCGACGTCGATTCGACCCACCGCCTCGCGGAATACACCAACCTTGCGCCTGGCGGCTACGTGTTGCAGTTGCGCGGTACCAATCGGGATGGCGTCTGGAGTGACGACACGTTCGCGCTACCGATCAGAGTGCTGCCTGCCTGGTACCAGACATTATGGTTCAGAGTCATCGAGGCGATTATCGCGGTGCTCTTCGCGGCACTGGCAGTCCAGGCATGGAGGGTGACGCTGCGCCGACGGCAGCAGGAACTGGCACGACAGATTGCCGAGAGAACCGCCGAACTCCAGCAACGAACGAACGAGCTGCTGGAAACCCAGCGCCAGCTCGAACAGATCGCCTACATCGACGCTCTGACGCTGCTGCCCAATCGACGCATGTTCTCCGAGGCCTTGCGCAAGGCGTTGTCTTTGGCCGATCGCCGGCAAGCGCGGTTCGCATTGGTATTGCTCGATCTCGACGGACTCAAGCGGGTCAACGACACCCTCGGACACGATTTCGGTGATGCGCTGCTGGTCGAAACCGCCAAAAGACTGAAGGCGGTGATACGGGATTCCGACTTCGTCGCCCGTCTCGGTGGCGACGAATTCGCGATCCTGATCAGCGAAGGTTACGACAAGGAAGGCGCCGAGCTCGTCTGCCGGCGCATCGTCGAGAGCTTCATCGTTCCGGTTGTGTACGAAGGGCGGCAGATGAATGCGGGCATGAGCGTCGGGATCGCCATGTACCCGGATCACGGCGACAACCACGCGGCGCTGGTGAAATCCGCTGACCTCGCACTCTATGCCGCCAAACGAGCCGGCGGCGAGCGGTGGTTGTGGTACCGCGAAAAATTGGAAGCTGAAACCGCTTCTTGAGTGCCGCGCAGCCGTTGATCCCTCGGCCCCGGTGACGATCTGCAAGAGCTTCCGGGCTCTCTCGGGCTCGACGGGGCCAGGTGGGTCCTAGCGGGGGCTGATGTCGTAAGGGGTTGGCGCAAAGAATGAGCGGCGGTCCGAACGACCGCCGCTCAAAGTTCCAAGATTGCCCTTCCTGGCCTGATTTTCGCGGGCTTCACTTCCCCGGTCCTGGTGCCATGACCGCTGCCCGCTCTCTTGCCCCCCATTCCCCCAACGCCGCCAAGCGTCTCTCGTGACGCGTCTGCGGGGAAGTAGTATTGATACGTATGCGGGGAGCGTGAGACGTACCTCACAGATACTCGGCAAGGCTGCGACCGCTGTTTGACCGGACAACGCCGCGAGATGACATTGCGCGCTGCGGTGAGTCAAGCTAGCGGGTGAGTTCACGCCAGATCCAGAGTCACCGCGCCAATGGCAATCATGGCCAGCGCGACCATGCCGCGGCCGCTCGGACGTTCCGCGAGGAACCACCAGGCAAAGAGGACACCGAACAGCATCGCCGTCTCGCGCAGCGCCGCAATGGCGCCGATGGGCGCCCGGGTCATGGCCCAGAGAGCCAGGGTGTACGCGGCGACCGAGCAGAGTGCGCCACCCACACCCCGGCGCAGCAGTGACGGAGCGGTGTCGCCGTAAAAGAGCAGCGAGAGGCGGCCGCGCAGCAGCACCAAGGCCGCGGGGATGGCGGGGAGCACGAATGTCCACAGGGCATAGGCGATCGGTGACTGGGAGATCCGGACCCCGAGCCCGTCGTTGACCGTGTATAGCGCGATGACCACTGAATTCGCCAGCGCGAAGACCAGGGCGCGGGTCTCGCCGGGTATGCCGCGGCGCTGAGCCTGCAGGGCGACGCCCAACGAGATCAGCAGCAGTCCACCCCAACCTCCAATGCCGAGATGCTCGCCAAACCCCAGGGCGGCGATGGTGGCGGTCAGGGCTGGCGCGACTCCGCGCATGACCGGATAGGTCAGGCTCACCGCGCCGAGCGAATACGCCTCGGCCAAGAGGTTGAGATACACGATGTGCAGCACGGCGGTGATGATGAGATGAGGCCATGCGGCAGCGGCAGGTGCGGGTAGGAAGGGCAGGGCTATCACACCGACCAGCCCGGATGCGAGCGCGAGCAACGCGGTGGATGCGCGTCGGTTGGCGCCACCGCGGATGCCAACGTTCCAGGCGGCATGGAGGCCGGCGCCCCCCACAGCGGCTGCCGTTGCGACTGGTGGAACGATCATTGCTGGTTATTTAGCGCTCATCGTCGATGATCATCTTGCCCGACGACTCTTAATTGACCCAGAATCTTCAGTCGAAGTCCAGTGCAGGAGCGGGCGTGAGCACCGCATCCATCGTCAAGCAGTGCTGCGTCGTCGGCGGCGGTCCCGCCGGGATGATGCTTGGGTTTCTATTGGCGCGTTCAGGCGTCAGTGTCGCGGTGCTGGAGAAGCACGCCGACTTCCTGCGCGACTTCAGGGGTGACACGGTGCACCCCTCGACGCTGCAGCTGATGTATGAGCTCGGACTGATCGACGAGTTCCTCGCTTTACCGCACCGCAAGGTGGAACGCTTCAGCCTCGAGATCGGCGGTAGGCGCGTGCAGGCCGTGGACCTCACCCACCTGCCGACCTACTGCAAATACATCGCGCTCATGCCGCAGTGGGATTTGCTGGATTTTCTCGCGCGGCAGGGCGCTCGTTACGAGACGTTCGATCTGCACATGCAAGCGGAGGCGACGGATCTCATTGAGGAGCAGGGCCGCATCGTCGGTGTGCGAGCGAGAACCCCACGGGGTGAGCTGACGGTGCAAGCGGACTTGGTCGTCGGGTGCGACGGCCGGCATTCGACGCTGCGGGCGAAGGCGGGATTGAAAAGCGATGACTTTGGCGCCCCGATGGACGTGCTCTGGTTCCGGGTCTCGCGCCAGCAGAGTGACGCCGCGGAAACATTCGGACATATCGACGCGGGCGCGATGCTCGTCATGCTGGACCGCGGCGACTACTGGCAGTGTGCCTACGTCATTCCGAAGGGCGGCTTCGAGCGAGTAAGGAGCGAGGGCATCGAGGCTTTTCGAAAGCGGGTGTGCGCTCTCTCGCCTTTCCTGGTTGGTCGCATGGCCGAGCTGAGTAGCTTCGATGATGTGAAACTCTTGACGGTGACCGTCGATCTCCTGCGGCAATGGTGGCGCCCGGGCCTCCTCCTCATCGGCGATGCGGCCCATGCCATGTCGCCTGTAGGGGGAGTCGGGATCAATATCGCCGTTCAGGACGCGGTGGCGGCGGCCAATCGTCTGGCGGCTCCGTTACGGGCGGGACAGCTAAAAGCCGCAGATCTGCAGGCAATACAACAGCGACGGATCTGGCCGGCGCGGATGACGCAGCACATGCAACTCCTGATGCAAAACCGTCTGATCGGCCCGGCGCTGCAGGGCGTCCGTAAGCCGAAGCCGCCGCTCCTGTTCGAGTTGCTCAATGCAGTGCCGATGCTACGGCGCATTCCGGGACGCCTGCTCGCAGTGGGATTCCGTCCGGAGCACGTGCGTACGCCCGACGTGCTTGCGGCATCGCCTTCAACGCGCGGGCGGTAGCACCGGCGCGGCAACGCCGACGTCGTCGCGCCATTGCTGATCGCCCGCGCGCCGCCGCCTCTCCATCACCTCTTCGTTAAGCGCATACATGCCGGGCATCAGGTCGGTTGCGACTTCGGGTCTCTTCGCGAAATGCATGTAGCTCCTGCCGGGCGCGAAGGTGGGCCAGCCGGGCTGCCCCGGCGCCTTGGGAACGCCGCTTCGTGCGAAGGACGTCCAGTAGGCGATCATGGCGTTCGACAGTGCCTCTTCACCGGCGCCTTGCGCCCGCGGCCAATACTCCAGCATCGGCGCGCCGGGGCCGATGCGCCCGAAGACGAAGGGAATCTCACTGGCGTGGAAGGCATGCAGTCCCATGGCGCTCGCCGCGGGGTAGCCGTGATCGAAGAAATAGAGGTAAGACGGCTCACCCAGCGCAGCTTCGTCGCGCACGATCCGTTCGGCTCCCCATCCGAAGATGGCGTCGCGCCCCGCTGCCATCATGCTGGCCCTGATATCGCGCGGCGGATACAACCGCAGGAATTGGGGTGCCAGGTCGCGGTAGCGCTTGTGGATCTCATTTTCGTACACCACGCTGGACGATGGCAGGGGCGGCAGGAAGCCGGGCAGCGTCTCGATTTCGCCGGCGTTGAATCCCATCAGCACCGGCACGTGCGCCTCTTCCTTGCGGTCGTACGTGTCGACGAGCTGACGCGGCAGTGACCAGCCATCGATGGTGCCTGTGGGGTCAAATCCCGCCCTCAGGGCCGCCATATTGAGCGTCGTGGCGTTCATCGTGCGCAGCGCCTTGAGGTCGGCGGCGTGCAGGTCTTTCGCGATCCCGGCGCCGGTCTCCTCGGCTGAGGGCAGGCCGTGGTCCGCCTTCTTCAACTCGGGCTCCGAATAGATGCCGAGGCTCTCGCCGATCGCCTTCTGGAAGAGGCCACGGGCCAGCGGACTTGCCAGCAGGTAGGCGACGCTCAAGCCTCCGGCCGACTCGCCCATGATGGTGACGTTGTCAGGATCGCCGCCGAAGGCCGCGATGTTGCGCTTGACCCATTTGAGCGCTGCAGTCTGGTCGAGGAGTCCGTAATTGCCGGATACGTCGTGGGGCGATTCCGCGCTAAGCGCCGGCAACGCCAGCCAGCCGAGGGCTCCGAGCCGGTAATTCATCGATACGAACACGACGCCGCGCGCCGCGAAGCTCGTGCCATCGTAATAGGGCTCCGATGTGCCGCCGAACACGAGCGAGCCGCCGTAGATCCATACGATGACAGGCGCGTTCGCGGCGTGCGCCGGCGCCCACACGTTGAGGAAAAGACAATCCTCGCTGAAGTTCGAGAGGCCGTCGTTATAGATGATCTTCGGCGGCCAGGGCGGCTGGATGCAGTTGGCGCCGAACCGGTCGGCGTCGCGTACGCCTTGCCACCCGCCCGCCGCGACGGGAGCCGTCCATCGCTTGCTACCGACAGGCGGTTCGGCGTAGGGAATTCCCTTGAAGGCGCGAACGCCTTGTGCGTCCACCCGCCCTGCCAAGGTGCCTTGTGCGATAGTCACGATGGGATTCGCCGCAACGCGTGCGGCGATGGCAACCTCGGCGGCGCTGCCGAGCAACACCGCAATCGCCAGTGCCGCCCGACAGACTGCGGCGATTATTGGCATTGGGCCGAGTTCGGAGGCAACTTCGGCGAGGCCAGGCCGACATTCCAGTTCCACGGCAGGTTCCCGGCCGCCATGCGCCTGCAGACCACCTCCTCATTGAGCCGGTACATGCCCGGCATGAGGTTGGTCTGCGGATGAGGCGCGTCGGTGAAATGCATGTAAGCGCCCGCTGATGCGTAGGCGGGCCAATCCGGAGCATTCGCCGAGCGCGGCTTGCCCGTGCTCGCGAAGCTGGTCCAGTAATCGAGCATCGCATCGGACAGGGCGCCTTCGCCTGGCGAGGCGGGGATTTTGGGCCAAAGCGGCGGTGTGCCGTCGATTGTGCCGAACACATAGGGCAGCTCGCTGGCATGAAAGCCGTGCAGGTGAGCCTGGTCGGCGGCAGCATAGCCATGATCGAAGAGATAGAGATAGGACGGCAGGCCGAGCGCCGTTTGCTTCTTGACCAGGCGCACCGCCGTCCAGCCGTACAGCCCATCGCGGGTCGCCGCCAGGATGCTCGCCTCCATGTTGCCGGCGGGGTAGAGCCGCAGGAACTCGCCGGCAAAAGCGCCGTAGCGATCGCGAATCATCGATTGGTATTGGGCCGCGCTCGCCGGTACGGGCGGGGCGAGCACCGTCAGTGAGCGGATCTCGCCGCTGTTGAAACCGTCGAGGATCGGCACGTGCGCCTGATCGCCCTTGTCGAACGCAGTGACCATCTGCTCCGGCAACACATGGCCGTCGACGGTGCCCCACGGCCCGAATCCGGCTGCGGCCGCGGCATTGGTCAGTTTCAGCGGATCCATTGCCCTCAGGGCAGCGATACCGGAGGCGTGAAGCGCGGCGGCGAGGCGCACGCCGCTTTCCTCACCGGACGGCATACCGTACCGGTTCTGCTTCAGCGACGGCATCGAGATCATGTAGGCGCTTTCCGCGATTGCCTTTGCGAACAGGCCGCGCGCCTCGGGAGAGACCATCAGATACATGACGCTGAGGCCGCCTGCAGACTCGCCTGCGATGGTGACGTTCGCCGGATCGCCGCCGAACGTGGCGATGTTGCGCCGCACCCATTTGAGCGCGGCGATCTGGTCGAGCAGCCCGTAGTTGCCGGAGATGCCTTGGGGTGATTCCGCACTCAACTGTGGGTGTGCCAGCCAGCCGAGCACACCCAGCCGGTAGTTGATGGAAACCACGATGACGCCGTGCTCGGCAAGGCGCGCGCCGTCATAGAGTGGATCCCGGCTCGCGCCTCCCCAGAGCGCGCCGCCGTAAATCCAGAAGAAGACCGGAGCGTCGTGCGCGTCGGCGGGCGCCCAGATGTTCAGCGTCAGGCAGTCCTCGCTCATTGGCATCGGCTCCTCCACGTAGACACTGACGAACGTGTTGGAGGGCTGGAAGCAGGCAGGTCCGAACTCGGTCGTCTCACGTACGCCTTGCCAGCGCGGCAGCGGGAGGGGCCGCTTCCAGCGCAGCGCGCCGACCGGTGGACGCGCATAGGGGATGCCTTTGAAGACGCGCAGATTGCCTTCAATCGTCCCTTTCATAGTGCCGGCCGGCGCGTCCGCGATCGCGCTCCGCTCAGCCTGGGCCAGCGCGTTTGAGGCAGGGGTGCCGTTGGCGTAACACGGCGCCGTCGCGAGAAGGACGGCGGAGGCGCCGGCCAGGAGGGTGAGCGCACGTAGCGGGATCATTGTGTATCTACTCCGGTTGTGCTGCTGTCGCCTCGCAGGATGCGCGCGAGGGCGACGAAGATCAGGATCGCGACGACATAGAACGGCGTCAGCGAGTACAGGGCGATCTGCAGCGAGTGCTCGGGGTGGGAAGCACGGAAGAAATCGCTTGCGGCGCCAACATAGGCCGGTCCCAGGCCCAGGCCCATGAAATTCATGACCAGGAGCAGCAAGGCGCCCGACATGACGCGCTGATCCGGGCGTACCTCTTCCTGAACGAGGGCGATGGACGAGGACAGATAGAAGTAATTCAGGAACGCCGGCCCGGAGAGGAAGACCAGTGCGAGTGGCCAGGATGGCGCCCAGACGAAACCGACGTAGAGCGGAATCGCCAGCACGAGTGATGCGGCGGGAAGCGTCGCATAAGCGGCCTTCGACCGGCGGGTGAGGCGGTCGACCATCTGCCCGGAGACGAGCATTCCCGCGCTCATCACGACACCGACGATGAGCGCGTACCAGAGGGCGATCTCGTCGAGCGTCATGCCCTTCTCGCGCATCAGGAAAAGGCTGGTAAAGTTGCCCTGGCCATAGGTGATGACCTGGGTTGCGCCGCTGCCGAGCGCCGCGAGCACGAGAGTGGGCCGGGAAAAGAACATCGCCGCGGTGTCGAAGAACCCCGACTGCGTCGCGGCAGCGGGAGCCCGCGCGGGGTCGAGACCGCCGCGGGCCGGCTCACGCAGGAGCAGCCGAGCGGCGATCGCGGCGAGAACGCCGACACCGCCGAGAACGATGAAGGCGTCGCGCCAGTTGAAGGCGGCGGCAATGGCCGCGCCGAATGCGATGCCCAACGCCGCGCCGATCGGTGGCCCGAGATTGTAGATGCCGAAGGCCTTTCCGCGCCGGCCGGGCGGGAAATAGTCGGTGATCAGCGCGTAGGAGGGTGGGACGCCGCCGGCCTCGCCGACGCCCACCAGCATCCGTGCGACGACGAGCTGCGGATAGCGTAGCGCCACGCCGCAGCAGGCTGTCGCCACGCTCCAGATCGCGCAGGCCACGGACAGCACGTTGACTCTGTTGGTCTTGTCGGCGAGCCAGCCGATCGGGATGGCGATGAAGCAGTAGAAGATTGCGAAATAGAGGCCGCCGATGAGGCCGAGCTGTCCGTCCGAGATGTGCAGGCTGTCCTGGATGGGCTTGGCCAGAATGGCGAGCAGCGACCGGTCGAGAAAGTTAAGGACGTAGACGCCGCAGAGCACGGCCAGGGCGATACCGGCGCGTGATCCCTTATTATTCATTATCATGTGATTGAATAGACTACCACAGCCCGGCCGGCACTCGAAACGTGACCAGATGCGTCAGCCCGACCGAGCCGACAAACACCGTCCGGCCGTCGGGGCCGCCGAAGGCGAGGCTGGTGGGCAGGCGCAGCGGCCCCGTGACCGCCATGCAGGCCAACAGGTGGTCGAGGGTCCCGGTCCGCTGCTCGACCGCGCACGCGATGGCTTCGACCGCCGCCACGTTGGCGTCCGAATACACCACGTGCGCCGCGCCGTCCCGGTCGATGACATGTATCGCATTCTGGCTGATGATCGTGACCCAGATGTTGCCCGCCGGATCGAAGGTGAGACCATCCGGCAGCGCGCCCCGCCCGAGGCTGTCGGGCCCGACGCGCTGCTTTGCGCCGAGTGAGCCATCCGGCCGGATCGGAAATCGCACGATGCGGCAGCCGAGGGTTTCGACCGCATAAAGGTGGCGGCCGTCGAGCGAGATTTTGACCTCATTGGTGAGATCGAGTCCGTCGGCAACGATCTCCGCGCGGGCGTCCCCATCGATCCGGAGAATGTACCCGTCGTGCTTCCGTGTCTGCATAGCGGAAACCCACGGCAGACGGCGCGTCATGACGGAGAGCCAGATCCGCTGCGGGCCATCCGAGCAGGCATAGTTGACGGCTCCCAGCGGCACCCCTTGAAGGCTCGCGAGCAGCACTCGCGTCCGCCCGTCCGGGGTGATTTGATAGAGCCGGCCGTCGGTGAGGCCGGCAACCACGAAACTGCCGTCGGGCCGGCGGCTGAAGCCGTTCGGGTCGGCGATTCCGCTGCCGAGTACGTCCGGGTCGCGATCGACAAACACTCTGGATACGCCACCGCGGGCATCGGAGGCCCAAACACCCTCCTTGTCGACCCATACGCATTCAGGACGCTGCAGACCGTGTCCGAATGGGAGCAGGTCGGCGGCTGCCAGCTTGAACCCGCAAAACGACATCAGGCCTTCCTATCCGGCGCGCCTGCCCGGGTTTGTTCCGCTTCGAAGCGGTATTGCTCGGAACCGGTCGCCGGCACCAGCTCCCCGGCACGATCCCCGATCCGGTTCCACTGCGTGAGAATTTCCTCGGCGCTCAGCCGATCGTCGGCGAGGTAAATGCCGCGGGTCATCGTGACGTTGGCCAGCTTGATGCTGCCGGCGCCGGCGAGGACGACGCGCTTGTTTGGCGCCGCTTCGCTCGCGAGCGCGACCACAGCGGGACTGACACGTTGCGGCGCGAGTGCCGCCAGGTCCTCCGGCGACCACAGGTCGCTCGTCATTTGGGTGGCCGCGCTCGGTGCGATGCAATTGACGTGAATCCCATGGCGAGCCCCCTCGAGCGCCAGTGTCTGCATGAGGCCGACCAGCGCCATTTTGGCCGCCGAATAGGCCGCTTGCCCGAAATTGCCGTACAGGCCGGACGAGGAGGTCGTGAAGATGATCCGGCCGTAGCCCCGCTCCTTCATGTGAGACCAGAGGGCCTTCGTGCAATTGACCGAGCCCATGACGTGAACGTCGAGCACGAGCCGAAAATCCGCCAGGTCGAGCTTGGCGAAGGTCCGATCACGCAGGATTCCCGCGTTATTGACCAGTATGTCGACGCGACCCCAGCGGCTCAGCGCAAGTGCCACCATGCCGTCGACGGCCCGGACGTCCTGCACATTCGCAGTACTGGCGAGCGCCTCACCTCCTGAGCGCACGATCTCTTCGCAGACCTGACTGGCGCTGGCCGCGTCCAGGTCATTGACCACGATCCGCGCACCGCTGCCGGCGAGGGCGAGTGCATGCGCCCGGCCGAGACCCCGGCCGGCGCCCGTGACGATGGCAACACGTTGCGTCAGCAGGCCGGTCATGGGGCCGCTTCCTCCGGCAGCCGGCGCAGGTGGGCGGCCCCGCGCAGCGACGCAGCCCGAAAAATCATGGACATGTCGATGAACCTCGCACGATGTATCCGGTTGCGGGACCTCAGGCCAGTTGCACGAGGCCGGCCGCAAGAAATTATTTCTCGTGTGAATGAACTTGACAAGCGATTATTTAGCTGAGACGCTCTGGCCACCGCGTCATCGGGCGCGCGGTGCAAAGAAATGGGGGGGCCCAATGAAGATCACAGCGTTCGTCAGTGTCGCCCTCGTATTGGGCGGCGCCGCGGCGGCCAACGCCGCCGCATTGCCAACGGACTCCGCGGCCAATGACTCTCAGGATCAGTCGGCATCGAGCGCGGCAGCCGGCGCCGCGACGGCGAGTAACACGCCGGCCACAGCCTCCGCGCCGTCGCCGCCGGCGCTGCAGGAGGTCGTAGTCACCGCGGAGAAGCGCACCACCAACCTGCAGCAAACGCCGATCGCGGCCACCGTGCTCAACGGCTCGCAGCTTCTCAACAACGGCGTCATCACCGTCGATCAGCTGGAAACGGTCTCGCCCTCGCTTGTGGTCGACAACTTCGGTCAGGGGGACGAATTCAACATCCGCGGCATCGGCAAGGCCGAGCACAACACCCAGACCCAGGCAGGTGTCATCACCTACCGCAACGGCGTGGCGTCCTTCCCCGGCTACCTCGAGGATGAGCCGTTTTACGACATCTCCAACGTCGAGGTGCTGCGCGGTCCGCAGGGAACATTCGCGGGCGAGAACTCGACGGGCGGCGCCGTCTACATCACCGAGGCGGCCCCGAATTTCAACGGCGTGAACGGCTATGTCCTCGGGCAGTACGGCAACTACGACGACACCATGCTGCAGGGCGCCGTGAACCTCCCGGTGAGCGACACGGTCGCCACGCGCATCTCCTTCTACGACGAGTACCGCGACACATTTTTCCACGTCACCGGCCCATACACGGGCGGCGACGGCGCGTTGAAGCAATCCTCTGTCCGTTTCAGCCTGTTGTGGCAACCATCCGACAAGCTCAGCGCCCTCTGGCAGACCGATTACTCCTACATAGACAACGGAGGCTATCCGGCCTCGCCAGCCGCGGCGACGACGCCGCTCTACGATGTTACCGCGAACGCCCAGATGGACGCGATCGACCAGATCGCCCGATCGACCCTCAATGTCAACTACAAGCTGGACGACGGCATCACGCTGCGCTCCATCACGGGCCTGCAATGGGGGCGCTCCGTATACATCACCGACTTGGATGGGACCGATCTGCTGAACTACACGTTCAGCGACCTCGTTCCTGGCGAGATGTACTCGCAGGAATTCGACCTGATCTCCCCCGAAACGGGCTTTCTGACCTGGGTCACCGGCGTTTACTACCAGGGGCTGGATTACTCCTACCCGCTGGTCCAGGGCTACTACGTAGGCTATCCCTCGGGTATCTACGACCAGTACATCGAAGGCAAGGTGCCCAACGATACGGCGGCCGCATTCGGACAACTCGGCTTTCACTTCAGTCATGGCTGGAAGCTCCAGCTCGGCGCGCGCTATTCCTGGAATGACACGACGAACCGGATTTACAACGTCATTCCGGAATTCTTCTACGACGAGTACGCCCATCAGAGCGAGCACGATGATCGCCTGACCGGCAAGGCGGATCTGAGCTGGGCCATCAACGCCAACAACTATCTGTACGCGTTCGTCGCGACGGGCTACAAGCAGGGAGGGCTCAATCTCCCCATCGGTACCGAGTATCAGCAGCCGTTTCGCGCCGAAAACGTGACGGATTACGAGCTGGGCTGGAAGGCCTCCGCACTGGACGATCATCTGCGGACACAGCTCGACGGCTATTACGACAAGTACCACAATTTCCAGGTATCGATCGCCGATCCGATGCTTCCGACCGAGACGCTGGAGGTGAACGATCCGTCCCCCACGACTCTCTACGGCATCGAGCTGTCGGTGCAGGCCGTGCTCGGTCACCTGTCCCTCGATGCCAATCTGGGATGGGAGCATACCGGTCTCGGCGCCTTTTTCGCCGACGATCCGCGGGTTCCGGGCTTGACGACGTGTGATCCAATGCTCGGGCCCGCGGCTCCCGCCTGCGTGGAACTGTCCGGGCATCCGCAGTCCTACGCGCCGAGTCTCACCTACAACTTCGGCCCGCAATATGTGTTTTACCTTCCTGGAGAGAGCACGCTGACGATGCGTGCCAACTATTCGCACGTGGGCTCGCAGTGGGCGACGCTGTTTGATAATGCGGCGCTGGGAGACTTTCTCGGGGCGCGCAACCTGCTGTCGGCGCAGATGGCGTATGGACGCGGCGACTGGACGTTCACTGCGTACGGCATGAACCTGACGAATGAGGCCTACGTTGCCGCGGCCGATTCCGGCTTGCGCTGGGCCGGTTATCCGCGCCAGTACGGTATCCGGGTCATGAGGACGTTCTAATCGGAGGGTTGCTGCGGCAGGAGGAGCGCGGGTAATGATCAGGTCATTGTGAACATACGGCGGGGACGATGCAGCGGTACGCTTTGACGGTGGACAAGTTTCTGGATCACGCCGCCAAATGGCATGGAGCTTCGTGCGTAGTTTCGACGACAGCCGAGGGTGAGTCCGAGCGGATCACCTACGAACAATTGCGCGAGCGCTGCCGGCGCGTCTCCGGGGCGCTGCTCGATCAGGGTCTCGCGCCGGGCGATAGGATCGCGACGCTGGCCTGGAATACTCAGGATCATCTGACGTTGTATTACGCCGCGATGGGTGTTGGTCTGGTGTGCCACACGCTCAACCCGCGGCTCAGCGCCGCCCATCTTGCGGAGATGGTCAATGAGGCGCAGGACCGTTGGATCGTGGTGGGCGCCGGACTGCAATCCCTGGCGCGGCAGCTGGTTGCGGACTGCCCCAGTCTCGAGACGGTGATCCTGCTCGACGGGCAGGCGCCGGAAGAGGATTTCCAGGGGCCTGCACGCCGCTGGAGCCTCGAGGATCTGCTGCGGCTGTTCGGGCGGACCGCGCGCTGGGGTGAGTTCGATGAGGAGACGCCGGCCGGCCTGTGCTACACCTCGGGCACGATCGGCAAGCCGCGCGGCGTGCTCTACACCCATCGGTCCAACTATCTGCACACCCTGCGGGCGCTGCAGGCCGACGCGGTCGCACTGAGCGCGGAAGACGCGGTGCTGGTCGCGGTGCCGATGTTCCATGCCAATGGCTGGGGATTTCCGTTTGCCGCCCCGGCGGCAGGCGCCAAGATGGTGCTGCCAGGCAGGAGCACTGATCCGGCTCACCTGTGTGATCTGATCAGGATGGAGCGGGCGACGGTAGCGGCTGCCGTGCAGACCGTCTGGCTCGGACTCGTCGAGCACCTCGAGCGGACGGGCGGCGAGTTGCCGACTCTCCGCCGCATCATCATCGGCGGCTCGCACTGTCCGGAAGCGCTGCTGCAGCGCATCGAGCAGCGCCTGGATGTCCGCGTGCAGACCAGTTGGGGCATGACCGAGTTGTCACCTCTCGGGACGATCGAGCCGTCCAATGTGCCGCCCCGTCCCGGTGTGCGGACATCGGGACGAGCTCCGCTGGGGCTCGATTTCAAGCTGGTGGACGCCAACGGAGTGGCTCTGCCTGAGCAACGCATGAGCATCGGTCGGCTGATGGTGAAGGGCGCGAGCGTTGCGGAGCGCTACTACAACCAATCGCAGCCGCTGCTCGACGCGGAAGGCTACCTCGATACGGGCGATCTCGCGCTGATCGACGCGGCCGGTTATCTGACCATTACCGGTCGGGCGAAGGATCTGATCAAATCGGGCGGCGAGTGGATCAATCCGCGTGAAGTCGAGGACATCGTCGGCGCGCTGCCGGACGTCGGTCTGGCCGCCGTGATAGGACGACCGCATGAAAAATGGGGGGAGCGGCCGGTCCTGATCGTCGAGCCGCGCAGCGGCCATACGATCGATCCCGAGCGGCTTCTGGCGACGCTGCGCGGCAAGGTGCCGGATTGGTGGCTGCCTGATCAGATCTTGCTCGTCGCGAAGATGCCGCTCGCGGCCACCGGAAAGATAGACAAGAAGCGCCTGCGCGGCGAGCTCGCTGGAGGCTAGAGCGGGGCGTGCCGAATGCGATTAATGCTAATCTTCGCGCTCCCAGAGCGGTTTTTCGTGGAAGGTTGCGAAGATGGCCAGGCGTCTCACGAACAGGCGAAGACCGCGCACCAAGGCGGAGCAGCGCGCCGAGACCCTCGAGCAGATGCTGGATGCCGCCGAGTACCTGTTCTCCAAGCACGGTCTGAACGGCGTGACGCTACGCGATGTCGCGTTGAAAGTCGGCGTCCACACCTCGCTGATGCATTACTACTTCACCGACAAGCGCCGCCTGTTCGAGGCAGTGTTCACCCGGCGCGCGGGCACCACCAGCAGCCGCAGACTGGACGCTCTCGATCATTACGAGCGGGAATGCGACGGCTCGCCGACGGTCGCGGGCGCGTTGCGCGCCTTTCTGGACACGGACCTGGATCTCTACATCAATGGTGGCGAGGGCTGGCGGAACTTCGCCGCATTCGCCTCGCAGGTGAGCAATTCCCCGGAAGGGGCCGCGATGATGGACCTGCACTTCGATCCCGTGGTGCTCAAGCTGCTCGGCATCCTCAAGAAGGCGTTGCCCGGCTGCTCGGATGCCGACATCTTCTGGGGCTACGATTTCGTGACCGGCGCGTTCATGCACGTGCTCGGCCGCACGGGGCGTATCGATCGTCTCTCGAGCGGCGTGTGCAAGTCCGAGGACTTCGCCGCGGTCAAGGACCGTCTGGCGGGTTTCATGGCCGCCGGTTTCATCGAGTTGTGCGGCCAGTCCGGAAGAACCGTCAAGGCGGGAGCGGCGCGCAGGAAAGCCAGCCGCTAAGCCGCCGGCGGCGACGGACGCTGTGCTGCCGTGCCAGCGCTGTCGGGAGCTCAGACCCATGACATCGCACCGCGAGAGGCTGGTTGCACCCGTCGCGACCGCTGGCGTCACCGCAGTCACGGGGCGTGGCGCGCTGGCTGGCCTCGAGCTGGCCAGTGCGGTCACGGTGTTCAGAGGCATTCGCTACGCGGAGCCGCCGGTCGGCGACTTGCGTTGGAAGCCGCCCGTTGCTGCGGCTGCATGGAGCGGCCTGCGCCGCGCGCTCGACTTCGGCGCGGCATGCCTGCAGGTTCCCTCGCCTCCGGGCAGTATCTACGCGCAGGAGCCGCGGCGCATGAGCGAGGACTGCCTGTTCCTCAATGTCTGGCGGCCGCCGCGGGCCGCCAACGCGCCCGTCATGGTCTGGCTGCACGGCGGCGCGCTGCGCCGGGGAGACCCGGCGAGTGGGCTCTACGACGGCGAGCAGCTGGCCCGCAAGGGCGTCGTCATCGTAACGGTGAATTACCGTCTGGGCGTCCTCGGCTACTTTGCCCATCCGCAGCTGAGTGAGGAGTCGCCGCACGCGTCCGCGGGCAATTACGGCCTGCTCGACCAGATAGAGGCGCTGCGCTGGGTACGGGACAACATCGCGGCATTCGGCGGCGATCCCGGCAACGTGACCTTGTTCGGCGAGTCGGCGGGCGCGTTGAGCGCGATCGAGCTGATGTCGAGCCCCCTTGCAACCGGGCTGTTTCACAAGGTGATCCTGCAGAGCGGCTATCTCGTATCGAACCCGAAGCTGAAGCGCGAATGCTTGGGTCAGTCGTCAGCCGAGGCCATGGGTGAGCGACTGGCGCGGGAGTTGGGTGCCACGGATCTTGCGGCACTGCGGGCCATGGCGGCCGAGTTTGTTGTGGAGATGGCGGCGGCGGCCGGATTCGATCCGCAGGCCACGATCGATGGCTGGGTCCTGCCGCAACAGATCGTCGAATGCCTCGATCGCGGCGCGCAGGCCGCCGTGCCAATGATAGTCGGCTTCAACGAAGGCGAAGTCCGCTCCCTGCGGCCGTATTTTCTGTCGCCGCTGCCCACCAGCGCCGTGGATTACGAGAGCCGCGTGCGAAGCATTTACCGCGACCTGGCGCCGAACTATCTTGCCCGCTATCCCGCGGATGACATCGAGGAGAGTGCGTTGGCGGCAGCGCGCGACGCTTTCTATGGATGGAGCGCGGAACGTCTGGCGAGAGTGCAAACGCAGCTTGGGTTGCCGGCTTATCTGTATTCATTTGCGCACCACTACCCGGCGCAGGAGGCTCTCGGTCTCGAGGCGTTTCACGCCAGCGAGCTGCCTTACGAATTCGGGCGCATCGGGGCGCCGGACGGCTGGCCGGAGCGTTGGCCGCGTCCGCCGGACGACGTGCGCGAACGCGCCCTGAGCGAAGCGATCATGGGATATTTCACAAGCTTTGCCCGCGACGGTGTGCCGGCCGCACCCGAGGCGCCGGTGTGGCAGCCCTATCGGGACGAGCGCGCATACCTGGAGTTTGGCGATGTGCCCCGACCCGCCCATCACCTCCTGCGCGGGATGTTCGAGCTGCACGAGGAAGTCATCGCGCGGCGGCGCGCAGCAGGCACGCAGCACTGGTACCTGAATGTCGGGCTTGCGTCGCCCCCGGTACCGCCGGCGAGCCAGGCCTGAGCTACGAGGCCAGCCGGGCGGTGCTGTAACAAATCCGTCACGTATCGCGCGTAGATTTTTCCGGATCATCAGACAACGATTCCGTGCCGCTCAGCGTTTGGCTGCGCTCGAGCGGGTCGGGGGAGCGATTTTGTGAGCGCAATCCGGGCCAAATCCGTACAAGACTACCTCGATGAGCTGCCGACCTGGCCGGACGGCACGCATTTGAAGGCGGCGCCGATGACCGGGATGCAGTGGCGCATCTGGTCGCTGGCCGCCGCCGGCAAGTTCTTCGAGGGGTTCGTGGTCTTCATGACCGGCGTCGCCCTGCCGCTGATCGCGCGGGAGTTCGGCATCGCATCGGCGCAACAGGGCATCATCAGCGCGGCCAGCCTGGCCGGCATCCTCTTTGGCGCGCAGCTCCTCGGCGGTCTGTCCGATCACTTCGGCCGCAAGCGCATGTTCGTCGCCGAGATGATCATCTTCGTCGGGTTCCTGGCGCTGCTGATCGTCGCCACCAGCTTCCTCGCGCTGGCGATCTGTCTCTTCGGGTTGGGACTGGCGCTCGGATGCGACTATCCCACCGCTCACATGGTGATTTCCGAGAACATTCCGAGCGCCAACCGCGGACGCCTGGTGCTCGGCGCTTTCGGCTTTCAGGCACTCGGCGCACTGGCCGGCACAGGCGTCGGCAGCGTCGTTCTGATCATCGATCCGACACTGGCCGCCTGGCGCTGGATGTACGCGACCGCCATGCTGCCGGCCCTGGCGATCACGGTCGCCCGTTTCTTCGTGGTGGAAAGCGCCAATTGGCTCGCGGTGCGGGGCGATCACGAGGAGGCGGAGAAGTCGGTCACGCGCCTGTTGCGTCGCGTGCCGCAGTATCCGACCAACATCCAGCTGGCGCGCAACACCGCGAGCGCGCACGGCGAGTCGCACTCCGATCGATCCTTCTGGGCCCTGTTCAACCGGCGTAATCGCCGCGCGACCATTTTCGCCTCGCTCCCCTGGTTCATCCAGGATCTCAGCACCTATGGCATCGGCATCTTCACGCCCGTGATCCTGGCCGCGGCGATCGGTGGCGGCCCAGACCACATCCGCAGCCTCAGCGATCTCATTGCCAAGGACATCATCGCCTCCAAAGGGGCGGCGTTGATCGACGTCCTGCTGCTGGTGGGCATTGCGTTCGCCGTGATGTTTGCCGACCGGGTCGGGCGCATCAAGCTGCAGATCTTCGGCTTCGTCGGCTGCGCCGTGGGATTGCTGCTCGCTTCTTTCTCGGCAGCTGTGAGCGGCCAGGCGTCGATCGTGCTGATCTTCACCGGCTTCATGTTGTTCAGCTTCATGACCAACCTCGGTCCCAACGCGCAGACTTATCTGCTGGCGGGTGAAGTGTTCCCGACCGAAGTGCGCGGCATGGGCGCGGGGTTTGCCGCCGCCTTCGCCAAGATCGGCGCGGTGGCGACGGCGTTCCTGTTTCCGATCCTGCTGGTCGACATCGGCACCCGCGCGCTGCTCTATGGCCTGGTCGTCGCCTCGCTGGCGGGCGGCTGGGTCACCTGGCACTGGCGCATCGAGACCACCGGCGTCAACCTCGATAACATCGGCAAAGAGCCGGCCGCGCTGCCGGCCTCGGGCGGAGCGAGGACATGAGGAGTTCCGCGGTCCGCGTCGCGTTGCTGTCGACCGGCGCGATCCTGCTTGCGCTGCCCGTGAGCGCCGTCCCGGCGGCCGGCGCGCAGCTGCACGAGACAGGCTCGACGCTGCTCTACCCGCTCTTTCAGCAATGGGTGGCCGATTACGCGCAGGTGGCACCCAATGTCTCGATCAGCACGGGAGCGACCGGATCGGGCGCCGGGATCGCGGCGGCCATGGGTGGCACCGCACAAATCGGCAGCTCAGACGCCTACATGTCCGATGAGCAGGCGGAGCAGAACCCACAGCTCGTCAACATTCCGCTGGCGATTTCCGCGCAGACCGTCAATTACAACATTCCGGGCCTGAATGGCGCGGCGTTGAAGCTCGACGGTCCGACGCTCGCCGGCATCTACTTCGGACACATCACCTCGTGGGATGCGCCGGCGATCGCCGCCATGAATCCGGGCGTGACGCTGCCGCACCAGCCCATCGTGCCGATCCGCCGCGCCGACGCCTCCGGCGACTCGTTCATCTTCTCTCAGTTCCTGGATTTCGCGAGCCAGCAATGGGAGGACCAGGTCGGCTACGGGACGCGCGTGCAGTGGCCGAGCGTAACCGGAGAGCGCACGGCTACGGGCAATGCGGAGATGGTGCAGACGCTCGCCACTACGCCCTACTCGATCGCGTACGTCGGTATCAGCTTCCACGATTCGATTGCCCATGCGGGCCTGGGCACCGCGCGGCTCGAGAACCAGAGCGGCCAGTTTCTGCTGCCGACCCCGGAGACCGTGAGCGCCGCGGCCTCGATGCTGGATTCGCGCACGCCACCCGATGAGAGGCTCAGCCTGGTGTTCGCTCCCGGCGCGAAGTCCTATCCGCTGATCAACTACGAGTACGTGGTGGTTTCCAAGCGTCAGATGGACGGCGCCACCGCGGCGGCGTTGCGTGGCTTTCTCCTGTGGACGATCTCGCTCGACGGCGGCAATGGCAACAAGTATCTGGATCGCGTGGGCTTCATCGCGCTGCCGGATTTCATCCGCGGCATGAGCGAGCACCAGATCGGTCTCATCGGCCCGGGCGGCGGGGCCGCCGCCGACTAGCCTGCCGAAGCCGTTGGCAGCAGGGGTGTATGCTGCCCAGCGTGACAGCGAAGCCCCTGTTCGGCGCAATCGAGGCCGGTGGCACCAAGTTCGTATGCGCAGCCGGCTACGGCCCCGCAGAGATTCCCGCCGATTGTCGCGTTGTGATTCCGACGACGGCTCCCGCGGCCACTCTCGCGGCCGTCGTGGAATTCTTCGAGGCGGTCACCCGCAAATACGGTGCGCTTGCCGGCATCGGCATTGCCGCTTTCGGGCCGGTCGATCTCGATATCCGCTCGCGGACCTGGGGGCGGATTCTGGCGACGCCCAAGCCCGCCTGGTCGGATACCAGCCTCGTGGCTCCGCTCGAGCGTTTCGGCTGCCCCATCGCCATCGATACCGATGTCAACGCGGCGGCGCTCGCGGAGGCTCGACTCGGAGCCGGCGCGGGGCTGGGTTCGTTGGCGTACGTGACGGTGGGTACGGGAGTCGGCGGCGGAGTCTTCGTGGGCGATCGCACCCTCAAGGGTCTGCTGCATCCTGAGATGGGCCATATCCGCGTCAAGCGCGATCCGCGGGACACTGACTTCGCCGGCGTTTGCCCCTTCCATGGCGATTGCCTCGAGGGTCTGGCCAGCGGGCCGGCCGTCCTCGCTCGCTGGCAGACGCGTGCCGACTGTCTGCCTGCGCTGCATCCCGCGCGCGAGGTCCTCGGAGACTACCTCGGGCAGCTCGCCGCCACCGTGGCGCTGATGGTCTCCTGCGAGCGCATCGTGTTCGGCGGGGGTGTGGTGTCGGGCGGCCGATTGCTTCCCTACATCAGGCAGTCCGCGAGCCGTTGGCTCGGCGGTTACCTGCCCGTCGAGGCGCGGGCGGGCGGCTTCGATCGCTACATCACGGCGCCGGGGCTGGGCGATTCCGCAGGCGCGACCGGAGCCATCCTGCTCGCGATGCAAGGCTGATCGACGCGGGCTACGCTATCCTGACGTCCATGGATAGCATCATCGACATTTCCGGCCTGTCGAAGCAGTACTCCTCGGGCTTCGTTGCGCTCAAGGCAGTCGACCTCACCATTAGTCGCGGCGAGATTTTCGCCCTGCTCGGGCCAAATGGCGCCGGTAAGACCACCCTCATCAGCATCGTCTGCGGCATCGTGCGGGCGACCACAGGCCGAGTGGTGGTCGACGGCCACGACATCGTCCGTGACTGGCGCGCAGCCCGATCACTCATTGGCTTGGTGCCGCAGGAGCTCACCACTGACGCCTTCGAGTCCGTGTGGAACACGGTGTCGTTCACTCGTGGCCTGTTCGGACTGCGTGCCAACCCGGCTCACATCGAGGGCGTACTGCGGGCACTGTCGCTGTGGGACAAGAAGGACAACCGGATCATGACCCTCTCCGGCGGGATGAAGCGTCGGCTGCTCATCGCCAAGGCGCTGGCGCACGAGCCGCGGATCCTGTTCCTTGACGAGCCCACGGCGGGTGTCGACGTCGATCTGCGGCATGACATGTGGCAGCTCGTGAGCCGGCTGCGCGGCGAAGGGGTGACCGTCATCCTGACGACGCACTACATCGAAGAAGCCGAGGAGATGGCCGACCGTGTCGGCGTGATCAACAAGGGCGAGCTCGTGCTGGTGAGAAACAAGGCCGACCTGCTGCACGAGTTCGGGACCCGGAGATTGACGCTGCGCCTGCGTCATCCCCTCGCCCAGGTGCCGGCGGCCCTCGCGACCTGGCGGCTCGAGCTCTCGAGCGACGGCCGCGAGCTCACCTGCATCTATGATTCCAAGAGCGCCGGCGATGGCGTTGGCCAGTTCCTCGAGCGGGTGCGGGAGGTGGGCCTCGAATTCACCGACCTCGCGACCGCGGAAAGCTCGTTGGAAGATATTTTCGTGAGCCTGGTGAGGGAGAAAAAATGAACATCGAGGCGGTGCGCGCGATCTACATGTTCGAGATGGCCCGCGCCCGGCGGACCGTGACGCAGACCATCGTCTCCCCGGTGATTTCCACCTCGCTCTACTTCGTGGTGTTCGGTGCCGCGATCGGCTCGCGAATCCAGAGCGTGGGAGGTGTCAGCTACGGCTCGTTCATCGTACCGGGGCTGGTCATGCTATCGCTTCTGGGCCAGAGCATTTCCAACGCTTCGTTCGGCATCTACTTCCCGCGCTTCACCGGGACCATTTATGAAGTCCTGTCGGCGCCCGTGTCGCCCATGGAGATCGTACTGGGATACGCCGGTGCCGCGGCGACCAAGTCGGTCATCCTCGGCGGCATCATTCTCGCCACCGCGGGGCTGTTCGTGCCGCTGCATTTCGAGCATCCTTTCTGCATGGTGGCGTTCCTGGTGCTTACCGCGGTGACGTTCAGCCTGTTCGGCTTCATCATCGGCATTTGGGCGGACGGGTTCGAGAAGTTGCAGATCGTGCCGCTGCTCATCATTACGCCGCTGACTTTCCTCGGCGGCAGCTTCTACTCCATCGACATGTTGCCGCGCGCCTGGCGCGCGGTGGCGCTGGCGAATCCGGTCGTATACCTGATCAGCGGCTTCCGCTGGAGCTTCTACGGCATGGCCGACGTCAACGTGGGTGTGAGCCTGGGGATGACCGCGCTGTTTCTGGCGGTCGCGCTCGCCATCGTCGCGTGGATCTTCCGCACGGGTTATCGACTGAAGGCCTGAAGCCGCGAGATCAGGGAGCGCTGCCGCGCAGCCATGCTTCCCGCGACAGCGGCCGGTTGCGGTAGGGAGTCTGCAGCACGACCAGGGTGGTGGTGCTGATGCTGGGATGGAAACCCACGATGCGGTCCAACACAGCCTCCAGGTGAGCCACCGACATCGCAATCACGCGCAGCGAGCCGGAATCCTCCCCGGCCAGCCGCCGGTAATCGAGAATCTCCGGGATCTCGGCCAGAGCCGGGCCGATGCTGCCGCAGACGCTGCCGTCGCAACGCAGGCGGATCACCGCCTCGATGACGTAGCCGAGCTTCTGCGGATCGACCTCGGCCCGATAGCCGCGGATCACGCCCGCGTCTTCCAGGCGCTTCACCCGCTCCGCCGCCGCCGGCGGCGACAGCCCGACCTGACGGCCGAGCTCGGCGTACCCCGTCCGAGCGTCCTTTTGCAGCAGCTCGAGAAGCTGCCAGTCCCTGGCATCCAGTGCGGGTTTCGATTCAAAGGCAGAAGCCGCCATGAAAGCCTTCTATCAATTGATGACCAGGCTAATTGTAAGCCTAGTCTGCATTCAATTCCACGTTCTAGCCTTCTAATATGCCGGTCGAGTGTCCTCGCCTTCACGTCCGGAAACGGCGCGAACGGCCGAGGATCGCTAGCTAGGATGCGCCTGAGACCCTTCACTCCGAAACCGTCAGAAATCCCCATGGAAAACTCCGGCCAGCTCGATGCGCGAGCGCTCTTTCTGGTGACTGTTGCGATGCTTACCTGGTCCTCGGCCTACGCAGCGATTGCGTATGGACTCGGCGGCTTCACCCCGGGGGAGGTGGCATTTGCCCGGCTGCTGCTCGGGTCAGTCTGCTTCGTGCTGTGGCTGTGGATACGGCGCCGGCCGCTGCCGCCGCTACGCGCCTGGCCGCCGTTGCTCGCGTTGGGGGTCATTGGGCTCTCCATCTATCACCTCTGCCTGAATTACGCCGAGACGCGGATCGCCAGTGGCACGGCGGCCATCATCATTGCCCTCGCGCCGGCGGCGACCTCCGCGGCATCGGCGTTGTGGCTGCGCGAGAGACTGTCATCACGCGCGATCGCCGGTCTGACCATCGCATTGGCCGGTGTCGTGTTGGTGGTGCTCACCAGCGGCACCAATGTGAGCTTCCAGCCTAAGGCAGCCCTGGTGTTGGTCAGCGTGCTGGCGGCGGCGATCTATTTTACCTTGCAGAAGCCATTCTCGGCGCGATATGGCACGGAGGCGGTCACGACCGTCACCTTTTTTGGCGGCATGCTCGGGGCGCTGCCGTTCGCACTCGGGCTGCCGCACGCGCTGCTCGCGGCGCCACACTCTCGCATTGCCGCACTGGTCTGGCTGGGGCTGGCGCCCACCTTCGTCGGCTATCTCACCTGGAACATGGCGCTGCAGAGAGCCAGCGTCAGCAAGGTGTCGAGTTTCATTTACTCCTCGACTCCGATCGCTCTGTTGATCAGTTGGGTGTGGCTGGGCGAGCGGCCCGGCGGTGCGACCCTGATCGGCGCCGCGATCGTCGTCAGCGGAGTGATCCTGACCAACACGCGCGGTCGCGCGAAGGCAAGAGCGACGACCCGGCCGGTCTGCGAAGCGTAGCGGGGTGCTTTACGGCAACGCGGCGGCGGCGGCGCGCACGACGCTTCGCGTCAGACGCTCCAGGACGGGTACCTTGAGGCGCGTGGCCTGCCAGTAGAGAGGTACGTCGATCGCGGTGTCCGGCACCAGCTCGAGCAGGCTTCCGGCCTTGAGCTGCGCGCGGACCAGTGGCAGCGGATTCATTCCCCAGCCGATTCCGGCAAGCGCGGCATCGACGAACGCCTGAGTGGAGGGAATGCGGTGCACCGGCAGAGCCACGTCGCGGCGCACGACACGGCGGGCCCAGACTTCCTGCAGCCTGTCGTTGCCATCGAACAGGAGGCTGGGCGCCTGTGCCAGGGCGTCAACCGATACACCAGCTGCGAACCAACGCCGCACGAACCCCGGGCTGGCCGTGGCCACATATCGCAGCGAGCCCAGCCGTCGAATGCGACACCCCTGGACGGCCGTGGCCACCGAAGTGACCGCTGCCAGCACATATCCACGGCGAAGCCACTCCGCCGTGTGATTCTCGTCGGCCAGGGTCAGGCTGAGCAGCGCGGCATCCGCACGCCCAAACTCCGCCATTGCCCTGATGAACCAAGTGCTCAGGCTGTCGGCGTTGACGGCAATTCGCAGACTGGCGTGGGGCGTGTCGGGAGAGTCGTTGGGCAGCATCGGCAGCTCCCGCCGCAGCTCCGACACCAGGACTGAGACGAGCTCGGCGTGGCGGCAGATGCGGGCGCCGATCTCGGTCGCGGAGCAGGGTTGTCCGCGCACGATCAGTACCGCGCCGAGGCGCTCCTCGAGGAGCTTTACGCGCTGCGAGACGGCGGAGGGGGTGATGTGCAGCACGCGAGCCGCGCGCTCGAAACTGCCTTCACGCGCGACTGCGGCCACGGCCGCGAGCAATGCCTCATCGAGCACGGGCGCCTCCTGAAGTGCTCATTCACGGGGTCCCCAGTCCGGGGCAGCGCAGTATCGACTCGATGGCCTCGGGTGCGACCGGCTTGACGAGGTGATGATCGAATCCTGCCTCGTAGGCCCGGCGGCGGTCCTCGCTCTGCCCCCAGCCGGTGACGGCGACGAGCAGTGCGCGCCGGCCCCAGCTCGACTCGCGAATGTGCTTCGCCAGGGTGTAGCCGCTCAAGTCGGGCAGGCCGATGTCGAGGAGCATCGCATGCGGTCGGAAGCTTTCGGCGAGCTCCAGGGCCTGGAGGCCGCAGTAGGCGGTCTGAACGTCGTGTCCGGAGAGCTCGAGCAACGCCGCGCAGGTATCGGCGGCATCGCGGTTGTCATCGGCGACCAGGATGCGCAGGCCGACATCCGATGCCGGGTCGTTCACGTTGCCGAGTTGTGGAACTTCGACGGCGGGCTCACTGACGGGGAGTCTCACGATGAACTCGCTCCCACTGCCGAGCCCCTCGCTGTGAGCACGTACGGTGCCGCCGTGAAGCGCGACGATCCCCCGCACCAGTGCCAGTCCAACACCGAGTCCGCCCTCGGTTCTGTCACGCACGCCGTCGGCTTGAGCAAACATCGTGAACAGCCTCGGTCCCATCTCGGGCGAGATGCCGATGCCATTGTCCCGCACCGAGATGACGATGTCATTGTTCTCGCGGCGAGCGCTCAAGTGAATCTTGCCGTGCGGAGCGGTGTATTTCGCCGCGTTGATCAAAAGATTCGAGAACACCTGCGCCAGGCGTACCGCATCGGCTTCGAGCCGCAACGCCTGGTTTGGAAGATCGAGTGCCAGGCTGTGATGCCTGCCGTCGAGCACCGGCCGGGCCGTCTCGATGGCCGCGCTCAGCACCGAGGTGAGATCCGCGGGAGCCCGCTTCAGCTCCAGCGTCCCGCGAGTGATTCGCGAGACATCGAGCAGATCGTCGAGCAGCCGGCTCATGTGCGCGACCTGCCTCTCCATGATCTCGTCCGCCCACTTTCTCTGCTCCGCCGTCCGATCGGCCTTGCGGTTGGCGGCAAGCGCATACCGGATCGGTGCCAGGGGGTTGCGAAGCTCATGGGCGAGCAGGGCCAGAAACTCATCCTTGCGCTCATCGGCGCCGCGCAGCGCCTCTTCGCTGCGCCGCAGCTGCTCCTCGCTCTGGCGCAGCCTGGCGACTGAATCCTCCGCGAGTGCCCGCGCCTGATCCGCATCCTCCAACAGCGACAGGGCGGCTCTGCGCTCGCCGACCGCGCCGAGCATGTTGACGACCTGGCAGGCGGCGGCGGCGAATTGCGCCAGGCTCCGCAGCAGCCGCAGATCCTCCGCTTCGAATTTGCGCGCGTCGTCGTGCACCATCGCCCAGAGGGTGCCGACCGCTTTGCCGTCCACGTGGAACGGCACCAGCAGAGCTTCCTCGGCAGGCGGTGTCACAGCCGCGAGATACGGATAGCGGCGTTCCCAATGCGTGAATAGCAGCGGCTCATCGCGATCGAGCACCTCACCGGATGGCCCGAACTCGCGTGGCGTGCCAGCATCGAGGTGCGTTGACCACCCACCTGCGATAGCTGCCCAGCAGAACCGCTGACCGTCCTTTGCGAGCAGGCTGAGACCCGCCGAGCCGGTGCCGAGGAGCTCGAGCACTTTCTCCGCCAGGACCTGCAGGATCGTGTCGGGAACATCGGCAAGCGCCTGCAAGAGCGCGCCCAGCGCGCGATTCTCGGCCTCACGATCGATCGGGCGGCTCGGCCGCTGCTGCAACTGCTCGGTGATGAGGATCGAGTCGAGTGCGGCGATGCCCGCGGTCGGTCGGTTCGACTCGCTGGTCGCGGGCGCGCGCGAGTAGGCGAGCGCCGGCGCCCGATTCTCCTTCTCGCTGCCGTCGAAGGAATACTCCGCGGCTTCTCCCAGCCGCGCCCGCAATGTGTTGACTTCCCGCTTGAGCGCCAGGATGCGGCTCTCCCTGTCGACCGCGGCCGCGTTGAAACGACCGAGCTCCGCGATGCGTGACTGAAGGTCGGTATGCGCCTCACGCAGCAGCGTCTCGGCGCGCTTGCGGTCCGTAATGTCGCGCGCGATCTTCGATGCGCCAATGATCGTTCCCGACTCGTCCCGCACCGGCGATACGGTGAGTGAGATCTCGAGGCGGCCGCCGCCCTTGGTGAGCCGCGTGGTCTCATAGTGCTCGATGCGCTCGCCGCGGCGCAGTGTCGCGAGAATCCGCTCTTCTTCGTCGAGAAGCTCCGACGGCACGAGGAGCGTGATGGGCCTGCCGACGGCCTCGTCGGCGGAGTAGCCGAAGAGACGCTGTGCGCCCCTGTTCCAGGACTGGATGACCCCATCCAGCGTCTTCCCTATGATGGCGTCATCCGAGTTCTCGACGATGGCGGCCAGTTGCGCCAGCGCTTCGGCCTGCTCAGCCGTGAAGGGTGGGGGAGAATGTGATTCCGGAGGAGCCATCTCGGCGTGGTTATTGTTTTCGGCCATCTTAGCAAACTTCTGCGTCGCAGCGGATGGCGCGCCCTCGGCGGCTTCGCGGCAGCCGTGGTGGCCGCGAGCCACTGCGCCGCGCAGACAAAGGGAACGCAACTCGTGCGCTTGAGCGTTTCGGGCGGTGAGTTACAGGCGTATATCGCCCCGGCTCACGGCGCCGATCTGGCTGGACTCGAGGTGCGGCATGACGGGCGCTGGTTGGAGCTCCTCTACCGTGGCATGGACTACCAACCCACCGGCGGATGGACGGGTAAGGCGCCCATCCTCTGGCCTGCCGTGGGTCGCAACTTTCCCCATACCCAGGGCAGCGAGGGGCGCCGCGAGGGCTTGGGGTGGGTGCTGCACGGCAGGGTGTATGCGCTCCCCATACACGGCTTCGCCCGCGATCAAGTCTGGCGCATGGTTCGACGCGGCAGTTGCGCCGGCTCGGCCTTCCTGATTCTGGGGCTGAGCGATAATGACCAGACACGACGCATGTACCCCTTCGGCTTCACCCTCACGACCGAATACCGGATCTGGCGGGATTCGCTCTACATCCGTCAGGCAGTGCATGCGCATCGAGCCAATGCGGAGCCGATGCCGTTCTCGATCGGCAATCACATCACGCTCAGGATTCCGCTGCTGCCTGGCGATGACCCCCTGGGGACCGTGCTCAGTACGCCTGCCACCGCACAGGTGCTCACCGATGAATCAGGGCGACCGACGGGACGGATCGTGAAGGTCAGCTATGTGAGCCCGCGACTCCTGTCCTCGCTCAAGCCCCTGACCCCGATATCGCTCGCGGGTTATGCCGCAGGGCAGGAATGGGTGCGGTTGCAGGATCGCTCCGGCTTTGCCATCACCGTCTCGCATTCCGAGGACCGGCGGCCGAGCGGCACGCCCGTTCTTTTCAATCTCTGGGGAGATGTCTCGCACGGCTACTTCGCTCCCGAGCCCTGGCTCGGCAAGCAGAATTCTCTGGCGACGGGGGACGGGACGATCACTCTTCAGCCCGGCGATACGTTTCGCTGGACCGTAGAAGTAAGGTTGGAGAGGGCGGCGACTGCAGCGACGGTCTCTGATGCGGCCGCGTCGGCTCCGACATGTCTACAATAGGCGCGAGATCGGTGGAGGTTCGATGAGCGGCTCGGGAATCAATCGTCGTGACCTGTTGCTGGCGGGTGCCGGTGCGATGGGGGCTTCCCTGACGCACGTTTCGGCCACGGCTACAGCAGCTCCCGAGGCGTCGGTGATGGGTAAAAGGCCGAACATCATCCTTCATGTCCCCGACGAGATGCGCGCCGACGCGTTGTCCTGTTACGGAAACCCTGTCAACAGGACACCGAATTTCGACCGGCTGGCGGCGGAAGGCACACGGTTCGAGAATTGCCACGTGCAGTTTCCGGTCTGTGGCGCATCGCGATGCAGCTTTCTCACGGGTTGGCCCACCAGTGTCCGTGGTCACCGGAGTCTCTACTACTTCCTGCGTCCGGAGGAGCCCAATCTCTTCCGCTATTTGAAGCAAGCCGGGTACGACGTGATCTGGCTCGGCAAGAACGATGTCTTGGCCGCTGCCACGTTCTACTCCAGCGTGACCCTGTGGAAGGAGGGGGCCGTTGCGCCGACGAGCGGCGCAGCCGAGCCGGTCGAGTTGACGCCGGGAATCACCTCCATGTTGCTGCCGCCGGGGGGCGATCGTCGCTCGACCAACGATTACTCGCTGATACAGGAGGCGATCAGGATCCTCGGTCGCCGCGAGAGCGAGCGCCCGGTGTGCATCTTTCTCGCGCTCTTCAACCCGCACCCGCCCTATTCGGCGCCGGCGGATTTTTATCGCATGTACCCTGCGGGCGCGCTGCCGCCGCTCATTCCACCGGGCGGGGCGAGGCGTCCCAACTATCACCGCGCCATCCGGGAAGCCTACGGTCTCGATCGCCTGTCGGATGAGGGTCTGCGCAGGGTAAGAGCGGTCTATTATGGTCAGGTGAGCTACGCGGACTGGCTGTTGGGTGAGTTGCTGGAGGCGATGTACCGCACCGGCCGGGACAAGGACACGGCGCTGATCGCGTTCTCCGATCATGGCGACTACGCGGGCGACTACGGTCTGGTCGAGAAATGGCCGAGCGGGCTCGAAGATTGCCTGACGCACGTGCCGATGATCGTCAGGGTCCCCGGAGGCGTACCGGGCGTCGTGGCGCCGGAGCTGGTCGAGGCCTTCGATGTCCTGCAGACGTGTCTCGACCTGGCCGGTGCTCGCGCGAGCCACACCCATTTCTCACGCAGCCTGCTGCCGCAGGCGATGGGCTGGGGCGGCGACCCGCAGCGAGCCGCGTTCACGGAGGCGGGCTACAACACCTATGAGCCGCAGGTATTCGAGCCCCTGATCGAGGGTCTCTATGGACCCAAGACGCGGCTGCAGAACGAGCATCCGGAAACCATCACGCGCGCGGCTTCCGTACGCTCACCCACGCACAAACTGATGGTGCGACCGAACGGACAGTCGGAACTCTATGATTGTGCACGCGACCCCGATATGCGGCAGAACCTGTTCGGCGAATCGTCCGTCGCTGCAGTGCAGGGAGCTCTGCAGGCGAGACTGCTGCACTGGTACGTCAACACGAGCGGCATTGCGCCGATGGATAAGGACGGCCGCGACACCCCGCCGTATTATCCGACACCCTCGTTCGGGCCGAATACGCGCGATCTGCTCGATCATTAGGATCATGGAAATCAGCCGCGACTTCGCCAAAGCCATCTGGCTGCGCGCCCAACGATTGGATACCGAGGCGCCCTTCGGCGCCGGCGCGGCGGCGATTCCGGCGGCCGTGCGGCACCTCGGCTACGTGCAGATCGACACCATCCACGTCATCGAGAGATCTCATCACCACATTCTGTACACCCGGATTCCGGATTATCGGCGCGAGCACCTGGATCGGGCGCAGGCCATGCAACGCAGCGTTTTCGAGTACTGGACCCATGCGCTCGCATACCTGCCGATCGAGGACTTCAGGTACTACGTCCGCGACATGCGCAACGGCCCTCGCGCGCACGGCCGCTGGTTCGCCTCGGTGACCACGAGCGACCTGCGCAAAGTTCTCGCGCGCGTTCGCCGGGGCGGCACACTCACGATCCGCGACATCGATGATGACGTGCTCGTCGAGAAGGACCACCCGTGGGCGAGCCGCAAGCCTTCCAAACGTGCTCTGCAGCTGGCTTTCTTCAGGGGACTCGTCACCATCAGCCAGCGGACCGGCATGTTAAAGTCCTACGACCTGACAGCGCGGCATTTCGGGTGGGAGCAAACTCCTCGCGCGGCCACGCAGCGGGAGACGCTCGACTACGTGCTCGACCGCGCCTTACGGTCCCAGGGGGTGGTCAGCCTCGATTCCGTCTGCTACGGCGGTATCGCACGCAGGCCGGCGATCCGGCGTCTCATCGAGACGAGGGCGCGTCGCGAGGAGCTCGTGCCCGTCGACTTCGACGGCGCGGGCGCTTGCCAGCACTGGGCGCGACCCGAAACGCTCGCGCAGCAGCTGGAGACAAATCCGGAGCGGGTCCATATTCTGTCGCCGTTCGATCCCCTGGTCTGCCAACGCAAGCGGCTGAATCTCTTCTTCGACTACGAGCATCGCTTCGAGGCTTATGTTCCGGCGTCGCAGCGGGTGCTCGGATATTTCGCCTGTCCGGTCCTGGCGGGCGATCGCATCGTGGCCGCCCTCGATCTGAAGACCGACCGGGCTTTGCAACGGCTGCGAGTACAAAAATGGACCTGGATGCTGAAGCGGCCGCCGCGCTCCGTCCGGGCGGCAATCGAGTCGGCTCTGCATTCGTTCGAGCGCTTTCAACTGGGCGCGACGAATTAGCACTGCTTCATCGGCATTAGGATTCCTTATTAGGTGGGGGCGCGTGCGGCGACGATACTCGCCGCATGACGGCCATGGCTTCATCGAGCGCGTATCTGACCGGGCTGATCCTCGGCGCCTCGCTGATCATCGCGATCGGCGCCCAGAACGCCTTCGTTCTGCGTCAGGGCTTGCTGCGAGCCCACGTGGCTCTGGTCGTCGTCCTGTGCATCCTGATAGATGTGGCCCTGACCGCGGTCGGGGTCGGCGGCCTGGCGGCGTCGCTCGGCCGCAATCCGCTGGCCGTCGAAGCGCTTGCGGTGACCGGCGCCGGCTTTCTGGGCTGGTACGGACTCGGCGCGGCGCGGCGCGCCTGTTCGAGTCAGTCTCTGTCGGCTGCTCCGGCTAGCGGGGCGCAGTCGGCGCGCAGTGTCCTGCTGCAGACGCTCGCCGTCTCCCTGCTCAATCCTCACGTCTATCTCGATACCGTGATGCTCATAGGGTCCGTCGGGGTGCAGCAACCCGCGCCGCTGCGGCCGGTTTTTCTCGCGGGAGTGTGGACGGCGAGCTTCGGCTGGTTTACGAGTCTGGGTTTCGGCTCGCGTCTCCTCGTTCCGGTCTTCGCCCGGCCCATCGCCTGGAGGCTCCTCGATGCGCTGGTTGCATTAGTGATGTGGAGCATTGCAGCGGCGCTGCTCTGGACGACGTTTCACTGACGGCACTGTCGCGTTCCCGGACTTGACTGAAACGAGTGTTCCATGTAACGATCGTTACATGAGCTCGCGCAAACAGGAGCTGCTGGAAGCGACGATCATCTACCTGCTGGAGCACGGGCTTGCGGAGCTGTCGCTGCGGCCGCTGGCCGCAGCAGCAGGCACCAGCGCGCGGCTGCTGATCTATCACTTCGGTTCCAAGGAGCGCCTGCTCGTCGAGGTGCTGGAAACGCTGCAGCGGCGGCTGCGCGCTTCGTTCGCCGAAGTACTGGCGGCGCGCGCCGCAAAGGCGGGCGAGCCGCCGCTCAAGACATTCTGGAACTGGGCCGCCTCGCGGCGGAATTTCCCCTGCCTGAGGCTGCTCTATGAGCTGCAGATCCTGGCGGCGCGCAATCCCGAGAGCTATGCCCGCTATCTGCGGCGCAATTCCCGCGACTGGATCGAGCTCGTGCAGACGGCGCTCCCGGCCGAGGAGCGCAGCGCCGCCATGGCGACCTTGTTGGTCGCAGTGTTCGATGGCCTGTTCCTGGAGTTGATGAGCACCGGCGATCGCCGACGTACCGGCGACGCGCTCGATGAATTCATACGCATCGTGCGCCGGGCGCGCGGCGGCGGCCCCGGCTGAGGCGAGCGGGCGCTTCCACCCGGCAAGAGAGGCGGCACAGATGTCAGTCGAAGTCCCCGTGATCGCGCCGCGCCGCGCCTGGCGCGCCTCAGCCCTCGGTGTGCTGCTGGCCCTCGTGTTTTTCAGTCTCCCCGCCGGCTCTTGGGTCCACGAAGACGCCGGCCTGGTGAATCGTATGGGCTACGAGCTGATTGTCTGGGCGTGGGTGGCCGGGATGTTGCTCTACGTCGTTCGGGTGGAGCGCCGCCCCTTGTCCTCGATCGGATTCCGCGCGCTCGGTGTCAAGGACGCGATCATCGCGGTCGTGGCGGGCATTCTGATCCTGGCGCTGCTGGCGCTCATCTCGTGGGTCGTGTTTCCGGCTCTGCACTGGAGCGAGAGCCGTCAGGAGGCGTCGCTACTCGCGCTGCCTTACTGGCTCAATGTGCTGATCGTCGTGCGGGCGGCGGTGGCGGAGGAGATTCTCTTCCGCGGTTATCCGTTGGAGCGTCTCCAGGAGCTGACCGGCAGTCGAGCGATTGCGGCCGTGGTGAGCTGCGCGGTATTCACGCTCTGTCACATCCGCTTCTGGGGCTGGCACCACATCTTCATTGCCGGCTCGGCGGGGGCGGCGCTGACCGTGCTTTATCTCTGGCGCCGCAACATCTGGCTGAACATGATTGCGCATTTCATGGTGGATGCGGCCGCTTTCCTGGCATGATTTCCGGGCATGAAATGCGGCTCGACGACGCCTGGATTGTGGGTACAATGGCCGCATGACCGGCAGGGGGCCCATATCCGGCGGCGCTAATGTCTGACAACATCCTGGCACCGGTGTCGTCCGCTCGACGTCCCTGGGACGCCCGCCTCGCCCGTTGGCTGGTGACGCCACTTGCCGGAAGCCGGGTCACACCCAACCATCTGACGACAGTCCGCCTCGCGATAGGGCTCGCAGGCGCGGTGGCCTTCACGCAAGGCACCTACGGCTGGTGCAACATCGCCGCTCTGCTGGTGATTCTGTCAAATTTCCTGGATCACACGGACGGTGAGCTCGCCCGGCTCAGCGGGAAGACGAGCCGAGTCGGTCACATCTACGATCTTGCCAGCGATGCCGCCGTCACCATTCTGCTCTTCGTGGCGATGGGAGTCGGTATGGGGACGAGCTCCGATAACCCGCTCGGAGTCCCGCCGCCCGCGCTGGGTGCGATCGCGGGAGCCTCGATCGCGCTCATCTTCTACCTGCGCATGCGCGTCGAGGAGATGGGCGGCAAAGACGCAACCCGCCAAGCCTCGCTCGGTGGCTTCGAGACCGAGGACGTTCTCTACCTACTGCCGCTGGTGACGTTGTGCAACGGGATCATGCCCTTTCTGATCGCGGCATCGATCGGCGCCCCGGCGTTCGCCGTCTGGGTGGTCATCGACTATCGTCGGACGGCGCGCCAATTGAAGCCGATAGCGGCGGGCTCATCGGGGACGGGACTGGTCTGACCGGGCTCCTGCGCGGCATGCCATTCGAGCCGTTGCGGCGCGCGTTCGTCGCGCAGGGCTCGTTCCTTTTCCTGCCGGAATTCCTGCCGCCGGAGATGACAGCGCGCCTTGCTGCGGCCGTCGCTGCCCTGCAATCGTCGGTCAATCGCAATTATCTGCCCGGTCACAAACAGGGGGGCAGCGTCGGCCGGCATGTCATCGATGAGCGCGCGCCCTTCATTGCCGAGCTCTATCGGTCGCGTGAGCTGATCGACATGCTCGAAGGCGTGGCGGGCGAGGGCCTGCTGCCCTCGCCGCAGGATGATGCGCATGCTTACGCGCTGTATTACTACACTCGCGCGGGCGACCACATCGGCTGGCATTACGACACTTCCTACTATGTCGGCCGCCGCTATACGGTGCTCCTCGGCGTCGTCGACCAATCTTCCTGCAGCCTCGATTACGAGTTGCACACGCGCGCGAAAGGCGTGGCCGTGGTGCCGGGCTCGATTCAAATCCCGCCCGGCGGTCTCGTGTTCTTCGACGGCGACGCGTTGCGCCACCGGATCACCCCGATCAAGGAGGGTGAGATTCGCGTCTCGCTCACGTTCGAGTATGTGACCGACGCGCGGATACGCCGCGGCTGGCGACTGATTTCGAACATCAAGGATGCGCTCGGATACTTCGGCTTTCGGCAGGTCTTCCTGCGTGGCGCGCGACAGCCTGGCCGGGCGTCCGGGCCGGAATCACGGTGAGAAAGCCGGCCTTCTGGCTCTTTTCCGCGGGACTGCTGCTACTCGTCGGCCTTCTCGCCTCCCAGGGGCTCAGACCCGTGTTCGCGACTTTGGCGACGGCGGGGTGGGGCCTGCTGCTCCTGGGGCTGTTTCATCTGCTGCCGCTCTGGCTGGATGCGGCGGCGATCCAGGTGCTCTTCGATTCGAACTCCATGCGCGCTCCCTGGCGCGAGTCGATGCTTGCGCGCTGGGTGGGCGAGTCGGCTAACAGTCTGATGCCGCTCGGTCAGGTGGCGGGCCCCGTCGCCATGACTCGTCATCTGTCCCGCCGTGGCATGGCGACTCAGAGCGCGGCGGCGGCCATTACCGTTTCGACCACGCTGCAGGCGCTCGCGCAAATCGCGTTTGGTCTGATGGGCATCGTGCTGCTGGCGCTGCCGGCCAGGCTCGAGACGGCCAGCGCCCGGCACGAGCACCGCGCGGTGATCGTCGCCACTATCACCGCGAGCGTCGTGCTGGCCGTCATCCTCGTCTCGTTCTATCTGGTCCAGCGGCGCGGGCTCTTTGGCGGCTCGGTGCGCCGCTTCGCGTGGCTGGCGCGCCGGCGCGAGTGGTCCGGGCTGATAAGCCGGGCCGACGCGATCGATCGCGCCGTGGAGGACACCTACCGCCGCGGGAAGCGCGCGGCGGCGAGTTTCGCGCTGAGTCTTACGGGCTGGCTGGTCGGCACGGGCGAGGTTTATCTCGCGCTGCGGCTCCTGGGCTCGCCGGTGGACTGGCGTGATGCGCTGCTGCTCGAGAGCCTCGGACAGGCGATTCGCGGCGCGGCGTTCGCCATCCCGGGTGCCCTCGGGGTGCAGGAAGGCGGCTACCTGCTGCTCGCGCCCTTTGCGGGTCTCGCGCCCCATGCGGCGCTCGCGCTTTCTTTCGCGAAGCGCGCGCGGGAAATCCTCCTGGGCATCCCAGGGCTGATTTACCTGCATTACTGCGAGCGGATCTGGCGCCGGCGGCAAGGTAGCGCCACCGGCACGGACTCGAGCCGCGCTTTTTTGTAATATCCGGCAAATCTTCGTTACCAAGGGGAGGCCATGCGCGCCATCATCCTCGCAGCCGGACGCGGCTCGCGATTGCAGCAGACGGCGGACCAGCAACTGCCCAAGTGCCTGCTGACATTCGGCGGCCGCAGCCTCCTCGAGCGCCATCTGCAGCTGCTCGAGGCCGCCGGCGTGCGGGAAATCGTCCTGGCTCTGGGCTTTCGCCACGAGCTCATCGAGGCGGAGCTGACGCGCCTCGGCCGCCGCTCGCGGGTCGAGATCGTCCTGAATCCCCGCTACGAGCTCGGCAGCATGCTGACCGTCCACACCGCTGCCGAGGCCCTGACGCGCGGCGGCGATGTCCTGCTGATGGACGCCGACGTGCTCTATCACCAGCGGATCATGGCCACGCTCGCCGCCGGCCGCGGCCCGGTCAACCGGGTCTTGATCGACCGTGAATTCGAGGCCGGCGAGGAGCCGGTGAAGGTGTGCGTGGTTGCCGGGGTTCCCATCGAGCTGCGCAAGAAGCTCGAGCCCGGCCTGGAATACGACACGATCGGCGAGTCGGTGGGGTTTTTCCGCTTCGACGAGGTGGCCTCACGGCGGCTGGCGGCGATCGTGGCAGACTACGTGGCCAGCTCGCGTGCGCACCTGCCGCACGAGGAAGCTGTGCGGGACCTGCTGCGCGAGCGCAGCCAACTTTTCGAGGTATCTGATGTGACGGGAGCACCCTGGATCGAGATCGACTTCCCCGCGGATGTGGCGCGCGCCACGGACGAAGTGCTGCCGCAGCTCGAGGTGCGGTCATGAGCGCCGATCCGCACGGACAATTGGAGGCGCCCCGCAGCCGCAGCGCGGCGCTGCGGCGCATGCTGCTCAGCGACAGGCTCGAATTCCTCATGGAGGCGCACAACGGTCTTTCGGCCCGCATCGTGCGCGAGGCGGGCTTCCAGGGCATCTGGGCATCCGGGCTGTCGATCTCGGCGCAATTCGGTGTGCGCGACAACAACGAGGCGAGCTGGACGCAGGTCGTCGACATGCTGGAGTTCATGGCCGATGCCAGCAATCTGCCGATCCTGCTCGACGGCGATACCGGCTACGGCAATTTCAACAACGTGCGCCGCCTGGTGCGCAAGCTCGAGCAGCGCGGCATCGCCGGCGTCTGCATCGAGGACAAGCAGTTCCCCAAGACCAACAGCTTCCTCAACGGCGATCGCCAACCGCTCGCCGAGATCGGCGAATTCTGCGGCAAGATCGCCGCCGGCAAGAGCGCGCAGCTCGACCCGGACTTCTCGCTCGTCGCCCGGGTCGAAGCGCTGATCGCCGGCTGGGGCATGGAGGAGGCGCTGCGCCGTGCGGAGGCCTACCGCCGCGCCGGCGCGGATGCGATTCTCATTCACAGCAAGCTGTCGAAACCCGACGAGATCCTGACTTTCGCGCGCGAGTGGGCGGGTCGCGCGCCGCTCGTGATCGTCCCGACGCGCTACTACAGTACGCCGACCGATGTGTTCCGCAAGGCGGGCATCAGCGTCGTCATCTGGGCGAACCATGTGCTGCGCTCCGCCACGGCGGCGATGCAGAGCACGGCCCGGGAGATCTTCGAGAGCGAGACATTGGTGAACGTGGAGGATCGGATCGCATCGGTCGAGGAGATCTTCCGTTTGCAGGATGCGGACGAGTATTCGGCCGCCGAGCGCCTCTACCTGGCGGGGGCGAGCTCTTCCCGCAGCGCGGTCGTGCTGGCGGCGAGCCGCGGCAAAGGGCTCGAGGCGGTGACGGTGGACCGTCCCAAGGTGATGCTGCCGATCGCCGGTAAGCCGCTGCTGCGGTGGCTGGTCGATGCCTTCAAGAAAGAGAGCGTCAACGACATCACCATCGTCGGTGGCTACAGAGCGGATGCCATCGACACGGCCGGCGTCCGGCTGGTCGTCAACGAGCGATTCGCGCAGACCGGCGAGCTTGCTTCGCTCGCCTGTGCGATCGATGCAGTCGAGTCGGACACGGTGATTTCCTACGGCGATCTGTTATTCCGCAGCTATGTGTTGCGCGATCTCGTCGAGAGCGAGGCGGACCTCGCCGTGGTGGTGGATTCCTCACCGACGGGTGAGAGCAATCGTACCGTGCGTGATTTCGCCTACTGCTCGCGGCGTGATGATCGCGGACTGTTCGGCACGCCCGTCCTGCTCAAGGGCGTATTCAGCGCCGCGAATGTCACAGCTGGCGCGCACGACGGACAAGCCAGCGTCCCCGTAGGGGCCGCGCACGGGCGCTGGATCGGAATGTTGAAAGTGAGCCACGCGGGTCTCGCGCGGCTCAAGGAAGTCCTGCGCGAGCTGCGCACGCATCCCGAATTCGACTCGCTCGATGTCCCGCATCTGCTGAATGCGCTCATCGCGCAGGGAGTCGCCATCGAGGTGCAGTACGTGCACGGGCACTGGCGCGGAGTCAACGATCTCGAGGACTTTCGGCGCGCGGCGGATTTCGCGCACGCCCAACGGCGCTTCGGCGACTCCGATGAGACGGATCCCACGGCGCCGCCGGATCCATGATCGAGGCGCGTGACTTCATCGAGGCGGCCCGTGAGCGCGCCTTCGGCTGGTACGCCGGGGTGCCTTGCTCGTACCTGACGCCCTTCATCAACTATGTCGTACAGGATCCCTCACTGCGCTATTTCTCGATGGCGAATGAGGGCGATGCCGTCGCGCTGATCGCGGGAGCCACGCTCGGCAACGGCGGTGCGCCGTGCGGCGTCACGATGATGCAGAACTCGGGGCTCGGCAATGCGGTGAGTCCGCTGACCTCACTCACCTGGACGTTCCGCCTGCCGCAGCTGCTGATAGTCACCTGGCGCGGTCAGCCGGGCGTCGCCGACGAGCCGCAGCACGCGCTGATGGGGCCGATCACGCCCGCGATGCTGACCACCATGGAGATCCCGTGGGAGCTCTTTCCGGCGGAGCGGCCGGCGCTTGGCGCCGCCCTGGATCGTGCGCGGGCTCACCTCAGCGAGAGCGGACGGCCGTACGCACTCGTGATGCCGAAGGGCTGCGTCGCGCCGTATGCGCTCGAGGCGGAGGCGCGTCCCGTTCGCCTGGCCGCGCCGGCTCGCGCGGTCTTGGAACCGCACCGCCATGCGCCCGATATGCGGCCGTCGCGCCGCGCAGCTCTCGAGGCGGTCGTCGCCCATACGCCGGTCGCCTCGACCGTCGTGATCGCCGGGACCGGATTTTGCGGGCGAGAGCTGTATGCACTCGCCGACCGGCCCAATCACCTCTACATGGTCGGATCGATGGGGTGCGTCTCCCCTCTTGCGCTGGGGCTTTCTCTTGCGCGTCCGGATCTGACCGTGGTTGCGATCGACGGTGACGGCGGGGCGCTGATGCGGCTGGGAGTGCTCGCGACGATCGGCGCCTACGGGCCGCCGAATCTGCGCCACCTGTTGCTCGACAACGGCGTGCACGATTCGACCGGCGGCCAGGCGACGGTCTCGCCGTCGGTGTCGTTTGCGGAAATTGCCGCCGCGTGCGGCTATGCAACTACGCTCGAGACTGACGAGGCGGCGCGCATCGGCGACTGGCTGCAGGCGCCACCAGCCGCGGGGCCGAGCTTCGCCCGCTTGCTCATCCGCGCTGGAACGTCGCAGGCGCTGCCGCGGCCGTCCATGAGCCCGGTCGAGGTGAAGCAGCGCTTGCTGCAACACTGCGGAGCGCGCTGATGCTGCTGCTCAATCCGGGGCCGGTGACGCTGAGCGAGCGCGTGCGCCGCAGCATGCTCGCCACCGATCTGTGCCATCGCGAGAGCGAGTTCTTCGATCTGCAGGATGAGGCGCGGCAGCGGCTGCTGGCGGTGTATGGCATCGATGCGGCGGAATGGTGCGCGGTGCTGATCACCGCCTCCGGCACCGGGGCGGTGGAGGGCGTGGTGTCGACCCTGGTTCCGCAGGACGGTCGCGTGTTGGTGACCGAGAACGGCGTCTATGGAGAGCGGATCGCCCAGATCTGCGCGCGCTACCGCATCGCGCACGAGCGGATGACCGGCGACTGGATGCAGGCGCTCGATCTGGCCGGGATCGCCAGGCGCATCGAGAACGGGCCGCGCGATGGGGGTGCGCGCTTCACGCACATCGCCGCGGTGCATCACGAGACGACGACCGGCAGGCTCAACGATCTGCGCGCGCTCGGGGACCTGTGCCGCCAACATGGCGTGAAGTTGCTGCTGGATGCCGTCAGCAGCTTCGGCGCCGAGCCGCTCGATTTCGCCGATGAGACCCTCGCGGCGGTCGCGGCCACCGCCAACAAATGTCTGCACGGTGTACCCGGGGTCGCATTCGCGATCGTGCGTCGCCGTGCACTCGAGCGCGCTGCCAGCCGAACGTACTATCTCGACCTGGCGCGGGCCGCGGCCGCGCAGGATCGGCGCGATACGCCGTTTACGCCCGCGGTGCAGGCCCACTATGCGCTCGTCGAGGCGCTGCGTGAGCACGCGGAAGAGGGCGGCTGGGCGGCCCGCCACCGGCGGTATGCCGCGCTTGCCGAGCAGGTGCGCGCCGGTCTCACCCGGCTCGGTGTCGCCAGCATGTTGCCGCCCGAGGAGTCTTCCGTGGTCCTGCGCTCGTACGCCATGCCGGCGAGCACTTCCTACGCCAGGCTGCACGATGGGCTGAAGGCGCGAGGCTTCGTGATCTATGCCGGCCAGGGAAGTCTCGCGCAGAGACTCTTTCGCATCTCGACCATGGGCGACCTGTCCGCGGCCGACATCGACCGGCTGTTGGTCTGCTGCGACGACCTGTTGCGGTGAGGGACGGGCGGCACCGGAATGGATGCAGGCGGTGGCTAGACCTTCTTTTTGACCGCTTCTCGATAGGCCGCCGCGAACGCCTCGACGAACGTATGCGGCAGATGGTCGGCCGGCATTTCGATGAGATTGCGGTAGAAGGTCGTGAAGAGTTCCCAATACTGAGCCTTGTCGGCCGACTTGGCCTTGCCGCGGCGAGCGGCGCGCTCGAAGCGGGCTTCGAGCTCCGCCGGGTCGAGCCGATCGAGGAACTCGACGAACGCCGCGCGCATGGCCTGCGCCGCCGCCTGCTCGTGGGACTTGGCTTCGCCCACGGCTTCCCGCAGCCACTGCACGGCATCGATGCTGCGGCTCTCGTGCTGCACCAGAACGTCGAGCAGTAGCTCATCGACCGTGAGGCGCACCAGCGAGGGCCGCGGGTCGTCCGGCTCGGGCGGCGGCAATTCGATGCGGAAGCGGTCGCGAAGCTCACTGCGTGAGCGCTCGAGGTCCTTGAGGCCGACCAGCGCTTCCCGCAGGAGCTGTCCACTGAGGTGCAGTAGGCGCGTTTGGGCGTCCACCGGCAGCTTCTCGGGATCGATGCCCGCGCCCCGACAGAATGCCTGCAGTCCTGAGTGGACGTCGTAGAGCGCGGGCGAGCTCGCCCCACGCGCATCCCGGCCTGCCGCCTTGGCGAGCCGTGCGATGCGGCGGGCCAGGGACTCGTCGCTGGGCTCCGCAACGGGCTCGGGCTTTAGGGCGGCGCTCGCCGCCGCGCGCCCGGCGGGGATGGCCTGGCCGTAGGCGTTCACCGGCTGGAAGCTGCCTGAGCCCGCGTTGTCGCCGACCAGGAGCTCCTCGAGATCGAGCATGGCACCAATGTCGGTTTGCGCTGCGCGCCCGATGGGGTGCAGCGCATGGATGCTGGTGGGCACGGCCGCGGCCGAATCGAGCTCCGGTATCTCGGGTACCGTCTCGGTCTCCAGGGCGACGACGATCTGATAGTCCCCGATGCGCAGCACATCGCCGTTCTGCAGCCGATAGCCGCTCGAGCCGAGCTTGGCGACCGCCTCCGGCTGATCATTGACGAACACCCCGTTGGTGCTCAGGTCTTCGAGAACGAAGTGTCCGTCGCGAAAATTAATGCGGGCGTGGTGCGCGGATACGTAGCGCAGCGCGTCCGGCAGCACCCAATCATTGTCGCTCGAGCGCCCGATCGAGCCGCCGCTCATGCCGAAAATGATGGTATGTCGCTCGGCGAGCTGCCGCCGGTGATCGCTGACGACCCGCAGGCGAAGCGTCATGGTGCCCCGAAGTCAAGTGGCCTTTGCTGCGAAAATCCAAGCCTATTGCGCGGGCGCGGCAGCATCCCCGGCACGCCCGGCAATATAATGTCGCCCCCAAACTAGCAGCGGGCGTCACCTGAGCCATGGCAGCCAGTCACATTTTCCGGATTCTGTTCGTGAATCAGGGCAAGGTTTACGAGATCTATGCCCGCAAGGTCGGCCACGGCGACCTGTTTGGGTTCATCGAGGTCGAGGAACTGGTGTTCGGGGAACGCTCCTCCGTGGTTCTGGACCCCTCCGAGGAGCGCATCAAGAGCGAGTTCACGGGCGTCAAGCGCACCTTCCTGCCCCTGCACTCGGTGCTGCGGATCGACGAGGTCAAGAAGCAGGGGGTGAGCAAGATCACCGCGCTAGAGACCGGGGCCAACGTGACGCAGTTCCCGATGTCGATTTATTCGCCGCCCTCAGGAGACAAAAGATAGATGAGCGGGCAGCTGCTCATTCTTGCCGGCACGCGGGCGCTGTCCGACTTTCGGATCGAGAAGTTTCTGGCCCGCATGGCCGCCCTGGAGTCAGCGGTGACCGGTCTCGAGTCACACTACGTGCATTTCGCCTCCCTGGCGCGTCCGCTCAGCGATGACGAGTTACGGATCCTGCAGCAGCTGCTGACGTACGGGCCGCGTGCCGCCGCCGCCGCCGAGGGCGTTGAGAGCGAGCGCCTGCTGGTGGTTCCGCGGGCGGGAACCATCTCACCCTGGTCCAGCAAGGCGACGGACATCGCGCATGTCTGCGGACTCGAGGCGGTGGAGCGAATCGAGCGCGGGATCGAGTATCGCATCGCAGCCCGGCGGCCGCTCGGTCCGCAGCGGCTGTTGCAGCTCGCGCCTGCGTTGCTCGACCGCATGACGGAGATGGCGTTGCTCGATGCCGCGGAGGCGGCTCGGCTGTTTGGACACTCGGCGCCCCGGCCGTCGCGGCGGATCTCGCTCGCCGGCGGACGCGCGGCGTTGGAAGAGGCGAATCGCCAGATGGGCCTGGCGCTCTCGGCCGAGGAGATCGAATACCTGCTGGCGAGCTTCCGGCAGATCGGACGGGATCCGACCGACACCGAGCTCATGATGTTCGCGCAGGCCAACTCCGAACACTGCCGGCACAAGATCTTCAACGCGCGCTGGATCATCGACGGTCGTGCGCGCCAGGAATCCCTGTTCGAGATGATCCGACACACGCATGCGCGCAATCCGCAGGGCGTGCTCTCGGCCTATCGCGACAACGCCGCAGTCATAGAGGGCGCGGTGGGATTGCGGTATTTCGCCGACCCGCGGACCGGCGCCTACGGCGAGAGCCGCGAGGCCATCGACATCCTGATGAAGGTCGAGACCCACAACCATCCGACCGCCATCTCGCCCTTCCCCGGAGCGGCGACGGGCTCGGGGGGTGAGATTCGCGACGAGGGGGCTACCGGTCGCGGGGCGCGACCAAAGGCGGGGCTCACCGGCTTCTCGGTCTCGAACCTGCGCATTCCGGGCTACGAGCGCCCGTGGGAGCGGCCGCCCTCGTTCCCGGTGCGCATTGCTTCCGCACTCGACATCATGCTGGAGGGGCCGATCGGCGCCGCCTCGTTCAACAATGAGTTCGGTCGGCCGGCGATCTGCGGCTACTTCCGCAGCTTCGAGCTCGTCGTTGCGGGCGATCCGCCCGGCAGGGTGCGCGGCTATCACAAGCCGATCATGATCGCCGGCGGGCTCGGCAACATCCGGCGCGCGCACGTCGATAAAGCCGACGTGCCCGTGGGCGCCAAGCTCATTGTGCTCGGCGGACCCGCTATGCTCATCGGCCTCGGCGGCGGCGCCGCCTCCTCGGTGGGCAGCGGTGCCTCGAGCGCCGACCTGGATTTCGCCTCCGTACAGCGCGGCAATGCCGAGATCCAACGCCGCGCGCAGGAGACGATCGATGGCTGTTGGGCGTTGGGTGATGCCAACCCCATCCTCCTCATCCACGATGTGGGCGCCGGGGGACTATCGAACGCCGTGCCGGAAGCCGTGGACCACAGCCACAGAGGTGCGCGAATCGACCTGCGTGCGATCCCCAGCGCCGAGTCCGACATGTCGCCGCTCGAGCTGTGGTGCAACGAGGCGCAGGAGCGCTACGTCGTGGTCGTGGCACCGCAGTCGCTTGCAACCTTCGCGGCCACCGCGGCGCGGGAGCGCTGTCCTTACGCGGTCATCGGCGAAATCGACGGCACGGGCCGGCTGACCGTCGCTGATCCGCGCCTCGGCGGTGATCCCGTCGACATGCCGCTCGAGGTTCTGCTCGGCAAGTCCCCGCGCATGGTTCGCGACGTGCTCAGCGCGACGCAGGATCCGCGTCCGCTCGATCTCAACCGCATCGAGTTGCATGAGGCCGTCTATCGCGTGTTGCGGCTGCCCGCGGTGGCCGACAAGACGTTTCTCATCACCATTGGCGACCGGACCGTCGGCGGCATGGTGAGTCGCGATCCGCTGGTCGGCCCCTGGCAAGTACCGGTGAGCGACGTGGCGGTAACGGTAGCCGACTATCGCGGACATGCGGGCGAGGCGATGTCGATCGGCGAGCGCACGCCCGTGGCGGTGCTTGATGCGCCTGCCTCGGGACGTCTCGCGGTCGCGGAGGCCATCACCAACATCCTGGCTGCGGACGTGCCGTCGCTGAGCTGTATCCGCCTGTCCGCCAACTGGATGGCGGCATGTGGGGAGGTGGGGGAGGACGCCGCGCTCTATGCGACCGTGCAGGCCATTGGCAAGGAGCTCTGCCCCGCGCTCGGCATCGCCATTCCGGTGGGCAAGGACTCCCTCTCGATGCGCACGAGCTGGCAGGACGGAGGAGTGGATCGCAGCGTGGTGGCGCCGGTGTCGCTCATCGTGTCTGCCTTCGCACCCGTCGCTGACGCGCGGCGCACTCTGACGCCGGCGCTGTCGACGAAGGAGGGTCCAACCGCGCTCTGGCTCATCGACCTCGGCGCGGGTCGCAACCGGCTCGGAGCCTCCGCGCTCGCGCAGGTCTACGGCGAGCTCGGCGCGGAACCGCCCGACCTCGATGACAGCCAACGGCTGGTCCGCCTCGCGGCAGCGTTGGCGGAGCTCAGGCAGGCCGGGCTCGTACTCGCCTATCATGACCGTTCGGACGGCGGCCTGCTCGCGACACTGTTGGAAATGGCGTTCGCCGGCCACTGCGGGCTCGATATCCGCCTGTCGGAGAGGAGCGGCTCGCCGGCGGCGCAGCTGTTCGCGGAGGAGCTGGGAGTGGTGCTGCAGATCATGGCTGCCGATGAGAGTCGGCTGCACGAGATCCTCTCACGGCATGGACTCGTCGAGCTGGCGACGCGGGTGGGCGTGCCGTTGCAGGAGCTGCGCATTCGCATCCATGTCGGCAGCGACCGGGTGCTCGATGAGCCCTGGGTGGATCTGCGCCGCGCCTGGTCGGAAACCTCCTGGCGGTTGCGGCGGCTGCGCGACGATCCGCAGTGCGCCGATGAGGAGTATGCGGCGCAAACGGCAGCGGCGGATCCAGGTCTCGACGTCGCGCTGAGCTTCGACCCCGAGGAGAACATCGCTGCGCCCTACGTCGGGCGCGGGGTGCGGCCCAAAGTGGCCATTCTGAGAGAGCAGGGCGTCAACAGCCACACTGAGACGGCTGCGGTGTTCGATCAGGCGGGGCTCGCGCCCTACGACGTTCACATGACGGACCTCGTCGCCGGCCGGCATCGGTTGGCGGACTTTGCCGGCGTCGTCGCCTGCGGCGGCTTCTCGTACGGCGATGTGCTGGGCGCGGGCGAGGGCTGGGCGAAGTCGATCCTGTTCAATTCGGCGCTGCGCGAGGAATTTCAGCGTTTCTTCGAGCGGCCGGAGACCTTCGCCCTGGGTGTGTGCAACGGCTGTCAGATGTTTGCCGCCTTGAAGAGCCTCATTCCCGGCAGCGCGCACTGGCCGCGTTTCGTGCGCAACCGCTGTGAGCAATACGAGTCCCGCTTCTCGCTGGTCGAAGTGCTGCGCTCGCCGTCGGTGCTGCTGGCGGGGATGGAGGGCTCCTTCCTCCCGATCGCGGTGGCCCACGGTGAGGGGCACGCGGAGTTCGATTCCGGCGCGTCGGCCGAGGACTGTGTGCAACAGGGCCTGGTCGGCTTCCGTTACGTCAATCACGATCACAGTGTCGCCAGCCGATATCCCTGCAACCCGAGCGGATCCCCGCTCGGCATTGCGGCGCTCAGTAATCTCGACGGCCGCGTGACCATCACGATGCCGCATCCGGAGCGCTCATTCCGCTACGTACAGAACTCCTGGCGGCCTCGCAACGCGGGTGAATACAGCGGCTGGATGCGCTTGTTCCGCAACGCGCGGCGGTTCGTGGACTGACGTGCGGTTCGAGAAGGGGAACGAGCGTTTCTTCACCGATCCGAGACTCGTCGTGGAAGTTCTGTCGCCATCGACGGCCGCCATCGATCGCCACGAGAAGCGGATCGCCTATCGACGGATAGCCGCTCTCGAGGAGTACGTCATCGTCGCGCAGGATGCGATCGAGGTGACGGTGTTCCGGCGAGAAGAGAGCTGGGAGCCGGTGACCCTGGAGGGCCGCGACTCGACTCTCGAACTGCGCTCCATTGCCCTCGGGATTCCGCTGGCCCAGATTTATGCGGGGGAGCCGAGGTAGGGCTCGTGGGCCGAGCCTACGCCAACTTCTGCTCGGCGGCGGGAATGACGAAACTGACGAATGATGAAATGATGTACTTGTCCTCGGACCGGGGGACCTCGCCGCAGTGCGCATGGGTCCAGAAGGTCGGAAAGAACAAGCCGTCGCCGGCCACGGGCTTGACCCGCAGACTCTGCCGATGGAAGCACGTCTCGCCGCCGTCAGCGACGGAGTTGAGATAGATGATCATGGCGATCTGACGGTGCCAGGTGCCCGGGCCGAGGGCATCGAAGTGCCATTTGAAGTGGCCCTCGTTTTTCCTGTAGTGCTGAATCTTGTAGCCCGTCCACCACAGCGGCCACGCCGGCAGCAACGGAATCTGCCCCGCCACGCTCGTGACGCCGGCATTGACCGCCTGATTCAATTCGTCGAAGGGGGCCGTCCAGTCGCCCCCCTTGGTGATTTCCAGGTCCGTGCTGACCTTGATCTCGTCCTGCAGCTTCGTGTCGCCCTGCTCACCGACGGTGTAGCCCGGGTGCTTACGCGGATCCCGCTGATAGTTTTCGATGATCGTCCGGCACAGATCCGTCGAGATCAGCTCTTTAACATAAAATATGCATTCGGCGGCAGGGACAATCTTCATGCTCGCACCCGGCTGACCACAGCCTTCCGGCCTTCTTATCGGCCGCGGGGAGCGAAAATTGACCTTGCGAGTTCACAGGAATCGGAGGCTCCGACAGACCACGTGGCACAGCCACGTCGCCGTTCACCTCATCCAGCAGTCCGGACGGACCCGCCCCGTTTGATCAAATCTACGACTCGATCCATCTCCTCCAGCGAGAGCGTCGGATGGATCGGCAGGCACAGAATGCGTGAGGCAATGCTTCTGGCGGTCGGCAGCAGCCCGGGTGCCGCCGAGGGAAGCCCGCGATACATCGGAAAGTCGCTGATCAGCGGGAAGAAATAACGACGAACGATCACCCCGGACTCCCGCATCAGGTGGTAAAGCTGATCGCGCGTCATCGGGTATTCCGGCTCGACGAGAATCGGGAAGTACGAGTAATTGTGCTTGGTATTACCAGGCAAGGGAAGGCATCGAATCCCGCGAACCGAGCTCAGTATTGCGCGGTAGCGCTGGTGTATGTCGCGTCGCTTGACTATCGCTGCATTGATGTGACGCAATTGCAGGAGTCCAAAAGCGGCCTGTATCTCATTCATCTTGCCGTTGATGCCAGGCGCCACGACTGTGACCTCATCGGCAAAGCCGAAGTTCTTCAGATAATCAATCCGCTGCTTGGTTCTGGCATCCGGACATACAATCGCGCCGCCCTCAAACGTGTTGAACGCCTTGGTGGCGTGAAAGCTGAGTACCGACAGATCGCCGAAGTTGAGCACGCTCGTTCCCTTGTAACTCACGCCGAAAGCGTGGGCGGCATCGTAAATCACCTTGAGGCCGTACGTGTCGGCGATCCTTTGAATGCGATCGACGTCACAAGGATTGCCATAACAGTGAACGGGCAGGATTGCAGTCGTGCGCGGCGTGATGGCCGCCTCGATCCTTTCCGGATCGAGATTGCAGGTCGTGGCCTCGATGTCCACGAAGACCGGCTCGACGCTATTCCAGAGCAGCGAATGCGAGGTGGCCACGAAAGAATACGGAGTCGTGATCACCTGGCCGCTGATGCGCAAACACTGTAGAGCCGTCACCAACGCGATCGTGCCGTTGGCAAACAACGCCAGATGCTCTACGCCGAGATGCTCGCACAGTGCTTTCTCCAATCTCTGATGGAATGGCCCAGCGTTGGTCAGCCAGCCGCTCTCCCAGATTTCCTCGAGATAGGGGAGAAACTCCGCCAATGGAGGCAGCAGAGGTCGAGTAACGTAAATCGGCCCAGCGGTCTTCGCGTCGCCGTCGTCGATGGGCTGCCGGATGGTTGGGGTGCTGGCTTTCGTCATTTCGGATTACCGCTTTCGTATCGCCGGAACTCCCGCAACCAGCGCTCCCGGTTCAACCGGCTTAGTCACGCATGCGCCCGCTGCGACTACCGCGCCGTCGCCTATCGACAGCGGCGATTCAGCAGTACCGTTGATGATGGCGGCACCAGTGCCGATGAATGCTCCGGTGCCGATGGTTACATTCCCGGATACATGGACTCCTGGGGATAATGTTGCGTAATCGCCGATGATCACGTCGTGTCCGATGGTGCAGTCAAGATTGACGTGCGCATGGACGCCAATGACGATGTTCGTGGTGGCGATCACGCCGGCGCATAGAATGGATCCGGGACCGATCTCGACCCAACGTGAGGCCTCGACACGCGGGTGAACCAATGTTGCCGGCCGCATTCCCATTGGCTCGCAAAGGCTGACGACGCGCATGCGCTCCACGGGATTGCCCATGGCGACGACGTACGCGACCTGATCGCTGACGTCGTGGGCAAATTCCTCGAGCAATCCCACGGGAATACCGTTCACCGGCTCGGACAGGTAGCGGGGCTGGTCCACGCAAAACGCAATGTCCGTGCGCTCGCCCCAGCACTGCTGCGCCAGCCACGCGACCTCGCGGCCGAATCCACCGGCGCCGAAGATCAGCAAGCGTCCGTGGCCGCGCGCCGCAGCGGCATGAGGATTGCAATCCGTCATGCGGGAATGCCATTCGTCGCCGCTTCACCGCGCGCGCGGCGCTCCTGGCTCGATCGCTTGTGCAGCCTGCTCTCTATGTCGTTCATGAAGTCTTTTGCGTTCTGCAGCGAGCTCCTGTCGAGGGAAATCTGGCGCTCCAACGCCATATGTCTAGTCGCGAGCGCAAACTCGATGTCATCGAAGCCGTAGGCAAGGCCATAGCGATCTTCGACGTTCGGCTTCCATTGCTCCTTCGTCGTGTCGTCAGGCGGCACGACGAGGGACTCGCAACCCGCGATTATCGCCAGATACGAGTAATGGGTCTGCGGGTCATAACTGATGAATCGCTTCACCGACTTGAATATCGTCGCAACCTCCTCGTGGGACTTCCCGTCGATGAGTATGGAATCTGCGGTGTCGTGAACCATGGCTCTGCCTTTGCCCTTCCTGATGCAATAGGCCGTTCCCGTTCGTTCCTGTATTGGTTCGTTAGGCTGTCTCCTGTACAGGTCGAACGGTGAGTATTGAACGCGGAGGATCATGTCGGCCATTTCCGACCCGGGGAACTTTGAAGTCGCCGGTGAAGTAGTCGGCGTACCGATAGTAGACCTCTCCCGAGCCGAAATAGATCTTGCCGGTATGGTGGCCCGGGTTGTGAAGCAGCCAACGCACGACGTTTTTTGCGCGCAATGGGTTGCCGAAAGTGATTTCCGGATAGATGACGATGCAGTCATCTCCCGGGGCGGAGCTGTCGTGGGGCCTGAGGACCGGCGTTCTGAATGTCTCGTTGATGCGATAATTCGCGAGATTGCTGGCCTCGTAGATTGCCTTCGCGTAGAGGCCGATTTCCGCGGCGTTGTAGTGATGCAGCTCGTAGCTCGGCATGAAAGGGTGAAGGTAGGCCTCGCCGCCGCATTCGTTTATCAGGTGGCAGAGTCTGTGCAGCGCGATGCAGCCGCCCCCGTTTTCGTCGTAAGGCGGCGCATAAACGATGTATTTGTATTTCATGAGCACACGACGGAAGCGAGATCAATCTCCCCATTTCTCGAGATAGCGGTCATACCCGCGGCGCCAGCCCTCGCTCAGGTAGCCTCCCGCGCTCTCGTGCACGACGGAGATCGGCCAGGTGCCCATCGTCAGGCCCGATTGCTCGGCCTGGCGGCAGAAATCGAGATCGTAGAAGTGGAAGTCGAAGCGCTCGTCGAAGCGCAGGGAGGTCGACTGCAGCGCCTCGCTCCGGGCCGCGATGAAGACCCCATCGAGCTGCACGACTTTCTGGTTCGACGGGCCGAATACGTCGATGCTGTCGGGTGGGAAGCCCTGACCGTGGGCGACCGCGCCGCTGAGGTGGACCCGCTTGTCCAACGTCATTTTCTCGTCGATGAATGCCCAGCCGGGCTGTCCGGGCAGGCGGCGGCGGTTCCCCGCGAGACCGACGATGTCGTAGGTGGTCAGCGCTTCGCGCAGCCTGTCCGCCCAATGGAAATCGCAGAGGTACACGTCGTCGTGCACGAAGAGCAGCGCGACCCGCTCCTGAGCCGACTCGGCGATGGCAGTGTTGTAGATCGACGGCAGGCCCTGCTCGTTGTTCGGAAAGAGGCGCACTTCCACGCCCCGCGGCCGGTGCAGAGTCAGCGATTCACCGAGCGCCGTGGACGAGAAGAAACTCTGTCGGTCCGCGCGCGTCGCACAGACGACGCGTATCCGCATCGGCTCGGCCGCGGCCGCCGGCACCGCCTGACCCGCGGCGGGCATCGCTTGCGCCGGCGCGGCCGGCGGAGCGGCCGAGTCGACACGGGCCGCTTGCCGCTGGCCGACGCGCTGTCCCAGCTGCTCGTAGACCTTGAGGTAGTGCTCGGAGCCGGTGCTGGCGTGGGCGATCTTGAGCGCTTCGAGGACGATGAGCTCGGGTGCGGTGACGGCGAGCGCAGCCTGCGAGCTCGAGCTGCGCGGTTGACTATCCGACTCTGACATGACTCGCGCTCATCGCCGGCTGTGGATCAGTTGAGGTCCAGATGCTCGGGCGACAGCCCCGAGTGATGCCTGAGGTACATCCGCTCGTAGAGCGACTCGAGGTTCCGCGTGAACGTTCGGGTATCGAACAGGGCGCAAGTGGAGCGGTTCTGCGCCAGCTTGCGCTTGCACTCCGCGAGCCGTTCCGGCCGGGTCGCGAGCTCGATCGCGAGGCGCTCGTATGCCGCGCGGTCCGGCGCGATCAGCTCCGGGAGACCCACGGCCGTGAGCAGGCTGGCCGCGACCCGGGAGGCGAACGCGCGGCCGATGCAGGTGAGCACCGGCAACCCGGCCCACAAGGCATCGCTGCCGGTCGTTCCGGCGTTGTACGGCGCAGGTGTCGAGGAAGAGATCCGCGGTGCGATATCTCGCCAGATACTCCCCGAACGGCAGCAGGCCGCCGAACACGAGCCGCTCGGGTGACACCCCGAGAGCGGCCGCCTGACGTCGCAGGTTGCGCTCCACCGCGGCGGTTCCGGCGAGGAGCAGCAGCACGCTGTCCGGCACCGCCGTCAGGATTCTCATCCAGCTCGCGAAGGTATCGGGAGTGATCTTCCAGCTCGCGTTGAAGCAGCAGAACACGAATCCGCTCGCCGGCAGGCCGAGCTCGGCCCGCGCGAAGCTCCGGTCCGCGATGGTGCCGCTTCGAGTCGTTGACTTGGTAGCTCGGCAGATAGGCGATCTTTTCCGCGTAATGGTCGCGCGCCTCCGCCGGTATGATGACCGGGTCGGCGAGCAGATAGTCCATGAAGTCCCCGCCCAAGGTGCCGAGGTAGCCGAGATAGCTCACCTGCACGGGAGCCGCACGCAGCGCCAGGATGTAGGGGCCGCGCATCACCGGTGTAGCCACCGAGGTCGACGGCGATGTCGATCTCGAGCCGTCTGGCGAGCTCCGCGACCTCGTGATCGGATTGGCCGCCGACCGCCAGGAAGCGGTCGAATGCCGGCTCGATCCGCGCCCGCAGCCCGTCACGGACGTCGGCGCCCAGGGAGAACGCCGTGAGCTCGAACCGCGAGCGGTCGTGAGTCTCGAACAGCTCCGCGGTGAGCGCTGCGACCGCGTGGTTGCGCAGGTCGGCGGAGAAATAACCGACTCGCATCCGTTCGTGGCGCGGGTAGCGCGCAAGCGGTGGCATCTTGATCCTCGGCGAGCACTCCGTTCGCAGCCACTCTTCCGCTGGCCTTGCGCTGCAGTGCCGGCGAATCGAGCAATGACAGCAGGGGGAAGGGCTTGACTACCGGGCGCGCCCTGCTCGATGCCATCGGCGAGCAACGCGAGATCGTCGTCGAAGTCAGTCCAGTCGCAGACATGCATGCGGGCATGACGGCAGGCGCCCAATAGAAAGCCCGCATCCGGCACGAGCGAGCGCACACGCTCGTAGCAGGCCACGGCCTCTTCGGTGCGCTTCAGCTCGTGCAGCGCCAGCCGCCTGCGCCGCGTAGCATCGGCGTCCTCGCGCAGAGCCGAGCGCCCGCTCGTAGCTTGCCAGCGCTTCGTCGAGGCGCTTGAGCTCGAACAGAACGGCGCCGCGGTTTCTGAGGCGCGTTGACATAGCCCGGCAGTATCTCGAGCGCGCGCTCGTAGCTCGCCAGCGCTTCGTCACGCCGCTTGAGCATGCGCAGCGCCGATGCCCCGATTGTTGTAGGCTTCCGCGTAGTCGGGCTCGAGGGCGAGCGCGCGCCGGAGCTCGTGATCGCTTCCTCGAAGCGCTCGAGCTCCTTCAGCGACGACGCCGCGATCGTTGTGCGCCTCGGCGTAGTCGGGTCGGATCGCGATGGCGCGCTCGTGGCTCGCGAGCGCTTCCTCCAGGCGCCCGAGCTGCTGCAGCGCGACACCGCGGTTGTTGTGCGCCTCGGCGTAGTCCGGCTTGAGCGCAATCGCGCGCTCGTAGCTCGCAGCCGCGCTCCTCGAAGCGCCCGAGCTCGTGCAGCGTGACGCCGCGGTTGTTGTGAGCCTCCGCGTATCCAGGCTGGATCGCAATCGCGCGCGCGTAGCTGTCGAGGGCCTCCTGCGGGCGGCCGAGCGAGCGCAGGGTCGCGCCGCGGTTGTTCCAGGCCGAGGCGTAGTCCGGTTTGACGCTTACCGCCCGGTCATAGCTCGCTAACGCCTCCTCGGACCGCCGCAGGTCGTGCAGTGTGACGCCGCGGTTGTAATGTGCGTCTGCATATCCCGGCAGAATGGCGATTGCGCGGTCATAGCAACTCAGGGCCTTGCTGTAGCGACCGAGATCCCGCAGCACGTTGCCGTAGTTGTTGTGCGCCGATGCATCGTGAGGCGATCCGGCGGCAACCCGCTCGAGCAGCGCGGCGGCTTCCGCGCTTCGGTGCGACTGAGCCAGGATGATCCCGAGCAGGGACATGGCGGCGAGGTCGTCGGGCCGCCTCGCGAGGATCGACCGGCACAGGTGCCGCCGCGTCGCGCTCCGCCCGTCGGCGAATACAGCACCCAGGCCCGCTGAATGGCCGCGGCGGGTAAGGAGCCGGCCCCGGCACGTGCCGGCAGCGGGGGCGGCTCGCGAGGCGGCGCGTGCGTGGCGTCTGCTCATTGGCCGAACCATGACAGAAATTACGGCAGGCACGCAGCGAAATATGTCGCATTTCGCCGCTCGCGCGCTTAGCGGGCCGCCACGGGCGACAGGCCGTCTCTGCGCACCGCCGCGCCGATGGCGTCGGACTCAGGCGGCCGACGTCACGCTCGGTGCGACTGACCTCTCACTTCCGGACCAATGGCGGCCCAAGCGCCGCGGATCTCCGCGAGCAGCTTGACGACTTCCGTGACGGCGTCGGCATCGCTATTGAGATTGGCGTGCATCAGCCGGCGGGTCATGTACTCGTACAGGTTGCTCAGGTTCTGCGCCAGCGGGCCGCCTTGCTGCAGGTCGAGGCTGCCGCGCAGCTCGGCGATCAGGATCACGGCGGCGTGCAGCAAGCCGCGCCATGCGCCGGGTCTCGCCCCGTTCGATGCACGCGCGCGCCGCGTTCATCCGCTCGATGGTGGCATCGAACAGGGTGAGGACCAGCGCGTGCGGATGGGGGTCGGATACGGCGCCATGCGCGCTGACGCTGCGGTAGGCGGCGAGTTTCGACTGCGGCGAATAGGGGTTCACGAGCTGAATTCCGTCGGTTGCCGATACCGCAGATTAGCGGCCCGCCGGTGCGGAACTTGAGGCCGCCGGCCTCAGGCGCTCTGCGTTCCCTGCACCTGCGGCAGGCTCGAGAAGGCCTGCGTGAGGTATGACGAGGTCGTCTGCAACGAAGACAGCAGCGTGTTGAGGGAGGAGTACTGCTGCGTCAGGCTGGCCGACAGCGCATTCATCTGCTGCTGCAGCTGGTCGCTCTGCTGGGTCAGCGCGTTCTCTTGGCTCACTAGCGTCTGGCTGGTCGTGGCGATCGGGCCGCCGGAAGCCAAGTCGGAGGTGATCTGGTTGTTGAGCGAAGTGGCGACGCCGCTCGTGCCGCTGAAGAGCTGGCTCACGGCGCTGTAGTCGGAGGAGAGCGCCGTCGAGAGGGTCGTCTGGTTCAGGCTGAGGGAGCCGTCGCTGTTGGTCGTGATGCCGATGCTCGCCAGGGAATTATAGGTCGAAGACCCCGTGTCAACGATGCTGTAGAGCGCCGAGTTGAGCTCGTTCTGGATGCCGAGCAGCAGGGGGTTGCCCATCATCGGGCCGGCCGTATCCGTCGTGGAGCTGTAGCTGCCGAGCGAGGCGAGCGAGCTCTGCATCGTGTTGTAGGCTGCGACGAACGCCTGGATGTTGGTCACGATGCTCGACGTATTCGTGGCCACCGTCAGGCTCGCCGGCGTGTCCGTGGTGGTGCCCGAGGCCGAAGTCGTGGTCGTGGTGCCGGCAAGACTCAGAGTGACACCGCTCAGCGCGTCCGTCACGGTGTTGCTCGCGCTGGTGTAGGCCACTCCCGCTATACTGAATTCGGCGTCCTGCGGCGTGCCGCCCGCCGGCTCTGTGTAGTTGCCCGTGTTGCCGGTGCCATAGGTCAGGTCCGACAGCCCGGTGCCGCCGTCGGTCTCGGCGACCTGGATGGTGTTCGACGCCCCCGTCAGGGACGAGGTGAGTACCAGGTGCGCGCCATCGGTGCCCGTGACGACGCTGGCCTCGATTCCGGGATTGCCGGTCGCGGCATTGATCGCTCCGGCGATACCGGCAACGGTATCGTTGCTCGAGTTGATCGTGACGCTGAAACTCGTGCCGCCCAGCGAGAGCTGCAATGTGCCCGTGCCGGTGGCGGCAGAGCTGCCGCCCGCAAAGGCGCTGGAGACGAGCTGCTGCGCCTGGGCGAGCTGGGTCACGCTGACCGAGTAGGAGCCGAGCGCCGCGTCGGAGCCGGCGGTCGCCGTGAACGCGGTCGTGTTGCTGCTGGTGGCGCTTTCGGTGCCGAAAGCTTCCGGGGTGTCGAGCGCGCTGAGTGAGGACTGAAACGTGGAGAGCGCGCTCTGCAGTGTGCCCACGGCCGAGATCTCGGACGTGACCGACTGCGTCTGATTGGAGATGATGGATTCCTGCGGGCTCTGGGTAGCCGAGACGAGCTCGGAGACGAGCTCGCTGACGTTGATCACCGATCCGCCCGCCGCGCCAGAGCTGCTGCTGCTGGCTACGGAGACGATCGGCTGGCTGCTGCCGGAGACGCTGGAAGTGGTGGTCATCTCAATCGCTTTCTCGCTGAAGCGAAAACGAGGGTGGGGCCTTGCGGCACCCACCCTCGGGATCGCTAGTGGCTGAAGACTCCTGTTTTCAGCGGCTCTCCTCTTACGACAGCTTCTGCAGCAGCGTGAGGATGTTCTGCGGGATGGTATTGGCCTGAGCCACCATCGCCGTGCCCGCCTGCTGCAGGATCTGCGCCTTCGACAGGTTCGAAGTCGCCGCAGCGTAGTCCGTGTCCTCGATCGAGCTTTCCGCGGAGCTCAGGTTCGTCGAGTCGGTGCTCAGGCCTGTGATGGCGGCCTGGAACCGGTTCTGGTACGCGCCGAGATCCGCGCTGCTCGTGGCAAGCTGCTGCAGCGCGTTGTCGATCGAGATCAACGTGAGGTTCGAGTTGTCAACCGTGGTCACGTTGAGACCGCTGAGGTACTTGGCGTCCGAAGTCGTCGTCGCAGTGCCGCCGGTCGGCGTATACGCGCCGACGGTATCGGAGCTGTCGAGGCCGAGGTCCGTGGTGATCGCAGCGCTGTTCGCGGTGATCGTGCCCGCGGTGATTGCGTTGCCGGAGGCGTCCGTGGCGCTCGCCACGGAGAAGTCCACGACGTCGCCCGCGCCTGCAGCTTCCGTACCGCTCAGCTGGATGCCGGTGCCGGCGCTATTGACCGTGGCAACGATGCCGCCGGCGGAGCTCAGCGCCTGGTTGACGGCGGCGGCGATGCTCTTGAGGTCGGTGGCCTGGGTGCCGGTCAGCGTGACCGCGTTGGTGGTGTAGGTCGTGTTGTCGACTTTCACGTTCAGCGTCACGGAAGAGCCATCGACGGCGGTTCCGAGATCGGTCGAGGCAGCGAGGTTGGTGGCGTTGTAACGTGCCAGCCGTGCCCGCGGTTGTCGTGATCGACGCGCCGGCACGCGGTCTTCACCGTTCCAGCGACGCTGGTGGTGCCGTTGTAGTAGGTCCCGATGGCGGTCGCGCTCGCGCTGGAAATCGCGCCGATGGTGATCGACTGGCCGGCATTGGCACCGACCTGGAAGGTCGCGCCCTGGAAGCTGCCGTCGAGCAGGTTCACACCGTTGAACTGGGTCTGCGAGGACACGCTGTTGATGTCGTTCATCAACTGCGAGAACTGCGCATTCAGGTCGCTGCGGTCAGCGGAGCTGTTCGAGGCGTTGAGCGACTCTACCGCGAGATCGCGCATGGACTGCAGGTCGTTGGTGACTTCCTGCATCGCGCCCGAGGCGGTCTGGGCGAGCGACACGCCGTCGTTCGCGTTCTGCGAGGCCTGGTTGAGGCCGTCGATCTGTGAGGTCATGCCCTGCACGATCGCGTAACCGGCGGCGTCGTCAGCCGCGGTATTGATACGCAGACCGGTGGAGAGCTGCTGCAGGGACGTCTGCAACTGATTGCCCGAGGTGCTCAGAGCGTTCTGAGCGATGAGCGAATCAATGTTCGTGTTTAGGACGAGTGACATGGTATGAGGACTCCTGAAAGTTTCTCTCAGGCGCCGGACACCCGTCCGTCGCGCTGCCCCGGGTAGCAGCCCTTGGGGTGCCTCCGGTCAGGTACCTTATCGGTGCGCCGGGGCGGAACTTGAACGATGCGGAGACGGACTGGGAAAAGTGCGCAGCGCATCACAGGGGTCGACCTCTAGCCGGAGATGTAGTTGAACAGCGACAGTTTGGCCAGGGAGGCATAGGACTCTTCCGCCGCCTGCAGCGCGACCTCCTGGCTGCTCAACTGGGTCGTCGCGGCCGCGTAGTCCGTCTGCGGACAGGTTCGCGATCTGGGTCTGGTAGTCGGTCTGGTTGCTCGTCTCGGTCGATCTGCGCGGCGGTCACGGCGTTGATGCGGGCGCCGACCGAGGCCTGAACGTCGTTCAGGTTGTTGACCGCCGAGCTGAGCTGCTCGATGGCCTGTGAGATCTGGGTCGCCATCTGGCCGGAATTGAGGCCGGTCGAATTGAGGGTGGTGATCAGGCTCTGGATGGTGGCGAAGGCGCTCGAGGTGCCCGCGGGCGCCACCGTGAACTGATCGCCCGTGGCCGGGTCGCCGTTGACGGCGACCTGAATGCCGTTGAAGGAGATCGTGCCGCCGGTCGTGCTGTCGTAGGTCCCCTGGGTCACCACCGTGGGTGCCCGTGCCGTTCGTGACCTGGTACGCCGTGGGACTGGTGAAGCTGATCGTGTACGTGCCGGATGCGGCTTGCCACTGCCGAGGGGTTGGTCACGGTGCCCGGCCCGATCGAGGCGGTGCCGGTGTTCGCGGCCGCGGCCGCGGTCGTGAAGGTGCCGTTGCCGGCCGGAATGTTCATGAAGACCGAGCTGCCGGTATCGCCGGTGGAGACGGACTGATCGGCGCCGATCTGCACCTGGGTCGTCTCCTCGGCCCCGGAATATGTCACGCTGTCGCCGTTCTGGGCGAAGGGCTGGGTGGTGCTGGCGTAGCCGGAGAAGAGGTAGTTGCCGTTGCCGTCCGTGCTGTTGGCGATCGACACGAGCTGCTGCAGCTGCTGGCTGAGCTGGGTGCCGATGTCCTGCAGCTGCGAGCTCGACAGCGAGGAATTGTTCGCCTCGTCCGCCAGGCTCTGCACGCTTTGCAGAACGTTCGTGGCATTGGTGAGCGCCTGCTCCTCGAGCTTCAGATTCGAGCTCACCAGGTTGCCGTTGGTCGAGTACTGCTGCGAGGCGGACAGCTCGGTATTGAGCTGATTGACCTGCACCATCGCGGCCGGGTTGTCGGCGGCGTCCTGCAGGGACACGCCGGTCGACAGCTCGTTCTGAGTGGTGGACAGGCTCTGCTCCAACGCCTCGATCGAGTCGAGCGCGTTGGTCTGGAAAGTCAGGGTCGATATGCTGGTGAGGCTCACCGTGATTACCCCGCGCCGTTGGCGCTGACTGCGCTGATGAGGGAGCTGAACAGCTGGCCGGAGACCTGGATGACCTCTGCCATGGCCTGGTAAGCCTGCTGATACTGCAGCATGGTCGCCGCCTGCTGGTCCAGGTTGACGCCGCTGACGTTGTTGAGGTTGGTCGTGGCGTTCTGGTTCGCGGTCTGCTGGGTCGTGGCGTTGTTCTGCGCCTGCTGCGTCACCGTTCCGATCTGGCTGACGAGGTTGTTGGCGGCGTCGTTGACGGAAGTGGTCCCGTCGTCCAGATTGGAGGCGGATAGCGCGTTGATCATGGCGTACAGATTGCTGTTGTCGCCAGTATTGGACGTGCTGTTCGGACTCACGGTGAAGGTGTCGCCGCTGGCCGGCGAGCCGGTCAACGTGAGCTGGATGCCATTGAAGTCAATCGGGTCGCCACTCGTGTAGTTGCCGGTGGCGACGCTGGTGCCCGAGCTGTTCGTAACCGTGTACGCGTTGCCGGCCGAGAAGGTGACCGTGTAGGTATCCGACGTCCAGGTGCTCGGATCGGTAACCCCTGCGGAGCTCACGGCGCCGGTCCCTGTGTTCGCCGAGCCTGCGGCGGCTTGCACCAGAGAGGCCGCGGCCACCTGCGACGGACTGGTGAGCACCATCGAGAACCCGCCTGCCGCGCCGGCGGTGGGCTGGACGAGAAAGCTGTCGCCGGCCTGGGCCGTGCCGCTGACCACGATGGAAAGACCCGCTCCCGAAAGCGGGCTCGTGCTCGTGCCGCTTCCGGTCATAGCGACAGACTGACCTGTGGTCTCATCCGTGAGTTGCCAGGGGCTGGCACCTCCGGTGTACTGGAGCTCGTAGTCGTCCGTCGTCAGATCGCCAACGTTGCCGACCGTGGCAGCGATGCTGGCGGTGCCGCCGTTGCTGCTATCCGGCAGAACCTGCACGCCGCCGACCGAGAACATCGGCTGGCCCGGCGCGCCGTTCATGTCCATGCCGGACTGCTGCTGCTGATTGACGACCGTAGCCACCCCGACGGCGATCTGACCGATGGCGTTTACGGCTGGATCGAGCACCTGGCTGCGGGCGCTCAGCAGGCCGCCGAGCTCGCCACCGCTGATCTCCGAGGTGATGTCGGCGGCGTTGCTGCTGCCGCTACTCGTGACTCCGATATCGAGTTGCGAGGGGTTATAGGCGTTCGGGATCGTCGTCAGCGTCTGTGAGCTGCCGCCAGTGACCAGTGCCTGGCCGCTGCCGATGTAGACGTTCACCTCGTTGTTGCCTTGGGAGGCGGTCTGCACGGACACGTACTGGCTGAGCTGGTTGATGAGCTGGTCGCGCTGGTCCATCAGCTGGTTCGGCGTCTGTCCGTTGGACGACCCGGCATCGATCTGCTGGTTGAGCTGTGCGATCTGGCTCGAGAGAGTATTGACCGCGGTGACAGCGCCGCTCAACTGCGACTCGAGCTGGCTGCCGTACTGGGAAAGCTGGGAGTTGTACGTCTGGATCTGCTGCGCGAGCGCCTGGCCGCTGCTAAGAAGAGCCTGTCGCGCGGCGGTCGAGGTCGGCGTGCTGGCGGCCGTCTGCAGCGCGTTCACGAAGCTCTGCAGCGTCGCGGTGAGCCCCGTGCTCGAGTCGCTCAGCATGTTGTCGACCTGGGACGCCTGCGTGGACAGTGTGTTCGAGCTCGAATAGCTCGATTGCGTGGAATTGACCTGCGCGGCGAGATAGGCGTCGTAGGCGCGCGTGATGCTCGAGACATCGACGCCGCTGCCGATGTAGCCGGATCCGGTCTGCTGACCGGGTTCCTCGGTGAAATTAGCCGTCTCGACGTCATACCCGGGCGTGTCGACATTCGAGATGTTGTTGCTCGTGACGTCCAGCGCCTGCTCGAACGCGAGGAGCCCTGAAACGCTGGTGGAGAGCAGGTCGGCCATCCGTCACCTTTAAAGCGTATTGCTGCCGGAGGTTGTCGGCAGGGAGGTCGCCGACTTGAGGGCGCCGGCGGTTGAATACCCGCCGCCCGACGCGCCCTGGAGGGCCTGCGTCAGCGTGCGGGTGAGGGTAGTGGCCACCGCTCCGAGCTTGGAGGCATAGGTCGGATCTGTTGCGTAGCCGCCACGTTGCAAGGCAGCGCCGAACGCCTGGGTGTTGGCGCCCGTGCCGAGAGCGCCCGCATAGCGCGGGTTGTTCTGCAGCATTGAGACATAATCCTGGAAACACTGGCTCGACGAGCCATAAGAGCGGAACTGCGCCTTGACCACGCTAGCCGTACCACTGTCGTATTCCTGGGTCGTGCTCTGGACGCTGCCGCCGCTCCAGCTCGTCCCGGCCTTGATGCCGAACAGATTGTTGCTGCTCGAGCCGCCGGTCGCGCGCGGCATGCTGCGACCCCAGTCCGTCTCCAGAGCCGCTTGCGCGACCAGGCTCACGGGACTGACGCCGAGCTGCTTGGCGGCCTGCTGCGCCTCGGGCCAGAGCGACTGCGCGAACTGCAGCTGCCGCGCGGTGCTTGGGCAGGCGCTGGCAGTCGAGCTCGTCGTCGTGGCGGCATCCGAGGACGCGCTGCCGCCAGTGCCGCTCGCTCCCGAGCCACCTGCCGCACCCTTGGCGCCGCTCGGTGAGTCTGGCGAGCCGGACGAGCCGGAGGCTTTGGAGCTTCCCTGGGCAGTGCCGGGCAGCCCGCTGCGCGCCAGCTGCTGCACCAGCCGGTCGGCGAGGCCGAGCCCGCGGCCCTTGCTGATCTCGGAGGCGATCTGATCGTCGTACATGTCCTGGTACATGTCCTCCTGGTCGGAGCCGAACAGCGAGTCGCCGAAGTTCGCCTCGCGCATGCTCTTCAGCACCATGCCGGTGAACAGGCTCTCGAACTGCTGCGCCGCTTGCTTGAGCGCCTGCGGGTTGTGTGCCGCGGCGGCCTGTTGCAGCGCCGTCAGGTTGCCGGCATCGGCGAGCGCACCGGATTCGGCGATGGGCAGCGTCATATCACGATCAGCTGGGCGCGTAGCGCCCCCGCCTCCTTCAGAGCCTCGAGAATCGCCACCAGATCGCCGGGCGCGGCGCCCACGGAGTTCACGGCGCGCACGATCTCGCCTAGGTTGACGCCGGCCGGAAACTCGAACATGTGCGCTTTCTCCTGCTTCACATCGAGGGTGCTGCGCGGAGTGACAGTGGTCGTGCCGTTGCTGAAGGCGTTGGGTTGACTGACATCGGACCGTTCCGTGATGGTAACGGTGAGCGAACCGCTGGCGACTGCCGCGGCCATCACCTGCACCTCCGAGCTGATGACCACCGTGCCTGTCCGGGAATTGATGATCACCCGCGCGGGGGGCGTCGCCGGATCGATTTCGATGCCCTCCAATGTCGAGACGTATGCGATCCGCTGGCTCGCATCCACCGGCGCGCGTACCCGCACCGACACCGCGTCGACCGACTGCGCCGTTCCCGCGCCGAGCAGCTTGTTGATCGCATCGGTCAGTCTCGATGCGGTCGTGAAGTCGGGGGTGTCGAGGTTCAACGTCACAAAAGGAGTGGTATCGAAGCTGTTGGGCACCGACCGCTCCACCGTGGCGCCGTTCGGGATCCGCGCGCTGCTCGGAACGTTTACCGAGATGCTCGAGCCGTCCTTGCCTTCGACGCCGAAGCCGCTGACCAGCACGCTGCCTTGCGCCATCGCGTACACCTGGCCGTCGGCGCCACGCAGGGGTGTCATGACGAGACTGCCGCCTCGCAGGCTCTTGGCGTTACCGATCGAATCGACGGTGATGTCGATGGTCTGGCCGGGCTTGGAAAACGGCGGCAGGCTGGCGTGCACGGTAACGGCCGCGACGTTCTGCAGCATCGGATTGGTGTTCGAGGGCACGACCACGCCGAACTGCGCCAGCATGTTCTCGATGCTCTGGATCGTGAACGGCGTCTGCGTGGTCTGATCGCCCGTGCCATCGAGTCCGACGACCAGCCCATAGCCGATCAGCTGGTTGCTGCGCACGCCGGCCACGGTTGCCAGATCCTCGACCCGCTCGGCGCGGGCGGTGCCTGCCGCCCCGAGCAGGCATGCCAGCGCGAGCGCGAGGCAGGGCCCGTATGCGTGTCGGCGGCGTGACGGGCGGTTGTAGTCTACGTGACTCACGAGTACTCCGTTCAGAAGGGCAGCCACGAGAAGTTGAAGAAGCGCGAAAGCAATCCCGGGGCGTTGGCATCGTTCAGCGCACCGTGCTGCCCGTAGGCAATGCGCGCGTCGGCGACTTCCGTCGACGGTATGGTGTTGTCCGAGGCTATGTCGATCGGACGGACAATCCCCTCCAGGCGGATGAACTCGCTCCCCTGGTTGAGATCGATCTCTCTCTGTCCCTGGATCACGAGGTTGCCGTTCGACAGCCGCTTGATCACGGTCACCGATATGTTGCCGGCCAGGCTGTCGCTTTGCTTGCTGTCGCCCGCGCCGCTGAATGCGCTGGCGTTGTTCACGTTGCCGCTGAGAAGCGCGGTGCCGTGAATGGTCACCGGCAGGCCGAGTATCGTGGGCGGAGCGATCGAGTCCTTGGTCGTCTTGGACGTGTCGGTCTGCGAGCTCTTCGCCGCCGTGGTGGCTTCCTCGAGGACCACAGTCACCACGTCGCCGACGTTGCGGGCCGTCGGGTTTTCGTACAAGCCGCCGTTGTAGCCGGAGTGGAATATCGCGCCGTCCGATGGCGGCGTCGGCGGCATCGGAAAGTCGTCGAACGCCTTGTTGTCGGTGCGATGGCTGGCGCAGGCGGCGAGCAGGCAGAGCGCCAGCGTCGATGGCGCCCGCAACAGAGTCCGCACGGGCGACTTACATGTTCTCGGTTGCATACTGCAGCATCTGGTCCACGGTGGAGATCGCCTTGGAGTTCATCTCGTAGGCGCGCTGGGTCTGAATCATGTTGACGAGCTCTTCGACGACGTCGACGTTGGAGCTCTCGAGATCGCCCTGGGTGACGGTGCCGAGCCCATTCACCCCGGGCGTTCCGGTCTGCGGTGAGCCGCTCGAGGCCGACTGCACCAGGAGGTTCTGGCCGACGGGCTGAAGGCCCGGAGGGTTGATGAAGTTCGCGAGCTGCAGCTGCCCCACCTGGGTGGGGCTCGACTGGCCCGGCAGGAGGACAGTGACCGTGCCGTCGGTGCCGATCGTCACGCTCTGGGCGCCCTGGGGAATGGTGATCCCGGGCTGCACCACATAGCCGGTGGAGGTGACGAGCTGGCCCTGGGCGTTGGTCTGGAACGTGCCGTCGCGGGTGTAAGCGAGAGTGCCGTCGGGCGTCTGGACCTGGAAGAATCCCTGCCCCGAGATGGCGACATCGAGCGGGTTGCCGGTCTGCGTCGGCGTCCCCTGGCCGTATTCCTTCTCGGTGGCGACCACCTCCACGCCGGTGCCGATGTTCATGCCGGAGGGCGACTGGGTCGTCTGCGACGTGTCCGCGCCTACCTGGGTCTGATTCTGGTACAGCAGGTCCTCGAACACCGCGCGGTCTTCCTTGTAGCCGGTCGTATTGACGTTGGCGAGGTTGTTCGAGATGACGGACATCTCCGTCTGCTGCGCGTCGAGGCCGGTCTTTGCTGCCCAAAGTGCTGCATCCATGGGTCTAGTCTCCTATTCAGGTGGACTGGAGGAGTTGCGAGGAAGACTGCGCGTTGGTGTCCGCGGTCTGCATCGCCTTGACCTGCAGATCGAAGTTGCGCGCCAGGTCGATCATGTTCACCATCGCGCTCGCCAGGTCGACGTTACTCGACTCGATTGCGCCGGCGGTGATCTTGACGGAAGCGTCGGCCGTGGCCGTGCCGCCGGCGGTGAGCTGGAACAGGCCGCCGGATTGGCGTACCAGGCTATCCGCCGGCGGATTGACCAGCTTGATGCGCCCCACGTTGGCGACGGTTCCCGGCGTCGATCCTTGCGGGACGACCGACACGGTGCCGTCGTCGGCGATCTGGATCGAGCTGCTCGGCGGCACGGTGATCGGTCCGTTGTCGCCCAGCACCGGCTCACCCGTGCTCGTTTCCAGCACGCCATCCGCGGTCAGGTGGAGGTCGCCGTTGCGAGTGTAGGCCTCCTGGCCGTTCGGTCCCTGCACCGCTATGAATCCCTGCCCCTGGATGGCGACATCGAGCGGCCGGCCGGTCGTCGCGATCGTCCCCTCGCTGCCGTCCCACCCGGTCGAGGCATCGGTGGCGTACACGCGCGAGGCATAGCCGGTGCCGGCGACCGCCTGGCTCTGGAACGCCGTCAGGTCGGCCTTGAAGCCGGTGGTATTGGCGTTCGCCAGGTTGTAGTTGTTGACGGCCTGCGCCTGGAGCATCTCCTTGGCGCCGGTCATCGCAACGTAGAGGGACTTGTCCATGCGGCTTGGCGGCTAACGATCAGCCCTGTTGCGGGATATTGATGACGTCCTGCGTCAGCTGGTCCTCGGTCGAGATCATCTGCGCATTCGCCTGGAAGGCCCGCTGCGCGGTGATCATGTCGACCAGCTGCGAGGTGATGTCGACGTTCGAGTCCTCGAGGGCGCCGGACTGGATGGTGCCGAAGCCGGCGCCGCCAGCCACACCCTGCACCGGAGCGCCGGAGGCGAAGCTCTGCTGCCACTGCGTGTTGCCGATCTGCTGCAGGCCCTGCGGATCAGCGAAGTTCGCCAGCGCGAGCTGGCCGAGCGTGGTCGACTGCCCGTTGGTGAAGTTCGCCTGCACGACGCCGCTCGAGCTGATATTGATGCCCACCAGGCTGCCGGTCGTGTAACCGTTCGGCTGCACGGAGTTGACGCCGAAGCTGTCGCCGTACTGGGTCGAGCCGCTGAAATTGAACGTCATGTTCATGGTGGCGGCGCCGGTCGCGGGCGTGTAGCCATCAAAGGCAAGCTCGCCGTTCGCCGGTGTGGTCAGTACTCCGGAGTTGGAGAAGGAGAGCGGTTGCGCGGCGCCCACCGCAGTGCCGTCCACGTACAGCTGAGCACTCCAGGTATTGGCCGGCCCGCTGGCCGGGCCTTTGATGAAATAGAGCTGCGCCGTGTGCGCCGCGCCCAGGGAATCGTAAACCGTCAGCGACGTGCTGTCCGTGTAGCTGTCCGCGTCCGTCGGGCTGAATGTCGCGTCGGTCGGCGCGGTGGCGTTCGACGGCAGGTTCAGATTGATGGTGGCCGAGGTGGTCGCCTGCGGCTGGCTCTCGGCGGTGGTGAGCTGCATGTTCGAGAGCTGGCCCGTATTGAAGCCGCCGGTCGAAAGCGGCGCATAGCCCTGGACCAGGTCGCCCGTGCTGTCGACCAGGTTGCCGCTCGAGTTGACCTGGAAGGCGCCGTTGCGGGTGTAAGAGATGCCGCCGTTGTTGCTCAGAATGAAGAATCCGTTGCCGCTCAAGGCGAGGTCGAGGTTGTTCGACGTCGTGGTGATGTTTCCCTGGGCGAACTGCTGCGCGACGTCGGAGACCGCGACGCCGTTGCCGGTCGCGGTCGCCGCGACTCCCTGCTGCGTCTGGGCATAGACGTCGGCGAACTCCGTTTCGGATTCCTTGAATCCGGTGGTGTCGACGTTCGCGATGTTGTTCGAGACGACGTTGAGGTCCGTATTGGCGGCGTCGACGCCGGACAGGGCAATGTCAAATGACATGGATGCGGTCTCCTTACTGGACCGAGACAACCGAGCTCAGGGGTACCGAGCCGGAATTGGTGTTGATGGAAAGGGCCTGGGTGCTTGGATCCACGGATACGCTCTGCACTGTGCTGGCAAACATCGGCGTGAGCGTCGCCGACGTGCCGCCTCCGGCGGCCGTGACGTTGAACGAATAGACGCCGGTGGGCGCGGCGGCGCCGGAGCTGGCGAGTCCGTTCCAGGTGAAGGTCGTGTCGCCGCCGCCGGACGGGGGAGTCACGGAGAAGGTCGATACGGCATTGCCGGCCGAGTCGGTGACCTGCACCTGGATGCTGGTCGCGGTCGAGGGAACGGCCAGTGCGCCGGTGACGGTGCCGCCCGTCGTGAGGGAGGCGTTGTCGGTCGCGGCGATCACCTGTTGGCCGATGAGGCTCGTGCCGCTGGCTACCTGCGAGGCGAGCATGGAGCTGGCGAGGTTGCTCATCGAGCTCTGCATGCTGTCCATACCGCTGACCTCGCTGAAGCTGGCGAGCTGGCTGACGAACGCGGTCGGATCGCTCGGCTGCGTCGGGTCCTGGTCCTGCATCTGCGCGACCAGGAGCGACAGGAAGTCGTTCTCGCTGAGCTGCGGAGTGGCGATCCCCGTGGCCTGGGAGCTTGCCATGCTCGCGGCGGTGTCGGCCGCGGCGTTGGCGGTCTGGGTGGCGTAGGCGCCCACTGAATTGACGGACATGGATGTTGATCCTCGGTGTTACGGGTGATCAGCTCTGCCCGAGCTTGAGGGTATCCAGCAGCAGCTGCTTGGAGGTGTTGAGTACGTCCGCGTCATTCTGGTAGGAGCGGGAGGCCGAGATCATGTCGGCCATCTGTTCCACCGTGTTGACGTTCGAGGAATAGACGTAACCATTGGCATCAGCGAGCGGATTGCCAGGATCGTAGCTCGCGGTCCCCGGGGTGGTGCTCTGGACGATACCGTCCACCTTGACGGAGGCGTCCGCGGTTGCCGTAGGACCGGTGCCGGCGGTCAGGGAGTCCTGAATCGCCTGAAAGACCGGATAGCGCGCCTTGTACGCGCTCTGCGGGCTGCTGCTGACGCTGTCGGCGTTGGCGAGGTTGCTCGCCACCGTGTTGAGGCGGACCGACTCGGCGGACATGCCGGAGCCGGCGATATCGAATATATTGGAGAGTGCCATGAGGGGACCTGCTAGTCGCTGATCACGGTGTTGAGGTTGCCGAAGTCGTTCTCGATGAAGGTGAGGGCGGCCTCGTAGCGCACGTTGTTGTCTGCGAACGCGCTCTCTTCCATCTGCGAGTCGACGGTATTGCCGTCGAGAGACGGGGCGAGCGGCACGCGATACTTCAGGTATTGCTGGGTCGACAGGCCCGTTTGCGGCGAGCTCGCGCCGATGTCGTCCGGGCTGGTAGTCTCCGGTTGCAGCTCACCGCCGGAGGCGCCGGACGCTCCCTGGCCCGCTCCCTGGCCCTGGCTCGCGGCCGAAAGCGCGGAACGGAAGTCGATGTCCTTCGCGAGGTAGCCCGGGGTGTCGGCGTTGGCGAGATTGGCGGCCAGCACGTCGGCACGCTGCGAAAAAACCTCGAGGGCATCGGGTTGGATGCCGAGATAGGAATCGAGGTTGAACGACATGACGGAATTCCGGCGGTCAAAGAAACCTGCCGGACAACGAGCAAGACGCATGCCAATCTGCCGTCGTGGCCTCTGGAGCACCGCGACGGGCGCCGACGCGCGCCGGAGTGTGAGTTGGTTCACACTCGTGCGGCAACGGCTCGCCGCCCACGGCATGGTGCGGACGGCACTGCCACGCGGGAATGGAGATGGGCGCGCGCATCTCATCGGCCGGTCGAACTGTTACTTGAGTCGCGGCTGGGCCGCCGCCGGCTGGCGCGATGCTTGCAAGCGTATCCGCGCATGAATGAGCTCGCGTCGGAAATCCGTCGCCCCCGTGCGCTTCGCGCGGCGGGTGCCCTATTGTGTGGCGGGCTATGTCTCGCCGCGGTCGCCGCCGCGGCGACTAGCGCTCAGCCGCTCGAGTCGATCAGGAGTGCGGCGCAAGCTTTCGTGCGCTCGCAGATGCCTCCCGGGCAAAACGACATCGTGATCACGGTCGCCAGGCTCGATCCGCGCCTGCGCTTCGCGCACTGCGGCGGCCGACTCGAGACTTCGCTCCTCTCCGGTATGCGCATGCAGGCGCAAGTATCGGTGGCCGTCGGCTGTCATCGGGGAGCTAATTGGATGATCTACGTGCCGGTGACGGTGCAATCCCGGATTCGGGTGTGGGCACTGCGCGCGCCCGAGGTCCAGGGTGTCCGGCTCACGACTGACGATGTCGCGCCCGAGGCGCGTCTGATCGGTGGACTGCCGGTCGGATACCTGACCGATCCCACGCAGCTCGGGCACGCGACACTCCGCCATTCCCTGCCTGCGGGGGCCGTTCTGACCGCAGACGACCTGCTGCCGGATTTCCTGGTGCGCCAGGGCGAGCAAGTGACGCTGGTCGCCGCCGTCGACGGCATCGAGGTCCGCGCCGAGGGGGTGGCCCTGCAGAATGGGAGCGAGGGCGCGCTGATTCGGGTTCAGAACGCCGATTCCACCAAGGTGGTCCAAGGGGTCGTGGAGAGCGATCGTGTGGTCGATGTCACACCCTAAAGTATTCCACCCTACGGCCGATACCGGGTCGAAGGACCTCGTGGAGATCCTATATGCCTACTAAAATCAGCGGGTTGAGCGGAAGCCTAGGGGCTTCTGCGCTAGATGCAGGCCGCCCGGCCGAGAAGGCCCGTGACGCGACAACGGGCGGTGGCTCATCCGCGCCCGAGGGCTCGTCCGCGGGCACGGGCGACGTACATATCACTGACTCCGCCAGCCAGCTGGCTTCTCTCGAGCAGACGCTGCTCAGCCAACCGGCAGTGGACAGCGCGCGCGTGGCGCAGCTGCAGACGGCCATCGAGCAGGGTACGTACACGGTGCAACCGCAGCACGTCGCGGACCAACTCATCCAGCTCGAGCAGTCTCTCGCCGAGCTTCCCGGAGGTTGACGCGTGGATCCGGGCGTCTGCCGCGAGCACCTGACGACGCTGTTGCGCGAGGAGACTGCGCTTCTCGGCGAGCTCGAGGAGCTGCTGCAGCGTGAGTCCGTCATTCTCGAATCCTCCGACATCCAGGCCCTGGAGGCGACGACCCGCGCCCGACAGGAGCGGGTGGGTGCGCTCGCCCGGATCGAAGAGCAGCGCCGCTCCCTCTGCGCGCTGCACGGCTTTTCCGCGGATCGTGCCGGCCTGGAAGGATTGATAGCGTGGTGCGACGCCCAGGGGACGCTGCTTTCGCGGCTGCGCGAGTGTGCCGAGCGCGCCGTGCGCTGCCGCGATCTCAATGATCGCAACGGCATTGTCGTCGCCGGGAAATTGAAACGGGTCGAAGGCATGCTCGGGGCCCTGACCGGCCGACCGACGCGGTTCGATACCTACGGTCCGCGCGGCTATGGCAAGCCGGGTGGCGGCCGTCCTGGACGAGTGCTCGGCGCGGCTTAGTGCCCTGCCGCCCGCGCTCTCAGCCGAGCGCTTCCCTCAGCGTCTCTACCTCTTGCGCGGATTCCGTCAGGAACAGCTCGCACGCCTGTTGATCGAGCCGCAGCCGCTGTAGCGGCTTCGCGCACTCCACCTGGGCGGCGAGGGCCGTCGCATCTCCGTTGAGGTCCGCCAGCAGAGTCCCGACCAGCAGCACGTCCGTCAGACCGGGGCCGCCGCGCGAGTCGCGCTCGAGGTTCTCGGACTCATGCACCGCCTGCACGATCTCATCCGCGATCCCCCAGTTCTCGAGCAGCGCCGCGGCGATGCTCAGATGCCAATCCTGCTCGATGGCCTGGTAGGCGGCCGCATCGGAAAAGAGCGAGCGATGGCGGCTGGCCCGCGTCAGGATGTAGAGACGGCCGATGCCCTGCAGCAGACCGGCCAGCAGCGCCGTGTCCGGATTGACGCTGGTCAGGCGGCGGGCGACGACACAGCAGAGGCTTGCCACCTGCACGCTGCGGCGCCAGAGAACGCCGAGCTGCATCTCCAGACCGCGCAGCGCCGGCGCCTCGCGCAGCTGCTGGATGGCGAAGGCGATGGTCGCGGTGCGTACCGTGTCAACCCCTACACGCGTCACTGCTGCGCGGAGGTCCGTGACGGCTGTCCCTCCAGGGTTTAGCGCCGCCGAGTTGGCCATGCGTATCAGCTGGGTGGCCAGCACAGGGTCGCTGCCGATGACTCGCACGATCTTGTTGGCATCCGCTGTCTCGTCACTCAGTACGCGCTGTACACGCATGACGATGTGCGGGAATCCGGGCAGCTCCACCTTGCCACCGGAGAGCTCCGCGGCCAGGGCCTGCACGAAGGTGAAAGCGACGTCACCCTCCCCGTCGTCGAGGCCGGGGTGGGCACCGGGAGAAGGGGGGGTGCGTTGGGCTTGCATGGTCGTGAGGGAGTCGGCCGCGGTCAAACGCCCAGCGCTTGACGCAGGGCCTCGATCTCGTGCTCCGACTCGTCGATCAGCTTCTCGTAGCTCGCCCGATCGATGTTCATCCTCTTGCAGGCGGCGACATCGTGCATGTTGAGCTCCAGGGTGTCGGGGTGCTCCTTGTAAGCCGCGAGCAGGTAGCCGACGGTCAATGCATCGGTGAGGTCGGGAGGGCCGGCATGCTCCCGGGAGAAGTCCTCGTATTCGCTCACCGCCGTGATGATTTCCTCGGCCATTTCCCAGTTTTCGAGCAACGCTTTGGCGACCGGCGCGTGCCAGTCGCGCACGATGGCGTTGTACGCGGCCTGGTTCTCGAAGAGCCTGGGATGTCGGGTCGAGCGTGTCAGGATGTAGAGCCTGCCGATGCCGTGCAGCAGTCCCGCGAGCATGGCGGTGTCGGGATTGACGCGGCTGAAGCGGCGCGCCACGGCGTGCGACATGGCCGCGACCGCGGCGCTGCGCTGCCAGAGCTCATCGAGCGGCTGCTCGAGTCCCTTCAGCGAGTCCACTTTCTTCAGCTGCGACATCGCGAACGCGATGGCGGCGCTGCGCACCATGTTGAAGCCCATGCGCGCAATGGCGGTCCGCAGGTCAGTGATCGGCTTGCCGGTGAAATTGATGGCCGCGGAGTTGGCGATCTGCATGAGGCGGGCGGCGAGCGCGGGCTCCGAGCCGAGCACCCGCATCACTTTTTCCTGAGAGACTTCCTCGTCGGCGAGTACCTTGCGCACCCGCAGCGCGATATCGGGAAAGCTGGGCAGGTCCACTTTGCCATTGGATAGCTCGCCCGCCAGCGCCTGCACGAAGGCAAAGGCCTCGGGATCGCCGACGCCCTGGGAATTCTCTGCAGCGGACCTGGTCATCACATCGCCCTCGTCCTGTCGTAACGGCGGATCTTGCCTGCAGTTGAGACCTGTGTCGTCATATTGGTTCACGGATCGTCCGCGCCCCCGAGCACCTTGATCTCCCGTGTGATGTCCATCGCGTCCGCCAGTGCGAGTACCTTGGCCGCCACGCTCTCCAGGGCGACGATATGCTCTGCCGCTCCGAGCGCGACGGCCTCTCCGGGCATGCCCCAGACGACGCTGGTCGCCTCGTCCTGAGCGATCGTGCGACTGCCGCTGTCCAGCATCTCCTTGAGACCTCGCGAGCCGTCCTTGCCCATCCCGGTGAGGAGGACGCCGATGGCATTGCGACCGGCGTTCTGCGCCACTGAGCGGAACAATACGTCGACCGACGGCTTGTGCCGGTTGACGGGCACGCCATCATCCAGACGGCAGACATACCGGCTGCCATCGCGCTCCAGCATCAGGTGTCGGTCGCCGGGTGCGATATAGGCATGCCCCGCGAGCACGGCCTGCCCGTGCTCTGCTTCACAGACCGACATCGGGCAGCGATCGTTCATGCGGCGTGCGAAGGGTGCGCTGAACGCCTTGGGGATATGCTGCGCAATGACGACGCCGGGTGAATCCGGCGGCAGCCGCATCAACACTTCCTTGATCGCCTCGGTGCCGCCGGTCGAGGCGCCGATCGCAATCACACGGTCGGTCGTGCGCAGTGGCCGGCCGCGCGGCGGGGCCTTGGGCAGCACCGCATCCGCGCTGTGGGCCGGCCCGACGGCTTCGGGCGCGCGCGCCTGTCTCGGATCGAGCGCCCGCACGCTGGCGCGGGCGGCGATGCGGATCTTCTCGATCAGCTCATCCGCGTAGTCCTTGAATGTTGCGGCGAGATCGATCCTGGGCTTGGAGAGATAGTCGACCGCACCGAGCGCGAGCGCATCGAGCGTCACATCGGCGCCGCGCTCGGTCAGCGAAGAGACCATCACCACCGGCATCGGCCGCAGCCGCATCAGGTTGCGCAGAAAGGTGATGCCGTCCATCTTCGGCATCTCGACATCCAACGTGAGCACGTCCGGGTTGAGCAGCTTGATCTTTTCGCGCGCGACATGCGCATCGGCGGCGACTCCGACGACCTCGATACCCGCGGCCGCGTTGAGGATGTCGGTGAGCAGACTGCGCACGAGCGCCGAGTCGTCCACGATGAGGACGCGGATCGAGCGCTTTGCGGGCGGCGCGGTCTTGGATTGCGCGGCGGGAATCATCCTCGTGTCTTTCACTCGAACAGCTCGACGTCGCCGCCCGCGGCCTGCCGGCCGAGGCTGGCAAGATAGAGCTGCTCGTGATGGCTGATGATCCGGTTCTCCACCGGACGGAGCTTGCGCAGCCGCGCACGGCCGCTGACAGGGAAGTAGACCACGCGGCGCGGCTGGGTACCCCCCAGGTCCTCGGCCGCGACCCGGTAACCCTCGAGGGACATGTAGTTACGGATGAAGTCGACGTTGCGCCCACCGACGTCGGTCATCGCCGCAAGGATCCGCCCGCCGCCGAAGAGCTTGATCTCCAGGCGCTCGCGCGTCGCGCCGAGCTTGAGGAGATCATTGATCAGGCTCTCCATGGCGTAGGAGCCATAGCGCGTGGCGAGACCGATCGCCGGATCGAGCCAGTCGTTCGGGCCCACCGCGGTGTCCTCGGGCAGCATGAAGTGATTCATGCCACCGAGGCCACGCAGCGGATCGCGCACGCAAGCGGACACACAAGAGCCGAGCACGGTGGAGATCGCCTCGTCGCTGCGGCTTACGTAATACTCGCCCGGGAGGATCTTGACCATCCAGCAGCCGTTCTCCCGGTCCCAGAAGCGCTGGAAATGCTCGAAGCCGCATAACGGCGGCAGCGCGCCCACGCCGTCGGGAGGCGGTGCAACGCCGTCCGCGTCCGGCTCGGCGTCAGACGCGCCTGTGAATGGTCTTTCCGATGAGGGCATAGCTGTCGCAGACCTTGAAGAGGCTCTCGGAGTGGCCGAGGAAGAGCAAGTCGCCGGGACGCTGCAGCCGCGCCATGCGCGTGAACAGTTCCCGCTGCGTGTCCTTGTCGAAGTAGATCACCACGTTGCGGCAGAAAATCGCGTCCAGCGGCCCGCGCATCGGCAGGGCGTGGATGAGATTGAGCTGCTTGAAGGTGACGAGCGCCGCGACTTCGGGCGCGATCTGCCGCCAGCTCCCGGTCGCCTCCGGGCACTCGATGAAGAAGCGCCGCAGGCGCTCGGGCGAGACTGTGCCCGTCCGCTCGGCGGGATACATCCCGCGACGCGCGCGCTCCAGCACTTCCGAGTCCAGGTCGGTGGCGAGGATCCGCACGTCCCAGCGCTCGGGGCCCGGCAATGTCTCGAGCAGCGTCATGGCGATGGAGTAGGGCTCCTCGCCGGTCGAGCATCCCGCCGACCAGATGCGCAGCCGCCGCTCGCTGCGCCGTGCGGCGATGATCGGCGCCAGCAGGTGATCGCGCAGATACTGGAAGTGGTGGGGCTCGCGAAAGAACGAGGTGAGGTTGGTCGTGATCGCATTGCAGAGCTCCGCGAGCTCCTGCACGTTGCCCTGCAGCCGCTCGCGATACTCGGCGAAGCTGCGTAGCTGCAGCGCGCGCAGACGCCGTGTCAGCCGGCCATAGACGAGCTCCCGTTTCTGTTCCGAGAGGTGGATGCCGGTGAGCGACTTGACGAGCGCGCGCAGCGCCTGGAAATCCTCTTCGCCAAAGGCGAACTCCCGCAGCCGCAGGCTGGTGGTGGCACCGGTGTCCCGCGCCGAGCCTGTGTGAACCGGGGCGTTCAGAAGAGCTCCACGCTGCCCTCGCCGGCGTGGAGGGAAGGAACGTGACTGTGGCCGTCCGCATCCGGCATGAGCAGGTTGAAGAGGATGCGGTGCGACTCCGAGGTGAAGCGCGCGCGCAGATTCTCCATCAGCACCGGCCAGCTCTGCCGCCCGCCGGGGGCCGGATCGGCGGCACCGGTGGCGGCCACCGCGGCCAGCAGATCGCGCACCTGCGACAGTTGCTGCACCAGCCGGTCGTGGAACTGGAGGCATTCGACGCACGTCGCGAGGTCGGGCGCCGCCGGCTGGCTGCCGGCTGACATCGCGGTGCTCACGCTCGACAGGGCCTCGCCGAGCGCCGCCACGGGCCGCTGCGATTCGCTGAGCGCGAGCTCGATCAGCGCCGCGGCGGTGGCCGCCGCGCACGCCAGCTCGTAGGCGGATTTAACGGCGCTCGCGGCGCGCGAGCCACCTACCGACAGCGACACTGGTGCCTCAGCCGTGCTTCGATCGGAAGGTCTTGACCTGAACGTTGAATTCGTCGGCGACATGGGTGAGCTGATCGACGGCTGCGTTGTGCAGATTCGTCTCGTCGCCGGAGCTCAGCTGGTTCTGGCGCGCCTCGAAGTCGAGGCACTTGAGATAGGTCTGCACGTCGCTGTTGTACTGCTTGATGGTTTCCATGGCCGTGATCATTTCCTGTTGGCTGGCCGTGCTGCCGTCGGGAATCTTGCTCGGCGCCGGCGGCAGCCTGCATTGGTCGGCGTGGGCCTGGAGGCACACGGTGCAGGCGGCCAGCAGAGCGGCCAGGGCGAGGATTCGCTGCGGGGACTTCATGGGAGGTTCCTCATTGTCGACATAATGAATCCGGGGGGCTCAGCCGAGCACCTTGGCGATGGTCGCGAGCAGCCGCTCGGGGTTGAAGGGCTTGACCAGCCAGCCGGTGGCGCCGGCGGCCTTACCCTCTTGCTTGCGCTCGAGTGTTGCCTCGGTGGTGAGCACCAATAGCGGCACGTAGCGATAGTTCGCGCGGCTGCGCAGCTCGCGCACCAGCGTGATGCCGTCCATCTTCGGCATGTTGACGTCGGTGATCACGAGATCGAACTTCTGTCGCTCCGCGATCTGCAGCGCCTCGGCGCCGTCGGCCGCCTGCTGCACGTCATGACCGGCGCCCGTGAGGGTGATGCCGACCATCTGACGCATCGCCGCCGAGTCATCTACTGCGAGTATCCGGGCCATTACGGAGCTCCGAGAGTTATGTTTGGTGTCGACATGATTTAGAACTCCTGCCACTCGGAATCAGCGGCATCGCCGGTGCCGGCGGCGCCGTTGCCGCGGGCGGCCACGGCAGGGGCGGCGCGCACGGGCTCCGCTGTTGGTTTCTGCCGGGTCGTCCTGCCCGTGGTGCCGTGCCCGACCCAGGGTCTATTGGCTCCGCGGCGCTCCGTTCGCGATGCGGCGGCGATTTCGGCCGCCCTTGCTGCCGGTGCCGCCGCTGCGAATGCCGGCGCGGTGAACTCCGCCACTCCGACCTGGAATCGCGCCAGCATTTCGTTGAGTCCCCGCACCTGCTCGACCATCGCCTGGGAGGCCGCGGTGGCTTCCTCGACCAGCGCGGCGTTCTGCTGCGTGAGCTCGTCCATCTGCATGACGGCGCGGTTGACCTGCTCGATTCCGGAGGATTGCTCGCGCGATGCGGCGGCGATCTCGGCGACGATGTCCGAGACCTTCTTCACCGAGGCGACGATCTTCTCGAGCGTCTGCCCCGACTGGGTGACGAGCACCGATCCGTCCTCGACCTTGCGCACCGAGTCCTGGATCAGCTCCTTGATCTCCTTCGCCGCCGTGGCGGAGCGGCCGGCGAGGCTGCGCACCTCGCTTGCCACCACCGCGAAACCCCGGCCCTGCTCGCCGGCGCGGGCGGCCTCCACCGCCGCGTTGAGGGCGAGGAGGTTGGTCTGGAATGCGATGTTGTCGATGACGCCGATGATGTCCGCGATCTTCTTCGACGCCTCGTTGATGCCGCTCATGGCCGAGACCGCCTGGCTCACCACGCTGCCGCCCTTCTCGGCCTGATCGCGCGCCGCGAGCGCGAGCTGATTGGCCTGGGCCGCGTTGTCGGCGTTCTGCTTGACCGTGGTGGTCATCTCCTCCATCGAGGAGGCGGTTTCCTCGAGCGACGAGGACTGCTCCTCCGTCCGCTGCGACAGATTGGCATTGCCGGCGGAGATTTCGTCGGCGCCGCGGTGCACGTCCGCGGCGACGCCCTTCACCCTCGAAACCACCTCCGCCATGTTGTCGGCGAGCTGGTTGACGCCGCGGCTCATGGCCTCGAAGAAGCCCGTCTTGCCGGCGACCTCGATGCGGCTGCCGAGGTCGCCCGCGACCACCGCCGAGAGCATTCCCTGCATCTCCTTCTCGACCGCCACCTCCTGGGTGCGGTCGGTCCATTCCATCACCGTGCCGATGCGCGCGCGGCGCTCATCGAGCACAGGATTGGTGACGGTGCGGAAGGTGCAGGCGCCGAGCTGTCGCTCGGCGACGCGCGAGCCGGCGAGGGTATCGAGCTCGCGGCGCTCTCCGGCCGGATCGACCGCCAGCGCTTCGAGGCTCGCGCCGCGCAGCCGCTGCACGTCGAAACCGGGTAGGCTCAGGCGGATCTCCTGCTGGGCACGCGCGAAGGCGGCGCTTGCCGTCTCGTTGAGATAGATGATTCGCTGCTGCCCGTCGGCGAGCACCACGGAGGTCGACACTTTGTCGAGCGCCTGGCGTACGCGGGCATTCTCGGCGGCCACGAGCCGCTCGTTCTCGATCTGGGTGCGCAGCTTCCCCTGCATGTCGTCCAGCGCGCGCAACACCAGGCCGGCTTCGTCGGAGCCGGTGAGAGCGATCGTGTTGTCGTACTTGCCGGCCGCTATGCTGCCGAAAACCGCGATCGCCTGCGTGAGCGGCGCGGCGAGGGCGCCGGTGATGAGCCAGGACAGGGCGAGCGCCACGCCGAGGGCGACGGCCGTGATTCCCGCGGTCAGGTTGCGCCAGGTGGTCACCTGCCGGAGGCGCTGCTGCACCGCGCTGGCCATTGTGGAGTAACCGAGGTCGGAGAGGCTCTGCAGACTCGAGCTGATGGCGCGCGAGTCGGCGAACAGCTCCGCGGTCGTGATGGTCATCTTCTGGGCGTTGATGATCTGCGCCTGGACGATTCCGTAGGAATTGTCGAACGCACCCTGGACCGCCTCCAGGGCCGGGGCGATCTTGGCCCGTGCCGTCGCCGGCGCGCCGTTGAGATCGCGCGTCGCGGCCGCGAAGTCAGCGACCACCTCGTCGTGATAGAGGTTGAGAGCCATCTGGTCGTCGCCACCGAGATAGCCCTTGATGCTGGCGCGCGTGGCATACCACTGAACGTTGCCCGAGGCGATGAGCGCCCCCGGCACGTCGCGGGTGGCGATCCGAATGAGCGCCGCGGTCTGTGGCGAAGGATCGACGTTGAGCGCCGAGCGGCCTATCACCAGGTCACCGAGCTTCACGATCCTGGCGATGAGGGCATCGTGCCGCGCCACCGCATCGTCGGCGGACAGCTTGGCCTCGTCGGACTTCAACTGCTGCCAGTCGGTGTTGATGCCCCGCCAATCGTCCGTCACGCCGAGCTGAGCTCCGACCGCCGCATCGCTGTCATCGACGGCGGCTATCAGCTTGTCGATCGCGGCCTCTGAGTCGGCGAGCTGCTCGCGGCGTGAGGAGTCGCCGGTGAGCACGGCGAAGAGCAGGCTGCGGTGATTGGCGACATCCGCCAGCACCGCGCCGATCTGGTGAGCGTAGTCCGCGCCCCCGAGCTCATTGCGGGCCTGCGCCACCTCGCTGTTGGCGGCGCTCAGGTAGAAGACCCCGAGCAGCGCGGTCGGCACCGCCATCGCGGCGACGAGCAGCGCGAGCTTCTGCCAGAGCTTCAAACGGTTGAGCAGTTGCATGGAGTTACCTCTAAACCTCTATCCATTCGCCGCCAGCGGCGCGACGGGATTCCGGGCGCGCTTTTCGCTGCGCCGGTGGGTTGGCGTTCCTGGCGCCGGGAGTCGGCGGGGTCGCGGACTGCTGTTGCGCGGCCGCGATGCGCGCTGCGCCGGTGTCGTACCGGGCGAGCGTGTCGTTGAGCTCGCGTACCTGCCCGGACATGGATTGGGAGGCGGCGGTCGCCTGCTCGACCAGCGCCGCGTTTTGCTGGGTGAGCTCGTCCATCTGCACCACCGCGCGGTTGACCTGCTCGATTCCCGAGGACTGCTCGCGCGAGGCGGCGGCGATCTCGGCGACGATGTCGGAGACCTTCTTCACCGATGTGACGATTTCGCCGAGTGTGCGGCCGGACCGGGTCACCAGGCCCGAGCCATCCTCTACCTTCCTGACGCTGTCCTCGATCAGCGTCTTGATTTCCTTCGCGGCGGTTGCGGATCGCCCGGCGAGGCTGCGCACTTCGCTCGCGACCACCGCGAAGCCGCGGCCCTGCTCACCGGCGCGCGCGGCCTCGACCGCGGCGTTGAGGGCGAGCAGGTTCGTCTGGAAGGCGATCTCGTCGATGACGCCGATGATGTCCGCGATCTTCTTTGCCGAGTCGTTGATTCCGGACATCGCCTCCACGGCCCGGCCCACGACCGTGCCGCCCTGCTCGGCCTGATCGCGCGCCGCCAGGGCGAGCTGATTGGCCTGCGCCGCGTTGTCGGCGTTCTGCTTGACGGTCGTGGTCATTTCCTCCATGGAAGACGCGGTCTCTTCGAGCGAGGACGCCTGCTCCTCGGTGCGCATCGACAGGTTCGAGTTGCCGGCGGTGATCTCCTCGGCGCCGAGCGCGATCTCGCGGCCGGCGCTCTGCACCCGCGAGACGATCTCGACCAGGCTCTCGGCCAGGCGATTGACGCCGACCCCCAAGCCCGCGAAGAAGCCCGACTTGTCGACGAGGTCGATGCGCCGGCTGAGATCGCCGCCATTGACCGCATCGAGCACAGCCTGCAGCTCTTCTTCCACGCGCACCTCCTGGGTGCGCTGGGTCCATTCCATCACCGTGCCGAGCCGCTCGCCGCGCTCGCCGGTCACCGGGTTGGTGACGGTGCGGAAGGTGAGCCCGCCGAGAGCACGCTCCTCCACCCGCTCGCCGCTGAGCGCAGCGAGCGTGCGCTGCTCGCTGGCCGGATCGGCCGACAGTGTCTCGAGGCTCGAGCCGCGCAGCCGCGCAGCATCAAAGGCGGGCAGGGAGCCGCGGATCTCCGTCGCGTGCCGGGCGAAGGTCTCCTGGGCGGCATCGTTGAGATAGATGATCCGGCGCTCGACGTCGGCCAGCACCACGCAGGTCGAGGCCTTGTCGAGCGCATGTCGGACACGCGAGTTCTCGGCGGCGACGGCCCGCTCGTTCTCGATCTGGCGGCGCAGCTTGTCCTGCATCAGGGCGAGTGCCCCCAATACCTGGCCGGCCTCGTCTTCCCGGCGGGTGTCGATCTGGTTGTCGTAGCGGCCTTCGGCGATGTGCTCGAAGACACCGATGGCGCGCGTCAGCGGCCGCGACAGCGACAGCCTCACGAGCCTGGCGACCGCCAGCGCTGCTGCCAGTGCGAGCAGTGCGAGCAGGGCGGTGACGTCGCGGTGTACCGCGATGGAGGAGGCACGTGCCGCGAGTGTGGATGCGGCGACGTCGAGGCTGTCGGCGGCGAGCCTCTGCAATGCGTCGGTTGCCGGTATTGCGGCGTCGTAGATCGCTCCGCCGCTGGTCTTGAGGCTGGCGGCCTTGACGACCTGCGAATCGACCACGCCGTCGAAATTCGCGAACAGCTGCACCGCCGAGTCGAAGTCGCTCTGCAGCGGAGCGGCTACTTGCGGTGGCAGCTGCGCCAGGCCGGCCCGAATCTGGTCGAATTGCGACAGCACGCGGCTGCGGTAGATCGCGATGCCCATCTGGTCATCGCCACCGAGATAGCTCTTGGAGGCCGCATCGACCGCGAAGCGACTCATGTCGTTCGCCTGGGCCAGCGCGGCCGCCGTATATTCGGAGCCGATCTCGAGCAGGGTCCGGGTCGTCTGATCGGAGTCCGAGGCGACTCTCGAGCCGGCCGCGATCGTGGCGCTGAGCTGATCCGCATGCTCGCTCAGCGCGGCGTTCGTCGCGGCGATCTGGGAAGGGGGTTGGGTCAGACTCGCCGCGGCCGCCGCGCTCCACTGCGAGCGCAGTGTACTGACGTCCTCGCTGACGCCGTAGAGCTCGCCCAGCTGGTCACTGATCCCTGCGACGCGGCTCATGGCCGTGTCGACTTCCCGCTGCCCGGCCAGTAGGGAGGCACGACGGCCCGTATCTCCGCTTGCGAAGACGAACGCGCGGGCACCGTGTGTCAGCAGACTCGACCGCAGTGAGCGTACGGCCTTCAGGAAGTGGATCCCCTGCAGCTCGCCGCGCACCTGGCTCAGCTCGCCATCCATGGTGTTGAGATAGAAGAACCCGACCAGGACCGCCGGCACGAGCTGCGCCAGGACGAGGGCTCCCAGCTTCTGCCAGAGATTCAGACGATTGAGCGCCAGTTTATTCATGAGAAGGACTCAGGCGCTGCGCGCTGTGCGCACAGCTCCCATGGGTGAGGCTCGTGGGGAGCGCAGCGCTGGCGCCATGTCATGTGCAACCCGATAGCGCCCCATGTTCTCGCCGAGCTCACGGGCCTGGCCGGCCATGTTCTGCGCCGCCGCCGTCGCTTGCTCCACCAGGGCGGCGTTCTGTTGGGTGAGGGCGTCCATCTGCATGACGGCGCGGTTGACCTGCTCGATGCCCGCCGATTGCTCCCGCGAGGCGGCGGCGATCTCGGCGACGATGTCGGAGACCTTCTTCACCGAAGCGACGATCTCCTCCAGCGTATGGCCGGACTGAGTGACGCGCGCCGAGCCGTCCTCGACTTTGCGCACCGAGTCCCGGATCAGACCCTTGATTTCCTTGGCGGCGGTGGCGGAGCGGCCGGCGAGGCTGCGCACCTCGCTCGCCACGACCGCAAAGCCGCGGCCCTGCTCACCGGCGCGCGCGGCCTCGACCGCGGCGTTGAGCGCGAGCAGGTTCGTCTGGAAGGCGATCTCGTCGATCACGCCGATGATGTCGGCGATCTTCTTCGAGGACTGCTTGATGTCCGCCATGGCCGCTACGGCCTGGCTCACCACACCGCCGCCGCGCTCGGCCTGGTCGCGGGCCGCGAGGGCGAGCTGGCTCGCCTGGGCGGCGTTGTCCGCGTTCTGCTTGACCGTGGTCGTCATCTCCTCCATCGAGGAAGCGGTCTCCTCGAGCGAGGCGGACTGCTCCTCGGTGCGCCGCGAGAGATTGCCGTTGCCGGCCGAGATTTCCTCCGCCGAGCGGCTCACCTCGGTGGCGGTGGATCTGACGCCACGGACCAGCCCGGTCATGCTCTCGAGGAGCATATTGATGCTCTCGGCCATGGCGCGCAGCTCGGGGCTCTCGAGCCGCGCATCGAGCCGGCGGGTGAGGTCGCCCTGCGACGCCGCGTTGATGATTTCGCGGGTCTCCTCGATGATGTTTCTCGTGACGCTCATTTGGGTTCTTGCTCCGATCAGGCGGCGCTCGCGGCGAGCGCTTCGTCGCCGTCTGCACCGGCGGCGACGGCGAGGTCACGGCCAATGAGGCGGTCGATGTCGAGCAGCACCACCATGCGCTCGGCGACCGATACCAGTCCGCGGATGTATTCGGTGGCGGAGCGCGAGCCGAGCTCCGGGGCCGGCTTCACTTCCGCGGAGTTGACATCGACCACGTCCGAGACGCCGTCGACGACGACTCCGAAATCACGCGGTCCGGCGGGTGTGTTGACCGACATCACGATGATCACCGTGACGGCGGTGTACTCGACGCGCTCGAGCGCGAAGCGCATCCGCAAATCGACGATGGGCACGATCGAGCCGCGCAGGTTCAGCACGCCGAGGACGTGCGCCGGCGCATGAGGGATCTTGGTCACCGCGGACCAGCCGCGGATCTCCTGCACGCGCAGGATGTCCACCCCATAAGTCTCGGTGCCGAGCACGAAGGTGAGGACCTGGTGGGAGCCGTTGCCGGAACCCTGCTGTCGCTCGACCGCGTTAGTGGACATGATTGTGATGCCTCGTCTTTACCGCCGTGAGCCTCATGCCGCCACCCGCATGGATGCGGCGCGGATGAGTCCCGGCACATCTAGAATGAGCGCCACCGAGCCGTCGCCGAGGATCGTCGCGCCTGAGACGCCCTCGATGTGCCCATAGTTGGCTTCCAGGGACTTGATAACCACTTGCTGCTGTCCCAACAGGTCGTCGACGAACAGGCCCACACGCCGCCCGTCGCCCTCGGCGACGACGACCAGACCCTCGTGCAGCGCGCGCGAGCGTGGCTCGACACCGAACAGCTCGTGCAGCCGGATGATCGGCAGGTAATCGCCGCGGAAGGAGAGCACTTCGCTGTGACCCGACAGCCGCGTGACGCCGGTCGACTTGAGCTGCATCGATTCCACGATGGAGATGAGGGGCACGATGTAGGTCTCGGTGCCCACCGCCACGGACTGACCGTCCACGATGGCGAGCGTCAGGGGCAGGGTGATCGTGATTCGCGAGCCGCGGCCGGGCTCGCTCCTGACATCGATCTTGCCGCCGAGCTCTTTTACGTTGCGGCGCACGACATCCATCCCGACACCACGTCCGGACACGTCGGTGGTCTTCTCGGCGGTGGAGAACCCGGGGACGAATATCAGCTCGTAAATCTCGGCATCCGTCAGCGAATCGTCGGCTGCGACCAGCCCGCGGGCGCGGGCCTTGGCGAGAATGCGCTCCTTGTCGAGCCCCGCGCCGTTGTCACTCACTTCCACGGCGATGTTGCCGCCGCGGTGACAGGCATCGAGATGCACGGTGCCCTCGGCGGACTTGCCGGCCGCGGTCCGCGCTTCCGGCGATTCGATGCCGTGATCGATGCTGTTGCGCACGAGATGCATGAGCGGATCACCGATCTTCTCGAGCACGGTCTTGTCGAGCTCGGTTTGCTCGCCGGTGAGCTTGAGCTCGATCTGCTTGCCGAGGCGCTGGGCGAGGTCGCGCACCATTCGCGGGAAGCGGCTGAAGACGAAGCTGATCGGCAACATGCGCACCCGCATGACGCTTTCCTGCAGCTCGCGCATGTTGCGCTCGAGCTGGGCGAGACCGCCGCGCAGCTTCTCCGCGTCCGGGCCGTCGAAATGCGACCCGAGCTGGCTCAGCATCGCCTGGGTGATCACGAGCTCGCCGACGGTGTTCATGAGCTCGTCGATCTTCTCCACGCTCACCCGGATCGAGCCCGAGTCACCGAGCCCGCTCATCGGCGCTTCCTGCTTGCCGGGAGCGTCCGCACGGGGAGGTGATGGCGCCGCTGCGGCCTGGGGTGCGGTCTGCGTCGGCGTCGGCACCGGTGTCTGTGCAGGTGTGGCAGGGGCCGCCGCTACTGTCGTCGTCTTCGTCTCACCTGGCAGCCGCTCGAGCGTGAGGTCGCAATCGCCCTCGGCCCACTCGAACACCTGCCTGATCGATTCCTCGGGCACGTCACCGGCAAGCTCGAGCGACCACGCAAGGTAACAGTCCTGGGGGTTGACTTCGGCGAGCGGCGGCAGCATTTGGGCGTCGAGCCGCACCGCGAGATCGCCGAGCGCGGCGAGCTCGCGCAACATTCGCAGCGGGTCATTGCCGCGCGCCAGCAGCTCGCGGTAGGGATGGAAGCGGATTCGCCAGCGGGGCGACTTGGCGCCGGCCGCGCCGTGTTCCGCTTTCGACTCGGACGGCGAGGCGGTAGCGGGGGTGGCGGCGGTCACGGCTACCGGAGCGGGCGGCTCCTTCTTGGCAATCGCGACTTCCAGATCGAACTGCAAGTCCGATACCCGCTGGGCATCGATCGGCTGCTTCGCCTGCACGGCGCGCAGCATGGCGCGCAGGACGTCCACCGACTTCAGCAGCAGGTCCGACACCGCGACGCTCGCCCGCATTGCTCCACTGCGCAGCTCATCGAGCAGCGTTTCCAGGCTGTGAGTGAAGGAGGCGATCTCCGCGAAGCCGAATGTCGCGCTGCCACCTTTGATCGAGTGCGCCACGCGAAAGATGGTGTTGATCAGCTCGGGCTCGGGCGAGCCGACATCGAGCTTCAGGAGTGCCGCCTCCATGGTATCGAGCGCCTCGAAGCTCTCTTCAAAAAAGGCTGCGTGGAACTGCGTCAGATCGACTGTCACCGGGCGGCCTCGCCCGGGAGCTCGAGCATGTCGTGCAGACCGAGGAGACCGGCGGCCGTCTCCAGGGCGGATGCCCGGCCGTGCCAGGCGACGGCGCGGCCGGCGGTGCGCCGGTCGCGGACGAAGGCGGCAAGGAGCTGCAATCCCGCGGTGTCGATGCGTTGCAGGGCGCTCACATCCAGGGTGACCGGCGCCGCCTCCTGCAGTCGGGCCGCCAGTTCCGATTTGAGCGCTTCCGCCTCGGCTATGGTGCACTCGGCGTTCAGGACCAGCGATCGGGCGCGAACGCAGACGCGGCTCGCGGCGGCTTGCGCTGCGACCGACTTGCCGCGGGCGACAGCGGTGTGGTGTCCCCCGGCGTCGCGCCGCGCTGGCCGGGAGCGCGCGCGCTTCTTGACCCGTGTCTGCTTCTTGCGGGTTGTCATAATCTGGTTGGCGCGCGGATGGAGCGCATGACTACCGGTACAGCGCCGGTATCGGCCCTTGTGACATGGCTCTTGAGTTGAGCGCTATGAAACTTGACGCAGTTCCGCAGCGTGCGGTCCGTGCAGCCGTTTGACGAGCTCCGCCTCCGCGAGCGTCAATCCACACCCCGCCATGAGCTCCTCGCGGCTCGCGCCGCTGCGCGCCAGGCGGATCGCGATCTGGTAGCCGGGCGAGGGGGAGTGGGCCGGCACCGGCCCCGCGGGGCGCTGCAGGCGCTCGCCGAGTGCCGCGACCAGGGTTCGGGTCGTCTCCACCCGCGTCTCGAGCTCCGCAAGCCGCTGCAGCACGATTTGCGACTGCGCCAACACCTCGGCGGTTTGCCGGCGCGTGGCGCTGCGCCAGGCCGTGAAGCTGATGGCGGCAACGACGAACGAGAAGACGAGAAACACCGCACGTCCCGCGATGAGCAGGAAATCGGTGGCAGGCAGGTTCATGCGCGACGGGCTCCTGTGATGCAAGTCACATGACGCGGCCGCGGTGTCGGAATTCCGGCGCTGAGCGGTGTGCGTCAGGACTTAATGTGCAGGAACCGTGCCATTGGAGGCGATCGCACTGGTGTTTGGAAGCCAGTTTGGATCGGCCGGACTTCCCGGCTCGCTGGAGAGTATGACCACCGTCACGCGACGGTTGGCGTTGCGTCCCTGCGTGGTCTGATTGCTGGCTACCGGGTGTTGCTCGCCGAAACCGACGACCGCCAGGCGGTTGCTGCCAACGCCGCGATCCGAGAGAACGTGCACGACGCTGCCGGCGCGTGCGGCCGAGAGCTCCCAGTTGGAATAGAATTGCATCGTGCGGATCGGCACGTTGTCGGTGAATCCCTCGACCCGGATCGGGTTGGGGAAGGGCGCCAGCACGTCCGCGAGGCGCTGAATGATGTCGACCGCGCTCGGCGCCAGCCGCGCGCTGCCGCTCGGGAAGAGAATGTCGGTGCGGATCTCGACCTCGATCCAGGACTGTTTGCGCCGCACGACCACCAGATTCTTCTTCACCAGTCCGGCCATCGCCCGGGCGACATCGTCGGCCATCTTCGTGAGCATGATCGCGGCGGCCTGCGCCTGCGCAGCGTGCGCGGGGTCAACAGGCTGCGCGAGTCCGGTCGCGGCCCGCACTCCGTTCTGGTTTCCCGGCGGCGGCTCGTCGTGGTAGGGCGTGGGGGCTGGCGAGGTGATCGCGAGGGGCACGGGGTCGAACGAGTGGGGCTGGTTCTGCTCCACGAGGCTGACGCGCATGTTGGGTCCGGAGCCGACCTGCTTGTGGCCGAGAGCGATCGGCTCGAGGGTGCGCGGCTCGCCGCGGAACGCGGCGTAGAGGGAATCGGAGAGGACGCGATATTTGCCCGCGTTCACCGAGGAGATCGAGTACATCACCACGAAGAAGGCGAGCAGCAGCGTCAGCAGATCGCCGTAGGGGATCGCCCAGCGCTCGTGGTTCTCGTGCTCCTCCTCGTGTCGTTTCTTTCTGCGCGACATGGCCGGCTCCTAGTGTAGATATCCCTGCAGCTTGGCCTCGATCGCGCGCGGGTTCTCGCCCTGCGCGATGGACATCATGCCGTCGATGATCATCTCGCGAAACTGTGTCTGGCGGTGAATGATGCCCTTGAGCTTGTTGGCGACCGGCAGGAAGAACAGGTTGGCGAGGCTGATGCCGTAGATCGTGGCCACGAACGCCGAGGCGATTCCGGCACCGAGCTTGGCGGGGTCGGTGAGATTCTGCAGCACGGCCATGAGGCCGAGCACCGCGCCGATGATGCCGAGAGTCGGCGAGTAGATGCCGGCACCCTCGAACATCTTGGCCGCCGTGATGTCGGCATGCTCGCGTACGCTGAGCTCCACGTACATGGCGTTGCTGATGGCCTCCGGTTCGCTGCCATCGACCACGAGCTGCAGCGCTTTCTGCACGAACGGGTCGGTCTCACGCGCGATCAGCGGTTCGAGCCCGAGCAGCCCCTGCTTGCGCGCGGTGTTGCTCCAGTCGACGATCTTGGTGATGATCTGCAGGCCGTCGCGCGACGGCGGCTTGATGATCCACGGGAAGATCTTGAGCGCATGCTTCATGACCGGCAGCGGCGTCTGCACGCAGGTCGCCGCGATCGTGCCGACGCCCACCACCATGAAGGCCTCGGTGGAGACGAGCGCCATGATGCCCGCGCCGCGCAACACGGCTCCGAGCAGAACGGCGTTGGCGGCGAGCACCAGTCCGACGATGCTCAGGATGTCCATCGTCGCCCCTTACATGCCAAGACCGGACAGAAGCTCATCGACGTCTGTCTGACCTGCGGCGACTTCTCCCTTGGTGACTCCGGGGACGACCGGTCCTTGGCCCTTGTCCGGGCTCTCCCCGAGAGTGGTGTGCTCGACGAGGTCGCCCGAGAGCTCGGTGAGGCTCGCCAATGCAGCCTCCAGCTCCTCGACGAGCTTGATGACACTGCGGATGATTTGACCCGTCAGATCCTGGTAGCCCTGCGCGAGCAGTACGTCGGCGAGATTCTTGCGGATCTGCTCCGAGTCGGTGCGAACGACGGGCAGGAACGCCTCCACCGCGCGCACCACCGGCAGAAAGGCGTCTATCGAGCGGACGGCGCCCTCGAAGCCGCCGGCGGACGGGCGCTCCCGGTACCTCTTCAGCGAGTCGATGAGCGCGCCGGCCTCGCGTCCGGTGCGCTCGGCGAGCGGACCCGACTTCTCGACGAGATCGAGCGTGCGGTGCGCGGCCTCATCGGTCATCTTGATGACGTGCGAGAGCCGGCTTCTTGCGTCCGGAATCTCGTTCTCCGCGATGTCCGCGAGGCGCGACTCGATGCTGAAGCGCTCGAGGGCCTGTTGCAGGCCGCCGGTCAGCCGGCGGATCTCGGTGAGCGTTGCTGGCTCGCGCATGCGCACGATGTGGTCGACGGCGGTGAAGAATGCGGTCTCGTCACCTGCGCGTAGCGATTCGGTCAGCTCCTCGACGCAGGAGCCGTATTCCAACTTCAGGACTTGAAAATTCGACATTACAGTTTCACTTTCCCGTGCCGAGGATCTTGTCGAGCTTCTCCTTGAGAGTCTCGGCAGTAAAAGGCTTGATCACATAGCCGTTCACACCCGCCTGTGCCGCCTCGATGATCTGCTCGCGCTTGGCCTCCGCGGTCAGCATGAGAACCGGCATCTTGGCGAGCTTGGCGTCGGCGCGTACGGCCTTGATGAGCTCGAGGCCGGGCATGTTCGGCATGTTCCAGTCGGTGATGAGGAAATCGAAGCCACCGGTCTGCAGCATGGGCAGCGCCGTCTTGCCGTCGTCCGCTTCGGCGACGTTGGGATAGCCGAGATCGTGCAGCAGGTTCTTGATGATGCGTCTCATGGTCGAGAAGTCGTCGACCACCAGGAATTTCAGATCTTTGCTCACTGCCTGCCTCGTGTCGTTGCACCCGTGCCGGCGGTGCCGTCACGCCAGTCCGCCAGTCGCGCCTTGAGCCGCACCAGCGCCTGCCCGTGGAGCTGGCAAGCGCGCGATTCGGTCACCTTCAGCACCGCGCCGATCTCCTTGAGGTTGAGTCCCTCGCTGTAGTAGAGCGACATCACCAGTTTCTCGCGCTCCGGCAACCCGTCGATCGCCTGCGCCAGCGCCTCCCGGAAGCCTTCCTCCGCGGTCTCCCGGAACGGATCCGCAGTGCCCTCGGCCGTCGCCTCCGTCGTGTCATCGAGCGCCGCCAGGCGACAGCTCGCCGCGTCCTGCACGATGGCGTGATACTCCTCGAGCGGTACCCCGAGCCGCTCGGCGATTTCCGTATCGCGCGCGTCGCGCCCGGTGTGGCGCTCGATCTCCTGCACGACCGCGGCCACCGCGCGCGCCTTGCGATGCACCGAGCGCGGCGCCCAGTCGAGCTTGCGCAGCGCATCGATCATGGCGCCACGGATACGGATGCCGGCATAAGTCTCGAAGCTCGCGCCGCGATTCGGCGCGTAGTTCGAAGCCGCCTCCAGCAGCCCCAACATGCCCGCCTGCATCAGATCGTCCACCTCCACGGAGGGCGGCAACCGGCCGACCAGGTGGTAGGCGATCCGCTTCACCAGCTCCGCATGCCGGGTCACGAGCTCGCTCGCTTCCTGCGGCCCGCGGCGGGCGCCGTATGCGCTCGCTGCATTCATGGCACCACTTCCAGCCGCACCGTGTTCCGTCGCACCAACCGCTCCACGAAAAACTCGATGTTCCCGCGGGGACCGGGTGGCACAGGCCATGTATCGGCCACCGTCGCCAGTTTCTTGAATGCCCGCGCCGCGGGACTCGACGGATAGCCCTCGAGCACCGGGCGCTGCTCCCGTACCGAGCGGCGCAGGTACTCGTCCTCGGGGATCTCGCCTGCGAATTCGAGCACAACGTCGAGGAAGCGCGCCGTGACGCGCTCGAAGCGGCGGAAAAGCTCGGCGCCCGCGCCCGGTGCGCGAACCCGGTTGGCGAGCACCCGGAATCGGGTGACACCGTGATTGCGACTCAGGACCTTGACGAGCGCGTAAGCGTCGGTTAGCGAGGCCGGGTCATCGCAGATCACGACGAGGACTTGTTGCGACGCCTGTGAGAACTGCAGGACGCCCGGAGCGATCCCAGCCGCCGTGTCCACGATGAGCACGTCGAGGCGCGCGGCGAGCTCGCTGAAGGCGCGCACCAGGCCCAAGTGCTCGGCGGCACCCATGCCGGCGAGGTCGGCAGCGCCCGATGCGGCCGGCACGACATGAAAGCCCTGGGGCGCCTCCACGATCACCTCGTCCAGCGTGCGCTCGCCGGAGATCACGTGAGCGAGCGTGTATCGAGGCGAGAGCCCGAGGAAGACATCGGCATTCGCGAGTCCCAAATCGCCATCGAGCAGCACCACACGCCGGCCGGCGTTGGCGAGCGCCATGGCGAGATTGACCGCGACGCTGGTCTTGCCGACGCCCCCCTTGCCGCCGGTGACGGCGATCACGCGCACCGGCTGTCCGAGGGACTCGAGCTTGGAGTTGTTGATGAGACTGAGCTCAGGTCGTCGCATGGGGGAGTCTTCCAAATCTTCGTCGCAGCAGATCTTCGTCCGCGGCCGCGCCGGACGTCTTGGCCAGCCGTACCGCGTGGGACACGAGCTCGAGCGATCTCGCCGGCCGCAGGTCCTCGGGCACGCGCTGGCCGTCGCTCGTGTAGGAGAGTGGCAGCCGCGCGCGGATGAGCACGGAGAGCGCACCGCCGAGGCTCGCCGCCTCATCCAGCTTGGTGAGCAGGCACGAGGCCGGGTTGGCGGGCCGGAAGCGTTGTACCGCCTCCTCGAGCACTCCCGCCTGAGCACACGCCGCGAGCACGAGTGCCGTCTCCACCTTCGAGTTGCAGTTGGCGAGCGTCGCCAGACGTGGCCCGAGCTGCGCATCGCGCACGCTCGAGCCCGGCGTGTCGATCAAAACCAGGCGATAGCGCTCGAGCTGTGTGAGCAGATCCGGGAGCGCCTCGAAGCGCTCCGGCACGTGCACCGGCACGCCGAGCAGCTGACCGAGCGCCTGCATCTGGTCCTGCGCGCCGATGCGGACCGTGTCGGAGGCAACCAGCGCCAGGTCCTTCGGGCCATGCCGCAGAATCCAACGCACCGCCAGTTTGGCGAGCATGGTCGTCTTGCCGACGCCGGTGGCGCCCACGAAGGCGACACGGCCGCCCGTTTCCAGCCAGCGATCGCCCGTCACCAACAGATACTGCGATAGGCCCGCGAGCGCGAAGCGGCGGCCCTGCGTCAGATCCACCCCCTGATCGAGCTGGCCGACGATGTGGTCGGCCAGGTCCCGGGCGATGCCGATCTCGGTCAGCTCGCGCAGCAGCTCCGTGTGCACGGGCGCGCGGCGTGTGCGGTCGTTCCAGGCGAGGTGCGCGAGTTGGGTCTCGAGCATGCGTCGCAGAGCCTGGAGCTCCCGGCCCATGTTCTGCGCCGGAGCTTCCGCGGCTTCAGGCTCCGGTTCGAGCAGGGGGGCGAGAGATGCCGCGGCCGGCGGTACAACCGCGGGCGCGGGCTCGATCGGGGGCGCTGCGGCCGGAGGGCTGGGAGCCATAGGCGCGGGGGGCGCGGCGGCGGCGGCGGCCATCAGCGCTGCCTTGTTCATGGTGCTGGCGTCGAAATCCACCGCCACCGTGACTTCGACGCCCTTGGCCAGGCGGCGCGACGACAGGATCACGGCGTCCTCGCCCAACTGCTCGCGGATGGCGCGTAGCGCTTGGCGCATGTCGCGTGCCGTATGTCTTACGATCTTCATGTTTACCTACCGACCGCGGTGACGACGCGGACCTTGCGGTTGTCGGGAATCTCATTCCAGGCGAGCACGTGGAGGCTGGGCAGAGCCGCGCGCAGGAAGCGCGAGAGCTGCGCGCGCAGCGGTGGCGGCACCAGCAGCACCGGCGCCTCGCCCGAGGCCTCCTGGCGCCGCGAAGCTTCTCCGACACGCTGCTGCAGGCGCTCGGCCAGGCCGGGCTCGAGACCGGGGCTGGTGGAGTTGGCCGCGAGCGAGCCGGAGAGCAGCCGCTCGAGATCCGGGTCGAAGGTGATGACCGGCAGCTCCGCGGCGATCCCGGCGATGTCCTGCACGATCTGGCGCCCGAGGCCGATCCGGACGTGGGACAGCAGCACCGTGGCGTCCTGCGAGCGTGGCGCATGCTCCGCCAGTGTCTCGATGATGGTGCGAATGTTGCGGATGGGAATGCGCTCGGCGAGCAGGCTCTGCAGCACGCGCACCACGGTCGAGAGGGGCAGTACGCGCGGCACGAGATCCTCCACCAGCTTCGGCGCGCTCTTCGCCAGGCCGTTGAGCAGCTGCTGCACTTCCTCGTGGCCGAGGATCTCGTGGGCGTGTGACTGGATGATGAAGGAAAGATGGGTGGCGATGACGGTGCTCGGGTCGACCACGGTGTAGCCGAGGGCCTGCGCGTGATCGCGGCTCGCCGCATCGATCCATATCGCCTCCATGCCGAAGGCCGGATCGCGGGTGGCGATGCCCTGCAGCGGACCGAAAACACGGCCGGCGTTGATGGCGAGCTCCTTGTCGGCATAGATGACGCTTTCGCCGACCGGCACGCCGCTCAGATTGATGCGGTAGATGTTGGGTGCGAGGTCCAGGTTGTCGCGGATGTGCACGGCCGGGATCAGGAAGCCGAGCTCCTGCGACAGCTTGCGGCGCACGCCGCGCACGCGCCCGAGCAGATCGCCGCTCTGGCGCTTGTCGACCAGCGAGACCAGGCGGTAGCCGACCTCGAGACCGATGAGATCGATGGGGCGGACGTCCTCCCAGGACAGCTCGCGGGTCTCCGCGGCCTGCGGCGCGGGTTTCGGGGCGGCGGCGGCCGTCGCCATCGTCGCGCGCCTCCGCTTGATGACGTAGGCCGTCGCGCCGCAGACCGCGGCGATGAGGAGGAACGCTACATTGGGCATTCCGGGAATGAGACCCATGACACCGAGCATCCCCGCCGCCACCCCGAGCGCCTTGGGGTTGCCGAAGAGCTGGCGGCGCAGCTCGCCGCCCATGTCCTGGGAGCGCGACATGCGGGTCACGATGAGGGCCACGGCGGTCGAGAGCAGGAGCGCCGGAATCTGCGCCACCAGACCGTCGCCGATGGTGAGCAGCGTGTAGGTATGGGCCGCGTCCGCCAGCGCCATGCCATGGCCTATCGTGCCGATCGCGAGACCGCCGATGATGTTGATGAGAAGGATCAGGATGCCGGCGATGGCATCGCCGCGGACGAATTTGCTCGAGCCGTCCATCGCGCCGTAGAAGTCCGCCTCGGCGCGAACCTCGACGCGGCGGGTACGCGCCTCGTCCTGGGTGATGAGCCCGGAGTTGAGATCCGCATCGATCGCCATCTGTTTGCCGGGCATGGCGTCCAAGGTGAATCGGGCGCTGACCTCGGAGATGCGTCCCGAGCCCTTCGTGACCACCACGAAGTTGATGATGGTCAGGATGATGAACACCACCACGCCGACGGCGAAGTTGCCGCCGATCACGAACTCACCGAACGACTGGATGACGTGGCCGGCCGCCTGCGTACCGCTGTAACCGTGCAGCAGCACGACTCGCGTCGAGGCGACGTTGAGTGCCAGGCGCAGCAGGGTCGAGAGCAGGAGGACGGTCGGGAAGACACCGAACTCGATTGGCCGTGAGACGTAGAACACCGCCATCACGATGACGATCGAGAGCGCGATATTGAAGGTAAAGAGCACATCGAGCGCCATCGGCGGCAACGGCAGGATCACCATCGCGAGCACGGCGAGGACGCCCACCGGGACGCCGATCCCGGCGCGCAGCAAATCGCGCCAGGCCGGCATGGTGGGGCTCGATGTCGTGGCGACTGTGTTCATGTCAATGCCGTGTGGTGTCAATGCCCGGGTCGATCGCGGGCGGTTGCGGCGGCCGCGCTCCCGAGGTTCGCGCCGACCTGAGCTGGTAGATGTAGGTCAGTACCTGCGCGACCGCCACGTAGAGCGTCGCCGGTATCTCGCTGCCGATCTCGACACCATGGAACAGCGCGCGGGCGAGGGGCGGCGCCTCGAAGATGGGCACAGAATGCTCGGTCGCAACTTCACGGATGCGGGCCGCGACCAGATCCGCGCCCTTGGCGATGACGAGCGGGGCGCGCATGCGCTTCTCGTCGTAGCGCAGCGCCACTGCGAAGTGCGTCGGGTTGACGATGACGACGTCCGCCTTTGGCACCTCTTTCATCATTCGGCGCTTGGCGATCTCGCGCTGCATGCGGCGGATGCGGCCTCTCACTTCAGGCGAGCCCTCGCTCTGCTTCATCTCGTCGCGAATTTCCTGGCGGCTCATCTTGAGGTTCTGCGTGTACTGGTAGAGCTGCCAGGGCACATCGACCGCCGCGATGAGGACGAGTCCGCCGGAGACGGAGAGCAACGCGTTGGAGGCGAGACTCGCGGCCTGCGCGATGCCCTCGTGCAACGGCGTGGTTCCCAGAGCGAGAAGCTGTGCGGACTGTTTGTGCAGCACCGCCACCGCGACGGCGGCGACGACCAGGAATTTGGCGAAAGCTTTGCCGAGCTCGACCGCGCCTCTGGCGGAGAAGAAGCGGCCGAAGCCCGCGATCGGGTCGAGACGCGTGAAATCAGGCACCAGCGCCTCGAAGCTGAGATTCCAGCCACCGACGGCCAGGGAGGCGGTCAGTGCCGCGATCATCGTCAGGCCGAGGACCGGGGCGCAGGCGATGAGCGCCCGCACCAGCTCGTTGGCGGCTGCGGTGAGCGCGAGCCCGGGGTCGACCGCCTGAGTGGGCGAGATGCTGAGCGAGGACTTCATGATGTCGAACAGCGTGGCGCCGAGCGAGCTGCCGAGGAAATGCAGGCCGCCAGCCCCGACGAGCAGCACCGCCGCCGCATTGAGCTCGGCGGAACGCGGCACCCGACCTTCCTCCCGCGCCTCCTCGATGCGCTTGGGTGTCGGTTGTTCGGTCCGGTCCTGATCGTTCTCGGCCATGCTGTCAAGCCCCCATCAGGTGGCGCGCGAACTCGAGCGCAACGCCAAGCAGGCGGATGAAGCTCGACTCGAGCACGGGCAGGCCGGTGAGAATCACCACCAGCCCGAGGACGAGCGAGAGCGGCAACCCCACGGAGAAGATGCTCAGTGTCGGGGCGGCGCGGCTCACGACCCCGAAGGCGAGGTTGGTGACCAGCAGCGCCGTGACGCCCGGCAGTGCTACGGCGAGGGCGCCGGAGAAAAGCTCCGAGCCCCACGTGACCACTGACCAGAGAGCGTTGGCGCCCAGACCCGTGGTACCGATCGGCAGAGTGTGAAAGCCGTCGACCAGCATGCGGATGAGGGCGAGATGCCCATCCAGCACCAGGAAGATGAGCGTCGCGAGTATGGAGTAGAGCTGGCTGACCGTCGGGGTGCTCGCGCCGCTCTGCGGATCGAGGTTGAAGGCAAGGGAAAGGCCCATGCTATTACCCAGCATCATCCCGCCGAGGGAGACGGCCTCGAAGAGGATCTGCAGCGAGAAGCCGACCGCCACGCCGATCACGATCTGCTGGATCGTGATCACGACGCCCGGCGCAGATAGGGGCGTCACGTCGGGAATCGCGACCAGCGGCGCGACGAGAAACGTCACGGCTCCGGCAAGCGCGACCCGCACGCGCGCAGGCACCGACGAGGCGCCGAACGCCGGCGCCACCATGAAGCAGGAGCCGATGCGCACGAACGGCCAGAAGAGCTCGAGGAGCCAGCCGTCCAATTGTTGTTCCGTTACGGTGATCATGGCGTCCGGCATAATCTCAATTGATGAGTCCCGGGATGCTCATGATGAGATCGCGTGTGTATCCGATGAGCGTCTTCAGCATCCATGGGCCGACGATGGCGATGGTCACGGAAATCGCGATCAGCTTGGGAATGAACGACAGCGTCATTTCATTGATCGAGGTCGCGGCCTGGAATGCACCGACGAGCACGCCGGTGACGAGCGCGGCCAGGAGGAGCGGCGCCGCCAGGGAGAGGGTCATCTCGAGGGCCCGGCTGCCGATGGCCATGATGGTGTCAGGTGTCACGGTGCGTGCCGGCTCAGTGATAGAAACTTTGGGCAAGGGTGCCCATGACGAGTGTCCAGCCGTCGACGAGCACGAACAACATCAGCTTGAAGGGCAGGGAGATCAGCACCGGCGAGACCATCATCATGCCCATGGACATCAGTACACTGGCCGTCACCAGATCGATGATCACGAACGGGATGTAGAGCAGGAATCCGATGATGAAGGCGGTCTTCAGCTCGCTGGTCATGAACGACGGTACGAGGACGCTGAACGGCACATCGAGCGGCGTCGCGTAGCCCTTGCCGCCGGCGATGTGCACGAAGGTGGCGATATCGTTTTCGCGAGTCTGGCGCAGCATGAACTCCTTCAGCGGCACCTCCGCGCGCGCCATCGCGGTCGCCGTGTCGATCGTGCCCGCGGCATACGGCTGGTAGGCGACCTGGTCGATGCGGTTGATGACGGGGGACATCACGAAGAATGTCAGGAAGAGCGCGAGTCCCAGCAGGACCTGGTTGGACGGCGTCTGGCCGGCGCCCAGGGCCTGACGCAGAATGCTGAGGACGATCATGATGCGGGTAAAGGCCGTCATCATCAGTAGGATCGCCGGCAGCAGGGATAGCGCCGTCAACAGCGCGAGGACCTGCAGTGTCAGGGTGTAGGTTTGGCCACCGCCGGCGGCGGTTTGTACGCTGAATGCGGGGATGCCAGGGATGCCGGGGATGGCGGCGCCGGCGGCACCGGCGACGGCTGGCAGCAGCACGAGTGCCGAGAGCAGTAACAAAGGCAGTGGTCTGCGCAGCGGCTTCACTTACCCAGACTCCGCTTGAGCAAAGCGCTGAAGGATGCCGCGGGCGTTATTGCCGTCGTGGCCTTGGGGATTTCCACGGGCTCGCGCAGGACGTGCAGAGCACTTACGCGGCCGGGAGCCACGCCGACCAGGACCTGCTCGGTGCCCACTTTGAGGAGAACGGCGCGCTCTTTCGGACCGAGCGGTATGTCGGCCAGAACGTCGATGGCGTTGCCTACGCGACTGCCCATGCCGCGCACGCGACGCGCCAGCCACGCAACCGCGAATATCGCGGCGAGGACGGCCAGCAGAGCGAAAGTGACGGACGCGAGTCCGCCCGCGCCGACGGGCGCCACGGTGTTGGCGACGTGCGGAGCGGCGAAGAGGTGGTTCATCTGAGCTTGCGCAGGCGCTCGGCGGGGCTGATCACGTCGGTCAAGCGGATACCGAAGCGATCGTTGACGACGACTACTTCGCCGTGAGCGACCAACGTTCCGTTGACGAAAACATCCAGTGGTTCGCCAGCGGCACGCTCGAGCTCAACTACGGAGCCCTGATTGAGCTGCAGCAGATTACGGATCGGGATGCGTGTGCGCCCGACTTCCATGGAAAGTGTTACCGGGACATCGAGGATGACCTCGAGGTTGACATCGCCGTTGGCTGCTGGCGCACCGTCTTCGGTGAGCTCTTCCAGCTCTGCGGGGCGTGCCTCGGCAGGATTTGCGGACATGGGGGACCTCAGTTGCTCTCGTTACTTGCCCGGCTCATTTCCCGGGGATCGGGGACTCGGTGCTGACCTTGCCGCGGCGGATTCGATCGTGCACCTTGACCGCCTGGCGCCCGCGTGAGATGCCGAGGCCGCCGCGGAATACCGGCACGTCCTCGGCGACGAGCGTCACCCTCCCGCTGAAGTCGCACGGCAGTACGTCGCCGGCCTTCATGTTGAGGAGGTCGGCCAGGGTGAGTGAGGAGCGCCCGAGAACTGTGGTGAGCTCGATCTCGGCATCCTCCATTTCCTCCCTCAGGCACGTCAGCCAGCGCTCGTCCTTTTCCACACGATCGCTCGCCATGCCGGCATCGAGTATCTCGCGCAGCGGCTCGATCATCGAGTAAGGCATGGTCACATGCAGGTTGCCGCCCGCGCCGTCGAGCTCGATGTGGAAGCTGGTGACGACCACGATTTCCGACGGCGAGACGATGTTGGCGAAGTGCGGGTTGATCTCGGAGTTCTGATACTCCAGCTCGATGGCGGCGACGTGCGACCAGGCCTCGCGAAGGTCGGCGAACACGCTGCGCAGCACGATGTGAATGATTCGCTGCTCGGTGGCCGTGAACTCGCGGCCCTCGATCTTGGCGTGGCGGCCGGTGCCGCCGAAGAAGTTGTCGACCAGAGCGAACACGAGCTTCGGATCGAGCACCACCAGCGCGGTGCCGCGGAAAGGATTGACCTTGACGAGATTGAGGCTGGTCGGCACGTGTAGGGTATGCACGTACTCGCTGAATTTCTTGATCTCGACGGCGCCGACCGAGATCTCCGGCGAGCGGCGCAGCAGATTGTAGAGGCTGACGCGGTACAGGCGGGCGAAGCGATCGTTGATCATCTCGAGCGTCGGCATCCGGCCGCGCACGATGCGCAGCTGGTTGTTGAAATCGTAGGCACGCACCTCGCCCGGCACCGGCGGTGCCTCGGTGCTCACCGCGCCCGTATCCACGCCGTGGATCAGTGCGTCGATCTCGGCCTGATCGAGAATCTTCTCTTGGCTCATGGGTGATCCGCAGCCGTTACTGCATCACGAAGCTCGTGAAATAGACGGCCTCGAGCAGCTTGGGGTCGCCGCCGGCCTGCACGACATCCTTGCGGATGGCGGTGAGCGCATCGGCGCGCAGCTGTTCCTTGCCCGACGGCGTGGAGAGCTCGGCGTACTTCTGGTTGCCGAAGAGAATGAGGAGATCGTTGCGCACCACCGGATCGTTGTTCTTCAGCAGGTCCAGAGTCTTCTGGTCACGCGACATGACCTCCACCGCAACCTGCAGGAAGCGCACCAGTTGGTCGGCCTGGAAATTGACGACGAAGGGGGGGTCGAGCGGCAGGTAGAGCGGCGGCCCGACGGGCTTCTTGGTGGCGGCGTGAGACGCCTTGGCCGAGTGGCTGAGGGCGTGTGTCAGGATCAGCGCGCCGGCGAGCACGGCGACGAGCACCGCCGCGCCGATGATGATCATCTTCTTGGGAAGGCCGCGCTTACCTGCTACGGGCGCTTCGGCGCCGGCGGCCGGTGCGAGGGCGGATACATCGGACATCGCTCTGTCGTCTCCTGCGGCTGAAGTGGCGCCAAGCGCCGGTTGCTTGCGTCCTGCAGGTGCAACGCCCATGCCACGGGCGTTGGAACACGCCTAAGTGCTTGACGAGTAAGAGTTTAGTGGCAGGTCCGAGAGTGTGAGACGCGTCGCAGTCGGAGGCCAGCGACGGTTTATTGACGAGCGACCCAGGATGGGCCGAGGACTCAGGCGTAGGTGTCGAGCAGACCCGATCCGCCGGTGGTGGCGGTATGGCCGCCGGAACCCTCGAGGTCGACAGCCGCAATCCCCGCGGTCGACGATGCCGGCCGTGCGGAGCTCTGGCGGTCCTGGCCGCGGGGCGGCTCCCGCGAGACGCCGGCATCGGTCAGTGTGAGCCCCTGGTTGGCAAAGAGCTGACGCAGTTGCGGCAGCGACTGTTGCAGAGCCGCGCGCGTGTCCGGTTGCGCCGCGCCGAACCACACGCTGGCCTGGCCATCGTGCACCGAAATGTTGACCTGCAGGGGCCCCAGGTGCTCCGGCGAGAGCTGCAGGGAAGCGGACTGGATTCCCTGCTGCGCCATCCAGGTGACCTTGGTGCCGAGCTCATCCGTCCAGGCGCTGGTGCCGACCTGGGAGGCGAGCGTCATGTTCGAGGAGTCGATCGCCCCTGGCTGCGATCCGATATGTGAAGCAGTAGGCATTTGTGTGGCCGCCGTGAACGCCGCGGCGGCGGCGGTCGCCGTCGCAGACGGAGCGGCGGGAGTGGACGTGCCGGCAGCAGGAACGCGATTGGACGCGTCGGTTCCCGAGCCTGAAGTGAGACTCTGTGTGAGCAACGTGCTGAGTGCGGCGGCGCTGCTCTGGCCGGCTGCGATCGTGCTATCACTGGACGAAGACGTGCCGCTCGCGGGTGCCGCCGGCGCTCCCGCGACGGGAGGAGGCGAGGGCATCACATTCAGGGCGCCGGCGAGCGCTTGCTCGAAGAGCGCCAGTGCGTTCGGCGCCGGGTCGGTGGCGGACTGCTTCGGGGCGGGCGGGCTCGAGCTGTCTGCATCGGACGCTTCGGATTGAGCAGCTGAAGTGTTGGTCGCCGCGGTGGCATCCGCCGGTGTCGCGGCGAGTGACTGGGCGAGGGCCGCGGAGAAGTCGTTGGTATCGGCCGCCGCCGTGGCCGTCCCCGATGCCGCGGATTGAGCGGTGCCGGCGTTGGATGCGCTGGCCGCGGCGGTCGCGATGGCCGCGCTTGACCCTTTGGTCCCCGAGCGTGTGGTGCGCCGACTGGAGCCGGAGTTAGTGCCGCTCTTGCCCGCGGCCTTGGGCTGGGAGGCAGTCGAGCTGGCGGCCTCTGAGCCTGTTCCGGAAGATCCGTCGGCCCCGGGCTGTGCACTGCGTGACGGGGAGGCATTGGCTGCCGCAGAGCCGGAATCCTGGCTACCGGAGCTCGATGTCGCGGGCGAGCCCGAGCTCGCGGAGTTTGGCGAACCGGCGGTTTTCGGCGCGGAAGGGGTCGGTCCGGTGGGCGCCGGCATCGGAGATAGCGTGAGCATGGGATCAGCCGCCAAGGGCGCCGGTCCTGCGGGACCAGAGTTGCTGTGAGTGCTCGTCGGTTTCCTTCTGCTCGATCTTGTCCGCGGCGAGCCGTTCCTCGGCCTGCCAGTGGGTTGCGAGGTTGCCGACGGCCGTCGCTCGCCGCGCCGCGTTGCGCCAACTCTCGAGCTCCGCGCCGCGGTGCAGCCGGGCCTGGGCCAGGATTTGCGTCTGTTGCCGCAGCGCCTCATCGAGGCGGCTGAGGAACACCTGATATTCGCGCGCACCGGCGCCGCTCATGCCGGACTCGGCGCGGCGCGTGAATTCCCGCACGTAGCCGGCACGATAGGTCTCGAGCTCATCGAGCTTCGCTTGCGCCGCGCGTACGCTCTTCTCGCAGGCCGCCAGGGCCTCCGCCTTGCGACGCTCGATGTCGTCGACGACGCGCCGTACCAGGCCGATCCGCTCAGTCTTTTTCATTTGGTAGTTGGCTCGGAGAGAGTTTCATTGAGGGCCGCGAGGCTGGCGGCGAGGTCGACCCGCTCGCGCATGTCCTGCTGCAGGAAGCGCTGCATGCGCGGCCAGAGCGCGAGCGCCTGGTCCACGCGCGGGTCGCTGCCGCGCTGGTAGGCGCCGATGGCGATCAGGTCGCGGTGCTGCTGATAGGTCGAGAGCGTCTGGCGGAACTGTCTCGCCGCCGCGATATGCGGGGCCGCCGCGATCTCGTGCATCGCGCGGCTGATCGAGGCCTCGACGTCGATCGCCGGATAGTGACCGCTCTCGGCGATCCGGCGGGAGAGGACGATGTGGCCGTCGAGGATCGCTCGCGCGGCGTCTGCGATCGGATCGTTCTGGTCGTCGCCCTCGGTGAGAACGGTATAGAACGCCGTGATGGAGCCGGAGCCCGTCGCGCCGTTGCCCGCTCGCTCGACGAGCTGTGGCAAGCGTGCAAACACCGATGGCGGATAGCCCTTGGTCGCCGGCGCCTCGCCGATGGCGAGCGCGATTTCACGCTGCGCCTGGGCGAAGCGTGTCAGGGAGTCCATCAGCAACAGTACGCTGGCGCCTTGATCACGGAAGTATTCCGCGATGGCGGTGGCGAGCCACGCGCCGTGTAAACGCATGAGCGGCGGATGATCCGCCGGAGTGGCGACGACCACGGCGCGGGCGCGGTCCTTAGGTCCGAGGATGCGCTCGACGAATTCCTTCACTTCGCGGCCGCGCTCGCCGATCAACCCGACGACAATCACTTGCGCGCTGGTGTAGCGGGCCATCATCCCGAGGAGCACGCTCTTGCCGACGCCGCTGCCGGCGAAGAGGCCCACGCGCTGGCCACGGCCGATCGTCAGGAGGGAGTTGATGGAGCGGATACCGACGTCGAGCGGCTCGCTGATGGGATGTCGCGACAGCGGATTGATGGGCCGGCCCGTCAGGCGCACGGATGCACTGCACGACAATGGGCCCAATCCATCGAGCGGCTGTGCGGCGCCGTCGACGATGCGCCCAAGGAGCTCAGGTCCCACGCGGACGGTCCCTGCGCGTTGACGCGGAATGACGCGCGCATTGGGCCCGAGGCCGTGCGCGTCACCCGAGGGCATGAGATACAGTCGATCACCGGCGAAGCCGACCACTTCCGTCGCAGTCCGTGAGCCGTCACCGGCAATGACATCGCAGTAATCGCCCACGGACGCCTGGCAGCCGGCGGCCTCGAGCGTCAGTCCAACCATGCGGGTGAGGGAGCCTTCGACGGCTGGAGGCTCGGTCTCCTGCACCGCGCGGACCCGGCGCCGCAAGCCCGCGCGCCAGATTGCCCCCCGCGCGAGATCGACGGAGCCGTTCATGGCTCCTCCCGTGTCGCCACACGCTCGTCACCGAGCGCGCTCGCGGTAACGGCGGCGATGCGCGCTTCGAGCCGCGCGTCGATGCGCGAGGACTGGCTGTGAATGACGCATCCGCCGCGCGACAGCGTTGGATCCTCGACGATCGTCCAGGCGCGATCGGAGCCAGGAGCGGTGAGATGCTCGCGCACCGTCGCGGCATCCTCAGGATGCAAGTGGACCCGCACTTCGCGTGCCGCGATCGGCAGGAGCGCCAGCGACTCCCGCAGGATGGCGATCACCTGCGTCGGCTCGATGTGCAGCTCGCGCCGGGCGAGTTGTTTGCCCACGCTCAATGCCAGCTGTGCGAGCTCGTTTTCGAGCTCGGCGTCGAGTTGCTGGAACGGTCGGGCCAGCAGCTGCAGTGCCGCATCGAGGCGCTTGAGGCGCTCCTCGAGGGCTGCGAGCCGCGTGCCCGTCTCGGCGCGCGCGCGCGCCATGCCGGTCTCGTAGCCGCGCGCCTCGGCTTCTTTGAGCGCGTGTCTTGCCGACTCCTCCGCCGCTGCCGCACGACGGTCGTCGCGCGGCCGACCGACGATGGGACCTTCGACCTCTGGCAACCGCCAGCGCTCGATCGTAGCCGGGGCCACCGCGGGGCTGCGGCGCGCGTCAGACATATTCCTCGCCCTTGCCGGCGAGCGCGATGGTGCCTGCCTCGGCGAGCTTGCGGGCGATCTGCAGGATCTCCTTCTGCGCCGCTTCGACCTCGGAGAGGCGCACCGGACCCTTCGCCTCCAGGTCGTCGCGCAGCATTTCCGCGGCGCGCTGCGACATGTTCTTGAAGATCTTGTCCTTCAGCGCGTCCTCGGCTCCCTTCAAGGCGAGCAGCAGCTTCTCCGCCGGCACCTGTCGCAGCAGCTCCTGCATGCCGCGGTCATCGACGTCTATCAGGTTGTCGAACACGAACACGAGATCGAGGATGCGGGCGGCGAGCGCCTCGTCGCTCTTCTCGATCTGCTCCATGAGCGCGCTCTCCTGGCTCGGCTCGAGGAAGTTGATGATCTCGGCGGCGGCCTTGGCGCCGCCCAGCACCGAGCTCTTGCCGCCGGACTTGCCGGCGAACTGCTTCTCGATGATGTCGTCGAGCTCGGTGAGCGCGCTCGCCTGCACGCCATCGAGCGTGGCGATGCGCGCGACCACATCCGGCCGCACGTTCACGGGCAGGGACGCCAGCACTTCGGCCGCCTGATCCGGATCGAGATAGGCGAGTACGATGGCGATGATCTGCGGGTGCTCGAGTCGGATGAGCTCGGATACCTCGCGCGCGTCCATCCATTTCAGGGCGTCCAGGCCCTTGGTGGAGCGCCCGATGTTGATCCGGTCGATGATGCTCGCGGCTTTGTCCTGACCCAAGGCATCGACCAGCACCTTGCGCAGGAATTCGTCGGCGCCGACGCCGACCGAGGTCTGGCCCTCCACGCTCTGCGCGAACTCCGTGATGACTCCGTGGACTTCTTCGCGCGAGACGTTGGCGAGCTTCGCCATGGCGGTGCCGATCCGCTGCACTTCCTTCGCGCCCATGTGCTTCAGCACCTGGGCGGCCTCGCTCTCGCCCAGAGTCAGCAGCAGGATGGCGGCGCGCTCCGTGCCGCTGCGGGCGGCCTCGCGCCGATCGGCGCGCTCACTCATCGGAGCCTACCCAGCTGCGTACGACCTGTGCGACTCGCTTCGGGTCCTGGTTCACCATCGAGCGCGCCTGTGTCAATTGTTGCTCGTGGCTGAGAACGGCCACCGCGGCCTCCCGGCCTGGAGGCAGGGCGGTCGCTCCCCCGGGCGCGCCGGGTATCCCGGTGGGCAGGGCATGTGCCGCGGGCGCGAAGCGCATCGGAGTGATGAGAGTTTTCACGAGCGGTCGCAGCACGGACAGGACGAGCACCAGCACGACGACGAGTCCGGCGCCAATCCGTAGGAAGCTCCAGAAGATCGGCGTCTGCCAAAGCGGTGGCGCCTGGAACGTGCCATCCGCTGCGGCCGGAGCGGTACCCGTATCCAGCGACTCGTTCACTACGCTGACGCTGTCACCTCGCGATGCATCGAATCCCACAGCGTCTTTGACGAGCTGGGTGACCCGCGCCATGTCGTCTGCGCTGAGCGGTACCTGCTTCGACTTGCCGTCTGTTCCGGTCACGGTGCGATCGCCGATCAGCACCGCGACGGTCAGTCGGCGAACGGTTCCCGCCGGCTGGCTCATGTAATCAAGCGTGCGATTGATCTCGTAATTGCGTGTCACATCGCGCGAAATCGTCTTGTCACCGGGCTTTCCAAACGTGCTGTCAACGGCTTCGAGCCCGGGCGGGCCCGATGTGGTCGCCGGCGCGCCGCCGCTGTTGGTTTGTGCGTTGCCATTCTGTCCGGCATTTTGTGCATCGGTGCCCGACGCCGGCGTGGCCGACGGGGGGGTGCCCGAGGCGGCCGCCCCGTTCTGACCGGCAGCGGCGCTCGACTGCGCGGACTGTGGCACCGCGACACCCGGCGTCGGTGGCTCATTGGAGAGCGAGCCTGGGACACCGCCGCTGGCGGCGCTGCCCGCGCTCTGTTCCGACAGCTGCTCGCTGCGGACGATCTGACTGTTGGGAGCATACTGCTCCTTGGCCTGCTCGGTGACCCCCAGGTTGAGGTCGGCGACGACCTGCGCGTGCACCAGTCCGGGTCCCACGAGGGGTGTGAGGAGCGCCTCGATGCGCCGCGCGTAATCGGTCTCCATGCGATGGACCATGTCATATTCGCGCTCGCCCATGGCGTAGGGATCGTGCGCGTTGGGTGCGGACAGCAGACGTCCCTGCTGGTCGACGACAGTCACCGCTCCGGGAGAGAGATTGGGCACGCTCGAGGCCACGAGGTTGACGATGCCCTGCACCTGCTCGGGATCGAGCGTCGATCCCGGCTTCAATTCGATGAACACCGAGGCGCTGGCCGAGTGGTTGTCGCTGACGAACACCGACTCGTGCGGCTCGGCCAGGTTGACCCGCGCGCCCGCGACGGGCTGCAGGCTCGCGATGGTGCGGGCCAGCTCCATCTCCAGCGCGTGCTGGTAGCGCACGTCCTCCATGAACTGGCTGACGCCGAAGCCGGAGCTCTTCTCCATGGCGGCGAAGCTGTCATTGTCGGTGAGCCCCTGGCCGGCGAGCTTCAGGCGCGCCTCGTCCAGGCGCTCGGCCGGGACCTCGATGCCGCTCGTGGTGGGGTCGAGCTTGTAGGGAATCTGGGCGGCTTCGAGGGACTGCGCGATCTGCGCCTCATCCTGCGGCGAGATGTTGGCGTAGAGCAGGCTGTAGGTCGGTCCTCGTGACCAGAGGACGATCCAGACGCCGGCCGCGACGGCGGCGGCGATGCCGAGCAACAGCAGCAGCGGCCGCAAAGTCGCCGGCAGTGCGGCAAGATTGGCGGCAACGGTGGCCGGGCTGTTGGTCAGACCGGTCGAGACAGTGGCGGAGTCGGCAGCCATGGTCGCTAGTTACATCCGTGCGGTTACATCTGCATGTTCATGATGTCCGTGTAGGCGCTGACGAGGCGGTCGCGCACCTCGGTCAAAGCCTTCAGGGACACGCTCGCCTTCTCCATCTGCACCATCACTTGCGGCAATTCGACGCCGGGGGCGCCGCGGGTGTAGGCATTGGCGAGCTGCGAGGCGGTTTGCTCGCTCTGGTTCACCTGGTCGATACCCTGGCGAAGCAGGCTCGCGAAATCACTCGGCCCGCCCGTCTGCGCGACCGGCTGCTTCACCGCATTGGGTTGCAGCTGGGTCGAAAGGGAGCGGATCTGGGCGAGAACCTGGTCGATTTGCATCTGGCTCATGATGTGTCCCGTCAGGCGGCTGGTACGTCGACGCCCGCCTCACGCAGGCGTGCGAGCTTGTAGCGCAGAGTGCGCGGACTGATGCCGAGGCGCTCGGCCGCCTCGCGGCGACTGCCCTGATGACTGCGCAGCGCATCCAGAATGAGATCGCGCTCGGCCTGTACCAGCGAGCCGGAAAGCGAGCCGATCTCGGCGGCGGCCGGAGTTGACGCGCCTGGCTGTGGCAGCTCGTTGGCGAGCTCGAACTGAATATGCTCGGGCCGGATCACCGGACCGTTGACCAGGATGAGCGCGCGCTGCAGCAGGTTGTCGAGCTCGCGCACGTTGCCCGGCCAGCCATAGGTGAGGAGCAGATGGGCGGCCTCGGCACTCAGCGCCGGAATGGGCTCGCCCGGGCGGCAGCGCGCAGTCAGCAGCTGCATGGCCAGCGGCAGCACATCGTCGCGGCGCAGCCGCAGCGGCGCGATGGCGAGCGGGAACACGTTGAGCCGATAGTAGAGATCCTCGCGGAAGCGGCCGGCGGCGACGTCCTCGCGCAGTCGTCGATTGGTGGTGGCGATGACGCGGACATCGAGGCTGACCGGCATGCGGCTGCCGAGCCGCTCGACTTCGCGCTCCTGCAGCACGCGCAGCAGCTTGGCCTGCAGACCGAGAGGCATCTCCGTCACCTCATCGAGCAGCAGCGTGCCGCCCTGGGCTTGCTCGAACTTGCCCGGATGCGAGGCGTGCGCGCCGGTGAAGCTGCCGCGCTCGTAGCCGAACAGCATCGCTTCCAACATGTTCTCGGGGATGGCGGCGCAGTTGACCGCGACGAACGGCTGGCCGCCACGGGGGGAGCGGCGATGGATGTACCGTGCCAGGACCTCCTTGCCGGTGCCGGACTCGCCGACGACCAGAACCGTGCAGTCGCTCAGAGCGACGCGGCGGGCGAGATCGACCAGACGCCGAGAGCTCGGGGCGCACGCGACCGGATCGGATGCGGCGCGCCGTGCGCAGGACGCATCGCCGGCGGGGCGCGCCAACGGAGTTTCTTCAGTCTCGAACATCCAACCTCCCACGTACGGGGCAGCTTCGTCGTGAGGGAGGTGCAAAAGGCGTGCCGGGCCCAAAACCGGCGGCAAAGCGTGAAGGCTGTCACGTTGGCGGCAGAAATCCGCCGCCCGCGCGTCAAACTTCCGTCGCCGCCTCGATGCCGAGCTTGCGCAGCTTCTCGACGAGAGTCGTGCGGCGCAGGTTAAGGAGGCGCGCGGCGTGCGCGACGGTGCCGTTGGCGCGATCGAGCGCCTGTTGGACGAGGGCGCGCTCGATCGCGAGCAGGTGCGCCCGCAGATCGATGCCGGCCTCCGGCAGGGAAGTCAGTGTATCGGGTGCGGCGGCCTGGAGCGGACCTGCCGCAACGGCATCGAGCGTACCGGCCTCGAGCAACTCGAGCGTCTGCTCTTCACCGAGGACGCTGACATCCTCCGCGATGGCCGGTTGTTGCTCCTCCCATACCCAGCCCTCCGGCGGCCGGTACTTCGGCGGCAGGTCTTCGATCTGCACGATGCGACCGCCGGCGGTGATCGACAGGCGCTCGATGAGATTTCCCAGCTCGCGCACATTGCCGGTCCACGGGTGGAGTGCCAGCGCGGCGAGGGTGCGGCGCGCGAAGTGCACCGCGGGCCGGCCGTTCAACACGTTCTGCGCCACGAAGGCTTGTACGATCAGCGGCAGGTCCTCGATGCGCTTGCGCAGCGGGGGCATGTCGATGGGAAATACGTTGAGGCGATGATAAAGGTCTTCGCGGAAGGTACCGCGGCCTATCGATTCCTCGAGGTTGCGATGCGTCGCCGCGACGATGCGGACGTTGCATCGGATCGGAATGTGGTTGCCGACACGCTCGAATACGCGCTCCTGCAGTACGCGCAGAAGCTTCACCTGCATCGAGGGGCTCATGTCGCCGATCTCATCGAGAAATAGCGTGCCGCCTTCGGCGATCTCGAAGCGGCCCTTACGGGTCGAGATCGCGCCGGTGAAGGAGCCCTTCTCATGGCCGAAGAGCTCGGACTCGAGAAGCTCGGCCGGGATGGCGCCGCAGTTGACCGCCACGAACGGGCGATTGCGCCGCGGGCTCAGGTCATGGATGGCACGCGCGGTGACTTCCTTGCCGGTGCCGGACTCGCCGAGGATGAGCGCGGTGGAGTCGTGGGCTGCGACCTGCCGGATGAGGCCGATGACCTCACGGATCGCCGCGGAGTTGCCGGTCGGAAGCCGCGCGTCGGCGGCTGGGGCCGGGGCCGGGCTTATCTCGGACGGCGCGCTCTCGTTTTTGCCCGGTGCGAGGACCGAGAAACTCTGAGCTGCCGCCATTTCGACTCCCGCCTATCCATCTCAAGCCTTGTTGGTTCGGTGCGGCGGCTCTGGCGGCGAGGGCTTGCGCCGCCGCCGTGACCGAACCCCGTCACGCGCCACAATGGTGCGCACCGGCGCGCGCGGTAGCTGTGATGCGCTTCCGGTTGCTCATATCCTGAAACAGCTTCGGTCGAGCTCCGTGACCGCTGTCACAAGGTGGCAGGCGAGGGTGCGCGGTCGGCGCTAGGTATTCGGGCGCGTGAGCCGCACGCTGGTGCGCGTCCCGGCGATCTGGCGACGGTGGCGGCGGAACGCCATTTTCTCGATGAGGTCGGCAACGGCCTCGCCGAGGGGGATGAAGCGTGCCTTGACATTGCCGTCCGGCGTGACGTTCGTCACACGGCCGGGAAGGCGTAGCGGCTGCGCGAGGCAGTCGTGCAGATAAACTTCGAGTACGCCCTGAGCGCCGGCTTCCGGCAGGGGGGCCGTCCCGCGCCACACGGCGCCGAGCGCATTGAAGCGCACTGAGGCGACCGCCGGCCGCGGCCGGTTGGAGGCGAGGATCTGGCCGACCAGGTCGAGGAGAAGGTTCATCTTACGCTCGAGGCGCAGGATGTCGGCGGCGTAGGGGTTGCTCTCGTCGGGCTTCTCGACCGGGCCGTGCTCTTCCATCGCATCCCAGGCCTGCAGCACCTGCAGGTTGCGCTCGGCGAGGCCAGCGGCGATATCGGGCTCGAGCAAGCCGGGGGAGACGCGCCACAGGACCGGGAGCACGTCTTGGAAGGCGAGCTCCTCGTACAGCACTACTGTGTCGGCGCCGTCGAACATGCCCGGGTTATCGGCTGGAGGGCTGTTCGCTTTAGGAGACTCCATGATCTCGATTATGTCAAAAATCAGCCCGCATTGCTCAGCGGCGTGATGTTCGTCAGGGTCTCATCCAGGAAGAAGCGACGTACCAACATGGCCTGCTGCAGCTTGCCCTTGCGGACGTAGGCCTCGTAGAGGAGGTCCTTCATCACCTCGAGGGCGATGCCGGCCTCGTAGCCGTCGAGGAGCGGGATGTTGGGACGGGGGTCGGCGGCGCTGCCGAAGAGGATGCTTTTGAGCTTGCCGAAGGTTTCCGTCGAAAGTGCCGCGAGCTCGCGCACTTCGTTGAGCTCGTCGAAGAGGCGCAGCTTGCCCGTCTCGCCGAGGTCGGCGAACACCGTCTGCACGGTGCGGCGGCACATCGAGGCGAAAGCGTTGAAGGCGCCACTCGAGAAGCAGGTCAGCGCCTCCTTGAAAAGCAGCTCCACTTCTTCGGGCAGGTAGGTGAAGGAGAATTTCTCGCGCGCGCGCTCCACCTCGATGAATTGGGGCGAGAGCTCGATGCGGCTGGCGGCGTACATGCGGACGGCGAAGCGCAGGAAGACCGGAGCATGGCAGGCGTCGCAGCGGTAGACGATGCCTACCTGGGCGGGGCGATAGGCCTGCAGTTCCTCGAAGCGGGGTACGGCGCTCACGGTGACGTGGGCGACGACCTGGCAATGCGGGCACGTCAGCGCCAGGCTTTTCTCCTGGCTGTTGATGAGACGGCTCGATGCGTCGATGTGAATGGACATGGTGCGCGAACGGCGGGCTTCCACGAGACTCGCGGGACGGCGGCTCTCCGGCGTCTTCTTGCGCTCGCCCGGTGTCGTGATTGTAGCCTATTGGCGACAACGAATCCGCATTTCGCGAGCCGCCTGCGTTATGTCATATCAGGCCGTGAATAGTTCCTTGACCCCGCCGGCGATCAATAGCGAAACGTCCATCAGCACGCGCGGCAGGGCGATGCCGCCGCGGGCGATGAGATACTTGGGCTCCCACTGCGGATCGAACTTGGCCTTGTAACGCCGCAGTCCCTCGAAGTTATAGAAGTGCTCGCCGTGGCGGAACACGAAATTGCCGACGCGGTGCCAGGCGGGCGCCAGCGGATGTCGGTCGAGGTTCGAGAGCGGCGCCATGCCGAGGTTGAGCCAGCGATAGCCCTGATCGCGGCCCCAGGTCATGAGCTCGATGAAGAGGAAATCCATCGCCCCCGGCGGTGCCGCGGCGGCAAAGCGCATGAGGTCGACCGCGATCTCGGCGCGTGTCTCGGTGGTCCAGAGGTTGGCGAAGGCGGCCGGCACGCCGCCCTCGCGCACGACGGCGAGCGGAAACCGGCTTAGATATTGCGGCGAGAAATAGCCCACCGAGAAGCGCTTCTCGCCGGTGGCCTTGCTTGCGAGCCAGGCGTCCGAGATCTGTTGCAGCTCGGGCATCAGTTCGTCGGCGCCGCCAACGGGGATGATCTCGAACGTGAGTCCTCCCTGTTGCGCCTGCCGGTGGGAGTGCCGCAATGCCGCGCGGGCGGGCTCGTCGAGCGAGAAGTCCGTGAGTCGCACCCGCGCCTCCTCGCCGACCTTGAGCGGTGCGAGGCCGAGGTCCGCATACAAAGAGAGCCGCTCGGCGCTCGTCTGGTAGAAGACCGTCTGGCCCGCGTGACGGGCGGAAAGCTCGCGGAAGCGCCACACGAGATCTTCCACGCCGGTGCGCGACCCAACCGGGTCACCGAGCGCGATCCAACTGTGGCTGGAGACCTGATACATCAGGAAAGCGTCCGCCGAGTCGTTGAAGAGCAGCCGCTTGTCACCGGTCAAGGCCGCGTTTGCCAGACAGTTGTCCGAGCGGTTGATGATGGTGCGCGCGCGGTCTAGGTCCTCGGCGCTGGCCACGGCCGGCTCAGGGCGCGCCGGTCGCAGCAGATTCAGCATCAGGTAGGCCGTCCCGAGCACGATGACCGCGACGGAGGCGCGCAGCATCCGTGGCGCGTTGGCGTGTAGCGCGAACGTCCACCACAGCTCCTTGGAGTACGGCACATTCCGGTACGCGAGAATGCCGATCCAGATGGACAGGATGATGACGCCCGCGATGCTCGCGACCCACGCCGGGCTGAAACGCTCGTCAAGGATCGCCGTCGGCCGATAGAAGGCGCGGCGCCCGAGAGTCAACACGGCGAGCACGAGAGCCAGCACGATCGCTTCCTCGTAGCGCAGCCCTTTGAGGAGGGAGGCGGCGATGCCGCACGCCAACAGTGAGACGGAGATGGAATAGGCGGCTCTGACCCGCCGGAACAGCGCCCGAGCCAGCACGAGAAGCCCGAGCCCGATGACGCTCGCCGCCAGGTTCGCGACTTCCAGCACTGCGAGCGGGATGAAGCGATGGACGAGCGCGAGGCGCGAGTTGATCGCGGGCGTTGCTCCGGACACGAGCAGTACGGTGCCGGCCAGGAACGTCAGGGCTCCGGCGATCTGCGGCGCAACGGGCGCCACGTACATCGCGGCGCGCTCCCGCGCACGCGCGAGATGCGCGCGCGTGGCACTCAGCTCCTTGTAGACGAAGAGAATTGCGCCGAAGAGCAGCGGCACCAGAAAGTAGATCGCGCGGTAGGCAAGCAGGGAGCCGAGCAGAGACTCGGCCGGAACGCCGCGCAGAATGAGCAGCATCACCGTCTCGAAGACGCCGATCCCCCCCGGCACGTGGCTCACGATTCCGGCGATGACCGCGATGGCGTAGGCGCCGATGAAGGGGATGAAGCCGATGTGCGCCGTGGACGGCAGCAGCCAAAAAAGGACCGAGCCCGCGAGGCTCAGATCGATCACGCTGAGCCCCACTTGCGGCAGGCCGATCGTGGGGCCGGGTACGCGCAGCGCCCAGCCGCGTATCTCGAGCACGCTGCGCGACAGCGAAGCCCAGAGTGCGTAGGAAACCACCGCGGTAAGAAGCAGCGCGCCGACGAGGAATGTCAGACTGTGTCCGAGGTGCAGCACGGCCGCGCTCTGGGCCGGCGACAGAAAAAGGGAGATGCCCGAGAGGGTGGCGAGCCCGATGCCGATGGAGAGGCTGGCGAATGCGGCGATGGTGGCCACCTCCACCGCCGTGACGCCGGCGCTCGCATAGAGACGGAAGCGGATCGCCCCGCCGGTGAAGGCCGCGAAGCCGAGGGTGTGGCCAAATGAGCAGGCGATGAAGGAAGTGAAGAGAATCTGCCCATAGCGCAGGCGCTTGCGCAGATAGCGCAGCGCCAGGACGTCATAGCCGCTCAGCACCCAGTAGCTGATCGCCGTCAAGCCGAGTGCCGCGAGCACGCGTCGGCGTGGTATGGATTCCAGATGCGCAAAGACCCTGTCGAAGTGCAGGCGCGCGAGCTCGCCGTGCAGGACATATGCGACCGCGCCAAACACCAGCAAGGCGGCGAGCGGCCCGATCCAGGGCAGCAGCCCCCGGCTTTCGCTCTCGTGCTTCGCCGGGGCTGGCGGGTCTCTCACGTCCGGGTGAGCGGCTTGTAGCGGATGCGATGCGGTTGCGCGGCCGCCTCTCCTTTGCGGCGCTTGAAGTCTTCGACGTACTCCTGGTAGTTGCCCTCGAACCAGACGACCTGCGAGTCACCCTCGAAGGCGAGGATGTGGGTCGCGATGCGATCGAGGAACCAGCGGTCGTGAGAGATCACGACCGCGCAGCCCGGGAAACCGAGCAACGCCTCTTCGAGCGCGCGCAGCGTCTCGATGTCGAGGTCGTTGGTCGGCTCGTCGAGCAGCAGCACGTTACCGCCTGATTTCAACACCTTGGCGAGATGCACGCGGTTGCGCTCGCCGCCCGAGAGCTCGCCGATCGTTTGCTGTTGCTGTGAGCCCTTGAAGTTGAACCGCCCGACGTAGCCGCGCGAGGAGGTTTCGTAGTTGCCGACCTTGAGGATGTCGAGGCCGCCGGAGATCTCCTGCCAGACCGTCTTCTTGTCATCGAGCGCATGGCGCGACTGATCGACATAGGCCAGCTTCACGCTCGGTCCGACGCGGATCTCGCCGGCATCGGGTTCTTCGCCGCCGGTCAACATCCGAAACAACGTGGTCTTGCCGGCGCCGTTGGGGCCGATGATGCCGACGATGCCGCCGCGCGGTAATGAAAAGGACAGGCCGTCTATGAGGAGTCGCTCGCCATAGCCCTTGCGCAGCCCCTTGGCCTCGATGACGAGCTCACCCAAGCGCTCCCCGGGCGGGATATAGATCTCGTTGGTCTCGTTGCGCTCCTGGAACTCGCGCGAGGCCAGCTCCTCGTAGCGCTGCAGGCGGGCCTTGCTCTTCGCCTGGCGGGCCTTCGGGTTCTGGCGCACCCATTCGAGCTCGTGCTCGAGCGCCTTGCGCAGCGCCTCGCGCTCGCGCTCCTCGAGCTTCAGCCGCTGCTCCTTCTGCTCGAGCCACGAGGAGTAATTGCCATGCCAGGGGATGCCGTGGCCGCGATCGAGCTCGAGAATCCACTCCGCGACGTTATCGAGAAAGTAGCGGTCGTGGGTCACGGCGACGACGGTGCTCGGATACTCCTCCAGGTAGCGCTCGAGCCAGGCGATCGACTCCGCGTCCAGGTGGTTCGTCGGCTCATCGAGCAGCAGCATGTCGGGAGCGGAGAGCAGCAACCGGCACAGCGCGACGCGGCGTTTCTCGCCGCCGGAGAGAGTTTCGATCTTCGCGTCCCAAGGCGGCAGGCGCAGCGCATCCGCAGCAATCTCGAGCTTGCGCTCCAGCTCCCAGCCGCCCGCGGTGTCGATGGCATCTTGCAGTTTCGCCTGCCGCTCGAGGAGAGCATTCATCTCCTCATCCTCCAGGGGCTCCGCGAAGCGGTCGCTGACGCGGTTGAATTCCTCGACCAGTTTAAAGGTCTCTCCGACGCCTTCCTGGACGGTGCTGCGCACATCGCTCGAGGGATCGAGCTGCGGCTCCTGCGGCAGATAGCCGACGCGGATGCCGCTCTGCGGGCGTGCCTCGCCGTCGATCTCCTTGTCGATGCCGGCCATGATCTTGAGGATCGTGGACTTGCCCGCGCCGTTCAGACCCAGCACACCGATCTTGGCGCCGGGGAAGAATGAGAGGCTGATATCGCGGAGAATGACGCGCTTCGGGGGGACGACTTTGCCAACCCCCTGCATGGTAAAGATGTACTGAGCCATTTCCTGTCGAGCTTCGATGAGGCAGCGGGCGAGCATTATCATCGACTTGACGCCTCTTGGGCAGGTGGGCTCCGCCCCGGGCTGTGTTAGCCTAGGCTACCCCTCAGAGACACACCCATGAGCGACAACGTCGTGGTGATCGCCGGCGAGCGCCTCGCGCGCTACGGCTTCGGTGACGGCCATCCGTTCGGGCCCGATCGTCACGCGGCATTCCTGCGTGAGTTCGGGACGCGCGCGCTCAATCGCAAGGTGCGCGTGCTCGAGCCGCGCGATGCCACCGACGAGGAACTGCTCGCATTTCACACCGCGAGCTATCTCGACTTCGTACGCGAGCGCTCCGCGAGCGGGCAAGGCTATCTCGATGCCGGGGACACGCCTGCTTTTCGCGGTGTGTACGAAGCCGCGGCCTGCGTGGTGGGCGCGACCCTGACGGCGACCCAGGGCATCATGGCGGGTGACTTCCGCCGTGCATTCGTGCCGATCGCGGGGCTCCATCACGCCGCGCGCGACCACGCCGCGGGCTTCTGCGTATTCAATGACTGCGGAGTGGCGATCGAGCTCCTGCGCAGCCGCTTCGGGCTTGGACGTGTCGCCTATGTCGATATCGATGCGCATCACGGCGATGGCGTCTTCTACGCTTTCGAAAGCGACCCCGCGGTGATCTTCGCCGACCTGCACGAGGATGGTCGCTACCTCTATCCCGGGACCGGCGGCGAGGAGGAGACGGGCCGCGGAGCCGCTCAGGGCACCAAGCTGAATGTGCCGTTGCCCCCGGGTGCGAACGACTCTCTCTTCGCCGACGTCTGGCCGCGAGTCATTGCGCATCTGGAGCGCTTCGAGCCTGAGTTCGTCATCCTCCAATGTGGCGCGGACAGCATCGACGGAGATCCTCTGACGCATATGCGCCTGACACCCGGCGCCCACGCGCGCGCGGCGAGCGAGCTCGCGGACCTCGCTGATAGGCTCGGTCACGGGCGGCTGCTGGCGTTGGGCGGCGGGGGGTACAACCGAGCCAATCTCGCCAGTGCCTGGAATGCGGTGGTGGCGAGCCTCGTCTAAAGCGCTGGCTCCGGGCATCCTGCCCGGGTCGCCGTTTGGCAGCCTGCGGTCGCCTCCTGGCCAGTCATGGCAGAGGTCTTCCGGTACAATCTCGGGCTCGTCTCGCCTACCTCGACAGGACTCCCGAATGTTCCCCAAGAGCCTGGATATCCGCAGCTTCGACCCTGAGCTCCACCACGCGCTCGAGGGCGAGCGCCGCCGCCAGGAGGACCACGTCGAGCTCATCGCCTCGGAGAACTACGTCAGCCCGCGGGTGCTCGAGGCGCAGGGCTCCGTGCTCACGAACAAGTACGCCGAAGGCTATCCGGGCAAGCGCTACTACGGCGGCTGCGAGTACGTCGACATCGCCGAGCAGCTCGCCATCGATCGGGCGAAGAAACTCTTTGGCGCGGCTTACGCGAACGTGCAGCCGCATTCCGGCTCGCAGGCCAACGCCGCCGCCTATCTCGCGCTGGTGCAGCCCGGCGATCCCATCATGGGGATGAGCCTGGATCACGGCGGCCACCTCACTCATGGCGCCAAGGTCAATTTCTCGGGAAAGTTCTTCCGCGCCGCCCAATACGGCATCCGCCCGGACACCGGGGAAATCGACTACGAGCAAGTGCGGCGCCTGGCCGAGGAGCATCGCCCGAAGATGATCATCGCGGGCTTCTCCGCCTACTCGCGCGTGATCGACTGGGCCCGCTTCGCGGAGATCGCGAAGAGCGTGGGCGCCTATTTCGTGGTGGACATGGCGCATGTCGCGGGGCTCGTGGCGGCGGGCATCTACCCCAACCCCATACCTCACGCCGACGTCGTTACGACCACTACCCACAAGACGCTGCGCGGCCCGCGCGGTGGCCTGATTCTGGCGCGTCAGAACGAGGAGATTGCGAAGAAGCTCAATTCGATGATCTTCCCGGGAACGCAAGGCGGTCCGCTCATGCACGTCATTGCGGCGAAAGCCGTGGCACTGCTCGAGGCGCTGCAACCGGAGTTCGTGACCTACCAGAAGCAGGTGTTGGCGAATGCGCGCGCCATGGCCGCGAGGCTCGCCCGTCGCGACTATCAGATCGTCTCGGGCGGAACCGACAATCACCTGTTCCTGCTCAGCCTCGTCGGCCGCACGATCACCGGCAAAGAGGCTGGCGATGCGCTGGGGAAGGCCAACATCACCGTGAACAAGAACGCCGTGCCGAACGATCCGCGTCCGCCCGCGATCTCGAGCGGCCTGCGGATCGGCAGTCCGGCTGCGACCACGCGGGGCTTCAAGGAGCGTGAGGTCGAGCAGGTGGCTGATTTCGTCGCCGACGTGTTGGATGCTGGCGGCGCGGATGCCGTCGTGGACCGGGTACGCGGCCAGGTGCTCGAGCTCTGCGGGCGCTTCCCGGTCTACGGTCAGTAGGAGATCGGGGACCGCTACGGTCCGACCGAGCCATCCGTGCACTGTCCATTCTGCGGTCACGTCGAGACGAAGGTAACCGACTCCCGGCTGGCCGGCGAAGGGCGTCAGATTCGCCGCCGCCGCGAGTGCCTCGCTTGCAGTGAGCGGTTCACGACCTTCGAGACCGCGGAGCTCGTGATGCCCATGGTCGTCAAAGGCGACCGCACCCGCGAGCCCTTCGATGAAGGCAAGGTGCGCGCGGGGATGGACAAAGCGCTGGAGAAGCGGCCGGTGCCGCGCGCGCAGGTGGATGAGGCGCTGAGCCGCCTTACGCACAAAGTCCGCGCCCTCGGTGACCGGGAGGTGCCATCGCGAGTCGTCGGCGAGCTCGTGATGGAGGAGCTGCGGCGGCTCGACGAAGTAGCGTACGTGCGCTTCGCATCCGTGTACCGGCACTTCGAGGATGTCGAGGCTTTCCACGAGGAGATTCGCAAGCTCCGCGACCAGCGCGACGTCAATCAGCCTGCCCCGCAGCAGAAGCGGGTCGTCAGGCGACAGCCGGCGCCGGATCGCGATCAGCTCTCTCTGTTGCCGCCGGAGTCCGCGTCACCGGAAGAGCCCGGCGCGGGAGAGGAACACAAGTGAGGCGATCCACTCGTGTTCACCGACTTTGATCGCCGAGCGATGGCTCGGGCTCTCGAGCTCGCCGAGCGCGGTCTCGAGACAACTCACCCGAATCCGCGGGTCGGTTGCGTCATCGCGCAGGGAGAGGAAATCATCGGTGAGGGATGGCACGAGCGCGCGGGTGAGCCCCACGCGGAGATCAATGCGTTGGGTGCGGCGGGCCCCGGGGCTGCTGGCGCAACCGCCTATGTTACGTTGGAGCCGTGTAGCCATCACGGCCGTACGCCCCCCTGTGTCGACGCACTCATTGCCGCACGGCTGGCGCGCGTCATCTTTGCGTTGGAGGATCCCAATCCGCGAGTGAGCGGCCAAGGGGCGGAGGCGTTGCGGCGCGCGGGTATAGCCGCGGAGTCCGGTCTGTTGGCTGCGGAGGCCGCCGAGCTGAATCCCGGATTCCTGAAGCGGATGCGCTCCGGCCGCCCGTGGGTACGCCTGAAGTTGGCCATGAGTCTGGATGGACGCACGGCGTTGGCGAACGGCGCCAGTCAGTGGATCACCGGACCGGCTGCCCGCGAGGACGTACAACACTGGCGTGCCCGCAGCTCTGCGATTCTGACGGCTATCGGCACCGTTCTCGCGGATGATCCGCGGCTCGATGTGCGCTTGCCAGCCCCGGCTTCCGGACACCCACGGCTGCAGCCCCTGCGCGTCGTGCTTGACGCTCGGTTGCAGACCCCACCCGGCGCGCGGATGCTGACGACTGGAGGTACCGTCCTGATCATGACGGCCGCAAATCACGGCGAGAATGAAGGCGAGTTTGCGGCTCGGCGCGCTCAGCTCGTAGAGCGCGGTGCTGCGATCGAGGCAGTGCCTACCTCGGAGCCCGGCGCTGCTCCGAGTGCGGGCACGACCCGCTTGAGCCTGTCCGACGTGCTGGATGGGCTCGGGCGGCGCGAGATCAATGAGCTGTGGGTCGAGTCGGGCGCTCGTCTGGCGGGCGAGCTGCTGCGACAGTCGCTAGTGGATGAGCTAATCGTCTACGTGGCGCCGAAACTGCTCGGGCCGCAGGGCCGGCCATTGGTCGAAATCGACGAGCTCGAGGATTTGGGCCATGCGCCCAACTTTACTGTCGTAGAGAGCCGGCAAATGGGCGGGGATGTGCGCCTGCGGTTGCGGCCAGTCACCGGCGGAGGTCACTAGCAAATGTTCACGGGCATCGTTCAAGACGTGGGCCGAGTCGTCGGCTGCGAGACGCGCGGTGGAGACGTGCGCATGATCATTGCCTTCGATCGACTCGACCGGTCGGACTTCCAGGTCGGCGACAGCATCTGTGTGCAGGGGTGTTGTCTCACCGCAGTCGAGTTTCGCGACCGGTCATTCGCAGCCGACGTCTCTCGCGAGACTCTATCACTCACAACCCTGGGCGACCTGGCAGTCGACTCTCGAGTCAATCTGGAGCCCTCGCTCAAAGCAGGCGATGCCCTCGGGGGACATCTGGTCTCCGGCCATGTGGATGGCGTTGGCGAGATTGCAGGGATGAGCGGCGACGCGCGCTCGACGCGAATCGAGATTTCTGTGCCGGCTGCCCTTTCGCGCTACATCGCGCGCAAGGGCTCGATCGCCATTGATGGCGTAAGTCTCACGGTTAACGAGGTGCAGGGCGCTACTTTCGGCGTCAACCTGATTCCCCACACCCAAACAGTAACGACCCTCGGTGCGCTCCGCGTCGGCACGCGCGTAAACGTCGAGGTTGATCAGATTGCCCGCTACGTCGAGCGGCTCCTTAGAGGGGTAGTGCCGCCGACGCAGGACGACGGATAAATTTACATATTCGGGGAGTCCCGCTCGCCTCGCTATCCCTATGAGGCTGATTCAATTGATCTTTCGGCCTCGGGCATGGAATCTGCGTTGGTGGGGATAACTTGCCGGGGGAGACCGCCTGGCGCGATACCCAACAACAAAGACACTCCGGGGGATCTGATGAAACGAGTTTTAAGCATTGCTGTGACCTGTGGGCTCATGGCCGCAACCAGTGCCGCCGTCGCGGGCACCGTCGACCTGTCGCTCAACGCGTCGTCGCAAGACTTCACCTCGATCGGGGTCCAGAATGGCGGCTACGAGGGCTATCAGCTGTTGCGCTTCGAGCAGGGCAGCTGCACCGGCACCGCGTCCACCACTTGCAGCCTCAGCGGCGCGTTCACTTCGAGTGTCGCCGGGCTCCTCTCGGGCACTTGGTCATTCGTGACGACCTACTCCGGCGCGCCAATCAGCACCACCATGCCGGAGGGCGTTGCTGAGGCGTATCACGGCAACGGCAACAATCCGAATTATTGGAATTACGCCTACCTCTCGGCAACGACCTCCATGACGCTGACGCTGGACTCGGGAGGCAAGGATTACGTCATTCCGATGGTCACCAGCGGTGACTTGGACACAGGCACTGACTTCTCCTTCCAGTACACCGGTACCGAGACTTGCACGGGTCTGTCGTCGTCGGCGGATTGCGAGATTGCGACTGTCGGACTGGTCGGCGGCGCCACGATCACTGGACCGACCACGATGAGCGTGTCGTTCACGAACCCCAACTCCGGCTCCAGCGGTTCGGTCCCGGAGCCGGCCACGCTCGGCCTACTCGGGCTGGGTCTCGCCGGAATCGGGCTCGCCCGTCGGCGCCGACACGCCTAAGCGCATCAAGCGCGCAGAAGATCCTGCGCCTCGCGCCACAGTCGGGGAATGACTTGTGTGGCGGACTCGGGTCGGGCCAGGCTCGCGGCCTGGCCGGCCCAGGCTTGCATCGTTTGCACCGTACCCTGCTCGATGGCTTGCCGCCGCATGGGGGCGGTGAGGCCGCGCTGCACGGGATAGGGTGCAGGCGAAGGAGCGTTGGGACCGGCGGCGGCGCGGACGTAATCTGTTAGTAGAGCCCGGCCTGCGCGACCGCTGAAGGCGCGAGTGAGAGTTGTATCCTCCGGGCGCGCTTTGGCGAGGGCGTCGGACCAGGCTTGCGGCAGGTGAGCTTCCCGACAGCGGAGAAACGCAGTGCCAATCTGTACTGCGCTGGCGCCGAGCAGCAATGCTGCGGCGATGCCGCGCGGGTCGGCGATTCCTCCCGTTGCGACCACCGGCAGACGCACCGCGTCCACTACTTGCGGCAGGAGCGCGAACAGTCCCACTTGCTGCCGTTCTGCTGCCGCGTTATCGAAGGATCCGCGGTGACCTCCGGCCTCCATTCCCTGCGCGACAATGACGTCCGCGCCTGCTTTCTCCGCGAGGATCGCCTCTTTCACGGTAGTCACGACCGCATACCATGCGATTCCCGCCGCTTTGAGAGCGGTCACGAGATCGGCGGGAAGGACTCCCATGATGGAGGATGCGACGGCGGGCCGGAGCGAAAGCAGCGCCTCGCTTTGTGCCGTGAAGTTGCGGGGCACCTCATCCGCTGCGCTCTCGGGAACCGGTGGGCCCCACTGGGCCAGAAACTGGCGCACTCGCGCCTCGTGCTCCGGGTTCCGGGACGGGGGCGGCTCAGGTACCCAGAGGTTGATCTGGAACGGCGCGGCGGAAGCGGCCCGCACCGACTCCGCCCACGCGCGCATCTCTTGCGGGCTGAAGGGCAGGGCGCCGCAGCCACCCATGCCGCCCGCCTCCCCCACGGCGATGCTCAAGGACGGCGGGCAGGCGCCTGCCATCGGAGCGAGCAAAATCGGTACTCGCAGTCCGAATCGGCGGCAGAAATCATCGCAGCGGTCGCTCAATGCGCTCATGGTCGCACCTCTCATCTCGACGCTCGGGTTGCCATCAATTATGACGCTCCCGCCGGGAACTGGCGCGATGCGGGCATTTCGACCGGCGGCATGAGGCAGGCTGCCCCGCTCGGGCATCGCGCTGTGGCACCATGGCGCTGGTCGCATCGCTGGAGCCCAAAATGCTGAAATCGCCCTCACGGACACTCTCGAGGCTCCCTCTGTGGCGCCTGCTGTTGACTGCTGGTTTACTCGCCTCCGCGCCGCTCGCGCTTTTTGCGGCGCCGCCCGCCCTCGACCAACCGGCGCCGCAGCTCATCGTGCCGCAGCTCGATGGGCATCAGTTCGACCTCTCGAAGCTCCGCGGCAAGGTGGTGCTGGTGAATGTATGGGCGACCTGGTGCTCGCCCTGTCGCGTCGAAATGCCGACGCTCAACGCGTTCTACCGGCGCTACCGTTCGCATGGGCTCGATCTCCTCGGCCTCAGCATCGACGAGGCGTCGGATGCCGCCCAGGTGAGGCAGGTGATGCGGCAGTTCAGCTATCCGGGGGCGCTCGCCAGCGCGGCCCGGGTCAATGGCTTCGGCGATCCGGTCGCCGTCCCGATCACTTACGTGATTGATGCCAGCGGGGTGATCCGTGCGCAGCTGCAGGCCGAAGGGCCCTCCGGAGTCTCCAAGCAGGCGCTGGAAGAGGCCGTATTACCGCTGCTGCCGCAGCGCTAGGGGCGAAAAGCTAGGAAATGGGCCGGTAGTGCCAGGAGGGAAACTGCCGGTAAACCCTGGCAGGTATAATTGGGGTACTTACTCCGAGGCCCCCCATGTCGAAAGTCCTGCCCATTACCGGTAAAACGCCCCTGCCGACCGGCTCCGTCGGCCTGAATTCCGTGGAGGAGATCGTCGCCGACCTCAAGGCCGGGCGCATGGTCCTCATCATGGACGACGAAGACCGCGAGAACGAAGGCGATCTGATCATGGCGGCCGAGCTGGCGACGCCGGATGCCGTGGCGTTCATGATCCGCTACACGAGCGGCATCATCTGCGTCCCGATGGAGGAGGACCGGCTGACGCCCCTCGACCTGCCGCAAATGGTCGCGAGCAACAACGAATCGCACCGCACCGCCTTCACCGTGTCCGTGGACGCGCGCGCCGGGACGACAACGGGCGTTTCTTCGAGCGACCGGGCCGCGACCATCCACGCGCTGGCGGACGAGCGCTCGAAGCCGCTCGACTTTGCCCGGCCCGGGCACATCTTCCCGCTGCGCTCGCGTCGCGGCGGTGTGCTCGTGAGGACCGGCCACACGGAGGCCGCGGTGGATCTCTGCCGCCTGGCCGGCCTGCAGCCAGTGGGGGTCCTCAGTGAAGTGATGAACGAGGACGGCACGATGGCGCGGCGGCCGGAGCTCGAGGCATTCGCCAAGCGCCATGGCCTGAAGATCGGCACCATCGCCGACCTCATCCGCTACCGGCTGCGCAACGAGCGCTCCGTCGAGCGGGTGAAGGCACAGCCCGTGCAGACCGAGCTCGGCGAATTCATGCTTTATGCGTACCAGGATCGCGTCAGTGAGGAGGTGCATCTCGCCCTGACTCGCGGCACGCTTCGCGGTGACGAGTCCCCGCTCGTGCGCGTCCACGTGGTGGATCCATTGCGTGACCTGCTTGGCATCCGGGCAGATCCCCTGGCCTGGACGCTGCGGGCGGCCATGGAGCGGATAGCGCGCGCCGGCAGTGGCGTGATCGTGATCCTGCGCGACCGTGAGTCATCCGGCGACCTGCTGGAGTCGGTGCGAACGTTGGGGGTACCGGGCGGTGGTGAGGGTCAGCCGGATGCGGTGTCTGGCAAGCCTGCTCCGCGGCGAGACGGTGAAGTGCTGCGCACCTTCGGTGTGGGTGCGCAGATCCTGAAGGATCTGGGCGTGCGCCGGATGCGAGTGCTGTCCGCACCGAAGCAAATACACGGCATCTCCGGGTTTGGTCTCGAGATTGAGAGTTACGTCGGAGAGGACGCTTGAGCGCACCGCGCGTCGTCGAGGGCGAAATCCTCGCCCGCGGCCGCAAAATAGGCATCGTCGCGGCGAAGTTCAACGATTTCATCGTCGCGAGTCTCCTCAAGGGCGCCGTTGCCGCCTGGCTCGAGCACGGCGGCCCGAGCGAGGACCTGCTGATCGCGAGGGTGCCCGGGGCGTTCGAGCTGCCTGTCGTCGCGCGCAAGCTCGCTCTGTCGGGGCGCTATGATGCGGTGGTGGCGCTCGGCTGTGTCATTCGCGGCGATACGCCGCACTTCGAGTACATCTCGGGTGAGTGCGCGCGCGGCCTGCAGCTTGCGAGCCTGGAGACCGGAGTGCCCGTCATCTTCGGGGTTCTCACCGTGGAGACGGTGGACCAGGCGCTCGAGCGGGCGGCGACGACCGCCGGCAACAAGGGTGGCGAAGCCATGACGGTCGCCCTGGAGATGGCGAGCCTCATGGCGCGCCTCTCATCCTGACATTGGATGCCCGCGACGACCTCACCATGCCGACCGAGCCCTCCAGTCGCACCCTCTCCAGGCAGCGTTCAGTCGCGCGCAAGCTCGCGATGCAGGCGCTCTATCGCTGGCAACTCAACGACTCGCCCTGGCAGGACCTGGTGCAGGAGTTCCATGATGCGGAGGATATGCCGCGGGCGGATGGCGAGTACTTCCGTGAGCTGGTCGAGGGCGTCTGGCGCGGCCGCGAAGCGCTTGATGCGGATCTCGCCTCGTGGGCGGATCGGGGGCCCGCGCTCCTCGATCCCTTGGAGCATGCCGTCCTGCTCATCGGAGTCTATGAGCTGCGCCATCGCCAGGACGTGCCGTACCGTGTCGCCATCAGCGAGGCGGTGAGCCTGGCCAAGCGCTTCGGCGCGACAGACGGTCACAAGTACGTCAATGCGGTGTTGGATCGGGCGGCGCGCACCCTCCGCCCCAACGAGCATTGACTGCGTGTCCCTGTCTGAATTCGATCTCATCGACAGGTACTTCCGCGGCTGCGGCGCCCAACGCGCCGATGTCCGCGTGGGCGTGGGCGACGACGCCGCGATTCTCGAGTGTCCCGTGGGCGCAGAGCTGGTCGCCGCGGTGGACAGCCTGGTCGATGGCGTACATTTCCCGCACGGGTCGCCGCCCGCCTCGGTCGGACACCGCGCCCTGGCCGTCAACCTGAGTGATCTGGCTGCCATGGGTGCCCAGCCGGCATGGGCTCTTCTGGCGTTGACTCTGCCGCGAGCTGATGAATCCTGGCTGTCGGAGTTTGCGGCAGGCATGGCCGCCCTGGCGCGGGCGCATGAAGTCGCGCTCGTTGGCGGCGACACCACGTCCGGACCGTTATGCATCACCGTGCAGGTTCTCGGACACGTGCAACGCTCGTCCGCGCTGCTGCGGTCGGGAGGTCGGCCCGGGGATGTGGTCTTCGTCTCGGGGACACCCGGCGATGCGGCTGCGGGCCTCGCGATCGAGCAGGGCAGTCTCGCCGCCGCCGGGGAGGGGGCGGCATATCTGCGGGATCGCTTTCTCTACCCCACGCCGCGACTCGCCCTCGGGGAAGGTCTGCGTCGCTACGCCGGCGCGTGCATAGATGTATCCGACGGCCTGCTGGGCGATGCGTCCAAGCTGGCGCGCGCCAGCGGCTGCGGCGTGGAGATCTCTTATCGCGACTTGCCGGTCTCCGCGGCGCTGCTGCGCGCGGTGGGCGAGGAGCGTGCGCGCGAGCTCGCGCTGACCGGCGGCGATGATTACGAATTGTGTTTCAGCGTGCGACCCGCGCACGTCGCGCGACTGCTGGCCGAGCTGCCGCCGGAGCGCTGGGGCTACGCGCGAATCGGCACTCTGCGCGCGACCCCGGGCGCGGACGTGCTGCGCGATGGCGCCGTGATGAGCCTGTCGCATTCCGGCTACGACCACTTCAGGTGATTTCACATAACAGACGTGACTTCACATAACACGTCAAAAGCAAATAGCCGCGCACGAAATCGTCTGCAACTCGCCGGGAGCGATTTGCGCCAATCATCACAGATACGCGCGGCCTCAGTCCGTATCCTTTCGGGCGTTCCACGAGCCGTCGCACTCCATGTCAGTACCCGCAAAAGGACCCAGTACTCTGCCCAAGGCCGCGCCGCGTGGCGTGCCGGAGAGGATTGGCAAGTACATGGTCATCAAGGAGGTGGGCCGCGGCAGCACCGGGGTGGTGTACCTGTCGCACGATGCCTATTACGGGCGCGACGTCGCGATCAAGCTCTACAACATGGATCCGGGCGCGGACGAGGAGCGCGCGCACACGGCGCGCAAGATGTTCCTGTCCGAGGCGCACCTGGTCGGGATGCTGCAGCATCCGCACATCCTGCCCATCTATGACGCGGGCGAGGAGAACGGTCACTGTTACATCGTGATGGAGCACGTTCACGGCGCCCGGACACTGGCGGCCTACTGCCGCCCGGACAACCTCCTCAGGATCGACGACGCGGTGGAGATCATGTTCAAGTGCGCGAAGGCGCTGCACTACGCGCACTCGCGCGGCGTCATCCACCGCGACGTCAAGCCCTCCAATATCATGCTCACGCAGGATAGCGACGTGCGCATCATCGACTTCGGCATCGCGCTGGTGTCGGACTCGGAGATCTCGCGCATCGAGGGCATCGCGGGCAGTCCGTCGTACATGTCGCCGGAGCAGGTGCAGAGCCTCGAGCTCACCAATCGCTCCGATCTGTACTCGCTCGGCGCGGTGATGTATGAATTGTTGACGGGCTCGCGCCCGTTCCGCGCCGGCAACCTGCAGAAGCTGCTGCATCAGATCGTCTACGCCACGCCGCCGCCCATCCACACGCTGCGCAAGGACGTACCCGAGGAGCTGGAGAACGTCGTGGCAACGGCGTTGCAGAAGGAGCCTGTGAAGCGGCAGAAGAGCGGGCTCGACTTTGCGGCGGAGCTGACGCGCGTGCATCAACGCCTCCGCGAGGCCAACGCGCGCATCGACAGGCAGGAGCAGTTCGGCGTCCTGCGGCGCCTGAAGTTCTTCCACGAGTTCTCCCATGCCGAGATCTGGGAGGTGCTGCGCGCGAGCAGCTGGCAGGACTACTCGCAGGGTGAGGAAATCGTCAAGGAAGGCGAGATGGATGACCGCTTCTACATCCTCGTCTCCGGCGGCTGCGCGGTCGAGCGGCACGGGCGGCGCATCGGCCTCCTCGACAACGGCGACTGCTTCGGTGAGGCGAGCTACGTGCCGGGCGCCAAGCGAACCGCCACCATCAGCGCCGCAAGCGCAGTGACGGTGCTCAAGGTGAGCTCGACCTTGCTCGAGCAAGTCTCCGCCTCCTGCCAGCTCCGGTTCAACCGGGTATTCCTGCGCTCGCTCATCGGCCGGCTGCAGGGCGTGGAACAGGCGGGTTCCTAGTTAGGCGGGGCACGTCCCTGTGCCTGAGCGGCAGGCTGCGGTACATTCCCGCTCGTGCACATCCTGCTCATCGAGGACGATATCGAGGCCGCGCGGGTCCTCGTCAACGGACTGCGCGAGAGCGGCTACACCGTGGATCACGCCGCCGACGGCCGTGAGGGGCTCACCCGGGCCCTCGCGGGCAAGCTCGACCTGATCGTCACCGACCGGATGCTGCCGCACCTCGATGGGCTGACGATCATTCAACAGTTGCGGCGTGCGCGGCTCGCGACGCCGGTACTGGTCCTGAGCGCACTCGGCACCGTCGATGATCGCATCCGCGGCCTCAAGGCGGGCGGCGACGACTATCTCACCAAGCCGTTTGCGTTCGCGGAGCTGCTGGCGCGCATCGAGGCGCTGCTGCGCCGGCATGCCAGCGCCGCCGAAGCGACGGTGCTGCGCGTCGCGGACCTGGAATTCGACCTCCTCGCCCGCAAGGTCGCGCGCGCCGGCCGCGAGATCGAGTTGACCGCGCGCGAGCAGAAGCTCCTCGAATTCCTGATGCGGCGCGAGGGGCAGGTGGTCACGCGGATGATGCTGCTCGAGGGCGTCTGGGACCTGCACTTCGATCCGCAGAGCAACCTCGTCGACGTGCACATCAGCCGCCTGCGCCAGGCGATCGATCGCGGCGCGGAGCGGCCTCTGATCCATACCGTGCGCGGCTCGGGATATGTGCTCAGGGAGGAGGAGGAGTGAAGGAGGGGCGCCGTTGGGGGCTTTTCAACACCTCCGCCTTCCGGATGTCGATCGGCTACACGTTCCTCGTCACGCTTGCCGTCTGCGTGACGCTCGGCAGCGCGTACCTGTTCACGCAGAGCATCATCACGGGCGACGTCGACCTGATCATCGGCACGGAGCTGAGCAGCCTCGAGAACCAGTACATCCGCAGCGGCATTCCCGGAGTCACCGACGAGATCAACCTGCGCATCGACAGCTGGGGACGGATCGGCGCGGTCTACATGCTGGCGGACCCCAAGTTCAATCGCCTCGCCGGCAATGTCACCAACTGGCCGTTTGACGGCGCGCCGGCCGAGCCCTGGCCCGAGTTTCGCATCGAGTCCATCGAGCCGGGACAGCGCTCCGTCCACCCCGTGCGCGCCTCCGTGCGCAAGCTGCCGAACGGCGACTGGCTGCTCGTCGGTACCGACATGTCGCAGGATCGCAGGTACGTGCGAACCTTTCAGATCGCCACGCTATGGGGCATTGGCCTCTCGATCCTGGCAGCCGGGATCGCCGGGTTTTCCTTCAGTTTCCGTCTCGCGCGCCGTGTCGGGGACGTCACCGAAACCTGCGTACGGATCATGTCGGGCGAACAGGGACACCGGCTGCCCGTGGTCGGCAACAGCGATGAGTTCGATGCCCTCGCGGCTTCGGTGAACCGCGTGCTCGATCGCCTCGAGGAGCAGACTCGTACACTGCGCACGACCTTCGACAGCGTCGCGCACGACTTGCGTGCACCGTTGCATCGCCTGCGGACACGGATGGACGCGGTGCTGCGCTTGCCGGCGCTCGAGTCAGGTATTCGGGAGCCCGTGGAGTCCGCCCTGCGGGAAGTCGATCGCCTGCAACGCACGCTGGCTACGCTGCTGCAGATTGCCCTGGCCGAGTCAGGGACGCCGCTCGCGTCGCCGGCTCCGGTGGACGTCGGTGAGCTGGCCGAGGAGATGGCGGAGCTGTTCGAGCCGGTGGCGCGCGAGCGGGGCCTGACGCTGGCCGCGCGCACGGATCATGGAGTCATCGTCGAAGGCAACCGACAGTTGCTCGCGCAGCTCATCACCAACCTGCTGGAAAACGCGCTCAAGTACGTGCCCTCGGGCGGGCGGATCGAGGTCGCGGTGAGGCGGCTCGACGATCGCGCGGACCTCGTCATCAGCGACAATGGCCCGGGTATGCCGGCAGAGGACCGCTTGCGAGCAGGACAGCCGTTCGCGCGTGTGGGGCAGCGCTCGGGACTCGAGGGCAGTGGGCTCGGGCTGTCGCTGGTGTCGGCCATAGCGCGCCTGCACCGGGCACGGCTCACACTGCAGAGCAATGATCCCGGGCTGCGAGCCGAGATCAGCCTGCCCCTCTCCGACGCTCAGGTCGCCGCGGCGTCTTTGTCGCGCTCGATGAGCGCGTAAGCGGAGTGGTTGTGAATGGACTCGAAATTCTCCGACTCCACGACGTAGGCGGCGATCCGCTCATCAGCGTTGAGGCGAGTGGCGACATCACGCACCATGTCTTCGACGAACTTCGGGTTGTCGTAAGCGCGCTCGGTCACGAACTTCTCGTCGGGACGCTTCAGGATGCCGTAGAGCTCGCATGAGGCCTCGCTCTCGGCGATCTCGATGAGCTCCTCGATCCACATGTGGCCGCGCAGCCGCGCGGAGATGGTGATGTGGGAGCGCTGGTTGTGCGCGCCATACGCCGAGATACGCTTGGAGCAGGGACAGAGGCTGGTCACGGGCACGATCACCTTCACCCACATCTCCGTGTGATCAGCGTGACGCTCGCCGGTGAGGCTCGCGTGATAATCCATCAGGCTCTCCACGCCCGAGACGGGCGCGCGCTTCATGACGAAGAAAGGGAAGCTCATCTCGATGTGGCCGGCGTCGGCCTCGAGACGCTCCGTCATGGTGGCGAGCATGGCGCCGAAGGACTCCACGGAGATCTCGCGCTCGCTGTGCAGGATCTCGACGAACCGGGACATGTGCGTGCCTTTGAAGTTGTGCGGCAGGCTGACGTACATGTTGAACGTGGCGATGGTGTGCTGCTCACCGGCGGAGCGGTCCTTCACCCGCACGGGGTGGCGGATATCCTTGATACCGACGCGGTTGATGGGCAGCCGGCGGGTATCGGTCCGGCCCTGCACGTCCTCGACCTCGGCCAGAACGGCTCGGGGGGACTGGGCGCTGGCGGGGGGAGGGGTCATGGTTAAAGCCTACCGGGTCGGTGCGTAGGGCACCTGTCTCTATCGAGGTATGTGCCTAAATCCGGGCGGAAGGTTGCTTTTTCAACCTTCAGGCGCTGCCGACCGAGCGAATCCGGTCGTGGGGCTGCAGGGACCACCAGCGCTCGACGGTGGCGGCGAGGCTCTGTGCATCCAGACCGGCCGCGACCAGGCAGGAATCACGTGAGCCGTGCTCGATGAACCGGTCGGGGATGCCGATCTGAAGCAGCGGCAGGGAGAGGCCCTCGGCCGCGAGGAGCTCGGCGATGGCGGAGCCGGCGCCGCCCTGAACGGCGTTCTCCTCCAGGGTGATGAAGGCGCGGTGACGGGCGGCAAGGTCGAGAATGAGCGCCTCATCGAGCGGCTTCACGAACCGCATGTTGACCAGTGTGGCATCCAGCCGCTCGGCGATGCGCGTCGCGGGCTCCAACATCGGGCCGAAAGCGAGCAGCGCGAGTCCGCAGCGGCCCTCGCGCTTCACCAGCGCACGGCCGACCGGGAGGGCGGTGAAGGCCTTCTCGGGCGCCACGCCGGGGCCGGTGCCGCGCGGATAGCGCACGACACTCGGGCCGGAAAGCGTGGTGCCGGTGTAGAGCATCTGCCGGCACTCGTTCTCGTCACTCGGGGCCATGATGACGAGGTTGGGAATGCAGCGCAGGAAGGACAGGTCATAACTGCCCTGGTGGGTGGCGCCGTCGCTGCCGACCATGCCGGCGCGGTCGAGAGCGAAGAGCACCGGCAGGTTCTGCAGGGCGACATCGTGTATGAGCTGGTCGTAGGCGCGCTGCAGGAACGTGGAGTAAATCGCCACGACGGGTTTCAAGCCCTCGGTGGCCAGTCCAGCGGCGAACGTGACGGCGTGCTGCTCCGCGATGGCGACGTCGAAATAGCGGTCGGGAAAGCGCTTGGAGAACTCGACGAGGCCCGAGCCCTCGCGCATCGCGGGCGTGATGCCGACGATGCGCGGATCCTGCTCTGCCATGTCGCAGAGCCACTTGCCGAAGATCTGCGAGTAGGAGGGCCCGGAGGTGGCCTCCTTGAAAATGGTGCCGCTCGCCGGATCGAAGGGACCCGGCCCGTGCCACTTGATCGGATCGGCTTCCGCCGGCGCATAACCCTTGCCCTTGCGGGTGACCACGTGCAGGAACTGCGGGCCGCTGAGCTTCTTGACGTTGCGCAGCGTACTCACCAGCGCGCGCACGTCGTGGCCGTCCATGGGACCGATGTAGTTGAAGCCGAGCTCCTCGAACAGCGTTCCGGGCAGGACCATGCCCTTCAGGTGCTCCTCCGAGCGGCGCGCGAGCTCCCAGATCGGCGGGATGGGTTTCAATACCTTCTTGCCGCCTTCGCGCAGGTGTCGGTACACGCGTCCGGAGAGGGCGGCGGCGAAGTAGTTGGACAGCGCGCCGACGTTCTCCGAGATCGACATGTCGTTGTCGTTGAGAATGACCAGCAGATCCGCCGGCAGCGAGCCCGCGTGATTCAACGCCTCGAAGGCCATGCCCGCCGTCATCGCGCCATCACCGATGATGGCGACGGCGCGGCGCGACTCGCCGAGACGGCCGGCTGCGATCGCCATCCCCAACGCGGCGCTGATCGAGGTGCTGGAGTGACCGACGCCGAACGTGTCGTACGGGCTCTCAGACCGTGTCGGGAAGGGCGCGAGGCCGCCCGGCTGCTTGATCGTGTGCAGGCTGTCGCGCCGTCCGGTCAGCACCTTGTGCGGATAGGCTTGATGTCCCACGTCCCAGACCAGCCGATCATGCGGCGTGTCGAAGACATAATGCAGGGCCACCGCGAGCTCCACCGCGCCCAGGCCAGCCGCGAAGTGGCCGCCGCGCGTGCTGACGGTGTGAATCAGGAACTGACGCAGCTCCTGCGCCACGTCCGGCAATTTCGCCACCGGCAGTTGGCGGAGGTCGGCGGGTGACTCGATCGCATCGAGCAGCGGATAAGCGTTCGGCGGGGACGTCATCTTTAACAGTTTACACTGGCGTGCGGCAGCACTCTCGAGAGTCTATTGTTGCAGAGCTGCAACAGAAGCTGGCGATCATTTTTGGGCCGTAGAGGTGCCATCCTGGGATTCGGCCACCGTAAACCCCTCGGGTTCCACTTGGCCATTGCGCTTTAGCAGGATCTCGACCCGCTGCTGTGCCGCCTTGAGCGAGCCCTGGCAGTGTCGCGTGAGCTCCACACCGCGCTCGAAGGTCTTCAAGGCCTCGTCCAGCGGCAGGTCGCCGCGCTCCAGGCGCTCGACCAGCGACTCGAGCTCCGCCAGCGCCTGCTCGAAATCCGGTGCTTTGGTCTCGGGCATAAGCGCAGGACGTTATACAGGCGTATTGGCCCCGGTCAATGTGATTGACGCGCCGAAACCGGGGGCTTACAGTCGCAGCCTACGTTAGACCCAGTCTAAGACAGGAGAGCGGCATGAACCTCAAAGGCAGCAAGACCGAGAAGAACCTGAAAGACGCGTTTGCGGGCGAGTCCCAGGCAAACCGGCGCTACCTCTACTTCGCAGCCAAGGCGGACGTCGAAGGATTCAATGACGTCTCGGCGGTCTTCCGCTCGACGGCCGAGGGCGAGACGGGCCATGCACACGGCCACCTCGAGTATCTCGAGGCGGTGGGCGACCCGGCGACGGGCCTGCCGATTGGCGATACCAAGCTCAACCTGAAGGCCGCGATCGCGGGTGAGACCCATGAGTACACGGACATGTACCCGGGAATGGCGAAGTCGGCGCGCGACGAAGGCTTTGCCGAGATCGCCGACTGGTTCGAGACTCTGGCCAAGGCGGAGCGCTCGCACGCCAACCGCTTCCAGAAAGCCCTCGAAGGTATTTGAGCTCAACGAACGTGGCGTTCTCGGGGCTCGCCGGTCGCGGCGAGCCCTGCTGACGCCTTTTATTCCATGAGCTCGACGTCCACGTCTGGCGGCGGCCGCGAGGGTAGCCTCGAGGCCCCCACCCGCCACCCGATCGACTGGCGCAACCCGGCTTTCTACGACGAGGCCGCGCTCACGAAGGAGCTGGAGCGCGTCTTCGACATCTGTCACGGCTGTCGGCGCTGCTTCAGTCTCTGCAACGCCTTCCCAACACTGTTCGATGCCGTGGATGCCTCCACCGCGGGAGAAGTGCACGGGGTCGACAAAAAGGTCTTCTGGCAGGTCGTCGACCACTGCTACCTGTGCGACATGTGCTTCATGACGAAGTGCCCGTACGTGCCGCCGCATCCATGGAATGTCGACTTCCCGCATCTGATGCTGCGTGCGAAGGCAGTGCACGACCGCAAAGAGGGCGTCAGCTTCCGCAATCGGGCGCTCTCCGCCACGGACACTGTCGGGAAGATCGCCGGCATTCCCGTCGTTGCGGAGATCGTCAATGCCTTCAACCGCTCGAGTCTGGGTCGCGTGGTGCTGGAGAAAACGCTCGGCGTCGATCGGAGCGCGCCCATTCCGGAGTACCACTCGCGCACGGCCCGCAAGCGGCTGCGTCGCCTGGGTGAGAGCGCCGAGGCGAAGGCGGTGCCGACTCCGGAGACGGCGGGCCAAGTGGCGCTCTTCACGACCTGCTACGGCAATCGCAACGAGCCGCGGATCAACGAGGACCTGGTCGCCGTCTTCGAGCACAACGCTATCCCGGTGACGCTGGTCGCGCAGGAGCGCTGTTGCGGCATGCCGCGTCTGGAGCTCGGCGACCTCGAGGCGGTCGCGCGCCTGAAAGAGCACAACATCCCGCAGCTCCTCGCCGCGATCGACTCCGGGCTCGATATCGTCGCCCCGATCCCCTCCTGCGTGCTGATGTTCAAGCAGGAGCTGCCGCTGATGTTTCCCGATGAGGCCGACGTGCAACGCGTGGCCAAGCGCATCTTCGATCCGTTCGAGTACCTCATGCACCGCCATCGCGCGGGCCTCCTGCGCACGGACTTCAAGAGCTCACTCGGTAAGGTGAGCTACCACGTCCCCTGTCATCTGCGCGTGCAGAACATCGGCCTGAAGACCCGCGACGTGCTGCGGCTCGTCCCCGACACCACCGTCGATGCGATCGAGCGCTGCTCCGGACACGACGGCACGTACGGCGTGAAGAAGGAATTCCGCGCCGCCTCGATGAAGATCGCCCGGCCCGTGATTCAGCGTGTCCAGTCCGCCAGCGCCGAGCATTATGCGAGCGACTGTCCCATGGCCGGCGAGCAGATCCAGAGCGGCCTCGAAGGCGGCCGGGAGCCCGAGCATCCCCTCAGTCTCCTGCGGCTCGCCTACGGCATTTAGCGGCGCGCCATGGACAAGCTCACCGTCGCAGACCTCATGAACCTCGAGCTTTACGCCCGCGAGCGCATCGCCTTCCGCGCCCGTGTGCTCGAGCACAAGCGCAATCGCAAGCTCGCCGTCGGCCCCAATGTCACCTGGTCCTTCGAAGACCGGCTGACCATGCAGTATCAAGTCCAGGAAATGCTGCGCGCCGAGCGCATCTTCGAGCCCGAAGGCATCCACGAGGAGCTCGACGCCTACAACCCGCTGATTCCCGACGGCAGTAACTGGAAAGCGACCCTCCTCATCGAGTTCCCCGACGTCGCCGAGCGCCAGCGCCAGCTCGCGCAGCTCATCGGCCTCGAGGACCGCTGCTGGGTGCAGGTGCGCGGCCACGACCGCGTGCATGCGATCGCCGACGAAGACCTCGAGCGCGAGAACGCCGAGAAGACTTCCGCTGTGCATTTCCTTCGCTTCGAGCTGACCCCGAGCATGATCTCCGCTCTCAAAAGCGGCGTGGCCCTTGCCGCCGGCGTCGATCAAGACCACTACCGCCATGCGGTAGATCCCATCCCCGAGCCCGTAAGAGCCGCGCTACTTCAGGACTTGAAGTAAGATCGCGGCACGATGAATCAGTCCTACACCGCCTCCGACATCGAAGTCCTGAGCGGACTGGAGCCCGTGCGCCGCCGCCCCGGGATGTACACGCATACCTCCCGGCCCAACCACCTGGCCCACGAGGTCGTGGACAACAGCGTCGACGAGGCGATCGCCGGTTATTGCAAGCAGATCGATGTCACCCTGTTCAAGGACAACTCGCTGCAGGTCGCCGATGACGGTCGCGGCATGCCGGTCGACATCCATCCCAAGGAGAAAGTGAGCGGCGTCGAGCTCATCCTCACCCGGCTGCACGCCGGCGGCAAATTCTCCGACAAGACCTACAAGTTCTCCGGCGGATTGCACGGCGTCGGCGTCTCCGTGGTGAATGCGCTGTCGAAGAACCTGGATTGCTGGATCAAGCGTGGCGGCAAGGAATACAACATCAGCTTCAGGGACGGCAAAGTCCACTCCAAGCTCGAAGTGGTGGGCACCGTCGGCCAGCGCAACACCGGCACCACCGTGCGCTTCTGGCCCGACCCGAAGTTCTTCGACTCCGACAAGTTCTCCGTCCCCCAGCTCAAGCACACCCTGAAGGCCAAGGCCGTGCTCTGCCCCGGCCTGCGCATCACTTTCACCAACGAGGCCACCGGCGAGAAGGACGAGTGGTTCTACACCGGCGACCTCGGCGCCTACCTCCTCGAAGAGCTGGCCGACAACGAGCGCCTGCCTAACGAGCCGATCATCGGCCAGCGCGAGGAAGAGAGCGACGCGGTGAACTTCGCGCTGGTGTGGGCGCCGGCCGCGGAGACCTCGATCGGCGAGAGCTACGCCAACCTCATCCCGACGACGGAGGGGGGCACCCACGTCAACGGACTGCGGTCGGGCGTCACTCAGGCGGTGCGCGAGTTCTGCGAGTTCCGCAACCTGGTGCCGCGCGGCGTCAAGCTCACCCCCGAGGACGTCTGGGACAAGGCGTGCTACGTCCTCTCGATCAAGATCCACGAGCCCCAGTTCGCCGGCCAGATGAAGGAGCGCTTGGCCTCGCGTGATGCGGCCGGCCTGGTCGAGAGCTTCGCCCGCGACTCCGTGGCGCTCTGGCTCAACCGCCATCCCGACGCCGGCGAGCGTATAGCGCAGTTCGCCATCGCCAACGCCCAGGAGCGCGCCAAGGCTGCGCAGCGCGTGGTGCGCAAGCGCATCGCCGGCGGCCCCGCGCTTCCCGGCAAGCTCGCCGATTGCACCAGCCAGGACCCGCGCCGCTCCGAGCTCTTCCTCGTCGAAGGCGACTCGGCCGGTGGCTCCGCCAAGCAAGCGCGCGACAAGGACTTCCAGGCGATCATGCCGCTGCGCGGCAAGATTCTGAACACCTGGGAGCTGGAGCCGGGCGAGATCGGCTCCTCCGAGGAAGTGCACAACATCAGCGTCGCCCTGGGCGTCGACCCCGGCTCCCCAGACCTGAGTCAGCTCCGCTACCACAAGATCTGCATCCTCGCCGACGCCGACTCCGACGGCCAGCACATCGCCACTCTCCTCTGTGCTCTCTTCCTCCGTCACTTCCGCCCGCTGGTAACCAACGGGCACGTGCACGTAGCCATGCCCCCTCTCTATCGCATCGATGCCGGCAAACAGGTCTTCTACGCCCTGGACGACGGCGAGCGCGACCAGCAACTGAAGCGCATCGAAAAGGAAAACCCCCGCACCAAGCCCAGCGTCACCCGCTTCAAAGGCCTGGGCGAGATGAACCCCAGCCAACTGCGCGAGACGACGATAGACCCCCGCACGAGGCGTCTGGTCCAGCTGACGATCGACGGCAAGGACAACACCGACCAACTCATGGACATGCTCCTGGCCAAAAAGCGCGCCAGCGACCGCCGCGAATGGCTGGAGCAAAAGGGAAACCTGGCGGACGTACAGGTCTAGCCCCAGAACATTCCCATCATGCAAGACCAGGAACTGAACTTCGAAGGCGTAGAGCGCCAGCCGCTCCGCACGTTCACAGAGAAGGCGTATCTCGACTACTCGATGTACGTCATCCTCGACCGCGCCCTCCCCGTGATAGGCGACGGCCTGAAGCCCGTGCAGCGGCGCATCATCTACGCCATGGGCGAACTCGGGCTCGCAGCGGCCAACAAGCACAAGAAAGCGGCCCTTACGGTCGGCGACGTGCTTGGCAAGTTCCACCCCCACGGCGACACCGCTTGCTACGAGGCGATGGTGCTCATGGCGCAGCCCTTCGCCTACCGCTACCCGCTGGTTGATGGCCAGGGCAACTGGGGCTCGCAGGACGATCCCAAATCCTTCGCCGCCATGCGCTACACGGAGGCAAAGCTCACGCGCTACGCCGAGGTGCTGCTGAGCGAGTTATCGGACGGCACCGTCGACTGGACGCCAAACTACGACGGCTCGCGCGAGGAACCGGTGTTCCTGCCGGCGCGCCTGCCCAACCTGCTCTTGAACGGCACCACCGGCATTGCGGTGGGCATGGCGACCGACATTCCGCCCCACAACCTGCGCGAAGTGGCCGCCGCCGCCGTCCATCTGCTCGAGGAGCCCGACGCCACCACCGCCGCGCTCATGAAGTTCATCAAGGGCCCGGACCTGCCGACGGGCGCGGAAATCATCTCGCCCCGCTCCGACCTCAAGGAGTTCTACGAGAAAGGCATTGGCTCGTTCAAGGCGCGTGCCACCTGGGAGATGGAGGACGGCAACGTCGTCATTACCGCGTTTCCGTACCAGGTGTCGCCGACCCGCGTGCAGGAGCAGATTGCCGAGCAGATGCGCGGGAAGAAGCTGCCGATGGTCGATGACCTGCGCGATGAGTCGGATCACGAGAACCCGACGCGGTTGGTCATCGTGCCGCGCTCGAACCGCGTCGACCTCACCGAGGTCATGAACCATCTGTTCGCGACCACGGATTTGGAGCGCAACTACCGCGTCAACCTCAACATCATCGGCCTGGACGGTCGCCCGCGCGTGATGAGCCTCAAGGAGGTGCTCGGCGAGTGGCTCGAGTTCCGCACCCGCACCGTTACGCGCCGCCTGTCGTATCGCCTCGAGAAGGTCTCGCGCCGGCTGCACATCCTAGATGGTCTGCTCGTCGCCTTCCTCAACCTCGATGAGGTGATCCGCATCATCCGCCGCGAGGATGAGCCGAAGCCTGTGCTGATGAAGCGCTTCAAGCTCTCCGAAGAGCAGACCGAGGAGATCCTCAACACGCGGCTGCGTCACCTCGCGAAGCTCGAGGAGATGAAGATCCGCGAGGAGCAGAAGGCGCTGAACGTCGAGCGCGAGGAGCTCGAGGCGCTTCTGAAGAGCAAGGCGAAGCTGAAGAAGCTCATCGCGACCGAGATCCGCGCCGACGCCGACAAGTACGGCGACGACCGGCGCACCAAGATCATCGAGCGCGAGGCGGCCCAGGCGATTGACGAGACTTCGCTCATCCCCAACGAGCCGGTGACGGTCGTGCTGTCGACCGGCGGCTTCGTGCGCTCGGCCAAGGGACATGAGATCGACCCCCATGCGCTCTCCTACAAGAGCGGCGACGGCTTCCAGTCCATTGCGCGGGGGCGGAGCCTCCAGGCCGCGGTGTTCATCGACAGCACCGGCCGGACGTATTCGTTGCCCGCGCACTCGCTGCCGTCGGCGCGCGGCCAGGGCGAGCCCCTCTCCGGCCGGCTGAATCCGCCGGACGGCGCCAAGTTCGCCGGCGTCATGATGGGGGAGCCTGAGGACCTCTGGCTGCTGGCGAGCGACGCCGGCTACGGCTTCACCGTGCGATTGAAGGAGCTGATCACCGACCGCCGCGCCGGCAAGACCGTGCTCAATGTCCCCGATAACTCGATGGTGTTGCCGCCCGCGCTGGTACCGTCGCCGGAGTCGCTGGTCGTGGCAGTGAGCAGCGAAGGCAAACTGCTCGCCTTCCCCGTCGGCGATGTGCCGGAGATGCCCCGCGGCAAGGGCAACAAGCTGTACGACATCCCGGGCAAGAAAGCCGCGGCGCGCGAGGAGCTGATGAGCGGCATCGCCGTGGTGCCGCCGAAGGGCTCGCTCGTGATCTGGGCGGGCGATAAGCAGAAGACCCTCGACTGGAGTGATCTCAAGGCCTACCGTGGCCAGCGCGCCCAGCGCGGCGCGGTGTTGCCGCGCGGCTGGCCGCGGAAGGTGGATCGGTTGGAGGCGGTACTGCCGCCCCTCAACCCATGACCACCTCTTCCGGGGCGTTGACGAAGTAGCCCTGGATGTACTGCACGCCGAGCTGCCACAGCACGGCCATGGTGTTGGCGTCCTCGACGCGCTCGGCGATGGTTTGGATGTTGCGCTTCTTGGCCGAGTCGACCAGGGCGCGCACGCGCTGCTGCAGCGCCGAGTCGCGCGCCAGGCTCTGTATCAGGGCGCCGTCGATCTTCACGAAATCGAGCGGTACCGAGCTGATGAGGCCCTGCGGATCGCGGCCGGAGCCGAAGCTCTCGAGCGCGAAACGGAAGCCCCGCTGGCGCAGCCCGCCGGCGAGAATCCGAACCTGCGGGAAGCTCGCCGCCACTTCCTCGGTCGCCTGGAAGCAGACCCGCTGCGGCTCCGCTCGTGTCGAGCGGATGTGTCCGTCCAGCCATTCGACGAAGGTCGCATCTCGGGCGGTATCCTTCGAGAGCCGCACGAACAGGCACTGCGGCCGCCGCTGCGCGGCGAAGGCGAGCGAGGCGCCGACCACCCAGCGGTCGATGTTCTTCAACAGGTCGTTGCGCTCCGCCGCCGCCATGAATTCCGACGGCAGCACCTCCTTGCCGTGCGGGTCGACCATGCGGACCAACACGTCCCACATCTCCGGGTCATCGCCCTGCAGGCTTGCCACGGGCTGCTGCGCCAGGCGGAACCGGTTCTCCATGAGCGCCGCCTTGATGTGCTTCACCCACACCTGATCGTACGACTGGACGCGGTTCTCGACGTCGGCTCTTCCGGATGTCAGCGCCTGGTTGCCGCCCTGCTTGACGCCCTTGCCGCAAGCCTCGATGGCGTCGGCCACGATGGCGTCGAGCTTGGGTTCGCTGGGAGGCACGATGGATAGGCCCACCGTGCAGGTGACCGCGACCGTCTTCTCATTGACACGCATCGTGTACTTCTGCACCCGCGCCAGGAGTTGCTTGCCCCACGCCTGGATATCGTTCTCGTTGCCGCGCTCGAGCAGCGCGAGGAACCTCACTCCGCCGAAGCGGCCGACGATTTCATTGGGATAGAGCGTCTCCTTGAGGAGCGTCGCGATTCCCATCAGTACGTCCTCGCTGGCCGTGGCGCCCACATCACGCTCCACCGCCGCGAAAGCATCGAGCTTGACCAAGGCCAGACAGCGCATGCCGCCGGGGCTCGCGGCCTCGAGGCGCGCATGCAGCGCCTCCATCAACTCGCGCCGATGGAGGAAGCCCGTCGTATGGTCCGAGTGGACCGCGTGGCTCAGCTCCTCGACGAGATTCTGCTCATCGCGCGCTTTCGCGGGCACCACCAGCCGCACGCTCGGCTCGCCGTCGTGGTGACCCAACGCCAGCACGATCTCCACGGCCATTGTTTTGCCCTCCGGGAGCAGGGCGGCGGCCTTGAGCGCGAGATCGTTCCATCGGCCCTGCAGGCAGGCGGCGAGCGCGCCTTTGAGCGCCGGCTGCGTCGCCTCGTCGAAGAGGTCCATCACCGGATGGCCGACCAGCGAGTCCTTGATCCCGAAGAGCTCGAGCCACGCCGGGTTGGCATCGATGACGATGCCCTCCTGAACCTGCACGATGGCATCGTTCGAACGCTGCAGCACACTCTCGAGCTGATTGCGCGCATCGTGGGCGGATTTGAGCGTGGAGGTGAGCGCGCGCTCCAGTCGGAAGGCGCGCAGCTCCCGGACCATCACAGCGGCCAGGCGCACAGGACTGGCCAGCGAGACGACGTCACGCGCGCCCGTGGTCATCGCATCGGCGATGACATCTTCGTCCACCGCCTCCGTCATCTGCATGACCGGCACGGTGGGGGCCGCCTGATCCCGTATCTCGACGACGCTCTTGAGGTCGTCCTCGGGTCCCGGCACAAAGATGAGCAGTTCCGGATTGATCTGCGGCAAGGCGTCGGGCAGATCCCGCAGTGCCGGGATCCAGGTGCAGTGCACCGGATGCCCGGCGCGGCGCAGGATGCTGTTGATTGCCTCGACCGGATCCCGGGTGGGAGACAGTACGATGAGCGGAACGGGGTTCTGCTCGGTCAAAGCGCTCTCCGTTGATGCAGCGGGGTGAGGGGCCGCGAGGCCGGCCAAAATTCTAGCATCGGCCCGGCGCCGGTCCGGTTGTCCTGTGTCTCAGAATACGGGACCGAGCGTGACCTTGGCGGGCGCGTCCGGCACCTCGCGCACCAGGCGTGGAACGAGATATCCGGGCAGCTGCGCCGCGAGGCGTCCGGCCAGCGCCTGCGCGCGCTCGTCGGGAACCGCGAAATGCGCCGCACCCCGCACCCGATCGAGGGCATGCAGGTAATAGGGTAGCACTCCCGCATCGAAGAGGCGCTGTGACAGCTGCGCGAGCACATCGGCGTCGTCGTTGATGCCGGCCAGCAGGACCGACTGGTTGAGGAGGGTGACCCCGGTGGCGCGCAGCCTGCCGCAGGCCGCGGCAAGCTCCGCATCGAGCTCGTTGGGATGATTGACGTGCAACACGAGCACAGTGGGTCGTGCGATTGTCCGCAACCACTGCAGGAGTCCGTCATCGACACGCGAAGGTAACACCACGGGCTGGCGGGTATGGACGCGGATCCGGCGCACGTGAGGAATCGCGGCGAGCGTACGGGTCAGATTCTCGAGGCGTGCATTGCTCAATGACAGCGGATCGCCGCCGCTCAGGATGATCTCCTCGAGCGAGGAGTCGGCGGCGATCTCGGCCAGCGCCTCGCTCCAGCGTGGCGCCGCGCCGCTGTGCTCTTCGTAGGGAAACTCCCGGCGAAAACAATAACGGCAGTGCACGGCGCAAGTCGGGGTGGTGATGAGGAGCGCGCGGCCGTGGTATTTCTGCAGCAGCCCGCGTGCGCGCAGCGCACTGCGCTCACCGACCGGATCATCGACGTACTCGGCCTCATCGGCGAGCTCCGCGGCCGCAGGCAGTACCTGACGCAGCAGCGGGTCTTGCGGGTCGCCCGGACGCATTCTCGCGACGAAGCTGCGGGGCACGCGCAGGTGGAAGTGACGGCCGGCCGCGTGCACGCCGACCAGGGCCTGTGGGCTCAGGCCAAGCGCGGCGGCGAGATCCTCCGGGCTCGTGATGGCCTCAGTGAGCTCCTGCTGCCAGGTCCGAGGCTCGAGCTGGCGGGGGGTGACCGATGCCGTTATCATACGCGGCCCTGTTGAGGACGGGCCGCGCATTCTGCCGCCCCCGCCACGAGAAAGAAATGGCCAACTACACCACCAGCGAAATCCGCTCGGGCATGAAAGTCCTGCTCGAAGGCGACCCGTACTCGATCGTCGACAACGAGTTCGTCAAGCCCGGCAAGGGCCAGGCTTTCAACCGCATCAAGGTGCGCAATCTCAAGACCGGCCGCACCATCGAGCGCACTTTCCGCTCGGGTGAGTCGCTGGAGGCCGCGGACGTCGTCGATACGGAGATGCAGTACCTCTATCAGGACGGCGACTTCTATTTTTTCATGATGCCGGAGAGCTTCGAGCAGTACACGGCCAGCAAGGCCGCCCTCGGCGACAACGCGCAGTGGCTGAAAGAGGGGCTGGTATGCATCGTCACCCTGTGGAACAACGAGCCGCTGGTGGTGAATGTGCCCGCGCACGTGGAGCTCAAGATCGTGGAGACCGACCCCGGCCTGCGGGGTGACACCGCCACCGGCGGTCAGAAGTCGGCCAAGCTCGAGACCGGCGCCGTGGTGCGGGTACCGCTCTTCATCAACGAGGGCGAGCTCATCCGCGTCAACACCAGCACCGGTGAGTATGTCTCGCGGGCAAAGCAGTAGGCCCGGCAGAGGGCTACCGCAGCTGATCCAGCCGGCTGCCCTGAACGAATAGCGCCGCCAGCCGCTCCAGGCCACGCGCATCGATTTCATCGAACCGCGAGAGCCGAGCGCTGTCGAGGTCGAGGACTCCTACCAGCCGGTCTGCCGCCAAGAGTGGCACCACGACTTCCGACTGCGACGCCGCATCGCACGCAATGTGCCCAGGGAAAGCGTTGACGTTCGGGACGATAATGGTCTCGCGTCTCGCGGCGGCGGTTCCGCAGACGCCACGCCCTAAAGCAATCCGCACGCAAGCCGGTTTCCCCTGGAATGGCCCGACGATCAACTCGCCGCCGCGCAGGAAGTAGAATCCTGCCCAACTCACCGCCGGCAGCGCATCGAATATGAGCGCTACGGTGTTGGCGGCGTTGGCGATCGGATCGGCCTCGCCTGCGAGCAGCCCGTGAAGCTGCGTTGCCAGCTGCTCGTAGCCGGCGCGCTTGTCAGTGAAGTCGTATGGCTTGCCGGTGTAGGTCGTGTCCATGTCTCAGGCTCGCTCAATCGGGAAGGGGAGGACCGCATCGATGCGCTCAGCGCCTGCCGCCAGCATCAGGGTGCGGTCGAATCCGAGCGCGACACCGCAGCAGTCCGGAAGGCCGGTTTCCAGCGCCGCGAGCAGTCGCTCGTCCAGCGTGGCGACGGGCAGGCCCCGTCTGCGGCGCTCCGCGATGTCGTGCTCGAAGCGCTCGCGCTGCTCGCGCGCGGAAGCGAGCTCATGGAAGCCGTTTGCGAGCTCGATGCCGTCGCCATAGAGCTCGAAACGTTGCGCGGCACGCGGGTCACCGGGATCGAGCCGGGCAAGTGCCGCCTGGCTGGCGGGATAGGCGTACACGAAGGTCAGCCCGCCACGGCCGAGCTGCGGTCCGACGACGGTGCCCATCAACAGCTCGAGCAGCTCGTCGCGATCCGTCGTTGTGCCCTCGAAGCCTGCCCGGCGGGCGTGCTCCGCGAGCTGCGCGACCGGGGCCGTAAACGGGTCGAGCGCCAGCGCCTGCAGAAACGCCTCGCGATAGCTCATGCGCTCGGCCGCCGGCGAGGCGCGCGAGCGGTCGAGGAGCTCACGCACCAACGCCTCGACCTCACTCATGAGCGCATCGAGCGCGAGGCCCAGGCGATACCACTCGATGAGTGTGAATTCGGCGTTGTGGAGCCGGCCGCGCTCGAGCGCGCGCACCACGTGACAGATCTGGAAGATGTCGCCCGCCCCCGCGGCGAGCAGGCGCTTCATCGCGTACTCCGGCGAGGTATGCAGAAAGTAGGGCTGATGCGGCCTCTCCCGGGGATCGGCCGCCTCCAGCATCACCCGCGCGGAGTGGATGTGCACGTCGGTCACCGGCGCGTTGACCACGATCGGGGTGTCCACCTCGAGCACGTCGCGGGCAGCAAAGAAGCCGCGGGCGCGCGCCAGCAGCGCGGCGCGCAACTGCAGCATCTGGCGCGAGGCGGTGGGGCCCCAATCGCTGCCCTCGCCGCGGCCGGCTGCATCGCGAGGGTCCTGGGTCATGGCGGGCAGAGCCGCGCCATCGTTTGACCCACGCGAACGGGCGAGCCCGGCCGCAGAGCGGGCAGCCACTCCGCCATGCCCGGCGGCAGCAACAGGATGACGGTCGATCCCATGTTGAATCGACCCAGCTCCGCTCCCCGCTCGAGGCGCAGGGGCGCGCGTCCGGTGTCGAGCGGCAACTCCTTCGCCCGGCGAGGACTGCAGGGCGCCACATCGCCGTGCCATACGGTGGCGATGCTGCCGACGAAGAGCGCGCCGACCAGCGCCAGCGCAAACGCGACGCTCCCCTCCTCGAAAGCGCACACCACCCGCTCATTGCGCCCGAAGAGGCCTGGCACGGCCGCCGCGGTGGCCGCATTGACGCTGAAGAGCCTTCCGGGGATGAACCATGCGGCGCGCACGGCCGCGGCGACCGGCATGTGAATGCGGTGGTAGTTGAATGGGGCGAGGTAGAGCGTCGCGAACGAGCCGCCGGCGAAGCGCTGCACCCAGGGGGAGGCGCCACCGAGCAGTGCCTCGAGGGAATAGTCGTGGCCTTTCGCCTGCAGTATGCGTAGACCGTCGAGGCGGCCGATCTGACTCACGGTCCCGTCGACGGGACAGGCGAGTATGCGCGGATCCGGATCGCAGGGACGGGATCCCGGTCGGAGGCTGCGCGTGAAGAAGGCGTTGAAGCTCGGGTAGTCCCGCGGCTCGGGGTCCGCGGCCTCGCTCATGTCGGGCCGAAAGTGCCGCATGAAGGCGCCGATGAGCGCGTTCTTGACCGGCTTCACGCGGCAGCGGGCCAGCTTATGGACCTGCCGCGACAGGAAGTGCTGCGGCAGCAGGTACTGCATTGCGACGAAGAGGCGCGCGCGCAGCGTCGGCGAATCCGTCCCGGGCGTTGTCGTGGCCTCCATGCGAGTCTCAGGTGGTCCCGCGAAGTGCCGACGCTACGCCACGCAGGGATTGTGCGAGCTGCCGCGCGTCGAAGGGTGGCGTGAACACTCCGACTTCCCGAGCACCGGAGTCGAGCAACAGGATGGCCATCGTATGGTCGAAGTCGTACCCGCCCCCCGGCAGGTTGATACGCGTGATGCTGATACCGAGGCCGGCCGCGACGCGGCGGATCTCGCCGGGGTCACCGGTGAGGCCGAGAAAGCTCGGGTCGAAGTGCCGCAAATAACCGGCGAGCACGGCCGGAGTATCGCGCTGCGGGTCCACCGTGACGAAGAGCACCTGCAGACCGGGGAGCTGCGCCTGCTTCGTGACTCGGGCAAGGGCGGCGAGCGTGTCCGGACACTCGTCGGGACAATGGGTGAACCCGAAGTAGAGCAGCGTCGGATGACCCAGGAGGGAGGCACGGCTGAACGCACGTCCCTCGCTGTCGATCAGGCGGAAGTCGGCGATCGGCTTCGCATCCGGCAGCCACGTGCCACTTGCCAGCACGGGCCGGGAGCTGTCAATTTCACCGGCCAGCAGAAATCCGCCGAGCGCCGCGCTGAGGGCGCCCAAGCCTACGAGGATCCAGAAGAGTCGAGCCGTCATGAAGCGATTATCCCACACTGCAAAATCGCTGCAGGGCACCGGCTCGCCGACCGTTGGCGAGCTGATCGCGCGCGGTGCCCGGCGATTGCGCCGCGCGGGCGTTTTCTATGGGCACGGCACCGACAATGCGTGGGACGACTCCGCGGCCCTGGTGCTGCACGCGCTGCGCCTGTCGCATTCCGGCGAGCGCACGATCTACGCCCGACGCGTGGGGAGCCGCGGCATCGAGTGCGTGGAGGCGCTGCTCACGCGGCGCATCGTGGAGCGGATTCCGGCCGTGTATCTCACTGGCGAGACTTGGTTTGCCGGGTTGCCCTTTTACGTCGATCGGCGGGTGCTCATCCCGCGCTCGCCGATCGCGGAACTCATCGAGCGGCGCTTTGCGCCGTGGATTGATGGCCGCGGGGTGCGCCGCATCCTCGATGTCGGCACCGGCTCGGGCTGCATTGCGATCGCCTGCGCCAAAGCGCTGCCGCGCGTGCGCGTCGATGCGGCCGACATCTCGCCCGAGGCGCTCGAGGTCGCCGCCCTGAATGTCCGCCGCCACCGCCTGGGGCGGCGCGTGCGCCTCGTGCGCTCCAACCATTTCAGTGCCCTCGCGGGCGAACGCTACGATATCATCGTCGCCAATCCGCCCTACGTGGGGCGGCGCGAGATGTCAGGACTGCCGCCGGAGTATCGTCACGAACCGCCGATCGCGCTTGCCGCGGGGCGCGCAGGCCTCGATTCCGTGCGGGTGATCCTGCGCGAGTCGCCGGCGCATCTGCTGCCCAAGGGGCTGCTCATCGTCGAGGTTGGCAACACGGAGGCGGCCGTGCGCCGGGCCTTCGGGCGGCTGCCCTTCGTCTGGCTGGAATTCGAGCGCGGCGGCGGCGGGGTATTTCTCCTCACCGCCGAGCAATTTCGTTAGGCGGCCACGACATGTCAGGCAACACGATCGGCAGGGTCTTCGCGGTGACGACGTTCGGCGAGAGTCACGGTCCCGCGCTCGGCTGCATCGTCGACGGCTGTCCGCCGGGGCTCGCTCTGGCGGAGGCGGACATCCAACAGGATGTCGACCGGCGCCGCACCGGCACCTCGAAGTTCGTCAGCCAGCGCCGCGAGGGAGATCAGGTCCGCATCCTCTCGGGCGTCTTCGAGGGGCGCACCACCGGCACCCCGATCGGGCTTCTCATCGAGAACACCGACGCGCGCTCGCGCGACTACGAGAAGATCAAGGATCGGTTCCGGCCGGGCCACGCGGACTACACCTATCAACAGAAGTATGGCTTGCGCGATTATCGCGGCGGCGGCCGCTCATCCGCGCGTGAGACGGTGATGCGGGTAGCGGCGGGCGCGATCGCGCGCAAATATCTCGCGACCCGGCTGGGCGTCGGGATCTACGGCTATCTGAGTCAGGTTGGTGAGCTGACCCTCGAAGCGCGCGATCCGGCGTTCGCCTACCAGAATCCGTTCTTCTGTCCCGACCCGGCACGGGTAGAAGAGCTCGAGGCGCTCATCTGGAAGCTGCGCTCGGACGGCGACTCGATCGGGGCGCGTGTCACGGTGATCGCGACGGGCGTGCCTCCCGGGCTCGGCGAGCCGGTATTCGAGCGGCTGGATGCCGATATTGCCGGGGCTCTCATGGGTATCAATGCCGTGAAGGCGGTGGAAATCGGGGCCGGAACTGCCGCGGTCAGGCAGCGCGGCAGCGAGCATCGCGATGAGCTCACACCCCAGGGGTTCGCCAGCAATCACGCCGGCGGCATCCTCGGCGGTATCTCCTCCGGCCAGGACATCGTGGCCCATCTCACGCTGAAGCCGACCTCGAGCATCCAGGTGCCCGGCAAAACGATCGATATCACCGGCCAGCCGGTGGAGATCGTCACCACCGGCCGCCACGACCCCTGCGTAGGCCTTCGGGCCACGCCCATCGCTGAGGCGATGCTCGCGATCGTGCTGATGGACCATTACCTGCGGCACCGCGCGCAGAACGCAGATGTCCGGACTGAGACGCCGGACATTACCCGACGGTGATCGCCGACACAGTTTATGTCCCGCAGATACGTAAATATCGCCGCAACCGAAAGGGGACTTAACTTATGGGTCGTGGTTGCCTGTTCCGACATTCAGTGCTGCGGTCGCTTTGGCTTTCCGCCCAATTAAGTTATATTGGCACCCCAATCGGATGAGACTGCCAAGATGCAGCCATCCCTTTGTTTTCGCAATGTATTCCACTCACTGATGCCTTCCGGGGTGTCCTAAATGGTCGCCAAACGCTCAAGCCGGGCGGTGGCGTTGCTGCTGGCAGTTCCTTCAGCAGCGTTCGCTCTCGGCCTCGGGGACATCCGTCTCCTATCACCGCTTGATCAGCCCTTAAAGGCCCAGATCGAGCTACTCGACGCTACGCCGGATGCGGTGCAGAACCTGCAGGTTCAGCTCGCGTCGCAGGATACCTTCGCGCGTTACGGGCTCAGCTGGCCGCAGTTCCTGAGCTCCGTGCACGTCAAGGCCACCCGCGCGGCGGATGGCAGGGAAGTCATCGAGCTGTCTTCGGACTCGCCGGTCACCGATCCGGTGCTCACGCTGTTGGTCGAGGCCAACTGGGATCGTGGTCACCTGATTCGCGAATACACCGTGCTGCTCGATCCGCCGGTGTACGTGCCCAATCAGTCGCAGTCGGCCAGCCAGCAGGTCGCGCCCGCCGCCACCGCGACCGCTCCGCGTGAGGGCGAGATCGCGCGCTCACAGGCGCCAGCCACACCGGCTCCGTCCGCGGCTGAAGCCGCGCCGACACCGGGCTCGGACGAATCCGCGGCCGGCAACGGCGCCGCTTCTACTGCCACTGCCACCTCCGCGGGAGAGCCCCATTCGCTCGTCGTGCGCCGAGGACAGACGCTCTCGGGCATCGCCAACCAGCTGAGCGGAGCCGGAGTCGACTCCAGCCCGACGCGGTCCTGGATGGTGGCCATCTATCAGCAGAACCCTTCTGCTTTCGACCACAATATGAATCTGCTGCGCTCTGGCGCAGTGCTGCGTGTCCCCGACAGCGACTCGGTCGCTGCCATCGCGCCTGCCGTCGCGACAGCGGAGATTCACCGCCAATACGCCGCCTGGCGCACCGTCTCTCGGGGGACGGGCAACGGCGAGGGCGGACCGGGAAGACTGCGGTTGGTCGCCCCCGCGGGCGGTGCCGGTGCTGGTGGAGCGCCCACGGCCGGAGCTTCCTCCGGTGACGTCAAGGCGCTCCAGGCGCAGGTGCAGAGTCTGCAGACACAGCTCGCGGACGAGCATCGCATGCTCCAGCTCAAGGACACGCAGCTGGCGCAAATGCAGGCTCAGCTCGCGGGCAAGCAGGCCGCCCCGACGGCGGTCCCGCCTCCGCCCGCGGCGACCACGCCGCCGGCAGCCACTCCCAGCCAGCCCACGGTCGCTAACGCGCCGGCCAACTCTGCTCCGGCACCCCAGCAGGCGCCACCGGCTCCGCCGCCGGTCACGGCGAATGCTCCGGCACCCGCGCCGCACTTCGCGCACCCTGCGGCAAAGTCGACCGGCTCATTCAAGCCGAGCTCGGGCTCTTCGCTATTCGACACGCTCGCCAGGTACTGGTGGGCCGTCGTACTGGCCGCGCTCGCGCTGCTCGGCGTCGTCGCCGCGCGCGTCTTGCGCTCGCGCCGGCAATCGGATCTCGACGATTCGCTCGGCCGTCTCGCCGCTGCGGGAGGATCACCGTCTCCGTACACAAGGTTGGAGCCTTCGGCGGGAGACACCGCCTCCATCCGTCCGGCAGCTTCGGCGCACGACGACGCATTCGTGGTCGAGGAGAGCGGGACGCATGAGCGACCGAAGATCGCCGCAGCCGCGGCGCCCTTGGTAGCCAAGCACGTCACCACTAACCCGGACACGATCAGCACCGAGACGGCGGTCAACCTTGATCAGGGCGACCCGCTCGCCGAGGCCGATTTCCACATGGCCTATGGTCTGTACGACCAGGCCGCCGATCTGATCCGCATCGCCATCGGCCGCGAGCCCGAGCGGCGGGACCTGAAGCTGAAGCTCCTCGAAGTCTTCTTCGTCTGGGGCAACAAGGAACAGTTCCTGCAGACCGCGCGCGAGCTGGCCGAGACCCGCGCCGAGGCAGCGCCCGGCGAGTGGGAAAAGATCGTGATCATGGGCAAGCAGCTCGCCCCGGAAGATCCGCTGTTCGCAGGCGGCGCCACCGTCAGCGGCGCGGCGTCGGCGGGGGTCGATCTCGACCTCGCGGGCGGACAGAGCGCGGGTCTCGACTTCGACATCGAATCTGGACACACGGGCCAACACGCCCAAGGGCTCGATCTCGACATCGGCTCCGCGCTGGGTGAGGGCGAGGGCGAGAACGTGGTGACGGTCGAGCAGCCCGGTACCGCCACCGATCGGAACATGGCGCTGCTCGATACCCCTTTCGCGGACAGCGCGACCGGTAGCACACGCGAGATGACGGCGACCCTGCCCGGAGGGGACGAGGCGCCAGGCATGTACGCGGCGGAGATCGAGGGTCCGACCATCGAGCAACCGGCCCTGCACACGACCGAGCAGCCGACGATCCGGCAGAAGCTCGAGACGGCCATGAAGCAAAGCGGTGCCGATCAGACCGCCGAGCTCGCGATCGATGACCTGGGGCTCGATCTCGGTGCATTCGACACCCCCGAGCCTGGCAGCGAGGCGACCGAAGCTTCGCCCGAAACCCCGACTCTGGTTGCGGGACTCGACGAGCACTCGCGGCGAGTCATGGAGCAGGCGGATCACGGCTCGGCCGAGGCGGCGCCGGAGCCGACGGGCACGACCAACTCGTGGCAGATCGACGAGAGCGAGCTCGAGGCGGTACTGACCGATGGCGACGGCCGCACCAACGGTCACGACACGGCTGCGACCTCGCGGCTGGCCGCGCTCGACAACCCCTCGAGCGTCGACTACGAACTCAGCGATGCGGACGCAGAGCCCGATCACGCCGCAAACGGCTCGGGTCTGGACCTGGATGTGGGCACGGCGACGGTACCGGATACAGCCTTCACGGCGACTCAGAAGCTGTCGGCGGAGGATCTCGCGCTGCCGGACCTGGAGCCGGTCACCATGAGTGAGGTCGGCACCAAGCTCGACCTTGCGCGCGCTTATATGGACATGGGAGACCCCGAAGGAGCGCGCAACATCCTCGAGGAAGTCATGCACGAGGGCTCCGTGGCGCAGCGCCAGGAAGCCGAGCGTCTGATGGAGTCCCTACCGGGTTGACGCGGATCGCGGTCGGGCTCGAGTATGAGGGCAGCCGCTACGCCGGCTGGCAGAGCCAGCGCTCGGCGGATACGGTTCAGGTACTGGCCGAGGGCGCTCTCGGGAAAGTCGCCGCCGAAGCGGTGAGTCTCGTCTGCGCCGGGAGAACCGACGCCGGAGTCCATGCTCGCGGCCAGGTGGCGCACTTCGATACCGCCGCCGCCCGCGGCATGCGGGCCTGGGCGCTCGGCGCCAATTCCGAGTTGCCGCGCGACATCAGCATCTCCTGGGCGCGTCCCGTACCCGCACACTTTCACGCCCGCTATTCGGCGGAAGCGCGCACTTACCGCTACCTGATCTTCAATCGCGGCTCCCGCTCGGGCCTGCTCGCCCATCGCGCCACGTGGATCCACCGCCCGCTCGATGCGGAGCGCATGGCGCAGGCGGCGGTGGCGCTCGTGGGCGAGCACGATTTCAGCGCCTTCCGCGCCGCGGAGTGCCAGGCCAAATCCCCGGTGCGTCGCATGGAGCGGCTGACCGTCGTGCGGCGAGGGGACTGGCTCGCGATCGAGGCCACGGCCAATGCCTTTCTGCACCACATGGTGCGCAATATCGCCGGTCTCCTGATTCGCATCGGCAAAGGCGATGCACCGGCCTCCTGGGCTGCGGAAGTGCTCACCGGACGCGACCGGCGGCTGAGCGCGGCTACCGCCCCCGCCGACGGCCTTTACCTATGGCGCGTGCGCTATCCCCAGGCCTTTGCACTGCCCCGTGTCCCCGGGAGCGGCACGGGGGAGGCCGGAGACTCCGAAGACGCTATCATCGGGGCTGGCTTTCCACCCTAGGCGGCCTTCATGTCCTGGTTCGAGAAGATCATGCCCTCGCGCATCAAGACCGAGCGCCGTACCCGGTCGGTGCCGGAGGGGTTGTGGATCAAGTGTCCGGCCTGCGATGCGGTCCTCTATCGGGCCGAGCTCGAGCGCAATCTCTATGTCTGCCCGAAGTGCAGCCATCACATGCGGATCACCGGGCGCGAGCGCCTCGAGCGCTTCCTCGACCCGGAATCGACCGAGGAAATCGGAGCGCAGATCACGCCGGAAGATCCGCTGAAGTTCCGCGACAGCAAGCGCTACAAGGATCGCCTCGCGCAGGCACAGAAGGCGACCGGGGAAACGGATGCGCTCATCGTGCTCGCCGGCACGCTCGAGAGCCTGCGGGTCGTCGCCTGCGCCTTCGAGTTCCAGTTTCTGGGCGGCTCGATGGGCTCGGTGGTGGGCGAGCGCTTCAAGCGCGCTGCCGACCACTGCATCGAGCACCGCAAGGCGCTCATCTGCTTCACCGCGACGGGCGGCGCCCGCATGCAGGAGGCGCTCTACTCGCTGCTGCAGATGGCGAAGACCGCCGCGGCGCTATCGCGGCTGGCGCAGGCGCATCTGCCTTACGTCTCGGTGATGACCGACCCGACCACCGGCGGCGTGTCGGCGAGTCTCGCGATGCTCGGCGACCTGAATCTCGCCGAGCCGCGTGCGCTGATCGGTTTCGCCGGACCGCGGGTGATCCAACAGACGGTGCGCGAGACGCTGCCCGAGGGCTTTCAGCGCAGCGAGTTCCTGCTCGATCACGGCGCGCTCGACATGATCGTCGATCGCCGCGATATGCGGGAGCGGATTGCATCGCTGCTGCGCATGCTGATGAAACAACCGGCGGCCGCCGCTTAAGCCGGCGTCGGCCCGTGGCCCGATCGCTCGCCGACTGGCTGGCGCTGCAGGAGGCGGCGCATCCGAAGTCGATCGACCTCGGACTGGCGCGTGTCGGGGTCGTGGCCCGGCGGCTCGGGCTGGAGCAGCCAAAGTCCGCGGTCATCACGGTCGGCGGCACCAACGGCAAAGGGTCGACCGTGGCGCATCTCGAGGCGCTGTGGCTCGCGGCCGGCCGGTCGGTGGGGCTGTTCACCTCGCCGCACTTCCTGCGCTACAACGAGCGCATCCGCATCGACGGCGTGGAGGTGGAGGATGCCGCGATCGTGGCGGCCTTCGAGCGCATCGAAGCGGCGCGCGGCGCCACCACCCTGACTTTCTTCGAATACAACACGCTGGCGGCGCTGCAACTCTTCGCCGACCGGGGCGTCGAGCTCGCGCTGCTCGAGGTAGGGCTCGGCGGACGCCTCGATGCCACCAATCTCATCGCCGCTGATGTGGCGGTGATCTGCTCGATCGGCTTCGATCATCGCGACTGGCTGGGGGAGACGCTGGAGGAGATCGGCGCCGAAAAGGCCGGCATTTTCCGCGCCGGCCGCCCGGCGGTGCTCGGGACGGCGCGCATGCCGGCAAGCGTATACGCCGCGATCGAGCGCCTCGGCGCGAAGCCCATCGTCGCAGAGAGGGATTTCACCTGGCAGCTCGAGCCGGACGCGGCGGCCCCAGCGCGGTGGCGCTACCGCGGCGCCCGTCTCAGCCTCGCCGATCTACCGCCTTCGGCGCTCGCCGGCTCCATCCAGTACCGCAACGCCGCCACCGCGCTCGCTGCACTGGAAGCGCTCGCCACCGATGCGAAGTCCCCCGTGGCGGCCGAGGTCATTGCGGCGCTCGATGCGCGGACCGTCGCCGCGGGGCTGCGCCGCGTGCGGCTCGCGGGCCGCTTTCAGATCGTGCCCGGGCCGGTCGAGTGGATCCTCGACATTGCGCACAATGAGCCCGCCGCCGAGGTGTTGGCTGCGCTGCTGCAGGAGCGTCCGTGTCAGGGGCGCACGCTCGCGGTGGTCGGCATTCTGGGTGACAAGGATGCGCTGGCGATCGCCCGCGCGCTGCAGCCGGCGTTGGATCGTTGGTTGCTCTGCAGCCTGGAGGGCCCGCGCGGCATCACCGCGGCGGCGCTCGCGCAGCGCCTCGAGTCCGTCGTGCAGCAGCCGATCCTGGCCGACTCGGTGCCTGCTGCCTGTGAGGCGGCGCGCGCCAGCGCGCGGCCGGGGGATCGAGTGGTGGTCTGCGGCTCCGTGCACACGGTGGGGCCGGCGCTCGAGTGGCTTGGGGTATACTCCGCGCGGTGAAAGAACGCCTGACAGGCGCCATCATCCTCGTGGCGCTGATCGTGCTGTTGGTTCCTGAGTTGCTGACCGGACCGATCCGAATGCGGGCGGCGCCGGTCGCAGCCATGACTGCCGCGACCGCTGCCGTCGTTGGTGCCGGGAGCGCGGCGCCTGGGGAACCGCCGCTTCGCTCCTATACCCTGACACTCGGTGCACCGCCGGCGGCTCAGCAGAGCCCCGCCACCACCACGCCGGTACAGGCGCCGGCGCAGCCGGTGACGATCCCACCGCAAGGGCCTCCGGAGCTCTCAACGCCGAGCCCCCCGGCCGGCCTCTCGCAGGGCGCCTTGCAAGGCACGAAATTGCCCGCACATCCGGCGATAGAGCCGGGCCGCTCATCGGCCTCATCCTCGGGCTGGGTGGTGCAGCTTGGCAGTTTTGCCAGCCGTCAGAATGCCGAGCGCCTGGCGCGCTCGCTCGAGAGCAGGGGCTTTCGCATGTCGGTATCCCCTGCGCGGACGGGATCACGTGTCCTCTGGCGGGTACGCGTCGGTCCGGCGCACGATCACGCCGGGGCGGTGCATCTGGCCACGCGCCTGCGGGCGCTCGGGCATCGTGGCGAGCTCCTTCCCGTACGGTGATGCGTTTCCGAGCGACCGTCCGGACTGTCTTGTACAATCCGCCGCGTTTCCTGGGGCCCGCGCATCGGCGCTAGCGGCTCTCAAAGGGCTTCCTCGCCGCCATGAACCTAGCCGATTATGTGGTGATCGTCGCCGTCGCGCTCTCGGCCCTCGTGGGTGCGCTGCGCGGGTTTCTGCGCGAGGCGATTGCCCTGGCAGCCTGGATCGTGGCGCTCTTCGTCGCCTGGCATTTCTCCGACCTCATCGAGCCGCATCTCGGCGGCCTCCTTTCCGCCAGCAACGTGCGGCCCTGGGCGGCCCGGGTCATCATCGTCGCGCTCATCCTGCTCTTCGGCGCGGGACTCGGTGCCATCCTGGGGCATTACGTGCGGCTCTCGATCTTCAGCGGCATGGACCGCTTCCTGGGGTTTCTCTTCGGTGCGGCGCGCGGGTTCGTGCTGATCGGGGTGTTCGTCATCCTCGGACAATTGCTCAAGCTCGATGGCGAGATGTGGTGGCGGCATTCGCTGCTGTTGCCCTACGGTCACTCGGTGGCCAATGGCTTGCGCGTGCTGGTCGGCGCGGATTCTGGGAGGTAGGACCATGTGCGGAATCGTCGGTGTCGTCGGAACGAGCGCGGTCAATCAGCGCATATATGACGCGCTGACGGTGCTGCAGCATCGCGGGCAGGACGCCGCCGGTATCGCCACCTACGGTGACGGGGAGCTCTACGTCCGCAAGGGCAGCGGCCTGGTGCGCGATGTCTTCCAGCAGCACCACATGTTCGAGCTCAAAGGCAACGCCGGCATCGGTCACGTCCGCTATCCCACCGCCGGCTGCGACGGCGTCTCCGAGGCGCAGCCGTTCTATGTCAATTCGCCCTATGGGATCTGCCTCGGCCACAACGGCAATCTGACCAACGCCACGGAGCTCGCCGAGGTGTTGATCCGCGAAGACCGCCGCCATCTCAATACGACTTCCGATTCCGAGGTGTTGCTCAATGTCTTTGCCTCGGAGCTGCAGCGCATCGGCACTCCGCGCATCACGCCGGCCGATGTGTTTGCGGCGCTCAATGCCGTCTATCGCCGCTGCCGCGGCGGCTATGCGGTCGTGGCGATGATCATCGGCCACGGCATCCTGGGCTTCCGCGATCCCAACGGTATTCGTCCGCTCGTGCTCGGCCAGCGTGACACGCCGAAGGGCCCGGAGTGGATGCTCGCCTCGGAGAGCGTGGCGCTCGACATGCTGTCGTTTCGCCTGGTGCGCGACATCGCCCCAGGCGAGGCCGTGTTCATCGACGGCGGCGGCCGGCTCCATTCGCACCAGTGCGTGGCCAGCGTGCGTCACACCCCGTGCATCTTCGAGTACGTCTATTTCGCTCGGCCGGACTCGAAGATCGACAACATCTCGGTCTATCGCGCGCGCATGCGCATGGGCGACCGCCTCGCGGAGAAGATGCTGCGCGAGCGAGCCAACCACGACATCGACGTCGTCATTCCGATCCCGGACACCAGTCGCACGAGCGCCCTGCAGCTCGCGCAGCGGCTCGGCCTCAAGTACCGCGAAGGGTTCACCAAGAACCGCTACATCGGCCGTACTTTCATCATGCCGGGCCAGGATGAGCGGCAGAAATCGGTGCGCCGGAAGCTGAATGCCATCGATCTCGAGTTCCGCGGCAAGAACGTGCTGTTGGTGGACGACTCCATCGTGCGCGGCACGACCTCGGCCCAGATCATCGAGCTCGCGCGCGAGGCGGGCGCACGCAAGGTCTATTTCGCTTCGGCCGCGCCGCCGGTGCGCTTTCCCAACGTCTACGGCATCGACATGCCGGCGGCCCGGGAGCTGGTCGCGAGCGGGCGGCGGCTGGATGAGGTGGCGCGGCTCATCGGCGCCGACTGGCTGATCTATCAGGATCTCGAGGACCTGATCGCCGCGTGCAAGCATGAGGATGCGCGCATCGAGGAGTTCGACACGTCGTGCTTCTCCGGCGAGTACGTCACCGGCGATGTGACGCCGGAGTACCTGGAGCGGTTGCAGCTCGAGCGCTCCGATGAGGCGAAGAAGCTGCGCGACGATCGCCGCCCCCTCAAGGTCATTCGCGGAGTTTGAGCTCCGACCGTCACCGGCTGCTGCTCGAATTGCTTCAGGCCGGGCTCGACAGAGTCGCGGGGCGGCGCTGCGTGCGCGAGGCGCTGCTCGAGCGGCCGCCGCCGCGCGGCGCGCCCGTCTGGATCGCCGCGGTCGGCAAGGCGGCTGCCTCCATGGCGCTCGGCGCCGCCGATGCCCTGGGGCCTTCCCTCGAGCGGGTGTTGGTCGTCACCAAGGGCGGGCATCTCGCGCCCGAGTTGCTGTCGCTACCCGGCATCGAGCTTTACGAAAGCGCTCACCCGGTTCCGGATGAACGCTCGCTCGCGGCGGGGCAACGGCTTCTCGACTGGGTGGGCGAGCTGCCGGCGGCGGTGTCGCCGCTCTTTCTGATCTCGGGAGGCGCCTCGAGCCTGGTCGAAGTGCTGGAGTCCGGCGTGTCGCTGGCACAGCTCGAGCAACTCTCGGCGCATGGGCTCGCCGAAGGTGTCGCGATCGCCGAGCTCAACGCCCGGCGCGCGCGCCTGTCCCGGATCAAGGGAGGACGCCTGGCGGCACAGCTCACCGGGCGCGCGGCGCGGGCGCTTTTCATATCAGATGTACCGGACGACGACCCGGCGGTCATTGGCTCGGGCCTCCTGGGTCCGGCCACGGTGGGAGTGGACCGTATCGAGCGGCGGGTCATCGCCTCGGTCGACCAGGCCATGGAAGGTGTTGCCACGGCGGCGGTGCAGCGCGGGCTCACGGCGGAGTGTGTGCGCCCGCGATTCGCCGGCGAGGCGACGCGTCTTGCCGCGCGCTTCGCCCACGAGCTCCTCATTGGCAACACCCAGGTCCGAGTCTGGGGCGGCGAGTCGACCGTGCGCCTGCCGCCGCGACCGGGTCGTGGCGGCCGCAATCAGCATCTCGCGCTCGCCGCCTCCAAGCTCCTGACGGATTATCCGGATCTGGTGCTGCTCGCCGCGGGTACCGATGGGACCGATGGCCCAACCGAGGCGGCGGGAGGTCTGGTGGACGCCGACACCTGCGCGCGACTGGCCGTGGCCGGGCTCGATGCCGATGACTGCCTGACGCGGGCCGACTCCAGTACGGCGCTGGGCGCCGTGGGCGCGCGGGTGAGCACGGGCCCTACCGGAACCAACGTGGCGGATCTGGTAATTGGTCTGAAGCTGCCGCGCATCGGGACGTGATATAAGTGCCAATGTCCTCGGAAACGCCCCCGAGCAATCCCCGCGACCCGCGCGCGGTGCCGGAGTCGCAGTGCTTCGGCGGTGCCTTCATCCGCGGCTACCGGCGGGTGCGGCAGGTCGCCTCGGGCACGCGTGCCGACATCTTTCTCGCTGAACGCATCGCCACCGGCTCGCTGGTCGCGCTCAAGGTGGTGCGCGACGAACCGGAGCAGGACGAGGCCTCGGACGCGTTTCTGCGGTTCCTACAGGAATACGAGATCGCGCAGCGCATCAGCCACCCCGGCATCGTGCGCCTCTTCGACCTCGGTGTCAGCGACCATCACGCGTGGCTGGTGATGGAGTATTTTCCGCGCGGCGACCTGCGCCGACGCATGAAGACGCCAGTCGCGCCGCGTTGGGCGGTGGGCGTTGCCGCGGCGATTGCGCGGGGACTCGCCGCGCTGCACGCGGACGGCGTCGTGCATCGCGATCTGAAGCCCGGCAACGTCATGTTGCGGGAGGATGGCAGCATCGCCCTGATCGATTTCGGCCTGTCGAAGGACGCGGCCCAGAGGCTGGATCTCACGGAGCGCGGCCTGATCTTCGGCACACCGCATTACATGAGCCCGGAGCAGGGACATGGCGAGCCCACGGACCCGCGCAGTGATCTCTACAGCCTCGGCGTCATCCTTTTCGAGATGTTGACCGGCGGTAAGCCGTATCGCGCCGAGAGCCCGATGGGCCTCATATACAAACATCGCAAGGAGCCGGTGCCGCAGCTCACGCCCGGTCTCGATGACCTGCAGCCCTTGCTCGAGCGGCTGCTCGCCAAGCGGCCGGAGGAGCGTTTCCCGAGCGCGCCCGCGGCCGCCGAAGCGCTCGACCGGCAGCTGGCGCAGTTTCTTCAGCCGGCGTGAGCCATGGCCGACGGCGAGACGGAGATTTTGCTGGCGCCGACTCCCGAGGCGTGGGTGCAGGCAGCGGCCGGCCACTGGCGGGAGCTGCTCAACGATCATGCCCAATGCGAGAAGAAAGCCGCATCGACGGCCCTCGCGCTGATGTTCACCTATCCGGAAGACCGGAGTCTCGCGAGCACCCTGTCGCGCCTCGCGCGCGAGGAACTGCGGCACTTCGAGCAGGTCCAGAAGCTGATGATGACGCTCGAGGTACCTTTCGAGCGGCAGCGGCCCGGCCGCTATGCCTCGGGGCTGCGTGCGGCGCTGCGCACGCGTGACCCGGGACGCAAGCTCGACCTCCTCCTCACGGGTGCGCTGATCGAGGCGCGCTCGTGCGAGCGTTTTCGGCTGCTCGCGCCACGCCTGCCGGCGCCAGTGAACGGATTCTATGCGCAGCTCGCGCACTCCGAGGCGCGACACTTCGAGCAGTATGTCGAGCTCGCGCAGGAAGCGGCGCCGCAGTGGCGGCAAAGGCTGCGGGAGCTCGCCGAGCAGGAAGCGCGGCTCGCGACGGCCCCCGATGCACAGCTTCGCTTCCATTCGGGCCCACCGGCCGCCAACGTGCGCGACCCGGTGGGATAACACTTCGTTACACCCACCGCGCGCCGTGCGGTTATCTTCTATCAACCATGGCCGACCGTCCCCACCTCCTCATCGTCGATGACGACCGCGAGATCCGCTCGCTGTTGAGTCAATATCTCGAGAAGAACGATTTCCGCACCACTGCCGTCCCCGATGGCCGCGAGATGAGGCGTGTCCTCGATCGCGCCGCGGTCGACCTGATCGTGCTCGATCTGATGCTTCCCGGCGAGGATGGGCTCACCCTGTGCCGGGAGCTGCGCACCCACTCCCAGGTCCCGGTCATCATGCTCACCGCGCGCGGCGAGGATGTTGATCGCATCGTCGGGCTCGAGATCGGCGCCGACGATTATCTGCCCAAGCCGTTCAATCCCAGGGAGCTCCTGGTGCGGATTCGGGCGGTGCTGCGGCGCGCCGCGCACGCGCCTCGCGATCCGAACCCGCAGTTGATTCGCGGATTCACATTCGGCGGTTGGCGGTTGGATACGACTCGACGCACGCTGACAGATACGGCCGGTAAGGACGTCTCACTAAGCGGTGCGGAATACCGTCTGCTCGCCGTGTTGCTTTCCGCCGGCAACCGAGTGTTATCGCGGGCGCAGCTCACGGAGCTGCTACGCGGTCGCGAGGCGGACCCCTTCGATCGCAGCATCGACGTACGGGTCAGCCGGTTACGGCAGATCCTGGGCGATGATGCGCGTGCGCCGCAGATCATCAAGACCATATACGGCGAGGGTTATGTGATCGGCGTGCCGGTCGAGACTGCCTGAGCCGGCTGCGGATTGCGCCATGCGCCTGTCATTCTGGCCGCAATCCCTGTTCGGCCGCCTCATTGCAGCTCTGGTGATCGCCGTCGTGCTGGCGCAAGCGGCGAGCCTGTACCTGTTCGCGCGCGACCGCGAGCACTTCGTCGCCGACAGCAGCGTGCGGGAATGGTCACGGCGGATCACTGAGCTCACGCTGCTCATCGAGCAACTGCCGACGGATCAGCGTGCCGCGACCGTCGCGATGCTCAAGGAGCCAGGGCGAGTCGCGCGGCTGAGGCAACAGGACCGAGCCTCGCGCGATAGGCCCTGGGGCGGCCCGTTACTGCCGCCGCCCGATGCGGGAGCATCGCCGCACCTCGGACCCCCCGGCGTCCCCCCTCAGCCCTCCGGGCCGGAGGCTACCCTGCCGCCCCCTCAGCCGGGCTACCACCTCCCGCCGCCCGGCCGTCACGGGATTGCGCGCCGGCGGCGCCAACCCACGCAGAGCTCGTTCTGGCCGCGGATCTTCATCCAACTGCCGTTCGTCTCGGACGTGCAGGGAGTCCTCACGCAGCAGCTGCGTGCGGATCTCGGCGACCGGTACAGTGTTACGGTGCATCCGGCCGTCGCGCCGGCGGCGAGTGTCATCTCCATTCCATCGCCATTCTTCGGTCCGACCACGCAGCGTCCGACGGCTTCGTACGACGTGACGGTACGTCTGCCTGACGGCTCGACGCTCATCTATCGTGTCACGCGCGTCTCTCCCGGGACACCGTTGCCGCCGAGCCTCATGCTCAATCTGATTCTGCTCGTGGCCGTGCTCGTCATTGCGCTATATGTCGTCGCGCGCGGTATCACCCTTCCCCTGTCGCGGCTTGCGCTGGCGGCGGACAACCTCGGGCGCAGCATCCTGCAGCCGAAGCTGAAAGAAGAGGGCGCATGGGAGCTGCGCGACGCGGCGCGCGCCTTCAATACCATGCAGGACCGTCTGCACCGATATCTCGACAGCCGTACGCGCGTGCTTGCGGCGATGTCCCATGACCTCAAAACACCCCTGACCCGACTGCGGCTTCAGGTCGAGACCCAGCTCGAGGACCCGGCGCTGCAGGCGCGCTTCGGCAAGGAGCTGGATGAGATGGAGAGCATGGTCCACGGCGCGCTGGCTCTCTTCCGCAACCTCAATGACGAGGAAGCGCTGGAGCCGGTCGATATCAACCTGCTGCTCGAGACTGTGCGGGGCGAGTTTGTGGAAATGGGCAAGGATGTGACGTTGGAGGGACGTGCGTTGGGGCCACTGTCGGGTAAGCCCCAGGCGTTGAAGCGCTGCATCACCAACCTCGTCGCCAACGCCGTCAAATTCGCCAGCTGTGCGCGCATGATGGTGCGGGACGGCGCGGAGCTCGAAATCAGCGTCTGTGACGATGGTCCGGGAATCCCTCCCGAGGAGCTCGAGAAGGTGTTCGAGCCCTTCTATCGCCTGGAATCCTCACGCAACCGAGATACCGGGGGCAGCGGCCTGGGGCTCAGCATCGCACGCGATGTCGCGCAGGCGCATGGCGGCTCCCTGACCCTCATAAATCGACCGGAAGGTGGCCTCGAGGCCCGGCTTACCCTACCTCGCCGGCGCTGAGTCCGACATAATTCCCCCCGGACCCCCGTTTTAAGATTGCTTACGGCACCCCTGGTGTCGGCCGGCTACAGTCGTCGCCAGTCAAGCCCAAACAGGGGTACTTTCGATGATTAGACGGAGTGTTGTCCTGGTTGCGATGCTGTGCGCTTCGGGGATGGCGTTTGCCCAAACGCCCCCGTCTGGCACGCACGCAGACTGGCAGGCCAAGCGCCAGCAATGGCATCAGAAGATGGAGCAGATGCACGCGAAGATGGAGCAGAAGCGGCTGGACCGGCTGGCGGTGCTGCTCGACATGACATCTGCGCAGAAGCAGCAAGTGCAGACCATCTTTTCCGCCGAGCACGACCAGATGAAGCAGGCCATGCAGCAGGCCATGGCGGCCCGAAAGGCGGCGCACAAGGATGCCGCCACGAAGCTGGGTCAGGTGTTGAGCCCGACACAGTTGACGAAGCTGAAGCTCCTCATGCCGCATCGGCACCACTTCTTCAGGATGCGGGGACGGATGGGCATGCATGGGCACATGGGCCCTATGGGGCATATGGGCAAAGGCGGTCCGATGGGGTGGCAGCACGGAGCGGGTTCGCCACCGCCTCCCGCTCCTGGAGCAGGATCGCAGTAAGCGCTCAGCGAGGCAGCGAACGCAGCTCGTAGCGGCCGTTCTGGTACGCCAGATAGCTGCCCTGCTCGTACCAGGCACCCAGCACGATGCGCTGGACGGGTTGACCCCCGACCAGCGCGTCGTGCACGGCGGGTCTGTGGGTGTGGCCGTGAATCATCCGGCGCACCCGCGCGGCCTCGAAGGCCGCAGTCACCGCTCCCGCGTTGACGTCCATGATTTTCGGGATGGTGCGCGCGATATGGGCGCGGCTGCCGGCGCGGACTTCGTTGGCCAGCATTTGCCGGTCCGGCAGCGGCAGACCGAGGAACCGGCGTTGCCAGGCGGGCAACCTGACGATGCTGCGCAGCTCCTGATAGGAATGGTCATCGGTGCAGAGCGCATCGCCGTGCGTCAGCAGCACTCTCTCACCGTCGATTTCGGCAACCACGGGGTCAGGCAGTAGCTGACAGCCGGTCTGGCGGCAGAACTCCGCGCCGATGAGGAAATCCCGGTTGCCATGCATCAGGAAGCAGGCAACACCGCTTGCCGTCACCTCCCGCAACGCCGCCATCACCGCGGCTGTTTCAGCCCCTACATCATCGTCCCCGACCCAACTCTCGAACAGATCGCCCAGGATGTAGAGCGCGCGGGCAGCTGCGGGATTTGCGACCTGCGCGTGCAGGAAATCGAGAAATTGCCGCTGCGGCTCCGGGGCCGCAGCGTCCAGATGGACGTCGGAGACGAACAGGTATCGCGCGGGCGTCGAGCTCGCAGCCCGCAGTGCCGCGGGGTCCGGAATCGGCGTCATCCGCCGTCGGGCTGATCAGCCTCGCCGGACTTCGACTTCGGCTGCGTGCCCGGAGATGTTGCGGGCTGCGGCGGGGTGGCCGGCTGCGTGCCCGAGGGCGCCGGTGACGGCGACGCCGAGTTTCCAGGCTGTGCCGGCGGGTTCGCCGGAGTCGCTCCCGAAGGCGTCGTACCCGAAGGTGGTGTTCCCGAGGGAGCTGTTCCCGACGGCGGTGCGGCCGGCGGTGCGGCCGGCGGTGTGGTCGACGGCGGAGTCGTGAGTCCCGGGGGGCTGATGAGCACGACGCTCTGGATGATCACTGGTTTCAGCGGCGCATCCGCCTTGAAGGGGCCGAAGGCGCCTGTCGGAACGACACCGATGCGGTCTACGACGTCCATACCGTCCACTACCTGGCCGAAGACCGTATAGCCCCAGCGGGTTGGCAGGGGGTCGAGCTCCGGGTTGTCGACGAGATTGAGGTAGAACTGCGCATTGCCGGTGTGCGGGCCGGCAGCGCGCGCCAGGCCGACGGCGCCGCGCTTGTTCTGCAAGCCGTTGCCCGACTCATTGTCGACTGGCGGATAGGTAGGCTTCAGGTCATATGGCGGGTTTGCATCATGGCCGCCGCCCTGGATGACGAAGTTGGCCACGACCCGATGGAGCAGGGTGTTGGTGTAGAAGCCCTCGCGCACGTAGCGCAGGAAATCGGCCACGGTCAGGGGCGCGCGGTCCGGATACAGCTCGATCACGAAGGACCCCATGTTCGTCGTGACGCGGACCTCGGGATCGGAGCCCGTCACGTCGTCCGCGCGCGCCGCGGATTGAACGAGAACGAGGCACGCGCAGGCGGCCACCAGGGCGAAGGCGAGTCTCAGTGTCAGGGTCCGGTGCCGGGCGCGCATCTGTTCTCCATCGCATGGTCTCATTGAGGGGATCTTAGCAGCGCTGGAGCCTCGCGGGCGGGGCGATGTCGCTGCCGCGGCAAACCCCGTACCATTGCTGCATGACTGGAATGGACAGCACAGCTCCCGCAGGGTTCTCCCGCGGCACGGTGACGCGCTTCGCGCCGAGCCCCACGGGCGAATTGCACCTCGGCAACGCGCGCACCGCGCTATTTAGCTTCCTGCTGGCGCGGCGCGCCGGGGGGCGCTTCCTGCTGCGCATCGAGGACACGGACGCACAGCGCAGCCAGGAGGCGCACCTGGCGGTGATGCTCGAGGACCTGCGCTGGCTCGGCCTGCACTGGAACGCGGGACCGGACCGGGAGGATGACCGCGGACCCTACCGCCAGTCGCAGCGCGGTGCGCTGTACGGCCGGTATTTCGAGGCCCTGGAGCGGCAGGAGATCGCCTACCTTTGCTTCTGCACGCCGCTCGAGCTGGAAGCCTCGCGCCGCGCTCAGCTCGCCTCGGGCAGGCCGCCGCGCTACGCCGGTACTTGCCGCGATCTGTCTCCCGAGCAGCGCCGCGCCAAGCAGGGGGAGGGCCTTCCCGCAACCCTGCGATTCCGCGTCCCTGTCGGACGGCGCATCGAGTTCGGGGACCTGGTCCACGGCGCGCAGAGCTTTCTGTCGGACGACATAGGCGACTTCATCGTGCGGCGCGCAGACGGCACCGCGGCCTTCTTTTTCTCCAATGCCGTCGACGACGCCTCCATGGGCGTTACCCATGTGCTTCGGGGCGAAGATCACCTGGCCAACACCCCGCGACAGCTGCTGATTCTCGCCGCGCTCGGACTGCACGCCCCGGCCTACGGACACGTGTCGCTCATCCTGGGGCCGGATGGGGCGCCGCTCTCCAAGCGGCACGGCGCGACCAGCGTCCGCCAGTATCGCGACAGCGGCTATCGTCCTGAGGCCCTAACCAACCATCTTTTCCGACTCGGCCACTCGACCGGCGAGCATGGATTGCTCGACCTCGACGCAATGGCCCGTGCATTCGATCTTGCTCACCTCGGGCGGTCGGCGGCGCATTTCGATGCGCAGCAGCTTCTCGTGTGGCAGAAGGAGGTTGCGCATCACCTGGCCGCCGACGAGGCGCGGGCATGGCTCGCACCAGCGCTGCCTCCCGGGCTCGACGAGTCCGCAACGCGCGCCTTCATCGAGGCCATTCTGCCCAACGTGGTGTTGCCCGAGGATGCGCAGCCCTGGGCGCAAATCGTCTTTGGTCCGCCACCGGCGCTCGAGCCCGAGGGCGAAGAGATCGTCCGTCAGGCGGGCGCGCGCTACTTCGGGGCCGCCGCGCAGGCCGCCGCACAGAGCGGCAACGACCTGCCGGCGATCGCTGCGGCTGTGCGGGCGGCGACCGGAAGGAAAGGCGCGGAGCTCTACATGCCGTTGCGGCTCGCGCTCACGGGTCGCGGGCACGGGCCGGAGCTGGCGCCGCTTCTGAAGGTCATGCCCGCGGGCGCGGCGCGGGCGCGCCTCGCGCGCTTCGCCTGACGACTCCCGCTCCCCCTTCACGACTCGGACGACATGATTCGCATCCACAACTCCCTGACCGGAGAGAAGCAGCCGCTCAAACCCATCACACCCGGAGAGGTTCGGATGTATGTCTGCGGCCTGACCGTCTACGACTTCATGCACATCGGGCACGCGCGCATGATGATCGTGTTTGACGTCGTGAAGAGATACCTGCGGCACCGAGGGTACCGTGTCACGCACGTGCGCAACATCACGGACATCGATGACAAGATCATCCAGCGCGCCGCGCAGAACGGCGAGCCGATCGGCGCTGTGACGGAGAGGTTCATCACCGCGATGAACGAGGATTGCGATGCGCTCAGCATCGTGCGCCCCGATTTCGAGCCGCGCGCGACCCAATACCTGCCGGCCATCATCGCCATGGTGGTGAAGCTCATCGAGGGCGGGTATGCCTACCTCGCTCCGAACGGCGACGTCATGTATGCGGTCGCGAAGTTCGAGGGCTACGGCCGACTCTCCGGCAAGCGGCTCGCGGATCTGCGCGCCGGCGCCCGAGTGGAGGTTGACGAGTCGAAACGCGATCCGCTCGATTTTGTGCTGTGGAAGCACGCCAAGCCCGGTGAGCCGTCGTGGGACTCGCCGTGGGGGCAGGGGCGTCCGGGATGGCACATCGAGTGCTCCGCCATGTCCGTGGCGCTGCTCGGCACGCACTTCGATATCCACGGGGGCGGCCTCGACCTCAAGTTCCCGCACCACGAAAACGAGATCGCCCAGACCTGCGCCGCCACCGGCGACCGCTTCGCCGAAATCTGGATGCACAACGGCTTCGTCAACATCGACAACGAGAAGATGTCGAAGTCGCTCGGCAACTTCTTCACCGTGCGCGAGGTGCTCGCCAAGGCGGTGCGCCACCCCGAGGTGTTGCGCTACTTCGTGCTCGCCAGCCACTACCGCGGCCCCGTCAACTACTCGCTCGAGCAGCTCGAGCAGGCGGATGCGGCGCTCGGAAGGATCATGACGGCGCTGCGTGATTTGCCGCAGTCAGCGCCGGCCGTGGCGGCGGGCTCCGAGTATTCCGCCCGCTTTCAGGAGGCGATGGACGACGACTTCAACACGCCGGAAGCAATTGCGGTGCTGCAGACCTTGACTCGCGAGGTCAACACCGCAAAGGACGCAGGAGACGCCGCGCGGGCCGCAGCTCTGGGAGCAGCGCTGCGCTCTCTGTCGGGCGTGCTCGGCATCACGGTGACGCCCAAAGAGTGGTTCTCTCTGGGCACGAAGCTCGGCTCGCAGGGCGGCTCGATGACAACGGGAAGCGCCACCCTGACGGATGCCGAGATCGCGGAGCGCATCGCAGGCCGCCTCAGCGCACGCAAGGCGAAGAGCTGGGCGGAGGCCGACCGCATTCGCGACGATCTCGCCAAAGCCGGCGTGATCCTCGAGGACAAGCCCGACGGCAGGACGGAGTGGCGGCGGGCGTAGGGTAGCGCGCCCGCCGCCTTCAGCTTCTACGCGTACGTGTTCAGCGTAGAGGCGTTCGTCGTGCCGGGCGTGCTGCTGGTCGACTGATTCTGCTGGAAGATCGAGGCCAGCGAGCTCGAACCGCCACCGCTGCTGCCCTTATGGCCATGGTGTCCGTGGTGGGCGCGGCCGGCTGCCGTGGCGTTGGCCGCGGTCGTGCTGCTGGCTGACGTCGCTGCCGAGGCGCTCAGAGCGGCGCTCAGGGCGGCGCTCAGGGCGTTCGGTATGCTGGATCCGCCCGCCGTGGCCGAGGTGCCGGAAGCACTCGAAGTGCTTGCAGCGCCCGAGGGGCTCAAGGAAAAAGCGCTCCCGCCGTTATAGGCATTGGAGGCGCTGCTCGCGGCTGCCATGCCGCTACCGCCGTAGAGCGGGTAACCGTTCCCGCTGATTCCGCTGATCATGTGCTCTCCTCACGTAGAGATGTCGGTGGCGCCGGAGCCGGACTTACGGGTTTCTGCGCCACTGCGGAGTGTCAGCGAGCCGTCGTCGTCCCGCCACCGCAAGTTGTAACGCCGTGACACGGGACCTTGCAGCGGCAAAACCTTGCCGCCTGCTTGCCGCCTTGACCGGCTCAGCCTGGCCGCTCGTGCCGGCGATGGAAGGCTTCCAGCGTGTTGTGCATCAACATCGCCACGGTCATCGGTCCGACGCCGCCCGGCACGGGTGTGATCCAGCCGGCCCGCTCCCGGGCGGCATCGAACTGCACATCGCCGACGAGATGGCCGTTATCGAGGCGGTTCATGCCGACGTCGATCACGATGGCGCCCGGCTTGATCCATTCGCCGGGAACGAGCCCCGGCTTACCGGCCGCGACGACCAGGATGTCGGCCTGGCGCACGTAATTCTCGAGCCCCGTCGTGAAGCGGTGACAGACCGTTGTCGTGGCACCCATGAGCAGCAGCTCCAGCGACATCGGCCGGCCGACGATGTTGGAAGCGCCGACGACCACGGCGTGCTGTCCCTTGAATGGGGCGGCAATGTTCTCGAGCAGCTTGATGACGCCATATGGCGTGCAGGGTCTCATCACCGGAATGCGCTGCGCGAGGCGTCCGACGTTGTACGGATGGAAGCCGTCGACGTCCTTCGTCGGATTGATCCGCTCGATGACCGCCGTCTGCTGGATCTGCACGGGCAGGGGTAGCTGCACCAGGATGCCGTCGATGTCGGGGTCCTGGTTCAGCTCGTCGATGAGGGAGAGAAGGGCGATCTCCGAGGTCGATTCGGCCAGGTCGTCGGCCACCGAGCGGATGCCGACTTCCTCGCAGGCTTTGCGCTTGTTGCGCACGTAGACCTCCGAGGCCGGGTCATGGCCTACCTTGACGACAGCGAGCGCGGGCCGCCGCCTGCCGCGCGCGAGCGCCGCCTCGATCTGGCTCCGAACGTGTTTTTTGACCTCCGCCGCCAGCCCGCGGCCGTCGATCAGCTGCGCCGTCATCGTCAGTGTCGTTCCCAGCCCTTTGAGGGGCCGGCATTCTCGCATATGATCCGTTCGGCTCAAGGAAGCTTCTCCTGTGGTGAAGCTTGCGGGTTCCCGGTCGGGGCATGGCGCAGTTTGGTAGCGCATCTGCTTTGGGAGCAGAGGGTCGCCGGTTCGAGTCCGGCTGCCCCGACCACCTCATTTCCCATCTCGCTCCGGGCGTGAACCGCAAATGGCGGCGGCGCGGCCCTTTGCGCACCAGATTGCCAAAGCAGTGGAAGCCTTGACAAAGACAGCCTAGGCAATTATATTTCCGGCCATCTCCCTTCGGGGGGACTCCGACCTCCCATCCGGGGGATTTTCGTGGAGAGCGATCTTGGTGAACATATACGACAGCGATAACTACGAGCTGAACAGGACGGTGGCTCATCTGGTGGGGCTGGTGCGGACGGAGTTGCTGGCTGCGCTGGATCGGGAGCTGACGGCGTGCAGGCAGGTCGCCGATATCGGAGTGACGGCCGCGCAGTTCATCGTGATATCGCGGCTTGCCACGGTGGAGCGCAAGAAGTCCGCTTCCGACCTCTGCAAGGAGATGTCGTACGACGCTGGAGCCATGACCCGCATGATCGATCGTCTCGAAAGCAAGGGTCTCATCCGCCGGGCGCGCTGCCCTCAGGATCGCAGGCTCGTGTACCTCGAGATGACCGAGCAGGGGCGCGCCGTTTATCCGCGGCTGCGCGAGCTCTCGATGTCGATCCAGAACCGCTTCCTGCGCGGCTTCAGCCGCACGGACGCGCGCCAGCTCGAGAGCCTGCTCGGGCGGATGCTGGAGAACGCCGTCTGAAACGGCGACCGGTTTTTTAATCGATAGAAGTCTGCCTAGGCATTTTTAGCCGGGGCAGGTGAGTGGGAGACCTGAGACATGACGACTCGCAACGAAACTGCAAAGCCTTCACCCCTGAAGAGCCCGCGAGTGCGCTGGCTGACGCTGATTCTCGGGGGCTTCATCGTCCTCGGCACCGCTTGGGGTGTCTATTGGGATCGCGACCTGCGCTACTCCGTCTATACGGATGACGCCTATGTCAGCGGCAACGTGGTGCAGATCACGCCGCAGATTTCGGGCACGGTCGTGGCAATCGGCGCGGACAACACTCAGTTTGTGAAGGCCGGTCAGCCGCTGGTGCGGCTCGACCAGGCGGATGCCAAGGTGGCGCTGCAGGAGTCGGAGGCGCAGCTCGCCCGCACCGTGCGTCAGGTGCGCAACCTCTTCTCGACCAGCTCGGAGCTGGAGGCGAACGTGCAGGTAAGGCGCACGGAGCTCGCCAAGGCGCAGAGCGATTACGCCCGCCGGGCTCGGCTCTCGCGCAGCGGCGCGATCTCGACAGAAGAGCTGCAGCACGCCAACGACGCAGTGAGTGCGGCGCAGGCGGCGTTGGCGGCTGCGCAGCAACAGCTGGCTGCGAATCGTGCGTGGGTCGACGGTACGACCATCGAGAGCAACCCTGCTGTTCGCAATGCGGCCGCGGCACTGCACGCTGCATACCTTACGTACTCACGCACGGTCATTCCCGCTCCCGTATCCGGCTTCGTCGCCCGGCGCGACGTGCAGCTCGGGGAGCGCGTCAGCACTGGACTGCCGCTGATGGCGGTCGTGCCGCTCAACGAGGTATGGGTCGATGCCAACTTCAAGGAGTCGCAGCTCGGCACCGTGCGGGTCGGGCAGCCGGTCACGCTGACATCCGATCTCTACGGCAGCCGGGTGGTATTCCATGGCCGTGTCGTCGGATTCGGCGCTGGGACGGGCTCTGCCTTCGCACTGCTGCCGGCCCAGAACGCCACCGGCAACTGGATCAAGATCGTGCAGCGCGTGCCGGTGCGCGTTGCGCTCGATCCGCGCGAGCTCGCGCAGCGTCCGTTGCAGATCGGCCTGTCCATGAAGGCCTACGTCAACGTGCGCGATGACGGCGGCCAGCGGTTGCCTGAAGTTGCAACCAACGACACTGACTACTCGACTGACGTCTTCCAGTCCGTGACGGCGCAGGCCGACGAGATGGTGCACCAGATCATTGCCGCGAATGACCCGACGGCGGCGCGTGCGAGCGCGTCGCACCGCCTCGCGGCTCGAGTCGGCGGTGGGGCGACTGTCCTGGCCGACCCCCTCGCGCCGTCCAACCTGCCCGTCGCGCTGAGCGAATAGCAGGGCAGGCCTGCTGAGCCGATCCCACCTCAACGGGACACAACGTGAACGCAGTCGTTAAGGAAAGACAGGAAATGCCGCCGGAGCTGCGACCTCCGGCTCAGGCACCTGCGGCTGCCGGTGCACCGCAGCTCGAGTCCCTGAAGGGCACCTCGCTCGCTCTCGGCACGATCGCGCTCTCGCTGGCGACGTTCATGAACGTGCTCGACACGTCGATCGCCAATGTGGCGATTCCCTCCATCGCCGGCAATCTCGGAGTATCGCCGGATCAGGGGACCTGGGTGATCACCTCGTTTGCGGTGGCGAATGCGATCTCCATGCCGCTCACCGGCTGGCTCACCCGACGGATCGGGCAGGTGCGCCTGTTCACCGCCTCGACGCTGCTGTTCGTGATCGCATCCTTCCTCTGCGGACTGGCACCCTCGATCGGAATGCTGGTCGCATTCCGGGCGCTGCAGGGGCTGGTGGCGGGACCGATGATCCCGCTGTCGCAATCGCTTCTGCTGGCGAGCTATCCGAAGGCCAAGGCCGGCGTCGCCCTTACCGTCTGGTCGATGACCACGCTGGTGGCGCCGGTGGTCGGGCCCGTGCTCGGAGGCTGGATCACGGACAACTACTCGTGGCCCTGGATTTTCTACATCAACATACCGATCGGCATCGCCGCGGTCCTCGTGACCTGGTCGATTTACCGGCGCCGTGAGACTCCAACTGCGCGCCTGCCGATCGACAAAGTGGGCCTGGGACTGCTCGTCCTCTGGGTCGGCGCGATGCAGATCCTGCTCGACAAGGGCAAGAATCTCGACTGGTTCAACTCGCCGGTCATCGTGACACTCGCCGTCACGGCGGTAGTCGGATTCCTGGTATTCCTGGTCTGGGAGCTGACCGACAAGCATCCGATCGTTGACCTCAGCCTCTTCCGCGGACGCAATTTCTCCGTGAGCACGGTGTCGATGCTCGTGGGTTACGGCCTGTATTTCGGCAACGTCGTGCTGCTGCCGCTCTGGCTGCAGCAGTACATGGGGTACACCGCCACGCTGGCAGGAGTCGTGCTTGCCCCAGTGGGCGTGCTGGCAATACTGCTCATGCCGCTCGTCGGCCGGAACCTCTCCCGGGTCGATCCGCGCTGGATCGTCACCACCTCGTTCCTGGTGTTTGGTCTGGTGATGTTCATGCGCTCGTGGTTCAACACGGACGCGGACATTCGCACCCTGCTGGTGCCAACTGTCATCCAGGGCGCGGCGCTGGCGACGTTCTTCGTGCCGCTGCTGACGCTTGGCTTCTCCGGACTCTCCCCGGAGCGTATTCCCGCAGCCTCCGGTCTCATGAACTTCGCGCGCATAAGCGCGGGCTCGTTCGCGACGTCGATCACCACGACGCTCTGGGACCGGAGGGCCACGTTGCACCACGAGCAGCTGGTGGAGCAGCTGACCGGCTCGAATGCCGCCATGACGCAGGCGATGGCGCACCTGCACGCTGGCGGCTTCACGAGCCAGCAGGGCTACGCGCTGCTCAACAATCTGGTCGATGTCCAGTCATACATGCTCGGCGCCAACGACATCTTCTACGTGTCGGGATTTCTCTTCGTGGTGCTGGCGGGAGTCGTGTGGCTGGCGCGTCCGGCCAAGGCTGGCGCCGCCAGCAAGGAAGCTGCCGCCGGCGCACACTAGCCCGTGAGCTGAAACCAGCTCGGGGGCGTTACAACCTGCGTAGGATTCGCGGGGTCAGCAACCATCTGAGTACGCCTTGACCGGCGCGTGGTGGCCCTGCGAATCTCAGGCAGGCGATGGCGCTTTTCTTCAGCTCGAATGCCTCGCTGCGGGCATCGCCCCGCAGGGATAGCGCAAGCAACCGGCTGAGGTGTGGCTCGTGGCCGACGACAGCGACGTACTCGGCCCTCGCGCTTTGGCGCCGCAACGCTTCGAGCACGCCCTCCGGGGATCCTGCGGGTGACAGCGCCGCGCAATCGACCGCTTCGGGCCAGCGTGCGGACTCCGCGAAAATCGCCGCCGTTGCACGCGCCCGAACCAGGGGGCTGGTGAGGACCAGCACCGGCTGCTTTCCCATGCGCTTCAGGCCGACGGCGGCGCGCCGCGCACGCGTCACTCCCTCCAGTGTCAGAGTCCGCTGGGTGTCGTCCGGCCAGCGTTTGGCGTCGCGCGGGAACGCGATGGCGTGCCGGAGGATGAACACTTCCATGGTCAGTGTAGGACGACTTGCGCAGACGTCCACCTGGCCGGGGCGCTGCCGAGTCTGCCGTTGCCGTGTGTGCCGTAGTTGACGACGTTACCTTTGCCGGTGCTTGGCGCTACCTCGTCCCGCCGCTTCTCCATGCGTGAGCGCAGGGCCTCCCAGCGCTTGCCACGCACTCGGCGCCAGGGTCCCGCGACCCTCCTGCCCATGCGAGTCGCCTCGCGCGAGCGCTGCTCCGCCATTCTGCCCATCATGAAGAGGGTCGCCGCGGGGAAATCCGCCGGCGGGCGGCCGGCGAGTTGCGTCAAATAGCGTGCGATCACCTCCGCGTCATGTTGCATCCCGAGCCTGCTCTGCAGTTTGTGCAGCGCCGCGAGCATCCGGCTGGCGGGTTTGGCGTAGGTCGGTGCGATGACCTCGAGGGCGTAGCGCAGTTTTTTGGCCCGTACCCTAACCTCGTGGAATTCCGTCATCGACGACTCGGCGGTCAGGCGGCGGGCGAATTTGCGCAATTTGCGGTACCGCTTGCGGATCAGATCAGGCACGACGGTCAGCGCGGCGGCATTGCGTGAGGAAGCGGATGACGTCGCGGGCGGCGTCTTTGCAAGCTGATCGGGGAGGGTGTCGAGCCAATCCCGGGCGCGCTTCGCATCCAAAGCGCGCAGCATGATGGACCGCGCCCGGACTCTTTCCGACCGCAGGTATTGCAGTACCGCGTCGAATCTTCCGCGCTCGCCTTCCGGCAGGCTGCTGCGGAACGAGCTCGCCGCCTCGAGACGGATATCGGCGTCGCGGACGAGGCCGAGCGCCTCCAGCAGGTCCTTGAGTATCTGTCGGCTGTTCCTCACCCCGGCGGGCAGGTGGGCGCGGAAGAGACTGAGGATCGTATCCATGCGTCGCGCGGTCACCCGTAGCCTGTGCAGCGGCTCGGGACCCTCACCCAGCCGGGCAGAGGGCTCGTTAGCCTGCCACTCCTGGTGCAGCCTTCGAAGCGCCGTGGCGGCGAAATCGGTCGCTCGGGTCGAGGTATCCATGACGGCCGGGGCCAGGCCTGGTTCCCGGTCCGGCCCCGCTCCCCGCGGTGGCACGAGCGAAGCCGAGCGCAGTCCGACGGCGAACTTGTTTTCCGTCGCGCGGGACAATCCGCACTCGGTGCGCAAACGGTCGGCGAGCTGCTCGAGCGGAACGGAATCGTGGCCGACCGCCTCGAGCTCGACTCGCGTCAGGACCATTGGGCGGCGGTACCGGCCACGGCGCGAAAATCGCGCCTCGTCGAGGGCAATCTCACCTATGGCCGCATCCGGCTTGCCGTTTCGGACGGCAAATCGCTGTCGCGAGGTCCGGACCTCGAACAGGGGGCGAAGCGGCTTCACCCCCGCGACGTCGCGGACGCGCCTACCGACGGGACCGGTGGCTTGGGCGAGGGCCTTTACCCCGGCTTGTGAGAGACCTTCGGTGATCTCCCGCCGGTCGGCTACGTCCTCGCGCGCCGAGTGGAGCTCCTTCAGAGTCGCCTCGAGGTGACCCGCCTGATCACGTACCCGGAGAGCGAATCCGGCACGGAAAAGGCGCCAGTCCTCGGTATCCAGGTAAGTATCGTGGATCTGCCGTGCAGGCAGAGGCCTGATGCTGAGGTGATCTAGGCGCGGGTGCTGATCGAGCCAGCGTCGGACTACCCCCAGATCGGGGGCCGTGAGCTGCCATTCGACCTCGCGCGCCTCACGGCCGCCGTTGATGGCGCCGTTCATCGGGGCGGTGGTCGCGACACGCGGGGAGTGGCGGGGAGGTGATGGCATGGAGCCGATTAGGATAAACCCAAATTGACGCTTCCACGGCCAGTTCCGTATGATTCGCGCCCCCGTGTGACGGGTATGGCGGCAGCAAGTGCCGGGCAGTCCGCGTGCCCGTAGCTCAGTTGGATAGAGCACCGGCCTTCTAAGCCGGTGGTCGCAGGTTCGAGTCCTGCCGGGCACGCCAGCCGCCGAGGGAGTCGGCGGGGGACGGGGGATGGTATTGAGGCGACAACGGTGGACGTAGCTCAGCTGGTAGAGTCCCGGGTTGTGATCCCGGTTGTCGCGGGTTCGAGTCCCGTCGTCCACCCCACCCATTTCGAATGGGCCGTTAGCTCAGCTGGTAGAGCAGGAGACTCTTAATCTCTTGGTCGTAGGTTCGATCCCTACACGGCCCACCATCATAACCCTCTGAATTTATCGGAAGTTCCGAGGGTACGTCCCTCCCGACTATCGACCCCTGTTTGCCGAAGCCGGTGGACCGCCTGAGCGCCTTATCGCCGTGGTCGCAGAGTTGGTCGCCACTCCAAGAGTCGTACCAGGAGGGTGAATGATCTCGCACAAATTGATCGCCGCAAGGTAAGGCGTTGATTCCGGTAGCTGCTATCCACGTCCGCCTGCTTCTTGCTACCCCTGTTGTCATTCGAGCTCACGCTATAGCGCAGTAGGCGAGCCGAACCCACAACTGAACGCTGGGAACATGTCATGACGAAAACTGTGGTGGTTACGGGGGCCGGAGCGGGTGTCGGCCGTGCGACAGCACTGGAGTTTGCGCGGCATGGCTATGACGTGGCGCTGCTGTCACGGGACCCGGAGCGGCTCGAGTCGCTTACGACAGAGGTGCGGGCCCTGGGGCGGCGCGCGGTAGCGATTCCCACTGACGTCGCCATGGCCGAACAGGTCGAAGCAGCCGCGACGCGAGTGGAAGACGAGCTCGGTCCGATCGATATTTGGGTCAACGTGGCGATGGCAACGGTCTTCGCGCCGGTTTCTGAGCTGACTGCGCAGGAAGTGCTACGGGCGACGGAGGTGACCTATCTCGGTCAGGTCTACGGCATGATGGCGGCGCTCAAGCGCATGCGCGTCCGTAAGCACGGCAGCATCGTCAACGTCGGTTCGGCGCTCGCCTATCGCTCGGTGCCGCTGCAGTCGGCCTATTGCGGCGCCAAGGCCGCGATCCGCGGCTTCACTGATTCGCTGCGCTCCGAGATCATGCATGACCGATTGCACATCCGACTGACGATGGTGCAGTTGCCGGCGCTGAATACGCCGCAGTTCGATTGGGCGCTGAACAAAATGGGTAAAAAGGCGCAGCCAGTACCACCGATATTCGAGCCGGAAGTGGCAGCCAGGGCGATTCACTTCGCGGCGACGCATCGCCGGCGAGAGGTGTGGGTCGGTTACTCGAGCGTGCAGGCCATCATCGCGAATCGGATCGCGCCGGGGCTGCTGGACCGCTACCTGGCAAAGAAGGGCTACAGCGCGCAGCTTTCGAAGGTGCCGCTGCCGTGCCCCGCACCGGCAAACCTGTTTCACCCCGTGCGCGGACATCACACCGCGCATGGCCGCTTCGGCGCCCGGGCATCGGCGATCAGCGTCCAGATGTTTACGGATCGACACCGTCAGGTAGTTGTGCTGGGTGTTGCGGCGGCGGCCGTGCTCGCGCTCCGGGCGCTGCTGCTGCCAAGCCGGCGATGACATGAGGTTGTCGGTTATCGGGCACTACCAACGCTCGGACCTGGCTGCAGCTCAGTCCTAAAGCTCCCCGCGCGCCGCCAGGGCGCAGATCCGGTCCGCCGTGCGCAGTGCGATGCTCGTGATGGTGAGCGAGGGATTGACTCCGCCGGTCGTCGGAAACACCGAACCGTCACAGACCCAGAGGTTCGGAATGTCCCAGGTGCGGCAATCGGCGTTGACGACGCTGCTCGAGGGATCGCTTCCCATGCACGCGGTGCCGGCGAGATGGTTGGTATCGTCCTCCTGCCGGAAGATGTCCGTCGCGCCGACGGCTTCGAGGCTCATCTGCATCTGGCCGAGAGCGTGCCGGATCAGCGCCTTGTCATTCTCGCCCCAGGAATAGGTGATGCGCGCGACACGCAGCCCGTGCTGATCCTTCTCATCGGCGAGTGTCACGCGATTGCGCTCATCGGGCAACATCTCGCCCACCATCTTGAGTCCGACCTGGTGGATGTAGTGTTCCATCGCATCACGCAGCCCCTGCCCCCAAAGGCCGCGAGAGCTCGTCTGGATGGTCACCCATTCCACCGGCAGCGGCCCCTGGGCCATCCAGCAGTAGCCGCCGAAAAAATCCTTGCGATCCTCGTAGTTCCAGTGCTCGGTGATCGAGAGGGACGGCGGCCCCTTGTACCAGCGCACCTCCTGGGCCATGCGGCCGAACACGGCCTGATTCGACTGCGTCATCAGGTTCTTGCCCACGAGGCCCGAGCTATTCGCGAGCCCCTCGCGATATCGATCTGTGGCGGAGGCGAGCAGCAGACGCGGTGTCTCGATGGCATAGCCCGCCACCACGACGTTGCGGGCCCTCTGAAAGCGCCAGCGTCCGTCGCGGTGGTAGTGCACCCCGCTGACCCGACCGTTTGCACCCACCTCGATGCGGCCCACCATCGCGAGATCGCGGATCTCGGCGCCGGCGGTCAACGCCCGCGGAATGAACGTCACCAATTGGCTCTGCTTGGCATTGGTCGAGCAGCCGAAGCGGCAAAAACCTCGATAGACGCAGGGTGGGGATTGCCCGCGCGGAGCCGACACGGTCGCAAGCGGCGTGGGCGTCCATTTCATGCCGAGCGCCTCCGCGCCGCGCGCTAGAAGCTCGGCAGCGCCGTTGAGCTCGTGCGCGCGGTACGGGTAGCGCGGGCGCTTGGGACCCCACGGATAGCTCACAGGTCCGGAGACGCTGAGCGCTTTCTCTGCGATCCGGTAGTAGCGCCACATCTCCCGCCAGTCGAGCGGCCAGTCCACGCCGTATCCCAGGGCGCCGCGCGACTTGAACCACTCGGGTCGAAAGCGCAGCGACACCATTGCGAAATGAACCGTGCTGCCGCCTACCGCCTGACCGCTATTCTTTCCGCCCATGACAATGGGGTTCGCGCCATCGCAGATGCGCTCATCGAGCCAGTACAGCTTCTCCTGCTCGCGCTCATCGGAGGCGAAGTCCTCGAGCGGACGAAAGTACGGGCCGGCATCCAGGCCCACCACTGAGAATCCGCTCTCGGCCAGGCGCGCGATGAGTGGGGCGCCTCCCGCCCCCGTACCGACCACGACGAAGTCGACTTCGTCCTCATCGGCATGCTCCCTCATCGGCACCCACGCGCCCCGGCGAAATACGTTGGGCGCACGACCGTTTATGGCACGCGGCGCCGCGCGCGCGTCATCTCGAGTGCTCATACGCGCTTCGGTCCGCGACCGCCTCCCAGGGATCCCGCCGGTCGAGGCCCATACGGACGTAGCCGCGTGGGCTCGCCGGGCCGCCGAAGCCGATCTCATTCCAGGCGACCGGATGGGCGTAGTACGCATGTGTGATGTCCGAGATCACCCGATGCTCGAAGAAAAGCTTACAGGGCATGTTGCCCCAGGCGGCGCCCGAGAGCTCACCGCGCTGCATCTGTCCCAGCAGGGCGTCCTGTTGAGCAGGCGATAGCGTATGAAAAGCTTCGCCATGCGCGGTGTGGGATGCCTCATCGAGGGCCGCGAGCCCGCGCCTCCAGGCCACATCCTGCGGCGGCAGCTCGGCGTAGCGGTAGCCATCGAGCCGCCGCGCATGGATCTTTTCATCGACGTAGGCCGGCAGTGGCACGGGCGCACGGTCGCCGGGCTGGGGCATGATCCGATCACATACGGCGTTGAGCGTCCGCCACTCCGCGGCTGAGAAGAAACGCGGCTCGCGCGCTACTGCGAGGCGCTGATCGATCACCCGGCGCGTCTGCTCGTTCCAGGAGGGCGTCCAGCGCTTCGCCATCACGTCGTAGCTGGGATATCGATCAGTCATCCGGGTGATCCTCCATCAGACCCAGGGCCGCAAGGCCCGTGAGTGCCAGCCCCGTGAAGCTCGGTGGCGCGGGAATGGGCGGTCCGTTGAGCAGGTTCTGGCTCCAGTTGCGCCATCCGCCCATGTTGCGGGCCACCCCGAAGATGTGAAATCCGACGCCCGCGAAGCCCACTGCGGCGCTTAGCCGCAGGAACAGTCGCGTTACCCAGCGTCGCTCGCGTGCGCGGGCGATCGCGGCGTGGCCGACCAACACCGCCGCGACCGGTGGAATGCTCACCGGCGCATACATGAAAGGGTTGTGGTAGGCGCCGCGGAAGTGCAACAGGCCCGCTTCCCCCACCGTTCCGATGAGCCCGAGTGCCGTCGCCGCAGCGATCGCGCGCCCGGCCGGGATGCCCGCGATCCTCGGGGCGCGTCCGGGAAGGGTGTCGCGCACGCGCTCGGACAGAAAACCCGTCCCGCCGGATAGCATCAGCGCCGCCGGAGCGAGGAGCGGGGCGCCGTAGAAGAGGTTCTGCCAGCAAAACCCGCCCGGTCTCTTGCCGACGTTGAAAAGATGAAAGCCCGCGCCGATCAGTCCAGTGAGGAAGGCCCCCGAATAGACCAGGTCACGTACCCGATGTGCCTCCGCTCGCCTGTCGGCGTTGCCGTGCGCGCTCACCACGAGAGAGCAGATCGCGCTCGCGAGCGGCGCGACCATGGCCTTGTTGTGGAACGAGCCCCGGTAGTGCTCGACGGCGCTGTCGGCCAAAACCGAGCCAGCGAGCAAGCCCGCTGCCTGATTCATGCGCCGCGCCGCCCGCACGGCCGCGGTGGGATCGATGGCCTTGCCGCGCAGCGTGGGCGGCCTCGGCGCCGGGATGCGCACCCGCCGCGGACGGACGGCGTAGCGATGAACGAGAGCAAGACCGGCTATCCCGAGCAACACGACGGACGAGAGGCCGAGTTCCGAATGAGGGGCGCTGCCGCTCATTGCCGTGCCGCCACCGCGAAATGGATCGCGTCCTTTTCCTTCAACGCGAGCCCGAGGCCGGGCCGCGAGTCATCGGGCCGAATGTGGCCGCGTTGCGCGACGGGTGCCCCCTCGAACAGCAAGTGCTCGATGCGCACGTGGTCGTGAAACCACTCGAGGTGCCTGAAGCGAGGCGCGGCACCGGCGAGGGCGCAGTGCAGGGCCGGTGCGCAATGCGCCGACAGATCCACGTGAAAAGCTTCGCAGAGCGTCGCGACCTGCAGAAAGCCCGTGACCCCGCCGCAGCGGGTCGCATCGGCCTGCAGGACATCTACTGCGCCCGCCTCGAGCATTCGCCGGAAATAGTCGAGCGTGTACCCGTACTCGCCGGCGGCGACTTCCATGCCATCGGGCGCGTGCTCGCGTATCGCGCGCAACCCAGACAAGTCATCGGACGAGACGGGCTCCTCGAACCAGGTCACATCCTGCTCGGCGGAGAACCGGTGTGCCAGATGCCGTGCCTGCTGACATGCATACGCGCCATTTGCATCAACAAACAGCCCTGCCGCGCGGATCGCAGACTTCGCCGCCGCAACGCGCCTCGGATCCTCATCGGGATGGGAGCCGATCTTCATCTTGACCCACCGACAACCCTCCGTCTCGACCCATCCGGTCAGTTGCCGAACGAGCTGTCGCTCGTCGTAACTGGTGAATCCGCCGCTCCCATAGATGGGTATGCTCTCGCGATATCGGCCCAGCAGCCGGGCGAGCGGCCGATCCAGCAATAGGGCCTTCAGATCCCACAGCGCAACATCGACCGCGCTGATGGCGGTTGCCACCACGCCCTCGCGGCCGAGATTGCGGACGGCGACCTGCATGGCGCGCCAGATGGCGGGCGGGTCCATGGCATCGCGCCCGATCGCCAGCTGCGCAAGTCTGTCCGTGATCAGGCTCGCCGCACACGCATGAGTGTAGGTGTAACCCAGGCCGCAACGACCCGCGGCCTGCGCGCGCACGATGATCAGGGTGGTCGAGGTCCAGGATGCCGTGCCGTCCGCCTCGGGCAGATCGGTAGGAATGGTATAGGCGTTCGCCCAGACCCGTTCTACCGCGACGTCAGAATCCATGGATCAACGATTACCGTTGGGAAGCAGATGGGCAAGGATCTGCTTCGCGCTGCCCTTCAGAACCTCCGACAGCTCAGGCTCGCTCGGCATCATCGCCATGAAGTTCCTGGCATCCTTCAAGGTGATATGGGGCGGCAGCGGCGGAACGTTCGGATCCGTATAGCACTCGAGAATCACGGGGCGGTCGGCAGCGAGCGCTTCATCCCATGCGGCGCCGAGCCGTTCGGGATCGTTGACGAAGATACCCTTCAGACCGAGCAACTCTGCATACTTGTGGTAGGGAAAATCCGGGATGCTCTGCGTCGACTCCGTCTTGCCTTCCCCGAGCATGATGCGCTCTTCCCAGGTCACCTGGTTGAGATCGCGGTTGTTGAGCACCATCACGATCAACCGCGGGTTGGACCACTGCCTCCAGTACTTCGCGATGGTGATCATCACATTGAGGCCGTTCATCTGCATGGCGCCATCGCCGATGAAGGCGATCACCACGCGATCCGGGAACGCCATCTTTGCCGCCATGGCATACGGGGTGGCGGCACCCAGCGAGGCGAGGCCACCCGATAGCGAGCCCATCATGCCGCGGCGCATGCGGATGTCGCGTGCGTACCAGTTCGCCACTGACCCCGAGTCTCCGGTCATGATGCAATTCTCGGGCAATCGCTTCGACAGCTCCCAGAACACGCGCTGTGGATTGATCGGGTCTGCCGACTGCATTGCCCGCTCTTCCAGTGTCTTCCACCACTGCGCGACATTGGTCTCGATCGCCCTGCGCCACTTATCCGCAGGCTTCTCGTCCAACAGTGGCGCGAGGGCTCTCAGCGCGGTCGCGCTGTCGCCCACGATATTCACCTCCATGGGATAGCGTAGGCTCAGCCTGGTGCCGTCGATATCGATCTGTACGCCACGGGCGGATCCTGGCTTGGGCAGGAATTCGCTGTAGGGGAACGCGGAGCCGATCATGAAGAAGGTATCGCAGCTCTGCATCATGTCCCAGGAAGGCTTGGTCCCGAGCAGCCCGATCGATCCAGTCACCCAGGGTAAATCATCAGGCAACACCGCCTTGCCGAGGAGGGCCTTGGCGACGCCGGCCTGTAGCTTCTGCGCGACGGCAATCACCTCGTCCGTCGCGCCGAGCGCACCGGCGCCCACCAGAATGGCGACCTTCTTGCCGTCGTTGAGCACCCCGGCCGCCTGGCGCAGCAGGGAGTCGCTGGGCAGCAGCGCGGGACCGGCAAAGCCGACACCGGTATGGGTATAGCCGTGCGCGTTGGGCGGCTCGGAATAGGCCAGCTCCTGCAGATCGTTCGGTATCACCACGCAGGTCACGGTACGACGGGTCCCGGCGATACGAATCGCGCGATCGATGAGATGGCGCACCTGGGCGGGTACCATCGCCGTGGCGACGAACTCGGATGCGACATCCTTGAACAGGCTCTGCAGGTCCACTTCCTGCTGATAATGCGAGCCGATTGCACTGCGAGCCTGCTGGCCGACGAACGCGACGACCGGAACATGGTCCATCTTGGCGTCATACAAGCCGTTCAGCAGATGAATCGCGCCCGGTCCCGAGGTCGCATAGCACAGGCCGACCTCACCAGTGAATTTGGCATGGGCCGACGCCATGAACGCCGCCATCTCCTCGTGCCGCACCTGAATATATTGCAGCTGGTCCTTGGCGCGCTCGAGGGCGACATCGAGGCCGCCAACGCCATCGCCCGGATAGCCGTAGACGCGCTTGATGCCCCACTCTATTACGCGATGCCACACGAATTCACTCACGTTCATCGCCATGGGGGTAGGCTCCTGTACCTCGCGGACGCAGCGGATGTTGTTCGCGGATCAACCGTTCCGATCGACTCTATCACGGCGTTGGAGGAGACAAATGTAGGACATCGAGCCATTCGTACGTGCGTAGCGGCGTACAGCGCCGCCGCGAGGAGTCCCGATGCAGATTGAAGTGGTGTTGGATGCTGGAGCGGCCATCGGCGAGTCGCCGACTTGGGCGTCAGCCGAGCGAGCGCTGTACTGGATCGATGTGAAAAGACCCGCTCTGTACCGATACGATCCAGTCACCGGTCGGCAGCGCTCGTGGAACGTGGGCAGCGACATCGGCGCCTTTGCGCTGCTGGCCGATTCGGCCGGCGCGGTGGTGGCCTTGCGTGAGGGCGTCTTCCGCCTCGAATTCGCGAGCGGCTCCCTGGTGCAGCTCGCGCCGCCGCCATTCGACCCAACACTGTTCCGCTTTAACGAGGGTACCTGCGACAGCGCGGGTCGATTCTGGATCGGCGTGATGTTCGATCCGCTCGAGGGCAAGCCGCCGGCGCAGCCCTCCTCTTTGCATCGCTTCACGCTAGGCGGCCGTCTCGTGCCGCAACCGGATGCCGCCGAGCTGCACAACGGCATGGCCTGGAGTCGGGAGGATAATCTCTTCTACCTCACTCACAGTCGCACCGGGGAGGTGTTCGCATACACATTCGATGCACGGCACGGACAACTCGGGCAACGCAAGTCATTCGCGAAGGTCGCCAGTAGCGACGGGATTCCTGATGGCGCAGCTGTGGATACCGAAGGCGGCTACTGGTGTGCGCTGCACGGCGGCAGCCGCTTGCGGCGCTATACGGCGATGGGAGAGCTCGACCGCGAGATCACCCTTCCGGTGAGTCAACCCACGATGTGCGCCTTTGGAGGCGAAGCACTGGATGATCTTTACGTCACCAGCGCCTCGGACAAGTTGAGCCCCGAGCAGCGCAAACGTGAGCCGCTTGCCGGCGCACTGCTACGCATGCGCTGCGGCGCACGCGGTATCCCGAGACCCTGTCAGGTGCGCTGATTTGCACGGACAGCGTACGGGAGGGGGTGGCCAGATGCGCGGCGCTTCCGAGGAACTCCCGAGCCCGGCCGGTGCAACGCCGCGAACGGGAGCCTCGGAACGAAGCCGCTCCTCGCGAGCCTCAGCTGATCGACTTGCGAGCCTGTTCCGTGCGTGCCGCACCGGTCCGATCTCGGTAGGACGTTGCTGAGGCGCAGTCGCTCCGGTGGGCGATATTCTACAACCGGGATCTACTGTAGGTTGGTATCACGTGGCCTAAGCCCCGAATGGCACGGGGTATCTGTAGGTACCTCTTAATCGGAGCAACTTCACCGAGGTTGATATGAGCAATCAATCGCCGGACACGGGTTCACCCGATCACCAGAACCAGCCTGGTGGCGGGGGCTCACACACCCAACACAATGCCGCAGGGCATTAAGCTGCTCTCGCAGATGGCGCCGACGGAACAGGAACTCTCCTCGGCATGGACGCCGGGAGACGAAAACCGCCCTTGAGGGGGCAAGAGGCAGTCTCGTCTCCCGGGCCCATTGAAATGGGTCGTGTTAGCTCTTCGGCGAAGACGCGGCCGCGAGCGCCACTGCGCGGTGAGCCTTGAGCGCTGCGACGTTCTGCGCGACGAAGTGCGCGCGCGGTGACAGTTCCTGCGCCCGCGCGAGATCCCTTTTCGCGGCGGCGCCATCCTCCGATAACCAGTACATCACGGCGCGGTTAGCGTACGCGAGGGCTAGGTAATCGTTTTCGGGCGCAGGTGCCCAGCTCCACCAGGCGGGCGAAATGTCCCGCTCCTGCGTCGCTTCTCGCACTGCGGCATCGCATGCCGCACGCGCCTCGTGCCATTGCAGGGTCATGGAGTATGCCACGCAGCGATTTGTGTCGACCTCAGGTGATTCGGCATCCATGGTGCCGGGATAGCCCGTCAGCTCCTCGAGCGCGGCATGGTAGCGGCCAGCCATGACTTCGGCACCACCGGCTGCATTGGTGTAGGCCGTGAAGACGAATTGATGCGCTCCGCCGGCGAGAGCAGGGCCGCTCATGACTGTGAGCCCAAGCACGGCGCCGAGCGCGCGTGGGCACAGAAGAGAGTTTGCACGGCGGGTGTTACGATTGAATGACGACATAGCTGCAACCTCCTGACGGGTTCCGAGCTGACGGTGTCAGGATAGGACGCGCAGGGCGTTACCACAAACGAAAGGAATTGCAGCGACGGATGAGCGCTGCTCATCCACGCGCCATGTCGACGGCGTTGACACGGGGCTCGGCCGGGTCGCGGAACTGTGACAGCGCCCACTCCGCGAGAGCGTGGATCTCGGGTCTGTCCGCGTCCTTCCGGCGGCTCACCAGAAAGTAGGTGTCAGCGGTGGCAAGCTCCGTGGCGAAGATGCGCACCAGCAAGCCGCGGCGGAACCATGCTTCACAGAGCCGGCAGGGCACGAGTGCGACGCCCACGCCACGTTCGGCCGCCCGGACAACGGCATACATGGTGTCGAGCTCGATCACGTTCCTAGGCTCCGGAGCATCCAAACCGATCTGCTCTGCCCAACTCGCCCACGCGTAGGGTCGCGGCTTGTGCACGATGAGCGGCATCTCCCTGAGTACCGCACTGCCGAGTTGCGCCACTGTGACGGCGTGCTCCGGGGCGCAGACGGCGGTCAGCGACAGCGCAAACAGGCGCGACGCCTGCACTTCCTGCGGCTCCGTCGCTGTGAGTAGGATCGAGATGTCGGCGGTCGGGGGATGGAGGGAAGGTCGCGGGTCGCGGGTGTCGATCTGAATGTTGATTTCGGGATGCTTGGCGCAGAAACCCGTGAGCCGCGGAATGAAGACTTCGCTCGCGAAGAATGGCGGCAGCAGGATGCGTAGGGTCCGCCTGCCGCTGCGGCGGGCGACCTGTGCGAGGCTGCGGTCGAGCGCCGCCAGCAGCGGCTCGATCTCCTCGAGTAGCGCGGAGCCCACCGCGGTGAGCTCGAGAGCGCGCGACTTGCGCACGAAAAGGTCCACGCCGAGCGCCTCCTCCAGCTCCTTCATCTGGTGGCTGACCGCGGACGGTGTCAGATGCAGCTCGTCGGCCGCGAGTTTGAAACTACGGTGGCGGCCCGCGATGCAGAACACGCGCAGATTCCTGGTAGGCGGCGGACGGGAGAGGCGCATCATGCGGGCGTCGAACATGAGCCCGGGTTGCAAGAACCATGCCTAGTCCATCCGTCGCAGGATTCGGGCAATCCATCACGCTTCAGCGTGCGCGGAACGGCGGCTTGCATCGAAACGGGCGGTGGAATGGGAGCGCTCGCACCGAGGCGGTGCGGACGACTGCTCACGCGGGAATTCCGCCGCTCTGACACGCGCGGCCGCGGCGAGAGTTTTTCGTCGGCAAGATTCCGGTCCCGTTGATCTCTTGGTCCGGGAGTCGGCGCTCCGAGTTGTTGGCGAGAAAGCAGCAGGAAGAGGGCGACGGCCGACCAGCGATCGCGCCAATCCGCCCCGGGAGGCTCGCTAGCGAAATACGGCGCCCACCGGCGGGTGCTAGGCGCACCACTGGCGAATTGTGGGTAGACTGCTAAGACATCGATTGGATCATTGAAGACCCGTACGAATGCCATGGCTTCGTCAATTACCACGCTGGGCGTGGTTCGGAACGGGAGTGCTGGCGTTCATCGCCGGTTTAGTCAATGCGGCCGGCTATCTCGGCTTTCGCCACGAGTCCATCAGCAACATGACCGGCAATACCAGCCTGCTTGGCATTGCACTTGCTAAAGCGGATGGCAGAGAGACGGCGCATTGGCTTTTGGCAATTGGGGCGTTTGTGCTGGGCACTATGTTGAGTGGCATGATCGTACAGCAGAGTACGCTGAAGCTGGGGCGTCGCTATGGTGTAGCGCTGACCCTCGAGTCACTGCTGCTCTTCACCGCCATTCCATTCTTGGATGCGTCCGATTCAATGGGGCTTTATCTGGCATCGATCGCCATGGGCTTGCAAAACGGCATGGTCAGCGCCTATAGCGGTGCCATAATTCGCACCACTCATGTGACCGGAGTTTTTACTGACTTGGGCATAAGCCTTGGTCACGCGCTGCGGGGCTTGCCCGTCGACACGCTGCGGTTGCGCGTCTGCATCGTGGTAGCGACAACATTCATGCTCGGCGGCGCCACGGGTGCACTTCTGTTTGAATACATGAAGGAGCATGCTTTGCTGATACCAGCCATCCTCACTGGGACATGCGGTCTCGGCTATGGCGTTTACCGCCAATACCGGCAGTGGCCCGGATCCAGGCCCGCGACAAAACCGGACAGCGGTCCGCCGTGATCGTCAACAGAGGCGCCCCTCTTGCTTTGCCGTCAGGCGCACTGCATACTTTGCGTGGCAAAGTAAACGTTGACGCCGCGACGGTAGCGACGAGCACGGGTTCCTCCTCCCCGAAAACGACCCCTGGTCGCATGGGCTGCTTCGTCGCAGGTGGGCCGAAGATCCCCGCCGACGGAGGTTCACATGGCGATCATTGATCTGTCCATGGGTATCATAGGACTCGCCAGTCTGATCATCGCCGCAGGGTGCGGCTTTATGACCCTGGTGGCGGTGCTCGTGTGGCAAAGGCGGAAGACGCCGCCCGAGTTGGAACGACCACCACCGGTCTCGATCCTGAAGCCATTGTGTGGCGCGGAGCCCGGCCTCTATGAGAATCTGCGGTCGTTCTGCCAGCAAGACTACCCTGAGTATCAGCTCGTGTTTGGCGTGCTGGACCCGCACGATCCGGCGCTCGCGGTGGTAAAGCGGCTGATGGCGGAATTCCCCTCACTCCCGATCGACGTCGTGATTGATCAACGACAACACGGCAGCAACTGCAAGGTCAGTAATCTGATCAACATCATCGCGCGAGCTCGGCACGATGTGTTGACGATGGCGGACAGCGATGCCTACGTCGGGCCGGACTATCTGCGCATCGTGACGGCGCCGCTGCGCGATCGAGGCGTGGGGCTCGTGACCTGCCTATACCATGCCGTACCGACCCGGCTGATGTGCTCGCGTCTAGGCGCCATGTACGTCAACGAATGGTATATTCCGTCGGTACTGCTGGCGTGGCTCTTCGGCTATCAGGGTTATGTCTCCGGCCAGACTCTGTGCGTTCGGCGCGAGACCCTGGAAATGATCGGAGGGCTGCAGGGGATAGCGAGCTATCTCGCTGACGATCATCGATTGGGTGAACTGGTGCGCGAATTGGGCCTGCGGATCGTGTTGTCTTCCTATGTGCCCAGCGCGGAGCACCACGAGCCCAGCTTCGGATCGCTCATCCGTCATGAAGTACGGTGGATGCGGACGATACATGTGTTGCGGCCCCGCAGCTTTTATTTCGTTTTTTTGACCTTCACTCTGCCGTTGGCGCTCTTTGGTATCGTGCTCGCCGGCGGTGCCCGGTTGATTGCGACACCGGCCTGGGCGCTGTTCGGCATCGTGATCGGTGCGCGGCTGGCGTTGTATCTCGCGCATCGGCCTCACCGCGATGGGCGTCTGCTTCGCGACCTCTGGCTTCTACCCTGCCGGGATCTGTTGCTTCTATGGGTCTGGTACCGAAGCCTCTTCACCTCCCGCATTACTTGGCGGGGCAATGAGTTTGACGTCGACGTCACGGGCATCATGCGCAGACTGTCCTGAGCCTCGATCCTTCCTCGGCGCTTTGTGTCGGCCCGCTAGATGTTCAGATAGGTCCCCCCCCTGAAAATCGCAGGATACATCGGCGGTCTGCTTGGCTTGGCCTTGCTCACCATCCTGTTCATTCGCGCCGACCTCGGCGCAATGTTGCGGACCCTGGATCTCGCCGGCTGGAGCCTGCTCTGGCTGGCGCCGTATCGCATAGGGTTCTTTCTCCTCTACGCCATAGGCTGGCGCGAGCTCCTACGCTCTTGCGATCCAGACCCGCGCGCTGGGCTTGGCTATGTGTTCTGGGTCACTACGGTCCGTGATGCGATCGACCGGCTCTTGCCGGTCGCCAGCATCGGTGGCGGTGTGGCAGCAGTCCGTCTGATGCGCTGGCGTGGACTGGCAACCACGCCTGTCGTTGCCAGTGTCATCGTGGAGATCCTGTTGACGCTGGTCGTGGTGTACTTGTTTACCGCCGTCGGCTTGCTTCTGCTGATTCACATCAGCGGCCCGAGCTTCGAATTTCGTCGCCTCCTCCTTGCGTTCGCGGTCACCGTGCCGGTTCCGGCGGTGATCGCGTTGCTGCTGCGGTACGGCTCGGTCTTCAAACGCCTGCAAAGACTTTTGCGGCCTCTGGTGGGCTCGCGCCTCTGGTCCGAAGGAGCGGCGTCACTTGACCAGGAACTGAGTGAGAGTCTGCGCAGAGGATGGGTGCTGCTGCTCGTGGGCGCGCTGCAGCTCGTGGCGGTCATTTCGGCCTCATTCGAGGTCTGGTTCGCGTTGCAACTGTTCGGGCACCCTGTCACCGTCGGCAGTGCCGTCGCCCTGGAAAGCTTGACACAGGCCACTCGCTATCTGGCGTTCGTGGTCCCTGCCGGTCTTGGCGTGCAGGAAGCCGCCTTTGTGCTATTCGGGCACCTGCTGGGGATGAGCGCCGCGATCACCTTGGCCGTCTCCATGGCGAAGCGGCTGCGCGAGGTGTTGTGCGGCCTGCCGTCACTGATCTCATGGCAATGGGCGGAGGGACGGCGGCTGCGGGGCTGATGACGAGCCGATCAGCGCGGCGAGCCGGACCCCCGGTCGGGATGCCCGGCTGCGGTGCACTGCGGATTTCGGCCTCCGCCTGAAGCATGCGGTTCAGCCAGACTTGCGCCCGGCGCTCGGCGTCGCGGGCCTCCTCGGCGTACCCGGCCTCGTGCAGCTCGATGGCCCTGTCGGCCCATTCACGTGCCCTGCTCTGGGCCTCTGCGAGGGGTGGCCTCTCGATCGCGTAGGATGAGATTGTCGTGCGGGCGCTCGTCGGGCGATCCGCCTGGATAGCCGATTGAGTCTGCTTGACTGCGATGTGTGCCATGCGTCGGGTTCGCTCTTAGAGAGCTGCATATGCTGTTGCTGCCAGCTACGTTGCCCCGAATGTGGTGCCCGAGCATCCGTATTGTTCGTAATGGACGCGTGACGGCGCTCGCAAAACGAGACGAGAGTGCGCAGCTCTGCGGTACGATGACGCTGGCTTTGTCGCCGCGGCGCACCGGAGTGCGTACAAGCGCCAGGTCTGCCCACCAGGCAATCGAGCCGGGTCGCGCAAGCTGCTACCCTCTTGCTTGCGGGTATCGCCGAACTCGACCGACTGCCCGGACTGCGCCGCGGGAACGGTCACGCGCAGTTACCTCGTCGGCGATCGGCAACCTGCGACACTCGGCACAGCATTGGGAGTAACGGCATGACTCTTGGCAAGATCGCGTCGCTTTTTGTGGGCTCAATTTGTATGGCGGCGACCGCGGCTGCCGCCGGGTCGACGGTCTCCTCGTCGTTCAGGCTGGTTGATAACCGAGTGTTTATTCCTGCCACGGTGGATGGAAAGGGGCCGTATTCGTTCCTGCTGGATACCGGCGTCGATGGTTGGGGGATAGCGGCGAGCGTCGCGCACCGGTTGGGGATCGCTCAGGGAAAGGCCGAGCGGATAGAGGGTGCGGGTGAGGCCCGCGACACCATGCACGAGTTGACGCTCCGCGGAGTGGATCTCGCTGGAGTCGCGTTCTCGGATCAGCAGGCTCTGTCTGTCGATCTTTCAGCTCTCGACGCGGTGATCGGTTTTCGGCATTTTGACGGCGTCGCCGGCAAGCCCGTGTTCGACGCCCGTGTGGTCGACCTGGATTTCGCGCGATCGCGCGTGCGTTTCTTCTCTCCGGCGGAATACTCCACTCCAGCGAGCGCAAAGGTCATACCGTTCAAGCTCTACGAAACGATTCCGGTCGTGCACGGGGAGATCGATGGGGTAAAGGGGATATTCCTGGTCGACCTGGGTGACCGCTCGTCTCTCACCCTCTTCGGTCCCTTTTGGCGTGCTCACCACCTGGACCGGGTGTTTGGACCAGGAATCGTTGCGGTAACCGGTTACGGTGTGGGCGGCCCGGTGAAGGGTGTGGTCGTCCGAGTGCCCGAATTCACCATGGCTGGGGTTCGCGTGCGCGGGGTCGTCGCCCGACTGTCCCTGCAGAAAGCCGGCGCCTTCAATACGAGCGCGCTAGCCGGAAGCATCGGTACGGGAATTCTGAAACGCTTCAACGTGACGTTTGATTATTCCCGGCGCCGAATGCTCCTGCAGCAGGAGCCGGGCCGGGATGTGCCGGACGAGGCGGATCGCTCCGGCCTCTGGCTCGGGCGCAGCGGCACCGATTTCGAGGTGTTTGATGTCGTTCCGAATGGTTCCGCGGCCCGAGGCGGCGTCCGGAAAGGGGACATTGTTACTGCGATCGACGGCGCGCCGACGGAGGGCTTGGATCTGTTCGCCACACGCGAGGAGCTGAAGTCCCCCGAAAAGAAAGCCGTCTCGCTCACCATCAAGGATGGGGCCCATTCCAAGATCGTGACTGTCGCGTTGCGCGACCTCATTCCGAGGGCCTGATCGTGTCGTCTATTGGGTCTTGGCGAAGATACCGAGCCAGAGCGCTTTCCCCGCAGGTACCGGGCAGCGCTTTTGTTCAATCAGGTGGAAGTGTCTCGGTGCCAGTAGGCGCTGGAATTCGTTGACGTCGATCAGGGCGAAGTCTTGCTTGAGGTTTTGCATGGAGGCATAACCCGTGCCGGCAACGGCCTGCTCGCTCTCGCTGGGCAACTGCTGCACGCCCTTGGCACTCATGTGCCCTTCATAGTCCTCCAGAGGGACAGACAGCCAGGGGCTGGTCATTTCTTCATCCAAACCAGCGTTGTATCGCCGCCGCAGCCGAACCCATCTCCGGCTCTGATTCGCTGGCCCAGGCGACAAACCCATCAGGGCGTATCAACAGGGCACTGAAGCCCGTGCCATCCTTCGCTCTGGCCGAGACGTACTTCAGGCCGCTTCGGGTCTGCGCAAGGGCGTGAAGCTCCTTACTGCCCGCAAAATCAAGCAGCACTGCCTTGCCATCGTGCAGAAGGTTGCCCAGCCGGGTGTCGTCCTCGAACTGGAAATCCGGGGCGCTGTACCCAATGAGCGGATGGTCGCCCCCGAGGTTGTAATGCAGCGAGATTCCTGAGATCTTTTCCGCGAAGTAGCTCGTTCCTTCTCGCGTCTGAATAAGATCGCGGATGACTGAGGCAATGGCACGGGCATGAGGGTTGGGCCGCATGATGGAAACCTGCGCCCGTGTCCATTCCAGCGCCCATGCTCCCGCTGGATGGCGCTCCTCGGTGTAGGTGTCGAGCAAGCCCTTTGGCGCGTGTCCCAGGATCGTCGCTGCGAGCTTCCAACCGAGGTTCATCGCGTCGGCCAGGCCGGTATTGAGCCCCTGGCCGCCGAGCGGAGAGTGCACATGAGCCGCATCTCCGGCCAGCAGCACACGCCCCTTGCGATACGTAGTCGCTTGCCTTGCTCGGTCTGTGTAGGTCGAGGCCACATGCATCGCGCTGAGGGTCACGTGGGTGCCGGATACGCGTCGAAGAACATTCTGCAAAGTTTCGAGCGTGATGGTGTTCGTCCGGTCGAAAGCAGCCTCGTCAAAGTCCACCATCCCGATGCGGCCCGGTCCGGGGCCCATGATGTACATGCCATTGTCTGTCAGGTTGAAACCGGGTCGCAGCTTTTCGGGATCCACAATGTCAACCCAGGCCGTATATCCGGTGAATTCGGGCTCCGTTCCCGCAAACTCAAAGTCCGCCAGCTTACGTACCGTGCTGCGCCCGCCGTCGCAGCCGACCAGCCAACCCGTCTGAAAGGACTCGTCTCCGGCGTGTATCGTCACGCAGCTCTCCTCTTGCGTGAAATTTGTGAGGGCGATGCCGCGCCTCAGTTCGACGCCCAAACTCGCGGCGTGTTCCGCCAGCAGCAACTCGAGGCTCTCGAGGCTGATGAGACCGCCGCCGGCGGAAGGTCCTGGAAGGAGGTACTTCCGCTTGGAAAAGTCGACCAGATTTACATCGAGCATAATGCCCGCAAAATGACCTACGAACCGGGGACCGGGTGTCGAGGCCACGGGATTGAGCCATCCCAGCGAGCTCGATCGGACTGCTTCCAGCAAGCCGCGGCGATAGAAGGCCTCGGTAGACGGAACGTTGAGCCCGCGCATTCCCATCCATCCAGCCTTCAAAGGTGAGTGCGCATCAGGCATCTTTTCGAGGACCAGCACCGATACTCCAGCCAGCCGGAGCTCACAGGCCAAAAACAAGCCGACGGGGCCGCCTCCCGCAATCACAACGTCGTATGGCATTCTTCCCTCGATTCCTCGTCCTCGTTCATGCGGCATCTGGGGTGTGCATCGTGCTGAGCAGCAATCCTGCAAGCATCAAGGTGGCCAGCGTGGTTTTTGTCATTGATTGTCTCTCGCGGCGTCGATTCTCATTGTGACAAGGCTCGGATGGTGAGAATGAACACGGAGCGGCGGTTGACAATGTCCTTGCGCTGCCATATTTTGCGACCGCCAGCGGTGCTTGCCCTCAAGGTAAGCTTAATAGGGAATCCGGTGAAGCCTCAATACGCGGCCATTCCGGAGCTGTCCCGCAGCGGTAACTGGGAACGACCGATGCCTCAAGCACTGGGCTCTCGCGAGCCTGGGAAGCGGCATCCAGTAGATTGAAGCGCCCTCGAGCGCGTTCACGCCCATAAGCCCGAAAACCTGCCGCGGCCGTCGCGCGAAGCGCGATGAACGGCTATCGGGCTCTCGTGGTTGGAGCGGCCGGGACGGTGGGGCTTTCCAGGCTGCGCCGTATTCCGTCCCGATCCCCTGACAGAGCCCCTGCAGGGGAATCACAAATGCATCAGGAACGGCTCGGCGCTCGACTGTGGGCAATCGCGATACTCGGGGTCTGGGGGCTGTTGCCACCGCCGACGTTCGCTCAGAACGCCGATCAAGGCCCGACCGCGGATCAATCGCAGAGCACCGGATCTTCGGGAGTCGTGCAGGAAGTCACGATCACGGCTACCAAGCTCGATGTCACCCAGCAGGAGATGACCCAGGCGTCCTCGATTGTCACTGCTGCGGACATCGCGTCTCAGGCTCAGACCTCCGTGACCGATACGCTGCGCCAGCTGCCCGGGATCCAGTTTCAGGTCGCCGGGGCGCCGGGGCAGTCCCTCTACCCACGCCTGCGCGGGTTTTCCGACAGCACTCTCTACGTGTTCGACGGTATCACCTGGAACGGCGGTGGCACGGGCGGCATCAATTATCTGCTCGGGCAGTTGGATCCGACCATGCTGCAGAACATTCAGGTTCTGCGCGGCCCACGCGCGACGACCTATGGTGCCGACACAACCTCGGGGGTCATTGCGTTTACCACGCTGGCAGCGACCGGCACCGGAGCCGACCTTTCGGTGGAAGGCGGATCGCTCGACTCGCGCACCGTTCGCGCCGGCCTGCAAGGTCAGGAACCGCTCGGTGACGGAACGTGGAGCGGTACGCTCAACGCCTCGTACCTGGACAGCGACGGCGAGTGGCAGTACGAGTACACCAAGAACGAAACTTTGGTCGGGCGGACGTCCTTCAAGCAAGGCGATTTCGAAGTCGGTTCGAGCTTCTACCTCACGGACAACAAATTCCAGTCTGCCGCTCTGGACCAGTACTACCCGGGATATCCGGACGGGGATTTCTCGGTGCAGATCCCCGACCCGAGCAATTACGACACGACCAAGGCGGGCATCGGGACCCTTTGGTTCGAGCAGCAGCTCACGGCGAACCTGTCACAGAAGCTTACTCTGGGCTACGCCGGCCAGGATTTAACCGCCTTCGATGGCTCGCTTCCCAATGGCGGATTGCTCGGTACTTACATGGCACCCTACAACAATTTCACCGACCCGGATTCGGGTGAGGCCTTCAGCGTCGGGCAACAGGTGCCGGTCTATCAGTTCCCCTTCACATACAAGACGATCCAGGACAATCAAGAGGCTGATTACAATCTGCGCTATCGAACGGATTCCGTCTCTGCCTTGCTGGGCGCGACCTACCTTCGCCAGGACTTTGATGCGGAATCGAGCGATAGCGCCTCCTCACATGAGGGTGAGGCCACCCGGTCCGTCTATGGCGATGCCTCGATCGGTTGGCTGAGCAATCGACTCCATACCGAGTTCGGTGCGCGTCTCGACAGCTACACCGAGTGGCGGGACAAGGCTACCTACAGTGTCGGAGCCACTTACGACATCCTGCCAGGAGGCTTGGCGGTCTATGCGAATTACGGCACCAGCTTCACCCAGCCGACGCTCGATCAGCTCTACGATCCCATCTACGGCAACAAGCAGATCACCCCGGAGAATGCCGATACCACGGAGGTGGGTGTCAGGGGCCGGCAGTTGGATGGCCGCGTGACTGAAGACGTCACGCTCTGGCATTCCTATGTCAATAATGTCATCACCCTCGATTATGACATTTACAATCCGCGCATCCCGAGCGCGCTCGGTCCCCCCTATGGCGAGTACGGCAATTCCGAGGCGGAACGCTCGCAGGGTGTCGAGTTCGAGGCGGCCTACCAGATCACGCCGCGGCTGACTCTGAATGGTAACTACACCCGTACCGACGCTTATATCGATCAACCCCCGGCAGGCTGGTCCTTCATGATCCAGAACGCCCGCAACATGGGTAATATAGGACTGACCTGGGCAGAGTCGCGGTTCGACGTCGGCACGAACCTCTTCATGACCGATCATCGCCTGGATTACTCCGGGCAGTTCTGGGCCCCGGGCTATGCGCGTCTGGATCTCTTCGGACGGTATCACGCGACCGGTCATCTCGACGTATACGCTCGAGTGCAGAACGCGCTCGATCACCGCATCATCGAAGTCATCGGCTATAAGAACCCGGGCGTCTACTTCATCGGTGGTGTCAGCTACCGATTTGATTGAGCGTGCCGATCCAACTCGCGCACAGTACCCGCCGGGCATTTAGCGGACGAAGCGGTAGTGTCCGACCAGCCATTCCCGGCCTTGTGCGTAGCCGAAGGTTTCGGCGCATGCCATCCAGAACATCCGCCAACGCTGTAGCCAGAGTGGCGCACTGTCGTTCCCGTAGGCGGCGGTGAGAGCGGCGAGCGCTTTCTCGCGGTGCCGATCCTGGTTTTGCAGCCAGTGCTCGGCGGTGCGTTTATAGTGCGTGCCGTCGACCACCCAGCGTTGCTCGAGGGTGAGATCGCGCTGGAACCGGAGCAACGTCTCGAGCGAGGGCATCAGGCCGCCGGTGAAAAAGTGCCGTCCCAGCCAGTTGTCGGGGCCACTCGTCTCGAAGGGATACATCAGCGTGCGATGCGCAAAGATGTGGACGAAAAGCGTCCCTTGCGGGCGCAGCCACGCGGAGATCCGCGATAGGAGCAGGTCGTAATTGCGCAGGTGCTCGAACATCTCGACGGAAACGCAGCGATCGAACCTTCCGGGGTCGAGCTCGAGCCGGCTTACATCGCGCGTGATCACCTCGAGGTTGGAGAGCCCCCGCTCCCGGCATTGCTCCTCGATGTACTCTCGCTGTGCCCCCGAATTGGAAACGGCGCAGATGCGCGCATTCGGATAGTGCTCCGCCATCCAAAGGCTGAGCGAGCCCCAACCGCAGCCGAGCTCGAGAATTTCCTGCCCATCGGCGAGCTGGGCGCGTTGGGCATAGAGCTCGAGCATCGCTTCCTCCGCCTCGTTCAATGTCTCATCGCCACGCCTGTAGTAGCAGCAGGAGTACTTGAGACGATGCCCGAGGCACAAGCGGAAGAAGGCTGGCGGCAGCTCGTAGTGCTGAGCGTTGGCCGCGTCCGTGTGAATCGCGATGGGGCCCGCGCGCAACATGTCCAGACGCTGCTCGACACGCCGCGCTTGGACGGTAGGGCCGGCGAGATCCTCGCGAAGCCGTTGCGCACACAGGCGTCGGACGCCGAGCCGAATGAGCGCATCGGGTAGCAGCCCGCGCTCGGCCCAACCGAGGAGACCGGGAGCGGCGTGCTCGGTCGCCAGCTCGGGTAATGAAGAGGAGGTCAAGGCCGTGGTGCTCATCGATGAGTCCTCGGTGATTGAATGTGGGGTGCAGTGCGCTTCGGAAACCATGGCACGAGCATGGACGTGCTCTGCTGGTAATCACGGTAGTCGTCGCCACGGCTGCGCAGCGCCTGTGCCTCGGTGAAGGGAATGCCGCTGATCCAGCGCAGGAATACCAGCATGAGCAGAGGGCCGATCCAGGCGAGTGCTGCCAGCGGGGCGCCCTGCGCCAGGGCAACATAGGCGAACCAGTGCAGCCACTCGAAGAAGTAATTCGGGTGACGAGAGTAGCGCCACAGGCCTTTGCGGCAGGTGCGGCCCCGGTTGGCGGGATCGGCGCGGAAGCGCGCGAGCTGCCGATCGGCAATGCTCTCGCCGAGCACGGCTGTCAGCCAGATGAGGCCGCCGGCAACCAGCCACAGGGGCGTTGCCGATCGATTGCGTGCCACGATGAGAAAGGGCAGAGAGAAGAGGACGACGAGCAGAGCCTGGAACTGGAAGAGCAGCAGGAATCTCGGCTGGCTACCGTTCCAGCGCGCTCGCAGCGCCCGGTACCGCCCGTCTTCGGGCTCGCTGCGTACGCGAAGCCACAGGTGCGCAGCGAGACGCAGCCCCCACGTACTGCCCAGCACAGCCAGCAGAATCCGCGGCGCAGCGGCGCCTTTCTCCAGCGCGGCCATCAGCACTGCGCCCACGGCCAGCCCGCTCGCCCAGATGACATCGACGATGCCCGCGTTCTCCTTGCGCCACTGCCATATCCAACCCGCAGCCATGGCAGTCGACGCCAGTGCGGCAAGCGCCGCGAGCGGCAGCCAGGGATTCATTGCCGCGAGCTCTGACATGACAGGTGGGCGGATCTCGGCGGGTGCAGGCCGCGCGTGAGCAGGCGGACGAGTGCGGTTGTCGACCCGGCCCAGGCCGCCGCCAACCACAACAGTCCTCGCCACTCGGGCTGCGCAAAAGCGACAGCATGCCAGCCGCGTGCCGCGCCGAGATAGGCGAGTGGGGCGCCGATTGCGCCGAGCAGCATGCCGATTTGCGGGCGCCCTTTGAGCCATGCCAGCGACCGGGTCAGCGTGAGCGCTAAGGCCATCCACAAGGCGAGGATCCAAAGCGGCGCACCGCCCGGTGGCAGCGCCGGCGCGGCTGCCGAGTAGTGGATCAAGCCTCCGGCCGCGGCCACGCCATCGATCGTCGTGCCGAAGAGTAGCGCTGCCGCGATCAACCGAAGCTCGAGCGCCCGTGAGCTTGTGGTGACGAGCTGCCACGTCGCGAAGAGCAGCGCGCCGCCGATGGCAGGCCAAGCCTCATCGCGGCCAGCGCCGATCACCGCCGTGAACCATACGAGCTGGTAGCCGACCAGATTGCCCAACACCTTCCAGCGTGTGCTGTGCCAGTTCACGTCCAAACCTGCTGCCTCACTCGCGGAGCGTGTCGCCGACCCCGGCCAGTGACGCTGGGGCGCGGTAGCCTGGCTTCGCCATGAGCAGCTGCGCCACCCCGATCGAGCGCTCGCGAAACCCTCCCTCGCAGTAGGCGAGATAGAACTCCCACAGGCGGATGAAGCGCTCGTCGAATCCCTGCCGCCGGACCTCGCTGCGCCGGGCGAGAAAGCGTTCGCGCCAGGCCTGGAGCGTGCGCGCATAAGAGAGGCCGAAGTCCTCGAGATGAACGAGCGCAAGGTCGCTGGCTCGCGTCTTCGCGGCGAGCATGGCCGCGATCGAGGGGATGAAGCTGCCCGGGAAGACATGCCGCTTGATGAAGTCGACGGCCCGCAGCGCTTGCGCGTAGCGGTGGTCCTCGATCGTGATCGCCTGCACCAGTGCGAGGCCGTCGGGTTTCAACAGCCGGCCGAGCTGACTGAAGTAGGTATCGAGATAAGAAGCGCCGATGGCCTCGATCATCTCGATGGAGACCAGCTTGTCATACTGCCCGGTCAGGTCGCGGTAGTCTGCGAGCAGCACCGTGACCTGGTCATGGAGCCCGGCTGCGGCGACGCGCGCCGTCGCGAGGGCATGCTGCTCGCGTGAGATCGTGGCAGTAGTGACGTGACAGCCATAGTGTCGTGCAGCGTGCAGCGCGAGACCGCCCCAGCCCGTGCCGATCTCCATGAGCCGATCGCCCGGCCGCAGGGCAAGCCTGCGGCAGACGCGGTCGAGCTTGCGTGTCGAGGCGACCTCGAGCGTATCGGCGGGGTCAGCCCAGATCGCCGAGGAATACATCAGGTCCGGTGACAGAAAAAGGGCGAAGAACTCGTTGCCGAGATCGTAGTGAGCTGCGATGTTGCGGCGGCTGCCGCCGCGAGTGTTGTGTCGCAGGGCATGAGCGGCGCGCAGCGCCCAGGCGCCGAGTCGCGCCCAGCCGCGCTCCATGCCATCGAGCACATCACGATTGCGGACCAGCAGACGCACCAACGCGACGAGATCGTCGCAGCGCCAGTGGCCGTCCCGATACGCTTCGCCGGCTCCCACGCTGCCGCCGCGAGCGACCGCGCGATAGAACGCGGAGTCGAGGACTTCGATCCGGGGATAAAGCTCGCCATCCCTCGCAGGTGGCTCGCCGAGCTCGGCGATACCGGCTGGGTCCTCCAACAATAATCCGCCGTGCCGTAGCGCGCCGAGGCTCGCGATCAGGCGACGGCGCAGCAGGGCATCGAGCGGCCTCGCTGCGGCGGTCTCGATCGGCTGCGCGTGCGCGCAGATGAGGGAGTCTCTCATGGGTGTCCTCGATCGAGACGGGGGTGGAGGTGAACGGGATTGCGCTTGAGCCGAAGCCGTAGGGCCTGCCAGTAGATCGCCACGATCACCTGGCCGGTCATCAGCGGATAGCGCCACAGGACACGGCGCAGCGAGCGGCCATCCAAGGGATGGCGCCGCAACAGTAGAGTGGCGTCGAATTCGCTGGCGCTCGAGTTGCTCACGCCCATGTGCACGTACAGGCTTTCAGCGGGCGGCGTGAGGCGCCACGCATACTGGCGCTCCATCGCCATGAAGGGAGAGACGTGAAACGCCTTGGCGAACGACCACTCGAGCGAGCGACCGCGGATCCTGCCCCGCTCCGCGGCAAGCACATAGACATGACGCTCGCGCCAGGGCGTGTTGGTGATCTCGGCAACGATGCAGTCTAGAGAGGTGCCGTCCCGGTCGAAGCAGTAATAGAAGCTCACGGGGTTGAAGGAATACCCCGCATAGCGCAGATGGGTGAGCAGTCGGATGGGGCCGGAAGGGCGGCGGCCGAGGGCGAGCTCGGCGCAATCCCGCACGGCGTCGGAGAGCGGCCGCTCCGGCGGGCCGAGAAAGTCCTTGCGACGAAACTGCGCCAGCGCGGGGCGGCGCGCCGACCACAGCCAGCGCCCTCTGAAGACGCGGTCGAGCTCCTCGAGATCGAGGTACAGCATCGCCAGGCGGTAGCGGAAGGCGTGGGCGTGCGGCGAGCGCCGGCGATGTTGCACGATGCCCTCGTATACAGCGCTCGCAAGCGCCGGGTGCGCGGCGGGCAATGAATCTTCTTCGGAGCTCATGGGGCTACGAGCTCCGCGACACCGGTGCCCGGGTCAAACCGACTCGACTCGAGCGCCGTTTGGCCCGACGCGCTCCAGTGCGCCCCGAGCGCGGTAGCCACTTCAACGGCGCTGCGCATGCCGTCCTCGTGAAAACCCCAGCCCCAGTAAGCACCCGCAAACCACGTCCGCTGCCGCCCCTGGATCTCCGCCTTGCGCGCCCGCGCCGCAACGGACACGTGGGTATAGACGGGATGGTGGTAGAGCATGCGCCGCAGAATCCTGCCCGGGTCGATCACCTGGGTTCGATTGAGCGTAACGATCAGCGGCACGGGAGCCTCGAGGCGTTGCAGAATGTTCATGCAGTAGCTGACGGTGCAGGCATCCCCGGGTGTGCGAGGAATCAGCCCGTTCCACGCTGCCCAGGCCTTGGGATGTCGGGGCAGGAGCGAGGCGTCGGTATGTAGGACGGCATCGTTGGCCTGGTAGGGAATGGCGCCGAGGATCTCGCGCTCGCGCTCGCTCGCATCCGTCAGCAGAGCGAGCGCCTGATCGCTGTGGCAGGCGAGCACGACTTGATCGAAACACTCCGTGCCGTGATCGCTCACTAGCGCGACGTGGCCGTCGGAGCGACGCACGGCGTGCACCGGGCAATGCACGCGCTCGTGCACGCGCCAACGCATTCGCAGCGCCTTCACGTAGCTCGAAGAGCCGCCGCGAACAACCCGCCAGGCAGAGCGGCCGGTGAGCTCCAGCATCTGATGATTGGCCATGAACTCGACGAGATAGCGCGCCGGGAAGGAGAGGATCTTCCCGGACGGCGCCGACCAGAGCGCCGAGGCCATGGGCAGCAGATGCTCATCACGGAACGCGTCTCCGTAGCCGCGATCGGCGAGATAATCCCCCAAAGTGGGTCCCGGACCGGGCTGCTCGAGCAGCTCCCCGGCGCGCCGATAGAAACGCGCCAGGTCGCGCAGCATGCCGAGAAAGCGCCGGCTGAGGAGGTTGCCGCGCTGGCAGAAGAGGCTGTCGAGGCTCGTCGTGTTGTATTCGAGACCGCTGGCTTCGTTGCGCACGGAGAAGCTCATGGTGGTCGGCTGGCAACCGACTCCGAGCTCCGTGAAGAGCTGCGTCAGCAAGGGATAGTGCAGCGGGTTGTGGACGATGAATCCGGTGTCGACCGCATACCTTTGGCCGGCGAGCTCGATATCGTGCGTATGGGTATGACCTCCCAGGCGGTCGTTTGCCTCGAAGAGGGTGACGGCGTGCTCGCGCGACAGCAGCCACGCGGAGGCGAGTCCCGCGATGCCCGAGCCCACTACTGCGATGCGCACGGATGTCTCGCGCTCAGCGACTGGAGCGGGCGGTGATTCTCGCCGGTACGGGCTTCAGTGCCCGCACGAGGCCGGTCGCCTCGAGGAGCTTCAGGCCGTAGTAGGTGAGATCCACCTCCCACCAGCGGAAGCCCTGGCGGGCCGAGGCGGGGAAGAAGTGATGGTTGTTGTGCCAGCCCTCGCCGAAGGTGAGGAGCGCGAGCCAGAGATTGTTGCGGCTGTCATCGGGCGTGGCGAAGCGGCGCGAGCCGTAGCGATGGGCGAGGGAGTTGATCGTGACCGTGGCGTGGAACAACACCACGGTGGAGATGCAAAAGCCCCACACCACGAGCTGGCCGCCGCTGGTGCCCAGTTGCGGCGCGAACGCCCGCAGTCCCGCGCCCAGCGCATACAGGCCGACGGCGAGCAGCACGGGCACCAATACATCGAAGCGGTCCAGCCAGCGCAGCTCAGGATAGCGCGCCAGATCCGGAATGCGCTTCCAGTCGGTGCGAAAGCCGTTCGGAGTCAGGAACCAGCCCATGTGGCTCCAGAGGAAGCCATGGACCGCGGGCGAGTGGGGATCGCTGGGTGTGTCGGCGCTGTGATGGTGGCTGCGATGGTGAGCCGCCCACCAGAGCGGCCCGCGCTGCACGCATGAGGCGCCGATCACCGCAAAGAGGAGCTGCATCGCCCGCGAGGTCCGGAATGTCCGATGCGCGAAGTAGCGGTGGTAGAAGCCGGTCAGCGCGAACATGCGCACCACATACAGTCCCACCGCGATCCCGATCGCCACGCGCGATACCCCTACCCACAGTACCGCCACGCAGGCAATGTGCAGAGCAATGAAGGGCGTCGCGCGCAGCCAATCGATGCGATCGCCCCGCTCGGGGTGCAGTCCGCTCTGCCCCGCGCTCGTATCGAACCACCGTCTCAGCGTGAGGGCGAGCTGCTCCGACATGATGTCTCCAGGTTGCGTACGGCAGCAGCAGATACGAGCCGGCGATGCCCCGGGATGCAGGCTGGGCGAGAACCTGGAGCTTGGAGTTGAGCGATCCGGGCCGGCACGAAAGATGCGTAGCTTTGGCTACGGTCAGCTGCGCAGACTCGCGAGCGGGCGCCAGGGTCGGCATATCTGAGGAGATTGGCGATGAGTAAAGATCGAGTCGAAGGTACCTTTCAGAACGTCGCTGGCATGGTCCAGGAGGCCGCGGGCAAGGCGCGCCGCATCGCCGGCCAGGCCCAAAGCGCCTATGGCGAGGCCGTTGATCAAGCGCGCGATGCAAGTGCGACCGTGAGGCGGAGCGTGAAGCAGCAGCCGCTCATGGCCTTGGTTATCGTAGCCTGCGTCGGTTACGCCCTGGGTTGGCTGACATTGCGCCGTCGAGCTGGATAGGGTGGTCCGCTTATGAAAGCTATTTTGGCGTTGGCGACCCTGGCTTTGGTTGTTCTGGTGCTTGACGAGAAGACCCGCCAGATCGCCGGCGAAGTGCACGACACCTACGCCCAGGCGGAGAGCCGCGTGAAAACGGCGGCGGCCGATACCCGCCGCGCGGTGAAGAAGCAGCCGCTTCCAGCTCTGCTGATCGCGGGCACCGCAGGCCTCTTCTTGAGTTGGCTCACGGGCCGGCGTTGAATATCTCCCGCCCCTTCGGGCGGGAGATGCGCTGCGGAGCCGCTCCGGGTTCTCGACGGGTTACCGCATGTCCATCATGCTGTTGCTCATGGGCTGGGAGCTGAAGAACAGATAGAAATTGGATGGCACCTCGACGGCGTCACCTGTCTTCTCCGCCGCCTGCAGGCCCGCGACCGACGTGATGCCGCTGCTGCCATCCTTGGTCGGCCAATCCGCGAGATTGAGCACCAGCACCGGTTCGACTTCCCACCAGATCGGCTTGCCGGTGGCACCCGAATAGGTGATCACATGGCTGTGATTCGGCGACGGCAGAAAGACGTTCCCCGCAGGCGCCGGGAGCTTCCCGAGCGCGACCAGCACCTTGCCGAGATCGATGGTGGAGGAATGCATCGTGCAAGTCCCCGGCGCTGCGCCCGGGTTGGGGCAGTCCGTATACACCATTGGCTTGGTCTTGAAGCCTTCCGGCACCGCGCCGAAAAGCTTGATCAGCGTTTTGCCCAGTACGGCACCGCAAATCGTGCTCAGCCGGACCCCGGCAGGACAGGCAATGGCGTCGTTGGGATTCTGGTCGTCGTTGACCGAGAACATCGGGACCAGAACGTACAGGACCGCCGTGGTCGAGGCCTTGGCTCCAGTCGGGTCGATCGTCGGCTGGATCCCAGCTTGGCAGATGGGGGTCTGGAATTCACTCGAGTCCGACTGGGCCGGCACGTTATTGTAGTTTAGATCGTTGGTAGGCTGATCGACGCAGTCGAAGTTCTCCTCGTAAGTGAACAACACGATCTTGCCGCCGGAAAATCCGTAGGTCTGGTTCGGCTGGAGCGCTTGACCGTAGGCGGCCCCGACCGCACAAATCGAGGCCAACGCCGTTGCCGGCAAGAGCTTGAAGATGGACTGCAGTACCGTTTTCATGGGCACCCTCTCTGTGGATTTCAGTGTCGTGGATGTGATTTGGAAATACGAGCTACGCGCGAAGGGTCAGACGACACGCCGACGCCGCTCGGCGAAGACGCCCATCAACACCAGACCGGCGGCGAAAATGCCCAATCCGGCCGGTTCCGGTACGTTCGCCTCATCGAAGGTGATGTTGTCGAAAACGCCAGTGCCGCCGAAGACCACGGACTTGGCGAGGCCGGAAAAATCGAAATCGTCGGATGTCCAGCAGAAGGAGAGTCCACACAAGCTGGAATCCAGCGTCTGCGACGCAAGCAAGGCGCCGGTGCCATCGAGGCCGCTGTACACCGAGACGGTCGGGCCGCCGCCGTAGTACGCGAAGGAAAAGCCGGTGTCATGAAACCCGGCCGCAACGTTCATCGTCGCGCTGACACCGTCAGCGTAAGCCATGAAGTTGGGGGCACTCGGCGGGGGTGCCGCCAACCTATTGGCCGTGATCGCACCCGACCACGAGACCCCATAGTTGGGACCGCCACACGTCGCCGGTATGAGGCCGGCAATCGTGCTGCAGCCGCCGTTGTAAAAATTATCGACGTATTCCGGGACTCCCATCCCCTCGAAGTTCATCGTGACGGGCGTGGCGCCGGCAGTGCCGGCTAACAACATCCACAGTCCCAACGTCGCCGCGATACCGAGCTGTTTATTTCGTGTTCTCACGATACCCTCCACAACTGTTGAATTGGCTCTAAAGTTCTCAATGTGCAAGATCATTCGAAGTTCGCAACCTGACGTTTGACGGGGAATGCGGCGCCTACGGCCATTGCTGCGGCGACTTGCGAATCTTCGCCACGTCGTAGCCCAACGCTCGCGTCCGGGCGAGCATGTCTTCGTATTCCCTGTCGGGGACCTGCGGGGCTCGCGCCATAATCCAAACATAGTCGCGCGCATCGCGCGCGACTATGACGCGACTGTAGTCAGGAGCGAGCCATGCGACGATGTATTGCGCGCGCAGCGGCCAGAAGAGGTGCACCTTCCATTCGGCGTTCCCGGTGCCGGGGACGATCGTCGCCATCGAATGGATGGCTTTGAGTGACCCGCGGAAGCCTCCTTGGAGAAACTGGAACTGCGTGTAGATCTCCCCGCTGCGCTCGAGTCGATAGGTCTCCACCGGGTTGAAGTCGTTGCGCTCGAAACGGGTGGGAATCGCCGCAATGACGTACCAGCGCCCGACGTAGCGCGGAAGATCAACGTGGCTCACGGGCGGGATCGGCTCTTCAGTGCGGGCGCGCTGACACGCAAGCAGCAGGAAGGCCATGCAGGCGCAGGCGATCAGTGCCGCGGGCTTCACGGCGGGTGGTGCTCGATCGGCACTGAGCCAAGGGGTTCGGAGTCGAGCATCGCGTGTCACCAGCCGCCGGGGTTATGACATATACGTGCGCTGCATCCCAAAGGATGCAGGCCCGAACTCTCTCGAGGTGAATCTTACTCGCGGGATGGCCTCCCTGGCCTCGAGCGCTGCCTGCCTGGTCGCGCCGACTCAGACCGAGTCGTGGTGAAGCGGCGCCTTTTGCAAGGCGGCCACGGACCCGGGGCTACCCGCCGCCCCGGCCGGTGCCGCACCGATCGCCCCCGTCGCGATCACAGGTCCGGTGGGCTGCCCCGTCGGCGACCCTCCAGGCGGCTCAACTGACACGGCCAGCGCGGCCGTGGGTCCCAGCCGCGCAACGAGATCGGCGCGCAGCTCGATCGTAACGGGCGCGGTAGTGGAGATCATTCCGACGGCAATGGGCTTGTCTCCCTTGGGGATCAGCCACAGCTCCGGTGCGTGCCCGGTGCTCAGGGCTTCGGGCGCGGCGGGCACGACGATCATGCGCGACTTCCCGATGTCCATGGTGGCCGTCCAGCCCACCTGACCGTTGGTTTCACTCAGGGTCGAGGCCATGTAGGGAATGGGAGGCGCGGGAGGCCGGTGCAGCAGGAGAGTGACGAGCGCCGCGCAAGCGGCCGCGAGCAAGGCTCCCGTGCCGAAACTCAGCCAACGCCAGAACGCAAGGCTTTCCCACGCGCTCGCATGAGCGCCGGCGGGTGGTGACGACCGTTCGAGCTGCAACGCCTCGCGGATGCGCCGCCAAAGGTGAGGCGGTGGCTCCTGGGGTGCAATCTCCTCGCAGAGCGGCTGCAATCGACGCCGCCACATCGCCACTGCCTCGGCGGCCGCGCCGCCCGCCGCGATTTCGCGTTCCACATCCGCACGCGCTTCCGCCTCCAGCACGCCGAGGACGTACTCGGCGTAGCGGAGCCCGGGATCGCCATCGTCATCGGGGGTGTTCATGATTCGAGGCAGGCCCGCAACTGAATCAGGGCACGGCGGATCCAGCTTTTCATGGTGCCGAGAGGCACCTGACATCGCTCCGCCATTTCCTTATACGTCGCGCCGGAGAAGAAGGCTTCACGCACCGAACGTCGGTGGTTCACTTCGAGCTGATCGAGGCAGAGCTGCAACAGGCGGTATTCCTCACTGGCCTCGGTGGCAGCCGAAGGCCCGCGGCCCTCATCCGGAAGTCGGTCCAGATCGATGAGGTCGCGGCGCGAGCGGTCGCCGCTCTGGCGCAGACGATCGATCGTCCTGTTGCGGGTGATCGTGACGAGCCACGTCATCGCGCTGCCAAGGGCCGGATCATAGCTTTGTGCGCGGCGCCAGACCGCAACGAACACCTCCTGTAAAGCGTCCTCGGCCTCGGCTCGATCGGGCAGCATGCGCAGGCAGATGCCGAACAGCCGGGCGGAGGTCCGCCGGTAAAGCTCCGCGAACGCCGACTCATCATGCAGCGCGGTCCGAACCAGGAGCGGGTCCAGTGCCTCGCGATCGTCGGGAGTCGTGTTCATCCAGCAACTACGTTTCCACCCCCTGAGCACTTTGTCAAGGCAACTCGCAGCGCTCGGAACGCACCGGTCGGTTACTATCGGGCCCCAATGAGCCGTATTGCAGCTTTTATCGCAATTCCGCGCGAGTGCCAGTCATGAGCCATGCAGAGGGCGGATGTCTATGCGGCGCGATTCGGTATCGGGTCACCGGCGCCCCATCGTGGTCGACCATTTGTCACTGCCGCACGTGCCGCAAGGCCAGCGGTGCTCCTTCGGTGGGATGGCTGACTTTTGACCGCGGAAGGTTCTCGCTGCTGCGCGGTGTCCCCGGCCGTATCGTCTCTTCCCCCGGCGTCGAGCGTAGCTTTTGCGCTGTTTGCGGAACGCCACTGACTTACGCCAGCGAAGGCAGGTCCGGCGATATCGATGTGACCACGATATCGCTCGACGACGAGACGAGGTTCCCGCCCACGGGTGAGGTATGGATGGCGCACAAGGTGAGTTGGGAGATCACCGATCCAACTCGCGCACAGCACCCGGAAGACCCGGATGAGGAACCGCCGCCGTCAGCCCTCTGAGCCGCGGCCCAGCAGCGACGAGACCGCGAGTGCGGCCAGTGCGATCAATGCAACGGATCGCCAGAGGTCGCGCCGTAGGAAGCGAAGGGTGCTGCCCAAGACGACGGCGGCAAGTTCGGGGACCTCGGCCTCTCCCAGCCGCTCTCGAGTGCTCTTGATCGTTGCCGACAACTTCGCGCGCAGCTGATCCACCGCGGCGCCGTGCTGGTCGCGCAGGCTCTCCAGCAGCTCCTCCGCGCTATCGATGACAGTCTGCAAGCCTGCCGCGGTATCGCCGATGGTCGCCTTCGTTTGCTTTGTCGCGCGCTTTGCCATGAATGTCTCCGTCGGGTAGGTACGGAGGGTGCTGCAAGGGATGTGCCGTCCGTGGCTGACGGCTGTCCAATCTCCCGCCGGCGCTAACCGGAAGCGGGGGCGTGAGCACGTGAGGACCGGCTCTTGCTGGGCCTTACGTCGGCGGTTCCTGATAGGGTGCCGTTGCCCTATCACTTCCAGCCAGCCGCTCCCACACCAAGCGAAGAGGCGTTCGTCGCCCAGGATTTCATCATGACCAGTCGCCTCAAAGAAGGCAGTCCGGCCGCTAACGGCGCCATATGGGACGGCAAAGGCACCAACTTCGCGCTTTTCTCCGCCCATGCGACCCGCGTGGAAATCTGTCTCTTCGATGCCGCCGGTGGCACGGAGCGCGAGCGCATCGCTTTGCCTGAATACACCGATGAGATCTGGCACGGATATTTGCCGGACGTGCATCCTGGCGATGTCTACGGGCTGCGTGTGCATGGACCGTATGAGCCGAGTGCCGGGCATCGTTTCAATCCAAACAAGCTGCTGCTCGACCCGTACGCGCGCGCCCATATCGGGGACATCACATGGGATCCCGCCTGCTTTGGCTACACCATTGGCGCCGCCGGCGATGATCTAACGTTCGATGAGCGCGATAGCGCCCCATTCATGCCCAAGTGCGTCGTCGTGGATCCCAATTTCGATTGGAAGGGCCAGCCGCGCTCGCATGGCGTGCCTTGGGATCAGACCGTGATCTACGAAGCCCACGTCCGCGGCTTCACGCAACTGCATCCGCAAGTCCCGAAGAAGCAGCGTGGCACCTATGCGGGTCTCGGCACCGAGGAAGTGATTGCGTATGTGAAATCGTTGGGCATCACCTCCATCGAATTGCTGCCCAGCCATGCGTTCCTCAACGACAGTCATCTGCTCGAGCGCGGTCTGACGAACTACTGGGGTTACAACAGCATAGGGTTCTTCGCCCCGGACGTCCGTTACGCCTCCGAGCCGGAGCAGTGTCTGCGGGAATTCAAGGAAATGGTGGCACGGTTCCACGACGCCGGGCTCGAAGTGATCCTGGATGTCGTCTACAACCATACCGCCGAGGGCAATGAGCGCGGGCCGACGCTGTCATTCAAGGGCATCGACAATACCGCTTACTATCGCTTGGCGCCCGATCCTCGCTACTACATCAACGATACCGGGACCGGCAACACGCTCAACGTATCTCATCCGGCGACCATTCGGCTGGTGACCGACAGCCTGCGTTACTGGGTCAATGAGCTGCACGTTGACGGATTTCGCTTTGACCTGGGCACCATCCTGGCGCGCGAGATCGATGGCTTCGACCATCAGAGTGGATTCCTGAAGGCATGTCATCAGGATCCGGTGCTGCGCAGCGTGAAGCTGATCGCCGAACCTTGGGACTGCGGCCCCGGCGGGTATCAGGTGGGCGGCTTTCCACCCGGCTGGGCCGAGTGGAATGACCGCTATCGCGATACGGTACGCGATTTCTGGAAAGGGGCGGCTCCGGCGGCTGATCTCGCGCAGAGGCTTTGCGCCTCCGCCGACGTCTTCAATCGTCTGGGGCGCCGTCCCGCTGCTTGCATCAACTTCATCACGGCGCACGATGGATTCACTTTGAATGATCTCGTGACGTATAACGACAAGCACAACGAGGCGAATGGGGAGAACAACAAGGACGGAAGCAGCGACAATCGGTCGTGGAACTGTGGCGTCGAAGGGCCCAGCGGGGATCCCGCGGTCAATGCCCTGCGAGACCGCCAGATTCGCAACATGCTGTGCACTTTGCTGTTATCGCAGGGCACTCCCATGATTCTTGCCGGCGATGAGTTCGGGCGCACGCAAAAAGGCAACAATAACGCCTACTGTCAGAACAATGACATCAGCTGGCTGCACTGGGAGCTGGACGAGAAGGGCGAATCATTGAGGCGGTTCGTGCGGAAACTCACCGCGCTGCGAAGAAAATATCCCATTCTGCGGCGTAATCGCTTTCTCACCGGCGCCTACGATGAGGAGCTGGAGGTCAAGGACCTCACCTGGATCAATGCCTCCGGCAAGGAAATGCGCGCGGAGGATTGGGGCGACACCCGTGTGCATTGCTTTGGCATGCTGATGGATGGACGCGCTCGTCCGACAGGACTGCGCCAGCGCGGCGCGGAGGCCACGATGCTATTGGTCCTGAATTCACACCATGATCTCGTCGCGTTCACGCTGCCGGCTGTGGCGGGCGGCGGTGTGTGGACCCTGGTACTCGATACCAATGTGCCGGACGCTGATGAGGCGGCCGGCGATGCCGTCGGTGCAACCTACGGTATTACCGGTCGATCGCTGGTACTGTTCGCCCTGAGGGATAGCAAATGAGCCCGACCGACACCACCCGCCTGCGCAAGCGCCTGATGAGCGAGGCGAGCTCGCCCCCGGCGCGCCGGCCGGGGGAAATCGACATCGCAAACTCCGCCACGCTGGTCTACTCGTCCGAGAATCCGGATCACCCCGTCGAGCACTTGATCGATGGGCAGTGCGGGCGGGGGAGTACGCGCTGGACGAGCGCCCGGCCGAATGAAACCGAGCGCATTGTGCTCGAGTTCGATCGTCCGCAGCGGATCTCCTGCTTGGTCTACGAAGTGGAGGAGTGCTTGCACGAGCGCACGCAGGAAGTCCGCGTGGAGGTCTCCACTGATAACGGCCGCAGCCACCGCCAGGTACTCGTGCAGGAGTATGTTTTCAGCCCGCAGGGAGCAACCTTTCAACACGAGGAGCTGCGGCTGGATCTGCCGGCGATCACCCATCTCAGCCTGACGATCGTGCCCAATAAGAGCGGCTCGGGCGTGGCGAGCCTCACTTCGCTGCGACTGTTCGCCTGACGGACTCGCGGCCAGCGCGCCGCCTCCTAACATCTCCTTGCGGTCGCGCCCGCTTGCTCTCGCCGACGACAGCGTAGTCCTCGCCGCGGCATTCAGCTTGGGCGAGACGGTGCTAGTTAGTGTGGTCTAGATGCAACGCGGCGCCTACAGCTTGACGCGAGGTTGTTCAACGTCTCGGGAACATGCGGGCGAGAGGGCCGTTTGGAAGAGGTAGCCGTTTGGCGACAGCCTGTGGTCCATTTGCAACGCGCGATTTCGCGGAGGATTAGCGGTATGAGAAGTCTCTATCGGGGCGCCATCGTGCTCAATTTGGCCCTTCTTACCGGGTGTGCGAGCGGTCCGCCACCACAGACCACCGCCGATCTCGCGCGCGCGCATACTCTCGTGGCCGCCGCCGAGCAAGGTGGAGCGCAACAGTATGCGGCTGCGGACCTGCAGGCGGCGCGCGACAAAGCGCAGCAAGCCGATCAGCTCGCGAGTCATGACGACGTACGCGCGGACCAGCTCGCCAACGAGGCGTCGGTCGACGCCGAGCTTGCGAGCGCACGCGCGCAGAATGCCCAGGCGCGGCACGCCCTGGGCGAGCTACACCAGAGCCTACGAACCCTGCGTAGCGAGGAAGAGCGCAATACGAACTCTCCGGCGGCGGCACCGCCCCCTGCCGATGAGCCGCAGAGTGAGCCTCCAGCAAGCGCACCGCCCCAGGGCGTACAGCCTTTGAACTCCGAGCCACCGGCGAATGACAGCTCGCCACCCTCAAACAGCACGCCGCCCGATGCGGCCACGAATCCGCCGCAGTAAGGAGTCACCCATGAATACACGGCAATCGATCCTCATAGCGGTCGCATTCGTGACGGTGGCAGGCCTATCGGCGTGCGCTACGCAGCCCCAGCGCAACGATCAGCTGGAGGATGCTCGAGTCGCGGTGGGGAGCCTCGAGCAGGATCCCGACGCGCAGACTGCAGCAGCCTCGCAGCTGCGAGATGCGCGCAACGATCTGCAGCACGCGGAGCAGGCGTTCCAGAACCGCGAATCTCCGGAGCAGGTGACGTATCTCGCCTATCTCGCGCAGCGTGAGGCGCAGGCAGGCAAAGAGCACGCCGATGCATATCGGGCCAATCAGGAACTCGCACAGGGAAGCGAGGAGCGAAACCACATCCTCCTCGAGGCGCGCAATCACGAGGTGACGCAGGCTCGACAAGCGGAAGCGGCTCAGGCGCAACAGACGCAGGCGGCCCAACAGCAGGCGCAACAGGCGCAGGCGGAGCTGCAAAAGGAGCGGCAGGATCTCGCGAACCTGAAAGCGCGCGAGACCGCGCGCGGCCTCGAGCTCACGTTCGCGAGTGATGTTCTTTTCGACACCGCCTCGGCCACATTGAAGCCCGGCGCGAGCCTGCAGCTCAATCGTCTGGCGGACTTCATGCGTGATAGTCCGCAAACACGGATCATTATCGAGGGATACACCGACAACCGGGGCTCCGCGGCCTACAACCAGCAACTTTCCGAAGAGCGTGCGCAGGCGGTTGCGAGCGCCCTCACGACACAAGACATCACATCCGATCGTGTCCAGGCCATCGGCCGCGGCAAGGAATTCCCTGTTGCAACAAACGGGACGCCTGCCGGGCGACAGCAAAATCGCCGTGTGGACATCATCCTCTCCGACACGTCGGGCCGGTTCGCTCACGGAGCAATGCAGGCGCCGTCGCTTCAATAGGTAGGTCAAGATCACGGTGAAGCGGCCCTGTCTCTGTTCGGAGACCGGATTGGCACGAAGCTTGCTGCTACACCGCGGTTAATGGCGAAGGATTTCGCGGCGTGATCCGGCTTACTTTCCATGACTCCTCCGAAGCACCAGCGGCAGCGCTCGAGGCGTCCGACATTCGAATCACCGGTGGCGTGCTCTGGAATCAGGTCGAGCACCGCCTGATCGCCTGCTATGCCTGTGGGGCTTGGAAGCACCACGGCAGGTACTACCCCAGCATTTCGATCGCCGGGAGCTGCTGCCTGGCGTTCGGAATCGCGCGCGATGCGCTGCTTTCCGATCCCATATCCCTTTTTGCCGTGACCGGTATTGTCTTCCGCGCGAACGGCGTGGCGATTGCGGAATACGACGAGAAGCAGGACCTCTGGCAGGGCCTGATCCGGCCGATCACCTGGCAGGCCATGCGCGTCGTCAGCGTCGCGGCGGCATCGGCTCTCGCCGACGTCACCCGGCCGGTCATCCTCAATCCCTGGGATTACCCGCTCGACAGCGGGCCGTCGGCAATTTCTGCAGCGAAATAGCGCCGCTCAGCTCGCCGGCAGCGGCTTACCTTGCGAGTACTGATTCAGCCAGTCGGGTGAAGGCAGCCCGATCTGGGCCGCCCAATGGCCCCGAGAGTCGCGAAAGAGCAGCGTGGGTGTGCCGACGGAGCCGGAGCCGATGACGTCCAAGAGCGACCCATGCGCAGCCAGCACTCCTTGCAGCGTCTTGTCCTGCTTTTGGCTGGCAACGATTCCGCCCGACTCGTGCGTGACGTCGAAGCGATCTTCGTCCGCGTGCAGCGCCGCGCGCGGATCGTTCGCCGCGAGGATCGCGGCCGCCTTCGGGCTGCTGCTCGATTGCAGGAAAGCGACCATCACCCAGCGAAGTTGCAGTCGTCCTGATGAGACGAGCGGCTCCGCCATCTTGTAGAAGTGATAGCAGAAGATGCAGTTGGGATCGGCGAACACGTAGAGCAGCGGCGCGCTCGTGCGGCCTTCGCTGATGAGATGCCCGCCGGCGTTGAGTTGGCTCACAGCGCTCGCCAGGCTGGCTTTCGGGCCATAGCGCTCGCGATAGTCGTCAGTGAGATCAGTACCCTTGGGTGAGATCACATGGCCGACGATCAGGTAGCCGCCATCCCCGTAGACCACCTGCGTGCCATCCTGGTTGGTGACGATGTAGCCCGTGAGGCCGGGTACGTCGGTGGCGAATTGATCCAGTACCTTCAACTTGCCGGCTTTGATCAGCGCGCTGAGCGTGGGTGGCAGAGGAGGCGAGGAAGAGCGCGTCGCCGCAAAGACGGGCAACGCGAGGAGGAGGATGCCGAGGCCGGTGAGGCAACGGCGCAGGAGGCTGGGGTTCATGGAATCCTGGATGGGGCGACAGGCCACCCAAGTGTACCCCATCGGCCGGATGCAGGGCGGGAAGCCGATTCCCGCCCCATATCCGGTCGCTTGCGTGACAGTTAGGCCGTATGTGGGTGTCCGGCCGTATGTTCCACGGGGTCGTCATTGGGGCTGTGAGCCTCGCGTCCAAAGACGATCACATCGGACGCGGAGATGATCGCGGCGATGATGGAGCTGATGAGTCCCAGATAGCCGCTGACGAGCTCCAACACCCGCAGATCCGCCCAGCCGTAGATTGCCTTGGCGAGGAAGGTGAGCGCGATGCCGAGGAAGAAGAGTTGCCGCGGCAACTCCGCCCTGAAGGAGCCCAGCCACAAGTAGGCGAAGACCACCGTCCACGCCATCCAGTACCAGCCGACATAACTCATCGGTGCCGCAGGGCCGGCAGTCGTCATGGATACCATCGCCGTGTGCACTGACGTGTACATGGCGGCGAACGCGAAGAAGGCGATGGAATCCAAGCTGCGGCCGTGCAGATAGGCGAGGACGCCGATGATCGCGAGCAGGAGCGAGAACGGCAGCAGGAGGGATGTTCCGGGGAGATAGATATGGTCGTACCATCCTGCGGCCGTCATCGACAGCATCCAGCCTGTCAGGGCGAGCGCCATGTAGCCCACCGTGGAGGTGGTGACGCATCGGTTGTTGAGGTCTGTGACATTGATCGCCATCGTAAATACCCCTTTGTTCTCCAGAGAGTTTGCGGTAGAGCATGTCTCCATGTCGGAATGCCGCCGGGGATTTTACGCCTAACTGCGCAACAACATCAGCTGATGCCGAAGCTCGAGCGTAGCCGGCGACGCGAGCGCAGGCGTGGCGCGAAATTCCGCCTGCGGTCGCCGCCCTCAGATCGGCGCGAGTGCGCTCAGTGTCCCCGAGCTGACCAGGGCCGAGGCGGCCTCGATGTCCGGAGCGAAAAAGCGATCGCGGTCATAAGGGCGAACGGTGCGCCGCAGCGTGCGCAGGGCCGTCTCGAGGGGGCGGGAGCTGGTTAGGGGACGGTGGAACTCGATGCCTTGCGCCGCCGCGAGCAGCTCGATGCCGACCACGCTCGCGGCGTTGGCGGCCATCTCGAGCAGGCGCCGCGCGCCGTGGGTCGCCATGGAGACGTGATCCTCCTGGCCGGCCGAGGTTGGGATGCTGTCGACGCTCGCGGGCGCAGCGAGTGTCTTGTTCTCGGCCACGAGCGCTGCGGCGGTGACTTGCGGCACCATGAAGCCGGAGTTGACGCCGCTCTCCTTGACGAGAAAGGCCGGCAGCCCACTCAGCTTCGGGTCGATGAGCAGCGCCGTGCGCCGCTCGCTCAGGGAGCCGATCTCCGCTACCGCCAGGGCGAGCTGGTCGGCGGCGAACGCGACCGGCTCGGCGTGGAAGTTGCCGCCGGAAAGCACTTCGCCGTCGGCTGCAAACACCAGCGGGTTATCGGTCACGGAGCAGGCTTCACGAAGCAGCGTTTGACCCGCGGACTCGATGACATCCAGGCAGGCGCCCATGACCTGCGGCTGACAACGCAGCGAGTAAGGGTCCTGCACCCGCTCGCAGGTGAGATGTGAGGCGCGGATGCGGCTGCCGGCGAGCAGTTGCTTCAGTGCGCGGGCGACGCGGCGCTGTCCGGGTTGGCGTCTGAGGACATGGATGCGGTCGTCGAAAGGCACGTCGCTTCCTTTGAGCGCATCGACCGAGAGGGCGCCGGTGACGAGCGCCGCGCCGAAGACGTCCTGGATGGCAAACAGACCCGCGAGCGCGAGAGCGGTGGAGACCTGCGTGCCGTTGAGGAGCGCGAGACCTTCCTTCGGCGCCAGCTCGAGCGGCTCCAGGCCGATGCGCCGTAATCCTTCCGCGGCCGGCATCACGCGACCGCCGCAGCGCATCTGCCCCACGCCGAGCAGGGTAGCCGCAAGATGCGCGAGCGGCGCAAGGTCACCTGAGGCGCCGACCGAGCCCTTGCTCGGAATGCAGGGATAGGTCTCGGTCTCGAGCAGCCGGGCGAGCGCGTGCAATGTCTGCAACCGCACGCCCGAGAAGCCTTGCGCGAGACTACCGATCTTGAGCACCAACACCAGCCGCACCACCGCATCGGAAAGCCATGCGCCGACCCCCGCCGAATGAGACAGCACGAGATTGCGCTGTAGCGCGGCGAGCTGGTCGGATGGAATGCGCGTCTGCGCGAGCAGACCGAAGCCGGTGTTCACTCCATATACGGCGTCACCGCGCGCGATCAGCCGGTCGACCGTGGCCGCCGAGCGGCGTACCCGGGCCATCTGCGTGCGGCTCAGGGTGACGGCCACCGGCTGCGAGTACGCGCTGCGCAGCGATGCCTGGGAAAAGGAGTCGGTGCGGATGGCGGGGCGCCGTTGCGCCGTGCGCGCTGCGCTCACTGGGCCGCTCCGCGAGCGCGGGAGGTGGTCGGGATCATGGGCAATTGTAATCCGTGCTCCGCAGCGCACGCGAGCGCCTCGGGATAGCCCGCATCCGCGTGACGCATCACTCCGCTCGCCGGGTCGTTCCACAACACGCGACGGATGCGCCGCTCCGCGGCCTTGGTCCCGTCGCACACGATGACGACGCCGGCATGTTGGGAGAAGCCCATGCCGACACCGCCGCCATGATGCAGGGACACCCAGGTGGCGCCGCTCGCCGTGCTGAGAAGAGCGTTCAGCATGGGCCAGTCCGAGACCGCATCCGAGCCATCAAGCATGCTTTCAGTCTCCCGGTTGGGGCTTGCCACCGAGCCGCCGTCGAGGTGGTCGCGGCCGATGACGATGGGTGCCGACAGCTCACCGGAGGCGACCATGTCGTTGAAAGCGACCCCCAGGCGATCCCTCTGTCCGAGGCCCACCCAGCAGATGCGGGCCGGCAGTCCCTGGAAGGCGATGCGCGCGGCCGCCATGTCGAGCCATTGATGCAGGTGCCGATCGCCCGGGATGAGCTCTCTCACCTTGGCATCCGTCTTGGCAATGTCCGCGGGATCGCCGGAAAGCGCGGCCCAGCGGAAGGGGCCCATACCGCGGCAGAAGAGGGGTCGAATGTATTCCGGAACGAAGCCCGGCACCTCGAACGCGTCCTTCACCCCGTGCTCGCTCGCCACCTGCCGCAGATTGTTGCCGTAGTCGAACACCGGAATCCCGAGCCGGCGGAACTCGACGAGCGCACGCATGTGCGTCGCCATGGCGGCACCTGCCTCCGCCGCAACGCGCTTGGGATCGCTGCGCTGCCGTTCCTCCCACTGCTCGACGCTCCAGCCGAGCGGAAGATAGCCATGCACCGGATCGTGAGCCGAGGTTTGATCCGTGACCGCATCGGGACGTACACCGCGACGCAGGAGCTCCGGAACGAGCTCCGCGGCGTTGCCGCACACTGCGACCGAGACTGGCTTGTGCGTGCGATGACTATCCTCGATGAGCGCCAACGCCTCATTCAGGGAGCGCGCCTGCCGATCGAGATAGCGGGTCGAGAGGCGTTTGTCGATGCGTGACTGACGGCACTCGATCGCCAACAAAGACGCGCCGGCCATGGTAGCGGCGAGCGGCTGGGCTCCTCCCATGCCGCCGAGTCCGGCCGTCAGAATCCAGCGGCCGCGCAGATTCCCTTCATAGTGGCGCCGTCCCAACTCCACGAAAGTCTCGTACGTGCCCTGCACGATGCCCTGGCTGGCGATGTAGATCCATGAGCCCGCGGTCATCTGGCCGAACATCATGAGGCCCATGCGGTCGAGCTCGTTGAATTTCTCCCAGGTCGCCCAGTGCGGCACGAGGTTGGAGTTGGCGAGCAGCACCCGCGGCGCATCGGCGTGCGTCCTGAAGATCCCCACCGGCTTGCCCGATTGCACGAGCAGAGTCTCTTCCTCACCGAGCCCGGTGAGGGCGGCGACGATGGCATCGAAGCATTCCCAGTTGCGCGCCGCTTTGCCGATGCCGCCGTAGACCACGAGCTCCTCGGGGCGCTCCGCGACCTCGGGGTCGAGGTTGTTCATCAGCATGCGCAGCGGCGCCTCGGTGAGCCAGGATCTGGCGGTGAGGCGGTTGCCGCGCGGCGCGCGGATCGCCGCGCGGACGATGGGGGGACGCTCTGTCATGGTAAATTGCACCTCATGAAACCGCACGCTCGGCATGTGACGCTTGCGATCATTGTTGCTCTCATTCTGCTGGCGGTGGCGACGGTGGTCGCGCGCTCGGTCCGTTAGCCGCTCAACGCGCGAGCCTCACCAACCGCGCGACAGCTTCCGCGTCCACTGCGTTGCGACCGCGGGCGAGATCATACGCGGCCGTGATCAGGGCCGAGCGCTTCGGAGGAGAGAGGTCGAGGCCGGCGGCCCGCAGCTCCTCGTCGGCGGCGGCGATGACTGCCTCGAGCAACGGCAGAACGAGCGCTGCCTGCGCGGAGGGTCGATAGGCCGGTGAAGGTTCTCTGACCGTCGTTCCCTCGAGTTCCGCTGGCTCCCTGGGACCCTCGCCGGTGACCAGCCAATGGATGCGGGTGTGGGTCACCTGACAGATCGCGCGCAGATCCGTGACGTTCGGCTCCGATTCCGCGCGCAGCCACTTGCGCACTGCGCCTTCGGAGCGCTCGATGGCCTTCGCGAGGGCACTCGCGCTGCGATGCCCCTTGAGTACTTGCCGCAAGCGTTCGGCGAAGCCTCCGGCCTCCTGTTTTTCGTGCCGTCCGGTGTTCACGCCTCTGAGCCACGCAGAGTGAGAGGTTGCAGCACGAATGTAGTCCCAATCAGGGCCCGTCGCCAAGGCTTTTCGTCACCAAAGTGTTGACGATTCGTATTAATGTGGCGTAACGTCTCCCGGCATGGTGCGCGGCCGGCCGAAGCAAAGGAAGGAGGGAGCGCTTTGCAAGCGCTCGCTGCCACGCGCCGCGCCGCTGGACGAAATCATCCTGCATCTTCAGCACGTGCACTCCGCCGTGCTGGTCGCGATTGCCGCGCTGCGGCGGCAGAACTGCGAGCTCGATGAGGACATCGCGAGCTTGCTGCAGCGCTGTGTCTGCGATCGGATCGACGATCAGCTGCAGAAGCTCGAAACCGCCCGCTCTCGCCGCACCACGCGCATGCGCGGCGTCTGATCCCTCTATAGGCGTCTGATCCCGCTATAATCGCCAACCCTTGGCCAATCCTTCCCGCTACCCAGCGAAAGTGGCGGAACTGGTAGACGCGCTGGACTTAGAATCCAGTGGGGAAACCCGTGAGGGTTCGAGTCCCTCCTTTCGCATTCCCGCTCTTGATTTGTCCTGATTTGTCCTGAGGATATCTGTTGATGCAAGTTTCAGTGTCTGCCACCTCCGGCCTCGAGAGGCGCATGGAAGTGGCCGTGCCAGCCGCATCGGTCTCCACGGCGGTCGAGCAGCGTCTCAAGGAGATCTGCCGTACTGCACGCCTGAAGGGCTTTCGCCCGGGAAAGGCGCCGCTTCCCGTCGTGCGCAAGCAGTTCGGGGAGCAGGTGCGCGCGGAGGTCGTGGGCGATCTCATGCGCAGCTCCCTGGCGGAGGCGCTCACCCGCGAGAAGCTGACGCCGGCCGCCGGGCCGCGCATCGAGCCGATCGCGGTGGCGCCGGGCTCGGATCTCAAGTTCGCGGCCACCTTCGAGGTGATGCCGGAGATCCGGATGAAGCCCCCGGCGACGGTCGCAGTGGAGCGCCCGGGCGCGACGGTGGGGGAGGGGGATATCGATGCGATGCTCGAGAGCATGCGTCGCCAGCGGCCAGTGTTCACCGAGGTCGATCGCGCGGCGCGCGAGACGGACCGAGTCACGGTGGATTACACCGGGCGCATCGGCGGTGAGCCTTTCGAGGGCGGTGAGGGCAAGGATGTCGCGATCCTCATCGGGTCGCGTCAGTCGCAGCCCGAGCTCGAGGACGGACTCAAGGGTGCGGTGGCGGGCGAGAGTCGCACGGTCGCCGTGCCGTTCCCGGCCGAGGTTTCCAACAAAACAATCGCAGGCAAGACGGCCGAGCTCGCGCTCACCGTGAAGAAGGTCGAGGAGCAGTCGCTGCCGGCGATCGACGAGGAATTCTGCCGCGGCTTCGGTGTCGAACAAGGTGGCATCGAAGCGCTGCGGGTGGAGGTGCGAAAAAGCATGGAGCGAGAGCTCGCGGATGTGATCCGCAACAGAGTTCGGACCCAGGTTCTCGATGCACTCTATGCCGAGAATCCCATCGATGTCCCGCGAGCGCTGATTGAAGAGCAAGTCCAACAGTTGCAGGTCGATGCGGCGCGACGCATGGGCGTGCGCGACGCATCCCAGTTGCCGCCGCGGGAGCCCTTCGAGGCACCGGCCCGCAAGCGTGTCGCCCTCGGGCTGCTCATGGGCCAGATCGTCAAGGCGGAGGGCATCCCGGTCGACCGACAGCGTGTCCAGGCGCGCATCGAGGAGCTGGCGGCGAGCTATCCGAATCCGGACGAGGCGCGCCGCGCGTACCAGCACGGCTCGGCTTTGCGGCAGATCGAGTCCGTGGTGCTCGAGGATCAAGTGATCGATTGGATCGTCGAGCGCGCCAAGGTGACCGATGTGCCCATGACCTTCCAGGAAATCACCGGCTTCGGCAAGGCCGAGGCGCAAGCAGCTGAGACAACATCATGAATGAGCGTGCACTGAATCTGGTCCCGATCGTCGTCGAGCAGACCGCCCGCGGCGAGAGGGCTTATGACATCTACTCGCGCCTGCTCAAGGAGCGCCTGATCTTCATCGTCGGCCCGATCGACGATTACATGGCCAACATCGTGGTCGCGCAGATGCTTTTCCTGGAGTCCGAGAACCCGGAGAAGGACATCTCGATCTACATCAATTCCCCCGGCGGGGTCGTGAGCTCGGGGCTCGCGATCTACGACACCATGCAGTTCGTCGGGCCCGACGTCAGCACCGTCTGCATCGGCCAGGCGGCCAGCATGGGGGCGGTTCTGCTCGCGGGCGGGACGGCCGGCAAGCGCTACTGCCTGCCGCATGCACGGGTGATGATCCACCAGCCCCTGGGCGGCTTTCAGGGGCAGGCGGCGGACATGGAGATCCACGCCAAAGAGATGCTCGAGACGCGGGACCGGTTGAACAAAATCCTGGCCAAACACACCGGCCAGAGCGTCGAGCGGATCAAGCAGGATACCGACCGCGACCGCTTCATGGCCTGGGATGAGGCCGTGCGCTATGGCCTGATCGATGCGGTTCTGGAGAAGCGCCCGACGGACGGTGCGGCACCCCGGAGTGCCGACAAGGGTGGAAAACCGGCCTGATCGCCCCGAAATTACACGCCAGGGGGGATCCGACCCCCGTTTCGAATCAAGGCTTCAGGAACCGTTCGCCGCAAAAAGTGAAACCGATCATACAAATCCTATCCTTACAACGACTTAGCTGTGTCCCGGTCCTTTGCTTCGCGGGCGCGGTGCGTGCTATACATGCAGTGCGAGGCTCTAATGCCTCACCAGAGGGCCTTTGATGAGCAGCGACGATTCCCGCGGCCGCCACGACGACGGTAAGCTCCTCTACTGCTCCTTTTGCGGGAAGAGCCAGCACGAGGTCCGCAAGCTCATAGCCGGACCGTCCGTTTTCGTCTGTGATGAGTGTGTCGAGCTCTGTAACGACATCATTCGTGAGGAGCTGGAAGACCGGGCCGAACGGGCGCGGGACAAGCTCCCGAAGCCGCATGAGATCAAGAAGGTCCTCGACGAGTACGTGATCGGCCAGGAGCGCGCCAAGAAGGTGCTCTCGGTGGCGGTCTACAATCACTACAAGCGTCTGCAAACCCGTACCGGCACGGCGCGGGCCAAGGACGACGTCGAGATCGCCAAGAGCAACATCCTGCTCATCGGCCCCACGGGTTGCGGCAAGACGTTGCTCGCGGAGACCCTGGCGCGCCTGCTCAACGTACCGTTCACGATCGCCGATGCGACGACTCTCACTGAGGCGGGATACGTAGGCGAGGACGTCGAGAACATCATCCAGAAGCTGCTCCAGAAGTGCGACTACGACGTCGAGAAGGCGCAGACCGGCATCGTCTACATCGATGAGATCGACAAGATCTCGCGTAAGTCCGACAACCCCTCGATCACGCGCGACGTTTCGGGCGAGGGCGTGCAGCAGGCGCTGCTGAAGCTCATCGAGGGCACCATCGCCTCGGTACCGCCGCAGGGCGGCCGCAAGCACCCCCAGCAGGAATTCCTGCAGGTCGACACCAGCAACATTCTGTTCATCTGCGGTGGGGCCTTCGCGGGCCTCGAGAAGATCATTCTCAACCGCACGCAGAAGAGCGGCATCGGCTTCACCTCCGAAGTCCGCGCGGTCGACTCGCGCCCGCACGGCAGCGACCTCTTCCATGACGTAGAGCCCGAGGACCTCATCAAGTACGGCCTCATCCCGGAATTCGTCGGCAGACTTCCGGTGGTGGCGACGCTCGATGAGCTCGATGAGGCCGCGCTCGTGTCCATCCTCATCGACCCGAAGAACGCGCTCACCAAGCAGTACCGGCGCCTGTTCGAGATGGAAGGCGCGGAGCTCGAGTTCCGGGATGATGCACTGAAGGCGGTGGCGCACCGCGCCATGCAGCGCAAGACGGGCGCTCGCGGCCTGCGCACGATCCTGGAAACGGTGCTTCTCGACACCATGTACGAGCTGCCCTCGATGCGCAATGTCGCCAAGGTCGTGATCGACGAGACCGTGATCGAAGGGGCGACGCAGCCTTACGTGGTGTATCGGTCCGACGACGGCCGCCTCGCCAGCGTCGAGGAACCGCGCCGAGCCGTCTCCAAGTAGCTTGGCGAAAATCGTCGCGACGATTTTCGCGAGACCCCGCACATTTCGCTACGCATCAGCCGTTGAAACCGGCTAGCGGCGCCCGCATTTGCCGCTAGAATGGTTTCAATCGGGTGACGGCTGCCTACGCACCATGGGAGCCGCCGCCCCATCGCACCGAGGACTTGAGCGTGTCTGAACCTACTGCTCCCACTCATCCGACTCCCACCGCGACCGGCAGCCCACAGGGGGTCCCCGTGCTGCCGCTGCGGGACGTCGTGGTCTATCCCCACATGGTGATTCCGCTGTTCGTCGGGCGGGAGAAGTCCATCCAGGCGCTGGACGTCGCCATGCGCGGCGACAAGCGCATCATGCTGGTCGCGCAGAAGCAGGCCGACGTCGATGATCCCAAGGGCGAGGATCTCTACCGAATCGGCACCGTGGCCACGATCCTGCAGTTGCTGAAGCTGCCGGACGGAACGGTCAAGGTGCTCGTCGAGGGCGTCGACCGTGCCCGGATCGACAAACTCAATGCCGGTGACTACTACTCGGCGGAGCTGGCGCTGCTCCCCGACGTCGAGGCGTACGACGAGCGGGAGATGGACGTGCTCGCGCGCTCGGTCATCTCGCAGTTCGAGCAGTACGTGAAGCTCAACAAGAAGGTCCCGCCGGAGGTGCTGACCGCGCTAGCGGGAATCGAGCACGCGGGACGGCTCGCCGACACGGTTGCGGCGCACATGTCGCTGAAGCTCGCCGAGAAGCAGAAGGTGCTGGAGATTCTCGACATTCGTAAGCGCCTCGAGCACATCCTGGTCGCCATCGAGGGCGAGATGGACGTGCTGCAGATCGAGAAGCGCATCCGCGGCCGCGTCAAGGCGCAGATGGAGAAGAGCCAGCGCGAGTACTACCTGAATGAGCAGATGAAGGCCATTCAGAAAGAGCTCGGCGAGATGGACGAAGGTGGCAACGAGGTCACCGAGCTCGAGCAGAAGATCGCGCGTGCCGGCATGCCGAAAGAGGCGCGGGAGAAGGCCACCAGCGAGCTCAACAAGCTGAAGATGATGTCGCCCATGTCGGCGGAAGCCACCGTGGTGCGCAACTACATCGACTGGCTGGTCAAGGTGCCGTGGAAGAAGCGGACCAAGGTGCTGAAGGACATCGCCCGCGCCGAGCAGGTGCTGGACGAGGATCACTACGGACTCGAGAAGGTGAAGGAGCGCATCGTGGAGTATCTCGCCGTGCAGCAGCGCGTCGAGAAGCTCAAGGGCCCGATCCTCTGCCTCGTAGGTCCGCCGGGCGTCGGCAAGACCTCACTCGGTCAGAGCATCGCGCGCGCCACCAACCGCAAATTCGTGCGCATGTCCCTGGGCGGCGTGCGTGATGAGGCCGAGATCCGCGGCCATCGCCGCACCTACATTGGCTCGCTGCCCGGCAAGATCGTGCAGAACATGGCCAAGGCCGCCGTGCACAATCCGCTCTTCCTCCTCGATGAGGTCGACAAGATGTCGATGGACTTCCGCGGCGATCCGTCCTCGGCGCTGCTGGAAGTGCTCGACCCGGAGCAGAACACGACCTTCAACGACCACTACCTCGAGGTCGACCTCGATCTATCGGAGGTCATGTTCGTCTGCACCGCCAACAGCATGAACATTCCGGCTCCGCTCCTCGACCGCATGGAGGTGATCCGCCTCCCCGGATACACCGAGGACGAGAAGATGAACATCGGCCGGCGCTACCTCGTGCCGAAGCAGATGAAGAGCAACGGCGTCAAGGACAACGAGCTGAAGATGTCGGACGCGGCGCTCCTCGACATCGTGCGCTACTACACGCGCGAGGCTGGCGTGCGCAATCTGGAGCGCGAGATCGCCAAGATCTGCCGCAAGGCCGTCAAGCAGATGCTGATGCACAAGAAGGACGAGACCTCGGTTTCCATCACGCCGAAGAATCTCGACAAGTATCTCGGCGTGCGGCGCTTCCGCTACGGCAAGGCGGAGGACATGAACCGCGTCGGCCAGGTGACGGGACTCGCCTGGACCGAGGTTGGCGGCGAGCTGCTGACCATCGAGGCCGCCGTGGTGCCCGGCAAGGGCAAGCTTCAGCACACCGGCCAGTTGGGCGAGGTGATGCAGGAGTCGATCCAGGCAGCCATGACCGTGGTGCGGAGCCGCGCCCAGGTGTTGGGCCTCGATGGCGAGTTCTATCAGAAGCACGACGTCCACCTGCACATTCCCGAGGGCGCGACGCCGAAAGACGGCCCGAGCGCAGGCATCGGCATGTGCACGGCGCTGGTGTCGGCGCTCACCAAGATCCCGGTGCGCTCCGACGTCGCCATGACGGGTGAGATCACGCTGCGCGGCGAGGTGTTGCCGATCGGCGGTCTGAAAGAGAAGCTGCTGGCCGCACACCGCGGTGGCATCAAGACGGTGCTGATCCCGGACGAGAACGAGAAGGACCTGGTCGAGATTCCCGACAACATCAAGGGCAATCTCGAGATCAAGCCCGTCAAGTGGATCGACGAGGTGCTGGCGCTCGCCCTGACGCAGCAGCCGGTACCGATCGTGCAGGGCGAGGCAACACCGGCCCCCGCGCCCGCGGTCGAGGAAGAGAAGCGCGGCCGGCGCAACGGACGACGCCTGAAACAGATCGTCCCCGCGCACTAGCGATAACACACCGGGGCCAGGGCCGTTCCCTGGCCCGCGACGAAACGTGTAGGGTCTCGCGAAAATCGTCTCGACGATTTTCGCCAATAAACGAGGGTGCTTAGCTCAGCTGGTAGAGCGTCGCCTTTACACGGCGAATGTCGGCGGTTCGATCCCGTCAGCACCCACCAACTTCGCGCAGATTCGAGTGCTAACGGCTAGCGAGTCTGACCTTCCTGAAAGACCTCGAGCAGACGGTCGATCAGCTCCACGAGCTGGCGAATCTGCCGTTCCATCATGGAAGGGAGCGTATCGAGGAGCTGCGGCTGCTCGCGCACTTTCCGCAGCAGCTCGACACCCGTGCGCAGCGGGGCGAGCGGATTGCGCAGCTCGTGCGCGAGGGTGGCGATGAGTTGCTGGCGCTGTCGCTCCGCCTCCTGACGCTCTTTCTCCCGTAGCCGCTTGTCGGTCACATCGCGCACTACCGAAACCGAGCCGATGATCCTGCCGCCGCTATCACGAACGGGTGCTGCGCTCACCTGACGGTGACGGAGCTCGCCAGTGAGCGGCATGCGGACGATCTGCTCCTCGTCACGCACGACCTCGCCGGCAAGAGCGCGCACGGGTGGAGCTTCGGAGAACGGTCGCGGCGTCCCGTCGGCCCGCAGGACCTCGAGTTGCGAGACGATCTTCTCGATGTCTGCGCCCTCCACGGTCTCATGGCCGAACTCGCGCAGAGCAGCCGGATTGGCGTAGGTATAGCGCCTATCCGAGTCCGCGAAATACACCTCTTCCGACATGGAGTTGAGGAGCGCCGACAGCCACTCGCGCTCGGCGCGATTGACCTCGAGCAGCTGCCTGACCTCGCGAATGCGGGCGCTGACGTCGGCACCTGAGGTGACAATCGAGTCGCGGCCGATCGGAAACAGGCTGATGAGCAGGTCCTTGTCGCCGGCGCGCTCCTCATATTGCTCCGCCCGGCCTCCGGTGAGCACACGCGTATAGAGTGGGATGAGCTCGGCGGCACGCTCCGGCATGATTTCGCCCACGGTCTTGCCGAGCAACCGGGCACGCGTGCGGCCCAGCGCCTGGACCCAATTGGAATTCGCATCGGCGTAGCGCCAGTCGATGATCGTGCCGTGGGTGTCGCGCACCGCGTCCAGCACAGCGATCAGATCGAACGGATTCTCGAAGATCGCGCGATACCTTCGCTGGTTCTCGTTTTGGCTCATGCCGCTACATGCCTTCCCGCTGCCCCAAGTATAAGGCCGGCCTGCGGCAGCGAACGGTGCACCAGCGCACATCCGAATCGCGCCGGCTCGACCGCCATGGAGCCGCTAACGGCTCAGCTTGCCGACAACAGGCGCTCGAGATTGCAGTTGCTCTCGATCGTGTCAGCCAGCCGGTCGAGCGTCTGCTCGCGGCGCGCGGCGTGATCGATCTCGAGCGGGCGCGTCAGACCGGCCCACCGCAGCAGTGCGGCGCAGGCGCCTGCGTCCTCGAAGAGGCCGTGCAGGTACGTGGCCATGATCTGGCCGTCCTCCGAAAGCGCACCGTCGGGAGTGCCGTCGTCCAGCAGGATGGCCGGGCGCTCGAGGGCCTGGCCGTGCGTCCGGCCCGCATGGATCTCATACCCGCTCACGCGCGCATTCTCCAAGTGCAAATGACCGGACACATTGCTGAGCCGCTTGCTCGGCTGGAGCACGGTCGTCAGGTGGAGCAAGCCCAGGCCAGGGCTTTCACCGGCGTCGCCCTCGACACCCTCAGGGTCCGCGATGACTCCACCCAGCATCTGCATCCCGCCACAGATACCGAGGACCTTGCCGCCGTAGCGCAGATGCTTTTCGAGGTATTCCGGCCACGCGCGAGCCCGCAACCACTCGAGATCGGCGCGAACGGACTTGGATCCGGGCAGGATGACGAGATCGGCCGGCGGCGGCGGTGTCGCGGCATCGATGTAGCGCAGCTCGACCTGCGGATGATGCGCGAGCGGCTCGAAGTCGGTGTGATTGCTGATTCGCGGCAGGACCGGCACGACGACCCGCAGGTTCTCGGCCGACGCGGCTATCGCCGCCGAGGCCTCACGGCTGATGCCGTCTTCCGCGTCGAGGTGGAGTCCGTGTAGATAGGGAAGAACCCCGAATACCGGCTTGCCCGTGTGGCCCTCGAGCCAGTCCAACCCGGGCTGCAGCAGCGACAGGTCGCCACGGAATCGGTTGATGACGAATCCCCGGATCCGGTTCCGCTCGCTGTCACTGAGCAGCGCCAGCGTGCCCACGATGTGCGCAAACACGCCGCCCCGGTCGATGTCGGCGATGAGCGCGACCGGGCAGTCGACCGCCTCCGCGAACCCCATGTTGGCGATGTCGCCCGCGCGCAGATTGATCTCGGCGGGGGAGCCGGCGCCCTCGACGACGATGAACTCATATGACTCGCGCAACCTCGCGTAGGAAGCGAGGACGGCCTCGCGCGCCCGGCGCTTGAAGTCGTGATACTCCCAGGCGCCCATGTCGCCGATGGCTTTGCCGTGAATGATGACCTGACAGCGGCGATCCGTGTTCGGCTTGAGCAGCACCGGGTTGAGATCGACCGTGGGCAGGATGCCCGCTGCCTGCGCCTGCAAGGCCTGGGCGCGGCCGAGCTCGCCACCGTCGACCCCGACGGCACTGTTCAGCGCCATGTTCTGCGGCTTGAACGGCGCAACGCGAACGCCGCGCCGCCGCAGCACGCGACAGAGCCCGGCGACCAGCGTGCTCTTGCCGGCATCCGAGGTGGTGCCTTGCACCATCAGGGTCCGGGCGCTCACGCGTCAGCCGCTCCTGGGAATCTCCAACCCTCTCGCGACCGCGGGGCGCGCGAGGAATACCTCCAGGGCGCGCGTCACGTGGGGGAAGTCGGCGATGCCGACCAGGTCCGCCGCCTCGTAAAAGCCGATGAGGTTTCGAACCCAGGGAAAGGTGGCGATATCGGCGATCGTGTACTCCTCACCGGCGATCCAAGCCTGTTTCCCGAGTTGGTTGTCCAGCACACGCAGGAGACGTTTCGCCTCCGCGACGTAGCGGTCGCGGGGACGCTTGTCCTCGTAGATCTTGCCGGCGAACTTGTTGAAGAATCCCACCTGCCCGAACATCGGTCCAATGCCGCCCATCTGGAACATCAGCCACTCGATCGCGACATACCGGGCCGCCGGATCGCGCGGCAGGAGGCGGCCGGTCTTGTCCGCGAGATAGATGAGGATGGCGCCCGACTCGAATAGCGGCAGCGGCTGGCCGCCGGGCCCGTTGGGATCGATGATCGCCGGGATCTTGTTGTTGGGATTCAGGGAGAGGAACTCGGGCGACGTCTGATCGTGCGTATCGAAGCTCACGCGGTGCGGCTCGTAGGGCAGACCCGTCTCCTCCAGCATGACGGAGACCTTCACGCCGTTCGGAGTCGGCAAGGAGTAGAGCTGCAGACGGTCGGGGAATTGCGGTGGCCACTTGCGTGTGATGGGGAACGCCAGGAGCTCGGGCATACGTTAAAAGCCTGTGTGGTGGAGGTACGCGACGACGATCGCCGCGACCAGGCAATAGATTCCAAAGAAGTGCCAGCGGCCCGTTTCCAGCCAGCGGCTGAGCCATTTGAGCGCCAGCAAGCCGGCGAGAAAGGCACACACCACCCCCACGATGCTGGGCATCAGAGCGGGCGCCATCCCGGCGAGGTGATGGTGCTGCGACTGATACAGGCGCCAGAGCTCGCGTGCGTCGGCCGGAGGTGTCAGCACGACGGCGAGTGCAAAGCTGAAGTCCTCGGCGGTGGCGCGCGTCACTTGGGTGAGCAGCCCGGTCGAGATGGTCGCGCCGGAGCGGGAAAAGCCGCGGAAAGGAATGCAGAGTCCCTGAATGGCGCCGATCGAGGAATATTGCGTGGGCGTCAGTTTGTGCGTGACCGCGGCCTGCCGCCGGCGATTTTCCGCCAGGCCCGCCACGAGAATGAACACGCCGGCGGCGGCCAGCGCCACGGCTATCAGGTCAAGACGGTTGAAGAGTTGCTCGACCCAGGCATGGGCCTGGTGGCGCATGAGCACTTTCTCGATGAACTCGATGATGCCGCCACCGACGACGCCGGTGAGGAGCGTGGCGACGATCAGCGCGACGGCGAAACTCCTGAACTCGGGCGCCGAGCTGAAGAACGCGCGGCGCCATCGCGGCCAGAAATAGACGATCACCGCGAGCATGGTGCCGGTGTGGAGCATGACGAGCAGAAGCGTCATTTCGGGCGCGGACGGATCCATGCCCATCAGCTTTTCCGCGACGATCACATGCGCGGAGCTGGAGACGGGAAGGAGCTCCGCGAGCCCCTGAACGATGGCGAGAATGATGATGTGGAACATGTTGAGACTGCGCATTTCGCGTGGCGTGAAGCCATGCATTGTATGGGCATTGGCGTGCCCGAGGCAGTGTGCCACCGCAACGCGACGGAAGGGCGCCCCGAGCGGCGGCGGCCGGCGGCCGAATCCGGTATGGTTGCCGGTCTAATTCTTAGGGGGCCCCAATGACCGCAACCGATCGCCGCTCGCGCGTGCCGCCTACCGTGGGGTTCTTGCTGGGGACCGCCGTGCTCCTCGGCGCCGGGCCTCTGGCACGGGCGCAGGACGTCGCTGCCGCTGCCGAGGTGCCTTTCCCCCAGGGACGGGCCACCCTGACAGGGGTTCAGGACGTGCCGCGCTCCGCTTATTCACAGCTCAAATGGCGGCTCGTGGGCCCCTTCCGCGGCGGCTGGGCGACGATGGGGACCGGCGTGCCGGGTAGCCCGGATACGTTCTACTTTTCGGGCGCGGGCGGCGGTATCTGGAAGACGACCGACGCCGGCAGGACGTGGTGGCCGGTAGGCGACGGCCTGCCCGCTGCCGTTGGAGCGCTCGCAGTTGCGCCGACCGCTCCGGAAACGATCTACGTGGGGACCGGCCAGGTCGCGCCGCGATATGACGTCGGCTCGGGCCGCGGCGTGTTCAAGTCTACCGACGGCGGCAAGACCTGGCGGTCGCTCGGCCTCAGCGCGAGCCGCGATATCGGCCGGATCTGGGTCGATCCGCGCAATGCCGACGTCGTAGTGGTGGCGGCCCTCGGCCATATCTTCGGCCCCAATCCTGAGCGGGGTATCTACCGCTCGACGGACGGCGGCAAGACGTGGGTGCATGCTCTCGCGATCGATGACGACACTGGGGTCGTCGATCTCGCGGCGGACCCGACGAACCCCGATCTGCTCTACGCGGCTGCCTGGCAGATGCGCGGCCGGCCCTGGCTGAGCTATTTCGAGCCGCCGGCGGGACCGGGGAGCGCCATCTACCGTTCCACCGACGGTGGCGCCACCTGGGCGCGTCTGGCCGGCGTTGGCTGGCCCCAAGGCCCCCTGGGGCGTATCGGGCTTGCTGTCGCGCACACCCCCCGGGGCACTCGCATCTATGCGACCGTCGCTTCGGACAGCGAGGGCGGCATTTGGCGCTCCGATGACGGCGGTGGTCACTGGCAGCGCGTGAACACCGATGCCGATACTTTCGGGAATTGGTATTTCTCGCGCCTGACGGTCGATCCGCGTAATGCCGACACCGTGTACTCGGCGGGCCAGTCGGTCCGCCGCTCGACGGACGCCGGCAAAAACTGGACGATCATCAAGGGCGCGCCGGGCGGCGACGACTACCATTTCGTGTGGCTCAACCCGGAGCATCCTGATCATTGGCTCACCGCGTCCGACCAGGGGGCGGTGGTGACCGTCAATGACGGCAGGACGTGGAGCAGCTGGTACAACCAGCCGACGGGTCAGTTCTATCACGTCGCGGCCGACAATCGCTTCCCCTACTGGATCTACAGCGGCCAGCAGGACAGCGGCACCGTCGGCACCGCGAGCCGCAGCGACTACGGCGCGATCACTTTCCGCGACTGGCGTCCGGTCGGCGGTGATGAGCGCGACTACATGTTGCCGGACCCGGACCATCCCAACTTGGTGATCGGCAGCGGCATGGGCGGCCGAGTGTCCCGCTACGACGACAGCACCGGGCAGGTCGCGAACGTCACGCCGTGGCCGATCAACAGCTACGGCGCGCGCCCGACCACCGTGAAGTATCGCTACGGCTGGGTGACACCCATCGCGTTCACTCCGACCCAGCCGCGGGCGCTGTTGCTGGGTGGTCAGGTGCTGTTCCACTCCACGGACGAAGGCGACCATTGGGACATCATCTCGCCCGATCTCACGGGCCGGAAGGCGGATGCGAGCGACTGCGACGGGCCGGTGGCCGGCGAGCATGCGGTGGCGTGCGGGTACGGCGTGATCAGCGCCATCGCGGCCTCGCCCGTGAGCGCCGCGCTGATCTGGGTGGGCACCGACAGCGGCCTGATCCAGCTCACGCGTGACGGCGGCCAGCACTGGCAGGATGTCACGCCGCCGGCGCTGAAGCCCTGGGAAAAGATCAGCACGGTCGATGCCTCAGCGCTCGATCCGGCCACGGCCTATGCCGCGGTGGACGATCACCGTCAGGATGACTTCCGTCCGCATGTCTTCCGCACTCACGATTACGGCAGGACCTGGACGGAAGTCGACACAGGGCTGCCGGCCGGCGAGGACGTGCCGGTGGTGCGCGCGGATACCGTGCGGAACGGACTGCTCTACGCCGGCACGTCCGAAGGCGTGTACGTCTCCCTGGATGACGGCAATCACTGGCAGTCGCTGCGGCTCAACCTGCCGCATGCTCGGGTCAACGATCTTCTGCTGCATGGCGCCGATCTCATCGCCGCGACCCAGGGTCGCGCGATCTGGGTGCTGGACGACGTGACACCGCTGCGGCAGCTGACTGGCGCCGTGCTCGGCGCGCCCGCGCATCTGTTCGCGCCGGAGGTCGCTTGGCGGGTTCATTCCAACAACAACAAGGACACGCCGCTGCCGCCCGAGACCCCGGAGGCGCTGAATCCGCCGTCGGGCGCGGTGATCGACTACTGGCTGGGCAAGGGCGTGCATGGTCCGGTGACGCTCGAGATCTACAACTTCACCGGCCAGATCGTGCGCCGCTTCGCCTCCGATGAGGCGCCGGCACCGGCGCACGCGTTACGGTACTTCGAGGAGGAGTGGCTGCGGCCGGCTGCGCGACTGTCGGGCGCGCCCGGCATGCACCGCTTCGTCTGGGATCTTCGCTACGCGCGGCCGCAGGCGATCTCATACGATTACGGCATGGGGGCAGTGTTTGGCGAGGATACCCCGACGGCTGTGGATGGCCCGTTTGCCCTACCCGGCATCTACAGCGTCGTGCTGACGGTCGACGGCCAGCAGTACCGGGCACCCCTGGTGGTGCAGCTGGACCCGCGTGTTCACACGAGCAGCGCCGACCTCAGCGCGCTGCTCACCTTCAGCCAGTCACTTTGTGCCGCACTCGAGCGTGCCGACGCGCTATACGAGGAGGAGAAGGCCGCGCACGATGACCTCGAGTCGCTGGCCCAGCAGCTGACCGCCGGGCACGGGGATCGCGCGCTGCTGCGCACGGTAGAGAAGGTGCGAGACGCCACGGCAGGCGAGGGCGATACCGACCCCAGCGCTATCAGTGGCCGCATCGGCGGGATCGAAGCCGACGCCGAGTCGGCCGACCTGGCACCGACGCCCGCGGACGAGCAGGTATTCGAGATGGAGTCGAAGGCGTTGGATCAGGCGGCGCGCGCCTGGCGCGAGAATCAGGCGGCGATCCGCCAGCTGAACCCGCGCCTGCGTCGCGCCCGATTACCGGCGGTCAGTCTCGGCCAGTAGACTAATACGCAAAGTAGGGGCCTGCACCGCCGGGAGTGTTGGTGCCCCCGATCGCAACGTAGACATTGCGACCGAAGAAAAACGGCAGGCCCAGATCGAAGTAGCAGTCGCCGGTGACCGTGGTGCCGTAAGTCTGGTTACACCAGGTCTGTTGCGACTCGGTGTCCGCGCCCAGGTCATCGAAGGCGGTATACGTGCCGTTGTCCTCGTTGAACAGCGTGTCGGCATTATAGATCTTGATGCTGACGCTGGAGCTCGTGCCGTTCTGGCCCGAGTTCGTCAGATTGACCGTCTGCTCGGAAGTCGGGCACAACCATGAGCTCGTGAACCCCGAGCTGCCGGAGCCCGAGCTGCTGGGGCAGTCGGGAAGCGAGCTGGTATTCCCGGCGTCGAAGTAATAGGCGTTCGAGCCGGTGTCGAGGTAGGAATACGGCAGGGTGTCGCCGTTGTACGTCGTCGTGATGTCTCCGTAATCGTCGCCCGTGAGCACGGTTGCGCTGCCCATACCGTTATTGCTCTGCGTGCCGATGCCGAACACCAGCGAGCCGGTCACCGAGGCGGCGCCGTTGGGATCGGCAACCGATGGCAGCTCGACGATGACGCCGTTGTCATCCCCGCTCGAGGTGAAATCAGCTACCGGGTTGGTGACCTGCTGATCGAGCGACGGCCCGACGGCCTGGCAGTCGCTGGTCGAGGTGCCTCCGGCCGGACAGGAGAAGTACGTGGGGTTCGCTGAGTAGTAGGAGTTGGAGAGCACGCAGCCGCTGCCGCAATCCTGCGCGAAGGGCCCCACCCCGATGATGCCGTTGGCGCCAAAGCTCGCGACCGTATCCTCCTCACTGCCCATGGACGAGCAGCTGGTCGGAATCTCCTGCTCGAAGCTCGAGTCGCCCATCACCTGGATCGGGACACCGCTGGCCGACTCGCCGCCGATCTGCACGTCCGCCTGCACCACCGGTCCCCAGGAGATGCCGTCGACGAACTGTGTGCACTCGACCAGAGGCTGGTTGTTCGCGGCGTTTTCCGGCGTCAGCGCCGCGATGAGGCTGGAGGAGAGCGCGGAGGAAATGATGCGCAGGCCGTAGGAGCCGGTGTCGACCTCGATATTGGAAATCTGCGAACAATTGGTTGTGCTGCCGGGCGCACATACCGTGACCGTGATGAACGGCGTGTCGGCGTCCGGGTCCGAGGCGCCGTTGGGCCCGGCGTTGACGGTCATAGCGACCACGTTGGCCCCTGAGGTAGTGGTGGTGCCACTGCCCCCGCTGCCGCTACCGCTGGTGGAGATGCTGGCGCCACCGCCGCCGCAGCCGCCGAGAAGGAGGAGGGCCTGTACGAGACCGACAAAAATGAGCTTGCGCACTATTTCCCTCGCTGGGAGTTAGTGAAGGTCGGAGACGGAGAGATTCGAGGGCATGAGCGACGGCACGTAGGCGACGCCGAAGTACTGCCGCATATGCCCCGAGGCGTGCACGACCAGCGACGGGGTATGGATCTCGAGGTGGTTGTGCCCGCGGAACAGGGGCTCCTGCGCACGTCGCGCCTGCACTGCGGCCTGGAATTCGGTGAAGTAGCTGCTGAAGGTCTGCTGCAGGTTAGGCATCGAGGGGCCGAACCAGCTCACGGCGAATATCACCCCCGAGGGCGATAGGTACTCGCGCACCATCGTGCCGCTCGCGGCGGTGATCTCCTCGACGGAGTAGCCGGCCTCGGATCGGCCGCGGAGCTGGCCTTTCATGCTCGCCCGATCGGCCTCGACGGACGCGGTCGTGGCTCCGAGCCCCGCGTAGGCCGGCCGGGCGGACAAATCGAGGAGCGATGCCGCCCCTAGCGCGAGCACTGCGGTAAAGAAAACGGGCAGCGATCTCATGAGGTGATCCTTAGCTCAATCTCGTCGGCAGAACTTCAAGCAATTGTTGCGGAGTGTGGCGGCAAACCCCTGATTCCCCAGCTCTCTCAGCGCGCGCGGCTCCCTGCGGTTGACCGGCCGTCCCCTCGTCCGCGGGCCACAATAAGACAGTCGGGGGGCGGCCGTTTGTGAGTCGCGTCAATGAACGAGCGGAAAGGCTGCCGTGACGGCTCATGGGACCGCGCGCTGCCGTGACCGGTTCCCGGGAAGGGCCGGGCTGCCGCCGCACGTGGACAGCGGCGCGAGCGTCCTATAGGATTCGCCCCCCCAACGGAGCGGTAGTTCAGCTGGTTAGAATACCGGCCTGTCACGCCGGGGGTCGCGGGTTCGAGTCCCGTCCGCTCCGCCAATTTGTGTTCCGCTGGCGTCCAAGGACGGCTGCCGCAGAACGCAAGCGCCTGAAAATCCGGAGAATACGGTCTGCCGATGTACCGTATAGTCTGCGGACAGCCACGCGTGTTTGGGGGTAGAGGGTCCTGCCCGAGGAGGAATACCCCCAAATGCTCTCCGATACTGCTACTCGTGCGGCACGGGCCGCCCCCAAGCCGCTTAGGCTCTTCGACGAGAAAGGGCTCTACCTCGTCGTAATGTGTGAACCGCCATTGAACGTTGACCAGGGAGCCGTTTACAACCTCGACGCCTAGCCCGGATGGCGCGCCATGAAATCGAGGATGAGGCGGGCAATTTCGTCGTTCTTCTCCTCCAGCGCGAAGTGGCCAGCGTCCAGCAGATGAATTTCCGCGTCCGGCAGATCGGCGCGGAAAGCCGTCGCACCCGCCGCGATGAAGGACGGATCGTTCGCGCCCCAGACGACCAGCGTCGGCGGCTCGTGTTCGCGAAGCCAAGCCTGCCAGGCGGGGTAGGATGCGACGTTCGTGCGATAGTCATAGAGCAGGGCCGCTTGGATCTCGCGCTGACCGGGTTGCGAGAGATGGGCAAATTCGTCGGTCCAGCTATCCGGGTCATAAGCCTCCGGATGAGAGGTGCCGGCTAGATGTCGTTGCTTCGTCGCCTCATAGGAAAGAAAGGCGTCGACGACCTCCGGGTGCGCTTCCGGATCAGCCCAAAATTCCGCGATTTTCGCCCATTTCGGTCCAAGCCCCACTTTGTAGGCGTTACCGTTCTGGACGATCAGCGCGTGCAATCGCTCAGGATGGGCCAAGATGATGCGATAACCGATCGGCGCGCCGTAATCGAACAGGTAGAGCGTGTAGCGGGTGATCTTGAGCTGCTCGAGCAGCTCATCGATTGTCTCGGCGAGATGGTCGAAGGTGTAACTGTAAACTGCCGGCGACGGAGCATCGCTCTGACCGAAGCTCGGGAAATCCGGCGCGATCAGGTGATAGCGCGTCGCCAGCAGCGGGATCAGTGTGTCGAACTCACGCGAAGACGACGGGAATCCGTGCAGCAGCACGATGGTGGGCGCGTCCTTGGGACCCGCCTCCCGATAGAAGATTCCGACGCCGTCGACCTGGGCGCGGTGATAGGTGGTCGTCGCCGTGGTCGAGGGGATGGGGCTTGCCGCCGCCGCGGAGCCCGCAAGCGACGCGCCAAGGATCGCGGCTCCAACCGTTCGAGGGTTCATCCTCTTGCTCCTTCCGATGACGTCAGACGCGCGCGAGCGTGCGTATTGGCGAGGTCCACCGCGGCCTGCTTGGCCTGCTCAAGCGCGCCCTGGGGATCTGGCGTCAGGATCGTGGGCTGGAATCTCACCTCGTCGATGGCGGTGACGCCGGCCTGGTTGAGCCAGGACTTGAGGTAGGTGGACTGGTGGTCGACCCCGAAGGCCGGCGATGGGCGGCTGTCGGCATAGGCGCCGGCGGTCAGCACTAGGGTAGCGTGCTTATTTTTCAGCAGGCCGAAATAGCCGGTCTCAGGCTTCAGGACCCATAGGAGACTTGGCTGGTGGATGATGTCGATGTAGTGCTTCAGCCGGTATGGAATCGTGCCGTTCCACATGGGTACCGCGAACAGATAGCGGTCCGCAGCGATGAAGCGGGAGGCGATCTCTACGATTTGGTTCCAGGCAGTCTTCTGCACGGCGCTCTGCTCTTGGCCGAGTATCACGTTGACCTTGGCGGCGGCCTTGTCACCGTCGAACGCCGGCAGTTCGGTCTGCCAGAGCGGGAGCACATCGACCTCAAGCGCAGGGTTCGTCGCCTTGAGGGCGTCAAGGTAGGTTTGAGCGACCTCGATCGACTTGGACTGTTCGCCGCGAGGGGAGGCTTGAATGAAGAGCAACTTGGTCATGGCAGGGTACCTTTCGGTTGCGGGTGGTAATCGCCGATGCGCCGGCGGGCTTGGCGTCAGAGGCCGAGGTCGCTGAGGCCCGGGTGGTCGTCGGGGCGGCGACCGAGGGGCCAGCGGAAATTCCGCTCGGCCTCTGCTATGGGGTGTTCGTTGATGCTGGCGAAGCGCGCAGCCATCAGGCCGTCGGGCGGCAGATCACGGACGCCGAGCTTCCGCGACCGCCAAGGTGTCGATGTACTGCCGGAAGCGGGTGATCTTCCCGTCCTTCACCGTCCAAACGTGGGCGTAGCGCGCCCTGGAGGTCTTGCCGGTGGCGCCGTGGACGCCTTTAAATTCGCCGAGCGACACCACGGTCTCACCTTCGGTGATGAACTCTGCGGGCACGAGCGAGAAGCTAGTCCACTCGGCCATCAAGGGCTTGAACAGGCCCTCGGCGACGGGGCCCGGGCCGCGGCCTTCGACCTTGTAATGCCACATGGTGATCCACTCGATGTCCGGGTCCATCAGGCTCAGGGCGCCGAGGGCGTCGCCGCCGGAAAGCTTGTCGTAGAAGTCGCGGACGGTGTCCGTCGGGTTGGCGGTCATGGTCAGTCTCCGTCGATGTAGGTCCGCTCTCAGCGGCCTCGAAGGTCAGGGCAGCCGGGCGCCGCGAGTGGCACCCGGCGGCGGTCGAAGGTCACCGCAAGTGCTTGGCGAGGAAGTCGCGCATGGCCGCGCCAATCTCGCGGGCGTGGGTCTCCAGGGCGAAATGGCCGCTGTCGACGAAGCGGACCACCGCGTCCGGGACGTCCCGTTTGAAGGCTTCGGCACCCGGCGGGATGAAGAAGGGGTCGTTTTTGCCCCAGATGGCCAGCACCGGCGGCCGCTTGTCTCGCAGATAAGCCTGAATGTCGCCGTAGAGGGCGACGTTGGTCTTGTAGTCGCCGAGCAGGTCTAGCTGGATCTCGTCATTGCCGGGGCGCGCCAAGTAGAAGTCGTCGAGGTTGCGGCCATCGGGCGACACCAGCGTCGGATCGCTCACGCCGTGGGTGTATTGGAAGAGGGTGGTCTGCGGGGCTAGAAAGCCGCGCAAGGCGTCGCGGTTGGCCTGGGTCGGCTCGTTCCAGTAGGTCTGAACCGGGGCGAAGGCCTCGGACACGCCTTCCAAGTAGGTGTTGCCGTTCTGAGAGACGATCGCGGTGATGCGGTCAGGATGGGCCAGCGCCAGACGGAAGCCGATCGGGGCGCCGTAGTCGAAAACGTAGATGGCGAACCGCTTCAGGCCGAGCACATCGGTGAAGCGGCCGATCACCTTGGCGATCTTCTCGAAGGTATAGGTGAAGGCGTTGCGGGCGGGCTGCTCGGTCATGCCGAAACCGGGCAGGTCGGGGGCGACGACATAGTAATCGCCGGCCAGCTCCGGAATGAGGCCACGGAACATGTGGCTGGCGCTGGGGAAGCCGTGCAGCAGCAGCACGACCGAAGCGCTTGGGTCGCCGGCGGAACGGTAGAACACCTTCAGGCCATCAACGTCGACGGTGTTGAAGCGGACGGTCATCACTCGATCTCCAAGATTTTGCGGCGCCGGCCGCCTTGTTTGACCGGGATGTTATCGGCCTTTCCGGACCGACCGGATAGCGGTCGAATCCGGGAAGCAGCCTCCCACGCAATGGAAAGGCTGAAGCCCCGTGACCTAAGGCGCCGCCGCGTGGTCGTCGGAAAAGACACATCGCCCGCTGGAGCGCGAGGGCACCGTCCATGTTCAAGCGGCGGTCGCTGGATACCAACAGGCCCGTGCCGAGACGTCGCCGGCCTCGCGGTAGCTGATCGTTCGGCCCTGTACCAAGCACGTGCGCTGGTGGGTGACGGCAGACATTGGAACAGTATTTGGCACCTCCCAATTTTTGCGGGCAATAGCTAAGATAAGCAGGTGGCATTCCACACTCTGGTAGGCTTATGGATCGTCTGGACGCGATGCAGGTGATGCTAACGGCGGTGGAGTGCGGCAGCCTCTCCAAGGCCAGCCGCAAACTCGGCCAGCCGCTCGCCACCGTGAGCCGCAAGGTGTCCGACCTCGAAAACCACCTGAAGGCGGGCCTCCTGATCCGCTCGTCCAAAGGCCTGGAGCTGACCCCCGCGGGCCGGACCTACATCACGGCGGCCAAGGCCATCCTGGAACAGCTGAACGAGGTCGAGCGGGCCGCGGCCGGCGAGTACACCGAGCCCAGGGGCGACCTTGTCGTCACCGCCCCGATCATGTTCGGCCGGCTGCACGTCCTGCCTGTCGTCACCACCTTCCTCACGGCGTTCCCCGAAGTGTCCGTCGAGCTGATGCTGACCGACCGCGTGGCCCACTTCCTCGACGACCAGATCGACGTCGCCTTACGCATCGGCGACTTGCCCGACAGCAGCCTGATCGCAACCCGGCTGGGCACAATCCGCCGGGTGACGTGCGCAAGCCCGGTCTATCTTGCTTCGCGCGCGGCGCCGGCCGTTCCGCAGGATCTCGCCGACCACGATGTAATCTCGTTCGAGAGCGTGTCGTCCCCCACCACCTGGCGCTACTGGTCGGACGGGAACGAGGTCGCCGTAACTCTCAGATCGCGTCTCAGCGTCAACACCATAGATGCGGCGATCGATGCGGGCCTGGCAGGCGCGGGGGTGGTGAGGAGCACGTCCTACCAGGTCGCCGGCTATGTGCGCGACGACCTACTGCAGCTGTTGCTCGAAGCCTACGAGCCCACCCCCCGTCCGGTGCACCTCGTCTACTACACGCAAAACCGCCTGCCGCTCAAGCTGCGCGCCTTCGTCGATTTCGTCGTTCCGCGTCTGCGGGACCGTCTGACAGCTGTTGCGCTCTAGCTTCCGCCGCGCGATCGCTCACGCTGCGGGCCGCCAGCCTCGCCCAACCGCCTGGTCGCCGATCGGCGCAGTCGGCCGCTCCCGCGCCTCTGACGCGACCAGGGCAGTCTCGGCAAGCGCGTTCGCCTCCTCGGCGTGGGCCTTACGAAATCCCAGGGTCTCGCGCAGCGCGTGGACGGACCGCTGATAGGTCACCCGGACCGAGAGGAAGAGGGCCGAGGCACCCATCGCCTCGACGTCCTGGGTCTCAGGGGCGGGGATGCAGCGGTAGGGGATATTTGACGTCCATCATCACCACCAGCCGGATCACCTCGCCGTCGGCTCTCATGGTCGATCGCCCTCAGCGATCCACACTCTGAGCTTGGAGCACAAGTGGATTTGCCCGACTGCTGTCCATTGGAATGTCGAGGCCACCCAGGAAGTCGAGCGCGGCGTCCAGGGTGATGCGCCGACCATCGGGCGTGGTCACATCGGCAGGGACGCCCTTTACCGCGTCGCTCGGACCGAGGCCCTGACGCTTGGCTTACTCGGCGCGGCGGACAGCTATCGCTCGCAACCGCGGGTCGAAATCAAAGTCATCCGGCCGGCCGATCTCAAGCAGGCCGAAGGCGGGATGCAGGGGATTCACCAGGATATTGCTCGACCGGGGCAGCACCACGCTGGGGACGATCAAGGCGAGAGAGCGGCGCGCGGCGATCCACCGATCGCCAATGCGTCGGAGCCTGGCGCGAGCGCTATCGCCCGTCCAGTTTCTCGGCAAGTGCTCAGAGAGGCCCTCCGCGAGCTCCTGCGGGCAGTCGACCGAAATCAGCGCGTAGGACTGACGCAGCTGCTCTATGTCCTGGATGTGCACGAGCTTCTCGAGCGCGGCGAGTGCGGGATGCTCGGAGCAGTAGACCACGCGGGTACCGGGCGAATTCCAGCGACCGCCGTATTCGCTGGCATCTCGCCCGGAGAACGCCTCGCGAACGAGAGCGCGATCGATGATCCGCCAGAGGTTCATCGCGGACGTTCCCGGGCTTACGCGCGAATCATTGCTTGGGTGAACGGACCAGGCGCAGAGCGTCAGGAAACGACGCCGTGCATCGTCTGACCGACGAGGTTGGTAACACGCAAGGCGCCGCGCTCTGTGGCTGCTGCTTCCAGCGGGGTGTGTCCACCAAGGGCGAAACTGGGTGAGGTCATCCATCGGGCGGCGCGCGCGGAATCGCCATGGAACATGCGCTCGACGTGCCCCTTCAGGCGCAGCAATCGGACGATGCGATCCGTCTCATCTTCCCGCAGACCGCCGGAGGCTTTGCGCCGGGCGAGCGTGCGCTCCGGGATCGCGAGCACCCGCAGGACCGTCTCCCGTGCTGAATCACCGCCCGAGGCCAGCCACTGCAGGATCTCATCCAGCACCGAAAACGCCGCCGTGGGGCGCTTCGTGAGATTGGCCGACGTGGGATCGTCGATGTAGGCGCGGGCCTGGTCCAGGCTGCGCAGTGTCATGTCTGCCATGCTCGATGAGCCTGTCAAATGGCAGAGCCATTCTGCCACATGGCAGTGCCGCCGCGCAAGGCTGGCAAGTGTCGGCTGCGCGAGCTGAATATGCTGTCAGACCTTGGGCTCGCCCAATGGATTCGGCGGCGGGGGCACTGGAGCGGGCACGAACGGATGGATGAGAGCCCACGGGCTCGGCATCTCCCCGACTCTGACCTCGATGAGCGCCGGGCCTTCGAGTTGCGCCGTCGAGGCAAGAGCGCCTGCCAGAGTATCGGGTGAATCGGCGCGCTGGAAAGGTATGCCGAACGCCGCGGCCAGAGTCTCGAAATTCGGGTTGTTCAACTCCGTGGCGAACTCCTCGCCGAAGAGTCGGCGCTGGATGCGCTGCACGTTGCCGTATCGCCCGTCAGCGAACACGACCACAGTCAGCTTGAGACGGTATCGGGCCGCGGTCGACAGCTCCTGCATGCCCCAGCCGAATCCGCCATCTCCGCTGATGGAGATCACTCGCCGATGGGGATTGCCGGCGGCCGCACCCAACGCGGTGGGGAATCCATAGCCGAGCGTGCCCTGGTACCCCGGCGTGAGGTAGGTGCGGGGCTGCTGAACCGGGAAGGCGATGTTGGCGAAATAGCCGACCTGCGTCAGCTCGCTGACGAGAATCCCATCGTCCGGCAGAGCCTGCCGCAACGCGCGCACGAAGCTCGTCTGGGGCTCGATGCGATCGAGTTGCGCTGCGCACCACTCCTTGACCTTCTCCATCTCGCGCGCCCGCGAGGCTCGCGCCGGCATGTCCTCGAGCGCGGCAGCCAGGCTCTCCAACGTGGCACGCGCGTCCGCCGCGATGCCGATACCCTTCTTGCGCGGCGGTCCGGCGTGCGAGGCGTCCAGATTGACGTAAATGAATCGGCACTTGTCGCCGGCGAAGGTGGCCACACCCTGGCCATCGACAAAGCGCGAGCCGACGACCAACACGATATCGGCGTGTGGGAATACCGCACGGCCTCCAAGAGTGCCCAGGGCGAGGGCATGCCGGTCCGGCAGGAGACCGCGGCCGCCCTCGGTCATCACGACGGGCGCCTGGAGCCGCTCCGCGAGTTGGGCGAGGGCAGCGCCGGCGTCGGCCGCCGCTGCTCCGCCGCCGGCCTGAATGACGGGCAGGCGCGCCTCGCGCAGCCACGACGCCGCCTGCCCGATCAGGGCGGGGTCGGGACGAGTCGCGCGCGGAACCGCGGAGTCGAGCAGTGGCGCATTCGTGGTTGCTTGCAACACGTCCGCCGGCAGCTCGACGGCTACGGGTCGCGGATGGCCCGAGCGCAGCTGGTGGAATGCCTCACTGATCAGGGCGGGGACCTCATCTGCCGAGCGCGCGAGCCCATGCCACTTGGTCAGCGAGCGCAGGATACCGCTCTGGTCGGGTATCTCATGGAGCAGCCCGTGGCCGCGCCCCAACCCCGCGCTCGGAATCTGCCCGGCGATGAAGAGGACGCGGGCGCTGCAGGCGTAAGCCGTGGCCAGGCCCGAAAGCGCATTGAGCACACCGGGCCCGGGCACGACCATGCAGACGCCTTCCCGTCCGGTGGTCCTCGCATAGCCATCGGCCATGTAGGAGGCCGTCTGCTCGTGCCGCGGCACGATATAGGCGATTTCCTCGCGGGCCTGACGAAGCGCTTCCACGGCCCAGTCGAGCTGGACCCCGGGAATGCCGAACACATGCCTCACGCCCTCGCGTTGGAGCTGGGCAACGAGCGCTTTTCCACCGGTCAATGACATGCTTACTCCACCACCGCGGTTCCGGCCTCGAGCTCGACGAGATCGCTCGCCTCTACGAATTGCACGCCGATCGGGCTGTCGCCGCGCGCCACGACCTCGAGCTGTCGCTCGAGCACCCGCCGCAGCAATGCGACTCCCCGATCGCTGCTCACCAGATGCTCCTCCGAATGCAGCGTGATCTCTCCCTGGCTCACCTGCGCCTCGTAGTCGCCGGGAAAACGCTGGTGCTCCGCTTCCGTCAGCTCCGACCACAGACGGCCGTTGAAGCGGGCGCGAATCTGCTTGAGCGCTCCCTGACTCGTGACCCGGCCGGCCGAGTAAATCCGAAAATGCGTGTCATCGATCGGCAGGACCCAGCCGATGAGGGAGCACGGGCCGTCGCTCTGGGCCTGCGGATTGGCGACGACCCGCAGTGTCGGCAGGACGGCCTCGGTGATCCTGACGTGCGCGCGTCCATCAGGGAGCTTGCGGCGTTGAATGCTCTTGATGCCCCGTGCGGTGGCCTCGAAGCCCACCTGCGGCAGGAGATTCATGCGCTCCGTGAATTGCGAGCCGCTGAAGGAGCCGTGCAGGATCGGCACGTGGAACGGGTCCATGACATTCTCGAAGTGCTGCAGCCAGTTGCAAGGCACGATCGTAGGGCCGCCGCTGCCGATGCTGCTGTCGTCGGCCTCGAGGTGTTCTCCGGGTTGGAGGTTTTCCAGCAGGTTGTAGCGCGGCAGTACGGGCATCGAGGCCGGGGGTCCCATGTAGGCGAAGATGAGGCCATAGCGCTCGCGCACCGGGTAGCCCGGCTGATGGATCACTCGCGCCGTGGCAGCGCCGTTACGCGACTCACAGGGCTGCTCGAGACACTGGCCGCCGACATCGAAGAGCCAGCCGTGGTAGCAGCAGCGGATGCCTCGCTCCTCCACCCGGCCATAGAAGAGCGATGCGCCGCGGTGGGCGCACCGCGGGTACAGCAACCCGCAGCGACCGGCGCGATCGCGAAAGAGCACCAGGTCCTCGCCCAGCGCCCGGACCATCCTCGGCGTCTCCGAGGCATCCTCAGAGAGGCCGATGGGATGCCAGTAACGGCGTAGCAGCTCTCCCATGGGCGTGCCGCGGGCGACGCGTGTTAGCTCGTTCTTGCAGGCCCCTTGGACATGGGAATAGGCGCTCATGAGGCAGTCATCGTAGCGTTCGATATCGATATGTGCAATCGACTAACGTCGAATGATAGTCGTATCAGCGCCGCAGCAACCGGTTGCGCAGCACGCCGAGACCCTCGATCTCAAGCTCGACCACATCCCCTTCTTTCAGGAAGGTGAGGGACTCGTATCCGCAACCGTTGCCGACGGTGCCCAAGCCGAAGAGATCCCCGGGGTAGAGCGTCTCGGAACGGGAGACATAAGCGAGCGTTGCCGCGATCGAATGTTGCATTCCCGCGGAGCTCGCGCGCACGCGCTCCTCGCCGTTGACCCTCGCGATCATGGTGAGCGCCTGCGGATCGGGGATCTCATCCGGTGTCACGATCCAGGGGCCGAGGGCGTTGCCGGTATCGAAATCCTTGCCCTTTGCGGGCCCCAGTCGGAACTGCGTCTCGCGCGACTGTGCGTCGCGCGCGCTGAAGTCGTTGAATATGGTGTAGCCGAATACCGCATCGAGCGCGTTGTCCGCCGACAAGTCGCGCACCGGGCCACCGACGATGACCGCGAGCTCGAGCTCGTAATCCATCAGCCGCGCGTAGCTCGGCCAGATGACGTCCTCGTCGGGACCGATGACGGACATGCGATTGCCCTTGAAGTAGAGCGGCTGCTCGTACCAGACCCGAGGGATGTCATACAGGCCTGCCGAGCGATATTGCGCTCGCGCCGCCTCGGGGTCGGCCGTCGCGCCGGAACGAAGCTGCAGCGCTGCGGCGATCGCCTGGCGCACGTGCAGCTCGTAGTTGGCAAAGTCGCGGATCTGGTTGGGACGGGGAAGCGGCGCCTTCAGACGTGCTTGCAGCCCGCGCACGCGGCTGCCCGGCGGCGGCGCCTCGAGCCAGGAGCGAATCTGCTCGAGCCCGCGGCGCCCCGAAGCGATCACGCCGATCATGTCGTCGAAGCGCCAAGCGCCTCCGGCCCGGGCGGCCTGCTGCAGATCGAGGATGTCGCCGTCGGCCAGCAGTGCGCCGGGAGCCACCCTGCCCGCGCTTTCGAAGGTCACGAATCTCATTGACGCCCTTGCGAATTACGATATACATTATGAACTAACGTATTTCGTTAGTCCAGGGTTGAAGTCGAGGCTTGGGTCACTATGGCTGGGACGACACAAAACGAGCGCTGGGTGCGGGTCGGGCCCGGAACCCCGATGGGGGAGCTGCTGCGCCGCTATTGGCATCCCGTCGCCGCGGTGTCGGAGCTCGAAGACCGTCCGATCAAGACTCTTCGGCTCCTCGGGGAGGACCTGGTCCTGTTCAGGAGTGGGGACGGCCGCTTCGGGCTGGTGGACCGCCAGTGCCCGCACCGCCGGGCGGATCTGCAACACGGCATCATCGAGAAAGACGGTATCCGCTGCAGCTACCATGGCTGGTGTTTCGCGACGGACGGCGCCTGTCTCGAGCAGCCGTTCGAGGACATCGTGGATCCTGCAGGCCGGCTGCGTGCGAAGGTTCGCATCAAGGCCTATCGCGTCGAAGCGAAGGCGGGAATGCTGTGGGCCTACCTCGGCCCCGACCCCGCGCCGCTGGTCCCCAACTGGGAGCCGTTTACCTGGCAGAACGGCTTCAGACAAGTGGTGTTTGCCGACGTGCCCTGCAATTGGTTTCAGTGCCAGGAGAACAGTTGCGATCCGGTGCATTTCGAATGGATGCATCGCAACTGGCCTTCGCGTCTGAGCGGCGACGGCTCGTACGGATCGAAGCATCTCGAGCTCCAGTTCGAGGAATTCGAGTTCGGACACCTCTATCGGCGCGTGCGCGAGGATACAGACAAGAGTCACCCCCACTGGACAGTGGGGGCGACCACCCTCTGGCCCAACGCCTTCTTTCTCGGTGATCACATCGAGTGGCGCGTTCCGGTCGACGATGAGAACACGTTGAGCGTGACCTGGATGTTTCATCGGGTGCCCACTGTCACAGGAGCCGTACGTTCAGAAGCGCATTCCCTGGTGGAGGGGGCCGATGAAGGACGCGCAGGGCCACTGGATCAAGTCGCACGTACTCAACCAGGACATCGTCGCCTGGACGGGTCAAGGGCGCATCGCGGATCGCACCCAGGAGCACCTCGGGCGCAGCGATGCCGGCATTGTCATGCTGCGGCGGTGCTTCGATGACAACATCCAGCGCGTCGACCGAGGGGAAGGAGCCCAAAGGGCTGATCCGTGACCCCGAACAGAACGTCTGCGTCGAGCTGCCGATCAAGCATCGTGAGCTGTTCACCCGATCCATGACTCTCGAGGAGAGCCGCTCGCTGGCGTGCACTCTGTCGCTATCGATTGAACGAGCCGCGACTATCAGCATCAGGTCGGTCAGCCCGATGCGGTCAAGCGGGAGTATCAGATCGCCATGGGAATGATCCCGGCGGACGCGCTCGAGACTATCTGAGGGGCCAAGCCGTCCCCCTATAACGAGGAAGAGAGTCGCCATGAAACTCGGAACCATTCGACTACGACGGACGCGCCGACAGTCATTGCACGCGTGACGGACGATCGCGCGGTCGCATTGTCGCTATCCCTGGATGGAGGACCTGATCGAGGCGGGTCGGCAGGGCTCGATGCCGCCGCGACCGCCGTCGACCAGGCGCAATCGCGGCGCGCGCCCGGTGATCGACCTCACCGATGCGGACTGGATGGCCCCCAATCCCCGCCCATCGAAGATTCTCGGCTGCGCGGTCAACAACAACGAGCTCAATCGCAAGGCTTACAAGCCGATGACGGCGCCGATGTTCTTCATCAAGGGCCGCTCGGCGCTGACCGGTCACAACAAGACGATCGAGCTGCTGGCGGAGCACGGGCAGTCGATCCCCGAGCCCGAGCCGGTGCTCGTATTCGGCAAGCGCGCGCGCAACGTGCGGCCGGAGCAGGCACTCGACTACATCTTCGGCTACACGCTCACGAACGATGTCACGGCGAGCGGCGTCAAGTTCACCCAGGACGCAATTGCGCTCAAGCAGTCGCCGGAGCTGGTGAAGCCGCACCACCCGCCTGGCGGCAGAAGTTCGGCGATGACGATACCTATCTCTATTTCATCTACCACGCGAAGTCGAAGGCGGCGGATACCTTTGCCGCCATGGGACCGTGGCTGACGACCAAGGACGAGGTCCAAAATCCCAACGAGCTCAGGATTCGCGGATACATCGATGGCGAGTGCTACGCGGACGACAGCACCGCTAACTACTTCTTCCCGGCGGAAAGAGTCATCGCCGAAGCCACGAAGTGGTTCACGATGGAGCCGGGCGATTGCGTGCATACGGGTACCGCATCCAAGGGGACGCCCAAGTTCCCGCACGGCAATATTGGCACGTACCTCGACCGCTACGATGGGAAGCTGACGGATGTCGAGATCGACGGCTTGGGAAGGCTGTCGAACCGAATCCGCAAGATACCGAAGTAGGGCGCCGGAGAGGCGTTTTTGGGGGCGCCTGTCAGGCGCCCCGTATCCTGTCGACCAGCGATGGCACGTCGTCCGGCAGAGCATTGCCGCGCCAGGCAACATGAAAATCCGGCCGCGAGAGAACGAGCGCCTCACGATAGGCGGATGGGCGCTCTTGCGGACTCACGTCGACAAGCTCGAGCGGCATTTGGCGCTGCACCGCGGCATCCATCAGCGGTGACACGTCCACGCGCGGGTCGAATCGCAGCAGCATGAACCCGAGTCCCGCGGCGTCATGGAGCGAGCGCCCGTCGGCAAGCCAGAAATGAGGCGTGCGGCAGCCCGGCACCGTCGACTCCGTGAACCCGGCCATCGTGTAGCCGGGCTGGGACTCGCCGTCGTAGGCGATGATCGGCGAGCGATCGTAGAAGTAGCCGAAGTTGAGTCCGCCGCAGCAGTACTGCTGCACGTTGAGCGAGTACACCGCTTCGCCGAACCGGCGTCGCGCGAGCGCGCCCTGCTCACCGGGGGCTTCGACCTCCGCCGGGACCTCGCGGCGGTGCTGCATCGCAGCGAGCGCGTGACTCATTGCAAAGTGCGAGACCTGCTCGGTGATCGGGCCGCGCTCCGCCATGTAAGCGTCCAAGGCGCGCTCACCCGCCCAGCCGGCCAGGCGCGCGGCGAGCAGCCAGGAGAGATTCATCGCATCGGCGATCCCCGCGTTCATGCCGTAACCGGCGTAGGGAACCCAAATATGCGCGCTGTCGCCACAGATGAAGACTCTGCGGTCGCGGAAGGTATCCGCCACCAGCCGCCGGCCGATCCAGTCTTCCTTGCCGAGCACCTGATAGTCGAAATCGGAGCCGACTCCGAGGACGGTACGGATCGAGGCATCACGGTCGAGCGCGGCAAAATCCTCCTCGTGCTCGTAGAGATAGCTGTGAATGAGCCAGGTCTCGCGTCCGTCGATCGCGATGGTGTTGCCGCAGCGGCGCGGGTTGAGCGAGAGATTCATCCAGCCGGGCCTGCCCGGGATGAGTCCGAGCAGGTGCGGCGCGCGGATGTAAGTGGATTGGACGCGTTGAATCACCGCATCCCCGGCCAATTTCGCCCGGATGGCGGCTCGCACCAGCGAGCGAGCGCCGTCGCAGCCGACCAGATATCGGGCCGTCAGCTCGCGCGTACGCCCGCTCGGCAGGTCGCGGGCGATGCAACGCACGCCCGTATCGTCCTGACTGAGGTCGGCGAGCTCGGTTTCGCTGAAGATCGTGACGTTGCGACTCTTCAGGGCGTGAGCGAACAGGACGGGCTCGAGGTAGATCTGGTTGATGCGGTGAGGCGGCTCGGGCGTCGGCCACCAGGTGTCGGGCCCCGCGAAGGCGGTCCCTCGCTCGGCCCGCGATGGAATCGGAATCCGGGTGATTTCCGGCCCCGTGACCGTGGTTCGGTAGACGCAGTCGTTCGGATAATCCGCCGGCAGCCCCGCGTCTCGCACCGCACTCGCCACACCCAACAGGCGAAAGGCTTCCATGGTGCGCGCCGCCACGTGGTTGCACTTGACGCTCGGCGGCTCGCCCGGCTTTCGCCGCTCGAGCACACCGACGCGCACGCCGCGGCGCGCGAGGTCCATGGCGAGCGTGAGACCGACGGGGCCCGCGCCCGAGATCAGCACCTGAAAATCCTCGGCCACGGCGTCAGGCGGCTGCGGCGTGGACGGCCACCAGCGCGTCGGCCACCCGCGCGACGTTCGAGCGGGTGAGCCCCGCGACATTGATGCGACCGGAGGAACTGATGTGGACGCTGTGCTCGACGCGAAGCCGCACGACATCTTCCGGCTTCAGTCCGAGCGAGGTGAACATTCCCCGCTGGGTCGCGATGAAATCGTAGCTCTTCGGAGTACGTCCCCGCAGGTGCTGCGCGAGCAGCGTGCGCATCTGGCGGATGCGCTCGGCCATGACTAGCAACTCCGACTCCCAGATGGAGCGGGAGGCGGGGCTCGACAGGATATGCGCGACGACGGCCGCGCCGTGATCGGGCGGCATCGAGTAGTTCGTGCGGATCGTACGCAGCAGATGGGCGCGCACGAGATCGGCATCGACGCCGTGGCCCGACACGAGCGTTATGGCTCCCGCGCGATCGCGATACAAAGCGAAATTCTTCGAGTACGAGCTGGCGATCAGCGTTTCCGGCAGGTCGCGCGCGAGCTTGCGGACGGCGTATGCGTCAGCCGCGAGTCCGGCACCGAAGCCCTGGTAGGCGAGATCGACGAGAGGTATCACGGACGAGCGTCGCAGAGTCTCCGCGAGCACATTCCATTGCTCCTCGCTCAGGTCGGCACCCGTGGGATTGTGGCAACAGCCATGCAGGACGACGACATCGCCTGCTTCGGCACGCGACAGCGTCTCGACCATCCGATCGAAGTGCAAACGCGCGCCGGCGGCTTCGTAATACGGGTACTGAGCGAGCTTCAGGCCCGCAGCGCCGAAGATGGCCGGGTGATTGGCCCATGTCGGGTCGGGCAGCCACACGGTCGAGCCCGGCCGGTGTGCGCGGATGAAGTCGGCGGCGACGCGCAGGGCAGCGGTGCCCCCTGGCGTCTGCACGGTCCGTACGCGGTCGTCGGTGAGCGCAGGATGTGCCTCGCCAAGCAGGAGCTGCGCCGTCACCCGGTTGAATTCCGGATTACCGGCCGAGGAGAGGTAGGCCTTGCTCGTCTGCCGGTCCACCAGCCACTGCTCGGCAGCCTTCACGCTCGCCAGCACCGGTGCGGCGCCGTTCTCGTCCTTATAGATGCCGATGCCGAGATCCACCTTGTGTGGTGAGGGGTCCGCGGCGAAGAGCTGCGCCATGCCGAGGATGGGATCCGGAGGAATGGGTGCCAAGGCGGAGAGAAGCATGCGGATCGAGCCCCTGACTATGCTTGCGGGGAGACTATCATAAATCGTAATATGCTTCTGCATTTCGTTATTTGCTGCATGCCCCATGGCGAAAATCGTTCTCGGCACATGCCTGTCGCACACTCCGCAGCTGCACACGCCCGCTGCGGAGTGGGACGTTCGCATTGCCGCCGACCGCCGCAATCGCGCTCATCGCTTCCGCGGGGGCAGCTACGACTGGGATGAGCTCTGCGCGCTGCGCCGCGGCGAGCATCTCGAGAAGGAGACCGGCGTCGCAGTGCGGCGAGCCAAGCTCGAGAGCTGTCATCGCTCCATCGAGCGCCTGGCCGAGATCTACCGCCGCGTCCGCCCCGATGTGGCCGTGATCGTCGGCAACGATCAGCACGAGCTGTTCGACGACTCGGTGATGCCGGCGTTCACGGTGTTCTGGGGCGAGGAGATCGCGAACGTGCCGCGCAGCGCCGAGCAGATCGCTCGCCTGCCGGCGGGAATTCACATCGCCGATCACGGCCACGTCCCCCCGCAGACTCAGATCTATCCCGGCTTGCCGGCGCTCGGCGCTCACATCATCGAGCGCGCCATCCGCGACGGATTCGACGTCGCGCATGCGCGCAGGCTCCACAAGGTCGATCCCGACCACAGCATCCTCAGCGGCATCCCGCATGCCTACGGCTTCGTCTATCGGCAGATCATGAAGGACGAAGTCATCCCGAGCGTGCCGATCATTCTCAACACCTTCTATCCGCCCAATCAACCCACGGTGCAGCGCTGCTTCGCCTTCGGCCGTTGTATCGGCAACGCCATCGCCTCCTGGCCGGAGGATCTCACGGTCGCGGTGTTTGGCTCCGGGGGCTTGAGCCACTTCGTGGTCGATGCGGCCTTCGATCGCGCTTTTCTCGAGGCCTTGGCGGCCGCCGACGTGGACGCGCTCGCGGCCGCCGGCGAGCCGCTCTACCAATCCGGCACCTCCGAGTGCAAGAACTGGATCACCGCGGCAGGCGTGCTCTCGACGACGCAGTTGCGGATGAAGCTGCATTCGTACGATGCCCTTTATCGTTCGGAGGCGGGTACCGGAACCGGAGCCGCCTTCGCCAGCTGGGAATGAGAGAGCAGACATGTCATCGCATGCGGAAGTCGAAGCATTCCTGTCGCGCAAGCATGGCCATCTGATCGATGGTACGTGGCTCACGGCAGGTGAGCGCATCGAGGTCGTCAATCCGGCGACGGGCAAGAGCATTGCATCCGTTGCCGCCGGCACCGCCGAGGATGTGGACATGGCCGTGCAGGCCGCACGCCGCGCATTCGAGCACGCTTCCTGGTCGGCCTGCAGTCCCTCGCAGCGGAGCCGTTGGCTGTGGAGCATCGCGGATCTGATCGAGAGCCACGCCGAGGAGCTCGCCGAGCTCGAGTACCTCGACAACGGCAAGTCGAGGAGCGTGATTCTCAAGGGCGACATCCCCGCGGCGGCGGATGTGTTTCGCTACTTCGCGGGATGGGCCACCAAGATCTATGGGCAGACTCTCGCGGTTTCCCGTCCGGGCACGCTTCACGCCTACACCGTGAAGGAGCCGGTGGGTGTCGCCGGTCTCATCACTCCCTGGAACTTTCCCCTGCTGATGGCAGTGTGGAAGCTCGCGCCTGCCCTTGCGGCCGGTTGCGCATGTGTGCTCAAACCCGCCGAAGAGACGCCGCTCACCGCGTTGCGCCTGGCGGAGCTCGTGCACGAAGCCGGAGTTCCCGCGGGCGTGGTCAATGTCGTGACGGGCTACGGGCACGTTGCTGGCGCGGCGTTGGCGGCGCACCCAGCGGTCGACAAGGTGGCTTTTACCGGCTCCACGGAGGTTGGCAAGCTGATCCTCCGGGCCGCGGCCGGCAACCTGAAGAAACTGTCGCTCGAGCTCGGTGGCAAGTCCCCAACCATCATCTTCCCGGACGCCAAGCTCCCCGCCGCCAAGCAGGCGGCCGCGATGGGGATCTTCTTCAATGCGGGTCAGGTCTGCGCGGCCGGCTCGCGGCTGTTCGTGCACCGGACCGTCTTCGATGAAGTGGTCGATTCCGTCATCGCCTCTGCTCGGGCGATCCGGGTGGCTCCCGGCGACGACCCGCAGGGTCAGATGGGGCCCCTGATCTCGGCAAAGCACCTCCAACGGGTGCAAGGCTACGTCGCGAGCGGGCGGGAGGAGGGTGCCCGGGTGGCTGTCGGCGGACAGCGCCTGGAGCGGGCAGGGTACTTCTTTCAGCCCACGGTCTTGCTCGACACCCGGCGGGAGATGCGAGTGACGGCCGAGGAGATATTCGGGCCGGTGCTCGTATGCGGGCAGTTCGAGGACCTCGATGAGGTCGCGCGGCAGGCGAATGACAGCATCTACGGGTTGAGTGCCTCCGTGTGGACGCAGGATCTGAACATCGCGCACACGCTTGCGCGCAAACTGCAGGCCGGCTCCATCCGGATCAACACCGGAGGCGGACTCGATCCGAACCTGCCCTTCGGCGGCTACAAGCAGTCAGGCTGGGGGCGTGAGTTCGGCGAGGAAGGGCTCGCGCTCTACCTGCAGACGAAGTCGGTCCTGATCGGCGCCTGAGGCAGGCAGGCGGGCCTCAGCCCGAACGCCCCGCGCGCGCGGATCGCTTTGGCGGCAGGGAGATCCTCCGGTCCCACGCAGTCGAGCCCATGGCGGAGGAGATGCGGGCCGCGCATTCCGTGATGGCCTTGACCATGGCGGCGTCCGGACCTCCCGCCAACACGGTGGCGGGCATGACGATGGCAACGACGCCGGCCAGGTGGTCCTGGTGGTCGAAAATCGGCGCGGCAATGCTGCCGATGCCGGTGGTGCGCGGATCGGGCTCGTAGTCGAAGTAATTCGCCAGAATGAAGTTGACGCGCTCGTCGAGATAGAGGTCGGTCGATTTCGGCCGCGCCTCATCGCCCTCGTCGCGAAAGGTATGGAAGATGCGCGCGCTGGGCGAAGCCGGCAGCTCCAGGCGCAGGCCCGGCCGCACGATGATCGTCGGCGACTCGTGGCTGGGCACGCACATCAGCACCGCGCCGGAGTCTCCCGATCGGGTCGAGAGGATCACGGTCCGATGGATCTGGTCGCGGAGTCGCGTCAGGTGCGGCTCGCAAACCGGGGCGAGGGCGTTCTGCTCGAGCGCGATCTGTCCGAGGACGAAGAGTTTCATGCCGAGGCGGTAGGCCTCGCTCGGCTCCGCCTTCTCGATCAGCTCCAGCGAGCGCAGTGTGGCGACGTGCCGCGAGATCCGTGGCAGCGTCATCTTCAGACTGCGCGCCAGATCCGCGAGGCGCACCGGGCCGCGCATGCCGGCGAGTGCGTCCAGAACCTTCACGGCGACCACGACCGTGCGGACGATGCCGGTATCGCCGCGATCGTCGTCTTCCATCTTCGGGTTGTTGCGCTTAGTCGCCATGGCTCTCGTTCTCGGTTCTCATTTTGCGCCAGGGGCGTCAATAGCATGGGCGCCATCCGTGGAGCAAGAGGCGGCCGCAGATCCTTCCTCCACCATCTCCGTGCGCGTCAGGTCGGCGCTCAGGAACCGCGACGCGCACCAGAAGCTCGCTGCCGCAAGCAGCGGCGTCGCCGTGGCCAGCAGCAGGGAGTACCGGACCGACCCGGTGCCGTATTTGGGCCGCAGCAGATCGTCGGTCATGCCGATCAGCGCGGGGGCGAGGCCGGTGCCGATCAGGCTGCACAGCAGGTTCGTGAGGGCCGAGGCGAGCGAGCGCATCCTGACCTTGGTCAGGGATTGCACCATGGCGAAGCAGGGCCCGAGGTGAAAGCCGAGCAACAGGTTCGCAACCCAGTAGCACGACAGTGAGAGTGCCTGGGACGGCGCCAGCAGAAAGCCGATCAGCGCCGGCGTGGCGCCGATGGTCACGCATGCGGGCCAGAGCACGTGCCAACGCTCGCTGCGGGCGGGGAGCCTTCCCACGATGAATCCGCCGAGAAGCGTCCCGAGCACTCCGGCCGAGCCGTTGATGACGCCGAGCCAGAGTCCGATCGCAGCGTTGCCCATGTGATGGACGCGGTGCAGGAAGGACGGCGTCCAGGTGCCAAAACCGAAATTGGCGAAGGCGACCAGCACCACACCCGCGACCACGAAGAGGAGGGAACGCTGCCCGGCCATGAAACGCAGGCATTCGGCCAGCGAGCTCTTCGCCCGGTCCGTGTGCGGCGTGTCCGCGGCGCCGCGCTCCGGCTCGCGTACCGTGAAGTGCACGATCAGCGCGATGCACAGCCCCGGTATGCCGGCGACGAAGAACGCCGCCCGCCAGCCGTACTCCTGGCTCACCCAGCCGCCGATCGCATAGCCGAGAAGGACACCGACGTAGACGGACGTCTCGTAGATGGCCATGGCACGCGCCCGGGTGGTGCGCGGGAAGTAGTCGGAGATCAACGAGTGGGAGATCGGGGTGCCACCGGTCTCGCCGATGGCAACGCCCACCCTGGCGGCGGCCAGCTGCCAGAAGCCCTGCGCCAAGCCCGAGAGCGCGGTCATCAGGCTCCAGATTCCCACTCCCAGCGTCAGGATGAGGCGGCGGCTGCCGCGATCCGCCCAGCGCGCGATCGGAATGCCGAAGAGAAAATAGAAGAGCGCGAAGCCGAAGCCGGTCAGCAGGCCCATCTGCGTGTCGGACGTGTGGAACGCGGCCTCGATCGGGTCGATGAGGATGTTGAGGACCTGCCGATCGAGGAAGTTGAGGCCGTATACGACGCAAAGCACGCCCAGCACGTAGTAGGGAGGGCTCACGATGCGTCCCGCCCGCGATGGCATCCCCGTCGCGGGCGTCACCGAATCGCGGGACCTGTCGGTGTCTTCGCTTGTTTGCATAGAAATCGCAACAGGATTGCGTAAGCCGTATTCGACCACGCTGCTGGAGGCCCCGCAAGGCGCTCGGCAACGCGGATGCTCGGTTTATCGTGGTGTCATCGGTGAATCACATTATATGCAATAGCATTGCAAAAAACGTTGCTCTTTGTCGGATAGCTCCTATAATTCGTTCGTACACTCTTTAGGGGGCTTTAGAGCAATGCGCACATTCGAGCGCCGGTCGAAGCGGGTGATGCTGTTCTCGAAGCTGGGCATGGGTGCCGCGCCTTCGCTCACGGCGGCGGTCGCGCTCGCCGCTGCCCTCAACGCTTCCGCCGCGCATGCGCAGGCGGCCGACACGTCGGCACAGCCGCAACAGCCCCCTACGCTCAACGAGATCATCGTCACGGCGACCAAGCGCTCGCAGACTGTGCAGGCGACGCCCCTCAGCATCACCGCATACTCCGGAGCCGATCTCGCCGCCGCAGGCGTCACATCGATCGCGGACGTAGGTTACGAGACGCCAGGCGTTTCCGAGCGCAACTCCGGGCCCGGTCAGACGGAGTTCGAGATGCGCGGCATCGCCTCATCGGGCGGCCAGTCTCCGACGGTCGGCTTTTATCTCGATGACACGCCCCTGACGCCGCCGAGCGACGCCCAGCTCGGCAAGGTGGTCGTCGATCCCGACCTCTACGATCTGCAGCGGGTCGAAATACTGCGCGGTCCGCAAGGCACGCTTTACGGCGCCGGCTCGATGGGTGGCACCATCAAGCTCATCACGAACCCGCCCGACCCGAGCGCATTCTCGAGCAGCGTGAACATGAAGGTGTCGAACACGGAGGGCGGTGGCCTCAACTACGGCGGCAACGCCATGCTGAACATTCCGCTGATCACGGACCGCGTCGCCGTGCGCCTCGTCGGGACGGACGAGTACGTCGACGGCTGGATCAATCGCATCGTGCTCTCGCCGTTTCCGCTCGAGACGAATGGGGGCATGACACGCGGTAACGTCACGGGCGCGCCGGTGCTCGACGATTACAAGGACGTCAACAATGAAAGGATTCAGGGGATGAGGGCGACCCTTCTCGTCAAGGCGACGGATACCTTGACGATCAAGCCGTCCGTCTTCTATCAGAAGATCACGCAGGGCGGGTTGAGCTACGCGGACAATCCGCCGGGCACGAGCTACGAGGCGCACTATGAGCCGTACAATGTGCCCGAGCCGTACTCGGACGAGTTCACGCTCTATAGCCTCCTCATCAAGAATCAGTTCAACGGGTTCGACCTCACGTCGGCGACCTCGGAATACATCCGCCACACCAGCATGAACGAGGATTCGACCGAAGCGACGCAGGATTTCTTCGAGACGGTGATCGGAATTCCGGACCTGCCGTACTCCCAGGTCGGATCTTTCGTCACGACCGCGACGGATGCCAGCAAGCAGTTCAGCGAGGAGCTGCGGCTGACCTCGAACACCTCGGGCCCGCTGCAGTGGATACTGGGCGGCTTCTACCAGGACTTCAATTCGACCGACGATGTATTCACGAACACGCCCGGTCCAATAGCGGTGGAAGTTCTGGGTGTGCCGTCCCTGTATAACGTCGGCAACGCCACGAATTACAAGCAGGAAGCGGCCTTCGGCGAGGCGTCGTACAAGCTCCCCGAAAACCTGCAGTTGACGGCTGGCCTGCGGTATTACTCGTATCACACCGGGGAGGAGCTGGCCGAGTCCGGCGGCCTGCCGAACGGCAGCCTGATCCCGACGGTCTTCAACCTTCCGGCCAGCAACTCCGGCGAGAGCCCGAAGGTCAATCTGTCCTATCTCCCGTCCGACAATCTCACGCTCTATGTGCAGGCAGTGAAGGGGTTTCGGCCTGGAGGCGGCAACACGCCCCCGCCCTACGCCTGCCCGTCGAATCCTCTGCAGTACGGTCCGGACAGTCTCTGGAGCTACGAGGGGGGCGAGAAGGCGAGGCTGTTCGACGATCGGGTGGTTGCCAATTCCGCCGCATACTATGAGCGCTGGAGCGGCATCCAGCAGTCGGTCGCGGAGACCTGCGGGGCGAGCTATACCGCCAACGCGGGGACCGCCGATGTATACGGCGGGGAGTTCGAGCTCATGACCCGCATCACCGATCACCTGACGCTCACCAACAGCGCCGGCTTCACGCATGCGCGCATCGTGCAGAGCGTGCCCGGCGGCACCTTCTACGTGGGAGAGCAGGTCCAGGACGTTCCGACATGGACCGACTCGACCTCCCTGGAGCTGACCCACCCGGTTGCCAATGGATATGAGCTCGTCGCGAGAGCGAGCAACGTATTCGTCGGCTCGATGACGGACGTGTCCTATGCGATCAATGAGGTACCGTCCCACGACATCGTCAATCTGCGCCTGGGATTGAACCTGGAGCGGGCGGATATCGATCTGTTCCTGGACAATGCCGCGAACACTCACGCCATTCTTGGGAATACCAACGCGCTGTCGTTCAACGTCGCGACCTTCAACCGCGTCGCGACCAACCAGCCGCGGACCGTCGGTCTCGATATCAATTACTACTTCGGCGGCAAGTAGGAGATCCCGGTACAGCGGAGAGCCCGCGTTGCGCCTGCTCTCCCGATGGACCCGCCATCCGGCGTATGGCGTTTGACGCGCTGGACTTGGTACGATTCTCGCCGACCAGCCGAACCGCCCAGCCCTCGTGTGGTGGGGGGTACGGGTGGGGGTGCTTCGGCTCCCGTCCGCTCCGCCATTCCTGTCCCGCTAGCCCCGGTCCGCAGTCGGCGGCGCGGATTTGCTATTCTTTGGGATTCGCCAGCGCCGCCGATCATGCTACAGAAAATCACCGATTCCATCGAGACGCACAAGTGGCTGTGGTACAGCATCCTGGGTGCGCTCGCGCTCGTCTTCGCCGCCTGGGGCGCCTATGGCCTCGTCAATCTCAATGTCAGCACCGCGAGCTATGCCGCGGAGGCCGGCGGCCAGACGATCTCGCTGGACGAGGCGCATAACGCCTGGCTGCGCGCGCAATCTCAGCTGCAGCAACAGTTCGGGGGCAATATTCCCCCGGCGGTCCAAAAGACCTCCCAGGACCAGGTGCTCGAGGGCCTGATCAGCCAGGCCCTGATGTCCGAGCGCACGCAGAAGCTCGGCTACCGGGTGAGTCAGCCCGAGCTCATCGCGGCCATTCGCAACGAGGCCGCCTTCCAGGCCGGCGGCCAGTACTCGTCCGACATCGCGCGCGAAGTCCTCGAGGAGAACCACCTCACGTTCGACCAGTACGAGGATGAGAAGACCAGCGATCTGCGGCGTCTGCAACTGCTGGATGGCATCGTCTCCTCGGATTTCGTCACGCCGACGGAGGGCGCCCGCGCACAGGCCCTAAGTGGCGAGGAGCGCGAGGTCCAGTACGCCATTCTTCCCGCCGACGGCTACAAGAGCACGGCGCCGATCGACCAGGCGGCCATCGAGGCCTACTACCAGTCTCACCAGGCCGATTACCGCCTGCCGGAATCGGTGGATCTGCAGTACGCGCAGCTCACTCTCGAGCAGGTCGCGAGCACCGAGACGGTGTCCGATTCCGACCTGCAGGCGGCCTACGACAAGCAAAAGAGCGGCTTCATCCTGCCGGAGCGGCGCGAAGCCAGCCACATCCTCATCCCCTTCGGTAAGGATCCGGCTGCGGCGCTGAAGCAGGCGGAAAAGGTTCTCGCGCTGGCGCAGTCGGGTCAGAATTTTGCCGCGCTGGCGAAGAAGTACTCCCAAGACCCGGGCTCGGCCCAGAAGGGCGGCAGTCTCGGCTGGATCGACCACAGCGGCTTCGTCGCGCCGTTCGCCGATGCGCTCTTCGGCATCAAGACGGTGGGTGACATCGTCGGGCCGGTGAAGACCCAGTACGGCTATCACATCATTCGCCTCGATGGCATCCAGCCTGGTCGCACCAAGACCCTGGCCGAGGCGCGTCCGCAGCTCCAGGCGCAACTCCAGCAGAGCGAGGCGACGAATCGCTTCGGCGACATCGAGGACCAGCTGCAGAACGGTCTCCAGAGCCCGGGCGCGAGCCTCGCGAGCCTGGCGAAGCAATTCAACCTGACGACCGGCGAGGTGCCGCAGTTCCTGCGGGACGCCGGTGGGGCGCCGCTCGGCCAGGCGAGGCCGCTACAGGGCCAGGTCTTCGGCAGCGGCGCCGTGGCGGACGAGACGCTCGGCGGCCCGGTGATCCTCGACAACGACAAGATGGTGATCTTCGAGGTCACGGCGCGTCACCCGGCGCACACCAAGGCGCTCGCGGAGGTCCGCGATACCATCATCGCGGCCCTGCAGAAGCAGCGTGAGATGGACGCTGCGCTCGCGGCCGCAAAAGCTGCGCGCACCGAGCTCCTGGCAGGCACTTCCTTCGAGCAGGTCGCCAAGGGCCTCAATGTCACCGCGGACCCGCCGAAGTTCGTCGGCCGCGGTGATCCGTCGGTCCCGGCGGAGATCCTGTCCGCGGCGTTCGATGCGGCGAAACCGGTCCATGGTCCGGTGTACCAGGCCGTGAGCCTGCAGAACGGCGGCTCGGCGCTGATCGCGGTCACTCAGATCCGCAGCAGCCAGCAAACCAACAAGTACCTGGAGATGGCCCTCGAGCAGGAGCAGGTCGAGCGCAATGGCAATGCCGAGGCGCTCGGCTACATGGCCGAGATGCGCGCGAAGGCGAAGGTCCGCAAGAATCCCGACGCCTTCCAGTAGAGGGCGCCGGCGCCCCAGCCTCTCAGGCTTCGGCTTCCTGCGGGAAACTCATCCCGACCGTGTTGAACCCGCTGTCGACGTAGAGGATCTCGCCGGTGATCCCGGCAGCGAGATCGGAACAGAGGAACGCGGCGGCATTGCCGACATCCTGCTGGGTGACGTTGCGTCTGAGCGGGGCGACTTCGGCGACCCGGCTCAGCATCTTGCGAAAGCCCGTGATCCCCGCCGCGGCGAGTGTCTTGATGGGGCCGGCGGAGATGGCATTGACCCGTATTCCCTGCGGACCCAGGTCATAGGCCAGAAAGCGGACGTTGGCCTCGAGACTCGCCTTGGCGAGGCCCATCACGTTGTAGCTCGGGATGGCGCGGACGGCGCCCAGATAGGACAGGGTGAGCAACGCCCCTGACCGGCCTGCCATCAGCGGCGCGGCGCGGCGGGCGAGCGCGGTGAAACTGTAGCTGGACACGTCGTGCGCGATCCGGAACGCATCGCGGCTGGTGCTTTCCGCGAACCCGCCGGCGAGGGCTTCGCGCGGCGCGTACGCCACGGCGTGGACCACGACATCCAGACTGCCCCACTCACGCTTCAGCAGATCGAAGGCGGCGTCGATCTCCGCGTCGACCGTCACATCGAGCGGCATCGTGATACGGGAGCCGAGCGACTGAGCCAGGGGCTCGACCCGCTCCTTCATCTTGTCGTTGACGTAGGAGAAGGCGAGCTCGGCACCTTCGCGATGCATGGCTTGAGCGATGCCCCAAGCGATCGACCGGTCGGTTGCGACGCCGACAATGAACGCGCGCTTGCCTGAGAGGAATCCCATACCCGACCCTGCCGATGCTGACGAGGTCAGGGAGTTTAGACGAATCAGGCGCGTCAGTTATGGCCGTCCATGGCGCCGCGCTTACCCGCCCGAGGCGACGCGAATGGTGAGCTTCTGACCCGCGAGGATGTGGCGCGAGCCCGTGCCGTTCCAGGCTTCGATCTGCGCCACCCGCACCTGGAAGAGCCTCGCGATCCGCCACAGCGTATCGCCGGAGCGGACGGTGTAGACCACGCGGCGCGCGCTGCTCTCGGGGTGGTAAGAGGCCTGGTAGTAGTGCGAATGGCTGCGGTGATGCCGGTCGTACTGTGTCGCGGCGGGCTCACTCGAGGCGAGGCGCAGCCGCTGTCCCGGGTGCAGGGTCTGCCCAGGCGTGAGGCCATTCAGCCGCGCAAGCGTATGGACGTTCATCCGGTTGCGCCGGGCAATCGCCCACAGGGAATCGCCCCGGCGCACACGCACGACCTGGAAACGGAAATGACGGGTCCAACGCGAGCGGCCATCGACCCGCTCCGCGGCCAGCACCACGTTCTCCGGCAGGACGTAGACGGTAGCCGGCACTTCGAGCTCCATGCCCACGGTGAGTCGTCCCGCGGGCAGCGTGTTGAGCTTGCGCAGGATCTCGACGCTGGTCTTGAAATTGCGCGCCACCGAGTAGACGGTGTCGCGGCGCCGGACCTCGTAGTGCTCGATGCCCATGCGTTCATCGGGCGTCAGATCGGCGACGTTCTGCTCGAACACCGGCGCGGCATCGACCGGCAGCAGCAGGTAGAAAGGTCCGGTAGGGTCGCTGGCCCAGCGGTGGAAGGCGGGATTGAGATCGTAAACTTCATCGGCGGTGATGCCGGCGATCTGCGCGGCGACCTGCAGATTGATCTGTCCCTGGGTCATGACGCGCGCGAAATACGGCTGGTTCGGGATCGCGGTGAAGTCGAGCCCGTATTTGCCGGGACCGTCCACCAGGCGCTTCATCGCCAGGAGCTTGGGCACGTAGGCCTCGGTCTCCCGCGGCAGGCGCAGGTGCCAGAAGTCGATCGGGCGCCCCTCGGCCTCGTTCACCTGCACGGCGTGCTGAACGGCGATCTCGCCGCAGTTGTAGGCGGCGACGGCGAGCAGCCAATCGCCGTTGAACTCGTCATGCAGGGCCTGCAGATAATCGAGCGCGGCGTTGGTGGAGGCGACCACATCGCGGCGGCCGTCATACCACCAGTCCTGCTTCAGGCCGAAGCGCGAGCCGGTGCCGGGAATGAACTGCCATAGGCCTGCGGCGCGCGCCCGGGAGTAGGCGTAGGGCTGGAACGCGCTCTCGATGACCGGCAGCAGCGCGAGCTCGAGCGGCATGTGCCGTGCCTCGAGCTGCGACACGATGTAGTAGAGGTACATGTCGGCGCGGCCGAAGGCGCGCTGCAGGTAATCGGGATTGGAGGCGTACCACTCGAGCTGCTGGTCGATCGCCGACTCGTCGGGGTCGTCCAGGACGAAGCCGGCGCGAATGCGGGCGAAGAGATCGGCATACTGCGCCGGGGTCGGGACCGCCTGCTGCGCTTCCGGCGCCGCTGGAACTTCGGCCGGCGCGGGCGCGGCCACGGGCGGTGGGACAACGGCCTGTACCGGCTGGCTGGGCAGCGGCTGGCGGGTCGCGCATGCGGCCAGCGCCGCGAGCGCGCCGATCAGCAGCGCATTACGAATGGCTCGAACTGTTTCCGTCGGCAAGTTCCCGACCCTCTGGAAGGCGTGTTAACTTCTTGTGGCACTGGAGTGCGTATCCCAGGGGCGCGCGCACTCACGTAAGCGGGTCTCAGGGGAGCTCCATTTCCGACCTTACTGGGTCGGAAAGGGAAATTTAACCGGTAACTTCACACTATTGCCAGTACTTAATGGCACCCGCGCACAAATCGCAATTCCAGGAGCCCTACGCCGCACGTCACGCCTGGTGGGCGAGCCCGCTCGGCAGTGCGCTCATCGCCGCGGAATCGCAGCTTCTCGGCGAGGCGCTCGAGGATGTGTTTGGCTGGGAATTGCTGCAGATCGGCGCCTGGGGCTCGGGCAAGGAGTTGTTATCTCGCGCGCGCACGCGCCATCAGGCGATCCTGGCTCCGCCCGGGCTGTCGTCAAGCGCCGACATCCGCGGGCGGCCCACTCAGCTGCCGATCGTCAGCGATTCGATCGACGCGGTCCTGCTGCCGCATATCCTCGAGTTCGCCACCGATCCCTACGCGATCGTGCGCGAGGCGGATCGCGTGCTCGTCGGCGAGGGACGGCTGCTGGTGCTCGGCTTTCGGCCATGGAGCCTCTGGGGCTTACGCGCGCGCTGGAGCCGCAGCGGCTTTCCGCCGGGCGCGCGCCGCGTACTCTCCGAACGACGGATCCGCGAATGGCTGGTGCTGCTCGGATACGAAGTGATATCGGCTCAGCATTATTTGTTCCGCGGGCCCTGGAGCGGCGGTCGCGCCGCGGAGGAGGGCTCCGTCCGGATGCTGCGGCGCGGGCTCACGTATCCGCTGCCTGCCAACGCCTATCTGCTGAAGGCGCGCAAGCGCGTCTATACCCTGACACCCATCCGGCAGCGATTCCGCGAGCGTCCCGCAGTGCTCGGCGGACTCATCAAACCCAGCCCGCGCTCGCGTGCGTGATGATGTCATCGAGGCGCACGTGAGCACAGCGGTTGCGGGAACCGGGGGCACCGTGGATATCTACACCGACGGCGCCTGTCGTGGGAATCCGGGGCCGGGCGGCTGGGCGGCGTGGCTGAGTTTCGCCGGCCGCGACAAGGAGCTGGCGGGCGCGGAGCCGCTGACGACCAACAATCGCATGGAGCTGACGGCGGTCATTCGTGCGCTCGAGTCGTTGAAGCGTCCTGTGCGTGTGCGCGTGTACACCGACTCCGAGTACGTGCGGCGCGGCATCACGGAGTGGATGCGCGCCTGGAAGGGCCGCGGCTGGCTCACCGCTGACCGCAAGCCGGTGAAGAATCAGGATTTGTGGCAGCGGCTGGATGAGCTCGCCGCCGGCCACGAGATCGAATGGCACTGGGTGCCGGGCCACGCCGGCGTGCCGGGCAACGAGCGGGTCGACCGACTCGCCAATGAGGCGATCGACGCGATGGCGCGTGAGGGCTCGAGATAGGCAGAGGATGTGCCCCGGAAAATGCTGATAGACTTCGACTGATGCGACAGATCGTTCTCGATACCGAGACCACCGGTCTCGAGGCGGCGCTCGGGCACAGGATCATCGAGATCGGCTGTGTCGAGCTCGTCAACCGGCGAGTGACGGGGCGCACCTTCCACCGCTACCTGAATCCGGAGCGCGACATCGACCTCGGCGCGGAGGCGGTCCATGGGCTGCAGCGTCAGGATCTCGCACGCCAGCCGCGGTTCGCGGAGGTGGCGGACGATCTCCTCGAGTTCGTCGGCGGCTCGGAGCTCGTGATCCACAACGCGGAGTTCGACGTCACTTTCCTCGATACGGAACTGCGCCGCGCCGGGCGCACGACCATGATGAGCGAGCTCTGCCGAGTCCTCGACACGCTGATACTTGCGCGCGAGATGCATCCGGGCCAGCGCAACAACCTCGATGCGCTCTGCAAGCGCTACAACGTCGACAACTCGCGGCGCGAGCTGCACGGCGCACTGCTCGATGCGCGCATTCTGGCGGACGTCTATCTCGCGATGACGGGCGGCCAGGGAGCGCTGGCGCTCACCGAGAGTGTCTCCGGCGCCGCTGTCCTCGGCGCGGGTCAGGTCCGTGCCCTGGTGCGCCCGCCCGCGCCCCTGCGGGTCATCGCTGCCACGGAACAGGAGCTGCGGGCCCACCGGGAGATGCTGGCGCTCATCGGCAAGGCGAGTGGTGGCCGCTGTCTGTGGCCCACCGCCGGGGAAGATCCGGTTCCTGAAGCGAATCGCGCCTGAGTGGATCTCATGTTTCATCTGCGCAAGTGCCGCATCGGCATCGTGGGCCTCGGCTACGTCGGGCTGCCGCTCGCGGTCGAGTTCGGCAAGCATTTCGACACCGTCGGCTTCGACATCAAGGCGCACCGCATCGCGGAGCTCGCGAGCGGCCGCGATAGCACGCTCGAGGTTTCGCGCGCGGAGCTCAAGTCGGTCACGCGGCTCGCCTTCAGCTCGGATCTGGATAGCCTGAAGCGCTGTCGGGTGCTCATCGTGACGGTGCCCACGCCCATCGACGAGTACAAGCGACCGGATCTGACGCCGCTCATCAAGGCGAGCGAAACGGTCGGCAAGACTCTCAGCAAAGGAGCAGTGGTGGTCTACGAGTCCACCGTGTATCCGGGGTGCACCGAGGAAGTATGCGTCCCGATTCTCGAGCGGGAGTCGGGCCTCAAATTGAACCGCGACTTTTTCGTCGGCTACAGCCCGGAGCGGATCAACCCCGGCGACAAGGAGCACCGGCTCACCACCATCAGGAAAGTGACGTCGGGCTCGACGCCCGAGGCCGCGGAGTTCATCGACAAGCTGTACGGAACGATCATCACCGCGGGCACGCACAAGGCCTCCAGCATCAAAGTGGCTGAGGCCGCGAAAGTCATCGAGAACACGCAGCGTGACGTCAACATCGCCCTCATCAACGAGCTGGCGCTGATTTTCAACCGCTTGGGGCTGGACACCGAGGAGGTGTTGAGCGCCGCCGGCAGCAAGTGGAACTTCCTGCCCTTCAAGCCCGGCCTGGTCGGCGGTCACTGCATCGGCGTCGACCCGTACTACCTCACCCACAAGGCACAAGCGATCGGTTATCACCCGGAGATGATCCTGGCCGGCCGGCGGGTCAACGACAACATGGGCCTGTATGTCGCCGGGGAAATCATCAAGCTGATGACCGAGAAGCGGATTCACGTCAAAGGCGCGCGCACGCTGGTGCTCGGCATGACTTTCAAGGAGAACTGCCCGGACATCCGCAACTCCAAGGTCATCGACGTGGTGCGGGAGCTGGAGAAGTACGGCGCCGAGGTCGACATCTATGACCCGTGGGCCGAGGGCAAGGAGTGCCGTCACGAGTACGGCGTTCGACCGATCAGGACACTGACTCCGAAGCGCTACGATGTCGCGGTCGTTGCCGTGGCGCACCGCGAGTTTCGGGAGATGGGTGCCGACGGTGTGCGGCGACTGTGCAAGAAAACCCACGTGCTCTACGACATCAAGCACGTCTTTCGCGCCGCCGAGGTCGACGGCCGGCTATGAAGATCCTGCTCACGGGCGCGGCCGGCTTCATCGGCTATCACGCTACTCTTAATTTGCTGGCGCGCGGGCACGAGATCGTCGGCCTCGACAATCTCAACGACTATTACGACGTCACTCTCAAGGAAGCGAGGCTCGACCGGCTCAAGCGGCAGTCCGGGTTTCGATTCGTGAAGCTGGACATCGCCGATGACGGTGGGATGAAGGATCTGTTCGCACGCGAGAAATTCCAGCGCGTCGTCCATCTTGCCGCCCAGGCGGGAGTGCGTTACTCACTGGAGAATCCGCACAGCTACGTTCGCAGCAACGTGAGCGGCACGCTGAACGTCCTCGAAGGGTGCCGCTACAACGATGTCGAGCATCTGGTGTACGCCTCGACCAGCTCCGTCTATGGCGCCAACACCAACATGCCGTTCTCGCCGCACAGGATCGCGGATCACCCGCTGACCATCTATGCCGCCACCAAGCGCGCCAACGAGCTGATGGCGCATACCTACTCCTCGCTTTTCAAGCTACCCACCACGGGACTGCGGTTCTTCACGGTCTACGGTCCCTGGGGGCGGCCTGACATGGCGCTCTTTCTCTTCACGCGCAACATCCTCGAGGGCCGGCCGATCGACGTCTTCAACAATGGACATCATCGACGGGACTTCACCTATGTCGAGGATATTGCCGAGGGCGTTGCCCGTGCCTGCGAGCATGTGGCCCAGCCCTCGCAGGAGTGGGACAGCGGCTCACCCGACCCGGCGACGAGCCGCGCGCCCTTCCGGCTCTACAACATCGGCAATCACGAGCCGGTGGAGCTCATGCGCTACATCGAGGTGATCGAGGAGTGCCTGGGGCGCAAGGCCGAGAAGCGCTTCCTGCCGCTGCAGCCGGGGGACGTGCCGGAGACGTTCGCGGACATCGAGGACCTCGCGCGGGCTGTGGGCTACCGGCCGGCGACGCCGGTCGCCGTCGGGGTGCGGCGGTTCGTCGATTGGTTCTGTGAGTATTACGGTTACAAACAGTCCCGATAACCCCGGGCAGGTAGAATGCGGTTTTTATTGCCGCAGGTATGTCCGTGACCAAGCCGCCGCCTCCGCCCGCCATCAAGGTTCCGCTGCTGGACCTCACGCTGCAGTACGAGAAGATCGCGGCTGAGGCGCAGGCGGCCATCGCCCGCGTGTGCCGCAGTCAGCAGTTCATCCTCGGCGCCGAGGTGCGCGAGCTCGAGCTGCGCCTTGCTCGCTACAGCGGCTGCGCTCACGGCATCGGGGTTTCCTCCGGGACGGATGCGCTGCTTCTGGCGCTCATGGCGCTCGGCATCGGACCGGGCGACCAGGTGATCACTTCAGCCTTCACCTTCTTCGCCACCGCCGGGACCATCGCGCGCCTCGGCGCCCGGCCGCTCTTTTGCGACATCGACCCCCAGGACTTCAACCTGTCACCCACCCGGGTGGAAGAGCTCATCGCGCGGGAATGCGAGGTCCGTGGCGAGGGCGGCAACCGGCAGGTGATTCATCGCGAGACCGGCGGCCGGCTGCGGGCGATCTTGCCGGTGCACCTTTACGGCCAGGTTTGTGAAATGGACGCCCTGATGGACATCGCGAGCCGCCTCGGCCTGCACGTGATTGAGGACGCCGCGCAGGCGATCGGTGCGCAAGACGGTAAGGGGCGGATGGCGGGCTCCGTCGGACACATCGGCTGTTTCTCCTTTTTTCCCACCAAGAACCTGGGCGCGTTCGGCGATGCCGGCCTGTGCACCACGAACGATCCAGCACTGGCGGAACGGATGCGGGTGCTGCGGGTGCACGGCGCCGAGCCCAAGTACCACCACAGCCTGATCGGCGGCAATTTCCGGCTGGATGAGATCCAGGCAGCGGTGCTCAATGTGAAGCTGGGATCTCTGGATGACTGGATGACGGCAAGGGACGGCCATGCCCGGCAGTACACCCAGGGGTTGCAGGCCGTGAACCCCGCCGGCGCGGTGGTGACGCCTGTCCTCAGTCGAGGCGGCCGGCACGTCTGGAATCAGTACGTGATCCGCGCGCAGCGGCGGGATGAGCTGCGCCAGCATCTGGCCGCAGCCGGCGTCGGGACGGAGATCTACTATCCGATTCCGCTGCATCTGCAGCAGTGCTTTGCCTACCTGGGCTACCGCCCCGGCCAGTTGCCCGAGTCAGAGCGCGCCGCTCGCGAGGTGCTGGCGCTGCCGGTCTTCCCGGAGCTCTCGCCGGCGCAAATCGACCATGTGGCCGGTACAATCCATCGCTTCTACGCGGCCGTACAGGCCCCATCACAGCAGTCTGCCTGAGGAGCAATCCATGCCGAAGGCCGCAGGTCCCCGTACTCCCGTCTGGTCGGAACTGGCCACTCATGCCTCCCGGCTGAGCGCCGTCGCCACGCACGAGCTGTTTTCACGTGATCCCGGGCGTTTCGAGCGCTTCTCGCGCCAGGGCGCGGGCCTCCTCATGGACTTCTCGCGCCAGCATCTCGATGAGATGGTGCTCGGCAAACTGCTCGAGCTCGCCGAGGCGGTGGGCCTGAAGGACTACCGGGATGCGATGTGGCGCGGAGAGAAGATCAACTCCACCGAAGGGCGTGCGGTGCTGCACGTGGCCCTGCGGCAGCCCCCGGGGGCGAACGTCGGCGGCGCGGACATCACTCGAGTCGTGATGGCGGAGCGTGAGCACATGCTCACCTTCGCGGAGAGCGTGCGCTTAGGGCGCATCGTCGGCAGCTCGGGCAAGCCATTCACTCGGGTGGTGAACATCGGCATCGGCGGATCCGACCTCGGTCCCGCGATGGCGGTGCAGGCACTGCGCCCCTTCACCATCGATGCGCCGAAGTGCGACTTCGTCTCCAACATCGACGGCTGTCATCTCGAGGACATCCTGGAGAGCGCGGACCCGCGGGCCACGCTCTTCATCGTCTCCTCCAAGACTTTCACCACGCTCGAGACGCTGACCAACGCGCACACGGCACGGGCGTGGGTGAAGGAGAAGCTGGGCGAAGAGGCCGTGCGGGAGCATTTCGCGGCGGTGTCGGTGAATCACCGCGCCATGGATGAGTTCGGCGTGCATCCGCAGTACCGCTTCACCATGTGGGATTGGGTCGGCGGCCGCTATTCGCTCTGGTCCTCGATCGGCGTCTCGCTCGCGATCGCCATCGGCAAAGACCAGTTCCTCGCGATGCTCGCGGGCGGCTTTGAGATGGACGAGCACTTCCGCAAGACGCCTTGGGCGGACAACCTGCCGGCGCTGATGGGGCTGCTGGGGGTATGGAACATCAACTTCGAGGGACTGCCGACGCTGGCGGTGCTCCCGTACGACGACCGCCTGAAACGCTTCTCGGCGTACCTGCAGCAGTTGGAGATGGAGAGCAACGGCAAGTCGGTGACCATCGACGGCCGGCGGGTCGAGTGGCAGACCGCGGCGGTGATCTGGGGCGAGCCCGGCAACAACGCGCAGCACTCGTTCTTCCAGCTGCTGCACCAGGGTACGCCGCGCGCGGCGCTCGACTTCATCCTGCCGTCGCGCTCGTCCTGCGGCAACCAGGCGCAGCAGGATCTCGCGATCGCGAGCTGTCTGGCGCAGGCGGAAGCGTTCATGAACGGGCAGTCGGCGGAGCAGGTGCGCGCGGACCTCACTCAGCAGGGACTGCCGAAAGAGCGGATCGAGGAGCTGGTGCCGCACAAAGTGCATCCCGGATCCCGGCCGAGTAACCTCGTGGCCTTTCAACGTTTGGATCCGCAGACGCTGGGAAAGCTCATCGCCCTCTATGAGCACAAGGTGTTCACGCAGGGAGTGGTCTGGGGGGTGAACTCCTTCGATCAGTGGGGAGTGGAGCTGGGCAAGAAGTTGACCGACAAGCTGGCACCGGCGGTGAAGGATCCGAATGGCGGGCACGTCGTGGCGCCCGGGGTGGGGAAGGTCATTGCGCAGCTGACGGAGTGGAAGAGCGCGGATTGAGGGGGATGAAGATCACTTGAGCGACATCATTCAGCGGGGGTTGCACGAGCATCTGGCGCTCTTTCAGAGCCTCTCGTCGCTATCGCCGGAAATCGAGCGGGCGGCGGGGATCATCTCCGCTGCGCTGGGCAATGAGCATAAGCTCCTGTTGTGTGGCAACGGCGGCTCCGCCGCCGACAGCCAGCACATTGCGGCGGAAATGACGGGCCGGTTCGTGAAGGACCGGCGCCCCTTGGCGGCGATTGCGCTGTCGACGGACACGTCGGCACTTACGTGTATAGCAAATGACTACAGCTTCGACGAGGTGTTCTCGCGACAGGTCATGGCGCTCGGAGGGCGCGGGGACTGTCTGCTTGCGATCTCGACATCGGGGAATTCGCGCAACGTCATGCGTGCAGCGGATGCGGCCCGCTCGATGGGGACACACGTGATCGGACTGTTGGGTCGCGACGGTGGGACGCTGCGGGGGCTCTGCGACCTGGCGATCGTGGTGCCGAGTCAGACCACGGCCCGGATTCAGGAGGCGCACATCTTCATCGGCCATACGCTGTGCGGGGCGGTGGAGGAGGCGCTGGGGCTCGCATGAGCGGCGCGAACCTCAGGACGCGGCTGAACCAGGCGCGAGTGCTGGTCGTCGGCGATGCGATGCTGGACCGGTACCTGTTCGGCGAGGTGGAGCGGATTTCGCCCGAAGCACCGGTGCCGGTAGTACGGGTCACCCGTGAGGAGCATCGCCTCGGCGGTGCGGCGAACGTGGCTTTGAACGTCAAGGCGCTCGGGCCGGGCGTGATGCTGATCACGGTCGTGGGGGATGACGAGCCGGCGAGGAAGCTCGAAGGGCTGCTGAAGACGCAGGCGGTGGAGGTGATCCTGGGCAGGGATCCCCAGCTCTTTACGTGCGTGAAGCTGCGGGTAATCGGGCGCGCACAGCAGTTGGTACGGGTGGATTTCGAGAACCAACCGGACCACGAAGTACTGGCGGACATGCTGTCGGACTTTGCGCGGGTGGTGCCTCAGTACGATGCGGTGCTCTTCGCCGACTACGGCAAGGGCGGGCTGACGCACATTCCCCGGATGATCGAGCTGGCGCGTGCGGCGGGCAAGCCGGTGCTGGTGGACCCGAAGGGCGATGACTACGGCCGCTATGCCGGCGCAACCGTCATCACGCCGAATCGCGCCGAGCTGGCGCAGGTGATTGGAAGCTGGAAGTCCGAAGCGCAGCTCGAGGAGCGGGCGCAGCGGCTGCGGCAGAGCAATCGGCTCGATAGCGTGCTGTTGACGCGCAGTGAAGAGGGGATGTCGCTTTTCGATGCCGCCGGCCATCTGCAGGCGCCGGCGCAGGCGCGAGAGGTATTCGACGTGACGGGCGCGGGCGATACGGTGATTGCGACATTGGCCGCGATGCTGGCCTGCGGCATGAGTCTTCGGGAGGCCATGCCCATCGCCAACCGCGCTGGCGGGATCGTCGTCGGCAAGTTCGGCACGGCGACGGTGAGCTACGAGGAGCTGTTCGGTTGAGAGTCGTCGTAACCGGAGCCGCCGGCATGGTAGGCAGTAACCTGGTGCACGGACTCAACGCGATCGGCATCGACGATGTGATCGCGGTGGATGACCTCACCGAGGGCGCGAAATTCCGCAACCTCCTCGGCGCCAGGGTGAGCGACTACTTCGATCGCAACGAGTTCTATGACCGCTTTGCCCTGGGCGAGCTGGGCCATATCGACGCCGTGTTCCACGAAGGGGCCTGCTCCGATACGATGGAGCACAACGGCCGATACATGCTGGAAACCAACTACCGTTGCTCGAGGGATCTCCTCGATGTGTGCCAGAGTCGGGGGACTCGACTCCTTTACGCATCATCTGCCGCCACTTATGGCGACAGCACGGTGTTCCGGGAGGCGCCGGACCACGAGCGGCCGCTCAACATATACGGCTACTCGAAGCTGCTCTTCGACAACATCGTGCGGCGCACGCTCCCCACTGCGCGGTCTCAAGTGACGGGCTTGCGGTACTTCAACGTCTATGGGCCGCGAGAGCAGCACAAGGGGCGCATGGCTTCGGTGGCCTGCCACCACTTCGAGCAGCTGCGCGAGAAAGGCAGGGTCAAGCTCTTCGGCGAATACGGAGGCTACGGCCCAGGAAAGCAGACGCGGGATTTCGTGTTCGTGCAGGATGTCGTCGCGGTGAATCTGTGGTTCCTGCGACATCCGGAGCGCAGTGGGATCTTCAATGTCGGTACGGGCAGGGCGCAGCCCTTCAACGATGTGGCCCATGCGACCATAAACGCATCCCGCGCGCTGCGCGGCGAGGCACCGCTCAGCCTGGAGCAACAAGTTTCCCAGGGGCTCATCGAATACATTCCGTTTCCGGAGACGTTGGTGGGCAAAGTACCAAAGCCATACGCAAGCAGACCTGACGTCACTTCGCGCGTCCAGCTGCGACGTGGAGTTCGCCGACGTGGCGACGGGCGTGCGGCGCTACGCGGAATGGTTGAACGCGGAGCCAGGCGCGGCGGCCTGAGTAGGCGTTCATCGTGGATATCCCCGCTCTTTTGAGTCGCAAGGTCGTCCCCGCTGCGGCGGTCCGCGGGCGGGAGTGGCCGCGCCCGCTGGCATTCACCAACGGTGTGTTCGATGTGCTGCATCGCGGCCATGTCGTGTATCTTGCGGCCGCTCGCGAGCTCGGTGCCGCGCTGCTCGTCGCGGTCAACAGCGACTCGTCGGCGAGGCAGCTCGGGAAAGGGGCCGGATCGGCCGCTCAACCGTGAGATCGATCGCTTGCTCGTCGTCGCGGCGCTCGAGAGCGTCTCCTTCGTCACGACCATTCGACGAGTACGACTCCGTGCGAGGTGTTACAGCGCTGCCGGCCCGACGTATACGTCAAGGGCGGCGATTACGATATGGAGACCCTGGAGGAGACCCGTCTCGTGCGCAGCTGGGGCGGCCGACTCGGTGGCCATTCCGTTTGTCGCGGGGTACTCGAGACTGCGCTCGTGCAACGGATTCGCGACGGCTCATGAGCCGCAAGGCGGCGTTCATCGATCGGGATGGCGTGCTCAACGAGGAGCGCGGCTTCGTCCACCGGATCGAGGACTTCGTGTTCGAGCCCGGTGCGATCGAGGCGCTGCAGGCCCTGCAGACGGCCGGCTATCTGCTGGTGGTCATCACGAATCAATCCGGCATCGCGCGCGGCCTGTATTCGGAGGACGACTATCTGACTTTGACGGCGCACATGCGGGAGCGCCTGCAGGCCGCCGGCGTGCGGCTCGATGCCGTGGAGTACTGTCCGCACCTCGCCGATGCGCCGCTGGAGCGCTATCGCCTGGACTGCGATTGCCGCAAGCCCAAGCCCGGGATGCTGCGCCGCGCCATTACCGCGCTCGACATCGAGCCGGCGTCTTCCTTCCTGGTCGGGGACCGGCTCTCGGACGTCGAGGCCGGTCGTGCCGCTGGAATCGGCCGCTGCTTCCTGGTCCGGACGGGCTACCCCTTGGCCGATAAAGCGCTGGCGCGCGCGGACGCCGTATACGAGAATTTGCTCGCCTGCGTGAGATCAGTCCTCTCTTTAGTAAAGGAATCAAGAGCTTGAAAGGCATCGTTCTGGCCGGCGGTGCGGGTACCCGCCTGCACCCGGTGACCCTGAGCATCAGCAAGCAGCTTCTGCCGATTTACGACAAGCCCATGGTCTATTACCCGTTGGCGGCGCTGATGCTGGCGGGAATCCGCGACATCCTGCTGATCTCGACGCCGGAGGACCTGCCGCTCTTTCGTCGGCTGTTGGGAGACGGCGGCAAGTGGGGGATCTCACTGTCCTACGCCGAGCAGGCTCGGCCCGAGGGGTTGGCCCAGGCGTTCGTCATTGGACGTCAATTCGTCGGCAATGAGCGCGTCGCGCTGGTCCTCGGGGACAATATCTTCTACGGGCACGGGCTGCCGGAGCAGCTCGAGACCGCCGCCCAGCACGGCGAGGGCGCCACGGTGTTCGCTTATCGGGTGCGGGACCCTGAGAGGTATGGCGTCGTGCAGTTCGATGAGTCGGGGCGGGCGCTCGACATCGAGGAGAAACCGGCGAAGCCGAAATCGTACTTTGCGGTGACCGGTCTTTACTTCTACGACAACCAGGTGCTCGACATCGCCGCGAACCTCAAGCCTTCCGCCCGTGGGGAGCTCGAGATCACCGACGTCAATCGCAAGTATCTCGAGCGCGGCGCGCTGCGGGTCGAGCAGCTCGGCCGCGGCGTCGCCTGGCTCGACACGGGTACCCACGAGTCTTTGCTCCAGGCGTCCATGTTCATCGAGGCGATCGAGACGCGGCAGGGGCTGAAGGTCTGCTGTCCAGAGGAGATCGCGTATCGGAAGCGCTATATTTCGGCCGCTCAGCTGGAATCGCTGGCGCTGCCGCTCGCCAAGACGGGATACGGCACCTATCTGCTCGAGATCCTGAAGGGGCAGCCCTGACATGGAATTCGTACCGACCGATATCCCCGAGGTCGTGCTGATCCGCCCGAAAGTGTTCGGCGATGCCCGCGGCTATTTCATGGAATCGTGGGAGGAGCGCAGGTTCGCTGCCGCCGGACTCGACCTCAAGTTCGTCCAGGACAATCACAGCCACTCCGCGCGACACATCCTGCGGGGGCTGCACTATCAAATTCAGCAGCCGCAGGGAAAGCTGGTGCGGGTCGTGACCGGCACCGTGTACGACGTCGCCGTCGACATCCGCCGCAGCTCGCCTACTTTCGGCAGGTGGGTGGGCGTGGTGCTTTCCGCGGAAAATCACCACGCGCTGTGGGTGCCCCCCGGATTCGCGCACGGTTATCTCGTGCTCAGCGAGTCTGCGGACTTCCTCTACAAGGTCACGGATTTCTGGGCGCCCGCCCACGAGCGGGCGATCCGCTGGAATGATCCCGAAATCGGGGTGCAGTGGCCGCTGCCCGCGGGCGCGCAACCGGTCCTTTCGGGCAAGGACGCTGCGGCCAGCGGCTTCCGCGATGCGGAGGTCTATCCTTGACCCCGCCAGCATCGTCGGCAATCAAGGTCCTGATAACCGGGGCTGGAGGGCAGGTCGGGCGCATGCTGCTCGAAACGCGGCCGGTCAGCTTTGGGGCGATCGCCTGCACGCACGCGGATCTCGACGTCAGTGCGGGCGACGCGGTACGGGACTTTGTCGGCCAGCACCGGCCGGCTGTGATCATCAATGCGGCCGCGTATACCGCGGTTGATAAGGCCGAAGCGGAGGCAGAGGCCGCGCAGCGAATCAATGCCGAGGGTCCCGGGCACCTTGCCGCTGCGGCGCGGGAATGCGGTGCCCGGCTGATCCACATCTCGACGGATTTCGTGTTCGATGGCGCCGCATCCGTTCCTTACCGGCCGGATGCGGCCACGCACCCTCTCAGTGTCTACGGGAGGTCCAAGCGGGATGGTGAGCAGGCCGTTCTCGCAGCGCTGCCGGACCACTCCACGATCGTGCGGACCGCCTGGGTCTATGGCGCGAGTGGCGCCAACTTCGTGCGCACGATGCTGCGGGTGATGCGCGCGAACGGAGCGGTGCGCGTGGTGGCCGATCAAGTCGGGACTCCCACCGATGCCCGCTCGCTGGCCGAAGTCCTGTGGCAGATTGCCGCGAATGCCGAGATCCGCAGCATTCACCACTGGACAGATGCAGGCGTGGCGAGCTGGTACGATTTTGCGGTGGCCATCGCGGAGGAGGGGGCGCAGCTCGGCCTTCTGCCGCCCGAGGTCACCGTAACGCCCATTGCGACTGCGGACTACCCGACGCCAGCGCACCGGCCGACCTATAGCGTGCTCGACAAGCGCTCGCTGGCTCCTTATGGCCTCTCTCCCGTCCATTGGCGCAAGCGCTTGCGGGGCGTCCTGAAAGAGATCTCCAGTGCCTAGGCTGCTCGTCACCGGCGGTGCCGGCTTCATCGGCGCCAACTTCGTGCACTACTGGTTGCAGAGCCATGCGGGTGAGCGCGTGATCGTGCTGGATGCGCTGACCTATGCCGGCAATCTCGCCAACCTCGAGCCGGTCAAGGGCCGTCCCGATCTCGAGTTCGTGCACGGCGATATCCGCGATACGCCGCGCGTCGAGCGCCTGTTGCGCGAGGAAGGTATCGACACCATCGTGCACTTCGCCGCAGAGTCTCACGTCGATCGCTCCATCCACGGTCCAGACGCCTTCGTCGAGACCAATGTCCTTGGCACCCACTCGATGCTGAAGGCGGCGCGCAAGGTATGGCTCGAGGAGAAGACGGTCCCGGCGCACCGCTTCCATCACGTATCGACGGATGAGGTCTACGGCTCTTTGGGGCCGGACGACCCGGCATTCCACGAGCGCACCCCGTACGCACCCAACTCACCCTACTCCGCAAGCAAGGCGGCCTCCGACCATATGGTCCGAGCCTACCATCACACCTACGGGCTTCAGGTCACGACCAGCAACTGCTCCAACAATTACGGCCCGTTCCACTTCCCCGAGAAGCTGATTCCGCTGATGATCGTCAACGTGCTCCACGGCCGGGCATTACCGATCTACGGCGATGGCCGCAACGTCAGGGACTGGCTGCACGTCAGCGACCACTGCCGCGGAATCGACCTGATCCTGAAGAAGGGCAGGCCGGGTGAGGTCTATAACATCGGTGGTGGTATCGAGAGCGAGAACCTGAAATTGGTCGAGACACTCTGCGCCGTGGCCGACGAAGCCTTCGCGGGCCGCCAGGACCTCGGCTCCCGCTTCCCGAGCTGCCCTGCGGCGCGGGAGGGGAAGTCCTCGGACCTCATTCAGTTCGTCAAAGACCGTCCCGGCCACGATCGCCGCTATGCGATCGACTCCCGGAAGATCGAGCGGGAGCTCGGGTATAGGGCGCAAGTGTCCCTGGCTGAGGGGCTGCGGAACACCTTCGACTGGTACGTCGAGAACGAGTGGTGGTGGCGCGCGGTCATGGATGGCAGCTATCAGCGGTGGGTCGAGACCCACTACCGGTAGGCCCGCCGCTGCCGATTCCGCTCCAAAGCGGCGGCGCTCCCGCTACAATTCCTGTTTCGCACGGGGTAATACGCTTGATGCGACGTCCGTTGGGCCCGTTGACCGGGTTGCTGCTTGTGTTCCTTGGCGCTTGGGCTCTGGCCGGACCGGCGCACGCCCAGTCGGACACCCTCTCGTCCGGCGGCGCCGGCGATCTCATGCAGGGACTCACCCCTGACGAGCAGCAGGCGATCCTGAGCCGCCTCGGTGCGGGCAATCTGGGCGGCGGCACCAGCACGCTGAACGAGCTCCCCGGGCAGCTGGGATCGATGGGCAACCAGGCGCAGAGCCAGGAGCTGCAGCAGGAGATGGCCGTCCGCCGCCGCCGGGCCGCGGAGGAGCAGCAGCCGCTCATCCCGGCACTCAAAGGCGGCGACTGGGTCATCATTCAAATTGGCTTCCAGCTGCCGCCGGCGCTGGCGAGCGAGTCGGTGCAGGCCATGCAGCGACTCTACAGCGCCCAGGGTGGGGCGCCGTCGGCGGAGAGTCTGCAGGCGCTGCAAGCGATGCAGGGGGCAGGCTCCGCCAACACGGCCGCCCTCGCGCAAGCCGCCTCATCCGCCATGCCAGCTTCCGAGTTGACCAGCACTCAGAAGCAGCAGCTCACGGCGCTCATCGACCTCATCCGCTCCCGCGACCCCTACCAGCTGTCCGCCGATGGCGTCCTGACACTCCCTGGATTTGCACCCATTCCGCTGCTGGGCCTCACGGAGCAGCAGGCGACCCTGCGGCTGCAGGTCGTGTCGGACTTTCAGAACCTCCAGGTCAGATTGACCCTCCTGCCGCTCAGGAAAACCGGGGCGCAGGCGCTGAAACCCTTCGGCTACGACCTGTTTGCCGAGTACCCGTCGAGCTTCGAGCCGCTGACGAATGTCCCGGTGCCGTCCAACTACATCATCGGCCCCGGCGATACGCTCGACGTGCTTCTCTATGGCAGCCAGAACCACGCCTACCAGATGGCGGTCAGCCGCGACGGGACCGTGAACCTGCCGCAACTTGGACCCATCAACGTCGGCGGACAGCTTTTCAGCGCGGTGCAAGCGGAGATCCAGTCCCGCGTCACGCATCAGATGATCGGTGTCCGGGCCAGCATCACCATGGCGCAGACGCGCTCGATCCAGGTCTTCGTGATGGGTGATGCCTATGAGCCCGGGGCGTACACCATCAGTGGATTGGGGACCATCACCTCGGCGCTATACGCGGCCGGGGGTGTGCGCCGGACCGGGTCGCTGCGCAATGTCGAGTTGAAGCGCAATGGCGTTCTGGTGCGCAAGTTCGATCTGTACGATCTTCTGATCCACGGCGACACGGCCGATGACGCCAAGCTGCTGCAGGGTGATGTGGTGTTGGTACCGTCGGTGGGATCGACTGTCGCCGTCGAAGGCCAGATCGAACGGCCCGCCATCTACGAAATCAGGGGCGAGTCGACGCCCGGCGAGGTCGTCAGTCTGGCGGGCGGCTTGACCCCGAATGCGGATACCTCGAAAGCCACACTCACACGCATCATGCCGAATGGGGAGCGGGTGGTGCTGCCGCTCGATCTGACCTCGGGCGGCGTCGCGGAAGGGCTCCGCAATGGCGATCTGATCAATATTCCGCGGCTGCGGCCCACTCTGGACGCTGCGGTATCGCTTCAGGGCCATGTGTATACCGGTGGCGCTTATTTCTACCGGGCAGGAATGCGCCTCACCGACGTCATCCACTCGGTGGATGACCTCGAGCCGGATGCGGACCTTCACTACGTTCTGATCCGGCGTGAGCTGCCGCCCAACCGTCACATCGTGGCGCTGTCCGCCGACCTGTCTGCCGCGCTGGCGGCTCCCGGCTCGAGCGCCGATGTCGCTCTCATGCCGCGGGATCAGATCACGGTCTTCGACTTGTCCTCCAGCCGCGATCGGATCGTTCAGCCCATTCTAGATGATCTGCGGATGGAAGCGACGGCTGAGCAGCCGGAGCAAGTGGTGACCGTCCAGGGCCGGGTCAACGTGCCGGGACAATACCCGCTGCAGCCGGACATGAGAGTCGCCGACCTCATCCGAGCCGGCGGTGGCCTGGCGGATGCCGCCTACTCGGGCATGGCCGAGCTGACGCGCTATGTCGTCGTGGACGGGGGCACGCGGCGCACGGAGATCACTGACGTCGATCTGGCCGCGGCCCTGAGCGGCAATCCGGCTGCGAACATGAGGCTCGAGCCTTACGACGTGGTCAGCGTCAAGGAGGTCTCGCAGTGGACGAACCAGGAAAGCGTGACGCTGGTGGGCCAGGTGCGTTTTCCCGGTAGCTACACCATCAAGCCCGGCGAGACGTTGAAGTCGGTGGTCGAGCGGGCGGGCGGCCTCACTCAGTACGCGTTCCCCCAGGGAGCGGTCTTCACCCGAACGGAGCTCAAGCGTCGCGAGCAAGACCAAATGGACCAGCTCGCTCAGCGGATGAAGATCGAGCTGGGAGTGCTGGCCCTGCGAGCCGTCGCGACGACCCAGGGAAGCAACGTGGGCGGTGCCGAGAGCGCGATGGTCGTCGGCCGCTCGCTGCTGGCGCAACTGCAGGCGGAGAAGGCTGTCGGACGACTGGTCATCAACCTACAGAGGATCGTGGGCGAGCCCGCGGATTCCCCGTACGATGTCGTGCTGCGGGGTGGTGATGAGCTGATCGTGCCTCGGTTCGAGCAGGAAGTGACGGTCATCGGCGAGGTGCAGGATGCTACCTCTCATCTCTACAACCCCGATCTGTCGCGGGACGACTACATTCGCTTGAGCGGTGGGTTCACCGCCCAGGCTGACCCGAAGAGAACCTACGTCGTGCGCGCCGACGGCAGCGTGGTCGCGAACGTGGGCAGCCGCTGGTTCAATGGCGAGCCGGGCGTCGAGATGCAACCCGGCGACACGATAGTCGTGCCGATCAACGCGGAGCAGATGCTGCCACTGCCGTTCTGGGAGGCCATGACCGGGATCGTGTACAACGTGGCGATTGCGGTGGCGGCGATCCATGGGCTGTAGGAACGACCGCATTCCCGACGCGGCGCATGCCTCTTAGCCTCCGGGCTCCGCCGCCCGTTGCGTGAGCCATGAGTCGATCTGGCTTTCGAGTCTATTATCACCTCTACTGCGGCCCGTCATGGCGGCGAGTCTGGGAGCTTCACCGCCCACTGTTGGAGGAAATTGCCGGCGGGGGGCTGTTGGAGCGGGTCGTGATATGCGTCTACGGCCACGAAACTGAATCCATTTCCGGATCGGACGCGAATCTGTTCGAGATCCGCCATGTCGCCGGGACCCTCGGCAGGATCAACGAATTTCATACGCTCCATCAGATGCAAAGAGACGTCAGGGATCAGGCGCAAAAGTTCGAGTGGTGCGCGTATCTGCACAGCAAAGGCGCATCGTCGGCGAAGCTGCAGGAAGGCGGGGCGGAATGGTCGCTGTTTCTCGCCCGTGCGCTCATCGGATCCCTGCCGGCCTTCGCTCGCGTGGTGGAGCGTGGCTTCAATTCCGCCGGGAGCAATCTTGCCCTGGGTTTGTTCGAGGATTTCGGCCCGCCACGCCTGCACTATTCGGGGAACTTCTGGTGCGCCACGCGGGACCTCGTGGCGTCGGCGCCGGACATCGAGTTGGGAAGTCGCTATGCCAGCGTGCGCCACAATGCCGAATGGTGGTTGAGCAGGGCGGACGCATTCGTGCCATTCAACGTGTTCTCCACCGGAATCGATCACTACGCTGCTCCCTCCGGCGAGATCGATTGGCGCCGGCTCGAGTCGCGCCTCGAGGCGCTCGCTTCGTCCGAAGCGCCGGCTGCGCGGTCCATGGCCCAGATTCATTTCCTGCGCAAGATGGTGCAGGCCGCGGTCGGTCGCCAAGCGCTGCGCCGCGGGCTGTCCGATGCGCTTCTGCAAGCACTGCCGCATCACCGTTGGCGCCGCCTACTGTATGTCCACGACCGGTTGATGAAGCCATTGCGTTCCCGGAAGTCGCTCTATTTCTATTGCGCCGAATCGCAATGAACAATGGTTCGAGGTTGGGGTTTGCAATTCCCGCATATCGTCGGCCGGATACTCTGGACGTTGCGCTACAGAGCCTGATCGCGCAAGCGCGCCCCCTCGATGCCCCGATATACATTCCGGACGATTCCTGCGATTCCACCAACGCCGCCACGGTTGAAAAATGGCGGCGGGCCTATGGCAACATCATTCACGAGATCAACCGCGAGAACCTGGGAATCGACCGCAATATCGACAAGGCGATCGCTCAATGCCCGGCGGAATATGTTCACGTCATGGGCGACGACGATGTCCTGCTTCCAGGATTCGCCGGACATGCAACCGGCGTCATCGCGGCCTCGGCTCCAGGGCACATCCTGTGCTCGTATGTATATCTCGCGAACGACTATCGGCCCATCTCCGGGAAGGCGGTGATTCCCGACATTGGCGCGGGCACTACTCTGCGCTCGTTCCTGCCGCGATACGGCTGGGCCCTGGGCTTCATCGGCGCGCACATATTTTGCCGGGCGCGCTACCGCGAGTGCCGGGCGGACGGATTTGGCACTTATTTCAATCACCTGGTCAAGCTGATCTCATACGTGGATCCCGACGAGCCGCTGGGATTCATCGCGGCGCCCGGGATCGGAAACCGCGCCGATGACGAAAATACGGCCACCTGGTCGGGCAGCAGGCTGGATGTGGTGTTTGGAATAGAGACCGCATTCTCGCGGGCGATGCGCGGGCGTTATTCGGCGGCGGAGCTTCGCGCAACCCTGGCTAGGGCTCGCCGGAGTCTCGGCCATGCGCAGTACTTCAGGCTGCTCTACTGGGCCGCGCTCGCCGAACGATCAGGGGGCCGGGAACGTTATTGGTCCCCCCTGCGGCGCCATGTTTCAGGGTCGAGATATCTCGCCCTGCGGGCGGTGCCGAGATTCTTCTACGGGGGCCTGATCGCGGCCGTACCGTCAGTCCGGCGTACGAAGCGCTCGCTGCGCCGGCTGCTCGGGCGCAGCACATGAAGATGGCGCACGCGGATTTCGGCCGAGGACAGGGCGCTGTCCGGATGACCCGGCTGGCCCGGGAGCGCCTCCGGTGAGCATTGCCCGCAACAGCGCCTGGAACATGGTCGGTGTGGTGGTTCCCACCATCATCACCATACCGTCGCTCGCCATCTACTCCCGCTCGCTTGGCGTCGAATTTCTCGGACTGTTGATGTTGACATTCTCGATCATGGGCTATGCGAGCAGTCTGGATTTCGGGTTGTCCCGGGCCCTCATCAGGCAGGTCTCCATTCACCTCGACGACATCACCAGAGTCAAGGAGTTCGTGGGAACCACGGCGATATTCATCGCCGGGATATCCGTGGTACTCACGGTGGCCGCCTGGATGGGTTCGGGTTGGATCGTGGATTTTCTGCGGGTGTCGCCGCACGATCGAACCGACGCGGTGGCCGGATTCCATTGGCTGAGCCTGTCGATTCCCTCCTATCTGTTGTCGCTGGTCGGCACGGCGTACTTCGAAGGCAAGGAGGACTTCAAGACGTTGAATCTGGTGCGCAGCGCCATGAGCGGCCTGAACGCCGTGGCCGGCGTCTGGTGCGTTTATTGGACCGGGAGCTTTTCAGCGGTGGTCGCGGCACTGTGCGCTTCGAGGCTGATTTCATGCATTGCGATATTCGCGCTCTATCGTCGCGATGCGAATCGTCGAGACCAGGCGCGCGCGTCATCGTTGATGGTATTTCGGCGGTCGGCGCTGGCCTCTTCGCTGGCATACGGGGGATGGTTGACAGTCAGCAATGTCGTCGGCTCCATCACCACGTACTTTGATCGATTCGTGCTTTCGCACATGTCGGGAGCCGCGCTGGTCGCGTTCTACACCGTTCCTTCGGAAGTGGTGAACCGGCTGCTGCTGATTCCCGCCGCGATCTCGCGGGCGCTCTTCCCGCGCTTGAGCAAGCGACGCCACAGTGCGGCGAGCGATCGCCGGATGGCGGTCGCATTGACGGTGGCCGTGTCCATAGCGATGATCCTGCCCGTATACGCGTTTGCCGGCCTAATCCTGCGGCTATGGATGGGGCCCGCATACGGTGGCGAGCCGGCGATCGTGCTTCGCATCCTGCTGGTCGGATTCCTGTTCAACTCGCTCGCGTTTTCTCCGTTCACGGATCTGCAAGCGCGCGGCTTTTCGAAGATCACAGCCTATATTCACCTCGGCGAGGTATTGCCCTACATCGGTGCGCTGATACTGCTCACATACTATTGCGGGATCAGGGGGACGGCGATTGCGTGGTCGGTCCGTACGCTCGTGGACTGGCTGCTTATGGAGGGCTACGCCAGGTCCTTGTCGGGCGCGTACCTGGAATGATGCGTAACGATGTCACAGCGCTGGGAGACTGGCCTTCCGCGGAGCTGGAGGCGGTCGATTCGTGTCCAATCTGCGGCTCCGAGCGCCGCGCCCCGCTGCACGCCGATCTCGTGGACGACACGTTCTTTACCGCGCCGGGGAGGTGGCGGATGATGCGCTGCGGCGACTGCGGCGGCGCCTACCTCGATCCTCGTCCAACTGCTCGGAGCGTCGGCGCAGCGTACTCGGCGTACTACACGCATGGAGCGAGCGAACGCGCGGCAGCAGGTGGTGCGAAGGAAGCGATTCGGAATCGGCTGCGGGCACTGGGTGCGCAGTACGCCGCGTCCCTTGCGTGCCGGAATGGCGCGAAAGGACTGCAATTGGGAGCTTGGGCCGTCAGGAGTCTGCCGATCTTCCGTGAGTTGGTGGATGCGCGGTACCGACACCTGCGCGCGCCCGCGGCGGGCGCTGACAAGCTGCTCGATATAGGCTGTGGGAGCGGGGAGTTCCTGAAGCGAGCGGAGTTTCTGGGGTGGTCGGCCGAAGGCGTGGACGTGGACGCCGAGGCGGTGTCCGTGGCCAGAGCGTCGGGCCTCAAGGCGACGGTCGGGTCGATTGAAACGTTCGCCGGCGTTCGGGACGCGTATGACGTGGTGACCTGCAACCACGTGATAGAACATACTCATCAACCCATCGAGCTCCTCAAGGCGATACACCGAATACTCAAGCCGGGCGGCCTTCTCTGGATCGAAACGCCCAACATAGACAGCATTGGACACGCACTATTCGGAAGGTCATGGCGGGGACTTGAAGTACCCCGGCACATTGCGATCTTCAGCCGCGATGCCCTGGTACGAGCCGTGGAAGAGCTCGGATTTGTCATCGTCGCCGAAACCGCATGGAACTTGCAGCATATTCGGTATATGTTCGCGGCGAGCGCGGCCATCGCGCGCGGGGCGGATCCGCACAACTGCAGAACGTCCGCAATACCCAATCCCAGGCTGCTACTGGGGCTGGCCGTACAAGCGCCTGCTGCGCGGCCGTCGGGAGTCGTCTCATACGGGCGTCCAAGCGAGCCCAATATGCTTAGAGTGGCGTTATGAAAGTACTCATTACCGGGAGCGGGTTTCATCGGCACGCGTCTGGCGGTGAAACTCGCGGCGCGTGGCGACGAGATCACCGTCCTCGACTGCCTGACCGAGCAGGTACATGGACCTGCGGCGGAGTTTCCGTCACTGCTGAGGAATCTGGAAAGCTGCACCTGCATCCGCGGCGACGTGTGCGACCGCGACCTGGTGCGCCGTCTTTTGGCGGACACTGAACTGCTGGTACAGCTTGGCGGCGGAGACCGGGCACGGGTTAATCGATGTACGAAATTCTGCGGTATCAGCGGACCAACGTACAGGGGACTGCGACGCTCGTCGATGTCATCGTCAACGACCGCCCAAGGAGCATGAAGAAGGTCGTCATTGCCTGCGTCTCGCGCGGTCTACGGCGAAGGAAGTTATTCATGTGACACGCACGGGCGATTATCCGGGAGGGCGGACGGCATCGCGGTGGCCTGCGGCAGGTTCGAGCCGGGTATGCCCGCTGTGTCGTGTCGAGGTCACGCCCATTGCGACTCCGGAGGAGGCTGCGCCTTCGCTGCCCTTGTCGTTCTACGGGCTCACGAAGCAGATTCAGGAACAGATGTTCTTGATGTTCGCGCAGGCCTTGAACATGGACGCGGTGGCGCTCCGCTATCAGAACGTGTATGGCCCGGGGCAGAGCCTGAGCAATCCGTACACGGGATTGTTGGCTGTCTTCGCCGGTTGCGTTGCACGCGGCGATGCGTTGAACGTCTTCGAGGATGGCCGAGAGAGCCGGGATTTTGTCTACATCGACGACGTGGTGGAGGCGACCGCTGCGTGCGCATCGCCAACCGTCACTGGGGTTCACATCGTGAACGTCGGCTCGGGAATCCGGACCAGCATCATGGAGGTTGCGGAGTTGGTATCGTCGTACTTCGGGGGGCTCGGCGGTCATAAAGGTGACGGGCGATTTTCGCCTTGGTGACATACGGCACAATCTGGCCGATACCAGCAGGTTGACGGCCTTGACGGGTATTTCACCGCGCTGGGCGTTTGCGGACGGACTGCGCAGGTTTCTGGATTGGGCTCGCGGCTCGACCGCTTCGGCCGGCGATGTGGAGCGCTCGCTGGAGGAGCTCAGGCAAAGAGGGATGCTCGGGGAGGCCGCTCGTGTTAGCCGAGCGTCACCGCGAGAGCGTCGCTTGCCTGATCGTCGCGCGCAATCTCGGCGATGCGGTCATTCAGAGCGCTTTCCTCAAGGAGCTCGTGGCGCGAAGGTACGCCGAGCAATATGTCGTATGGGCGCGGCCGCAGGCGGCATTTCTGTTCCGCGGCATTCCTTCATGTGAGGTGGTCTGCTCCCAGTTTCCGGTCGGTACGCGCAAAGAGTTTGGCCCCCTCGAAGGTATCCGTTTCCTTCGAGCCGCCCGGCGAGTTAGGACGTGCCGCCCGAGCGTCAGCCTGGATCTCATCGGAGATTTCAGGGAGCGGCTCTTTGCGCGGCTCGCGGGCAGTCGCAAGCATCTGCACATAGGCTGGGAGCAGGGACACCCTTTCTCCAGGATCATACGCAATCCCTTTGGGCGTGGATCCCCCCTGGTCACCATCCCCGCTCGCACGCTGAATGTCTATGCGGCGCACGAGGTAATGCTCGAAGCGCTTGTGCCGGGCATGATCGCCGTGAACGCGGCGGCGCCGGGGTCAGAGTCGGCTCGCGCGCAGGGCACCCGCGGGTCGCGGGTCGGGCTTCATCCCTTCGCCTCCCAGGAGTGCAAGCTCTGGCCGGCCGAGAACTGGCGGCAGCTGATACGGGAGATTCTCCAGGCCGGCGCTGAAGTCTGGGCCTTCGGTGCGCCAGGGGAGCGGCAGGACCTCGTCCACCTGCTGGGTGACACCCTGGAACAGGTCAAGATCGTGACGGTGAGCGTCGAGAGCTTTGCCGAAGAGCTGGCCAACGTCGATGTACTGGTGGGACTGGACAGCTTCGCCGTTCATCTCGCAGGGCGCCAGGGCGTGCAGTCCATTACGATCAATGCGGGAAATCGCCGGATTTCTGGAGGGTTCCTCGCCTGGGCACCGTGTTGGCCAGTCCTGGGGGGTGTTCATATTACCCCTGCTTCAATGCCCCGCGATGCAAGGGATCCGCGGGAGAGTGTGCGTGCGTGAAGGCCATATCGGTCGCGCATGTACTCCAGTCCGTGGCAGCCACCGTGAATCTCCGGCAATGAACGACTCGAGCGGGGAATCCCGATTGATGCTCACGCCGCTATCCCGGGCTCCCGGGGGAGTCGTTGCGCGCCTTCGGGACAACAACTTCGACGCCTTGCGCGTGATATTCGCCTCCATGGTGGTCTTCTTCCATATGGGGGTCGTTCGGGTCAGGCGAAACTGCAGTGGCTGCAATCCATATCCGCAACCTTCGCAGTTCAGGCGTTTTTCGTCGTCGAGCGGCTTCCTCGTGACCATGAGCTTCGAGAGATCGTCGTCGCTGTCGTCCTATTGTGGGAAGCGTATCAGGCGTAGCTCCTGCCTACATTGCCGTGGTCGTCGAAGCCGCGGTTCTTCTTGCCTCGCTCTCCACCGACTCGCTGTCGCAATACTTTGCGAGTGCGGGCTTCTGGCGCTATCTGGGCTACAACCTCCTGCTGGATGAACTTCCGTGCTCCCACTTTGCCCGGTGTCTTTCAGTCGAACCCCATGCCTGCCGTCAACGCCTCGCTCTGGACCATCAAGATTGAAGTCGGCTTCTATGTCGTGGTGCCGCTCATCGTCTGGCTGGCACGCAAGTTCGGTCCGCGGAAGGTTCTCGGAGCGCTGTTCCTCGGCTCTTTGGCGTGGCGCCTGGGTTTTGAGGCGTTGAGCGTGTACGGCTCCTTGGGGCTGTTGTCGGGGCTCGCCAAGCAGCTTCCCTGGACAGCTGTCGTTCTTCGCGGGCGGCGCGTGGGCCTATTACCAGGTTCTCGAGCATCGTTCTCCCAAGATGCTGCTGGCGCTGGCCGGAGCAATTGCGTACGGTCTCACCTCGGGCTTCCTCCATGAGGCCGTAGCACCGTTTGCGGTCGTCGCACTGGTCTCGTGGGCCGCGGTCGCAGGGCCCCGATTGCCGCCACTCGGCCGGTACGGAGATTTTTCCTACGGCATTTACCTCTATCACTTCCCGATAGTGCAGGCTCTCATCGCCTTGGGCGTATTCGCGTGGTCCCCTTACGGCGCCGTGCTGCTGGTCTCGATCGCAGTGCTGTGTTGCAGCATCGCCTCCTGGTTCCTCATCGAGGCGCCAGCGCTCTCCGGCGGGTTCAGCACGCCCTGCGGCCGAGGCGGACCCTGGCTTCCTGAGGCGAGCCGGAGCTGCCCGTTGCATTTAATCGTCGTCATCGCCCTCGCGGTCCAGGTACTGGGAACGTACCTGATCTGGCCGAGCCGGTGGAACATACCGGCGCACCTCGCGCTCGGGTTCTGCGTAACCGCGTATGTCGTCCCGGGCCTCATGACGAACGTGTGGGACTTCTTCGGGTACGACGAACGCCCTCTACGCTGACATCAACATCGCCGGCGCCATAGCAATGGTGTGCGGGCTCTTCGTCGGAAGGGCGATGCCTCTCTTCGACCGCGCCGGTGCCAGGCTGTTACGGCTTTATAATTCGAGCTCGGTGACCGCAGGTTCCGTGAAAAGAACCCAGGTGCTCGGCCTGATTGGCGTTCTGGGGACGCCGGCCGCATACCGGATCATGGGCTTCGTGCCGATGTTCGCCGCGGATCCGCTGGCGGCAAAGCAGTTCAAGGACCAGTATTTTGCGCCATATCATCGTGCGGCCTACCTCTTCAGAGGCAGCTTCTCGATCCTGGTTGCCGTCATTCCGCTGCTGCTGGTGATATGGTGGCTGCGGCGCAAGCGCATGCGACCGCTCCTGCTGGCGATCTCCGCGGTGGGCCTGATTACCGTCTCCCTGGCTCGGCAATCGTCCGCCCTTGGCGTTCTCACTTTCTCGGAATAGCGGGGGCGCGTTCGCGGCGCGGAACCTTCTGGTTCATCTTCGTATGCGCGGTCGTGTACCCGATAGGAAGCGCCGCCTACCTTCTGTTCGGGCTGCTGACGGGGCTCGAGGGCTTCGGCTCGATCTACGCGTTGAATTCAGTCGCTGACATCGTTTCATCAGGAGCGCCTGACATACACGATCAGCTCACATTCCTCAGCGGATTCAGCCATCTGAATACGTTCACGTACGGCAAGACCATCTTCGGCGGCCTAGTACCCGGAAACTACATGTGGCAACCGAGCGTATGGTCGTTGACGTATAACAACCCGGGCGCGGATATCTCGGATTTGGTGACCGGCGGTCTCAGGTTTACGACGGCCCTGTGGGGCTACTGTAATTTCGGCTGGGCCGGCGTCATCATCATTCCGTTCCTCTCCGGCGTCATATCCGGATCCTTGGTTCGAGCGATACGCAAGCTGCCGCTGGATAGTTCGTTATTCGCATCTGCGTTCGTGATGCTGCTCTACATGACGTTGGGTGGGCAGCTGACGCAATTCTACTTACTCAGCATTCATAACATTCCGTCGATAATATGCGCGCTATTTCTGTGCTTCGGCCTTCCGCGGCTGCATCGTCGCGACCCATTTCCGTCGGCGCTGGAAATGGGTCAGGCGCGGACTTAGCGGCACGGGTGCCCGCGGATCTGCTGCTGATCGGCGGTACCTTCTTCGGCTACGGCTCGGAGTTGGTGGCCTATCTGACGGCGCGGGGCCGTAATGTCCTATGGTTCGACGATCGTCCGGCCGCGGACGCCGCCACCAAGGCGATGCTGAGACTCGCGCCGGGACTGATGGCGCGTAAGACGAAGGAGCACGCTGTCGCCATCAGAGACCGGGCGCAAGCGGAGGCGATTCGCGACGTGCTCGTCATCAAGGGGGAGGGGTTATCGGGCGATGACGTCGGAATGCTGCGGCGCGCGCTGCCGTCGGCGCGGTTTATCCTGTATTTCTGGGATAGCTACGGCAATATGCCGAAGGATAGCCCAGGCAAGGTTGCGCACTTCGATCGTGCCTTCACGTTCGATCCCCGGGATGCGGAGCGCGACCCACGGTTGGCGTACCGGCCGTTGTTCTTTCTCGACGAGTTCCGTCAGCTAACGGCTGTGCCACGCGACATCGACCTGCTCTTCTTTGGCACCGCGCACACGGATCGCTATATGGTCCTGATGCGGCTGGCGAAGACATTGCCGCCGCACGTGCGGCTCGAGACTGTCCTCTACCCGCCCTCGCGCCTCATTTATGCGGTGCGCAGGAGCTTCGATTTTCGATTCTGGGGAGCCCGGCGCCGGCAATTCATCTTCAAGCCTCTCGATCGGGCGGCGATCCGCGGGCTGATGTCGCGCGCGCGGGCCATCATAGACATCGAGCGAGCCGTGCAGTCGGGACTGACCATGCGGTGCGTCGAGGCGTTCGGCGCGGGGCGCAAGATAATAACGACCAATCCATCGATAGCCGGTGCGGACTTCTACCACCCGGACAACATCGCGGTCGTCGACAGGGAGCGACCGCGCATTCCGGAGGATTTTCTGGACCGGCCCTATGCGCCCGTGCCGCCCGAGGTGATTGAGAGGTATACACTCGCGCGGTGGGTGAGCGAAGTATTGGGGCTTTGAGTCGCGGAAATGTCACAGGTGTTCCAGTGAATTCGATAGAAATGAATGCGCGCCGAGAGGGCCCGACTCAGGCCGCCGCTGATGCCGAAGTTCTGCGCAAGCTCGACGAGACCGAGCTCACGACGGGCGAGCAAATGCATGCCATCTGGGTCAGGAAATGGCACGTCCTGGCGGCGACGGTCGTCGGCGCCGCCATTGCTACGGCAGCGGCGTTCCTGGTCACGCCGAAGTACGAGGCGAGCGTCCTGATCATGCCGGTCGAGCAGTCGAATACGGGCGGCGGCCTGGGGCAGTTGAGCGGCGGCGGGTCGGAGTTGGGCGGCCTGGCCGCCCTGGCCGGGCTGAAGATCGGAGGCGATGCCAAGGAGGAGGCGTTGGCGGTGCTGCAATCAGAGCTGCTCACTGACATGTACATCAGTCAGAACAACCTGCTGCCGATCCTGCTCAAGCACGCCAAGGGGACACCGACCCTGTGGAAAGCGAACCGGTTCTTCAAGACGCGGGTCCGGGAGGTGACCACTGACACCAAGACGGGGATGGTGTCGATGACCATAACCTGGACGAATCCGACGCTTGCGGCCCAGTGGGCGAATGGCATGGTCAACATGACCAACGACTACATGCGCAAGCAAGCCATCGATGAGGCGGAGCGGAATATCGCTTACTTGAATGGCGAAGCGGCCAAGACCAACGTGGTCGAGGTCAGGGAGGGTATCGACTCGATCCTGCTGCGGGAAATCAACAGGGAGATGTTGGCTCGCGGCAGCCCCGACTATGCGCTGAAGGTCATCGATCCGGCGGTGCCACCCGAGAAGCCCTCATCGCCGCAGAAGGCTGTCTGGCTGGTGGTCGGCGGTCTATTGGGACTGCTCGTTTCCGTGGGGGTGGTGATCATTGCGGCCGATCGGAAACACGCGGCGCGTCTGCGGCGCGCCGGCGTACCGCGGCAGGAGCAATGATGCCTCAGTACGCGCCGCTGCCGCCGAGCACCACTCGCGTCGTTTTCACCAGAATATACAGGTCCAGAAGAATATTCTGGTTGCGAACGTAGTATGTATCCAGCACCACGCGGCGCCGATAATCCGTATCGTTGCGCCCTTTGACCTGCCAAAGGCCGGTGATTCCCGGTTTGGCGGACAGGTAGGTGCGGACATTCCGCCCGTACTGAGTAACTCCTCCCGGACCACCGGACGCGGACCGACCAGACTCATCTCTCCGCGCAGCACATTCCAAAGCTGCGGCAACTCGTCCAGACTCGTCCGTCGCAGAAATCGCCCGAGCCGCGTTACCCGCGGATCGCAGCCGCAGCTTGTGATCGCGCACCCATTCCGCCTTGATCGCGGGGTCGCTCGTTCGAGCAGCTCACGCAGCACCTGGTCCGCGTTCGGCACCATGGTCCTGAACTTCAGGCACTCAAACGAGCGTCCGTCCTGGCAGACGCGCCGGTGCTTGTAGATGATCGAGCCGCCTTCCCGCCGCAGCAAGGCGACAATGACAATGGCCAGGATCAGGGGCGAGAACACAACCGCGAGCACGACAGCGCCCAGGACGTCGAGGGCCCTTTTGCTGCCGAATAAGGCGAGATCAGCGGAGCCATCTTCGGAGGAGATTGTGACCGGCGTCTCTTCCCACCGGGGGTCGAAGGAATGCATTCCGACCGCCGCACGGTCGAATGCCACTGCGCTCTCCGCCTGCCCGTCAGAGCTCAACCGTCGTTCCCCGGCGGAAACCAGATGAGGCCGAAGGGGCGGCCTGCGCGCCGGGCCGGTGCCCGCGAGTCCTTGAGGCGTTGCCTCGTTTGCGTGCTGCGTCGACAAGATCAAGTCTCCTTCCCAGACTCAATAGCGAACCACTGTCGCGAGCAGGCGACAGATATGATGTTGAGTATTTCCGGCTGTCGCGGTTGCGTTCAAGAACTGGCTCCACATTTCATAAACTTAACGGCGGTATGTTGTGGAAGTTGACCAGCCCGTTCCGGTTCCCATCCCCCTGAGCTCATGCAAATAACGTGCATGGACTCACAGTTCCCGCCGGCTTGTGATGAGCAAATCGCGCTCCCGGCGAGTGCCGCCACTCCGGTAGGTGCTCTGGGAGAGGCGCCAGGTTCCGTCGGACTTCCAGCCCAGCCATCATGGCTATGGGAAGCGCTGCGGCAGGCGGGGTAGGGCGCTCGCCCTAGGCGGCGCGCCGATCGTTGAGCCGGAACGATGTTGCTATCTTGAGACCGTGCATCAGCTTGTCAGTCCAGCCAAGCAACCGCGTGCGCGGTTGAGGTGATCCCCCTCGTCTGCTTGCTTCTTCTCAGGTCGGCTTGGAGTATACCTAGACCTTTAGGGGTTTGAAAATACAAAGTTCAACTCGGATAAGCACTTCCGACACGGTGCCAGGCCTATTTTGACTTCTCGGAACAGCCGCCAAGACGTGGAATCAGCCTAGGCAAGTTTCGTGCTTGAGGGCGGCTCAAGCCTTCCGTTACGCTGCGCCGACAATGCGTGTGACAATCTTCGGCTCCGGATATGTCGGTTTGGTGACGGGAGCCTGCCTGGCGGACGCCGGTAACCACGTGGTCTGTGTCGATGTCGACACAGCCAAGATCGAGCGGCTCAATCGCGGCGAGATTCCCATCCACGAGCCCGGTCTCGAGGCCCTGATCCGCCGCAATGCGGAAGCCGGCCGTATCGAATTCACCACAGATGCTGCCCACGGAGTCGAGCACGGGCTCTTCCAGCTGATTGCGGTCGGGACCCCGCCGGATGAGGATGGTGCGGCGGACCTGCGCTACGTGCTGGCGGCCGCACGGACCATCGCCCGCCACCTCAGCCGCTACTGCGTGGTTGTGACCAAGTCTACGGTCCCGGTGGGGACGGCGGACAAAGTGCGCGGGGAAATCGCCGCAGGCTTGAAAGACAGGGCTGCGGCCGTCGAATTCGACGTCGTCTCGAACCCGGAATTCCTCAAGGAGGGAGCGGCGGTCCAGGATTTCATGAAGCCGGATCGGGTGGTCGTCGGTACCGACAATCCGCGCACGACGGAACTGATGCGGGCCCTTTATGAGCCGTTCACGCGTAATCACGACCGCCTGATCGTGATGGACATCCGCTCCGCGGAGCTCACCAAGTACGCCGCCAACGCCATGCTCGCCACCAAGATCAGCTTCATGAACGAGCTGGCGAACCTGGCGGAGCGAGTGGGGGCGGATATCGAGAAAGTCCGTGTCGGCATCGGTTCTGATCCCCGCATTGGCTATAGCTTCATCTACCCCGGGACCGGCTACGGGGGCTCCTGCTTCCCCAAGGATGTCCGGGCGCTCATCCGTTCGGCCCGCGAAGTCGATCACGAGCCGCAGATCCTCGCCGCGGTAGAGTCGGTGAATAGCCGCCAGAAGGAAGTCCTGGTCGAGAAGATGCGGCGGCATTTTGGCGAGCGGTTGCAGGGTTGCACGATCGCCCTGTGGGGGCTGGCCTTCAAGCCCAACACCGACGACATGCGGGAAGCGCCGGCGCGGACGATCATCGATCGCCTGCTGCAGACGGGGGCGCGGGTGCGTGCCTATGATCCCGTAGCCTCAGCGGAGGCGGGGCGCATCTACGCCGGCGACCAGCGTTTCGAGCTGGCGCGGAACGCGTACGAGGCGGTCGAGGGCGCGGATGCCCTCGCGATCGCCACGGAATGGCAGGAATTTCGTAGTCCGGACTTCGAGCGCCTGAAACAATTACTAAAGACCCCGCTGATTTTCGACGGCCGCAATCTCTACGATCCGGCGATGGTCGGCCGCTTCGGTCTGACCTACCATGCGATCGGGCGCGGGCAGCCGCTCGAGCGGCGAACCTGAATCGGTAACTCCTATGCTCACCCCAGTCATTCTTTCCGGCGGCGCCGGTACGCGCCTTTGGCCCCTGTCGCGCGAGCTCTACCCGAAACAGCTGCTGGCGCTCATGGGCGAACGCACCATGATTCAGCAGACGGCGCTGCGGCTCGAGGGCCTCTCGGCGGCGGGGCCCGTGGTGGTGTGCAACGAGGCGCACCGCTTCCTGGTCGCAGAGCAGTTGCGCGAGCTAGGAGTCCAGCCACAGGCGATCGTACTCGAGCCCACAGGACGCAATACCGCGCCTGCCATCGCCCTGGCCGCCCACGCGGCGCTCGCGGCCGCGGGCCCGAAGGGGACGGCGGATCCGCTGCTGCTCGTGCTTCCCGCCGACCACGTGATTCGGGACGTTCCCGCCTTTCACAAGGCAGTTCATGCCGCCCTCGACGCCGCCCGACAGGGGCAGCTGGTGACCTTCGGCATTGTGCCCACCGCCCCCGAGACCGGGTACGGGTACATCCAACGGGGTGCCGCCAGCGGTGCCCTCCATCGGATCGCGCGCTTCGTGGAGAAGCCGAGCGTCGCGGTGGCCAAGGACTTTGTCGCCACGGGCGACTACTACTGGAACAGCGGCATGTTCCTCTTCGGAGCCCGGCGCTACCTCGAGGAGCTGGGACGCCTGGCGCCGGAGATCGCGCGCGCCTGCTCCGAGGCGTTCGCGGCCGCGACTGCGGATCTCGATTTCACCCGCGTTGACAAGCGGCTCTTCGACGCCTGTCCGAGCGACTCGATCGATTACGCGGTGATGGAGAAGACCGCCGATGCGGTCGTGGTGCCGTTGGCTGCGGGCTGGAGCGACGTTGGCTCCTGGGCGGCGCTGCATGAGGCGAGCGAGCAGGATGCGCACGGTAATGTCTCCCGTGGCGATGTGATCTGCGAGGACTCGGAGGGGTGCTACCTCTATGCGGAGAGTCGGCTGGTATCCGCGGTCGGTCTCAAAGACCACGTGGTGGTGGAGACCAAGGATGCCGTCCTGGTCGCGCCCCGTGGCCGCGTGCAGGACGTGAAAAAGCTGGTCTTCAAGCTGAAGGAGCAAGGGCGGTACGAGCATTCGCTGCACCGGGAGGTATTCCGTCCCTGGGGCAGCTACGACAGCATCGAGAACGGTCCGCGCTTTCAGGTCAAGCGCCTGAAGGTCAAGCCGGGAGCGGTGCTTTCCCTGCAACTCCACCATCATCGGGCGGAGCATTGGATCGTCGTTTCCGGTACGGCGCGCATCACGCGCGGGGACGAGGTTTTCCTGCTCGAGGAGAACCAATCGACCTACATCCCGATCGGCGTCCGCCATCGGATCGAGAACCCGGGAAAGATCCCGTTGCACATCATCGAGGTGCAGTCCGGGTCGTACCTGGGGGAGGATGACATCGTGCGGCTCGAGGATCACTACGGACGCAAGGGGACGACCACCTAGCGCCATCATGACGAACCTCAACTCCTTCAAAGCCTACGACGTCCGCGGCCGCATCCCGGACGAGATCAACGAATCGCTGGCGTACGACATCGGCCGCGCCTTTGTGGCGCTCGTGGCACCCAAGCAGGTGGCGGTCGGGTACGACATCCGCCTGTCGAGCCCGGCGCTGGCCGCCGCCCTGAAGCGGGGGCTGACCGACTCCGGGTCGGACGTGCTCGACATTGGACTGTGGGGGACTGAGGGGGCGTATTTCGCCACCTTCGCCGAATCCCTCGACGGCGGCATCATGGTGACGGCCAGCCACAACCCGCCGGATTACAACGGCATGAAATTCGTGCGCGAGCAGGCGCGACCGGTGAGCAGCGACACCGGGCTGAACGACATGCGTGCCATGATCGAGGCCGGTCGGCTGCCGGCGAAGGCGGCGCGGCCAGGAACGGAGCGGCCGCTAGACATCCGCGGCAAGTACCTCGAGCACCTGTTGGGTTATGTGGACCGCTCCAGGCTGCGCAAGCTCAAGGTGGTCGTGAACCCGGGCAACGGCGGTGCCGGGCTGGTGATCGATCAGCTCGAGCCGCACCTGCCGTTCGAGTTCATCAAGGTGAATCACGCCCCCGACGGGACTTTCCCCAACGGAATTCCCAATCCGATGCTGGAGGAGAACCGGGCGGCGACGGCGGATGTGGTGCGTCGCTCGGGCGCCGATGTCGGACTCGCCTGGGACGGGGATTACGACCGCTGCTTCTTCTTCGACGAGCAGGGAACCTTCATCGAGGGCTATTACCTCGTCGGGCTCCTGGCGGAGGTGTTTCTGGCGCGCGAGCGCGGCGGACGCATCGTGCACGACCCGCGCCTCACCTGGAATACCATCGATCTGGTGCGGCGCCATGGCGGCGAGCCCGTGCTGTGCAAGTCAGGGCATGCCTTCATCAAGCAGAAGATGCGGCAGGTCGACGGTGTCTACGGCGGCGAAATGAGCGCCCACCATTACTTTCGCAGTTTTTCTTACTGCGACAGCGGCATGATCCCCTGGCTCATCGTGTTGCAGGTCATCGCCGAGCGCGGGCCGCTGTCGCAGCTCGTCGGCGAGCGCATGCGCCTGTTCCCGATCAGCGGCGAGATCAACCGTCATTTGAAGTCCGATGCGAAGTCGATCCTCGCCCGCGCGCGGCAACAGTACGAGCGCGACGCGCTGGCCGCCGACTTCACCGATGGGGTGTCGCTGGAATTCCCGCAGTGGCGGTTCAACCTGCGCGGATCCAACACGGAGCCGCTGGTGCGGCTGAACGTGGAGGCGCGCGGCAGTGAGGCGCTGATGCGGGAGAAAACCGCGGAGCTGCTGCGCCTGATCGAGGCGTGAGGCGGTCCAGCAGACCCAGCAAAGTTTGCCAATTGTGTACGCTCGCGCCGGGCATGTGATTTGCTCAGCGCGGCTGGGCTGACCCCCATCGGCAGGGAAACCCCTTTGCACGAAACGACGCGACCCTTGCGAGTGCTCATCGCGGAGAACCACCGGGATCTCAGCGACATCATGAGCCAGCTGCTCAATACCGAGGCAGACATGCGCTGCGTGGGTCAGGTGGCCGACGCGAGCGACGTGCTCGCCATGGCGAGGCGCACCGAGGCCGACGTCGTCATCCTGGATCTCATGCTGCAGGGTGGCAGCGGGCTGCCGCTGATCGCGGAGCTCTCCGCCGCCCTGCCGTCGCTCCGGATCGTCGTCTTCAGCGGGATCGCCTTCAGTGAGGATGTCGCCCGTGAGGCCAAGCGCCGCGGCGCGACCGCCTTCGTGACCAAGGGCGCCGACTTCGATGTGCTGCTCGATGCCGTGAGGCGCGGGTCGCAAGTGGCGGAGGGACGAGCCGGACCTGAGGCTTGACGGCTAATCTGTCGGTATGCAGAGACACTGGCTCTTGGACTCGGCGACGAGTACCTTTCGACGTTCCTCTCTACCATTTTTTGATCGGGGGCCATCTCATGGCGCTTTGGAAAGACACGAATGCTGGAACCGCAACCCCTTCGGCAGGAGCCTCGCCGGGCTTCGGCAGCACGCCATCACCGGCGGCACCGCCGGAGAAGAGCAACGTCGCCCCGCTCACGCCGGAGATCCCCCGCCGTGCGGCCGCCAAGGAGCAGCGCTTGGACATGAAAGAATCCGTCATCGCCTCCGATCTGACCATCGAGGGCAAGATCATTGGCTCGGGTCATGTCCGGGTCGCGGGCCGCTTCAAGGGCGATGTCCAGGTTGACGGTAACGTGACGCTCGATACCGGCGCGCATCTCGAGGGCCTGGTGAAGGCCAGCGTCGTCGTCGTGGGCGGCGAGCTCATCGGCAATATCGAGAACGCGAAGCGCGTGGAGCTGCTCGAGGGCGGAGTGATCAGCGGCGACGTCAAGGCTGGCTCGCTCACCGTGGCCGCCGGCTCGCGGATGCGCGGCCAGGTCGAGTTCGGCTGGGAAGGCGAGTCGCGGGCCAAGGCTGAGACGAAGGGATACGGCAGCTGATGAACGTCGCTTCTCGCCCGTCCCCGACGGGCAAGACGCGCACCTGCCCGCACTGCAAGGCGGTCATCCTCGAAAGCCTGAGCATCTGCCCGGGCTGCATGCACCACCTGCGCTTCGATTCGGAAGCGGCGAAGCGGCAGGTGGCGGCAACTTCGGCGCTCAAGGTCGAGGCGATCATCCGCCATCCGCCGATCGAGGAGACCTGGGAGTACTACGTCACCATCTCGATCCGCAATGATCGCGGCGAAGAGGTCGACCGCCAAGTGGTCAATGTGGGCGCTCTGCAGGGCGCTGAGAAGCGGACCTTCACGCTCTCCGTGGACGTCCTGCCGCCCCGCGCGCCGGACGACGGGCCGGGCGAGCAGCGAGGCGCTGCAGCGGGCACCGCGGCGCCTGGTGGCCCCGATGGGACGAGACGCGGTGCGGGTCGACCCATAGGCGACCGCCCGAGTGCGCCCGGCGCCGAGACTCCCAAAGCGCCAGGGCGTCCATCCCCGCCGCCCGGTGGCAGCGGCATTCGCCTGCCGGACGGCACCATCCTCGCGCCCCCCGGCCTCGGCCCCAAGCGCAAGTAATCATCTCCCGGCTAGAAGTCCTGCTCCGTTTGCACCAGGAACTGCACGCGCCTGATGTTGGTCGGGCCGGCGTCGAAGGGAAAAGCCAGATCGACGTGGATGACGTTCCCGAGCCCGGTGCGCGCGTTGCCGAGGCGCAGGCCGAAACCGGCGTCCTTCAGCATCCCGAGGCTCGGCTGGCCTAGTGGTGCGTTGCCCCAGGTACGACCCATGTCAAAGAAGACGGCCGCGCCGACGCGGAAGAGTCGAAACGGATACCAGTTGCTGAAGTAGCGCTCCTCGAAGGAAAGGAGCGCCCGCGAAGTGCCGTCCTGATAGCGCAGTGGATAACCCCGCAGGCCGTTGTCTCCCCCGAGGAGGATCTGGTCCTCGAGGTCGAGCCGTTTGCCCACTGTCGAAGCGAGTGTCGAGAAGAAGAGCCAGTTGCCGTCGCGAAACGGCCAATAGCCCGACTGCTCGTTGTAGTACCGGACCGCGCTGTTCAACACCGCGTTGTCGAGGTCGCCACCCTCCAGCCTGCCGGTGTAGACGCTGGAGACGAGTAGCGTCTCGCGCCTGGTCAGGGAGTACCCGTTCCCCACGGCGAGCTGGAACGGGATCGCATTGCGGGTCGAGCCGAGCGCCGTATCGGCCCAGCCCACTTGCGCCGTGGCGTACATGCCCATGTCAAAGTCTTCCGTCCGGCCGATCTGGTTGTGGTTGCGAAGCTGCGCCCATTGGTCCTGGACGAGGTCGAAACGCAGCCAGGGATAGACGAACTTGCGGTCCTGCGGCAGCGCCGTGGGGCCGGTCCAGAGGCTCGAGTCGGAAAACGTGTGCTCGTCATCGGTGAACCCGACGCTGTAGCGTCGGGTCCAGCCATTGTCGAGCCCGTGCGAAAAGCCGTAGTAGAGCTGGTAGAAGCGAGTGTGGTCGGCGAACTTGTCGACCTCCTGCCCGAGATCGTAAAGCGAATCGTCCTCGGTGGTGTCGTTCAAGCTGATGCCGCCGGCGTGTTGCGTCTCGAGCGAGTAGAAGGGCCGGTCGAGGATGAGCTCGCGCGTCTTGCCGTCACTCAAGGTCCCGTAGGCGACATCCGTAGTGACCCAACTGCCGAGCGTGTGAGGGTTCATCACCTGGATGTCCGACTCAGACCGATCGACTGACGTGGTGTGCTGGACCTTGACGTCCGTGCCAGTCCCCAGAATGTTGGCGTCCTCGAGTGTCACGCCCGTCTGATTCGTGCCACCGCTGCGCGAGTAGTTGAAGCCCGGATTGAGCGTCCAGACATCGTGGGTGATCACGAGAACGTCGACCTTGCCGTCGTGATAGGCGACTGGCTGGATCGAGGCATCGTAAAAATAGGGATTGGCACGCAGAATACGCGCGGATTCATCGAGGAGGTGCCGCGAGTATTTCTCGCCGGTGCGGAACAGGAGCTGTTCGCTGATGGTCCGCTCGCGCGTGACCGGGTGGAGGCGGTCGGCAAGTCGAAACAGCCAGCGGTTGTCCTTCGGATCCGCGAGATCGAAGATGTTGTCGTTGCGGATGATGATCCGGCCGACGACGGCGTGCGAGCGCTCGAGCTGGGCATCCGAGGGGATGGCTGGCGCCGCCTTGCGGCTGGAAAGCACCGCCGCGGCGGCGTGCGGCGCCGTCAAGAGAACCAATACGGCCAGGAACGGCGCGAGGGAGTCCGTTCGCATGCGGCGGAGGATACTGTAGCGGCGCCAATTGCGAAGCGCGCCAGGTCCTGGTATGCCTACGTCCATTCAGAAATCACGACTGGGTCCCGGTATGCAGCGACGACAGTGGATGGCAGGGGCGATAGCGGGGTTACTCTCGTTGGGGACGATGGCGGTCCACGCGGCGGACGCGCCGGGGGGCGTGCTGGTGTTTGCGGCGGCGTCGCTGGCCAATGTGCTCACGGACCTCGATGAGACCTTCACGGCGCGAACCGGTATACGCGTCACGTCTTCGATTGCGGCATCCTCCGTCCTTGCGAAGCAGGTCGAGGCAGGAGCGCCAGCGGATGTGTACTTCTCGGCCGACCTTCAGTGGATGGACTACCTGCAGCAACGCGGGTTGCTACGGGTGGGTTCCCGCCGCGACGTCGTCGGCAACTCGCTGGTGCTGATTGCGCCTGCGACCAGCCCGCTGCGGGTGCGGATCGCACCCGGCTTCGGCCTGGCAAAGCTTCTCGGGGACGGACGTCTCGCCGTGGCCGATCCGGATTCAGTGCCGGCGGGCATCTATGCGCGCGAAGCGTTGCAGAAGCTGGGAGTCTGGGACAGCGTCGCGTCGCGGCTGGTGCGCGCCGAGAATGTGCGGGCGGCGCTCGAGTATGTCGCGCGCGGGGACGCGCCGCTAGGCATCGTTTACCGCACGGACGCCCTCGTGGAGAAGCAGGTGCGCATCGTCGGCGTGTTTCCAGCCGCCAGCCATGCGCCCATCGTGTATCCCGTCGCGCTGACGCGCCGCGCCAGCGAGGCTGCGGCGCGCTACCTCGCGTTCATCACCAGCGCTGACGCACGACCGATCTTTCGCAAGTGGGGGTTCGAGCCGATTCCGTCGCGGTAATCTACGCGGGCAGTCGTCAGAACTTGCGCGAGATATACAGCGTCCAGCTGTAGATGCTGGTGAGGGAGTCGGGTTTTGCCGTGCCCAATGGCTCAGGATCGGTAGGCAGATCCCGTTCCCGCTGCGCATACAGGACGGTGCGATAGTCCACGCCGACATCCCAGCCGGGAAGTACGTTACGCCACTGCAGCCCCGCACCTGTATACAACCCGTATGCCGGCGTCGCCAACGCATAGCGCGAAGCGCCGACCCAGGCGTTGAAGGCCAATGGCCAGTTGAGCCGATAGCGGTAATCGAGCATGCGGACGCTGACCAGGTTTCGCCCGCTGATGTCATCGGCCTCGAGCGCGACACCCAGATCCTGGTGGGTCGAGACTCGGCGCCTGGCGCCGAGGCCGATATAGGGGCCGGCGGTCGATTGCGTGTAGTAGGGCGGATACGCCGTCAGATGGAGGTTGACTTGAGTGCGGTAATAATCCGCACCCGCGCTGACATAGAGCTCGTCACCGTCAGGACGCGTTCCGGCGGAGGCCGCGGTCTCGGCATCCTGATCGCCACCGAGAAGCGCGTCGCCGTCGCGCAGGTACGCTTCGACGCGCGTGTAATGCGACCCGAAGACGTCCCGTCCCTCATCGAGTTCCGCCCCCACCGCGTATCCCTTCCAGGGATAGGAATAGCTCAGCGACTCGAGGTATTCGTTCTTGTAAGAGTAGGTGCCGAAGAGCGTGCCGTTCTCGTTGGCGAGGGCCCGCAATTGAAGCTGCATCAGGCCGCCAAAGGACGGCTCCCAGCCGAGGCGCAGCATGTTGCTCTGGCCGCCGATCTGATCGGCGACGGTGTTGGGAGTTGCCGGTACGCGCTGGTCGCCGAACCAGTTACCGATGCTGTCGCCGTAGTTCGTGATGCCGTCGAGATAACCAGTCTGGGCACTGCTGGCGCCGTGCACGTACCACGTGGGCGCGAACGAGGAAATCTCGTACGTCAGGCTGAATGGACCGATGCGCGGAAAATCGATCCCGGCCGAGATGTCGGGCTTGCCGATGAGCGGTGAGTGCCCCGCCAGCGTGTCGTTGCCGGCATACTCGAAATAAACAGAGAAGGGCACGCGTGCCGGGAAGATGAACCGGCTGGTCACTGACGCTTCCTGCTTGCCAATGGCGGAGGTGACGCCATGTTGGACGGCCTGCGCCTGACCCGGCTCGAAGAATGCCTTGAGGATATCGGTGAACGACTGGCCGCCGGCGGCGCCGCCGCCCCAGACCACCACGCGCTGCACGGAGAGCGCCCAGCCGCTCACCGGCTCGATGCCGATGCGGAAACCGCCAAATTTGGGATACCCCCGGGTGAACTCGGGAGTCGAGCCCGTGGTCGGCAGCTCGATGCGGTCCGACTCCGACATGCGGGCGATGAAAGCCTCGTACTGGAGCCCGAGGCCCGTCAGCGGCCGGTAGTTCGACAGCGTGATCGAGGGCATCGTCGGCGCTTCGGTGCCGATCAGCATCGCGCTATCGGTCATCGGCGACCACTGGTGGTCACGCCAGCCGATATCGAGCTGTGCCCAGTCGAATCCCAGGCTGAGCATCGTCCCGGTCGGCGTCGCGCGGCCCTGGTACCCGACGCCGCCGACGTTGAGCAGCATGTAGGAATTGGGCTGCAGGTAGGCGGCACCCGCGATGTCGTAGGGGCTCTGCGCCTTTTCGCCGTGCTGGTTCGGCAGGACGGTATTGGATGAACCCGAGGTCGCGGCCGCCGAGACGCTGGTGAATTCGACTCCGGTGTTGTGCATGTATCGGTCGAGATAGTGGCGCACGCTCTCGCAGAGAGGGCGATCCACCTTGCACGCCTTGGGCAGCGCTTCGAGGACCAGCGCTGCCGGGATCGGGCGGCTCATGACCGGCTCGTCACCCAGAATGAGGACCCGCTCCACCTGGTATTCGACATCGGGGTCGAGATTCAGGGGCAGGTAGGGCGTGACGCCCAAGGCAAAGGCCACTCCCTGTGCTGCGAGAACGCTGGTCGCCAGCAGCAGCGCCGTTTTTTTCATCTTCCGGGAACTCACTCCGTCGCAGGCGGGGTGGCGCGCTGCTTGCTCGTGACCGGCAAGCGTGGCTCCAAATAAGCCCGGAATTGTACATAAATCCTGCTGTAATGTGAGTTCACTGTGGGTTCAGCGCTACGCGCCCATAAATACCGCGTATGGTCGATGAAACGTATTCCTTGAGCGGAGCCGGATGGCTATGAGCAATCGGCCTCTAGCGGTATGCGGCGGGATCGTCGCCGGGGCCCTGATTGGCCTGTGCGCCCTCGGCGCGGCGCTGGCGCAGGATGCGCCGCAGGGAGAGCAGACCCAGATGATCGAGCAGCTCGGGGAGGACCCGAGTCAGTCGAATCCTCCAAGCCGCGCCGCCCAGCTGAGCGATGCCGAGGGCAGCGTCTCGCTAGAGCCTGCAGGTACGAGCACCTGGACCGCCGCGAGCCTCAATCGTCCGCTGACTCTCGGCGATAGGCTCTGGACCGATCGCGATTCACGCGCCGAGATCGACCTCGGCGATGCCTTCGTCCGCCTCGGCAGCACCACCGGGTTCTCCTTCCTCAACCTCGATGGGCAGACCGCACAGATGCAGGTCACCGCGGGCACGGTCATCGTTCAGGTGAGCTCGCTCGCGAGCGGCGAGCAGGACGAAATCGACACGCCCAATGTCGCCCTGACATTGCAGCAGGCGGGGACCTATCGGGTAGAGGTGAACGACAGCGGCGACACGACCATCGTGAAGGTCGCCGAGGGGGCGGCGCTTGCGACCGGCGGCGGTCAGTCCTATCCCGTTGCCGCGCAACAGGGTGTGACCTTCACGGGCACGACCGCGCTCGCCGCCGAGTACGCGACCCTCGGAGCTCCGGATCCGTTCGACGAGTGGTCGCTGCAGCGCGACCAGCAGGAGCAGCAACAGGCCGCGGTCGCCCAGGACTACGTTCCGCCGGACACCGTCGGCACCGATGATCTGGGCTCTTATGGTGACTGGGAGCAGACGCCGGACTGGGGCTATGCATGGTTCCCGACGGTTGCCGCGGGCTGGGCACCGTACAGTCTAGGGTACTGGGCGTGGGTCTCGCCCTGGGGATGGAGCTGGGTCGATGACGAGCCCTGGGGATTCGCGCCCTTTCACTACGGGCGTTGGGGGCACCGCGGGAATCGTTGGTGTTGGGTGCCGGAAGCTCGCGGAGTGCGTCCGGTCTATGCGCCCGCGCTGGTGGCGTGGGTCGGCGGCGCGGGAGTTGGTGGCTCGGGGTCGGCCACGGCTCGTATTGGTTGGCTGCCGCTCGGTCCGGGCGATGTGTATGGGGGACGCGTCACCAACGCCCGGTATGTCAACAGCGAAATCCCGGGTGCCATGACCGTCGTTCCGCGTAACGTATTTACTTCCGCGCAGCCCGTTGGCCCGCACCGTGTGGCTCTGCCGCGGAGCATGGCGAGCTCGAGGCCGACGACCGCGGCCCCAGCCATCGCGCCCCTGCGACAGAGCGTCCTTGGAGTGAATGCGGGAACGAGCGTCAGGACACCGCCAAGCGCGATTGCCAATCGTGCGGTGGTGGCGCGACTCGCTCCGCCACGTGCGCCTGTCTCCTTCGCGAGCGAGCAGGCAGCCATCCGCAGCAACGGCGGGCGGCCTTTGTCCGGGACCCAATTGGCGCGAATGCGGCCGTATACGCCGGCGACACCGGTGCGACTCACGGGTCCGATGAAGAGCGATCGTCCCTCCTGGGCGCAGGGACATCCCACGCAGTCCGGTGCACAGCGTCCTGCCGCACAGAGATACGCGCCCTCGCAACGCGAGGCTCCTCCCCAGCAGCACTTCACAGCGCCGGAGCGGCAAATGCTGCAGCCGCGGTACACGCCTCACGGTGCTCGACCGCCCACGCCAGTGCGGCCATCCGCGCCGAGCATGGTGCCGCAGTCGCATCTGGACGCCCGCCCGCCGCCCCGCTGAGCGCTCCAGCCGCTCCGACATAACATGCAGAGCCATTTCCCGCGCTGCGGCCGGGCAATGGTATTGTATGATTTATTATTTTGAGCGGGGGTGGCTGTGCATCCGGCGGCGATCGACTGGACGATCATGGGGGTCTACTTCGCCTTCGTGCTGGGGATCGGCGTGGCGCTGAAGCGCTACATGCGCACGAGTACGGATTACTTTCTCTCCGGCCGCGCGATTCCGGCATGGATCACGGGTCTTGCCTTCATCTCGGCGAACCTCGGCGCGCAGGAGGTAATAGGCATGGCGGCGTCCGGCGCCAAGTACGGCATGGCCACCAGCCATTTCTACTGGGTGGGCGCGATCCCGGCGATGGTGTTCCTCGGTATCTTCATGATGCCGTTCTACTACGGCTCGCGGGCGCGCTCGGTGCCGGAGTACCTCAAGCTGCGGTTCGACGAGAAGACCCGCGGGCTGAACGCGATCTCCTTCGCGGTGATGACAGTGTTCTCCTCGGGCATCTCCATGTATGCGATGGCGCTGCTCCTCAAGCTCCTTCTCGGCTGGGATTTCACGACCAGCATTCTGCTGTCCGCGCTCATCGTGCTGGTGTACATCTTCCTCGGCGGGCTGACTTCGGCAATTTACAACGAAGTGCTGCAGTTCTTTCTCATCGTCTTCGGCTTCGCGCCGCTCGTCTTCCTGGGACTCAAGGACGTGGGCGGCTGGCATGGGCTCGTCGCGGGCTTGCGGCAGGTGGCGGTGTCGCGAGGCTTTGCGCCGGATGCCTGGACGAGTACCTGGAGAGTGATGAGCAGCCCCGCCTCGAATCCGATGGGGGTGGAGTGGATCAGCATCGCCATGGGCCTGGGATTCGTGCTGTCGTTCGGCTACTGGTGCACGGATTTCCTGGTCGTGCAACGCGCGCTGGCGGCGGATTCCATGGCTGCGGCCCGGCGCACGCCGCTCATTGCCGCGATGCCGAAGATGCTCTTTCCCTTCCTCGTCATCTTTCCCGGGATGATCGCCATCGCCTCGACGATGCACGGCGGGGCGAGCGGGCTTACGCTGCCGCACAAGGCAGATGGCGCACTCAACTATGACATGGTGATTCCCCTCATGCTCGGGCACTACTTCCCGAGCGGGATGCTCGGGCTCGGGCTGACGGCGCTGATGGCGAGCTTCATGACCGGCATGGCGGGTAATGTGACCGCCTTCAACACGGTGTGGACCTATGACATCTATCAGGCCTACATCCGCCGCGGGGCGAGCGACCGGCATTATCTCAATATGGGGCGGATCGCTACCGTCGCCGGCATCGGGTTGTCGATCATGGCCGCCTACGCCGCCAATCGCTTCAACAACATCATGGATCTGCTGCAGCTGCTGTTCGCGTTCGTGAACGCGCCGCTCTTCGCCACTTTCCTTCTCGGGATGTTCTGGAAGCGGACGACGGGGCATGGGGCGTTCCTGGGTCTATTGGCGGGTACAGCGGCCGCGGCCGTGCACCATGGCCTCACGCTGCCGGCGGGGAGTGCGACGGGCATCCAGGGGGGCTGGATCGAGGTGCTGCGCCTCTACCCCAGCCAGATGGCGCAGAACTTCTGGACGGCGATCTATGCGTTCGGCGCATGCTTCCTGGTCACGGTAGCGGTGAGCGCCGTAACGCGGCCGCGTGCGGAAGAGGACCTCAAGGGCCTCGTCTATTCCCTCACGCCGCGGCTACGGGCTGCGGCCGGTGAGCGCTGGTATGCGCGGCCAGCCGTGCTCGGCGCCTGCGTGCTTGCGGGCGCCATCATCCTCAACTTCATCTTCCGCTGAGCGCCATGGGACTCGACATCCGCATCCCGATCGGCAGTCTTTTCGTGATCCTGGGCGTCTTGCTCGCCGGTTACGGGCTGCTCAGCAATCCGGCGATCTATCAGCGCTCACTGGGAATCGACATCAATCTCTGGTGGGGCGTGGCGCTGCTCGCCTTCGGGCTGGCGATGCTGGCGCTCGCTTGGCGGGCCGGGGCACGGGCGCGGGCGAACCGTAAGGCGCCGGGCTAGGCATTGGCCGCGACTGCGGCGGCCAGCTCCCTCTCACGGTAGCCCGCGCGCATCGCGGGCCTGATCTTTGGCAGCTGTAGGATGAACCAGGCGGCGCCCACGATACAGAACGTCCCCGTCAACATGACTGTGTGGGGAGCACCGATGCGCTGCGCCAGCGCGCCGGCCATGAGGCTCCCGAAGGGCGCAGCGCCGAAGAACGCCATGGTGTAGTAACCCATTACGCGTGCTCGCTTGTCGTCGGGGACCAGCGACTGGATGATGGTGTTGCAGACGGCCGTGGCCTGAATGAGACCGAAGCCGACCACTACCATCAGCAGGAGCGACAGCCATAGGACGTGCGACAGACCGAAGAGGATCAGGCCGACGCCCAGTAGAGCGACCGCCATCTGCAGGTTGCGTGTCAGGCCTCTGATGGATTTGCGCATCGCGAGGGCGAGCGCGGATATGAGGGCGCCGAGACCCGAGGCGGCGCTGAGCCAGCCGAGCGTATGGGGGCCGCCGTGCAGCACCTTGTCCGCAAAGACGGGGAGCAGCACCGAATAGGGCCACCCCACGAGGCAAGTCAGCGCCAGGAGCAACAGGATGGTGCGGATCGGTCCGACGCCGCTGACATAGTCCCAGCCCTCGCGCAACTCCTGCAGAAGGCTGCTCCCGGACTTCCTGCGGTCATTCAGCGCCGGCAGTCGCATGACCAGCAGTGAGGCGATCACTGCAAGGTACGACACGCCGTCGATGAAGAAGCACCAGCCCTCGCCGAACGCCGCGATGATGAGACCGCCGATCGCAGGGCCGATGAGCCGTGCGCTGTTGACCATGGAGGAGTTGATGGCAATGGCGTTGGCAAGATCGCCGCGGTCCTCCACCATCTGGACGAGGAAGGACTGGCGGCCCGGCATGTCGAAGGCGTTGATCAGGCCCTGGAAGGCCATGAGGCCAATGATCTCGCCGAGCGTGATCACGTGTGCCAGCGTCAATGTCGCAAGCGCCAGAGACTGTATCGCCGCGGCGGCTTGCGTGACGACGAGAAGCCGTCGGCGCTCCAGGCGCTCCACCCATACGGCCGCGACCGGCCCGAGGAGGAAGGAGACGATTTGACCGGAGAAGCTGACGACGCCGAGGAGGAGGGCGGAGTGGGTGAGCCGGTAGACCAGCCACGCCGTTGCGAGCCGGGTCATCCAGGTGCCGATGAGCGAGGTGCTCTGGCCGAAGAAGAACAGTCTGAAGTTGCGGTGGCGTAGCGCGCGCCAGGTGTGCGAGACCAAACTCTGCGTTCCCTGCCTCATGGCCGCAGCAACCCTTTGAGGATGTCGCTGGCCCGGGCGAGGATCTGCCGCTCCTCCTCCCCAAGCCCAGCCGTCGCCTGCGCGAGCCACGCGCGCTTCAGATCCTTGGTGCTGCTGCGCACCACTGCGCCCTTCTCCGTGAGGGCGATGTTCACCTGCCGTCCATCGCTCGGGTGCGGCTTGCGCTCGACGAGTCCGCGCTCCTCGAGCGTTGCGACGGCAGCGCTCATGGACTGGGGCCGCATGCTTTCGGCGCGCGCAAGGTCCGCGGTGGTGGCGGGCCCTTCTCGTCCCAGACGTGCAAGCACCGCAAATTCAGTCAGTGACAGTTCATGCTGTGCCGCTGCCGCGCGCATCTGGCGCACCAGCCGACCGAGGGTCTGTGCGAACTCATTGACGTCGAGATCCCGAGCTTTTGCCATGGCCCATAGGATAGCAGATACACAGGTAAACTGAACAGTTTATCTTTCTACTACGCCCAAGGTCCCGGCGGCTCACCGCCGCGATTGGGCCCGTGGCGAGGCCCGGAGCCCGGCTTGGAAGGCCTCGCGAAGCTGGCGCAGGCCCTGCCCGATCTGCGGCAGGTCGGCGACCCCATAGCCGAAGATCATGCCGCTGCGATCCGGCTCGCCGAGAAAGTAGCGCGACAGGGTGTGAATTCTCACCCCCATCGCCAGAGCCGCCGCCGCAGCGGCCTCGGCGTCGACGCCGGGCCTTGCGATCGCGGCGACGTGCATCCCGTAGAAGGACGGGATCGGCTCCAGCCACTCGGCCAGCTCCCGTGTCAGCGAATCGAGGAGTACGTTGCGTCGTCGTCGGTAGAGCTCACGCATCTTGCGGACGTGGCGCGTCAGGTGCCCCTCGGCAATGAAGCCGGCAACACCCGCCTGGATCGGGACCGGGCTGTGCCAATCCATGCAGTTCTTGGCCGCCACCAGCGTTGGCATCGCCCACTGCGGAGCGGCGATGTACCCCAGGCGCAGGGCCGGGAGCATGCACTTCGAGAACGTTCCGACATAGAAGACGAGCTCGGCGGCCTCGGGAGTCCGTAGCGCTTCCAGCATGCCACCCTCGAACCGGAACTCGCCGTCGTAATCGTCCTCGATGATGAGCGCACCGCGCTTGCGCGCCAGCGCGACGAGCTCGCCGCGCCGCGCCGGTGAGAGCGCGGAGCCGAGCGGAAACTGGTGAGAAGGACAAACGCAAATGACATCGGCGTCGGCGGGAATGGCATCGACGACGATCCCGTCCGCATCCACGCGCACTGGCACGATGCGGGCGCCAGCGGCGAGGAATGCCGCGCGCAGTGGGGGATAACCCGGGTCTTCGATTGCAACGACCGTGCGACCGGATGTCACCAGAGTGCGAGCCAACACGTCGAATGCCTGCTGGGCGCCGGAAGTCACGAGAACGTCTTCCGGCCCGCAGACCACGGCGCGCGTGCCGGCGATGTGTCGCGTGATCGCCTCGCGCAGCCGATAGTTGCCCTGATTGCCCTGCGGACTGCGGAAGGCCGCCGGCCGGCGCTCGAGCAGGCGGATCTGCTTGGCGCTCACACGGCGAAACACCGCGAACGGGAAGAGTCGGGAATCCACCAGTGCGGGGCGGAAGTCCACCTGCCCGGAGCCCCCGGGCTCATCCCCCGGCGCCTCCCGCCAGAAGCCGATCGCCGCCGCGAGGTCCGGCTGCAGCCAGATGGGATTTAGCCTCGCGGCCGGTCGCAGCAGCGCCAAGCGATCCCGCTGACGGCGAGCCGGCGCGGGGAGCGCGACGAAGACGCCGGAGCCGCCCCGGCTCACGACCAGCCGCTCGCTCGCAAGCCGGTCGTACACCGCGGCGGCAGTGTTGCGTGAGACCCCAAGAAACGCCGCCGAGCGCCTGGTGGCCGGCAGGCGGGCTCCCGGTGGCAGCCGGCCATCGAGGATGGCGGCCTTGAGCTGCGCGTAGAGGCTGCGGGAGGCATCCCGCGAGCCCGGCCGCGGCAGATCGAGCCGCAGCTCGAACAAAGGCTCGGTGACCCGCGGCGCTCCGGAACGTTGGCCCACTGCTTTTTCCCCAAACCGGCCCTTCAGATGCGGGGCCCGGCACGATATCTCTTAGGCCATTGTAAACGGAGGGCTACATGACTCGGATAAAGCGTCTCGGCGGCAGTCTCGCCGCCGCCATGTGCGTGCTGACCTTTGCAGCCGTGCTTCGATGGCAGCCCGCGCTTGCCGCGGGTGCAACGCAGTCGGTGGATCAACAGCACGCCTTCGATTTTCATTTCGGTACGTGGCGGACACACATCCTGAGCCGCGTTTCCGGCTCCCAGTGGGCGAAAATGACCGGCACGGTGATCGACCAGCCCCTGTGGGGCGGGCGGGCCAATGTGGAGAAGATCGAAGCTTCCGGCGCGGGGAGCCATTTTCAGGGACTGACGCTCTTCCTCTACGACCCGAAGTCGGGCCAATGGAGCCAGCAGTTCGCGAGCAGCAGCGACGGCATCATCGACGATCCGGTGTATGGGAAATTCGCGAACGGCCGCCTGGTGCTCTACGGCTGGAGCGGCGATGGCCAGAAAGCCCTCGAGCGCGACGCCTGGTCGAACATGACCGCGAATTCCTATCACTTCGAGATCGCATCGTCTGCCGATGGCGGCAAGACCTGGGTCAAGCAGTTCATCGCGCAACTCACCCGCCTGAAGAAAGACCCTGAATACGACACCCCTTACACGCCGGGTACCGGACCGGAGCACGACTTCGATTTCAACATGGGACGGTGGCAGACCCGGATACGTGCGGTCCTGAATCCTCTTTCCGCTCCCAACGTGTGGACCAACTTGCAGGGAGCGCACACGGTCTATCGCGTATGGGATGACTGGGCCGATATCGGCCAACTGGAAGTCGATGGCCCGAGCGGCCACGAGGAGCTCATGGCGCTGCGGATGTACGACCGTAAGACACGGCAGTGGCGCGTCTATTTCGCAAACAGCAGCTCCGGCACTCTGGATCAGCCGATGGTGGGGGAATTCAAGCACGGTGTTGGAACCTTCGTCTTTCTGGACGAGATGGAGGGGAAGACCGTGCTGGTTCGAAATGTCTGGTCTGGCATCAGCTCGAAGACCTGTCACCAGGACTGGGCCATTTCGGCGGATGGGGGTAAAGCCTGGGTGCCGACCTGGATCTCCACGGATACGCTCCGGAACTGAGCGCGCTCACCGCCGGGCCGGCGCCTGCTCCTCCAGGACGCCGGCCTCGATCTCCCGCAGAAGCTCGCGAGCCTCCTCGCGGCTGCACTGGTCCTCATCTACGAGTGCGCCGAGCAGGCCCTCGAGATAGGTGCCGATCGCGACGACCACCGCGGCAGGTGGGTAACGGTCGAGGCTCATGACGAGCTCATCCAACTCCTGGATGCATTCCTCGACGACGAGCTCGTCGTTCGACTGTTCGATCAGAGACATGGGGATCTCTCCGCTCGGTGACTGGTTGTCGACCGGAGAATAGCGTGCCTCGGGGAGCGACAGGGATGCGCATTTCTATATAAACACGCAGGCAAACGCGATTCCAATCCCCGCGGGCGTCCCTAGACTGTTCAACGTGCCATCCGGCACCCGCGCCCAACACCAGGAGTCGCCATGAACAGCTTCACTCTCACCGCCATCGGCAATCTGTCCCGCAATCCCGAGCTGACCGTCAAGGGTGATCGTACCTACGCGAAGATCTGCCTGATCGGCAACGACTACGCCGGCAAGGACGAGGAGGGCGGGGCGCGTGAGATCGCCACGACCATCTGGTTCACCGCGTTCGGTCCGCTCGGGGAGACGATAGCGCGCACCGCCCGCAAGGGGGATCAGCTCATCGTCGACGCCCAGGTGCGCGCGGACAACTGGACCGACAAGGACGGCGAGCGGCACTACGACTACAGCTTCATCGTGCAGGGTTTCCGGTTCGGTGCACCCGGCAAGGCCAAACGCGAGGAGCGCGAGGGCCGAAGGGCCGAGGAGCCGCAGCGGGTCGCCGCGAGCGCGTAGGAAGTCGGCGCGGGCTGGCGGCCAGTCAGCCTTGGGTCGCGAGCCGCCGAACCGTGCAGCGAAGGCCAATTGACCAAACCGGAAGTGGACCGGGAATAAGGAGAGGACTCATGTCACTGCGAATTGCTCGAGTCGTGGAGCGCGCCATGTCGCCGGCTGCCCTGGCGATCGCTCTCCTGCTGGCCTTGCTGACTCTGTCGCAGCCGGCGTTTGCCCAAACCTCACCCTTTCTAACGGGTGCGACGGCCCTTGAGAGCAACATCCTCGCCTGGCTCACCCCTGTTGCCATCATTCTGGTCATGGTGCTCGGGGGCATGGCGATGGCAAACCGCATTTCATGGGGCTGGTGTATAGGCGCGATTTTGGGCATCGCGATCGCATTCGGTGCGCCGCAAATCGTTTCCTGGGTGCGCGGGATGTTCGGCGTCTGACTCACGGAGGACGAAAAAATGACCATGGGAACCAGGGGGCTGACCGCCGACCCGCTCTTCGTCGGCGCGACCAGGCCTCCGATGCGCTGGGGGGTCACTTACTCCGCTTTGCTCTTCAATCTGGTGTTTACGCTCGAAGCGTTTCTCGTCACCAGGAACCTCCTGACGCTGCTCATCGCGTTGCCGATCCATGGCGCGGGTGTGTTGCTCTGCGGTCGCGATGCGCGCTACTTCGATCTGCTGCTGCTCTGGGGCCGGACACGGGTGCCGGCGTTGCTTGCCAATGGACGATGGTGGCGTGCGAGCAGCTACAGCCCGCTTGCTCTCGATCCCCCGCGCTCATCCGGGCGGCGCCGCGCCGACATCACGGTCCGGATTCCCGACCGTCCAGCCGGAAGATTGCCGTCATGCTGAGCGCAAGGCGCCAAGCCGCAGTCCGCCGCGAGCTGGCTGCGGACCGCTACATCCCCTATACGGCACACGTGGCGCCGGAGGTCGTCAGGACGGCATTTGGCGATTACCTGCAGGCGTTTCGTCTGGGGGGAGCCAGTTTCGAAAGCGCCGATGTCGAACAGCTCAATGTCTGGCACGAGAAGGTGAACGTTCTCTGGCGGAATGTGGCCGCTCCGGGCATCGCGCTCTGGAGTCACATCATCCGCCGTCGTGAGACCCTGCGGGCTCCCGCAGCCGGCCCGACTGGATTCGCCGCGGCCCTTCATGAGAAGTATCAGCGCCGACTCGCGGGCGAGATTCTCATGGTCAACGAGCTCTACCTCGCCGTGCTCTATCGGCCGGCCGCAGGTCGGGCGGCCGGTCTCCTGTCCGATGTGATCACCCGACTCAAGCCCGCGAGCTTGCGGTTGGAGACAGCCGATTCCGTCGATGCCTGCCGCAAGCTGGCTCAGACGCTGCGTGCTTCCCTCGCGCGATACGAGCCGGAGAGTCTCTGCTGTTATCAGGATTCCGGCCGCTGGTATTCGTCCCTTCTCGAATATCTCGCTCTGCTGATCAACGGCGAGCGGCAGCGGATGCCCTTGCCTCGCGGCCCGCTGAATGCTGCGCTTCCTACGACGAGGCTCTATTTCGGCGGCGAGGCGATGGAGTATCGCTTGATGACGGGAACGCGTGTTGGAGCGTTCCTCGGAATAAAGGAGTATCCGACGCCGAGCATCACCGGCATGCTCAACAGGCTGCTGAGTGCCCCGTTTGCCTTCGTGCTCACTCAGTCTTTTGCGTTCCTTTCCAAGGCGAGCGGCCAGGCGTTGCTCATTCGGCAGATCAATCGGATGGCCAATGCCGGCGATTTCGCGATCTCCCAGGCCGAGGAGCTGGGTGAAGCGCTCGATGCGTTGACCAGCAACGAGTTCGTGATGGGAGACCATCATTTTACGCTGCAGGTGCTGGCCGATCCCGACGAGGTGCCGGAAGGACGGTCGGCGGGGGAGCGGCTGCGAACGCTGAACGATTGCGTCGCCCAGGCACGTGCCATTCTCGCCGACACCGGCATGACTGTGGCTCGCGAAGATCTCGCGCTCGAGGCGGCGTTCTGGGCGCAGTTGCCCGGCAACTTTGCGCTCCGGCCGCGGAAGGCGCCCATCACCTCGCGCAACGTCGCCGCCATGGTGCCCTTTCACAACTTTCCGTCGGGACGAGAGCAGGGCAACCACTGGGGTGAGGCGCTGGCTCTTTTCCCCACCCGGGCGCATTCGGCGTATTACTTCTCGCTGCACGCCAGCGATCCATCGGACGGCAGCAGCCGCCGCGATGCCGGTCACACCTTCATTTGTGGTCCGACCGGATCCGGCAAGACGGTGCTGATCGGGTTTCTCGTGGCGATGCTCGCACGCCAGGGCGCTACTCAGGTGGTGCTCGACAAGGATCGGGGCCTCGAGCGCCTGGTTCGCGCGCTCGGCGGCGAGTATCTGACTCTGCGCAATGGAATCGCGACCGGATTCAATCCTCTGGAGCTGCCGTCGGGTCCGGCGCATCACGAATTCCTGCGGAGCTGGCTGCACCTGCTGGCGCGCGCCCCCGGCGCGCGTCCCCTCAATATCCGCGAGCAGCGGGATCTGGATCAGGCTTTGCGCGGGGTATTGTCGCTCACACCGGGGGCGCGACGGCTCTCGCGGCTGCTCGAGTACCTGGATCCCACCGATCCGGAGGGCCTGCATGCGCGTCTGGGTGTCTGGTGCGAGGCTGCGGAGGGCACATACGCGTGGGCGTTCGACAATCCCGCCGACTCCGTCATAAGGCGTTTGGCTGGGCGGCCGGTAATCGGCTTCGACGTCACCGAGTTTCTCGACAACGACGTCGTTCGCGCACCGGTCACCCTGTATCTCTTTCATCTCGTGCGTCAGATGCTCGACGGTCGCCGGCTCGTATGCTGGATGGACGAGTTCTGGCGGCTGCTCGCGGACCCTGCGTTCGAGAGCTTCGCCAAGGACGGGCCAAAGACGTGGCGGAAGCTCAACGGCGTCATGTGCCTTGCGACGCAGAGCGCGGGGGACGTCCTCGAGAGTCCGATCAGCCGCACGATCATCGAGCAAACCCCGACGAAGATTTTCTTCCCGAACGCAGACGCGGCACCTGAGGAATACATGGCCGGGTTCGGCCTGAGCCAGCGTGAGCTCGCCCTCATCAAGGAGGAGCTCGAGCCCGGCGCCCGTGCATTTCTCGTCAAGCAGGGTCATCAGAGTGTCGTCTGCCGGCTGGACCTCCACGGTTTCGAGTCCGAGCTCGAGGTCCTGTCCGCCCGCACCGCCACCCATTGAGTAAGGAGCGTGTCATGTCGATGTTCAAGACTCCCTTGCCGTTTCTCTCGCTTGCCCTAATCGCGGCAGCTCCCGCGGCACACGCCCAGTTCGCGGTCATCGATGTCGCCTCGGTCGCCCAGTTGGTGAAGGAGGTGCAGAACCTCGAGCAGGAGCTCACCGTCGCGCAGACGGAATTGCGCTCCATGACGGGCGATCGCGGAATGGAGCAGTTGCTCGCGGGCACGAACCGCAATTACCTGCCCACCGATTGGGGACAGCTCACGGCCGCCCTCAATGGCACCGGTGCCGCGTATCCCGCGCTCTCGGCCGCCATCCGCCAGGCGCTCGCCGAGGACACGGTGCTCTCGCCGCAGCAGGTCGCCACGCTCTCACCGAGTGGGCAGCAGCAGCTCGCCGCCAACCGCGGTACGGCCGCCCTTCTGCAAGCCGTCTCGCAGCAGGCGCTCGCGAACGCCAGCAGCCGCTTCGCGGACTTGCAGCTGCTCATCAACACGATCGGCACGGCGAGCGACCAGAAGGGTATTCTCGATCTCAACGCGCGCGTCGAGGCTGAGCAGGCGATGCTCGAGAACGAGCAGACGAAGCTCACCGTGCTGGTTGCCGCTGCGGAGGCGCAGCGCTGGGCCGACGAGGAGCAGGACCGCGAGCGCGCCATCGCCGGCCAGGGCGAGTTCGCGACGCGCTTTCAGCCGACGCCTTGATGGCGGGTGACGCTGTCGTGAATTTCTTCCAGACCTTCTGGACGTGGTTGAACGGTGAGCTCGCAAGCTACATCGGCCAGAACACTGCACGAGTCGCCTCGATTCTCGAGCCGGCCATCCTCACACTGGGGACGGTGTACGTCATGCTCTGGGGGTACCTGCAGCTCACGGGCCGTATAGAGGAGCCGTTCATCGCGGGCGTGAAGCGCATCGTGACGCTTGCGGTGATCTTCGGGGTCGGGCTGGATTTGTGGCTCTATAACACCCTGCTGGTCGACACGTTCTACAACGCGCCGACGGAATTTGCCGCCGCGGTCGTTGGCGCGTCGGACCCGGTGCAGACGATCGATGCCATCTGGAATGCGGGCGGTGCCGTGGCGGATCAGCTCTATCGAAACGGCAACGGCTTCCACCCCGGTTACATGCTCGCGGGGCTCGTCGTCTGGCTGCTGGTGGGCCTGCTTTGCGTCTACACCATGTTCCTGTTGGCGCTATCGAGCGTCGCACTTTCCGTGCTGCTGGCGCTCGGCCCGCTGTTCGTGACGTTCCTGCTGTTTGATACGACGCGCAGATTCTTCGAGGCCTGGGTCGCGCAGCTCGCCAATTACGCGCTGATCACGATTCTCACGGTAATGGTAGCCGCTCTGATGCTGCACCTCGTCCAATCCTACGCCCAACAGACCGAGGCGTTGGGTAGTGCGATCCTTACCGTGGATGCGATCAATATGTTGCTCGTGACCATGCTGGTATTTCTCTTCCTCCGTCAGATCATGCCGATTGCCGCGGGCCTTGCGGGAGGGGTGGCGCTCAATAGCTTCGGAGCTGTGAGTCGGACCATAGGCGCGCCGATGAGGGCGGTCATGAGCGGGCTCGCCATTGCCAATCACGTCAGGACTGTCCGGTCGAAGAGGCTTGGCGAGACCAGGGAGCAAAAGCAAGGGACTGCGACCGGCACGGCTGGAGCTTCGAGAGGCGGATCATGAAGACTGGCGCTTTCGTGGTTGGGTTGCTGCTTCTCGTCGGCTGCGCATCGGAGCGTCCGGGTTGCAGCGGACGACTCACGCCGATCAACCATCAACCGATCCGGTCGGACTCGACCTTCGCTACACGTCGGGCCGCGGCGGATTTGCAGAAAGGCACCCACTCATGAGCGCCGATCGGGCGCTGCAGGGATATCTCGAGGAAGCCGCTTCCTGGGATTCTGACCGCGTGGCGCAGGCGGGTCGGGCGGTGACAGTGGCCTGGCGGGTGGCCGCGGCCGGATGGCTCTGCGCCGTCGCCAGCAGCGCGGCACTCGCCCTTCTGATGCCGCTGAAGCGGGCCGAGCCTTATCTGATCCGAGTGGACAACACCACCGGGGTAGTCGATGTCGTACCGATTTACATCGGGCATACTTCGCTCGGCGAAGCGGTTACCCGGTATTTCCTGACACACTACATCAGTGTGTGCGAGCGCTTCGACTACGCGATGGCGGAAAGCGATTACCAGGAATGCGGCGCCTTCAATTCCGCGCGGCTCAATCAGGCGCTGTACGCCAAGTGGAACCGAGCCAATCCGAGCTCGCCCCTCAATGTACACAAGGATGGCAGTACGGAGACTATTCGGGTGGAGTCGGTGAGTTTCTTCAAGCGCGCCGGCGGCGCTTCGGACCTTGCGCAGGTGCGCTTCGCGCGCATCGAGCGTGAGGGGGACGGTCTGCCGAGGCTCGTTACTCACTGGATAGCCAGCATCGACTACAGCTACGGCAAGCCGCCGGATGACTTGCGGACGCGGAGCATGAATCCGCTGGGGTTCGAGGTGCTGGACCTCGGCGTCGAGCCCGAAGTGTTGAGTACGGCTCAGGGTTCGGCCGGTCGCTAGGATTGCTCCAGGAGCGCATCATGAATCGTCGATCGCCATTTCCGCTTGTGTCGGTCTGTTTCTACTGTCTTGCGGCTGCCTTCGCCCGTGCGCAGTCGTCGCAGGTTCCGCTTCTGCCGGACCCGCGCATCCGCGTGGTTCCTTATCGGGCGGACGCCGTCTATCGGCTCAGAGGCTATGTCGGCTACCAGATCGACATCACTTTTGCTCCCGGAGAGCACTTCGTGGGGCTCGGCGTCGGCGACTCGAAGGGCGTTACGTTTGCGTCAGACGGCAATCACCTATTCCTCAAACCCAGAGCCGCCCACGTTGCGACCAACCTCACCGTGCTCACCAATCGCCGCACGTATCTCTTCGACTACCAGTCGGAGCCACGGTCGCCTGACCAGAGTGGTGCCGACGTCATTTACGCGCTGCGGTTTGAGTATCCGGCGGTTCCCGTGCGTGCGGCATCGAGCGAGCGACAGCAGGTCGCGCGAGATCTTGCCGCGGCACGGAGCGTCCGGTCGCGAAACTATGATTACTGGTACTGCGGTGACCCCTCCGTGAAGCCCGAAGCCGCCTGGGACGACGGCGTGCAGACGACGCTGGTCTTCGGCACGCGTACCGAGTTGCCTGCGGTTTTCGCGTTGGGCGAGGACGGCAGCGAATCACTGGTTAACTTTGAGGTGCAAGCGGGGCGGATCGTGGTACAGCGCGTTGCACGGCGTCTGATCGTCCGGCGCGGGAAGCTGGCCGGTTGCATCGTTGATCGGGCGTTCACTGGAGGTGGGGAGCGACTTTCCTCCGGAACGATAGCGCCCAACGTGGAACGTGTGACGCGAGGAGCTGCCCCGGGAGTCGAGCCATGATTCGGTTCCCGTGGCGAAGAGATGACTCCGTGGCCGGATCGGCGACGCGGCACACCGATGGCTCGCCGCACGGGGAGCGCCCGGGCAGTCCGCGGGATGAGTCTGGGGTTACACCCGGTATACCACGGGAGGGCTCGGTTCGCGGCGAGTGTGCCCCGTCCGTGGTGAGTGCCCGCTCGCTGCAATCGAGAATGAGCAGCCTGCTGGCGGGCGGACTCATGATCAGTGTGGGAGCGGGGATGTTGGCCTGGTACTACGCGGAGACACTCTCTCGGCCCGCCGCGGCCCGCGGTCCGGCGCATGCCTCAATGCCGGAGAATGTCGGACAGGGCATGATTCTGCCATCGTTCGCGCCCGTGATGCCGCCGCCCGTTGCGCACCCCGCGCCTTTGGCTCCGAGCGCCGGTGCGGTACCGACCCTCACCCCATCGCGCTTACCCATCACCGGGCCATCATCGGCGGTGCCTGCCCTGCCGCTGGGTACTCTGCTCGAGCCGCTGGCTCGCGCCCCGGGAGGGCTGCCTGGCGGCTACGGCGTCCCTTCAGTGACCACCCCCCGACAGCGTGTGCTCGATCGTCGCTTGTCCGGCGAGGTGTTTGCGGGAGGACGCTCCGGGTCGTCGGCCAGTGTCGCCGCAGTTGGCGTCAGCGAAGCACCGGCTGCAATCTCCGTGGTCCCCGATGCGCAAGCGCAGATGCCGGCGAGCGACCGGAACGGTGACGCCTTGGAGGCGCTGCTGCGCCCGAGCGTTCTGAGTGCGACGCGAGCGCAGATACTGCCCACGCTGCGGCTGCTGCTTCCCAAGGGGACATCCATCGATTGTACCTTGGAGACTGCGATCGACTCGACGCTGCCGGGCATGACGACCTGTGTTACGGCCACCGATACTTTCGGTGCCGATGGGACCGTGGTTCTGCTCGAACGCGGGACGAAGCTCATCGGCGAAACTCGCGGACAGGTACATCAAGGTGATACGCGTGTGTTCGTCGTATGGACCGAGGCGCGCACGCCGCGAGGCGTCGTGGTGCAGCTCGACTCGCCGGCAACCGATGCGCTCGGACGCTCGGGTCTCGCGGGCAAGGTCAACCGCCACTTCTGGCAACGCTTCGGCGCCGCCGCACTGGTCTCCATGATCGACGGTGCCGTGCAATACGAAGCGCAGTCCTCGTCCCGCGGAGGCGCCGTCGTTCTGGACCCCACCGCGTCGGAGGATGTGCTCACCGACATTCTGCGCAGCACCGTTAGCATTCCGCCCACCATCCTGGTGCGCAATGGCGCGCGCATCCAGGTGCTGGTGGCGCGCGATATCGATTTCAGGCCGGTCTATGAGCTCGAGTCCCGGTGAGTACGCCTCCGCGCTGGAGCTCACCGTGCGCCCGCTACGCCCACTGCTCACGAGGCCGGATGTGATGGAGATCTGCATCAACCGGCCGTCGGAGGCGTTCCTGGAGACGCGCGCCGGTTGGCGCCGCGAGCCCGCCGCCTACGCCGACCTCGACTGGTGCCGCCGGTTCGCCAAGCTGGTCGCGAATTTCAGCCGGCAGCGGATAGACGAGACTTCGCCGCTCCTCTCGGCCTCGCTCCCGAGCGGCGAGCGCGTGCAGATAGCGCTGCCGCCGGCGACCACGCAGGGGTGTGTGGCCATCAACATCCGGTGTCCTTCGGAGGAGGTCTGGTCCGTCGGCGAGCTCGCCAGCCGCGGGATCTTTCGCCGGACCCGCGCGGCGGGCGGTGGGCCGGAGGAGATCGAGATCGAGCTCCGCGACCTCCTCGCCGCGCAACGGTACGAGGCGTTCATGCGCCTGGCGGTACGCAGCCGACGCAACATCGTGGTCTCGGGTCCGACCGGGTCCGGCAAGACTACCTGGACCAAGGCGCTGATCCGGGAAATCCCGCCGCAGGAGCGGCTGGTCACCATCGAGGATGCGCCCGAGCTGGTGCTCGACTCTCATCCCAACCACGTGCGGCTCTTCTACAGCAAGGACGACCAGGGGCTGGCGCGCGTCACACCGAAGCAGCTTCTGGAGGCAACCTTGCGGATGAAGCCCGATCGTATCCTGTTGGCGGAGCTGCGCGCGGAGGAGGCCTTCGATTATCTTCGCAACGTCAACTCCGGGCACCCCGGATCGATTACCAGCGTACATGCCTCGAGCGCGGCGCTCGCCTTCGAGCAACTGGTGTTGCTCATCAAACAGAGCGAAGGCGGCAGGCAGTTGGCGCGCCGCGATATCCGCAGTCTCCTGCGGCGGCTCATCGATGTCGTCATCCAGTGTGGTGTGGAGTGCCACGAGCGGTTCATCAAGGAGATCTGGTATCAACCCCGGTCCGCCGCCCCGGTACGGTCATCCAGCGCGTCAATGTCGCGGGAGCGGATCGGATGCTGACCGAGATCGGCGCCACGGCCCACGAGCTGCTGCGCGGCTGGTCGGGGCTCGCGTTGGACTTCTGTACCGTGCAGATTCCCATGTGGATCGCCGTGACGCGACGACGTGCGGAGTTGCGTGCATTCCTCGCTTCGCCCGTGCTGGCCGGATCGCTCATGGTCGCCACCGGGATAGGTATGTCTCTGGCAAGTCCTCTCCTTCGCGCCATGCATGCCTACACCGGTAGCCTGATGGAATTTGTGGTTGGCGGGGGCATTGGAGGACTCCTGGGCTATGGCGGTGGATGTGTGCTCGCCAGGCCAAAGCAGAACGCGGGAGACTATGTCAGGGGTACGACTGTCGTCGATGCACAACAGGAAGGCCCTCGAGAGCGAGGCGGCTGGCACAGGATGGGGCAGGCGCGCGATGCTTCCATGGGGAGGCGGTGGGCGCAGATCACTCTTGCGGGCGTCCCGATCCCGGCGGCCGACGAGACCAAGCACTTCAAGCTGATAGGCACGACCGGCTCAGGCAAGAGCACCGCGATCACCGAGCTGTTATCGGGAGCGCTACGTCGCGGCGATCGGGCGATCATCGCCGATCCGGACGGAGGCTATATGGGGCGTTTCCTCGACGTACGCCGCGGCGATGTGATCCTGAGCCCCTTCGAGCCCGGGGGCGCCAAGTGGGACCTCTTCGGGGAGATCCAGGAGCCGTACGATGTCGATCAGCTCGCTCTCGCGCTCATTCCAGATCACGAGGGACAGGACCGGAGCTGGCGCGGCTACGCACGCACGCTCTTCTCGGCGGTGACCAGCCAAGCGCGGGCGGCTGGGGTGTCGGATGTCAAGACGCTGTACGAGCTGCTCGTGGTCGCCAAGAAAGGCGATCTCGAGATACTGGTCGGTGGCACGCCGGCACAGCCTTTTTTCGAGAAGCAGAACGACAGGATGTTGGATTCTGTGCGGTCGGTACTGAGCTCCGCCGTCGACTCGTTGCAGCACGTCGCGCGCCAGGAGTCCCGGCCGCTCGCGGTCAAGCAATGGGTGCAGTCCGGGAGCGGAGTGCTTTTCATCCCCTATCGGGCCGGTCAGATCGCCGCGCTGCGCTCGACGATCTCGGCGTGGATGCGCCTCGGGATATTCGAGGCGATGAACCGCCCGGCAAGCGAGTCGGCGCGCCTGCGAACGCAGGATCAAAAGCTTTGGTTCGTCGTCGATGAGCTCGATGCGCTGGGACAGATCGATGGCCTGAAGGATGCGCTGGCGCGGCTGCGCAAGTTCGGCGGACGCTGTGTCCTCGGTTTTCAGTCGGTCGCTCAGGTCTCCAGCACCTATGGCAAGGGTGAGGCGCAGACACTCGTTGAGAACTGTGGTAACTCGCTCATTTTGCGCTGCTCCGCGAGCGAGCATGGCGGCACCTCGCAATTCGCCTCGCGGCTCATCGGGCAGCGTGAGGTCGTGCGCATCTCACGCTCGCAATCCCGCCGCGCGTCCGACTTCCTGCCGTCGATCACGGATTCGGAGCACCGCCAGATCGAGCCGGCCGTGATGGACTCGGAGATCGAGCGGCTGCCGGACCTGGCTGGATTCCTCAAGCTCGCCTCCGCTCCCGACTGGCTGAGGGTCACTCTGCGTCGGCCGGAGCATGCGCGCGCGTCCGAACCGCTGCGGTCGAATGGTCCGGTCAGTGATGAGGCGCGTAGGGAGCGGGTCGACGGGACGGCTTGCCAGGACGCGTGGGAACATGACTGAGGCGGGAATGAGCGACGAGGCGATGAGGCTCGGGCTGCTGATGGAGACTGCGCAGGCCCAGCAGCGCCTCGGCCAGGAGAGTCTCGAGCGGCTCGCGGCGCATACGCGCGACCTCGACGTCATCGTGAGGGATGAGATCCACCGCAGCCTCGCCGAGGCGCTCGGGAACGTGGCGAGCGAGAGCCGCCGCGCGGCTGAATCACTGCAGCGCCTGCGGCGCGCGGCCCACGTGCGCACGCTGTTGTGGACAGTGGCCATTGCGATGATCTGCTCCGGCGTCGCGATGGGGGAGGCGTGGTGGCTGCTACCCTCACAAAGTGAGATGGCCGCTCTTCGCGCCCGACGTGATGCGCTTGCAGCCAACATTGTGCGTCTGGAGCAGCACGGCGGTGTGCCTGATGTCAGGAGATGCGGCGTGGATGCCAGGTTGTGCGTCCGGATCGACCGCAATGCACCGGCCTATGGGCCCGGGGCAGACTATCTGATCGTGAAGGGTCGCTGAGGGGAGAGCTGCCGCGCCATGTCAGCTCAATGGATGGAACTCTGGAGCCTTGCCGCCGTGCGCCGCCCGGTGATCGAGGCGACTCTGGCCATGGCGCTGCTCGTCGCGGTGCTGCTCTCGCGGCGATCGACCGCGCGCGAAGCGCACAAGCGCGGTGCGAGAGTCGTCGACGGCAGGGCGGTGCAGAGGCGCACGGCGCGGTTGCGGCTGCTCCGGCCAGAACCGCCGCTCACGGTCGCGGGCGTGGCTATCGCTCCGGGCGATGAGGTCAAGCACTTCAAGCTGATCGGTACGACGGGAACAGGCAAGTCGACAGCCATTCGGGAGCTGCTCGCTGCGGCCCTCGAACGGGGCGATCGCGCGGTCATCACCGATCCGGACGGAGCCTATCTTGCGCGTTTCCACCATCCTGGGCGCGGCGATGTCATCCTGAACCCGTTCGACACGCGCTCGGTGCAGTGGGATCCCTTTGCCGAAGTCCGCGAGCCATACGACGCTGAACAGCTCGCGAGCAGCCTGATTCCCTTGACGGAGGACGCCTCCGGCCGGGAATGGCGGGGCTACGCACGAACCTTCCTCGCCGCCGTGGTGCGCCGCTGTCACGAGGCCGGCCGGCGGAATGCCGCGGAGCTCTGGCGACTGATTGCCATGGCGCCGAACGCAGAGCTCCGGCGGATCGTCGCCAATACGCCGGCCCAGCCGTTTCTCGAGCCGGAGAACGCGCGGATGTTCAGCTCAATCCGCTCAGTCGCGGGATCGGCGGCGGCCGCTCTGGAGCATGTGCAGGCGCAGCGCGCGCGGCCGTTCTCCGTGCGCGATTGGATCGGCAGCGGTCGCGGCGCACTGTTTCTTCCCTACCAAGCGAGCCAGATCGCGGCGCTGCGCACGATCATCGCGACATGGGTGCGCCTGTCGATCTTCGAGACCATGTGCAACCAGGGCAACGAGGACACTGACCGACGCCTCTGGCTCATCGTGGACGAGCTGGACGCCTTGGGGGCGATCGATGGCCTGAAGGACGCGCTGGCGCGCCTGCGGAAGTTTGGTGGGCGCTGCGTCCTCGGTTTTCAGTCGATCGCGCAAGTCTCCAGTACCTATGGTGTAGGCGAAGCACAAACAGTCGTGGAGAACTGCGCGAATACCTTGATCCTGCGCTGCTCCGCGAGCGAGCACGGCGGTACGTCGCAGTTCGCCTCCAGGCTGATCGGCGAGCGGGAAGTGGCGCGCCGGAGCACCTCCCGCGGCCGAGACGGCGGCGGATTTCCTGGTGGCCGTGGCTGGCGCCGGTCCATGAACGTCAGTGAGCAGCGTGTCACCGAGGCGGCGGTGTTGGCGTCGGAACTCGAGCAGCTGCCGGACCTGACGGGGTACTTGAAGACTGCGTCGTCGGCCGTGTGGCTGCGAGTTCGCCTGAGGACCGAGGGCGGTTGACGAGGAACCCAGTTCGGGTGGAGGGAAGCTCGGTGGCCATCTTCTATATGCAAATCAAGCCTGTTTCGCGCAGCAGCGGCCGCACTGCGACTGCCGCCGCCGCTTACCGCGCTGGCGAGCGCATTCGCGACGAGCGCACCGGCGCGCTTTACAACCACAGCAAGCGTGACGATGTTTTACACAAGGAGATATTTCTCCCCTCGAGGCTCGACCAGCCCGATGCCGGCATGGAATGGGCACGTGACCGGTCGACCCTGTGGAATGCGGCCGAGAAGGCTGGTCAAAGGAGCAACTCGCGTGTAGCGCGCGAGTATCAGGTCGCACTACCCGCTGAGCTGTCAGCCGAGCGCCGCGTTACCCTGGCGCGCACCTTTTCGCGAGAGATCGCCGACCGCCATAACGTCGCGGTGGATCTCGCGGTCCATGCACCGAGGCCGGAAGGCGATCAGCGGAACTTCCACGCCCACCTACTTGCGACGACTCGCGAAGTGACGCCGGAGGGCATGGGTCCCTTGGCAGGTGTCGATATGGCGGGAGAGACGCGCAGCGAGCTGGGCTTGCCGCCTTCCCGTCAGGAATTCACGACGCTTCGGGCGCGCTGGGCAGAGTTGACCAATGAAGCCTTGCGGGAAGCCAACGTCGAGGCGCGCATCGATCATCGGACCCTCGAGGCGCAGGGGATCGATCGGGAGCCGCAACCACACCTGCCGTGGCATGCGGCCGCCGCGGAGAGGAGAGGCGAACGCAGTGAGGTTGCCGAGCATATTCGGGAACGACACCGGCGGCGATTAGCCGAGCGGAGAGAGAATACGCAGCAGAATGCGCGCGCGGAACGCACGGAGAAGGTGGCCCATACGCCGCTGCCCCAGACGGCTATCCCGCAGGACATGGATGCTCGGCGACAGCAGGCAGTTCGAGATTGGCTGAAGTATCGCGCCGGGCTGGAGCCAAAAAGTGGCGAGCAAGGACACGAGAGGTCGCCACCGCTCTCCATGGACGAAATTCGCCAGCGGGCCGTCGCGGCCTGGCGGAGCCTGCAGGCAAGGGGGGCGGAAAGTCAGCCTTCTGCGCAAAGTCGGCAAGACCGAGACGCCGAGCGTGATCGGGGAGCGTCTGAGTCGAGCAGGCGCGCGATACGCCGGGACTCGGCGACGAGTTTTCCGGTTGAACGCGAGAGGGAAAACACAGGTGGCGACGAGGCGCATTTCCTGCCTCTGCCGTTTGCAGCATGCTTCGCATACTTGCCGGGTGGGAGCGGACCGGTGTGCAAGGAAGGCAAGTTGCTACGCGCACGGGTCAAGGCCGCGGACACCGTTTGGTTGCCGCATTTCGCGGCACGGGTTTGGTTCGAGACGGTAGGCCACGGGCGGTTCACCATGGCCTTCGGCGCCCAGGTTGTTTTGGTTCCGGTTCCGGGCAGCGCGCCGTTGCAATACGGGTACTCGGTGGGAGAACGCCTGGCGTGGTGTCTGAAGGAGATTGGATTGGCCGCCGAGGTCTGGCCTGTCTTGCGGCGCCAACACGCGGTCAAGAAATCGGCATTTGCGGCGGCAGGCGAGCGCCCTACGGTGCTCGAGCATTACGCTTCCTTTGCGGTCGGGGTCCCCTCGTGGGGCAGAACGCCTATCACCACATGCAGTCTCGTGAGCAGGTCACGTGCGTGCGGGCTACAGCTGACACTCATAGACGATGTCGTTACGCGAGGCCGTACGCTGCTCGCTGCGGCCGGGTGCCTTCGCGATGCCTTTCCAGAGGCGGAAATCCGCGCATTTGCTCTCCTCCGGACACTGAGGCCGGACGAAACGTTGCACCGGATTCTCGATCCCTGCGAGGGCGAGGTACGCTGGGAATCGGGCGATGCACGAAGGCGCCCTTAGTCGGGAGATTCCCGATTTAATTCGCTCACGCGCCGCATGAGCTAGTTTACTTGGCCTCGGGTGCCGGCAATCGCCTAGTTAGGGAGGCTCTTCGTGTAGGCGAGCATGACGCCGCCCTGCACCGGCACCAGGGAGATCTCCGAACCGTCCTCGTCCTCACGCTGCGCGCTGCGGTTCATGACGAAATGCGCGCTCGCCATGCCGAGGGCGCCGCCGGCAACCGTGTCGGAGAGCCAGTGCGCGTTGTGTTTCATGCGCAGGTAGGCGGTGCCGAATCCAATGCCATAGCCGATCACGCGGCGGATCCACCGATAGTCGGGGTTGCCGGACTCCGCGAGCACGGTCCCGATGGCAAAGGCTAACGTCGTGTGCTCAGACGGGAAGGAATCCCCGCCGCCGAACCAGTGGTTGGGGTCGGTTGTGGAATCCGGGCCGGTCCGGCGGATGGTGTACTTGAGGGCGTAAGCGCTCACGAGGCTGAGTCCGCTCGACTCGAACATGTTCCAGGCCTCACTCTCCCCAGCCCGGTTGCCGATCAGGCTGGCATAGCCCCACGTCCCGACGAGGAGCGCCGCGCTGGGCAGGGCGTCGGTGAGCTCGCCCGATTCCTTGGGTCCGAGAGGCGAGGTCGAGCCCTCATCGAAATGCGTGCGGACCTGGGCGTCGTAGCGGTGGGCGACCGCTATGGCTGCCAGTGCGCCGCCGAAGAACTCCCAGTCGCGGGTATCCCAGTGAAGCGGCGCGGTGAAGTACGCCTTCGCATCCCTCAGCGTGCGCTCGGCGAGGGCTTGCCTCGGTTGTGAATACTGGAGCGGCGAGCCCGATTCCCCGGCCTGCACGGATTGCTGCTGTGTCGAGTCCGGACCGGCCGGGGGGCTTGCCGCCTGCGCATGGGCGGGAGATACGGCGACGAGGGTCAGGGCGGCACCCAGGATCAAAGCGCAAAACGGGCCAATTCCAGTCCTCATCCGCGGATTCTACGGGAATTGAGCAGCCCCGATTGCTGACTTTGCGATACAGAGTCTAAGCTCAAAGCGAGCGCTGCAACACGATCACCGCCAATGACAGCAGCAGCGCCGGCGGCATCACCAGCGCTCCCAGCCTGAGGAATGTCAGGCCATCGAGCCGGACCTTTTCCCGCCGCAGCGCGATCAGCCATAGAATGGTTGCGAGCGACCCGGTCACGGAGAGATTCGGGCCCAGATCGACGCCGACCAACATGGCGTCCTTGAGCTGCGAGGAGACGTGCGGCCCGACGCCAATCGAGCCTGAGATCAGCGCCACCGGCAGGTTGTTCATCACGTTGGCGGCGACGGCGGCACCGGCTCCGGCAGCGAGCGCGGCCGCATTCCCGGAATGCAGGGTGAGCTGTTGCAAGGCGCCACCAAGCGTCGCTAGCAACCCGGTGCGGCCGAGTCCGGCGACCAGGACGAAGAGGCCCGCCACCAGCGGGATCACGCCCCAGGACACTCCCTTCACGATGGGCCATGGCGAGTGGCGATCGAGAGCGAGTACCAGAGCGGTCGTGATACCGCCGGCCACGAACGTCGGCATGCCGAGCTCGAGGCCTGCCGCGGACGCCCACAGCAGCACTACGGCGGTGAACAGGATGCCGAGCGCCGTCAGTCGCGCGCCTCGGGTCAGCGGAGGCAGTGGCACCGTGCTCGCGAAGGCCTCGCGCAACGCGCTCCGCTGTGTGGCCCGTAGCACGAGGAATGTCACGAGGATGGCGACGAGCGATGGGCCCAGGAAGTTAGCGAGCCACACGGGCAGCGGCGGCAGGTGACTCTCGAACACCACGAGATTCGCCGGATTGGAGATCGGCAGGAGAAAGCTCGCCGCGTTGGCGATGAAGGCGCAGATGAGCAGGTACGGCAGCGGATCGGTGCGCGCCTTGGTGGCGGCCGCATAGACCGCCGGCGTCAGCACGACCGCGGTGGCATCGTTGGACAGCAGGGCCGTCACGACGATGCCGACCAAATAGACGAGACCGAAGAGGCGAAACGGCGCACCGCGCGCCCAGCGCACCGCCAGGGCGGCGACCCAGTCGAAGAGACCCTCGGCTCGCGCCAGCTCTGCAAGCAGCATCATGCCGGCAAGGAAGAGATAGACATCCATTCCCGCGAGCACCGCTGCCCGAGCCTGACTCCACGACACCAGCGAGCCGAGCACCAGGACGGCGGCCCCGGCCATGGCCCAGACGGCTTCCGGCAGTCCCCACGGGCGCGTAATGATGGCGAAGATCGCCAGGGCGGCGATCAGCCAGATGATCTCGTGCGCGAAGCTCGGCGACATCGGGCTCAGGCCGCTTCCGTGGCGACACCGCCGAAGAACCGTTTGTAGAGCAGGAGGTAGCACCCCTGTCCCGCCGCGGTGAGGAGGAAAGGAGCCACGAATTCTCCGCGGTGGATGAGCCAGCCACCCAAAACGGGGCCGACGGCGCGCGGGAGCTGGGTCGACAGACTCTGCACGCTGGCCCCGAGCCCACGGCGCTCGGCCCGCGTCAGGCCCGCCGCCACCAACTGATTCGCCGCCGCGGTCCCGCGGTTGCAGGCGGAGCGCAGCGCATACAGACCGGCAGCAACGAGAAATGTCGGCGAGAACGGGACTGCGACCAGGAGTCCAAGGCCAACCACGCGCATCCACAACACAGAGCGGACCACGCCCAGGCGGCGGCTGAGCCGACCGCCGAGCACCGAGCCGGCGGAGGCGAGCACGAAGCTGACTGCGAGCGCCGGACCGATGGCGGCGGGACTCTGGCCAAACCTGCGCAGGAACCAATAAGCGATGAGCGGAGTCACGATGCCGATCGCCAACCCGTTGACGGCGCTGACGGCGGCGAGCCGGCGAAGCAGACGATTCTCCGCGCGAGTGATGTGCGCCTCGGTTGCGCCGTCGCCAACGGAAACGACAGCCGTTTCCGCCGCGGGCACGCGGGTCTGTGCGATCAGTATCAAAGACACCAGCGAGCCTGCGAGCGGCACCACGAAGAGCGCACGATAGCTCGCCAGGGAGTGGAATCCGAAGCCCAGCAACGCGGGCAGAACGATCAGCGCCGCGCCGACGCCCATGCCCAGGAAAGCCAGCGTAGCGTTGATCGAGAACGCGCGGCGGCGCGCGTCGCCCGCGACCTCCCGCGCGAGCCACGCCTGCTCGACGGGCGAGAAGGGGCCTGCGGCGCCGTTGGCACCGCGCCCAAAGCCCCCGATGGTGGCGGCCACGATCAACACCGCGAGGTTGGGTGCGAGCATGGCGGCGAGCGCCGCGAGTGCGGCGGTCACCTCATAGCCCAGCAGCAGCGCGCGCCGGCTCGTCCGGTCGCTCCAGGGGCCAATGATCAGAGTCAGCAGCGCGCCGAAGAGCAGCCCTGCCATCAACACCGTGCCAATCGCCGTGCCGCTGAAGCCGAGCGCCTGCAGGTACAGAGTAAAGCTCGCCACCATCGCTCCCTGGCCGAGGCTGCGCGCGGCACGGGCGGCCAGCAGTCGCCTGACGTTGGGGGGCAAGGGGGGATGCACGTGCGCAGCGTAGCATGCGCCGGGCGGAACACCCGCTCCACGGTCGGGGGGTCAGGCGGCCTGCAGCTCTGGCCTGCGGCGTTGCAGAGTCGGCAGCCAGCCCTCGAGCTCGCCGCCGGGCATCGCCTTGGCGAGGAGCCACCCCTGTGCAAGCTTGCAGCCGTACTGGCGCAGCAGCCGCCAGTCCTCCAGGGATTCGACGCCTTCGGCCACGGTCTCGATGCCGAGCTGACTCGCCATTTCCAGGGCGGAGCGCAGGATGACCTGCAGGCTGTCGCGCTCGTGGGCGCCGTGAACGAAGGTGCGGTCGATCTTCAGCTCGGTAAAGGGAATGCGCGCGAGCTGCTGCATGGAGGAGAAGCCGGTGCCGTAGTCGTCGAGCGACAGGCGAAAGCCCCGCAAGCGCAGCCGTGTCAGCACGCCGAGCGCGATCGCGAGATCGCGCAGCAGCGAGCCCTCGGTCACCTCGAGCACAATCTGCTCCGCCCGCAGCCCGTGCTGTTGTTGCAGGTCGGAGATCTCCTGCACGAGCTCGCCTCGCTCGAGGAGGATGGGCGAGAGGTTGATGGCAATGGAGAGGTCGAGTCCGTGGCGGCTCCAGATCGCCGTCTGGCGCATGGCCGCCTCCATCACGTGCAACGTGAGCTCGCGGATGAGACCGTGTTGCTCCGCCACGGGAATGAAGACATCAGGCGGGATCCAACCCTGCTTGGCATCGTGCCAGCGGGCCAATGCCTCGACGCCGCGAATGCGGCCGGTCTCGATCTCTACCTGCGGATGGTAATGGACGCTGATATCGCCTCGGGCGAGGGCGGTGCGTACCAACTCAGGATCGACGGATTGATGCTGCGTCGGTCCTTGCTTGTCGACAAAGGTGTGCAATTTGTTCTGCAGGAGCGCGCCCAGAGTTGCGAGCGTGAGCGGCTTCTGCAGGGCGCCGAGGATGCGCAACCCGAGTGCCGTGCCCATGTCCTGCACGGAGTTCATGAGGGCGCGCTCACGCGAAGAGGCGAGAACGATCGGGGCGCGCATGCCGCGCGCGCCGAGTGCCGAGAGAAGCTCGGGACCGTCCATGGCCGGCATCTCGAGGTCGACGATGAGGAGCGCGGGCGGGGCCGGCAGCTTGTCGAGCAGCGCCAGCGCCTCGAGGCCGTTGCCGGCCTCGTGCACGTTCGCAATCCGCAGCTCGCGGCACACCGCCACGCCAATGCCGCGCTGCACGCCGCTATCATCGACGATCAGTACGGAATCGATTGTGTGCAGCCCGTTGCCCGACGACATGTGTCTACGCGTCTATGTGTCCCGCGCCGCCCTTCCGGTCACCCCAGGACGGCAGTCGCAATCATGGGTTTATCGACGAACCAAGGGGTGGACTTGAGTCACGAAGCGGCAAGCGAGTGCGATCGGTCTCACGTTCGGCGCGTTCTGCGGGCACCCACTGTGCACGAGCCGCGGCGGAGCAAAATTCCTTACAGTTTGCGACATAATTCCGGTAGTGGTTCACGGCGCACGCACGCCAGAAGGCGTAAGCAGCACCTCTCATGCGTGGAATCTTCGCTACCCTCGGCACGTTCCTCCTGGGCTCAATCGGCTGGGCCGTTGGGCAGCTTGTCGGTCTCTGGACGGCAATCGTGCTCAGTGCGATCGGTAGCGGCTTCGGGCTCTACTGGGGCCGGAAGCTCTTCGATGAGTGGCTGGGGTAAGTCAGCCGGTGTCGAAGAGCGCCATGAAGCCGTAATCCATGTGTACCTGAGTGTGGCAGTGGAAGAGCACCAGGCCACGCTGATCGGCGGTGAAGTCGAGCTCCATCGATTGGTAGCCGCCCAGCATGACGACATCCTTGAGGAGGCCCGCGGTAGGCGAGCCCGCGATGCCCGTGAGCTCGAACCGTGTACGGTGGATGTGAAGCGGGTGGATGTCGTCGGTCGCATTCCGTAGCCGCAGCCGATATCTGCGGCCGTGAGCCAGGCGTCGGCTGACTGGCATGGAGGCGGAGTCGAACGCCGTCCCGTTCAACAACCAGCGGTTGAAGCCGTGGTCGGCCGCATTGTCCTTGTCGATGAGGTAGTCGATCGTTTCCGCTGGCGGTGCCACAGCACGAGTCGAATCGGCGAAGCGTCGATAGTCCCAACGGAAGGGCGGCGGTGCGATCCAGACCGGCTTGCCGCTCACGCCGGCGTACTCGACGATGACTCCCATGCCATGCCCGCGGTCATCGTCATCGAGATCGCCGAGGACCCAGACGCCGGGATGATTCATTTCAACAAGCGCGCTGACACGCTCGGCCGTACCCAGCCACAGCACGGGCACAGCGGTCGGATGCGGGACCGGGTTGCCATCGAGGGCAATGATCTTGAAGCGGTGGCCGGGCAGGGCGAGGCTGCGGATCTCAGTGGCGCTGCCGTTGAGGATATGGAAAAGAATGCGCTCGCCGCGCTTCACCCGCACGGGCTCACCGAATCCGAGCTGACGGCCGTTGATGGTGAAGGTCCGGTATCCGACCTCGAAGCCTTTCTTCATGCCGCGGGCGAGCGAGGCGCGCATGGCGGCCTCACCGCGGGATTTGAGCCGCGGGTCAGGGGCAGCGGGTGACAGGAAATCCATGTCCATGTCCCCACCCTGACTGAAGAACGGCTCGAATTCCTTCAGCGTCAGGAAGACCTCGCGGTCGTAACCGCCGGGATCGTGGGCCGGCTCGATGTAGACCGGTCCGACCTCGCCGCCGTACTGTCCCAGAGCAAGGTTGCTGCCGGCGTGCAGGTGTGTGTGATAGAAACGAAAGCCCGACGGGCCGGGAACGAAGCGCTCCCTGCGCATGCCGTGCGGGGGAATAAACGGTGTGCGCTCCTCCGCGGCGCCATCCACCGACGCCGGCACGAGTTGCCCGTGCCAGTGCAGCTGCTCCGGAGTGTCGGTGTCGTTATAGATGTCGACGACGGCCGGCCGCCCTTCCCGGAATCGCAGCAGCGGCCCCGGAAATTGCCCGTTGTAAGCCGTCATCGACAGGAAGCGCTGGGGTCCGACCTCGACCAGCGCGGTGCCGATGCGGATGGTGTAATCCGGTCGCTGCCGATCGGCGGCGAGCGACACGCTCGCGCCGAGCAGGTCGGTGGCCAGGGCGGCGACTCCCGAGCTTTGTAGAAACTGACGACGATCCACGCGCGGCTCAACCTCGACCGACGAAGGGCATCTTCGTGGCCATGACGGTCATGAAGAGGACGTTGGCATCGAGCGGAAGACCGGCCATGTAACGGACCGCATCGGCGACGTGTGCGACATCGAACTGCGGCTCCGGCTGCAGCGTGCCGTCGGCCTGTAGTGTGCCGCCGCTCATCGACGAGGTCATTTCGGTGGCGGCATTTCCGATGTCGATCTGGCCACACGCGATATCGTACGGTCGCCCTTCCAGAGCCGTGGCTCGCGTGAGTCCGGTCACCGCATGCTTCGATGCGGTATAGGCGATCATCCGGGGTCGCGGCGCAGTCGCGGAGATCGAGCCGTTGTTGATGATGCGCCCACCAGACGGCTTTTGCTTTTTCATCAGCCGGAAGGCTGCCCGCGTACAGAGAAATGTCCCCGTGAGGTTGCTGTCGATGACCGACTGCCACGAGGTGAGCGGAGTATCCTCGAGCGGCGCTGGCGCAGAGGCGCTGCCGGCGTTGTTGAAGAGCAGATCGAGACGGCCGATCTCGATCTCGATGCGGGCAAAGAGGGCGGTCACAGAGGGTTCACTCGAGACGTCACACGGCATCGGAATGCAACGAGTCCCGCCCTCGCGGGCTGCTTCCTCGAGCGGCGCCTGGCGGCGGCCGGCCATTACCACCGTCCACTCACCTTTGGCGAGGGCCATCGCGACCGAGCGTCCGATGCCGGAGGCCGCACCGGTCACGAGAGCAACCCGGCGCCGCGCTGAGTCTTCCGAAGGCATGCGTTATTCTGGCACAGAGTTAACGCGAAAAGTTAACGCCACAGATTGGTCTTGGCGAGATCGATCACCTCATCGCCACGGCCGCTCATGATCGCCTTGACCATGTAGAGCGAGAAGCCCTTGGCCATCTCGACGCTGATCGAGGGCGGCATGGCGAGCTCGCTGCGATTCACGACGGCATCGACCACGACGGGGCCGTCGTGCGCGAGCGCGGACGCGATTCCGTCTTCGACCTCCCCTGCGTCCTCGAGCCTGATGCCTTTTATGCCGACGGCTTCGGCCATGGCAGCGAAGTTCGGATTCTGCAGCTCCGTGCCGAAGTCGAGAAAGCCGGTGGACTTCTGCTCGATCTCGACGAAGCCGAGCGTACCGTTGTTGAACACGACGAGTTTCACGGGCAGATGCAGCTGCTTCAGGCTGAGCAGGTCTCCCATGAGCATCGTGAAGCCACCATCCCCCGACAGGGAAACCACCTGTCGCCCCGGAAAGGCGGCCTGTGCTCCGATCGCCTGCGCGAGCGCGTTGGCCATGGAGCCGTGCCAGAAGGATCCCATGAGTCGGCGCCGGCCGTTCATCTCCAGATAGCGCGCGGCCCATACCGTGGGCAGGCCGACGTCACAGGTGAAGACCGCATCATCCGCCGCCCGGTGGCTGATCGCCCTGGCGACCTGTTGGGGATGGATCAGCCGTGCACCCGGCTTTGCGGTGGCGAGCTCATCCAGGTCGCGGCGTGCCTTCGCATAGTGACGCTGCGCTTGCGTCAGATGGGAATCGTCGCTCTTTTGTTGCAGCAGCGATAGCAACGCCTGCACGGTTGAACGAACGTCACCCACCACGCCGATATCGACCGAGGTGCGGCGGCCGATCTGCTCCGCTCGAAGATCGACCTGCGCGATGCGAACATCCGATCCTTGCGGATAGAACTGCCGGTACGGGAAGTCCGTGCCGAGCATCAGCAGCGCATCACAGTCGAGCATGGCAAAGTAGCCGGAAGAAAAGCCGATCAATCCGGTCATGCCGACGTCATACGGGTTGTCCCATTCGACGTGCTCCTTGCCGCGCATGGAGTGGACGACGGGCGCTTTGAGGTGCTCGGCGAGCGCCAGCAGCTCGACATGCGCGCCCTGACAGCCCGAGCCGCACAGGATCGTCACGCGGCGCGCGCCGTTTAGCAGAGACGCCAGCCGGGCGAGGTCCGCCGGCGCGGGGGTGACGATTGGCGCGGGAGGAAGCAGGCTGCCGAGCTTGGGGGACTCCGAGTTGACTGCCGTGCGCAGCGCAACGTCTCCTGGAATCACGATGACCGACACGCCGCGCTTGCCAACGGCCTCGCGGATCGCGACTTCCACGGTGCGCGGCATCTGGCTCGGGCTCGAGACCAGCTCGCAGTAGTGGCTGCATTCCTTGAACAGGCTCTCAGGATGTGTTTCCTGGAAATAGCCACTGCCGATCTCAGCGGAGGGGATGTGCGCGGCGATCGCCAGCACGGGCACGCGTGAGCGGTGACAGTCGAAGAGCCCGTTGATGAGATGCAGATTGCCCGGGCCGCAACTGCCGGCGCAGACGGCCAGTTCGCCAGTCAAATGCGCCTCGGCGCCGGCGGCGAAGCCGGCCACTTCCTCGTGCCGCACGTGGACCCACTCGATCTTTTCCTGACGGCGGATCGAGTCCGTGAGCCCGTTGAGGCTGTCACCGACGATGCCGTAGATTCGTTTCACCCCCGCTGCAGCCAGAACCTCGGCGAACTGATCGGCAACGGTAGTCATGGCGGTGCACCTCGGTGGTTTCGGCGGTTCATCTTTCGGGGCGCCCCAGCGTACTAGCGCCGGCGCAGAGGCGGAAGTCTCGAGACGCAGACGATCATGTCCCTGCGAGCGCTTGCCGCTGGCGCTGGAGGAAGCTCTGCTCGGCAAGGTTCTCGCAGCGAGCGATTGCCGCGTCGTATGCTCGCTTCGCCTCAACCTTGCGGCCGAGCTGACGCAATAGGTCGCTGTCGCCCGCGCCATTGCGGGCATTTTCACCCCCAATACGAATGGCCTGCACGCCGATCGACAGCGGTCCCACACCGGATTACTCTAGCGCATCCGAATGGGAGCGCTACCATGATTCGCCACGACCGCTTCACCGCCGGGCGAGCCGGGCTCGCGCTGCTGATTTCCGCTGTCGCGGCAGTGTCCGCGCAGGCGGCAGCGCCCGCGGGCGGGCAGGGGGCGCCGCTCGGTCTCTTCCAGGCAGACTCGGACATCGGCAACCCGGTCCCGGCCGGCTCTGCGCGGTATGACGCCAGCCGGCACGTCTACAGCCTCGCGTCCGCCGGCGCCAACACCTGGTATCACGTCGATCACTTCAACTATCTATGGGCGCGTGCCTCGGGTGATCTGGCGCTGACGGCGCGGATTTCCTTCCCGCTGCGCCGTTACGGCCACGATCCCAACCCACATCGCAAAGGGGTGTTGATGTTTCGCCAATCGCTCGCTCCGGGCTCAGCGTACGTGGACGCAGCTCTACACGGAGTCGGTTTGACGGCGCTGCAGTACCGGCGCGAGCAGGGTGCCAACACGCCGGACATCGAGCTTACGATCAACGCTCCGCAAACCCTCCGCCTGGAAAAGCGTGGCGACGTCTTCACGCTGTACGTGTCCCAGGCGGGACAGCCACTGCATCAGGTGGGGGCCTCCATTCGGGTGCATCTACGGGCCCCCTTCTATGTGGGGCTGGGAGCACTCTCGCACGACGCGCAGACGACTGATGTCATTGAGTTCTCGCGCGTGAGCCTCGAGCCGCTGAGGCCCGAGCCAATGGTCGCCAGGCACGTGCTCTACAGCACCCTGCAGACGATCGAGTTCACGAACCAATACCGCCGCGCGGTAGTGATTCGGACCGTCCCCGCATACATGCAGTCCGCGGACTGGGCGCCGGACGGCAAGAGCATTCTCGTATACGAGGACGGGCGCATCGAGCGGATTCCTTATCTCACTCCGGACGGGGGCGGCCCACCCCAGCCCGTCGCTGTGGATGGCCTGGTCGGCTGCTCCGGCAATTTCGGCTTGTCGCCCGACGGCAAACTGCTCGCGGTGAGCTGCTCCAGGGTCTCCGGCGGTCTGCACCAGGTCTATCTGCTTGCGGCAGAAGGCGGCGGTGTGCCTCGGCAGTTGACCCAAGGCGCAGAAGCGAGCTTCTTTCATGCTTGGTCGCCTGACGGGAAGACGGTCGCGTTCACGCGCGGCTCGGCATCGCGCGCGGATATTTTCACGATTGCCGCCACCGGCGGTCCGCAGACGCGGCTCACCCACGACACAGTCAACGACGGCCCGGCCTACAGCCCGGACGGTCAATACATCTATTTCGATTCCTCGCGCTCGGGCACGACCCAGGTCTGGCGGATGCGCGCTGATGGCTCGGAAGCCGAGCAGATGACTGACGACGATTTTCTGAATTCCTCCCCTCACATCTCACCCGACGGCGGGACCCTGGCGTTTCTGAGCCAGCCTCCCGGACATGGCGGTGGCTCCGGACCGGCCGTTCTGCGGGTAATGAGATTCGATGACGGCCTCATCCAAAACGTGGTGGCGCTGACGGGAGATCGCGGAAGCTTCTCGATGCAGCCCTGGGGCAACGCGAAGCGCTTCGCCTTCATCACTTATCAAGAGTTGCCGAGAAACGTGCCATGAGACGCATGCCTTGGACGATAGTTCTCTTTGCAGGTGCGATAGCCAGTGCGTACGCGGCGCCACCCGAGCGGCCGCCGATCACCGGCCTGTCGCACATTGCGGTCTATGCGTCGAATGCGATGAAGAGCGATCGCTTCTACGTCCACGATCTCGGGGCGGTGAAGGGTGTGGACCCCGAGCAGGCGTCTGCAGTGCGTTACTACTTCGCGCCGACACAGTACGTCGAGGTTCTACCCCTCCCGCAGGGATCGACTTCGTTCAGCCGGTTGGATCATGTCGCATTTTCCACGACGGACGCGAACGGCCTGCGCCGGTATCTGATCTACAGGCACGTTGCGATGGTTTCTCGCGTCCGACGCGGTAGCGACGGGGGTCGTTGGTTCGACGTGAGGGATCCCGAGGGTAACGACATTCAGTTCGTGCAGGCTCCGGCGCATCCGCCGCATATCTCTGTCAATCCGTTCTCGCGACACATCATCCACGTCGGATTCATCATTCACGATCGCTCGCTCGAGGATACCTTCTACCGCGGGGTGCTGGGCTTCAGGCCATACTGGTACGGCGGCATGACCGACACCAGCGCTCAGTGGGTCGCGCAGCAGGTGCCCAACGGCACCGACTGGCTGGAGTACATGGTGGTCGATCCGCCGCAGGGTCGCGGCATCCCGCCTGGCATGAAGAAAGCCGATGTAGGCGTGCTCGATCACTTTTCGCTGGGCGTGCGCAACATCGAAGCCGCCTACGACCTGCTGTGGAACGGCGACCGGCTCGAGGGTCAGGGCAGTCTCCCCAAGATCGGCCGTGATGCGAAGTGGCAGCTCAATTTGTACGATCCCGACGGCACGCGCGCGGAGATCATGGAGCTGCATGCCATGGGCAAGCCCTGTTGCTCACGGTTTACGGCCTCCGATCCGACTTACTGAGATCGGAGTTCAGATCTGATCACGCAGTATCACGACGATCCGGCGATTGCCCGTCTTTCCCTTCACGAGCATCGGGACATGAGTGCCTGCGGGCCGCGCTCGCAGAAGCTCGCGAGCGCTGGAGAGATCTTCGGCTCTTGCCGGCCGGCCATTGAGCTCGAGGATGACATCGCTCGTTTGCAGTCCCGCCTCTGCTGCGGGGCTGCCGGCGGCGACGTAAGTCACGACGTAGCCTCCGTGTTCGGCGTTGATCCACAGCCCCGAGCGATCGAAGTCACCGACGTCCGGCGGTGGCGGCTGGATCCGGCGCAGGTACATCACCTGATGCCCGTAGTCGAAGGTGACGACAAACTGCTTGAGAAATCCAGAACCGATGTTGCCATCGTAGTTGGGGTCGCTGAACGAGCCGCCGACCGCGTTGGAGAGGTCGGCAACGGGCGAGTTCACCGTCACAGTGCCGAGGGTCACCGAATGCAGGCGAACGACGTAGGACTGTGAGGGGCCGCCGACTCCCCAGCCAGTGACCGCTCGCTCACCCTTCGGATACCGTGCGCGCAGGTGATGGCGGGCAACCGCGGGGGACGTTACGTCGAGCTCCGAGCGCGAGCCGGTGTCGATATCGAACGTGGCCGGCATTTCATCGATGCGGCCGTGGACGAACGGGAGGTGAGTATAGAAGACGAACGGTACCGCGACGCCCGCATTCCTGATTGATGCGTGTCCGGGCTCGGTGAACGTGAGGACCTTGCGTCCATAGTCGATCCGCGCGATCAGTCGCCGGAAGAGCTCGAATCCCACCATGCCGTCGACCGGAATGCCCTCGATGTCCGGGGAGTAGATGGCGGTGGCGAAGGCTACCTGATCGTGCATCTCGACGGCGCCGATCGCAATCGTGTGCACGGCGACAAAGCCCGTCGATGAGAGCTTCTCACCCGCTCCGGACTCGGGAGCCTTGCCCGTGGCGCGCAGACCCGCTTCTGCGACAACCTTGGGTGACAGAAGCGTATGGCCACCAGTATCGACGATGAAGGTGTAGGGCCCTCTGCCGTTGACGCGGCCTTGTACATAGATGTGATTGTTGAGAAGGCGAAACGGTACCGAGGCGCTCGCTGCTCCATCTGCGATCGTGACTCCGCTAAGAGGAGTGCGGGGCCGCGCATAGGTATCGAGCGGGCGCGCCGGACCGAAGCTCACCGTCCGCAGCGTCAGGTGCTCGTATCCCGCGTTGCCGGTGCCCGGATCCTCGAGGACGGAGTGCGGGAGCATCACACCGCCCTCACGGCGGTAGTCGGAGAAGAGCGTGCGGGTGTGAAAGAACATCTGCGGCTCGGCGATCTGCAGCAGGAGGTGAGTGCGCGCATCGAACCAGACATCGAAGCGCACGCCACCATGGGGCTGAATGCGAAGGTGGTCCGCCGGGGTTCCCGAAAGGATTTCGCGCGCGACATACTCGATCCGCGCACCCGCCAAATCCTTCCGCCACCAGAGATTCGCGTTGCGGTACGCGGCGCTGACGGCCACGCGCCCCTGATCGCCACCCTGCTCGGGGGTGTTTGCGCCGGAGACATCCCTGGTCCAGGGCGTCCGGGTATCGAACCCCTCGGCCGTATGCAGGAATCCGGTGTCCAGATGCTCGACGTATGCACCCGTCGCGAGATCCACCACTTTCGTACTCTCGCCCGTCAGGCCGTCGCCGGAGTACTCATAGCTATAGACCGCCGAGCCGGTTTGCGGCGCGGCGCCCATCGCGAGCTGATTGGCGCGCAATACGGCATCTGCGCGCTCGTCTGCCGCGTGTGCCAGAGCCGAGAGGCTGCACGCAAGGAGAATGCAGGGAATCAGGCGCATGTAAGCTCCCGGTGCCAATATCGACGGATCTGGCGCTACATTGTACAGTTGCGGCTGATGCGTTCGCTCGAGAGTGGGTTGGCCTATGTTTGTGTGACGGCGAACCATTGGAAGCACTCGCCGTTGAGCTCATTCTGAGGTCGGTGAGGCGCCGTACAGAATCCACTGCATGGCGGCATCTTTACCGGCACTAAACGACCGCCAATCTGGATCGATTCGCTGGTCAGGAAAGACCGCGTCAGCCTCTGATCCCGGCTGAAATCTATACTCGAGCATCGAACAGGACACACGCAGCCTCGAGTGCGGCAGCGTGAACCAATAGTTCTCCTGATAGTTGTTCGGGCGTGCTCCCGTAGGCTCGCCGACGAGGATGGCCTCTGTCTCTCTGCGGAAATCGGTGATGTTGACCATGCCGGCTGAGAATGCTCCGCGGCCGGTAATGACGTACAAATGTCCTGCGCGGTTGAGTGTGGGCATGTATGTGATTTTATAAAGAAGGTAGTCGCGCCCTTGGGTGTAGTCTCCGCCGCCATTCCAGCGCATGTCGATTATCAGGCGTTTGACCTGACGGCTCTTCATGTATGCCCAGAGCCGTGCGGACCGGCTCTTCAGGCCCTGGTAGGAGCGGAAGTCCACATAGACAGTCTTCGAGCCCGGGAGGTACGTAAGCCAGAGTGGATCATCCGGATGCTGAAAGGGTAATGGCGCCGGGTTCTTTGCAATTTCTCGGGAATCGCTGGTTCCTGGAGCAACCGGCCGAATCCGCAGCTTGAAGCGGCGGCCGGACGCACCCTCAAAGGTGAAATCCGCGGGGCCCACATCAGGCAGGACGCCTAAAGCAGCCAGTGGCTCGACGTTCATGATCTGCGCCGCGCTCTCGTTCAACACGTGCCATTGATTCTCGTCCTGGGGAATGAGCTGTTGCAGCTTGCGCTGGACGTCATCTATGGAGAAGGAGCCGATCGAGACCATCTTCGCTCCCAGCGCCTGCCGGTATTCAGGAGCGGCACGAACCACCCGCAGATCGTGACCAAACCAGAAGACCTCCAGCGGAAATCTCTCATATAAGCCGCGGGTATCGAGAAACGTGTGCCCGTCACCAATGAGAGCGGCCAGATGCTGCAGTCCGACGACCACCTGGTAGTCCCTCATCGAGGGGATCCGTTTGCGCAGCTCGGATACCGCCTGGTCAAAGTTGGCCTTGCTGATGAAGTGATAAGGATCACGGTGTTTGGTCGCGATCTGCTGAGCGAAATACCCGAGATCTTCCTGCCACTGCTCGGCAGTCAAGGCTGGCGGCGAGGTCGCGAGGCCGCGCTGCGCGGGGAGAGCAGGTGAACCCATCGCGCTGGCCGAAGCGAGAAGTGCGATACACAAGAACAGCCGCGCCATCGCAAACCTCCCTGATCTAGGGCGAGGGAGTTGAGCTTCCGTCCCAGGTGGGGAAGGTGCTAATGGCTCCCGATGTTCCTTAGACTCCGAATGGCGGGGTTGGTTGGAACGCCAACAAGCAGGGACTGCTCGGCTCTCGCTATCAGGGTTCGGGGTCGCTACCTTCGGCGATTCCTTCGAAGAGCGGGGTGGACAGATAGCGTTCGCCCGTGTCCGGCAGCATCGCGAGCACGACCGATCCCGGCTCGGATTCCTTTGCGACCTTCAGGGCTGCGGCGAAGGTGCCGCCTGAGGAAATCCCGCAGAAAATGCCTTCCTGGCGCGCGAGTGCGCGCGATGTTTCTATCGCCTCGGCATCCGTGACCGCGATGAGACGGTGCGGTACCTCGCGGTTCAGCACCGCGGGGAGGAGATTAGGCGTCCAGCCCTGAATCTTATGCGGCGCCCATGGCTTGCCGGCGAGCATGGCCGCGGACTCGGGCTCGCACGCGACGATCTTCACCTCAGGACGCGCGAGGCGGATCATCTCGCCCGCTCCGGTCAGTGTCCCGCCCGTACCCCAGCCGGTCACGAAGAAATCGAGCCGCTTGCCGACGAAGTCGGCCAGGATCTCGGGTCCCGTCGTGCTGCGGTGATACGCGGGATTTGCCGGATTCTCGAACTGCCGCGCGAGGAACCAGCCGTGGCGCACGGCGAGCTCCTCGGCCTTGCGGATCATGCCAGTGCTGCGCTCTGCGGCCGGCGTCAGGATGACCCGTGCGCCGAGCATGCGCATGATCTTGCGGCGCTCGATTGAGAAGGTCTCCGCCATGAGGGCGACGAAGGGGTAGCCCTTGGCCGCGCAGACCATCGCGAGCGCGATACCGGTGTTGCCAGAAGTGGCCTCGACGACGGTCTGGCTCGGCTTCAGTGCGCCGCTGCGCTCGGCATCCTCGATGATGGCGATCGCGAGTCGGTCCTTGACCGAGGAGAGCGGATTGAAGAACTCGCACTTCACGTACATCGTGACGTGCTGGGGCGCGAGACGATTGATGCGTACGATGGGCGTCCGGCCGATCGTACCCAGAATACTGTCGTAGATCATGACCGCTCCCGAAGCTTGTGGCGTCTACATGGTAGACTGTATATTTACACAGTTCAAGGCGGAGTTGAGAACACCATTCCTCGCGCGACCGAGGTCGCGGGTTTCCTCGCGGAGAGTCTATGAACGACGCCGAATTGCGGATCGGAATTCAATCGGCATATCTGCAAGCGCTGAAGAGCTTTCGCGAGGGTGGCGTCCCGGTCGGCAGCGCGCTTCTTTTTGACGGCGCGATTGTTGCGCTGGGCCACAACCGGAGAGTCCAAAAGGCCAGCAATATCCTTCATGGCGAGATGGATTGCATGGAGAATGCGGGCCATCATGTCGACTTCACGAAATCGGTGTTGTTTACGACGCTTTCGCCATGCCTGATGTGCGCCCATTCGATCCTGTTGTTCAAGATTCCGCGGTTGGTGGTTCTGGACAACGTCAATACGCAGGACTTCGTCACCAGCCTGGAAGAACTGAAGGCCAAAGGCGTTGCGATCACGGTCATGGAGCACCAGCCCTCGATGGATCTGAACGCCAGATTCCAGGCCGATCCGACTACGCGAAAAGTATGGATGGGGGATGTAGGGGTCTGACTGACATCATGGAGGCCCGCTCGCCTGCTCTGCTTCGGGCAACCAGTATTCGCGCTGCACATACCACCACCACCCCCAGGCCGCAGTAATTAGCAGCGCGGCGAGGACGAACGCGATCTCAGCCCATCCGGAAGGCCTCGGGCGGACGCTCCGCTGAGTGGCCTCGAGGGCGGTTTGTAGCCAGGCCAGACCCAAGAACGCGAAACCGAGTCTCCAGGCGAAGAGCTCTCGTCTAAAGGCCCCGTACGCCATGATAAGCAACACCGCGCCGTCGATCGCACTCAGGGCCGGGAGGATGCGGAAGGGATGAGCCCAGGACCCAGGAGTCGGGGTGCCGGGGATGAACAGCGGAAGCCAGCAGACGATCGCAAGGAGAAGGCAGACCGCACCGATCAGGCGCGTTCGACCACGGTCCGCGGCGGGCCGCAAAGGTGTGGGGGCCTTTGCCGCAGAGAGTGCTCCTTCGATGATCGCTGAGATCCAGGCCGGGTCATTTCGCGCCAGCCATTTGCCAAAGGCAACCATCGCCATCCCCAGGGTGGCCATGCCGATGGCCGCTAGAAGGCCGGCCCAGCGGGCGTGCGAGGACGGTGCCCTCGTTACGGAGAGCAGCGCCATCAGTGCGAGTACGCCGAACCAAAAGGCCATGAAGATTCGGACTGGCAGAACCACGCGGAACTGGCCGACGAGGAAAACTCTTCCCTCGCGCTCGATGAACCGGCCGATGAAGAACGGTTTGAAGGAATTGCCGAACATCGGCATAGCGCGTTGCAGCGCCACTCGCTGGGCGCTCACCTTGCCGACAGCGGCCTGGCGGGCCATGGCTTGAAATACTGACCGGCGCGTCGCCGCCTTGAGGCGATCCACCGATTCGGCAAGGCCGAAGGCGCTCTGGAACTCGATCGGTATCGTAGCCACTACAAGGAAGGTTATACAATTTGGCTCGATTAGGGGAGCCTCGGGTGCCCGGCACCGGATTGCCTTTGCATAGAAAGCATAGCCAGCAGATTGATGTAGATGCCGCCTAGGTCCGCCACTCGCAACGCTCGGGGCAAGAGCTCGCGAGGACGTCGCCGCCGAGGGTCGTGGCTGAAGCGAGCATGGCCAAGCGCGCAGTTGCGGCGGCGATGGTGGCGGACTCTCCGGAGTGCGCCGGGAGGTGTCCGGATCGGCGCCGTGCTGGGCATCGCGGCCGTGCTGTTTCTGGCGGTTAACTGGGTCTATCAGGTCATACACAAGCCGACGGAGTTGCTGTTCCCGGTCAGCGGTACGCTGTACAAGTCGCCGCCGGAGACCTGGCACGAGTACGCCTCGCTCTTCGAGAAGTACTCCACCGACACGATGACGCCGGAGCTGCTGGCAGCCTTGGCCCAGGTCGAAGGCTCCGGTAACCCGATCGTCCGCACCTACTGGCGCTGGTCCTGGGTACCTCATCCCTTCGAAGTGTATCGCCCGGCTTCGAGCGCCGTGGGCATGTACCAGCTAACGGATGGGACGTTCGCGAAGGCGAAGCACTATTGTATTCACGACCATCACGTGACCGAGGATGGCCCGTGGAACGATTGGCACTCGTGCTGGTTCACCAGCCTCTACATGCGTGTCATCCCCGGTAACGCAATCGAGATGACATCGGCTTATCTCGACCTCGCCGTGAGCGAGACTCTCCTGGCTCGCCATGTGGGCTACGCCACGCTGCAGCAGAAACAGGATCTGGCAGCGGTCATCCATCTGTGCGGGGCGGGCGCAGGCGACCTATATGTTCGCAGAGGGCTCAGGCTGACGGCAGGTCAGAAGTGCGGCGATCATGAGGCGCGTGTGTACGTCAGACGCGTGGATGCGATGAAGCGGCTGTTTGCCCGGCTGGCCGCCAGCAGCTAGTCTGCGGAGCGAAACTCGAAGCCTGCTTTTCAACGACTTAGGGCAGGAGTAAGCTGGCGGAGCCCGGGAGCGCACGTCCTTAACAGAACTCGAATCAACGGATGGCTCCGCGGTGGACGAACCGCAGAATCAGGGGACGGGCGATCGCCGGATAAGACTCACCCAAACAAACTCATCTTGGGGGCCCAGACCAATGAATATCCATAAGATCGTCGGGATCGTCGGCCTTTTGATTGCCATTCTGGCCGCATTCATGAAGATCCCATACGCGATGGAGTTGATGGCGATCGCGGGCATCATCGTCGCCTTCAACATTGCCGCCGAGGACAGTGTACGCGTGATCGTCTCGGCGATCGCGATGCCGATCGTTGCCGGACTGTTCAATGGATTGCCTTCCTTCGGCATGTACCTGACGTCGATCCTGACCAACGTGGGCTACTTGATCGGCGGCGCGGCGCTGTTGATCATTCTGCGCAATGTCTTCAACAGATTGCTGAAAACCTGATCGCGCTCCGGAGCGGGGGCGGGCATAGGCCCGCCTCCTATCCCAAATTAATCGTCCAGGCGATGCTGGCGCCGATACTCGCGCGGCGGGCAGCCGCATTCCTGCAGAAAGGCGGCGTTGAAGCGGCTCGGGGATGCGAATCCGCTACTGAGGGCCACGTCCACGATCTTCGCATCCGTCGTCGCGAGAAGCCGCTGTGCATGCGAGACGCGGTGCTTGGTGATGTAGTCCACGATGGTGGTGCCGATGTTGCGCTTGAAAAGGCTCATCGCATAGTTGGGATGCAGTCCTACGGAGCCACTGATCTCGGTGACCGTGAGCGGCTGGGTGTAGCGCCGTGCGATCAGGCACGCCATCTGCTCGACCTTCGTGAGCTCCGAGCGACTCGCGGCTACGCGATGGCGCACGCTTGCGTCGCGGACTTCCGGGAGCCGCGATTTGGCGAGGCGTAACAGTCGCGCCTCGAGCTCCAGAAGGACTGCCTTTCTCAATTCGCCGCGATGGTCGCTGAGATCCTCGTCCCAATGCTCCATCAGCTCGAGGTCGCCGTCAGCCCGGTGAGTACCTGGCTCGGAGACGATCTCGCCATGCAACAGCGGCTGGACGAGCTGCTCCGGTAAGCGGCACTGGATGAACCATGCGAGCGGCAGGGTGACGACGAAGTATTCGGTGGTGTTCTCGAACTCGATGATCTGGTGAGGAATCGCTGCCCAGAAGACGCTCAACTGGCGAGCGGGAATGTGCACCTTGCGTCCCCCCAGCAGATACGTCAGGGAGCCTGCGCGCAGCAGGTTGATCTCGATCTCGTTGTGCCGATCGGGACGCGTCATTCGCGACGGGTGCCAGCGAACGCACGTAAACCCATAGGGGGCGAAGTCCGGCCGGTTCGGATCGAAGGACGTCACTACCTTACTATACAGGAGGTTTTTGCCAAGACTCGAGAAGAACCACCGCAAAGATCAGCATAGGCTCCTTACGACGAGTGGCCAATCAGTAGGGGGACAAGCAATGTCAGCCGGCCTCAAATCGGGCAGCGGGGCACCGCTATCGTTCGGCGCGGGTCTGTGGATGTTCGGCCAGCTCGTGGATCGATACGCGACCGACGCCTATGGACCTCCCGTCGGCACGCTCGAGGCAATCGCCCGAGCCGGACGGGTGGGATCCCTGTCCGTCGTCGACATCAACTACCCCTTCGATTCGGACGTCACCACCAAGGACGTGAAGGCAGCGCTAGACGCCGCAGGGCTTCGGGCCATTGCCGTCACACCCGCGATCTACACCCGCAAATTCCAGAAGGGCGCCTTCACGAATCCGGATTCCGGCGTCCGGCGCGAGGCGATCGAGCTGTGCAAGCGCGCAATTGAAGTTGCGCGCGCACTCGATGCCGGCTACGTGAAGTTCTGGCCAGGTCAGGACGGCTACGACTATCCCTTCCAGGCGGACTACCTGCAATTGTGGGATCTCACGGTCGCGGGAATTCGTGAGGTCGTGAGCGCTGACAGCTCCATGGACTTCGCCATTGAATACAAGCCCAAGGAGCCGCGAGTTCGAATGACCTTGAGTACTGCGGCGCGGACGCTGCTTGCCATAGAGGATGTGGGACTCAAGAACCTGGGGATCGTCATGGATTTCGGGCATTCCCTGATGGCCAAGGAGACACCAGCCGAGGAGCTGCAGCTCATTGCGCGTCGGGGACGGCTACGCAGCGTCGAGATCAACGACAACTGGCGTGACTGGGACGACGATCTCACGGTAGGGGCGGTGCATCCGGTGGAAACGCTGGAGTTTCTGCTCGCGCTGCGTGCGATCGACTGGCGCGGCCCCATCCTGCTCGATCAATTTCCGTTCCGTGAGGATCCGGTCGCAGCAGCCAGGCGCAGCATTGGGACGGTGCAGGTCCTGAACCGACTTCTCGATTCCGTCGGCCTCGATGCGTTACGCACCAATCAGTCGCGGCAGGACGCGTTGGCCGCGCAGGAATGGGTTCATAGCGCTCTCTTCGGTGGTCGCGCGCTCTCGTGAGCCAGCCCGTCACCGGCGCGAGTCGGCAGCCGCCGCGAGCGACCGCGGGGCGGTCGCTGTCTTTGAAGTCATTGCTCTACCGGCGTCGGCTGCTCGAGATCATCAAGCATGCCGGGGCAGGGCACACCGGCGGAGGGCTTTCATGCATCGATATTCTCAACGTTCTCTATAACAGGGTCCTGAAGGTAACGCCCGCAACGTTCGGTGATCCTCACCGCGATCGCTACGTGCAAAGCAAAGGCCATTGCGTCGAGGCGCTTTACGTCGTGCTGGCCGACCAGGGCTTCTTTCCGCAATCCGAGCTCGAGTCGCTATGCCGCTATCGATCCCACTTCGTGGGTCACCCCACCCGCAAGGTGCCCGGCGTGGAACAGAACACCGGCGCTCTCGGGCACGGCCTTGCGGTATGCGTCGGCATGGCGATGGCGGCGAAACTGGATCGCACGGCCGCTCGGGTGTTTACCCTGCTCGGCGACGGCGAGCTGGCGGAAGGCTCCAATTGGGAGGCGGCCATGGCGGCGTCCCACTACCGACTCGACAATCTGATCGCCGTCGTGGATCACAACGGGTTGCAGATCACCGGTCCGACGCGCGAGGTCTGCAGCAACGGGCCGTTGGATATGAAATTCTCCGCCTTCGGTTGGTCCGTGGTCACGGTCGACGGCCATGATCTAGACGAGCTCGAGAGGGCGCTTTCCGCCCCCGTGGGCTCGGGGACGCCGACCGTCGTGATCGCCAACACGCTCAAGGGGCGGGGCGTGTCGTTCATGGAAGGAATCGTGAAGTGGCATCACGGGGTGCCCGGCGATGAGGAGTATGCACGTGCCATTGCGGAGATCGACCAGGCGGTGGCCGCTCTCGAGGCTTCGTCATGAGCGCGCCGGCGCCATCCATGCATAGCGAGGCCGCCCGGCGCATGGCAACACAGTTGGTGCTCAAGCCGGGCCGTCCGAATCTTGAAGTATTCGCAGAGACGCTGCTCGAGCTTGCCCGCAAGGATCGCCAGGTGCTCGCGGTCACGAGCGACTCGCGCGGCTCGGGCAAGCTCGGGCCCTTTGGCGAGGCACTGCCCGGTCAGATCATCGAGGTGGGCATCGCCGAGCAGAACCTGGTGGGGATCGCCGCAGGGCTCGCCGCATCGGGTAAATGCGTCTTCGCGGTCTCCCCCGCGTGTTTTCTGACGGCCCGATCGCTCGAGCAGATCAAGAACGATGTCGCATACTCGGACCATCCCGTGAAGCTGGTCGGAATCAGCGCTGGCGTCAGTTACGGGGCGCTGGGATCGACGCATCACTCACTGCACGACATTGCCGTGCTGCGCGCCATCAACAACATCGACATCGTGGTACCGGCGGATAATCAGGAGACCCGCTGCGCGGTGCAGGCCGCCGCGCGTGCGGAGTACCCGACGTATCTTCGGTTCGGCAAGGCACCTCTCTACGACCTGCATCCCTCGGTCCCGTCGTACCAACGAGGTAAGGGCCTCGTCCTGCGGGAAGGGACGGACCTTGCCTTTATCGCCTCCGGCGAGACGGTCGTGCACGCGGTGCTGGCCGCGGGCCACCTGGCTGCTTCCGAGGGGGTTTCCTGCACCGTCATCAGCATGCCGATGATTCGTCCGCTCGATGTGAATGCCATCCTCAACGCCGCCCGCTGCGGAGCCGTGATTACCGTGGAAGAGCACATGATCAACGGTGGCTTGGGCGAGGCGTCCGCTTCGGTTCTGCTCGAGTCCGGCAAGGCCGTGCGGTTCAAGCGCATCGGCATCCCCGACGAATATACGGTGACCGGCAGTCAGGCCGATATTTTTCGACATTACGGAATCAGCATGGAGGGTTTGGCTGCTGCAGGAGGACAGCTCCTGCGCGGCAGGCGCTGACGGGTGCGCGCCATGCTCGCCATAGACCAGAGCACCTCCGCGACGAAGGCGGTGTTGCTCGACGTCAATGGGCGAGTCCTCGACAGGGTGAGCCGCGAGCATCGACAGCATTATCCGCAAGCCGGGTGGGTCGAGCACGATGCCGAGGAGATCTGGCGGAATCTTCTCGCGATCTGCAGACTCGTTCTCCAGCGCAAGCCCGGCGCCGAGTGCGAGCTGACCCACATCAGCATTGCGAATCAACGGGAAACGATCGTCATCTTCGAGCGTCGCACGGGAAGACCGATGTACCCGGCGATCGTGTGGCAGTGCCGGCGTGGCATGCAGCTGTGCGCGCGGCAGGCGGAGCTGGGTCGCGCCGAAGACATCCGGGAAAGGACCGGACTGGTTGTCGACACCTATTTCTCGGCATCCAAGCTGCAGTGGCTCATCAGAGAGCATGCGGATCTCGCGGCACAACTGCGCCGCAACGATGCCCTGATCGGCACGATGGACACGTATCTCATCTACCGGCTGACGGATGGGGCGGTCTTCGCCACTGATCACACCAACGCGTCCCGCACGTTGCTCTATGACATCCAAGCGCTCCGGTGGGACGAGGAGCTTTGCGCCTGGTGGGAGGTTCCTCGGGACTCTCTCGCGCAGGTACGCCCGAGTGACGAAACGTTCGGCGAAACCACGCTGGGTGGGGCTCTCACGCGGCCGGTGCCGATTCGTGGCGTGATGGGCGACTCGCAAGCGGCGCTGTTCGCTCATCGGTGCTTGGAGAGTGGGAGCGCGAAGGTCACTTTTGGAACCGGATCGTCAGTCCTGCTGAATGTGGGCCGGAACCGGCCGCGGGGTGTCAAGGGATCAATGGCGAGTCTCGCGTGGGTCTTGGACGGCGAGCCGACCTACGCGCTCGAGGGCATCATCACGTGCTCGGCGGGTACGCTCAACTGGCTCCGCGACCAGTTGGGTGTCATCGATGAGGTCGCACAGTGCGAGACCGTGGCGCGGAGCGTGTCGGGTGATCAGGGAGTCTACGTTGTACCCGCGTTCGCCGGTCTTGCGGCGCCTTACTGGCAGGCGGAAGCCAGGGCCGCCATCGTCGGCCTCACGGCTCACAGTGATCGCCGCCACGTCGTGAGAGCCGGGCTGGAATCGATGGCCTATCAGGTGCGTGACGTATTGGAGATGATGCGGGAAGAGTCCGGGGTGGAGTTGCGGGAGATTCACGCCGGCGGCGGCCCGGCGGCGAACACGTTTTTGATGCAGTTTGTCGCCGACATCGTGGGCGTGAGCCTCAGGGTGGCGACGCTGGCGGACCAGTCGGCGGTCGGGGCGGCCCTGGTGGGGGCGCGCGGCTCGAGCCTGATCGCCGAGGACTCGAGTGCAATGCCGGATGAGTTGGTGTACATACGGACCATGGCGCCGACGCTCGCAGAAAAGCAATACGCCGGATGGCGGCGTGCGGTCGGGCAGGTTCTGGCAGCTGCTCGATCCGGCTGACGAGTCCATGACAATACGAGAGGGGTGCAAGCGCTTGCGCATTCCGGGTCGTCACTGGGTCGGCGGAGGCGCCGTCCTCTGCTCGCTGGCTCTTCTCGCGGCCTGCCATTCAGGCAGCGCCGGTACGGGCACGAGCTCCATGCAGCCCCGTCGCGTCGCTGTCGTCGTATCCACGCTCGACAATCCGTACTTCGTCGTATTGGCGAACACGGCGGCCGAGGAGGCGCGCCGGCTTGGATATCAAACGACGATCTTCGACTCGCAAGACGACCCCGCCGAGGAAGCCTCGACCTTCGAGAATATCGTGGCCGCCGGCTACAGCGCCATACTCCTCAATGCCACCGATGACCAAGGGTCGGTTTCGAACGCTCGGATGGCAATGCAGGCGCACATTCCGGTCTTCACCATGGACCGTGCGATTCAATCCGATCAGGCCACCGTCTCGCAGGTGGTATCCGACAACTACGCCGGAGCCGTGGAGGTAGGCCAGTACTTCGTCAGGGAATTGAACGGACACGGCCGCTATGTCGAGCTCCTCGGGCTGGTGGGCGACAATAACACCTGGATCCGATCGAATGGTTTCCACAGCGTCGTCGGCCGCTACCCTGGATTGAAGATGGTCGCGCAGCAGAGCGCCGATTTTGATCGCAGCCGGGCACTCAGCGTCATGGACTCCATCCTGCAGGCGCATCCGGAGATCGATGCCGTGTTCTGCGACAACGACACCATGGCGCTCGGCGCTTACCAGGCACTGCTGGCGGCCCATCTGGATCATGCAGTGCGCGTGTTCGGTTTCGATGGATCCGCGGACGGGATAGCGGCAATCGAGGCGGGACATATGGATGCGACCGCCATGCAGTCTCCAGCGGTCATCGCGCGCCTGGCGGCTCAATATGCCGACCTATATCTGCGCGGAGATCGCGCTCTACCGCCCAGGGTGCTCGTTGCAGTGAGCCTGGTCACCCGCGCCAACGTAGCGAGATTCATAGATGGCGATCACCGCAGCCAGCGTTAAGCGGGATCGCCTGGCCCAATATCTCGCATGGCTCGGGGTGGCGGCGGTCGTGTTGACGATCTGGCCTCCGCTGCATCTGCATCGCCTCTTGGATGCTGCGCCGGGCCAGAGCGAAAGTCATGCCACCCTGCAGGCACGTCGGATAGCAGACAGTTTTTGGACTGGCACGCTCGCTGCCGGCGCGGCGAATGCCCTTGATATTCGCTCGCTGATCGAGCAGCTACAGACGGACCCCGCAGTGGCGCAGCGGTACGGTCATACCGCGGACTATGGAGGGAGTCCCTATTATCTCCTTCAAGGGGCCGGGCGCGTGACGTCAATCGACAGCACGGGTCTGCGGTTGGACGTTGGGGCCCCGGGCGCCATGAAGGTTCTGCTGCTGGTCGGACCGATATTCGGTAACGCGCTGCGCGATGCGACCGGAAAGCTTCCCATGCGAGACCTCGGCTTCACGCAGTTCAACGCCGTCAGCGAGGAGCTGGATCGCCTCTCGGAATCACGGGGCCAGGCGGGGTTGCGGGGCGGTGTCAAAGTCGGAGCGCTGCTGCGTATCCTGGCCGCGGGCGACGTCGATGATAGCCGCGGGTATCCGGTACTGGAGCTCGCCCCGATTCGCATCACCCCGCAATGACGACCCGGGACCTGGCAAGCGTGTTTTCCGCGCGCGAGATCTGCAAGAGCTTCCCGGGCGTGCGCGCACTGGAAAAGGCTAGTCTCGAGCTCCGTTCGGGGCGCCTGCTCGCATTGCTGGGCGAAAACGGCGCCGGGAAGTCCACGTTGATGAACATACTGTCCGGTGTGCTCAGGCCGGATGAAGGCGTGATCTCGGCTGGGGACCGGGAGCTCCATTTTCGTAGCGTGCGCGACGCAAGGGCCGCGGGCATCAGCGCGATTTTTCAAGAGCTGAGCCTGGCGACGAACCTGACAGTGGCGGAGAACATCTTTCTCGGCCGCGAGCCGCGGACGCTCTACGGCACCATCGACTACCAAGCCATGAACCGTGCGGCCGCCGCGCAGTTGAGCAAGTTGGGACTTGACGTGCCTCCGGATACGCCAGTCGATGCGCTGCGAGTAGGGCAGCAGCAGGTTGTGGAGATCGCCCGCGCCGTGTCCACGCAGGCCCGGCTTCTCATCATGGACGAGCCGACGTCCGCTCTGTCGCGACACGAGACGGACTCGCTGCTGAAGCTGATCCGCGAGCTCAAGCAGGCGGGTGTGGCGATTCTCTATTGCACACACAAGCTCGAGGAGCTTGCCGGTATTGCAGACGACATCGTGGTGATGCGCGACGGCCGTGTGGTCGCCGCCGGCGCATATCAGGACATCACCCCTGAAGAGATGGTCCGACTCATGGCGGGGCAGAAGACCACCGTCACGTCTCACCACCAGGAATCGGTGCCATCGAGCCGACCCGTACTGATGGTCGAGGCCATCACGCTTCTACGGAAGGGCCGCAGCGGTGACTACCTGGTGCGAGACGTCAGTTTGGAAGTCCGTGGCGGGGAAATCGTAGGTCTCTTCGGGTTGGTCGGCGCCGGCCGGACAGAGCTTCTCGAAGCGATTTTTGGCGTACATGGCGCCAACGTTGCCGGGAAGGTATTTCTCGAGCAGCAGGCGCTCGAGCTGGGATCGACGGCAAGCGCCATTGCGGCGGGCCTGGCGCTCGTGCCCGAAGACCGCAAGCGCGACGGGCTGATTCTAAATATGAGCTCACGGGAAAATGCCGGATTGGCACGCACCGAGGCTACCGCCCGCTGGGGATTGCTCACCCCCGGCCGGGAAACCTCGGTCGTGCGACCGGTGCTCGAGCGTCTGCGCCTGAAGGCACGGTCGCTTGATGATCCCGTGCGCAATCTGAGCGGCGGCAACCAACAGAAGGTGGTGCTTGCGAAATGGCTGGTCACGGCGCCGAAGGTGCTGCTGCTGGATGAGCCCACTCGGGGTATCGACGTGAATGCGAAAAGCGAGATCTACTCTTTGATCCGCGAGCTCGCCGCCAGCGGGCTCGGGATCCTGGTGGTGTCCTCGGACACCGCAGAGATCCTGGAGATCTCCGACCGCATCGCAGTCATGTGCGAGGGTCGCAAGACGGGCGAGTTTCACCGCGGTGATGCGACGGCCGAGAATCTCATCCGGGCCGCGCTGCCGCGCTCGCGAGCACAGACGATAACCACATGACGACCCACACAAAGCTGCTGCCGACTTTCTCCGCCAAGCGGTCGCAGCCGCTGTTCGCGCTGCTCGTCATGGTGGTCGCGTTGAGCTTCATGACCGACCGATTTCTCACGGCGGACAACGGCTGGAATATCTGCCGGCAGATCTCGGTCAATCTGTGCCTCTCCATCGGAATGACTCTGGTGGTCGTGTCCGGCGGCATCGACCTCTCGGTTGGTGCGATTCTCGCGGTCGCCGGGGCGGTTGCGGCCAAGCTCCTCAGGTTTGGGATCACGCTGACCGCGCTAGGCACGCATGTCGAGTTCACGGTCTGCGGCGCGCTGCTCGCGGCTCTGGCGACGGGGGCCATCCTCGGATTGGGCAATGGTCTGGCGATCACGCGGCTGGCGTTGCCGCCATTCGTCGCTACCTTGGCCATGATGAGTGTCGCCCGCGGACTCAGTCTGCTCTACACGGGCGGGTTCCCGGTCACCGGGCTTGACGCAAGCTTCGATTTCATTGGTACCGGCGCCTGGCTAGGAGTTCCGGCGCCGGTGTGGATCGTGGCCGTCCTGGCCCTCGCCGGCGTGGTCGTGTGCCGTCGAACTCCGTTCGGAAGACATCTCTACGCCGTGGGTGGCAGTGAGCGTGCGGCGCGTCTGACCGGCCTAAACGTCAATGGAATCAAGGTGGCGGTGTATCTGGCCTGCGGTGCCCTGAGTGGACTTGCCGGCGTCATGGTGACGGCGCGATTGGATTCCGCTCAGCCTGATGCGGGAATTGGCTATGAGCTCGACTCGATCGCCGCGGTCGTAATCGGGGGCACTTCCTTATCCGGCGGGGAAGGGTCGATCGCCGGTACTGTCGTCGGGTGCCTCATCATCGGCGTCTTGAACAACGGGCTGACCCTGCTCAATGTCTCACCGTTCTGGCAGCAGATCGTCAAGGGTCTCGTCATTATCGTGGCGGTGGCGCTCGATCGCTTGGGTCGCGACAAGCAGCGCCTCACGTAAAGTCGGCGTTTCCAGCGAGCTCACTTCTCCCAGTGTAGGGTGGCGAACTGTCGCGGATCGAAAATCGCCGGGTCGAGCCGGGGATTCACCCGGATAGCGGAATATTGCTCGGTAAAGGTATTTCTGCCATCAACGTAGAGCTCCACCCGAGCCGCGACCCATCCTGGCGAAACCTTGCGATAGTCCATGAAGCGGATATCGTCGTTCTTGGACTTGTCGTGCTGGTCTGGCTCGATCAAGCGCACGAACAGCAGCCGCTTCTTGTCAACCCAGAATTGCTTCGCTGTCAAATCTCCAGCATCGGCGCCCACCACGTAAACCGGCGCACCGTGCCACGTGTCTTCGTGCAGTTTGGTCAAGTCGAAGCCTTGGCCGGCCACTTCGGCGATGGTGTGGCGCGCCGGTTGTCTATAGACGTCGAATCCCAACACCAACAGCATGTGAACCAGCGGACCGGACGTGGTGACTTTGCCCGCCCGATACCTGGTCAGTGTGTCATTGGCGAGGAGGGCGCCATTGCCCTGACTCGGGTCGCCGATGTCGACACGCAATTTTCCAGGAAGCATGGCAGCTTCGTGCCAGATTTCGCTCTTGCTGGTGCCATCGGGATTATGGGTGGTGCTGGTCTGGTCGAATGTGAGGGTGTCATACCAATCGTTTTGATAACGATCGTGCATTGCGCGAAGCAGGTGCTTGCCGTCAGTCATCGTGGCGGGCGCGGCATGCGCCGCCGGTGCTGCCGAAAGAATGGTCAGCGCCAGGGCGGCAGCCCCGCGGCCGGTCTTTGCCAATTCGAGTAGGCGGCGGCAGAAGCTCATCGCGCCAGTGATCCTGAGTGTCATCGGACCCCTCCAGTGCCAGGATTGCCCGATTATACCGGCGGCGGCGCGTAGCGGCGCAGATCCTGGAGGATCTCCCGCGCTGGCGTTGTTCGGGTGGCCGCGGTAGGCTCTCGCGATCATTTTCGCGGGAGAGGCGCCGATGTCGATTAAACGTCCTTCCAAGAGCGCTGGGACCGCGGTGCGCAAGACGGTAGCGTCACCCGGGGTGCGTCACGTCGAGGTCGCGGTACCGCGTCAAATGGTTCCGGGGGACCTCTACTTCGGCTGGCTGTGTAAGAACAAGCCCTGCGGCCTGGTAATGGGAGTTGCAGTCGCAGAGACGGGAGATAGGCCGGCCCTGTCTGATTCGGACGACCAACTCATAGTGATCAAGTGTCCGCACTGCGGCGACGAGAATCTGTACCGCTTGAGTACCCGGAGCGAACACAAGTACGTAGCGGTCAACGCCGGTTCCTGAACAGACCGGCCGTCACGCGCCGCCAAGTACCGGAGCGCGAGCGCTGTCCGGCAAGCTCTTTGTCGATGTCCTCCGTGCCCAGTTCGAAGACGTGGTCATCGTAGTCGAAGAAGTATAAAGCCCTATTGGACCGCGCCCTGATGAACTCGCGCCCCATCGTTTGAAGCCTGGCGACGGTGGCCTCGAGGATTTCCGGCGTGGCCTGAAAGGCAATATGGTCCCCGGTCCGGACCCGTTGCACGGGCGCGCCGACCAGCACGATCCAAATGCCTCCGAGCCTCACGAACGTTTCGCGATGTCCCTCATCGTCCTCGCGCTCGAGCGTTCGGGCTCCGAACAGGTCTTGAAACAGCGTCGCTGTCCTGACCGGGTCCTGCACTACGAGGGCTACATGGCTGATGGATTCGAGCATGGGTCACCTCACTCGCACGGAGCTCGCGCTTCGTACACTGTACATGCCCGGACCGATAGCGTCGGTCGGAAACGAGAAACGAGCTCGCCGCAGGGCTGTGGTTCGGCACAGCCCGCGGCGAGCTCGGCGGACGGGAATACGGCTAGCGTAGGCTGGCGATGTGATCCTCATACATCCGGCCGCTGGCCGTCGGCGCACCATCGAAATTCGTGATCAACAGAGGGGGCGCGACGGTATTCCAATCCCACGCCAAGTAGGATTGGTCCTGATCATCCATCCAGGTCAGCATGCTCTGCCACCAGGTGAGCAATGCAGGGTATCCCTCGTAGGAAACCTCCGTCTCCCCAACGACAAACGGATAACCGGCGGCCAGCACCGATGGAATGACCGCTGTCGCGGCGGTCTGCGCGGCGGTCGGGCATTTGCCGCCATAACTGTTCCATTGATTGGGGCAGCTGTACTGGAAGTTGTTGTAGGTCGCGTTGTTGCTGTACACGTGCCACGACGCCGCGATATTGAAGCCGTTTGGTATCTGTTTGACGTCGGTGACCCACTGCGCGAAATTCCCTGAATAGCCGATGCCGCCCAGGATGACGACGTTTCGTGCGCCCGTGGCGCGCACCGCGGCATAAAGTTGCTTCATGCCGGCGGCCGCGTAACTCGCGCCGTTATAGCCGGCGGCGCAGGTGCCGCCATTGAGCCAACAGCTCCAGTTGGTGATGAACGGCTCATTGAAGAGATCGAAAATCACCATGCTGTTGCCCGAGGTGTCGCTCGCGCCGTGACTGAGGTAGGCGGTCGCGACCTGTGACCAAAATGTGAGGGCATGGGTCTGATCCGCCATGCCGAGCTGTCCGTTGGCCAATTCCGACCCGGGCGCCGCCCAATGCAGGTCGAGAATCACGGCCATGCCATTCGCCGTCAACAGATTCACGTATGCTTTCAGCGCCGCCTGATACTTGGCGCCGCCAAAAATTACGCCGTTGATGCCGAGCCAGCAATCTTCATTCAATGGAATACGAACCGCATTGATGTTCCACGCCTTCATGGCGTTGATACTCGTCTGGCTGGTATTCGAGTTGAGGCTGGCAGAGTAGAGGCAGGTCCACTCGGAACCCGCGTGGTCGGCACCATGCAGTTGCACGATCTGATTGGACCCGTTCACCAAATGGCCGATAGAGCCGTCGGCGCCCATCTGGACATGAAGGCCCGTAAATTTTATCGTTGCGCTGGTACTCGCCGATGCGGCGGCGGCTTGCTTGCAGTTGAACATTGTCAGAGCGAGCAGAGTTGCGACCAGATACCGACCGAACTTCCCCGTGTGCGTTGCTTGAATCATTAAAACCACCTCGGACGACCGAGTTGACCCCGACCGATGTTAGTAAACAGAACCGTTGATTCCGGAACGCCGACAGCGCGCCACGTAGATTCGTTGTGCGTGAGCCCGCTACCGCGTGATCCAACTGAGTCCGCGGAGCGGAAGAGCTGTTCCCCGTCTCGCGGCGGGTTTGCTGTCGAACTGATTTTGATTCTAGGGCAATGCGCGTTCGCTTGTGAATGTCGTCAAACTCATACGTCGTGATTCGCCGACAGCCGCTGCCGCCACGTGAATGAAATATGCGCGCGCGCTCGGAGCGTGCGCGGGCGATTCACGCAGGAAATACCGAGATATCTTCGCGAGGTTTAGGTTCTGAACGGCGGCCAAGGACTGCCCGCCGCAAAATGCGTGGTCCTTGGCGGCAGGAGAGCCGGACCGCCGAGCGCCAGCGGCCGCCGCTAATTCAGGCTGGCGATGTGGTCCTTGTAGACCTGGCCGCTGGCCGTTGGAGTGCCGTCGAAATTGGTGATCAGCTCGGGAGGCGCGACGGTATTCCAATCCCACGCCACGTAGGATTGGTCCTGGTCATCGATCCAGGTCAGCATACTCTGCCACCAGGTGAGCAGTGACGGGTAGCCTTCGTACGAAACCTCCGTCTCGCCAACTACGAACGGATAGCCGGCGGACAACACGGCGGGAATGTTCGCGGTCTCCGCGGTCTGCACGCTGGTCGGGCACGTGCCGGAATAGCTGTTCCACTGGTTGGGGCAGCTGTATTGATAGTTGTTGTAACTCGCATTGTTGCTATAGACGTGCCATGACGCCGCGATATTGGTCCCGCCTGGAATCGAGCCGACTTCGGTGACCCATTGTGAAAAGTCGTCGGAATAGCCGAGACCTCCCAACATGACGACGTTTTGCGCGCCGGCATCGCGCACGGCTTTGTAGAGTTGCGCCATGCCCGCGGCCGTGTAACTGACGCCGCTATAGTCATTGGCACAGGCACCGCCATTCAGCCAGCAGTTCCAATCGGTGATGAACGGCTCATTGAAGAGATCGAAGATCACCATGCCGTTACTCGAGGTGTCGCTCGCGCCCTGACTGGCGTATGCGGCGGCGACCTGCGACCAGAAAGTGGGGGCATGATCTTCGTCCGCCATCCCGAGCTGCCCGTTCGCGAGCTCCGATCCCGGGGCGGCCCAATGCAGGTCGAGGATCACCGCCATGCCGCTCGACGTCAAAAGGGTCACGTACGCTTTCAGGGCCGCCTGGTACTGAGTGCCGCCAAAAGCGACGCCATTGATTCCGAGCCAACAGTCTTCATTCAGGGGGACACGCACCGCGTTGATGTTCCACGCCTTCATGGCGTCGATGCTCGTTTGATCGGTGTGGTCGTTGAGGCTGGCGGAGTAGAGGCAGGTCCACTCGGAACCCGCGCGATCGGCGCCGTGAAGCTGCACGATCTGACTGGCGGAGTTCTCCAGATGACCGAGGGCGCCGTCGGCGCCCATTTGCACATGAAGGCCGGCAAGCGGTGCGGCAGTCGTGGTAGCGGGCGGCGCGGGAGGATTCTGGGCCGGGGGTGTCGGCGGTGAGGCTGGTGGCGACGGTGCCTGAGTCGGCGAGCCGTTTTCAGAACCGATGCCGGAGGATCCGCTGCTGCCCGTCGATGAGTCGCCGCTCGTCGATGTGCTGCCGCTCGTCGATGTGGTGTTGCCGGTATTAGACTGTGCGTTGGCTTGAGAGTTGGCGCCGCCCTGGTCCGCAGACCCTTGGTTGCAGCCGACCAGTGTCAAGGCGAGGGGCATCAGAGCCAGATACCGGCAGAGTCTCGCCGCGCGTGCCACGTCAATCATAAGACCACCCTCGGAACTGGCGAGTTGGCTCAGTGGCCAACCCCGTTATCTGCTAATCAAACGGACCCGGGAGATTGCAGGCGTTCCGTGGCGGTCTCGCGTCGGGCTAGTCGTGTATGTCTATTGTTATTGTAGGTCAGCGGAGGGCTGGTCCGTAATGTCGTAAAATCCATACGTCTTGGTTCCACGACAACACGAAGACGTTGGGGGGTAAACCGTGCGCTGGCTCACAGTGCGCACCGGCTCCCGGTCTGATCGTGGCGCCGTCCCCGATCGAGACCGGGCCAAAGACTCGCGTGTCAGGGCTCGCCGCTGGCCGACCGCCGCCGCGACGGCCGGCGTTGGGACGCGCCGGGCGCGGCACCGGCTTGACGATCCATCTCGCCCCGCAGTTGCGCGGTGGCTCCCGGCGACAAAACGCCGAGCCGTGCCTCGATCGTCGCGATCGACGGCTTGGCCCCCCGAACGTGCCCCTCGAGCGTCTGGCGCATCGCACGCAGATGTTCCGGGGTGGTCCCGCAGCAGCCGCCGATGATTCGCGCACCGGCATCGAGCGCGAGGCGGGCGTACTCGGCCATGAGTTCGGGCGTACCGCTGAATTGGATCTCCCCATCGACGTACTGGGGTATGCCGCAGTTCGCCTTCGCGACGAGGATTGCCGCCGGATCGGCCGCCGCGGCGAGGTTGACAATCGAAGCAACCAATTCCGAGGCCCCGACGCCGCAGTTGCTGCCGCAGGCTGCCAAATGATGTTTCTGGGAAAGGCCCGCGAGCTCGGCGGGTGTGATCCCCATCATGGTCCTACCGTTGGTATCGAAGCTCAGGGTCGTCACGATCGGAAGCCCTGTCCGGCGCGCCCCCTCGATGGCCGCTTCGGTTTCCTCGGTCGAGGACAGCGTCTCGATCCACAGGATGTCGGCGCCGCCTCGGGCGAGCGCTGCCGCCTGTTCCCCGAAGGACTCCCGCGCCTCGGCCGCCGTAAGCGGTCCAAGCGGCTCCAGGATCTCCCCAGTGGGCCCCATGCTGCCGCCCACCAGCACCGGGCGGTCCGCTCGATCTGCCTCGGCGCGAGCGAGCGCCGCCGCCGCCTCGTTGAGCTCCGCGACTCGATCTTGGGCCTTGTGCAATTTCAAACGATGCCGGGTGCCGCCGAAGCTATTGGTGAGGATGATGTCGGCACCGGCCTCGATGAAGCTCCGGTGCAGCTCGCGGATCCGTTGCGGATGCACGGTGTTCCACAGCTCGGGGGCATCCCCGCTGGTCAGCCCGCGCGCGAACAGATTACTACCCGTCGCCCCGTCAGCGAGCAGCCAGGGTCGCTGCGCGAGCAGGGGGGTCAATCGGTCGATGGTCATTGCCTGCCGATCCTAGGTTTCTTGGTGCGAATCGAGCTTAACACGTCGCCCGGGGCCCGAGGCCGAGTGCGCCGGCGAGCATGATTATCGCTCGGCCAGGCGCCACAGCGATGTTACTTCGGCGGCACGCGCCAGATGCAGGCGGTCGCTGTCATCGGTCGCCCGCGGGTGCCTGGGTTGGACGTCGTGACGGCCTAGAATCTGCAAATTCGCGGCTTCGAATGCAGCGAGGAGCTCCGCTCTGGAACGCAGACCCAGGTGCTCCGCGAGATCGGAAAGGATCAACCAACCCTCGCCCTGCGGTTGCAGATGGCTGGTGAGCGCGCTCAGAAATCCACGCAACATACGACTTTCGCCGTCGTAGATCGCATGCTCGATCGGAGTGCTCGGACGCGCGGGAATCCAGGGTGGGTTACACACCACGAGGGCGGCGCGTCCTTCCGGAAAGAGGTCTGCCTGCGCGATTTCCACCTGGCTGGCCAGCCCGAGGCGCCCAATGTTTTCGCGCGCACACGCCAGCGCGCGGGGGTCCAGGTCGGTGGCGACCACTCGCTCGATGCCACGCTGCGCGAGCAAGGCTGCCAGAACACCGGTTCCGGTGCCAATATCGAAGGCCACGCTGCACGACGAAACAAGGGCTGGCAGAGGCGTGGTGGCGATCAGATCGACGTATTCGTTGCGAATCGGCGCGAATATGCCGTAGTGCGGATGGATGCGGCCGCCCAGGGCGGCGATCTCAATTCCCTTGGTACGCCACTCGTGCGCCCCGATCAGTCCCAGGAGCGCTCGCAGCGCGACGACCGAGGGTCCCTCGGGCGGACCGTAGGCCTCCACGCAGGCTTGCCGGACATTGGGAGCACGTCGCAGCTCCAGGCCGTAGTGTTCGTCGAGGTTCACGAGCAGCGCACCCAGAGTCCGCGCGCGCTGTGCTCGCGCCTGCCGCTCGAGATGGAAGGCCTCGGCAGGGGCCGCGGGCGCCGAGGATCGCACCCGCCTTTTGGGCTTGCGGGACTGACGGTCGGCGCGATTGGCCAACGCGGTCAATAGCTGCCGCGCGTTCTGGAAATCGCCCCGCCACAGAAGCGCTGTCCCCTGGCAAGCGAGGCCGTACGCCTCATCCGCAGACATATGGTCATCGACCGTCACCACACGGCTGGGGGGCGCAGCCCCGCTCTCAGAGCGCCAGCGCGCGGAGCGCTCCTCGCCGCCTTCCGTCCAGTGGATGATCGGGTGCACGCTCAATCCACCTCTTTATCCGATTCCGGGGGCGAAGACGATGCATGTGAGCATGAAGCGATGTACTGACGGGGCTCGGCTATCATGATCTGACAGAACTCCTGTTGGCCATCGATTGCCAGAAGAGCTGATGCGGTTCGAATAGTGGCGCTCCAGACCAAGTAGGTAAATTCTATGCGTACAGATCATTCGGATCGAGCCGAAGGCAAAATGAATCCGCTCGTCAGTAAGGTCCACGGCAAGGAGAAGCGCTGGGGCGCCGAATACGCGGCGCTGCGGCAGCTCTGCCTGGCCTCAGGGCTGCATGAAGACCTGAAATGGGGCCAGGCTTGCTACGATTTCAATGGTGGCAAAGTGGTTTTGATCCACGGCTTCAAGGACTATTGCGCTTTGCTTTTCATGAAGGGGGCATTGCTGCAAGACCCCAAGGGCATCCTCATTCAGCAAACCAAGAACGTGCAGTCCGCGAGGCAAATCAGGTTCATCTCGCTGGCAGATATCAAGAAGCGGAGGGCGGCGGTGACGGCCTACATCAAGGCGGCAATTGCCGTCGAGAAATCCGGCGCGAAAGTGAAGATGAAAAGCGCCGCGCAGTTCGATGTGCCGGAGGAATTTCAAACGCGTTTGGATGATGAGCGTGCGCTGGCCGACGCCTTCCATGCGCTCACCCCCGGAAGACAGAAGGGTTATTTGCTGCATTTCGCCGCGGCGAAGCAGTCGGCAACTCGTGCGGCACGCGTGGAGAAACATGCGCCGAGGATCTTGAAGGGACTGGGCCTCGATGACTGATGCCGCGGATTGACTACATCCGTAATGGATATATCATCGGCCGATGAGTAAATCGAAGCCCAACGGACCGCTGACTCCGGCGGTGTTCCACATCCTGCTGGCTCTCTACGGTCGCGAGCGTCACGGCTATGACGTCATGCAGCAGGTCAAGGAGGACTCGCGCGGCCAGGTGAAAATGGGTCCCGGAACGCTGTATGGCTCGCTCGATCGAATGATCGCGGCGGGCCTCGTCATCGAGGGCAACAAACAAGACCCGCGCAGGATCTACTACAAGCTGACGGCGCTCGGACAGACAGCCTTGCGAGCGGAGAGCGAGCGGCTTTCGGCGCTTGCCGCTAGCGCTCGCCGCCAGCTGGGAGCGGGTTGACGTCATGGCGCATGAGCGGGAGAAGGGCGCCTCCCGGGGTCGCGTCATCTACGGACAACTGCTCCGGCTTTATCCGCGTGCTTACTTGCGGCGCCATCGCGACGAGCTGTTGCAAAACTTCCAGGATCTCGAGCGGGAGTTGCCCGCCAAGACGTCGCTCTGGTGTCTGATCGTCAAGGACCTGCTCATCAGCCTCTGGTCCGAGCGCTGCCGAACACTCGGGGGCCAGACCGCGATTCGCTTCGCGATCTTGAGCCTGATGCTGCTCATCGTGCACCGGTATCCGGGGCCGCGTGAGCACTCGGCCTGGACCTTCTGTGTCGGATATGCGCCCGGCTGGTTCGCGGGATGGTTCGGCTGGCAGTGGCGGATGAGCTCAAGCAGGCGTTCACGGGGCGCCTTCAGGTCGTTTCGCGGACAGGCGGTCATGCTCCTGGTCGCCATCACTCTCGTGCTTGCCGCAGGGATGCTCTTTCCCGACCTTCAGCAACGTCTCGTGTTCGCCTCCTGCTACGGGGTCGCGATCGCCTGGCTCGGCGGATGGTGGGGGAATGCCCGGCGTTTGCGCTTATAAGGCCGAGCCTTAGGGCCGCCGCTGTGTTATAGTATTCATTGCCCTTCTCGGCGCGCCTCGCGCGCCTTCACCCCGCACACTCGAAGACAAACCACGCGCGTCGCAAGGCTGCGCCCACGGATACCATGAAGATTGCCAAAGGCCTGCAGCCCCTGTTCGATGACGGCGTCATCGATGAAGTCATTCGTCCCTTGAAGAGCGGCAAGGAAGCGACCGTCTACCTCGTGCGTTCGGGGACGCAGCTGCGCTGTGCGAAGGTTTATCGAGACATGAGGCAGCGCAGCTTCCAAAGGCGCGAACGGTATGAGGAGGGGCGCAAGGCGCGCGGCAGCCGGGAAGCCCGTGCGATGGGCAAGGGCTCGCGATTCGGTCGTCGCCAGCAAGAGCACGAATGGAAGAATACCGAGGTCGATGCGCTCTACCGGCTCGTGGCCGCGGGTGTCCGCGTGCCGAAGCCGTTCGGATACTTCAACGACGTTCTGCTGATGGAGCTGGTCACGGATGCCGCGGGAGATCCGGCGCCGCGGCTCGGCGAGGTCGTGTTGTCAGCCGAAACCGCTCGTGAGTATCACGGCTTTCTGATCCGGCAAATCGTCCGCATGCTGAGCCTCGGGCTCATTCATGGCGATCTGTCGGAATTCAACGTCCTACTGGGGTCGGAAGGACCGGTCATCATCGATCTGCCGCAGGCCGTCAACGCTGCAGGCAACAACGCTGCCTTGGCGATGCTCGAGCGGGATACCAACAACATCAGGTCCACTCTCGGCAGATTCGCCCCGGAATTGCTTGAAACCGAGTTTGCGCGGGAGATGTGGGCGCTCTACGCGCAGGGTGAGCTGCACCCGGAGAGTCCCCTGACCGGCGTTTACCGCCGTAGCGACGCTCCGGTCGATTCCGGCAGCGTCATGCGCGTGATAGACGACGCGCGGGACGAAGCGGCGCGCCGGCAGGCCGGGCGGGAAGCGGAATCCGCATGACCGACGTGACCGACATGATCGATGAACCCGCATCGCCCGGATTCCGCGAGCTGGGGTTGGATACACCCATTCTGGAGGCGTTGCAGGCTGTTGGCTACGAGCGGCCGTCTCCGATTCAGGCGCGGACGATTCCGCTGCTGCTTTCCGGAGCAGACCTGCTCGGGCAAGCGCAGACGGGCACCGGCAAGACCGCCGCCTTCGCACTGCCGATCCTTGCGCGGACCGATCTCGCGCAGACCGCCCCACAGGCGCTGGTGCTGGTACCGACTCGGGAGCTCGCGATCCAGGTCGCCGAGGCTTTTCAACGCTACGCGGCTCACCTGCGCGGCTTCCACGTACTGCCGATCTACGGCGGCCAGAGCTACGTACCGCAGCTCAAGGGGCTGAAGCGCGGCCCACACGTCATTGTCGGCACGCCCGGACGGGTGATGGATCACATCAAGCGCGGCGCGCTGAGCCTCGAAACGGTGCGCTTCATCGTGCTCGATGAGGGCGATGAGATGCTGCAGATGGGATTCGTCGATGACATCGAGTGGATACTGCAGCAAGCCCCGCCACAGCGGCAGATCGCGCTGTTCTCGGCCACCATGCCGCCAGCCATCCGCCGCATCGCACGCGAACACATGCGCGACCCGGCGCAGATCACCATCCAGGATCACGCCGGCACCACACCTAAAATTCGGCAGCGCTACTGGCTGGTCAGTGGATTGCACAAGCTCGACGCGCTGACTCGCGTTCTCGAGGTGGAGCGCTTCGAGGCCATGCTGGTGTTTGTGCGCACGAAGCTCGAGACCACAGAGCTTGCCGAGCGGCTCGAAGCGCGAGGGTTCAACGCGGCCGCGTTGAACGGCGACATTCCGCAACCCCAGCGGGAGCGGACCATCGCGCAACTCAAAGCGGGACGAGTCGATATCGTCGTGGCCACCGATGTCGCCGCCCGGGGTCTCGATGTCGAGCGCATCTCGCACGTGGTCAACTACGACATTCCGTACGACTCGGAGACCTATATTCACCGGATCGGGCGAACCGGCCGCGCCGGGCGCACGGGTGAGGCCATCCTCTTCGTCGCGCCGCGCGAGCGAAACATGTTGCGCATCATCGAGCGGGTCACGAAGCAGCCTCTCGAGCCGATGCGGCTGCCAAGCGTCGAGGACGTCAATGAGCAACGCATTCTCAAGCTCAAGGACCGCATCGCGGATGCCGTGCAAAGTGGCGCCGGGGCGGTTTTCCAGCCGCTGATCGAGGAACTGGAGCGTGAGCGGAATATTCCCGCGGCCGAGGTGGCCGCGGCGCTGGCCAGCCTGCTGCAAGGTCCGGCGCAGTTTCTACTGACGCCCAAGGCACTCCGCCCGCTCGAGGATCCGGTGCAGGAATCACGGGCAGAGAACAAGCCGGCAAAAGGCGGCCGAGAAGGCCGGCAGGGAGGGGCGGTTCGCCGAAATCACGGCCATCAGGAACGCGAGATGTTTCGCGTCGACGTCGGCCATGTGCATGGTGTCCGCCCCGGAGACATCGTCGGTGCGATCGCAAACGAGGCGGGGCTGGACGGCCGCAACATCGGTCACATCGATATCCGTGACGACCACAGTTTCGTCGAGCTTCCCGGCGGCATGCCGCCGGAGATTCTGGCCAGGTTGCAGGCGACTCAGGTGCGCGGAGTCGACATACACATCATCCGGGTCGACTCGATTCCGCCCCGGCCGCGGCGGCCGAAGCATCACCGCGCCAAGTGAGCCCGCCAGAACTGCGCCGCAGTCGCGTAGGTCTCCCGCACCTCGGCCGCACTCGGGTGTAGGTCGAGCTACTGCCCCTGTCGGGTCAGTTCCTGGCCGCAAGCTGCAGCAGCGCAACACGCGTGATTCGGGTGGAATCCATGGTGGCCGTGCAACTCTTGCCTTTGAGGCAAACCAGGGTTTGATAGCACTTTTTTGCGCCGCTATAGATGAAGTCACCGATCATCTGCGGGTTTGAATCTTCGCCCGGAAAATCGCCGCCACCGCGCACGAAGATGCCTTCAATCTCCAGGGTCTTTGCATTGAACACGGGGCTCCCCGAATTGCCATGGAAGCAGTCGAGGTCGGCGGAAAAATAAGACGGGTCGGAATTGTTCGATACTTTTCGGTCGAGCGAGAATTTCTCGGGCAGTCCCCTGGGGAAGCCGATCATGAAGACGGGCGCTTGATCGGCAATTTTGCCCTTTGTTCGAAATTTCAATGGCGGATGCTGTTCTACCGGCCGCGAAAAGTGAAGAACCGCATAATCATCCGTGCGGCCAGTGGGGTCGAATGCCAGGCTGGCGATCCGGTCGCATTCGTAAACCGATGATTTGCTCAAAACCAATGGAGCGTGCCCGCCGGTATGCATGGCGTAGTCAAAAACGATGAAATAGTTTTTGCAGAAGTCCGGGACTTCCACCGGGCTCACGCAGTGACCCGCCGTTACGCCCAGACGAGATGAAACCAAAAATCCGGAGCAACGTGTCGGAACCGAAATTTGCTCACCGAATCGCTCACCGGAGCAGAGGCCAAGGGTTTTCTGCAGGGTGTCGTGCTTGACGAACTGGCAGCGTCCGTCGCGAGTTTGCACTAAATTCTGTTTGAGAACGAAGGTGAAAACCGACTTGCCGAGTGATCTCACGGCGGCATCGGAAACCTGGTCGTAGTCGACGCGGTGATCGGTCTTGAAAACCATGGCTCGAGCGGAGATGGAGGATGCCAATAGCAGAATGATGCTGAGAATGAAGAGTCGATTCTTACCCATGGTGAGACCTAACCCTCTATTTCCGGAGCGTTCGAGAGCGAGACGATCGCGGAGACAGCGCCGCGCGAGCGGCGATCTTACAATATTCAAATGGGAGAGAGCAGCACTCGTCCCCTGGTTGGCAGGCGAGCTCGAAGATCCAGGGGAGATGGCTCTGCGCCAGCGACTTTGCCCGCGCAGGTGCATCGTGTCACACTGCGCTGCATGCTCTGCGACCGATTACCCAAGTGGGGCGCCGCGGTGGCTGCGGCAGCGGCCTTGGTACTCATTCCGGGCCTTGCCTGCGCACAAGCGGGCGCCAACTCATCGCCGGCTGCGTCGAACGTTCCGGGTGCGAGCAGCCCCCGCATTTACCCGGACCGTCGCGTCAGCTTCGAGCTCAGCGCTCCCAGCGCTCACAGCGTGCTGGTGGCCGGTGGCGATGGGCTTGGACATGGCCCATTTCCGATGACCAGGTCCGCGGATGGAGTCTGGCGGGTCACACTGCCGCCGGTCGTCCCGGGATTTCACTACTACTGGTTCGTTCTGGATGGCGTCGCGGTCAGTGATCCAGCCAGCGAGACGTACTTTGGTTACGGGAAGGAAGTCAGCGGGTTGGAGGTACCGGACCCCCAGGGTGACTTTTATTCGGTGAGAGCCGTCCCGCACGGCCAGGTGCGCGAGAAGTGGTACTGGTCACGCGTCACGGGAGCGTGGCGACGCGCGTTCGTCTACACACCGCCGGGATACGATGCGAGCCCGACACGGCGTTATCCGCTTCTGATCCTGCAGCATGGCTACGGCGAGGATGAGACGGGCTGGACGCGCCAAGGTAAGGCGCAGTTCATACTCGATAACCTGATTGCTGCGGGCAAGGCCAAGCCGATGATCGTCGTCATGGATCGCGGGTACGGCAATAAACCAGGGACACCCGCCCTGCACCTGGGTGCCGACACCTCAGCGAAGCAAGTGGGGCTCGCTTTCGGTGCGTTCGAGGACGTGATCTTGCGTGACCTCATCCCGATGATCGATGCCTCGTACCGTACCATTCCCGATCGGGATCATCGCGCGATGGCCGGCCTGTCCATGGGCGGCATGGAGACGCTCTTCATCGCGCTGCGCCACCAGGATGAGTTCGCATACATCGCTTCGCTCAGCGGCCCCATCATGCAGAACCCGAACTCGTCGCAATCCCTTGCTGCGGCTTTCGGCGCGCCGTTCGATGTCGAGACTGCCTACGGAGGCAGCTTTGCGGATGCGCCACGCTTCAATCGGCGGGTGAAGCTGCTATGGATGGGAGTCGGCACCGCGGAGCCGCCGGAGATTCGCCTGGGCATCGTCGCGGCTGTCAAAGCGCTGCGCGCGCACGGCGTGCATCTGGTGTACTTCGAGAGTCCGGGAACGGCACACGAATGGCAGACCTGGCGGCGCGATCTGAACGACCTGGCGCCCCGCCTGTTTCGCTGAACGAATCGCCACAGTCCGCTGCGCGCGCTGCAGGTGTCTGTCGGCCCGTCCTTTGGCCGAGCATGTCAGGTGACGAGCAGATTGCCCGGCGGCGTCGATTCCGCGAGCCCGGGTAGCGGGTCGCATTGCCGCCCGCTTTCCCGAGCGCGCAGCATCGCGGTGGTCTGACGGGTGCCGTCGTGGCTCCAGCCGGGCGGTCCGAAGAAGTAGCCGAGCCGCTGTTTGAGAGACAGGCGCCGGCACCGCAGGTCCCGCGCAATCGCGTAGTACTCGTGGAGCGCGATGCGCACCGGATTGAAGGTGCCGAGGTTGTGCACCAGGCCATAGCGAACGGGCTCCTCGCGCTGCTCTGCGACGAAGCTTCGGAACATCCGGTCCCACAGCATGAAGACCCCGGCATAGTTTGCATCGAGATAGCGCGCGTTACTGCCATGGTGCACGCGATGATGCGAGGGCGTGTTGAAGGCCCATTCGAACCAGGTCGGCAGTCGGTCGATCGCCTCGGTATGGATCCAGAACTGATACATCAGGTTGATCGTGAAGGCGAGTCCCACGAGCGCGGGATTGAACCCGAGCCACGCCAGCGGCACACTCATCAGGATCAAGCCACTGAACTGGGAAGTCCAGCTTTGGCGTAGATTGGTGGAAAGGTTGAAATGTTGGCTCGAGTGATGCACCACGTGCGAGGCCCAGAACCAGCGCGAGCGATGGCTGATACGGTGCCACCAATAATAGCGCAGATCCTCGAGCACGAAGGCGAGCGCGAACGACCACCACGTGAAGGGAACCTCGAACAGCCGGTGCGCGTAGGCGTACGCCACCGTGCCCAGCAGGATCCAGCTCAGGGTCCCCCAGAAAAAGATGCTGCCGACGCTCACCCCGACGTTCGCGAGCGTATCGCGCAGATCGTATTCCGTCCGGATGCGCCCACGCGCACCGAGCACGATTTCCAGGGGAATGAGGAGTAGCAGAGCCAGCTGGGCGATTCCCACGGCGCTCAGATATGCGGCATCAGGCATGTCTGAGCTCTGCTCGGGTGGAGGGGGAAGATGCGGCGCGCAGCGCCTGCAGGCGCTGCATCCATTGCGAACACGAGCTCTCGTCCGCGAAGCGCACGAGTATGCGCGGCCAAGCGAAATCCGCCAACCGGACGAGCAGGGCGCCATCCGAGGTCGGGCGTACGGAAGCAAGGTCCTGAGGGACAAGGAGACGAGCCACCCAGCGCTTGCCTTGTAGCTGCAGCACACCGATGCCATATCCGTGGACGAGCTCGATCAGAGCCGTCCGTCCGTCGCTTGCCAGGGTCGCCGTGCCCTCGGCCTCGGGGAGCAGTTCCCGGAACAGGTGGATTGCCTCGCTGGCATCCCTGAGGCGCACGCCGGGCGCGGCCCGCTGCCAAAAGAGCAGCGCAAGCAGCACGAGCCCCAGTGCCACGTTGGCGGCGATCGAGATTGCGAGCTCGGACATGTGCTACCCGTAGCACAGCTTGGCCTTTCGGGCAACTTGAACTGCGCCCGGTGCCTATTGGCGCAATTCCCGGAACAGGTGCGCGTGCGCGGCGCTGGAACCGGGACACCCCTAGTCATCCCGCCATGTTGATGCTCACACCGAAAAGGGCGCTATCGCGAATCAATCAACCGATCGGCAAGTTTCGATTGGGCCACGGGCGATGAAGGTAGTGGCCGCGCGGCGAGCCGATGATCGCACCGTTCTCGTAGATGCAGGCGCCCCGCAGGAACGTGGCCATCACCTTGCCCGTGAGCTCCAGCCCTTCGAAGGGTGTATAACCTTGCGCCGACTCGGATTCCGCCGCGCGGACGACGAAGGAGCGGTCGGGGTCCACCAGGACCAGATCCGCATCGAACCCTGGCGCGATGTCGCCCTTGGAGAGCACGCCGAAGCGGCGCGAGGGATTCCAGGAGGTAAGTTCGGCCATCCGGTTGTAGGACAGCCCGCGCCGGCGTCCCTCGGTCATCAGCGCCGAGAGCAGGTACTCGGTGCCGCCGAAGCCGGATTTGGCCAGAAAGACCTCATCCGGCCGGCTGCCGTCAATCTTCTGCTCGTGGCGGCAGCAGGCGTGGTCGCTACACACCCAGTCTATCTTGCCGTCGAGCAGTGTCTGCCAAAGATATTCCACGTCCTCGCGTGAGCGGATCGGAGGGTTGACTTTGGCGAGAACGCCGGTCTTTACGTCGTAATCGATGCACAGATGGGCAATCGTCACTTCGCGCCTGAAGTCGATCTGCGGAAATGCCGCCTGCATGCTCAGCGCCGCGTCCACCGCCTTTTTCGATGAGAGGTGCAGCAGGTTGATGTTGACACATTCCGTCTCCTGGGCGAGATAGGCGGCGATGGTGACCGCAAGTCCCTCGGAGTGGGGTGGGCGCGCGGCGCTGTATGCCTTGAGGCCCGACAGCTTGCCTTCCGCCTGCACGAGGCGCGTGTAGGCCGCCATAATCTCGGCCGTCTCGCAATGCAGGCTCAGGCTGATGTAAGGCTTGCGTTCCGGAAACCGTGTGAGCGCTCGCTTGATGCCGCGCATGACGAACTCGAAGTGCGCCAGGTCATAGCGCTCGTCCTGGCCTATCATCAGAAAATCGTGTTGGTGGCCGGAAGCGCCGTGCAGTCCGTAGCCACCGTAGAACATGAAAATCTTGAATGAGGTGACACCGTATTGATCGATCAGCATGTCGATCTCGCCGATCTGCTGCGCGTCCATCGGGGCAAGATGATATGCATAGTCCACGTAGAAGCGGCCCGCCGACAGCTCGAGCACTTCCGGAAACAACTGCGCGTAGGGGCCACCCTTGTTGAGGTAATACTGGCCGGAGCGCATGTAGTTTAGACTGCAGGTCACGCCCCCTTGCGCGGCCGCGCGGCTCTCCGTGAGAGCGTCCTCCGCAAGCGGACTATAGATGCCGGTATGCATGTGGGCGTCGACCAAGCCCGGAAAGCCAAGCATGCCGCGCCCGTCGGTGACGGAGAGCGCTGCGGCAGGATCCAGCCCGGGACCGACCGCCGCGAACTTGCCGTCCTTGATCCCGATGCTTTGGAGCCGAGCCTCGCTGTCATTCGGTCGCACCACGCGCACGTTGCGAATCAACAGATCGAGTTTTTCTTTCGCCATCCTGCTCTCCCCGCGAATTGACCTAAGTATATACCATATGGTCGCCGGTGAAGCCCGTCTCGCCCGCGGCCCCGCAATGTCATAGAATCCGCTGCCGACCGGGCCAGTGACTCCGGGCGGTTGGGCGCCAGAGCGCGCGGGGTGGAGCCGGGAGGGGTCGAAAATTGCGCAGACGTACAGAGGCCAGCGCCGAAACCGCAGGCGCGATCGACCGCACGGCCGCCATCCCGCTTTATCATCAGATTTTTCTGCAACTGCGCGACGAGATCCTTTCCGGGCAGCGCGCGCGCGGGTCGCCGGTGCCCACCGAGATGGCGCTTGCGGAAACATACTCCGTATCGCGCATCACCGCGCGACGTGCCCTCGCCGAGCTTGCCGAGCACAATTTCGTAGCCCGCAAACGGCGTGTGGGTACGACGGTGATCTATCAGCCTCCGGCGCAGCCCATCGAGGCCGACATGGATCAGGCTGTCGACACACTGCTCGAGCTCGGACGCGTAACGAAGGTGCGGCTTCTCGGGCTGCGCCGTGAGCCGGCGAGCCCGTGGGTGGCCGAGGCCATGCATCTGAATCCGGGCGAGCCTGTGCTGCGCGCTGTGCGTGTTCGGTCTCTCGAGGACGAGCCGCTGGGTTACGTCGTCAGCTATGTTCCCGTGGCGTTGGCGGAGCACGTAACGCGCAGCGGGCTGGCGCACAAGCCGATACTGAAGCTCATTCAGGACGCCGGACACCGGCTGGGCAAGGCGACGCAGATCGTGGCCGCGATGCTGGCCGACCCGCAGCTCTGTCGCGCGCTGCGCGTCGAGCCTCGATCTGCCATCCTCAGGATCACCCGCTCGGTCTTCGACCAGAAGGGCAAGCCGGTGCTGCTCACGATCGCGCATTACCGTTCCGATCGGTATCAGCTGCGCCTGGATCTTCACCACGGAGCGGGCAAGGCGGAGAAATGATATAGTTTTAGAACAATCCGGCGAATGAGTTCCACCATGGAGCAACCAGGGCCAGCCCCACGCCAGACGCGCGGCGAGAGACCTTACTTCCTGACCCCCGAGGTCGAGCGCGTGCTTACGGTCACCATGACCATCGCTCAGGAGCTTGCGGTGGCCCGCGCCCGCATGGAGACGCTAGAGCGGCTGCTGGAGCGCAAGGGCGTCTTGATCCGGGCGGAAATCGAGGCCTTTGAGCCAACGGCCGCGGAGGCCGCTGAATCGCGGCAGGCGACGGAGGAATACGTCGCCCGCGTTCTGGGCGTGCTGGCGCGCGAGCTCGAGCACATCGAATCGGACCGTGGGCCGAATGACGGCAGCGAGGGCGCCGCCCAGCCGATCGGGGCCTCGGCCGCCGGAGCGGATTGAGTCAGCCGGAGTGCACCTATTGCTCGGCGATGAGTTCAATGAGCTCGCCGGCCGTACCCCGCAGGCAGGCAGAGGCTCGCTTGCTTCCCGGAAGCTCCGCAGGTGCGGGCGGCCCGACGAGCGGTCCACAATGATCAAAGCTGCGGACGCTGAAGCTCACTATCGCCATGCCCGGCGGAAGCAGGCCGTCCACGCGGTCTCGCGGACACGCAGTGCGCGGGTATTCGTCGACCTCGATCCGCGTGCCTTCCGGCAGACGGATCAGGCCGTGCCGATGCAGAGTATCGAGCGGCAGGTTGTGGGCGTTGGAGATTACCCTCACGGGTGTCGCGACGGGCGGATCGAAGGAATTGCCGAAACGCGCGTAGGGGGCGAAGAGCGCATTGGCGTCGGGCCCCGCCGCAACGACAATGAATACCCGGCCGACGTAACTGTGCGCCACCGCGAGATCGAGGCCGCACTCCGCGGCCACCTGGGTGAAGTAACAGCATTCGCCCGCGGGTCCCAGGACCTGCATCGCGCGGATTTGCGGGAAGCGGGTCAGGGGGCGCGGCGGTCCGATGATTCTGAAGGCACCGCCCTCCAGGCGCCGCGCCAGCTCATCCACATTCTGCACGATGAATTCGGTGGCGTTCCATCCGAAGGTCGTGAGTGCCGTCCAGCCCGTGGCGTGAGGATCCTCTATGAAGCGCAGGAATACCGCCTCGCCGCTCGCCGGCGCGAGTGTCAGGACCGGAAAGCCGGTGGTGTCGGGCGCGCCCCACGCGCATGCCTGCGCGAAGCCGACGAGCCCGCGCGCGGCGACCACATAACCGAGCTCATTTACATACGCGCGCTCGATCAACCCGAGGTCGGGCACGCTGCAAGTCACAGCGCGGATGGCGCCGAGCGCCGCGGCGGATTCTCTCTTACTTGTCTCTGCCAAGGGGGACCCCATCATGGAAACCAATCGTAGCAGTCAACACGAGATGCTGGCTCGGCAAACGGCCGACGACCGGGCCCGGAGCCAGTTCATCGTGGGGCTGAAGCGCGAATTGCGCGCCATGACGCGCGGCAACGAGATGATCTGCTCTCGCCGCGTCGAGCCGCGCTTTCGCGCCGGTCACGGACGCAGCCCTGACACGATCGAGGAGCTCGGCGCGGAGCTGGCGCAGGAGTCTTACTATCGGCTCTGGAGCGCGCTGACTCGCGGTGCCCAGGAGATGATGTGGGACACGGTCGAGCGGACCATCGCACGCGACATGCCACGGATGCTCGACGCCGCGGACCGTCTCTCGCGCGGCGCCGCCGGTGGCTCCCTGTCCCTCGACCCGGCATTTGTGTCCCCGCCGGACGTCCTCGCCGCCGACATACATTGTCAGCCCGGCGGCTACATGCGCAGCGACAGCGGTCAGGACCTGATGGCCGGCGCGCTTTACGAGAGCGGCGGCAACATGTATTCCTCGGGCGTCGGGATCGGCCGGCGCGACAGCAAGGCCGGTGCCGTGATGGGATTTCTGGCGCAACGCTTCCCACAGCTGCGGCCGCGGCGGATCCTCGACCTCGGTTGCTCGGCGGGTAGCGCTTCGGTCGCTTATGCGGTGGCCTTCCCCGATGCCGAGGTTCACGCCGTCGATGCGGGCCCCGCCATGCTTCGCTATGCCCATGCCCGCGCCGAGGCACTGGGGCTGCCGGTGCATTTCCATCAGATGGACGTCCGGCGGCTGCGCTTTCCCGACCAGTCGTTCGATCTCATCGTCTCGCACAATCTGATGCACGAGATCTCGCCCGCAACCATGGCGCGCCTGTTCGCGGAATCTCACCGGTTGTTGCGGGCGGGAGGAGTGGTAATACATCAGGACGTACCAACGCGCGGCAAGCGGACCCTGTTCGAGCGCTTTCTCTTTGCCTGGGAGACGAAATACAACAACGAGCCGTTCTGGCAGGCGTTCGTTCGGGCAGATGTTCGGCGCCTGCTTGCCGAGGCAGGGTTCGCGCCCGAGGCGATCCAGGAGACCGAGTTGTCCAAGCTCGACGGCCCGGGCACCTGGTACCTCGCCATCGCGGGGAAGTCAGCCGAGGCCTAGGCGCGTCAGCGGCGGCGGGCTCCCCGTGAGGGTGGTGACCTTCTCGGCGGTGTAGAATCGCATCGAGGCCAAGCCGCCTTCGCGGCCCATGCCGGATTCCTTCACACCGCCGAAGGGTGCACGCAGCTCCCGGACCATGGGTGTGTTGACCCAGACGACGCCGCTGCGGATAGCGCGGCTCGCGCGTAGCGCGGTGGGGAGGTGCTCGGACCACACGTAGGAGACGAGACCGAAGCGCGAGTCGTTGGCTATGGCCATGGCGTGCTCGAAATCGTCGAATTCCAGGAAGGTGGCGACCGGCCCGAACACCTCCTCCTGGCAGATGCGGCTGCCGCTGTCCCTGGCTCGCACGGCGGTCGGCTGCATGTAGAAGCCGTGCTCGAAGCCGGCAGCGCGGCCGCCGCCGATGAGAATCTGCTGTCCGTCGGCACGTGCCGCTTCCACGTGCGCCAGCACTCGCTCGAGGTGCCCGCTGAAGGCGAGCGGGCCTATCTCGGTTGCGGGGTCCATCGGATCGCCGATCCTGAGCCGCGCGGTGCGCTCGATGAACGCCTGGATGAAGTCGGCTGCGATGGAGCGCTCGAGGAGAATGCGGGATCCGGCGAGGCACTGCTGGCCGTTGTTGGAGAAGATGCCGAGCAAGGCGGCATCGAGAGCCCGCTCGATGTCGGCGGAGGCGAAAATAATGTTGGCGGATTTCCCGCCGAGCTCCAGCGAGCAGGGCTTCAATCCTGCGCCCGCGGCGGTCATGACGGCGCGGCCGGTGGCCGTGCCTCCGGTGAACGATACAACATCGATCTGCGGGTGTCGGACGAGGGCATCGCCGGTGATGGCGCCTCGGCCGCAGACCATGTTCACCACGCCCGGAGGAACCCCGGCTTGCGTGAGCAGCTCGAGGAGACGCGCGACTGCAAGCGGCGTCTGCTCGGCGGGCTTCACCACGCAGCAGTTTCCGAAGGCGATACAGCCTGCGATCTTCATCGACGTCAATGCCAGCGGCGCATTCCACGGTCCGATCAGCGCGCCCACTCCGACCGGCTCGCGTGTGACGAGGGTCAGTTGGCGCGAGTCTTGCGTATAAACCTCGCCCGCGCACTGGCCGATGAATTCTGCGAAGAACTCGAAGTTGAGTGCCGCGCGCGGAATCTGTCCGAGCGCCAGATGGCGCATCGGGATACCTGAATTGAGGCATTCGAGGTAGGCCAGCTCGGGCGCGTGCTGCCGTACGAGCGAGGCTGCGCGGCGCAGGATCTCCTGCCGTTCCGCCACCTCCGTGCGTGGCCACGTGCCCTCGCTGAAGGACCGCCGCGCGGAACGGACCGCCCAGTCGACGACCGCCGGGCCCGCCTCCTCGATCTCGCTGACCTGTTGTTCCGTGGCGGGATTGATCACCGCGAGTCGCTCGCCGTCGCCGGCGGGACGGAATGCGTTGTCAATGAAGGCCGTAACGAGCGCGCGCACGGGATAGTCCCGCCTGATCGCCGCCGGCAGCCGCTCGATCTGTGACATCTGCGCGTCTCTGGGTATTTGCCGCAATATTGTCTATAGTATAGAACATATGGGCCCAGACCGGCTGGTATCTCCGAAAGTGGCGGGCAGCGCTTGCCTTGCGCGCGAGTATGGCCGCGCCGGTTTCTTCGGAGTGCTCACCCCGCAAGGCAATCCGGTCGCCGAGGCGGAGTTGCGCGTGCTGCTGCCCCCCGGAACCGTATTGCTGTCCGCCCGCCTGGTGAGCTCGAGTGCGGCTCTCTCCCAACGGCTGAGCGACTATGCCGAGCGGCTCGACGCGAGTCTCGATCAGTTCGGCAGACTCGCCTTCGACGCGGTCGGCTTCGCCTGTACGGGGTCGAGCTACTCGAGCGATGTCGAGTCGGATCGGCGGCGTATCGGTGAGATCGGCGCGCGCAGGGGATATCCGCTCATCACAGCGGCGGCGGCGACAGAGGCGGCGGTCAACACCTTGGGGATCGGCTCGATCGCGTTGGTATCGCCCTATCCTGCCTGGCTCACCGAGGCCTGCCGGGCGCATTGGGAGCGGCGCGGGCTGGAGGTCACGGCAACTCTGCAACTGCCCACGGGATCCGCCGAGGATCATGGAATCTACGGCCTCACATCAGCGCGTGTGCTCGAGGCGCTGGCCGGCTTCCAGACGCGCGGCGCCGCGGGCATCCTGCTGGCGGGCACCGGCATGGCGAGCCTGCGCGTGATTTTGCAGCTCGAGGAAACACGGTCGCTGCCCGTGCTCTCCTCGAATCTCTGCCTGGCATGGGCGCTCGCGCGGGTCAGCGGAGCTGCCACCCGGGGGCCAGAGTCGCGACTCTATGGCGGATGGGCCGAGCGGCTCGCGGTCGCATGAGACCCGTCCTCATAGTCGGCGGCGGCCCGGTCGGACTGACGACCGCGCTTTGCCTCGCCGCAGCGGCAATCCCTGTCGTGCTGTTCGAGGCGGAGGCGGCGATACCCGGCGATCTGCGCGCCTCCACGTTTCACCCGCCGACCCTGGATATGCTGGACGCGTTTGGACTCGGCACCGAGCTCGTGACTCGTGGGCTGGTGACGCCCCGCTGGCAAGTGCGCCTGCACGAGACGGGCGAGCGCGCCGAGTTTGATCTCGGGGCGCTGGCAACGGAGACCCGACATCCTTATCGGCTACAGTGCGAGCAGCAGAAGCTGCAGCATCTGCTGCGCTTGCGACTTGCTGACTTCCCGCACGCCGAAGTCCGTTTCGGCAGTCGTGTCGATGCGGTCGGGGAGGAGAGAGGACATGTCTGGGCCGCCGTCGGAACGGAGCGGATCGCCGGCGACTGGCTGATCGGGGCGGACGGCGCGCGCAGTATCGTGCGCCAGAGTTGCGGCATCGGCTTTGGCGGGGAGACCTATCCCGAGACCACTCTCCTCGTGACCACCGGGTTCGACTTCGGTGAGGCGCTGAGCGGTCTGTCGGGCGTCAATTACGTATGGTCCGCGGCCGGTACGTTCAGCCTGCTTCGTCTGCCCGAAGTCTGGCGCTGCAGCTTCTATCCGGAGCCCGGCCAGAGCGTCGACGAGGCGATGGCGGATGATGCGATCGAACGGCAGCTCCAACATGTGGCGCCAAGAGCGGCGCGTTACGAGGTGTTGCACCGCCGCGCCTATCGCATCCACCAGCGCGTCGCGGATAGCTATCGCTGCGGCCGCATGTTGCTGGCCGGCGATGCGGCGCATTTGAACAGTCCCAGCGGCGGAATGGGCATGAACGGCGGCATCCACGATGCTTTCAATCTGGCCGAGAAGTTGCGCCGAGTGCTGGCAGGCGCGGACGACGGCCTGCTCGATCTTTATGCCCGGCAGCGCCGCCCCGTCGCGATTCAGCACATCATCGCGCAGGCGGATCGCAACCGCCGGCGCATGCGTGAGACCGACGCGGAACGCCGGCGCGCGCTCCTGCGCGAGCTGCAGCAAACCGCGAGCGACCCGCGGCTGGCGCGCGAGTATCTGCTGAACAGCTCGATGATCAGCGGCCTGCGCCAGGCTGCCGCAATCACCTGACCGGTTGGCGCGCCGACCTGATCGACACTAGACACGAAGGAAAAAAATGGTCCCCATGACGACGTCCCGGCAATCGCTCCGCTACGCCTGGTACGCCGCCGGGCTCTTGACCCTGACTCTGGTCGTCTCCTACCTCGATCGCTTCCTGCCCAGCCTGCTGGTGCAGCCGATCAAGCACGATCTGCGGCTGAGCGACTTTCAGATCGGCCTCTTGCTGGGGCCGGCGTTCGTCTTCTTTTATGTCGTTCTGGGTGTTCCACTCGGGTGGCTCGCCGACCGGGTGAGCCGGCGAGGCATCCTGGCTGCAGGCGTCGCGATCTGGTGCCTGATGACCGCGGCGGCCGCCGTGGTGAAGAGCTTCGTGCCGCTGTTCGTGACACGGTTGGGAGTCGGCATCGGCGAGGCGACGGTCGCGCCAGCATCGATTTCGCTCATCGGTGATTATTTTGGACGGGAACGCCAGGCGCGGGCAATCAGCCTGCTGATGTCCGGTGCCTTCCTCGGCGCGGGATTCTCGTTCCTCTTCTTTGGTCCGCTGGTGGGTTACATCCAGACGCTGCCGCCGATCTCACTGCCGCTGTTGGGCGCGCTCCAGTCCTGGCGGCTCTGCTTCCTCCTTGTTGGCGCGCCGGGGCTGGTGCTCGCCGCTGTCCTGCTGACATTGCGGGAGCCTGAGCGCCAGGAACGCATTAGCATCGGAGCCGGTACGCCGGCCGGAGTGAATCCGAGGTTCAGTGACGGCCTTGCGTACATCCTGGGGCGCTGGCGTGCGTTCGGGACACTCTTTATCGCCTCCGGCTGCAGCGTGATGCTGGGGGCGCTGGCGTTCTGGAACGTCGCGCTGTTCAAGCGCACGTGGAACTGGAACATCGCGGAGGTAGGGGTCGCTGTCGGTCTGATCCTGTTTACCGCGGGCCCCGCGGGAACGCTGCTCGGCATTTTCCTCACCAACCGCGATCTCGCCCTGGGCCGCCGCGATGCGACATTACGGGCGCTGTTCACCGGGCTTCTGATCGGCGTGCCCACCTATATTCTCTTTCCGCTGATGCCCAACGCCAGGGCCGCGATCGTCGTGCTCTTCTGCTCGGTGATCGGGCAGGCCATGGCGACCGCTGCGGGACCGGCCACCCTCGTGATGCTGGCGCCTGGCCCGATCCGGGCGCAAGCGACCGCAATCTACTACCTCGTGATCAACGTGATCGCCCAATTGATCGGACCGCCACTGGTGGGTCTGCTTGCCGATCTGCTGGGCAGCCCCGATGCGCTACGCTATGCGGTGGCGCTGGAGGCAGCGCTGATCGGTATTCCCTCGATCGTGCTGGTCTGGCGCGGATTTGTCGCGTACCGTCGCTCGGTCGTGGAGCTGGACGAGCGATTCGAGGCATCGTCCTGGACTCCCGATCAGGCTCTGCAAGGGGCGGAACGATGAACATGCCTCTCGAGAATTGCGCCGAGCTCGATTTCGCTCTCGCGATCCGCCGGCGTTGGGCGGACACGCTCTATCCGCGCGTGGGCGCCGAGCTCGATGCGCAGATGCCAGAGCGCTCGCCGGATGACTCGGCCGACATCGCCGCCAGGGTTCACGACCTACCGACCTATGGCGCCTTCGCGTGGCTCGAGCGCGGCTCGCAGAAAATGCTCTGGCGTGCCGCCATTGCCGCCGTCCTCGCGATGGAGGAGGAGCCCGGACCGGCTGCCGGTCCCGCGACGCTCGAGCTCGACTCTGGACTGGAGCTGCCCTCGTGGTACACGGAATGGGACATCCACCTGCAGCCGGGCGGTGTCTGGTCGAGCGCCGCTGCGGCCCGGGTGTATGAGCTCGGCGCCAAACTGGTGATGCTGGGCGAGAACGACGATTACAAGTTTCACCGTCTCTTCGTCGAGACGGCGATCCCGCGACGCGATTATCGCCGCATCGTCGACCTCGGCTGTGGCTTCGGCAAGTCAACCTGGCCGCTGAAGCGCGCGAATCCGCAAGCGCAGGTGATCGGTGTCGACTTCGCTGCGCCCTGCCTGCGACTCGCAGCGAAGCGAGCGAGCGTGCGGGGACTGGCGATCCGTTTTCGGCAGGCCGACGGATCTCGAACCGGACTCGAATCCGGCGAGGCCGGACTGGTCACGGCCACCATGTTGATTCACGAGCTACCGCTCGACGTGTTGGCGGACACCTTGAGGGAGGCCGCGCGACTGCTCGCTCCGGGGGGGCTGTTGCGGATTCTAGACTTCCAATTCACCGGCGACGCACTGCGCGACCTCGCAATGCGCGAGCACGGATCGCGCAACAACGAACCCTTTATGCCGCCGATGATGGCGGCCGACACGGTGGCGATGGCCCGCGCCGCCGGCTTTCACGACGTCTGCTGGCGGGCATTCGACGAGCGCGACAGGGGAGTGCTGCCCGCGCTCGAGTGGCCGAAGCGCGCTGAATGGCATTTTCCCTGGGCCGTGCTCGAGGGCAGGAAACCGTCATGAACGAACTTGCTGAATTCGGCAAGCTCGATTGCGCCACCGTAGCTGCGCTCGTGTTTGAACTGGCCTCGCAGTTACACGTCGAGAGGAGCCGGCGGCTCGCGCTGGAGGCGGCGCTGTCGGAGCGCGGCGTTCTCGAGCTTGCTCAGGTCGAGGCCGCCGGAGAGAAGGCGGAGCTTCGCGCAGCAACTGCGCGCGCCGCTGACGAGGCGGTCCGCAAGTTGCTCCGCGTGCTGTCAGAGTCGTCCAACCAACAGGCACCGCTGCGCGCCGAGGCACCCCGTATGGACGGAGAGAATCCATGAGCCGACCCTGGATCGAATTCGTGCAATCACAGAACCTCGCCTGGCGTGCCGCCGACCTCGGCGGGTCGCGCCCCGACATCGAGCTCAAAGTACTGAGCGAGGATTCCGCGAGCGGCGCCACGAGCCTCCTGGTTCGCTATCCGCCAGACTGGAGGCTCGAGAGCGCCGGCGCGCTGTCGGCGGACGAGGAGTTCCTCGTGCTGGACGGTACGCTGTCGATCGGCGAGCAGATCTATCGTGAGAAGAGCTATGCGCATCTGCCGGCCGGGTACGCACGCGGCCCCATGTCGGCGCCTTCGGGCGCGGTGGTGCTCACCTTCCTTTCAGCGCTCCCCGCCCGTATTCCGGCTGCCGCATACGACCCGGCGCGCCTGGTGGCGAATCTGAACGCGTTGGCAGTGCCGTACACCGGCAATTTCCACCCGGAATTCCCTCCCGGAGCCGGCCGCAAAACCCTTTACGAGGATCCGATCACTCACGATCAGAGCTGGATCCTCGGTACGCTGCCGATGCGCTGGGCGGAGCGAGCCGAGGTCCATCCCGTCGTCGAAGAGATGTATCTGCTGAGCGGCGAATCGCACGGCAACCGTGGTGTGATGCGGCCCGGAGCCTATTTCTGGCGGCCCCCGGGCATTCCTCACGGGCCCTACGGCACGCTGACCGGAAATCTCTACTTCTTCCGCACCAAAGGCGGCCCGCTGTCGACGCGCTACGTCGCTTCCGAGCGCGCGTTCAGCTGGTGGCCGAGCTACGATCCCGCGCTGCCCGACATCCTCGCGGGCGCGCACGGCGAGGCGTCCGAGGGACCGAGGTGCTGGTGAAATCGTTACCCGGTTGAGCCGTGTCAGAAGGCGTAGTCGAACCGGATATCCCAGTCGCCCGGCATGTTGTAGTAGTCCAGCCCGAGCAGATCGGCGGTACCGTAATTGACCATGGTGCAGTTGCGGCACTCGGCTGTGATCGTGATCGGCAGCTGTGACGGCGCGAAGGTGACGCTGGCATCGAGCATCGTTCGGGCCGGATTCATGCCGCCTTCGCCGGGGTAGGGCGTGGCGGGTCCGAAAGTATTGGCGTTGTCGAACCATTCGCTGCCGACGAAGTGCACGGCGACGAAGGGCGTCACGGTGACGCTGCCAAAATGCAGCACATAGCTGCCGCTGAAGGTGAAGTCCAGCGCAGGGGTGTAGGTCGGTGTGGCCAACGCGCCGTTGGCACGCACGATGCCCGCGTCGCAATCGGCAGCGACGCCGCCGCGGCATCCCACCTCCTGCGAAACGATCAAAGGCGTCGGGTCATAGAAGCCTGCCTTCATCGAGCTGATGTTGGCATTGACCGTCAGCGGGTCGATCGGCCGCCATTCGAGGTCCGTCTCAACGCCGTAACCGTACATACTGGCGCCGTTGCTGGTGTCGAACGAGTCGGTATGCGCGTTGTCATAGAGCAGCTGATCGTCCTTGACGTCCTCGTAGAAGAAAGTCGTGTTGAACCTGAGGCGGTCCGTGGGCGTAGAGCGCCAGCCGGCCTCGTACGACCAGATCGACTCCGGCCGGAAGCTGTTGAAGTCCCCGGGATTGGTGCCGGTAAGACCATTCCAGCCGCCTCCCTGAAAGCCGCGCGTGGCTGATGCGAAAACCATCAGGCTCGGGTCGAGGCGGTACTGCAGGGCCGCCCGCGGGGTGAACTGGTTGGTCGCGAGACTCGTCGGGTAGCCCGCGCCCTGGATTTGTGCGGTGTCGTAACCGAGGCCTGGCTGGTCCGGGTGCGCTGTGACGTCCTTGGTCTCGTTCGTGAACCTGCCGCCGAGGGTGAACGTCAGGGCGGAGGTGATCTTGTAGTCTCCCTGTGTATAAGCGGCGATGGAGGTAGTGTCGTTCCTGAAGTACTGATCGTTGAGCGTCAGCGCGAAGGCAGGTCCCAGGCCGAGCACCTGGCCGTAATCGGTCCCGTTCTGCTCGTAGAGGAAGTAGACGCCGGAGGTGTAGTCGAGTCTGTCGAATGCGACGTCGTGCCACTTGATTTCCTGCGAGACCTGGTGGCTCTTCAGGTCCAGGGCGAGGGTGATCTCGCCGGTCGGCACTGCGTCGGCGACCGGAAGGTTGCCAAGCGAAGCCGCCGGATAGTCCGCGCCCATTTCCTGATGCAGGCCACGGTATCCGCTGATGAACTGCAGTGTGCCGCTGCCGATGTCGAGGCTCAGAGTGGAGGCCGCCCCGTAGCTGTCGACGATGGCGCCCTGGCCGAAGCTGGCTTTCTCTCCCGTGAGGTACGGTTCCAGGGCGCCGCCGACGACGTTGAAGCCGCTGTACGAGATGCGAGTCCCACCCGGTCCGGGCTGGTCGAGGAAATTCGCGGCATTGTTGCGCTCGTAATCGAACGCGACATCCCAGCGCACGCTCGCGGAGGGTAGAACGGCAAGTGCCTCGCGGACCCCAAAGTTGTTTCGGCCGTTCAGGCGCTGGTGAGTCGTCAAATCATCGACATAGCCGTTGTCCGTGATTCCGTAGATCGAAGTGCGCGTGAGGAGCTCTTGCGAGATAGGTATGTCCACATCCGCCTTGGCCGTGTACACGTCGGATAATCCATCCCCTGCCTGTCCGTAGCTCGCCTCCACGTCTCCGCCGAAGGTCTGGCTTGGCTGCTTGAGGGTCACGACGATGGCGCCGCCGGTGGAATTGCGCCCGAACAGAGTGCCCTGGGGACCGTTGAGAACCTGCACGCTGTCCACGCCGAACAGGGCGAAGTTGTTGGCATTCTGGCGGGCAATGTAGATGTTGTCGACGTAGGTGCCCACCTGCGGCTCGAATGTCGGAAAGGACTGGGTCTGACCCAGGCCGCGGATGTAATAAACGTTGGCGGATCCCTGGCCGACGTTGTTGGCGGAGAACATGTTCGGAACGTAGGTATCGAGATTCACCGTCGCAGTGAGCTGCTCGGTGGCGAGCTGACCGGACGTGAAGGCCGTGACGGAGATGGGTACGTTTTGCAGGTTCTGGCTGCGTCGCTGTGCGGTGACCGTGATCGTCTCGAGCGTGCCGCTCTGCGGCGCAGCGCTCTGGGAGCTCGCAGTGCTTTGATCGTCGGCCGCGGAGGCGACCTGATTGGCCGCCGCGGCCGCGGCGCACAGCGCGCACCCGCCGAGGATCGCTGTAACGGCCGCGGAAACTGAGTGGTTGAGCCTCATGATGCGAATCTCCCCCGGCGCCAGCGCCTTTATGTACTAATCTTATAGCAAAATGGAGATCGATTTGGAACAGCGTCGTGTTCGCGCCGACGGTGCGTGTCGTCCCCCGACAAAGTGAGCCGAAGGGCTTGCGCAAGCGGTCGCTCGGCTCCTCGCTGGAGCCCCGTGTGCCGGAGTTTGCTGATGGGAGTTACCGGGCGCAGGGCCGGAATGACCTCCCCAAAGTCATCCTGAAATGTATATATACTATATCAAATGGAAGCAATGCCACGCACCCTGTTCGCCAAGATTTGGGAGCGGCATCGGATCGCCGATCTGCCGGGCGGCGCGGCCCTGATCGCTATAGACCGGGTGTTCCTGCACGAGCGGACCGGGGCGGTAGCGCTCCGGAGTCTGCAGGCTAATGGGCGCAGCGTCGTCGACCCCGCGCGGGTGTTCTGCGTCATGGATCATATCGTCGATACCCGACCGGGGCGGGGCGATAGGGCGCTGAGCCCGGGCGGTCAGGCATTCATCACGGACACACGTGCCGCCGCGAAAGAGGCGGGCATCAACCTGTTCGATGTCACCGACCCCGATCAGGGCATCGTCCATGTCATCTCGCCGGAGCTCGGAATCGTTCTGCCGGGCGTGACCCTCATCGTCCCGGACAGTCATACGTGCACGCAGGGCGGCCTTGGGGCGCTCGCGTGGGGGATTGGATCCACCGAGGCGGAGCACGCGCTGGCGACGGGAACATTGCGGGTGTCCCGGCCAGGGACCATGCGCGTGACCTTCACCGGTCAGCCGGCGGCGGGCGTAACACCGAAGGACATGGCGCTCGCTCTGATCGCACGCCATGGCGCCGCGGGCGGCACGGGTCGGGTGATCGAGCTCGCCGGCGATGCCGTTGCGGCGCTCGACGTGGAGGGCCGCTTGACCTTGTGCAACATGGCGGCCGAGTTCGGCGCCATGACGGCTCTAATCGCGCCGGACGCCACAACGCTCGCTTATCTCGAGGGGCGCCGCTATGCGCCTGCCGGTCAGCTCTGGACGCAGGCCGTCGAGTTCTGGCGAACGCTCGGGAGCGATCCCGGGGCGGTCTACGATCTCGAGATCGCGATTGACACCCCGACGATCGAGCCGATGGTGAGCTGGGGCACCTCCCCCGAGCACAGCGTCGGTATCTCCGACAGGGTGCCGCTTACTGCGGGCGAGCGACCGCTGGCCTACATGGGGCTACGCAGGGGCCAAAGCGTGCGTGGACTGGCGATCGACGCGGCGTTCATCGGCAGTTGCACCAACAGCCGCCTGTCCGATCTCAGGCGAGCCGCAGCGCTCCTCGTGGGACGGCGCGTCGCTCCCGGTGTGACCGCTCTTTGCGTTCCCGGCTCGACCGCCGTGAAGCGGGCGGCGGAGGCGGAGGGTCTCGACAGAGTGTTCACGGCCGCCGGCTTCGAGTGGCGCGAGAGCGGCTGCTCCATGTGCTTCTACGCCGGCGGCGAGCGCTTTCCGGCGGGTGCGCGGGTCATCTCCTCTACCAATCGAAACTTCGAGGAACGGCAGGGACCCGGCATCCGAACCCACATCGCGAGCCCGGAAACGGTCGCCGCGAGCGCGATAGCAGGCGTCATCGCGGATCCTCGGGACCTGGTGCGATGAGGCCGCTGACAACCCTCACCGCGGTCGCGGTGCCTCTTCTGCGTGACAACGTCGATACGGACGCCATTATCCCGTCACGGGAAATGCGTAGCACCGGAAAAAGCGGACTGGCGGACGGCCTGTTCGCAGGTTGGCGTTACCGCAGCGCGCAGGGACGTCAGCCCGATCCCGCCTTCGTTCTCAACCAAACCCGCTTTGCCGGCGCACAGATCCTGCTCAGCGGCCGAAATTTCGGCTGCGGCTCGAGCCGCGAGCATGCCGTTTGGGCACTCGCTGAATTCGGCTTCCGGGCGGTACTCGCGGCGAGCTTCGCGCCGATTTTTTACCGCAACTGCATTCGCAATGGAGTCCTGCCGGCGGCCCTCCCGGCTGACGGCTTGGCGCAGATTGCCGCGGCCGTCGAGGCCAGCCCCGCCAACCAGCGCGTCAGCGTAGATGTAGCCTCCGGGACAGCGTCGTTACCCGATGGGCGCCGGTGGCATTTCGAGCTCGAACAGGAGGCTAAGGCAATGCTCATCGAAGGCTTGGACGAGATCGATCTCACACTGAAGTTACGCGAGACGATCGAGGCGTTCCGGCGGCGCGATCGTGCCGAGCACCCCTGGATCTATCTCGAGGATCTCTGATGTCGACGCAGGTACTGGTGAGCGAGGTTGGTCTCAGGGACGGGCTCCAGAGTCTCCAGCAAGTCATGCCGTTGCAGGCAAAAAGGGACTGGATCGCCGCCGAGGCCGCGGCCGGCGTGCGCGAGATCGAGGTGGGCAGCTTCGTGCCGGCGAGCCTGCTGCCGCAAATGATCGACACGGCAGCGCTGGTCGAGTTTGCGCGGACGTTGCCGCGACTCTCCATTGCCGTGCTCGTTCCGAACCTGAAAGGCGCGGAGCGTGCCATTGCGGCCGGTGCGAACAAGCTGTCTATTCCCGTCTCGGTATCCCTATCCCACAACTTGAGGAACGTGCGTAAGGACCACGCGGCCATGATCCAAGAGGTCGAAGCGATCGTTGCTCGCATCGCCGCCGAGCCGCTCGAGCGCCGACCCCATTTCGAGGTCGGCCTATCGACGGCCTTCGGTTGCACTATCGAAGGGCGCGTGAGCGAGGACATGGTCGTTCGTCTGGCAGAGCAGTCAATCGCCGCTGGCGCAGCTGAGGTCTGCCTGAGCGACACAGCGGGATACGCCAATCCGCAGCAGGTCAAGCGTTTGGTGCGGCGCGTGAAGGCTGCAGTTGGCGCCGATCGGTTGAACTCCCTTCATCTGCACAACACGCGCGGCCTGGGTCTCGCCAATGCACTGGCGGGGCTGGAAGAGGGCATCAGCACGCTCGACAGCTCGCTCGGCGGCTTGGGCGGCTGTCCTTACGCTCCGGGTGCATCAGGCAACATCGTCACGGAGGATCTCGTGTTCATGCTGGAGGCCATGGGCATCAGTACGGGGATCGACATCGAGCAGCTCCTGCAGGTGCGCAAGGTGGTCGAAGCCGCGCTGCCGGGCGAGCCGCTGTATGGGTTTACTTCTGCCGCAGGTTTGCCGCTGGGGTTCGAGGGGAGCGGCGAATGAGTGGGCCGCTGGCGGGTATCCGAGTGATCGAGTTCACTCACATGGTGATGGGGCCGGCCGTCGGCGCCATTCTCGGCTCGCTCGGAGCCGATGTCGTGCGCGTGGAGCCGATCGGCGGGGATCGGACGCGGCGGCTGCTAGGCTCGGGCGCAGGCTATTTCCCGATGTTCAACCGACACAAGGCAAGCCTCTGCCTCGATCTCAAGCAGCCGCGGGCAGTCGAGATCGCGCGGCAGCTGGTCCGCGGCGCGGATGTCCTGGTCGAGAATTACCGCCCGGGCGCCATGGAGCGCCTGGGGCTGGGCTACGAAGTCTTCGCCAGCGAGCATCCGCGTCTCATCTATTGCTCGCAGAAGGGCTTTCTACCGGGCCCGTATGAGCATCGCACGGCGCTCGACGAGGTGGCGCAGATGATGGGCGGCCTCGCCTACATGACCGGCCCGCCCGGCCGGCCACTGCGGGCGGGGGCCAGTGTGATCGACGTGGCCGGGGCCATGTTCGGAGTGATCGCCATTCTTGCCGCCGTCGAGGAACGGCACCGCACGGGTCGCGGCCAGAAGGTACAGAGCTCGCTTTTCGAAACGACGGTGTATTTCATCGGACAACACATGGCGCAGCAGGCGGTTACCGGCAAGGCGCCGGGACCGATGCCGACGCGTCTTTCGGCATGGGCAATATACGATGTGTTCGAGACAAAGGACGATGGCGCGGTTTTCATCGGCGTCGTCTCGGACCCGCAGTGGAGTGCGTTCTGCGAGCTGTTCGGCTTCGACGACCTGTGGGCGGACGAGGGTCTGCGCGAGAACAACGCCCGGGTCGAGCAGCGCGAACGGATCCTGCCGCGGATCCGCGCCTCCCTGCACAGGCTCACCTCGAGCGAGCTGCTCGCCCGGCTGGAAGGCACCGGAATTCCCTTCGCTCCAATCGGAAGGCCCGAAGCCATGTTCGACGATCCGCACCTCAATGCATCAGGTGCTCTCGAGGCAGTGACGCTCCCCGACGGCAGCCGAACGCGTCTTCCCGCACTACCTATCGAGATGAATGGTCAGCGGATGGGGTGGCCAGCGGTTCTGCCCCGAAGCGGCGCAGACAGCCGCGCCATCCTGGAAGCGCTCGGGATCGACGCGGGCGAGATCGATCGGCTTGTGGCATCCGGCGTCGTGGGAGTCACGTAGCTCGGATTTCATGACCTGGACTCCCCCTGTGCTGTTACGGCGGGCTCGGTTCTTGCTCAATCCACGTTGACGTAAGCGGCGCAGGGTAGCGATGGGTATTTCCAGGGCACCTTTGCTACGGAGTCAGGATGCTCCGGGGCACGTCGTCGGCCCGAGCAAACCCCGACTCTGGCAAACGTTGGGGCCTGGTCTCATCACCGGGGCAGCTGACGATGACCCGAGCGGAATTGCCACCTACGCTCAGGCGGGCGCGCAGTTCGGGTTCGGACTCGGCTGGACGCTCCTTTTGACTTACCCGCTCATGGTCGCGATCCAGGCGATCTGTGCCCGAATCGGGCGCACTACCGGCCGCGGCATTGCCGGCAATCTTCGCGACTACTATCCGAGTTGGATCCTTCACCCGATCGTGGGGCTGCTGTTCGCCGCGAATGTCCTCAACATTGGAGCCGATCTCGGCGCCATGGCCGAATCTCTTCGTCTGCTCGCACCCGTACCGGCGTGGCTCGGCGTGCTCTTGTTCGGCTCGGTCGCGGCCGGGGGGCAGATCGTTCTCAAACACACTCGCTATGTCGCCGTCCTTAAGTGGCTCGCGCTCTCACTGCTCGCGTACTTTGGCACCCTAGCCATGGTCAGGATTCCCTGGAGCGAACTGCTTCGTGGCCTGGTGTGGCCTCACGTGAGTTTCGATCGCGATCTGTGGCTGACGGTGGTTGCAATATTCGGCACGACCATCAGCCCTTATCTTTTCTTCTGGCAGGCCGGACAGGAAGTGGAGGACACGAAGGCCCTCCCTGTTCGGCAGCCCTTGCTCAGACAGCCGCGGCAGGCGAAGAGCGCTTTAGCCCGCATCCGGGTGGACACGCTCGTCGGCATGGCGTTCTCCAATCTCGTGGCGCTCGCCATTCTGATTACCTCCGCGGTCACGCTGCATGCGCGGGGTCTTTCGCAGATTCAGACGTCCGCCCAGGCGGCCGCAGCGCTTCGCCCCGTGGCCGGCACCTCGGCGTTCTTGATGTTCGCCCTCGGGATCATAGGTACCGGGCTCCTTTCGGTGCCGGTACTTGCCGGTTCCGCCGCTTACGCGCTGGGCGAAGCGCGCCGCTGGCCGGTGGGACTTTCGCGACGACCGCTTGAGGCAAAGGCATTTTATGCATCGATTACCGTGGCAACGGTACTCGGCGCGCTCGCGAACTTTGTGCACATCAATCCTATCAAAGCGCTGCTGTGGGCCGCGGTGGTCAATGGATTGGTCTCGGTCCCAATCATGGTGATGGTGATGTTGCTCGGTTCGCGGGCCGACGTCATGGGAAAATTTCGTATCTCGATGCGTCTTAAGTTGACAGGCTGGGCTGCTACGATCGTGATGGCCGGCGCATCGACCGTCTTCCTTTACTCCTCGCTATGAGCCGATGCGAGAACCCTCCAGGGAACCCCAGATGGCGGCTGCCGATTCACTTCATCGGCCAGCGGAAGTCGGTGTACGCGGGCGTGCCCACTGGCGGGACGCGCCTCAAGGGAAGCGTAGGCGGCGCCTTGAGAGAATGCAGTCAGCGCGGGGGTTGCGCTATTTCGCGTAAGCGAAGGAGTACCGGCGGGCTGACAAACCCCGTTCAGCTGAAGCGAGATCGCTGCGCCGTCGGACCTTGATTGCGGAACACTCGCACCGGGCGCCTGGGCGTTCGTGGGCCCTTCGCGGCGCTCGGTGAGGCGCGCAAGCGATGCCTAGCTGCGGGCTCGGCTTCCGGGCATCAGTGTTGCTGTGCAGCGATATGCACCGCTTATGTTTTGAGCGTACGCAGTACATGGCGTGACGATCGCATGTCCCGATTGCGGAACTCTGGAGGAACTGCCGCGTCTGCGGCGGCGCGACACGGCCGTCTGCGTCCGCTGCCAGAGCGATCTCGAGAAGACTAGCGGACGCAGCATCGGCGCGGCGCTCGCCTGCTCGTTTGCGACATTGCTGCTGCTCTTCCCGGTCAACGTCCTGCCCCTTCTGCGTGTCGACATCTTCGGCATGCACTCGCAGAACATCACCGGCGCGGGTGTGGCGCTGCTATGGATGCGGGGTTGGATCCTCCTCGCCGGGCTCAGTGCCCTGTTTATCATCCTCCTGCCTTTCCTGCGCTTCGGCCTGCTGTCGGCGGTGCTCGCGACGCTGCGCTTCGGCCGCCGTCCCTCCTGGCTTGGCGCCGCGTTCCGCTGGTCGCTGTGGCTGGATCCCTGGGCCATGATCGATGTCTATCTTCTCGCCGGCTGCATTGGCTACTTCCGCCTGATCAACATCGATCAGGCGCACGTCATCATCGAACCGGGCGGCGCCTGTTTCATCGCCGCTGCCTTCCTCACCATGCTGTCGCGGGCGACGCTCGATTCACGCACGGTCTGGCGGGCGATAGGAGGAGAGACGCATGCACGGGGGGACGAGCCCATGCTGGGGTGTACGACGTGCGACCTCGCCGTGCCTCTGTCCCACGATGGGCAGCGCTGTCCGCGCTGCGGCGCGAGGCTATGGCTGCGTAAGCCCGACGCCGCGGTCTGGACCGCGGCGCTCCTCATCGCCGCCCTGGCCCTGGTCCTTCCCGCCAACATCTACCCCATGAACGTCTCGAACCATCTGGGCCAGGAGGTGCGCTACACCATACTGACCGGCGTGCAGGACCTCTTCAAGGCAGGGCTTTATCCGCTCGGAGTGCTCGTCTTTTGCACCAGCATCCTGACCCCCGCGGTAAAGATCTTCGCACTCGGCTGGGGTGTTTTATCCGTCTGGCGCCGCTCACCACGGCGCCTCATCGCGAAGACGAAGGCGCTGCGCATCGTCGCCGAGATGGGAAGGTGGTCGAACACCGACGCTTTCGCGATCGTGTTTTTCGTGCCTCTCATTCACTTCGGTCCGCTCGGCTCCGAGAACGCCGGTTGGGGTGCGACCGCCTTCGTGATGATGACTGTCCTTACCATGGTGGCCTCGGTGACTTTCGACCCGCGCCTGATGTGGGATGCCCATGACCGAGCGGCCTGAAGATGCCGGTAGAGGACCGCACGGCCCCGAGCGGGTGCAGGCCGGCGTGCGTCACGGCTGGTGGCCGGGTTGGATTTGGGCCATACCGATCGCGGCGCTGATCGTCGTCATCTGGTTGGGAGGCCGCGCGCTGCTTGCCGGCGGCACGACCATCACGATTCGCTTCAACGATGCCCATCAGATGAAGGAGGAGAACACCGATGTCGTGATGCGGGGCACGCAGGTCGGCCACGTCACCGACATTGCGCTCAACGCTGATGGTACGGGTGTTATCGTCAAGGCATCCATCGATGATGACGCCGCCAGATTCCTGACCACCGGCACACGCTTCTGGCTCAAGGGCGCCAACCCTTCGCTGAGCAACCTGTCCTCCCTGGGTTCGCTGCTTTCGGGGCCCACCATCGTCATGGATCCCGGGCCGGGCAGGAAGGCGAAGAGCTTCGTCGGGCTCGAGCAGCAGCCCATCGCCCCTGTGACGGCGCGACCGCTCCTTTATGAAGTCTCCCTTGGGAGCGAGGCCGGCTCGCTGGCCGGCGGTGATCCGGTGACGCTGCGCGGCTTCACCGTCGGCGAGGTGCGTGACGTCGGCTTCGATTACGACCCGGCGACGGGTGCACTGTCGACTCCTGCCACCCTCGCGATCTATCCCTCGCTCTTTCACGCGACGGGCATGCGTACGACCCCGAATGCAGCCGAAGTATCAGCTGAGATCGCGCGCCTCATCGCCAAGGGGATGCGCGCGCGGCTCAGCCGCAATCCGCCGCTCGTTGGCACCTACCAGGTGAGCCTTGAGATCGCACCGGGCACCGAGCCGCCGGCCGGGCCGCTCACGGCCGACGGACTGCCGCTGATTCCCGTCGCCGAGGGCGGTGGCATCGCCAGCATCGTCACTCGTATCAACAAGGTACCGATCGAGCGGATCTCGCAGAACCTGCTGAGTATCACCGCGCATGTGTCCGCTTTGACCTCCTCACCGAAGCTCAAGGATGCGGTAGTGCAACTCGATGCGGCACTGCGGCAGATTCACACGATGACCGCCAAAGCCGGGCCCCAGGTGCCGGTGGTCATCGCGCGCCTGCGTCGCGCGGCTGCCGACCTCGATGCCACTACGAAGTCTGGGAGCCAGTTGATGAGCGGCACCGCAACCCAGAACGGACTCGCCGATACCGTCCAGGAGATCACCGAGGCCGCGCGCGCGGTCCGTTCGCTCGCCGATTACCTTGATCGGCACCCGGAGGCTCTGATCCGGGGAAGAGCAGGAGAGTAGGTGACGGTGACCGAGGTGCGCTCGTAGACCAGAGCGGCTCTCGGCCTCGAGCTTGTTGACCAGGTCGACAACGTTGTAGAAGCGCCCACGGGCGCTGGCACGGATGCAGCTGCGGGCGATCGCGATGCAGCCTCGATGCTGTCCTCGAGTCGGATTGGGATCGCCGTGCCTTGCGGAGATCGCCTGGCCGCCCCCTTGTAAATGCGATGCCGGCGATAAGATCGCCGACTCCCAGAGGTCACCGTAGGGACGTCAGCCGGGCCGGATCGTGCTGCACCGCCTCCTATGCGGCATCCTGCACCCACACCGCCGTCAGATCCCCCGCCGGGCAGCGGTGGGCTTGTTCCGACGGCGCATCGCGAACAGGGCGATCAGGCCCGTTGCGAGGATAGCGCCCGTTGCGGGCTCGGGGACACTTGCGCCCGGGTTGGTCCATGCGCCCGGTGATTCGGTGGTGGCCAGTCCCCCCGTTGGGCAGCGGGGCGGAGAGCAGTCGGCGAAATCCTGGGCCATTCCGAGCTCGGCGTAATCGAAGGTGTAGACGTTGACAACTGTTGTACTCGTAGCTTCGATCAGGCCGATACTCCATGAGACGATCCGGCCGGTTGCGTCTGTCATGAAGTAGTCAGGCACCGCCAGGGTTCCTGGGGATGTGAGTGTAAAGAGCCTCGTCGACATCGATAAGGATAAGGGCGTGATATCCCCGTTGAATGAGTCACCTAATGGATTCGAGAGCGTCATTGTGGCAGAAACGCTATCAGCAGTGGTAAAACCGCCAGAGACGGCCGTGAAATCTTTGCCTGTATACGTATAAGTCACGTTCGCCGCGGCTGTCGGCATGAACAACATGGGAAGGATCAGCAGGACCAAACCTATCGCGATTGTGTTTTTGAGGATTCGCATGATTGGCTCCCAATATGCAGTAGTCCCGACCCCATCCTACAGTTACCCGGTTCTCCATTCTTGTCTGCCGGAAATTGCCAAGGCCGTACGACTTGCCGGTTCGACCATCGCGAAGTGGAGTTAAGTGGCGGCCCTACGATGTTGCTAGGTTTCGCCGCGGGGAGGTCGCAATGCCGCGTACGCGCCCGGCGTGATGCCATAGGCGCGCTTGAACAGATGGGTCAGGTGGCTTTGATCATAGAAGCCGGCGGCGGCTGCTGCTTCGGCGGGCTTTCGTCCGGCATCGATGAGTCGCTTCGCCTCGAGGAGCCGCAGCTGGTTGGTGTATGCGTGCGGAGGCATGCCGTACTCGCGCGCGAATGAACGCATGAGGTGGTAGCGACTGAGCTCACACAGCGCTACGAGCTCGTCAATCGAGATATTGCGTAGGAAGTTCGCCGCGAGATAGTCGCGGACGCGCGCCATCTTGTTCGTTTCGTTGCGCACTGCGCCGAATCTCGGCTTCGGCCGGCTGTAGCGACCGAAGAGCAAGCCCATCGCCGCGCACCAACGCGCCTGCTTCTCCATGAGCGGTAGATTCAGCTCCTCGGCTTTATGTGCATGGAGCAGGGCGTCCGCAAGCTGAGTATCGTTGTACAAGCCGGGCCCCGCGTACATCTCGGTGCTGCGGGCGTCCATGAGAATGCTGGACAGCGCCGCTCGTCCTTCGGACTCGATGTAGATACCGCGGTAGTTCCAGAGCCGATCTTCCCAGACGTCGCCACTATGGTACTCGCCTGGAGCGAACAGCCAGACTGTCCGCGGAGCCGAGATGTCGCTGCCGAGACGTGTGCGACATCTGCCCGCGCCTTCTTCGGTCACCGTGATTACCATCTCCTCGTGGAGGTGGCGCTCGAACTCATGAGCCTGATAGCGGGCGCGCACGAGATACGACCCCGCCAGGGCGGAATCTCGCCAAAGGCGCACGTCGTGGGCAGGCTCGGATCGCGACAGCATCAGACAGAGATACTACGTCCACCGCCCTCCGGGTGAAAGCGTCATTCCAGGGCGACGTAGCCTCGCCAGTCCTTGTAGAAAAGTGCTCTCCGGTGCGCTCCCGCTGCGGCCCTTCCGCGACATTTTGGTGGAGCGGGCGCAGCAATGGTCGCCAAGATCGGTCGCCGGCGTGGGCCTAGCATGGATGCGCAGATGGTCAAGTACCGAGATACCTTGAGTCCCCCCGAGACGTCCTTTCCCATCAGGTTCACGCTCGCGAATACGTCGGACTTCGACCCGCAAACTGGTCGGCTCGAGCCCTGGGAGGTGCGGCAGCTGGGTTGCTTCGCGCTGGTGCAGTGCGCCGAGATGGTGCGTGATTCTGCGTGAGGGCTCAGGAGAACCAGGCGTCCCGGTCTTGCCGGAACCGGCGGCTCAGGAAGTCGAAAACCGCACGGACGCGAGCGCTGGCGATCGTCTCTTCGTGAGCGAGCATCCAGACCGGCGCCTGCTGCTCGAGATCCAGATCGAGTCTGACAAGGTCTGGAGAGACCATGCTGTAGAAATTCGGAAAAAGACCGATCCCATAGCCCGCTCGCACCGCAGCGAGGAACGAGCCGGTGGTGTTGGGCCTGAAGACGATGTGCGGATGTGCAGCGAGCAGGGCGTGCCAGCGGGTCAGGCTGACTATCGGCACGTACGCGCCGTGATCGACGATGCGATGCGAGCTCAGCGCCTCGATGCTCGCGGGTACGCCGAACCGATCGATGTATTTGCGATCCGCGAACAGCGAAAATCGGATGCACCCCACCTTGGAGGCCACGTACCGTTCCTGCTTCGGAGCGAAGAGCCGGATGGCGATATCCGCCTCGCGCGCCAGCAAATCGACTGGACCGCTGCCGGCGATCAGGTCGATACAGACATGTGGCTGGCTGATGGGGAAACGCCGGATGCGGCGCCGCCTTTACGCCCGGCGATTCGCCTGCTCGCCTGACCGGCACTCTCAGACGGTGATCGGACACAAGCCGCCGTCGACCAAGAGATTCTGGCCGGTGATGTAGGCGGCCTGCCTGCTGCAAAGGAACGCGCACACGGCCCCGAACTCATCCGGAGTGCCCGCTCTGCCCGCGGGCACTTTGGCGAGCAGCGTTTGGGCGGTCTGCCCCAGCTCCCGGATGCGCTCCGTCTCGATCACACCGGGGAGGAGGTTATTGATGGTCACGCCCTGCGGTGCCAGCTGGCGCGCCACGCCCGAGACAAACCCCGTCAGTGCAAGCCGCGACGCGTTCGAGAGCTCGAGGTGTTGCACCGGCATTCGCACGGTCAGCGAGGTGATGTTGACGATCCGGCCGAACCCCCGGTGGATCATGCCATCCACGACGGCTCGGGAAAGCTCGACGGCGGAGAGGAAGTTGGTGTCAAGAGCGCTGCGCCAGTCCGCAAGCGTCAGCGCGCGGAAATCGGCGCTGGCGGGTCCGCCGGCATTGGTGACCAGGATGTCCGGAGCCGCTGACGCAGTGAGCAGCGCCTCACGGCCTGAGGGCGTGGAGACATCGGCCGCTATGGTGGTCACGCATGCCGCGCCGGTCCCCTCGATTCGTGCCCCAGCCTGCAGTAGAGATTCTGGGTTGCGGGCCACCAGGGTGACCTCTACACCCTCTGCCGCAAGCGCGGCGGCGCATGCGAAGCCGAGTCCGCGCGAGGCGCCGCAGACCAGAGCCCTGCGGCCGGAAATGCCCAGCTCCATCGGCTCAGCCTCCGCCGCCGGCTCGCCCCGGCGCCTGTACGGGGGAGATCGCAGAAGCGCCGACGACGGTAGTCCACTCGCGTACCTTCCACGCAGTCACCAGACCGTTGATGACGTAGGGATCATTGCGGGCAAAGACGGCCGCGACCTCGGAAGATTCTCCTTCGAACCACAGCACGCCGCTGTCGGCTGGATCGGCAAGCGCTCCGGCGAGGCGCAGGCCGCCCCGATCGCACGCTCGCCACGCGTGTGCCAGATGCGCGTCGCGAAACGCCGGTCGCCGCTCGAGGTATAGATCGATGAAGGAATAAAACAAGAGATAGTGCCTCACTCGAGCCCCTCGGGTTGCAACGCCTGCGGGCGAGAATAGGTGATCGAGGCAGCAAACGCTTGGGCCGCGGTGCCGTCGGTGCAGGCTGTTAGTGCCGCGATGGGGAGCACTTTCTGCCAAGACCCCCCTCCGGCCTCCGAGCCAGACTTGCATCAAAGGAGCGGCGAGACCCATGGCTATCTACGGCTATCACGAGCACCCTGACGTGTTGCAATTCGATACGGCCATCGTGGCGGGCGAGCCTGGCCGAATCAGGCTCGCGCGCTCATTCCTACATCCTGGCGGTGGCGGGCAGGTTTGCGACCAGGCGCGCATTCTCTTCGGGGACGGTGAAGCCCGTATCGTTGATGTAGCGCACGAGGCGGGCGGCTATTGGCACATTCTCGACCGGCCGATCACCATCAGCGGCGACGTGAGCGTGGAGATCGACGCGGCGCAAAGGCTCAGAGTCGCGCGGCTTCACACCGTGACGCACATCGTAAATGCTTTGGTGTTCCGGCAATTCGACGGCGCCCTGGTGACCGGGGCGCAGATCTATGCCGACGGAACGGCCCGCATGGACTTCGACCTCCCCGATGCGGACAACGACGAGCTGCGCAGGCTCGAGCCGCGAGTCAACGAAATCATCACGGCGGGAGTCGAGGTCCGCGCGAGCTGGGTGTCGCATCGAGAGGCACTGGCGACGCCGGGCCTGATTCGGAGCCTGTCCGTAGCGCCCCCGCCGACGCCCGACGGGCGCATCAGGGTCATAGAGATCGTCGGTGTGGACCGGCAGGCCTGCGGCGGCACGCACCTTACGAATACCGCGCAGTCGGCGCCGATCCGCATCACAAAAGTCGAGAACAAGGGCCGACGCAATCGGCGGGTCAAGCTGGCGCTGCTCTCCTGAACGTGCGTCACACCAGTGCACGCCTGGTCCCAATCCATTCGAGGACTCCCCGAAACGGGCCATCGGATACCCCGACCCGACTTCAGGAAGAAGACTATAGAGGACGAGATGAAGGCGATCGTTTCCGCGATCTTCGGTTTCGCGCTCATCATCAATGCGGCTCTCTTCGTGCCGCAAGCGTGGCATTTGTGGAAAGCCAAGCGCGCGGACGGCGTTTCCATTCCGTCATTTCTCGGCTTCTGCGCGATCCAGTTCGTGGGCACGCTGGATGGCCATTACCAGCACGATAACGCGCTTCTGGTGGGCATGGCCATGAGTTTACTCACCTGCGGCTTGGCGACGGGCTCCGCGATCTACTATTCCGTGCTGAATCGCGCTCCCCAAGGATGCCGAGCATCGTGATCTCATATTCAACCCGCGGTGGCATCTCGGGGTAGGCCGTTCGACGCATCAGGCCGCGCGCTTCGAACAGGCGGCCCATTTTCCCGAGACCAGATTCACGACCGCGACCATGGGACACCCGTCGCCGCTTTCCTTGCGGCGCGAAGCCTGCCGCGCTGGGGCCCACCGCATCGACGTGCTCATCACGATACCGTCACGTAGATCCATTGGCGCCTGAATTTCTTCCAGCACGAGTGCGAGCTGGAGGTCCGTGTACGGCGGGTGAAGTTGCTGTCGCAGCAAACCTCAGGATCAAGTCGCCTCCGATGGACCGGCGTGACAGGTCTTCGCGCGCCATTGGGCCGGCGGACGTCTTGCATGCGGTCAAGACCTGCTGCACCGGGGCGACGTGAATGCAGGCGAACGTCCCCACCCGATCGCGAGGATTGCAGTGCCGCCGCAAGCGGTAGCGGGGGCGTGATGTGGGCTGTGCCTAGCGTCCCGCAGTCCGTCCGAATCAAGTAACCATCGAGCGTTCCTCCGATCCCACCCCGAAAATCTGTGCGCTGCGCGCCTGCAATCAAGGTTTTGATACCTAAAGAGTTTTGCGCTGCATTATGTATAAATTGACACTTTAGACAGTTTAGATTAGCCTCGTGCTGTTCACAAGCAGGGGTACGACTTATGCGAAAGCACTCTGAGGCAGCTTTCGACGGCGCCATGCTCGCGCTCCCGGAGTTATCCGCGGCTGCCGCGGAATTCGTGCAGCAGCACCCTGACGAAGCACGGGTCGCAGTTACGGCTGCGCTCGAAGCGGTTGCGGCGCACTTCGACTCTGTGCGCGACGAGTCGAGGATTCCGGACTCTCTGCGTCCATTTGTCGATGAAGCGTCTGCGGCTGCAGCAGATGATGAACTTATCGGCCCGGAAGAGGCCGCACGGCGGCTGGGTGTATCGCGTGCGACAGTTTACAACTGGATCGACTCCCAGCGTCTGCTTGGCTGGCGGCTTACACGCCAAGGCACATTGATCCCCGCCGAACAGATCCTAGGCCGCGGCGAAGTGGTTCCGGGAATCAAGCGCGTATTGGAGGTTCTTCCGGAGCCGCGCAGTGCGTGGCGATTCCTGAAGGAAGAGTCGCCCTTTTTCGATACCCCGATACGCCCGATAGATGCCCTCAAGGCGGGCCAGGTTGACGACGTCGTGATCGCTGCGCGGACGTCGGGCGAAGCCTTCACATGACCGCCGTCTACCCGCGCGAGCGGGTCGAGGCAGTCACACGGCCGCTGACTCTCACTGCAGCATATCGCATCATCTTGAAACCACATCTGTCCTCGCCCCTGGCGGTGTCTCCGTCGAAATCCCGGTTCTGCGACGGTCGGACGTACGCTGTACTCTATGGCGCCAATGATTTTGCTACAGCGTTCGTCGAAGTCGTGGTCCGAGATCGTCTGGTGCAAAGTGATCGGCGTGCCGTGCCGTTCGGAGACATCGCTGCGCGCAGCTGGGTGGAATTCGCCCTGGCTGGCAACGAACCACTGAACATGGTAGACCTACGCGAGTCAGGATGCCTCGTCCTTGGCGCACCGACCGACGCCACTCATGCGCGCAACCAGTCTGCGGGTCGTGCTTTGGCTCGTGCACTCTATGAGCAACACTCCAATATTGATGGCATCTGGTATCGATCGCGCCTCACGGGCGGCGACTGTCTGGCGATCTTTGATCGCGTACTTAAACGTCTGAAGCCTTTGAAAACAGGTCAATTGGAGCAGCACCCAAAGCTCCCGGACGTATTGAGGGCACGCAACATCACGATTGATCCGTGAATGCGGTCACCAACCATTCTCGGTATGAATTGGGCGATGGCGGTCTCGCAGAACCTGGCGTGCCGCATCGAGCTTTATTAAGGCTTACCTGGTCTTGGCGCCGGTTGTCCCGATGAGCATCTTTGCAACGGATTGAGGCGTGCTGCAACATTCGGTAGCAGCTCGATGTGCTTGCGCCGCGGGCAAAGAACGCCGGAGAAGCCCGTGAGCTGACGGCGGAACGCCAGGCGGCTTGCAGAGGATGGCGAGATTGCCCAGGGCGTTGTCCGCGAGCAGTTCCCGGATAGGATTGTCGCAGGGCGATCTCTAGCGCCCTGAGTTTTCAAAGGCTTAAATACGGACATTTGATCCGGGTCAATCTCTGGCACCACGCTGGCCCGGGTGCCGCGCTGGTCGCGGGGTAGCGGCAAGCTCGCCGCGGTAACTCGTGAGCGAGGATTTACGGTGAAGAGAAACAGGCGGATAAATTCGGCCATCCGGGACTGGAACGACATTCAGTTTGCCCTCGTGGTGGCTGCGGCGGGGAGCTTCCATGTCGCCGCTTCTCGATTGGGCGTTCACGAAACCACGATTTCGAGACGCGTCCAGGCCCTCGAGCGTGAGCTGGGAGCGAAGCTCTTTGTCCGTCACGCTCATGGCATGGCGCTGACACCCGCCGGCGAATCGCTGGTGGAAAAGGCCCGAGCGATGGAGGATGCGGCCACGGTGCTGCGCCACGACATCGGCAGCTTCGATGCGAAGCTAAGCGGCGTCGTCCGGCTTACCGTACCCGAAGGAATTGGCGCCTATTGGTTGACGCCGGCATTGTTCGAATTCCATAAGCGATGTCCCGACATCGCGTTGGAAGTGACCACGAGCGTGCAGCGTATTGATCTTCTGGCGTCGAAAGTGGACATCTCAATAACGATCGAGCGCCCGAGGGAGCCCCGACTTGTAGTCCAGCGTGTGGGTGTCGCTCACTACCACTTGGTCTGCTCGGCAAAGTACGTGCAGCAGCATGGCGAGCCGCTTACACTCAAGGAACTGCAACAGCACAAGCTTCTTACCGTAGCCCTGTACAGATCGGCCGCACACTTGAAATGGTGGAACGAGCGTGTGGAGATGAACGGGCAGCCAGCCTTCCTGACCAATTCACCGAACCTATATCTGGCGGCGATTCGCGAGGGATTCGGCATCGGCATGCTGCCCACATTTTACTGGCTGTTCGCGCCGGACCTGATTGCGCTTTCGCTGCAGCCGGACTGTCAGGCCGACATTTGGCTCTCGTTCCATGAGACCTCCAAGCAAAGCGCCAGGGTCCGGGCGGTCACCGACTTCCTGAAGAGTCGCTTCTCCCAGGACCGATTCAGATGGTTCGTATAGGCGCCGGCGTGGCGCCCCAGCCCGCAGCGACAGGTTCCTATCCCGCGGGTGGACCAGCCGGATTTGCTCCGTACCGTTGGAACCAGCTCATGATGTACAGCTGGGTGCGCATCCAGTCGGATGGCTTCGTGACCGAGGTGCCGTGGTATTCATCCGGAAAAATCAGCAATGCCGCAGGCACGTCACGAAGTTTGAGAGCGGAGTAATACTCTTCGGTCTGCGGACTCGGGCATCGCCGGTCGAGTGCGCCAACCATCATCAAGGTAGGGGTCCTTACGTTGCCGACGTACATGAGCGGGGATTCCGCGAGCCAGTCTCTGGGATCCTGCCAAAACGGCTTTCTGAAGAAGCTATGTATGTAATACGGGATATCCGTCTCTCCCGCCTCGCCGATCCAGTCCGTAACTGGACAGCGCACGGCGGCCGCGGCAAACCGATTGGTATGTCCGATCACCCAGCTGGAGAGCACTCCGCCGCCACTGCATCCCGTGACAAACATGTGGTGCACATCGATATTTCCTTGCTTGATCGCCGCATCGACGCCGGCCATGAGATCGTCATAATCCGGCCCTGGATAATGGTAGTCGATGGCGTTCGTAAAGGCATCGCCGTAGCCCGTTGACCCGCGTGGATTGATGTACACCACAACATAACCGTTCGCAGCTAAATTCTGGAAGGATGGGTTGAATCCAACGTTATACATACCGAATGGGCCGCCATGTATCGAGAGCACGAGCGGATACGAACGCGACGGATTGAAATCTGGCGGCTTGACGACCCAGCCCTGAACACGAGAGCCGGCGGCCGAATTGAACCAAAATCCTTGCACATTTGAGAGCGCGACGCTGCGCAGCAGCGTCTCGTTCAGATGGGTCAGCCAATGCTGCCGTCCTGGTGCGCGCGGATCGACCAACTCTACATCGCTGGGTAGCCTGGGCTCGGACCGAACGGCGACGATGCCGGCGCGACCTGCGAAAATATCGCTCACCACCTCGGCACCCGTGGTCAGTTGTCGAATGCCTTCGTGACTCGACCACGAGTAAATGTGAACACTTCCGTGACTTTCGGCGGTGAAATAGAGCGTCCTGCCGTCTGGCCCCCAGCTCAGATTTTGCGGCTCGCGATCGAATCCTGCCGACCGCAGCGTGGCGTTGCCGCCGTCGGCAGACATCGTGTATAGCTTCGAAATAGGGTAGCTCTCGTCACTTCTCGGGAAGCCGACGAAGGCGACGATCTTTCCGTCGGGCGATACTGCCGGTTCACGCCAGCTGCCGGTCGTCCTGGTCAATCGCGTGGTAACGCCGGTAGCAAGATTAACTTTGTATATGTAGCAGTATCGAACGTTCCGATCTGGATCGCCCTCTTTGAATCCCTCCACAATCGCAAATTTACCGTCGCTCGTAAACGCCCAGTCGACGTTGTCGACGTATTCCAACACGCTCTCGTTGACGTTCCAGTCGCCGTGAGTTATTTGCCGAGGCGTCCCGCCGTCTGCCGAGATCAGGAAAAGGTGACGAAAGCCGCGCCCCGTAAGGCCATGTCTGTCGAGTTGATAGTGAAGGCGCTCCGTAAAGAACGGCGTGGCGGCCCACGTGGCTCCGACGGGGGCCGCCGGCAGGCGTATCGGCCACTTCTCAGGATCGGAAACCACCATGGTAAACCCGATATACCGTCCGTCAGGTGACCAATGTAGATTCGCGGGCGTTTGCGGGAGCCGGCTGATTTGCCTACCGGGTCCCGCATCGGAAAGACGCAGAACAAAGATCTGTTTGCCTTTGCGTCGCCCTTTGTGGATGTAGGCGATGCTCTTGCCGTCAGGAGACCAAATCGCATCGCCGCCGTTGGCAACGAATCGATCACCCGAACCGTCCGTTCCGACAGTCCAAATGGCGGTTCGCGTCTTGTCCTCGTGCTTGTCCACCATCGTGTGCGTGTAAACGACGCGCGTACCGTCTGGCGATAGTTGCGGGGCACTTGCGGTCTGCAAGTCAAGATATCGGTCGGCCGTGAAGCGCCCTGCCATAACAGGCCGAGCCGATTGAGCCTGAACCGCAAAACAGAAAGTCGCGGTCAATCCAAACGCGAGGTGGCGGATGACTCGCAGGTTTCGATTCATGGAATCCCCCTTTCAGCAGTGGTGCAACGTGATCTTCGGGTGGTGACCAGCAGCGCCACGAGACTCAAGCCGCAGCACACGATTACATACCAGGCGGGTGATAGCGGATTCCCGGTCCGGGCGACGAGGGCCGTGGCGATGGCCGGAGCAAAGCCGCCAAAGAGGGTGACCGATAGGTTATACGCGACGCCGACTCCGGAGGAGCGGACAGCAACGGGAAAGAGCTCCGCAATCGCGGCAGGCGCCGGGCCGATGAATAGGGCTGCGAGCGCCGCAGACACGAGTTGGAAGAGCACCAGCGTCGTGGCCTGCGGGCGACTCAAGAGCATGTGAGTACCTGGCACGACGAGCACCACGATGACGAGCGCCGCGGTTGCCATGATTGGGTTTCGACCAAAGCGGTCGGAAAGGGAACCGGCCACCGGTGACACGACCAGCATGACCGCAAGTGCCAGGCTGTTGCTGAACAGGGTAGTGGCCATCGGCAGCCTGAGCAGAGTGTGCGCGTATAGCGGTATGTACACGAAGAAGAAATAGGTGGAGACGGTCCAGATGATGGTGATGCCGAAGCCGCGCACGACGGCGGCATTATGTTTGCGCAGCAGCACGGTCAGCGGCGAAGAAAGGGAGCGCGCTTGGCGCACGAACACTTGCGGTTCATCGAGGCGTCGGCGGATATAGAGTCCGACCGGCACGACCAGAATGCTTGCCCAGAATGGTACCCGCCAACCCCACGCCTCCAGTTGCGCGGCAGACAAAGCCGCTGAAACGGTGGCGGCGATCAACGCCCCCAAGAGCAGCGCGCCGGCTTGGCTGGCCGCTTGCCAGCTGGCGTAGAGGCCTGCCTGCCGCGGGGGCGCGTGTTCGGTCAGCAGCGCAGTCGCGCTGCCGACGACGCCACCGGTAGCAAGACCCTGGAGCAGGCGCGCCAGCACTACCAGGAGGGGCGCCGCAAGGCCAATGGCACCGTAGGAAGGAATGAGACCGATGACGAGCGTCGCTCCGCCCATCAGGCCAAAGGTGACGAGCAGCGCTAACTTGCGCCCGCGGCGGTCTGCTAGGACTCCAAAGGCCACCGCGCCAACCGGCCTCGTCAGGAATCCGACCCCAAAGGTACCTGCAGAGAGAAGCAAGCCGACGGTCGCGTTGCGGACGGGGAACATTACATGGGCGATGACCCCCATCAAAAAGGCGTAGACCGCGAAGTCATACCATTCGAGAACGTTGGCAACCGTCACCGACGCCACCACGCGGAGGGGCCGCGTCCGGCCTTTCTCGGGAGATGGATCGAGTAGCTTCATGCGGAATCGGCTTTCGATATCCACTCGGCCAGCCGCCGCATGAATTGATCTCCTTCCTCGAGCGCGGAACGGGCGATCCACTCGTCCGGCCTGTGGGCTTGGTCGATCGAACCCGGGCCGCAGACCACGGCGGGAAGCTGCCCCCGTTGAAAGATCCCCGCTTCGCTGCCGAACGGAACCGTCGTCAACGGCAACTTGCCGCCGAGCTCGCGAATCAGCGCAATCGACTTCTCAGGGAGATCGCTGGCAAACTCGGGCACGTCGAGCTCTATCGCATTAGCGATCTGCAGAGCGGCGAAGGGCTCGCCTCCGAGATAGTCGGCAACCAGCCTGTGTATGGTCGAGCTGGCCTTCTGGGTCGACGTGCGGAATTCCCATCGCACACGGCAGCGCTCCGCAACGATGTTGGTTGCCGCACCGCCCGAGATCTGGCCCACGTTTATGGTGCTGCCTTGACCGGCGACTTCCGGCAGTCTCGCGACCTCGCCGAGGAATCGTACGAAAGCAGCCGCGGCGTCGATGGCATTGACTCCCCGAGAGGGGTCGCTCGCATGGGCGGCGATACCCCGGAAAGTAGTGTCGGAGCCGATGACGCCGTTGTGCGCGACGCCAATCCTCATGTCTGTGGGTTCCCCCACGATGACAAACGCCGGCTTTGGTATATCGGCGACAATCCGGTTCACCAACGCGTGGGCGCCGAAGCACCCGACCTCCTCGTCATACGAGAATGCAAAGTGAAGGGGTCGCCGCAAACGCCGCTGCTTCAGATTCCCGAGCAGCGCCAGGCTGCAAGCTATGAACCCCTTCATGTCCGAGCTGCCGCGCCCGTAAAGCCGACCTTCCCGCTCGACGAGCTGGAAGGGATCGCTGGTCCACTCCTGACCGTCGACCGGCACGACATCGGTGTGGCCCGACAGCACTACGCCGCCTTCACACTCCGGGCCGACACTAGCCAACAGGTTGGCCTTGTCTTTGGTGGCGTTCTGGAGAATGGTGACGCGGCCGCCGTGGGCCTGAAGATAGTCGGCCACCCACTCAATGAGGGGCAAGTTTGAATTCCTGGACGTCGTGTCGAATGACACAAGCTTTCGTAGTACTGAGGTGCTCGTAGTCATGATGGCGCTAAGCGTTTGATTCATGTCAGGTGGACATTTCAAAGTAACTGGATCGATAGGCGAAGAAGGATAATGCCTATCGCAAATATGGAAGCCATCATCTTTGCAGATCACAATTGCAATTTCGCAAGACATGCGATTAAGTTGGTCTCGGCCGGCCAGCGTCAACGTCGCTTCTAGGCGGAGATAATCCCTCAATTTGGCTCTTTTGCAGGCGCTCAGGATGGCGCGCGGGCGTGCCCGCTGGGCGAGGGCGGCAGGTGTCAAAACAAATTGACTCTTGCGGCGGGGCGCGCAAAGCTTCTATCAACGCACGGATCACCTCTGGCTACCGTTAGAAGTAAAAGTGGGGTTGATAAAGTGGGCTCGATCATGAATTCACGTCTGCTTCATGTTGGTGCAGCAGCTTCCTTCAGCGCGGTATCGCTCCTCTTATCCTCTCCGGCGTTCCCGGCGGCGTCCGCGGCGACGGACAGTGACGCCGAACGGCCGCAGCTCAAGGAGGTCGTGGTCACGGCGACAAAGCGTGCGGAGCGGGAAGTGACCGTGCCGATCTCTCTTTCCGTGCTGGGGGGAGCACAGCTCGAGGAATCGAGCCTGCAGAACGCCACCCAGGCGCTGGGGCTCGTACCAGGGGTCGCGATAAACCTGACCGGACAGGGCGGTGAGCCGGTGCTCACCGTGCGTGGCGTGACGGCGAGCGGTGCCCTGTTCTCCGGTCCCAGCCCGATCGGCTACTACCTCGATTACATACCGTTTGGTCTGGTGCGCTCGGCGGTCGAGCCGGACCCGGACATCTATGACCTGGACCGAATAGAGGTGCTGCGCGGCCCACAAGGAACCCTGTATGGCGCGAGCGCGTTGAACGGCGTCGTGCGCGTGCTCACCAACGACGCCGATCTCAATGAGTTCGAAGTGAAAGGTCGCCTCGGCACCTCAACGACCGAGCATGGTGGCGGGAACTGGCTCGGCGACGGCGCGATCAATATCCCCGTGGTCCCCGGTGCGCTTGCGGCGCGACTGGTCGTCAGTAGCGATGATGACAGCGGCTGGATCAACACGCCGCTGCGCACGCACGTGAACGATGAGGATTCCAAGAACATCCGTCTGAAGGTCACCGCCAAGCCCGGCGAGGATCTGACCATCAAGCTCGAGGCCATGCATCAGCAGACGGATGAGGGGGCTCCACCCCTGGCTACCCATGACTTCTCGGCATCGACGCGAAATCAAGCGATTACCACGCACTGGAATGGCTACGACGTGCATATCGACTATGAGCCGCCGACGGTGTTCTCGGTATCGAGCTCGACGAGCTACTTCACGTACCTCAATAACGGCTCGCTGGACATCGCCCCTGGTGCCAGCAGCATACCGCCGTTGACCACTCTATTGAATTCGCACGTGTTCAGCGAGGAGCTGAACCTGCTGTCGAATCTCACGGGACCCTGGCAGTGGTCCACTGGTGTGTTCTATCGCGACGCGCGCGACAGCTTCTATCAAACCCTCGGAGACTTGATACCCGCTCCCGTGGACGAGGCGGATACGTCGCGATCCGAGGCCGTTTTCGGCCAACTGAGTCGATTCTTCATGGAAAGGCAGTTGCAACTCAGTCTCGGGGCGCGATACTTCCATGACGAAGTAGGTCTCAATCAGCTGATCCTGTTCGGCGAGCCGCCGGGCACGCCATTGCTCAGGTCCGAGACCCCGTTCAATTCCACCACGCCTCGGGTGGTGCTGTCGTGGTTCCCGGACTGGGTCCCGAATCACGACGAGATGATGTACGCCTCGTACTCGCAGGGCTTCCGCAGCGGCTACCCGCAAAGCGAGCTGGTGCAGGTCGTGAGCACGAGCTTCCCGCCGGTGAAGCCCGACAAGCTCAGCAACTATGAGATCGGCAGCAAGGGTGAGCTGATGGATGGGCGCTTGAGTTACAACGCCGCGGTGTACTACATGAAGTGGGAGGGCATCCAGGAGAGCCTGGGCATCATCCTCCCACCCAGCACCGCCGCCATCGTGGTCAACGTCAACGGCAAGTCCGCGAGCGGCGCTGGTGTCGATCTCGGGGCGACTGTGCGTCCGGTTGATCCGCTCGCGCTCGGCGTGAACTTCAGCTGGAATGGCCTGCACGAGGATGACTCGGTCTATTCCGGCGGCTCGCTCCTCTTTCCCGTCGGGGCGCGTATCGATTCGTCGCCGGAATACACCGCCGGTGTTACTGCACAGTACGACTTCCCTCTGGGGTCGCAAGGCTGGACCGGCAACTTCGGAGTGGTCGGCCGCTATACTTCCGAGCAGACGACGACGAGCACCTCGACCACCTCGGCGCTACCGATCGTCTTCGAGAGTAGCGTGATCACGACGGGGGACGTGAGTTTCTCAGTCAACTCGCCGACGCACTGGCGCTGGATGCTGTACTGCAATAATGTGGGCAATAACGGCCGGATCCCCCTGGCCTCTCAAACGCCCTACGAGAACCTCAGCATCCGGCCACGCACGGTCGGCTTGCAGCTGAACTACGACTTCAAGGAACATGAGTGACGTGAGGGTCTCCTAATGATCTGGCGTCCTATTCAAGCGGATTCCGATAGTGGGTGGAAGCGTATGCACCGATTAGCATTGATAATGAGCGTTGCGTTAACCGCGTCGTTTGCGTCAGCGGGCGCACAAGCGTCTACGCGCGTCCTGGAACCGAGGGATCTCTTCCAGATGCACTGGGCGTCTGACCCGCGGATCAGCAACAATGGTACGCAGGTCGATATACGCTGCAGGGTCAGTTCAAGCGTTCGGAAGGCAAGGTGGATCACCAAGATCGGGACGCCAATTTCGCTACATCAACGATCAGGCGGTGGCCGAGCTGCGTGGCCGCCGGCCGGTGATCTCGGTGGACACGAAGAAGAAGGAGCTCGTGGGGCACTATAAAAATGCGGGCCGAGAGTGGCGTCCGAAGGGCGATCCGATCGAAGTGCTGACGCATGATTTCCCGGACCCCGAGGTTCCCAAGGCGGTGCCCTATGGGGTTTACGATATTGGCGAGAACAAGGGCTGGGTCAACGTCGGGATGAGCGGCGACACCGCCGAGTTTGCCGTGCAGAGCATCCGGGAATGGTGGCGATACATGGGCAAGCCCCGGTACCCGAGAGCGCGCCGTCTTCTGATCTGCGCCGACAGCGGTGGCAGCAACGGTTATCGCTGCATCTGTGGAAGCGGGAGTTGCAACGTTTGGCGACGGAAGAGAAGTTGACGTCACGTGCTTACCTCCAGAATTCGAACGACATCATGACGGACCAGGTCACCCAATCTCTGTGGGTCGTAGACACGGCGACAGACGCTCAGATGCCACTGACGCACGAGCAGGGCCACTATGCGTCGCCGCGCTGGTCACCGGATGGGTCCGAGATCGCATATACGTCTACCGGATCGGATGGGCGCACGCAGATCGTGGTGCATTGGATGAGGGGTGGTGCGACCGCGAGCCTGACGAATCTTACCGAGGAGCCGACGGATATCACCTGGTCACCGGATGGCAAGCAGATCGCCTTCATCATGCTCGAGCCGGCCCCGCGAGCGACCATCGGGACCCCACTCGCGAAGCCTGCGGGCGCGACCTGGGGGGCCGGGCCTATCGTCATCGATCACCTCAATTTCCACGCGGATGGAAAAGGACTGGATCCGTCCGGCTATCGGCACGTCTACGTGATTTCAGTCGATGGCGGCGGAACACCGCGGCAGCTGACCTTTGGGCCATTCAGCGAGGCCGGTCCGTTAGCGTGGTCATCGGACGGTAAGTCAATCTACTTCGCGGATAATCGCAGTGCGGATTGGCAGCACCAGCCCGAGGATTGGGGGCGGCATACCGCGATGACGCTGAGCATCTATCGCGTTGATCTGGCCGGTAACGGTCTGACGCAGCTGTCGCACGAGGTGGGGCCTTATAGTGAGCCCCGCGTATCGCCGAACGGCAGATTGATCGCATACCTGGGTTATAGCGATGAGCACGTCGGGAACCAGGATGTGCGCCTCAACGTGATGGATGCTGACGGCAGCAACCCGCGTGTCGTCAGCGGGTCGCTGGACCGGTCAATCACCGACTGTCGGTGGGCGGCGGATGGTCGGAGCCTCTACGTCGCATACGTTGATCGCGGCATCACCAAAGTCGCGCGGATGGGACTCGACGGTCACGTGGAGCCCGTTGCTGATAACCTAGGTCTCCTCGGGGGAACGCGACAGCTGCCGTATTCCGGCGGCGAGTTCACGCTGTCACGCAGGAACAGCGTGGCCTACACCGGAGGTAGCGCGGATGATCTTCCGGAAGTCTACCTCGCTCGCGATGGCAAGCCGCGCCGTCTCACGGATTTGAATTCCGGGTTGATGCCTGGTGTGACGCTCGGCAAGCTCTCGGTACTGCCCGTCAAGTCTTCCTTCGATGGGCGGGCAATCGGTGCTTGGGAGGTGCTACCGCCCAACTTCGACCCTGGCAAGAAATACCCGCTGATTCTGGAGATGCATGGTGGTCCGTACGCGAGCTATGGGCCGACCTTCTCGTACGAATACCAACTCTACGCAGCGGCGGGATATATCGTAGTCTATGGAAATCCCCGCGGCTCGACTTCCTACGGCGAGCAGTTTGCCAATCTGATCTACAATAATTACCCGAGCCACGACTACGACGATCTGATGAGCATCGTGGATGCCGCGATCCAGCGCGGCGGAGTGGATGTCAACAACCTCTTTGTCACGGGCCTATCGGGCGGCGGGGTGCTCACGGCGTGGATCGTGGGCAAGACGCACCGCTTCCGCGCGGCAGTGACCCAGCGTCCGGTGATCAACTGGACGAGCTGGCTGCTCACCGCCGACATGGGGGCCTTCGGTGCCCGGTATTGGTTCAAGCAGTTGCCGTGGGACGACCAGCAAACTTATTGGAAGCTCTCGCCAATTTCCCTGGCAGGCCATGTCACGACGCCGACGATGGTAGTGGTGGGGCTGCTTGATCTTCGTACTCCGTACACGGAAGGAGAGCAGTTTTACCAGGCGCTACAGTTGCGCGGCATACCGACAGAACTTTACGAGGAGCCGGGTGCGTACCACGGGTTCATTCGGCCATCGCAGTTCGCACAGGAGCAAACAGCGATAATCGGGTGGTTCAACCGGTATCGGACCGCTTCGGGGAACTAGCAGGGCGCGTCGCGATCAGCAGCGCCCTCGAGGGACTGCCGTGAGCGTTATGGCGTCTGTGGTAGAGGCGATAGGCGATACGCCGCTGGTGGGCGCCGAACGGGCTCACCCTGAGGCGGCATTCCGGCCTCCAAAAGAGGACCTCCGCTGTTCAGGATGCCAGCTATTGATCGAACAGCCCAAAAGGGGCGAGACTTGCGGGGGTATTTGTGCGGGTGCCATTTAAGGCTACTCCGCCGGCATCCTGACCCCGCCAGAGCGCCGAGCGCAGACCAGTCGAGGCGGTCGCCCCTTCCTGAGGCCGGCGAAGGCTATGGCCGATGCGGCCTTTGACGGTCTTTCACCCGTGCGCGATGGACTTGTCAGCACATTGGCCGTGCCCCGTCGTGAGAAAGGCGCTGACCTCAGCGCCGATATCCTCCGACAATGTCTTGACTTCCTGTTGGTAGCTCTGAACGACGTCGGCGTAGCCGCCGCTGATTGGGTCATACGAGCGGAAGAAGCATGTCTGCGCACCGATCCGGCCGGATAGGGTCGAGCCAGTCAAGCTTACCATCCATATCGCCTCGAGCACGGTGTAGCGCTCCAGCTCGGCGTCCATCCTCTGAACATCAATTCGCACGCGAATTGCGGCGGCGTCCCGGCCCGAAGCGAATGGGGGAGACTCACTGAGTTCGCGCTGCAGCTCCATTCGTACCGCATCTCGGATCTGATCGGCGAGCGGGGATGCCCAGTGCTCGTTATCGAGCGGCACGAGCGCGTCAGTCCCGTCTCGGACGACCATCTCGAGGCGATCGTCCTGCATCGGGAGATGGACGCGCACCGTGTCTGCAGGCAGTGCAGGGCCGGTCGTGACATTCGTGCCGGGCACTGCAGGGGGGATGAGGGTGTAGTACCGGATGGGAACAGACGCGCACCCGCTGCAGCAGGCGAGGAGCAGAAGCGCCCAGCGGGCGGGGGAAAATTGCCTCACGGGTTGCCGCCCCCGTTCGCGCTCAACGACTTCCTCGGCGCGCTCTCGTGGCGGCGCCCCCGGATTAAGGCTTCAGGGTGCCTATCCAGGTAGTCGGCCAGCTCGCGGACCGCGACTAGCGTGGCCTGGCTTTCCGCGAGCGTGTCCGATAGGCCCTCGACGAGAGGTGAGTCCTCGCCCACGGTGTGGCGGGCGGAATCTAGCGTTCCGTGCAGGGCCGAGAGCGTAGTTGCGGCATTGGGCAGCACCTCTCTGTTGAGTGTCGCTAGGCTTCCATGTAGGTCCGTGAGATCGAGGCTCGCTTGACCCGCGACTCGCTGCAGGGGCAGCTCATTGAGCTTGGCGACCAAGCGTGCCACTCCGGCTTCGAGCTCTTGATAGGTGCCGGTCACGGTTGGCAGCTCGAGGGGTCTTGACGCGGGGTTGAATTTGACCCGGGGACTGGCCGGGAAGAAGTCGAGCGCGATGAACAATTTCCCGGTCAGAAGGCTTCCCGACCGCGGTTGCGCTCGTAGACCGCGCGCAACCAGCGCCGCAACGAAGATGGCCATTCTGTCTTGATTTTCCGTGGTGCCTTGAGCCGCCAGGGCCTCATAGGCACGGCCCATTCGTTGCAGGTAGACCTTCGCGGTCACGACAACGGGGAAGGATTGGCTACGGGCGTCGTAGTCCAAGTCCACGGCGGCCACGGTGCCGATCTTCACGCCCATAAACTCAACGGGAGCACCTATCTCCAAACCGCGAAGGGCCTGAGCGAACCGCATTTTCACGTAGTTGGGATTCCCGCTTGGGGGAGCCATCGCCTCAGCCTCGCTGCGGTAGAGCGTAAACCGAGTCCTTGGGCGGCTGGTTGCCGGTTGCGCACCCGGGGGCCCGTCATCGAAGGCAACACCTCCCGCGAGAACAGCCGCCAGCGACTCCGTACGGACTCGAAGACCATCGGCTGTGAGGCTCAGGCTGATGCCACTCGCGTTCCAGAATCTCGTGTCAGTCTTGACGAATCGATCGTAGGGCGCATCAATGAATACACTGACGCGGGTGCTTCCGTCGCCCGACAAATTCTCATCGATCACGCGCCCGACCTGGAAGTCCCTGAAATAAACCGGCGCGCCAACGGCAAGGGAGCCGGCTGCAGGGGCGCGCAGCTCGATTAGCGTTCCGTGGGGACCGTGTGCGAGAGGCGGTGGACTCTCCAACCCGACGAATTCGGATCGGGCCCTCGTCGAGGCGCCGGTCTGCATCCCGATATAGATGCCCGAGAGCAGGGTGTCGAGCCCCGACGCCCATCCCACGCCGATGCGCGGCCGAACGACCCAGAACTTTGTATCCTCGTTCAGCAATGTCGCGGCGCTCTTGACCAGATCCGCGCTCACCAGAACCGTCTGATGGTCAGCGCTCAGGGTGACCGCCGACACGCGACCGACCGTTACATCGCGATATTTGACGAGAGTCTTGCCGGCTTCTATCCCTTCCCCACTGAGAAAGGTGATCGTGACGCGGGGTCCCTGCTCGGCCCAGCTTCGCACGAGCAGCGAGATGCCGAGTACGGCGGCGGCGATGGGCACGAGCCACACCAGCCGTGGAATCCAGCGATGGTTGCGGATCACGGGCGAGGGAAGGTCCTCATGCTCTGCCGGGTCTGGCCCTGCAGTCACGGCTCAACGTCCCAGATCAATCGGGGATCAAAGCTCAGCGCGGCCAGCATCGTAATAACGACTACGGCGCAAAAGAAGGCAATTCCAATTCGAGGCTCCGCGGTGCCCAATACGGCGAACTGCATCAGTGTCGATGTCAGCGCAACGACAATCACGTCGAGCATCGACCAGTAGCCGATGAACTCGACCACCCGGTAAAGTTTGGCTCTCTCGTGGAGTTGCCAGCGACTGCCGGTCCGTGTCGTATAAAGCAACAGGCCGATTGCGATGAACTTCGTGAGCGGCACGGCCACGCTTGCGGTGAAGATCAGAAGCGCGATGTCCCAGTCTCCTGCGCGGCAAAATCCGAGAATCCCGTCGAAAATGGTGCTGTCGGCATCACCCAGAAGGCTGCTCGTATGCATTACGGGCAAAACGTTGGCCGGTATATATAGGATCATTCCGGTCAAGAGCCACGCGAGGGTCGTCTCGTGGCTGAGGGGCATTCGGCGTACTACCTTGTTTCCGCAGCGGCTGCAGCGCTGATCGGGGGGCAGTGCGCAGACCGCGTGCGTCCGGCCGCAGGTGCGGCAGAGAATGAGACCTAGCTCATAGGATCGCCTGAGAGCGCTCATCGGGGCGCCCTCCATTCGATCGACCACCACGAGACGGGATCGCAACGGCCGAGTGCCGCGAGAACCACGGTCAATCCCGCAAGTGCCCATATCCCCGTGCCGGCCGTGATGGGAACCCAACTCGAAAGCTTGATGATTGCGACCAACGCGCCGAGCAGGAACACTTCGGTCATGCTCCAGGGACGCAGGCGGTGCAGCAGCGTCATGATTTGGCGGAAGGCGGGCGGCGGGCGCGAGAGCGTGACGAACATCAACACCCAGAGTAAGAGCGCGATTTGCGCAAGCGGTATCAAAAAGGTCGTGAGCGCCAGTCCCAGCGCGGCTACGGAGATCCACCCCTCCTGCATGGAGCGCACGGCGTACCAGATGTCCGCCTTCGTTTCTACGCCGCCAACCTTGATGCTCAAAATCGGCGTCAGGTTGGCGATGGCGAAGAGGATGGCCGCCGCCAGTGCAAGCGCCAATCCGGTCTCGGGGGTTGCGCTGTAGTGTCGCGCCAAGCTCGCCCCGCAGCGCCGACAGAGCGCGACATCGCCCCGCCGCAATGAAACCGAGCGGTACACGGTGTCGCAATCGCGGCAGATGAGCGGCGGCATCTCTACTTCCGATATACGCGCATCCCGGTTACCAGCCCGAGCCCGTATCATTGGCGAAGCTGTTCAAAGTATCGCCAACGATGCCGTAGCAGACCTTGACAGTCGCGGATTGGCGCATGTCGACGATCACCTGCGCTACTTGCTTGTTCACCTGGAGACTCTGGCGAGACCGCCGGAACGGAACCCGCCAGGCGAATGTGCGCCGGATTGCGCTCGCGCCCTATCCCCTCAATGGGGGAGCCGAGAGTGGACACGGCCCGCCGATGCCGTGGTGGCCGGAGTCGGCATTGGGCGCACGTGTCTTAGTTGGTTAGGGGGATGTAGTCGGTGTGCCCTTCGCTCGTGTGCAGAAGGCCCATCTCACGGGTGCGGTTTGCGGAGAGGTAAGCAGTGGTCTGACGAGTATCCGGTAGGATCGAAGCTCGCGTGTTGCCGGGACGACCAGGCTGGGACCGGCCGTGAGCGGCATCATCAGCGGATGGAAAGCGGCCACGGATTTATCTTTGCCCCATCGAGGCGAGCCTCGATAAAAATGCCAACTCCAGCTCGCCTTCATAAGTTTCGGCGCCGACCTTCAATGCTTCGGCGACGCGCGCCTGCGTCACCTCGCTGGCGACACTCAAATCGGACTGATGGGCTTCCACCAGAAGCCCCTCCGCCAAGGAAGCAAATGCCCCTAGATCCACGGCCGCCTTGAGGTGAGCGATGGTATGCGCAGGAAACGAGGCGATGCGGTGGGCCAGGCTCTCGACAAAGGGCGTCAGCTCGTCCGCCGGCAACGCTCGATTGATATAGCCGTAACGTTCCGCCAGGTCTGCCGAGACATCATTGCAGCCCAGGAGCACCTCCAAGGCGCGTCCCCGCCCGATGAGCCGCGGCAATCGTTGCGTGGAGCCACCGCCCGGAACAAGCCCAACCGCCACCTCCGGCTGGCCGAAGATCGCCTTGCCTACGGCGCCAAAACACATATCCATGGCGAGCGCGATCTCACTCCCTCCGCCCCGGGCCCGCCCCTCGATCTTGGCAATGGTCACCTTGGGCATGTTCCTGAACCGCTCGCCAATCATCTGTGTAAGACGAAAGCTGCGCGTATGGGACACCCTTTTGGAGGCGGCCCCGACCCGGCCCAAAGCGGAGTGGGCTATGAAGAAATCGGGAAGCGCGCTCTGCAACACCACGACACGGACGCTCTCGTCGGCCTCGAGTTCCCTGCCGAGTCTGTCGAACTCCAGCGACAGAACCTCATCGAGAAGATTGATCGGCGGATGATCGATGCTGGCAAATGCGACTCCGGCATCGAACCGCAGCTGGAAGCACTTATAGTCGGAGTATTGCATGGGGGTGACACCATTGCGGGGACCGTTCGTGATGGCCGATCTCTGTGCGCGCGAAGCTTTCCATGAGCTTGCGGAAGTCCGTCAGCCCGCCTCGGGACGAGTGAGTTGCTCGAGCAGGAAAATGAACGACTCGTAGGGTCGTCCTGTCGCGTGCCTGAGGCCCATTTCACAGGTCCGGTTGGCGGAGAGATAGGCGTCGCATGGCTGCGCATCCAGCACCGCTCGAACCTCCCGCGTCGCTGAAACGACCAGCTCGGGATGCAATAGTCCGCGGTCACCGGCGGTGCCGCAGCAGGTGGTTCCGACCGGGACCTCGATTTCCTCAGCCAAGCGGGCCGCAATCTGTTTGAGTGCGCCAGCCAGCCCGAGATGCGTCGTTGAGCACGTCGGATGTACGGCGATCCGCCGCAGCGTTCGAGAGATTGCCAGGCTCGGCAGAAGGTCACGACACCATGCGATCGAGTCGATGATCTCGAGGCTCTGGTACTGTTCCCTTCGCTCTCCTTCGAGCTGCGTCGCGACATCCTCCCTGAGACCAAGGGTGCACGAGGCGGCGTCGACGACGATGGGAAGAGCCCCTCCGTCGCTCCAGCGCCATAGCGCGTCGGCAACGGCTTGCGCCATGTACTTGTGGCCGTGGGCATAGGCCTTCGATTTCCACGGCGTCGAGCAGCAAAGGCCCGCGACATCGGGCGGAATCCACAGCGGCTTGCCGGCGCGCGTGGACAAGGCGACAAAGGTCTCCGCAAGGGAGGGGCCGGCCGGCCCGGCGGGATCGCGACCGAACATGCGATTGATGCACGCGCAGAAATAGACAGCCGCGGCACCTTTTCGGTTGGTTTCGGGGAGGCTGGCGGCGGCACGTGGCATCGGCCCGGGCACGGCGGGCAGCAGGTCCGGGCTGATGACACCGCGTGCGGCTGCCGCAAGAGCGGTCAGCGGCCTCACTCCAAAGATGGAGGAAAGCGCGTGCGCTCCACGCAAGCCAGCGCGCGATAAGCGCTCGACCGCCTTCCAGTGTTGCGCGAGGCGCAACGCCACGGCTTCCCCGGCAGGACCGTTCTCGCGGGCTCGGAACTCCTTGATCAACGCCCCCGTGTTGATTCCGATCGGACAGGGAATGGCGCACGTGCCGTCGCCCGCGCAGGTCTCGATCCCATCGTACTGGTAATCCCGTTGGAGTCGTCCGAGCATGGCCGAGTCATCCTTCTGGCGCACCATTTCCCGCCGCACGACGATCCGTTGACGCGGTGTCATGGTGACATTGCGGCTCGGGCAGACAGGCTCGCAGAATCCGCACTCGATGCATTGCGAGGAACCGGTCACGCCTTCGATTTGCGGGAAGGACTTCAGATTCTCCAGGTGAAGGCCCGGGTTGTGGGTCAGGATCACGTCCGGTGCCAGGATCCCGTGAGGATCGGCGAGCTTCTTTATGCGCCACATCATGGCGGTGGCCTTCTCGCCCCATTCCGCATCGACGAACGGGGCCATGTTTCGACCGGTTCCGTGCTCGGCCTTCAGGGAGCCGTCATGCTTCCTGACGACGAGATCCACGAGCTCAGTCATGAAGGCCGCGTATCGCGATCGACCCGCGGCGTCACCGAAATCCGCGACGAGAGTGAAATGAAGATTCCCGTGAGCGGCATGTCCCGCGACGCCGGGAATGAATCCATGTTTGGCAAGAAGTTCCTGGACGTCGTGCGCGCCCTGGGCCAGGCGCGCCGGCGGGAAGCAAACGTCCTCCGTTATCAGGGTCGAGCCTTCCGGGCGATGCTTGCCGATCAGGCCCAGAAGTCCTTCTCGGACGTGCCAGGCGAGCTCGACGGCCTCGGCGACGCTCGTGAACTCGACCGGCCTGATCAGCTTGGCGGTACTCACGAGCTCGAGAATCTGTTGCTGTGTTGCTTGGAGCGACGCCGGGTCCTCGGCGCCGACCTCGACGAGCAGTGCGGCCGCTTTGGGATCGAGCGTCTTCCAGTAACAGGGCGTTTCCGCAAAGGCTTGACCGGCCGCGGTGAGGGCCGGGGCGACCATGAGCTCGACGGCGGAGGCACCGAGGTCGACGAGGCCAGGAACGAGGGCGATAGCTTCGTCGATCGTGGGCACGGGAATCCATGCCACGCTGGTCACGCGGGGCGCCGGTATCGTCTCTATCACCGCTTCGGCGATGAAACCGAGCGTGCCCTCGGAGCCGACGAGAAGGCGTCGAAAGATCTCGAGCGGCGTTTCGCCATCGAGAAGTGCACAGAGCCGCAATCCGTGCGTGTTTCGGATCGAGTACTTGTGACGCATGCGATCCGCCAGCGCCGGGTCTGCCAAGAGCTCTTTGCGTAGCTCGAGCAAGCCTTGCGCGAGCTGGGGCTCTGCCAGCGCAAACTCCTTTTCGGCATCGGGCTTCGACGTGTCGATGACCGCCCCAGACGGCGTCACGAAAGTGAGCGAGGTGACAGTATGGTAGGCATCTCGTGGTACCGTGCAACGCATGCCACCGGCGTTGTTCGCAATCACGCCTCCGATCGTACAGGCGGCCGAGCTGGCGGGATCCGGGCCCAGGCGCCGGCCGTGCCGCTGCAGCAGCGAGTTGACGTGGCCGAGGATCGTCCCTGGACGTGCCCGCACGCGTCGGCCGGCATCCTCCACCTTGGCGCCGTACCAGTGGCGGCGCACATCGATCAGGATGTCGTCGGATAGTGCTTGACCGTTGAGGCTCGTTCCCGCCGCCCGAAACGTCGCGTGCCGCCCGGCCTCATGGCAATAGCGGAAGAGTTTGACTATGTCGTCGGTCGTGCGGGGGAGCACCACGACTTGAGGGATGAGTCGATACGGGCTCGCATCGGAGGCATATCGGACGAGATCGATGGCTCTGTGGAGGACGATATCCGTGCCCATGCGGGCGATGAGATCGGCCTTTAGATCACGCGGGGTCCCGTCGACCAGGGAGGCGGGGACTGCATCGTCCTTTGGTGGACCGTTGAATCGACCTATGCGCGCAGGGTTCGCGGAAAGCAGCTTTTTAATCAAGGACGCTACTCCACTGTTCACTCGTCCCGGACGACGTTGCTCAGGACACCGATGCCCTCGATCTCCACTTCGAAGACATCGCCGGGCCGCATGAAAACAGGTGGGTTGCGCGCCACCCCGACGCCACCGGGTGTCCCGGTGATGATCAAGTCTCCCGGCTCCAGACTCATCGCAACGCTGATCATTTCGATCAGCGCGGGGACACTGAAGATGAGCTGGTCGGTACGCGCATCCTGCATCACTTGGCCGTTCAAGCGGCCTTGGATGCGCAAGCCGTGGGCTCCCGGCGGCGCGGCATCGGGCGTCACCAGCCACGGGCCGAACGCCCCGGTGCCATCGAAATTCTTGCCCATCGTCCATTGCGGCGTGCGCAATTGAAAATCGCGAATCGTCGCATCGTTGAACAGGGAGTAGCCCGCCACGTGATCGAGGGCCTGATCCCGGGGGATGCGGCGCCCCGGCTTGCCGATCACCACGGCCAGCTCGGCTTCATAGTCGAGCGCAATGGATTCGCGGGGCCGTCGAATCGGCTGTTGATGAGCGATGAGGCTCGTCGCGAAGCGGGCGAAGATTTCCGGATAGGCCGGCTTCTTCAGCCCGCTTTCCTGCAGGTGATCGTCGTAGTTGAGACCGACGCACAGAATTTTGGGCGGTAATGGCACCGGCGGCAGCAGTCGCACAGCGTTGAGGTCGATTGCCGGCGATTGCTCGAGGCTTCCGCCGGCGCGCAACAGGTCTGCTCCTCGTGCGATCAGCTCGGGCAGAGTACCTGGAAATCCCCCGTCGTGTTGCATGAGGCCATGCCAGCCCGAACCTTCATCCGCGGCAATTCCGGGGACTCCACCTTTCTCGAAATGAACGATTCGCATGAGTCACCTGCGGTGCGCGGGGAACGCTTCAGCGCCAAAATCCACCTTCCACGCCGCTAGCGATGTCATACGAGCGAATCCACTTCAATGTAATCCAGGCGAGCGGTATGGAGTCGTTTCATGCGCAAGCACCCGGCGAGTGACGACCAGTGGCCAGCCTACGGTAGTCGCAGATGTAGGTTGCTTCCCCCGTTTGGGGGGTGCTACGGCGCCGCCACCGTTCTCCTCGCGGAGTTGCTCGCCCCCCAATCGGGGGATGACGATTACATCGTCACCGGGGCAGCGTGCTCGTTGAAGATGATTGCATCACTGGAGCGCTATTCAATGCCGCTGTATACCGTCACGACACAGGCAGGTGTGCTGAGCGAGGAGGCCAAGAGGGGTCTTGCAGCCCAACTGACGAAGCTGCACTCGGAGTACGCCGGCGTGCCGCCGAACTGGGTGCACATCGTTTTTCAGGACTACAGCGCCGGAAGCGGCTTCACCGCCGGCAAACCGTCGGTACCAGTGGCGCTCACTCTGCTCATTCGCACGGGTCGGTCGGCCGAGTACAAGCGAGACTTGCTAAAGCGCCTCTGGACGCTACTGCAGACGGCCACGGGCGCGCCCGACGACGAAATCGTCATAGGCATTCAGGAGGTGCCGCCAAGCCAAGCCATGGAGATGGCGCAGGTCATGCCGGACGTCGCAAGCTAATCGTGTTTGCCGCGGTGGTCGGCAGCACATCCCTCCCCCAATCGGGGGATGTGTTTGAATGTGGCGCCTCGCGCGGCCCGCGCGCGCGATCGTGCGCGGACCTTATTCCAAACGAAGCAGAAATCGCCAATCCTGTCAGGCTCCGGCGCAGTAGGCTACTCCCATCCGCCCTCCGTCGTAGGCGGGAGATCCGAAGATGACAGTAGCGATTTCGGCAGCACGTTCCCCCGCGACTCCGTTGTGGAGGTGCTACCTCGAGCTCACCAAGCCAAAGATCGTTGCGCTGGTCGCATTTACCGCGTTAGTCGGCGCGCTACTCGCACGGCCGGGTCTGCCACCGCCAGAGGTGGTCGGATGCGCGATCCTGGGTATCGCACTGTCGGCGCAGTGCGCGGCCGTGCTCAATCATGTCTTTGATCGACACATCGATGAGAGGATGACCAGAACCTGCCGGCGCCCGCTGCCGACCGGAAGGGTGGCAGAAAAGCAGGCTATCGCCTTTGCAGCAGTGCTGGGTGTGGCGGGTGGTGCCGTGCTCGTCGCATTCGTCAACGTCATCACCGCGGCGCTCACGGTGATTGCGTTGATCGGCTACGGATTCATTTATACGGTATGGCTGAAGCGCGCGACTCCTCAGAACATCGTGCTCGGTGGCGCTGCCGGAGCCGCACCACCGGTACTCGGCTGGACCGCGGTAACGGGCCATCTCGAGCTCAACGCGCTCGTCCTGTTTCTCATCATTTTCCTGTGGACCCCGCCGCATTTCTGGCCGCTCGCCATCGCCCGACGCCGGGAGTACGCACGGGCGTGCATTCCCATGCTTCCGGTCACTCATGGCGTTTCGTACACCCGGTCGCGCGTCCTCTTGTATACGATCCTGCTGTCGCTCGTGACGGCGCTGCCGGTTCTGACGGGTATGAGCGGAGCGATTTACCTCGGCGCGGCGCTCGTGCTGGACGGCGCCTTCCTCTATCTGGCCGTGCGCCTGAGAGCAGGCATGCGGCAAAACCTGCCGATGAGGGTGTTTTATTATTCGCTGATTTATCTGCCGATGCTGTTTTCTGCCCTGTTGATCGACCACTGTTGGCGTCTACCGCTGTGATGATATCCGAGAGCGACCGGAAGCTCGCCGACCACGAGGAGGCTCCCGCTGGGAGCGCATCTGGTCACACCGCGGATCGGTTTCGTGCATCACGGCATTTACGTGGGTCAGGGCAAAGTCGTGCACTGCGGCGCCGTTTCTGCGTTTGTGCCGCGGGGGCCGGTGGAAGAGGGCTTACCGGTAAGATTCACGGCGCAGGAGGTGATCGAGCGGGCGCGCTCACGCACGGGGGCGGATAGCTACCCGCTCTTCACCAACAACTGTGAGCACTTCTGTGAGTGGTGTCTGCGAGGCCGGCACCGAAGCTACCAGGTGGAGCGTCTGGCGCGTTGGCTGCGGCCATGGCTTCCCATGTCGATGCGACTCAAAGGAGGCTCAGCGCTCGGGCTCGAGTCAGCGCACCCGAGCGATTCTTGACGTCGAGCTTGCTGTAGATATTGTGGAGGTGCCACTTCAGGGTGCCCTCCGTGATGAAGATCGCTTCCGCGATCTCCTTGTTGCTCAGGTCGGATTCGAGGCGCTTGAGGATCGAGACCTCGCGCCTGGTGAGCGGTTCGCCGAGAGCGGCCGACGCCTGATGGTCGCTCTGGCTGTCGGGCTTGCGCATCGCCCGCTGTAGACGATCCGCCAGCGGCGCAGCCTCGGAGCCACGGAGCCGCTGCGGGTCCAGGCGATCGATCAGGGTGCGTAGCTCGCGACCCTCGTCGAGGAACACGCGTAGGTACTGTCTTGGAGCGGCGAGGGTTAGTGCGCGACGCAGATCGGCGAGAGCGCTCTTCTCGTCGCCATCCTGGTTGTGGGCCAGAGCGCGAAGCAGCAGCAGTTCCACCAGGCGGTGGACCAGCTCGCGCTGCTGGCAGTGCTCGATAGCGCCACTCAACGCCTGGACGACGAGTTTCGGCGCTCGCTTGAGCAGGTAACGCGCCGCGGCGCGCAACGCCTTGTCGGTTACGAGCCCCGGCGTGTCGACTGGCACGGGCAACTTGTCGAAGCCGAGGCGCGTGGCCAGCAGGCGCGCTTCCTCGTAACGTCCCGAACGCGCGAAGCTCCTGCACTCTTCGGCCGCGAGCGTGAGCGTTACGCGCCGCAGCGCCCTTCGCTCTCCAAGCTCTTGACCGTCTCTCAGTATGGCCAGCGCACCGCCTTCGTCGTCGTGCAGGCGCTGTAGGCGCGCCTGTGTCAAGTAGGTGAGGATCATCGCATCGGCGTGGCCGCATTCGTTCACGCCGCTCATCGCCTGCTCGACGTGCTCGGCCGCCTGGTCGATGTCGTCGAACTCGTACGCGATGGCCGCGAACACTGCGTGCAGCAGGCTGCTCGCGTGCGCCGGGTAGTCGTGCAATTCGCGCTCGACGAGTCCGAGCCCTCTGGAGCACGCAAGCCTCGCGTCGAGATAACTGCCCCGCTTCATGTGCAGCAGGGCCTCCAGATAGCTCGTCCAGGCGAGCGCATAGTAGCCTTCGCCCTGCGAGAGCCACCGGCGCGTCTCGGCCAGCACCTCGAGCCCCTGGCCGATCTCGCCGGTGGTCTTGAGCCCGAAGGCGAGCACGTTCCCCATGACTCCTTTGCGCCGCAGCGAAGCGTCCGGCCACTTTGCGAGCCACTCCGCGGCCAGCTCACCCCCGCGCTTACCGTCGTCGCGCAGACCGGTCGATAGCGCGGTTTGCAGCTCGACCGCACAGCGCAATTCGTCGATCACCCGATCGTCGCGCTGTGGTTGTTCCTCGAGGTTCTTGAGCAGTTGCTGCAGGCGGTAGATTTGCGCTTCGTATTCCCGGTCCCGTAGGTAGAACGAGAGCGCGAAGGCGTACTGGATGCGGATAACGGGATGGCGATCGACCCAGGCCTCGGGAAGGGCGTTCATCCAGCGCAGGATGGTCTGGTGATAGCCGCGGCGAAAGACGAGCTCCTCCACGCTTTCGGCGACCCAGCGTGTGGCCTGGTCCCATTCCTGCGCCCGGATCAGCGAGTCCACAGCCTCCTCTACATGGCCGTTGGCGTGCATCCAATGGGCACCGCGCAGAAGGCACTCCCGAGCCTGTGCCGGAGCCGCCCGGCGATAATGGTCACGGAAAAACTCCCCGACCAGATGATGAAAGCGCACCCAGGTTGCCGACCGATCCAGGGGGATCAGGAACAGGTTGCGCAGCCGCAGTGTCTGCAACAGCTCCTCGGCGTCATCGGTCTGTGCGACTGCTTGGGCGAGCGGTGCGCTGATGCGGTCGAACATGGAAATCTGGTAAACGAAAGTGCGCGTTCGCTCGTCCATGCGCGAGAGGATGGCCTCGCCCAGATAATCGACCACGCCCGCATCGGTGCCGGCGAAGTCCTCGATGAAGGCGCCCTGCTCGGATAGCCCAGGGAGCGCCAGCCCGGCGAGCTCGAGTGCCGCGGGCCAGCCCTCGGTCCTGTCGAGGAGCCGTTGCAGATCCGCCACCGGCAGCTCCCGGCCGAGACGGCTGCAATAGAACTTCGAGGCTTCCTCGAGGTTGAATTGCAGTTTCCGCGACTCGAGCTCGAACAGCTGTTGCCGTACGCGCAGGCCACCCAGCCGCAGGTGCCGGGTCTCGCGACTACCGATGAATTGCTGGAGGGTTCGCGGCGCGTAGCTCACCAGCCAGTCTACGATCTCGAGGACCTGGGGCTCCTGGACGAAATGCAGGTCATCCAGGAACAGGGCAATACGATGCTGAAGCCGTGTGAGGTCGTCCGCCAGCATCTGCAGTAGGGGCTTTGCACCACTCGGGAAGTCGGCGGCCAGGTTGCCCAGGGCGGGGCCCAGGCGCACGTCCGCCTTTTGCAACGCGGCAAGCAGGTGCCGCATGAAGCGCACTTTGTCGTTGTCGCCCTCATCGAGCGACAGCCAGGCGCAGGGAACACTGCGCTCAAGGAGGTGCGTGTGCCACCGAGCCATGAGTGTGGACTTGCCGTAACCGGCGGGGGCGATCACGAGGACGACCGGGTAAGTGCCGTCGAGGACGTCGCTCAGCATTTCGAGCCTGGGTCGCGGCAGCGGCCTTCTCGTCCCGGTGGCGGGATACAGCTTGCTCTCGAGAATCGGCGCCTCGCGCCCTTCATCGGTCATCGCGCTGCTCTTTTGCGTGGACGGCTCGGCCCCGGAGCCGGTCTACCCTGCCTCGCCCGCACCCCAAAACTGGGCGAAGCGGTATGACGGCCCTTACTCTCGCCTATCGAGATCCTGGCCTATCGAAGCCCTCACTTCCGTTAGGGGCGCGGCTATCCCGGCGTGCAGTATATCTGCCTCACCGTCAGGCATCAGTGCGGGAGAGGGCGATGGCATATGCCGAGGGCGAGCTGGGCGTGCTGAGGGCCAGCGCGAGACAACCCCCCGAATGGGTTGAAGAGGTGATTGCGCTGCTCGATTCGGCCATTGGCCAACTTTACGAGCGCGAGCCGGCAGCGCACTGCGCGTTACTTCAAGCGACGTCGCTGCTCAAAAGGCAGATCGATCCGAAAACCACGGCAGAGCTAGCTGACGGAAGAGGGCGGCTGCTCGCATGGCAGGTGCGCAAGGTGCGCGACTTCATCGACAAAAACATGACGAATCGGCTGCTCGTTGCCGACTTGTGCCTGCTCGTGCAGCGCAGCGAGGCGCATTTCGCGCGCTCCTTCAGGCTTACGTTCGGCGAGTCGCCGCACGCTTATGTGGTCCGGCGTCGGCTCGAGCGCGCCGCGCGATACATGCTCCAGACCGAGATGGACCTGAGGGAGATTGCGCTGCGCTGCGGATTCTCGGATCAGGCGCATCTGTGCAGGCGCTTCCGCGACGCAACAGGGCAGTCTCCGGCCGCTTGGAGGCGCGCCGCGAGGACATCGAGCGATGGAGAGACCCGAGCCGTACCGCTTGGCGGGCTGTCGTAATATCCGGCGGCGGGTTTGGGCCTGTTTGGAACAGGTGTTCGCCCGCCAGTGGTGCGGTCATAAAAGCAAGCCGATTCCTTCCGCGCGGGCGACAGCCTGGGCGCGAGTTCGCGTGGCGAGCTTGACGAAGATGCTTTTGGCATGAGTCTTCACGGTCTCCGGCGTGATGCCTAACGAGAGAGCAATGCGCTTGTTGGACATGCCGTGAGCGATCAATTTGAGAATTCCGGTCTCGCGCTCGGACAGATGACGATAGGTCGGCGGGGTGGCGTTCGCGTTGGCGACCGGGGCCGTCACCTTGAGAATGGTGGCGATGTAGGCTCGCAGATCGGAGGTCTGCGTGTCGCTCCCCGGAAGCGCGCAGTAGAGACTCTTCAGCAGCGCGAGAATGGGCTGGCCCGCATCGACGAAGACCATGCGCAGTCCGTGCCCCGCGCCGATCCGCAGGCACGAGATCAGAAGCTCGTAATAATCGTTGCCGGAGCCGCCGGAGGCGGCTGAGGCGGCTGAGGCGAGGCGTGCGAGAGTACCCGCGACTGTAGAGAAATGGGGCGTCTGCCCGGACGATAATCCCTCTGGCGGCATCCACGGTCCCTTGATATGGGGACTCACCCGCTCCGAGCTCGGTGCTTCATCGTAGCGCCTGAGAAGCAACGCTCGGGCGTACTCTGAAGAAGCGACGGAGACCACCCGTGGCCAGCGGCGTACTCGGCCGAGGGCTTCCGCTTCGCGCAGGATCGTCAATGCGGCACGGTGCCGCCCGCGATGGAAAGCAAGTCGTGCGAGCAGCACGGTGGTTCTCACGATGCACTCCGGCAGGCCCGCGGCGCGGATCACCTGCAGTCGTGGAGCGAGTAGTGCCTCGGCTTCCTCGAAGCGGCCCTGCTCATAGGCAACCTGAGCGAGCAGGGTTGCAGGCAAGCAGCTCATGGGGCAATTCTTGCCGTAGTGCTCCTGTGCGAACCGGAGCGCCTCCGCGGCAAGGGTGGCGGAGACCGTCAGATGCAGCCGTTCGAATGCCATGGCTGCGCTCATACAAAGGTTCAGAAGCTTGTATATGGCCTGGCCTCGAGCGGGCGCGGCCAGGTAGTCGAAGCCTTCCGGTGCGCATGCCTGTTCCCGCGCGCCACTTTTCCAATCTACGTAGCGGAGAATCGTTGCCGAGACGATGTCTCCACGGAGCGCCGGCAGCGTCGCGAGCGCACTGCGGGCGGCCGCGAAGTCGTCCCCCGCCGCCAGACGGCAGGCCTGAAGTATCCGCAGGGCGCGGGAGTAGAGGACCTGATCCGAATGCGGGCGGTTGCTCAGCAGCCGGTTGAGCCGGGTGATCGCCTTGGCGGCCTCGTCGAGTCGCATCCTGAGGAGTGCGGAGCGGGCCCGAATGATCGCACGCCGAATCGCCCAAGTACCGTCGGACGAGCGGGTTCGGGAGTCGGCGATCGGTAGCGGCAGAATCCCGGACGAATCCAGTGCTTGCGTAGCGCCGTCATCGGTGAACGGCGCGATCATGTTATCCACGGAGGGCATAGCCGGAGGATAGATGACCTGCCTCGAGGGGGCTTGTCGGTTGCCCGCACTGGCTTGTGCAAGTCTGCTGTTCCAAAACGCGAGCAACACGGCGCTCAGAGATGTCCGCGCCGTCTTCGAGTGCGCTACGCCGACTGCGGCGCCACGCGTCCGGTGTCTCGCCGACGATGCGATGAAAGGCGCGAGTGAAGTGGGGGTGATCACACATGCCGCAGCTCAGGGCAATCGAGCTCAGTGGCTCGCACGTCGTCAGCATCAGGCCTTGGGCCACTTCGATGCGCCGGTGCAGCACATACGTGTGCGGCGATGCGCCGAAGCTGCATTTGAACCCGCGGCAGAAGTGGCTCGCGCTGAGACCAAGGAGCTGGGCGAGCTCTTGAACAGTAATGCGCCGATCTACGTTGGCCTCGACATGCGCGACGACCCGGCGTGCCTGCCATGCCGCGAGACCTCCGCGCGCGACTTGCCACCCTGCTCTTGGGGGCTCATGGCTGACGCTCGGCCCGAAGCCCGGCTTCCCGTGAAGAAGCGCGACCGCGTGCGCTATGTGCGCTCTTGCCGCATCGCGGTCGCCGTCACGAGCCTTACGTGCAGCCTCGACGAGCTGCGCGGCAACAACCGACAAGTCGTTTGGGGTCGTGTGGCTAAAGTGCTCGTCGTTCTTCATCAGAGCCGCCTCCGCTCGGAATCGAGTTTGGTAAGCAGCGTGGACCGGCCGGCACTTTGGCGGCGAGCCCGAAAGGTGTGCCTTTTTCCGGCATATCGGACGAGAGCCAACGCCCGATCGGACTGTGCGGGTCTCTCGAGGCAGGCTCAGCGCGGCGGGCCAGGTCGCTTTCGATCGCCGATTTCCAGGCGCTTCCATCCGAAGAGGCGCGCATCGACCGACCACATGCCGGGCCCGAGGAGGGCGAGGGCCGCGCCCAGAGTTCCGACCACCAGGCAATACCAGCGGTCCTGCGCATGCGCGACCGCATGCAAGAGCGCACAAAGGGCCAGGAGCGTGCCGGCGACCGGGGTCCACAGGCCGACGATGAGGAGCGAGCCCAGTCCGACGCAAAATGCGTAAAACAGCGCAGGTCCGAGGTCCGGACCCCCGCGCAGCAGGCTGAGTCCATTCACCATCGCGCTGATCCCGGCCACGAGACGGATCAGCAGCAGCCCCACCCCGGGAGGGCCTTGGGCGAAAGTCGAATAGAGCCGGCGCACAGCCTCCTGAGGCTATAGGCTTTGTGTTCCCGGCCGTAAGCCCCGAAAGGACCGATTCGCACCCCCTTTCGTCGACCTAGAGCTCGATGATGCCGCGCTTCAAGCCGATCACTACGGCTTGCGTCCGGTCTTTCGCTCCGAGCTTGGCCAGGATTCTGCTGACCTGCCCTTTCACAGTCTCCTCGCTGACCGAAAGTTTCGCGGCGATCTCCTTGTTGGCATTGCCAGCGGCGATCAAGCGGAGCACGCGGATCTCCGCCCCGGTGAGCGCCTCGTCGGTCGCATGTTCAGCCAGCTGATAAGAGATCTCAGCGGAAAGAGATTTTCTTCCGGCATGCACGGCACGAATGGTTTGCCGAAGCTCGGTATTCAACGTGGTCTTCAGCAGGTATGCCTGTGCCCCGGCCTTGAGTGCGCGCAGAACCTGCGCGTCGCCCGGATAGGTGGTCAGCACGATGATACGTGCCTCGGTAAATTCCTTGCGTATCGCAATGATGGCATCGAGGCCGCTCATCTGCGGCATCTGTAGGTCCATGAGCGTCACATCTGGCAGATGCGCGCGGAACTCGCGGATGGCCTCACGTCCGCTGTCGGCTTCGGCAACCATCTGCATGTCCGGTTCGCGCGCGATGAGATGCGCGATGCCCTCGCGGATCAGGGGATGATCATCGACCGCCAGGATTCGAATGGCACCGGAGTCCTCACTCATGCGCCGCTCCCGAGAGCCTCCGCGAGAGCTTCCTGGCGAGCCACGCAAAACGCCCGACGGAACCCGCCGCATAGGCCCGGGCGGCGGGCACTGCGAGCTCGATCTCGGTCCCCGAGTCAGCGGCCGTCCAAATGGTCAACTTTCCCCCAATGAGCTTGGCGCGCTCGCGCATGCCATGCAGGCCGTAGTGACCCGCTGCACCGTCACCACTCAAGAATCTCGGGTCGATTCCCGTGCCATTATCACGTACCCGTAGCCGCAGTTGCCGCTCGTCATAGCGGAGCTCTACTTCGATCCCGGACGCGCGCGCGTGCCGCCGAGAGTTGCGTAATGCTTCCCCTGCAATCTGGTGGATCTCATCGCGCACGATTGGGCGCAGTGGCCGCGACGTGCCTTGAAGATCGACACGGAAGACCACCTCTTCCTTTGAGGGGTCGCTGGCAAGCTCCTCGGCTAGGGTTTTGATCGCAGCGGCAAGATCATCACCCTCGACGGCGGAGGCGCGCAACCCCTGCACCGCATCACGACCCTCGTTGATGGCGTGCACCGTGCGATCGATCGCGCTTGCCAAGTCCTGCTTGGCTTCCGCCGGACGAGCGGGAAGAAGCTCGTACGCCACTTGAAAGCGTAGCAGCAGCCCCTGGAAGCTCTGCAGCAACGTATCGTGCAGTTCCCTCGCGACCCGGGTTCTCTCGCTTTCGCGCGCCTCGAGCTGAGTCTCAAATTGTCGTTGGAGCTGGCGCACGCGCAGAAAATATAACGCGAGAATCGCGAGGAGCGCTGCGAGCGCGAAGAGCGTCCGGGCCCACCACGTGGCCCACCATGCGGGCAGGATCAGGATACGGACGGTCACGCCTGGCTCGCTCCAGGGTCCCCGATTCGTCGCGCCCTGCAGCCGGAAGCGATACGCTCCGGCAGGCAGAGTCGTGTAGCTGGCATACCGGTGGTCGCTTCCGACTTCCTGCCAGCCCTGGTCCAGACCCTCGAGCTGGTACCGATAGCGATTGGTCGAGGGGCTGCGAAAGCCGAGCGCCGAGAATTGGAACGAAAAGCTGTTCTGGTCGTGCGTCAGGGTCAGCTCCCTGGTGAATTCAATTACCCGCTCGAGCGGTGAACGGGGGCCGATACTGACGGGCGCGCCGAAAAGATCGAAGGCCGTCAGGACGGCAGGCGGTGCGTAGGAATCGCGGGTCACTTCTTCCGGCCGGAATCTGGTGGCGCCTGTGAAGCCCCCAAAGTACATCTCCCCACTTGCACTCTTGAAGCACGCGCTGTAGGCGGTCAGGTCACCCGGAACGCCATCGGCAACCGAGAAATTCTGAAAGATACCGGTGTTTGGGTTGAGCTTGGAGATACCCTTGGTGGTACTCATCCACAAGTCGCCGCGTGCATCCCCGAGGATGCAGCTTATGGCAGTGCTTGCCAGGCCATTCGCTTCCGAGTATCGCGCCGCCGCGCCCGTGAGTGGGTCGACTCGGTACAATCCGTTGAAAGTACCTGCCCAAAGCCTGTTCTTGCGATCGATGTACACCGCGGCCACGTAATGCTCGCTGATGGCCCCGAGCCCGCTGCCTGCACCGCCTGAAGCTCGTGGGCCGCCTAGAGGGCTGAGGCGTCCTGCTTTCCGGTCAAACCTGAGCAGACCCGACCCGAGGCTCCCGAGCCACAGGTTACCGTCCCGGTCTTCCACCATCGATGGCATTTGAGTCCCCGAGTCCCTGGAGGATTGATCTCGATAGACAGTGAAACGTTGAGTTGCAGGATCGAACCTGTTGAGACCGTCGGCCGTCGCGATCCATAGCGCGCCTTCGCGATCGATCAGCATACGGTCGATAGTATCGTTGCTTATGCTGGATGGATCGCCGGTCGAGTGACGGAGCATTTGACAATGACCGGTCGTCCTGTCGAATCGACACAGTCCCTGTCCGGAGGTTCCCACCCACAGAGTTCCGGAGCGATCCTCGATGATGCTCAAGACATCACTCGCGATGCCGTGCCCTGGGATGGCGTAATGCATGCACCGCCGTCCCGCGGAATCGCAGCGATCCAGCGCTCCGGTAGTTCCGACCCACAGAATCCCTTCGCGATCCTGGAATATCACGTTGACCAGCTTCTCGCCGAGGTTTCCCCGATTGCCGGAGTCGAAAGGCAATGTCTTGAAGGGAGGGGGTCGTGGCGTGAAGAAGGTGGGCTGAGTCGCGCCAAGCCCGACCCAGATGGTACCCTCGCGATCCTCAAACAGAGTCGTGATCCGATCCTCCGGGATGCTCTGAGGATTTGATGGATCGTTCCGATAACGAATGAATCGCCCGTGCTTCCGATCAAATCGAAGCAGGCCGTCCGATAGGGTTCCCACCCAGAGATCGCCTTCCCGATCCTCGAGCATCTGTATCACGCCCGTTAGCGCCAGCCCCGGCGGGTCGGCGCCGGCATCAGTGGCAAACGAATACCAAGTCAGACGACCTTGCTTGCGATCCAATACTGCCAAGCCGTTGCCGGAGGCCGAGAGAATCCAGAAGACGCCTTCGCGATCTTCATAGAAAGACAACTCATGCGATTCGCGGATTGGGACATGGAGGGTTACCTGTCCGGTCTTGGGGTCGAATGCGTCTAGACCTTCATCAGTGGCTACCCATAAGACCCCCTCTCGGTCTTCTCCACTGAACTTTACATCGTTGCTACTGAGGCCGAAGGGGTCGTTGGGGTTGTGGCGAAACCAGATGGTCTGTCGTGAGCGCGGGTCCAGCCTGGCGAGACCATTGCCGGTCGATAACCAGAGCATTCCCTTTGGATCCTCATAGATGTGACTGACGGCATCCGACGAATGGAGCACAGATCCCGACGCGATGTGATAGTGAACGAAGGTTTCGGTTGAAGGATCGAATCGATCGACCCCATGTTCGCAGCCCATCCAGAGGTTTCCCGAGTGGTCCTTGAACAGCGTCGTCACGAAAACGCCGCACAGGCTGTTTGGTTGGGTCGGGTCATTTTTGAACACTTTGAACTGATACCCGTCGTAGCGATCGACTCCATGTTGGGTGGAAAACCAGAGGAAGCCTTGATCATCCTGAGCAATCTGCGTTACGCGACTTTGCGACAAACCCGCGTTTGCAGGCAGCTGTAAGAACCGAATGTCATCACCGTTGATCACGCTCACTCGAACCACATGGGGATCAACCACCGCTTGAGGCACGGCGCTCGCGGCGGAGTTCGTGGCTCCCTGGGCGCTCAACACTCCGCTCAACAGCAATTCGAGGAAGAGGAGAGCGGTGCAAAGAGTCTGTTGCGTGCGAGGCATGCAATGTTGGCGGGCGCGCAGCTCGGCGCAGGGCGTCAGTCTCCGCAGGACCTGGAGCGACAACTGCCGCGGTACGTCAGCATGCTCGGTCATGCGGGATTGTAGGGTGCTGCCGTGGCTTGTACAAGGTTGACCTGCGGCCAGCGCCCACGAGCCCCGAGCAAGTCCGCGTGCATATCGGCACGGCCGCGGCGTGGATGACCCGCCTCTGATGGTCTGGTCGTTTGCCTGCGCTGGCTTGTGCAAACCTGCTGTTCCTCCTGCGGCAGCAGCGGGGATTGCCTCCTGGCGGATTTCGAGCGAACAAGTCCCCCGATCGGGGGATTCTTGCCGGCAAGGCGATCCGGTTACATCGCGAGCCATCCCGCTGGGGAGTCGACGCGTTGGGTTCGGTTGAAGATATCAGGCTTGCGCAAATCTGCTACTGAGGTGAATCGCGTGTGCGATTTCAACTGCAATTCGTATTCACACGAAGCGCCCGCGGTGCTCGAGACAGTAAGTCCCGTCTGGGACCGGTTGGGCGGCATGCCCGCCGGGCGATCGAGGCCTGGACGGATGTTCCTGCTCATTGCGTTGGCGCTCGCGAGCGGCGCGTTGTCGGGCTGCGGGCGCGGCGTGCTCGACCCCGCGGGCCCGGTGGGCGCGGGCGATCGGGTGATACTTCTCGACGCGCTCGCCATCATGCTGGTCATCGTCGTCCCAACGATCCTCTGCACGTTGTTTTTTGCCTGGCGCTACCGCGCCACGAATCGGAGCGCTACCTACGCACCGGGCTGGGCCTACTCCGGGCGGCTCGAGCTCCTCGTATGGGCCATCCCGGCGTTCGTCGTGATCTTTCTCGGCGGCGTCGCCTGGGTCGGCTCCCACGATCTCGATCCCGCCAAGCCGTTGCCGTCGCGGCAAGCGCCGCTCGAGGTCGATGTCGTCTCGCTCGACTGGAAGTGGCTCTTTATCTACCCCGCACAGCACATCGCCAGCATCAATCGTCTGGTTCTGCCCGTCGGCAGGCCCGTGCACTTTCGCCTGACCTCGGCGACGGTGATGAACGTGTTCTTCGTGCCGCAGCTCGGGAGCGAGATCTACACGATGAACGGGATGGTCACCGAGCTCAATCTCGAGGCCGATCGTCCCGGCACCTACCTGGGGCTCGCCGCGCATTTCAACGGGAACGGCTTTGCGGACATGCACTTCGACACCGACGCGGTATCTCAAGATGAATACTCCCAGTGGGTTGCGACGGCGCGAGCGAGCGGCACGGTGCTTGACGAGACAGCCTACCGGATGCTTCTGCGACAGTCCTCGAACGTGCCGCCCCATACCTACCGCGCGCTGGCACCCGGTCTGTTCAAGGCGATCGCCTCGCAGCGCCTGCCGCCGGGTCAGGGGCCCCCAGTGACACACGCATCCACACACGTCAGCTTCGCGAAGGAGGGATGACATGTTCGGCAGGCTCACCTTGCAGGCGATTCCACTCAATGAGCCGATCCCGCTCATCACCGGCGCGATCGTCGTGCTGATTCTCGGGGCCATCCTCGCCTGGGTGGTCCTCAAGGGCTACCTCCCTTATCTCTGGCGCGAGTGGCTCACGAGCGTCGATCACAAGCGCATCGGGGTGATGTACTGCGCGCTCGCGGGCGTGATGCTGCTACGCGGCTTCAGCGACGCCTTGATGATGCGCTCTCAGCAGGCGCTCGCCTTCCACGCCCCGGGATACCTGCCGCCCGATCACTACGATCAGATCTTCTCGGCGCACGGCACGATCATGATCTTCTTCGTTGCCATGCCGTTCGTGGTGGGACTGATGAACTTCGTCGTGCCGCTGCAGCTCGGGGTGCGCGATGTGGCCTTTCCGACCTTCAACTCCGTGAGCTTCTGGCTCACCTGCGCCGGCGCGCTGCTCGTGAACGTGTCCCTCGTCGTCGGCAACTTCGCCCGCACCGGCTGGCTCCCCTTCCCACCGCTCTCCGAGCTTCGCTACTCACCCGATGTCGGGGTCGACTATTACCTCTGGTCCCTGCAAATCGCGGGTATCGGGACTCTCATGGGCGGCATCAATCTCGCGACCACGATCCTCAAGATCCGGGCGCCGGGCATGGGATACCGGCGCATGCCGATCTTTTGCTGGACGGCGCTCGCCGCGAACCTGCTCATCATCGCGGCCTTCCCGATCCTCACCGCCACGCTCGCCATGCTGCTGCTCGACCGCTACCTCGATTTTCACTTCTTCACCAACGCGGCGGGCGGCAATCCCATGATGTTCATGAATCTCATCTGGGCGTGGGGACACCCCGAGGTCTACATCCTCATCCTGCCGGCGTTCGGGGTGTTCTCGGAGGTGGTCTCGACCTTCTCCGGCAAGCCCCTCTTCGGCTATCGCTCGATGGTCGCGGCCACGATGGCCATCTGCGTCCTCTCCTTCATGGTCTGGCTGCACCACTTCTTCACCATGGGAGCAGGGGGCGATGTCAACGGCTTCTTCGGCATCATGACGATGATCATCGCCGTGCCCACGGGGGTGAAGGTCTTCAACTGGCTCTTCACGATGTTCCGCGGCCGGGTGCGCTTTGAGACCCCGATGCTCTGGGCGATCGGCTTCATGGTGACCTTCGTGATCGGAGGCATGACCGGCGTTTTGATGGCGGTGCCGCCCGCCGATTTTTTACTCCACAACTCGCTTTTTCTCGTGGCGCACTTCCATAACGTGATCATCGGCGGCGTGCTCTTTGGCGCCTTCGCCGGGTACACCTACTGGTTCCCGAAAGCCTTTGGCTTCAAGCTCGATGAGCGCCTCGGTAAGGCGGCCTTCTGGTGCTGGATCGTCGGCTTCTACGTGGCGTTCATGCCCCTATACGTGCTCGGGATCGAAGGGATGACGCGCCGGCTCCAGCACTACGACAACCCGGAATGGCACCCCTGGGTGCTCGTAGCCGGCGTCGGAGCCCTGATCATCCTCTGTGGCATCGCGCTGCAGGTCGCGCAGCTCACCGTGTCCATCCGCTCACGCCATCGCCGCACCGATTGGACGGGAGATCCCTGGGACGGACGGACGCTCGAGTGGGCCACGCATTCGCCCCCACCGCTCTTTAACTTCGCGGTGATGCCGAACGTCAAGGGCGAGGAGCCGTACTGGGGCATGAAGAGCAAGGCGCGGGAAGCGATGCAATTGAGCGCGGAGCCGGCCTATGAGGAGATCGAGGTGCCGCGCAATTCACCGACCGGTTTCATCACGGCCTTCTTCGCGTTCGTGGTCGGCTTCGCCTGCATCTGGCATATCTGGTGGCTCGCCATCCTGGGGCTCACCGGCGCTTACGCAACGTTCGTCGCATTTGCCTGGCGCGATGTCGTCGAGAAGGTCATTCCGCGTGAGGAAGTCGCGCGCATCGACCGGGAAAACCGTGCCGCCCGCGCCTATGCCCTGCAGGAGTCCACCCCGTGAGCACCCCGAGCACGACCCTGCGACTGCCCGCCGCCGCCGTTGTCGAGCGACGTACCGATGCGCTGGCAGTGCAACATCTCGATGCGCCCGGACACGGTGAAGGGGGTCCCGCCTCCAAGCGCATCATCGTCGGGTACGGTTTCTGGGTCTTCATACTCTCCGACATCGTGATGTTCTCGGCGTTCTTCGCCGCTCACGCGGTGCTCGGCGGTGCGACGGCGGGCGGACCTGGGGGCGCGCAACTCTTCGATCTGCACAACGTTGTCATCGAGACTGTGTGCCTGCTGCTCTCGAGCTTCTGCTGCGGGATGGCGAGCCTCGCCATCGAGCAGCGCAGCCAGCTGTTCACCCAGCTCGCACTCGCCGCCACCGGTCTCCTCGGACTCGCCTTCCTCGTGCTCGAAATGCACGAGTTTGCCGGGCTCGTGGCCGAGGGCGCCGGCCCCTCCCGCAGTGCTTATCTCTCCTCGTTCTTCGCCCTCGTCGGCTGCCACGGTGCCCACGTCACCGCCGGTCTCCTCTGGCTCGGCACCATGATGGCGCAGCTCTATGCCAAGGGCTTTCGCCCCGAGATCCGGCGGCGCTACCTCTGCTTCAGCCTCTTCTGGCACGCCCTCGACATCATCTGGGTGGCGATCTTCACGCTCGTCTATCTGATCGGAGTGCGCACATGAGTGAAACAATGTTGGATGTCGCCCCAGGGCAGGGCGATGAGGAGGGGGGCAGAGGCCTCGCGTCGGGCTTGACCAGCTACTTCCTCGGCCTCGCGCTTGCCCTCGCGCTTACAGGCGCTTCCTTCTGGGCGGCCGACACGCACCTCATTTACGGGCCCAGCGTGCCCGTCGCCCTGGTGACGCTGGCGCTCGCCCAGATGGGCATTCACCTCGTCTTCTTTCTGCACATGACCACTGCACCGGACAACACGAACAACGTCCTCGCCCTCGCGTTCGGGATCCTGATCGTGTTCCTCGTCGTCACGGGGTCGCTGTGGATCATGGCGCACCTCAATCACATGGTCGTCCCAACGGATCAGCTCATGCGGATGGAGCAATGACCAGAGCCGATGGCGCTCTGGCGAAGATCGGCGAGCACAGCGAGGAGATCCTGAAGACATGAGTGGTGACGTGGGGCGGATGGCCCGGGTCACGGGAGAGCTCTCGGCTCATTACGCTGCGACTGCGGTGAGCAGCTGGACCTGGCGTTGCACGCCATCGCGGCCGAAGCACGCGGGATCGTGGTCTACGAGCACCAGGAGGGCCGCGGCATTGATCTCATCGCAAAGCTGCAAGCGTACGCGCTGCAGGATCAGGGCCTCGACACGAGCTGCTGGGCGACCTGGCCCTGCCTCGGCCCGGTCTCCCAGCCTCCGCCCAGGGCGAGAAACACGGCCACCTGATCTTCGCAGATGGCGCTCTGCAACTGCGCCAGGGATTGCTCGGCCGAGGCGAGCGTGCGCTGAGCATCGATCACGTCGAGCGCGGTGGCACGGCCGCCGGCCTCGAGCCTCTCTTGGCCTCTCGCGACCTTTGCAGCTTCGTCGCGGGCGGCCCTCAGACTCGCTTCCTGCTGCAGGTCGTGCTGGTAGGTGCTCAGGGCCGATTCCGTGCCGGCAAGAGCCGTCAGGACCGTGCCATCGAAATGTGCCAGCGCCAGCTTCGCTTCCGCGTTCGCGCCGGCAATTCGCGCCCGTGCAGCACTCTGGTTCGCCTGCCAGCTGAGGATCGAGCCCACCTGCCAGTAATTGGTGGGCGAGGTCAGGACATCGGAGTGCACGCCGAGCGAACCCCCGCCGATGCCGAGCGTGATGTCAGGATAGAGTTGAGCCGTGGCCACACCGATCTCGGCGGTTGCAGCCGCCAGCTGTCGCTCCGCTTCGCGAACGTCCGGACGGCGCCTGAGCAGCGCGGCGCCGTCTCCGATGGGCAAAGGCTCCATCAGCCGGGGAGGGATCGCACAGTCTTCCAGGTTACGGTCAAACTCTGCAGGCGGCTTGCCGGTCAGCGTCGCCAATCGGTAGAGCGCGTTGCGCTGCAGGGCCTCGAGATTCGGAATGACCGCCGTGAGCTCATCCACGAACTGCTGCGAGCGGGTCACATCGAGAGTGATGGCGCGTCCGCGTTTGCGCAGCTCCTGGGTCAGCTCGAGGCTCTGCTTCTGCAAAGCGAGTGACCTCCTCGCGGCCACGAGCTGCAGGCCGGCTCCACAGACTTCCGCATAAGCGCGTGCGGTCTCGGCAGCAACATTGACCCTGACCAGATCGCGCGCCGCCTCGACGGCCTCGTCGTCCGCTCGAGCCGCTTCGATGCCGCGGCGAATTCCCCCAAAGAGGTCGAGGTCGTACCCAATCGTCATTCCGGCGTTGTAGTAAGTGTTTCGCGGAGGGGTGACGGGCAGCAGGTATTGTTCGCCCGCGAGCTGCGCGTACTCGACTCCAGCCCCGATCGCGACGCTCGGCTGGCGAAGCGTCCTGGCTTCCCGCAGCAACGCCTCACTATTCTCGAGATTGGCGTTCGCCATGCGCAGATCGGTGTTCTCGGCCAACGCCTCCTTCACGAGAGCGTCGAGCTTGTGGTTGTTGTAGAGCCGCCACCAGTACGGCGGCAGCGGTGCCACGGAGACTGACCGGCCCGAGCTCCCGACGAAAGCGCCCGCTGCCGCGGGCGACCTCACCAGCGCACGGTCGGGGATTCGGTAATTGGGGCCGACGGTGCAGGCGTCGAGGACAAGGAGGCTGGCGCCGGCAAACAGACATGCGCTTCGCGCTCGACTCACGAGCGGCTCCCTTCCGGTGGGCGGTGGCGAGGTACCAGGATCGCCACGGTCGCCGTGCGCCCGGCGATCAGGCGGATGCCGTCGGGGGCGGGATCGAGCTTGACGCGGACGGGGATTCTCTGCGCCAAGCGCACCCAGCTGAAGGTCGGGGTGACGTTGGCGAGGTCATTGCTGCTCGCGTTTCGCTCGCGATCCTCGATGCCCGCTGCGATGGCGACGACGGTGCCATGCAGGACCGCCTTCACACCCATCAGATGAACGTTGGCGCGATCGCCCACGCGAATCCACGGGAGCTTGGTCTCCTCGAAGTAGCCGTCGACATAGATGGAATCGGTGTCGACGAGTGCCAGGAACTGATGTCCGACGCTGGCGTAGTCGCCGGGTTCCAGTTCCAGGTTGGTGACGATACCGTTGACTGTCGAGCGGACGGTCGTCCGCGCAAGGTTGAGTTTGGCCAGATCGCGCTCGACCCGTGCTCCGCGCAGCTGGGCCGAGAGCTCCTCGACTTTGGCCTGGCCTTCCTCCACCTCTTCGGTCGTCACCAGTGTGCCGAGGGCCAGGTTTCGCCGATTGTCCCGCCTCGCCTGGGCCAAGGAGGCTTCATCGGCGGCCACGGCAGCCTCCGCCTGGCGTTCCGCTAGCTCGTAGCGGGACTGGTCGATGATGAACAACACCTGTCCTTTGCGCACGGCTTGACCATCCTTGATGCATACGTCGGTGACGAGACCATTGATATCCGGGCTCACCTCTACGATGTCCGCGCGCACGCGTCCGTCCCGTGTCCACGGCTCCACGTTGTAGTGAACCCACAGCCAGCGGCTGCCAATCACAGCAAACGCCACGGCCACGGCGGTCGCGAGGACGCGCAGCGTCGCGAGCGACATCTTCTTCACGTCAGATCGGTCCCACACCATAGGGCGTCAATCCCGTAGTGGCCGCGGCGATGACCCAAGAGAGAATTACGAACACAGCAATATCGAAAAGGGCGGCGTGCCATACGTACCGGTACCAGTGCAGCCATCTCAGAATGCGCCGCAGGAGCAGACTCGCCGCGAACGCCAGCAGGAACACCAATATCAGGCGGGGGATGAACACCCCGGCGATGTGCGCTTCTCCAATCATGAGGCTGGCAGCAGCGATCGATACGGTGCGGCGCTTGGGGCCAAGTCCAGCCGCAACGCCGTCAGCGCCGCCAAGGCGTCGCGCATCGAAGCGGAGCGGTGCCGTTCGGCTAGGGAGGCGATCCCGGCATCGATCGACGCCTGGATGTCGCCTGGGGCGGGAGCCGGTCTGCCGCGGGCAAGCGCCTCATAGGCGCCGGCCACCTCATTCAGCACTCGCCGGAGAGGAGGTGGGACCCCCGGTCCGCCGCCGTCCCCGGCCTGCTTGATTGCGGCAACGTTGAGACCGACCCGCAGGTCACGCAGTGGATCGACACGGGTGTCCGCGATACGCGAAGGGTCAGCCGGGCCAAGCCGAGAAGCAACGAGCCCCAACCGGTCGAACATTGGAATCGACCAGGCGCCGATATCGGGGTCCGTCGCACCGGCGAGTCGGCTCATGGATCGCCAGCCCGCGCGCGAGATGCGCACAGCACTCCATACGGGATCGATCGTGCGGAAGACGAGCACGGTCACGTCGGCAACCAGCAGCCCCATGACTTCCGCGCTGTTCGTGTTCACAAAGGCCGCAAAGTCCGCTTGGTAGGTGCTCTGCAGGGCCAGCGAACCGGAGAATGCGATGGCCAGAACCATTGCCGCGCCCTCGAGCTTCTCGGAGGTTTGCATCAGGCTGAAGAGCAGCACGACCGGCGCGAGTACCAGGGCGAGCGACGGAAAGCCGTCGATCCGCGGAAATATCGCGAACTCGTACACGGCCCCAAAAGGAAGCGCCAGCAGAACGCCGACGATCGCCGAGCCGAGGACCTTCGCCGGTCTATCGAGCGTTGCGAATAGGCAGCAGCCAATCGCAGCGAACTGCGCCGCGACGGTGCCCTCGGGCCACGAGCCCTGGATCCAGAGCACACACGCGATGAGACAGGAGACCGCCGCGGCGCACCCGGAGAACGCGGCGAGCCCTCGATCGAGGTGCAGGGTTCGTCTGCCCGTCATCGTCGCTTCTCGCTGCAGATTCGAGGGGAGGGTCGCCCCCGGACTCCTCAACGCGGCCGCCAGGAGGGAGCTCTCCTTCAACGCCCTGACGAGCTTGCCGAGATGCACCACGATCGCCCGCTCGAGCAGAGACTCCCACTCCCGCAGGCTGGCCTGACTCTCATCAAGTGCGACAGCAAGCGCACCCGGAGGTGCGCCGAGTGGGTCGGCGCCGCCTTCCCGGCCGTCAGCGAGAGCGCGGGCCCAATTCGAGACGCTCTCGAGCGCCGCCATGATGGGCGCGCGCAGTGGCGCGTGGGCCGCCAGCGCCTGGACACTCTTCTGAAGCGTTGTGAGGTATGCCGACAGGAGGGTAAGGCGATCCTGCAAGGCGCGCATCACTCCGCTGGCGCGCGGAACATCGGAAGTCTCAAACCATACGTGTGTGTAAAGCAAATGCAGATCGGTGACGACCTCCGCCAGTCGTCGATGGGCCACTTCGTCCTCCGGCCCCAGAGGACGCGTCAGCGCGTTGCCAATCCAATTGGCGCAGGCCTGGATCGTGCGGCCGAGCTTCTCGTTGATCTCGCCGGCAATGTTCTGCGGAAAGAAGATCGAGTGTGCAATCGACGCGCAGACTAGACCCAAGGAGATTTCCTCGACGCGCGATACGGCCGTGTCGAATACGGTATCCGGCGACCCGACGACCGAAAATCCCACGATCGTTGCCGTGTAACCGGCCAACATGAAGGCGTAGCTTCGAGGCGTGCGATCGAGCAACGAGAAATAAAGACACGTCCCGACCCACGTGCTCATCGCCAGGCACAGCAGCACTGGGGCCTGAACGAGCGGCGGTACCAGAAAAACCGCCATGGCCGCTCCGGCCAAGGTACCCGCAAGCCGGTATACCGCCTTCGATCGCACGGCGCCGGACATCGGTTTGGCGACGATGAAGACAGTGAACATCGCCCAGTAGGGCCGCTCGAGATCGAATGCCAGGGCGATGTATAGGGCGCTCAACACGGCCACCGTATTGGCAAGAGCAAACGCGCTTTTTCTGAAGATCGTATGCATCCTCATCACGATGAAAGTGTGGGCGCCTGACGCCCGGGCGATTGCGCGCAACAGGTCTTTGGCCCGATCGCTCTCGAGGCGACGGAACGCTAAGCGGACTGCGCGGCGCGCTGCATCCCCCGCATGGGGGAAGGTCTCAGACGCGCCGAGGTCTCAGAGGCGCCACTTCCCCCGAAGGGGGGATACGAGGTTTCACTCTTCGGCCGCAACATCCGCCCATCCGCGCACTTCGCACGGCCGGTGTTTCCTGAATTGCGCCGCAACCTCACTTTCCGGGAATCGTCCATGAGCAAGAAAGTCGGGCAACTCATCGTGGATGTTCTCGAGAGCGCCGGCGTCAAGCACTGTTACGGCGTCGTCGGCGATACGCTGAACACGTTTGCGAGCAGTATCTCGCGCAGTGGCATTCAGTTCGTGCACATGCGTCACGAGGAAGCGGGCGCCTTTGCCGCGCAGGGCGAGGCGCTCGTCATGGATCGGCTGACGGCGGTGGCCGGCAGCTGCGGTCCGGGGAGCCTCCACTTCATCAACGGGCTCTACGAAGCCAATCGCAACCGGGCGCCGGTCATTCTGATCGCGAGCCAGGTGACCCGCAGCGAGCTCGGCTTCGACTTCATTCAGGAAGTCGATTTCAAGGCGGTCTTCAACGGGTGCAGCGTCTTCTGCGAGATGGTCACGACGCCGGAGCAGGCGCGGCGGCTGACGGTCATGGCCTGCCAGGCGGCGATCACCCGGCGGGGAGTCGCAGTACTGATTCTGCCCGTCGACGTCTCCGATTCCGAGGTCGCGAACGAGCTGCCCTACAGCGTGCATGCCAACCGACCGGTGATCCGGCCGAGTGAGCAGGATCTCGATCAGATGGCGAGGCTCCTGCAGGCGGACTCGAACATCACGATATACGCCGGCTCAGGCTGCTTCGGGGCTCACGATCAAGTGGTGGAGCTTGCGGGACGCCTGAGAGCGCCTGTGGCGCACACCTCGCGCGGCAAGGACGCCCTGGAGTACGACAATCCCTACAACGTCGGCCTGACCGGCGTGATCGGCATGGAGTCAGGGTACCGGGCGATCCTCGATTGCGATACGTTGCTGCTGCTCGGCACGGATTTCGCCTGGAAGCAGTTCTATCCCGACCATGCAACGATCATCCAGGTCGATATCGATCCGACGCACATCGGGCGACGGCATCCGGTGAACCTCGGCGTCGTGGGCAATATCAAAGACACCCTCGAGGCGCTCTTGCCACGAATCACGCAACGCGAGGACTCGACCTTTCTCAATACGTACCTCGAGCGCCACGAGAGGTCGCTCAAAGCGCAGGCAGCAAGGGCGGTACCCGGCCATCATGGGAAGATCTTCGGACAGTATCTCACCTCGATCATCGATCGGCTGTCGGCAGAGGATGCGCTTTTTACCGCCGATGATGGAACCGTGCTCGTCTGGCTGCTGCGGATGGTCAAGGCTAACGGGAAGCGGCGGATGTTCGGTAGCCTCTTGCACGGCACGATGGCCACTGCGCTCGGCAATGCGATCGGAATGCAGAAGGCCCAGCCGCAACGACAGGTCATCGCCCTGGCCGGAGATGGCGGCATCAGCATGCTCCTGGGCGACCTCTTGACCGCCGTTCAGGAGAATCTGCCGATCAAGATCGCCGTGTACGACAACGGCAAGCTGGGATTCGTCGAGCTCGAGCAGAAAAGCGAGGGCCTGTTACCCGTTTACACGGATCTCAAGAATCCCGATTTCGGGCAGGTCGCCCAGGCTATGGGACTCTGGGGCCGAACGGTCACGGATGCGGGAGAGCTCGAGAGCGCGGTCGGAGAGTGGCTGGCCCAGCCGGGACCGGCGCTGCTCAATGTGAAGGTGGCCCCGATGGAGCTGGTGATGCCGCCGTTCATCGCCGCTGAAGCGGCCTATGGCATGGCCATGTATTCGGTCAGGGCTCTGCTTCACGGACAGGCCGGCGACGTGTTCGAAATGATCTCGGAGAACTTCCCGAAGTAATCGAGTTGAAGCGCCGGGCAGAAGAGGAGCCATGATCATGAGCACCATCACCACTAGCGATGGCGTCCAGATCTTCTATAAAGACTGGGGCCACGGCCAACCCGTCGTTTTCCATCACGGCTGGCCGCTCAGCGCCGACGACTGGGATGCGCAAATGTTGTTCTTCGTGCATCACGGGTACCGTGTCGTGGCGTTCGACCGCCGCGGGCATGGGCGCTCGAGCCAGGTGTCGGACGGCCACGACATGGACCACTACGCTGCCGACGCAGCTGCGGTCGTTGAACATCTTAACCTCCGCGACGCCGTCCATGTCGGCCACTCCACCGGCGGTGGCGTTGTCGCCCGCTATGTCGCGCGTCACGGCAACGGCCGCGTAGCCAAGGCGGTGCTGATATCCGCCGTACCGCCAATAATGGTGAAAGCAGCGAGCAACCCCGGCGGCACGCCGATCGAGGTATTCGATGGCTTTCGGGCAGCGCTCGCGGCCAACCGTGCCCAGTTCTATCGCGACGTTCCGGCCGGCCCGTTCTACGGATTCAATAGGCCAGGCGCGAAACCGCTGGAAGGCGTCATCGAGAACTGGTGGCGTCAGGGCATGATGGGCGCGGCAAAGGCGCACTACGACGGCATCAAGGCGTTTTCCGAAACCGACCAGACAGAGGATCTGAAGCGCATTGAGGTGCCCACGCTGGTGATGCAGGGCGACGACGACCAGGTCGTTCCCTACAAGGATGCCTCGTTGCTTTCGATCAAGCTCCTCAAGCGTGGCACGTTGAAGATCTATCCAGGCTTCCCGCACGGCATGCTCACGACCCATGCGGACGCGATCAACGAGGATCTCCTGGCTTTCGTCCGCGCATAGTCGCTGCGCGGGACAGGACGGGGTCGCGCCAACCCGCCGACGCCGCTTTGAAATTCTCAACTTTAGAATGTGAGGACTACGATGACGCTCAAAGGCTTTTCCGTTCCCCTCACGCCGCGGGGAGAATCCACCCTGGTGCCGCCGCCCCCGTGGCACTACTCCAGCGATTGCATCGCCATTGAATACTGGACTGATCCCGACAGGATCTCTGCGCTCCTTCCCCCCGGCCTGACCGCGGACGGGAAATCCGCGGGACGCGCCTTCTTTTGGTTTCTCGATTGGCAGTACACCGCCTCCAACGATGAGCTGACGGACCCTGCCCGGTATCAATACCGCGAAGCCTTCGTCCTAGTGGAAGCGATGTTCGAGGGCACTCCCGTCGATTACTGTCCCTACATTTTCGTGGACAATGACGCGGCCATCGCGCGCGGCTGGCTGCAGGGCTACCCGAAGAAGTTGGGCAGCATTTACCAGACGCGCAGCTTCTCCGCGCCAAGCCCGGCAGCGGCGCCGCTCAAGAAGGGAAGCCGCTTCGGCGCAAGTGTCGCCGCGCATGGAGAGCGGCTGGCGACCGCACGGATCCAGCTGGAGGAGAAGGTGGCGGATCCCTCGACCGTGTTCAATCGTCCGACGACGATGCGTCGCTACTTCCCGCAACTCTCAGCCGGGAAGCAGAATAGGCCGCCGGTCGATGAGCTCACGATGTCACTGACGGACAACCTTGCCATCGTGGACACGTGGGTTGGCACGGCGGAGCTGCGCATTCCCGAGGTGGCGGGTGAGGACATGCACCTGATCGCGCCGCTGCGTGTCGGTCGTGGCTACAGACTCGGAATGGCGTACTCGGTCACGGATCTGCGGATCCTCAAGAACTACGCCGCTTGACCATTGACAACCCCGCCCGAGAGTCCCTCAACCACCCATATCGCGAGGATTTCACCAGATGACTAGGACCGCGGCAGACTACCTGGCAGAAACGCTGGCTCGGGCAGAGGTAAAGCGCATCTATGGCGTCGTGGGAGATTCGCTGAACGGTTTCACGGATGCCCTGCGACGCCTGGACTCCATCGAATGGATTCACGTCCGCCATGAGGAGGGAGCCGCCTTTGCGGCGGGGGCCGAGGCTCACCTCACCGGAAAGCTCGCGGTGTGCGCCGGAAGCTGCGGTCCCGGTAATCTGCATCTCATCAATGGCTTGTATGATGCGCATCGCAGCAACGTACCCGTGCTTGCGATCGCCGCGCACATTCCCAGCAGCGAAATCGGCATCGACTACTTTCAGGCGACGCATCCGGAGAGCTTGTTCAAGGAATGCAGCCACTACGTGGAGCTCGTGACTCGCGCCGAGCAGCTGCCGCAAATCCTGCATCGCGCGATGCGCGTTGCGGTTGCGCAAAGGGGCGTCGCCGTTGTGGTACTTCCGGGCGACGTTGCCTTGCAATCCTTGGGACAGCCCGTCCCGGAATGGCTGCTGCCCTCGATTCCCGGCGTACTGCCTGACGACGGCGAGATGCGCCGATTGGCCGACCTGCTCAACAGCAGCAAGCGCGTGACGCTGTTTTGCGGTGCCGGCTGCAGCGGTTCACATGACGAAGTCATCGCGCTTGCGCGCAAGCTGCAGGCTCCGATCGTGCACTCGCTCCGCGGCAAGGAGTACATCGAATACGACAACCCCTTCGATGTCGGAATGACGGGTCTCGTTGGCTTCGCGTCCGGCTACTGGGCCATGAAGCATTGCGACGCTCTGCTCATGCTGGGGACGGATTTCCCTTATCGGCAATTCTTTCCTGAGAAAGCCCGCATCGCTCAGATCGACATCCGCGCCGCCGCTCTCGGGAATCGTTGTCCTCTCGAGCTCGGACTTCTCGGATCGGTGGACGCCACGCTTGGAGCGCTCCTGCCGCTCATCGACGAGAAGACCGACTCCAGCCACCTCGAGGAGATTCTCCGGGACTACCGCAAGGCTCGCTCCGATCTGGACGCGCTGGCGGAAAGCGGTCCAAACAGCAAGCTGATCCATCCTCAGTATGTCACGCGCACGGTCAGCGAGCTGGCGGAAGATGATGCCGTTTTCTCTTGCGATGTGGGCACGCCGATAGCATGGGCCGCCCGCTACCTGAAGATGAACGGGCGACGACGGCTCGTGGGCTCCTTCAACCACGGGTCGATGGCCAACGCCATGCTGCAGGGAATAGGCGCCCAAGCTGCCTTTCCTGGTCGGCAAGTCATCTCGCTCTCGGGCGATGGAGGCTTCACCATGATGATGGGCGAGTTCGTGACCCTCCTGCAGACGGATCTGCCGTTGAAGATAGTGGTGCTCAACAATGGCACGTTGGGATTCGTCGAGCTCGAGATGAAGGCCGGCGGCTTCCCTGATGTCGACTGCGATCTGAAGAACCCGAATTTTGCCGCGATGGCGCAGTCGATGGGCATCAAGGGCATTCGCGTCGAGAAGCCACAGGACCTCCGAAATGCCGTTCGGGAGGTGCTCGAGCACAAAGGTCCCGCGCTGCTCGATGTGGTGTCTGCGCGTCAGGAATTGGTGATGCCGCCGACCACGACCGTCGATGAGGCACATAAGTTCGGCTTGTTCATGCTCAGGGCTGTTCTCGATGGGCGTGCGAATGAGCTGATCGACCTGGCAAAGGTCAACCTGTTGCGTTGATTGTCTACGGGTACAAGGGCATCGTCTCGATGAGCTCGAGCGGAGTCGGTCGACGGACTTGGGTACACGCGGATTGCTGGTGGTAGACTACCGCCCTGCGGGCTCGGCGTGCGGCTGCGATTTGTACTTCGGGCCTCCGCCTGCGGCGTGGCGGCGACTGAGCAGACAGAGGGCAGTGACATGATCGAGCGCAGACCCTACGAAAAGCTAGGCGGCGAGGATACGAGCCGACGGCCGGGTGATAGGGGCCTCCTTGAAGTCTCACGAGAAGGTGAAATACGCTCTGGTCGACTCGCGCTTGGCTTACCTCGTGCCGGCATACGGCGCCGTCGAGGTCAATGGCGTGCGCATCGGTGAGCGCGATGGCGCAGCGATCGCCGAGGTCGATCTCATCGAGATCGTCGCCTTGGAGGATTCCGAGATCGTGTTGGTGGACGTCGCGTAGCCCAGACCATCGAGCGGCTCGGTTCGCAGCGCCGGATCGGCGAGCAGCGACCAATCCTCCTGCCAGCGATTGAAGAGGATTCGCGGCCGGCTGGGGAAGGGTGCTGCAGGTCTTTGCTGAGCGACTGCCGTGGCGCCGAGCAGGCACGCGGACATAAAGCCCAGCAGCGCAGCGGTACAGGCGCTCCAGGGGCAGGATGCAGGATATCGGCAGTTGCGAGCTCTGCGTGCCGCAGCCAAAGCAATCATGGGCGCGCTGGCGCATGAATCTCGGCGATGTAGCCCCCGGGGGAACTGGACGAACGCCGCTTTCCGGCTCCCGCTGGCATAGGGCACAACCGGCACTGTGGCGCCCGCTGCCTCGGCTTTGGCCAGAGTGGCGTCGAGGTCGGGGACCTCGTACCCCGTCATTTCCCGACCATAGGAGGCCACCCGCCTCGCTCCGTATGATCGCTCGAAACCAAGTATCTACAAAACCGGCGACAAGCCGCCATATTCACTCGGCGGAGCTGCACATGGGAGCCGAAAGAGCCGGAAGCGGGGTCTCAAGCCCGATTCGGTTCGTCCAGTGGGTTGTAGTCCTAATGATCGTCACCTGTCTTCGGTGTCCGTCGTTGCTCGGGCAAACGCCGGGATTTGCGAACGTACAAGTGGGCCACGACTCATGGACCTTCAAAGATGGAGCGCCTGCGGATGTCACATGCTTGGCGCAGACCAATGACGGGTTCCTGTGGCTGGGCAGCCCTGAAGGATTATTTCGTTTTGATGGAACGCGATTCGAACCATTCAGCTCTGTGTTTGGCGACCGGCTCCTCTCCACCAACCTGTACACATTATTCGCGCCGTCGACCGGTGGCCTCTGGATCGGCTATACGTCATCAGGAGGTTTCAGTTTCCTCGGTAAGGGCCGAGTGACGAATTATCCGATCGAGACAGGAACCGTTGTCCGCTTCGCCCAGAGTCGTGATGGAATTGTTTGGGCGATCACAAGCGCGGGCTTGTGGAGATTCGATCATTCGGCGTGGCAGCATATCGGGCACGAGTGGAGCGCTCCGGCGGGTCACTTCATGGACCTTGGATTTGACTCGGAGGGGGTACTTTGGGCTTTGGTGGGCGATTTCGGAGCCCCGAAGGAACTCCTCTACCTGATGCCGGGAACAAAACGCTTCAAGACAGCGGGCAGCAATTTGGCAGTCGAAGCGTTCACGTGGGAGCCGAATCAAACCGTTTTGACCACGCCCGTATCTCCGGGTGCGTCCGGTTCCGGCGAAGGTACGACTCGGAGGGGCCCTGCTGCTTACCCGGTGACCTCCGAAAATCTTCAAATGCTTGATCGTAACAGCAGTGTTTGGGTGTCACCCACGGGAAAAACCGTCGTCATGCGCGTTCCAGAAGCCAGCCTGGAGGGTGGCCAAAACACCGCACCTCCGGCTGGTTCCGAAACCTACGACATAAACCCCTATCGAATGGCGGAGTTGGTGGACCGGGAAGGAAATATCTGGTTCGGGGACAGCAGGGGCGTACATCGACTCTTCTACACCCCGTTGATCAAACAGAGACTTCCGAACGACGCTCTGGGCAGTGATTTCGCCGTGGTCGCCGATGACGATGGGGCGGTATGGATAAGTTTCAACCGTGGCAATACGCTCGAAGCGGAGCTTTTTCACATTGCTGACGGCAGAGTCGAGCACCGTTTCCCGCAGGTCACATCCTCATTCGCCTACCGCGCACCTGACGGGACGTTCTGGTTCTCCGGAAAAGGGTGTCTTTGGCATCTTGTCGGAAAGGATTTCATTCGCGTGAACCTTCCCCGGGCGATGCTGAACCAATCCGCATTTCTGCAGACGGTCACAGAGGACCAGCAAGGAGGAATGTGGGTTTCATTCGGCCGCGGCAGCTTATACCGGCTGTTCAACGGCAGGTGGACACTTTTTGGTGGCCGCAACGATTTTCCAAAGACAGGGCGCATAATGGTTGCGTTCACCGATAGTCTTGGCCGCGTCTGGTTCGGCAATGTGAACGGACAAATGGTGGTTTTGGAGGGCGATCGGCTGCGCGTATTCCGTCCGGGCGACGATCTTCAAGTGGGCACTATCACGGCGATTTCTGGACGAGGACCAGAGATTTGGATCGGGGGCGAATTTGGTCTGGAGCTGTTCGACCGGGGACGCTTCTACAAGATCGCCGCTTTGAATGACCAATGGCTGCGCGGAATATCCGGAATTGTGGAAGTGCCCGGGGGAGATCTGTGGATCAATGCGATTTCAGGGATTTTCCATATCCGCAAGGGGGAAATCTCCAAAGCTCTGAAAGACTCTGCGCATCGCGTCAAGGGCGAGCACTTCGACAGGCGCGAGGGACTTTCAGGGATTCCCAGCCAGGTCCATCCGTTGCCAACGGCGATCGAGGGCAGCGATGGGCGATTGTGGTTCACGTTGCGCAACGAGGTTGTCTGGCTCGACCAAACAACTTACTCTGAGAAACAGACAGTGCCGCCCCCGATCACCATCCAGTCGGCTTCTGCTGACGACAAAGCCTACGAGCCCGACTCTCCACTCTCGTTACCAGCCCACACATCGAGCGTGCAGATCAGCTACACCGCAGTCAGCCTCTCAGAGCCGGAGGCCATCAGATTCCGCTACAAGCTGCGGGAAATGGACAAGGACTGGCACGAAGGAGCAGCGGAGACTCCGGTCACGTATCGCAACCTTCCTCCAGGTTCCTATCATTTCAGCGTTCAGGCGTCAGACAAGAACGGCGCCTGGTCCGGAGAGCCCGCAAACATCGCCTTTACAATTCTGCCGGCTTTCTACCAGACCCTGTGGTTCCGCTCGCTATGCGTGATCCTCCTTATGATAGCGCTTGCAGGGCTGTATCGGCTTCGGCTGCGGCAGTTGGCACGAGAATACAGCCTGCGCCTGGAAGAGCGGGTGAGCGAGAGAATGCGCATCGCGCGGGAGTTGCACGACACTCTGCTGCAAAGTTTTCAAGGTCTACTGCTCCGCTTCCAGACGGCCTACGCGTTATTCGAGACGCGCCCAGTCAACGCCAAGGAGATCCTTGGGAGCTCAATCGGCCAGACGGCGCAGGCCATCACTGAGGGACGGGAGGCCCTGCAGGGGTTGCGTGCCTCGACGCTCGAGCGCAATGACCTGGCCAAAGCGATCACGACGCTCGGAGAGGAGATCGCGGGCGAAGCAGCCGGTGACGCTGCAGTCTGTTTGCAAGTGGGTGTAGAGGGTACAGCTCGGGCTCTGCACCCGATCGTGCGGGATGAGGTCTACCGGATCGCGGGTGAAGCGCTACGCAATGCATTCCGATATGCCGATGCGAAGCAGATCGAAGTGGAGCTACGTTATGGCGAGCGGCAGTTTCGATTGCGGGTTCGGGATGACGGCAAAGGTATCGACTTGAGCTTCCTCGCCGCCGAGGGGCGCGCCGGTCATTTTGGTCTGCGTGGCATGCGCGAGCGCGCCGAGCTGCTAGGCGGAAAGCTGACAGTCTGGACGGCGCGGCATTCTGGGGCTGAGATCGAACTCAATATTCCGGCCGCTCGAGCGTACGTGGAATCGGGACGCTCGTGGCTCGCTGAGAAGTTCTTTGGCAAGAGCGCGCAGAGCAAGTCATGAGCAACGATCCCAGCCCGATTCGGATTCTATCGGTCGATGATCATCCCCTCATCCGCCAAGGTGTCGCGGGCCTGGTCGCGACTCAAGCGGATATGAATCTGATCGCTGAAGCCGCGAATGGGCGTGAAGCCATCCAGGAGTTTCATCGTCACCGTCCCGAAATTACGCTGATGGACTTACAGATGCCGGAGCTGAGCGGCCTCGACGCGATCATCGCGATTCGCGGTGAGTTTCCCGAGGCTCGCATCATTGTCTTGACCACGTACGCCGGGGACGTGCAGGCGCTGCGGGCACTCAAAGCCGGTGCACGGGCGTATCTGCTCAAGGACAGTTTGCACAAGGAACTTCTCGCTACCATTCGAGCCGTGCATACAGGTAGAAGGTTCATGTCTCCTGAGGTCTCCTTCCGGCTAGCCGAACATGCCGCCGACGATGCCCTGACCCCGGTGGAGGTGCGTGTCTTGCGTCTCATTGCCGATGGGAATGCCAACAAAGAGATCGCCGCGCAGCTCTCGACGAGCGAGAACACCGTGAAAGGCCAAGTGCAGAACATCCTCTCGAAACTTAACGCTAAGGACCGAACCCACGCCGCCATAATCGGGCTCACGCGCGGAATCATTGAGTTCTGATCGCTCGAAAGGGCCCTAGCAAGCAGCGCATCGAGGGTTGCCGCGTGGAGCGGTTAGCCCAGAACTGGAGGACAGATTCGACGTCTCGAGGGAGGAGCGCAGCTAAATTCATCGCGACGGACGCTCCCGGCAACGAGTCCTGCGCGGACGCGAGCATTATCCCAGCGCACCGGAACCGCCAGCGGCGTGTGAGCCCAAGTTTATAGGAGCGCGTCGGCGCCGATCAGCCGCCCGAGACGCCGTGCGGTTGTTTCTGCTCTCCAGGGGCTCCGCCGGCGTCTTGACCCGCCAGCCCGCCGCGCGCAGACCAATCGAGGCGGTCACCCCCCTCCTGAAGCAAGCGGAGAAAGGGGGAGTTCCTGCGGCGCCGCCTGACACTGCGCGCGCGGCGCGGATGATCGGCGCCGTAAAGATCTTCACTCGCGCCTCGCGCGGCCCGAATCCATCGCCCGAGCTCGAGCAGCACCTTCGGTGAGCGCCCGCGTGTCAGCAGGACGCTGCCCGGCCGAGGTCTGGGCCGATGCAGATGCGAAGCGATGCCCCACTGTGCCGATCGCCTGCTCGCCCAGGACCATACCTAACAGCCCTACCAGCGCGATCAATGGGGGGGCCGGGGAGCGCACGTGCAGGAGCCCGTATGCCACACCGACGGCCAAGCCCATGAGGAGGGAGATGAGATAGCCGATCATGGTTGCCTCCCTTGCTATTCCTGCGGCCGCAGCACGATGCGCCCGGCGGTCCCTGCGGCAACCTTGCGGTAAGCCGCTGGGGCGTCGCTCAGCTTGTACGTTTCGCTGATTGGGGCGGCCCGGTAGTCGCCGGCAACGAACCCGGGAGTTAGCGCATCCAGCACCTGGGCCGATGCCGTCAGATCGCGCTTCAGAGTATCCACGCCGAGGAGTCGGCTCTCATTGTGGTAGAAATCGGCGAGATCGAAGCTCACTTCGCGCTGGCCGGTGGCGGTAATCTCGATCAACCGGCCCCGGAGGGCGAGACAGTTGACGGCACTGCGAAACATGATGCCCCCAACGAGATCGAACACAACATCGGCGCCGCGTCCGTCGGTGGCCTTGCGGATCTCGGCCGGCAGATCCTCGGCACCGATGATCAGCCTCTCCGCGATGGCATGGATCGGCGCGTCCGGGCGCGGCATGCGCAGATCGGCACCGATCACACGGGCTCCCCGGCGCCGGGCGATCTGGGCGACCGCGGCGCCGACACCGCCGCCGGCACCGATCAGCAACAGGGTCTCTTGCGCTTGCAGGCCGGCTGCTTCGATGCCGCACCAGGCAGCCGCGTAATTGACACCGACCGATGCCGCCTGATCGAAATCGAGGCCGTCCGGCTTGCGGCGCAGGCTCGCGACCGGCACGGCGATCAGCTCGGCATGGGTGCCATCGCGCGTGAAGCCGGTATCGCCGCCCGTGCCCCACACCGCGGCACCGATCCATTCGGCCGGGCCTGCCGCGACCACGCCGGCGTAGTCCCGTCCCGGGATGCGCGGCAAGGTTGTCTGCTTCATGGCACCGGCGACGTTCTTGACGTCACTCGGGTTGATCGACGCCGCCCTCACCCGGACGAGGGCGGTGGCCTCATCGGTATCGGGGGCAGGGACGTCGGCCAGCTCGAGGACGGAGGGATCCCCGAAGCTTCTGAGCCGTATCGCGCGCATGATCTACTCCTTCCGCTGATTCGTTTGCCTGCAGAGAATCATGAGCGCGTGAAAAGGGGCCGGAAACCGGCTGGAGCGGATGCTATGCTTCCGATTATCGGAAGCATTGGGGCTTCCCATGCCTGATCGTAGCGGCGACATCGAGCTTTTTTGCACCGTCGTGGAGGCTGGCGGCATTTCTGCCGGCGCGCTGGCGTCAGGCTCCTCGCCGCCCGCGGTCAGCCGCCGGCTGTCGGCGCTGGAAGCGCGCCTGGGCGTTCGCTTGGCCGAGCGCAGCGCGCGGCGCTTCCGCCTGACTGACGAAGGCGCACTCTATTACCGCCATTGCCGCAGCATCCTCGCGAGCCTGCGCGATGCGGAGGCGGAAGTCTCGGCGCGCGGTGCGGCAGCTCGTGGACTTTTGAAGATTGGGGCACCGATGGAACTGGGCCGCCGGAGGATTGCCCCGCTGCTGGCGGAATTTGCTGCGCGGCAGCCGGGGCTGGAGGTGCATCTGACGCTCTCCGACGCCGGGTTGGAGGTTGGGCAGGACGGGATCGATGTCGCTCTGCGGATCGACCGGCCCGAGGATCCGACCGTCATCGCGCGGAAAATCGCAGCTACGCGCCGTGTTCTCTGCGGCTCACCGTCCTACCTGGCGGCGCGTGGGATGCCCGAACGGCCGGCCGACCTCGCGCGCCACGAATGCCTGCGGCTTGCCCGGCGACACCGGCTGCAAGATCGCTGGCGGTTCCGCTCGGAGAGCGGCGTGGAGGAGATCTTGGTCGCAGGTCATTTTTCGAGCAGCAGTGGCGATGTGCTGCACGGCTGGGCCCTCGAAGGCCGGGGTCTGTCGTCGGAAGCGATGTGGGACGTGGCCGACGACCTGCAAGCCGGACGCCTCGTCGAATGCCTAGTTGGTTTCTCGAGCGATGAGATTGCGCTCTTCGCCGCCTTCCAGCCCGGCCACCCAGTACCGCCGCGCGTTCGACTCTTCGTGGATTTCATCGCCGCTTCGCATCTGGGCTGAGGACACCGACGAGACCGACGGATCGGATGGGCGCATCGGCCTCCGTCACGTTCATCCAAGCCGCAGCAGGGACAGCCAATATTCGAAGGCCCTCGGGCTGTAGAATGACCTAAGCCCCTGGCAATGCACTTCGTGTAGGCCGCCATGCCCCAGTTACGACACAGACCTTCCCGACCGGTGATGGTAGACTGGATCCGGCGTTTCTCATTCGGGCCCGCCTGTTGGGCCGGGGACTAGAAGCATGGTGACGCTGCGCATCAATGGTCTCGATCGCACCGTGGAGGCGCCGGGTGACACGCCGCTCCTCTGGGTGCTGCGCGACCTCCTTGGGCTCACGGGCACCAAGTTCGGTTGCGGCATCGCGCAGTGCGGCGCCTGTACGGTGCACCTCGACGGGCAGCCGGTCCGCTCGTGCATGCTTGCCGTCGGCTCGGTGGGCGACCGCGCGGTCACGACGGTCGAAGCGGTCGGGGCCACGCCGGTGGGCGCGCGCATCCAAAAGGCGTGGCTCGAGCTCGAAGTGGTCCAGTGCGGATACTGCCAGTCCGGTCAGATCATGTCGGCCGCGGCTCTTCTGGCCGGCACGCCTGATCCGGACGACTCTGACATCGATGCGGCCATGGCGGGCAACATCTGCCGCTGCGGGACCTATGTCAGAATCCGCGCTGCCATCAAGCGCGCTGCCAGTTACCGGCAAACCTGAGAGGGTCCCGGTTGCGAGCGCCACCGATGCCAACTCCCCTAGAATCGGATGCAACCCGACCCGACGCTGATCCGGTGGACCCGGCGCGCCGTGCTCTGCTCAAGGCGACTGGCGTCGGAGTATTCCTGTTCGGGTTTCACGTTCCTGTCGGCAGGGCATCAAGAGAGCCGTCGAGCGCACCGTTCGCCCCCAACGCCTTCATTCGCATCGACCGCAGCGGCAAGGTCACTCTCATCATGCCGCAGGTGGAGATGGGGCAGGGTATCTACACGGCCCACTCGATGATGCTCGCGGAAGAGCTCGACGCGGCCTGGGATTCGGTGTCCGTGCAGGCTGCGCCGCCTGACACCGCGCTCTATGCGAACCCCATTCTCACGGTCCAAGCGACCGGCAATTCCAATTCGGTACGGGCCTTCTGGCTGCCGCTGCGCCGCGCCGGCGCTGCCTCGCGGGCGATGCTGGTCGCCGCCGCCGCCCGCCGCTGGCGAGTCGATCCTGCGACCTGCGCCGCTGTGAACGGCGAGGTCATTCACGGTCCGAGCGGGCGCAAGGTGGCCTACGGCTCGCTCGTCGCCGCGGCGTCGAGCGAGACGCCGCCCAAGAGCCCGCGCCTGAAGTCGCCGGCGGAGTTCAAGCTCATCGGCCGGCCGATGAAGAGACTCGACACACCGGACAAGGTCAACGGCAAGGCTCAGTTCGGCATCGACATGATGCCGCCCGGAGTGAAGTTTGCGACGCTGGCCGCCTGTCCGGTATTCGGCGGGAAGGTCGCCCGCGTAGACTCAAGCGCGGCGCAGAGGATACCGGGAGTGCGGCAGGTGATCGTCCTCGACGATCTGGTGGCGGTGGTCGGCGATCATTTCTGGGCCGCAAAGCAGGGGCTCGCTGCGCTCGATATTAGCTGGGACGAGGGTCCGAACGTGACGGTCGATAGCGCCCTGATCCGGGACCGGCTCCGCGAGGCCAGTGAGCATCCGGGTCTCGTCGCGCGCAACGTTGGCGATGCTGCCAAGGCGCTCGCGGGCGGGACCCCGCACGAGGCACGGTTCGAGCTGCCCTTTCTCGCCCACGCGACCATGGAACCGATGAACTGCACGGCGCACGTGACGTCCGATGCCTGTGAGGTTTGGGTCGGCACCCAGGTCTGCGCACGCACTCAGGCGGTCGCGGCACAGGTTACCGGTCTGCCGCTCGAGAAGGTAACCGTACACAATCAGCTTCTAGGCGGGGGATTTGGCCGCAGGTTGGAAACCGACGCAACGGAGAAGGCCGTGCGCATCGCGCAGCGGGTCGATGGCCCGGTGAAGGTCGTCTATACGCGCGAAGAGGACATCCAGCATGACCTCTATCGACCCATCTATTACGACCGCGTAGCCGCCACGCTGAAAGACGGGCGGATAGATGCCTGGCACTACCGGGTCGCGGGCTCTTCCGTGGTTGCGCGCTGGCTGCCGCCGGCTTACACGGGCAACCACGACATCGACTTCGATGAGGTCGATAGCGCGATCGACATGCCGTACGAGATCCCGAATTTTCGGGTGGAAGTCGTGCGATCGGAGCCTCCCGCGGTGCCGACTGGATTCTGGCGCGGCGTCGGGCCTAACAACAACGTGTTTGCCGTTGAAAGCTTCATGGACGAGCTGGCGGCGGCCGCGGGCAAGGACCCGGTCGCCTTCCGCCGCGGCATGCTGGGCAACACGCCGCGGCTCGAGCATGCGCTGGAGGTCGTTGCAGACAAGGCGGGGTGGGGGAGCCCCTTGCCGCCGCGCACCGGTCGCGGCGTATGCTGCCAGATCGCATTTGCAAGCTTCATCGCCACCGTCGTCGAGGCTGAGGTCGATACTGACGGCGAGGTGCGTCTGCGGCGCGTGACGAGCGCGGTCGATGCCGGGACGGTGGTCAATCCAGACACCATCGTCGCGCAGCTGCAGGGCGGGCTGATCTTCGGGCTGACCGCCGCGCTCTACGGCGAGATCACCATCGAGAAGGGCCGGGTCCAGCAGAGCAACTTCAACGATTATCGCATGCTGCGCATCGATCAGGCGCCGCCGATCGACGTTCATCTGATCGCAAGCGGCGAGCCGCCGGGCGGCATCGGCGAGACCGGTACGACGGCAGGCCCGCCGGCGCTGCGCAATGCCCTCTACGCCGCGACCGGGATTGCGCTGCGCCGCCTGCCGATCGATCGTGAAGTGCTCGCGGGCAGGAAGCCTGCATGGAGGGGCTGATCCCATGAGCCGGCCGGCGCGCTACGCTCTCTTTGCGATTGCGGTCATCGCCCTCGTCGGACTGATCGCCTGGTTTGGATTTGTCGCGCAGCCCGGCCCGATGGCCTTCGCCGGCGGCGCGCGCGTCTCGCTGGCCGATTACCGCGGACACAATCCCACCGGCTTGCCGGACAGTCTTGCCGGTGCGAGCCTCGTTGCTCGCGGCGAGTACCTGGCACGCGCCGCGGATTGCGCGGTCTGCCACACCGCGCCCGGGGGCGGGCTGTTTGCGGGGGGGCTCGCCATACGCACCCCCTTCGGGACGCTGTATTCGCCGAACATCACCCCGGACCGCGAGACCGGAATCGGTCAATTCACCGATGCGGACTTCCTGAGGGTGCTGCATCGAGGCGTGATGCCCGATGGCACGCGGCTTTATCCGGCCATGCCGTACGATGCCTATACCTACATGACGGATGCCGATGCGCTGGCCATCAAGGCCTATCTTTTCAGCCTTGCGCCGGTGCACGCGGTGATCCCGCGGGACACGCTGGCCTTCCCGTACAACCAGCGTTGGCTGATGGCGGTCTGGCAGGCGCTGTACGACCCCGATACCCGCTTCGAGCCGAGGAGTGATCGCAGTGCGCAATGGAACCGCGGCGCCTATCTCGCCGAGGCGCTTGCGCATTGTGGCGATTGTCACACGCCGCGCAATCGCCTGCAGGCCCTCGCCAACCGCGACAAGTTCTCCGGTGCCGTCGCGGCGGGCTGGCGGGCCTACGACATCACCGCTGATGACCACTCGGGAATCGCCGCGTGGAGTGACGCGGCGCTTACGCGGTACCTCGCGACCGGCCACGCCGAGGACCATGGCACCGCCTCGGGCACGATGGGCGAGGCGGTCGATCACAGTCTCTCCTATCTGGCGCCAGCGGACATCCAGGCGATCGTGGCGTATCTGCGCACGGTGCCTGCGGTGTCCTCGCCGGGAGAGCCGGCGGTACGCATGAGCCCCGCGTCCGCGTCGCACAGAGAGGGCGTTCAGGCGGGCTTCGATCCCCTCGGCAAACAGGTCTTCGAAGGAACCTGCGTGAGCTGTCATTCCTGGAGCGGCCGCAGCCTCCTCAACTCTTATGCGACACTGATCGGGGCGCGCGCGGTGAATGACCCCAGCGCCACCAATGTCGCACAGATCGTGATCTCAGGCACGAGGCGCAGCAGCGCGGACGGGCTGGTGACCATGCCCGCCTTCGGTGGGGCCTACTCCGACGTCGAGATCGCGGCGGTTGCCAACTACGTGACGGAACGCTTCGGCGCCACGGCATCGAGCGTGCGTCCACACGAGATCGCTTTGCTTCGGGAGCAGACCTCGCAGTAGGGCGGGCACCGCAGCGCCCCCACGCGCGATCGCGCCTGGCGTCTCGAAGACGTTAGGCTGATCGCCAGAGGGTTCGCTCAGAGCGCCGCCTCGACCGCGTCGAAGAGCGCTCGCAGGCCGAACGACACGTCCACAATACGGCCATTCACGAAGAAACCGGGCGTCGCGCGCACGTGACTGAGGCGGCCGCCGTCGAGGTGCTCGCGGATGCGTTGCAGATAGACCTCGTCATCCATCTCGGCTCTGAAGCGCGCGGTATCGAGCTCCAGCTGTTCGGCGTAGGCGAATAGATGCTTCTGCTCGAGGTGTGCTTGATTCGCGAAGAGCCGATCGTGCATTGCCCAGAAGCGTCCCTGCGATCCGGCGCACTCGGCGGCCTCTGCGGCCCGCAAGGCATGTCGGTGTATCGCCTCTTGCGGAAAGTGTCGGTAGGCGAACAAAACTCGATTCGCGAAGCGCTCGAGAACCAGTTTCACCGCCGGGGCCGCCTGGGAGGTCGGAGCGGGCGTGCGATGGACTGCTGCCGCGGCGGAGAGCCCGGCCTAGTCGTGCGCGATCGTAAGCCGTGGTTCCTGGTCGAGGCCAAGAACGGCGATGACAAGCTTTCCGATTCGCTCGGATATTTTCAGACTCAGACACAAGCTCGCCACCCTTTTCAGGTCGTACTGGACCGGCCATTTACGGCTGTGGACTGCTTCACGAGGACTGACCCGGTGGTTGTGCCTGCGCGGACATTTTTGAGCCAGTTGCTCTGAGACTCGCCGCATGGCAGTTGCTGTCTCGTGATTCTGTCTGATAATCAAGCGACTCCCAGGACTAGCTTAGTCTTACGAACGGGTTCTCGATGCCAACATGAGTGGTGTCAGCGGGATCCGGTGAAGTGGCGGAAATTCACACGGCTATTGATGATCGCGGCATTCGGAAGAAAAAGATATAATCATGACCGCCTGTGGCGAGATTAAAGAATGAAGAAGATACTGCCCTCTCTGATTCTGATCGGTATATCCAGCGCGCACGCGTCCACCTATCAAGGAGTCGTGCAGGAACTCGACATTGCCGCCACTTCCTCCGGTGGCACGCGAGTATCTGTGCTGACGTCCGGCAGCACGAGTTGCCGGACCGGCGACAATCACTGGTACTCGTTCGAGTATTCCTCTCAAACTGGTCCAGGCCCCGAGTGGCTCGCGGCGCTGCTGTCCGCGAAGGTAACCCAAGCGACGATCATGATTCACGGAACAGGGGCCTGCGATGCTTCCGGTATGGAAAGGGTGGCGGAAATTGATCGCTCCTGAATGGGGCCGCTTCACCGAAGCGGCTAGGATCGGGACAATCCGGCGGAAGCTCCAAAGGAGGGTTAGCGATGCGTGCCGCAGTGGGCGGCGAAACGCGAGGAAGTAGGCTAACATGAAGCCGCTACTGGCGAATCTGATTCTCCTCAGCATCTCGACCGCGTACGCGTCCACTTATCACGGTGTCGTGCAACAGATCCGCATTGCCGCTACTTCTGTTGACGGAACCCGAGTGTCCGTTCTGACCTCAGCCACGACCGACTGCCACGGCGACCGCACAAATAACGGTTGGTATTCGTTCACATGCTCCTCTAAAACGGGGCTGGGCAAGGCGTGGTTCGCGGCCTTATTGAGCGCCAAAGTTACCCAGCAGAGGGTTGTCATTCACGGAACGGGCACCTGTGACGCATCCGGCATGGAGGGGGTGACTGCAATTGACCTCCCCGCCGTCTTCATGCCGCATTTCCCGGCGGCCCCTGTGCGACCACTGGCACGACCCGCGGCGCGCATCGATCTTGGACATGGCTGGCCGGCCCTCCAACTACTCGAGGCATTTGATCGTGCCGCACACTTGAGCCCACCATCCAATGGTTCGGCGCCAGAGCTGCGAGTATGGGAGGCGCCGTTTCTCGGAAACACTGTTGGATATCTCATATCGGTTGATAGAGCATTTGCGTGCAGTGCCAGTTATCGGAACGACGGACGAACTGCATCCGTTGAGCAGGCGGATTGTGAAGTCTCTGATATGCCTGTGGCAGAGAGGCAGCGTGCTTTAAGTCTTTTGCCTACGTTATCTGATCTCAACGGGAAATCGTGGGGCTGCGCACTGGGCGGCCAGACCTTCTTCGTCGAGGGATTTATCAACAACCGGCGTTTTGCCTTCAGCGTCTCAAACCCGGAACAGTGTCCGCAGTCAGGCTCCTTACCGGTGAAGCGCCTGCTTGAGGTTATACGCTTTTAGGCTGCGGGCGGAATTTGGAAGGCTCAGGCGACCGTCAATGGTCAGGGGCAAGGCGCCGCAGGCGTCAATCCAGATGGCCAACTGTCCCAAATGCGAGAAGTAAAGCCTCAGGGACTCTCGCGAAGTCATTGTTCTAAATGGTCGGCGATACTGGGATCGAACCAGTGGCCCCTGCCGTGTGAAACGGGGGGTAGGGGCTTATGGATCAAGGATATGCGAGCGCAACCCGGCGTCTACAAAGAACCGACCCACGATCAGATAGAGGCCAGCCAGCACGAAGGGAATCCCCCAGATGGACATGAATGCGGTGTTTGGTGCATTCGTACGGAGAACACCAGCCTCCCAGAAGATTGCGAATCCACCCCACAACAAACTGAACGGAATCATGTAGGCATCGCTGGAGCGCAACGCAAGCCCTCTGCGAGGAGCACCGGACCAGATAAGTGATTCCCCGGAGTCGAGAACCTGGGCGATCTCGCTCTGTGGAGCAAGTTCGAAATTTGCGGCCATCTTAGCTAACTAACGATCAATCGGCCAATCCCATTACAAAGGCGAGTGCGACATTCAGTCGGTCGATATCCTTCTCGTCAAGCGATCCGATCTTGCGTCCAATGCGCTCGCGACGGATTGTCACGGGTTTATCTGCCATGAGCTGTGAGCGCGTCCGCAAGCCATTCTTCTCGGCGGGTTCAATGGTGATACGGAAATCCGGTGCCTCCGCGATATCGGAGGTCATCTGGCAGACGATCACCGACGCGTGCTCGGCGGGTAGGGCGTTGGTTTGAACAATTACCGCCGGCCGTGGCTTCCCATAGTCGCCGGATGCCGCGACCGTAACGACGTCGCCCCGCTTCACGGAGAGTCAAATTCCGAGACTGCTTCTATCCAGCGCATTGCGTCTCGCTCTGCGGATCGATCCAAGCCGGCGACCTCCTTCGCGAGGCGACGTAGAACGGCCTTTGAACGGGAATCGGGTACGACGAGGCGTAGCTCGCGTAGCCCTTGGGCACGGCGTCTCTCCCGCATTGCCCGCATTCTTTCTGCAGCATGCGCCATTTGAGTCTGCTCCTTTGTAACGCGTTACAGCGTAACGCGTTACGAGTGAGGCTGCAAGTAGTCGCTCAATGGCGCGTATAGGGCTGCGCTGCCAATCATTGAGAATAGGGATAGGAGCGGCTGGGATAGGGAGCGGAAAACCGACGGTTTGACTAGTGCTCCAGTATGGTGGGATAATCCCACCATGATCCTCACTCTTGATGCCAAGCGACGCTTAACGGTACCGTCAACCCTTGCCCCGGCAGAGCCCGGTGACCATTTCATTGCGGAATTCGATCCAGAAGAGGATGCGATTGTTTTCCGCCGCCTTGCGAGGCGGGCCGATTGGCTGACGGTCCTTAAGGCCTGTCCGGTGGAAATGGACGATATTCCGCAACGCAGCCGCCAGCTTCCGAAGCGCCGCAGGCTGTGAGCTGGTTGCTCGATGCCGACGTACTAAGCCAGCCGGCCAAGAAGAACGGCCACGCGGGCGTCATTGCCTGGCTCGAGAAGGAAAAGGCCAACTGTTATACGAGCGCGGTTGTGATCGCGCAGCTAGCCTATTGGGTCCGTAGCAAGCGCGGCAAGCAGCGCGAGGCTTTGCAGGCGTGGCTCACTCAACTAATCGACGCGCTGCGCGGGCGCATTCTTGGTTTTAACGTCTCCGTGGCGCACGTCTGGGCCGAACAGCAGCACAAACTGGAAGAAATCGGTCAGCCGATGCCCGTCGAAGACAGCTACATCGCCGCCATTGCGCTTCGGCACAAGTTGACTGTAGTGACCGGAAATGAGAAGGATTTTAGCCGCCCCGGGATCAAACTGTTCAATCCGTTTGAGGAGGCCGGTGCCTCCGACTGATCGGGTCCTTGCGGCTTGCTGCTGCCGGGGCGACGAGAATCTTGAAGCCGAATCCAGTAATCTGCTAGCTAGAGCCATGTCGCCACGCATTTGGGTCATCGCAGGCGGTGCACTGATACTAGGGTCCATTGTGACTTGGACCTTGATTCCGCCGTTCCCTTCCTCCTTGCTGCTTCTCGATGAATCCCTTCCGTCACTAACAGCTAAGTACGGTCCTCCGAATGGAAGGATTCGCGTGAGCGCCGTAGGCAAGCACACCAGCGCGTTGAGGTGGGACAAGTCTCGTGGTATCGGCATGTGGAGCCTCGACATTGGCTGGGACAAAACCCCTGCGGGTCCCACCATCCTTCCGGACTTCGCGTCTCAGAGCCTACGCGTCCTGGGCACAACCCTGTCGTTTCCTCGTGACGCAGCCGCTCGAGGGTCGATCCTGGCTTCTACTAGAAAGGTCGGGTCATCGAGGTAGGTATGACCATCAGCGACGGACGAAACCAACACCCGCTGCGCTCAGAAGTGCTTCTGGATTTGATACGTTGCCGGGCGGGCTCGTGGAGGGTGTTTTTGGCTCTATCTGTCAAGCTCAATGGCCACGACCCGTACTGTTACCTCAGAAACGTGCTCGAGCGATTGCCAATTCAGCCAACGAAATGTCTCGGGACGTTGCTGCCGCACTACTGGCATGTATAGGTTGACGCCAAAAATGGCTTCTTTCTAACGAAGGCACACCTTGACAAATTTTGCTCGGCCGATCTCTGTGATCCGACGGGACGGGTTGCCAATTGCGACCATACTTTTATATCGCTGTTCAACTTGACAGCCGCGAACGCCGCCCTGGCGGCCGGCCAAACTCCCCCACCTCTGGTGACCTGAAACTCCTCCACCCCTGATGTGAACGGGCGCCGGTCGGCGCCGAGGGCTGATTCGCGGCGGGACGTTACGCTGGCCCTTTTTGACCGGGGGCGGGAGTTGAACGTCTTGAAGCCGCATCTGCGAATTACCGTGGAAACGCTGCTGCGCAAGGGGCGCAGCCAGCGCGAGATCGAGCGTCTGACGGGGGTGGATCGCAAGACGATCCGGCGCTACGAACAAGGGGCGCCGGAGGGAACCGCGGGGCCAAATTCCCCCGGGGTGGCCACCGGCTCTGGCGGCCGGGAAAGCGCGGTTTCCGGGCCGCAAACTCCCCCACCCGGCCACCGGCTCGGCCGCCCAAGCAGGCCCGCTCGGCCTGCGAGGAGCGCCGCGCCTGGATCGAGGAGCAGGTCCAGCTCGGTCGCAACGCGCAGAGCATCTACCAGGATCTCATCGAGCGGCACGGGTTCACCCATCGGTACAACTCGGTCAAGCGCTTCGTGCGCACGCTGAGGGTGCGCGATCCGGATCGATTTGACGTCCTTACGAGCGGTCCCGGGGAAGAGTGTCAGGTCGATTTCGGCCAGGGTGCGCTCACGCTCTACCGCAACGGCAAGTACCGCCGGCCGTGGCTTTACGTGATGACGCTGAAGTACTCGGGCAAGGCCTTCCGCAAGGTCGTCTGGAAAGCCGATCAGCGGACCTGGGCGCGTTTGCACGAGGAGGTGTTCCGGAGCTTCGGCGGAAGTGTCGAGTATGTTGTGTTGGATAATTTGAAGCAAGGGGTTATCAAGCCTGATCTCTACGCGCCGGAGCTGAACCCTATTTTCGCCGCACTGCTGGGGCACTACGACTGCACAGCAGATGTCTGCCGCATCGAGGACCCCGATCGAAAGGGTGCGGTCGAGAACGCGATCAAACATACCCAGTCCACCGCGCTGAAGGGCCGCAAGTTCGAGTCCATCGAGGAGCAGAACGCGTGGCTTACGCACTGGGAGGAGCGCTGGGCGGCCCCACGCATCCACGGTCGCAAGAAGCGCCAGGTGATGCAGATGTTCCTCGAGGAAAAACCGCACCTGCGGCCGCTGCCGCTCGAGGGGTTCCGCTTCTTCGAGCAGGAGACCCGCAAGCGTTCCCGCGTACTCCGAGTCCTTGGTGATTTCCTCGGCTACGATACTGCCGGCGGCGAAGGAGAGACCATCCGGATCAACTTCGAGAGTAGCGCAATCCTTGACGAGTGCCATCAGGGTCGCTCGATCGGCCTTACCTTGCGCAGCATGTCGATGTCCATGGTTGGGCGCGCCCTGGGTATGCCGATAGTCTTCAGTAGTAGTGCACCTTTCAAGATGACGCCTTCGGCGTGTTTCGATTTGGAAATGCGATACAGGAATCGCTCGATGGCGTACTGCTGGAGAACCTGCTGAAATAGCTCGCCGCTCGAGGCCGAATGATTGCGCAGCCTCGCTAGAACGGAGGCCGCAACGTTTTTCGGTTCCTTTGCGCTCATTCGATCGCCTGCAGATACGGATTCAGGAGATTCGCGACACGAAGCAGCTGCGCGTAACGGAGCAGCTCGCGGTTCTGCACGCGCTTGCGTTGTCGCGCGAGTCGCAGTGCCTCGAGCCCGACGTCAAGCCCGATTTTGTTCCTGAACTTGAAGCATTCCACGACGGTGCGCGCAGGGTTGTAGATCTTCAGGGGCATCCCGCCGATGGCGCGCGTATCGAGTCCTTCGGTGAAGGTCTTAGGGTCAAAGCGGTACACCGTGACAGGTATAGACAGCTTGATGCGGTGATAGCTGCCTCGCGGCACGGCAAGGTGAACAGATGATGGAATTTGGGTCGTGATGCCGTGATAGGAGAGGGCGCTAATCAGGCAGATCGCCGCGTTCGGGGCGCGAGCAGCGACGACAGCAAGGTCGGGATATTCCGATTCGCCGGCATCGGCCAGACGATAGAGACCACGCTCGAGCTCTACGATCTGGCCACGCTCACGCAGAGCGTAGAGGGCATCGCTATGGACCCCGAGCGCGAGCAGATCGCGGGTACGCAGCGTCCCGCCGCGCTTGCGAAACGCTTGGACTGCGGTATCGAGATCTCTGGTTTTCATGGTGGGTAATAATAGCACCAGATAATTATAAATGGTACCATTATTACCCGATCTGCGCCTCGTTCCGACCGGCCGCAACCACACCGCACCAGTGTGAAACGGGGGGTAGGGGCTTACGAATCAAGGATATGCGCGCCGAATGCCTATTTGCAACAGGGACTTGGTATCACGTGATGTCATTTGATATCACTCAATGTCACGATCGGACTGTCCCAAAATTGTCCCAGGTCTCTCCCGAAGCGCGACAGTCGGGATTGTGCAGACAGCATCTGCACAATTGGTCTTGGTTTTTGCTCGGAATTGCACGCGTTTCCCGCTCCCGTCGTCTCGGGCGCAGTTCTATGAGCGAACGCGAACTGCGCTCTCGCGCGACAAGACCACGAGTCAGGAGGCGGTCGTGGCAGCGATCCATCGCGCGAGCCGGCGACGCAGAGCCTTTAATGATCGCTTGATTATTAAAGGATAGTTGGTGTATCCTTAAATAACCATATCGCTACTAAAGGCTTCTCCAAGATGAAGAAGTCTGATTTGCACCCGTCTCTTAGAGCCACGGCCGTACCTGTTCCGGGGCACTCCGGATGCTATGCCGTGGTTCCGCCCGACCTGGCATTCTTTCCTATCGATTCACCTCTCTTCCCGCTAGCACACCGTGAAATGCAGGTGCTTGCCGATGCTATCGCTGGTGCCCCGCATTACGCAGATTTGCTTAGCCATATGCTCAACCGACGGGAGGCCGTTGATAGCAGTCAGATCGAAGGGACCCATACTCAGTTCGACGAGCTACTGTTGCACGAAATAGAGGCCGGAACACCCGACGCGGTGGCGGATGCGGATGCCGACCTGACGCTGAACTATGTCCACGCGTACATGCTGGGCGTCTCCGCGGTGAGGACAAAGGGAATCAATGCGCTGAACACCCGCTTTATCTGTTCGCTGCACAGGGAGCTCATGACCGGAGAATCGCGCGCGGTCCCTGGGAAACTTCGCGATGTCCAGAATTACATCGGCGGACTGAAGATGGAGAATGCCCGCTTCATCCCGCCGCCGCCCGCGGAAGTACCACGACTGATGGCCGGACTGGATCGACTCATCCGCAATGAACCTGATCCTGAGAGCCATTTCCGCTTCGGTATGCTGACCCGCGCTCCGATCGTTCACGCTCATTTTGAAGCCATCCACCCGTTCGTCGACGGCAACGGGCGCGTGGGCCGGATCCTGCTTCCTCTTATGTTCCTCGCAGACGGGGACCCGCCAATCCATCTGGCAACCTTCCTCAAGCTCCGTCAGCGGGAATACCACGACGCTCTACTCGCGGTGCAGATGAAATTGCGCTGGTCCGACTGGGTCCGGTTGTTTCTCGAATGCGCAATAGCCTCATGTCGCCACACGGTGCATCTGTTGCGCGAGCTGCGAACCATCGCCGACCACTGGCGCGAACACCTCAAGGAACGCCGTATCCGCAAGGATGCTGCAGTATGGCGCCTTGCCGAGCTGCTGCTCGGTCAGCCCGTGGTTACGGTCAATGCACTGGTTGAGCGGCTGAATGTTTCGTTCCCGGCCGCGAATGCCGCCGTCGCTGTGCTGGTGAAGATGGATATTCTCCGAGTACAAGGAGCGAAGCGACGCCATCGGGCTTTTTACGCCCATCAAGTCATGAACATCTTACATGCTGGAATTGATGCGGTATTGGAGGATGTGTCAACGCTCCATAACTATGGCAGTGGAGCTGCCCATAGAATATGACTCGCGTCGGTAAGGCCGCAGTCCCAGAGCTCCTGAACAACGCACGCGCTACTTTTTTTCCCGAGCCGGCCTCAGTGAGGTCCAGCCTTCGGTCGCTGCCATTATTTGCCACTTTTGCGCCACGTCCCGGGCCTGCTTGCGGTGGAAACTCATCTCCCGATCATAGTCGCAGAGCCCCGGGATAACTGATTCGGAGCTGACGTGGTGAGAAGCTGGAACCGCTCCGCAAAGGTTGCCTTTGCTTGGGGTTTGGTCCTTGCTCTATGCGGGATTGGAGCCCTGTATTACCTGGCTCAGTATCGATGGTACGCAGACCGTCCGACGCACGGAGACGGCGCGCCTTTGGCGCCAGCACTGACTTTGGTTCTTGACTATCTTTTCGGCGCGTGGCTTATTCGTAAGCGTAAGGCCGTGGCCCATGGATTTGGAGCTGCCCTTGGGTAAATCTATGCCACCGTGGGGGATCTGCGCGTTTTGCCCCTGCCGTGATCGTCGCTGCGCTGCTTCTGGGCGCCGAGTCACCGAGAGCGTCGGCGCTTGATCTCGGGCAGGACCTCGTCGACAACACTGTCGTCAGCCATCACCTTGACCAGGGCGGCGTCGAGGCGCTCGAGCAGCTGCGCGAGGTTTTCGTCATCGCGTCTCAAGAGCGCCACGCGCACGCGTTTGCCCACGGCCGCGAGCGCGGCGCTGCGGATCGGCGGGATCTCGCCGATGGTGATCTGACCGCGTGTTTCATCCAGGAACGCCTGCAGGTGCGCGAAGGGCACGCGTGAGGCCTTATCCTTCACGGCTCGAGCCTCAAGCTGCCAGCGCCTCCGTCACTTGTTCGGGCTGGTTGAGTTTGTCCGCTACGTTCCATGGCAATAGCTCCTCTACGCGGTTTATCGGATGATCCGCGATGCGCTCGAGCACGTACTGCAGGTAGCGCTGGGGATCTATGTTATTCAGCTTACATGTCTCGATGAGGCTATATGAGGTGCTGAAGCTGCGCCGGCAAAAATCCGCGCCGGTGCTCGCAGCGTTCAAGAGCTGCGTGCACCGGTCCATGACGGACGCGATTCCGGAGTGATGGCGGATACCATTCCGGTGGCATGACGGACACCGTTCCGGATTGATGCCGGACACTTTGGGCGGACGGCCGGATTGCTGTGCGCCATGGCCGGAACGCTGTCCGGCATGCGCCCGGAAGTCGGGCGGCTGCGGGTCGGGGCGATTCGACGCAAGCCTTTTTCACCGTCACCCTTCGTCCCTTTTGGCAACGGGGAGCGATGCGGTGGCCCAAGAAAGGCTTGCGATGCAAAAGATCAAAGACGTTCTGCGGCTGCACCTGGCGGGCGGCGTGACGAGCCGCCGCCAGCTGGCGCTCGTCGTCGGGTGTAGCAAGACGGCGATTTCGGATTGCCTAAGGCGCGCCCAGGTGGCGGGGCTCACCGACTGGCCGGCTGTCGCCGCGCTGGACGAAGGCGAGCTCGAGGCGCGGCTGTACCCGAGCCAGGCGGACTCGAAGCTCAAGGGGCGGCGACTGCGTCCGGCGCCAGATTGGGCCGAGCTCCGTGCCGAGCTCGCTCGGCGCGACCATCAGGTGACCCTGGCGCTGCTGTGGCAGGAGTACAAGGCCGAGCAGCCCGACGGGTACCAGTACTCGCAGTTCTGCGACCTGTACCGGCGCTTCGAGAAGAAGCTCTCGGTGGTGTTGCGCCAGGTGTACCGCGGCGGGGAGAAGACTTTCGTCGATTTCTGCGATGGCATCCCGCTGATCGACGTCAAGACCGGCGAGCTGATCCCGACGGAGCTGTTCGTGGGGGCGCTCGGGGCGAGCTCGTACACGTTTGCTCGCGCCACGCTCTCGCAGGAGTTGCCCGTGTGGCTCGACTGTCATGCGCGGAATAACGCACACGCATGCGTGCGCCGCAACGACCGCAGATGAGTCGGCCTTGGAGCAGAGCCGATCCCTCGCGCGGCATGCGACCGCGACCGGTTGGACTCCATCCGGCCATGTTTTGCCTGAGAGTCTGCTGATTGCGCTCGTACTCGTCCCACGAGATGTAACCGGGATGGGCATCCCGGATGAGAACCTGCCAGTTCTCTGTGCGACCTTGCGATGAGCGGTCGACTTCAAATCTGCCTTACGTACCCCGCGCGTGCGCCCGTAGACATAAGCGCCGGCATAGCGCGGGTTATGCAATATCTGAATGACGCGGCAGTGTTCGATCGTGCCCCAGATGACATCCCCCTTGCCAATGCCGCGCCGGATGCGTCGCGGGAACCGGACGCCTTCGCGCAGGAAGCGGCGCACCACCGCGGTGGCCGAGCCGATTTGCCTGAAGGTATCGAAGAGCAGCCGCAACGACTGTTGGATTTGCTGGTCCGGATCGAGTACCACGGCAGCAGCGGCATCATACGCGAGCCCGATCGGAAGGCCCATCTCCAGCTCCCCACGCCGCGCCTTGTTGCGCTGACCGCCGATCAGTCGAGCCTTGAGAACGTGCAGCTCCGCTTCGCTCATGGTGCCCTTGAGACCCAGCAGGAGACGATCGTTGAAGTTCGCCGGGTCATAGATGCCATCCTCATCGAGGATCAGCGTGCAGGTGAGGGCCGCGAGCTCGAGCAAGCGGTGCCAATCGGCGTTGTTGCGCGCCAGCCGCGACACTTCCAAGCCCAGTATGATGCCAGCGCGCCCGAGAGCCACCTCGCTGACCAAATGCTGGAATCCGTCGCGATTATCGGCCTGAGCGCCGGAGAGGCCGAGGTCGGTATCAATCGTGTGAATCCGCTCGATGGGCCAGCCGAGTGCGACGGCTCGATCGCGCAGTGCGTACTGACGCTTGCCGCTCTCGGTGTTCTCGAAGACCTGCCGCAGCGATGACTGTCTGACGTACAGGAACGCGTCGCGTCGCAGATGTTCTGCGCTCACCTTCTGGTGGGTGTCAATAGACATGCTTCACCTCGGACTGAGTTTGCAGGATGATGTTGGCCATCAAACGCAAGAGCGCACGATCGCCTCGAATACTGGTAGCAGCTGTAGGCGCGGGACAGGCGATGGGGGGAGAGGTCGCAGCCATCAATACGGCCAATCCGTCGAGCATGCCGTGATAGACCACGGCTCCCAGCCTTCGGGCCGGGCTCGACCACCCAGCGCTTCGGCACGCAATGCCTCGTAGACCGGGATGGCCGCAGCGGATACCCGGTCGGGTGCGATTACTGTTTTTTTTTCCGCGCCAAGGCGCGTTCGATGCTGCGGGGGTGGACGGAGATACCGAGTTCGGTCTTGATCTGCTGGGCCAGCGCGCGAGCGGAGGGTGGGCGTTCGTCGGCCAGCTTGTCTTCGACGAACCGCATGACGTCCGCGGTGAGCTTGTGCGCACCCTTGGGGCCTCGGGTCTTGGGCAATAGACCGCTCAAGCCCGCTCGCGCAAAGTCGGCTTCTGCCTGATAGAAAGTTGGACGCGATACGCCGAAGAGGGCAGCGGCTTCGCTCTTCTCGGCGCCCTCGATGCGCACCTGGCGCAGCATCTCGTATTTGACCTGCACGAGGTCGCGGGCGTCGAAGAAGCCCCCGCTTTGAAACCAGGAGGCGTGAACGCGCTCGGGGTGGCGGTTCAAGCCACCGGTTTGCTTGAGGCGTTCGGCTTTGCGGTCGCGCGAGGCCAAAGCGATCTCGAGAGCTACTTATGTGTAATATAATATATGCCGCTGTGACGCCGATGTCAAGTCGCTTACGTCGACTTGCACCGTTTATATGCCGCATTAAGTGCCGTAATATGTGATGAACAGCCTTGAGCCACAGCCCCATCGCGGCATTTATTACCTTACATGTGCGGCGTAATTTGCTTAACGCCTTCATGGGGTGCTCCGACGTGGCGGCTCCCGCAACATCGCATCCAGCCGCAGCAGATCATCGGGTCTGAACCATGAACGCCCGCCTGAGGCCCGCATGAATGCGTCCTGCTGGCCGACGCTCGTCCACGAGGTGAGTATCGAGCGAAGACGGCCCTTCTCGTCAAAATAGATGACTCGATCTTCTCCCCAGTTCAAACGTCGAGTGCGCAACACCCAGCGGGTGCCGCGCCTGGGATGAAATGGATGGGTGATCTCGAAGCTGACTGCTTCGTCGTCAGGACGAGGTGCAGTTGGTGATTTGAGATAAGGGAAAAGTTGAAGCCGCGGTGTTAGTTGCTCAGCGCTGGATCCTCGCGGCTCTGCGGCACCGTCGATTTTACCACCTCGAGGAGATGAACGCGGCCATCGCCGAGCTCCTCGAGAAGCTCAACCATCGCAAGATGCGCCATGTTCAGGCGTCCCGGCGCGAGCTATACGAGCGGCTCGATCGAGCGGCGCTCAAACCCCTGCCGGTAAAGCGCTACGAGTACGCCGAGCACAAGCAGGTGAAGGCCAACATCGACTACCACGTCAGCTTCGATGATCACTTCTACAGCGTCCCATACACGATGGTCGGGGAGCAGTTCTGGTGCCGCGCCACGTACCAGACCGTCGAGCTCTACCACAAGGGCAAGCGCATCACCTCCCACGTGCGCAGCTACCTCAAGTACGCCTACAGCACCCATCCTGAGCATCGGCCCGCCTCCCACCGAGCGCATCTGGAGTGGACGCCATCGCGCCTCATTGACTGGGGCAAGACCATAGGCCCCCACACTGCGGCGGTGGTCGATCACGTGATCCGCTCCCGGCCGCATCCGGAGCAGGGCTATCGCTCGGCGCTCGGGCTCCTGCGCCTGAGTAATCGCTTCGGTACGAGCCGCCTCGAGCAGGCGTGCGAGCGGGCAATCGCGATCCGCTCGGCGGGCTATCGCACGGTCAAGACCATCCTCAAGCGCCGCATGGAGGCTGCCCCGCTGCCCGATCAGGCAGAAGCCGCAGACAGCACAGCGGATCTTGGCGCCGAGAACGTGCGCGGCCGCCGCTACTACAACTGAGCTCGTACCGCAGGGCCGGCAACGTCGCGCAGAACGCAGGCGCTCCTGCCGCATCCGCGGCAGGCTGAACTGCGGCTATGCCGATAGATATAAGAGCGAAAGGAGGAAATCCACAGGATCAACACAACACGCAATGCCGACATCACAGCATCACATCAATACAGGATCACCACATGTTGCTTGAACAGACTCTCGAAAAACTCAACGCCATGAAGCTCTTCGGTCTCGCAAAATCCCTCAGGGAGCGCCTCGAGCGCCAGGACCACCAGAGCCTCGACAAGGCCGCCTTCGTCGGCCTCCTCGTCGATGATGAATGGCTATACCGGGAAAACCGCAAGCTCACCGGGCGACTGAAGGTCGCGAAGTTCAAGGACCGCTCCGCCTCGATCGAGGGCCTGGACTACCGCACCGCCAGGGGGCTGCGCAAAGACCAGCTCCTCGAGCTCGCGCAGAACCGTTGGATCACCGCCCATCAGTCGGTCCTGATCACCGGACCCTCCGGCTCCGGCAAGAGCTTCGTCGCTCAAGCCCTCGGCCAGCACGCCTGTCGCTCCGGCTTCTCCGTCCAGTACCTGCGCCTGCCCACGCTCCTGAATCTGTTCGTGCAGGCCCGCGCCGAGGGACCTACGATCGGCTGCTGAAGCGGCTCTCGAAGATCGCGATCATCCTGATCGATGACTTCGGCCTGGCGCCCCTCTCCGACCGAGAAAAGCAGGACTTACTCGAGGCCCTCGAGGAACGCTACGGCACCGGGACAGCCGTGGTCACTTCCCAACTCCCGGCCAGCGACTGGCACGAGTTCCTCGGCGGCGGACGCATCGCCGATGCCATCCTCGACCGCCTGGTCCATCACGCCCATCGCATCGAGCTGCGCTCGCCGGAATCGATGCGCGAGACCTATCCCCCTGGGAACCATGGCGGACAGTCGGTAGAGTAATCCACCTGCTTGCGTCGCTTCGCTCCGATGGTGTCCGTCATCACCGGAACAGCTGTCCGTCATGGCCGGAATGCGCAAGAGCTGGGTCGAGGACCTCCTGCCTGGCGTGCCCCCGCAGAGCGCCCTCGGCAAGGCGCTCGCCTACACCACCAAGCAGTGGCCGAAACTGGTGCGCTACCTCGAGCACCCGGACGTGCCTGCTCATAACAACTATATCGAGAACATCATCCGCCCCTTCAGCCAGGGGCGGCGCGTTTGGCTCTTCGCGAACAACCCGTTCGGTGCCAGGGCGAGCGCCAACCTCTACTCCCTCGTTGCCACCGCTCGCGCCAATGGCCTTGAGCCCAGTGCGTACCTGAACTTCCTGTTCGAAAATCTCCCCGCCGCCGAGACCGTTGAGGCCCTCGAAGCGCTGCTTCCCTGGAACGCTCGCAGCTCCCTGCCGCCCGCCCGCCGAGCCGCCTGAGCCAAGCCCGTCTGCGATCCCCCGCGGCCCCTACGCCGGCGCGCTGTCGCGCGCAAGAACGGGGATGCCGGAGGGCTTATGCCTCGCCTGTTGCCACGGAAAAGAAGCTTGCCGATCTGCGCCGATCCCAGCACGTGCTGCATCCGCCCCATCTCGGTAACCGCGGTAGCCACTGGGGCCACAGCACCCGGCTGCGAAAATCCTTGGCCACCGTGCTCGCCACGGAATCCTTACCTTCGGCATCTCCTCCGCCAGCGGCCGAAACGCGTGTCTTCGCTCCCCTCGGCACGACGACCCTTCTGGAGCACCTCGGGCACGAGCAACGTGTCGAAATACCGCACCAGAAGCGCTGCCCAGGTCATCAGGCGCACGTCCCTTCAAAGGCTCGGAAGAGAACGCTCACCCCGGTGAGAAAACATTGACACCATCATAGATACGACTGTCCCAGAATTGTCCCAGGTCATTTCGCTTTGCGCGGGCGCCGCGGCGGCTGACGATCGCGGCGTCGCGTCGCCCCGAACAGCTGCGTGTGCGTCCCGATGCGATGCAGGACCACCGCCCGCCGACGGACCCGATAGATGAGCAGAAGGTCGGACCCCAGGTGGCACTCCATGAAGCCACTCCAGCTATTGTTACGCTTTCCGAGGCGATGCTCACGGAGGGCCGATGGGAGCTTCTCGCCGGAGATCAGGGCGTCGAAGACGTACTCGAGCGTTTCGGCGTCGAATTCGGCGTGCTTGCGAGCGTTCCGGTAATCGCGCTTGAAGCGCTGGAGAATGATTAGCTCTCGAGCCAACGAATGGCCTCACGGCCGCTGCTAAAGCGGCGCCCCCTGCCGGCGGCTTCTTCCTTCAGCGAGTCCTTGAGGGCGGCTCGGAGTTCCGCAGCTGAGCGCTTCGCATTCGCGCGGGCAGCCCAGGCCTTGAGTGCCGCTGCAGCGCTTCGCTTGCCTGTACGCGCCTTGAGCGCCTCTATCTCTCGCTCACTAAGTTGAACGGTAACATTGGTCATCGGTACCTCCGCCGCGAACCCATTATAAGCCGAACTCCCGAAGCCGCTAAGCAGTCATTTCGGACATGCTGCTGCCCGCTGCGAGCGAGCGCATATCTGTATGACCTGGATGACCTGGACGGGTCGCCATCTGCCCAAGAACGAGCGGCACGGCGGCAAGGGTATCGTCAGCGGGCATACGACAGTTGATCGGCAGTGAGGCCGGTAACCAAGTTCCAGTGCCGTGCCAGCGAGGATCGATTCACCTCCAGCCAGTGGCGCTCCGCGTCAGGTATCGATTCGCGGCAGAGAGTGTCCTGGCGCGCAAGGCGGGCCCGTTCCAGCTGCTGCTCGGCGCCACATAGCTGGTTGAATGCTGACTGATGCTCGACCCTATGGGCGGTGAGATCCTTTGCCATGCCGACAATGAACCCAAGCCGATTCTGCACATCCTGCAGTTTTGCTTGACGGATCAGCCAAGACCAATCCAGGTCCGGGTACGTCAATAACACCCAGGGAAGAGCCTCCGTCAACCTGGTATCAAGGTCCTTCCGCACCAGTGCCGCCAGGACTACCGCTGCCGGATTGGCCTTCCGAGGGCGCAGGTGCGCGAAGCTCGGGTAGCCGAGCCCGGAAAGCTGGCGGGCGAGAAGAGCGTCGTCGGTCTTGGGTTGGTCGGCCAACGTCTCTGGTAGTGGAAGGGCGGTTGCGGGCAACCGGTACAAAGCAGTGGCCGCTAAGGCCAATTCGGCCGTGACAGGACGCTCGCCCTTCTCGAGCTGTGAAATATTCAAAGCCGGGCCCGTCGCAGCACGCCGTCATGGGCGGCCGGGGATAAGGGCGCCGCTACCACGCCGGAATTGCCGGGCAAGAAGGGCGCCTTGCTATCATCGGCGGAATGAGCGACGAAGAGCGTTCGCACAGGGCGGCTGCGGGTCGGGCGGCCCGGCGTATTGCGAAGAATAAGGCCTCGCACGGCAGGGGGAATACCGATCGCGGCCGGCTGAAGATCGGGGATGATTGGAACGCCATACGCATCATTGCGCTGTCGCAGAGCAATCCGCTAAAGGCCATCGCGGAATTCGTCGAGAACAGCATCGACGCGCACGCGAAGACGATCACCATCACCCGAGGGCGAGAGCATGGAGAGCATTATCTCTCGGTCAGGGACGATGGTGACGGGGTGCCTCGGGACGAGGAGGGGAAGCCAAATTTCAAGTATGTCGCCACACATATCTGTGACTCCATCAAGCGGCGATTGAAGGCGGAAGGGGATGGAGCCGGCCTGCAGGGAGAGTTCGGCATCGGACTCCTGTCATTTTGGACGGTCGGCGACACGCTCACGATGATGTCCACGGGCGACGATCAGCGGTCATACCAGATGACCATGAGTAAGGGGGACTCGGGATACGCAGTAGGCCCGAGGCGGGTACTGTTCGCAGAGCGTGGCACCGAGCTACGGATCAGCCCGCTGCTCGAAGGGATCCGGACGCTGTCGGGAGAAAAGATTCAGTGGTATCTCGCGTCGGAGCTGCGGGATAGGATCCGGCACTCACAGGTTCGGGTGATCGTTGTCGATAAGCTGGCCCGCAAGCAGTACGAGGTTGAGCCGCGGGCCTACGGCGGGCGCCTGCTGCACCAGCTTCCGCCCGTGCGGACGGCATACGGCGATGCATACGCTGAGCTGTACCTCGCCGAGCCTGAAGAGAGCTGTCGGGTCGCGCTCACTCGGGGCGGTACGCGGGTCATCGAGGACCTATCGACTTTGCCGGGTCTCGAGCATACGCCATGGTCAATTCGATACCTGCAGGGGCTCATTGACGCGCCGTTTCTGAACCTGACACCGGGTACCCGTAGCGGAATCATCCACGACGAGCGATACGCTGCGCTCCTCGAGGCACTGTTGCCCCTCGAGAAGCACCTGAAAGGCTTGATCGAGGCCCAGCAGCGGGCGGAGGAGGAGCAGGCAACGCAGCAATCGCTGCGCGCGATTCAGCGGGCATTCCGCGAGGCATTGCTGGCGCTGCCCCCGGAAGAATACGACTGGTTCGACGTTCAGGCGAGATCCCGCGGGGACAGCGTGCCGACGAGGCTAGGAAACGGGGAGGGCGGAACAGCCCCAGAGCACGGAGAGGCGATGGAGCTGGGGGTCGTGGAGCCGTCGCAGGCTGCGGGTACGCAGCGGCAATTCTTCGACTACGCGGGACCGCTCTTCAGCGTGGTCATCTCTCCAGCCGCGAGCACCGTGCCGGTGAACGAGCAGCGGCGCTTTCGGGCACTGCCGCGAGACCGGTCTCGCCGACGAGTAGAGGAGGATCTGCAGTTTGCCTGGGAGATCGTGGAAGGCGCCGGGTCGTTCAGAAGCACCGCGGATCAGGAGGTGGAGCTCATGGGACCGGGCATGCCGGGGCTGACGCGGCTCAAAGTTACCGTCATTCAGCGGGACATCACCTGCACGGCGGAGGCACTGGTGACCGTTACCGACAGCCTCGAGCGGGTCGTCAGCGCCGCTGTGATCAACTCCCGAGGTCTGCCCGGATATACGTTCGAGCGGGCGGCCGGGGAGCTCTGGCGGTCGCGGTACGACACCGATCGCAACGTTATTGTGGTGAACAACGGGCATCGCGACTTCGTGTTCGCGACGCGCAATCGAGCGTTGCAGCTGCGGTATCTCGTCCGGCTTTACGTCAAGGAGCTGGTGTTAAAGAACTTTTCCGGAATCTCGCCAGAGCAGCTGCTCGAGCGAATGATCGAGCTGTCGCTGTATGCGGAGGAGAAGTTGAAGACGGGATAGCTTCTGTAACACCTCTGGTGGTGTGCAGCGGTTCTCCGAGCCACACTCGCCATTGTTGTTGGCGCGCCAATGACGGACTGTCCCAAATGCGAGCAGTAAAGTCTCAGGGATGCTCGCGACGTCTTTGTTCTTAAATGGAGGGCTGTACTGGGATCGAACCAGTGGCCCCTGCCGTGTGAAACGGGGGGTAGGAGCTTACAGATCAAGGATGTGAGCGCCGAATCTCCAATTCAACCGGGATTTGATGTCATCTGATGTCATTTGATATCACGCAATGTCATTCTCGCACTGTCCCAAAATTGTCCCAGCCGCCTCGGATGCGGCGTGTCACCTGAGTCGGTCTTCTATATCGGTGGCCATGCCATCATGCCATCTGCAGCCAGAGCTCCAGGTCAGGGAGCGGCGCGTTGGGCCTCAAGGAGTTGATCGTGAACGGTCTTGGCATCCGGAATCATCTCGAATGCAGGGGTTGAATACTGGCTCCCGCCGGGCCAGCTCATCCCTGAGCTCCAAGAGGAATATGGCAGTGGACGTCCAAGTAAAATCGTCCCGCTGCGATCTGAGCCTTACTTTCCGTCGCGCCAGGATAAGCCTGGGAAAGGGGAAATCCGATGTAGAGGATAGAAACCTTTCGCTGAAGTCCAGAGGGTTCGACTCCCTCCCGGCAATGGCTAACCACCAGCCGGAAGCCAGTCTTGCATGCGGGTGCGGTAACGCACCACTTGAAGCGTAGACAGCGGATGCCGAAGCCACGGTATTGAGTTCCGAAATAAGTATCGCGGGTGTCTTCGTGGTCGGAATAGCGGGGACAGCATCGTGCCGACCGGTAGGGTGAGGTCGGTGCGGACCGGCCGGAATCGTAGAGCGTGGCAGAGGTATGGGATGGACTTTCCAGGAACCTGGGAGTCCCTGCATTCGACCCGTGTCCAAGTAGCCGATGGCGCCGTGGCTGAGAACGGGGCCAGGCTCGGTCGGAGGTCTCCGCCGGCCGAGAGCGAACCGAGAGAGACGAGGTGCGGGAGCGGTGAAGCAAATACATAAGCAACACCGTATTCGATGCAGGGCGTCTTACGGCTCTGATAGTACCGATGACGTCGGGGAACGCCGCTCAGGCGGACCCGACCGAGAGGGAAGCGGAGCTGCGCTGTTACAGAACCGCCTTGAGAAACACGAGGGGTGCATTGAAACCCGAAAGCGTGTCAACTAAACAGGAGCGGATAGCCCAACTGGCGAGGCAGAACCCAGCGATGGCGTTCACCTCGCTGAACCACTATCTCGATGCGGAATGGATGGAGTACGCGTTCGAGTGCACACGCAAGGATGGCGCGGTCGGAGTGGACGGCGTGACGGGGCAAGCCTATGCAGAGAACCTGCAGCGGAACCTTGCCGACCTGATCGACCGAATCAAATCCGGCCGCTATCGAGCGCTACCGGTACGGCGTCGTTACATCGACAAGCCGGACGGCGGCCAACGCGCACTCGGTATTCCTTCGTTCGAAGAGAAGCTGGCGCAGAGGGCCATTGCGATGCTGCTGGAACCGATATATGAGCAGGACTTCCTGGACTGCTCATTCGGCTTCCGACCGGGTCGCAGTACCCATCAGGCGCTTCAGGCTCTACGCACCGGGGTGATGGCTCGGCGAGGGTATTGGGTGCTCGAGGTCGATATCCGGAAGTTCTACGACTCCATCCCAAGACCCATCCTGCGAGAGATCCTTGCTCAGCGAGTCACGGACGGCGTAGTCAGGCGGATGATCGACAAGTGGCTCAAAGCGGGCGTACTGGAGAACGGGCAGGTTCACTACCCGGAGACCGGTACGCCGCAGGGGTCGGTGATCTCACCGATCCTCAGTAACGTTGTGCTTCATCACGTGATCGACGAGTGGTTCACCCGCGAGGTGCAACCTCGTCTTCACGGCCCGAGCACGTTGGTGCGATACTGCGATGACTTCGTAATGCTCTTTGCCAACCGAAGCGATGCGGAGCGAGTCCAAGCAGTTCTCGGGAAGCGGTTGGGACGGTTCGGGTTGCAACTGCACCCGGACAAGACCCGTCTGGTGGACTTCCGACCCAGGCGGTCACCTGGCCGCGAGGATGAGCCGGAGTTGCCCACGTCGTTTTCCTTCCTCGGGTTCGTCCATGTATGGGGGACCTCCAGGAAGGGCAATGCGGTCGTGCGGCAGGTGACGGCGAAAGACCGCCTTGCGCGTTCGCTCAAGGCGTTCAACGAGCAGTGCCGCCTGATGCGGCACTGGCCGCTACCTACCCAGCATGACCGGCTTTGTCAGATGCTGAAGGGCCACTACGGCTACTTCGGCATCAGCGGGAATAGTCGGCGTCTGGAACACGTGCATTATCATGTGCGGCGGATCTGGCGCTCCTGGCTTTCCCGGCGGTCGTGGAAGAGCTTCCTGTCGTGGGAGAAGTACGAGCGGCTGCTTCGGCGGTTCCCGCTCCCGACTCCCCGGATCGTCCATCGCTACGTCGTGCCGTGAGCGAAGCTGTACGGCGACGAACCGCATGCGTGAGTTGCGCTCGTGCGGGTCAGTGAGGGCCGAGGGCAGCAATGCCCTCGGCTACTCGGACACATCGCGGACGTGATTTCGGGGAATTTCCGGCGGGCCGTCAGCCCCGGAAGCCGCTTGCCGGCACGCCGAGCAGATCGAGGACCTGACGCTGCAGCGGAGTGAACTCGGCTTCGAAGCTCTGCACTACGCGACCGGCGCGGCTGAGCAGGTGCCGCTCGGCGTGGCTGAACAGCCGCAGCACCTGCTCGGTGGTCGGGTGGGCGCAGCGACGCTCCTCGGGATATAGCGGCAAGGCTTTCAGCCGCTCGCGCTTCATCGTCTGTCGCAGCTCGCGCTCGATGAGCGCCTGGATGAGAAGTGCGAGGAAGTAGACGGTGAAGAACGCCTCGATGCGCGCGGGGTTCTTCAGGAACACCGGGGCGATCTCGTGCACGGTTTTCAGCTGTTCGAAGCGCTTCTCGAGCCGCGGCTGTCCCTTGTGAGCTTCGAGCACCTGCTGCGGGGTGAGGGTGCGGTCGTTGGTAATGAGTGGGTACATGCCATCGGACTTCTGGTCGTAGGCGACGGCGGCGGCATCGATCGTCCACTCGAGGTCGTAGCGGCGGTGGGTGATACGCCGGTAGGCAGTGTCGGGTCCTGGCCGGCCGCGGCGGGTCTGCTTGAAGTCGTGCTCGGCGCGCACGGTGCGGGAGACCTTCACATAGCGGCGCACGTGATAGTGCTCGAGAATCTTCTCGACCTCGAGGTCAATGCGTGAGGCTCCGCGGATGCGCGCCCGGGGACTGACGATCCGGTCACGCAACGCGGTGAGCGCCGCGACGGCGGCATCGATGCGGCGCTGACGGCTGGCGCGTTGATGCCCGGTGAGCAGCTTCGACCACACCCACACGATCGGCCAGGCTTCCATCGAGCCGATCGGATCGCGGTAGAGAAACCACTGATCGCGCGGCCCACCCCTGCCCCTGGGGTCCGGCCGGTCCCAGACCAGCTCCCACGGTGGAGTAGTGGTCTGGATGCGCTTGCGAAACTGCCGACACCGTCAACTCCGTGCCCAAGCCCGACACAGCTCAAACCGAGGAGAAGATCGCCGAGATCCAGCGCGCGATCGGCGCCATGCAGTACCTGTCCTCGGGCACGCTGCTCAAGCGCACCAAGGTCTGCGGGAACCCCAACTGTCATTGCGCGCGCGACCCGGCGGCGCGCCACGGACCTTACTACGAGTGGAGCTACCTCAAGGGCGGGCGGCTCCACCACCGCACCCTCACGCCCAAGCAGGCCGAGCTCATGCGCCTGGCGATCGCCAATTACCGCAAGACGAAGAAGCTCTTACGAATCTGGGAGGCTCACACACAGCGGCTCATCGAACTCAACGCACCCGAATAGCCGTCGCCCAGCCGGGCGGAAATTAGCCGGAAATCACCCTGCCGATGTGCGGAAAGTAAGCTGAGCGCACCTGCAGTGAGATATCCGTCAGTGTCCGCAATGGCAGCGAATTTATCGTTCTGGAAAACAAGCCCGAAATGATGATGGCCCGGCGATTGGTTAGTCCTTAAAGAGTCCTTGCACGTATGCCGGCGTCTACAAAGAACAGAAGATCGCGAATCCACCCCACAGCAAACTGAACGGAATCATATACGCATCGCTAGATGCGCAACATTAGCCCCTTGCGAGGAGTTCCGGACCAGATAAGCGATTCCCCGGACTCCAGAGCCTGAACGATCTCGTTCTGTGGAGCAAATTCGAATGTTGCGGCCATTTTCGCCACCCCAAGGTGTTTGCTGGATCCCGGTTGGCTGCTGTGCCGAGCATACCCTGGCGCCACGGGCGACCCGTATAGGTATCTGCCAGTCGCCTATGCCGACTCTCGGAATGGCTCAACCGTGCGCTCGATCTCCTTGGCCTTCTTGATCTCGACCAGGCGGAGATCGTGTGCGGTCTGAAGGTTGAGCCAGGAGCGGGCATCGCCGCCAAAGCAGCGCGCAAGGCGCATGGCGGTGTCTGGGGTCACGCCACGGCGCTCGAGCACGATGTCGTTCAGGCGCGAGGTGGGAATGCCCAGCCGCTTGGCGAGAGCGTTGACGCTCATATCTAGCGGCCTGAGGTACTCCTCGCGCAGAACCTCGCCGGGGTGCACGGGCCGCATGCCGTTCTTGAATGCCATGTCTGCCTCTCCAGCCACCCATCGGCGGCTTCAGTGATAGTCGACGATCTCGACGTCTTCGGCGCCTGCCGCGGTCCAACGAAAACATACGCGCCACTGGTCATTAATGCGGATGCTGTGCTGTCCGAGACGGTCACGCTCCAGTGCTTCGAGGTGATTGCCGGGCGGTGAGCGCAGGAACTCCAGGGTCGCGGCGGCGTCCAGCAGCGCGAGCTTCCGAGTCGCTACCTTTGAAATCGAGCCAAAGCTCTTCGACCGCCCAGTTTCAAAGAGCTTCTGCGTATCCTTGCACCGGAAGCTCTTGATCATGGCGAAAGTGTATACCGTTTAACGGTAAAGAGCAAATAAAATGGCTGGCTCGGCGGCGTAGCGGGACGGCGCTAATGTCCCAAATTCGCGAAGCAAAAGGGCAGGAAGTCTCGCGAAGCCTTTGTTCTGAATGGTGGGCGGTACTGGGATCGAACCAGTGGCCCCTGCCGTGTGAAAGCGACGCAGCCAACTACTGGTGTCTCTGCGCGTCTACTATGTACCTGAAATTCACGAGAATTTGAGTATAGGTATATAACGCCGTCCAGGGTTGGACTTCCATATGAAGTTCCATACAAAAAGCGGCCACATCGATCGTCCCCGAGCCTGCAAATCAAAATCACGAGGCGATCTTTGGCGCGGCCTTTTTTGGTTGAAGCGAAGCATGCTTAGAACCGGAGGTAATTCAGCCGGGGAACGCGCGCAAATGCCTGGTCACGGCCGACGAGCGTTGCGCCGTAGGACAGCGCCGTGGCGGCGATCCAGGCATCGTTCTCCCCGAGGCGCTTGCCAAGAGCCCCTTGCATCATGGCGGTGCGCCATGCGATGACACGGGAGAGCTGGATGACTCGGAAGCGAGCAATGAATTCGCCGAAAGACTTTGGATCAGTAAACCCTTCGGCGAATTCGCCGAGGGTGATGATGCTTATCGCAACCGGCGAGCGACGGTGAACGCCGAGCAAAGTTGTGGCGGCTCCGGGACGACGCTTGACCAGCTCATCCTCGAGCTCGATGAGGAAGCTCGTATCAAGCAGCAGCATGGCCGCTGCGCTTGCGGCGAGGACCGGCTCCGCGGCCTTCGAAGGCCTTCATCGCATTCAGGAGCTCACCAGCTGTGAGCGTGGGCCGTTCCGCAAACAGGCGACGAATCACCCTGGAAAACGACTCATTGGGCTCACGCCTCTCGCGTACGAGGAGGTCGTACACGTCCGTCTCGATGGAAATCGTTTTGGTAGCCATTCGTGTATCATGCATGAACCATGCATGGCGGTAAAGCTGTGGGCCCAAAGTGAGGGCGCGGACTAGCCGGGCGGGCTCTGCGAGCTGGGTTTGCCGATCAGGTTGGACGGCTACCAGGTGGCCCGAGCGTGCGGAAGCTGATCGTCCCTGGCATCGACGTCCTGCGCATTCTTTCCCGTCCGATGGACGGTCTCCTGCATCCCATGCGGCCTGCGCGACCGGACGTGCCTGTCGCAACTCTGGCTTGAGCGCGTAAACCTCGCTCTCTTCTGCGTTGCCTCGCGAGTTCAATGAAGCTCTGCGCATTCCCGAGCAGGAGAGCGAGGCTTGCGGCGCACGGATTTGACAAACAATATAAACTGATGAATTATCAAAATCAGTCATCCAATCGCACTTTTATTGAGCAATGAAAGCAACCCGACGCGGTCTCATTCAAATGGCGGCGACTCTGCCGGCACTCGCGTTGGGCACCGGCGGCCCGGCCCTGGCTGTCGCGGGCGATGATCCTGCCGGCGGCCGGGTGGCCTCGCCCCGGCCGATCGTGCTGCCCGACAAGGCGAATTTCGTTTTCACGGGAACCGATCTCAACGCTGCTTACACGCATCCGGTAGGAGACTGGACGCGCAGGGCGCTCGAGGCTTATCTCGACAGCCGCCAGCGGGATGCGGCTCGCAACTGGCCGGCGCAAAACTCGCGCGACGAGGCCGTCGCCTTGTTCGCCGGACTGATCAATGCCGCTCCCGGCGAAGTTGCCGTCGTGCCCAGCACCTTGGAGGGCGAGAATCTGATCGGCGCCTCACTGGGCCTCGGCCCGGGGAAGGGTGTCGTCACAGATGCATTTCACTATGACGCCTCGCTCGTCAGGTACAGTGAGTTGAACAAGCGGGGCATGCCTCTCACCGTGGTCCGCAACCGGGGCAACCGGATCGATTATTCGGATCTCGAGGCGGCCATTTCGCCCGAGACCAGGCTGGTCGCCGTCTCATGGGTTTCCAGCGCGACCGGTTACAGGCATGATTTGAAGCGGGTCTGTGACATTGCCCATCGCAAGGGCGCGCTGGTGTACGCCGACATCATCCAGGGCGTCGGCGCCGTGCCGCTCGACGTCAAGGATTCGGGTGTTGATTTCTGCTGTGCGGGGTCCTACAAGTGGCTGATGGGGGAGTTCGGCGTTGCGTTCCTCTATGTCAGGCCCGACAGGCTGGCAGAGTTGCAGCGGGTGCAGCTGGGGTGGCGCGCCATCACGGCATATAAGGATCACTTCCTTCCGTTCGACCCTCCCGGACCGGTTGCGGGCGATTATCGACTCGGCACCGACACGGCGCAGATCTTCGAGGTCAGCACCCCGGATTGGGCCGGCCTGGCGGCCATGACGGGCTCGTTGAAGTATCTCAAGGCGCTCGAAGTCGCGAGAATCGCCCACTATCGTGAGCCGATGCTCGACCGGCTGCAGCGGGAGTTGCCCCGATACGGATTTGAGGCGCTGACACCGGACGACCATCGGGGCCCGTATTTGGTATTCTCGAAGGAAGGGGTAGGTCCGAAATACGTGGCGGCGCTGAAAGAGGCGAAGATCTACGTCACTCTGACGAGGAATCGAGTTCGCATTTCACCCTCGGTATACAACGACATGGCCGACGTGGAGAAGCTCATCCGCGTCTTGGCTGCTTAGGTGGCGCTGAAAGTGGCAGCACCCAAGACAAAGCCCAGGAAAGGAACCGTTCACGGAACGTTCCAGGTGCGCGAAAGAGCGCCGAAGGGCGAAGCCTTCAAGGCCTATTTCCCCGTGTGCGAGGCCATTGCCACGCTCTTCTATCCTTACGTGGAGGTCGCGCTCCACGATCTGCGCACCGCCCGGATCGTCAAGATCTGGAATTGCTGGAGCGACCGGCGCCCCGGGGATTTATCGAATCTGGACCATCCCGAGGGGCAGTTCACGCCGAGCCAGGCCATTCTCGGGCCGTACGAGAAAGCCCTGCCTTCCCAGGGACGCAGCAAGTCGATCACGGCCGGCCTGCGCGATGCTGATGGCGACCTGATTGGGCTGTTGTGTATCAATCTGGATGTCAGCGTGATCGACCGCGCCGCCGCGATGTTGACGAGTTTCTCGTCCACCACCATGCACCGCCCAGAGCCGATCTATCGCACGGACGTTCAGCAGCACCTCAATTACATCGTTCGCGACTTCTCCATGCAGGTCAACAAGGCCGTCAGCAATCTCGGTCGCGAGGAGAGGATGCAGCTCGTCTCGCACGTGGATCGGGCGGGGCTCTTCCAGGCCCGCAAGTCGGTGGATTACCTGGCGAAAGCCATGGGGATCAGCCGGGCGAGCGTCTACAATCTTCTCAACGATCCCAACCGCCGGACCCGGAGCTAGCCGGCCTCGCTCACTGTCTGCGTTTTGGCGAGCTCGGGCCGCCTGGCCAGGCTGAGCGCTGTCACAAAGGCGAGCAGCAATCCCGGAATCGCGATGAGTGGGACGGTATCGGGGCCAAATCCGTGGCTCAGCCAGACACCCGCCAGCAGCGGACCTGAAATCGATCCCAATCGGCCTGCGGCTACCGCCGCGCCGACGCCCGCGCCGCGCACGTTTGTCGGGTAAAGCGCGGGGGCCATCGCATACAGTATCAACTGGCCCCCGATCACGAAGAATCCCGCCAGGAACGCTCCGGCGAACAGCGAGGCGCCGTGGCCGAGAGCCAGCACGAGAAGCGATGCGGCCATTCCAAGATAGGTCACGACCAGGGAATAGCGGGCCACGACTTTATCGGCCAGCGCGCCGAGGACGAGACTGCCGAGGACGGCACCCGCATTGAGGACGATGGAGGAGAGTGCCGCTTGCAGGTGCGAATATCCGGCCGCCATCATCAGTGAAGGCAGCCAGTTCAGCAGAAGATAAACCACGAGCAGCGTGAAGAAATAGCTCACCCAGAGGCGCACCGTCATGCCGGGTGCGGCGCGCACCGAGCGAATCTCTGCCGCGATAGGCCGCGGCTGCCGGGCTCGTACAGGCGGCGCGTTCGAGGGGGTCGATTGCGGAAGCCCGGCAAGAAGAAGGGGAATGAGCAGCAGCGGTCCGAAGCCGCCAAGGTAGAACACCGGGCGCCAGTCACCAGCCCCCGTCCACGTGGCGACGAGGCCGGCTGCCGCACCCCCCACCGGAAGCCCGATGTACATCCACGCCAGGGAAACCGTCCGATTCCTCGAAGGAGTGCGCTCCGCCACGATCGCGATGAGATTGGGGAAGGCGCCCCCCAAGCCGAGCCCGGCCAGCACCCGAATGATGCGCAGACTGACGTATCCGGGCGCCGCTACGGTGGCGAGAGAAAAGATCGACAGCACGGCCATCGAGAGCACGATCACTCGCGCGCGCCCGATCCCGTCCGAGAGCCAACCCCCCGCGGCGGCACCGATCATCAACCCGACGGTGCTCGCGCTCATGACCTCGCCCATTTGCGCCGGCGTCAGGTGGAAGGCTGCGGCGAGTCCCGGCGCCGCGACGCCCATCGCCTGGATGTCCACCCCCTCGAACATGGCAACCAGGAAGCAAAGGAAAATGAGGCTGCCCGTCGTCGGGGACCGAATGCTCGTCGGCTGCATCAGAACGGGCTCCGCTCGTGTTTTGGGGATCCAGACTCGCTCATTCTGACAGGTTGTCTCGCTTGACACTTTGTCATAGCGGCGGATAGGATACTGTAAATCGTGACCCTCGCAGCAGGGAGTCAACGGAGCCGGCACGCTCCAATAGTGGATGACAGGAGCGGCGAGGCTTCCGGATAAAATCCACACGGGGCGAATACTCTTGCGGCTGATCGAAAAGGCTCTTCTTGCTTTCTCGGGCTGGGAGCGGCTAGGCTCAGGGACCGCGCACCCATGACCGACACGTCCTTCAAGTCCGGCGTAGCGCTGCGCGTGGCCGATGTCCCTCGGCAGCGCGAGACGCCCCTGGCGGAGCTCTATCGCAGGCACCTCAGCGAGCTCACCCGCTATATCGCCCGGACCTTCGGCGCGGGTCCTCCAGACCCGGAGGATGTGGTCCAGGAGGCTTTCGCCCAGTTCGCCGCCCTCGAGAATCCGCATGCGGTCGAGAACCCGCGCGCTTTCCTCTATCGCAGCGCCCACAATCTGGTGGTCGATCATCATCGACGCCATCTCGTGCGCAATCGCTTCGCGCGTGAGCAGGTCCCAGCCGCCGGCGCGGAAACTTCGGACGACCGGGACGCGGAGCGCGTCTTATCTGCCAGGCAGAGGCTTTCGATCGTCGAACAAGCGGTCCGGGACATGGAGCCGAGGCGGCGCACCGTGTTCGTCCTGAATCGCATTCACGAGCTGACCTATGCCGAGATCAGTCGCCGGCTGCGCATGCCGGAGACCACGGTCAAGCGCCTCGTTGCGGCCGCGATAGTCGAGTGCGAAAGGAGCCTGCGGGCGCACGGGGATATCCGGTGAGGGGCCGGGGCAGTGAATAAAGTGATGCAGGAACGTGAGGCGGATCAGACCCGGATCGACGCGGAGGCGGCGGACTGGCTGGTGCGGCACGGTGACAGCGCGCTGACCCAGGAAGAGCGAGCTGCGTTCGATGCGTGGGCGGCGTCGGATCCGAGGCGGTCGCGCACCTTTGCCGCAATGTCGCGCACATGGCGCGACGCCGCGGACTTGAAACATCTGGCGCACCTCGCGGATGCCGGGCCCTCGGGCAGAGCGAGCCAGGCGTTCCGCGCAATCACATCGCGACTCTCCGTTCCGCGATCCATCGCCTTCGCGGCCGTTGCGGTCGCCGTCCTGGCTGTTGTCGGCTCGCTCTTGTCGGCGTTGCTGGGGAGCCATGAGACCGGCGTTGGCCAGACGCGAGTCCTGTCGCTCGCAGACGGCAGCACGGTCGTGCTCGGAGCAAAATCGCGGGTCGTCGTGAGGTTTACGGACAGAGAACGTCTGGTCAGGCTCACGGCGGGTGAGGCACTCTTCGAGGTGAGACACAACCCGGCGCGTCCGTTCGTTGTGGACGCCGGGGACGCCGTGATCTGGGACGTCGGTACCCGATTTGACGTCAACAGAGCGGGCGCCAGTGTTCGAGTCGCGGTCCTCGAGGGTGAAGTCGAGGTGCGCGAGCGCAGTGCGCCCACGGCACACGTGATCAAAGCGGTGCAGTTTCTCCGTGCCGGAGACGGTCTCGAGGCGGTCGAGGGGCAAGCCGAGGTCAACCTCGTACGGCTGGGCAGCTTCACGGTGCGACCCGTCGAGCCCGTAGCGGTGACGGCATGGCGCGATGGGCGGCTGGTCTACGAGAATGCGCGGCTGGCCGACGTCGTAGCGGACGTGAACCGCTATTACGCGCCCGGCGTGACGCTCGATTCGACCTCCGCAGACCTGCGCGTGACCGCCTCTTTCCGGACCAACGAAATCCCCGCTTTTCTGAACACGCTGGATTCGGCCCTGCCGGTGAAGATCCAGCGCGGAGACGGCGGCCACTTCGATGTGAGTCGGCGCTGAGGCGCGGAAGATCCGCAAAAAAGCGGACGGTCCAGGGTCGCTCTGCGTCTCATGGATGAAAGGCGCTGAAGGTGCGCAAGCATGCGGCGGACGCTTGCCTTCGACCGGGGAGCGATGATCTTTTCCAGCTTTGGCCGCTCGCTGACCGCGTGCGCCTTGGCGGCGGCGGCTTCGATTGCGCTCGTGACGGCGGCGCCGGCGTCCGCCCAGGAGCAAGCGCGGGTCTTCAGCATTCCGGCCCAGGCACTCTCGAGCGCACTCCTGGAGTACTCCCGCCAGTCGGATGTGCTGGTGGTCGTGGCGCCGGACCTGGTTGCCGACAAGCTATCCCCCGGCGTATCGGGCACCTATACCCCGAGCGCTGCGCTCGAGAAGCTGCTCGTTGGGACGGGGCTCAAGCCGGTGCGGGCGCCGAACGGCGGCTTCACGCTGGAGTCGATCTCCTCACAGGCCACGGCTCAGGATGGAGAGGACGGCGATAGCTCGATCGAGTCGACGCTGAGGGAAGTGATCGTGACCGCGACGCGGCGGGCGGAGCCGGTCAGCAAGGTGGGGGAAGGCATTTCCGTCGTCACGAGCGAGCAGCTCGATATGCTCTCGGCGAACAGCCTGGAGGACTTCGTGCAGCTCACGCCGGGCCTGAGCCTGCAGTCCTACGGCTCTCCCGGCTACGGCTCGATCGAGATCCGGGGTATCTCGCCGCAGAGCGTGGGGGCGACGGTCGCGGTCTACGTGGATGACATTCCCTTCGGCGGCTCGAGCAATCTGTCCGAGGGCGGCGATTTCACCCCGGACCTGGATCCGGCGGACATCCAGCGGGTCGAGGTGCTGAAGGGCCCGCAGGGCACGCTCTACGGGGCCACCTCACTGGGTGGGGTGATCCGATACATCACCAAGCAGCCGAGCCTGGAGCATTCGGAGGGGAACACGTCCGAGGATGTGAGCTTCACGGATGGCGGCCAGCCGAGCGGCAAGGTACGGGGCTCGTTCTCGACGCCGATCATCCAGGACAAACTGGCGGTCCGGGTGAGCACCTACTATCGCAGGATCGGCGGGTTCATCGACGATGTCGGCTTTCGCGGCAAGGATGCCAACAGCGGCTACGATTGGGGCGTCCTCGGGACGGTGCTCTACAAGCCGACGGACAATCTGAGCATCAACTTCAACGCCATGACGCAGCAATCGAGTGTCGATGGCCTGGATACAGTCGACCTGGACCCGAGCACGCTGCGCCCGCTGTACGGAGGTCTGTCCGAGCTGCGCTACACCCCCGAGGAGTTCGTCTACAGGACCAGCCTGGGATCGGCCGAGATCAACTGGAACACACTCTACGGCACCTTGCTCTCGGCGACGAGCATCTCGGAGATCAAGCCGGAAAACTATCAGGACGTGACCGTCGACTTCGAGCCCTTCGGGCTGGGCGTCTCCCCATCCAACCCCGCCGGCGCCATCGGACATCACTCCGACCAGCAGGAGACCCAGGAGCTCCGCTTCACCTCGAGCCGGCTCGGGAACCTCGAGTTCATCGCGGGGACTTTCCTGCAGCACGAGTATCTGACGGACGGCAACCTCTACCCATTCTACACCAACAGGCAGCCACAGCTGCAGGATCTGCTCGGCATCGATGACAAGTACGGCACTCTGAATGAAGCGGCGGCCTACCTGAACGCCACCTACTACATACTGCCGCGACTCGACCTGACCCTCGGCACCCGCTACAGCCGGGTCAACCAGTCACGCTCGCAGTACTACGGCGGGCTGCTCTACACGGGCAGCGCGACGAGCTTCCTGTACAACGCGCAGAGCTTCTCGGCGAGCCCCAAGACCTACTCGGCCGGGCTGCGCTGGCGGATGAATTCCAACGTCATGTACTACCTGCGCGCGGCGAGCGGCTACCGTCCGGGCGGCGGCCGCACGATTCCCCCCGGGGCGCCGGTAGGATTCTCGCCGGACTACGTGTCGGACAGCATCTGGAGCTACGAGGCGGGCGTGAAGATCCGCGCGCTCGGCGACCGGCTCTCGCTCGATGCCGACGGCTTCTGGATCAATTGGACGAACATCCAATCGCTCGTGTATATCGGGAAATTCAACACGGACGGCAACGGCGGCAGCGCTCGCAGCCGGGGATTCGAGCTGCAGAGCGACTACGTGCTGCTCAAGGGATTGGTCGTCGGGCTGAACGCAGCCTACACCGACGCCATCTTCACCGAGACTGTCAACAGCTTCATCGACGGCGAGCGTCTTTTTCTGGTGCCAAAGTATACGGTCACTCTGACAGCCGACTATACCTTCCCGCTAACGCGGGACTGGACCGCCAACGTCGGCGGCGATTATGCCTATATAGCCTCCGAGCTGGACACCACCGATTACCCTTTGCCTCCTTACGGCATCCTGAACCTGCACGCAGGCGCCGAGCGTGGATCCTACAGGCTGAATCTCTACGTCAAGAACGCGACGAATCGCAGGGCATACATAGGGGACTTCGGCTATTTCGCCGACGAGCCACCTTACACCGTCGTGGTCTACAGGCCTCTGACGGTTGGCGTGATGTTCAGTCAGAGCTTTTGAAGGAAGAGGCCTCGTTGGCGGATGCGCGGGCCGACTTTCAGCAGAATATTGACTCGAGGAGGACGATCCTGGGCCGCTGTGCGTCTCAAGGATCAAAGGCGTCCGCAACCGTGTGGCAGACGCTTGCCCCTACGAGAAAGAAGATGCGCATCAAATACGTCTCGGCGCTCTCCCTGCTCGCGGTCGTGCTTGGAGCGCCGCAGATGAAAGCGGCTCAGTCCGACACATCCGTGCGGGTGAGCTCGGGTACGCCCGTTGACTCGATCTTTGCCGGGATGAGATATCGCCTGATCGGTCCCTTCCGCGGCGGCCGTGCGACCTCCGTCAGCGGGGTCGTGCAGCAGCCGAACGTCTATTATTTCGGCTCCGCTGGCGGGGGCGTGTGGAAGACCACCGATTCGGGCACGACCTGGAAGCCGCTCTGGGACCACTTTCCAGGGGCCTCGCCCTCCATTGGAGCTGTCGCCGTCGCACCGTCGGACCCGAAAATCGTCTATGTGGGGACCGGCGAGGCCAATATCCGCAGCGACGTCGTCACCGGCAATGGCATGTACAAGTCCACCGATGCAGGCAAGACCTGGAAGTTCATCGGGCTGCGCGACTCGGAGGCGATCGGCCGCCTGGCGGTGAATCCCACTGACTCCAATACGGTCCTGGTTGCAGCCTTGGGGCACCCGTTTGGTCCCAACAGCGAGCGTGGCATATATCGCACGCGCGATGGCGGCAAGACCTGGCAGCGCGTGCTCTATGTCAACGACACGACCGGCGGAATCGATGTTCAGTACGATCCGGCCGACCCCAGTATCGTCTATGCCGCCATGCTTCAGACGATCCGCAAGCCGTGGATATTCGAGAGCGGCGGTGCGGGCAGCGGGCTATACCGCTCGAGCGACGGCGGCACCACCTGGCAGAAGCTGAGGGGGCACGGCTTGCCTGGCGGAATCTGGGGACGGATCGGAGTGGCGCCCACTTCCAATCCGCAGCGCGTTTATGCCCTCATCGATGCGAACAACGGCGGCCTCTACCGTACCGACGACGGCGGCGCGAGCTGGAAGCTCATCAACGGTGGCGACATCTATCGCGACGCCGCCTTCTATTTCATGGGGCTGTTCGCCGATCCGAAGGACCCCGACAAGGTCTACATCATGAACGGCGACGCCTTCAAATCCACGGACGGCGGCAGGACCTTCAAGACCGTGCCGACCTTTCATTCCGATAATCACTCGCTGTGGATCAACCCTCGCAACACCGATCTCATGGTGAACGCCAACGACGGTGGCGCCGACATTTCGTTTGACGGGGGCCGCACGTGGACGACGGAGCTGAACCAGCCGACGGCGCAGTTCTACCGTTTGGCAGTGGACAACCAGGTGCCTTACCACCTCTACGGCTCGCAGCAGGACAATGGGACGGTCGACATTGCCAGCGCCGATGTGAGCGGGCCGATCACGGAGCAGAACTGGCATTCCGTCGGCGGCGGTGAGTGCGGCTACGTGGCCCCGAAGCCGGATGACCCCAATATCGTGATTGCCGGCTGGTACGTGGGTTATGTCTCTCGCTACGATAATCTGACGAAAGAGGTCGACCCGATCAATCCCTGGGCCCGGCAGGTGATGGGTTGGGCTCCGAAGGACCTCCTGCATCGTGCCGGTTGGACGGCGCCTCTCGCTTTTTCCCCGCACAATCCCAACGTGCTCTACTACGGCGCCGAAGTGCTCTTCGAATCGAGCGATCTCGGGCAGTCGTGGCGGATCATCTCTCCCGATCTCACCCGCAATGACAGATCCAAGCAGCTTCCTTCGGGAGGGCCGCTCACCAGGGAGGACCAGGGCCTCGAGACTTACGACACGATCTTCTCCCTGGCCGAATCGCCCGTGCAGAAGGGCCTGATCTGGGTCGGCACGGATGATGGCCTGGTCCAACTTACCGCCGACGGTGGAGGCCACTGGAACAAGGTGACGCCGCGCGATATGCCGGTGTGGGGGACTGTCGATATGGTCGAGGCCGACCCGCATGACGCCGCTACCGCCTATATCGCGGTCGATCGTCACCGGCTGGATGACTTTCGCCCCTACGCCTTCCGCACCGATGATTTCGGCGAGACCTGGGTATCCATCAGCCAAGGAATTCCGGACGGCAGCTACGTTCATGCCATCCGGGCAGACCCCGCCCGAGCGGGCTTGCTCTATGCTGCCACCGAGACCGGCATTTTCGTGTCCTTCGATGACGGAGCTCACTGGCAGCCACTGCAGCTGAATCTGCCGCGAGCGCCCGTGGAAGACATCGCCGTGCACGACGGCGATCTCGCCGTCGCCACTCACGGCCGTGCGTTCTGGGTCCTCGACGATCTGAGTCCGATCCAGCAGTGGTCCGACGGCATCCGCGACCAGTCATTCCATCTGTTCAAGCCGCGCGCGACACGCCGGATTCTCTACTCCGATGACGGCGACCTGATGGGTCAAGTCAGCGGTACCAATCCGCCGGCCGGAGTGGTAGTCAACTACTATCTAAAGCGCGGCGCCGGTCGAAGCTTTGATGACAAGGGTGCGCACCCCTCGAGCAGCCGCGTGAAGATCGAGATCCTCGATGCCGCCGGCCGGGTCATTCGCACTATCTCCGATCCTGCGATGGCCGCATATGCCGGTTTGAATCGGTTCGTTTGGGATATGCGCTATGCAGGGCCCCCCTCCCTATCCCCACCGTCCTCATGGCTGGCGTCGCTCGAGGGCCCGGTTGCGCTACCTGGTCGATACGCAGTGCGTGTCACGGTGGATGGCAGCTCCGAGACGCAGCCGTTTGAGATCATTCCCGATCCGCGGCTGCACGTGACCCAGGCGCAGCTCGAGCAGCAGTTCGACCTCGACATGGCGATCCTCGCGCAGCTCCGGCGCGTGCAGGACGCCATTCAGCAAATCCAGACCCTGCACGCGAGGCTGGCGTCGATCCGGCACGCCGTGGCGCTGCGGAAGATCGGGGACGGACCCCGGATCCTGCGAGCGGCGAGCGCTCTCGAGCGTGAGACGAGCGCCGTGGAAGAGAGGCTGATCGAGCCCACGACGGCGAGCGGCGAGGAACCGCGGGTCTTCCCGGCCCGCTTGGAAACCATGCTCGGCTCGCTCAATGCGCTCGTGGAGCGTGGCTCGAGCGCCCCCACTCAGCCGGAGAGAACGGAGCTCGATCAGCTCACGGCGATGGCTTCGGCAAGTCTCGGAAAATGGGACCGAGCCAAGCGGATAGACCTCGCCGCACTCAACGCGCTACTCGGCCGAAACGGACAGCCGGCCATCATGCTGAACTGACTCTCCAGGAGACAAGGAGTCATTGCCGACTGTTAGTCGCCAAGGCGCAAACCGTCGGCGCGCCGACGATGGCAGCTCGTGCGCACGTAAGGACTTTGATATTGCAAGGAGCCGGTCGCACACCCCCTGAGAATTTTTTCTTCCCGACGGCGGACGATCCGCCGCCGCCGCGCGTCCCATGAATGAAAAGCGCCGAAGGTCCGCAGACATGCGGCAGACGCTTGCCTTCGACTCGGGGAGTAAAAATGTTCTTTTGCTTCAATCGCTCGCTGACTGTATTTGCGCTCGCGTCGGCATTGTGCGTCGCCGTCGTCGCCGCGACGCCGGCTTTCGCGCAGGATGGCGATAGCTCGATCGAGTCGACGCTGAGTGAAGTGATCGTGACCGCGACGCGGCGGGCGGAGCCGGTCAGCAAGGTGGGGGAAGGCATTTCCGTCGTCACGAGCGAGCAGCTCGACATGCTCTCGGCGAACAGCCTCGAGGACTTCGTGCAGCTCACGCCGGGCCTGAGCCTGCAGTCGTACGGTTCCCCTGGTTACGGCTCGTTCGAGATTCGCGGTATCTCACCGCAGAGCGTGGGGGCCACGGTGGCCATCTACATCGATGACATTCCTTTCGGCGGCTCGAGCAATCTCTCCGAAGGCGGCGACTTCACCCCGGACCTGGATCCGGCCGACATCCAGCGGGTCGAGGTGCTGAAGGGCCCGCAGGGCACGCTCTACGGGGCGACCTCGCTCGGCGGGGTGATCAGGTACATCACAAAGCAGCCGAGCCTGCAGCAGGCGGAGGGGAACACGTCCGAGGATGTGAGCTTCACGGATGGCGGCCAGCCGGGCGGCAAGGTACGGGGTTCGTTCTCGACGCCGATCATCCAGGACAAACTGGCGGTGCGGGTGAGTACCTACTACCGCAGGATCGGCGGGTTCATCGACGATGTCGGCTTTCGCGGCAAGGATGCCAACAGCGGCTACGACTGGGGCGTGCGGGCAACGGTGCTCTACAAGCCGACGGACAATCTGAGCATCGACTTCAACGCCATGACGCAGCAATCGAGTGTGGACGGCCTGGATACAGTCGACCTGAACCCGAACACGCTGCGTCCACTCTACGGAAGTCTCGCCGAGGAGCGCTACATTCCCGAAGAGTTCGCCTATAAGACGAGCCTGGGATCGGCCGAGATCAACTGGAACACACTCTACGGTACGCTGCTCTCGGCCACCAGCATCTCCCAGATCAAGCCGGAAAATTATCAGGACGTGACGGTCGACTTCGAGCCTTTCGGTCTGGGCGTCTCGCCATCCGACCCCGCCGGAGCCGTCGGGCACCATTCCGATCAGCAGGAGACCCAGGAGCTGCGCTTCACCTCCACTCGGCTAGGGGACGTGGAGTTCATCGCCGGGACATTCCTGCAGCACGAGGCTCTCGGCGACGGCAATATCTATCCATACTACACCACTACGGGACAGCCCGAATATCAGAACCTGCTCGGCATCGATAACAAGTACGGAACCTTGAACGAAACGGCGGCATACCTCAACGCCACCTACTACATACTGCCGCAGCTCGACCTGACGTTGGGCACCCGCTACAGCCGGATCAACCAGAGCCGCTCCCAATACTATGGCGGGCTGCTCTACACGGGCAGCGCCACCAGTTTCCTCACCAACGCGCAGAGCTTCTCCGCGAGCCCCAAGAGTTACTCGGCTGGCATCCGCTGGCGGATGAATTCCAACGTGATGTATTACCTGCGCGCGGCGAGTGGCTATCGTCCGGGCGGCGGCCGAACCATTCCGCCCGGCGCGCCTCCGGGGTTCTCGGCTTCTTACGTGTCGGACAGCATCTGGAGCTACGAGGCGGGCGTCAAGGTGCGTGCTCTCGATGGCCGTTTCTCGCTCGATGCCGACGGCTTCTGGATCAATTGGACGGATATCCAGTCGCTCGTGTACATCGGTCAATTCAACACCGACGGCAACGGCGGCACGGCCCGCAGCAGGGGTTTCGAGCTGCAGACCAATTACGTGCTGCTCAAGGGCTTGGTCGTCGGGGTTAATGCGGCCTACACCGACGCCATCTTTACGCAGACGATCAACACGTTCGTCAACGGCGAGCGGCTTTTTCTCGTGCCAAAATACACGGCGAGCGCAACCGCCGACTACACTTTCCCGCTGACAGGGGACTGGACCGGGAATCTGGGCGGTGATTTCAGCTACACCTCCTCCGAGCTCGACATCACCGATTACCCTCTGCCGCCCTACGGCATCTTGAATCTGCATGCAGGCGCCGAGCGCGGACCCTACAGGCTGAGTCTCTACGTCAAGAACGCGACGAACCGCAGGGCCTACATAGGGGACTTCGGCTATTTCGCCGACGAGCCACCCTACACAGTGGTGCTCTACAGGCCTCTCACCGTCGGTGTAATGTTCAGCCAGAGCTTCTGATATGAGAACCAAACGGATCGGCGGCATTGCGCTCTCACTGGCGGTATGTATCGGCCCTTGGACGTGGAGCAACACGCTCGCAGCCGCGGACTTTGCGGCGGGCGCGCCGAGGCAGGTCATCGCTCCCCTGGTCCAGGGTGACGAGCCAATCGTCGTCTCGCAGCATACGGTTCGGACGGTGGACGGCCCGCTGACCTATGAGGCCCAGATAGGTCGCCTTGCAATCCGGCGTGGCGACGACGGCGAGGTACACGGGTACATCTTCTTCGTGGCGTACCGCGTGAGGCCCAAGGACGGCGTACCGCGGCCGATCACCTTTGCGTGGAACGGCGGACCGGGCGTGCCGTCGTCGATCATCCATATGGGCGGAGTAGGGCCGCGGATGATGGTCGGCAACCACATCGAGGACAGCCCCGAGACACTGCTGCGTACCACGGACCTGGTGTTCATGGACGCCATGGAGACCGGCTTCTCGCGACCTGCGGGCGAGCGTTTCGCTTCGGAGTTCTTCACGCTGCGGGGCGATGTCGCCGCGACCGCCGAGTTCATTCGCGCTTTCCGTACCCGGCTTCGCGCCACCGACCAGCCGGTGTTCGTCGCGGGCGAGAGCTACGGAGTGTTCCGCGCGGCGGCCCTCTCCGATTTCATGGTGGACCGGGGCGACCGGCTGGATGGGACCATCCTGATCTCAGGCGACTTCCCTAATGTCCCGCAGCCGATCGCCTTCTACGATGCGATGCACATCCCCGCTCGGGCCGCGACCGCTTTCCATTACAAGCGCCTGCCGCCGGATCTGATGAGGAATCGCGCAGCGACAATGAAAGCGGTGGTCGATTGGGCGATCAACGTCTACGAGCCAGCACTCGAGCACATCGACACGCTCAGTGAGGCGCAGAAGAGCCGCATCATCGCGCAGCTTGCCCGCTACACCGGCATGAAGCCGGAGGACTTCAGTCGCAAGACGCTCGTCATGCATGCCACCAAATTCATCACGAATTTCATGGGGAGCGATGGCGAGAACCCGTTGAGCGAAGAGGATACGAGACACCTGCAGGCCAAAGAGAACCTGAAAGGGTCGCCGCAGGCGCTCGACCGATATCTACGCGGTGAGCTTGGGTACGACACTGATCTGTCGTACAGCTGGATCGAGGATGGATACCGGCCGGAGCCGGGACCGAAGCTGAGGACCGCCGGCGGCCAATTCGACTACGACCTCCCGATCCCATCCGACGACTGGGCCGCAACCCTGAAGGACGGAGAGGTGACCTGGATCGCCCGCGACAACCCGCCCTGGATGCCGAATGCGCTTCGGCGTGACAAGAAGCTCAGGGTGTTCGTGGCGACCGGACGTTTCGATCCCCTCAACATGTGCGAAGGCGATGTTCGCGTCACTGCGCAACTTCCGCCGGACGAGCGGGCACGGGTCGAGAACCATTGCTATGAGTCCGGACACGTCATTTATGCAGACCCGGCGGCGCGCCACGAGATTCTTGGGGATCTTTCGGGATTCATCGATAAGACGATCTCTCTCCAGAGAGTGACCGCGAAGCCCTGACAGGGTCTGCGAAAGTTCGAGGAGCGGAACATGCGTTCTATTGCTATCGCTGGAATGTTGGCCTCCCTGGCGGCCGCACTCGTTACGGCAGCTCCGGCGGCGCGGGCGCGGACGGACGGCATGCCTGCCACGGAGCCATTCGCCTATCTGATCCCGCAACACGGAATCCAGGCCGTCGCCTGGTCGAAACGGCAGACGGATGCAACGAGGGCCAAACTCGAGGCATCGCCGACATTCAAGGCGGTGCTCGCTGACATGAAGGCGGTACACGCCTCGGAAAGGCCGCTGCCGAAGTATTGGCTTCTCCGCGGACATCGCTACATCCGTTTCGTGCATGACAAATCCCATCCCTATGGGATCATCGCGACCGCCGAGGCGGCCGCTGACGGTCGGCCGGGATCCTGGCGAACGGTGTTCGATCTCGACGCCTACAACAGGACGGTTCCGCACCCCTATACGATCAAGTGGCTGCAGCCGGAAACGGAGTGCCTCGCGCCGGCACTCGATCGCTGCATGATCCCGCTCTGGTATGAGGGCGACCAGGATAATGCGTACATCGAGCTCGACCTCAAAACCGGCCGGGTGGTGAAGAATGGCTTTCGGATAGCGCCCGGCCGCAACTCCGTGGGCTGGATCGACCGCAACACTCTCCTGGTCGCGCACACCACCGAGGGGGTGCGCGTCATGCCGAGCCAATTTCCGGGGGAGCTGCACGTGTGGAAGCGGGGAACACCGCTTGCCAGTGCGCCGAAGATATTCGAGCTGGGTCCGGCCGATTCACTGTTCGAATTCGATGTGAGCGGCCAGCCGGGCCAGCGGAGAATATTCATCAGCAAGGCGAAGACCTACACGAGCTTCCAGCTCGAGGAGGTGACGCTCGAGGGCCGCGTGACCGGTCTGCCGCTGCCGGATCAGCTCGACAATTTCGGCTCACCCGTGTTCACGCGAGGCAAGCTGGCGGTTCAACTCGCCACGCCGCACACCTTCAACGGCAAGACGTACCCGGCCGATACCATCGTTGCCTACGATCTTGCGACGCGAAAGGTGAGCGTCGTGATGACCCCGCCCCCGGGAGTCTATCTTTCCGGTGGCTTCAGCGGGCTGCAGGAGGGCTTCGCTGTCGTGGGCGTCCACGATCTTCGACGTGCCCTTTACATCGTCAGGCCGAAGGGGCAGGGCTGGGTCGCAAAGCGACGGTTGATAGAGCCGGCTGGACTGACGCTCACAGTATCCTCCGATGACTCCAGTGACGACCTCCTACTGCACGAGGAGGGAATGGCGACGCCTCCACGGGTGCGGTGGCTCGCTGGAGGTGCCCCCGTTCTCGTCGACACCGCGACTCCTGAGGCGGACTTGCGCGGCTACACCGTTGACATCGGATCCGCGCGCAGCTCCGACGGGGTCCGCATCGACTACTACCTCATGCACAAGAAGGGTGCGCACAGCGGCCCGACGCCGACCATCCTTCAGGGCTACGGCGGCTTCGGTGTCAGTGATGACCCGACCTACTTCTGCTGTCACTTCGGGGCGAGCTGGAAGTCGTGGTTCGATCGCGGCGGTGCCTTCGCGATCGCCGCCGTCCGCGGCGGCGGCGAGCGGGGCGGCGAATGGCACCTGGCCGGCGCCGGAATGAACAAGAAGAAGATGTTCGATGACTTTGCCGCGGTCGCCAAGGCCCTGGAGCGCTCCGGCTTCACCGACGCCGCCCATCTCGGTATCACCGGACACTCCAATGGCGGAATACTGACGTCGGGTGCCGTAGCTCTGTGGCCCCATCTCTTCGGCGCCGCCGTGATCGGCGCGCCGGTGTCCGACTTCGCCATCGTCGGGCATGGCGATGGGGGCATCGGCGCAGGGATGGCAGCGGAGTTCGGCGACTGGAACGATCCGGCTCAGCGGCGCGTCATGGAGACATGGGATCCCTATTTCAACATCAGGCGGGGCACGACCTATCCGCCCATGCTCATCGTCGTTGCCACGACTGATAATCAGGTCGGACCGAGTCATTCGCGAGTCTACGTGGCGAAGATGCAGTCGGTCGGCGCGCCGGCAATGCTGCTAGAGGGATCGGAGGGCGGCCATGATTATCCGGACGAATACACGCAGACCGCCGATATGGCGATGCAGATGAGCTTCTTCATCGATAACTTGATGGGCCGTTGAGCAGGGGCCGGTCATGCGCGCATGGGTTGCCTCGCTGATCATGCTCGCGGTTGCGGGCTTTCCGGCGCACAGCCGTCCGCTGACGGCGATGGACCTGGTGAAGATGGGCCGAGTGTCAGACCCGCACATCTCGCCGGATGGGACGCGTGTCATTTACAGTGTGACGGGGACTGACTACGCCAAAAACAAGTACGTGAGCGCCGTCTGGTCCGCCAGCTTGGACGGCCACGGGGTACCCGATCGCCTGCCCATCTCGGTCGGAGGCGCATCAAATCCGCGCTGGTCGCCCGATGGACGCGCGATCTATTTTCTGTCCGGCAGGTCAGGCTCCAGCCAGGTCTGGAAATCGGATGCGAGCGGCGACCACCCTCTGGAGGTGACCCATCTGCCGCTCGCCGTTGGCTCCTTCGAGCTGAGTCCCGACGGACGGTGGCTTGTGGTGTCGATGGCGGTCTATCCGGACTGCGGCACCGCGCAGTGCACGGTCGCGCGTGACAAGGAAAGGCGGTCGAGCGGACTCCAGGGAGAGGTCTTTCACAGCCTATACGTCCGTTACGTGGATGCCTGGATTGACGGCAAGCGAAATCATCTTTTCTCGCTGTCGCTGAATGTCGCGGGCGTCGCGGAGAGCAGCCCGATTGCCCTGATGGCGCATCTGGATGGCGATACCCCGGAGAAGAGGTGGGGCACGGACGTGGATTACGATATCTCTCCAGACGGCCGCTCCGTTTTCTTCAGCGCGCTGATCGCGGGCCGCACGGAAGCGTGGAGCGATAATTCCGATATCTGGCGCAGCCCCATCGACGGCTCGGCGCCGCCTGTGGATCTCACCAAAAGCAATCCGACTGCGGATGCACACCCGGCGATATCGCCCGACGGACGTCAGCTCGCGTACTGTGCCGGCACGCCTTCGGTCCAGCCGCTGGCGCAGTTCGTCGACCACGTCCGGGTCATGGACCTGGTTAGTGGGGCGATCCGCGACGTGGCTCCCGGCGTGAGTCTGGAGTGCTTCGGCGGGGGCGGCCTCGAGTGGACGCGGGATGGCCGCAGCGTTGTCACGGTCGTCGAGGACGCCGGTGCCAATCGACTGATGAAGGTCGACGTGAAGAGCGGCGCCATGCAGCCTCTGACCTTCGGGGGGACGGTCACGAACTACGATGTTGGCGTGAAGACGCTGGTGTTCGTCCGCGGGTCATTCGTCCGGCCGCCTGAGCTCTATCAGCTTCGAGGGGACCTCCGCGTCGCCCAACTGACGGATCTGAGCGCACGCGATCTACACGGCGTCAAGCTCGTCAATGTGTCACCCTTCGAGTTCAAAGGGTGGAACGGCGACACCGTCCACGGCTATGTCTTTCCGCCCTATGGCTCCACTGCCGGACACCGTTATCCGGTCGCTTTTCTCATCCATGGCGGCCCGCAGGAAGCCTGGGACGATAACTGGGGCTACGGCTGGAATCCCCAACTGTATGCCGGTGCCGGCTATGCGGTGGTCATGATCAACTTCCATGGCTCCTCGGGTTACGGCGAGGCCTTTTCGGATGCTGTGACCAACCATTGGGGCGATCGCCCGCTGGAGGACCTGCAGAAGGGGTGGTCAGCCGCCCGCGCACGATTTCCCTATCTCGATGGCTCGCGGGCTTGCGCCGTGGGACCGTCTTACGGCGGCTACATGGTCTATTGGATCGCGGGAGTGTGGAACAAGCCTTGGCGCTGCCTGGTGGCCCACGATGGTGTCTTCGATACGCGCATGTTCAGTTACGCAACCGACATCGTCGGCATCATGGGCCTCGAATTCGGCGGCTACGCCTACCAGCATCCGGAGAATTATGAGCGCTTCAATCCCATCGAGCACGTCTCGGACTGGTCGAAGCCGATCATGATGATCCACAGCGGCCGCGATTATCGCGTGCCTTTGGAGCAGGGGCTCGGCGCCTTCGCTGCCGCGCAGCTGCGCGGTGTCCCGAGTGAGCTGCTGTACTTTCGTGACGAGGAGCACGAGTTGGTGCTGCCGCGGGACCTGGTGCAGTGGCAGGATGCCATTGACGCCTGGCTGAGAAAGTGGACTGCGCGACGCGATGCGCGCCCCGCCGAGGATGGGATCGAATTCCATAAAAAGGTTTCATCATTGGCGGCCACATGGCGCACGACATCCACCGGGCCGAAACGCGGGCGCAGCTCCCCGTCGTTCAAGCTTCGCGCCTACGAGACGGAAGGAGCGGCGTGACGATCGCCGCGGATGCTCACGAGCCGTTGTGACGTTGAGGCGAGACGGTTCGCGATCCGATCGGCGTCTACTGGCAAAAACTTCCATACGCGCTTCCGAAGTTGCCTTAGATGCGCCTCTGAAGTCTTTGATTTCTGGTGGGCGGTACTGGGATCGAACCAGTGGCCCCTGCCGTGTGAAGGCGACGTTGGCTCATATCGGCGTCTATAGGTGTGCAATAAGTGGCTTAAAACAGCCATATTTGAGCATGGCTGTAGAAGCCCATCTAGGGATAAACTTCCATACGAAGTTCCATATGAGACGGGTGCCCACATGGCGCACGACATTCACCGGGCCGAGGCGCGCGCGCGGCGGCGACGCGACGGAGAGTTGCGTCTTGTGGAGCCCAGGCCGTATGAGCGGGGCAAGAGCAAGCGCCGCGAACTCTATCTCCCTAGCGCAGCGTCGTGCCCTGCTAAAGGCTGCGAGTGAGGTTGGGCAGGCAGTGCGCGATCTACTCGAAGCCGCCGCCCTGACCGGCGCTCGTGCTGGCGAGCTGGTCCGCGCGACCGTTTCGCAATTCAATGCGCGCGAGGGCTCAATGGCGTTCATCACGGGCAAGCAGCGGAAGAACGGCGGCCGGCGAGACGTGCCCCTGTTCCCGGCGGCCGTGCGACTGTTAAGGCGGCTCGCAGGGGGCAACGCACCTGATGCGCACCTGTTCCTGCGCGATGATGGCCGGCGATGGGCGCACAGCGATTGTGACGAGCCGATACGCGAGGCTGCAACACGTGCAAAGTTGCCGGCCGAACCCCATATAGGCTTTTGCGCCCATACGCTGCGGCACTGTTGGATTACTGACACGCTGCGGGCCGGGATGAGCGTGCTTGAAGTAGCTCGGCTCGCCGGCACGTCGGTGCAGATGCTCAACGATCATTACGGGCACCTCGTGGCCCACGCCGCTCGCGCGAAGCTCGCCAGGGTGAGGCTGACATAAGCCCCCGCGCCCGACGGGTGGGTCATACCGCGAGGCTCAGCTCGGATTGGGTTTCTCCCGGGACATACCTTCTGGAACCAACTCGCTCACTCTGAGCAGCATCGGCCCACTGAGGCTTGGCGTCGGGCTCGGCTCGTCCGTCTGGCGCAACTCAGCTTGCATGAGCGGCCGCCGAGAGACTGACACTGGAGCGCGGGTCCGCTCGAGGCTGGGTATTTACATGCGTCTTACCTAGGACTCGAGGTTATTCAGCCAACGATCGAGCAAGCGGACCCCATATCCCGTAGCGCCTTTGCCGCAGAGCGCGGTTCGCCGACTCGAGACAGCGGTGCCGGCGATGTCGAGGTGCGCCCAGCGAGCCGAGCCGGCGAACCGCTGCAGGAACTTGGCGCCGGCGGTGGGCGAGCGACCGCCCAGGCCGAGGAATCCGGGTGTCCCCAAGTTCGCGACATCGGCAACCTCGGAATCCACCAGATAGTCCTGGGCGGGATCCAGCGGCAAGCGCCACATCCGCTCGCCGGTTGCCTCGCCGGCCACCCGCAGCGCGTCGGCGAGCGTATCGTCCGTCGCGTAGCAGCCTGCGAATTCCTCATGCAGGATGGAGGTCATCGCGCCGGTGAGGGTGGCCACATCGATGATGAACCGCGGATCGTAGGTATTCAGCCCGTAGGTGAGGGCGTCTGCCAGGACGATTCGACCTTCCGCATCGGTGTTGATCACTTCGATCGTAAGTCCAGACAACGAGCGGATGACGTCGCCCGGCCGATACGCGAGGGCATCAATTGCGTTTTCCACCATCGGGACGACGGCGGCGATGTTGCACCTCGCCTTGCGCGAGGCCGCAAGCTCGACTGCACACAGCACTGCAGCGGCGCCTGCCATATCGAATTTCATCTTCTCGATCACGGGCGGCGATTTCAGATTGAGGCCGCCTCCGTCGTAAGTGAGTCCCTTACCCACCAGCACCGCATCCCAGGAGCGGTCCGTCGCGTTGCCGCGCCACTCGGCCAGCACCAGTTTCGGGCCGTGCTCCGCTGCGCGTCCTACCGCCAGTATCCCACCGGCACCGAGCTTTTCGAGATCTTGGGTCCCGAGTATGCGGACCTCGACACCACAGCGTTCCAGAGCCCGGCATTCGCTTGCCCATACAGGCGGGGTAAGCAGATTCGCTGGCTGCTCCACCCAGGCGCGAGCTCGATTGACGGCGTCGGCTATTTGCCGCGCCCTCTCAGCCACGGGCGCATCGCTCGGGTCAATCACGAGAGAGAGGGGTTGGAAGTCACTCTTCGGCTGGGCGCGTCCTTGGTGCAGGCGAAAGCTGTGCAGCATTGCACCGAGTATCAGGTGCTCGAGACGGCGGCCATTACCGATCTCGGTGGCGCTGGGGAGCCGCGCGCTCCGAATGCGCAGCGATTTCAGCGCATCGAACAGATGGCCGCCCACCGCAATCCAGTGGAGATTGTCATTCGAGCCTGCGGTTCCGGCGCCCAGAACGACCGAGCGTCCTTGCTCTGGGCGAGTGCCGATCACCGGCCGGGCTCTGCGACAAATCCAGCGTTCGCGCAGGCGGCCTGCAGCCCCTGCATGTCCGCATCGTGTGCCTCGACGAGGCCCGCGTCGGTGTCGGCGAGCAGGATCGCTGCCGGCGGACCTTCCAGCGAGATTGCAGTTTGCAGCTGATTCCAGCTGGTCATCGTCGATAGCTCGTGGATTAATTCATGGGGCGGAGGCGGCGGCTTCGCGGCGTCGAGCGGTATGATCCCCGGATCCGCCCGCATCGGACCGAGCAGCGGGCGGCGCGAGAAGAAATCCGGCATCGATCCTGACGAGGTGCCTTCGGCTCAGCATATTGAGCTTCGGGCATCCCATGAGCGCCATACCGCGCTCGATCTCCTCGCGGAAGATTTCAATCACCCGAGCGACCCCGCGCTCGCCAGCCGCAGCGAGCCCGTAGAGGTAGGGCCTGCCGATCGAGCAGGCATTTGCGCCAAGCGCTATCGCTTTGAGGACGTGAGTGCCGCGGCGTACGCCGCCGTCAACGATTACTGACAGAGCGTCGCCGACGGCGTCGCGCACCGGCGGCAATAGCTCGATTGGTGTGGCCGCGCCGTCAAGTTGCCGGCCGCCGTGGTTGGATATCATTATTCCATCGCAACCCAGATCGGCGACGCGCCGGGCGTCGGCGGCCGAGGAAATTCCCTTGACCAGGAGCGCGCGGCTCCATCTCGCCCTGAGCCACTCCAGGTCCTTCCAGCCCACCGAGCGATCCATTTGCTCGTTCACATACTGGATGATACCGGTACGTCTATCGCTCACCGCCGGAGCGTACCCCACGACGTTGGCCAGCTCGAATGGCTTACCGAGGAGCTTCGGCAGGAGCCATCGGGGATGTGCGGTGAATTCGAGAAGCGTACGCAACGAGAATCTTGGCGGCAGAGTCATCCCCGTGGCCAGATCCCGCTCGCGATTGCCTGCCACCGGGGTGTCGACCGTGAGGCAGAGCGCCTCATAGCCTGAGGCTTGAGCTCTCGAGAGCAGATCCAGAGTGAGCGCGCGATCGCGGAAGCAATACAACTGAAAGATGCGCGGGCCACCGGCTACGGCGACCTCCTCGATAGTGGTGGTCGCCATCGTGGAAAGCGTATACGGGATTCCCGTCGCGGCCGCCGCTCTCGCGACGGCCAATTCGCCCCCGGCATGAAAGAGCTGAGACATCCCAGTCGGTGACAGCAGCAGCGGCAAGGGATGTTCACGCCCGAGGAAGCGTGCTGAAGAGTCGATCGAGGAGACGTCGATCAGGACATCCGGAACTAGAGCATAGCGATCAAAGCTCGACGTGTTTCGCGCCGCAGTCCATTCGTCATCTGCGCCGCCTTGCAGGTAATGCCAGATCGGACCGGGCAGGCATCTGAAGGCGCGCCTCTCGAGGTCCGATATGTTGCGGGCTGCGTGGATCGCTCGGGCAGAGGCCGGTTTGGGGCGCGGCACGGAGTCTCTCGGCAGAGGGTATTTTCTCCATTAGAAACTTTTCCTATTAGGAAATCAACCTCTGCGGGCTTTTGATTTGGTCGGCGCTGCGAGCGGCGGCGTGCGAGCGGACGTCCTGCGGGTGACCTCGAGCACCGGTGCGGTATTGTTCTTGGCCACTTCGGATGAGCGCGGAATCAGAACGGTGAGGATCGTGCACCTGCCGCTCCCGATCTTGGTGTGCGCGTGACCCATTTCCGCGTCGAAATAGACGCTGTCGCCGGCCTTGAGACGAATCGGAGCATAAATGTCGGTGTGGAAGTCCAGCTCTCCCGTCAGGACGAAGTTGAATTCTTCACCGGAGTGTCGTGTGTATGGGCCGTATTCCTTGATGTCAGTGATGTGGATCTCGGCGACCGCAGGCTGAACCCGCTTCTCCAGCAAATCCGTTCCGTGAAAGTAGAGTGTGTACACACCGCCTTCGACGGGAACCGCATCGTCCGCGCGGGTGACGCTCCGTCGAGATCCGAATTTCTCGGGCGGTGCGGTGGGGGCATGGTCGTTTGATGCTGCGGTTCCTTCCGGGGGGGCGCCAGCCAAAAGCGCAGCCATATCGACGCTCAGCGCCCGGGTGATGGAGTCCAGCCGCTGGAATGTGATCGGGAGCAGGCCGTTTTCCAGCTTCGACAGCGTCGAAGTGGCCACACCGAGCCGCGCTGCAAGCTGCGCCAATGGCAAGCCCAGTTTCTGCCGATGATGGCGAATCGCGCGACCGATGCGTGCTTGGGTCGGAGAGGCCAGCGCTGTGTTCATGGTTTCCCTGAGCGAAAAGAGAGGAATATCCTCTTGGCGCGCCAGAACCGCAACCGGAACAGCTATTTGCAGCGAAAACGGCTTACCAACGGCGATTTTTGAATCTGGTCACCCACATCCTGTTCGACTTGCGTGAGCTGGATTTTCGTGTAGGCTATATTTCCGTACACGAAATATTTCCTTATAGGAAATGATTGCCGAATCCTCTGGCGATGGCGCGGCAAATCCGGGTTGAGCAGGCTGCAGCGGTTCGAGAACTTCAGCGGGGGAACTGACCAATGACCACTTCGAGTGCAGAGGCGGTGCGCAAGATCGCGTGTACCGTTCGTCGGATCCTCTCATCCCCTGGGCGTCCCTCCAGGGTGCACCGAGCATGCATTCCCATTGGATGCATGCTCGCCCTGTCCGCCGGGCATGGCGCAGTTGCGGCAGATCAGGCCGAGAACGCCGGCTCGGCCGCTTCGAATGCAGCGCCGGCGGAGATCGCACAGTTGCAAGAGGTAGTCGTCACGGCGACACTTCGCAAAGAGTCGGCGCAGACTGTTCCGGCCTCCCTGACCGTGCTCAGCGGGGCGCAGCTGGGCAATCTCGGTGTTACCAATCTCAACGGTGTCGCGGCGCTCGTTCCCGGACTGCAGCTGACCGAAATCGAGCCGGGGTATGACATCGAAGTGCTCCGAGGTATCTCGACGGGCATTCAATCCGTCGGGCCGACGGTGGCCACTTACTTCGACGACACACCTACGACCGCCGGCTCGCTGAGCGGCCTAGGGGATGTGCTGACGCCCGATCCGGACCTCTTCGATGTGCAGCGGATCGAGGTGCTGGAAGGTCCTCAGGGCACCCTTTTCGGCGCCAGCTCGGAGGGCGGCCTCATTCACTATGTGTTCAATCAGCCGAACCTCGAGAGGTTCGGGGGCGAGGCGGAAGTGGGATTCGAGGGGATCCCGGGTCACGGCACCGGCAACTCGGGGCATCTGGTGCTGAACTTGCCGCTGATCAAAGACGTGCTGGCGATCCGGCTCGCCGGGTTTCGGATCGAGAACCCCGGATTCATCGATGATGTTTACCGCCACGAGTCGAACGTCAACACCTCGGTCTCGGAAGGAGGGCGCGCCGCGATTCTCTGGACGCCCTTCGATCATTTCCAAGCGCGCCTGACTTCTTATTACCAAAAGCTCACGGTCAATGAGCCACCGGCCGAGGACGTCGAACCTCTGACGTTGCAGCCGACCTCTGGAGCCCTCAATACCGCAGAAAAGCTGCCCGAGCCTCTGTACTCCAAGTGGTTCATCAACAATCTGGCGGTGAGCTATGACTTCTCGTGGGCGACCCTCCTGTCGTCCACCAGCCTCGAGAGGCAATTCACGGGCGCTGAGTTCGACGCCAGCAACCTGTACGCGGTGGAGTTTGCACCTGATGCACCCTTGGGCGGAGTCAATTCGACGCTCGTCAATGCGGCGCTGCTGCGTGCGTATGATGATCTCAAGAAGACGACCGAGGAAGTTCGTCTGACCTCGCCGAGCAGCGAGACCGTGGAATGGCTCGCCGGTTTCTACTACACGCACGAGGCCGCGTCAGTACCTCAACTGGTAGACCTGGATAATGCTGCCGGCGCGACGAGCACACTGCTCTATCCAGGCTTCTTCTCCGTCACGTCATCCTCGCTGTTGCGCGAGACCGCCGGATACGGTGATATTACTTATCACTTTAGCCCCTCATTCGATCTGCAGGGCGGCATCCGCTATAGCTCCATTGCGCAAGAGTACAGTGAGTCGCCCGAATTGCTGGCCAACACGCTTCTTCTCGCGCCGCCGTTCGTGGCCAACGCCACGGTCGACAAGGCGACCTACTTGGGCGTGGCGCGCTATCACTTCGATCAACACACCATGCTCTATGCCCGCGTGGCGACGGGGTATCGGCCAGGCGGGGCGAATGATCGGATCCCCGGGTCTGTGGTGCCGGCCAGCTATCAGTCGGACAGCCTCATCAGCTACGAGCTCGGTCTGAAGGGCAATCTTGCCGCTGGCACTTTAGCCTACACCGCGGACGTGTATCGGATCGACTGGAAGGACATGCAGGTCCAGGAGCTCGCCAACGGCTTTGCTTTCTATGGTAATGGCGGCAAGGCGCACAGCCAGGGACTCGAGCTCTCCCTCGGGTACCGGCCGGTCGCCAATCTGCGCATGAGCCTCAATGGGTCGTTCGACGACGCGAAGCTCGATGAGGCGATCCCTGGATTCGCGGGTACCGGCGGCGGCGAGGAGCTTCCGTATGCGCCCAAAATCGCGCTGTCTGGCACGATCGACTACACACATGCGCTCACGGCGACGACGAGCGGATTTGGCGGGCTCACCGTCACCGATGTCGGAGCGCGGCGGGCATACTTCACCGGTCAGACCGTTGGCCTTGGTGCTGCCCCTTTCGTCTCCAGCACTGGTACGCTGCCGTCATATACCACCCTGGATCTGCGGGGTGGGGTGAGCTTCGAGCAAGTCACGCTGACCGTGTACCTACAGAATGTGACGAACGCGCTCGGCGCCGTCGCGCTCGACGGAGACTTTACGGGAGCCAATCTCGCGACCGGTACAGTGGGTCCCGCGCAGCTCACCGTCATCCAGCCCCGCACGATTGGGGCCACGGTGCGCTATGAGTTCTGAAAGAGGTTGATCCATGTCTGATTTCAGATTCACGCCGTCGCCTCCGAGCTCAGCGGGCTTTGCGGCCGAGGTCCTGCAGGAGCTGCCGACCTACCTCGATGCCCTCGTGGCCAACGGCGACTATCCGGGCTTCGTGACCATCCTCGCCAGGGGTGATCGGCTCGTGCTCGGTCATGCGAACGGTCTGCACGACCTGGAGAGCGGTACGCCGCTCCGCCCCGATGCGATCTTCGCCCTGAAATCGATGTCCAAACCCTTCGCCGCGGTCGCGATGATGCTGCTGCACGAGGAGGGGCGGTGGGCGCTCGACGATCCTGTCTCCAAGCACTTGCCGGAATTCGCGGAAATCGCGAAATTGCCCGGCAGCGGAGCGACGCGGAAGCCCTCACTTGGGGAAATCTTCACCCACACCGCCGGCTTCGCCTTCGGCAAAACGCGCGAAGAGATGCTGGCTTACGTGAAGGCGCTCGACTGGAGCGGTCGCAGGTCGCTGACCGAAATGACACGCCATTACGCCAGCCAGCCGCTCAGCTATGAGCCCGGCACGGACTGGCAGTACAGCGTTGCTACCGACTTGCAGGCCGAGATTGTCGAACGCGCAACGGGAGAGCGGTACGACGTCTTCCTCAAGCGGCGAGTGTTCGAGCCGCTGGGCATGCGCGATACGAGCTTTGTGCTCAGCGCCGCCCAGTCGCGGCGACTTACCCCCGGCTATACGGTCGATCCCACCACCGGCAGGACGCGTGAGATTGCGCCGGGGGAAATGGATGATCCGATCTTCGCGATGGGCGGATCGACCTTCAAGTCGACAGCGCTCGATTACGCCCGCTTCGCGCGGATGCTGCTCAACCGCGGTGAGCTTGGCGGTACCCGCGTGCTCAAGCCGGAGTCAGTCGACCTGATGCTGTCAAATCTCCTATCCGACGATTTCCTCGAGACCCGTCGCGGTATCCTGCACTACGTGATCGGGCAGGGGAACGGCTACGCCATGAATGGCCTGGTTTGCATCGATCCAGAACGCGCGGGCCGCCCGGTCGGTCGCGGGACCTATGAATGGGGCGGGGCGCTCGGTACCTGGTTCTGGATCGACCCCGAGAACGACCTCCTCTGTGTCGGCATGACGCACCGACAACGAAGTATGACGAACATGCGACCGCCGGAGGTCGTAGCGCAGGAGATCGTCTACCGGGCGCTGAAACGGGTTTAGCTTTCCAATGAACTGGTTAGGGTGCCAGGAGTTCGTCCGTTTCGGCCCCTTGTCAGACTGACAGATGGGAATCGAAAGCCCGACCGATTAACGCGGATATCAACGACAGCACGGTTATCTGCGATTCCCGTTGAGCCCAACAGCGAAGCGCGCGACCAGCGCCAGCACCGCGGCCAACTGCTCAATCTGCGGAAAGTGTCCGGCGTCATCGACCAGCTCAAAGCGCGCATGCGGAATGCTGTTGGCAAACCGCCGACCGTACGCCGGCGTCACGATGCGATCGTTCGCGCCCCAGAGGAAGAGGGTGGGAATCCTGATCTGCGCCAGCCGTTCCTTTAACCCAGGATCGTGCATAAAGGGCTCGCCAGCATACGTCATGGTCGCATTCTGATTGGCTGTCATTGCGGCGAGCGCTTCGGGCGTCTGGGGCGCAGATGCGAATCGCCTCGGATCATGAAAGGCCAGTGCGCCGCGCTCCGCGGGCGGGACTGACATGGGATTCACAATGGCCGCATTTCCCGGCCCAGGATCAATCCCACACGCGTCGATGAGAACGATTGAGCGGATGCGAGGTGAGTGGCGTAGTGCCAGTTCGGCCGCAAGCCAGCCGCCGATGGAGTTGCCAACGACAATGACATTCTCGAGGTCGAGGCGCTCGAGGAGCGCGAGGTAGCGTATACGAGATCCTCACGCGGCGGCACCAGTCGGGGTCGGCGGAGGCTTCGCAACTTGTCCAACTGATCGTCCCGGCTAACGTCTCCAAAGAGACTACCCGATCCTCAAATCCCGTGAGCCCCATGCCCTGCGCCGATAGCCGCCGAAGAAGCGCTTGCGCGGTGAGTATCTTAGGTACGCCTATTCTGTCGAGCCCCAGCTGCACCACGCGCAGACCGGCCGTCCAATTGATCATCACCGGCGTCTTTCCCGCAGACAGGGTTGCCATAAGGACGGCGTCGGGTGCGACCGATGCCGGGAGCATGATGCCCACGAATTGGCCGGGGAGCGCCGCGATTTTCGGGCGCAACGCCAGAATCGCGGTAATCAACTGACGATAGGTACGACTTCCTTGGATCAGGTCCGCGGCGATCACTTGACCGGGGCGAGGGCGAGCCTGGGCGAGGAATACTTCCTGGATGCTGCTGCCGGTCGGGATTTGCACCCTCGCGTTACCCGCATTCGCCCGCCAGCCGCGCGAGGGGCGGCGCCTGCGCACCTGCGTGGATTCCGACGATGCGCCGCCACAGGCCGCCATGATCAGATCACCCACGGTAAGCCCCGCTTCGGGGTTCGGCACCGATATTCCGAACTCCGACTCCAGCCACAGGAGCGCCTCTACAATCGCGAGGCTGTCAAGGCCGAGATCCCGGGCCAACTCCTGATCATCCTTGAGTTCCTTTAAGCCCGTCATGGTCTGCAACCGCGCAGTTACGATGTTCCTTGTTTGCCGCGGGCGCATCACTGATGACTCGCGCCTTTGAATGCGTCGGTTCCGGTAGTTCACGTGCGTCGCCGCGTTCCCAAATACTGTAAGGCACATACACCGCGGGGGAGCGACATGGTTATAGAACCGATCGAGGTATTCGGTTAATTCCAGGCGCTCACCCTGGCGCGGAAGATCCTCGGGCTCAACGAGTTCGATGCGCACCCGCCGCTTGGGTGCAAAAAATAGCCCGCTCATCAACATTTGGCCGAGATGTCCGAGCAACCCGCGTCGCAACCGCGGGCGCCTTCCAGAGGCCCAGCTAAAGGAGCTTCCCCATAGTCCTGTGGTTCGTATCAGCACCACTCTGATGTCGGGGTTTTCCGCAATGATGCGGTGCGCTCCGCTGACGCCACCCAGATTTTCACGCCGCTGACGCATCAGCCGGCCGGTATGAGCGCCAGGCGTGCGACCCGGGCGGGACGTTGCAGCGCCATTTCAGGGCAATCGTCGGCTGTGGTCAGATGAGCTCGTCAAGACAACTCGCGTAGGGAGCGAGCCATGGATCCGAGTCGCAAAGAATACGCTGATCGCTCAAAATTTTGTCATAAGTCTCTGTTTGTAAACGAATATCAGGTTGGCGCAACGCAGCCTTCAATCTGGCAAGCGCTCGGATTCGCGAACGACGCCGCTAGCAGTATGGATCTTTGCATACATATCGTTAACTGATATACTTGGTCATGCTCGATGAAGCGATGCGCCGCCTGCTCGACTTCGACCACCGGCGTTACTGGCTGGTCAATGGCTGGAGCATCCGACTCCGCGTCGCCGAGGTCGAGGCGAGTGCGGTGCGGCCCCACGGAATCAAGTATTCCTTCACGCTGCATGATCACGACGGGAGCAGGTTGTTGGGCTTTGATAATGCACACGGCGTACCGCGTACGGAGAGCTTCGATCACCGGCATCGCTTCCGGCGCACGAAGGAAATCGTTGCATACGAATTCCGGGGCGCCGACGAATTGATCTGCGATTTCTTCGCAGCCGTCGAGCAGGCCTGCAGGCAAGAGGGTGTTCCATTCGAGTTCGAGGCTGACGACATCGAATTAGAGGTTGAGGAGGACGACGATGGCACGCAAATCACTGACTGAGCTCCGCGAGGAAATGCGTGCGGTGGCGCGCGGTGAGCGGAAGGCTTCATCCCTTCCCGCGGCCCCCCTGCTCGCTGCTCTATCGCGCGAGGCTCTCGAGCTTCTGGCCGTTCTGCTGCGCAAGCACCCGGCGAGCGTGAGCGAGCTGGTGGAACAGACCGGCCGGGCTCAGCCGAACATTTCCCGTTCCCTGCAGCTGCTTGCAAGATACCGCCTGATCCAGCTTGTGCGGGAAGGACGGGAAGTTCGGGCCGAGCCGATCGCCAGGGCCGTACGGGTGGACCTGGCAACGGGGACATACGAGACGGAAGCAGCGGCGTGACGATCGCCGCGGATGCTCGCCAGCCGTTGTGACGTTGAGGCGAGACGCTTCGCGATCCGATCGGCGTCTACCGGCAAAAACTTCCATACGCGCTTCCGAAGTTGCCTTAGATGCGCCTCTGAAGTCTTTGATTTCTGGTGGGCGGTACTGGGATCGAACCAGTGGCCCCTTGGTGGGCGGTACTGGGATCGAACCAGTGGCCCCTGCCGTGTGAAAGCAGTGCTCTACCGCTGAGCTAACCGCCCATGCCCTTGAGGGGAAGCAAGTCTATCGGCCGGCCGGGCCGGAGGCAATGGCGCCGGTGCCCTAATCTTCCCTGATCACGAAACGCTTGGAATGGGCCCGATTCTGCCCTACCGTCGCCAGCAAAGCCACGGAAATGCTCCTCATGAACAAGCCTACCCTGCTTGCAATCGCGCTCGGTTTTGGGGTCTGCGCCGCCCGGGCCGCGGACACGCCGCAGCCGCCGAACTTCAAGCCGACCGAGGTGACCTCCACGGGCTCCGTGACCGTCGGAGGATCGCGCATCGACTATCAGGCGGTGGCCGGTACGCTGGTGGTCAGCGCCCAAGGCTCTGATGCGACCGGCGCATCAGGCGGCGACGAAAGCGGCAAGGCCAAAGCCTCTATCTTCTACGCCGCCTATTTCAAGCGCGGTGTTCCTGCGGGCCGCCGGCCCATCACCTTTCTCTTCAACGGCGGCCCCGGCTCGTCCTCGATGTGGCTGCACATGGGTTCCTTCGGACCGGTCCGGGTTCTTACCGCCGACCATAGCCATATGCCGGCGGCGCCGTACCAGATCGTGAACAATGACGAGAGCCTGCTGGACAGCAGCGACCTGGTGTTCGTGGACGCCCCCGGCACCGGCTTCAGCCGCATCGGCGGCAAGGACGCGGTGAAGTCCTTCTATGGCGTCGATCAGGACATCCATGCCTATGCGGTGTTCATCCGAGACTTTCTCTCCAAGTACAACCGCTGGAACTCGCCCAAGTACGTGTTTGGTGAGAGCTACGGCACTATGCGCGCAGCGGGTTTGACGCTTGCTTTGCAGAGGGAAGACATCGACCTCAACGGGGTGGTGCTGCTCTCGTGTGTCCTCGACTGGGACATGCTTCCGGACGACCCGGAGATGAACCCGTCGGTCGATCTGCCTTATGTTGTCGCGTTACCCACCTACGCTGCTACTGCTTGGTATCTGCATCGGCTGCCGAGCCAACCGCAGGATCTACGCGCGTTCCTCGGACAGGTCGAGCATTTTGCCACGACGGACTACGCGCTGGCGCTCATGCGGGGTAACAGCTTGACACCGGAGCGGCGGCAGGCGATCGCGGCAAGGTTGCATGCCTATACCGGTCTGCCGGTGGCCTATCTCCTGAAAGCCGATCTGCGCATCGAGTACGGCGCCTTCCAGAAGGAATTGCTGAGCGACGAGGACCTGACGACCGGCACGCTCGATACCCGCTTTACCGGCCCGACGCTCGATCCGCTCAGCAAGATCGAAGGTTACGATCCGCAGGCCGCCGCCATCGGCTCGGCCTATGTCTCCGCCTTCAACGCCTATGTGCGCGAGAAGCTGCATTACCCACAAGGCGTCTACTACAAGCCGGACATCCCGATCTACGAGAGCTGGGACTACAGGCACCAACCGCCCGGCGCGGACCGGCCACTGATCGCGCTGCCCAACGTGCTGCCCGATCTCGCCGCCGCCATGAAGCAGAACCCGAACATGAAGGTAATGGTGAACGGTGGCTATTTCGATGTCTCGACGCCCTACTATGAAGGCTGGTTCGAGACGCACCACTTGCCGATCCCGGCGAGTCTGCAGGGCAATATCGAATATCACTACTACCAGTCTGGACACATGGTCTATGTCCACGTGCCCGCGCTGAGGCAATTGCACGACAACATCGAGGCCTTCATCCGCACGACCGATAACCTGTGAGCTGCTAGCCCGGATGCAAGTCGCAGGGGGGAGTCTGTGTGATCGTGTTGAGCGACGATCCCGCCCGGAACCACTCGAGCTGCCGCTCGCTGTAGGAATGCCGTAGCTGCAGAGTCTCTTCCGTGCCGTCCTCGTGAACCAGGCGGCATCTCACCGGCTTGCCGGCCGCCAGCTCCCGCAATCCGAGCAAACTCAGGCGATCCGAGCCCCGTATCCGCTCGTAGTCGTTGGGATCGGCGAAGGTGAGAGCGAGCAGCCCCTGCTTCTTGAGATTGGACTCGTGGATGCGGGCGAAGCTGCGCGCGATCACCGCGGCGCCGCCGAGCAGCCGGGGAGACAGGGCGGCGTGCTCGCGGCTGCTGCCCTCGCCGTAGTTGCTGTCGCCCACGATCACCCAGCGGAGCCGTCGGGAACGGTAGTCGCGGGCTACCGCGGCGATCGGTTGACCGGGTACGCTGCTGACCACGTTTGAGGTCTTCCCTACCTCACCGGTCGCGGCGTTGGTGGCGCCCAGCAGCAGGTTTTCGCTGAAACGCTCCAGGTGACCGCGGTACCGCAGCCATGTGCCAGGCGGCGAGATATGGTCCGTGGTGGTTTTGCCGCGGGTCTTGATCAGGATCGGCATTTCCAGGAAATCCTCGCCGTCCCACGCGCTCCACGGCTTCATGAGCTGCAGGCGCTCGCTGGCGGGCTCCACCGTGAGGTCGAGGGAGCGGCTGTCGGCCGGAGGCGCGATGTAGTGCTCGCGCCGGTTTTCGAAATCGCGGGCTGGCACTTCCGGGGCCGGCTTCGGCGGTTGCAGCCGGAATGACTCTCCGTTCGCGCCCGTCAGCGGATCCTCCAGGGGGTTGAAGTCGAGCCTTCCCGCGATGGCGAGTGCCGTCACGATCTCGGGGCTGGCGAGGAAGTTCATCGTCGAGCGGCGGCCATCATTGCGGCCGGCGAAGTTGCGGTTGTAGGAGGTGACAATGGCGTTGGGCGCGTCCGCGGCAACATTCGCATCCGTTCTCCGCCACTGGCCGACGCAGGGTCCGCAGGCATTGGCGAGCACCGCCGCGCCGATGTTCTCGAGGGATTGTAGCTGACCGTCGCGCTCGATCGTCGAGCGGACTTGCTCGGAGCCCGGTGTGACGAGATAGGGGACGGCGGCTTTCAGCCCGCGGGCGCGTGCCTGTTCGGCGACGTCGGCTGCGCGACTCATATCCTCGTAGGATGAGTTGGTGCAACTGCCGATCAGTGCAGCCGAGATGTTGCGCGGGAACCCGGACTCGGAGTCGGCGATCTCGGCGGCGAGCTTCGAGAGAGGCCGCACGCGATCGGGTGAGTAGGGACCCGCGATGTGCGGCTCCAGGGTTGAGAGGTCGAGCACCAGTACACGGTCGTAGTGGTCCTCCGGGGCCTGCTCAGCCTCGGGGTCCGGCTCGAGGAGATGCCTGTATTGCTCGATGAAGGGTGCGAGCGCGCCGCGATGCGTGGCCCTCAGGTAGGTCGCCATGTGTTCATCGGCCGGGAACATGGAGGTCGTCGCGCCGACCTCGGCGCCCATGTTGGCGATGGTCGCCTTGCCGGTGGCGCTGATGGTTCGTGCACCGGGCCCGATGTATTCGACGATCGCATTGGTGCCGCCGGAGACGGTCAGCATGCCGGCGACAGCGATGATCACGTCCTTGGGCGCGGTCCAGCCGTTGAGCCGACCCGTGAGGTAGACGGCGATGCGCTTGGGATAGAGCAGCTCCCATGGCAGGCCGACTATAGCCTCCACGGCATCCGCGCCGCCCACGCCCACGGCGCATGCGCCGAGTCCTCCGGAGTTGGGCGTGTGAGAGTCGGTGCCGATGATGAGCTCGCCCGGGAACGCGTAGTTCTCCAACACGACCTGGTGCATGATCCCGGCGCCCGGCCCCCAGAAGGCCGCCGCGTACTTGGCGGCGGCCCGGCGCAGGAAGTCGTAGACCTCGGCATTTTCGGCGAGCGATTCGTCGAGATCCTGTCGCGAGGTGTGGCGCGCCTGTATCAGGTGGTCACAATGGATGCTCGTCGGGATCGCGACGCGCTCGCGCCCGCTCTGCATGAACTGCAGGATCCCCGTCTGCCCGAGCAGGTCCTGGAACACGACCCGATCGGGCCGCAGCTGCAGGTAGCTCTTGTCCGGAGTGAGCTCCTGGCTCTCGGGATCGTCGAGATGTCCGAGCAGTATCTTTTCCGCGAGGGTGAGTGGTCGCTGTAGCCGGCGGCGCACGATCTCGAGCCTGCGCTCCATGGCGCAGTAGATTCCGGCCGCCATCTCGGGTGTCGATTCGATGCTCGTCATGGATGCCGCCTCGGTTTGAATCGCGGCGGCAGTTTGCGCCCACGTTCCCGGCGATGCATAATGCATTTATCTGGCTAATTGATGCGCGGTGTGCATCAATGGGAGGGCGCGCTTGAAGATCGACATTCTGGGCGTTCAAGCGTTCGTTGCCATCGCGACCCGCCGCAACTTCCGGCGCGCGGCCGCTGAGCTTCACATCACGCAGACGGCCTTGTCGCGACGGCTGCAGACGCTGGAGGCGTACCTCGGGGTGAAGCTCATCGAGCGCACGACGCGCTCCGTCGAGGTGACACGCACCGGCGCGGACTTCCTGCCGCGTGCGCAGCGCCTACTGACGGAGCTCGAGACCTCATTGACGGATATCCGGGAGACGGGCAAGGCGATGCGCGGCTCCGTTACGATCGCCTGCGTGCCCTCCATCGGCGCGCGCTATCTGCCGCGGGTGATCCAGCAATACTCCGCTGTGTATCCCGAGAACAGGATCACGATTCACGACCACTCTTCGTTCGGAGTGGCCGAATCGGTGCTGCGGCGGGAGGCGGAATTCGGCATCAACGTGACCGGCTCGCACGATGTCGGGTTGGCGGGCGTGCGGCTCGCGCGCGACCGCTTCGTCCTCATCTGCCGTGATGATCACCCTCTTGCGGCGCGCAGGAAGGTGTCATGGCCGCAGCTCGCGCCGTATCTTCTGATCTTTCCCGGAAGCCTGAGCGCCAACAGGCCGGTGCTGGAGCTTGCCCTGACCGCGGAGCGCCTGCGGCTGAGAACCTACTATGAGGTGCAGCACAGCTCCACGGCTCTCGGGCTCGTCGCCGAGGGAGTGGGCGCGGCGGTCGTTCCGGGCCTGGCCGTGCAGAAGGATGCGTATCCCCGGATCCGTGTGATCCCGCTCGTCGAGCCGGCGGTGGCGAGGTCAGTCGTGCTCATCTCGCTGAGAAACGCACCCCTTTCACCGGCCGCGCAGGCACTCTACGACATGCTGGTCAGTGGGGCATCGGATAGACGCACTTCATCGGCGGGATCGGCGCGCCTGTATCCATAGCTTTTATGATGTGGTTTCGAGATAGAGAATCTAACTTATTGATTAATAAAATACTGTCGGCAGAACCCGGCGCTTGATACCATGCGCCCCCCATGACCGTAGTCACCCGATTCGCCCCGAGCCCCACTGGCCTGCTCCACGTGGGCGGTGTGCGCACCGCACTCTATAGCTGGCTCTACTCCCGCCGCTTGCAGGGCAAGTTCATCCTGCGTGTCGAGGACACCGACCGTGAGCGCTCGACCGACGAAGCCACGCGCGTGATCCTCGATGGCATGGCCTGGCTCGGACTCGACCCCGACGAAGGTCCGTACTTCCAGTCGCAGCGCACCGACCGCTATCGCGCCGTGATCGCGGAGATGCTGGCCGCCGGCAGCGCCTATCACTGCTATTGCACCAAGGAGGAGCTCGATGCGATGCGTGAGGCGCAAGTCGCGCGCAAGGAGAAGCCGCGCTATACCGGCCTCTGCCGCGATCGCAAGGAGCCACGCCCGGGAGTGGCGCCGGTGGTGCGCTTCCGCAACCCACTCGACGGCAACGTGGTGGTCGACGACCTGATCCACGGACCGGTGACTTTCCAGAACGCGGAGCTCGACGACCTCATCATTGCGCGCTCCGACGGAACGCCCACCTACAATTTCTGCGTGGTGGTGGACGATCGTGACATGGGGATCACGCACGTCATCCGTGGCGACGACCACCTCAACAACACGCCGCGGCAGATGAACATGCTGCGCGCGCTTGGCGCCACGCCGCCTGTCTATGCCCACGTGCCGATGATCCTGGGGCCGGACGGCGCGAAGCTGTCGAAGCGCCACGGCGCGGTGAGCGTGCTGCAGTACGAGGAGGAGGGCTTTCTGCCGGACGCGCTCCTCAACTACCTGGTGCGCCTCGGCTGGTCGCACGGCGATCAAGAGGTGTTCACGCGCGAGGAGATGATCGCCGCGTTCGATATCCACGACGTCAACAAGGCGGCTTCGGCCTTCAACAACGAGAAGCTGCTGTGGCTGAATCAACAGCACATGATGCGGGCGGAGCCCGCGGCCCTCGTGCCGTACCTGCGCTCGCAGCTGCGCCGGCTCGGCTTGGATAGTGACGACCAGCGCCTTCTCGAAGGCGTGATACTTGCCCAGCGCGAGCGGGCAAAGACGCTGAAGGAGATGGCGCAGAACAGCCGGTTCTTCTTTACCGATACTGTGGAGGTCGACCCTAAGGCGGCCATCAAGCACTTCGCCGGCGGAGGGCTCGAGACGCTCGCCAAGGTCCGCGACCGGCTCGCGGCGCTCCCCGAATGGAGCACTGCCGCCATCCACGGTGCGCTGAACGACCTGGCGACCGCCCTCGGGATGGGACTGGGCAAGATTGCGCAGCCGGTGCGGGTGGCCGTCACGGGCACGGCCGTTTCGCCCCCCATCGATGCGACGCTCGAGCTCCTGGGCCGCGAACGTGCGCTGGCTCGCATCGATCAGGCGCTGAAGCCCGCTTCTTCTTGACAGTCCGCCGGGGCTTACGTAACTTCGCCGGCCTCCCGCCCCCCACGCCCTGCGGGGGCTCTGGGAGGCATGTGGGGCCATAGCTCAGCTGGGAGAGCGCTTGCATGGCATGCAAGAGGTCGGCGGTTCGATCCCGCCTGGCTCCACCACTCCCTTTGGCTCATGCACGCCACCCCGCAACACCTGGAACGCACAGTCCGACCGGCCCCGCTGCCACCGGGCGCGGGTCTAGCCGCATCGGGCCTGGCTCGCGTGCGCACGGCGTGGCCGCGGGCAGCCCTGATCGCGATCAGCCTCGTGTTTCTCGCCGTAGTGGGGATCGTCGATTACCTGACGGGATTCAATCTCTCCTTTGCCGTCTTCTATCTGCTCGACATCGGCTTCGCGGCGTTGCTCATCAGCCGTGGGTTTGCCCTGGCCATCGCGGCGCTCAGCATCGTCATCTCGATCGCGGGCGATTGGGCGGCGGGCGCACACTACTCCACCATCCTCGTCCCCATCTGGAACGCGCTGATCCAATCCGTCGTCTATGGCGTCGTGATCTGGCTCCTCGGATCGTTACGTGAGGCGCAGAGGGCGCTCGAGCAGAAGGTGGAGCAGCGCACCCGCGCCCTGACACGCGAGATCGGCGAGCGCGAGCGGCTGGAGAGGGAGATTCTCGAGATCAGCGAGCGCGAGCAGCGCCGCATCGGCCACGACCTGCACGATGGCCTGTGCCAACATCTGACCGCGACGGCGATGGCGGGTCAGGTGCTCGGCCAGAAGCTCGCCGCGCGCACGATGCCCGAAGCGGCGGATGCGAGTGAGTTGGTTCGTCTCATCGAGGACGGCATCGCCATGACGCGCGATATGGCTCACGGCATCGCGCCGCTCGAGATGGAATCGGAAGGTCTGGTGACGGCGTTGCGGGCACTGGCGGGGAACGTCTGCCGGATGTTCAAGGTCGACTGCACGCTCGAATGCGACTCGCCGCCGCCGATCGAGGATGCGGGCACGGCGACACATCTGTATCGGATCGCGCAGGAGGCCGTGCACAATGCGCTGCGTCATGGCAAGCCGCGGCAGATCGTGATGAGCCTGAGCCGGGCGCGCGCGCGCGCGCAACTCAGCATCGAGGACGATGGCGTAGGGTTGCCCGACGACTGGCAGAGCAGCCGCGGTCTCGGCACCCGTATCATGGCGCACCGCGCGCAGATGATCGGCGGCGAGCTGTCGATCGAGCCCAACTCGACGGGCGGCACGTTCGTGACGTGCTCGTTTGCGTTGCCACCGCGGGACTGAAGCGTGGCGGCCATGTCAGCAAAGCGCATCTTCCTGGTAGACGATCATCCGTTGGTGCGTGAATGGCTGACGCAGCTCATCGATCAGCAGCTGGATCTCATGGTGTGTGGCGAGGCGGGCAGTGCCTCCGAGGCCGTCGCGGCCCTCGGCTCTGCGCGCGCCGACCTCGCCATCGTGGACCTGAGTCTCGAGGACTCGACCGGTCTCGACCTCGTCAAGAGCCTGCAGAGGCTCACGCCCGCAGTGCCCGTTCTGGTCCTTTCCATGCACGACGAGTCGCTCTACGCTGAGCGTGTGTTCCGCGCAGGAGCGCGAGGTTACGTGAACAAACGTGAGAGCGCGCAGCGGGTGGTGGAGGCGGTACGCCGCGTGCTCGATGGCAAGCTATACGTCAGCGAGAAGGCCGCTGAAATCCTTGCGGCTCAGACGGTGCGTGGCCCGGCGCACGGCAAGCCCACCATCGAACGCCTGAGCGATCGCGAGCTGGAGGTGTTCGAGAAGCTCGGGCAGGGGATCGGTACCCGTCAGATCGCGGAGGATTTCTCCGTCAGCATCAAGACGATCCAGGCCTATTGCGCTCGTATCAAGGAGAAGCTCAATGTCGGTAGCGCCACGGAGCTCTTGCGAGAAGCGGTGCGCTGGCACGACACCAAATTGTCCCGATGAGCCGCCGCGGGTAACCACCGGCACTCCGTGCGGGATTTCCTCACTCCGTCTTCACGCCCTCCCGACTATCCTCCCTGGCATCGCGCGCCGTGATCGTGCCCGCGACCGTCAGGGAGATCGGGTCAATGTTGAATAAGATTCTGTTCGGCGTGACGTCGTCGCTCTTCGCTGCCGGCGCGGCGGCGGCCGACTCGCCGCTCGCGACGCTGTCGCAGATCCTGGCCAACTCCGGGATCACCGAGTCCGGCTATGTGGCGGCCTCCTACTACGACTCCTCGGGGTACGACACTTATCATCAGTTCGATACCTCGCACGACACGTTCCAGCTCGATGAGGCGGGATTGCAGCTCGCCTATCAGCCCAAGTCCGGCTTCGGGGCCGTGGTGGACGTGATTGCCGGGGAGGACGCGAAGATCGTCGATGCCGCCGAGAGCGCGGGCACCAGCGCCAACTCGTTCGATATCCTGCAGGGGTATGTGCAGTACGCCAGCGGCCCGCTGAGCGTGCAGGCCGGCAAGTTCACCACCCTGGCGGGCGCCGAGGTCATCGCCCCGACCGGCAACACGAATTTCTCGCGCTCGCTGCTCTTCTACGCCGAGCCGATGACCCACACTGGCCTGCGGGCGAGCTATGCCCTCACCGACACCGTGAGCATCATCGCCGGGGTGAACAACGGCTGGAACTACACCCAGATCGACTCCGGCTCGAAGACCGGGGAGCTCGGGGTCGCCTTCAATCCCAGCAAGTCCTTCTCCCTCACCGCGCAGATGTACGCGGGCAAGGACCCGGTATATGGGGCGGAGCGGACTTTCTTCGACACGGTTGCGACCTACAACGCGACCTCGGCTCTCTCATTCGTGGTGAGCTACGACTGGGGCAAGCAGCAGACCGGCACCGCGACCCCGGACACGCTCACCGGGGGTGATTGGGACGGTGTAGCGGCGTATGCGAACTACCAGTTCAGCAGCCAGTGGCGCCTGTCGCTGCGCGGGGAGTATCTCGACGACAAGGACGGCACCACGCTCGTGACCGGCACGGCGCAGGACCTCAAGGAAGCCACACTGACCTTCGGCTACGACCCGGTGGCGAGCTTCGAGCTACGCATCGAAGGCCGTTACGACACCTCCAGCGAGCCGACCTTCGTCAAGACCGAAACCCCCAGCCTGCAGTACGGCAGTAACCAGAGCGAACTCGCCCTGCAGGGTGTGTACAAGTTCTGATATGGCCTCATCTCTGATGGGGTGCCGGACGGCGGTGTAGGGCAGGGCCCGACAAAGGCGCTAGACCCCACCGGACAGACGAAGTCTCGCGGTGCTGCCAATTTAGGCGGCCATGAATCAGCTGGTTCTCTGGCGCTCAAGGTCGCTCGTTCCCGGCGCGGCGGTGGCTGCGCTCGTCGCCTGCATCGCGGGGCTTTTCGGGTATGTCCGTACGTCCGAGGGTGCCCCTGAGTCGCCGCCGGCGGCCGCCTCCACTGCAGCGCCCCCCCCGTCCGTGGATCTATCACCCACGCAGGTGGCGACGATTGGGGTCGCGCCGGCAGGGATGTATCGCTTTCCTGTCGTGAGGACGGAGCTCGGCAGCGTCGCCTTCGTCGAAGACCCCGCCATCGTTCAGGCCGAGTCCACTCTGCTGGGCGCGGCGGCCACCTTGAAGCTCACCCGCGAGGAGCTGCAACGGGCGCGACTCCTCTATCGCACGCAGGGTGTCTCCGCGCGCGAGCTCGAGCAGGCGACTTCCGATGAGCAGACCGCGGCGGCGGCGCTGGCCGCGGCACGGATCGCCCTTCACGCCCTGGGCCAGAGCGACGCTCAGATCGACCGGATGACCACGACCGGCCGCATCGATGGGCCACCCGCGGCGCGCGCTGGGGTCCAGTGGGTGGAGGCCAATGTCTTCGAGGGCGACATCGCGCTGATCCACCCCGGCGAGTCGGTCCGGGTCGCGGTCACGGCCTACGCGGGTAGGACTTTCTCAGGCCGCGTGTATCGAATCTATGCGACGGTCGATCCCAACCTGCACCGGCAGACGGTTCGCTGCGAGGTTGCGGACCCGACGTACGAGCTGCGTCCCGGCATGCTCGCGACCGTCACTATCGCGCTGCGGCCGCCGATGGCGGCGCTTGCCATCCCAGCAGACGGAGTCGTGCGCGAAGGTGACGGGACACTGACTGCCTGGGTGACCGCCGATCGGCGCCACTTCACGCAGCGGGTCATCCAGACCGGGCTGCGCGAGCATGGCGAGGTGCAGATCCTCGAGGGGCTGCAGCCGAATGAGCTGGTGGTCACGCGGGGAGCGATCTACCTCGACAATGTGATCAATGCGGCGCCGAGCGACTGAGCCTGCGAAGGCTGCCGCCGCATGCTGAAGACGATCATCTCCTTCTGTCTGAGCCGGCGTGCGATCGTCGTCTTCGGCCTGCTCCTTTTTGCCGGGGCGGGCACGTTTGCCTTCCGGGCGCTGGACATCGAGGCGTATCCCAACCCTTCGCCGGTCGTGCTCGAGATCACCGCCCAGGCCGCCGGACTCTCTGCCAGCGAGATGGAGCGCTACTACACCATTCCGATCGAAAACGGCCTCTACACGGTTCCAGGCATTCAGGTCATCCGCTCGACCTCGTTCTACGGACTGTCGTTCGTGCGGGTGGAGTTCAACTACGGCGTCGACTACGACTTCGCCTATGCGCAGACCGTGATTGCGCTGCAGCAGAACGTCAACCTTCCCGGCGGGGTCACGGCCAACGTGGCGCAGAATAGCGGCACGGGCGAGATCATGCGCTACCAGGTGGTGGGTCCGCCGCATTTCGGGATCACCAACCTGCGCACCGTGGAGGACTGGGTCGTCCGGCGACGCCTGCTGCAGGTGCATGGCATCGTCGCCGTCAACAGCTGGGGAGGACCCACCAAGGAATTCGAAGTCAACGTCGATCCGGCCAAGCTGCGCGCCTACGGTCTTACCGTCCCGCAGGTCATTACCGCGCTCGGCAACGCCAACATCAACGTGGGCGCACGTGAAATCACCATCGGCCAGCAGTCGGTCAACATCCGTGGCGTCGGCCTGATCGACGACGGCGGTGAGGAGAGCATCGCCCAGGGTTACAAGGTCGGGGACATCGAGAACGTGGTCCTCAGCCAGCAGAGCGGCGTGCCCGTGCTCATCCAGGACGTTGCCACGGTGAGGGTTGGCTATCGCCCGCGGCTCGGTATCGCCGGACACGATCGCGACGATGACATCGTGTTCGGCATCGTCGTGATGGGCCGGACCTATCAGACCGGCCGCGTACTGCCGCAGGTCGAGGCCGTCGTCCGCAAAATGAATCACGACGGCAGCCTCCCCGCGGGAGTGAAGGTTGTGCCGTTCTACGACCGCAGCCAGCTCGTCGGGCTCACCACTCACACGGTGATGCACAATCTCGTCTTCGGCTGTCTGCTCGTCTTTCTCATCCAGTGGATATTTCTCGGTGATCTGCGCAGCGCGATCATCGTCGGCCTCACCATCCCGTTCGCGCTCGCCCTGGCGGTCATCATCCTGGTCGCGCGCGGCGAGAGCGCCAACCTGCTGTCGCTCGGCGCCGTGGACTTCGGGATCATCGTCGACTCGGCGGTGATCGTGATGGAGAACATCTTCCGCAACCTGCAGCGGCCACATGACGAGCAACAGAGCCTGCTCGACCGGCTGGCGGCGGGCTCCTGGGGCACCGACCCCACGCGGGCGGCGGACAACGTCACGCCCGTGCGCGGCTGGAACGATCGCCTGCGGCTCATTCTGATCAGCGTCCTGCAGGTGGATCGCGCGGTGCTCTTCTCCGTCCTCATCATCGTGGCCGCCTTCGTGCCGCTCTTCACGATGCAGGGAGTCGAGGGCGCGATCTTTGGCCCCATGGCGCGCACCTACGCCTATGCGCTCTCCGGGGCATTGATCGCCACATTCACCGTCACGCCGGTCCTCGCCTCGATATTTCTGCCCTCGCGCGTCGAGGAGTCCGAAACCCTCATCGTGCGCGGATTGCATCGGGCCTACGATGCGGCGCTGCGTTTTGCGCTCGCCAACCGCGCCATCGTCATCGGCAGCGGTGTCGTGTTTCTCGCGGTCGCGGCGTTCTGCTGGACGCGGCTCGGAAGCGAATTCCTGCCACATCTCGATGAGGGCAACCTCTGGATCCGTGCCGAGCTGCCGATGACCATGACGCTCGAGGATGGCACGGCGGCGACGCGCACGATGCGCCTCATCCTGCTCCAGTACCCGGAAGTGGAGACCGTCGTTTCCCAGCACGGCAGGCCGGATGACGGTAGCGACGCTTCACCGTTCTCGAATGTCGAGCTCAACGTGCCGCTGAAGCCCCCGGGTGAATGGCCGCCGGGAGTCACCAAGGACGAGCTGATCGATCAGCTCCAGGCGAAGTTCCAGGCGGCTCTCCCTGGCGTCTCGTTCAATTTCTCGCAGTACATCCAGGACAACATCGAGGAGGCGATGTCGGGGGTGAAGGGTGAGAACTCGGTGAAGATCATCGGCCCGAGCCTCGAGACGCTGACGACTCTCGCGTCGCAGGTCCGCGACCAGATGGCCAGGGTGCGCGGCATCACGGACCTTGGCATCTTTCCGGTACTCGGCCAGCCCGATCTCGACATCCAGATCAATCGCGCCGAAGCCGCGCGGTATGGCCTCAACACGGGCGATGTCAACACGGTCATCCAGGCCGCTCTCGGCGGCGCCGTGGCGAGCGAGATACTGGAGGGCGACAGACAGTTCGATCTCGTGGTGCGCTATCCGCCCGAGGATCGCGATAGCATCGAGAAGATCCGCAATCTTGAAGTGGCTTACCAGGCGGGCAACGGGACGGAGGGTTACGTGCCGCTGAAGGACCTGGCGAGCATCAACCTCACGACAGGCGCGGCCTGGATCTATCACGAAGGGGGCGAGAGGTTCATCCCCGTCAAATTCAGCGTTCGCGACCGGGATCTCGGCGGCGCGGTGGCCGACGCCCAGACGCGCATTGCGAGCCACGTGAGGCTTCCGCCCGGCTACCGCATGGAGTGGTCGGGAGAGTACGGCGAGCTCAAGGACGCGCAGCGGCGGCTCGATGTGATCGTGCCCGTGAGCCTGGTGTTCATCCTGGGACTCCTCTACAGCCTCTTCAACTCCATCAAGGAATCTCTCCTCTCGCTCACCGGCATTCCGTTCGCGGTGGCGGGCGGAGTGCTGGGGCTCTACCTCACGGGACGCAACTTCAGCATCTCCGCGGCGATCGGCTTCATCTCGCTCTTCGGCGTCTCCGTGATGATCGGCATCCTGCTCCTCAACCGCTTCCGTCGGGCACGGCGACGCGGTCTGGGACCGCCCGAGGCGATGTTCGAAGCGGCCTCGGGTTTGATGCGACCGCTGCTCATGATGAGCCTGGCGGCCGGGATCGGCCTTTTTCCCGCGGCGATGTCGACCGGCATCGGGAGCGAGGTGCAGCGGCCGCTGGCCACCGTCGTGGTGGGAGGAATGCTCTTCGGCACCGTCCTGTTGCTCCTCGTGGTCCCGGTGTTGACGATGGTGCTCCTCGGACGCCGCGATCCGCCGGCGCGGAAGGAGTGAGCATGCTGAGGACGCCGTCAACGATACCGTCTCTCATCGCGCTGTCGCTACTGCCGCTCATCGCCGCCTGTGAGGTTGGCCCGCAATACCACCGCCCGTCTCTACCGCGGAGCCAAGCGTATTCGCCCTCGTCGCTGCCGACGTCCACCGCCTCCGCTCCCGGAGTTGTAGTGGGAGCCGCCCAGCGTTTCGACGCCGCCAGCGCCATTTCTGCACAGTGGTGGACACTGTTTCGGTCTCCGGCGCTCAACGAGCTGATCGAGCGCTCCCTGGCGGCGAATCCCACGGTCGATGCGGCGGTCGCGGCGCTCAAGGAAGCCCAGGAGAACGTATACGCCCAGCGCGGCTACTTCTATCCGACCGTGCAGGTGAGCTACCAGGCCGAGCGGACCAAGCTCTCCGGTAACACGGCCAGCTCCAGCGCCCCGGGCGTCCAGGGGAATGGCGAGAACATCTCGCCGCTCGGTCCGGCGCAGCCGGTGACCTATAACTTCCACACCGCGCTGCTCACCGTAGGGTATGTGCCGGATGTCTTCGGGCTCAATCACCGGCAGGTCGAGTCGCTGCAGGCGCAGGCCGATGCGGCGCGCTTCCAGCTCGAGGCCGCCTACGTCACGCTCGCCTCCAACGTTGTGGCCGCTGCGGTTCAGGAGGCTTCGATGTGCGCGCAGATCGCCGCCGTGCAGGCGATCATTGGCTCCAACCAGCGCTCGCTTCAGATCCTGCGGAATCAGCGTCGTCTGGGGTATGCGGCGCGGCTCGACGTCGCACAACAGGAGCTGGCGCTTGCCCAGGCACGCGCACTGTTGCCGCCGCTGACGCGTCAGCTCGAGCAGACCCGTGACCTCATTCGGGTGCTGGCGGGTAACGCACCGGACCAGGATGTCCCCGAGACTTTCACGCTCGCGACGCTGCATTTGCCGCGGCAACTGCCGCTGTCGCTGCCCTCGCGGCTCATCGAGCAACGCCCGGACGTGCTCGCCGCCGAGGAGCAGGTACGCGCGGCCAGCGCGCAGGTGGGAGTTGCGGTGGCGAACCGCCTGCCGCAGTTCTCGCTGAGCGCCGCGCTTGGCGGCCAGGCGACCCACATCACGCAGATGTTCTGGAACTCCGGCACCTTCTGGAGTGTGCTCGGCAGCGCCGCGCAGCCGCTTTTCGATGCCGGGACGCTGAAGCATCGCCAGCGTGCCGCGGAGCAGGCACTCGCGCAGGCGGCCGCGCAGTACCGCAGCACGGTTCTCACGGCGTTTCAGAACGTCGCCGACTCCCTACATGCTCTCTACGCGGACGCCGACGGACTGAGATCGGCGGTGGTGGTCGAACGGGCCGCGCGGATCACATTGCAGGTGACGCAGGAGCAGTTTCGCGCGGGTTATGCCAACGGTCTCGCAGTTCTCACCGCGCAGCAGGCGCACCAGCAGGCTGTGATCGGTCTGGTGCAGGCACAGGCGACGCGTCTGGGTGACACCGCGGCGTTGTTCCAGGCGCTCGGAGGAGGGTGGTGGAACGCGCCTGCGGGTTCGCCCGATGGGGCGAGCGCGAAGCCGTAACACCAAAACGCTCTCGCGTCCGCCCTCACTAGGCCGGCGTGTCAGCCATGCTGGCATCTATCGCCGCGGTCCAGCGGCGCTTTGCGGCAACATCGAGAAACGAGCCCTCGATCGAATTGCGTGCCAGCGTCGAGAGCTGGGCGCGCGTCAGTCCCAGTGCGCGCTCCACCGCGAGATAGTTCTCCAGGACGTAACCGCCGAAGTAGGCCGGGTCATCCGAGTTCACGGTCACGCGCAGACCGGCTTCGAGCAGGCGCTTCAAGTTATGGTGCTCCATGCGCTCGAACACCCCGAGCTTCACGTTCGACAGCGGACAGACGGTCAGCGTGATTTGGTCCCGAGCCAGGCGCCGCAGCAGCGCGGGATCCTCTTCACAGCGCACGCCGTGATCGATGCGCCGTACGGCGAGCAAGTCGAGCGCCTCATGAATGTAGCTCGGCGGCCCTTCTTCCCCGGCATGCGCGACGGTGAGCAGGCCCTGTGCCCGCGCATGCTCGAACACCGCGGCAAATTTCGAGGGTGGATGCCCGACCTCCGAGGAGTCGAGGCCGACCGCGACGATGCTGTCGCGGTGCTCGAGCACCTGATCGAGCGTGTGCCGCGCTTCGGCGGCACTCAAGTGCCGCAGAAAACAGGCAATGAGGCGATGGGTCATGCCGAAGGAGCGCTCCGCCTCCGTGAGCGCCCGATTCAGACCCGAGACGACGGTGGCGAAAGGGATCCCGCGGGCAGTGTGTGTCTGCGGATCGAAGAAGATCTCCGCATGGACGACGCCCTGCTCATGCGCGCGCTGCAGGTAGCCAAGGGCCAGCTGGTAAAAGTCGTCCGCGTCCCGTAGAACGTTCGCAACCGCGTAATAGATGTCGAGAAACGCCTGCAAGTTGCCGAAGTCATAGGCGGCACGCAATTCGGCCACGCTGGCACAGGGCAGCGCCACGCCATGTTTGCGCGCCAGGCGGAAAGCGAGCTCGGGCTCCAGGGCCCCTTCGATATGCAGGTGCAGCTCGGCTTTCGGCAGGCTCCTGATGAAGGCGTCATTCGATGGGATTGAATTCGCTCTACTCATGAGGCGGATTTTGCCTTAAATTTTGCATCCTCTGCCGCGAGCCGAAACCATGCTTACAAGAACCTTCGACCTCGACGGCCATGGCACGACGGTACGGACGGAGCTGTTCGCCGGCCTGACGACCTTCCTCACGATGGCATACATCGTCGCGGTCAATCCGCTCATTCTCGGCGCCGCGGGCATGCCCGTGGCGGGGGTGGCGGCCGCTACCTGTCTTGCGGCCGGCTTCGGCAGCATTTTGATGGGGCTGCTCTCCAATTACCCGCTGGCGCTCGCGCCCGGGATGGGCCTCAACGCCTATTTCACGTACACCGTGGTGAAGACCATGGGCCTGCCGTGGCAGGTGGCGCTCGGCTGCGTGTTCCTCTCCGCCGTGGCGTTTCTGCTGCTCACCCTTTCGGGGATTCGGCAGCTCATCATGGACGCGATACCGCGCTCGCTGTTCGCGGCCGTCGGCGGCGGCATCGGGCTCTTCATCGCCTTCATCGGTCTGAAAAATGCAGGAATCATCGTCGCCGATCCCGGTACGACCGTAGCTCTGGGAAAGCTGACGGCACCGGCGCCCGCGCTGGCCATCCTCGGCCTGCTGGTCATCGCCGTGCTGCAGGCGCGAGCCGTAAAGGGCGCGATGCTGCTCGGTATCCTGGGCATCACGGGCGTGGCCTGGATGCTCGGACTGGCCCACATCACGCCATTCGCCTATCACCTGCGGGACCTGTCGGCGACCGCGTTCCGGCTCGATATTCCCGCGGCTCTCAATCTGAAAGGGGGCGCCGGAGTCGCGCTCATCGAGATCGTGTTCGTGTTCCTGTTTGTGGACCTGTTCGACAACGTCGGCACACTGATGGCTGTCACCAAGCGCGCGGGGCTCGTTGACGCCGACGGCAAGGTCCCGCGCATGAACCGAATCCTGCTCGCGGACTCGATCTCGATGCTCGCCGGCGCGCTCGCTGGCACGAGCCCGGTCACGAGCTACGTCGAAAGCACCGCGGGCGTCGCGGTGGGCGGGCGCACGGGCCTCACGAGCGTCACTGTCGGGGTGCTGTTCCTGGGCACGCTGTTCGTGGCGCCGTTCGTGCAAGCCATTCCGGCCGTGGCCACCGCGCCGGCGCTGATATTGGTAGGCGCAATGATGATGGGCGCGCTGGCGGAGGTGAATTGGCACGACCCGAGCGAGGGTATCCCGGCATTCCTCACGGCCATCATCGTGCCGCTCAGCTACTCGATCGCGAATGGACTCGCCTTTGGCATCGTGAGCCATGCCGTGCTGAAGCTCGTGCGCGGACAGGCGCGCGTGCGCGACTGGCTGGTCTACGTGCTCGCGGCGTTGTGCGTCGTTCGTTTCGTTTACCTCGCCTGATCCAGGAAGTTCGCCGCGACGGGTTTGTGCGCGAGGATCTCCTCACGGGTCAGTCCCTGGATCTCGTGCGGAAAGACCAGCCATTGTGAGGTCTCGTGCACGAAGTAGTCCGGCGCCAGCACCGTTCGCCGCCGCTCGGGCTTGTAGTACACGGTAGCGATGCGGATCTTCTGCGGCAGGTTGCGCCGGCAGCGCCGCCGGAGCAAATCGATGACCGCCTCGAGACTGCGGCCCGAGTCGAAGACATCGTCGACGATCAGCAGCTCGTCCTCCGCCGAGAGGCGCGATACCAGGTAATCCGTCGCATGCACCCGCACGGTCTTTTGCTGCACGTCGATGCCGCTGTACGAGGACGTACGGATCGCGATGTGGTCGGCGTGAATCGAGTGGTACTCGAGAACCTCCTGCACCGCGATGCCGACCGGCGCGCCGCCGCGCCATATCGCGACCAGGAACGTCGGGCGCATGCCGCTGGCGATCACCCGCCTGGCAAGCTCCAGTGAGTCGCGAAGCAACTGATCGGCCGAAATGAATAGCTTTTCCACGGTGGGTATCGTTCCAGGGCTTGCGGCTAAGTCAGCAGGGGTGCGACGTTGGCCGGGTCGGAGACGCTCTCATGTCCGTCCTCGATATGCCCGGCGAGGCGCCACTCGTGTCGTCCCGCGCTGATGATGAGATCGTACCAGTGGTGGCTGCTTTGCAGATCCCAGAGCAACTCCTGCGTGCTTCCCGCGGCAACCAGGACGCTGCGCTCGCTCCTACCGTAGCTGACATCGCGCACGGTCACGGTCAGCGATCGCGTGCCGGTGTTGTGTAACTGTAGCCCGATGTCTCCTCGGGGCGCGGCGGTGCCGGCGACTTCGAGTGCGCCATCGCCCGGGCCGCGCACGCTGCGCAGAAAACCGTTGGGTCCGTATACCGAGAGCCCGAGGCCGGGTCCCGCCGCGGGACGCACCAGGTCCTCGAGCTGGTGTCCCGCGCCGATCGTATAGCGCCGTGGGACGTCAAAGCTGCCATCCCAATAGGCCGTACAGCAGACGCCCGTAGTTGAACGGTTGTCGAAACGCAGCCGAACGCCGCCGTCGCCGGCCGCGAGGCTGAGCTCGAGCGCGTAGGGCAGGGGTCGAGCCGGCCGCGCGCCCCGCTCCTGCGGGAGGATCTCGATCGCCTGTCGATCGGGAGCGTTGGGGGCTGGCAGCTTGGCCTGTTGATAGAGCAGGTCGCGATCGCCGGTGGTGCTCGGCAGAATGAGCCGCCGGCTGCTGTGGGAGCTGAAGTCGAAGGCGGCGGTCAGGTCGCCGCAAACGGCGCGGCGCCACGGCGAGATGTTAGGCTCCTTGACGCCGAATCTCGCCTCCAGGAACCGGATCACGGAGGTGTGATCGAAGACCTCGGAACAAACGTAGCCGCCCTTGCTCCACGGCGAGATCGCCATCATCGGCACGCGGGGTCCGAGACCGTAGGGCAATTGATCCGGCGTGTAGAGAGTCCGGTGCTCGGGATTGATGAAGTCGTGAATCTCGCCCTCCGTGGCGACGGTGGATATGCCCGGCTGCACGGGTGTCGGCGGCTGCGGCGGTACCATGTGGTCGAAGAAGCCGTCGTTCTCGTCGTAGTTCAAGAGCAGTGCGGTCTTACCCCAGACCTTCGGGTTGGCGGTCAGGGCCTCGAGTACGCGGGCGATGTAGATGGCGCCGTAGGCGGGCGGGTAGGACGGATGCTCGGAGTATCCGGCCGGCATGACGATCCAGGACACCTGCGGGAGACGCCCGTTCAAGACATCCTGGCGCAGACGCGCGGTGCCGCCCGCGGACATTGCCCGCCGCTGTAGCCCGGACCCCGGCGAGGCCTGGGCGAATGGCTTGAAATAGGCGAGGGCGTTACAGTGGAAGTTGCCCGTCATCGGGTCGTCGTCGACTTCCTCCAGTGCCTCCTGGTACACCTGCCACGTGATGCCAGCGCTCTGCAGCCGTTCCGCATACGTGCTCCAGGTGAACGGCTTGACGCCTTTGGTGTAGATCCAGGTGTCGTCGTCGATGAAGGGGCCGCCGCCCGTTCCCTGCGGGTCGATCGTGCCGGTCCACAACATGGCGCGGTTGGGGCAGGTGGGACCGGCGATGGAGCAGAAATAATGATCACAGAGGGTGAAGCTCTCCGCGAGAGCGTAGTGAAACGGGATGTCCTGCCGCAGGAAATATCCCATGGTCATGTCGGTCTTGTTGAGCGGCCACGCGTCCATGCGGCCGGCGGCGATGGCCCCGTGTTGCGAGTCCCAGCCGTGGTCGAGATCCTGAATGAGTTGGGCCGAGCTGGTGTGCGTGTCGAGATGGAACGGCAGGATCGGCTCATCCGGCCGCTGCATGCGCGGCTGAAACCAGACCGGCTTGCCGTTGGCGAGGCGCACGGCGAAGCGGTCGTTGTAGCCACGGACGCCGCTCAGATGGCCGAAATAATGATCGAAGGAGCGGTTCTCGAGCATGAACACGACCACATGCTCGACATCCTCGAGCGTGCCGGAGCGACCGAGGGCCGGCAGCGCGGCGGCGCGCGCCAGGCTGTTGCGCAGGAAGACGCCCGTGGCCGCTCCCATGGCCGCGGACTTGAGAAACTCGCGACGATTCATCTCGATGGTCCTCGTCCCCGCAGGCCGCGGATGGCGCTCATGGCGGCGGCATATTGCAACGAGGCGGCGCGGCAGAGGTACCCGAGAGCCTGGGTGCGATCCCGCGGCACTCCATCCCCGTACTCATACGCGAGCCCCAGGTAGTAGGCGGCCTCGCCGTTCGGCTCCTTCGCCAGCGCGCGCAAGTTGGCCACGCTTTGGTTCAGGTAATAGCTCGCCTTGCTCTGATTGACGGGAACGAGGTGGCCGCTGGTGTATTCCCCGGATAGGCCGTAATACATCCGGGCAACCTGAAAGGGAGCGATGCCGATCCGAAACCAGTAGGCAGCGTCAGCGGCGTTGCGTTGGGTTCCCTCACCGTCGAGATAGGCGTTTGCGACCTGGCGCTGAGCGAAGCGATCACCTCTTTGCGCGGACCAGAGATACCAGTGAAAGGCGTCGGCAGCACTGCGGGGCACGCCGAGTCCCGCGCTGTAGAGATCTCCCAGCGCGTTTCCGGCCCACGCATCCGGATAGCGGCTCACGGCGAAGCGCAATGCCGCCACCGCCTGGCCGTAGTGTCGTCCATCGAGCAGTCGCGCAATCCTCTCATCGGTGCGGCGCATGAGCGGCGCACGCGCGAGAAAGCCGCTGACCACCGCCTGGCATGGCGTGAGGCCGGGAGCCGGCCGCCCGGCGGCGAAGAGCCGGTGGCCGCTCGCAGGCAGAAGGGCCGCGAGCAGGATTGCAACCCATCGGAGCCGCCGCTGCTGCTGCGGTGAAAGCATGCGTCTCCCCTTCTTCAGTGCGCCGAAGTCACAGTCCCTGGCAGAGATATGGGCTCGGCCGCCGTCAGCAGCCGCACCACGAGGCGGTTCAGTCTCGGCACATCAATGGTGAACACCACCTGGACCGGGCGCTCGCCAACGCCCGGGCCCGTGCCGACGGGCCAACTCAGAGTGGCTCCGTAGTTCGCCGTGAAGCTCGTATCGATGTCTACGAGGAGCGTCTTCTCACGCGTGATCAATGACGGATCGAGCCAGACGGCAACTGCGGTTTCATCCCAGAGGGGATAGACTTGCCCGAATCTGGCGAGGTAGGGGTCGAACGGGGCGTTGCCTTTGGCCACCTCGCCGAGAAGCTCGTGCGACATGAGCGTCGGGCTCGTAGGATCCACCGGTACCTCGATGATCCGGCTCCACGGCTGGTGCAGCACGATGGAGGCGGCCTCGGGGTCGAACCGCATGTTGAATTCCTGCCGCGGATTGTTGTCGTATTCCTGGGCGAACGGCGTGTCGGCCGGCACCGGGTTGAAGCTGCCGCCCATGAACACCAGCTGCTTGGCCAGCGCCGCGAACTGCGGGTCGAGCTCGGCCGCGAGCGCAAGGTCGGTCAACGGGCCGGCCGCGATGATCGTGACCTGGTGTGGGTACGTGTGCACCATGCGCAAGAGGAAGCTCACGGCGCTTTCCCTGGCCGCATGGATCGTGGGCTCGCCCTCCGGAAGCGGTGGCACCCAGTACGGTCTCGTCGGATGTAGCGGCGTCCAGTCGACCGTGCTCTCCGACGGCCAGGTGCTCATGTATGCGCCGTCGTAAAAGAGAGGCCCGTAGAGCTTCTCCCACGCCTGAGTTTTCTCGCGCCCATTCAGCAGCGGGAATACGGCACCGGCAAACACCGGTATGGTGGTGCGGTGGGCGATTTCCAGCATCCTGAGCGCATGGCTCACCTCCTCATCCCTCCAGGCGTCACCGGTCATCACGGTGATGCCGAGAAGATCGACATCCTTGTCCTGCATCAGCATGAGGATGGACTGGAGGTCCGTGCTGGCGGGCCCGGACGCGTCCTGATCGATGATGACCTTCGGGCGCGCCGTGGCGTCCGCTGCCAGGACGGGCTTCGTCATGACGCCCGCGAGCTGCGCCACGAGAAGAGCGCCCAACAGAGTGAACGCCCGCGAGATCCGTGATACCGATGGGGTCATGTCTTACGCTCCCAGGCGCTGTCAAGTCGTGCGGGCGAGAATGATGAATGCCAGGCCGGCGATGAAGCAGAGAAACATGGCCGCGAGCAGGCCGGTCGTGCCCGTGCGTGCGCCGCGGAACTCCCGCCAGACGAACACACCCCAGAGGGCGGCGACCATCGTGGCGCCCTGACCCAGCCCGTACGATATGGCATATCCGGCGCGGCCCGAGGCGATCAGGTTGAGCGCCATGCCGATACCCCAGACCACACCGCCGAACACGCCCGCGAGGTGCGTGTTGAAGCGCCCCCGCAGGTAGTGCGAGAACGGCACCGGCTCGCCCATGACCGGAAATTTCATGGCGAGCGTGTTCCAGAGGAAATTGCTGAGGAATACGCCGATCGCAAAGACGAACACGGCCGCGTAGCTGCCCATCAGGCCCGGTGTGGGGTGCCCGGGGTCGGCGTACATCGCCGCGGCGACGAAGCGGTAGAACACTCCCATGAACACGCCGCAGGCGAGCGACAGCACCAGGCCCTTCGCGCTCATGCGCACCGCCGCGGCGGCCTGGCGACGATAGGCCAGAGCGTCCAGAATGATCGCGAGCGTCACCAGCGCCACTCCCACCCCGAGCAGCTCGGCATTGCCGACCGGGACGGCCATGTAGTTGAGGATGACGCCCAGCACCAGCGCGAGTCCGATGCCGACCGGAAAGGCCACCGCCATGCCGGCGACCTCGATGGCGGCCACCAGCAGGATGTTGGCCAGATTGAATACCGCGCCGCCAAAGAGCGCATGGCCGATGGCGCCTCGGTTCGCCTGCAGCAGATCGCCGAAGAACGGCGGCCCGCCATGGCTCAAGGTGCCGAGCGTCGCGCCCAGGATGAACGTGATCAGCAGGACGCCGAGCGCGTAATCCCAGTAGAAGAGCTCGAACCGCCACCCCGACGGCGCGAGCTTGCGGGTGTTGGCCCACGAGCCCCAACAGAACATCGTGATGATGCAGAGAAGAACAGCCAGCGAATAGCTGTGGACGACGTACATGGCGGAATACCCCCGATTATGTTTGTGAGCGCAGCACGGCCAGGCGTCTTTTAGGGTGTCGTTTGAGGCGCGCGCCCGCGCCGGCGGCCGAGCTCGGCGTCGAATTCGTCGCGCTTGACGAAGGATTTCTGGGTTCCGGTGCGCAGAGTGGACAGCGCGGCATACAGGTTGGCGCGGGTCACGGCCTCCTCCTCGGGCATCCCCTCGCTGAGGAATACCGCCAGGCTGCCGATGAACGCATCACCTGCGCCCGTGGTATCCACCGGGGTAACGTGAAATGGCGGCGCGAGCACGCGCCCCGTATGCGATGCCACCACCGCTCCGCGGCTTCCCAACGTGAGGATGACCCGGCGGATGCCGGCGTTCAGGAGGGAGGCCACACAGGCATCGAGGTCGGCTTCCGACTGCACGTGCTTACCGGTGATCACCTCGGCCTCCGTCTCGTTCAGAATCAGGTAGTCGGCGAGCCCGAGCACGCTCAAGTCGGCCGCAACCGCCGGCGCCGGATTGACCATGCAGCGCACCTTGTGCGTCTTCGCCAGGCGGATCGTGTGGTAGACAGTCTCGAGGGGAACCTCGAATTGCAGGAGCACCATGTCGGCGCCGACGAAGAGCGACGCTGCGGCATCGACGTCAGCCGGCCGCAGCAGATCGTTGGCGCCACTTGCGACGACGATGCGGTTTTCGCCGTCCGGTGTGACCAGGATCATCGCAGCCCCGGTGGGTGCACCGGCGACCACGCGCACGCCCGAGCTGCGGACGCCAATGGACGTGAAGTTTCTCACGGTCTCGGTGCCGAGCAGATCGCTACCGACCGCGGCTACCATCTCCACATCCGCGCCGCACAGGCTCGCGGCGACCGCCTGGTTGGCGCCCTTGCCGCCAAATCCCAGGTCGAAGCCCGTGCCGAACACCGTTTCCCCACCCCTGGGAACCACATTGCTGGTGAACAGCAGATCGGTGTTGGCGCTTCCAACGACGACGATACGAGGTGTCTTAGCCAACGGCGTGCCTCCTGGTGAGAAAGGTTGCGGCGATCAGATGCGCTTCACGGATTCCCGCTCGACCAGCATGACGTCGAACACCGTGGCCCGGGTGGGGATCCTGGCGCCGGACATGCACTCCTGCAGCAGCTCCACGGCCCGGGTGCCGATGGCCATGAGCGGTTGCGCTATGGTCGTGAGCCGCGGACTGACGACCTTGGCCCAGCTGATATCGTCGAATCCCGCCACCGACACGTCCTCGGGAACGTCGATGTCATGCTCGGCCAGGAAATGAATGGCGTTGATGGCGATGAGGTCATTACCCGCGATGATGAGCGTGGCTCGCCGCCGCCGCAACAGGGCGGCCCTGGCCTCGCGGCTGAGGATTCCGTCGAATCCAACGCGCACCTCCCAGGCGATTTTCATCTGCGTGGGAAACGCCCGCAGGAAGCCGTTGCGGCGCTGCTGCGCGCTTTCCAGATTGCTCGGGCCCGACAATAGCCCGATGCGCGTATGTCCCTGCTGCAATGCGTATTTGGCGAGCAGCTCGCCACCCAGGCGATAGTTCGAGTGCACGGCGGCAAATCCCGGCTTGGGGCGATCGATCAGCACGACAGGCCGATCGAGCGTGCGCAGCGGCGCCGGCACCTGCGCTCCGACCGGGCACCAGATGACGCCATCCACACCGTGTTGCGACAGCAGGAGCAAGCCGTCACTCTCGCCCTCGGCGCCGCCCTGACTGTCGATGAGACAGACGAGGAGGCCGAGGTTGCGCGCGGTGTTCTCGACCGCCTGGGCGAGCTGCGGAAAAAACGGGTTGGTGAGGTCCGGCAGAACCAGGCCGATCGCGCGCGTACGGCCCTTGCGCATGGCCTGCGCGGCGCGATGCGGGCGATAGCGAAGCTCTTTCGCCGCGCGCAGCACCTTCTGCCGCACCGTCGCGCCGACGTTCGGCTTGTCGTTGAGCACATTGGAGACGGTCGCGACCGAGACACCGACTTTGGCGGCCAAGTCTTTTATGGTTGCCATCGTGCCTCCGTCGCCGGCTGCGCGCCGCCCCCACCGCCATAGGAATTGAGCGCCGAGTATACACGCCCGGGTATTCGAGAAAAACGTTTAACCGGAACGGCTCGGGCGCGCGCATCGTGTGCCCGTCAACTAGAGGAATGCGGCGCCATGGGCGAGCGCCGGCAGCCGCAGGTGTCTCGCCAGGCTCTGTCCGATATCCGCGAAGCCGGACCGCCGGCCGATCGGACCGGGAGTGACCGAGTCGCCGAAGGCCAGAACCGGAATGTACTCCCGTGTGTGGTTGCTGCCCGGGAACGTCGGGTCGCAGCCGTGATCGGCTGTAATGATCGCGACATCTCCCGGTCGCATGGCGGCGCGCAGCGGCGGCAAGTACGCATCGAAGTCCTCGAGCGCATCGGCATAGCCGCTCACGTCGCGCCGGTGGCCGAAGTTCGTATCGAAGTCCACGCAATTGGCAAACAACAGGCTGTGCCCCGGCGCCGTGCTCATCGCTTCCAGGAGCCGGTCCATCACCGCCCGGTTGCCGTGGGCCTTGATGGTCTGCGTGACGCCGCGATGAGCGAAGATGTCTGCAACCTTCCCGACACAAATCACCTCCCCGCCGGCCTCCTTGAGCACATCGAGCAGGGTGGGGCCATGCGGTGGTGTCGCAAGGTCGCGCCGATTGCCGGTGCGGGTGAATCCCCGGTCCGGGTCGCCCACGAACGGGCGCGCGATGACCCTGGCGATGTGATGGTCGTCGACCAGCTCACGCGCGACCTGACAAAGCGCGTACAGCCTTTCGAGTCCGAAGCGCTGCTCGTGCGCGGCGATCTGCAGCACCGAATCGCCGGAGGTGTAGACGATCGGATGCAAGGTGCGCAGGTGCTCCTCCCCGAGATCCGCGACGATCTTGGTGCCGGAGGCATGCCGATTGCCGAGTATGCCGCCGATTCCGCCGCGATCGATCAGAGCGGCGGTGAGCTGCTGTGGAAAGCAGGGTTGCGTGTCCGGAAAGTAGCCCCAGTCGAACTCGACCGGCAGACCCATCATTTCCCAATGGCCGCTGGGCGTGTCCTTGCCGCGGCTGCGCTCGACGGCGTAGCCGAAGCGGCCAGTCCGGAACGACGGTCTCGCAACCGGTAACGCCGCGCCGCGTGCCGCTTCCGCGGCATCGATCAGCCCCAGTGCCGTCAGCTCCGGGATGTCCAGAAGTCCCGCGCGGCGGTCGCTGTCCGCGCGGCCGGCCGCGCACGCTTCCACGATGTGGCCCAGTGTGTCGGCACCGCGGTCGCCGTACGCCGCCGCATCGGCGGCCGCCCCCACGCCCAGCGAATCCAGCACGATGACGATCGCGCGCGTCATTCTGACTCAGTCCGCCCCTGCACTCGATTGACTTGGATGCTACGCTTCGGTACGGTATTTGACCAATTGGTCCAAAATCAGAGTCTCACGGAAAATTCCGCCACGGCGGCTACCGCATGAGTTCGATTACTGGCTCAGACCCCACGATCGCCTTTCCCCGCTTGGTTTCCGAGCGGGTACAGGCCGTCCCACAGGCCACGGCCGCGCTCGTGAGCAATCCTGGCATCGAATTCGACGCCGGGTGGGTGAATCGAGTGCGAGTGAATCTGTCCGCGGCCGAGCGCAGGGTGGAGACGCTCCCCAAACGCCGCAGTGTCAAGCAGGCCTGGCAGGCCGCGTGGCTGCTCAAGGCCGTGACCCTGATGGATCTGACAACGCTGTCGGCCGACGATACCGCGGGCCGCGTATCCCGCTTGTGCGCGAAGGCGCGGACTCCGGTCCGGGCGGATCTGTTGGAAGCACTGGGCTGGGGTGGGCGCCCGCTCACGACCGCGGCCGTCTGCGTCTATCACGAGATGGTGCCAGCCGCGCGCGCTGCGCTGGCGGGCACCGCAATCGCCATCGCCGCCGTGTCCACCGGATTTCCGGCGGGCCTCAACCCTCTGGAGCTGCGCCTGGAGGAGATCCGCCGCTCCGTGCAGGCGGGCGCGACGGAAATCGATGTCGTGATCAGCCGCCGTCACGTGTTGGCCTCGGACTGGCGAGCGCTCTACACGGAGGTCCGCTCCTTCCGCGAGGCGTGCGGGTCTGCCCACATGAAGACGATCCTGGGCACGGGTCAGCTCGGCTCGATCGGCAAGGTGGCGAAGGCCGCCGTGGTCGCCATGATGGCCGGCTCGGATTTCATCAAGACCTCCACCGGAATGGAGCCCGTGAACGCCACGCTGCCCGTGAGCCTGGTGATGATGCGCATGATTCGCGAGTACGCCGAACGGACCGGATACCGGTCGGGATTCAAGCCGGCCGGTGGCATCTCCAGCGCGAAATTGGCCTTGACGTATCTGATGTTGGTCAAGGAGGAGTTGGGCAATGAGTGGCTGGCCGCCGATCGATTCCGCTTCGGCGCCTCCCGGCTGCTGGGCGACATCGAGCGACAGCTCGAGCACCAGGTCACGGGCCGGTATTCGGCGGCCCATCGTCATCCCTTGAGCTAGCGGCCCGACCCGGAGCCCCGATTCCATGAGCAGCGTCCCGGAGATCTTCGACACCCTGAGCTACGGTCCGGCTCCGGAGGATGCGCGCGGCGTGCGCGAGTGGCTTGCGGCTCACGCCGATGGCTTGCCGTTGTTCATCGGCGGCCAGTGGCGGCCCTCGCAGGAGCGCAGTCCCCTCATTCCGTGCGTGAACCCGGCGAACGGCGAAGCGCTCTCGAGCCTGACTCAGAGCTGCGCGCAGGATGTCGATGCGGCCGTGGACAGCGCCCAGGCAGCCTTTCCGTCGTGGTCGAAGTCGGGACACGAGCGCGCGCGAGTGCTGTATGCATTGGGGCGACTCGTCCAGAAGCACAGCCGCTTCTTCGCCGTCCTCGAGTCGCTGGACAACGGCAAGCCGATTCGCGAGACGCGGGATCTCGACATTCCCCTGGCCGCGCGCCATTTCACCTACCACGCCGGATGGGCTCAGCTCGTCGGGCGGGAGCTTGCCGACCACGAGCCGCTCGGAGTGGTCGGACAGATCATTCCGTGGAACTTTCCGCTCCTGATGCTGGCGTGGAAAATCGCGCCGGCATTGGCCGCGGGCAACTGCGTGGTGCTCAAGCCGGCGGAGGACACCAGTCTGACGGCGCTCTTCTTCGCGAGCCTGTGCGCCGATGCCGGCGTGCCGCCGGGCGTCATCAACATCCTGACCGGCGACGGCAGGGTGGGGGAGCTGATCGTGCAGCACCCCGGGATCGCGAAGATCGCATTCACCGGCTCGACCGAGGTTGGCAGGCTCATCCGCCGCAGCACGGCCGGGACGGGCAAATCGCTGACACTGGAACTGGGTGGCAAATCGCCCTTCGTAGTCCTCGAAGACGCGGATCTGGATGCCGCCGTCGAGGGCCTGATCGATGCGATCTGGTTCAATCAGGGGCAGGTATGCTGCGCCGGGTCGCGCCTCATCGTCGAGGAGGGCGTCCTTGGCGCGCTGGTGAGTAAGATCAAGACGCGCCTCACGCACCTGCGCATCGGCGATCCGCTGGACAAGGCCATCGACATGGGCGCGCTCATCTCGCCCGCTCACCGTCAGCGGGTGCAGCGCTTCGTCGAGCAGGCGCAGGCGCAGGGCGCGACGGTCTGGCAGCCCGAGATTCCCTTGCCGCGGCAGGGCGCGTTTTATCCGCCGACCCTGCTGACCGACGTCTCGCCGGCAAACATCGTATGGCGGGAAGAAGTCTTCGGGCCCGTACTTGCGGTCACGAGTTTCCGCACGCTGCAGGAAGCGGTGGAGCTCGCGAACAATAGCCGCTATGGCCTTGCCGCGACGTTGTACACCGAGAACATCAATCGCGCGCTGGAGCTGGCCGTGAAGCTCAAGGCCGGCGTGGTGTGGATCAACACCACCAACCAGCTCGATGCGGCCTGCGGCTTCGGCGGCATCCGCGAGAGCGGGTTCGGGCGGGAGGGCGGTCTCGAGGGGATGCTCGACTATCTGCGGGAGCGTGACGCCTGGAAGCCGGCTCCGCAGGACGGCTCGAGCCCGAGTGCGCCATCGGGGCAGTCGCCGACCGCGCTCGCGGCCGAGCCGCGCAGCGGTATCGACCGGACCTTCAAGAATTATATCGGCGGCAAACAGACCCGCCCCGACGGCGGACTGTCACTTCCGGTCCACGACGCGCGCGGAAATCCCGCCGGTTGGGTTGCGCGCGGCAACCGCAAGGACATTCGCGATGCGGTCGAAGCGGCATTCCTGGCCGAGCGCTGGTCCGCGGCGACCACGCACCTGCGCAGCCAGATCCTGTTCTATTTCGCCGAGAACCTCGCCCTGCGGCGCCAGGAGCTTGCCGACAATCTGCGGCGTCTGACCGGAGCCAAGCCAGCGCCATGCCGCGCGGAAGTCGCCATGGCGATCGAGCGCCTGTTCAGCTATGGCGGCTGGGCCGACAAGTACGACGGTTTGATTCACACACCGCCGGTGCGCAGCATCTCCCTCGCCGTCCCGGAGCCGATCGGAGTGATCGGCGTCGTCTGCCCGGATGAAGCGCCGCTCCTGGGGTTCATCTCGCTGCTCGCGCCGGTGATTGCGATGGGCAATCGCTGCGTGATCATCCCGTCCGAGCGCATGCCGCTGCCCGCGCTCGATCTATGCCAGGTCATCGAAACCTCGGATGTGCCCGCAGGGGTCGTGAACATAGTGACCGGACCGCGTGCGGAGCTGACGGAAGCGCTGGGGGCGCACGATCAGGTGGAGTGTGTCTGGTATTTCGGCTCCAAGGACGGCAGCAAGCGCGTGGAGGAACTGGCTGCAGCCTCGGTGAAGCGCACCTGGGTGAGCCACGGCCGCAGCCGCGACTGGATGTCCGCGCGCCACGGCGAGGGCCGCGCATTCCTGCGGCAGGCAACTCAGATCAAGAACATATGGCTGCCTTACGGGGACTTCGCATGACCCCCGGGCGCGTGCGCGGCGCGGCGATGAGTCGTGTTGGCGGCCCATTTCCAGCTGTTGCTCTAATGCAACGTATCGATCCCATGGCGATGTCTGTTACCTGACGATTGACAGGCTGCGGTGGGGGATCTATCGTTTTACAAAAGGGGTTAAACGTTTCAGAAGAACAGGGCTAGCCAGGATGGCATCGTAACGGTAATGCAAAATTCGGCGGCTACTATCGTATCGTTCCCGCAACATCAGTGAAATCCGGCGCTCGGCCGACGCGTCCCGCAGTTCGAGCCCCGAATTTCGCTTGGCGCGGCCGTGTTGTGATCAATTTCGGAGAGTCTGCAATGTCCATTGAGATCCGTAAGGTGGTACGACAGATCCTGGCGCCGGTGGCGGTGGCCGTCCCGTGCATGGTGCTGATGGCGGCCGCGCCCGCATTGGCGGCGGCGCAAAGCGCGACCCAGGGCGATTCCAGCGCCACGAATTCGTCCTCGGCCGCGCAGCAAAATACCGATTCACAGAGCAGCTCGACGTCGGCGGGCAGTTCCAGCGGTGAGACGGTGACCACCCTCAGCCAGGTGGTGGTTGTGGCGCCGGAAGAAGCCGTGGCAACGGTGGAAACGACCGCCTTTACGCACATGAGTCCGGCGTTGACGGTCATCTCGGTGCTGAACAACATTCCGGGAGTCAATGCGCAGGCGCTGGGCCCGCTGGGATTCATCCCCAGCGATACCGCCTTCACGGTCGATGGCTTCGCGAGCAATGAGATCGGCACGACCTTCGATGGCGTGCCGTTCATCAATACATTTCTCGGCGGCCTGTACGGTGAAGGCGACGATCAGTCCGCGTCGCCGATCGACCCCATCTTCGTCAGCGGCATGAAGCTTTATAGCGGCGCCAATACGATGTCGCAGTCCTCGCTCGACGATCTCGGCGGCACCCTGGCGTTCCTGCCGGCGTTACCGACTCAAAACTTCAACGTGCAGCTCGGCATGACCGGCGGCCTGTATTCCGGCGGTGGCTCGGAGACGCAGGAATACTTCGGGATCAACTCGGGAGCGATCAGCTCGTTGAACGGCCTCGATGTGCTGGCGAAGGTCAGCCATACCAAGCTGAGCGGGCCGTGGGACAATGTGTCCGGCACGAAAAATTCATTCTATCTGGCGGCTGTGCAGCCGACACAGTCGGGCGAGGTCAAGCTGATCGCGGCGGTAACCGATCAGGATTCCCACCCACCGCAGGACGGCATTCCTTCGGTACTGCTGGGAAACAGCTTCGATTACAACTACCCGACCAACGTCGCGCAGTTCGATCAGAAGTCCAATTCCACTTTCGTCGACCTGTCGATGAAGTCGCTGCTCAACCCCTGGGTGATCGGCGAAGCCAAGGTCTTCTATGACGGCACCTCGAACAATCGCACCGACTGGTCCAACCCGATCTACGACAACGCCTACGAGGGGTACTACGACGACCTGCCGGCGGTGACCAAGAGCTGTTCCGCCTTGAACGCCTACGAGTCCTCCAGCGACGCGCCAGGGTCATATCCGGAAACCTACGATTGCGCCGAGGCCGAGGCGATGTTTGGCTCGGCCGGAGCGGGAACGGCCTATCAGCACTACGTCAACAACTACGACGATGAGGGCGGAATCGGCACTCTCACTCTGCTCATCCCCGACAATACCGTCACGCTGGGCGTGATGGGTCTTCTCGGCTCGGAATTGTCGGAGGAGTCGTGGTTCGGGTCGTCGCCGGTGCCGATCGGCACGACCGGTTATGACATGGCGTGGCTGGAGCACGACGGCCAGACCTGGTATCAGGCCTACGCCGAGGACAACATTTCGCTCCTGGACAACAGGCTGCACATCTACCCGGGCTTCAAGTACAACAGCGACGAGATGTACTCGAACGACGATCAGGGGTATTACTACGATTACTCCGGCTCGGTAACGGAGACCTACAAGTGGGTGGAGCGTTCGATCGGCGTGAACTACGCGCTCACGCATGCGCTGGACGTCTACGTGAATTACGGTCAATCGGCCAAGCCGCCCGATGTCAGCGCGCTCTACGGCAATATCGGTGAAAGCCCGCAGCCGGTGGCGCCGACGGTGAAACCGGAGTACGTCAACAACATCGACGCCGGGCTTCGCTTCAAGAATCCGGACTACTTCTGGGACGTGGCATTCTTCAATCGCGACTTCAGCAATATCTTCAGCTCGACTTATAGCGATGTCACCGGCATCACCCTGACGTACAACGCCGGCAAGGCGCTGTTCCGCGGCTTTACTCTCGATGGTGGCGTCAACCTGCCGTATAACCTGACGCTCAAGGGGAATTTCGGCTACACCAGCGCGAAGTACACCGAGGGCTTCACCAACGTGAATGGCTCCGAGATCACCGACGGCATGTGGCGGCCGAATATTCCGGAGCAGACCGGGAACATAGAGCTCGACTGGAGCTATGGCTCCTGGTTCGCGAAGCTGGATGAGCACTACATCGGCTCGCAGTACATTCAGGACTACAACTACGGTGAAACGACTCCGTACCAGCTCGGTGGCTATGGCACGCTGAATTTCGATGGCGACTACAACTGGGTGCTCGACAACAAGACCCTGCAGTCGGTGACTGTGGAGCTGCATGTCGACAACATCATGGATCGCCATGCGATCGCGTATTCGCCGGGAGCGCAGCTGACCACGCCGGGGGATCCGACCAGCCCGGCGGAGTTCATCTGGGAGAGCTACAACGTACCGATGTTCGTCTCGCTGGAGCTGACCGCCAATCTGTTCTGACGCGGAACGACCGGTCACGGAGGATCCGTGGCATGATCTTCAAGAACCTCATCCGCAAGAAGCGGGATGGTCTCGGCCTCACGCGCGAAGAGCTGGAATTCTTCGCGCGTGGCCTCACCGACGCGTCCATTCCCACCGAGCAGGTCGCGGCTTTCGCAATGGCGGTGTTCTACCGCTCGATGGAGCCCGCCGAGACCGGAGCGCTCACGGCCGCGATGGCCGACTCTGGACTGCGATTGCGCTGGGACGAGCTGCGCGACCGCGGCCCGGTGATCGACAAGCACTCGACGGGCGGAGTCGGCGACAAGGTTAGCTTCCTGCTCGCGCCGATTGCCGCCGCCTGCGGCTGCTTCGTTCCCATGATATCGGGGCGCGGTCTCGGCCATACCGGCGGGACCCTCGACAAGCTCGATGCCATTCCCGGCTATCGATCGATGCCTGCGGTGGAAGAATTTCGCAAGGTGGTGGGCGTGGCCGGCTGCGCCATCATCGGGCAGACGGACGAATTGGCGCCGGCGGATAGGCGCTTGTACGCCATCCGGGACGTCACGGCGACGGTCGAATCGATTCCGCTCATCACAGCGTCGATTCTGTCCAAGAAAATTGCCGCCGGCCTTGGTGCGCTGGTGATGGACATCAAGACCGGGTCCGGCGCCTTCATGGAAACGTTGCCGGAAGCACGGGCGCTGGCGCGCAGCATCATCGGCGTGGCGGGAACCACCGGCCTCGATACTCGCGCCCTGGTGACCGACATGTCGCAGACACTCGGTTGGACGGTAGGCAACGCGCTCGAGATCGCCGAGGCGCTCGAGTTCCTGCGGGGAGGGGCGCGCGAGCCTCGCCTGGAGGAGGTGGTGTTCTCGTTGGTGGCCGAGATGCTGGTCATGGGGCGGTTGGCCGACGATCGGGCGCAGGCGCGCGCGCGCGCCGAGGCCGCGGTCCGCTCGGGAGAGGCCGCGCAGCGGTTCGAGCGCATGATCGCGGAGCTCGGTGGGCCGCACGACCTGTTGGCGCACTCCACCCGCTATCTGCCGTGCGCTCCTATCATCGAGCCCATCTTTCCCGTGCGGGAGGGCTATGTCGCGGACGTCGATGCCCGGGCGGTCGGCAACGTACTGGTCGGACTTGGCGGCGGACGACGTGTCGCGGGCGAAGTGCTCGACTTGGCCGTCGGCCTGAGTGAGGTGGCGACTATCGGCGCGCATGTCGGTCGGGAACGGCCGCTCGCGATGGTCCACGCGCGCTCGCCGGAACAGGTCCGACAGGCCGCCGATGCGCTGCGGGCGGCAACATCGCTTTCCGACAGCGCGGTCTCGCCGCCGCCGATCATCCATGAGATATTGGTGGCGGCGTGATCCAGTAACGACGATGACTGCGCAAAGCGAAGTAGCGGCGGATCTGTGGAACCCGGATCTGGCGCCTACCCCGACGGAGAAGCGGACCTGGCGCTGGTACCACTACGCGGCGCTGTGGCTCGGCATGGTGATGTGCGTTCCGGCCTACACGCTGGCGTCCAGCCTGGTCGGCTCGGGCATGTCGGCGGCCCAGGCCATCGTCACCGTGACGCTCGGCAACCTGATCGTCCTCGTCCCGATGCTGCTCATCGGCCATGCCGGGGCGAAGTACGGGATTCCCTACGCGGTTCTGGCGCGATGCTCGTTCGGTACTCTCGGCGGGCGCTTCCCCGCAGTGCTGCGCGCGCTGGTGGCCTGTGGCTGGTACGGCATCCAGAGTTGGTTCGGCGGGATGATGATCTATGCGCTGATCGGCGTGCTCATCGGTCATCCGCTCGGGGGGCGGCAGCTCCCCGCGCTCGGAATCAATGGGTGGCAAGCGCTGTGCTTTTTCGTCTTCTGGCTGCTGCAGTTCTATTTCATCGTGCACGGCATCGAGTCGATCCGCAGGCTCGAGACCTATACCGCGCTGATCAAGGTCGTGATCTGCGTCATGCTGCTCGTTTGGGCCTACGACAAGGCGGGCGGCTTCGGTCCGATCGTGCGCACGCCCTCGCAGTTCGGCCCCGGAGGCGCCCGCAGCGGCCAGTTCTATGCCGTGTTCTGGCCCTCGCTCACGGCGATGGTCGGTTTCTGGTCCACGCTGGCGTTGAATATTCCGGACTTCACGCGGTTCGCGAAGTCGCAACGCGATCAGGTCGTCGGCCAGGCGGTCGGTCTGCCGGCCCCCATGGGGTTGCTCGCCGCGCTGGCCGTGTTCGTCACTTCGGCGACGGTGGTGATTTACGGTCACGCGATCTGGGACCCGGTGACGCTCGCCGGCCGCATGACGGGCGCGGCGGTGCTGCTGGCATTGCTGGTGCTGCTCGTCGATACGATCAGTGTCAATCTGGCGGCCAATCTGGTCGGCCCGGCGTTCGACTTCTCGTCGCTCTATCCGCGCGGCATCAGTTACAAGGCGGGCGGTTACATCACGGCGGTGATCGCGATGGCGATGATGCCGTGGAAAATCCTCGCGAGCACGCACGGCTACATATTCACCTGGCTCGTCGGCTACTCCGCGCTGCTCGGATCGGTGGCGGGCATCCTGATCGTCGACTACTACCACGTGCGCCGAACGATCATCGACGTCCCGGCGCTGTATCGTCAGCAGGGCAGCGGCTATCACTACCGCGGCGGCTGGAATCCGATTGCCCTGAGCGCCTTCCTGATCGGGGTACTCCCCTCTCTGCCGGGGTTTCTGCATGCCGCGCTGCCGGGCGCATTTCCAGGCACGAGTGCGTTTCTCGATGGCCTCTACAGCTACGCCTGGTTCGTCGCGCTGGGGCTTTCCGCGGCCGCCTATGCGCTCGGCATGCGGCTGACCGGCCACGGCTCCCACAAGATTGACCAAATGGTCAAAGTTGTGCATGCTCACTTTCCATCTAGTTGACCGCGGGGGATGCGGATGAGCGAGCAGCGCAAACCGGATATCCGTCCGGGGCGCCTGACGCCCGAGGCCTACGCTGCCCATTTCACCGATATCGCACCGCCGCTCACGGAGGCGCAGGCGGTGTTGGAGGCCAGCCGCTGCCTGTACTGCTTCGATGCTCCCTGCATGCAGGCCTGTCCCACGCGCATCGACGTGCCGTCCTTCATCAAGCGCATCTCCGAGGACAACGTGCGCGGCGCGGCTGAAGCGATCCTGGAGGCGAATCCGCTCGGCGGCTTCTGTGCGCGCGATTGCCCGACCGAGGTGCTGTGCGAGCAGGTCTGTGTGCGCAACACGCAGCAGGGTCGGCCGGTCGCCATCGGCCAGCTGCAACGCTTCGCGGTCGACCGGTTGCTGGCGAGCGCGGACAATCAGCTATTCGAGCGCGCCGCGGCGAGCGGCCGGCGCGTGGCCGTGGTCGGCGCCGGTCCGGCGGGCCTCGCCTGCGCGCACGCACTGGCACGAGGCGGCCATGACGTCATTCTCTACGATGCCAAACCCAAGCCCGGTGGCCTCAATGAGTATGGCGTGGCCACTTACAAGACCGTGGATGACTACGCGCAGCGCGAGATCGAATGGCTCCTGGGGATAGGCGGCATCACGCTCGAGTGCGATTGGGCGCTCACCAGCGTCGAGCAGCTCGAACGGCTGCGGCGGGAGCATGACGCCGTATTCCTCGGGCTTGGGCTCGCCGACACCCATGAGCTGCACACGGCAGGAGAGACGCTCGCCGGCGTGGTGGATGCGGTGGAGTTCATCAGCACGCTGCGGCAGGCGACCGATCCGGCAACGGTGCCGGTGGGCCGGCGTGTCGTCGTGATCGGCGGCGGCATGACGGCTGTCGATGCCGCCGTGCAATCGAAACTGCTCGGCGCGGAGCGTGTCGACATGGTTTATCGCCGCGGCCCCGAGCACATGGGCGCCTCACGGCAGGAGCAGGACCTGGCCCGCACCCGCGGTGTGAGCATTCTCTACTGGCTCGCTCCCGTGGAGTTGCTCGGCGAAGGCGGCAGCGTGCGCGCGGTGCGCTTTGCCCGCCAGCGGCTCGATTCGGGCCGGCTCGTGCCCGCCGGCGAGGAATGTATACTCGAGGCCGATATGGTGCTCAAGGCGATCGGGCAGCGGCTGGGCAATCCGGTGTTGACCCAGTGCGGGCTGGAGCTGCGCGACGGCCGCATCGCCGTCGATGCATCCGGACGCACCAGCCTCGGGGGCGTATGGGCGGGCGGTGACTGTATCGCCGAGGGGCAGGATCTCACGGTCGATGCGGTGGCGCATGGTCTACGCGCCGCGCGCGACATCGATCTTCTGCTGCGCAAACCGAAGAACCCATGGCCCGACTAGACATCGAATTCTGCGGCATCCGCAGCCCCAACCCGTTCTGGCTGGCCTCCGCGCCGCCCACCGACAAGGCCTACAACGTCGAGCGCGCTTTCGAGGCCGGCTGGGGTGGCGTGGTCTGGAAGACCCTGGGGGAGGCCGGGCCGCCGCTGGTCAACGTGAGCGGCGCGCGCTACGGCGCGCTGCTCGCCGCCGACCGCAGCCTCATCGGCTTCAACAACATCGAGCTCATCACCGATCGCGATCTCGAGAGCAACCTCGAGGAGATCGCCGCGGTCAAGCGGCGCTGGCCGGACCGCGCGATGGTCGTCTCCATCATGGTGCCGTGCCAGGAGGAGTCCTGGAAGGCCATCCTGCCGCGCGTCGAGGACACTGGCTGCGACGGCATCGAGCTCAACTTCGGCTGTCCGCACGGCATGAGCGAGCGTGGCATGGGCTCGGCAGTCGGGCAGGTCCCGGAGTACATCCGGATGGTGACGGCCTGGTGCAAGCAGTACAGCCGGCTGCCCGTCATCGTGAAGCTGACACCGAACGTCACCGATATCCGCTATCCGGCGCGTGCAGCCAAAGCAGGCGGCGCGGACGCGGTGTCCCTCATCAACACCGTCAACTCCATCATGGGGGTCGATCCGGAGACCCTGACGATGACCCCCGCGGTCGGCGGCAAGGGCTCGCACGGCGGCTATTGTGGTCCGGCGGTCAAGCCCATTGCGCTCAACATGGTGGCGGAGATCGCCCGCGACCCGCAGACCGCCGGCCTGCCGATCTCCGGCATCGGCGGCATCGGCAGCTGGCGTGATGCGCTGGAATTCATCGCTCTCGGGGCGGGCACGATCCAGGTGTGCACCGCGGCGATGGTGTTCGGCTTCAAGATCGTGCAGGAGATGGCGAACGGCCTTGCCACCTACCTCGATGCGAAGGGTTTCGCGAGTGTGGCGGAGCTGCGCGGCCGCGCGCTCGCCAGTGTGACCGATTGGAGTCGCCTGGATCTGAATCGGGTGTCGAAGGCGGTGATCGACCAGGACAAGTGCATTCAATGCGGCCGCTGTCATATCGTGTGCGAGGACACCGAGCACCAGGCCATCACCTCGACGAAAAACGGACGCCGTCATTTCGAGGTCAAAGAGGAGGAATGCGTGGGCTGCAACCTGTGTGTCAGCGTCTGCCCGGTGCCGGCGTGCATCACCCTGCGTGATCTTGCGCCGGGCGAGGTCGACCGGCGCACGGGCCGTGTCGTGAGCGCCACGCGGCTGGACTGGACGGCACACCCGAACAACCCGCTGCGCACGACTGTCTGATGGCCGCCAAACTCCAGCGCATGCGCTCCCAGCGGTCCCCGAGCGCGGGTCAAAAGGGCCGCAACCGCGCCGCCCAGCAGGCCGCCATCATCACGGCGGCCGAGCGTGTCTTCGCGGGAGCCGGCTTCGGCGGCGCCACCATGGCCGCCATCGCCATGGCGGCCGGCCTGCCGAAGCCCAATCTGCACTACTATTTCGGCAGCAAGCGGGCCCTGTACCAGGCCGTCCTCGAGCAGACTCTGCGCGAATGGCTCGAGCCCGCCGACAGCATCGTCGCGGATGCCGAGCCGCGAGCGGCGCTCGAGCGCTACATCCGCGAGAAGATGCGCCTGTCCTTCGCGCGGCCATACGCGTCGCGGGTATGGGCGAACGAGCTGTTGCATGGAGCGCCGGAGCTGCACGGCACCCTGGTGCGGACGCTGCGTCCCCTGATGCGGCGCAAGGCTGCGGTGATCGACCAATGGATCGCGGAGGGGCGCATGGCGCCGCTCGACAGCATGCATCTGTTCTTCACCATTTGGGCCGCCACGCAGACGTATGCCGACTTCGAGGTGCAGATCTGCGCCGTGCTCGGCCGCGCTTCCCTCGATACGCAGGCGCAGGCAAAAGCCACGCAGCACGTCGTGGCGCTCATTCTGCGTGGCTGCGGTCTGACATGAGGAGACTGCGATGGACGGATTACTGATTCGGGGCGGTACGGTCGTGAACGCGGACTGCGCTCGGCGCGCGGACGTGTTGTGCGCACAAGGTGTCATCGTCAACGTCGGGGAGAGCCTCCAGGCCCCGACGGGTGTTCAGGTGCTGGACGCGGGCGGCCAACTGGTGATGCCTGGAGGCATCGATCCGCACACCCACATGCAACTCCCTTTCATGGGTACGGTGGCGGTCGATGATTTCTACACTGGCACGGCCGCCGGTCTTGCCGGGGGCACCACCTGCATCATCGACTTCGTCATTCCCGATCCCAAGGAGCCGCTGCTCGCGGCCTATCGCAAGTGGCGCGACTGGGCGCAGATAGCCGCGGCCGACTATGGGTTCCATGTGGCTGTCACATGGTGGTCCGAGCAGGTGAGCGCGGACATGGGCACGCTCGTCCAGCAGGAAGGCGTCAACAGCTTCAAGCACTTCATGGCGTACAAGAACGCGATCATGGCGGATGATGAGACGCTGGTGAACAGCTTCCGGCGCGCACTCGAGCTCGGAGCGATGCCGACGGTGCATGCCGAGAACGGTGAGTTGGTCTTTCAGCTCCAGAAGCAGATCATGGAGCAGGGGATCAGCGGTCCGGAAGGCCATCCGCTGTCGCGTCCTCCGGCGGTGGAAGCCGAGGCCGCGCAGCGGGCGATCGCGATTGCCGATGTGTTGCAGGTGCCGCTCTACGTGGTACACGTCTCGTGCGCGGAGTCGGCGGAAGCCATCGCACGCGCGCGCGCGCGGGGCCAGCGGGTGTTCGGCGAAGTGCTGGCCGGCCACCTGACCATAGACGAGAGCGTGTATCGCAACCCCGACTTCGCACTAGCCGCGGCGCACGTGATGAGCCCGCCGTTCAGGGAGAAGCGGCACCAGGAAGCGCTGTGGCGCAGTCTGCAGGCGGGCAGCCTGCAGACCACCGCCACCGATCACTGCACCTTCTGCGCACCGCAAAAGGCTGCCGGCCGCGACGACTTCCGCAAGATCCCCAACGGCTGCGGCGGCATCGAGGAGCGCATGATGGTGGTCTGGGATGCGGGGGTGAACACCGGCCGCCTCACGAGCTGCGAGTTCGTCGCGGTCACAGCGGCGAATGCGGCGAAGATCTTCAACATCTATCCGCGCAAGGGCGTGATCGCGCCGGGCTCCGATGCCGATCTCGTCCTATGGGACCCGGAGGCCACGCGCACGCTTGCGGCGAAGACGCAGCGATCGCGCGTCGACTACAACATCTTTGAGGGCCGTACGGTGACCGGCGTGCCGACTCACACTGTGAGTCAGGGCAAGGTCGTGTACGCGCGCGGCGATCTACGGGCCGAGCGCGGTGCCGGCCGGCATGTGAGGCGTCCGGCCTTCGCACCGGTATTCGCGGCGCTGGGCCGCAAAGCGCGGCTGGCCAAACCCACGGCCGTGATGCGTTGACGGGAGAAGAGTGATGGCAACGTTGCGTGGCGGTCTCATACAAATGGCCCTCAAGGCGCCCACCGACCAATCGCCGGAGAAGATCCGCCAGGCGATGCTGGCGGCGCACCGCCCGCTGATCGAACAGGCCGGCGCGCGCGGCGTGCAGGTGCTGTGCTTCCAGGAGGTCTTCACCCAGCCCTACTTCTGCCCCAGTCAGGATACCAAGTGGTACGCCGCGGCCGAGCCCGTTCCCGGCCCGACCACCGAGGAGATGCAGGGCCATGCGCGCAAGCACCAGATGGTGATCGTGGCGCCGGTCTACGAGGCGGATCCGGTAGCGGGTATCTATTACAACACCGCCGCCGTCATCGATGCCGACGGGAGCTATCTCGGCAAGTACCGCAAGACCCACATTCCGCAGCTGTCGGGATTCTGGGAAAAGTTCTTTTTCAAGCCCGGCGCTTCGCAATGGCCGGTGTTCAAGACGCGCTACTGCAAGCTGGGTGTCTACATCTGCTACGACCGGCACTTTCCGGAGGGCTGGCGCGCACTCGCGCTGAACGGCGCCGAGTACATCGTCAACCCTTCGGCGACGGTCGCCGGCCTGTCGGAGTATCTGTGGAAGCTGGAGCAGCCGGCGTCGGCGGCCGCCAACGGCTGCTGGATCGGTGCGATCAACCGCGTCGGCCGCGAGCAGCCGTGGGACATCGGCGAGTTCTATGGCCAAAGCTATTTCGTCAACCCGCGCGGGCAGATCGAGGCGATTGCGAGCCGCGACCAGGACGAGTTGCTGGTGCATGACATGGACATGGGGTTGGTACACGAAGTGCGCGACCGGTGGCAGTTCTTCCGCGACCGCAGGCCGGAGCTGTACGGGCGGCTGACCGCGGCCGAGTAGCCGGGGAGTCAGGACGCATGGCAGCCGATTCGAATGCTCTCATGGCCCGCGCCCGCGAGTGCCTGGACCGGGCCTACGCGCCTTACTCCCGGTTCCACGTCGCGGCAGCCGTCGTCGACGAGCAGGGGCGGGTGTTCACCGGCGTCAACGTGGAGAACATCTCCTACGGATTGAGCGTCTGCGCCGAGCGCGTTGCGATATTTTCCGCGGTCGCGGCCGGTGCCCGCCGGATCACCGCGGTGGCCGTCACCGCCCGCAACGCGGATCTGCTGTCGCCCTGCGGCGCCTGCCGGCAGGTGCTGGTGGAATTCGCAGCGCCCGACGTCCCGGTCTACTGCGATGCGCCTGGCGGGCCGCGCTGCTGGACCGTCGCCGAGCTGCTGCCGCACGGCTTTGCGGCATCGCGGCTCAACAAGGGTTGAGGCACAGCCGATGGCGCCCGAAATCATGCAGGGTCGCGGTCAGGCGGGGCACGAGGCGGTGGAGCTGGAAACGCACGGTTTCGAGACGCTCGGCGTGGCGCCGGTCCCGGAGTCGGAGCGGACGATGCGCCCAGGCTCTCTCTTCGTCATCTGGGGGCTGGCGTCGGCATCGGCGACGACACCGGTGATCGGGCTCGTGTTGAAAGGCACGGGCCTGTGGAATTTCACCTGGCTCAATGTGTTCGCCCTGCTGGTCGGGCTGGTGCCGTCGATGCTGCTCTCCCACATGGGCCGCCAGGTGCCGATCATTTCCATGGTGATGGCCCGCCGGACCTACGGCGTGGCCGGGGCGACGGTGCTGGCGGTGCTGTACACCATCGTCGGAGCGGGATGGTTCGGACTGAATACGGATGTCGGCGGGGAAATCCTGGGAACGATATTCCCCGGCTACGGCGTGACGTGGTACGTGCTGCTCGGCGTCGTGCAGATCGCGCTGGTCTTTTTCGGCATGGAGGTGCTGGAGAAGTTCTACAACTATACCGCGCTGGTGTTTCTCCTGTGCTATGCGGTCCTCTCGTATTTCCTGTTCACCCGCTATCCGTTCGCGATGCCGGTGCAAAAGGGACCTATCGCCTGGGGCAAGGACATTGATCTCATCCTGAGCTTCAGCCTGTTGGCGTGGGCCTATATCTTCCCGACGGTCAGCCGGTTCTGTCCGGCGCCGCATGCCGGTGAGAAGTCGCGCGACCGTGCGCTTTATCTCTTGAACCCCAGCGTCGGTGTCATGGCGGCGGTTCTGCTCATGGGGGCGCTGGGCCTGATCACGCTGCAGATGACCGGCGATTGGAATGTCGCCATGCTCGGCAAGAGTCTGCCCGTATGGGGCGAGATATCCGCCATCGGCGTAATCCTCGCCATCGCGCATTGCAATGCCATGAACCTCTATCCCGCCGCCACCAGCTTCCTCGCGGTCATCAACATCGCGGGCGAGAAATCGCATCGCATGCTGCAGCCGGTGGTGGTGATCATCCTGGGCGTCTTCGCCACCATTCTCGCGATTCTCGGCATCCTTGCCGTCATCGAGGGCTTTCTGACGCTCCTGGGCTCGCTCCTGTTTCCGTTCAGCTTCATCCTGGTCGTGGACTGGTTTCACGGCCGCTATTACGCGGATCCCGTGTCTTCCTTCTACAAGCGAGCGGCGCGTTTACGGGACTGGTTCTCATGGCCCGCCCCCTGGGCCATCACGATGCTGGTCATCGGCGTGGCGCTCGGGCAGGCGGAAAATCTGCTGCCGCAAGCCGCGGTCCATTTCCTGCCGTGGCAGGTGTGCTCCGCGCTGATCGTGACGATCATCTACTACGTGGGCCTGCGCGTTACCGCCAGCCGGGAACCTGAAAGCGGGCCGGGCAGTTATCCTGCGCGATCGGCGCGTTCATGAGGGCGCCGTTGCGGGGGAAGCGCGCCAACGCATCCTTGTGCAATGTGATCCACAGTTGAGTCAGGACTACGCGGGCCGCCGCGTTGGGTCCGCAGCGCAGCTGCAGTGACGACGACTGGTCCGTATTGAAGGCGCGCATGAAGGCCTGGATCACGTCCGCCCGCTTGACTTCGCGACCCTTGGCCGTGCCGGTCAGGTAGCGGCCGAAGGCGCTGTCGACCACCTCGCTGCGCATGCGCAGCTCGGTCACGAAGAAGGTCTGTGGGTCGAAGCCGAAGCACTGCACGTGCTTGTCGTATTCATGCGTCAACAGACTGTCCCTGAGGCGCGGCATGACGGCATTCAGGCGCTGCAGTGTTGCCGGCGGCAGTCGTGGCGCGCTGTCACTGGGATGGTAGTAGTCGCACCCACGACTCCACCATTGCGGGGCGCTGACGCCACGGCGGATCAGCGATTGCGGCCGCGACGCCCAGAGCCCGTGCAGACCGATGAGCACGCCGTGCGATTGATCGCGCAGGCAGCCGCCGTCGGTGCTGCAGAATCCCGGCTGCCACGTCAGCGCAAAAGTGTAATGTACGAAATCACCGTAGCGGGCGGCCTGCAGTGGCGCCGCCTGCGCACCGGCAGCCGCGAGCAGGCCGAGCATGAGCGCGAGCAATCGCGTGCCAACGGGCGGCGGCGTGATTCGGTGCATCAATGAGCCTCCTCAGCCCTTGGGTAGAACGATCGGCCGCTCGCGCAGCAGCAGCACCCAGTCGCCGTTTTCCATCAGCGCCTCGCGACCGAGCTCGCGCAGCAGCGCGATGAGGGCGTGGTGCCGGTCATGCAGGCCCGGATTGCGCTCCAGGCGCTCCGCAAAGCGCCCGGCGCGGCGGAAGATACCGGCGAAGCGGGCGTACTGATTGACCTGGGTCCGCAGGCCGAGCCGCTCGGCGTAGGTCTCCCAGAGCGCGGCGCCGATGGGCGCGAAGCCCATCAGGACCACGATCCAACGGTGCCACGAGGGCAGGGTCTCGAGCTGGCTCCAAAACACCACCAGGAGCGAGGTGGCGATGAGGCCCGCACCGAGAAAGTATCGCGAGCGGCGCTCGAGCAGGTGCAGCCGGTGGCGCTGCGAGTGCGCGCGGTCGGCATAATAGGCGGCCTGGCCCCCGACCCAGTGCTCGATCGCAAGCTCCGGGTGCGCCGCGTTCGGGGGCGGTAGCGCCGCCGCGGCCCGCAGCGCCTCGCGGATCCAGCGCAGCTCATCGGCCTGCTTGCGCAGGTACGAGGACGAGGCGCTGTCGTGAAGTCCGGCGAGTCGCCAGTAGAACTGCACGCGCAGGCCCTCGGCGAGCGCACGATAGTCGAGATACCGGCCCTGCACGTCGCGTCGGCCCTGCCACAGCAGGATGATCGTCAGCGATGCGAATGTGGTCAGATATGCCGCCGGCAGCAGGCGCGAGTGCACGATCTCCGCGTAGAGCTCGAAGATGAGGGCCAGCATCGCCGCGCTCACCAGGGTCAGCCGCAACACTACCCGGGTGATCCGTTGGTAGTGGCGCGCCAACAGGTCGGCGGACGCGAATGCGTACGCCAGACTGCGGCCGCCGGAGGAGCGGGAATCGATGTCGGGGAGCAGTGCGCGCGCCGCCTCCGGGAGGTTCGCGGCGATCGAGCGGCGCAGGGGCTCGCTGTTGAATCGCTCGATCCGGCCGCACAGCGTATGGAACAGCGCCTCATCGCCCTCCTGAGGAAACATCCATTCCGGCTCCTCGAGGGTGTGCTCCGCCGGCTCGCCGGCGCGCACGGCGTGAATATGATAGACGGGGCCGCCGTCCTCGGCGTCGAGCGGTCGCAGGCCGGCCTCGGGCATGCCTGACGGCCCTTCGAGCTTCATGTGTACGACCGCGGCCGTTCCCGCGTTCGAGTCGGCCGGCTTCCCGTCCCAGAGCGCGAGCAATAAATGAGTCTGCTGGGCGATGAAGACGCCAACGGCGCGGTAGCGCTTCTCCCGCTGGTCCTGCGGCGTCGGCAAGTCCGGGTCGGAGTCCTCATCCCGAGGCAACACGAACATCTGCTCCGGTGGCACGCGGCTCAGGATGGCGTGGAACTCCGCGCCGGTCTCGGGGAAGTCGTGCTCGTAATCCGCCGGCTCGAGCGGCAGCGGCACGAGCAGCTCATGCCCACCCTCGAGTGCCACTTCGGCGACCAGACGGTCGGCACCTTCCGCGAGCGCGGTGACGATCCTCAAGGGAGTCGACGGATAGCGCCGGCGCAGATCCGTGAAGAGCTCGCAAACGTGCTCGCGGTACTTGGGCACGTCGGCGGCGCGTAGATGACGGTGTCCCGTCACGCCGATGACGATCGGCAGCCGGCCGTCCGGTTGTGCGGCAGGCGTCGCGATCACTGTCGGGCTTGGAGAAAGCGCTGCCGGTCTTCGGAGTCGAGCTCCGCGGCGAGTCGGCGCTCGAGGTCGGCGCAATCAGCGGCGCCGACGGCCATGCGATCGATCAGGATTCCGGCGATCGGCCCCAGAATCCGGGCGAGCCGCGTCTCGAGCTCGCGCCGCTGCCCGGCGGAGACGCGAAAGCCCTCTATGAGCACTGGCGGTGAGGCGGATGCGGCAGCAGCCTTGGGCCGAGCGGATTGCGCGGGCGCCGGTGTCAACCAATGGCGCACGCATGCGCAGACCCCCTCGTAATGAAGCTCGCGCGGCGGCGGGAAACCGTCGAGCCAGTGCTGCGAGCTGAGGAAGTACTCCAGGCTTCGGGAGGGCACCACGTCCTCGATGCGAAACGGGAGGATGCGCAGATCCTTGTGAACGGCGCGCTCGACTTCGCGCCGCACTTGCGGTGAGGTGTTGCTGCTCGCAGAGAAGATGAGAATCATCACCTTCGCGGTGGCGATCGCGTCGATGATTTCCGCGGCCCACTCCGCGGCGGGGGAGATGTCCCGCGGCGCGATCCAGACAGTGATGCCGTTCGCCTCCAGGTGATGGGTCAGCTCATGCGCGCAGTCGCGGTCCGGTTGCGAGTAGCTGATGAAGACGTCACGGCTCACGGCCCGAGCCCCCGATCAGCTTCATCGCCTTGTCCAGGCTCTTGCGCATGCGCTCGAAAGCTTCTCCCAATGCACCGATCTCATCAGTCCCGCCTGTGAATGTTACGGCCGTTGACCGACCGAGGCTCACCTCGTCCGCGCGCTGGGTCATCTGCCGCAGGGGCCGTATCACCATCCAATAGAGGGTGGCATTGACGATGGCCAGCAGCGCGACCAACACCGCCACTATAACCGTCGTGACGCCGGAGAAAAGATGTCGAGCGCCTTGCGTGGCGTCCGAGATCGGGACCGACACGATCTGTGCGCCGATGACCTCGTTCGCCTGCCAGCCGAAGCCGTTGTCGTGGCCATAACGCGCGATGAGCGTGGCGGGCGCGGCGGTCGCGAGCCCGTGGCACGCGAGACATTGCGGTTGGGCACGGATGGGCCGCGCCAGATAGAGCGATCGGCCCATCGGCGTGGCGCGCTCGCCCGCGATCTGCGCGGAATTCGGGTGGTTGCGGAACTGATCGATGATGTCCGCCTCCCAATCCGTGGCGCGATCGCGCGGATTGGTGGGGTTCAGCGTCGATTCCTTATAGGTGAAGTCCGGGTGGAGCTTGCGCAGATTGTCGAACGTCTGCGTGGCCGCGTAGAAGGGAATGACCTGCGGCGGGAAGGAATCCTGCATGTGTGCCTCGAGCAGCGGGTCGATCTCGTCGGCCGTGTAGGCGCGGCTTGCGAGCGCGCTGTCGAGCATGAGCCCGGCCGTGGTCAGCACCTCCCGTCGAGCATCGGCCTGCTGTAAGGAAGCGCAAAACCCGTACGCCACGACGCCCACCACTGCAAAGGCGATGACGAGCACCCCGTTCAGCCGGATCAGCAGGCTCATTCGTCGCCTCGGCCTTCGCGGGGATCACCGCGCCGGGCCCTGTAAAAGTTGGAGCGACAAGCCGAAGCTTAACACGTCGGTGCCAGGTCTACTAAGCGGGGCCGCCGGGTCAGGCGGCGGTCCGGCAGCACTCGGCCACGGCATCGCGCCACCTCGAGCGGTAGTCCGCGAGCTTGATGGGGTCGACCTTGCCTGCCGCCGCGGCGTATTCGTGACCGGAGGCAACGGCGCCGCAAAGGTGGACCGCGGCCGCAACTGCGGCGCTGCCCCGGCTCGCGAGTATCCGCCGGCCGGGGCGCAGCGCCGCGAGCACCTCCAGATAGATGCCGTTTTGCGCGAGCGGGCCATCGACGTAGACATCGCCATCGAATTCGATGAGGTCGAGGACGTAGTCGCTCATCAGCGCGACATAGAGAGTGGCGAGTGCCGCGAGCTGCGGCGGCCCGAGGCGCTCGGCGACAATGAGCCGACCGGTTACGCTGGCGAATGGGCCGCCGGCCCGGGCAAAGGCGGGTAACGCCAGCGCGCGGGTCGCGATGACCGCTGCCAGATCGTCGTGAGACGGTTGCGCTTGTAGGCCGGAAGGGCCCGCAATCACCTCATACTCGCGGCCGCCCATGAAACGGGCGGTCACGACGGGACTGCCGGTCGCATCGACGTTGACGAGCATATCCAAAGGCTCGCGCACTCGCTTCAGACTTGCGCCGCGGGCCATGACCACGGTCCACGTGCCGCTCGACACGACGGCGAAGGCCCCGCTGTGGTGCTCGGCGAGATGTGCGAGGAAAGAGGCGTTCGAGTCATGCAGCCCTGTCAGAACTCGACAATCTCCGCTGAGCCCGGTCTGCCGTGCCAGTGGTGCCGAGATCGGCCCGAGGACATCGCCGGCCGCGCGCAGCGGCGGCAGCAGTGAAGCCCAGCCTCGAGAGACGGCCAGGTCCGTAGGGTGACCCGACAGCGGGCGCCAGAGATCGCTGTGACAGCCGAGAGAGGTGAGCTCGCTTGCGGCCACGCCGCTCAACCGCCACGCCCAGAACTGAGGATAGAGAAGCAGTTGACGCGTCCTCGCGAGAAGCTCAGGCGCGCGGCTCTCGACATAGAAGAGCTGTCGCCCGAGGTTGAGTCCCAACGGCAGAAAGGGCGAGTAGCTGAGCTCGAATGGGTCGCGCAACGGCCGGTATGACTCACCTACCGACTCGAAGCGGGAGTCTTCATAGTCCGGCGCGAGGAGCACATTGGCATCGTCATCGATCAGTGCCGCGGCCGCTCCGTGTGCGATCGGGACGAGCGTGCGAATGCGCCCCCGATGGGGATGGGCTCGCAAGGTACTGATCAGCCACTCCTCGATACCCTGAATATCGAGCTGCCGGAGTACCGCCGAATCTTCGCGGGCGGCAAGCTCGTGATGGCTCGTGCTGAGAACCGCAGCGCCGGGCTCGGCGATGAAGAGACGCGCGTGCGTCTTGCCGATATCGACGATGCCCAGCAAGTCGCTCGTCACGGCGAGCGGCGCTCGATCCGCAGCGGCACGGGGTCGCTGTCCGCGCCGGCTTCTTCGCCGCTTCGCGCGTCGACGGTGATCACGCGGATGCCGGCGTTGCGCAGCGGCTCGAGCTCCTCCTCCGACGCGCCGGTATCGGTGATGAAGCTGTGGATGCGCTCGAGCCCCGCGACGACCATCGACGAGCGCTGGCGGAGCTTACGGCTGTCCGCGAGCACGATGAGCTGCTCGGCACGGCCGAGGAGCTTCAGCCCCGCTTGCACCAACAGCGGATCGGTCTCCATCAGGCCGAAGCGGTTGAGGCCGTGGCAGCCGGTGAAGAGCTTGTGGCCCCAGAAATGGCCGATCGCATCGTTCTCGTAGGGACTCAGCACGATGTTCTGCTCGCGGTAGAGCGTACCACCGGGCATGGTCACGCGGTTGCGGCCACTCGTGAGCAGCTTGCTGACGATGGGCAGCGAGTTGGTCAGGATGTCGAGCTGCCGGTCGGCGAGATGTTCGACCAAGGCGTAAGTCGTCGTCCCGCCGTTGATGATGATGCTCTCGCCATCCTCGATGAGGGCGGCGCCGGCGCAGGCGATGGCGGACTTCTGCGCCGCCGCGATGCCGAGGCTCATCGCGAACGGCAGGCCGGCGAGATGCGTCTCGTGGTGCGGCGTCAGAGATTCGGCACCGCCCCAGACTCGACGCAGCTTGCCCCCGTCGGCCATTGCCGCGATGTCACGGCGCGCGGTGGCTTCCGAGACGCTGAACATCTCCACCAGTTGGGGGACCGACACCACGGACCGCTCCTGCAGCAGCTTCAGGATCATTCGGCGTCTTTCGGCCTCGAGCATTTTCGCACCACCAGTTCCCCGAGTGTGATCGATTATGATCGAAAATGCTTGACAATGAAAGGTCTTGGACCACAATTCAGCCATGAGCGCGCACATAGAGCATCAGACCAGGCTGCTGATCGAGAACCGCTGGGACGAGGGGAAGGCCGCGGCGATGAGCCCGCAGGAGCTGCTCCTCTATCGGTCGCACCTGCTCGGCGCCGACAAGCGCGTGACGAATTTCGGCGGCGGCAACACCTCCGCGAAAGTGCGCATGGCTGACCCGCTCACCGGCGGGGAGGTCGAGGTCCTTTGGGTCAAGGGCTCGGGCGGCGATCTCGGCACGATGGGTCTCGACGGCTTTGCGACGCTGTATCTCGAGAAGCTGCTGTCGTTGCGATCGGGCTACCGCGGTCCGGAGGACGAGGACCGCATGGTGGGCCTCTATCCGCATTGCACCTTCAACCTCAATGCGCGGGCGCCGAGCATCGACACCCCGCTGCATGGCCTGATAGATCGGCCCCATGTCGATCACATGCATCCGGATGCGGTCATCGCGATCGCGGCGGCGAGCGACAGCAGAGAGCTGACGCGCCAGGTCTGGGGCGGCGAGGTGGGTTGGTTGCCGTGGCTGCGGCCAGGTTTTGAGCTGGCGTTGCGCCTGGGCGAGTTCGTGCGTCAGCACCCGGATGCCAAGGGCGTACTGCTGGAGGCGCACGGCCTCTTCACCTGGGGCAACACTTCGCAGCAGTGCTATCGCAACACGCTCGAGGTCATCAACCGCGCGATCGCGTGGCTCGCCGGAAAGAATGCCGGCAACCCGGGGCTGGGGCGGCAACGACACGCGAGCCTGCCGGCTCCACGGCGGCGCGAGGTCGCGGCCGCCCTGATGCCGCGCATCCGCGGCTTGATCTCGACCCCCGCGCGCAAGGTCGGTCACTTCGACGACAGCGAAGCGGTGCTGCAATTCGTGGGCAGCGAGCATTGCGAGCGCCTGGCTGCGATCGGCACCTCCTGCCCGGATCACTTCCTGCGCACCAAGATCCGCCCCCTGTTGCTGCCGTATGACGCCGAGCGCGACAGCCTGGAGGCGCTGACCGCCCGACTGCCCGCCGCCATCGACAAGTACCGCGGCGAGTACGGGGCCTATTACGAGCGCTGCAGACGGCCGGGCTCGCCCGCGCAACGCGATGCCCATCCGGTGGTGTACCTGATTCCGAGCGTCGGCATGATCACCTTCGCGGCCGACAAGGCGACGGCACGCATCGCGGCCGAGTTCTACGTCAACGCCATCAATGTCATGCGCGAGGCGGAGGGCGTCTCGAGTTATCGTGGACTGCCGGAGCAGGAGGCGTTCGACATCGAGTACTGGGCGCTGGAGGAGGCCAAGCTGCGCCGGCTCCCGCCTCCCAGGCCGCTCGCCGGCCGGGTGGCGTTGATCACCGGCGGCGCCGGCGGCATCGGGCTGGCGAGCGCGCGGCGCCTGGTCGAGGAGGGCGCCTGCGTCGTGCTCGCTGATCTCGACCGCGCCGCGTTAGCCACGGCCGCGGAGGCGCTGCAGAAGCAGTACGGGCGGGATTGCGCCGCGGCATTTTGGGTGGACGTGACGGACGAAGGAGCGGTGGCGGCGCTCTATCGCGACGCCGCCTGGAGTTATGGCGGCGTCGACATCTGCGTCTCCAACGCGGGCATCGCCTCGGCGGCGCCCATCGAGGAGACCTCGCTGGAGCTCTGGAACCGCAATATCGGCGTGCTCACGACCGGCTATTTCCTGATTGCACGCCAGGCGGTGCGGCTGCTCAAGGCACAGAGTCTCGGCGGCGCCATCGTCTTCATCGGCTCCAAGAACGCGCTCGTCGCCTCAGCGGGCGCCGCGGCCTACTGCACCGCCAAGTCCGCCGAGCTGCATCTTGCGCGCTGCCTCGCGCTCGAGTGCGCGCCACTCGGTATCCGCGTGAACGTCGTCAATCCGGACGCCGTGCTGCGCGGATCGCGCATATGGCAGGGCGAGTGGGCGCAGCAGCGTGCCCGGCAAAACAGCACGACTCCCGAGGGGCTGGAGGCGGTCTATCGGGAGCGCAGCCTCCTCAAGCGCAGCGTGTATCCGGAGGATGTCGCCGAAGCCGTCGCTTTCCTCGCTTCCGAGCGCTCCGCGAAGTCGACGGGTAACATCATCAACGTCGATGCGGGCAATGCGGGAGCCTTCCAGCGCTGAACCCGATCGAAATGGGGGCCGTATGCACCTTGAAGCCAACCCGCGGGACGCGGACTACATCCGGCAGAGCAATCTGCCATTGCTCGGCGAGCTGGAGTCCGACTACGCGGCGCTCGGCCGGCAGCTCGCGCGCCGCGGGGTGGTCATCGACTCGGTGGTGAAGGCCGTTGCGGCATTCGGCGTGGCGATTCCCTCGTGGGGAGTCGGCACCGGCGGCACGCGCTTCGCGCGCTTCCCCGGGCTGGGCGAGCCGCGGAACGTGCACGAGAAGCTCGACGACTGCGCGGTGATCCTGGCGCTGACGGCGGCAACACCCACGGTCTCCCTGCACTTGCCCTGGGACAAGGCTGAGGATCATGCGGAGCTGAGATCGTATGCGACCGCGCGCGGCCTCGGCTTCGACGCCGTCAATTCCAACACCTTCCAGGATCAGCGCGGGCAGAGCCTGTCCTACAAGTTCGGCAGCCTGACCCACACCGACCCCGCCGTACGCGCGCAGGCGGTCGAGCACAATCTCGAGGTCATCCGCATCGGCGAGCGGCTGGGCTCGAAAGCCCTGACGCTGTGGATCGCCGACGGCGCCAATTTCCCCGGCCAACAACATCTGGCGCACGCCTTCGAGCGCTATCTCGACTCGGCCGCCCGCATCTATGCGGTGCTGCCGCCGGATTGGCGGCTGCTGCTCGAGCACAAGATGTACGAGCCGGCCTTCTACGCCACGGTCATCCAGGACTGGGGCAGCTCGCTGCTGGCGGCGCAGGCCCTGGGACCGAAGGCTTGCTGTCTGGTCGATCTCGGCCATCACGCGCCCAACGTCAACATTGAGATGATCGTGGCGCGGCTGATTCACGCGGGCAAGCTGGGCGGCTTTCACTTCAACGATTCGAAATACGGCGACGACGATCTCGACGCCGGCTCGATAGACCCCTATCGGCTGTTTCTGATCTTCAACGAGCTGGTCGATGCGGCGCACCGCCGCGTGCCGCTCGCGCTGGCGCACATGCTCGATCAGTCGCACAACGTTACCGACCCGATCGAGAGCCTCATGGCAAGCGCCATCGAGCTGCAGCGAGCCTACGCGCAGGCGTTGTTGGTCGACCGCGAGGAGCTGGCGCGGCTGCAGGAGAAGAATGACGCGCTGGGAGCGGCGCAGGCCCTGAAGCGCGCCTTCACCACGGACGTGGCGCCGATTCTCGCCGCGGCGCGCCAATCCCGTGGCGCGGCCATCGATCCGATCGCTACCTACCGCCGCAGCGGCTACCGACAGGCGATGGCGGAGCAGCGGCCCGCTGTTGGCGGTCCCCGCAGCGGCATTGTCTGACCGCGGCGGAGCGGGCCCAGCGCCGCTTGGCCTCCTAGCGCGAGGCGGTCGAGGCGTTCGGCGGGACCGTGCCTGCGTGGGTCGCGGCTTTGCCGGCGGCACGCTCCGCGCTCGTTTTCGGCGCCGCGACGAGCCGGCCCGCCGTGGCGGGGTTGTATCCGAGCGCCGTGCTGATGCGCTCGGCAACATCGCGTACCTGGAACGACAATCCGCGCATCCGCAGATCGTCCATGTACTGGGCGGCGCTCGAAACGCTGATCGCGGCCGCGATGCGGCCATTGACGCCTCTGATGGGTGCGGCGACGCACCGGATCCGATCCTCGTTCTCCTCGAGATCGAAGGCGTATCCGACGGACGAGTATTCACGCATGCGGGCGAGCCATGATTCCAGCGGAACGTCGTACCCGACGCCCAGGCGTGCCTCGTAGTCGTAGTACTCGCGCCACTGCTTGTCGTCGGCGTCGAGGATCAGCGCCTTGCCAAGGCCTGTCGAGCGCAGCGGTTGGCGCTCGCCGATCCGCGAGCTCACTTCCACGCGCCGGCTCCCCTGGATCTTGTCTAGATAGAGAGCCCTCGAGCCCTCGAGCACGCCGAGATGCACGGCGTCCCCGGTACTGGTGGACAGCTCTTCGAGATAGGGACGCGCGACTCGCGTCAGATCCATCTTCCCGGCGGCCAAGTGGCCGAGCTCCAGGAGTTTTGCGCCGAGTCCGTAGCCACGACCCCGCGTGAACTCGAGGTAACGGCGCTCAACGAGCGTGGACGCCAGCCGGTGAGTGGTGCTGCGCGTCAGGCCGAGCGTGCCGGCAAGATCGTCCAAGGAAGTGGTGCCCCCCGCGACCGCATCGATGACTTCGAGCCCCCGGACCAGTGTCTGCGTGCCCGCCATGGAAGACTTCATCACCGTCTGCGCGAGCGTCGGATCTTTCCTCGGTGGAGTGCCTTTCTTCGATCGTTTTGTCATAGATCTTCCATCGTAGAGCCCGCGAGCCGCCCGCCTGCTTGCCGGCGTATGCCCCCCCGCCACAAATTATAGTGCACCCCCGCTGAGAAGCGGCGGCATCCGTCCGCTCTCATATTGTTCAATATATAGTCAATATTTAAGATATACGGCCGATCGGCTCTCGAACCGCTCTTCCCCGGCACAGCGCCGCCTGCCGCGCCGAAGCGAGGCTCACGGACAGGGTTTGAACACCGCACACTGGTCGCGACCGCCAAAAAAATATACGCGGCGGCTCAATCTTTAATATCATAATACAATATTCTGTTCCAATATGTGGGTGGAGGCTTCGCATGAGCACTGCAGGGAGATTCAACGGTCAGTTCGCGGTCGTCACCGGCGCTGCCTCCGGTATCGGACTCGCCGTGGCCCGCAGACTGACCGCGGAGGGGGCCAGGGTCAGTGCCTGGGACATCTCGCAACCGGCGCTCGATGCGGTTGCGCCGGAGTTCGCGCATCGGGTCGTCATGGACCAGGCGAGCGACCGGTCGGTCGCGGAGGCCGCCGAAGCCACGCTGCGCGAGTTTGGCGCGGTCGACGTCCTGGTCGTGAGCGCTGGCATCACAGGACCGAATGTGCCGCTCGCCGAGTATCCGGTCGATGAGTGGCGTCGTGTGATGGATGTCAACTTGAACGGCACCTTCTTCGTCAATCGCGCCATCGTTCCCGCGATGGTTGCTAGAGGTTACGGGCGGATCGTCAACGTCGCCTCCGTAGCCGGCAAGGAGGGCAATCCCAATGCATCGGCCTATTCGAGCTCCAAGGCGGCGGTCATCTGCATGACCAAATCCCTCGCCAAGGAGCTGGTGCGCACCGGCGTGTGTGCCAACTCGATCGCGCCCGCAGCCGTGCAGACCCCGATCTTCGATCAAATGTTGCAATCGCACATCGATTTCATGCTGTCCAGGATTCCGCTGGGCCGCTTCGGCAGGGTCGAGGAGGTGGCCGCGATGATCGTGTGGATGGCGAGCCGGGAGTGCTCTTTCACCACGGGAGCAGCGTTCGATTGCTCTGGCGGGCGCCTTACCTACTAGGTTGCATCCATGTGCCCAAAAGCCTCCATCCGGGCCATTCTCTACGCCGTCTGCGCTCTGCTTTCATGCGGCTCCGCCACCGTCCACGGCGCCGACCTGGCGGGAGTGCCGCAACCCCAGCGGTTTGGCGAGACCTGCGCGCTCTGCCACGGCGGCGACGCCGAAGGCACCGACCGCGCGCCGTCGCTGGTCGGCAACCGGGAGTTGCGAGGACTCAACGTCGACGACATCGCCGCGATCATCGAGCATGGTCGCGGCGACATGCCGGCCTTTGCAGCGCTGCCGCAGGCCGAGATTCGGCGGCTCGCCACTTACGTGCGCTCGCTGAATGCGGATGCATTCGATATGCAGCCGGCGGGCGACGTCGCGAACGGCAGTCGCGTCTTCTTCGGCCGCGGGCACTGCGCCGACTGTCACAGCGTTGAAGGACGAGGAGGGACCAACGGTCCCGATCTCTCGGGTATCGCAGGCGTGATGACGCTGGCGCAGCTCGGTGATGCAATCCACCACCCGCATTTCTGGACCGCGCCGGGATGGAGGGTCGTGTCCGTCGTGCTGAACGACGGCAAATCGCTGCGCGGCTTCGCCCGCAACGAGACCCAGCACAGCCTCGATCTGCAGACCTTCGACGGGCGCCTGCTGCCGCTCAGCGACACGCAATATCGGCACATCACCCCTGACAGGCATTCGCTCATGCCCGCGTTTCAAGGGTCGGCCGCGGAGTTTCGGGATCTCATCGCATTTCTCAGCCGCCAGAACGGTGTTGCCGTCGGTCCAAATCAAGCCGCTCAGGGCGGCATCAGCCCCGCCGCTGCTGCGGCCGTCATCGATCCGAAGCGTGGTGATTGGCCTACCTACTCCGGGAATGTCGATGGCAACCGTTTCAGCCTGCTGACACAGATCAACGTCGGAAACGTCTCATCCCTGGGTCCGGCGTGGGTGCATCCGCTGCCGTACGCGCCGCTGGAGACGACACCGTTGGTGATCGGCGGCATCATGTATGTCACCGGGCCGAATCAGATCTACGCGCTCGACGGCCGTACCGGCAGTCAGATATGGAGTTATTCGCGGCCGCGAAGCGACGCCACGACCATTTCCGGCGACGCCGCCAAGGGGGCGCAGCGCGGCGTGGCGGTGCTCGGGGACCGACTCTTCTTTATTACGGACAATGCGCACCTCATCTGCCTGCAGAGAGTCACGGGAGCCCTGTTGTGGGACGTTGCCATGCCGGAGCCTGGCACGCGGGGCCGGTACGGCGGCACCTCGGCGCCACTCGTCGCCGGGAGCCTGGTGATCGCCGGCGTCTCCGGAGGAGATGAAGGTATCCGCGGGTTCGTCGCCGCATATGACCCCGTGAGTGGCCGGCAGGTGTGGCGATTCTGGACGGTGCCCAAGCCCGGAGATCCAACCTATGACACCTGGCATGGCGATCCGGCGCCGCAAGGGGGCGCTACCTGGACGACCGGCAGCTACGATGCGCGGAGCGGATTGCTGTACACCGCGGTCGGTAACCCGTACCCCGACACGGACGGTGACCGCCGTCCAGGCGATGACCTGTACACCGAGAGCGATCTCGCCCTCGATGTCAGGACGGGCAAGCTCCGCTGGTACTTTCAATTCACGCCGCACGATCTGCACGACTGGGATGCCGAGCAGCCGCTCGCGTTGGTCGACGCGAGATTCCATGGCCGCACACGCAAACTTCTGCTGCACGCCAATCGGAACGGGTTCTTCTACGTGCTCGATCGGACCAATGGCAAGTTGCTGCAGGCGACGCGCTTCGTCGATGAGCTAACCTGGGCGAAGGGAATCGCGGCGGACGGTCGTCCGATCCTTCTGCCAGCCAATGAGACGACACTCGGCGGCGTGAAGACCTGTCCGGCCGTTCGCGGCGCGGCCAACTGGTACTCGACCTCATACGATGCGGCCACGGGCCTGTATTACGTGATGAGCGTCGAAGACTGCTCGATCTACCGCAAGGCCCAGAACGGCGGCTACACCTGGATCGCCGATCCCCTGCACCCTGCCATGAAGGTGCTGCGGGCGATCCGAGTGGACGGCGGTGAGATTGCCTGGAAGGTGCCGCTGCTCGGGGTGCCCGATCTGAATTATTCCGGAGTGCTGAGCACCGCCGGCGGCGTGGTCTTCTTCGGTGAAACCAGCGGGGGCATCGCCGCGGTCGCCGCGGACGACGGCAGATATCTCTGGCACTTCGAAGCCAACGAGCCCATCAAGGGCTCGCCCATGACTTACGCGATCGACGGCCGTCAATACGTCGCCATCGCGGCGGGTCCGAACCTCCTGTCGTTCACGCTTCCAGGCGAGGGCGCACGTTGATGCCGGCGGCGGCGCGGGATTTTGTCGCCAGAGCGGTATTTACTTTATCGCAATATATAGGATACAGTCCCATAACGCCGATGTAATCCAGCGGCAACAGAGGAAGGGGAGGGGGAATGTGCGCTCACCCACGCCGGGCCCAGCGCCGAAATCCGGGGAATACCACATCTGGGCACTCGCCCGAGTCGCTGCCCGGTACCGGGATCGGCTCATCGCCGCAGCTCAGTCCGTGGGCGGCAATGTGAAATGGCGTCCTAATAGGCGAGATTGCCAGGGTCGTCCGCCGCGCAGGCGGCAATCCGATATCTAGCAGGGGTTCGTATGCGAAACGCGATCATCACGGGGCTGCTGTGCGCAGCGAGCACGGCGGCAATAGCCCAGAACGCTGCCACCAGCGGCAATACGGTGGCTGATCCATCCAGCCCGAGTCCAGCGAGCGCCGCGCCGAGCGCGCTCACCCAGCTGCAGCAGGTGACGGTCACCGGCACCCTGATCCAAGGCGAGGCCGCTCCGATTGGCGCCCAATTGACGACCATCGGCAGCACCGAGATCGCCAATACCGGCGCGGCAAATATGGCGGACCTCCTGGCGACCGTGCCGGCGCTGAACAGCTTCAACATTGCCCCGCAAGGCGGGCAGTCGGAGTTCAACAGCGGTGGCTCATCGACCCCGGGCATTCACGGCCTGCCGGGTACGGCCACACTGGTGCTCCTCGACGGGCATCGACTGGTGGGCGACTCGCCGCTGCTGACGGTCCCGGACCCCTCCTCGATTCCGCCGATCGCGCTCGCCAATGTCCAGGTGCTCCCGACCGGAGGATCCGCGATCTACGGCACGGATGCGGTCGCGGGCGTCATCAACATGATTTTGAAGACGAACTTCAACGGCGCGGAGACGAACGTCAGCTATGGCGGCGCGAACTCGTACAACACGGCGACCATTCAGCAGCTATTTGGGAAGACGTGGCAAGGCGGCTCATTCATGATCGCCGGCTCCTATCAGGGCAACTCGCCGCTGGCGAACGACGCCCGCTCGTTCTATCAGTATGCGCCCGCGGGTCTCCAGGTCGTGCCGGATTACAACTGCAACAGTGCCCAAGTCGGGATTGGCAGTGCGACCTACAGCGGTCCGGGCCTGGCGGCGGGGCCGTTGCGGAGTTGCGATCCTGACGCCACCGAGGATATGTACAATCAGCAGCGCCGCTACTCCCTGATCACGACGGCGCGTCAGGATCTTGGCGACCGGGTGCAACTGTCATTCGACGGCAAGTACACGGACACGCTGATGAACGAGAATGCTGGGACGGAAGCGGTCCAAACGGGCACCGATGCTGCGGGCAACCCGATCGTCACCATCCCGAGCACGAACCCGTACTTCTTCCAGCCGCCGGGCGGCACCGCTACTTCCGAGAATGTGTATATGGGCACCGGGTCGCTCGGCAACGTGTACGACGTATACCGCTCCAGAGCGGGCATGGTGGACTTCGGCGCGCTGGTCCACTTGGCGGGCAGCTGGGACCTCGACTCGGATGTGGATTATTCCTGGAGCAAGAGCAGCGCCCTGAATCCAAATGGCGTCAATGAGAACGCCACCGCCGCCGCGGCGGATGCCACGACGCCAAGTACGGCGCTGGATCCGTTCGGCGCCACCAATCCGGCGGTGGCTGGTGCGATCGAGAACTGGCCGCTTCAATTCCTCAGTAATCAGTCGCTTTATGACCTGAACGTCAAGGCCAACGGTGATCTGTTCGAGCTGCCGGCGGGAGAGGCCAAGCTTGCGGTGGGTGTCACCGAAGGAAACGAGAAGTATAGTGGATCCGATCCGATCGGCCTTTACGGGGAGACCGGGTATACCAACAATACCGTGGATGCCAGCCGCAGCACGTACGGCGTCTTCGCCCAGACAGCCGTGCCCATTATCGGCTCGGCAAATGCGATAACGGGGATTCGCAAGCTGGACGTGTCACTGGCCTTGCGCCATGACCATTACAGCGACTTCGGCGGCACCACGAATCCCGAGTACGGCATCGACTGGGTCCCGGTGCAGAGCCTCATGATCCAAGGCTCCTACGGAACCTCGTTCCATGCGCCGCAGCTCGCGGACGACTATGGCATCGACACCCGCGCGGGTGGCGGCAGTGTGGGCGCGCCGCCACCGGGGTATGTACTGCCTTCCGATGTGAGTTTCCTCACGGCCTATCTTGCCGGAGGACGTGCGGGACTTCGGCCCGAGGAGGCCAAGAACACGAGTTTCGGCTTCGTTTGGACACCCGAGGACGCGCTGACCGGGTTCAAGGCCAGCGTCAGTTACTTCATGATCAACTTCAGCGATCAGGTGGAGATCCCCAACCCCTCCTCGCTCTTCAGCAACGCGGGGCTGGAGAGCCGGTTCGTCGACCTCAATCCGACCGGCAATCCGGCCGATCCGTTCGCGCCGCTGACGGCGACGCAGCTTGCCTCGATCTTCTCTGGCATCCGGCTGACTCCACCGCTGACGGCGGCGAACATTTCGACGCTGTACGAGGTCATTGACCTGCGCCGTGCCAATATCGGAGCGACCGTCGACAATGGGGTGGATTTCGACTTCACCTACCACCACGTGGTGCCGGGTGGACAGATGATGGCCGAGCTGAGCGGGGAGTATTTGACGAAGTACGAGACCAATGAAGGTGCCGGTACGCCATGGACGAACAATCTCACGGACGGCAATAGCTATCTGACCAGCGACACCAGCGCTTACAACGTCATTCCGTGGCACGTGAAGGCCACCCTGGGATGGCAGATCGGCCCGGACGTCTTCACCCAGGCGAACGTGAACTATACGGGCCACTTCAACTATGGATACATCACAAGCGGCGGCCAGAACGCAATCCAGTGGGTGTCGCCTTTCGTGACGGTGGACTGGCTCGCGCGGTACTACTTCCCGGGCGATAACATGTTCACCCACGGCCTGACAGCGCAGCTCAACGTCGACAACGTACTCAATCAGTCGCCACCGCTCGTGGAGGAGACCGGAGGCTTCTCGCCGGAATCGGCGAATCCGCTGGGGCGCTTCATTCAGTTGAGCTTGACCAAGCGCTGGTAATATGGAATGGCGAGCAGAGGAGAAAGCAGCGTGAGCAATCGGCGTGATTTCCTTGTGGGCGCCGCCGCCGTCGCCGGCGCGATGAGTCTGCCTTCCGTCAGCCTGGCGCGTGCGCGGAAGCTGCCGCGATCGCCTCACGGCAAGGTTCTCGCGGGAGTATTTCCGATCGCCTGGACGCCCTGCAGGCCTGACGGCAAGCTCGACCAGCAGGCGATGGCGGCTCAGCGGGCCTTCCTCAATCGCGGCAAGGTCGCAGGCGTCGCTTGGCCGCAGAATGCGAGCGGCTGGGAGACCTTGTCGCCGCAGGAATGGCACGAGGGCGCCGACGCTCTTCTCTCGGTGCAGGGCGGCGGCGCGGTGGTTCTCGGCGTGCAGACCGTGGGCTTCAATATCAAAAGATCGGCCGAATACGCGCGTTACGCGGGCTCCAAGGGCGCCGATGCAATCATCTCGTTGACGCCACCGGGCGCATCCGACGCTGACATCATTTCCTATTTCAAGACGCTGGCGTCCGCATCCAATCTGCCATTGCTCGTGCAGGCCGTCGGGGATGTGAGCGTCGAGTCCCTGATCCGGCTCTGCGCGGCCGTGCCTACGGTGGTCGCCGTCAAGGACGAGGCAGGAGATCCTCTGCAGCGCGCGCCGCTGCTGCAGGCCGGGACTCATGGCAGGCTCGAGAACTTCTCGGGGAGCGGCGGCTATACCTTCTTCGCCGAGCTCGAGGAGGGGTTCGAGGGCACCTGCCCCTACGTCGGCATGGCTGACGTCCTGCAGCGCTGCTTCGATCTCTACCAGCACGGTCGAAAGCGCGAGGCGTTCGATGTGTTCGGCCGCTTCCTGGCATTCAATTCGATCCCGCGATCCAACGAATACGTACTGGTCGCCCGTGGTGTATTTCCGGAGGAGGACGTCATGCGCAGCAATCCAACGCCGCCGGGCATGAAGAAGCTGATGTTCCATCACCCCACGGGTCCGATCACTGCGGCGCAGAAAGCGGAGATCCGCCGCGTGCTCGATGACTACATGAAGCCGTATCTGGTGGCCTGACCCTTCCGGGAGAGATCGAATCATGAAATTCAAGCCGACCTCACTGCTCGGGGTGCTGTCCCTTGCATGCGCAATCGGTGCGCTCACGATGACGCCGCCGCGTGCCCTTGCGCAGGCGGCAGCCGCCACAGCGCCCCACAAGCACATGGGCACGCCCGATGCCTTTCGCCCGCGCTTCCGCCACCTGCTGTATGTATCCTTGCCCGGCTCGCTCGAGCGAGCCGGATGGCTGAATGGCGTCGGGGTCGTCGTGCTGGATGCAGACGACGGCTATCGGTTCGTGAAGCGCATACCGACCTGGCAGTACGCCGGAAGCATGAGCCCGGAGCAGGTGTCCGGAATTGCCGCCAGCCCCGTGACCAATCTGCTGTACGTCGCGGCGCGGGGACGGCTGGGTGCGATCGACCTGGGCACCGACAAGATGGTCTGGTCGGTGACCCTCGATGGCCACTGCTGCGAGCGTCCGCAGGTGACCCCGGACGGCAAGATCGTGGTGGTCGGCGGCGACCTCAGGGACTACTGGTACGAGGTCGATGCGAAGACCGGGAGGTTCATCGGGATGCTGAATGCGCCGCAGAGCCAGGGATCGCACAATCTCAATCTGAGCGCCGACGGCAAGCTCGCGTTCATGTCACCGAACAACAAGGTGATGACGATCTCCGATGTCAAGACGCGCAAGATCGTCAAGACGATCCGCTTTCCAGACAACATCCGCGTCTTCGTCTTGAACAAGGACTCGACGCTGATCTACGCCAACAACAACAACTTCATGGGCTACCGGGTCGCCGACTTCAAGACCGGGCGCATCATCCAAACGGTTGAGGTCACGAGCGTTCCCTGGCGGGCGAGGTGGTTCACCAGTCCGCGTCCGCGCATTCCGCACGGCACGCCGAGCCATGGCATCGCCATCACTCCCGACGGCAAGGAGATCTGGCTGGACGACGGCATATTCGACAAAATCCACGTCTTCTCGAATACCGATCACCCGCAGGAGATCGATACGATCAATCTGACGCAGCCGCCGTGCTGGATCACTTTCGGCCTGGATGCAAAGTATGCGTATGTCTCCTCCGGCGACATCATCGACATCAAGACCCACAAGATCGTCGGGCAGATGGATGACGAGTATGGCCACCCGATGTACAGCGAGAAGGTGCTCGACATGACCTTCATCAACGGCCACCTGCAGCGCGTGTCCAATCAGTTCGCCAATCAGTTCGGCGATTACGTCACCGCCTTCGACGACGGCGTCGGCCCCAGCGTGACGCCCATGCCGGGCAGTGCGCCCATTACCATCGGCCCCGTCGAGCCTGGTCAGTGATTGCACGCCGGCATCTCATGGATGATCGAGTGCCGGCGGTATGGTTCGGCGCAGCTGCCGCCTTCGGTGTCGTATTGCTTCTCGCGGCTGGCTTCCCCCTCGCCGCGAGGGCTGCGGACGCCGAAGGCGGCCGCTCGCTGGCGCAGGAGTATCAGTCGTTGCAGATGGTTTGCACCCAGTGCCACGTCCTGGAGCTCGTGCGGGATACTCCCAGGAGCTACGACGCGTGGCACCAGACCGTGCAGGAGATGGTCGATCGGGGTGCGATGGGAACCGACCAGCAGTTCGAAGACATCATGGACTACCTGCACCGCACACTGACCACCATCGACGTCAACAATGCCGATGCCGATGAGCTCGAGATCGTGCTCGGCGTTTCCGACAAGGTGGCGCACGCCATCATTCAGCGACGGGCGCAACGGAAGTTCACGGGCCTCGCCGACCTCGAGACGATACGCGGAAGCAATGGGGCCGCCCTCCAGGCGAAAGCCAGGCTCATCTACTTCAACTGACGTCTGCGGGATCGGCAGACTGGGGGCGCGCGGGTGGCTGAACAATCGACAGGGGGCTCGGCGGCGGTCTCCAAGCCGGCCGGCATGGCGCGCTGGGTGGTGGTCTTCGCCACCTTCGCGATCGCGGCGGTCTCTTACCTGGACCGTAACAACATTGCGATGGCCGCTTCCTCCATTCAGCGGGAGTTCCACCTTAGCAACGTGCAGCTCGGCGGGGTATTCAGCGCCTTCATCCTGGGCTACGCGCTCACGCAGCCGCTGGCAGGGCGCGTAGCGGATCGGATCGGCGCCTCGCGCGCGATCGCCATCGCGATCCTGTGGTGGAGTGTTTTCACGGCGCTGCTGCCTGCGATTCCGGCGACCGTGTCGGGCGCTCTCGGGCTCATCCTGATCGTGCGCCTGCTCCTCGGCATGGGCGAGGCGATCATCTTTCCGGCCAGCAACCGTCTGGTCGCCTCGTGGATCCCTTCGCGGGAGCGAGGCCTGGCGAACGGCATCATCTTCGCAGGGGTCGGTCTCGGGGGGGCGATTGCGCCGCCGCTCATGACCTTCATCATGATCCGCGGCAGCTGGCGCGACGCGTTCTGGATCTGCGCGCTCATCGGCGTAATGGCGGGGCTGCTGTGGATGCTGTTGGTGCGCAACAGTCCCGAGGAGCACAAGCACCTGAGCGCCGCCGAGCGAGATTACATAGAGGCCGGCATGCCGCTGCGGCCGGCCAGGGCAACGCCCACCGTGCGCTGGCTGGACGTGATCCTGGACCGCCAGGTGGCGACGCTGACGCTGAGCTATTTCTGCTACGGCTATGTCGCCTACATCTTCTTCACCTGGTTCTTCAAGTATCTTTCCGACGTTCGCGGCCTGAATCTCGAGGTGAGCGCGCTCTACACCACGTTGCCGTTCGTCGCGATGACCGTCGCCTCGATGCTCGGCGGCTGGATCTCCGACAGGCTCCTTCCTGTGCTGGGCAAGCGCGCGGCACGCTGCGGCGTCGCCGGAGTCAGCCTGCTGCTGGCAAGCACTTTTGTCTGGGTGGGCACCACCGTCACAAACGTGCGCGTGGCCGCCCTCGTGCTAGCGAGCGGCGCCGGCGCCTTGTATCTCGCCCAGAGCGCGTTCTGGGCGCTGAGCGCCGATTTCGGCGGCAATTCCGCCGGCCTCGTGTCGGGGATCATGAACATGGGCTGCCAGCTCGGCGGCGTGTGCACCGCGGCATTGACCCCGGTCGTCGCGCGGTCCTTCGGCTGGACCGCATCGTTCACCGTGACAGCGGCCGTCTGCCTCGTCGGCGCCGTGGCGTGGATCTTCGTCGACCCCTTCCATCAGCTCGTCGCACGCGAAAAATGAATCGGCTGGTGCCCGGGGAAGCGACCCGCAGAAACCGTGGAGGAGCGCCGATGCTTAGAGGCTCGTTGCTTGCGCTGGTGCTGCTCATCTGCATGCCCCAGGCGTGGGCGCTGGAAAGGCCGGGTGTGACATTCAAGGTGTTCCAGTTCCCGCCGGACGAGATTCCGCGGATCGACGGCGACGATTCCGACTGGGCCATGGTGCCGGACAGCTATGCCATCGGGTTGGATCAGCTGGTCGACACCGAGGCGCCGGGCGGACATGGCACGCACCGCGATCCCAAGGATCTCGACGTAAAGGTCAAGGTAGGCTGGGTGAAGGGTCTGAACCGCCTGTACGTCCTGTACGAGGCGTACGACAACTATTGGGACTTCTCGCGTCTCGACCTGCACAACGACATCTTCGAGTTCGTGGTGGATGGCGATGCCTCCGGCGGACCGCTGGTGGATGTCTATCACCGCGATGTCTGGTCGCAGGAGCGCCAGGGCGCCATGTCGATCGTCGATCCTCGCATCTCGAGGTCGGAGGAGTATTTTCACTTCGATGGGGACCAGGCGCAGAACTATCACATCTTCACCCCTCCCGGGGACAAGGACTGGGCGATGGTCTACGGCTGCGCCCAGTACGTGAAGGACCTGCCCTACGCCAATCACGCCTACAAGTACCACTTCAAGCCCGGGCAGTCGGGCAGGCTCGTGCTCGAGTTCTACATCACGCCCTTCGACTACGCCGGTTGCGAGGGACCGCAGCGTGCCGTCGAGTCCCATCTGCGGGAGAACGAGATCATCGGCATCTCCTGGGCGGTGATCGACTATGACGATGTGAATTCCGACAAGCGCCATTTTTGGAATCTGTCGCACGTGCAGACGTTCTACGGCAACGCCTCGCAGCTCGTGGCATTCCGCCTGATGCCGCTCGAGCAGCGCTTCCGCAAGCCGATTCAGGCGATGTGGAGCGACACGGATCGTCGACGGGGGGCGCCGACTCGTTTACTTCAAGGACGAATCGGAAGGCCGGGTGAGCACATGGCACTGGGACTTCGGCGACGGCACGTCGTCGACCGAGCCAAACCCGACTCATCAGTACCAGGACACCAGGCCCGGCTATCCCAGCACCTACACGGTAATACTTACGGTGAAGGGACCCGCGGGAACGTCGCGGCTGGCCAAAGTCTGGCAGGTGCACCTGCCCGGGTGAGGTGACCGGCGAAGGTTGGTCGCAGGTTGCATTGGGCAACCGCAGGCCCCAAGCTGCGTGCTCTGAGCATCGGTTCCAGTCCCGTGAGCCGATCGGAGCACTTCATGTCATCCATGGCCGATCGTGCCGGCCTGGCCGTCGCGGATGTGTTGGTGGCGTTCATTGAGGCACAGGCTCTGCCCGGGCTGCCGATCGCGGCCGGCGACTTCTGGCGTGGCCTGAGCGAGATCCTGGTGCGCTTCTCACCGGAGAACCGGCGGCTGCTGGCGACCCGGAACGATCTGCAGGCCAGGATCGATGAGTGGCATGAGCAGCGCCCGGGCCAGGCCCGCGACGGCGCAGGCTATCGCGCATTCCTGGAGAGCATCGGCTATCTCGTCCCGGAGCCGCCGCCGTTTCGAGTCGACCCGAAGAACGTGGACGACGAGGTCGTGAGCGCCGGCCCGCAACTCGTCGTGCCGGTGCTCAATGCACGTTTCGCGCTGAACGCCGCGAATGCGCGCTGGGGCAGCCTCTACGACGCGCTCTATGGTACGGATGCGATCGCTCCGCCCGCGGCAACGGCGCGCGGCTACGACCCGGCGCGCGGAGCCAAGGTCATCGCTTACGCGAAGGAATTCCTCGATCGGGCGGCTCCGCTGGCCCGCGGCCGGCATGCCGATGTCACCCGTTGGCTCATCGCCGACGGGGAGCTTGCACCCGTACTCGCTGATCCGTCGCAGTTCGTCGGCTATCGGGGTGATCCGGCGAATCCCCAGGCCGTGCTGTTGCGCCATCACGGACTGCACATCGAGCTGCTGCTCGATCGCGAGCATCCCGTGGGGAAGACCGACCCCGCCGGCCTTGCCGACATCATGGTGGAGGCGGCGCTCACGACCATCATCGACTTCGAGGATTCGATTGCCGCCGTCGATGCCGTGGACAAGACGGCAGCGTATGCCAACTGGCTCGGACTGATGCGCGGCAAGCTCGAGGCGACCTTTGCCAAGGAGGGACGCAGCGTCCGCCGCAGACTGGAGCCCGACCGCGCCTATGTCTCCCCGCAGGGGCGGCATTTCGAGCTGCCCGGCCGCAGCCTGCTGTTCGCCCGCAATGTCGGCCACCTGATGACCACCCCCGCCGTGCGCCTCGCCGATGGCTCGGAGGCGCCAGAGGGCATTCTCGATGCCGCGGTCACCTCGCTCATCGCGCTCCACGACCGTGTTGGGCCCCATCGCCGGCGCAACAGCCGCGAGGGATCGATCTACATCGTCAAGCCGAAGATGCACGGCCCCGCGGAAGCCGATTTCACCAACCGGCTGTTCGATGCGGTCGAGGATCTGCTCGAGCTCCCACGCCATACCCTCAAGGTGGGCGTGATGGATGAGGAGCGACGCACGAGCGCGAACCTCGCCGCGGTGATCGCCGCGGTGAAGCACAGGATCGTATTCATCAACACCGGATTCCTCGACCGCACCGGCGATGAGATTCATACCTGCATGCGCGCGGGAGCGGTCGTGCCGAAGGGAGAGATGCGGAGCCAGACCTGGATCAAGGCTTATGAGGCCCGCAATGTGACGATCGGACTCGCCTGCGGCTTGGCCGGGCAGGGCCAGATCGGCAAGGGCATGTGGACTGCCCCGGATCGCATGGCGGACATGCTGCAGCAGAAGATCGGGCATCCGCAGGCCGGCGCCAACACGGCCTGGGTCCCAAGCCCGACTGCTGCAACGCTGCACGCGCTGCACTACCATCAGGTGGATGTGAGTGCGCGTCAGCGCGAGCTCTCGGGTCAAGCTACCCCGGCGCTCGAGCAACTATTGACACTCCCCCTTGCCGGGGACGGAGCGTGGACAGAGGAGCAGATTCGCCGCGAGCTCGAAAACAACACCCAGGGCATTTTGGGGTATGTCGTGCGCTGGATCGATCAGGGAATCGGTTGCTCCAAGGTGCCCGACTTCAGCGATGTGGGCTTGATGGAGGACCGGGCGACGCTGCGCATCAGCGCTCAGCACCTCGCAAACTGGCTCATGCATGGCATCTGCACGCGCGCGGATGTCGAGCAAGCCCTGCGCAGAATGGCGGCAAGAGTCGACCAGCAGAATGCCGGCGACCCCGCCTACCGGCCCATGTCACCCGGGTTTGAGGCCGGTCTCGCTTTTCAGGCTGCGAGTGCGTTGATTTTTGAGGGAGCCTCGCAGCCTAACGGTTACACCGAGCCGCTGCTGCATTCGTATCGCCTGCAGGTGAAGCGCAGCGGACGCTAGGGCGTTGCCCCCGCCGGCGTCGCCAAGCGCACTTCGAGGACAGTGAGACCCTTGCTGTCGATCTTGGTGTACTGGTGCGGGGTCTCCGGCGGAACGATCACCGCATCGCCCGCATGCACGCGTTGGCTCTTGCCGCCGACGATGACGCCCAGCGGCCTGCCGGGCCGCACCTCGATCCTGCCCCCGGTGACGAACGTGCCGCTTCCCGAAAGAACGAACTGCAGCTCGGTCCATCCGTGATGAATCGCAGGCCCACCGCTGGCCTTGCTCCGGCGGACCTCGTGGATCTGATACTGGTCCGTGACGCCGATCGTCGCCAACGCCAGCTCGGGGTGCTGCACAGAGGCGGCGCGTAGCGCGCTTGCAAGCTCGGCGGCGGAGGTGCGGATGCCCGGCGAGTCCGGTGTCGGACGCGGCCCGGCCTGCTGCCCGCCGGCGGCCGCAACCGCGGCGAGCAGGCTGATCGCCAGCGCAGGGACTAGGGCGAGTGATCGGCGCATGGAGGAACCTCACATCAGGCAGGGAAGCGCATGATACGCGCTCGGCTTGCCACCTGTCCAAAATATGGAATAACATCCCAACTCAGTGCGGCGCTGGGCCGCGCATCCGGAAAAGGCACCGCAATGACGGAGAGCGACCGCACTCGCACGGGCGTCAATCGCCGTGATTTTCTGGCAGGCGTCGCGGCAGGGGTCACCGCCGCCGCGGCAGGCGGTGCGCTCGCGCAGCCGGCGAGCGTCGGCCACATCCCGATCATCGACTCACACATTCATCTCTTCGACGGCACCCGGCCGGTCTTCGGCAAGGGCTACCTGGGATCACGCGCCTACGCGGCCAGGTACAAGAAATCACTTCCTTCCATGTACGCACCGCTGGCGCGCTCCGCGGGCATCGTCGGCGCGATCGTCGTGCAGTCGAGCTTCTGGGTGGATGAGAACCTCTGGTACCTCGAGCAATGTCGCGCCAATCCGATCATGGTGGGGGTGTGCGGCACCCTCGATCCCGCGTCCGCCGATTTCGGCCAGTACGTCGGGCATTTCCACAATGATCCGTTGTTTCGCGCCATTCGCGTGTGGCGCTTCTACGACTCCGACGCCGGCAAAGTGCGGCTCAAGCCCGACCAGGTGGCGAATCTGAGGCTGCTGGCCCAGGCTGATCTCGCACTCGATACCGCCAATCCCAGTCTCGATCTCATGCAGGCGAATGTGCTTCTCGCCGATGCCATTCCGAGCCTGCGGATCATCATGGATCACCTGCCGGCTTTCGACCCCACGCCGCAGAACCAGCCGCTGTACGAATCGCTGGTGAAGCAGATGGCGGCGCGTCCCAACATCTTCGTGAAGCTGACGGAAGCCTATCATCCGCGCGCGGACGGCGTGATCGTCAAAGACTATGCCCCGCTGCGCGAGCGGCTGGAGCTCCTCTACGATGCCTTCGGTGAAGACCGGGTGATGTTCGGCACCGACTATCCCAACAGCTATGGGGTGGCGACGATTCCACAGGAAGTCTCGCTGGCGAAGCGCTTCATGGCCACCCAATCACGGGCGGCGGCGGAGAAGTTCTTGTGGAAGAACTCGGCCCGAGTTTACAAGTGGGTCAGGCGCCTGCCGTCGCAACCTGATCCGACTTGAGGTCGAGAGGGAGCTCGAGCTCGTACACGCCGGAGCCGACGGTGACGAACACCTTCCGTGCCGCTTCGCGCACGCGGTGAATGCCGCGGGCACGATGCAGCGGGACTCCACTCTCGCGAACGCTGGCGGCGGCGACCGTCGGCAGCTCTATGCGGGCTTGGGCTCCCGGCGGCACCTCGACGTGCAACAGGAGTTTGCCCCTCTCTTTCCGCCAGGCACTCGCGACCCTGCCCAGAGTGCAGTGGTAGCGAGCCGCGGCCGCATCAATGCCGGCCACCGGCTGAGGCGCGATGCGGATGCGCTCGTCGGAGGCGCGATGCATGTCGATGCGGATCCCGGCGAGGCCGCCGTAGAGCCAGGTCTCGGCATGGCCCAGCATGAAATGGTTCTGCGAGTGTTGCGGGTCCGCATCCCAGGCCTCGGTGAGGGCGGTCGCGCCCCGGGCAAGCTGATCGCCGTAGCTCGGCGGGTCGGCGCGGGTCAGTATCTCGTAGAGCACATCGCCGCGGTCTGCCTGCATCAGTGCGAGCACGACATAGTGAAAGCCCACGTCACCGGCCGTGACGTGATGCCGGTGGGCTCGAATGTCGGCAATCAGGTTTGCCTGCACGGCGGCGCGGTAGCGAGGCGGCACGACACCAATCGCCAGCGGCATCGCGTTGGCGGTCATGCTGCCGCGGTCGTAGTTGCCGCTCGCCGGATCGAACAGCCTGGCGTTGAGTGCGCGGCGGGCTTGCACCGCGAGGCGGCTGTAACGCCGCGCGTCCGCACCGTTCCCGAGGAGCCGGGCGATCGTGGCGAGTGTCATCAGCAGCCGGCAATAAGTGGCGGTTGCCGTGAGCGCCCTGCTCGTGAGCTGGGATTCGCCCGGGGGCTTCGGGCCGATGTCATACCAGTCCCCGAGCCCGTAATCGAGGAGGCCGGCGTGAGCACGCCCGGTGAGGTAGTCCGCGTAGCGACGCATGGCGGTGTAGCCTTGCTCGAGAATGCGCCGATCGCCCGTATAACGGTATGCCGCCCACGGACTCAGCACGACGGCGGCACCCCATTCCGGCGAGTCCCGAAACGCCGAGTTGGCGCCGTCGGCATCGAGGAAGGCGACATACTCCGGAGCGATGGCGGGCACCAGTCCGTCCGGGAGCTGGCTGTCCCTCATGTCACCGACCATTTTTTCGTACAGCGTTACCGCATCCTCGTTATAGAAGACGGTGTCGGCGTTGAGGTAGGTCTGCTCGAGCCATCCCAGCTTCTCGCGCGTCGGACAATCGGTGAGGACGCTGAAGGTATTGCTGAGCAGCGCCTGCAGGATGAGTCCGTGGATGCGCTGCAGCAGGGGATTGCCGGTGTCGACTGTTCCGGCTCTGTCGAGCGCGGCGTGCAGAAATTCGCCGTGGATCTCGAGCAGCTCCGGCTCGCCGACGGCTGCAAGCCCGGGGGGTAGCGCGCCCTCGACCTGGAGGTAGCGAAAGCCGTAATAGCTGAAGCGGGGCCGCCACCGCTCGACACCCGTTCCCGCCAGCGTGTAGGAGAAGGAGACTTCATCGCCCGGCCCCGCGTTGGCGCTGCGCTGCGTGACCAGACCCTGTGCATCGAGCAACTCTCCCGGCAGCAACTTGACTCGACGCCCCGCGGGTCCGCGCACGGCGATGACCGGCCATCCGGAGAAGTTCTCACCGAGATCGTAGACCAGGACGCCGCTCCGTGGGATCGTTACCGCGACCGGCGCGAGCGCGCGCGCCACTGTGATCGGGGGCATCGCCTGGGAGCGCAGCGCGCCTCCGGGGCCGCGCACTTCCGTGGCGGGTGCCCAGCGGCCATCGGGGGCGAAGTTGGCGTGGTCCCAGCCGGCAGGCTCCAGCCGCGCATCGAAATCCTCGCCGCCATACACGGAGGAAAGCACGATCGGACCCGAATGGGCGCGCCATTGCCCATCGCTTACGACGAGCTCCTCGGTGCCGTCGGCGAATGCGAGCCGCAGCTGCAGGATCAGCCGCGGACGACCAAAGGAGCCGACGAGCTTCGTGTAGCGGCCGGGATATTTCTCCACGTTGAAAAAGCCGTTACCGAGCAGCACGGCGAGCGCGTTCGTGCCCGTGCGCAGCAGGTGACTCACCTCGAAGGTGTCGTACAGCACCGTTTTCCGGTAATCCGTCCATCCTGGATCGAGCACGCTCGTGCCCGCGCGGCGGCCGTTGATTCTGAGCTCATGTTGCCCGAGGCCGCAGAGCGACAACACGGCATAGCGGAGCGGCTTGTCGAGGCGGAACTCGTGGCGCAGCAGCGGCAGCGGCCGGGGCTGCACCGGCGGGCTGCGGTTGATGGCCGGCGGGGGCTCGGGGGAGCCGACCCAGCCGGGTCCAGCCGCGATCCATCGCGCGCGCCAGTCGGCTGCGCTCATGAGGCCGGTGGTGAAGCTGACGGGCTCGCTGAATGCGCTCGCGCCGCCGCGCCCATCCCAGACTCGCACCGCCCACCAGTAGGGAGTCTGGGAGGCGAGCGGCAGATCGTGAGCGGGTGCCGCCCGCGGCTCGGCGGTCGCCAGCCGGCCGCTGTCCCAGATGTCGCCGCGGCCGGAGCGGGCGGCGGCGGGTGATGAGGCAACGATGATCCGGCAGGCGCGTTGCTCGAGCGAGCGCATCTGCGGCGAGCGGGCCGCGAGAGTCCAGGTGAAGCGAGGGCGTGGGGCATCGATTCCGAGCGGCGCTCGTCGCCATTCGATGCGCAGGTCCTGGGGGCGGATGTCACCCGAGGCCGGGGTCTCGCGCGTTGTTGCAGCGCCGGCCCACGCGAGACTGCCCCTCGCCAGCGGGTGCCCGAGGGAGGCGCCCGCGACGAGACGCAACAGTGCCCGCCGAGAGGTCATTGCCCACTCCTCGGGGAGCTTCCCCGGGCCGCCGCAACTGTAACGGATTTCATCATATGGGATTCCGCTTGCGCCATCCGCAGCAGTAGTATATTTATATACAAAAGCTTCGTCCGCCTGTAAACGAAGACCGGGTAGGACCGGACTCAGGGGCGGGCGGGGGGGCGCCGCTGTGGCGGCGAGTTGCGTACCTTGCACTAACCGTTTGAGGGGGAAAGATGATCAAAGTTACGTCAGGGCTCGTATCAGGGGCTGTCGCCCTCGCGATGGCGAGCGCCGTACCGGCCTGGGCCGACACCGCGGCGCAGGCCGCCCCGGCGTCGCCGTCGGCGGCAAGCAAGGCTCTCGCACAGGCCGCCAAGGCCACACGCCAGACGCAGCCGCTGCATCTGGCGCAGGCCGCCAGCGCTCAGAGCTCGGGCCAGCCGCAGGGCCAGGCTCCCGTGCTTCAGGAAGTCGTCGTCAGCGGCCTGAAGCAGAGCATGCAGAGCGCTCTGCAGCTCAAGCGCATGTCCGACACCATCGAAGACTCGATCGTCGCGACCGACATCGGCGAGCTGCCGGACGTCACCGCCATCGAGGCGCTGCAGCGCATTCCGGGTATCCAGATCAGCCGCCAGCTCGGCGAGGGCGGCGGCACGATCACGATGGGCGGCTCGGCGGAAGACAGTGGCTACGAGATTCGCGGCCTGCCGCAGGCGGAGACCACGTTGAACGGAGAAGAGGCGTTCACGGCCCAGGGCAGTCGCGAGCTCGACCTCGCGGACATTCCCTCGGCATTGCTGGCCGGCATCGATGTCTACAAGGACCCGACGGCCGACCAGCTCGAGGGCGGCATCGCCGGTGAGGTGGATCTGCGCACGCACAAGCCGTTCGACTTCAGCGGCTTGGAGCTCGAGGGCAGCGGCGAGGAGGACTACGGCAGCCTCATCGGCCAGGCGAAGCCGGCCTTCACCGGGCTCGCGAGCGATGTCTGGGAGACCGGAATCGGCAAGGTGGGGGCGCTGCTCACACTCGATTACCAGGACCGCCCCTACCGCGAGGACAACGCCACCAACAACTCGATCGCGACCAGCTCCACCGCCGTTCCGGGGCAGACCATCGATTACGTGAACGGCGCCTACAACACGATGTTCGTCGGTGATCGCAAGCGCACCGGCGTCGACGCGGTGCTGCAATGGCAGCCGGCGGATGATTTCCAGGCCTACGCGGAGGCCTCGGGCGAGTCGTTCCACTGGGTGCAGAACCAATACACATTCTTCAGCCAGCAGGACGGCGGTACCATCGTTCCGGGCTCCGTGACGCTCTTCCCCGGCACCAACGACGCCGCCACGATGAGCTTCGATAACCCGCTCATCAGCACAGTGGGCGCGTACCGACTGGACGATGACACCAACCGCCAGTTCACGCTTCACGGCGCGTGGACGCCGGGCCAGTGGAAGGTGGTGGGTGATCTCAGTCGCGTCACCGCGACGGAAATCCTGCAGAACCCGGCCGTCGACATCGGCGGCGTCGCGCCCGAGCTCACCCAGGTCACTTCGGTGAGCGGGGTGACGCAGCAGATCGTGAGCGGGTTCGACTCGAGCGATCTCGCCAACTACGGCGGCACGGACAGCAACTACGACAGCTACATGTACGATACGGAGCAGCATTTCCAGGGCGGCGAGACGGCAGGCAGACTCGATGTGACCTACTCGATCCCGAGCGGCTTCATCACCTCGCTGCAGGGCGGTGTGCGAATCGCGAGGCGAACTGACCTCTTCCACCAGTGGAGCGCGTTCGGTCCAGTCACCACCGCCGGCATCCAGGGCAACGCAGACTGGTTCGGTGAAGTGCCCCTGAGCCCGTTCTTCTCCGCGACTCAGTCATCGCCCGTGCAGCCCCAGTACACGGTCTTCAACCCGAACCTGCTCAAGTACGATCTCGGCGGCGTCGAGCAGGCACTCGGCATCACGCCCGCCACGGACAACGGCTCGGCGGACTATGACATCGACGAGCGCAACTACGCCGGCTACCTCCGGCTGAACTTCGAGCAGGACCTCGGGCCGGTGCCGATGAGCGGCAATATCGGACTGCGGCTGGTGAGGCATGAGGACTTCATGAGCGGCGTGCTGAGCGAGAACGGAACCTACGTGCCGGCCAGTTTCTCGTACGGCAAGACTTATCCGCTGCCCAGCCTGAACCTGCTCTTCAAGCTGACGCCGACCCTGCAGGCGCGGCTCGCCGCTTCGAAGACGGTGAGCTACCCTGACTTCAGCCAATTGGACCCGTCGATCAGCCTGTTGCCGGCGCAAGGCGCGGCGAGCGGCGGCAATCCGTACCTGCGGCCCACCACCGCCGGCATGTTCGACGCCTCGCTCGAGTGGTATTTCGCACCCGGCTCGGCTCTCACCGGCGACGTGTTCTACAAGAAGCTGCAGAACTTCCTGCTGCAGGAGACGCAGCAGGATGCGTTCACGATCGACACTGTCAAGTACAACCTGACCGGACCGATCGACGGCGGGTCCGGCACCATCAAGGGATTCGAGGCGAGCTATCAGCAATTCTTCACCTTCCTGCCGGGAATCCTGAGCGGCTTGGGCACCGAGCTTGACTACACCTACATCGACGCGGCGGCACCTACCGCGGTTGTGGGCGACACGACGACGCTGCCGGGCCTGTCCAAGGACAGCTACAGCGCGGTCGGCCTCTACCAGAAGGGCCCCCTGTCGTTGCGTGTGGCGTACGACTGGCGCAGTCAGTTCTACACCACGATCTATAACGGCTCGAACGCGCAGCTCGCCGCCAACCCGATCTACACGAAGGATTACGGTTGGATGGACGCCTCGGCCGAGTACAACGTGAGCTCGTGGCTGACGCTGTATGCGCAGGGAACGAACCTGCTACAGACGCGGATCGTGGAGTTCTACGGCGTGGAGACGCTGCCGCAGTCCTACACGATCAACGACCGCGAGGCGGAGCTGGGATTCCGGGTCAAGTTCTCGGGCGGCTGATGTCCCATCCCTCGCGCCGGTCGCTGCTCTCCGGACTCCTGGCAGCGGCCGGCGCGGGGCTCGCCTCCTGCGCGGCGCCTGCACGAGCCGCGGCGCGGTGGCAACGGAATTTGGCGCTGCCCGACTTGGCGCCGTTTCGCACGCCGTACAAGTACGGCAAGCGGGTGCTGGAGAAATCCGGCGTATCCGGCAGCTTCGATGAGCTCTCGGTGGATTGCCCATTCGTGTTCTTCGCGAACGGCCGGTTCCACATGACGTATGTCGGCTACGACGGAACCGGCTATCAGACCGGCCTCGCGCAGTCGGACGATCTGGTCCACTGGCGGCGCTTGGGGTTGATCCTGGCCCGCGATCCGGCCGACCCGATCACCCGCTTCAACATTGCCCTCATGTGCATCCTGCGCGACGACGCGCTCGACTCGAAGGGAGCTCTCATCAAGGTCGGCGGCCGCTATCTTGGCGCCTGGCACGCCTATCCCAACGCCGGCTACGAGCAGGGCCCGGCGGTCATCGGTCTGGCCTGGAGCGACGACCTGCATCACTGGCAGCGCACCGAGCCGATCCTGCGCCCCGAGGATGGCGCCGCGTGGGAGCGGGGCGGCCTCTATAAGCCCTGCTTGGTCAGGAGCGGCGGTCTCTACTATCTCTTCTATAACGCCAAGACCGCCGAAAAGCGCTGGCACGAGCAGATCGGCGTGGCAACGTCCCACGACCTCAAGACCTGGACTCGCCATCCCGGCAACCCCATTGTGCGCAACGGCCCCGCCGACGCCTGGGATAGCCGCTTCGTCAGCGATCCCTGCGTCTTACGCCACGGCCCCTGGTGGGCACTCTATTACTATGGTCTGGCCGCCGATGGCCGTGCCCGTGACCTGCTTGCCTTAGGTCCCGATCCCTTCCACTTCACCAAGGTCCCGCAGATCATGGTCAACGTAGGGCCGCCCGGCTCGATCGACGAGGACTACGCCCACAAGCCGTCCCTGATCCACTCTCGCGGCGCCCTCTATCACTTCTACTGCTGTGTCAGCGGCAAATGGCCTCACGACACCCGCGCGATCTCCGTCGCTCGGTCCCTACCCTGGACAGCCTAGTTCCGGGTGATGATCTTCAGAGCGTACGGTAGGTCATCGTGGGTGCTTGGGAGCTGAACCGCGAGGCCCTCAGGGGTCTGGGTCCAGGCCACTGGAGCCGGGTCGCCGAGCAGTGTGACCTGTTGTATGGGCGAGCTGAGATACGGCGTACCGCGATAGAGCGTCTTCACCAGGACTTTGCCGGCGCGCGGCCACGCGAGCCCCATGGCATACAGGGTCCCCTCCCTTTGTGTGAACCGGATGTCCGCCGGCGTGTAGGACTGTCCGGCTTCGTGGCCGGATGGCGCGTTGGTCGTGCCCTCGCCGTAGAGCACCCACGGCCGGGTGCCGTAGATGGCCTCGCCGTTGACGTGCAGCCACGCGCCCATTTGCAGGAGCACCGTCCGGATCTGTGCGGGAATGGTGCCGTCAGCGCGCGGGCCGACGTTGAGCAGCAGATTGCCGTTCTTGCTCACGATGTCGATCAGATCGGTGAGCAGCGACCCCGCGGTGCGGTAGGTGTCATCCTTCACATAGCCCCAGGAGTTGATGCTCACCGAGGTGTCGCTCTGCCAGGGCAGCAACCGCAACGCATCGAGCTTGCCGCGCTCGATGTCGAGCACGGCGGCCCCGGGAGGGAACGCCTCGAGCTTGTAGGTCAGCACCACGCCTTGGTGGCGAGCGGCAGCAACGTCGTAATAGTAAGCAGCCATGCGCTTCAAATCCGGCGCGAACGCCGGTTGATTGATCCACCAGTCGAAATAGATGAAGTCGGGATGGTAATCATCGACCAGCTCCGTACTGCGGGCCAGCCAGTCCTCGACGTAAGGCTGCGACGGTGGCAGCCACCGCTCCAGGTGGTCGGGGTTCGGCTCCCCGGGCGTGTCGTCTCCCGGCAGATCCATGGGCTGCGCGGGTCCGTAGAGGCCTGCGTAGCGAGGGTCGTTGACGTCGGAGTTGTACTCCGTGCCCTCGTGATACCACCACCAGTGCTCGGCGCGATGCGACGAAACGCCGAATCGCAGCCCGCGGGCGCGCACCGCCGTCTCCAGAGCCGCGACGAGATCGCGCTTCGGTCCCATGCGGGCCGCATCCCAGAGCGTGAACTTCGAGTCATACAGCGCGAAGCCGTCGGAATGCTCCGCAACCGGCACGACGTAGCGGGCACCGGCGCGGACGAAGAGGTTGGCCCAGGCCTCGGGGTCGAACTTCGCCATGGTGAAGCGCGGAATGAAGTCCTTGTAGCCGAACTTCGACTGCGGTCCGTAGACGGCGCGGTGGTACTCGTAGGCCGGCGAGCCCCGCACGTACATATTGCGCGAGTACCACTCATTGTCGAAGGCGGGCACCGAGAAGACACCCCAGTGGATGAAGATGCCGAACTTGGCGTCACGAAACCAGGCCGGTACCTGATACGCCGCGAGGGATTGCCAGCTCGCCTTGAACGGGCCGTGCGCGATCCGCGCCTGGACCTGGCCGAGCTGCCGCTGCAGCAGGCGCGGGTAGTCCTTGGGCTCGTTCGCGAGCGGCGGAAATGTTTGGGTTGTCGCCGGCGCCGCTCCGCTGGGCACAGGCCACGAGAGCGCCGTCAACGCGACCACCGCCAATGTTGGAAACCTGGAGCGCATCAGAATCTCTCCTCGAGTACTGCGACGCCCTGCGCCTCGAGGGTAACCGCGCGGACGTTCATATCGGGGTGGAGCAGGTCGCGCATGACATCCGGCAACGTCACGGTCCGCGGGAACGCGCCGTGATTGATCAGGATCATGATCTCGCGCCCCGGGCCATAGCGGCGCATCAGCTCCACGTCCGCGGGCAGCGCGATCATGGAAGGGCGTGCGCCGGCCGCGAAGAGCGCTCGACGCAAGAGCCTGCGCGTGAGAGGCGGATCGAAGAGCGCGCCGAGGTAGGTGATGTCGCCGCGACCATATCCCCGGCGCAGCGCGGCCGGCTGCCGGCTCAGCCAGGAAGAGTCGGGAGCGTAGCGCAGGATGACCCGGGTCTGGCGGGTGAGGGGTTGCAGCGCCTCCGCCCAGATGGAGGCGGTCCCCGTGCCGCCGGTACCGGATACGGCCACCGGGGTGTCGAGCGCGTAATACTGCTGCACCCGACCACCGAGCACCGCGACCAGCGGCCCGGGCTGCCGGTGGGGGTCCAGGCGGTCAAATCGGTCCTTCATGCCACTTCGCGGCCCGAGAATGAGGTGTCCGCCGCCGCGCACGTACGCCGCCAGATGCCGCGCGAGCTCGGGCGGAATGAGGTTGAGTCCTGGAGCGACCACGAGCTCGTAGCGGCCGAGCGGCGCATTGGCGCTCACGATGTCCACCGAATGTGTCAGGTTCTCGAGCGGGCGGTAATAGTCGAGCAGCACGTCGAACGGCTGATAGGCCGCCGAGTGGGGTTGGAATTCGATCGCCCAGCGGCTGTCGAAGCTGGTCACGATCGCAACCTGAGACACCGGAGCGGTGCCGGCGATCGCGGCCGAGGCGCGACGGAATTCGCGCCCGACCTGGGCCACTTCCTGATAGAGCGGCACCGGGTTGCCGTCGGGGCCGACGAGCGTGCCGTGATATTGCTCCTGGCCGTTGAGCGCGCTGCGCCACTGCCAGAAGAGCACGGCGTCGGCGCCATGGCCGATCGACTGCCACGTCATGGCGCGTACCTCGCCCCGGTCGAGCGAGTTATCGATGGGCGCCCAGTCGACGAAGCCAGGCTGCGCCTCCATGACCCAGTAGTCGCGCCGTTTCCAGCCGCGTACGAGGTCGCTGGTCGCGCCGTTGCGATAGGCGTCGAGGTGCCCCTGCCCGACATAGTCGTCCCAGGAGGCAAGATCGAGGTCGTGCGCCAGAGTGTAATGATCCCAGTTGTCGCTCCAGCCCAGGCCGCCGAAGTTGCTGGTGATGAATTGCCGTGGCGCGATCTGGGAGCGCAGCACCGCGATCTGGTTGCGCTGATAGCCGCGCCAGGTGGCGGTGACGAAATGTCGGTGGGCCAACATCAGGCCCGGATTGCCGGCCAGTGCGTTGAGCGGGATCTGGCTCCACGAGCTGTAAGTCTGACTCCAGTACGCCGTGGTCCAGGCGCGATTCAATGCGGCGAGGGTGTGGAACCTGTGCTGCAGCCAGCGCTGGAACTGCGTGCGCGTCGCGGCATCGAAGGACTCGTCGGTGTACTCGTTGTCGATCTGCCAGCCGATGACGTTGGGATCGTGACCGAAGCGCTGCGCGAGACGGCTGACGATGTCGTGGCAGAACTTGCGATAGAGCGGGCTCGAGTAGGAGAACTGGCGGCGCCCGCCGTGCTCGTCGCGCCGCCCATCCGGGCCGACGCGCAGCACCTGACCGTAGCGGCTCGTCAGCCAGTCGGGCGGCGCATCGGTCGGGGTGCCGATCAGCACCGCAATGTGATGGCGTTGTGCCATCCGGATCGCGCGGGCGAGCCAGGCGAAATCGTACTGTCCCTCGGCCGGCTCGAGCCGACTCCACGCGAATTCACCTACCCGTACGACGTTGATTCCAGCCGCCTGCATCAGCGAGAGATCTTGGTCCCATGCGCTCTGCGGCCACTGCTCCGGATACCACGCCGCGCCGAGCCACAGGCGGCCGAGCGCCGTCGCCAACGCAGGCGATGGCCGAGCGGGTTTCGCCCCCTGTGCGGCGCCGAGTTGCTCGAGCAGCGACGCCGAGACCGGCGCGGGCGCAGAGCCTGGGCCAGGGGACTGCGGCTGACGTGTCGGCGTTGCACAGCCGGCGACGAGGACGGTGCCCGCGATGAGCGCTGCCAGCGTGCGTGGCCATCCGCCGCGCCTCATCGCAGCGGCGCCTCGAGCACGTGAACGCTGTGCGGCGCCAGCATCACCGTCTGGGTCCTCGCGGCCGGATCGCCGGCCAGCACCGGTGCGGCCGGCGACGGGAGGCGGAGAGTCTGCGCCAGATCGCCATGATTGATCAGGATCCAGACTCGCTTGCCCGCGCCGACGCGCCGACAGACCTCGAGGTTCTCCGACACGCCTGGAATGAGCGGTGTTACGTGGGCCGAGCGCAGAAGATCGTCCAGTACGTTCTGCATGAGGGCCGGATCGAGCCACGCACCGATGTAGGTGATGCTTCCGCGACCGATCTCGCGGCTGACGATCGCGGGCTTGCCGTCGAGCCAGCCGTTGCTGTTGCCATAGCGCATGAGGACGCGAGTCGCAGGATTGCGCGCGGAGAGTACTTCCGCCCAGATCGAAGCCTGGCCGGAGCCGAGAGGGCCCGCGAGCGGCACCGGGGACTCGAGCGCGTAGTACTGTTCCACCCGGCCGCCGAGCAGTGCCGTGAGCGGGCCGGGCTGGCGCTGTGGCCAGAGCGCATCGTAGGCGTCCTTCATGCCGCTGCGCGGACCCAACACGAGATGGCCGCCGGCGCGCACGTAGTCCGCCAGATGGCGCGCCTCGGCCGCCGAGAGGACGTTGAGCGCCGGTGCGACCACGAGTCGATAGCCCGTGAGCGGCGCATCGGGAGACACCACATCCACCGACTGCGCATAGCGCTCGAGCGGCGCGTAGAAGGCGTCGAATTCTTTCACGACATCGAAGTCGGCCTGCTGGCGCTGGAAGTCGATCGCCCAGCGGCTGTCGTAGGACTGGAGCATGGCCACATCGCTCCGCGGCGATGTGCCGGCGATCGCCGGCGCGGCGCGGGCCATTTCCGCGGCGATCTCACGGACCACGCCGTACGCGGGAACGGGCGTCCCATCGGCTCCGAGCAGCGTGCCGTGATATTGCTCCTGGCCATTGAGCGCGCTGCGCCACTGCCAGTAGAGCACCGCGTTGGCCCCGTGTCCTACGGCCTGCCAGGCGAGCTCGCGCATGGCGTAAGGGGGCAGGGGGCTGTTGACGGGCGCCCAGTTGACGAATGCCGGCTGCGTCTCCATCAGCCAGAAATCCTCGCTCTTGTAGCCGCGCACCAGGTCGTGCTGGACCGCATCCTCGAGCCAGGCGAAATGGCCGTCAGGCACGTACTCGTCCCAGGCGGCCAGGTCGAGCTCGCGGCTGACGATGTACTGATCGAACTGATCCCCCCAGTGCGTCGTGTTGGTGGTGATGAACTGCCGCGGATCGGCGTGCGCGCGGATGGCGCTCGCCTGGGTCGCAACGTAGCTCGTCCACGTATCGGTCACGAACCGCCTGAAATCGAGCAGCAGTCCCGGATTCTCGTCCTGCGAGTGCATTGGCACTTGATCGAAGCTGTCGTAGGTCTCGCTCCAGTAGGCGGTCGTCCAGTGGCGGTTGAGGCTCGCGATCTTGCCGTACTTGTGTTGCAGCCAGACGTGGAACTGACGGCGGGTCTCGCCGTCGAAGGACGGCGGTCCGATCTCATTGTCGATCTGCCAGCCGATCACATCGGGATTGTGACCATAGCGCTCGGCGAGGCGCGTCGCGATCTGCCGTGCGAGCTCACGGTAGCGGGGGCTCGAGAAGGAGAACTGTTGGCGGTTGCCGTGCTCCTCGCGCTGGCCGTCCTCATCGACGCGCAACGTATCCGGATACGTGCTGGTGAGCCAGGCGGGCGGCGCCGCCGTCGGCGTGCCGATGACGACATAGATATGGTGGCGCGCCGCTTCGGCGATCGCGCGGTCGAGCCAGCTAAAATCGTACTCGCCCGCGCGCGGCTCGAGCGTGCTCCAGGCAAACTCGCCGATGCGCACGACATCGAGATGCGCGGCTTGCATCAACTCGAGATCCCTCGGCCAGCGCGACTGTGGCCATTGCTCCGGGTACCAGGCAGTGCCGACCAGCAGCGGCGCCGTGGCCGCCGCGGGCGCGCTTCTGACAACAGCACACGCGCTCAAAACGAGCGCGAGCGACAGCGTGATGCCCGAAGAGCCGTGCGCCATGCACGCCGAATTCGATGGCTGGGTAATTTGTCGTACATTATCCCTCCGCAGATATCAGACCACAATATCAAACGGTAGTCGATGAGCGCGAGAGTCAAACATGTCGGATGAGCTGAGCCGCAAGGAGCGTGATCGCCGCGAATTCCTGCGCCTTGCGGCCGGCAGCATCGCCATACCGCTCGTCGGCGTCGGCGCGGCGGCCGATGCGGCGCCCGAGAGCCGCGCAGCGATGATGCTCGCCGCGCCGCGTGACGAGCGCGAGCGTCTCGCCGAGCTCTTCGGCCGTCCGCCGCCGAGCGCGAACCTCGGTGCCTACTGGTACTGGCTCGGCGGCAATGTCACTCGCGCGGGCATCACGGCCGATCTCGAGTCGATGCGCGCCGTGGGCATCTCCACCCCGATGTTGTTTGCGATCGGCAAGAGCGGCCCGGAGACGCCGATACGGCCGCCGGCGGACGCGCTGACGCCGCTCTGGTGGGAATTGGTCGAGCATGCCGCCGTTGAGTGCGGCCGGCTCGGTCTCACGCTCGCGCTCAACGACTGCGACGGCTGGGCGACGGCGAGCGGACCCTGGATCACGCCGGAGCTGTCGATGCAATGCATCGCATGGAGCGGCACGACGGTGAGCGGCGCAGAGCCGGTGCGAAGCCGCGTGCCGAAACCGGACGCGAGGCTCGGCTACTATCGCGACATCGCCGCCATCGCGCTGCCCTGGCCTGAGGAATGGGACCGGACGAGCTACACGGAGCGGGCGCGGGTCACGACCAGTCTGCCTCTGAAGGTGAGCGCTGCCGCCCGCATCAGCGATCCTGACAACCTCGAGCAGGCCATCGATTGGGCGGCGGTGCCGAATGACCGGCCATCGTGGATCGAGTATGCGTTCGAGCGGCCGTTCACGCTGCGCTCGATCACAGTGCGCACACCGTCGCCCCCCGGCTTCGCGCCGGGTGTCTATCGAGCTGCCAACAGCCTCGAGGTTGAGGCGAGCGACGACGGCAAGACCTTCCGCCGCATCGGTGCCCTGGAATATCCGCGGCATGGCTGGCAGACGGACCTCACGGAGCTCACCCATGCCGTTCCCCAGACCACGGCGCGCTGGTTCCGACTGGTGCATCGGCCGATACCGCCGCAACCGTACGAGGAGGAGTACGACTTTGGCCAGGACACGCGGCTGCGGCTCTTCAGCATCGTGCTCGCCAGCGAGCCGCGCATTCATCAGCTTCCCGGCAAGTCCGGTGCGCAATGGGCCATCAGCCGCCGCACCACGGCACAGGACGTGCCCGACGATGTCTGCGTGCCGCTCGAGTCCGTGATCGACCTCACCGGACGGATCAACCCCGATGATTCCCTGAGCTGGACGCCGCCGGCGGGGCGCTGGCGCATCCTACGGATCGGCTGTACCACCACGGGAACGGAGAATTCCGCGGCGGGCGGCGCCCAGGGTCTCGAGTGTGACAAGCTTTCGGCCGTTGCCGCGACGCTGCAGTTCGACAGCTGGTTCGGACAGGCACTGCGGCGGGTGGGCCCGAGGCTCGCCGGCAAAGTGCTGCACGTCATGCACGTCGACAGTTGGGAAGCCGGCGCGCAGAACTGGTCGCCGGTATTCGCCGCGGGGTTCCGCCGGTTGCGCGGCTACGACCTCATCCCGTACCTCGCGGTGATGACGGGCGTGCCACTCGTCAGCGCCGACGTCTCGGAGCGGTTCCTGCATGACGTGAGACGCACGATCAACGATCTCATGGCGACGGCCTTCTTCGGCACTCTGGGTGAGCTGGCGCACCGGCACGGCTGCATCTTCAGCGCCGAGCCGCCGAACCCGACGTTTCCGGCCGATGGCATGCAGTGCTTCCAGTACGTCGATCAGCCGATGGGTGAGTTCTGGCTGCATACGCCGAGAAACGACAAGCCAACGGACATCAAGGACGCGGTGTGCGCCGCCCGGCTCTACGGCAAGCCGTTCGCGCAGGCCGAGTCGTTCACGGAAGGGCTCATCACCTGGGACGAGCATCCCTACATGCTCAAGCCCCTCGCGGACCACAACTACTGCCAGGGCATGGGGCGGTTGATGCTGCACGTCTACGCGCAACAGCCGTGGCTCGATCGGGCGCCTGGAATGACCCTGAGCGGCATTGGCAGTTTCTTCGGCCGCACACAGACGTGGTGGCAACCCGGCAAGGCCTGGTTCGACTACCTGCGCCGCTGCCAGGCGCTGCTGCAGCAAGGCCGGGCGGTAGCCGATATCGCTTACTTCACCGGAGAGAATATCCCCGCGCGGGCATTGTTGCGCCGCCAGCTCGGCATGCCGCCGCCGCCGGGGTACGAGTTCGACTCCATCAACCGCGACGCGCTGCTGCGCCTCGCGAGTGTCCGTGACGGCCAGGTCTGCCTGTCGACCGGAGCCCGCTACCGGGTGCTCGTCCTGCCGGACTCCGAGCTGTTGAGTCCGGAAATCGCCACCGTGGTGCGCGATCTGGTGCTTGCCGGCGCGATCGTGATCGGGCCGCGCCCCACACGATCGCCCGGCCTGACCGGATATCCTGCTGCGGACGCGATCGTCCGCAGCGCGGGCACCGTGATCCAGAGTCGGCCGTTGCAGGCGGTGTTACAAGAGATAGGTCTGGCACCGGACGTGGAGCTTGCCGCCAGCGATGGCTCCGTGCAGTGGACACACCGCTGTGGTGAGGGTTGGGACCTGTACTTCCTCGGCAACCAGGTCGACCGGGCGCAGCGGCTCGAGGTGGCCTTCAGGATGGCGGGCCGCGTGCCGGAGATCTGGCATCCGGACACGGGCAGGACCGATACCCTGGCGCTCTGGCGCGAACAGGACGGGCGAACCTTTGTCGCGCTCGACCTCGATCCGTGCGGCTCGCTCTTCGTCCTGTTTGCCCGACCGCGGCCTGCAGGCGGGCACTTCATCGCCGCTCATCCCGCATCCGCGGGCGTGGGCCCGGCCGACCCGGTGTGCCTGTTGGAATCGGATGGGCGCGTGCACGCCGTCATCTCTGCGCCGGGAAGTTGGATTCTCGAGAAGGCGGGCGGTAGCCAGACACGGCTCGAGCTGCCGGACCTGCCGGCCCCCCTGCCACTGCAAGGGCCCTGGACCCTCGACTTTCCGCGCGGCCCGGCGCCGCAGACCCGCCTTCGCCTCCGGCTCGAGGCGCTGGTCTCGTGGACGGAGCTCGCGCCACCCGCGGCCCGCTACTACTCCGGCACCGCTGGCTATGAAACCGAGTTTGAGCTGCCGGCGGCGCTGCTGGCGCCGGCGCGCGCACTCTGGCTCGATCTCGGGGTGGTACACGAGATGGCCCAGGTCCGGGTGAACGGAGCCGACCTCGGCGTGCTCTGGAAGCCGCCATTCACCGTCGACATCACCAGGGCGGTGCGCGTGGGTCGCAATGTCCTCGAGCTGCAGGTCACCAACACTTGGCGCAACCGTTTGATCGGGGATTACGGCAAGTCTGCGGCCGAGCGCACGACCTATGTGGTGCCCATGCTGCGCAAGGGTCAGCCGTGGCTGCCGGGAGGACCTGGCGCCACGCTCTCGCCGGCGGGAGTTCTGGGGCCGGTGAGGGTGGGGAGCGTCGCGGTGGTGCCGGTGCGATGAGGCGACCCGAACACCCCTCAGCCCTGCTTGAGGCCGGTACGGCGGTCCCGGCCGCGGGCGCGGGCGCGCGGCGTGGCTCGTGCCGCGGCGCCGGTCGCGGCCGGCTGGCGTCCGATCCAGCCGAGGTCCTGACTGATGCGCCGCGCGGTCTCGACGACATCCTTGCTCAGTTTGTGCATCCTGTTGACGCTCATGTATTGAGCGGCGCTCGAGATGCTGATCGCCGCCACCGTGCGGCCGGCGACATCGCGCACGGGCGCGGCGATGCACCGGATCTGCTCTTCGTTCTCCTCGAGGTCGAAGGCGTAGCCGGTCTGCGCGTAGCCGCGCATGCGCTCGAGCCACTCCTGCTGCGAGATGTCGAGCCGGCGCGCCTTGCGCTCGGCGCGAAACAGCTCGCACCACGCGCCTTCATCGAGGTCGAGACTCAGCGCCTTGCCGAGGCCGGTGGTGGTCACAGGCTGCATCTCGCCGATACGCGAGATGATGTTGATGCGTCGCTTGCCCGGGATCTTGTCGAGATAGAGCACGTGGCCGCTCTCGAGCACGCCGAGGTGCACGGTATCCTCGGTGAGCAGCGCCAGCCGCTCGAGGTGCGGGGCGGCGACCCGGGGCAGATCGAGGTCGTCGCGTACGCGGAATCCGAGCTCGAGCAGCTTCGGGCCGAGACTGTAGCCGCTATGAGGCACGAACGTGAGATAGCGACGGCCGGTGAGGGCGGAGGCGAGCCTGTGGGTCGTGCTGCGGGTGAGACCGAGCTTGGCCGCGAGATCCGCGAGCTTGATCGGGCCCTGTGCGACCACGTCGATCACATCGAGTCCGCGCAGCAGTGTCTGGCTGCCCAGAGGCACGCGAGTCTCTCCTCCCTGCGCCTCCGGCGGGAACTCGAGCCGCCCGATCAATCGCCCACTTCTCATTATATGGTACCCATATTATCATGTGAGATTGATGATTCAACCGGCAATCCAGCGTACGAGCCGCACGCGTGCCGGTCAGATTACCACCTGACAACACTCGGCTCGCAACTCCAGCCCGAAAGGCCAGACTCCATCATGAAACTTCTGCGTTACGGCCCCGCCGGCCACGAACAGCCCGGACTCCTCGACTCTCACGGCAGGATCCGCTCCCTCGCGGGCACGATTCCCGAGCTGACGGCGCCGCACCTCTCGCCCGGCGGCCTCGCACGGCTCGCGGCGATCGATCCTGCCTCGCTGCCGACTGCTCCCGGCAATCCCCGGCTCGGCGTACCTTTCGCCGGAACCCGCAAGTTCATTGCCATCGGCCTCAACTATGCCGATCACGCCGCCGAATCGAACCTCGCCATTCCCACCGAGCCGGTGGTGTTCACGAAGGCGGTGAGCTGCCTGCAGGGACCGAATGACGAGGTCATGATCCCGAAGGGCTCGAAGAAAACAGACTGGGAGGTGGAGCTGGGAGTCGTGATCGGCACGACCGCCCGCTACGTCGAGGAAAGTGACGCGTTGGAATGTGTCGCCGGCTACACCGTGGTCAACGACGTGTCCGAGCGCGAATACCAAATCGAGCGCGGCGGCAGCTGGGATAAGGGCAAGGGGTGTGACACGTTCGGGCCGGTCGGGCCCTGGCTGGTGACGCGCGATGAGGTGGGCGACGTGCAGAGCCTCGATATGTGGCTCGACGTCAACGGCCATCGGAAGCAAACCGGCAACACCCGCACGATGATCTTCACCGTCGCCAGGATAGTGAGCTACGTCAGCCAATTCATGACGTTGGAGCCGGGCGATATCATCACGACGGGCACCCCTCCCGGGGTCGGCATGGGGCAGAAGCCCGCGCCCGTCTATCTTGCGCCGGGCGACAGCATCCGCCTCGGCATCGCGAACCTCGGCGAGCAGCGCCAGTCCGTCATCGCCTGGCGGCGTACCTGACTCGTGACTCCCAACCCGCTGCTCGGCGTCTGCTTCCACTGGCTGGGCGGCCTCGCTTCCGCCAGCTTCTACGTGCCATACCGGTCGGTGCGCGGCTGGTCGTGGGAAGTGTTCTGGCTGATCGGCGGTGTCTTCAGTTGGATCATCGCGCCCTGGCTGTTCGCCGGCTTGCATAGCCGGGATCTGCTGGCGGTGCTCGCCGCCACTCCGCCGCGCACGCTCGAGCTCTGCTACCTGTTCGGGGTCCTGTGGGGTTTCGGCGGGCTCACCTTCGGCCTCAGCATGCGTTTTCTCGGCATCTCCCTCGGTACCGCGATCGCCCTTGGGCTCACGGCCGCATTCGGGACGCTGATCCCGCCGCTGATCACCGGCCAGCTCCTCGGCAGCCTGATTCATACGCGGGGCGGGCTCGTCGTGTTGAGTGGCGTCGCGATCGCGCTAGCCGGGATCGCCGTCGTCGGCAAGGCGGGGCACGACAAGGAGCTGGAGCAGGCGGCGCGGCAGCCGGACATGCCCCGCGGCGACACCGGTCAGCCGCAGGCGAGGGACTTTCGCAAGGGCCTCGCCGTGGCGGTGTTCTCCGGCATCATGAGCAGCTGCTTCGCCTACGGACTCGATGCCGGCAATCCGATCCGGCAGCTGACGCTGGCGCACGGCACGGATACCCTGGCGCAGGGGCTGCCGGTGCTGGTGGTCGTTCTCCTCGGAGGATTCACGACCAACGCCATCTGGTGCGGGTATCTCATCTTCAGGAACGCCAGCGCGCGTCAGCCCGCCAACCGGTCCACGCCGCTCAGCCGCAACTACCTGCTGTGCGCCGTCGGCGGTACCGCCTGGTACCTGCAGTTCTTCTTCTACACCATGGGGGAAAGTCAGATGGGGCGGTACGCCTTCTCGAGTTGGACTCTGCACATGTCGAGCATCATCATCTTCGCGACGCTGTGGGGGCTCGCCTTGAAGGAATGGAAGGGCGCCAGCACGCGCAGCCTGGCCGTCATGACGCTCGGCCTGGTCATCCTGATCGGGGCCACCGTCGTCATCGGTATCGGCAACAAGATACTGGTGCACGGATGAGGGCTCTGCTGGCTGCCGCACTCTGCGCGGTCACTTCCGTGGCGGTGGCGGCGGATGGCCATTGGGTCGCCGCCTGGTACTCGCCGCCGTTTCCGCCGACTGCTGTTTGGGCCTGCAATCAGGTCCGCACCTTCAGCCACCAGACGGTCCGACAGGTCGTGCAGCTCGAGTCTGCAGGGGATCGCGTGCGCGTCCGCCTCACCAACGAGCTCGGCCTCGGACCGCTGCAGTTCGGCGCGGTGCACGTGGCGCTGTCGTCGCCTAACGGGGTGACCGAGCCGGGGACGGACCGCAGCGTCACCTTCGGCGGCCAGCCCGGTGCGACCATCCCGACAGGTCAGGCGCTCGTCAGCGATCCCATCGACCTCAAAGTCCGCCAGTTCCAGGATCTCGCGATCTCCATCTACTACCCGAGCGGCGCTGCCCCGGCCGGACACCTTTCCAACCTCGAGATCTCGCCCGCCGGCGATCATGCGGTCGAATCGGTCTGGCCGCAGGCCGCACGCGCGCAGGCACCGGGGCTCGCGAGCGGCGTCGACGTCGATAGCGCCACAGCCAGCCGCGTGCTGGTGGCCTTCGGTGACTCCATCACCGAGGGCGCCTGCGCCACCGACGGCGCTCACCGCGACTACCCGGAGCAACTGGCGACGCTGCTCGCCGCCCAGCGCGGTAGCGACCGGTCGTGGGTCGTCATCAACTCCGGGATCAGCGGCAACCGTCTGTTGCATGACGGCGCGGGCCCGAGGGCGCTGACCCGCTTCGGGCCGGACGCGCTCGATATCACGGGCGTCAGCTCCATCCTGCTGCTCGAGGGCATCAACGACATCGGCTGGGCGTTCGACCCGCAAGGCAACGGCGGGCCGCTGTCCGCCACGGACATCATCGGCGCCTATCAGCAGCTCATCCGGCGCGCGCATGCTCGCGGGCTCAAGATCTATCTGGGTACGCTCGCCCCCTATGAAGGGGCGACCTACTCGCGCCCCGAGGGAGAGAAGGTCCGCGAGCAGGTCAACGCGTGGATTCGCAAAGGGCAGGGGTTCGATGGCGTCGTCGATTTCGATGCGACGCTGCGTGATCCGGCGAGTCCGCTGCACTACCTGGGCGCGGATCAGTGCGGCGATGACCTGCACCCCAACGACGCCGGGTATGAAGCCATGGCCGAAGCCGCTTTCCAGCGGCTGTTTGCACCGGGATCCTGAGCGAGATCCCGATGACCAAGATCGACCGCCGGCGCCTCCTCTTCGGCACGAGCCTCCTCGCGGCCGCACCGCCTCTCTTACGCACGGCATCCGCCGCCGCTCATGAAGATGTACCAGCCGATCAGGCGACACTCGTCGTGCGTCAACTCTGGACCGAGCGGGTCGATGGCCCGTTGGGAGTGGAGGTCTCCCGGCCGGGCCTCTCCTGGTCAGTGACCAGCGAGGGGCGCGGCGCGCAGCAGAGCGCCTACCGCGTCACTGCCGCATCGACCCGTGAGCGCCTCGAGGCCGGCACAGCCGATCTCTGGGACAGCGGGCAGGTGGCCTCCGATCGCTGCTTCGAGGTCGCCTACGACGGCAAGGTGTTGCATTCAGGCGAGCGCGTCTGGTGGCGGGTGCAGGTATGGGATGGCGCCGGCCGCGCCTCGGCCGCAAGCGCGGCGACCTGGTTCGAGATGGGTCTGCTCGAGCCTGCGGACTGGCAGGGACAGTGGCTCGATATCGAGGACCCGCAGGAGCAGGCGGACCGCGAGGCGGGAGTGCAATGGATCTGGAGTGACGCCATCCGCCTCGCCCCCGGCCAGCAGCAGTTCCGCTACCGCCTGGAGCTGCGCGAGCCGGCGGCCGCGGCGGAGCTGTTCCTCACCGCGAAGGACCATCTCCTCGGTGTCTGGATCGACGGCAAGGCCGCTACGTTGCCACCGGTGGCCAGGCTCTACTGGGGAACGATGTTGCGTTTTGCGCTGCCAGCCGAGGCGGGCGCGCACGTCATCGCGGTGCAGGCGAAGCCGGATGTCGGCGGGTTCATGCCGAGTACCGGCGCAGGCGTCGTGGCGCTGGTGAAAATGCGCGATGCGCGCGGCGCAATTCGTAGGCTGACGACGGGCGAGGACTGGCTTGCCTCGAGCGAAGCGCCGCCCGGCTGGCAGGGGTTGGAATTCGACGACGCGTCATGGGCGCACGCGAGAGCGGTCACCGTTCCCTGCGATCCGCGCCCGCCGCGGGCAGCGCAGTGGGCGCGCCGCGAATTCAACGTTGCAAAACCGCTGGCGCGCGCTCGACTCTACGCTACCGCGCTCGGGGCCTACGAGGTTTACATCAATAGCCAGCGCCTGGGGACTGCGCGCCTGGCGCCGGAAATCTCTGTGGCGACGGATCACGTGCTCTATCAATGTCATGATGCGACACCGCTCCTCGAGCAAGGATCGAACGACATCGCCGCTTTGATCGGAGACGGCTGGTACGCGTCAGCGTTCGGCTGGAACGACGAGCGCTATTCCCTCGGTGACAGCCCGCGCCGCTTCCTGGCGCAACTGGTGTTGGACTATGCGGATGGCAGCCGCGAGCTCATCGCGACAGATGCGAGCTGGCGGCTCGCCGCTTCCGCGGTACGCTCGTCGGAGATCTACAACGGTGAGGACTATGACGCGCGAACCGAGGACTGTGCGTGCGTTGAGTCGGGTCAGCACGTCGCCGCCAGTCCGTGGCGGCCCGCCGCGATAGGCGCCGCGCCCGCGACGCGGCTCGTGGCGCAGATCGCTCCCCCGATCCGGGCGCTGCAATCATTAGCCGCCCGCAGGCTCACGCGGCCGCGGCAGGGCGTGTTCGTGTTCGATTATGGACAGAACTTTGCGGGCTGGTGCCGCCTGCACGTGCAGGGTCCGGCCGGCACGGTCGTGCGCCTGCGCTACGCGGAAATCCTCCGCCCGGACGGCGAGGTCGACCAGTCAAATCTGCGCGGGGCTCGGGCCACCGACACCTACACGCTGCGCGGCGATCCGGCCGGGGAGGCTTACGAGCCTCATTTCACCTACCACGGTTTTCGTTACGTGGAGGTCACGGGCTTTCCCGGTACGCCCGGCGTCGACTCGCTCGAAGGGCGGGTGGCGCACACCGATGCGCGGCAGACCGGAACGCTGTCGCTCGAGAATCCGCTCGCGCAGCGCATCTGGCACAACGCGCTCTGGAGCCAGCGCTCCAACTTCTTCGGCGTGCCGACCGACTGTCCGCAGCGCGACGAGCGCATGGGATGGATGGGGGACATCCAGGTGTTCCTCGATGCGGCGGCATTCAACATGGACGTGGACGCCTTCATCCGCCGTTTCATGGCCGAGGTGCGGGCTGGCCAGACCCCCGACGGCGCCTTTCCCATCGTGACCCCGCAGCCGCGCTCCTTCCCGGGTATGGTGACCGCGGGATGGAGCGATGCCGGGGTGATTCTGCCGTGGACGCTCTATCGCCGTTACGGCGACACGGCGGTGATCGATGAGAACTGGCTGCCCATGCGGCGCTGGCTCGACTACGTGACCGAAGCCAACCCGGACTTCATCTGGCGCCAGCGCCGCGGGCTCGACCTCGGGGACTGGCTGTCGGTGGATGCGAAGAGCCCCTCCGACGAGACCACGCCGAAGGCGCTGGTCGCGACCGCGTTCTGGGCCCGCTGCGCGAGCCTGATGGCGGAGATGGCCGCGGCCATCGGGCATGAAGACGATGTGGCCCGGTACACGCTCATGCGCGCCAACATCGAGCGGGCGTTCGCGCGGGAGTTCGTCCAGCCCGACGGCAGGGTGGGTAATGACAGCCAGACCGGCTACTCGCTGGCGCTGCGCTTCGGTCTGGTGCCGGCGGCGCTGCGAGAGGCCGCGGCTGCGAGGCTCGTCGCCGACATCGAGCGTCGCGGCACCCGGCTTTCGACCGGCTTCCTCGGCACGCCCTACCTCCTCGATGCGCTGGTTGACACCGGCCACGAGCAGCTCGCGGTCTCGCTCCTGCTGCAGACGAAGTATCCTTCATGGGGATATATGATCTCGAAGGGCGCGACCACCATGTGGGAGCGGTGGAACGGCGACGTCGGCGATGTGGCCATGAACTCCTACAACCACTACGCCTTCGGCGCCGTGGTCGGCTTCATGTACCGCCGTCTCGCGGGCATCGCCGAGGCGGCGCCGGGATTTCGGCGCATCGCCGTCGATCCAATCTTCGATCCGCGCATTGGGCGCGTGCGCGCCCGCTATGATTCCTGCCTCGGACCGATCACGACCGAGATCCACGGCAGCCGGCACGGCCTCACGCAGCTTGCGCTCGAGCTGCCCGCCAACTCGGTGGCAGAGGTGCGCCTGCCGGGCCGGCCGCATGACTGGGTCGAGGGCGGCCATCCGTTAGGGACCGCGGCGCGCGGACTCATCGGCAGCCAGGGCTCGCACTTCACCATCGAGCTGGGCTCGGGAAGTTATGACCTAAGGAGATGACCATGACAGCACGCAGGATTTGCCTCATCCACACCGCGCCTCTGATGGTGCAGCTCTTCACACCGCTCTGCCGCGATCGGTTGCCCGACGTCAAGGTCACTCAGATCATCAACGAATCGATGATCAAGGACACGATCGAGGCGGGCAAGATTCGCCAGCCGACGATCGATGCGCTCGTCACCTTCGTGGACGCGAGCTTCAAGATGGGAACCGAGCTCGTCATGGTCACCTGCTCCTCCATCGGGCCGGCGGTGGACCTCATCCAGGGTCAGTTCCAGAAGCCGGTGCTGCGGGTCGATGAGCCCATGGCCGAGGCGGCCGTGGCCAAGGGCCGCAGGATCGGCGTTGCGGCGACCCTGCGCACGACGCTCGAGCCAACATCCGAGCTCCTGCTGCGCAAGGCGAAGGAGGCGGGAAAGGAGGTGGAGCTGGTCGAATGCCTCTGCGAGGGCGCGTTCGATGCGGTCATGGCAGGCGATACGGAGACGCACGACATGCTGGTGTCCAAGGCCATGATCAATAAATTGGGTGACGTCGATGTCATCGTGTTGGCGCAGGCATCCATGGCGCGTGTGATCGACCGGCTGCCTCCCGAGGCGCTCACCGCCCCCGTGCTCTCGAGCCCCGGGCTCGCGATGGACTACGTGCGCGAGAGACTGGCCCGAATGCGTCCCAACTGAGTGATGCACAAGCGCTACGCGGTAGTCGCGCTGCTCGGAGTCGTCTCGGTCATCACGTTCATCGACCGGACGGCGATCGCGGTCCTCGCGCCCTGGATCCGGCACGACCTCGGGATCGGCGCCGCCGAGTGGGGCTGGGTATTGAGCGCCTACGTCATCGCCTACGGCATCTTCGAGATTCCCTCGGGTGCGCTCGGCGATCGCAACGGCCAGCGGCGCGAGCTCGCGCGCATTGCCGCGTGGTGGTCCGCCTTCACAGCGCTGACGGGCGCGAGCTCGCGCTTCATCGAGCTGGTCGTCGTGCGCTTCTGCTTCGGCATCGGCTCGGCGGGAGCCTATCCCAACGCGGCCGGGGTTCTGTGGCGGTGGCTGCCGGCGCGGGAGCGGGCGCGTGGCCAGGGGATCGTGTGGGGCGCGAGCCGTCTGGGAGGGGCGCTGGCGCCGCTTCTGCTGGTGCCGCTCGCAGCGAGTTTCGGCTGGCGGTCGGTGTTCTGGGTCCTGGCGGTCGTGGGCGCCGTCTGGGCGGTGTTCTGGTGGCGGTGGTATCACGACGATCCCGCCGAGCAACCGCGCATCACGGCCGCGGAGCTCGAGGAGATCGGCGCCGCGCGCGAGCGCGGCGGCCACGGCGGCGGTGCCTGGAAACGACTCCTCGGATTGCGCCACCTCTGGCTCATCGTGCTCGCCTATGGCTGCTATGGGTGCGGCACCTGGTTCTATTTCAACTGGTATCCGAGCTGGCTGCTGCACGCGGGGCATTTCTCACTGCGTGAGATGGGTGTCTACGCCTCCTTTCCCTTCCTCCTCGGCATGATCAGCAACCTCATCGGCGGGGCGCTCTGCGACCGGCTGGGAGTCCGGGTCGGCCTGCGCACGGCCTCGCGCGCCATCACTTTCGGGTGTCTCGCGGTGGGCGCGGTGCTCCTTTTTCTGATGAGCCTCGCTCGCAGTCACGGCGCGGTGATTGGGCTCTCGAGTGCCGGCTTCGCCGTGATGGACCTGATGCTGCCCTCGGCGTGGGCGATGTGCATGAGCATCGGCGGTCCGCAAGGAGGCCTGGCGACGGGCATGATGAACACGGCCGGCCAGGCGGGCGGCGTGCTCTGCACCCTCGTTTTTGGCTACATCGTGGCCGCGAGCGGTAACTACGAGCTGCCGCTGCAGATCGTAGCGCTGATGGTGCTGATCGCGGCGGTGCTGTTCTCGCGAGTGGACTGTACGGCCGGCCTAACGCCAGAGCCGCACGCGCTCGAAGAAGTCGTCACTCCCAACCTGGCCACCTTTGAGGACGAGCTGTAGGCCATCGAGCTGCGGCGTCTGCGCATGGGCGCGACAGAGCGGCGCGCCGGGCTCGAGGCTCGCGGCCCACGTGAGCGCATGAATGCCGAGCTGGTTGACTGCGTGGCTCGAGGTGTCGCCTCCAGCGAGCACGACGCGCCGCACGCTCGTCTCAGCGAGGATGCGCCGCAGCAGCGCGCCCGCGCGTCGGCCGAGCGCATCGCCCTCGGGCTGCGCCCCGGCCGGCAGCGGCCCGAGCGCACTGTAGATGACGGTGCTTCGTCCCGCGCGCAGGTGAGTCACGGTTTCCTCGAAGGCCGTCTCCGCCTGCAGCGAAATGCCGTGATAACCATTGGCGAGGGCCACGCGGATCTGACGCTCTGTCACGGGGGAGCAGCTGCCGCTCAACACGAGGAGCGTCTCGACGGGCGCGGCAGGGGTGTGTGCCGGCTCCCCAGTAATCACATGCCTCCGGCGCCACGCGGCCAACAGCGCGTAGGTCAGGCCGGAGCTGCCGGCGCAGAAAAGCGGATGCCGGGAGCCCGCATGTTGTTTCAGCGTCGCGTATTGCCACAGCAACCGCCCGGTCTCCCCGAGCTCCGCTTCACCCACACCGTCGAATAACACAGCCGCATCGCCCCGCGAGAGGCATGCCGCCAGTGCCGCGGGCGCCCGGCCCTGCGCGAAGGCGGTCAAATCCACGAGCCCGATGGGCAGCGGCGTTTGCGCGGCAAGATGGCGTCGCAGGTCCGCCTCGTGCATGGGAGTTACCGGATGAGATCGCATGCTGGGGTGCCGGTCGATGCGGCAGAGCTCGTCGCCGGACGCCGCGAAGAGGTTGCCGAAGGCGAGGTAACGTTGCAGATGCGGCGCCGCGACCACGATCGGAACGAAAGCCGGCGCCAGCGTCTGGCTTCCGATCTCGAGCGCGCGCCCGATCGAGCCGATCTGCGGCGAGCTGTCGAAAGTCGAGCAGGTCTTGTAGTGGACGATCGGCGCGCCGAGCGTGCCCAGCCACGCAAAAACAGCCGGCAGATGCTCGCTCATCCACTCTGGCGGACGACTGCGGCTCTCGCCTGCGATTCCGAACGCCTGACAGTCGGCAAATTCCCGCCAGTGCTCCTCCACGGGCATCCCGGTGAAAAGGACGGCACGTACGCCTGCGAGCGCCAATGCCTCGAGCACATCGGTCGAGCCCGTGAAGTCGTCGCCGTAGTAGGCGTAGAGCCGCCGGACCACGCGCCGACCTTCAGCGCCCGAACGCCGTGAGCGCTTCGGCGAGCTCACGATGGCTGCGCGCGTACTCGGTGAGGGGGACGCCAGCGACGGCGGCCTCCCAGGCTTGATGCAGACTCCTGACACCCGCGGTGATGCCGCCCGGGTGACCCATGATGCCGCCGCCGCACGCATGAATGAGATCGACGCAGCCGAGTGCGCGGTAGGTGTCCGGCGCCTGCAGCGCCGACTGCCCGGAGGAGAAGACCGGCATGACCTCACAGCCGCCGTGGGGCGGCGGGAACATCGGTGTCAGGCACTCGCGCGCCGAGGCGATCACGGAAGCGTCGCTCTCGCAGAACTTGTTGTCGAGACCATTGACGTGCACATGATCGATGCCCGCCAGGCGCCAGAGCTTCTGCCAGGCGATGAAGCTCATGCCGATGGCGGGCGAGCGGCCGAGGAGCCCCCAGCCGTTGCGGTGGCCGTGGATTGCCACCTGGCTCTGCGCGCGCAGGGCCGCGAGCGCCGGCAGGCCGACGCTGTTCAGGCTGACCATGACACAGGTGTTGCGCTCAGCGACGACCCGGTCGTGCCGCCGCAGCATCTCATCGATCTCGCCGGTGATGTTGACCGCGTACATCACGCGCTTGCCCGTCTTGTCGGCGTGAGCGTTGAGGACACGCATCACCGCGCGCAGCCGCTCCTCGAAAGGACAGTGTGGCCCGTCGGCCTGCAGCTCATCGTCCTTGACGAAGTCGATGCCGGCCGCGGCGATCTGCGCTACGCGTTCCGCGGTGGCCGCCGGCGAGAGACCGACGCTCGGCTTGATGATCGTGCCGATGAGCGGTCTGCCCTCGACGCCCGTCAGGCTGCGCGTGCCCGCGATCCCGAACTGCGGTCCGCGGTAGCGCTCGAGAAACTGCGGCGGCAGCGTGAGGTCGAGCAGCCGCATGCCGGAGAAGGGCTTCAGCTCCCATAGGTTGCCGGCGACCGCGGCGAGCAGATTGGGGAGCGAGGGGCCGAAGTTGTGCAGCGGCCAGGACAGGGTCACTTCCGCCACGCGGGGGCGGCCGGCGGAAGTCGGCGCCCAGGCGCCCGGGAGCGAGGGCGCGGCCGCCTCGCCGAGCTCCACGAGCGACTCGATGCGCGCGCCGAAGCGCTCGCGCAGCTCGTCGGTCTCTCCGGCCACGCGCACGAAGGTGCCGGTCGACTGCTCGCCCGCCATCACGGCCGCCGCCTCGAGCGGCGGCCGCGCGGTCTCGATCCAGTATCGCGCGGTGACGCGCGGTGGCCTGTCAGGTCCGCTGGAAGTAGACATCGTAGGACTCGTTCTCCACGGTGTAGAACGGTACGAAGACCGTTTGTTGCGCGCCGTTGGTTTGCACACAGCTCTGACGGGCGCCGGCAACCGGGCTGAGCGGCGTATTCCCGAGCGGTGCGAGCGGCCTATTCGGTGAAGCGGCGGTCGCCCCGGCGAAGTCGAGCGCGCAATACATCAGCGGACCGCGCATCATCGCCACCGTGCCCGGATGCGAGCTGTCGATGGGCTCGGCGCGGAAAGCCTGCGGCAACTGCAGCTCGATCCGGTCGCCGCGCTTCCAGGTGCGGTGCAAGGCGGCGAAAGTGCCGGGGAGGGCCGTCGAGGCCACGCGCCGTCCGTTGACGCGAATCTCCGGCTCCTGCCGCAGCCAGCCCGGAATGCGGATCAGGATCGCGAACGCGGTGGGCGCATCGGTGTCCACTGTCAATGCGACTTGCTCACCTGCCGGATAGTCGGTTTCCTGTGCGAGGCTTACCCGGCGTCCGGCAACTGACCCCTTCACCCGCGACGGGGTGAAGAGATTGACGTAGATCGCGCCTGGCGTCTGGAAGTAGACGTTGCGGACATAGTCGGCAACCCCTTGGACCAGCGTGCCGGAGCAGCAGGGCCACTTGGCGGGGTAGAAAGCTTTCGTCGCGCCGGGGTTGTAGCTCGAGTAGTACGGAGAGTTGCCTTCGGAGTCCGGCGCCTTGACGGCGAGCAGGCCGTTGTACAGGACTCTCTCCAGCCCGTCGCCGTAGTGCGCGTCGGCGGTGAAGCGCAGGAGATAACGCGCCAGCTTCATCGTGGCGTAGGCGCCGCAGGGCGTCTCGAAATGATTATCGGTGGTGGTCAGGCTGGTGGCGAGGTCGGCGGTGCCGGGGCGCACGAGCGTCTCGGTGGGGCCCCAGCCGCCGGAGGCATAGCGCTGCATCTGCAGGAATTTCCAACCGTTGGCGGCTGCCGCGCGGTAGCGCGGGTCGCCGAGCTCGACATACGCGCGGGCGGCGGAGCTCAATGCCATCACGTGACTGTAGGCATGCCGTCCAGGCAGGACGTCGTCGCCGTGCGCGAGCGGATCGAAGTAGGGCGCATCGAGAAGGTACTTGACGGCGAGCTGTCGAAAGCGGGCATTGCCTGTCAGCCGCGCGGCAGCGAACAGGTTCTCCGGCAGGATATAAGTTTCGTCGTAAGGTGGAGTCTTGACGCCGATGCGGTCGCGGCTTATGGGAGAGATGCAGGGCAGGGCGCCTCGGAGGACGTCGGGTAACAGTGTGCGGGCGCGCTCGACACCGCTCAGCCTGCAGGCATCGAGGAGCCCCACAATGTGCTTGTCGAGTACGTACGCGGGCCAGAGGTGTTGTGCGCCGGGTCCCGCGTAGGGGACGGAGTTGACGGCGAGCACAGCGGCGAAGCCGTCGATGAGCGCCGCGACTTTGAGGTGGCAGGCGGCGTCTCCCGTGCTGCGTCCGAGGCGCGCCAGACCGGAGATGAATTGGCCGAGAGAGTGGCCCGGAATGAAGCCGCCCTCGCCGTACCAGCCGCCCATGTCGAGCCCGGGTGCGGCGAGGCCGGCGTGTTGGCGGTAGACCTTGAGGAGGCGGTCGTTGTCGAGCCCGAGGTAATGGGCATGGATGAAGTCGTACTGTGACTTCAGCGGCCCGCCGGTGAGCTCGACGCTGCCGTAGTCGAACTCCCGCAGCCGCTCACCGGCGAAGTGCGGCGTCTCGGCCGCTGACGCTTCGCCGCGCGCCTGCGCGGGCCGCAAGCCCGGGGCGAGCGCGCCGATGGCCGTCACCGATGCGACGCTGCGCAGGAACGCTCGCCTGGAGGTCTGTCGGTTCATGCTGGCACCCCGTTGAATAGACGATTGATCGCCGCGATGACACTGCGCGCCGGCTCGCCCGACTCGAGCGCCTGGCGCAGCCGCTGCGCGGCCGCATGTTGGAATCGCATGTAGCCTGCGTGCCGCGGCCGCAGCCACGCGCCCTCGAGGGTCGCGCGGGTGTTGCGATAGAAATCGAGCGCGGCGCTGTTGGCCGCGGCATCTTCCCAGGCGGCGGCGCTCGCCGGCTGCCCGCCGCCGGCGAGGTAAGGCCCGCGCTGCGCCTCCCGTCCCGACACCCAGTACGCGAACTCGATGGCCGCCTGCCGCTGCGATGAGCGCGCGGAGACGGCGATGCCGGTGCCGCCGAGCGCCGACCCGCTGGGCCCGCAGCCTGACATGAGAGGGATGAGATCGGTGAATGCGACCGTCGCGCGGCTGGCAGCGGGCGCGTTGCCGGCGCGCGAGTAGCTCACATAACCATAGATCAGCGGCGAGCAGACACAGGAGGAATCCGACTGCGACATCCGCTCGAGCACCGCGATGGGGTCCATCGCGAGGCAGGCCCGGTCGAGGAGAGCGGCGAGCTCCCGCAGGAGCTCATAGGCGATGCCGGCATCCGCCGGCGCCAGGAGCTCGGGCCCGTCCACTTGCGCTCGACTGCCCGACAGTCCGCTCAGGGTGAAGAGAGCCATGAGGTTGTGTGGCGGGCGCAGCGGGCAGAGCACTTCGCCGGCGGCAGCCAGCTCGAGCATGTGCCGCCACTCGGCGGGCGGACTCGCGAGACGGTCGGGCCGCCACGCCAGGACCTGCGCTGCCGCATCGATGGGGAGCGCCCAGAGCCCCCCTGCCCACACATAGCTCGCCAGCGAGGCACCCACGTAGTCCATCCGGAGCTGCCCGATGTCCGCGCCCTCCTCGAGGGGTACGAGGCATTGCGTCCGCGTGATCTGACCGACATGCGGATGATCGATCACGATGAGATCGTAGCGCTGCGCCAGCTCCGCAACCGGAAACGACTCGAAGTCCTGCAAGGAGCGACGGTCCCACTCGATGCGTACGCCAGTGCGCGCCTCCCAGACGGTGGCGCAGGCAACGAGGGGATCATAGCCCCGGGGATGATCCCAGGTCATGCCACGCAGGACCGCTTTCTCAGTTGACATCGTTTGTTAACGAACATAGCATTTACAGATAAACTATACGCGAGGAGCGGGGTTGACGGTAGCGCACGTAGATCAGGGGAAGGACGGGGAACGTCCTCTCGCGGGAGTGCTGGTCCTCGACTTCAGCCAGTTCCTGGCGGGACCTTCCTGTTGCCTGCGGCTCGCCGATCTCGGCGCCGAGGTCATCAAGGTGGAGCGCCCCCGGGGCGGTGACCTGGCGCGCCAGCTGCAGCTCGCCGACCAGGCTCTCGGCGCCGACAGCGCGCTCTTCCACACCATCAACCGCAACAAGAAGAGCTTCACCGCCGACCTGAAGTCGCCGCGCGACCTCGAACGGGTCAAGGACCTGATCGCGCGCGCCGATGTCATGGTGCACAACTTCCGCCCGGGCGTGATGGATCGGCTCGGGCTCGACTTCGATACCGTCGCGCGGCTCAATCCGCGGATCGTCTATGCCGCCATCAGCGGTTACGGCTCCCGTGGGCCGTGGCGCGAGAAGCCCGGGCAAGACCTGCTGGTGCAGGCCGTGTCGGGGCTCGCGTGGCTCTCGGGTGATGCCGGCCAGGGGCCGGTGCCGGTCGGTCTTTCGGTGGCCGACCTCATGGCCGGGGCGCAGCTCTGCCAGGGCGTGCTCGCGCTTCTCGTGCGCCGCGGCCGCACCGGCCGGGGAGGCCGCGTCGACGTGAGCCTTCTCGAATCCGCGGTCGACATGCAGTTCGAGCAGCTCACGGCCTTCCTCAACGGTGACGGCCGGCAGCCGCCGCGTGATGCGGTCAACAACGCGAGCGTCTACCTCGGCGCCCCCTACGGCATCTACCAGACCGCCGACGGCTGGCTGGCGCTCGCGATGGCGCCCCTGGGCAGGCTCGCCGAGCTCACCGGCTGCCGGGCGCTCGAGGCCTATGCCGACCCTGGCGCCTGGTTCAAGGACCGCGCCCGCATCAAAGCGCTGCTCGCCGAGCACCTGGCACGTCAGCCGACGGCGCATTGGCTGGCGCTGCTCGAGCCGGCTGACATCTGGTGCGCGCCGGTGCTCGACTGGCCGCAGCTGGTGCGTCACGAGGGTTTCGCGGCGCTCGAGCTCACCCAGGAGATCGAGAACCCCGAGCACGGCCTGATGCGCACGACGCGCTGCCCGCTGCGGGTCGACGGCAAGGTGTTGACTTCGCCTCGAGGCGCCCCCGCGCTCGGCGCCGACAACCCGGAGATCCTGCGCCGGCTCGAGCCGGACGGCGCGGGGGGTGACTCGTGATCGTCGAGCAGTACTACGAGGATTACGAGATCGGCTTCACCCGCCGCACGCTCGGGCGCACGCTGACCGAGGCCGACATCGTGATCCACGCCGGGCAGACGGGCGATTTCTTTCCCCACCACATGGATGCGCAGTGGTGCGCCACCCAGGATTTCAAGCAGCGCATTGCCCATGGCACCCTGGTGCTCAGCGTCGGAATCGGCATGACGGCGAGCACCATCAATCCGCGGGCCATATCCTACGGCTATGACCGCGTGCGCTTCCTCCGGCCGGTATTCATAGGTGACACGCTCACTGTCATCGCGCGCATCACCGCGCGCCGCGATCATCCCCGGCGCAAGACGCATGGCCTGGTGGTGGAAGCGGTAGAGATCGCCAATCAGCAAGCGGAGTTGGTTCTGGTCTGCGAGCACCTCTATCTCGTGGCGCGCCGCGAAGCCGCGCCATGATGGGCTCGCCCGGCGACATGTGGTGAGCACGCGCGCCTCCGCGGTGGCAGTGCTGCTGGCTCTCGCGGCGGCGCTGGGGCCGTTCGCGACCTCCGCCCCTCGCTCGACCCATGGCGCGCCGCTGCGTTTCGGGCTCTCGAGCGCCGGGCTCAGCTATCCCTTCGCCGCCGCCATAGCGCAAGGATTCCAACAGGAGGCCGCGCGCGCGGGCGTCGAGGCGATCGTGCTCGATGCGCAAGGCAAGGTGCAGAAGCAGGCCAACGACCTTGACGATCTGCTGTCGGAGCGGGTCAACGGCATCGTGCTCATGCCGCTCGATGCCGTCATCGCCCAGAGCTGGGTCGACCGCGCGGCCGCCGCCGGGATTGCCGTCGTGGCCGTGGGCTCGCAGGTGGGCGATCCCAACACCCGGCCGCTGCATGCGGTGTATCCGAAGCTCGCGGCGCTCGTCACGCAGGATGAAGTCGTCGCCGGTCAGGAGGCTGGACGGCTCGCGTTGACACTGTTGCCGCGCGGCCGCGTGGCGCGCATCGCGATCATCGAGGGCGCGCCGGGCTTCCCCGAGGTCCTGCAGCGAGCCGCAGGCTTCAGGCAGGCACTCGATGCGGCGCACGCTCGCTACCGGATCGTGGCCTCGCAGCCCGGCAACTGGACGGCGGACGATGCCGACACCGCATGTCAGAACATTCTGGCGGCGCACCCGGATGTCGACTTGTTTTTCAATGAGGCCGACGACATGGCGGTGGGCTGTGCGCGTGCCGCGCGCTCAGCCGGCTCCGCGGCGCGGCTGGTCGGCATCGGCGGCTCGCGCCTCGCGATCGTCTCGCTCGAAGCCGGCAGGATCGACGGCACGGTCTGTTACGAGCCGCGCAAGCTCGGGGCGCTGGCCTTCGATGCACTGTACGGGGACGTCACGGGCCGAAAGCCGCTGCATGCGGCATTCATTACGTACCGCACGCCAGGCATCACGCGCACGAATGTCGGCGCATGCCCGGCACAGTGGTGAGCCCCCTCTCGTGAGCGACACACTTACCCCTCTGCTGCAGCTCGAGTGCCTGGAGAAGGTCTACCCGAACGGAACAGCCGCCCTGCAGGGCGTCGACCTCGCCATCCGTGAAGGCTCGGTGCACGGGCTCCTCGGCGCCAACGGCGCCGGTAAATCGACGCTCATCCGTATTCTCTCGGGCGCGGCGCGCGCGACCGCCGGCAACATCCTGTGGCGTGGCGAGCGTGTGAGCTGGAGCCGGCCGGCGCAGGCGCGCGCGGCGGGCATCGCGACGCTACACCAGCAGATCCCGCTGGTGGGGACGCTGTCCGTGCTGGAGAACGTGTTCCTGGCGCAGCGCGCCGGGTGGCGGCGCGGAAAGTCGCTCGCAGCCACGTTGCGTGGGCTGATGACATCGATTGGCTATGACCTGGACATGGATGCGCTCGTGGCGAGGCTCGCGATCGGTGAGCGGCAGATGGTCGGCATTCTGCAGGCGCTCGCCACGGATGCCTCCCTGATCGTCATGGACGAGCCGACCGCCTCGCTCGCGGCCGCCGAGCGGCGAATCGTGCATGAGGTGATCGCGCGGCTCGCCGGCGAGGGCAGGGCGGTGCTTCTCGTCAGCCATTTCCTCGACGAGGTTTTGGCTCTGACCGATGCGATCACCGTGCTGCGCGACGGGGCCGCCGTGTTGACTGCGGCCACGGCCGACCTCGATGAGCCGCGACTGGCGGCCGCGATCGTCGGCCGACCGCCGCGCGAGATGGCCGCCCGCCTGGCCGCCAGCGACTCGGGGGGGCGCCCGGTGGCCGAGATCATCGGACTCGAGAGCCCCGGACGCCTGGCGCCGTGCTCGTTCGAGGTCCGCGCCGGCGAAGTGCTCGGGATCGCGGGATTCCTCGGCTCCGGGCGCAGTGAGCTGTTGCATGCCATCTTCGGCGCCGACGCTTCAGCTCGGGGCGAGGTGCGGCTCGAGGGCCGGCGCGTGCCCCGCTCGCCGCGAGCCGCCGTGGAGGCGGGCATCGCGCTCGTGCCCGAGGATCGCCGCGGCCAAGCGCTGGTGCCGGAGTTTCCGCTCTCCCAGAACCTGACACTGGCGCACCTCGGGCAATTCGCGCGCTGGGGGCTCATCCTGCGTGCGCGTGCCGAGACGGCCGCGGCCGAGGCAGCTATCCGGCGCCTCGGGATCAGGACTCGCGGTGTGGCGACCCCGGTGACCGAGCTCTCCGGGGGCAACGCGCAGAAGGTCAGCCTCGCGCGCTGGCTCTGCGGCCCGACGCGCCTCCTCCTCCTCGATGAGCCGACCGCCGGCATCGATATCGGCGCCAAGGCGGAAATCCTCGCGCTGGTGCGGGAACTCGCCAGCGCGGGCTTGGGCGTCGTCTGGGTTTCCTCCGAGCTCACCGAGCTCGCCGCCGCGGCCGATCGCATTCTCGTCATGCGCGAAGGCGCCATCGTCGCGGAGCGAATTGCCGGGGAGACTGACGAGGCGGAGCTGGTCCTCCTGGCCTCGGGCGCGGCCCGCGCTCAGCCTGCACCCAGGCGGGAGCAAGCGCATCTTGTTGACTAGGAAACAAGATGGGGGTCCTATGAGACCGCAGGCCCTGCGGGCGTTGGGTTTGCGCGAAGCAGGGGTCTATTACGCGCTGATCCTCATTATCCTCACCCTCGCTGCCGTCTGCGCGGCGCTCGGCCGACCGAGCTATCTCAGCGCCGTCAATCTCATCAACATCCTCTATCAGGCCTCGCCCGTCGCCCTCATGGGTGTCGCGATGACGGTAGTGCTCATCACGGGCAATTTCGACCTGTCGGTCGCCTCGGTGGCGGCGCTTGCCGCCGCCGTGCAGATCGGTGCGGTGGATGCGGTCGGCTTCTGGCCCGCGCTCCTTATTGCGCTCGCGGTCGCAGGCGCGGTCGGCCTCCTGAATGGCGTCATGGTGCAGCTCGTCGGCATCAACGCTTTCATCGTCACCCTGGGGACACTGACGGCCATCCGCGGCCTCGTCCTCATCGTCACCGGCGGCCGCTCGCTCATGGTACAGACGCCCGCGGCGCTCACTGCGATGACCAACTTCGAGAGCGGACGCGCGGGGCCCCTGCCTTATCCGATTCTCTACATGGCGGCATTCACGCTGCTCGTCTGGCTGGTGCTCCACTTCACCACCCTGGGGCGGCGCGCCTACGCGGTCGGCGGCAACGCCGAGGCGGCGAGGCTCTGCGGCATCAGCGTCAATGCCTACCGGATCGGCGCCTTCGTGCTCTCCGGGCTGGCGGCTGGGTTTGCCGGCGTGCTCTACGCCTCGCGTTTCGGCGCCATGAACCCCACCGCCTTGCAGGGCGAGGAGCTCACCGTCATCGCGGCGGCGATCCTCGGCGGCACCTCTCTCTTTGGTGGCGCCGGCAGCGTCCTGAAAACCGTTGCCGGCGCGCTGGTGCTCTATACCCTGACCAACGGCTTCAACATCCTCAACCTCGGGGCGAACTACCAGGGACTGATCGAGGGTACGGTGCTGATCGCCGCCGCGGCGATCTACACGATTGGCGGCCGGCGGGGTGGGCGCGTGCGCTCGCGCCGCCTCGGCGCGGACTTTCCGGCGCTGCGCGCCCGGCAATCCTGACTATAATTCCCGGGCGAATCCCAGGAGGCCTTATGGCACAAGACTCGTTGACGAGCCTCGAGGAGCGGCGCACGAAGTACTCCGTGCCGGCGCTCGAGAAGGCTCTCGATGTGCTCGAGTACCTCTCCGAGCAGGCGGTGCCGCTGACCCAGGCGGAGCTCGCCCGGGCGCTGAAGCGCCAGGCCGGGGAGATCTTCCGCATGCTGGCCTGCCTCGAGAGCCGCGGCTACCTGCGGCGCGAGCCGGTCACCGGCGCGTACTCGCTCACCCTGAAGCTGTTCGAGCTGTCACGCACGCACTCACCCTACGAAGTGCTCCTCAAGGCGGCGCAGCCGCTCATGCGCAGTCTCGCCGAGGAAGTGCGCGAGTCGTGTCACTTGTGCGTGCTGCACCGCGACCGCGTGCTGGTTCTCGCCCAGGAGGAAAGCCCGAGGCCCTTCCGCCTGTCGGTGGAGGTGGGCTCGCTGCACTCGCCGCTCCATACGACCTCGGGCCGTGTGCTGCTCGCCAGCATGGAGGAGCAGGAGCGGGAGGAGACCCTGGTGCGCGACCTCGAATGGCGGCGGGAGAAGCCGGCACTGCGCGCCGCCTTCATCAAGCGTCTGGCGGCGATCCGCGCTCGCGGCTATGAGCGCGCGGAGGGCGAGAAGTTCGTCGGCGGAATGGATATCGGCGTGCCGGTGGGTCCCGCCGAGTCCTCCATCAAGGCGGCTCTCACCATCGCGACCCTGAGGGAGAAGAACGGCCCGGATCTCGAGACCATGCTGCCGGCGCTGCAGGCCTGTGCCGAAGTCATCGCGGTGCAGGCGGGCCTGAAGCGGGAGGAGGAGGCGCCCGGTGCCGACGCTCAGAATCGCGGTCCGCAAGTTTGACCCCTTCGAGAGCGCGATCCGGCGGCAGCTCGCCGACTTCGCGTGCACCGCCGGGGTGCAGGTGCGGGTGGAGCTCGAGCCGCTCGAGCTCAACGACCTCCACCGACGTCTCTTCGAGGAGCGTGGGTTAAGCGACGGCTCGCTGGACATCGCCTTGCTCTCGACGGACTGGCTGGCCGAGGCGCAGGTAGCCGGGCTCATCGACGATCTGACACCGCAACTCGCACGGGCTCCGATCGGCGATTTCCCGCAGGCGTGGAGCCCCTCGCTCCTCGGGCTGCAGTCCTTTGCCGGCGGTTTCTGGGGCATGCCGTATCACGACGGGCCGGCGTGTCTCATCTACCGCCAGGATCTGCTCGCGGAGGCGGGACTGGAAGTGCCACGGACCTGGGAGGACTTTCATGCGGCCGCGCGGCGCCTGCACGCGCCGCAGCGCGGCTGCTATGGGACCGCCCTGGCGTTGTTTCCGGACGGACACAACGGCTTCTACGATTTCTGCATCCAGGTGTGGAGCCGCGGCGGCGAGCCGTTCGACGCGGGCGCCCGCCCGCAGCTTTGCTCGCGAGAGGCTTTGGAGGCGCTCGAGTTCCTGCGCCGTCTGGCCGCTGACGGCGCGGCGATTGCCCCCGGTGCGCGCGATCTCGACAGTGTCAAATCGGGTCTCCACTTCTGTGAGGGCAAGGTGGCATTGATGAGCAACTGGTTCGGCTTCGCAGCGCTCGGCGAGCGTTGGGAAGCGAGCCGCGTCAGGGGCCGCATCGCGGTGGCGCCGCTGCCGCGCGGCGCTGGCCGGGGCGGACGCAGCGTCTCGTTGAATGTGTTCTGGGTGCTCGCGCTGGCGTCGGGCTCGCGCCAGAAGGATCTCGCGTGGGCTTTCATGCGTCACGTCGCCACCGCTGCGATGGACAAGTTGACGACGCTCGAGGGCGCCATCGGCGTGCGGCGCTCCACGTGGGCGGACCCGCAGGTCAACCAGCTCATTCCCTTCTTTCACGAGCTCGCGGTCCTCCACGAGCACGCGCGCGAGCTGCCGGCGCATCCGCGGCTGGCAGACATCGCACACGTGATCGATGAGTTGCTGGCGCAGGCGACCGCCACGAGCCTGCCGCTGGAGGATTTGCTGCAGGCGGCGCAGGATCGGATCGAGAGCATCGTCGCGTGAGCTCACTTCCCTGGTCGCCGCCACTGCGCCAGCAGCATCCGCTCCCCAGCGCCCCGAGGCCGATCGTCCTCATCGGCACCGGTGGAATCGCGAACGACGCCCACCTGCCGGCTTACGCCAAGGCGGGCTTGCCAGTGGCGGGCGTGCTCGATATCGATTCCGAGAAGGCGCGTGCGACGGCGCAGCGATGGCGCATCGAGCGCGTGTTCCACTCCGTGGAGGAAGCGGCGGCGGCCGTGCCGGGCTGTGTGTTCGATGTGGCCGCGCCGCCCGTTGCGCACGCGGCCATTCTTGCCGCCTTGCCCGAGGGCGCCGCGGTCCTCATCCAGAAGCCCCTGGGACTCGACCTGGCTCAGGCGACGGCCATCCGGGCGGTCTGCCGCGCGCGCAGGTTGGTGGCCGCCGTCAATTTCCAACTGCGATTCGCCCCGATGATGCTCGCGGTGGCTGATGCGCTCGAGCGCGGACTCCTCGGGCGGTTGCTCGACCTCGAGGTGCATCTCAGCCTGCGCACGCCGTGGGAGCTCTTTCCGCATCTGAAATCCAACCCCCGCGTCGAGATCGTCTCCCATTCCGTTCATTATCTCGATACCATCCGCGCGCTCGCGGGCGAGCCGCGCGAAGTGCTCGCCCGCACCTATCATTTTCCGGGGAGCGACCTCACGGACACGCGCACGTCAGCCATTCTCGACTACGGCAAAGAGCTGCGGGTGACGCTCTCCATCAATCATCATCACGATTTCGGTCGCCGTTTCCAGGACGCCAGCTTCCGCCTCGAAGGCGACCGTGGCGCCGCCTTGGTAAAGCTCGGGCTGCTGCTGGATTACCCGCGCGGGGAGCCGGACGAGCTGTGGATCGCCCCACGCGGGGGGCCGTGGCAGGCTGTTGAGTTGGGTGGGGGCTGGTTCCCCGACGCGTTCATCGGCACGATGTCCAACTTGCAACGCTTCGCTGCCGGGGAGGACGATGTTCTGAGGACGTCCGTCGAGGACGCATGGCACACAATGGCTCTCGTGGAAAGCTGTTACAACAATGACGACATCACCGGATCTGCAAGGTAAGACCGCGCTGGTTACTGCGGCAGCGCAGGGAATCGGACGCTCGAGCGCACTGGCGCTTGCTGCTGCGGGCGCGCGCGTCTTCGCGACTGACATTGACGACACAAAACTCGCGGCGTTACGAGAGGAGAATGCTGGAATTGAGGTCTGCCGAATGGACGTGCGCGATACATCCAGCGTGGCGTCCGTGATGACGCTCGCGGGCATCGTCGACATCCTCTTTAATTGCGCCGGCTTCGTGCATCACGGCACGGTGCTCGATTGCACGGATGAGGAGCTGGACTTTGCCTACGACCTCAACGTGAAAGCCATGGTTCGGACCATTCGGGCGGTGCTGCCCGGCATGCTGGCGAAGGGCGCGGGTTCCATTATCAACATGGCGTCCGTCGCGAGCAGCGTCAAGGGTGTGCCGGTGCGCTGCGTGTACTCCACCACCAAGGCGGCGGTCATCGGCCTGACGAAGTCCGTGGCTGCGGATTTCGTCAGCCGAGGTATCCGCTGCAACGCCATCTGTCCGGGCACGGTGGAGACCCCGTCGCTCGAGGGACGCCTCAAGGCCCAGGGGAAAACCGAGGAGGGCTATGAGAAGGCGCGCGCCGCCTTCATCGCACGTCAGCCGATCGGGCGGCTCGGGACGGCCGAGGAGATCGCGGACCTGGTGGTCTACCTGGCGTCGGCCGCCTATACGACCGGCCAGATCCACGTCATCGACGGCGGCTGGGCTCTTTAACGATGGTACATCCCTGTACTTGGGCGGAAGCTTGACCTTAAGCCCTAGGCCTTAGGCCGGGTCAGGAGCTGGAGCCTCGGCGGCGGGCCGCTCCCGGCTGGCGCGCCAGGCGTCATAGCATCGGGGGTGAAAGTGCAGGATGACGACTTCGGGGTCTAGCCGGGCTTCGACCTCGTACTCGATCTCTTCGGCGCTCACGAGCACGCGGCAATAATCGCAGGGCGCGCCACAGCCTTTGCCGCCCCACATCCGCCCGGGCATGGCACTGCGCAGTGCGGCCACCGTTAATCGTTCCGATCGTTGTTCTGGCGCAGGCTCATCGAACCCCGCCGATTGCGACCCACTCATAGCTGCTGACGTCCTGCTCGGCCAGCGGGTGGCCAAGCGTGCGACCTGGACCTCTGTTCCCGCGTGTAAAGTGTACACCTTTGATGCCGTCCGCAAGTCGTGACTTGTGACGGCGTTCCGGCGTCCATCGCATGACCCCTGCTGTTCCTCGAATTCACTTTGCCTCGCTGGCGCCTTTCCGCTATCGTTTTACTTACGGATCAGCCGTCTGAAGGCTGCCGGAATTTTATTACTAGAAACTTTCTGTCGGGGTTTGAGTCGCACGGAAGTCCGGACGCAGCTTGCGGGAGACTGTCCGTGGTGCAAAGCGGACTGCCGGCACAGCGGCGGCTGGAACCGTCGCTATCGCTTGGCAGAACACGCCACCGCCCGGTGCCTGGTGCGCCGACGTCCGCCGTTTGTCGGCATCGACCGACCGTAGCTCCATACCTTTTTGAGGTCCGCGCCCTCAGCGCGCGGCCGGCTATCACGCTGGAGAATCAGAATGCAATCGCCAGAACAGGGAACCGGGCCCAAACGCCGTAAGACCAACGGAGCTGGGCGTAGCGAAGCTGACGCCCTTGACCTACGCGAGATTCTGCGCGCGCTGCAGTCCGTGCGCGATGGTGATTTCTCCGCGCGTCTGCCCGGCGACAAGGCGGGGCTCGCCGGCAAGGTCGCCGATACCTTCAACGAAATCGTGGGCTCGAGTGAGCGGCTGGCGAGCGAGCTCGAGCGCGCCGGGCGCATCGTCGGCAAGGAAGGCCGCACCCGCCATCGCGTCGGACTCGATCGCCGCTCCGGCTCCTGGGGCGCGATGGAAGCCTCCGTCAACACGCTGATCGATGACCTGCTGTGGCCGACCACCGAAGTGACGCGCGCCATCGCGGCGGTCGCGAAGGGCGACCTGTCGCAGACCATGAGCCTCGAGGTCGACGGCCGGCCGCTGCAGGGCGAGTTCCTGCGCTCGGCCAGCATCGTCAACGCCATGATCGAGCAGATGAGCGCGTTCACCTCGGAGGTGACGCGAGTCGCGAGAGAGGTGGGCACGGAGGGCAAGCTCGGCGGTCAGGCGGCGGTGGCCGGTGTCTCCGGCACCTGGAAGGACCTGACCGACAGCGTCAACTCCATGGCCAGCAACCTGACTGGCCAGGTGCGCAACATCTCCGAGGTCACCATCGCCGTCGCGAGCGGTGACCTGTCGCGCAAGATCACGGTGGACGTGCGCGGCGAGATCCTGCAGCTCAAGGAAGCCATCAACACGATGGTGGACCAGCTGCGGTCGTTCGCATCGGAAGTGACGCGCGTGGCGCGCGAGGTCGGCACCGAGGGCAAGCTCGGCGGCCAGGCTATCGTGCCGGGCGTCGCCGGTACCTGGAAGGACCTGACCGACAGCGTCAACGCGATGGCTACCAACCTCACCGGTCAGGTGCGCAACATCGCCGAAGTGACCACGGCCGTGGCGCGCGGCGATCTGTCGCGCAAGATCACGGTGGACGTGAAGGGAGAGATCCTGGAGCTCAAGAACACCATCAACACGATGGTGGATCAGCTGAACAGCTTCGCGGCCGAGGTGACGCGCGTGGCGCGCGAGGTCGGCACCGAGGGCAAGCTCGGCGGCCAGGCCATCGTGCCGGGCGTGGCCGGCACCTGGAAGGACCTCACCGACAGCGTCAACTCCATGGCCGGCAATCTCACCGGACAGGTGCGCAACATCGCCGAGGTCACGGTGGCGGTCGCCAACGGCGACCTGTCGCGCAAGATCACGGCGGACGTGCGCGGCGAGATTTTGCAGCTCAAGGAAGCCATCAACACGATGGTGGATCAGCTCCGCTCTTTCGCGTCGGAAGTGACGCGCGTGGCGCGCGAGGTGGGCACCGAAGGCAAGCTCGGCGGCCAGGCGACGGTGCCTGGAGTCGCGGGCACGTGGAAGGACCTCACCGACAGCGTGAATTCCATGGCTGGCAATCTCACCGGTCAGGTGCGTAACATCGCCGAGGTGGCGACCGCCATCGCCCGCGGCGACCTTTCCCGCAAGATCACCGCGGACGTCAAAGGCGAGATCCTCGAGCTCAAGAACACCGTCAACACGATGGTGGACCAGCTGAACAGTTTCGCGGCCGAAGTGACCCGTGTGGCGCGCGAGGTCGGTACCGAGGGCAAGCTCGCCGGCCAGGCCGAGGTGAAGGACGTGAGCGGCGTCTGGAAGGACCTCACGGACAACGTCAACTTCATGGCGAGCAACCTCACCGGCCAGGTGCGTAACATCGCGGAGGTGGCGACCGCCATCGCCCGCGGCGACCTGTCGCGCAAGATCACGGTGGACGTGCGCGGCGAGATCCTGCAGCTCAAGGAAACCATCAACACGATGGTGGACCAGCTGAACAGCTTCGCGGCCGAAGTGACGCGCGTCGCGCGCGAGGTGGGCTCCGAGGGCAAGCTCGGCGGTCAGGCCGAGGTGCCGGAGGTCGCGGGCACATGGAAAGACCTCACCGACAACGTCAATTCCATGGCGCGCAACCTTACCGATCAGGTGCGCAACATCGCGGAAGTGACCACGGCCGTGGCGCGCGGCGATCTGTCGCGCAAGATCACGGTGGATGTCAGGGGCGAGATTCTCGAGCTCAAGAACACCATCAACACAATGGTGGACCAGCTCAACAGCTTCGCGGCGGAGGTCACGCGACTCGCGCGCGAAGTGGGCACCGAGGGCAAGCTCGGCGGCCAGGCCGAGGTGCCGGAGGTTGCGGGCACGTGGAAAGACCTCACCGACAACGTCAACGTGATGGCGAACAACCTCACGAACCAGGTGCGTGGCATCGTCAAGGTGGTGACCGCGGTGGCGAACGGCGACTTGAGGCAAAGGCTCACCGTCGAATCGAAAGGCGAGGTCGCGGCGCTCGCCGACACCATCAACAGCATGACCGACACGCTGGCGATCTTCGCCGATCAGGTGACGAGCGTGGCGCGTGAGGTGGGAGTGGAAGGGCGCCTCGGCGGCCAGGCGCACGTGCCGGGCGCCGCCGGCACCTGGAAGGATCTCACCGCCAACGTGAACCTGCTCGCCGCCAACCTGACCACTCAGGTGCGCGCCATCGCCGAGGTGGCCACCGCCGTCACCCAGGGTAACCTCACCCGCTCGATTCAGGTGGATGCACGCGGTGAGGTGTCGGAGCTCAAGGACAACATCAATGCCATGATCGGCAACCTGCGCGCCACGACGGAGCGCAACACCGAGCAGGACTGGCTGAAGACCAATATCGCGAAGTTCAGCCGCATGCTGCAGGGCCAGCGTGACCTCGTCACGGTCGGACGGCTGCTGCTTTCCGAGGTCGCGCCGCTCGTCAACGGCCAGCAAGGCGTCATGTACGTCATGGAAGGCGTCAACGGCTCCTCGTGCCTCAAGGAGCTGGCGAGCTACGCCGACGGCGCCCACGAGATGCGCGATCCCCGCTTCTTCGCGATCGGCGAGGGGCTCGTCGGTCAGGCGGCCGCCGACCACAGGCGCCTGCTCATCACGGACCTCGATACACACTCGATCGAGGTGCGCGGCGGACTCGTTTCGGCCTGCCCGCGCAGCGTCATCGTGCTGCCGGTGCTGTACGAAGGCGAGGTGAAGGCGGTGCTCGAGCTCGCCTCACTCTATGATTTTACGCCCTCGCAGCTCGCCTTCCTCGAGCAACTCACCGACAGCATTGGTGTGGTGCTCAACACCATCGAGGCGACGATGCGTACCGAGGAGTTGCTGAAGCAGTCGCAGCAGCTTGCCGGCGAGCTGCAGACGCAGCAGCGGGAGCTGCAGCAGACCAACGAGGAGCTCGCCACCAAGGCCCGCCTCCTTGCCGATCAGAACGTCGAGGTCGAGAGGAAGAACACCGAGATCGAGCTCGCCCGCAAGGCGCTCGAGGAGAAGGCCGCGGAGCTGGCGCTGACCTCGCGCTACAAATCCGAGTTCCTCGCCAACATGTCGCACGAGCTGCGCACGCCCTTGAACAGCATCCTGATCCTGGGCCAGCAGCTGTCGCAGAACAGCGAGGGCAATCTCAGCGGCCGCCAGATGGAGTATGCCCGTACCATCCATTCCGCGGGCACCGACCTGCTGAACCTCATCACCGACATCCTCGATCTGTCGAAGATCGAGTCCGGAACGGTCACCGTCGAGTACGAGGACCTGACCTTCGGCACCCTCAAGGAAACGATCGAGCGCAGCTTCCGGCACGAGGCCGAGACTCGCAAGCTCGCTTTCACGCTGGACTTCGATGCGCATCTTGCGCGCTCGATGACTACGGACTCCAAGCGCTTGCTGCAGATCTTGAAAAACCTATTGTCCAATGCGTTCAAGTTCACTGAGCGCGGCGGCGTACGACTGCATGTCGCGGCCGCCACCGGGGGTTGGAGCCTCGACCATCCGACGCTGAGCCAGAGCGGGTCGGTGGTTGAGTTCTCGGTGAGCGACACCGGCATCGGTATCCCGCTCGAGAAGCAGCGCATCATCTTCGAGGCGTTCCAACAGGCGGACGCCGGCACGGCACGTAAGTATGGCGGTACCGGCCTCGGTCTCGCCATCAGCCGCGAGCTGGCGCAACTCCTCGGCGGCGAGATCCGTCTGAGCAGCTCGCCCGGCGCCGGTAGCACCTTCACGTTGTATCTGCCGCAATCGCAGACGACGCTGACGCATGCCAAGTCGGCCGCGGCCTCGCCCGCAGCGCAAACGGCTTTGGCGCCGGCGGTGCGCGCAGCGGTGGCCCGCGTTGAGGAAATCGCAGACGATCGCGATGACATCGCGCCTTCGGATCCGATATTGCTCGTCGTCGAGGACGATCCCCACTACGCTCGGGTCCTCCTGGACCTGGCGCGCCACAAGGGCTTCAAGGTGCTGGTGGCCGGTACCGGGGAGCGGGCGCTGTCGCTGGCGGTGAAGCACCGGCCGACCGCGATCTCGCTCGACATCTTCTTGCCCGACATGCTCGGCTGGACGGTGCTCAATCAATTGAAGCGCAACCCGGACACGCGGCACATTCCGGTGCAGCTGCTCACGGTGGAGGAGGAGCGCCAGTACGGCCTCGAGCGGGGCGCCTTTTCCTTCGTCACCAAGACGATCACGACCGAGAGCCTGGAAGGGGCGCTCGATCGGCTGAAGAGCTTCACCACCGCGCGCCCGCGGCGGCTGCTCGTGGTCGAGGACAACGCGGCGGAGCGGCTGAGCATCACGGAGCTGCTGGGGTCGGAGGACATCGAGATCGCCACCGCCGAGAGTGGCGGCGAGGCGCTCGAGCTCATGCGGGAGCAGTCGTTCGACTGCGTGGTGCTCGATCTTGCGCTGCCCGACATCTCCGGGTTCGATCTGCTGGCGGAAGTGCAGAAGGACGCCAAGCTTCGCGAAACGCCTATCGTTGTCTTCACCGGGCGGGAGCTCACGGTGGAAGAAGAGGGCGAGCTGCGACGCCAGGCGAAGAGCATCGTGCTGAAGGGCGTGCGCTCGCCGGAACGGCTGCTCGATGAGACCGCGCTCTTCCTGCATCGGGTGGTGGGCGATCTGCCGCCCGAGAAGCAGAAGATGATCCATTCGCTGCACGAGAGCGATGACGCGCTGCGCGGGCGCAAGGTGCTCCTGGTCGACGATGACATCCGCAACGTCTTCGCGCTCAACAGCCTACTCGAGCGACACGAGATGCAGGTGGTCAACGCTAGCAACGGATACGAGGCCATCGACCTGCTCGAGCGTACGGATGAGCTTTCTCTCGTACTGATGGACGTCATGATGCCGGAGATGGACGGCTACGAAACGATGCGGCGCATCCGCACCAAGCCGCAGTTCAAGCTGCTGCCGATCATCGCACTCACGGCGAAGGCCATGAAGGGCGACCGGGAGAAATGTCTGGAGGCGGGCGCTTCGGACTACGTCGCCAAGCCCGTGAACAGTGACCAGCTCCTGTCCCTGGTCCGGATGTGGCTGCGCCGCTGAGCGGCGCCGGCGACCGAGGGGTGCATCGCATGTCAGAAACAGAGCTCGCCGAGAAAGTCAGCATTCTGCTGGTGGACGACCAGCCGCAGCGCCTGGTGGCGTATCGCGCGATACTCGCCAACCTCGGGCTGAATCTGGTGTGCGCGCGCTCCGGACGCGAGGCACTCGAGCACCTGATGGGCCGCGAGTTCGCGCTCGTACTGCTCGATGTCAGCATGCCAGACATGGACGGCTTCGAGGCCGCGAAGCTGATCCACGAGCACCCGCGGTTCGAGAAGACGCCGATCATCTTCGTGACCGGCGTGCACCTCGATGACCTGGACCGCCTCAAGGGCTATTCGCTCGGCGCCGTCGACTACGTGTCGGTGCCGATCGTGCCAGAGATCCTGCGCAGCAAGGTGTCGGTGCTGGTCGAGCTCTACTGCAAGCGCAAGGAGCTGCAGCGGGCGAACGAGGACCTCGCCTCGGCGAACGCGCGCCTCTCCGAGGCCAATATCGCCCTGCAGGAGGAGAAGACGCGCGAGCTCGAGGTCTTCAACCGCAGCCTGCAGCGCGCGAATTCCGAGCTCGAGGCGGCGAACCGCTTACTGCAGAGCGAGAACGCCGAGCGCACGCGCGCGGAGCAGGCGTTGAAGGAGGCCGACCGCCACAAGGACGAGTTCCTGGCGATGCTCGCCCACGAGCTGCGCAACCCCCTGGCGCCGATTCACAACGCGATCGAGCTGATGCGCATCAAGCCGATCAACGATCCGCAGCTCAGCTGGGCGCGCGACGTCATCGCGCGGCAGCTCACCAGTTTGACGCGACTGGTGGACGATCTGCTCGATGTCTCGCGCATCACGCGCGGCAAGATCAACCTGACCCGGCAGATCGTCGAGCTCGAAGCACTCATCTCGCGCGCGATCGAGACGGCGCATCCGCTTCTGGACGAGCGCAAGCATCAACTCACGCTCGAGCTGCCGGAGCCCGGGGTGAGGATTTTCGGCGATTCCACTCGGCTCACGCAGGCCATTGCCAACGTGCTCGGCAATGCGGCGAAGTACACGGACGAGGGCGGCCGGATCATCGTGAGCGCGACGGTTCGCGATCCGGACGTCGAGATATGCATTCGCGACAATGGGATCGGCATCCGACCGGAGATGTTGCCCCATGTCTTCGAGCTCTTTACCCAGCTCGATCGCGACGACGGCCGCACGCAGGGCGGCCTCGGCATCGGGCTCGCTCTGGTGCAGCGGCTGGTGCAGATGCACGGCGGCGCCGTCTCGGCGGCGAGCGAGGGGCCAGGCAAGGGCAGCCAGTTTGTGATCCGGCTGCCGCTGCTGCGCGAGGAGAATGAGCCCGTGGCGGCCAAGCCGCAGTCGATCGTCGAGTTGACTCCGGCCGAGACCGAGACGGCCACCGTCGTGACGCCGCTCGTTACGGCAACGGCGGCGCGCTTGGCGCGAAGAATTCTGATCGCGGACGACAACAACGACGCTCTGGAGAGCCTGGCGACGCTGCTGCAGCTGAGCGGCCACGAGGTCTATACCGCGACCAACGGGGGTACCGCGCTACAGAGTATCGAGCGACACCTGCCCGAGGTCGTCCTGCTCGACATCGGCATGCCGTTGCTGGACGGCTACGAGGTGGCCAGGCGCATCCGTGCGCAGCCCTGGGGGCAGCGGATCACCCTCGTCGCGCTGACTGGCTGGGGGCAGGACTCCGACCGCCGCCGCTCGCGCGAGGCCGGCTTCGACTCGCATCTGGTGAAGCCGCTCGACCTCGAGACGCTCACCGATCTTCTGGCGCGGCTGCCTTCGAGAGCGAAGTCTTCGACCCATCGAGGGGCATGAGCGCCAGCCGGCGATTTCTCGCGACACGAGACAGGCTACTGCGGCTGCGCGAGGATCTGGCCGCGGCCCAGCGCGAGTTCACCTGCCCGCAGTTCGGCGAGTTCAATTGGGCGAGCGACTATTTCGATGTCGTTGCTTGTGACAATGACCAGTACGAGCGCTTCGATTCCCGCGCGCTGCTGGATCAGCTCGTGCGTTGCCGCGTGACCACTTTCTGCGCCCCGCCCACGGTCTGGCGCATGTTGATTCGGCAGGATCTGCGGCGCTGGTCCGTGAGCCTGCGCGAGCTCGTGAGCGCGGGAGAGCCGCTCAATCCCGAGGTCATCGAGCGGGTACGGCAGGCCTGGGGACTCACGATTCGGGATGGTTACGGGCAGACCGAGACCGCCGCGCTGATCGGCAACCCGCCCGGTCAGCCGCTGAAACCCGGGTCCATGGGCCGGCCGCTGCCGGGCTATTCGATCGTGTTGCGCGATACGGACGGGCGGCTCCAGGAGGAGGGCGAGATCTGCATCGATCTGACCCGCCACCCGTTGAGCCTCATGCAGGGCTATCTCGATGATCCGGAGGGTACCGCCGGCGTGATGCGTGATGGCTGCTATCACACGGGCGATGTGGCCCAGCGGGACAGCGACGGTTATCTCACGTACGTCGGCCGGATGGACGATGTGTTCAAGTCGTCCGACTACCGGATCAGTCCCTTCGAGCTGGAGAGTGTCCTGATCGAGCACCTCGCGGTGGCGGAGGCCGCGGTCGTGCCGAGCCCCGATCCGCTACGCCTGTGCGTGCCCAAGGCGTTCGTGACTCTGGTGGCCGGATATCACCCGGATGCCGAGACGGCGCGCTCGATCTTCGCGCATATCCGGGCACGGATGTCCGCGTACAAGCGCATCAGACGGCTCGAGTTCAAGACGCTGCCCAAGACCATCTCGGGGAAAATCCGCCGGGTGGAGCTGCGCAACGCCGAGCTGGCGCGCGAACCCGTCTCGCGGCGAAACCCCCATGAATTCTGGGAGGAGGACTTCGCTGAGGCCGCTCCGATTGTCCCCCGGCCGCCGCCCGTGTAATCTTGCGCGCCCGGTGCGGCCGGCCTACCGCGCCCCTTTCCATAGCAGCGTCCCCGTCGTCTAGAGGCCCAGGACATCGCCCTTTCACGGCGGTAACACGGGTTCGAATCCCGTCGGGGACGCCAATTAAAACAACGACTTAGAAACTAATCGACAGCCGGAAACACCCCGTACGGAATCGGTACGGAAATGACTGACGATGCGCGAGCAACGCCTGACTGGCATCGGCGCTTCCTTTCCGCCAGAGTCTCCAGCCAGCGAAGGCTTGCGGGGGATTTCCTAAAATGGCTGAACAGCCGCCCAGCGGTGACAGGGCCGTATATACATTCCTTGAGATGGTCGCCTTAGTCTTCTTGTTTGCCGCGGTGGAGACAGGAGTCGAGCAGGGCAAGCCGCCGATAGTGTGGGGTAGCTGCCTCGTTGCAGGCGTGATTTCCTTCATCGCCGCGATCAAATGGGGGAGGATTCAGACCGCCTTGGGTAATCAGGTCGTGGGCATGATTGAGTGGCTAGCTGGATACCGCGCGCTGCTCGTCTTGGCTCTCGCGGCCTATATCGCGATCACCTACTCGGAGCCGAGGTACCGATACGGCGCTTGCGCTGTTGCAGGGATATACGTTCTTTGGATCAGCATAAGGTACATGCGCTCCATTCGGAGGGACCTCAATCGGTACGTGATGCCTCGGCGACTCAGCCCACGCCAAGCCGCAAGGCTGCGCGCTTACCTGCAAAACCAGCCAAAACATTCAATTAGACTGAATGTTGATCCACTCGACGAAGAGGCCCGCGAGTACGCAGCGCAGCTATTGAATGCGTTCCGACAGGGCGGGTGGACGGTCGATTTCAACACCCAAGCTCCGTACGACCTTAACCCTGGGCTCCGCATTAACGCCACAGGGTTGAATCAGCCGATTACGGTAGACCCACGACCTGTAATTCAGGCCGCATTTGCTGCCGCCGGCATTCAATCGAGCGGTGGCGGTGGTACGGGCGCAGGTGATTTCCAGGTCATAATCGCCGTTGCGCGTCGCCCTCTCTCACTATTCGACCGGCAGTCGTTACTCAGCAGGTTGGGCCATTTGCTGATGCGTCTTGGTAGGCCACGATAGTCTCAGCCACCCTCGTTGAGCTAAATGTTAGGGGTACATTCGCGCGATGTACTCGCGAGAGTTCGGTATCTCGTGCCGGTTGCCGAGCGTGTCCTCAACCCACATGAAATCGTAGGGCTGATCGGGACCGCCAAATCGGTCTATTGCCACGATACCTTCTTTGTCGATTTCAAAGTGATGGTGCTCGTGCTCACCCAACCGAATACCGCTTCTCTTGCTGTCGAAATACGTTCCGCCTCCTGTCCCCTTGCGACAGGTCCCGCCGATCATAGTCAGGATGGCAGGACGGCGCCCCTTGTTCACAACTGTAACCGCAATCTTATAGGGGTTCCCGTCGTCGTCCTCCCATAGCGCGCTGGATACCTTCAGCCGCGGTCGGTCCAGTAACGTGTTGAGTACGAATCCCGCCCCCGACACTAGGAGGCTGCCGATAGAGACAGCCAGTGCGACATTCGACCGAGTTTCGGTCGTCCATGAAATCAGACTTAGGGGATTGATCTGCTCCACGGCTGGTAGTGCGAATTCTTGAGCGTAATGCGGTCGCCCGATTGCGTAATCCAGCCGTTGAGCTTGCCGATGTCGGTGGACCCGTTCGCAGCGATGTATACGTCAAAGCTTCGGGTATCGTTGATTGCAGCTGCGCCCGCCGCGCCCGCTGCCCGGCGCCAGCGCTTGTTCGGTGCTTCCTTTCATTGGAACCAGCCTCCATCGGCGGCTGCATAGCGGGAAAGCTGCTGGCAACGCAGCCTAAATCACGGTGAACGGAAACCGCTTCGCGCGACCTGCAGCGCACGCCCCCCATTCGCTTCGGCGCGCTGCGAGGCGGCGCGCCGGCGTGGTTGCCCTTCGGCAGCCAAGGGGCGATTTACGGTCAATACTACGAGGGCATCAACGCCGCGTGTCACAGCGATGCCGAGTGACCCCTCGCTCGGGCTGCGCGCCCCCGCTGCCCGCTTGAATTAAGTGTGATAGCATCTCATAATGATGGCATTACACTTAATCATTCAATCCGTTCAGGATGGCCACTCTCAGCGAAGTCCGCGATGCATTCCAGCAGCGGCTGCTCACTTGCCTGTACCGCGGACCGGCAAGCTCGAGCCTCGTTCTGAAGGGCGGCGCCGCCATGCGTGTCCTCACTGCAAGTGCGCGCTACACCCAGGATCTGGATTTCGATCATGATCCCCGTCGGTCGCTCACGAGCTTACAGACGACGGTCAGATCGGCCATTGCCAGGGCGCTTCAGGGAAGTGGCCTGACGCAGACCTCGATTTCGGAGCCCAAGCAGACGGATACGGTCGCGCGCTGGAAGATCTCTGGCCGCACCAACACCGGTGAAGACCTCCATCTCACCGTCGAGGTGTCGCGCCGCGGAATTCATGATCTCGGTCATGTGGTCAAGATCCCCGTCCAAATAGGCGACCGGACGCTGCCGCGCGTATACGTGAGCGTTTATGACGAGCAGGCCCTTGCTGACAACAAGCTCGCCGCCCTGCTCGACGAACGGCGCACTGCACCCAGAGACATCTACGATCTCGAGGTGCTGCTCGCGCGAGGCGCTTGCCCAAGCAGCACCGCGGTGGAGCGTGTCGGCGGACGGGCAGCACTCCTGCGGCGCGCGGGCGAGAAGCTCGACCTGATGGGCTGGCCGCTTTTTCGCGATCAAGTGATTCCGGCGCTGCCGCAGGAAATTCAGGTACACGTCGATGAGCACGAGTATCTGGCGATGAAGGTGCGGTTGCTGGAATCGCTCGAGCGGTGCCTCGCGGGCGAGAGCCGCACGGAGACCCGGCCGTGAAGGGGCTCGAGTGGACGACGCGTCTCGAGCTCGCGCTCGCGGAGCCGCACGCGTTGCGCGTGCTCGATAAAAAGTCGATCGTCGGACTGGCGCAGGGCGTGCGCCCGGGGGTTTCCGAGCCGACGGTGGAGCGATGGCTTCAGGACGCAGTCGGTGCGGATCGCCTGCAGCGGGTCGTCCGCGGGCTGTACCTCAACTGCCTGATCAGTCCACCGGCGCAACTTGCCGAGGCGGCGGTATGGCTTCGAGCGGGCGCGGTGATTTCTTTGCAGACCGTCCTCGGTGACACCGGAGTCTGGAATAACTACACCGGGTGGGTGACGGCGGTCGTTCCGCTATCGCGCCGATATGCGACCCCCTCGCTCGGGAAGTTCGAAGCGGCCGCGGGAACGTTTGTATTCCGAGGAGTTCCGGAGCGGGTGTTGGAGGCAGGGCGCGAGCAGGATCGGCTCACGTCCGGCGTCTCCTATCGGCGCGCCACACCCGAGGCTGCTTTGCTGCACTGGCTCTACCTGTCGCATTCGCCCCGCAGCCGGATGTCCGCGCCGCCGTCGGATCTCGAGCTGGACGGCCTCGACTCGCGCAGGTTGAATAGGCTGGCGCGCGCGATGCGCTTGTCCGAGCAGCTCGAGTCATGGCTCAGCCACGTGGGTGCGGATCGCAGCATCAAGCGAGCGCGCTCGGATCGGTCCCTTTCACGGCGGTAACACGGGTTCGAATCCCGTCGGGGATGCCAATAAATTCAGGGTCCGTTCTGAGCGCATGGGTGCCAGATTATTCCGGGGGCATGGGGGTCACCTATGTGCCCGAAAGCACATGGTGTCCGATACGTGTCCAACGGAAACCATGGCCTGCTCGGCTGTCCGAGCAGGCTCGACTATGAGCCGGCGCTGCGTCCGCTTACCCGGACGAATGGATCCTGCTGCCGGTCATGCAGCCCACTCTTTTCGGTTCTGTTTCAGCCAATCTGTGACACTGGTCAGCAGCGATTGCGCGGATCGGATGCAGGCGGCGGTTTCTTCCTCACTGACGGTGTCGCCGGAATAGTCGTTTGCGTTTCTCATTCGGCGCATTTTGTCGAGCATGATCATCCGTTCGTTGTCGAGGCCGATCGTGAGAGGCAGCGTCTGAATGATCGTGGCATGATGACCGGGCTCGTTCGTGGAGGGGCGGCATCCGTGTGCCAAGAGGGCGAGGAGGCCACATTGCATCACCGCTTTGTAGGCGAGATCGAAACGAGTCTGCGGGCTGAGTCCGGGGATGTCTGTTTCCCGGAGATTGCGCCGTGCAGCAGTAAGGAGTTTCGACGCATCTTCTTTCGAGGCGCTATGTGGCTTGAGCCTCCCGATCTTTATCAAGTTTTCCAAGCTCATCGTCGCTACCAATGATGAATATTTTCGGCGATTTCAAGATGCGTGCCACGAAGGAGTGCGCTTCGCGCGCTTTGCGTTTGAATTCTGTTGACGAGTAGACATGGGGATTGATCTCCCGGCGTAAATCCTGTTGGTACGGGTGCAGGACGCGAATAACGTCTTCGAACCTGGCGATACCGACGATCAGCAGGTCGATGTCGCTGGTAGGGCGTTCTTGTCCGCTCGCAACAGACCCGTAGACGAAAGCGATGTCGATTGCGTCGCTCAGGGGCGCTAGGGCGGTCCGCAACTGATCGGCCACGCCGGAGGTTTTCTTGAGGATGCTGCGCAATTCCTCGTAAATGGGATAGCTTTCGTTGGCACGAAAACGTATTTGGTTGCCCTGGGCGTGCCGCTCGATGACGCCTGCGCGTGCGAGCAATGAAAGCTCGCGCCGCACGGTACCGGGTTGCGTGTGGGTCATACGGGCGATTTCGCGCAGGTGAAAGCGCTCGCCGGGATGGAGGAGTAGCAGTCCCAGAACCTTGCGGCGGTAATCCCCGAAGAACAGCGTCGCCGGGTCGGAAAGCTGATCTGTAGCCATTTAGGCGACGATAGTAGCCAAAAGGGCGACGCATGGCAACCGGGTAACCGTCGGGGGTGTCGGAGCACCCTGAACGGGCGCGGACTTTCATCCAAGCCGTATCAGAGCCACGCCGCTTGAGAGGCCGACCGACTGACTCTCAGCGCTGCACACGGCCCCAGGCTGCGCGGGTTCCGTACGCTGGCAAGTCCCGTCTAGGCTGCGGGTCCGGCGCCACTACCGGCCCTACGTCCCCCGGATAGAGCGCCGTACCTCCCGCAGTACCTGGCGGGATGCCTCGCTAATCGTCCCGTCCTGATAAATACCAACACCGAACGTCACGGCAGCGTGGTCCTGCATGCATGTCCTGATGTATTCCGTCAGCTCAGCTGCAGTGTATCGAGGCGCCTGAATGTCGGTATTCGGCGTGATGTGGAACCAGGGATCATCCAGGCGGATCGCGCTATGAGCCTGCAGCCCCTTACCGGCGCCACGCTGGATGTAGCGTGATCCGAACCGCTTCAACGGCAGGTCGGTGAGCTCACCGCACCAGTAATCCTGCCACTCGGTCTCGATAGGAAAGGCCCAGTAGTTGTAGGCGACCATCCGGTCCCGATACCCGGCCTTGACGGCCCGGTCCAGCGCCTCGAACGGCAGGTTGGGGTAGGTTTCGGTGGTCTGAAACCACGAGTCCAGCCAGTAGCCCGCCACCCGGTCGCCGTAGCGCAGCCCGAACTCCGTGAAGACATTCACCATTATTTCGGCGTACCTCTCCTCGCTGTACTTCGCCTGGTCGATGGCGTTGGCGGACGTCTGCATGAGATCGCCGAGCCCTGGGCAGTTCATGTACAGCATCAACTTCATTCCCCGGCGGTTGAGGGCGCCGGAGAAGTCCGCGATCAGGTCGCGCTTCGTCGTCCAGCCCGGATGCAACTCCTCCCAGGAACGGATCGGAGCAGGGCAGGTGGGATGGCCGTGATTCGTCGTCAGGATCGCGTACGCTGCCCCCGTGTCCGCCACCAGACTGGCAAGCGCTTCGACGTCGAGATCGTTGACGGCCTGAGCGTAGGGCTTCTTTTGCCCTCGCCGTGGTGTCGTCAGGTCGAGGAAATGGAACCACACTCCGTATCCGGACTTGGCGAACCAATCAGTGTTCGCCCGGCGACGGCGGGCCCTGTGGCTGGCGGTTGCAACGGCATCGGTCTGGGCGACGGGGGTGAGCTCCAGCGACCGCAGCCGGAAGATCTCACCGCCTTTGGGGCCCGTCACGCGCAGCCTGACCACGTTCACGCCGCAATTGAGGTGGAGCTCGCCCGAGAGTGGAACCCGCTCGAAGCTGTAGAACTGACGCTCGGTCCAGAACGAATCCTTATCCGGGGAGCCCGGATTCGCCGCCGGGCCGCCCGGATACGGCAGGAAGAATCCCTCGGTGAAGATGGCCGGGTGGCGGATGGAGCTCGAGCCGCAGATGACCTCGATCTGTGTGCCCGGCTTGGTCGAGGCATAGCAGGCCGCGACACGGTAGGCGCCGGCAGCGGGAGCAGTGACACTCCACGTCATCTCACCGTTGCCGAAGAACGGCAACATGACGCCAAACTCAGCCGGTCCGAAGCGGACCTCACCCGTACGCTCGAGCGCCTCGCCGGGGTAGAGACCCTTGACCGGGTCGAGTGTCCTGATCAACGGGACATCCGTCCGTTGTGCGCTAAAGGATGAGCGTCCGTGCCCGTGCGAAGTCGTCGGGTCCGCCGCGCCCGCGGGCGTGACGCCCCTCGCGAGCGCCGCGAGGCCGGCAACCCTCAGGAAGTCTTTGCGAGTGATTCTTCCGGACATTCCACCACCCCCATGCGCGTGCCTTGACCCGATTCTAGTTCGAATCGCAAGAATTCACCAGCGGGACAGCGTTTCGTTAGTGATTTAAGAGCGGAGACAGCGCGCCCAGCCTTTTGCGTTCATATAAGAGACGGCGTATCGTATATGAACAGAGAAATTGCGACCCCCTGACCGATGGCGGGCATGGATCCGCAAAGGCATATCTCGAGTTCGGCATGTTCTCATCGTGCGGAAGGCCATGAGGTCGGGTCGCTGTCGACGGAGAAAGGGTAGTGTGAAATGAGAATTTCGAGGATCGAGACCTTCATCGTGCACGTGCCGCTGAAGAGTCCGATAGCGGACAGCACCAATAGTATCGACCACTGGGGGTTTGCTGGTGTCGTTCTGCATACGGACACTGGGCTCAAAGGGTACGGATTTACCGGTACCCATGCCTTTCTGCCCGGAGATCAACAGATAACGCGATACATTGACCGCGTCTATGGTCCTCTGCTGATCGGCGAGATCGTAGAGAGCCAGTCGTGTATCGAGCGAATCTGGCGAAAATTGCATGATGCTCCGCCTTTGAGGTGGATAGGCCGTGCGGGTCTGAGTCACCTGGCGTTAGCGGCCGTAGATATCGCTATCTGGGACCTCTTTGCAAAGAGCTTGGATCTCCCGCTGTGGAAGGTCCTTCACCGGGGCGAGAAAGTGTTGCGGTTGGAGGCCTATAACACCGATTCGGGCTGGCTGAGTCTAGGGACCGATGCACTTGTATCCGGTTGCATGCGTTCCATCGACCAAGGATTTCGGGGGGTCAAGATCAAGGTCGGCAGCGCCAATCCGAGTGACGATCTCGCGAGAATTGAAGCCGTGCGCAAGGCGATCGGACCCAAACAGCGGTTGATGATTGATGTAAACGGAAAATGGAGTCTGGAGACCGCCTCGAAATTGGCGACGCACCTCGATGCCCATGGCTTGTTCTGGTGTGAAGAGCCTCTGTATTTCGACGATTTGGTCGCTCATGCAGAGCTCGCAAAGGTGATGCGTACACCGATGGCTCTGGGTGAGCAGCTGTATTCGCGATTTCACTTCGAGGCGTTCCTTAGCACGGGAGCCATGAGCTTCGTGCAGGTTGACGCCGTGCGGGTGGGAGGCATAACGGAATGGCTGGTAATCGCCGACAGGGCGCACCAGCTCGGAGTTTCCGTCGTGGCGCACGTGGGAGACATGATGCAGGTTCATCAGCATACGGCGTTTGCGCACCCGGCCTGCAGTTTGCTGGAGTTCATTCCCTGGACGCAGCACTGCTTCAAAGAGCCGGCAACTGTTCGGAATGGTGAATTCGTACTTCCCCAGGCCCCAGGTGCCGGGACCACGCTGACAGAGGAAGCGTTGGGCGCGTTTGGCAAACCGACCGGATAGGGCGGCTTATCTCGTGCGGCGGCTGGGCAGAATGGTCCGCGGCAGGGGATCGTGCCTGCGCACGGTGGCAGTCGCCTGGCGACGCCTGTTTGGGAAGAACGACTACATCGAGAGCCATACGCGAGGCTCGAAGGCGGGGAGATGATCGGCGCGAGCGGCATGGGAGTATTGGAAGCCTTTGGGCGTGCCTTGCGCCGCAAACGCGCAGGCGATGGTCGGTGCGCAAAGCGCCACCTGATTACGGGGCTGGCACTGACGTCACTTCTAGCAAGGCCCGGAATCAGCCACTCTCAGGTCTCGTCGGTGAGTCGCGGCGGGACGGGGGCGTCCTCGTTTACCCAGCTCGGGGCCGGCGCGATAACGCGCAGTCTGGATGCCAAAGCCAAGGAGAATGCGTTGAGTCTCCTTGATTATTGCCCGGACAACACAGGTGCAACCGATTGCTCGACGGCCATCAGGAATTGGCTCGCCGAAGGAATCGCCCTTCACAAGGCGCTGTATATACCTGCCGGTACGTATCGCTCGGCTACGCAGCAGGTGTGGAATCTCCATTCTGTAGCAACAACCGGCATCAATGTATTTGGCGACGGGCGCGCGGTGTCGATCATACGTTTTGACGCGGGTGTCGCGTCGCCGGCCTGGGAAATCGTCGGCAACGATACACCCGAAGAGAGCCTGGTGTACTCCCGATTTGAAGACTTCGAGGTTCTCGGCAACACGGCGGGAACGCTGATGGCCTTCGGCAGGGACGACTTCAACGATGCGTTGAATGAATTCCAGCTCAATAATCTTCTGATCTTCAACAAGAGCAGGAGTGGCGCTGCCGTGGCGCTCAAACTGAACCTCTTCCTCAATGGGCTGGTAAACGTCGATGCGAATGGCGGTGGCTTCGATATCAGGACAAACACCGGTTCCGGGTATGCCGCGCTCTACTGCAATGAGTGCATCATGAACACCTTCATGGGCTCTTATGGTATTTCCGGAAACGGCATTTACCTCTCGCGCGGATACAACGTCACCAACACCTTTCTGAATACGGACACGGAGGCGAACACGTCGGATATCAGGATTGACAGCGCCAACGCGGTATCGAACACCTGGGTCGGCGGTCAGATATCTCTTGCGACGTATGGCATAAATGCCACGGCCGGCGGCGGCAACAAGTTTATCAACGTCAACAATGCCATAGTGGGGGCCGGAACCCGCTTCATGCCGAACAGCACCGGCGTCTGGCTCGAGACTCCAAACTTCAATAATGTCTCTACGCCATCAATGCCGGCGAGCGGATCGGCGTACGCGAATTCCACGGGCCAGGTGGTGATGGTGGCAGTCTCCGGCGGCACGGTGAGTCTGGTTCGGCGCAACGCCACCCGGCTGTTTGCGACCACGAACGTGACGGTGCTGCTCGAGCCTGGAGACTCTATTACCATCACATACACCGCCGCGCCAGACTGGACCTGGACGCCGATCAGGTGAAGTGAGGGTTGGCGGCCCAAGTCGCCTGGATTCCATCCGGTCTGATTCAACCGCAACCGGCGCCGCCGACTCGGGTGACCTCCGTGGCAAAATGCTTGCGTTCACTGAGGAGACGGCGTACCGTATGTGAAACCGTGCGCACTTGGTGCTATTCTTGGGTGGGGGGGGCATGAGAGAAGAAACGAGCTTGCGGATTGGTGGCGCGCTGCTGATCGCGGCCGCGTGGTGCTCCGGGTGCGCTGTGGCGCATGCCACGAGCGCCGAGCCTGCGGCGGGATGTCCGAAGAACGCGCAGGGCCAGCAGACGCCATGCGCGAAGCAATCGCAGTCCAAGGAATCTACGACGTCGGCGACGAGCTCTTCGAAAGAGGCCGTGCTGCGTACCATCGTGGTGAGTGGCTACGCCAAGGGCCTTCAAAATGCGATCGCCCTGAAATACAAGGCGATAAATATCACCGACGAGATCTCTGCCGGGTCAATCGGGCAGTTCCCGAATCAGGACATGGCAGAGGCGTTGGAACGGATAACCGGTATTCAAGTCTCCCTCGATCAGGGACTTGCTCAGTATGTCAGCGTCGAGGGGCTCAATCCGGATTACACGAATACTCTTTATAATGGACGGGAGCTGCCGTCAGGCTCCGGCACGCGGGCGTTCGATTTTCAGATTCTCAGTGGCAGCTTGGCGGAGGACGTCCAGGTCTACAAGTCCCCAACGGCCAATCTACCGGATGCCGGCATAGCGGGAACGATAAATGTTCAATCGGTGAAGCCGCTGCAATATGGAGGTGAGCGTGCGCTCGTCAGTGTGAACGGCATATATAACCAGCAGGGAAGCGGCGGCAATGGAGTGACCCCGAACATTCAGGGGCTGTACACAAACACATTCCTGGATCATCGGCTCGGCTTTGAGGTAGCGGCTGACTTGTGGGAGCAGAATGTCGACTACCAGCAGATGGATACCACGGGTGTAATTGCGGATTCGACTTATACCGGCGCCGGCACGCAATACAGGATGTATGGTCTCGGCCTGGGGGACCAACAGGGATTCGATAAGCGAACGAGCGTCATGAGCATGGTGCAGTTCAAGGTAAATGATGATCTAGAGGTGGATTTCGACACGCTCGATTCCGAATTCTCGCAGGCGTACAACTGGAATTTGGGTGATTCCTACTATCCGGCGGCCGATGCGCTCGGACCGGAGAGCACGATTAGTGAGACTGTATCACCCACAACCGGCGTGGAAACCGCTTGGGAAGGAACCAATGTGTTTGCGTGGCTGGAGGCCAATCGCTTTGCGTATCAACAAAAGCTGACGTCCAACGCGTTGAGCGCGATACTGACGTTGGGGCCATGGACCATCAATTCGCAGGCGTCTTTTGGTCAGGCCAGAGAAACGACCACGAACATGTACGTGGATTTTGCGACTGCAGCGCCCGGCGCGACCTTTGAATATAACCTCAAGCAGGGCGGTCCGATCAGCTTTGGGTTCGTGAACTATAACCCTGAAGATGCGAGCAACTATAACTTTGCCGGCGAGCAGGGCGAATACAACTCGCCAACGACCGACCAGATAACGGCGGTGAATGTAGATGCATCCCGCCCCCTGAACTGGCAGCCCGTGAGCTTCCTGCAGGCCTCGAAGTTTCAGATGGGCGTCAGATTTACCAACGAGATCTTCCAAACCAGGCCCAATGGCATCGCGGATACGACTAACGGATTGCCGAACGCATCGGATCCGGATGCGTATTTGACGCTCGATAACAATCCGACTTTTTTCTCATCGTATAGCGGGCCGGCCCAGTTCCCGACGAATTTCCTGACGGTGAACCTGAACAAATTCTATGCCGCAAACCCATTATCGGCCTTCGCGGTTGCCAACCCTCCGGTCCCGGAACTCACGCAGACCACGGATATAATCGAACGAGATGGGAGTGCATACGGACAGGTGCTATTCAACTCGCCCGACAACCGCATGACCGGAAATATTGGGATGCGTCTGGTTCGCACCGAAGAGCTCTCCGGCGGCTTCGTCCCGGGGCCCGGCGCCACCCTGACTTATCAATTCGCTTCGGCCACGGACCTCGTTTACAGCTCGCAGGCGATTTTTGCGAGAGAGCATGTGTACTTCAATGCGTTGCCTGATTTGAATCTCACGTACCGGGTGACGGACGATCTGCTTGCGCGCTTCGCGGCGGCGCAGATGATGGAGCGGCCGGATATCAATCTCCTTGGGCAGTCGAACGTTCCGGATGCGCCGAGCGGGCCGCCGCAAGCGGGCGTGACAACGCCTTGGGTTGGTACGCTGAACGAGGGCAACCCGGATCTGAAGCCTTACCGCTCAAATCAGCTCAATCTGTCTTTGGAATGGTATTTGGCGCCGGGGAGTATGTTGTCGGGGATGGTTTTCTATAAACACGTGATGGACCAGATTCTTACCGGCTACTTTACGGAGAAGGAGAACGTGAATACGCCGGGGGCCGGGAGCCCGGTGACCCCGATCACATTTACAGTTGGGGAACCGATCAACGGGCCCTCGACGAACATTACGGGTGCTGAGATTGCCTGGGTACAGCCGTTTGTCTTCCTGCCGGGGGTGCTGCGGAACTTTGGCGCGGAAATGAACTACACGCGTGTTTGGACGGAAAGTGAGATTGTTGAAGTGGGTCAACCGGCGCAGCCTCCGACGGGAGTGTCCAACGACACGTACAACCTTGGTTTGTATTACCAGACTGCAAAATTCGGCTTTCATGCGAATTACAACTATCGCAGCAAATATTTGTCTAATGAAGATAACTACTTCGGAGACGGTCTGTATGTGGACGGGTATGGACAGCTGAATCTATCAGCGGACTATCATCTGTCACATTGGCTGACCCTCAACGCGGGTATCACGAACGTGACGCAGTCCGCTTTTACCGAGGTTGATAGATACGAAGTGCTTGATGATTACGCGCTGTCCGGGCGGCAATTCGAATTGGGAGTGACGGCCCAGTTTTAGGTGTGTGCGCCGCTTTTTGCGCGCGGGGAACGACATGGTGACACGCAGAGAGATGCTTCAGGCCGTCGCGGTAGGCGCGGTGGCGGGGGGGCTGCTGCCGAGAGCCTATGCCCGGGACGGTGCCGGTGGGCTCGAGCTGGAATGCCGCCGGGGCCTGCAGCGGGTCGGTCCGCTGTTGCCGACGCCTCCCGAAGCGCTGCGGCGCTGGATGGGGGCGAGGTACGGTGCCTTCCTTCACTGGGGGCCATGCACGGTGTCGGGCAAGGAGATCAGCTGGAGCAGGCAGATCCAGACGCCGCCTCAGGTTTACGACAACCTGTACAAGCGCTTCAATCCCGTGGAGTTCGACGCGGAAGCGTGGGTGCACATGCTGAAGGCGAGCGGCTTCCGCTACGCGGTATACGTCAGCAAGCATCACGACGGGTTCGCGATGTGGGATACCAGGACCACGCCGCACTGCATCATGAATACCCCGTTCCGACGGGACGTGGTGGGCGAGATCGCGGCCGCATGCAAGAAGCACGGTCTGCAGCTTTGCCTGTATTACTCCATCGCCGACTTCTATCAGCCGGATTGCATCGGCTCGCGCCATGCCAATGGCGAGTATCTCGGGCCGCCGGGATATGAGCTGCCGGCGGGTGAAAAGCCTGACTTCGACCGCTACGTCCGCTACATGAAGACGCAGCTCCGCGAGCTGACCGAGAGCTACGGGCCCATTCTGGCGTGGTGGTTCGATGGCGGGTGGATGCCCGAGTGGACTTACGAGCGCGGCGTGGATTTGCTCAAGTTCATGCGCTCGCTGCAGTCGGATACGCTGACGGACCAGCGTGTGGGTTGCGCGTATAACGGGCGCGTGTATATGCCCACATGGTTTCCCACCGACGTCAAGTATGTCGGCGATTTCGCGGTGCTCGAAGTGGATTTGCCGCGATTCGAGCGCAGAATACCGTGGGAGTACACGACGCCTGCCAATGGCAGAAGCTATGCCTGGACAGCGGGGGACTATGGGGATCCGCAGAGCTGGATCGATAACCTGGTGAAGTCTGCCTGCGCGGACGGTAACTACCTCCTCGGCCTGGAGCCGCCGCAATCCGGACGCTTCGATCCGGAGCTGGTGGACAAGCTTCGCGAGTCAAGCGTGTGGTTGGAGCGCTACGGTACGAGCGTCTTCGATACGCGAGGCGGCCCTTATATGCGGACCAACGTATACGGAGCCACTTGCCACGGCAGCCGCATTTACCTGCACGTATTCGATAGGTCTCTCACGCAGCTCACTTTGCCGCCGCTGCCTTTGAAGGTCGTCAAGTCTTACATGCTCAACGGCGGCAAGGTGCAGGTGTCGCAGCGCGTGGGCGGGCTGATAGTAGACATCAGCCCGAACGACATGGAGAGTCCCTCCACCATCATCGTCATGGAAGTGGACGGATCGGCGGAGGAGCTCGCGCCGATCGGCGAGATCCCGGTGAACCGCAACGTCACCGTCCGGTCATCGAATGTGGATCCATCCATGGACAAGCTGGTGGCGGACGGCAACATGTGCACGTCCTGGAAGGCCGACGACAAGTCGCTGCCGCCGTGGATCGAATTCGATCTCGGAACGGAGAGAAGTATCAGCAGGGCCGTCCTGTTCGAAGGCTGGTACCAGGGAGAGTTCGCCAACATCCATGGGTTCGAGATCGACGTCTATTCCGGGGACAGCTGGAAGCAGATCGCGGACGTGAGCTCGTGGGGTCAGGGGACGGCTACAGAGCGCGCCTTCGACAACTGGCCGATGGCGGTGTTTCATCAGGAGATCCGCTTCGCCCCGGTGAAGGCGCGGCGCGTGAGGCTGAAGATCACCCGGGCGAGCGCTGCCCCCGTGATTCATGAATTCCAGCTCTATGAGCGGTGAGAATATCGAGGAGCTCGCACGCTGTTGGACTGCAGGGTCAGCTGAGCTTGCTGGAGATCTCTTTCGCCGTCGCGCGCAAGGCCTTGATGACTTCGTCCCGCGACATTCTGACTCCTGCCAAATCCATATAGGGCACGGCCAGTGCGGCCACGGCGGTGGCGCCGAGCAGTACCGGCGCCGAAGTATCGGTGACTCCCGGCACGACCGTACTCGGAATCGCGGCGTGGCCTTGCTCGCGGATGGTCGTCAGGGTCTCCGCCAGGGAGGCGCGGCCCGGGCGGCGCGCGGGGGTACCGTACTTCTGCAGCCAGCGCTCGCGCACCACCTCGGGCTGGAAAGCGACGAGCACCAGCCCCGATGTTGCCTCCAGCAGCGGGCGGCGATGGCCGATCCGCACCACGAGCCCGAGATCATAGGGTGATTCCACGCGCGCGATGACGACCATGTACTGATCCGATGGCACCACCAGATGGCAGGACTGTTCGATCTCCTCCGACAGCTTGTGCATCATCGGCAGTGCAATCTCGATCAGGCCCTTGACGGGGGGGCGCTCCATGCCGAGGAGGAAGAGCCGATTGGTCAGGATGTAGCGATCGTCGTCGGGCAGCCGTTCCACGTAGTGGCGCCGCTCGAGCACGTGCAGCACGCGGTACATCTCACTGCGTGAGCGGCCGACGGCCTCCGAGATACGCGACAGGTTCATCGCACTGGTGGCTCCGGCGAGGAGCTCCAGTATGTCCAGGCCCTTTTCGAGGGCCGGCGCCTCATAGCGGACGGCCTTTTTCTTACTTTGAATGTTGCGCATTGTTCTTCGACGCCGTCAACAGTCCATGAACCCCCAATGTTAGCAGAGGGCGCGCTCCATTCGCTACGGAGCGCCGGCGAGGCGGTATACCCGCTCCGCGTTGCGATGGAAGAAGCTCTCCTGATCGGTGGCGCTCCAGGGGGCGGCCAGCGCCTCGGCCACCCGATACCACCTCGCGTAGCCCCCCGCGGCCTCGTTGACCGGCCAATCGCTGCCGAACATGACGCGTGTCGGGCCGAAGGCGTCCGTGGCATGTCGGGCGTACCACAGGATGTCATCGGGCCGCCATCCCTCCCAGTCCGCCTCCGTGACCAGCCCGGATATCTTGCACACGACGTTGGGCAGGGCAGCCATGGCGCGAATCTGTGCCGCCCACGGCTCCCGCTCGCCGCGCCGGATGTCGGGCTTGGCGCAGTGGTCGAGAACGAATCGCGCCTCGGGGCACTGGCGCACGAGCTCGAGGGCCTCGGCAAGCTGGTCGTGCTTCAGGCAGAGCTCGAAATGCAGTCCGCGGCGCGCAATTTCCCGTACCCCGCGCACGAATGCGTCCTGGATCGCGAAACCCGGTGGATTGTTCTGGATGTTGTCGCGGACGCCCTTGAGGAGCGGCAGCGCCGACACGGCGTCCAGGTCGGTGAGCATGCCGGCGTCACCGGTGAGGGGCACGCGGGCCACGATGCCCTGAATCCTGGAATCGATGGTCGCCAGCTCCTGCACCCAGCGTGCCTCGCGCAGGCAGCAGGTCGAATGCGCATCGCACTCGACGAATATCATCCGGCTGACGGGAATACCGGCCGCTGCCCGTTGGTAGTCTTGCAGCGAGTAGGTCCGGTCGAAGATCGACCCCGGCTCGATCCAGGGATACCGCAGCAGCTTCACATCCCAGAAGTGCGCGTGAGTGTCGATGACCTGCATGCGCTCCGCCAACCTCGCCTCACTATCGCATATGGTACAGTGTTTCGTATATGAACACTAGCATGTCGGTGACATGATGCCGGCGCGCCAACACACGGCCCTGGCGCATGCCTGAGGGTCTTACGACCCCTTGCGTTCATATACGGTACAGCGTATCGTATATGAACACAGAGCTGATCATGCTCTATACCAGATGAAGCGCGAAGCGCCGATGAGGGCGACATCAGGAATGACAGCCGGGTCGAGCGTCAACGTCTCGCCGGGAGGCTTGGCGTTCGTGACGCTGGTGAGCATCGTGTCCGCGATGGGTGGGTTTCTTTTCGGCTACGAGACTGTTGTCATCGCGGCGACCATCCCGCTCGTCAAGAGCCAGTTCGGATTCTCGGCGCTCATGGAAGGATGGTTTGTCAGCAGTGGGCTCGTAGGGTGCGTAGCGGGCGTGCTGCTCGCCAGCCGTCTCTCCGATGGCATCGGCCGCAGAGGAGTGACGATTCTCTCCGGTGCGCTGCTTGCGCTTGCGGCGCTCGGGTGTGCAGGGGCAGCTGATGCCGCATGGCTGATCACCGCGCGCTTCGTGGGCGGAGTCGGCGTCGGCATCGCCTCCATCGTGTCACCGCTCTACATCTCCGAGGTGGCGCCGCCGCAATACCGCGGCCGCCTGGTTTCGCTCTTTCAGGTGACCATCACGGTGGGAATCGTGGCCGCGATGGTGCTCAATGCCGCACTGCAGCGTCACGCCGTGGCGGCGGCACACACGGACGCCGCGGGACTCCTGCACGAGCTCTTCGTCGGTCAGGCGTGGCGCGGAATGTTCCTGCTGCAGTTCGTTCCGGCCGCGGTGTTCTTTCTGGCGGCATTCAGGGTTCCGGAGAGCCCCCGCTGGCTGGTGCTGCGCTCGCGGCTCGAGCATGCACGTGAGGTGCTGCGCGCGTTGCGGAGCAATGCGGCCGAGGCGGAGCAGGAGCTGGGCGAGATTCAGCGGGCCATTGCCGCGGAGCGGGCGACCCACCACGAGTGGCGCGGAAGCGGCATGCGCCACGCCCTCTATATGGGAGTCTTCCTCGCGGTCTTCTCCGAGCTGAGCGGCATCACCGTGGTGATGTATTACGGGCCTACGATCCTCGAGCGTACCGGCGCCTCGATGAGCGCTTCGCTCAATGGGCACGCCATCATCGGGTTCGTGCTCGCCGCATTCACCCTGCTCGCCATTCCACTGATCGATAGGGTCGGCCGCCGGCGATTGCTGCTGGTCGGAGTGGCCGGCGCGTGCGTCGCGCTGGTGCTCACCGGAATCGGCTTTGCCTCGGGTCACGAGGACGGCGCCGTGATCGTGGCTCTGTTGTGCGCCTTCGTGGCGTTCTTCGCGTTCTCGATCGGCCCCATCAAATGGGTGGTGGTGTCGGAGATATTCCCGACCAATCTCAGGGCGCGTGCGATGGGAGTGGCCACGGTGGCGCTGTGGCTCACTGACATCGTGATCAATCAGCTCTTCCCGATCGTACGTAACGAGTTCGGGGTCTGGATGATGTTCTTCGCCTGCGCCCTGTTCCTGGCGATCCAGTTTGTCGTGGTGGCGAAGGCGTTGCCGGAGACCAAGGGGATGACCCTCGAGGAAATCGCTACGCTATGGACCTGAGCATGCGATTGGGGAGGATCCGAAGATGAGCGGCGAATTCGACGGCAAGATCGTGATAGTGACCGGCGGTGCGGCGGGACTCGGGCGGGCGATGTGCCTGGAGTTTGCGCGCTTGGGTGCGCGGGTGGTCTGCGGTGACATCGATCCGAAGGCAGGGCAGGAGCTTCTCGGGTCGGCGGTTGGACTGGCCGGGCAGGTTCAGTTCGTTGAAGGCGATATGCGCCTCGTGCAGACGAGCGATCGATTGGTCGAGGCGGCCCGCGCCCTCGGCGGTGTCGACGTTCTGTGCAACAACGTCGGCATACAGCCGGCAAAGAGCTACGCACCGGCACATGAGCTCGATGATGAGATCTGGGACGCCATTCTCACCGTCAACCTCAAGTCATATTTCTGGATGGTCAAGCGATGCGTGCCCCTGATGAAGGCCCGGCACGGCGGTGTGATCATCAACACGGCGAGCGTCCAGGGCCTGCAGTCGCAGAAGTCCGCAGCGGCGTACGCGGCGTCGAAAGGCGGAGTGCTGTCACTGACTCGCCAGCTCGCTCTCGAGTATGCGCAGGACAATATCCGTGTGCTGTCCATCGCACCGGGTACGTTCGATACGCCGCTGCTGCGGGAAGTCGCCAAGGGCATACCCGACAAAAACTACATGAAGAAGCTTGCCGAGGCCTACCCGATGAAGCGATTCGGCAAGCCGGAGGAGCTCGCTCGGGTGGTGGCGTTTCTCGCCGGCCCCGGAGCTTCCTTCATGACCGGGGAATGCGTCACGGTGGATGGCGGCATCATGGCCCAGGGAGGCTGGGCGCAGCAGTAGATGCGATGTGGAAGGACTCTTCACAAGGCTGAGCGTGCAGGTGAGAAGAATATGGGTAGCGGACCGCAGGGTCGCGAAACGGCTGCAGCCGTATTGATGTTGAACCCGGAGGACAATGTCGTGGTGTGCCGGCGTGACGTACGAGCAGGAGAAAGCCTCGTCATTGGCGATGAGGTGGTGGTTGCGCGCCGCGATGTGGCGATCGGCCACAAGATCGCCCGGCGTCTCATTCCTCCCGGCGAGCGTGTCGTGAAATACGGCATGTCGATAGGCTCGAGTACCGCGGCGATTCAGCCCGGAGACTGGGTTCATCTTCATAACATGAAGAGCGATTACATCCCGAGCCACACCCGCGACTCGAGGGAGCGAACATGATCATCGCCAATGGATATCTCCGCGCCGACGGCCGCAAGGGAATTCGCAACGTGCTGCCGGTCGTCTATCTGGTCGAATGCGCGCACCACGTCGCGCGCCAGGCGGTCGAGCGGGCGCAGGATGACCGTGTGCACCTGCTCGGCTTTCCGGGCTGCTATCCCAACGAGTACTCGCTGGGGATGCTGAAGTCACTGACCACTCACCCCAATGTCGGCGGAGCGGTCCTCATTTCCCTGGGATGCGAGGGTTTCGACAGGGAGGGATTGGCTGCCGCGGTCGCGGCGAGTGGCCGACCCGTGGAGATCGTGGTGATCCAGGAAGCGGGCGGCACGCGAGGGAGCATAGAGGCCGCGCTGGCAGCGATCGCCAGGGTTCGCGCGGTCATGGAGCAACAGGAGCGGCGGACACCGGTGCACATTTCCGACCTCACGATCGGCACGGTCTGCGGCGGCTCGGACGGCACGAGCGGTATTGCGGCCAATCCCGCGGTCGGACATGCCTTCGATCGTCTCGTCGATGCCGGGGCAGTGTGCATATTCGAGGAGACGGGAGAGATGATCGGTTGCGAGGCGCCCATGAGCATACGGGCCGCCTCGCCCGAGGTCGCCGCGGCGATCACGACTTCCATCAGCAATGCCGAGAGCTACTACCGCGCCATGGGATTCGGCAGTTTTGCACCGGGAAATGCCGAGGGCGGACTGTCGACGCAGGAGGAGAAATCCGCCGGCGCCTATGTGAAGTCCGGCAGCCGGCCGATCAAGGGAGTGATTCGCCCGACCCAACGTCCCGATGCCCCTGGACTCTATCTTCTCGACATCGTGCCGGAGACGCCACCGAAGTTCGGTTTCCCGAATATCTCCGATAACGCGGAGATCGCGGAGCTGATGTCCTGTGGTGCCCACATCACGCTGTTCACGACCGGCCGCGGGTCAGTGGTCGGCTCGGCGATCTCGCCCGTCATCAAGATAACGGGCAATCCCGTCACCTATAAGAGAATGGCGGAGGACATGGACGTGAATGCGGGCAGGGTACTCGATGGAATGGCCACCCTCGATGAGCTCGGCGAGGAGATCTTCCGGCTCACGCTCGAGGTCGCGGCCGGGGCGGTCACCAAATCCGAGGCCCTGGGGCATCGTGAATTCATTCTGACGTACAAGTCGGCCGATGCGCTCGGCACGTTGTGCGGTATGCCGGCGCGATGATGGCGGCCCAGGCACCGAGCGGATCCTCGGGACGGCTTGCCGGCAAACGTGTCCTGGTCACCGCGGCGGGGCAGGGCATCGGGCGCGAGACGGCGAAGCTCTTCGCCAGGGAAGGCGCGCTGGTCTGGGCGAGCGACATCAGTGTGGCGTCGCTGGCAGGTCTCGAAGGTTGCCGGCCGCTCGCGCTCGATGTGTGCAGCGCCGCAGCGATCGATGAAGTCTGCAGTAGGACAGGCCCGATCGATGTGCTGTTCAACTGCGCGGGCTACGTGGCCAGCGGCACCGTCCTGGAATGTACCGAGGAAGATTGGAGCCGCTCCTTCGAGCTCAACGTGACCTCGATGTATCGCTTGATCCGGGCCTACCTGCCGGACATGCTGGCGCAAAAATCGGGCTCGATCATCAATGTATCTTCGGTCGTTGGCGCGCCGAAGGGTGCTCCGAATCGGTTCGTGTATGGCACCACCAAGGCGGCGATCGTCGGCCTCACCAAGTCGATCGCGGCCGACTTCGTGAGGGAGGGTGTCCGCTGCAACGCCATCTGCCCAGGCACCGTCGATACGCCCTCGTTGCACGTGAGGCTGCGTGCCACCGGAGACTACGAGGGCGCCCTGGCCGCGTTCAGGGCGAGACAGCCCATGGGCCGGCTGGGAAAGGCGGATGAGATCGCATCGCTGGCGCTCTTCCTGGCCGCCGACGAGTCCGCATTCATCACCGGCCAATGCCACATCATCGATGGGGGCTGGTCGGCCTGACGGTCCGGAGGGAAATCCCATGCGCATCGGCTTTTCGAGAAATAAGAGCGTGCTTTCGGTCGGCTTTCTCGGCGCAGCGGCGGCAGCGCTCATCCTGACTCCAACCCCGTCGCGCGCCTGGTCGATTCCCCCGACCCGGGACCTGAACGTCAAGACGGACTGTGGCGCCGCTGGAAACGGTCGCGCCGATGACACCAGGCACATCCAGTCCTGCATCGGCACCGCAGCGAGCAGCGGCCAGGGCGTCTACTTCCCTCCAGGTACGTACAAGGTCACCGCGGCGCTGACGATCACTTCGGGAAATATGCTGCTCTATGGGACGAACAGCGGCAGAACCCGCATCGTGCAAGCCACCGCCCGAGCCAATCTCTTCACCATCGCGAACGGCGGCAAACCCGTCAATCAAGTGACCTTGCGGCAGCTGGAGCTGCTGTATGCCAAGCGGAATCCGACCGGCCTCACCGTCTACTGCGACAACTGCTGGCGGGGTAGGTTCACGCACGTCATTTTTGGCGATCCGGGCACGCCGCACCTCTTCTCCACCGGCCTCTGGGTCAATGGCGGCAATCAGATCTTCGTCGAGGACAGCGAGTTCGACTTCACGGCATCGCAGGGAATGTATTTCAGGGGCACGGGGGACGTGTACCTGTCCAACCTCGAGGTGAACGACTCCGCCAGCGACACCACCACTACCGGCTTGGTATTCGACAGCGGCGTCGGCGGCATCTACGCGACCAATGTCAACGTGACTTCCGGGGAGACCGGATACCTGTTCGAGAACACGCAAGTCGGCGGCATCGTGCCGCAGTTCGGATTCTTCACCAACTGTCTGGCCGATACCCTCAACGGCGTCGGCTGGGACTTCGAGGCCGCAGGATCGATGCGTCTGACCAATAGCTGGGCCGCGACCGGCTTCTACGGTGTCATCGCCAAAGCGGTGACCGGGCTCAGTATCACGGACTCGCGGATCTACAACAACAGTCAGGCGGGAATCTGGCTCGATACGCGCGCGACCGACGTTTCGGTCAAGGATTCCACCATAACGCGCAATTCGCGCACCTCCCCGGGAGCGGACCCGGGCATCCTGGTCGCAGCCGGAGTCGGGCGCTTTCAGATCCTGGGCAATGAGATCGGCGCCGCCGATGGCTTCGGCTCGACGCAGTCTTACGGGGTGCTCATCAATGGCGGCTCGTCCGACAATTTCATGATCGTCGGCAACGACCTGCAAAACAACATGACCGGGGAATACCGTAACGGCGGCTCCGGTAGTCACGCCCTGATCAAGGATAATCTCTAGCGCGCGCCGGCCCCGCCGAGCCATAGCTGCGCCCACGGCCCACGGCCTCGATCCCTGCGTCCTCGAGGCCCTCGAATCAGGCCCCTTGCTCCATACCCAGTAACCTGTATAGTGTACTAACTGGTAAAGTAAATCTCAGCCTAAGGCCGCCATGCTTCTCAAAGAAGTGGACCTCAGCGGTCGCGTCAACGACCGCATCCTGCTGCGGATGATTTCCTGGGCTTCCGGGAAGCGGCGCAAGGGCAGGAATGGATTCCGTACCAATCTCAACCATCAGGTCTATCTCGGTGCCTCCATGGGGGCCTGGACCCAAGCCGCCATGCGAGGACCCAGTGCCTGGAGCATTGGCGAGCGCGAGCTGATGGCTGCATTGGTGGCCAAGTGGAACGACTGCGTCTGTTGCATGGATGTGCACACCGTCGTGGCGGTGACGCACGTCGGCAGTGCGTCGGTCGACGCCGTACTCACGGATTACCGCTCCGCGCCGATATCCGCGGGCCTCAAAGCGACATTGGGGTTCTTGGAGACAATGACGGTGCGACCCGAGGAGTTGTCGGAGGCAGACGCCAGAACCGTGCTTGGCAGCGGGGTCAGTGAGCAATCATTGGCGGACGCGATCGCGGTGGGGACGGTGTTCAATCTCATTACGAGGTACGTGAACGCGCTCAATTTCACGATTCCGACCGCACACAAGCTGCGTCGCGTTGCCGACGTGCTGGCCACGAGCGGCTATCCCCTCTGACGTCCCTTTCGGGTGTCAATAAAAACAATGACTTATGCCCACTAGCCGGTAACGTGCGGCGAGTGCGGTAGCGCTTGGGTGCTTTGACGTCGGCCTTGGCGGTCGTCATGGCTACACTATCGGTTTCACCTGCCCGGAAGTCGCCAATGAAAAGAATCGTCCCGGTGCTCGCCTCTTGGGTGCTGCTCGTCACCGTTTCCGGCATTGCTTCGCCGGCCGATCGGACACCGGACTACCCGGTGGCGCCCCGCGACCAGATCATCACCGATTATTTCGGCACCCGCGTGCCGGCGCCGTATCAATGGATGGAGAACATGCAGAGCCCGGCTCTGCACAGCTGGGTGGCGGCCGAGAATCGGCTGACGGATGGTTATCTCGCGAAGATCCCGGTGCGGGGCTGGATCACCCATCGCCTGACGCAGCTGTGGAACTTCCCCAAGGAGACGGCGCCGATCCAGGTCGGCGGCAGCCGGATTTTCTTCCGGCGCAACGCCGGCCTGCAAAACCAATCGGTCCTGTATGTGCAGGACTCGCCCTCGGCCACGCCGCGGGTCCTGATCGATCCCAATAAGCTCTCGCCCGACGGCTCCGTGGCGCTCGCCGATCTCGAGCCATCGCCCGACGGACGATATCTCGCCTACGCGCTGTCTGCGGGCGGGTCTGACTGGGAGACGCTTCACGTGCTCGACGTATCGACGGGCAAGACGCTTTCGGACTCCGTCGAATGGGTGAAGTTTTCCAACATAGCGTGGACGAACGGTGACAACGGCTTCTTTTACTCCCGTTATCCGACGCCGCCGAAAGCCAATGCGATCAATCAGGAGGTCGTCAACCAGCAGCTTTACTTTCATGCTCTCGGGCAGCCCCAGAGCACGGACCGGTTGATTTACCGGCGGCCCGATCTGCCGCACTGGATCATTGGCGGGCAGGTTAGCGAAGATGGCCGCTACCTCTTCGTGGTCCTCGTCAACGGGACGGCTCCCGAAAACGAGCTTTACTACGCTGACCTGGGCAACCCGGCGCACCCCAACGTCGCCGCGAAGCTCGAGCCCCTCTATACGCGTAACGATGCCGCCTATGTCGTCGTCGGCGTGCAGAAGGGCACGCTTTATCTAGAAACCACGCTCGATGCGCCAAAGGGGCGTGTCGTCGCAACCGCGCTGTCGGATCCGGCGCCGGCGCACTGGCGCACCGTGATTCCCGAGGGCAGGGGCGTGATCCAGGAAGCGGACTTGGCCGGCGGGCGCCTCATCGTGCATTCACAGATCGACGCCACCAGCCGCCTGACGCTCTACACGACCGACGGGAAGCCGCTCCGCGACCTGCCGCTACCGACTCTGGGCACAGTTACCGGCGTGTCCGCGCGCAACGATTCCAACAGCGTCTATTTCGGGTTTACTTCGTTTCTGTACGCAGAGCGGATCTACCGTTACGACTTGCGGCAAGCGACGGCACAGACCGTGTTCGCGCCGCGGGTTGGCTTCGACCCCAGCCTGTATGAGACGAAGCTGGTCTTCTACCCCTCCAAGGACGGGACTCGGGTACCCATGTTCATCGTCGCCCGCAAGGACGTGAAGCTCGAAGGCCGCAATCCCACGGTCCTCTACGGCTATGGCGGTTTCGATATCACCATCATGCCGGAATTCGATCCGATGCTGCCGGTGTGGCTCGAGCTCGGTGGGGTCTATGCCGTGGCCAACCTCCGCGGCGGCGGCACCTACGGCGAAAAGTGGCACCAGGCGGGCATGCTGTCGCACAAGCAGAATGTGTTCGACGATTTCGCCTGGGCCGCGAAATACCTGGTCGCGCAGCGCTATACCAACGCCAAGCGGCTCGGGATCCAGGGCTACTCCAACGGCGGCCTGCTCACGGGCGCCTCGATCACCCAGCATCCCGAGCTCTTCGGCAGCGCCTACATCGGGCATGGGGTGCTCGACATGCTGCGCTACCAGGATTTCTCCGGCGGCGCGCTCTGGGCGCCCGAATACGGCACGGCGAGCGATCCAACTGCCTTCAGCTGGCTCCATGCCTACTCACCGCTGGATAACGTCCGGCCGGGCACCTGTTACCCGCCGACGCTGATCACGACTTCGTGGGATGACGATCGAGTCGTACCGATGCATGAGTTCAAGTTCACCGCCGCGATCCAGCGTGCTCAGGCCTGCGGCAACCCGATCCTGCTGCGCACCACGGGCGCGACCAGTCACATCTACATGCCGACGGACCAGGAGATCGCGCAGACGGCCGACGTATGGGCTTTCGAGGCCTACACCTTGGGAGTGAAGAAGCCGCCGCGTCATTGAGGGTACGCACCCGCGAGCGCGTCGCACTAATGAGCCTGTAACTGGTATCGCGGGAGTCGGCCCGCTATCCTGTCGCCTCGGTTCAAGGTCAAGGCGAAAGGTGGAACAGGGTGGCTAAGATACCTCCGGGAGTGGGTCCGCGATATCCGCAGGTCTTGGTGCTGGTGGGGGCTACGGGTGATCTCGCCCGACGCAAGCTCTTCCCGGGGTTGTTTCATCTCGCCGACGTTGGATTCATCCCCGGCTGCCGCATCGTCGGCGTGTCCCTCGATGACATCGATGCGCAGGGCTTCCGAAAGATCGCCCGTGGGGCACTGGAGGAGTTCTACCCGCGCAAGGTCTCCGACGCGGATTGGGCGGCATTCGCCGAGAACCTGGACTACGTGCCGCTGGGTGCCGGCCCGGCGGCGCTGCGGGCCGCGGTGGAACGCGCCGAGAAAGGGCTGGCTACGGAGTGCCGACGTCTGCACTATCTCAGCGTGCCACCGAGCGCCGCGCTTTCCGTCGTCCGCATGCTCGGAGAGGCGGGCCTGGTCGAGCGCTCACGCATCGTGATGGAGAAGCCGTTCGGCACCGACTACGCCAGCGCTTGCTCACTCAATGCCAAGCTGCACGAAGTGTTCGCGGAAGAGCAGATCTTCCGCATCGACCATTTCCTCGGCAAGGAGCCGGCGCAGAACATCCTCGCCTTCCGTTTCGCCAACGGTCTGTTCGAGCCCATCTGGAACCGCAACTTCATCGATCACGTGCAGATCGATGTGCCGGAAACGCTCGGGCTCGACAAGCGGGCCGCGTTCTACGATCACGTCGGTGCCTTCCGTGACATGGTGGTGACGCACCTCTTCCAGATCCTGGCCTTCATGGCGATGGAGCCGCCGACGGCGCTCGAGCCGGCGCCGATCAGTGAGGAGAAATACAAAGTCTTCCGCAGCATGGTGCCGATCCGGCCGACGGACGTGGTGCGCGGGCAGTACAACGGCTATCGCAGCGAGGCAGGTGTCAGCCCGGAGTCGGACACCGAGACCTTCATCGCCCTCAAGTGCACCATCGACAACTGGCGCTGGGCCGGCGTGCCTTTCTATCTGCGCACCGGCAAGCGTCTCGCCGAGGGACAGCGCATCATCTCCATCGCCTTCCGCGAGCCGCCGAAGAGCATGTTCCCGGCCGACTCCGGGGTGGGGGCGCAGGGACCGGATCATCTGACGTTCGATCTCGCCGACGTTTCCAAGATGTCGCTTTCCTTCTACGGCAAGCGCCCGGGACCGGGGATGCGCCTCGACAAGTTGAGTCTGCAGTTCGCGATGAACGACACCGGACACGTCGGCGATGTCCTCGAAGCCTACGAGCGGCTGATACTGGATGCGATGCGTGGTGATAGGACGCTGTTCACGAACGCTGAAGGCATCGAGCGGCTGTGGGAGGTGTCGACCCCCCTGTTGGAGGCGCCGCCACCCGTGCGTCTCTATGCGCCCGGGTCCTGGGGCCCGAATTCCATGCATCAGCTCGTTGCCCCTCACGCCTGGCGATTGCCCTTCGAGCGGGTGTGGCGGGACAATCGACCGCCCGTCTAGGCGTGCAGCGACAGGCTGGATGTTGTAGTATGTTGTCGGCGCATCAACGCGCCTAGGGTGAAATAACAAGGGGCACGGAGCATATGCTTATCCTCACACGACGGGTGGGAGAGACCATCATGGTCGGCGACACGGTGACGTTCACGGTCCTCGGCGTCAAAGGCAACCAGGTGCGATGCGGCATCAACGCCCCGAAAGAGATTGCCGTGCATCGGGAGGAGATCTACGAGCGGATCCACCGGGAGCGTGAGGAAGCGTCCCTGCGAGACCCGCAGGACCCGCAGGGGTCCCACGACGAGCCGCCCGACCAGCCCTGAGCCATCCTCGCGCGGGCGCGTGCCCGGGTCGGGAGCGCGCCCTGCCGCCAGCTTGAGTCGGTGGCCCGGCCCCAACCTGCTAAAATAGGGTTCTTCCGTAGTCCAAGGAGATCCCTCATGCCCCTTCCAGTGCGCCGTAGCGGCAACCCCATACTGAACGAAAGGACCTTTGGGAGCTTGCCGGGCCTCGGGACCGGGGTCGAGCGGATGAATCTCAAGGGAACGATCGACAAGTCGTTCCTGCTCCTGATCGTTCTCATGGCTGCCGCGCTCTGGCCCTGGTCGCAGATGGCGGGTGGGGACGTCCAAAGCGTTTCGGCCACCGCGACGTTCGGGGCCTTCGGCGGCTTCATCCTCGCCATGATCGTCAGCTTCAGGCCGACTTCCGCGCGCTACCTGGCGATTCCCTACGCCGCGCTGGAGGGCCTGTTCCTCGGCGGCTTCTCGGCCATCTTCGAGCAGCGCTACCACGGCATTGCCATCCAGGCCGTGGGCCTGACGTTTGGCGTGCTCGCGGCGCTCCTGATCGCCTACCGGACCCGCCTGATCCGGGTCACGGATCGGTTCCGGGCCATGGTGGGTGCCGCGGTCTTCGGTGTAATGCTTTTCTACATCGCGACCCTGGTTCTCGGCTTGTTCCACGTGTCCGTGCAGGCGCTCTACGCGCCCACGCCGCTCGGCATCGGCGTTTCGCTGGTGATCGTCGGCATCGCCGCCCTCAATCTCGTTCTGGCATTCGATCTCGTCGATCGGGGCGTCGCCGGTGGGGCGCCGAAGTACATGGAATGGTATTGCGCCTTCGGCCTGATGGTCGCTCTGGTGTGGCTCTACCTCGAGGTGCTGAGCCTTCTTGGCCTGACGCGACGCAACTGAGCGAGCCCATCGCGATACCCCACGCGGAGCTCTCCGCCGAAGCGCTGCGGGGGGTGATCGAGTCCTTCGTGCTGCGCGAGGGCACCGATTACGGCGAGCGCGAGCACTCGCTGGAGCAGAAGGTCGCGCAGGTGCGCGCGCAGCTCGAGCGCGGGCAGGCGCGCATCCTCTTCGATCCCGAATCCAACACGATCACTCTGGTGGTCGTGCCGGCGTGAGCTCGGCGTGGGTCTGCCGCTTGCTCGATTCCTTGCGGTACCCGTCGCAATACGAGGATCGAGACCATGAATAGCGATCGCACAGCCGGCCAGTGGAAGCAGATCAAGGGCAGCATCAAGGAAAAGTGGGGCAAGCTCACGGACGACGAGATCACCCAACTCGAGGGCCACAGCGAGAAGCTGGTGGGCAAGCTGCAGGAAAGATACGGCCTCGAGCGCGAGGAAGCGGAGCGTGAGGCGCGGGAGTTCAGAACCCGCCACGACTGGCACTGAGCGCGCCGGAACCCGCGCAGGGATGCGCGGGCTGGGGCGCCGCCGCCGCCACGGATGGCCGGGGGGACGGCCCCTGGACAAACTAGCGCAGTGCTTCGTCCAGGAACTGAAGGAGAGTGTGCCAACCGCGGCGGTCGGCCGACTCGTCGTACACCATGCCGTTGGCGCGGTCGTTGGCGTGCGGGTTGGTGAAGGCATGCATGGTGTTGCCGTAGGCATGGAGCTGCCAGTCCGCGCCGGCGGCGGTGAGCTCCTTGGCAATGGCGAGCACATCTTCGGGCGGACCCATGGGATCGGCGTAGCCGTGAAGCAGCAGGACCTTGGAGCGGATCTTGCCCTGGGACGGCAATCCGTTCCCCTTGAGGAGCCCGTGGAAGCTGGTCACGCCGCGCACTTCGGCGCCGCTTCGCGCCAGATCCAACACACACATCCCACCGAAGCAGAATCCCATCGCCGCGACGCGGCGAGCGTCCACCTCCGGTAGCTCTTTGACCGCTGTGAGCGCCGCGGTAATGCGGCGGGTGAGCACAGCACGGTCCTGCACCAGCGGAGCGATCAGCGCCGAGCACTCCTCGTAAGTGGTGCCGCGCTTGCCCTTGCCGAACATGTCGAGCGCGAAGGTCGCGAATCCGTGCCAGGCCAGCCGCCGCGCTTTGCGCTCGACGAACTCGCCCCTCCCGCTCCAGTCGTGGGCGATCAGAAGACCCGGCAGGGGGCCGGGCCGCGAGTCGTCATGGCAGAAGAAGCCCTCGAGAAGGGTCGAGCCGTCGCGGTACTCGATCAGCCGCTCGCGAATCGCCATGGTTGCTCCTTTGGATTGCGCCACGGGGCGGTGCCGGGGGGAGGGGATTCTAGTATGAAGCGGCGGGGCACATCCATGTGCCTGGGTTGCCGGCATGTTACGCTTGCGCGCCGCAGCGAAGAACCAGAGTCCGGCCACATGATTCCCGCAGCAGAGGCGCTCAAGCGCCTCAAAGAAGGCAATCGCCGCTTCGTCGAGCGTGTCCGTAACCGCGGCGCTCTGCTGGATGCCTCGGCGCGCCTCGAGCTCACCCAGAGCCAGGAGCCGTTCGCGATCGTGCTCGGGTGCTCGGATGCGCGCGTTCCCGCGGAGCTCGTCTTCGATCAGGGACTGGGCGATCTCTTCGTCATCCGGGTCGCCGGCAACATCGTCTCGCCGTCACAGATCGGCAGCGTCGAGTTCGCCGCTTCGCGTTTCGGCACGCGGCTGGTCGTGGTGCTCGGCCACTCCCAATGTGGCGCCATCCGCGCGACGCTGGAGGAGCTCCGGCGGCCGGCCGAGAATCAATCGCGCAACATCCGATCAATCGTCGATCGCGTGCGACCTTCCATCGAGGTCTTGCTCAAGGCCGACCTGGGGCTCGACGAGGAAGCTCTGGTGCGGCACGCCGTTCGCGCCAACGTGGGAGTTTCGGTCAGCCACCTGCGATACGGCTCCGATGTGCTCGAGAAGCTGATCCGCAGCGAAGGGTTGGCGGTCGTCGGCGCGGAGTATTCGCTGGAGACAGGCGAAGTCGAGTTCTTTGACGGGCTGGCGGAGTAGTCAGCTATTTCATCCGAATCCAGGCTAGGAGCGTTTGATGAGACCGGCCCCGAGGAGCACGACGCCGGCGCCAAGCACCAGGCCGCCTACCCAAGGAGGAACGGTCCGATCCGTTTCCACCTTCGCCTGGAAGTTGCCCAGCTTGAGAACGCTGCGATCAGACGGATAGTGGAGGGGGCGCAGGATCAGAAAGATCCCTGCGACAACGAGTACCAGGCCAGCGATGAGTGAGGCGCGCATGAGCGGTATTGTATCAGTATTGCGCGCCAGGGCTCAGCCGCGGCATCAGGCCATGCCGCCGTTGACCGAGATGATCTGCGCGGTCAGATAGGAAGCCTCTGTCGAGGCGAGGAAGGCGACGACATTCGCCACCTCTTCGGGCAGGCCTGCCCGGTTCATGGGCACGAGCCGGGCGATCGCATCGGCATCGAAGAGGCCTTCGGTCATCGGCGTGCGGATGATGCCGGGCGCCAGCGCATTCACGGTGATGCCGCGGGTAGCGACCTCCAGTGCGAGGGCCTTGGTGGCGGAGTTGAGCGCCCCCTTGGCGGCGGCATAGTTGACCTGGCCTTTGTTGCCGATGAGCGCGGAGATCGACGACATGTTGACGATCCGCCCCCAGCGGGTGCGGATCATGGGCATGAGGACCGTTTGGGTGACATTGAAGAAGCCGCTGACCGCGACGTCGATGACCCTATGCCACTGCTCCGGGCGCATTCCAGGCAGCACGGCATCGTCGTGGACCCCGGCGTTGTTGACCAGGATCTGGATGGGCCCCGAGCTCAGCGCGGTTGCCAACGTCTTGCGCGTGCCTTCCGCATCGGTCACATCGAAATGCAGCGCCACGGCGCTGCCCCCCGCGGCGGTGATCTCCTCGACCAGCTTCTCCGCGGCGTCGACCCCTTGCCGGGCGTGCACGTATACGTGATGTCCCTCCTTGGCCAGGCGGCGGCAGATCGCGGCGCCGATGCCGCCGCTGCCGCCCGTGACCAGCGCCCGCCTGGCCGTCTCGCTCAAATTGCCCCCGCCGCAAACACGATGCCTATGCGACCGCTCAGGAGCTCGTGGCCGCCGCCCGATACCGTGAACTCATACAACGTGCTGCCCTCATCGCCCGCCAGGCGCTCGGCGCTGGCAATCAGATCGGTGTCGACGTCATCGAGGTGAGTGATCCGCAGCGCCAGGTTTCTGACGCTCGTCAGAAGTCCCGCGCGCGCCTGCGTGCCCGCCACGTGCGCCATGATAGCTCCGTGCACCGCCATCGCCTGCGCCGCGTACTCCACTCCGCACGCCGCACCCAGCCGGCCGTGGGCGCGCAGGGGATTATCGATGAGGCGATGGCTCGTCGCGCGGCACCTGATGCGCACGGCATCCCAGCTCAACACCTCGTCGAGAAGACACATGCGCCCGCGGTGCGGAATGTGACTCTCGATCCACTCGCGATCGAGGCGTGCGCCACCCGGCAGACGGCCGAAGGGAGTCGGGCTCAACGACACTCGAACACCTCCACTGTCACGAGCTGCCCGCCAATGTAATCGAGCACCACTTCGCCGGGCTCACGGCGAGCGAGAAGGCGCAGCAGCGGTAGGCTGCGCGCCGCCGGCAACGCGGTTCGCAATGTCTCGAGCTGCGGCTCGGGTAGCCGGTCGGCGGTTGCCGCGGTGCCGCAGAGGCTTGCGGTGATCCTCGCGCAAACATTGGGTATCGGGTCCGGCGTGAGGACGAGCGCGATGGCAAACGAATCGGGCAACGGCCGCTTGGCACGCAGCGGCTCCGGGTAGCCCGTGTCATATGCATTCAGCAGGACAGGAACGCGATCGGCACTCACGAGAGCGAGTGCCTCGAGAAGACCCGCGGCGAAGCTGCCATCGTGCGCACAGAGCGCGGTGGATGCCGCGGTGGCGCCCGTGGCGAGGCTCCAATAGCCTGCGGCCGCGTTGTGCACGGAGTTGTGGAAGCGTGTCGGCGAGAGTTGCCGGTCCGCCGAGGCCAGCGTCTCGCAGATCTCGTGGCAGATGAGACCATCGCCGCCCGAGGAGCTGAATACCGTTGGCAGTCCTACCGGGTCGACGCCCGCCGCGGCGACCGCCTGCTGCGCGACGCTGAGCGCGAGCTTGACGGTAGCGCCGGTTCTGCGGCGCTCGGCGGCCGGCAGCCCTTGCGGCGCCGGCACGACCGTCGGGCACGGTGAGTAAGGCTGCTCGCCGGCAATGATGCGCGCCCCGCTTTGCCAATCCGCGAGGCCGGGCCCGATGAGGCCTATGCCCTGGATGTAAGCCGTCAGCATCGCGCCCGTCCCAGCACCAGGGCGCAATTGGAGCCGCCGAAACCGAAGGAGTTGCTGAGCGCGCGTGCGATCGGCCGATATCGGTTGGCGCACAGATACTCGAAGCCGGGGGTGGCATCCACCTGTTGTGTATTGGCGCTTCCGGGAAGCAGCCCATGTCGCAGCGAGAGCGCGCAGACCACGGCCTCGAGCGCACCCGCCGCGCCGAGCGTATGGCCGGTCGCACCCTTGGTGGAGCTAGCCTCCACGAGTCGCCCGCGCTCGGCAAACACGGCCGCTACGGCCTTGCCTTCGGCACTGTCGTTACTCGGGGTGCCGGTGCCATGCAGGTTGATGTAATCGATGTCCTCCACGGTGAGGCCTGCGTCATCGAGTGCCTGGCGCATCGCGGCCTGTGCGCCGCGTCCCTCGGGATGAGGTGACGACATGTGATAGGCGTCGCTCGACTCGCCGACGCCGAGCAGCAGAATCGCCTCGTCATCGAGACTCTCCGGCGGCCGCTCGATGAGTGCGAACGCTGCGGCCTCGCCGATGGAGATGCCGGCGCGCGCAACGTCGAAGGGCTTACAAGGAGCGCGGGAGACGAGCTGCAACGAATGGAAGCCATAGAGAGTCGTCAGGCAGAGCGAGTCGACGCCGCCGACGACCGCCGCATCGATGAGTCCGGCGGCGAGCATTCGCCGCGCCGAGCCAAACACCTTGGCGCTCGAGGAGCAGGCGGAAGAGACCACCGCTGACGGTCCGTCGAGCCCGAGGATCTCGCGCACGAACGCGGCGAGCGAGTAGGAGTTGTGAGAGCCGGCGTAATCGAAGTCCGCGGGAAGCGCGCCGGTCTCGGGGTCGCGCCGCCGGTAGGCGAGCTCGGTCTCGAGCATCCCGGAGGTGCTGGTGCCGAGGAAGAGGCCCACGCGCCGCGTGCCCCAGCGGCCAGCGCAAGCCGCGACTGCATCGATGAAGCCGTCCTGCGCGATCGCGAGTTGCGCGAGGCGGTTGTTGCGGCAGTCGAAGCGTTTCAGCGCCGGGGCCAACCGGACCTCATCTACCGCCGGTACTTCACCGACGTATGTGTCCAGGGTCACCGTCTCGAAGCCGCAGCGCGCCAGTCCGCTGCGCTGCGCGCGCAACGAGTCGAGCGTAGCCCCGAGACCGCGGCCGATGCAGCTCGTCGCGGTGAACTGACGCAGGACGAGAGGAGTCATGGTGTGGCCGCTGCCCGCAAGGTGACCGGGGTGAGCTCTGCGGTCGCCAGCGCATCGAGGAGTCGCGGCAGCACCTCGAGGATCACCGGCACGCCGTTGGCGGTGAGCGCTGCGTGACCGTCGTGCAGCAGGAGGATGTCGCCTGCCCCGAGGTCGCGGGTGAGCTTGCCGAGTACCGACTCGGCGCGCGATCTCACGGTATCGAAGCCGCGCCGGGTCCAGCTCGCGAGGCGCAACCCGAGCCGACTCAACACCGGATCGAGGAACGGGCTGCGGAATCCCGCCGGCGCGCGGAAGAAGAGTGGATGTTGGCCGGTCGTGATGCCGATGGTGTCCTGCGCGCGCTCGATCTCCGCGACGAGACCTCGTGGTCCGAGCACCGAGAAATAGTGTAGATGCCGCTGGCTGTGGTTCTCCACGGCGTGTCCCCGACGCACTATCTCACGCGCCAGCTCCGCGCAGCGCTGTACGCGCTCACCGATGCAGAAGAATGTCGCTTTGGCTCCACGCTCATCGAGGAGGTCGAGCACTCTGGGGGTTATCCGCGGATCAGGTCCGTCGTCGATCGTAATGGCGAGTTCCCGTCGGCTGGCAGCGGCCGCGGGCAGCCGGGTCCAGTTGGGTCCGAGCAGCGCGCTGCGTGGCGTGAGTCCTACGGCCGTGAGCAAGGCGTGGTCGGCGAATACCGCGCCCACCGCCCAGGGCCAGGCGGACGGCCGTGCCACCACGAGGGCAAGAGCGCCCACATGCACCCCGAGCGAGACGCTCACGAGCGGCGTAGGCCGCCAGCGCCGGGGAGTCGGGGAGGGGGGTGACTTGGGCGTCATCGCGGGAATTCTACGCCCGGCTGTCGCGCCAGTAGGGCGGCGTAGATGAGCGCCAGAAGGGCCCCGGGCGCGACCGTCTCGCCAAGGTCGTGCAGTACCGGTACCGAGGAGAGGGCCAGCACCCCGAAGGCCACGACCGTGGCGCAGTTCGCCACCAGGAGCGAGGCGAGCGTGAGCTCGCTGGTCGCGGCCCCGGCCGCAGCGGCGCTCCCGGCCTTCGGCGCCGAACTGGAAAACCTCTGGTCGAAGAAAAGCGCGTAGTTCGAGCCGACCGCGACGATGAGCAGCATGCCGACCACGTGCAGCAGCGTCAGCGGGGTGCCGAAAAGCCGCAGGCCGGCCGCCACCGTGAGGACGGCGAGTGCCAACGGCAATACGACACGCAGCACGCGCGAGGGCCGGCGGAGCGCGACCAGGAGGAGGACGAAGATAGCGGCAAAGCCCGCGAGCGACAGCCGCACGGCCCCGGCCAGATAGGTCGAATACATGGCGTCCGCCTGGTCCTTGAGATCCAACACCGCGACATCATCCGGAGCGCCGATGGACACGGCCCGCCGGACCTGCGCAATGTTGATGTCTCGCACGTGCCCATCCACTACCGGCGCCTCCAGTGGCATCAATGCGCGCCACCCGCCGTCATCTTTCACCAACAGCGCGCCCACCAGTGCCTCGAAGGACGTGCCATTGAGGGACGCGAGATCCATCGGCAATGCGGTGCGCTCAACCTCCACGTCGTGAAGAAAAGGCGCCAGCCGATCCTGCCGCAGTGGCAGACCCGACAACGCCTGGCCAAGCCGTGCGCGCAGCACCTCGGGCGCCGGCAGACTTTCTTGCCGTCGGCGTTGCACCGCGAGACTCGGCAGGTATTGTGCCGGGCTCTGATATCCCGAGATGACGCTGCGGTCCGCGAGCCCGTCGAGCTCGGCACCGACATGCTCCGCCCCCTCGAGCGCGGACTGCTCGTCCGGCGCCGAAATCACTACCAGGTAGCGCACGTCCGGCGCGCCGAGATCGGCCCGCAGTTGCCCATCCAGCGTTTGAGCGGCCGCCGGCACGGGACTCAGCGCGGCGAGGTCGTGGCTCCAGAGCCGATGGCGGTTCAAACCCAGCACGATCGCGGCGCAGACGGCGATGAGCGCGATCACCACCTGTCCCGCCGAAGCTGCCTCGCGCAGCCGCGCGGCCCGGCGTCCCATGGGCGTCAGATCCCTGATCTTGAAATCCCGCGGCAGCAGCTCCGGCAGCACGAACCGAGTGACCAGCCCCGCCGCCAACACGCCCGTCAGCGAGTACAGGCCGAGCTGCGCCAGCCCTGGAAAGCTCGATACCAGCAGGACGGCGAAGCCGCAGATGGAAGTCAGCATGCCGAGGCGGATCGTCGGCCACACCGAGCGCCGCCAGTCACTACCCGCCCGGGATTGAACGAAGAGATAGATCGAGTAGTCGACCCCCTCGCCGATCAGCGTCACGCCGAATCCGAGCGTTACGCCCTGCACGACCCCAAAACCCAACGCCACCGCCGCGATCCCCGCGATCGCCCCCGAGAACACCGGCACGAGCCCGAGCAGCAGCGCCGCCACCGAGCGATAGACCAGGAGGAGGAGGGCGACGATGAGCACCGAGCTGATGATCGAAAGCCGCATCACCTGCGACTTGATGCTCGCCCGTGCCTGCACCGCAAAGACGCCCGGCCCCGACGTGACCAGCTCCGCTCCCGCGACCGGGCTGCCCGCCACCTGTTGACCGGCCAGCGCCGCCCGAAAGGCCGCCCGAATTGCCTCCATGCATCGCTGCTGTCCGTCGGTATCCGACCCCGCCGCACGGGTGCGAACCAACAGCAACGCACGCCTCCCGTCCCGCGATGCCCATACGCCATCCTCAGTCCGCGGCGGCTGATTGCGGCTCAACTGATCGAGCAGCGTCATCATCTCGCCGGTCGGGTCGCTCGGTACCAGGTCTTGCGTGAGCGCACCTGACGGCGAGGCGAGCTGATCGATCGTATTCCCGATGGCCGCCTTCATTCCTGCGACGCTGAATCGCGTCGGCGTCACCGTGTCGCTGAGCACGTAGCGGTGGCCGAACAAGAAGGCCTCATCCCCACGCGCCGCCGCGGCATCCCCATTCTCGACCGCGAGGACCTCCGGGTCTGCTCGCAACCGCTGCGCCATCTCTTCCGACAGGCGCGCGCGCGCATTCTCATTGGCGCCGTCGATCCCGACGATGATCAGCTTCGACGCCATTCCCTGCTCGAGCTGCTGCACGAGCAGCCGCTGTGCCCCCGTGGGAGCCTGCGGCAGAAACGCCGACAGATCCGTTGAGTACCGCGCCCGCGCCACCACCCACACCGCCACCACCACGAGCCCCACCCAGACGAGGACCGCGGCCGCGCGCCGTCCCCTCATGGCAGAGCCGCCGGCTGCTTCACCCGCCAGCCCCCGATCCCGCGGCTGGCGCTGCCAGCGTCATCACCGACCGATCCCCATTCGCCTGCAGGATCTCGACCGACCCGATCACATCCCCCGTCCCCTCGATCCGTACCCGCTTCATCTTGCGGGCCGCATCCCGGTCCAAGGGCACCAACTCCAGCTGCCACTCCGTCCGCGTCCCCGTGAATCCAACCTTGAACACCTTCTCGAGCCCCGCCTCATTCCCCGCCAGCGTGTCCCGAATCGCATCCACGTAAGGCGCCGCCTGCGGATACGCGCTGACCTGCATGCGATAAGTCCGCTGCCCGCGCTGCACCGTCAACTCATCCCCATCCAGAATCATCGACTCTTTCTTAGGCGTCAGCGTCCTCTTCTCCAAATGATCCGGCGCCCGATAAACCAACACCCCGGAAGATTTCACCGGCCGATCCAGGATCTGCAGATAGTCCGTCTCCGAAAATTCAACCTGCCCCTGCCGACGCTGCGCCAGCAACGACATGAGCTGCTCTACTGTGAATCCTGGCTGCCCCTGCTGCGCAGCGACGCGCCCCGCCGGCGTACTCAGCAGCATCAACGCGATCATCCCGCCAGCACTCCAAGCCCGCATATAACGTTCACTCCCCCCAAAAATCAAAGAAGTTGAACCAGTTATAAGGATACTCCCGGCAATAACTCTCCAACCTCCCCGCATACCTCACGACGGCCGCCCGAATCGCCCCATCCCGCTCCTGCCGCGTCACCCCCGAAAAATCCGCAATCTGCTCGAACACCACCCGATACTGATTACCGCCGCAATAAATCCCCAGCATCAGAATGACCCGTCGCTGCAACAGCGCCGCCAGCCTCATCGGCCCGAGCGGAAACCTCGCCCCGCTCCCCAGAAACTCCACGACCTCCGTCGGCTCCCCTCCCGGCGTCCGATCCCCCAACATCCCCACGAACGCGCCCTCATCCAGCAACGCCCGCACCCTGAGCATCGCCTCCGCGCTCCCCAACGCCACCGTCCCGTCCGCCAGCCCCGGATTGATCGCCGCCATCATCGCGTTGATCTTGCGCGCATTCGCCTCGTAAGCCACCATCGCGATCCGCAAATCCGGCTGCTGCCGGCCCATGGCGCGCGTCACCTCGAAGCTGCCCAGATGCGCCCCCACCAGAAACGCGCCGCGCCCCGCGCGTATCCGCTCGCGCATGAGCTCCTCTCCCGCCACCGCGATGTCAAAGAGCTCGAACCGATCGTTGAGCAGATACACCCGGTCGTGAATCGTGGTGGCGAACGCCATCACCTGCCGGAAGCGGTCCCGTACCGTCGGCCGCCGCCCGAGCACCCGGCGCAGATACGCCATCGAGGCGCGCCGCGCGCGCGGCGCAAACAGGAAGAAGTAAGCGGCAATGGCATAGAGGGGCAGCCGCCCGACACGGCGGCCCGCGGTCAGCGAGACCACCGCCATGAGGCGCAACAGCCAGACGCTGCCGCGCTCCCGCTGAGTTGCCCACTCAGCTTTCAAGCGACAGCGCGCCGGTCGCCACCGCCTGCCCGGCGCTCAGGACCGTGAAGCGCACCGTCCCACTCGCGAGGCGCTCCCGCTCGAGCACGAGCGCCTCACCAGGCCCGATCACCCGCAGAAACTTCACCGTGGTGACACGCCAACACCGCGGCTCACCACCGTCAGCGAGCTCGACCGCGTGAATCGTCTCATCGAGCAACACCACCCCGGGGAGAACCGGCGCGCCGGGAAAGTGACCGTCGAAAGCCGGATGATTTGCGGCGATCGGCAGCGTGATGGGCGTCATCACTCCACCATCCGCTGACCTGCGGGCGCGACGGCCGATGCCGACCTCGCGGCAAGCGAGCGCAGCGCCTCGCGGGGAAGCTTCCCGGTGCTGTTGCGAGGCAGACGCTCCACGAAAACGAGTGGCCGTGGCAGAAACACCGGATCGAGCCGCTGGCGCAAAGCTTCAGTGAGCCGCGCCGGATCCAGCCGCGGAGCGACCACGGCGGCTGCGACCCTTTCGACTCCGGCCTCGGAGGGGTGCGGCTCCTCGGGAAAGAAGAAAACGCCGTCCTCGACACCCTCGATGGAGTTGAGCTGATGGGTCAGGTAGGCGAGGGAGCTGCGCTTGCCCGCAATGTTGACGAGATCGGCCAACCGGCCGCCGAGCAGGAAGCGCTCCGCATCGATGGGCTCCAGCTCATCGCACATCGGCGTCGGCTGCTCGAGATGTCCGCCGCGCGCCCAGGCGCGTCCTTCCTCGAGGGTGAGGCACACGCCCGGCCACAATTGCCATTCCTCATCGCGGCCCGTCCGGCGGGTGGCGAGCTGACCGCTCTCGGTGGAGCCGTAGATCTCGAGCAGCGGCGCCTGGAATCGCTGCTCCGCCTCCCACGCGAGCTCCCGGGACAGCGGCGCTGTTGCCGAGACGATCAGGTCAGCCGGTGGCAGCTCCGCCTGCGAGGCAAGCAGGGCGCGCAGGTGAATGGGCGTCGATACGAGGGCGCGGGGCCGAGGCAGCGTCGCGAGTGCGGTGTAGACGTCGGCCGGATAGAAGGGACGTTCCGCGCACAGCGCGCTGCCGCTTTGCAATGCGAGCAGGACGCTCGACTCGAAACCGTACATGTGCTGCGGCGGCACGGTGGCGAGCACAGCATGCGAGCGTCCATCGGCAAAGCCGAGTCTCGCCGCGCCATCGCGTATGCAGCGGACCAGCTTGCCCCAAGTCTTGGGGTAGGGCACCGGCGCACCGGTCGAGCCGGAGGTAAAGACGTACGCCGCCACCTGGTCGGCTTCCAGCTCAGGCACGCTCCAAGCGCCACCGTCCGCAGGGGCCTGCGAGGTCGGCTGCCGCGCAAAGCGCATCTGGGGGAGCGCGATGTCACACTCGTCCTCATCGGTCAGACAGTAGACATCCGGAGCGAAGGCCGCGAGCTGCCGGATTACCTCCGGCGTACGCGTCGGCGGCAGCAGGCAGATTTTGCGCGCCAGCAAACAGGCCGCCAGACCCACTGCGAATCGGTAGCGGTCCAGGCAGACATTGATGACGTGCTCGCCAGACGGCAGCCGCTCTGCCAGGTACACGGCATCACCGAGGAATTCCCCAGCAAGGAGCGGTGAGCCCGCGCGGTACGCGATTACCGCATCAGCCGTCGCGTGCGAGATCAGCGGGTAGGTGGCCAGGCTTCAAGTCGTCCGGTGGGCGGTGATGTACTCGGCTAGCCGCCGGAGCGAGCGGAAGATTTGCTCGTTCTCGGCGCTGTCGGCGCGCAGCTGCACCCCGTAGCGCTTGGAGACCACGAGCGCAATCTCCAGGATATCGATGGAATCGAGGCCCAGGCCTTCGCCGTAGAGAGGCGCATCGGCATCGATGCCGGCCGCGCTCAGCTCGAGGTTGAGCGCCTGCACGATCAGCTCGGCAAGCTCCCGCGTGAGCGTATCGGTATCGGCCGCTCGTGGCTGGCGTACAGTTGAGGCGTGATTGGACATTGAGCTCACAGGAAAACGTCTCGACCCCCCTTTTGGTCGCACAATTTTATACAGCGGGCTGCCGCCCGGCCAGCCGGCGGGCGAGCAGCCATGGCAGCCGGACGAGGAAGCCGAAGAACAGGCGCGCGTGCATCGAAGTCAGCAGCACGTTGTCGCGCCAGTAGCTGAAGTGTGACACGCCTCCTTCCGCCGCACTGAAGTACCGGATCGGGGCGCTCAGGTTCACCGCGGGCACCCCCCGCCATGAGAGGCGCACCGCCGCCTCGACGTCGAAGTCGAACCGTCGCATTCCCATGCTCGCCTGCATTTCGCGTACCAGCGGCTGGATGGGATAGACCCGAAAGCCGCACAGGGAGTCGTGAATCCCCGCCCACAGGGTCTCACAGTTCGCCCACCAGTTGGAGATCCGCCGCCCCTGGACCCGAATCGCCGGGGCGCTCGCATCGAATACGGGGTCCCCCAGCACCATGGCCCGCGGTCTGGCCGCCGAGGCGGCCATGAACGCCGGGATCCTGGCCGGCGGGTGCTGGCCGTCCGAATCCATGACCAGGGCGTGGCTGAACCCCTGCCGCAAAGCCGCCTCGAGGCCGTCGCGCACGGCAGCCCCCTTGCCGCCATTCCGTTGCCGGATCAACACCCGCAGGCCGGCGTCGTCTCGTGCCATCGATGTCAGCCCAGCGCCCGTCCCGTCGGTGCTGCCGTCGACCACGACCCAGACGGGAGCCCATTGCGCTCGCGCGGCCTGCACCGTCTCGAAGACCTTCGGGCCGGGGTTGTAGCTCGGGATCAGCACCAGATGTGTGCTGGATGGGAGGCCGGCGGAATTCACGTGGGAGGCGCGCCCGCGAGCTCGCGGGAGAGCTCCCCCTCGAGGGCGCGGGTGATCGCGGCCGCATCTCCGGCCGGCTCGAGCCGCCGCCCCAGGTGCACCCGGTAGCGGATCGGCAGGTGGGGCACCCTGAAGATCGACCAGCCCTTGCTGAGGTAGCGCGAATCGGTCTCGATGATGGCGACCTGGATGGGCACCCGCGCATGGCGCGCGATGACGCCGGCGCTACCTGTGAGCCGGTTGAGCGGCGCGCGCGTGGTACGGGTGCCCTCCGGGAAAAGGAGCACGAGCCCGCCGCGGTCGAGCTCCGCCACGGCTTCGCGAATCATGCGCCGCGGCGGCTCGCTGCGGATGAAACCCGCGAGCCGTGCGCCCACGCCGAGGAAGATATTGCCCATGAGCGCGGGCTTGAGGATGCAGGTGAGGTCCGGATGCCGCGTCAGGAAGAGAATCGCGTCGATCAGCGTTGGATGATTGGGCGCGAGGATCACGGCCGGGCCACCGCGCAGAGTGTCGATGGCATCGAGGTCGAGCTGGTAGGCGCCGGCCGCCGTGAGCGCGTGCGAGAAGAAACGGAAGCCCAGCATCATCGTGTAGCGGGCGGCGGCCCGGCGCCGGTACCGGGGAAGGGGCGAGAGCAACAGCAGAGCCAGCAGCGTCCAGCTGAAAATCAACATCCCCAGGATCGCCAACAGGCAGTAGGTGGCGAGGTATTCGTAGGCCCGCTTCACCGGGGAGCTCGAGGGTCAGCCCGAGCCATTATGGCGCCAGCCGCCACCGCCCACCGCCTCGATCTCGACGGCCAGGTCCTGCCGGCAGATGTCCGCCTTGAGGTAAAGAAGCGCGGCCTCGCGGCCGACGGCGGACTCGATCTCCGCCCGGATCACGGGCAGGTCCTTCGGATCGCGCACGTAGACTTTGTACGCCAGTGTCTCGAGCCGCAGCGCTTCCATGTGGGAGCGGCGCGCGGCCTCTTCGAGCAGTGCCTCGATGTTGACCAGCGTCTCGCGGGTCTGCGCCGCGGGATCTCCGGCGTGCAACGTGCGGTGGCCGACGATGCTCGCGGTCCCGGAGACGAAGAGCGTGGCCTCGCTCCCTTCGCCGAGCACCGTTGCGCGGGAGAAGGCCGGGCTGCGGGGTCCGTACTGCGCCGGGTAGCGGTAGGCACTCACCTGGCGCGGGTTCTCGATGAAGGCCGGCGCGCAGCGGCTGGCCAGGAAGTAGATGGTGAGCGGGCTGCCGGTCGCGGCACCGAGAGCGCTTGCAGCCGGGACGCTGCCCGTGACAGCGCGGCCGCACCAGAGCGAAGCCTCATGGCGCGCGGTGTTGAATTGCCGATACCGCTCGAGGCCGTGGCTGTCGATGTTGATGTCGGGAATGTAGTTCCAGATACGCACGAGCGGCGGGTTGCCGACGGCAGCCAGCGCCGCATACATGTCTCGGTAGGCAACGTCCGTGGCGATCTCGAGCGGCGCGCGCGGGCTGGACCCGGGCGGGCTCGTCGCCGCCGTCTCGGGCACCGCGAGGCTGCCGAAGAGGAAATCGCCAGCGCGGGCGTAACGTACCCGACCGTGAGAGCCCGGCTGCGCGCGGCCACCCGCAAGCCAGATTTCGAGCATCTCGCGCGCCTCGCTCAGTACCGGCGTGTGCACGCGCGCGAGCGGGACATCAGCCCCGACGCTTTGGAGGACAGCCTCGGTGCCTGCGAAAGCCGCGGCTCCGAGCACTCCCTGCCGCTCATGCAACTGCGACTCGGACGCCGTGACGTACTCGAGTCGCAGGGACTGCCCGGCGCTCATCCGCCCGCGGCCGCCCGCTCGGGCTGTATGGGGCGGATGTTTCTCGCCCGGGCGCGCAGGGCCGCGAGCGTGGCTCGTGGATGCGCGAGGCTCGCGATGTAATACAGCAGCTTGAAGGCGCGCAGCGATGCCCAGATGGGCGTGGTGCCGAAGATGTCGCCGGCGAGAAGCGACAGCAGCGCCTCCTTCACCCTGAGAACATTGCGCGGTGCCATGAACAGGTTCTGCATCGCGGGCCGGGTCATGCGATAGATGAACCACGAGAAGACGCGGGGCCCGTGGCGCGCTTGGCGCTCGAACCGTCGGAATGCCCGCCGGCGCCTTGCGGGCGTGGCCAGCGCCGCAGCGATCGCTTCCGCGGCGGCGACACCGCTATGCATCGCAAACATGACGCCGGACGAAAACACCGGATCAACGAAGGCATATGCATCCCCCACCAGCAGGAACCTGTCGCCATGCGCGCGGCGGCAGCTGTACGCGTAGTTCCCTGTAGCTTCGACGTCGCTCGCGAGCGCGGCGAGCTCGAGTCGCTCGGCGAGTGGCGGGGAGAGGGCGATAGTCTGCAGGAAGAACTCCCGTAGCGGGACTTCACGGGCTTTCATGTAGTGGGGCGAGACCACTGCGCCGACGCTGGTGACGCCGTCTGCGAGGGGGATGAACCAGAACCAACCGTACTCGAACCAGAAGATGGAAATGTCCCCGGCGCGGTAGGGATCGTCGCTGCGCCACGCATTGCTGAAGTGCGCATACATGGCGGAGCTGTTATGGCGGCGGTTGCGGCGCTTGATGCCGAGACGCGTGCCGAGCACCGTGTCGCGGCCGGAGGCGTCGATGAGATAACGGGCGCGCCAGCACTGCTGTGAGCCGTCCTCGTGCTGCGAGTGCACCGCGACGCCGTCGTCGCCGAGGAACTCGATCTCCCGCGCGCGACAACCCTCCACGACCCGCGCGCCGAGGCAGCCCGCGCGCCGGAGCAGAATGGCGTCGAAGCTCGAGCGGCGGACCTCATAGGCATAGCAGAATGTCTTGTTCCAGCTCTCCGCGAAGTCGAAACGCTGCCAGCGGCGATGTGTCGGGGAGAAGAACTCCGCGCCGTGCTTGGCGAGGCCGATGGCCTCGATCTGCGAGGCGATCCCGAGCCGCTCGAGCAGCGGCAGGCACGCGGGCAACAGCGACTCGCCAATGTGGAAGCGCGGATGATGGGACTTCTCGAGCAGCACGACGCGATGGCCGGCCTCCGCCAGCAGAGCGGCAGCAGTCGATCCAGCCGGCCCGCCGCCGATGACGACGACATCGGCCTCCGAGTCGCTCGAGGTCATTTCGCGATCACCGGGACGTCGTCTTTCTCGCGGGCGGGCTCTCGATGAAAGTCTTCGTCTTTTGCGCCTCGTCGTGCACCTTGGAGTCCACCTTGTGGGCGCCGCGGGCTATGGCATGCCCGGCCGCGCGTGATTTCCGCGCGATCGCATGGCCCGCGGATTTCGAGTCACGCGCGATCTGGTGTCCCGCGGCCTTGGACTTGCGCGCCACGGTGTGGCCGAGCTTGCGCGACTGATCGGCTATCGAGTGGCCGACATGCTTCGCGTTCCGCGAGACCGTATGGCCGAGATGCTGCGCTTTCTGCTTGATCGTGGTGTCGTCCGCCCGGGCTGGCGTCGCCGCAAGCGGCGACAGCGCGACGGCGGCCGCCGCTGTGAGAAGGAGTGCGAGGATCGGGGATTTCATGTGTGTGCGGGCTCGTTAGGGCCGTGATTGCCTGGTGGCGATGGTACCGCAAGCGTCAGCGCACCGCCGCAGGGAGGTTTGTGGTGCCAAATGTCACAACCTTCGGGCAAACTTGCCGGGATGCGCTTCGAGCTGCCGATATCCGTCGTCAAGCCCCGGTACGTCCCCGGCCCCTGGGACGTGCTTGCGTTCATCCTGGTATTCGCGGGCTTCGCTTATCTGGCGGATGCGGCTCACGGTCTCACCGGATCGCTGGCGCATCTCGAGTCGCAGCCGATTTCGCTCGACCCCCGCTACCTCCCCGGGTACGCCGCGCGGACGGCGCTACGCATGCTCGTGGCAATGGTTGCCTCGCTCGTCTTCACCTTCACGTACGGCACGCTTGCCGCTAAGAGCCGGCGGGCCGCGATCCTCCTCATCCCGCTGCTCGACATCCTGCAGTCGGTGCCGATCCTCAGCTTCGCGATCTTCGTTGTGTTCTTCCTGCAGCTCACGCCGGGCCGCGTCGCCGGCGCCGAGCTCGCGGCCATCTTCCTGGTCTTCACCAGCCAGGCGTGGAACATGGCCTTCAGCTTCATTCACTCGCTGCGCAGCATTCCGGATGAGCTGGATGAGGCCGCGCGCAGTTTCCACCTGGGCCCCTGGATGCGCTTCTGGCGGCTCGAGGTGCCCTTCGCCATGCCGCCGCTCATCTGGAACATGATGATGTCGATGTCAGGCGGCTGGTTCTTCGTGGTTGCCGCGGAGGCGATCAGCGTCGGGAACACGACGGTCACGCTGCCCGGCGTCGGCTCCTACATCGCGAAAGCGATCCAGGTACGGAGCCTGGGCGCGATCGGCTGGGCCATCGCGGCCATGGCGGTCGTCATCCTGATCTATGACCAGCTCCTCTTCCGGCCGCTCACCTCGAGCGCCGACTGGTTCCGCCTCGATCAGGAGGCGGGTCTGACGCCGTCGCGCTCCTGGGCGCTCACCATGATGCGACGCTCGCGCCTGCTCGCCTTCGGCGGGCGATTCTTCGGCTCGGCCATTCAGCTCGGTTTCAACCGCGGTGGTGACCTGCGGCAGCGGCGGCCGCGGGAAAGCGGGTCCGCTTCGAGCACGTTCCTGGGAGACGCGGCGTGGTACGCGGTCATCGCAGCGGTCATCGCGATTGCAGTTTGGCGAATTGCGCTTTTCGTATTCGACCATGTTCCGTTGGCGGAAGTCGTGCGCGTCTTCGGTCTCGGCGGCCTGACTCTGCTTCGCGTCGCCGTTCTCATCGCGCTCGCGAGCGTGGTATGGGTGCCCATCGGGGTGTACATCGGGATGCGCCCGCGGGTCGCACGCACAGTCCAGCCGATCGCGCAGTTCCTGGCCGCGTTTCCGGTCAACCTGCTCTTTCCCATCGTCGTTTCCGGCATCGTGGTCTTCAAGCTCAACCCGAATATCTGGCTGAGTCCGCTGATGGTCCTCGGCACCCAGTGGTACATTCTCTTCAATGTGATCGTCGGGGCCTCCTCGCTGTCGCCGGATCTCAAGTATGTGGGCGAGAATCTCGGCGTGCGGGGCTGGCTCTGGTGGCGGAAGATCGCGCTGCCGGCGGTGTTTCCGTTCTACGTGACTGGCGCCATCACCGCCTCGGGCGGCTCGTGGAACGCCAGCATCGTCGCGGAGGTGGCAGAGTGGGGCACCACGCATCTTCACGCCGTCGGGCTAGGCGCCTATATCGCCGACGCCACGAGCGCCGGGGACTTCCCGCGCACCGTGCTCGGCACCGCGGTGATGAGCGCGATCGTGGTGGCGGTGAACCGCCTCTTCTGGCGGCGGCTCTATGCGCGCGCCGAGCGCAAGTTTCGAGTGAGTTAACGTCATGAACGCCAACCCGCTGCCGCTCAACCTCGCGCCGCTGCTCACCGTCAAGAGCGTGTGCAAGTCCTTCCTCAAGCCGGATGGCGATGAGCTCGTCGTCCTCGATCATGTCGGGCTGACACTTCGGCCCGGGGAAATCGTGGGGCTCCTCGGACGCTCGGGCTCAGGCAAATCGACGCTGCTGCGGCTCATCTGCGGGCTCGATACGCCGACGAGCGGGGTGGTGGATTACCAGGGGAACCCGGTCGCCGGTCCGACGCGCGGCATCGCCATGGTCTTCCAGAGCTTCGCGCTCTTTCCCTGGCTCACCGTGCTCGAGAACGTGCAGCTCGGTCTCGAGGCGTTGCGGCTCCCGGAGGCGGAGATCCGCAAGCGCTCGCTCCAGGCCATCGACCTCATCGGCCTCGATGGCTTCGAGTCCGCTTACCCGCGCGAGCTCTCGGGCGGTATGCGCCAGCGCGTGGGCTTCGCCCGCGCACTGGTCGTGCACCCGAGCATTCTCCTCATGGACGAGCCGTTCTCAGCGCTCGACATTCTCACGGCGGAGACGCTGCGCAGCGATTTCCTCGATCTGTGGGGCGAGGGCCAGCTCCCCATCCGCTCGGTGCTCCTCGTCACGCACAACATCGAGGAGGCGGTGCAGATGTGCGACCGTCTCCTCATCTTCTCGACCAACCCCGGGCGAGTGGTGAGCGAGCTGCCGGTCGACCTCCCGCATCCGCGATCCACGGTCGACCCGCGCTTCCAAGCCCTGGTCGATCGGGTGTATGTCGAGATGACGGCGAAGCCCCGAGGCGAGCTGCGGGGCGGGCACAAGTCTGAGCGCTTCGCGGGGACGGGCATCGGCACGGCGCTGATTCACGTCTCTTCCAACCTGCTGCAGGGCTTGGCCGAGGCGGTGAACGCGCCGCCCTACAACGGCAAGGCGGATCTGCCGCTGATCGCCGAGGATCTGCACATGGAGGTCGACGACCTCTTGCGGGTGGCCGAGGCACTGCAGATGCTGCGTTTTGCCGAGGTCGAGGGCGGCGATATCCGCCTCACCGAGGCAGGCCTCGCCTTCGCCCGCGCGGAGAGCGATGAGCGCAAGCACCTCTTTGCGCGCCACCTGCTGACCTATGTGCCGCTCGCCACGCACATCCGCCGCGTTCTCGATGAGCGCAGCAGCCACACCGCGCCGAAGAGCCGTTTCTTCGACGAGCTCGAGGACTACATGGCGGAGGAGTCTGCCGAGCAGACGCTGCGCACCATCATCAGCTGGGGCCGCTACGCGGAGACATTTGCTTACGACGACCAGAGGCAGGTCTTCAGCCTCGAGAACCCGGCTTGAGTGGACTCCCCGAGGCGGCCGACGCCCGCACGCATCTGCTCATCGTGGACGACGATCACGAGCTCTGCTCCATGCTGGTGGAGTATCTGGGCCCGGAGGGCTTTACCACCGAGACGGCCGGCACGGGGACGGCGGCGTTGGAGCGGGTGGGGCGCGGGACACTCGACCTCGTGGTGCTCGATGTCATGTTGCCGGAGCTGTCGGGGTTCGAGGTGTTGCGGCGCCTGCGCGCGGTGAGTCGCATTCCGGTCATCATGCTCACCGCCCGCGGCGAGGAAGTCGACCGGGTGATCGGGCTCGAGCTCGGCGCCGACGATTACCTGCCCAAACCGTTCAGTCCGCGGGAGCTCGTGGCGCGCATCCGGGCGGTGCTGCGGCGCATGGCCGCCGATCCCCCGCAGCCCGTGGCGGGCGCCGTGAGTTGGGGGCCGTTGCGGCTCGATCTGCGCGCCCGGCGGGCGGGCGTCGAGGGCGAGGACCTCGAGCTCACGGCGGCGGAGCTGCGGATCCTGGAGCTGCTGGTGCGGGCCGATACCCGCACCGTGAGCCGCGAGGACCTGATGCTACAGGCCCTGGGGCGGCGGTTGCTGCCGACGGATCGCAGCCTCGATACCCACGTCAGCAATTTGCGGCGTAAGCTGGCGAGGCTGACGGACCGGGTCTCCGTCCAAAGCGTGCGGGGCTCGGGCTACGCGCTCACTCAGAAGTAGTCGCATTCATGCACTCCTTGTACTGGCGAATATTCCGCTCCTTCTGGCTCGCCATCGCCCTCATTCTCGCGGGGACAGTCATCGTGGCCGTCAGCGCCTCCATCCAGCGCCGCGACGAGGTGCCCTGGGTGCAGCGCGGTGACCTCTTTGCGCAGGCCGACGATGCGTTCCAGAGCGGCGGACCGGATGCGCTGCGCGAGTGGCTGGAGAGCCTCGCGAGAGATCCGGCATTCTCACGGACCTATGTCGTTGGCCCGAACGGTCACGACCTGCTCGATCGACGGTTGCCGTCCTTCCTGCAAGTTCCCTTGAATGGGCGGACGAAGCACGGGATGAAGACGGTGCGTTCCGGCGCCATCGCCCCCGTGGGTGGAGCGCTCGTGCTGGTGGCGCCGGATGGAAGCACCTACCACGTCATTGTCGGACCTCTACGCGAACACGCATTACTCTTTGGTGAGTTGCAGTTACCCGGGGTGGCCGGCGCCATACTCGCCATCGCGCTGTTGGTGAGCACCGTCATCTGCTTCTTTCTGACCCGGCATCTGGTGGGTCCAATCGATCGGCTGCGTCAGGCCACGCGGGAGATGTCGGCAGGTAACCTCAGCGTGCGCATGGCGCCGCGTCTCAAAGGGCGCCAGGACGACCTTGCGCTGCTCGCCGCGGACTTCGACAACATGGCGGAGCGGGTGCAGACCCTGCTCGAATCCAAGCAACAGCTGCTGCGCGACGTCTCGCACGAGCTGCGCTCGCCGCTCACCCGATTGCAGCTCGCGCTGTCGCTGGCGCGGCGGGAGGATGGGGGAGTGGAGCGGCAGCTGACGCGTATCGAGAACGAAGCCGACCGCCTGGAGAAACTCATTGCCCGCATCCTGAAGCTCGTCCGACTGGAGCGTCCGGCAAGTGCTTTTCAGGGTATCCCGGTGGATGTGAGCAAGCTGCTGGAGACCATTGCGGCGGACGTCGCCATCGAGGCCGACGCTCGAAATTGCACCGTGTCCGTTCGCGCAGATGGAGGGCTGGAGGTTTCTGGAGATCCGGAGCTTCTTCGTAGCGCTTTCGAGAACGTCATCCGCAACGCCGTACGTTTCGGGCCGCCCGGCTCGGCGGTCGTCGTCACTGCCGCGCGTGGGGACTCGATTCAGGTCACGGTGCAGGACCGCGGACCCGGCGTCCCGGAGAAGGATCTGAAGCTGATCTTCGAGCCCTTCTACCGCGTCGATGCCGCGCGCGACCGCGCAGGTGGCGGCGAAGGTCTGGGCCTGGCGATCGCCGCCCGCGCCATCGTGGTACACGGCGGCAGCATCGAGGCCTACAACGTCGCCGACGGCGGGCTCGAGGTCGCGATGCAGCTGCCCGCATTGCGGCGCAGTGTGACGGGCACTCCCGCTCGGGCCGCAGAGGCCGCTTAGAAGGAATAAAAAAAACCGCCTTGGGGCTGCCAAGGCGGTAGGCTTCCGACGGTGCTCGCGATTGGCGAGTTCAACCAGCGCTGCTCGAGTCTCAGGGAGGGGGAAGTCTCGAGCGCGGCTGGCACACCGGGATCACAACGCAAACGTGTGTGCCTCAATCCTCACTGTGTTTGACGCATGAGCCCGCCGGAAGTTGAGCCGGTTCACGTTTCTTTGGATTTCTAGAGATTGGGCGCCGGCGTCACATTTGATCACCGCTAGCGGAGCCGGTCTAGGCAACGCCCGGCCCACTCGGCTAGGCTCAGCGGTCCTATCTGAGGTGAGACGACCGATGGACGATCGTTGCGACGAAGGAATCCTGGAGGTTCCCGGCGACTGGGCGCTCTACCACGGCGGGCGTCTCTCGGGTGCGCGCATCGCCTGGCGGCTCTCGGGCCCGGCCGCGGCGCCATGGGTCTGCGCACTGGGGGGCATCTGGTGCCACCGGCGGCTCTTCGAGCCGCAGGATGCGCGCGCCGGCTGCTGGCCGGAAGTCGTCGGCCCCGGCCGCGCCCTGGATTCGCGCCAGTGGCGGATCCTGAGCTTCGACTACCTCGGCGGGAGCGGCGACTCGACCGGACCACAGCCCGGGGCGGCGTTCCCCAGCATCTCCACCTACGACCAGGCCGAGGCGCTGGCGCGCCTGCTCGAGCACCTGCGGGTGCGCTCGCTGCAGGCGATCGTGGGCGGCTCCTATGGGGGCATGGTGGCGCTCGCCTTCGCGGAGCGGTATCCGGAACAGGCCGCGAGGCTCTTCATCGTCTCGGCCGCCGATCGCCCGCACCCGATGGCGGTTGCGTGGCACAGCGTTCAACGCCACATCGTGCGCTTTGCGCTCGAGTGCGGCCGGCCGCAGGAGGGGTTGACGCTGGCCCGTGCGGTGGCCCTCTCGCTCTACCGCAGCTCGGAGGAATTCGCGGCGCGCTTTCCCGCCGTGCCGACCCAGGCCGGCGGCCAGTTCTCGTTCCCGGTGGAGCGCTATCTCTTCCCGGAGACCGCGAGCTTACCCGGCGGACTGCGCGCCGAGGCCTTCCTGCGGCTATCCGAGTCGCTGGATCTGCATCAGGTCGATGCCGCCCGGATCTTCGTGCCCACCACCGCGGTGGGAGCGCGGGAAGATCAGCTCGTGCCGCTCGGGGACGTGCGCGCGCTGGTCGCGCGCATGGGCAATGCCCAGCTGCGGGAGATCTCGTCCATCCACGGCCATGATGCCTACCTCAGGGAGCCGGAGCAGTTGCGCGGGATCCTGGCGGCGGCGCTCGGCGGTTCGGGCTGAGCCCACCGCGGCGCTTCGTCCAGTAGTACGCCACCCGCAGCAGCGCGGCGGCGACGGCCAGGGTGGTGAACGGCAGATACTCGACCAGACGGGAGATGCCGTGGCCGAGGGGATTGCGCAGGAAGTCGCTCAGGAAAGCGAGCGCGATGACCTCCATGCCCACGATCAGGATCGCCCGCCACAGCCAGCGGGGGATCGCCGCCGCGAGCGCGGGAATCGACAGCAGGGCCAACAGATAGGTGAAGCCCAGCGCCGTGCCGAAGAAAACCGCCGTGGAGGTTGCAAGGGGCGATGTGGCGGAGATGTGGTAGAGCCAGAGCACCAGGCTGAAGTGTGTCAGGTGCGCGGCGGCGAAGGCGAGACCCAGCTCGCGGCCGCGCCGCGCCACGGGCTGAAACCTCGATCCGAACAGGGTGGCGAGCGGGGCGCCCGTATAGGCCAGCCAGAAAAAGCCATAGGACCAGCGGGCCGTCAGCTGTAGCCCGATGTCAGTTCCCTTGGTGCCCGCGCCGAAGTGCGAGAGCGTGCCGACGGCGATGAGGACGGATACCAGAAAGGCGCCCGCCATCCAGAGGCTCGCGCGCGGTCCGGGTGTCCTCACGAGCGTTCAGTTCTCCTTGCAGACGAGGAGCATCGAGGCGTTTTTCGAGGCGATCCGGGCGTTCGAGACCATGAGCGCCGCGGACAGCACATCGCGGTAATGTCTTCCCAGACTGTAGGGCGTGTCGTTCTTGTATCCGAGAATGCCTGTCACCTGCAGCGCCTGATGCACGATACGCGGGGCGGCTTCGGACGCGCTGAGCTTCAGGTGATTGAGCCTCAGTGCCCAGACGATCGAGCCGAGCTGCCGCCGGCCCGCGGCACCCTGCGCATCGAGCTCATCGACCGCCGAGGCGATGGCCAACCAGTTGTGTCGCATCGTCTGCAGCTCCGCCGACACCTGCGCGAGCGGTAGAGCGCTCGGCGGTACGACACCGGGATGCTGTCGCGCCTGGCCGCGGACCAGCTCAGCGCCCCGCGCGACGGCGTCGGCCGCGATACCCCACCAGAGGCTGGCCCAGAGCACGTGCGAGAAGGGGACCATGGTCTGGGCGGCAACATCCTCGAACGCGCCGGGCACGATCTGCTCCTCGGGTCCCTGGGCCTGGAGTTGGAAGCCCGGGCTGCACGTGCCACGCATGCCCATCGCATCCCAGGTTCCCGTCTGCGTCAAACGGTAGTCATCCCGTTTGACCAACACCAGCACCTGATCGGTGCCCGGCGCCTGCGGTGAGCGTCGGGCGGTGACCAGAATTGCATCCGCTTGCGCGCAGTAAGAGCCCGTCGTCGAGTCCTTGTCCAGGGAAAACCGGCCACCCTCGAGCCGCACGGCGCAGATGCTGGTGCGCATCTCGCCGAAGGTTCCGTTCTCCGAGGTCATCGAGGCGAGCAGGAGTTGACGTTCCACCAGCTCCGAGAGGAACGAGCGCAAGAAGTTGGTCTGTGCACCGTGTCGGACCAGACAGGCGACCTGCACGTAGTGCATCGCCAACACCATGGCGCTCGAGCCGCATGCCTTGGCGAGGACCGAGCAGAGCTCCGCGAGCTGACGCACGCTGCAGCCACCGCCGCCGAGATCGGCGGGCACGGGTGCGCCCAGGAGGCGTGCCTGCTTCAGCGCCGCAAGCGTTTCCGCTGGAAAACGACTTCGTGCATCGACGTCCGCGGCGTGGCGTGCCGCAACGTCGCGGGCTATCGCCTGGATGGCGGCCCGATGCGTCTCGAAGTCGGTGGGGCTCGCGGACATGGTCTCGACCGCCATTATTCAGGATGGGAAGGGGCAAGGAGGGTCGGCGGACCGGGGTCGGTCTCGCGGATGATCGTGCGCAGCGCCCGCTTGAGCAAGCGCGCCTCGGCGACGCCGAGATTGCGCTCGGCATGCGCCTCCGTCGCCTTCGCGGCCGCGACCATCTCGATCACAGTCCGGCGGCCGCTCTCGGTGAGCACGACCCGCGCGGATGGATCGTGACCGCCGCGAAGATCGACGAAGCCCGCGGCAGTGAGGCCCGCTATCAGCTCGTAAGTGACACGCGTGCCCGTGTACCAGAGCAGCTGGTCGAGCTCCGCCACGGTGCGGTCATCGGTGGCACCGAGGAGGCTGAGCACGAACCACTGCTCCTCGCTCAGGCCATGCAGCTCGAGCTCGCGGCGCACGCCGAGGAAGAGTTGGAAATGCGCCCGTCCCAGCAGGTAGATGAGAAAGTCCTGACTGAAGCTGCTGTCGGGCTCGGCGGACTCCGCGGTCGCGGCGGCGAGGTCCTCCTTCTGGACGGCGAGGGCGTAGCGCCCGCCATGAAAGACCAGCGGCGGACTATCCGAGTGATCGAACGCCTCCACCGCGCCGACGAAGATCATGTGATCGCCGCCTTCGTAACGGAAGGCCGTGCGGCACTGAAAGCGCGCCGAGCAGCCGCGCAGCAGCGGGATCTGCTCCGGACCGCGGTCGAGCTCGAGATCCGAGAACTTGTCGGCGCCGCGCGCGGCGAACCTGAGCGACAGCGCTTCCTGATCGGCGGCGAGCACGTGGACGGCGAAATACGTCGCCGCGACGAATGCCGGCAGACTGCGCGCGTTCTTCGCCAGGCTCCAGAGCACCATGGGTGGCTCGAGCGAGACGGAATTGAAGCTGTTGGCCGTGAGGCCGATGTCCCGGCCTTCACGGTCGCGGGTGGTGACTATCGTCACGCCGGTGGCGAACGCGCCCAGCGCGTGGCGGAACCGGCGGGCGTGATTTTCTCCCTCGAGGCTCATTCCGCGCGAGACTACACCCTCTGAAGACCGCTCACGAGCCGCTGGTGTAGCGCGGCGTCGAGCGTCACATAGCCGCCTACGGTGGGATCGTGAAAAAAGAGTCCATCGGTGATGTGCGCGGGATCGTACCCCTCCGACCTGAGCTTCTCCTTCTGCAGCTTGAAGGTGCCGGTGAGATCGAGGGCAGTGACGATCCGCAGGAAAAGCGGCCGGGCGTACTCGGGCAACCGTTCCGTGGCCTCGCGCCGGAACACCTCGAGGTCGAAACCCGCGCTCGTGACCAGCGCTGCCATGCCGGCGCGGCCCTCGGTACCGGGAACGGCGACGCCGTAGACCGCTGCGTCGGCGATGCCGGGCAGGCCGGCCAGGACTTCCGCGACCTCGGTCGTGGAGACGTTCTCTCCCTTCCAGCGGAAGGTGTCACCGATGCGATCGACGAAATAGAAGAAGCCTTGCGGGTCGCGACGCATGAGATCGCCGGTGCGATACCACGCATCGCCGGCGGCGAACACATCGCGCAGCACCTTGCTGCGGGTCGCTTCGGTGTCGGCGTAGCCTTCGAAGCGCGTTCCTTCGGAGTCCGCCCCCTCGACGATCCGCCCGATGGCTTCGCCTGCCTCGTCGTGCGCGCAGCGCACGCAGCGGCCCGCGCCGTCGCGCAGCGGCGTGCCGCTGGTGGAATCGGACTGGACGATCGCGACCGGGTAGCGATGCGAGAGGAACGGCGGGATCCGTCCGATCGACCCTGGGCGCCCCTCGCAGTTGTAGAGCGAGAAGTTGCCTTCGGTGGAGGCGTAGTACTCCAGGATCCGCGGAATGCGGAAGCGGCTCTGAAACGCCGTCCAGACCTCGCCGCGCAGTCCGTTGCCGCAGGCGAGGCGCAGGCTGTGGGCGTCGTCGCCGCTCCGCGGCGGGGGGGTCATGAGAAAGCGGCAGAGCTCGCCGATGTACTGGAAGAGCGTGCAGCGCTCCTCGCGGACGTCCTGCCAGAACTGGCTTGCGGAGAAGCGCTCGCGCACCACCACGGCGCCGCCACCGACCAGCGTCGCGCCCGTGGCCACTACGCCACCGACGCTGTGGTACATCGGCAGGCAGTCGTACATGCGGTCGGCGGGGGTGATATCCATCATCCCCGCGAACCAGTGGCTCCACTGCAGCAGCCGGTAGTGGCTGACGATGGCGGCCTTGGGCAGGCCCGTGGTGCCCGAGGTATAGATGTAAAGCGCGCGATCGCCGAGTGCGGGCGAAGCCCGCTCGTCTTCGCGTACGGGCTCCGCGGGCATGCGCTCGACCAGACGATCGATTCGCGGCAACAGTGAGCCGCTACCGCCGTGACTCCAACATTGCACGCCCGCCGGGATCAGGCCGCGCACCGCCTCCACTCGTTGCGCGAAGCGCTCGCCGGCGATGATCGCCCGCGGCGCGACGATCCGGATCGAATGCGCCAGCGGCTCGCCGGTCAGGTTGGTATTGAGCAGCGCGACCGCGACGCCGGCGCGCGTGAGTCCGAGCCAGATGCCGAGATAATCCGGGCAATTCTCGAGCAACAGGCAGACCGTGTCACCCGTGCCGAGGCTCTCGGCGATAGCCCAGCGCGCGTAGCGATGGGCGAGGTCGGCGAGCTCGCGATAGCTCAGCGAGGCGGTCGGGGAAACGAGAGCCGGCGCCGCTTCGAAGCGATCGGCCAGGCGGTCGATGAGGATGGGCAGCGTGGTGCGCGGATCGCGCGCGATGGCGGCGGTGCGCTCGAGCGCCCGCACCCATGACTTCAGGGCGGAAGGGGTCCCGCCGCCGCTCTCCGCCATGGGCGTCTCAGTAGGCGTTGCCGCGACCGTTGATCACCACGAGCAGCGTCCTCACCAGGATCTTGATGTCGAGCCAGGGTGACCAGTTGCGCAGGTACTCGAGGTCATAACGCACGCGTTCCGCCATCTGCTCGAGGGTCTGCGTCTCGCCGCGCAACCCATTCACCTGCGCGAGTCCGGTGATCCCGGGGCATACTTTGTGGCGGATCATGTAGCCGTTGATGAGCTTGCGATACTGCTCGTTGTGCGCGACGGCGTGCGGGCGCGGGCCCACCAGGCTCATCTTGCCCTGCAGCACGTTGATGAGCTGCGGCAGCTCGTCAATCGAAGTCTTGCGCAGGAAGGCGCCAACCGCGGTCACCCGCGGGTCGCACTTGGTCGCCTGCGTCACTACCGCGCCGTCCTCGCAGACGCGCATCGAGCGGAACTTGTAGACCAGGATCTCCTCACCGTCCAGGCCATAGCGGCGCTGGCGAAAGAATACCGGTCCCCGCGAGCTCAGCTTCACGGCCGCCGCCGTCAGCAGGAGGAACGGCGACAGGAACAGAATCCCGAGCCCCGAGAACACGATATCCATCGCGCGCTTGGACACCGCCTCCATGCCGTGCATTGGCGTCTCGCACACCGACAGCGCCGGCATGCCGTTGATCTCGACGAGGCGTCCCTGGATGAGGTCGAAGGCGAACGCGTCAGGTACGAAATACACCGACGCGGTCGTGTCGCGCAGCGCGTTGACGAGCTCGCTCATGCGCGGCACGTTGGCGAGCGGCAACGCGATGTAGACCACCTTGATGCTGTGCTGGCGCACATAGGTCGCGACGTCCTTGCAGTGCCCCGCCAGCTTCTCCGCATCGAGCAGCTGTGAGATGCGATCGACGCTGCGGAAGTCGAAGTAGCCGAGGAAGCCGCCCGCGGGCAGACGGCGGGCCAGCTCGACGCCAACCTCGTTGACGCCGACGATGATGTAGCGGGGCGCCGCGGCGCCGTGCGAGGTCCACCAGCGCGCCCGCTCGCGCAGCGCATGCGCGCCGGAGAGGGCGATCGGTGTCGTCAGGAACCAGGTGAGAAACACCTTGCGCGAGAAAAGATCGGTCACTTTGAACGCGAAGGCCGCGAGCAACAGCACACCGACCACCGAGCCCCACTGCACCAGAATGCCGGAGTAGCTTCGGCGCCGGCCCCAGCCGAAAGGAGTGCCCTGCGCGTCGGAGCGGGTAAAGAACCCGCTCGAGATGATGAAGGCGAGCAGCGCCAGCGCACCGAAGGCGGGCGTCAGGGGGTCGCCGTAAATGAGCTGCCAGAAAGCGAGCGACACCACGGTGATGAGCGGATCGAGCTGCTTCAGCAGCGAGAGCAGCGCCGGCTCGACATTGCCGAGCCGGACCCGCCGGGGTGTTAGCGACTCAACGACGGTTGACATGTATGCTCTTCACTCAACGGCCTCATGGCCGACCACACGGTTTGTTCGTCTTCTCGCTGGCTCACCGGAGCGCGCCTGTCGGCGCATGCCTCGGCGAACCTGCATGGTCAGATACGTTAGCTGTCGGATCGATGCTCTGCCGTGATAGGCATTCGACATTCTTGTACTTCGCAATGCAGCCTTCGTGCCGTTAGCTGCAAACCTCGTACGTCCGAGCTGCACGCGCCGCGCCAAAGCTCTCGATTCAATGGCTTGGCGTCGACTGCGCGCGTGCCGGGTGTTCTTTGATTGCCATGACGCCTTGCGTCCCTGCATCAAGATGAATCATAGCACTCAAAGCCCGCTCCGTGTCGGTGCACGGCGACAAGTATCCGCGTAGACCCGGGGTGCTTGCTGAGACAGAACGCACAGTTCAGGGCTCCAACTGATTATGTAATGTCCGCCAGCTAGCGCGGCTGCCGTGCCGGGAAATCCCTGGCTACGGCTCAAGCTAATGATGCCGGAACGGCACTGCACGCCAGTTACAGCGGCGGTAAATCTTCTTGGCCCGGCGAAGCGCCGAGGGGCGGTAAATCGTCACCGGATGGGGCTGCGCTTGCGCAGGACCACCTGCGCCTGGCGCAGCTGTCCCACGACCCGCGGACCGCGCACCAGGTAGCGGACCCAGAGCCGGCGAGGATCCTGCGCCAGCCGATAGAGCCATTCGAGCGCGAGCTTTTGCATCCAGAGGGGTGCGCGTCGCTCGTGGCCGGTCAAAAAGTTGAGGGATGCCCCGATGCACAGCGCCAGTCCGCGGGCGATGCCGCGCTGTCGCAGCAGCGTGGCGAGCATCTCCTGCTGCGGGCAGCCGACCGCCAGGAAGCAGAACCGGAAGGGACTCGCCTGCTCGATGAAGCGCAGGCATTCCTCGACGGCCTCGGGCTGCTTGATGAAGCCCATGGGCGGATTCAGATGGCGCACGTTCCGTAACCCGAGCTGCGCTGCGATCAGCGCCGCCTGCTCCGGCTGGCCGCCGATCAGGACGATGCGATCGTCAGGCGCGATGACTCTACGGAAGAGGGCCGCGGTGAGATCCGAGCCCGTACACACCGGCAATCGCAGGCCCTTCATCAGCCAGATCAGTCGCGCGGCGAAGCGGCTGTCGAGTAGCGCGAAATCGGCCGCGGCATAGCGCGCGCGGAAGGCCGCATCCTCGTGGTAGCGGATCAGATGATCGACATTGGGGGTGACGACGAAGCCGAATCGGCCGCTGCCGAATCTCGCCGCGACCGCCAGGAAGCCTTCCAGATCGAAATCGTCGAGCTGGTGAATGCAGGTCTCTGCCTGGCTTCCCGTTGGAGGGGCCACCTCACCTCGCGGTAAACGTGGAAAGGGTCACAATCTCAGGCTGCTCCCGGCCTGGCGCCGGCTGATCGGACTGCGGGCCCGCCGCCTCGAGGCTCGGCGCCGCTGTCCGCCCGATGATGAGGTCGGCTGCCTTCTCGCCGATCATGATCACCGCGGCGTTGGTATTGCCGGACACGATTGCCGGCATGACCGATGAGTCGCAGACGCGCAAGCCGCTGATGCCGCGCACGCGCAGGTCCGGGGTGACCACCGCGCTGTCATCGATCCCCATCCGGCACGAGCCGACGAGATGGTAGCCGGTATCGACCATGCGGCGAGCATACTGCGCCAGTTCCTCGCGGCTGCGCAGCTCCGGCGCCGGCGCGTATTCCCGGCTGATGAGCTTGGCCATCGCCGGCTGGCGCATGATGTCGCGACAGACCTCGAGACCGGCGACCGTATGCTCGAGATCGGCCTGCTCGGCGAGGTAATTGGGGTCGATGAGCGGCGGTGCGAGCGGGTCGGAGCTGCGCAGGCGCACCGAGCCGCGCGAGCGCGGGCGCAGCTCGTAGAAGTTCATCGAGCAGCCGTGCCGGTAGGGGACGCCGGCGGACAGCGGCACGAAAAAGAATTGCATGTTGGGATCCGGCCCTTGGCGCTCGCTCCACCAGAAGCCGCCGCCATCGAGGCTGTTGGAGGCAATGACGCCGCGGCGGAAGAGCAGGTACTCGAGCCCGAGCAGAGCCAAGGCGAACGGCTTCTTGTAGCGGTCGAGCGAGTAGTGGCCGTTGAGCTCGTAGTGCAGATCGACGCGGGCGTGGTCCTGCAGGCTGCAGCCCACCCCCGGCAGATCGAGCGTCGGCTGGATGCCGAGCCGCTGCAGGTCGGCGGCCGGACCGATCCCCGACAACAGCAGCAGCTTCGGGGAGCCGACGGCGCCGGCCGTGACGATGACCTCGCGCTCGGCGTGAATCGTGGTGAGCCGACCTGCCTCGGTGATCTGCACACCGATGGCGCGCCCACGCTCGATCACGATCCTGAGTACGTTGATATCGCTGCGCGCCGTGAGATTGGGCCGGCCAAGAGCAGGGCGAAGGTAGGCGACCGAGGTGCTGGAGCGGCGGCCGTCGCGAATGCTCGTCTGATAGAAGCCGCAGCCGGCAAGCTGCGCGCCATTGAAATCGGCGTTGTAGGGGATGCCTGACTGCTGCGCCGCGCGCACGAAGCTCTGCGTCAGCGAGTGCGGCATGACGCGGGAGACGCCTACCGGACCGTCGTTGCCGTGGAACTCGTTGCTGAAGGTGTCGTTCGACTCGCTGCGGATGAAGTAGGGCAGGACGTCGCGGTAGCTCCAGCCGGCGCACCCGTGAACCCGTGCCCAGTCGTCATAGTCCCGCGGAACGCCGCGGACCATGACCATCGCATTCACGGAGGAGCTGCCGCCCATCATGCGACCCTGCGGCAGCTCGACGGAGCGGTCGCAGGCGTGCACCTGCGGCGTCGAGTGGTAGCCCCAGGTGTAGCGCCGGCCGAGCGCAAAGTACCCCGCCGGGACGTGATGCAGCGGATGGGTGTCGCGAGGGCCGGCCTCGAGCAGGAGGACGGAGGTGGCGGGATCCGCGGACAGCCGCGCGGCCAGCGCGCACCCGGCTGAGCCGCCGCCGACGATCACATAGTCGAATTGCTTGTGCACAATGCTCGGCTCGGAGCCCTCGCCGCCATTATGCATGGCGCATACGCGGCTCGGGTCCCTTTCGGGGTGCTGGCAAGTGTGCGGCCTTCGGCATAATCGAACGAGAAACGTTCATCGTCCCGCGGCGCTGACAGGAGGGGGCCGTCGTGCGGTAGGATGTCGCTGCCGGTGCGGCCCATCGGCAGAGTAGATCGATAAAGATGGGGGGCTCGTGAGCGGCAATTTGACAGATTCCGGCCCTGGGCGCATGCCCGGCGGGCGGAAGGCTCGGGGCACTTGCCACAGCCCGTGGGGCGGCACGGGCTTCGCGACGGCTGCCGCGGTGGCGCTGCTCGCGGGTGCCGCGCAACCGGTCCTGGCGGCGAGCGGTTTCAGTCCCTTCGTGACGGTGGGCTATGGGCACGACTCGAACGTGTTCACGCGCCCCGCCAGCGCCCCGCCTTTCGCCTATGAGGGCATCACGGCGCTCGGTGATTCGCTGCTCACCTACGAGGCAGGACTGAGCGATGAGCTCCAATGGGGGCCGCAACAGCTCACCTTCGAGGCTGCCGCGACCCGCGATCAGTATGACCGCTTCTCCTTTCTCGATCATTACGAGTACCGCTTCGGCGGCAATTTCCACTGGCGGCTCGGCCCGGTGGTGGACGGCATGGCGGCGTACCAGGAGAGCCGCTACATGGCGCCGTTCGTCAACACGTTCAGCACCGCGCTCCTGCTCGATACCGAGCGGACGGGGAGTGTGACGGTACGGGTGTTGATGACGCCGGAATGGCGGCTGGATCTCACTCCCGAGCTGCACGAGATCGACACGCCGCTCACCGGCTTTCCGGGCTTCAAGGACAGTGAGACGATCGGCATTGCCGGTCTCAACTATCTCGGCTTCGGCCGGCTGACCGCCGGATTGCAATTCACCGATGACGACGGCCATTACGAGGGCATCACCGCGGCGACCCGCTACCAACAGCATGAGACCGACCTGACGGCCAACTACAAGGTGAGCGGACTGTCGACGTTCACCGCCAGCGCGGGGTACACGAACCGCAGCAGCTCGGCCGATCCCGCCGACTCGACGCCGGTGGCCGGCGGCACCGTTGTCGGCTACGCCGGCACCCTGGGCAACACCTCCAGCGCCACGGGCGCGCTCACGTACCAGCGGCAACTCACCGGCAAGACCAGCGCCAACGTTTCGCTCTTCCGCCGCGTCGACAGCTACACCGCCGGGGCGAACCCGCAGATCGGGACCGGAGGGTCGGCCGGGGTGAGCTGGAAAGCGGATGCAAAAATCACCCTGAATCTCAACTACAGCCTGACGCGCGACCAGGTCAAGGGCGGGCTCATCGTGGTGAATGTCACCAACCTGAGCGACCGGACACAGGCCGCGGAATTCGAAGTGCGCTATGCGGCGCTTTCCTGGCTGACGATCCGGCCGTATGTCGACTGGGCGAAGTCGACCTCCAGCTTCATGCTGGAGAATTACTCGGCAACGACCGTGGGGATCGATGTGACCGCTCGTCCGAAGTGGTGACCCGGGCCGCGCCGCTGCCGTCTTCCAGCCGGCGCAGGTGATCGGCCATACGCAGGGCCAGCGCGACGATCGTGAGCGTCGGGTTGGCCTGGCTCGAAGTAGGGAAGACCGCCCCGCCGGCGATGTAGAGATTCCTGATGCCGTGGATGCGGCAATTCGGGTCGACGACGCTGGTCGCCTGATCCGTTCCCATGCGCGCCGTCCCGAGGTGATGCCCGCCGTAGGCGCCATAGTGCAGGATGTCGAGCTCGATCGATTGCGGATCGCACTCGAGCGTTCCAACCCCGGATGAGGCCAGGTCCTCGGCGAGCAGCCGCATGGCGGCTTGCACCGTGCGAACGTCGCCGGCGGTGTAGCGCCAGTCGACCCGCAGCCGGGGCACCCCGAGCGCATCGTGCTCATCGGTGAGGGTGATGCGACTCGCGGGATTCGGCTCCTGCTCGGCGTGATAGTCGAGACTGTAATGCCCGCCCCGCGAGCGGACGATGATGGAGGGGAACTTCCGGCTGGCCAGAAACCGGTCGCGCACCATGTGCACCCCGAAGGCCAGCACCTCATGGGGAGCGCTTGCAATATTGCCGACGTGGCGCAGCCAATTGCGCACGCGCGGGCCCTCATCGCCACGCAGGCGCTTGCCGTACTCGTAGGAGATCAGGCCCTTGGCGAGCTGCAGTGCCGACAGCACGGCCGTGCGGTGGGAAGGGTCGGTGATGCGGGGATGATGCAGCCGGGCGATGAAGTTGCCGATCCGGAGCTGGCGTTGCGTCTCGGCCGTGAGCGCCAGACGCCGTCGGCAATAGATGCCGTCAGGCGTGCGGTCGTAACCATGCCAGACGCCACTGCCTCTCTCGCGAAACTCGACGCGACCCACGGCGCCGGCAATGTGACACATGTAGTACCGGCCCACCACGTCGTGCTCATTGCCGATGCCGTGGGGCATCGTGTTGCGATTGGCGAGCAGCAGGCGTGCCGTCTCGAGGCCGCCGGCCGCCAGCACGAAGCGCGACGCGCAGACCGTGAGCTGCGTGCCGCGCAGCGTGCGCACCGTCAGCGATTCAACGGCATGCCCCCCGGGGAACAGCCGCACTTCCGTCACATTGGCGTGCAGCAGCACGCGCACGTTGCTTGCGGCGCGCAGCCGATCCGCATGGCAGGCGCCGAAGTCGGTCGGGCGGCTGAAGCGCTCGAGCGTATCGCTGGTGAAATGGGCGCTGCGAAAGCCCTCGATCATCGGGCGCAGCGGTCCGTGGAACGCCTCCCCCGCCCGATACTCGAATGCCCCCGCCTCGCAAATCTCGTTGGCGCGTGGATAGAAGGGCAGCAGCGCACCGATCCCGAAAGGCCAGCCGGAGTAGGGGATGTAGTCGCGCGCCTCGAAGTCGATCGGGTCCAACGGCACGCAGCGTCCGCCCCAGATGGTCGTGGAGCCCCCGAAGCGTCGTTGCCGAAAGCGATGGGGAAGGCTATGCAGCCGCTCGTCGGCGACAGCTCCCTCATAAAGCTGTTGCGTGCCGCGCTCGGGTTTCAGTCCCCCGGACTCGAGCAGCAGTACGCCGAGTCCGCTGTTGGCGAGCTCGAGTGCGAGCGTGATGCCGGCCGCACCCGCTCCGACGATACACACGTCCGCTTGCAGCGTTTGTGCATCGCCCAACTCGAGGGCGTCATCGATCACGGCTCGATTGGTCCGAACTGCGCGAGCACTGGAATGCCGAAATTGCGCTCGAGGTCATCCCGGCAACGCAGCCGCCGATTGAGCAGCAGCTCGTAGGCGAACGGGATACCGAAAGCCAGACCGAAGCTCAGGACGCACGCGACGAGGAAGTACTTCGCCTTCGCGGGCTTGACTGCCTTCACCGGCGGCACCGCGCGACTGATCAGAGCCACGTCGCTGATGGCATCGTTCGAGGCAAACTGAATCTGCGAATAGCCGTCGAGGGCGTGTTTGTAGGTTGCTTCGGCCGAGTCGAGCTCGAGCAGCAGTTTCGTGCCCTGGTCCTGCACGCTGCGCTGACCGAGCGCGCGGGTCCGCTGTGCCGCCACCGCGGCCGAGTATTGGGTCACGAGCTTGCGGGCGTCCGCCAGCTGCGAGGCGAGATCCGCGGCGATGGCCCGTTTGATCGATGCCATCTGCGATTCGAGCGCGAGGACCTCCGGATGTCGCGGACCGAGCGTTTGGCGCAACTTCGCGAGCTGCGTCTCGTCCGCGGAGAGCTTGGCCGCCAGCTCGCCGGCTTCCGGAGCGGCCTGCGAGCTGATGTCCCAGGCCTGCGCCTGCATCTGCGCCTGCACGTTGCGCTCCTGGTTCTCGGCGGCGAGCAGCTTCCCCTCGAGATCATTGAGCGCCGTCTCGCTGTCACCGCCGTTGGTCGGCGCGAGATCGACCATACCGCTCTTTTCGCGGAACGCCGTCACCTGCTCCTGCGCCTGAATGGTCTGCTGGCGCAGGTCCTCGAGCTCCTTCGCGTAGAGCTGGGCGCTCTGCTGCGCCGGCTGATCGATCCGTTGCCGGTTGAGCTGCAGATACTGGGTGGCGACGGCGTTGGCGATGGTCGCCGCCTCTTCGGGATGCTTCGCCGAGGCCGCGATATAAAGGAGATCACTGCCCGAGCCCTGGGTGACGGTGAGCGCGTAGGAGAGCTTGGTGAAGATCGCCTCGCGCAACGCCGCCGGGGGTCCCTTGAAGCCGGCCGCCCATTCCCGGTTGCTCATGAGCTGCAGCTGATCGATGACCGGCTGCAGCACCGCGGGACTCTCGATGAGCTCGATCTGCGTGGGAATGAAGGTGTTGTCGAAGCCGGCGGGAAAGTCCGGCGTCGCCAGCGGATTCTTATCGGCGTGATTGACGATGAGGGTCGCCGTGGCGACATAACTGTGGGGCAGGATCTTGATGATCAGCCCGAAGACGAGCACCAGGATGAACAGGGCGATGAGACTGCGCTTCAAATGGGAGCGCAGGATGCTGATGGCCTGCGCCATCGACATTCCCGGACTGGCGACGTCCTCGTCCGCGGGGGGGCGCACCGGCAGGGGGAGCTCGGTCCCCACCACCATCGGCAGATTGTGTCGGTGAAGGCTCAAAAAATTCGCTCCCTGACGGTGACGATGTCGCCCGGCGCGACGGTGTCGGTGAGGTTGGCCGAGATCTCGCGATACTTCCCATCAGGCAGCGGCCGCCTGATGAGGATCCGGTGAGTGCTGCCCATGTCAGTCACCCCGCCCGCGTGGGCCACGGCTTCCAACACCGTCATGCCCTGTGACAGCCTGAATCGGCCGGGCGTGTGCACCTCGCCCATGACGTAGATTTCCGGGGCACGCGGGACGTAGACCTGATCTCCGCCCCGCAGCGTGATCTGCGCCGCCTCGGGAGCCGCGCCGGTCTCGGCGAGCCCCTCCAGGTTGATCGTGAGACGATGAATCGCCCCGTCGGCGCCGGTCCGCAGGATGTAGATCGTATCCGCGCCTTGCGTCGTCTCGCCGCCGGCTTGGGCGAGGAGGTCGAGCAGCGTGGTATTGGATTGGATGGGGAACATCCCCGGCCGACTCACCTGGCCGAGCACGGAGACTTCCTGGCTGCTCGACTTCACGATGGTGATGCTGACGTGGGGATGGACGAGGAACTGGCCTTTTTGTAGCGCAGCCTCGATCGCGTGGGCCGCCCCGGAGGGCGAGAGACCCGCGACGTGCACCGGGCCCGCCAAGGGCACTTGGAGCGTTCCGTCGTCCGCGATATAGGTGGTGGTGTCCATGTTCGCCTGGCCGAAGACGTGCACGGTGACTTCGTCACCCGGCCCGAGCACCAGAATCGGCTGGCGGACGGAGGCTGGCGCTGACGGCTCGACCGCCTGGGCGTGGCCCAGGAGGGGCGCGAGCCCGAGTACCAGCATGAGTAGTGTTCTGAAAAGCCGGTTGATCCGGTGCATGTCATCCCCCCGAGACTGGCCCCGTTTGGGCAAAGCGGCAGGCGGTTCAACCCCTGTCCGCTGTCGGCGACGCGACCATTGTATCTCCAAGGCAGGGCTCCGGATGAGAACCGCCGCTCAGGCGCCAGCCCCGGAGAGCTCCTGCGAGAAGAAGTCGCTGGCTTGGCGTATCGCGCGCCCGTCCGGCGTCGAAAGGAGCACGAGCCCGGCCGGGAGGGCTCGCTGGAGGCGCTCGAAGTGCCGCGACAGGGTGAATCCCGTCGCGGGCGCGCGGGAGCCGGGCAACTCCCATGAGGCCACCGCGGTGGCGGGTGGCAGGGAAACGATGTCCGGGAACCCCTGGGAATCCGCTAGCAGCTCGATTTGCAGCATCTCGGCGAGCTCAGGATAGCCGCGGGCGATCGGCGCACACTCCGCCGCGAGCCCGGAAATGCCGACCCGGCGGACTTTACCGGCCTGCCTCAGGCTTGCGAGCGCCTCCAGCAGGGGCTCCACGTTCCCCAGCGAGTCGCGCCGGGGCGCATGCAGGTACAGCACGTCGATGTAGTCCGTCCGCAGTCGGCGCAGGGAGTCCTCTACGCTCTGCTGCATGGCCGCCGCACTGAAGTCGCCCACGGGCGCGCCGGAGGCGGGCCGGCGCAGTCGCAGCGCTCGCAGGGCAGCGCCCGCCGCGGCGCTGAGGTAGGCCCCGCCCGGGAGCGAGGCGGCCAGGCGGCCTGGAGCGAGCCCGAATTTCGTCGCTACCACCAGATTCGAGCGGTGCTGAAGGCAGAAGCGGCCGATCTCGCGCTCCGCGAGCCCGGCTCCATAGGAGGGGGCGGTGTCGAAGTGACGAATCCCAAGATCGTAGGCGAGCCGCAGCAACCCCTGCCGTGCCCCGCCCGAGAACAGCCAGTGCAGGGCGTGGGTGCCAAGTCCCAGCCGGGAGCTGAGCCCGGCCTCCGCTCTCAGGAGCCTTCTCGTTTGGTGCGAGTCCACTCGGTGCGCTCGCCCCGGCTCAGCATGATCAGCACCTTCCAGAGCAAATAGAGCGGTGCCCGCAAGAGATCGAGCAACCCCCGCGCGCCGACGCCGCTGAGCCGCCAGCCGCGCAATATGTAGGCCATCAGGGCCACCCAGCAACCGAGGCTCATCCACAGCCAGGGCAGATAGCCCGGTCGTGACAGGGTCGCCCACGCCGCGATCACCGTGAGCAGTCCAACATTCATGACGACGTAGGACAGGGGTAGTACGAGCAAGTCGAGAGCCAGATCGAAGCACACGCGGCTTTGGTGGCGCAGGGCCGCGCGCAGCAGTGGGGTGGTTCGCGAGCGAATCAGCTCGAATCTGCCGCGCTCCCATCGTTGGCGTTGTTTGCGCGCGGCGCGCTCGCCGGAGACCATCTCCGCATCGGAGCTGGCCTCGTCGGCATAGTGGACGCGATGGCCGGCCAGGCCGAGCGCGATGCCATACTCCAGGTCTTCGGTGAGGGAGAAGGCCCGGTAGGGCACCGCTTCGAGGAGCGCATGCGTAACCGCCCAGCCGTTGCCGCGGATGCCGCAGGACAGTCCGAGGCGCTCTCGCGCCCGCGATCTGACAATGTGAAAGGAAGCCTTCGCGATGCTGAGCAGCCGCGTCCGCCATGACGCCAGGGGATTGGAGACGCCATAGTGAACCTGCACCGCCGGCGCGCCGCGCTCCATTCGTGCCGCGATGGCCTGCAGCATGTTTTCCGACACTTCCGCATCGGCATCGACGACCACGACGGCCTCCGCAAAGCGCGCCGCGCGGCTCGCCTGGAACGCGAACTCCAGGGCGTATCCCTTGCCCCGGCGCTCGGGATCGCGCCGCTCCAGCACGTGGGCCCCGTGGCCTCGCGCGAGGTCCGCCGTACGATCTGTGCAGTTATCGGCGACCACGAGAATCCGGTACCGGTCCTTGGGCCAGTCGAGCCGCTGCAGGGTCGTCAGGACCCGAGTGAGCACTTCGACTTCGTTATGCGCCGGTACGATGACATCGAACCGCAGCTGCCGCGAGGACGGCCGTGGGAGGGGTGGCCGTGCCGAAAGGAGAGTGAAAATAAGGAGATAGAGCGAGGCCCCGACCGCGGGGAGCGCAAGGATCAGCAGCAGCAGGGTTACGAGCAGATGCACCGGATTTCAGCGTGAGGGTGGCGTTCCTGTCAGAGGTTTACGCCGCCGTGGAAGTCGTCAGAACCTGTTGATCACCGCGCCGAGGATCCGCGATCGTGTGGAGGCGAGATTGCGGGAGATCTCGCTGAGGTCTGTGAAACGGGTGGTCTCGGCGCGCCCGAGGAGGAGCACGTTGCCGGCGGCGGCGGCGATGGCGAGGGCGTCGGAAAAGCGCGTGCTCGCCGGCGTGTCGAGGATGACGAACTCGAAGTTGCGGCGCCATTCGGTCATGGTGCGCTCGAAATTGCGCCCCGAGAGCAGCTCGAGCGGGTTGCGCGGCACATCCCCCGAAGTCACGAGCGCCATCTGGGGCAGGCCCTTGATTCCATGGAAGTGCTGCGGCCCCCCCTCGGTGAGCGCCTGGGCGAGCCCGATCTCGTTGTCGGTCGCGAACAGGCGGTGCTGAACCGGGTTGCGCATGTCCGCATCCACCAGGAGGGTGCGCCGGTCGAGCTGCGCGAAGGCGATGGCAAGCTCCGCGGCAAGATGCGAGCGGCCCTCGCCGTTACAGGGACTCAAGAGGGCCATCATGCCCGCGCCACGTTGGCCCTTGCAGCGCAGCAGCAGCTCGGTTCGCAGGCTGCGCACAATCTCGCTGTGGGCGTGATCCGGCTGATGCGCGAGGACGAGCTGCTGCGCCGGCTCGAGCTGGTCGTGCTCCCAGAGGACTGGGTCGCGGCGCTGGCGCGCCGTGCGCTTGAGAACTTCCTCGATGAGCCCGCTGCCGCGCCTGGACGACGACGGATGGGCGTCGACCCATAGCAGCGCTTCATCGAGCTCGGGTTGGGTCACAGCCCCGGACTGCAGAGCCGCTTCGGCGAAACGGATATGAAGCCGCTTCATGAGGTCGTTGATCTGCTCGATCGCCTCGTTCGACAGCCGGTGGAGCAGCACCAGGCTGCGCGCGAGCTCCTCGTCGGGGTCGGGAAGGGGCGGATCGATCGTTTCTGGCTCTGAGCTCATTGAGGGGACCCGGGGCGTCGGCAGCAATTGTACAGGCTGTCCGCCTGATTGCCGCCCCGCCACCCGATTGTATGCTCAGTCTCACAGAATCAGGAGGTTGCGCGCCCCCGGGCCCCTCCTGCCCGGGTAGGGCGCTCAGCCGCGGGGCTGCGCAGCAACCCGCCCCCCAGCGGGGCCGCCATCCGGCGCGGCGCCTATCCTCATCGAGGCACAGCCGCGACCCATCGGCCCGTCGGTCCACCACTGCGACATGCCCTGACTCGAGCGCACCGGTATGGGCGGACATTTTTGGCTGGCCGTTGGTGTTGAAAAACCCGCTGCGACGGGCGCGTGTCGCATTTCTGTTTAAGTCAAATAACTTGCCAATCCGCGACATGGCGCGTCGCGGATTGCAGACGTATTGCGGTCAGGAGCAAAAGTAAGTTCAATAGGCAGGAGTAGCTTCTGCCGGCTGTCGGTGAATGCCAACATGCGGGCACTACTGACACCTACAGCGCACGCCGTTGTCGTGAACCGTACCTCATAATTCACAGCGGTACGTGCGTAAGTTGCTCCTAAGGACTCGACTCCTCATCCAGCTGGAGCTGACACGTGCCGGAAAAACTTCATATGCGCCGTTACGCCAGATTTCTTCCGGCTTGCCTCGCGGCAACATGTCTGTTGCTCACCGCGTGTGGAGGCTCGGACCCATCCTCCGCGAGCAGCACGGCCACCTCCACGGGTAACACCAAAACTGTTGGTGGCAGCGGCACATCGAGCAGCGGCTCGTCGGGTAGCGGCTCGTCGTCCGGCAGCTCTTCTTCCGGCGGTGGCTCTTCTTCCGGCGGCGGCTCTTCGTCCGGCGGTGGCTCTTCCTCTGGCGGCTCTTCCGGCAGCGCGCCGACGAATGTCATGGTCATCAGGCAGGGCACCAGCTCGACGAATCACGCCACGATGTTCGACTGCGGCGGCGCCACTGCTCTTATGCCCCGGCTTCTCGAGCACCTACACGCTCTATTACGGCGATGACCAGACCCCCAACCTGAACGAGATCGGCTGGCAAGGCATCTCGGGAGCCACCAACTACGCCATCTACCGAGCGACCGATGGCGGCAGCGCGACGTTACTGACCACCATCAGTGCCGCGACTGCGACCAGCAACTACACCAGTTACGTCTCGAGTCAGAGCGGCAACTCCTCGGTCAGCAACATCAATTCGGCGTACACCGACAACAGCGCCACCAATGTCGTGTCTGATATGGAGTATCCGCCGGTCAATGCGACTGGAAGCTTGACGTCCGGCAGCAATGTGCTCACCGTCGGCAACATCAATAACAACACTTCGGTCGGTGCTCCGGGAGTGATCACCGCCGGGCAGGGTATCAGCGGTCCCGGAATCCCGACCGGCACGACGATCGCCGCTTTTGGCACTGGCGGTACGACCGGTAGGGGTGGCGCGGGCACCTATCAGCTGTCGCAAAACGCGACGGCCACCGAAAGCGCACAGACGTACGGTACGCAGTACTTCGTAAACACCTCTTATACCTACTACGTGGAGGCGGAAGTGGGCGGCGCGTGGTCGAGCCCTTCCGCCTATGCCATGCTGCCCTATGTCGTCAACGGGCAGTACATCCTATCCGGAGGCGTTTTCGGCGGCCCGGCGGAACAAGGCGCCGCCGCGCCCGCAACCACTCCTCTGGGTTACAGCCATGCCTTGGAGTGGACGGCGACCAGCGCCACCTCGGTCATTGGCGTCTATGCCGGCAACAGCGCCGCCGACCAGGCCCTCAACATTGGCGGCTATTCCTATCTCAACGTGGCGTTTTACACGTCGAACTCGGGTATCAACTTCACGATTGAGGCCGAGGTCCCGGGTGACAACGTCATCATGAATATGACCCCGCTTTCCAACTTCGGGTTCGGAAATGTCACGCCCAATGGCTGGACGACCTACAAGATTCCGTTGAACGATATCTATCTCGACAAACAGTGGTCAGGCTCCCAGATACGGCAGAACAGCCTGTACAAGGTCATCTTTCAGTATGACTACGGCAGCGTCTCGAGCACCGATATCTTCATGGAAATGTGGTACTCGGTGAACTGATGCCGGGCCGCTCCTCGAGCGGCTGGTAGCGCAGGCCGGCCAGGGCTGGCCGATTTTCCGGGTGCGGCCACCCGGCATCCCCGGAATGTGGCGCATGGGCGCGGGCGCGGTGACGGCGGGCCCGGCGCGGCCCCGTGCCAGTGCGCGCTGGCCTGAGGCGGGGCTCGCCGGGCGCACCTCATGGAGCGGGCCGGCGCGGCTTCTGCCGACTGGATACCATAATATGCCGCCGCGACGGCTATAATCCGCCCGGCGATATCGGGTCCCTCGAAGTGACTGACACACTCCAGCAAGCGGTCGATGCCACGGCAATCAATGTCGATGACTCGCTCGCGCGCAGCCCACCGATTGCCGCGCCGCCACTGGTGACCGCCACTGTCGCGGCGCGCCGCGCCGCGCCGCAGCTGCGCTCGCTGCAGATTCTGCGCGCCATCGCCGCCACGAGTGTCGTGTACTACCACGTGGGCCGAATCCCCCAGTTCGGCAGCTTTGGAGTCGACTTATTCTTCATTCTCAGCGGCTTCGTCATTGCCATGATCGCGGACAATAAATCCTCGCCCATGCAATTCGCCGCTGACCGTATCACCAGAGTCGTTCCGCTGTACTGGATCCTGACCACCGCGACCCTGGTGGCAGTGGCGATCGCACCGCGGCTGTTCACCGAAACCACGGCGAATGCAGCCGATTACATTCGATCGTTGCTGTTCATACCGTACTTCAAGCGTGGCGGCGCCCTGCAGCCGATGCTCGGGGTGGGTTGGACACTCAACTATGAAATGCTGTTTTACGCTCTGTCGACCATAGCTTTGCTGAGCGCGCCGCGACGTTATTTCGCTCGCACGACCACCGCCCTGGTCTGCGCCGTATGGCTGGTAGGCATGGCGCTCCCCAAAGCCAGCGCGTATCACCTGTTCTTCACGCAAAATGGTCTGCTATTCGAATTCATATTCGGAATCTTTGCGTGGAATATCAAAGGCGCGGCGTTTTGGCGGCATATACCGAAGTCGTTCATCCTGCTGGTCGCGCTGGCTTCGTATGTCACGATGTCATACATGGAGGTCATCGCCGCCCCGTTCCGTCCCCTCAGTTTCGGGCTGCCGGCCTTGCTGATCGTCCTCGCCGCTTTTCAGTTGGAATCCGCCCTGGTGCGCCTGCCCGGACGTTTGGTGACTTTATTGGTGCATATCGGCGATGCCAGCTACGCCACGTACCTGACCCACTTGTACTGTGTGGATTTTGGCAAGCGGATCATTGGCGCGCATATCGGCATCGCGAGTGTCACCTCGGCTCCAGGAGCGGCGATGCTGATCGCCGTCAGTCTCGCCGTCGGGTCACTGGTATATCTTTTTGTCGACCGGCCGAGTGTAAAAGGCGCACGCCGGTTGTCGCGCCTGCTGCTCAGTCGCGCCGCCAGATGATCACCAAGAGCGGTGCCCGGTCCAGGACCGGTCTGCCCAGGGGAGGGGCAGCGATGGGACGAACGCCGCTACGGGAACCGTCCACGAAAGCTTTGTCCGCGAAGAAGGTCCGCACGAGTGTGACCGCGACGGTGCTGGCGTGGGTATTCCTGGTCTACATGACGGTGCCGTGGAACATTTTCGACGACCAGAGCTCGATGGCCTCTGGATATCAGGTCAATCCACTGGCTCGAATGCTGAAGCTGGCGATGCTTGCGCTCGGCTTCCTGCTGGTGATCCGCCAATGGGCCAAGTTCATCCAGTTGCTGCGCCACCTCAACAAGGGCTTCCTTGCTTTTCTGATCGTGGTCCCGCTCAGCTATTTCTGGTCGATCAGCCCTGCCGATACCCTGGCGCGCTATATCAGCATCGTTACCGAGGTCTTCGTCTGTTCGGCGATCTGCCTGGTGGGCTGGCATAGAACTCGCTTCCAGGAGCTTTTGCGCCCGTGCGTGACCGTGCTGCTGGTGGGATCGATTATTTTCGGCCTGGTCTCTCCTGATCTCGCCATCGAGCACGGGACCGGGACGCTGCACAACGCCTGGCATGGCCTCACCACGCAGAAGAACGAGTTCGGTCAATTGGCCAGTTTCGGGGTGATTCTTTGGCTGCACGGCTGGCTGACGCGCGAGGTTTCGCCATGGAAGGCCATAGTCTTCGGTTTGCTCTCCATGTGGTGCGTGCTGCTGTCGCGCAGCTCGACCTCTCTGTTGGCGACTTTATTCGTGATTTGCTTCCTGCTGCTGCTGTTGCGGTCACCGCCATCGCTACGCCGCTACATGCCATATATCATTACGCTCTACGCAAGCGTAGTGCTGACTTACGCCCTCGCGGTCTTGCAGTTGGTGCCGGGACTGGAAGTCTTATTGCAGCCCATTGCCGCCATCACGGGCAAGGACATGACCTTTTCGAATCGGGCGATGATCTGGCAAATCGTCAAGGAGCACATCCAGCTCAGCCCCTACATCGGCTCCGGATATGGCGCCTACTGGATAGGTCCGGTCCCGATGTCCCCGTCCTATACGTTTCTCAGTCGCATGTTTTTCTATCCCAGCGAATCTCATAACGGCTACCTCGAGATCGTCAATGACCTCGGATTCATGGGGCTCCTCATTCTCCTCAGCTATCTCATCATCTATGTTCGCCAGTGCCTGAAACTCATGAAGGTCGACCGCTTCAGTGGCGCGCTGTTTCTGGGGTTCTTTTTCCAGCAGGCGATCATGAACCTGTCCGAGAGCTGCTGGCTGACGGTGAATTCGGCATTCCTGTTCGCGATCATGACGTTTGCAACGCTGAGTATCGCCCGGCATGAGCTCGATAACAGTCGTGTCGATATGACGCGAGGCACCCGACGATAACAGCCCGGCAGGGCAAAGAACTGCGCATGACTACAACGTCACTCAGGCCGATAGCCGCCGCCATAGGCTCGATTTTGTGTCTTGGATCGTCTCCCGCCCGCCCGCCAACGAATGTCATGGTCATCGAGCAGGGGACCCGCGCACCGAATGCCGCTGCGATGTTCACCTGCGGCAACGGCGGTGCGGTATGCCCGGGCTTCTCGAAGACCTACATGCTCTATTATGGTAATGACCAGAGCTCCAGCCTGAACGAGATCGGCTGGCAAGGCATCCCGGGAGCCACCCACTACGCTATCTATCGCTCGACCAATGGCGGCACGGCCACGTTGCTGACCACCATCAAGGCGACGACTGCGGCAAGAAACTACCGCAGGTATGTCTCGAGCCAGAGCGGCAACGCCCTCGGCAATATCGATTCGGCCTACATGGACGACAGCGCCACCAATGTGGTGTCCGATATGGAGTATCCGCCGGTCAATGTGACCGGAAGTCTGATGTCCGGCAGCAATGTGTTCACCGTCGGCAAAGTCAATGACAACACCGCGGTCGGCGCTCCGGGAGCAATCACCGCGGGGCAGGGCATCAGCGGTCCCGGAATCCCGACCGGCACGACGATCGCCGCCTTCGGCTCTGGCGGCACGACGGGTAGGGGCGGCGCGGGCACCTATCAGCTGTCGCAAAACGCGACGGCCACCCAAACCGGCCAGACCTACGGCACGCAGTACTTCGTAAACACCTCCTATACCTATTACATCGAGGCGCAAGTGGGCAGCGCGTGGTCGAGCCCCTCCGCCTATGCCACGCTGCCCTATGTCGTCGATGGAGAGTACATCCTATCCGGAGGCGTGTTCGGTGGCCCCGCGAAACAAGGCACCGCGCCTGCCACCACCCCTCTGGGTTACAGCAAAGCGCTGGACTGGTCGGCCAGCAGCGCGGCCTCGGTCATTGGCATCTATGCCGGCAACAGCGCCGCCGACCAGGCGCTCAATGTCGGCGGCTATTCCTATCTCAATGTCGCGTTCTACACGGCAAGCGCCGGTATCAACTTCACGGTCGAGGCCGAGGTCCCTGGCGATAACATCATTCTCAATATGACCCCGCTTTCCGACTTCGGGTTCGGAGATCTGACGCCCAATACCTGGACGACCTACAAGATTCCCTTGGGCGACATCTATATCGACAAACAGTGGTCGGGCTCTCTCATACGGCAGAACAGCCTGTACAAGGTCATCTTTCAGTATGACTACGGCAGCGTCCCGAGCACCGATATCTTCATGGAAATGTGGTACTCGGTGAACTGATTGAAGCGCGAGTTTCCGGCGGGTGTGCGGCTGGCGCGTTACGCCGGGAATGACCACGCCGACCCCGCAAGGAAGACGAGCGGCAGGTCGCCATGAAACGCAGCGGCGCGGTGCGTCTCTTCAGCACCGCCATCATCGATCAGATCATGCTGTCCGGAGCCAACTTCCTGGTGGGCTTCTTCCTGCTGCGTTTCACCAGCGACTTCGATTACGGATTGTATGTTCTGATCCAGTCGACGCTGCTGCTGCTCGTATCGGTACAGGGATCGGGAATCACGAGCCCGCTGGCGGCGGTGGTGCCGAAGAAATCGCCCAGCGACGGTCATTCCATGGTCGGGGCGGTCATGAGCAGCCAGCGGCGCATGCTGCGCTGGGCCGCTCCGGTGGGCATCGCGCTCGTCCTCGTCGGCTTTCTCTTCGGCAGGTACGACGCGCTGATGGCGGAGGTGCTCGGCTGCGCGGTCGTCGCCGGCTGGGCGGCGCTGCGCCGGGACTTCCTGCGTAACGTCCTGCTCATCTATGCCAAGCCGGGACAGCTTCTGCGCGCCGACGCCTTTTACGTCGTCGTGCTGCTGGCCGGGGTGCTGGTGGCAGCGCTGGGTACCGCGACTCCGATCATCTGGGTGGCGGTCGCCCTTGCCGCGGCCGCCTGGGCCGGAACGATAGACGCATACCGCTCGGTTGCGAAGCAGCCGGGGTGGGCGGGCGGCGATGAGGCGACGGCCTGGCGCGAGCTGCGCGTGTTTGGCCTGTGGTCGGCTTTTGGCAGTCTGATGTATTGGCTCTTCGGTCAGAGCTACAGCTACCTGCTCGCCACCCGCCTGGACCTCAAGGCCGTATCGGCCGTCAACGAAGCGCGCTTGCTGCTGATGCCGGCCTTCGTGCTCTCGATCGGAATGCAGAGCTTGCTCGCGCCGACCGCCGCCAAATGGAATGCCACGCACGGCTTTCGCGTGCTGGTGAAACGCCTGCTGGCGATCCTGGGAATCGTCGGCGGGCTCGATCTGATCTACTTCCTCCTGGTGTGGATCTTTCGAGGCTGGCTGATCGATGACCTGTTCCGCAAGCACATTGCCGACCGCGATCAGCTGCTGCTCCTCTGGGGCGCCATCGCCATCATTGGCCTGATGCGAGACGTCCTGCTATGCGCGCTGACGGCGATCGCAAAGTTCAGATGGACGGCCAGCCAGACGGCGTACAGCGCGATCGTTGCGCTCGTCGTGATGTGGTTCGGCATCTCCTGGTGGGGGGTCGCCGGTGTTCTGATCGGCCAGATCGTGGGAGAGGTGGTCAACGTGGTCGGCATCGTCTGGCTGATGCGCAAGCACGCTCGGTCGCTGGCGCCGGCCTGAGGCAGCCGGCGCGCAGCCGCCTCAGACGACCGGAACCTGCGTTACGACGGCCGGTCGCGGCTTTTTCCCCCGCAACAGCCTGCGGCCCGGCCTCTCGATCAGGTAATACGTCGCGGTGGCGCATGCGAGCACGAAGGCGATGATGAAGGCGGCGCCGGCGAGCGCATGGAGCGAAGACTCCTTCATCCATGGCACGCTGATGAAGCGATAGGCTACCGAGCTGAAAAGGAAATGGCCGAGATACACCGAATACGAGATCTCACCCAGGAAATAAATCGGCAGCCAGGCGAACATCCTGCTGGCGATGTTGGATCCGCTGAGTGAGAGCAGCAGCGGGGCCGCGCAGAGGGCGATGACGAAGCCGGTATCGGGTGTCAACAGATAGCACACGACCAGGCCGGCGAAGGCCAGCAGGGAGCCCAGATCGCGCCGGAGCCAGTCCGCGAGCGAAGTATTGAAGACCTGCACCGTGGCGCAGCCGAGCAGAAACTCCGTCAGTCCGCGCGTCAAGCCGGGGATTCCAGCCTGTCCCCAAAACAACACGGAATTGGCGGCGAACCCGGCGATGGCGACGCACACCAGCGTGGTCCAGTACCGGCGGGGATTGGCGGTCGCGATGAGGTAAATGAGGAACGGGAAGACGAGGTAGCAGAATGCCTCGATGCTGATCGACCACGAGGGAGGATTCCAGGTGCCGCCCTCCGGCCCCAGGGGCCCCCAGGCGTGAATGAGCAGAAAGTAAGCGGGCAGCTGCGACCAGGTGAACCGCCCGGTGCCGTGCAGAACGTTTGCGTGACCCACTTCAGCGGCAAGGACGAACGCGATCACCAGAAGCAGGATGGCCGCATGCAGCGGGTAGATGCGGGCGAACCGCCGCTGCAGGAATTCCCTATAGGGGCCCGCGCCCACGGATTCCCTGAACCAGCTCTGGTAGATCAGGGTGAGGATGAAGCCGCTCAGGACGAAGAATACGTCGACCTGCCGGCCGCCCATGAAAAACAGGCGCTCGACGGGCAGGGGAACGGCGAAATGCAGTCCCCGGCTCGCCAGCGTATCGCGGGCATGGGACAGGAACACGATCATCGCCGCGACGCCGCGAATGCCTGTCAGGGCGCGGATTTCCCCGATTGACCGGTCGTTGGCGGCCATTTGTCCCGGCCTATCATGGCGGATATTTATTTCGCCATAGTATTGCAGCAATCCTCCGGTGCCGCAAGCCGCGCCCTGCCCGACATCAGTTCACCGAGTACCACATTTCCATGTAGATATCGGTGCTCGAGACGCTGCCGTAGTCATACTGGAAGATGACCTTGTACAGGCTGTTCTGCCGTATCTGGGAGCCTGACCACTGTTTGTCGAGATAGATATCGTTCAACGGAATCTTGTAGGTCGTCCAGCCATTGGGCGTGACATTTCCGAACCCGAAGTTGGAAAGCGGGGTCATATTCATGATGACGTTGTCACCCGGGACCTCGGCCTCAATCGTGAAGTTGATACCCGAGTTCGACGTGTAAAACGCCACGTTGAGATAGGAATAGCCGCCAATGTTGAGGGCCTGGTCGGCGGCGCTGTTGCCGGCATAGACGCCAATGACCGAGGCGGCGCTGCTGGCTGACCACTCGAGCGCTTTGCTGTAACCCAGAGGAGTGGTTGCGGGCGCGGCGGCACCTTGTTCCGCGGGGCCGCCGAACACGCCCCCGGATAGGATGTACTCTCCATTGACGACATAGGGCAGCGTGGCATAGGCGGACGGGCTCGACCATGTGCCGTTCACTTCCGCCTCCACGTAATAGGTATAGGAGGTGTTTACGAAGTACTCCGTGCCGTAGGTCTGGCTGCTTTCGGTGGCGTTCGCGCTTTGTGACAGCTGATAGGTGCCCGCGCCACCCTTACCGGTCGTGCCGCCAGAGCCGAAGGCGGCGATCGTCGTGCCGGTCGGGATTCCGGGACCGCTGATGCCCTGTCCGGCGGTGATCACCCCCGGAGCGTTGACCGAGGTGTTGTTATTGATCTTGCCGACGGTAAAGACATTGCTGCCGTAGGTCAAGCTTGCAGTCGCGTTGACCGGCGGGTACTCCATATCGGAGACGACATTGGTGGCGTTGTCGTCCGTGTACGCCGAATTGATGTTGCTGAGGTAGGAGTTGCCGCTCTGACCCGAGACGTAACCAGTGTAGTTGCTTGCGGCAGTTGCGGCACTGATGGTGGTCAGCAACGCAGGGGTGCCGCCATCGGTCGAGCGATAGATGGCGTAGTTGGTGGCTCCCGAGATGCCTTGCCAGCCGATCTCGTTCAGGTTGGGGGTCTGGTCATTGCCGTAATAGAGCGTGTAGGTGCTCGAGAAGCCAGGGCATACGGCAGTGGCGCCGCCGCAGTCGAACATCGTGGCGGCATTCGTCGAGCTGGTACCCTGCTTGATCACCATGACATTCGTCGGCGCGCTGCCGGAAGAGCCGCTGGAGCCAGTGCCGGCTATCGTCACCGTGGCGCTGCTCGGACTCGCGAGAGTCGCCCCAGTGGAGGGGCTCGACAACGTGATGGTAAAGGACTTCGAGCCGCTGAACGGTGTGGCGGCGCTGATCGGGATCTGCACGTTCTGGGAGGAGCTGCTGCCGGCCGCCCAGTTGAGAGTGCCGGTCGTCGCGGTGTAGTCGCTGCCCGCGACTGCCGTACCGTTGCTCGTTGAGTACGCCACGCTGACGGAGCCGCTGGAGCCGCCGGTGCGCTGGACGACAACCGTCGCTTCGCCGGCGCTCTGTGACACGGCATAGCTGGCAGCCGAGAGCTCGAGATTCCCGGTCGTGGCCGCGGCGTCACCCGTGATGGTCAGGGTCGCACTGCTCGGCGAGGCGAGCGTCGCGCCGCTGGCACCCGAAAGAGCGACGGTGAAGGTCTTGCTCCCAGAGAAGGGTGTCGCGTTGAGGATGGGAATCGTGACGGTCTTCGACGAAGAGTCGCCGCTCGCCCAATCGAGAGTACCGCTCGTCGCGGTGTAGTCACTGCCAGCGACGGCACTGCCATTGCCGGTCGCGTAGGTCACGCTCGCCGCGCCGGATGACCCTCCGGTGCGCGTGACGGTCACTGTCGCCACGCCGATACCCTGTGATACCGCGTCGGCGGCAGCCGAGAGCGCCAGGCTGCCCGGGGTGGGCGCAGCCGCATCGCCGGCGATGGTCACGAGCGCGCTGTCCGGCGTGGCCAATGTCGCGCCGCTCGCCGCCGACAGCGTCACGGTGAAGGACTTGTTCCCCGAGAAGGGGGTCGTGCCGACCGGAATCGTGAAGCTCTTCGGTGAAGAGTCGCCGTTCGCCCAGTCGAGAGTGCCGCTCGCGCCCGAGTAGTTGGTGCCGGCGACGGCACTGCCATTGCTGGTCGCGTACGCGACGCTCGCCGCGCCGGACGAGCCGTCAGTGCGATCCACTGTGACGGTTATGGAGCCCGAGCTCTGGTTGACCGTGTACGCCGAGGCCGACAAGGCCAGGGAGCCGACCGCCGGGGCAGCAGCACCGGCAATCGTGACGGTCGCCTTGCCGGGGTTGGCGATGCTGGCATTGGCGCTGGGGCTCGAGAGAGCCACGGTGAACGTCTTGTTGCCGGTAAACGGCGTCGCATCGCTGACCGCGACGGCAAAGGACTTCGGCGAATGGTCGCCGGCAGCCCATTTCAGCGTGCCGCTCTTGCCCGTGTAAACACTCCCTGCGGGAGCCGAACCGCTGGCAGTGGCGTAGTCCACGCTGGCGGCGCCGGAAGTGGCGTCCATGCGGTCGACGCTGATGGTGACGCTGCCGGCGGTCTGCGGGACCGCATAGCTCGATTTCGAGAAGACCAGGCTGCCGGCGTTGGTGCCCTGTCCATTGATGGTCACCAAGGCGTTGCTCGGTGTCCCCAGAGAGGCGCCGGACGTGGGGCTCAAGAGCCGGACGTGGAAGAGCCTCGAGCCCGAGAAGCCTGCGGCAGCGGTAATCGGCACGGAGAACGTCTTCGCAGTGGCGTCGCCGCTATCCCAGTGGAGACTCCCGACCGTATCTTTGTAATTCGTCCCTTGGATAGCCGTACCGGCCTGGGTCGAATATGTGACGCTGACGGCGCCATAAGCACCGCCCACGCGATCGACGGTCACGCTCAACGAGCCGGCGGCTTGTGCCACCGTATAGCCGGCGGACGAGAACTCCAGCATGCCGGCGGATTCGCCCGCATTGCCGGAGATCGTCACGGTGGCCGTCGCCGGCGAGGTGATCACCGCCGGGTCGCTCGGATCGGTGAGGCGGACCTGGAATGTCTTGGTGCCGGAGAAGGGGAGCGCGTCTCTAACCGGGACTGTGATCAGCCGCTCAGTCGCATCGCCCTCGGACCACTTCAAGGTGCCGACAACTCCCGTGTACTGGCTTCCCCGGGAGGCGGTGCCATCCACGGTCGAATAATCGACGCTGACCGCGGAGCTATCGGATCCGGTGCGCTTGACGGTGAGGGCCACGGAGGCCTGAGCCTGCGACACCGAGTAGCTCGCCGCGACAAATGAGATCGGATCCGCGGTGGACGAAGTCGCACCGCTCGCAGAGGCCGTGCTGGTCGTAGTGGTCGCGGTAGGCGCCGCGGGCTCGCTGCTTGCCGATGCACTCGGGGAAGCCGCATCGGTGGAGCTTTGATTACAGGCCGCGAGTATCCCGGCAAAAAGGACGGCCACCACGGCTCGACACAGCATCTGCGTATTCATTGTCCGACTCATGACCCCTCGCACCGGCAGCCTAATCTGGCTCCGATCTGACACGGTCGAACAGCTAGATATGCGGTGGACTGACGGCAGCGCGCCCCAGAAATGGACCCTCCGCCGGCAACCCCGCTATCTGCGATCTACTCGAGTTCACAGACCGGAGGTTTTGCGTCCCCGCCTTCCGGCGGGTTTGCCCTTGAACAATGCGCGCATAGTAGGCGGACGAGGAACCCCTGCCAATGTGGGTAAAACCGCACGTCGGCATTTCGCGACAATGATTGCACGGCCGTGTCAATCCGCCGTGCCGCGTTCTCGACCAGGATGTTGCGGCCCTGTGTTTCCAGCTTCTGACGATCGACGTTGCGCTGATCGTCGGGCGGATCATCCAACCGTTGTCTTGCCGTGTTTGGAGGCAGGGCGGCCGGTCAGTGTTGCAGCCGGATGAGGCTGATGCTCCAGGGTGGGAGCGTCACTGGAAAGACATTGCCGACGCCCCCAACAGACTGGCTGGTCGGTCCCGGCCACTTGTTGTCACGTGACTGGTCGTATTGCGCTTTGCCGTACACGAGATCGGTCTCCGTGTAGGTGGCGCCGGCCGCGCCCGCGGCGCCATTGAGCGTTACCCGCATGTTTGCGGGGGTGGTCGCGCTCAGGTTGAGCAACAGCAGAGAATAGCCGGTGCCGACGGACGCCGCGTAAGCGCGCACGTCGGCTGATCCGGAAGCGGTCGAGAGCATGGAGCCGCCGTTGGCGATGAACTGCGACACCATCTTGTATGCCTGGCCGCTGGGCGATACCGTTCCCTCGGGGACTATGGGGCCGCCACTATTGTTCGTGCAGCTGTTGTAGTTGTAGGCGGTGTTGCCAAAGACCAGATCGTAGCTGCCCCACTGCTGAAACCCGTAGAGGGAGGCGGAGTTGTTCTTGTTGCAGCCCTGGGAGCCGCCGTCACCGAACCACCAGACCTGCAGGGCGACGCCGCGCTCGAGACCCTCGGCGAGCACTTCGCCGGTGAAGAGCGCATTGACGATCGATACCGACTGCTTGCCAGCGTCGAAGGCGACCGAGTTCATCTCGCCCACCATGATCGGCGTGTCAGGTTTCCCCCACGCCGCCAGCGCCTCCTTGACGTTGGCGATTCTCTGCGCGAAGTCGTTCGGCGCAGCGTGCAGCAGGTAGTCATCGTCCTCCTTGCCGGGTGTCTGCGCGTACCAGTGCATCTCGACGAAATCGTAAGGCGCCTTCGACAGGACGATGCTGTCCCATGGGTCCGAGCTGCTGTCGCCGCTCACGACGACACCGACGCGGGCGGTTGGGTCGGCAGCCTTCATGAGCGCGTAATAGCCATCGGCTCCGTTCATCGCCGCGGCATATGTCCCGGGGTCGTGGGGCTGGGCATGCATGTCCGTTTCCCAGTCGCCGAACGACTCATTGCCCACCGTCCAGAATCTCACCCGGGGGCCAAAGCCATGCGCCTTCACATAGGCCACCCACGCGGCCGCTTCCCTGGGGTCGCCGCCGCCGTTGCACGCCGGGTTGGTGCCGTAGGCCACGGTGAGGGCGACGCCGTAGTCACCGGGCACGGCCAGATGACTCATGAAGTTCGAAAACGTGCTCTGCGGATGGTAGGCCGGTTGGGAGCTCTTGCCGTTGCACTGTGTGTGCCGCTCCCAGTGCTCGGTGTCGGCGATCGAGCCGCCGGGCCAGCGCACGACGTGCGCGCCGACCTGAGCCAATTCGGCCGGTAGACCCGGAGTCGTTACGTCGTACCACACACCGAGATTCAGGCCGAGCTGATCGGGGTGGAGGGCGCTGATCCTGGCCGCCGTATCCACTACGATCTCGCCGGGCGGTGCGCGGGGAGTGGAGCCGGCAGGATGGCACGCCGCGATGAGTGTGCTCGAGAGCGCGACTGCCAATGCGCGCCACGGGAGCGTATGACGCATGGACATGGTTGCCAGAGGGCGCGATGCCCGGGTGATTGATTTACGCCTATATTACGCGCAAGCAGGTCCAAAGGTTCTCCTGTAGAATCAACGCGAAAAAGGCACCCCAATCCCCTTGCGCGGACGATATGTCAATGACCCACCCAGCGGCTGAACGCGAGCCATCGTGGCGGATCCAGCGCAGGATGCGCGGCTATTCGTGAGTAGCGAAGCCCGATTGCCGTCGGTGGCGGGAAGCGCGGCTGGAGATCTGAGCTACGCGCTGGTGACGCCCAGTTTCCGGCTCGATCTCGCGCGGTGTCGGCTCCTCACCGAAAGCATCGAGCGTTGGGCGGCGCCGCACCTGCGTCACTACCTGATCGTCGACCGGCGGGACGTGCCGCTGTTTCGCCCGTTGCAGACCCGGCGCACGGAGCTGCTGGTCGTCGAGGATCTCGTTCCCTGGTGGCTGTCGCGGATACCCGGCACGCGCCGATTCTGGCTGAGCCTGCGCACCCGCCCGGTGAAGAACTGGATCCTGCAGCAGATCGTCAAGCTGTCCGTCCCGGGGACCGTGACCGAGGACGTCCTGTTGTTCGTCGATTCCGACACTTTCTTCGTGCGTGCCTTCGACCCGCGTGCCGCCGAGCGCGACGGTAAGGTCCCGCTTTTCGTCGAGTACGGCCAGCGCGGACTGCTGCCGAAGCACGAGGAGTGGCACGCCATCGCGGCCGGACTCTTCGGCATTGCAGCCGATGAGAGTTACGACACCAACTTCATCGGCAATGTCATTTGCTGGCGCCGGCAGAACGCGCTCGCGATGTTGGATCGGATCGAGGAAGTCACCGGCAAGAGATGGCAGCGGGTGCTGGCGGGCCTGAATGCGTTCTCGGAGTACACCCTGTACGGGATGTACGTCACGCGCGTGCTCGGGGAATCCTCCGGCCACTGGCAGGACACGCTCATCCGCACGTTGAATTACTGGACGCCTTCGCCGCTCGATGCGGCCGGACTGCGCGAGCTGCGCGCCAGACTCGCCGAGCACCATCATTCCGTCATGATCTCGGCGAAGTCGGCGACGCCGGTTGCGGAGATACGCAAGGCTTTCGCGTGAGCGTCAGCGTCTGCATCGCGACCTATCGGCGCACTGATCGGCTCGCAGTCCTGCTCGAGGACATGGAGCAACAGGAAGTCCTGCCGGACGAAGTGGTGGTGGTCGACAACGATGCCGCGGGAAGTGCCCGGGCCACGGTCGAGGATTTCAAGCGCAGGTCCGACCGGTTCCCGATCACTTACGAGATCCAGCCCGAGCGCAACATCTCCCAGACCCGCAATCGCACCGTCCACCTCGCCAACGCGGAGTGGATGGCCTTCATCGATGACGACGAGCGGGCGCCGCCGCAGTGGCTGCGCCTGCTGCTCGAGTCGGCGGCGCGCTTTCAGGCCGATGGCGTGCTCGCGCCGGTGGAGCCGCAGCTGCCGGCGACGGCGCCGGTGTGGATCCGGCGGGGCAGGTTTTACGACTGGCCGCGCGTGCCGACCGGAACGGTGGTGCCGCTGAAGCACCTGCGCTTCGGCAACGTCTTGCTGCGCGGGCCGCTGATGCGTGAGGAGCCGGGACCATTCGATCCGGCCTATGGCCTGTCGACCGGCGAGGACGGGGATCTGCTGTTGCGGCTCATCGACAAGGGCGCGCGGATCGTCTGGTGCGACGAGGCGTTGGTGTGGGAGCCGATAGAGCCCAAGCGCATGTCGATGCGTTGGTTGCTGCAACGGAGTCTGAGTGGCGGCCAGCAGGCAGCGCGGCTCGCGCTGCAGGGTCGATATCGCCGCAGCAACGCCGTGACGCGGGCGCTGCTCATTCCGCGCTGGTGCGCGCAGCTCGTCATGGCGCTGATTCTCGCCGCCCTGTCCTGGCCCTTCGGCAAACATCGGGCGGTCGCATGGCTGATCAAGGCCTGGGCCAACCTGGGCAAACTCTCCATGCTCTCGCGCTGGCGCTACAGCGAGTACGCTTGAGTCGCGAGGCCGTGCTGGTACTCGGGGCCGGAGGATTCATCGGCCGGCGGGTGGTGGCGGCGCTGGCAGCCAGCGACTGGGCGCATCCGATCGCCGCCAGCCGCCACATCGACCGGGTGAGCCTTCCGGCAGCGGCAGACAGGGTCAAGGTCGATGCCACGGATGCCCGTGCGCTCGCCCCCCTCGTCGCGGCCGCCGCCGGTGTCGTCAGCTGTATCGCGGGAGCCGATCAGGATATCGAGCCGTGCGGCCGCGCTCTGCTGGAGGTCAGCGCCGGCCTGCGCGCTCCGCCGCGAGTGGTTTACCTGAGCAGTATGGCGGCCTACGGCACCGCCGGCGGAGTGGTGGACGAAGACAGCCCGCTGCGCGGCGATCTGGGCCCTTACAGCGCGGCCAAGGCGGCCATCGACCGGGCGGCGGCTGAGTTCCGCTTCATCGTGCGGCTGCGGCCCGGAATCGTTTATGGCCCCGGGAGTTTCTGGTGGAGCGAGCGCATCGCGCGCTTGCTGACGCAGCGGCGGCTGGGGGACCTCGGAGCGGCCGGTGCCGGGCAGTGCAATCCGGTCTATGTCGAGGATGTTGCCGCCGCGGTGCTGCGAAGTCTGCAGACCGCCGCCGCGGGCGGTGAAGCCATCAATCTCGGGAGCCCCGATCCGGTAGCCTGGAACGAGTACTTCGGCGCTTACGCCCGCGCGCTGCGGGCCGAGCCGGTGAGGCGCATCAGCGCCGCGGCGCTGCGCCGGGAGGTCGCACTTTATGGACCGGCGCTCAAGCTGGCGGAGCTCGCCCTGGGGCGGCGCAATCCGTGGCGAGCGCGACCGGCGGTGCGGCCCTGGCTGCTGCGGCTCTGCCGGCACGAGCAGCGCATGCTCGTCGGCAAGGCGGAGCGGATACTCGGCATGAGCTGGACGCCGCTGGCTGTCGGCTTATCGCAGACCGCGGCATGGTTCCTCGGCGACGCTCGTCACATTGCGGAACGGTGACAGTGCGGACGGTGCGGGATTCTCAGGTAGAATTCGCGCCGGGTCGGATGTTCAACCCGACGGCAGGCCCCATGCTCACGACCGACCAACCGTTCCGGCAGGCGCCCTTGGCGCAGGGGTCGGATATTGGCCTTGAGTCTACCGCACCGATACTAACGCCGTGAAGGCGGATACCCGCGGCCGCACGCTGCGTCTCTTCAGTACCGCGATCGTCGATCAGGTGATGCTGTCGGGAACCAGCTTCCTGGTTGGTTTCATTCTGATCCGCTTCACCAGCGACTTTGACTACGGCCTCTACGTGCTGATCCAGTCGGCGCTGCTGCTGCTGGTGTCCGCGCAGGGCTCGTTGATTGGAGCGCCGCTGGCGGCTGTGGTACCCAAAAAGCCGCCCGAGGAAGGGCGCGCCATGATCGGCGCCGTCACCGCCGGTCAGCGGCGTGTGCTGTTGTACCTGGTTCCCGTCGCCTTGCTGTTGACGCTCCTGGGGTTCCTGCTGGGCCGTTACGATACGCTGATGGCCGTGGTGTTGGCCTGCGCCGTGATGGCGGCCTGGGGGGGGCTGCGGCGTGACTATCTGCGTAGCATCCTGCTGATTTACCAGAAGCCGCACCAGGTACTGTGGGCCGATGCGCTCTATGTGATCGTGCTGCTGGCCGGCGTTCTGGGCGCGTCACTGCTGACACACAGCCCGATCATCTGGGCGACGATCGCGCTGGCGGCGGCCCTTTGGGCCGGGACGCTCCGCGCCAACCGTTCGCTGGCGAAAGACCCGGGCTGGGTGCCTGGCGACAAGGCGGCGGCTTGGCGTGAGCTGCGTATTCTAGGTCTCTGGTCCATGTTTGGCAGCGTGATGTACTGGCTCTTTGGTCAGAGCTACAGCTACATGCTCGCGACTCGCCTGGACCTGAAGTCGGTCGCGGCGGTCAACGAGGCGCGGCTGCTGTTGATGCCTGCATTCGTGCTCACGATCGGCATGCAGGGTCTGCTGACTCCGATGGCGGCCAAATGGTACGCCGACTTGGGCTTCCGCACTCTGGTGCGCCGTCTGCTGGCCATCCTCGGCATCGTCGGTACGCTCGATCTGCTTTACTTCGGCTTCGTCTGGATCTTCCGCGACTGGCTCGTCGGCGACCTGATGCACAAGCACATCATCGATCGCGATGAGTTGCTGCTGCTCTGGGCGATCGTTGCCATCATCGGCCTCATGCGCGACGTGCTGCAATGTACCCTGCTGGCACTCGCCAAGTTCAGGTCGACAGCCAGCCAGGTGGCCTACAGCGCCGTCGTCGCGCTCGTCATCATGTGGTTCGGCATGAGCTGGTGGGGAGCCCCCGCCGTGTTGATCGGGCAGATCGTCGGTGAGGTGGTGAATGTGATCGGCATTGTTCTCCTGATGCGCAAGCTGGCCCGGCAACACGCGTCAACTGCAACTTCCGCCAGCGGTTGACCGCTGCGGGCACCGATTGCAGCCTCATGACCCTAGTAGCCCTCGAACACATCCAGGATCAGTCTCTAAAGGCGCGGGTCTGCATCATCGGCGCCGGCGCGGCCGGCATTGCGCTCGCCTGTGAGCTCGACGGCGCTCCTTTCAGCGTTCTATTGATCGAGGCCGGCGGGCTCCACGCCACCGGGCTCGAGGCGCAGCAGTACAGCGGCGATGCGACACCGCCGCATCCGGATCCCGTGCAGTTTCGGCGCATCGCTTTTGGCGGCACCACGGCACTGTGGGGCGGACGCTGTGTGGCACTCGATCCGCTCGACCTGCAGTCGCGTCCGCACGTGGCCAACAGCGGCTGGCCCATCGGCTATGAAGATCTCGCCCGGCACTACCCGCGAGCGATGAGCTACTGTGACGCGGGTGATTATGACTTCACCCTCGGCGGCTCGTTGCAACGGCCACAGCCGACGATTTCCGGCTTTGACGGCGACGGCGTCGTGGTCGTCGACCGAATCGAGCGCTACAGCCTGCCCACCGATTTCGGCAAGCGCTACCGACGCAAGATCAGCGAGTCGCGCAACGTCAGCGCGATTCTCGGCGCGCGCTGCTCGAAGCTGATCAAACAGCCTGGGGACGATCGCATCGCGAGCGCGGAAGTCATCGATGCCGCGGGCCGCAAACTACAGGTGCAGGCGGAAATATTCGTGCTGGCGACGGGGGGCATCGAGGTGCCCCGGCTGCTCATGCTGTCCGATCCGCAGGGCAGTGGGCTCGGCAACAGGAGCGACTGTCTCGGCCGTTACTACCAGTGTCACTTCGAGAATACGGCCGGCCGGCTGGTGCCGCACGAGGCGAGGGTGGCGTTTTACTTCGAGCGCACGACCGATGGCGTGTACTGCCGCCGCCAGTTGCGCTTCAGCCCCGAGACCCTCGCGCAGCACCGACTGTTGAATATGGCTTTTCGCTTGCATTTCCCGAGCTATGGCGATGCCGGGCACGGCAGCGCGGTCATGTCGGCGATCTACCTTGCCAAGTCGCTGTTGGTTCCCGAATATCGGGCGATCCTGCAGCACAATGCGGACACGGTTCCGTCGCCGGCGCTGCCGCACGTGCGCAATGTGCTGGGCGACCTTCCGGGTCTCGCCCGCTTCGCCGGGGACTGGCTGTTTCGCATCCGGCTTGCCGAGCGCAAATTGCCGTACACACTGGTTCCCAATGCGGACGGAAGCTTTCCACTCGAGTTCAATTCCGAGCAGACTCCGGTCGCTTCCAATCGCGTGCTGCTGGCACCAGAGCTCGATTCACACGGGCTGCGGCGGGTGCGCATCGAGTGGCGCTTGAGCGAGCAGGATGCTGACTCGGCCTATCGCGGTTTCGTGCTGCTGCGCGACACGATGAACCGCCATGGCAGTTGCAAAGTGGAATTCGACGACAACGTACTGAGGGACCGACTGCGCCGATCGCCGCCGCTCGGTGGCCATCATATCGGCACTGCCCGCATGGCCGCCGCGGCGCGCGGCGGTGTGGTGGATTCGAATTGCGCCGTCTTCGACCTGCCTAACCTCTTCATTGCCAGCTCGGCGGTCTTTCCGACCAGTGGCAATGCCAACCCCACCCTGACGATCGTCGCAATGGCGGTCCGCCTCGCGGCGCACCTCAGAGACGCGGAGCGGTAAGCGGGCGCCGCCGGCCTGCCGCCGCATGCGGCTTTGACGGGGTGGACAGGAAGCTCAAAGTTGAACAGGATGCGGTTCCAGCAACATGAAAAGACCGGATTTCACATAAAGGAAGTAGAGTGGCCAACGTCTATGAGATCCAAGAGGAGTTCTGCGTTCTGGTCAACGCGGAGGGGCAGCACAGCCTCTGGCCGGCGTTCCGGGAGCCTCCTCCCGGATGGTCTCTGATAGGACCGCGCGGGGCGCGGCAAAGCTGCCTGCAGTGGATCGAGGCCCATTGGACGGACATGCGGCCCCGGTCCTCGTCGGGCGCGTCCCTACTATTAGAGTAATCCGGGCACCCATCTAACCCTGGGCGACCACCGCTGGCGGGATGATTCTTGGATGAAGAGGATGCCGAAGCAGCTCGATGATGCCACCGTGGAAGCGGTGAGCCTGCCCCTTTCTACTGCCCAGACAGAGGTCTGGCTTGCGCAGCGGCTGGCGCCGATGGATGTGCTCTTCAACATCGGCGGCTACGTCGACATCCGCGGGCCCGTCGATCCCGGGACGTTCATGGCGGCCCTGCGCGCGGCTCTGCAAGAAGCCGGATCGCCCCTCGCGAGATTCCGCGAGACGAGCGCGGGTGTGCAGCAACTGCCGGGCGATGCGTGTGACGCACCGATCCTCTTTCTCGACCTGATGGGCGAGGCCGATCCGCACGCCGCGGCGTTGACCTGGATGGCGACCGATTTCGTCCGGCCATTCGATCTGACTCAAGGCCTTCTGTGCCGGTTCTCGCTCCTGCAGGTGGCCGCAGACCGCGTGCTCTGGTACAGCGCGTATCATCACTTGGTCACCGACTTCTTCGGTGCGCAGCTGCTCAACCAGCGCACGGCGGACCTTTATGGAGCGGTAGTGGGCGGGCGCGCGGCGCCGCCGGCGACGCTGACTCCCTGGCCCGAGGCGGTGCGCGATGAGCTCGAGTATGACGACTGCGACCGGTTTCAAAGAGATCGGAGCTACTGGAACGAGCGGCTGAGGAGTCTGCCGGAGCCCGCCACGCTCTCAGGACGGCCGCCCGCGTGGCCTCAGTCCACTTTGAGCATCGGTGCCGTCGTGCGGGGCGCGACCATGACTCGCCTCGAGGAGTTGGGTGTTGCGAGCGGCTCCAGCCTGGCAGCGGTCATCGTCGCGGCGGCGGCGCTCTATTTGTGGCGAGTGACGGGTGAGCGGGACCTCATTCTGGGAATGCCCGTGGATGCACGCACCACCGTCAGATTGCGCCACTCGACGGCATTTCTTGCCAATGTCATACCGCTGCGGCTGGCCGTCGATCCCGCCGGCAGCGCCACGCAGTTGGTGCGCCATTGCGGCGCGCGCATCCGCGAGGCGTTGGGCCATCAGCGCTACCGCTCGAGCACATTGCGCAGCGATCTGGGCGTGGCGCCCAATAAGCCCAATCTCCACGGGCTCATGATCAACTTCCTGCCGGACGGGGTGCCGTGCCACTTCTCGGGGCGGCCGGCGCGCCTGCATGCGTTCGCGCAGTCGGCCGGTGTGCAGGATTTCAGCATCACCGTGCGGGCGCGCAGTGACCTCTCTGATGCCAGCGTGCAATTCGACGCCAACGCCGCGAGCTATGACCGGGTCGCTCTCGAGGCCCACGCACGGAATTTCCTGACTCTGCTCGAGATGCTGCCCGAGCGGCCGCAGGCGCCCGCGTGGCGGCTGCCGATGATGGGCGAGCAGGAGCGGCAGCGGGCGCTGGGCGAATGGCGCGGCACCGATCTTCCGCCCGCTGACCGTACCGTCATCGCACTGTTCGAAGCCCAGGCGCAACGCACTCCGCAGGCGCATGCCGTCATCCGCGACGAGCAATATCTCACCTACGGGGAGCTCGACGCCCGGGCGAGTCAGGTGGCGCGACGTTTGATCGACGCCGGTGTCGGCCGCGGGCACGTGGTCGCAGTGTGGGCGGATCGAACCTTCGAGATGGTGATCGCGGTTCTGGCCGCATGGAAGGCCGGTGCGGCCTACCTGCCGCTCGACCCCTCTCACCCGCGCGAGCGGGTGCGGCTGATCCTGGCGGAGGCGCGGCCGGTTCGGCTCTTGAGCGGCAAGGCCTCGGCGCATGAGGCGCGGGAGTCGTGCGGCATCGGCTCCGTGGAGGAAGTCGACCTGACGGAGCCGATGACCGGCGATGTCAACGTTACCGCCTCAGCCGGCAAGCTCGTCGATCCCGCCTACGTGATCTATACGTCCGGTTCGAGCGGCGCGCCGAAGGGCGTAGTGGTGCGGCAGACGGGGCTTGCTGCCCTGGCAGCCGCACATGCCACACATCTGAAGGTCGGCGCGCAATCGCGTGTGTTGCAACTCGCAGCCCTGACTTTCGATGTCTCGGTTGCCGAGATGCTGTCGGCGCTCACGCAGGGCGCGGCGCTGGTGTTGGCGCCGGCCGAGGCCCTGGGCGGTGACGAGCTGCGCAACCTGCTGGTGAAGCAGCGCGTGACCCACGCGCTGATGACACCCACGGTCCTCGCCACGCTCAAGCGCGCTCCCGACCTGCCGCTGGAGTGCCTGGTGGTGGGCGGGGAGGTCTGCTCGCCGGCGCTGATCGAGGAGTGGAGCACCGGCTTGCGGATGATCAATGCGTATGGACCCACGGAGAGCACGGTCTGCGCGACATTGAGTGAGCCGCTGAGGCCCGGCGAGGCAGTCTCCCTCGGGCGGCCGATCCCGGGCACGCGAGTGCATGTGCTCGATGCGGGCCTCGAGCCGGTGCCCTGCGGGGTCGCGGGGGAGCTCTACATCGGCGGCGTGGGGGTCGCGGCCGGCTATCTGAACCGGCCCGCGCTCACGGCGGAGCGTTTCGTGGCCGACCCGTATGGACCGCCAGGCAGCCGCCTCTATCGCAGTGGCGATCGGGTGCGCTGGCGCGGGGACGGCGCGCTCGAGTATCTGGGCCGAACCGACGACCAGGTGAAGATCCGCGGGCAGCGGCTCGAGCTGCAGGAAATCGAGGCGCAGCTCGCGCGGCACGGGCAGGTCAGGGAGGCGGCGGTGGTTGCCCGGGAGGATGTGCCGGGAGACAAGCGCCTGGTGGCATATGTCACGGCGCGCGCGGCCAGCGTGCGCCCGAGCGCGGAGGAGCTCCGGGCACATCTGCAGGGCGTGTTGCCGAAGTACATGGTGCCGAGCGTCTTCGTCGTACTCGATGAGATGCCGCTGACCGCGGGCGGGAAGCTGGATCGGCGGTCGCTGCGGGCGCCGGTTCCTTCCGCGCGCGTTCCCAGGGCGTATGAGGCGCCGCGAGGCGAGGTCGAGGAGCTGTTGGCGGGGATCTGGCAGGAGCTGCTGCAGGTGCAGCGTGTCAGTCGCAACGACAACTTCTTCGAGCTCGGGGGACACTCGCTGCTGATCGTGCAAATGATGGAGCGGCTGCGGCGGGTGGGGCTGGCGCCGGCAGTGAGCCAAGTGTTCGAGAGCCCGACGCTCGCGGATCTGGCGGCGGTGGCGCTGTGGGGGCGGACGGACGAGGTCGAGGTGCCGCCGAACCTGATCCCACCCGGAAGCCGGCGAATCACCCCTGAGATGCTGCCGCTGGTGGAGCTCGAATCGGAGCACATCGAGCGCATCGTGCGGGCGGTGCCGGGCGGGGCGGCAAACGTCCAGGACATCTATCCGCTGGTGCCGCTGCAGGAAGGGATGCTGTTCCATCATCTGCTCGATGGGCAGCGCGGCGATACCTACGTGCTGCCGATGCTGCTGACGCTGCCCTCGCGCGCGAAGCTGGAGGAATGGATTGGCGCGCTGCAGTGGGTCATCGATCGCCACGACATCCTGCGCACGGCCATGCTCTGGGAGCAGTTGCCCCGGCCGCTGCAGGTCGTGTATCGCCGGGCGAGCCTGCCGGTGGAAGAAGTGCGACTGACAGCCGACCGGGATCCGCTCGAGCAGCTCAAGGAGCGGATGGCCCCGGAGCTGCAGAGTCTCGACCTGAGGCAGGCGCCGCTGATGCGGTTGCAGATCGCTTGCGCCGCAGACGGCGTGCATTGGCATGCATTGCTGCAACTGCATCACCTGCTGTGCGACCACGAGTCGCTGGAGCTGCTGCTCACCGAGGTGATCGCCAAATTGCACGGCGAGTCGGCCGAGCTGCCACCGCCGCTGCCCTACAGAGTGCATGTCGCGCAGTCCCTGGCGCATGCGCGGCAGCGCGACGACGAGGTCTTTTTTCGCGGCAAGCTGGCGGATGTCGACGAGCCCACCGCGCCCTTCGGAATGCTGGAAGTGCTCGGTCACGGCAGTCAGGTCAACGAGGTAACGGAGACGTTGGACCCGGCACTGACGTCGCGCGTCCGCGCCGTGGCGCGGCAGTTGGGCGTCGGCGCGGCAACACTGTTTCATGCGGTCTGGGGGCTGGTGCTTGCCCGCACCAGCGGACGTGACGATGTTGTGTTTGGCGACGTCCTCATGACTCGTCTGCAAGGTAGTGCGGGCGCCCAGCGCATCATGGGGATGTTCATCAACACGTTGCCACTGCGCCTGCGGTTGCGGGACGTCACGGCTGTCGAGCTCGTCAAGCAGACGCAGCGGGAAATAGTGGAGCTGCTGGGGCATGAGCAGGCGTCGCTTGCCATGGCGCAACGTTGCAGCGGGGTAGCGCAGCCGACGCCCCTCTTCAGCGGGATACTCAATTATCGACGCAGCAGCGCGGATTGGAGCCGTGACCCGCGGCTGCCGCCGGTGTACATCGTCACGCGCGGGTGGACCAATTATCCGCTGATGCTTTCCGTCGATGAGCGCGCCGAAGAGTTCGTGCTCGAGCTGTCGGTGGCTCTACGGACCGATGCCGCGCGGATGTTGGACTATGTGCGGACCGCGCTGCGATCGCTGGTGGAGGCACTGGAGGGCGCCTCCCGGGCGCCCGTCCTGACGCTGCCGGTGTTGCCGGCGGACGAGCGGCGGCGGGTGATCGAGGAATTCAATGCGACGGCATGCGACTATCGGCGCGAGAAGCTGATCCACGAGCTCTTCGAGGAGCAGGCGAGGCGGATGCCGGATGCCGTGGCGGTGGAACATGAGCTTCGGCAGCTGACGTACTCGCAGCTCAACCACCGGGCCAATCAACTGGCGCGCTATCTGGCGAGCCTGGGCGTGGCTCCGGGCGAGATCGTCGGCATCTGCCTCGAGCGCGGGCCGGAGATGATCGTGGGGCTGCTCGGGATCCTGAAGGCGGGAGCCGCTTACCTGCCGCTCGATCCGAGTCATCCGGCCGAGCGGCTCAGGCAAATGGTGCAGGATGCCGCCCCGCGGGTGGTGCTGACCGAGACGCCGCTCCTGGGGGTGCTGCCGGTCGGCGAGGCGACGGCCGAAATGAAGATGATTGCGCTCGATGCGCAACAGCGCGAGATCGGCGGCCTCAGCGGTGAGGACCTCGCGGTGACCGAGCTGGCAGCGACCTCGGAGAGTCTGGTCTACGTGATCTACACGTCAGGATCGACCGGCAGGCCCAAGGGAACGGCGATGCGGCACCGCTCGGTGGTGAACCTGATCGAGTGGCACCGCAGGAGCCTCGGCGCCGCAGAGGCGCGCCGGGTACTGCAGTTTGCGGCACTGAGCTTCGATGTCGCCTTCCAGGAGATCTTCTCCACGCTGTGCGCGGGCGGCACACTGGTACTGCTGGATGAGTGGGTGCGACGCGATCCCAAAGCGCTCCTGGAGCTGTTGAGCAGCCGCTCGATCCACCGGCTCTTCATCACACCGGTGATGCTGCAGAGCATTGCAGAGTACGGCCGGGGTGCGGAGCCGGTGGCCGGGAGTCTCGAGGACGTGATCACCGCCGGTGAGCAGTTGCGGGTCAGTCCGGAGATCCGCGGCTTTTTTGCACGGCTGCCGGGCTGCCGACTGCACAACCACTACGGTCCCACCGAGACTCATGTCGTCACGGCACTCACGCTGGCGGCGAATCCGCAGCAATGGCCGGAGCTGCCCGCCATTGGACGCCCGATCGCCAATATCCAGGTCTACGTGCTCGACCGGCAAATGCAGCCGGTGCCGATCGGTGCGAGCGGCGAGCTCTACATCGGCGGCGCCAATGTGGCCCGGGGGTATCTGAACCGACCCGATCTGACCGCGGAGCGCTTCATCGCCGATCCGTACGGCACCGACCCGCAGGCGCGGCTCTACAAGACAGGCGACCTGGGGCGCTGGCGAGCCGACGGCACGCTCGAGTATCTCGGCCGCAACGACGATCAGGTGAAGCTCCGGGGCTTTCGAATCGAGCTCGGCGAGATCGAGGCGCGCCTGGCGCGGCACAGTCAGGTCAGGGAGGTGGCGGTGATCGTCCGGGAGGTGGTGGCCGGAGAGAAGCGCCTGGTCGCGTACTTCACGGCCCGCGAGGCGGGACTTCGCCCGAGCGCCGGGGAGCTGCGCACCTATCTGAAGGGCGTGTTGCCGGAGTACATGGTACCGAGCGCTTTCGTGGCGCTCGATGCCCTGCCGCTGACTCCGAGCGGCAAGCTCGACCGCCGCGCCCTGCCGGCGCCGGCGGCGCAGCCGCAGGCCGTGCGCGCAAGCCCGCAGACTGCGACGGAGCAGCGGCTTGCCGCCATCTGGAGCGAAGTGTTGCGAGCGCCGCTCATCGGGCGTGCCGACGATTTCTTCGCCTTGGGCGGGCATTCACTCCTCGCCCTGCAGGTGGTAGCGCGCATACGGGATGGGTTTCAGCTCGAGCTGCCGCTCAAAGAGCTGTTCGATCAGCCGACACTGCAGACGCTCGCCGCGTGCATAGACCAGAGGCTTGCCGGCGGTGGGGCGCACAGTGTCGCGCCCCTGGTGCCCTTGGAGTGGCGCGGCCCGGCGCCGCTGTCGTACTCCCAGGAGCGCATGTGGCTCATCCAGTCGCTCAACCCCGCCAACACCGCCTACAACATGGGCGCGGCGCTGTGGCTGAATGGCGAGCTCGATGTCGCCGCCGCGCGCGCCAGCTTCGATGAGCTGGTCGCCCGCCACGAGATCCTGCGCTCGCGGGTGCAGCTGATCGAAGAGCAGCCGCGTCAGCTCGTCGAGCCGGCGCGAGCGGGATTGCTGCGTTTCACCGACCTGCGCTCACACCCCGATGCGGCAGCGGAGGCGCAGCGGCGGGCCACCGTCGATCTACGCGGCGCGTTCGATCTCGGCAGTGACTGCGTGTTCCGGGCACAGCTCCAGCAGACGGGCGAGGCGACGTTCCTCTTCAGTTTCGTGCTGCATCACATCGCCGGGGACCAGTGGTCGCTCGGGCTCTTCGGGCGCGAGCTCTCGGCGCTCTACAACGGCAGGCGCGCGGGAGAAAAGGCGCAGCTTCAGCCGCTGCCGATCACCTATCGCGACTTTGCCCAATGGGACCGCGGCGGCGGCCGCGCCGCGCAGATCGCGGGACAACTGCGGTTCTGGCGCCGCGAGCTCGCCGAGCTGCCGGTCTTGGAGCTGCCGGTCGATCGGCCCCGCCCGCGGCTTTGGACCATGAACGGCGCCTACCATCAGCGGAAGATTCCGCAGGAGCTGTTCGCCGCCGTCGGCCGCCTGGCACGCGATTGCGGCGGCACGCCGTTCATGACTCTCCTGACTGCATATGCCGCGCTGCTCGAGCGCATCAGCGGCCAGAGCGATCTGCCGATCGGCGTGCCGGTCGCGAATCGGACGCTGAGTGCCGTCGAGGGGTTGATGGGCGTGTTCGTCAACACGGTGATCATGCGGGTCGACGCGCGCGGTGACCCTGCCTTTCGCGAGCTGCTCGCACGCGTGCGGCGCACCGCGCTCGATGTCTTCGCCAACCAGGACGTGTCCTTCGACAGACTGGTGCAGGAGGTGGCGCAACGCGGCGACCGCAGTCACGCGCCGCTGGCGCAGGTCCTCTTCAACGTCACGAATGCGCCGATGCATGGGATCGAGCTCGACGGACTGAGTTGGGCCCCGGCCGTGCTCGACCGGGGCGGGGCGCAGTTCGAGCTGAGCTTCACCATCGACACCGAGCTCACCCACAGCCTCACCGTCGAATACAACACCGACCTGTTCGAGCACGGCACCATCGAGCGCCTGACCGACCAGTATCTGGCGCTGCTCGAGTCGGCCGTGAGGGCCCCCGAGACGCGCATCAGCCGGCTGGCCATCCTGCCTACCCGGCAGTGGGCCGCCCTGCAGCGCTGGAACGAGACGGCCGTGGCGCTGGCGACGGCTCCCTTCCCAAGCCTGTTCGCGGCGCAAGCGGCCCGCAGCGCCGGCCGAGTCGCGGTTTCGCTCGATGGCAACGCGATGACCTACGGCGAGCTCGACGCTCAGGCCGTGGGGCTTGCCGGCTTGCTGCGCCAGGCCGGTGCGCGGCGAGGGGATAGAGTTGCGGTATGCGTCAGACGCTCACCGCAACTGCTGGTGAGCCTGCTGGCGGTACAGAAAAGCGGCAGTGCCTATGTGCCTCTCGATCCTGACTTTCCGCCCGAGCGTCTCAGGTACATGCTGGCGGACAGCGGTGCGAGGGTGGTGCTGACTTGCGGCCCGCTTCCGCAAGGCCTGACTCTACCGGAAGGCGTTGCGGGCATCGATCTGGCGACGACCTCCCTGCCTCGCGGGCAGGAGCCCACGGACGGCCCGCTGCCGCAGGATCCGGCATACGTACTGTATACGTCGGGCTCGACCGGTCGTCCCAAAGGCGTGACGGTGCCGCACGCGGCATTGAGTAATTTTCTACAGTCGATGCGTGTGCGACCGGGATTGAGCGCGACCGACGTCGTCGCCGCCGTGACCACGGTCTCCTTCGATATCGCGGGGCTCGAGCTCTATCTGCCGCTGCTCGTGGGGGCCCGCATCGAGTTGGTCGCGCGCGAGGTGGCGAGTGACGGTGCCGCGCTGGCGCAGTTGCTGGAGTCGGCCGGGATCACGGTCATGCAGGCCACGCCCGCAACCTGGCGGCTGCTGATCGATGCCGGATGGCGCGGCAGCCCACGGCTCAAGGCGTTGTGCGGCGGCGAGGCGCTGTCGCGCAAGCTGGCCGACGAGATGCTCGAGCGCGTCGCCGAGCTCTGGAATCTGTACGGCCCCACCGAGACGACCATCTGGTCCACCCTCGAGCGCATCGAGCCTGGCTCCCAGGCCATCAGCATCGGCCGACCCATTGCCAACACCCGGGTGCATGTCATGGATGATTCCGGCGCGGTGGCGCCTATCGGAATGGTTGGCGAGATCTGCATCGCAGGCGCCGGCGTCGCCGACGGCTATCACGGGCTGCCGGCGCTCACCGCCGAGCGCTTCATCGCCGACGGCCACTCCGGAGTGCCGGCCGGCCGCTTGTACCGAACGGGCGACCTCGGCCGATGGGGCGCCGACGGCAAGCTGTATCACGAGGGCAGGCGCGATCACCAGATCAAGCTGCGGGGATTTCGCATCGAGCTCGGTGAGATCGAGCAGGCGCTGACCTCGCATCCCGCCATCAAACAGGCGGTTGCCGCGGTGCGCGAGGCCGGCCCGGAGGATCCTCGCCTCGTCACCTACGTGGTGCTCGCTGATGGCGAGGATCTGACCGTCAGCGAGATGAGGCGCCATCTGCGCGGTCTGCTGCCCGACTACATGATTCCCGCGGTGGTCATGCCATTGCTGACCCTGCCGCTGTCGCCGAACGGCAAGGTCGATCGCGCCGCGCTGCCCGATCCGTTCGCGGTGCCGGGCCGCGAGGAGGCCGCGAGCGACTCGCCGCCCAGCAGCATGGAACAGCAGCTCGCGCAGATCTGGCGGAGCGTGCTCAAAGTCGAGCGCATCGACCGCTCGGACAACTTCTTCGCCTTGGGAGGGTACTCACTACTCGCACTCCGCGTCGCCCATCAGATCGAGAAGCGCACCGGCCGCCGCCTGGACCCGCGTGCGCTTTTCTTTCATGACCTGCGCGAAGTGGCTGAGATGCTGGCGCAGGACCCGGCGACGCTGACGGATGCGCAGTGAACCCGTACTTCTTCGGGACTTCGCAACGGCGGCTCTTTGGAGTGCACAGTCCCGCGGTTTCCCGCGCCGGCAGATCACGGGCGGCCGTACTCTGTCAGCCCTGGGGTGACGACTACATCTATGCGCACCGCTCCATGCGTCAGCTGGCGATCAGGCTGTCGGCGGCGGGATTTCACGCCCTGCGGTTCGACTACTTCGGCACCGGCGATTCGGCGGGAGAGGAGGGCGACACCGATGCGGCCGGATCACAGGCTGACGTCGTGACGGCCATCGAAACCCTCAAGGATCTGGCGGCGACGGAGAAAGTGACCTTGATAGGGTTGCGAGCGGGCGCCAACATCGCGGCCAGCACCGCCGCCGGCCTGGCCACCGGCGCGGTGGACGCGCTGATTCTATGGGACCCCATCCTGGCGGGAGACCGGGACCGCGCGAGCGCGCCGCGTGCGCTGCCGCCGCTCGATGTCGCTGCGCTGCCGGCTCGCTCGTTGATCCTCGTGACGCAGAGCCCGCACCCGCCCGAGCCGTCGAGCCGAATGGAGTTCCTCCCGGCGCCCAGTCCCTGGACCGAGTCGGCCAGCGCGAGCGGCGTGATCCCCGCGCGAGTCATCCAACGGATCGAGGAATGGCTGCGCTGACCCCAGCGTACAAGGAGCAGGTGGCGCTGCTCGGGAAGGACAGCTCGCTGGTGTCCATCATCGCCCGGCCCGAGGCTTGCCCGGGTGGCGACCGCCCGGCCATCGTCATCCTGAACACCGGCATCATCCACAGAGTCGGACATCATCGGATGTACGTGGCGTTGTCGCGCGCTCTGGCCAGTCAGGGGCATACGGTAGTACGTTTCGATTTCTCCGGCATTGGCGACAGCGCCTCGGCCAAGGACCGGTTGCCGCTGCTCGCCGCCTGTCTCGGGCAGATCCGCGACGTGATCGACTCGGTCGAGCGGACATACCAGATCAGGCGCTTCGTCCTCGTCGGGTTGTGCTCCGGCGCGGATCACGCCATTCTCCACGCACGCAACGATGCGCGTGTCGTCGGACTCGTGCTGATGGACCCGACCCTCCCACCAACGGCTCGATACTACTTTCACTACGTGATGCAGCGGTTGGCGCACCCGCGGAACTGGCTGAGTGTCGTCAGCGGCAGGAGCGGGCTCGTGCGGCTGCTGGCGAGGCATCTGCGGGCGCGGCTGAAGAGCGCCGGAAAGCCTGCCGAGCAACCGACCCTCGAGAGCCTGCAATTCAGTCCGCAGCTTGCGGAATGCTACCGGGCCGTGGCGCAGCGCAACGTCAAGACACTGGCCGTGTTCACCTCCGTTTCCGCGCGCCATACCTACCCGCGGCAGATGATCGACGCGTTTCCGGAAACGCGCCTCGCGGGCATCCTCAGGCTCGAGTATTTCCCGGACAGCGATCACCATTTCTCGCTGGGGCAGAGCCGAACACGGCTGGTCGGGCTCATTGCGGACTGGCTCGGCTCGGGGTGACCCGCGCTGACGGCGAGACGGCATGAGCAACGCGCGCGTATTCCGTTCGGCTGGCCTCATCGTGGTCGCCCGGGTGCTCGCCATCCCCGTCTCCATCCTGGTCAACGCCGTATCGGCGCGGGTCCTCGGGGCCGGAGCCTTCGGCGTGCTGTATCAGGCGATGACTTTCTCCTCACTCGTGTTCCTGTTCGTGGAGTGGGGTCAGCCGAACGTGCTCATGGCGAGAGTGGCGACGCACAACGCCGCCGCCGGGGAGCTGCTCGGCAGCGGCCTTGCCTGTCGGGCGGTTGCGGCCGTGATCGCCGGCTGCCTCGTCCCGCTCGCCTGTTGGGTGGCGGGCTACCACCGCCAGTTCGTCCTCGTCCTGTCGCTGACCATGCTGACGGCGACTTTCGCAACGCTGGCGGGCGCCTGCCAGGACACGCTGCGCGGCTTCGAGCGCGCGCATCTGGCGGCAGGCTCCTATCTGGGTTGGCAACTGCTGAGCGCGGCCATCGTCGTCCCCACGTTGCTCCTGGGCGGCGGGCTCTACGGCCTGCTGATCGCGCAAGCGGCAACTGCCGCGGCCGGTGTCGTCTTCCTGTTGAAAATGTTGCCCTCGCTGCAGGTGCCGCGATTGTCCATGCGCACCGACACCATGAAGGACCTGTTGCGCAGCGGCCGCCCGTTCCTGGTCTTCGGCCTGGTGCTGATGCTGCAGCCGGCGATCGATGCGGCCATGCTGTCGAAGCTGGCGGCGCCGCAGGCGATGGGCTGGTACGGTGCCGCCCGCAAGCTCGTCGGTGCGCTGACCTTTCCGGCATCGGCGTTGATCGTGGCGTTGTATCCCACGCTGTGCCGCCTGCACATGGAGTCGATGGAGGATTTCCGCAGCAGTGCGGCGCAAGCGCTGTATGTGGTTGCGATCGCGGTGGTGCCGTTGGCGCTGGGCTGCGCGCTCTTCCCGGAGATCGGTATCGCACTCTTCGGCCGACAGTCGTACGGGCAGGCGATCGGCGACCTGCGCCTGCTCGCCGCGTACGTGTTCCTCGTTTATTTCAGCATGCCGATCGGCTCGTGCCTGGTCGCCGCGGGACGTCAGTACGCCTGGACGGTGGTGCAGGCGGGTTGTGTCATCGTGAGCCTGGTCCTCGATCCGCCGCTCATCCACTGGTCGCAGGCGCGCTGGGGCAACGGCGGTCTCGGGGTATGCGTGGCCGCCGTCGTCAGTGAGATCCTGGTGGTCAGTGGCGGCACGGCCCTGCTGCCCGCGGGCATTCTGGCCAAGGTGCCGCGCGCCAAGATCGGCCTCGTGCTGGCGGCTGCGCTCGCCATGGTCGCGGTCGCCATGGCTCTGCGGCAGGTCAACGAAATCCTGCGAGCGAGTCTCGCAGTGCTCGCCTACGCGCTCTGCCTGCAGCTCTCCGGAGCCTTCGATCTCTTCAAGCTGCGCTCCCTGTTGGGGAGCCGCACTGCCGGGTAGCCGGTGTCGTGACTATCGCCTGCGACGGCCACGAAGCACGGCCAGACCGCCGCCGAGGAGGGTCAACGCCGCCATCGCGCTGGCGGGATCGAGCTCCGGCGCGCTGACTCTGGCGGCACCGAACGCCACGGCCGTGGCTGACAACGAGAGCAACATGACTCCGACGAGCTTGCGCATTTTCTTATTCCTGTGTCTGTCCTGCCCGGGTTCGGGCGAGTACGCGAGAGTCATCATAGCGGCCTCGTCGCCGAATGCAAACTAACTCCGGGCACGCGAACGCCTTATGTCAGCGGGCTATGTCAAGAAGCCCTGTCAACAAGCTGAAGATGTGAGCGCCGTCACACTTGGGGGACGGCACACAGGCCCAAGCGTCGTAGGGTGGCAACATCCGGAGGATGGGGCATAATCCCCCAGCGCCGCTCGAAACCGAGCTCGGCCACCATAATCGGGGGAATCAGCCACATGTCCGTGAGAGCCACCATCACCAACCTGTTTCAGGAGGTTGCCCAAGAGCAGCAGCGCCAGCTGGCGCCGTTGCGGGACGACCTCAAGCTCCTGCAGTGCGGACTCGACTCGCTGAGCTTCGCGCTCATCGTGGCGCGTCTCGAGGATGCGCTCGGGTACGATCCGTTCGATACCGCGGAGAGCTTCCCCGTCACCTTCGGGGATTTCGTCAAGCTGTACGAAACCACAGCCGCGTAAGCTCATGGCGCTCTGGGACTCCGTAATCGCCCCCGCTACCGCGCGTGGCGGCGGGTTGATCGGTGTCAGCCGAACGGTGCCGCTGGCCGCGCTCACTCATGGGTCCTGCCTCGGCGCGCGTCTCGATGCACTGCGGGGCCGCTCCGTGATGATGGCGGTGCGTGAGCCCCTCACGGCGGCAGTCCTGCTCTTGGAGCTCGATGGGGTCGCCCGGCGGATGGTGCTTTGCACGCCCGATCTGCCGCGGGAGCATCTCCCGCACGTGGCGCGCTGCGCGCAGGCGGACGTGTGGCTCAGTGATTCGCCCCAGACTCCGCCGCCGCCCGGCGTCGGCCTCGATATCGCGGTCGCAGCCGATCCGGAGCCGGTGCCGCTGCCCGCAGGCGCCCGGCGCCCCACCTCTAGGCCCGAATCTCAGGCGGCTACCGAATGGGTGCTCCTCACCTCCGGAACCACCGGTGCCCCGAAGCTGGTCGCCCATACGCTGGCGAGTCTCACCAGCGCCTTCGCCGACCCGCCGCAGTCCGAACCGCCGCGGCAGGGCGGCGCCGCTCTCGTGTGGAGCACGTTCTACGACATCCGCCGCTATGGGGGCCTGCAGATCTATCTGCGCGCGCTCCATGCCGGTTCTTTGATGCTCGCGAGTCCGGGGGAGGCGACCGCCGACTACCTGGCCCGCGCGGCGGCGACCGGGGTCACACACATCTCCGGCACGCCCTCCCACTGGCGCAAGGCGCTGATGACCGGGACGTTCGCCGGCTTTTCGCCCGCCTACGTGCGCCTTTCTGGCGAGGTAGCCGATCAAGGCATCCTTGATGCGCTGCGGGCGGCGTTTCCGGGTGCCGTCGTGGCGCACGCCTTCGCATCGACCGAAGCCGGCGTCGGTTTCGAGATCCGCGATGGCCGGGCAGGCTTTCCGGCGTCCCTGGTCGGCAATTCCGAGCGCGGAGTCGAGGTCGACGTCAGCCGGGGCACGCTACGGATCAGATCGCCTGGGAACGCTTCGGCGTACCTTGGCGCGGACGCGCCGCCACTCAAGGACGCGGAGGGCTTCGTCGATCTGGGCGATCAGCTGCAATTGCGCGATGGGCGCTATTACTTCGCGGGACGCGGCGGCGGCATCATCAACGTCGGCGGCCTCAAGGTCCATCCGGAGGAGGTCGAGGCCGTCATCAACTCGCACCCGCGTGTGCGTATGTCGCTGGTGAGGTCGCGCCGCAATCCGATCACGGGCGCGGTGGTCACCGCTGACGTGGTGCTGGCCGACGCCGCGGGCGCGGAACCCGCGGCGGCTGAGCGCATCCGCCATGAAATCCTCGACGCCTGCCGGACGACGCTCGCGGCACACAAGGTCCCTGCGCTCATCCGCTTCGTGCCGACGCTCGCGATGTCGGCTTCCGGAAAACTGGTCCGCCCCAATGAATCGCCGGCGGAGCCGAGTCATGCGTAGCGTGCTCGTCACCGGCGGCAGCAGGGGGCTGGGACTCGCCATGGCCTCACGGCTGGCCGCAAGCGGGTACCGCGTCATCGCGCTCGCGCGCAGCCAGACCGAGGAGCTGAGCGCCGAGATCGAGCGGGTCGCGAGTGACCGCGGCGGCGGCAGCGGGGAGCTGCGCTTTCGCGCCTTCGATCTGGCCAATATCGGTGCGATCGGGGAGCTGGTGAGCGACCTGCGGCGGGAGATCGGGCCCCTGTACGGGCTGGTCAACAATGCGGGCCTCGGCACGGCGGGCCTTCTCTCCATGATGCGGGATGCGGACATCGAGGCGCTGATCCGCTTGAACACCGTGTCGCCGCTGCTTTTGACCAAGTACGTGGTGCGCGCCATGATGGCCGAGCGCGAGGGCCGTATCGTGAACATCACGAGCATCGTCGCCTCGAGCGGCTACAAGGGGCTCTCCGCCTACTCGGCAACCAAGGCGTCGCTCGAAGGATTCACCCGCTCGCTGGCGCGGGAGGTCGGCTCGCTGGGCATCACCGTCAATGCCGTGGCGCCGGGTTTCGTGGACACGGCCATGACGCATGCCCTGTCCGAAAGCGAGCGCGGGCAGATCAAGCGCCGCAGCGCGCTCGGCCGCATGGCGGAGCCGGGCGATGTGGCGGGCGCGGTCGAGTATTTCCTTGGCGAGAAGGCTCGTAACATCACAGGCGTCGTCCTGACGGTAGACGCCGGCAACACGGCTTGAGGCGCGATGCGACCTGAGACAATAGCCTTGCACGGCGGCTTCGACTGCGACCCCACCACCAAGGCGGTGGCGGTGCCGATCTACCAGACCGTGGCCTACTCCTTCGACAGCGCCGAGCATGGCGCGGCGCTCTTCAACCTGGAGATCCCGGGGTATCGCTACACGCGGATCAACAATCCGACGACCGATGTGCTCGAGAAGCGCATGACGCAGCTCGAGGGCGGCATGGATGCGCTCTGCGTGAGCTCCGGACAGGCGGCGCTACACTTTGCCGCGCTCGCGGTGATGGAATCAGGCCGCAACATCGTGTCGGTGCCGCAGCTCTATGGAACGACACACACGCTCCTCGGACACATCCTGCCGCAGTTCGGCATGAGCACGCGCTTCGCGCCCAATGACCGTGCGGAGTCGCTCGCCGCACTCATCGACGAGAACACCCGTGCGGTGTTCTGCGAAACGGTCGGCAACCCCGCCGGCAACGTCTGCGACATCGAGGCGGTGGCCGATGTGGCCCACCGGGCCGGGGTGCCCCTGATCGTCGACAACACCGTACCGACACCGATCCTGCTGCGACCGATCGACTACGGCGCGGACATCGTGATCCACTCGCTCACCAAGTTTCTGGGCGGCCATGGCACCACGATGGGTGGCGTCATCATCGACAGCGGCAAGTTCCCCTGGCAACGCCATGCCGCGCGCTACCCGATGTTGACGCAGCCCGACGAGTCCTACCATGGTCTGGTGTACACCGAGCACTACGGACCGACCGCCTACCTCGGCCGCTGCCGTAGTGTCTTTCAGCGTGCGATGGGCGCGGTGCTGTCGCCGATCAACGCCTTCCTGCTGCTGCAGGGCATCGAGACGGTAGCTCTGCGTATGGAGCGGCACGTCGACAACGCACGCCGTGTGGCTGAGTTTTTGCGGGGCGACCCGCGCGTCGTGTCGGTGAGCTACGCGGGATTCGCCGAGAGCCCCTACTATCCTCTGGTGCAGAAGTACCTGCAGGGGAGGACATGCTCGCTGCTCACCTTCGAGATCCGCGGCGGATACGAGGGCGGCACGCGTTTCTACGACGCGCTCAAGCTCTTCAAACGCCTGGTGAATCTCGGGGATGCCAAGTCGCTCGCTTGTCATCCTGCCTCGACGACACACCGCCAGATGTCGCGCGAGGAGCAGCGACGTGCGGGCATCGGGCCCGAGACCATGAGGCTGAGCATCGGCATTGAGCACATCGACGACATCCTCGCCGACCTCGACCAGGCGCTCGCCGCCGCGGTCCGGTCCTGACGAGCGAGCGACGTGCGTGAATGACCTAACCCCTCCGGTGCAGACGCTCTTTCCCGAGCGCGGGACGCGCGAGCGGCTGGATGATCTGCTGACGCGGGCGCTTGCCGAGGCAGGTGAGCGTGTCGCGCGCGGGCCGGTAATGCCCGACATCGACATGGCGGAGTTTCGCGGCGACCTGGCGGCATTCGATTTCGTGCAGCCGCGTCCGCTCGAGGAACTGGTCGAATGGGCGATCGGACGGCTGGAACATGGCACGGTGCACATGACGCACCCGCGCTACTTCGGCCTCTTCAATCCCGCCCCCAACTTCCCGTCGCAGTGCGCGGACCGCATCGCCGGCAGCTTCAACCCGCAGCTCGCAAGCTCCGGCTCCTCACCCGTGCCGGTGGCCATCGAGGCGCACGTCATTGCCGCGATCGCGCAACGCGTGGGGCTGCCGCCGGAGTCGGCCGGGCACTTCACGACCAGCGGCTCAGAGGCCAACTACACGGCGCTGGTCTGCGCTCTCACTCGTGCGGAGAAGCGCTTTGCGACCGAGGGCGTGCGCGCCTTCGCGGGGCCGGTCGCCATGTACACGTCGCGCGAGTGTCAGCCTGCCTGGCACAAGATTGCACATCAGGCGGGAATTGGCCGGCACGCTCTGAAGCTGATCGCCACCGATGGCAAGGGGCGTATGGACGCCGGCGCGCTGGCCCACGCAGTGCGCGCCGACCTGCAGCGCGGTGAGGTGCCCGTGTTGATCTCGGCTACCGCCGGTACGACGGGTGCCGGCATGGTCGACCCGCTCAGCCCCTGCGCCGACATCGCGCGCGAGCACGGGCTCTGGTACCACGTGGATGCGGCCTGGGGAGGCGCCGCGATCTGTTCGGAGCGGTTGCGCGGGCAGCTCGCGGGCATCGAGCTCGCCGATTCCGTGACCATCGATGCCCACAAGTGGCTCGCGACGACGATGGGCTGCGGCATGTACATCACACGCCAGCCACGCGTGCTGAGCGAATCGTTCACGGTGGGCGCCGACTTCATGCCGTCCACCGCCTCGAGCCTCGATCCCTACCTCAACACCATGCAGTGGTCGCGCCGCTTCATGGGGCTGAGGCTCTTCCTCGCGCTCGGCGCGGCAGGATGGAGTGGATATGCCGGCCATGTCGAGCGCGCCGTTGCGGTGACCGCACAGGTGCGGGAGCGCCTGGTCGCACTCGACTGGTCCATCGCCAACGACTCGCAGCTCGCGGTGCTCTGTGCGGTGCCGCCGCCGGGCTCCGCCCCGATACGGGAAATCGTTCGCCGGGTCCTCGTCTCACGCCGCGCATGGGTGGCGGTCGCCACCTACGAGGGCCGGGAGGTGATCCGGATCTGCGTGACACACGGCGAGGTCGCCCTGAGGGATGTCGATGAGCTGGTCTCAGCCCTGCAGGCGGCCTGCTGAGGACCGATGCAAATGGGTCCCGAGAGTCTCAATCTACCGCCGGGCCCAGACGAGTGTTACAACGCGACGGAAGACCTGCTCGAGTGGATGCAGGGCAATTTCGAGCGTTACGGTGACATCTACCGATGCTCACTCTACGGACAGAGGGTGTACGTCATCAACTCGCTGGAGGCCGCCGACCACGTCCTGTTGCGTAACTGGCGGAACTATCCGCGCAAGGGTCAGGCCGTCAAGCGGATTGCCTTGAGCCTCGGGAATGGCCTCATCTCGAGCAACGGCGGCGTCTGGGCCCGCCAGCGGCGCATGATCCAACCGGCTTTCAGGCAGGAATCGATCCGGGAGTTCTTCGAAGTGTTCCTGCGCGTCAGTGCGGCGTTGCTGGCGAAATGGGAAAGCGCGGCGCGGCAGGGCGCGAGCGTCGATGTCACGCAGGATGTGAGTCTCGCGGTGCTGGAGGCCACATTGATCGCCATCTTCGGCAGCGACTATGACAACGTCGCGCCGCACTTTGCGTTGATTGCCGACGAGTCGCGCAACCTGGAGTTCGCGCAGAACTGCATCACGCTGGGAAAGCTGGCGGCGCAAATCTCCGCGGACCGGCGCAAGCACGGCCTCGATGGCGATGACATGCTGGGCCAGATGATGCGCGCCCGGGACCGCGAAGGGCACCCGATGCCCGAGGCGGAGCTCGCCAGGCACGCCATGACACTCGTCATCGCGGGCCACGAGACCACCGCGAGTGTGCTGAATTGGATCTGGTACCTGCTCGCCAGGCACCCTGAGGTCGAGGCGGGACTCGGTGCCGAAATCGATGCGCTCCTCGGCGATCAGCCGCTCGCTTTCGACCGGTTGGCCGACTTCGCATACACCCGGCAGATCATCGAGGAGGCGCTCAGGACCTATCCGCCGCTCTGGTTGATGACCCGCAAGGCGGCGAGCGCGGATCTTCTCGGCGGGTACTTCGTCCTGGCGGGTACGGAGATCTACATTTCACCGTATCTGCTGCAGCGGCATCCCCGGTACTGGGAGGACCCGGATCGCTTCGATCCCGGGCGGTTCACTGCCGCGCAGTCGCGAGACCGACATCCGCTGGCGACTTGCCCGTTCGGGGCCGGTCCGCGTAACTGCATCGGTGAGCTTTTTGCCAGGGTGGAGATGCAGGCTCATGTCCTGCTCATTGCGCGAGTGCTGCGCCTGCGCTACGACGATAAACGACCCGCGGAGTTCACGGCCGGCGTCAATCTCGTGAGCCGCCGCCATTTCATCATGCACCCGGAGCTGCGGCAAAGGTCGCGCGCCGACCATTGACCCGACGCGGGCCTCAGTGGCTCGCGATCCGCTCCAGCATCGCCTCCATGGAGGCGATGGAGTGGAAGTTCTCGGGGGTGATCTGATCCTCGGGGATCGTGAGTTTGAATTCCGCCTCGATGGCGAGCATGAGGCCCACCATCTTGATGGAGCTGATGCCGAGCTCGGAGAGCCGCGCATCGATGGGGAGCGGCCGGTTGCCGGCGGCAGCGCCGAGGATCTGGCGGACCAGATTAAGCAGCCGCTCGCGTGAGGTGCGAGAGGTGGGGGTGGCGCTGAATTCGCTCATGCTCACCCTGGCATCATACCGGGAGCAGATGCTTTCGGGGCGTGCGCTCTTTCGCAGCGGCGACGAAAGCCAGCCAGTTCTGGTAGATCCGAACCGCACCCGGGCGCCAGTCGACCTGGATATGCGCCGCGAGCTCGGCCATCGGGAATTCGGCAAGAAGCGCCGGATCCCGGGTCGCGCCGACCTGTGCCCTGAAGGCGGCAAGGCGCTCCAGGCTCTGGGGCGTGAAATACCCGTGAGGCGCCGTCGGCCAGTCCGCGTGCTCGCCGCGCAGATACCGGCCAACATCGCGCCGGTATTCCTTGAGAAGTGTCAGGCTCTCGTATTCCGGATGGCCCTGGAAGCAGACGAAGAGACTGCGGTCGGCGCGCACGAAGAGATCGGCACCGGTCTCCTCCGAGGCGCTCAGAACATCAAACCCCGCGCGCTCGAGCTCCGCGACCGCTAGCTCGTTCCAGCGCGAGTGCGGCGTGAGGAGCGGCGCCCGCACGCCCTGCAAAAGAGGCCCTCCCGCCCGGATCCGGTGCTCGTACACGCCAAAGCGCTTGGCCGCGAGGCGCCGGCGCCGCACGCCGTGCAGGGAGTGAGCCACGGCATGCGCGGCGAGGCACGACCAGATGCTCGATGCGGTGTGAGTCTCGGCCCACGCGATGAGCCGCACCAGCCGGTCCCAGTAGGGCTCTTCCTCCAGCGCCGCTGTGCGCGGCTCGGTGCCCGTGACAATCAGTGCATCCGGGGGCTCCTCCAGAAGCTCTTCGAGCGGCCAGTACTGCGAGTCGATCCGCGCCCGAGCCGCGGCTCCGCGCTCGAGCTCCGGGAGGCTCGAGAGCCGCAGTCGCACCGTGCGGGGCCCGGCGGCGGCGCGCAACAAGATTGCGAACTGCTGCTCAGTCGCCTCCAGCGCCGAATCAGGCATATTATTCAGCAGCCCGATGACGACGCCTTCCGGGGGGAGGGAGCGGGAGCTGCCGCGGTGCTCGAGTTCGAGCGGCATGGTTGTCTCTGCTTGCGTTATGTGATCCGGTACCGGTGGTAAGCCGGGCTGTTATGCGTTAATGGTTGCAAGGCCCGAGCGCTTATCTATACTAGCGTGAGGAAAGAATTAGAATCCAGCGTGGAAGGCTTTGTGAGCGATTCCTCAGTCACACGCCGCACCGCGGCTGTTCCGGCTCCTACCGGGGCGGGGTTACCAGAACGTTCCGCGGCCGTTGCCGCCATTGCCGCCCGCCATGCGACCGAGGTCGACTCGGCGTCGCGATTTCCGGCGGAGGCGTTCGCCGCCGTGAAGGCACAGCGGCTTCTCGGCATCCTGGTCCCCTCCAACCTGGGTGGTGACGGCGCGACCGTGCGCGAAGTTGCCGATGTTTGCTACAGGCTGGGGCAGGCGTGCTCGTCGACTGCGATGATCTACGCCATGCACCAGGTGAAAGTCGCCTGTCTCGTGCGCCATGGCCGCGGCAGTGAGGCGATCGAGCGCCTGCTCGGCCGGCTGTGCAGCGAGCAGTTGCTGTTGGCTTCGTCCACCACGGAGGGCCAGGGCGGGGGCAACGTGCGCTCCAGCGAGGCGGCGGTCGAGCATCGCGACGGCCGGATCCATCTCGAGCGGCGCGCCAGTGTCATCTCCTACGGCGCGCAGGCGGACGGTGTCGTGACGACGGCCCGCAGGGCGGCCGACGCCGATTCCTCGGACCAGGTATTGATTGCGTTTCTCAAGGAGGATTACACGCTCACGCGCCTGCAGGGTTGGAACACGCTCGGCATGCGCGGCACCTGCAGCGAGGGCTACACCCTGAAGGCCGCGGGCTCTCCCGGCCAGATCCTGCCGGAGCCTTACGAGACCATTCACGCGCGGACCATGGTGCCGTGCGCGCACCTGTTCTGGGGCTCGGTCTGGGGCGGCATCGCGGCGGGGGCCGCTGGGCGCGCCCAGGCCTTCGTACGCAACGCGGCGCGCAACGCCGGCGGTCAGCTACCCCCCGGGGCGCCGCAGCTGACCCATGTCCTCTCCAAGCTGCGGACGCTGCGCAGCGTGCTCGCCAACTCTCTGCGGACATACGAGAGCCGGATGGACGATCCGAAGGCGCTCGGCGCGCTGGATTTCCAAGCGCAGATCACGCTGACCAAGGTGGAGGTCTCGGAGCTCGCGGTGGCGACCGTGCTCAGCGCGATGCGCGTCTGCGGCCTTTCCGGCTACCGCACCGACAGCGAGTTCAGCGTCGAGCGGCAGCTGCGCGATGTGCTTTCATCCCCTCTCATGATCAACAACGACCGCATTCTCGCGAGCCTTGCCGGCAACTCGCTGATGGCGCCGGTCCCGACCTCTCTGAACGACTGAGACGAGTGCGACGCATGAGCTCTCCGCTATCGGCATCCTCACCGAACGTCAGCGATTCGATGCGCGCCATCCAGGCAGCGCTCTTTCATCGGATCGGCGCTGACGGTGTCTATGCGCGCACCGGTCTCTACGAGGACGTGCTGCAGCGACTGACCGCGTTCGTCACCCGGCAACGTGATCCGCGTGCGGAGGTGCTGCGCTTCCCGCCGGTGATGAGCCGCGCGCAGCTCGAGAAATCCGGCTACCTCGACAGCTTTCCCAACCTCCTCGGATGTGTGTGTGCCCTGCACGGCACCGAAGCGGAGATCCGCGCCGCGGCGGACAGCCACGGGCAGGGCGGCGACTGGACGGCCGCGCTGGCACCGTCGGATCTGGTGCTGTCGCCGGCGGCCTGCTATCCGGTGTACCCGCTTGCCGCCGAGCGCGGCCGGCTGCCCCAGGAGGGCTGGATTTTCGATGTGGCCGCGGACTGCTTCCGCCGCGAGCCCTCGCGCGACCTCGATCGCCTGCAGTCCTTCAGGATGCGTGAGTTCGTGCGCATCGGCTCGCCGGAAGCGATTCTCGCCTTTCGGGAGGAGTGGATGAGCCGGGCGCAGCAACTTGCCGGCGAGCTCGCGCTGCCCACTACGCTCGATGTGGCGAGTGATCCCTTCTTCGGCCGCGTCGGGCAGATCAAGGCCGTGAGCCAGAAACAACAGTCGCTGAAGTTCGAGCTGCTGATTCCCTACTATGAAGGCGCGAAGCCAACCGCCTGCATGAGCTTCAACTACCATCGCGATCACTTCGGGCTCACCTGGGGCATCCGCAGTGGCGATGGCGAGGTCGCGCACACCAGTTGCGTTGCCTTCGGAATGGATCGCCTGACCGTGGCGCTTTTCTGCTGCCACGGCCTGGAGCTCGCGCGCTGGCCGGCCTCCGCGAGGCGCGCCCTTGGCCTCCCGTAGCAGCCGGTAGTTCGGCCGGGAGCGCTCCCCGTGCCTCTCGATCCGCAAGTCAGTCGATTCCTGGACCGGTTGGCCGTGGCCGCGCCACGCGGCTCCGGCGGCCTGTCCGTGGCCGAGCGCCGCGCCTCCATCGAGCGGCTGTTGGCTCTCGGGGGCGAGCCGGAGACGGTCGCCCGGATCGACAAACAGTCATTTCCCGGGCCTGACGGCCCGCTGCGTGTCTGGATCTATACGCCGGCGGATGCGCCTGCCGGGGCTCTGCCCGGACTCGTCTACCTGCATGGCGGCGGATTCGTCGCCGGCAGTCTCGAGACGCACGATGGCATCTGCCGCTCCCTCACCAACGCGAGCGGCTGTCGGGTCGTCGCGGTCGACTACCGTCTGGGGCCCGAGGCGCCTTTCCCTGCGGCCGTGCTCGATGCTTGCGCGGCGACTCGCTGGACGGCCGAGCACGCGGCGCGGCTCGGTATCGACCCCCGACTCCTCGGCGTATGTGGCGACTCGGCCGGGGCGACTCTTGCCGCGGTGGTCGCCCAGAGGTTGGCGGCGGAGCACGGGCCCCCGTTGGCGCTGCAATTCCTCCTCTGCCCCATCCTCGATTACGGCGCTGACACGCCCTCGCGCGGTGCCTTCGGGTCCGGGTACCTGCTCGACCGGGAGACGCTGCAGCACGATCTGCGGCACTACATGGGCGAGCGAGCGGATGTGGGCGATACGCGCATCTCGCCGCTCAGGACGGAGAATCTCAACGGGTTGCCCACGACCTGCATCCATACTGCCGAATGCGACCCGTTGCGCGATGAGGGCGCGGCTTATGCGCAGCGGCTCGAGCAGGCCGGAGTCCGTGTAAACTACCGCTGTCACTCCGGCATGATCCATCTCTTCTATGGCCTGCAGGCGGTGATTCCTTACGCTGCCACGGCGTACCGCCTGATAGGCGCGGATATTCGCGCCCTGTTTCAATCGAGAGAACGCCCATGAGTGCGAACGTCTCCGGTACTGTCAGCAACCGCTCCGCGGTGGAGGCGCTGCTGCGGGAGCTCTATGACGCCCGAGTGCGCGGCGAGCTCGACCGGCTCTGTGGCCTGTTTGCGCCCGATGCGTCGCTGCGGATCTCGGGCTCGAGCGACGGTAATGCGATCGCGATCGCCGGCCGCGGCGCCAAAGAGGTTCGCTCCTGGCTCGGGGTGCTGGTCAAGACGTTCAGGCTGTCGCAACATGAGATTCTGTCGATGGCGATCGACGGACCGCGGGCGGCGGTCCACTGGCGGGCGAACATTCACTCCCGGATCACCGGCGTGAGCCTACCCACGGAACTGGTGGATATTTTCGAAGTCAGGGAGGGCCGAATCGCCTCCTACCTGGAGCTCTTCGCCCCGGCCTGACGGCCGGGCACAACACAGTCATGAGCTCGGAATCGTACCAACCCCTCTACTTTCCCTCGGGCGAGCAGCGATTGTTCGGTTTGCTGCACCGACCGACGGGCGCAGTGGCGTCCGGCTGGGGAGTCGTGATCTGCAAACCGTTCGGCTACGAGACGCAATGCGCTCACCGCAGCATGCGTGCCTTCGCCGCCGCGGCCGCGGAGCTCGGCATGCCCGTGCTGCGGTTCGATTATCTGGGCACCGGCGATTCTGCCGACATCGACCCGGCCGCGGACCAGATGGAGGCTTGGACCCGAGATATCATCCACGCCATCGCCGAGCTGCGGCGCCTGACCGGTGTCGCACGCGTCTGTCTGCTCGGGTTTCGCCTCGGGGCTCTACTGGCCTTGCTCGCGAGCCGCGAGCAGCCGGTGGATGCGCTCGCGCTCGTGGCGCCGGTGTTGAGCGGCAAGCGCTATTTGCGCGAGGCGCGCACGTTGCGGTTGGCGGGTGATGGCGGTGAAGGGGCGTCCGCAGTGGCCGATCCGGCTGTGAACGGCATGGAGATCAGCGGTTACACGCTGTCAGAGGCAAGTCTCGCGAGCCTGTCGCGCATCGATGTGAGCAGTACTCCGCCAACGGGCGGCCCGCCTGTGTTGGTCGTCGATCGCAGTGATCTGCCCGCGGCGCGCGGCTGGGCGCCGGCGCTCGGCGCCGCGGGCGGCATGGCCGAATATCATGCTCTGCGCGGGTACGTCGAGATGATGTGGACCACGCCTGAGTTGGCGAAGCTGCCGCAGGAGATGCTGCAGGCCACACGCGACTGGCTGTTGCGGCTGCGCGATCAGGCGCCGGCGCCGGCAGCGCCTGCGGCGCCGGGCGATGAGCGCGCGCACGTACCCGCGGCGGAGCTGATCCTCCCGGGTGAGAGCTCCGGCTCCGACGCTGTCATTACCGAGCGCAGTGTGTTTCTCGGGCAGGATCAGGCCGTATTCGGTGTCCTCACCACTCCGCATGGCGATGAGAACCGCCGCCGCGCGGTCATACTGCTCAACATGGGGGCCGATCATCACGTCGGTGCGAGCCGCGCCTACGTGTCCCTTGCCCGCCGCTGGGCACGGCGTGGCTACTATGTGCTGCGGCTGGATCTGGCGGGGCTCGGTGACAGCCAGACTCGACCCGAGCGGCGCGACAACGACGTGTTCCCGCCCGATGCGCTCGAGGATGTACGTGCCGCGATCGACTTCATGATCGGTCAGTACGAGATTCGCGAGGTCAGTCTCGCGGGACTGTGCGCCGGCGCATATCACGCGTTGCGGGCGGCAGTCGCCGGAATGCCGTTGCATCGCGTGCTGATGGTCAACCCGCAGAATTACTTCTGGGATCCGAGCATGTCGCTCGAGGACCTGCAGCTCGTGGAGGTGGTGCGCAATCCGGGCATCTACCGCGAGCGGATCCTGTCCGCGTCGGCATGGCGACGCTTCCTGACCGGGCAGGTCAACGTCTGGCGCATAGCGAAGATCTACCCGACCCGGATCATGCTGGGCTTGAAGTCGAAGCTGCGCGAAGCGGCGCGGGCGGTCGGCGTCCGGTTGCGTCACGATCTTGGCCGCGAGCTCGAAGCGGTGGTTGGGCGCGGCGTGCAGGTCGTGTTCGTGTTCGCGCGCGGCGAGGCCGGGCTCGATCTGTTGAAAATCGAGGCCGGGTCCATGATCAACCGCCTGGGCGAGCGCTGCCGCGTCCGCATCATCGATAGCGCCGATCACACGTTCAGCCGCAGTGGTCCGCGCAAAGTTCTCGAGAATGTGCTCAGTGACGAGCTGTACGCCAGGCAGGAGTCGCCTGCCGCTGCGGGGGCTCTGCGCGCCAGGGCGCCGCTGGAAGAGTAGGGCCTGCTCTCAGGCTTCCAAGGAGGGGCCCTGGTGCGGCTCCCGGCCTGGCTTGCTCGCGGTGAAATCCGCGTCGCTCCCATCGCTCTGTACATGGCCCCATTTGCGCTTCGCCAGCAGTCCAAGATGCACGCAGAGGCCGCCCAGGCTCCAGGCCGGTGCGCAATAGGACCGGACCCCATGGCCCAAGGGCCGGAAGAACGTGGCCCACGAGGGGTCGTTCACCAGGTGAACGACATCCGTATCGGGGTCCTCGCAGGCGTTGCGGGTGACCCTTTCGAGCAGTAACAGGCCGGGCGCGAATTTCGCGTGGGCCTCGCTGAACCCGACCTTGAGAATATTGAGCGTGCGGCCGATCCTCACGCACAACTGGCCGGCGACCGGCTGATCGCCATGCCACAGCACATTGATCGCGCAATGTCCGCCGCGGCCGAACTGCTGCACCAAGGTCTCATAAAATTCCAGCAACCGGGGCTGGCAGTTGATCGCGGAGGACGTGCCGCCCACTCCCTTCCAACCCGACGCCTCGAGATCCAGAAAGTGCCGAAAGCCCTCGGCAAGGTCATTGGGCTCGCTGTAGATTGCAAGACGCAACGGCGCGGATTCCTCTGCGATTCGATTACGCCGCCGCAAGTTGCTTCTGAACTTTGCCGACAGTGCCGCCATCGCCTCGTCATAAGGCTTATCGGTGAGAAAATAGTTGCTGCGGGCGTGTTGCACCGTCAGCGTCCACGAGGGCAGCTTGTGCCCGGCGGAGTAGGCGAGGCAGGAGTCGGCCGCCACCTTGCGCAGCCGCAGCTCACTCCAGCGAGGACCGGGCTGCTGCCGTAGCCATTGTGTCAGCCGGTAGAGCAGATCCGCGTTTTCCTCACAGCGAGTGAAAATGAAGTCGGACAGTTGCATCTGGTCGTCGTCGATCGTACCGACGACGGGAGCGCGAAAGGCGCCCAGGGTGAAAACCCGGAACTCCAACGGCAGAATGCCCACGAGCCTGCCGTCTCTGCGCGCGGCAACGAACCAGACCCGACTGCGGTCAGGCGCGAGCGACTTCAAGTACGCTCGATACCATTCGGGATAGTGAATGAACCTCGCATCCGGCATGCTCTGCAGCAGCTCCAGCCACTCGGGCAGGAGTTGCTCGAGGCCGCTCAATCCCTTGTACGGCTGGAACTGTACTGTCGCCGGGGAGTCTGTCATCGCAGGGCAAACCTAGCCCAAAGCTTCGATGCCAGGAAGCGTGGCAGGCCATTGGCCTGCCGATACTTCTGCTGGATGCGGCGGTAGGACAGATGCAGCTTCTCATCGTTTGCCGCCAGGTTGTGCATCAAGGATGAGGCGCCTGTACGGTAGCGAACCACCGGTCGGTCGATGAACACGTGCCCGCGTGTGTTCGCAATGCGGGCCCAGAGGTCCGCATCCTCGCAAACCGGAATTTCAGCGTCAAAGCCACCCACTTCGATGAAGGCGGTGCGCCGCGCCATGCATGCGGAACAGACCAGCACCGCGTTCCGAAACGTCAGGTAGGCGCTGAGTTGATGGCGGCCCTTCAGCTTGCCTGCGATGCGGCGCGCTTGCGTGAAATAGGCCAGTTGCTGGCTCAGCACCGCTTCATCGGAGCCGAACGGCATCACCGCGCCGAAGGCCATCCCCGCCCCGGGCGCGGCGTCGAGTGCTTGCGCGAGGCATGCCAGCACGTCCGGCTCGAGCATGTCGTCGTCATCGAGGAAGTAGAGGTATCGCCCCTGCGCCAGCGCCGCGCCATCATTGCGCGCGAGGGCCGGTCGTCCGCGAGACGGCTCGGAGCGGCAGATGTAGCGAACGCGGCGGTCGTCGATGGCTGATACTGCGCCTCTGGCGGAGCCCTCGGCGCTGTCGTCGATGACGATGACTTCGAGCGCTATGTCGCGCTGAGACAGTGCGCTGTCGATGGCTTGGAGAACTTCCCGCTCGCGGCGGCACGTTGGAATAATGACCGAGACATCGATCAAATTCATGTTTGTATTCTGGCGCCCACCTGGATAACGCGGGTCAGCACGCCAACTTCCTACACGCAGAGCGCCGCTATGAGCGTTGCGGTTTTTTTAGTCAACTGCGCCCGAACGACCCAACTTGACGGCGCAGACTCCGCGTTCAGGCCGTCTGCGGGAGAGTTGGGCCACCGGGCTACTATAGTGGCTCGCCGAGCCGCAGAGCAAGCCATGGTAGCCGCCGGCTCGACGTACCTCACATTTCATGCGGCGGGTCCTGTCACTTCTTGAGTTTTCTACAGGCTTACCAGAGCCCATGGGTGCCAGAGGAGCGCCGAGGCGCTGAGCAGCGCGTTGCAGACGATGTGCGCCGCGACCGGCTCACCCATGCGCCGCGTGCGGACCAGCAGCAGCGCGAACACGATCCCGGCTGCGATGCCGGCGGGCCAGAGGGCCCCGTCGAGGACGCCGTAGGCGAGGGCGCTCACGAGCAGCGGGATCCATCCCACGGCCGCCAAGGAGACCGACTCGAAATCCGCCGCCACGAGGCGCCGCAGCAGGTAGCCGCGATACGCCAACTCCTCGGCGAGCGGCAGCACGACAACAGCGGTCGCGACGCGGCCGGTGATCCACAGCACGCGGCTGGAAGCGGACATCGCGGCCAGGGCGGCCGGCATCCGTTGCGCGGGTAGCAGGAAATGACTGGCGGCGAGCCACAGCCCAAAGACCGCGACGCCCGCCGCGACGGCCCACCAGGAGAAGTGCCAGTCGATACCGCGCAGCCGTGGCCAGTACAGGACGAGCGCCGCACCGCCTGCGAGCAGCCGGAGCGCGTACCAGGTTTCGAAATGTCCCGAGCTGGCGCGAGAGATCATTCCAGCCGCGAGCACCGCCAGAAAGGGCACGAGATAGGCTGCAGTCGGATTCACGGCGGAAATGGCCGTCGGCGCGGCCGTCGGTTCGACCGCTGCCACGTTGAGCCAGCGGCTGCGGCGGCTGACAAAGACGAGCCCGCAGGCGACGACGTTGAAGCTGATCCATCCCGCCTGCGAGTGAAAACCGAAAACGGCGATGGCGGGATGTCCGGCGTTGCCGATCAGGACCAGTACGGCGATGCGAATGACGTTGAGGACGAAGACGAGGAGAACGCCCGCCGGGATGAGGATGAGCGCGCGCGGAAAGCGATACTCATCCCGAAAGAAGAGCAGCCACGCGGCGCAGAACGCGAGTATCAGGCCCACCCCCTCGAGACCGGAGCAGATCTGCGCGACCTGCACGGTGAAGTTCGGCGCCTCGAGGACCCGCGTGGCCGGATCGGCTTGCAGCGCCGGCACCCACGGTGCGAGCACGAGCCGTACGAGATCGAATGTGACCTGGGCGGTCGGTGCCCACAGATCCTGACTGAGGACGATCGCCAGCGTCGCCGCCAGAGCCGCCCCCAGGGCGTACAGCCAGCGATGGCCGATCGCGGCCGCGCTGCGCCGCCAGAGGTTCCAGGGCGCCAGCCCGGAAAAAAGCGCCGCGACGGCCAGTATCGCCAGCAGCAGCGCCGCGGCGGCGAGCAGAGCGAAGGGAAGGTGCAGGCCGTGTGTACCGTAGAGGTTGTATAGCGCGGCGGCGATCGGAACGAGGAGGCCGGCGTGCAACGCCAGCCACGGGAGCCGCATCGGCGCGCCACGCGCCTCCTCGTTGATTGCGCCCAGCGCGCTGTCGCCGCGCACGCAGATGAAGAGCGCGAGCGCGAGCGCGAAGGAGACGGCGAAGCGGAATCCGAAATGTTGGAGGACCCGCAGCGCAGCGCCGAGCCCGGTCGCCGCCTGCGCCGCACTGAAGCTGACAAAGCCATCGAGGAGAGATTTCTCGAGGAAAAGGCAGAGCGCGAGCATGCCGCTGCGGACGGCAAGGCTCATCCGCGCGGGCTTTTCCACGGCGGCGGTCAGAGGCGGTTGGAGTGCGCTCACGGCGGGCAGTCTAGACTGCGCGCCCTCTGGAGCTGACTACGGCGACGGCTGGTGTGACTCAGCGCACGCTTGGGTAGGCGAGGCTCGGATTACTCCGGGGTCTCGTCAGGGGTCGTCGGGCTCTTGACCCGCGTCCGCCAGACCTCGTAGGGGTCCCATGATGAAGTACGGATGCGCGTCATCCGCTCCCGTGCCGGAACTGCAACAGGTGTCTCCCGGGTCTGCGTGCGTGGTGCGCGCCGATCGAGGATGAGAGGCGGTAGAACGGAATCTAATCGTGTACTCATCGCTTCCTTCACCTATCCCGAGACCAAAAGTGTTCTTTTCGTCCCGACTTGCTTGTGCTTCTTGTCCCCGGGGAGGCCACGACTCCGGGAAGCAGGTCACATTATAGTCGGATTAAGGTGAAAAGCGAGTCATGAATCGCGTGTAACTGCTTGTTTGTCGGCACTTTGCGACGCTTGGGCCACCCCCCGAGTTGTTCCAAAATTAAGTCAAATCGCAGCGAATATTTTGGCCATGGGAGCGAAGGCGAACTCCTGGAGCAGGCGCCGCAGCCGGTCCTGGCAGCGGCTGAGATTGCTGTAGTGGCGGAAACGCGACACCGCTCCCACGGAGATCCGGGGCTGCCCTGGGTCGATCTCCCACGGGTGGAGATAGAAGGCGAATGGCCTGCCGGCGGCATTGATCTGCCTCAGGCCCGCCAGCGTCAGGCGATAAGGGAAGATGCGGAAGTAGCCGCCGCCGGTCACCGGGACCTTGAGGCCGAAGAAATTGGCCGGCGCCATCGGGAATTCCAGGATCGAGCGGCCGGAAGGGGCCGTGACCCGGCCGGGTAGCGGCGATGCATCCGGAATGCCGTAGCGATCGTGCCGGATGGCGAAGATGGAGGAGTCGTAGTGAAAGCCGAGGTCGATCAGATCATCGAGCGCCCACAGCGTATCGCGGATGATGGAGAAGCTCGCGGCGCGATAGCCGAGCACCGGCTGGCCGATGGAATCCTCCAGCAGGCCCTTGGCACGCGCAGTCTCCTCGCGGAACTCCTGCCGCGACTGGCGGTAGATGAGCTGGTGCGAGTAGCCGTGGCAGGCGATCTCGTGGCCCGCCGCCGCGATCCGCCGCACCAGCCCCGGGGAGCGCTCCGCCACCCAGCCGAGCACGAAGAAAGTCCCGTGGACATCCCGCTCCGCCAGCAGCTCCAGCAGCCGTTCGGTATTGCCCTCGACGCGGTATTCCTGCTGCGGCCAGCTGTCACGCGAGATCGCGGAGGCGAGGGCGGCGACATGAAAGTAGTCTTCCACGTCGACGGTGAATGCATTCAATCGCACGGCGGTGGGCGCGCGGCTTACGGGGTGATCCATGCGCGGCATTGTAGGCACAAAAGAAAACGGCCCCGTGAGGGGCCGTTGCAGGAAACCCGTCCCGGGTTTGAAAATCGACTTATGTCAATGCGATCAGCAAGCTCCGTGCCATGGCAATAGTGTTAGGAGGATCAACCAGTTGTGAAATCCGCCGTCACCAAACTGTAAAGCCCCCCGACAGTCGCGAGCTTAAGGGTGGCGGAGTCTCCGCCACCGGGGTACCCTCGCGTGACCTTTATGTGACGTCGGAGTCTGATGTGCGCGATCCTCGCTCTCTTCTCGTAATAACCGGCCGTGCGACTACCTGCGCGCTTGCCGCTGTGATGCTGGCTGCGTGCGGTGGAGGAGGCGGGGGAGGAGGCGGCGGGGCGGGGGCGGGGGAACATCTCCTCCTGCCACGACCTACACCATCGGCGGCACGGTCAGCGGCCTGTCAGAATCGGGGCTGACGCTGGACGACAACAGCGGCGATACCCTGACGGTTGCCGCGGGCGCGACGACATTCACCTTCGCTACGGCACTCGCCAGCGGGGCCACCTACGATGTGACGGTCGCCACGCAGCCCACGGGTGAGAGCTGCACGCCGGCTTCCAACACGGGCACCGCGTCGGCCAATGTAACTTCGGTGGCGATCGCCTGCGTCGAGTCGGGTGTCGCGGTGAGCACTCTCGCCGGATCTGGCACCCAGGGCGACGTCAATGGTACGGGCACCGCTGCGGAGTTCTACGCACCGGCCGGCGTCGCATTGGATTCATCGGGTAACGTATATGTGGCCGAATACGGCAACAACGACATCCGTAAGGTGACGCCTGCCGGGGTAGTTACCCTCTTCGCAGGCTCGACTACCGGGACTCACGGTAGTACCGATGGGACGGGATCCGCGGCCTTATTCTGGAGCCCGACCGGTGTGGCGGTGGACTCCTCGGGCAATCTCTACGTCGCGGACGAGAGTAACAACGAGATCCGCATGATCACCCCTGCCGGTGTCGTGACGACCTTCGCCGGCTCGACGACCATAGGCCACGCGGACGGGACGGGGTCGGCAGCCACTTTCAGTGCTCCCGCCGGCATCGCCATAGACTCCTCGGGCAACCTATGGGTGGCCGACTCCGGCAACAACGAGATCCGCAAGATCACCACCCCGGGGGCCGTGGTGACGACCTGGGCAGGGAGCGGCGCCGCGGGGACCGCGAATGGCAACGGCACCTCGGCGGAGTTCAACGGGCCAACCGGTATTGCCGTGGACTCCTCGGACAATCTATACGTGGCCGATCGCGGCAACAACGAGATCCGCAAGATCAGCTCGTCGGACGTGGTGAGTCTGCTCGCGGGCTCGGCCAGCGGGACCGCGGGCAGCGCGAATGGCACCGGCACTGCGGCGACCTTCTCTGCCCCCTACGGAATAGCAGTCGACTCCCTGGGTAATCTCTACGTGGCGGATGCCGCCAGTTCCGAGATACGGCTGGTGACGCCGAGCGCGGTGGTCACGACCTATGCAGGCTCGACGCAGGCGGGCAATATGAACGGGCCGGCAAGCACCGCCCAGTTCAATTACCCCGTCGGTATCGTGATCGACGCTTCCGACAACCTGTACATCGGAGACAACGTCAACGACGAGATCCGAGAGATCGTCCCCTAAGGAGCAATCCGGGCGCGGTTGATCTACGATCGCGCCCGTGTTCGGGTACCTCTTATCCGCGGGAGCCTCCGCCCTCCTGCTGGCCGCTTGTCTGACCCTGTGGCGGCAGCGGCTGAGTGGCGCTGGCCTCGCGACCGCCTTGAGCGCCCAAGTCGCCTGGGCGCTGGTGAGCGTCGCGCAGGAGGCCGGCGTCCCGATCGCCATCGGGCTCTTCGTCCCCATCGAGTACCTGCGCGACCTCGCCTGGGCGCTGGTGCTTCTCCGATGCCTCAGCCGCCCGGCCGAATCACGCTCGGCACAGGCGGCGCAACGCCTCACCGGCGCCCTGGTGCTGCTGGTCGCCGCGGCGGCCGCCGCCTCGCTCTTCCCGCGGTCGGGCGCGACGGTCTCGGTCTATCTGCAGCGCGATTGGCTGTGGGGAGGCCTCTTCCTGGCCATTGCCGGCCTGGTGCTGGTGGAGCAGGTCGCGCGCAACACGCGCGCGGCGCAGCGCTGGCAACTGAAGTACCTCTGGCTCGGGATCGGCCTCAACTACGCCTGGGATCTGGCTCTCTTTTCCGTGGCGATGCTGCACGGCAGCGCGGCGAAAGACTTCTGGCTGGCCCGAGGGTTCGTCAATGTCCTCTCGGCGGGTCTCCTGGTGGTGGCGCTGCGCCGGATCCCACAGTGGGAGTCGGCCGCTTTTCTGTCGCCGCGGATCGTCTTCTTCAATGCGACGTTGCTCGGGACGTCGATTTACGTGCTCGTCATGGCACTCGGCAGCTACTACGTGCGCCAGCTCGGTGGCACGTGGGGTGCCGCGGGTCAGCTCCTCTTCCTCACGGCCGGCATCCTGGTGCTGGCGGTGGCGGTGCTATCGGACCAGTTCCGCGCCTGGTCGCGGGTGACCATCGCCAAGCACTTCTTTCCGTACCGCTACGATTACCGCGCCGAGTGGCGCAAGCTCACCCGCGTGCTCTCCGAGGTCGACGAGACGCCGGTCTACGAGCGGATCGTGACGGTGATGGCCGGCTTCATGAATGCGCCGAGTGGCGGATTCTGGCTGCGGGATACGGCCGGTGCCTATGTCCCGGCAGGGGGCGAGCTGGCACCCCCCGATGCGCCGCGCGAGGCAGGAGAGGGGGAGTTCTTCGACTACCTGCTGCAGAACGACTGGATCTACGACCTGGATCAGGCGCGCGACTTGCGAGGCCGCAGGCTCCCGGTGGTGCCCCCGTCCTGGATGCTGGCGAATGAGCGGATGTGGCTGGTCGCCCCCCTCATTTGCGAGAGCTCGCTCACTGGCTTCGTGGTGATCACCCATCCGCTCGCGGAGACGCCGCTGACCTGGGAGGAAATCGATCTGCTGCGGGCCGCCGGCCGCCAGGTGGCGAGCTTCCTCGCCCTGGAGCAGGCAGCCAAGCGGCTCGCCGAGGCGCATCAGTTCGAGGCCATGAACCGGATGTCCGCGATCATCATGCACGACCTTCGACATCTCATCGCGCAACAGGCGCTCGTGGTGCAGAACGCCGCCCGTCATCGTGGCAATCCGGAGTTCTTCGACGATGCGATCCTGACGATCGACAACTCGGTCAAGCGCATGACCCGACTGATGGACGAGCTGCGCAGCGGTGTGGTCGCGGAAGAGAAGGCGCACCGCGCAGATCTCAACGAGGTTTGCGCAGAAGCCGTGCGGCGGTGCGCGGAGGCCGCGCCCAGGCCATCGCTCGAGGTCCGCGATCGCAGCATCGAGGTCATCGTCAACCGTGAGCGGCTGCTGCAAGTGCTGGAGCACGTGATCCGCAACGCGCAGCAGGCGACACCACAGGGCGGATCGGTTACGGTATTGGTGGGCCAGGTCGGCCAGCACGCGGTCCTCGAGGTGATAGACACCGGCTGCGGCATGGATCAGCAGTTCGTTCGCGACCGGCTCTTCCGCCCCTTCGACAGCACCAAGGGGGAGGAGGGCTTCGGCATCGGCGCTTACCAGGCGCGCGAGTTCGCGCGCAAGTGCGGCGGCGGCGTCGAGGTCGAGAGCGCACCCGGCAAGGGCACGAAATTCATCATCCGGCTGCCACTCGCTCCGGCGCTGGTCGCGGCGGCAGGCGGCAGGTCATGAGCTCCAAGCGAACCCGATTATTGGTGGTCGAAGACGATCCCGGGCTGCAGCGCCAGCTCAAATGGGCCCTGGATCAGTTCGAGGTCGATTGCGCCTCGACGCGCACCGAGGCGCTGAATGCCCTGCGGCGCTTCGAGCCGGCGATCGTGCTGCAGGACCTCGGCTTGCCGCCGGATCCCGATGGCGTCGAGGAGGGTTTCGCCACCATCAGTGAGATCCTGAGTGCGGCGCCGCGCACCAAGATCATCGTCGTGACGGGCCGTGAGGGGCGCGAGCATGCGCTGCGCGCGATTCGGCTCGGCGCGTACGACTTCTGCCAGAAGCCCGTCGATACCCAGGTGCTGTCGCTCATCGTCGACCGGGCGAACCTGATCTATCAGCTCGAGGCCGAGAACGCGCGTCTGGCGGAGGCCCGCTCTTCCGAGGCGCTGCAAGGCGTGATCGGCGCGAGCGAGCCGATGAGCCGGGTATCGCGGCTGATCCAGAAACTCGCACCCACGCAGGCGACGGTGCTGCTGCTCGGCGAGAGCGGCACGGGCAAAGAGCGGCTCGCCCAGGCGCTTCATGGCCTGAGCGACCGGGCGTCGAAGCCCATGGTGGCCATCAACTGCGCGGCGATACCGGAGAACCTGCTGGAGAGCGAGCTCTTCGGCTACGAGCGTGGTGCGTTCACGGGCGCGGTGAAGCGCACGCTCGGCAAGATCGAGACCGCGGATGGCGGCACGCTCTTCCTCGACGAGATCGGCGACATGCCGCTCGCGCTGCAAGCGAAGCTGCTGCGATTCCTGCAGGAGCGGGCGATCGAGCGCGTCGGCGGACGGGAGGTGATCCAGGTGGATGTGCGCATCATCGCGGCCACCCATCGCGACCTCCAAGTCGCGATCGCGGACAAGGCCTTCCGCGAGGATCTCTTCTATCGCATCAGCGAAGTGTCGGTGACCATCCCGCCGCTGCGCGAGCGCGGCTCGGATTCGGTGCTGATCGCGAACTACCTGCTGCAGCAGGCCTGCCGGCGTAACGGCAAGCCACTGCTGAAGCTGGCACCCGATGCGGTCGGGGCCATCGAGCAGTATTCCTGGCCCGGCAACGTGCGTGAGCTGGAGAATCGGGTGAATTCGGCGGCCATCATGGCCGAGGGAAAGATGGTCACCGCGATTGATCTCAGCCTGCAGCCAGGGCCGGCCGCGAGTGAGGCGGACATCCTGCCGCTGCGCGAGGTCCGCCAGCGAGCCGAGGTCGCCGCGGTGCAGCGCGCCCTCGCCATTACCGGCGGGAATATCTCGAAGGCCGCGGAGCTGCTCGGCGTGACCCGACCGACCCTCTACGACCTGATGGAGCGGACCTCCATTCCGGGCGCGAGATGAGGTGTCGAAGGGCTTTACAAACGCCCCTGTCGCCCTTTGGAGAAAGCTCACAGGTCATTGATTAATAAAATTAAAATGAGAATGGCCTGCTTTTTGCTTTATCCCCAGCGCGGCCAAAGATTGGGCCGGACAACACTGGAGCCAAACCAAAATGAACGTACTCAAGACAGGAACGCTGGCAGTCGCGCTTGCTGCAGGGTCGGTGCTGGCAGGCACCGCGCTCGCAAGCCCGATGATCATGGCGTCCACCACCGGACCCAGCTTTGCGGTTCTGAATCTCGGCACGGCGACCACCGTCCGGCTTCCAGAACAGCAACACGATTACGAATCCTGGGTTCGCCGACATCTCATCGATTACCTTCGCCGGCGGTTCCCCGAACGCATCCGGCGTCTACGGCGGCAGTGTCGCGAACATGGCGACGACTCCGTTCCCGGCCGGAGCCCCTGGCAACTCGATGGCGAACTACCTGGTCGCCGAGGGCGGTGGCGGTTCGGTCACCATCACCTTCTCTGCTCCCCAGACCTCACTGGCGATCGAGTGGGGCACGGCCGATGTCGCGAGCGGGTACAACGTCGTCACCGGTGGTGGGAACACGATCGATGGGGCGATGATCCTGGCCGCCGCAGGATTGCCGAGCGCCGACACCGGCAAGACCAATTTTGCCGTGGACATTACGGGCCTCAACCCCTTCACTTCGCTGACGTTCAGCGACACGGACGCCCCGGCCTTCGAATTCGACATCGGACAGATGTCGTCGGTGCCGGAGCCGGGCTCACTGGCCCTGATGGCGCTGGGCCTCGCCGGGCTGGGCTTCATGGTTCGCCGCCGCCAGGCGAAGTCATCGGTCTGAAGCCTACCGACCGCGAGGCTCCTTCTCGCGGATGACGTAAGTAATGGTGCCGGGGCCGCGCGAGCGGCTCCGGCACCTTCGTTTCTGGGGGAAGAATCTACCGCGCGCTCAGGTCCGCCGCGATCAGCTAATCGTCTTGCTGACGACGGTAGAGTAGCTGCTCTGCAGTCCCGCGGTGGTATAGGCCGTTACGGCGAAGTACCACGTCCCGCCGGTCAGGTCCTGCACGACATAATCGGTCGCGCCGGCATTCGTGACTTGGACCGACCGGGTGAGCGCACTGGCGCTCGTTCCGTAGTAGATGGTGTAGCCCGCCAAATCGGTCAGCGCCGATCCATTGGTATTCGCGGTAGGTGCCGACCAGGTCACATCTACACTTTTGTCGGTCGTCACAGGGGTCGATGAAGTTGACGTAGAGCCCGACGAGGTGGCTGTCGAAGTAGTGCCCGACGTAGTGCCGCGAGATATCGAATGCGGCGCCACAATGCCGGGCGCGCTGGTCGCGCTCGCTGCGGCGCTCGAAGCACTCGTGCCGCTCGTGTCATTGCATCCGCCAAGCAGACTCGAAGCGAGCAGCAAGGAGCAAACAATCCACGATCCTCTCGCGCCAGTCTTATGGCCGAGCTGAGCCCGTAAGTTTCCCACCACGACCCTCCGTTACCCTGGCGCCGCAGCGGGCAAGCGATGAAACCCATCAGGCGGCGCGTGCGGAGTCAGAGCAACGACTGTGCCAAATCCAATTTTCTTTTTTCTTCAGCCACTTAGCTGAAAGCTGGCGACATATTGCCCCGCTGGGGGAACTGCGGCTGTCTGCGCGTAGAGACGTCGAGTTTGCGACGCGCGCGGCGGATGCTCTCGAATCGCTGTTATTTACGGTGATTTGCGCGAAGCGCCGGTGTGTTGTCATTCGGCGTCAAAATGTGCGCAGGAAGGTCAGTTTCGCGGCCGCCGCGGACGGCGCCGACGTAATACTGACATAACACATACAACATAAGACAGCCGGGTGGTGGAGTTGTGACGCACTTCTCGTCGAGAACCCTTACAAGCGCCGCCGGCTGCCGCCGGGCATTTGACCTAATCCAGCCGCTGCATTCCGCCAACTCGTTGATTCTGGGTCGATATCGCCGCGTGTGCACGGCGCTTGCAGTACCTGGGTGACCTGGATCAAAACGCGACGGTGGGTCGCAGAGTGGAGAGATGCACAAGAACCGAAATCCGATGCTTCTGGGAGTGCTCTTGAGTGGCGCCTGCCTCGCGCCGCTGGCCGCGCAGGCGAACCCTATCGTCTCCATGGAGCTCACGGCGTTGAACACCGCGTCGCTGAACGGGGTTTACACGGAGCCTTATAACGCGCAGATCGGGCCGGCCGGCCTGACCAACGCCTCTCAGTTCAACTCCACGAACTCCGAGCCCGCCGCGATCTATTGCGACGACTTCTACGATGACGTCTCGCAGGGACAGGTCTGGCAGGCGACGGTCACGAACATGAGCGCGCTATCGGCGAGCTCGCTGAACACCACCGTGATGTTCCAGGGTATGACTCCCGCGGCGCAGGCGGCGGACTACATGGCGGCGGCGTGGCTCGTGGAGCAGATCGCGGCCCAGAACCAGAACCTCCCCGCGGGACAGTTGACGGCGGGGCAAGACAGCTATGCGCTCTGGTACGTGTTCGATTCGTCGGCGCTGACGGGCCTGTCGTCGACGGATTACAACGCTGCAGTGACGGACTATGACGATGCTGTCGCGGCAGTGAGCGGTGACACGCCGGGTGAGTTCTCGAACGTGAACATCTACACGCCGCTCGATGCAACGCCGGGGTCCGCCAGCAGCCAGGAATACTTCAGCGTCAATGTGCCGGAGCCGGGTACCTTGGCGCTCATGGCAATGGGTCTTGCCGGGCTCGCCTGGACAGCGCGGCGCCGTCGGCAATCACAGTCAGTCTGAACCCTGATGATCCGGTACCGGAGGCGCGCAGAGCGGCTCCGGTATTGTCGTTTTCGTGTCCGGGAAGGCGACTTTGAACTGCGACACAGTTCCGGCTGCAACCGAAGCTTTCGCGCCCTAATCCCCATCCAGCCGGCGCGCTCTGCGCCGCAGACTGGTAAGATTACCGACAAGAATCCAGTTGCCGATTCCCAGGGAAATCTGCGATCTCCCCAAAGCTGAACTCAAGCTGAACTCGAGAGCCGCGCTGAATGGTACGTATGTCGTTGTCGCGAGCGGGGTCGATTTGTACGGCATCCGTAGCGCTGCTCATCGCGGGCTGCGGCGTCCTGCTCACGCCCCACTACAGGCTCGAGCGCGCCCAGCGTGAGATCCAGGCTGGCGAGTGGCAGGAGGCTGCGGTCGATCTCAAGATCGTCGTAGAGAAGCAGCCTAACAACGCGCAAGCATGGCTCCTCCTGGCACGGATATCGCTCGACGCCGGTGATCTCACCGGTGCGGCTTCCGGGGTGACGCATGCCATGGCGGCGGGCGCGAAGGGTCGGGGCGTCGATGAGCTGCGCGCGCGCGTTTGGGTCGAGGGCGGCCAGCCACAGCGGCTGCTCGATGCGGTAGCGCAGCACAGCATCGAGCTGCCGGAGCCCGATGGAACGCTCGCGACCGCTCGCGCGCTGCTCGCGTTGCGCCAGCCCGGTGCCGCACTCGCGAGGCTGCAGCCGCTCCTCGCGGCGCAGCCGAATTTGACCGCGGCGCAGGACCTGGTCGCCGAAGCGCTGGCGGCTCAGGGCAATTTCGCGGCGGCATTGCAGCAGCTCGACGCGGCAATGCGGCACGACCCGGAATCTACCGAGTCGGCGGTGCTCGAGGGCCTCATCCTGCAGCAGCAGGGACAGTACGCCTCAGCGGAGGACGCTCTCAAGCTTGCGCTGAAGCGTATGCCGCCGGCGGAGCCGATGACTCATCGGCTCAAGGCGCTGATTGCGCTCACTCAGGTGCGCCTGGCGCTCGGTGATCTCAAAGCCGCCGCCGAGAGCGAGGCAGTAGTCGCGAAACTCGCGCCGCAATCGCCTGCCACGGCGCTGTTGGACGCTCGCCTGAAGATCGCTCGCAAAAATCTGCAGGGCGCCGTCGCGGAGCTGGAGGGCGTCCTGGCTGACGCGCCTGGTTACGACGAGGCGCGGTTGTTGCTTGGCGCGGCGCTGCTGCAGCGGGGCGATCTGCAACAGGCGCAACAGCAGCTGCAGCAGGTGGTAGAGAATGCGCCGGACGATCTTGCGGCGCGCAAGCTTCTCGCCGAGGTGCAGCTCAAACTCGGGCAGCCCGAGGGGGCGATCAACGCTCTCAGCCCGGCTCTCGCCACAGCCAGCCTTGACTCGCAGCTGCTATCGCTTTATGCCGCCGCCGGCAGCGGCATGGGCGACAAGCAGGCGCTCATCGAGGCGCTGCAACGTAGCGAGGCAGAGCACCCCAACGACCAGACGGTACTGTTGAACCTGGGGGCCGCATATCTGGCCGCTGGCCAGGCGCAGCAAGCACTCGGAGCGCTGCAAAAGACCGTGGACGCCGGCGATCCGCAGCGCGACCGGCTGTTGATTGCCGCTTTGATGGGCGCTCGAGGGCCCGACGCTGCGGGGACCGAGGTTACGCAGTTGCTCGCCGCGCACCCGCACGATCCAGCCGTGCTCGATCTCGCTGCTTCCTACTACGTGACGCAGGGTCGGACCGACGATGCCAGAGCGGTGCTGCGTACATCACTTGCGATCGATCCGGCGGACGTGGGCTCCCAGGTCGATCTCGCGCGGCTCGACGAGGCCGCAGGCGATGTGAGTGCGGCTCAGAGTCGGTTGCAAGAGGCACTGAAGGCGCACCCTGAAGCCCTGCCCATCCGCCTCGCGTTGGCCGACGTGCTCACGCGCACGAAGGCATACGACAGCGCCCGCAGTCTGCTCGAGGCGGCCGGGCCGGGCGCGGGGCCGCAGGTGAAATTCGCGCTGGCGCAGGTAGCGCTGGCCAGCGGAGATCTGAAGAGCGCGAATGCGGCAATCGATCAGGCGCTTGCCGCGCGGCCCGGGCAGGCCGCGCTGGTCGAAGACGCAGGGCTGCTGCTGATGAACGCAAATCAATACGACGCGGCACTCGCGCGGTTCACGCAGGCAACCCAGCTTGCCCCGAAGGACGCCGGCTACTGGCTCAATACGGCGCGCGCGCAACTTGCGCGTAACCAGCCTGCGGCGGCACGCTCATTGCTAAGCCATGCGCAAGAGCTGCAGCCCCAATGGCTGCCGGTGGTGGGCGCGCTTGCATACCTCGACATGCGCCAGGGCAACGGACAGGCGGCGCTCGCGCGGACCCAGGCGCTGCTTGCCCAGCAGCCAGACGATCCCGGAGCATTGGAGCTGGAAGGAGACGTGGAATCGTATCTGCGGCGGCCCGCGGCGGCCGAAACGGCTTACGCTAAAGCGCAGCAGTTGCGCCCGAGCGCTCGCTTGGCGGCCAACCTGTACCAGATGCGTGTCCTGGCACACTCCCCCGAGCCGCAAGAGCCTCTCGAGGAGTGGCTGGCGCGCGAGCCGCGGAGCTGGCCGATTCGTGATCTGCTCGGTGAGTATTACCTCGGTGCGGGCAAAGCGCCACGCCGGGCGGCGCAGGAGCTCGAAGTAGTCATCGCCCAACAGCCCAAGGATGTCGTTGCATTGAACAATCTGGCGTGGGCTTTGAATCAAGTCGGCGACTCCGGGGCCCTCGCGATCGCGCAGCGCGCTTATCAATTGGCGCCGAATGCGCCGGACGTCGAAGACACGCTCGGGTGGGTCCTGACGCGCAACGGCCAGGCAGCGGACGCGGTCGATTACCTCAGGCACGCCGCGAAACTCGATCCCAACGATGCGAACGTCGAGTATCACCTTGCCTACGCGCTGGCCAGGACGGGACACGCCGGCGGAGGCGCGCCAGATCCTGACCAGGATCCTGTCGAACGGGCAGCCGTTCGACAGCCGGTCCGAGGCGCAGCAATTGATGACCAGCGTCAAGAGTTGAGACAGAGGCACGATGGCAACATCCTCGATATTCTCCGATGTGGCGGCCCTGCAGGACCAGGTTCGGGGCATATGGCGATTCAGGCGGGTAGCGATCATCGTCGCCTGGTGCTGTCGCGCTGGTCCTTTGGACGGTGGTCTTTCTGATCCCGAGCACCTATGAAGGCAGCGCCACGATCTACGTCGACACCGGAACCACCCTCAGCCAGGCGACCAAGGGAATAAGTCTCGAGGACAACGTCGTCGAGCAGATCGAGCGGGTCAGCGCGGCACTGCTCGGGACGCCGCAGCTGCGCAAGGTCGCGAGCGATACCAACCTTCTCGCCGGTGCGGTCACCCCCAAGGAGCAGCAGGCCGTCATCGACGATCTGCGGCAAAGGATCAACATCGTTGCGGACGTGGATCCGCACGATCCCGATCCGCACGCCGCGCCCAAGCAGTTCACCATCACTTACGACGATGGCAACCGGGTGCGCAGCATCCAAGTGGTCGATCGGCTCCTGAATGACTTCGTCGAGGACTCGTTGGACGACAAGAGTCAGGGCTCGCAGGAGGCGGAGCAGTTCCTGACCCAGCAGATTGCCGCCTATGAACGCCGCCTGTCGGTCACCGAACAGCAGCTCGCGGATTTCAAGAAGAACAATGCGGGGTTTGTGGCGGGCGAGCGAGGAGATTTCTTCAGCCGGTTGCAGTCCGCGGAGCAGGGGCTCACCGAGCTGCGGGAGAGCCTGTACGTCGCCATCCGCAAGCGTGATGCGCTGGCGGCCGAGCTGAAATCGGGGGAGGAGTTCACCGCGTCGGGTCCGGACTCCGCGGGTGACGGTTCGACCCCGCTCAGTATCGAGCAGCAGATCCAGCAGGATCAGCAGCGACTCGACGCGATGCTGCTGAAATACACCGACGAGTACCCGGACGTGATCTCGCTGCGCGAGAGCATCAGAGAGCTCGAGGCGCGCGAGAAACTGCAAACGGCGGCAGCCAAGCACGGCGACCTGGGCGCGGCGTCCTCGCTTGGGCTGTCCACCAGCCCCGTCTACATGAAGCTGCAGGAGGAATCCAACGCGCAGCTGGTGGAAATCGCATCGCTCCAGCAGCAGATCTCCGACCAGCAGAAGCTGATTGCGGGTCTCAAATCGCAGATGAGCTCCGCGCCGCACATGCAGGCGCAATACGCGCAGCTGATGCGCAACTATAACGTGACGAGGAACCAGTACGACGAGCTCCTCGCCCGTCTGGACAGTGCGCGCCTCGGGCAGCAGGCGGCCTCCACGGGGTTGGTGAAGTTTCAGGTAATCAACCCGCCCTCGGCGAGCTTCACGCCGGTGTCACCCAATCGGCCGCTGCTCATCGGCGGCGCCTTTCTTGTGGCGTTGGGAGCTGGGAGTTGCGGCCGCATACCTGCTGCACCTGCTGCGGCCGGTATTCGTGAGTACGCGGCAGCTGACCGCCGCGACGGGTCTTCCGGTCCTCGGTGCGGTGAGCATGGCGTGGGCGGAGAGACACCGCGCCGTCGAGCGCCGGATCTCGGTCCGTTACGCATGGCTCTCAACGGGGCTCGTGGTGGCCGCCGCAGTCCTACTTACCCTTAGTTTCTTTCCGATCTCGTCCGGGAGCTTATAGACATGAGCGTGGTGGAAAAGGCGATCCGCAAGCTGCAGAAGCAGCGGGAGCAGTCGGCGGGCGAGTCGCAGACCCCGGCGGTGAGCCAGACAGCGGAAGTGCCGCAGCTAAGCGAGCCGGCTCCGCCGCACGCCGCAGCCGCACCGGCGGCCAGCCAGCCGGTCGTTGTTCTGGATCGCGCCACATTGCGATCCGCCGGGCTGATGCCGCCGGACGAGGAGATCGATCTCATCACCCGGCAGTACCGCAAGATCAAACACCCGCTGGTCGCGCGGGCAATGGGCCGAGGCGTGCCGCGCGAGCCCAAGGGCTATCTCATCATGATCGCGAGCGCCATGTCCGGGGAGGGCAAGAGCTTCACCTCCATGAATCTCGCGCTGAGCCTCTCGTTGGAGAAGGACCTCGATGTGCTGCTCGTGGACGCGGACGCCCCCAAGCCGCATTTGAGCCGGGTCATGGGGCTCGCCGACGCGCCGGGACTGCTCGATGTCCTGCGGGATCCGCAGCGGGACGTGGATTCGGTTATCCACGCTACCAACGTTCCGTTCCTGTCGTTTATGCCTGCGGGCGTTGGCGGGGACGATGCAACCGAGCTGCTGTCGAGCCCGCGCATGGAGCGCACGGCATTGCTGCTTGGCCAACGCAACAGCCGCCGCGTCGTGGTGTTCGACTCGCCGCCGCTGCTGCAGACAACCGAGTCGCCTGCGTTGGCTCGAGCAGCCGGACAGATTGTCGTGGTTGTGCGGGCTGACAGTACGCCGCAACCGGTGCTGCTCGATGCGCTCAACACCTTGCAGGGGCATTCGCATACAGCCGTGTCACTGGTGCTGAATCAGAGCACGCAGTCCGGGACAGCGCCCTACTATTATTATGGTTACGAGGGCAAGGGCGGCGGCATTGCGCCCGCGGATGCCCGCGCGACGGTGAATAACGGTCCTGCGAGCTAGCGTAGCACTGGCTGCAGCCACCCTGCGGCCGCGGATAACCGTGTCCGGGCCGCGTTGCAGTCCGGCAGGCATGCGGTGCGCAGCGCCGTCAAAGACGATAGCGGCGGCTCCACGATCGCTACGAGCCCGTACCAAACTTGCGACATGCGCGCCTCCACGAAAACGCGGTTCCCGATGCGGTACCTCGTCCAGATGAGCGAGCGCGAGCCGTCAGAGTCCAGGGCCAAGATTTCCTGCCATCGCCCAGCCGGGGAATTCACCACTCGCAACGATTGTTGCTGCATCCGCCGAGGGTCGCCCAGCAGATCGTTCGAGTAGCCCAGGAGCTTGGCGCTTTGCGTCTGCACCCGGTAGGCCACCGCAAAGGCTTCGACCGGTTCTCCGGCGGGATCGGTATATCGGGTGAGCGATTCGCCGCTCGAAGCGACGTAGTGCGGCCGCCATTCGCCTACATCCGTCGTGGGTCCTGACCAGCGCGTCGGCGCCGCGGGCCATTGGACCGACACCGCCATATCGGCCCGCGAATTGGCCAAGTCCATTCCGTAGGCCAGCGCAGGCATCGCCGCAAGCACCGCTAGAGTCAACGTAATGCCTCGCGCCGCCGGTCGCTGATCCGGTGGGTTGGCGGCGGAGGCGTCCGGATCTTCGTCCGCGGAGGGCGCGCGATTGGGCGTCGCGGGCCGCCCGGTCCACCACAGGAACGCGGCGAATACGAAGGCGAACAGCCACCATCCCGAGCCAGTAGTGATGCTTGACGAGCGAGCTCCCCATGTTCGTCTCGTACGCAGCGATCACGACCGTGAAGATTCGCACCCAGTTGACCATCAAGGAGAGTGCGCCCATGAGTCCCAGCCAGCGCAGCCTGCGCCGCCATGGCTCGCCCGACAACTTGCCGTAAATCGCAGCCAGAGCGAGTCCGACGATCAGCTCATGCAGGCCGCTGCAGCTTGTCGCGATCTCGATCGACCCGCCGGGAAGGCGAACGAAGTCACCCTCCATGTAGGCGGGAATGCCCGTCGTCCAGATCAGCACCCCAGTGACTTTGGCGCTCAATGCCTGAACGATGCCGTTCATGTCGCCCCAGAGCGGCATCGCGAAGTACAGAAGTCCGATCGGAAACGCGACTGCCCGCGCCATGCGCCGGCCGAAGGCCGCAAAGAGCGCCGCATAGAGAATCAGCGGCAAGAGCAGGAGCTGCAGCTCCTGAATCGCCGCTCGCCAGAACCAGACCCAGGCCACGCTCATCAGGGCGAGCGGAATCAACGCCAGAGGCTCCGGGCGAACCGGCGTCACGGCGAGTCGCTCACGGTCGCGAACGATGAGCCAGAGCGATACCAGGAGAATCAGATAGCCGTGGGTGTAGGTCTCGCCGGGCCAATCCGTCCAGAGCCTGTGGAGCGTCCAGGGCGCTCGGCCAGTACAGAAGGGCCACGGCTGCCCAGAAGCAGAGAACGAGAGCCAATGGCCGCTAGAGTCCGCGCCTGGGCCGGTGCGCCGGAATCGCAAGTCTCTGAAGTGGTGAGGTCGGACAGGGGTAAGCTGCCGTGATGAACGAACACTGGGTAGGCCCATTTTGTACCATAGAGTCGCTCGGGGACCAGCCCGCCGGGAATCTGTTAAGTTGTCGAACGTAGACGAGGAGCACAGAACGTCATTCGCGCCGGGCGAACCCGCCCAGCGTGTCGCGGACCGCGATTGGGTACGGCCCTCGACGCCGGACGACGGGCCGCCATCGTGGAACTGATGAGATCGGCGGGCCTCGAGCCTCACAGCGATCCCCGGCATCTGCACTGGAAGTACTGGCAGGAGAGGTCCGACTGGTCCGGGTCGCGCTCGTTCGTAATGACGGACGGGCGAGATCTGCTCGCGCACGTGGCCGTGGTGCCAGGGGCAATCCGATACGGCGAAACTCGCGCGACGCGTGATCCACATGATCGATTGGGCTGCGCGACGCGAGGCGGCCGGCGCCGGGATCCGATTGGCAAAGCACGTCGCTCGCATGAGCGATTTCGTGATCGCCACCGGCGGCAGTCGTCACACTCGCAAGATCCTGCCGCTGATCGGCTATGTCGAGTGCGGCAGGATATCGGGATACGCTCGGACGCTCTCGCCGCTCGGTATTCTGCGCAGGCCCATCCCGTCACGCTGGAAACTGCTTCCGCGTCATCGCGCGCAGCCTACTCTGGTCGTTCGCGGCACCGAGGTCGGATACGGCGGGCTGGCAAGCGCGCCGGATCGAGATGGATGAGATCGAGCGGATGTGCCCGCCATTACCCACGCCAATGCCCGGGAAGGCTGTATTCGAGCGCAGTCCCGCGCTCCTGCGGCACGTGCTGGCTTGCCCCATAGTGCCGATCGAGCTCTACGGGCTCGAGAAGGGTGGGCGCATGGGCGGTTACTTTCTCTTGAGTTACGCGCCAGGGCAGGCCCGTATCGCTGATATGTGGATCGCCTCGGAGGACGCCGCCGATTGGCGCGCGCTCATTCATGCGGCCGTGAATCAAGCCAGGAGCAAAAGAGGGGTCGCGGAGCTCGTCGTCTGGTCGAGCGATCCGAGTCTGTCGCGAATTCTAGACAACTGCGGATTTCATGAGCGCCTCAGCCTGCCGATCTCTCCTGCGAGCTTCGCCGAGCACGGCGATTCCGCACGACATAATGAGGGTCCAGATGCTCGATAGCGATGCTTTCTACCTGTACCTGGGCGGCAATGAGCTGTGGGCATGAGAGCGCCCGCCAATCGCCCCAGAAGGCGCCATATGACGTTTCAGAGGGCTTCCGTGACGACTGCGGCGGGGCTGTGATGGCGGCCTCCGCTGAGATCGCACAATCCCGATGCCGAGTGGATGTGCTGGAGGCTCCGGGCTCTGACTGGGACCCGTTCGTGATGGGCTTTCCGGACTCGAGCATCTATCACTTGAGCGGCTGGACGGAGATCGCACGCGAGGTGTTCGGCCATCGTGTGCTTTTCGTCGAATCCCGCGATATCATCCGGATCGCTGATCGGCGTGTTGCCCGTGATCCGGCAGCGCAGCTGGCTGCTCGGCAATTTCGCGACCTCGCTGGCGTTCTTCAACTACGGAGGAGCACTCGCCGCGGATCCTCTCGTCGCCCAGCAGATGATGATTCGAGCCGCAGAGGCGGCCGAGGCGCTCGGGTGCCGGTATCTCGAGTTTCGGGACGTTGAGCCGCGACCGGGCGAGTGGGCGAGACGCACGGACAAGGTAACGCTGCGGCTGGAACTTCCGGGCACGGTGGAAGCCCTATCGAAGCGCCTCGGGTCGAAATTGCGCTCGCAGGTGAAGCGGGCGGAGCGCGAAGGGGTTGCATGCCGGACCGGCGCCGCGGCGCTGCTCGATGAGTTCTACTCCGTATTCGCCGAGAACATGCGCGACCTCGGCACTCCCGTTTATCCCAAGCGCTTCTTCGAGGCGATCCTCGAGCGCTTCGAGCAATATTGCCAGTTGGTCATCATCGAATCGCAGGGCGAGCCGTGGGCGGCGGCCTTCCTGGTGTTCTGGCGGGGCTGCGCCGAGGTCCCCTGGGCCTCGTGCCGGGCCAAGGCGAAGCCGCTCGGCGCCAACATGAAGCTCTACTGGGAGCTGCTCTCGCAGGCGATCGGCCGCGGCTGCACGTCGTTCGATTTCGGTCGCTCCACAGTCGACAGCGGTACCGATCGATTCAAGCGGCAATGGGGTGCCGAACCGATGCCGCTGCATTGGTACCGCTGGGAGCGGCACCGGAACGGGCGCGAGGCTCCATCGAGCGAGGAGAGAGGAAAATCCCTTCGGCTGGCGACGGCGATCTGGCAGCGCCTGCCCCTGTCTATAGCGAATGCCTTGGGTCCGCTCATCAGCGGAGCGCTGCCCTGGTGAGCGTACTGAAGACCGTCGCCAAGCGGGCCATGGTGAGCACGATCGCCCGAACGGCTCCGCTCACCTGGAGATGGCGCAGGGCAGGATCGCTGATCGTCCTGATGTATCACCGGGTGCTGCCGCAAGGACTTCGCCGGCGCGCAGACCGAGCAGCCGGGCATGTACGTGTCCCCCGAAACCCTCGATCTGCACCTCGGCGAGCTGAAGCGGCATTTCGAGCTGGTGCATCTGGACGAGTGGTTGCAGCGGGCGAAGCGAGGGCGCCGCGCTGCCGCAGACTCGGCTGCGCCATAACGTTCGATGACGGCTGGCGGGACAATTACGAATTCGCTCTGCCGGTGCTCGTGAAGCATGGCGCGCCGGCTACGATCTTTCTCGTCTCGAGCTACATCGGCACGACGTATCGATTCTGGCCGAACCGGCTCATCGAGCTGATTCTGAGAGAACATTCCCGCCCCGGGTCTGTACCCTTTCCCGACCCAAATTGCGCGCGTTGGTTGATCCGGTGCTGACCGGTCCAGGGCTTCGCGCGGGCATCGATATCGAGGATGTCGATCCCATCGTTCAGAGTGCGCTCAAGCTCAAAGAGGATGAAATTCGAGTGCTGGTCGAGGCCGCGGAAGGATGGGCCCGACGCAAGCAATGGTGTCCGAGACACGGTTGATCTGAAGGAGATCGCTGCGATGGCTGCTACCGGATTGATCCGGTTCGGATCGCATTCGCCACCCATTTCCGGCTGCACGCGGGAGCTTCCGAAGACCGACTCGCCGCAGAGATCGTCGAGTCGCGTGCCCAGTTGCAGGAAATCTGCAACCAACCTATAGAGCCTGTTCAGCTATCCGAACGGCGTCACCGGTCCAGCCGCCGTATCGCTGGTGAGCCGCCATTACCTTGGGGCGGTGATGACCGAAACAGGATGGCACTCGCCGATGCAAGAATTCGCATTTGATTCCGCGGATTCGCGTACACGATGATATGAGCAGCACTAGGGACGCCTTTCTTGAGCGCCTGTCGGGTTGGCTATGACTCGTGGTCCGTGGCGGACGCGATGCCGACCGACAAGACTCCTCGTATAGCGCTTCGTATCTCGCCAGCATTGTTTTCAGGGAGTACTCGCCTGAGCTCGCTTGAGCGCTGCCAGCGATAGGTTCTTGATTAGCTCCGGTTCAGAGCGCGACACGATATATCGCGTCTGCGAGCGCGCCCGGGTCTCCGGGTGCAACGAGTATTCCGCAGTCTTTGCTCAGGATATGCTCAGGACCTCCGCAGCGGGTCGCGACGACAGGCACCTCACACGCCATCGCCTCGACGCAGGCTATCGAGAAGCCCTCGCTCTTCGAGCTCAACGCGAAAACATCTAGGTTATTGAGCACGGTGGGAATATCAGACCGCAAGCCCAAGAAGAAAAAGCGATTTTCGAGCCCGAGTTGATTCCGAAGTCGCATCAAGTCGTCTGCCAGCGCATTGCTGCATTCTCCTGCGATCGCGAAATAGAATCGATCGGACCGATTCGCCAGAGCGCGAGCGGCGTGCAATAGGTTATCGTACGCCTTGGCCGGTCGGACATTGCCTACAGCACCAACGAGCGTGGCATCCGGCGGCAGTCGCAGTTCATTTCGGATCGAATCGTCCCTTCCCCGCCGGAACGCGGTCGTATCGATTCCGTTCGGGATGACGACAGAACGGCGAAACGGGTATTTTGAGCGTGTCGGTCAGTTCATCTGCGCAAGCTTTGGGATACGAACACGACTCTTCGCGAGCCACTCCGAATAATGGAAGCCTTCACGGAAGTGAAGCGGTCGCCTGCCGCAATGTCGGCGCCACCATGGAAGACTGGAGACGACCGGAGTGGAATTCAGGAGCGCCCAATACACTTGCGTAGACCGCTGAGCCGTAGAGGTGTGCGCAGATCAAGTCGGCGTTGACCTTACGTGCAATTGCGGCAATCCGCCGTAAATATCGCAGGTTGAATGAGCCGCGTGCCGGCGCAACGACGGGTTCGAGCCCATTTTCTCGCACCCGATTCGCGAGCCAGTTGTCGCTACCGACGACGGCTGTGGATGCAAATCTATTACGGTCGAGGCCCGTTGCGCAGTGAAGAAATACGGTCTCCGCACCACCGGGTCCTCCCGTATCGATCACGTGTAGTACCGATATCATCCCGCCAGTGTGCTCGGTCTGTGGAATCGGGCAGATACGTCGCCGCCGCCGGCGCAGTCGCAATCACATCCCATATGTGCCGGACAGGGTCGTTTTCATCTTTGCGGTCACCGCAGCCCAGGTAAAGTGGGACTCCACGCGTGCACGGCCTGCGGCTCCCATTCTGGCGGCGTCCCGAGGATTCTTACCGAGATCAATCATCGCTTCCGCCAGGGCATCCGCGTCTTCAGCGCGGGCAATCAGGCCGCTCTCGCCGTGACGAACGATTTCCGGCATCGCGCACCGGTCCACCGCTATACACGGCAATCCATATGCCATGCCTTCCAGCAAGGAAATGCCGAACGGCTCATAGATCGACGGTAGCACCATCGCAGTTGCCGAGCGAAAAAGTTGATCCAGGCGGGCCATATCGGCAGGCGTTGATTTGGACAGGTAGCCTGCGCATGTCACGCCTGGCTGGTCGATCGATAGAGTCGGTCCAACGATGATCAGCTCTGCATTCCGTATGGATTTGCGCACAGTTTTGAATGCCTGCAGGAGGTATTTGCCGCCTTTCCTTTCGAAATCCTTGCCGACGAGCAGGAAGCGTGGTGTAGACCAAGAGCGCTGCGAAATTTGAGGCAGTTTCTCGATATTGATTCCGGCGCCTACCACGTGCACTTTCGATCGGGGTACATCGAAATCCCGGACAAATGAATCGGCGAGCCATTCACTCATGACGAATATGCCGGTCAGCGCCATGTACACGGATCGCTCCCACCTCAAGTGGGCTAGACGCGCCCTTTCTGAGAGCAGGCCCCGACCGTAGAAGCGATACCAAAGGGCCGCATTGCCGTCGTGATAACTGAAGCAGGGAAGTCTGGTGATGGCGCCGGCCGAAAACCAGGCGCCAATTTGCAGAGCACCACTGATGTCGGGGTACTTTGCGATGATATCGGCTGCTGCGTCAGTGAGCCCGCCAAAGCGTGGTACGCTGGCGTGGTAGCGCTCCTTCCAGCGGCGGATCGGTACCGATAAGGCTCGCCCCTTCTCGAGGGCATCACGGACTTTGCCCAGCGAAACTTCAGACGCTGCCGAGAGCATGCCTTGATACTCTAGCGCGCGGAAAAAATGGACCGCAGAGCCCGACCAGCTCGACGGGTCCAAGGGCGGCTCAGGTATCAGGCCCAGCAGTCTCATCTCAGGATTTTGTTCGGCTAAGCCGGAACCGGTGGGAAGGGAACCGAGTCCGAATATCGATTCACGCATAATACAGGAATCGTGTGTCGCGAACGGCAGACACACCTGATTTGCCGCCCCGCAGAGGACGCGACGAGCTTCGCATAATCGGAAGGGTCCACGGTGCTAGGTTTGCGTCCACTGGGTCAGCGAACATCGACACCGAGCTAGGGGACACGCGGCGCTTACTGTGGTCCGGCGCAACTAGTAGTGGGCCCGATCTGCTGAAGGAGTATTTGCAATGACTTGTCTAACCAAACCCGTCGCCGGACTGCTTGCAGCAGGGTGCGTGATAGTAGCGCCATGTGCACTCGCCGGCTCGGCGGAGCTACCGGACGGTCCCGTTCAAGTGCTGACCAATTTACAATTCAGCTCAGCTGCGCCGGTCGCGAATTCAACGACTCTCAGTGTGCCCGGTTGGGCTTTCGGTTCGCAAAACGGCGGGGCCCTTTCTGTTTCGGCGACAACTCCGCCGCCCGTAGCCGGTGATGGCTCATACGCGCTCGAGGCGAACTATCCGGTTACGAGCGCTGGCGGTCAGTACGTCTGGGCGGACTACAGCGTCGCAGCGCTGAATACTGAAGATATTTATGTAGACTTCTGGGCAAAGATGCCGGACGCAAAAGGGGGTTGCAAGTTTTTGAAGATATTCGGTAAAAGGAATGATCCTCAGGGAATAGCAGCTGTGACGCTCGGCGCCAACTATACGGGCGTCGGTTAAAGGAGGAATTGCCAATGCTCGAATACGGCGATGGGACGACGGTACAAAATAGCGGGCAACAGACGATCTTTCTGAACGGCGCCAATCCTACATGGATTGGGCGTTCGTACGGCGTCGCAGACGTACTTACGCCGGACGTGAATGGTTGGCCGGCGTCCAATTGGGGCACGTCATGGCATCACTTTAGAGTACACGTCAAGTTCAATAGCGGTACCACTACGAGCAATCAGGTTGCCGATGGAGAGTATTATGTTGAGATAGATGGCAAGGCCTACGTGGATGCAACAGGCCTGTACGACAGGAATCCCGCGAACGGACCTCTTCGATTACGTTGAGTTTGGCGGCTGGGCACAGACGGACCCGCAGCCGTTTGATGTTTGGTATGATAACATCATTATTTCAACTGGTGGGTTCGTATCAGATGCGGCACCGAAGCCGCCGGGAAATGTGGCTGCCGATGCGGTGTCGAACTGATAGCGGACAGGTTCCTGTGACACATAACGCCACGCGCATCGCACGCCGGCATTGCCACGGGCCGTTGTGTGATATCCTCGTCCGCAAGCAACCCAATTAAGCAACGTTCTACACTGGGCTCGTCTGGCGGCCGCTGAGACGGCTACCTGCCGCGGGACCATATGGGGCGTAAACGCTCCACAAGCATTCTCGGGATGAGCGAGTAAGCTGCGAGCTTTACGGCCGACCAGTTCCACCTAAATCTCAACGACCTGAGCGCCCATCTCAGCGCCTGTCGGTTGTTGCAGTGTACGGCCCATGATTTGTACGAAGCCCAGGTGCAAATCAATGCTCCACGAGTGCGGCCTATCCGGGTTTCTTCGGGCGATAGGGTGCCATCGGCGAGCACAGACTCCAAAACTTGCACGGTGCATCCTACAGTCTTCACGAGGTCGAGACTTACGTTGCCGCCGTGGAAAACTCTGTGCAGGAGTGGGCGTTTGAGAAAGCCGACTATGCCAATTCGGCTCGCCCGCAGGCCGAAACTCCAGTCGAGCGATATGGGAAGATCGGGGAGAGTGCCCGCGTAGCGACCGGCCTTCTCGTAGACTTCCTTACGGTATATGGTGCACGGAGGAAAGAGTACCTGGCCACCTAGAAGCATCGCGAAGAATTCGCCGCGAGAGAACAGGTACAAGTCGCCGTGTCGTTCCGCTCGTGAAAGGTCGATCCAGCGGGCCACTGCGGATTTGAGGGTTGTAACACCATCCGCAAACTTCTCGATCAGATCGCAGTAGAGGAGGTCGATATCGGGCTGGGCCCGCAGAGCGCTCAGCATCTCCTCGAGATAAGTGGGCTCCCACCAGTCGTCACAGTCGAGCTGGGCAATCAGCGCGCCTCGGGCGTGTGAGCAGGCTAGATCTCTAGCTTGCTCGGCGCCTCGGTTGGCAGAGCGAATGACCGTTCCGCAGATGGCGTAGTGAGCGATCAGCAGCTCTGCCTGATCGAGCGGAGTCATCCGTCGAGCCGTCGTCTATGACAACGAGCTCATAGTCCCTGAAAGTCTGCGCCGCCAGCGAAGAGAATGCGCGTGGCAGGAACTCGGCGGCGTTGAAGACCGGCATGCAGACGCTGACGGCCGGGGAGCGTATCCCGTGTGGAGTCGTTTCGGTCACGATCCGCGCTCCGTGCTTCTCGAGGCACGCTCCGTTGGACGTTGTGCAAGACGTGCATGCGCGAACCGAACCAGGTGTCGCAGTAGAGATTTCGAGCTGTGCCGCCTTAAAAACCTTGAGGTTCGCCACATTGTCGACAACCAAACCGCGTACGGAGTGTGGGCTATGCGGGGATAAATCGACCAGCAAATGCTGTCATCGGTCAATCGGTGTACATCTGCGTTCGTTAGCCCAAGCCGAGAGCGGTTGGCGTCGATCCACGAAAGAAATGCGAGTGTGGCTCGCGTCGACCGAATGCGGTCGCGCTGCATCAGCGGGCTGATATTGACGCTGCTTACGCGCCACCTAACGAAAGCGTCGGCTATGGGCGTCATGGCACTTCTTGCGGCAAAGAGTGCCCACGTCGCATCGTCGGAATGCCATCCATTGTCGAATGAGACGAATCCGCCGAGTTCGTCGAATAGAGATCTGGCAAAGACATACGCTGCAGGTACGGCGTAGACCTCGTAGCCAAGTCGCTGCCTTATGTACTGTGCCGCCGATGCCGCCGATGCCGCCCTGATTCCGTCGCGGATAATGCGGTCGTTTTCATCTATCACCCTGACGCCGAAGGAAAATACTCCGGAGCCGACGGGAGAATCGATGGCGGTGTTCCAGAATGCCTCGATGCAGTTCTCCTCCAGGACATCATCGTCTCCGGGAACAATCACCCATTGTGCCTTGGAAAATGCAACCGAGCGATTCCAATGGCCGGCGAGGTCTGTATGCCCTAGGTTCCGATCCAGGCGGACATATCGGATGGATAAATGCCCGCCAAACCTGTCGCATATCGCCCGCAGATTCTCGGGACTGCAGTCGTCGACGACGATGACCGCGAAGTTCTTGGAAGTCTGATCGGCCAGTGATTGAAGCAGGACGGGTAGGAACTTGGCCTTGTATGCCGGTATCACGACGTCCAAGGTGTTACGTTCAGACATATGCTGTCGCAGATGGCTGGCGGCGGATCACAAATATCCCAACTGCTCCAGTTGTCGCTTCATCAGAAACGTCAGCTCTGCCTGGGTGTGATTGTCCAGCGTTTCCTTCCAGGAGGTGTCCTCAATGATCTCGCCATTGAACTTTCTTCTCATCCTGTTTCCAAGTATGTGCGCGCCCTTCATCATATCCGCTGGCGGCTCTTCGTAAGAAATATCGAGGAACCGGCAGACTGAGCGAATGACCTCTGTGGTAGAGCGACACAAATCCTCATACCGCACGACTAGAACCGGAACGGACGGAAATATTCTCGAGAACTGATCTACCTGGTCGATATAGCTCACCCAGGCTTTTACGGCATCGGACCAACTTGGGGTTTGCCGCATGTTCTTTACGTATGAGGCGCAAAATCCTCTGCCATCGCGGACGAGGTGCAGGACCTTCATTGCGCATCGACCATCGCGCGCGAACAGTTGGGCGCGCCGGATCGATTTCGTCCCGTCCAAATAGATGGATGCCCCCGAAACCGTCCTCGCGTTGGCAAAGAACTGCAGCTGGGCGTTCAGAAAGCGGTCGCGGATGCCCCGGTAGGCCGGAATGATATTGATGAATTCCTGGCGCAGAGCGGACTCCAATCGTGGTGAGTGTAGGATGGAGCGGAGAATCGGTTTGCGCGAAAAGACCGGCACTTGAACAAAGAGTCGCTTGTTCCACCCGGTGCCTTCTGCCAGTCGCATGTGTCCGGTCGTGGCTTCATAGAATTCGCATTCGTCGATGTATCTTCCGCAACTGCAGTCGTAGCGTCTGGTGTCGTTCTCATCGAAAAACATCGACTCCCCGTTGCTGACTATCTGACGGTGGGCGTTCAGCAAGATCGTCAGCAGAGTCGCTCCTGAATACCAATTCGAGAGCAGAGATACCAGCGGGGGCTTGACGATCATTTCGCGCACCTGTTCGGAACGCGGTTCGGCGAGGACAAAGGTAGAGCTCGAAGGGCATTCTGCCGATGGGGGGAGAACGCACATCCCAGGAAGACGTTTACGAGTCGCCCATACGTTCCCAAGATGACCTATCGGAAATGACTGCCGTAACTTGAACAACAGCGCCGGATTCGATTATCTTTTTCGGCATAAAATCCCTATCGCACTTCGGAAGTTGGCCGTGATTGCGTACGCTTGCCCACATTGCAAGTTACCCTTGGAGAACTACTTTTGTCGGCAGTGCGCCATCGCGTACCCAGTCAACGATGGAATCCCTTGCTTCATTCCCGACTCTCCCGCGCCCGACAAGCCGGATGTCCGACACGTCTACGACGACATCTACCACAATCATCAGGATGCTTGGGTCGATCAAGGTCGCTCAGCGGATTTCCTCGCTTATTTTTCCGGGCTGGCACGATCTTGCAGTCAAGATCGCGTTCTGGAAATCGGTTGCGGCGAGGGAGCCTTGCTTGCAGCTATGACAGCAACACAGAAATTTGGTATTGACCCGTCCATTAACGCCCTTCGCAGGGCAATAAAGCGGTCTGACGCGAAATGTGCGGTTGCCAGAAGTGAGCAACTTCCATTTCCGTCTGAGTCGTTTGATCTCGTCGTAACCGTGGGCGTGATGGAGCACTTTGAAGATCCTGAATGTGCCACACGGGAAATTAATCGAGTACTATCAACACGCGGTCGACTACATAGCGCTTATCCAAACAGATCTGAGCTACGTCGCAGCGCATCCTCCTCAAGTTCCGACAGTACGTATTTCCAAAATTCAGACCAATTGAACTTGCAAGATGGATTCGGAAAAAGACTCACAATCGGATCGTGCAGCCATTCCGTAAGTCGTACACCATAGAGAGCGCTTGCGCGTGCATCGAGCGCTGTGGTCTCAAAATCACGAAAATAATCACGAAGAAAACCCGGCCCGAAGCGCCACTCGCCGGAGCAGCATGTGATCATTCTGATTGCGCAAAAGTAGAGCAAATTCCCTTTGGCGAAAGCAGCCACTTCAGTAGGCCTGAGACACTCTGATCGCTGCGGGCGTGGACATTTCCCCCGGCTGCTAACCGGCCTAACTGCGGGCCGTCTCCAGTCGGCGACGGCCGCCCTGATTGAAGAGCACCGCTCACCGTGATCTTAAGCGTCACAGGCAGATTCCGGTAGGATTCATCCGCAGCGGGGAAAAGAACCGTTGGGCGACTCAATGTATCGGTTTCCGCACCGGCTTCCTGAATCGGTCCAGTCGGGGAGCGGGTGGTGTGCCTAAGCCCACTCGTCGAGGTGACTTGCCCGGCGTGAGTGACTGAACAGCTCGACTGCTTGCGCAAGCAGTCCCGGAACTGGGGAGCAGAGCCTTAAACCATTCCACGAGCTCTACGACCCCTGGAAGGGGGTCGGAGATTCTCAGGACCTCTTGCCGGCACGCGGTATCAAGAAATGATCGCATAAATGCTCCGAGTGCCGCGCCTTGCGGGGTCGGCTGAGCCGAGCTTGTCCTAGGCGGATAAGTAGGCTGTCAAGATCGCCCATGAGCCAGCGGAGGCGGTTTCCGACGGCGTAGGCTTGTGGCTCTGCGACAGACAGACCGTGTGTGATCTGGTACAAAAGCCACGGGAAATCGATGCCGCAGTCGATCGCCAGCTGCAGAGATCCCCAGAAACGACCATTGACTTCCATCAGATAGGGTGTGCCATCGTCGGCCACCCGGAATTCGATCATCGCCACGCCGATCCAGCTGGCAGCGGCAAGGAGTTTGCTCGCGATGGATTGCATGACCGGATCGACCGGGACGCTCTCGCACAAGACACTCACGCCGCCCGTCGGAGGCTTTTCGCGAATTCGCCGGTGAGCGAACCAAGCGATGGGTCCTGAGGGTCCATGGAGAGCGAAGATGCCAGCACCGTGGCCGGGTACGAAGCGTTGAACCAGGCAGGGAATGTCGCTCACCCACTCTTGGGTACGCAACGCGTGGGTGAGAGCGACGGGATCGGTGACGATTTGGACGCCCGTCGATAGAATTCTGTCTCCTTTCAGATATCGAGATCGTGCCGGTTTGAGCACGATCGGGAAGCCGATATCGTGCGCCGCAGTCTCAATTCCGGTCGCGGTGTCCGCGATCTGAGTCACAGGAACTGGAATACCGAGTCGGCCCGCCAGCTCAATGAGGCGGGCCTTGTCGGTCAAGGCTTCATAGCTTGACGCCGTCGGAGCCGCCAGTCGCACGAATTTGGAAGAATCCGGTTGACTGACGAGCAGCATCGTCGTCGAATCCGTCGCCGGAATGATGGTATCGATGGCCAGACGATCGGCGAGTGCCATAATCTCGCTGACGAATGAGCGCGCCGAGATTGCGGGGTCGGGGTAGCGCACGGTGCCGGCGGCGTACTTGGACGCAGCCCCGAGGGCGAGGGCGCTCGACCGGTGATGGCCTGCTGTGACGTTCAGGCCCCGTCGGCCGAGACTACGGATGATAGCCAGGGCGCTCCGCTGATCCGCATCGAGGACCAGGACCTTGTGCATCTCGTCCGCCGCGTGAAATATTGCGCCTTGAGAGTGCGTAAGCTTAGAGCCACGGTGACACCGCATGGCTGCTCTTCCTCAAGGAACAGTTGCGGAACCGAAATACGGGCATGTTAGACATAGAGCTATCGGGAGAAGGGCGGCTCATTGAACGTACTAGGCTCGTGCGCTAGGCGCGCTCGGTCTAGCCGAGATCCCCGGTATGATGGAGTCGATGATGTCTGGGATCTTGGGGCTGTCAGCATGATCGATATCGAGATGTATGGAGGAAAACGTGGAGTTCTTGCGCACGTTCGCGCTCTGATGCTGTATACGCTTGGAGCCTATGGTGGTCGCGATGATGTCGATTGGCCTTCAGTAAGGAGACTGGTGTTCGTATGTCTCGGCAATATTTGTCGCAGTCCCTATGCCGAGGCAAAGGCTCGATCGATGGGCATAGCCTCGGTTTCGCTTGGTCTCAATGCCGAAAATGGCATTTCTGCAGATCCGGCTGCAGTGAAGAATGCTTTGGTCCGAGGAGTCGACTTGTCCGCACATCGCGCGACTCGAATGGACCCGCGGCGCCTGTTGGATGATGATTTGGTCATTGTGTTTGAGTCGTGGCAGATCTCTGAAGTTCGTCGGCAAGTCGGGGCTCAAATGCGAGTGAAGCTGCTCGGTATTTGGTCGACTCCGAAACGGCCGCATATACACGACCCGTATGGGCAATGCGATCGCTACTTTCAGCAGTGCTTCTCGATCATCGACAAGGGCCTTATCGAGCTAGCCATTCATATGCGAAGCGGTGGCGCGCCCGCTGCCAGGGTATTGTGAATGGCGGGTATCGGATAGATACGGAATTAACGTGGGTCTCGAGATAGGTCGGTCGATGACGGATGAACTCTATACACTGAATCCAAAGGTACTCTGGGCGCAGTTCCGGAAAGAGCACTTTGCATTCTGGATGATATGCGCTTATCTGGTACTGCAGTATCTTGATCCCCTCCAGATTTTCCACGTGTTGGCATGGTTGCCATTGGACAAGGTGGTACTCATCCTGGCTTTGCTAACGCTTCCGATGGATCCCCGCAGGCATCGAGTGCGTGATTCCGCCAATATTTTGATCACGATGTTTCTGGTTGTCATCGTGGTGTCGTGTGCGGTGGCGGCATACCCATCTATATCCTGGAGCCGTTGGTTCGATTTTGTTGAGTGGTACGTTATTTACTTTCTCATCATCAATATTGTTACCACGTCGGAACGATACTTCATTTTTCTCGCCATCTTTCTGGTCGCCAATTTCAAGATGTCGTTCTTTGGCGCACGGACATGGACCTGGCGGGGGTTTGGGTACGCCAGTTGGGGACTCATGGGTCCTCCGGGCTATTTCCAGAATTCCTCCGACTTTTCCGGCGAAATGCTCATGTTTGCACCCATCGCATTCGAGCTGGCGCTCTATCTCAAGCCTTACGTGCGGCGCCTGACCTACTGGTTTCTGATGCTCGGCGCCGTGACGGGTGCGATGAGCGTATTGGGCGCGAGCAGCCGGGGCTCGCAGCTCGCACTGGTGTTTCAAGGGGGTTGGCTCGCCATACAGCGAAAGCTCAAGTTCAAGGTCGTGCTGGCGATAGCGATCGTGGTGGTTTTGGGGTATGCGTTGCTCCCTGCTGCCGAGAAGGCGCGCTTTGCGAGCGTTGGAACGGACAGTACGTCTGTGCAACGCCTCGATTACTGGCGCGAGGGGCTGAAAATGATCGAGAGCCACCCGATACTCGGGGTGGGGTATTTCAATTTCGCGCCGGTCTACGTGTCGCATGCAAACGCTAAGCTATGGCACGGTACGGCGCAATTGCCGCACAATATTTTCATCCAGGTGGGTACCGATTCCGGACTGATCGGGCTCACAATATTTTTGGCGCTGATCGGCTGCAATCTGAAGCGGACTGCGGATATCCGCCGCGCATGCAAGAGGAACCCCGCGGCGCCTGGTTATGCACCCGCGGTGGCGCGGGGGTTGGTGCTGACGACCTGGGGATTCGTCATTGCAGGCCAATTCAATACGGTTTCGTACTATCCGTTCCTGTGGGTCAATCTTGCGCTGACGGTTTCTCTGGCGAGTATCGTCAAGAACTCCGAGAAGGTTGTCGTCTCATCTGCCTCTCACCTCTCGAGTGCTCTCGCCGATCCCGCGTATGAGCAGGTGGCTGGCAGGTCTGTTGCTGTTCACGACATCCGATGAGTCGAGTACAGCGGATTCTGCACGTCGCGTCGGGTGATCTATGGGCAGGGGCTGAGGTGCAGGCATTCACGCTGCTGTCGCACCTCGGGCGGCTGCCGGATACGGAAGTTGCAGCCGTTCTCATGAATGCCGGGATCCTCGCTGATAGGCTCCGTTCCGTCGGCGTGCCGGTTTACGTGTTCGACGAGCAAAAGACTGTGTCCTTCCAACTTGTTATCAGATTGCGCGAGGTGCTGCGCATCTGGCGACCCGATGTGATTCATACGCACCGCCAGAAGGAGAATATCCTCGCTTCACTCGCCAACCGCTCGTGCCATAACGTGCCGTCTGTCCGGACGGTGCATGGAGCGGGTGAGCATTTTGGGACGCCAGGCCTGCGTGGTGCACGTCAGCGTGTGCTGACCGCTCTCGATCGGTGGTGTGGGCGAGCGTTGCAACAGCGCATCATTGCGGTGACGCAGGAGCTGGCGGGAGGACTGAGTCGGGACTTTCCAGCTGAAAGGATCGTCGTGATCGAGAACGGCGTGGATTTCGAGGCGCTGGATCAACAGTGCAGCGTGGCGGAGTTTCGCTTGGCGGAGCCGGACGCGATACACATCGGTATTGCCGGCCGCTTGGTGGCCGTCAAACGGGTGGACATTTTCCTGGAGTCGGCTTCTCAATTGCGCCAGAAGGACTCCTGCCGCAAATGGAGATTTCATGTTTTTGGCGATGGACCCCTGAGCCGGGTCCTCGAGGCGCAGGCGCACGGACTGCGGCTCGACGGCAGCGTGACATTCCACGGCCATCGTAATGATATCGCGACGTGTCTGGCGAGCTTGGATGCTCTGGTTGTGTGCTCCGATCATGAAGGGATGCCCATGGTGGCGCTTGAAGCGGCCGCCATGGGCGTGCCGACTGTGGCGCATGCGGTTGGCGGACTCCTCGAGGTGGTGCCGAGCGAGTTCCAGGTCGTCCGTCACGAAGCCCAGGGCTATAAGGACGGCGTCGAGCGGGCGCTGTGTGCCGATGGGCGATCTATTGCCAAGCGACATGCCGCCGCCATTCGTGCACGCTTTTCGGCGCGGCACAACGCCATAAGAGTGCGGGAATTGTATGAGCAAGTGCTGGTGGAAAGGCTGCGTGAGCACGCCTCCGATCGCTGAAGTGCGCTCAGAACGGTCACCAGGCGAGGCATTGAATGTCGTCGAATAAGCGATCACGCAGCTTCGTAAGCCATGCCGCCACGTACGCGATCGGCAATATCGCGCGTCGGTTCATCGGCTTTGCGATGCTGCCGATCTACACGCGGTACCTGACGCCGGCCGATTATGGCGCTGTGGGCCTGCTGACTTTCGCCCTTTCCCTATTCGAGACTCTGCTTGGCGCGCGGGTGGGTGCCGCGGTTCCGAGGTTTTTCGCGGCTGCCGAGGATAGCCGGGGGCGGCGTCATGTGATCTGGGGTGCGCTGTTCCTTGCGAGTGGAGCGAGCGCGCTGTCGGTGATCATGCTCGTCTTGTTCCGAGGGATCGGCTCACAGCTTCTGTTCGGCAATCGTATCTACTCTCTTGCCTTGGCCTGGTTCTCGATCAACCTTGTGAGTCAGCCGGTCGAGCAGACTGGAATGACCTACCTGCGGTTGAAGGAGCGTTCCGGACTGTTTTTCTGGTTCAGCATAGGCAAGCTCGCGCTGCAGGTGGGCCTGAATCTCCTGCTTGTCGTCCACTGGCGGGGTGGGGTACTCGGGGTGGTGCTGAGCGGGATCACTTCATCCATTGTTCTTGGCTTGGTGACAACAGCCTACATTGCGATTCATGAGGCACCGGCCTTCGACTGGTCGACGACGCGGCGGATGATCCGGTTTTGTTGGCCTCTGTGGTTATCCGGTTTGGCGGGACTCTATATCGGCTCATCGGGGTCCCTTTTCCTCAGGGTGTTCGGTACGCTGAGTGATGTGGGTCTGCTCTCGCTGGCGCTGCGATTTGCAACTGTCGTGGCGGTGATAGTCTGGGGACCGTTTTATGCCCACTGGGAGCCCATGAGCTTCCAGTACCACAAGGAAGAGACAGATGGCGGTCGCCGGAAGTTCCAGGTGGCGTTCATCGTGATCTCGGTCCTCATGTTTGCGGGTGGGCTGTCGGTCAGTATCTTCGCGGCGCCGGTCATCAGGATAATGGCGGCCAGGTCCTTTTCTGCGGCAGCAGTCGCCGTCCCGATCCTGACGCTTGGGTTCATATTGAATAGCATCAGGCAGTTTTCCAACTTCAGTTTCTTTGTGACGGATAAGACGAGGGTCTACAGCTACTGCCAATATGCCACGGCCGTAGTCGTCACCCTTGCGTGCTTGCTGCTCATCCCTAAATTCGGCTTCGTCGGAGCCGCGCTCGCGCAGGCCGTGGCGTTCATCGCGAATTTCATCTTTGTTCACTACGTATCACGCCGCTATTTCGATGCCGGACTCGGCCTGAAGCCCATCGCCTGGTTCACTGTGATTAGCATCGTGGCTTACCTGGCTTCCAATGTGATACTACCGGCCGGTGGCTTGGTGCTGGATCTGCTGATCAAATCAATGGTTACTTTGTCCGCTATCGCGCTCATTGTGTTGGTTGGGATTCGCTCCGTCCTGGCGGTGGAGGGGGGTTCGCTGAGCAAGCTGCCATGGCCGCTCGATAAGCTGGGGCGGATGCGAATCGTGCGGCAAATGGAAAGTTAGACCCGACGAGATAAATCTACGGAATCCGTCTGGAGGAGTCGTGGAACTGATTGACAAGGTCATTTCAGAAAGACCCGCCTTTCACCAAGCAGGGGCTGAGCTGCGACGCAGCGGTCCCGCCGGTGATCTTCAGTGTTACGGCATAGCGCGGGAGGTCCTTCGTTTCCTTGCCGATACGGTAACCTCTGACAGCAGATCCCTGGAAACGGGAGCCGGGTGCTCGACCGTGGTTTTTGCCAGTAAAGGCTCCAAACATACGGCGATCACGCCTGCGCCCGGAGAGATAGAGCGTATACGAGAATATTGTCGAATCAACAGTATCGACTTGTCCAAAGTCTCGTTTGTGGCACAACCATCGGAAATATACCTGCCTACCTCAGAGGAGACCGATCTTGATTTTGTGCTCATCGACGGAAAGCATGCTTTCCCGTGGCCGGTCATCGATTGGTTCTTCACGGCCGACAAGCTGAAGAAGGGCGGCTACATGCTGCTCGATGACGCGCAGATGAAAGCCGTCGGCGTGCTTGCGCAGTTCATGTCGGAAGAGCCCGGCTGGCAAATGGTCCATGATTTCTCGGGCAAAACCATCGTTTTTCAGAAGCTTACCGACATCGCCTTGGATGTGTCGTGGCGAGCGCAGCCGTGGAACAGCATGGGAGACTCGAGAGGACGCGTGGCGCGCTGGCTCTCGTTTCTTAGATCACGCTGAGGCTCCTGGTCGGCGTCCTGAAGCTACCGTTCTTCATTTGCGATCGGTATCGTAGCGAGAGTGATGCCATGAGAGCACCAGTTCACGCGCTCTGCAGACAGTAGCTGCTGTCACCAAGTCGTGAGTCGGCAGCGTGAAGAGTAAATCCGCGAGCGCACGCGCATTGCGGAATGGCCCCTGGCGCTTGACCATCTCGGGAATTCCTGCAACGCCGGTAAGATCGGAGCCGTAAAAACGTGATGCACCCAACCCGCTGCGGTTGAATTCATTCACGAGGTCATCGCGGGCAGTCCGATCGGGCGCCAGTAGTGCCAGGCGCAGCGGCTCGGCGGGAAGAGGAGAGCCTGGAAGGTCCAAAGCCACGATTCCCAAGCTGGACCATTCTTCTACCGCAGACGCCCAGATATGCCGCTGATAGGATGCCCTTTGGCGATATAGCTCAAAGGCGGTACCGACTCGCTCCCACGCAGGCTCAGGGAGCCGAGTTTGGTTGGTGAGCGGTTTGTAAATCACCTCCCCCAGTCCGGTTCCGGGTAGGGCGGAAAAGATCCGGTAGATTGAGGGGCGTGTGAGAACGTTGAATGCTAATGCGGCAGCACGGCTGCTGAGGAGACGTGCTCTTGTCGTGTAATCGACGGGCCCCACGGTGAGGGAGTCTCCATCGCCCAACGGCGAGATCAGCGCGCCGCCATGCAGTAGGTTCAAGGGCTTGCCGCGGCCAAAGCTCAACACGACGTATTCTCCGGGCCAATCGAGTCGCTCCCGAGGAAGATATTGCGCGCTGTCCTGAATGAGAGCGACCTGTTTGTCGTTGCAGAGGCGAATCAGTTCTGCGGAATCGTCGCCGAGGCCCAGGAGATTGACTGTAATGATCGCTATTGTGTTCGGAGACAGGCTGGAGTTGAGAGATTCAAGATCGTAAGACCAGTGAGAGGGCGATACGTCGGCCAGCCGCGGGTATACGGCCGCATGTACACACGCAGCAACAAGATCGGGGCAGCCGTACGCAGGAATAATGACCTCTGGATTCTTTGTAGATCTCCGTGAGGTGCAGTTGGCGATCGCCCGTGCAAGCGCTGCGGTCCCGGACGCGTAAAGCGTGATCTTGCGATTCCCGAAGAATCGCTCCGTGGATGCACGCGCTCCCGGATGCCCCCGCTTTAGCGGTACGGCCCGGCGTACTGGCGGCAGCGCGGAGAATCTCACCGCTTGGAAGGTTCCCAAGTGAGGAAGGTGCGCCCGGACAGGGTCAGAATCGAGGCATGGAGAATAGCCAAGTTCACTTCGACGAAGTAGACACCTATTCTTGCAACAGTGAGTTTTTGGAGGCCAGGTGCGACCCGCATTGCGACAGGCGAGAGGTAGAGGGCGAGCTGGAGCACGAGCAGCACGCCGTAGAAGGAATTCCGAAAGGCGAGCGCGACATTAGTGCCCAGTGCTCCCAGCAGGAACCAGGGAGTGGCCCAGCGCATCACTTTATGGCTGAACACCTCCACGGAAAATCGGCCATAGCGGAAAATATTGAGCACCTCGGCACGGATGCGCAGCGATCCCATACCGCGCGTCACAGTCCGTAGCTTCCGCTGGTATTCCTTACTGGTTTCGGAAATGTTCTTGTAATAGCCGATCACGCGCCGGTCGGAAACCGCGCGCAGACCTAGCTGGACACAGCTGAGTGCTGTGCCGAAGTCGCTCTGCACTCGGTCATCCCATCGCTGGCAGACGCTGCGGTGCGCAGCAAAGAACGATCCGCTGAGGCCCACGAGGGAATAAAAGCGGGTTTCCAGATCGCGTAGCCACATCTCGTAGCGGACATAGGCGCCTTCACCCTGCAGCGTACCGTCTGAAGTGATAAACCGGTCGACGCTGGAGACGGCGCCAACGGTCGGATCGCGGAAAGCCTCCAGAACGTGAATCAAGGCATCCTTGGGTAAAATGGTGCCTGCATCCGTGAACACGATCAGATCTGCATCGGTCGAGGCGATTGCAAGCCCCTGTGCATGTTCCTTTCCCTTCCGTACGGGTGAGCGAACCAGCCGGATCCCCTTATCGGCATATCCGAGAACAATACTGTCAGTGGCGTCATCGGAAGCGTCCGAGGCCACCATCAGGTCCAGCTCGACATCTAGTCGCTCAAGAGCCAGAGTGTTGGCCAGTTTTTCGGCTATCTTGGAGGCCTCGTTGCGGGCGGCGATGACGATTGCGATCTTCCGAACGGAAACGGCGGGAATGCGACGATCACTCTTCCGTGGTGGAAGGATCAGCAGAAGAGCTGGATACCAAAAGTAGCTATAGGTGGCCGCGACGGCGCAGAACCAGAATGATGCTTCCATCATAATCTCAGCGGCCCGCTTCGCGAGAACTCATTGGATTCCGCACACGCTATCTGGCGCTTGATCGACATTCAGGTGATGAACAATTTCCCGCAAATGATGCGTATCATAAAGGGGACAAGGCCCAGGGGAAATGGCTAGCGCTGGATTATGAAAGTTCTATGGTTTTCGCACCTCGTGCCTTACCCCGAAGCGGGCCTCGGAGTATTGCAGAGAAGCTACCACCTGGTTCGGGAGCTTTCGCGGGTGCACGAGGTTTACCTGTTGGCCTTTGTTCAGCGGAAGATTATTGCGGATTTGATGGGAGACGTGGAGGAAGGACTCCAAAGGGCGCGCGAGCATCTGAGTCAATACTGCGCCCGGGTGCAATTTCTCCCAATACCCTCTGACTGCTCGCGTTCAGGGCAGCTGTGGCTTGCAGCGCGCAGTCTGACGGGCGCTCATACTTACACTATTAGGTGGCTGCAGTCGGGCCTCGCCCGGAGGGTGGTTGCAGAGTGGAATGCATCGGTCGATTTCGATGTTGTGCATTTAGACACGTTGAGTTTGGCGCCTTACCGGAAAATTTTTACACGCGGGGCCAAGTCACTGGACCACCACAATATCGAATCGGACATGATGTTGCGGCGGGCGCGGATCGAAAAACATCCACTGAAGAGATTCTACTTCTGGCAGGAAGGGCTGCGGTTACGGCGATACGAACGCCGTATTTGTCCGCAATTTGACCTGAATATCACGTGCTCGGATCTTGATACCGAGAGACTCAAGAGTGTAGCGCCTGGTGTGATAGCGACGGAAGTTCCCAATGGCGTCGACACGGATTACTTCCGATCGGACAACGTGCCAGAACGCCCTTCTAGCCTCGTGTTCGCCGGCAACCTGTCCTGGTATCCCAACGCGGCGGCAATGCTTTTCTTTGCAGACAAAGTCTGGCCGGGTTTGAAGAAGGAGATTCCGGCGGTAACTATGGACGTGATCGGCGGAAATCCCCCGCCGGCTCTTGCCGCTCTTGCAGCCCGGGACAAGGATTTCCGGGTTCATGGGTTCGTGCCGGACGTACGACCCTATATCAGCAGCGCGGCCCTTTATGTGTGTCCCATTATGGACGGGGGCGGAACCAAGCTGAAGATATTGGATGCGCTCGCAATGGGTAAGGCGATCGTAGCCCATCCGATCGCATGCGAGGGCATTGCCGTGCGTGAGGGGCATGATGTGATATTCGCCCAGGAGTCCGGCGAGTTCGTTCAGAGCATCGTGACATTGCTCAGAGACCCGCTGAGAAGAAAGCAGATGTCCGCGAACGCGCGCTCTCTGGCAGAGTCATCGTATTCATACGCACTCATCGGTCGCAAGCTCGCCAGCGAGCTCGAGAAGTTGCGGGCATCGTACACTGCCGGCGGAGCCGCCTGATATTGCATTATTTCCGAGACGATCAATGACGAGTCGCCCATTGCGCAAGATGCCTTTGGCGCAACGTTGCGAAGCCGATGGCCAGGAGGCCAGCCGCGAACAACGCGATCGATGACGGTTCAGATATCCCTGGGATGTCGATGGCCGTGACGTAGGCTGGGGTATCATTTAGTGAAGAGTACAAAGGCGATCGGCGTCGTCGAATTGGAACCAACCTCCTCGCCACGGCAGAAGCCTCGAGCCACTGTCGTTCCTCAAGGCCCCCAAGGTTACCGAGGTATCGAGGCGACAACTACCCTGACACGGGGGGAAGCGCCCGCACGAGCCGCACGGGTAAATGAAGGTCAAGAAGAAGCGGAAGTGGGCGAAGAAGAGCCTTCTGTCAGACGTGAGGGGTAATCGGATCTTCCGTGGTGGGCATGGGCCGTTATGAGACGGAGGCTACCTTCATCCCAAAGGCCGGCAAAATGAAGCGCGCCGGCGCAACGTCAGACCCAGCCCCATGAGGCCCAGACCAAATAGGCCAAGCGTACCTGGTTCAGAGACCTCGCAAAGCGTTCCGCAAGTCGGCGTATTTGTCGGTGTCAGTAGGTACGCGTAGAAATCGTGGTTTTCTATGTCGATGCCCTCGGCGAGGATCTCTCCCTCATCGTTGATGGCCTTCGCGCTCGTGAGCCATACGGCAGAGTCCGCATTTCCAATGAGGCTATTAAGGTTGTACATGGAGCCATCGCTATATAGGAAGGCATCAGTAGCCGCGAATCCGCTCTTTCCGGTATCCGATACGCCCGTCACTTCTCCGCTGTCGTTGATGCCCCAGGCTTCGCTGGCGTCGCCACCCAATGTGCCGAGGTCTTGCATGCTGCCATTGGCGTACAAGAAGGCCCGCCAGTCTCCATGAACTGTCGAGTAACCAACCACCTCTCCACTATCATTAAGTGCCGTGCCTTGGCTGAAACCGTTCGCACCTCCGCTGAGGGCGCCGAGGTCCTGCATGTGTCCGTCACTGTACAAAAATGCGTGTGCGTTGGATTTAGTCTCGCTCAGTCCTGTGACTTGTCCGTTATTGTTAATGGCGGCGGCAGAGCTCAGGCTACCGCCCAATGTACCAAGGTCCGTTATGGAGCCATTGCTATACAGGAAAGCGTGCGAAACCAAATTTCCCGCAAGCGATGAATTACCCGTCAGCTGGCCCGCATCATTGATACCGATGACCCCACTGGCAGATCCGCCGAGGGTGGGAAGGTCGAGATATTGCATGTTCCCATTGCTGTACAGGAATGTACTCGCGCGACCACTGGGTGGGACAACCGTGCCCAGCACCTCTCCACTATCGTTAATGCTAAAGGCATGGCTCTCAGGATCACTGTTCGGGTTGCCGAGATCCTGCACCGTCCCATTGGTATAAACAAAGGCCTCGGCCGCCCCCCGGGGTAGACCGCCGAGGGGAAAACCGCATACCCCGCAACCTCTCCTGAGTTGTTGATGGCGCTGCCGTAGATGTACGTAGCACCACCGCCGGAGATGCGGGTGACCGAGTAAAGCGGCCCAGCGTAGGAACGCAGCGGTAACAGCAGTGCGGTTGCCGTACAGACGAAAGCAGAAAGCAGAGCGCGATACTTGGCATACATAGCCGTCTCCCAGCGGGCCACCATGGCCCGTTGCTCTTTCTCGGACGCGAGCATACGCCCATCAAGCGCCAGAGACGAGAGGAGCCCATCCAGGGGACCACGCGATTATCCGGTCGCGTGTGAGGCGCACGACTTCGCCGGCGGCTTGCTCCTGTTAGCGATCATCCGCCGCAGGCGGCGCCCCGCACCCCGCACAAGGCGATGCGGATACCCTCAGTGCCCGGCGTGGTTTGCCGAGTCCCTATTGAAGATCTGCCACGGCTGCGCTGAGCGCCCTGGGTGATCTGATCGAAGCTGCTAGAGAGCCGTGACAGGTAGGCGGGTGACCAAGAAGAAATTCGTCACGTTCCGATTGAATGATCCGACCTAGTTAGTCGCAAGATGCTGCTTGGCTGCGATGTACTAAATGATTGCGGCGAGCGCTTCTTTTATGCCGGTCGGGCTTTGGTATGCGCAGCGTCCATGTACAGCCGCTCGAAGCGCCGCGCCGCAATGCGCGGATCATAATGCGCAACTACCTTTTTGTGGCCTTGGAGTCCCATCTGCACTGCCAGCGCCGGATCCGCAAGGAGGCTGATGACTCGGGTCGCCATAGCCTCAGCATCGGCCGGGTCGACTAGATAGCCTTCGATGCCGTCCTGCACGATTTCGGGCGGAGCACCCAACGTCGAGGCAATGACGGGTCTTGCCTCAGCCATCGCTTCGATTACTACCATCCCAAACGGCTCCGGTTCGATCGAGGCGTGCACGACGACGGTGCATTTTCTGTAATACGTGGCGACGTCAGTTACGACTCCCGTGAACTCGATTTGGCTGCCGAATCCTGACGATTGCGCGATCTCACGACATTCCTCGAAATACCTCGGATCGGTGTCCGAGGCATCTCCGACTATATACAGCCGCAGTCCGGGAAATCGTGGTAGCACGCGCATCATGGCGCGCAGGAACTCTTTCTGGCCTTTCCAATGGGTCACTCTGCCGAAAATACCGACCGCGAGATCCGCGGGCATGGATGGTGGCGTGGCTTGGGGCACGTGTTCCACGAAATTCGGGATCTCGCGAATTCGCGCGCGATCGAGTCCGGCGTGGACCGCGGACTCGGTTACCGCACGAGAAATGGACACAAAGACTTTGATGTGCCGCATGTTGTTTCTACGACTACGCTCCAGCGGCGGATATAGGAATCCGTGGAGATGGCTTAAGATGGCGATGCCGAGGAGGCGTGCCGCCCAAAGCGGCTCCATCGCGTAGTTATTGGCGTGCAGTACGTCAATATGCTTCTTCCGGCACAAGTACGCCAACCGCAGCACGTATGGGACGTTGGCTAGTAATTCCGTGGCCATCGCAGTGAGTTCCAGACAGCGGCGCAGGGGCGCCCAACGAAAGCGCCTGCCGATTGACCGTTTCCAATTCTGTAGCGTGACGTAGTTCACGCGGGGTCCAAACAAGTGGACGCCGGCCTCACCGGCAAATCCGCCAGCGACGAAACCGTCTGCGCACGCGCTTACGAGAGAGGCGTCGATCAGATTGCCGTCCAGATGCTTCAGCAGATTCCTTGCCACGGCAAGGGTCCCGCCGAACGCGATGGCCGTATCGACGATCAGTACCCTGACCGGCCGTATAGCCTGCACCGATGCCGGCGGAGGCTGCGTCGGCGAACCGTCAGCGGAACGCGCGTCGACGGTGTGAGACATGCTCACGCCTCTTCGGAAATGGTTCGTGTGTTGGCGGCGCCGTGATCCTGCGCACGCCACTCCGGAAAATCGCGACCCAACAGTCGCGTGAGGCGGTCGATCTGCCGCCGCTGTAACTCGGCGATGGCCTCTCTCAGACGGGGAATGTCGTTTCGCACTCTCTGCTCGTCGACCGGCCGATAAGCCTGTCTCTTGGCAAAATTTTTCATCCAGACGGGAACGAGCGGCGAGATCCGGTCCCAGACACCGGAGTGTTCAATCCGATTCAATATTCCAGAGCCGGCGACGGCAGTCATGTCGTTGGGTTTCTGGTTGTGTGCCTTGGCCGACTGCTCGGCGATCGGATGGGAGGGGAGCTCCAGCCATCGGTATATCCGATCGACTTCGCGCTGTGGATCTTCTATCAGGGCTTCGAAGGTCAAGGTCAGAACGGCGCCCCTGCCGAAGCGCTCGAAGTATGGCTCGAGCTGCATGGCGTAGTCGCTGAAGGCCAAGTACCCAGGGCCGTCCTTTACAGCCTTGAGCAGGGGTCGCAATTCACCACCGTGGCGCGCGTCCCTCAGGGCATGCCAGTAGTGGCTGACGACCCGATCGAACGGGTTTCGCATGATATAAATCAGGCGCGCTTCCGAATTGAAGCGGAACAGGCGCTCGGGGACACCCTGATAAAAGGGCAGCTTGGTGTAGTGAGTGCTCGACTCTCCGACATATCGATACTGGCCGCCGCCCCGCTCCCACCGGCTGAGGTACCACTCCTCGCCCTTGTGGAGCCCCAACTCCTCGACGAAATAGCCGGGCTCCTTCTCCTGACTCATCGCAATCTGCGGGTGGGTGTCCAGATACTCGTGCAGCGAGGTGGTGCCAGATTTCATGGCGCCGATGATGAAAAGGTTGGGCTTGAGGAGCGCTTGGGTCATTACACGAGATTGGCATTGGCGGACGGTGCCCGGGCCATTTCGGTCGCCAGCAGGCGCTTGTTCACTTTTCCGTTCGGGCTTCGTGGCAGGCTGTCGCACAGGATAACCTGGGTCGGCACCATGTAAGGCTCCAGAAACGCCGCGCTGTCGGTGCGCAGCGACTGGGCTGTCAATCCGACCTCAGAGTCTGTCACCACGTAAGCCAGGATGGCTTCACCGAGCAACTCGTCGGGAACCCCCACGACGGCTGCTTCGCGCACTCCCGCGATGCGATATAGGGCATTTTCAACCTCGAGCGGACTCACTTTCTCGCCGCGGGTCTTGATGATGTCGTCGGTCCGGCCGATGAAATAGAGGTATCCCTCGTCGTCCATGCGAAAGAGGTCATGAGTACAGAGCACCCTTTCGCCGGGCAGTAGCCCGGGTTTCAGCATCTCGTCGGTGAGATCGGGACGGTTCCAGTAGCCCGCCATCACGTGAGAGCCCCTGACGTAGAGGACGCCGGTCTGTCCGGGCGGGACCGGCTTGCCTTCGGCGGAAAGCAGATAGACCTCCGTTCCGGGAATCGCCTTGCCCACCGATCCCGGCTTGGCGTCGATGAGCTCCGGATCCAGGTAGCTCACGCGCTTGCACTCTGTGAGGCCATACATCCTGTAGATGAGCGCATTGGGGAAGATCCGGCGCAGTCGGCCCGTGAATTCATCCGGAAGTGCCGCTGCGGTATTAGTGAGGCGGGTCACTGAGGGAAAGCAGAGCGCGGCGCGCTGGTGTGCAGAGAGCAGGGTGGCGAAAATGGTCGGCACGCCTGGAAACACCGTTACCTGCTCGTCACGCATACGGCCCAGCACCTGTCCAAGGAAGGTAAATGATCGCTCCAGCACCAGGCAGGCGCCCAGGGTGACCGCCATCAGGAGCTGATAGAGACCGTAATCGAACGAGAGCGGCAGGACGCAAAGGATTCTCTCGTCCTGCGTCAAGCGCAGGTACTCGATGAGGCTTCCGATGGTAAAGACCATCGCCTGGTGCGTCTGCATGACGCCCTTGGGGGTGCCGGTGCTGCCCGAGGTATAGATGATTGCCGCGAGATCCAGTGGGATCACCGGTATGGGTCCGGCAAGCGGCTGCGCCGCTGCCAGCGCGGCTTCGAGCGATTCGGCAGGGCCGTTACACTGGCCGGCGCAGAGCACCGCGGGCGGCCGCTCGAGTCCCCGCAGGGCAGCCACGTAGGCCTGCTCGAGAGCGCTTTCGGTGATCAGCGCCCGTGCGTCACAATCCTTGAGGATGAATTCGAGCTTGCTCGCCCTGGTCTGCGGGTTGACGAGGACGAAGACCGCGCCGGCGATGAGGGTGCCGAATATCGCCGTCACGCAATCCCAGGAGTTCTCGAGCTGGATCGCGACCCGATCACCCCGGGCAATGCCGCGGCCGCGCAGGGCGCCCGCAAATTGCTGAGAGGCGTCCAGAAGCTCCTTGAAGGCGTAGGTACGGCCCTCGACGATCAATGCAGTCCGGTCCCGCGTCTCCGTGCCGCCACACCGCAAGAGGGCGTCGTGGAGCAGGCGTGAGGCCCTTGGCGTGTGAGATAAGTCCTTGAGCATAGGCTGCTTTAGTATACTTTCAGGCCACGGGGCGGAAGGAACGGGTTCGCGTGACACTGCAGGCCGAACTCAGGCAATTCATTCTAGAAAACTATCTGCTGACGCGGGACGAATCCGCACTGGGCGATTCCGATTCCCTGACCGCCCGGGGTATTCTGGACTCCACCGGCGCCCTGGAGCTCGCCCTCCATCTGGAGGAGCGGTACGGCGTCACAGTACAGGATGAAGAGCTGCACCCCGACAACCTGGATTCGATCGACCGGATCGCCGCCTTCATTGAGCGCAAGCGTGGCTGAAATTCCCGGGCGGCCGACCGTGACCTGCCACTTGCCCAGGGGGACCTAGCCCCGGTGTGCGGAATCGCCGGCGCACTGCTCGTTGCAGGGCAGGACGCGCTCCCCGATCCTGCGCGGATGGTTGCGGCGCTGAGGCACCGCGGGCCGGATGGAACCGGTTACTTCCGGTCTCCCATCTGCGCTCTGGCGGGCGCGCGGCTAAGCATCATCGATCTCGAGACCGGCGATCAGCCCGTGGCCAACGAGGACGAAAGCGTCTGGACGGTCCAAAACGGGGAGATCTTCAACTTCATCGAGCTGCGCGCCGAGCTGCAGGGCCGCGGTCACCGGTTCCGCACGCGCTCGGACACCGAAGTGATCGTCCACGCGTATGAGGAGTACGGTGACCGATTCGCCGAGCGTCTGAGTGGTCAGTTTGCGATCGCGCTGTGGGATACCCGGCGACAGTGCCTGATTCTGGCCCGGGACCGCGTAGGCATCCGCCCGCTTTTTTACGCGAGGATTGGCGGGCATCTTCTATTCGCGTCCGAGGTCAAGGCCATCCTGGCCGTCGCACCCGCGGCCGCGGTGCTGGATGAGCAGGGACTCGCCCAAGTCTTTACCTTCTGGGGCACGGTGGGCGAGCGGACGGTATTCAAGGGCATTCGCGGCTTGGCTCCGGGGCACACGCTCATCCTGGAAAAGGGCGCCGAGCGGCTGGAAAGGTACTGGGACTGGACCTTCCCGCCGGGGCCGGGACGGACGGATCTCGGCATGGACGAAGCCGCGGACATGCTGCACACCCTCCTCACGGACGTGGTTCGGCAGCAGTTGCGCTCCGATGTGCCCGTCGGCGCGTATCTCAGCGGGGGATTGGATTCCTCGGGCATCGCGGCCCTTGCCCGGGAGACCGTCGGAACCCTACAAACGTTCTCCCTCACCTTCGAGGACCCTGAATTCGACGAGAGTGGCCATCAGCGTCAGATGGCCGAGCACTTGGGGGTCAGGCATTCCTCAATTCGATGCACCACGCGGGAAATAGGCGAGGTCTTTCCGGAACTGATCTGGCACACCGAAACACCCGTGCTGCGCACTGCGTCAGCGCCGTTGATGCTGCTCGCGCGGCACGTGCACGCTGAGGGCTTCAAGGTGGTGCTGACAGGTGAGGGCGCGGATGAGGTGTTCGGTGGTTATGACCTCTTCAAGGAGGGCAAGATCCGCCGTTTCTGGGCCCAGCAGCCGGACTCCGTCTGGCGGCCCCTGTTGCTCTCGCGGCTGTATCCGTATCTCGCCCGCTCGCCGGTGGCCAACAGGCACTTCGCGCGACTCTTCTTCGGTCAGCGTCTCCAGGAGCTCGAGAACCCCTTCTACGCGCATCTGACCCGCTGGAGCACCACGCGCGGCATCTTCAAGCTGCTCTCCGCCCGAGATGCTGGCGAGTCTCTCGAGCGCGCAACCCGAGGACGACCTGACACGGCAGCTCCCTAAGCAGTTCGACACCTGGAGCGCGCTCAGCCGGGACCAATACATCGAGGTCAAAACCCTGCTGGAGGGCTATCTACTCTCTTCCCAGGGCGACCGCGTTTCCATGGCGCACTCCGTGGAGGGCCGTGTGCCATATCTGGATCATCGGGTGATCGAGTTCGTCAATTCGCTCAGTCCGCGATACAAGCTGCGCGGTCTGCACGAGAAGGTATTGCTGCGCCGCGCGCTACGCCCCGTCCTGCCTGAGTCCGTCCTGAAGCGGGTGAAGCAGCCCTACCGCGCACCGGACAGCCGCTCCTTCTTTGAGGGCGACAGGCCGCTGCCGTATGTTCAGGAGTTGCTGAGCGAGTCGAATCTGCGGCGTACCGGTTATTTTCATCCACCGGCCGTGGACCGGTTGCTCGACAAGTGCCGGACGGGCCGCGCGCTCGGGGCGGGCGACAACATGGCATTCGTGGCAGTATTGTCAACTTTGCTGCTGCATGAGCATTTCCTGGGGGGGCGAGCAGTAAGGGCTTCGCCGATTAGTGCATGACACTCGGCTGGGATGTGCTGGACATCGACGCGCGCTCGGAAGTCGAGCGCATGAGTCGCGAGCTGCGGGAGGCTGCGGCGACGGCGTTACATAAGAGGGGGGCTGTAGTAGCCATATCAGGTGGCGTCGACAGCGCCGTCTGCGCGGCCGTCGCCGTTCGCGCGCTCGGGCCGGAGCGTGTTCTGGCGCTCATCCTACCGGAGCGGGAGTCCTCGCCCGAAAGCCGCGTACGCGCCAGATCGCTCGCCGCTCATCTCGGGGTCACACCGCTGGAGCACGATATCGGTCCCACCCTCGAGGCCATCGGCTGTTATCACTGGCGGGACGAAGCGGTCCGGCGCGTCCTGCCGGAGTACGGGACCGGCTGGCGAATGAAGATCGCGGTATCGGGGGGTCTCGAGGGGCGCATCAATCACTTCAGGCTAATCGCGCAATCGCCTGATGGATCAATGCGCGAGGCGCGCCTCAAGCTGCCGGAGTATCTGCAGATCGTGGCCGCCACCAGCTTCAAGCAGCGGGTGCGCAAGTCGATCGAATACTTCCATGCCGACCGTCTCAACTATGCGGTGATCGGCACGCCCAATCGGCTCGAGTACGACCAGGGCTTTTTCGTCAAGAACGGCGATGGCGCCGCGGACATCAAACCGATTGCTCACCTTTATAAAACCCAGGTGTACGCACTCGCGCGCTATCTTGGGCTGCCCGTTGACATCGCCACCGCGCCGCCGACGACCGACACTTACAGCCTCTCTCAAGGGCAGGACGAGTTCTATTTCGCGCTGCCCTACCGTGAGATGGATCTGGCGCTTTGGGCACTGAATCACGGAATCGCGAAAGAGAAGCTGGCCGAGGCGCTCGGGGCGTCGCCGGAGAGGGCCGGACGAGTCTATGATGATATCGGCGCCAAGCGCCGCGCTACACGATACCTACACCTAAAGCCGCTTCTCCTCGGCCCCGTGCCCGAAGTCGATGGCGAATGAACGCTCCCGCCAAAAAGAAGATCAAGAGCCTCCTGGGACACGCAGCCGATGCGGCGGGCATTTTCGGCCGCGACTTCCGTTCCAAGATGGTCGTGGTGACGTTCCATCGCATCAACGACTGGATGGAGGACGACGCGATCACCTGCAGCTCCGCGAAGTTCGAGGCGTTTTGCGGTTTCTTTCGCAAGCATTTTCGGGTGGTGAACCTGTCGGAGCAGATCGCAGGGTGCCGCGAAGGGCGGCATATGGGCGGCACGTTGTCGATCACGTTCGATGACGGATACCGCGATAACTTCGAAGTCGCGGCGCCCATCCTGCGCCGACTCGGACTGCCAGCGGCTTTCTTCGTGGCCACGGGCTTCATTGGGACCGACTATAGTCCGCCCTGGGATCAACATCTCAGCCGCCAGCCCGGCTGGATGAGCTGGGATCAGGTGCGCTCGTTGCGCGACCAAGGCTTCGAGATCGGCGCTCATACCGATGGGCACATCGATCTGGCCACCAAGGACGCCGAAGCGGTCCGTGCCGAGCTTGCGAGGTGCCGGGCAAAGCTTCAGGAGGCACTGGGTGTGCCCCCGACTCTCTTTGCGTACCCTTTCGGCGGGCGGGAGCACATGTCGCCGCCGGTACTGGAGTTGGTACGCGAGGCAGGCTTCCACTGCTGTCTCGGCGCCTTCGGCGGCGTCAACCCTCCGGTGGCCGACCCTTTCCATCTGAACCGGATCAACGTCGCCGGTTGGTTTGCTACGCCGCACCAGTTGGGGCTGGAAATCCTGTTGCGTCGCGCGTGACGGCAGTCCACCCGCCGCTCATTTCAGCAAATCATCGACCACAGCCACAAACTTCTGGTCGTATGAAGTCGAGGAGAACCGTCCTTCGGCCAGGGCTCTGCCGGCCCGCCCCATGGACGCGCGAAGCGAGGGACTCTCGGCCAGGCGCAGCAGATGGCCGTTGAAGACCTGCTGCGTCATTTAGCTCAAAAAGAAAGCCTGTCTCACCGTCGATGATCGTCTCCGGAAGGCCGGTGCAGTTGGACACGACAGCGGGCAGGCCGCACGCCGACCCCTCAATGACTGAAATGCCCAGGCCTTCTGCTCCGAGGACGCGAGCACGTTGATATCGAACACGTGCTGATAGTACGGCAATACATCATCCACGTACCCCGTCAGGCTGACGTTGCGCGCGATTCCGAGCTCGTCGATCTGCCGCCGCAGGCTCGCCTCCATCGGTCCAGTGCCCACCAGGCAGAGGTGGAACTTTCGCTGCGTCTGTGCCAGCAGAGAACTGAAGGCTGAAATGAGAAAATCCGCCCGCTTGTTGGAGGCGAGGGCGCCGACCTGGCCGATCACCGTGGCGTCGGCCGGAATGCCCAATTGCCGTCTCCAGCCTTCGTCCTGAAGTGCAACGGGCCGAAAGCGTGTCACGTCGATTCCGTTGTAGACGACAGTTCCGGGATTTTGCGCAGCCGACGGCGAATTTCGTCGCACGAAGGCGCTTGGGAATACCCGCTTGTGCGCGAACCGTGACAGCCACAGGTAATGGGCGCGACGCGGCGCGGGATGATGAAAATGACAGAGAACCGGTATCTTGGCGAGATGCGCCACTGGAACCGCCAACTGACAAGGAAGTCCACCGCTGCTGTAAAGCAGCGTCGCATTACAACGTCTGACGAGTGCCCTCAGTTTGCGAAAAGCCTTGATATATGGTCCGATTGGGAGGGAGGTTTCCGTGACGCCGGATATCATCAGCTCGGGAAACTGGAAATCCACGAACTCCGGCTGGGGGGTTAGCGAGCTGAGCGCGGCGTCGATGCAAGCGTTTCTACGGCATATGACGAGCCGAAAGCCGGCGGCGGCCAACGCGTTCGCGGAGCGGATGAGTACGGCTTCCATCCCCCTGACGTATGGTCCTCCTCGATGAAGCATCACAACCGTGCGTGGCTGCATATGCGGGCTAGGAGACCCTCTTTCGCTGGTGTTGGCGTGCGTGGGCGAGTTGTCCCTCTGCAAATCCGAGGCGCATCAGGGCGTGTATCCATTTGTCTGGCTTGCAGAAGAGTCTTCCCGCTCGATATCGGATTTCGTACTCTACGCGCGCGCGTACGACCCATCTCGGAACCCCGAGTATGGGCCTTTGTGCGGTGAAGTCGGTCGACATGGCCTTAAAGGTTCCATATCCCCGCCAGTAATCGCGGATATAGCGGGTTGATTGACGTATGCGTGGCACCCAATGATGCACTACTGCGTCTGGAACCCACCGTCCTAGATGGCCGGTGCCCATTATTGCGCGTATGACTACGGCTTCCTCGCCGCCGAGCGACGGATGGTCCGGACTCTTGCCGAGCCGCACATCATATGGATGCGATCGTTGTAAATCCGATCTGACCGCGAAATTTGCGCCAAAGGGCTCCTTGCCGACAACGATCGCAAGCTCTTCCCTTACTGGGTCGATGTCGCGAATCGCATACGCGTTCTGGACCTGCGGCCAGACCGAGAGCAGCCAATCTGGCGGATTGCCTTCAAATTCGGGACGGATGGGTCCGCCAAAAACGGCATGGTCTGGCCACGCCTGAAACGCCTGGGCATACGAGGACAGCCATTCCGGGCAGACCACCACGTCGTCATCGGTCCACACCATATAGTCGCCTGTCGCGGCGGCTATGGCTTTGTTGCGGGCATTTGACAGGCCTGGATTCGGCTCATGGAGCGCGCGAATGGGTAGCCGCGATTTGAATGCCGATACCACTGCGTCGGTTTCATCGGTGCAATTATTGTTGACAACGAGAAGTTCCCAGGTCAAATCGCCGAGCCCTTGTTGGACTGCCAACGAATCCAGAGTTCTCCGAAGAAGTGGTGCGCGGTTCCAGGTGCAGATGGCGACGGTAAGTTTCACTTCGCTGTCTTATCGGCTACGTACAATGGTCTATCTGAGTCGCTCGGCGAGTCCCTGGGCCCGGCGGCGCAGAAAGCCGCGGGCACGGTCTCCGGATTGCGTGATTCGGACGGCAAGGGTCCGCAGAACAGATTGCCGCTCTTGGACTGGATAGCCATAAGTCGACATCAATTTGCCCAAGGAGGCTTCGATCGTCGCGATGGCATCGGGCGACAGCTCGCCGCGCCAGCCCTCGTTCTCGCCACGGCGGAAGAAGGTACGTGGCTCGCGCGTGAGTGACCAAGGGGCAACTGCCTCGTTCTTGCGCAATTTGTCGATCGTATAGCTTGAAATGATGGCGCTACATTCGAGATCCGAGCGCTCGAGGCCGAGGTAGGCGAAGATTCGACGGAGGGTCGCAGGCTCGCGCAGGTCTTCATACCGCACTTCATGGTAGCGCCCCGTCTGCTTCGCGGAGGCTGCCGAAGTTACGTGCTGGCGCCAAAACTCGCAAGCGCTCGTGATTCGGGTCGGAATCCAGTCGCCGCTCTCCCACTCCTGCTTTGCCGCCAAAAGAGAGGCTATCACTGCCCGCGGATCGCGCACGAGGTGGAGAAAGAGCGCGTCAGGGAAGATCCGGGCGATGTCCCGCCAGACGAACGCGTGACCCGGTGTCTTCTCGAGGATTACGCTTGCACCGGGCTTGGTGGCGGCGATGGCTGCCAGCGCCTGTGCCGCGAAATCGCGCACGGACGAAAGATATTGGTCCTGACTGAACAAGTGGTGAAGTCCGACATCACGCGGTGAGTCACGGAGGCGGTCCCAGCCGCGAAAGAGCGACTGCATGTAATTGGTGAAGAGGTGGGTTTCGTTGGCCGACGCAACTTCAGGGATGCTCGCGAGCATCAGTTGCAACCACGTCGTGCCACTGCGCGGTGCGCCAACGAGAAAAACGAGGCGCTTCCCCACGAGAAAATCACTCATGATGCCGAAATCCGATAGGCATTCGACAAGGGTGGGGCGAAAAACCCTTCAAATATGCATTTTGTCATCAGGCGCCTGACCCGCGGGGACGTTTAGTCGATCGATTCGGCTGAAAATTCTACCTGGGTTCTCACGGGCTCCGCGGCTTTTGAGTTGGAGATCAGGAGCCGTTCGGCAGCCGGCTCGGCGGCACCCATGGGCTTTCGTCGCATCGTCCAGTGTCCGTGACGTGCGACACATTGCGCCAGGTTGGAATCCCTTTACAGTCCGCTGTAAGATTCCGGCGCGAGAATCGCAAGAAGCTTCCGGGAATTTCGTTTGCTGATCCGAGGGCGGATGGTGCGGGCTTTTTCCGAGCCCTACGGCAGGAAGCGCTGATCACGGTGAGTTAATGCGCATTCGCGTGTTCGGACAATATGTCTATTTGTCGATCGCGATCCTCACGATCATCGAAGCGGTCGTCTTCTACGGCTCAGTCTACGGCGCAGTTGTCGCGCGTTTCGATGCCGATTACGGCTCGATGGCGCACTTCAGGGACTTGCAGGGGCCGCTTTGGACCCGGGCGCTGCTATTCACCATCGTCATGGTGACCTGCCTTCTGGCATTCGGGCTCTATAGCGCTCGCCAGCGCGCAAGGTTCGCCGGGATCGTGCTGCGTCTCGCCGTGGCGCTCGGCACGGGGCTGGCGGCGACCTCGACTATCTTTTACTTAATTCCCAATCTCTGGATCGGCCGGGGAGTGATGGCGCTCGCCGCGCTGGGTGGGCTGTGTGGCACGGCCGCCTCGCGCTTCATCTTCGCTCGGGTGGTTGACGAGAGCGTCTTCAAGCGGCGCGTGCTCGTCTATGGTGCTGGAGGGGCTGCGACGGCCATTGCTGAGCTGCGCAGACGATCGGACCGCAGGGGCTTCTCCTTGGTCGGCTTCGTAGCCGTGCCCGGAGAGCCGCGTGTGGTCGAGAGCGGCCGGCTCCTCAATCCCACGGAAGGACTCCTGGCACTCTGCGAGCAACTCGAAGTGGCCGAGGTGGTGGTGGCCATGGACGACCGGCGACGAGGATTCCCTATCAGCGAGTTGCTCCAGTGCCGGCTGGCGGGCATCGATGTGACGGAACTCCTCACCTTCCTCGAGCGGGAGACCGGGCGGGTTCGCCTCGATATCCTGAACCCTACCTGGATGATCTTCGGGGAAGGCTTTCGGCGCGACCCGGTGCGTCGCATCAGCGCCCGGGCGCTCGACCTCGCTGCGAGCCTCGTGGTGCTGACGCTGAGCTTCCCGGTCATGCTGCTCACGGTGATCGCCATCAAGCTGGAGGACGGCTGGCGGGCGCCGGTGTTCTACCGGCAGCGGCGGGTGGGTCTTCTCGGCGAGGAATTCGAGCTGCTCAAGTTTCGCAGCATGCGCACCGACGCGGAAAAGGATGGACAGGCCCGCTGGGCCGCCAAGCGCGACCCTCGCGTCACCCGCGTGGGCGCCTTCATCCGCAAGACGCGCATCGACGAGCTGCCGCAGATCCTCTGCGTGCTGCGCGGCCAGATGAGCTTCGTCGGGCCGCGCCCGGAGCGGCCGGAGTTCGTGCGCGAGCTGGCCGATCGCATTCCCTATTACGTGGAGCGCCATTGCGTCAAACCGGGCCTTACCGGCTGGGCGCAGCTCTGCTATTCCTACGGCGCTTCCGAGCAGGACGCGCTCGAGAAACTGCAGTACGATCTCTACTACATCAAGAACCACACGCTCCTCTTCGACCTTGCCATCGTGGTGCAGACCGTAGAGGTGGTCTGCCTGGGCAAGGGTGCGCGCTGAGCCCTGCAACCCAAGCTAAAGCAATCGAGACATGATGCAGAAGATCTCTCCTTCCATGCTCGCCTGTCTCTTCGGCGTGCTCGCTGGGGGACTGGCGGTAGTCGCTCGCCTGCGCCCAGACGCCCGCGGCCCAGGCACCTGCCGCTCAGGCCGCGCAGTCGCCCGACTACATCATCGGTCCTGGAGACGAGATCGAGGTGTTCGTGTGGCAGAACCCCGATCTCAGCGTCAATGTGCCCGTGCGACCGGATGGGAAGATCTCCACGCCCCTGGATGAGGACATGGTGGCGGTCGGCAAGACTCCCAGCCAGCTCGCGCATGACATCGAGATGAAGCTGTCCGAGTACGTCCGCTCACCGCACGTCAACGTGATCGTCGTCAAGCCGGACAGTGTATTCAGCCAGGTGAAGGTGATCGGACAGGTCGCGCACCCGCAGGCGATCGCCTATCGTCAAGGCATGACCGTGCTCGATGCCGTGCTCGCGGTAGGGGGCCTGACCGATTATGCCGCCGGCAACCGGGCACGAATCGTTCGCATGGTTAACGGACAGGAGACCGACATAAAGTTGCGTCTCAACGCGCTCGTGAACAGCGGCGACATGTCGCAGAACTTGCCTTTGAAGCCCGGCGACGTGCTGGTCGTGCCCGAAAGCCGATTCTAGTGCGCGCTCTACGGATAGGGGTGGCACTCGCCCTGGCGGCCCCGGCGATCTGTTTCGGGCAAGAGGCTGGCTCCACGGGAGCCGGCACTTCGACACCGGCCTCGAGTACGCCGGTCGCCAGCGCACCCGCCGCGGGAGCGCCTGTCGCGGTTCTACCGGGCGGCGCCTCGCTACCGGGCAGCGCCGTAATGATCCCGGGACTCATGGGTGGCACGGGACTCACACCGATGCCGGCCGAATACACCAATTACGGTGTCTCCGCGGGGCTCGGCGAGTCTGACAACGTCAATTTTTCCGCCACCGATCCCAAGGCGCAGACGCTCACCGCCACGAATCTCTTCTTCGACCTCATCCGTAGCGGCTCGCGCCTCGATGTGAGCGCGGTCGGCAATTTCAGCGACATCGACTATCTCGAGGGCGCCTACAGCAATCAGGTGCTGGGCCGCTTCGACGGTGGCGCCAACGTGTCGCTGTGGGAACACCACTTGACGTGGCTCGTGCGGGACGACTACGGTGATTCCCAGGTCAACGTGCTGCAATCGCTGACGCCGGTGAATCTGCAGCGGATGAATATCTTCTCCACGGGTCCGAATCTGACGCTGGAACCGACACTTTCCAGCTTCGTGGAGCTGCAAGGCGTGTACTCGCGCAATACCTGGCAGGACAGCCCCTTCAGTGGCAACACTGAGACGGGCACATTCACGGTAGGTCGTCACCTCTCGCCCGCTTCCAGTCTGTCGCTCGTGGGGCAGGTGGCGCAGCAGAGCTTCGACGACACCAGCGTAAACCGGAACTACCAGATCCGTGAGTATTATGGCCATTATGATTTCAAAGGCCCGAGGACCGCGATCGATCTTCAAGGCGGTGTGGCCCAGGCCAACGATGTGGGCTCGTGGACCTCGAGCCCGCTCGTGCGGCTGACGGTTACCCGTAACGTCTCACGGTCCTCCACCGTCTCCCTCTCGGGCGGGCGCGATTACACCAATGCGATGGGCAACTTCGCCTCCCTTGACAGCGGGGTGACGGGGGGCATCCCGATCAGTGCCGCGACGCAGACCACGGGAAATGCGCTCCGCACCTACGGCAACGTGAGCTGGGGTTATCAACGTGTGCGGACCGGCATCGATTTTATAGGCGGCTGGGCGCGCCAGAACTACGATGTGCAGTCGAAGTACAACTTCACGCTTGCCGACGTCGGCTTGATCCTGAAGCGGCAGCTCACTCAGAGAATCTCCGCCAATATCACGACGACCGTCGATCGCGGACAGTACGGCAATCAGGGCTTCACGAACAACTACGGCACCGCGGGCGCGGGCCTGATCTATCGCCCCGGCACTTGGGTGGTGATTTACGGCCGTTACGACCACCAGTTCCGCACCTCTTCCGGGCTGACGCGGGACTTGAGCTACGACGAGAATCGTATCTTCGTCATGGTTGGCTACTACCCGCATTCCTCCGGCACGGGCTTGCCGTCGCAGATGGGAGGAAGCGGACTCTATTGAACGCTGAGACGCCCGCGCCAGAGGAAGGCCCACGGGCGAGGCTCCGCGAGCGTACGACGCGCCGGCTGCTCGGCGCGCAGTCCCGGCGGCTATTCCTGCAGGTAGGGCTGCCCTGGGGCGCGGCGATTCTCGTCGGGCTGGTGTCGGTGTTGTATACCGACTGGAGCACGGATGCGTCCAATGCTTTCCTCCGCTTGATTGCGGGCCATGTTTGGCTCGCCTTCCTCGTTACGCCCGCGCTGACCGTCCTCTCGCTCTTCCTTACCAAGCGCTGGTTCACGGGTAGTGAAGGCAGCGGTATCCCGCAGGTGATCGCGGCGCTCCATGCGCCGCCCACCGGAGATGACACACTGATGCGACGCCTCTTCGGCGTTCGCGTGATCGTCGGCAAGATCGGCATTTCCCTCATCGGACTGCTCGGAGGCCTGACCATCGGCCGCGAAGGGCCGACGGTGCACATCGGCGCGGCGATCATGGCGGAGGTCCGGCGCTTCTATCCGCATCGCAATCCGCAGCTCGAGCGCCGGCTGCTGCTGGCCGGCGCCGCGGCAGGCCTCTCGGCGGCGTTCAACACGCCACTCGCCGGCATCATCTTCGCCATCGAGGAGCTGGCGCGGGATTTCGAGAGCCGCACCAACGGCATCATGATCACCGCCGTGGTGTTCTCCGGCCTGACCTCGCTCGCGCTCGCGGGCAACTATCTCTACTTCGGCCAGATCAACGTGCCGGAGAACCTGGGCCTCGCGTTCGCTCTTCCGGTCATCCTGTCGGCGGTGTTGTGCGGACTCTTCGGCGCCGCGTTCAACCTGGCGCTGCTGCGCTGGCGCACCTGGATGCCCGAGTGGCTCAAAGCGCTGCGCGCGCGCAAGCCCTTGCTCTACGCGCTCCTCCTCGGGCTCGCGGTGGCGGCCCTCGGTATCGGCACCCACGGCGAGACCTGGGGCAGCGGCTACGACCAGGCGCGCCATCTTCTGACGGGTGCGGCGCCGCTCTCCGAGGGTTATGCGATCGCCAAATGGGGCGCGATGGTGGTGACCTACATGGCCGGCATTCCCGGGGGGCTCTTCTCGCCCTCGCTGTCGATCGGCGCGGGTCTGGCGCAATGGGTGCACGCGGCCTTCTCCTGGGCGCCCATGGCGGCAATCATCGCGCTCTGCATGACGGGCTACCTTGCCGCGGTCACCCAATCGCCGATCACCTCCTTCGTCATCGTGATGGAGATGACCAACGGCACCGGCATGGTGATCCCGATGATGGCGACCGCTCTCGTCGCCGCGCGCATCTCGGCGTTCTTCACGCCGCCGCTCTATGAGGCCCTGGCCGAGAGCAACTACTTTCACGTCGCGACGCTGCCCGAGGGCGACTTCCTGCAGAAGAAGCCCGTACCGCCGCCGGGAGCTTGAGAGGAAGAGACGCGTGCGGTGTGACCCGGTGCACAACGAAACGCGGCAAAAGCTTTACACTGGATTGTAAAGTCGCGCGACGCGAGTACTCGAGGTCGGAGTGTCGATGACTGCCGAGATTCTGCGCAGGAAGCTGCTCATCCTGGAGAACGACCGGGCATTGCGCCGCGAGCTCGAGCGGATGTTCGCCGACCTCGATGTGACGAGCGGGGAGACCTCCGAGCAGGCGCTGGCGCTGGTGCGCCGGGGCGAGCCGGACGTCGTGCTCTTCGACCTCGGGGCCGCCCGCCAGCCGGCCGTGGCCGCCCAGAGCCTGGATCTGCTGCGCCAGATCCTGCAGATCTCCCCGGACACCAAGATCATCGCCATGACGGAGCACGACGCGCGCGAGCTCGCCGTCGCCGCGGTGGGACTCGGGGCGGCGGACTTCTACTACAAGCCGCTCGATGCCGGGGTGCTGTCCCTGGTCGTGCGGCGCGCGTTCCGCATGCGCGAGCTCGAGGAGGAGAACAGCCGCCTGCGCGAGCGCACGGGATCGATGGCGCTCGAGGGCATCATCGGCGCGAGCGATGCGATGCGCAGCCTCTGCCGTTCGGTCGAGAAGGTGGCGCCCACCGGCGCCACGGTGCTCATTCTGGGCGACAGCGGCACCGGCAAGGAGCTGATCGCCCGCTCCGTGCATCGCCTCTCCGGGCGCGCGCACAAAACCTTCGTCGCCATCAACTGCGCGGCCATCCCCGATAACCTGCTCGAGAGCGAGCTTTTCGGCTACGAGAAGGGCGCGTTCACGGGGGCGGCCAAGCGCACCCCGGGCAAGCTCGAAGCGGCCGACGGCGGCACGATATTCCTCGATGAGATCGGCGAGATGCCCGCGTCGCTGCAGGCGAAGCTGCTGCGAGTGCTGCAGGAGCGCACCGTGGAGCGCATCGGCGGGCGTACCCCGATCCCGCTCGACCTGCGCTTCGTTTGCGCTACCAACCGCAAGCTCAAGGAGCTGACCGGCAGCGGCGGCTTTCGCGAGGACCTCTACTACCGCATCAGCGAGGTCACCATCAACGTGCCGGCGCTGCGCGAGCGACAGGGAGACAGCCTCCTGATCGCGCAGGTGCTGTTGCAGCAGATGTCGGAGCGCTTCGGCCGGACGATCCGCGGCATTGCGCCCGATGCCATCCGCGCGATCCAGGCGCACCCCTGGCCGGGCAACGTGCGCGAGCTCGAGAACCGCATCAAAGGCGCGGTCATCATGGCGGAAGGCGTGGTCGTGACCGCGAGCGACCTCGGCTTGAAGGATCCGGGAGAGGATCCGGAGTACCTCAACTTGAGGGTCGCGCGCCAGCGCGCGGAGGTGCAGGCGGCGCGCCAGGCGCTGGCGGTCGCACGGGGTAACTTATCGCGTGCCGCCGAGCTCCTCGGCGTGACGCGCCCGACGCTCTACGACCTCATCGAGCGGCACCGCATCGATGTCGCGTCCTTCGGCCGCAGCGGCTCGCCGGCGGCCGACGTGCCGGAGGCCGAGCCCGATCTGGCGAATGCCGCCGCGACGGGAGCCAACTCGCTGCCCTGAAGGGGGAACATGTTGAGTTCGCGAATCTCACCGCCCTCGCGGGTGATGCTCCTCGATCTGAGCTGGAAGCAAACCCCTTATCTCGTCGCGGCGCTCGGCGACAGCGGCATTGCGACCACGCTCCTCACCACCCAGCGCCCCGATAACATCGGACTCAGCCACTACTGCACGCAGATCGAGAGCCCGCCGCCGCAGTCGCCGGGTTATGTCCCGTTCCTGCGTCAACAGATCGCGACTGTCCGCCCTGATCTGCTGATGCCGCTCTGCGAGCCGATCATGGAGCTGCTCGCGGAGCTCGACCCGCCGCTCGAAGTGCCGATTCATCCGGCGATGACGCCAGACCTGTGGAACGTCCTTGGCGACCGGCCGCGGTTCTACGAGCGCGCGGCCGCGTTAGGCATCGCGGTGCCGCCTTGGATGTCCGTTGGCGGCCCTGCCGATCTCGAGGTTGCCGCGCGGCGATTTGGCTACCCCCTGGTGCTGCGCGGGACGCGTGGGTTCGCCGGCAGTCAGGTGCGGGTCGTGAGCTCCGCGCGCGAGGCGGCCGTGGCGCTCGATGAGCTCGAGGGCAAGTCACCCGGCCAGCCGTTTGCGCAAGCATTCATCAGCGGCCCCCGCCACCTGGTCGGAGGATTCTTCTCGGACGGTGAAGCCATCCGCCTCTTCGCGCAGGAGACGGTCGAGCAGTATCCCGCGGTCACGGGGCCGTCGACGCGCGTGAGAGCTTGCGTCGATCAAGCCCTGATCCGCAGCGCGCGGACGCTGGTCGCGGACCTCGGGTGGTCCGGTATGGCATGTGTCGAATTCATCCGCGATGAGCGCGGCCGCTTCGTCCTGATGGAAATGAACCCGCGCCCCTGGGCCGCACTCGAGGTCGCCGAGCGCAGCGGCGCGGGCATCTGCCGGGCCTTTGCCGAGAGCCTCGCCGGCAAGCCTGTCGGCCCGCTGCAGGGCTATCGCGTGAGAGGCTCGGATGTGGTGCTCGAGGGCTTTGTGCTCGCGCGGAGTCGCGGCACCGGCCTCTGGCCGACGCTTCGGACCCTCCGGCCGCGGGATTGGCTCGATTGCGCCCGGGCGGTCCCCTGGCGAAAACCCTGGCTGGCCCTGCACGTCCTGCGGCGCCTCTATCGAGAGCTGGGATAGGCGGCCACGGTTAAGTCCTAGACCGCCGCGTTTGCCCGCGACGGATGCCTCGCGACGGCGGTGTCGGAGCACCTTGTGCTGTTGCAATCCACTGACATATCTTTGGAAACTTCCCGTCAGCCCCCGAACGCCGACGGCGCTATAGATGGTAGGCTGCGGCCCGGAACACCCTGCAGTGACCAAGGTCGAAGGCACCGCCAGTACCTGATTCTTTCCACCCTCCCGAGGCGATGAGACGACGATTGGCGGCCGCTTCCGGCCCGAGGCGACCGCTGGCGGTCGTAGCCGGTGCGCGTTGAGTCGCTATGGACAACGGCATGACCCCAGACGTTCTTGAACAGCCGACGGTCGACCGCGCGTCGAGCCCCGTCCCCACTCCCGAGCAATATCAGGCCGCCCGCCGCCGGCGCCGCACGTGGATCATCGGGCTCGTGGTGCTCGTCCTCGGGCTCGCCTGGCTGATCCACCACCGCATCGCCGCCCAGGGCAAGCAGCCGCACATGGGCAGGGGCGCCATGATGAACGGCCCGATGCCGGTGAGCGTCGGCAAGGTGAGCACGGCGGACGTGCCCGTGGTCATCGAGGCGTTGGGTACCGTCACGCCGCTCGCGACCGTGCAGATCCGTCCGCAGGTCACCGGCCCGCTGATCAAGATCCCCTTCCAGGAGGGGCAGATCGTCAAGGCGGGCGACCTGCTGGCGCAGATCGATCCGCGGCCCTATCAGGCTGCGCTCGATTCGGCGCAGGGCCAGCTCGAGAAGGACCAGGCCGCCCTCGCCGGGGCGCGCATCGACCTGGCCCGCTACAAGCGTGAGCTGCAGGAAGACGCGGTGGCGGCACAGACCTACACCGACCAGATCGCGACGGTGCACGGCGATGAGGCCGCGGTAGTCGCGGACCAGGCCTCCGTCGAAACGGCAAAGCTCAACTTGAGCTATACCCGCATGACCTCGCCCGTGACCGGCCTCGTCGGCCTGCGGCAGGTGGACCTCGGCAACCTCCTGCAGGCGAACCAAACCCAGCAAGTCGTGACGGTGACGCAGATGCAGCCGATGTCGGTGCTGTTCAGCGTGCCTGAGAATGACCTGACTCAGGTCTTCGAGCAGCTGCACCAGGGCGGCGGCAAGCTCGTCGCCCAGGCATGGGACCGCACCATGCAACAGCTCATCACCACCGGCACACTGTCGAGCGTCGACAATCAGATCAACACCAGCACCGGCACGCTGAACATGCGGGCGATGTTCGACAACAAGGACCTCGCCCTCTACCCGAATGAGTTCGTCAACATCAAGCTCGTCATCACGACACTCAAGGATCAGGTCGTGGTGCCGGGCTCGGCGGTCGAGAACGGTCCCTCGAGCAACTTCGTCTACATCCTCAATCCCGATCACACGGTGACCATGCGTACGGTCGTGACCGGCCCGACCGACGGCAACAACATCGCCATCATGAAGGGGCTGACCGCCGGGGAGACCGTGGTCACGGACGGCGCCGACCAGCTCCGCGACGGGCAGCAGGTGCTGCTCCCGGGTGACAAATCCGCCGCCGGAGTGGCCGGCGCGGGCGGCGCGCACGGTGGCACGACCGCCGAGCGCTGCGCGCGCATCTCGGACATGATGAAGGGCGCAAGCGGCACCAAGGCGAAGCGACTCGCGCACATGTACTCTCGCCTGGGCTGCGGCAGTTCTGCACCGAAGCCAGCCGCGAGCTGACGATGAATCCGTCCCGGCTCTACATCCTGAGGCCGGTCGCCACCTCACTGCTGATGGTGGCCATCGTCATCCTCGGGGCGATCGGCTATCTCCTGCTGCCCGTTTCGACGCTGCCGGAGGTCGACTATCCGACCATCGTGGTGAAGACCTTTCTGCCCGGAGCGAGTCCCGACGTCATGTCGACGACCGTGACGGGCCCGCTCGAGCGCGAGTTCGGGCAGATGCCGGGCCTGAACGAGATGTCCTCGAGCAGCTCGGCCGGCGCCTCGGTCATCACCCTGCAGTTCGCTCTCAATCTCAACATCGACGTGGCCGAGGCGGAAGTACAGGCGTCCATCGATGCCTCGAACAGCCTGCTGCCGCAGACCCTGCCCGCACCGCCGATCTATGCCAAGGTGAATCCGGCCGATGCGCCGGTGCTGACGCTGGCGCTCACCTCCACCTCCATGCCGATCACGCAGGTGGAGGACCTCGCCGATACGCGCATCGCCGAACGGATCTCCCAGCTCTCGGGCGTGGGCTTGGTGAGCCTGAACGGCGCACCGCGGCCGGCCGTGCGGATCTACGCCAATCTGCAGCAGCTCGCCGCTTACGGCCTCAACGTCGATGATCTGCGCACGACCATATCCAATTCCACGACAGATGCGCCGAAAGGTAACTTCGACGGCACCGCGCATGCCTACACCATCGACGCCAACGACCAGATCACGACCGCCGACGGCTACGCGAATCTCGTCGTCGCCTATCAGAACGGCGCGCCGGTGTATCTCAAGGATGTCGCCAAGGTGGAGCAGGGCGCCGAGAACACGGAGCTCTCGAGCTGGGTGAACGACACTCCGGCGGTGCTGGTGAACATCCAGCGCCAGCCGGGCGCGAACGTGATTCAGGTCGTCAACCTGGTGCAGGCGTTGCTGCCGCAGCTGCGCGCCTCGCTGCCCGCGGATGTCGACCTCTCCGTGGTGACTGACCGGACGAACACCATCCGCGCATCGGTCAACGACGTGCAGTTCGAGCTGTCTCTGGCCGTCGCGCTGGTCGTGATGGTGATCTTCCTCTTCCTGCGCAGCATCCCGGCGACGATCATCCCGAGCCTCTCGGTGCCGGTGTCCCTGATCGGCACCTTCGCGGTGATGTATCTGCTCGGCTTCAGTCTGGACAACCTGTCGCTGATGGCCCTCACCATCGCCTCGGGCTTCGTCGTGGACGATGCCATCGTCATGATCGAGAACATCTCCCGCCACATCGAGAAAGGCGAGAAGCCGCTCGAGGCGGCGCTCAAGGGCTCGGGTGAGATCGCCTTCACCATCGTCTCGCTCACCATCTCGCTGATCGCCGTGCTGATCCCGCTCCTTTTCATGCAGGAGGTGGTGGGGCGCCTGTTCCGTGAGTTCGCCATCACGCTCGCGGTCTCGATCCTCATCTCCGCGGCGGTCTCGCTCACCCTGGTGCCGATGCTCTGCGCCAAGATGCTGCGCACCCACGAGGAGACCGAGCGCGCGCAGGGGGTGGTCGCGCGGAAGGCGGAAGAGGCCTTCAACCGCCTGATCGCCTTCTATGGCCGGGCGCTCGATATCACCCTCAGGCATCAGCCGCTGGTGCTGTGGATCGCGGCAGGCACGCTGGTGCTCACCGTGCTGCTCTATATTCTCATCCCCAAGGGCTTCTTTCCCCTGCAGGACACCGGTCTCGTGCAGGCGACCGTCGAGGGACCGCCCGCGATCTCCTTCCACGAGATGACCCGCCGCCAGCAGGCGCTGGCCCGGATCCTCACCAAGGACCCGGACGTCGAGAGCCTCACCTCCTATGTCGGGATCGACGGCACCAACATGACCGTCAATGACGGACGCATGCTGATCAACCTCACCTCGAAGGAGGATCGCAGCGACTCGCTGACCGAGGTGATGGAGCGGTTGCGCCAGGAGGCGGCGCAGGTCCCCGGCATCACGCTCGCGCTGCAGCCGGTGCAGGACCTGACGATCAGCTCCATCGTCGGCAATGCCCAGTACCAGTTCATCCTGGGGGCGGCGGAGCGCGAGATCCTCGATCCCTGGGTGCCGAAGCTGCTGGCGGCTCTGCAGCACTCGCCGGCGCTGGCGCACGTCTCGACGACGTACCTCGATAATGGCCTGACGGCGGAGGTCGACATCGACCACAGCACCGCCGCGCGCTTCGGCATCACCGACGCCACGATCGACAATGCGCTCTATGACGCGTTCGGCCAGCGCATCATCACGACTATCTACAGTCAGTCGAACGACTACCGCGTGATCATGACCGCGGACCCCTCTCTCGACGACACGGTCAATTCCCTCAACTACATCTATCTGCCTTCCGCCAGCGGCGGCCAGGTGCCTCTGGCCGCGATCGCGCACGTCAGCGTACATGGCGCGCCACTGTCGCTCGATCACCTCGGCCAGTTCCCGGCGGCCATGTTCTCGTTCGACACCGCTCCGGGAGCCTCCCTGGGTGCGGCAGTCGAGGCGATCCGCCAGGCCGAGCACGAGATCGGGCTGCCCGTGAGCATCGGCACGACTTTCGAGGGCGCGGCGCTGGCGTTCGAGTCTTCGCTCACCAGCGAGGTGCTGTTGCTGCTCGCGGCCATCGCCGTCGTCTACATCGTGCTTGGGGTGCTGTACGAGAGCTACATCCATCCGCTCACGATCCTGTCGACGCTGCCGTCGGCAGGCATCGGCGCACTGCTCGCGCTGATGATCGGGGGGCAGAGCCTCAACATCATCTCGATCATCGGCATCGTGCTCCTGATCGGTATCGTGAAGAAGAACGCGATCATGATGATCGATTTCGCGCTCACGGCCGAGCGCGATGGCGGCAAGCCGCCGCACGAGGCCATCTACGAGGCGGCACTGCTGCGCTTCCGACCGATCCTGATGACGACGGTGGCGGCGCTCTTCGCGGCCCTGCCGTTGATGCTCGGGACGGGCACCGGCTCGGAGGTTCGCTCACCCCTCGGCCTCTCGATCACCGGTGGCCTGCTGTTGAGTCAGCTGCTCACCCTGTTCACGACGCCGGTCATCTATCTCTACTTTGATCGGCTGGCGAAGCGGGCGCGGGCCTGGGCCACCCGGCGCGAGGATCGGGGACTGCCGCCGCTGCCCGCCGGCTCGCGCGGATGAGCATCTCGACGCCTTTCATTCGCCGCCCCGTCGCCACGACGCTGCTGTCGTGCGGGCTGGCACTGGTGGGGATCGTCGCTTACTTCCTGCTGCCCGTCGCTTCCATGCCGGAGGTGGATTTTCCGGCCATCGTCGTACAGGCTTCGCTTCCCGGGGCGAGCCCGGATACGGTCTCGACCAGCGTGACGACGCCGCTCGAGCGGCATCTGAGCGCCATCGCGGGGGTCGATGAGATGACCTCATCGAGCTCGGTCGGCAGCGCGCGAGTCGTCCTCGTTTTCGATCTGAGCCGCGACATCCACGGCGCCGAGAGCGATGTGCAATCGGCGATCGAGGCGGCGAGGGCCGATCTGCCGACCTCGCTGCGCCAGAATCCGAGCTATCGCGCCTTCAATCCCGCGGATGCGCCCATCCTCATCCTGGCGCTGACTTCCAATACGCTGACCACCGGTCAGATATATGACGCCGCTTCGACCGTCATCCAGCAGAAGCTGCTGCAGCTCGAGGGCGTCGGCGACGTGACGCTCGGCGGCAGCTCTCTGCCGGCTGTGCGCATCGACCTGAATCCCCAGGCGCTCTTCAAGTATGGAATCGGGCTCGAGGATGTGCGGGCCGCCATCTCCGCGGCCAACGCCAACAGCCCCAAGGGTGCGATCGACGATAACGCGCGCCGATACCAAGTCTACGTCAACGATACGGCCACGACGCCGGAACAGTATCGGTCCCTCATCATTGCCTACCGGGATGGCGCTGCGGTGCGCCTGGGTGACATTGCCCAGATCACCAATGGGGTCGAGGACGTACGCAATCTCGGTCTCGCCGATGGCCCCAATCGCGCGGTGCTGATGATCATCCGCAAGCAGCCCGGCGCGAACGTCATCGATACGGTGGACTCGATCAAGGCCGTGCTGCCGCAGATCCAGGCGTCAGTCCCGGCCGGGATCAATATCATTCTCACGAACGACCGGACCGCATCGATCCGGGCTTCCGTGCACGATGTCGAGACCACGCTGCTCATTGCGCTGCTGCTGGTCGTGACGGTCGTGGTAGTGATGCTGCGTAACCCTCGCGCGGCGATCGTGCCCGCGATCGTCGTGCCGATGTCGCTTGTCGGCACCTTTGCGATCATGTACGGCCTCGGCTTCAGTCTGAACAATCTCTCGCTGATGGCTCTCACGGTTGCGACGGGGTTCGTCGTCGACGATGCGATCGTGGTGATCGAGAACATCAGCCGGCACGTGGAAGCAGGGGTGCCGCGAATGCAAGCCGCCCTGCAGGGCGCGAGCGAGGTCGGCTTCACGGTATTGTCCATGAGCTGCTCGCTCATCGCAGTGTTCATCCCGATCCTCCTGATGGCCGGTCTCGTCGGGCGGGAGCTACGTGAGTTCGCCATGACGCTCGCGGTGACGGTGGTGCTGTCGCTGATCATCTCGCTCACGACCACCCCCATGCTCTGCGCCACGGTCTTGCGCCGACCGCCACGCCTCGGGCCCGTCCTGACCGCTTTCGAGCGCGGTTTCGAGTGGCTCAAGAATTTCTACGGCCGCACCCTCACCGATGCGATTCGCCACCCGCGCGCCGTGATGCTGATCCTGCTCGGCGTGGTCTTCCTCAACTTCTACCTATTCGCCAAGGTGCCGAAGGGGTTCTTCCCGGAGGAAAGCTCGGGCTCGCTCTTCGGCAACGTGGTCGCCGATCAGAGCATCTCCTTCCAGGCGATGCAGAAGAAGATGATGCAGATCGTGACCATCGTGAGCCGCGACCCGGCGGTCGACCACGTCGTTGCTTTCACGGGCGGCGGTGGCGGCCCCGGAGGCGGAACGACCAACACCGGCGGCCTTTTTACCGCGCTGAAGCCCCTCGACGTGCGCAAGCTGAGCGATGCCGCGGTGCTCGCGCGTCTGCGGCGGGAGCTCTCCGGGGTCACGGGAGCGCGCCTCTTCCTGCAGTCCGCCCAGGATATTCACTTTGGCGGCCGTCAGGGCAATGCGGCCTATCAGTACACGCTGCTGTCGGATGACCTCTCCACTCTCGACGCCTGGACACCCAAGATCACCTCGGCGCTGCAGAACAACCCCGCGCTGGAGGACGTGAGCTCCGACCGCCAGGCCGCCGGCCTCGACGTGCAGTTGCAGATCGACCGCGCGACCGCGGCCCGGCTCGGCGTCAACATGTCCGACGTTGACAACACGCTGTACGACGCCTTCGGCCAGCGGCTGGTCTCCACGATCTACGAGGACATGAACCAGTATTACGTCGTGATGGAGGTCGCGCCGCAGTTCTGGCAGAGCCCGGAGACGCTCAAGGACATCTGGGTGAGCACCCAGGGTGGGGCGCTCGGCGGTACGGAATCGACCGCACCCGGTGCCGGCTCGTTCGGCACGGGCTCGGCGGCAAGCTCGACGTCCTCCGCGAGCACGAGCTCCGCTTGCGGCTCGAGCTCCAGCAGCTCGTCCACCGCCACGGGCACCTCGAGCTCGAGCGCGGCCCAGAACAGCGCCGCGCAGAACTATGCCGAGAACCAGCTCACCAATAGTGCCGGCAGAGCCTCCACCGGCTCGGCGGTCAGCACCTGTGTCGAAACCATGGTGCCGCTGTCCGCGTTCAGCTCCTATGGTCCGGGAATCACTCCGCTCACGGTCAACCATCAGGGCCCCTTCGTCGCGACGACCTTCTCTTTCAACCTGCCGGAAGGCGAGCCGCTCGGGACCGCGGTGAAGGCCATCAACACCACGATGCAGGAGCTGCATGTGCCGATCACGATCCAGGGCTCGTTCGCCGGTACCGCCAAGATCTTCCAGCAGACTGTCTCGGAGGAGCCGTTGCTGGTGCTCGCCTCGCTGATCGCCGTGTACATCGTGCTCGGCGTGCTCTATGAGAGCCTGGTGCAGCCGATCACCATCCTCTCCACACTGCCCTCGAGCGGCATCGGCGCCGTGCTCGCGTTGCTGATCTGCGGCGAGTCCTTCACCCTGATCGCGTTGATCGCGGTCATTCTGCTGATTGGCATCGTCCTCAAGAATGCCATCATGATGGTGGACGTGGCGCTCGAGACCCAACGCGCCGGACACGAGAAACCCGAGCAGGCGATCCACGATGCCTGTCTGCTGCGCTTCCGGCCGATCCTGATGACGACCATGGCCGCCATGCTCGGCGCGCTGCCGCTCGCTGTCATGAGCGGGCAGGGCTCGGAGCTGCGCCGGCCGCTCGGTATCGCGATCGTCGGCGGACTCTTCATCAGCCAGATCCTGACGCTCTACACGACACCCGTGGTATACCTCTACCTCGATCGATTCCGGCTCTGGTTCTTGCGAACGTTCACTCGACGCCGGCCTTTGCCTCCTTCGCCCCTCGGGAGCCCCGCGACATGATCTGGCACAGACCTGCTCGTACGGCCATCGGTATCGCATGCGCGTTGGCACTGACTGCCTGCGCAGTCGGACCGAACTACCACCGTTCCTCGGCGCCGCCATCCCCGGCCTTCAAGTCCGGGCAGGGTTGGACGCCCGCGATGCCGGCGCAGATCGCCAATGAGCAGTGGTGGTCGATCTACAACGACCCGACGCTCTCCGCGCTCGAGCAACAGGTGGAGGTGTCGAATCAGAACGTCAAGGCCGCGGTAGCCAACTACTACGCCGCCCGCGAGGCGACCGCGGTCGACGAGAGCGGCTTCTTGCCGCAGATCACCCTCGGCGGCACCGGCACCCATAGCGGCGGCGCCGGGCAATTCAATACCGAGGTGTCGGGCTTCCAACACGCCGGATCGACGACGCGTACGGTCTATGAGCTGGACGCGAACGGCACCTGGGATATCGACATCTGGGGCAAGCTGCGCCGCGAAGTCGAAAGCGATGTCGCCAAAGCGCAGGCCGACGCGGCCGACATTGCGGCCGCGCGTCTGTCGGCGCAGAACACTCTGGCCGCGGACTACTTCCAGCTGCGCGCCGCGGAGCAGGAGATGCGCATCCTGAAGACCACGGTGCAGGAATACACAGTCTCGCTGAAGATTGCGCAGAATCAGGTGAATGCGGGCACGACGACGTTGGCGGATGTCTACTCCGCGCGTACCCAGCTCGAAGACACCATCGCCCAGGAGAATTCCGTCGAGCTGACGCGCGATGAGATGGAGCACGCGATCGCCGTGCTCGTCGGCAAGGCGCCCTCGCAGCTCGCGATTGCGCAGGGCGAGTTCACCTCGACCGTGCCCGTGGTGCCGGCCGGTCTGCCGTCGCAGCTGCTGCTGCGCCGGCCCGACATCGCCGCCTCGGAGCGCGCTCTGCAGAGCGCCAACGCGCAGATCGGCGTGGCCGAGGCGGCGTGGTTTCCGAGCCTGACGCTCACCGGCTCGTATGGGTACGAGGCGTCCTCGCTCTCCACTCTGGTGCGGGCGAGCAATAACGTGTGGTCGTTCGGTCCTTCGCTGGCGGAGACGCTGTTCAATGCTGGCGCGACCTACGCGCAGACGAAGGAGGAGCGCGCCCTGTACGACTCCTCGGTGGCCTCGTACCGGCAGACCGTGCTCAGCGCGTTCCAACAGGTCGAGAACGACCTGGCAACGCTGCGGCATCTGGAAACGGAGTATGCGCAGGATCAGGCCGCCGTGGAGGATGCGCAGAAGTCTGCCGCGCTCACCCTCAATCAATACCGGGCCGGCACGGTGGCTTACACCAGCGTGATCGTCGCGGACACCACGCTCTTCAACGCCCAGATCACCGCCCTCAGCGTTCAGAGCGAGCGGCTGGTGGCGAGCGCTGACCTGGTCGATTCCATCGGCGGCGGCTGGGATAGCGCGCAGCTCAAGTCGCACGATTACGGGGTCACGGAGACGCTCAAGAGCACGGTCCAGTAATGGCTGCCCGGGACCCGTTTCCCGGGCCCGAAGGGGTAACGATGGTGAGCAGTTGTGCCTTCAGTGGCTGAGCGGGCCCATACGCCGCGCCTCGCGATCGTGGCCGCCGTGGTCGTCGTGGGCCTCCTGGGATGGTGGATCTTCGCGCACTTCATCGAGCGCAAGCCCGCGCCCCCGCCTCCCCCTGCCGTCCCCGTCACTGCGGCCGCCGCGACGGCTCGCGACGTGCCCGCGCTGGTGCCGGCTCTCGGAACCGTCCTATCGATGGATGTGGTGCAAGTGATGCCGGAGGTGAGCGGCCGCATCACCCAGATCTATTTCAAGCAGGGACAAGAGGTCAAAGCCGGGCAGAAGCTGTTCGAGATCGATCCGCGGCCGTATGAGGCGGCGCTCGAGCAGGCCCAGGGACAGCTCGCGCGCGATCGCGCCGCGCTCGCCGAGGCGGTCATGGACCTGGCCCGCTACAAAAAGCTGGCGTCACAGAATTCGATCGAGCTGCAGACCGCCGAAGACCAGGAATACGTCGTCGGTCAGGACCGGGGCACGGTGGCGCTCGATGAAGGCAACCTGGCCGCGGCCCGGGTGAATCTGGCGTATTGCCAGATCACTTCGCCGGTCACCGGACGCACGGGCGTCATTCAGGTCGATCTCGGCAATTTCGTCCAGCCCGCGAGCGCGGCCGCGCAGGCGGCGAGTACCAACTCGAGCTCCTCGAACGGCGGCACCGCCGCGGGCAGCGCCTCAGGCTCGGCCAGCGGCTCGACGGCGCTGGTGGCGGTCACCCAGATGGAGCCGATCTTCGTCAGCTTCAACGTGCCGGAGAACCAGCTCGCCACCGTCATCGAGAATCAGGCCCAAGGTCCCCTGACGGTCGCTGCCTACACCGCCGGCGGCCAACTGCTGGCGACCGGCGCGCTGTCGTTGATCAATAACCAGGTCGATACCACGACCGGCACGATCCTGCTCGAAGCGACTTTCGCCAACCGGCAGCAGCGCCTGTGGCCGAATGCGTTCGTCTCGGTGGAGCTGACAGAGTTCGTCCGTAAGAGTGCGGTCACGGTCCCGTCGGCGGCCGTCATGACCGGACCCGACGGCGAGTATGTCTACGTCATCGGGGCCGACCACAAGGTGAAGCGGGTCGCGATCACGCTGGCCTCCGACCAACAGGGCATCGCCGTCATTGGCAAGGGAGTCACGGCCGGAGAGCAGGTCGTCACCAACGGCCAATACCGGCTCGACGATGACACCCTCGTCAGTATCCAGCAGCCGGCGGCCACGGCGCCCGGGCAGTCAACCGGCCCGGTGAGCGCGACGCCTGCGTCCACCGGGGCTGCGGTCGGGCAATAGTCGCGGTGAACGTCTCCGAGCCCTTCATCCGCCGCCCGATCGCGACCGCGCTGCTGATGGCGGCGCTGGTCGCCTTCGGCCTGATCTGCTTCCAGTACCTGCCGGTATCGGCGTTACCGAACGTGGATTTCCCGACCATCTCGGTGTCCGCGTCGCTCCCGGGCGCAAGCCCGCAGACCATGGCCGACACCGTCGCTACGCCACTCGAGGAGTATTTCACCGACATTCCGGGCCTGTCGTTCATGTCCTCCTCGAGCGGCCTCGGCTCGACCTCGATCACGCTGCAATTCGATCTCGACAGCGACATCAACGCCGATGCGCAGTTCGTGCAGAGCGCGATCAACGAGGCGCAGGGATTCCTGCCGAAAAGTCTGCCGACGCCGCCGACCTATCGCGAGAGCAACCCGTCCTCCGCACCGGTGCTGATCTACGCGATCCACTCCGCCGCCATGCCGCTCTACCAGGTCGACGAATACTCCAACGTGATGCTCGCGGAGCAGCTCTCGACCGTAGCCGGCGTCGGACAGGTCATCATCGCCGGCCAGCAGCAGCCGGCCGTGACCGTGCAGGTGAACCCGTTGGCGCTCGCCGCACGAGGCATCACCCTGAGCCAGGTGAGCACCGCCATCACGAACACCACCCTCGATTCCGCCAAGGGGAACATCGAAGGCAGCAGCGTCGAATACCCCATCGAAACCAACGACCAGTTGTTCAACGCCTCACAGTTCATGCATGTGATCGTCGCCTACAGCAAAGGCGCTCCGGTCCAGCTGCAGGATGTGGCGCAGGTCATCAATTCCTCGCAGAGCCCGCGCAGCGGCGGCTGGTATTTCACCACCCCCTGCGAGCTGCTGCTGATCGAGACCCAGCCGGGCGCCAATACGCTCAAGGTGGTCAATCAGATCAAGGCGAAGATGCCGCAGCTCCTGACCCAGATTCCCCACAGCGTGAAGGTGGATCTGGTCTCGGACCGCTCGTTGAACATCCGTAGCTCGGTGTCCGACGTCGAATTCACGCTGATTCTGACGATCGTTCTGGTTGTCATCGTCATTGCGCTCTTCCTGCACAACCTGTGGGCGACGGTCATTCCGAGCGTCACCCTGCCGCTCGTCATCATCGCCGCCTTCAGCGGCATGTATGCGCTCAGCTATAGCCTCGACAACCTTTCGCTCATGGCGCTCACCCTCGCCGTGGGTTTTCTCGTCGATGACGCCATCGTCATGATCGAGAACATCGTGCGCTACATCGAGGCGGGCATGGAGCCGTTTGCTGCCGCACTCAAGGGCTCGGGACAAATCGGCTTCACCATCGTCTCGATGACGCTGTCACTCATCGCGGTGTTCATCCCACTCCTCTTCATGTCGGGAGTGGTGGGCCTGCTGTTCCACGAGTTCGCGATGACGGTGACGCTGACGCTGATCTTTTCGATGGTCGTCTCGCTCACCCTGACTCCGATGATGTGCGCCAAGTTCCTGAAGCACCGGGACGCGGCAGGCGAGAGCAAGCCGAACGTCTTCGAGCGCACTTTCGACCGCGTACGCGGCGCCTACGACCGCGGGCTGCAATGGACGTTCGATCACAGTCTGTTGATGCTGGGCCTGACGCTGGGGCTGATGGCGCTCACCGTCGTGCTGTACGTGGTCATTCCGAAAGGCTTCATGCCGGAGCAGGACACCGGCCAGATGTTCTGCTCGATCCAGGCGCGGGAAGACTCCTCGTTCGCCCAAATGGGCCAGATCGAGAACCAGATCTCGCGCATCGTCGCGCGGGATCCGGCCGTGTCCGGGGTGGTGGGGTTCGCGGGCGCCACCGGCGCCAATGGAAGCGAGAGCACCGCGCGGATGTTCGTGCAGCTCAAGCCGTTCTCCCAGCGCCCGACGATTCAGAAGGTCATGGCACGCCTCGAGCCGCAGCTCAACCAGGTGATCGGCGCGAAGGTCTACCTGCAGGCAGCCCAGGACATCAATATCGGCGGCCGCCTCGAGCAGGCGGAATATCAGTACACGCTCACCGACGCCAATTCGGATGAGCTCAACCACTGGGCGCCCATCCTGCTCGCCGACATGCAGAAGCTGAAGCTGTTGGATGATGTCGCGTCAGATCTCGAAGTCGCCTCGCCGAACTTGAACGTCGTCGTCGACCGCAACACGGCCTACCGGCTCGGCGTGAACATGTCGGACGTCGACAACGCGCTACAGAACGCGTTTGGGCAGGCGCAAGTCCAGACTATCTATTCCCCGACGTACCAGAGCAAGGTGATCCTCGAGGTCGAGCCGCGATTTCTCTCCCGCCCGGAGAACCTGTCCGACGTCTTTCTGCAAAGCAGCACCGGTGGCGCCGTGCCGCTGTCGGAGGTGGCGCATTTCGTCACCCAGGCGGAGCCGCTCACGATCAATCACCAGGGCCTCTTCCCCGCGGTCACCCTGTCTTTCAACGTGGCGTCCGGCGCGGCACTCAGTCAGGCGGTGAGCGCGATAAATGCGCTCCGTGCGAAGGTGGGCGTGCCGGATACGGTGCTCGGCGCATTTCAGGGCACGGCCCAGGCCTATCAGCAATCGTTGACCAGCGTGCCGCTGCTGATCCTGGCGGCGATCGCGGCGATCTATGTGATCATGGGTGTGCTCTACGAAAGCTTCATCCACCCGATCACGATCCTCTCGTCACTGCCGCCGGCGGGTGTCGGCGCGCTGGCGATCCTCATGGTGTTTCACTTCCAGCTCACCTTGATCGCGATCATCGGCATCATTCTGCTGATGGGCATCGTCAAGAAGAACGCGATCATGATGATCGACTTTGCGCTGGAGGCGGAGCGGGTCGAGGGCAAGTCGCCCCGCGATTCGATTCACGAGGCCTGTCTGCTGCGCTTCCGCCCGATCATGATGACCACCTTCTGCGCGCTGATCGCCGGTCTGCCGCTCGCGCTGGAGACCGGTGCGGGCTCGGAGCTGCGCCGACCCCTCGGTGTTGCGATCGTGGGCGGTCTCGCCGTATCGCAGTGGCTGACGCTCTTCACGACGCCGGTCATCTATCTGTACCTCGACCGCCTCGCCCGTCGATTAGGCGAGACCTCGGCCCAGCCCTCCGAGCCGGCAACGGGCACGCCGCGGCGGTGACTCCACCGCGCGTGCCACCGGGCGACCCGCGCCCCCGTTTGGCGTGCGTCATGTGTCCGCCGAATTTGTGCGGCAACCTCGTTGTCGTAGGCTGCCTTCGGCGGACTGTGCCCTTCGCGTCGCCGTGCGATTGGCGGCGCACCTGACTTATTGCAACCGGTATGCCAGGGGCCGCGAGTGCCGCTACCGGGGGCGAGCTGGCGCGAGCGCAAGCGCTGCGGAGGGTCGGAAGGCCACGCGCCGTCTGCGATTGCGGACATCCGGCGTCTGCTTCAGCGCGGCGATTTAACTAAATATCTGAATTTGCGCGATAAATCGCTCGTCGCGGATGACCGACGGGGGCGCCACACGACGTCATGCCTGGGCATCTATACTGGTGGCTCGGTTGACCGGGGGAAGGGGAGTTTGGACGCTTTGGGTTTGACTCGCTCGGAACAGCCTCGCCGCTCGTCGCTGCGGGCTGGCAGCGGGCATCTCAGCCGGTTCATTCGCTTCGTCGGGGTCGGCGGCATTTCGACCGCCATCCAGTACGTTTTGCTCATCATTCTCGTGCGCGCGTTTGGGATGGCGCCGACGCCGGCATCATCGATTGGTTTCGCGCTGAGCGCCGTCGCCAACTACCTGCTCAACTATCGCTTCACGTTCGAGAGCCATCGGCCTCACGGGCCCGCGGCGGCGAAGTTCGCGGTGTTGGCGGGTGCCGGACTTCTCGTCAATGCGGCCATCATGCACTGGATGGTCACGGCGGGAGTGCGTTACCCGATTGCGCAGATCTGCGCGACCGCCGTGGTGCTCTTCTGGGGTTATATCGGTAACGCCATTTGGACGTTCGGCGTCGCAAACGTCGGACAACGCACGAGAACCTGAGGATTCCAGTGGCTCTGATAGAGCCGCCGGCGTGGTGCGGGCGCCGCCTGGGACCGGCGGCGGCAGCGGCTAGCGCTGCTTGAACTCTTCCGGAGTGAGCTGGTGCCGCGCCAGCAGCTTGTAGAAGTCCGTGCGGTTGCGTTTCGCCAGCCGTGCCGCCTGACTCACGTTGCCGCCGGTGATCTGCAGGATCTGCGACAGGTAGCTGCGGGTGAATTCATCGCGCGCCTCATCGAAGGAGGGCAGGCGCGCGGGGGAGCCGCCGAGTGACTGTTGCACCAGCTCCACGGGGATGATGGGAGTCTGTGACAGCGCCACGTTCTGGCGCACGACGTTCTGCAGCTGGCGGATGTTGCCGGGCCAATCGGCGGTGGCGAGCAGCTCGACCGCCTCGGGGGCGTAGATCTTGCGCTGGTTGATTTCCTTGGCGATCTGCGCCAGGAAGTGCGCCACCAGCAGCGGGATGTCCTCGCGGCGGCGGTTCAACGGCGGCATCTCGATGTGCACGACGTTGAGGCGGTAGTAGAGATCCTCGCGGAACTGTCCCGAGGTCATCAGCTGTTGCAGGTCGCGGTGCGTGGCGGAGATGACACGTACGTTGACGGGCAGGGCATCGGTGCTGCCGACCGGGCGGATGACGTTTTCCTGCAGTACGCGCAGCAGCTTCACCTGCAGGCGCATCGGCATGTCGCCGATCTCGTCCAACATGAGCGTGCCGCCGTCGGCCGCCATGAAGAGGCCGCGGTGGGCGCGGGTGGCGCCGGTGAAGGAGCCCTTCTCGTGCCCGAAGAGCTCGGACTCGAGCAGGTTTTCCGCCATGGCGCTGCAGTTGATGGCGACGAACGGCCGGTTGCGGCGCGGGCTCGCCAGGTGAATGGCGCGAGCGAGCAGCTCCTTGCCCGTGCCGCTTTCACCCGTGATGAGGACGCGGGCGTCGGTCCCCGCGACCATGTGCGCCTGGGCGAGCTTCTCTTCCATCACCGCGCTGCGGGTGACGATCTCGGCGCGCCAGTCCTCGTCCGAGGCGCCGAAGCCGGAGATGCGCAGCGCCTTCTGCACTTGATCGAGCAGCTCCTGCTTGTCGACCGGCTTGGTCAGAAAGCCGAAGGCACCCATCTGCGTCGCCTGCACCGCATCCGGGATCGTGCCGTGCGCGGTGAGCAGGATCACCTTCAGGCCCGGCCAGCGGTTCTGCAGCTCCTTGAGCAGACCGATGCCGTCCATGTGATCCATCTTGAGGTCGGTGATGACCAGATCGGGCCGAAAGCGGCTCGAGGCGGCGAGCGCCTGGGCCCCGCTCTCGACGGCCTCGACATCGTAACTCTCCGCGCGCAGGCGGATGGTGAGGAGTCGCAGAAGTCCGGGATCGTCGTCGACGACGAGGATGCGGGCCTTGCGCCGTCCGCTCTGACTCAGGGTGCTCGGGGGGGTTGTCATCTTGCGCTGCTCGGACAGTACGCTGCCAGTGTTCAGGGTCACTTGGGTTTTCCCTCGTTGCCGGGTTTGCGCTCGTTGAGCGACTTTTCGATGTTAGCGATGGCGGCCAGCTTGGCCTGCGCCTCCTGAAGCTCTTTTTTGAGCTTCGCGTTCTCTTCGGCAGCGCCATCGAGGCGATGCTTGAGAGGGGCGAGCTGGTTGGCACGCGTAGCGTCACCCTGGAGGGTGCGGTTTTCCGCTTCCAACGTCAAATAGTCGCCAATTTGCTTCAGTTGTAGGGAAAGGAGGGTCCTCTCCGTGGGCAGGAGAGAGGACTGCGGGTCGTCGGAGAGCTCCTGGAGCATCTCCTCGGCCCGCGGCAAGTCGGAGCCGGCCTGGTCGGGCAGGCCGAGGATGAGCGCCAGGCGCAGTTTCCGGCTCTGGGTGGGGGTCGTGCGGAAGTCTTCCTCCGCTGAGCCGAGGATTTGCATCTGCTGCTCCGGCGCCGCCTCGATGAGCTTGTCGAGGACCGAGAAGTCATCCGCCAGCGCCTCGGAGGAGGCCGCCCGGTGATCGATCACGGGCTTCAGGGGCGGCGGGGGCTTCTGGGCGAAGAAGTCGCTCGCGCAGCCGCTCACCAACAGCGTGGCCGACAAGGCCAGCGCCGCCAGTGCCTCACGCGGCATGGGCTTGGGTCCTGCGCTGGGGGGTATCGCCGAGTCCGTTGCCGGCCGGATGGGTCGGCATCCGAATGCGGAAGTGCGCGCCCGGATACTCTCCGTCCATGATTTGTACCGTGCCACCATGGGCGGCCACGAATTCCAGCACGACCGAGAGCCCGATGCCGGTGCCCTTGACCGCGATGCTCTTGGCGGCCCGGCCGGTATAGAAGGCCTCGAAGACGTGGTCGCGGTCCTCTTTGGGGATTCCAGGGCCGTTGTCCGCGACGTCGATGATGATAGCGCCCGTGGCTGTAGCAGCTTTGATGTGAATGGTGCCCCCCTTTGGGGAGTATTTGACGGCATTCGACACCAGGTTTTCTAGTATGAGGCGGATCTTGCCGCGGTCGGCGACGAGGGTCACATCTTCGACCTGCACGTCGAGGCGAACGCGCTGAGAAAGCAGGGTGAGCTGCTGATTCTCCAGCACCTGCTTGACCACCGGCCGCAGGCGGAACTCGCTGCTGTCCAGGCCCACGCTCGAGGCCTGCCAGGCGCTGAATGACAGCAGATTCTCGATCATTCGCTGCAGTTTGATACCATTATCCCGCAAGATGGCGGCGACTTCCCGCTGCCCAGGGTCGAGCTCCCCCACCGCTCCGTCCATCAGCAGCTCCGTGCCCTCCCGGATATTGGCGAGCGGCGTCTTCAGCTCATGCGACATGTGACGGAGGAAGCGGTTCCGCTCGGTGGCGACTTCGAGCAGGCGCAGGCGGAGCCATTCGAGCTGGCGGCCCAGCCGCTCGAGGTCGTGCGGGCCTTTCACCGTGATCGGATCGCTGATGCTCCCATGGCCGATGTCGTCGATCGCGCGGTCGATCTGTCTCAGCGGCCGGCCGACCACCAGGGTGAGCGTGATGATCTCGATCAGCGTGACCGGCAGGAGGCCCGCCGCCTCCCAGAAGAGCCGCGCGCGCGCGTGATCCGTCCGGTTTTGCAGCGACGCGACTTCGGCGTCGATCTGGGCGTTGCTTTGCTCGGCTACCTTGTCGACAAGCGCGCTCAGCGTTGAGAACTGCGTGGTGAGTGCCGCCGCATTGGCCGGTGCAGTACTCGCAGGTGTAGTAAGGACGCCAAGTCGGATGCCACGTTGCACCGAAGCAAGCTCGGTGAGCGTCTGACGTGTCGCCTGTGTGGCGTCTACGTAGATTTTCATGCGCGTCGCTGAGAACGTCTCGTCCTCCTGCTCGTACGACTCCAGCAGCTTATGGTCGCCGAGAACGCCGTAAAGGCGCGCGGTGCGCTCGAGAGAGGCGATCTGACTAAAGAGTTGCTGGCTGGCACGTGCAGCCGTGACGCCCTCGATGACGATCCTCTGCCCCGTGGTTGCGAGTGTACGAATCTGCAGTGCGGCCGTGATGATGGCGACGAGGAGCGGCAGGGCGACGAGTCCCAACCCGAAGAGCATCAGGCCGCTCAAGGATTTGGGCCTCAGCCACTGCATTCTCGGGGATTCTACGCCCAAGGCTCTAGCAACAATCGCTTTTCCCACGCTAGGGAAGTGCGGACGATGGTGTCGAGGTCGTCGAGGAGCGGCTTCCACCCGAGCTCGTGACGGATGCGGTCGGCGCGCGCGACCAGCGCGGCCGGATCGCCTGCTCGCCGCGGTTCCTCGACGACCTTCAAGCGTCCCCCTGTCACGCGCTCGACGCTTTGCAGTACCTCGCGCACGCTGTAACCGTGCCCGTAGCCGACATTGAGAACCGTGGAGGTGCCGCCGGCGCGCAGGTAGTCGAGCGCGTTGAGATGGGCTGTCGCCAGGTCCTCCACGTGGATGTAGTCGCGTACTCCCGTGCCGTCCGGCGTCGGGTAGTCAGTGCCGAAAATCGAGACATGCGGGCGCTTGCCTACGGCGGCCTCGCAGGCGACTTTCACCAGCAAAGTCGCCTTGGGGGTGGCCTGTCCGAGTCGGCATTGGGAGTCGGAACCCGCGACATTGAAGTAGCGCAGCGCGACGTGCTTGAGATCGGACGCCGCCGATACATCGCGTAGCATCCATTCCGACATCAGCTTCGACGTCCCGTAGGGATTGATGGGAGCCGTGGGGCTGCTCTCCGCCGCGACTCCTTCGGCCGGAGTCCCATAGACCGCCGCCGTGGACGAGAAGACGAAGTGGCTCACCCCGCTCTCCACGCAGCACTGCAGCAGCGTACGAGTGGAACAAGTGTTGTTGCCGTAGTACTTCAGCGGGTCCCGCACCGATTCCGGCACGATGGTGTAGGCGGCAAAGTGCATGACCGAGTCGACGCCATGCTCGCGCAGGGTCCTGAGTACGGTCTCGCGGTCGCCCGCCTGGCCGACGACGAGCGGCGTATCGAGGACCGCCTGTCGGAACCCGCGCGAGAGGTCGTCGAGGACGACGACCCGCTCGCCACGGGCGCGAAGCTGAAGGACGACGTGGCTGCCGATATAGCCGGCGCCGCCGGTCACGAGGATGGTGGCCTTTTTCATGCGAAATGGCGGTACGCTTTGGTGAGATGGATGAAAGGAAAAGCTCGCGCGCGATGATAAACAAAATCGAAACGCCCTTCGCGGGACTGTCCCCGGACCGGGTGCTCGATGCCGCGAGCTCCGTCGGCCTCGACCCGGACGGGCGCCTCTTTGCCCTGAACAGCTACGAGAACCGGGTATATCAGCTCGGCAGCGCCGAGGGTACGCTCGTGCTCAAGTTCTACCGCCCGGCCCGCTGGGACGATGCGCAGATCCTGGAGGAGCACCGCTTCACCGCCGAGATGGCCGCCGCGGAGCTGCCGGTCGCGGCGCCGGTGGCGATCTCGGGGCAAACGCTGTTCCGGCACGAAGAGTTCCGTTTCGCGGCCTTTCCCTACCTGCCCGGGCACGCGCCGGAGCTCGATGCGCCCGAGGCCCGGGAGCTCCTCGGCCGCTCGATCGCGCGCCTGCACCAAGTGGGCGCCCGCTGCGCGTTCGAGCGGCGGCCGGAGATCGGCATCGAACGCCTGGGCTTTTCGGCCCGCACCATGGTGCTGGAGGCGGATCTTTTGCCGGAGGGACTGCGGGACCGGTACGAGAGCGTGAGCGGGATTCTCCTGGAAAGCATCGAGGGCGCCTATCAGGACGTGGGGCCCGTCGGGCGGCTGCGACTGCACGGCGACTGCCACCTCGGGAATCTGCTCTGGAATGAGCGCGGCCCGCTCTTCGTCGACCTCGACGATTGCGCGATGGGACCGCGCATCCAGGACCTATGGATGGTGCTCTCCGGGCCGCCCGCGGATCAGCAGGCCCAATGGGCCGCCCTCGTCACGGGGTACCAGCAGTTCGCCGATTTCGATTTCCGCGAGCTCAGGCTGATCGAGCCCTTGCGGGGCCTGCGCATGCTCCACCACGCCGCCTGGGTCTGTCACCGCTGGCTCGATCCGGCCTTCCCCCGGGCTTTCCCGTGGTTCGGGGAGGCCCGCTATTGGGAGGGATATCTCGGCGATCTTCGCGAGCAGGTGGCGGCCATAGAGGAGCCACCGCTGCTGGCGGGGTTGTGAGCGTGCAGTCACGAAACTTTGCAGATTTAGGTGCCAGCTCCCCCTGGGTCGCGCTATTGTCAAAAGCCGGTCGCGGTGTGGGAACGGAATTCAAGCGGATGCGAAGAACGATCTCCGTCCTGCGGGGGGCGCTTTGGGCTGCGGTGGGTCTGCTGGCCGCGTGCGGCTATTTCGCTTCCGGCTCCCATCACCTCCACGTCCCGCATTCCCACCCCAAAGTGCACGCCGCCGCGCCGGTCGATCCGACGGCCCAGGCCCTGGCGCCCATGGTGGAAGCGGTGGGACCGAGCGGGACCCAGCCCCCGCTCGAGCTGCGATTCTCCATCCGCAACCGGCCGCAGGTGGGCCAGGACGATGAGATCGACTACGCGGTGATCCCGCAGGCCCCGGGACTCGGCACCATCCGGCTCGCATTCGGTGCCGTCGATGGCCTGAAGGTCGTGAGTCACGGTCCCGCGCTGGTGGCCATCAAGCCGGCGACCGGCGTGCCGATCTTCGGCTCGCTCACGATCCGGCCTCTCCAGGCAGGGCTTTTCACGCTGACGGCCGCGGTGGCCGTCGACTCGCCCAACGGGTCCGTGGTGTGGCCGTTCAACATTCCAATCATCGCGGGGGAGGGTCCGGCCCAGACGGCGGCCAACCAACCCTAATACCACGTTATGTCAACGCCGCAGACCGCCCTTTCGCAGCCTGAGGATACGCAGCCGATTGCGACGGCGACCACGACGCTGGTGCGTGCGGAGCCCGGATTTGCGCCGCCGGCGCCGGATGAGCTGCATCCGCAGGTGCGCGCCATTCTCAAAGAGGCCGCGCTGAGGTCGGGAATCGGGGAGCCGAGCCTCGGACTGGTGCTCAAGCTCATGAGCCTGCAGTGCGATGCGATGGACAACGAGCGGCGCGGCATCGTGCAGTCCATGCGGCTGATGGCGGACGAGGCCGCGCAGCTCGCGCACCGCGCTCGGGAATCGGAGCTCACCGAGCGTGTCGCTGTTGCCTCACGCGCCGTGCTGGAGCAGCTCACCGGGACCGCGCCGCTGGCGGAGATCCTGGCTTCCATTACCCACTTCATCGAGGCGGTGGGCGCAGGAACGGCCTGCTCGATTGCCGTGCTGGCGCCTGACGCGCAGGCGTTCTCCTACCTCGTTGCCCCGCGGCTGCCCGAGAAGCTGCGCGCCGTTCTCGAGCGCTGCGCGGTCGACATCCGCAATGGCTCGTGCGCCGCCGCGGCCTTTCTCGGACGCCAGGTGCTGGTGGCCGACATCGCCACTGACCCTTTCTGGGAAGGGCCGCGCGAGCTTGCGCTCGCGGGCGGCCTCAAGGCCGCCTGGTCGACGCCCATTAAAGCGGCGGACGGCAGGTTGCTCGGCGCTCTCGGCGTGTACCACTCGACCTCGGGCCTGCCGGGCCAGCGCGAGCTGCGCATGATGGACCAGGCGGCGCAGCTCGCCGGCATCGCCATCGCACGCCGGCTGGCCGAGGAGGCGCTGCGGGCGAGCGAGACCCAGTACCGCGGACTCTTCGAGAGCATCATCGAAGGGGTCTACCAGAGCACCCACGACGGCCAGCTGCTGTCGGTCAATCCCGCCTTCGTGACCATACTGGGCTACGGCAGCGCCGAGGAACTGTACGCGCTGTCGAGCGTTGCAACGCTCTACTGGAACCCCGCTGATCGCGCCGAGTTCACTCGTCGGGTGGCATCGGAAGGTGAGATCCGCAACGCGGAGTTCCTGATGCGCCGATGGGATGGAGAGCAGGTCGTCATTCTCGAGAACGCGCGTGCGGTCCGCGATGCGGCTGACCGCATCACGCATTACGAGGGCACGATCGCCGACATCACCGAGCGCAAGCGCGCGGAGCAGGCGGTGTTCGCCGAGAAAGAGCGGGCGCAAGTGACACTGCAATCGATCGGTGATGCCGTCATCAGCACTGATGCCGACGGACGCATCGAGTACATCAATCCGGTCGCCGAGAGCCTGACGGCCTGGACGCTCGAGGAGGCGCGCGGGCGTCCGATCGACGAGGTGCTGCGGCTGGTCAACGAGATCACCCGCGAGCCGAGCGAGAACCCGCTGGTGTGCGTGTTGAGCGGCGGCGACACGAGCGCGCCGGCGGATCACTCCGTCCTCGTCACCCGCGCCGGCCACGAGGTGGCCATTCAGGAGTCGGCGGCGCCGATCTGCGATCGCCAGGGACGGGTCATCGGCGCCGTGATCGTCTTCCACGATGTGACCAAGGAGAGGCGCCTGAAGCGGGCGCTGTCTTACCAAGCCAGCCACGATGCGCTGACCGGTCTCATCAATCGCCGCGAGTTCGACAACCGCCTGCACGCGGGGGTCTTGAGCGCGCAGCGAGGCGATGACACTTACGCGCTGCTCTACATCGATCTCGACCAGTTCAAGGTCGTGAACGACACCTGCGGTCACCAGGCGGGCGATCGGCTGCTGCGGGACGTCACGGGCCTGCTGCAGTCACGCGTGCGCACGTCCGATACCATCGCGCGGCTCGGCGGTGACGAGTTTGGAGTGCTGCTCGAAGGCTGCACCGTGGAGCAATCCACTCGAATCGCAGACGGTGTCCGGCAAGCAATCCGCGATTACCGTTTCGTCTGGGGAGCCACGACGCTGTCGGTGGGCGCCAGCGTTGGCGTCGTCCAGATCACGGCGGAGACAGAGAGCGTCGCGAACGTGATGAGCGCCGCCGATATCGCCTGCTATGCGGCCAAGGACGAGGGCCGCAATCGTGTGCACCTCTACGAGGCCGACGGGACTTCCCATCCCCGCCATCGCGAGATGCACTGGGTCGCGCGAGTGACGCGCGCCGCGGAAGAGAACCGGCTGGAGCTCTACTTCCAACCCATCCGGCCGATCGCCCGCGGCGGCACGGCGTTCCACGAGCTGACGGTGCGGCTGCGCGACGATGACGGGCGGCTGGTGGCGCCCGGGGAGTTCATCCCGGCAGCGGAGCGCTACAACGTCATGTCGGTGATCGACCGCTGGGTGGTGCAGCGGGCCATCGAGCGGCTGAAGGCGAGCGATCTCGCCGCGCTGCCGCTGCTCGCGGTCAATCTCTCCGGCACCTCGCTCAACGAGCAGTCGTTCATCGATTTCGTGCTGCAGCAGGTGGGCGATGCCACGCTGGCCCGGGCGCTGTGCTTCGAGATCACCGAGACCGCGGCGGTCACCAACCTGTCGAATGCGACCTTCGTCATGCGCGAGCTCAAGGCCCGCGGTTGCAAGTTCGCGCTGGATGACTTCGGCACCGGGCTTTCCTCCTTCATGTACCTGAAGACCCTGCCGGTGGATTACCTGAAGATCGACGGCCAGTTCATCAGTCACGTGGCCGACGATGCGGTGGACCGCAGCATGGTCGAGGCCATCTGCAAAGTGGGCGGCGCGCTCGGCATCGAGACGGTGGCGGAGTGCGTCGAATCGCAGGCGGTGCTCGATGAGCTGCAGCGGATCGGCGTCGATTATGCGCAGGGATACTATCTCGCGCGGCCCGAGCCGATCGAGCGGCTGTTGCTGTAGCACCAGACGCTGTCGCGACGAGCGTGCGGTACACTAGTCCTCGGGGTCGTGGTTCCGGGAGCGTGTGCGATGAGCACTGAGCCGCCGTTTACCGTTGGTATCCAAGAAGAATATTTGCTCGTCGACCTCGCGTCGCGCGACGTCGACGAGAACCCGCCGGCGCCGCTGCTGGAGGAGTGCACCCGCCGCTCGGGCGGGCAGCTGAATCCGCGCTTTCTGCGCAGTCAGATGGAGGCGAGCACCCGCGCCTGCCACTCCGTCGCCGAGGCCCGGGCGGATCTGGCGCGGCTGCGCGCCATGCTGGCGGAAGTGGCCGGCCGTTTCGGCTGCGCACCGATCGCCGCCGCCACTCATCCCTTTGCCGAGGTCACGCGCCAGATCACGACCGAGCGCGAGCAATTCTTTGCGTTGGCGAACGAGATGCAGGGCGCGGCACGGCGCATCATGATCTGCGGCATGCGGGTGCACGTGGGCATCGATGATGATGACCTGCGCGTCGATCTGATGAACCAGTTGACGTATTTCGTGCCGCACCTGCTGGCGCTTTCCTGCTCATCACCGTTCTGGGACGGGGAGCGCACAGGGCTGATGTCCTTTCGGATGACCCTCGTGAGCTCTCTGCCGCGTACCGGATTGCCGGAGCGCTTCGCGAGCTACGCCGAGTTGCGGCGCCATCTCGACACGCTGGTCCGCAACGGCATGATCGAGCACGCCGGCAAAATGTGGTGGGACGTGCGCCTGGCCTCCCTGCACCCGACGCTCGAGGTGCGGGTGATGGACACCTGCACCAGCATAGATGATGTGGCGTGCCTCTCGGCGCTGATCGTGTCACTCGCACGGCGGCTGTATCGCTTGAAGCGCGCCAACCGTAGCTGGCGCATCTATCCCAACTTGCTGATCGCCGAGAATCGCTGGCGCGCAATGCGCTACAGCGTCGATCGGGGACTGCTCGATCTCGCCCGCGGGGAGCTGGTCGCCTTTCCGCAGCTCGTCGAGGAGCTGATCACGCTGCTACGGCAGGATGCGGCGGACCTGGGATGCCTGCGCGAGCTCGAGCACCTCGAGACCCTGCTCGCGCGCGGCACCAGCGCGCATCGGCAGATCAGGGTCTACGAGGAGGCGCGCGCCGCGGGCGCGAGCGAGCGGGAAGCGCTGCACGCGGTGGTGGACTTTCTCGTCAAGGAGACGACGGCGGACCTTGCCGTCAAGGCGAAGTAAGCGGCTCGACGTCGTGGAATTTCGAGTAGTCGAAGCGATCGACGCCATCCTGGCCCGTCATCAAGACGTCCACGAAAGCGTGGTTCCAGCGAAGGCTGGAGGGATGGTATTCCTGACGCGACATCAGCAACTGTCCGGTCGTCTCATCGATGCCGCCGATGGTGAGGAGGACGAAACCCCGTGCCGCTTGCAGCGACTCTGAGGTCTCACGGGCCATCGGACTCGCCTCGTCGATGATGTGCATCAGGCTCCACCCATAGAGGAACATCGGCTGCTCGCTGCGGCGCAACGGTAGGTCGTAGATGCGGCGAAAGCGGAAGCCGTCGGCCGTCTGCTCGTCGCGGATGAGGCGCAATTGTGCCGTCGCCTCCAGGATGAAGTTCTGTCTCTCGTTCGCGGCGCGAAGCATGAGCGTCTGTTTGCCGTCGAACTGGCGGATCACGGCCTGGCGGGCGAAGAGAATGCGGGCCGTCGGCCGCGAGAAGCGGGCGAACATCATGCCGGTTATGAGGGCGAGGCTCATCAGGCCGGTGAAGATCTCGATGGAGGCGATGAGGTGCGCATACGCCGTCTGCGGATGCATGTCGCCATAGCCGACGGTCGCCAGGGTTTCCACGCTGAAGAAGAACCGGCCCCAGTAGCCAGGGGGACTGAGATTCGCGATGCCCGCCGGCTGCAGCTGATAGACGCCCGCGAAGGCGAGATTGAACAGGGCGAAGAAGCAGGCGTAGCTCCCGAAGAGCGTGGGCCAGCTCATGGTCATGAAGATGTGGTACAGGTCATGCCACGGACGGTGCGGCAGGCCGTAGGTCTCGATTTGACGGCCGCCGGGGAAGGCGCGGCGGCGCATGTACGGGTGTTTCATCGTCACGGGGCCGAGTTTAGCGCGGGTCAGTGAGTGTGGCTCTACGCACGTGCGAGTCTGGGGTCGTACGTCCAGCGGCGCACCTTCGACACCCGTAATCGCTTCGCGTCGCGGTGCCGGGCATTGACGAGTATGTTGGCCTCTTCAGGCACGATTACGGAGGGCACTTCCGCGATCAGGCTCCGCTGCGAATCGGCCCATTCACTACCCCAGCCGATCGAGACCATGCCCGGGGGCGTCGCGTCCCATCCCACGTGCTCGCTCGGAGCCAATACCGTACGGTCCCGCCATATCGACGGAGGGATGGCTATTCTCACGAGGTACCGGTTCAGCGGCAGCAGATCCCCTCCAGAGAGGTGCACCCGCGTTTCAAGACACGCGAGCGCAACCGTCGACGAGCAGTAGAGCAGCGCCGCGCCTGCTGCTGGGCCAGAAGATCGGCCACCAGGCCGCGACCGTCGGCCGTGTCCAGCAAAGCCCCCGGTGTGCGTCCGCCAAGAGCGGGGTGGGGACGCTGCAGCCACTCGGCAATCCACTTGGCTGCATCGAAGTCGGCGGGGTCCCCTGGGGGTCGCTCACGCCGATGCTCCAGGTCCTCAAATGAGCAGTCATCATTGCTCAAGTGAGCGAAAGCGGCAAGAGATGGCGCCGCTCTCCAGGCGGATGTTGGTGATGCTGAGCGTCAGTTTTCCGGTCGTCTGGAGCGTGAAGGGTGTCAACACGCGGCTCATGTTCTCACCGGCGGAGGCGAAGCAGGCGAGGGGAACCTCGAGATGTCCCCACTGGCCGCGCGACGCGGCGCGCAGGTCCGGGGTGATGGGTACGCTGCCGCCGCATGAAGCACCGCAGCCCATGCCGAGCGTCACGTCCGCGGTGGGCGCTTCCTCCACCCGGAAGTCGAAGCCGAGCGCCATCTGGCCATTGGACTGTCGCGTCAGGTCGATCGCGGTCGCACCGGTGATCTCCGCGGTAGCCTGGCCGGTGCCGGTCCAACGCAGGCGCCGGGAGTCTTCCTGCTTTGCTTTGTCGATTGCCGTGAGAGTCAGGCGTCCGCTGTCGGATGCGCCGATGCCGCGTGCCACCGGGCTGGCCCCGGCGTCGTCGGCGACGGCCCAGTGCCAGCCGGAGCCGGGGCCCCCAGAAGCGAAAAACACCTTGTTGTCGATCAGTGCGGCCGATGGCAGGCCGGACGCCTCAGGGAGCCGCTGCAGAGTGCCGTCGCTCGCATCCCGCAGGCCGTAGCCCAACGGAAAGAGCGGCTGGCCGGGAGTGTCGGTGCCGAACTGCAGCGGCGTGCGCGGCCAGGAGTAGGGCAGCTTGCCGCGGAAGTCGTAGCCGACCGCGCCGTCGGGCTTGCGGAAGAGTACATCGGCGACGCCCGCACCCTCGGAGCCGGGCAGCCAGGCGGCCACGAATGCATTCGAGGCGTTGAGCTCCGGATTCACCCATAAGGGCCGGCCGGAGAGGAAGACGGAGACGACTGGAATTCCCGCCGCGCGCAGGCGCCCGAGGAGCCTCAGATCGTCGTCGTTCGCGGGGCTGAAGGCGAGGTTGGGTACGTCGCCCTGAAACTCCGCATACGGCTTCTCGCCGTAAACGACGATGGCGACGTCGGGCTTGTGTTTGAACGCGCCATCGGGGCTGAGATCCGCTTCACCGCCGGCCGCGCGCACGGCTTGCGCGATTCCGCGCCAGATGGACTCGCCGTGCGGGAAATCCTTGTTGGTGGTGCCCGTGCCCTGCCACGTAATGGTCCAGCCGCCGCTCTGCATCGGTATGTTGTCGGCGCCGTCGCCGGCGACGAGCACCCGCTCGTGGGGCTTCAAGGGCAGCAGGTGATTCTCGTTCTTCAGGAGTACCAGCGATTCACGCACCGCGCGGCGCGCAATGGCGCGGTGCTGCGGCGAGCCGAGGAGATCGAAGTGTCCGGCGAGCGGCCGGGAGACGGGTGGCGCTTCCTCGAACAGGCGGTCGCGCAGCTTCACCCGCAGGATCCGCCGCACGGCGTCATCGAGGCGCGACCGGGGAATCTCTCCGGAGCGCACCTGCTGCAGCGTGTTGGCGTAGAGCTGCTTCCAATCGGTGGGCGCCATGAACATGTCGAGGCCGGCGTTGACGGCCTGCGGGCAGCTCGCGTCCGTGCAACCCGGCACCTGGCCGTGCGCATTCCAATCGCCCACCGTGAAGCCGTCGAAGTGCCAGCGGCCCTTGAGCACCTCGGTGAGCAGGCCGTAGTTGGCAGCCATCTTCTCGCCGTGCCAGCTGGAGAAGGAAACCATCACGGACTGCGCGCCGGCTTCGATCGCCACGGGGTAGCCCGCAGCGTCGAAGTCGCGCAGGTGCGTCTCGCTCTCAGCATTGTCGCCCTGGTCGACGCCGCGTGTGCCGCCGTCGCCGACGTAGTGCTTCGGGGTCGCGATCACGTGGTACGCATCGAGAAAGCGCGGCGTACCTGGCTCGCCCTGCAGACCCAACACCATGGCGCGCGCATACGCGCGGACGATGGTGGGATCTTGCGAGTAACTCTCGTAGCTTCGTCCCCAGCGATCGTCACTGACGACCGCGAGAGTGGGTCCAAAGGTCCAGTCGAGGCCCACCGCGCGGACTTCCTCCGCGGTTGCCGCGCCGATGAGGCGCATCAGTGCCGGGTCGTGCGCCGCGCCGAGGCCGACGTTCTGCGGGAAGATCGTGGCGCCATAGACATCGTTGTTGCCGTGCACGGCGTCGATGCCCCAGAGCTCCGGAACGGGGTGCAGGACCGGGGAGGACGCCATCGAGGCGAGATAGAACCGGTTCGCGAGACTCAACCACTCGGACGGCGGCGCCAGCGTGTTGCCGTCGGGCTTGGAGTTGCCGCCGTTCAGGACCGAGCCGAGCGGATACTGACGCAGATCCGCTGGCGTGACGGTGGAGATGTCGCCCTGGATGAGTTGTCCGACCTTCTGCTCGAGCGTCATGCCCGCGAGGATGTCATTCACCTTGCGCTCGAGCGCGGGATCGGGAGCGATCTGCGGCCGAGCCTGCGGCCAGATGGCAGGGTGAATGACGGCCGCGTGCGCGCCGCACGCGAAGAGAACCGCCCCCAGAGACGCAATCAGTCTTCTCATAATCGTGCGGCAGAATCCCATGTCATTGACAGCGCTGTCAAATCAGCTGATAACGATCCCAATGACTGGCCTCGGATTCAACGGCGGGTGGCTGCTGCGGCTTGCGGACGCCGTCATCGATCGGGCGACCGCGGGCGAAAGCGCAGCCGAGCAGATTTGCAGGTTCGCCAGGGCCAAAGCCGCCACGACCGCTGCGAGTCGCAGTTGCCGCATGATGTTTGATTCCGCAACAAAAAACCGCAACGGGGCGCGCAAAGGTACACGCCCGGCTTGCAAAGCGTCAGGCGCCGCGCAATGATAGCGCTGTCAATGAGGCGGCGGGGGTTACGTGGCTCCAGAACAACGCTCGGTTGGGATGTTGGCCGGCAGAAGCGGTCCGCCAGGCCCGCATTTCCATGCCTGCGGGGCCGTGACGGTCGCGGTGTTCACGCAACCATACCTCCACAAACCGCCCGGCAGCGGGCGCGGCAAGCAGGTGCGGCCGAGCGCCGCGCCGGCGCGCGCCAACCGCGGGAACGAGCAATTTGTGAGCTGGAAAGCCGGAGCGTCAGCCGCGCGCAACGACAGTTGACATGGGCCGAAGAACAGGCACATACTCCGTCCACGTTAAGGTAGCGCTACCATTTATAGGCGGTAGCACATGCACACCACGGCGTAAGGGGGCTTCCGAATTCTGATCCCGAGCAACGGCCGTACAACGGCCGTATCAGTTGTTGTTTTCATGCAACGTCGAATTTCTTTCGAGGGGGAGATGTCTGATGAGCCGGAAGACTGCACGTAACGCGTCCAGGCGCGAGTCGTCTAAGAAGAATGACCGACTCCTGCATTTGGGCCGCACCACCTGCTCCAAGTTAGGTTTCTCGAGCCTCGCATTGGGCTCGCTCACGCTCGCCGCGGGTAGCCTGGCGCATGCGCAGAATGCGCAGAACGAGCCGGCGGCCGGCGGTACTGGCGACAACAGCACAGCCCATGCGAAGCAGCCCAGCGCGCGCGCCCTCGGGCACCCCGCCCAACCGATGGCCTCGACCGGCGCACTGCCGGCGAACGGGGCCGGCCTGCTCGCGCAGGCTGCCACCGGTCCTGACCAAAGCGCCGCCGCCGCGCCGAGCGCGGCGACGCTGCAGGAGATCGTGGTCACGGGTATCCGCGGATCTCTAGAGCGATCGCTGCAGATCAAGAAAGAGTCCATCGGCGTGGTGGACGCCATTTCGGCGGAGAGCATCGGTAACTTCCCCGACGCCAGCCTGGGCGCCGCCCTGGAGCGTATCCCCGGCATCACGGTCGACCGCGGCGCCGTCTCCGGTACCGGCGGTGCGCCGATCTCGACCGGCAACGCCTCCAGCATCACCATCCGCGGCTTCGGCGGTGACTTCGTCGAGACTCTGGTGGACGGCCGGCAGCAGGCATCCGCGGCCACGAACAGCCGGCAGTTCGACTATGCGTCGATGGGCTCCGACTTCGTCGGCGAGATCGACGTGCACAAGACGCCGGACTTCTCGCTGTCAGGCGGTGACATTGGCGGTACGGTCAACATCAAGCTGCCGACGCCGTTCGACAACCCTGGCTTCCATGCGAGCGGTCTCTACTCGGAGAGTGACGCGTCGAATGACGGTCAGGCCACTCCGGAATTCGGCGGGCTGGTGAGCGACACCTTCGCCGACAACACGATCGGCATCCTCGTCGACGGCGAGTACGACGATCAGAGGACCGACGAGCACCACCTGTCGATGGCCGGCTGGGAGGGCACGTACCTCAATTCCTGCCAGATGGCCGGAGGGCCGGCCTGCACGCCCGCGAGCGGAGCGCCAGCCGATTACTCAGAGGCCAACAGCAACATCGGCACCAGCACCACCCCGAAAAACACCGCGCCGAGCTGGTTCATTCAGGACTACGCGCTTTACAACGACCGTACCGATGAGCGGCGCAAGACCGGGCGCGCCGTTCTGCAGTGGCATCCGAACGATGCCCTGATGGTCACGTTGAACGACAACTACTCCGACGACCGCATTCTGTCCGACCGGTCCGAGTATAGCCTGTGGTTCACCGGCAGCGATCTGTATAACGTGCAGACTGACGCGAACGGCACGGTCACCAACTTCGATTACGACGGTGAGCCCACCGATTTCGACGCCGACGTCGACGGCAGCTACATCAAGAACAACGAGCTCGGCGCCAACGTCCTCTGGGTCGTGAACGATGACTGGACGGCGGAGCTCGACGTGGACCAGTCAGGCTCGTGGCTGAACCCGGAGGGGCAGATCAGCAACATCGACGCGGACGCGGGTTACGGCCCCTCGAGCGCGACGCCCGAGGCGCTGGGCTATCCCAACTCCTTCACCGGCCAGGGCGTCACCGTGCCGGGGGGCAACAGTATACCCTACGAGGCTACCTGGGGCCCGAACGGCGACAAGGCGAATGTCCTCGGCCTCAACCCGCTCATCCTCGGCTCGCACGTGTTTCCGATCCAGTACCAGCACGACGATGACTACATCAACGAGGCGCAGCTCGGCGTGACCTGGCACTCGGGCGCCACCCAGATCCGCTTCGGCGGCCAGGTCAGCAACGACAATCTGCATCAGTGGGCGTACGACGACTTCTACAACAACGGCTGGCAGGTCTTCTCCGGCTACGGCTCGCCGTCGGGCAACACGGGCGGCGTGGCGCTGCCGGGGTCGCTGTTCAGCGGCGGCATCAGCACGTCGAACTTCTTCCCGGGATGGAGCGGCAACGGTCTGCAGCCCTCGAGCATCCTCGAGTACAACCCGTGGTCGGTCTACAACTACCTGGTTGGCCTGCCGCTCAGCACTCCGGGAGTGAACCCCGGCGCGATCAGCACCGGTGCGCCGTACACCGGCGGTGCCATTCCGATCGCTTTCGATCCCACCAGCTATGGTTCGGTGCTGCAGAAGCAGTATGCGCCGTACTTCACCATCTCTCACGCGTTCGATGTCGGATCGAAGACCCTGAACAGCGAGTTGGCGCTGCGTTATAACAGGACGGAGAATACGACCGGCGCCATCTATGCGCCGCTGACTGGATTGACGATATCGACCAGCGACCACACCAACGAAGTGCCCACGTACGGCACGGCAGCAGGGCAGACGACCACGAACTCGTACGGCTACTTCCTGCCGAGCCTCGACCTCAACTTCATGGCCCTGGACGACCTCAAGGTGAGATTCGATGCGTCGCGGACCGAGACCCAGCCGCCGATCAACTACATCACCCCGTCGGCGACCATCAGCGGCACGCGTGTCGGCCAGCTCACCGCGAGCACCAACAATCCGTACCTGTTGCCCTACCTGTCGAACAACCTGGACCTGGGCGCGGAGTGGTACTACAGCCAGGGCAGCTATGCGGCGGTGGACGGGTACTTCAAGCACGTCAGTCAGTTCCCCGAGCTGCAGACGACCCATCTCAGCTTCCCGGGCGTGACCGATCCGAGCACCGGCAATCTCGCGGTGTTCACCGATACGGAGTATCTCAACGGGCCGTCGGCGAACGTGGATGGCGTGGAGCTCACCTGGCAGCAGATGTTGCCGCTCGGGTTCGGTTACACGCTGAACGCCAACGTCATGCACAGCAACGCGACCTTCAATCCGTACGTCTATACGAATCAATTCGCGCTGCCGGGTGTCGGCAACTCGGTGAACGGGCAGTTCTTCTATCAGGCGCACGGGTTCCAGGCGCGCGTCGCGGTGAACTGGCAGGCGACGCAGTTCCTGGTATTCGGGCAGCAGCAGAACGGCTCGAGTACCGGCACGGAGCCGACGTTCCTCAACTCGACGACCGAGGTCGACTTCAGCTCGAGCTATGAGATCAACAGGTACATGACGGTGTTCCTGGAAGCGCTCAACCTCAACGATGCCGAGTACGTGACCCACGGCCGCTTCGACAATCAGATCCTGGACATCATCGACTACGGCCGCACCTTCACCTTGGGGGTGCGCGCCAAGTTCTAGTGGTACAGCCAGTCGAAGCGGTGGTCATCGTCGGCGGCGGAACCGCCGGCTGGCTCACCGCGGGGATCATCGCCGCCCGCCATCAAGCTCGGATGAAGGCGGGCGGCTTCTCCGTTACGCTGATCGAGTCGCCGGACATCCGGATCATCGGCGTAGGGGAGGGTACGTGGCCGACGATGCGCTCATCGCTGGAGAAGATGGGCGTGTCGGAGACGGAGCTCTTCCGGCATTGCGATGCCTCCTTCAAGCAAGGCGGCAGGTTCGCCGGCTGGACGACGGGGGCGGCGGATGACTCCTACTATCACCCACTGATGGTTCCGCAGGGATTCTCGCAGGTCAATCTGGTGCCCCACTGGCTGCTCGCGGGCCAGGGCGGGAGCTTCTGCGATTACGTCTCGCCCCAAGGCCGGCTCTGCGATGCGGGGCTCGCCCCGAAGACGATCACCAGCGCGGAGTACCAGGGGCTCGCCAACTACGCCTATCACCTCGACGCGGGCAAGTTCGCGCCGTTCCTGGCCAGACATTGCACGGAGAAGCTCGGCGTGCGGCACGTCCTCGCGGACGTCACGCAGGTCAATCAGGCGGAGTCCGGCGACCTCAGGAGCGTATCGACCAGACAGGCCGGGGAGATCTCGGGCGACCTCTTCATCGACTGCAGCGGCTTCTCGGCGCTGCTGCTCGGCAAGACACTCGGCGTTGGATTCAAGGAGTGCCGCGATGTACTCTTTTGCGATACCGCGCTCGCCGTCCAGGTGCCGTTCGACACCCCGGATGCGCCTATGGCCTCCCAGACCGTCTCGACGGCACACGAGGCCGGATGGACCTGGGACATCTGCCTGCCCACGCGCCGCGGCGTCGGCTATGTCTACTCGAGCGCCCACCAGAGCGAGGAGTCGGCGCGCGAGACGTTGCTGCGGTATATCGGCCACGAGCATCAGCAGCTGCCGGTCCGCAAGATCCCGATCCGCGCCGGCCATCGCGAGATCTTCTGGAAGAGGAACTGCGTGGCGGTCGGCCTCGCGAGCGGCTTCCTCGAGCCCCTCGAGTCCTCCGCCATCGTCCTCGTCGAGCTCTCCGCCAAGCTTCTCGCCGAGCAGATGCCGGCGTGCCGCGAGGTGATGGACATCATCGCCAAGCGCTTCAACGAGGTGACGATGTACCGCTTCGGCCGTATCATCGATTTCCTGAAGCTCCACTACGTGCTCACGCAGCGCACCGATACCGCGTTCTGGCGCGACAATGTCGCCCCTGCCTCCGTCCCCGAGCGGCTGCAGGAGCTGCTCACCTTGTGGAAATATCACTCGCCATGGTTTTTCGATGAGTTCGATCGTTTGGAGGAGGTATTCCCTGCGGCCAGCTACCAGTACGTGCTCTACGGCATGGGATTCAAGACGGAGGTCAGCGCCGAGGACACGGCTGGCAGCGCGGCGCTCGCCGCGCGCATGGTGCGCGACAATGAGCGGATGACGGCGCACATGCAATCCCGGCTGCCGAAAAACCGCGAGCTGGTCGCGAAGATACAACAGTACGGCCTGCAGCCCGTCTGAGGGCCGAACGCCTCACCATGACGCAGATCGTTCCCCTCAACAAGGAACTCCACCGGACGCTGAAGGTGGACGGACGCGCCTCGGCCGCGTACGGCGACAGTCGGCGCTTCGCGCAGGTGATCGTGAGTGAGTTCGCGCAGCTCGTCGTGCGCTATCCGATCCTCTTCTCCAAGGACTCGGACACGGGTCAGTTCTACTGCGGCGCGATGCTAGGGTTCGACGAGGGCGAGAACCTTTTCCTCGATGAGTGGACGGAGCGCGAGTTTTACCGTCCGCTGAGCCTCCAGCGGGGGCCTTTCTACGCCCACGGCAAGGAGCTCGCCATCGATCTGGATCACCCGCGCGTCGGCGCGGCGGGCGGCAAGCCCATCTTCGATGACGTCGGCCAGCCGACCCGGTACCTGCAGAGCATCATCTGGGCGTTCCAGGACTTGAAGCCCGGCGTGGAAATGACCAAAGTGTTCACCTCGCGGCTCCTCGAGCTGAATCTGATCGAGCCGATCGACATAGAGGTGGAGTTCGATGACGGCACGATGCGCAATTGCGCAGGGCTCTATACCGTCAATCAGGAGGTGCTGTCGCGCCTTCCCGATGCGGTGGTCGTGGAGCTCTTTCGGCGCGGCTATCTCGCCCTGATTCATCTCATGATCGCCTCCCTGAAACAGCTGCCCCTGCTCGCGCGCAAGAAGAACGGCCGGCTCCTCAAGGGCACGGAGAAGCTGGGCGGCGTGCTGGCGCCCGGGGAGAGCTGACCACTTCCGTGTCTCATGCGCTCCAGGAGATCGCCGGCCGAGATCTCGGCGCGGCGCAATTCCGCCGCGAACTGGTCGAGGGTTGCCGGCCGGTCGTCATCCGCGCTCTGGTGGGGGACTGGCCCGTGGTGCGGGCGGCCCGCCGCTCAGTGCAGGCGCTCAGGGATTATCTCGCGCCGCTCGACGCCGGCCAGCCCATCGAGGTGTTCTTCGGCGACCGTTCGATTCGCGGCAAATACTACTACCAGCCCGACCTCAAGGGATTCAACTTCGAGCGCCGCTCGCTGACGTATCGCGAGGCGCTCGAGGCTTTGGTGGCGGCGATCGACCGCCCTGGGGCGCAGTCGGTCTATGTCGGCTCCGTCCCGACGGCGCAATGCCTCCCCGGCTTTGCCGCCGACAACCCGATGCCGCTCCTCGAAGCGGAGGTGAAGCCGCGCCTGTGGCTCGGGACCGCCTCCAATGTGTCGAGCCACTACGATACTTTGGACAATCTCGCGTGCGTCGTTGCCGGCCGGCGCCGCTTCACGCTCTACGCCCCGGAGCTCATCGAGCGGCTCTACCCCGGTCCCATCGACAACACGATGGCGGGCGCGACGGTGAGCCTCGCGGCGTCCGCTGCCGAGGATCTGCGCGCGCGTTTCCCGCTTTTCGAGGAGATCCGGAATCAGGCGCTGACGGTCGAGCTCGAGCCGGGCGATGCGCTCTATCTGCCGAAGCTCTGGTGGCATCAGATCGAGGCCACGGCGCCGCTCAACGGCCTGGTCAACTACTGGTGGGACGCCTTCAGTTTCGGTCCCGACGCGCCGTACACCAGCATGCTCCTCGCCATGATCACCATCGCCGAGCGTCCCGCCGCCGAGCGGCAGGCGTGGCAGGCGTTTTTCGAGCACTATGTGTTCCGCACCCACGGCCACCCGCTCGCCCACCTGCCCGCAGAGCAGCACGGCTTGCTCGGTGCGCTGAAACCCGACAACTACGGCAAGCTGCGCGCGCGTGTCATGCGGCTGCTGAGAGGCAGCTGAGCGCGCCTCAGCGCTTCTGCTCGAGGAGGCGCAGGATCTGCTCGGCCACCTGTCGCGGCATCGGCTTTGTGAGCGAGCGTATCAACTGTGTCCGCAGGTAGTCCTCGAGGGCGGGCGACAGCGGCCCGAGTATCCCGCGGTGATCGGGCGGCAGATAAGGGGTCGGATCTCCCTCAGTCTGAAACACGAAATGCTCGAACATCTTGCGCCACAGCTCGCGGCGGCTCTCGGGCAGCGGCGTGATGGCGAGCAGCGCGTGCGCCATGGCCGCGAACGGCTCGCCGCCACCCCGAGTGCCGTCGAACCACCAGTAGTTCACCGAGACATTCACCGCCTCGAGCGACTCGACGTTGTGCCACCAGAGGTTGGGAATGAAGACGGCATCGCCCGGCTCGAGGTCGGCCGTCTCCGCGGCGGCCCAGGCTTGCGCGAAGCGCGGATAGCGCGCAAGGTCGGGCGCTGCCACTTTCACCAGGCTGGTCGGCAGGCCGGCCCACATCAGATCGAGCGGCCCGACGTACAGGTTGGGCAGCTGCTCGGGCGGAAAGAAGGTGAAGCGCTTGGCTCCCGCGGCGACGCAGTGGACGTTATCCGACATGTCGAAGTGCGTCGCGGTGGTCACCCGGTTGCCGAGCCACAGCTTTGCGGCGGCCGGCTTATCCGGGATCTCGAGCGTGTTCTCCCGGCCGAGCTGCGGAAAATTCTCGACCGCGGCCGCCGGCATGAAGATGCCGGGGGGATTCGGCTTGTCAGCTTGCGCCAGAATGCGCGCCAGCGTGGCTTGCAACCGCGCGCTCGAGTACTCGAAGTTGAGGCCCGTCAGGTCATCGCGAAAGAAGTAGAGGCCCTTGATCTGCGGCGGCCCGATGAGGATCCGCTGTGCCACCCCTGGATCGCGGGCGCCAACATAGTCGAGCAGGGCCTGAGGCGATTCGCGACCGACGCGCACCAGAGGCCAATGCCCGACGAGCCCCCTCATGACCGCCGGCCTGTCCTGCGGGACGATCTCGCCGCGGAACGTCTTCAGATCGACGTTGCGCCATTCGGCTGTTTTCGCAAGCGAGTCTCGATCCAAAGTACGCACGGCCTTGGCGAAAGTCTCGGTGTTTGCACGGAGAGGAGAATGATAACCCTCCCACAATAATGGTAGGTTGTCGAATCCACCGACCTCTCGCTCCCGCCGGCGATCTCCGCGCTGACCCCATGACTCTCTCTCCCAAAGAGATCGCCGGCCGGGACTTGGCGCCGAGCCGCCGTATAATGGTCCAGCCGCCGATAGTAGACCATTTAGTAAACCATGACATCGGGCCGGCAAAGGCGCATGCTGGCGCCCAGGGTGGCTACCATTTCAAGCCGGAACGGACCGGCGGACCCAAAGGGGGAGCGCGTCCCGTGGTCACGGCGGCGCTTCGTGGCCCAGGGTGCCGTCACGCTCGCCATCGCACCCGTGCTAGCCCGAGCGCTCGCCGGACCTCCTCCGGCCGAGAGCCCTCCCGGCCTAAGCGCCACCAACGTTAGCAGCGGCGCGGCGACCGATGCCGGCTCGGGCGCGGTGCAGTCCGTGGGTGCGACGGACGATCGTCTGACGACCATCGTCAGCATCAACGGTGCGGGACCCTATCGTTTTCTGGTCGACACGGGCGCCGAGCGATCGCTGATGGCCGCCGAGATCGCCACGCAGCTCGCCTTGCCGCGCGGCCAGGCGGTGATGATCGAGGGCATCCTCCGCGGCCAGCGCGGGGAATTCGTCGAGATCGCGAGCCTGAGGATGGGGAGCCTGGTCTGTCAGGCCCTCGAAGTGCCGGTGCTGCCGCGCGCCATGCTGGGAGTCGATGGCTTTCTCGGGCTCGACGTGCTCGACAGTCATCGCGTGGTGTTCGACTTCGGCGCTGACACGCTCAGCGTGACGCGGCGGCAGGGATTCTTCGCGGCCTGGTGGGAGGGCAGGGATGAAACCATCGTGCACACGCTCGGCAGCTCCGGGCGGCTGCGCGCCACCCACTGTATCGTCAATGGAGTGCGCGCGGCTGCTTTCGTCGACACCGGCGCCGAGGTCTCGGTGAGCAACCCGGCGCTGTACGCGGCGTTGCAGCAGAAAGCCTCGAATCTGCAGTTGATCGGCGGCCCGGTGGTGCTCTCCGGGGTGACGGGCGGCACGGTCGAAGGTCTCGCGATCAACGTCAACAACATCGACCTGGACGAGCTGCACCTCTCCTTCACGCCGCTGGTCGTCGCGCCGCTGGAGGTGTTCGATGTCTGGGGCCTGAAGGATCAGCCCGCGGTCTTCTTCGGCATGGACTGCCTGCGGCGCTTCCGCAAAGTCACGATCGACTACGGGCGCAAGGAGCTGCGCTTCCAGGTGGCGAGCACCATGATGCCGCAGCCGCTGCAGGCCGCGCTGTCCTCGCCGATCGCCGGCTAGTACTTGCAGTGCCGCGCGATGATGCTCTCGGCCAGCTCCTGGCGGCCTGACTTCGGCGTCGGGTCGAAATTCTCCGCCACCGCGAGGTCGGCCAGGGCCGCGAGGTCGATGGCGCCGCTCTCGATGCGGGCGCCGAGATCACCGTCCCAACGCTGGTAGCGCTCCTGCTTGAGGCGCGCCAGCTTGCGCTCCGTGACGATGTCGGCGGCAGCGAGCAGGCCCCGCGCCAGCGTATCGATGCCACCGATGTGAGCCAGGTAGAGGTCGGCTGGGTCGACGGACTGGCGGCGCAGCTTGGCGTCGAAGTTGAAGCCGCCGGTGCCGAAGCCTTTGTCCTCGATGAGCTGGATAAACGCGGGCACCAGCTCCTGCGCATTGTTGGGGAACTGGTCGGTGTCCCAACCGTTGCGCGGATCGCCGCGGTTGATGTCGATCGAGCCGAAGATGCCGTAGGCGCGCGCCGCGGTCACCTCGTGCTCGAAGTCGAGGCCGGCGAGCGTCGCGTGGTTGACCTCGATGTTGACCTGCACTTCCTTCGTCAGGCCGTACTTCTGCAGGAAGGCGAACACGGCGGCGACGTCGCGATCGTACTGGTGCTTCGTCGGCTCGAAGGGCTTGGGCTCGACCAGGATCGAGCCCTTGAAGCCGATGCGGTGCTTGTGCTCGACGACCATGGAGAGGAAGCGGCCGTAGTGATCGAGCTCGCGCTTGAGGTCGGTGTTGAGGAGTGAGTCATAGCCCTCGCGCCCGCCCCAGAGCACGTAGTTCTGCCCGCCCAGGCGATGGGTCGCCTCCAGGCAGAAGCGCACCTGGGCGGCGGCCCAGGCGTACACCTCCGGATCGGGGCTGGTCGCGGCGCCGCCGGCATAACGCGGATGGCTGAAGAGGTTAGCCGTGCCCCAGAGCAGCTTCACGCCAGTCGCCTGCATCCGCTGCTGCATCCGCTCCACGATGACTTTGAGGTTGCGGTCGTGCTCTTTCGGCGTCGTCGCCGTAGCCATCGCATCGACGTCGTGGAAGGTGAAGTAGGGGATGCCGAGCCGCTGGAAGAAGTCGAAGGCGGCCTCGAGCTTCTCGTCCGCCATTTCCTGCGTGATCCGCGGCGCGAGCCACGGACGGGGCAGGGTGCCGCCGCCGAAGATGTCCTGGCCCGGCCAGTTGAACGAGTGCCAGTAGCAGACCGCGCACCGCAACCAGTCTTCCATGCTCTTGCCGAGGACCTTGCGGTCCTTGTCGTAGACCCGGTAGGCGAGCTCGCTCGCCGTTTCCGGACCCTCGTAGCGGACCGGCTCGATGCTGGAAAACAAAGTCATGACGAAAACTCCGCGAATGTATTCTTGAGATCCCGATAGAGGCGCTGGAATGTGCGGCGGCGGCTGGCGAGAAGCGCCGCCAGCGCGGTGTCAGGCTGGAGCACGCGCTCCACCGGCGGCGGAGCGCAGACCTCTTCCTCGCCGCCCTCGCCGGCGGCCAGGTGCGCCAGGCGCGCCGCCCCCAGGGCAGCCCCGACCTCGCCGCCCGCGCGGTAGGTGAGGGGCCGGCGCAGGGCCGCGGCGATCAATCGACCCCAGTACGGCAGCCGCGCGCCGCCGCCGGTGACGCTGATGTCGTTCACCTGTGGGGTTCCCTGGTCGCTCTTCTCCGTCAGCACATCGAGGCCGTCGGCGAACGCGAACGCAACGCCCTCGAGGACCGCTCCGGCGAGCTCCGCCGGAGTCGTGTCCGGCCGCAGACCGAAAAACACTCCCCTGGCGCTGGGATCGTTGTGCGGCGTGCGCTCCCCGGTGAGGTAGGGGAGGAAGAGCGCCGACTGGCGGCTCAAGCCCTGAGCCTCAGCCCGGTCAACGAGCTGGGGAAGGCCAGGGGTGCCGACGAGCTGCGCCACCCAGTCGAGTGTGCTGGCGGCGCTGAGCATGACGGACATCTGGTGCCAACGACCCGGTAGACAATGGCAGAAGGCGTGCGCTGCCCGCTCCGGATTCGGACGGAAGCGATCCGTCACTACAAAGAGCACACCAGAGGTTCCAAGCGACAGGAATGCCTGCCCCGGGCGCACGACGCCAAGACCAACAGCGCTGGCGGCGTTGTCTCCGCCACCGCCTGCGACTACGACGCGCGGGACGCCCAATGCAGCGGCAGCACCCGCGGTGAGAGTTCCAGAGGGACTCGAGCCCTCCACGAGGAGCGGCATCTGTGAGCGGCTGAGATCTGTCGCCGCGAGCATTGCATCGGACCATTCGCGCCGGCCAACGTCCAACCAGCCGGTGCCGGCGGCATCGGACATCTCACTGACCTTCTCACCTGTCAGGCGCAGGCGCACGTAGTCCTTCGGGAGCAGTACGCATGCGGTGCGGCGGAAGATCTCCGGCTCGTGACGCGCCACCCAGAGGAGCTTCGGGGCCGTGAACCCCGGCATCATGATGTTGCCGGTGATGGCGCGGGAGGAGGGCTCCCGGCGCTCGATCTCGAGGCACTCCTCGGCGGAGCGGCCGTCGTTCCAAAGGATGGCGGGCCGCAGGGGACGGTCCTGAGCGTCGAGCAGGGTCGCACCGTGCATCTGGCCCGAGAGGCCCACTGCTCGCACTTTGCCCCGGTCGGCGGCCGAGAGCCCGCCCACCGCGCGCACCGTGGCCTGCCACCAAGCTTCTGGGGACTGCTCCGAGAACCCGGGTGCCGGCCGGCTGACGTCGAGCGGGGCCGTGGCCGAGGCCGATACCGTGCCTTGCTCCGTCAGGAGCAGTGCCTTGACGCTCGAGGTGCCGATGTCGATGCCGAGATACAGCGCAGCGCTCCAATCCAGAGGATGTGCGGTCGCAATGGTAGCGGTATCAGAGCGTGGGTGTCAATTGTGCTACGCTGGCAACGAACAGTATATGGACCTGTGTAGCGGGCGGTTGTCCGCATGCCGGGTGGGCCACTCCTCATCGCGCCGCGATAGGAATTGCCGTGTCGAAGACAGCAGCGACCGTTCCCCTCACGCTCCGGCCTCGTCCCGCCGGCGCGACCCTGCTGCGCTGGCTCTATGACGAGATCCGGCTCGCCATCGTGGAGGACAGGCTCGCCCCCGGCGCGCGATTGCCTTCCACTCGCGGCATCGCGCGCCAGTATCGCGTGGCGCGCGGGACGGTGGTCGCGGCGTTCGAGCACTTGATCGCCGAGGGGTACATAGAAGGAAGCGTCGGCAGCGGTTCATTCGTACGCAACGTGACTGCGCTGGTGCCATCGACATCGCCGCACCTCGAGCGCGGTCACGAGCGTCTGCCGTGACACCATCGCTCTCCGTCCGCGGGCAGCGACTGGTGAGCCATCCGTTTCCGATACGCATGGCCGCCAAAACCCACACCTTCCGCCTGGACATGGCGGCGCTCGAGGCGTTTCCCATCAAGACATGGAGCCGGATCGCCGCGCGTTGTCTGCGCACCGGCGTTCCGGCTCTCCTCACTCATGGCGAGACGCTCGGATTCCCGCCATTGCGGGCGGCCATCGCGCAATACGTTGGACTCACGAGGGGTGTGCAATGCTCGGCCGATGAGGTGGTCATCACCTCGGGCACGCAGACTTCGCTCGATCTCATCGCGCGTCTGGTGCTGGACCCGGGCGACCGTGTCTGGGTGGAGGATCCCTGCTACACCGCCATTCCCGCGCTGCTGCGGGCGGTGGGAGCCGAGGTGGTCGGCGTGCCCGTCGACGAGGCGGGCATCGATTGCGACGCCGGCCGCCGCCGCGCGCGAGTCGCCAAGCTTGCCTGTGTCACTCCGGGATGTCATTTCCCTCTGGGCGCGACCCTGTCGCTGCAACGGCGGCTGGCGCTTCTCGAGTGGTCGCGCGCGGCGGGCGCGTGGATCTTCGAGGACGACTACGACAGTCAGCTCGGATTCAGCGGCCGGCCGCTCGCCGCTCTGCGCAGCCTCGATCGCACCGGTTGCGTCATCTATTCCAACAGCTTCAGCAAGATGCTGTTCCCGTCGCTGCGGCTCGGCTTTCTCATCGTACCGCCATCGCTGCTCGGCGCCATCGACGCCGCCAGGTCGGTGCTGCAACGCTTCCCCTCGGTGTTGGATCAGGCGGTGCTGGCGGAATTCATCGCGGCGGGCCACATGGAGCTACATATGCGCCGTATGCGCGACCTCTACACCGCGAGGCACGATGCGCTCGTCAGGCTCGCGCAGCAGGAGCTTGCCGATGTGTTGCGGCTGGCGCCGGTCACGGCCGGATTGCAGACCGTGGGTTGGCTGGCTGACGGCATTCCAGAGCTCGAGGCCAGCCGCCTGGCGGTGGAGCGGGGCATAGTGGCGGTGCCGCTGTCGCAGCTCACGGTCGAGCGAACGATGCCGCCCGGCCTGGTGCTCGGCGCCGCCGACACCGACATGCCGGCGATCCGGCGCGGTGTCGAGCAGCTCGGCGTCATCCTGCGCAAGCTGAAAGCCGGAGCTGCCGCCCGATAATGTTCCACACGCGGGCATTACTGTAATGGCCCAATACTTTTGCTGCCAGCCGCATACGATGTCGGCCGGTCGTCGTGTCCGGGGGCGCCGTGTACTTGAGCAAAGTCGGGGTGGGCCGTCTGTTCTTCGCCGTGAGTTTCGCGGCCATCGGCGCGATCAGCCTGGTGGCGCACGATTTTCTGCTGCATCAGCAGCCGGCAGGCGGCCCGAAGCGATACGACCACAGGTCAGCGCCGCGCAAGCGCGGTGAGCGGGGGCACCCGGGACGCGCTAGACTTGCGCCCTCTTTGGAGCCGGAGCCGCTGCAGGGCAATGCAAAAACGCCAGCGGGCGCGCGAGATCCGCCGGGTCGATCTGTCCGACGTCGAGCTGGCGTCCAGTGGCACCGCGCGCCGGATCAACCGCGACATCGTTCTCGAGCTGATCCGCACGCGCCAGCCGATCTCACGCGCGGAGCTCGCCCGGCAGTCGGGGCTGCAGCGCAGCACCGTCTCGCAGATCATCGAGCAGCTCCTGGCGGAGAAGTGGGTATGTGAAGGCAGCGCGGCAGTGTCGCAGCGCGGCCGGCGGCCAACCCTCATCCGCTTGAACGAGAGCCTGGTGGCGCTGGCGGTGGACATCCACCCGCGCCAGGCGACGATCGCCATGGTCGATCTCAACGGCCGCCTGATCTCCCGTTCCATGGCGACCTTGAGCCGTGACGCCGGTGCTTCGACGGACCTCATCCTCGAGGCCATGTCGAGAATGAAGGCGGGCCTCGGCGGCATGTCCATCGAAGGTGTGGGCGTCAGCTTCCCGGGGCGGGTGGACCCGCACACCTACCAGTTCCTGTTCGCACCCAACCTGCACTGGCGCGACTTCGATCTCAAGAGCGTGCTCGAGAAGCGGATGAAAATGCAGGTGCACGTCGCCAACGCGGCGATCGCCTGCCTTCTGGCCCAGCTGACCTTTCACCACCATGAGGGCAATCGCGACGCCGTGCTCATCACCACCTCCGAGGGCATCGGAGCGGCCATCTTCGCCAACGGCAGCATCATCACCGGACACGATGGCATGGCGGGAGAATTCGGCCACATCTCCATCGATCCCGAAGGTCCGGAATGCGCCTGCGGGCGCCGCGGCTGTTGGGAGGTGTTCGCCTCCTGCCGCGCGGCGCTGGGCTACTTCAAGGAGCTGCAGCCACAACACAGGACGCTCACGTTCAGCGAGCTGCTGAATCTGGCGGAGGAAGGCAACGTCCATGCGGGCGCGGCGCTCGAGCGGCAGGCGCGCGAGATCGGACAGGGGCTGCGGCTCATCGTCGCGTCGCTGTCCCCAGCGGTGATCTACATCGCGGGCGAGATCACCTCCGCCTGGCACCGCTATCGCCCGACGATCGAGAAGGCAGTGCGAGGCATCACCATCGCGGGCAGCCCGCCCGCGGTGGTGCCGATACCTGACGGTGACCTGGCGCGCCTGCGCGGCGCCGCTGCGCTCGTCTTCCAGCATCGCACCCGGTCGGGCGCAGGGGCCCAACAGCCACGGCGCCGTATATCCGTCAGTGAGTGACTTCGAAGCTCGCGGTCTTGAGGTCGACGGAGTCCGGGCCCGTCATCACCTGGAACGTGCCTGGTTCCACCACATAACGGGTGTTCTCGTCCCAGATGGCGAAGTCATCCCGGCCGAGCTCGAAGCGCACCTGGGTCGAGACACCCGGCGCCAGCGATACCCGCTTGAATCCTCGCAGCACTTTGGTCGGCTCCGTCACTGAAGTGACGAGCTCGTGCAGATAGAGCTGCACGACCTCATCGCCTGCGACTTTACCCGTATTGCGCACGTTCACGCTGACGGTGACGGTACCGTTGGAATCAATGTGGGTTGACGAGAGCACCGGTGGTCCCACGTCGAACGTGGTATAGGAAAGGCCGTAGCCGAAGGGGAAGAGGGGTGAGTTGTCGGCGAACTGGAAGCCGCGATGGGCGCTCGGCTTCTCATCGTAGTTGTAGGGCACGAAGCCGACGGAGCGCGGGATGGTCACCGTGAGCTTGCCGCCCGGATCGGTCCGCCCGAAGAGGACATCGGCCATGGCGGTGCCGCCCTCCTGGCCGAGGTACCATCCTTCGATGAGGGCGTTGGCCTTGTGCGCGATCTCGTCCACCGCGAGCGGGCAGCCGTTGATGAGTACGACGACGACCGGCTTGCCGAGCGCGAACATCGCATCGGCGAGCTCCTGCTGCTGATCGATGAGGTCCAGGCTGTCGCGGTCACCCAGGTGATTGTCCGCCCAGCCTTCACGGCAGAGCGCGTCGCGAGTGCCGATCGCCAGCACGATCTCGTCGGCCGTCCTGGCGACCGACACCGCTTGGCGGATGAGCGCGCGGTTCGCGGCCGCTGAAGGCAGCACGACCTGATCGGTGAACTGATCCCCGCTCTGCAGGAGCTTCACTCCCGGCGCGTAAACCACGTGGATGCCACGGCCGGCCACGCTACGGACACCCTGCAGGATGCTGACAGTGTGACCCGGCACCTCGGAGTAGCCGCCGAGCCGGGCAACGCCTGCGTTGGGGCCGATCACGGCCAGCGTCCTGATGCGGTGGCTCGCAAGCGGCAGCGTGCCGTCGTTCTTGAGGAGAACGATGCTTTCCTGCGCCGCTTTCACGGCAGTCGCGCGAGCTTCGGCGTCGTTCGTGATCTTCTCAGCGTAGTGCGCGTCGGCGTACGGATGCTCGAAAAGACCCCCCAGGAACTTCAGACGCAGCACCCGTCGCACGGCCGTGTCGATCTCGTCCCGTGAGACCTTGCCCTGGGACAAGGCCTGCGGCAGATCGGCAAAAGCCTCCCCGTCCGGCATGTCATCGTCCACGCCGGCGTGCAAGGCACGGGCGGCCGCATCTGTCAGATTGCCGGCCACATGGTGCAGGGACATCAGTTGTTCGACGCCTTCGTAATCGCCGACCACGACGCCCTGAAATCCCCACTGGTTGCGCAACACGTCGGTCAACATCCAGCGGTTGGCGTGCGACGGAATGCCCCCGATCTCATTGTAGGAGGCCATCACCACCTGGGCATTGGCTTCGCGGATCGCCGCGTGGAATTGCGGCAGATACATCTGTAGCAGCGTCCGCTGACTCAGCTCCGCGGGACCTACGTTGACGCCAGCTTCGGGAACGCCGTAAGCGGCCATGTGCTTCAGCGTCGCGAAGACGTGATCAGGGCCGAGAGGCAGGGTATCGCCCTGCAGGCCGCGCACCTCCGCGACTCCCATCCGCCCGTCGAGGTAGGTGTCCTCGCCGAATGTCTCCTCGATTCGTCCCCAGCGCGGATCGCGGCCGAGGTTGATGACGGGCGTCAGCAGAAGCTGCACGCCTCGTGCACGCGCCTCACGCGCGACGATCGTATAGACGCTTGTGATGAGCGCCGGGTCCCAGGAGCTGGCAAGTGCGATGGCCTGGGGGAAGCTGGTGGCATCCCTGGCCATGAAGCCGTGCAGACCTTCGCCATGAAAGAGCGTCGGAATCCCGAGGCGAGTGTCATCGACCGAGTAGTGCTGCACGGCATTGACGAACGCCACCGTCTGCGGGACGTCGCGAAAAACGTTCTGCAGTGGATCGTTGGGTTCCAGGGGCACGCGGTCGCTCGGCCTCGCGACCTGGCCGATGCCGTAGGGGAACACACGGCTTGCCTTCGCGGGATCGAAGTTACCGTTGGCATCCTCCACATCGCCCTTGCGTTGCCAGATGCAGGAGATCTGCGCGATCTTCTCCTGCAGGGTCATGCGGGCGAGGAGGTCGTTGACCCGCGCATCGATCGGGGCATGCGCGTCTTTGTAGAGAGGCGTGTCGGCGGCGGTGGCGCCCAGGCTCGCCAGAGCGAGTGCGAAGGCAAGCGCTGATGCGCGCGCGCGCGGACAGCGCCGGCCGGCGCGTGAGGTGCTGTGATGCGGCAAGGTATCCCCCTCTCGTACGGTCGCTCCGGCCGCACTGGTACCGATATCATAAACCAATCCGGCAGCAGCGCCAGATCAGAGCTTGTAGGCCTTCCGCGGCAGGTTGTAGGCGAGGTCGCGCGCCACTGCGGCGGCCTCATCCTCAGGCAGGCGGTGCTCGCAGACCAGGCGCGCGAGGAAGGAGCAATCGATGCGGCGGGCCACGTTGTGGCGGGCGGGGATGGAGAGGAAGGCGCGTGTGTCGTCGTTGAAGCCGACCGTGTTGTAGAAGCCGGCGGTCTCCGTGGTCTGCTCGCGAAAGCGCATCAGCCCCTCGGGGCTGTCGTGGAACCACCAGGCCGGCCCGAGCTTCAGGGCGGGGTAGTGGCCGGCGAGGGGGGCGAGCTCGCGGCTATAGGTGGACTCATCGAGCGTGAAGACGATGAGAGTGAGGGCGGCCGTATTACCGAACCGGTTGAGGAGCGGTCGCAGCGCACTCACGTATTCGGTCTGCATCGGGATGTCGGCACCCATGTTGGGACCGAAGCGCTCATGGAGCGAGCCGTTGTGGTTGCGCCATGAGCCCGGATGGATCTGCATGACCAGGCCGTCATCCAGGCTCATGCGCGCCATCTCGGTGAGCATCTGGGCGCGGAAAGCTTCCGCGTCCGCGCTTGCCACCTTGCCCGCGCGCGCTGCGCTGACGATGCGATCGAAGAGGGATTCGGCGTCACGTCCGCTCAGGTCGGCCGTTCGGGCCGTGGGATGGCCGTGATCGGTGGCTGTGGCGCCCATCTGCGCGAAGAACGCGCGTCGCTTGCGATGCGCGGCGAGATAACCGCGCCAGGAGCCGGTGTCTTCGCCGCTGATCTCGCCGAGACGAGTCAGTGCCGCCGCGAAGCCGGGTGTTTCGGGGTCGATGACCGGATCAGGGCGGTAGGTGGTGATGATGCGGCCCTTCCAGCCGCTGGCGCGGATGGCGGCGTGCTGAGCCAGGTCATCGAGCGGTGAGTCGGTGGTCGCGAGCACTTCGATCCCGAAGCGCTCGAAGAGGGCGCGGGGGCGAAAGGCGTCCTGCGCCAGGCACTCGGTTATGCGGTCGTACGCCCGCTCGGCGTTTGCGGGCGTAAGCGGCGCCTCGGTCTCAAAGACAGCGCTCAGCACCCAATCGAGCCAGAGCCGCGTCGGCGTGCCGCGAAAGAGATAGTAGTGCTCGGCGAACGTGCGCCAGATGGCGCGCCGCTGGACGTCGCTCACGGCGTGGTCGGCGGCAGCGAGCGGTGATACGCCGAACCGCTCGAGACTGAGCCCCTGGCTGTAGAGCATCCGCGTGATGTAATGATCGGGTGTCAGAAGTAGGGAGACCGGATCACTGAACGGCGTGTTGTCGGCGAACCAGCGCGGGTCGGTGTGGCCGTGCGGGCTGATGATGGGCAGCGCATGAACGCCGTCGTAGAGTCTGCGCGCGACGGCGCGAACCCCGGGATCCGTGGGAAAGAGACGGTCCGGATGCAACGCATCGGCAGATTCCCGTTTGGAGTAGTTGCTCATGGCGTTTCAGCAGGCCGTCTCAGCGTGGCACCGACACGTCAGCCGGCGGACAGGCCGGTCGTCCGAGCGAGCCCTCGCCGTAGGGGACGCAGAACGCCTCGTAATGCTGCAGCGTGTCGGGTGGTGGCGCGGCGCCCGCAGGCATCGGGCGATGCGAGAATGATTGGAAGTAGGCGATGCTCGCATCGCGCCACCACTCGGCGTCCTTCTGCTCCATGGACAAAAAATCCGCAGTCATTTGATATCGCTGCGGGTCGACGTACGGCGCCAGCGTGCTCCACGTGGCGCGCGCCTGCTTGACCCAGTCGACACCCCGGTCGTAGTGCAGCACCAGAGAGTCCCACAACGTGTCGCCGGAGGGCGTGCGGTAATCCCACGAGAGGTGATGGAACCAGAGGAGAAGGTCAACGGGAGTGGTCGCGGGGTCGCGGTACTGCGCGGCGAGGTGCGGCGCGTAGTCCGCCACTGCATTGCTGCCGCTCGCCGTGCGATCGAAGCCGATGCCGTCGGTGCTCACGTGGCTGTAGTAAGTGTTACTCCAGTCGGGCGGCATGCCCGGCCCGGGCGCCACCCAGGGCGCGGGCCCGAAGTGCGTGTTCGCCGCCATCTGGCTCACCAGTCCGAGCGGGGTCATGTAGTCGACCACGGCCTCACGCGAGGCCATCATCATCCGCACCACTGGAGTGACGAACGCCGGGCTGTTGGTGAAGGTCATCCGTACCCACTCCTGAGCGATCGTGCGGGAGGAAAGGTCCGGGTTCCAGGCCAAGCGACCGTAGGCGTACCAGTTGGCCTGGTTGAAGATCGAGCCGCACCAGTTGCGGTCGGAGCCGATGTTGGACACTCCGGCGATGGCGGTGAGGCGCTCCCCATAGAGCGAGCCGTCGATGACGCGCGCCACGGTCGACCCCTTGCCGCTGCTCCAGGTGTCCGTCTGCAGGACCTCTTCCCATAGCGGGCCGAGATAGGCGAAGCTCGTCTGCTGGCCGAGGTACTCCTTGGTGAGCTCGAGCTCCGGCATGAGGTTGGTGTGCGGCATGGCGCCGAAGAGCGGATGGATAGGCTCGCGCGGCTGGAAGTCCATGGGGCCGTTCTTCACCTGCACCAGCGTGTTGTCCGGGAACTTGCCGTCGAGCGGCTTGAAGGTGTCGTAGGCCTGCTTGGCGCGATCCTCGGACTTCGCGCTCAGCGAATAGACGAATGCGCGCCACATGAGGATCCCGTCATGGGGGGCAAGCGCGCGCGCCAGCACATCGGCGCCCTGCGCCTGCGTGCGGCCGTAATCCTGCGGCCCGGGCTGTCCTTCGGAGTTGGCTTTCATCACCAGGCCACCGAAGTCCGGGATGTCGCGGTAGATCTCATCCACCTTGGCGGCCCACCAGGCCCGTACCTTCGGATCGAGGGGATCGGCGGTCTCGAGCTTGCCCAGCGTCACGGGCGCGCTGTAGGTCACGGCGAGGTAGACCTTGATGCCGTAGGGGCGCAGCGCGCCCGCGAGCGCCGCGACCTTGGCGAGGTAGATCGGCTCCAGGATCTCGGGAACGGCGTTGACATTGTTGAGGACGGTGCCGTTGATTCCGATGGAGGCGCAGGCGCGCGCGTAGTCGGTGTAGCGCGGCGAGACGTAATCCGGCAGCTCCGCCCATTGCCACAGGGAGTCACCCGCGTAACCGCGCTCCACCGTGCCATCCAGGTTGTCCCAGTGATCGAGTACTCGCCGGCTGATCTTCGGGCTGCTGGCGATGTCGAGATGATCGATGGGCTGGCGCGTTTGCAGCACCCGCAGGAAGCCGAAGGCGCCGTAGAGCACGCCGATGTCGGAGTTCGCGGCGATGACGGTGATGGTATGACCGCGAGTCGTGACCGTGCGGATCAGGTAGCCTTCCGCGCCCACACCATGCAGGTCGAGCGCTAGGCTCCGTATCAAAGAGGAGGAGCTTGGAGTCCCGAAGACGATGGCGCCGTTCCGTGTCACATCGTGCGCTTGCAGCGGTCTCGCCGCCAACAGGCCGTCCAGGCCCCGCAGCAGCTCCGCTTGCGCGGCCTCCAGAGTAGGGGAGGAGTCCGCGCCGATGAGCTCAGTCGCCGCCGCGCGATAACGCGCCTGCCATCCATCCTGTATCGGAACGTAGCGAAGCCAGAGGTCGTAGCCGTCCTCCGCCGGGAGCGCGACCGCCCGGGCGAGGGGCGCAACGAGCAGCCAGGCCGCCGCGAGCGCCCAGGCGAGGATCCACGCCGCCGCGGCTCGCCGGCTCTGCTCCTGGACACCTGTTCGCGAGATCCCATTCGACATGACAAACCCTCGGGCGCGTCAACGCCTGCCTCTATGATAGCGCTATCAAAGACGGAGTGATACACTTCGCGGCCGTTGGCTTGCAATGCTCATGGAGTTGGTGATCAACAAGCGTCGGGTGCGCGCGGGAGAAGACCAATGAAAAAGCGCCGGCAGACGCGCGAGATTCGCCGCCTTGATCTGTCGGACGTCGAGCTGGCATCGAGCGTCACGGCGCGGCGGATCAACCGCGACATCATTCTCGCGCTGATCCGGACCCGCCAGCCGGTGTCGCGCGCGGAGCTCGCCCGCCAGTCGGGGCTGCAGCGCAGCACGGTCTCGCAGATCATCGAGCAGCTGCTGGCGGAGAAATGGGTGTGCGAAGGCAACCCGACGGTGTCGCAGCGCGGCCGGCGACCGACACTCATCCGCCTGAACGAGAGCCTGGTGGCCCTCGCCGTCGATATCCATCCGCGTCAGGCGATCATTGCCATGGTTGATCTCAACGGTCGGCTGATCTCCCGTTCCGTGGCAACCCTCAGCCGCGATGCAGGCGCCTCGACGGATCTGATCCTGGACGCCATGGCGCGCATGAAAGCCGCGCTCGGGCCCATGTCCATCGAAGGCATCGGCGTCAGCGTCCCGGGACGGCTGAATCCGCACACCGACCAGCTCCTCTTCGCTCCCAACCTGCACTGGCGTGAGTTCGATGTGCGAGGCGCGATCGAGAAGCGGATGAAGTTGCCGGTTCACGTCGCCAACGCCGCCATCGCGTGCCTGCTCGCGCAACTGACCTTTCATCGCGACGCCGGCAATGGGGATGCGGTCCTCATCACCACCTCCGAGGGCGTCGGCGCCGCAATCTTCGCCAATGGCAGCGTCATCACGGGCCATGATGGGATGGCGGGTGAGTTCGGGCACATCTCCATCGACCCGCAGGGGCCGGAATGCGCGTGCGGACGGCGCGGCTGCTGGGAGGTGTTTGCTTCGTGCCGCGCGGCGCTGCGCTACTTCAGGGAGCTGCAGCCGCACGATCATGTGGCCACCTTCGCCGAGCTGCTGAACCTGGCGGAAGAGGGAAACCGGCATGCCGGATTGGCGCTCGAGCGCCAGGCGCGGGAGATCGGCCAGGGCCTGCGCATCATCGTGGCGTCGCTGTCCCCGGCAATCGTTTACATCGCCGGCGAAGTCACTTCGGCATGGCACCGTTACCGTCCGGTGATCGAGAAAGCAGCGAAGAGCGTCACCATCGCCGGCACCGCGCCGGCCATCGTGCCGATTCCTGACGGCGATCTCGCGCGTCTGCGCGGTGCCGCGGCGCTCGTATTCCAACGACGCGCTTGACCTTGTGCCGGCGCAGCCGGCGACGCCGTGTAAGGGGCGCCGCATCCTGCGGCCACGGCGCCGCCGCCCGCGCAAGCAACAAAACCGAGACGCTTCACGTCAGCGATTCTCGGTGTGGAGATATTTCCGCGCGAATTGGATGAAGGCCGGCCAGTCGGGCCCCTGTGCAGCCATGTGGCCGAACTGATGCTGGCGAAAGCCGATGTCGCCTGCGATCAGCGTCGTAAGCATCGGCGGGAACCGATCCGTCTGCAGGGGCTTCTTGCCGAGAAGCTGATAAACCGGGCCCGCGCCGACCGCCGCCATGAATTCGCCCACCGGGTCTATCCAGGCATCGCCGGCCGCCGGGTTGCCCACACTGATGAAGATCGGGCGCGGCGCACAAAGTGCGAGGACGGCATCGCCGTCGACCGGCAGATCGTTGGCCGTCAGAGGATCCGCGGCATATTTGAGGAAGTTGCCGGCCATCCAGTGGTATTCATTCGAGTAGGCGACGTCCTCGAGGGTCTCGCCGTAGTTGCGGCGGATCAGCTTGGCGCCAGCCGCACCCGATGAGCCGAAGAGTGCGATCGCGAAACGCTGATCGAAAGCCATGGTCGCGACGGCGGCCTTGCCGAAGCGCGAGTCCCCGGTGATACCGATTTCATCGGGCGCAACGCGCGGATCGGTCTGCAGGTAATCAAGCGCGCGGCTGGCCCCCCATCCCCAGGCCCGCAGCGATCCCCATTGTCCGAGGCTGCGCGGCTTGCCACGGTTGGTCAGCCCGATGATGCCCGCACCGAGTCCCGCGCCGTTGTCGGCTTGCACGCTGGTGGCATCGAGATTGGCGTAGCCCCAGCCGGTGTGCAGGAGGAAGTAGCGGCTTTCCGGGCCATGATAGACCGGTGCCGGCGGGATGCCCGGCAGCGGTGCCACCTCGGGCCCCATGTGTTTGGGCAATTTGAAATTGCCCATGCCGAACTCGATGATCACCGGCACGCGTCCCTGCGCGCTGTCGGGCAGCACCTCGGTGAGCCCGATGTCGACCGTGATCGCTGGATCAGCCGAATTGTCGACATGGCCGACAAGATGGGTGGTCGTGGCCGCCACGCCGTCGACGACACCCTTCTCCGTGCCGACGACGCGCCAGGTTACTGACGGAACGTCCGCCGGTATCGCCCCGTAGAGCGCTTCCTCCGCAGCCGCAACGATCTCCGGCCGGCGCTCAGCCCACCAGGCAGCGGGCGTCTTGGCCCAGGCGCCGCCTTCCTCGCGCAGCACCTGCGACGGACGCGGATAAGGATTGGCGAGCGCCGGATCGTAATTGGCGGCGTTGGGCGCGTCCGGATCGCGGGCATCACGGTTCTGGCGGAGGGCCTTGATGTGGAGCGCAGCGAGCTCGCGACGATATTCCGTCGTCGTACCCGGTAACGGAGTAAAGAACTTCTTCGCCAGCTCCGGCGGGATCGGTGGCAGGCGCGGCACATTGGAGTTCTTGAAGAGGTTCGACGCCGTTGCGGCCGGGGCCGGCAGCAGCAGCGCGAAAAGCGCTGCCGCCGCCGCGAGCGATACCATGGTCCGGCCCGCAAAATGACTGCTGATGTCGCTCATCTTTCCCCCCGCGAATTGGGCCGGCGTCGCCGTCGCGTCGGTATAGTAGTGGTCGCGAATTATATTTCAGCTTGGCGATCGCATGTCAAGGCTGGCGCCGCTTGCCGGCCGCGACGCACGGACGCATCCTGCATGAATCCGGCGCAGGACACCAGAATCATGGCGCTCACGCGCCCAGTTGCAAAGTGAAACTGCTAACGCTACCATCCATCGACAATATAGTTCGTATCGCATACCAAATGGGGGATGGCGAGGAATACTTGAGGGGCGGGCGAGCATCATTCGCCCGGCGGCGGTCTGCCGCCCACGCTCCCGTAGTCCTTGGCTGACGGTGTGCCACGAAACCAGGAGCTCGCACGGATATTCACCGAGGACCCGTTGACCTTGTGACATGCACCTATGGGTGACGAGGAACGCTTCCGTTCCCGCTACCAATCACCAGCAGAGGGGGAAACTGATGATGAAACGCAATCGTGTGATGTTGTTGCTCTCGATGAGCGCAATGGGCATCGGATTTTTGCCCGCGCCCGCCGCCTTCGCCCAGCCGGACGCCGCCCAGCCGCAATCCACGCCGGCGGATGCCACGCAGCCGAGCGCGCCGCGGTCGAATTCAGCAAGCGCGGATAGCAAGCGAACGAACTCGGGGCCGGAGAATACGACTCTGACGACGGTGACGGTCACCGGATCCCGCGTCATCACGAACATCAATAATTCGCCGACGCCGATCGTGAGCATGTCGGTGGATCAGCTGCAGGCGACGACGCCGTCGGACATTCCGGACGCGCTCAACAAGCTGCCGCAGTTCGTCGCTTCCCGCAACCAAACCACCACCGGCGGTTCGACCATCAATTGGCCGGGCAACTTCCTCAATCTGCTCGATCTCGGCTCGAATCGCACGCTCATTCTGCTCGATGGCATGCGCGTACCCGCCTCGGATTCCAGCAACGAAGTCGATATCAACACGATACCGCAGGAGCTGGTTGAGCGCGTCGATACCGTCACCGGCGGCGCCTCGGCGGTTTACGGCTCCGATGCGGACGCCGGCGTCGTGAACTTCGTGCTCAACCACCATTTCAACGGCGTGAAACTCATCGCGCAGGGCGGCATTTCGACCTACGGCGATGACGGCTCGCGCAAGTTCGGGATCCTGGCCGGCAGGGATCTGTTCGGCGGTCGCGGCCATATCGAATTCAGCGCCGAGCAATATGTGTCGAACGGAATCAAGAACGACCTGGATCGCCCGTACGGTGCGCTCGTTCCCATGGAGCTGGGTCTCGGCACGGCCACCAATCCCTACTATCTCGCGCTCAACGCGCGGAACACGGCCTATACGCCTGGCGGCTACATCGCCTCCGGGCCGCTGGCGAACATGACCTTCGCGCAAAATGGGATACTGTCGCCGTTCGTGTACGGAGCCCCCGGGCAGGGTCCGAACGAGATCGGCGGCGGTGGCGGCTACTTCGGTGAGTCGGCCACGGAGTTCCCGGGAGTCAACGCGAATCCGACGCTGGCGGCCAGCCTGGTCACGAACCGCGCGTTCGGCCGTTTCGACTATGACGTGACGAGCGATATCCACGCCTTCGTCATGTTCAACCTTTCGCAAGCGCGCAACTATGGCGACTCCGGTGCGCAAAATTTCACCGCGACGTATGCGGCGGATAACGCGTTTCTACCGGCTTCCGCTCAGGCACTGCTCGCGGCCGGCGGCGCTTCGAGCTTCAGCATGTCCAAGGCGCTGATGGACGATACCGGCGCCATTTCCGACGGCTACACGCAGAACATCAACGTGATGACGGGCGCGGAGGGAACGCTGGGCGGCTATGCGTGGCAGTTCCATTATACCCACGGGGAGTCGGAGCTTCACGAGACCTCGCCTGATACTCTCAACTTCCAGCGCCTGTACGCCGCTTTGGACTCGGTGATCGATCCGGCCACCGGTCAGGCCGTCTGCCGCGCAACCCTGACGCCAGGTGGCGCCGCCGCCTACGCCGGGTGCATTCCTTTCGACGCGTTCGGCCCGAATGCCGATAATCCGACGGCCTTCAATTGGGCAACGGAGGACATGCAGTACAAGACCATCAACGTCATGGATGACGTGGGCGCCAACATCTCCGGGACGCCGTTCGACGACTGGGCCGGCCCCGTGCGTACCGCGCTCGATGGCGAGTGGCGCAATCTGTCGCTGCAGACGGAGAGCGCTTACTCGCCCACGCAAGCGGTGAATTGCGAATACCAGAATCCGCTCACCTGCAACCCGAATCAGGCGGTACAGAACGGCGCCGTCGCGAACATGCCGCAGGTGTCCGAGAGCGTGAAAGAGGGGGCGCTCGAGTTCGACATCCCAGTCCTCAAGGATCTGCCGGGGGTGCAGTCGCTCGATATCAACGCGGCGGGCCGCTACACCGACTACAGCACCGTTGGCGGTGCGGTGACGTGGAAATTCGGTGGTGTCTGGAACATCGTGGACCAATTCAGGTTGCGTGGTGCCATATCGCGCGATATCGGCGCGCCGACCCTCAGTGACCTGTTCGCCCCGGTCGAGGGCAATATCACCGCCTTCACGGACGAGTTGACGGGCGCCAGCGGCAATACGGTGCTGAAGATCATCAGCAATCCGAATCTGAAGCCGGAAGTGTCCAGGACCATCACATTCGGCTTCGTCTACGCGCCGCCGGAGGTGCGTGGGCTCAGTGCGTCAGTGGATTATTACCATCTGGTCATCAACAATGAGATTTCGGACGTGTTCGGCGGTGACCCGACGGTGGAGGCGCTCTGTTCCGCGGGCGGCACACAGTATTGCCTCACGGAACGCCCGTATCCGGTGAGCAATACATCGCCCGCCAACTATCCGACCGCGGTGCTCATCGAGAATCTGAACAACGGCAGGCTGTACACCACGATGTACGATGCGGACATCGAGTATAACTTTCCGTTGGACAGAGTCTTCAACTCCGCCGCCGGCATCATCACCTCCCGCCTGCTGTTCACTTATCAGCCGAAGCTGGTCACGGTGGCCGCGGTTCCCGGGTCGCCGCAGATCAATCAGGCCGGCGCGGAGGGAACCAATGGCGTGGGCAGCGTAGCGGCGCAACGCGCCACCTTCGTCCTGGGTTATGAGTCGGATCGCCTCTCGGCGAACGTGCAGGAGCGCTATCAGAGCGCCGAGGCGCCGAACCCGCAGTCATCGTATGTCTATCTGGATACTTCGTATGTACCCGCCATCTACTACACGGACTTCTCGGTGAACTATCAGTTGACCGGGACTGGCAGTGATGACAGCGGGTTGCGCGGCAGCCTTTCGATCGAGAATGTGTTCAACAAGCAACCGACGTTGTTCATCGGGCCCGGGAGAACGGGGGCGGAGGGATACGCCTATCCGGCCCCGGCCGACGAGGACGTCATCGGTCGCTACTTCACCATAGGTCTCGAGTATCGCTTCTAAATTCCTCCGCTACCTCCCCGCGTCGAAAAGCGTGGGGAGGTGCTTTTTCAGTCCGGGAGATTCCAAGATGAAGACGCGTGAGCAAGATTCCGCAGGCCGTCAATGCGGCGGCAGGAGCCGCGGTTGGGTGTTTGCCGGTGTCGTGGTCGCGGCCGCCGTGGTGATCGGTGCCACCGCCATGGCTGCGCAGGAGCCCAGCGCGGCGGCCAGAAGGCTGTTGCGGTGGACGCCGGCGATCGAGAACGCCTCGATCGCGGAGCAACAGCGTGAGATGCGGGTACTCGGCATCAGCGCCTTGCGTCCGCCGAAGGATGCGGTACATCCGCATAGTCCCGATTTCACCAATTACGTCGAAGCCAAGGCCAATCCCTATCCGAAGCTGCCGCCGCTCATGACCTTGAACGATGGCACCAAGGTCACGACCGCGGCACAGTGGAGCCAGCGTCGCGCCCAGATCAAGGCGGCGTTCGACGAATACGTCTATGGCAAATATCCGGCGGACATTCCCCAGGTCACCTGGAAAGTGGAGAGCGTCCACACGCAAACCGTCGATGGTATTCCCGCCATCGTCAAACACGTGGTGGGCCATGTCGACAATTCTCGTGACCCGGCGATCACGGTCACCATTCCTGTCGATGTGGTGACGCCGGCGGCGACCAAGGGAAGAGGGGTGCCGGTCATCATCGGCGGCGGCTCGCTGCGTCCGTTCTTTGCCGGCTTCAACGGCGAGAATGGCCCGTACCTGCATATCCCGGGAATGAGCATGTGCATCGCCGTCGGCCCGCGGATGGAGCCTTCGGAAGAGCAGTTGCTGAAGCACGGCTGGGGATTCGCCTCGGTGGACTACAACACGGTGCAGGCCGATAACGGCGCCGGCCTCGACCAGGGGATCATCGGCCTCACCAACAGCGGAAAGCCGCGCGCGATGGACACCTGGGGCGTGTTGCGCGCCTGGGCCTGGGCGAGCAGCCGTACCGTCGACTATCTCGTAACCGATTCCGACGTCGATGCGCACGAGATCGGCGTGATGGGTCATTCGCGCGGCGGCAAGGCGGCGCTGGTGGCCCTGGCGGATGATCCGCGCATCGCCGTCGGCTTCATCTCCTCTTCGGGCGCGGGCGGCGCGGCGCTCTATCGGCGCTATTATGGGGAGACCGTAGCCAACCTCACCGCGCCGAACGAATACCACTGGTTTGCCGGCAATTTCCTCCGCTATGGAGCGGTCGGGCACTCCGCCAACGAGATGCCGGTGGACAGCGATGAGTTCATCGCGCTGGTGGCGCCGCGCGCGATCTTCGTCGGCGGCGGCTCGCTCATCATGAAGCCGGCCTGCGCCATTCCGGGCGATGCCTGGCAGGATGCGCGCGGGATGTTCATGGCCGAAGCCGCAGCCAGCCCGGCCTGGGAGGTGCTCGGCGTGAAAGCGCTCGGAACGCACACCCCTTTCCCGCCGGTCAACACGCTGGTGGGCTCCACGGACATGGGCTTCCGGCAGCATCCCTACGGCCATACTCCGGGGCCGAACTGGCCTTATTTCATCAAGTTCGCAACGCGTGTCTTCGCCGCTCAGAAGTGAGCCGCGGATGAAGTCATCGGTTCATCGACTTCTGGGTTTCATCGGTTGCATGATGGTGTTGGCGTGGTCAGGCCCGTGCCTGGCCACGACCACGCCGCTGATGCATTCCATGTTCCAGGATCACGCGGTGTTGCAACGCGACCGGCCGATCACCGTTTGGGGACAGGCCAAGCCGGGTGTAGCGGTGACGGTGACCTTTGCCGGACATGCCGCGCAAGGGACGGCGGCTGCGAACGGGGGCTGGTCGGCGACGCTGCCGGCGATGTCGGCTGGCGGTCCCTATACCCTGACGGCGCGCGCGGCCGATGGAGAGAGCGAAACAGCGCAAGACGTGCTGGTCGGCGATGTCTGGTTGTGCACCGGGCAGTCCAACATGGTGTTGTGGGTCTGGGCGGCGGGAGAAGCTTTCTTCACCGAGCGTCTGGCGACCGACAGCACGATGCGCATGATGACCATCGCGGATACGGCCAGCCTGACTCCGCTGCAAGACTTGCCGACGCCGGCGCCCTGGGTCGTGGAGTCGCCGAAGACCGTGGGCCAGTTCTCGGCGAGCTGTTACTATTTTGCACGCGCGCTGAAGCAGAAGGTTCAGGTGCCGATGGGCATGGTGGTCGCCGCCTGGGGCGGCTCGCTGATCCAGGATTGGATCAGCGAAGGCACGATCGCCAAGAGTCATTTGTACGACCGTGATCTAAAGGTCCGTGCTGTCTATGCCCGGGATCACCACGCCGGGTACGAGGCCTGGGGCCGGATGTGGCAGGACTGGTGGAAGGCGCACGCGCCCGAGTCGATGGGTAAGCCGTGGCAGCCTTCCTACGACGATTCCGGCTGGCCGGTCGCGCCGGATCTGACAGCGTGGGGCACCTGGCAGGACCCCAAGGTCGCCGCTTTCCTCGGCGACATGTGGTACCGGACCACGGTCAGTTTGACCGCGGCGCAGGCGGCGCAGGCGGCGAAACTCTCGGTCGGCAAGGCGAGCGAAGAGGACATCGCCTGGGTGAATGGCCGTCCGGTCGGCTCGGTCGAGATCGGCCAGGCTTTGCACGACATCCCGCAAGGAACGCTGCACGCCGGTACCAACACCATAGTCTTCAATCTGTTCTGCAGTTGGATGCGGTGCGGCCTGACTGCACCGGCGGATCAACGCCAGCTGTTGCTTGCGGACGGCAGCAAAGTACCGCTCACGGCGCCTTGGCGTTATCAGCCCGTACCCAACGAGATTGGCATGGCGCCGCGCGAGCCGTGGGGGCAGCTTGGCGGGATCAGCATGGCCTACAACGGCCTCATTGCGCCGCTCGGTCCCTACGCCTTCCGTGGGGCGATCTGGTATCAGGGTGAGTCGAACATTTATTGGACCGGGCCCTATGAGCAATTGCTCACCGACCTGATGGCTGATTGGCGCCGGACCTATGGCGCCGATCTGCCGTTCCTGGTGGTGCAAATCCCGAACTACGGCGCGATTCCGACCCAGCCCGCCGCTTCGGGCTGGTCGGAGGTGCGCGAGGCGCAGCGCCGCGCGGTGGCGAAGGACCCCCATGCCGCGCTTGCCGTCACGATCGACATCGGCAATGCCACGAACCTGCATCCTTCGGACAAGGTGGATGTGGGTGTTCGGCTCGCGAGAGCCGCGGGCAATCTGATCTATGGGGAGAATGTCTATCCTTCCGGGCCGGAGCCCGTGGGTGCTTTCCGCAGGGGTGCAAGTGTCGTCGTGCCATTCAAGGACGTGACGGGCAAGCTCGTCTCCTACAGCGGCGCTCCCAACGCCTTCGAGCTCTGCGGGCCGACGCTCGCGACGTGCCGCTATGCCAGGGCGACCATCACGGGCAATGAGGTCATGCTGACGGACGTAGGGAGGAAGGACGTACCGACCCGCGTACGCTTCTGTTGGGGTGACAGTCCCATCTGCACCCTCTACGACGAATCAGGCTTGCCGGCCGGCCCGTTTGAATTGCCGATCGGAGCTTCCCAGGCGCAGCGCTAGTGGTCGCAGCGGTGGCAGCGCGCGTCGGCCGGGTCAGGTGGCGCATCTGCGCGCTCCTCTTCTGGGCGATGACGCTCAGCTACATCGATCGCCAGGTGCTGGGTGTTCTGGCGCCGAGCCTCGGCCACGCACTCGGTTGGACGCAGGTCGACTACGGGTACATCGTCACCGCCTTTCAAGCGGCGTACGCCGTCGGACTCCTCTTCGCGGGAGCGGTGATAGACCGTCTGGGCACGCGCATTGGTTACGCGCTGTCGATCACTGTGTGGGCCCTCGCGGCCGCGAGTCAGGCCATGGCGGGGACGGTGCTCGCGTTCGCGGCGGCTCGCTTCGCCCTGGGTCTGGGTGAGGCCGGCAATTTCCCGGCGGCCATCAAGACGGTCGCGGAGTGGTTCCCGCCACGCGAGCGCGCCTTGGCCGCAGGGCTGCTGAACGCCGGCACCAACGTCGGCGCCATCGTCGCGCCGATCGCCGTGCCCATCGCGGCATCGCTCTGGGGACTGCGCTCGGGGTTTCTGCTCACGACCGCGCTCAGCGCCCTGTGGCTGCTCACGTGGCTCCTTTACTATCGGCCGCCGCAGCGGCATCCGGCGGTCTCGGCGCGCGAGCTCGATTACATCCGCGACAGCGGGGCGGGGGTCTCTGCCGCTGCAGCCGCCCCGGCGCCGCGCGAGATCAGAGTGCACTGGCTGCAATTGCTGCGTCATCGGCAGACGTGGGCGTTCGCCGCCGGAAAATTCCTCACCGATCCGGTGTGGTGGTTTCTGCTCTTCTGGCTGCCGAAGTTCCTGCACGAGAGTTATGGGTTGAATCTCACCGGTCTCGGACCGCCGCTGGTCGTCATCTATCTGATGGCGGATGTCGGCAGCGTCCTGGGAGGGTGGATCGCCGGGCGGCTCATGCGGGCCGGGTGGAGCGTGAACGCCGCACGCAAGATCACGATGCTGACTTGCGCCCTGGCGGTGGTGCCGATCGTGCTCGCACCGCGCATTCGCGAGCTCTGGGGCGCGGTGGCCATCATCGGGTTGGCAACAGCCGCGCACCAGGGGTGGGAAGCGAACCTTCTCACCCTCACGTCGGACCTCTTTCCGAGCGCGGCGGTGGGGTCGGTCGTGGGGTTGGGCGGATTCGCGGGCGCGATTGCGGGCGCGCTGGTCTCCACCGGCATCGGATATTTACTGCAGGCCACGAGTAGTTACGCGCTGCTCTTTGCCGTCGCCGGCTGTATGTATCTCATCGCGCTGGCAATCATCCATGCGCTCGCGCCGAGGCTCGCTCCAGCGGAATGGGCGGCGGCTTGATGTCGAAGCTCACACGCTGCAAACCCGCCCGCAGGACCCAGCTCGGGCCGCGCATCGCTGTGACCATCAAGGATGTGGCGCTTCATGCGGGCGTCTCGGCGATGACGGTCTCTCGCGTCGTCAACGGCAGCAAGTCCGTTAGTACTACGACGCGTGATGCCGTGCAGCGCGCCGTCCGAGAGCTGGAGTACTCGCCGAACCTCGCTGCGCGAAGTCTCGCGAGCGAGCGGGGCGAGCGGTTGGGTCTGCTCTATGGCAACCCGAGCTCGGCGTACCTCAGCGAGTTCCTGGTCGGCGCACTGGAGGCGGCGACCCGCCATGACGTGCAGCTCATCATCGAGAGGTGCGAACCGACGCACGTCGGCTCGCGGCGGGCGGTGCGGCTTTTATCCGGAGCCGTCATGGGCGTCGTGTTGCCGCCGCCGCTTTGCGACTCGAGCGTCGTCCGTGCGGAGCTGAGCGCGGCGCGCCTGCCGGTCGTGACGGTTGCCGCGGGCCGCCCCCTGGCCGATACCATGTGCGTGCGCATCGATGATTACTCGGCGGCGCGCGAGATGACCCGGTACCTGATCAGCCTGGGGCACGAGCGTCTCGCGTTCATCAAGGGTCATCCCAATCAGAGCGCCAGCGAGGAGCGCTGGCGCGGCTTCACCGCGGCGCTGCAGGAAGGCTCGCGGGCGAAGCGCGGTGGGCGGCCGCCGCCACGCATGGAGCAGGGGTTCTTCAGCTTTCGGTCCGGGCTGGATGCGGCGCGCAAGCTCCTCGCCATCCACCCCGCACCGACTGCGGTCTTCGCCAGCAACGATGACATGGCGGCAGCCGTCGTCGCCGAGGCGCACCGTCTCGGGCTCGATGTGCCGCGCGATCTCACCGTGGTCGGCTTCGACGACACGCTCATTGCCTCGACCATCTGGCCGGAACTCACCACCATCCAGCAACCCATTGCCCGTATGGCGGCCGAAGCCATCGATATGTTGGTCACGGCGGTGCGTGGCGGCCGACGCCGCGCCGAGCGGTTGCACCGGCTCATCCCGCACGAGCTCATCGCGCGCCAATCGGCGGCCGCACCGAAGCCCGGTGTCCGGGCGCCACGCGCTTGACAGGAGGGGGTCGATGGCGCACGTTAACGTTAACAACCTTTATCTCGGCGTCCGGTGAGAGAAGCGATGCGAGTCGGGATCGTCGGGGCGCGCTACGCTGCCAAATTCCACTTTGAGAATTATCGACGCGTCTACGGTGTTCCCGTCCGCGTCGTGGGCGTGTACTCCGTAACGCCGGATTCTCGCGCAGCATTTGCCCGCGAACGAGGCATCGCCGCCTACGCGACTTTTGAAGAGCTCTGCGGTGCGTGCGACGTGATAGATATCTGCACGCCTCCAATGACGCACGCGGCGCTCGCAATCGAGGCGCTGCAGCGCGGCAAGCACGTCATCGTCGAGAAGCCCTTCACAGGATTCTTCGGACCGCCGGGGGCGACGAGCGGCTTTCGGGGGGACCAATTCTCCAAGGAGGTTATGTTGCGTGAAGCGGTCGCAACCTGTGAGCGCATCCTCGAGGCGCTGCGCGGCAGCGGCAGGCAAATGGGATATGCGGAGAACTGGGTTTACGCGCCCGCCATCGAAAAGGAGCGCGAGATCTTGCGCAAGACGGGCGGCCAGATCCTCCGGTTCCTCAGCGAGCAGTCGCACAGCGGCTCGCATTCGCCTTATTACGGCGATTGGAGGCATACGGGTGGCGGCTCGCTGATCGGCAAAGCCTGTCATCCTGTTACAGCGGCGCTGCACTTGAAGCGGGTCGAAGGGCAGACGCACAACGGTCAACCGATTCGTCCCCGCAGTGTCAGCGCGCGAACACACGCGATCACACGCCTGGAGCAGTTTCGCGATGCGGGGTTCCTGCGCACGGATTACCACGACGTCGAGGATTACGCGCAGGTGCACTTGACCTTCAGCGACGGCACCGTAGCCGATATCTTTTCCTCGGAGCTGGTGCTCGGCGGCGTCAACAACTGGCTCGAGGTGTTCGCCAATAACCATCGCACGCGCTGCAATCTGAATCCGACCAACGCCCTCGAGACTTATAATCCGCGCGAGGATCTCTTCAAGGATGTCTACGTGGTGGAGAAAATCGGAACCAAGCAAGGCTGGTCGCATCCGGCCGCCGACGAATCCTGGCATCACGGTTATCTGCTGGAGCTGCAGGATTTCATGGAGAGCTTCGCGGCAAACCGCGAGCCGCTCTCATCCGGCGAGCTGGCGCGCGATACGATGGAGGTGATCTATTCGGCCTATCTCTCCGCCGAGCGGCGCGGTGCCGAAGTCGAAATTGCGCTCTGATCCGGGCGCGCTTGCCCTTTGGAGTCATTGTTCATGACGAGTGCCCAGTCCAATGCCCACAGCTCCGCGCGTGAGCGGGAGATCATCGCCGCGCGGGTCATCGTCACCTGTCCGGGACGCAACTTCGTGACGCTCAAGATCGAGACGCGTTCGGGCGTCTTCGGAATCGGCGATGCGACGCTCAACGGGCGGGAGCTGGCGGTGGCGGCCTATCTCGAGCATCACGTCGTTCCCAATCTCATCGGGCGCGACGCGTCACGCATCGAGGATACCTGGCAGTTCCTCTATCGGGGCGCCTACTGGCGGCGTGGGCCCGTGACCATGACGGCCATCGCCGCGGTCGACGTGGCGCTCTGGGACATCCTCGGCAAGATGGCCGGGCTGCCGCTCTACCGTCTGCTCGGCGGGCGCTCTCGCGATGGCGTGCTCGTGTACGGACATGCCAACGGCCGCGACATCGAGGAGGCGAGTGCGGAAGTGGCGCGATACGTTTCCATGGGCTATCGCGCGGTACGCGCTCAGTGCGGCGTTCCCGGCGTCAAGAAGCCGTATGGCGTATCGCGACTCAAGGACGCCTACGAGCCGGCGGAGAGCGAGTTGCCGCTGGAGACGGAATGGTCGACGCCGGGCTATCTGGAGATCGTGCCGAAGCTCTTCGAGCGGCTGCGCGCCGACCAGGGAGGCAGGGTCGAGCTGCTGCACGATGTGCATCACCGGCTGACGCCCGTCGAGGCAGCGCGTCTGGCGCGCGACCTCGAGCCCTACAGACTCTTCTGGCTGGAGGATGCGACGCCGGCCGACAACCCGGACGGCTTCGAGCTCATCCGCCGCCACTCGGTCACGCCGCTGGCGGTGGGCGAGGTATTCAACTCCATCTGGGACTGCAAGCGCCTGATCGAAGGCCGTCTCATAGACTTCATCCGCTCCACGATCGTGCACGCCGGGGGCATCACCCACGTCCGCCGCATTGCGGACCTGGCCGCGATGCATCAGGTGCGCACCGGCTTTCACGGCGCCACGGATCTGTCGCCCGTCACGATGGGCGCGGCGCTGCACTTCGACACCTGGGTGCCCAACTTCGGCATCCAGGAGTATATGCGCCATTCCGAGCAGACCGATGAAGTCTTTCCCCATGACTACGTTTTCCGCGACGGCCGCCTGCATTGCGGCGAAAGTCCGGGACACGGCGTCACCCTCGACGAGAAGCTCGCCGGGCGCTATCCCTATGCTCCCAGGCAACTGCCGATCGCGCGCCTGGAGGATGGCTCCATGTGGGATTGGTGACGGGGACTGAAAATCCCTCGAACGCGGCGCGGCGGTGCCGTATGATAGCGCTATCATAGGGGGGCACATGCCGAAGCACAGATCATTTGCGACTCGCCTGCTCGCCATCGCCGCCATGGCGCTCAGCACCGCCGTGGCTCATGCCGCGCCCGCGCAGCATCCCTACCAAAACTTCAGCGTCGCCATCTATATCCCGGTGGCCTCTACCCGCCAGCTCGCCGACCCTCAGGTGCTGCAGCAGCAGTTCGACCGGGTCTGGAGCCAGGTTCACTTCAATCACGTCTATCTCGAGGACTATCGCAGCGGAGTATTCGCCGACCCGGCCTCGCTCGACCGTATCGCCCGCTTCTTCAGGGCGCACGGCATCACCGTCGACGGCGGTCTCACGCTGACCGCGGTCGATCAGGGAGGCCCCTTCCAGTCCTTCGATTATGAGAACCCGAAGGACGTCGCCATGGCGGAGCGCGCGGTGCGGATGGCGGCGAGCCACTTCGACATGGTGATTCTCGACGATTTCACTTTCTACAACACGCGCAGCGACGCCGACATCCGCGCCAAGGGCTCCCTTTCCTGGACGCAGTACCGGCTGAACAAGATGCGCTGGGTGGCGCAGCACGTCATTCTGGGCACGGCCCGCGCCGCCAATCCGCGCGTCAAGGTGATCATCAAGTACCCCAACTGGTACGAGCACTTCCAGGGCCTCGGCTTCGACCTCGACCGCGAGGCGCAGATGTTCGACTACATCTACACCGGCACCGAAACGCGCGACCCGGTCGAGACTTATCAGCTGCTGCAGCAGTACGAGAGTTATCTCATCTTCCGCTACTACAGCAACATCCGCCCGCACGGCGGTGACCGCGGCGGCTGGGTGGATACGTTCGAGACGCGTTACGCCGATCGGTATGCCGAGCAGCTCTGGGACACGATGTTTGCCAAAGCGCCGGAGATCACGCTCTTCAGCTGGACGCAGCTCGCCTCTCCCGCGCCGGCGATCGCCGGCGACCGGCCGTGGGCGGGTGACCACACCAGCTTCGATTGGGACGCCATGACGCAGGCTTTTCACGCGCCGGCGGGCAGCGAGGCGGTGCCCGGCTGGGCCGCCGTGGCCGGCTATTCGCTCAGTCAGGTCGATGGCGTCATCGGCAAGCTCGGATCCCCGATCGGCATCGAGAGTTACAAGCCCTACCAGTCCTCTTCGGATGAGGACTTCCTGCAGAACTATCTCGGCAACGTCGGCTTCCCCATCGACCTGACGCCGCACTTCCCCAAGGACGCGCCGGTCGTCCTTCTCACCAGGAACGCCGCGTTCGATCCCAACCTGGTGAAGGAGATCGAGGGCAATCTGGAGGCGGGCGGTGACGTCATCATCACCTCCGGCCTGCTGCAGGCCCTCGAGCACAAGGGCATCGAGAACGTGGCCGAGATCAGCTACAGCGGCTTGCCCATCGCGGCACGCCATTACTACGGGACCTTCGGGCCTCATGGGGGCGGCGACCTCGATGTGGCCGGCCGCAAGAACCCGACGGTCATCTTCCCGCAGATCCACTTCTATACCAACGACAGCTGGCCGCTGATCCGCGGCGAGGCGTCGGCCAACGCCGTGCCGATTCTGCTCGCGACCCAATACGGCCCCGGGGAGCTCTATGTGCTCGACGTGCCGGCCAACATGGGCCAGCTCCTCGAGCTGCCGCAGCCGGTGCTCGATGACCTGCGGGGATGGCTGGCCGCGCGCTTTCCGCTGCGCATCGACGCCCCGGCGCTCGTGAGCCTCTTCGCCTACGACAACCATACGTTCGTCGTGGAGTCGTACCGCGCGAGCCCTGCCACGGTGCGCGTCTTCGTCAAGGGGGCGGCCTCCAAGCTGGTCGATCTCGCCTCCGGAGAGAGCGTGCTGCCGGCGCCCGAGGCTGTGCCGGGGCCTGCGCCCGGGGAAGAGGGGCAGACGAGCTTCGTGGTGCAGCTGCCGCCGCACTCATACCGGGCGTTCGAGGTCCAATGACCAAGACGGCTCGCAGGACCCGGCCGGGCCTTCGTGCCGGCGCGACCATCAAGGATGTCGCGCGTCGCGCTGGGGTCTCGCCGGGTCGAGGGCGCATGTTAGCGTTAACAACGATGCCATTGGCGCCCTGACGCACAACCTTGCCAGCCGCGGCCTTTTGAATGCGAGAATGGGGCTGGCCAATAGAATGAGGGGGTAGGTAAATGAGCGGCAAAGGCAATCCGGGACTCGTGGCGGCGCTCACAGTGGCGGCAACTCTGGGCGGACTGCTGTTCGGCTACGACACGGCCGTGATCTCCGGCGTGACCGACGCGATCACGCATAACTTCGTGCTGCCGTGGCATCTCACCGAGACGGATGCGAACATCCTCTCCGGGCTCGCGATCTCGATGGCGCTGCTCGGCTGCGTCATCGGCGCCGGCCTCGCGGGCCCGATCTCGACCAAGATCGGCCGCAAGGGCGGCCTCATCATCGCCGGCGTGCTGTTCTTCCTCTCCTCCATCGGCGCGGCCTATCCGGAGTTCTTCTGGAGCATCTTCGGCGGCACCGGCTATCACGCTCTGCCGGCCTTTCTCGGCTATCGGCTGCTCGCGGGCATGGCCATCGGCATGGCCTCCATGTTGGCGCCCATGTATATCGCGGAGGTGGCACCCCCCGCCTCGCGCGGCATGCTGGTGACCTTCCAGCAGATCGCGATCGTCGTCGGTATCACGCTCGTCTACTTCGTCAACTGGGCGATCCAGGCAGGGCACACTCGCGATTACCTGATGACGACGGCGTGGCGGCGCATGCTCGCCTCGGCGGCGATTCCCGCGGCGCTGCTCATCATCTTCATGCTGCTCGTGCCGGAGACGCCGCGCTTCCTGGTGTTGAAGGATCGCGATTCCGAGGCGCTGGCGCTACTCAAGCGGCTGGTGGGTGAGGGGGAAGCGCAGTCGACGCTGCAGCAGATCAAGGCCACCCTGGTCGAGCATACGCGACCGCTGCTCAGCTTCGGCGGGCTGGTGCTGGTCGTCGGCATCATGCTGTCGATCTTCCAACAGGTCGTCGGCATCAACGCCGTGCTCTATTACGCGCCGCACATGTTCGAGAACATGGGCGCCTCGACCACCCAGGCGCTGTGGGATTCGGCGATCTACAGCGGCGTGACCATGACGGTCTTCACGCTGATCGCCACCTTCACGGTCGACAAGATCGGGCGTAAGCCGCTGCTCGTCGCCGGCGCGCTGATCATGGCCGGGGCCATGATCCTGCTCGGGTTCCTCTTCGATCGGCATCTGGTCGCGGCCACGGCCGCCCAGGCCGGCGCTGCGGCGGGATCCTCCTACATCGCCCTGGGAGCCGTCGTCGTCTACATATTGGGGTTCTCCTTCTCCTGGGGACCGGTGGTATGGGTGATGTTGTCGGAGATCTTCCCCAACTCCATCCGCGGCAAGGCGATGTCCATCGCCGTTGCGGCGCAGTGGATCATGAATTTCATCGTCTCGACGACTTTCCCGATGATGGACGGCAGCAGTGCCCTGAACGCTCATTTCAACCACGGCTTCGCCTATTGGGTGTATGGCGTCTGCTCCGTGCTCGCGGCGCTATTCGTCATCCGCTTCGTGCCGGAGACCAAGGGGCGTCCGCTCGAGTCCATCCAGGAGCTCTGGCATCGGCACAAGCCGCAGGATGCGGGGCTCCGCGCCCCGCGGGCCGCGGAGTAAGAAAGGCGGCTCGGTGCTGTCACTTGGCTGCGGCGACCTGAGGCTCGAGCTTCTTCCCGATCTCGGTGCCGCGGTCGCCACGCTCCGCTATCAGGGGCGCGACGTGCTGCGGCCCACGCCAGCCGGGGCGAGCGATCCGTTCGAGACGGCGGCGTTCGTGCTCGTGCCGTTTGCGAACCGGATTGCCGACGGGCGTTTCCGGGTGGGGGGGCGCGACGTCAGGATCGAGCGCAATGCACCGGATCAGGCGCATCCGCTCCATGGCCATGGTTGGAAGAGCCCGTGGCGCGTCGAGTCGGTAGCAGCGGACAGCGCAGTGCTCTCTTTCGAGCACCCTGCCGACAGCTGGCCCTGGCGCTACCTCGCGACGCAGACCCTGACACTGCGCGCCGATAGCCTCGACTTGGCGCTCGCGGTGGAGAATCGCGACTCGACGCCCATGCCCGCGGGGCTGGGGTGGCACCCTTACTTCCACAACGGGCAAGGCGCGCAGCTCAGAGCTAGCGTCGAGGGCGTCTGGCTGACGGATGATGAGTCGCTGCCGGTGCGGCTCGCTCACGGCACGCGGTTCGCGCAGTGGGGCCGCGGCGATGCGGTGGCGCGCGCGGAGCTGGTCGATCACTGCCACACCGGTTGGCCGGGCGTGGCGGAGATCCTGCTGCCGGAAGAGGGGCTGCGTCTCGCGCTCACCGCCAGCCGCGCGTTGCACTGGCTCCACATCTATAGTCCCCCAGGCAACGACTTCTTCTGCGTCGAGCCCGTGAGCCACATGCCGAACGCCATCAACCGATCGGCGCCGCCGGCGATCACCGGCCAGAGGCTGCTCGCACCGGGGGAGCGCTTCGATGCGCGCGTGACGCTCAGCGTGGTCAACTCGGACACTTGAAACGGATGCGGGTATGCTTCGATCATGGATGCGAAGCATGTTTGCCAGGTGGGCGCCGAGCTCGGCGAGGGCCCGGTGTGGGTGGAGCGCGACGCGGCGCTCTGGTTCGTCGATATCAAGGCGCGGCGCGCCCACTGCTGGCATCCGGCTACGCGCGAGCAGCGCTCCTGGGGGGCACCGCAGCAGCCGGGCTTTCTCGCGCCGGTGCGCGCCGGCGGCTTCATCGTGGGTCTCGAGAGCGGCCTGCATGGGTTCGACCCGGAGACGTCCGCGTTCGTGTTCCTGACGAAGGTCGAGCCGCAGCTTCCCGCCAACCGCCTGAATGATGGGTGCGTAAGCCCAGAGGGGGAGCTATGGTTTGGCTCGATGCATGACCCCGAAGTCGAGCCGACCGGTGCCCTGTACCGTCTGGATGCGGACGGGCGGTGTGTGTGCCTGGATAAGGGCTACGTGATTACAAATGGCCCGGCGTTCAGTCCCGACGGGCATGTGTTCTATCACACCGATACGTCTCATCGGACTGTGTACGCCTTCGACAGGCCGGACCCGCACACGCTGGCACGCAAGCGCGTATTCGTGCAGATCGAGGAAGACGCCGGCCATCCCGATGGCACCACCGTGGACCAGGAGGGCTGCGTGTGGATAGCCTTGTGGGGTGGGTGGGCTGTGCGCCGCTACTCCCCCGAGGGCAAGCTGCTCGCGACCGTGCGTTTGCCGTGCGCCAACGTCACGAAGATCGCCTTCGGCGGACCGGATCTTCGCACGGCCTACGTGACCACCGCATGGAAGGGAATGACGCCGGAGCAGCGTGCGGCACAGCCGCTGGCGGGCGACCTCTTCAGCTTCGAGGCGCCGGTTCCGGGTCAGCGGCCCGTGGCGATCCATTCCGTTCCAACACACAACTGACTGCGGGAGAGCGACGACAGATGGCGGCGATCTATCCTGACTTGAAGGGCCAGGTCGTGCTGGTGACGGGCGGCGGCTCGGGAATCGGCGAGGCGATCGTGCGCCAGTTCGCGGCGCAGCAGGCGAAGGTGGCCTTCATCGATATCGACGTGGAGCCCTCGCGCGCGCTCGCGCGGCAGCTGGAGTCCGCGGGGACACCGGTGCACTTCGAGCCCTGCGATCTCACCGACATCCCGGCGCTGCAGCGCTCCGTGGCGGCGACAGCCAAGCGCCTCGGACCCATCCAGGTACTGGTGAACAACGCCGCGCGCGATGACCGCCACGCCACGGAGGAGGTGACCGAGGAGATCTGGGACAGCCGCATCGCGGTCAATCTCAAACACCAGTTCTTCTGTGCGCAGGCGGTCATCCCCGACATGAAGGCCCTGGGCAAGGGCTCGATCATCAACCTGGGATCGATCTCGTGGATCATCGGTCAAGGCGGGATGGCGGGCTACACCGCATCGAAGTCGGCCGTGTTGGGTCTGACGCGGTCTCTCGCGCGTGACTTCGGCGCCTATGGGATACGCGTCAACGCAGTGGCCCCCGGCTGGATCATGACCCAGCGCCAGCTCGAAAAGTGGTTGACCCCCGAAGGCGAGGCCGAGATCGTGGCCCGTCAGTGCCTGAAGCGAAAGCTCGAGCCGGCCGAAGTGGCGCAGGTCATCGTCTTTCTCGCCTCCGAGGAGGCGAGCGCCTGCACGAATCAGCACTACATCGTGGACGGCGGGTGGGTCTAAGTCGGATCAGTGAACGAATTTCGCAATGGCGAAGGCGGCCCCGGCAGCAGCTATCGTGGTGGCGACTCCCCATTGAATGATCGAAGTCTTGGCGTCGCTGATCAGGGCCTTGGCGCCGCTGACGTCCGCTTTGGTCGCCAAATGCGGTATCACGGCCTTAATCGCCGACATGTCCGCCTTCATGCCTGATATATCGGTTTCGACCGCGCCGAGCCGCCGCAGTACATCGTCCATATCTCCCCCGCCACCCTGTTGCAACCGACCCACCGCCGAAACAATCCAGGGTCGGCAGCATGGGCGGGTTGCCAAAGGGGGTCAAGGCGATTTGATTGCGCATTCGTGCAAATTTGCGCCATACTGACACCACTCATGGCTTCCCTCATCCACCAGATCGGGTCGATTACGTACCCGGCTTTCGCCGAAAGCCGGGGCTGCCGTGCGCTCGATCGAGGTGAAAATGCGATGAGGACCCCTGGCCGTGAATCTACAAGAAGCCGCATTGGAAGAGACCGCGACGCAGGCGCTCTGTCTGCGTGTCAACGCTGACGCTGACCCGGGCGCACTCGCTCGCGTCCTGACCTGTTTCCAGACCCTCAACGTTGTACCCCGCCGCGTCGTAGCGGAGCTCGGGACGACGGGTACGTTGTATATCCGGATAGACGTCACGGGACTCACGGAGCGGCATCTCTCCGTGATCGCCGCCAAGATCGGACAGGTGCCTTGCGTAGGCAATGCTTATTGGCACCGTCTGTAGCAGACGTGTAGGCCTTGGCTGCGCCATGGCAGGCGAGGTAGGCTGCGCATTCGCACAACTAAGCCGGGTACCTGTGAAAGCGCTCATCATCGGCAGCGGCCTGATCGGCACTACGTCCGCTTACTTCCTCGCGCGCCGCGGCTGCGAGGTCACCGTCCTGGACCGTCAGAATGGCCCGGGACAGGAGACGAGCTTCGCCAACGGCTCGATGCTGTCACCCAGCATGCCCGAGCCCTGGAACGCTCCCGGGAGTTGGCGCGTGCTGCTGGGATCCCTCGGCCGTTCCGACTCGCCGCTCAAGCTGCACGCGAGGACCCTGCCGCGCCTCGCCGGCTGGGGCACCCAGTTTCTGCGCAACTCGAGCCGGGAGAGATACGAGCGCAACTCGATCAAGAACCTGAAGCTGGGGCTGCATTCTCTGGAGGTGTTGCGACGGCTGCGCCAGGAAATCGACATCGCGTATGGCGGCGCCCCATCGGGAACGTTGCGCGTGTTCCGTGATCCCGCGCCGCTCGAGCGGGCGGTCGAGTGGGCCGAGAAGCTCGAGACCGAGGGGCTGACTTACCGGCGTTTGACGGGCAGAGAAGTCGTGGCGACAGAGCCGGCGCTCGAGCCCATCGGCGCTCAGCTCGCCGGCGGCATCCATTACCCGGTCGATGAGATCGGCAATGCCTACAAGTTCTGCGTGGCTCTGGCGGAACATGCGCGACGCGCGGGCGTCGATTTCCGCTTTCGCACGCCCGTTACCGGACTCGAGACCCGCCACGGGAAGATCACCGCGGTGCGCAGCGGCGACGAGAAGTTCACCGCCGACAGTTATGTCGTGGCGGCCGGCAGCTACACGCCGCTCCTGCTCAAGAGCCTCGGGATCACCGTCCCCGTCCAGCCCGCCAAGGGCTACTCGCTCACCTTCGAGCGGCCATCGCCCGATACTCCGTTTCACGTCCCGGTCTGCGACGATGATTTCCACGCGGTGGTGGTGCCGCTGGAGAATGTCATTCGGGTGGCCGGAACGGCCGAGTTCACCGGCTATGACCTGTCGCTGCCCGAGGCGCGCATCGGGAACCTCGTCAGGCTGCTGAGGCAGGTGCTGCCGTCATGGCCTCTCGACCCAGCCAAGGCGAAGCCATGGTGCGGCCTGCGCCCGATGTCGGCCGACGGCGTGCCGATCATCGGACCGACGCCGATCGGCAATCTCTGGATCAACACCGGCCACGGTCCCCTCGGCTGGACCCTGTCGGTCGGATCCGCGCAGCTTCTGTCCGATCTCCTCATGGCGGGCTCGCCACGAGTCAACCCCGATGCCTACGCGCTGGCGCGCTTCAACGGCTGAGGATGAGCGGGGCCAGACCCTCCGCGGGACACTGGACGGCGGGGGGTGATGGGCTCATCCTGTTGGGCTTTCGTCGGACGGGGGATGGCTCGTGCAAAGAGATATTCGTGAAACCGCGCTCTATCGGGAGACGGAGTCCCTGTACCGCGCTTTCCGCCGCCCCGGCAGCGGGCTCATTGCCGATGCGGTGGAGATCTCCGCCCATGGCAATCGGGCGGTCTTCACCGGCACGCTGATCGACTCCGCGAACGAGGCGTGCTCGCGCATCTGCCTCACGGACCTGACGAGCGGCGACACTCGCCTGCTGACCCTCGGGCCCAACACCGACCGCGCGCCGAAGCTCGCGCCCGATGGGCGCCGGATCGCCTTCCTCTCCGACCGGCGCAAGGCCGGCGATTTCCAGCTCTACCTGCTCGACCTCGAGAGCGGGGAGTGCCGCGCCACTCCGGCGGTCGAGGGCTGGGTGGAGTATCTGCAGTGGTCGCCCAATGGCCGCCGCATCCTCCTCGGCGTCGCCGGGCACGGGGCCGACCTCTCCGGCGCCCAGGGCGCCGCGGCAAGCAAGATGGCCCACGATCTCCCGGCTTGGGTGCCGACCGTCGATACCGGGGACGAGAGCTACCGCTGGCGGCGTGCATGGGTCTATGACCTCGAGGAGAACCGGGTCAGCCAGTTCAGCCCGCCGCGCAGCAACATCTGGGAAGCCGCCTGGTGCGGGAACGAGGCGGTCGTGGCCATCGTCTCGCAGGGGCCCAGCGAGGGACTCTGGTACACCGCCCGCCTGGTCCTCATCCAGACCGAGGGTGGCGCCAGCCGCGACCTCTACGGTCCGCAGGATCAGCTCGGCTGGCCAAGCGGTTCGCCATCCGGCAGCCACGTCGCGGTAGTCGAGGCGCTCTGCAGCGACCGGTGGATCGTGGCCGGGGACCTCAGGGTGATCGATACGAAGAGCGGCGAAATCCGCAAGATCGCCACCAAGGGGATCGACGTCACCCACACGGACTGGCGGTCCGATCGCTATCTGCTGCTCGCCGGCCACCGCGGCTTCGAGACCGTGGTCGCGCTCTACGATACACAAGCCGGTGAGCTCGATGAGATCTGGCATAGCGAGGACGTCACGACCAGCGGCTTCTACACCGTCATCGCAGGGTTCGGCGAGCCCGGCGATTGCGCGCTGATCGGCGAGGGCTTCAAGCGCGCACCGGAGATCGCCGTCATCCGCCGCCGGCAGTACCAGACCATCAAGTCCTTCGACCCCGGTGCCGGGGAGACGCTATCCGCGCTCGCCGGTGTCGAAACGGTGAAGTGGCACGCGCTGGATGGCCTCGAGATCCAGGGCCTGCTGCTCAAGCCCCAGGGTCGCGGACCCCACCCCGTCATTTTGAATGTGCACGGTGGCCCGGTGTGGCATTACCGGCCCTTCTGGATGGGCCGCAGGAGCATCGGGTCGCTGATGCTGCTCAAGCGGGGCTACGCCATTTTCCTGCCCAACCCACGGGGCAGCACCGGACGCGGGCAGGCGTTCGTGCGGCCTGTCATGGGGGACATGGGGGGAGCGGATACCTACGATTATTTGTCCGGCCTCGACCACCTCGCCGAGCGCGGCATTGCCGATCCTGCCCGGCTCGGCGTCACGGGCGGCAGCTACGGCGGCTACATGGCGGCGTGGCTCATCACTCAGGACCCGCGTTTCAAGGCCGCCGTCGCCGTCTCGCCGGTCACGAACCAAGTGACGGAGCACCTCATTTCCAACATCGGGCATTTCGTGGCGCTCTTCCTCAAGGACACTTACACCAACCCGGGGGGTAAGTACTTTGAGCGCAGCCCGGTCTTCTTCGCGCACAAGACCAAGACCCCGACGCTGTCCACCTGCGGCGCGCTCGACCGCTGCACGCCGCCTGAAGAGGCCGTGCAGTTCCACAACGCGTTGGTCGAGAACGGGGTGAAGTCGGCGCTGGTGACTTACCCGCAGGAAGGGCACGGCGTACGCAAGTGGCCGGCGATCGTGGACTATGCGGCGCGGATGGTGGGCTGGTTCGAGGAGCACATCGGCGCACCTTAGGTGCGTTGCGCGCGCTTGGCAAATGCCGCGGGGAGCATTTCCCTCAGCGCGGAGTTCGCGGACACTACGTGCTTCTCGACGGTTCTCGGCATGATCCCGAATGCCGTTGCGATCTCATCGTGACTGTATCCCATCCGTTGTGCGATAAAAATCCGGCACACGCGCTCACTGACGGCGTTCAGCAGATCCACGACTACGGCAAGGTCCTGCTCAGCGGCAAGCGCGCGCTCCGGGCCTGCTGCAGGCTCCACCAGCGCCTCCCGCCTGTCGCGCTCGTCGATATCCTCGAATGAGAAGGGAGTCGACAGGGTGCGATGGAAGTAATTGATCGAGAGATTGATGAGGATGCGCCGAAGCAGAGAGTCTGCATCTCGCACCCTGGTGGATCGTTGATACTCGAACAAGCGCAGGTACGCCTCCTGCACCAACTCCTGGGCGTCCTCGCGAGAGCAGCCCCGCATCCGGCACATCTTGACGAGATGCGAGTAACGCGCTGAGAGCCGCGTCATGGTGACGTGGCGGCGCAGTCGTCACGCCTCGAGGCATCTCGAGTGTGGATTCGGTGCGGCTCATACATCTACTGCCAGTAGTTGGCGCATTTCAATCGGGAAATATCTGATCAAGCTCAAATCGCGCTCGCCGATCGTCTGCGGGCGTGCCGGGGGACTCTAGTCGTGCCAATGGGAATAATCGATAGCCACGAGTGTTATGGACGGCGGGGTTGACTGTGCCGTTCGTAGCGCTGATGAGCGTCTGGCACTGCTTCAGTTGGAAGACGGCATGAACGAGGAGGGATTTTGCCGTCGGCCGTGTCCATGAGTTAACGGCATCGAGACCAAGGTACTACTCCCTTCCGGAAGCCAGCAGCCCAGACTACGACAGACGGTGCGAACGCATCCGTTGAATGCGTAGGATGCACACGAAGAGTAACAATCAATGCCGCATCAACATCTCGCGGTGCGCACGAAACAAAATAACTGGAACGACTTGCCACCCCCACTATCCAACGCAATGCGCTCTACGCTGGTTGTGAAACTCTAATTATCAGGTATCGATCTTGGCAAACACGTCCAACAGCCGTTTCGTCGCCTCTCTCGCTCTTCGGTACGGCCGCGGACTGCGTCGATATCTATCCGTTCACCTGCGCAATGCCAACGACGTGCCGGATTTGGCCCAAGAGGTCTATTTGAGATTGCTGCGGGTCAATCATCAGGAGGCCATCCGCAATCCAGAGGCGTACCTGTTCACGGTGGCGAGCCACGTACTGCACCAGCATGCGCTACGCCAAGCCGCCAATACTTCATTCATCGATATCACCGAAGCCATACCGGAGCTGCTCTCACCGGCCGGAGAAGATCCCTCTGCGAGGGCCGAAAATTCCCAGCGCGTGGAGTGGTTCCGTAAGACCCTGGAGAGACTGCCCTCGCGTGTGGGCGTGGCGCTCGTGATGCACCGGATCTACGGCTACACCGTCCAGGAGGTCGCCAATGAGCTCGGTGTGGCCCGAGAGACCGCAAAGAAGTACCTGACTCGGGCGGCTCAGTATTGCCGCAAAACCGGATATGGAGCCGGCCAAGACAAGTAGGGAGGAGGAGACCGTGGACACGCCATCGGCAAATATGCGTCTCAACCCTGCGGTCCAAGCATCCGAATTCTTCGTCGAATTCCGCGTTGGCGATGCCACACCCGCAGTACGTGCACGGTTTGAGAAATGGCTGCGGGCCTCTCCAGAGCACGTCCGGGCATACCTGGAAGTCGCAGCCGGCTGGTCCGACCTTCCTACCGCGGACCCGGGCGGCCGTATCGATCTTCAAGCATTGCTGGCTGTAGCGCGTAACGGCGGCGACGAAAACGTTGTCCAATTACGATCGCGCTCGGCAAACGCCGGGCGTCAATCCAATCCGGGTCGAGTCCGGCCGTGGGCAATTGCAGCGTCCCTCGCGTTGATGGTTGGCTTGGGCAGCATGGCCTTCTGGTTCTATACGTCCGGGACGCGAACCTATAGCACTGGCATCGGGGAACAACGCACGCTCATCCTCGCGGACGGCTCTACGGTCATCCTGAACGCGCGTACGACGGTGACGGTCCACATGACCAATGATGTCCGCAATGTCATCCTTATCCGCGGGCAAGCGTATTTCCACGATACGGATGAGCTCGATCGTCCGTTCATCGTGCGCAGCGGCACGAGCATGGTGCGCGCGATAGGCACGGAGTTCGACGTGGATAAAGAATCCGATCGTACGGTGGTCACAGTGCTCGAGGGCCGAGTGGCGGTGGCGAACTCGTTCGGCGTGGATCGACCGCATGACAGGCGTCGCGAGCTTCACGGCGACCTTGCAGAGACCGCCATCAAGGTGCAAGCAGTTCTTGTGCTCCGCCGGTCAGCAGGTTACCGTTCTGGCGGCAGAACATACCGCCGCCGACGCCCGTCGACGTGGAAGCGATAACAGCGTGGATACAACAGCGCATCATATTCGACAATACGTCGCTCGAGAAGGTCGCGGAGGAGTTCAATCTGTATAGCACTCGACATCTCGTAATCGCGGATCCTTCTCTGAGAGCCGTTGGTGTCAGCGGCGTGTATTCTGCGATTGATCCGGCCGCATTGGTCGGATTTCTGCGATCTCAGCCAACGCTGTACGTAGTCGAGACAGGGGACAAAATTATCGTTAGGACGCGCCAAGAGAGATAGCCGCCGCCACCCCCATTTAAACGTGAAACCGCTCTACGTTGATAACGGGTCGCCACGCAAGTGCGTGGCCCATGACGAAGAGCCAAAAACTCCGGGGGAGCTAATGTACAAAATGGTGATCGCGGCAAGTCTCTGCATGTCGATGCTGGGGCCCTGTGTCGCGCAGATCCCGCCCGTTGCGATGACTCGCATCGAAACGCGAATCCCGCCGCAGTCTCTTGCTAAAGCGCTCAAGCAATTCGAAAAACTCCATCATCTACAGGTCCTGTATTTCAGTGCAGAGATTAGGGACCTACGAACCAACGGTGCATCAGGAGACTTGACAGCAGCTCAGACGCTATCTCGTCTCCTGAGCGGGACTGGCTTGACGTATCGCTACGTAGACGCGAATGCGGTAAGTATCATCCGCGTTACCTCGGCCGTGGCGACGGCATCCAATGCGCTATCCGCCCAGGGCCGCCGGATTGCTTCGAACGTAACTCCCAAAAGGACAGCCCCGGCAATACATAAGAGTGGGGATCCCGCCGATGCGACAAGGTCGAAAACGAGGCAGTCCGGCCCACCACACGAGACCCATGCCGCCGCCGCATTACGGGAAGTAATCGTAACCGGAACTCATATTCGAGGCATCGAGCCGATGTCCCCCGTAATCGACATCTCCAGAACTGATATCGAGCAGAGCGGATTGACCACGCTGGGCGACGTGCTGCAGGCTCTACCTGAGAATTTTTCCGGGGGACAGAATCCAAATGTCGCGTCGGCAAACGGCATCAATGCAGGCCGAAATGACGGCGCGGAAAGCGCAGTGGCGAACTTATATGGCATCGGCGCTGGATCGACGCTGACGCTCATTGATGGGCATCGCCTGGCATCCGACGGCGTTTTCTCAGGTGCAGACTTGAACGTCGTGCCACTCGCCGCGGTCGATCACATTCAGGTCTCCACCAGCGGTGCTTCGGCAATATACGGCTCCGATGCAGTGGCGGGCGTAGTCAACATCGCTTTACGCAAGAATTACAACGGTGTCGACACTACGGGGACGGTGGACGTGCCAACCGCGGGTGGCGGCATGGAGCAGACGTATAGCGCACTGGTCGGGCGCACATTCGAAGAGGGCGGGGTCATGGCCGCGTATGAATACTCAGAGCAGGATCCCCTGCACAGCGGAGAACGAGCCATATCTGCTGCCGTCCCACAGTCATCATACGATCTAATACCGCGATCGACGCAGAATTCGCTATTCGCCTCCGGCTCCTTCCAGGTGAACCCTGCCAGTGTGGTAAGTATTGAAGGCGTCTATGCTGACCGCCAGAATGACACAATAGACTTCGGCACGGAAATATATGGGACCGTCAAAGCATACGGCACCGATGCGGGACTCGACATCGACTTGGGTGACGGTCGCACAGCTTCGCTCGACGTCAATGCAGCGGGTGATCAGCAGGCGACTGCGCAGAGTTCGATTCCGCTGACGGCGTCTGGGATATCTCCGGGAATCTACGCGGATTCGTCGCTCTACTCAGTAGAACTGCACGGCCAGGGCCCCGTCATGCACACCGCAAGCGGGGACTTGCGCGTCGCAACCGGAATCGGCGTTCGACGTGAGGGGCTGGACACCTACGGGATCCTTGCGCCGGAGCAATCCTGGCGAGATGTCGACTACGGATACCTTGAACTCTACGCTCCCCTGGTGTCTCGGTCCGCGCAACGAATCGGGCTCAATGAATTGAATTTCGACGTGGCAGGTCGCTATGAGCGCTACAGCGACTTCGGCAGCACTGAAAACCCTACCTTCGGTGTCGAATACGTCCCGCTTCCGGAACTTACATTCAAGGCGTCATGGGGCAAATCATTTCGCGCGCCGCCGCTCTACGACTTGCACTCCGGCGATAGCGATAACTTGTATCCGGCGGGCTTGGCGGGAGGACAACCCGGAACGGAACTGCTGATTGCCGGGGGCTCCAACCCGCGTCTACAGCCGGAAACCGCGAAATCATGGAACACGACCGTGGAATATACGCCCCCCATCCACGGACTCGCGGTGACGATGAACTACTTCGACATACTCTACCGGGATCGCATCAACCTGCCGTTCACAAATTTGCTTACGGCATTGTCGGACCCCACTCTGGATCCTTTCATCATTCACAATCCGAGCGCATCTATTCAACAGGCAAACATCTCGCAAGCGTACTCGTTTTTCATCTATCCTGGCTTACAGTTTGATCCCAGTGATGTCTCGCTTCTCTATCTCGACTATGAGCAAAATATCAGTACTCAAGATGTTGACGGTGTTGATTTGCTGGGAACGTATCAATGGGTGACGGCGTGGGGTCGGTGGGCATCGGCGGCGAACATGTCATGGCTCACGTTCACGCAGCGGTTGGTTACCGGAGCACCTACATCTGTGATTGATGGAATCATATTCAATCCGCCGCATTTCAAGGCGCGGGCGTCGCTAAATTGGACTCGCGTGCGATGGGGCGCCACGGTATTTGTGAACTACGTCTCCCCGGAGCAGGACAATACCGGCGCGCCGGCTGTGACGATCAAATCGTGGACGACAGTAGACGGCCAGGTTGCGTATCGCGCCGGAGGCGACGGCGAGTGGCTGGGCGATATCTCCATCAGTCTGTCGGCGCAGAATTTGTTCAACATGACGGCGCCGCGCGTCGGCGCTCAATCGACATTTCCCCCGGGTGTGGGGTTCGATACGGCAAACGCGTCCGCGCTAGGCAGGGTGATAGGAATCACGGTGTCGAAGCATTGGTAGACTTTCCAGTGGAGATTTCAGGAATGAAGCCGACAATTTCGCCACAACGGTTGGGTGGGCGCGTCACCCCGAGAAGAGGCCGCGGGTTTGTACTGAGCATACGAATCAGTCTCACCCTGTACGTGATGCTCATCAGTCTCGCCGCGGCTTCGATTCCCGCAAGGAGCGGCACCGATCGGCGGTTTACCGTCGCCGATTCAATTCACTACGCAAGGTTCGTCACCCCAAGGGAACCTACTAACCAGGGTCCGGGGTCGCCCGTGGCCTTCTCCCCTAACCGAAAATACCTTGTAGCCGTGACCATTCGGGGAGATGTGCGGTCCGGGATGCGCACTTCCACACTCTGGCTATTCAGCAGCGCCGAGGTCAATGCGTGGCTTCAGCAGCAGAACATCGGGCAACTCTTGAAGGCGCATCCGTTGCTTCGGATGGCGAACGACTCGAACGAGTTGCCGATCAGTCAGTGGCGTTGGAGTGGCGATTCCGGGAGCCTCCTGTTCCTCGCGGGAGATGACGATGGCGTTGAACATCTATATCGGGTGTTCATAGATGGAAAGCTGGAGATGATTAGTAGGCCGAATCAATCGGTATATGGCTTCAGCGAGAATGCGGACGCATTGGTGTACTGCGCGGGTCGCGCGATTCGATCGAGCCAGCTCTATCAAGCGGCCGGTCCCACCCTTGGGGATATGGAGGACGGCACAGGGCGCAGCTCGGCCGCACTACTATTCCCAAATCTCTTGCGTGTGTGGTTCCATACGGACGATTGCAGGTTATGGAAAATGTCAGCGGGGCAGTCCGTGCCGGTGCCGGTTATGTCAGCGCGACACGCTCCGATTTATCTCGACGGCAGTGCCAAGCTTACTCTGGCGGCAGATGGGCGACAATTGCTCACGACCATCGCCGCGAAGCGTATCCCTGGGTCGTGGAAACAGTATCGCGGCACTATTGGATACAGCGGCCCACACGACTCGGCGCTGCTGAGTAGTCGTACAGGTATCATGCGGCCGCTGCAGTACGCAATCGTGAACCTTCTGAGTGGCGCCGTCTCGCCCCTGCTTGATGCCCCGGTGAGCTGGGACGCATTCTACTTGACGTCAATGGAGGGCGCGTGGAGTCCTGGGGGATCTGCGATAGCAGTCGCCGGGACGTATCCGCCGGCAGCCACGGACAAGAAGGACTTCAGCGTCGGTCCATGCGCGGTCGCTATTATTGGGATAAAGTCAAAATCGTTTTCTTGCGTTCCACCCGGTCGAAATCCCGGGAAACAGAAGGACATACTGAGCGTCGAACGTGTGACCGCACTGGTGTGGCAGGCAGAACACACATTAGTCGTGCGTTACGCGACGATGGATGCACCCAAGGACGAAAGCGTTATCCGCTATACGAAGGGTTTGCGTGGGGGATGGAGCGGGCGGGACGTGGTAGGTGATAATGCCGGCGGTGCGCTTCACGCGGAGGTGGTTCAAGGTATCAACAGCCCGCCGATGTTGGTGGCGGCTATGCCAGGCAGACAGGAGAGGGTGCTGCTTGATCCCAATCCGCAGCTCGAGAAATTTCGGCTCGGCGTTGCGTCTTTGTATCGGTGGAAGAGCCCTGACGGCTATACATGGTCGGGGGTCCTGATGAGGCCGCCGGATTTTCGGCTGGGCCGGCGCTATCCCTTGGTGATTCAGACCCACGGTTTTGGTGGTGAGGTCCGCTCGTTTCTGGTCGATGGGCCGTCCCATACAGGGTACGCGGCGCGCGCGCTGGCGGCGCGTGACATTCTTGTTTTACAGGTCATCGATGCCAGCGATAATGCGGATGTGGACAAGTCCCTCAATACGCCGCGCGAGGCGGAGACATTCTCCGCGGGATATCTGGCGGCTATCCGGCAACTTACGCGCGATCGGCTCATTGATAGCCATCGTGTTGGGATCATGGCTTGGAGTCTCACGGGTCTTGCGGCGCTGCAGAGTCTGGAGGACTATCCAGGCGTATACAGGGCGGCAGTCCTCGCCGAAGGTAACTCCGGGAGCTATCCTGAGTACTTGACGTATATCGATACCATGGGTTCCGCTGGGGAATATTTCTTCCGGGCGGAAATCGGGCCCCGTCCCTGGAAGTCGGGATTGCCGGTTTGGGTATCCCGCTCGCCCGGCTTTAATACCGACAGGATTTGCACGCCGGTATTGGATGACCAGAACTCTCCCTTCTCGCTTGTCTCGGCTTGGGATGATTACGCGATCATGCGTGCGGAGAAAAAGCCGATAGAGCTGCTCTATATCCGAAACGGCCAGCACGAATTGGTCAAGCCAAAGGAGCGCATGCGCGAGCAGCAGTGGACCGTTGCGTGGTTTGATTATTGGCTGAATGGGCGCGAGGACCCGTCGCTCGTCGGTCGGGGCGAGATCCGGCGCTGGCGTGTCATGCGGACCCGGCTACCGGCATGTCCTGAGCCACTTGGCGTCGGCGATCGCTAAGGTGGTCGAGTCGAAGTCGCAATCAGCGCAGGATCGGCGAACCGCAGGCGCGGCGCTTGGTTGCCCATTGGCGTAGCCAAGCCTCTATCTGTAGTTGATTAATCAGCTCGCCGACGCCAGTGGATGGCAATGAGCGATTGGGTGTGAGGGCGCGCTCCACCCTTGACCGGTCTAGAATTCGCTCTCCGACCAATAATCCGTCCAACAGCGTTTCTCGAAGGAGTGCTGAATTCTGCGAAAGTAAATCGGACATCCAAAGTTCTGGTGTGCCTTTTCCCTTCCCTCTTTGAAGAACCTCTTGCGATAAACGCGATCCAAAAGCGCGTCTCGCTACGGCGCCATTCTGGCCGCCCGAAAAATGGAGGTAAGTCGGTATTCGTAAGGCGGCTTCTACAATAGGTTGGCTGGCCAAGGGCCTGAGCATGAAGCCGTCCGTCACCTCGGAGAACCCGCTTTGAATCCACCTGGACGTGGCGCAGATCATGCTGTGGATGCTTTGAATCCTCCCGAGAGCCATCTCGCCAGTGTCCTGAAGCCAGGGATGTAGAAAGCGTGGGAGCGTGTTCTCGTACTGGTGTACGGCTGCGTCCGTCGTCAAGGCGCCCGGGATCGGGCCGAGCGTATTTCGACGGTATTCATAAAAGCTCCAAGACGATGAACGTGCCCAGCGTCGTCGGAAGGCCAGTGCGAGACTCAGGGCCCGCAAAAGCGAGATCCGCTGTAAAGTTGCGTAGTCCAGAAATGCGAGGAAGGTGTAACGTCCAAGGTGACATTGCGCCATGCAGTCGACCAACATCTCTGGTCCGTGCGCGTGCCCAAAGACGTCGTCTCCTAACTGCCCGGTGAGGATTCCGGTAGCGCGGTTCGCGTCCGCAAGTTCCAGCAAGACCGGTTCCGTTTCAAATGCCGTCAGATGGGGCACTGGACTGGCTGTCAAGGAGCAGGACAGGACGCGTGCGAGCTGGGCATTGCTAGACAACTGTACTTCAACAAGCTGTGTTCCTGTGTTTTGCGACATACTCCGTGCGTAGCGTCTCTCGTCGCCGGAATGCCGCGAATGGAAGTTCACGCCGATTACCCGTGGTCTCGTCGGGGCGGACGATGCGTAACTTAGTACGACAGAAGAGTCGAATCCGCCGGAAAGGGTGACCAGAAGCGTCTCGTGCGCGGAGGCGACGCTATCTATGGCATGGGCTGTTGCGGACCTGAGTGTGGCGGCTGCTGTCTCGATGGAAGTGTGCGCTTCGTCGGTGCGCACGGATTTTGGACTCCAGTAGGTCTGCCGAAGTCGCGTCCCGGCACAAAATTCGAGGCATTCGCCTGGAATCAGGCTGAATACGCCGGAGATGCCGGTCTCTACACCTAGGTAGTCTCCTCCGATGGACTGCGCCCGAATGTGGTCCCAATTGACATCCAGTGAAACCAAGGAGGCGTCTACCAGGTGCCGTGGATTGGAAAAGAGAAGGGAGACTCCATTCCTGTCGGTCCAGAAGCACGGAAGAGACCCCATTGGGCTACGGAAAACATGCACCGCGCTCGAGCCGGGGGGCCTCAGGAATAGCACATATGACCCCCAATGGGAGGAAACCAGGCTGCGACCTCGGGTTTCGACCATAAGGGCCTCGTCGGCAGCCGTTAGAGGAGGGTTGGGTGAATCCTGCGGGCTCTCAGCGGGGTTGGCGCTCCTGAACAGGGTTCCGAGTAATAGGCCGCAGCCGTTACGAAAGCGATGAGACTGTGCGTTGCGCCATGGCAAGGGGGCTCCAATGACCAGGAGCCCGGGCATCTCCAATAGGACGGTGGCGTCTGGAAGGGCTCGAGGCAGGTGGACTTGCGCCGACTTGACGCGACAGAAGGCGGTGTCGTCCAGCGGGTTCCATACCAGCGCGATGTACCACAACATGAATGGTCGTCACTACATGACAAATATAGGTGAATACGACTGAACGTTCTCTGGCGTATCGTCAATGACGTAATCGTCTACTTGAACCCAGGCGTGAGCCAGAAACGGCCGCAGTCTCACTCCTATGGCAACTGTTGGGTAGTACCCTATACGGGTTAGATGCGACGCTAGAATGAGAGCATTGAACAGGCAATTGTTTCGAGCCGTGTAGAACCAGGGTCTTATTCGTCGAAATGTCGCCACTTCAGCGGCGAGTGCGGGCTTTTGAAACTGGCTGAGGGACCGCTCAGTGGACTGCAGGCGCCGATGTAGCTCACCAATGGCCCTATTAGGGCCAAATAGCTTCAATCGAATGAGCGCGCATATGATGGTGGTGCCCACCGAGAGGGCGCGGCCGGTGTTTATGCGAGTACAAACGGCATCATTCGAAAGCGGGAGTAGGTTGCCCATTTTGAGTCTGCCCTCGTGGCATTCGAGATGCCCTTGCTGCGATCGCAACGCGTCGGCGATAGCTTGTGAATCGGTAGTGGTGATGGCGAAATACCGTTCGCTCTCGAGATCGAGTACTACCGTGTTGCCATCGAGTGTGCAGGCATAACGGGAAGATAACGGGCGCGACAGAGTCATTTTTTGGTATCGAGCAGAGGTTTCGTCGGCGGTGGGCGGCAGAAAGCACGGCGTGGGGGAGCGCATCCCCTGCGCGCCGTGCTGAGCGCTGTCACTAGCGCTAAGTGTTACTCCGCCGAAAATCCCTGGAGGTCCGGTTCCAGCGGTGTTCCGCCCTTCTTGGTGTCGGCGGCAAGGGTTCCGAGCTCGATGATCTTGGGTGTATCCATGGTTTCATCCTCTTACAGAGTTGGAGAGTCTTCAGTGTGCCACCGTGATCGTGGCTATGAGAGGATGACCGAACTGCTGGAGGTTGGGTATACCCCTGATCAGGGGTATCAGGGGGCAGCAGCCTGGTACGCTGATTGCCGCGGCGGAAATGGCCACTGCTGAGGGAGTAGGATCTCGCTGAGCGAGCGCGACAGGGTTGAGCGCGTCACGAGCCAGTGCCTGTTCGTTGCGTATGAGTCGTTTCCGAGTTGCCCTCAGGCGGCTGTTCCATGCTGCTGGGCACGCCAGAGGGCCGCGTAGCGGCCGTTCTGGCGGAGGAGACTGGTGTGACTGTCCCGTTCGACGATTCGTCCATGCTCCAGTACCACTATTTCATCCGCGTGCAGGACGGTGGACAACCGATGCGCGATCACTAACGTGGAGCTGTGCCTGGCGATTTCGCGGAGGCTGGTGAGGATGTCCTGTTCGGTGTGGCTGTCGAGAGAAGAGGTGGCTTCGTCGAAGACGTAGATGCGAGGGGACTTGAGCACGGCCCGCGCAATCGACACACGCTGTCTCTCACCGCCTGAGAGCTTGACGCCCCGTTCCCCGACCGGCGTATCGTATTCGTCCGGCAGACTCATGATGAACTCGTGCAGATGAGCTACGCGGGCGGCTTCCTGGATGGCGGCGAGGCTGGCGCATTCGCGGCCGAACGCAATGTTGTATGCCAGAGTATCGTTGAACAGCGCGATATCTTGTGGGACGACGGCAATGGCGCCACGTAGATTCGACAGATCCAGAGCTGAGATGGGCACATCGTCGAGTAGAATCTGCCCGTTGTCCGGCTCCAACAGCCGCATCAGCAGGCGGACTATGCTCGACTTGCCCGAGCCGCTCGGCCCTACGATCCCGAGCGTCTTTTTGGGGGCAATCCTGAAACTGACGTCGCGCAGTACCGGCTGGCCTTTCCGGTAACACAGGCTGACCCGGTCGAACTCGAGCGTGCCGGGTCCCGCGCTGTGCCGAGCACGGACGCCCGGCCGAGGCTCTGGAGCCTCGCGAAATAGATGCGTCAACTTCTCCAGCAGGGCAATGCCCTGAGAGCATGACTGCATGGCATAGCCGAGAAGCTCTACCGGCCTTACGAGCTGGAGCATGTAGGTGTTTACGAGGACGAAGTCGCCCACCGTCATGCGGCCGCGAAGCACTTCGAGCGTTGCGTACCCTATCGTGGCGGCGAGGAATCCCGCATAGATGCTGGCGGCCAGGAGCCCGCTGCGCGCAAAGAGGCGGGAAAAGGTGATCGATTCGGTCTCGCTGCGTACCAGCGCCTTGCCGACCCGTTCCTGCACGATGGACTCGGCCGTGAAGTACTTCACCGTCTCATAATTCAGCAGGCTGTCCGTGATGGCGGCGCCCGCGTCCACTCGTGCAGCGGAGGCTTTACGTGCAGACTGCATGACGGCAGCCGCCGAATGGGTGAAGGCGCTGGCATAGAGGACCAGCGCGCCGCAGAAGAGCGCCAGAAACGGCGGTGGTGCCATGCGCGCAAGGACCAGGAGGACGATGGCGAGCTCCCCCATCACAGGCAGGACGGTGACCACGAGTTGATTTAGGAGCAGCTGTAGGCCGTCCAAGCCGTTCGTGAGAGTCTCGCTCACGGCGCCGGTGTGCCGATTCAAGTGGAATCGCAGCGGCAGATGCATCAGGTGCGCGAACAGTCGCTCACTGAGGGTCCGGAACATGCGCCACTGGATACGCCGATACATCAGTCCTCGGACTTCGCCGGCGATGCGGGCGAGCCATTGGCTGAGCGCATACAGGGCCACCAGGAGGATCGGGGAGACGGCCTCGCCATGACCATGTCCAGTGAACCCGTCGACCAGGAGCTTCAAGGCTAGAGGACTCAGCGCTGTGAGCATCGCCGAGACCGCAACCAGCAGCAGCACCCAGGCGAGCCGCCACCTCACGAAAGGCGTGGCCTCCCGCTCGAGCAGTACCAGGATCTCGCGGAGTCGGGGGAGGCCGGTCTGCACCTACCGTCCTGTGATGGCGTGATCACCCGCAGAGCGATCCGCCGCGGTTCTTGGCTGCTCGACGTCACGGGCGGGGAGAGGATCCGGGTTCACTGGAGCTGGGAACAGCTCCAGGGGATAGGCCGAGAAATAGTCAGGAGTCTTCCAGCGACGTGTTCGGATCCAATACTTCTGGCTGGAGGTCGTGATGTCGAACCACGGGGCCACCACACTGAGTTGCGCCCTGCTGGTGCGCATGAGCTAAGCCGCTTGCAGCGCGAGGCGCGCGATGCCGGCCCTATTCGGTCGGCGCCTCAAGTGAGGTCCAGTGGGCGGTTACGATCGTAGAATTCGCGTAACTCGTGCTCGATGCCAGGTGGGATCGCGTCGATCGCCGGGAGCGTGTGCGAGCTGGTCTCGAACAACACCGCGGGGTCCTGTCCTTCGTAGTTCCCCAAGTTCGGCCGATGAATGCGGTATCCGATCAGATCTCGCAGGGCATTCGGGAATTCTTTCGCGACCCGCGGAGGATATGACAGGAAGGCGCTTTCATAGGGTTTCAGCCATCCCAGGCAGTAGCTGAGTATGAGCCCGGTCCGCGGCTGGTCGGTGCGATTGGCGCCGCCACAGTGGGTCAATGACCCCAGGTACACCAGCGCCGATCCGCGCGGCATTTCCGCGGCGGTCGCCGCCGCGGGGTCGAGTTCGCGCGCCAGCCGGCTGCAGTGGCTGCGGGGCCAGAGGAGCGTGGCGCCATTCTCAGTGGCGAAGTCAGAGAGCGCCCACATGACATTGACCAGATACTCGGTGCCGTTCTTCTGGCAGGGCCACATCTCCTCGTCCCGATGGGGGACCTGCTGTCTCTGCCCAGGGTGTAGCCGCACGGCTTGAGCGAGGTTGAGCTGGTACCAATCGCAGTGGGGCCCCAGCACCGCGTCCACGATGGACAACATCAGGGGGTGCAGGGCCAGTGGGTGCGAGCTCGGGGACTTCAGCAGCACCGAGCCTAATCGTGTGGTGTTCCAGCCATAGAAGTCGCCCTGGCAGCGCGGCGTCGCCGCGAACCAGGGATCGAGCTCCTCGCAGAGGCGGTCCACCGTCGCATCGGGCAGCAGGCGATCGAATATGACGTAACCGTTCGCGCGCAGAAGGTCGAGCGCTGTCGTGGGCCCGTGGATCCGCACAGCCGAGTAGCGGTCGGCCGCGTACAGGTAGGTAGCCTCAGCCATGGGCCAGGTCTCCGTTGGAGCGGTGCGGCGTGCTGGCGTGGAAGCGGATCGCCGGTACTGATACCCCGTGGAGGTGCCGCACCCGTCGTAGGCCGTCGGTATTGATCACGGCGGCGGCGGCAGTGACCTCGTCATTCTCATCGCGCAGGGTTTCGCCGAGCTTGCCCGCCTCCCACCCGCAGGTCAGCGCCAGCGGAAGCAGCGCACGGTTCGCGGCAAATATCACTCGATCGATTCCGAAGAGCAGCGCGGTCTCCATGACTCCGCAAATGATTTCCCAGAGCAGGGCGAGGCGAATGCCCCGGCTGGGTAGGTCCGGGGTGGTGCAGAATCGGGAAACTTCCCAGACAGTGGGCCCGCGCGGCAGTGCATCGCGACAAGCGGCGGAGAAGAGGTCGCCCATCAGATGCGGACGGGTCGTCGGCAGCAGGCGGGCGGAGGCGAGCAGCGGGCCCTCGAGCTCCTCCTTGGCGAGGAGATAAATCGTGCCCTCCCGGTCGTAGTTGTCGAGCTCCTGATCCGCAACCACCGGGATTTTCCAGCCGGCACGGTCGACAAATACGGTCTTGCGTTGGCGGTACATCTCTATGAGGTCCGCCTGGAAGAGCCTACGGTTCTCGGCGTTGACGATGACGATCATCCTTCGCTCCTCACCTGCGCGCACGGGAGGAGCATGCGCGAGCCGGCAGGGGTGCGGAATACCCCTGATCAGGGGTATTCGGGCAGCGCCTGCCGGCACGCCGGTTGCATCGCCGAGTTAGTTGATGCTCGCCTTAGTCAGAGGACGGCAATCCTTTGGCCATCGGCACGTCGCCAAATGAAATTTGACCCGTCTCCAGCGCCCAGACGATGGCTTGTACGCGGGTTCTCACTCCGAGCCGTCCCATGAGGTTCTTCATGTAGGAGTGCACCGTCTCTGGACTCAATTGCAACAATTGTCCGATTACCCAGTCATCCTTGCCCTGCGCTGCCAGGGTGAGGCACTCGCGTTCCCGGGGGGAAAGCTGAATCACGGCGGTATCGCGCCGATGCGGATGGGCGCGGTTCAGGACGGCGTACATCGCGGTGACCATCGTTTCGACCATCAGGTAATTGAGCCGCCCCACGGTTTCGGCGGCCGGCACTATTGAACAGGAGGCTCGCCGTGCGCCCGGTAGCCACGACAAGTGGATGGGGATGGTAAAACCATGAGCGATACCAAGGTTGGCGGCGTCGATCAGTATTCTTCGTTGCGCCGGCGTGATCGATTCGGCTTGAAATGCGGCATCCCAGAAAAACGGCATGGGGTCGCACGCGGCACGGCGCAAGACAGGATCGATCTCGTACAGCCTCTCCTCGCTGAAGTGCTGCACCCAGGCCGCGGGGTAATTGTGAATCATGATGGCCTGAGGAGGCGGATGCCACGGGTCAACATGCGCACAGAAGGCGAAATACCGGAAGTCCAATGCCTCGATCGACCGTTGGAGGCTCGCCGTCAGCCCGATGGTCGGCGAGCGCTCGCTCTCACAGCGCTCAATGAAGCTTTGGGCGACTTCAAACGGTTCCATGGCGCGTCCCTCTTCGAGGCCTGCCACACCCTGACTTGTAGGCAGCGCGAAGGTAGCCGCGGGCTCGAGGTGGAGTCAATTGCATCTTTATGCAATGTACAGCCGCCGGGAATGTCGGGATTGCGCTTTGCGCAATGCGCGGCAAGCCATTCGGGTGCGGAAAACCACGAGCGTGACACCAAGCTATCCTGGGCGTAACATTCGGAGCAGCCGGGAGAAGTTGCTCTGGCTGTGGGAAACGCCTTTTCCAAGCAACATCGGCCCGGGGGGTTCCAGGTAGGTGTGGGCTTCCGCCGCGTGGCGGTAGTCAACAATAGCGGTCAACGATGGTCAGTTGTACCGAAGAAGGCCCGGTGTCGTGCGGGCGGGTGGGAGCGTAGGATGGCGAGATCGGTCGCGACGATCTTCATCGTGGAGGATGGGGACGAGCCGCACAGGCTGCTCTGTGAGTTCTTCGAGCGCGCCGGGTACCGAGCCTGTGCGTTCGCGCCCAGGGATGCACACGTCAGCCGGCCGACTATCATCATTGCTGTGCACGGCACAGCCCAAGGTTTCGAAGCTCGCGATGCCGGCGCCATCGAGTTTGTCCAGAAACCGTTCCAGTTCGATACGCTGTGCGCCCCAGCGATCAATCGTATTGCGATTCTCACCCCGTGTGAGCGTCAGGTCATGGAGTTGACAACGGCAGGGAAGAAGACGAAGGAGATCGCGGCAGAGATCGGACTCGCCCAGAGGACCATCCAATATCACCGCGCAGCTTGCATGCGCAAGCTCGGCGCTCACTCGATCGCGGAACTCGCAAAGATCGCGACTGTGGCGCTGATGCTGGGTTCGTGGCGTCCGGTCCCACGAGCCACGGGGTCGCGACGGCGCTGAGAACATCCCGGGCGGGGCCGGATGCTTCAGTGATTATCTCTCGGCACCCCGAACGTCTCGTCGATCTTCTGGTACTTCACCGCGGGCTTCAGCACCATGCCGTCGGCCAGCTGGTCCACCATCCCCCGCTGGATCTCCTGCCACGGCGTTTGTGAGGGCGGGAATCGATAGCCGTTTGCGGCCTCGAGGGCCTTGCGCCGTGCCGCAAGCTCGGCCGCCGGCACCAGCATGTTGACCTCGCGCTTGCGCAGGTCTACCCGCACCCGGTCTCCGGTCTGGAGGATGGCGAGACCGCCCCCCGCAGCCGCTTCCGGTGAGGCGTTGAGGATGGATGGCGAGCCGGAGGTTCCTGACTGTCTACCATCACCGATGCAGGGGAGGGCGGTGATCCCCTGTTTGATGAGATAGCCCGGCGGCCGCATGTTGACGACCTCGGCCGCGCCAGGATACCCGATGGGGCCGGCGCCGCGCATGCAGAGCAGCGTGTGACCGTCGATCTCGAGCTTGGGGTCGTCGATGCGGGAGTGGTACTCCTCCGGCCCGTCGAACACCACCACGGGGCCCTCGAAGGCGTCCGGGTCGGCCGGATTGCTGAGGTAGCGCTGGCGGAATTCCTCCGAGATCACGCTCGTCTTCATGATCGCGGAATCGAACAGGTTGCCCTTCAACACGAGGAAGCCCCCGTTCGGGCGCAGCGGCTGCGCGAATGGCCGGATGACGGCCGTATCCGCGATTTCGCGCCCGCGGCAGTTGTCGCCGATCGTGCGGCCGTTGACGGTGAGCGCACGCTCGCGGATGAGGCCCTGCTTCATCAGCTCGTTGATGACGGCCGGCACGCCACCGGCGTGGTGATAATCCTCGCCCAGGTATTCGCCCGCGGGCTGCAGGTTGACCAGGAGCGGTACTTCGTAACCATACTTCTGCCAATCCTCGAGCGTCAGCTCCACCCCCATGTGCCGCGCTATCGCCGCCATGTGGATGGGCGCGTTGGTGGAGCCGCCGATCGCCGCGCTGACGACGATGGCGTTGAGAAAGGCATCCCGCGTCATGATGGCCGACGGGCGCAGGTCTTCGCGCACCATCTTTACGATCCGCTCACCCGTGAAATAGGCCATCTGGCCGCGTTCCCGATACGGGGCCGGGATGGCGCCCGATCCCGGCAACTGCATGCCGAGAGCCTCGGTGAGCGAGTTCATGGTCGTCGCCGTGCCCATGGTGTTGCAGTAGCCCGTGGAGGGCGCGGAGGAGGCGACCAGCTCGATGAATCCCGGGTAGTCGATCTCGCCCGCCGCGAGCATCTGGCGCGCCTTCCACACGATGGTGCCGGAGCCGGTGCGCTGGCCGCGGTGCCAGCCGTTCAGCATCGGCCCCACAGAAAGCGCGATGGCCGGCAGGTTGACCGTTGCGGCCGCCATGAGACAGGCCGGCGTGGTCTTGTCGCAGCCGATGGTGAGTACCACGCCATCCAGGGGATAGCCGTACAACACCTCGACGAGCCCCAGGTACGCGAGGTTGCGATCGAGGCTCGCAGTCGGGCGCTTGCCGGTCTCCTGGATGGGGTGCACCGGGAACTCGATCGGCACGCCGCCCGCCGCGCGGATGCCGGCGGCGACGCGCTCCGCGAGCACGATGTGATGGCGATTGCAGGGCGAGAGGTCCGACCCCGTCTGCGCGATCCCGATGATAGGCTTGCCCGATTTCAGCTCCTCGAGCGTCATGCCATAGTTCAGGTAGCGCTCGAGATAGAGCGCTGTCATGTCGGGATTGGCCGGATTGTCGAACCAGGCCCGCGAGCGCAGGCGGCGCCCCTCGGAAGCGCTCATCTTTTTTGCCCTCGCTTCTTGCGGGTGACATCGATCCGGTTCACCCCAATGTTGATCACCTTCAGGATGGCTTCGGCCGCCGCCCGCTCCTCGCCGGCCTCGATGGCATCGACGATGGCGGCGTGGCCATTGACCGTGGCTTCGTGGTCCACCGGGTCATCGACCGGGGAGCTGTGGGCGAAGGAGGCGACCAGGGCGGTCTCGATGACGCTCGCCATGGACCGCATGAGCGGGTTGCCGGAGGCGCTGCCGATGGCGAGATGAAAATCGAGATCCGCCTCGGCGAAGCTCTGGCGGGTGTGGTCGGTGCGCGCCATCTGGTGCACGCATTCGCGCAACTGTGCGATGTCGATAGGGGAGCGGCGTCGCGCCGCCAACGCCGCGGCTGCGGGCTCCAGCGAGCGGCGCACCTCCGTCAGGCTCTGCATGAACTCGTCATCGAGCCCGAGGCGCACGCGCCAGGCGAGCACGTCGGCATCGAAGTAGTTCCAGTAGACCGGGTCGCGCACCCGCGTGCCAACTCGCGTCTTCGAGATGACGAAGCCTTTGGCCGCGAGCGTCTTCATCACTTCGCGCATTACCGTACGGGACACCTGGAAGCGCGCGATGAGCTCCGGCTCCGCCGGCATGTTGCTGCCGGCGGCGTGTACGCCCTTCAGCAGTTCCGTGCCGAGAGTAGCCGCGATCTGATCGTGGCTGGATTTCCCGCGCTCCTCGGCCAGGCGGCTCAGGCGCGGCATGGGCCGCGGCTGCGACGGGCGAGTGGAGCGATACTGTGCTTGTGGAGTCATGGGGCGGCGGACCCCGCTATCATGCGCCGGAGAGGCGGCATTTCGAGGTCATATAATATGACTATTACGTGGTGGCGGCAAGCCAGGGTGATCGCGTGAGCCCTTCAGAGGAGGTGCTGGTTACGTGCCGGGAGCACGTCTGCGAGATACGCCTCAATCGTCCTGAGAAGCGGAACGCACTCACTTCTAATATGTATGAAGCCCTCGTTGATGCCTTTACGGAGGCGGAGGGCGACGGCGAGGTCCGCGTAATCCTGTTGAGTGGCGAAGGAGCTTGCTTCACCGGGGGCAACGATCTCAAGGACTTCTTGAACGCACCCGAGGTCATCGGCGCCGGTCACGTCATTTCGCGGTTTCTGTCAGCGCTGAGCGGGGCCAGCAAGATTCTCATCGCCGCCGTTCACGGCCCAACGGTCGGGATCGGGGTGACGTTGCTTCTTCATTGTGATCTCGTCATCGCCGCTGCCCGCAGTACCCGGCTCATCACCCCCTTTGTGCAGCTCGGCGTCGTGCCGGAGGCGGCGAGCACGCTGTTGTTGCCGCAGCTCCTGGGCCATCAGCGCGCCGCGGAGATGTTCTTTCTCGGCGAGCCGGTCGATGCCAAGACCGCCAAGGAATGGGGCCTCGTCAACCGGGTGGTCGACGATGAGGCGCTGATGGAGGAGGCGCGGCGCCTCGCCGCCGCGGCCGCCCGCCAGCCACCCGGGGCGGTGCGCGCTACCAAAAGCCTGATGCGCTCCGCGCAGGCCGCGCAGGTTGCGGCGCTCATGAGCGAGGAGTTGCGGGAATTCGCGGCCCGGCTGCGTATGCCGGAGTTCGCCGCCGCCGCCCAGGCCTTCTTCGGCAAGCCAACCAGCCGCTCCGGCGGCGGAACCTGAGCCGGTGGCGGAACGTTGTATCGCCGTGTGTGAACAGGTGTTGGCAAATGGCGACGCTGAAGTTTGACTCAATCCTGATCACTCGAAAAGGCTCGAAAAGGAATCAGCTTTGGTCAAATCGGACTTGTATCCGCCTGTCGCCAGGGAGCATCATCATGGCGTTGTCACATTCGGCATCTATCCTCAGCAGTCTGCAGCTAGGAGGCGAATCCACATGACATCAACGACGCAGACGCGCCAGCGGAATTTTCCGGCTCAGGACAGCCGCCGCCGCACCGCAGCCGCGTCCAGCGGCGCGGAAGGCTCCGCTCCCGCTGCCGCTCGTCGGAGCCTCCCGGCCGTCGATCCGTCGACCGCGTTCGGGTGTGTGGACTGGTTCTTGTATCCGGACCCGGCCGTGGGCCGGTCCGTGGCCGCCAGCTAGCTCGCGAGGCCTCGCACCCAGAGCACCGTCGCCATTCCGGCGAGGGTCATGATGAGCGAGACGGACACATGTGTCGCCACCTCGACGAGCGCCCAGATGGCCTGGCCGCGCTGCAGCAGTCCCGCGACCTCCGCCGAGAACGTCGAGAACGTGGTGAGGCCGCCGCAGAAGCCGGTGATGACGAGGAGCCGCCACTCCGCCGGCACGGCGGGGAAGGTGGCGAAAAACGCCACCGCGGCGCCGATGATGTAGCCGCCGATCAGGTTCGCGACCAGGGTGCCGGGCGGCAGCAACGGGAAGAGGGCATTCAGCCGATTGCCCAGCCACCAGCGCAGGAGCGCCCCGGCGCTCGCGCCCACACTGATCGCCACGATCGACTTCCACATGCCCCGTACCGCCTCTCAAAAGCGCCAAAGGCTACGCTAACCGTACTGCAGCGGCCAGTGCCAGCCCGCGGATGCGCTGGTAGCGTTATCGCAGCTCCATCTTGACACGACGGGTCGCCCGGTTAGATACTTGACCGGGTGGTAATGTATAAAGAAGAACGCCTCGATCGCATATTCTCCGCTCTGAGCGATCCGACGCGCCGTTCCATCCTGGCGCGACTCGAAGCCGGGCCGAGGCTTTCCGTCAGCGACCTCGCCGAACCCTTTGCGATGACGATGCCGGCGGTGCTGAAGCACCTCGACATCCTTTCCGGAGTCGGACTCATTCGCCGCTCCAAAGCGGGCCGCACCGTCTGGGTGCAGATAGAAGCGGGCTCGATGAAGGCGGCGATGGACTGGCTGGAGCATCATCGGCTCTTCTGGTCGACGAGTCTCGACCGGCTGGCTCGCTACGCCGAGGCGAAGGAGCGGCAAACGGGAGGCAGGAATAGATGACGGAGGCCGTCCTGGTGCGCCGGATCGCAGCTCGACCCGCCATCGTTTTCGACGCCCTCGTGACCGAGGATGGCATCGCGTCGTGGTGGGGTCCGCACGACGAGCCGGCCATCTCCGCGAAGGTGGATCCGCGGGTGAACGGCGCCTTCCGGGTTCGCTTCCGCACCGCCGATGGTCGCGAGCATGAGTGCGCCGGCGAGTTCCTCGAGATCATCAAACCCACGCTGGTTGTTCTGAGCTGGCGCTGGGCCGACAACGGCGAGCCCGACGAAGCGGCCGCGGACAACATATCCAGGGTCGAGTTCCGGCTGCGCGCGATCGACACCGGCACCGAGCTCACGCTGATCCACTCCGCATTGGTAACGGAGGTTTCGGCCCAGAGTCACGCGGGCGGCTGGGGCGGCGCTCTCGAGAAGCTCCTGCGGCAATATCCGGGGTCGAGTCAGAAGCCATGAAAAAAAACCTGCCCAGGAGAAGGGGGCCGCTCGCGCGGCTGGCCTCATCGCTCGTCGTGATCTCGACGGCGGCTACGGCCTGGGTGTTGCCCGGCGCTGCCGAGGCGGCCATGCCTCCCCTCGCGCCCTATCTCATGGCGAACGGGCAGCAAGAGATCGCGCTCGCGCGCAGCGCGGCGCCGGCCGCGCTCGCGGAACACGCATCAGTGATGGTGCTCGGCGAGCACGGTTACAGCACCGCGGTAAAGGGAACCAACGGCTTCGTTTGCCTCGTCGTCAGGTCCTGGGACAACGACTTCAATGTGAAGAGCGCGGTATTCTTCAACCCGAAGTTCCATGCGCCCTTCTGCCTCAATCCCGCCGGCGCTCAATTCGAGCTCCCGCTCTACCTGATGCGGACCCAATGGGTGCTCGCGGGTGCATCCGAGAAGGACATGGCGGCGCGCGAGAAGGCCGCATGGGCTGCGGGTAAGTTACAAGAGCCGAAGCCCGGAGCCATGTGCTACATGATGTCCAGGCGCACCGATCTGGGCGCAGGACCGTGGCACTCGCACGTCATGTTCTACTTTCCGCCGCGCGAAACGGCTTCGAGCTGGGGTGCCAACCTGGCAGGCGGCCCCATCATGGCCGGGGCCAGCGATCACGCGACCATTTTCTACGTGCTAGTGCCTTCGTGGTCCGACGGCACACCGTCGCACGCCGAGTAGGGCCGCCCACACTCTTTTCGTTGCGCCGGAGCATCACGCTCCTCGTCATCACGCCCGCTTGAGCATCAGTGCGGCACGCCGCTTGACACCGTTTGACGTCACGCGCACACTTTACCAACTGGTAATCTAAATCAATCGGCATGCGTGTTGCTATCGCGCCACGACTGTAATCACGCCATCCGGGGGGAACTTCATCTCATGAGCGTCAATCACTCTGTCCGATATTCCGTCAGGCGTGCGCTCGCGCTCGCCGCACTCGCCGCCTGCGGAGCGGGCGTCCTCGCGGCGCCTGCGCAGCAGGCCACCAGCGTCACCGCCAAGAGCGCCAGTGCCAATCGCACGGCTGCAAATGCGACCGCCGCCAACCGCGCCGCCGCAAAGGCAGCCGCCGCTAAAGCGCCCATCGTGCTCGCGCAGACGACTCCGCCGCCACCAGCCGCCGCATTGCCGCCCCCGGTGCTTCAAACCGTGGTGGTCACGGGCACCCTGATCGCCAGGCCGCAGGCGGAGACCGCGGAGGCCGTCACCGTCATCCAGTCGTCCACCCTGCAGAACATGGGAATCGTGAACGTGGAGCAGGCGCTCGACACCGTCACCTCGGACAGCCCGGAGATCAACGTCGCCTCATCCGTGGGATCGTTCTCCGGAGGCGGTACCTACGCCAACCTCCGTGGCCTGGGCAGTGATCGCACTCTCGTGCTCCTGGACGGCCAACGGCTGGCCCCGAATGCTTTCAACGAAAATGACACCAGCGGTGCGGTTGATCTGAGCGGTATCCCGTTCTCGGCGATCCAGAGCGTGCAGGTGCTGCGGGAAGGCGCTTCGGCGCTGTACGGCTCGGATGCCATCGCGGGTGTGATCAACTTCATCACCAAGAAGAATTACCAGGGGGGCGAAATCGACGCCACTTTCGACCACCCGCAGGATCCGGGCGGCGGCTCGGGTGACTTCAATTTCACCTTCGGCCATGGCGACCTGGTCGCCGATGGCTATAACCTCATGATCACGGGAAGTTACAGTGGGCAACAGGAGCTGCGGGCGACGCAGCGGTCGTTCACCGCCTACGCCTTTGAACCGGCGGGGGGCATCGCCCTGACGAATAATCCGGGAACGTGGCCCGCCACCATAGAGAGCAATCCAAACTCTCAAGGTCAGAACCAGGAGTACTGGCAGCCCGGCTATCCGGCCTGCCAGGGCAATCCGTACCTGACCACGTATTTCGGCGTCTGCTCCTACAGGTATGGCGCTGCGACGGATCTGGTTCCGAAGTCGCACGACGCCTCCGGGATGGTGTCCTTCACCAAGGAGTTGCCGGCGAACAATACGCTGTCGGTGCAGTACTTTTACACCCAATCCGAAGCGATCGGCTATTCCGGTCCGGAGTTCTATTTCTTCGAGATGACGCCCCAGGCCGATCCGACCTATTTTCCGAAATCGGGGGCCGGCCTGACATGCGAGACGTACGCCACGAGCTGTGCTGCACCGATAGACCTGACCGACCCAATCGATGCGGTTTGGACCGACCCCAACAACAGCCGTTACAGCAGCAACATCAATACCGAGCAAAGGGCCCTGGTGACCTTCTCCGGAGTCAACGCCGGTTGGAACTACGCGCTCAATCTCAACTTCACTCAGAACGCCAACACGGATGGCTGGACCGGGGGAGTTCCCAATGAGTCGGTGCTGGCGCCCACCACCGACCCCAATACCGGCGGAAATATCCTCAGCAATCTGATCAACCCGTTCGGGCCGCAGACCGCGGCCGGGCAGGCTTTGATAAACAGCAGTTATGTCAGCGGCGATTACCAGCTCGGCAAGATGAAGACCTGGATCTTCAGCGGCAATGCCAGCCATGAGTTGGGCGATGCGTTCAATGCGGGCACTCCGGCGACCGTGGCGTTTGGCTTCGATATGGAAGGCGACAATTTCGACATCGGCACCACTCCCTATAACCTCCTCACCGAGGCCGCAAGCGGTCTTACGGCCTCCGCGGTCGACGCGAGTCGCAGGATACAGGCGGTGTTCGTCGAGCTGGATGTGCCGGTGTCGAAGAGCATCGATCTCGATATATCGGATCGCGAGGACCGGTACAGCGATTTCGGCACTACCAACAACGGCAAGGTGACGGTGCGCTATCAGCCGACCAGCTTCCTGACCTTGCGCGGAGCCGCATCCACCGGCTTCCGTGCGCCGACGCTCTACAATCTGTATTCCCCGAATTTCCTCGCAGCCTCGACCAGCGGCAACATGGGAAATAACAACCCGTTCTGCACGCCGGGACAATACACCCAGGAGTGGAGTCAGGCGACCTGCAATACGCAGGGACTGGGCTTGTTCGGCGGCAACAAGAATCTGACGCCCGAGACATCGCAGAATTTCGATTTCGGCATTGTCCTGGCGCCGATCGAGAATATGGGTATCACGCTGGACTATTATCGGATCCTGCTCAAGAACACCATTGGACAGATTCCGGCCGCGAGCATCTATCAGAACCCCGATGGATTCGCGAGCAGCATCGTGACCAACAGCGCCGGCACGCTCACGCCGACGATCGAGGAGTCCACCTATTGTCTTCCTTACACGCAGCCGGGTTGTGGCTACATCTCGCTGACCGATCAGAATACGGGCCAGATCACGACCGATGGGTTCGATCTGAGCGTCAACTACATGCAGCACACGGGGATTGGCATATTCCGCGAGGACTTGGAAGGGACCGCGGTCACACAGTTCCGGCTGCAGCAGTACACGGGCGGCCCGACCCTCAATCTGGTCGGGTGGTACCAGGGAGGGGATCTGTATCAGCCGGCGTTGCGGTGGCAGCATGAGCTGAGGGTCGACTGGACGAGCCCGAGCAACCTGTGGGGCGGCGGGCTGAGCAACCGCTTCTACTCGTCCTACATCGATGAGTTCGGCACCGGGCCGACCAATACGGGCCCGCAAAGGACGGTGAGCGCTTATTCGGTCTGGGCAGCCTATGCCTCCTACAAGCCGATCAGTGGTCTGACCGTGTTGTTCGGCATTCAGAATCTTCTCAACTCGGATCCGCCGTTCACCAACGCTTCACAAAATAACTTTGCCCAGGGCTACGATGCGCTGTTTACGAATCCAATAGGGCGCGACTTCTATGTCAATCTGAAGTACGAGTTCTAGGCGGGGCGATTTCCGATAACCGCGGCTCCTCTCGCGGATATCACTGTTAGGTCGGCCCTCCGGGGCCGACCTTTTTTTCAATTGGGCGTGTTGTCGTAAGGCACCTGCGGGCGCGTGCAAGCCCGCACCTGTCGCGGGTTCAGGTCACGCGGCCATCCCATACGGGCGGTATTCACCCAGCATTCGTTGAAGGCGGAGCAATAGCAGTATCGGACGCTGAGATTGCCGGTGAATTCGGAAGCGAAGGCATCCCAGAGCGCGGCATTGTCGGAGTCGCGGGTGATCGCCAGGAGGGCGATCTGCTGACCGGCGGGAAGCACGACCCCCTGGTCCGTGGCTGTACTGACACCGGGCACATGATGAAGGACGTCGAGACTTCCCGGCTGCCCCGGCCCGGTCTTGTTCTGTCCGCAGCAACTTTGCAGGAGCTGCCAGGGGGAGCGCTGCGGCTGACCCTTCCAGAAGAGCTCGAAGGACTCGAGCTTCGCCGGTCCTATGCCGACGTTGGAGATAATGAGAGTCAATACCTGAGGCGTGGCGCTCACCGGGTCGGTATCGGAGAACTGCACGAAGGGCCATGACGCCGAGGCGACCAGCTCGCGGTTGGTCCTCTCGGAATCGAACGCCACCCAGAGCGATACCGCCGCGATGATCACCGCGCCGACGGCGAGCGCGCTCTCCGCCCAATGCCGCTCGAGCAGGGACGGCAGACCTTTTTCGGACATGAGACCCCCCTGTGGAAACGCGGGGACTGTACAGCACTTGCCATCCTGGTGGGACGTCGGCCGGCGGGCAGGCATAGCCTTTGCTCGAGGCGCATGGCCAGCCCCGATCGGCCCTATCGAACGCCCCTGGCCCCCTGATCAGGGGTCCCGGAGGGAGCCGTGGTAAATTAGGGGCGTGCGAAGTAGGGGAGATAACGGTGAGTGCGTCGAACCAGAGCGTAAAGAGCGCAGTACCAGGTGAGCGACCGGCAGCTCGGCCGCCAGCCCTGCCGCCGGACCTCGAGGACCGGCACCGGCACGCCGCGCCGGCCGCGGCCCGTTCCGTCGAGGGGCGGCTCCTGCGGCGCCTGCTCGAGTACCTCGGTAATCCCCCGCTCGAGTTCGTCCTGTGGACTGGTGAGCGGATTGCGCCCCCAGGCTGGGCGATCGTCGCCCGCGTGCGGGTCTCGAGCCGCGCCACCCTGCTCGGCATCCTGGCCGACCCGCAGGTGCGGTTTCCGGATGCTTACAGCGACGGGCGGCTCGAGATCGAAGGCGATCTGGTGCAGCTGCTGGAGGCGGTCTACCACGCGGGCCGCAGCAGTCCGCAACCGTCGGCGCTGCGGCGCCTGGTGGAGAGCCTGCACCGCCCGCACGTCAATACCCTGTCCGGCTCGCGCGAGAACATCCATCGCCACTACGACATCGGCAACGACTTTTATTCGCTCTGGCTCGGGCAGACCATGGCGTACACCTGCGCCTATTACCCGACCCCGACCGCGACCCTCGATGCGGCGCAGGTCGCAAAGATGGATCACGTCAGCCGCAAGCTCCGCCTGCGCGCGGGTGAGAGTGTCGTCGAGGCCGGCTGTGGCTGGGGCGCGCTCGCGCTGCACATGGCCCGGCATTACGGTGTCAAGGTGCGTGCGTTCAACATCTCACGCGAACAGGTGGCTTACGCGCGGGAGCGCGCCGCGAGAGAGGGTCTGAGCTCGCAGGTCGAATACGTCCTGGACGATTACCGTAACATCTCGGGCCGCTACGACGCGTTCGTATCCGTCGGGATGCTGGAGCATGTCGGGGTCGCCAACTATTCGGCGCTCGGGGAAGTGATCGCGCGCAGCATCGGCAGCAACGGCCGCGGCTTCATTCACTCCATCGGGCGCAATCGGCCGGCGCCGCTGTCGCCGTGGATCGAGAAGCGGATCTTTCCGGGCGCCTATCCGCCCTCGCTAGCGGAAATGATGCGTATTTTCGAGCCCCATGACTTCTCGGTGCTCGACGTCGAGAATCTGCGCCTGCACTACGCGCAGACGCTGCGCGACTGGCTCGCGCTCTTCGAGGCGGCGAGCGGCCGCGTGCGCGAGATGTTCGATGAGAAGTTCGTGCGCATGTGGCGGATGTATCTGGCGGGCTCGATAGCAGGGTTCACGACCGGGACACTACAGCTCTTCCAGGTACTGTTCGCGCCGCGGGCCAACAACGAGGTGCCGATGACCCGCGAACACCTCTACTCGGGCTGAGCCGCTCATGCGCACCTGTGACGTCCTGATCGTCGGCGGCGGCCCGGCAGGCTCGAGCGCCGCCTGGAAGCTCAAGCAGGCGGGCGCCGACGTGCTGGTGCTCGACAAGGAGCGCTTCCCGCGCCTGAAGCTTTGCGCCGGGTGGATCACTCCGGAAGTGGTACACGACCTGTCTCTGGACATCAGCGCCTATCCGCACCGCTTCCTCACCTTCGACCGGCTGCACATCCACGTGAAGGGGCTGCACCTTCCCGTGCGCTGCGTGCAGCACTCGATCCGACGAGTGGAGTTCGACGCGTGGCTCCTCGAGCGCTCCGGTGCGCAAGTGTTGGAGCACAGCGTGCGTAACATCCGTGAGGAGGGCGGCGACTACATCATCGACGAGGCGTTCCGCTGCCGCCATCTCATTGGCGCGGGCGGCACGCGCTGCCCGGTGTATCGCACGCTCTTCCGCGAGCTCAACCCGCGGGCCAGCGAGCTGCAGACCGTCACTCTGGAGCACGAGATCGAGTACGACTGGCGCCGTCCCGACTGCCACCTCTGGTTCTTCGATCACGGGCTGCCGGGATACGCCTGGTACGTGCCGAAGCAGAACGGCTGGCTCAATGTCGGCATCGGCGGCATGGCGGATCGCATCAAGGGCGGCAACCGCTCGATCCACGACCACTGGGAGCTCTTCACCCGCATGCTCGGAGGCGGGCTCGCCAAGGGTGCCCGTTACGACCCCGCCGGCTACAGCTACTACCTCCGCGGCCGGGTGGATGTGACCCGCCGGGACAATGCCTTCATCGTCGGCGATGCCGCGGGCCTCGCGACACGCGACATGGCCGAGGGCATAGGCCCCGCCGTGCGCAGCGGCATCGCGGCGGCCGAAACCATCCTGCACGGCAAGGAGTACCGCTTGGAGGGTGTCACCGGAGCCAGCCTGGGAGGGGGATTCGCCAGCCGCCTGCTCGACTGGGCCATGACCCGGGGGGCCGGACGTTCGCCGCAGGCGACCGCCGCCTAGCGCCCGCGCGCGCCAAGCTCCTGCGGCTGTATTCGCCCAGTTGATGGGTCCGGTTGCGCGGCTACTGCGCACCGGTTCCGGCCGGCGCCAATCCCCGGTACTTCAGCATCGGACCGATCCGCGGGCTTGTGCCGTAGAACGCGCGGAACATCTCGTCATAACCTGCGGTATGTCCGCGAGAGAGGATCAGGTTGCGGAAGCGCTGGCCGTTGGCGCGTGTCAGGCCGCCGTGTTGGGTGAACCAATCGAAGACGTCGTCGCACAGCATCTGGGTCCAGAGATACGAGTAGTACTCCGCCTGATAGCCGTTGGCCCAGGGGTGGCCGCAACCGTTGCGCCGCCGCAACGGTTGCCCGGGTCATGCCGTGCCCCAGCCGCAGCAAGAACGTGTATGCTTTACGCTACGATTGAGGGACCTGCGACTCAAGACTGCGACGGGTCATCGCAGCCGCAGGGCCCCGGGAGGGGAGCATGGTGCGGAAGATTGGCGTGCTCGGGGTCGCGGTAGCCGCCCTAAGTCTCGCTGCCTGCGGGGGTTCCAATACTCCGACCGGCGCGGTCGCTAGCAGCAACCAGCGAGGTACCCTCGTCGATAACCCCGCAGTGCGCGTCGCCTCGCTCACCGCGGCCGCCTTCACCGCGCAGCTCACCGCCACCAGTGCGGGCCCGGGGCTGATCCAGCTTGCCGGCACGCCCGCCTGCGGGGTGGACTTCTACTACTTCAAGTACTGGACCATCGCACCCGACAACTCGGCGCAGATGGCTTCCGGCGCGATCATGGTGCCCACCGGGACCGCTTCTCCCTGCACCGGCCCACGGCCCATCGTGCTGTACGCGCACGGTACCACGCCTACTTCCACGTATAACATCGCCGACATCAGCGATGCTACGAACGCAGCCAACTCCGAGTCGGCCGCAATCGCCACGGTGTTCGCCGCCCAGGGCTATATCGTGGTGGCGCCCAATTACCTCGGCTATGACATCTCGACGCTCGGCTATCATCCCTATGTCGTTGGGGCCGCGAACGCGAATGACATGATGGATGCGCTGACGGCGGCCCGCACCGCGCTGCTCAGCACCTTCACGCCGACGACGAGCGACAGCGGCAAGTTGTATGTCACCGGGTATTCCGAGGGCGGCTATGTCGCGATGGCGACGGTCAAGGCGATGCAGGCGAACAGTGAAAGCGTCACTGCGTCGGCTCCATCTTCCGGGCCTTACGCATTGGAAGCGTTCGGTGATTCGCTATTCTTCGGTCAGGTTGATATCGGCTCGACGGAGTTCGCGCCGCTGTTGAGCACCAGCTACCAGAACGTCTACGGCAACGTCTATACGCAGCCGTCGGACGTGTATTCCTCGACCTACTCGAGCACCATCGCCACGCTGCTGCCGAGCGCGATACCGATCGACACGCTGTACCAGAGCGGCCAGCTCCCGGAGACGGCGCTGTTCGACAGCACCATACCGACTTCCTCGACCGGCATTTCCGCCGTGGACACGGCGGCGGACCAGCTGCTCGCCCTACCCGGCAGTCCGCCGTACAGCCTCGAGCAGGCGACCCTGTTCGACCTGGGATTCGGCAACCCCTATCTGGTGAACAACAGCTATCGGGTGGCTTACGTGGACGATGCGGTGATCAACCCGGACCAGGCGGAGATGACATTGCTGGCCGGTGGTACGCTGACTTCGAGCGATGTGGCTCTGGCCACGACATCATCGATCGGGTTGCGCAAGGACTTCGCGTTGAACGATATGCGCTCCGGCTGGTCGCCGGAGGAGCCGATGCTGATGTGCGGCGGCGATGCGGATCCCACGGTGTACTTCCAGAACACGCAGATCATGGCCGCGTTGTGGAGCCCGTACGTGCAGGGGGGGCTGGTGAGCGTGCTCGATCTCAATGCGACGCCACAGGCCGGCAACCCCTTCGCGCCCCTGCAGGTGGCGCTGCAGGAGACGGAGGCGCAGCTCGTCGCAGCAGACGGTGTGTCCGGTGTCGCGTCCTTCCACACCACCGAGTTCCCATTCTGTATGGTGGCGGCGCGCGGCTTCTTTGCGCAAGTTCCGTAAGTGCGGCGAGAGAGGATCATGCACAAGAAAATCGTGACTCTGGCACTCGGGGCTGCCGTCGCGGTCGCGTCATCCGGAGCATTTGCGGATGATGCCGGGCCGAACGATGTCCGGGTGGGCATGTACTACGTGTATTTTGATTCCAGCGCGACGGATATCTCCGGGCCGTACGTGCCGTCGGGGCTGAACCTCAAAGTCAACAGTCTCGAGACGCTGTACCTCGCGTATGTCCGCTCCTTCTCGACTCACTTCAAGGTCGAGCTCGCATTCGGCTATCCGCCGCTCACGAAGACCGTGGGTAGCGGGCCGTCGACGCTCGGCTCAGTGCCTTATAACGGTCAGACCATCGCGACGGCGCGCTGGTTATCGCCGACGCTCCTCGCCGAGTACGAGTTCGGCGATGCGAATTCCCGCTTCCGCCCCTACGTCGGCGCCGGTCTGAATTACACGAAGTTCCTGGCTCGTCAGTCGACGGCCGCAGGGGATGCGGCGAGCGGCGGTCCTACCTCGATCTCGCTGCCGGCCTCGCTCGGGCCGGCCGCGACGGTCGGGCTGAGCTACGCGATCACCGATCGCTGGCACGTCTATGCCTCGTACTCCGCCGCGATAGTCGACACCAAGCTGACGGCGGACACGGCCGGGATCCTGCGCACCTCGCAGATCCAGTTCAATCCGATGACGCTGGTGGTCTCCGCGGGCTATTCGTTTTAACGGGAACTCGCACGTAGTATGCTGGTCCCAGCCGTGCCAGGCTGAGGGCGGAGTGTTCCTGTAGAAAATCATGGGCCGCGCGCGACAGATGGCCTTCACCGGTCCGCTTCTCTGCGAGCCGTCGCGGCGAGCAGCGCGGTCGCGGCTGCTGCTGCTGATTCTGATCGGTATCGTCGGCTGGCGCATGCTCGTGCCTGTCGGCTTCATGCCCGCGACGGACGGCACGTTCTCGGTGACGATGTGCACCGACGGCTTGCGGATGGGTTCGCAGCAGGATCAGCAAGGTCATGGCGACGCCGACGGCGACGCCTACTGCGCGTTCACCCTCGGATTCAGCTCTGCGCCACCGCCCGCGCTCGTAGCAGCCTTGGGGCTGCTCATCGTATGCCTCGGGGTCATTTTCACACGCGTGCTGGCGCCCGCCGGTAGCCACGTCGTCCACATTCCGCAGGCTCGCGCCCCTCCCGCTCCTCTCTGACTTCCATTCGACGATCAGCCGTGTCAACGGCGCGGGGTGAGTCTCCGCGGCCGCCGGGCGGCTGTCTGCGAAACGCGTTGCGGGCCATGACGGTCCGCGGGGAGCATTCGTTTGAAGTCAAGTTTTGTCGGCCGCGCGCCTAGGGCGCATGCGGCTCTATCTGCATTGCTTGTCGCACTGGCCGCGTTTGTGCCCATACACGCGTGGGCGGCAGCGTTCGGCAGCATCAGCGGCGTGGTGCAGGATGCACGAGCCAAACCAGTAGCTGGCGCACGCGTCAGTCTCCAGTCGGTTGCTTCCGGTGTAATCCGGACGGCGAAGACCGACACCTATGGTCAGTTCGACTTCCCGAATGTGGAGCTCGGCACCTACCGGCTCGCTGTGTCGCCGCAAGGGCTTCATCACGGCCAGACAGCCGGTGACGATCGAGTCCGGGTACTTTCCGAGTCCCCATATCCTTCTGCAGCGCCGCGCCAGCCTCGCGCAAGTGGTCGTGAGCGCCGTCGCCGTGCCGCCGCCGGTGGTCGCCTCGATGACCCCCATCACGCTGGTGAGCGACCAGGACATCGAGCGCACGCCCGGAGCGACCAACGTGAACAGTCTCGCGATGATCACCGACTACGTTCCGGGGGCGTACGAAGCCCACGACATGCTGCACATTCGCGGCGGCCATCAGACGAACTGGCTGATGGACGGCGTCGAGATTCCGAACACGAACATCGCCGAGAACCTGGGCCCGGAGGTCAATCCCGAGGACATCCAGACCCTCGGCACCGAGCGCGGCAGCTACGGCGCCGACGAGGGCGACCGCACCTACGGCATCTTCAACGTGATCCCGAAGACCGGCTTCAACAGCCATGACCAGGCGGATCTGCCGACGTCACGGCGGGCAATTTCGGCCAGACCGACGATTACGTGAGCGCCGCGAGCCACACGAGCGATTTCGCGTACTACGCGAGCATCGAGGGTAATCGCAGCGATCTCGGCTTGCAGACGCCGGTCTCCCAGGTGATCCACGACCAGTCGCTGGGATACGGTGCGTTCACCAACCTGCAGTACACGCCGAACGCGCAGGATGAGGTGAGCTTCGTCGGCCAGGTGCGGCAGGACGATTACCAGATACCGGACTGCACCTCGCCACTCGACGACGACCCGCAGTGCGTCGGGCAGTTCGGCGACGTGCAGGGCGAGGCGGACAATTTCGCGCTGCCTGTCCTGGGCGCACACCTTCACGAACAACGCGGTGCTCACGAGCTCGCTCATGTATCACTTCGAGCGGGCGGATTATGACGGCGGCGCGAGCGACTATCCGATCATCACCACCTATCACCACAGCTCGCAGTACGAGGGCGCCGAAGAGAACTTCCGGTGAGCAGCAGCCGCAATCATCTGGATATCGGCGCTCTTCGGCTTCGCCCAGCAGGATCAGGCCGACTTCAACCTGGCGTTCACCGACAACAGCTCGCCGACGCTCACGGAGTTGGAGAGCCCCACCGGCGAGCTCATCGATGGCTGGGTGCAGGATACCTACGCGGTCACGCGTTGGCTCAACCTGTCGGCGGGCGTGCGCCAGTCACACTTCCGCGGTGCTGTCACCGAGAACGAGACCGACCCGCGGTACGGCGCGACCGTGACTGCTGCCGCGCCTCAACTGGGTGCTGAGCGCCTTCTGGGGCAAGTACTACCAGGCGCCGCCGCTCGAGACGCTCTCGGGGCCCTTGGTCGCCTACGCGACGACGCAAGACACCTCATTCCTGCCGCTGCACGGAGAGCGTGACAAGGAGCGCCAGTTCGGCGTGACGATCCCGGTGATGGGCTGGAGTGTCGAGGCGGACTACAACGTCACCCAGTCGAGGAACTTCTTCGACCACAACCCGATCGGCGAGTCCGACATCTTCCTGCCGATCACGGACCAGGGGGCGCTCATCGAGGCGCGCGAGCTCACGGTGCGCTCACCGCCCTTCTGGCGCTACGGACAGGTGCACCTCGCCTACTCGAACCAGACGGCGGAATGCTTCGGCGCGCATCACCGGCGGACTGGTCGTGCCGGGTACCGCCTGCGGCGCCGCTTACTACGGCGCTCGACCACGATCAGCGCAACACACTCAATCTCGGCTACAACGCGAATCTGCCGGGACGGTTCTTCGTCGGCGCCAACCTGTCGGTCAATTCGGGACTGTCCAACGGCGACGCGCCCCCGAGCCACCTGTCGAGCTACGACGGTCCTCGACCTGACCTTCGGCCGCAACATCACCCGGGACCTGTCGCTGTCGCTCACGGGCCTCGAACGTCACCAACCGGCACCTGCTCACCGACAACAGCCTGACCTTCGGCGGCGTGCACTGGAACAATCCGTTCCAGATCTACGCGGAGCTGCACTACAAGTTCCATTACTGAGGAGATTGGACCCCGCCGCGGGCGCGGAGTGGTGCAGCAGGTCACCCAGCACGCGGCGCACGGTCACGTAGAACACCGGGATCAGCAGCAGCCCGAATACGGTGGCGAACAACATGCCGCCGATCACGCCGGTGCCGATCTCGTGCCGCGACACCGCGCCGGCGCCGGTCGACAGAACCAGCGGCAGCACGCCGAGCATGAAGGCGAACGAGGTCATCAGGATCGGGCGCAGGCGCAGGCGCGCGGCGGTGATGACCGCATCGAACAGCGACGCGCCGGCAGCCTGGCTCTGCACCGCGAATTCGACGATCAGGATCGCGTTCTTCGCGGCCAGGCCGATGACCGTGACGAGTCCGATCTTGAAGTAGATGTCGTTCGGAACCTGAGTCAGCCGGCAGAAGGTGACCATGCCGAGCAGGCCGAGCGGCACCACGAGCAGGACGGAGATGGGGATCGACCAGCTTTCATACAGCGCCGCCAGGCCCAGGAACACCACGAAGATGGACAGGCCCATCAGCGCCGGCGCCGAGTTGCCGGACAGCAGCTCCTGGTACGACTGGCCGGTCCAATCCGCGCCGTACCCGGCGGGCAGCGATTTGCGGACCATGCTCTGCACGGTCCTCATCGCCTGGCCGGTGGTATAGCCGGCTCCCGGGTTACCCACGATCTCGAGCGCCGGATAGCCGTTGTAGCGCTGCAGCACGGCGGGCCCGATGGTCCATTTGGTGTCGATCACGCTCGACAGCGGAATCATGTTGTCCACGCTCGCGTTGGTGCCCGATGAGGTGGGTGTCGATGAATTGAGCGCTGAATTGACCGATGGCGTGTACAGTTGGCTCAGCGAGCCGGTGTCCATGCGGTACGCCGGCTCATCCTGGATGTAGACCTGCTTGATGCGCCCGCCGTAGGACATCTGGTTGATGTACATCGGCGCGAGCTCGGTGTCGATGGTGGCGTAGACATCGCTCAGCGACAGGCCCATCGAGGCGGCCTGCTTGCGGTTGACCGCTATATCGAGCTGCGAGGCGCTCGGCAGGGCGTTTTCGCGGACCTGGTAGAGCATCGGATTCTTGGCCGCATCGTCAACCAGGGTCTTGCCGGCGGCGTCGAGCTCCTGGTGCGTCTGCCCGGTGCGCGCCAGCAGGTATAGATCGATACCGCCGAAGCGGCTCAGGCCGCGAATCGTCGGCAGGTTGACCGCGAAAATCTGCGCGCCGTTGACGGCCGCCGCCACCTTGTTGGCCTGCGGGATGAGCTGCATCGCGGTCTGCGAGCGCTTGCTCCAGTCGGTCAGCTTGATGAAGGCCATGCCGACGTTCTCGCTGCTGCCGACGAAGCTGAAGCCTTCAGGCTGGAAGATGCCGGCGATGTCCTTGCCGATCGGACTGTGCAGCAGGGTGGCGCGCAACTGGGTCATCACCTGATCGGTGCGCTGCAGCGTCGCGTCGGGCGGCAGGTTGACCAGCGCCAGCATGAAACCCTGGTCCTCGTCCGGGACGAAGCTGGTGGGCATGTGCAGGTAGAGGAAGCCGGCCAGTACCGACACAACCGCGAACACCGCCATCCAGCGCGGCGCGTGTCGGATGGCGCTGCCGACGTGCCCCTGGTAGATGTGCGCGGTGCTGTTGAAGGCCCGATCGAACCAGCGGAACACCACGTTCCTGCCTTCGTGGTGCTCCGGCCGCAGCAGCGCCGCGCACAGCGCCGGCGTGAACGACAGGGCCAGGAACGCGGAAATCGCCATCGACACGGCGATGGTCAGCGCGAACTGCGCATAGATGATCCCCGTGGCGCCGGCCTGCAGTGCCGAGGGCACGAACACCGCGGTCAGCACCACGGTGATCGCGATGATGGCGCCGGTGATCTGCTCCATCGCCTTGCGGGTCGCCGCGTGCGGCTCGAGGTGCTCCTCGGTCATGATGCGTTCGACATTCTCGATGACGACGATCGCATCATCGACGACGATCCCGATGGCCAGCACCATGCCGAAGAGCGTCAGCTGGTTCACCGAGAAATGCAGCACCGCCAGCCCGACGAAGGTACCGAGCAGGGCGACCGGGATCACCAGCGTCGGGATGATGGTGGCGCGCAGGTTCTGCAGGAATATCAACATCACGAGGAACACGAGCACGATCGCTTCGCCGAGCGTCCTCAAGACCTCGTGGATCGAGGCCGTGATGAAGGGTGTGGTGTCGTACGGAATCGTCCACTTCACGCCCGGCGGCAGGGTGCGCGCAAGCTCGTTCATTTGGGTCTTCACCGCCTCGGCCACGGCGAGCGCGTTGTTGCCCGGAGATAGGAATACGGCGAGGCCTCCCGCCGGCTGGCCGTTGTACCGCGCCGACTGGCCGTAGTTTTGGCCGCCGAAGGAAATGCTCGCGACGTCACCCAGCATCACCACGCTGCCGTTGCCGTTGGACCGCAGAATGATGTTGCGGAACTCCCGCAGCGAGGTGAAGAGGGAGTCGCCCGAGACGGTGGCGGTGAACTCCTGGCCGTTGACCGCCGGGTCGGCGCCGATCGCGCCGGTGGCGAACTGCGCGTTCTGCGCCTCGACCGCGTTCAGCACCTGGGTCGTCGACAGGCCATAGCCCTGCAGCTTCTGGGGATCGAGCCAAATGCGGACCGCGTATTCGGAGCCGATCAACAGGGTGCTGCCGACGCCGTTGATGCGCGCGATCTCGGGCTCGATCTGGGAAGCCAGGATGTCGTCGAGTCGCGCGCTGTCGACCGCCCGATTGTTCGAATACAGGCCGATGAAGAGCAGGATGTCGGGGCTCGCCTTGGCAACCGTGATGCCTTGCCGCGTGACTTGAGCGGGCAGTAGCGGCTCTGCCAGATTGACTTTGTTCTGGACCTGGACTTCCGCGATATCAGGATTGGTGCCGTTGCCGAAGGTGAGGGTGATGACCGTCTGGCCGTTGGAGCCCGAGGTCGAGCTGAAATACAGCAGGTTGTCGATACCGGTGAGCTGCTGCTCGATGACCTGGGTGACCGTCGATTCCATGGTCGCGGCGCTTGCGCCGGGATAGTTGGCGGTGACCGTCACCTGCGGCGGGGCGATGTCCGGATAGGAGTCGACCCCCATGGAGCGCAGCGCGATGCCGCCGAAAAGGCAGAGCAGGATGGCGATGACCCACGCGAAAACCGGTCGATCGATGAAAAAGCTTGGCACTGCTCTACTCCATGGTGCCGGCGCTGACGGCGCCGAGTTGGCGCCCTTTCAGGCAGTGATTTCGACGTCGCGCTGCGGTCCGCCGGCACCGATGCGATGCGGCTCGGCGGCCACGCCCGGCGCTCGCGCGCCGCGCTCGATGATCATGCTCGCCCGCAGGCCGGGGTGGTTGTCCCCGAGCTCGAGCGAGCCGCCGTGCAGTTTGGCGATGGCCTGCACGAGACTCAAGCCCAGTCCCACTCCCGGGGTGCCCCGGCTGGCGTCGCCGCGGAAGAAGCGCTCGGCGGCCTTCGGCCGGTCCCGCTCCGGGATGCCGGGGCCGTCATCGCCCACGACGACCGCGAGCGCTTGCTCGCTCGGGTACACCAACTCGATGTGGATGTGGCCGCCTGTGGCCACGAACTTGAGCGAGTTGTCGATGAGGTTGTTGACCGCCTGGGCGACCAACACCGGATCGCACCGCGCCCATACCGGGCCGGGATCGCGGAAGGTGAGGGCATGACCCTTGAGCTCCGCGGCCGGAAGATAGAAATCGACCGCCCTGGCGACGATCTCGGTGACATCGGTAGCCACGAAGTTGGAGCGGCGCAACCCGGCGTCGATCTCGGCCAGCCGCAGCAGCGCATTGAAGATGCGGATCACGCCGTCGACGTCCGCCAACGCGGCATCGATCTCCTCGAAGGCCTCCGCGGCCGGCGGGCGCGTCAGCGACAGCTCCTCGAGACGTGAGCGCAGCTCCGCGAGCGGCGTGCGCAGGTCGTGGGCGATGGAGTTCGAGACGTTCGCGATGCCGTGCACGAGCTGCTCGACCTGCTCGAGCAGCCGGTTGATCGTTTGCGCGAGCGTATCGAGCTCGTCGCCGCGCGAGCGCAGATCGAGCCGGTGGCTCAGATCGCCGCGCATGATGGCGGCAACGGTCTGCTGGATCCCCTGGATGCGGGCGAGCAGTGCATGGCGGATGAGAACGGCGCCGATGAGCCCGGCCACCGTCAGGACCGCCACCGCGGCCGCAAGGCCGTCCCAGAAGCGCCGCTCGATGGGCGCGAAGCGACCGACGTCACGCCCCACCAGCAGGCGATAGCCGCCCGGGAATGCCGTCAGGACCATCGCGACCGTCTCTTGCCGGCCGTCGAGGTTGACGGGCAGCGTGTAGCTGCCGGCGCGGGTGGGGACGCTCTGCGGCCATGCCGGGACATTGCCGGCCAGCGGCCGGCCACCGGGGCCTACGAACAGGAGCATCCGCTCGCCGGGGATCTGCATCCTGACGCGATCTTCTATGAAGGTCGCGAGCCCTGCCGGACCGCGGAGCTCGAAGACGTGCATCAGCCGCTGCGAGTCCTCCTGCAGGAGCTCGACGCGAAAGTCCTCGATGGTCGCCTGCCACGCATAGCGCAGCGGCGCCGCGAAGAGCACCAGGGCAACGAACGCGAGCAGGACGTAGCCGGTGGCGAGAGTGGCGGCGGATGAGCGGAAGAGGCGGGCCATATGCGGTGTATCGGCGCCGACTCGCGCTTCAGGCGGTGTCTGGTGCGGGCGGCGGCTCGGCGCTGATCATATACCCTGCGTTGCGCACCGTGCGCAGAAGCTGCCGCTCGGTATCCGCCTCGATCTTCTGCCTGAGCTTGCTGATGTGCACGTCGACCACGTTCGTCTCCGGATCGAAGTGATAGTCCCACACGTTCTCGAGCAGCATGGTCCGGGTCACCACCTGGCCGGCGTGGCGCATGAGGTACTCGAGCAGCTTGAACTCCCGCGGCTGCAGTTGGATCGTCCGCGAGCCACGCCACACTTTGCGGGTGAGCAGGTCGATGCGCAGATCGCCCACTTCGAGACTGGTCTGGGTGGCATCCTGCCGGCGGCGGCGGCTGAGGACGTCGATGCGCGCCAGCAGCTCGCCGAATGCGAACGGCTTGGTGAGATAGTCATCGCCGCCCGCGCGCAGCCCCTTGATCCGCTCATCGACGTCGCCGAGGGCGCTCAGGATGAGGATGGGGGTGTGATTCTCCGCTTTGCGCAGCGCGTCGATGATGGCGAGCCCGTCGATGTTACCCGGCAACATGCGATCCATGATGATGACGTCATAGCGCTCGCTCACGGCGAGGAAGAGGCCGTCGCGGCCGTTCTCGGCATGGTCGGTGGTATGGCCCGCCTCCGTCAGGCCCTTGGTGACGAATCTCGCCACCCGCTCGTTATCCTCGACGACGAGGATCTTCACGACTGGGACTCGATCGCCGGATGTCCCGGGATCGCCACGGCCGCGGCGGGCTCCTCGTGGTGTGCGCGTCCCCACCATGAGGTGAGCCGGGTGTTCAGCCGGTCGAGGTAGAGGTAGATCACCGGTGTGGTGAAGAGCGTGAGCGTCTGGCTGAGGAGGAGTCCCCCCACCATGGTGTACCCGAGCGGCTGGCGCAGCTCCGAGCCGGTGCCGTGGCCGAGCATCAGCGGCAACGCGCCGAGCAGCGCCGACATGGTCGTCATCATGATCGGACGGAAGCGCAGCACACAGGCTTTGCGAATCGATGCGAGCGGCGACAGATGCTCCTCGCGCTCCGCCTGGATGGCGAAGTCCACCATCATGATGCCGTTCTTCTTCACGATGCCGATGAGCAGGATGATGCCGACCAGGGCGATGATCGAGAGGTCGAAGTGAAACGCCATCAGCATCAGCAGCGCCCCCACGCCTGCCGACGGCAGCGTCGAGAGGATCGTGAGCGGATGGATGTAGCTCTCGTACAGCATGCCGAGAATAATGTACACGACCACGATGGCGGCGAGGATCAGGTACGGCTCGCTCTTCAGCGACGCCTGGAACGCCTGCGCCGTGCCCTGGAAGGTGGGAGTGATGGTCGCGGGCAAGTTCAGGCCGTTGGCAGCCTGCTGGATGGCGTCGACCGCCTGCCCGAGCGAGTAGCCGGGAGCCAGGTTGAACGACAGCGTCACACAGGGGAACTGGTTCTGGTGATTGATGGAAAGGACGGTCGCGTGATGGGTGTCGAATTTCACCAGCGTCGAGAGCGGCACCATCTGCCCGGTGAGCGGCGAGCGGATGTAGAGCAGGCGCAGCGTATTCGGGTCCTGTTGCAGGTTCGGCGGAATCTCCAGGATCACGTGATAGGCGTTGAGCTGGGTGAAGTACTGCGTCACCTCGTTCTGCCCGAAGGCGTCGTACAGCGTCTGATCGATCTGTGAGACCGGGATGCCAAACCGGGAGGCCTGATCGCGATCAATGACCACCTTCAGCTGACTGCTGTTGGTTTGCTGGTCCGTGGCCACGTCTGAGAGCTGTGGGAGCTTCAGCATGGCTGTCAGCATCTTCGGTGCCCACTGGCTCAGCTCGTTGAGATCCGCATCCTGCAACGTGTACTGGTATTGGGTGCGCGAGGTCCGTCCACCGACGTTTACGTCCTGAGCCGACTGCAGATAGATGGTTGCACCCGGCACCTTGGCGAGCTGATTGCGCAGTCGGTGGATGATCTGATCGGCGTTCGCCTTGCGCTGATCGCGTGGCTTGAGCGTGATCATGGTGAAGCCGTTGTTGAGCGGGTGGCCGCCGCCGACAAACACCATCGACGCGGAGACGTCCGGGTCCTTGGAGACCACCGCCATCAGCTGCTGCACCTTCTTGTTCATCTCATGGAAGGAGATGTCCTGGGAGGCGTCGGTGATGCCCTTGATCAGGCTCGTGTCCTCCTGTGGGAAGAAGCCTTTGGGCTCGACCACGTAGAGGACACCGGCGAGCGCTATCGTGGCGATGAAGACGACGAGCGTCACCGGCTGATGAGCCAGCACGAAATCGAGGCCGCGCTCGTAAAGCGCCAGGGATCTATCGAAGACGCGCTCGCAGGCCACGTAGAACCGGCCATGGCGGATGTGGCGCTCATCGCGCAGGAAGAGCGAGCACATCATCGGCGACAGAGTGAGCGCGACGAAGGCGGAGACCACGATGGTCAGAGTGACGGTGACGGCGAACTCCCGGAAGAGGCGCCCGACGATACCGCCCATGAGCAGCAAGGGGATGAAGACTGCGATCAGGGAGAGGCTGATGGACATGATCGTGAAGCCGATCTCCCCGGCTCCTTTCAATGATGCCTCGAGCGGCGACATTCCCGCCTCGATATGGCGGTAGATGTTCTCCAGCATGACGATGGCATCGTCGACCACGAACCCGACGGCGATCGTCAGACCCATCAGCGACAGGTTGTCCAGGCTGTACCCCAGCACGTACATCATGGCGCACGTGCCGAGTAGCGCGAGCGGTACCGTCACACCCGGGATGATGGTAGCCCACGCATTTCGCAGGAATAGAAAGATCACCAGCACGACCAGTGAGATGGTCAGCATCAACGTGTATTCTACGTCGTGCACCGACGCGTTGATGGTTATGGTGCGGTCGTTGATGAGATCGAGTTTGATCCCGGGCGGGATCGACGCCATCGCGCTAGGCAATATGGCCTTCACGCGCTGGACGGTATCGATGACGTTTGCGCCCGGCTGCTTGAAGATCATCAATATCACGCCTGGCTTGCCGTTCTGGTAGGCCGACATCTGCGTGTTCTCGGCCCCACGGACCGCGGTTCCGATGTCACGGATGCGAACGGGCGCGCCGTTGCGATACGCGACGATGACGTCGTTCCACGGCTTGGCGGTGACCATCTGATCGTTGTCGTAGATCGCAAAGCTGTGCAGGGTTCCATTGATGGAGCCCTTCGGGGAGTCCACGGTCGCCGTCTGGATGACGCTCTCCACGTCCGTGAGCTGAACGCCCATGTTCGCCATCTTCGCCGGATCGACTTGAATCCGGATGGCTGGCTTCTGCTGCCCACCGATCGAGACCTGGCCCACGCCGTCGACCCGCGACATCTGCTGGACCAGGATATTTTCAGCGTAATCGTCCACGGTCGTGATCGGCAGCGTGTCCGAGTGAACCGCGAAGATCATGATCGGCGAATCGGCCGGGTTGGTCTTGCGGTAGGAGGGCGGGGCCGGCAGGTCCTTCGGCAACTGGCCCGCCGCCGCATCGATCGCCGCCTGGACGTCCTGTGCGGCTGCGTCGATGTTGCGGTTGAGATCGAACTGCACGGTGATCGAGGTCGACCCGAGCACGCTCTGCGAGGTGAGCTGCGTCACCCCGGGGATGGCCATGATCTGATACTCGATCGGCGTGGCGACCGCGGAGGCCATGGTCTCGGGGCTCGCGCCGGGCAGGCTGGCGCTGACCGAGATGGTCGGGAAATCGACCTGCGGCAGCGGCGCCACCGGGAGCATCGGAAAGGCGACGATCCCGACCAGGAGAATCCCCGCCATCAGCAGGGAGGTGGCGACGGGTCTGCGGATGAAGGGTGCGGAGATGCTCATGACGCCTGATGCCCGGGTGCGCGGTTGCGCGCGGGACTCGAAGCGGCGGTCGCAGCCGCGGCGCCCCTCGGAACTGGCGCGAGCACGTGCACGCGCGCCCCGGGCTCGAGTCTGAACAGGTTGCTGATCGCTACCCGCTCACCCGCCTTCAGTCCCTTGGTGACGATCGCGAAGCTCTCGCTGTTGTTGCTGACCTCGACGGGCTGCATGGTGACTGTCGAATCAGGCTGCACGACAAATACGAACATCCCGTCCGGTCCGCGCTGCAACGCCGCCGCCGGTACTGTCAGAGCGTTCTCGTCGGTGCGCTCGAGCAGGCGCACGTTGACGAACTGCCCGGGCCACAGCTTGAGCTTCGTGTTGGGGAAAATGGCCTTCAGGCGGATGGTGCCGGTCGTCGTGTCGATCTGGTTGTCGATCAGCTTGACCGTGCCCTGATCGAGCGCGGTGTTGCTGCCCTGCTGGGAAGTCGCGATGGCACTGACTCCCCCCTTGGCCATCGCGTCGGCGACAGCCTCGAAGGTGTCCTCGGGCAAGGTGAAAATCGCGGTGATCGGCTGGAGCTGCGTCAGCACGACGATGCCGGTCGTGTCGGTCGAGTGCACGATGTTGCCAGGATCGACCAGGCGGATGCCGGTGCGGCCGTTGATGGGGGAGGTGATCCGCGTGTAGCTGAGCTGCGTCGCGGCGCTCTCGATAGCGGCCTGGTCGGCCTCGGTCTGGGCTTTGAGCTGCGCGACCAGGGCGTGCTGGCTGTCGACCTGCTGTTGACTGGCGAGTTTCTTGGGCTCGAGGAACACATAGCGCGTCAGATCCTTGCGCGCATCGGCGAGTTGCGCCGTGTCCTTCGCCAGCGCCGCGCGCGCCCCATCGAGGGCCGCCTGATAGGGACGCGGGTCGATCTGCGCCAGCAGTTGTCCGCGCTTGACCTGCTCACCCTCCACGAACGCCACCTGGGTGAGCTGTCCATCCACCTGCGCAGTCATTTTGACCGTGTAGAACGCCTGCACGGTGCCGAGCCCCTCGAGATAGATCGGCACGTTGCGCGCCAGGACCGGCGCGGTCGTCACCTCGACCGCCGCCGGGACCGCCTGATGTGGCGAGCCCGCATGCGCGGGCCGCAGCAGCCAGCCGAAGAGCAGCACGGCGGCGATGGCCGCAGCGCCCATCACGAGCCGCGTACGGCCCAGTCGCATTGGAATTGTCACGGCGAATGCCTCGAAAGATGCTGCATCTGGTTCTCTGCTCAATGCGCCTGCGCACTGCTCCAGCCGCCGCCCAGGGCATCGTACAGGCCGACGAGCGCCTGGAGATGGGCGAGCTGTGCCTGCGCGAGCGCGTCTTCGGCGCTGAAGAGGGCGGTCTCGGTGCTCAGCACCGTCAGGATGTTCACGGTGCCGGCATGGAACTGGTACTGCGACATCTGGTAAGCGCTACGCGCCTTGTCGGCGGCGACCTGCTGGCGCTGCAACTGATTCTCGGTGTCGCTGGCGGCGGCGAGGGAGTCCTCCACGTTGCCGAACGCGGAGATCACCGCCTTGTGATAGTCGGCGAGGAGCTCGTCATAGCGGGCTTGGCTCAGGCGGTACTGGCCGAGCACCGCGCCGCCGTGGAAGATCGGCTGGGTGAGCCCCGCGGATAGCGAGAACACGCGGTTCTGCGGCTCGAGCAGGCTCGAGAGCGCCTTGCTCTCGTAGCCACCGGATGCGGTGAGGTCGATCGTGGGGAAGAAAGCGGCTCTCGCCGCGCGAATGTCGGCGTTTGCACCGATGAGCTGCTCTTCTGCGCTCGCGACGTCGGGGCGCCTCGCGAGCAGCTCCGAGGGGACCCCCGAGGTCACCGCTGGCGCGGCGACGCCCGCGAGGCCCGTGGAAGTGACATCGAAGGATTGTGGCGTCTCTCCGACCAGGATGGCCAGAGCGTCGATCTGCTGACGCTCCTGTTCCTCGAGTGGCGGGATGGTTGCTGCGACGGTCGCGACGACTGTGTCCTGCTGTGCGACATCGAGCGCGGTCGAGATCCCGGCCTGTTCATCGGTCTCGAGACCTTGCAGGGTCTCCTGGGAGCTCGCCAGGTCCGCGCGGGCGATGCGCAGCCGATCGCGAAGCGCGAGCGCCGAGAAGTAGGTATCGGCGATACCCGACATGACGGTGAGCTCGACCGTCTCACGGTCGTATTGGCTGCCCGCCGCGGCGGCGAGGGCGGCGGAGCGGATGGCGCGATTCTCGCCCCAGAAATCCAGCTGGTAGCTCGCGTTCAACCCGGTCGCGAACTCGTTGTAGAGGAGGGCGCCCGGGCTGCTGATATTGATTTCCCGCTGACGCGAGCCGGTCGCGGTGCCATCGAGCGCAGGCAGCAGCGCCGCGCTGCTGATGCCTACCTGGTCCTCCGCCTCGCGCACCCTTGCGATCGCGGCGGCGAGATCATCGTTCGCTGTCCGCCCCGAGGCCATCAGGCGAGTGAGCTCCGCGGAGTGAAATCCGCGCCACCAGTCGGCCGAGGGCCAGGCCTGAGGCGTGGCGGCCGCGGTGGGGGTACGCCAGGCAGGAGGCGGTGGGATGTTCGGGCGGCGATAGGAGGGCCCGAGGCTGCAGCCCGCCAGCGCGAGCGTCACCGCCGCGACGGCGGCCCGCCACGGTCGTCCACGAATCATCCGTCCCTCTATAGCGATCGAGAGCATCGGCGGATGGTGGTCGAGCGCCCATTGAGTGGCCGTGGACAAATGATTAATTTCAGTTAATCCCGGCCAGTGAGTCCCGAGCTGCTGTCGATTTCCGCCGCCTTCGCCCGGCTAGGCTGCAAAGCATCCGCAGGTCGGAGGTGTGATCATGTCCTTGAGCAGCCAAGCCCTTCCCCAGGTGGTTTCCGAAGCCGAGTGGCGGCAAGCGCGCGAGGCGCTCCTCGCCAAGGAGAAAGCGCTCACGCGCGCGCGGGATGCCCTCGCCGCGGAGCGGCGCCGGCTGCCCATGGTCAAGGTCGGGAAGCGCTATGTGTTCGAGGGTCCCGCGGGACAGCCAACCCTGCTGGATCTCTTCGAGGGCAGGCGCCAGCTGCTCCTCGATCACTTCATGTTCGCGCCTACCGTTCCCGGCTGGCCGAGCGCCGGGTGTCCCGGCTGCTCCATGGGCCTCGACAACATCGGCCAGTTCGCCCTCGAGCACCTCAAAGCGCGCGGTGTGTCCTTCGCGGTCGTCTCGCGGGCGCCGCTCGCCAACATCGAGGCCTTCCGCAAGCGGATGTCATGGCCGCACCGCTGGGTCTCGTCCGCGAACAATGCTTTCAACGCCGATTTCGGCTTGACGACGGCGGACGACGAGCTGTCGGGCCTGAGTGTCTTCCTGCGCGACGGCAGCGACGTGTTCTGGACCTATTTCACCAGCCGGCGCGGCGCCGAGGAGCTCGGCACCGTGTGGGGCCTTCTCGACGTGACGCCCTACGGCAGGCAGGAGACCTGGGAGGATTCCCCGCCCGGCTGGCCACGGACCCCGCCCTACCAGTGGTGGCGACGGCACGATGAGTACGAGGCCGAGGGCTGAATCGCCGTGAGGCGGACCTGCGTGACGAGCACGAAATTTGTGCCCGCCGTAATAACGCGTTATAATCACCGCTATGAAAGTGCGCGTGCGGCGTGTGGGCAATTCCCTCGGCGTTCTGTTGCCGAGGGCGACACTCGAGGCGTGGGGCGTCGGTGAGGGCGACGAGCTCGAGCTCACCGAGCGCGGACTGCAGCCGACGGCACGAAGTGGCTTCTCTCACCAGGAGCTGGATGAGCTGCGCCGATCGATAGCGGCGGCTGTGGTACAGCGCCATACGCCGGGTGAGATTCGAGCTCAGATTCTCGGGAATCTCTATCGCTGGAAGCAGCGCGGCGTCTGGGGCCGCGCCTACGAAGAGTGGCGCGACATCGCTTCGGACAACGATGATGGCCGACTCTTCGCGGCCATGCTGGGACGAGACGAAGAGGCCGTGAGAATGCGGCAATCCGCGCCTTTCGTCGGGTTGCTTCCAAAGGAGGAGGTCAGGAGGCTGAATGAGAAAGCAGCAGGTTGACCACGTGCTGCGTGCGGCCGGCCGTATTACCGGCGAGCCGCTGTTCATCATCATCGGCAGTCAGGCTCTGCACGGAAAATACCCCGATGTTGCGGACGAGATCCTGACCTCCTTCGAGGTGGACCTGATGGCGGACACCCGTATCGACCGGACCGAGTGGCTGAACGTCATAGGAGTTGACTCCCAGTTTCACGAGACCTACGGCTACTATGCTGATGCCGTCGATACCGCCACGGCGACTCTGCCCAAGGGGTGGAGGTCCCGATTGGTGGATCTGCCACCGGGAGACACCGAGGGCGTCCGCGGCCTCTGTCTCGATCCCCACGACCTGGCGATCTCCAAGTACGCTGCCTACCGCGAGAAAGACCTCGTCTTCACGCGGGAGCTGGCGCGGCGAGGAATAGTCTCGAAGGATCAACTCCTGACGCTGCTCGAGCAGACGAAGCTGAGCGATGATCTGCGGGAGAGAATTCGTGCGCGGATCAGCGCCGATTTCGAGCCGGCTGTCGCCGGCTGATCCGATCTACAGCCATCCCTTGGCGCGGGCGAGCCGGGCGGCCTCGATGCGGTTGGCGGCGCCGAGCTTGTTGATGGCCTCCGAGAGGTAATTGCGCACGGTGCCTTCGGAGAGATGCAGCTCCGTGGCGATGTCGGCGCTCGAGCGGCCTTCGCCTGCCCGCCAGAGGATCTGCCGCTCGCGCTCGGTGAGCGGGTCTGGCTCGCTGCTCCAGGCCTCGCTCGCGAGCTCCGGATCGATCACCCGCTGCCCGCGATGCACGCGCCGCACGGCGTCGGCGAGCTCCGCTGAGGGGCGGTCCTTGAGCAGATAGCCCTTGGCGCCGGCATCGAGCGCGCGGCGCAGGTAGCCCGGGCGAGCGAAGGTCGTCAGGATGATGACCCGCACGTCCGGGTAGAGGTCGCGGACTTCGGCGGCCAGCGTGAGGCCGGTCATCTCGGGCATCTCGATGTCAGTGACCAGGACGTCGGGTTTGTGCGTGCCGAGCGCTGCGAGAGCGGCGCGACCGTTAGTTGCGCGAGCGCAGACTGCTATGTCGGGCTCCGTCTCGAGCAACGCGGCGAGCGCGCCCAATACCATGGCCTGATCTTCCGCAATCGCGACCTGGATCTTGCTCATCTCAGGCGCCTGCCCGCGCCGGGATGGCGACGGTCAGCCGCGTGCCCTGGCGGGAATCGATCTCGAGCCGCCCGCCCAGGGCCTCGACGCGCTCGCGCATCCCGCGAAGTCCGCTGCCTTCGCTTTCGATGGTGCCGCGCCCATTGTCATGCACCGACAGATGCGTCCCGCGGATGTCGGCCCCCAACTCGAGCCGGCAGCTGGTTGCACCGGCGTGCCGCAGGATGTTGGTCACGGCTTCGCGCAGCACGAGGGAAAGGACGGATTCGTGCGCCGGCGTAAGCGGCGCGCCATCCGCGTGCCACTCCAGACTCACGCCGGCCGCATCGAGCGCCCGGCGGGCGCGGGCGATTTCCGCGCCGATCCCTTCGGCCCGGTAGCCGCGGATCGCTTCGCGGACCTCGCTCAGCGCCTGGCGGGCGATCTGCTCCACCTCGCCGATCTCGCGCCGCGCAGCCGCCGCGTCGCTGCCTATGAGCTTGCCCGCAAGCTCCGATTTGAGCACCACGACCGAAAGGGTGTGGCCGAGAACATCGTGCAGATCCCGCGCGATGCGCTCACGCTCGGCGAGTTTGGCGAGCTGCTCGATCTCTTCCTGTGCGTGCAGGAGGCGCTCGGTGGCGCCCCTGCGCAGCGCCTGGATGAGATTGCCAGTGCCGATGGAAGCGGCGAGGAAGGATAGGCATCCCCACACCCACGGACTCTGATGCAGCAGCAGGCCTTCTGCGGCGGAAGCGAGCGTGGAGGCGATAATCGTCCCGACGGCAAGTGGGAAAGAGCGCGTCGCAAACGGCATCAGGCTGGCGACGTAGATGAACATTGTCCCGCCGGCACTGGGGTTCATCGGATAGTAGGCGGCGCCGAGGCCCGCCATGGCCAACAGCATGAGCAAGCGCGTGCGCTGCTGGCGCGACCACATCAGCACCCCGTAGACACCGAGGAAGCAGGCGTAAGCGCCTGCGAAAACGAGCCAGTCGCGTCGCGACCCGCTCTGCAGCGGCTGCACGACGAAGAAGACGGAGTAGATGAGCCAGATGAGGTTCCAGGCCCGCCACCTGCCGGCTCTTTCGGGCAGGACCAGTCCGGGGTGGCAGGTGGAGTCGGTCATCAGGCGTTGGCCTCGCTGCGCAGGAAGGTAATCCAGGCGGCGGCGAGCATCAACAGTGTGAAGCCGCCGAGCACCCCCCAGTGCAGCGCCATGCCGCTCGCCGGCGCCAACCCGAAGACGGCGAGCGCGATCTGCGCCAGGTGATAGGTCGGCAGCGCCGGGGCGACGACCTGCAACCAGTGCGGCAGCATGCTCAGCGGCATCCAGAAACCGGAGGCGAAGGAGAGCGGCAGGTAGATGAGATTGATGATCCCGGGGCCGGCGTTCGGCGGCACGAGGTAGGCGACGAGGAAGCCCATGGCGGCGAAGGGGATGGAGCCGGCAATGGCGATGCCCGCAAGGGCGGCGGCCTGGCTGCCCGTAACGGTGACGCCACCCAAGGAAGTACCGAGCAGGATGAGCACTATGGTGATGATCAAGCCGAAAGCGGCGCAACTCACCACTTTGGCGCCGAGGTAGGCGAAGCGCGGCATGGGGCTCGCCCGCTTCAGGTCGAGCCAGCCTTGCGCCCGTTCCATGGCGAGCGCAAGGCCTATGCCAAATAGACACGCCGACACGACACCCCAGCAGGCGTAGCCGGCCACCAGATACAGAGCCCCCGGCTTTCCCCGGTTGGCGAGGCCGAAGAGCAGGTAGAACATCACCGGCAAGCCGATGACCGAGAGCGAGTAGGCGCGTGTGCGCATCCGGCTCGCGAGCTCGTACTGCGTCTCCTTGAGCAGAATGCGCAGCGGGCGCAGAGCGTGGCCGGACTCCGACGGCATGGCAAGCGTGTTGGTACTCATCTGGAAATACTCTGGTTGGTTCTACTGGGCGGCGCTGCCGCCGGTGAGTGCGAGGAAGGCGTCCTCGAGCGGCGCCGCCGACACTTCGAGCCCGTGCAGCGAATCGTCCTCGAGCAACAGCTGACGCACGACTTCCTCGGGACGCTCGGCGTAGATGACGACGGCGTCGCGGTCGCCCTGCAGGGAAATGACCGAGGGCAGCGCCCGCACATGATCGGGATGGAGCCGGGTCACGCAGCGGATGCGCCGCCCCGATACTCCGTGCTTGATCTCACTGGGTGTGCCTTCGCGGATGACCCGCCCCTTGTCGATGACCACGATACGGCTGGCGAGCGCGTCGGCCTCCTCGAGGTAGTGCGTCGTGAGCAGTACTGACTTGCCGCGGGCGGCGAGCGCGCGTATCTGCTCCCAGAGCCGGCGGCGGGATTGAAGGTCCATCCCCACGGTCGGCTCGTCGAGGAACACCAGGTCCGGGTCGCCGCAGAGCGCGAGTCCAAACAGCATCCGCTGGCGCTGGCCGCCCGACAGATCGCCGAATCTGCGGTTCTCCATACCCTCGAGCCCGGCCCGGTGGACGACCTCGGCCGCGGATAGGAGACGCGGGTAGTAGCTGCGAAAGAGCGCGATGTGCTCGCGCACGAGCAGCGTCTCCGGTACGCGGGCGACCTGCAGCATCGCACCGATCCGGGTCCGCGCCGCAGTCGTGCGCGGGTCCCGTCCCAGCACACGCACGCAGCCCTCATCGGCCGAGATCAGCCCGAGGAGGAGGCGTACCGTGGTTGTCTTTCCGGCGCCGTTGGGACCCAACAGGGCGACGACCTCGCCGCGGCGCAGGGTCAGGTCGAGGCCGCGCAGCGCTTCGGTCTTGCCGTAGCGCTTGACGACGGATTCGAGAGTCGCGATGGAGCTCGCCTCGACTGCGGCCGCCGGGGCGGCCCGGTGTGCCGGCGCGGCGAGGGGAGCGGATAGGGTCATCGACATGGCGCTTCTCCTGCCGCCATGCGGTCTCGGGCGGCGGCGGCAGGATCGCGCGCCGCCACCCGCGGTCCCAGTGCCGCTCGTCACCGGTGCGGGATGACATCTGTCATCCCCGGGCATTACTATCCCCGCCACATGAAGATCGCGGGCATTCCCTACCGCACTATCTGGCCGCTCGAGTCCGGAGCCGTGCGAGTCATCGATCAGTCGCGGTTGCCTTTCGAGCTCATCACGCTCGATCTCACGACGCTCGAGGATGCGGCTCACGCCATCAAGACCATGGTGGTGCGTGGCGCACCGCTCATCGGCGCCACCGCAGCGTATGGGCTTGCGCTGGCGCTGCGCACTGATGCCTCGGATCGTCGCGTCGAGGAAGTGGTGAGAGTCTTGCGGGCGACGCGTCCGACAGCTGTCAATCTAGCGTGGGCGTTGGCGCGTGTGCGCATCGCCATTGCGCAAATTGCCCCTGCGCAGCGCTTCGAGGCCGCATTCCGCGAAGCCGGAGGCATTTGCGAAGCGGACGTGGAGCAGTGCCGATCCATCGGTGTTCACGGACTGGATATGATTCGGCAGCTTGGAAAATCGCGTGCGCGCCGCGTCAACATCCTGACGCACTGCAACGCAGGGTGGCTCGCGTGTGTGGACTGGGGTACGGCACTCGCGCCGGTCTACATGGCGCACGATGCGGGAATTCCCGTGCACGTCTGGGTGGATGAGACCCGGCCCCGAAACCAGGGCGCGGCGCTCACAGCGTATGAGCTCGGCGCGCACGGCGTCCCGCACACCGTGATCGTCGATAACCTCGGTGGCCTGCTCATGCAACGCGGGGAGGTCGATTGCGTGATTGTCGGCACGGACCGCACGACTGCCTGTGGTGACGTCTGCAACAAAGTCGGAACGTACCTCAAGGCGCTGGCCGCAAACGACAACAACGTGCCGTTCTACGTGGCGCTGCCCAGCAGTACGATCGACTGGAGTCTCGAGCGCGGGCAGGACATCGAGATCGAGGAGCGTTCGCCCCAAGAGGTGACGGATGTCTTCGGTCGCAACGCTGCCGGTGAAATCGGCAGCGTTAGAGTCATACCCGACGGCAGCGCTGCGCTCAACCTGGCATTCGATGTGACACCGGCGCGCCTGGTGACCGGCCTCATTACCGAGCGGGGAGTCTGCGAGGCGAGCCGCGCCGGCCTGTTGCGCCTTTATCCCGAGCGGCGGGCCCGGGCATGACGCGCGCGGACCTGCGGCCCGACCACGATCTTCGCGCCGAAGTGATCACCGGCTGCCGGGCACTGATCAGCCTCGGCCTGACCTACGGTACCTCGGGCAATGTCAGTGTGCGCCGGGACTCTGTGACCCTGTTCGTCAGCCCGACCGGGATGGCATACGAGGCGCTGGAGTCGGATGACGTTCCGCTCGTCACGCTCGATGGCCGCTGGTTCGGCCGCCGCCGGCCCTCGAGCGAATGGCGATTCCATCGTGACATCATGGCGGCCCGGCCGGAGGTGGGCGCCATCGTGCACGCGCATTCGCGACACGCGACGGCGCTGGCCTGCACGGGGCGCGGAATCCCCGCGTTTCACTACATGGTGGCGGTCGCCGGCGGCGAGGATATCCGCTGCGCCCCCTATCACACCTTCGGTACGCAGGAGCTGTCGGATGCCGCGCTGACGGCCCTCGAGGGCCGCAAAGCCTGTCTCCTCGGCCATCACGGCAGCATCGCGCTGGGTGACGATCTTCACGCCGCGCTCAGGCTTGCGGGAGAGGTGGAGAGCCTGGCCGCGCAGTACTGCGCGGCGCTCGCGCTCGGCGACGTCGGACTGCTCGATACCGCGGAGATGCGCCGCGTGGTCGAGAAGTTTCGCAGCTACGGGCGACAGGACGTGGCCGATCCCGCCCTCAGCGCGGCCGGGGAGCTGCTGCCGCCCCGGCGACCCTGAGACCTTTCCCCGCGTGCAGGCAATCGGTTAAGGTGCGGCGCATGGGTGGGGGTCACCCAGGAAGAATAATCTTGCAAACGGCAGCACCTGCTCCCGCTGCGGCGCGCGGCGAATTCACCCTGCGCGGTCTCGTCATCGGGGTGCTCATCACCCTGATGTTCACCGCCGCCAACGTCTACTTCGGCCTCAAGGCCGGCATCACCTTCTCCACCTCGATTCCCGCCGCCGTCATCTCGATGGCGATCCTGCGGGGCCTGGGCGGCGCGACGATGCAGGAGAACAACATCGTACAGACGGTGGCCTCGGCCGCCGGCACGCTCTCCAGCATCATCTTCGTGCTGCCGGGCCTCGTGATCGTCGGCTGGTGGACCGGCTTTCCGTTCTGGATGTCGTTCACGATCTGTGCGGCCGGCGGCATCCTCGGCGTCATGTACACGATCCCGCTGCGGCGCGCGCTGGTCACCACGTCGGACCTGCCGTATCCGGAAGGCGTCGCCTGCGCTGAGGTACTCAAGGTCGGCTGCGGTGGCAACCGCGGATCTGACATCGAGAAGGTCGAGGCAGGCGCCGCGGGCCTGAAAGCCGTGCTGGTCGGGTCCGTCGTCTCCGCGGTGTTCTACGTGATCGTGCAGACCCGCATCTTCGCCAGCGACGTGGCGCGCTACTTTCGTGTCGGCCCCGCCGGCGCTGCGAGCGGCTTCGACTTTCAGATGTCGTTCGCGCTCTTCGCCATCGGCCATCTCGTCGGGCCCGCGGTGGGCATCGCCATGCTGGTGGGCTCAGGGATCGCCTGGGGGTGGGGTATTCCACACTTCACGACGCTTCACCCAACCGCCGGCGCCGCTGCGGATGTCGCGCAAGCCGCGTGGAGTCACTACGTCCGCTACGTTGGCGCTGGCGCCATTGGTGTTGCCGCGGTCTATACGCTGGGCACTCTGGTCAAGCCGGTGCTGTCGGGACTGGCGAGCGCGATGGCGGCCTCACGCGTGCGCAAGGCCGGTCAGGCCCACACGCTGCCGCGGACCGAGCACGACATCCCCATCGGCATGGTGACGCTGGTGTCGCTGGTGTGCCTCGTACCGGTGGTGGTGCTCTTCTGGCACTTCAGCATGATCAGCGGCCTGGGATCGAAGGCCTGGGAGCTGGCCGTGTGCGGCGTGATCTTCGTCGCCATCATGGGGTTCCTCGTCTCCACGGTCTGCGGCTACATGGCTGGCCTCATCGGCTCATCCAACAGCCCGCTCTCGGGGATCGGCATCCTGGTTGTGGTCGTCTGCGCGCTGCTCCTCGTCTTCGAGGTAAAGGGAACGCTGCCGGCATCCGCCGGCAAGGCGCTGGTGGCGTTCGCGCTCTTCGTCACCGCCGTGGTATTCGCCGTGGCCTCGATTGCCAACAACAACCTGCAGGACCTGAAGACCGGTCAGCTCGTCGATGCGACACCGGCCATGCAGCAGTGGGCGCTGGTCGTCGGCGTCATCGCGGGCGCGCTCGTCATTCCGCCGGTGCTCGATCTCGTCAATCACGCATACGGCTTCCTCGGCGCGCCGGGCGTCAACACGGCACGGGCGCTGCCGGCGCCCCAGGCGGGGCTCATCTCCGCGCTGGCGCAGGGCGTCATTCAAAACAACATCGACTGGAGCGCGCTCGGGGTGGGCGGCCTGATCGGCGCGGGCTGCATCGTGTTCGACGAAGTGCTGCGCCGCACGGTCGGGGTGAAAGGGGTGTGTCTGCCGCCGCTCGCCGTCGGTCTCGGGATATACCTGCCGCCCAGTATCCCACTCATCATCTTCATCGGCTCGATCGTCGGCTGGGTGTTCAATCGCCGCGCCGCGCGCGGCCCCAAGCGCGAGGCGACGCAACAGCTCGGCGTGCTTCTTGCCTCCGGACTCATCGTCGGCGAGAGTCTGCTCGGCGTGGTGTTCGCCGCGGCCGTCGCCTTCTCGGGCAGTCCCTATCCCATAGCCCTGGTCGGCGAGCGCTTCGCGACGGCCTCCGTCTGGCTGGGCGGCGCGGGCTTCGCGATCATCGTGTGGCTGCTCTACCGCTGGGTTGGCCGCATGGCGCGCGAGTGATCTACCCGGCCTCGGCGCGGCGGTTGCCGTGGCCGGTCACTTCGTCACCGGTGCCCTCAGGGAGCCCTGCATAGGAGAAGACGGCGAGCGCGCCGAAGGCGCCTATCAGCACCATCGCCAGACGAAAGTCGAACGGGGCGAGATTCCCCGCGTGCCGCAACAGGCGGCTGAAGTTGAGCAGCAGCGCCGCTAGCGCCACACCGACGCCGTTCGCGATGTACATCGCCAGCGAGGAGAGCACGCTCGCCGACGAGCGCTCCTCGGGACCGATCTCGGCGAAGCTCGCGTAGGTCATGGCCGAGAACTGCAGCGAGCGGCTGCCGCCCGCGAGCAGCAGGATGGCGCCGCTGAGCCAGAACGGCAGGCCGGGGGAGATGAGCGCGCAGGCCGCGATCCCGGCCGCGGTGATGGCGCCGTTCACCAACAGCACCTTGCGCATGCCGAAGCGCCTGACGATCGGGTTGGTCGCCGCCTTCATGAGGAAGTTGGCCAGCATGTAGACGAGGAGGACCAGACCCGAGTCGAGCGGCGAGAGGCCGAACCCGACCTGGAGCATCAGCGGCAGGAGGAACGGCGTGGCGCTGATCGCGGCGCGCGAGATGCCGCCGCCGGAAATGCAGGAAACGAAGAATGCCGGCCGGCGCAATGCGTCGAGACGGACCGCGGGCTCGCGCACTGCCTCCAGGTGCCGCCGCGCCAGGTATCCCGCCCCTAGCGCCACGACGAGCAGCGCGAGCACGGTCGCGACTTCGATCCGGGGAGCACCCGCGGCATCGAAGCCGTAGGTGAGGGCGCCGATGGCGAGTGTGAGGAGGAGGAATCCCTTGGTGTCGAACGAGTTGTGCTCGCCGCTGCGGTGGTTGGGAATCAGCTTCAGCGTCAAGGCGATGGCGGCGATGCCAATCGGCAGATTGATATAGAAGATCCAGCGCCAGGAGAATGCGCTGGTGATGAAGCCGCCGAGCGGCGGCCCGATCACAGGCGCGATAAGGCTGGGCCAGACCAGCGTTGAGAGAGTCTGCATGAGCTCGCGCTTCTCACTGTTGCGCAGCACGATCATGCGGGCGACAGGTGACATCAGCGCTGCCGAGCCACCCTGCACCAGCCGCCAGCCGATGAAGGCGCCGTAGCTGTGCGCGATGCCGCAGGTCATGGACGACAGGGTGAAGATCGCGGTCGCCAAGCAGAGCAGATTGCGGGTGCCGAAGCGGTCGGCCAGCCAGCCGGTTGCCGGCATACAGAGCGCCGCGGCGAGCGCGTAGGCGGTGATGCCCTCGCTCATGCGGCTCGCGGTGGTCGCAAAGCTCTGCCCCATCGCCGGCAGCGCCGTCACGATGATGGTGCCATCGAGGTTCTGCATGAACTGCGCGCAAGCGACGATGAGCGCAATCTGCATCGAGGGCCGCGTGATCGCGGCCCTGAGCTCACGGAGCGGGGGCATCCCGCTATTCTACCGGGATCGACGCGCTCAGCGCTCGGCGTGCGCGCTGCCGATCCGCGCGGCAATGTCGTCGGCCAGCTGGCCGAGGAGGGCGCTCATGGCCTGCGCCTCGCCCTGCGCCGAGGGCGTGGCGGAGAGAGTGAGATGCACCGAGCGGCGCACCACCGGGTGGGCTTGCGTGCCCGCGAGCAGCGTCCAGTCAGCGTCGAGCACGACCTCTCCCGCCTGCGGCTGAAAAGTCAGGATGTCGATCACGAGGCCGCTGGCGCCCGACGGTGGCGGCGATTCGGGCGCGATCACCATCCCGGACGGCAGGCGCCCGGCGAGATCCTGAGTCAACACCCGGCGGATCATCTCGCCGAGATCCCCGGCCCAGCGGTCCTGCGAGGAGATCTGCAGCTGAGTGTCGCTTTCGCCGCGCACCATCGAGTCGCGATCGAGCGCCGGCGGAATGTGCACCGCATCGACCTTCACCGGCGCGCTCGTATCGCCCGCGACGGCGGCGGAACCGGGCGCCACCGGATCGAGGGCGAAGAAGCGCGTCGGCGGGCTCGAGGCGCACCCGGCGAGTGTCAGCAGGGCGAGTACGGCAAGCAGCTGGTTTTTCATGATGGGCCTCGTGTCGATCCCTCGGTAGCAACGGTGATACCCGAGATTGACTTTTACCGCAAATCGCTTCGAGAATGCAGCGGCTCGGCGCCTCCGAAGGCCGGGGGAACTGGATGCAGCCGTATCTTCTCGCTCCGCACGTCTATCCGTGCGTCAGCGGGCAACACGTGGTCCTCATGGACCTCGAGCGCGACAAGTACGTCGCCGTCGTCCCCGCGCACCGGCTAGCTCCATGGGTGCGCGGTTGGCCCGTTGGCTCCGTGCGCGCTCCGGATACACCTCATGACACCGATGCCGGTGCGGACGCTCTAGTCTCGCAACTGCTCGCTCACGGGATGCTCGTGACCGATCCGCACATCGGCAAACCAGCCGTTCCGGTGTCCGCGGTGCGAGCGGCGCGAAGTCTGGTCGAGTTCGATCTCGATACTCGTCCCCGCACGGGCGCGGCGCTTCTCAGTCGCTTCGGCCGCTGCTACCTGCGAGCGCAGCTCGCTCTCAAGCTGCGCCCCATCCAGGCGATCGTCGAGAGCGTACGCGATCACAAGAGGGCAGGCGCGGCGCGCGGCCCCGGGGAGCCCGATCCGGTCCGGCTGCGCGCGCTCGTGAGCGCATTCATGCGGCTGCGGCCGCTCTTCTACACGCTGCGCGCCGCCTGTCTGCTCGATTCCCTGACGCTGGTGCATTTCCTCGGCGCCGAAGGCATTCATCCCGACTGGGTGTTTGGCGTCAAGACCGAGCCTTTCGATGCCCATTGTTGGGTTCAAGATGGCGAGGTCGTGCTCAACGACGCGCCGGATCGGGTGCGGCAATACTCGCCCATCCTGCTCGTGTAGGATCCCATGTTCCGCTACGTGGCCTTCGTGTGGAACGACCAGGATCCCGCCGCGCGGGAGGCCGCGCGGACCCTGTTGCAGCGCCATGGGTCGGCGGCACAGGACTGGCGTGTGGCCGTGCGCGGCAGCGGCGCGGAGGTGCGCTATGTGACGAGCGGCACCGACTCGAGTAGAGCGTATCTCCTCGTCGAGGACGGCGGCGTCGTGCTCGGGAATCTGTTCGCGCGCTCGCAGGAAGGTGTCTCGACGCCGGCGGCGGTGGATCTCGGGCCGGCCGACAGCCGCGCCATACTCGACAGCAACGGCCGTCATCTCATCGAGAGTTTCTGGGGGCGCTACGTGGCTTTCCTGCACGATGCGCCGGCCCGAGTGACCTGGGTGGTGCGCGACCCTTCGGGCGGGCTGCCGTGCTATCTCGTGCGCTGCCGCGGTGTCGACCTCTACTTCTCCTGGATCGATGACATCGCCGCGCTCCTCGAGGCACCGCTCGAGGTCAACTGGGCCTATCTCATTGCGGCCGTTACCTTCCTGCGAGAGCACTCCCATGGTACCGCCCTGCGCGCGGTCAGCCAGGTTCTCGCCGGTGAGTGTGTCGAGACGCGCGCCGGCGTTTCGAAGCGCTTCTTTTATTGGGACCCGCTGCAGATCGCCAACACCGAGGCCATCGAGGACCTCGGCGAGGCGGTGGCGGCCATGCGGCAGTGCGTGCGCGATGCCGTTCATGCCTGGGCGTCCTGCCACGATCACGTGCTGCTCTCGCTCTCCGGCGGTCTCGACTCCTCGATAGTGCTCGCGTGTCTGCGGGACGCGCCGTCGCAGCCACGGGTGACCTGCTTTCATTACTATCCTCTCGGCGCCGACCTCGACGAGCGCGCGTTCGCGCGCGCGGCCGCCGCGAAGGCCGGCCTGGAGTTGATCGAGCGTAGCCGCGACGCGTCCTACAGCCTGCAGCCGCTGCTCACCATCCACCGCGCGCCGGAGCCGACGCACTACTCTTATTACTTGGAGTACAGCCGGCTCGATGCAGAGCTCGCCGCCGAGCACGGCGCGGGCGCGGTGATCATCGGGTACGGGGGGGATCAACTCTTCTACCAGGAGCGCGCCGAGTGGGCCGCCGGGGATTTCCTCCACCGCCGCGGGCCGCGGCCCGGCGTGCTGCGGGTGGCGCTCGATGCCGCGCAGATGGATCAGATCTCCTTCTGGCGCGTGTTGCGGCAGGCGGCCGCGGGGTACTTCGGGCATCGGCGCTGGAGCCTCCTGCAGGAGGCGGGACGGATGCGGCCGCTGCTGGTGCCGGCGGTCACCGAGGCGGCGAGACGCAGCGCCGCTTTCCTTCATCCGCTGCTGCGCCATCCGCGGGGCGCGCCGAGCGGCAAGCTGTGGCACGCCCACCAGATCAGCCAGCCGTTCGATTTCTACGATCCGCTCGGGCGGGAGGGCGATCCGGAGCGGCTCTCGCCGCTCTTTTCACAGCCGGTCATGGAGCTCTGTCTGCGCATCCCAACCTATGTGCTGACTGACGGCGGTTGGGATCGCGCCGTGGCCCGCCGGGCGTTCTACCACGACCTGCCGCCGGAGATCCGCAACCGCCGCGACAAGGGCGGGATCGAGGAGCACCTGCGCCTCACGCTGGAGCGCAACCGCGGCTTGCTGCGCGAGCTGCTGTTGGATGGAGCGCTGGTCAGGGAGGGGGTTGTCGACCGCGGTCGCCTGGCCGAGGTATTGTCCGGTAGAGCCAGCCGGATCGCCGCCGGCTCCGGCGAGCTGCTCGAGTATGCGGGGATCGAGGCCTGGCTGCGGCGCTGGGACACCGGCCGCCTCGCGGCTGCCTAGCTGGGGTGGGATGTTCGGGGTCAGGCTGTAGGATATGATCTACAAAAAGGGGGGCTTTCGCCCCATGGCGCATTTCTCTGCTTAGAGGGATAGGGATTGGATAAAAAAGACATGGGCGAGGTCAAGCGCTTCCCCCTACCGGGGCGGCCCGATGAGTTCGTCGAGCGGTTGTGCCGTACGCACGAGGCGCAGCTGCTGGCTTACCTCACCCAGATGCTGGGCAGGCCCGAGGTCGCGCGCGAGGTAGCGCAGGACGCGTTCGAGCAGATGCATCGGAGCTACCGCCCCGAGCAGGTGCTGTTTCCGCGCGCCATGCTTTTCAAGGTGGCGACGAATTTCGCGCTGATGCATCTGCGGCGGCGGCGGCTCGAGAACGCCATGATCGCCGGCTCGGCGGGGATGGAGGAGGTACCCGACCACCGCATGGGTCCGGACCGGCAAGCGATGGCGGATCAGATCGGACAGAATTTAGCAAGTGTTATCAAAGAATTACGCCCTAATCTTCGCAATGTCTTCGTGATGGCGCATGTGCAAGGCAAACCCCGTAAAGAGATCGCAGCCGCGCTCGGCATCTCGGAGAGGCGGGTAGACAAGCGCATGACCAAGGCGCTCAAAACCTGTCGCGACCATCTTTCCTCCCGCGGCATCGACCTGGCGGAGGTCGAGTGATGTGGGGTCTCCTCAAGGCGCGCCGGGTTCGCCATCAGGCGGCCAAGTGGCACACTCGTATCGGCCGCAGGCTCACGATCGTGCAACGGCAGGCATTCGAGGCCTGGATCGCCGACCCGGTGAACGCCCGGGAATTCCACGCTCAGCGCTATTTGCTAGATGTACTGACGGAGCTGAAGGGGCGTCTGTGCGCGGACGTCGTCAGCAGTATCGCTGAAGCGAAGCCGGCGCTTCCCTGGGCTCCGGCTCTGCGGCGATGGCTCGCAGCGGGGCCGCTTTGGGCGTCAGGCTCCATAGCCACAGCCGTGGTCCTGATGGTTGCGATCGGATGGTCGGTCCTGCGCACCGAGGGTTACGTGGCGCAGACCTATCAGACCGCCACCGGACAAATTCACAATGTAGTTCTGCCGGACGGCAGCGTCGTCGGGTTGGATACGCAGACCGAGCTCGAGTGGGTCGGCGGTCCGAGCGATCGGCGGGTGCGTCTCATCCGCGGTGAGGCGTACTTTCAGGTGGTGCACGATTCCAGCCGGCCGTTCCGAATCCTGCTGGCGCACAGCGAGGTGCAGGTGCTGGGCACGCGTTTCGACGTCTATCAGAAGGCGGACGGTGACGTCCGTGTCAGCGTTATCAGCGGTACGGTAGCCGTCGAGGCATTGGAAGACGGTCAGGGCGTACCTTCCTGGAGCAGGCGTCTCACTTCCGGGCAGCAGATCGAGTACTCGCCGGTGGGCCTCGTGGCCGACGTGCACTCCATCGCGGCGCCGAAGGTCATCCGCTGGCGCGAGGGCATGCTGGAGACGCAGGGTGAGCCGCTGAAGGATTTCGTCAGCGATATCAGCCGCTATACCAATGAGCGCATCGTGATCGCCGATCCGCGCGCTGCCACGCAGCAGGTCGGCGGCGCCTTCAGCGTACGCAATGTCGACGCGACGCTCGATCGCCTCAGCCACATCGCTCCCGTCACCGTCATTCATGAGCAGGACGAAGTCATTTTGGGGTACCGGTCGGCGCCGGCCGGCCGGGTTTCGGGCGGGTCGGGAGTGCGCTGAGCTCCCGTCACATCGGTTTGGACCATCACCAACTACAGAGGATAACCAGTATGTTGATTCTTACGAGGCGCGTGGGGGAGACCGTCATGATCGGGGACGACGTGACGATCACGGTTCTCGGGGTCAAGGGCAACCAGGTACGCGTCGGCATCAATGCGCCGAAGAGCATCGCGGTGCATCGCGAGGAGATCTACGAGCGCATCAAGAGAGAGCACGCCGCCGAGGCTGCGGAAAAGCAAAAAACGAGTTTTGCATCGGCTCCGCCCGCCTGACGGGGGGTGGGCGCGACGTCGCGGATGGATTCCCAGGGAGGGTCCTGAGGCCCGGCTGAGGGGGCGGCCGGAGCCCTGGGAGACGTCCGCGGCGAGTCGTCGGGGGTCGTTTTCTCGCCCAGCGTCATCGGGGATGCTTATAATTAAATGTAAAACCTGCCCCGGTGAGAGGCGTACGAATAACTGATGCGCTACCAGCATTCTAGGGAAGAAAGCGCTGCAATCCTGCGGCGGGCGCTGCAGCTGATGTCCCCTCATAAGGCCGGCTACCATCCGGTGAGCTACGCCGTGTGGTACGAGCACGCCGCCGATCTCAACCCGGGCCTGTCGCGGGAGCTCGACAAGCTTCTCGCCGCGGACAGCCTGCTGTCGGACATCGAGATCTGCCGGCTCCACGCCCTGCATATCGCCGGGCGTGACGTGCAGGCTTTCGAGCTCGCGCAGAATCAGCTCCGCGAGGTCCTCGGAGACTCGGAAAAGGAGGCCGCCCACGCGGAGCGGACCGTCAAGCGGTTCACTTTGACCCTGGACGATGCCATCGCGGAGGCACGCCGGCACGAGGGGGGCGACGATATCTTCGCCGAGAGGGTGAGCCGGGTACTGGCGGAAGCCTCCATGCTGCAGACCGTTCTTGGCCTGCTGCACCAGCAGCTCACCAAGCAGCGGGAGGAGGTCGACCACGTCATGGAGCGATTGGAGCGCGCTCAGACGGAACCGCTGCGGGACCCGCTCACCGGCCTGAACAACCTCCACGGCCTGCGGCGCGCCGTCGAATCGCGGGAGGGCTCCGAGCTCACCGGCGTCGCTTTTCTCGCCGTCGACATCGATCATTTCAAGCGTGTCAACGACACGCATGGGCATGTCATTGGCGACAAGGTGCTCGCCCGGGTTGCCGATATCCTGCGCGAGCACATCACGGGCGAGGATCTGGCCGCGCGCCTCGGAGGCGATGAATTCGCGCTGCTCGCGTGCGGTAAATCCCTCGATGCCGCCGCCGCGCTGGCGGAGGATATTCGCGACACTACCGCGCGCACCGTCATTACCCACTCCGACGGAATGCAGTACCCAGATGCCGTCACGCTATCGATTGGTGTCGCCACCGGCGAGTCGGGCGATACCCTGGAATCCTTGCGCCACCGCGCCGACGAAGCGCTCTACGACGCCAAAGAGAGCGGCCGCAATCGCGTCGCACTAGCGGCCGGCAGCGATGCGGCCAACGACGCGAACAGCGCAGCAGCTTCGTAACGATGCACGCTAACATTGCCTCAGGCACAGGGATGTGCCCCGCCGCCGCAGGTGGCGGAGGTCGCGAGCAAAAACCGCGCTTTTGCTCGCGACCGCGCTGGGCCGGGCAGGATGCCCGGATCCAGCGCTAACATTGCCTCAGGCACAGGGATGTGCCCCGCCGCCGCAGGTGGCGGAGGTCGCGAGCAAAAACCGCGCTTTTGCTCGCGACCGCGCTGGGCCGGGCAGGATGCCCGGATCCAGCGCTAACACTCAGTGACGTTCACGGCCAGGCCGCCCTGGGAAGTCTCTTTGTAGATCGTCGACATGTCGGCGCCGGTCTGGCGCATGGTCGCGATGACGTGATCGAGCGAGACTTTGTGCGTGCCGTCACCGCGCATCGCCAGCCGCGCTGCATTGATCGCCTTCACGGCGCCCATGGCATTGCGCTCGATGCAGGGGATTTGGACCAGCCCGCCCACCGGGTCGCAGGTCAGGCCGAGGTTGTGCTCCATGCCGATCTCGGCGGCATTCTCGATCTGCTCGTTGCTGCCCTGCAGTGCGGCGACGAGGCCGGCCGCGGCCATGGAGCAGGCGACCCCGACCTCACCCTGACATCCCATCTCCGCGCCTGAGATCGAGGCGTTGCGCTTGTAGAGCATGCCGATGGCGGCCGCGACGAGCAGGAAGCGGATGACCCCTTCCTCGCTGGCTCCGGGCTCGAAGCGGCGATAGAAGTGCAGCACCGCCGGCACGATGCCCGCCGCGCCGTTGGTCGGCGCCGTGACCACGCGGCCGCCGGCTGCATTCTCCTCGTTGACGGCGAGTGCGAATGCGTTTACCCAGTCCATCGCATCGAGCGGCCGGGATGGGCCGCTCTCCGAGAGGACGCGATAGAGCTTGGGCGCGCGGCGGCGCACCTTCAGAGGCCCCGGCAGCACGCCGCTTTGATGAAAACCGCGCTCGACACAGCCCTGCATGACTTCCCACAGATGCAGCACTCCGGCGCGCACCTGTGCCTCGCTGGCCCACGTGCGTTCGTTGGCCAGCACCAGCTCGAACAGCTCGAGCCCGTGCTCCCGACACAGCGCCAGCAGCTCGGCGCCGGAGTTGAACGGGTAGGGCGGCTGCGGCCGCTCCGTTGCCTCTCGCGCCTGACTTTCCCCGCCGCGGACGATGAAGCCGCCGCCGATTGAGTAGGACTCTTCCTCGCGTAGTGTCTTGCCGTCCGCGGAAGCGGCTGCGAACCGCATGCCGTTTGGATGCCCCGGCAGACGTTCGGTGCGAAGCAGCAGGAGTTGCGCCTTCTCGTTGAACTCGATTTCGTGCCGCCCGAGGAGGCGGATGCGGTTGCTTGCCCGGATGCGCTGCAGGGTGGGCTCGATGCTGTCGGGATCGATCGTCTCCGGGTCTCCACCCTCCAGGCCCACCAGGACCGCGCGATCGGTTCCATGTCCCAGGCCCGTCAGAGCGAGCGAGCCGTAGAGGCGCACCGTCACCTGTTGTGTGGCGGCGAGGAGCCCGTCGCGCTCCAGGCCCAAGATGAACTCGCGCGCGGCGCGCATGGGCCCCATGGTGTGGGAGCTCGACGGCCCGATGCCGACCTTGAAGATGTCGAATACGCTCAGGGACATTTTGCGGAAACCTCGCGCCGGCACTGCCGGCCCTCTCTGATATGAGGCGATTATCGGTCAAACGGAAGGGGGGGACCTGTCCGCTTGCGACGTTATCGACCCCGCAGGCGCCGTAGCTCCCGTCTCTGATGCTTGCCTGGGCGCTCCTGGGGACGGGGCGCCATCGCAGCTGCGAGGCGCATCTGCTGCGCGTGCTTCTCACGCCGTGCGGTGCTGGCGTCCGTCTCTTGGTAGCAGGCCACGGCTTCTTTGGCTGGCCCCCGTCGTTCCGGGATCGCGACCACGGCGCATTCGAACTCGATGCCGCCCCGAGTGAAGGTCACGACGTCCCCTGGCCGCACGCTGTGAGAGGGCCGTACCCGCGCGTCATTGACGTGCACTTTGCCGCCACTCACGGCGTCCGCCGCAAGGGAGCGGGACTTGAACAGGCGTACGCCGAAGAGCCAGCGGTCGATGCGCGCATTTCCCGGGCCGCTCTCCATCGTACGTCTCAGGTGACCCGCTGGCCGTCCTTGACGACCGCTCGGCAGGGATTGAAGCCGCTCCAGTAGCCGAGCTCTTCCGGGTCCTTGATATTCCAGACGACGAAATCGGCGACTTTGCCCGGGGCAAGGGTGCCGCGCTCGTCCTGCAGGCCAAGCGCCCGCGCCGCGTGCCGAGTCGTCCCGGCCAGCGCCTCCTCGCACGTCAGGCCGAACAAGCGGGTGGCCATGCTCATCGCGAGCAGAAGGGAGCAGCCCGGCGCTGACCCGGGGTTGCAGTCCGTGGCGACGGCCATCGTCGCGCCTGCCGCGCGCAGTGCCGCCAAGGGCGGCTTGCGGTCCTCGGCCAGGCAAAAGAAGGCCACCGGCAAGAGCACCGCCACGGTGCCCGCGGCGGCCAGCGCCTCCGCTTCCTGGGCGGTCGCATATTCCAGATGATCGCAGGACAGCGCGCCGCGCCGTGCCGCGAGGAGGCTGCCGCCGATATTCGAGAGCTGCTCGGCATGCATCTTGACCGGAGTGCCCAGGCGGCCCGCGGCGTCAAACAGTCTCTCGGCTTGTTCGACACTGAAGCCGATGTTTTCGCAGAATATGTCGACAGTATCGAGCAATCCCTCGGCGTATAGCGTCGGCAGCCATTCCGTTGCTACGGCATCGATATAGGCGTCCGCCCGACCCGCGTACTCTGGCGGCAATGCATGCGCGCCGAGGAAAGTTGTGCTGACGGTGACCGGCAGGGCATCTGCCAGCGATCTCGCGACCCGCAGCATCTTGGCCTCGTCCTGCAAGGTCAGGCCGTACCCCGACTTGATCTCGACCGTGGTAACGCCTTCGGCGAGCAACGACCGCACCCGGGGCAGACTCTCGGCGAAAAGTTGCTCTTCCGAGGCGGCTCGCACCGCACGCATGCTGGAGAGAATCCCCCCTCCGGCCCGTGCAATCTCCTGGTAGGAGCGTCCCCGCAGCCGCTCGGCATACTCCACGGCCCGGGTGCCGGCGAATACCAGATGGGTGTGACAGTCGATGAGGCCGGGAGTGAGCCAGCCACCCTGCAGGTCATGCGACTCGTCGGGGCGGTACCCTGCCGGCAGATCTCGTTCCTCGCCAACCCACTCGATGCGCGGCCCGCGAGTGACGAGAGCGCCGCGCTCGTAGCGGGTCATCGAGGCGTCACAGGTGGCAATGCCAACGTTTCGCCAGAGGTGCCGTCTTTCGGCCCCGGAGGAGGAGGTCATGAGCGAATAGTATGGGAAGGTTCCACTAGTGGGAACATTTGGGTACAATGCGCGACCCCACGGGCCTCGGCCGTAGGGGACGATTAAAAGAAAAGGCCCCCCGAGGGGCTTTTTGTTTTTGTACGGAATGAATGGGCCTCACGGCCCTTTATTTTTTATGGCCGAAACAGGCCAAGGCCGTTTCGGAGTTGACAACGACCATGCCCGCAACCTTGCGAGAGCGGCTCATCGCCCTCATCGAGCCCCTCATCGGGCGGCTGGGCTACGAGCTCGTTGAGCTGGAGCACTCCGCGGGACGCGGCAGCGCCGTGGTGCGGCTCTTCATCGATAGCCCCGAGGGAGTGGGGCTCGCGGACTGCGAGCGGGTGAGCCGCGAAGTCTCGGCACTGCTCGATGTCGAGGACCCGATGCCCACAGCGTATACGCTCGAGGTTTCGTCGCCGGGATTCGACCGGGTGCTGCGCACGCCGGCGCATTTTGCGCGCTTCGTCGGCGCGCGGGTGGCGGTGGAGTTGAGCGTGCCGCGCGAGGGGCGTCGCCGCTACACCGGCACGCTTCTTTCGGCCGACGAGGCCGGTATCGCGCTCGAGGTCGACGGCGCGCGCGTCGCGATGTTGTTTTCCGAGATTGGTAAGGCCAGGCTGACGGGCCAGGCTGAAGCTGGCGAGAGGTGACAGTAGTGAACAAGGAAATCCTGATGGTCGTCGACGCGGTCTCCAACGAGAAAGGCGTCGACAAGGAAGTGATCTTCGAGGCGCTCGAGGCGGCGCTCGCGTCGGCTACGCGCAAGAAATACGGCGAGGAATGGGACGCGCGTGTCGCCATCGACCGCAAGAGCGGCGACTACGAGACTTTCCGCCGCTGGAAGGTGTTTGCCGACGACTCGACCGAGCTCGAGGCGCCGGAGCGCGAGCTGCGCATGGATGATGCGCGTGAGCTCGACCCGAAGGTCGAGGTCGGCGGCTTCGTCGAAGAGCCGATGGAGTCGGTGTCGTTCGGCCGCATCGCCGCGCAACAGGCCAAGCAAGTCATCGTGCAGAAGGTGCGCGAGGCGGAGCGCCAGCAGGTCGTGGATGCTTACCAGGATCGCGTGGGCACGCTCGTGAGCGGTGTCGTCAAGCGCGTCGACCGCAACGGCATCTTCGTCGACCTCGGCTCCAATGCCGAGGCCTTCGTGCCGCGCACGGACATGATTCCGCGCGAGCAGGTGAAGGCGCAGGACCGCATCAAGGCGTTTCTGAAGGAAGTGCGCTCGGAGCTGCGCGGGCCGCAGCTGTTCCTCACGCGTACGGCGCCGGAGTTTCTGATCGAGCTCTTCAAGCTCGAGGTGCCGGAAGTCGGCCAGGGCCTCATTCAGATCCTGGGTGCCGCCCGCGATGCCGGCGTGCGCGCCAAGATCGCGGTGCGCAGCAATGATCCGCGCATCGACCCCGTGGGCGCCTGCGTCGGCATGCGCGGCTCGCGCGTCCAGGCGGTCTCCAACGAGATCGCCGGCGAGCGCGTCGACATCATCCCGCATAACGAGAATCCGGCGCAGTTCGTCATCAACGCCATGTCGCCGGCGGAAGTCATGTCGATCGTGATGGATGAAGATTCCCACAGCATGGACATCGCGGTCGCGGAAGAGAAGCTCTCCCAGGCGATCGGCCGGGGCGGACAGAACATCCGCCTCGCGAGCCAGCTCACCGGCTGGGAGCTCAATGTCATGACCGAGTCCGACGCCGAGGCGAAGAGCGAGTCCGAGGCGAAGGCGCTCGTGCAGCTGTTCATGAAGCAACTCGACGTCGATGAGGACGTAGCCACCATTCTCGCGCAGGAGGGCTTCTCGACGGTCGAGGAGATCGCCTACGTGCCGCAGGGGGAGCTCGCCTCCATCGAGGAGTTCGACGAGGTCATCGTGAAGGAGCTGCGCAATCGCGCGCGCGATGTCCTGTTGACACAGGCGATCGCGAGCGAGGAGACGTTGGATCAGTCGATGCCGGCGGATGACCTGCTGCTACTCGAGGGCATGAGCCCGGACCTCGCGCTCGCGCTGGCGCGGCGCGGCGTGCGCACCCGCGAGGATCTCGCGGAGCAGTCGGTCGAGGATTTGAAGGACATCGAGGGACTTGCGGCCGAGGAAGCCGGCAAGCTCATCATGACCGCGCGGGCCCCCTGGTTCGAAGCGGGCCAGGCCTGAGGACAAGAAAAGTATGGCGGAAGTGACGGTTTCCCAGTTTGCCGAGGTCCTGAAGGTGCCGGTGGATCGGCTGCTCGTGCAGCTCGATCAGGCCGGTATCAAGGTCAAGGGGCCCGATGACCGCATCAGCGACGATGCCAAGCTCGAGCTGCTGACGCACCTTCGCCGCAGCCACGGTGGCGCCGAGAGCGAGACCGATGCCGCACCGCGCCGCATCACGCTGAAGCGCAAGACGCAAAGCGAGCTGAAGCTCGCAAGCGCCCAGGGCCGCGCACGCACGGTCAATGTCGAAGTCCGGCAGAAGCGCACTTACATCAAGCGCGATGTGCTCGAGGAGCAGGCGCGCCACCAGCAGGACGAGATCGACCAGAAGCGGCGCGAGGCCGAGGAAGTTGCGCGTGCCGAGAGCGAGCGCATTGAGGCCGAGCGGCGCGAGCGCGAGCGGCTGGAGGCGGAGAGCCGCCGCCGCGTCGAGGAAGAGGAAGCCGCCCGCCGCCACGCGCAGGACGAGGTGCGTCGCGTTGCCGAGCAGCGGGCGCAAGAAGAGGAGCGCCGCGAGCGGGAGGAGCAGCAGCGCCAGGAATTGCAGCGCACAGCGCAGGAGCGTCAGGTGCAGGATCGTCAGGCGCCGCACCTGGATCGGCGCACGACCGCGGAGGCTGCCCCGCCCGCAGCGGCGGAGTCGCCCCGGGTTGCCCCGGCGCCCCAAGCCGCCCCACCGGCTGCGCGGGAGCGCCCACCGGCGCCGGCGGCCCCGTCGCGGGAGCGTCCCTCCGCCGCGGATGATCGGCATACGCGCTACGGCAGGCAGGAGCTGCATGTCACAACCGACGTCAGCTCGCGCTACAAGAAGAAGCGGCGCGCCAAATCACGCGCCATGCCGAGCTCCGCCGACGGGCGGCATGGATTCGAGATGCCGACCGCGCCCGTCGTGCGCGAGGTCAGCATCGGCGAGACGGTCACCGTCGCCGAGCTGGCGCAGAAGATGGCCGTCAAGGCGACCGAGGTCATCAAGGTCCTCATGAACATGGGTGTCATGGCGACCATCAATCAGCCGATCGATCAGGACACGGCGGTACTGGTGGTCGAGGAGCTGGGCCACACCGCGAAGCTCCTCAAGGAAAATCAGATCGAGGAGGACCTGCAGGGCGTAGCGCCGGAGGCGGTGGACCTGCAGCCGCGGCCCCCGGTCGTCACGGTCATGGGCCACGTCGATCACGGCAAGACCTCGCTGCTCGATTACATCCGGCGCACCAAAGTCGCGGCCGGCGAAGCCGGCGGGATCACGCAGCACGTCGGCGCCTATCACGTCGAGACGCCGAAGGGCATCATCACCTTCCTCGACACACCTGGCCACGCCGCCTTCACGGCGATGCGCGCGCGCGGTGCGAAGGCGACTGACATCGTCATCCTGGTAGTCGCGGCGGACGACGGTGTGATGCCCCAGACGGTGGAGGCGATTCAACACGCCCGCGCCGCGGGTGTCCCGATCGTGGTTGCCGTCAACAAGATCGACAAGAGCGATGCGGACCTGGACCGGGTGCGCACCGAGCTCGCCAAGCAGGAAGTCATCCCCGAGGACTGGGGTGGCCAGAACATGTTCGTCAGTGTCTCGGCCCGTACCGGGCAGGGGATCGATGCGCTGCTCGAGGCCGTGCTGTTGCAGGCGGAGGTGCTGGAGCTGCGCGCGCCGCGCACCGGGTTGGCCGCTGGCGTGGTGATCGAATCGAGTGTCGAGAAGGGCCGGGGCGCGGTGGCGACCGTACTCGTCAAGAAGGGCACGTTGCGCCTGGGCGATCCCATCATCGCCGGTTCCGAGTTCGGCCGCGTGCGGGCACTGTTCGACGAGAACGGCCGCCCGGTCGAGGAGGCCTCTCCGTCCATGCCGGTCGTGGTGCTCGGTCTCTCGAGCGCGCCATATGCCGGCGAGGACTTCCTGGTGCTCGAGAGTGAGCGCAAGGCGCGTGAAGTGGCGCTTTATCGGCAGGGCAAGTTCCGTGACGTGAAGCTCGCGCGTACGGCGACGCGCGCCGAGGACGTGTTCTCGCAGCTCGGCGAGGACAAGGCGGGAGTCGTCGCCGTGCTCCTCAAAGGGGATGTGCAAGGTAGCGTCGAGGCGTTGCGCGAGGCGCTGACCAAGCTCTCGACCGAGGAAGTACAGGTCAAGTTGATCGCGAGCGGCCTCGGCGGGATCACCGTCTCCGACGTGCAGCTCGCAGCCGCCTCCAAGGCGCTCATCATCGGCTTCAACGTCCGCGCCGATTCCGGCGCGCGCGATGCGATGAAGGAGACCGGTGTCGAGCTGCGCTACTACAGCATCATCTACGAAGCCATCGATGACGTGAAGCAGATGATGACCGGCATGCTGCGGCCAGAGATCAAGGAGCAGATCGTGGGCACGGCGCAGGTGCGCGAGGTGTTCCGCTCGAGCAAGTTCGGCGTCGTCGCCGGCTGCCTCGTGACCGAGGGTCTCGTCAAACGCAACAATCCGATTCGCGTGCTGCGCGACAACGTCGTCATTTTCGAGGGTGCGCTGGAGTCGCTGCGACGCTTCAAGGACGATGTCAACGAGGTGCGTGCCGGGACGGAGTGCGGCATCGGCGTGAAGAACTACCAGGACGTGCGCGTCAACGATCAGATCGAGTGCTTCTCTCGTCTCGAGGTTGCCCGGACCCTGCAGTAATGAAGAAGAGTTCCCGCGGAGGCCTACCTCCCGCAGCGCGGAGCGCGCCGGGAGGCCGGGTGCGCAAGATCGAGTCGGAGCTGCAGCGTGTGCTCGCGGAGCTGATCGCGCGCGAGGTCAAGGACCCGCGCGTCGGCAACGTGACGGTCACGAGTGTCAGCCTCGCGGCCGATAAGAGTGTCGCGCGTGTCTTCTTCACCCCATTCGCCTCGCAGCATCCTGCGGAGGAAGTGCGCAGCGGCCTCAGCCGCGCCGCCGGATTCTTGCGCGGCGAAGCCGGGCGGCGGCTCGGACTGCGGCATGCGCCGCGGCTCGATTTCGTGTTCGACGACACCCCGGAGAAGGCCGCGCGCCTCACCGGGCTCATCGATCGCGCCGTCGCCGGAGATCGCAAAGACCCTTGAACGGCATTCTGCTGCTCGACAAGCCGGTGGGGATGTCATCCAACGCGGCGCTGCAGCGCGTTCGCCGACTCCTCGGCGGCTGCAAGGCGGGGCACGCGGGCAGCCTCGATCCGCTCGCAACCGGCATGCTGCCGCTGTGTCTCGGCGAGGCGACGAAGATCGCCGGCGAGATCCTCTCCAGCCGCAAGCATTACCGGTTCACCATCGCACTCGGGGCGGCCACGGCCACGGGCGATCGCGAGGGACCGGTGATCGAGGAGGTGCCGGTGCCGCCTCGCTGGCAGGAGGGACTCGCGGCGGCACTGCGCGGATTTCAGGGCCCCGGGCGGCAAGTACCGCCGATGTACTCGGCGCTCAAGCGCGACGGTCAGCCGCTCTACCGACTGGCGCGCGCCGGTGTGACGGTCGAGCGGGCCGCGCGGGAGATCGAGATCTTCGAGCTCGCGCCGGTATCGCAGACGGAGGCGACGGTGGAGCTGGAAGTTCTCTGCTCCAAGGGCACCTACGTGCGCACCCTGGCAGAGGACATCGCGCGCGCGTTGGGGACCTGCGGCCACGTGAGCGCCTTGCGGCGCAGTTGGGTGGAGCCCTTCGAGCGCGAGGGCATGCAAACGCTCGAGGCCGTCACACACGCCTGCGAGACAGGGACTCTCGAGCTGCTGCCGGCGGACCGGCCGCTCGAGCATTTGCCGGCCGTCACGCTGGAGTCCGGGCAGGCCCATCGCATCAGCCACGGCCAGGAGGTCGTGCTGTTGCACAGTCCGCCGCCTGGGCGGGTCAGGCTGTATGAGCCCGGCAAGCGTCTTCTCGGGCTAGGCGAGTCCGACGGCCGGGGAAAGATCCGGCCGCGGCGACTGTTCACGAGTCCGGTCTAATGACCGCGAATCGTGACTTCAGGATCGAGCATCTGCAGCGCGTGGCCGACGTCCGTAAACCCGGTTTGCCGCAGCTGCTCTCCGGAATACGTCTTGGTCACGGAGTTGCAGCCGGGCGAGCCGGGCTGCAGAGGTGTGCCGTCGGCTTTGGCGCACCAGCCCGCCGGAATCGCCGCGGCCGTACGAACGGCGGGTAGCGACGGCGTGGTGGAGCAAGCCGCAAGGGCCCCTACGCTGAGCATGCCGATGATCAATGCGCGATTCATGGCCGGGGCAGTATAGCTCTAAATAAATGGCCGCGAGCTTGTGGCAAAGGCATTACAGCGGTTAAAATTCCCGGCTCACCAAAAGGCTACTTAAGACAGTCACTTAGGATTTAGGCGCAATGGCTCTTACCAGCGAGAAAAAAGGCGGCATCCTGGCGCAGTATCGGCGCGACGACGCCGACACCGGCTCCCCCGAGGTCCAGGTGGCGCTCCTTTCGGAGCGCATCAACGGGCTCGGCGATCACTTCACGGCGCACAAGCGCGATCACTCCTCCCGCCGAGGCCTGGTCAAGCTCGTCAACCAGCGCCGCAAGCTCCTCGACTATCTCAAGGCCACCAACCACGCCAAGTACCAGGAGCTCGTCGAGCGCCTGGGACTTCGCCGCTAACACCCAATACAAGGCCGCATCGCGCGGCCTTTGTGTTTGGAACCCATCTTTTTTGCGAGGGCTCGAGCTTGAGCGTTGTCAGCAAGTCATTTCAGTACGGTCCCCACCCGGTCACCATCGAGACGGGCGAGGTCGCCCGCCAGGCCGAAGGCGCCGTGCGGGTCTCAATGGGCGATACTGTGGTGTTGGTCACCGCGTGCGCCCGCACGACGGCCGCCGCCGGCCGCGATTTCTTCCCCCTTACCGTCAACTACGTGGAGAAGACCTACGCCGCGGGACGCATCCCGGGGGGGTTCTTCAAGCGTGAGGGTCGTCCGACCGAGAAGGAGACGCTGACTTCGCGACTCATCGACCGTCCGATCCGCCCGCTTTTCCCCGATGGTTTCTACAACGAAACGCAAGTGGTCGCGACCGTGCTCTCGGTCGATCCGGACATCGATCCGGACATCGCCGCGCTCCTCGGTGCCTCCGCGGCACTCGCCCTCTCCGGCACTCCGTTCAACGGCCCGATCGGCGCCGCCCGGGTCGGTTGGAAGGACGGCCAATACATCCTCAACCCCACCGCCAAGCAGCTCACCGAGTCGCAGCTGCACCTGGTCGTGGCCGGCACTGAGCACGGCGTCCTCATGGTGGAGTCGGAAGCCAAAGGCCTGCCGGAAGATGTGATGTTGGGTGCGGTGGTCTTCGGCCACCAGCAGATGCAGACCGCGATTCGCGTGATCCGCGAGATCGTCGCCGAGGCCGGCAAGCCGCGCTGGAACTGGCAGCCTGCGGCCGAAAATGCGGAACTGGAGAGTGCGGTGGCCCTGCACGCCCAGGCCGCGCTCTCTCAGGCTTACAGCATCACGGAGAAGCAGCAGCGTCATGCGCGCATCTCCGAGGTCAAGGCGCAGACCACCACCACTCTCACCGGCGGCGAGTCGCCCAAGTGGAAGTCGGAACAGATCGACGCCGCGCTCTTCAAGCTCGAGAGCAACATCGTGCGCCAGCGGATTCTGAACGGTGAGCCGCGCATCGACGGCCGCGATTGCACGACCGTCCGGCCGATCAGCGTGAAAGTCGGCGTCCTGCCGCGCACCCATGGCTCGGCGCTCTTCACCCGCGGGGAGACGCAGGCGCTCGTCGTGACGACGCTCGGCACCACGCGCGATGCGCAGATCATCGATGGCCTGGAGGGCGAGCGTCGCGAGCCCTTCATGTTGCACTACAACTTTCCGCCGTTCTCGGTCGGCGAGACCGGCATGATGGGCTCGCCGAAGCGTCGCGAGATCGGCCACGGCAATCTCGCGCGCCGCGGTGTCCACGCGGTGATGCCCGACATGGCGACGTTCCCCTATGTCATCCGCGTCGTGTCGGAGATCCTGGAGTCCAATGGCTCGAGCTCCATGGCGAGCGTCTGTGGCAGCTCGCTCTCGCTGATGGATGCGGGCGTGCCGATCAAGGCGCCGGTCGCGGGCGTCGCGATGGGCCTCGTGCTCGAGGGCAACCGCTACAAGGTCCTCACCGACATCCTGGGCGATGAGGATCATCTCGGCGACATGGACTTCAAGGTCGCCGGGACGAAGGACGGTGTGACGGCGCTCCAGATGGACATCAAGGTCGAGGGCGTCACGCCCGAGATCATGAAGGTTGCGCTGGAGCAGGCGCGTGCGGGACGGCTGCACATCCTCGGCGAGATGAACAAGGTCATCCACGAGTCGCGTGACCGCATGTCGGAGTGGGCTCCGTCCATCATCACCATCAAGATCGATTCGGAGAAGATCCGCGATGTGATCGGCAAGGGCGGGGCGGTGATCCGCCAGATCACCGAGGAGACCGGCACCACCATCGATATCGAGAGCGACGGCACGGTGAAGATCGCTTCCGTGAACGGCACCGCCGGCCGCGAGGCGCAGCGCCGCATCGAGTTGATCACCGCCGACGTCGAGGTCGGCCAGATCTACGAGGGCAAGGTGGCCCGTCTGATGGACTTCGGCGCCTTCGTCACCATCCTGCCGGGCCGCGACGGCCTGGTGCACATCTCCCAGATCTCCAACGAGCGTGTCGAGCGCGTGAGCGACAAGCTCAAGGAAGGGGATGTCATCCGCGTGAAGGTGCTGGAAGTCGACCGTCAGGGCCGCATCCGTCTCTCCATGCGGGACGTCGACGCCGCCTAATCCTCGCGCAGGGTCAACACGCTATCCGCTCGGGCTCACCGCCGGCAATATGAGCTCTCTTGCCAGCGGCGGCGGCGCTCGCCAACAGGCCGTGGCCCATTTGAGCAGCGTGGCGGGCGCCGCACCCGCGAGCTCCGCGGGAGGGGAGAGTCCCAAGAGCCGCAAGGTGTTCAGCAGCTCCCCGCCCGCCCGGCGCACATCGAGTGCCACTGAGCGGCGGGACTTTGACAGCTTCTCGCCGCTGCGCTCGAGCAGCAGCGGCAGATGCGCGTAGCGGGGCGTTGGCAGCCGCAGAGCGCGCTGCAGGGCGATCTGCCACCCGGTACTCTCGAGCAGATCCGCTCCACGCACCACGTCAGTGACACGTTGCAGAGCATCGTCGACCACGACCGCGAGCTGGTAAGGGAATACTCCGTCCCTGCGGCGCACGATGACATCTCCCAACTTGTCCATGGGCAGAGCAATCGGGCCCTGGAAACGATCGTCGAAGGCGATGGTCGCAGTCTCATCGACCCGCAAGCGGGTCGCCGTAGCTCCCGGCCGGCGGGGTCCCTCGCGGCAGGTGCCCGGATAGCCGGATTCCTCGGTGGCCAGCTCCCGGCGGGAGCAGCTGCACTCGAACGTGAGTCCGCCCGCGCGCAGCGACTCGAGCGCCTCGGCATAGAGATGAGTGCGGTGGCTCTGGTATTCGACTTCGCCATCCCAACCGAGGCCAAAGGCTTCGAGCGTGCGCAAGATTTTGGCGGCGCTGCCGGGAACGATGCGTGCCCGATCGAGATCCTCCATGCGCACGAGCCAGCGGCCGCCGCGGCTGCGGGCCTCGAGATAGCTGCCGACGGCAGCCAACAGTGAGCCCAGGTGCAGGGACCCGGTAGGAGAAGGGGCAAAACGGCCGACGTACACGCACCTCCCTACGCCCTGCGGCCTGCCACCCGAAGCAGACAAGGCGTGGGGTGGGCTTCGGGAGGTCGATACCTATCGGTATCGATCGTCGCGGTCGCCGTACTGCCGTTCACGCCGCTCGCGGCGCTCCTGGGCCTCCAGGCTCAGGGTCGCGACCGGCCGCGCTTCGAGGCGCTTGATGCCGATCTCCTCGCCGGTCTCCAGGCAGTAGCCGTAGCTGCCGTCGTCGATCCGCTTCAGCGCTTCGTCGATCTTGCGAATCAGCTTGCGCTCGCGATCACGCGTCCGCAGCTCCAGGCTGAATTCCTCCTCCTGGGTGGCGCGGTCGTTGGGATCGGGGAAGTTGGCGGCCTCATCCTTCATGTGCGTGACCGTGCGGTCGACCTCGACCATCAGATCGCGCTTCCAGCTATTGAGGATGAGGCGGAAGTGCTCGAGCTGCTCCTTGCTCATGTACTGCTCGCCGCGCTTGGCGATATAGGGCTGAACGTTGCGCGGGCCTGCCAGGAGGCTTCCGGGCTCCGCGCCTTCGACCTCGTCCGGGTCGGCGGCTACAGCGTGCGGTACCTGACTCTCGTCACGGGAACTCGAAACCGGCGGCTTCCCGGCATGGGATGTCGCGTGGGGTGTGGAATGTGCGGCCTTGCGCATCTCGGTGATTGCTTCCGTAGTCGTGGGGGTGGTGAGCGGCGCGCTCTCGGCCGGGGCCTGGGCCCTGACCGGCGCTGCCGCCGTCTTGTGGACGTGAGCGGACGCCACTTTGGCACGCTCGACGTCTCTGCCGCGCAGCTCGGCCGGCGGCCTGCGAGTTGCCACCGCGGGCTTCTTGGCCGCGGGCCTCGAGGTTGCCGCCTTCTTACCCTTCGCGGACTTCGGCGCGGGCTTCTTGGCCGGCATTCGTCGCTCCTCAAAAGCGTGTGCCTTGTGAAGGACGCGCGATTATACCGGCGTACCGAGGTCTGTACAGTGGCAGGAATGAGGGCCCAAAGAGTTCTTAAGGAAGGGTGATCTGAGGGGCGGGGACCCATCCGGCCTGCCGCCGCTCCACGATCACACGGGTGTAGATGCCGCCCCGGACCTTGAAGCGGGCCCGCAGCCGCAGGAACCGCGGCGCCAGTGTCCCCGCGAGGTGATCGGCGATCTCGTTGGTCACCGCCTCGTGGAAGGCACCGCGGTTGCGGAACGACCAGATATAGAGTTTCAGGGATTTCAGCTCCACGCACGCGCGGTCGGGCACGTACTCGAGCTCGAGCGTCGCGAAGTCGGGTTGCCCGGTCTTCGGGCAGAGACAGGTGAACTCCGGAATCCGCATGCGGATTGTGTAGTCCTGCTCGGGCCGTGGATTGGCGAAGGTCTCGAGATCGCTCGTGGGCTGTGAGGGCATGACGATTTACTCTACTATAAGCGCTGGATCCGGGCATCCTGCCCGGCCCAGCGCGGTCGCGAGCAAAAGCGCGGTTTTTGCCCGCGACCTCCGCCACCTGCGGCGGCGGGGCACATCCCTGTGCCTGGGGCGGCGGGCTGTATTGGTTTAGGGGTGGTCATCAGAGTGCGGAAGACAGCGTAGATGCGGCTGACCAAGATCAAGCTCGCCGGCTTCAAATCCTTCGTCGATCCCACGCAAGTCAGCTTTCCCAGCAATCTCACCGGTGTCGTCGGCCCCAACGGCTGCGGCAAATCCAACGTCATCGACGCGGTGCGCTGGGTCATGGGAGAGCTGTCGGCCAAGCATCTGCGCGGCGACAACATGGCGGATGTGATCTTCAACGGCTCGTCGGCGCGAAAGCCGGTCGGCGCCGCCTCGGTGGAGCTCGTATTCGACAACTCCGACGGCAAGATCGGCGGCGCCTACGCGAGCTACAACGAGATCTCGCTCAAGCGCCAGGTGTCGCGCGACGGCACCTCCGGCTATTACATCAATGGCGCGCGCTGCCGGCGCAAGGACATCACCCAGCTCTTTCTCGGCACCGGTCTCGGCTCGCGCAGCTACGCGATCATCGAGCAAGGCACGATCTCGCGCATCATCGAGGCCAAGGCCGAGGACATGCGCGCCTTCGTCGAGGAGGCCGCGGGCATCTCCCGTTACAAGGAGCGGCGCAAGGAGACCGAGAGCCGCATTGCCGATACGCGCGAGAATCTCGAGCGCCTGCAGGACGTGCGCGATGAGGTGGAGAAGCAAATCCGCCATCTGCAGCGCCAGGCCGCGACGGCGCGGCGCTATCAGACCCTGAAGGAGGAGGAGCGTCGGCTCACGGCGGAGCTGCTCGCGCTGCGCCTGCGGGAGCTCGACAGCGGCGCGCAGGTGCACGACAGTGCGACCCGCGCCCGGGAGCTCGAGATGCAGGCGGCGCTCGCGGACCAGCGGTCCGCCGAGGCGTCGATCGAGAGCCAGCGGACCCATCACGGTGTGGCGAGCGAGCGCGTCGCCGCCGTTCAGGGCCGCTATTACGAGATCGGGGCGGAAATCTCCCGCCTCGAGCAGACGATCCAACACACTCGCGAGCTGCGCGAGCGCCAGCGCGCCGATCTGGGGAAGACGCGCACGACGCTGTCGGAGCTCGGCGCGCACATCGAGCGCGATGAGCGCCAGCTTGCCGAGCTCGCCGAGGAGATCGCGCGCGCGACACCGGAGCTCGAGCGCGCGCAAGCCGCCGAGACCGCCGCGGCGCAGGCGCTGGAGGCGGCCGAGCGGGAGCTTGCCGGGTGGCAGGAGCGTTGGGAGCAATTGAACCAGGCGCTCGGCGCCGCCGACCGTACCACGCAGGTGGAGCGGGCGCGCATCGAGCAGCTCGAGAACCAACTGCGGCGACTGCAAGGGCAGGTCGAGCGGCTCACTCTCGAGCGCGAGGCGCTCGACGCGCAGGAGTCGAGCGAGCTGCTGGCCGAGCTCACCGGCCAGGAGTCGCAGGCGCGTACCGACAGCGAGTCGCTCGCGAACGCGCTGCGCGGCGCACTCGAGCGGGTGCAGAGCGCGCGCGCCGGACAGTTGGCCGCGGAAGGAGCGCTCGAGTCGGCGCGCGGCGTACGCGAGCACACACGCGCGGAGTGCACCTCGCTCGAAGCCGTGCAGAAAGCCGCATTGTCGGCCAGCGCTGGGCAGGCCACCGAGTGGCTGAACGAGGTCGGACTCTCGGGGCGTACGCGCATTGCCCAGACCTTGGAGGTGGAGGCGGGCTGGGATCTGGCGGTCGAGACGGCGCTCGGCGATTACCTGGAGGCGGTTTGCATCGAGCGTCTCGATGATCTGGCGGTACCGCTCGAGCGGCTGGCTCGGGGGCGTGTCGCGCTGGTGGAGGAAGGAGCTGCCGCACCCCGTGTCGTTGACTCGGACGCGCCGGTCAGAGACGGTGCGCTGGCGGGCAAGGTGTCCGGGCCCGTGGCCGTGCTGGCGCAGCTCGCCGGCGTCCTCACCGCGGAATCCCTGGGGGAAGCGCTGCAGCGCCGTGCAACATTGGCGGTGGGCCAGTCCGTCATCACACGCGGTGGCGAGTGGCTCGGGCGCGATTGGCTGCGCGTCAGCCGCGGCGTGGATCACCATCTCGGGGTGATCGAGCGCGAGCACCGCCTCAAAGGGCTGCGTGCGACCGTCGAGGCGGCGGAGGCGCGCGTCGGCCGGGCAGAGAACGCGCTCGCCGCCGTGCGCGAGAGCCTCGCCCAGGCCGAGGCCGAGCGGGATACGGCGCAATCCGGTATTCAGGCCGCGCACCACCGTCATGCCGACATCACCGGTCAGCTCGAGGCCGCGCGCGCCCGCGCCAAGGAAACGGCGCTGCGCCGCCAGCGCATCGAGGCGGAGACCGCCGAGCATGCGCGCGAGATCGCCGCCACCCAGGAGGGTCTCGGCCGCGCCGGGGAGACGCTCGAGCAGGGACTGGCGGTCGGTTCGGATCTCAACCTGCGGCGCGAGGATCTCGAGGGCGAGCGGGAGATGCGCCGCGAGGCGCTCGCCGGTGCGCGCACCCGCGCGCAGACGGCGCAGGTCGCCGCGCGCGACCTGCTCATCCGCATCGAGTCGCGGCGCTCCACCGAAGCTTCGGTGAGGGTGAGCCTTGGGCGCATGATCGAGCAGCGCGTGCAGCTGGAGCGGCATCGCGAGGCGTTGGAAGCGGAGCTCGCCGGCGGCGATGCTCCGATTCTCGAGCTCGAAGCGCGACTCAACGAAGCGCTCGCCCGGCGGCTCGAAGTCGAGGCGGAGCTCGCGGCGGCGCGCGGCGCCATGGACGAGGCCGATACAACGCTGCGTGCGCTCGATGAGCAGCGCGTTCTCGCGGAGCGGAAGGTGGGCGAGGCGCGTGAGGCCATGGAGGCAGCGCGGCTCGCCGCGCAGGAAAATCGGGTGCGGCGCGAGGGGCTCGCGGAGCAGTTCGCGGAGACTCGTTTCGAGCTCGCCGACGTGCAGCAGAGCCTCGCCGCCGATGCCTCCATTCCGACCTGGGAGGAAAGGCTCGGCGAGACCCGGGCCGGCATCGAGAGGCTCGGTCAGGTCAACCTGGCCGCGATCGACGAGCTCAAGGAGCAGACCGAGCGCAAGGAGTACCTGGACCGGCAGTTCAACGACCTGACCTCCGCGCTCGACACGCTGGAGGAGGCAATGCGGCGCATCGACAAGGAAACGACCTCGCGCTTCGAGGAGACCTTCGAGCGCATCAACTCCGGCCTCAAGGAGCGCTTCCCGCGGCTCTTCGGCGGCGGTCATGCCTATCTCGAGCTCGTGGGCGAGGATCCGTTGAATGCGGGCATCGCCGTCATGGCGCGCCCACCCGGCAAGAAAAACAGCAGCATCCACCTGCTCTCGGGCGGCGAGAAGGCGCTCACCGCGGTGGCGCTCGTGTTCTCGATCTTCGATCTCAATCCTGCCCCGTTCTGTCTGCTCGATGAGGTCGACGCGCCGCTCGATGAGCACAACGTCGGCCGCTTCTGCGATATCGTGCGTGACATGTCCAATCGCGTGCAGTTCATCTTCATCACTCACAACAAGACGACCATGGAGCTTGCATCCCAGCTTCTCGGCGTGACCATGACCGAGCCCGGGGTGTCACGCCTCGTGGCCGTCGACGTCGATGAGGCGGTCAGGCTCGCCGCCGTCTGAGCATTCGGTGCTGCCAATGTCGGAATTACGCTGGACGCTGCTCATCCTTGGGGTGGTGTTCCTCGCCGCTCTCTCCTGGTGGGAGCGGCGGCGTCCGCGTCAGGCCTTTGCGCCGCATCTGCGTGAGGCGAGCCTGTCGCACACAGACGTTCATCGGACGGCGAGTATCGAGCCCGCTGCCTCCGGGGAGCCGTGGATAGGCGAGGATGGCTTTTCCGATGTCGTGTCGTCAGACATGTCTCTCACCGACGCCGCGGAGGAACGTGAATTCGACGGCCATAGTGGCCTCGATGCGCATGGCGAGCCGACCGCACCGGGACCGCTCGAGGACTTGCCGACGGTCGTGATTGCCGACGCCGACGATCGCCTCGAGCTCGAGTCCGCCTGGAGTGAGCTGCCGCCCGAGCCGAGGCTGATCGATCCCGAAGCGAGTGCGACCGGGGAGCTGCCGGAGCTGGCGGAGGCGATGGACCCGAGTGAGCCGCTGGAGCCGGCTGCCGCGGCGAGCGCAATCGAGCCTCCGGCCTCCGCGGACCCGGGCGAGCCCGAGATTGCGGGCGCCGAGGGAGTGGGCTCCGTCAGAGTCGTCGAGCCCGCGGTACAGGCCCATGGCGCGGCGCCCCTCGAGCCGATCGTCGAGTGGCCGCCCGAGGAGTCGCGCCGCATTCTGGCACTGCGACTCGTCGCACCGCATGCGGAGCGCTTCCCCGGCCGGGCGCTGCGGCTTGCGCTGGCGGCGGAGGGCTTCCTCCTCGGTCGGTTCTCGATCTTCCACAAACCCGACGAGATGAATCGCGCGCTGCTCAGCGTCGCCTCCCTCAACCGCCCCGGGTCCTTCGACCTCGAGACCATGGACTCGCAGCGCTACGGCGGACTCACGCTCTTTGCCGTGCTCCCGGGCCCGCGAACACCGCAGCAGCTTTTCGAGGATCTGCTGCAGTCGGCGCGCAATCTCAACGAGCGGCTGGCGGGCGGGCTGCAGGACGAGCGCGGCACACCGCTGACTGCTCTGCGCATACAGAGCATCCGCGAGAGTCTCAGGGAAGTGGTCACCGAGCCGGCCGCGGCCGCGCATGGCGCGTGATGCGGCGGCGCGGGCAGCGGAGCTGCGCGCGCGGATCGCACATCACAACCGGCTCTATTACGAGCAGGACGAGCCCGAGATCTCCGACGCCGATTACGATGCGCTCCTCAACGAGCTGCGCACCCTCGAGAGCGCGCATCCAAAGCTCGTCACCCCGGACTCGCCCACACAGCGCGTGGGGACCGCACTCTCGGGCAAGTTTCCCAAGGTACGGCACGCAGTGCCGATGCTGTCGCTCGCGAACGGCTTCAGCGCGGAGGATGTGACCGGATTCATCGATCGGGTACGGCGCTTTTTGAAGCTCGGCGCCGACGAGCCGATCGAGCTCACCGCCGAGCCGAAGATCGACGGCCTTTCACTGTCGCTGCGCTACGAGCGCGGTGTGTTGGTGCGCGGCGCAACCCGAGGTGATGGCACCGAGGGGGAAGACGTCACCGCAAACGTCCGTCGCGTCGGCGACATTCCGAAAAAAATGCGAGGCCGTGGAGCGCTGGAGGTCGGCGAAGTCCGCGGTGAGGTCTACATGGGACGGGCCGCGTTCCTGAAGCTCAACGAGGAGCAGTCCGCCGCCGGCCGCACCGTGTTCGCCAATCCGCGCAATTCCGCGGCCGGCTCGCTGCGCCAGCTCGACCCCGAGGTGACGGCCTCACGCCCGTTGCGCTTTCTCGCCTACGCCTGGGGCGAGATGAGCGAGCTGGCCGCCGACACCCAGTGGGGCATGCTGCAATGGCTTAAGCAGCGCGGCTTTCCCACCAATCGCCTGAGCAGGCTCTGCCGTTCCGTCGAGGAGCTGCTCGCCTTCCATCATGACATCGAGCTCGAGCGTGCCCGGCTCGACTATGACATCGACGGCGTCGTCTACAAAGTGAACCGCCTCGACTGGCAACGGCGTCTCGGATTCGTCGGCCGCGATCCCCGCTGGGCGCTTGCCCACAAGTTCCCCGCCCAGAAAGCCATCACCATCGTGAATGCGATCGAGCTGCAGGTCGGCAGGACCGGCGCGCTTACCCCGGTCGCGAAGCTCGCTCCCGTCAACGTGGGTGGCGTCGTCGTCTCCAACGCGACTCTCCACAACGAGGACTACATTCGCGAGCTCGACGTCAGGATCGGCGACACCGTGACCGTGCAGCGCGCCGGCGATGTGATCCCTCAGGTTCTCGGCGTAGTGCCCGAGCGCAGGCCGGCACACGCGGCGACGTTTCAGTTCCCGAAGACCTGTCCCTGTCCGCTCGCGACCGCCGTGGTGCGCGACCTGACCGCCGCCGGCAAGGAAGGCGCCATTTCCCGCTGCTCCGGTGAGCTGGCCTGCCCGCACCAGCGCATCGAGCACCTGCGCCACTTCGTCTCCCGCCGCGCGTTCGACATCGAAGGCCTGGGCGAGAAGCAGATCAATCTCTTCTACGAGAAGGGTTGGGTGAAGGAGCCGGCGGATATCTTCACGCTCGAGAAACGGAATTCGAAGGAGATTCGGCTCGAGGAAGAGGAGGGATTCGGAGCCGTCTCGGTCCGCAATCTCTTCGGCGCCATCGACGCCCGCCGTACCATTGCGCTCGAGCGCCTGATCTACGCGCTCGGCATCCGACACGTCGGTGAGACCACAGCCCGGGCACTCGCCCGCGGCTATGGCACCTACCGAGCGTTTCGCGAGGCCTGCCGCCATCTCGCCGCAGGCGATGCGGAGGCCCGTCAGGAGCTGGACGCCAAGGATCAGATCGGCGACACCGTCATCGAGAGCCTGACTTCCTACTTCTCCGAGTCCCACAACACCGGCATGGTCGATCACTTGGCCCATGAGGTCCGGATCCTCGACGCCGAGCGCCCCGCGACCGAGTCTCCGATCGCCGGTAAAACAATCGTCTTCACCGGCCGCTTGGAGCAGATGACACGCGACGAAGCCAAGGTGCTCGCCGAGCGACTCGGGGCCGCGGTGAGCGGTAGCGTCTCGGGAAAGACGGATCTGGTGGTGGCGGGTCCTGAAGCCGGCTCCAAGCTCAAGAAGGCCCACGAGCTCGGCGTTCAAGTGCTCGACGAAGGCGCGTTTCTGGAGCTCGTGCGGGAGAGCTCGCGCTAGCGAAGAACGCCCTGAGGCATACCCTCAGGGCGTCCCGATGATCAGACGCGGATTATTGGCCACTGGTGGCGGCGGCGGGGGGAGCGCTGGGGCTCGGAACCGGCGGCGCGCCGCTGGTGCCGCTCGTCTGCGCGTCAGTTTGCGGATCGAGGTAAGTCTCGACCTGCGCCTGCTTCAGGAGGCCGTCCGTGTAGTTGCGGAACTGCTTCGCCTCCACGACCTGTCCCAGCCGCTGCTTGACCTGATCGAAAGGCGGCGGGCTCACGGGCCGCGTGCCGAGGAGCTGGATGACGTGCCAGCCATACTGCGTCTGTACCGGCACTACCGTGTACTGGCCGACCTTCAGCCCGCTGACGGCGTCGGCGAACGGCTTCACCATGTGGTCGAGCGTGAACCAGCCGAGGTCGCCGCCGTTGGTCTTGGAGGAGTCCATCGACTCCGCCTTGGCAAGGTCCTCGAACTTCTCCCCTGCTTTCAGGCGCTGAATGATCTTGTCCGCGAAGGGCTGCGTCGCGACCAGGATGTGCCGCGCGTGATATTCCGTCGACGGCATCTTCGCGACTTCCGCGTCGTATTCAGCCTTCAGCTGGTCGTCGGTCGGCGCTTTGCCCGCGAGGAATTTCTGCGACAGCGCCTGCTCGAGGATGTTGAGGCGCTCCATCCGCATGAGCTGCGCGGTATCTGGCTGCTTGTCCAGACCTTCCTGCATCGCCTCATGGGCGATCAACTGGGCCCGGATCAGATTGTCGAGCGCCTGGGAGCGCTGCTCCGGTGACAGATCGCTCGAGGTCTTGCCGGTAACGCCCTTGATATAGAACTCATAGAGATCGCGGGAGATCGGCGTGCCATCAACGGTCGCCACCGTCGGCGAGGAGGTGGCGGCGGGGCTGCTCTGGCTCGCGGCGCTCGAGGGGGACTTGAACTGCTGGCAGGCGGCCAGCGCCACCAGGGCGGCGGTGAGGCAGAGGATCCTAAGATGCTTCATGGGGCTCTCGGTTGGGTTGAAACGATAGTGCGACAGAAGACCCGCGCCGTGACTCGTTGGGCGCGTGTGCGAAAATGCTGAGCGCGTGGATGCCGCGGCCCATCAGGGGCGCGACCGCCGAATAGACCATCCGGTGCCGCTCGAGTTGCGCCCGACCGGCGAAGGCCGGGGCCACCAGCGTTACCCGGTAATGGCCGCCTTCCCGGGCGCCCGCGTGGCCCGCATGGCTGGCGCTGTCATCGACCACCTCGAGGGTGAGCGGCGCGAGCGCCTGCTCGAGGGCGGCGCGAATCTCGCCGGCGGTTGCGGTATGCGTATGCGTTTCCTGGCTGGCTCAAAAGGTCGCGTATCATACGTCTCCCGGGGAAAGACGTGCAAAAATGAGCTATTACTTCGAGCTCCACCCCGTCACGCCCCAGGCACGCCTGATCCGCCAGGCGGCGGACATCGTGCGCCAGGGGGGCGTGATCGCTTATCCGACCGATTCCTGCTACGCGCTCGGGTGGCACATCGGCGACAAGCACGCGCTCGAGCGGGTGCGACGCATCCGGCGAGCCGACCGGCACCACCATTTCACGCTGGTCTGCGCGGATCTCGCCGAGATCGGGCGCTTCGCGCTGCTCGACACGTGGCAGTTCAGGCTGCTGAAGGCATGTGTGCCGGGGCCATATACCTTTCTGCTGCGAGCCTCGCGCGCAACCCCGCGGCGCCTGCAGCACGAGAAGCGGCGCACCATCGGCGTGCGGATCCCGGACCACGCGGTGCCGCGCATGCTGCTGCGCGAGCTCGGGGAGCCTCTGATGAGCTCGACTCTCATTCTTCCGGATGAGGAGGCCCATCTGCCGTTGACCTCGGGGCGCGAGATCCAGGCTCGCCTCGACCACGAGATCGATGCCGTGCTCGACGGGGGAGACTGCGGCGTCGTGCCTACCACGGTCGTTGACTTGTCGGTCACGCCGCCCGTGATCGCGCGCGCGGGCCGCGGACCGCTCGACCGTATCCTCGGACACCGGCCCTGAGACCCAAACGGAAACGGTATACTGGCGATTTGGGGATGGCCGAGCGAAAGTGTCGATAGATTCCAACCTGGCGCTGAGCGCCACGGCTTCGGGGGGGCGCGTGCTCTCGGGCATGCGGCCGACAGGCCGGCTGCACCTCGGCAACTACCACGGGGCACTGCGCAACTGGGTGCAGCTGCAGTACCGCTACGAGTGCTTCTTCACCGTCGTCGACTGGCACATGCTGACCACCGGCTACGAGGACACCTCGCGCCTGCCGGAGTTCGTGCGCGAGGTTTTGATCGACTGGCTGGCCGCGGGCTTGAATCCCGGCGTCGCAACCCTCTTCATCCAGTCGCACGTGCTGGAGCATGCGGAGCTGCACCTGCTGCTCTCCATGATCACGCCGCTCGGCTGGCTCGAGCGCGTGCCGACCTACAAGGATCAGCTGGAACAGCTCAAGGAGAAGGATCTCACCACCTACGGCTTTCTCGGTTACCCGATGTTGCAAGCCGCCGACATTCTGGTCTATCGGGCGGCGCACGTCCCGGTGGGGGAGGATCAGGTCGCGCACGTCGAGCTGACGCGCGAGGTCGCGCGCCGCTTCAACCATTTCTACGGTCGGGAGCCTGCTTTCGAGGAAAAGGCGGAGCGGGCCGTCAAGAGCCTGGGCGGGCGCAACACCACGCTCTACCGGCAGCTGCGGCGTCGCTACCAGGAGCAGGGCGAGCGCGAGGCGCTGGAGCGCGCGCGCGCGCTGGTACAGAGCAACAACCGCATCACCGTGGCCGATCGCGAGCGCCTGCTCGGATATCTCGAGGGCACCGGCGTCACCATCCTGCCGGAGCCGCAGGTGCTGCTGACGGAAACCCCCCGGGTGCCCGGGGTCGACGGCCGCAAGATGTCGAAGTCCTACGGCAACACCATCGAGATGCGCGAGGAGCCGGAGTCGGTGACCAAGAAGCTGCGCGCCATGCAGACCGATCCGGCGCGAGTGCGGCGTACCGACCCCGGGGATCCCGACAAGTGCCCGGTGTGGGACCTGCACAAGATCTATTCCGACGACACCACCCGCAAGTGGGCGGCGGAAGGCTGCCGCTCGGCCGGCATCGGCTGTCTCGACTGCAAGCAGCCGGTGATCGACAAGATCGTCGCCGAGGTGACCGAGATGCGCCGCCGCGCCCAGGAGTACGTCGAGAATCCCGAGCTGTTGCGCGATATAGTTGCCGAGGGCGGGGAGAAGGCGCGCAAGGCCGCGCGCGAGACCATGGAAGAGGTACGCCGCGCGATGCACTTGCGCACGGGGTGAAGCATGGCGAAGCCGGAATTGACCATCGTCGTATCCAATCCGGGCCCGGAGCCCCATCTGAGCGAGCCGCCTCCGGAGCAGGTGGAGATGCCGTTCGCGGTCGTGAACGGCGAGCCGATGACCGAGCTGCCGCGCGATCTTTATATTCCGCCGCAGGCGCTCGAGGTGTTTCTCGAGGCCTTCGAGGGGCCGCTCGATCTGCTCCTCTATCTCATCCGGCGGCAGAATCTCGACATCCTCGACATCCCGCTGGCGGAAATCACGCGCCAGTACATGCGCTATATCGAGCTGATGCAGGATCTGCAGCTCGAGCTCGCGGGCGAGTACCTGGTCATGGCGGCCACGCTCGCGGAGATCAAATCGCGGATGCTGCTGCCGCGGCCTAAGCTCTCGGCCGACGGCGTGGAAGAGGATCCGCGCGCAGAGCTCGTCCGGCGCCTGCAGGAGTACGAGCGCTTCAAGCGCGCCGCCGAGGGGATCGATGCGCTGCCGCGGCTCGAGCGGGACGTTTGGGCGACATCGGCGGAGCTCAAGGACCGGCAGGTGGCCCGGACGCTGCCGCAGATCACGCTACAGGAGATGCTGGTCGCCTTCCAGGAAGTCGTGGTGCGCGCCGAGATGTTCGCGCACCATCACATCCAGCGCGAGCGCCTTTCCGTGCGGGAGCGGATGGCGGATATCCTTTCCGCACTCGAGAGTGCGAGCTTCGTCGAGTTCGTCCGCCTCTTCCGCCCGGAGGAGGGACGCATGGGCGTGACGGTCACCTTCATGGCGATTCTCGAGCTCGTGCGTGAGGGGCTGATCGACATCGTGCAGGCGGAGCCGTATGCGCCGCTGCACGTCAGAGGCGCAACCGCGGCGCGCAGGCTCCGGGTGGTCGCCGACAACGAGGAGCCAGCCGCGAGCGGCGAGCCAGCGGCCGCGGTGAACGCTCCCGGGACCGACTCAGGCGAGGAGGACGTAACAAGCCAATGAACGAGCACTATCTGCGCAACCTGATCGAGGCGGCGCTGCTTGCCTCGGGCCGACCGGTGCTGCCGGCGGAGCTGATGCAATTGTTCGACGAGGGTGCGCGGCCGTCCGTCGAGCAGTTGCGCGCCGCGATCGATGCGCTGGCCGCCGAGTACGGCGAGCGCGGCATCGAGCTGAAGGAGACCGCGAGCGGGGTGCGCATCCAGGTGCGCCGCGAGCTTGCGGCGGAGGTCTCGCGCCTCTGGCCGGAGCGTCCGGCGCGTTACTCGCGGGCGCTCCTCGAGACGCTCGCGCTCATCGCCTATCGCCAGCCTATCACGCGCGGCGAGATCGAGGCGGTGCGTGGCGTCGCCGTCAATCCCAACATCGTGAAGACGGTGTTGGAGCGTAACTGGGTGCGGGTCGTCGGTCACCGCGACGTTCCCGGCCGCCCGGAGCTGCTCGGCACGACGCGGGAGTTCCTCGATTACTTCGGCCTGAAGAGCCTCGATGAGCTGCCGCCGCTCGCGGAGCTCAAGGCCGTGGGCGACTTCAATTTGCAGCTCGCATTGAACCCGGAAGCGGCCGCGCCGGCGGTCTCCGAGCCGGATGCAACACCCACGAGCGCCGCCGAGCCGCCGAGCGATGAGGAGGAGGGCGATGAGGGAGGAGGCTTGTCCGCCGAAGGCGGCAGCTCCCACGAGCTCGTCGCCGCGCCGCGCGACAGCGCCGACTGACCCCCATGCACAATAAGCGCGGGGAGCCTGAGCGGCTGCAGAAGGTTCTCGCCCGCGCCGGCCTCGCCTCCCGCCGGGAGGCTGAGGATTGGATCCGGGCCGGGCGCCTCACCATCAACGGGCAGGCGGCTGCGCTTGGGGTCCGTGTCGGCCCGGAAGATGAAGTGCGGCTCGACGGCCGTGTGATCCACCAGCGTGCGCCGCAATCGGGGGGCCGCGCCTATATCTATCACCGCTCGCCGGGTGAGAGCCTGGATGCAGCGCCTGCCGACTCGCCCGATGCCGTGCCGCTGCTTGCGCGCCTGCCGAAGCGCGCGGGGCGGCGATTCATCATGGTCAGTCCCATGCCTCGTATCGACGGTGGCCTCGAGATCGTATGCGGTGATGGGGAGCTCGCCGCGCGTCTGCAGCGTGCCGTGCGCGCGCTCGCGAGCCAGTGCAGCGTCAGAGTCCGCAGGGAGCTCAGCGAGCAGCAGATCGAGGGAGTCCTCGGCGGCGTCCTGGACAGTGGCGAGAAGTTGGCCGTGCTCGACTGCGAGAGCGCGGGCGGGGAGGGCGCCAACCGTTGGTATGCGATCACTGCGCGCGGCGCGAGCGGCAAGGACGTACGACAGCTCTTCGAGCGCCAGGGCGCCATCGTCAGCCGGGTGCTGCGCACACGGCTCGGCACCCTTGCGTTGGAGCGATCGCTGGCGCGCGGACACTACCGCGAGCTTGCGCCAGAGGAAGTGCAGGCGCTCTTGTCGTCGGAGGCGCCCCCGGAGGCCGCGGCACCCATCTCAACCCAACCGCAACCTCCCAGCCGCCGCGGCCCGCGCCGCTCGCCAGGCGCGCCAGTTCGCCGCCGCCGCGCTCGCGATTGACGCCGCAGGCACGCGCGGCAGCGCGCGTTGCGCCCGATGCGATGCCTGCCAGGCGAGCGCAGCCCACACGAGCAGCCCGCGGCCACTCTGTTGGATGGGAGACGAAAGCTCGGTGACCGCCGCCGCCAGCTGTTGCCGCAAAGCCTGATGACGTTCTCGGATGATGCCCACCAGTCCTTGCGGCCACGGCAATGTGGCCAGGGTCTGCGGCGCGAGCGCCGTCCGCTCGAGCTCATCGAGCGGAATGCGCACCCGGCCGCGGCGCGCATCCCGCGCCAGATGGCCGAGGAGCTCGAGCTCGCACAGCGCCGCGCCGAAGTCGATCCAGTCGACCTCGGGATCGCCCAGTGGCGCGATCATCGCCGCCGCCCAACGACGACAGTAGGCCGTCAGCTCCGCGCGGTGCTCGAAGGTGGCGCGCGCGAGATCCCAGCTGGCGATGTCGGTCAGGCCCGAGAGTCCCGCCAGGGTGGCGTCGATTCGCGCGGCGGGCGCGAGCCGTTCCAGTTGGATCCTGAGCTCGCGTGTCAGCGGATGCACCGGATGGCCGGCGGCGCAGCGCGCGCACTCCTCGCGCCACCACTCGAGGCGTGCGTGCGCCACCTGGTGATCCGCCCCCGGCCGCAAGCTCGTGGCCACCTCGCCCTCGATGGCGCAGAGCGCGGCGAGCACCGGCTGTTGGGCGGCCGTCGAGTAGAGCCAGGCGAGAAAGCGCGGAGTGTCGGCCTCAGGTTTCGCGGACATCGCTCGGCTCGGCGGGGGCGACGGGGCGCACCGGCTGCTCGATCGCCTCGAGCTGGGTCAGCGGCGCATCGGCCGTGACCCCGAGATCGGGGAACCGCCGCGCTTGCGGCAACACCTGACGCTCCAGGGATCCCACCGCCGCGTTGTAGGCGTCGACGGCGGCGCCGAGCCGACCGCCGAGCCGCTCGAGATGACCGGTGAAGGCTCCAAGCCGGCGATAGAGCTCCTGACCGAGCTCGCGGATCAGCTTGGCGTTCTCGGTCACCGCCGACTGACGCCAGCCGTAAGCGATGGTCTTGAGCAGCGCGATCAGCGTGGAGGGCGTGGCGATGATGATGCTCTGTTTGAGCGCGGTATCGAGCAGCTCCGGCCGCTCGGCGAGCGCCGCCGACAGAAACTGATCGCCCGGCAGGAAGAGCACCGCGAACTCCGGACTGCGCTCGAACTGCGCCCAGTAGGCCTTGGAGGCGAGCTGGCGCACGCGGGTCTCGACCTGCTGCGCATGCTTCTTGAGGGCCTGTTGCCGTTGCTCATCGGTGCTTGCTTCGAGCGCCTCCAGATACGCATCGAGAGGCGTCTTCACGTCGACGACCAGATCGCGGGATTCCGACATGTGCACGACCAGATCCGGACGCAGCGCTCCCTCAGGCCCGAAGAGGTGAAGCTGTTCGGTGAAGTCACTGTGCTCGCTGAGGCCGGCGAGCTCCACCAGGCGGCGCAGCGTCAGCTCGCCCCAGCGGCCGCGCACTTCCGGACGGCGCAGCGCCGTCACCAGGTTGCGCGTTTCCCGCTGCAGCAGGCTCTGGCCGCTCGCCAGTGACTCGATCTGCGTTCGCAGCTCCGTGTACGCGTCGCGCCTCTCGCGCTCGAGCGCAGTGCTCTGCAGGTCCGTTCGCTCGAGTGCCGCGCGCAACGGCTCGACGAGCTGCGCGATCGCCGTCTCGCGCTCCTTGAGGCTGCCCTGCGCGAGCGCCTGGTCGCGTCCGAGCGCCTCGCGCGCGAGGCGCAGGAAGAGCTCGCTGTTGGCGCGCAGCGTTTCCCCGGCGAGTGAGTCGAACGAGGCGCGCAATCGCGCCTCCGACTGCTCGAGGAAGGCGATGCGCTCGGCTTCCTGGCGCGCTCCGGTCTCGAGGCGCACGCGCGCGTTCTCGAGCTCGACGCGCAGCGACTCGACGCGCCTCACGGCGCGCAGCTGTCCCAGGAGGAACCCGAGCGTCACGCCGACGATGAGGGCGGCTGCCGCAACCAGCACGAACAGCATGGATCGCCTACGCCTGCGCCCGCTCGAGGTGCACGAGATAGTTGACTGAAGGATCGCGTGTCAGACGGCAGCTCTCGGTGAAGGGATTGAGCTCTATACCGGCCATGGCCCGGGGCACGAGCCCGGCGCTGCGTGCCCAGCGCGCGAGCTCCGACGGCCGAATGAGGCGGTCGTACTCGTGCGTACCGCGCGGCAGAAGCTTGAGCACGTACTCTGCGCCCACGATCGCGAGCAGGAAGGCCTTGAGGTTGCGGTTGAGCGTCGAGACGAAGAGCGCGCCGCCGGGTCGTACGAGGGCGGCGAGCGTTGCCAGCATCTGCTGCGGCTGCGGCACGTGCTCCAGCATTTCCATGCAGGTGACGACATCGAAGCCGTGCGCACGGCCGGCGGCGATCTCCTCCGCCGCGGCCACGCGGTAATCGACTTCCAAGCCTGCCTCGGCCGCATGCAGCCGCGCCACCTCGATCATGCCGGGAGCGAGGTCGATTCCGGTAACCCTGGCGCCTTGGCGCGACATGGCCTCGCTGAGCAGGCCGCCGCCGCAGCCGACATCGAGCGCGTGCGCGCCCGCGAGGCGGGCATGCTCCGCGACGAACCCGAGCCGCACCGGGTTCAGCAGATGCAGCGGGCGGAACTCGCCGCGCGGATCCCAGAAGCGGTGCGCCAGCGCATCGAATTTCGACAGCTCGCCGCGATCGGCATTGGGCGGCAGCTCCGTGGACATGCGCATCATCCCCATATGCTAACATTCCCGGATGCCTGAGATCGCCCGAGAAATTGTGCCGGTCAGCCTCGAAGACGAGATGCGGCAGTCCTACCTCGACTATGCCATGAGCGTCATCGTCGGGCGCGCGTTGCCTGACGTTCGCGATGGCCTGAAACCCGTGCACCGCCGCGTGCTCCACGCCATGCGGGAGCTCGGCAACGACTGGAACAAGTCCTACAAGAAGTCCGCGCGCGTGGTGGGCGACGTGATCGGCAAGTATCACCCGCACGGCGACACGGCGGTGTACGACACCATCGTGCGCATGGCCCAGCCCTTCTCGATGCGCTACATGCTGGTTGACGGCCAGGGCAATTTCGGCTCCGTGGACGGGGACATGCCGGCGGCCATGCGCTACACCGAAGTGCGCATGTCGCGCATCGCGAGCGAGCTGCTCGCCGATATCGATAAGGACACGGTCGATTTCACGCCGAACTACGACGAGTCGGAAATCGAGCCCTCGGTCCTGCCGACGAGGATCCCGCACCTGCTGGTCAACGGCCAGACGGGCATCGCCGTCGGCATGGCGACCAACATACCGCCCCACAATCTGACGGAGATCGTCAGCGCCTGCCTCGCGCTCCTCGACGATCCGGCGCTGTCGCTCGCGGCGCTGATGCAGCACGTGCCGGGACCCGATTTCCCGACGGCTGGCATCATCAACGGCGCGCTGGAGATCGCGACCGCCTACCGCACTGGCCGCGGCCGACTGTCGGTGCGCGCCCGGGTCAACATCGAAGAGGTCGGCAAGGGCGACCGGCAGGCCATCATCGTCACGGAGCTGCCCTACCAGGTCAACAAGGCGCGCCTGATCGAGCGCATCGCGCAGCTCGTGCGTGAGAAGCTGATCGAGGGCATCGCGGGCGATGGCTTGCGCGATGAATCGGACAAGGACGGCATGCGCATCGTGATCGAGTTGAAGCGCGGCGAGGTGGCGGAGATCGTCCTCAACAACCTCTATGCGCAGACGCCGATGGAGACGGTGTTCGGCATGAACATGGTGGCGCTGCAGGACGGTCAGCCGAAGCTGATGTCGCTGAAGGACATGCTGGAGGCCTTCATCCGCCACCGGCGCGAGGTGGTCACGCGCCGCACCATTTTCGATCTCGCCAAGGCCCGCGAGCGCGCCCACATTCTCGAGGGCATGGCGGTCGCGCTCGCCAACATCGACGCGGTGATCGCGCTCATCAAGGCGGCGCCCGCGCCCGCCGAGGCGCGCATCGCCCTCATGGGCCGCGGCTGGCCGCCGGGAGCCGTCACCGGACTTCTCGAGCGCGCCGGCGCGGTGTCGACGCGACCCAAGGGCCTCGCCGCGGACACCGGCCTCGCCAACGGCGAATATCGGCTGTCGGAGACCCAGGCCCAGGCCATTCTCGACATGCGCCTGAACCGTCTCACCGGTCTCGAGCAGGACAAGATCGTCGCCGAGTACCAGGAGCTGCTGGCGCGCATCGCGGACCTGGGTGACATCCTGGCGCGCCCGGAGCGCCTCGCCCAGGTGATTCGCGGCGAGCTCATCGAGATCCGCGACGCCTATGGCGATGCCCGCCGCACGGAGATCAACCGCGAGCACCTCGACCTGAGCACCGAGGATCTCATCGAGCCGCAGGACGTGGTGGTGACGCTCTCGCATACCGGGTACGCGAAGTGCCAGCCGCTGTCGGAGTATCAGACCCAGCGCCGCGGCGGCCGCGGCAAGGCGGCCACCGCCGTCAAGGACGAGGATTTCGTCGAGAAGCTCTTCGTCGCCCACACCCACGACACCGTGCTCTGCTTCTCGAGCCGCGGCAAGGTCTACTGGCTCAAGGTCTACGAGTTGCCGCAGGCGGGGCGCAGCTCCCTCGGCAAGCCCATGGTGAACCTCCTGCCCCTCGAGCCCGGCGAGAAGATCAACGCGCTGTTGCCCGTGAAGCAGTATGACGAGCAGCACTACATCTTCATGGCGACCAGTCAGGGTACCGTGAAGAAGACACCGCTCACCGCGTTTTCACGCCCGCGTCCGAGCGGCATCATCGCCGTCGACCTCCACGATGACGACAAGCTGGTCGGTGTTGCGATCACGGACGGGGAGCGCGAGGTCATGTTGGTTTCCAGCGGCGGCAAGGCCATTCGCTTCGGCGAAGGCGAGGTTCGTCCGATGGGCCGCGAGGCCGCAGGCGTACGCGGCATCAAGCTCGGGGCAGGCCAGGAAGTCATCGCGCTGATCGTGGTCGGTCAGGGCGAGGGTCGCGGCTGCGTGCTCACGGCCTCCGCGTCGGGCTACGGCAAGCGCACGCCGGTCGACGATTTCCCGATGCACGGCCGCGGCGGCCAGGGTGTCATCGCCATGCAGACCTCCGACCGCAACGGCACCACCGTGGCGGCGCTGCAGGTGCTGCCCGGCCAGGAGATCATGCTGATCAGCTCGACCGGCACGCTGGTGCGCACGGGGGTGGACGAGGTGTCCGAGCTCGGACGCAACACCCAGGGCGTGCGGCTCATCCGCCTGTCCGAGGGCGAGCGCCTGGTCGGCATCGAGCGCATCGAGAGCCTCGAGGGCGAGTCGGCGCCGGAGACCGGCCCCGGCGAAACCGACCAGCCCCCCGCGGGCTGATCGAGCATGGTGGACCAGACCCGCTGCCTGGTCCGCGGCAAATGTGTAGGGTCTCGCGAGAATCGTCGCGACGATTTCCGCCCATTAGCGAGCCCGTCATGCCCAAAAGTTCTGACGCCCTAATGGCCCTTAGGTAGTATCCCTTACTCCCTGGTCCTCTCACCCGAACCTGGAAGGCATGCGTGCGCGTCTACAATTTCGCGTCAGGACCGGCGGCGCTGCCGCTGGAAGTTCTCGAGCAGGCTCGCGCGGAGCTGACTGACTGGCGTGGCAGCGGCATGTCGGTCATGGAGGTCAGCCACCGCAGCAAGGCTTTCGTGGCTGTAGCCGACGAGGCGCAGAGCACGCTGCGCTCGCTGCTCGCGATTCCGGCCGGCTACCAGGTGCTCTTCCTCCAGGGAGGCGCGACCGGCCAGTTCTCCGCCATTCCCATGAATCTCACCGCGCCCGGCGCCGTTGCCGACTATGTGAACACCGGCGCCTGGTCGAAGAAGGCGATCGGCGAGGCGAAGCGCCAGCAGGTGAAGGTCAACGTCGCCGGCGATGAGGTCGCGTCCAGCTACACCACCGTCCCGGATCAAGCCAGCCTCACGCTCACGCCCGGCGCCGCGTACCTTCACTACACGCCGAACGAGACGATCGGTGGCGTGGAGTTTCCCTACGTGCCGCAGACGGACGGGGTGCCGCTGGTCGCGGACATGTCTTCGACCATTCTCTCCCGGCCGATCGATGTCTCGAAGTTTGGTCTCATCTACGCCGGCGCGCAGAAGAACATTGGCCCGTCCGGTCTGTGTGTCGTGATCGTGCGTGAGGATCTCCTCGGCAAGGCTCGTCCGGGCACTCCAGCCGTACTGGATTACCAGGCGATGGCCGCGGAGAGATCAATGCTCAACACGCCGCCCACTTTCGGCTGGTACGTCGCCGGGCTCGTCCTCAAATGGGTGCGGGCGCAGGGCGGCGTCGAGGCGATGGCGGCGCGCAACCGCGCCAAGGCGGAGCTGCTCTATCGCACCATCGACGAGTCCGGCCTGTTCCACAACCCGGTCGCGAAGTCCTGCCGCTCCTGGATGAACGTGCCGTTCACGCTGTCGCGGCCGGAGCTCGATCAGACCTTCCTCACCGAGGCGAAGGCGGCGGGCCTGGTGAGCCTCGAAGGCCACCGCTCGGTCGGCGGCATGCGCGCGAGCATCTACAACGCCATGCCCCTCGAGGGTGTGCAGGCGCTGGTCGCCTTCATGACGGATTTCGCGCGCCGCCACGGCTGACGGACATCGTCCGATGAAGTACCGCATCCTGACTCTCAACAACATCAGCGCCCGCGGGCTCGAGCGCCTGCCGCGCGACCGCTACGAGGTGGCATCTGGCCTGGAGCGTCCGGATGCCATCCTGGTGCGCTCGGCCGACATGCGCGGTGCCGCGATCCCCGACACCGTCCGCGCGGTGGGCCGTGCGGGCGCCGGTGTCAACAACATCCCGGTCGCGGAGCTGAGCCGACGCGGCATCCCGGTCTTCAACGCGCCCGGCGCCAACGCCAACGCGGTCAAGGAGCTCGTGCTCGCGAGCCTGTTGCTGGCGGCGCGCAACGTCTGCCAGGCCTGGGCGTTCGCGCGCTCACTGAGCGGCGACGATCAGGCGATCGACGAGGCGGTCGAGAAGGGCAAGAAGGCCTTCGTCGGCTTCGAGCTTCCCGGGCGCACGCTCGGGGTCGTCGGCCTCGGGGCGGTCGGCGTCGAGGTGGCCAACTCCGCCGAGGCGCTCGGCATGAGCGTCCTCGGCTACGATCCGCAGATCACGGTGCAGCGCGCCTGGCAGCTCTCCTCGAGCGTCGAGCAGGCGCTGTCGCTCGACGATCTCTTCGCCCGCTCCGATGTGATCACCGTGCACGTGCCGCTCAACGATCAGACCCGGCGGCTCGTCAACGAGCCGCGCCTGCGCCTGATGAAGCAGGGCGGGGTGCTCCTCAACTTCTCGCGCGTCGGTATCGTCGACGATCCGGCCGTCGTGGCGGCCCTGGATGCCGCGCGCCTGCACGCCTACGTCTGCGATTTTCCGACCAACCTGCTCAAGGATCATCCGAAGGTCGTGACACTGCCGCACCTCGGCGCCTCGACCGGCGAGGCCGAGGAGAACTGCGCCATCATGGCGGCCGACCAGGTACGCGACTTCCTGGAGAACGGCAACATCCGCAACAGCGTCAATTACCCGGAGGCGGTGCTGGCGCGCCTGCCCGGCGCCATGCGCCTCGCGATAGCCAACAGCAACGTCCCCAACATGGTGGGCCAGATCTCGACCTGCCTCGCCGAGGCGAGGATCAACATCGCGGATCTTCTCAACAAGTCGCGCGGCGAGTACGCGTACACCCTTATCGACATTGACGGTGCCATCGGCGAGGATCTGCTGGCCAGGATCCGCGGCATCGCGGGCGTGCTCTCGGCGCGGCTCGTCTGATCCGCCGCCATGGCTGCCAGAAAGAAATCCCGGCGGCGCGCGCCTGGCGCAACGCCCGCCCCCCTCAACAGCGCGAAGCTCGAGAGCTTTCGGGCGCGGATCGACAGTGTCGATGAGCAGATCCATCGCCTGATCTCCGAGCGCGCCAAGCTGGCGCAGCTCGTCGGCATCTCCAAGAGCCGTGACGGGCACACCGTCGATTTCTATCGTCCGGAGCGCGAGGCGCAGGTGCTTCGCCGGGCGCGGGAGCGCAACCGCGGACCGTTGCGCGACGAGGAGGTCGTCCGCCTGTTCCGCGAGATCATGTCCGCCTGCCTCGCGCAGCAGGAGCCGCTCAAGGTCGCCTATCTCGGTCCCGAGGCTACCTTCAGCCAGACCGCGGTGCTGAACCACTTCGGACACTCGGTGCGCGCGCTGCCCCTCGGCTCGATCGATGAGGTTTTCCACGAAGTGGAATCGGCCGCGGCCGACTTCGGGGTGGTGCCGATCGAGAATTCCACCGAAGGCACGGTCAACCACACGCTCGACCGCCTCATCGCCTCGCCGCTCAGGATCTGCGGTGAGGTGGAGCTGCGGATCCATCACTACCTCATGGGCAACATGAGCGGCCTCGGCCGCATCGTGCGCATCTGCTCGCACCCGCAGTCGCTCGCCCAGTGCCGCGGCTGGCTGCAGGAGCATCTGCCGAGCGTCGAGCTCGTGCCGGCCTCGAGCAACGGCGAGGCTGCGCGCCGGGCGCGCGACGAACGCGGCACGGCCGCCATCGCCGGGGAGACGGCGGCGGAGGTCTATGGCCTCAAGGTCCTGGCGGCGGAGATCGAAGATCGCGCTGACAACACCACACGCTTCCTGGTGCTTGGCCGCAAGCTCCTCGCCGCCAGCGGCCAGGACCGGACCACGCTGCTGCTGTCGGTCTCGCACACCGATTCACCCGGCGCGCTGCATCGGCTGCTGCAGCCTCTCGCACGCCACCGTGTCAGCATGACGCGCATCGAGTCACGCCCCTCGCACCGACGCAAATGGGACTACATCTTCTTCATCGACATCGAGGGCCATGCCGAGGAGTCGCACGTGGCCCGTGCTCTCGAGGCGCTCAAGCGCCGCGCCTCTCTATTTCGCGTGCTCGGCTCCTACCCGCGCGCAGTGCTGTAGAGTGGCCGCCATGACGACATCGGGCACGGGCGCGTGTTACCGGGTGCAGCCGGGCGGCGAGGTCGCGGGCGAGTTCACAGTGCCTGGCGACAAATCGATCTCCCATCGAGCGCTGATGCTCGGCGGCATCGCCGAGGGCGAGACCGAGATCACGGGGTTCCTCGCCGGCGAGGACTGCCTCGCGACCTTGCGCGCGCTGCAGGCGCTCGGCGTGCGCATCGAGCGGCCGGAGCCGCAGCGTGTGCGTGTCAGTGGCCGGGGCATCGAAAGCCTGACGGCCGCCGCGGCACCTCTCGACATGGGCAATGCCGGTACCGCGATGCGGCTTTTCATGGGCCTGCTCGCACCGCAGGCGTTCGACTCCACTCTGATCGGCGACGAATCGCTCATGCGCCGGCCGATGGAGCGGGTGTCGGTGCCGCTGCGCCTCATGGGTGCTGACATCACCACCCAGGAGGGTCGGCCGCCAGTGCGGATTCATGGCACGCCCCAGCTGCGCGCGCTCGACTACGAATTGCCGGTGGCGAGTGCCCAAGTCAAATCGGCGGTGCTGCTCGCCGGCCTGCGAGCCTTCGGCCGGACGCGAGTGACCGAGCCGGCACCCTCCCGCGATCACACGGAGCGCATGCTGAGTGCGTTCGGCGTCGAGGTTCTGCGGGAAGGAGCGACGGTCGCAGTCGAGGGAGGGCAGCGCCTCAACGGCAGGCCAGTGGCGGTACCGGCGGACTTCTCGTCCGCGGCTTTCTTCATCGTGGCCGGCTGCCTCGCGGCCGAGCGCGGTCTCCTGCTGCGCAACGTCGGTGTCAACCCGACACGCACGGGCCTGCTCGACATGTTGCGGCTCATGGGAGCGGACATCCGGGTGCATGCGCTGCGGCAGGAGGCGCAGGCCGGCGGGGAGCCGATCGCGGACATCGAGGTCCGCAAGAGCCGGCTGAAGGGCATCCGCGTGCCGGAATCCCTGGTGCCGCTCTCGATCGACGAATTTCCGGTGTTCTTCATCGCGGCGTCCCTCGCCGAGGGGGAGACGCTGGTGCGGGGAGCGCTGGAGCTGCGGGTGAAGGAGAGCGACCGGCTCGCCGCCATGGCGGCGGGCTTGAGCGTGCTCGGAGTGGAAAACCAGCTGCTCGACGATGGCCTCTGGCTCCGCGGCGGCTCGGGTCTGGGGGGCGGCACGATCGAGAGCCACGGCGATCATCGCATTGCCATGGCGTTCGCGGTCGCCGGGGTCGTGGCTCGCAGCCCCATCGAGGTCCGCGACGTCGCCAACGTTGCGACCTCTTTCCCGGGGTTCCTGGAGATCGCCCGCTCCGCGGGTCTGCAGGTCGAGATGGCATGAGCGACTCGGCCCCAGTCGTTACGGTCGACGGGCCGAGCGGCTCGGGAAAAGGCACGATCAGCCGGGCGGTCGCCCAGCGTGCCGGCTGGCACCTTCTGGACAGCGGCGCCCTTTACCGGCTGGTGGCGTACGCCGGCCTCGACCGGGGGCTCGACCCTGGCGATGTCGAGGGGCATGCCCGCCTTGCCGCCGCCATGGAGGTGACCTTCGGGGTGGGTTCGGACGGTAGCGAGCGGGTCCTATTGGCGCACCGGGACGTCACCCAGGTCATTCGTACCGAGGCCGCCGGGCAGGGGGCCTCGCGGGTGGCGGCCTGGCCATCGGTCCGTACGGCGCTCCTCGAGCGCCAGCGCGCCTTTGCGCGACCCCCGGGGCTCGTGGCCGACGGGCGCGATATGGGGACGGTCATCTTTCCGGGGGCCCGCCTCAAGATCTTCCTGACGGCCAGTGCCGAGGAGCGGGCGCTACGGCGCTATAAGCAGTTGAAGGAAAAGGGGTCTGGTGTTAGCCTCTCCGCCCTTTCGCGCGAGATCACCGAGCGGGACGCGAGGGATTCGACGCGGGCAGTAGCCCCCCTGATTCCCGCACCCGACGCGGCGGTGATCGACTCGACGGGCTTGCCGATCGAGGAGGTCGTCGGCCGTGTGCTGGAGCTCGGAGCCCGGCGCTCGCTGTGGCCTGCCTCCCGTAGCTCCGCAGGAGCGTAGGGAGGCCTCGATCTCGCCGAGAGTTATTTATTGGTCGGTGCGCAGCACGATGCGCGCGCCGTATTTCGCATCTGCCTGGCCTACCGCAAGGAGCACGAGGTCGCCAGTATTTAGATAGAGAGTATGACAGAAAGTTTTGCGCAGCTTTTCGAGCAGAGTCTCGCCAACCAACGCATCCGCCCGGGGATGATCCTCACTGGGCTGGTGGTAGACGTCACCCCTGACGTCGTCGTCGTCAACGTGGGCCTGAAGTCCGAGGCCGTGATCCCCGTCGAGCAGTTCAAGAACGAGCGCGGCGAGATCGAGGTCAAGACCGGCGATGAGGTGGAGGTTGCCCTCGACTCGGTCGAGGATGGCACCGGCGAGACGCGCCTCTCACGCGAGAAGGCGAAGCGAGCCCGCACCTGGACTCGGCTCGAGGAATCATTCAACAAGTCGGAGATCGTCACCGGCATCATCACGGGCCGCGTCAAGGGCGGCTTCACCGTCGAGATCGACAACGTGCGGGCTTTCCTGCCGGGATCGCTCGTCGACGTGCGCCCGGTCCGCGACACCTCCTACCTCGAGGGCAAGCCGCTCGAGTTCAAGGTCATCAAACTCGATCAGAAGCGCAACAACGTGGTGGTATCCCGCCGCGCGGTCGTGGAGCAGGAGTTCTCCGCCGAGCGCAGCGCGCTGCTCGAGAATCTTCAGGAAGGCTCGGTCGTGCACGGCTCGGTCAAGAACCTCACCGATTACGGTGCGTTCGTCGACCTGGGCGGCATCGATGGCCTGCTGCACATCACCGACATGGCGTGGAAGCGCGTCAAACACCCCTCCGAGGTGGTGAAGGTCGGCGATGAGATCGACGTGCGGATCCTGAAGTTCGACCGCGAGCGCTCGCGTGTGAGTCTCGGTCTGAAGCAGCTCGGCGCTGATCCGTGGGAGAACATCGCCCGCCGCTACCCGCCGCACACCCGCGTCTTCGGCAAGGTCACCAACATCGCCGACTACGGCGCCTTCGTGGAGATCGAGGACGGCGTCGAGGGCCTGGTGCACGTGTCGGAGATGGACTGGACCAACAAGAACGTCAACCCGGCGAAAGTCGTGCACACCGGCCAGGAGGTCGAGGTGATGGTGCTCGACGTCGACGAAGACCGCCGTCGCATCTCTCTCGGCCTCAAGCAGTGCAAGGCCAATCCGTGGAAGGAGTTCGCGGAGAACTACAACCGCGGCGACAAGGTGTCGGGTCTGATCAAGTCGATCACCGACTTCGGTATCTTCATCGGCCTCAGCGGTAACATCGACGGTCTGGTGCACCTGTCCGACATCTCCTGGGACGTGCCCGGGGAAGAGGCGGTGCGCAACTACCAGAAGGGCCAGCAGCTCGAAGCCATGGTGCTCACCATCGATCCGGAGCGCGAGCGCATCAGCCTCGGTATCCGGCAGCTCGCGAAGGACCCCTTCTCGAGCTACATCGCGGAGAACCCCAAGGGCACGATCGTCAGGGGCGTGGTCAAGGAAGTGGATGCCCGCGGCGCGCTCATCGACCTCGGCAACGGTGTCGAGGGTCAGCTGCGCGCCTCGGAGCTCGGCCGCGACCGCGTCGAGGATGCGCGCAGCGTGCTCAAGGTCGGCGACGAGGTCGAGGCGAAGTTCACCGGTGTGGACCGCAAGTCGCGCGCGATCACTCTCTCGATCAAGGCGAAGGAGGCGCACGAGGAGGCCGAGGCGGTGCAGAGCTACCGCTCCTCCGAGGGGGCCACCACGGGCACGAGCCTGGGGGACCTGCTGAAGGAGCACATCGGAGATCGCAGCTGACTTCCCCCTACGCCCTCCGGGCTTCGGGGGAGAGGTCCCCCTACGGAGGGGCCTGGCTCGCGAACACCCGTCGGGGCGTAGGATGAAGAAAATTCAAAACATGACGAAGTCCGAGCTCATCGAGATCATCACGGCGAAGCAGAAACACCTGCCTGCCAAGGACGTCGAGCTCGCGCTGAAACAGATCCTGGAGATCATGAGCGATTCCCTGTCACAGGGCGATCGGATCGAGATCCGGGGTTTCGGCAGCTTCTGCCTGCATTTCAGGCCGCCGCGGCAGGGCCGCAACCCCAAGACCGGGGAGGCGGTGGCGCTTTCCGGCAAGTACGTGCCGCACTTCAAGCCGGGGAAAGACCTGCGCGAGCGGGTCAACGACGGCGCCGACAATCCGATCACCGACTAGCTATTCTTTGTAGGCTTCCGGCGCTATTGTGGGCGGCGTGATCGAGCTGCCTGCTTTGCTGCTTGCGCTGGCGTTTGTCGCCGTTGGTGTCGCGGCGTGGTATCTGGGAAGACTCACCAGTCCGGCGCGGACCGTCCGTTTGCCGCGTGATTACTACGTTGGCCTCGACCATCTCATCAACGACCGGTTCGATCATGCGGTCGAAATTTTCGCGCGCATGGCGGAAGCGGACGGGGATGCGGCTGAGATTCAATTCGCGCTCGGCAGCCTCTTCCGGCGGCGCGGCGAGGTCGATCGCGCGATCGCGATTCACACGCGCCTGCGGGAGCAGACGGGCTCGTCGCTCAAGGACAAGGCGGCTTTCGCGCTGGCGTTGGATTACCTGAGCGCGGGTCTGATGGATCGGGCGGAGTGGCTGCTCGAGGAGCTGTCGGCGTCGCGCGAGTACCGCCGGGCCGCGCTCGATCACCTGGTGCGGATCTACGAGGCCCAGGGCGACTGGGCCAATGCCCTGAAGATCTTTGACGCGCTGCCGCAGGCGGTGCAGATCGAACGCTGTCGGGTGGCGGCGCATTACCTCTGTGAGCTCGCGGAGCAGGCGCTGGTGCAGGGAGATGCGGAGCGGGCGCGCACACTGCTGCGACAGGCGCGTACGCACCAGTCGGATCTACCGCGAGCTGACGTCCTGACCGCCCGCATTACCGAGCTCGCGGGAGATCCGGCCGGATCGCTGACGCTCTACCTCAAGGCGCTCGAGGAGTCGCCGGAGCTCGCGCTCGAGATCATTCCGCGGGTGCTCGGGCTCTGGGGCAATGCCCGCGGGGCGGTGGAGGAGATCGCGGCGAGACTGCGCCGCAATGGCACGATCAGCTCCCGGCAGCTCGCGTGGCTGCTGGCGACAGCACTGCCGCCGCAGGAGGTCCGGCGCTTGCCCGATATCGCCGGCGGGGCGGGCTCGGAGACGGAATCGGCGGCGGATGCCCGCTCGCTCGGGGCCTTGCTGACGCGCATCGGGGACACCGGCGGGCGCTACCAGTGCGAGGACTGCGGCCTGCTCAGCGTCGGCTGGTACTGGCGCTGCCCGAAGTGCCGCGCTTGGGACAGCATGCGCCCGGCCGTCTTCAAGTGGGCCGAAAAGAGCGAGGAGAGAGCGGTTTCCTGAGGCGGCATGTCCTTTGCGAGCCCCTCTGACACGGTACACTTGGCCCCAAGCCACGAATTTTCCGGGAGAGCTCCCATGAGGTTGACACCGAAGTCCGTGATCCGAACCGCCGTCTTTCCGGTGGCCGGACGCGGCACCCGCTTCCTGCCCGCCACCAAGGCGAGCCCCAAGGAGATGCTGCCCGTCGTCGACAAGCCGCTCATTCAATATGCGGTGGAGGAGGCGCTGGCCGCCGGCGTCACGCGGCTGGTGTTCGTCACCGGCGCCTCCAAGCGAGCCATCGAGGACCACTTCGATTCCGACCAGGAGCTCGAGCAGCTGCTCGAGCGCCAGGGCAAGAGTGACTTGGCGAACCAACTGCGCAGCGTGCTGCCGTCCTATGCCTCCTGCATCTACATCCGCCAGCCGGCGCCCCTCGGGCTCGGACACGCGGTGCTGTGCGCGCAGCCGGCCGTGGGTGCGGAGCCCTTTTTCGTTCATCTCGCGGACGATCTGATCAAGAGCAAAGTGGCCTGCCTCGCGCAGATGGCGGAAGTCTACGAGTCCAAGCGCGCGAGCATTCTCGGCGTGCAGGTGGTGCCGCGTTCCGACACCGACAAGTACGGCATCGTCGCGGTGGAGGCCGACAAATCCAACACCAGCCGCGTGCGCAGCATCATCGAGAAACCGAAGCCCGCCGTGGCTCCCTCCAATCTCGCGGTGGTGGGCCGGTATGTGCTCGCGCCGGCGATCTTCGAGCACCTGGAGCGGCTCGGGCAGGGTGCGGGCGGCGAGATCCAGTTGACCGACGGCATCGCGGCGCTGATGCGCGAGGAGGCGGTGTATGCCTATCGCTTCAACGGCAAGCGTTATGACTGCGGCAGCAAGCTCGGGTACCTGCAGGCGACGGTCGAATACGCTCTGAGCCATCCGGCTCTGGGCAAGGATTTCCGCAAGTACGTGAAGGGACTCGACGTCGACGCGGTGGAGTTCAGGGAGGATGCCGGTAACGCGATGCAGAAGTTGGCGCTGGAGTCCGCTGAGCACGCGGGCGCCAGCCGGCGCAACTCCCGGGGCAGCGGTAATGGCACCGCTCGCGCGACCAACGGCAGTGGCGCGCGGACGCATACTGCTGGCTCCCGCACGCGGCGCCGGACGGGTCGCGGCTCGCAACAGGTGTAGGGAGGCTCAGCTCGGCGCCGATTCCGTCGTCATCCGCGCGGCATCGAGTGTCATCGTCGTGCGCGGGGCACCGCGGCGCGCTAGACAACTTCCACGAAGTCTCCGTAGCCGCCCAGCGTGTCATCGTTGGTGAGCAGAATCATCTTTTCCACCGACGCTTGCGCGACCAGTAGCCTGTCGAACGGATCCTTGTGCAGGTGCGGCAGATTCACCACCTCTGCCGCATGCTCGCCGATGACGTGCAGGTGATCGAACCCCGCCGGCTCGATGCCCGACAGCACCTCGGCCGGGTTGGCCTGAAGCTTGCCGAGCGAGGATTTTATGCTGATCTCCCAGATCGATGCCGCGCTCGCGAATACCTCGCTCGATTCGATTCGCTGCCGAGCCTTGGACGAGAGCCTGCGTGGAGATGCCAGAGCCCAGAGGAGCAGGTGTGTATCGAGCAGAACCCGCAAGGCTAATGGCCCTCGAAGCTGGCCAGCAACTCATCCGGCAGCGGCGCGTTGAAATCCGCAGCGACCTTGATCTTGCCCTTGAGCAGACCCAGCCTCTTCTTTTTCACACCTGCAGTGATGGGGCTCAGTCGCGCCATGGGTTTGCCGGCCTTGGCGATGATGACCTCCTTTCCTGCTGCGACCTCCTCGACGATTCGGGAGAGGTGCGTCTTTGCCTCATGGATATTGAGCACTTTTGTCATGACGGGAATCCAGGTAGACTAAGTCTAGTCTAGTCATTTTGGCGTGCCGCCGCAAGCCGTGCTCAGGGGAGGTGAATCGAGACCACTGCTCCACCGCCCGGGCGATTGGCGAGGGTCAGGCGCCCGCCGTGGGCCTCGACGATCTCGCGGCAGAGAGTGAGGCCGAGGCCCGTGCCGGAGGGTTTGGTCGAGAAGAAGGGCAGCAGCGCATCCCGCAGAACCTGCTCCGAGAGGCCGCTGCCGCGGTCGGCGACCTCGATTACGAAGCCCTGGGAGCGGGGGTGGACGCTCACCCTGATGGTTTCAGGCGCGGAGCCGGACTCGGCGGCATTCTTCAAAAGATTGATCATCACCTGCTCGAGCTGGCCGACATCGAAGCTCGCCTCGTGCTGTGGTAGGGGGCCCTCGATTCTGAACGGTTGCGCGGCCGCGATTCGCGCCAGGAAGACCGGCCACGCGACGGACGCGGGCCGCGGCTTCGGCAGCTTGGCGAATTTTGCATAGCCCTCGATGAACGTGGCGAGATGCGAGGCGCGCTCGCCGATGGTCGCGAACACTCTCTCGAGCTCGGCGCTCTCGGCGCCGACCGCGAGCAGCGTCCCGGAGTGTGCCAGCGAGCTGATCGGGGCGAGCGAGTTGTTGAGCTCGTGCGCGATGACGCGGATGACCTTCTTCCAGACGAGCACTTCCTGAGCGGCGAGCTCGCGGGTCAGCTGCTTGAGGAGGACGAGCTCATGCGGCTGCCCGTTGAGGACGAAGCTACGTCTGGAGAGATGGTAGACCTCGGGCTCGCCGTCGATCTCCATGGTGAACAACGTATCACCCTCGCCCTTGAGCGCCTCGCGCAATGCGGCCGGGGACTCCTCGAGCAGCGCCTCCAGAGCGAGCCCCTCGAGCTTGCGGCCGCCGCGCAGCAACTGCCGTGCGGCGATGTTGCCGTAGACGATGCGGCCGCCGGCGTTGGTCAGAGTGAGAGCGAGCGGCGTCGTCTGCAGCACCGTATCGAGGAGGAGCTCGCGTTGGTAGATGTCGAGCCGCTCCCGCCGCAACACATCGCCGAGGGAGTTGTATGCGCTCACGAGCTTGACGAGCTCGGGGCCGCCACGCGGCGCGATGGTGACGCTGAAATCCCGGTCGCGCAGGCTTCCGATGCCGCTACTCACCGCATCGAGTACACCCGTCCACGGCCGGCTGATTCGTACGGCCAGCCATCCGACGAAGGGGGTGGATATCAGCAAGGCCGCCAGAATGCCCAGCGGAACGGAGCTCAGCCAATGGGCCGCCAATGCTCCGGCCGCGGATGCGATCACCGTCGTGAGCGTAAGAGCGGCGAGGGCCCTCCCCGAGAGAGATCGGGGCAACATCAGTCGGATTTGATGCCGAGCTTTTCCATGCGGCGATAGAGTGCCTGACGGGAGAGGCCGAGGTCACGCGCAGCGTGCGCCACGACGCCGCCGGCACGCAGCAGCGAGGTCTCTATGGATGCGCGGTCGACGGCGGGCTCCCCGGTGAGGTCAGACTGCTCCGGGGCCGGAAGGCCCAGAGCCTCCGCCCCGATCGCCGGCGTGGCGGCGAGCAGGCAGGCCCGCCGGATCACGTTCTGCAGCTCGCGCACGTTTCCCGACCAGGAGTGCCTGACCAGCGCCCGCTCGGCTTCCGGCGACAGCTCGCGTCCGTCGCCCAGAAAGTGCCGGGCGAGTGGCAGGATGTCCTCACGGCGGCGGGACAGGGGCGGCAGCTCCAGCTCGATGACATTGAGTCGATAGTACAAGTCCTCGCGGAAGCGCCCCTCGCGGATGGCCGCGCGCAGGTCCGTGTTGGTCGCGGCGACCATGCGCACTTGCGTGCGGCGCGTGACATTGGAGCCGAGGCGCTCGAGCTCGCCGGTTTGCAGGACGCGCAGCAGCTTGGCTTGCCCGGCGGGCGCGAGGTTGCCGAGCTCGTCGAGGAAGAGGGTGCCGCCGTTGGCCGCTTCGAACCGTCCGATCCTGGCGCGGGCGCCGGTGAATGCGCCAGCCTCGGTGCCGAAGAGCTCCGACTCGATGAGCTCCTGCGGTAGCGCGCCCAGGTTGACTTTGAGATACGGTCCCGTGCGAACCGTTGAATTCGCCTGGATGATGTCGGCAAGCACTTCCTTGCCGGCGCCGTTCGGTCCCGTGATCAGTACGGGCACATCGGCATGCGCAACCTGCGTCGCCATCGTGACCAGGGTGTGCATCGCCTCGCTCTCATAGATGGCCCCGCGAAGATCGAAGCGCTCGGCGAGCGCCCGGCGCACCTGGCGCCGCTGGACCTGTATCCGCGTGGTTTCCGCGCGCGCTCTTCTCAGGTCGAGCAGGTTGCGGACGGTGGTGAGCAGGCGGGTATCGTCCCAGGGCTTGGAGAGGTAGTCCGCGGCCCCGGCCTTCACCAGCTCGACCGCGGTTTCGAGATTCGTCCAGGCGGTCAGAAGAATGATCGGCACGTCTTCGTGCCCCTTGCGGATCTCGTGGAAGAGCTGCACGCCTTCCTCGCCGCTCGTCGCCTCGCGCCGGAAGTTCATGTCCTGGATGACCAGGTCCACGGGCTCGTTTTCGAGTAGGGTCAGCCCCTCCACGGGCGATCCGGCGCCGATGACCCGTGCGCCGTGCAGCGCCATGAGTACGTCGAGCGCGGTGCGCACCGCCTCATTGTCGTCGATGACGAGGATGAGGCTGTCGGCGAGGCTCGATCGTGCTGGGCCGGCGGCGGTCTTGACCATGGCGTAATCCTACCCCGACGCGGCCCCTCTCAGCCGGGCGACATCAGATCGTGCGAGTGGCCACCGACGGCGGAACGGCCGCGGCGCGCCGCGCCGGCTGCCAGGCCGCGAGCTGGCCGATCACCGCCAGGCCGAGGACCCCGATCGCCAGGAAGTGAAGATCCAGGCGCGGGAGTTGGTACTGGTCGGTGAGCCAGTGACCCACGCCGAGCGCAAGCACGCAGCCGACCAGCCCGCCTGAGATGAGGACGATCGCGTTCTCGACCAGGTAGTGCGCGACGATGTCGCGCCTGCGGGCGCCGACGGCGCGCATGGTTCCGATCTGCTTCGTGCGGGTGCTGACGTTGAAAGTCGTGAGGCCGAAGATCCCGAGGCAGGTGACGGACAGAATGAGCGCCGTCACCAGCGTCAGGAAGACGGCCACGGCGCGGTCCTGCGCATCGAGAAGCTGCCGGTAGTAGCTCAGGGTCTGCGCCTCGAAAATGACCCGGTCGAGATTCGAGGTCGCAAGGTGCCGCTGGGCCCTCGCCAGAAGGGTTGCGGTCATGCCGGGCCGGGTCCTCACCAGGAGAAAATAGAGTCCGAAGTCGCCCGGAGCTTGCGGGAACAGTAGCGCATCGTAGTTGGGTGAGTTTGAAGTCGCGACGGAAGGGATGAAGTTGCTGGTGATGCCGGTGACGGTCATCGGGATGTTGTCGCCTGCGTAGATTGGCTTGCCGAGCGCGTTGCCGCCCGGAAACAGCTTGTCCGCGAGCGACTGCGTCATGATGACCTGCGGGTACGCCTCGAAGAAGTTCTGCGACGCCGGCCGGATGTCCGTCGCGCTGAAGTTCCGGCCGGCGACCATGCGCACTCCGAAAGTCTGGAGAGCCGACTCGTCTGCCTCCATCATCCGCGTCTCGAGAGTCATGGGCGCTTGCGCGCCGGGATTCGGCGACACCGAGGTGCCCTGGCCATAGCGACTCAACGGGACCGAGGATGTCGCCGAGGCGGAGACGACTCCCGGGAGGCCGCGCAGATAGGCGAGATCCTGGCGCTGCATGGCGCCAAGATCGGAATGACTCGAGATGGGTGCAATCCCGATCGCAAACAGGTCGCGTACGTCGAGTCCGCTCGGCATCTCGATCTGCTGGATGCGCTGGGCCACGATCCAGGTGGCATTGACCATCACGGCAAGCGCGATTGCAATCTCCAGTGCGATCAGCGCGGCACCCGTGCGATTGCGGCTCAGCGCCGCGAGAATGGGTCGAACGTTGAGATTCATCATATTGCTCACCGACCTTTCAAGTAGCCCGCCGGCGCCACTCTGCCGACGCTCCAGGCGGGGTAGAGGCCTGCCGCGAGTGTAGACGCACCGGCGAGCGCTAGCGCCCACGCGACTCCCAAGGGATCGAAGTGGGCGAGCATCCCGTAGGTGCTGTCCTGCGCATAGATTGCGTGCATTACCGCCAGCCCGACCGCGCCCAGCGCCAGGCCGAGCAGCGCACCTGCGATCGAGACCACGGCGACCTCGACGATGTGTTGCATGAAGATCTGGCGCCGGCTCGCTCCCAGGGCGCGCCGCAAACCGATGATCGGCGCGCCGCGGATGAACTTCGTCAGCAGAATACCGACGGTGTTGATCAGACAGACGGCGAGAAAGGCGAAGCCGACCCGCAGCAGAATGCGGCTATCGCTGTCGACGACGCCGTTGACCTTCAGCCACTGACCGACGTTGGTGAGGCGATTGTCGAGCGGACGCGGGAATCGTCCCGCTTTGCGCTGCGCCGCCCAATAGGCGTCCATGAAGGCGTGAAAGCGCGCACGACCCGTGGCGGAAGGCAGCTCCGCCCACATCTGGATCCAGATACACTCCGAGTTGAGGAACTGCTGGTAGTTTTGGACCCCGCCCGAATTGCCGTCGCATGTCATGTTGCTCGTCGGGAGCGCCTGCAAGGCGGTCACCCAGGAGAAGGGCAAGTAAACCGCGTCCGTGTCCTGCGGCGCTACGAAGGCGCCATCGACGAGGTCGTAGAATCTGGGCAACGGCTGCCAGTTGCGCAGCACGCCCACCACCCGGAATCGGTTCCCGTTCCAGAGGATGGATCGCCCGACGCTATCGGCGCCGCCGAAGAGTGTGTCGTTCGTCTGCTTGGTGAGCACTATCTCGGGCAACGCAGCGACGTCGTTCCCGCGCCATCCACCGCCGTACTCGAAGGGAACATCGAACATGGCGAAGAAGTCTTGGGTCGTGGCCCGTGTCATCACCCGCAGCGGCACGCTCTGACCCGGTGCCCCATTCAGCATCCCGAGCAACTGAGTCATGATGACCTTGCGTTTCGGGATGTCGGATCGGGCGAGGTAGGTTGCATCCTTGTAGGTCAGCTCCGGTGGGGACAGCGCCGGGTGCTGTGGATCGAACGGCGGACCCGGGTCCAACGAATCCATGGTTACCGCATACAGCACGTTGTTCTTCCACCAGATCGGGTTGCCCGACATGGCGTGGTACACGGTGAGCGTGACGATGCAGGCGGCGATGCCGAGCGCGATCGCAGAGACCATGAGCGCGGTCAGTCCGGGGGTACGCCGCAGGCTGTTGAGGGCGAGGCGAAGGTAGTAGCCGAGCACTGGGCAGTCTCCTCTGGATTACCGGGTCGAGCCGCCGACCCCGGCGTGCGCCTCTTCGGGCGGTAGCCGCCGCTGATAGGGCGCTGAGTCGATCACCATCCCGTCCACGACGTGGATGTTGCGTTGTGCACGTCTGGCGAGCTCGGGGTCGTGAGTCACGAGCACGATGGTGGTGCCCATCTCATTGATCTGCTCGAGCAGGTCCATCACCTGGCGCGCCATGAGGGAGTCGAGGTTCCCGGTGGGCTCGTCGGCGAGGATCAGCCCCGGGTCGCCGGCAATGGCGCGGGCGATGGCGACGCGTTGCTGTTGGCCGCCGGAGAGCTGCGAGGGCATGTGCTTCATGCGGGAGGCCAGCCCGACCAGCTCCAGAGCCTTGCTGATGCGCTGGTTGCGCTCCGCCGCCTTCATGCCCCGATAGCGCAGCGGGACATCCACGTTGTCGTAGATGTCGAGGTCGGGTATGAGATTGAAGCTCTGAAAGATGAAGCCGATCTTCTCGTTGCGCATGCGCGAGCGCGCATCGTCCGAGAGGCGGGTCACGTCCTTGCCGTCGACCTCGTAAGTGCCGGTGTCGAAGGTCTCGAGGAGGCCGGCGACGTTGAGGAAGGTCGTCTTGCCGGAGCCGGAAGGCCCGCTCACGGCGACGAATTGGCCGGCTTTTACCTCCAGCGAGAAGCTGCGCAGCGCGTGCGTCTCGATGAGGTCGGTGCGATAGACCTTACTGACATCTTGCATCTTCAGCATGGGAGCCTCTTGGCGTTCATGTTTCGGGTCATTCCGCTCAGTGCGCGATCCGCAACTGGCGCGCATCGTTGAAATCCTGGGTGTCGGAGATCACCACCCGATCCCCCGCGGCGAGCCCGCGCAGGACCTGGATCTCGGAGACCGAGGCGGCTCCGAGCATGACCCGCCTGCGGATCGCCTCGTCGCCGTCGACGACATACACGTCCCGAGTGGCCGGATCGAGGAAGGCCCCCCGATCGACCATCAGGACATTCTTGTGCTCGCCCATCACGATGCGCACTGCAGCCTGCTCGTTCTGCCGCAGTCCTACCGGCGGGGCGCCGACGAATCTGACGCGGCCGGTCACCCAACCGTCGCGCACGTCCGGCGAGACTTCGGTGACCGCACCATGCAGCGTCTGTCCCTCGACCGTGATGTCCGCCGGCAGCCCGGGCTCGATGCCGTTGGCGAGCGATTCCGCCACCTGGAACTCGATAGCGAGCGCCGAGAGATCGATCACCGTGACGAGCGGCAGGCTGGTGCCAACGTGCGACTGATCGGGTTGGGCGAGGTCCGCGACCATGCCATTCACGGGCGAGCGGACGGTCAGCGCATCGATCCGGCGCTCCAGGCCATGCACGAGAAGAGACTGCGCATCACGCGCGAGCTGGCGCGTGCGCAGCTCGAGCAGAATGCGGTGGCGCTCGAGGCTTGCATTGCGATTGGCGTTCTCGTAGTTGAGGCGTGCGATGGAGTAGGTGTCGTACGCGCCCTCGTAGAGCTGCTCGCTGATGACGTGCAGGGCCCATGCCGCCTGCAGGCGCTGCAGCTCGCGCAGTTGCTGGCTCATCGTGACCGCGGCGAGGTCCGCCTGCTGGCGGTTCTCGAGCAGCTCCTGCTGCAGCTCGACCCGCTGCTGCGCGAGCGCGGCGCCCATGCTCGCGAGGGTAGTTTGCTCGCGCTCGTACTCGTTCTCGAGCTCGGGGCTGGCGAGGCGCGCCAGAACCTCTCCCTTGGTGACGCGGTCGCCGGCATGCACGAGGTACGTGACCGTGCCGGGGGCGGTGGAGGAGAGCGTCGGGCTGACCGCGGCGATGACAGTTCCCCTCCCGGCGACGTCCTGCACGAAATCACCGCGGCTCACCGTGGCGATCTCGAGGCTCTGGCCGGAGATCATATGTCCGGACTGTGCCCACCCGTGTAGGAGCCAGGCGAGGATGCCGACCAATCCGATGACGCTGCCGGCGATGTAAACGATCTTCCGCCGATACCACGCCTGTTGGGATGTTTGACGCGCGACGTCCTGGGCCGACGTGTCGCGAATCGGAGCGGGCGCAGCGCTCACCGCGGCTGGAGGTTTGAGATTGGTGATACTCATAGGCTTCTCGAGCCTGTCATTGCAGGTCGTATGCCAGCGCGTCCGCGCCGATCCAAGCTATTGATAATGAGCGTGATTTCGCTGTAGTGGCTCGTCAGGCGCGGGGCGCGCACGCGTCCGTCCGGCGGACAGCGGACACTCGAGCGGACACTTGCGGTCGCGCTCCGGGCTTGGCTTGCGCGGCGGGCGGTCAGCCTGCAAGCTCTTCGCGCGCTCGAAGCGCAAGACAAATCAAGGAGTATTCATGGCCACTCGTCGCCCCACAGGGTCCGGTCGCACCGAATCACTGCCGCCCGCTGAAAAAGCCGCCCCGCGCCGGCGCGCGGAGCCGGTGAAGCCCGCCGCCCCCGTATCGGGCGGGTCCGCCCGCATCACAGTCTCCGAAGACGCGCGCCGAGCCATGATCGCCGAGGCGGCCTTCCTCCGTGCCGAGCGGCGCGGGTTCGCGCCTGGCAATGAGGAAGAGGACTGGCTCGCCGCCGAGGCGGAAGTCGACCGTCTGCTCAGGGCTGGTAGCAGCGGCCGGCCGCAGCACTAGCGCTCGTCTGCAAGATCGCGAAGCTCGTTGCCTGACTGCGGAAGTTGAACTACGACGCGTCCGACGCCGGGTAGGAAACGCGCGTCGCCCCCGTGGCTGCGCGATACATGACGCACGATCGCGAGGCCGAGACCAGAGCCTGGAGCGTCGACGTTGAGGCGCCGGAAGCGTTGAAACACCGCTTCCTCCTGGCCGGCCGGAACACCCGATCCTTCGTCTGCGACTTCGATCGTCATGTCATCGGAGCGCTTCTGCGGGATCCCAATCCGAGCGCTCACCTTGCCGTGGCCATGCAGCACTGCGTTCTCGAGCAGGTTGCGCACCATATCACGCAGGTCGTCGCTGTTGCCGCGGACCTGGACGGCGTCGGGCACGTCGACCTCGAGCTCGCGGCCGGCGGCCTCCATCAGTGGCAGCACCGTCGCCGCGGCTTCTCGCACTACGCGTGACAGGTTGATGACGGGAAGGTCTTCGGTGTGTCGCTCGCGCGCGAGCGCTTCCTTGCGGGCGAGATCGAGGAGTTGATCGACGAGGCGCCCCATCTGCGCCAGCTCCCGCTCGACTGCGCTCCATTCGGTGTTGCCGGTGAGCTTCGCCCGCTGCAGTCGCAGGTTGAGGACCGCGAGTGGCGTGCGCAACTCATGCGCCGCATCCGCTGTCAGCCGCCGCTCCGTGGCGTAGGCGCGTGAGAGGCGATCGAGGGCGCCGTTGACCGCCTCGACCAGGGGCTGGACCTCCCGGGGCAGCCCACGGGGCGAGATGCGCATGTCCGGGCGCTGGGCCCCGACCCGCGCCGCCTCCTGCGAGGCGCGCTCGATCGGCCGCAGGCTCCAACCGCTGATCAGCCAGATGAGGACGAGTCCGAGCAGCGCGAACGGTGCGATGACGGTGAGCTGCTCCGATCCCTCCTCGAACAGGCTGTCGACGAGCTCGTCACGATCGTGATCGCCACGGCCGACGAGCACGGTCGAGTCCCGCGGGCCGCGGGCCGCGACGATGGCGCGGCGGGTGGCGCCCGCGCCGATGAATTCCACCGGACCCAACCCGCCGCGCGAGTCGACGGGAATGTACGGCAGCGGCGCCTCGAGATTGGCGGACCAGGCGATCGGGTGCCGCGCGGCATCGAAAACCGTGAACACGAAGCGCCCGGACGGACTCGAATAGACCTGCCGCCAGTCCTCGGGTGTGCGGACCTGAAGGCTGCCGTTTGCGCCAACCTGCACCGCTTGCAACAGCTCGCGCGCCTGGTTCTCGAGCGTGCGAGTCCGCAGATCGCCCGTGATGTCGTAGACCTCGGTGCGGTAGGAGAGAAGTGCCGCCCCGAGGCCGAGGGCGAACACCGCCACCATCGCGCCGAGCAGCCGGAGCCTCAGGCTGTGGGCACGGCTCAATCCGGACCGCCTTCGGCCGGTTCGGTGATCAAGCGATAGCCGATTCCCCATTTGGTCTCGATCTGCAGTGGCGCGCGCGCGGCTGCAAGCTTGCGCCGCAGTCGCGACACCGCCGCCTCGAGCGCGTTCGCGCTGCCCGCATCCTCGAGCGCATAAAGCCGGTCCTCCAGGCGGTCCTTGGTGATCACCTGACCGGGAACGCGGATCAGCTCTTCGAGCAGTGCCGCCTCGCGGCGTGTGAGCTCGAGCGATTTACCGCAGGCGGCCGCTTCCCGCGTGACCGTGTCGAAGGTGACACCGCCCAGGGAATACGTGGTGCCGCGAGGAATGCCGGCGCGGCGCAGCACCGCGCGCAGCCGCGCTTCGAGCTCGAGGAGGTTGAAGGGCTTGACGATGTAGTCGTCCGCCCCGGAATTGAGGCCCAGCAGCCGGTCATCGACGCTGTCACGCGCCGTCAGGATGATCGCGGGAAGCTCGGGATGAGAGGCTCGGAGCGAGCTCAGCACGTCCATGCCGTCCATGTCCGGCAGGCCGAGGTCGAGAATCACTGCCTCCAAGGGGGCAACGCCGGCAGCCGCGATCGCCTGGTCGCCGCGGCCCACCGCATCGACGGCAAAGCCGCGCTCCTTGAGATGATCCGCGATCATCTCGCGCATGGCATGGTGATCTTCGACCAGCAACACCCTCATTTTCGCTTCGGCTCCCGCGCGCATGGTGCGCCGGAGGCCATATTAGCGCCGCAGGACTAACGAAGAGCTGACAGACGTGCGGCGACCGGTTACCGCGCGGGGGAGGCGCGTTGGGAAACCGTCAGGACTTGGTCAGCAACCGCCGGTATGCTTTCCACACCAGGCAAACGGACCTCCTTCAGTAGTGCGCTCGCAGTCTCGAGAGATCCGGCGGCAAGCGATATCTCGCGGCATCTTGGCCGGCGCGGTGGCGCTCCTCCTCGGCGGCTGCGCGCTCTACCACCCGCTGCCGCTGGCCCGCGGCCCCGACCTCGCCGCGGGATTGTCGGCCCTTCGGGCTGAAGTCCCGGCTATCCGAGCGGGTGTGCCCACCCGGCGGATCGCCACGGATGAACCCCTGAACCTCGATGACGTCGGCCTGCTCGCGGTGCTCAACGACCCGGAGCTGCGTTCCGAGCAGGCACAGACGGATGTCGCCCGAGCCAATCTGCTGCAGAGCTCGCTGCTGCCCAATCCTTCCGCCAGCGTGAGCTACGGGGTGCTGCTCGGCGGCGCGGGCGGCTTCTCGCCCGCGTGGTCAGCGTCGCTGACCTCGGACGTCAAGTCCATTCTGACCTACCACACGCGCGTCAGGTCCGCGCGCTTCCAGAGCCGGCAGGTGAATGCCGACCTCCTGTGGCAGGAATGGCAGGTGGCGCAGAAGGCGCGATGGCTGGCGCTCGATCTCTACTATGGTGAGCAGTCGCTGCAGCTCAGCCAGCAGGAGCTCGCTCTGCTCGATCGGGAGGTGCGGGACGTCCAGGCGGCGACCGCGGCCGGCAACCTCGATCTCACCGCGCTCGCGCCCCTGCTGGCGGCCAAGTCGGCCGCGGAGCAGGCCGTCGCCTCGCTCGGCCTCACCCAGATGCAGAACTGGCAGGCGCTCGATGCGCTGCTCGGACTCGACCCGCAGGTGCGGTTCGCCATCGCCGCGCCATCGCTACCGCCTCCGCCGGTGGACGTGGCTTCGCTGCTGATCAACTTACCGGACCGGCGTCCTGATCTCGTGGCGCTGCAACTCGGCTATCACGCTGCGGATGAGGATGTGCGCACGGCGGTCATCGGGCAGTTCCCCGCGTTCGCGCTCGGTGGGCAGTGGGGCCAGGACACGACCAACGTCCGCTCGGCCGGTCCGACCGCAACTTTCGACCTACCCATCTTCGATCGCAACCAGGGCCAGGTGGCCCAGGGGCGGGCGACGCGTCTCGTCCTGCACGACAAATATCAATCGCGTCTCGATGATGCCTTCGCTGGCGCGAAGGGGCTGGACGCGCAGGCCCGACGCCTGATCGAGGATGTCCGCAGGGCGCTTAATGCAGCGGCCGCGGCTGAGAAGATGTCGTCGTCCGCTCAGGAGGCCTATGCGCAGGGCAATATGGATCAGCGCTCGCTCGCCGACTTCGAGACCACGGCGCTCGAGCGCAGGATCGAGGCGCTCGGTCTCGAGCGCTCACTCGGCGAGACTGAAATCACACTGACGGTCGAGCTGGGGTTGGGTCTGCCGCAGACCCGGATTGCCCCGGCCGTGAAGTAAGAGGAATTCATGAGTCATCGCTTGCTCGCAGCGGTCGCTACTCTCGCGCTCGGCGCAATTCTGGCGCCGATACTCGCGCGCGCGGACGACGCTCCAGATTCCAACTCCAGCGTGTTGGTGACCCTCACGCGGCTCCAGGAAGGAAGTTTGCCCCAGGTCGTCGTCGGCTATGGAACCGTGGAGCCTTCGGCCGCCGGCCACAAGACCGTCATGGCTCCCGTGGCCGCCGTCGTGGCGGAGATCGACGTACGCCTCGGTGAGGAGGTGCCCGCGGGGGCGCCGCTCATCCGGCTCGCTCCGAGCCCTGCGACAGCCGCTTCCTACACGCAGGCCAGGTCCGCGCTCGCCGTTGCCGAGCGCCTGGCGGCGAGCACGCGCAAGCTGGCGGCAGGGCATTTGGCCACCGCGCAGCAGCTCGCCGATGCGCGGAAGTCCGAGTCCGACGCGCGCTCGCAACTGCAGGCGCTCGATGCCGTCGGCGCCGGTGGCTCGCATGCCATTCGCGCCCCCTTCAGGGCCATCGTGACCACCCTGTCGACAACCCCCGGGTCCATCGTCGCGGAGGGCACAGCGCTGCTCGACCTCGCTGCGCCGCAGAGTCTGGTCCTCAATGTGGGTGTGGTGCCGGCGCAGGCCGCAGCCATCCATCCAAACGATGCGGTCGCCGTGAGGCTGATCGGCGGGACCCAGCCCATCACCGCAAAAGTCCTGGTGTGCGGCGCGGTGGCGGAGGCGGATACCGGGCTCGTGCCGGTGGCGATTTCCCTCCCGCCCAACGGCTTCCTGCCCGGGGAGATGGCCCGGGCCGCCATCACGACCGGCGAGATGCGCGGTTACGTGGTACCGCACGCGGCGATCCTCGCCGACGACAGCGGTAATCCCTATGTCGTGCAGGCGGTCGCCGGAGTCGCCCACAAGGTGCCGGTACAGGTGTTGGTTGCGCATGGAAGCGAGGACGTCATCTCGGGCAAGCTCGATGCCCGCGCGCCTCTCGTCCTGAGCGGCAATTACCAGCTCGATGACGGGATGAAGGTCCGGCTGGCTACCGGCCCGCAGAGCCAGGGCGCGGTCGCCGGCCAATGAGTTTCGCCGCCAGGGTGGAAAGCCACCGCCGCTCCCTTCTCACCATCGCGTTCGCACTGGCGCTCGCGGGTGTCTTCGCCGCGATTTCACTGCCGGTGGGGCTCTTTCCGGTCACCAGCTTTCCGCGCATCCGCATCGAGATCGATGCCGGCAGCATGCCGGCGCGGCAGATGCTGGTGGAGGTCACTGAGCCGCTCGAGCAGGTGGCGCGCGCGGTGCCCGGCGCAGAGGAGGTGACCTCGACCAGCTCGCGCGGCGCGGCCGAAGTGTTCGTGAACTTCCCCTGGGGCTATGACATGAACCAGGCGTTGCTCGCCGTGGACGCGGCCTTCGCGCAGGAGCTGCCCTCGCTCCCTCAGGGCACGAGCTACGACATCATCCAGATGAGTCCGAACGTCATCATGCCGTTCGTCTCCTATGCGCTCATCTCGAAGAGCGTCTCGCCTTCGGCCCTGCGGCGGCTGGCGCAATATCAGATCGGGCCGCTGCTCACGGGCATACCGGGAGTGAGACGCGTCGGCGTGCTGGGAGGGCAGACACCGGAGGTGCAGGTCGCGGTCGACCCGAATCGTCTGCGCGCCCATGGACTGACTCTGGCCGACGTCTCCAACGCGCTATCGCAGACCAACAGCATGCAGGCGGTGGGGCGGCTCGAGGACAACGACCGGCTCTACCTCGCGATCAACGACAATGCGTTCACCTCGATCGAGTCGGTCCGCGACGTCGCGCTGCACACCGGATCTGACGGCATCGTGCGTCTGGGCGACATCGCCAAGGTGACGATGGGCACGGTGCCGCAATGGATGCTGGTGGACGACAACGGCAAGCCGGCGGTGACGTTCGATGTGTATCAGCAGGACAGTGCCGATTCGCTGTCGCTGGCCAAGGAGGTGCAACAGAAGCTCGATGGCTTCATGAAGAGCCAACCAGGATCTATCGCGCTCTACAAGTGGTACGACCAGACGCAACTCGTCAGCTCCTCGATCGCGGCGCTCGAGGAGGCCATTGCCATAGGCCTGGGGTTCGCGGCGCTGGTGCTGCTCGCGTTCCTGCGCAACTGGCGGCTGACGCTGGTGGCGATGATGGTGGTGCCGCTGTCGGTGCTGATTACCGTGCTGCTGCTGTCGGTTCTGGGTATGACTTTCAACATCATGACCCTGGGCGGCATCGCGGCGGCGATCGGCCTCCTGATCGACGACGTCATCGTCATGATCGAGCACATCGCGCGCCGCGCGGGCGTGCCCGGCATCGAGAATCCCCAGGCGACGGTGCTCACCGCGGCACGGGAGTTCCTGAGCCCGCTTTTCGGCTCGAGCCTGGCGACCATCGTCGTCTTCGCGCCGCTCGCTTTCCTCTCGGGCATCACCGGGGCGTTTTTCGAGTTCCTGTCGCTGACAATGGCCTCGGCCCTGGTCATCTCTTTCATTCTCACCGCCTTCACCGTGCCGCTCCTGGCGCGGGGCATGATCGATTTCAGCAGCTTCGAAGACCCGGCGCACGGCAAGGAGACCTGGCTCAAGCGCGCCCATGGGCGCCTGCTCGGCAGACTGTTCGCGCGCCCGATCCTGCTCGCCCCCGGAGTCGCGGTGCTGCTCGCGGTCGGAATCTTCGCCTACCTTCGCGTCGGCTCCGGCTTCCTGCCGCGGATGGACGAGGGCGGCTTCGTGCTCGATTACTACACGGCGCCGGGGACCTCGCTGGCGGAGACCGACCGTGAGCTGTCCGAGGTCGAGGCGATCCTCAAGCAGGACCCGAATGTCTACACCTACTCACGCCGCACCGGCGCCGGACTGGGTGGCGACCTCGCCGAGGCGTATCAGGGCGACTTCTTCATTCGCCTGATCGATCCCGCCAAGCGCCCGACGATCTGGAACGTCATGGATGAGATCAACGGCAAAGTGTCCGCGCAGGTGCCGGGCATCAATGTCGACACTCACCTCCTCATGAGCGACATGATCGGTGACATGGTCGGACGGCCGCAGCCGGTGGTGGTCTCCTTGAGCGCGAGCGATCCGGCGGTACTCGGCGATGTCGCGACGAAAGTCGCCGCTGTCATCTCGAAGGTCCCGGGCATAGAGCCATCCTCGGTCAACAACGGTGTCGTTCCCGCCGGCGACGCGCTCGATGTCCACGTCGATCCGGCAGCGGCGGCGATGGAAGGTCTGACCGCTGCGGATGTCGCGAGTCAGGTGAACCAGTACCTCTATGGGTCAGTCGTCACTCAGTACCTCGGCACGGTACAGGACGTCGGCGTGCGGCTGTGGCTCGATCCGCCTCAGAGCAAGATCTATCGGGATGAGCTCGAGAGCCTGCCCATCCGCTCGAGCACGGGGAGGATTCTGCGGCTTGCGACGGTCGCCAAAGTGACCTTCGTCGCCGGGCAGCCGGAGCTCACGCGCGACAATCTGGCTCAGGTCGTCGCGGTGACCGCGGAGTTGACGGGCAGTCACGATCTGGGATCGACCGTCGCGGGGGTACGGAAGGCGCTGGCGGCTCCGGGCCTCCTGCCGCGACGGGTGTATTACAGTCTGGGCGGTCAGTACCAACAACAGCAGGAGGCCGTGCACGGCATGATCCGCGTATTCGGCGCGGCGCTGGTGGCGGAGTTCATCCTGCTGCTCTTCCTCTACGAGCGCTTCTGGCTGCCGGTCATCATCATCGCGAGCTCGCTCCTCGCCACCGGTGCGGTCTTCATCGGTCTCTGGCTGACCGGGGTCGAGCTCAATATCACGGCGATGATGGGCATGGTGATGATCATCGGCATCTCGACCGAGATGGCAATCTTCCTCGTCTCGGAGTACCGCGAGCTCGAGCGCCACCTGCCGCCGCGACAGGCGCTCCACGATGCCGCGCTCAATCGGCTGCGCCCCATCACCATGAGTACGCTCGCCATGATTCTCGCGCTCGTGCCGCTCGGCGCGGCGATCAGTGGTTCCGGCGATCAGATGCTGCAGCCACTCGCCATCGCCATCATCGCGGGCGCGCTCGTGCAGTTGCCGCTCGTATTGCTCGCGATGCCGGTGGTGGTCGGGCTCACGCTGCGACGGGTGGCCGCGGCGCCGAGTTGAGTGCGGATGACGGGTATGTGCCCGCGGTGATATGTTTGCGGCCGAAAGCCATCAACAAAGGGCGGAATCATCATGACATCCACATTACGACGTGCCGCGGCCATGGGCCTCGCCGTGCTGCTTGCGACCGGAGTGGGACTCGCGAGCGCCGCGACCGTGCACGTGAGATTGAGGGGTAGTCACGAGACGCCGCCCGTGAAGACGATGGCGCGCGGCTCCGGGGAGATCGAGATCACCAAGGACGGCGCGGTGAGCGGCACGATCAGCACTCGAGGCATCACCGGCACCATGGCGCATATTCACGAGGGGGCGCCGGGCCAGGCGGGGAAGCCGATCATCACTCTGGCGCCCGGGCCCAATGGCACCTGGCTGGTGCCGGCCGGCTCGAAGCTCTCCCCGCACCAGTACAAGGAGTTTTTGGCGGGCGATCTCTACGTCAATGTGCACAGCAGCGCACACCCGGGCGGGGAGATCCGGGGGCAGCTCAAGCCTTAAGGGCGGAATAGCCCTTAGTTCCTTGATTTTACTCGGGCGTACCCGCGGCAGCGCTTGCGGCTGCGCCCGAGGCTCAGATTTTGCAGCCGATCACATCGGCCGGATCCGAACGGGCATATTGTCCCGGGGATGACGACGTCGCCGCCGAGCCTCGAGGGCCTGTACGACTCGCCCTTTGCGGCGGAGCTGCGTAAGGTGCGTCCGGCTACGCGCTTTGCCCCGGCAATGGAAGCCGACTATCTCCGCGTTTTCCTGCGCGACAACCACACCTTGGTGCGGCTGTCGTGCACGCTGGCGGTACTGCTCACCGCGCTGCGTGGCCTCGAGGGTCTGATCAGTGGCAGCTCGGGGGTCCGGACTTCACCGCCGGTGTTCCTCGGGGTAGGGGCCTGCTCGCTGGTCCTCTTCTGGCTGGCGTGGAGCCGCGGCTACGAGCGCCACTACCTGCCATGGGCGCAGATCCTCATCCCGCTGAGAAACAGCGCGATCGCGGCTCAGCTCGTGCGAGTGGCGGCGCATGGACAGCTCGATGTCCTGATGCTGCTGCCGCTGCTTCTCCTCGGCCCGTTCTACTTCATGGGACTGCGGTACCGGACGGCGCTGCTCGTCGTCGTCTTGTCCGGAGCATCGATGTTGGCGGCGGCCGTAGCATTTCACCTGCCGCCCACGATCGCTTTCCACAGCGGCGCGTTCGCCGTGACTTCGTTCGTTGCCTTCGCCGTCGCCGCGCAACAGATCGAGAAGCACTCGCGGCGCGCGTTCCTCGAGAGTCAGCTGGTCGCCGAGCTCGCGCAACACGATGCGCTCACCTGGACCAAGAACCGGCGCGTGTTCGACGAGTACCTGCCGCGTCTCTGGCGCCAGGCCTCCGAGGACGGCCGGGAGCTCGCCATCCTGCTGCTCGACGTCGATCACTTCAAACCCTACAACGACCGCTACGGGCACCAGGCGGGCGATGCGGCGCTGCGCAAGGTCGCGCAGGCGATCCAGGGCTGCGTGCGCCGGCCGCTCGATCTCGTCGCCCGTTACGGTGGCGAGGAGTTCACCGCCATTCTCTACGACACCGACGCCAACCGCGCCGCTGCGACCGCGGAGCGGATTCGCAAGGCCGTGGAAGCGCTGGCGGTCGAGCACAGGGCATCGCGCGCCAGCGTGGTGTTGACCGTCAGCATAGGCGTCGCGGTCGTCGCCCCCGACATCAGGCGCACCCCAGGGGGTGCGCTGCAGCTTGCCGACGAAGCCCTCTACCAGGCGAAGTCACACGGACGTAACCGCGTCGAAATAATGGACGATGCGGAATATCGGCTGCTCGTCACCGGCGTCTTCCCCCGGGAAGTGGCCGACACGCTCAGGCAGGGGATCAAGCAGGCAAGCAGCAAGCACTGAGGTCAGGACCGGCGTTAGCCGCTACCATAGGGGTCAGGCGCGCGATTGGAGCGACGCCTTCCCCGGAGGTGCGCGATGACGGAACCCCTTTCCCCGGAGTTGCTGCGACGGATGGATGCCTATTGGCGGGCGGCCAACTATCTCTCCGTGGGCCAGATCTATCTCTACGATAACCCGCTGCTGCGCCGGCCGCTCGAGCCGCGCAACATCAAGCCACGCCTGCTCGGGCACTGGGGCACCACGCCCGGGCAGAACTTCATCTACGTGCATCTCAACCGGATCATCCGCGAGCACGATCTCGAGATGATCTACGTCGCCGGCCCGGGGCATGGCGGACCCGCGCTGGTGGCCAACACCTATCTCGAAGGAACCTACAGCGAGCGGTATCCCAACATCACGCGCGACGAGGAAGGGCTGCGCAAGCTGTTCAAGCAGTTTTCCTTCCCCGGCGGGATTCCGAGCCATGTGGCTCCGGAGACGCCAGGCTCCATCCACGAGGGCGGTGAGCTCGGCTACTCGCTCAGCCACGCCTTCGGCGCCGTGTTCGACAATCCGGCACTCGTCGTCGCCTGCGTCATCGGCGACGGTGAAGCCGAGACCGGGCCGCTCGCCACCGGTTGGCACGGCAACAAGTTCCTGAATCCGGCCACCGACGGGGCGGTACTGCCGATCCTGCACCTGAACGGCTACAAGATCGCGAATCCCACGGTGTTCGCGCGCATCGGCAAGGAGGAGCTGACGGATTATCTGCGCGGCTGCGGCTACCAGCCGTACTTCGTCGAGGGTGACGAGCCGACACGCATGCACTCGCTCATGGCCGCGACGCTCGACACGGTGATCGCGGAGATCCGGCGTATCCAGGCCACGGCCCGTGCGGAGGGGCTGGAGAGCCGGCCGCGGTGGCCGATGATCGTGCTGCGTACGCCGAAAGGGTGGACCGGACCCAAGATCGTCGATGGCGTGCAGGTGGAGGGGACGTTCCGCGCGCACCAGGTGCCGCTCGCGGAAGTGCGCACCAATCGCGTGCACCTGCAGCTTCTCGAGCAGTGGATGCGAAGCTATCGGCCGGAGGAGCTGTTCGATGCCGGCGGCACTCTGCGGCGGGATCTTGCCGAGCTCGCGCCGCAAGGTGCGCGCCGGATGGGCGCCAACCCGAACGCCAATGGCGGGATTCTGCTCAAGGATCTCGCGCTGCCCGATTTTCATGAGTACGCCCTCCAGGTGCCGCGTCCAGGCGCCGTCGACGGCGAAGACACTCGGGTGCTGGGTACCTTCCTGCGTGACGTGATCAAGCTCAATCAGCACCCCCGCAGCTTCCGCCTATTCGGTCCTGATGAGACCGTTTCCAACCGCCTGGACGCCGTCTTTCAAGCGACGGAACGGCAGTGGGTCGCCGAGCGCATCCCCGGGGACGATCACCTGGCGCCGCAGGGGAGCGTGATGGAGGTGCTGAGCGAGCATCAATGCCAGGGCTGGCTCGAAGGTTATCTGCTCACCGGCCGCCACGGCGTGTTCAACTCCTACGAGGCGTTCGTGCACATCGTGGATTCGATGTTCAATCAGCACGCCAAGTGGCTGAAGGTGACACGGGAGATCCCGTGGCGGCGGCCGATCGCCTCACTGAATTATCTGCTGTCGTCGCACGTGTGGCGGCAGGATCATAACGGCTTCACTCATCAGGACCCCGGGTTTCTCGATGTCGTCGTGAACAAGAAGCCGAGCATCATCCGGGTCTACCTGCCCCCGGATGCCAACTGCCTGCTGTCGGTGATGGATCACTGCCTGCGCAGCCGGCACTATGTCAACGTGGTGGTTGCGGGCAAGCATCCGGCGCCGCAATGGCTCACGATGGATCAGGCGGCCAAGCACTGCGCGGCAGGTATCGGGATCTGGGATTGGGCCAGCACGGATCGCGGCAGCGAGCCTGACGTCATCATGGCGTGCGCAGGGGATGTGCCGACGCTCGAGACGCTGGCGGCGGTGAAGCTGCTACGCGAATTCGTGCCGGAGCTCAAGATCCGGACGATCAATGTGGTCGATCTGATGAAGCTGGTGCCGGAGACGGAGCATCCCCACGGGTTGAGCGAGCGGGACTTCGATGCGCTCTTCACGCGCGACAAGCCAGCCATATTCGCCTTTCACGGCTATCCCTGGCTGATCCACCGGCTGACTTATCGGCGTGCCAACCATGACAATCTCCACGTGCGCGGCTACAAGGAGGAGGGCACGATCACGACTCCGTTCGACATGGCGGTGCTGAACGATCTCGATCGGTTTCATCTGGTGTCGGACACCATCGATCGGTTGCCGCAGCTCGGGTCGCGGGCGGGCTATATCAAGCAGGCCATGCGGGAGAAGCTGATCGAGCACGCCCAGTACATTCGGGAGGTGGGAGAGGACATGCCGGAGATCCTCAACTGGCGGTGGCTGACCTAGCGCTCACGCGCTCACGCACCGCGCCGCCGTGCGCAACATCGCCTCGAGACTGCGCTCGACGTCTTCCTCGGTTGTCCGCCAGTTGCTGACGCTGATGCGCATGGCGGTGCGGCCCTGCCAGACCGTACCGCCGCACCAACAGGTCCCTTCCCGCTGGATTTCGGCGATGGTGCGTCGGGTCTGTTCGGCATCGCCGAACGAAACCAGAACCTGATTCAGCACGACGTCGTTGAGGACCTCGTGTCCCGCGGCGCGTAACCCCTGCGCGAAGCGCCGGGCGTGCCGGCAACAGCGATCGACGAGCTCCGTGACACCCCTTCGGCCGAGGGAGCGTAGGGCGGCGTATAACGGAACCGCGCGCGCCCGGCGCGATTCCTCTGGTACGAACTCGTGCGGGTCGCGCTCGCTGCTCGATCCGACGATGTACGCCGCGGCGAGAGACATCGCCGCCCTGTGAGCTGCGGAGTCGGCGCAGAAGACGATGCCGCAGTCGTATGGAACGTTCAGCCACTTATGACCGTCGGTGGCGACGGAATCGGCGCGCTCGATCCCTTGCGTCAGCGATGCGAGCCCGGGCGACGCCGCTGCCCACAAGCCGAACGCGCCGTCGACGTGCAGCCACGCACCGCGATTTTGCGTCGATTCGGCGATCGCCTGCAGCGGGTCGAACGCGCCCGTGTTTACGTTGCCCGCCTGCGCGCACACGATGCAAGGACCTTGACCGGATTGCAGGGCTGCGCGGAGCGCATCAATCCGCATTCTTCCCTGGCCGTCGGTCCCGATCCGGCGCAATCTCTTGCCGCCGAGACCCAGCAGACGGAGGGCCATGAAGATGGTGTAGTGAGCTTCGTCGCTGACGATCACATCGATCGGCGGAGCGCCAAAGAGGCCGTCGGCTTCGACGTCCCATCCGGCGCGCTCGAGCACCCGATGGCGGGCCGCGGCAAGACCCGTGAAACTCGCCATCTGGCAACCGGTCGTGATTCCCGCGCTCATCGTAGCCGGCAGCCCCGCGATCTCGAGCAGCCAGCCGACCACGATCTCTTCGATGACCGCGACGAGAGGCGACAGCGCGTAGACCGTGCAGTTCTGGTCCCAAGTGGAGACGAGCCAGTCGGCCGCAAGCGCGGCGGGCAGATTGCCTCCTATTACGAAGCCGAAGTATCGCGGCCCCGTCGACGCCATCGTTGCGTCCTCGCCGGCATGCGCCAGCGACTCGATGACGGTCAGGTCTGGCTCACCCTCCGCGGACAGCGGACCGCCGAGCAGTCGCCTCAAGTCCGCGCTCGGTCGCTGGGCGGCAACCGGTCGATCCGAAACCTGTTCGAGGTAGTGGCGACTGAGAGTCGCAGTGTATTCGAGTAGCTCGCTCATCCGCGACGCCTCCGCGTGAAGTGTGGCGCAGACGCTAGCAGAAGGGGTGCAGGCAGAACAGTTACAGTGATGGCGCAATAGGACCGGAACAGTGTGGCATGTTGCGGCTACGGAGCGTCCCGCAAAATCGACCCTGTCCGGTCACTGAATTGACGGGTGAATCCGGCAGCCGTCAGTGAGCGCTCGAGCCCGCGCCCTCTGCGCGCAGCCCTAACTCTTGAGTTCGGGCCCTTCGAGCTCGCGCATGATCGCCTGGATATGTGTTCGCGCGCCGTCGATATGGGGGAAGTCGGCGTTTTTAGGGTTGAAGACGAAAGACCAGTCGGTTCCGGCCAGCAGGATTCCGTCGAGATGGTCCTTCTCGATCAGTCTGTGTGCCAGGGCGCGTAGATTTTCGAGCTCCTCGGGGAGTGCTGATTCCCTTTCCACCACCCTGCTGTAAGTTGCGCTTACGAGATCCAGATCCGGTGACGCGGGGACGATGACTTCGGCGTGGTCGCTCAGAGCCCCGAACAACCTGGTCTCCATGGTCACGCGTGCGCCGAAGATGGCGACCCGAGCGAAGGCTCGGCGCTCGACTTCAGCTACTGCTGACTCGAGCAGGCCAATCAGGGGTAGAGGGGATTTCTCGGCCAACTGCCTGGCACAGACTTGGGGGGAGAAGGCGGGAATCGTTGCGCGGGTACAGCCGCCGGCGGCCAACTGATTCAGCAATCCGACCAGGTACGAAGCAAGCTCGTCGACCTTGCGTTCCTGCGCGAGCCTCATGGCCAATCGTACGTCGGCGTGCGCCATGAGAAGTCTTGGGGAGAGACCCCGCTCGAGGTGCGCCGCCACCAGGGAACGGTAATAGAACACGGCTGCGCCGACTCCAAGACCAGCCACGAGACCGAACGTAGCGGGCACGGATTTGCTCAAGATTTACGCTCCGGGCTCGAACTGTCGACGCTGATCCAGCCCGCGCCGGAGGCTCGCGCGCGGCCCTCGACTTCCAACTTCAGCAGATGGGCCAGGAGGGACCGCTGTGCGAGAGAATGCAGGTGCGCGGTAACGTCGTCGTAGACGCTACGGACCAGAGTGGGGAGGTCGGCCGCGTGTTGGCGCGGGAGGGATGCCAGCACCTTGGCTTCGCGGCGCATGCGGTGTTGGATCAGGGCGCGGATTGCGGTGTGGGGCTGCGGGATCAGGGTGCCGTGGCCGGGGGCGAGGTGGTCCAGGGGCTCGCGCAGCAGGGACTCCAGGGAGCTGATGTAGGCGGCCATGTCACCGTCGGGAGGATCGATGACTACCGTCGAGCCTTGGATGATGTGGTCGCCTGTGAAGAGGATGCGTTCCTCCTCCAGGAGGAAGCAGAGGTGGTTGCTGGCGTGGCCCGGCGTGTGGATGACACGAAGTGTCGCGCCGCCGCCGACTGTCACTCGGTCATCGTGGTGAAGCTCGCGGTCGGGCGCGAACGTGGGATCCTGCCAGTGAACGTGTGTCGTCGTGCGGCCGAGAAGGGGCGCCCCGGTCGCGGACTTCAGCGGTGCGGCCCCGGGCGAGTGATCGGTATGGGTGTGCGTGACCAGGATGTGACGGATCTTCCCGGGAGCCGCGGCGAGTAGCGCGCTGATGTGCCCACTATCTGCCGGGCCGGGGTCGATGACAGCCCAGTCGTCTCCCTCACCGACGAGATAGCTGTTGGTACCGGGTCCAGTCATCGTGCCGGCGTTCCCTGCGGTAACACGCCACGCGTACTTCGAGAGACGGACGGCAATATCGCGCCTGATTCCGGGATCGCGACCAGGGCCGCTCCAGTCGCTTTGCGTCTCGCTCATGCTCCCATGCTAGCACGGGAGCCGATCAGAATATTCCGAGCGCCAGGCCAGCCGCTAGCGTCGCGCCGATCTCTTCACAGCGCGCGAGGTCTTGCGCTTCTATCCGTTTCGAACGCAGGATTTCCTCTGGCGTTTGTGCGTGCGTGCAGACGATGAGCGGCGGCGCGATGTCGCGCAATCGCCAGCCCGTGGCGATACGCTCGATCTGCCGGGCGGCGTTGGTGCCGTCGCTCCCGGCGCAGATGAGTATGGCGTAGGCGCGACCTTGAAGCCTGTCCAGCGCGGCATAGTAGGTCCGGTCAAAGAAGTCCTTCATGACACCGGACATGGCAGCGAGATTTTCAGGGCAGGCGAAGATATAGCCATCCGCGTCGAGCAGCGCCTGCGGGCCGGTCGTGGCGGCGGCCTCGAGCCGCACCGTCACGCCGGCCTCGCGCCGTGCACCCGTTGCGGCGGCTTCCGCCATCTGTAACGTGCCGCCCGTGGCGGAGTGATAGACGATCAGGACGCTCTTCACGACGGGACGATAGGGCAGGCGTTCCGAAATGGCCAGGAACAGGTGAGCTCACGGTAGCTGCGTGGCCGAGGGGTAGTCCGTATAGCCCGAGGCGCCGCCTCGATAGAAGGTATCCGTGACCGGCGCGTTGAGGGGTGCTCGGGAGAGAAATCGCGCGGGCAGATCGGGGTTGGCGAGGAAGAGCTTGCCGAAGGCGACAGCGTCGGCGCGGCCCGTGTCGAGCGCCTCCCGGGCGCTCTCGTGGGTGAACCGCTCGTTGGCGATGTAAGGGCCACCGAAGGCCGCTTTGAGTTGCGGTCCGATGCTATCGGGGCCCGCGTATTCGCGAGCGCAGATGAAAGCGATCTTGCGACTGGCGAGCTCGCGGGCGACATAGCCGAAGGTTGTCGCGCGATTCGAGTCGCCCATGGAATGCGAATCGCCGCGAGGGGCGAGGTGCACGCCGACCCGGCCGGGTCCCCATACGGATATGGCAGCGTCAGTAACTTCCAGCAGTACTCGTGCGCGATTCTCGACCGGGCCGCCATAGTCGTCATCGCGGTGATTGGCGCTGTCCTGCAGAAACTGGTCGAGGAGATAACCGTTAGCCCCGTGTAGCTCGACGCCGTCGAATCCGGCGAGCTCAGCGTTCTGCGCACCGCGGGCGAAGGCAGCTACGATTTCCGGAATCTCGCTGCGCTCGAGCGGCCGCGGGATGACGAAAGGGGTTGTGGGGCGCAGCAGGCTGACGTTGCCGCCCGGCGCGAGAGCGCTGGGGGCGACGGGCAGCTCGCCGTCGAGGAGAGCGGGATGCGAAATCCGGCCGACATGCCACAGCTGCAGAAACATCCGGCCGCCAGAGGCGTGGACCGCCTGCGTGACCTGCTTCCAGCCTGCGACTTGCTCGGCCGACCAGATACCGGGGGTGTCCGCGTATCCGATGCCCATCGGGGTCACGACCGTGGCCTCCGAGACGATGAGTCCGGCGGTGGCTCGCTGCGCGTAGTACTCCGCCATCAAGGCATTCGGTATCCGGGTTACGCCCGCGCGACTGCGGGTCAGGGGCGCCATGAGGATGCGATTCGGCAGCAGCAGGTCGCCTATCTTGAGTGGATCGAAGAGCGAGGGCATTACGCAGGCTCCGGGGTCGTTCGGATTCGGGGCATTGCAATACAGAACTTCGAGGTCCGATATTCCCTTGGCGTGTGGTGTCCTTCTCTCCCGGAAGGGAGGGGAGCTCGATCCCTGGCGGCGCGCTACCCGAGCTTCAGCAGTTGGCTGATCAGCTCGTCGGCCTTGATCTCCTCGCCGCTCAGGGCCATGGCGAGCAGCTCGCCGCCGAGCCGCGGCAGCGTCAGCAATACATCGGGGCGGGTACGCGCGACCCGGCCGGTGTTACGGGTGTCGCTGACGGCAGCGACCGTGCGCACTTTCGGATTCAACTCCTTGGCCGCGAGCACGACGAAGGCGTTATAGGAATCGTCTTCGCTGAGCGCCAGCACGGCGCGCGCCTCGGCACCGTCGACCTGGCGCAGCGTCTCCGTATCGCTGCCGTCCCCGACGATGAAGTCCTCGGGCTGGCTTGCCTCCGCGGCGGGCTTCTCCGAGAGGATCGCGGTCGTCTGCAGTCCGCGCGCGGCCAGAGCCCGGGCTGCATCCTGGGCGAGCGGGCCGTCGCCCACCACGATCACATGAGAGGCGCGTTTCATTTTTCTCCTCCTCGGCTGCAGGAAGTTCATCATCCGCTTGTCGATCAGCGGGGCCACGATGGCGGGAAGAGCGGTGGCGAACACCGCCAGACCCAACACGATGAGCGAGATCGTGAAGATTCGCGCGTCCACCGTTCGGGGGGTGATGTCGCCGTAGCCAACAGTCGCCATGGTGACGACGGTGAAATAGACGGCGTCGACGAAATTGATGATGTGGGGACTGAAATCGCTTCCGAGCACATAAGAGCCGACCACGCCGTAACCCAACGTTGCCAGGACGCCCATCAGAGCAAAGAGCGTCGCGGTGGCGAGGGTCACCCGGGTGAAGCTCCGCCGGGATGCGAGGAGGAGAAGCAACAGCACGACGCTGAAGATCTCGATCGGTCTCGAGGCAGTCGAGACCGGTGAGAGCTCGAGGCCTACGGTGGCGAGCCCGAGCAGAAACGCAACCACCCATGCCAGCCGGGACCGCCAAAAGAGGCCCACGCCGACGATGATGAGGAGCCCGCCGATGGCCTCCTGGGGCGCGCCGCGGATCTCGGGAATTCCCAGCCCGCCTGCGAGCGACACGATGGGATGTCCCTTGGTGGCGAGCAGGCGCTTCAAGGAGCCCGAGGTCAGGAGGATCTGCAGCAGTCCCGTCGCGCCGACGAGGATCGCGAGCGGGACCTGCGGAAACCAGCCGCTGGCGTGCAGAAACCGTGCGATCCGGCTGCGCACTATCTGGGCCTTGATCACCGATGCCGCAAGCGCCACCGTATTTCCTCCACCAGCTTGCCGGCGGAATCGTGCTCGCTCGGCGGGCGAAATTTTAGCAGGAGCGTGGCGCTGGCAGGTGGTCCGCTGTGGCGCAAAATGAGGCGGCGGCGTCTGCCGCGGGTCGCCTGGGGGCTCCTGGACGTGACACGAAAAGCATTGCTTCAGGGATATTCGTGTGTCAGATTAAATAATCATGCAAAACGCCTATCTATGCGATGCCGTGCGCACTCCCATTGGCCGCTACGGCGGAGCTCTGTCCGCGGTGCGCACTGATGACCTGGCCGCCATTCCCATCCGAGCACTGCTCACGCGCCAACCGAAGGTCGATTGGGGCGCGGTCGATGATGTCGTCTACGGATGCGCCAATCAGGCCGGCGAGGACAATCGCAATGTGGCGCGCATGGCTTTGCTCCTTGCCGGCTTGCCGCAGGAGGTGCCGGGTGCGACGGTCAACCGGCTGTGCGGCTCGGGGCTCGATGCCGTTGCCATCGCGGCTCGCGCGATCGCGGCCGGCGAGGCGGAGCTGATGATCGCCGGTGGTGTCGAGAGCATGAGCCGGGCGCCGTTCGTGGTCTCCAAAGCGCAGACTGCGTTCGCTCGCGACATGGAGTTCCATGACACCACGATCGGGTGGCGCTTCGTCAATCCTGTCCTCAAGGAGCAGTACGGCATCGACTCCATGCCGGAGACAGCGGAGAACGTCGCCGAGCAGTGTCGGGTCAGCCGTGCGGACCAGGACGCCTTTGCGCTGCGCAGTCAGCAGCGCGCCGCGGCGGCTCAGGCCAACGGCAACCTGGCGCAGGAGATCGTGCCGGTTTCCATTCCCGCGCGGAAAGGAGATCCCACGATCGTCGATCGCGACGAGCATCCGCGGGCCACCAGCCTCGAGGCGCTGGCCAAGCTCGGCACTCCCTTCCGTCGCGGCGGGACAGTGACTGCGGGAAACGCCTCTGGCGTCAACGACGGCGCCTGTGCGTTGCTGCTGGCAAGCGAGGCCGCGGTTGCGCGCTACGGACTCACGCCGCGTGCGCGTGTCGTTGGGGCTTCTGCGGCCGGCGTTGCCCCCCGGGTCATGGGACTGGGGCCCATTCCGGCGACGCGGCGGCTGCTCGACCGCTTGCGGCTCGCTGTCACCGATTTCGATCTGATCGAGCTCAACGAAGCCTTCGCCGCCCAGGCGCTCGCGGTTCTGCGGGAGCTTGGAATCCCTGACGATGCCGCGCACGTCAATCCGCAAGGTGGCGCCATCGCGCTCGGGCATCCGCTCGGGATGAGCGGAGCACGTCTCGCCACGACCGCGATGTATCAGCTGCAGCGCTCGGGAGGGCGACGGGCGCTGTGCACGATGTGCATCGGCGTCGGCCAGGGCATCGCGCTCGCGATGGAGAGGGTCTGATCACACGATTCGCTCGGAATGAGAGTCCTACCATGACGGATTCGAGCAATACTGCAAGAACAGCAGCGCCGGGAACGTTGTCCGTGTCCTTCGCGGACGTCGAGGCGGCGGCGGCACGGATCGAGGGAATCGCGCACCGCACGCCGGTGATGACCTCCAGGACCGCGGACGCCAGGGCCGGCGCCAGGCTCTTTTTCAAATGCGAGAATCTGCAGCGCGGCGGCGCCTTCAAGTTTCGCGGTGCATATAACACGATTGCGACACTGAACGTCGATCAACGGCGGCATGGGGTCGTTGCCTACTCGTCAGGCAATCACGCGCAGGCGGTGGCCTTCGCGGGACGGCTGCAGGGCGTGGCGACGATGATCGTGATGCCAAAAGATGCGCCTGCGGCGAAGGTAAGTGCGACCCGGGAATATGGTGGCGAGGTCATCTTTTACGACCGCTATAAGGAGAACCGCGAGGAAATCTGCGCGGCACTTGCGACCGAACGAGGTCTGGCGGTCATCTCACCATACGACCACCCGCAGGTGATCGCCGGGCAGGGAACGGCGGCCCGGGAGCTGTTTCAGCACATCGGTGAGCTCGATGTGCTGTTCGTGTGCCTCGGAGGAGGGGGCCTGCTCGCTGGCAGTGCGCTTGCCGCCAACGCATTGAGCCCGCGCTGCCGCGTCATCGGCGTCGAGCCGGAAGCGGGTAACGACGGCCAGCAATCCTTCCGCGCCGGGCGCGTCATTCGCATTCCGGTGCCCCGTTCCATCGCCGATGGCGCGCTGACCACCTTCATCGGCGAGCACAATTTCCCCATCATCCGCGCGCTGGTCAATGACATCGTCACGGTGACCGATCCGATGTTGATCGACACCATGAAGTTCTTCGCCGAGCGCATGAAGATGCTCGTCGAGCCGACCGGGTGCCTGGGGGCCGCCGCCGCACTGTCGAAGCAGTTTCATCAGCCGGGCGAGCGCGTCGGGGTCCTGATCAGCGGCGGCAATATCGATCTGCCACGGTTCGCGGAGCTTCTGCGCTGAGAGCACTCTTTCGATTACAGATCTCCAGGCGGCTCCTCTCGGACCATGCAGATCTGGAAGCCCGCGTCTTGGTAAAGGCGGATGGCAGCCGGGTGATCCCAGCTGTCGGTATGCAGCCAGATTCTGTTCGGTTGCACGCTCCATTCCTGGTAAAGAGCGGTGCGCAAGAGCCAAGTGCCCAGCCCCCTGCCTTGGGCCGCCGCGACAATTCCAAAGTTCCTGAGCTCGATATCCGGTAAGTGGCGCTCAAATTCACAAAAGCCGAGCGCTCCATCGCTGTCATCCCTCAAGACATAGATCTGACTGCTTTCCGATTCGAGGAGGCGAGTCAGCTCGGAGCGCGGCATCCTGAGGCGCTGATCCCAGCGGAGCGACTTCCCGACGCGCCCATAAAGATCGAGGTACTCGCTCATGGGTAGGCTCTCTCTACCAATACGCTCATCCCCGAGACGCTCTCGAATCGGCGACGGACTTCGTGTGAGCTCGAGATACGTCACGCGAACGGTATTGTCGTTCATGGCGTGGGAGGCACTGAAAAGGCCCTACGGGATCAAGACGGTAATGGGATAACCCTCCACGAGGTACCATCATCGTCATATCAATGTGTTGCATCATGCGAACGGATAAAGTCCGAGTACTTCTGGGTTAGACGCCCTTTACTGAGCCAAGCTCGGTGCGACGCATACAGGATATTGAGCATTACGCGTCGCGTGGTGTGCACTCGCCGGCGATGAAACGCGGACGTATCCTCAAAGAACATGGTTCCGGCGGGTCCTGTGATGGTTCGTATCCGATTTTGGAATCTATCCTCGATTTCCTGATCAGGGATTGCGACGCGGACCGCATCCCATGCATTGCGCCCGCGGTGTGTCCCAACGATGATCTGGTGTGCCCCGGAATGCTCTGTAACGTCGGTAAGATATATGAATAGGTTGAGGGAGTGCCATCCCGCGTAATCGAAATGGAACTGTCGCTGCGAGGCCTTCTGCGGTCGCGAGTTAGGATTCTCGGCGCGGGAAACGACCAGGTTGCACTCGAGCAGCACAGGCTCAGCCTGCATGTACCCTCGTGCCACACCTTTGATGGCACCGCACCGAGTTAGCGCGCAAACTTCCGGAACGACGTCGAAGTCACCGTATTCCCCGGGGGGCAAGTTATCGGTGATCGCGCGTAAGCGACTCAATACGCTCGCTGGGAGGGTTCCAGGTACTGCGACTCCGTCTGCCCGAAGCGTCTCAACGAGTCGTTTGCCATCGAATTGAAGGAGAGCAGGATTCTCTGCGCCCGCCTCCTCCTGCGGCGGCCTTGCCATCTGTATCACGGCGCGTGCCGCGTACGGGGCCTGGCGCGCGGAGCCGCGCGGAGAGGTGCCCGCCTTCCCCGACGTGCGAGCGGCCGACGCGCGCGCGGTCGTGCGCGACTACCTCCGCACGGAGGCCGGCGGCGGCTCGCTGCCGGCCCAGCGGACCGCCGACGTGCTGCGCTGCTACGGGATTCCGCTCGCCGAGCCGCCGTCACGGCCGATGAGCGTACGACCGAGGCGACCGTGCGGGTCGTCCATGACCCGATGTTCGGGCCGCTGGTGGCGCTGGCCGGACACGGGGCCAGGCTTGCGCCGCTGACCACCGCCGACGCGGACGCGCTGCTCCTGGCTGACCGGGACCAGTCCGACCCCGACCTGGCCGCCTGCCGTGATCCGAGGCTCAGGGACCTGTTGCTGCGTGTCTCCCGGCTGGCCGCAGACCTACCCGAGATCACCGAGCTTGACCTCAGCCTCGCCCGCCCGCGTTCGGCGGGCGGGAATCCAGTCGGTGCGCGGATCAAGGTGAAGCGGTATGAACCCCACGACCCCTTCCTGCGCAAGCTCCGCTGAGGTAGCGCCCGAGCGCGGTTTGAGCGTGCTCCGGCCGGGTACAGTGCCAGATCATCCGTCGCGGGTGATGTCCGGCCGCCATGGGCGACGCAGGATGAGGATCAGGGGCAGGCGATGATGAGCGTTATGACGCGCGGGGTTCCCCCGCAGGCCACGAAGCGGGACGCGAAGCGGTATCAGCTGGAGTCGGGCCTGGAGCAGATGACCCCGGCCGAGCGTGCCGCGCGGGGTAAGGAGGCGCGGGCCGAGGTGCCGCGTGAGAGCCATGCGGCATTCGACCCCGGGCCGGGCCGTCCCGACCCGCTTGCCCTGCTCGAGGAGCAGGCCGCGTCGCGGGTGCCGGAGCTGGTGCCCATCCGGTGGGGCCGGATGATGGTGTGCCCCGTTCACCTACTACCGCGGAGCGGCGCTCCCGATGGCCAGCGACCTTTCCCTTACTCCGGTGTCCGGGCTGGCGGTGCAGGCGTGCGGGGACGCGCACCTGTCGAACTTCGGGATCTTCGCCTCCGCCGATCGGCTCCTGGTCTTCGACGTCAACGACTTCGATGAGACGACGCCCGGCCCGTGGGAATGGGACGTCAAGCGGCTGGCCGCCAGCATGGAGGTAGCGGCCCGCGGCAACGGGTTCGGCGGCAAGGACCGCCGTGAGATCGTCACGGCCACCGTCACCAGCTACCGGGAGGCGATGCGGGCGTTCGCGAAGATGACGAACCTGGATGTCTGGTATGCGCACGCGGACCTGGACCAGCTGAAGGCGATGTTCGAATCGCAGATGAAAGCGCGGCAGCGCAAGCTGGTGGACAAGGGGATGGCCAAGGCGCGGACCCGGGACAGCATGCAGGAGGTGGCCAAGCTGACCCGCCTGGTCGATGGCCGGCCGCGGATCATCGCCGACCCGCCGCTGATCGTCCCGATCACGGACCTGCTGCCCAAGCAGATGGACCAGGAGACCTTCGCGGAGCAGATCCAGGACCTGCTCGCCAAGTACGAGCGGACGCTGGAAAGCGACCGCCGGTACCTGCTCGAGGAGTACGAGTACGCCGACATGGCCCGCAAGGTCGTCGGCGTGGGCAGCGTCGGAACGCGCTGCTGGATCGTCTTGATGCTCGGCCGGGACGAGTCCGATCCGCTGTTTCTGCAGGTCAAGGAGGCCGATGCGTCGGTCCTCAGCCGTTTCGTGGGGGCCAGCAAGTACGCCAACATGGGCCAGCGGGTGGTCGCCGGGCAACGGCTGATGCAGGCGTCCAGCGATATCTTCCTGGGCTGGCAGCGGGCCGGGGCGGACCTGGACGGCAAGCAGCGCCGACTTTTACATCCGCCAGCTGCGGGACTGGAAAGTACTCGATCGCCATCGAGGACCTCGTGCCGCACGGCATGCGGATCTACGGGCAGGCCTGCGGGTGGACGCTGGCCCGCGCGCACGCGCGCTCCGGCGACCGGATCGCCATCGCCGCCTACCTCGGCGGATCCGACGTCTTCGACAAGGCCATCACCCGGTTCGCGAGCGCCTACGCCGATCAGAACGAACGCGACCACAAGGCGCTCCTCGACGCCGTCGCCTCGGGACGGCTCGCCGCCGAACCCGACCAGTAGGATCCCGGCCGGCCGACGGCGTCAGGAGCTGAAGGCAATGACAGCTGTCCCGCCTGAGAGCCCGGTCACGGAAGGACTCCGCAGCCTGGAGGTGCGGTGGATCTTCCCGGGCCAACTGGGAGCCGCGGTGGCCGGATGGTTCGGGCGGTTCCCGGCCCTGACGGAGACACGCCAGGACACCTACCTGCTGCATCCGCAGTTCCGCGAGCTGTCGGTGAAGATCCGCGGAAGCAGGGCACTGGAGGTGAAGGTCTACGGCGGCAGCCCGGGGATCCTCGAGGTGCCGGGCCGGGCCCGCGGCCGCATGGAGTCCTGGCAGGAGTGGTCGTTCCCCTGCAGCCCCGTCAGCCCCGACATCGCCGACACGGCCGGCTGGCGGCCGGTCCGCAAGGGGCGGGGCATCAGCTGGTTCTCGCCGGTCAGCGGACAGACAATGGCGCGCGCCCCCGGACTGGGCCGGCAGCCGCAGTGCGAGGTGGAACTGACCGAGGTCCACACGAGCGGCGGACACTGGTGGACCCTGGGCCTCGAGGTGACCGGCCCGGTCGGCCCGCTGCGCGGCACGCTCGAGGCCGCCGCCGCGCTCGTGTTCGCCCACGCCCTGCCCGAAGGCGTCGAACCCGGCCTGGACGAATGCCGGTCCTACGCGCAGTGGCTAGGCCAGCGACCCGGCCCCGACAGTGACGCCGACGCCTGAAGAGCAACCGCCCGCCAGCCAGCCGTGCCTGGCTCAGGTTTCCTCGGGCTCCATGGCGATCGCGCCGCACGCAATGACCCCTGGGGGCGCCTTTGCGGGCGCGGGCCGGGGGTCATTCCGTGTCTGCTGGTTCTCGTGGTGCGGGTTGGGTTTTCGGTCGCGGGCTGCTTACGCGGTCGTGGCCGGGGTGATGCTCTCGTGGCTACCGGGCTGGGTCACCTGGGCGGCGTCGCGGGGGCGGCGGCCGAAGGCGAGCAGGGCGGCGGCGGCGAGGCCGGCCATGGTGGCGAGGCCGAACAGGACCAGCGAGACGATGTAGACGATCTGGGAGACCTTCCACCAGCCGTAGGCGTTCAGCAGCATGGACCGCAGGGTCTCGCCCTTGAAGACGGTGCCGACGGTGGCGGCGAGCTTGGCGTTATTCGGCTGGGCGATGGACTCGGCCGACAGCT
>CAWEJB010000003.1:0-258297 GCA_963809305.1 uncultured Pseudomonadota bacterium
CCAGTATTTTGGTGGCCGTACGGACGAGGCCTCGAAGCGGATGGTCGAGAAGTACGGCGAGACCTCGGACATCATCGATGTGCTGAAGGTCCTGATCGACATCCGTAACGGTAACGGCCAGGTGGACGACATCGATCACCTGGGCAACCGCCGTGTGCGCAGCGTCGGCGAGATGGCGGAGAACGCCTTCCGCGTCGGCCTCGTGCGCGTCGAGCGCGCGGTGAAGGAACGCCTGACCATCGCGGAGACGGAACCGCTGATGCCGCAGGAGATGATCAACGCCAAGCCGGTGGCGGCGGCCGTGAAGGAGTTCTTCGGCTCCTCGCAGCTGTCGCAGTTCATGGACCAGAACAATCCGCTTTCCGAGGTGACCCACAAGCGGCGCGTCTCGGCTCTGGGCCCGGGCGGACTGACCCGCGAGCGCGCCGGGTTCGAGGTGCGCGACGTGCACCCGACCCATTACGGGCGCGTGTGCCCGATCGAGACCCCTGAAGGTCCGAACATCGGCCTCATCAACTCGCTGGCCGTCTATGCCCGCACCAACCAGTACGGCTTCCTCGAGACGCCGTACCGGCGTGTCGAGAACGGCGCGGTCACGGACAAGATCGACTACCTGTCGGCGATCGAGGAGGGCGACTTCGCGATCGCACAGGCGAACGCGAGCTTGGGTCCCAAGGGCGAGCTGCAGGACGAGCTGGTCTCGTGCCGGTTCCAGAATGAGTTCACGCTCATGTCACGGGACCGGATCAATTACATGGACGTGAGCCCGAAGCAGATCGTATCCGTAGCGGCCTCGCTCATCCCGTTCCTGGAGCACGACGACGCCAACCGTGCCCTCATGGGCTCGAACATGCAGCGTCAGGCAGTACCCACTCTTCGCTCGGAGACGCCGCTCGTCGGCACCGGCATGGAGCGCCCCGTCGCCATCGACTCCGGCGTGACTGTGGTTGCGAAGCGTGGTGGCAATGTCGACTCCGTCGATGCGTCGCGCATCGTGGTACGCGTCAACGATGAGGAGACCGTCGCCGGGGAGCCGGGCGTGGACATCTACACGCTCACCAAATACACCCGCTCCAACCAGAACACCTGCATCAACCAGCGACCGCTGGTCAACGCGGGGGACACCATCGCGCGCGGCGACGTGCTTGCCGATGGTCCCTCCACGCATCTGGGTGAGCTGGCGCTTGGCCAGAACCTGCTGGTCGCGTTCATGCCCTGGAACGGCTACAACTTCGAGGACTCGATCCTCATCTCCGAGCGCGTGGTGCAGGAGGATCGCTTCACCACCATCCACATCGAGGAGCTGACCTGCGTCGCCCGCGACACCAAGCTCGGGCCGGAGGAGATCACCGCCGACATTCCCAACGTCGGTGACGCGGCCCTCGCGAAGCTGGATGAGGCGGGCATCGCCTTCATCGGCGCTGAGGTCAAGGCAGGCGACATCCTGGTCGGCAAGGTCACCCCGAAGGGCGAGACCCAGCTGACGCCGGAGGAGAAGCTGCTGCGCGCCATCTTCGGCGAGAAGGCTTCCGACGTTAAGGACACGAGCCTGCGCGTGCCGCCCGGCATGGACGGCACCGTGATCGACGTGCGCGTCTTCACGCGTGATGGCGTGGAGAAGGACTCCCGCGCGCTATCGATCGAGAAGGCGGAGATCGAGCGCGTCCGCAAGGACTTCGCCGATCAGCAGCGCATCCTGGAGGATGACCTCTTCCAGCGCGTACGCGGCATGCTGGTCGGGCAGAGTGCGGCGGGCGGCCCCCGCAAGCTCAAGGCTGGCACCACGATCGCGGCTGATTATCTGGACGATCTGCCGCGCGAGGAGTGGTTCGAGATCCGCCTCGAGGACGAGGATGCGAACTCACAGCTCGAGCAGGCTTCCGAGCGTGTCACGCTGCAGCGCAAGGCGTTCGAGAAGCGCCTGGAGGACAAGAAGGCCAAGATCACGGCCGGCGACGATCTCGCCCCGGGCGTGCTCAAGATGGTGAAGGTGTATCTCGCCGTGAAGCGCCGCGTGCAGCCGGGCGACAAGATGGCCGGCCGTCACGGCAACAAGGGCGTCATTTCCACCATCGTTCCGGTGGAGGACATGCCGTACCTCGAAGACGGTACGCCGGTCGATATCGTGTTGAACCCGCTGGGTGTGCCCTCGCGCATGAACGTCGGCCAGGTGCTGGAGACGCACCTCGGCTGGGCGGCCAAGGGCGTCGGCCTGAAGATCGGGCGGATGCTCGAGGCTCAGGCGGCGGAAACCGAGCTGCGCTCGTTCATCAAGCAGATCTACAACGAGAGCGGCGGTCAGCGGGAGGATATCGACAGCCTGGACGGCACGGAGCTGAAGCAGTTGGCGCGGAATCTCTCGAACGGCGTGCCGATGGCGACGCCGGTGTTCGACGGAGCCAGCGAGAAGGAGATCAAACGGATGCTGCAGCTTGCCGACCTGCCGACGAGCGGTCAGACATATCTATACGACGGTCGCACCGGGGAGCGCTTCGAGCGATCGGTGACCGTCGGGTACATGTACATGCTGAAGCTCAACCATCTGGTCGACGACAAGATGCACGCGCGCTCCACCGGGCCGTACAGCCTCGTCACTCAGCAGCCGCTGGGCGGCAAGGCCCAGTTCGGCGGCCAGCGCTTCGGCGAGATGGAGGTCTGGGCGCTCGAAGCGTACGGCGCTTCCTACACACTGCAGGAGATGCTGACGGTCAAGTCCGACGACGTGAACGGCCGCACCAAGATGTACAAGAACATCGTGGACGGCAATCACCAGATGGATGCCGGCATGCCGGAATCCTTCAACGTGCTCGTCAAGGAGATCCGCTCGCTCGGCATCAACATGGAGCTCGAGCAGGATTGATGGTTTTTGTCCTGATTGGCCGTAACGCCAAGGGGAACGAATGAAAGATTTATTGAAGCTTTTCAAGCAGCACGCGCCGGTGGAGCAGTTCGATTCGATCAAGATCGGACTCGCTTCCCCGGAGATGATCCGCGCCTGGTCGTATGGCGAGGTGAAAAAGCCCGAGACCATCAACTACCGCACCTTCAAGCCGGAGCGAGACGGACTTTTCTGCGCCAAGATCTTCGGCCCCGTGAAGGACTACGAGTGCCTTTGCGGCAAGTACAAGCGGCTGAAGCATCGCGGCGTGGTCTGCGAGAAGTGCGGCGTCGAGGTCACCCAGTCCAAGGTGCGCCGCGAGCGCATGGGCCACATCGAGCTCGCCAGCCCGACGGCTCACATCTGGTTCCTGAAGTCGCTGCCGTCACGCATCGGCCTCATGCTCGACATGACGCTGCGCGAGATCGAGCGGGTGCTCTATTTCGAGGCGTTCGTGGTCATCGACCCGGGCATGACGCCGCTGCAGCGCGGTCAGCTCCTCACCGACGAGATGTATCTCGAGGCGATCGAGGAGCACGGCGATGAGTTCGACGCCCGCATGGGCGCCGAGGCCGTGTTCGAGCTGCTGCGCACCATCGACCTGCAGGCCGAGATCGGCAAGGTGCGCGAGGAGATGGCCGCCACCTCCTCTGAGACCAAGCTCAAGCGCCTCTCCAAGCGCCTGAAGCTGATCGAGTCCTTCATCGAGTCCGGGAACAAGCCCGAGTGGATGGTCATGACCGTCCTGCCGGTGCTGCCGCCCGACCTGCGCCCGCTAGTGCCTCTCGACGGCGGACGCTTCGCGACCTCGGACCTCAACGATCTCTACCGTCGCGTCATCAACCGCAATAATCGCCTGCGCCGGCTGCTCGAGCTCAACGCGCCCGACATCATCGTGCGCAACGAGAAGCGCATGCTGCAGGAGGCGGTGGATGCGCTGCTCGACAACGGCCGCCGCGGCCGTGCGATCACCGGTACCAACAAGCGGCCGCTGAAGTCGCTTGCCGACATGATCAAGGGCAAGCAGGGCCGCTTCCGCCAGAACCTGCTCGGCAAGCGCGTCGACTATTCCGGCCGCTCGGTCATCGTGGTCGGCCCGCAGCTGCGTCTGCATCAGTGCGGCCTGCCGAAGAAGATGGCGCTCGAGCTCTTCAAGCCCTTCATCTTCCAGAAGCTGCAGCTGCGTGGCGAGGCATCGACCATCAAGGCGGCCAAGCGCCTGGTGGAGCGCGAAGGACCGGAAGTGTGGGATATCCTCGAGGAGGTCATCCGCGAGCATCCCGTCCTGCTCAACCGCGCGCCGACTCTGCATCGCTTGGGAATCCAGGCTTTCGAGCCGCAGCTCGTCGAGGGCAAGGCGATCCAGCTCCATCCGCTGGTCTGCACCGCCTTCAACGCGGACTTCGACGGCGACCAGATGGCCGTGCACGTGCCCCTATCCCTCGAGGCTCAGCTCGAGGCGCGTGCGCTCATGATGTCGTCCAACAACATCCTTTCGCCGGCTAACGGCGACCCGATCATCGTTCCGTCCCAGGACGTGGTGCTCGGCCTCTATTACATGACGCGCGAGCGCGTCGGCGCGCGTGGCGAAGGCATGGCCTTCTCGGACGTGCACGAGGTGCACCGCGCTTACGAGAGCCGGTCGGTCGATCTGCAGGCCAAGGTGCGTGTGCGCCTGCGCGAGACGCTGCGCGTCCCCGGTGGCGCGTTCGAGGAGAAGCGCCGGATCGTCGAGACGACCGTCGGCCGGGCGCTCCTTTCCGAGATCCTGCCGCGGGGATTGTCATTCGACATCATCAACCAGGACATGACCAAGAAGTCGATTTCCGGGACCATCAATGCGTGCTATCGCGCGTTGGGTCTCAAGGAAACGGTCATCTTCGCCGACCAGTTGATGTACACGGGTTTCCACTACGCCACCCGTGCGGGCGTGTCCTTCGGCATCGACGACATCGTCATCCCGGAGCAGAAGACACGGATCGTCGCCGCCGCCGACCACGAGGTGAAGGAGATCCAGGATCAGTACGCGTCCGGTCTCGTCACCAACGGTGAGCGTTACAACAAGGTGGTCGACATCTGGTCGCGCGCCAACGACCAGGTGGCGAAGGCGATGATGGAGAAGCTGGGCACGGAGGAAGCGCAGGACTCGAAGGGCCAGCAGGTGCGCCAGAAGTCCTTCAACTCCATCTTCATGATGGCTGACTCCGGCGCGCGCGGCTCTGCTGCGCAGATCCGCCAGCTCGCCGGCATGCGCGGCCTGATGGCGAAGCCTGACGGCTCCATCATCGAGACGCCCATCACGGCGAACTTCCGCGAGGGGTTGAACGTTCTGCAGTACTTCATCTCCACGCACGGTGCGCGCAAGGGTCTCGCCGACACGGCGCTGAAGACGGCCAACTCCGGCTATCTGACCCGCCGACTGGTGGACGTTGCGCAGGACCTCGTCGTGACGGAGCCGGACTGCGGTACGCCCAATGGACTCAACATGGCGCCGCTCGTCGAGGGCGGTGATGTCGTGGAAGCACTGGGCGAGCGCGTGCTCGGCCGCGTCCTGGCCGACGACATCCTGAAGCCGGGGAGCGAGGAGGAAGTGCTGATCCCCAAGGGCACCCTGCTCGATGAGAAGCTGGTGCGGCGGCTGGAGCACGACGGCGTGGACCAGATCAAGGTCCGCTCCCCCATCACTTGCAAGACCCGCTACGGCGTCTGTGCGCAGTGCTACGGGCGCGACCTTGCTCGCGGACGCATCATCAGCATCGGCGAGGCGGTGGGTGTCATCGCCGCGCAGTCGATCGGCGAGCCCGGCACGCAGCTCACGATGCGGACCTTCCACATCGGCGGCGCGGCCTCGCGGGCCGCGGCTGCAAGCAGTGTGGAGGTGCGCAACAGGGGCCTCATCCGCTTCCATCACATCAAGACCGTGCAGCACGAGAAGGGCCACCTGGTGGCCGTGTCGCGCTCCGGTGAGATCGGCGTGGTGGATGACTTCGGCCGCGAGCGCGAACGCTACAAGATTCCGTACGGCGCGATGATCAGCGTCAAGGAAGGTGACCAGGTGACGTCCGGTCAGGTCGTGGCGACCTGGGACCCGCACACCCATCCGGTGATCACGGAGGTGGCCGGCCTCGTGAAGTTCCAGGAGTTCATCGACGGCCTCACCGTCACGACCCAGGTGGACGAGGTCACGGGGCTTTCCAGCACCGTGGTGCTCGACACCAAGCAGCGCGGTGGCAAGGACGTGCGCGCAACCATCAAGCTGGTCAACAACAAGGGCAAGGAAATGACCTTCGCCAACACCGAGATCCCGGCGGTGTACTCGCTCCCCTCGGGTGCGCTCGTCGCGCTGGAGGACGGGGCGCGGGTGTCGGTGGGCGATGTCATCGCCCGCATCCCGCAGGAGTCATCGAAGACCCGCGACATCACCGGCGGTCTGCCGCGCGTGGCGGACCTGTTCGAGGCCCGCAAGCCCAAGGATCCGGCCATCCTCGCGGAGAAGTCGGGCACCGTCAGCTTCGGCAAGGAGACCAAAGGCAAGCGGCGCCTGATCATCACCAGCGATGACGGCGAGAAGTACGAGGAGCTGATCCCGAAGTGGCGCCAGCTCAACGTCTTCGAGGGCGAGACGGTCGAGAGCGGCGAGGTCATCGCCGACGGCGAGCCGAACCCGCACGACATCCTGCGCCTGCAGGGAGTCGAGGCGCTGGCCAACTACCTGGTGCGTGAGATCCAGGACGTCTACCGCCTGCAGGGCGTGAAGATCAACGACAAGCACATCGAGGTGATCATCCGCCAGATGCTGCGCAAGACCGAGGTGCATGCCGCGGGCGAGACCACTCTCCTGCGCGGTGAGCAGCTCGACCGGGCGCGTGCGCTCGATATCAACGATCGCGCACTGCAGGACGGCAAGCAGCTTGCCGCCCTGCAGCCGGTGCTGCTCGGCATCACCAAGGCGTCTCTCGCGACGGAGTCGTTCATCTCCGCGGCCTCCTTCCAGGAGACCACCCGCGTCCTCACGGAGGCGGCGGTGCGCGGCCTCAAGGACGATCTGCGTGGCCTCAAGGAGAACGTCATCGTCGGCCGGCTCATCCCGGCTGGCACGGGCTTCGCGGCGCATGCTTCGCGCCGCAAGAAGCCCGACGGTGTCGAGCGGCGTAGCTTCATGGACGTCGGCGGCGGCATGCCGGACACCGAGGAGTCCTCGAGCGGAGTCGGCGAGGGCGAGCCGGAGAGCGCGGCGGGCTGAGACAGCCCTCCCGCGTCAGTGACGCACAGGCCGGTGATAGCGGGAGCTCTCACCGGCCTTTTTATCGGGGTCTACTGACTCGAGGAGATCGTGTACGCGGTCAGCGTGCCGCTGGTGTCATTGCCGGTCTCGGTGACCGCCATCAGCAATCCGTCACCCGCAGCGATCTGCACGATGTTGTTGCCGAGCGATTGCGTCCACGTCGAGCTGCCCGACGTCGTGTCGACGGCGTAGAGATTCCCCGCCGAGGACCCGACGATCACATACTGACTGTCGACCAGGACGGGCGGTGTATTGAGCTCGTTGTCGCCATTGAAGGTCCACTGCACCGTATCGCTGGTCGCGTCGTTGGTCAGAGTGACGGCCTGCAGATGCGGGCTCTGCAGAAAATAGCCCGTGCTGGCGGTGAAAGCCGCCGGCAGCGAGTAGGCGAGCGTGCCGGTGCTGTTGTCGCCCGTCTCGGAGTCGAAGATGGAGAGCGCGGAGGTATTCGGGGAATAAACCAACTCATTGGCCACCGAGGGAGTTGCCCCCTGTGGACAGTAGAGGGTGCCGTTGGAGGTGTTCCAGACGACCTCCCCCGTTGCCGGGTTGAAGTCGATCGTATAGCAGCCGGAGGTCGTGGCCGCGACGTAGACGCCGTCCGCCGTCACTGCCGGGGTCCCGCCGGCACTGGTCAGTGCTTGCTGCCAAGCAAGGGCACCCGTGGACTCATTCAGCGCATATAGCGTCGCGCTTCCACCCACGATGACGTATACGAACCCGTCCGTTGCGGTAGGCGCGCCGGGTGAGGCCGCGCCAAGCTCAGTGCTCCAGAGCAACGCGCCGGTACCGGAGTTGTAGGCGTACAGGGTGCTGCCGGCGCCATTGGCATCCTGCTGCGTGACGAACACCTGGTAGTTGTCGTAGGCCACACCAGCGGAGCCGCCGGCGGTGCCCGAAATCGCCACCGGGCCCCAGGCCGTGGCGCCGGTGCTCTGGCTGAAGGCCATCAGCTGGGAGCCGCCCGAAGTCCCGGTGGTCAGATATACATCACCGTCGGAGATCAGGATGTTGGAGGGCGTGCCGGCACCCAGATTCACATGCCAGGTGGCTGAGGTCGGAAAGCTCACGGAGCCGGAGCTGAAGGTGACCGCGCCGTCGTGCGCCGGATCGATCTGATAGTTGGTGGCATCCTCCGACGGCGCCACGATGGTGATCGTCTCCGTATTCGATGAGCCGCTCGAAGTGCCTGTTGTGGTCGAAGTGCTCGACGTGATCGAGCTGCCGAACACGGCGGAATCCGGATTAGTCACGGTGACGGATGCGGTGCCGGTCGCGGCGATGTCGGCCTCATTGATCTGGGCGGTGAGCTCGGTCGTCGAAACGTAGGTGGTCGTTCGGTTGGAGCCGTTCCACTGCACCGTGTCTCCGGAGCTGAGCCCAGTCCCCACGACCGTCAGCTTGAACGCCGGGCCGCCCGCCACGACTGTCGTCGGCGAGATCGAGGTCACATTCTCCGTACAGCCGGCGACGGTTACCAACAGGACGGTCAGTCCAAACACATGCCGAGCGGACATTGCCAATTCCTTACATTTTCCTGATTCCGCGCGTCACGGGCTTGGGCCCGGACGCAGCGGAGCCAGGGTAGCGCCGTGCCATACGCCGGGCAAGGCCTCTGCCACCGACCGCGCCGAGGGACCATAGAATTTGAAACAAGAGCCACAGGCAAAGGGCGAAGAGCAGCGCGAATGCGATGCCGTCGGTGGATAGGCCGAAGGTAGGCACCCAATCGCCCCAAGTCGCGTGTGCGATTGGCGGATCGACGTGCACGGCAAGATAGATAGCTTGCTGGAACAAGTTCCCATGCAGCGCCGCGACCTCGCTTTGCAGGTGTTGCGCCGACGTTACGAGCGAGCTGATGGCGGCGCCCTCGGAATGGAAGGTCGGATCCTTGCTCGCGAGGTGGTACTGGACGAGCAGCGTCAGATCGCCATGGAAGTACTGATCCGCGATCCGCTGCCAGGGGGCCAGGTCCAGCCTCGCCTGATCGAGCATCCCGCCCAGACGCTGCCGGTATTGCGAAATGAAGCCTGGCACGAGTCCTCCGGCGACGATGGCGCAGATGAGCAGCAGCCGATCAACGAGTCCACGGATGAATGACATAATCCGCTTCTGTGGCCAGGCGACTTCCCCGAGCTTACGCGCCACATGGCAGAGCGCAAATCGGCAGGGCGTGAAAGCGCCACCTTGGCGAGCACGGCGCCCCGCGCCCCTTGCGACCACCCGTCAGCGGTGTGCGATGAGTCGTGGATTCGCGGGTGAAAAGGTCTGGGACGGGTTGCGTCTCGCGCTTCGCCTAAGTACCGTCCGCTCTACTATCGCGCGTCGTAGGTTGCCGCGCTCGGACAAGATCTGGGGAGCCGATTCATGAGGCGAATTTCCGTGCTGAGGGCAGCAGCCGTCGTGCTGCTCGTCGTGAGTTGTGTCGGGCCGGCCGCCTGGGCGCGCGCTACCGCTGGCAAGGCGGCGGCGGAGCCGCCCAAGGACGTCTTCGCGCAGCTCCGGTTCCGCAATCTCGGACCGGCCATTGCCGGCGGGCGCGTGACGGCGGTGGCCGGCGTCCCTGGCAACCCGCAGATCTACTATGTCGGCGCGGCGGCTGGCGGGGTGTTCGAGACGACCGACGGCGGCTTGAACTGGAGTCCTATCTTCAACCACGCCTCGACGAGCTCGATCGGTGCGATCGCGGTCGCGGCCTCGAATCCGAGCCTGGTGTGGGTGGGTACGGGTGAGGCAAACATCCGCAACGATGTGATTCCCGGCGCCGGTGTGTACCTGTCCACGGATGGCGGTAAGACCTGGCGCGCGATGGGCTTGAAGACCGTCGGCCAGATCGGCCGCATTGTCATCGATCCGCACGATCCGAATCACGTGGTGGTCGCGGCGTTCGGACCGGAATGGGCCCCGAGCCCGGACCGCGGCGTGTACGTGACGACCGATGGCGGCAAGAGCTGGCGCAAATCGTTGTATGTCGACGATAACACCGGCGCGATCGATGTCGCGATGCAACCTGACAATGGGCAGGTGCTCTTCGCCGCGACCTGGCAGGCCAACCGGCAGCCGTGGACGCTCCATGACGGCGGCCCCGGGTCGGGAGTGTGGCGCTCGACCGACGGGGGCGAGACGTGGAAGCGGCTGCGCGAGGGTTTGCCGACGAGCACCATCGGCCGCATCGGGCTGGCGATCGCGCCCAGCGAGCCGGACCGCGTCTATGCGCTGCTCGAGGCTGCGATCGGTAAGGGAACGTTGTTCGCGACTGACGACCTGGGAAACCACTGGCAGCAGGTCTCGGACAATCACGCCTACAACGTCCGCGGGTACTATTTCACGACACTCGAGGTCGCTCCCGACGATGCCGACCGCGTCTACTTCCTCGGCTTCCAGCTCGCTGAATCCGACGATGGCGGCAAGACGGCACATGTGATCGACGAGTCGGTGCACGTCGATCATCACGCCATGTGGATCGATCCCACGAACCCGAAGCGCATGATCCAGGGCAACGACGGCGGCGCGTATCTCTCGCAGGACGCCGGCAAGAGCTGGCGCTTTCTCGACGGACTCCCGATCGAGCAGGCTTACAGCGTCGCGGCCGACAGCCGCACTCCCTACGATCTGTGCACTGGCCTTCAGGACAACAGCGCCTGGTGTGGACCCTCCTCCACGCTCGCGGATAGTACTGTTTCCGGCCAGGACTGGTTTACCGTGGCGGGTGGCGATGGCGAATACGCTGTGCCCGCGCCGTCTGATTCGAACATCATCTATGCGGACTCCGAAGATGGCTCGATCACGCAGTTCGATCGCAAAACCAAGCAGTCGCTCTTCATCATGCCGTACCTGCACGGCCCGGGGTACGTCGACGACCTGCCCACCTTCGCGCAGAAAATCCGCTTCAACTGGACTCCGCCGATCGCCGTCGACCCGCAGGATGCCAACACGGTCTACATCGGTGGCAACGTATTGTTGAAGTCCACCAACGGCGGGCTCGACTGGAAGACGATCAGTCCCGACCTCACGCGCAACGACAAATCCAAGCAGCAGCTGCCGGGTGGCCCGATCCACTACGATATCTCGGGCGCCGAGACCTATGACACGTTGCTCGCGATCCAGGTGGCAGCGAGCGATCCGCAAGTGGTCTGGGTCGGCAGCGACGATGGCCTCGTGTCCGTCACGCGCGATGGCGGCAACACCTGGAGTAAAGTGACGCCGCCGCGGGCGCCGGCCTGGGCGCGTGTGTACCAGATCGACATCTCCCCGACCAATGCGGGGGCGGCCTATGTCGCATACGACGCCCACGAGCTGGGTGACAACAGGCCCTATGCCTATGCCACGACCGACTACGGGCATCATTGGCGGGCGATGGCGGCCGGCCTGCCCAATGACGCTTCGGTGCTGGTCGTACGCGCCGACCCTGACGACGGTCAGGTGCTGGCAGCCGGCACCATGCGCGGCGTATGGATTTCGCGCGACGGCGGCGACCACTGGCTGCAACTGAAGAGCAACCTGCCTACCATGCCGGTCTTCGATCTGAAGTTCGTGCGCGGCGACTTCGTGCTCGCGACCCACGGCCGCGGCCTATGGGTACTCGACCATTTCGCCGCGGTGGCGCAGCTCGATCCCGCCGCGTTGCCGCGGCAGGTCAGGCTGTTCACGCCGGGCACCGGCATCGAGTACCAGCGCTGGAGCCGCGGCGAGGGCGCCGAGCCGGCGTTCGTCACTCCAAACGCGCCGGACGGCGTCGTGATCGATTACAGCCTGCCGAAGAAGCTGGAGGCCAGCGGGCAGCAGAAGGCGCTCGACCAGACACCGGTGAAGATCGAGATCCGGGACTCGAGTGGCGAGCTCGTCGCGACGCGCTACGGAGACTCGATGTACGGAGTCAATCGGTACGTCTGGGATATGCACTATGACAAGCCCACGGCGACCGATTTCGAGACCTCACCGCTCGAGGGGAAGCCGCCCGCGTTCGAGGAGCTCGCCGGCCCCGAGGTGCTCCCGGGAACGTACTCGGTCAGCGTCACCGTCGATGGCCATACGGAAACGGCGACCGCGCGCGTGCTCGCGGACCCCAATCAGCCGCCGGCACTCGCTGGCCAGCGACGTTCGCTGGAGCTTGCCCTCGAGGCCCGGGCGCAACAGGATGCGCTGAATAGAATGCTGAACCGCATCAGTGCGATGCAGTCGCAGCTCGATGCCTTCCGCAAGGCTGTCGAGACGGAAGCCAACGGCATCGATCCCGCGGACCGCGCGCGCGCGCAAGCGCAGGCGCCGTTACTCGCCCGCGGCAAGGCACTGGACAAGGAGCTCGGCAAGCTCAAAGACTCCGTCTATGACCCCAAGGTTCAGCACAAAGTGGGGGAGGACAGTCTGCATCAGTTGACGGATCTGCACGATGCGCTCGAGGCGAATTCCTCCTCGCTCGCCAGCCTGGGAGTGCAGGCGCCGACCGGACCGCTGCTGGCGATCGAGTCAGAGTTGACAGGCGAGCTCGATGCCAAGCTGGCCGCCTACAACGCTCTGCTCTCGGGCGATGTCGCGGCGTACGATCAGGCCGCCTATGCGGCGGGCGCACCGACGCTCGCGGCGGGCGAGCCGATCAAGGTTGCCGCACCGCCGCAGATCCATTAATGCTTGGCCAGCATGACGTGAGTCGCTCTGACGCCAGGGACTTGGCGACTGCAACGATAGCCGAGACGCGGTAGGTCGATCCCGGCCAGGAGCGACTCGCCGCAGCCCAGCAGCACGGGCGAGATGACCAGGTGCAGGTCATCGATCAGCCCTGCTGCCAGATACTGGCGGATCGTCTGAACCCCGCCGCCCAGCCGAATGTCGCGGCCCTGGGCGGCGGATCTCGCCTGGCGCAATGCGGATTCGAGGCCGTCCGTGATGAAGTGGAAGGTCGTGCCCCCCTCCATCTCGAGCGGCTTACGCGCGTGCTGCGTGAGCACGAAGACCGGTGTGTGGTAGGGCGGTCTCTCTCCCCACCAGCCCCGCCAGCTCTCATCGGGCCACGCGCCACGAATCGGACCGAACATATTTCGGCCGAGAATCCAAGCTCCGACATTCTCGAATCCCTGGGCAGCGAAGTCGTCATCGACACCGGTCTCACCGCCTTCCTGACCGAACATCCTGCGCGCGGTGCGCGTCGCAAACATCCACTCGTGCAAGGCCATGCCGCCCCGGCCCATGGGAGTGCCCTGGCTCTGGTCAGGCCCCGCGCCATAGCCGTCCAGCGAGACGGCGAAGCAGCGCACGATCAGTTTCGACATGTTGGATTTCCTCAGGCTGCGTTTGCTGTCGCGCTCGCGCCGCGTGAGCGCAGCGCGAGAAGGTACTCGCCGATCCGCTGTGGGGCGCGCGGCCGTGCATACATGCGCTCGACGTAGGAGCGAAGAGTCGGGAACTCACCAAGCAGCTTGGCCTCGTCCGCCCAATCGAGGGTGTACGCGAGCACGAAGTCGGCGGCGGTTACACGATCGCCGACGACGTAAGCGCGGCCCTTCATGTGGCTCTCCAGCACAGCTGCCATCGGCAGGAAGTCGCGACGTGCGAGCAGGATATCCGCCGGCAATCGATCCTGCTCCGGGTACACGGTGGTGTGGCGCGCGATCCGCCACAACGGCTGCTCGATCTCGGTGACCGCGAACAGAATCCAGCGGTAAGCCTCGGCGCGCAGCCGCGCGTCGGCGGGAAGGAAGTCTCGATCCGCGTACTTCTCGGCAAGGTAAAGAACGATGGCGACGGATTCCGTGAGGACGAGGTCGCCGTCGACGAGGACAGGCACCTTACCGGCCGGGTTGAGCTCCAGATATTCCGGCTCACGGTGCGCGCGCGCCACGAGATTCACAGTGATGGGCTCGAACTCCGCATCGAGCTCCTGCAGTATCCAGCGGGCCCGGATCGAACGGGTAGGGCCGAATTCGTAAAGCTTCATCGCAGCCTCCAAGGGTTGGGTGGGAACACCGGCGCTCCCTCCTTAGACGGGCGACCGGGCCGGCTTTCGACCGAAGACGCCAATCCTTGCCTTGAGTTTCCGTGGCTGCTACTCTCATCCGCAAATGCGAATCACTCTTATCTGCTACATCTCTACCTGAGGGTCAGGCATGGCCACGGTGGATGAGCATGCTGCGGATCTTCTGCAGCGCTCCGGGCTCTCGCGTCCGGGATGGAAGATGTTCCTGGCCGTCATGGGGCCGGGACTCGTGGTCATGCTCGCCGACACCGACGTCGGCAGCATCATCACGGCGGCGCAAAGCGGAGTTCAGTGGGGATATCGACTCCTCCTCCTGCAGCTCCTCCTCATGCCCGTGCTTTACATCGTACAGGAGCTGACCGTCCGGCTCGGCATCTTCACCGGCAAGGGGCACGGCGAGCTCATTCGCAATACTTTCGGGCCCGGCTGGGCCTGGGTGTCGGTGAGCGGACTCGGGCTGGCCACCGTCGGTGCTCTGATGACCGAGTTCTCGGGCGTGGCGGGTGTCGGTGAGCTGTTCGGCGTGCCGCGAGCCCTGAGCCTCGGGCTCATCACGCTCGTGCTGCTCGCGGTCGTGCTGACCGGAAGCTACCGCCGGGTCGAGCGGGTCGCGATTGCGCTCGGGTTGTTCGAGCTGGCGTTCTTCGTGGTGGCCTGGCGCGCTCATCCCCAAGGCGCGGAGCTGGCGAGCGGGCTCGCCCATATGCCGCTGCACGACAGCGCCTACCTCTATCTGGTCGCCGCCAACATCGGTGCGGTGATCATGCCGTGGATGATCTTCTATCAGCAGTCCGCGGTGGCGGACAAGAAGCTGCTCGCCTGTCACTATCGGCATGCACAGTGGGATACGGCTTTCGGCTCCGTGATCACGCAGGCAGTCATGGCGGCGGTGCTGCTCGCCGCTGCCGCGACGATCGGCAAGTCGCACCTGGGCGCCGTGCAGGCAAGCCTCAACAGTATCGGGGACATCAGCAAGATGCTGGTTCCGGCGTTAGGGACCAGCGTCGGTCGTGTTGTTTTCGGATTTGGCACTATCGGAGCGGCCATGGTGGCGGCGATCGTCGCGTCACTGGCCTCTGCGTGGGGTTTTGGTGAAGTCACCGGTTACCGGCATTCGCTCGAGCATCATCCGTTGGAGGCGCCGTGGTTCTACGGCATCTATGCGGTCGCGGTCATCGGCGGAGCGGTGGTCGTGGATCTCGTGCCGAATCTCGTGGCACTCAACATCGCCGTGCAGGTCATGAACGCGCTGATGCTGCCTCTCGTCCTCGGCTTCCTGGTGCTGCTGGCGTTCAAGGCACTGCCGGCCGAGCACCGTCTGCGCGGCCCGTACGCATGGCTGGTCGTCGCGGTGTCAGTTCTCACCGCCGGGCTCGGCGTTTATGGTGGCATCAGCGGAGCGCACCTCTTTTAGTCGAGGCGCCTTCCTGCGCCTGACGCGTTACTGCGATTGCAGCCGCACCTTCATGTCGGAGACGTAGCGGGAAGACAGCCAATAGGACCCGAGGTGCTTCTCGATGGTTACGCTGTCGCCGACGCGCAGTGTGAGATCACCCGAGGTGCGTTCGATCTGCTGCCAGACCTGCCCGTTGTCGAGGTGCAGCACCATGGAGTCCGGCGAGCGATCCAAGCTGGCGACATGGGCGGTCACGCTCGAGGCTCCCCCGCCGACCAATCTCTTCCAGATTGACGGCTTGGGAGGCTCGGAGGCCTCGCTGCTGGCTGCCGCTGGTGGTGGTGACGCCGCCGGCGCTGCGACCTCTGCGCTTGGCGGCTGCAACGCCGGGGGTGGCGGGGGAGGCGCCGCTGCGGGTGGCGGGGAAGGTGCTGCCGCGGCCGGTGGCGGTGCGGGTGGTGATGGCGGCGGCGGCGGCGCGCCGGCCGGTCCCGGAGCCGGTTTCAACAGACGAGCCATTTCCCTGTCATAGCAGACCAGTCGCTGCAGGGAATCCGCTACCGATGCGCAGGCGCGAAGAGCGGGGGGAACGCTCTGGGCGATTGCGCCGGCGGGGATGCCGCAAAGCGGCAGCGCGCAAACCAGCGACCAAGTCATCAGGCTTGCTCGCCGCGCAACGCGGGCGGTTGGCTGCTCAGGCATCGGTCCTCTCCGGCGGGCCTCGCCCACGGGTGCGATGCCACCAGTGTAGCTCGGCCAACCGCAGCGCACGAGCTAGTGTGTCTGCGAGCTCGCCGCGCCGCTCTGGGGGGCGCCGCTCGCCGTCAGGCCGACCTTCGGGACCCCGAACTGTCCCTGCAGCTGCGCCAGCTTGGCGAGGTCAATCGCGCCGACGATGTTGACGATGGTCAGCTGGCGAGGGTTCGCCGCGACGATAGCGACGCCATCGGTGCGATTACCGGTGCGCCGAATGTAGATGTCCACGTTGTTCCCCGCCTTCACGTCGTGCGTCGAGACCAACGCCTGCCAGCCCGGGGCGAGAAGCTGCGTCTCCACCGCTTTGACATCCGACTCGGAATATTGCCCCGGCTTGTCGAACGTGTAGCTGCGCACGTAGATGCCCCTGATGCCCCGGATCAGGCCGTCGACCGCGTCCCCGTTGCCGCCGGCGTTGTCGCTGATGACCCCACTCGCCAAGCGAAGCAAGGATGGATCGAGCGAGATGTCGACTGACTGCGTGGCAATCTTCGACAGCGCGGAGAAATCAGGCAGCTGCAGCCGGCCCGGGTCCGCCGCCAGCGCGAGAGCCGGGAGCGCCAGGAGCGCACCCAATGAAATGACGGAACGAAGTCGCATGGCAGTCTCCAAGGAGCAGATTCGGGCAACGAGGCCGGTGTGAGAAGTCAGGAGTCTGGGTTTTCCTCGCGAGCGACGGCAGCGCGTACGACGTTGACGTTGTCGCTGGCGATGCTCAGCGCACGCAGAAGCTGAGCTCGGGCCTGATAGGCGCGTGCGGTATCGAGCGCATGCTGGCGCATCTGGACGAGACCGACGCCCGCAATGATGCAGGCGGCCAGCGCGGCCGGCAGCCAGCGGGAGCGGAGTGCGCGGCGCCGCAGGGAGTCGACCCGAGCCGCCGCCGGCGCCGCGGTCGAATCGAGGCCCGCGATGACTCGAGCGGCGAACTCTTCGCCGACCTCGTGGCGCCGCAGCGCGCGATGCAATGCTCGCTCGAATTCGTCGGTCATGACTGGCTTCCGGCTGAGAGCGGCCGCAGCTCGTCGCAGCTCGCACGTAAGGAGGCAAGGGATCGCTTCAAATGACTCTTCACCGTGTTGAGCGGCATGTCGAGGGTCATTGCGATCTCGGAAGGGTCGAGATCCTCCTGGTACTTGAGCAGCACCACGGCGCGCGCCATGGGTGGGAGTCTCGAGACCAGATCCCGCAGGCGCCGCTCGAGGATGGGATCACGCTGGGTGTCCGACACCGACACTTCCGCCACCGTGTCGAGCGGCAGGGCCGGATGGAGCGGCCGGCGCCGGAGCCGATCGATCGCCCGATGGCACACGGTTCGCCGCAGCCAGAAGAGCAGGTGGGCGGCGCAGCTGATCTTGCCCAGGTGGCGATGAGCGGAAACGAATACGTCCTGCGCGAGCTCCTCCGCGTCCTCGGGCACTTTGAGCATCCGCAGCGCCAGCGTGTAGACGATGTTCTGGTGGCTGCGGATCAATTCCCGGAAGCCGGCGAGCTCGCCCCGCTGCGCCCGGGCAAGCGCGCTGTCGGCCGCAGGCGGGCTCATGGGATCGGCTTCCATACATACCCTATACGAGCCGCGCCACGCGGGAGGGTGCAGCCCCCGGGGCCGCTCAGCTGGGCTTGTGGAGCCAGAATAGTCCGGTGCGGATGGTAAAGGCGCCGTTCGGCTCGATTGCGAGGGCCTCTCGGACTTCCCGCGGTGCGCCCTCCTGCAGCGAACGGATGACCGCGACCCGATCGGCCGGCGCATGCATCCGCTCCACCCAGGAAAGGAATTCGAGGCGCGTCGGCCAGTCGGCGCACTCGAGCTCGACCAGGCCGGCCGACCGCAGCAGGGAGCGCCACTCCACCACCGAGCGATTGCGCACGTGTGAGGGATCGCGAAGCAGCTCGATGGCCTGCATGAAGGTGTCTACCAGCGGGTCCTCGTGACCCAGGGTGTCGATGACGAGCGCGTGTCCGCCCGGCGTCAGCACACGCGCAACTTCCCGCGCAGCCTCCTCCAGTCGCGTCCAGTGATGGGCGCTATAGCGGGTGCATACCAGCGAGAAGGTACCGTCCGTGAACGGCAGCGACTCTGCATTCCCCTGGCGGGTCTCGATCTGGCTCAACCCCTTGGCCGCAGCGCCCCTCGACACCGCCGCCAGCATGCTGGGCGAGGGATCGAGCGCCACCATGCGTGCGACGTGCGGCGCCAGCGTGAAGCTGAGATGTCCGGCGCCGCAGCCGATGTCGAGCGCATGCGCGGCGGACGACAGCGCCTGCGCGACAAGCACTTTCGCGCGCTCCAGGTCTGGTCCGGCGGCGTGCACGGCACTGGTGAGATACGCGTGGGCACGCGGATCGAATTGGCTCTGAACGGTCTGCTCGTGAGTGCGCATGGGCTCGCTTCCTTGGGCCGGTTGCGCAGAGCCTAGGTGCGGCTCGCCACCTGACGCACGACGGCGCGGCGCGTGAGCTGCGCCTGCGTCCACTGGCGGACCCGACGGGCGTCGGCGACGCGCGTGTACCTGCCCCAGGAATTGAGCAGAACCATGACGACGGTGCGGTGGTCGATGACCGCCTGCATCACCAGGCAATGGCCCGCGGCATCGGTGAAGCCGGTCTTCTGCACGACGATGTGCCACGAACGCCGGTCGACCAGGGAGTCGGTGTTGTGGAAGGCGACCATGTGCCGGCCGGAGCGGATGGTGTAGCCGCGGCTGGTGGAGTAGAGGCGGATGACCGGGCTCTGGCCCGCCGCCATGACGAGCTTCGCGAGATCTTCGGGCGTCGAGGTATTCTGGCTCGAGAGGCCGGTCGGCTCGACGAAATGCGTATGGGTCATGCCGAGCGCCCGGGCCTTGGCATTCATGGCCTTGATGCAGGCCGCCAGGCCGCCCGGATAGTTGCGCGCCAGCGCATGGGCGGCGCGGTTCTCGGAGGCCATCAGGGCAAGGTGAAAGAGCTGCGCGCGCGTGAGGCTGGTGCCCACGGCGAGCCGCGAATAGGCACCGCGGCCGATCGCCCGGTCGGCGGGCGCGACCTGCAATACTTCATCCAGCGGCTGATGGGCCTCGGCGACGACGAGCGAGGTCATCAGCTTGCTGATCGAGGCGATGGGCACCGGCACGTCGGCTTTGCGCGAATACAGCACCTTGTGATCGGTGACGTCCAGCACCAGAGCCTCGCTCGAGCGCAGACGCGGCTGTGGGGCCGCTCGCAAGTGACGGTGGTGGTGGGAGCGGGAGATGGAGGCCAGATGGATCGGCGAGGCGGCACACGCGGCAGAGACGGTAAACAGCAGGCACACCCGCGCCAATGACGGCAGCCCGGAGCGCTTGCCAAGCCTCACGGTCAATCTCGACAAGATACCGGACCCCATTTTTCAGTGTTCTCCGCGGTCGACGCAGGATTCGAAGGTTAGCAGAGCATGATCCACGCGCCGGTGCCGTGACGTACGGCGTGTTTCGGCGCCAGCCTGTGGGAGCCTACAACAATGTTGTGCCGCAGCGCTACGCCGCGAGGGGAATGGCGACCTGCACGCGATTGCGGCCGAGGCGTTTGGCGGCATAAACCGCGGCATCGGCCTGGGCTACCAGCGCCTCTCCCCACACACCCACCTGATCGCTGCTGGCGACTCCAATGCTGCAAGTCAGGCGGATCGGAGGGCCGTGGCCCGCGATGTCCACCTCCGACACGCGCAGGCGAATGCGCTCGGCAATCGGCTCCGCCGCGGACGCGTCGGCGCCGCTCAGCACCATGATGAATTCCTCGCCGCCATAGCGGCCGATGATGTCCGACTGCCGCAGCTCCGCTTGGATTGGACGAATCACCGCTGCCAGGCAGGCGTCGCCGGCTGCGTGTCCATAGGAATCGTTGATGGACTTGAAGAAGTCGAGGTCGAGGAAGAGCACGGCTACGGGATGGCCGCTCGCGCGAGCGTTCCGGCACAGAGCCTCGAGCTCCTCCAGCAGCGAGCGGCGGTTGAGCACCCCGGTGAGCGGGTCGGTTTTCGCATGGCGTTCCGCCTCCGACAGGGCATGCCGTTGCAGACGCACGCGATCGGCGACGCCGAGCGAGGTGAGTATGGCGGCCGCCACCATCGATCCCGGCAGGCCGTAATAGAACAGGGCGTCCTCGCCTGCTGACTGGGTGATCAGGAGCCGCCCCGAAGTCACGATCGCGAAGGTCTCGAGCAACACCCAGGCCAGGAGAAACCAGCCGGCTGCGCGATTGCCGCGCTGCCAGGCGAGGAAGGCGACCACGAGGACGAAGACGCCTGCACCCAGGAACATCAGGTTGCCGACGCCGGCCACGATGCCGCCCAGGCCCACCAGTCGCCCGAGGTTTGCCACCGTGAGGACGCAGAACGCCGCCGCCATCCAGCCGAAGGCCCGATAGCTCCGCGGTGAGCCATGCCGGAGGTCGGCGATCTCACGGGCGAAAAGGCTCGCCACGGCACCGTTGAGTGCCACGGGAACGTTCCAGGCGTAGGGCGCGAGCGCGCTGGCGGCGGCGAGCCCAGGCCAGAGAAAGCCCTGGCCGGAGAAGTAAGCGAGATAGAGAGCCTGCAGGCCGGTCATGGCCGCATAGAGGATGAAGAGCTCATCCGCGAGCACCAGCCACATCGCCGCGCTCGCGAGCGCCAAAGCGGCCAGGGCACCGCACGCCAGCGAGATCATCAGCTCGTGCCGCGCTCGGGCCGCCAGTACTTCAGGCAGCGTACCGACGGCGAAATGTACCCGGGGCGCCGCCGTGGTCGGTCCCTGAACGTGAAGGCGCGCATAGAAGACCTGAGCCGCCTGCAACCCCCCTCCCGGGACGAGGAAGACAGCCTGCTGAACGCCGCCGAATCCGGACAGAAGGACTGCCCGCCCGAGCGGTACGGGAGCGCCGGCCGCGCCCTGAGAATAGAGCTCGACTTGCGACCCGACGCTGAAGCCGACGATGAGCACCGGCATCTCCGCCGCCGCAATGCTGCGAGGCGATTGGAGCCGGATCCAGCCGCTGTCGGCCAGAGCCAAAGAGGGCAGGAGGAGACACGCGCCCAGCAGCGCAGCCCAGAACTTGAGCCTGGCCAGACGAGGGGCAGCGCGCAGGTAAGGAGCGAGAGCTCGAGGCACGTAGGAAGCTGGGCTTCCTGCCGCGGGTTGGCCTTAATATGGAGTCGATGGGCATCGTCGCAGGGAATCCGCTGGGGCGCAATCTCAGCCGCACCGCCCCGGCGAGCCTGCACGGTTGACACTCCCCTCCCCCCTACCTAGAATCGCCGGCCTTTCTCGGTCCGGCCTTGATTCATGCCGGCACCGGAAAATAGCGAGATACGGCACCGGGCCGCCGAGCGATCAGCAGGCGGCCCGGTCTTTCTTGAGCGTCCAGTACGCTCGAACGCAGGATCTTGGAGACAGAATGGCGACCACGGGTCAGCTCATCCGGCAACCGCGTCGGACGAAGGCAGAAAAGACAAAGGTGCCCGCTCTCGGGGCTTCGCCCCAGAAGCGAGGCGTCTGCACGCGCGTGTATACCACGACGCCCAAGAAGCCCAACTCAGCCCTGCGTAAGGTCTGCCGTGTTCGGCTGACGAATGGCTACGAAGTCACGAGTTACATCGGTGGTGAGGGGCACAACCTCCAGGAGCACTCCGTGGTACTCATCCGCGGAGGCCGCGTGAAGGATCTCCCCGGCGTCCGCTACCACACGGTGCGCGGGACGCTTGACTGTGCTGGCGTGGGTGAGCGCAAGCAGGGTCGCTCCAAATACGGCGCGAAGCGCCCCAAGAAGTAAGAGGCCTTAGCATGTCCCGTCGAGCCCAGGCGCCTGTCCGTACCATCCTTCCGGACCCGAAATTCAGCAGCGATATGCTGGCCAAGTTCATGAACGTCGTCATGAAGGACGGCAAGAAATCGGCCGCCGAGCGCATCATCTACGGCGCGCTCGATCGCATCACGGAGAAGACCGGCAAGAAGGGGTCGGAGGCGATCGAGGTGCTCTCGACAGCTCTCGACAACGTGAAGCCGGTCGTCGAGGTCAAGTCGCGCCGCGTGGGCGGTGCGACGTATCAGGTGCCCGTCGAAGTTCGGGCTACGCGCCGTCAGACATTGGCCATGCGCTGGATGATCGAGGCTGCTCGCGACCGCAGCGAGAAGTCGATGGCGTTTCGACTTGCCCACGAGTTGATGGATGCCGCCGAGAATCGCGGCGCCGCGGTCAGGAAGCGCGAGGACACCCATCGCATGGCGGAGGCCAACAAGGCCTTCGCGCACTACCGCTGGTAGCCACCGGCGGGTTGGGCCTCCAGAGGATAGTTCACCGTGGCACGCGCGACGCCCATTGAGCGTTACCGGAATATCGGCATCTCCGCGCACATCGACGCGGGGAAGACTACCACGACCGAGCGCATCCTTTTCTATACCGGCGTTTCGCACAAGATCGGCGAGGTCCACGACGGCGCGGCCGTCATGGACTACATGGAGCAGGAGCAGGAGCGCGGCATCACCATCACCGCCGCCGCCACGACCTGCTTCTGGAAGGGAATGGAAAACACCTTCTCCGAGCACCGGATCAACATCATCGACACCCCGGGCCACGTCGACTTCACGATCGAAGTCGAGCGCAGCCTGCGCGTCCTCGATTCCGCGGTGGCGCTGTTCGACTCGGTGGCCGGCGTACAGCCGCAGTCCGAGACAGTTTGGCGCCAGATGAACAGGTACCAGGTGCCGCGGCTCGCCTTCGTCAACAAGATGGACCGCGCCGGCGCCAACTTCCTGCGCGTCATCGAGATGATCCGATCCCGCCTGCGCGCCAACCCGGTGGCGATCCAGATCCCCATCGGTGCGGAGGAGAATTTCGAGGGTGTGGTCGACCTCATCCGCATGAAGGCGATCTACTGGGACATGGAGACCCAGGGCATGCGCTTCGAGTACCGCGACATCCCGGAAGACCTCAAGGCCCATGCCGAGGAGCAACGCGCGAAGATGATCGAGGCGGCCGCCGAAGCCAACGACGGCCTCATGAACAGGTATCTCGAGGGCGAGCGCCTGAGCGAAGCCGAGATCCGCGCCGGATTGCGCGAGCGCTCGATCCGCAACGAGATCGTGCTGTGCCTGTGCGGCTCGGCGTTCAAGAACAAGGGCGTGCAGGCGCTGCTCGATGCCATCATCGAGTTCATGCCCTCGCCGATCGAGATGCCGGCCGTCAAGGGTATCGGTGACGACGGCGAGCCCGCTACGCGCAAGGCAAACGACGACGAGCCGTTCTCCGCGCTCGCGTTCAAGCTCCTCAACGACCCGTTTGTCGGCAACCTGACGTTCTTCCGCGTCTACTCGGGCGTACTCAACTCCGGCGACACCGTGTACGTGCCGACCAAATCGAGAAAAGAGCGCATCGGACGGCTGCTGCAGATGCATGCCGCCGAGCGCAACGAGATCAAGGAAGTGCGTGCCGGCGACATCGCGGCGGCCGTGGGCCTGAAGGATGTCATCACAGGCGATACGCTCTGCGATCTCGAGAAGGTGATCACGCTCGAGAAGATGGTATTCCCGCAGCCGGTGATCTCCGTCGCGGTGGAGCCGAAAACCAAGGCCGACCAGGAGAAGATGGGCGTCGCCCTGCAACGCCTGGCGAAGGAGGATCCCTCCTTCCGCGTCAGCACCGATCAGGAGTCGGGCCAGACCATCATCGCCGGTATGGGCGAGCTGCACCTCGAGATCATCGTCGATCGCATGAGGCGCGAGTTCAAGGTGGAGGCGAACGTCGGCAAGCCGCAGGTGGCCTACCGCGAGACCATCCGCGGCAAGGTGGAGTCGGAAGGCAAGTTCGTGCGCCAGTCGGGCGGCCGCGGCCAGTACGGCCATGTGTGGCTGACGATCGAGCCCAACCCGACCGGCAAGGGCTACGAGTTCGTCAACGGCATCGTGGGCGGCTCGATCCCGAAGGAATTCATCCCCGCGGTCGACAAGGGTATCAAGGAGGCGGTCGAGACCGGCGTCATCGCGGGATACCCCGTCGTCGACGTCAAGATCACCTTGTTCGACGGCTCGTATCACGACGTCGACTCGAGCGAAATGGCGTTCAAGATCGCCGGCTCGATAGGCTTCAAGGAAGGCTTCAGGCGCGCGAAGCCCGTGCTGCTGGAGCCGATCATGAAGGTCGAGGTCGTGACACCGGAGGAATATTCCGGCGATGTGATCGGCGACCTCAACCGCCGGCGCGGGCAGATTCTCGGCATGGACGAGACGCCCTCCGGCAAGGCCATCACCGCCGAAGTGCCGCTGTCGGAGATGTTCGGCTACGCGACGACCGTGCGCTCCATGAGCCAGGGCCGCGCGACCTTCACCATGGAATTCGGCAAATACACCGAAGTGCCGCCGAATATCGCGGACGGCATCATCAAGCAATGAGATTCGTAAGGTAGCAAGTAGTCATGTCCAAAGAGAAATTCGAGCGCAACAAGCCCCATGTGAACGTGGGGACGATCGGGCACGTGGACCACGGGAAGACGACGCTGACGGCGGCGCTGACGAAGGTGATGGCCGAGACCCACGGCGGTCAGTTCATGGCGTACGACCAGATTGACAAGGCGCCGGAGGAGAAGGCGCGCGGGATCACGATCTCGACGGCGCACGTGGAGTACCAGAGCGCCAAGCGGCACTACGCGCACGTGGACTGCCCCGGGCACGCCGATTACGTGAAGAACATGATCACGGGGGCGGCGCAGATGGACGGGGCGATTCTGGTGGTATCGGCGGCCGATGGGCCGATGCCGCAGACGCGCGAGCACATTCTGCTGGCGCGGCAGGTGGGGGTGCCGTACATCGTGGTGTTCATGAACAAGGCCGACATGGTGGACGACAAGGAGCTGTTGGAGCTGGTGGAGATGGAGGTGCGGGAGCTGCTGACGGTATACAAGTTCCCCGGGGATCAGACCCCGATCATCATCGGCTCGGCGCTGAAGGCGCTGGAGGGGGACAAGAGCGAGATCGGGGTGCCGGCGGTGGTGAAGCTGGTGGAGGAGATGGACAAGTACATCCCGGTGCCGAAGCGAGAGGTGGAGAAGCCGTTTCTGATGCCTGTGGAGGATGTGTTCTCGATCTCCGGGCGCGGCACGGTGGTGACCGGGCGCATTGAGCGCGGGATCATCAAGGTGAACGATGAGGTGGAGATCGTGGGGCTGAAGGCCACGCAGAAGACCACCTGCACGGGCGTTGAGATGTTCAGGAAGCTTTTGGATCAGGGAGAGGCTGGGGACAACGTGGGCGTGCTGCTTCGGGGCACGAAGAGGGAAGAGGTCGAGCGCGGTCAGGTGCTGGCCAAGCCCGGCAGCATCACCCCGCACACGCAGTTTGAGAGCGAGGTGTACGTGCTGACCAAGGAGGAGGGAGGGCGGCATACGCCGTTCTTCAAGGGATATCGGCCGCAGTTTTATTTCCGCACGACCGATGTGACCGGGACGATCGAGTTGCCGGCGGGAGTGGAGATGTGCATGCCCGGTGACAACATCAAGATGAACGTGGAGCTGATCAGCCCGATTGCGATGGAAGAGGGGCTGCGCTTTGCAATCCGCGAGGGCGGCCGCACCGTCGGTGCCGGCGTCGTCGCGAAAATCCTGAAGTGAGAGGTTTTTTTGGCGGCGCGAAGCGCCGTTGGCAGTGCAAAGCGAGCCCGGGCCGTTCCCGGTCCCGCGGCGAAATATGTAGCGTATCGCTGAAAGCGCCGCAGGCGACTTTCAGCCAAGTGAACTAATATGGCCAATCAGAACATCCGCATTCGACTCAAGGCTTTCGATCACCGGCTGATCGACAACTCGGCGCGCGAGATCGTCGAGACCGCCAAGCGCACCGGCGCCACGGTGAAGGGTCCGGTGCCCCTGCCGACCAAGATGGAGCGCTTCACCGTGCTGGTCTCCCCGCATGCCGACAAGGATGCGCGCGACCAGTTCGAGCTGCGCACCCACAAGCGGCTGATGGACATCCTGAACCCGACGGACAAGACGGTGGACGCGCTGATGAAGCTCGAGCTACCGGCCGGCGTGGACGTCCAAATCAAGCTCAATTAACCGATTTGATTTGAGTCGGGGGCGCGACTATACTTCGCGCCCCTTCGATCGGGCGAGGTTGGGGCGGCAGGTCCCAAGACCACTCGAGAAAATGGCGCCACCCCTGAATTCAAGGGGTCCCGCGCGCCTTCTCCAGTTGTCCCTCGGCCGATGTGCAAAGCACAAGAGGCTAGCTACTAATGGCAATTGGAGTCGTCGGCCGCAAAGCGGGCATGACGCGGGTGTTCACCGACGCGGGCGAGACCATTCCGGTCACCGTGATCGAGGTTCTGCCCAATCGCGTTACGCAGGTGAAGTCGCAGGACAAGGACGGCTATCGGGCCGTTCAGGTCACCTATGGCACGCGGCGGCCGCAGCTTTATTCCAAGGCCCTCACCGGCCACTACGCCAAGGCCAATGTGGCGCCCGGTCGGGCGCTGGTCGAATTCCGCCTCGCGGACAACGACAAGCTCGATCTGAAGCCCGGCACGGAGGTCAAGGTGGATCTCTTCAAGGCCGGCGAGATGGTGGACGTCACCGGTACCACCCTCGGCAAGGGCTTCGCCGGCGTGATGAAGCGGCACAACTTCGGCGGCCTGCCGGCCACCCACGGCGTGTCGGTGTCGCACCGCTCGCCCGGCTCCATTGGGCAGCGTCAGACGCCGGGCCGTGTGTTCAAGGGCCGCCGGATGTCCGGTCACATGGGCGTGGTGCGCCGCACCATGGAGAACCTCAAGGTCGTGCAGGTGGATGCCGAGCGCAACCTGCTCCTCATCCGCGGCGCGGTGCCGGGTGCGGAGGGTGGCCAGGTCATCGTCCGCCCGTCGCTCAAGGCGGCGCGCCGGGCGTTGCGCAAGACCGTTGCCCCGACCAAGGTCGGCTCGACACCTTCGGCCAACCCGATGAAGCAGTCGAAGAAGTAAGGCGCCATGAAGCTCAAGATGGTCAGCGGAGCGGTCGAGCTCCAGGTATCCGAAGCGACCTTCGGCCACGAGTTCAACGAGTCGCTGATCCACCAGGTCATCACCGCCTATCGCAACGCCGGCCGTGCGGGCACCAAGGCGCAGAAATCGCGCGCCGAAGTCCGCGGCGGCGGCAAGAAGCCGTGGAGCCAGAAAGGTACCGGGCAGGCGCGCGCCGGCTCCAACCGCTCGCCCATCTGGGTAGGTGGCGGCAAGACCTTCGCGGCGAAGCCGCGCAGCTTCGAGCAGAAGGTGAACCGCAAGATGTATCGCGGCGCGTTGCGCTCGATGCTGTCGGAGCTCGCGCGCACGGAGCGTCTGGTGGTGACCGATGCGCTGGCGCTCGAAGCGCCGAAAACGAAGCTGCTCGCAGGGCAGCTCAAGGCATGGTCGCTCGAGAGCGTGCTCATCGTCGTCGAGGCCACGGACGAGAAGCTCTCCCTCGCCGCGCGCAATCTGCCGCACGTCGAAGTCATCGAGGTTTCCGGCGTGAACCCGCTGTCCCTGGCGCGCCACGCCAAGGTGCTGATGACTGTGGGCGCCGTAAAGATGCTGGAGGAGCGCCTGCAATGAACCGCGAACAGCTCATGGGCGTTCTCCTCGCCCCGCACGTGACGGAGAAGACCTCTCTCGCGATGCAGAACCACAACCAGTACACCTTTCGCGTCCGCCGCGATGCCACCAAGATCGACATCAAGAAGGCCGTGGAGCTGATGTTCGATGTCAAGGTTGCCGGCGTACAGGTGGTGAACGAGCCCGGCAAGTCGCGCCGTTTCGGCAAGCACTCCGGCCGCACGCAGGACTGGAAGAAGGCTTATGTGAGCCTCGCCGCCGGCCAGTCGATCGACTACGAAGCCCGCGCGCGAGCCTGATCGGGAACATTCACATGGCGCTCATCAAGTACAAGCCCACATCGCCCGGCACGCGCTCGGTCGTCAAGGTCGACCGCTCGCACCTCTACAAGGGCGGCCCCTATCTGCCGCTCACCAGCTCGCAGAGCAAGACCGGCGCGCGCAACCACGCCGGGCGCATCACCACGCGCCATCACGGCGGCGGCTCGCGCCAGAAGTACCGGACCATCGACTTCCGGCGTGACAAGGACGGCATCGTCGGCATCGTCGAGCGTCTCGAGTACGATCCCAACCGCACGAGTCATATCGCGCTGGTGAGATACGCCGACGGCGAGCGCCGTTACATCCTTGCGCCCAAGGGTATCAAGCCGGGTGAAGAGGTCCGCTCGGGCGCCGACTCGCCCATCAAGGCGGGCAACGCCATGCAGTTGCGCCACATCCCGGTCGGCTCCATCGTGCACAACGTCGAGATGAAGCCGGGCAAGGGCGGCCAGCTGGCGCGCAGCGCCGGCAGCTCCATCGCCTTCACGGCTCGCGAGGGTATCTACGCGTACCTGCGCCTGAAGTCGGGCGAGACGCGCAAGGTGCACGTCGACTGCCGGGCGACCATCGGCGAGGTCGGTAACGACGAGCACAACCTGCGCAGCTACGGCAAGGCCGGTGCCAAGCGCTGGCGCGGCATACGTCCGACGGTGCGCGGACTGGCGATGAATCCCGTCGACCATCCGCACGGCGGCGGCGAGGGCAAGTCGGGCCAGGGCAATCCGCATCCGGTCTCGCCCTGGGGCTGGAACACCAAGGGTAAGAAGACCCGCAACAACAAGCGCACGGACAACATGATCGTGCAGCGCCGCAAGAACCGGATTCGTTGAGGCTGAGCCAACATGCCACGTTCACTGAAGAAAGGTCCCTTCGTCGACCTGCACCTCGCCAAGAAGGTACAGGTGGCCTCGGCGAGGAACGACCGCAAGCCGATCAAGACCTGGTCGCGCCGCTCGATGGTGGTGCCGGAGATGGTGGGCCTGACGCTCGCCGTGCACAACGGCCGCCAGCACATTCCGGTGCTCGTCACCGAGAACATGGTCGGCCACAAGCTGGGCGAGTTCGCCCCGACGCGCACCTTCAAGTCCCACTCCGGCGACCGCAAGGTCGAGGCTGCGACCTGACATGCAAGTCGTCTCAAAGCTGCGCTACGCGCGCATCTCACCGCAGAAGTGCCGCCTGGTGGCCGATGTCGTCCGGGGCAAGCCCGCGGGCAACGCGCTCTCGACGCTGCAGTACATGCCGAAGAAAGGCGCCGAACTGGTGCGCAAGGTGCTCGCGGCCGCCGTCGCGAATGCGGAGCACAATCATGGCGCCGACATCGACGAGCTGAAGGTGTCCCTCATCCACGTGGATGCCGCCCCGGTGCTCAAGCGCTTCGCCGCCCGCGCCAAGGGTCGCGGCGCGCGCATCGTCAAGCGCAATAGTCACATCACCGTCGCTGTGAGCGACGGCAAGAAGGATTAACGCATGGGTCAGAAGGTCAATCCGCTGGGCATGCGGCTCGGCATCACGCGGGACTGGAGCTCGCGTTGGTTCGCCAGCCGGCAGCAGTTTCCGATACACGTGCACACCGACTTCCGCGTGCGCGAGTTCCTGAAGACGAAGCTCGCCGAGGCTTCGGTGAGCCGCATCCAGATCGAGCGTGCCGCCAAGAAGGTCAACATCACGATCCAGACCGCGCGTCCCGGCATCGTGATCGGCAAGAAGGGCGAGGACATCGAGAAGCTGCGGCAGGAGACTGCGAAGCTGCTCGGCATGACCGTCTCCGATGTACGCCTCAACATCGCCGAGATCCGCAAGCCCGAGCTCGATGCACAGCTCGTCGCCGACAGCATCGCGCAGCAGATCGAGAAGCGTGTGATGTTCCGCCGCGCGATGAAGCGCGCCGTCATGAGCACCATGAGAAGCGGAGCGCTCGGCGTGAAGGTTCGCGTCTCCGGCCGCCTGAACGGCGCCGAGATCGCACGCACGGAGTGGTACCGCGAGGGCCGCATCCCGCTGCACACTTTCCGCGCGGACATCGACTACGGTCTCTCGGAGGCGATGACCACCTATGGCGTCATCGGCGTCAAGGTGTGGATCTTCAAGGGCGAGGTGTTCGACAAGGGCGAGCTCGAGAGGCAGGCCGCTGAAGGCGAAGCCGCCGCGCCGCCGCCTGCCGCCGCGCCGCCGCCTGCTGCCGCGCCGGCCGCCGAAGTGCCGACGCAGGCATAAGGAGCCGCCATGCTGCAGCCCAAACGCACCAAGTACCGCAAGCAGTTCAAAGGCCGCAATGCCGGCTTGGCGCATCGCGGCAGCGCCGTGTCCTTCGGCGAGTTTGGCCTCAAGGCCACCAGCCGCGCGCGCATGACCGCGCGCGAGATCGAGGCGGCGCGACGCGCGATGGCACGCTACGTGAAGCGCGGCGGCCAGATCTGGATCCGCGTGTTCCCCGACGTGCCGATCAGCAAGAAGCCGCTCGAGGTTCGCATGGGCAGCGGCAAGGGCAACGTCGAGTACTACGTCGCGCGCGTCCAGCCCGGCAAGGTTCTCTTCGAGATGGAAGGCGTCGATGAGACGACGGCCCGCGAGGCGTTCCGGCTCGCAGGCTCGAAGCTCTCGGTGTCCACCACTTTCGCCAAACGTCAGGTTCGATAGATGGACGCCAAAGAGCTGCGCAGCAAGACTTCCGCTGAGCTCAACGATGAGCTCTTCAAGCTCCGCAAGGAGCAGTTCGCCCTGAGGCTGCAGCGAGCCACGGGTCAGACGCCCAAGCCGGACCAGTTCGGCAAGGTGCGGCGGAACATCGCGCGCGTGAAGACCGTCCTGCGCCAAGCGCCTAAGACGGGTGGAGAGAAGAAGTGACCGATAACGAGACCAACACCGCGCCGGCGGCCGCCGAAGCCAAGGGCTCGCGCACGCTCACCGGCCGCGTGGTGAGCGACAAGATGCAGAAGACGATCGCCGTGGAGATCGAGCGGCTGATCAAGCATCCGACTTACGGCAAGTACGTGCGGCGCACGACGAAGCTCCTCGCTCATGATGAGAACGGCGAGTCTCACATCGGCGACCTCGTGATCATCGCTCCGTGCCGGCCGTTGTCGCGGCGCAAGTCGTGGCGCCTGGTCGAGGTGGTCGAGAAGGCCACCGGACGCTGAAGAGGACGCCAACATGATTCAGCTCCAGACGATGCTCAATGCCGCCGACAACAGCGGCGCGCGCACCCTGATGTGTATCAAGGTGCTCGGTGGCACACGCCGCCGTTACGCGACGGTGGGCGATGTCATCAAGGTCAGCGTCAAGGATGCGATCCCGCGCGGCAAGGTGAAGAAGGGCGAGGTCTACGATGCGGTCGTGGTACGGACCACGCACGGTGTGCGGCGTGCGGACGGCTCGCTGATCCGCTTCGACGGTAACGCGGCGGTGCTGCTCACCAACAAGCTGGAGCCGATCGGCACCCGCATCTTCGGGCCAGTGACGCGTGAGCTGCGCACCTCGCAGTTCATGAAGATCATCTCGCTCGCCCCGGAAGTGTTGTGATGAATGTGACGGTCCATTTTCGGCGCGAAGCGCCGCCATTCGTAGCGGGTCGCTTCGACCCGCAGAGAAGGTTGGGCGCAGCCCATGAATAAGATTCGCAAGGGTGACAACGTCGTCGTGTTGAGTGGTCGCGACAAGGGCCGCAAGGGCGCCGTCATCCAGGTGCTTGCCAACGGGCACGTGCTCGTCGAGAGCATCAACATGGTGAAGAAGCACACCAAGCCGAACCCCCAGGCCGGTAAGCCCGGCGGCATCGTCGAGAAGGAGATGCCGCTGCCCGCCTCCAAGGTCGCCATCTGGAACCCTGGGGCCAAGAAGGCGGACCGTGTCGGATTCAAGATCCTGGCCGACGGCAAGAAGGTGCGCTTCTTCAAGTCCAACGGAGAGATGCTCGACGCGTAAGCGTGGGCGGATAGCAAAACGTATGGTCAGGCTACAGCAGTATTATCGCGAGCAGGTGCTCTCCCGCCTGCAAAAGGACCTCGGGATCAACAATCCCATGGAGGTACCTCGCATCACCAAAATCACGGTGAACATGGGCGTCGGGGAGGCCGTTGCCGACAAGAAGGTCATGGACGCGGCGGTCGCGGATCTCACCAAGATCACCGGCCAGAAGCCGCTCGTGACCAAGTCGCGCAAGGCGATCGCCTCGTTCAAGATCCGCGCGGGTCTGGCGATCGGCTGCAAAGTGACGCTGCGCGGCGCTCGTATGTACGAGTTCCTCGACCGCCTCATCAGCATCGCGATGCCCCGCATTCGCGATTTTCGCGGCGTCTCGCCGCGCTCCTTCGACGGCCGTGGCAACTACAGCCTGGGCGTCAAGGAGCAGATCATTTTCCCTGAGATCCAGTACGACCAGATCGACCAGATCCGGGGCATGGACATCACTATTACGACGACGGCGAAGGATAACCGTCAGGGCCGAGCGCTGCTCGAGGCTTTCAACTTCCCTTTCCGGAAGTAAGAGGAAACCGGTACGCCTATGGCGAAGACGAGCATGGTCGAGCGCGAAAAGCGTCGCGCCAAGATCGTGAAGAAATACGCGGCGAAGCGGGCACAGCTGAAAGAGCTGATCCGCAGCCCCAATACCTCCCCCGAGGAGCGTGCGGCCGCGCAAGCGAAGCTGCAGTCGCAACCGCGGGACGCGAGTCCTGCGCGTGGACGCAATCGCTGCGCCATCACGGGCCGCTCGCGTGGGGTCTACCGCAAGTTCGGCCTGTCGCGGGTGAAGATCCGCGAAGTCGCGAACCGCGGCGAGATTCCCGGTCTCTCGAAGGCGAGCTGGTGAGGGACGCCACATGAGCATGACCGATCCGATCGCCGATCTTCTGACACGCATCCGCAACGGCCAGACCGCGGGCAAGGCCGAGGTTCATCTCGGCTCCTCGAAGCTGAAGACCGCCGTCGTGAAGGTGCTGAAGGACGAGGGCTACATCGCCGATTTCCGGCTCGATGAGGAGAGCGGCAAGCCGACTCTGACCATCGCCCTGAAGTACTTCGAGGGCCGCCCGGTCATCGACCGCCTGGAGCGCGTCAGCCGTCCCGGCCTGCGGATCTATCGCGGCAAGGACGAGCTGCCGAAGGTTCTGGGCGGCATGGGGACGGTGATCGTCTCCACGCCGAAGGGCGTCATGACCGACAAGCAGGCGCGCTCGATCGGGCAGGGCGGCGAAGTGCTCTGCATCGTGGCGTAACGGAGAGCGACCATGTCGAGAATTGCCAAAGCGCCGGTCGACCTGCCGCAGGGCGTGACCGCCACGATCGCGGAGACTTCCGTGACGCTGAAGGGCGCGAAGGGCTCCTTGTCGCTCGCCCTGGGACAAGGCGTCAGCGTCGTGCAGGCGGAGAAGCGCCTCGAGGTGAAGTACAGCGACCCCGGGCAGCCGCGTACGCTCGCCGGCTCCACACGCGCGCACCTGGCCAACATGGTGCTCGGCGTCACCAAGGGCTACGAGAAGAAGCTCGAGCTCGTGGGCGTCGGCTTTCGCGCCCAGGTGCAGGGCAAGTCGTTGAATCTCACCCTAGGCTTCTCCCACCCGGTGAATTTCCCGATCCCGGAAGGGATCACCATCGACACGCCGAGCCAGACCGAGATCGTGGTGAAGGGTGTCGACCGTCAGAAGGTGGGGCAGGTGGCCGCGGAGATCCGCGACGTCCGGCCGCCCGAGCCTTACAAGGGCAAGGGCGTGCGTTACGCCAACGAGCAGATCTCCCTGAAAGAGGGGAAGAAGAAGTGATCACGTCGAAGAAGGGCCGGCGCATGCGCCGCGCCATCAAGACACGCGCGCACATCCGCGACCTCGGCATTGCGCGCCTCACGGTGCATCGTACGCCGCGCCACATCTATGCTCAGGTCATGGACCCTGCCGGCGCCACGGTGATCGCCGCCGCCTCGACGCTGCAGGAGTCGGTGCGTCAGGGCCTGAAAGGCACCGGCAACGTCGATGCCGCGAAGGCGGTCGGCCGGGCGATTGCGGAGCGTGCGCAGGCCGCGGGCGTCAAGAAGGTCGCCTTCGACCGCGCCGGATTCCAGTTCCACGGGCGCGTGCAGGCGCTCGCCGAGGCCGCGCGCGAAGCGGGCCTTGAGTTCTAACCAGGTAGACGACACATATGCCAAGAGCGGAAAAAGGCCAGGGCCAGGACGAGCTTGTCGAGAAGCTGGTCGCGGTCAATCGCACGGCCAAGGTCGTCAAGGGCGGCCGGCAGTTCGGCTTCACCGCGCTCACCGTCGTGGGCGACGGCGCTGGCCGCGTGGGCTACGGCTTCGGTAAGGCGCGCGAGGTGCCGGTGGCGATCTCCAAGGCGATGACCCAGGCTAGAAAGAGCATGGTGACCGTCGCGTTGCGAAACGATTCGCTGCACTACGCTGTCAAAGGCGCACACGGCGCAACGCGTGTGTACATGCAGCCGGCCTCCGACGGTACCGGCGTCATCGCTGGCGGCGGTATGCGCGCGGTGCTCGAGTGTGCCGGTGTGCGTAACGTGCTCGCCAAGAGCTACGGCTCGCGCAATCCCATCAATGTCGTGCGCGCGACGGTGGACGCGCTCGCGAAGATCCGCTCGCCTGAGGATATCGCGGCGAAGCGCGGCAAGAGTTTGGACGAGATCACGGGCTGACACCCATGAACGCCGCACAACCCAAGGGGATCAAGGTCACGCTCGTCAGGAGCCTGCACGGGCAGCTGGCCAACATCGCTGCCAGCGCGCGCGGGCTCGGATTGCGCCGCATCCACCAGACGGTCTCGGTGGCCGATACCCCGGAGAATCGCGGCATGATCCAGACCGCCGTGCATCTCCTCAAGGTCGAGCGCACGAGCTGAAGAAGGGCCAGATGACCATGCGACTCAACACACTCAAGCCCGCGCCCGGCGCCAAGCGCCCCCGGCTGCGGGTAGGACGCGGCGCCTCCGCCGGCCAGGGCAAGACCTGTGGCCGCGGCGTGAAGGGGCAGCGCGCGCGCAAGGGCGGCTACCACAAGGTGGGCTTCGAGGGCGGCCAGATGCCCATTCAGCGCCGGATGCCGAAGGTCGGCTTCCGTTCCGCCATGGCGGTGACCCGCGCTGAGGTGAGGCTGGGAGAGCTGGCGCGGGTCGAGGGCGACACCGTCGATCTCGAGGCATTGAAGAAGGCCGGCGTGGTGCCGGCGGCGGCCGAGCGCGCCAAGGTGGTGCTCTCGGGCTCGATAGTCAAGGCGGTGACGCTCAAGGGCATCAAGGTCACCAAGGGCGCGCGGGCGGCGATCGAAGCTGCCGGCGGCAAGATCATCGACGAGGCCTGACGGACTTCCCTAAAGATCGTGGCGAAAGCGACACTCGGTAATCCAGCCGCTGCCTTGGGCGAAGCTGCCCGCTTCGGGGAGATTCGCTCGCGCGTGCTGTTCCTGATCGGCGCCATGATCGTCTACCGGATCGGGACCTTCATCCCGGTGCCGGGCATCGACCCCGCCCAGGTGTCCCGCTTCTTCAGCCAGAACTCGGGGACGATCTTCGGCATCGCGAACCTGTTCTCCGGCGGTGCGCTGTCGCGCATGTCGATCTTCGCGATGAACGTGATGCCCTATATCTCGGCGTCGATCATCATCCAGATGATGTCGATGGTCGTGCCGAGCCTGATGGAGCTGCGCAAGGAAGGGCAGGCGGGCCAGCGCAAGATCACGGAATACACCCGTTACGGATCGCTCATCCTCGCGGTCGTGCAGTCGTTCGCGGCCGCCGGCGCGCTGGTCAAGGGCGGCATGACGCTGGTGAGCGGCCCGCAGTTCCTGATCGTGGCCACGGTCACCATGACCACCGGCACCATGTTCCTGATGTGGCTCGGAGAGCAGATCACCGAGCGCGGCATCGGCAACGGCATCTCCATGATCATTCTCGCTGGCATCGTGGCCCGGCTGCCCTCGGCGGTCGGCGCGATGGCGGGTCAGGTGAGCAGCGGGGAAATGCAGGGGCCGTTCGCGCTGCTCCTCGTCATCCTCGTGGTCGCGGTCACGCTGTTCGTCGTTTTCATGGAAAGCGCCCAGCGGCGGATCACGGTCAACTATGCCAAGCGCCAGGTCGGGCGGCGCATGTACGCGGCACAGAGCAGCCACCTGCCGTTCAAGATCAACATGTCGGGTGTCATCCCGCCGATCTTCGCCTCGAGCATCCTGCTCTTCCCGGCGACCATCGCGAGTTTTGCCGGCACCGGCCAGGGCATGGTCGCCAACGTCGCGCAGGACGTCGCCGCCGCGCTCGGCTATGGCCAGCCGCTGCACCTCGTGATCTACGGCACGCTCATCCTGTTCTTCTGCTTCTTCTATACGGCGCTGGTTTTCAATTCGCGGGACACCGCGGATAACCTGAAGAAGTCCGGCGCCTTCATCCCGGGCATCCGCCCCGGCCAGCAGACGGCCGACTACATCGACAAGGTGCTGACGCGCCTGACGCTTTGGGGCGCGCTGTACGTCGCGGCCGTGTGCATCCTGCCGGAGTTCCTGGTCTCCCAGCAGGGCTCCCCCTTCGCCTTCGGCGGCACCTCGCTCCTGATCGTCGTCGTGGTGGTGATGGACTTCCGGGCGCAGCTCTCGGCGCACCTCATGTCCCACCATTACCCCGGACTCCTGAAGAAGGCCAATTTGCTCGGGTACGGCCGTACCGGCTCGAGCGGGTAAACACCTATGAAAGTCAGACCCTCGGTCAAGAAGATCTGCAAGAACTGCAAGATCGTGCGCCGTCGGCGCGTCGTCTATGTCATCTGCTCCGATCAGCGCCACAAGCAAAGACAGGGGTAAATGGCGGAGTTTTCGTATAAAATGCAACGTTTTCCCTGCGGTAAAGCATCATGGCACGCATAGCCGGCATCAACATCCCGATGAACAAGCACGTGTGGGTCGGGCTGACGCACATTTATGGCGTCGGCCGCGCGCGTGCGCAGAGCGCCTGCGAGGGCGCCGGTGTCAATCCGAACACCCGGGTCAAGGACCTCACGGAGAGCGAGGTCAACGCCATCCGCTCGCAGATCGCGAAGTTCGCAGTCGAGGGTGACTTGCGCCGCGAGGTCTCCATGAACATCAAGCGGCTGATGGACCTCGGCTGCTACCGCGGCATCCGGCATCGCCGCGGCCTGCCGGTGCGCGGCCAGCGCACCCGCACCAATGCCCGCACGCGCAAGGGTCCGCGCAAGCAGGCCGTGAAGCTCAACGCACCTCCGGGCAAGGCTTAATCCGAGGACAGTTAGAACAGTATGGCTGATCAGAAACAGCAGCAGGGCGCGGCGGCACCGGCCGCCGGCGGCGCCAAGAAGCCGAAGAAGGCGCGCAAGAACGTGCTCGATGCGATCGCGCACGTCCACGCTTCCTTCAACAACACCATCGTCACCATCACCGATCGCCAGGGCAATACGCTTTCCTGGGCGACGTCAGGTGGCTGCGGCTTCCGCGGCTCGCGCAAGAGCACGCCGTTCGCCGCCCAGGTGGCTGCGGAGAAGGCCGGTACGGCTGCGCAGGAACACGGTGTCAAGAACGTCGAGGTGCGTGTCGGCGGTCCTGGCCCCGGCCGGGAATCCGCGGTCCGGGCGCTCAATAACTGCGGCCTGAAGATCACCAGCATCGCGGACGTCACGCCGATCCCCCACAACGGCTGCCGTCCGCCCAAAAAGCGCAGAGTCTGAGGTCGAAGCATGGCGCGATATACAGGTCCTACTTGCAAGCTCGCCCGTCGCGAGGGTACCGATCTCTTCTTGAAAAGCGGCGTTAAGCCCTTAGAAAGCAAGTGCAAGCTCAGCGTCCCGCCGGGCGGCATCAAGGGCGAGCGGCGCCAGCGCCTCTCCGACTACGGCACGCAGCTGCGCGAGAAGCAGAAGCTGCGCCGCATGTACGGGGTGCTGGAGCGTCAGTTCGGCAACTATTACGAGGAGGCGGCGCGCCGCAGCGGCGCCACCGGTGAGAATCTGCTGAAACTGCTCGAGTGCCGTCTGGACAACGTGGTGTATCGCATGGGCTTCGCAGCTACCCGCGCCGAGGCGCGGCAGCTCGTCAGCCACAAGGCGATCACGGTGAATACCCGGCCCGTGACCATCGCCTCCTATCAAGTGAAGGCGGGCGATACCGTCGAGGTGCGGGAGAAAGCGCGCAAGCAGCTCCGCATCCAGAGCGCGATCGGCATCGCCCAGCAGGTCGGCCTCCCCGAGTGGGTGGAGGTCAACGACAAGGAGTTCCGCGGCGTCTTCAAGTCGGCCCCGGGGCGTGACGATGTCCTGCCGGACATCAACGAGAACCTGGTCGTGGAGCTGTATTCCAAGTAATCCCCCTACGCGCAGGGCGCTTCGGGGGACAGGTCCCCCACGCACAGCGCTTCGGATGACACTCGTTTTTTGGTTTGCGCCGGCATCCTGAGCCGGCAAGGTGAGACTGCAATGCAGGGATCCGTTTCAGAATTCTTGAAGCCCCGCGTGGTGAAGGTGCAACCCGTTGCCCCTCGCCAGGCGCGTGTCACCATCGAGCCGTTCGAGCGTGGCTTCGGCCATACGCTCGGCAACGCGCTGCGTCGGGTGCTGCTGTCGTCCATGCCGGGCAGCGCCATCACCGAGGCTGAGATCGAAGGCGTACTGCACGAGTACACCAGCATCGAGGGCGTCCAGGAAGACGTCGTCGATATCCTGCTGAATCTCAAGTCGGTCGCGCTCCGCATGCACGCGCGCGATAGCGCAGAGCTGCGCCTGCAGAAGAAGGGCCCCGGTCCGGTGACCGCGGGCGACATCCAGACCGATCATGACGTTGAAGTGGTCAATCCGGATCTCGTCATCGCCAACCTGACGAAGGCGGGCGAGCTCAGCATGACTCTGCGTGTGGAGCGTGGCCGCGGCTACCGTCCGGCTGCCGCGCGCGCGGTGTTCGAGGAGCAGTCGCGTCCCATCGGCCGTCTGCAGCTCGATGCCTCGTTCTCCCCTGTACGCCGCGTGACGTATTCCGTGGATGCGGCCCGCGTGGAGCAGCGCACCGACCTCGACAAGCTGGTCATCGACATCGAGACCAACGGCACCATCGACGCGGAGGAGGCGATCCGCCGCGCGGGCGCCATCCTCAAGGACCAGCTGTCTGTGTTCGTCGATCTGCAGGGCGAGGAGGAGGCGCAGACCAAGGTCTCCGAGATGCAGTTCGATCCGATCCTGCTGCGTCCCGTCGATGAGCTCGAGCTCACCGTGCGCAGCGCCAACTGCCTGAAGGCGGAGAACATCCACTACATCGGCGACCTGGTGCAGCGCACTGAGGTGGAGCTGCTGCGTACGCCGAACCTCGGCAAGAAGTCGCTCACCGAGATCAAGGAAGTGCTGCAGAGCCATGGGCTGATGCTCGGCATGCGTCTCGAGGGTTGGCCGCCGGCCAGCCTCAAGCACGACGACGGCCGGGACGTGATCTAAGGGCGATCCATGAGACACCAACTTTCCGGCCGCCAGCTGTCGCGTAACAGCCCGCACCGGCACGCCATGCTACGTAACATGAGCGTGTCGCTGCTGCGGCACGAGACCATCCGCACCACTTTGCCGAAGGCGAAGGAGCTGCGGCGGGTGGTCGAGCCGCTGATCACCCTGGGCAAAAAGGACGGGGATGCGAACCGGCGCCTCGCGTTCGCGCGGCTGCGCGATGCGGCGGTGGTCGAGAAGCTGTTCGCGGACCTTGGACCGCGCTTCAAGGCGCGTCCGGGCGGCTACACGCGGATTCTGCGCATGAATCCGCGGCCGGGCGATTCCGCGCCCATGGCGCTGATGCAGCTGGTCGAGGGACCGGCGGTGGTCGCGCCGGCGGAAGAGGCCGGGAGCAAAAAGAAGAGCCGTCGCCGCGCCAAGGCAAAGACTGAAGCCGAGGTCGCCACCGAAGGCGAGGTGAAGGCCGCAAGCGAGGCCAAGAAGCCGCGTACCCGGAAGAAGAAGGCCGTCCCTGCCTGAGGGCTGGGGGCGCCGAGGATGATCGAGCGGGCCGCGTCAGCGGCCCGCATCTTTTTTGCTAGGCGCCGAGCTATCCTTTAGGCTCAAAGGCGGCCGCAGGCGACTTTTTCCAATAAACGAGGGGAGGGCCGTGCCATGAGTCTCATGTCTGAATTCAAGGAATTCGCCGTCAAAGGCAATGTGATCGATCTGGCCGTGGGCTTCGTCATTGGCGGAGCTTTCGGTACGGTGGTCAGCTCGCTGGTGGCAAACGTCATCATGCCGCCACTCGGGCTCGTCATCGGGCGGGTCGACTTCAGCAAGATGGCGGTGCAGATCGGTACCGACCCCAAGGGAGCGGCCGTACTGCTCAAGTACGGCATGTTCGTGCAGGCGATCTTCTCCTTCCTGATCGTCGCCCTGGCGATGTTCGCCATCATCAAGGTGATCAATCGGATGAAGCGCGCGCCGCTGCCCGCACCGGCGGTGCCGCCGCCGCCGACCAAGTCCGAGGAATTGCTCAGCGAGATCCGGGATCTGCTCGCCAAGCGCGCTAGCCCTCAGGCGCCGTAGCAGCAGAGCGAACAGCAGCGGTACGAAGACGACCGAACGCGCAACAACAGGCGGGCGGGGTGGCCGGGTCAGCCCGCGGCTGACGCGGCGCGGAAGGCATCCCGGGTCAGATTCTCACAACCCTGGGCCGTCACCGCGAGGTCGTCCTCGATACGGATGCCGCCAAACTTGCGCAGCGAGTCGACTCGGCTCCAGTTGATGCGGCGCGAGCGCTCATCGGCACGCGCCCCGTCGAGAAGCTGCGGGATGAAGTAGAGGCCGGGCTCCATCGTGACCACGAAGCCGTCCTGCAATACTCGGGTCAGGCGCAGATAGGGGTGGCCGTCGGGGCGGGAGATATCACCGCCGTCGGGAGAGCGCATGAAGCCGCCGACATCGTGGACCTCCAGGCCAAGGAGGTGGCCGATGCCGTGAGGGAAGAACACGCTGGTGGTCGCCGTCGCCACGGCCTCCTCCGCGGCGCACGTGATGATGTCAGCTTCGCGGAGCACGTCCGCAAGGAGGCGGTGGGTTTGGAGGTGGACTTCGCGCCAGTCGACGCCCGGTTTGACGGTGGCGCAAAGGGATTGCTGCATCCGGTCCATGCTGCCGATCAGGGCGGCGAAATCGGGGTCCCGGTGGGAATACGTACGGGTGATGTCGCTGGCATAGCCGGCGAACTCCGCTCCGGCATCGATGAGCAGGGAGTGGTGCTCGGCGGGGTGCGCCTTCTCCAGCACCTGGTAGTGCAGCACCGCACCGCCCTCATTCAGGGCGATGATGGGGTTATAGGGCAGCTCCTGCTCGCGCTGGCCACAGGCGGCGAGGAAGGCCAGCTCGATCTCGAACTCTGCGGCTCCGGCCTCGAACGCGCGGGCGGCGGCGAGGTGGCCGTGGGCGCCCAGCAGGCTCGCCTGGCGCAGGCACGCGAGCTCATAGGGAGATTTGGCTGCACGGCAGAAATCGAGGTGCCGGATGAGGTGGGGCGGATTGATGTCGCCGACGCTCCATGACGCCAGCTCCGCGAGCGAATCGCCCAGAAACGCCGTCGCGCGCAGGTTGGGAGGCAGAACCCGGCGGGCCTCATCCAGGTTGCGGCAGGCGTGAATCTCGAAGTGGCGGGTCCAGTAGCCCCGGGGCAGCGCAGGTGGCTTGTACCAGTAATCCTCGGGCTGATGAAACGCCAGCAGCGGCCGGCGGCCGGGCTCGAAGTACAGGAAGCAATCCGGGACCTCGAGCAGGGGAGCCCAGACCTTGAAGGGGGCGTGGGCTTCGAAGGGATAGGTCCGGTCGTCCTGGAATACAGGGAGAGGGGATCCTGAGTGGACCAGGAGGGCGGCGTAGCCACACGCCTCGAGTGCCTTGGCGGTGCGGAGGGCGACCCCCTCGATGTGGGCGGCGAATAGTGCCTCGAGCGCAGGGGGCTCGGCCAGGGGCTTAGCAAGCGGGCCAATGTGGTCCATCTGAGGGACACTCCGGCAGGGAGAGGCGCCCGATTGTAAGCTTTCGGACCGGGCGTGGCGCCTTCAGCGGCAGGAAGCGGCCGGCGGGCCCCGATTGTCGTGCCTGGGAGACGGCAAACTACCCAGGCTGTTTCCAATCGCATGGTGACTTCTATAAAATCTCGCGTCGCGATCCGTGAAGGACTCGCGGAACGATAAAAAAAGTCGTTCAGAAAACTCTCCTCGTATTGGCTCTCTCAACAAAGCATCGGGGTACCGATCGATGAACACCAAAGTTGCTCTTAGCGCGCTTGCTGCTGCGGCACTGCTGCTGACGGCGTGTGCGAAGACTGATTCCTCTGGCACCGAGCCCGCTGCTGCGCCGCCGGCTTCCTCGCAGAGCAGCGCTCCTGCCGCTCCGCCCGCCGCGGCACCGTCGGACAACTCGATGTCGGCGAGCCCGCCCGCCGCGGCACCGTCGGACAACTCGATGTCGGCGAGCCCGCCGGCCAGCGCTCCTTCGTCATAAGGCGCCTTTGCTCCGGGAGGCGGTTGTCAGCAGCCTCCCGGCGCTGGTTCCAGACGGCCCGGTCGGATCGCGCGCGCGAGCCGTCCGGGCCGTATTCCTTACGGGGTTCGGGAAGCCGACATGACGGTTAGTGTGCGCGACGCGCGAGATACGCCGGGCGACCGCCTGTGGATCCAGAGTGTCTATCGCGACTACCTCGACGATCTGGCGCCGATCGGCGGCACCGGCAAGTTCCCGGCACTCGGTGAAGTCGGCCACCGTGCGCCCGACCAGCTCTTCCACTGGTTCGGCGATCCCAACAGCTTCCCGCTCGTCATCGTGCAATCCGCCGAGCCAGTGGGCTTCGCGCTGGTGGTGCGCGGCGGCACGGCCACGGCCGGGCGGCAGAGCCTCGTGACCGGCGCGGGTGCCCCCGCGCAGAGCCGCGCACCCATCGAGTACCGGATGGCGGAATTCTTCATCACCCGCGCCCGGCGCCGCCTCGGCATCGGCGCCACCGCCGTGCGGCTCATCTTCAGCCGTTTCGCCGGCCGCTGGGAAATCACCGAGTATCTGCGCAACGCCACCGCCGTCAGCTTCTGGCGGCGCGTCGTCGCGAGCTACACGGCCGGCAATTACCTCGAGCGCGTCGTGAACGGTGAAGTGCGGCAGACGTTCGAGTCTGGCTCGCTCTAAGCGTCAAACCACGTTCGCGGCTCGGCTCGCTCCGAGCTGGCGCGCGAGCTTTTCGAGCGCACCGGCCCAGCCATTCTTGTGAGAGTCCCGCGACTCCTCCGTAGTGAGGAGCGCGTGGGTGAAAGTCAGCTCGGTCCCGATCTCGATCGGCTTCAGGTCGATTTCGACGCGGGACACGACGCCGGCTTCCTCCGGTGGCCCCCCCGTCGTCCATTGCCAGCTCATCACGATCCGTCTCGATTCGACCAGCTCCAGGTATTCGCCCCTGCTCTCGTGCTCACTGCCGTCCAGCTTGCGGAACCGCACGCTGAAACGGCCGCCGACGCGCACATCCGTTTCGGCGTGTAGCACGGGTCCGTCATCCGGCCCCCACCAATGCACGATGCCCTCCGCCGAGGTCATCGCCTCGAAGACCGTCGTCGGGCGGGCGCGGATTCTGCGAATGAGGACGAGGCTGGTCATCTTCTCTCCCTTCTCGAGCCGAACAGGATGGCGCGTCATGCGCGATCACCGCGGGCCCGTGATCGCCTTTCTTGACATCGCAATTTACGCGTGTGACACTTTACCAACAGGTAATATATTGCGCAACCGATGCTTGTTGCTGTCGTGCAACAGATCAAAGCGCAACCAAATCCGGGGTAATTCATCATCATGAGCGTCAACCATTCCATCGGACATTCTGTCAAGCGCGCGCTTTCGCTGGGCCTGATCGCCGCCTGCGGAGCGGGTAGTCTCGCGACGTTCGCGCAGCAAGCCAGCAGTGCTACGGCGCCGGCGGCTGCCACGGCGGGCAAGCCAGTCGCCGCCAAGACCGCCACCGCAAAGTCCCGGACTGCAAAGAGGAGCGATTCAAAAGCCCCCATCGTGCTCGCGCAGACCACGGCATCGCCGCCGCTGGCCAATACCGCCGCGCCGGCCCCCGTCCTCCAAACCGTCGTGGTCACCGGAACCATGATTGCGAGGGCCGAGTCCGAGACCGTGGATCCGGTCACCATCGTCACGACCCAGGCCCTCAACAATCAGGGCATCGTGAACGTGGAACAGGCGGTGGACCAGATCGCGGCGAACGTCCCGGATGTGGTCAATACGTCCTCGACCGTGGGCTCGTTCAGCGGCGGCGGTACCTACGCCAACCTGCGCGATCTGGGCCGCGGCCGTACGCTGATCCTGTTGGATGGCGAGCGTCTGGCCAACAACGCCAATGACGACTCCGGGGTCGATCTGAGCGGGATCCCGTTCTCGGCGATCCAGAGCATTCAGGTGCTGCGGGACGGCGCCTCCTCGCTGTATGGCTCGGACGCGATAGCGGGCGTCATCAACTTCATCACCAAGCAGAATTACCAGGGGGGTGAAATAGACGTCGACCTCAACCGCCCGCAGGAGGTAGGCGCCGGCGCCGGCTCGGCGGATCTCACCTTGGGGCATGGAGACCTGGTCAGCGACGGCTATAACGTCATGCTGACGGCGAATTTCACCAAGCAGCAGCCGCTGCTGGCTACGCAGCGGTCGTTTTCCGCCTACGGCTTCGATCCGGCGGAAGGTATCACCGGCACGAATGGTGAGGGAACATGGCCCGGATCCATCATCGATGCCAACAATAACCAATGGCAGCCCGGATATCCGGCCTGCGCGGGCAATCCATACCCGACCACGTATTTCGGCAGCTGCGCCTACCGGGCTTCCGCCGCAACGGACCTGATCCCGGAAAGCCAACAGGCGTCCGCGATGGCGCAGCTCACCAAGGCGCTGCCTGACAACAATACCCTGCGGGTGCAGTATTTCTATACCCGTTCCGATGACGAAGGTTACAGCGGGCCCATGGAGTACGCGTTCGAGATGACGCCCCAGGCGGACCCGAACTACTTTCCAAAATCGGGGGCCGGACTGACATGCGAATCCAACGCCACCACGGGCCAGGGCTGTACCGGGCCGGTGGACCTGACCGATCCCATCTATGCGGAATGGACCGACCCCACCAACAGTCGATATATGGGCAACGTCGATACCGAGCAGAGAATTCTGCTCACGTTCTCCGGTACCAATTTCGGCTGGAACTATTCGACGAGTGCCAATTTCAGCCAAAACGTGAACGTCAACGATACCCGCGGGGGAATACCGGACGAGTCGGTGCTCGCGCCCAACGGCATCCTCAGCAATCTGATCAATCCCTTCGGCCCGCAGACCGCCGCCGGGCAGGCGCTGATCGACAGCTCGTATCTGAACGGAGCATTCGCTACCGGCAAGAATAAGCTGTGGAGCGTCGGCGCTCACGCCAGCCACGAGCTTGGCGATGCGTTCAACTCCGGCACTCCGGCGACCGTGGCGCTCGGTGCTGAGTTGAGCGGTCAGAATTTCACTTACGCCACGACCCCCTTGAGCAACCTGCTGGAGGATGCGCTGGGAACTTCGCCCGTATCGATCGACGGAAGTCGGCGGATAGAGGCGGTATATGCCGAGCTCGACGTGCCAATGACCAAGGACTTGGACGTCGACATCTCCGATCGCGAGGACCGGTACAGCGATTTCGGCACGACCAACAACGGCAAGGTGGCCATCCGCTATCAGCCGTCGCGTTTCATAGCTTTCAGGGGCGATGCATCCACGGGCTTCCGTGCGCCCACCCTCTTCGATCTATATGAGCCCAATCAGACCGCGGCGTCGGACAGCCCCACCATGGGTCAGGGAAACCCGTTCTGCGCACCGGGTAAATACAACGCGGAGTGGACACCGACGGTATGCGCCTCGCAGGGAATCGGGCTGTATGGCGGCAACCGAAGCCTGAGTCCGGAGACCTCGCAGAATTTCGATCTCGGCATCATCCTCTCGCCGATGCGCAATCTGGGCATCACGCTGGACTATTACCGGATCCTCATCAAGAACTACATTCAAACGATACCGGCTTCGACGCTGTACGGCAATCCGACGGCGTACGCGAACTACTTCGTGCTGAATAGCGCCGGGTCGCTCACCCCATCGGTCGACCAGGCCGGGGACTGCCATCCGATTACGTCTCCGGCGTGCGGGTACATTCTGCAGGACTTCCAGAATACGGGCGGCGCCACGACCGACGGATTCGACCTGAGCGTCAGATACACGCAGCACACCACCTATGGAACGTTCACCGAGGACCTGGAAGGGACCGCGATCACGCAGTACCGGCTGACGGAATACACCGGTGGCGCCCCCGTGAACCTGGTGGGCTGGTTCGATCAGGGGCAGTTCCCGGCGATCCGCTGGCAGCACAACCTGACGATCAACTGGAATAGCCCAGATGCCAGGTGGGGCGGCGGACTCGAGAACCAGTTCTTCTCGCAGTACATCGACGAGTTTCCCGTGGGCCCCAACCAGACTACGCCGCGGGAGGTCAGCAGCCAGTCCACCTGGGACGCCTACGCGACCTACCGGCCGATCCCGCGTCTGACCGTGTTGTTCGGGATTCAAAACCTGTTCAACGAGACGCCGCCCTTCTCGAACCAGCTCGATTACAACTTCGCGGCGGGCTACAGCTCGATCTTCTCGAATCCCATCATGCGGGCCTTCTACGTCAACCTGAAGTACGTGATCTTCTGAGCCCTCCCAGCCGGGCCCGCCCGCGGGGCCCGCCATTTCCAGATACCGCGGCTCCTCTCGCGGCTATCCCTCGAGTCGGCCCTTCGGGGCCGACTTTTTTGGCCCGAGGGGTGTCACGCCAGGATTTCCTCCAGCGCATAGAGCGTCTTCTGCGCAAAGCGCTCCAGCGTCAGGCCTTCGCTACGGGACCCCGCACGGCCTTTGCCGACCTCTTGCCCAGCAGTGGCTGCAGGTATGTGCCCGTGTGGGAGCGTGGGTTGGCCGCGACCTGCTCCGGCGTGCCGGTGGCGATGATCTCGCCGCCGCCTTCGCCTCCCTCCGGGCCCAGATCGATCACCCAGTCCGCGCTCTTGATGACGTCCAGGTTGTGCTCGATCACGACGATGGTATTGCCCTGATCGCGCAGGCGATGCAGGACGTCGAGGAGCTGGGCGACGTCGTGAAAGTGCAGTCCCGTGGTGGGCTCGTCGAGGATGTAAAGGGTGCAGCCGTGTGTTTGCCGCGCCAACTCGCGGGAGAGCTTGACGCGCTGGGCTTCGCCGCCCGAGAGGGTGGTCGCGTTCTGGCCGAGGTGAATGTAGGAGAGGCCGACGTCGGTCAGGGTTTGCAGCCTGACGGCAACCGCGGGGATGCTCTGGAAGAAGCGCAGCGCCTCCTCGACCGTCATTTCCAGCACTTCATGAATGTTCTTGCCGCGATACCGGATCTCGAGCGTCTCCCGGTTGTAGCGCTGGCCCTTGCAGACATCGCAGGCGACATAGACGTCAGGGAGGAAATGCATCTCTACCTTGATGACGCCGTCGCCCTGACAACCCTCGCAGCGGCCGCCTTTGACGTTAAAGCTAAAGCGCCCGGCATCGTAGCCGCGTGCACGGGCCTCGGGGACGGCAGCGAACAGCTCGCGGACCGGGCCGAAGAGGTTGGTATACGTCGCAGGGTTCGAACGCGGCGTGCGGCTGATCGGCGTCTGGTCGATATCGATGACGTGCTCGATATCCTCGAGTCCTTCGACGCGCTCGCAAGGTGCTGCGTCAGGCGCGCTCAATCGGCCATTGACCTTCGCAGTCGCGTGACTGAAAAGCGTGTCGATGATCAGGGTCGACTTGCCGGACCCGGAGACACCAGTCACACACGTCAGGAGTCCCAGCGGAATCTCCGCGGTGACGTTACGTAGGTTGTTACCGGAGGCCCCGATGATACAGATCTGCTTATCGGGCGAGCGTGGGGTACGCAGCCGCGGCAGCGTGACGGTGCGCTTGCCGCTCAGGTACTGACCAGTCAGTGAGGCGGAGGATGCCGTAATGTCAGCGGGCGTGCCTTCGGCGACGATGTGGCCGCCGTGCGCGCCGGCGCCCGGCCCCAAATCGACGACGTGGTCGGCCTCGCGGATCGCTTCCTCGTCGTGCTCCACCACGATCACCGTGTTGCCAAGGTCGCGTAGGCGCTTCAACGTACCGAGGAGCCGTGCGTTGTCGCGCTGGTGAAGGCCAATCGATGGCTCGTCCAGAATGTACATCACGCCGGTGAGGCCGGAGCCCACCTGGCTCGCGAGTCTGATGCGCTGCGCCTCGCCACCCGACAACGTATCGGCGCCGCGGTCGAGCGTCAGATATTGCAGGCCGACGTCGGCCAGAAATCGCAGCCGCTGACCGACTTCCTTGACGATCGGGGTTGCAACCTCGTGGCGCCAGCCCTCGAGGGCAAGTGAGCCATAGAGCTCCAATGCATGCCCGACGCTCAAGCGAGTGACCTCGGGGAGAGCCTTGTCGCCGACGAACACGAAGCGCGCGGCCCGGTTGAGGCGCGCGCCGCCACAGTCCGGACAGGTGCGCACGCCGAGATACTTCGCGAGCTCTTCCCGCACCATGTTGGATTCCGTCTCGCGGAAGCGCCGTTCGAGGTTGGGCAGAATGCCCTCGAAGGGATGGCGCTTCACGGTGCCGCGGCCTTTGCCTTCGCTGTAGCGGAACTCGATCACGTCATCGCCGCTGCCGTAGAGCAACACCTGCCGCGCCCGCTCCGGGAGGTCCGTCCAGCGCTCCTCGATGTCGAAACGATAGTGCCTGGCCAGGGACTGGATGAGTTGGAAATAGTGGCTGTTGCGCCGATCCCAGCCGCGTACTGCGCCGCTCGCCAGGGACAGGTCGGGATGCGTCACGACACGTTGCGGATCGAAGAACTGCTGCGTGCCGAGGCCGTCGCATGTCGGGCAGGCGCCCGACGGGTTGTTGAATGAGAACAGCTTCGGCTCGAGAGGCGGCACGCTGTAGCCGCAGATCGGGCAGGCATGGCGGCTGGAGAAGACGAGCTGCTCGCGCTGCGGCTCATCCAGAAAGGTGAGACGTGCGAGACCGCCGGAGAGGCGCAGCGCCGTCTCGAACGATTCTGCCAGACGCTGCTGGGCGTCGGGCCGCAGGCGCAGGCGATCGACCACGGCCTCGACCGTGTGCTTGCGCTTCGGATCGAGCTGCGGCAGGCCTTCCATGTCATGGATCCGGCCATCGATGCGCACGCGCACGAAGCCCTGGTCGCGCAATGAATCGAGAATGTCCGCGTGCTCGCCCTTGCGGTCGCTCACCATCGGCGCAAGCAGGGCAACCGCAACGCCTTCGGGCAGCTTCAATACCTGGTCGACCATCTGACTCACCGTCTGAGCGGTCAGGTCGATCCCATGGTCGGGGCAGCGCGGCGTTCCGGCGCGCGCATAGAGCAGGCGCAGATAATCGTAGATCTCGGTAACCGTGCCGACGGTGGAGCGCGGATTGCGCGAAGTCGCCTTCTGCTCGATGGCTATGGCGGGCGACAGCCCTTCGATGCTGTCGACATCGGGCTTGTCCATCATCGAGAGGAATTGCCGCGCATAAGCGGAGAGCGACTCGACGTAGCGACGCTGTCCCTCGGCGTAGAGAGTGTCGAAGGCGAGCGACGACTTGCCGGAGCCGGAAAGCCCGGTGACCACGATCAGCCGCTCCCGCGGCAGCTCGAGGTTGATGCTCTTCAGATTGTGGGTACGTGCCCCGCGGACACGGATCGCTTGCATGGTGCGGTGAATGGTCGCTGTCGAGGCGGCCCCTGGCTGAGGAATGGCCGCGAAAAAAATCAAGCCTTCGAGTGTACCCGTGGCAAGCCCTTGGGCCGAATAATTGCCCGTTCGCGGGGCCTTTCCCAGGTTCGCGCGGCGCTCGCGCCACGTCTACAATGGCGCTCTCTTCAAGAGGGCACACTCATGGCGCGCGGAGTCAACAAAGTCATCCTCATCGGGCACCTGGGCGCGGATCCCGAGACCCGTGCCATGCCATCGGGCAGCAGCGTGGCGAACCTTCGCATCGCCACCACCGAAAGCTGGCGCGACAAGCAAAGCGGCGAGCAGCAGGAGCGCACCGAGTGGCACCGCGTCGCCCTCTTCGGCCGGCTGGCGGAGATCGCCGGCGAATACCTGCGCAAGGGCTCGCAGGTCTATATTGAGGGCAGCCTGCGCACCCGCAAGTGGCAGGACAAGCAGGGCAACGAGCGCTATTCCACCGAGATCGTCGGCAACGAGATGCAGATGCTGGGTGGTCGGGGCGGTGCTGGAGCCGGGGCTTCCGGCGGTGGCGGCGCGGCCGCGGGTGGCGCCCCGCGTGAGCCCATGCCCGAGTATTCCGGCCCGAGCAGCGGCGGCGGGTCGGGCGGCGGCGAGAAGGAAGACTTCGACGACGACATTCCGTTCTAGCGTCGCCCTTTCGTTAATTTTGTAAATTGAGGCCTTGAGACGCATAAACCCCAGGGCCCTTTCGGTATTTCAGCGTTGCCAGCGCAATTCGGAGCCATGCCCGACCGCGTACAAGCTACTGATTTGTAGACTATTTTACAGATGCAACGCAGTTCTGTGCGGCGCTCGTGCGGTGGTGTGGCCGAGGCCGTAGAATGGCCGGACTCCCCGCTTATGTTCCGCCGCTACTTCATCAAGACCTTCGGCTGCCAAATGAACGAGTACGACTCCGCCCGCATGGCGGACGTGCTGGAGGCTGGCGTGGGTCTCGCGCGCACCGAAGATCCGGCCGAGGCTGACGTGCTGCTGATGAACACCTGCTCGGTGCGCGAGAAGGCGCAGGAGAAGGTCTTCTCCATGCTGGGTGAGTGGCGAAAGCTCAAGACCCAGCGCCCGCACGTGCTCATCGGCGTCGGCGGATGTGTGGCGAGCCAAGAGGGCGAAGGCATCACGCAGCGGGCGCCCTTCGTGGACCTGGTGTTCGGACCGCAGACGCTGCATCGCCTACCGGACATGATCGCGGAGCTGCGCCGTACGGGCCGCTCGGTAGTCGATGTCAGCTTTCCTGAGGTCGAGAAGTTCGATCGCCTGCCGGAGCCCCGCGCGGAGGGCGCCACCGCCTACGTTTCCGTCATGGAGGGCTGCAGCCGCTACTGCAGCTTTTGCATCGTGCCCTATACACGCGGCGACGAGGTCAGCCGCCCGTTCGAGTCGGTGCTGCAAGAAGTACGTCAGCTCGCGAGCCAAGGCGTGCGTGAGGTGACTCTTCTCGGCCAGAACGTCAACGCGTACGCCGGCCCGATGGCGGACGGTGCGGTCGTTGATCTGGCCACTCTCATTCATCACGTCTCGGCGGTCCCGGGCATTGAGCGCATCCGCTTCACCACCTCCCATCCGCTGGAGCTCAACGACAGCCTGATCGAGGCCTTCGCCCACGTGCCGCAGCTTGCAAGCCATCTGCATCTGCCGGTGCAGAGCGGCTCCGATCGCGTGCTCGCACTCATGAAGCGCGGCTACACCGCCATTGAATTCAAGGAAAAGGTCCGCAAGCTGCGCAGCGTGCGGCCGGACATCTGTATTTCCTCCGACTTCATCGTGGGATTTCCCGGGGAGAGTGAACGTGACTTCGAGGCGACGCTGACGCTTGTGCGCGACGTCGGCTTCGATCAGTCGTTCAGCTTCCTCTACAGCCGCCGCCCCGGAACGCCGGCGGCATCGCTCCCCGATGAGACTCCCGCTGAGCTCAAACAGCAGCGTCTGGTGCGGCTTCAGGCGCAACTCGACGCCCAGGCGCGCGCCATCAGCGAGCGCATGGTCGGCACCACGCACCGCGTGTTGGTGGAACGTCCGGCCAAGAAGGACGGCCGCGAGCTCGCCGGCAGGACCGAGAACAACCGCTGGGTCAACTTTGCCGGTCCCACCGAGATCATTGGCCAGTTCGCACGAACCGTCGTGACCGAAGCATTGCGGCACAGCTTGCGCGGACGCCTGTGGCAGTAACGGCTCCCGAGACGCAGCGCGAGTTCGATCTCGAGCCGTCGGACAATGCGAGGCTCGCCAACCTTTGTGGTCCGCTCGATGAGAATCTGCGCCTGCTCGAGGCGCGCCTCGACGTGCAGATCCGGCGGCGGGGCGATAACTTCCGCGTGCTCGGCGCCAACGCTGGCAGCGCCGAGGACATCGTGCAGGAGCTCTTCGCCCTGGCCAAGGAGGAGGAAATCACGCCGGAGCGCGTGCACCTGGCGTTGCGCGAGCGCGAGACCGGCCAACGCCCCGCGGCGGATCTCGAGCCCGAGGAGCGCGGCATCCGCGTGCCGCGTGGCGGCATCCGCGCCCGCGGCCATCACCAGCGCGAATACCTGGCACACATCCGCAGCCGCGATCTGACCTTCGGCATCGGTCCCGCCGGCACCGGCAAGACCTATCTTGCCGTCGCGTGCGCCGTGGAGTCGCTGCAAGCGGAAACCATCCGGCGCATCATCCTCGTGCGGCCGGCCGTGGAGGCCGGCGAGCGGCTGGGGTTCCTGCCGGGCGACCTCACTCAGAAGGTCGACCCGTACCTGCGCCCGATGTACGACGCGCTCTACGAGATGTTGGGGTTCGACCGGGTGTCGCGCTTCATCGAGCGCAACGTCATCGAGGTCGCGCCGCTCGCCTTCATGCGCGGCCGCTCGCTCAATGATTCCTTCATCATCCTCGATGAGGCGCAGAACACGACCGTCGAGCAGATGAAGATGTTCCTGACGCGCATCGGCTTCGGCTCCAAGGCCGTGGTGACGGGCGATGTGACTCAGACGGATCTGCCCCCGGGCCGGCAGTCAGGGCTGAGTCACGTGACCGGCGTACTGCGCGGCGTGGAGGGAGTTGCATTCACTTTCTTTGATGCGCAGGACGTCGTACGCCATCCGCTGGTGCAACGCATCGTCCAGGCCTACGAGGCGCAGACGTGAAAGATAAGCTGCAAGTCGACGTGCAGCGGCACGTCAAAGCCTGGGCGCCGCGCCCGCGTGACATCGCCACGTGGGCGGGCATCGCGATCGGCCGTCGCGCCGCCGGCGGGGAGCTTGGTGTTCGCGTCGTCGGCTCGGCCGAGAGTCGGCGCCTCAATGCCCGCTACCGCGGCAAGGACGAGCCGACCAACGTGTTGTCATTTCCTCTCCCCTACGCCCTCCGGGCTTCAGGGAGCAGGCCCTCCGCGCGCCAACGCCCCTCGGGGAGGCCCCTCGGCGACCTGGTGATCTGCGCGCAGGTGGTGCGCTCCGAGGCGCGCGAGCAGGGCAAGCCCCTCCAGGCGCACTGGGCGCACCTGGTGGTGCACGGGGCATTGCATCTGATCGGCTACGACCATGAACGCGAGGCGGAGGCAAAGCGCATGGAGCGCCGCGAGATCGCCGTGCTGCGCCGCCTCGGCTACGTGAATCCCTACAGAATCTGAAAATCATGAGCAAGGACATCAACACCACCGGCAAGTGGCTCAAGCGGCTGACGCAGGGCTTCGCCGCCGAGCCGCAGAACCGCCAGCAGCTGCTCGAGATCCTGCGCGAGGCGCGCACCCGCGGCCTGCTCGAAGCCGACGCGCTGCCGATGCTGGAAGGAGTGTTGGAAGTCTCCGATCTCCAGGTGCGCGACATCATGGTGCCGCGGGCGCAGATGGTGTTCGTGCGCCGCGACGATCCGGCATCCCGTATCCTGCCGACCGTGGTGGAGTCGGGGCACTCGCGCTTCCCGGTGATGGACGAGGACCGCGACGACATCGTCGGCATCCTCCTCGCCAAGGACCTGTTGCGCCTGGTGAGCAACGAGGCGCGCGAACGCTTCGATATCCGCGAGTTCATGCGGCCGGCGGCGTTCGTGCCGGAGTCGAAGCGGCTCAACGTCCTGCTGAAGGAATTTCGCGGCAGCCGCAATCACATGGCCATCGTGGTCGACGAGTACGGTGGGGTCGCCGGCCTGGTGACGATCGAGGATGTGATCGAGCAGATCGTCGGCGAGATCGATGACGAGTTCGACGTCGAGGACGACCAGAACATCCGCAAGGAGGGCGAGCGCCTCTTCCTGGTGCGCGGCGTGACGCGAATCGAGGAATTCAACGAGTACTTCGGCGCCCACCTCACCGAGGGCGAAGGCTTCGAGACGGTGGCGGGATTTCTGATGAAACATCTCGGGCGCCTGCCGCGGCGCGGCGAGTGCGCCAGCATCGAAGGTTTCGAGTTTCGCGTCGTACGGGCCGACCGGCGGCGCATCGATGCGCTGCGCGTCGTGCCGTCGCGCGATGTGACGCCGCCCGAGGGCCATTCGCATCCGGAGCAGGGCGAGTCGCACGCATGAGCTCCCGGCGCGTTGCTGCCGTTGCCGCGCCCGCGGACGAGGTGACTCCTGCACCGGCCATGGTCGCCGCCAAGGATCTCCTCGTCGCGACCCGCTCCCGTCACGCGCTGCTCGTGCGCGGTGTGCTCGCGCTGGGCGTGGGCGCGCTTCTCGCCTGCGCCTTCGCGCCGTTCGAGTGGTGGCCGCTCGCGATCCTTTGCCCGGCGGCGCTGATGTGGCTGTGGGAAGAGGCGGCGCCCCGCGAGGCCGCCTGGACCGGATTCTGGTTCAGCTTCGGCACCTTCCTCGCCGGCACTTACTGGGTGTATGTCAGCGTACATGACCTCGGCAAAGCGCCCGTGTGGATGACCATTGGCATCATGCTGGGCCTGATCGGAATCATGGCTCTCTACAACGCGCTCATCGGCTACGCCGTGGCACGCTGGCTGCCGCGCAGCGGCGCATGGCGCTGGCTGGTGGGCATACCGGCGGTGTGGCTCGTGATCGAGTGGTTGCGCGGCTGGTTGCTCTCGGGGTTTTCGTGGCTGTCGCTCGGCTACTCCCAGACCGACACGTGGCTGGCACGATTCGCGCCGGTCCTGGGAGTGTATGGCATCAGCCTGCTGCTGCTCACGAGCGCGGGCGCGCTGGTCGCGTTGATTCGCGGCAATGCGCGCGTGCGCCTGATCGCGGGCCTCACGATCGTCCTGCCCTGGGCGGTCGGCGCGGCGCTTGGGCCGGTGCGCTGGACGCACCCCTCGGGCGCGCCCGTCTCGGTGGCGGTGATTCAGGCCAACATCCCGCAGGATGAGAAATGGCAGGACGCCTACGAGAACCAGATCCTGCAGCGCTATCGCACGATGACGGAGTCGGTGCTCGGCACGAAACTCATCGTCTGGCCGGAGGCGGCACTGCCGGAGCCGGCCAACAATCTGCTGCCTTACATCGCGGCGATTGATCGCGAGACGCAGTTCCGCGGCTCCTCGCTCGTGATGGGCACGGTGAGCGCCTCGGACGACGGCGAGCACTACTACGACTCGATCCTGGCGCTCGGCAAGCAGGCGAGCTGGTACTCGAAGGACCATCTGGTGCCGTTCGCGGAGTTCTTTCCGGTGCCGCATTTCGTGCGCACGTGGCTGCGCCTGATGAGCCTGCCTTATGACAGCTTCACCCGTGGCGGCACGAACCAGTCGCCGCTGCAGGTGGCCGGGCTCGAGCTTGGGGCGACGGTCTGCTACGAAGTCGGCTACGGCAGCTACATGCTGCACATGCTGCCCAAGGCGGATGCGCTGGTGAACGTCACCAACGATGCCTGGTTCGGGCATTCCACGGCCCGCTATGAGCAATTCCAGATGGCCCGCATGCGAACGCTCGAGGAGGGGCGCAGCATGATCGTGGCCACGAACGATGGTATCTCGGCCGTCATCGGCCCGCGCGGTGAGATCCTGGCGTCCGCGCCGCCTTTCCAGCAGTATGTGCTGCGGTCTTCCATCACGCCCATGGCCGGGATCACACCGTTCACGCGTGTTGGAAACTGGCTGATCGTGAGCCTCGCTACCCTCGGCCTCGCTGCATCGCTGTGGACTACTCGCCCACCCCGGAGTCTGACATGAGCGCTTTTAGGCTCGCGCGTGTTCGCGCGACATTGATGTCCAGCACCCTCGTCGCGCTCGCCGCGTGGCCGGCGATGAGTCTGCAAGTGGCATCCGCCGCGGCGGCTGTATCTCCAATGTGCGCTCCGTCGCTGCCGGACTTCTCACCGCTGGTCGCCAGGTACGGTCCCGCGGTGGTCAACATCGAGGTGATCGAGAAGGCGCCGGCGGGCGGTAGCCAGGGCGATGATCCCCTCAATGATTTCTTCCGTCGCTTCGGCATTCCGAACCCGGGCGGCGGTGACGAGCGGCGTCACGAGGAACCCGTGCGCGGCGCGGGCTCCGGATTCATCGTCAGTTCCGACGGCTACATCCTCACCAACGAGCACGTGGTGGAAGGGGCGAGTCAGGTGACGGTGCGGCTGGTCGATCAGCGCGAGTTTCCGGCGAAGGTGGTGGGGTCGGACGAGCGTACCGACATCGCCGTCCTCAAAATCGCGGCCACCGGGCTGCCGATCGTGCGTCTCGGCGATCCGTCGAAGCTGCAACCCGGACAATGGGTGCTCGCCATAGGATCACCGTTCGGCTTCGAGAACAGCGCCACCGCGGGAATCGTGAGCGCGATCGGCCGCTCGCTGCCGACCGAGAACTACGTGCCCTTCATTCAGACCGATGTCGCGGTGAACCCCGGCAACTCGGGCGGCCCGCTGTTCAACCTGCAGGGTGAGGTGGTCGGCATCAACTCGCAGATCTTCAGCCGCACCGGCGGGTTCATGGGCGTCTCGTTCGCCATTCCGATCGATGTGGCGGTGAGCGTGGAACGGCAGATCATCACAGTGGGACACGTGGTGCGCGGCAAGATCGGGGTCACCATTCAGGAGGTGACAGCGGACCTTGCCGACTCCTTCGGTCTCGGCACTCCGCGGGGGGCGCTGGTGAGCTCGGTGGAGAGCAAGAGTCCGGCGGCCTCGGCCGGCATCCAGCCGGGAGACGTGGTACTGGCGGTCGACGGACACCAGATCGAGCACTTCGGCGAGCTGTCGAACCGGATATCGGATATGCGGCCGGGGTCGGAAGTGACCCTGGTGCTGTGGCGGGACCGGCAGGATCGGACGGTGCGGGTGCAGGTCGAAGAGCTGAAAGAGCCGCAGACGGCGGCGGCGGGGAATGCTGCGCGGCCGGCGCCGGTGGCTCGCAAGCCGAATCAGCTCGGGCTCACGCTGCGGCCGCTGGCGCCGCAGGAGAAGGCTGAGGCCCGGACCAGCGGGAGCCTGGTCGTGGAGGGGGTGACGGGAGCCGCGGAGCTGGCGGGATTGGAGCCCGGGGACATCATCCTGGGGGTCGATGGCCGGCGGATCAGCACCATCGAGGAGCTGGAGTCGGCGGCCAGGGAGTCGCACAAGAAGAGCATCGCGCTGCTGGTGCAGCGGGATTCGGCGCAGCTGTTTTTGCCTGTGCCGGTGCCATAGGCCATAAGAGCAGGAATTTTATTCGGCCACGGCGGCTCGGACGCAAAAGGCATTTTCCGGGAACGCCGTTGATCCGTCCGTGGAGGCTGGCGCAAAAACATCCTGTTTTTGCGCCTCCCGGAAAATGCCTTTTGCATCCGAGCCACCGCTCGTTCGTGTAGATTGCGGAGCTTTCCGAGGCTTACATTCGGGCGTTCCTTAGAGATGGAAGAGCATTACGATCCGGCGGCTGTCGAGAAGGCGGCGCAGTCTTATTGGCGGGAGCAGGGCACCTTCGAGGTGAAGGAGGAGACGGGCCGGGAGAAGTATTACTGCCTGTCGATGCTGCCTTATCCGTCGGGGCGGCTGCACATGGGGCACGTGCGCAACTACACCATTGGGGATGTGTTGGCGCGCTTCATGCGGATGCAGGGGAGAAACGTCTTGCAGCCGATGGGGTGGGACGCCTTCGGGTTGCCGGCGGAGAATGCGGCGATGAGCAATGGAGTGCCGCCTGCCGAGTGGACGCGGCAGAACATCGCGCACATGCGGGCGCAGTTGCAGTCGCTGGGGTTCGGCATCGCCTGGAGCCGCGAGGTCGCTACCTGTGATCCGAGCTACTACCGTTGGAACCAATGGCTCTTTCTGCGGATGCTGGAGCAGGGGATCGCCTATCGCAAGACGGGGGTGGTGAACTGGGACCCTGTCGATCAGACCGTGCTCGCCAACGAGCAGGTGATCGAAGGGCGCGGCTGGCGCACGGGTGCTCCGGTCGAGAGGCGGGAGATCCCGACCTACTACCTCAACATCACACGCTATGCGCAGGAGCTGCTCGGGGACCTCGAGCGGCTGCCGGGCTGGCCGGAGCGCGTGCGCCTCATGCAGGCCAACTGGATCGGCCGCAGCGAGGGGTGTGAGATCTCCTTTCCCTATGCGCCGGATACGAGTGCGGCGATGGCGCGGGAGGGGGCGCTCAAAGTATTCACGACCCGCGCCGACACCCTGTTCGGTGTCACCTTCATGGCTATCGCCGCAGAGCATCCGGTGGCCATCGCGGCTGGCGAGCGCAACCCGAAGCTGGCGGCGTTCATCGAGGAGTGCCGCCGCGGCAGCGTCATGGAGGCGGATGTTGCGACGCAGGAGAAGAAGGGCATGCGCACGGGGTTGCATGTGCTGCATCCCTTCACCGGCAAGCCCATCGAGGTCTGGGTCGCCAACTACGTGCTCATGGGGTATGGCGAGGGCGCCGTGATGGGCGTTCCGGGTCACGACGAGCGCGACTTCGAGTTCGCGGTGCAGAATTCGTTGCCCATCGTGATGGTCGTGCGCTCGAAGACCGGCGTCTACGAGGACGTGCGCGCACCCTGGATCGCGGAGTACACCGACCACGGTGTGACGGTGAACTCGGGCGAGTTCTCCGGGCTGGAATTCCAGGCCGCGGTGGCTGCGATCGCGGCGAGTCTCGAGAGGCGCGGGCTGGGTCGCAAGCGCGTGCAGTATCGGCTGCGCGACTGGGGTATCTCGCGGCAGCGCTACTGGGGTTGTCCCATCCCGCTCATTCATTGCCCGAGCTGTGGCGAAGTCCCGGTGCCGGACGATCAGCTTCCGGTGGTGTTGCCGGAGAATCTCGTGCCGGACGGCAGCGGCAACCCGCTCGCCAAGTCACCGGCCTTCTACGAGTGCAAGTGTCCCAGGTGTGGCGCCGCCGCGCGCCGCGAAACCGACACCATGGACACCTTCGTCGATTCTTCCTGGTACTACATGCGCTACGCGTGTCCGGACCAGGACGCGGCGATGATCGATGAGCGCGCGGCTTACTGGCTGCCCGTCGATCAGTACATCGGCGGCATCGAGCACGCCATCCTGCACCTCCTCTACTCGCGCTTCTGGACCAAGGTGATGCGCGATCTCGGGCTGTTGCGGGTCGGCGAGCCGTTCACCAATCTGCTGACCCAGGGCATGGTGCTCAACCACGTCTACTCCTACGCCCAGCCCGACGGGCGCCGCCGCTATGTCAACCCGACTGACGTGCGCTCACGGCGGGAGGCGGCCGGTGCGGAGTCGTTCGAGACGACCCTGGCCGCGGGCGAGACGATCCGCGTCGAATACCAGGGACTCGGCAAGATGTCGAAGTCCGAAAACAACGGCGTCGATCCGGAGGGGCTGGTCAAGCGCTTGGGCGCCGATACGGCCAGGCTCTTCACGATGTTCGCATCTCCGCCGGAGCAGACGCTGGAATGGTCCGATGAGGGCGCGCAGGGCGCATCGCGCTTCATTCGACGTCTGTGGAATGCTGTCTACGAGCACGTGAGTCGCGGCGGTCGTCCGAAGACCGATTCCGGCGCGCTGACCGATGGGCAGCGGGGGTTGCGTCGTGCGGCTCACCATGCGCTCGCGAAGGCTACCGATGACATCGGCCGGCGTCGGAATTTCAATACGGCGATTGCCGCCAGCATGGAGCTTCTCAACACGATCGGACGTTTCGACGACACTTCGGATCAGGGCCGCGCCGTGCGGCATGAAGCGCTGGAGATTGTCACATTGGTGCTCTCACCCATCATCCCGCACGTGGCCCACGAGCTGTGGCGGGCGCTCGGGCACGAACGGGCCGCGGTCGATGAGCCGTGGCCCACGGTCGACGAGTCGGCGCTGGCGCAGGAATCCGTCGAGTTCGTGGTCCAGGTCAACGGCAAGCTCCGCGGCCGGGTTCGCGTGACGGCGGATGCGGACGAGGCGGTGATCCGCGAGGCGGCGCTTGCCGACGAGCATGTCATGAAGTTCGTCGCCAGCAGGGCGGCGGTCAAGCGGGTGATCGTCGTGCCGGGCCGGCAGATCGTCAACGTGGTGGTGAGCGCGCCGGCGGGCGGGCAGCCGGATGCTTGAGAATCGGCTGTTACGGGGGATGGCGAGCGTTTGGCTCGCGGCGGTGGCGCTTCTGCTCGCCGCCTGCGGCTTTCACCTCGAGGGGCGCATCGCGCTGCCGCAGTCGATCCGCCGGCCGTATATCGAGGCCCCGAATCAGCAGAGCGACTTCGTGCAGAGCCTGCGCCGTCAGATGTTGATATCCGGCGCGCACCCGGTCGATTTACCGGGCCAGGCGACGGCCGTGATCCACATCCTGTATGACGATATGGCGCAGCGAGAGCTGTCCGTGTCGGCGCAGAATCGCCCCGTCGAATACCAGATCACCTACACGGTGCGCTTCTCCGTGACCGCGGGCGCCGCGGAGCTCCTGCCGTCGCGGCAGGTTTCGGCCGTGCGCTCCTACAGCTTCGATGAGAGCCTGCTGCTCGCCAAGGAGCACGAAGAGGATATCCTGCGGCAGGCGATGGCGCAGGACCTGGCGGACATCGTGATGCGACAACTCTCGCGGGTGCCCGGCGGCTGACATGCTGGTGTTGAGCGCGGTCGATCGCATCGCGGTGGCGGCGCTGCTCGATCGCTATGGCCTGAGCCTCGCGCTCGTCGCGCCCGAAGAGCTGATCCCTGGCTCTTATTGGGGTGAGACCGAGGCCGGCCTCAGGGATGACCGGCTGTATGCACGGCTCGACACGCCGGTCCATTCGGTACTGCATGAGGCCGGACACTACATCTGCATGACCCCGGAGCGGCGCGCGGGACTGGATCGGGACGCTGGCGGGGACGACCTGGAGGAGTCGGCCGTGTGCTATCTGCAGCTGTTGTTGGCCGGCGAGCTGCGGGGAGTGGGGCTGGAGCGGGCGTTCGCGGACATGGACGCCTGGGGTTACAGCTTTCGGCTCGGAAGCACGCGGGCCTGGTTCGAGCATGACTCGGAGGACGCCCGCAAATGGTTGCGGCAACACGGCGTCACGGATGGCGATGACCGCCTGACGGGGGCCTGCCGCGAGTGATTGATCGTGGCGGAGGCATGTGCTTTGCTGCGGGGCGTGCGGATGACTACGGCTGAGAATGAGGCGAGGGTCGCGTGCCCGGACTGTGGGCTGGTGCAGCGGCTGCCTGCGTTGACGGGGTGGCACTTTGCGGAGTGCCGGCGCTGCGCCCGGCTGCTGGCGGGGCCGGCCATGGGTCGGGTCGATGCTCCGCTTGCGCTCGCGCTCGCCGCGCTTCTGCTGCTGATCCCGGCGACCATCGAGCCCCTGCTGAGGGTGGCGTCGCACGGGGCCGAAAGGACCTGTTGGCTGACCAGCGGGATCGCCGGACTGTGGCAGCAAGGGTTCGCACCCCTGGCGGTAATCGTCGGCGCCTTCTGCGTCGTCTTCCCCTACATCTACCTGGCGGCGCTGGTCGCTGTGCTGGCGGCCTTGCGGTTGCGGGCGCGGGCGCATCTGGGTCCGGCGTTTCGCTGGATCATGCACGTGCGCCCCTGGATGATGCTCGAGATCTTTCTCGTCGGCTGCTTCGTCGCCTACAGCCGGCTGCGGCTGGTCGTCGGGGTACAGGTGCTCTCGGGAGGGTGGTGCCTGATGGCGGCCACCTTGGCGCTGATGCTCGCGCTGACCCAGCTCGACGAGAGAACCGTCTGGGAGGCGCTGCCGATGCGGCGCGCGCGGTCGCAATCGAGGTGGCATTGGGGTCGGCGCGCGGGCGATCGCGGTGCTCATGCTCCGGCAATCGCCTGCACGGCCTGCGATTTATTGGTGACCGGCGCACCCACGGGCGGGGCCTGCCCGCGCTGCGGCGCGGGACTGCATCATCGCAAACCGTATGCGTTCCGGGTCACCGCCGCCCTGGTGGTCGCGGCTTTCATGCTTTACATACCGGCCAACGCGATGCCGGTGCTGACGCTGGTCAGCCTGGGCAACGAGCAGTCCAACACCATCCTCACCGGGGTGCTCGAGCTGATCCACAACCGGCTCTGGCCGCTGGCGATCATCGTTTTCCTGGCGAGCATCGTGGTGCCGCTGCTGAAGCTGTGCGGGCTCACCTGGATGCTGCTCGCGACCGTGCAGGGCTCGCCGCGGACGCTGATCGCGCGCACCCGTTTCTTCCGCCTCATCGACACCGTCGGCTCATGGTCCAACATCGATGTGTTCGTCGCTTCGGTGCTGGTCGGACTGCTGCAGTTCGGCGCCATTGCCCAGGCGCGGGTGGGACCCGGCCTGGTCGCTTTCGCGGCAGTGGTCATACTGACGATGATCGCCACCAGAACTTTCGATACGCGGCTCATGTGGGACGCGTCACCAGGGGGATGATCCACGATGCCCGACGAGCCGCAACAGCCCCAGGAGCCCCAGGAGCCCCAGGAGCCCCAGGAGCGTCGCCAGACTGACGTTCCCGCGGAACCGGTTGCAGCGCGCGTAGGGCGCCGTCGCTGGGTCGCGTGGGTCTGGATCGTGCCGATAGCGGCCGCTGGGGTGCTCGGGTGGCTCACCTGGCAAACGCTCGCGGAGCGCGGGCCGGAGATCACCATCTCCTTCAGCGCGGCCCAAGGCCTGCAGTCCGGCCAGGCCACGATCCAACACCTCGATGCGGTGGTCGGGACCGTGACTTCGCTGCGACTGTCACATGACATGCGGCGGGTGCTCGTTCGCGCCCGGATGTCGCGCCGGGTGACTCCCTACCTGACCGACTCCACGATCTTCTACGTCGTCACGCCGCACCTGGGGGTCGGGGGCATCTCGGGGCTGTCGACGATCGTCTCCGGCTCCTATATCGAGATGTATCCCGGCAAGGACGGCAAGCCGCAGCGCAGCTTCGTCGGCCTCGACACTCTGCCGGTCGTTCCTCCAGGCGCGCCCGGACGCTACTTTACGCTGCGCACAGCGGATCTCAGCTCGCTGACCGAGGGGTCCCCCGTGACCTATCGTGGCATCGATGTGGGCGTGGTGACGGCTTATGCGCTTGCCGGCGACGGACATGATGTGAGCGTGACGTTATTCATGCGCGCACCGAATGAGCGGCTGGTGCATCCTGCGACGCATTTCTGGAACGCTGGCGGCGTATCCATGACGTTCGGCGCCCGCGGGCTGCAGCTGCGTGCCAACTCCTGGCAACAGCTGCTCGCGGGTGGCGTGGCCTTCGAGACCCCGGCCGCCGCGATGGCGGCCGCGCCCGCCGCGGCCGGCAGCGTGTTCCGGCTCTATGACAACGAGCAGTCGGCGATGGGCGCACCGGCCGGCCCGCCCGTGCTCGCCGATACGCTGCGTAATCTCAACGCGGTCATGCAAAATTTGAACGGCGTACTGAAGAACGTCAACCGGGCCACCGCCGGGCCGCAACTTCACGATGCGGTGGTTTCCCTCAATCGCGTCCTGACCCATCTCGATCGCCTGACCGTCGAGACACGACCCAACCTCGATCAGCTCCTCAAATCTCTGCGTGCCACCTCGGACGCCGCGCAGCGCACGCTTGCGTTGATCCAGGACAAAGCAGGCGGCGGCCAGCCCTCGAGCACGGACCTGCCGCAACTGATGAACGAGCTCAGCCAGGCCGCGCGCTCGGTGCGGGATCTGGCCGATTACCTCGATCGCCACCCCGACGCGCTGCTGCGGGGGCGCAAGCCGGACTCGCCGTAGGCGCGGCGGTCCCTGGCCGCCGCTGATGACGTCGCGACGCGGCGCTTGACTCTTACAGATCTGGTGATATAGTCATGTATAACACTAGATAAGAGAGGCGACGCCCATGAAAACCCTGAAAATCGCGCTGCCCCTTGTCCGAGCGTAGGCGCGGTAACAGCGGGGACACGGAGTGAGCGACCAGTGGAACGACAGTCAGCCGATTTACCGCCAGCTGCGGGATCGTGTGATCGCCATGATCCTCGATTCCGTGCTCAAGGAAGGCGACCCGCTGCCGTCGGTCCGTACCGTCGCGGCCGATTACCGGGTCAACCCGCTCACCGTCCTGAAGGCCTATCAGCAACTGGCCGACGAGCAGATCGTCGAGAAGCGCAGAGGTATCGGCATGTTCGTCAAGCCCGGCGTACACCAGCAGTTGCTGCGGGACGAGCGGCGGAGATTCCTCGAGGAGGAATGGCCGAGTGTGCTCGCCACCCTGCAGCGCCTCGGCTTGAGCGCGGAAGACCTCCTGAACATGAAGCTGAAGAGGTGACCCATGTCAGTCATTGAAGCAAGCGGTCTGCGCAAGGTTTTCGGCACGACCGTCGCGCTCGACGGCCTCGACCTGCGGGTCGAGGCAGGGCGCGTCATTGGACTCATCGGGCCGAACGGCGCGGGCAAGAGCACCGCGATCAATGCGATCCTCGGCCTCACTCCACACCTGGGGGAGCTGCAGGTGATGGGATGTGATCCCTGGGCTGCGCGCGACCGACTCATGAGCGAGGTCGCATTCATCTCCGACGTCGCTGTCCTGCCGCGCTGGATGCGCGTCTCGCAGGCGCTCGACTACGTCGAGGGGGTGCACCCGCGGTTCGATCGCGCCAAGGCCGAGCGCTTCATCGCCCGTACGACCATAGGCCGTAACAGCCGAGTGCGGGAGTTGTCGAAAGGCATGGTGACACAGCTTCACCTCGCGCTCGTCATGGCCATCGACGCGCGATTGCTGGTCCTCGATGAGCCCACTCTCGGGCTCGACATCCTGTACCGGAAGCAGTTCTACGACGCGCTCCTCAATGACTATTTCGATCGCAGTCGGACCATCCTGCTGACCACGCACCAGGTCGAGGAGATCCAGAACGTGCTCACCGATTTCATGTTCATTAACCGTGGCCGGATCGTGCTCACCTGCAGCATGGAGGAATTCGAAGTGCGCTACGCGGAAGTGACGGTGCACCCGGAGCGCCTGGCCGCGGCGCGCGAGCTCAAGCCGATTCACGAACGTCAGGTCTTTGGCCGCAGCACCCTGCTCTTCGAGCGCGTTGATCGCTCGCGGCTGCAGCAGCTTGGTGACGTGCGCACACCTGGCATCGCTGACGTATTCGTTGCCGTCATAGGCAGTCCGACCGCTGCCTCGCAGGCAGGAGGGGGTCGATCGTGATCACCACTGATTCAACCGCAATGCCGGACCCGACCGAGCCGCGGGCCGACGGCTCGCCGACCTTCGGGCCCGCGGCGCTATCGTCCGCCCGTCTGCTTTACTGGTCGGTGCGGCGCGAGCTGTGGGAGAACCGTTTCATTTACATCGTGCCGCTGATCGTCGCGGCCGTGATCCTGCTTGGATTCGCGCTGGGCGCTGCGTATCTTCCGTTCATGCCGGCGGCCGGATCGCCGCCACGGGCAGCCTATACAGCCAGCACACCGCTCAATTTCGTCTCGCTCTCGGTGATGCTGACTTACGTAATCCTCACCGTCGTCTACTGTCTCGGGGCGCTGCACAACGAGCGCGGCGATCGCAGCATTCTCTTCTGGAAGTCACTGCCGGTCTCCGACGTGACCACCGTGATCGCGAAGGCGAGCATTCCGCTCCTCGTTCTTCCCCTGATCACGTTCGCGGTCGTGGTGGTCGCGCAGGGCATCATGCTGTTGACGGCGAGCGCCGTACTCCTCGGCAGAGGTGTAGGTGGGGCTGCGCCATGGACGCAGACGCCGCTTCTGCCGTTGTGGGCCGGGATGCTCTATCACCTGTTGACCGTGCATGCGCTCTACTACGCGCCGCTGTATGGCTGGATGCTGCTCGTCTCCGCTTGGGCGCGCCGCGCGGTGTTCCTCTGGGCCACTCTGCCGGTCGCAGCGATTCTCATCGTCGAGAGGCTGGTATTCAACACCTCGGTGTTCGCCAACATCTTGCTGTCGCGCCTGGGGGGAGGTCCGGGGGCCATGCCCTACCCACAGCCTGAGAACATGTCCATGCAGGCGCCGACGCTCGCCAATCTCGGGGCGTTGCTGGCGAGCCCGGGCCTATGGATCGGACTCGTGGTATGCGCGCTATTCCTGGCCGCGGCGGTACGGCTGCGCCGCTATCAGGGACCGATCTGATTCGCGCCCGCGAGCCGGTCGGTCGCCGTGACGAGCTCGTGGAGGTTGCCGCGCTCGAAGGCGGAGTGGCCGGAGTCCGGCGCAATCCGCAGATCGGCTTCGGGCCACGCGCGGTGAAGGTCCCAGGCGCTCCGCATGGGACAGACGATGTCGTAGCGGCCTTGCACGATGACCGCCGGGATGTGACGGATGCGATGGATGTCGTCGAGGAGTTGGCTGTCGGCGCGGAAGAAGCCGTGATTGATGAAGTAGTGACATTCGATGCGCGCGAAGACTTCCGCGTAACTGCCTTCGTCGAACTTGGCGATGTAATCCGACGCCGTGAGGAGATGGCTGGTGGCGGCTTCCCAGATCGACCAGGCCTTCGCGGCGCTGTGTCGAACCTCGGCGTCTTCGCTCGTCAGTCGTGAGTAGTAGGCACGCATCATGTCGTCGCGCTCCCCTTCGGGAATCGCCGCGACATAACGCTCCCAGAGGTCCGGGTACAGCGCGCCGGCGCCGCGAGGGTTCTGGTAGAACCACTCGAGCTCCCACCGCCGCAGCATGAAGATCCCGCGCAGGATGATCTCCGTCACGCGCCCGGGGTGTGTCTGCGCGTACGCCAGAGCGAGCGTGGATCCCCACGAGCCGCCGAACACCAGCCAGCGCTCGATGCCCAGATGTTCCCGCAGTCGCTCGATGTCAGCTACCAGGTGCCAGGTGGTATTGTCGACGAGACTGGCGTGTGGACGGCTCTTGCCGCAGCCGCGCTGATCGAACAGCACGATCCGGTAGCGGGCCGGATCGAAGAAGCGGCGCATCTTGGGCTCGGTGCCGCCGCCGGGCCCGCCGTGCAGGAACACGGCAGGCTTGCCGTTCGGATTACCACACTCCTCGAAGTAGATCTCGTGCAGTTCCGAGACGCGTAAGAAGCCGGTGCGATACGGCTTTACCGGCGGATATAGCCGGCGCCTGGCGGGCGCCGCTGCAGTGCGGGATTGGCTCATATGAGTAGCCTAGCGATCAGTATCGACCTTGAATAGCCGAGCGGCAGGGCGCCCCCCGTGCCTCCAGGCACAGGCAGGCGCCCCACCACCGCAGGTGGCGGAGCTTCGGGCAAAAACCACGCTTGGCCGCTTCGGCGTTGCTCGAAGCAGCGCTGGGCCGGGCAGGATGCCCGGATCCAGCGCCTCAAAAAGGTATGGTAAATCCGCCGAAGAATCCGCGCCTCGGGCCGTACTGGGGTGCGAATACCCCGATGCCGTTGCCGCTGCGGATCAGGTACGACTTGTCGAGGAGGTTGTCGACATCGAAGCGCAGCTGTATCGGCCCCGCCGGATCGCCGATGTAGAGGTCATGAGTCAATCCGAGATTGATCTGGGTATAGCTCGCGGTGTGATCGCCGTTCGGAATGTCAAAGCCGTCCGGCAGCATCAGGTCGTCACGCAAGCCGGTGCCGAAGATCGCATCGATGCTGGCGCGCGTCTTTCCCCAGTCGTAGGCGATGCCGCCCGAGGCCGAGACCCGCTCCTCGTGATCGAGATGGATGTAATTATCCGCGATGTAGCTGAGCTGCGGTTGGGTGAAGTTGAACTGCGAGGACTCGACGCCTTTGCCCTTGGCTGACTGGAAGGCGAGATTGCCGTACGTCGAGAAGTGGTGAATGGAGTAGTCGCCCGTGAATTCGACGCCGCCGATGCGGCCCCACCGATAGTTGAACGGAGTGAGGACGATGGGGGCGCCGAATTGTCCTTCGTCGATCAGGTTTTGCGCGGTTTCGCCGTACGTATCGATGCCCAGCGTCAGGGTCCGCGCGAGCAGCTTCTGCTCGATGCCGATATCGTAGTAATCCTGACGAGCAGCGATGGGCGGCGTGTCCTGCGTGTTCGAGCCGGGCGGCACCGCGGTCGTGCCGGCGAATCTGGTGAATGTGCCGCTGGCGATCAGCTCGAAGGGCGGAGGTGTGAAATAGCGCGAATAGCCAGCGTGCACCGTCGTGTCGGCGGTCGCCTGCCACACCGCGTTGAGGCGCGGGCTCACCTGGCTGCCGCTCGAGTAGGCGTTGTAGTGATCGAACCGCACGCCGTAGTTGAGGGTGACCGGGCTCAGGATCCGCCATTCGTCCTGCAGATAGGCGCTTTCGATCTCCTGCGACTGACTGCCGTCGTCGACGACGGTGAGCGGAACGTTGCTGGTCTCGACGCCGAGCGCATTGATGGCCAAGACCTGCGAGGTCGTGTCGCTGGTCGCGCTGTCGTGCTGCAGGAAGAAGCCGGCACGCAGCGTGTGGGCGTCGTTCAGCTTGTACGAGCTATCGGTCTGCCAGGCGAGGGCCGTGTCGTCCTTGAAGGCGTCCTGGGCGATGCCGTTGTAGAGCAGATCGCCGACCCAGTCCGGCGCGAAGTGCAGGCTGGTGTAGCGGGCGGACAGGGAGCTCTGGAGGTTGAAGTTGCCCACGGAATGCTGCCAGCTCAGGATGGCGTACTGCGTCAGCTCGTGCTGGGTCTCATCGAGGTCGTTGCTGAGGAAGTCGCTGATTCCGTTGACGTCGAGGTCGAGGGTGGGCTCGAGACCGTGCTGGTTCGGAATCTCGAACTCATCGTCCGAGGAGCCGAGGATGAGCGACAGGCGGTCGTTGGAGTCGAGAATGTCCTCGAAATAGCCGAACGCGTGACCCTGCGTCGAGTGGTCGTGCAGCGGGTCGCTGCTGCCGTCGGGTGACTCGATGCCGAGATCGTTGCGCAGCATGTCGGCGCTGGCGAAGTAACTGAAGCCGCCGGCGCTGCCGCTCACTTCCGCCGCCGGCTCGAGCGTGGAGTGGCTGCCGCCGTACATCGATACATAGCCGCCGGGCTTCAGCAGGCCGCTCTGTGTGGTGAGGTCGATGATGCCGGCGGTCTCCAGCCCGTACTCGGCCGGCAGGGCGCCGGTGATGAGGTTGAGTGAGGAGATCAGTCTCGGGTCGAGCGTCTGGCTGAATACGCTGATGCCTTCGGGCAGGATGATGCCGTTGAGGCGGTACTGCAGGTCGTTGTGATCGCCACGGACGTGCAGCTGCCCAAAGGAGTCCTGAACCACATCGGGCGCCTGCAGCAGCACCTGATTGAGCTGCACGTTCTGTCCGCCGGGCTCCGTGTTGATCTCGGTGCTGTCGATGGTGTAGCTCGAGGCGCCGGTTTGGGTCTCGATGCCGGCACGCTCTTCGTTCAGCCTCTGTGCGGTAACGACGACGCTGCTGAGGGTGAACAGGGGCGCGTCGGCCGTCGCCGAGGCGCCGGGGCCGGCGCTCGAATTCGCAGCCGCGGTGGCTGTTGGGGCCGCCGCGGAAGAGGTATTGGCACTCGAGGAATCGGCGTTCGGCGTGGTGGCTGCCATGGAGGCAACCGGGGGGGTGGCGGCAACGACGGCCATCGCGAGCGCGATGGCCGTGCGCTTGTTCTTGAAGACGAGCATGTGAAAGGACTCCAGGTTCCATGCCCCAGCGCGGTGAGGACACCTGTACTGAGACAGACGGGTCACCGAGGGCGGGGCGATCCAGCAAGGCTTGAAAGCGGCGGACGCGTGCCCGCGCGCGAACGCGCGGGCGGGGCGCCAGACTGCTCAAGCGGCGGCGAGGGCTGGGAGCAGTCGGGCGGGCGGCCCGCGGGCGAGGTGAGCGCGCGCCTTCCGGCGGCTGCGTGGCGCCGCCACCGTGAACGATGGCGGCAGCCAGGCGGCGGGCACCGGCCGGGCGATGGGAGCGGGCTTGGGCGCCGAGCCGGCGACGCCCGTGAAATGCATGGCCCAGTCGGCATGATCGTCGCCGCTGGCATGCGGGGAGAACCCGTGCGCCGTGAAGCCGCAGATGACCGTCACCATCGCGACGGCCGCGATGATCGCGAGGATGCGTTGACGGCGGGTTGCGCGGCTCACGTGCACGGCTCGGCTGTTATACCTGCAGGCGATCGTCCGGCCGCGCGACCAGTTGATACAGCGTCGGCGCCAGGAAGATGCCGATCGCGAGGCGCGAGATCATGCCGGCCACGATCACCAGAGCGAACGGGCGCTGTGAGTCGGTACCGACGCCGGTCGCGATTGCGGCAGGCAGCAGGCCCAGGGCCGCGACCAGCGCGGTCATCACGATAGGGCGCAGGCGCAGAACGGCGGCCTCTCGGGTGGCCCGCGCGATGTCCATGCCGCCGAGGCGCAGCTCGTTGACGCAGGAGATGTAAATCACGCCGGTCAGCACCGAGACACCGAACAGCACGATGAAGCCGATACCGGAGGATACGGAGAACGCGGTGCCGGTGAGCCACATGGCGAGCACGGCGCCGAGCGGAGCCGACAGCAGCACACCGACGATGACGATCAACGGGAATTTGAAGTTGCCGTAGAGCACGAACAGCAAGCCGAAGATCACCAGCATCGTCAGCGGCAGGATGATCCGCATCTGGGCGCGAGAGGCCGTGTATTGCCGGTACTCCCCGCCCCATTCGAGGTGATAGCCCTGCGGCAGTTTCACCTGCTGTGCGACATTGTGGATTGCGTCGCCGACCGCGCCGGCGAGGTCCCGTCCAGCGACCGAGAATTGCACGCCGATGTAGCGCGAATCGTCCTCCCGGTAGATGAACGAGGCGCCATTCTCGACCCGGATGGTCGCAAGCTCCCTGAGCGGCACCTCCTGCCCGCCCGGCGTCGCGACTGGAATGTCGCCGATCTCGAGCGGATTGCTGCGAAACTGCGGCTGCAGGCGCACTACCAGATCGAACTCCTTCTCGCCCTGCACCACTTGCGTCGCAGCCTCGCCACCGATCGCGGCGTCGATCAGATTGTTGACGTCATCGACATTGAGCCCGTAGCGCGCAATCGTCGCCCGGTCGATGTCGATCGCCAGGTTGGGCTGACCGAGCTCGTGGACGAGCGTCAGGTCGGTGACCCCGCGTACCCTCGCCATCACGGCTTTGGCCGCGCGGGCGAGACGCTGCAGCTCCTGAAGGTTCGGGCCGTAGATCTTCAGCGCGAGCGAGCTCTTCAGGCCGGTCTCCGCCTCATCCACCGCGTCTTCGGCCGGCTGAGTGTAGTTGAACTGGACACCGGCGAAGCGCTGTAGCTTGGCGTCGATCGCAGCGATCAGCGCCTGCTTGTCGCGGTACCGGCCATGCCATTGCGAATAGGGCTTCAGGCCGACGAAAAACTCATCGTTGAAGAAGCCGGTCGAGTCGGTACCGTCATCGGGGCGGCCGAGCTCGGAAGTCACCGTCGTTACCACCGGAAATGAGCGCAGCACCCGGATGATCTGCGGTGAGATTTCCGCGGCCTTCTGGAACGAGATCGTGTACGGCATCGTCGCGCGCACCCACAGCGCGCCCTCGTCGAGTGTCGGCATGAACTCCGCGCCGATCCCGCGCGTCATCAGGAGCGCCAGCAGCAGCAGCGCCACCGGGATCGCGATCGTCCACCCCACTGCGCCCAGTGCCCGCCCCAACGCGCGCGTGTACGCCCCCTTGAGCCTCTCGTACAGCGGGTTGAGGTGCTCACGCACACCTCTGCGCATGAACAGGGTGCACAACACCGGCAGCAGGGTCAGCGTCACGACCAGGGAGCCGATGAGAGCGAAGATCATGGTGTCGGCCATCGGCCTGAACAGCGTGCCGGACGGCCCTGTCAGAAAATAGATTGGCAGGAAACTCGCGACGATCACGGCGACCGCGTATACCAGCGGGCGGTCGATCTCCGCGGCCGCACTCAGTATGACCTCCCCGATGCGATAGTCGGTGCCGCGTCGCGCGGCCAGCTCGCGGAAGATGTTCTCGACCATGAAGATTGCGCCGTCCACGAGAATGCCGAAGTCGACCGCACCGATCGACAACAGGTTGGCCGAGGCGCTCTTGAGATCGAGCAGCAGGAAGGCGCAGAGCAGGGCAAGCGGAATGGTGACCGCAACGATCAGGCCGGCACGTACGTCGTAGAGGAAGAAGACCAACACCAAGATCACGAGCACGAGGCCGATCGTGAGGTTGCGCATGACGACGTCCCTGGTCTGCTGGATCAGCGTGGTGAGGTCGTAGAAGGGATGGATCTTCACATCCTTCGGCAGGATCTGCGCGTTGAGCTCCTGCGTTTTCGCCTCTACCCGCTGCAGCACGTCCTGGGTTTTGCTGCCCGTCAGCGCCAGAATCACCCCTTCGACCGCGTCATTGCGGCTCATGTAACCGAACTCGCCGAGACGCGGCGCAATGCCAATCTTCACCTGGGCGACGTCCTTGACCAGGATCGGGGTGCCATCGTGCACTGCGAGCACGATGTTGCCGATGTCCTCCACGGTCCGGAGGCGGCCCAATCCGCGCACGTAAAAGAATTGTCCGCCCTGGGAGTAGAAACCGCCTCCGCTGTTGCTGTTGTTGGCACCGATGGACGTCTGTATCTGCGTCACGGTGAGGCCTAGTGCGGCGATCTTCACCGGATCGAGCAATACCTGGTACTGCATGTCGCCGCCGCCGAATGCGGAGTCGTCGGCGACGCCGGGTACCGAGCGGTATTGCGGCCCGATTACCCAGTCCTCGATGGTCTTCAGTTCCATCGGCGAGCGATCGGAGCTTTGCAGCACGTAGCGGTAGACGAGTCCCGATGGCGGCGACATGGGTGACAGGGACGGAGTGACGCCGGCAGGCAACGTGATGCCGGGCAGGCGGTTGTACACGCGCTGACGCGCGAAATAGGATTCGACGCCATCGTCAAAGGTCAGAGTGACGTCGGATAGGCCGTAGAGCGAGATCGAGCGCTTGATCGTGAGCCCGGGAATCGCATTCATGGCGCGCTCGACCGGGACGGTGATGAGCAGCTCGACTTCCTCGGCTGAATGCCCTGGCCACTGCGAGATGATCTCCACGTACGGTGGCGAGAGGTCTGGGTACGCATCCATCGGCAGGACCTCATAGGCCCATGCGCCGGCGGCCGCGAGCGCCAGCGACAGCAACACGATCAGCAACGGCTGCTCGAGCGCGAACGCGACGATGCGGTTGATCAGAGAAGACCGGCGGCGGCCTTCCGCCTGCGGGAGGTGCGCGCTCATTGTGTTTCTATGAACTGCAAGAAGATGCTGCCGTCCACCACCACCTTGTCGCCGGTGTGTAGTCCCTGCGGGATCACGTAACGGTTGTCAACGCGAGTCCCCAATGTCACGGAGCGCCTCGCGTAGCTACCGTCGGCGGCCAGCACATACACGAAAGGCAAATTCTCGTCATTGCGTAGCGTGGCGGATACGGGTATCAGCAGTCCCCGTTGTTGCTCGCGTGACTGGATCTGGACCTGAACGTACATCTGCTGCTTGAGAATGCCGTTCGGGTTGTCGACTTGCACGCGCGCGCTCACCGAGCGTGTGTCCGGGTCGATCACCGCGCCGACGTTCGTGACCGTACCGGCCAGCACCGCTTCCCCATCGCCGCTGCTGACAGTCGCCGTATCCCCGGCGCGCACCCGCGCGATATCGGCGCCGAACAGCTGCGCCAGCACCCACATTTGGGAGGTATTGGCGATCGTGAAGCACGGCGAGGTTCCGGCCGACAGCGTCTGCCCCGGGGCGATCGACTTCTCGACGACGGTGCCTGCGATCGGCGCACGGATCACTCCCTGCCCGAGCCCGAGCGGCTTATCGGCGCGGATGGCGGCGATGGTCTTCGGATCCACATGCAGGGCGATCAGCCCCTGCAGTGCGGCACTACGGTCGGCATCGGCACTCACCGCAGTAGCCTGAGCGTCCGCGTTCTCGCGTTCGGAAATCGCCTGATGCGCGTATAGGAACCGGTCGTTGCTCGCGACATCATCGGCTGCCGCGGCGGCGATCAGCGCCTTGCGATAGGCGCCGACCGCCGTCGTGAAGTCGGGTGAATTCACCGTCGCCAGTGCCTGTCCGGCTGCCACGTGGTCCCCGAGATTCACCAGTACACGTGTGACCGGACCGGAAAAGGGAGCCAGCACGGGAGTCGATCGGTTTTGATCGAATTCCACGACCCCGGCGGTCGTCATGCTGTTGTGATACGTCGATTGCGCGACGGAGAGCAGATGAATGCTGGTCCGCTGCGCGGGCGTCAGACTCACGTTCTGCGGCGTGCTCGTCTGCGAGTCGTCATCGGGGGTGGCCGATGAGCAGCCGGCGAGCGCCGCCAGAGCGACAGCGAGCCAGACGACGGCCACGCGGTTGGCGCGCAGCGGAGAGTTCTTGATCATGGTGTGTTCAATCCCGCGTTGTGCCACCAACCACCGCCGAGCGCCTGGTACAGCGCCGCGGTGTCGGCGAAACGATTGGCCTCGCTCTGCGCAAGCGTCATCTGCGCCTGCTGATAGGCCTGCTCGGCGGCAAGCAACTCGAACACGCCGATGTAGCCGTGATGCAACTGCAGCTGGGAGAGGTAGAGCGTGCGACTGGCGGCGCGCGACGCCGTGGACGCCGCCTGCAGCGCCCGCGCATCCTCCTGCAAGGCCACCAGTGTATCTGCAACGTTCTGGAAAGCCGTCAGGACGATACTGCGATACTGTTGCGCGGCCTCGACATAGGCGGCCTTTGCGGCTCGCTCCTGATGCAGCAACTGGCCACCTTGGAAGATGGGAGCCGTCAGGGAGGCGGCAATGCCCCAGAATCCCGTGCCGGATTTGAATACCTGTGAGATCGCGAGCGCGCTGCTTCCGGCATCCGCAGTGAGTTGGAGGTTAGGTAGACGCTGGGCGGTCGTGATGCCTATTTGGGCGCTGGCGGCGTGCAGGTTGGCGCGTGCCTGGCGCACATCGGGACGTTGCGCCACCAGGGTCGAGGGCAGGCTGAGCGGCAGGCTCTCGGGCAGACGCAGGTCGCGCAGCGACAGATTCGCGATCGGCGGCTCGTTCGGGAAGCGGCCGGTGAGCGCCGCCAGCGCATCTTCGGTCTGCCGCAGTTGCTTCACGAGCACCGGCAGCGTGGCTTGCGCCTGCGCGAGTTGCGACTGCTGCGCTGCCACGTCGAGTCCGCTGGCATCGCCCCGCTGAAAGCGCAGTTGCAGGATCGAGAGGCTGCGCTTTTCCAGGTCGATCAGCTTGCGGGTCGCCTGCAGCTGCTCGCGAAGCGAAGCGGCCTGGACGGCGGTTGCCACTACATTGGCACTCAGCGTCGTCCATGCCGCGATCATCTGAAAGCGTGCGCTCTGCTCCTGTGCCCGCAGCGACTCGACGGTGCGCCGGTTCAAGCCGAAGACATCGGGCGCGTACGCTATGGAGAGCTCCGGGGTGAAGAGGTCGTATTGGAACTCGTCGGCGACTGCTGGGTAGTTGGGCGTCGGCGCGAGGACGTCCGACTGCTTCAGCCGGCTCGCGGACATGCCGGCCGAGACGGCCGGAAAGTAGGCGCCGCGCTGCGCCAGGACGTCTTCCCTGGCCACGCGCAGCGCCGCCTGCGCCGCCTGCAGGTCGGCATTGCTCGTCAAGGCGGTCGCGACCAGCGTATTGAGTGACCGCGAATGAAACAGCCGCCACCAGTCGGCGGGAATGTTGGCGCCCGGCTGAAAGCGCTGCGCTGCGCCGGCGGAGTCGCCGGGCGTGGCGGCTATGCCCGCGATCGACTTTGCGGTGTAGCCTGCGGCCCGCGGCACCGCTGGCGGTTTGAAGTTTGGTCCTACCGCGCAGCCGGCGGCGAGCAAGGCGCTGCCTGCTGCGATGCAACGCAGCGTGCGCCACTTGTGCTCGAGTGAACTCATACGCATCAGCCGGAATGAATTTGTCGCGCCGCTGCCGGCGAGCCAAGGCGAACCACGGGTGCGCTCTCGGTTGCGCAGTCGCCCGCGAACTTGACCGAGCACCCCGTTCGGGATGCGAACGCGGTGGGCCGTGAGTCAGCCGATTGAGAGCGCGGGAGGAGGCGCGCGGGCGAGGTGTGCCCGCAGCCTGCGGTCGCTGCGCCGGTCGGCTGCCGCGACGGGGGGGAGGCGCCAGCCGGCGAGGACCGGCTTGACGATCGGGACGGGGTGGGGCGCGGAGCCGGCCAGACCCGTGAAGTGCATGGTCCAGTCACAGTGACAGGACTGGCCCGGCCGGTCGCCGAGGTCATGGGACATATAGCCGCACATGACCACGACCATCGCCGCCGCCGCGACGAGCGCGATCAGTCGGTTGCGGCAAAGTATGGGGCTCATGGACATCGTATCGGCGACAGAGAAGCCTAGCCGTAGGCGCGCGGCCGGGCAAGCGCATCTGGGATGGCAGATAATGTCGTGTCATCGCATTTCGTGGCAGGCTCCGTTGAAGCTCACCCCCGATTCGCTCGAGTCCCACCTGGAGCAGCGCCTGCTGCCGGCTTACCTCATATCCGGCGATGAGCCGCTGCTCACCGGCGAGGCGGCCGATGCGATTCGCGCCCGGGCCCGCGCCGCGGGCTTCACCGAGCGCGAAGTGCACTTCCTGGAGCGCGGTTCCGACTGGGACGACGTGCGCGCCTCGGCCGGCAATCTCTCGCTCTTCGCCGCCCGGCGCGTGCTGGAGCTGCGCCTGCCGAGCGGCCGGCCGGGAGTTGCCGGCGGCAATGTGTTGCTCCCCCTGCTCGAGCGGGACGACCCTGACATGCTGCTCATCATCCTTGCGCCGCGCCTCGACCGCGATGCGCAGGCGGCGCCATGGTTCCGGGCGCTCGAGTCTCGCGGCGGCTGGATCCCGGTCTGGCCCGTGGAGGCCGCCAGGCTCGTGGGCTGGCTGCGGGGACGCTGCCGGCGGCTGCGGCTCGAAGTCGATGAGGAGGCGCTCGCTCTGCTCGCCGAGCGCACGGAAGGGAACCTCCTCGCCGCCCATCAGGAGTTGGAGAAGCTGCGTCTGCTCGCGCCCAGCGGCAACATAACAGCCGATGCGGTGCTCGCCAGTGTCGCCGACAGCGCCCGCTTCGATGTCTTCAGACTGTCCGAGGCCGTGCTCGAGGGCGAGACGGGCCGCGCCCTGCGGGTGCTCGCGGGGCTGCGCTCGGAGGGCACCGAGCAGACCCTGGTGCTGTGGGCGCTGACCAAGGCGCTGCGCGATCTGTGGGGCGCGGCGACGGGCCCGGCGGCGGGGCGTGCGCGCGGCGGCTGGCAACGGCAGGCCGCGGCCCTGGACAAGGCGGTTCGCCGCGCGCCGCGCCTCTCGTTCCGGGCGCTGACGCTGCGTGCTGCCCGCGTCGACCGCATGATCAAGGGACGGCTGCTGGGCAACGCCTGGGACGAGATGGCTTTGCTCGCCGCCGACATTTGTGGCCGGCCGGCGGTACCGGCACCGCAGTCCATGTTCAAATAGGGTCATGCAACCGATCGGGCTCTTTGGCGGCACCTTCGATCCGATTCACTACGGCCATCTGCGCACGGCTTTCGAGCTGTGGCAGGAGCTGCGATTGGCGGAAGTCCGCTTCCTCCCCACCGGCAGCCCGCCGCATCGCGACGACCCGCTGGCCAGCTCTGAGTTGCGGCTGGCGATGGTGCGGGCCGCGGTGGCCGATCAACCGGCGTTCGTCATCGACGACCGTGAGGTCCGCCGTACGGGGATCTCCTACTCGGTGGATACCGTGACGGAGCTGCGGGCCGAGTATCCGGATCGCTCCCTCTGCCTGCTCCTTGGAATGGACGCCTTTCTCGGCCTGCCGAACTGGCACCGCTGGCGCGACCTCCTTGGGCTCGCGCACATTGTGGTAGCGCACCGGCCAGGTTGGAAGGCACCGACCATGGGCCCGCTCGGAGAGGTCATGGTGGATCATGGCACCGGCACCATCCGGGACCTGCACGAGAAGACCGCCGGCCGCATCTACGTACATGCCGTGACTCAGCTCGAGATCTCCTCCACGGATCTGCGTCAGCTCATCGTTTCCGGCCGCGATCCACAATATCTGGTGCCGGATGAAGTGCGACGCATTCTGCGCGAGAGTAGGTGCTATGCTCCCGAATGAGGCTTAATACTAGGAGAGATTCCTTCCTCACATGACCACCCGCACAATCCGGCGCCGCGGCGCTCCCGCGCAGGCTTCCCGGTCCGCACGATCACCATCCCCGCCCCGCGCCCCGGCGTCTCCGCCCTGCAGCGCGCCGACCCTTCTCCAGACCGTCTCTTCCGCGCTCGAAGACATGAAAGCCGTGAACGTCAAGGTATTGGACGTGCGCGGACTGACTGATATCGCCGACACCCTGATCGTTGCTTCCGGTACCTCCGATCGGCACGTGCGCTCCATTGCCGAGGCCGTGATCGATCAGGCGAAGAGGAACGGGTTCCGGCCGCTCGGCAGCGAGGGTGAACGCGAGGGAGAGTGGGTGCTGGTCGACCTGCAGGACATCGTCATACACGTGATGTTGCCCCGCGTACGCGAGTTCTACGGCCTGGAGCGGCTGTGGGACGCCGGTACCGTGATGCATGAAAGCGCCGGCAGCAGCGGGGCGCGCGCAATGCGTCATTCGTAAGATCGGTGCGGGCGAGGCTCATAGCGGTGGGCACGCGCCCACCCGCGTGGGTACGCGAAGCCTGCGCCGACTACACCCGCCGTCTCGGCTCGCGGCTCAAGGTCACACTGGTCGAGATCGAGCCCGGCCCGCGCAGCTCCGGCCAGAGCCCGCGCAAGGCCGTCGAGGCCGAAGGGCGCAAGCTCCTGACGGCTCTGCGTCCCGACGAATGGGTGGTGGCGCTCGATGAGCGCGGCACACAGATGAGCACGCGGGAACTCGCCAACTGGCTCGCCGGCCGGATGCGCGAGGGACGCGATCTCGCCTTCCTCATCGGCGGTCCCGACGGGTTTGCCGCGGAGGTCGTGGCGCGAAGCGACATGACGCTGTCTCTGTCGCGCTTCACGCTTCCGCATGCGCTTGCGCGTGTCGTGTTGGCTGAGCAGCTCTATCGCGCGATGACCATACTTACCCATCATCCGTATCATCGCGAGTAGATGCCCGTGACGCAGCCTGCCGCCGCGGCTCCGGTCATCTGCCTGGCTTCGATGTCGCCGCGGCGCCGTGAGCTGCTGGCGCAGATCGGCGTGCCGCACAGCGTCATCGCGGCGCACGTCGACGAGAGTCTCCTGCAGGGCGAAGCGCCCGCGGACTACGTCGCGCGCCTGGCGCGCCTCAAGGCGACCACGGTCCTGCAGCGGGACGAAACACTGCCTGTACTGGCGGCGGACACCACGGTGGTTCTGGAAGGCTCGCTTTACGGCAAACCCACTGGCCGCGCGGACGGGCTTGCGATGCTGGAGTCGCTCGCGGGCACGACGCATCAAGTGCTCACCGCAGTGGCTCTGGCAACGGAGCAGGGCGTCGCGCTGCGCGTCAACCGCAGCTCCGTCCGCTTTCGCGATATCGAGCGCGCGGAGATGGAGGCCTACTGGGAGACAGGCGAGCCGTGTGACAAGGCGGGGAGCTACGCCATCCAGGGTTACGGTGCTGTGTTTGTCGCAGCGTTGACTGGCAGTTATTCCGGCGTCATGGGACTGCCGCTGTTCGAGACGGCGGAGCTGTTGCGCGACGCCGGGATCCACTGCTGGATCGGAGCGGCGCGGTGAGCGTCGAGATTCTGGTCAACGTGATACCCGGCGAAACTCGCGCCGCGCTGGTGGAAGATGGCGTCGTGCAGGAGCTGTATGTCGAGCGCCCCCGGCGCCGCGGTCTGGTCAGCAATCTCTATCGAGGCCGGGTGACCCGCGTGCTGGCGGGGATGCAGGCGGCCTTCATCGACGTTGGACTCGAGCGCACCGCGTTCCTGCATGCCGCGGATATCGCGACTCCGCCGCCCGATGAGACCATCGTCGGCCTGGCGCAGCTCGGCGCACCGCCCATCGAGGATGTACGGCGGCTGCTGAGCCCGGGTGACGACATCCTGGTGCAGGTGATCAAGGACCCGATCGGCACCAAGGGAGCGCGCCTGACGACTTACATCACATTGCCGGCGCGCTTCCTCGTATACCTGCCCCGGGGCGATGGCATCGGCGTATCGACGCGGATCGAGGACGAGGCGGAGCGGCAGCGCCTGAAGGCCGCGGTCGCGCAGCTACAAGGCGCCGAGGCGAACGGAGGCTACATCCTGCGCACTGCGGCGCAGGGCGTGCCGGTCGAGAGTCTGCGCGAGGACATGGAGTATCTGAGCAAGCTTTGGCGCCACGTGCGTGCGCGCGCAATACAGCTGTCCCCGGGCTCGCTGGTGCACGAGGATTTGCCCTTGCCGTTGCGCATCCTGCGGGATGAGTTGTCGCGTGGGGTCGTCCGCGTGTTGGTCGACTCCCCGGCGGAGCATGCCCGCATGACCGCCTTCGCCGCGGAGTTCATGGCGGCGACCGCGGCGCGTATCGAGCTGCATGTCGGTCCGCGTCCGATCTTCGACCTCCACGGCATCGAGGAGGAGATTGCGAAGGCGCTCGAGCGCAAGGTGCAGCTCAAATCGGGCGGCCACCTGGTCGTCGATCAGCGGGAGGCGATGACCACGATCGATGTCAACACCGGCGGCTACGTGGGTCACCGCAATCTCGAGGAGACCACGTTCCGAACCAATCTCGAGGCGGCCGCGAGCATCGGACGGCAGCTGCGGCTGCGCAACCTCGGCGGCATCATCATCATCGACTTCATCGACATGCACGATGAGTCGCACCGCCGCCAGGTCCTTGCGGCCCTCGAACACTCGCTCGCCGGCGATCGCGCGCAGGCGCACATCGTCAGTCTTTCGCCTCTTGGACTGGTCGAGATGACGCGCAAGCGTACCCGTGAGAGCCTCGAGCACCTCGTCTGCGAGCCCTGCGCCGCGTGCGGCGGGCGCGGGTTCGCCAAAACGGCGGAAACCGTCTGCAACGAGATCTCGCGCGAGATCCTGCGGCAAGGTGCAATCCCCTCGGGCCACGAGCTGCTGATCCTTGCGCATGCGGACGTGGTCGAGCGGCTGCTCGACGACGAGGCGGCCACCCTCGGCGAGCTCAAGGCACAGCTGGGCGTTCCCATTCGGCTGCAGGTCGAGGGACTCTACGGGGTCGACCAGTTCGACATCGTGCAGGCCTGAAGGTGCGCGGCCATTGCGGGCAGCCTCACTGGCCCCCATAGTAAGTACCCATGCCTTTGGTCGCCGCGATACAGATGACGTCCGGTCCGGACGTGCCAGCCAATCTGCAGGAAGCGCGTGTGCTCCTGGAAGAGGCGGCAAGGCGTGGGGCACAGGTTGCGACGCTGCCGGAGAACTTCTCTTTCATGGGGCTCTCCGATAGTGACAAGCGGCGCGTCGGCGAAGAGGATGGCCACGGGCCCGTACAGGATTTTCTCGCGGCAAGCGCGCAGCGGCTTGGAATGTGGATCGTTGGCGGTACGGTACCGCTGCGCGGTGCACCCGACGGCCGCGTCGCGGCTGCATCCCTGGTTTACGACTCCGCGGGGCAGCGCCGCGCGCGCTACGACAAGATCCACTTGTTCGACATCCAGATACCCGACCGCGCGGAGAGCTATCGTGAGTCGGCCAACGTGGCGCCGGGCTCAGCGGCGGTGGTCGTGGATACGCCGGTGGGACGGCTCGGCCTTTCCGTGTGTTACGACGTGCGCTTTCCGGAGCTGTTTCGCAAGCTCAGCGCCGCAGGCGCGGAGCTCCTGGTCGTGCCGTCCGCATTCACGGAGCCGACCGGCCGGGCGCACTGGGAGACCCTGCTGCGGGCGCGCGCGATCGAGAATCTCAGCTGGGTCGTCGCGCCGGCGCAGTCCGGATTTCACCCCAACGGGCGCGAAACCTACGGTGACAGCATGATCATCGATCATTGGGGCCGGGTGCTCGATCGCCTGCCGCGCGGCCGCGGTTGCATCACCGTCGAGATCGATCTGGAGCGGCAGCGGCGCGATCGCGGCAGCTTCCCATCGCTGACCCACCGCGTACTGCACTGACTTTCCTCATCATGGATATTCGCAAGAGCGCAATCGTGAACGACCCGAATTCCTCCGCTGCCGATCCCCTGGCTCTCGCCCGCGATCTCATCCTGAGGCCGAGCGGCCTCGATGACGGCCGCCTCGACGGCATCTTCGGCGAGGTCCTGACGCACTCGGTCGACTTCGCCGACCTCTACTTCCAGCTTGCGCGGCAGGAGTCCTGGTCGCTCGAGGATGGGATGGTGAAGGACGGGAGCGCGAGCATCGAGCAAGGCGTCGGGGTGCGCGCGCTCGCCGGTGAGAAAACCGGTTTCGCCTATTCCGACGAGATCATCCTGCCCGCTCTGCAGGAGGCCTCTCGCGCCGCACGCGCCATCGCCGTCCATGGAGGCGAACGTCGCGTCAGTGCCTGGCGCCCTCAGGCCGGCCACAGCCTGTACCTGCCTACCGATCCGGTCGGCACATTGTCCGACCAGGACAAGGTCGCATGGCTGGAGCGAGTCGACCGTGAGACGCGCAAGATCGATCCGCGCATCGTGCATGTGAGTGCGAGTGTGGTCGCTGTGCATGAAGTCATCCTGATCGCCACCAGCAATGGTGAACTCGCAGCGGACGTCAGGCCCCTGGTGCGTTTCAACGTGTCGGTGTTGGTCGAGCAGAACGGCCGGCGCGAACAGGGCTATAGCGGCGCCGGCGGGCGCTACTCGCTTGCCGAGCTCGTCTCCGGCGACCGCCCACTGGCGCTGGCACGCGAGGCTGCCCGGCAGGCGCTGATCAATCTCGAGGCGGTGCCCGCGCCCGCGGGCCCGATGACCGTGGTGCTCGGGCCCGGCTGGCCGGGCATCCTGCTGCACGAGGCCATCGGCCACGGGCTCGAGGGTGATTTCAACCGCAAGGGCACCTCGGCATTCGCGAATCGCATCGGCGAGCGTGTCGCGGCGCCGGAGTGCACGGTCGTCGACGATGGCACGTTGTCGCAACGCCGGGGCTCGCTCAACATCGACGACGAGGGCACACCGACCCAGTGCACCACGCTGATCGAGAATGGCGTGTTGCGCGGTTACATGCAGGACCGGCTCAACGCCCGGCTCATGGGCGGCCGCCCGACCGGCAACGGCCGGCGCGAGTCCTTCGCCCACATGACTCTCCCGCGCATGACCAACACCTACATGCGTCCTGGACCGCACGATCCGCAAGAGATCATCCGTTCCGTCGCCCGTGGAATTTACGCGGTCAACTTCGGCGGCGGCCAGGTCGACATCACCTCGGGCAAATTCGTGTTCTCGGCGAGCGAGGCGTACGCCATCGAGAACGGCCGTCTCGGCGCGCCCCTCAAAGGCGCCACCCTGATCGGCAACGGGCCTGATGTACTGACCCGTGTCACCATGGTGGGCAACGACCTGAAGCTGGATGACGGCGTCGGAACCTGCGGCAAGGACGGGCAGAGCGTCCCGGTAGGCGTGGGTCAGCCGACCCTGAAGGTGGAGAATCTGACCGTCGGCGGCACGGCCTAGGCGCTTCCGGAGCGTCCCAGGGCCCTCCAGGCCCTCCCGCGGGGCGGACGGACCGTACGGTCGAATACCGGACCTCATCCGGCGTAGGTGCCTGAGCCGGCCCGGCGTAGTATCGTGTGCCTGCATGCACCTCTCACGCCCCATGTACGAAGGCCTGCCCTGGCTCTACATCGGCGCCGGCGTGGCCGCCCTGGGCGTCAGTTATTTCATCGGGGATTCCCACATCGTGGGTCTGGTCGCGGGACTCGGGGGCCTGGTGGCTTTGCTAGGCGGCGTGGTCGTGCTGCTCAGACGCCGCGACTTCCGTCAGATGCGCTCCCAGTACGGCCAGCCTGACCTGACTCAACGGCCGGATCAGGACTGATCCCGCCTCACTGGTCGCGCGTTTCCTCGAGACCGACTGCCGTCTCTTCCTCTTCGTCCACGTCTCTATCAGCCGCCGCGTCGGCGCGCTGCAGCACCGGAATTCCGGGCACGGTGTCGTTGATGCTGCCGCGCGTGCGCGCCAGGCGCTCGTCGACGTAGATCAGCTCGTGCTTGCCGACCATCACCACGTCGCCGTCATTGAGATAGTGCCGTCGGACCCGCTTCGATTTGACGTAGATGCCGTTCGTGCTGTTGAGGTCTTCGATGACGCACGAATTGGCGCTGGTGGTGATCTGGCAGTGATGCCGGCTGACGAACCGGCTGTCGATCTGCAGATCGTTGTCGGTGGTACGGCCGACGATGACCCGACCCTGGGTCAGCATGATCTCCTGCACGGTGCGGCCGTCGGTCGCCACGAGCAGTTTGCCCAGGGTCGGCAGCGCCGGATCCGCGCCGCGCATGCGCGGCAGCGCGAGCTCCGTGGCGGCCCGAAGCTGATGTTGGGTGCGGGCCGCGAACTCCACCCACTGCAGCTCGCCCACGGCGCCGTCGATGTCAGCCCCCGTGACCGTGCCACGGTCCGCGGTATAGGCAGCCATCATCGCCGTATCGCACAGCGTGTTGATGAGCCGGGGCACGCCGCCCGTGAAGCGGAAGATCTGGGCGAAAGTATCGTCGGCGAAGATCTGCCGGTCACTCGCCCCCGCGACCTCGAGACGGTGCTGGATGTAGGCTTTGGTCTCCGACTGCGACAGTGCCGTCAGATGGAAGCGAAGGCGCACGCGCTGCGTGAGCTGCACCAGCTCCGGCGCATCGAGCTTTGCGTTGAGCTCCGGCTGGCCCGCAAGGATGATGCGCAGCACCTTCTCCTTGGTGGTCTCGACCCCCGAGAGGAGGCGGATCTCTTCCAGTACGCGCAGCGACAGGTTCTGTGCCTCATCGACGATGAGCAGCACCTTGCGTCCGGCGGCGTACTGCTCGATGAGGAAGTTATTGAGAGTGGCGATGATCTCGCCCTTCCTCATCTTGAACGGCGAGAAGCCGAACTGCACCAGGATCGCCTGCAGGAAGTCGATTGCCGAAACCTGCGTCTGGTTGATCTGTGCCACCACGACGTCCGACTGAACTTCCTTGAGGAAGGACTCGATCAGGGTGGTCTTGCCGGCGCCGATCTCACCTGTGATCACGACGAAGCCGTCGGTGAACCAGATGGTCGACTCCATATACGCCTTGGCGCGGGCGTGCTGCTTGGAAAGGTAGAGGAACTGAGGGTCCGGACTCAGTCTGAACGGCAGTTCTTTGAGTTTGAACGGGTCGAGGTACATGGTTGTCTGCTGTTGCCGACAGGCGGTACGCTGCTGGCTTCGACCCGCACTGGCCGGGCTCGTTCAGCCTACCATTTTACGGGATGCGCAATCCGGGAACCAGTTCAGCAAGCAACCCCCGTACCCGCCGGTCGCGGCGGGCGGCCGTAGGCTCCACGACGGTGCAATGCCCGACCTTGCGCCCCGGCCGGGGCTCTTTGCCATAATCGTGCAGGTGCAGGCCCGCTTGGGCGAGCAGTCCCTCCCGGGGCGGCACCTCGCCGATCAGATTCACCATCGCGCTGAATCCCCGCGGCCGGGTCGCTCCGAGCGGCAGGTCGAGGATGGCGCGCAGATGATTCTCGAACTGACTGGTCGCGCAGCCCTCGATGGTCCAGTGTCCGGAGTTGTGTACACGCGGGGCCATCTCGTTGGCGATGAGCCGTCCCTCGTGAACGAAGAACTCGATCGTCAGCACGCCAACATAACGGAAATGAGCGAGGCAGCGCCGCAGATGGGCCGCGGCGGTGCGCTGCCAGCGCGGCGGACCATACGGCGCGCGGGTGAGGCGCAGGATACCGTGCGAATGCACATTGCCGTTCAGGGGATAAATGACTGTCGCGCCGCTGACACTGCGGGCGCCGATGATGGACACCTCGCAATCGAACTTCACCCATTCCTCGTAGATGAGCGGCACGCTGCCGAGCTCTTCCCAGCCGCGGTGCGCGTCCGCCGCGGTTCTCACCCGCACCTGTCCCTTGCCGTCGTAGCCCAGGCGCCGCGTCTTGAGGACGCCCGGAACCCCGACATCACGCAGCGCCCGCTCGAGCTGCGAGCGCGACCCGACCGCCCGCCAGCGCGTGGTCGGAATGCCGAGCCGCTCGAATAGCCGCTTCTCGGCGACGCGGTCCTGCGCGGTGGCCAGAGCCGTGATGGACGGACAGATACGTGCTTTGTGAGCCGTGACTGCGTAGGCGCGCAGCGCCGCGACCGAGATGTTCTCCCAGTCGAAGGTGAGTACTTCGCACTCGCGCGCCAGGCGCGAGAGCAGCTTCGGATCGGTGAAGGGACCGTGCAGGACCGGCGCAACCTGGCCTGCAGGCGCATCACGGGCGGGATCGATAAAGAGGAAATCGAGGCCGAGCGGATAGCCGGCCAATGCGAGCATCCGGCCGAGCTGGCCGGCTCCCACGATGCCTACGGTCATGACCGCGGCGCGGCGCGTGGATCGGGGTTGGCCAGCACCCCTGCCGTCTGGCTGTCGCGGAAGGCCCCAAGAGCCGCCTCCACGCCCGGATACTTGTTGGCGAGGATGGCCGCGGCGCAGAGCGCGGCGTTGGTCGCGCCCGCGGCGCCGATCGCGAAGGTGGCGACCGGTACCCCGGCGGGCATCTGCACGATCGAGAGCAGGGAGTCGAGCCCGCCGAGCGTTTTCGACTGCACGGGTACGCCGAGCACCGGCAGGCTGGTCTTGGCGGCCGTCATGCCGGGAAGGTGCGCGGCGCCGCCGGCGCCGGCGATGATGACCTCGAGCCCTCGCGAGCGCGCGCTCGCGGCGTATTCGAAGAGGAGATCGGGCGTCCGGTGGGCCGAGACCACCTTCACCTCGTGCGGGATGCCGAGCTTCTCCAGGGTCTCGGCGGCGCAGCGCAGGGTCTCCCAATCGGAGGTGGAGCCCATGATGATGCCGACCAGCGCGTTCATCGCGGCATTTTAGCCGAGCAGCGCGCGCAGCGCCCGAAACAGCTCCCGACCGGCCGGTCCCATGGTGCGTCCGCCATCCCCCGGCGCGACCGAGCCGCGCGCCCGCTCGCTGCGGGCAGCGCCCACCCGGTGGCTCCACTCCCGGCGATCGAGACTCGGCCGCACGCGCGCAAGCTCATCGAGGGCGCTCTCGCCCTCGACGATGAGGCGCTCCCGCCAGTCTTCGGCGCGCTTGAAGAGCTGGCTCTCGAGTGCATCACGCTCGCTGCGCGCGGCCAGCGCCGCCCGGATCGGCTCGAGGTCGATCTCCCGCATGAGCTTGCCGATGTACTGGCGCTGGCGCGCTCCACCGGCGCGGCTGGTGATGCGGCGGGCCTCGACCAGTGCCTCGGTCAGCCGCTCCGGCAAGCCGAGCGCCTCGAGCTCGGCATCACGCAGCCGGATCAGCGTCTCGCCCAGGTCCTGCGCGGCATGGGCCGCGCGCTTGCGCGCGCTCTTGCTCGGGCGCTCGGGTCCTGCCTGCTCTTCGGGATCTTCTGGCGTAGGTGCGGTCATGGCTGTGTCTTGCGGCTGCTAGAATGAAATTCTGCCCCATTCTTGGATTCGAACGGAACGCGTATGCCACAGGCCGTCGAGGCGGACTCGCCATTGCTCCAGGACGTTGCCGGCATTGCGCTCGATGAGGCCCGGCGCCAGGGTGCCTCACAGTACGAGGTCGATGTCAGCCTGAGCCAGGGGCTCGGGACGACCGTGCGCCTGGGCGAGGTCGATACGATCGAGTACCAGCGCGACCGCGGCCTCGCGGTGACCGTCTATTTCGGCAAGCGCAAGGGGTCCGCCAGTACTGCGGACCTGGGGCGCGAGGCGGTCCGCGCCACGGTGGAAAAGGCCTGCGCGATCGCGCGCTACACGGCCGAAGACCCCTATGCCGGCCTGGTGGAGCCGGAATATCTGGCGCGCGAGATCCCGGACCTCGACCTGGATCATCCCTGGGGGCTTGCTGCGGAGGAGGCCATCGAGATCGCCCGCCGCTGCGAGCGGGCAGGCCGAAGCATCGATCCGCGTATCACCAACTCCGAGGGCGCCTCGGTGAGCAGCCAGCGGCATACCGGGGTCTATGGCAACTCGCTGGGATTCCTGGCCGCTTTCTCCGGTACCAGCCACTCCGTGAGCTGCTCGCTGATCGCGCAGGAAGCGGAGCAGATGCACCGGGACTACTGGTTCACGACGGCGCGCGACCCAAAGGATCTCGACGACGCGGAGTCGGTGGGAGCCACGGCCGGGGCGCGCGCGCTGGCGAGACTCGGCGCCCGCAAGCTCTCGACCCGCAAGTCGCCGGTCGTCTTTTCTCCCGACATGGCTCGTGGCCTCTATCGGCATTTCATCGGCGCGATCCGCGGGCCGAGCCAGTATCGCAAGGCCTCATTCCTCCTCGACGCCGCCGGCAAGCAGATCTTCCCGACCTTCATGCAGGTGCATGAGCGGCCGCACATCCCGAAGGGCCTGGCGAGCGCCGCCTTCGACGATGAAGGCGCCGCCACCCGTGATCGGGAGCTGGTCGGGGGTGGCATCCTCCAGGGTTATGTGTTGGGTAGCTACTCCGCGCGGCGCCTGGGATTGAAACCCACCGGCAACGCGGGTGGCGTTCACAACCTGATCGTGCAGGCTTCGGGGGATTCGCCCGGATACGACGCGCTGCTGCGCCGCATGGGCTCGGGTTTGCTGGTGACGGAGCTGATGGGGCAGGGAGTCAATGGCGTCACCGGCGATTACTCGCGCGGCGCGAGCGGCTTCTGGATCGAGGACGGCGCCATCGCCTATCCCGTGCACGAGATCACGATCGCGGGGAACCTGCGTGACATCTATGGCAACATCGTGGCGGTGGGGAGCGATTTCGACCCGCGTGGCTCCATCCGCTGCGGCTCGGTGCTCATCGCCGAGATGACGATCGCGGGAGAGTAGGCCGCCACTCGACCACCCGGTGCTCCTGGGTACCGAGCCGCGAGCTGCCGAGGCGCATGATGTCCCCGGCCCGCAGGAATTGCGGTGGCTTCAGCATGAAGCCGACTCCGGGCGGCGTGCCCGTCGCGATGAGGTCGCCGGCCTCCAACGTGATGAAGCGGCTGATGTAGGACACCAGGGCGGCGACACCGAAGATCATCCGCTCCGTGCGGCCATCCTGATGGCGATGCCCATTCACCTCGAGCCACAAGTCGGTTCGCTCGGGGTCGGTGAGCTCGTCGGCAGTGACGAGCCACGGGCCCACGGGCGCGAAAGTGTCGCAGCCCTTGCCCTTGTCCCAGGTACCGCCGCGATCATTCTGGTATTCGCGCTCGGAGACGTCGTTCACGAGGGCGTATCCGGCCACGTGATCGAGCGCTTCCTCCTCATCGACGTAACGCGCGGTCTTGCCGATGAATATCCCAAGCTCCACCTCCCAATCGGTGTGGGTAGAGCCTCGGGGCAGCATGATGTCCCCGAAGGGACCGGTGAGCGAGCTCACCGCCTTGGTGAAGAGCACCGGCTCCGCCGGAATCGGCCGGCCGGCTGCCTGCGCGAAATCACTGTAGTTGAGCCCGACGGCCAGGAGCTTGCGGATGCCGGCCAACGGAATGCCGAGGCGCGGAGAGTCGTGGACCGCCGGGAAACGGTCGACTCCGCCCGAGCCAATGCGCGCCAGCACGGCGCGGCCGATGGTCTCGCCCGTCCAGTCGGCAACTTCGCTCGAGCAGTCGCGCAGGATCCCCGCGTCATCGAGGAGTCCCGGACGCTCGCTACCCTCCGGCCCGAAGCGCAGCAGCTTCAAGGCGTTCCCCTCCATCGCAAGATCAACAGGTCGATGAATGCCCGCACCCGCATGCCGGGCGCACCGCCCAGCGTTGCCGCCGCTACATTCACGAACGACAGCACGCCGTCGGCATGGATGGCGCGCGAGTCGCCAATGGCGGCACTGTTGGCCGATGCCGTGGCGGCCGGAATACCTCGCTCATCGAGCAGTGCCAGCCGCGCGACGCCTGCCTGATCCATCCCCACGCCGGCATCGCTGAAGAAGACCGCGCGCACGGCCGGCGCGATCAGGCCGTCCGGCTTGCCGTCCAAGAGTGCCGCATGCGAGCCAGTCACTGCGATGCTGTCCGCGTCTCCCGGCTCCAACATGGGCGCGGCGTCGACGCAGATGACTCGGGGCTGGCCCGGATCTTCACTTACCACCCAGCGACGTCCGCCGCTCACCGGTGGCATCGCCGCCTCGATGACGGGCGCCCGCTTGAGTCGCTCCGCGCAAGCCCGTACCGATTGGCCAGGAGCGCATCCGAGCCGGGCGGCGCAGCGATTGACGAAGCTGACGATGCCGTGTTGCAGCATGTGTGCTCCGTCGCCGATGTGACAGGACATGACGTCCGCGGTGGCCGCCGCGAGACCCACACGCTCGAGGTAGTCGAGGCCGCGAATGCCGGCGCGATCCTTGCCGATGCCGGCATCATTCAGGATCGCGCCGCGGATGCCGTGCCTGCCTGCATGGTAGGCGTTGTATTCGCCGCCATATGACCCCGACACGAGCACGTGGCCCCGGCACTCGGCAGGCGCAGTAGCGCTGCTCGCGGCGGTATATATACGGACGTCAGCGCTCACCGGCGTGCGCGTACCTGCCCGGACTGCGCTGCCTGCCGCCGTCGGGCGAGAATCACGGGCAGCCCACAGGCGAGCGCTATGACCGCCATCGCGGGGAAAGAGCGGAGTAGTCCCAGTCCCTGCTCGAAGGCGCCGGCGACCAGCGGGTTGATGGCCGCGCCGAAGAACATGAAGGCGAACAGCAGTCCGGCGGCGCGGCCGTGGTAGACGGGCGGTGAGATCTCGACCCCGTGATCGAATACGTAGGTGTTGTAGATCCCGGTGCCGAGCCCGGCGAGGGCCGCGGCGGCGCACTGCGGGACGAGTCCCGGCACGATGCCCATCAGCGCTATGCCCACGACGCCGCAGGTCAGTCCGGACATGAAGGTCGGAGCCTTGCCGAAGCGTCCTTTCAGCCGTGCATAGCCCGCTGCGCTCACCGCTGCGAACACGAAATTCGCCGCCAGAACCAACGAGACCTGCCGCGGCGAGCCGATGCCCCGCTGCGTGAGCACGAATGGCAGCTGTGCCATCGGAATGACGGTGAGTATTCCCATGAGCGTCGTCAGCGCGCACACCGGAGCGATGGTGGCGAGGAAGCCCGATGGTCGCTCCTGTGCCGCCTCTCGCGAGGGCTCTGCCGCGGTGCCTGGCGCCGTACGGACACCGGCGAGCGCGCACCCGAGCAGCAACACCGCAAATACTCCATAGAGCAGGAACGCGCCCCGCCAGCCGGTCACCGCCACCAGTGCGCCTACGGTGAATACGGCCAGCACGTTCACCACCTGCGAGGCGGCCTGCTGCAGCCCGATGACTCGCGAGCGCGCCTCTCCCGTGAAGGTGGCGGCCGTCAGGGCGAGAGCGGAGGTACTGAAGAAGACGCCGGCAACGCCGAGGGCGAATCGGCTCAGGCCCAGGGCCAGCGTGCCCGAGAGATACAATCCCGCTGTCCCGAGCACGCCGTAGAGCACCAGCGAGAGCAGCGTAAAGGCGCGGATCCCGGTGCGCTCGAGGAGGCGGCCGCTGACGAAGCCGCCGGCGATCATCCCGAACCCCGACACCGAGACGATGAGCTGCGCGGCGCGCTCTCCACCGACCCGCAGCGCGAGCTCAGGCAGGATCGGCGGCATCGCCGCGAGGGTGAGACCCACAGCGGCGTTCGGCGCCACCATCACCGCGTAGGCGCAGCGGAACCGCCAATCTTTGCGCGGAGCAGCGCTCACTGCCACTTCATGCCGAGGCGCACGCCGAAGGTCCGTGGTGGCAGCACCCAGTAGACGCCACCGATCGATCCGGCGCCGACATAGGCGCCGGGGCCGATCTCCGCGGTGTTCTCGAGATTGCGGCCCCAGAGAGCGACGTACCACTTGTCGCTCGCGGAATGGTAAGTCAGGTTGGCGTCGGTCATCGAGCCGGCCGACTGGTGCGTGGTCGGCGCGTGGTTGAAGGTACCCCACCAGCCGCTCTCCCAGTGCGTATTGGCGTTGAGCTCGACGTCGGCGCCGTTCGAAACCAGCCAGGTGTGCTGGTAGCCGACGTTCGCGATCTCATCGGGGGACTCGATGAGCTGCAGGCCGCCGTAGTTCACCGGTGGCGCCCCGACGACGAAGCTGATGGCACGGGCATGGTTGTAGTTGAGGCCCACGGTCAGTGAATCGCGGCGGGTGAGCAGGTATCTGACATCGAGCTCATCGCCGGAGATCTCCGTCCGGTCCGCATTGTAGAACGCGTTGCCGTAATGCGCCGGATTGTCGTCGAAGGGGGCGATGAGCAGGTTCTTGTAATCGTAGAAATAGACCTCGTTGTTGATCTCCAGCCGGTCATCGAGCAGCCGGAACTTGGTTCCGGTCGAATAGGATACCAGGGTGGAGGGTTGCACCAGGGGAGCAGGACCGACGTTTTCCTTGCCGAGCAATCCCGAGGTGTTGTAGTACTGGTACGCGCCATTGGTGTAGCCGGTCTGCACCGTCGCCCACCACAGGCCGTGCGCACCGATATCCGCCTCCAGGCCGCCCTTCCAGTCGAGCCGCGGCCAGGTGTGGGCGAAGGTGAAGTAGACGCCCTCGCCGCCCCCGGCGGAGCAGTTGCAGCCGCTGCCGTCTTTGTTGTTTTCCGAATAGCGAAGGCCGCCGGTGGCGCGCAGCCAGTTAGTGATGGAATAGGTGAGCTGTCCGTAGGCCGCGTACGTGCGGTCCTCGTTCAATACCTGCGGGTTGCCGTCGGTCTGGTCCACGTTCTCGATGAGCGTGTTGTTGACGCTGAAGTATTGATATTCCTTCTCCTGCGACCAGTAGAGCCCCCCCACCCAGCTGAAGGGCTTGACCGATACGCTGGTGAAGCGCAACTCGTCGCTGTACTGATGGGTGCCGATCACCTGGTAGTTTGGGAAGGGGCTGAAGTACTGCAGCGTCGTGCCGCCGTCGACCAGCACTCCCGGGATGTCCGAGATGGTGACGTCAGGTAGGTGCCAGTCGAGCTGGCCGCCGGCCATGTTTGTCTTGAAGTCCTGAGACGGTTGTCCGATGTAGTTCGGATCGCAGATCGGGCTTACGCCGAGCGGCGCCCCCGCTCCGGACGGTGCGCAGCTGTCGTCCTTCCACGGATTACCCGGATCGGCGAACCGGCCGTTGGCCGTCAGCGTGACGGTGTTGGACGGCTCTCCGCCAGTGTGGTTGTAGCTGTACCAGAGGTATCCGTTGAATGCGTCATTCGGAGCGTAGACCATCGAAACGCGTGTGCCGACCTCATCCTCCGCTTGCGCGCCACTTGTCTCATAGCCGTCGTGCTGCACATCGTCGAAGGCCGCACGCACGTAGAGAGTGTTGCTGAGCGGCACGTTCTCCATCATGGATATGTGCTTCGAGTCGTAGTTGCCGATCTCGAGCAGAGCGTTGCCTTCCTCGTCGTTGACGGGCCGGTTGTCGACCACACCTACCACGCCGCCCGCCGCGCTGGTGCCGTACAGCGTACTCTGCGGGCCCGGCAGCACCTGCACCTCGCTCACGTCGAATATGTTGTTGCCGGTGATCTCGCGCGGCATATTGATGCCGTTCTCGGTCATCGCGACCAGCGGATCGATCGAGGCACGGTCCTGCTCGGCGCCGATGCCCCGGATGTAAAGATGCGTGGTGCCGCTGATCTGACCGAATTTGACCGACGGATAGTCTACCGTCGCCTCGCTGATGTCCTGAACGCCCCGAGTGACCAGCTGCTCGCCGGTGATGACGGAAACCGTTGCCGGAGCCTTCTCCAGGTTCTGCGTGCGCTTCTCCGCTGTGACGACGATCTCCTTCAGCTGCGGCACGCCCGCGGTCGACGCGCCGCTGTCGTCGGCGTGAGCGGGCGGACAGGTCGCGCCGAGGCAGGCCAGCGCCACGGCGGCGCCGACGAGATATGAGCTCTGCATTTTTTTGACTCCCCTCGACTGAATTCGGACTGTTGTTTCAGCGGCGCTCGAGAACATAGAGGCCGCCGTTGTAGTCGGTGACGTGAATGAGGCCCTGCGCGGTGACGTACAGGTCAGCGCAGTGAGTGACCTGCTTGATTCCGGGCCGGGGGTCGACCAGCTTTGCCGGCGGCGGCGGTACGAAGTGCGCCACCTCGCGCGGCTGGAAAGCGTTAGCGATGTCGTAGATGCGCACCCCGCCGCTCTGGAAGGTCGCGAACAGCGTCTCGTCGCTCACCGCGGCATCGGGTCGGTTCTCCCACAGGTTGTGCGGGCCGAAGGTGCCGCCCTGGGCGATGTAGTCGCGCTCATCGGGCAGCGGCATGGTGGCGATGGGGATGGGATTGGACGGCTCGCGGATGTCCATCACCCAGATGTACTTCTGTGGTTCCTGCGTGATGTCGGCCATCGCCTCGTCCGCCACGGCCATGAGTCCGCGGCGCGGGAGCGGCAGCGCGGTATGCGTGCCGCCGCCGAAGGGGGGCCGGAGGTTGCGGCGACCCGTCTGCCGTGGTGCGGCGGGATCCGAAACGTCGACGATGACCACTCCGGCATCGCGCCAGGCGCAATAGGCGGTTTCCTGAGCGATCACCGCGTGGTGCAGAGCGATGCGCCCGCTGGCTTCGGGGCGCTCGCCGCCTTGCTCCCACATTCCCGGCAGCCACCAGCGCCCGACTTCACGCGGCTGTGTAGGGTCTTGCACGTCGATGCACATCAGGATGTGATCGGAATAGCCGTCGAGGAGCGCCGATGCGTAGGCGTAGCGATCGCCTACCCACCAGAGCCGATGCAGGCCGAGCCCATCGACAGGCATGAAACCGATCTGGCGCGGCGCCGCGGGGTTGGAGATGTCGTAGACGCGCAGCCCGCCGCCGCTGTTCTCGTCGCGCCAGCGCGAACGCGGCTGATGGGCGATGAAATTGAATTCCTCGGCGAGCAGCAGGAGGTCGCCGAAGGTCTGAAAATGCAGTGACCAGGAGCGGGGATGCACGCTGATGAAGTTGACCGGCCGCGGCGAGCGCGGATCACGCACATCGACCACGGTCGCGCCGCCGCCGGTGAACGGATGTCCGACGAACGCGAACCCCTTGTTGACCATCACCTGCACGCCGTCCGGCCGGCCGCCCAGGTCGGAGTGGCCGATCCACTTGAGGTCGTGAGCGCTCTCGGGCACCAGGTGTTGCATCAGCATTCCCCCCCCACGCTGCCCTGCGCAAGTAGTCTCAATGAATGAGACTGTATATCATCCACTAGGACTAGACTACGTCGGCTCGCGCCGCGCGTCAATTGGGGAGTCGCTCGCCGCACGGATGACATTGAGCAGCGGTAGGCCCGAATGCAGTCGCTTCAGGTTCGCCGCGATCACTGTCAGGCGGCGGGCGATCATCTCGCGCGTCCAGGCGCAGCTATGCGTCGTGCAGTGAACGTTCGGAAGGTCCTCGAACGACCGGCGGGCGGGTGGGCTGTCCGGTGCTTCGGGTGTCGGGTACTGATACCACACATCGAGCGTGGCGCCGCCGATGCGCCCTGCCGCGAGAGCATCGTAGAGCGCATCCTCATCCACGACCGCGGCCCGGCCGATGTTGATGAGGATGGCTGTGGGCTTCATCGCCGCGAGCTCAGCCGTGCCGATGAGCCCGCGAGTCTCAGCGGTGAGCGGACAGGCGATCACGACGAAGTCGGCAGCGCGCAGCATGGTGTGCAGGCCCGCGATCGTGTCAGCGTGCTCGGCGCCTGGCGCACGGCCGCTCCTCGAGACCGCGTGCACGCGCATGCCGAATGCCTGCGCTCGTTGCGCGACCAGTTTGCCGATGTGCCCATAGCCGACGAGCCCGAGGGTCTTGCCGTGGATCTCGCCGTGCTGGCGGCGCGAGGCGTACGCCTTGCCGAAGCCGGTGCTCGTGAAGCCGTGAATCATGTCGGGATATCCGGTCGCATGATTCAGTATCGCCGCCAACACATACTCAGCGACGGGGATCTCGTGCTCGTAGACGTTGCAGACCGTGCAGCTGCTGCCGAGGAGGGCAAAGTCGACCGCATCGGCGCCGGCTCCGGGCAAGTGCAGGAGTCGCGGCTCGAAGCGCTCCGCCTCCCCACGGCCGAAGCGCAGCGATACCAGGGCATCGACAGGTTGGCGGTGAGGCGTTGGCTCGAGGAAGCGGTGCGGAAAATCGAGCAGGGACTCGAGTTGGGATTGCTGCCCCTGCGGCGGCCAGAGCAAGGCAATCGAGAGCGCAGCTACCGGTTCCACTCCGCTGCCTCCTGTATGAGGGTGGCGAGCCGCTTTTCCTCCTCCGCATCGAGATCGATGAGAGGTGGTCGCACGGGCCCGGCGCCGCGCCCGGTAACCCGCAGCCCCGCCTTGACGATGCTGACCGCGTAACCATGCTTGCGGTCCCGCAACTTCACCAGCGGATCGTAGAACCGGGTCAGCATCTCCTCCACGAGGGCGCGACGTTGCGCTTCCAGGGCCGCGAAAAAGCTTTTCGCCACCGAGGGCAGGAACGTGAAAACCGCCGAGCTGTAGGAGTGGACGCCCAACTCGTGATAACGCGGGGCGAAGACCTCGGCCGTTGGAGCCCCGTTGATGATCACCAGGCGCTCGCCCGCGCGCCGGGCAAGGCGCTCGGCGGCAGCCAGATTGCCGGTGCCGTCCTTGAGGGCGATGAGGTTGGGGCATGCCTCGGCAAGCTGCAGCACCGTATCGGGGGCGATGACCGCGTTATCGCGACTGTAGGGGATCACGGCGATCGACACGCTAGCGCACACCGCTCGTATGTGCCGTTGCAGCCCCTCCTGCTCGCTGCGCACGAGATAGGGCGGAAGCAGCAACACCGCGTCCGCTCCGGCGCGCTCCACTGCGCGAGCCATGTCGCATGCCATGGCGGTACCATAGGCCGCGCCGCCGACCACCGGCAAGCCGGCGCCGCAGGCGACCGTCGCCCTGATGACCGACTCGTGCTCGGCGAGAGTCAGCGAGAAAATTTCGCCCGCGCCGCCTGCGGCGACGAGAGCGATGGGTTCATGCCCGGCCAGGAAGGCGACGTGGCGCTCGTAACAAGTCAGATCGAGCCTGCCATCTGACCCGAAGGGAGTCGCCGGGAAGGCCATGATGCCTCTGCTGAACCGCCGTCTCAGTAGCTCCGGCGACTTCATGGCCGTCATTCTCATTCAATGGGACATATGTCCCAGTAGATGAGCTTAACGGCGACTGGCGGCTGTCGTCAAGCGGGCTGGATCCGCTCCACGTGGCCAAGTCGCTCGGATATCGAGCGGGCGGCGGCGGCGACTTCCGCACCGATGCGATCGAACTTGGCCAGCACCCGGTCGGCCGGCCCTGACACGCTGATGGCGGCCACGGGCACGCCGCGATGATCGATCACGGCCGCGGCGCAACAGGCGAGAGTCTGCTCGAACTCCCGGCTATCATCGGCAAAACCACGCTTGCGGACGCTCACGAGTCCCCGCGCCAGGGCAGCGCGGTCGACGATCGTCTCCGGTGTGAAGCGCTTGAGCTCCAGACGCTCGATCAGCGCATGACACTCCGTCGGTTTCAGAGCCGCCATGTAGGCCTTGCCGAGCGCGCTGGCATGCATGGGACGGCGCGATCCGAGGCGCGAGCTGATGGTGACCGACTGCGGTCCCTGCTCGCGAAAGACCAGCACCATGCTGTCGGTATCGAATACCGCCAGATTCACCGCTTCGCGCGTGCCTTCCAGCAGGCTCTGCAGGATGCCGGGTGCGATGCGCATCAGATCGGTCGACTGCAGCGCGGCCACTCCAAGCTGCGCCGTCTCGCGCCCGAGCCGCCAGCGCGCGCTGGCCGCGTCGACCTCGAGGAATCCGAGCTCGCGCAGCCGCTCGGCAATGCGGTATGTGGTGCTGCGGCTGAGGCCGAGCGCTTCCGCTACCTCGGGGATTCCGGCTTCGGGCGATGTCTTGAAGTATTTGAGGATCGCCAGTCCACGCTCGAGCGTCCCGACGCCGGCGTCGCGCGCCTCCTCCTGTTTGCGCGCCGCTTTCTTCTTTGTTGCCGTCATGGGAGGAGAGGATAAACGAAACGACGCGGCCCGCCAGTTGGCGGGCCGTTATCGTAATCCCGGCGCCAAAAAGACGAGGCCCGCCAGCTGGCGGGCCTCCTTTCTTGGCTGGGGGACTAGGATTCGAACCTAGGTAAACGGAGTCAGAGTCCGTTGTCCTACCACTAGACGATCCCCCAAAGGATCGGACTAGCGCTTCGAGTACTGGCCACTGCGGCGGGCCTTGCGGCGGCCGACCTTCTTGCGCTCGACCTCGCGGGCGTCGCGGGTCACGAAGCCAGCGTCACGCAGCTGCTTGCGCAGCGTCTCGTCGTACTCGATCAGCGCACGGGTGAGGCCCAGGCGGATGGCGCCGGCCTGGCCGGTGATGCCGCCGCCGTCCACGGTCACGCTGATGTCGAAGCGGCTGCCGAGCTGCAGTGCCTCGAGCGGCTGGCGAACGATCATGCGACCGGTCTCGCGGCCGAAGAAGACATCGAGCGGGCGATCATTGACGGTGATCTTGCCGCTTCCCGACCGTAGATAGACCCGCGCGGTCGCGGTCTTGCGCCGGCCGGTGCCGTAGTTGTGCTGTTGCTGCGCTGGCATCAGTGCGATTACCTCAGATTTCGAGCGGGCGCGGCTGCTGCGCCTGGTGGGGGTGCTCGCCGCCGGCGAATACATGGAGCTTCCTGAACATGCGTCGCCCCAGGGGGTTCTTCGGCAGCATGCCCTTGACGGCGAACTCGATCGCCCGCTCCGGATGCTCGTCGAGGAGCTTCTGCAGGGCGATCGACTTGATGCCGCCGATGTAGCCGCTATGGTGATAATAGATCTTGTCGGTCAGCTTGCGGCCGGTGACCCGCACCCTGCCGGCATTGAGGACCACGATATGATCGCCCATGTCGACGTGAGGGCTGTAGTCGGCCTTGTGCTTTCCTTTGAGCCGATGCGCGATCTGCGAGGCGAGGCGTCCGAGCGTCTTGTCGGTCGCATCGACCACGAACCAGTCGCCCCGGACAGTGCCGGAATTGGCGAATATCGTCTTCATATGAGCCTCAGCGGAGCCGTTTCTTGCGGCCCCAGAATGCCTTGAGTGGACCCTAGCAAAGGGCCGGCAAGTCTACTGAAGCTGCCCCGCCAATGCAAAAGCAGTGCTTATAATCGGACTCTATGGAAACCCAGCATCCCCTGGATACCTGGATCGGCGCCGCCGATCGGGCACTGCGCGCGCTCCTGGCGCCGGCTCAGGCTTCCCGCCCCGTTCCGCAGCCTCCCGCCGCGGCCGAACAGGGCGTGGCGGAGCTTTCCCCGGATGAGCGCCGCCGGGCCGCGGCCCTGATGCGCGTCAACCACGCGGGCGAGATTGCGGCGCAGGCTCTCTATCATGGGCAGGCGATGGCAGCGCGGTCTGACACCACGCGCAAGATGCTGCTCGATGCCGCGCGTGAGGAAACCGACCACCTCGCCTGGTGCGAGGGCCGCCTGGAAGAGCTCGAATCCCGTCCGAGCCTGCTCAATCCGCTGTGGTACGCCGGCTCCTTCTTTATTGGTGCGCTCGCCGCGCTCGCCGGCGACCGCGCCAGCCTTGGCTTCGTGGTGGAGACCGAGCGGCAGGTCGAAGGGCATCTGGATCAGCATCTCGGCCGCCTGCCGGTGGCGGACCTGCGTAGCCGAGCCATCGTGCAGCAGATGCGCGCGGACGAGGCCGCGCACGGCGCCAACGCGCGGGCCGCCGGCGGGGCGGAGCTGCCCGGGCCGGTGCGCGCGCTCATGCGTCACACGGCCCGCATCATGACGGGCACCGCCTACTGGGTTTGATCGCCACGCGAGCATCACCCCAACTATCCGCCCTGAAACAAGGCGTTGCTCTGGTTTTCGCTGCACTGCGTGCGGTACCCTTGCGGCCGGGCGGGGGCAACGTAGAAACACTCTCTCATCATGACCACACAAATTCGGGGAGCGGGTATGGAAGAGAACGTCAAGCCGTTGAGCGACATTCCGGCGATCAACCGATTCTTGAGCTACTGCCGCATCCGCACCGTGCCGTCGAAGACGGTCGTCATCCACGCGGGCGACCTGCCGGATGTCCTCTACTACATCATCAGCGGCTCGGTCGAGGTGATGATCGAGGACGAGGAAGGCAATGAGATGGTGCTCGCCTATCTCAACCGGGGCCAGTTCTTCGGTGAGATGGGCCTGTTCTTCAGCGACCAGCCGACCCGAAGTGCCTGGGTGCGCACCCGCAACCAGTGCGAGCTGGCGGAAATGACCTATCCGCGCTTCCGACAGATTGCCGCTGAGAGCCCCGGTCTCATCTTCGAGCTCGCCACCCAGCTTGCCACCCGGCTCGACCGCACCAATCGCAAGCTCGGCGACCTTGCCTTCGTGGACGTCACCGGCAGAGTGGCCCATGCCATCAACAATCTGTGCGAAGAGCCCGACGCGATGACCCATCCCGAGGGCATGCAGATCAAGGTCAGCCGGCAGGAGCTCTCGCGCCTGGTCGGCTGCTCGCGCGAGATGGCGGGTCGGGTGCTCAAAGTGCTGGAGGATCAAGGCCTGCTGCGCGCGACCGGCAAGACCATCGTCGTGTTCAATGCGCGCCCGAAAATGAAGACGCGCCCGGTCATCGTGCCGGCGAAGCCGCTCGGGAAGCCGGCGCCGCCGCCGCCGCCCGACCTCGACGACGACGATGAGGACGACGATGAGTAAATCGCCGCGGCCCGGGATGGGCCGCGCAATGAGCGCTCTCAGCCTGCCGCGATCTGCGCGCGCATGGCCTTGATGGTCGCGGCGTAATCGGCGCTGCCGAAGATCGCCGACCCCGCGACGAAGGTATCCGCGCCCGCACGCGCGATGTCCCTGATATTTTCCACTTTGACTCCGCCGTCGATCTCCAACCGCACGTCGCGGCCGCTGGCGTCGATGCGGCGGCGCGCCTCAGCCAGCTTGCGCAGTGCCGTCGGAATGAACTTCTGGCCACCGAAGCCGGGATTGACCGACATGATGAGCACGAGGTCGAGCTTCTCCAGCGTGTAGTCGAGATAGTCGAGAGGCGTCGCGGGGTTGAATACCAGGCCCGGACGGCAACCCTGCTCGCGAATGTGCTCGATGGTGCGGTCGATGTGCTCGGTCGCCTCGGGGTGGAAGGAGATGTAGCTGGCACCCGCCGCGGCGAAATCCGGAATGATGCGGTCCACCGGCCTGATCATCAGATGCACGTCGATCGGCGCCGTGATGTGCTTTCGCAGCGCTTCGCAAACCATCGGACCTATCGTGAGGTTAGGGACGTAATGGTTGTCCATCACATCGAAGTGGATGCTGTCCGCGCCGGCGGCGAGCACGGCAGCGACCTCCTCGCCAAGTCGCGCGAAGTCGGCGGAGAGGATGGACGGGGCGATCCAGGGGGTAGCCATGGGCGCAGTCTACGCGGAGCGGCCAGCGGCGAGAAATACGCCTCTGCCGCCGGAGCGGCTGCGGCCGGAGTTGCGCCGATCAGGAACACCCGTCGTTCCGCGAGTGGGGCGGCGGGCTCACCGGGTCAGCCGGGTGAGAGCTTCGCGATACTTTTCGCTGGTCTTGGCGATGATCTCGGCCGGCAGTTTCGGCCCCGGCGCCTTCTTGTTCCAGTCGAGCGTTTCCAGGTAATCGCGCACGAACTGCTTGTCGAAGCTCGGCGGGCTCGCGCCGGGGTGATAAGTGTCGGCAGGCCAGAAGCGCGAGGAATCGGGCGTGAGTGCCTCATCGATGAGGGTGAGCGTGCCGCTTTCATCGACGCCGAACTCGAACTTGGTGTCGGCAATGATGATGCCGCGGCTGAGGGAGTGCGACGCCGCGAACTGATAGAGGGCGAGGGCGGTGTCGCGGACGCGGGCCGCGAGCGGCGCCCCAACGAGCTTCTCGACTTCCGCGAACGGGATGTTCTCGTCGTGCTGCCCGGCGGCCGCTTTGGTCGCCGGAGTGAAAATGGGTGCCGGCAGCCGTGACGCCAGCGGCAGATCAGACGGCAGCGAGACGCCGCACACACTGCCTGTCTTCTGATAGTCCTTCCATCCGGAACCGATCAGATACCCACGCACCACGGCCTCGAGCGGCAGAGTCTTCAGACGCCGCACGACGACCGAGCGGCCTTGCAGTGCGGCGCGGTCGGCCGGGTCGCTCACCAGGTCGTCGACGGAGCGGCCGGTCAGATGATTCGGCACGATGTGCCGGGTGCGCGCGAACCAGAAGTTTGAAATCTCGTTGAGGACGCGCCCCTTGCCCGGGATCGGGTCGGGCAACACCACATCGAAGGCCGACAGCCGGTCGCTCGTCACGATCAGCAGCGCATCGGCGCCGGCCGAATAGATATCGCGCACCTTGCCCTCGTGCAGCTTCTCGAGGCCGCGCAGCGCGGTGCGGAAGACCGTTGGCGTATCCATGCTTGCTACTATAGCAGCGCATATGCGGTATACCGGCAAGGTCGTGGGTGGCTTGATGGGCCTGATCCTCGGGCCGATCTGGGCCTTGGCAGGCGTGCTGCTCGGGCATCAGGTCGATGAGCATCTCGACCGACAGGATACGCTGCCGCCACCCGGCCCGGAGGAACTGGCGGCGATCGGTGAGCGCTTCTTCCGCGCCACCTTCCGGGTGATGGGATACCTCGCCAAGGCTGACGGCAGGGTCTCCGAGCAGGAGATCTCCGCCGCGCGCGCGGTGATGGCGGAGCTGCGGCTCGACGGCGCGCGCGTGCAACAGGCGATCGAGTGCTTCACCGCGGGCAAGCAACCGGGATTCGATCTGACCGCGGAGCTGACCGCTCTCGAACGAGCCTGTGGCGGCCGGCCCGACCTCGTACGCGTCTTCGTGGAGATCCAGGTGCGGGCCGCGCTGAGCGGCAACAATCTGGACGGACCGGTGCGCCCGCTCCTCAATCGCATGGCCAGTCGCCTGGGCATGTCCCCGTTCGAGCTGGCGCAGATCGAGGCGGTGCTGCGCATTCGTGGAGGCAGCTACCGTTATGCGTACACCGGCGCCGCTCGAAGTCCCAGCCAGTCGGAGAAGCTCGAGCAGGCGTACAAAGTCCTCGAGGCCGCGCCCGGTGACGGCGATCAGGAGATCGTCAAAGCTTACCGTCGCCAGTTGAGCCGCCATCATCCCGACAAGCTGAAGGCGAACGGATTGCCGGAATCGATGATCGAGCACGCCAAGCAGCGTACGCAACAGATCATCGAGGCCTACGACTTAATCCGCGAGCGGCGGGGGATCTAGTGCCCACTCTTCGATCACATCCTGCACGGCCTGTAGACCGTCGGTGAGGGCTGCGGGCCCGGGCTGCAGGATGATGGCGGACTTGATCTCGCGCACGAAGCCGCTGCGCACCGCCGGGATGGCGCTCCAGCCCGGCCGCGCCATGACCTCTTCCGGCCGGAACTTCTTGCCGCACCAGGAACCGAGAATGAGATCGGGGGCGCGACGCGGCACCTCCGCCGCATCGGCAATGATTCGTTGACGACCGAGAGACTGTAGCGACAGCTCGGGGAAACAGTCGTCTCCGCCCGCGATGCCGATCAGCTCCGAGACCCAGCGGATGCCCGAGATCATCGGCTCATCCCATTCCTCGAAATACACGCGCGGTCGGCGCGGCAGAGCCTGTGCGCGCTTGCGAGCCGTTTCGATGCCGTCCTCGAGTCGCCCCACCAGCTCGGCCGTTCGCGCCTCGCAACCGATCATGCCGCCCAACGTGCGGATCATGCGGAGGATCTCGGCAACGCTGCGCTGGTTGAACAGGTGCACGTCCAGACCCACGCGCGCGAGCTGCGCGGCGATGTCCGCCTGCAGGTCGGAGAAGCCAAGGACGAGATCGGGTTGCAACGCCAGGATGCGGTCGATCTTCGCGCTGGTGAAGGCCGAGACGCGCGGCTTTTCCTTGCGCGCGCGCGCCGGCCGCACCGTGAAGCCGGAGATCCCAACGATGCGGTGCTCTTCGCCCAGCAGGTACAGCGTCTCGGTCGTCTCCTCAGTGAGGCAGACGATGCGTTGCGGAAACCCGTCCGTTGCAGAGGTCATGCTGCAACTATGGTACCAGGCACAGGGATGTGCCCCGCCGCCGCAGGTGGCGGAGGTCGCGAGCAAAAACCGCGCTTTTGTTCGCGATCCAGCGCCTTGAACAAGTGTTAACCTTCCCGGTGATGTGGTTCTGGACCTTTCTCGACGGGTGCTTCTTCGGTCCGGCTTCCCAGGGACCAGGACGCGGGGCGCGGCTGGTCCGCTGGATGCGTTACCCGTACGTGGTGGTCCGCGATCTCTCGCGCGGCGACGTCAATCTGCGGGCGATGGGACTCGTCTACACGACCCTCCTGTCGCTCATTCCGCTTGCCGCCTTCAGCTTCGCGATCCTGAAGGTCATCGGCGCGCGCAGCGACCTGCAGCCGGCGATATACCAGCTCTTCAGCGCTCTCGGACCCGCCGGTGCTTCCGAGCTGACCTCCCGCCTGATGGAGTTCGCCAACAGCGTCAGCGGTAAGGTCGTCGGCTCGGTCGGCTTCGCGCTCCTTGCGTGGACCCTGGTCGGGACCATCAAGAAGGTCGAGGACAGCTTCAATTTTGTCTGGCGCGTGCAGCAGCCGCGCAACTTCGCCCGCAGAGTGAGCGAGTACCTGACCCTGATCGTGGTCGGGCCCGTCATCCTGGTGGTCTTCATCGGTATGTCGCGCCGCGCGTTGGAAAGCGTTCCGATCCGCGTGCTTGGCAAGCTGCCCCTGCTCGACATTCTCACCACCGCGGGCGTCAGGCTGGCTCCGTACGTCATGGTGAGTGCCTTCTTCACGGCGCTCTATCTTCTGGTCCCGAATACGCGGGTGCGTTGGCGGCCCGCACTCATCGGCGCCTTGGTGGCTGGCATCCTCTGGGCCGCCGTCGGACGGGGGTTCACGGCATTCGTGGTGCATTCGACGCGGCTCACGATCGTGTATGCCGGATTCGCCGTCATCGTTGCCGCGTTGATCTGGACGTACCTCGGCTGGATGATCCTCCTCGCCGGTGCGCTGCTGTCCTTCTACATCCAGAACCCGACTTACCTGCGGCTCGGGCTGGAGGAGCTCCGGCTCTCCAGCATCGAGGTCGAGCAGCTCGCACTGCGGCTCATGTATTTCGTCGGGCGCGCCTATGTCACAGGGGGCAAGCGCTGGAGCGTGAACGGACTCGCCACCGAGCTCGGCCTGCCCGGCATTTCGGTGGCACAAATGGTGGCGACATTGGAAAAAGGAGCCCTGCTCGTGGTCACGGAGGACGACGAGCTGCTGCCGGCGCGCGATATCGGCCACATCACGGTGAGCGAGATACTGGAAATCGCACGCCATCAACGCCGCGGGCGCTTCAATCCGCGTTCGGTCTTCATCCCGCCAGTGGATCGTCTGATAGCGAGTATCGAGGAGGCGCGACGCAGTCGCTGTGGCGACCTGACGCTTCGTAATCTTGTAGAGGAACCGTCGCTGACGCTGGCCGCAGGTAAGCGCGGCTAATTACAGCGTCACGGTGCCGTGATCGGTGCCGACCAGCAGCACGTCCGCGGGACGCTTCGCGAACAGACCCACCGTCACTACGCCTGTAAGGCTTCCGATCTCGCCCTCGAGTGCCGGCGGATCCGCAATGCTGAGGCCATGCACATCGAGGATGTGATTGCCGTTGTCGGTGACGACTCCCTGGCGCCACACGGGCCGCGCGCCCCGCGCCTCGAGCCGCCGCGCGACGAGGGTCCGCGCCATTGGAATCACCTCTACCGGCAGCGGGAAGGCGCCGAGTGTGTCGACGAGCTTGCTCTCATCGACGATGCAGATGAAGCGAGCGGCCGCCGCGGCAATGATCTTCTCGCGCGTGAGCGCGCCGCCGCCGCCCTTGATCAGGTGATGCGCGCGGGTGGCTTCGTCGGCGCCGTCGATGTAAAGCGGCAGCTGTACGACGTTATTCAGATCGAGCACGGGGATGTGGGCTGCATCGAGGAGGGCGGTGGTGCCGTTGGAGCTCGACACCGCGGCGTGGACCTGGCCCGGATGCGCTGCCAGTGCCTGGATGAGAAACCGCACCGTGGAGCCGGTGCCGACCCCGAGCACGGAGCCGGGCGGAATGTGCTGCAGAGCAGCTTCGGCTGCACGCCGCTTGTTCGCATCGGCGGATGCGCTCATGAGCCGGGCTCCAGAAACGAACGTGCCCGCTGGAGCGGGCACCGACAATCGCGAAACTTCCGTCGTCTTACTCGGCGGCCGCCGAAGCGGCCGCCGAGCAAAGGCCTTACTTCTTTTTGGAAGCTTTCTTCTTGGCCTTCTTTTTCGCCTTCGCCATGTTGGCTCTCCAGTTGTCGGGTTAGTCCGAGGTCGGAGTATATACAGGTGAAGTAAAAATACAAGCAAGGGCAGTATGGATGTGCTAGCTGCCTCACATGCTGCAGCGGATGGCGCCGCGCTCAGTGATCACGAGATCGAGCGGCACGTCGTGTGCGGCGGGCGCGATATGCGCGACCTCTTGCGACGCATAACCGATGCCGACGAGCAGCGGTGCATGCCATGCGATGCGCAGCCGCCTGAATCCGAAAGCGCGATCGTAGTAGCCGCCTCCCATGCCGAGGCGAATGCCGTGACGATCGAAGCCGACGAGCGGCAGGAACACGACATCGAGCAGGCGTGCGCTCGCGAGCCGCGTTCCATCGGGCTCGATGATGCCGAAGCGGTTGCTGCGCAACGAGCGTGCCGCTGCCGTGAGTCGCGCGAAGCACATGGCGCGCACGTGCGAGCGCGAGTCGATGCGCGGCAGATAGACGTGGCATCCGCGACGCTGCGCGAGCGCGATCAGGCAGGAAGTATCGAGCTCCTCGGCGGTGGCGGCGTAGATGCCGATGCGCTGACCGGAGCGGAGATGGAGGATGCCGTCGGCATGACGAGCGACTTGGATCGCGGCGCGGGCGCGCTCCGAGGCGGACACGGCCCGGCGCCTCGCGCGCAGCGACGCCCGCAGGGATCTGCGGGCGTCGGTCACGCTGGAATTAGGAAGCGCCACCCGCCTGTGCCGGTGCGGACCGTTGCTCTCGAACCAGAGCAACAAAGTGGGACGAGCTGTGACAGGTAAGGCTTTCCGCTCATGGCGGACTTGCACAGTGCTGCCGACGAGCCCTGCCCCGTGGGTGTTTCAATTAGGGTCCGAGGTAACCCGGCCCGCTTGTCGAACACCGCAGGCGACGCCGGGAGCCACTCTACACCAACGCCGCCCCCTTTGGGCGGGCGTGTGTCTCACAGCTCGAGCTGCTGCGCCCGCTCGAGCGCGGTCTCGACTCGTTCGCGCAGGGCACGAACCTTGCCGCCGGCCTCGTTCTCGGTCTTGGCATCGCGGCCGCGTATCTGCAGCAACTCGTGTGCCATGTTGAGCGCCACCATGACGGCAACGCGATCGAGGCCCACGACCTTGCCGCTGTCGCGGATCTCGCGCATGCGGCCGTTCAGGTACTCTGCCGCGTCGAGGAGCGCGGAGCGCTCGTCATAGGGGCAGGAGACCACGTACTCTTTTTCCATGATGCGCACGCTGACGCGCGCTTGATCCTGACTGCTCATGCGCCGTGCTCCAGGGTTTTGAGCCTGCCGATCATGGCCTCGACGCGGGCGCGCACCTGCTCATTCTTCGACAGGAGCGAGGCGCGCTCGGTAGCCAGCGATTCGTGCCGCTGACGCAGCGCGCGGTTCTCCTCCCGCAGATGATCCGCGGTGGCCACCAGCTCCTCGATGCGCCGTGTGAGGCGCGCCAGCTCGAGATCGAGCTGTGATTTGGAGGTTTCGCTCATGGTGCTCCGACTATAGTGCGGCGCTGTCAGCGGGGTCAATCGTAACTCGTTTTTCCAAAGGCATATAATCCTCATCCGCATGATCCAAGCCACCTACGCGGACATTCAGCGCGTTCTGACGGACGAGCGCGCGTTGACCGACGCCGCCGAGGCGCACGGGACCCTGGCCGGGTGCCTCTGTACCGCCGTCGGCTACCGCTTCGAGGACTGGCTGCTCGAGATCCTGCCGGAGGGGCGGGCGCAGCCACTCGCCGCCGCGACCTTGCGCGAGCTCTATACCGAGACCGCCGGCTCCCTGCGGGCGCCCGACATGGAGTTCGGCCTGCTGTTACCGGAAGACGCGCAATCCATCGAGGAGCGGGCCACGGCGCTGGCGCAATGGTGTCAGGGATTTTTGTACGGGCTGGGCTCTGGCGCCGTACAGGATGCCGCGAGCCTCCCGGGCGACGTGGGGGAACTCGTGCGCGACCTCACGGAGATCGGCCGTGTCGGCGTTGATATCGCGCAGACCGAGGAATCGAACGAGAGCGCTTATGCCGAGCTCGTGGAGTTCGTGCGTGTGAGCGTGCAGGTCGTCTTCGAGGAGCTCGAGCCCGTGCGGGGCCAGCCCTCCTCACCCGGAGCACCCCTTCATTGATTCGCCATAGAAGCGCCGCGCGGCGCGCAACGCCTCTCCATGTCTCGCGCTCCACGAGCGCAGGCCGGCACGATCTGCGCGGCGAGTTCGCCCGCCGCCGGCGCGCGCTGCTGAAGCTCATGGGTCGCGACTCCATCGCCATTCTGCCGGCGGCGCCGGTGCGGCACCGCAACAACGACGTCGAGTACGCCTACCGGCAGGACAGCGACTTTTACTATCTGACCGGCTTCGACGAGCCGGAGTCGGTGGCGGTCCTCGTCCCGGGGCGCGACCACGCCGAATACATTCTCTTCGTGCGCGAGCGCGATCCTACGCGTGAGACCTGGGACGGACGGCGCGCGGGTCCAGCCGGCGCGCGGCGCGCCTTTGGCGCAGACGATGCCTTTCCAATCACCGACATCGACGAGATCCTGCCCGGGCTCATGGAGAACCGCGCCAAGGTGTTCTATTCGATGGGCATGTATCCGGAGTTCGACCAGCGGGTCGTCAGCTGGGTGAACGGCCTGCGCACCCAGGCGAGGAACGGCCGGCATGCGCCGCAGGAAATCGTTGCCCTCGATCACGTGCTGCACGACATGCGGCTCTACAAGTCGCGCGTCGAGATCGGGCTCATGCGCGAAGCCGCGCGCATCGCTGCCCGGGCGCACGTGCGCGCGATGCAGTTCTGCCGGCCGGGGCTCAAGGAGTACGAGGTGATGGCCGAGATCATCCACGAGTTCCGCCTGCACAACGCGGATACCTCGTATCAGCCCATCGTCGGCGGGGGCGCCAACAGCTGCACCCTGCATTACCGCGACAACGATCAGCCCCTCAAGGCGGGCGATGTGCTCCTGGTCGATGCCGGTTGCGAGTACGAGTCATACGCTTCCGACATTACGCGGACCTTCCCGGTCAGCGGCCGTTTCACGCCGGAGCAGCGCGCCGTGTACGAGGTCGTGCTCGAGGCCAACCGGGCGGCGATCGCGCAAGTGCGTCCGGGCAATCACTGGAACGAGCCGCATGAGGCCGCGGTTCGCGTCATCACGCACGGTTTGGTGAAGCTTGGTCTGCTGAAGGGCCGGCCAGCGAAGCTGGAGCGCGATGGCGCCTACCGGCGCTTCTTCATGCACCGTACCGGACACTGGCTCGGCATGGACGTCCACGACGTCGGCGACTACATGATCGGCGATGAGTGGCGTGTGCTCGAGCCGGGCATGGCGCTCACCATCGAGCCCGGGATTTACATTCCCGCGGGCGCGCGCGGTGTGCCGAAGCGCTTCCAGCGGATCGGCGTGCGCATCGAGGACGACGTCGTGGTCACGAGGACTGGCGTCCAAGTGCTGACCGATGGTGTACCCAAGGATGTCGAGACGATCGAGAGATTGATGTCTCGGGCCGCGGCCACCCATGACTGATCCGAACGTCCCCACTGCTACGCCGCCGCGTGCCGCGTATCGGGAGTTCGACGTCGCCATCGTCGGTGGCGGCCTCGTAGGGGCGAGCCTGGCGCTCGGCCTTGCGGGCACGGGCGTGAGCACGCTCCTCATCGAAAGCGTCGCGCCGGATTCCACAGCCCAACCGAGCTTCGACGAGCGCACCACGGCTCTCGGCAATGCCAGCCGGCGAGTCTTCCAAGGCCTCGGCGTCTGGGAAGACATCGCGCGCGATGCCGCGGCGATCCGCGCGATTCATGTCTCGGATGCCGGCCGGTTCGGATTCGCGCGCCTGAAGGCCGCGGATCACGGCATCGATGCCTTCGGTTACGTCGTTCCCAACAGGGTGATCGGCGCTGCGTTGTGGCGCGGGCTCGCGAGTGCGAGCGGCGTCGAGACCCGGGTGCCCGCGGGCATCGAAGATGTCGACATCACGATGGAGCGGGCCTATTTCAAAGTGGTCTCGGCCACCGGCGCACGGGAAGTGACCTCGGCGCGTCTGCTGGTGGCCGCCGACGGCGCACACTCCATCGTCCGCGCGGCGGCGGCCATCGACGCGGGTGTCGAGGATTACGATCAAGTGGCCATAACCGCCGCTGTGGCCGGTGATCGGGCCCACGATGGCACCGCCTACGAGCGCTTCACCCCGACGGGGCCGGTGGCGGTGCTGCCTCTTCGCGGCGGCGGCTACGGAACCATCTGGTCGTGCACGCCCGCGCGTGCGGCGGAGTTGCTGGCCTTGGAGGATGATGCCTATCTCGCCGCGCTGCAGAGCCGCTTCGGCTGGCGTGCCGGCAGATTCCAGCGCATCGGGCGGCGCGCATCGTATCCCTTGAAGCTGAGTCGTGCGGCGACCACCGTCGCGCGCCGCACCGTGCTCATTGGCAACGCTGCGCAGGCGCTGCACCCGATCGCCGGCCAGGGATTCAACCTCGGGCTGCGCGATGCCGCCCTGCTCGCCGAGGTGATCGCCGTCGGTTCGGGCGATGTGGGATCGGCGCAGCTGCTGCGGAAATTTGCCGCGGACCGCGCGGCGGACCGAGGCGGCGTGGTGCGCTTCACCGACGGTTTGGTGAAGCTCTTCGGCAGTCGCATGCCTGGTGCCAGCCTCGTACGCAACCTCGGGTTGCTGGCATTCGATCTCTCGCCGCCCGCCAAGCGCGCGCTGGCGCGAGTCAGTCTGGGATTCGGCGGCCCCACGCCCCGACTGGCCCGCGGTCTGCCGCTGCGATGAGCGAACCGTTGGATGTGCTTATCGTCGGCGGTGGCCCGGTCGGTGCCAGCGCCGCGGCGTTGCTGCAGGTGGCCACAAAGGACGCGCGCCACCCCCTGCGAGTCGCCGTCCTCGAGCTCAACAGGCCCGCTGCCGCCACGCCCGATGCTCCTCTTGATGCGCGTGTCTCGGCGCTATCCCGCGCAAGCGAGCGCATCCTCACCGCCATCGGCGCGTGGCCTCTCATCCCGCCCTCACGCATGCAGCCGTACGAGCGCATGCGCGTATGGCATGAGAGCGTGCAGCCGCGAAGCGCCGATGTATTGGAGTTCGACGCAGCGTACGCGGGCGAGCCAAACCTCGGCTACATCGTCGAGAATCGCCTCATCCAGACGGCGGCGCTCACCGCCTTCGAGTCCGCGGGCGGCAGGGTGATTGCGGGTGAGCTGTCGCGCCTGCGCGTACACGATCATCACGTGGAGCTCGAAACGAGCGCAGGCACGCTTGCCTGTCGACTCGTCGTCGGCGCCGACGGTGCCCGCTCGTCAGTGCGTGAGTCGATGGGCCTCTCCGCGGAAACGTCCAGCTACCGCCAGACCGCGATCGTGGCCAACGTCCGCACGGAGTTGCCCCACGAGCGCACCGCGTGGCAACGCTTCCTCGGTGCCGGGACACTCGCCTTCCTGCCTCTCGCCGATGGCTGCAGCTCCATCGTCTGGTCCGCCGATGATCCCGTGGCCGCACCGCTCCTCGCGATGTCGCCGAGTGACTTCGAGCAGGAGCTGTTGCGCCAGTCCGATGGTGTGTTAGGTGCCGCAAGGCTGCGCACCAAGCGCCTGTCCTTCCCGCTGAACAAGCTGACCGCCAATCGCTTTACGGCGCATCGGTGCGCATTGATCGGTGATGCCGCGCACGTCGTGCATCCGCTGGCGGGGCAGGGCGTCAACCTGGGCCTGCTCGACGCCGGCGCGCTCTGTGAGCTCATCGCCGCCGCTTTCCGCGTCCGCGAAGACCCCGGCGCCCGGACCGTCCTACGCCGCTACGAGCGCTGGCGCAAAAGCGAGATCGAGCCCATTGCCATGGCCATCGACGGCTTCAACCGCCATCTCGCTCACGGCGTGGGGCCCTTGTCGCGTATCGCGCAGCGGGGCCTCGCCGTGGTGAACCGGGCCGATGAGGTCAAGCGCTTCTTCATCACGCGCGCCCTGGGACTGGCCGGCGAGCTGCCGAAAGTCGCACGGCAGCCCCCCTCGACCGAGCGCCCTGCCATCACTTGACCGGAATCGCGTCGATCTTCGCCGCGCAGATGAAGTCGTTCTCCGACAGTCCCTTGATGGCGTGGGTGGTGTACTGCACGCGGCAATAGTTGTATCCCACCTCGAGATCCGGGTGGTGATCCTCGACGTTGGCGACATGCGCGATGGCGTTGACGAAGCTCATGGTTCGGTAAAAGTCCTTGAACTTGAACTCCCGGCGAAGATGAGGCCCCTCCTTCGACAGAACCCAGTCCTGCGAGAGCTGCTTCATGAGCTTCTCCGCCTCATCGCGGGAGTAAGGCGCCACGCCGCCTTCACACGGCTTGCAATGCTTCTCCGACAGCTCGCTCATGAGTATCTCCTTTCAAGCCACGGCAGCCGCGGCAGTAACAGTCTTCCGGCTGAACTTCCTGGCGATGTATTGCTCCAGCAATTCCTGGAACTCTTCAGCAATCCGATCACCCTTCAAAGTGACCGTCTTTTCCCCATCCTCATAGACGGGCGCCACCGGCCGCTCGCCCGTCCCCGGCAAACTGATACCGATATTGGCGTGCTTGCTTTCTCCCGGCCCATTGACGACACAGCCCATCACGGCCACCGTCATGTCCTCTACGCCGTTGTATTCCCGACGCCATTCCGGCATCCGATGCCGGATGTGCGTCTGAATGCTCTGCGCCAGCTCCTGGAACACCGTGCTGGTCGTGCGTCCGCATCCCGGGCATGCGGTGACGAGCGGTAGGAAGGACCGCAGTCCCATGGTCTGCAGGATCTCCTGCGCGACGATGACTTCCTGAGTACGGTCGCCACCTGGCTCGGGCGTCAGTGATACGCGAATGGTGTCGCCGATCCCTTCCTGCAGCAGCACCGCCATGCCCGCGGTCGAGGCGACGATGCCCTTCGACCCCATGCCGGCCTCCGTGAGCCCGAGGTGCAGCGGGTAATCGCAGCGCGCCCCCAGGTCCCGGTATATGGCAATCAGATCCTGCACCCCGCTCACCTTGGCCGAAAGAATGATGCGGTCGTGAGCCATCCCCAGCTCCTCCGCCCGCCGCGCGCTCTCCAGCGCCGAGAGGACGACCGCATTGCGCATGATCTGCTGCGCGCTCAACGGCTCCGCCTTGGAGGAATTCTCATCCATCAAACGCGTGAGCAGATCCTGGTCGAGGCTGCCCCAGTTGACACCGATGCGCACCGGCTTGCCGTAGCGGCAGGCCGTCTCGATCATCTCCGCGAACTGCGGGTCGCGCTTGCTGCCGCGCCCCACGTTGCCCGGGTTGATGCGGTACTTGGCCAGCGCCTCGGCACAGGCGGGATGCTCGCGCAGAAGCTTGTGGCCGTTGAAATGAAAGTCGCCGATCAGCGGTACCGTCACCCCGAGTTGATCCAGGCGGTCGCGGATAGGGGCCACTGCTGCCGCGGCTTCCGCCGTATTCACCGTAATGCGCACCAGCTCCGACCCTGAGCGGGCGAGAGATTTCACCTGCTGCGCGGTGCCCTCGATGTCCGCCGTATCGGTGTTCGTCATCGACTGCACGACGATCGGTGCCGCCCCGCCGACGCGGATGGGGCCGATGGACACCTGTACGGATTTGCGACGCTGAATGGAGGACATGGTACCTGCCGGAGAAGCGCTTCCTGGGACGGGCGATTTTACATGGTATGATCCGCAGACCCCATAATCGGTCTGTCCGGAGAGAGTCCGGCCACCGCCGGAACGCCGAAGGCGCAAGCTCCGCCCGGAAACGCTCAGGCACACGAACGGCAGATCGCGGGGTCTCTGGAGAGTGGTGGACGCCCGCTGGCGGCCACCCACCGAAGGGGAGCGGCGCCGCGGGCGCCCGATCTCTCAGGTCACCGGACAGAGGGCGGCAAGGGCATCGTATGCCCGTGCCGCTCATTGGATGCCGGAGTGACCTGTGACACGACAAACCCCGCTTTTTCACCTGCACCAGAAGCTTGGCGCCAGGATCGTCGACTTCGGCGGCTGGGAAATGCCGCTGCAGTACGGCTCGCAGATCGCGGAGCACCATGCCGTCCGCGCCGGCGCAGGCGTCTTCGACGTCTCGCACATGTGTGTCGCCGACCTCAAGGGTGCGCGTGTAAGACAATTCCTCCAGAGGCTTCTTGCCAACGACGTGGGCAGGCTGCAGGCGCCTGGCAAGGCGCTCTACGGCTGCATGCTCAATGAAACGGGCGGCGTCATAGACGATCTCATCGTCTACTTTCTAGAAGACTCTTGGTTCCGCGCGGTCGTCAACGCCGGCACGCGCGACGGCGATCTCGCATGGATGCGGCGTCATGCGGCTGAATTCGGCGTCGACATCATCGAGCGCACGGACCTGGCGATGCTGGCCGTGCAAGGCCCGGAAGCACGCGCCAAGGCGGCTAGCCTGCTTTCACCCGGCGGTGGCGCGAGCGCTCTCGCTCTCGAGCCCTTCTTCGGACGCGAGATCGATGGTTGGTTTGTCGCCCGCACCGGCTACACCGGTGAGGACGGCTTCGAGATTATGTTACCCGCGACAGAGGTCGAGCGGCTGTGGAAGGCGTTGAATTCGGCCGGTATCACCTCATGCGGGCTGGGCGCACGCGACACGCTGCGCCTCGAGGCCGGCATGAATCTCTACGGCAGCGACATGGACGAGCGCACGCATCCATTTGAGTCCGGCCTCGGCTGGACGGTGGCGCTCGAGCCGCGCGAGCAAGCTTTCATCGGCCGCAACGCGCTCGAGGCGATTCGCGCCCGCCCACCGCAGCGCAAGCTGGTCGGCCTGCTGCTCGAGGGACGCGGCGTCCTGCGCTCGCATCAGAAGGTGCTCGTGCCCGATGCCGGTGAAGGCGAGATCACCAGCGGAACCTTTTCCCCCACGCTGGAGCGCTCGATCGCGCTGGCCCGTGTGCCGGCTGCGGCTGGCGCCAGTGTGCAGGTCGATATTCGCGGCAAGCTGCACGATGCGCGCATCGTGCGGCCGCCGTTCGTCCGTCACGGCAAAGCGCTGGTCAGTTGAGCTTCCGGTCGTCGATTCTGAACCCTCCCCCCGATCTCCAATCCAAATCCACATCTGGAGCGCCGCATGAGCAACGTTCCTTCTGATCTCAAGTACACGAAGACCCACGAGTGGGTGCGCACTCTGCCCGATGGCACGGTGGAGATCGGCATCACCGATCACGCCCAACATGCACTCGGCGATCTGGTGTTCGTCGAGGTGCCCGAGGCCGGGCGCAAGCTCTCGGCCGGTGAGCCGTTCGCGGTCGTGGAGTCGGTCAAAGCCGCCTCGGATGTCTACTCGCCCGTCACGGGCGAGGTGACTGCAAGCAATGCAGTGCTCGCCGCGGAGCCGGAGGCCATCAATTCCGATGCCTACGGCAAGGGCTGGCTGATGCGCGTGCGGCCGGCGGCCGGCGCCAGCCCGGCGCTGCTCAGCCCCGCCGAGTACGGCAAGCTGATCGCGCAGGAGGGCGACTGATGGCATTCATCCCGCACACCCGCGAGGATGTCGCGGCGATGCTCGAGGCCATCGGCGTCGGCAGCATCGAGCAGCTCTTCGACGAGATCCCGGCCAATCTGCGGCTGGCTGCGCTCGCCGACGTGCCGGTCGCCGCGAGCGAAATGGAAGTCGGCCGACTCATGACCGAGCGGGCGCGCCTCGATGGCCGCCCGCTCTGCTTCATCGGCGCGGGCGCCTACGAGCATCACATCCCCGCCGCCGTGTGGGCCATCGCGACTCGCGGCGAGTTTTACAGCGCCTACACGCCTTACCAGGCGGAGGCGAGTCAGGGCACGCTGCAGCTGCTGTACGAGTACCAGACCATGATGGCCAGCCTGACGGGCATGGAGGTCTCGAACGCATCGCTCTATGACGGTGCCAGCGCTGTGGCGGAGGCGTGCCTGATGGCGGTGCGCGCCAATCGCAAGTCGCACTCGAAGCGGATTCTCATGCCGACCACCGTGCACCCGCACTACCGCAAGACGGCGGCGGCCGTGACGGGCAATCAGGAGCTGGTGTTCGAGGAGCTGCCCTACTGCACGGAGGAGGGCTGCATTCCCGCCGGCGCACTCCACCGTTACGACGGCCAGGACATCACCGCGCTCGTCGTCCAGCAGCCGAACTTCTTCGGCCGGCTGGAGGACGTCGATGCGCTCTGTGACTGGGCACACGCGCGCAACATCCTGGTGGTCGCCGTGGTCAATCCCACCTCGCTCGCGCTGCTGAAGCCCCCGGGTCAGTGGGGCGCCCCCGATGCGAACAAGGGCACGAGCAAGGGCGCGGACATCGCGGTCGGCGAAGGCCAGCCGCTCGGCGTGCCGCTCTCCTCGGGCGGCCCGTACTTCGGTTTCATGAGCTCCCGCATGGAGCACGTGCGCCACATGCCGGGCCGGATCATCGGCCGGACGTTGGATGCGGCGGGCCAGCCGGGTTACACGCTGACGCTGCAGGCCCGCGAACAGCACATCCGCCGCGCCAAGGCAACTTCCAACATCTGCACCAACCAGGGGCTGCTGGTGACGGCCGCGGCGGTCTACCTGTCGCTGCTGGGACCCGCGGGCCTGGAGCGGGTCGCCGCCGCATCGCACGCGCGTACCCGCGAGCTCGTCGGCGCGCTGGCCCGGGTGCCGGGCGTGCGGCGCCTGTTTCGCGGACCGGTGTTCCACGAGGAGGTCATCGCGCTCGAGCGCCCCGTGGCACCGGTACTGGAGAGGCTCACCGCCCGCGGCATCCTCGGCGGTCTGGATCTCGCCGAACACTATCCCGAGCTCGGCCCCGCGCTACTCGTTTGCGCGACCGAGACCAAGACATCCGCCGACATCGAGCGCTATGCGAGCGCGCTCGCCGATTGCCTGCGCGAAGCGCGCGCGGCCTGAGGCTGCAACATCATGACGACCCGACTGGAAAAGCCCATCTTCGAGTATTCCGTCCCCGGCCGTGGCGCCGACGACCAATGGCCGCCTGATCCCGGAGCGGCCGCAACCGACGATCTGCCGGCGAGTCTGCGCCGGGTCGCGCGGCCCCTCCTGCCCGAGGTCAGCGAGCTCGAGACCGTGCGGCACTTCACCCGCCTGTCACAGCTCAACTTCTCGATCGACACGCACTTCTACCCCCTCGGCTCGTGCACGATGAAGTACAACCCGAAGGCGTGCAATCAGTATGCGATGCTGCCCGAGCTGCTGGCGCGCCATCCGCTCGCGCCCGAGAGCGTGGGGCAGGGTGTTCTCGCGTGCCTCCACGAGCTGCAGGAGATGTTGAAAGCCGTCACCGGGATGCAGGCCGTGGCGTTGAGTCCGATGGCCGGCGCCCAGGGCGAATTCGCCGGCGTCGCCATGATTCGCGCCTATCACCGCGCGCGCGGCGATTTCGAGCGCAACGAGATCATCGTGCCGGGCGCGGCCCACGGCACCAATCCCGCCACCGCCACGATGTGCGGCTGTGTGGTGCGCGAAGTGCCCGTCAACGGCGACGGCGACATCGACATCGCGGCACTGAAGGCCGCTGTCGGCCCCAGGACCGCGGGCATCATGCTGACCAACCCGTCCACGCTCGGGGTGTTCGAGCGGCGGATCGAAGAAGTGGCGCACACGGTGCATGCCGCCGGCGGGCTGCTCTATTACGACGGCGCGAATCTCAACGCCATTCTCGGCAAGGTGCGGCCGGGCGACATGGGCTTCGACGTCATCCACGTCAACCTGCACAAGACCTTCTCCACGCCGCACGGCGGCGGTGGTCCTGGCGCCGGACCGGTTGGAGTCAGCGCGCGGCTGGCGCCTTTCCTGCCGATACCGATCGTTGGCCGGCGCGGCGACCGCTATTGCTGGCTGACGGAGCGCGACCTGCCGCAATCGATCGGCCGGCTGTCGGCGTTCATGGGCAACGCCGGCGTGCTGATTCGCGCCTATATCTACATGCGTATGCTCGGCCGGGAGGGGATGGCGAAGGTGAGTGAGTACGCCACGCTCAACGCCAACTATCTGCTCGCGCGACTGACCCGCGCAGGCTTCGATGCGGCTTACCCGGATCGCCGCGCCAGTCACGAGCTCATCATCACGCTCAAGCGTCAGGCCAAGGAGCTCGGCGTCACGACCATGGATTTCGCCAAGCGGCTGCTCGATCATGGCATGCACGCGCCGACGACGTACTTCCCGCTCCTGGTGCCGGAGTGCCTGCTCATCGAGCCGACGGAGACCGAGAGCAAGGCGGCCTTGGATGCGTTCATCGCCGCCATGGGCGAGATCCTCGCCGAGGCCGCGCAAGAACCCGAGCGCGTCACCAGCGCTCCGCATACCATGCCCGTACGGCGCCTGGATGACGTTCGGGCGGCCAAGCAATTGGACCTCACCTGGAAGCCGACCGGAGCCCATGCGATTCCCCCGACGTCTTAGTCTCATCCTACTCACCGCCTGCGCGCCCCTGAGCCTCGCCGCGGCGGCATCCCAGGCCGCTTCCCCGCCACCGCCGGGCGGAACACGCCAAGCCGCGCGTCTTGCCCACCATCTGGCCCACCAGGCGGTCGTGGGCGAGGCCAACCCCACGTGGGCAGCCACTCTCGAGCGCATCGCGAGCAGTGTGGTCTCCATCAACGTCGATGAAGTACGCGCCTTCGACACGGATTGGAACGAAACCGCGCAGGCGACCGGCTTCGTCGTGGACGCGAAGCGCGGCATCATTCTTACCAACCGGCACGTCGTGACTCCGGGGCCGGTCACCGCCGAGGCGGTCTTCCTCGACCACGAGGTGGTGCAGCTCTACCCGATCTACCGCGATCCCGTGCATGACTTCGGCTTCTACCATTACGACCCGAAGAAGCTGCACTACATCCAGCCGCAGCCGCTCGAGCTCTATCCCCAGGGCGCCATGGTCGGCAGGGAGATCAGAGTAGTGGGCAACAATGCCGGCGAGCAGCTCTCGATCCTCGCCGGCACGCTCGCCCGCCTCGATCGGGAGGCGCCGGACTACGGTTTCGCCAAATACAACGACTTCAATACATTCTATCTGCAGGCGGCGTCGGGGACCTCCGGCGGCTCGTCCGGATCGCCGGTGATCGACATCCAGGGGCGGGTCGTCGCGCTCAATGCCGGCGGCGCGGACAACTCCGCATCGAGCTTCTATCTGCCGCTCGAGCGCGTGCGGCGGGCGTTGCAGCTGATTCAGGCAGGCAAGCCCGTTCCCCGCGGCACGCTCTACACGGTTTTCAACTACACGCCCTACGACGAGCTCGAGCGCCTGGGGCTTCCGCTCGGCATCGAGGCGGCCGTGCGCAAGCAGTTTCCGCAGCGCACCGGAATGCTCGCGGTCGCGAGTGTGCTGCCGGGGACACCGAGCGCGCTCGCGCTGCAGCCGGGAGACATCCTGCTGCGGGTCAATGGCCGCTATGTGACCACCTTTGATCCGGTCGAGGAGACCGTCGACTCCTCGGTCGGGCGGCAGGTCCGGTTGGATCTCGAGCGCGGCGGCCAGCCGGTGTCGGTGACGCTGCCCGTCGGTGACCTGACCGCCATCACGCCGAGCAGCTATCTGCAGTTCGGAGATGCGGTGGTCAACACGCTGTCCTACGAGGAGGCGCGCCAGCTCAACGTGCCGCCCCGCGGCGTGTTCGTCGCCAATGCGGGCTACGTGTTCGGTGCGGCCGGAATTCCGCGCGGCGCCGTGATCAGCCAGGTCAACTCCACGCCGATCGATGATCTCGGCGACTTCCGCCAGGCGCTCGCCAATCTCGGCAACGGCGATTACGCCAACGTGCGCTTCACGACGGTCGATGACACCAACGGCAGCGAGCTCGGCTCCTTCCGGATGGACCGATTGTGGTTTCCGCAGGCGCATTGCGTGCGGGACGATGACCTCGGCACCTGGCCCTGCACCCCGCTCGAGCCGGGGCCGGCGCCCAAGGCCGATCCGGTGAGCTCCACACGCTTCCCGCAGTACCAGGACCCGCGGCTCACCGCGCTCGCACCTTCACTCGTGACGGTGGCGTTCAGCATGCCGTACTCGGTTTCCGGCGTAACCGAGCACTTCTACCATGGCACGGGGCTGGTCGTGGACGCGCAGCGCGGCCTCGTGGTGGTCGACAGAGACACGGTGCCGGTGTCGCTCGGCGACGTCACGGTGACCTTCGCGGGTACTGTCCAGGTGCCCGGACGAGTGGTCTACGTCGATCCCGTACATAACTTCTCGATCGTCGCCTACGATCCCAGGCTCATCGGCTCGACGCCGGTGAAGGCCGCGACTCTGAAACCGGAGAAGCTCACGCCGGGCGAGCCGATCTGGGTGGTGGGACTCGGCGACGACAGCCAGATGCATTCACGGGCCACGGAAATCGCCAGCATCGATCCGCTTGCACTGCCCCTGTCGCGCACCATGCGCTTCCGCGACACCAACATCGAGACCATCGGTCTGGTCAACCCGCCGAGCGAATTCGACGGCGTGCTGACGGATGCATCCGGCAAGGTGCTGGGGACATGGTCGAGCTTCGCGTATGACAGCGACAACGGCGTCGCCCAGGCACTGCGCGGCGTGGCAATCGGTGTCGTCGCGGACATGGTTGATCGCGTGCGCAGCGGCCGTCCATTGCATTCCCTCGATGTCGAGCTCGATCCTGAGCCGCTGGCGAGCGCACGCCAGATGGGGCTCTCGGCGGATTGGACGACAAGGCTCGCTGCTCACAGTCCCACGGAGCGCCAGGTGCTGACCGTGATGCGCACGGTCGGTGGCTCGCCGGCCTCCTCGCTTCTGCAGCCGGGTGATCTCGTGCTGGCGCTGGACGGTAAGGTAGTCACGGAATTTCGGGAGGTCGAGCAGGCGACGGAGGATCACGCCGACGTGCAGGTGACAGTCTGGAGAGGCGGCAGCGAGCAGATGATCACCGTGCCAACCGTGTCGCTGTCCGGCGTGGGGCTCGAGAGGGTCGTTCAATGGGCAGGCGCAACGCTGCAAGCGCCGTTCCAATCGATGCGCGCGCAGCGGGGCATTCCACCCGTTGGCGTTTATGTGGACTACTTCGCATACGGCTCGCCTTCGGCGCGCTATGGGCTCTTCCCGGGACGTCGCATCGTGCAGGTCGATGGCCAGCCGACGCCCGATCTCGACGCATTCATCAGGGCGGTTGCCGGGCGATCCGACCGCTCTTCAGTGCGACTGACCACGATCACCTGGAACAATGCCCCGGATGTGATCACCCTCAAGCTCGACAAGCACTACTGGCCCGCCTATGAGCTTCTGAGGACCTCCGACGGCTGGACGCGGCGCGCGCTGGATTGACCCCGACTGTCGTGAAATTGCAACGCTTGGTTTGGTCGGGGGAACACCGGCCGGCCTTGCTAGAATCCCCGTCATCATGGTTCGAGTGGTCAGAGCTACCCAGGTCGAGATCGAGACCGCCGTGCAGGCACTGCGCGACGGCGAGCTCGTTGCGTTTCCGACGGAGACGGTCTACGGGCTGGGTGCGAACGCGCAGAATCCCGCCGCGGTCCGCAAGATTTTCGAGGCGAAGGGCAGGCCCAGCAGCCATCCGGTGATCGTGCATCTCGACAGTCCGCGCTTCCTGCCTCGGTGGGTGCGGGATGTGCCGGATGCCGCCATGATGCTCGCGGAGCGTTTCTGGCCCGGTCCCCTCACCATGGTGATGTCTCGTGCCTCAAACGTTCACGACGCCGTGACGGGGGGGCAGGACACCGTCGCCATCCGCGTTCCATCGCACCCCATGGCACAGCAGCTGCTGACGGCGTTCGGAGGTGGCATTGCCGCGCCTTCCGCCAATCGCTACGGCAGGCTCTCGCCGACTCGCGCCGAGCATGTGCGCGAGGAGCTCGGAGAGCAGGTCAAGGTGATTCTCGACGGCGGCGAGTGTCAGATCGGGCTGGAATCGACGATCATCGCCTTCCAGGGACAGAGCGTGCGGCTCCTGCGCCCGGGCGCGATCACCGCGCCGCAGATCCGACAGGTCATCGGGGAGTTGCTCATCGGCGCAGACGTCGAGTCGCCCCGAGTGCCCGGCGCTACAGCCTCGCATTACGCGCCCACGACTCCGATGATCATCGTGCCGTCTGGCGAGATAGACGCCCGTGCCGCGTCACTTTCGGAGGGCGGGCGACGCGTGGCGGTGTTGGCGCAGCGGCTGCCGCTGAAGGCCCACAAGTACGTCACCTGGATCAATGCCCGCCGGCGGCCGGAGCAGTTCGGGCACGATCTCTATACCAACCTGCGCACGCTGGACAAAGCGGGCTGTCAGCAAATCCTGGTCCAGGATGTGCCGGAGGGCGAGCGCTGGACCGCCATCCGCGACCGACTGGTGCGGGCGGCCGCCGGCGTCGGCGTCGCCGACGACAGCGGCACCATGGCGGTGTTGCCTTAAACCGATCCGTGACCCGTCGCGCGCGATACATTGATCCGTTCCAGCCGGCGGAGGTGCGGCGGCTGGTGCAGCAGTTCGGCTCGCCGCTGCTCATTCTCGATTGCGAGCGAGTGCGCGTGCAGTTCAGGAAGCTCCGCGCCGCTCTGCCGGGCGTCGACCTCCACTATGCGCTCAAGCCCATGCCGCACGCGGCGGTGGTGCGCACCGTGCTCGCCGCAGGCGGTTTCCTCGATCTCGCGACCACCGGCGAGGTGCACCTGGTGCGGCGTCTCGGTGTGACACCGGACAGATGCATTCACACGCATCCGATCAAGCGCCCGCAGGACATCCGCAACGCGATCGATTTCGGTGTCCGTACCTTCGTGGTCGACAACCCCGACGAGGTGCGCAAATTCGAGCGGCTCGCCGACCGCGTCGAGCTGCTGCTGCGCGTGTCCTTCCGCAGCCCCGGAGCGATGTGCGATCTGTCGCGCAAGTTCGGCTGCGACCCGGAGGACGCGCTGGCGGTCGCGCGACTGGCGGCGGAGCTGGGTATCACCGTGCGCGGCATGTCGTTCCATGTTGGCTCGCAGGCGTCGGACTCGGCGAAGCACGTCGAGGCCATCCTGGCTTGCGCGAAGCTCATGACGGCGGGGCGCAAGGCAAAGCTCGGACCGCTCGACACGCTCGACATCGGCGGTGGCTTTCCCATCGACTACGCGCAGCCGGTGCAGGACATCGGTAGATTCTGCGAGCCGCTGCGTGAGGCGCTGGCGAAGCTCCCGAAGAGGGTGCGGGTGATCGCCGAGCCTGGCCGCTACATCGTGGGACCGGCCGTGATCGGTGTCGCATCCGTGATGGGACGCGCGCGCCGCGAGGGACACTGGTGGTATTACCTCGACGACGGGCTCTACGGTTCCTACAGCGGGCAGCTCTACGATCATGCGCGTTATCCCGTGGAGCCGTTGCGCGACAGCGAGGAGCGTCTGCCGTCGGTGCTCGCGGGACCCACCTGCGACAGCATCGATGTCATCGCGGAAAATCTCCTGCTGCCGAAGCTGGAGGCGGGTGATCTCATCGTGGGAAGAGCCATGGGGGCTTACACCTGGGCCAGCGCCTCGGAGTTCAACTTCTTTCCGCGGGCCACGGTGGTCGCCGTGAATGGCACACCTGGGGACACCGGTACCGTGATGCCGTTCCCGCTGTGAGTGCCCGGCTCAAATCGCTGGCCACCGCACAGCTTCCGAGCCAGGGCCATAGTAAAATGACGGCCTGACCTGCAGATTCACGGAGGCGGATTGATTCGTAACGTAGTGTTCGACATCGGCTGGGTGTTCGTGCATCTGGATCACCAACCCTTCCTCGACTTCCTATCCGCCCATGGCGCGGAGGCGCCCGATCTCGATTCCGTGCTGGCGCGCATCGCGCTCGAGGATCACGAATCCGGGCGCATGGATGGCCGGGGACTGCTCGCGCGCTGCGCCGCACTCGCCACGCGGCCCATGGATCTCGAGGCCGCGCATTCGCGCTGGGTAGACATGTTCGAGCTGCAGCCGAGCATGGTGGACCTCGCGCGCCGGCTGAGCGATCGTTACCGCGTCTATCTGCTGTCCAACATCGGCGACCTGCACTGGATACATCTTTCGCGTGAGTACGAGCTGCACCGCGTCGGTCATGGCGCGCTGCCCTCGTTCATCGCCGGTGTGATGAAGCCGCACGAAGGCATCTATGCCGAGGCCGAGCGGCGCTTCTCGCTGACGCCGGCGGAGACCGTCTTCATCGACGATCGCGCGGAAAATATCGTGGCCGCCCGCCGCCGCGGTTGGGAGGGCATTGTGCACGGCGGCTACGACACCACGGTTGGGGCGCTCCGCGGCCTCGGGGTCGAGTGTTGACGATGAAGAACGAGATCACACCCGCGCCGGAGACGGCGATTCACCGTCACGTGGCCGCGGCCAAGGCCGGTCGCGAGCCGCGTGTCATTGCGCGTCTCTTCTCAGGTTGGGCCGTATTCGGCGAGCGGCAGTTCCTGCGCGGTTACGCGCTGCTTCTTCCCGATCCGGTCGTCCCGAGCCTCAACGCTCTTGGCGCGCACGAGCGCGCGCTCTTCCTTCAGGACCTGGCGCGTCTCGGTGATGCAGTGCTCAAAGTAACGGGGGCGGAGCGAATCAACTACGCCATCCTGGGCAACCTGGAGCCGGCGCTGCACGCCCACGTCATTCCCCGTTATGCGGACGAGCCGGCGAAGCTGCGGACGGCACACCCCTGGGCGTACGACTGGGACGCCGCGCCGCTCTTCGATCGCGCGGCTCATCAGGAGCTTGCGGACGCGCTGTTGAAGGAGCTCTCGCGCATGGGCGTCACCAAGCCGATGCGCTTCGATCCCGGAGCCAACACCGGCACCCCCGGCTGACCTTGAAATCCGCGCAGCGTCAGTCCGGCATCGGCGTCATGCGACCGATGAGCGCGTCCTCGAAGCCGAAATTCCGCAGGTCCCGCAGCCGCTGGGGATAGAGAATGCCGTCGAGATGGTCCACCTCATGCTGCACGACCCGCGCGTGGAAACCTTCGACCGTGCGGTCGATGGGGGCGCCCTCGATATCGAAGCCGCGGTACCTCAGATGCCTGAACCGCGGTACGAGCCCGCGCAGCCCGGGAACCGAGAGGCAGCCTTCCCACCCTTCTTCCTGCTCGTCGCCGAGCGGTGTCAACTCGGGGTTGACCAGCACGGTGTAGGGTATCGGCGCGACGTCGGGATAGCGCGGATTGGACGTCACTTCGAAGATGACTGCCCGCAGGCTGACGCCGATTTGCGGTGCCGCAAGGCCGGCGCCGTGCAGAGCGCGCATGGTGTCGTTCATATCGGCGACGAGCGCCGTGAGCTCCGCGTCGAAGCGCTGCACGGGAGCGGCCACCTGCCTGAGCAGCGGCTCGCCCATCTTGAGTACCGGTCGCACGGCCATGCAGGCGAATGTAGCACTTCAGCCTGCGCGATGGTCGCGGAACACGAGCGGATGCTCGGAAGCAGGCACAGTCCCGCGCCGCTCCGCGCTCTCCACGGCCGCGGTCACGAGATGATGATGGGGTGAAAGATCGCACACCGGGTCGGTGTTCGCCGCATCACCCGTGAGCAGGTAAGCCTGGCAGCGGCAACCGCCGAAGTCGCGCGCGCGCTCCGGGCAGCTGCGGCAGGGCTCCTTCATCCAGTCCTCGCCGCGGTAGTGGTTGAATGCGGGCGAGTCGTACCAGATGGAGGCTACGCTGGCTGTGCGCACGTTCGGGAAGGCCAGACCCGGCAGCATTCGCGCCGCCTGGCAGGGTAGGGCGACCCCATCCGGCGCGATGCCGAGGAACACCCGTCCGAGGCCGCTCATGCAGGGTTTCGGCCGCGTCTCGAAGTAGTCGGGCACTACGAAGAACACCCGCATGCGCGGGCCCACACGCTCACGAAAGCGTGCGGTGACCTCCTCCGCTCGCTGTAGCTGCGCCCGGGCCGGCAGCAGCGCGTCGCGATTGCGCCACGCCCAGCCGTAGTACTGGGTGTTGGCGAGCTCGACGTAGTCGGCGCCCATGCGCTCGGCCATGTCGAGGATCTCCCCCACGTGATCGATGTTGAGCCGGTGCAGCACCACGTTGAGGACCATCGGGTAGTGATACTTCTTGATGAGCGCGGCCACCCGCGACTTCAGCTCGAAAGTGCGGGTGCTGCTCAGGAAGTCGTTCATCGTGCGCGTGCTGTCCTGGAAGGAGAGCTGGATATGATCCAGCCCGGCTTCCTTCAGGGCCTGCAAACGCGGCTCCGTGAGACCGACGCCGGAAGTGATGAGATTGGTGTAGAAGCCGAGCCGGTGCGCGGCGGCGACGATCGTGTCGAGATCGTCGCGGACGAGCGGCTCGCCGCCGGAGAGTCCGAGCTGCACCGATCCCAGCGCCCGCGCCTCTTCGAGAACGCGCACCCAGTCCGCGGTCTCGAGCTCGGGGCCGACATTGCCGAAGTCGGTCGGGTTGTAGCAGAACACGCAGTGCAGCGGGCAGCGATACGTGAGCTCGAGAAGGAGCCAGAGGGGCGGCCCGGGGCGTCCGGAGGCGTTGCCTTGCTGCCAGGTCGGCGCGGGCGTCGAATCGCTCATGACAGCAGCTCCAGCCACGTCCGCTCCACCGCGATGGCGATGAATGCACAGACGTCCTTTGTCAGCCCGGCGAGATCGTACGTGCGCTCGAGGTCCGCGACGATGTCGGCGACCGTGCGCCTGCCGTTGCAGCGTGTCACGATCGCGGCAGCGCTCTGATTGAGCTTCACCATCCCCTCGGGATAAAGGAGCACATGGGCCTCCTGCGCCGGTTCCCACTGCAGCCGGAAGGCCCGGCCAATCGACGGCCGCGCCGCCGTGTCGACGATCTCCATCACTGCACCCCGTACTTCAGAGCCATGGCGTCATTCATCTGCCAGAGCACATCCAGCTTGAACTGCAGGATCTCGAGCGCCCGTTCCTGCTCGGCCCGCGTGCGAAAGCGCGCGAGCGTCATCGACAGAGCGAGTTCGGCATCGCGATTGGCGAGAGTCGCGCGGCTCTGGAAGTAGCGCAGACCGCTGCGGTCGATCCACGGGTAGTGCTCGGGCCAGCCGGCGAGCCGCTGCTGGTGTATCTGTGGGGCAAAGAGCTCGGTCAGGGCGGCGCAGGCCGCCTCGTGCCATGGCGCGCGGCGGGCGAAATCGACGTAGGCATCGACGGCAAAGCGCACGCCCGGCAGCACCTCGGCCAGGCTCTCGACCTGCGAGCGCTCGAGCCCCACCGCGTCCGCCAGCCGCAGCCATGACTCGATGCCTCCGGGATCATCTCCGTACCCGTCGTGATCGAGAATGCGCTGCACCCAATGGCGCCGCACCATCCGGTCGTCGCAGTTGGCGATGATCGCCGCGTCCTTGCGCGGAATGTTGATCTGGTAGTAGAAGCGGTTGGCCACCCAGCCGCGGATCTGCTCGGGTCGCGCGCCGCCGGAGTTCAGCATCACGTTGAAAGGGTGATGGATGTGATACGCCTGATCCTTGGCGCGCAGTTGACCTTCGAACTCGGACCGGCTCCACGGACTTGCGCTCATAGCTCGATTTCCATGCCGTCCCAGGCCACTTCGATGCCGCGGCGGCCGAGCTCGGTCCGCTCGGGAGACTCCTCGTCGAGGATGGGGTTGGTGTTGTTGACGTGGATCAGGATCTTGCGCGTGGCGGCGGGCAGCCGCCCGAGCCACTCCAGCATGCCGCCCGGGCCGCTTTGCGCGAGATGGCCGATGTCGCGCGCCCGCTGGCGCGAGAGGCCGAGCCGGAGCATCTCATCGTCGTGCCAGAACGTGCCGTCCACCAACACGCAAGCCGCGGCCTGCATGGCGCGCCATGTGGGCTCGTCGATCCCGCCCAGGCCGGGGGCGTAGAACAGGGTTTTGCCGGTGTGCTCATCGGTCATGCTGAGCGCCACGTTGTCACCCGCGATGGGAGACTCGCGATTGGGCGAGTAGGGGGCGGGTTTCCCGGCGACCGGCAGGGCACGCCAGCGGACTCCCGCGAGCCCCTCCACGCCGAACTCCGCACCCTCGACTCCTATGCGCCTGCGCTCGATTCGGCAGTAGTGGGACAGGACCTCGAAGATCGGGTTCCCCCGGGTCAGATCGGCATACACCGCATCCGTGCACCAAAGCGGCCAGGCACGAGTCGACTCGCGCAGCATGTAAAGACCGGTCGTGTGGTCGACCTGTCCGTCGACCAGCACGATCGCGCAAATCGCCGTGTCACGTGGCGAGCGTCCCGGCTGAAAATCCCGCTGGACGCGAAGCTGGGTGAGGATGTCGGGGGAGGCGTTGACCAGTACCCAGGGGCAGGTATCCGGCGAGTCGGCGGGGCTGCGCCGTCGAGCGCCGCCGACCGCGATGGACGATTGCGTCCTGGCGCGCGCCCTCAGGGTTCCCCCGCGCACTCCGGCGCAGTTGCGGCAGTTGCAGTTCCACTGTGGAAAGCCGCCGCCCGCTGCAGATCCCAGCACGCGAATTCTCATTTCGCAGGGACCGTGCGGGCGGCGCATGCGCCGCCACCGCGACACATGCGCCGCGCGCTTCCCGGTCAGCGATGGGCGATGTACATCGTGATTTCCATGCCGAAACGAAGGTCAATCGCCTGCGGAGATTCCCACTTCATGACGAGCTCCTGGCCGTTTACCGTTGGGCCGGGCCCATGGCCCGGCGAGCCCATCCTCGCCAAGGCGCGCCGGCGCGGGGAAGCGGATCATCATGAATCGCACCTCATGATTTTCATGAGTCGCAAATGTCGCGGCGCTGATACGATGGCGATCAGAGTCTCGAGCCCCGGCATTTGCCGATGAAGCTGCGCACGCGCCTGCATCTGGTGGTCACCGGCCTGACGGTCGCGTGGGTGATCATGCTGGTCGTGTCCGAGGTGCAGCTCACGCGCTCGCGTGTCAGGGAGGACATCCTGTCGGCGAATCAGGTGACCATCCAGCTCCTCGGCCGCCTGGTCGGCGTCTACGGGCTCATCGGCGGCACCGGCGTCGTCAGCCAGTTCCTGACACAACTCGGGCACGTGCGCTCCAATGACATCGTCCTGAGCTATCCCGACGGACGCGTGGTGTATCATTCGCCGCCCGCCACCTACAAGGCGGGCCGCTATGCGCCCGCCTGGTTCGCGCATCTCGTCGCCCCGAGCATTCCCCGTTACGTCTTTCCTCTTCCCTCGGGCCTCGAGCTCATCGTGCGGGCCGCGCCCTCGCGCGGCATCCTCGATGGCTGGGATGCCATCACGCGGCTGTTCGCGATGGCCGCCGTCATGCTCCTCATCACGAACGGCGCCGCCTTCTGGATGGTTGAGCGTGCCGTCGCGCCCATCGTCATCGAGCAGCGGCTGGATGAGGAACGGCGCCTGATCGCCCACGAGCTGCATGACGAGTTCGGACAGTCGGTGACGGCGATCCGCAGCCTCGCGCAGGCGATCGTCGGCCAGTCGAGCCAGCCGCCGCTGCAGGAGGCGGCGCGCCTCATCTCGGATGAGGCTGCTCGCCTTTACGACGCCATGCACGGCCTGATACCGCGGCTGGCGCCGTCCGCTCTCGATAGCCTCAGCTTCCGCGAAGCGATGGCGGGCCTGGTGCGCGAGCTGCAGAAGCGCCACCCCGCAGTCGTGCTCACCCTGCGGCACGAGCTGGCTTGTGATCCCGGCCCGGGTGTCTCACTCGCTGCCTACCGTGTCGTGCAGGAGGGGCTGATCAACGCCCTGCGCCACGCGAACGCCTCCCGTGTCGAGGTCGAGTTGTGTGCCGAATCCGGCAACCTCAGGGTGACCGTCAGGGACGATGGTGTGGGTTTGCCCGAGGACTGGTCGCGGCCCGGGCGTTACGGGCTGCGCGGTCTCGGGGAGCGCGTCGGTCAGCTGGGTGGCAAGCTGACTGTCCGCGACAGCGAGGGTCGTGGCACGCTGCTCATGGCGGAAATACCGCTCGCCGGCCTGCCGCGGGTGGGCGCGTGATCCGTGTCCTCTTGGTCGACGATCACGCCGTGGTCCGCACCGGCTTTCGGCTGCTGCTGCAAGTGAGGCCGGACATCGCCGTGGTCGGCGAGGCGGATTCCGGCGAGGCCGCCTGCCAGCGCTACCTCGAGCTGTCGCCCGATGTCGTCGTCATGGATATCGCGATGCCCGGCATGGGCGGCATCGAAGCGCTGCGGCGCATCCGCGCGCACGACCCGCAGGCGAGAGTGCTTGCGCTCTCCGCGCACGATGACCCGATGTATGCCCGGCGGGCACTGCGCGAGGGAGCGCTCGGTTTCCTCTCGAAACGCAGCGCACCGGAGGCCCTGCTCGAGGCGGTGTCGGGTGTCGGCAGCGGCCAGCGCTACATCGACTCGCGCGTCGCGCAGAGCCTGGCGCTCGAGGACATCGGGGGGACGGATTCATCGCCCATCAGGCGGCTGTCGGAACGGGAATTCGACGTCTTCATCCGCCTGGCGCGCGGCGCCAGCGTGCAGCGCATCGCCAATGATCTGAGGCTGTCGGCCTCCACGGTCGGCACGCATCTCTACAACGTCAAGCAGAAGCTGGGTGTCTCCAACCAGTCCGAGCTCACGCTGCTCGCCATTCGACACGGCCTCATCGAGGCGTGACGAAATCGTCGGCAGCGATTTTGGACAGCGGCATCTGGCCGACCCGGCGGGCGGTCAGGCGCTCCAGGGAGCGTCGTGCGGCGGCTTTCGCGATATGCTTGCACCACAGAGAGGTCTCGCGCTGCCCCTGGCGGCGAAACCGCTCGCAATCGCAGGTCCACACGATGTGCTCGTCGCCGGTCCGTAGCACTTGCACGGTGCGGTTAGAGAAGAAGTACCGGCCAAGGACCGTGGCATCGCCACGGCGACCCTGGAGCTTGGGGAGCCTGAAGGGCATGGCGCGAGCATATCGCGGCTCGCTTGTGGAACGCTTGTGGATTACCTGTGCACGGCCTGTGATATGAAGACTCCGGCGCGAAAAGACGATAGCGACGGCAGTTCGAGCGGCGGCGACGGCCGCTTGCTGGGCCTTGCGCTCGAGGAAGTCCGCCGCCTCGGGGACTTCACCACCCAGCCACGCGTCCTCCTCATCTCGGGTATCGCCATCGTGGTCGGCGCGGCGGGAGCGCTCGCCGGCCTGGTGCTGCTCGAGCTGATCCGTCTGGTCACCAATTTCGCCTATTTCGGCCGCCTCACGCTGGCGCACCTCTCCCTCGCCGCCACCCCCCTTGGCGCCGCCGCGGTCGCGGTACCCGTCATCGGCGGCCTCCTCATCGGGTTCATGGCGCGTTACGGCACCGAGAAGATCCGCGGGCACGGAATTCCGGAAGCCATCGAAGCCATCCTGCTCGGCCGCAGCCGCCTCGACGTCAAGGTCGCCATCCTCAAGCCGTTGTCCTCGGCGATCTCCATCGGCACGGGCGGCCCGTTCGGCGCTGAGGGGCCGATCATCATGACGGGTGGGGCGATCGGCTCACTCATCGGGCAGGTGCTGCCGGTGACGGACGGCGAGCGCAAGACGCTGCTGGTCGCCGGGGCGGCCGCCGGCATGACCACAGTGTTCGGCACACCCATCGCCGCGATGATGATCGCCGTCGAGCTGCTTCTCTTCGAGTGGACGCCGCGCAGCTTCATTCCGGTCGCGGCGGCGGCGATCACCGCCGCGATGCTGCGGCCGTGGCTCGGGTTGCAACAGCCGCTCTTTCCGTTCCACGGCGGCATGGATCCATCGGTGGCGGGCCTTTTCTGCTGGGTGCTGATCGGCCTGCTGTCGGGCGTGCTGTCGGCTCTGTTGACGCGCTTGGTCTATGCCTGCGAGGACCTGTTCCTGAAGCTGCCGATTCACTGGATGTGGTGGCCGGCGATCGGCGGCCTCGTCGTCGGCGTGGGCGGGCTCATCGATCCCAACGCGCTCGGCCTCGGCTATCACAACATCGCACAGATGCTGCAGGGCGGCATGGTGCCGGCGGCGGGCCTGCTGCTGCTCGTGGTCAAGGCGGTGATCTGGGCGATGGCGCTCGGCTCGGGTACCTCGGGCGGCGTGTTGGCGCCGCTCCTCATCATGGGGGGCGGGCTGGGCGCGGTGCTCTCACCCTGGCTGCCGACGGCGAGCGCCGGTTTCTGGCCGCTGCTCGCGATGGCGGCCATCCTGGGCGGCACCATGCGCTCGCCGCTCACCGCGACGTTCTTCGCCGTCGAGGTGACGGGCAACACACACGCGCTGCTGCCGCTTGCGACTGCCTGCATCACCGCGCACCTGGTGACGGTGCTGTTGCTCAAGCGCTCCATCCTGACTGAGAAGATCGCGCGGCGGGGCCACCACCTGCTGCGCGAGTACCGGGTCGATCCGTTCGCACTGGCGACGGTGAGCGAAGTGATGACCCGCGAGGTGCAGACGCTTCCGGCCAACATGACCCTGGAGCAGACGCTCGCCTTGCTCGCGGATCCGGCGACGCGTCATCCGAGCTTCCCGGTCATCGACGAGCAGCGCCGGGTGCTGGGCGTCGTCGATCCACCGCTGGTGCAGTCCTGGTTGCGCGCGGGTAAGCCACCCGAGGCGGTCATCGGCGCGTTGCTCGTCGGCACCACGGTGCCGCTCGCGCATCCGGACGAATATCTCGAGGGCGTGATCACCCGCATGATCAGGACCAATGCCGGGCACGTACCGGTGATATCCCGCGCCGACTCGCAGCTGGTCGGTTATCTCAGCTGGCGGGACCTGCTGCGCGCCTGGGAGCAGGCGCAACAGCAGGAGGTGCAACGCACGCTTTTCTATCGCTTCGGGCGCGGGCGTGCAAAGCGCGGCGATAAACCGACGTCAGCCGATGTCGGCGAGGGCGGCGGGCACATGCCGCCGCAGTAGTACGTTCCGCGCTTCCCACTGCGCCGCCGCATTCAGTGTCTCGAGGAAGCGCACCTCGCCGCCGGCGAGCGTGGCGAGCGGCAGGCCGTCGCGATAGAGAATCCTGTTGCCGGCGAGCGCGGGCAGTCGCGAGCCCGGTGTCAGGAGGCCGAGCAGGTTGAGCGGATCGGCCGCGGAGAGCGATACCCATTCCCCCTCGCGCGGGCGGCGGCGCACCTCCCGCAGAAGTCCCACCGCCTCCGGCGCGGCGAACTGCTCGCCCGAGAGCCCGGCGACGAAGCGGCCGCCGCGGATCTCACCACGGGCCTCGAGGCGCCGGTAGCAGTAGAGGAGATCGCGCCAGGGCGGCAGCCAGTCCGCCTCGCGGGCGATCAGACGCCAGAAGACGACCCCCCAGCGCCGCAACAGGCCGCGAGCGACGAGCTCTAGGGTCTCGGCGTCCGCGCGGCCGTTGCTGGCGGCATTCTGCTCGCGGCGCACGAGTGCCCAGCGCCCGGCCGAATCCATGCCGAAGAGCGCGCGGCGACGGTGGCGCGGGCCCGTGGAGGATCTACGGCGGTCGGAGGGCACCAACAGGGCGCGCAGTCCGCCGAAGCTGTCGGCGTTGACCAGGCCGAGCGCGACGAGCTCGGCCAATCCCTCTTCCGCCTGCGAGGGCAGGAGCCCCGTAACCTCCACGATCTCGTCGAAGAACGAAGCGCCATGAGCGCCGAGGTGCTCCAACACCCGCTGGGCCTTCGCTGACGGCGTGCCGGCATCCACGGGCCCCGCGAGCGCCGCCCATGCCCGCAGGTTCCGCCGGCCGAGCAGCGCGATGGGCGTGCCGCGGACCGGGCCCGCGGCCGGTCCGGATTCGGCTCTGCGGCGCGCGAGCCGCGCCCAGACGAAGCGACCGGCGAGACACTGCTCATCGAGCCACGCCGGGTCGTACTCGTTGATGCGCGCAGGCAGGATCTCCGTTTCCCAGGCAGCCGCCGGGGCTTCGAAGCCCTCGAGCTGCGCCAGCACGGTGGCCACAGCGTCGGGCCCTTCCATGCGCGCACGCGGGGCGGCCCGCTGCCACTCGAGCAGGAACCGCAACAGATCCCGGGGCTCCACCGGCTCGATCTCGGCGCGCAAGCGCTTCACCGTATAGCGATGGATGCGCGCGAGCAATCCGCGCTCGCACCACTCCCCCTCGTCGGGTGCCTCGGCGGTGAAGCGGCCGTGCATCGCCGACCCTTCCGCCTGCAGCGCCGTGAGCGCCGGTGCCATCCGGCCCGCGCAGACCCCGATCGGCCTCGCCAGGGCCGCGGCGGAGATCGGGCCAAGGCCCTGCAGGCGGCCGCGTGCGATCTCGACCAGAGCCTCATCTTCGCCCCAGGGCCTCGAATACTCGGCTGGGGCTTCGATCGGCGGCTCCCGCCGCGCGCCCGGGAGGATCGCGTGTAGGAGCGCCAGACGCTCGGCGGCGACCCAGAGCGTCGCGCCGCCCGAGCTCAGGCGCGCGGCCCTGCGGCCCGCCGCGAGGCGGGTGGCCCATAGCGCCCAGTCCGCTCGCTCGGCCATCTCGGCCTCTGTCATGAAGGTGAGCCAGCAGAGCGCATCGTGCAGCTCATCGGCATCGGCCGCATCGGGCCACGCCTCCGCGCGCGCGCGGGCGATAGCGGCAGGATCGAGGGCCCCCAGGTCCCCGGCCGCCTCGGGGTCGAGCCAGCGCCGACTCAACACGGCCTGCGTGCGCCGCTCCTCGAGCGGGGCGTCATCGAGGAACGCATACGGCCTCGCCGACAACACCTCCAGGGCGAGAGGCGAGGGCGCGGTGAGATCCCGCGCGACCACGGCTACGGCGCCACTCTCCAGTCCGCGCAGCAGCGCCTCGAAACCGTCGCCGTCCATCGCCTCCTCGAGACAGTCGCGGATCGCCTGGCGGACCAGCGGGTGATCGGGGATCTCGAGCTCGCCCGAGAGGTTCTCGGCGCATGCCACCTGGTCGGGAAACACCGAGGCGAGCAGGTCTTCCGCCGCCATGCGCGCCAGCGGCGCCGGGACTTTGCGGCCGCCGCGAAACCGCGGCAGTGCGAGCGCGATCGCCGCGCTCCAGCGCCAGCGCGCGGGGAACATCGGCGCGGCGCACAGCGCCTGCACGAGCAGCGGCCGCACCGTGTTGGAATGCAGGTAGCGCGCCACCTCCTCGAGCTCGAAGCTGTGCGCGGTGGTGAGCGACAGCACGATGGCATCCTCGGTCGCCGCCGCCTGCAGCTCGAAGTTGAACGAGCGGCAGAAGCGCTTGCGCAGCGCCAGCCCCCAGGCGCGGTTCACCCGGCTGCCGAAGGGCGAGTGGATGACGAGCTGCATGCCTCCCGCCTCATCGAAGAAGCGCTCGAAGATGACCCTCTGCCGGGTGGGCAGGGCGCCGAGAGCGGCGTGTGCGGCCGCGAGATGACCCGCGGCCTGCACCGCCGCAGGTCCGGCGATGCCGACTTCGCTCTCGAGCCAGCGCACCACCGCCTCGAGGCCGCCGACGAGGCGGCTCTCGACCTCGCCGCGCAGACGCGAGACGCCCTGCGACAGCTCATCGGACCGCCCGGGCGCCTCGCCGAGCCAGAAGGGAATCGAGGGCGGCTGGCCGTGCGCGTCCTCCACCCGGACGGTGCCCTGCTCCACGCGCAGGATGCGGTAGGAGGTGTTGCCCAGTTGGAAGACATCGCCCTGCAGGCTCTCGACGGCGAAGTCCTCGTTGATCGTGCCGACTGGCTGCGATTGCGGTTCGAGCAGCACCGTGTAGTCGGCTGTGTCGGGTATGGTCCCACCGGAAGTCAGCGCGGTCAGACGTGCGCCGCGCCGCCCGCGCACTTTGCGATTGACGGCGTCGTAGTAGATGAGGGCGCCCCGGCGGCCGCGTCGCGTAGTGAAGCCGTCGGTGAGCATCCGGATGACATCGTCGAGCTCCGCGCGCTGCAGGTCGCGGTAGGGATACGCGCGCTGCAACAGGGCGAAGAGCTCGTCCATGTCCCACTCGCGCGTCGCGACCTCGGCCACGATCTGCTGTGCGAGCACATCGAGCGGCTTGGCGGGAATGCGCAAGCGATCGAGCTCCCCGCGCCGAACGCAATCGAGCAATGCCGCGCACTCGATGAGATCGTCGCGCGATAGCGGGAAGAGCCTGCCTTTGGGCGTTCCGCCCAGGCTGTGCCCGGAGCGTCCGACGCGCTGCAGCAGGGCCGCGATGGAGCGCGGCGAGCCGAGCTGACAGACCAGGTCCACGTCGCCGATGTCGATGCCGAGCTCGAGTGAGGCGGTGGCGATGAGAGCCTTGAGCTCGCCGCGCTTCAGACGCGATTCCGCGGAGAGCCGCAGCTCCTTCGCCATGCTGCCGTGATGCGCCGCGACCAGGGCCTCACCCATGCGCTCCGATAGATGGCGTGCGACGCGTTCCGCATGTCGGCGGGTATTGACGAAGATGAGCGTCGTGCGGTGCTCGGCCGCCAGTTGGGCGAGACGGTCATATACCTGCGTCCACACATCACCCGACATGACCGCTTCGAGCGGTGTCGGCGGCACCTCGATCTGCAGGTCGCGGCGGCGGACGTGGCCGATATCGACGATCGCGCAGTCGGCTTCGCCGTCGGTGCGCAGTTGTCGGGTGCCGACGAGAAATCGCGCCACCTCCTCGATGGGACGTTGGGTTGCCGAGAGTCCGATGCGCGTCAGGCGGCGACCGGCAAGGGCCTCGAGGCGCTCGAGAGACAGCGCCAGGTGCAGCCCGCGCTTGCTGCCGACCATCGCGTGGATCTCATCGACGATGACGCTGTGCACGCTGGAGAGCATGGCGCGTCCGGACTCCGAGCCGAGGAGGATGTAGAGCGACTCCGGAGTGGTGACCATGATGTGCGGCGGGCGGCGGCGCATGCTCTGCCGCTCGTGCTGCGGCGTGTCACCGGTGCGCACGGAGCTACGAATCTCGATATCGGGCAGCCCCATCGCGCGCAGCTCGTCGCGGATGCCGGTGAGCGGCGCCTCGAGGTTGCGGCGGATGTCGTTGGAAAGCGCCTTGAGCGGGGAGACATAGACGATGTAGGTCTCGTCGCGCAGTCCGCCGCGCTCCAGGGCCTCGCGCAGCAGCACATCGATCGCGGCCAGGAATGCGGCGAGTGTCTTCCCGGAGCCCGTGGGCGCGGCAATCAGTGTATGCCGGCCGCCCTGGATCGCGGGCCACGCCAGCTTCTGCGCCGGCGTCGGCGCCTCGAAGGCGCGCTCGAGCCAGCGGTTGACGGCGGGGTGAAAGGCCGGCTCAGAGGCCGGATGAAAGGCTGGCGGCATGGGTACGAAGCGCGGGTGACGCTCAAGTGCGATCCGAACGCGATCAGAGTAGAGTATCTCGATTCATCACTGTGCGGAGAGCCGCTGGATGTGGAACAAGGCGACGGACTCGGAGGAGTCTTTCCGGGACAAAGCCATCTGGTGGTCGGCCGGAATCGTCATCGCCGCCGCCATCGCCATCGGGGTGTACTACCGATACTACTCCCCGGCGCCGGCAACGCCGCCACCGCAGCCGGCTGTCACGCCGCAGCCCGCGGCGCCCCCCGCCCCGGCTATCCAGCATCCGATCCCGCCCGAGGCTGGGCAGCAACAGGCGCCGCTGCCGCCGCTGGACCAGAGCGATCCCGTGGTCCGCGACTCGCTGACGGGACTCCTCGGCAAGCCGGCGGTGGCGAAGTTCCTGGTGCCGCACGAGATCGTCCGCGACTTCGTCGTCACGGTGGACAACCTGCCCCGCAAGAAGGTGGCGGCGGAGCTGCGGCCGTTGCAGCCGACCACGGGCGATACGGCCGTCGACACCCAGGCCGGACAGACGACTCTCAGTGACCAGAACTACGCGCGCTATGCACCGATCATGCAGGTCGTGAACGCGGCGGATCCGAAAGCGCTGGCGGGCGTCTACTTCCGTCTGTACCCGCTCTTCCAACAGGCGTATGAGAACCTCGGCTACCCGGGGAAATACTTCAACGACCGCTTGGTGCTCGCCATCGACAGCCTGCTGGCCACCCCGAATGTTCCGGGCCCGATCTACCTGGTCCGGCCGAAGGTGTTCTATCAATTCTCCGATCCCAAGCTCGAGGCGCTGCCCGCGGGGCAGAAGCTGCTGATCCGCATGGGCCCACAGAACGCCAGCATCATCAAGGCGAAGCTGCAGCAGTTCCGCGCGGTGATCACCGCCCAGCCGCCGCAGATGAGCCAGCCCGCGCAGCCGTCCCAAGCCGCACCGCCGGCGCCGGCCAACCCGGGGGCGCAGGCGAGCCCGCTGCCTCAGGGCACGCAGGCAGCACCCTCGAATCCTCCTTAAAAGGGGCCCAGGGAACGGCCCTGGGCCGCTTACTGATTTGCTTTTGTGCAGGCGCGGTGTTCGTCGCGCTGACGGGCTGCAGCCGCGAACCCCATCATCCCGGATGGGTGATTCACTCGGGCATCGAGTTCGTCGGGGCGCCGCCCGCGGACGGCTATCGGCTGATCTTTCCCTACATCGTCGGTGATTTCTACGGCTCGCCCAACACCGGCGCTTTCGTCGCCCCGGTGAGCCAGACAGCCGGCAGCTTCACCCTCGATCTCAATCGCACCCAGGAGGCGCTGGCGAGTGACCTCGAGCCTACCGACTTCGAGCTCCGCTTCATGAAGATCGCGCCCCGTGATGCCCGGCTCGCCCGGCTGACGCCGGTCGCCCTCCAGCGCGATGGCATCGACGCCGCGGGCACGATGGATTGGCTGGATGCGCAGTCCCGCCAATCGCTGATGCTGGTTTATGTCGATCGTCCGGCCCGGATCGACGGCTCCATCACCCGTGACGGAGAGACGATTCGCTACGACATCCGCGTCGCTAGGCCCGGATACGTCTGGATCGGCGCTATCCGGGCGCGGGCGCACGACGCCCTCTACACGGTCGTGCCCCCGCCCCAACATCTTATCCTGACCATCACCACCAAACGGTAGAATGAGTCCATGCCTTACCCTTCCCTGAGTCATGCGCTCGCATTGACCGACTGGCAGAGCTTCTACGCGCTCGTGGGCTCGTCGGCGGGCGCACTCACGGGACTGACTTTCGTCGTGATCACGATCTCGGCGGAGAGAGGCGACGACACGGGGTCGGCATCGACTCGCCTCACGGGTACGCGAGTGTTCATCACCCCGACCGCGGTGCATTTCAGTGCCGCCCTGTGGTTATCGGCGCTGCTGTGCATTCCCGGGCAGACGGCGATGACGCTCGGCGTCCTGCTTGCGGCAACCGGCGTGGCGGGACTGATTTACTGCGCAGCCCTGGTCGGCCGCATGCTCGGGCTGGCGTCCCGTTACAAGCCATTCGTCTCCGACTGGGCCTGGAACTTCGTGCTACCGGTGCTCGCGTATCTGGCGCTGGCGGTCACGGGGCTCACTTTGCCGCGCGCGGCGGCGGCTTCCCTCTATGTGGTGAGCGGTGCCGTGTTGCTGCTTCTTTTCATCGGCATCCACAACGCGTGGGATGTGGTGGTATGGATGACCACGGAACGCCATGCGCACCGCGAGAGGCAACGCCACGACAAAGAGCACGGTGAGGAGCGGCATTGAGCTCCGGCGACTGGTCGCCTGCGACCTATCTGAAGTTCGAGGACGAGCGCACTCGTCCGGCCCGCGACCTGCTCGCCCAGGTCCGATCCGATGCGATGCGAAAGATCGTGGATATGGGCTGCGGGCCCGGCAACTCCACCGAGTTGCTCGTGGCCCGCTATCCGGGCGCGGAGGTCATCGGCCTCGATAGCTCGCCGGCGATGCTGGAGGAAGCGCGCCGGCGCCTGCCGCAGGTGCGATTTGAGCTCGCGAACGCGGATGTCTGGGTGCCCGATGCGGACGTGGAGCTGGTGTTTGCCAACGCCATCTATCAATGGGTCCCGCGACATCTCGAGCGCCTGCCGCGTGTCCTCGCGGCGCTGCGAGGAGGAGCCACTCTCGCCGTGCAGATGCCCGACAACCTGTCGGAGCCGACGCATCGACTGATGTGCGAGGTGGCCCTTGCAGGCCCATGGAGCGGACGCCTGGCTGGCGCCGCGCGTAATCCGCTACCGCCCGCGCGCGTGTACTACGATTCCTTGAGACCCGTGGCCGCGCGGCTCGATATCTGGCGCACCACCTACCACCACGTACTGCGCGGGGCTGACGCTATCGTCGAGTTCGTCCGCGCCACCGGCCTGCGACCGTTCCTCGATCCGCTATCGGAGGCGGAGCGCGCCGAATTCATCGCCGCGTATACCGGCAGAATCGCCGCTGCTTACCCTGCGCTCGCCGACGGCGACGCGCTGCTGGCCTTTCCGCGCCTGCTCCTCGTTGCGGAGCGAAAATAGGCTAATAACCTATCGCTTCGCCGTCCTTGCGCATCTCGCTCGCGCCCCAGTACACGTGTTGCTTGGGGTCGAACATGATCGCCTGATAGCCGCCGAAACTGCCCGTGCCCGGAACGACCTTGTAGCCGCGCTTCTCCAGCTGCGCTTTCACGGCGGGAGAGAAGCCGCTTTCCATTTCCACCGTGCCGATGCCGGTCGACGGCTCGCCGGTCGGCTCGGCGTTGCCATAGTGACGCCAGCGCGCCGCATCGCCCGCTTCCTGCACGTTCATTCCGAAGTCGATGATGTCGGTGAGGATCTGCACATGGCCCTGGGGCTGCATGTCGCCACCCATCACACCGAACGACATGAAGGGCTCCCCGTCCTTCATCACGAAGGCGGGAATGATCGTGTGGAACGGTCGCTTGCGCGCCGCATAGACATTCGCGGCCTCGGGATTGAGCGAATAGAGCTCACCGCGGTCCTGGAACATGAATCCCAGGTGATCCGCCACCAGGCCCGAGCCCATGCCGCGATAGTTGGACTGGATCAGCGACACCATCATGCCGTCCTTGTCGGCGGTGGTGAGATAGATCGTGTCGCCCTGGAACAGTCTCGGATCGCCGGGACCGATGTTAGGATTGGCGTGCTTGAGGTCGATCTCCTTCAGCCGCTGCTCCGCATAGGCATCGGAAATCAAACCCTTGATCGGCGCCTGAAAGAAGCGTGGGTCGGCATACCACTTGGCGAGGTCTTCGTAGGCGAGACGCTTGGCTTCCAGCATCGCCGTCAGGGTGTCGGCGGAGCCGGCGCCCATCTTTTTCAGGTCATAGTGCTTGAGGATCTGCAGCATCTCGAGTGTGGCTATGCCCTGGCCGTTGGGAGGCAGCTCGTACACGTCGTAGCCGCGATAGTTGACCGAGACCGGATCGACCCATTCGCCGTGGAAGTCGGCGAAGTCCGCGTAACGCAGGTCGCCGCCTATGCGCTTGAAATAGGCGTCGATAGTGTGGGCGATCGCGCCCTTGTAGTACACGTCGCGGCCGCCTTGCGCGATCATGGACAAGGTGTGTGCGAGGTCGGGATTGCGGAAGATCTCACCCTGGGCCGGCGTGTGGCCGCCATTGGCGTCGGGAATCAGATAGGTGTGGCGCGCGTTGTCGCTTTCCTCGATCAGACCCTTGTAGTGGGCGAACGCCGCCATGTTGCCTTTCCAGTAATCCGAGATGAGCTCGGTGACCGGAAAGCCTTTGGTGGCATAGGCGATGGCCGGAGCAAGGTCCTTGCTCATGGGCAGCTTGCCGAATTTCCCGTGCAGCGCGAACCATCCGTCCACCGCGCCTGGCACCGTGATGGGCAGCGATCCGACCGGCGGGATGTGCGCCTTGGGTGTCATGCCGGCCTTGCGGTAGGCGGCTGCGACTTCAGCGGTCATGCGGGCAAGGTCACGGCCTTTCGGCGACCAGCCCGAGCCGTTATACCCATAGAGCTTGTGCGTCTTGGGATCGTAAACGATGGCGAAGAGATCGCCGCCGATCCCGTTCAGCACCGGCTGCATCAAGCCCATCATTGCATTGGCGGCGATGGCGGCATCCACCGCGCTGCCGCCTTGCTTGAGAATCTGCACGGCCGCTTCCGAAGCCAGCGGCTGTTCGCTTGCGACCATGCCATGCTGCGCGAGCACCGGTGAGCGCGTCGCCCACGGCACGCCTGAATACCGGTCGCCGCGGCTCAGCTGCGCGAACGCGGTGGTTGTCCCCAATGCCATCGTCATGGCGATGGCAATCCCAGCGATGCCCTTGGAAGTTCTCATGTCTCAAGCCTGCTTGTGTGCCTTGTCCAGGCGGCGAGGAGGATGGTCAGCGCGGATGCGAACGAGCGACGCATGGACGACTCCTGGGCTGGTGCACGGCCACGGATCATTGCGCAACCGCCCAGCGGCGTCATCTGATTCCGGCCGATCCGGCTGTCGTTCTGGCGTATCCGCCGCTCTTACCGGTTAGCGCCGGTTAGCGCGCCAGTCCGATCTGCTCCACCAGGCACGCGAGCTGCGCACTGTTGCGCGCGCCCAGCTTGGCGCGGATGGCCGACTGCTGGTTGGCGATGGTCTTTTCCGAGAGTCCGAGCGTCTCGCTGATGCTCTTCACCGTTTTGCCCTGCACCAGCAGCCGGAGAACCTCGAATTCTCGAGGTGTCAGGGCATCGATATCCGGGTTTCCGGCCTGGGTCGCGGAGCGCGCCATGTTGTCCGCCACATCGGGACTCAAGTAAGACTCTCCGCGCGAGACCGCATAGATCGCTTCCACCAGGACTTCCGGTGCGCTCGCCTTGCTCAGATAACCGGCGGCGCCCGCCTGCAGCGCGCGCGTAGCATAGATCGCGTCGCCGTACATGCTGAACATCAATATGCGCAGCTGCGGTTGCTCCTTGAGCAGCTGGCGCGTCGCCTCTATGCCGCTGGTCGTCGGCAGCGCGATGTCCATGATCACCACGTTCGGACTCAGCTCACCCGCCTTGCAGTACGCCTGCGAAGCATTGCTGGCTTCGCCGACGACGTGGATGCTCGGCTCCCGCTCGAGGAGTCGCCGATAACCTTCGCGCACGATGGCGTGATCGTCCACGAGCAGAATCCTGATGGGCCCCGTCATGCAGCTGTCTTTGGCCGAGTCCGACCACGATAGGCTATCACGCGGACGCTCCCGGCGAGGGCTGTTCCACGGCTGACACAACCGCGCTGCTTGACCGCATGTGTGTCCGATCGGGAAAAACTCCCTTGCGGCAGCCGCGCAGGCCCGGCAATCATCCGACCAATACGCAAAAAGCAATTTGTCGCCGCCGCGGCCCGCCGTCGGGTGCGTTGCCGGTGGCAGAGGGGAACCTGCCATGGCCCATGAGTGGACGCTGCATCGTCGGTTGGGGGATTTCCGCATGAGACATCCGAACAGGTCCCGTAGGGAATCCTGGTTTCTCATCGCCGGCGCTGTCTGCGCCCTGGGCGCGCCGGCGTTGCTGCGCGCGGCCAACACCGATGCCGCAACCGCCGCCAACCCGGCCCCTGAGCAACAGCTGCAGGAGGTGATCATCAGCACCACGCCGCTGCAGGACTTCGGCCTGCCCTTGAACGAGGTCCCGTCCAATGTGCAGACGGCCGGCGGCGCGGACCTGCAGCGCCAACAGCCGCTGGATGTAGTGGACTACCTCAACAACAACTTCAGCGGCGTCAACGTCGCCGAAAGCGACGGCAATCCCTTTCAGAACGACGTTTATTATCACGGCTTCACCGCCTCACCCCTGCTGGGTACCCCCGAAGGACTATCGGTTTACGTCGATGGTGTGCGCGTGAATGAGTCATTCGGCGACACCGTCAACTGGGACCTCATCCCCGAGTCCGCGATCGAAAGAGTGTCCCTGTTCTCGGGCTCCAATCCGGTGTTCGGGCTCAATACGCTCGGCGGCGCACTGGCGCTGACGACCAAGAACGGACGCGACGATCCGGGCACGGAGATCGAGGCCTCCGACGGCTCGTACGATCGGCGTTCGGTCGAGGGCGAAACCGGTGGGACATTCGGCGCGTTCGATTATTTTTTCACCGGTGATTATTTCGATGATGCCGGCTGGCGCAACGTCGACAACTCGAAACTGCTGCGCGGCTTCGGCAAGGTCGGCTGGCAAACCGATGTCACTCGCCTCGCTCTGACCTATACGTACTCGGACAATTTCATGTATGGCGACGGCGCGACGCCGCTGAGCATGCTCGCATACAACCGCGCGCAGACCTACACGCCCGACTACACGAAGAACATCATGAACTTCGTGAACCTGACCGGCTCGCAGAAGCTAGGCGACCACCTGTTGCTCTCCGGTAACGCGTACTACCGCAACCTCTACTCCTTCGTGCAAAACGGCAATGTCAATGACTCTTATCTCGAGAGTGACTACGCCGGGCCGCCGACCGATTGCAGCGACTACGGCGCGAACCCGGCGACGCTCGCCTACTGCGCGCCCGGCCAGAACGCGGACTCCTCCACGATGCAGAAGTCCGAGGGGTTCGGGCTGCAGCTGACCGATGCGGACGATCTGTTCGGCCTCAAGAATCAGGCTGTTGTCGGCGAGGACTACACGAACTCTTCGGACACTTTCAACCAGAACTTCTTTTACGGTGGGCTCTCCTATCCGCTGCACCTGCTGCAGTATGTGCAGAGTCCCTATAATGGCCTCGATTTCATCGACGTGAACGGCGGCAACCGGATATTCGGCGCCTACTTCACCGATACGATCTCCCCCAGCGATCTGATTCACGTCACGGCTGCGGTGCGCTACAACAACAATCACGAGAGTCTCAACGGCTTCACGATCGACGATGATCCGGGTGACTACGGTAACGGATTTCTCGACTCGACTCCGACCACCGGTGACCATACCTTCGTCCACGTCAATCCGGCGATCGGCGTGACATTCACGCCGACGCCATACACGACGTATTATGTGAACTATGATGAGGCGAGTCGCGCGCCCACTGTCATCGAGCTCGGCTGCGCGGATCCTGCGGAGCCGTGCGGGCTGCCGGACGACTTCGCCAGCGATCCGGACCTGAAGCAAGTCGTGTCGCGGAACTTCGAGATCGGCCTGCGCGGCAACCTGCCCGATCAGAGCCTCAACTGGTCGGCGGACGTGTTCGAGACCACCAACAGCAACGACATTCAGTTCATTGCGACGGCTACCAATGCCGGCTTCTTCGACAACGTGGGCAACACACGGCGCGAGGGCCTGGATGTGACCTTCGGCGGCAAGGAAGGCGGATTGAACTGGAGGATCGCCTATAGCTACGTCGAGGCGACGTTCCAATCGACATTCACTGTGAACTCAGAGTCCAACAGTACAGCCGATGCCAATGGCAATATCGTGGTGCAGCCCGGGGACCGCCTGCCCCTCATCCCTCTGCATACCGCGCGGTTGATCCTGGATTATGATTTCAATCGGCACCTGAATCTTGGCGGGAACTTGGTCTTCGCGTCCAGCTCCTACCTGCACGGGAACGAGAACAACGCCAATGTTGCGGGGACGACAGATCTCGCGTCCGGTAGCTACATCGAGCCCGATGCCACGGGCACTACTCCGAGCTATGTGACGCTCAATTTCAATGGCACTTACCGAATCAACGACAACCTCGAAATCTTCGCGCGGATCAGCAACGCCCTGAACAAGGACTACTACACCGCGGGCTTTCTGACACAGAGCGCCTACACGCCGAATGGCACGCTCGTGACCAATCCGAATAACTGGAGCAACGAGAACGCAGTGACGCCGGGCGCTCCGCGCGAGGTTTGGGGCGGCGTGCGTCTGCGCTTCTAGCACAGACGGCGGTGCCGGGCGCTGGCATCATCTTATTCCGGCTGATCCGGCGACCGTTCCGCCGTATCCCACCAACTCGACGTAGCCGCGGCCGGCGATCGGCTGTCCGCTGCGGGTGCCCGATATATCCGCCGCCCCTTCCCAATACCGGGAGGAGGTCATGAGCTCCTGGTTCGCAAGGACGGGGCGGACGGTGATGTCGAGGCCGGTTGACGGGACCACCAGTCGCCATTGCGCGGGGTAGCGGGTGCCCGCCGCGTCGGTCCAGTAACTCAGCACTTGAATGCGCACATCGTCCCGCGACAGCGGCCGGACGTGGCCCCCGGAGTCGACCCAGGTGCCGGCGCTGTAGGGGTCTTCCGTGCCCCCGCGGTCGCGAAGTGAGTAGAACATGAGGCACGAGCCATCGCCCAGCTGCAGCCCGAACCAGTCCCACCCGGTCTCCTGTGGGCCGAGGCTGCCGCTGCCCCATTCCCGATCGAGCCAGGCGAGGCCGTGCACTCGAAGCGGCCGGCCGTCGGCCACGATCGTCCCCTGAACGGCAACGCGCGGGATGGAGTAGTAATAGGTCGCATTCCCCGGCTCTCCCGACTTGCGACTCAACCCACGCTCGCCGTTGAGGATGGGCGGCATCAGCGGCTGTGCGGTGAGCGAGAGAACATAGCCCTTGCCGGCAGCCCGGACCGCGTCCTGATCGATCTGCCAATTGCCGACCCAGACCCGAAAGGGATCCGCTTGCGCGCCCGCAAGCCCCAGCGCACCGCGGGCGAGCTTCACCGCGTAGCGGAATCTATGTCGAGCGACGTCGGTGACCGCAAAGTGTCCCAGGTAGATCTGACGGGTGCGCCACGACGAAGTTGCCGCGCCAGGTTGCGAACCCGCTCGAATGGGCTCCGGGTCGCCAGCCTCGAGCGCGAAGCGGAACACCGTCAGCTCGAACCCGAAGCGCTCGCCGTCGGCCGAGTCCAGATTGCCCGTCAGATACCACCACTCCTGGCGGTAGTCCGGATGGGGACCCTGGTCGCGGGGAAACTCGAGGGGCTCGGGTGCGAGCGCTTGCGCGAAGGCGGGCTGCTGCGCACGAACGAGAGGCGCCGCGAGTGCCATTGCCGCCGTTGCCAGCACCGCAAGAGCCGCTGAGCGCACCGTCACTCCTCACGCATCCCGGCTCCGATCGGTCCCATGGCCGCTCGCCAGGCCGGATACAGGCCCGCGAGCAGTGCTGCCGCCAGCGCCAGCGCGAGCGCATTCAGGAACTGCGCGCCACGCAGGTGCATCTCGATGTGCCAGCCGAACGCGCGCCGGTCGATGACCTTGGTGAGCACCACCGCGATGATGAGGCCTGCGGGAATCGCCGCGAGCAGCGCCGCGCCCCCCATGAAGACGGTCTGCGCCGTGACGAGCACTGCCGCGCCTCGGGGCGTCAATCCGAGCGCGCGCAGCACCGAGAGCTCGTGTGTCCGGTCGAGCTCCCACGCGAGCAGCGCGCTCACCAGCCCTACCGCCGCAATTCCGGCCGCCAACCAGTAGAGCACTCGTGTGATGATGAAAGTCCGGTCGAAGATGGCGAGCGACATGGCCCGGATGTCGGCGTTGGATCGTATCAGCAGCGCCTGCCGCCCGCCGGCGGCGGCCTCGAGCCGCGGCATCTCCTTGGCCGCATCGACGCCACGTGCGAGATACAGGCCAATAGCCGTGATCGCGTCATCACGCCACAGCCGGCGGTAGATTTCGAGACTCATCATGGCGCTGCCGAGCCCGCTGCCATACTCGTGATAGATGCCGGCGATCGGGAACTCGCGCGGTCCCGAGGCCGTGATCAATGCAAGGCGATCGCCCGGCCGCAGGTGCAGGCGCCACGCGAGCGAGTCTGACAGCAGCAGCGCGCCACGGTCGTACGCGGTCCATACGGTTTGCGGATTTCCGGCGGTCACGTCGACGCCGGCATAACTGCCCGGGGCGAGGAGCAGAGCATCGAGAGCGATGTCGCCCCGTGACGAGCGCACGACGACGGAGCGACTGGCGCTGTGGTCGGCAAGCCCGGGCGTGGCGAGCAACGCCTTCAGCACGTCGGGCTCGATCCGCCGCTCCGGACTTCCGACACCCGGGCCAGGAGCCGCAACGTAAATATCCGCGCGCATCGTCTCTGTGAGCCAGTGGCTCAGAGAGACCCGGAAGCTCTCCACCATGATCGAGACGCCGATCATCGCGGCGACCGCCATTCCAAGCGCCGCTACGGCGACACCCGTGCGGCTGAGCGAAGCGGCGATATTCTCGAGGGCGAGGCGCGCCACGGAGCTGATGCCGGAGACTGCTCTCGAGGCGAGCCTCGCCAGAGCGCGCAGCACCAAAGGCATCAGCGCGGCGACACTCATGAGGAGGAGAAAGAGCGCCGTAAAGCCGGCGAATACGCTGCGCTGAGAGCCGGCGATCAGTGCCCACGCCGCCAGGGCGAACGCAAGGCCGAGCCACGACAACCGGCTGGCTACCCATGCCGCGCGGCCCTCGAGCACCGAGCGCCTGAGCCCGAGCTGCGGCGCGCCACCGGCCGCCTCCAGCGCCGGTAGGAGGCTCGCGACCAGCGCAGTGCCGAGGCCGGCACCCAATGCTTCGATGAGGGTGCCGGCGGGCAGCGTGACCTGCTGCACTGCCACGACGTAGTAGAGATCATTCACCGTCTGCGATACCAGCCGGACGAGTCCGCGGCCGACGGTGGCTCCAAGCAGCAGGCCGAGGCCGGCTCCCGCCGTGCCGAGCACAGCCGCCTCGGTGAGGACGATCGTCAGGATATCCCGGCGCGTCGCCCCGATCGCACGTAGGACGGCGATGTTGCGTCTGCGCTGGATCACGGTGAAGCTGACAGCGCCGTAGATGAGCAGTGCGCTGACGAGCAGCGCGAGCAGGCTCATCGCCGTGAGGTTGGTGGAGAAGGCGCTCGTCATGTCGAGCGTCTCCCGTACCTGGCTCACAGCCGGCTCGAGCTGCACTCCGGGCGGTAGCTCTCGCCGCAGCTCGGCGAGCGCCGACCGGCCAGCGGGCCCGCGCGGCGTGCTGACATCAATCCGCGTAAGACGGCCCGTCGTGCCCAGCCATTCCTGGGCCTGCGCGATATCGGTGAGCATCAGCGTGGCGTCGCCGGGCTGATCGCCGTTCATGAGGCCGATGAGGGTTGCACGCTCTTGCACGCCGCCGATGTCCACGGTCAACGGCTCGCCCACGCGCAGTCCCAACTCCCGGGCGGTGCCGGCCGCCAAAATAACCGCGCCGGACTCGAGGAGCCAGCGCCGCAGCGCGGTAGATGTGGGGCCGCCAATCGCACGCGCCACGGTGCCCTGCGGTCCTGCCAAGGCTGCGTCGGCGAACGGGTCCACGCCGACCAGCTGCAGCACTCGGCCGCGAACGGTGATATAGCCCGTCACCACCGGTGAGTACCGAGGCTGCGGGTCGCCGCTCAGGGGTGCGCGACTGAAGAGGCGCACATACAGCGCCTCATCGATGCCCTGCGGTCCTCCGGTGATGATTTGCGTGGCAGGTCCGTTGACCGCGCGCATCGACAGTTCGAACGCCCTGCGTGAGCTGGCGGTCGCGATGTTCACCGCCACGATCGTGGCCACGCCGGCAGCGAGCGCCACGAGCGCCAGCGCGAGTTGCGCCGGTTGCCGCGCGAAGTGGCGCAGGCTCGCGGCCCAGAGCGTAGGGGCCGGCATCAGCTGACGCTGGAGCGGCGCGTCGTCGAAGCGTCGTCACCGCGCCCTTGGCCATCCCCGTCTCTCTGCACGAGCGCCGCCTCGCCCGCCATCAATTTTCCTTCGCGCAGCTCCAGCACGCGGCCCGCGCAGCGCGCCAGCCACGCATCGTGAGTGACGATGAGGAGTGTCGTGCCCCGTGACCTGCTCAGGGAGAGGAGCACGCGCAGCACTTGCGAGGCGGTCTCCTCATCCAGATTTCCCGTTGGCTCGTCGGCCAGCAGCAGGGCTGGCTCATGCACCAGTGCCCGCGCGATCGCCACCCGCTGCTGCTCGCCGCCTGACAGCCGGTCGACCGCGCTGTGCAGCCGATCGCCGAGTCCGACCTCGGCCAGTATTTCGGCGCTGCGTCGGCGGCTGGCCGCGCCGCGGACACCGTTCAGCTCGAGAGCGAGGCGCACGTTTTCCTCGACGTCGAGCGTCGGTATGAGATTGAAGAACTGATATACGAACCCGAGGTGCGCGCGTCGAAAGAGCGTGCGCTCCGGCTCCTGCATCGAGGTCACGATCCGGCCGCCGATCGCCACCTCGCCGCTGTCCGCAGGGTCGATCCCGCTCACGATATTGAGGAGCGTGGATTTGCCGGAACCGCTGCGGCCCACGATCGCGATCATCTCGCCGCTTTGGATGCTGGCATCGGCTCGGTCGAGCACTCGGTGCACGCCGGTTCCCTCGCTGAAGCTGCGGCAGAGTTGGCGGATGACGATCAAGGCGGGATTCCCGAAAGGGCCGCAGCCGGCGTCGGGCCAATATACAATTCCTGGATGAAGCACGTCGTCGCCCGAACCCTCGTCCGACCGGTCGCAGCCTGCGCTGCCGCCGCCCTATTCGCGAGCAGCCTGGCCCTGGCGCAGGGAATGCCCGGCCCCGCGCCGGCGCAGACGAAGCCCCAGAGCCCGGCTCAGGTCAAATCCCAAGGCAGCTACAGCGTCGGCCTCTCCGTAGGCGAGAGCCTGCGTCGTGCGGCTGTCAAAGCCAACGATATCTCGACGCAACGGTTGCTGCAGGGCGTGCACGACGGGCTCACCGGCAAGGCGACGTTCGGTCAGGAAAACCAACTGAACATTCGCACGCTGATCGTCACCGCTCGGGCCCGCGCCGGCAATAAGAACCATGCCGCGGCGCACGCCTTCCTGGTCCGCAATGGCAAGAAGAAGGGTGTGATCACCACGGCGAGTGGCCTCGAGTACCAGGTGCTGAAGGCGGGGCAGGGCCGCTCGCCCAAGATGGGCGACTCGGTGGTGGTCAATTATCGCGGTACGTTGCTCGATGGCACGGAGTTCGACAGCTCCTTCAAGCGCGGCCAGCCGGCAAGCTTCGAGGTGGGTCACGTGATTCCGGGCTGGAACGAGGCGCTGCAGCTCATGCAGCCCGGTGCGAAGTACCGGATCTTCATCCCGCCGCAGCTCGCCTACGATCTCAGTCCGCCGCAGGGAGCGCCGATCCCGCCGGGCGCCATGCTCATATTCGATGTCGATCTGCTGAGCGTTCAGCCGCCGCGGCCGGCGGCGCAGCAGATGCCTCCCCAGATGCCGCAGATGTCGCGGCCGCCCCAGCCGGCGCAGCCAGGACAGCCGCACCCGTAAAACCGCGCAAAGGCACAGGATGTGCGCGGCCGCCGCTGGTGGCTCAGACCAAGGTGTGAAAGACCTTCTGCACGTCCTCGTCCTGCTCCAGCTTATCGATTAGAGCGAGGACTTCGGTCGCCTGCCCCTCGGGCAGCTCCGTCGGCACGGTGCAGATGTACTCGTGCTCCGCTGATAGAGGAGTGAGGCCGCGCTTCTCGAGGGCCTCCTGCAGCTTGCCGAAATCGGCAAAGGCGCCGCGAATGACGAGCTGCGGCTCGCCCTTCTCGCCGCTGCTCTCGCCCATCTCCTCGAGTCCATGGTCGATGAGGTAGAGCTCGAGATCATCCTGTTCGATGCCCGCCGGGTCGAGGCGGAAGACGCCCATGCGCTTGAAGAGAAAGCCGACGCTGCCGGTCGTGGCCAGATTGCCGCCGTTTTTGGTGACGATGTTGCGCACGGAGGCGACAGTGCGGGTCGGATTATCCGTTGCAGCCTCGACTAGCAGCGCCACTCCGTGAGGGGCGTACGCCTCGTAGTGCACCTCCTGGTAATTGGCCGCATCGCGCCCTGAGGCGCGCTTGATCGCCGCCTCGATCTTGTCCTTCGGCATGTTGACGGCGCGCGCGTTCTGAATCACGCGCCGTAGTGTCGGGTTCGAGGACGGGTCGGGTCCGCCGGACTTCACCGCCATGGTGATGTCCTTGGCGATGCGCGCGAACTGCTTCGCCATGCGGTTCCAGCGCGCAAACATGGTGTGTTTGCGGACTTCGAAGATACGTCCCATCGGGGACCTCGCCGGTCAGGCGAGCTGCGCGTGCAGTACCCGCAGCCTACGCCGCTGCAGCCGCAGTCGCCGCTCGAGCTCCTGCAGTTGCTGCTGGAAACCGGAATGGTCCCAATGCTCGATGACGGCGCGCTTCTTCTCCTCCAGCCACTGCTCCTTGACCTTGGCCCATTCCGCGACTGCGGCGAGGAAGGTGTCGTACTCGTGCGCGACGCGCTGGCGCAGCTCGGTCACCCGCGAGGGGGCGGCCGCCTGCAGGCTCGCGAGCTTCTTCTGCGCGCGCGTGAATTGCATCGCGAGCAGGGCACGCTGGATCTGGAATACCGGTGTGCGCTTCAGCTTTCGCGTCAGCCCCACCCATTGCAGGCTCGCGATCAACCATTTCGTCGGGTCCCACTGCCACCAGCGCACGCCGTTACGGTAGTCGTGCGCGAACTCGTGGTGGAAATTGTGGTAGCCCTCACCGAAGGTGAGCACCGCCAGCACCGGATTGTCGCGGGCGGTATTGTCCTCGGTGTACGGGCGCTTACCCCACATGTGCGCCAGCGAATTGATGAGGAACGTGAAGTGGTGACTGACGACCAGTCGCAGCACGCCGGCGAGGAAGAAAACGCCCCACAGGTCGCCCACCAGCCAGCCGACCGCGAGCGGCAGCCCGAAGTTGGTGACGAGCACGAGCTTGACGTAGTGCCGATGCTGAAAGGCGAGCAAGCGGTCGCGCCGCAGGTCGGGGATATTGCTGAAGTCCTCCCGGCCGCTCGGGTACTCCCGCACCATCCAGCCGATGTGCGAGAACCAGAAGCCCCGCAGGGCCGAGTACGGGTCACGATCGACGTCATCGACGTTGAGGTGATGCCGGCGATGGCCGCTGCACCACGCCCAGGCGGTGTTCTGCAGCGCCATCGTGCCGAAGATCACGAAGAGCAGGCGCAGGCTCCAGTGGGCGTCGTAGGTGCGGTGTGCCCACAGCCGGTGATATCCGGCAGTGATGGACATTTCATTGGCGATGACGAAGACGCCGAATAGCACCCAGGCCGTCACGGACAGGTGATGCGTCAAGCCGTACCAGGGGACGACCACCACCGAAGCCAAAAAAGTCAATGAAAACAGTAAGATATTCGTCCAGATGAGGGGCGCCGCTGCGGTGGCGGGGGACGCGGAGCTGGGGACGGTGGGACTGGGCGGCATGGCGGTCGGAGACTCCACGGGGGGTGGCCAGTAAAACTCTGTAAACATAGCATGGTTCTTCATTGCCGAGGGAACGGCGGGGGCATTTGGGAGGGCGCGCACGCTACCCCGGCGGTCCGGCCTGCCGGGGGGGTGCTACCGGCCGTCCGGGGCCGCTGGTCCCGCAGCCCCCATTTTTGCGGTGACGCTGAAGCTGGCGGCCGGCGTCCGGGCGATCGCCGCCGCGTGTTAGGAGCTCGCCGCCCGCGACCCCAATCGATTCTTACAGTTGCGTAATGTCAGGTCTCGCGAAAGAGACATGGCGTTCCATTGCTGACACACTCGCGTGGCTCATTTTGACGCCTCCTTCGCACGGGCCCATCCGCGCCGGGATTGCGGTTGCAGGCCGGTATCGCCGGGTGTATTGATACGTCCCGACAACGCAATCGTGCCCGACATGCGCCTACAACCATGTGCGCCTTGGATGGCGTCGCTTCCCCCCAAGTTGTCTTTGGAGGAGCGTGGGAATCGAACGTATTTCCAAAGAACCAAGAATTTGGAGGAGATATGAGCTATCACTTTCGATCCTTGACCGTCAGGGCGACCTCGTTCCCCTGGGCGGCAGTCTCACAAAAGGGGGACATATGAAGTTACCAAACTGGCGCAGCGTGCTGACGCCCGCAGCAATCCTATTGGCAGCGAGCCTCGCCTGCGGCACCGCTGTCGCGCAGATGGGATCGGATGCCGAGGAGGCGCAGAACAGCGCGAACCCCGATCTCTGGCCGTCGATGGGGCAGAATATGGGGCTCGATCGGCATAGCGCGCTGACGCAGATCAACACGAGCAACGTGAGTAATCTGGAGATGGCCTGGTCGCAGTCCCTTGGAGACCTGCGCGGCCAGGAAGGTCAGCCGATCGTCGTCCAAGTCGACGGCAAGCCGATGATGTACTTCGTCAGCGGCTGGCCGAATATCGTCCAGGCGTTGGACCTGTCGGATCCGGATCATCCGGTCGAGGTCTGGAACTATGTGAAGAAGACGGATCGCGATCTTTCGGCCGTGCCGCGCGCCTGCTGCGACACCGTCAATCGCGGTCTGAACTACGCGGACGGCAAGGTTCTCTTCAACACGCTGGACGGATATCTCATCGCGCTGGACGGCAAGACGGGGGCGGTGGTTTGGGAAGTCAAGCATGCCTATCCCGACCACGGCGAGACCGTGACCAACGCGCCGCTGATCGCCGACAACAAGGTGATCGTCGGCTTCGGCGGTGATGAATTTGCGGCCCGCGGACGGATCGAAGCCTACGATCTCGCAACCGGCAAATTGGCCTGGAGATACTGGGACAACGGCACCGACCAGGAAATCGGTCTGACGCCAAAGTCCAACAAGTGGAATCCGCAATATGGCACCTATGGCCATAAGACCGGAATGACCTATCCTGGCGATGAATGGAAGCGCGGCGGCGGCTCACCCTGGGCCTGGTACAGCTATGACCCGGAGCTCAAGCTCGTGTATTACGGGTCAGGCAATCCCGGCCTTTGGAGCCCGGCCTATCGTTGCGGCGCCAAACCGCCCACCCAGAAAGCCTGCAACGACGGAAAATGGGACAACAAGTGGTCGATGACCATGTTTGCCAGGAATGTCGAGACTGGCAAGGTGGTGTGGGCGATGCAGAAGACGCCTTTCGATCAATGGGACTATGACGGCGTCAACGAGCCCATCCTGGTCGACATGACGATTGACGGCAAAATGCGCCGCACGGTCGTCGAGTTCGATCGCAACGGCTTTTCCTATGTTTGGGATCGGGCGACCGGTACCCTGCTGGAGGCGCATAAGTTCGTCGACGTGAACTGGGCGGAAAAGGTCGATCTGAAGACGGGGCGGCCGGTGAAGGTGTACGAGCACTCACCGCTGCTGGTCAATCAGATGGCCCAGGCCTGCCCTTCGGCCATGGGCGGCAAGGATCAGCAGCCGGCGTCCGTCGATCCGAGCAACCCGCAGATCTTCTATGTGCCGACGAACAATTGGTGCATGCAGGATACGCCGCAGACTCGGACCAGCCTGCAGCAGGGCATCGTTTACGTCTTCGCCAACGTCTATATGTATGACGACAAGCCCGGTATCGCGGGCCGGTTGAAGGCGTTCAATGTCGTGACCGGACAGACGGTGTGGGACATCCCGGACAAATATCCGAACTGGGGTGGAACGCTGAACACCGGCGGTGGCGTCGTGTTCTACGGCAGTCTGGGCGGCGACTTCCGTGCCGTCGACGAAAAGACCGGCAAGATCCTCTGGTCGCGTAAGCTCGGCTCGGGAATCATCGGCAATCCCATCAGCTACAAGGTCGATGGCCACCAGTACGTGTCGGTCTTTGCCGGCATTGGCGGCTGGATCGGGTTGCCTGTGACAGCGGGTCTCGATCTCAACGACAAGTACGGGGCGATCGGGGCGACAGCGATGGCCAAGGCAGGCAAGCTGAACCTGATTCCGCAGGGTGGCGAGCTCTATACGTTCCGGCTACCGGATCGAGTTGCTTCAGGGATGTGATAACTTTGGCGCTCCGCGGCAGCATGGGGCTGCCGCGGGGTGCCATCGTTCCCCGATGATCGTCTGCGACAAGGATAAGCGATGCCGGTAATGCCGCGATTGGGCCGCTGCACACAGCTGGCGGTCGCTTTGTCGATGACCTCTCTTCTCCTCTCGCCCGCGTTTGCCGACACCCCCACGACCAATCCGGGCACCGACCAGGCCACTCTACAAGGGCCCTGGGCTGACAAAGACTTCGATGAGCTGGACGGCGTCGAATTGGACGCGGCCAAGAAAGCCGCGCTGACGGCTCACTTCACCACCCTTAGAGTCTGTGCGGATCCGGGCAACATGCCCCTCTCCGATCGTGCGCAGGAGGGATACCAGAACAAGATTCTGCAGGTCCTCGCCAAGGCGATGGGCGCCCAGCTGAGCTACTACTGGCGCTCCTATACGGGGGACATCGTGGGTCAGGCATTCGGAGCGGCCGACGAATGCGACCTGCTGATGGATATGCCCGTCGACGATCAGCAGATCCTCGCGACGGAACCGATCTATCGCACCACCTACGTGCTCGTGTGGCGGACCAACGAGAACCTCACCATCAAGAGCTTGAGCGACCCGCGCCTGAAGCAATTGCGAGTGGGGGTATTCCAGATTTCCGCGTTGCGCCAGGCGCTGGCCGATAACGGTGTTTTCGCCAAGGTGCAGGTCTGGCAGGTACGCAACGACACGGAATGGGTGCCGGCGCATCAGCCTTGGCGGCAGGTCGAGGAGGTGGTGGACGGCAAGCTCGATGTCGCGGGGGCGTGGGGACCCATGGCGGGTTGGCTGAAGACCATGAAAGGAGCGCAGCTCGTCATTCAGCCCACCAATCTCATGGACAGTACGACACCGATGGAATTCAGCCTAGGGATAGGCGTACCTCGCAACGATGTGGTGCTGAAATATGCGCTCGATGACGCGCTCAAGGCCCATCGAGCCGAGGTCGAGAATATCCTGAGGAGCTATGGCGTCCCGCTGGTGCAGTGCGCCAACTGCATCGTCCCGGGCGACCTTGCCGCGCACGGCAGCTACATGACGTCCATGTCCGTGGCTCAGGTCGAGAGCGAGCCGACACATTGGAGCATCCCGCGCGCACAGGTCGACCAGTGGCTGGCGGAAGGCTCGAGTGTCAACAAGGAGTTTTACGACGCCGTCATCGCCAACGATCTCGATCGCGCCGCCTATCTGATCGGCAAGGGCGCTGACGTCAATGAACTGGATAACATGGGCACCTCGCCCCTGACCACCGCGGCCGCCGCCGGATGCATCGAGATGATGCAGCTTCTGGTGGCGCACGGGGCCAAGGTCAATCTGCCCGACAGCGACGGCTCGACCGCGCTCATGGGCGGGGTCGCACGCAATCAGACGGCGGCCATAAAATTTCTGCTGGCTCATGGCGCGAGGGTTGACGAGGGAGCGCCTCGGGGCTACACGCCCTTATCGCTCGCCATCGAGGAGCAGCAGTTCGATGCCGCCTACGCTCTCATCGCGGCGGGGGCCGACGTCAACAGCCCGGCCAGCAAGTATCGGCTGACTCCGCTCATGGTCGTCGCCAGCGAGCCTCCCCCGGAGGAGGCGGATAGCATGGTCCGGATGCTGCAAGAGCATGGATCGCTGGACGTCGCCCGGGCCCTGCTGACGCATAAGGCCAAGGTGGACTCGACCGACGCCGAGGGGGTGACCGCGCTCATGATTGCGGCCGCGCACGATAATTCCGCCATGATCGCTTTATTGGTTCAAGCCGGGGCGAATCCGCACCTGAAGTCGCCGACAGGCCAGACCGCGCGTGACATCGCAGTCGCGAATGACAATCTCGGCGCCATACGGACCCTTTCCTTGCTTGTCCGCCAATAGGCGGCACGCCACATCCCGAACAGACGGAGGAAACAATGATGACGCGCTCCCCAGGCGTAGGTACGTTTGCCTTGACACTACTCGCAGCGGCGTGCTGGGTTGCCGCGTCATCCCCGGTCGGTGCTGCCGAGCCCGCCGCCGCGAAAGGATCGCCCATCACGGGCAAGCCACCGCTGGAGGTTGTCGCGACGGCCCCCAAGGGATCGCTGCACGACCCCTTCACTGGCAATGCTGCGATGGCGGCGGCCGGTCACAAGCTGTTTTTCAACTACGGCTGCAACGGCTGTCACGGCGGCGGCGGCGGCGGCGGCATGTGTCCTCCGCTCATCAATGGTGTTTGGATCTACGGCGGCACCGACGATACCCTCTTCCGTCTCATCTCGCTCGGGTCGACGAAGCTCGTCGCCGCCGGCTATGAGCGGCAGGCCCTGGAGGATGTCATGGGTCCGATGCCGTCGATGGGTCCGCTGATCAAGAGTGACGGTGACCTGTGGAAGATCATCGCCTGGATCCGGTCCGCTTATGACGGGCCTCCGGAGCACAGATACAAATGATCGGTGCATGAGCGCGCGACGCGCCATTCGAGTGTTGGCTTCGCTCACGCTGGCTCTGGCAGTCGGCGTGAGCCCATCCTTCGCGGCTGCGACGGCCTTGGGCGCCGCAGCGGCGCACACCTTCCCGATCGTCTACCTCCGCGAAGCGTATCCCGGGCCTGGAATCATGCCGTCGCTTCTGGAAACCAACCCGGACGACCTGGGACTTGCCGGCGTGCAGGAGGGAACCGATGAGATCAATACGACCGGCAAATTCTTGGGCTGGCATTTCAAGCTGTATGTCGTGACCCTGCCGGCGGGCGCCGACATAGCCGACCAGGCCCGCAAGGTGTTCACGCACGGACCGTCGGTCATCGTTGCCGACCTGCAAGCGGACGACCTGCTGAAGCTTGCCGATGCCCCGGCCACCAAGGGCGCATTGATCCTGGACATGAGGACGACCGAGGACAGCCTGCGGCAGCAGGATTGCCGGGCGAACGTCTTCCACATCCTGCCGAGCCAGGCCATGCGAGCCGATGCGCTGGCGCAATTCCTGGTCGAAAAGCGCTGGACCCGCTGGTTTCTTCTGCAGGGACCGACGCCGCAGGATGCGGTTTACGCAGCGGACGTTCGCCGCTCGGCGGGCCGCTACGGAGCCCGTGTCGTCGCCGCGAGAAGCTACGATTACAATCCCGGCTCACGCCGCAGCGACACCGGCTATCAGCAGATTCAAACGCAGATGCCGCTCGCGACGCAGGTCGGATCCGATTACGACGTCCTCTTCGTCGCGGACGAGACGGACCTGTTCGGAGATTATCTTCCCTACAACACCTATGACGCGCGCCCGGTGGTGGGGACGCAAGGGCTCATTGCGACGGCTTGGACGCCGGGCTTTCAGTCTTATTCCGCCCTGCAGATGCAGTACAGGTTCCAGCTCTTCGCCCATCGCGACATGACCGAGCGCGACTATGGCGGCTGGCTCGCCCTCAACATCGTCGGTAACGCCGTCATGCGGGGGAACCAGATTTCCCCGGCCGGAATTCGCGCGTACCTGAGATCTGACAACTTCCTCGTCGCCGGCTTCAAGGGACAAGGCATGACTTTCCGCTCCTGGGATCAGCAACTGCGGCAGCCGGTGCTGATCGCGCAGCCGCTGATGGTGGTGTCCATGTCGCCGCAGGCTGGGTTTCTCCACCCGGGGGAGACGACCGACACGTTGGGCTTCGATCAGCCGGAGACACAATGCCGTCGCGTGCAATGACCAGCCGCTGTAGCGCGCTGCTCGTATTCGCCGTCGTACTGGGCTGCGTGGCCGGGCGAGCCCGCGGCAGCGAGCTCTTCGTCTCCAACGAAGTCGACGATACGGTCACGGTGCTCGACGGCGACAGCTACAAAGTGATTGCGACGATTCCGACGGACCAAAGGCCCCGAGGAATCATCGAGACCCCGGATCATAAGGCCGTTCTGGTATGCGATGGCGACTCGAGCAACATCGATGTCATCGATACCAAGACGCTGAAGGTGATACGCAAGATAGATACGGGCCCGGACCCGGAAACGCTGGCGACGTCATTGTCCGGCGACAAAGTGTACGTATCGAACGAAAATAACGCCCTGGTCACGATAATCGATTACGCCACGGGCAAGTGGATCAAGCAGATCCCGGTCGGGATCGAGCCCGAGGGTCTTGCCGTCAGCCGGGACGGGCGCACGGTGGTGGTCGTCTCCGAAGAGACCAGCATGGCGCATTTCATCGACACCAAGACCTGGCAGGTCGTGGCCAATGTTCTGGTCGATACTCGGCCGCGGATCGCGGTGTACACTCCGGATCAGCGCTATCTCTGGGCCTCCTCGGAGGTCGGGGGGACGGTCTCGATCATCGATCCCAACAGCCATCAGATCGTACACGTCATAAACTTCGAGATTCCCGGTGTCGACAAGGAATACATCGGCCCGATCGGCATACAGTTCACGGCCGATGGCCGTACGGCGTTCGTGGCGCTGGGGCGCGCCAATCGAGTTGCCGTGGTCGATGCCAGGAGTTACGAAGTCGAGAAGTACATCCTCGTCGGCCAGCGACCCTGGCAGCTCACCTTCAGCACGGATCGCAGCAAGCTCTACGTCGCCAACGGGCTCACGAATGACGTCACGATCATCGATGTGGCATCGGAGAAAGCGGTCAAGTCCATCCCCGTCGGCCGTCTGCCGTGGGGCATCGCCGTGGTCCCGTGAGCTGCCCATGCGCGTCACCCAACCGTTCGCCTGGTGCGTCCGCTCGATAGCCCTCACGCTTCTCGTGGCCTTCACCGCCGGGCACGGAGTCGCCCGGGCGGATTCCACGCTGCGCATTGGGGTCCTGAAATTCGGCACCGTGAGCTGGGTTATGGACGTCATCCAGCACCACGAGCTCGACGAGACCTTCGGCGTCGACATCGACGAGGTGGATCTGGCGAGCAACCAGGCGACCCTGGTCGCGCTGCAGGCGGGACGCGTCGACTGCGTGGTCACGGACTGGCTGTGGGTCTCGCGCCAACGTGCCTCGGGGGCGGATTGGACGTTCTTCCCGTTTTCGACCGCTCTCGGCGCACTGGTCGCGGCTCATGGCGCGCCGATCCATCGGTTGGCCGATCTGCGGGCTCGGCGGCTCGGCGTCGCCGGCAGCCCCATCGACAAGAGCTGGGTCATCCTGCAAGCGCTCGCGCAGCAGCAACATATCGACCTTGCGCACAGCGCGCAGCTCTCGTTCGGTGCCCCGCCGCTTCTCAACCAGGAGCTGTTGGCGGGTCACCTCGATGCCGTGCTGACCTACTGGAACTTTGCCGCCCCACTCGAGAGCAGCGGCCTGCCGGCAGTCCTCACGATGAGCGATGCTCTGCGGCAGCTCGGCTTCAAGACGGTGATCCCGATGGTCGGCTTCGCCGTGTCCGAGAATTGGGCGCGGCAACATCCGCAGGCGCTGGCCGGATTCGTGCGCGCAACGCGGCAGGCCGATTCCATCCTGGCGAGCTCGGATGCCGAATGGAACTGGCTCGGACCGAAAACGGGCGCGCGCAGCCCCGCGGAGCTGAAAGCGCTGCGTGATGCGTTCCGGGCCGGCATCCCGGTGCACTGGGGCCAGGACGAGCGCCGCGAAGCCGCAGCGTTGTATGCGGTTTTCGCCAAGGTCGGCGGCCAGGCGCTGGTCGGCTCCAGCCCGACACTGCAGCCTGGCACGTTTCTCGACACCGTGAATTACTAATGAGCGTCGCTGCCCCCGCACGGCGCGCCCCGTCCTGGATGGCGGTCACCTCGCTGGCGCAGCGCATTGGCTCCGTCGCCCTGCTCCTCGTGGTCTGGCAGGTCGTGGCCGACGCCATCCACAGCCGACTGCTGCCTTCGGCCAGCGCCGTGTTCATGGCGATGATTCAGGAAAGCGTCCACGGTCCGCTCCTGTTCAACCTCGGCGTCACTCTCGCGCGGGTAGTCGCCGCCTTTACCGTGGCGATGGTCATCGGTACCGCGATCGGCATCGTGATGGGCCGCTCGCGCACCATCGATGCGCTGTTCGATAGCTGGCTCGTGCTGCTGCTCAACCTGCCGGCGCTGGTGATCATCGTTCTTGCCTATGTCTGGTTCGGGCTCACCGAGGCGGCGGCGATCGGCGCCGTGGCCGTCAACAAGATCCCGAACACCGCCGTGACCGTGCGTGAAGGCGCGCGCGCGCTCGATCGCAGCTATTCGGACATGGCGGCGAGCTTTCACGTCGGCCGCTGGCGGACGCTCCGCCACGTGATCATGCCGCAGCTGTATCCTTACATTTTCGCGGCCGGCCGCTCCGGCCTGGCGCTCGTATGGAAGATCGTGCTGATCGTCGAGCTGCTGGGCCGCAGCAACGGCGTCGGCTTCGAGATCCAACTTTACTTCCAGCAGTTCGACGTGACCCGTATCCTCGCTTACAGCATCGCTTTCATGGTGGTCATACAGATCATCGAGTGGGCGGTCTTTCAGCCGCTGGAGCGGCGCGCTTCCGCGTGGCGCCGGTGACGCCGGCCCTGGTTGCTGATATCCGCGAAAAGCGCTATCGGCGCCCACGCGGTGCGCAGTCGCATGTGGCACTGACCGGACTGTCGCTGCAGGTCGCGCCCGGCGAGTTCGTCGCCGTCGTCGGCCCCTCGGGCTGCGGCAAGACGACATTGCTCAATATCGTGGCCGGGCTCGACCGCGCTTTTGCCGGCGACGTGAGCCTCGCTCCGCGTCCCGACGGGCAGCCCGCGCGGGTGGGCTATGTCTTTCAAGAGCCGCGGCTGCTGCCCTGGCGGACGGTCTACGAAAATATCGCGCTCGTGCTGCCGCCGCAGCGCGCCGACGCCGTAGTCGAAGACATGCTGCAGGCGGTGGGTCTGGCCAAGGCGCAGGACCTGTATCCGCCGCAGCTATCGGTGGGAATGAGCCGTCGCGTCGCCATCGCGCGCGCCTTTGCGATCGAGCCCGACCTGCTGCTGATGGATGAGCCGTTCGTATCGCTCGATCACGATACCGTGGAGCAGCTGCGTGACCTCTTGCTCAAGCTGTGGCACGCGCGGCCCACGACGGTATTGTTCGTCACGCACGACATGCGCGAGGCCCTGGTGCTCGCCGACCGCCTGGTGCTGCTATCCGGCACCCCCGGCCATGTGGTGGCGGACGTACCGGTGGACTTGGGACGCGATCATCGCCACAGTAGCGCCGAGATTGAACGGCTCCGCGACGAGATTCTTCGCCGTCACCGTGAGCTGATTGGGGCCGCCGCGGCGGCGACCGTGGTGGAGTGAATGGTGGACCGAAGAGCACCGAACCCTGAGGCGCCGCCGCTCGTCGTCGAGGGGCTCAGCCACGCGTTCGGTGAGCGGCAAGCCCTTTGTGACGTGTCCTTCGAGCTCAACCGCGGCGACCGCACGATGCTGCTCGGCCTCAATGGCGCCGGCAAGACGACTCTCTTCTCCCTCATCACCCGGCTCTACAACCACCGTGGCGGCTCGATCCGAATCTTCGGTTGGGAGATCAAGAAGAAGCCCTCGGAAGCGCTCGCCAGGCTCGGCGTGGTATTCCAGTTGCCGACCCTCGATCCCGATCTATCGGTGGCGCAGAATCTGTTCTATCACGCCGCCTTGCATGGCTTGCCGCGTCGCGAGTCGGCGGTCCGCATCAAGCGTGAGATCGAGCGGGTCGGCCTGACAGATCGGATGCACGAAAAGGCGCGCACCTTGAGCGGCGGTCAACGACGTCGGGTGGAGATAGCACGGGCCCTGATCCATCAGCCGAAGATGCTGCTTCTCGATGAGCCGACGGTGGGGTTGGACATCGCAAGCCGTCAGTTCCTGCTCGATCACGTGCGCATGCTGTGCCGCGAAGAAGGGCTGGCCGCGCTATGGGCGACTCATCTGATCGACGAGGTCGACTCCGCCGACCGCGTGATCGTGCTCCACCGCGGTCGCGTCCTGGCGGCGGGGCCGGTGCCGGAAGTCACGCGCCATGCGAACGCGACGTCGATTCGCGGGGCGTTCGATAACCTGACTGGCGAGCGGGGCGAATGAAGCCCATACAATACTACCGCTGCCTGCACGGTATCGTATGGCGAGAGGGGCTGCGCTTCGTGAATCAGCGCGGCCGTTTCATCGCGGCCCTGGTGCGGCCGTTGGTATGGCTGGTGATCTTCGCCGCCGGATTCCGCTTCGTGCTCGGCGTGTCGATCATTCCGCCCTACCAGACCTACATTCCCTACGAGGAGTACATCGCCCCCGGGCTGATCGGCATGATCCAGTTGTTCCAGGCCATGCAGAGCACCCTGTCGATGGTGTGGGACCGCGAGATGGGGAGCATGCGCACGCTGTTGGTGAGCCCTTTGCCGCGATGGTTCCTCTTGGTGTCGAAGATGGTCGCGACCGTGGCCGTCGCGGTCCTGCAGTCCTATGTCTTCCTGGGTATCGCGTATTTCTGGGGAATCCAACCGCCGCCCCTCGGGTATCTCACCGTGCTTCCGGCCCTGATCCTGTCGGGCATGATGCTGAGCTCGCTCGGCCTGTTCATCTCGTCGGCGATCCGCCAGCTCGAGAATTTCGCCGGCGTCATGAACTTCGTGATCTTCCCGATGTTCTTTGCCTCGTCCGCGCTCTATCCGCTCTGGACCGTGCGTGAGGCCAACGAGAAGCTCTACTACGTCTGCATGGCCAACCCGTTCACGCACGCCGTCGAGCTGGTCCGCTTCGCGCTGTACGGGCAGTTCAATGGCGAGGCATGCGCCGTCGTCGTCGGAGCTCTTATCGTCTTCATGGCTCTGGCGATCCTGGGCTACGATCCCGGGCGCGGCCTCATCGTCCGCCGTGGCGGTGGTCCCGAGTGATCGCTTTAACTAGAATTTGTACACACCCTGCAGGGCGAGTTCGCTCTGGTTACTGCCGTACTGCAGGCTGGGGGTTTTGGTCTTGACGAAGGTCGGCTCGCTGGAGGTGTCGTAACGGCCTTCGATGCGTAGCTCGAAGCTCGCCACCGGGTCGTAGCCGAAGGTCAGTGTGGCTTCCTTGAGGTCCTGCGCCGTGCCGGTCACGAGCGTGGTGCCGTCCTTGTCGTCGAGATACTCCCCGCGCAGCGACAGGCGCCACTGGCTGCTGAACTGGTAGTTCGCATACGCCGCTACACCGTCCCAATCACCCCCGGTGAGCGTGTCCGGGGTCGCGGTGCCGGTCTGCTGCTTGCCCCAGTCGTAGCTCACCACGAATGAGAGAGCCGAGGTCGCGTTGTAGGTCGCAACCGTGTCGAAGAAAGTCCGCTCCGCCCCATATACCGGATCCTTGCCCGCGTACATCTGCGCGGTGAGGGAGAAGTACTTGCTGGGATTGAAGGCGACCCCGAGCTCCCCGGTCTTCGAGCCGGAGTCGATCTGGGTGTAGTTCCAGCCGTTGTTCACCCCGGCGATGATGCTCACGGTGTCGGTGAGGGCATAGCTCGCCCGCAGGCCAGTGTGGGTCATCGGCTCGGCGTAGAAGAGCAGCGAGCGCGAGAAATTCGTGTTGCCGGTCGGGGCGATGACCTCGGCGCCCGCCAGGGTGGTGAACTTGCCGGCCTGCACGCTCAGCGGGCCGCTGGCGTACTGCACATACCCCTGCAGGATATCGAACGAGTTGGCGCTGGTGCCCGCGCTCTCGGCGGCATCGACGATCTTCGCGTCCTCCCCGGCAATCACGTCCACCACGGCCCCGAAGCCGGACTTGGGCTGATAGGCGAGCTGCAATCCCGCCTCATCGAGCTGGAACGTGTCGTGCGAGGTATCGAACTGATGATAAGTGTTGTACCCCGAGGAGTCGTAGTAGGAGGCCGCCACATAGCCGGACTCGGTGATCCCGGAGTTGGCCAGGATCTGCGACAGCGTCGCGAGCGGCGGGTCGGCCGCTCGCACACCCGTCGGGACGGCGCTGACCGCGCTGACGGCGCTGACCAGAGCCGCGATGTGGATTCGCTGCAACAAAGGCTTCTGCATGGCGCCCCTCTTTCGGCCGAAAAATGTCGGCGGGCGGGCGGCTCAAGCATCCCTTGTGCCAATTGTATTTCGCTTTGACAATCAATATGTTGCATCGGATCAGAACCTTGACTCAGCGGTCCACGCACCAGCGCGGTGCGCCGCCGCGTGCGCCTCTCCCAATCAGGTGCGTCGGATCGGCGATCATTGTGGTCTCACACCCACGAGCGCCGCAGGCCGCCCCGGTGTCATAATTTCCGTTATGCGTCAGTCCCGTCCGACAGGTTTTTCAGACACTACAAATGAGTTACGCTGCGAGAATCCATCCTGATTCCACCAAAGCAGAGCCCGTGAACTGTCGCTCAATGGCGACAAAAGGCTCTGTTTGTGCCGCGTAGGCCGGGCGCGGCACGAGCTGGCCACTTGAGCCGAACTGCCCGGGGAGTATTGGTGTCATCGTTTCATCGAACGCAGCTGGCCGCCGCTCTCGCATTGCTCTTGCTGACCTCTGCGGGCGCGCAGACGGCCAGCCCTCCGCCGCGAGCTCATGCCAAGCGAGCCCACGCAGCGCGAGCGCAACCGGCACCGTCGCCTCGAGCGCAACCCGCACCACCCCCTCGGGCGCAACCGGCACCGCCGCCACCCTTCACCTTCGCCACGGTGCAGAAGTTTGCGCAGGAGCGCGCGGCGCGCCCCTTCTACGTTCGCTCGACGCCGCTGCCGCGGGCGCTCGCTACGCTCGACTATCAGCAGTACAGCGAAATCCAGTTCAGGCCGGCCGCCGCGCTCTGGCACGGCCAGTCGATGTTCGAAGTGCAATTCTTCCACCGCGGATTCAATTTCGACCGCCGCGTCAACATTTACGAGGTCCTCCCCTCGGGTGTGCGCCCCGTGGGGTACTACCCCTCGATGTTCACCTTCGGGCCCGACGTGCCGCGAGTTCCGCTGCCCGCCAACCTCGGCTTCGCGGGCCTGGCCGTGCACTATCCCCTGAATACGCCGGGCTTCAAGGATGAGGTGATCGCCTTTCTCGGCGCCTCTTATTTCCGGGCCCTCGGCCGCAACGCCGGCTATGGCGTCTCGGCCCGGGGACTCGCCATCGACACCGCAACGACCGCGGGGGAGGAGTACCCTTACTTCACCGATTTCTGGCTGGTCCGGCCGCAGCCCGACCAGAGGACCATGACGATCTACGCGCTCCTCGACAGCCCGAGCATCGCCGGCGCCTACGAGTTCGACGTGCGCCCGGGCACCCTCAGTCAGGTACAGGTGACGGAAGTGCTGTACGCACGGCAGACCGTGGACAAGCTCGGCATCGCGCCGCTCACCTCCATGTTCCTCTACGGGGAGGGCTCGAACCGAGGCCGCTTCGATGACTGGCGACCGGAGGTTCACAACAGCGACGGCCTGATGATGCAGACCGGCATCGGCGAATGGCTGTGGCGGCCGCTGGAGAATCCCGACAAGCTCCAGGTCAACCGCTTCATGGATGAGAATCCGATGGGTTTCGGCCTCATCCAGCGCGACCGCGACTTCGCCGACTACGAGGACCCGGACTCGCAATACGAGCGGCGGCCGAGCTACTGGATCCAACCTCTCGGCAACTGGGGCAAGGGCGGCATCGAGCTGGTCGAGATCCCGAGCGATGAGGAAATCCACGACAATATCGACGCTTACTGGGTGCCGAGTGCTTCCTTGTCGCCGCACACGCCGGTCCGTTTCTCCTACCTGCTCTCGGCCTACCTGGACTCCGGCCAGCGCTGGCCCCCGGGCGGCAAGGAAATCGCAACGCGCTTCGGGCCCGTCATGAACGGTGCGACCCCGGTATCAGGCATGCGACTTGTTCTCCTTGATTTCACCGGCGGCGACCTCGACTCTCTATTGCCCTCGCAGCCAGTGCATGTGGACGTATCGGCGGACGGCGGCACGGTCAGTCATGTCACCGTGCAGCGAATTACGGAGAATGGGGTGTGGCGCGTGACGATGGAGGTGAAACCTTCGGGCGACCAGCCGGTCGATTTGCGCTGTTACCTGGACTTATATGGCGAAGCCTTGACCGAGACATGGACCTACCAGTGGACACCATCGGGAACCTAGCAGTGGATGCCGGTCGCATAAGGCGCGCTGCGCGTTGGCGCCGGGCGCTGTTTTTCTTTTTGACGCTGGTCACCGCGGCGGTGGCGACAGCGATGATGTGCGACATTCTAGCCGCCAACGGCTTGACCACGCTCGAGCGCGTGGGTCTGGTGCTCTTTTACATCCTCTTCGTGTGGATCACCGGGGCTTTCTGGACGGCCTTGGCGGGCTTGCTGATCCGTCTGCGTGGCGGCGATCCCCTGGGGCTCAAGCCGGAGGCGCTCGCCGGCCGGCCTCTCGCCGGACGCACCGCCATCATCATGCCGATTTACAACGAGGAGACCGCGCGGGTCATCGCCGGCCTGGATGTCATCTGGTCCTCATTGACACGCCTGCCGGAGCAGCGGGCGTTCGATCTCTTCATTCTTTCGGACACCCGTAAGCTCGAGATGGCGGCGGCGGAGGAGGCTGCGTGGCGCGAGCTCACCGCACGCCACCACGCCCGTGGGCGGATCTTCTATCGCCGGCGTCCGGAGAATGTCAGCCGCAAGGCCGGCAACATCGCCGACTTCGTGCGCGCCTGGGGCGGCGCCTATGATTACGCCATCGTTCTCGATGCCGACAGTGTCATGTCGGGCGAGGCCCTGGTAAATCTGGCAAGGCTCATGGATACGCACCCGCAGGCCGGCATCATCCAGGCGCTGCCGTTGCCGGCGGGCCGCGAGACGCTGTTCGCGCGTCTCATCCAGTTTGCCGCGCGCCTGTCGAGCCCGATGCTGGCGAGTGGTCTTGCCTGGTGGCAGCTCGGGGAAGGCAACTACTGGGGCCACAATGCCATCCTGCGACTGAAGCCCTTCGCCGACTTCTGTGACCTGCCACGGCTGCGTGGCGCTCCGCCGCTCGGCGGCGAGATCCTGAGCCACGATTTCGTCGAGGCCGCCTTCATGCGGCGCGCGGGATTTCAGGTCTGGCTGGTGCCCGACGATAGCGGCAGCTGGGAAGAAGTGCCGTCGAACCTCATCGATTACGCGGCCCGCGACCGCCGCTGGGCACAGGGAAACCTGCAGCATCTGGGCCTGTTGCCCATGCGGGGCCTGCACTGGCTGAGCCGGGTGCACCTGGTCACCGGCGTGCTGTCGTACGCCAGCTCGCCGCTGTGGCTGCTCGTGCTGCTCTTGAGCTCCACCGTCGTCATTCTGGATGCCGTTCACGGGCATCAATATTTCACACCGGGTTCCTATGCGCTGTTTCCAACCTGGCCGCAGTATCGCGACCGGGAGATCGTGGCGCTGATGTCGATCACGGTGGCCGTGCTCTTTCTGCCGAAGTTCTTCGGCGCGCTGCTGGCCCTGAACGATTCCCGGCTGCGGCGGGGATTCGGCGGCGGCCCGCGGCTGTTCGCGAGCCTGGGCATCGAGCAGCTCTTCAGCATTCTGCTGGCGCCCGCGATGATGCTCTTCCACACCACCTTCGTCGTGACCACGCTGCTGGGTAAGCCGGTGGTATGGCATGCGCAGGAGCGGGGCGATCGCGGCATCGGCTTGCTCGAAGCGCTTATGCGCCACAAGTGGCACCTCTTGATCGGAATCGCCTGGGGAGCGGTGATCCTGGCGTTCGCTCCGCGATACATCTGGTGGCTGCTACCGGTGCTCGCCGGCATGGTGCTGGCCGTGCCGCTCACGGTGTTGACGAGCCGAACCGGAGCGGGGCTGTGGCTGCGCCGGCATCGCCTGTTGCTGACACCGGAGGAAGTCGACCCGCCTCTGGAGCTGGCCGCGCTGGAGGAACGTCTCAGACCGGGCGCGAGCCCCGTCGGCGCGACAGAGGCGCTGGGTGAGCCGCCGCTCGCGGTGCCGGAGCACGTGCCGCTCGCGATGCAGGCGCAACCGCCGAGCTATCTGACGGCCCGCTACGCGCTGACCAGACTCGGGCGCTGGAAAAGCGTGAACCCGACTCTCTAGACTCTGTTGGCCTGCACCAGCAGGACGCACGTGCAGCGCCGGGCGCACCATGCTTGGGCGGCTGGCACGCCGGGAGCGTGTTAACACCCGCATCGAGTCGTCAAGCTGCTGGCATGGGCGTTGCTTGAAGCCGTGGCAGGAGGGCTTCATGAGTGCGCTCGATTTCGCCAAGATCCGTTCCGGGCCGGCATCCAACGAAGAGATGGGGCTCAGGTCGGTCGCGGCCGGCAGGCTTCCGAGCCGGCGGCTGTCTCGCTTGCAGATCGTCGATGCGGCGACGCGGCTGATCGCCCGGCGGGGCAATCATCGCATTCCGTGGCCCACCATCGCCGTCGAGGCTGGCGGCGAGCCCTTCGGTGTCGCCCCGGACTGGCTCGAGGACCCCTTCGAGCTCATCGATCAGTGCTACGCGCGCACGGCACAGGCTCTGGCCGACAGCCTGTTGCGCGCCGAGACCGCGCCCGGCAATGCGCTCGACAAGCTGGCGGCGTTTCTCGTGGCGGCGCTCGAGGCGCGCCGGGAGCTCGGCACCCTGCTTTCGTTTCGCCGCGGACGCAACCTGCCCGACGCGTTGCAGCGGCGCTTGCATGAGCGCGACATGATGGTGCGCACACGGCTCAAGCGACTGCTGGACCAGGGCAGGGGGGATGGCTCCCTCGCCCGGCGCAATCCCGACAGCGCCTGCGAGCTGATCCTCGCGAGCCTCATGGTGCCGGACGTCGCCGTGACCGACCCGGAGCAGCAGATCTGGGACAGTGAGCTCGTCGAGCTGCTGCTCGCGGCTCTGGCCGAGCCGCACCCCCTGCCTCCCGAAGCTCCGCAGGAGCGTAGGGAGGCCCGTCTCTCGAGGAAACTCCCGTAGGAGACCCGTCTCCCGAAGCTCCGCAGGAGCGTAAGGAGAGAGGTAAACTCGACCCTTCCAATCAGCCCAGCTCAGACCGATCGGCCGAGCCAGGGCGATGAATAGAAGGGGCGTCTCATGAATACCGCAGAGCGGTTGAAATTCCTTCGTGTCGCGTTGGTCGTAGTTGGTTTGGTATTCCTGGTGGGTGTCTATCCGCTCACTATCATATGGCCGGCAGGTTGGGCTTGGCATCACACGGGACAGTCGCTTTATCTGCAAATGATTCTCGGCATCTATGCCACGCTGGGAATATTTCTTCTCATGGCGTCGCGGGATCCGCTGTCGAATCGGAGTCTGATTTGGTTTACCGTCTGGTCGAGCGTCGTGCACGGCGGAATCATGGCCGCGCAATCGATCGTGTATCCGGAACACCGCGGACACCTCTTCGGGGACGTCCCGGCGCTCCTGGTCGTTGCGATCATCCTGGCGGTTCTGATGCCGCCTGCGGCGGGAACCATCGAGATCGCGGCTTCGCGCTGACGGGTAGGCGCGTGTAAACTCGATCTCCTGCCACAGTTCCACGGCAAGGAGACCACGTGCTCGAGCATCTCGACCGGCTGCAGCCGGACCCCATCCTCGGCCTCATGGCCGCCTTTCGCGCCGATTCGGATCCGCGCAAGGTGGATCTGGGCGTCGGCGTGTATCGCGACGACGCCGGGGAGACTCCGGTCATGCGGGCGGTCCGCGAAGCGGAGCGGGAGCTCATCGCAAGGCAGACGACCAAGACTTATGTCGGTGCGGTCGGTAACGCCGGCTTCAATGAGGCGATGGAGAGGCTGGTGCTGGGGCAGGGGCACACCGCGTTGGGATCGCGTCGCCTACGGACCATTCAGGCGCCGGGTGGGTGCGGTGCCCTGCGATTGGGCGCGGAACTCATCCGTGCAGCAGCGCCCGACGCCGTGGTGCATGTCAGCACGCCCACGTGGGCCAACCACGTGCCTCTGCTTTCGAACTGCGGCCTGAGGCTCGAGCCTTACCCCTACTTCGATCCGGCCACCGGCGGCGTGGCCTTCGACGCCATGCTCGCGGCGCTCGATCGTCTACCGGCGCGCTCGGTCGTGCTGCTGCACGCCTCGTGTCACAACCCAACGGGCGCGGACCTCGAGGACGGGCAGTGGCGCGAGCTGTTGGCGTTGGTACGCCGCCGCTCACTGTTGCCTTTCATCGACATGGCCTACCAGGGCCTCGGCCGGGGAGTGGCGGAGGACGCCTACGGGCCACAGCTTTTCTGCGCGGAGCTACCCGAGGTGCTGGTCGCGGTCTCGTGCTCGAAGAATTTCGGCCTCTATCGCGAGCGCACCGGCGCGCTGCACTCCCTCAGCGCGACGCCGGCAGCGGCGGATGCGTCGATCAGTCAACTCATGCGGATCGCGCGCGGCCTCTACTCCATGCCACCGGACCACGGCGCGGCCATCGTCCATGGCATCCTCACGGACGAGCGGCTACGTACGTTGTGGGCTGGAGAGATCGATGCGATGCGCTCGAGGATCCAACAGCTGCGCGCCGCGGCAGTGCAGCACCTGGCTGCGACCTGCCCGCGCAAGGACTTCGGCTACATCTTGCGCCAGCGCGGCATGTTCTCCTACCTCGGCGTCGACACCGCGGCGGTCCGTGAGCTGCGCGAACGGCACCATGTCTACATGATGGACGACAGCCGGATCAACATCTGCGGCCTGCGGAAGGACAATGTCGGGTACTTCGCGGAGGCGGTGGCGAATGTGGTGCACGGCTAGCTGAGAGCCGGGATTTGCATCGCATCATGAACCATCACGCCCTTGCCGGCGAGAGCGGGCTGACATCGAGCTGATGGCTGCGGCCTTCGCGCAGCCGGATATTCGACAGCGCCGCGGCGAGAGTTACAGCTCGATCAGGCCGTCTGAGAGCTGACTGGTATCATTGGGATCAGGCGGGTAGTGCTCGGCCATGGCGGCGCCGCAGGCGCCGATGGCATCCACGAAGCCATCCACGACCCGACCTCGGCTCACCTGGGCGACGAACCCGTCGATGATGTCCTTCCAGTGCTCTTCGCCGAGCCTTTCGTGGATTCCCTTGTCAGCCACGATCTCGACGTAGCGCTCCGCAAGCGAGACGAAGAACAGCACACCGGAGTGATGCGGTGTGAGCTGCACACCCTGAACGTAGAACTGCGCCTGTGCGAGCCGGCTGGCGTGCGCATGCTTCACGTGCCGGGGAATGAATTTCAGATGCAGGCCCGGCACGGACAGGAGCAGGACGGCCAGGCCGATGAAAATGAGCAGTTGGATCTGGTAGAGGTGGACCCAACGCATGGACAGCCCGGCGAGCAGGCAGGCACCCGGAAACAGCAGCGCCAGTATCGCCGACCAGAGCAGGGGCAGCAGAACGTAGTGGTCGCTGGCGCGCGCCACCACGGCCACGAACTCGCCGCTCGTGTTTTTCTCCGCAGCATGGATTGCCGCGGTGATTCTCCCCTTGTCGTCTGCGGAGAAGCGGATCATGCCTCACCAGCCTCCCGAGGCGCCGCCGCCTCCGAAGGATCCGCCGCCGCCGGAGAATCCGCCCCCGCCGGAGAATCCGCCCCCGCCGCCAAAACCGCCACCCCGACCGCCGCCGCCTCCCAGCATGCCAAGGAGGAGCCAGCCCAGCCAACCGCCTCCCATGCCCCCGGGCCCTCCCCGTCCGCCACGACCCAACATCGCCCGCAACAGCGGCAAGAAGACGAAAATGAGGATGAGGAACATGAGGAAGCCGGTTCCTCCGCGCTCCCCGACCTGCTGCTGTGGGACCGCCAGCGGCTTACCGCCCAGCACCGATAGGATCGCGTCGGTTCCGGCGGTGATGCCGCCGGCGTAATCGCCTTGGCGAAAGCGCGGCGTCATCACGTCGTGAATGATTACGAAGCTCTGTGCGTCCGTGAGCGTACCTTCGAGCCCGTAGCCCACCTCGATGCGCACCTGTTTTTCGCCCGCATCCACGATGAGCAGCGCGCCGTTGTTCTTGCCCTTCTCGCCGATTCCCCAGTGGCGCCCGAGCTGGTACCCGTAGTCCTCGATGGGATAGCCGTTGAGGGTTGGAAGCGTGACGACGACCAGCTGTGTGCCGTTTGCCTGGGAATAGGCGGCGAGCTTTTGCGACAGCTGGGAAAACACATCACCGGGCAGGAGATGCGCATCGTCGACGACGGGACCCGTGAGCGCGGGAAAGGGCGGTATGCCCGTGCTGGGCGAGTTCTGCGCCACAGCGGCGGGGATCGCCGCGAGCATGAGCAGCGACATGAGCAGCCAATGTGACCCGTGAGCTGCGCGTTCCCTCAGCGTGGCTGTCACGGCGCGTCCCGGAGCCGCCGGCCCTTAAAACTTCACCTGCGGAGCCTGCTGCGCCTGCTCCGAGATCGTGAAGTTCTGGACCTGCTGGTAACTGCCGTAGAACATGGAGTGATACCAGCGGCCCGGGATCGTGGTGAGCTCGGTATCGTACTGCTGCACCGCGAGGATGTAGTCGCGGCGCGCCACCGCGATCCGGTTCTCGGTTCCCTCGAGCTGGGCCTGCAGGGTAAGGAAGTTCTGGTCGGCCTTGAGGTTGGGGTAGTTCTCGGTCACCACCATGAGGCGCGACAGCGCGCCGCCCAGGGTCGCCTGGTTCTGCTGGAACGCCTGGAACGCCTTCGGATTGGTGAGAATGTCCGACGGAATCTGGGTCTGGGTGACCTTCGCTCGAGCCTCGGTGACCGCCTCGAGGACGTCCGCCTCGTGGGCAGCGTATCCCTTGACGGTCGCCACCAGGTTTGGAATCAGGTCGGTGCGCCGCTGGTATTGGTTCAGCACCTCGCTCCAGCTGGCATCGACCTGCTGCTTGTAGGTCGGGATGTTATTGATGCCGCAGCCGCTGAGGAGCAGCAAGGTGCCCGCCATGGCGACCCAGGCGGCGCGGTTGAGGTGACGACGGGACTCGAGCATCTGACGCCTCTTGTTTCAACCTGATCGTAGCGAGGCGCATCATAGCACTCCGGGAAGCATGATCGTTCCGTCCTGCCTGCCTGTCACGTTTTGGGGAATCACGTGTCTTTAGGTGACCCATGACCAGGATCCACGAAACCGATTGTCTCGGCGACCTCGTCACGGCGGCTAGAGCCGGTGACGTGGCGGCTTATGGCAGGCTCGTACAGGTCACCCAGGCGATGTCGCTCGCCGTGGCTGTGAGCGTGCTACGCGACCCGCGGGCGCCGAAGACGCGGTTCAGGAAGCCTACCTGCGCGCCTACCGGAGGCTCGGAGACCTGGAGGAACCGGCCGCCTTCCCGGGCTGGCTGCGTCGGATCGTGATCACGGCCGCGCTCAACCTGCGCCGTGTCCGCCGGGTCACGCTGCTCGATTTAAACGATGTCCCGAGCGCCCCGGTGCTCGATGAGACGGAGAAGCGTTGGTCCGATGCACAAAGGCATCGGCTGGCGGCAGCGCTGCTCACGCTGAGCGCTGAAGAGCGCCGCATCTGCGACCGGCGCTACCACGGCGGCTGGTCGCTTGCGCGTCTCGCGGAAGCCGCCGCAATGACCGAGACGACGATGCGCAAGCGCCTGCAGCGGATCCGCAACAGGCTGCGTCAACACATCGAAGCCGAGGAGATCGAGATGGTGAAAGAACGCGGAGTGGACCCGGAGGCGATTGCAGCTCACTTGCCCGGCAAGATCGTCGAGTTGCTCGCCAGTCCACGGCTGACCGATATCCCGGAAAATCCGGTGGGCGGCATGCTGCGGCAACTGCGCGATGCTTACCCGGAGTTCACCGAGCTGCCGTTGCCGGAGATCGTGGACGTAGGGGAAGCGATCGTGAAGGCCGCAATGTACGTGCAGCCGTCCGAGCTGCACCGGATCGATGTGAACAAGATCCTGCGCTACGACCTGACGCTTCCGCTCTTGCTCACCGCACGATATGAAGGACAGCCGCTTCGCGTCTGGTCCTCCGGAAAGGTCTACCGTGTATGCGAGGCCGACGCCAAACATCTGGAAGCGTTTCACCAGCTCGAAGTGCTGTGGCTGGACGAGCGCGAACGGGTCGAGCAGTGGCAACTGACGGGTCGCGTGCTGCAGTCGGTGGATCGGGCGCTCCCCCGGCGATCGGTCAAGATCGTGCCGGTCCAATATCCGATGTGCGAGCGCGCATGGGAGCTCGAGGTCGAGGAGAACGGCGAATGGCTGGAAGTGCTTGCGTGGGGTGTGTTCACGGACCGCTTCGTGGCTCATCTCGGCGGCGATCCCGCGCGACACGTCGCGATGGGTGTCGGTTATGGCCTGGAACGGCTCGCGATGCTCCGTTATGGCATCGATGATATCCGCAAGATTGACGTAGCGCGGGTCGCGTAGTCGAGGCGCCATGAGCCAATTGACACTTCCGCTTGCCGGCCACTGCCGCTGCGGCGAGATTCAGTTGCGCATCAGCGCGCCTCCCATCCTGACGATGGCCTGCCACTGCACCGGCTGTCAGAGGATGAGCGCCAGCGCTTACTCGCTGAGCGCGGCCGTCCCGACACGAGGCTTCCAGGTCACTTGCGGCGAGCCCGTGCTCGGCGGCATGCGCAATCCGGAGCTGCGGCATTTCTTTTGCCCGTCGTGCATGAGCTGGATGTTCACCCGTCCGCCGGCGATTGTCACTCGCTTCCTGCCGGAGTTCGTGAACGTGCGCGCAACCATGCTCGATGATGTGTCCTGGTTCTCGCCCTTCGTCGAGACCTGTGCCAGGACGAAGCTGCCGTGGGTAAACACACCGGCCGTGCACAGCTACGCCGAGTTTCCCCCGGTGGAAGATTACGCGGTGCTGCTCGCGGAGTTTGCGCAAGCGTGAGCTCGGAGGCCTGCTCATCCGGCGAAATACAGCGCGTAGCGCACTTTCCCTGCGGCGCTGAGCGAGAGGTCCATGTCTCCCTGACCGTTTCTGAAAACTATGTGGTAGGTGTCCATGCCCGTCGGGGCGACATGCAGAAAGGCAATCGATACGACCGGCCCGAGGGCTTCAAACAGATGCTGATTGTTCGGCACCATCGATTTGAGGTACTCGGCGAAATCCGCCGTCACGCCCTGGTACTGCGTTGCGCCCGTCGCGAGCTCCTCAAGCAGCTGTCTCAGCACCCTCTCGCCGCCCGCTGCGGGCTGCTGGAGGTCGAATCTCCTGGTGATATCAGCCATATCCTCGATCACCCGCACGGCATCTGCACCCTTCATGCGTGCCGCCACGTTCGGGAACCGAGAGCCACTCTGCTCGAGATTCAATCCGGTCACTCTGCCGCGGCTGTCTGGTACGAAAACAACCTGGATCTCGTCGAAGCAATTGAACAAATAGTCGATCACGCCATGCCTCACGACGAACCGGTGAGCGGACAGCGCGTACATCGGTTGCCGACCTAGAGAGGACGTTTGGAGAAACAGCCGGTTAGCACTACGAGTGATCACGGCGAAAGTCTTCGCGGATATCCGGTACGCACCGACGTAGTGTTCCAGGGTTTTGGTATCGATGGACACGGCGCGGTGATGAGACGGCATGAAGTCGGGCCAGCCGTATTCCTGTGCGATGCTGCGCAGAAGATCGATCTCGAGTTCGAAACCGTTTTGGCCGTTGGACATGAGCACCGCGCCATCGCCTTTGTCGTAGGCGACGAAGAGAGAGGGGAATCCATAACTGCCGCCGTTGTGCGCGAACCACGGGTGCTCCGGATCGTCGCCGACGACGATCCCCAATCCATAGTGACTGCGGCGCGGCGTAAGCATCAAGCGGGCCGTTTGGGCGCTGACGAGGGCGCCGGGCGCGCCGGCGAGCGCGTGCTGCACTTGAATTGCGTATCGCGCGAGATCGGAGGGCGTCGTCCACAGGCCATCCGGCGCCAACTCCGGATATATCTTGGCGCCAGTGCTTACAGGTTGGCCGTTCGGGCCGTATGGAGCGGCTGCCTCTGCCTGGAGTCGAGCGGACAGTGGTTGACTGAAAGTGCTGTCTGTCATCCCGCTGGGCGCGAGTACGCTCGCTTGCAGAAGCTCGTTGAAGGGCTCGGCAGCCACGTCTTCGAGTAGCTGTCTGATAATTACATAGCCCCCGCCCGAGTATCGCCACTCGGTGTCGGGCACGGTGTCGACTCGGATCGGTGCGTTATCGGACGGAGGTTTTCCATCGAGCATCTGCAGCAGCGAAGGCAATGGATCGCCGGCTTCGTAGCCGCTGAATCCTCCAACTGTGGTGCCCGCCGTGTGGCTCAGTAACTCGCGGAGAGTGACCTCATGTTTCGCGGTGAACCGGTTGTCGGGCACCTTCCAGGACTTGAGGTATAAATTAACATCCGCATCCAGGTTGATCCTGCGGGCGTCTACCAACCGCAGCACGGCAAGGGCTGTAACCGGCTTGCTGATCGATGAGGCTTGGAAGAGCGTGGTCGCGGTTACGGGATCACCCGCGGCGTCTCGGACGCCGAAGCCGCGGGCCCACTCGATGGCGCCACCGTGAATGACGGCGACACTGACCCCGGGCACGTGAAGTTTCTCCATGAGAGCCCGGAGCGTCGTATCTGCAGGGCGCCCCCCCTCTATGATTACCGGCGGCGGGATGTCATTGCAGATCCGCTTGATACGTTGCTGGACGTCTGGCGCGTCCGCTGCCACCGTACCTCGGATGCCGAGGGCTATCAGTACAACAATGGCCGCCAGGTACGCCGAATGCCGCGGCGCACTGGCAGTCATTCTTTCCCGCATACCAGCGTATAGATGCGGTTTGAAGTGGGATCATGCGGCAGCGGTACCGTCATGATTTTCCAATCGGTCATCTCCCGGCTGGTGCCCACGCTCTTTCCCTTGAGATAGCCGGTCGTTTTCACCGCGACGAAGGTGCGTTCCACGCAATCGACCGCGGTCCTTTGAATGTAGCTGTCTAGAGTGATGTTGGATGAATTAACGATCGGCGTGGGATACACCGTCATGATGTCGACGAAGGTGAACTGCTCGAGTTTCCGCAGCGAGTCGGTGTCCACCATGACTTTGTCATCTGGCCCGCCGTTGCTGCCAACTTGGATCCAGTGCGACGCGAAGGCCGGGACCGGCCCGATGAGTGCCAGGAGCAGGGCAAGTGGCCGTAAGCGGAGCGAGGATTTGGTCATTTTACCGGTCCTGTCAGCGGTGTTGCAGTCGCAGGCTCTCCCAGGAGCCGTCAGCCGTCCAGCCGCCGTCCACGGCGATGGCCTGACCGTTGATGAAGGCGCTCGTGCTGGGGTGCGCCAGAAAGCTCACCGCGTTTGCAATGTCCTCGGGCGAGGCGAATCGTCCCATGGGGACCCGCTCGGTGATATCGGCATCCGAGTAGCTGCCGCTCGCCTGGTCCGCCGTGTCCATCTCGGTTTTGACCCAACCCGGACATACTGCATTGCAACGTACGCCATGGCCACCCCATTCGGCCGCGAGCGTGCGAGTCATGCCGATGAGTCCGTGCTTGGAAGCGTTGTAAGCGACCCTGTCGGCGATGCCGACCAGGCCTGCGATCGAGGCGATGTTGATGATGCTCCCGGAACGCTGTGCGAGCATGACGGCGCCCGCTGCGCGAGCGGCGACGAACGCGCCGAGCAGGTTGATCTCGAGAACGCGGCGAAACTGCTCGGTGGAGGTCTCCTGCGCGGGGCGGATGCAGCTCACCCCCGCGTTGTTCACGAGAACGTCCAACCGCCCCCAGCGGGACCGGATCTGCCCGATGCCGGCCTCGATCACGCGCTCGTCGGCGACATCTCCGACGATTTCGATGGCTTCGCATCCGGCACTGCGCAAAGCAGTGAGCGTATCCGCCGGAGCGCGTATGTCGTTCAGGGCAAGCGCATATCCGCGCGCTCCGAGGGTCTGGGCAATGCAACGCCCGATACCCTGTGCCGCGCCGGTGATCAAAGCTACACGCCTGGGTTCCACTGTCCCTCCGGATTCGTCACGGATGATCGCGGAGTATACCGCCGCGGCACTTCGGGCATGATTTGGCGTAAGCTGGCGAATACATGCAGATGGCGTTGCTACGCGATTTCATCGCCCGACACCGCAGGCTTTTCGTCCTGACCGGGGCCGGTTGCAGCACGGATTCGGGCATCCCGGACTATCGCGACGCGAACGGGAACTGGAAACGCTCGCCGCCGGTCAACTTTCAATCATTCATGGGCAGCGAGGCGGTGCGGCGACGCTATTGGGCACGGAGCTTCGTCGGCTGGCAGCGCTTCCGTTGGGCGGAGCCCAACGGAGCGCACGCGGCTCTGGCGCGACTCGAGCAGCAGGGACGGCTGGGGCTGCTGGTCACGCAGAACGTGGATGGGCTACACCAGGCCGCTGGAAGCATGAGCGTGGTGGATTTACATGGCCGGCTGGACCGCGTCCGATGCATGGATTGCGATAGCCTCGTGTCTCGCGAGGAACTGCAAGTGGAGCTGCTGCAGCGCAATCCCAAGTGGAGCAGGCAGAAGGGACTGCCGGCCCCCGATGGTGACGCGGACCTCGAAGGGCTGCCGTTCGATGAATTCGCGGTTCCCGCGTGCACTCGCTGCGATGGGGTATTGAAGCCGGACGTCGTATTCTTTGGAGAGAGCGTTCCGCGGCCTCGGGTCGATGCGGCGATGCAGCAGCTCCAGCAGGCCGACGCCATGCTCGTGGTGGGCTCCTCGCTGATGGTGTATTCCGGTTACCGGTTCGTGCAGGCGGCTGCGCAGTCGGGTAAACCGATCGCCGCGATCAATCTCGGCCGTACGCGCGCCGACGAGCTGCTGACATTGAAAGTATCCGAGCCTTGCGCTCTGGCGCTGGCCTGCGGACTGTAAGCGATTGCAGGTGATACCGGGCCCGGAATACGCGCGTCGACTTGCCGCAAGAGAGGCGGAGATGCGTCGGCTGGAGGCGGCGCAGGCGCGGGTGAGCGCCGCTCGGCTCGCGCTCGCGGCGTGCGTTGTCGTGCTCGCTGGGTCAGCCTGGGGCGAGCACTGGCTGTCGGCGGCCTGGATGCTCCCGCCTGTTGTAGCCTTCATCTGCGCACTCGCGTACCACGCCGTTCTCCGCCGCCGCCACTCACACCTCGGTCGCGCGGCGGAGTTCTATCGACGAGGAGTGGCTCGCCTGGAGGACCGCTGGGCCGGAGGTGGCGATCGCGGCGAGCGATTCGGCGAAGTCCATCATGTCTACAGCGCGGACCTGGATCTATTCGGTGAAGGCGGCCTCTTCGAGCTGCTCTGTGCGGCGCGCACCCGAATGGGAGAGCAGACGCTCGCGCGCTGGCTCCTGGCACCGGCCGCCGTGGCGGAAATCCGCCAGCGGCAGGCGAGTGTTCTCGATCTGCGTGACCGCCTGGATCTCAGAGAGCGCCTTGGCACTCTGGGTAGCGAGCGGGAGCCCGTCCTTCACCCGGAGAGATTGCTCGCCTGGGCGCAGGCGCCGGCCGTGCTCGGGGAGTCGTGGATCCGATGGGCCGCATATCTGCTGCCGATGTTCCTCCTGGCAACATTGATTGCCGGATCGCTGACCGGCTTCTGGACGCCGCTACTACTGGTTTTGACACTCGAAGCGATCACCCTGTACCGGCTCAGGGAGCCTCTGCGGCAGATCCTCTTTCCAGCGGAACGGGCTTTCGACTTCGATGGTCTAAAGACCTTGACCGGATTGCTCGTCGAGATCGAGCGGGAAAGGTTCGATTCGCCGCCGATGCGCGCCCTGGTTGCTGGCCTCTCCGGTGGTGCGAGCCGCGCGTCGGCGAGAATCGGCCGGCTCGCTACGCTTGTGATGCTGTCGGAGCAGCGCAAGAACCTCATGGTGGGCTGGCTGCGGGTGCCACTGCTATACACGCTGCACGTGGCGTTGGCGGCGGAGCGTTGGCGCTGTGCGTACGGCTCGTCGCTGGCTGGGTGGATAGAGGCGGCCGGGTGCTTTGAGGCGCTCTCGTCACTCGCTCAATACAGTTTCGAGCATCCGGATGATCCCTTCCCTGTATTCGTGGAAGGCCGTGCGCGCCTACGAGGCGAGGGGATCGGCCACGCATTGATCCCGCACGCGCGATGCGTCAGCAACGACGTGACGCTTACGGATCCCGCGCGACTATGGCTGGTCAGCGGCTCGAACATGTCCGGCAAGAGCACCCTGCTGCGATCAATCGGCCTCAACGTGGTCCTGGCGATGGCCGGCGCGCCGGTGCGGGCGCAGGCATTCGAGCTTACACCCCTGCAGGTCGGCGCCAGCATCCGCAACAACGACTCGCTGCGCGAGGGCAGCTCACGGTTCTATGCGGAGATCACCCGACTGCGTCAGCTCAAGGATCTCGCGGCGGGCGAGCCGGCGCTCCTGTTCCTCATCGATGAGATGCTGCAGGGAACAAACTCCAACGATCGGCGCATCGGCGCCGAGGGGATACTGGGAGCCCTGGTGGGACAGGGCGCAATCGGGCTTGCGACCACGCATGATCTCGCGCTCACAGAGCTCGGCGGACTGGGCGATGGCGTGCTGCGCAACATGCACTTCGATGATCACATGGAGAACGGACAGATGCGATTCGACTACGAGCTGCGGCAGGGCGTCGTGACGAAAAGCAACGGGCTCGAGCTGATGCGTGCCATTGGCCTGCGGGTTTAACGTCTTCCCCTCCCATCATGCGAAGCACCACATCCGCCACAGATCCAGTCTCTCACTACGAGGTCCTCTCGACCTTTTGGGCCGCCGCATGCGCCGCACGCGGAACGGACCTTGGCGTGGAACGGCGAGGTTTCCGGCGCGGAGAGCTCAGATGACGGCCGCGATAGGCCATCAGGAGCCGATCATCCTGACCACGCCGCGCTTGCGTCTGAGGCCGTGGCGGCCCGAGGATCTGCCGCACTTTGCCGCGTTGAATGCGGACCCGCGCGTCATGGAGCACTTCCCCAGGGTGCTGACTCCGGAGGAGAGCAATCGTCAGGCTGTGACGATCGTGGAGTATGTCGCGAGGCACGGCTTCGGGTTCTGGGCCGTCGAAGTGACCGGCGTGGCGGATTTCGTGGGATTCGTCGGACTTTCGACCCCCACGTTCGAGGCGCATTTCACCCCCTGCGTGGAGATCGGCTGGCGCCTGGCTTTCGAGCACTGGGGGCGTGGCTACGCCACCGAGGCGGCGCGCGCGGCGCTCGACTGTGGGTTTCAGCGATTCGGGCTGGAGGAGATCGTCGCGTTCACGGTTGCCGCCAACTGGCGCTCCGTCCGTGTGATGGAACAGCTCGGAATGACACGTTCCCCGGCCGAGGACTTTGACCATCCCCGTCTGCCGCCGGGTCATCCGTTACGCCGGCACATTCTGTATCGGGTGCAGCGGCGGCCGTCCGAGGCATAAAGGCGGTGGGCCTCCGCATGGGCGGTCCTGTCGTTGCGGTATGATGCAAACCATGCCGACACCATTCAATCGTGGCTCCGCCTGCTGGTGCGCATTCGTCTCGGCAGTGTTCTTCTTCTCCGCCGCCACTGCATCACCGCCACCGACGCCTCGCGATGGTGTCGTTACGGTGATGCACGGCGTCACTGTTCGCGATCCCTATCGTTGGCTCGAGAATGCCCGCAGCCCGAAGGTTCTCGACTGGATTGGCGCGCAGAACGCCTATGCGGACAGTGTGATGGGGCAGTTCAAGGACGCCGCGGCGATCACGGAGCGCGTGCGCCAGCTTGCTATCACCAGTTCGGACCAGTACGCGCCGCAACTCGTTCATGGGACGCTGTTCTTCATGCGCGACACGCCGCCGCAGGCCCAGGCAGTGCTCGTCGCGCAGGCCTGGCCTGACGGACGGCAGCGGGTTCTGGTCGACACCAATCCGTCGGGTGGCCATGTGGCCATCCAGGAAGTTTGGCCGTCACCCTCGGGACGGTACGTCGCCTACGGTACGTCAGCCAACGGCAGCGAAGCGACCACCATTCATGTGGTCAGCTCGGCTACGGGGAAAAGCCTGCCGGATGCCCTGACCGATGCCGGTGGCGGGACCACCGGTCCTGCCGTCGCCTGGGATGCGAATGAGCGCGGATTTACCTACGCACGGTTGCCGCACGGATCGCAGTTCGGGATCTCGCTCTATCATCACGCGCTGGGCGCCCCGCAATCGCGCGACGGAGCCGAGTTCGGGCAGGGTCTCTCTCCCATAGCGGAGTACCAGCTTCTGACCTCACCGGACGGCAAGGAGGCCGCGGCGCTGGTGCAGTTCGGGGATGCCACTCCGTTTCTGGTGTATCGGCGTAGTCACCAAACGTGGCGGCGGGTCTTTGGGCCCGACGAAGGCGTCACGGCGGCTGCATTCGACGGCAATCGATTGCTGCTCGTGGCGTTCGGCAATAGTGACCATGGGCGCATTGTCGCGGTGAGCCCTGACGGCAACGTCTCGACCCTGGTTGCAGAGCAGAAGAACTCGGTCATGCAGGGCGTCTTCCCCATCCAGGGCGGATTTCTCGTGACCCGGCTGTGGGGGCCGGATTGGGGCGTGGATCAGTATGCGAGCGATGGACACTTCGTGCGCCGTGTTCCGCTTCCGAAGACGGGCATCGGCATCGACGCGATAGCTTCCGAGGGCGACTCACCCCGGGCGCTCGTCGCCTACTCCGGTTGGGCCATCCCGAGTCGGTGGGCGCTTTATGACGCGGGGTCAGGCTCCGTGCGGACCGTCTTTGCGGTACGACCGCCCGATGCGGGCTATGCCAACATCCGGACGTACCGGCTCACCGCAATCTCGAAGGACGGCACGCACGTTCCGGTGACGGTCCTGGCTCTGCGGTCGACACCAAAGGGAGCGGGCACACCCGCGATATTGACTTCGTATGGCGGCTACGACATACCCGTCGCGCCCCACTTCATTGGGACCGACCTCGCGTGGCTGGAGCGAGGTGGTGTCTACGCGGTGGCGAACATCCGTGGCGGTGACGAGTTCGGCGAAGCATGGCATCGTGAAGGCCGGCTCACGGTCAAGCAGAACGTGTTCGACGATTTCGACGCCGCGGCCCGGGCGTTGGTCTCGGCGGGCTGGACCTCGCCGCGGCATCTGGGAATCATCGGCGGCAGCAATGGCGGGCTGCTGATGGGCGCGGAGCTGGTTCAGCACCCGCAGCAGTTTCGGGCCGTGGTGAGCTTCGTCGGAATCTACGACACGCTCCGCCACCAGTTATGGCCTAACGGGGTGTATAACGAGCGCGAGTACGGCACGGTTGCTGACGCGGCGCAGTTTCGCGCTCTGTACGCTTACTCGCCTTACTACAACGTGCGCCCGCAGACACGGTATCCCGCTGTAATGCTGGAGACCGGTGAGAACGACCCTCGGGTTGCGCCCTGGCAATCGCGCAAGTTCGCTGCCGCGCTGCAAGCGGCGAACACCTCGGACCTGCCGGTGCTGTTGCTCACACGTCGCGCCGCCGGCCACGGGAACATCGGGGCGTCGTTCAGTCAGCGCGTGGGCAACGCCGCCGCTACCCTGATGTTTTTCGATAACGAGCTTCGATAGCAATTCAGACAGCACTGATTCTTAGTTATGATTTATGGACCGGATTGTATCGTGTTGGGCTCAAAGAGGAATTCGTATGTCGCTGCGGTGCGCGTCCCGGAGCGTACCCATGAGGCGCGCTGCTTGTCGACGGTCAGAAACCACGATTGGCGTTGACGTACGCCGCCTGTGCCGGAGAAGGCACGACAGTCGAGTATGGCTCCGCACCCGCCGTGGTCGGGGTCTCGAACTGACGCGTAGCGGATGATCTGCATCGCAGCCGCGCGAGCGGCTCGCGCCAAAGAGTGGCAGGCGCCGTAGTCATCTGGGTTGGCCCACATTCTCTCGTCGCGTGCGAATGGATCTTGGCGCAGATCCACGGATTTGCCGTGCGCCAGAGCTTGGAAAACGGTATGCGGCACGCCATCGAGCCGGGTGAGGCCGTGGCTGTCCTTCACGAAGCGCCAGCGCCAAAACCCAAGCTCGGCGCAACTCGTACGCACCGCCTCCGCTCCGTACCAGACACCCGGATCATCGTAGCTGCGGAAACGGGACCCGCGCGCGGGCGGCGGATAGCGGAAGGGGGTGTAGAGCAGATAGTCGAAGCCGGCGCACCGAGGTGGCACGTGCGGCTTGGAGGCTTCGAGCACCGACTCCAGGATCTCCTGCTCCGCGAGGCTGTCGACCAGTGCGCGCGTCGCGACGACGTGCTGCGCTTCGACCGCACGCCACAGCGTCAGCTCGCAGGGTTTCGATTCAGATCCGACCGCGTGCGGCGTCCAGGTACTGGATGACATGGAAGAGTCCTTCAGCCGTCAGAATGCGCTCGGCCGGCTCATCGCCCAGCGCATCGTTGACGGAGTGCAACCAATCGCGCATGGCCTGCGATTTCCCGCCCGTGATGGCGGCAAGGGAACGGTAGAGGCGCACGAACGCTGCCGCCAGCTCCCAGGCCTTGCTGCCCTCCGGCAGCACCCAGCTTCCAGCCGCCAATCGCGATGTAGTCGCAGCGCTCAGCCCCAGTACCTTGGCGAGCTGCGCCTGCCGCACGTCCAATTGCATGGCCGCGCGGGCGGTCGCCTTCGACAGGACCATGGCGGCGCTTTGGGGGGTTGCGGCGGGCAGGATCATGGGATCACCTTTCTATAGAAATAATACATTACTATTTATTCATACGCAAGTAAGCGGCCTGGGCCGGGATCCTCTAGCCGAGTGGCCGGTCGAATGCCATGATCGTCCGGCGGACGTCAGCCAGCGGAGGTTCCCGTGAAGTGTCCAAGGTGCGGTGTGGACCTGCAGCCAGCAGAGCGGCACAAGCTCCAGGTCAATAGCTGTCCGTCCTGCAAGGGAATGTGGTTCGAGCACGACGAGCTCGACCAGCTCGAGGACGAGGTCTTCGATTTCGGCGACCGCTGGAAGGGCACCTTGGCGTTCGGCTCGACCGCTACGAGCGACAAGTGCCCGGAATGCGCCGCCTGCCTACAGCGGTTTCATTACCGGTTCTACGATCTCGAGATGGAGTTCTGCCCGAACCAACATGGTTACTGGCTCGAGGCTGACGAAGACACCAGAGTGCTGGAGCTGATGAAGAAGGAAGAGACGGATCTGGAGCGGAAGCTGCTGGCGGAGAACCAGTGGTCGGCGCTGCTGCGACACATGCACTCCGGTTCCTTCTTCAACAGACTGCAGGACCTGTTCCGGCGTCAATAATTGCCTGGCGCCTGCGGGTCGCTCTTGCGTTCCAGTGTCACGAACGTGAAGGGGTACGTGTTGCGCTCGTCGGGCTCATAGCTGTGACATTCGACGTCGGCCCACTGCGTGGGATCGAAGTCCGGAAAGAAGGTGTCGCCGGGAATCTCAGCGTGCACCAGGGTCAGGTAAATGCGGCGGGCAAAAGGCATCAGCAGCCGATATACCTCGGCGCCGCCGATCGCGACCAGCTCTTCGGCGTCGCGAGCGATGCCGAGCGCCTGCCCGAGCGAGTGCACGACGACCACACCTTCGGCCCGCCAGTCCCGGTCGCGTGTGAGCACGATATTGGTGCGCCCCGGAAGCGGTCTGCCGATCGAGTCGTAGGTCTTGCGCCCCATCAGCAGCAGCTTGCCCATCGTCAGGGCCTTGAAGCGCTTGAGGTCGTCCGGCAACCGCCAAGGCATGGTGTTGTCACGCCCGATGGTGCCGTTCTCGGCCATGGCGACAACGAGAGAGATGAGCGGTTGCTGCAGGATCATGATGCGAGGCCGCGGCGGCGGCGTCAGATCTCGACTACGGTGTTGAGAACCACCACACCGCGGAACGGCATGCGAAAGAATTCCGCGGCCTGCGTGCTGTGCCGCTGCATCCAGGCGAAGACGCGCCGCTGCAGGCCCTTCCATCCTGGCAGCGCCCGTGCGCGCACCACGTGCTGGCCGACGAAGAACGAGCTGTCCTCGGTGAACACCCGCAGCCCACGGACCCGGCAGGACTTCAGCGCCTCACCGACATCCGGAGTCTCCATGAAACCGAAGCGCGCGTGGACCAGGTAGACACCGGGCAGGGTCTCCTCGATTTCGACACGCCGCACCGGATCCTGCCGCGGCGTGCGCACCACCTCGACGTTGAGAATGATCAGCCGCTCGTGCACGACGCCATTGTGCTCGATGTTGCGGATCAGCGCGGAAGGTACGATGTTCGGATCGCTGGCGAGAAATACTCCGGTGCCGTGGACGCGATGGGCTCCGGCGACCAGCTTGGGCAGGTCGGCGCGCGGCACGGCCATCCTGGCGAGCGCGGCCCGCAGGTCCAGCCGTCCGCTGCGCCATGTCATGAAGACCGCGAACAGGATCGCCGCCAGCGCCAGCGGAATCCAACCGCCACTCGGCACCTTGGTCATGTTGCCGAGGAAGAAGATCGTATCGACGATCATCAACAGGCCGAACAGGCTCCCCACCGCCCACTTCGACCAGTTCCACTGGGTCGCCGCCACGAAGGACCCGAGAATGGTCGTGACCAGCATGGTGCCGACCACGGCCGCGCCGTAGGCGCCCGTCAGCGCCTCGGATGAGCCGAAGCCGATCACGAACGCGATGACCGCGATGAACACCAGCCAGTTGATCACGGGAACGTAGATCTGGCCCTGCTCGGTGGCAGACGTCTGCAGGACGCGAATGCGCGGTAGCAGATCGAGCTGCACCGCCTGGCGTGCCATCGAGAACGCTCCGGAGATGACCGCCTGCGAGGCGATCACGGTGGCCGCGGTCGCCAGGATCACCATCCACGGCCGCGCCGGGGCGGGCACCAGCAGGTAGAGGGCCTGCGGCAGGTATTTCCCCTGTGCGAGCAGCAGCGCGCCCTGTCCGAAGTAGTTGAGGATGAGCGCCGGCCACACCAGCACGAACCAACCGATGCGCACCGGCTCCTTGCCGAACTGTCCCATGTCGGCATAGAGCGCCTCGCCGCCGGTCATGGCGAGGAATACCGCGCCGATGATGGCGAGCGCGACGCCGGGACGGTGGATGAGCAGCTCGATCCCGTAGAGCGGATTGATCGCGGCGAGCACCACCGGATCGCGCCGGATCGCCGCAGCGCCGGTGAGCCCGATCACCACGAACCACACCACCATGATGGGACCGAAGAGGCTGCCGATACGCGCGGTACCGCGACGTTGATAGGCAAAGAGACCCACGATCACGCCGATGGTAACCGGAACCACCGCGCTCTTGAGCTCGGGGTTCAGGACCTCCAGGCCTTCGACGGCACTCAACACCGAGACGGCTGGAGTGATGAGAGAGTCGCAGAAGAAGAAGGCCGTCCCGGCGAGCGCCAGCCATAACGCGACGCGCGCCCAGAGGCTGCCGGTGATGATCTGACGCTGTGCCAGCGCGAACATTGCGAGGATGCCGCCTTCGCCATCGTTGTCCGCACGCATGATGACGCTGACATACTTGATGGTGACGGAGATCGTCAGCGCCCAGAGGATGAGCGACAGGGCGCCGAGCACCAACTCACTGTTGAAACGACCGGCCACGGTCAGTGTCGCATCGAACGCATAGAGCGGGCTCGTGCCGATGTCGCCATAGACGACGCCGAGCGCGCCGATGACCGCTGTCAGGCTGCGGCGACTGGACTGGCTCATGGATGAGTGCCGCGGGCCTTCAGCGGCGCCGCGACGAGTTCCCGGCGGTGCTGCGCTTGCGCCCGGTATCCCTGCGGCGCTTGCTCGCGCCAAGCTCCTGCCGTGCTCGCTTCGTTGCCTTCCGTTGCCGCTTGGGCGCGCGCCGCGGCGGATCCGGTGGCCATAGCATGGTGCCGCGGCACTCCGGGAAGCCGCAATGGCACGCGAATACCTCGTCTATGCCGGGCGGATCGTCGTGCTCGCGCTGGATCTGATAGTCGTAAGTCATCTCCTCGCCGGGTTGGATCGTACGGATTGCCTCGATGAACACGCGGCGGCTCTCGATCACCGACTCGCAGTTGGGCTTGCAGGAATGATTGAGGAACCGTGCGTCGTTGCCGTCGGCACCCGCGTCGATGACGGTCTTCGAGTCGACGATGAAGAGGAAAGTGTGAGCGTCCGTCGCGTCCTTGGTCTCGTAGCGCCGGTCGGCTTCCGCATGCGAGACCCGCTCGCCGAGATACTCGACGATGCGCGTCCCTTTGCGGATGCGGCGCAGAGCGAAAGCGCCCCTGCCATGGACCGCGGAGCGGCGCACTTTGAACAGTGGTTGTCGGGTCATGTCAGACCGCCACGGGGGCGGAAATGGCGGGATGATGCTGGTAGTCCACGAACTCGAAATCCTCGAAGGTGTAGTCGAACAGGGTTGCCGGGCGGCGCCGGATGTTGAGCCGCGGCGGCGGGAACGGAGCGCGTGAGAGTTGCAGCGTGGCCTGTTCGAGATGATTGCGATAGAGGTGGCAGTCGCCACCCGTCCAGATGAACTCGCCGGGCTCGAGATCGCATTGCTGCGCGAACATATGGGTGAGGAGCGCGTAGCTGGCGATGTTGAACGGCACGCCGAGGAAGATATCGGCGCTGCGCTGATAGAGCTGGCACGACAGCCTGCCGTTGGCGACGTAGAACTGAAAGAGCGCGTGGCATGGCATCAGGTGCATCTGCTCGAGCTCGCCTACGTTCCAGGCGCTCACCAGGATGCGGCGGGAGTCGGGATTGCCGCGCAGCTGCTGCAGCGCCATGCGGATCTGATCGATGGTGCGCCCGTCAGGCGCCAGCCACGCGCGCCACTGCTTGCCGTAGACCGGCCCCAGCTCGCCGCGCTCGTCGGCCCACTCGTCCCAGATCGTGACCCCCTGATCGCGCAGCCAGGCGACATTGGTATCGCCCCTCAGAAACCAGAGCAGCTCGCAGATGACCGAGCGCAGGTGGATCCGCTTGGTCGTGAGCAGCGGAAAACCCCGCGCCAGATCGAAGCGTAGCTGCTCGCCGAAGAGCGACAGCGTGCCGGTGCCCGTGCGGTCACCCTTGGGCGCACCGCTCTCCAGGATGCGGCGCATCAGGTCGAGGTAGGGTTTCATCAGGCGCGGCTCACTGCACAGTGGCGAAGTTACCCGAGGGCGCGCGGGCGCTGTAGGCATAAGTCAGCAACGCCCCACCGACGAGGATCATGGGCAGCGACAGGACCTGGCCCATGGTGAGCCAGCCCCAGGCGAGATAGCCGATCTGCGGATCCGGCATGCGCACGAACTCGATGAGGAAGCGAAAGCTGCCGTACAGCAACAGAAAAAGCCCTGAAGGGGCCAGCCGTGGGCGCGACCTGGCCGTGAACCACCACATCACGGCGAAGAGCACGATGCCCTCGAGGAAGCCCTCGTAGAGCTGCGAGGGTTGCAGCTCCTTGCCCTGATATAGAAAGCCCCAGGGGAGGGTGGTTGGCTTGCCCCAGAGCTCCCCATTGATGAAATTGCCGATGCGGCCGAAGAGCAGACCGGGCTCCGGCAGCGGCGCCATGAAGTCGAAAACATCGGCGAGGCTGCGGTGGCGCCGCCATGCGAACAGGCCGAGGGCGGTGAGCGCGCCGATGAAACCGCCGTGAATGGACATGCCGCCGTCCCAGATCTCGAACGGGTACCACGGGTTCTGCGCCGTCCAGAAGCTGAGGCCGTAGATGAGCACATAACCCAGCCGGCCGCCGAGAATGCCGCCCACCATGGCGAAGAAGACCACATCGTCGACGTCCACGGGCTTCCAGGTAGAGCCCGGCTGGGAGGCGCGCCGGCGCGCCAGCAGCCACCCGGTACCGAACCCGAGCAGGTACATGATGCCGTACCAGTGCACTTTGATCGGACCCAGTCGAAGGGCGATCGGGTCGATGTTCGGGTACGGGATCATCGCGGCGAAGTTTAGCCGACCTCGCGCGTCACGCGGCAGAAGTAAGCCTTCAGATAGCGTGTCTCCGGGATGGCCGGATGCACCGGATGGTCGGGCGACTGGCCGCCGGACTCCAGGATCTGCACGAAGCGGCCGCTGTGGCGGGCCGCCGTCTGGATGGCCGTGACCAGCTCCTCGGGCTCGAGGTGATACGAGCAGGAGCACGATACGAGCAGCCCTTCACCTTCGATGAGAGTGAGCGCGAGCTGATTGAGCTTGCGGTAGGCCGCCTGCCCCTGCGGGATATCCTTCTTGCGCTTGATGAAGGCCGGCGGATCGAGCACAACGACATCGAAGCGCTCGCCCCTCTCATGCAGCGCCTTCATCGCATCGAATGCGTCGGCGCGAATCGTCTCGAGCGCTACGGCATTCGCCTCCGCGTTGCGGCTGGCGAAAGCGAGCGCAGTCTCCGAGGAATCGATGCAGCTTGCCGCGGCGGCGCCAGCCTTCAGTGCGGTGATGCCCCAGGCGCCCACGTAGCTGCACACGTCCAGAACCCGCGCCTGAGGCCAGAGATAGCGCACGAGACGCGCCCGATTGTGAGTCTGGTCGTAGAACCAGCCGGTCTTTTGGCCCTGCATCAGCGGCGCCGCAAAGCGAAGGCCCGCCTCGACTGCGGTGACCTCCGCGGGAGCTTTGCCGAAAGCGACCTCTGCGACGGAAGGCAGTTGCTCGAGCTGCCGGGCCGCGGAATCGTTCTTCCAGTAAAGAACTGTCGGTGACAGCAGGGCGCGCACTGCCTCGGCCACCGTCTCCTTCAGTGCCTCCATACCGGCGGTGGCGATTTGTCCCACCACCACATCGCCGTAGCGGTCCAGTACCAGCCCCGGCAAGCCGTCGGATTCCCCGAAGACGAGGCGATAGTAAGGATCGCGGTAGAGTCGCTGCCGCAGCGTGAGCGCGGCGCGCAAGCGAGTGTCAATGAGCTCGCGATCGATGGGATGGTCTGGATCCCTGCTCAGGATCCGCGCGCAGATGAGGGCGTGCGGGTTGACATAGGCGTGTCCGAGGAACTGGCCACGCTGTGATTTGATCTGCGCGACATCTCCGGGCGCGAACGCCGCGAGTGGTGTGGCGTCGGAATCGATCTCATTGCTGAAGACCCACAGGTGCCCCGAGGACAGGCGGCGCTCTTCGCCGCGCTTCAGACACAGCTCGCGGGCGCTGCCGCTATCGGCGCGGGGACTGGATGACGGAGAGGGCAAGGGGGCTCGGTGGGCGGTTCGGCGGCCGGCAGTATACAGAATTGGCAATCGGGGTATTCTTTCGGCCTGCATGGATACCCGACATCTGAACCCGGACGGCACGCCGAAATTTACCAACCGGCTGATCGGCGAGACCAGTCCGTATCTGCGCCAGCATGCGCACAATCCGGTCGACTGGTATCCCTGGGGCGAGGAGGCCTTCACGCGGGCGCTCCAGGAGGGCAAGCCCATCCACCTCAGCGTCGGTTATGCCGCCTGCCACTGGTGCCACGTGCTCGCTGCCGAGAGTTTCGAGGACGAGGCAACGGCGCACGTGCTCAACCAGCTATATGTCAACATCAAGGTGGACCGGGAGGAGCGGCCCGACGTCGACCGCATCTACCAGATCGCCCAGCAGATGCTGACGCAGCGTTCAGGTGGCTGGCCGCTCACGATGTTCCTGACCCCGGACGACCGGCGGCCGTTCTTCGGCGGTACTTACTTCCCCAAGCAGGCGCGGTTCGGCCTGCCTGCCTTTGGCGAGCTGTTGCTGCGGGTCGCCCGTTTTTACCGCGAGCGCGAAGCGGAGCTACGCCATCAAAACGAGGCGCTGATGTCGGCATTCGCGCAGCTCGAGCCGCCGTCGCCCGACGATGCCGTCGAGCTGAACGATGCGCCGCTGCGGCTCTGGCGCCAGGCGCTGGAGCAGACGTTCGACCCTCGCTCCGGCGGCTTCGGCGCGGCGCCGAAGTTTCCTCACGCGACATCGCTGGAGCTGCTGCTGCGGCAGTGGCGGGACACCGCTGATAGCGATACACCGGACCTGCATGCGCTCTACATGTCAGGCCTGACACTGCGGCGCATGGGCGACGGTGGCATCAACGATCAGCTGGCGGGCGGCTTCTGTCGCTATTCCGTGGATGAGTACTGGATGATTCCGCACTTCGAGAAGATGCTCTACGACAATGGGAGCCTCCTCGCGGTGTATGCCGACGCGTATGTCGCAACCGGCGACGCCTTCTACGGCAAGGTGGCTGCGGAGACGGCCGATTGGGTGCGCCGCGAGATGCAATCGCCCGAGGGTGGGTACTACTCGAGCCTGGATGCGGATTCGGAGGGACACGAGGGAAAGTTCTATGTCTGGAACCGCGACGAAGTACGCTCGGCGCTGACAGCAGCGGAATACGAGGCCTTTGCCCCCCGGTACGGCCTCGATCGCGAGCCCAACTTCGAGGGTCATTGGCATCTGCATGTCTTCCGCTCGGTCGAGGACATTGCATCCACGCTTGGCCGTCCGTCCGACGAAGTCACATCGACACTCGACTCGGCACGCGAGAAATTGCTGCGCATCCGGGAGCGCAGGATCCGTCCGGGCCGGGACGACAAGATTCTCGCTTCCTGGAACGGCCTGATGATCCGCGGCCTGGCCGTCGCGGCACGGGCGCTCGGCCGTGACGACCTGGCGGATTCCGCCACGCGAGCGCTCGAGTTCGTGCGCCGCACGCTCTGGCGCAACGGAAGGCTGCTTGCGACGTACAACGATGGCCGCGCGCATCTGAACGCGTATCTCGACGACTACGCATTCCTCGCCGATGCCGTCCTGGAGTTGCAGCAGGTTCGCTTCCGTGCCGACGAGCTGCAATTCGCCCGTGAGCTGCTGGAAGTGATCCTGCTGCACTACGCCGATGAGCCATCCGGTGGCTTTTTCTTCACCTCGGATGATCATGAGCAATTGATCCACCGGCCGAAGTCCTTCGGCGACGACGCCACCCCCGCGGGGAACGGCATCGCGGCGTTCGCGCTGCAGCGGATGGGATACCTCCTCGGCGATGGCCGCTACCTCGAAGCCGCGGAGCGGACGATTCGCGCCGGATGGGCCGTGATGGAGCGCTACCCGCAGGGCCACACGAGCCTGCTCATGGCTCTCGAGGAGGTGTTGTCTCCGCCACAAGTCATCGTGTTGCGCGGTGACCCGGGGACGATCGAGAGCTGGCGGCGCGAGCTTGCAAAGCTCTACTCCCCCCGGCGAATGGTGCTCGCCGTACCGACCGACGCCCCGGACCTGCCGGCGGCGATTGCAGAGAAGACCCCGCGAGGCGCCGCCGTGGCCTACGTGTGCCGCGGCAACATCTGCGGCGAGCCGATCGCCTCCTTCGCCGACCTGACGGAAGCCCTGCGAGCCTAGCCCGCAGCCTACAAGGATGTATTCACGGCGGCCCGGGAAATGCCTTTCGAAGCGAGTCCCCGGCGCGTGACTGTCAGAGTCGTCCTAGGACAGCAACTCGACGGCCCCGCCGATCGCCGCAGTGTTGATGGTAAGCGTCCGCTCCGTGGCAAACCGCTGCAGGTAGTTCGGCCCGCCCGCCTTAGGCCCCGTGCCCGAGAGCCCCTGCCCCCCGAACGGCTGCACGCCCACGACTGCACCGATCATGTTGCGGTTGACGTACGTGTTGCCGACCGGAAGCGTACGGAATGCGTATTCCGCCATGCTCTCCAGCCGGCTGTGGACGCCGAGCGTCAGGCCGAATCCCGTGGCGCCGATTGCTTCCAACACCTGGCCGAGATCCGTGGCGCGGTAGCGAAACACGTGGAGGATCGGGCCGAACTCCTCGGTCTTCAGCTGCGTGGGCGAGTTGAGCTCGAAGAGTCGTGGGCCGAAGAAGTGGCCGCTCCCCTCGCAATGCCCGACGGCGCAGGAGTAGAGGGGCTTGGCCTCGCGCGTCATTCGCTCCGCGTGCCTGCTCAGGCGCTGCTGCGCGTCCGCGGAGATGACCGGACCCACGTCCGTCGCAGGATCACCGGGATCGCCTATCTTCAGGCACTTCATCGCGCCGATCAGCATCTCGAGCACGCGGTCCGCGATTTCTTCCTGCAAGTAAAGCACACGCAGAGCCGAGCATCGCTGCCCGGCACTGGTGAATGCCGAAGCGATCACGTCATCGACGACCTGTTCCGGCAGCGCGGTCGCATCGACGATCATCGCATTCACTCCGCCGGTCTCGGCGATGAGCGGCACGATCGGGCCGTCCCGCCCGGCGAGAGTGCGGTTGATGGTCGCGGCCGTCGCCGTCGAGCCCGTGAACGCAACGCCGGCGAGCGCCGGATGAGTCAGCGCGGTGGCACCGAAGAGAGGGCCGTCGGCCGGGGCGAGTTGCAGCACGTCGCGTGGAATTCCGGCTTCGTGCAGGACCCGCGTCATCGCATGAGCGATCAGGGTGGTAGCGGGCGCCGGCTTGGCGACGACCGCGTTGCCGGCCGAGAGAGCTGCCGTGATCTGCCCCGTGAAGATGGCCAGCGGGAAGTTCCACGGGCTGATACACGTGAATACACCGCGGCCCTGCATGGACAGCAGATTCCGCTCACCAACCGGGCCATCGAGCTCTCGGGGAGCGGCAAACAGCTCGCGGCCCCGTACCGCATAGTAGCGGCAGAAGTCCGCGGCCTCACGGATCTCGGCGATCGCATCGGGCAGCGTCTTTCCGGCCTCCCGAATCAAAAGGTGGATGAAAGTGCCGCGCCGGCTCTCCAGCAGGTCGGCGGCCTTCTCCAGGCAGGCGGCGCGATTGCCAGCGGGTGTTGCGTCCCACGCGCGCTGTGCCCGAGCGCAAGTTGCCATCGCGCCCGCGATCTCCGCTTCGGTCGCGTCCCGCGTCAGGCCCACGATTTCCGCCGCATTTGCCGGCGAGCGAACCGGCACGTTGGGTTTGACCGAGTCGCCATGACTCAAAACAGGTCCGCCCAGGTAGGACCCGGTCGCCGCCGTGGCGAGCTCGCGCTGCAGCGCCGCGAGCTCCACCGGATTGCCGAAGTCCGCACCCCGGGAATTACGCCGCGAGCCGTAGAGGTCGCCAGGCTCGCGGATCCGCGAGGAAGAGCCGTTGCCTGAAGCCGCGGGGGCCGCGGCGGAGTTCGGAGTCACTTTGCCCACGATTTGGCCCACGACCTGCTCCACGGGAATGTCTCTGTTGAGAAAATGATGCACGAACGACGTGTTCGCGCCGTTCTCGAGCAGCCGGCGCACGAGGTAAGGCAACAGCTCCTCGTGGGTACCAACCGGCGCATATACCCTTACGCGCGGGAAGTCGCGCGTGTCCGCGCGCACCACGTCGTAGAGCGCCTGCCCCATGCCGTGGAGGCGCTGAAACTCGTAAATCGCGCTGTCCGGCGCAATGGCCAGCACTGCCGCCACGGTCAGCGCATTGTGCGTGGCGAATTGCGGGTAGATGACGTCGGAGGCTTGAAACAGCCGGCGCGCGCATATGAGATAGCTGACATCGGTTACGCTCTTGGAGGTGTATACGGGGAAGCTGTCGAGCCCGCGCTCCTGCGCGCGCTTGATCTCCGCGTCCCAGTACGCGCCCTTGACCAGTCTCACTGTCATGCGCCGACGGGCATGCCTGGCGAGCTCCGCGATCCAATCCAACACCAGCGGTGCGCGACGGCCGTAAGCCTGAACGGCCAGTCCCAGGCCGCCCCAGTCCTGTGTTTCGACATCACACGCCAGGGCCTGCACGATATCGAGTGACAGGTCGAGTCGATCCGCCTCCTCGGCATCGACCGTCAAGCCGATGCCGGCGCTGCGGGCGCGGCGGGCGAGAGAGAGCATCCTGGGAATCAGGCTCTCCATGACCCTGGGGCGCTGCGTCAAGGAGTAACGCGGTTCGAGGGCGGAGAGCTTCACCGAGATGGCGGAGCGGCTGTGGACGAAGCCGGGAGGTTGTGACCGCAGCGCATCGATCGCCGCCGTATAGGCGTCGAGATACCGCTGCGCGTCGGTCTCGGACCGCGCCCCCTCGCCGAGCACATCGAAGGAGCAGAGCGAGAGCTCGGGGTCGCGTCGGCCGCGCGCGAGAGCCGACTCGATCGATTCCCCGACGATGAATGCGCGACCCATCATCCGCATCCCGCGCCGCAGCGCGCCTCGCACGAGCGGCGCCATGACGGGCGTGAGTAGCGGGCGGCTGCGGTTGCCAGCGAGTGCCGCACTTGCGTCCGGCAACAAGCGGCTCGCAGTGCCGAGCAGTGCCATCGACATCCGGACGGTCAGGTCCGAGCTCTTGACCCCGCCGTGGCGTAGGGCGGCCAACCGCTCGGCGATGAGGCGATCGGCGCAGCCGGGATCCGGAGTGCGCAGCAGGGCCTCGGCGAGGCTCATGAGCGCCTTGCCCTGCGCACTGTCGAGCGGGAACTGATCGAGGAGCGACTCGGCGAGCGGCCGGGAGCGCGCGTGCTCGCGAGCCGCCGTGACCCAGCCTAAGGCGCGCCGGCGCGCGGTTTCCAGCGGGTCGCCGAGCGGAAGCAGTTCCGCATGCATTTCCGCGACGGCTTCGGGCTCTGAGCGCAGCGTGGCCGCGCTGATCTGGTCCCGCAAACTACGGAGGCGCTCGCTCTCCTCGAGCGGGAGGACTGAGCGGGTCTCGGGAACGGCAGCCATGATGATTAGGGTTCCGACTCCAATTAGTTGATTGTCCTTATGATAGCCAGAAGAATAGAGGATAATCTTCCGTTTAGGCGCTATTAGCAGTAATTTTGACTATCATGCCCGCCAAAATAGCTTCAGCACAGCAAAACCCGCCAGCCAGCGACCGGCGGCTCGATCGGATCGACCTGAAGCTCCTCGCGCGGCTGCAGCAGGACGGCCGCATTCCGGTGTCGCAGCTGGCACGAGAGGTCAATCTGACCATCACGCCAACCCTGGAGCGGGTGCGACGGCTCGAGGCGGGTGGCTTCATCGACGGCTATTTCGCGCGCCTCAACCCTCGCAAGCTCGGGCTCGGGCTCCTGGCCTATGTGGAGGTCTCGCTCGATCGCACCACGCCGGAGGCCTTCGAGCATTTCAAGGAAGTGGTCCGGGCTCACGACGAGATCATGGAATGCCACATGGTCGCCGGGGGCTTCGACTATCTCCTCAAGGTGCGCGTCAAGGACATGGAGACCTACCGCACGCTGCTCGGCGACACCATCGCATCGGTGCGCGGTGTGCAACAGACGCATACGTATTTCGTCATGGAGGAAGTCAAGTCAACTCACGCCATCGTGATTCCGGAAGCATAGAGAGGACGAGCTCTGACAGAGCGTTCGCATGGACGCAAATGTGAACGTTCTGAGAACTGGCGGACTGTTACATCTCAGGTCAGGCGGTCCGCGATGAGCTTTCGCGCCCAATCGAAATCCGGCTCGCCGGATGCGCTCCGGGCATCCAACTCCTGGAGAATTCCCTGCTGAATCTGCCCGCGCCGCAGTGCCTCGGCGTAGGAGATCTCCGGGTGGAACATCACCATGGAATAGCGCGGAATGAACCGCTCGGGAAAGCGGCGCTCGAGCTCCGTGGCCAGCGCTTTGCGGCGAAGGTACCCCGGATCACGCACCGTATCGCGCATCTCGACGTAGTTTTCCAGCGCCATCCGCGCGATGGCGTTGGTATTGGGCACGCGGGAACGCTCGAAATCGGTGAACAGCGCATCCCAACTGTCGTGCTGATCGAGCAGGCTGTCGAGGACGATGCAGTCTTCGAAGGCCGCATTCATTCCCTGGCCGTGGAAGGGAACAACGGCGTGCGCCGCGTCGCCCAGGAGCAGCAGCTGGCCGCCGAGATGCCAGGGTTGCGTGTACACAGTGCCGAGCTGGCCCTGCGGGTGACTGCTGAATTCCTCGATGAGTCGCGGCATGAGTCGCATCGCGTCCGGGAATTGCCTCTGAAATAGAGCGCTGATGCGGTCGGAGCCGTTGAGCGTGTCGAAACTGTCAGCGCCGTTGCGCGCCAGGAAGAGTGTGGCTGTGAAACTGCCGTCACTGTTCGGCAGAGCGATGAGCATGAACCCGCCGCGCGGCCAGATGTGGAGTGCATGAGGCTCCATCACATGGCGTCCGTCGCCCGCGGCAGGGATGGTCAGCTCCTTGTAGTCGTGATCGAGCCGGTCCTCCCGCACGGCGACGAGGCCTGCGCGCGCGAGGCCCGAGCGTACCGCTGATCCGGCACCATCGGTAGCGAAGGTCGGTGCCATCGGCACATTGCACTCCCTGCCCGCATCCTCATCGCGGAAGCGCAGCACGCTGGCCTCCGGCTGGGCCGCCAGACAGGTGTGCCGGAAATGGAGACCCACTCGCAGGTGTCGCGCCGTCTCTTCGATCAGGACACGGTTGAGGTCGGCGCGGCTGATCGAGTAGATGACCTCCTCCTGCCGCTGGCCGTAGGGTTGCAGCTGAGTCTCGCCCGACAGCGAATGAATCATCCGCCCGCGCATCGGGATCATGAGCGGTTGGATGCGCTCCATCATGCCGGCTCGCTCGAGGGCGCCGATACCGCGTGTCGCCAGAGCAAGGTTGATGGAGCGGCCCCGCTCGCTCGCGACGGCGCGCGGGTCGGGCCTGCGCTCATAGACCTCGACTGAGAATCCGCGGCGCGCCAGCAGGACGGCGAGGAGGGCACCGGCGAGGCCGGCGCCGACGATGTTGACCGGTTGCTCCGCCCGGGGCTTCACGGCTGCTGACGCAGGGCCTGTGCGAGCGCCTCGGCGCCGCAGAACACGTCCGCGAAGCTGTTGTAAAGTGGAATGGGAGCGAGGCGAATGGTATCGGGCTCGCGCCAGTCGCCGATCACGCCCAGCGAGGTCAGGGCATCGAACACGCGCTGGCCGCGCCCGCCCGGCCCCGTGATCCGAATGGACAGCTGACAGCCGCGCGATTCGGCGGCGCGTGGGGTGATGAGCTCAACGTCCGGCGCCATACGGTCGAGGAGATATTCCAGATAGCCGGTGAGCGCCAGCGACTTCTGCCGCAACTTTGGCAGCCCTGCCTGCTCGAAGAGCGCGAGCGAGGCGATGAGAGGCGCTGCCGAGAAAATCGGCGGGTTGCTGATCTGCCAGCCCGCTGCGCCTGGTGCGGGATGGAACTCGGGTCCCATGCGAAATCGGGTGGCGGCCTCGTGCCCCCACCACCCCGCAAGATGCTGACGATCGTGGCGCTCGTGCACGAAGCAGCCGCCGATGGCCCCAGGACCGGCGTTCAGGTATTTGTAGCTGCACCAGACGGCGAAGTCGGCGTCGATGTCGTGCAGTGCGTGCGGCACGTTGCCGATGGAGTGGGCGAGGTCGAATCCAGCCATGCAGCCGGCCCGACGCGCCGCCCGGGCGATTCGACCGAGGTCGAATGCCTGACCGGTTCTGTACTGCACCCCGGGCCACCAGACGAGCGCTACTTCAGCGCCGTGCTCCTCCAGGTAGGCCTCGATCGATTCGTGCGGAATGTTGTCCGCCCCCGCCGGCGGCGTCAGCTCCACCAGAGCTTCCCGCGGGTCGAGTCGCCACCACGCGATCTGCGAGGCCACGGCGTGACGATCGGAGGAGAAGGCGCCGGCCTCGATGAGGATGCGCCGCCGCTCACCGCTCGGGCGATAGAATGCCGCCAACAGCAGATGCAGGTTGACGGTGAGGGAGCTCATCGCCACGACCTCCGTGGCTCGGGCGCCCGTGAGACTGGCGAGACCGGCGCGCAGATTCTCGTGATACGGAATCCACGGCCGCCGGGCATGCTCGTGTCCCAGAACGGCGAGCTGCGCCCAATCGTCCAGCTCCTCGAGTACCAGTCCACGCGCGGCCAGCGGCATCAGGCCGAGCGAGTGTCCGCACAGATACACCACCGGGCCGCCGCGGGCATCGTGAGGCAGCGCGAAGCGGTCGCGAAACGTACGCAGCGGGTCCGTCTCATCGAGTCGGCGGGCGAACTCCAGTGTCGGCTCGTAATTCATGACCGCACGGGATAAAGCAGCGGTCGACTGGGGACGGCATCGCCATTGATCGCGGGCACCTGCACCTCGAGGAGATAGGGCCCATCGACTGCCTCATCGGGGATGTAGGCCAATTCGGTGACCGTGCACGTCGATCGCGCCGCGTGGGCCAGTGCGGTCTCTCCGGCCGGAAGGCCGAAGAAGAGACGGTGAGCCGTCAGTCGTCCTTCATCGTGCGCGCGGTCGATCGAAGGCAGATCCACGACCAGATGCTCGATGCCGCGCCCTACCAGGTATTGCGCCGCCTCGCGCGTCAGGTAAGGCGGCGTGATGTCCGTGTAATCGCGCGTGCGCTTCGCGGGCTCGTTGGGAAGCGTGCGTATCACCAACGCACGCGGCTTGAATGGCAGCTCGGCCGGCCAGGCCGCGCGCAGTGCGGCCCCCGTCACCACATTGTCGTCCGCATGTGGTGCAGGGTCGGAGCTCTCCGATGTTTGGTCCGAGGACACAGCCTTTGCGGACATGAGCAGCGCGGGCAGCAGGCCGCGCGGCACGATGCGCTGCGCATGCAACGGCTCCCGTGTCAGATGACCCGCACACTCGGTGTGAGTGCCGTTGCAGTGGGGGATCAGGGTGATGGATTCGCAGTTGCAGCTCGCGCCGCGGGTTACCGATCCGGGGAAACCCGGGACCGAATAGGGTTGTGAGGCGGCGCGCGGGGCGCCGAAGTGCCGCGCCTGGGGCCCCTGGAAATCCAGCTCCACGCTGAGGTCGAACGGCCGCGAGAGGTCGATCCGAACCTCGCGTCCGTCCATCTGCAACAGCGCATTCAACCGGGGCGCTCCGCCACCGTGCCGCAGCGCGAGCAGGTGCGCCACGCCTGGTTGGCATAGAAGCGCTCGAACACCGGCGGCAGCTGCTTCTCGATGTCCGTCAGCGCGATGAAGTCCTCGTGCAGCAGGTTACCGCAACGCTCGCAGTACCACTGGAAGCCGTCACGCTCGCCGGCCCGGCGCCGCCGTTCGACGACGAGGCCCACCGTGTTGGCGGGTCGCCGCGGGGAATGCGGCACGTCCGGCGGCAGCAGCAAGACCTCGCCCTGGCGTATTGGCACGTCCACCGGGCGGCCGTCCTGCATGGTCTTCAGCACGATGTCACCCTCGAGCTGATAGAAGAACTCCTGTCCGGGGTCGACATGGTAATCCTGCCGTGAGTTGGGACCGCCGATCACCATGATGATGAAATCGCCGTCCTCGAACACGCGCTTGTTGCCGACCGGAGGCTTGAGGACGTGTCGGTGCTGGTCGATCCAGGCGTGAAGGTTGAACGCTTGCAGTGGCGTCATACCGGCCTCCTCATTCGTCAGGCGATTGATAACCGGCGCACGACACCGAGATCGGCGCGCGGCCGCCGGCCCCGCTGCCATCGAGATCGAGCGCCGTGAGCGAACCGCCCCACACGCAACCGGAGTCGAGTCCGATCACGTCATCGCGCACGATGAGACCGAGCGCCGACCAGTGACCGAAGACGATGCGATTGCCGCGCGTGCGGCGGTGTTCGACATCGAACCACGGAAGCCACGACGAGCCGGCTGCCGGAGGCTTGCCCTTGAGACGCAAGTTGATACGTCCTTCGCTCGAGCAGACGCGCATGCGCGTCATCACGTTGATGGCGAAGCGCAAGCGATCGGTACCCGCGAGGTCCGCGCTCCAGTGGTCCGGCTCGTCGCCGTACATGTGATCGAAGAGATGACGCGGGTCGTTGCGCAACGCGAATTCAACCTCGCGTGCCAATTCCAGCGTCGTTTCCACCGTCCATTGCGGTACGACGCCGGCGTGTACCAGGAGGTCCCCCGCTTCGAAATGGGCCAGTGGCCGGGTGGCGAGCCACTCGAGCAAGGCGTCGCGGTCGGGGGCCTTGAGGATCTCATCGAGCGTGTCGGAGCGCCGCGCGCTGTGGCAGCCGCAGGCGATGGCGAGCAGGTGCAGGTCATGGTTACCCAGAACCACGATCGCATTGTCGCCGAGCGCGCGCACGAAGCGCAGCGCCTCGAGCGATTGCGGGCCGCGATTGACCAGGTCACCCACGAGCCACAGCCGGTCGCGATCGGCGGAAAACCCTATACGAGTGAGGAGTGCCCGCAGCTCCTCGCAGCAGCCCTGAATGTCGCCGATGGCATAACGGCTCACTGCAGGATTCCAGGAATCGCGAGCCGGAAGGGTGCGATGGGCGCATTGAAGTGCTCGCCGTCGGCGTCCACCATCTGGTAGCTGCCCTCCATCGTGCCCACCGGAGTCTCGAGGACCGCACCGCTCGAGTAGCGAAATCCCTGCCCCGGCTCCAGATGCGGCTGCTCGCCGACGACACCCTCGCCGCGGACTTCCTTCACCCTGCCATTCGCATCGGTGATGATCCAGTGCCGCGTCAGGAGCTTGGCGGCGCGCGGCCCCTCGTTGCGGATGGTGATGGTGTACGAGAAGACGTATCGCTGCTCGCTGGGGCTCGACTGCTCGTCGAGGTAGCTGGTGCTCACCTCGACCCGGATCTTGTGCGACTCCTGGCTCATGCGGCCGATTTTACCCGGGCGCGGCTTTGCCGACCCGCACCGCGAGCACGTCGCAGGGCGCGGCATGCAAAACGGTGTCCTCGGTGAAGTTCACCAGAATCGAGAGGCCGTGCCGCTCGCGGCTGCCGAGCACGATGAGATCGACCTGGCGCTCACGGGCCACGCGGACGACCTCCGCTTTGACATTTCCGGACTCGACGCGATGAGCGGCGGCCGGCAGACCGAGCTCTTGCGCCAGCGCGGCGAGACGCTGGCGGGCGCGCACCAGCAGCTCATCCTCGATGCGGACCGCGGGCATGAGGGTCTCGCCCATCGGCTCGACCGGCATGAACTCCACCACGTGCAACAGCTCCAGCTCGGCGCCGAGGGTCGCCGCCAGATCGCGTGCGCGCCCGCCGATCTGCAGGCTGTCCTCGGTCAGATCGACGACGAGCAGGATGCGACGATAGGGATACATGGACATGAACCGGCCCTCGATGCTTTTCTGGCCGACACAGCCTAACTCAGGTCGGCGCCGGCCGGCAGCTTCACGTGACCCGCGATGGCATTGAAGAGGGCCGGCGAGACTGTCTCCGGCCGGGCGGACGGATCCGCCCCGCAGCTCTCGATCTGCTCCGCGGTTGCGAGGCCACGCAGCGCGTTGCGCAGCGTCTTGCGACGGTGGGCGAAGGCCGCCGCCACGACGACGGCGAACGCCGGGCACACCGGGAATGCCGGCTCGGTCCGAACCGCGAGCCGCGCGACGGCCGACCACACCCGCGGCGGCGGCTGGAAAGCCCCGGGACCGACATCGAACAGGCGCTCCACCTCCACCCACGGTGAGAGCATCACCGTAAGGCGTCCATACGCGTGATCACCAGGTCGGGCGGCCATCCGGGCGATCACCTCGCGCTGCAACATCACGTGCAGGTCGCGGATGTCAGGCGCATTCCGCAGCAGATGAAAGAGCAGCGGCGTGGAAATGTTGTAAGGAAGGTTGCCGACGACGCGCAGCCTGGCGCCACGCTGCCGCGCAAGGGTGCCGAAGTCCACCCGCAATGCGTCCTCATTGCGCAGGCAGAAACGCGAGTCGCCGCTCCACTGCTCGCGCAGCAGGGCGGCGAGGTCACGGTCGATCTCGATCGCATCGAGCCAGGCGCAGTCGGACTCGAGCAGGAGGCGGGTGAGCGCCCCGCGGCCGGGGCCGATCTCGACCAGGGCGTCGCCGCGCTGCGGCGCGATCGCGGCGGCGATCCGCTCGATCACGGCCGGATCATGGAGGAAGTGCTGGCCGAATCGCTTTCTGGGCCTGGCGGGGCGGCCTGCCGGACGCATCACTCGGCCCGCGATGCGAGCTGCACCGCGAGGTCGATGGCAGCCGCCATGCTGCCGGGGTCCGCGAGGCCAGTGCCCGCGAGGTCGAGCGCCGTGCCGTGGTCGACCGAGGTGCGCAGGATCGGGAGGCCGAGCGTCACGTTGACGGCGTTCTCGAAGCCCGCGTGCTTGATGACCGGCAGGCCTTGATCGTGGTACATGGCCAGCACTACATCGAAATCGGCGAGTACGCGCGGCACAAAGGCTGTATCCGCGGGCATCGGTCCCGAGATATGTAAACCGCGCTCGCGCATGCGCTCGATCGCCGGTGCGATCACCCGAATTTCCTCATCGCCGAGATGGCCGCTCTCGCCGGCATGGGGGTTGAGGCCGCAGACGGCGATTCGCGGCCGGCCCATGCCCCACCATCGGACGAGGTCCCGATCGACGATCTCCAGCACCTCGCAGAGCATGTCGGCCGTGATCGCCTCGCTCACACGTGCAAGCGGCAGGTGCGTCGTGGCAAGCGCCACGCGTAGCGATGCCGTCGCCAACATCATCACCGGCCGCGGCGCGTGCGTGCGATCGGCCAGGAACTCCGTATGGCCCGTGAAAGGGATGCCGGCGTCGTTGATCACACCCTTGTGCACGGGCGCCGTGACTATCGCGGCGAATTCGCCGCTGACGGCACCGTCGCAGGCCCGGTCCAGCAGGTGCAGGACACATGGACCGTTACGCGTGTCGAGTCGGCCCGCGACAGTCGGCACCCGCAATGGATGATGCTCCACCGCGAGTGTTCCGGGTATGTGCCGCTGGGATGCCCTGTCGTACGGCCGTAGTTCGACGGCGATTCCGAGCGCGCATGCACGCTCCGCCAGCATTTCCCGATCACCGAGGCAGACGAGGTCGCAATCGAGCCGTCGCGCCGCCATGGCGAGACAGACGTCCGGCCCGATGCCTGCAGGCTCTCCCGAGGTCAGCGCGATGCGCGGCACATGTGCGCCCGCGACCGGTCAGCCGGTCATGACTTTTACGTAGGCGTCATCGCGCAGGTGCTGCAGCCACAGCTCCGTATCCTCATCGGCCTTGCTGGCGCGAATGGCCTCCATCGCATCCAGCCGCACCACTTCCTGGGTCGCGTCGTGGTTGCGCCGCCCGAGGAGTTGCGCGATGTGCCAGCCATACCGGCTCTTGAACGGCTGGCTGATCTCGCCCGTCTTCAGTTGCGCCACTTGCGCCGAGAACGTCGGGTCGAAGACTTCAGGAGTTTCCCAGCCAAGGTCGCCGCCCTCCGACGCGGACCCAGGGTCCTGCGAGGACGCGGCGGCTGCCACCGCGAAGCTCTCACTGCCATTCAGGATCTTTTCCCGGATCTGGACCAGTCGCTGTCGCACGGTCGCATCGTCCTGCAGCGCGTTGGTCTTCAGGAGGATGTGACGCACGTGAATCTGCGCCACCATGTCCCGATGCTGCGGGGTGCGCACCTGATTGAGCTTGACGATGTGAAATCCGGTCGGGCTGCGCAGCGGCGCGCCTACCTGGCCGGCTTTGAGGCCCAGGATGAGGCTGGAGAGAAAGGTCGGTAGCTCCGAGCCCTGGCGCCAGCCGAGTGAGCCGCCTTGCAGCGCATCCTCGCTGTTGGAATAGGCGACGGCGAGCTTGCCGAAGTCCTCGCCCTTGCTGGCACGCTGGTAGACATCGTTGGCGCGCTGCTGAGCCTGGGCGAGCTGGTCCGGAGTGGCGTTCGGCGGCACCGAAATGAGGATGTGCGAAACGTTGTATTCCTGATTGGCTACGGGATGCTTCGTTTGCTTCGCCAGGAACTGGTCGATCTCGCGCGGCGTGACGACAATGCGCTGCAGCACGTCGCGCTCTCGCAGCAGCCCAAGCGTGAGCTGCTGCCGCATCTCCTCGCGGTAGTTTGCATAGTCGACCCCCTGCTGCGCCAGCACCGACGGCAGCTCGGAGAAGGGGATGTTGTTGCGCTTGGCTATGTCCTCGAGCGCCGAGTTGACCTGGTCGTCGGAGATCGCGATGCCGTCGCGATCCGCCTGCTCGAGCTCGATCCGCTGCAGGATCAGACGATCCAGCACCTGCTTGCGCAAGACGCTCTCCGGCGGCAGCGCCATGTTCTGCGCCTGCAGCCGGCTCGTGACCTCCTTCATCTGGGCGTCTACCTCGCTCTCCATCACCACGCCGTCGTTGACAACGGCGGCGATCCGGTCGAGCAACGTGCCCTGGGTCGACAGATCGCGGGTCTGTGCCTGCGCCTCGCCGTGGACGGCCAGCGCGCCGAGAAGGAGCACCACCATGGAAGGGGAGCCGATGGAGAAAAGCCGCCGCATGCGCTTCGTTATCCTCGTGGAATGGCCCCTATTGGGGGGCCAGGAATGACCGGGAATTCGCTTCCGCCGGAGTGTACCCGGGAATGGCCTCGACGAGAGAGGCATCCGACGCCGATCCGACACCGGCAAGCCCTGTGAGTTCCAGCTGCAGCCATACCCCTGTGTCCTCTGGACCCATTCGGGCCGTGCTGGTCAAGGGTCGGGAGCCAACGTAGCGTCGGGCGCCGAGGCGGATGCTCCAGCAGCAGGCTTTGTACTGGAAGCCCGCAAAGCTCTCCAGCGCGCCGTGGTCGGCCAGGGAGTATACCTCCCGGGCGAAAACGTCCCAGGCCTTGGCGACTGGCCAGGCGCTCGAGAGCTCCACCTGCGATACGTTGCAGCTTGGCGTTATGGGAGTGCCACAGAGCGGCGTCGTGATGACCGCCTGTGGCGGGTAGTAGCCGGTGCCCACGTCCGAATCTTCCAGAATGCCGCGCTCGAAGCGGTATCCCAGATTGATCACCCGATCCGTGCCCGGACGGTACTGGAGCTCGATCTCCGCGCGCTGCGACTGGGAGCTCTGCGGGTCCCATTGCAGCGCCCCGTCCGCGCTCCAATTCTGGAAGGCGGTCAGCGCGAGCTGAGCCACCAGGTCCGAGCGCCTGTCGGTGCGCTCCACCTCCGTGGGCAGCGTCACGCGGGGTGTCGTGAAATAGAATTCCTGCCCGAGCGTCGCGGTCAGGTATTGCCGACCATCCAGCGCATTGAGCAGCCTCGTGGTCAGCCCGAGGCTGACCTGATTAGCATCGCCCACGCGGTCCGTCCCGACATAGCGATTGGTCCGGAACAGCTCCACCGGGTCGAGGTCGGGAACAGCGGTATCGAAGACCGGCAGCTGCGCCTGGTTGCGGTAGGGCACATAGAGATACATCGCCCGCGGCTCCAGCGTGATCGTGCGTTGATCGCGGGAACCCGCGGCGCGCTCGAGCTCCAGGCCGGTATCCAGGCTCGCGATGGGCAAGGCTCGCGAGGGCTGCGCCGGCTCCCCCGGGGCGGTGTTCGAGAGCTGATATTGGGTCGCGCGGTAGCCGATCGACGGGCGCATGAAGTAGCCCGGCCCGACGAGATTGAGCGAGGTCGTGGGGTAGAGATCGAACCGCCAGCCGGTGACGCCGGTCGAGCGCTGGAAGTTGACCGCCTCGGATTCGAAGCCGTAACTCACCAGGTTCCCGGGCCCCCAACCGAAATCGGTATTGATCGTGACGTCCGGCACGCGCGTATAAGGGCGCTGATCGAGCGCCAGCGTGCTGTCGATGGTCTGATACTGATCGGCCATCGCTGCGACGTTCCAATGCAGGTCGCGATAGGACAGCACCGCGCTGCGGTCGAGAAAGGGGGTGCTCGTGCCCTCCGGTCCGTACGAGAAGTCCTCGAAATACTGCGTGTCGCTGACATTCTCGCCCTGCACCGTCAGTCGCAGGCCATCGGGCAGATTGCTGACGTTGAAGAGCTTCACGTTGCTGCGGCTCGAGTGGTACACGTCATCGTAGGGTAGATAGTCCCAAGAGAGCTCGCCGTGCTGGTCTTGCGTGAGGTAACGGAAGTCGCCGCCGACGTCCGGCCCGCGGCGGCTGTATTCCATCGGTTGGAAAGTGAAATCGGCGTTCGGAGCGATGTCCCAGTAGTAGGGAACCGAAACCTCCGCGCCGCTGGTGGAGCTTTCGCCGATCACCGGGAAGAGAAAGCCGCTCTTGCGGACGTCGCCGAGTGGAAACGACACCCAAGGCAGGTACAGGATGGGTACACCCTTGAAGTCGATTTCGGCGTCGCGGCCCGTACCGACCTTCTTCTTCGTGTCGAGCGCGATCCGTGTGGCGCGCAGCACCCAGGATTGGTCGTTCACCGGACAGGTCGTGAAGGTGACGTGCTCGAGGCGCATCAATCCCTGCGGGCTGAGTTGCATTTCCTTGGCCGTACCGCGTGCCGAGCGCTGCACCAGACTGAAGGTCGCCGACTCGAAATGCGCGCCCGCGGCCGGGGAGTAGCTGCCGCCGCCGCCCGTGACGTGCGCGAACTGGTCGGTGTAGTCGATGCCACCCTGGGTGCTCACGGAGTTGTTGTTCCGGTTGTACTGGAGATGGTTCGCCTTGATGGTGCGACTCCCCTGGCGCGCGATCACATGTCCAGTCAGGGTGAGCACCCCGTTGACGCCGACCATGTGGTCGCCCGTCAGGCTGACCGGGCCGCCGGCGGCGAAGGACTTCTCGCCGGGCGCGGACCGGCGGCTCTTGGCCGCGGGGGCGGTTGGCTTCGCTGGCGCCGTCGTCGGGTTCTGGCCTGCCGCCGGAGTCGGCGGTTCCTGGGCCTGCAGGTACGGGGTGAGACCGCCGAACAACAGCAGGGCGGTGCAGAATGGGTTCCAACGCGGCATCAGGGACGGCATTATAATGGCCCAATGCCTGAGAACGATGCGAGACTCGCGCTGCTGCAAGTTTGGCTGGCGCGCGACCTCTGCCTGCGCCCGGCGCGCGTCGAGCCCGCCTCGAGTGATGCCAGCTTCCGGCGCTACTTTCGTGTGGTCTGCGAGGACTGCACCCTCGTCGCCATGGACGCGCCACCGGCGACGGAGGACGTACGGCCGTATCTGCGCGTCACGGCACTGCTCGAAACCCTCGGAATTCACGTCCCGCACGTCTACGAGGCCGACGTGGCCCAGGGTTTCGTGCTACTCGAAGACCTGGGCAGCACGCACTACCTGGCGCAGCTCGGCGCCGGCGGTGACCCGCAGCGCCTCTATGGTGATGCGCTGCAAGCGCTGGCGGAAATACAGCTGCGCGGCGCAGCTGCGGCCGCCGAGCTCTCGCCCTATGACCGCGCACCCCTTGCCCGCGAGCTGGCACTCATGCCCGAGTGGTTCCTGGACCGGCATCTCGCGCTCGAGCTCTCCGGCGAGGAGCGCGAGATCATCATCGCGGCCTTCGAGTTTCTGATCGGCGAGGCGCTGTCACAGCCCGAAGTGTTCGTGCATCGCGACTATCACTCCCGCAACCTGATGGTGCTCGGGGAGCGCAATCCGGGTGTGATCGACTTCCAGGACGCGCTGCGGGGGCCGATCGGCTACGACCTGGTGTCGCTGCTGAAGGACTGTTACATCTCCTGGCCGCGGGAGCGTGTGCTCGAGTGGGTGAGCGGCTACCGCTCGCTGCTGCAAGCGCGCGGCGGCCGCGTCGGCGGCGGCCCGGCGCAGTTCCTGCGCTGGTTCGACCTCATCGGTGTGCAGCGGCACATCAAGATCCTCGGCATCTTCGCGCGCCTCTGGTACCGGGACGGCAAGCCGGGCTATCTGCGCGATCTGCCGCTGACGCTCGACTACGTACGTGAGACGTGCCTGCTGTATCCGGAGCTCGCCGATCTCTCGGCGTTTCTCGAGCGGCGCGTCGCCCCGCAGTTGCCGCGCGCCAACGAGCGCGTCGCCCGGCAGGCGGCGCCGCCGGCGTGACCGAATCGCAGCCAGCGCGGTTTTGCAACGCCATGTTGCTTGCGGCGGGGCGCGGTGAGCGGCTGCGGCCGATCACCGACACTGTGCCGAAGCCGCTCGTCCAGGTCGCCGGCAAGCCGCTCATCGTCTATCACCTCGAGGCACTGGCCAGAGCCGGGATCACAGAGGTGGTCATCAATCTTTCCTGGCTCGGGGAAAAGATCCGCTCCACTCTGGATGACGGTGGCCGCTATGGTGTGCACATCACCTACAGCGAGGAGGGACCCGTGCCTCTCGAGACCGGCGGTGGCATCCATCGCGCGCTGCCGTTACTCGGTCCGGCCCCTTTTCTCGTGGTCAATTCCGATGTCTGGACCGACATGGATTTCGGCCTTATTCCGCCTTTGGAGCCAGGCGCCGACGCGCAGCTGCTGCTCGCACCCAATCCGCCGCATCATCCGCGCGGCGACTTCGGGCTGGAGGGTGACTCCGTCGTGGAGCGCGAGGCCGGACGCTTCACCTACACGGGCATCGGGGTATATCGGCCGGAGCTCTTCGCGGGGTGCGCGCCGGGGAAATTTCCGCTGCTGCCGCTGCTCAAGCGCGCGATTGCGGCGGGGCGCCTGCGCGGTGAGGTTTACCGGGGAGAATGGCTCGATATCGGTTCGCCGGAGCGTCTGGCATGGCTGGATGCGAGAGAGCGCGCGGCGCGGGGCACTTGAGCGGCTCACCGCGGCGGGTGGCGTAAAATGGGCGCCATGGCCAGCCTCAAAGACATCCCGGTCGTCGCCGACGTCGCACCCGGGCCGCGAGAAAGCCCACGCAGCGGTGAAAAATATGTTACGCCTCAAGGATTTACCGCAATCCGGGACGGCATCAAGGCAACAGCCGCAGGCGCGGCATGGGCGCCGGGGTCACCGGCACGCGCCGGCAAGCCCCCTTGGTTGCGGGCCAAGGCGCCTGCGGGCGCGGGCTTTCAGGCGGTCAAGGGCATAGTCAAAGAGCACCGGCTCGCCACCGTCTGCGAGGAGGCGAAGTGCCCGAACATCGGGGAGTGCTGGAACGCGGGCACCGCGACGATCATGTTGATGGGTGCGGTCTGCACCCGCGCCTGCCGCTTCTGCTCCGTCGATACGGGCAATCCGCGTGGCTGGCTGGATGCGGATGAGCCGGAGAATGCCGCCCGCAGCGTCGAGCTGATGAAGCTCAAATACGTCGTGCTGACTTCCGTCGACCGGGATGATCTGGCTGACGGCGGCGCCGGCCACTATGCCGCCTGCATTCGGGCTATCAAGCGCCGCAACCCCAATACGGCGGTGGAAGCGCTGACGCCGGATTTTCAGGGGGTGCTGCGGGACGTCGAGAGCGTCGTCGACTCCGGCTTGGATGTTTTTGCGCAGAACATAGAGACGGTGCGCCGCCTGACCCACCCCGTCAGAGATCCGCGCGCCGGGTACGAGCAGACGCTGCGCGTGCTCGCGCATGCGAAGCAACACAAGGGCGCCGTGTTGACCAAGAGCAGCCTGATGCTCGGTCTGGGTGAAACGGAGGCCGAAATCGAGGAGACGCTGGCGGATCTGCGCCTGGCGGGAGTTGACATCGTCACCCTCGGGCAATACCTGCGCCCGACCGCCAACCACCTGCCCGTTGCGCGCTACGTCACCCCCGCGGAGTTTGATCGCTGTCGCGAGAGTGCGCTCTCGCGAGGCTTCCTCGAGTGCGTTTCCGGACCTCTGGTGCGCTCCAGCTATCGTGCGGAGCAGGCGCTGAATCGAAACAACGCCGGTCTCGACAACACTCGTCTTTCGTCCGATAAGAAGGCGATTTGAGCGCCGAGCAAGGCAACGTGATGGCTGGGGCGTACGCTGTCGTGCCCCCCGTTCCATCCCCCATCGTACGCAGCCTCGGCCTCGTGGATTACGAGCCCACGTGGCGCGCCATGCAGCGCTTTACCGACCTGCGCGGGCCCGACACGCCCGATGAGATCTGGTTCCTCGAGCACCCGCCGGTATTCACACTCGGCATGAACGCCAGCCGCGATCATGTCGTCGCCCCGGGCGACATCCCCGTGGTGCAGATCGATCGCGGCGGCCAGGTCACCTATCACGGCCCCGGCCAGCTCGTCGTATATCCGCTGGTGGATCTCCGTCGTGCAAACCTGGGCGTTCGTGACATCGTGACCGCCCTCGAGCGCAGTGTCATCGACTACGCAGCCGAGCTTGGTATCGTGGCTGAGTGCCGCAAGAAAGCACCCGGGGTATACGTCGATGGCCGAAAGCTGGCGAGCATCGGCATCCGGGTACGCCGCGGCGCGAGCTACCACGGCCTAGCCCTCAACGTCAGCGCCGACCTCGAGCCGTTCCGCCGCATCAATCCCTGCGGTTTTCCGGACCTGGAGATGACCCGACTGGCCGACCTGAGCCCGGTCGATTCCGTGCCCGTCGCGGCCGGGGCGCTGCAGCCGCACCTGCTTAGGCACCTGTATGGACGTTCATAACCGATCTGTAACCGTCTCCCGACTGACGGCATAACTACGTTCGTTCCACCATTGCCAGTTCTTCTTCAGAGGACTGGTAATGCAGGTCATCCACAAGAAGCTGCTCCGAGCAGCCGCGCTCGTCACCGCAAGCCTGGTCATTGTTGCCGTCTCAGGCTGCTCCCGCCCGGCCTCATCCGGGGTGACACTCCTCAATGCGTCGTACTCGCCGACGCGCGAGCTCTATGGCGAATACAACACCGCGTTCGAGAAGTACTGGAAGAATAAGACTGGACAGACCGTGAAAGTGAGCATGTCCTATGGCGGCTCGGAGCTGCAGGCGCGCTCCGTGGCGGAGGGCCTCGGGGCTGATGTGGTCACGCTGGCTCTGGCAGCGGACATCGACGTCATCGCGCAGCAGAGCAAGCTGTTACCGCTCAACTGGCAGACCCGATTGCCGGACGATAGCTCTCCCTATACCTCGACGATCGTCTTCCTCGTACGCAAGGGCAATCCGAAGAATATCCGCGACTGGAGCGATCTGATCAAACCGGGCGTCTCGGTGGTCACGCCCAACCCGAAGACCTCCGGCGGCGCTCGCTGGAACTTCCTCGCCGCGTGGGCATGGGCACTGAAACAGCCTGGGGGCGATGATGCCAGCGCCAGGGCCTACCTTCGCGAGTTATTCCAACACGTTCCCGTGCTGGACACGAGCGCTCGCGGTTCCACAACGACTTTCGTGGAGCACGGACTGGGCGACGTGCTCATCGGCTGGGAAAACGAGGCGATGCTCGCCATCCACGAGAAGCCCGATGACGGGCTCACCATCGTCTACCCGTCCGTCAGCGTCCTCGCGGAGCCACCCGTAGCCGTCGTGGACCAGTACGCCTTGCAGCATGGCCAGCGGCCGCTCGCCACCGCGTATCTGCAGTACCTGTACAGCAAGGAAGGGCAGGAGATCATTGCCCGCAACTTCTACCGCCCGCGCGATCCCGAGGTCGCCGCCGAGTTCGCCAAGCAGTACCCGAAGATGACTCTCGCGACCATCGGTGACTTCGGCGGCTGGGCGGGCGCGCAGCAGAAGTTTTTCGCGGACGGCGGGGTGTTTGATCAGATCTACGCGCGCGGGCAGTGAGCAACCGGAACGATGCCCGTTGAATCTGCGCGGGATTCTGGGAGAGCTGCGCAGCGCGGCTCATCACGAGCCGGTGGCCCGCTTGCAAGATCCGCCGAGCCGGAGTGACGAATAGGTGTCAACGCGGCTGCCGCGGGCAGCGTGACCGGTCCGTTACCCGGGTGTGATTGACTTTGCAACCGCCGGGCTCCCAGCATGGCTCGCAACTCCATCAGGTCGAAGCAGGAGGCGCGATGTTCCGCTCTATCACACAGACGCTGTCGCGACCGTTTCAGAGCCGGCAGAGGCCCGAGCACGACTACCGCACGAGCTGGACCTCAGCGACGTTGCAGCGGCTGGTCAAGGAAGAGCTCGGGTCCCCGCAAGTGATCATCGTGTCGAATCGCGAGCCTTACGTTCACAATCGCGACGCGGACGGCAGGCGGCACGTGGAGGTCCCCGCAAGCGGCATGGTGACGGCACTCGAGCCGATCGTACGCGCGTGCGGTGGCCTTTGGGTGGCGCACGGCAGCGGCGCGGCCGACCGCGAGGTGGTCGACCTGCACGATCGCATCCGGGTACCCCCCGAGGGTCCCGCCTACACCCTGCGGCGAGTCTGGTTGCGACCCGAGGAAGAGCAGGGCTACTACGGCGGTTTCTCCAATGAGGGACTATGGCCGCTGTGTCACCTCGCGTATGTCCGACCCGCCTTCCGCGAGTCGGATTGGGACGCATACCGGTCGGTGAATCAGCGGTTCGCGGCCGCCGTGACGCGTGAAGCGCGTCGACCCGATCCGGTCGTCCTGATCCAGGACTATCATCTGGCGCTCTTGCCCCGTCTCATCCGCCAGCGCATGCCGGCCGCGACTGTGGCGCTCTTCTGGCACATCCCGTGGCCCAGTGCCGAAACATTCGGTGTGTGCCCCTGGAAAGACGAGATCCTGAGACACCTGCTGGACGCCGACATCGTCGGCTTCCATACGCGCCAGTACTGCCTGCATTTTCTCGCCACGGCGGAGCAGCTGTTGGAGTGCCGGGTCGATTACGAGCGGATGACGGTCACGGTGGAAGGGCATGTCTGCCACGTGATGGCCTGTCCTATTTCGATAGAGTGGCCGCCGCCGCAACTCGAGGGACTGCCTTCGATCGCCGTCTCGCGCGATCGGATCCGCAGGCATCACGGAATCGGTCCAGGCGTTCACTTGGGCGTTGGCGTCGAGCGCTGGGACTTCACGAAAGGGATCGCGGAGCGCTTTCTCGCCTTCGAGGCGCTTCTGGCCCGCCGGCCGGACCTCCAGGGCCGCATCGCGCTGCTGCAGGTCGTAGCCCCAACGCGAACCCGGCTGCCGACCTATCAGGCCCTCCAGCGTCAAACGTTGGCTGAGACGGAGCGGATCAACGCCAGATTCGCCAGCTCTTCCTGGAAGCCGATCGTACTCGTCGACCGGCAGCAGTCCGCTCGCGAGGTCTTCGAGCTCTTCCGGGCCGCGGACTTCTGTGTGGTCAACAGTCTGCACGACGGCATGAATCTCGTCTCCAAGGAGTTTGTCGCTGCGCGTGACGACGACAACGGTGTGCTCATCCTGAGCGCCTTCACCGGCGCCGCACGCGAGCTGGTCGAGGCGCTGTTGGTCAACCCGTTCTGCATCTCCGAGACGGCGGCGGCCATCGAGGCGGCGATCGCGATGCCGCGGGAAGAGCGCAGGGAGCGCATGCGCCTGATGCGCCGCACGGTCATGGAAAACAACGTCTACCGTTGGGCTGGACGCATGCTGCTCGACGTGGCGCAGATTCGGCGGCGTCAGGCGTTGCCGGCGGATTGGCGGGCATCAGGCCTCCGGGAGCAGCGCGAGCACGCGCTGGCCCGCAAGGCCTGATCAGCAGGGGCTCCCGGCGCGGCGATTCCCGAGGAGCGCGGGCGTCAGATGGTTGAGGTCAGGAACGTGGGTGCGCCAGATTTCCCAGCACTTCATGACTTCATCACGAGAGGCATCTCTTTTGCGGTACACGTCTATGGCCAACGGGACGTAATGAGCGTCATCCTCGCTGGCCAATGTGAGCTCGCCGTCTTCCAGGTTGCTTCTTATCAGGCTGTACGGCAGCCAAGCGACGCCGAGGCCGCTGAGGGCGCCGGCCCGCAATGTTTCCGCATGGGCGCTTCTTGCGTGCGCCACCAACCTATCGGCAATAGGCAGGAACGCAGCATTGCTCTGGAGTAACTTTCCGAGATGCGATTCCGCCGTGTACCCTAAATAGGGCAACGGGCGTGCGGCAGCGTGCGCGAGCGCATAATAGGGCCTGCCGCCTCGCTGCCCCGGGATGCTGACCGGGACCAGATAATCGGTGCCGAGTGTAAGTTTGGAGTGCTCATCATGAGCGAGCACGACACTGCGAGCCGGACTGTCGTAGCACAAGAGATAATCGCATTCGGCGCGCTCGTAGCGTGACAGTGCCTCGCCGAAGTTATTGGCGGCCACGTGCAAACACACGGTTTCGTCGCAAAGCTTGTCGCATAGGAGCTTCGACAGAACCGGAACGAATGTCGCCGACAGCGAATGCGTAGACGAGACGTAGATGTTCTTGCGGTCGGTCCTGCTGTTCGAGACGGTTCGGCGCGCGGAATTCAGCAGCGTGACGATTTGCGATGCCGTTTCCTTGAATGACAGCCCGGCAGGGGTGAGTCCCACCGGATTCGTGGATCGGTCCAGCAGCGCTCCCGCCGCCAGCCAGATCTCCAGCGCCCGTACGTGCTTGCTGAGCGCCGATTGGGTCAGGAAGCGCCTGCGCGCAGCCTCGGTAAAGCTACGTGTCTCGCATAGCGCGAGGAAGTCTTCCAACCATCTCAGGTTCATGGAGGCTCTCGCCGGCCGAGTGAGCGCGTAGTTTCCCGGCGCCGACGGTAGCAAGTCAGTCGAGCAGGGGTCTGGTAGCGGTTACGGCGAAGGACTCCCGGGGAGGGAGTCCGAGAAGGGGCGAGGCGGAGGCGCCCGGCCGCCGGAGAGCCGCGGGCCTCTCCGAACGGCAGGGTGCTCCGGGGGGGTTACTTCTGGTAAGGGTAGTAGCGGAAGGAAGCCATGCCGACGAACATGTTCGCTTCCGGCGCGCCGCCGACGCCATTGAAGGCGTCGCGCTGCAGATACTCGCCCTGCATGCCGAACTGCAGGTTGCCGAGTTTGCCCTGGTAGTACTTCCACCAGAACCCGCCGCTCACCTCGTCGATCGACTTCGTGTTGCCGACACAGGTTCCGGTGAGGGCGTCGCATCCCGAGTTATTGAACTCCGGCGCGCCGTATCCATAAGTGGCGGCACCGACGTTGTAATAAGTCGAGCTCTCCTTCTCCCGACCGCCGTAGGCGTAGATGCTGAGCCGATCGGTCGGGGTGAAGATCAGTCCGACGAGGGCCTCGTACTCCTTGATCGGGGCGAGGGCGCCCGTGGGCTTCATCGTGACGTCTGGCAACTGCGCCGAGCCGTATCGGCCTATGCCCTTGCCGGCGAGTGCGCTGACCTGGAAGGAGAGCATCTTCGGCACCAGGGGCAGGATCATGCCGCCGCCCACGCCACCGCCAGAGGTGCTACTGCTCGCCCGGTCGATGCTGGAGCGGAATTCGCGACCCAGGCCGTAGACCTCGTAGTGCCCGAAGCCGGGGTCGAACGCCGCTTTGACGATCACGTCGGGCGCGACGTCATCCGTGTAATTGGTGGTGCTGTTTTCCAGTCCCGCCGAGTCGCCCGCGTTCTGGTAATTGACGCTCGAGGACGGGAAGGTGGTGCCCGTCGGCAGACCGGTGGCATTGATGCCGTTCGAGGTCACCGCCTGCGGGCTCTCGAGCGACAGGCCGAGCGAGAACGCCTTGCTGAAGTGCTCGACGACGCGCAGCTGCGGGGTGCGGGTCCAGTTGAATCCCGCGATGTACTGGGCGTCGATACCGATCGGGGCGTCTTCATCCCGGACGTTCAGACCATCCTTGTAGAGGGTCGCGAGGCTCCAGCTCTGGCCCGCGACCACGTCCAGCCCGTAATCCGTCTGGAACCGCCCGTAGAAGTTCCGCATGCGCAGGGTGTAGCTATTGCTCTCACGCGAATTGGAGGTCGTTCCGGAGCTCAGGAAGTCGGTCTCCATGTAGGCTTCCGCCTTCATCCCGTCGAATTCCTCGCCCTGGGCGAGCAGCGAGAAGCGGCTCTGGCGAGCGCTCTCGCGGAACTCCGATATCTGGCTGTTCGAGTTGTCATAGAACGGAATGCCGGTATTGAAGTCCGAGCCGACGTCCGCCGATTCATTACGATTGCGATAGATGGTCGCAAGCTCAGTGAAGCCGCCGAAGGTGAGCGTCAGCGGCCCGGTCTCGATGGCAGGGGCCGGGGCGGTTGCGGTCTGCGCAAGAGCCGGCACCGAGACCGCTCCGAGAGAGACCGCGACGGCTACGGCGATCGCGTAGCAATGAGAGCGGGGAACTTGGTGCGAACGATAGAGATCGATGCTCGGGCGCGTCATCATCAGGCTCCTGATTATTGGTTGGATTCTTGGCCTTACGCGCGGTCGGCGGGCATCTGTTCCAGAGTCCCTATGGCGCCATTCCGCCGTCGACCGTGCAGCCGGGGCGTACTGTGCGACCTTTGTGCGACACCCGTATTTCAGAAAGATGACGGTCCTGTTACAGCGGCGGCCGGGCCCCGGCGGCCAGGCGCCAGAACACCTGAAAATCAGCCCGATTCGCTGCAGCCGAGGCCGCGGACCGTCAGCGGACCTGGTGGCCTTGATGGCGCCTTGATGTCATAACGGGCGTGGCGCCCACACATCAATGGCCGTCAGGCAGCGGCCCAGACGGTCCGAGACCCGCTTGCGCTGGGCGACCGCCATCCGGCCGCCGATAGCACACCAGGATCCCGAATCGAGGGTCGGTCGAGGCAAGTGCCGTCAGAAAAGCCCCGGTCCCGCTTGGCCCCGCCACGGCGGTGGGCGCGGAGCATCGTGCGGGAAGGGCGGCGGCAAAGTCTGTCCTATTCCGGCGACGGATGGGTGTCGGGGCCGCTCGGGCGCGGATCGGTTGCCGGTCGGGTTCTGCCGCGGTGACAAACCGGTCTCAATCGCTACCGACATAACACCAGAAATTAACCAGCGACCGAATACACTGCCGTAATTCAAACAGATGCATTCGAACGGCATGGCTACAGAGAGGGCAGATCGCGCATGAATATCCTCGTCAAGAGCGGCGTCGTCGCCGCGCTCGCGGGCGCCGGCATCGGCCTGGCGCACGCCGATGTGGTGACGACCACCGGCGGCATCAAGGTCGTATCGTCGAACGGCGATTTCTCGGCCGCCGTCGGCACCCTGGTGCAGTTCGACGCCTACGGCGATGAGAACGACAGCAGCAGCAAGATCGGCAGCGGCGTCGCCAATGGAAGCGCCAATGACGCTTTCAGATTCCGGCGTGCCTGGATCACCCTGGCTGGCAAGGTGTACAGCTTCAACTATCACATCGATTACGACACGGTGAGTGGCGCGCTGCAGAGAGCGTGGCTCGAGCACGCTCTCTTACCCCACGGCTCGCTCTTTCTCGGCCAGGACAAGCCGTGGGCCAGCCTGGATGAGGTCGCGCGCAATCCCGATACGCCGTTCCTCGAGCGCAACATCGCTTCAGCGAGCGGCGTCAATGCGGCGGCAACCTATACCAATGGAGCCTATTACGAGTGGCATGACCGGGCCTTCAGCGACGGCGATAATTTGTGGCTTGGCGCTTCGGCCTCGTCGCTGCACAAGCAGACGGGCAGCACCGATACCATTACCCAGGGCTCAGCCCTCAATGCCCGCATCGCCTACGCGCCGATAGTCGCTAAGGATCTCTGGGCGCACATCGGGGCCTCGATCATTGACTCCTCTGCCGCGACGGGGAGCAGCACGGCGGGCACCAATGCGCTCACCGCGGCCTACGCCTATGGCAATTACTACGACAGCGACGAGAAGCTGACACTCGCGAGCTATCCCGTCTCCACGACGACGGGTTCCCGGCCACGCTCCAGGGCGATCGCCGGGGAGCTCGCCGGGGCTTACGGACCGGCATTCGTACAGGCGGAATACGACAATGTCGCGTTCAGCGAGTTCGGCGAGCCGGACAATACGATAACCGCCTACACGGCCACGGTCGCATATACGTTGACGGGCGAGACACGTGCTTACAATACTCAGGATGCGACCTATCTAGGCATCGCACCGATACACAGCTACGGCGCATGGGAAGTCGCTGTGCGGTACGACGAGGCCCGCAACGAGGGCTACGACAACGTGTATCAGGGGGTCGCTCTGGCGGGGGTCAAAGGCGCGGACGCGACGGCCGACAAGGTTACGCTCGTCACGGTAGGGCTCAACTACTACCCCAACGACCACGTGCGCTTCGTGCTCGACTACGAGCACGGCGAAGCCGAACTCGGCAAGGCCGGAACGGACAAGCCGAACACCATCGGGGCACGGGCACAGCTCTGGTTCTGATGCGCCCGCCTAAGGCTAGTCTGCCATCAGCTTATACCCGGCTCCGGAGGCCGTCTGCAGCCGCTGCGGTGCCGCCGGATCGATCTCTATCTTCTGCCGCAGGCGATGGACGAGCTGCTTCAAGAGCTGCCGGTCGCCGGAGCCGCGATGACCCCAGACATGGACCAGTAGGCGATCGGAGCTGACGGTCCGGCCGGCGTTCGCGAGCAGCATCTGCAGCAACCGCAACTCGAGCTTGGTGAGGCGGATGGGCTCGGCCTCCTCGATGCGCACGGTGTGCTCGTCAGTATCGAGAGTCAGTTTCCCGGTCGATAGGACCGACGCGCTTTCCGTGCCCGCCCGGCGCAGCAACGCCCGGGCGCGCGCGAGCAGGGTACGGGGACTGAAGGGTTTCGTCAGGTAGTCGTCCGCGCCGAGCTCCAGGGCCCGCACCAGGTCTTCCTCCTCGCCCCGCACGGTCAGCATCATGATGGGTACGCGCGAGTTGCGCCGCACCGATTCGCAGACCTGAAACCCGGTCGCGCCCGGCATGTTGATGTCGAGAATCACGAGGTCGGGCGCTTCATCGGCGACAGCCCGGATGGCAGCCGTCCCGTCCGCGGCCTTGATGATCAGGTATCCGGCCTGTGTCAGCGTGAAGCCGACCAGGTCACGCAGATCGCGGTCGTCATCCGCCACCAGAATCTTCACGCTGTCACCTCCACGGGTATGGTCATCGTGAACCGGGTTCGGCCCGATTCAGTGCGCTCCAGGGTTACCGTGCCGCCGTGCCGCTCGACGATGGAGCGCACGATCCACAGGCCGAGTCCGAGACCGCCGGGTTCCGGCTCCTGGTCCGCGCCGCGACTGAAAGGCGCGAACAGCCCTTCGCCACCGGGCGAGGAAGGCCCGGGGCCCTCATCCTCCACCCACATCGCGAGCCGCGTCTCGTCGGCCGCGCAGCCGATGCGCACCGTACTGTCTTCCGGCGCGAACTTGTTGGCGTTGGCAAGAAGGTTCACGAGCACCTGCGTCAGGCGATGCTTGTCACCCTCTATGAGCGGCAGCTCCTCCGGCAGCGAGACCTCCAGCCGCTGCCGCCTGAGCGCGAGCAGCGAGCCGATGAGCGTGCGTGCGTCCTCGATGACTTCCGCGAGGTCGACGCTCTGACGGCGGATCGCCAGCTGCCCGGACTCGATGCGCACGCTTTCGAGCAGATTGTCGATCAGCCGGGTGAGGCGCAGCGTGCCACGCTGCAGCGACTCGGTAAGGTCCCGGCGCTGAGCGGGCTCCATGGTGTCGAGGTTATCGAGCAGCAGCTCGATCGACGCGAGCTGCGCGGCGAGCGGAGTGCGAAACTCATGCGAGATGTTGGCCAGTACCGAGTCGCGCGCGCGGCGCACCGCCTCGAGCTCCGTCTCGTCACGGATCACCTGCACCTGAAGTCCGTCGACCGGTCCGGCGCTGGTGATGACTGCCGTGCGCGTCTCGGCGCCGCGTTGCAGCCGCTCGACGCACTGCGCGCTGCCCTCGGAGCGCGCCATGAGGATGGGGCAGCGGTAATCGCAAGGCCGTCTGCCTTCCTGGTGCAGCGGCTGGAGCACATCGCCGCAGAAACGGCCCACGGCCTGCTGCGGGTCGATGCGCAGGAGACGGGCGGCTTGGGCGTTGAGATAGCGCACCTTGCGCTGTTGATCGACTGCGTAGACGCCTTCGACGATGCCCCCGAGCACCGCCTGTGCCTCAGCCTCACTCCGCCGCAGTGTTCCCGTGAGCTCCAGCAGATTGCGTCGCATGTCCTCCATGGTGTGCGCGAGCGCCCCCACCTCGGCGGCGCCGCCTGGCGGAATCGATACGGAGAAATCGCCGTGCCCGATGCGTACCGCCGCGTTCGTGAGTGCCTTCACGGGCCCGATGACACGGCGGCTCAGGATGGTGCCGGCAAGGACCGCGACGGCGGCGAGAATCAAGGTGGTCAGAACGAGATTGCGGATGAGCCGGGTGGTCGAGCTTTCCACGAGAGTGATCGGCAGGCCCGCATTGATGAAGCCGATAGCCTCACCGCTCGAGGCAAAGAGGGGCACGCTCGCTGCGTAGACTCCGAGCGATTCGATCCGCCGCACCGCCGAGTGCCCGTCGGCGAGCGCCGCCGAATACAATGGCGTGTAGGCAGTCACCGGATCGGTGTTGTAGGAGCGGTAATCGAGGAAGCGGATCTCGGTCCCAACCCGGTCCGTCAGCTCATGGGCCAGTCGTGCATCCAGGAGCCGCAGCACGTAGATCCGCACGTCCCCCGGCCCCGGCATGGATACGAATGCCCCGAGCGCGGCGAGCCGCAGATTGGTCGGTAGCGCGAGGAAGGTCGGGCCCTGCTCGGCGCTCTCCGACTTGATGCCCTGCCAGTCGAGTGTCGGGCCGGTGGCCGTGAGCAGGGTCGCGCCGGAGAAGACGGCGCAGGCATCCAGCTGTGAGGTATCGCAGAATCGCCGCAGGAAGGGTGCCAGTGCATCGTCCTGGTGCTCATCGAGCAGCCGTTGCAGCGTCGGACGCTGCGCCAGGACGCGCGCCGAATTCAGCGCGTCTTCCGTCATCCGGCGCACGTCCTCGTGGGCCGTGGCGCCGGCGAGGAGCACCCGCGCTTTGCCTTGGTTGTCGGCGAGCACGCGCAGCATGCCGATGGCGGTTGCCGACAATCCAATGCCGACCAGCAGCACCAACAGCAGCTGCACGGCCGCCATCCACCACGCGAGGCTGGTGTTGGCTGGATCGGGCCACAGCGCGAGCAATCGTCGGCGCCACTGAAAATTGAGCATGGGGTCAGCGCCGGCGATATCCGGTGCGCTCCACCAGCGACTTCAGCACCAGGGTCAGCACTGCGAGTAGCGTGAGGAGCGAGGCGACCGCGAAGGCGCCCGTGAAGTCATAGTCGTTGTAGAGCGCCTCGATGGCGAGCGGCATGGTATTGGTCAATCCCCGGATGTGGCCTGAGACCACCGATACTGCGCCGAATTCTCCCATGGCGCGCGCGTTGCAGAGAATGACTCCATAAAGCAGTCCCCAGCGGATCTTGGGCAGGGTCACGCGGAAGAAGGTCATCCAGCCCCCGGCGCCCAGGGTGATGGCCGCCTCCTCCTCGTCGTTGCCAAGCTGTTGCATGAGCGGGATCAGTTCGCGCGCCACATAGGGGAACGTCACGAAGAGTGTCGCGATCATGATACCCGGGATGGCGAAGACGAGGCTGATGCCGTTCGCCGCCAGCCAGGCGCCGAACCAGCCCCGCATGCCGAAGAGCAGTACGAACAGCATCCCGGAGATGACCGGCGAGATCGCGATCGGCAGATCGATCAGGGTGATGAGCAGGCTCTTGCCGCGGAACTCGAATTTGGCGATTGCCCATGCGGCGGCGAGCCCGAACAGCGTATTGACCGGCACCACGACCGCCGCCGTGACCAGTGTCAGGCGGATCGCCGCCTGGGTGTCCGGGTCGGCGAAGCTGTGCGAATACGTCTGCAGTCCGTTCTGGAACGCGGTCACGAAGACCACCGCGAGCGGCGCAAGGAGGAGTGCCGCCAGGAACGCCACGGAGACAGCGATCAGGCCCCGACGCACGAGAGCGCCGACGAGGGTGTCACGTCCGGGACGTGTATCCAGCTCTTCGAGGGCCCCGGAGTGAGCACGGGCCGCCATTACGCCCCCCTCCGGACCATTCGACCCCTTCCCCAGGCCTGCAGAAGGTTGATCGCGAGGAGGATGATGAACGAGGCCGCCAGCATGACGAAGCCGAGTGCCGCCGCGCCGCGGTAATCAAACTCCTCCAGGTGGACGACAATGAGGAGCGGCGTGATCTCGGTTTTCATCGGCAGGTTGCCGGAGATGAAGATGACCGAGCCGTACTCGCCGAGCGCGCGCGCGAAGGCGAGGGTGAATCCGGTGAGTACCGCGGGAAGCACCGCGGGGAGGACCACTCTGCGGAATACGTACCACCGCCCGGCTCCGAGCGTCTCAGCCGCGTCCTCCAGATCCCGCTGAACCTCGAGCAACGCAGGCTGCACCGTGCGGACGGCAAATGGCATTCCGATGAGCGTCATCGCCAGAATGACACCGAGACGGGTGTAGGCGACGTGAATGCCGATTGCATCCAGATAGCGTCCGAGCCAGCCGTTGGCCGAAAAGACCGCCGTGAGCGCGATTCCGGAGACCGCGGTCGGTAGCGCGAACGGCATGTCGATCATGGCGTCCATGAGCCTGCGCCCCGGGAACTCATAACGGGCGAGAGTCCAGGCAATGATGAAGCCGAAAACCAGATTGATACAGGCTGCGAGCAGCGCGCCCCCGAACGAAAGTCGGTAGGACGCGAGCGCCCGCGGACTCGCGATGGCTTGGAGAAGTTGGTGCAGTGGCGTCGAAGCGGCAAGCACCACCAGCGCGGCAAGCGGCAGCAGCACCACGGCACTAAGAAAGAACGTCGTGAATCCCAGCGTTAGCCCGAAGCCAGGCAAGACGGTGGGTTGCCCGTCTCTCATGGGTCGACTCACGCCGCGGAGCGGCTGTGCGCCGGCGCCTCCCGCTCGCGATGCACCAGCAGCAGCGGCCAGCGCGGGGCGGCGAGCAGCGCCGCGAGCTCGCTGGAGAGTTGACTCGGGCTGGCGATGCCGACAATGAGCATGTGCCCGGGCGCCTCGTCCAACCGCTGTTGCAGCGCCTGTGCCGCCACCCCGAACAGCATCTCCGTCCGGATCTCGAGCCCGTGTGCGGCGCGCGCTTCCGATCGGGCATCGAGCAACGCTCGAACACCGGATGACCGTACGGCCGCCGGAGTTTGCTCGGCGAGCACGTCGACGTAGATTGCCTCCGCCGGAAGATGCCGCAGGACGCTGGCGGACATCGCCAAGGTCGCGCTGCGCGCGGTGTCGTCTGTCCAGTGAATGAGCACCCGCTGAGGCGAGGGCGCATGCTCCGGCAGGATGAGAATCTCCTCCACTCCGTGCTCCAACAGCCACCTCGCATCCGATGTCACATCGCTGTGTGCTGCGATGACGGTCGTGCCCGGCAGCGACGCGATGGTGTCGCGGACCGGAGTTGGGGTTCCCAACGTAGGCTCGAGGTGTCTGCGGATGCGTGTTTTCATGCGCGAGGAGAGGTCCAGCAGCAGCGGGTTGCCCGCCAGCCTCTCGGCGGCCGAGCTGTTGGGAGCACAGACCGTGAAGCTCGAAAGCGGTGTCGGCAGAATGTGCGCCCGCCGAACGCCCAGGGTGACGCTCTGCCCCGGACTGATCGCGAATGCGCGTTGCTCGAACTGCGCGCGCGTAGCTTCGAGGAGTACGCCACCATCCCCGTTGGCATGCGCAAGGATCGGAGCGTCGGGCGCCTCATCGAGGCGAATGCGCGCGCGTTCAAGCGCGCCTGTGAAGAGCACCTCCTCGACGACGCCGTGACCCAGGTAATTCGCGCTAGAAAGCCCCTCCCGCGAGCGTGCGACCTCGATCTCCTCCGGCCGCACTACCGCCACGACCTCGCGCTCACGCGGTATGCCGAGCCCAGGGCCATGGGGTACCGCGGGCCATGCTCCCCAGCGTGTCCCGTCGTTGCCCTGTCGCGCCAGAAGGAGATTGGCCGCGCCGAGGAATGTCGCCACGAACCGTGTCGCGGGCCGGGTATAGAGGTCTTGTGGGCTGCCGCTCTCGAGCAGCCGGCCGAAGTTCATCACCCCAATCCGATCGGCCATGGCGAACGCTTCTTCCTGATCGTGCGTGACCAGAATGGTCGTAATGCCGAGCTCCCGCTGCACCTCGCGGATCGTGCGCCGCAGTCCCTCGCGGATCTTGGCGTCGAGCGCGCCGAACGGCTCATCGAGCAGCAGCACTTCCGGTTTGTGCGCCAGCGCGCGTGCCACCGCGACTCGCTGTTGCTGTCCACCGGAGAGCTGTCCGGGCAGCCGCTCGTCCAACCCCTCGAGCGCGACCAGGCGCAGCAGCTCCTGCCGCCGCCGCCGCCGCTCCGCCGTTCGCATCCGCCGCACTCGCAGCGCGAACTCGATGTTCTCCGCCACAGTCATGTGCCGGAACAGGGCGTAGTTCTGGAACACCAGGCCGACGCCACGCCGTCTCGCCGCGACATGAGTGACATCGCGCCCATGGAGCGCGATGCGTCCGTGGTCCAGCCCCGAGAGCCCCGCTATCGCGCGCAGCAGCGTGCTCTTGCCGCTGCCGCTGGGTCCGAGAAGCACGAAAAACTCCCCGTCTCCGATTTCGAGCGAGACATCGTTGACGACCGGAGCGCCCTGGTAGCGCTTGGTCAGTTGATCGAGGGTGATCGACACGCGGTCGATCGTACCGACGCTGTCAGGTGCCGTCAGTCGCCTGCCGGTTATCTGCCGGTGACAAACCGGTCACAAAACTCGTTATGTCAGGTACAAGGACGTACCCGGCCGCCGCAGGTGGCGGAGTCTCGGGCAAAAAACCGCGCTTAGCCGCTTCGGCGTTGCCCGAGACGCGCTGGGCCGGGCAGGATGCCCGGATCCAGCGCTCAAATAAGTGTGAGTACGCCCTCGCAGGATTTCAGGTCGGTGGCCAGGGCCTCGACCTGCTCGCGCGATTCGGCCCAGATCCGGTAGGAGATCGAGAGGAAATTGCCGTTCTCGCTCAGCCGCTCCGTGACCCTCTCCGGCTCGATGAGCGGTGCATGGCGCAGCACGATCGCATGCACGCGCGCCCGAAACTCATCCGAAGGCCGGCCGATGACCTTGATCGGATAGTCGGTGGGAAACTCGAGCAGCGGCGGTGGGTCGGTTATCGCCATGGCTGCTGCCGCAGCTCCTGCTTCCAACGCTGAAATTCATCATACACCCGCCGCCACAGCGGACCGGGGCGCCCCGCGCCCACCGCTTCGCCGTCGAGCGTCGTCACGGGCTGTACCTCGCGGGTCGCCGCTGAGATCCAGATCTCGTCCGCGTGCCGCAGCTCGGCTTCACTGATGTTGACGCTGCGGTGCGGGATCCCCAAGCGCGCGGCAAGCTCTTCCACCACCCCGCGCGTCGTTCCGGGAAGGATCTTTCGCGAGTTGGGTGGCGCGCGCAGCTCGCCGCCGATGACCACGTGCACCGCGGAGGCCGAGGCCTCCATCAGCTCGCCATTGCGCAGGAGGATCGTCTCCGCGGCATTGGCGTCCACCGCCAGCTGCCGCAGCAGCACATTGGCGAGCAGCGCTATCGATTTGATGTCGCAGTGCGCCCAGCGGGTGTCCTGCGCGGTGACGCAGGCAACACCTTTTTCAAACACCGTCGGCGCAGCGACCGGCAGCGGCGTACAGAAGGCGAACACCGTCCGCGGGATGTCGGGGAGCGGCGCATGATTGCGCCCGCGCTCCGCGCCGCGCGTCACCTGCCAGTAGACGTACTGATCGCCGCCGCCATTTCGGGCGATGAGCGTGGCGAAGATGTCGCACCATTCCGCGCGACTGAGCGGGTCGTCCATGTGGACCGCGGCCAGACTCCGGCTCAGGCGCGAGCAGTGTGCCTCCAGCCGAAACGGTCGGCCGCCATAGACCGGTAGCACCTCATACACGCCGTCGCCGTAGAGGAATCCCCGGTCGAGCGGCGAGATGCGGGCATCGGCGAGCGGGAGATACTCGCCATTCAGATAACACGTCGGCAAAGGATCAGCCATACCGTGCGGCGGCTCAATGATGGAACCAGAGGCGAATGCCATCCATCGTACGCGTGACGAGGCCGCCTGCGGGAACCGCTTCCAGTGTGACGAGCGGCTCGCGTCCGACCACCTGGCCGCTGCCGTCGGTCACGGTCAGCTCGCCGACGACCGTGCCCGCAGCGAGTGGCGCGATCAGCCGCGAGTTGGTCAACCCGGCGTTGGTCGTGATGTTTGCGGCGCGGCCGCGCGGCAGCGTCACATAGAGGTCGCTCTCGGCGCCGATCGCGGCATAGCCGTCGGCGGACTCATACACGCGCGGCTTGAGAATAGCCGTGCGCGCGCTGGCGAACTTCTCCGTCTGGAAGAAATTGAAACCGTAGTTGAGGAGCGCCTCGGTGTCGGCTTCGCGCGAGGCCCATTTGGGCGCCTTGAGGACGACTGAGACGAGGCGCGTGCCGTTCCGCTTGGCGGAGGCGATGAGGCAGTACCCCGCTTCGTCGGTATGGCCGGTCTTCAGCCCATCGACCGACGGGTCCGTCCACAGCAGCCCGTTACGGTTCGGTTGCTTGATCTTGTTCCAGGTGAAGTATTTCAGGCCGAAGATGTAGTAATACTCGGGAAAATCGCGAACCAGCGCGTTGGCGACCGTCGCCAGGTCGCGGGCGGTCGTGTAGTGCTGGGGATCCGGCAGGCCATCGACATCGACGAAGTGCGATGACTTCATGCCGAGCCGCTGCGCGTACTGGTTCATGAGCTGCGCGAAACCCGCTGCCGTGCCGCCCACGCGCTCCGCCAGCGCCACGGTGGCATCGTTCCCCGATTGCACGATCATCCCCTTGATCAGGTCGATGACGGGCACCTGGCTGCCGACCTTGACGAAGGTCCGCGAGCCGCCGGTGTGCCACGCGGCCTCGCTGATCGTGACCTGGTCATCGAGCTTCAGCCGGCCGTCCTTCAGCGCCGCGAAGACCACGTATGAGGTCAGGAGCTTGGTGAGGCTCGCCGGCTGCATCCGCTCGTCGGCATTCTTTTGGGCAATCACATTGCCGCTTTGGCTGTCGATCAGGATGTATGAGCCCGCATCGAGATCTGGGGCCGGGGGAGTGGGCGCGGCCGCACCGGCGACGGTGGTCAGAGCGAGGGTGGCGAGCGCGAGCAGGGCGATGACGGGAGGAGAGCGGCGCATCCTTCGAAATCCTCGTGAGTTGCGGCAAGCGTGGGGCTGGATTGTACGGCGTTATGGGGCGACCAGGCGCGCGCCGGGGTAGCCCAAGGTGGTGAGGCGGGCCAGGAGCTGATCGAATGCCGGCACGCCGCTCACCGGGCCGATGCGCACGCGGTACAGGGGGCTGCGCGTCGCAGGTGGCCCGAAGACGAACGCGCCAGCCAGCCCCGCCGCTTGCAGCCTTGTGACCACGCGCTCGGCGTTGCTGCGCATGGCGTACGCGCCGACCTGCACGTACAGCGTCGGGGGCGGGCTCTCCGCCGCCCGGTTGAGCACGGGGGCACTCTCAGCCGTGATGGCTTGTACCTCGACGAGCGCGGTGCCGGTTCCGAGCATGTCGAGTTTGGCGGCGGCCACGTACGACAGGTCGATCAGCCGGTTGGCCACGAAGGGGCCGCGGTCGTTGATTTTCACGATGATGTTGCGGCCGTTGCCCAGGTTCGTGACGCGCACGTAGCAGGGCAACGGTAGGGTCTTGTGCGCTGCGGTCATGGCATACATGTCATAGCGGTCGCCATCGGCGGTCCGCAGCCCGTCGAAGGTTGGCCCATACCACGAGGCCACGCCGGTGGCGTCATAACCTTCCGCTGTCGCAAGCACGTAATAGCGTCTGCCATCTACATCATAAAAGGGCGGGTTGCCGTGCGGCGCGCGCGGCTCGAAGCGTGGCACGGGATTGGGAATGGCGCCGATGTTCGGCGGCAGCGGTGGCAGGCTGACTTGGGGAGTCGGCTGGGGGGTGGTGGCGCAGCCCGCAAGCAGCGCCGCCAGGGCGATCGTCCAGAGGAGATTCCGGTGCGCCGGTGAGGCTCCGACCGCGGCATTCACGCGCGGCGCTCACTGAGCGGGTCGGTTGGTGCGATCCGCATTGCTGGTCGATTTCGCGCTGGGCGCCGCCGCGGGCGTCACGCCAGGGTTGGCAGGCGTGAGCCGCAGCGCAATGGCGCGTGCCAGCTCATCGACCGCCATCGCGTAGAGGGCGCTGTGGTTATAGCGGGTGAGTGCGCGGAAGTTGTCGAAGCCGACACGGTAGGTCGGGCCGTCCTGCTGCTCGGCGAGCAGCAGCACCACCCGCGTACCGCCCGGCACATCCGTTTCCACCCGCAGGCCCTGGGCATTCAGGCCGTCGATGGTCTCATCGAGGGCGAGATTGCTCGGATCGATCTGAAAGGTGGCGCCGGGATCGATCCTGACGTCGGCCACGACCGGGCCGCCCGCCTGCCAGCCGCACTCGTGCAGATAGTTGGCGACGCTGGCGAAGATGTCATCCCAGTCGTCGAACAGATCCTGTTGGCCGTCATCGTCGCCGTCGACACCGTATCTCAGATAAGCCGACGGCATGAACTGCAGCGGTCCCATGGCGCCGGCGTAGGAGCCCGTCGCCGTCAGCGGATCGATTTTCTCGCGCCGCGTCAGCACCAGGAACTGCTCGAGCTCGCTGCGGAAGTAGCGCGCACGCGGCGGGTAGTCAAAGGCCAGTGTCGACAGCGCATCGAGCACGCGATAGGAGCCCGTGATGCGGCCGTAGTACGTCTCCGCGCCGAGGATGGCGACGATGTACTGCGGCGGCACGCCTTGCTCCGCGCTCACCCGCTCGAGCGAATCGCGATGCTGCTGCCAGAACTCGACCCCCGCCGAGATGCGCTTGTCGGTGAGGAAAATCTGCCGATACTGCCACCATTGCAGCACCCGCTCCGCCGGGCGGTTCATGTCGTCGATGATCTTGGGTTGCACGCGCGCGTGCAGCAGCACCTTGAGGACGGCCCGGCGGTTGAGTCCGTCACGGTGCGCGACTTGCGCGGCGAACCGCGCGAGTTGCGCGCGCGGAAACCGCTGGCCGGGCTCGGACTGCGCCGCGCGCGCGGCGCCGCCGGCCAGACCGGTGGCCAGGGTGGCGAGTACGAGCATTGCGAGTGTTGGGATGGAGCGAGACACTTTAAGAGCCCATGAGCTTCCGGTGGGCGTGAAGCGACATCAGAATACCGAAGCCGGCGAGCACGGTCACCACCGAGCTTCCCCCATAGCTGACGAGTGGCAGCGGGACACCGACGACCGGCAGGAGCCCGGTGACCATTCCGGCATTGATGAAGACATACACGAAGAAGGTGAGCGCGATGCTACCCGCGAGCAGCCGCGAGAACGTGTCGGGCGTTTGCACCGCGAGGTAGAGTGCGCGCCCGATGATGAACGTGTAGAGCAGCAGGAACACGGCCAGTCCCAGGAGGCCAAACTCCTCGCCGATGACCGCGAAGATGAAGTCGGTGGTGCGCTCCGGTAGGAAATCGAGCTGCGCCTGGCTGCCGTTCATCCATCCCTTGCCGAACACGCCCCCTGAGCCGATCGCGATCTGCGACTGGATGATGTGATAGCCGGCGCCGAGCGGGTCCGACTGCGGATTGAGGAAGGTGAGCAGACGCTGGCGCTGGTAGCCGTGCATGAATCGGAGTCCGAACCACGCTGCCACGACCGCGAGCAGCAGCATCCCGACGATGACGCGCACCCTGATTCCGGCGAGGAACACGACCAGCGCACCGCCGGCCGCGATCAGTGCCGCCGTACCCAGGTCCGGCTCTTTGGCGACCAGGCCGGCCGGCACCAGGATGATGAGGCCGAGCAGGAGCAGGTTGGGCCAACGAGGGGGCAGGGGGTGCTCGTGCAGGTACCACGCGCACATCATGGGCACAGCGATCTTCATGAGCTCCGAGGGCTGGAAGCGGATAGGGCCCAGGCTGAGCCAGCGTTGGGCTCCGAGGCGCGCATGACCGACGACCGCGACTGCCAGGAGGAGGAAAACGCCGATCGCATACAGCCACGGTGAGGTGCGCCGCAGGAAGTTGGGGCCGACCCGCGCCAGCGCCAGCATGGCTGCCGTACCGAGCACGAGTCGCATCGCCGTGCGCAGCACCATCGGCAGGTTCTCGGCCGAGGCGCTGTAGAGCACGACCAGTCCGTAGGCGGCGGTGAGCGCGAGCGCGGTCACCAGCGGACCATCCATCCTCAGGGCCGAGAGTACCCGCGCCGCGCCGGTGAGGGTGCGGCGAGTGCGCGACTCGGAGCTGACTTCTTCGTAGATCATGTGTGGCGAATCATGCGGCTACTTGGCTGGCGGCGCGCTCGCAGGGTCCGATCGACCGCGGTACGCGACCTGTTGGATCGACGCGGGCGGTGCGGGGGCGGGCAGGGCGGGCGGGGAAGGCTCCTTCTTCGGCTTGAGGTCCGCCGGCTCCGAATACTGCCCGCGTGGCGCCGCGGGTAGCACCTTGCCGTCGGGCCCGAGGAGATAGGCGTCCATCACCTTGCGCGCGACCGGTGCCGCGCCCGTCGATCCAAATCCGGCGTGCTCGACGATGACCGCGATCGCGATGCGCGGCGCCTCGGCGGGCGCGAAGGCGATGAACCAGGCGTTGTCGCGGTACTGCTCCTTGATCTTTTTGAAGCCGTTGTCCTCGCCCAAATTCCCCGTGACAGATTCGTTCACGAGCTGATCAGTACCGGTTTTGCCCGCGATGGTGTACACGGAGCCGCGCATCGGGTAATACGCGGTGCCGTTCGTATAGGTCGTCGCCCCGACCATTCCATGGATGACGCGCTTCCAGGAATCGGCGCTGATGTTGGATAGCGAGCCTTCGTACACGGGGGGGAACCAGGCGATCTTGCCCGTGTCCGGACTGCGCAAGCCCGTGACCAGCCGCGGCCGCCAGATGTGCCCGCGCGTCGCGATGATGGCGGTGTAGTGGGCCAACTGCAGGGGGGTGACCAGGAAGTAGCCCTGACCGATGCCGAGATTCACCGTCTCGCCCGGGAACCACACCTTGTTGGCGGGATTGGCGAAATGCGCTTCCTTCCACGCCCGCGAGGGGACGAGGCCCGGCTTCTCGCCACCGATATCGATGCCGGTCGGCCGCCCGAAACCGAAGAGCGGCAGCCACGCGGAGATCCGGTCGATGCCCATCGCGTGAGCGACCCCATAAAAGTAGACGTCGCAGGATCGCGCGATGGCGAGATCGAGATCGGTTTCACCGTGGCGCTCGTGGTTCGCGTCGTGCCAGATGTGTGCGCCGCCGGGCAGGTGATAGTACCCGGGACAGTAGATCGACTTGTCCGGATCGATCACACCGTCGGTGAGCGCGCCGAGCGCCAGGCCCGGCTTGATGGTGGAGCCCGAGGAGTATTCCCCGCGCAGCGCCCGATCGTAGAGCGGCCGGTTGGGATCGCCCGCCAGGTCCGCGTACTGCTTCTCCGTGATGCCGCGGGCGAACAGGTTGGGATCGAAGCCCGGGGAGCTCACGAGTGCGATGATGTCGCCGCTATGGGGGTCCATGGCCACCACCGCGCCCTCCTGGCCGGCGAGCGCCGCCTCCGCCACCTTCTGTACCTTCAGATCGAGCGAGAGGATGACGTCGTCGCCCGGTGTCGGCGCCTTCATTTCCAGGTCCTTGGCGAAGACGCCGGGCTTCTGCACCGGGCGGCCCTGCGCGTCGACCAGGATCTGTCGGAAGCCGTTGCCGCCGTGCAGCTGCTTTTCGAAAGTGGCCTCCACTCCCGTCTTGCCGATGACCGCAGTGCCCGCATAGGCCGCACGATCAATGTGGGCGAGGTCCGTCTCACTGATCGTACCCACGTATCCCATCGCATCGACGGCGAGGGAGCCCTCGGGATACCAACGCGCCTCCTCCGGTGTGATGTCGACGCCGGGGAACTCGTACCTCCGCACCGCAAACTGCGCCACCTCCTCGTCCGAGAGGTGGAGGCGAATCGGCACGTTGTCGAAGGTGCGGCGGGATTTGATGGTGCGGATCAGCTCCGGGATGTCCTCGCCCTGCAGCAGGCCGAGTTTCGCCAGACGGTGCAGCGATCCTTGGAGATTCGGCACTTCGTCAGGGATCAGCTCGAGCTGGAATGTCGGCTGATTGGAGGCGATCACCTCGCCATTGCGGTCCATGATGAGTCCGCGCGCCGCCGGTATGGGGTCGGTGCGCACCCGGTTCTCGGCCGAGAGCGCCGCATAATAGTCATGACGGCTCACCTGCAGCAGGTACAGGCGCCCGAGGAGAGCCAGCGCGAGCAGCACCATGGTCGCGCCCGCGAAGAGCGCGCGGCGCTCGAAGATCCGCTGCTCTCGCCAATGATCCTTGATACGGACGGGGGGCATCTGTCAGCACCGTCTTGCGGCGCCATCACTCATTTTTGCGGCTCATGATTGCGGCCGGTAGCTGCGTGCCAGGATTGCAGCCACCGCCGGCCACACCAATGCACCGGTGAGCGTAGGCAGCCAACGCACCGGCGTCGTCAACGCGTGGCCGCTCCAGCCGTCGATGGCGAAGAGAACACACTCGTAGACCGCGAGCAGGGGAAACACGATCAGCGCCTGCTGTAAGATCGGCTTCGAGCGGATTCTCTGGTGCTCGCGCACGCCGATGTACGCGAGGAATGCCAGCGCCAGCGCATGCTCGCCGAGCACCGGTCCCTCGAAGGCATCGAGCAGCAGGCCGCAGATCCAACCGAGTGTGATGCCGCCCGCGCGCGGCGCCGCGATTGACCAGTAGAGCACCGTGATGGCGAGGAAGCCGGGCCGCACGATCTCCAGCCACGAAGGCAACGGCAGCAGTGTCAGGATGAGCGCGCCAATCACGCTCTTCAGCATCGCGACGCGGGGGCTGGAGCCGCTCATGTCGGCGGCCGCTCCGGCTTCTTCGACGGCGCATGCGCCGGCGGCTTTGCACTTGTTGCGCCCGGCGCCCGCGCCGACGTCGTTGACGCAGGTCGCGGCTTCAGCGGCACCGGCAGCGGTTGGATGTTCCGATCGCCGGTCGTCAGCTCTCCGTTGAGTTGCTTCAGCGGCGCCGCGGGGTTTTCGTGACGGAACCACACCAGCATGACTTCGGTGTCGGTGTCGAGGTGCGCGAACGGCGCCGCGCGCACGTGCGCGAGCGGCTCCACGGTGTCCTTGCGCACCTCCGTCACCCGGGCGACGGGATAGCCCGGAGGGAAGACTCCGCCCAGACCTGAGGTGACGAGCACATCGCCCGGGTGGACGTCGGCATTGGCGGGCAGGTAAGGCAGGCCGAGTGAAGTCGAATCACCGGCACCGACGGCGATCGTCCGCAGTCCCGTGCGCTCGATCTCCACGGGCAACTCATGTTCCGGGTCGGTGATGAGGATTACCTGTGCGCTCCAGGGGCCGACATGCATCGTCTGACCGACTACGCCGTCGTCATCCAGCACGGCCTGCCCCGCGGTGAGGCTGTTCGCCGAGCCCCGGTCGATGAGCACGCGCTGGCGCAGGCTGTTGAGCTGGACGTTGACGATGTCGGCCGGCAGCCAGCGCTGGGCGACCGGAGGTAGTGAGTTGCGCAGCCCGATGAGAGCGGCGTTCTGCTGCGCCAGCGCGTCATAGCGCATCGAGCGCAGCTCGAGACCGCGCAACCGCGTGCGCAGACGCTGGTTCTCGGCCTCGATCGAGTCACGGGTCGCGAAGCTCTGCTGAACCCAGCGCCACGCCTCGACGGGTGAGCTCACGGCGAGCTCGACCGGGTAGCTCGCCGCTTGCAGGATGTAGTGCGCCCGCTCGAGCCAGTCGAACCGCTGATCGAGGATCATGAACACGATCGAGACGATCGCGTACAGGAAGAAGCGGAAGCCGGGCGAGCCTCCGCGCCCGTGCAGCGGTCTACCCGCGCCTGTTGCGAAGCCCGCCACTAACTTTTGAGCGCTCCCGTCGCTACTCGAGCCCGAAGTGACCGGGGCCCATCTCATCCATGAGCTCGAGGATCCGGCCGCCGCCGCGGGCTACGCACGTGAGGGGATCGTCCGCGACGACCACGGGCAGTCCTGTTTCTTCCGTCAGAAGCTTATCGATGTCGCGCAGCAGCGCACCACCGCCGGTGAGCACGATCCCGCGCTCCGCGACGTCTGCGCCCAGTTCCGGCGGAGTCTGCTCGAGCGCCTGCTTGACCGCGCTCACGATGTTCTGCAGCGGCTCCTGCAGCGCCTCGAGGATCTCGTTGCTGTTCAGTGTGAAGCTGCGCGGCACGCCTTCGGAAAGATTGCGGCCCTTGACCGACAGCTCGCGCACCTGCTGGCCGGGATAGGCGGAGCCGATCTCGATCTTGATACGCTCGGCGGTGGCTTCGCCGATGAGGATGCCGTAGTTGCGCCGCACGTAGTTCATGATCGCCTCGTCGAAGCGATCGCCCCCGATGCGGGCGGAGTTGGCGTAGACGACGCCGTTCAGCGACAGCACGGCGACTTCCGAGGTGCCACCGCCGATGTCGAGCACCATGGAGCCGCGCGGCTCGTGCACCGGCAGGCCCGCGCCGACCGCCGCGGCCATCGGCTCGCTGACGATCCCGACGTTGCGCGCGCCGGCGCCTTCAGCCGACTCTCGGATGGCGCGCCGTTCTACCTGCGTGGAGCCGAACGGTACGCACACCAGCACGCGCGGGGAAGGCTTCAGCATCCGATTGCCGTGCACCTTATTAATGAAGAACTGCAGCATCTTCTCTGTATAGGTGAAGTCGGCGATGACGCCGTCCTTCATCGGACGCACCGCAGTGATGTGGCCAGGCGTGCGGCCAAGCATGCTCTTGGCCTCCTGGCCCACGGCGACGATGATCTTGCCGCCTCGGGACGGCTCATCCTGCACCGCGACCACGGAGGGCTCGTTGAGGACGATGCCCTTGTCGCGGACATAGATCAGAGTGTTGGCCGTCCCCAGGTCGATTGACAAATCGCTGGAGAAATAGCCGCGCAAGCGTTTGAACATGAAGCGTCCGAAGAGAGGCGACTGCGGGGGACCCCCCGAAAGTGGCGCGTAATCTAGCAACCGGGGCGACATTCAGCAAGGCAACATGTATGATTTTGCGCTGTTTTTCTCATTCGTCTTTTTAGCTCCCATGGCCCTTACGCGCGCGCAGATCGAAAGCATCGCTCACCTGGCCCGCCTCGAGCTGGAGCCGGCCGAGATTCCCGTGTACCAGGACAGCCTGTCGCGAATCATGGACCTGGTCGGCGAGCTCGACCGGGCCGACACGGCGGGCGTTGCGCCCATGGCCCATCCGCTGCCGGGCCTCAGGCAGCGGCTGCGCGCCGATACAGTCACCGAGCAGGACGCCCGCGAGCGCTATCAGGCCAGCGCGCCGCAGGTGGCCGCAGGACTGTATATCGTGCCGAAAGTGATCGAATGAGCGACGTGGTTCACAGGAATTCACTGACGGAGCTCGCCGCGGGCCTACGCAGCAAGCAGTTCTCGAGCGTGGAGCTCGTGCGCGCCTATCTCGCGCGTATCGAGGCGAGCCAGCCGGCGCTCAATGCCTTTGTCTCGGTTACCGCGGACCAGGCGCTTGCGGCCGCCGCCGCGGCGGATCGCGACCTCGCCGCAGGGAGGGGCGGAGCGCTCGCCGGCGTGCCGATCGGCCACAAGGACCTGTTCTGCACCGCGGGCGTGCGCACCACCTGCGGCTCGCGCATGCTCGACAACTTCGTGTCGCCATACGACGCCACCGTGGTCGCCAAGCTCAAGACGGCCGGCGCCGTCACGCTGGGCAAGCTCAACATGGACGAGTTCGCCATGGGCTCCTCGAATGAGACCAGCTACTACGGCCCGGTGAGAAATCCCTGGAACACTGATTTCGTGCCCGGCGGCTCGTCTGGCGGATCGGCCGCCGCCGTGGCCGCGAGGCTGGTGCCTGGCGCGACCGCGACGGACACCGGCGGCTCCATCCGTCAGCCGGCCGCGCTGTGCGGGGTCACCGGTATCAAGCCTACCTACGGACGCGTCTCACGCTACGGCTTGGTCGCCTTCGCGTCGAGCCTCGATCAGGCGGGTGTCATTGCGACCAGCGCCGCGGACGCAGCTCTCATGCTGCGTGAGATGGCAGGGTACGATCCGAACGATTCGACCTGCGTCGATACGCCCGTGCCGGATTACGTGGCTGCGCTTGATGCGCCGCTTGCCGGCGTGAAGGTCGGCCTGATCAAGGAATTCGTTGGCGAGGGGCTCGATCGCGAGAACGAGCTGCGGATTCGCGAAGCGCTACGGGTGCTCGAGCGGCTGGGAGCGAGCCTGCATGAGCTGAGTCTGCCGAACCTGCCTCTGTCGGTACCGGTTTACTACGTCGTGGCGCCGGCCGAGTGCTCGTCGAATCTCGCACGCTATGACGGGGTGCGTTTCGGCCACCGCTGTAAGAACCCGCGCGACCTTCAGGACCTGTACCGCCGCTCGCGGGGCGAGGGCTTCGGGGCTGAGGTCAAGCGCCGGATGATGACGGGCACCTACGTCCTCTCCGCTGGGTACTACGACGCCTACTACCTGAAGGCGCAGCGCGTGCGGCAACTGATCGCCGCGGATTTCAAGCGTGCCTTTGGCGAGGTCGATGTTCTCGTGGGTCCCACCAGCCCGACGGCTGCCTTTCGTATCGGCGCCAAGACTGACGACCCCATCACAATGTATCTCAGCGACATCTACACCATTGGCGCCAATCTCGCGGGCCTCCCGGCGCTGTCGGTTCCTTGTGGCTTCGTCGGCGGTTCTCCCTCCGCCCAGGGGGCTTCGGGTGACAGGCTGCCCGTCGGCCTGCAGATCGTGGGCCCGCATTTCGCCGAGGCGCGAATTCTCAATGTCGCGCACCGCTACCAGCTCGAGACCGACTGGCATCGGCAGTCGCCGGAGCGGTTCGCATGAGCGCGGAGTGGGAAACCGTCATCGGGCTCGAGATCCACGCGCAGCTCGCCACCCGCTCGAAGATCTTCTCCGGCGCCTCGACGGCGTACGGCGCGCCGCCCAACGCGCAGGCGAGTCTCATCGATCTCGGCTTTCCCGGCGTGCTGCCGGTGTTGAACGGCGAGGCGGTTCGCATGGCGGTGTGCTTCGGCCTCGCGATCGGCGCGCGCATCGCGCTCCAGTCGGTGTTCGCGCGCAAGAACTACTTCTATCCGGACCTGCCGAAGGGCTATCAGATCAGCCAGTACGAGCTACCGGTCGTGGCCCAGGGCGCGCTCGACATCGTGCTCGATGACGGCAGCACCAAGCGCATCGGCATCACCCGCGCGCACCTCGAGGAGGATGCCGGCAAGTCGCTGCATGAGGGCCTCGGCGGGGTCACGGGCGTCGATCTCAACCGCGCCGGTACGCCGCTGCTCGAGATCGTCTCGGAGCCGGAGATGCGCTCGGCGAAGGAGGCGGTCGCCTACATGAAGAAGGTGCACACGCTGGTGCGCTATCTCGAGATCTGCGACGGCAACATGCAGGAAGGGTCGTTCCGCTGCGATGCCAATGTGTCGGTGCGGCCGAAGGGCGCCGCCAAACTCGGTACCCGCGCGGAGATCAAGAACATCAACTCGTTCCGTTTCGTGGAGAAGGCGATCCTGTACGAGACGGCGCGTCAGATCGAGCTCATCGAGTCGGGCGGCAAGGTGGTGCAGGAGACGCGCCTGTACGACCCGGACAAGGGTGAGACACGCTCGATGCGCACCAAGGAGGAAGCCAACGACTATCGGTACTTCCCCGATCCTGATCTGCTGCCGCTCGTGCTGGATGAGGCCTTCATCGACGGTGTGCGCACCAGTCTGCCGGAGCTTCCCGACGAAAAGGCGGCGCGCTTCTCGTCGCAGTACGGGCTTTCGGCGTACGACGCCGGCGTGCTGACCGCGAGCCGCGAGCTCGCCGACTACTACGAGGAAGTCGTGCGCGCTGTGCCGCGGGAGCCCAAGCTCGCCGCCAATTGGGTGATGGGAGAGCTCGCCGCCGTGCTCAACAAGGAGAATCTCGACCTCGGCTCGGGCAGGATGCCGGCCGCGCGTCTCGCGGACCTGCTCACGCGCATTGCCGATCAGACCATCTCCGGCAAGATCGCGAAGGAGGTGTTCGAGGCCATGTGGGCGAGCGGCGAGAGCGCCGATGCCATCATCGAGTCGAAGGGCCTCAAGCAGATTACTGACACCGGCGCCATCGAGCGTGCCATTGAAGAGGTGATGGCGAAGAATCCCGGGCAGCTGGCCGACTATCGCGCCGGCAAGGACAAGCTCTTCGGCTTCTTCGTCGGCCAGGTGATGAAGGCCACACAGGGCAAGGCCAATCCCGCCCAATTGAACGAGCTGCTGAGGAAGAAGCTTCCGGGATGATTAAGGACCTGCGCGCCGCGCATGGAGTTGAGTAATTGGGATCCGTGCCGCATTCTGGGGGCATGGAAACGTCAGTCACGCCCCGCGACGAAGTTCGTCGCTTCATCGTCGAGAACCGCCCGGTCCGCGGGCACTGGGTGCGCCTGGAGGGCGCCTGGCGCGAGCTGCGCGCCCATCGCGATTATCCCGAGCCGGTCCGCGAGCTTCTCGGCCAGGCCGTCGCTGCCTCCGTGCTTCTCGCTGCCACCTTGAAATTCCGTGGGCAGTTGACGCTGCAGCTGCAGGGAAATGGCGCCGTGAGCCTTCTCGTTGCTCAATGCACCCACGATTATCGCCTGCGTGCCGTTGCGCGCTTCGACGCCGCCGCGGTGTCGGCGCTGCCCGCCACTGGAGCCTCCGAGGAGGCCGGTCAGGCGAGTGGTGGCATTTTCCGGGGCCTGGTCGGTAGCGAGGGCCGCATTGCGGTCACGGTGGAAGCTGATGAGCGGGGCACCCGCTACCAGGGCATAGTGCCGTTGAGCGGAGATTCGCTCGCGGGCTCGCTCGAGGCTTATTTTGCCCGCTCGGAGCAGCTTCCGACTCGCGTGCTGCTGGCCGCGGACGGTGAGCGGGGTGCCGGGGTCCTGGTGCAGAAGCTGCCCGAGGACGCGGCCACCGACGAGGAGCAGATGCGCGAGATCTGGGAGCAGGCTGAGCGCGGCATAGAGCGGTTGAGCGCGGACGATCTGTTGCGATGTCCCGTGGAAGAGCTGCTGGGCCGTGGCTTTGCGGACCACGACATGCGGCTTTTCCGCGGCACGCCCGTGCAGTTCGAGTGCCGCTGCAGTCACGGCCGAGTGACCAGCCTGCTGCGGGCTCTGGGACCGGATGAGGTCCGTGACGTGCTCCGAGAGCAGGGCTCGGTGACTGTCACCTGCGAGTTCTGCCATCGGCCCTACCGTTTTGACGCGGGCGATGTCGAGGCGCTCTTCGGCGATGGCTCGGCGCCTGAGGGCAATTCGTCCACCATTCACTGAAATTGGCTCATATTTGAAACACTGAAAGGGATTGCAGTGGTTGCCAGGTTTCCTTAAACTAGGATTCAAGATTTGTGCAACTCTTTATGTAATGCCCCAACCTTCCCCGCCGTACGATCTGCTGGTGACCTGGCTCAGAGCCGCGGGTGAGCCGACGCGGCTGCGGCTGCTTGCTCTCTGCACCGCACGCGAACTCAGCGTCTCCGATATCGCCGACATCGTGGGCCAGAGCGAGCCGCGGGTGTCGCGACATCTGAAGATCCTCGGGGAGGCAGGGCTGATCGAGCGCCTGCGTCAGGGTCAATGGGTGCACTACGGCTTGGCTCGCGACGGAGCGGCCGCCGGATTCGTCCAGGGTTTGCTCGGGCAGCTCGATCGCGCCGATCCCCGGCTGGCGCGCGACCGGGAGCGCTCGCAGGTGCTCCAGGGCGGGCTGGGCTCGGGCGCGCCGGCGGCATCGCGTCTCGGACGGGAGCTCCGCGGGTTCGTCGAGTCGGCGGAGGCGGTCGTCTCCTCGGGCACGGTGCTGCTCGTGGGTGCCGATCACCCCGAGCTGATCGAGACCGCGGCGGGCATAGGTGCGGACTGCACCATTCTCGCGCACTCCCGCCGGTCCTCGCAGTTGGCGCGCTCGATGGCCGAGCGCACGGGCTTGCGCTGTCGGGTACTGCTTGCCGCAGGGGGCGATGCGCTCGGCCCGCGAGACCTCGCGCGCCTCGGGCGCACGTTCGACGCCGTTCTGCTCGATCGCCTGGGAACTCCAGATGAAGCCATCGGCGGGCTGCTTGCCGCAGGCCGGCGTGCACTCTCACCCGGCGGACGTCTCCTCCTTTTCGAGCGCTACGACGCGCTCGAGAGGCCACGGGAGCGAGTGGTGGAGCATCCGCTCGGCCGGCTGCGCCGGTTGCTCGGTGAGGCCGGCCTCGTTTGCGAGCGCATGAGCCCCATCGAGGCCGACGGCCAACACGTGTTGGCCGCGCTGGCGGCGCCATCGACAGAAGAGCCGCGCGGTACCGCGAGCGCGGCGTAACGGTACAAGACTTACAGGGATCCGCGATGAACGTCTCTTTCGAGTTCTTTCCGCCCGGCGATGCGGAGATGGAAACGACGCTCTGGCGCTCCGTCCAGCGTCTCGCGCCGCTTGCGCCGCACTTCGTTTCCGTTACCTACGGCGCTGACGGCTCGACGCGTACCCGCACGCACCAACTGGTAACCCGCATCCAACGGGAGACCCCGCTCACCGGCGCACCCCACCTCACCTGCGTGGGCGCGTGCCGCGGTGAGATTCTGGACATTGCCCGTCAGTACCGGGATGAGGGCATACGACACATCGTGGCTCTGCGCGGCGATCCCGCCCAGGGCTCAGCCCGCTATGCGCCTCACCCCGACGGCTTCGCTTATGCCGCCGATCTGGTCGCGGGCCTCAAGTCGGTCGCGGATTTCGATATCTCCGTCGCCGCCTATCCCGAGGTCCATCCCGAGGCGCCATCGGCGCAATTCGATCTCGACAATCTCAAGCGCAAGTTGGACGCGGGTGCGACGCGCGCCATCACGCAGTTCTTCTACGACGTCGAAATGTTCCTTCGCTTCCGCGACTGCTGCGCTGCGATCGGGATTCGGGCCCCCGTCGTGCCTGGCATCCTGCCGATCACGCGCTTTCCGCAGGTGCAGCGTTTCGCCGCACGTTGCGGCGCAAGGATCCCGCGTTGGTTGGAGGATCGCTTTCATGGTCTCGACGACGATCCGGACACGCGCAGACTGATGGCCGCAAGTGTTGCAATAGAGCAGGTCCAGACGCTGCAGCGGCACGGCGTCCGTGACTTCCACTTTTATACGCTCAATCGTGCAGAGCTGACATACGCCATCTGCCACGCGCTGGGAGTACGCCCAAGCAGACAGCCCACCGCCAGCCCTGTGGCTCTGGGAGCCTAGACATGAGCGGCAGCTGTACCCATCCCGCGCCGCGGGCCGACCGACCGGGCCCAGCCGGCAGAGACTCTCCGGGCGCACGCGTTGCCGCCGCGCCTTTCGCCGTGACGCCGGTGAATGAAACCGAACGTCAGGAGCGCATCGGGCGCCTGAAGCGCCTGCTGGATCAGCGCGTCGTACTGCTCGATGGCGCCATGGGCACCATGGTGCAGCAGCATCGGCTGGATGAGGGCGGCTACCGCGGTGAGCGCTTCCGTCATCTCGATCGCGACATCAAGGGTAACAACGACATCCTTACGCTCACGCAACCCGATGTCATCGGTGGCATTCACCGCGCGTACCTCGAGGCCGGCGCGGACATCATAGAAACTAACACCTTCAATTCCAACTCGGTATCGCAGGCGGACTACGGCGCCGAAGCGCTGGTTCCGGAGCTCAATTATCGCGCGGCAAAACTTGCACGCGTGACCGCGGACGCATACGCGAAATCGGCGGGACGGCCGGCCTTCGTGGCGGGGGCGCTCGGGCCGACCAGCCGCATGTGCTCGCTGTCGCCGGATGTAAACGACCCTGGCTATCGCAGCACCTCTTTCGACGCGCTGGCAGCGACCTATCTCGATGCGGCGCGCGCGCTCCTGCTGGGCGGTGTCGACCTGCTCCTCATCGAGACCGTGATCGACACGCTGAATGCCAAGGCGGCGATCCACGCGGCGTTGTCGCTCTTCGATGAGACCGGCATCGAGGTGCCGATCATGATCTCCGGCACCATCACCGATGCCTCCGGGCGCATTCTCTCGGGTCAGACCGCGGAAGCTTTCTGGAACTCAGTCCGCCATGCGCGGCCGCTGGCGGTGGGGCTCAACTGCGCGTTGGGTGGCCGCCAGCTGCGTCCTTACATTCAGGAGCTCGCCCAGGTCGCCGACACGAGGATCTGTGCTTACCCGAACGCCGGCTTGCCGAACGCCTTTGGCGAGTACGACGAGCCTCCGGAGGAGACCGCGGAGATCCTGCAGGAGTTTGCGGCTTCGGGCCTGGTCAACATTCTCGGCGGCTGCTGTGGTACGACGCCCGAGCACATCCGCCTGTTGCACCAGGGGCTGGGCCGCCGCCCGCCGCGAGCCATCCCCGCGGTTCCGGTGAAGACCCGCCTCGCGGGACTGGAGCCGGTCGCGATCGATGAGGAATCGCTCTTCGTCAACGCGGGCGAGCGCACCAATGTGACGGGCTCCGCGCGCTTCCGCAAGCTCATCGAAGCAGGTGACTATGCGGCGGCGCTCGAGGTGGCGCGCCAGCAGGTCGTGAGCGGCGCGCAGGTGATCGACATCAACATGGACGAGGGCATGCTCGACTCCGAGGCGGCGATGGTGCGCTTCCTCAACCTCATCGCCGCCGAGCCCGATATCGCGCGGGTACCGGTGATGCTCGATTCCTCCAAGTGGAGCGTGCTCGAGGCGGGACTCAAGTGTCTGCAGGGCAAGGGCATCGTCAACTCCATCAGCCTGAAGGAGGGGGAGGAAACCTTCCTTGACCACGCGCGCAAGGTGCGCCGTTATGGCGCGGCAGCGGTGGTCATGGCCTTCGACGAGCAGGGGCAGGCCGATACGGTCGAGCGGCGCGTGGCCATCTGCGAGCGCGCCTATGGTCTGCTCACGCGCGCGGGCTTCCCGCCCGAGGACATCATTTTCGATCCCAACATCTTCGCCGTGGCGACTGGAATCGAGGAGCACAACGGCTACGCGCTGGCCTTCATCGAGGCGACGCGGCGGATCAAGAGCCTGCTGCCGCACGTGCTGGTGAGTGGCGGTGTCAGCAACGTCTCGTTCTCGTTCCGCGGCAACGACCCGGTGCGCGAGGCGATGCACTCGGTGTTCCTCTATCACGCCATCGCCGCTGGCATGGATATGGGCATCGTCAACGCCGGTCAGCTCGCGATCTATGCGGAGATTGCGCCGGAGCTGCGCGAGACGGTGGAGGACGTTATCCTCAACCGACGGCAGGATGCGACGGAGCGGCTGCTCGAGATTGCGGCACGCTTCAAGAACGATGGGGGCGTTAAGCGCAAGGAGGACCTCGAGTGGCGATTGCTTCCCGTGGCCAAGCGCCTGGAGCATGCGCTGGTGAAGGGCATCGATGACTTCGTCATCGAGGACACGGAGGAGGCGAGGCTCACCTTCGAGCAGCCGCTGCAGGTCATCGAGGGGCCGCTGATGGACGGCATGAACATCGTCGGCGATCTGTTCGGCGCCGGTAAGATGTTCCTGCCGCAGGTGGTCAAGAGCGCCCGTGTCATGAAGCGTGCGGTGGCGCACCTCATCCCCTACATCGAGGCGAGCAAGGGATCGTCCGGCGGCAGGCGAACCAACGGCCGCGTCGTGATGGCTACCGTGAAGGGAGACGTGCACGACATTGGCAAGAACATCGTCGGTGTCGTGCTGCAATGCAACAACTTCGAGGTCATCGACCTCGGTGTCATGGTGCCCTGCGAGAAGATCCTGGACACCGCCCGCCGCGAGAACGCGGACTTCATCGGTCTCTCCGGGCTCATCACTCCCTCGCTCGATGAGATGGTGAGCGTCGCGCGCGAGATGCAGCGGCAAGGATTCGAGCTGCCGCTGCTCATCGGCGGCGCCACCACCTCGCCGGCGCACACGTCGGTGAAGATTGCGCCGCAGTACAACTCGGCCGTCGTGTATGTGAAGGATGCTTCGCGCTCGGTCGGCGTCTGCCAGACGCTGGTAAATCCGGCGCAGCGCGCGACGTTCGTCGCCAAAGTCAACAGCGAGCACGCGCTGCGGCGCGAGCAGCACGCCGGCAAGAAAGTGAAGGCGCCCGAGCTCAGCATCGAGCGGGCGCGAGCCAACCGCCGCCAGATCGACTGGGCCGCGTACACGCCGACCGCGCCGCGAGTGCCCGGCGTACGCACCTTCGAGAAGTACCCCCTCGAGGAACTGCTCGGCTACGTCGACTGGATGCCGTTCTTCAACGCCTGGGAGCTGACCGGAAAATTTCCCGATGTGCTGAGCGACCCCATCGTGGGCGAGGCGGCGAGCAATCTCTACGCCGATGCGCGCCGCATGCTGAAGCAGCTCATCACCGAAAACTGGCTGGAGGCGCGAGCCGTGGTCGGATTCTTCCCCGCGAACGCGGTGGGAGATGACGTTGAAGTCTACGCCGACGAGGATCGCGGACGGCCGCTCCTGACGCTCTCATTCCTGCGCCAGCAGAAGGGCAAACCGCCTGGCCAGCCGCACGAATGCCTCGCGGATTACATCGCTCCGAAGTCGAGTGGTGTGCGTGACTGCATCGGCGCATTCGCCGTGACAGCGGGACTCGGCATCGAGGAGCACGTCGCCCGTTTCGAGCGCGCGCACGACGACTATTCGAGCATCATGCTGAAGGCGCTGGCCGATCGCTTCGCCGAGGCTGCCGCCGAGCACTTCCATGAGCGGGCGCGGCGCGAGCTGTGGGGCTATGCGGCCGCGGAGTCCCTCACCAACCATGAGCTCATCCGCGAGGAATACCACGGCATCCGACCGGCGCCGGGATACCCGGCCTGTCCCGATCACACGGAGAAAGCGAAGCTCTGGCAGTTGCTCGACGTCGAGCGCCGCGCCGGCATCCGCCTGACCGAATCTTTCGCCATGTATCCAACGGCGGCGGTCAGCGGCTGGTACCTCGCGCACCCGGAGGCGCACTACTTTGCGGTGGGCAAGATCGCCCGCGATCAGGTGCAAGATTACGCGCGTCGCAAGGGCATGCCGCTCGAGCAAGCCGAGAAGTGGTTGGCCCCGAATCTGGGGTACGACACCTGAGCGTCAGCGCAAGGTAGCTTTGCGGACCTCGAGATCGCCGAACAGCGCCAGAGTCAACGCAGAATAGAAAGTCAGTCCGATCGCGAAGACCGCGAGGACCACGGCCGAACTGACTGCCCGCGAGATCGCGGCATCGTCGGTGGCGTCGCCGGTCGAAGCCACTGCAATAATGGTGGCGACCAGCGTCGAGAGGGTGAGAATGACGCCTATCCCGACACAGTAGATCGCAGCAACCCGCCACCAGTTGCCGCGCACGAGCCTGAAGCTATAGGCGATGCTGCCGAGCACGCCCTTGCGCGCGAGCACCAACGCCGGCACCGCGAACGACAGGGCGATTCCAATATAGATTGTGGGCGCCAGCATCACGATGATGCCGGCGGTCCGGTAGGGCGGCGCGAGGGCGAGCGCCGGCATCATGAACACCGCGGCTGCCGCGCCGGCGAGCAGGCAGATGGCTACGATGGCGGGCGCGCGCTTGAGCGTGTTGAGAAGATCGGCGGAGCCGGCGACCGGCCGGCCGGCGGCGATGCTGGACTGGCGCAGCAGTAGCGTCGTCGTGAGCATGACGAAGATCAATGTGCCGACGCCGTGTATGGTGACCCCGACCGGGTCATTCATGTCGAGCTCGGGCGGCAGGCCGCGACAGAGGTAATAGAGCGACCAGAACTGAGCGGCGATGGTGGCCAGGGTCGCGTAAGGCAGACATTTGAGCAGCGACAGGCGGAAGATCTGCAGCACCGCATCGAGCAGCTCCGCGAACGAGCGGGGCTTGATCGGCGGGTAGAGGGCATTTGGCATGAGGGCATCTTAGCTTTGCGATGACTGTGACTGCCATCCAATCCGGAACCTCGACGGTCACCGAGCTCCTGGCGGCCGGCGCGCAGCGTCTGAGGGAGCCGATGACGGCTCGTGAGGCCGGCGCTACGCCGGGACTCGATGCGGAGCTGCTCCTCGCCCATGCGCTGGGTGTCGGTCGCGCGCGGCTGCGATCTCACGGCGAGGCGGTGCCCGCGGCCGATGGGGTGGCGCGCTTCCTGGCTCTCGTAGAGCGCCGAGCTGCCGGCGAGCCCGTGGCTTACATTCTCGGGCGCAAGGACTTCTGGACTCTCGGGCTCCGCGTCAGTGCCGCGGTTCTGGTCCCCCGTCCGGAAACCGAACTGCTGGTGGAGCGGGCGCTGGCGCTCCATCCGGGCGATGAGGCTAAGGCCGCGGACCTCGGTACCGGCTCGGGCGCGATCGCCCTGGCGCTGGCGAGCGCCAGGCCGCGGTGGCGCATCGTCGCCACCGATATCTCGGCCGCGGCGCTTGCCGTCGCGTGCGCGAATGCGGTGGCTCTCGGCCTCGAGCGCACGGAGATGATCCAGGGGGACTGGCTGGCCTGTCTGCCGGGGCGGACATTCGATCTGCTGTTGAGCAATCCGCCGTATGTGGCCCCTGGCGATGCGGCGCTCGCCCAGCCGGAGCTGATGTGGGAGCCGCGGCTTGCGCTGGTGGCCGAAGGAGAGGGTCTCGCAGACCTGCGCGCCATCGTCCGCGCCGCACCCGCGCACCTCGAGCCCGGCGGCTGGCTGTTGCTCGAGCATGGTGCGACGCAGGCTGCCGCGGTTGCGGGCGCGCTTGTGGCGCGCGGCTTCGCTCAAGTACGCTCGCACCGCGATCTCGCCGGGCGCGAGCGCATGACGGAGGGCCAATGGCCGACACATCCTTGATTCGATTCGAGACCTCGCATGGCGCTTTCACGGTGGAGCTGCACGCGAAGGAGGCACCACTCAGCGTGGAGAATTTTCTCCGCTATGTCGATGAGCGGCATTTCGACGGCACGGTCTTTCACCGCATCGTGCCGGGCTTCGTCATCCAGGGCGGCGGGCTCGATGCGCAGTTTCGCAACAAGCGGACGCACGAGCCGGTCCCGAACGAGGCGAAGAATGGCCTGAAGAACAAGCGCGGCACGCTCTCCATGGCGCGCACCAGCGAGGTCGACAGCGCCACCTCGCAGTTCTTCGTCAATCTTTCCGATAACGAGTTCCTCGACCACAGCGCGCGCGATTTCGGCTACGCCGTCTTCGGCCGCGTCACGGAGGGCATGGACGTCATCGACAAGATCGCAGCTGTCAAAACGGGGCGCCGACAGGGTTATCAGGACGCGCCGCTCGAGGATGTGGTGATCGTCTCTGCGCGACGCTCGGAATCAGAGACGAAATAGCGTCGGCGAGCATGCACCGGGGGGGCTTCGCGCGGTTACGCCGCTGGTTGCTGTTTGCAATCGTGGGCTGGCTCGTCGTCACCGTCGGGGCGGTATTGCTGCTGCGCTGGGTACCGCCCCTCACCAGCGCCTACATGCTGGAAGCCCGCATAGAGGCGCTGCGCGCCGGAGAGAGGGGCTACCGCACGGACTATCAGTGGGTGAGTCTCGAGCGCATCTCGCCGCAGGCCGCCATTGCCGTGATCGCATCCGAGGACCAGACCTTCCCTTTCAACTACGGCTTCGATCTCAAGTCCATCCGCAGCGCGGTGCGGGCGGCGCACCGCGGCCGGCGGCTCCGCGGGGCGAGCACGATCTCGCAGCAGGTGGCGCGTAACCTGTTTCTCTGGCCGGGGCGCAGCTTCGTGCGCAAGGGGATCGAGGCCTACTTCACCGTGTTGCTGGAGACGCTCTGGCCGAAGGAGCGGATTCTGGAGGCGTATCTCAACGTCGCGCAGTTCGGGCGCGGCATCTACGGCGTGGAGGCGGCGGCGCGCCGCTTCTACCACGAGCCCGCCGCGCGCCTGACTGCGAGCCAGGCGGCGCTGCTCGCGGCCGTGCTGCCGAACCCGGTGCACTGGCAGGTGGCACGGCCCTCGCCTTTCGTCGCGTGGAAGCAGCAGTGGATTCTGGCGCAGATGCGCAATCTCGGTGGCGCTGCCTACCTGCGCGCGGTGGGGCCAAACCATCTTTAGACTATCCCGCGACGCGCGTGCCTTATACTCATCCCGGGTACAGGCATTGCGGGCGGCGACTGTCCTTGCGGAACGTAAACCAACACCATGGCTGAGCGCGAATTGACCCCCGCGGACTGGCGCGGCTACTCCGCGGCACAGTTTCCGCAGGGAAGCTGGAGCTTGGACGACGATGTCCTGCGCGCGCTGGCGGGTGGACCTCCGGTGGACCTCATCACCCGCGAGCGCTTCCGCGACTTCACGCTCCATTTCGAATGGCGGCTGCCGCGGGGCGGCAGTTCCGGGGTGCTCTCTCGTGTTGACGAGCAGCTCGAGCACTCGTGGCAGTCGGGACCCGAGATGCAGCTTCTCGATGACGAGCATCACCAGGACGGCGCCAACGCCCTGACCTCCTGTGGTGCGCTCTATGGCCTGATCGGGCCGTGGCACGATCAGCGGGATATCGCCAACGCCTACCACAGCACGCGCCTCATGGTGCGAGGCCGACTGGTCGAGCACTGGATCGACGATACGCAGGTGCTCGGCTACGACCTCGAGAGCGACGAAGTGCGGGAGCGGATCGCGCGCAGCAGGTTCCGCGAATGGCCGCAGTTCGCGCTGCTGACGGAAGGGCACATCGCACTACAGCATCAGGGCACGGAGGCCTGGTTTCGCCGCATCCGCATCGAGACTTAGAACTTATCCGTAAATAATGTTTACGCGCGCTGGCACGTGGCGGAAGCTGATGATCGCGGCGGCGAGCATGTTGAGAGCCATGAATGAGCGGTGGGTTTTCTCATAGCGTACCAGGAGTTTGCGAAACCGATTGAACCAAGAATGCGCAACCTCCACCACCCAGCGTCGCGCCGGATACTGCTTTTCGTTCGTCGCTCTTCGACGCGCGAGCGCACATGCGGAGTGTAGCGGCGGCGGCGGATCGCTTGTTCGGCCGGAGCCCCGCGAAATCCGGCATCCGCACACAAGTGCTGGCGGTGATAAGCGCGCACACGGGGGCGGCGCGCAACGATGGCATCCAGGACGGGCTCAAGTTGCGTGACATCATGATGATTGGCCGCGGTCACGATGATCGAGAGCGGGATGCCACGCGCGTCCACCAACAGCATTCTCTTGCTCCCCTTTTCCCCGATCCGTCGGGTTTGGCCCGACGGATTCTTGGGCCAGTGGAGCTTTGAAGAGTGCTCCATCCACGCTTTGCCAGCGCCACGCGATGCCTTCCATCTCGTCATACTCAGCCAACCCAGCTCGCCACAAGGCGAGGAAGAACCCGGCTCGCTCCCATTCCAGAAAGCGCTTGTGGATCGCGCTCGCACTGCCGAAGCGCTCCTCGGGCAGTGCTTTCCACTGGCAGCCTGTGCGCAGCACGTACACGATCGCCTCGAATACAACACGCGGCTCGATCGGTTTGCGCCCACCCCCGGGCCGGCGTCGATATTTGTGTTTGCTCGGACGTGCGGGCCGCGGCGGCACCAGCGGCTCCACCCTCTGCCAGAATGCGTCCGATACTTCCCAAGAGGCCAGGTTGGCCTTGGCCAATAGCGTTCTCCGAGGCACGCAGCGATGCGTCGACGGGGAAACAGTGTAGCATATTATTTACGGATAAGCTCTTAGTTGCAGCGCTGGATCCGGGCTCCTGCCCGGCCCAGCGCCGTCTCGGTCAAAAAGCGTGGCTTTTGCCCGAGACTCGGCCACCTGCGGCGGCCGGGCACGTCCCTGTACCTGAGTCGCTGTTGGTCACTCTAGCTCGGCGAGGAGCTCCGCCTGGTGCTCCTGCTGCAGCGCATCGAGCAGCTCGTCGAGATCGCCGTCCATGACCTTGTCGAGCTTGTAGAGCGTGAGGTTGATGCGGTGATCGGTCACCCGCCCCTGCGGAAAGTTGTAGGTGCGGATCCGTTCCGACCGGTCGCCGCTGCCGACCTGCAGACGCCGCGTCTGCGCCCGCGCGCTGCGCTGCTTCTCCTCCTCCGCGGCGAGCAGGCGCGCACTGAGAAGCTTCATCGCGCGGGAGCGATTCTTGTGTTGTGAGCGCTCGTCCTGACACTCGACCACGATGCCGGTCGGCAGGTGCGTGATGCGCACCGCGGAGTCGGTCTTGTTCACATGCTGTCCGCCCGCGCCCGAGGAGCGATAGGTGTCGATGCGCAGGTCCGCGGGATTGATCGCCACTTCCTCGATCTCGTCGAGCTCCGGGAGGATGGCGACCGTGCACGCCGAGGTGTGAATCCGGCCCTGGGCCTCGGTCTGCGGGACCCGCTGCACGCGGTGTGTACCGGACTCGAACTTCAGGCGTGAGAAGGCGCCGCGGCCGGCGATTCGGCTGATGAGCTCCTTGTAGCCGCCGTGCTCGCCCGGGCTTTCGCTCAATACCTCGACCGAGAAGCCCCTGGCTTCGGCGTAGCGCGCGTACATGCGGAAGAGATCGCCTGCGAACAGGGCCGCCTCGTCGCCTCCGGTGCCGGCGCGCACCTCGAGAAACAGGCCCTTGTCATCGCGCGGGTCCTTGGGTAACAGCAGTGCGCGCAGCTGCGATTCCGTGGCGGCGAGTCCCGACTGCAGCCGCTCGACTTCCTCGGCACCGAGCGAGCGCATGCCGCCATCGGCATCCGCGAGCATCTCGTGCGCCACCGCGAGGTCCCGTTCGAGCTCGCGATAATGCCGCAGCCGCTCGGCGAGCGGCTCGAGGCGAGCGTACTCGACGGAAAGGTCGCGGAACTGCGGCGAGCCTCCGGCGATATCGGCGGTGGCGAGCAGGCGGCCGACCTCTTCGAAGCGATCGGCGAGCCTGTCGAGCCGGTGGCGGATGGATTCCTTCATGATTGTAAGGGTTTTTAGCGGGCGGCATTGTAGGCCATGCGCGCCGGACGGGGAGGCTCTATAGTGACGCGTGTGCGCGCCCTGATTCGTTTCTCTCGCATCGTCCCTGCCCCCTGCCTGGCCGCCTTCTGCCTGGCGCTTGCGGCGGGCTGTGCCACCGTGCCCCAAGAGGCGCCGCCGCCGCAGCCCGATGCCGCCGCCCTGACCATAGTGGCGGAGATCGCGCTGCAGCGCGGCGATTGCAAGACCGCCGCCGAGACGTACGCCCGGGCGGCGCAAATAGCGTCCGCGCCAGTGGCGCACCGGGCGAGCGAGGTCGGGCTCGCATGCGAGGATCTGCCGGCCGCCTGGGCCTCCGCGCAGCGCTGGCGGGACCTGGATCCGCAGAGCCGCGAGGCGCTGGCCATGTACGCGACCGTGGCACTGAAGCTCTATCGCATTGCCGATACCCGCGCCGCCGTGAAGGCATTCCTCAGCGCGCCGCCGTTGGCCCGCAGATCCGGCGCCGCGGCCCGGCATGTGGCGAGTGCCGCGATGCCGAGCCGTGAGGACGGCGGCCTCGCGGATCTCACCACGCTGCTGCTCGAGGAGTCCGATCCGCCGGAGGTTTACGCGGCGCTCAACGGCGTGATCGACACTGCGGGCGCATCGCCCGCCAGGCTGACACTTCTCGGGGAGCTGGCGCTCGAGGCTTATGACGCCAACAGCGCGGAGCAGTACGCACAGCGCGCCGTCCAGGAAAGCCCGCAGAGCCTGGAGGCCAACCGTGTGCTCGTGCGGGCCTATGTCGTGTTGGGTGAACCGGAGAAGGCCATCGCGACCGCGCGCGGCCTGATGCGCGAGGACCCGCGGCGCGGCATGTTCGAGCTGGCCGAGGTCTACCAGGAGCTCGGCAGGGTGGAGGATGCGCACCAGGAGCTCGACCGGCTGCGCACCACCGATGCGCCGCGGGGCGAGGTCGACCGGCGGCTCGCGGTGCTGGCGTACGATTCCGGCGACCTGCAGGAGGCGCAGCAGCGCTTCGCGGATCTCGCCGAGAGCGGCGAGGCCGACGACAGCACACTCATGTATCTTTCCGACATCGCGGCGCGGCAGGGCGATGTCGCCGCCGCGCTCGCCGGTTACGGCAAGCTGGCGGATTCCGCGCTGGCGCTCGAGGCGCGGGAGAAGGCGGCGGCGCTGCTCCTCGGCTCGCATCATGTGACCGATGCGCTCGCCCTCCTCAGGGAGTACGCCCGGCAGCATCCGCAGGAGAGCGTCGATCTGACCGTTGCTGAGGCGCAGCTTCTCGGCGACCACGGCCGGGCCGATGGGGCGCTCAAACTGTTGGGTACCGCGCTGCGGTCCCATCCCCAACACCCGGCGCTCGAGTACGAGCGCGCGATCATCCTGGAGCAGGCCGGCCAGGTGAGCGAATCGGTACAGGCGCTGCAGCGCCTGCTGGTCGCGCGGCCCGACGATCCCACGCTGTTGAATGCCCTCGGCTACACCCTGGCCGATCACAACATGGAGCTGCCGCGTGCCGAGTCGCTGATCCGCCGCGCCCTCGGGCAGATGCCGGACAATCCGGCCGTGCTCGACAGTCTGGGCTGGGTGCGCTTCCGCCGCGGCGATGCCGCCGCCGCCGTGCCGCCGCTCGAACGCGCCTATGAGATCAGCCACGATGCGGACATCGCATCCCACTGGGGCGAGGCGCTGTGGGTGTCCGGCCGGCACGAGGCCGCCCGCAGGGTATGGGCGGAGGCGTTGGCGCGCAATCCCGACTCCAAATCGCTGCAGGCGGTCGTCGCCCGCTTCATCCCGAATGCGAAATGACGCACTCCGGCCGGCCGGCCTGGTGTTGGCCGGCCCCGTGCTCGCGTTGGCGATGGTCTTCCTGCTGGCCGGGTGTCAGACCGTCCCCGTGTCTCCCGCTCCCGCGGTATCGTGGAGCGTGCGCCGGCCGGAACTGCAGACGCTAAGCCGCTTCGGCTTCAATGGGCGTGTCGCGGTCGCTGTCGGCAACCAGGGTTTCAACGCCGGGCTGCGCTGGATGCAGTCCGCCGCGGTGACCCATCTCACGCTCACCGGCCCGCTCGGCGCGGGTGGCGTGGAAGTGACCGCCCAAGGAGGCGGGCTCAGTGTCGTCACCTCGAACGGCAAGCGCCTGGATGATGCCGCCGCGCGCGCCCAGCTCGAAGACAAAGTCGGCTTCGAGCCGCCGCTCACGAGCCTGCGATACTGGGTCCTCGGTGTACCGGATCCCGCCGCACCTGCCTCCGTGCAGTTCGATGCCCAACAGCGCGTGACGCAACTGAAGCAGGGCGGGTGGCAGATCGATTACACGGGCTACATGCCGGTCGGGGCGGAGTGGCTGCCGCGGTTGCTGACGCTGCGGCGGCGGGATGTGCGCGTGCGGATGGTCGTGGACGGATGGCAGCTGTGAGTGACAAGCCCGCGGTGGGCCAGGACACCCACTGGCCGGCGCCGGCGAAGCTGAATCTCTTCCTGCACGTCACCGGGAGGCGAGCGGACGGCTACCACGAGCTGCAGACCGTCTTTCAGCTCATCGATCTCTGTGACACCGTGGTGGTCACTGTCCGCGACGACGGTGCGATCGAGCGCCCCGAGGGTCCGGCGGACGTGCCGCCGGAGTCGGATCTCGTGGTCCGCGCCGCGCGTGCCCTGCAGGGTGCATCGGGTACGCGGCTGGGGGCCACCCTGCGGGTGCGCAAGCGCATCCCCCTGGGCGGCGGCCTGGGCGGTGGCAGCTCCGACGCGGCTACCACCCTGATCGCGCTCAATACGCTCTGGGACTGCCGGCTCGAAGTCGACGAGCTGGCGCGCCTGGGGCTGCCTCTTGGCGCGGATGTGCCTGTATTCGTTAGAGGTTTCTCTGCCTGGGCGGAAGGGGTGGGTGAGCGGCTGACGTCGCTCGAGCTGCCGGATCGCTGGTACGTCGTCGTCCACCCAGGGGTCGGGGTCAGCACCCGAGACGTCTTCCAGAGCCCTGAATTGACACGAAATTCCCCCCTCATCACAATACGCGCCTTTTTCGAGGCCGGTGGTCGCAATGACTGCGAGCCGGTGGTGCGGGCGCACTGCCCCGAAGTGGCGGTTGCGCTCGATTGGCTGTCGCGATATGCGCCGGCAAGGCTAACGGGAACCGGCTCCTGTATCTTCGCGTCTTGCGCGACTGCCATCGAGGCGGAGCGCATCGCGGCGCGCGTGCCGGACGAGTGGACGAGCTTCGTGGCGCGGGGACTCAATATCTCACCGGCGCATCGTTCCCTGTAGTTGTTGTTGGGGTGTCGCCAAGTGGTAAGGCAGCGGGTTTTGATCCCGCCATTCGGAGGTTCGAATCCTTCCACCCCAGCCATTCATTTTGAGGCGATTGGCCCGACGAGCCTATGACGACGAGCGATACACTGGCCCTGTTTGCCGGCAACGCCAATCCGGGGTTGGCGACGGACGTCGCGCGGCATCTGCAGACGCCGCTTGGGCGTGCATTTGTCGGCCGCTTCAGCGACGGTGAGGTGAACATCGAGCTGATGGAGAACGTTCGCGGCCGCGACGTCTTCATCGTGCAACCAACATGTCCGCCCGCCAACGACACGCTCATGGAACTGCTCGTCATGGTGGACGCATGCCGCCGGGCTTCCGCGGCGCGCATCACCGCGGTCATGCCGTACTTCGGCTACTCCCGCCAGGATCGCCGACCCCGGGCAACGCGCTCGGCGATCACCGCGAAACTGGTGGCCAACATGATCTCGAGCGCCGGAGTGAACCGGCTGCTCACGATCGACGTGCACGCCGACCAGATCGAGGGTTTCTTCGACATCCCGGTCGATAATGTGTACGCCTCGCCGGTGCTGCTCGGGGATGCCTGGAGGCAGGCGTATCGAAACGTGGTGGTCGTGTCGCCGGACGTGGGCGGCGTGGTGCGGGCACGGGCCTTCGCCAAGCGCCTCGACGATGCGGAGCTCGCCATCATCGACAAACGCCGGCCGCGGCCGAACGAGTCGAAGGTGATGAACATCATCGGCGACATCGAGGGCAAGAGCTGCGTGCTGGTCGACGACATGGTCGACACTGCCGGCACGCTCTGTCAGGGCGCCCAGGCCCTGAAGGACGAGGGCGCCACCAAAGTGGTCGCGTATATCACGCACGCCGTGCTGTCAGGCGAAGCGGTGCAGCGGATTTCGCAGTCCGCGCTCGATGAGCTCGTCGTGACCGACACCATTCCGCTCTCGGCCGCGGCGCGCGGCTGCAGCCGCATCCGTCAGCTCTCGGTCGCGGCGCTGCTCGCGGAAACGATCCGCCGCATCCGCGACGAGGAGTCGGTCAGCTCGCTGTATGTAGATTGAACTTTTTGGGTTGCGTCGGCTTGGTCGCGAGTCTGGCGCGTTTTGTCATCGTCCCCCTACGCCCTCACGGGCTTCGGGGGATTTAACGTTCGGAGAACTTCATGCGTATTTCATTCAGCTTCGGCGCGGACTCGCGCGGGGCGCAAGGCAAAGGTGCGAGCCGCCGCCTGCGTCGCTCCGGCAAGGTACCGGCCATTCTCTACGGCGGCCACAGGGAGGCGCAGGCGCTCGTGTTGGATCAGCAGAACCTCCTCACCATGATCGGTGACGAGCGCTTCTACTCCTCGATCGTGCAGCTCAAGATCGACGGCGCGGCGCAGGAGGCGATCGTCAAGGATGTGCAGATGCATCCGGCCAGGAACGTCGTCGTGCACGTCGACCTGCAGCGCGTCATCGAGAACGAGGTGATTCGCCTGCACCTGCCGATCCACTTCAAGGGCGAGAGCATCAGCCCCGGCGTGAAGACGGAGGGCGGCATCGTGTCGCACATGCGCGCCGACGTCGAGGTGAGCTGCCTGCCGAAGGACCTGCCGGAATTCCTCGAGATCGATCTGTCGCAAATGAGCCTCAACGAAACCAAGTTCCTGGCGGACGTACCGCTGCAAGTCCTGGGATGCGTA
>CAWEJB010000004.1:0-195271 GCA_963809305.1 uncultured Pseudomonadota bacterium
TGTCGCGCTTCACGTCAACTTGGACAAAATGGCTGAGCCAAGAAGGGAGACTTTCACTGCTTAGGCTGCCTGAGTAAATCGCTGCTGGTTGGTGATTTTTCGATGCGCACGGGCCGCAGCTATTCGCCGCGCACGCTCGTTTCGAACTTCATCCGGCTGTCCACGATGCCACGTGGCTGGCGTCATGTAACCCAAGGTGGCGTGTAATCGCTCCTCGTTGTAGTGATGCATGAGCCGGTTGATGATCGCCTCGGCTTGCAGGTAGTTTTTGCCGTAGTCGTCATCGCTCTCGGTTCGCACCGTGCCGTTGAACCGCTCCACGATGCCGTTCGACTCCGGATGCCGCGGCCTGGTCTTGATATCGAACAGATTGTGGGCTTTGATCACCGCCGCGACATCCCGATTGACGAACTCACTGCCATGATCGTGCACGATTCGCGGTTTGGCCTCTCCCACCGCTTCCAGTGCCGCCTGCAGCTCGATCGCCACCGATGTTGCCGTCCAGGCTGATGAGCAGCTTGTGGTGCACGATATAGCGGCTGTAGGCATCGACAAAACTCACCAGGAAATAAAATCGGGCGGCCACCCAGACGTACATCACGTCGGTGTGCCATTGCTGATTGGGCGCTACGGGCCGGAAATTGTATTCCCCGCTCGAGGCGACCGAGCGTTTCCAGCGCGAGAGCAGATCCGCCTCGCTCAACACTCGGTAAACTGTGCTTTCCCCGACGCTCGCCACACCCGCATCCACCATCATCCAGGTGAGTTTTCGATAACCGATCTTCGGAAATCGCAGCGCAAACTCACAGATGGCCGCCCGTTCCTCGGACAACACTTCGTACACCCGACACGGGCTTCCGATCCGATCCACAAGGCTCTCGCGCCTCTTCCAGGCGTAATACACGCTGCGCGGCACGCCCAAGGCGGCGAGTGTGCGGTACGCCCGCCACCCCGAGCGCTGTTTGGTCTGCACTACGATCTGCATCACCGCCGCTTTCGTCTCTGCCGGGATTCGGGACAAATCGTCCAACCTCAGATCTTTTTTTTCAGCTCCAGGTTCTCCGCCGTGATCTCCGCGATCACCGCGCGCATCCGCTCGATCTCCGTCTTGTGCCGCGCCTCAGCATCATCTTTACGCGGCTTGCGCTGCGCATCGCGCTTCAGTGCCACCGCCGAGCCGCCCTGGGCCACCGCTCGCCAGCGATAAAGGAGCGATGGCGCCAAGCCGTGGCGCCGGCACACCTCGCTCACCGTCACGCCAGGCTGCTCCGCCTCGCGTAGGATCTCGATCTTCTGTTCCGCCGTGAATCGTCGATATTCGCGCTTGCTCATTTACTTCGCTCTTTCTGCAGGCCGCCTGCAGCAGATCGAAGTCTCTCATCTTCGCGCTAGCCGTTTGTCCGGATACCGCTGAAGCTACACAGTAGCCGTGCCGGCTGACGCTGGCAATCGTGATGAGGTCCGCCGTGCTCGGCGCTCCGGACCAGGTTGAGGGGTTGCGACGATTGCCGTACGCCGTGAAGCTCTCGCCTACGACAACCCCGCCCGCGCTATTGGTGATGGCCGCTATGCTCCCCTGGTGATCGGTAAGTAAGTAATAGATTGGGTTGCTGCCGTTGCTTTCGCGAGAGACGATGGCAACCGGTTCGTTGCCCGCATAGATGTAGTGGCGATAGTCAGTGACGCCTTGCGAGGTGACAATGTCAAAGAGACCGCCTACGTGATAGGCAAGCTCGGTGGCGATGGTCGTCTGGGTCTCCTCGAACCAAGGGGTTCGATCCGGACCGTAGCTGAATGAGACGCTTTGGCTTACGGCGCTATCGTTGACCGACGTGGGGTAATTATAGCTGCTCCAGGTGATCGAGCCTCCCTGGCGCGACGTCATATTGCCGTTCGCATCGTATACATATTTAGTTCGAGTTCCAGGCCAGCCGAAGTTGGGATTATCGTTCGCACGACAAACCCTCGATAGGTGGCGACAGGCGTCATCGAGCCCTGACATACCCTTTCATCGTACCGGCAATGTAGTTTGGATGCATCTTTTCGCATTCTGGGCTTCCTTCCCGCTTCTTTATCAAAAGTCTTCCCTCGCGCGACGCGAAGCGTCGCGCAGTCTTCTTCACTTGAAGGAGACAGAGGCTGCGTCAGGCGGTTGCGCAGCGCGCGCCCGGTCGCTGGAATGGCAGCCGCACGTGTGGCAACAGATGTTCAATAGTGCTCAGGAGACGGGCGATCGGATGGCGATCCGCCGCTGCACGTAGATCCTGCGCCGTCACGTGCAGATAGATCTGGGTGCTCGTGATCAGCCGATGACCGAGCAGATCGCGAATCGTGACGAGCCCGACACCTTCGCGCACGAGGTGCGAGGCGAAGGTATGCCGCAGCCGATGCGGACTCATCGGCTTGGCGAGCCGGGCGCGGCGAGCGAGCGTGCGCACCCGCTCATAGACAGTACCGCGACTGATCGGTCTGCCAAAGCGCGAGCGGAAGAATGGCGCCGAAGGCGGGGCGAGTCCGCGCACCTGGACGTACTCGCGAAGCCGCGCGCAGACTTCTTCGTTGAAGGGGACCGTACGCTCGTGGCCTCCTTTGCCCCGCACGGTAACAGTCAGTGCATGCAGATCCACCTGCCCCTCGTGAAGACCTGCGCACTCGCTCGCCCGGATGCCGGTGCCGTAAAGCAGAGCCAACAGCGCCCGATCACGCACGCCGAGCACAGTGCTCGCCTGCGGAGTGGCGAGCAGGCGTCCAACTTCCTCACCGTCGAGAACGACGGGAAGCTTGCGCGGCGCCGCTTTGATCGATGGGAAGCCGGCCAGCGGGTTGTTGGCGGGCTCGAGATGACCCATCGCGACGATCGCCCGATAAAAGCTGCGCAGGATGGTGACGGTACGGTTGACCGCGGCGGCCCCGTTGTCGCGTTCACCGCGCAAATACTCCAGATACTCCAGGACCTCCCGCGCGCTCACCCGGTCGGGGGAACTGTCGGCCGCTCGCCCCTCGTTCCAGGCTCGGAATTGCCGGAGCGTCGCCTCGTATGCTGCGATGCTCAGGGGACTCAAGCCCCGCGCCACGCAGTGCGTGCGCAGGTATAGCTGCATCCAGTACCCCCATCTCATGGCTTTGCACCTCGCGAGGCGATGTTCAGCCGGCGCACCGCCGCCTCGGGCCGTTGCGGCAGTACGTGTAGATACACCCCCGTCTCTTGCGGACTGCGGTGCCCCATGAGCGAGGCGATCACAGCCAGATCTACACCGCGATCCATCAGGTGCGTGGCAAAGCTGTGTCTCAACGTGCGCGCCGTCACGCTCGATGGCAGTCCTGCCCGAGCCACGGCGGCGCTGACCACCACGCAAACATCTTTCTCGCGGATGCGTCGCCCCAGCTGTGCGGTACGAAACAGCGCTCCGCGCCGTCCGTGCTCGAGCAGATACGCCAGAAGCTCCGTGTAGAGCCCCTCCGGAATCGGGATGACTCGTGGACGATCGCCCTTGCCGTGGCGTACGGTGAGTTCCTGGCGCTCGCGGGAAATATCCGCAACATCGAGCCCGCAGAGCTCCATCGTGCGTAGGCCACAGCCGTAAAGCAGCAGGATCATCAGCCGATCGCGCCGCGCCGCAGCGCTTGCCCGCGCACAGCCGCGCACCAACTTCTCCGCCTCATCGAGCGTCAGGAAGTTAGGCATGCGCCGTGCGGGCGCATCCTGCAGCTGAAACCCGTCGAGCACATTGCGTTCGCTCCGTCCGCTTCGCCATGCGTACTCGAGGAGCCCGCGGACGTGGCTCAAATATTTGGCGATGCAGGCGATGCTGCCGCCGGCTTCGCGCTCGCTCTCGATCCACCCAAGATAATCTTCGAACGCGAGCTTCCATAGCGGCACGCCCGGGCGGCGCTCCTCGAAGGTCTGAGCGATCCGCCTGAGCGTGCAGCGCACGTCTATTACGGTGCGTGGGGCCTTGCGTCCGACCTCCGTCAGGTAGCTCAAGTACCCTTCGATCAACGGATCGAACGTGCTCATGCGGCCAGCTCCTTGCCCACCGTGGCGCGACTCTCAGCGAGCCAGTGGTTGATCGGATGCAGTGCCATCGCCGCGTGCCGCTGCGGATCGGCAATATGCGTGTAGCGCACGGTCGTTGCGATCCCTTGGTGGCCGAGAATCCGCTGAACCTCAGCGAGATGGACGCCGGCCTCGAGCAGATCCGAGGCGCAGCTGTGGCGGAACTGGTGAACGCTGACGAGCGGCACGCCAGCGCGCTCGGCGAGCGCGTGGATCCCGTTGCTGATCGCTTGGGCCGAAAGGCGCTCACCGCGCTGGCTTACGAGCAGTGCTCGCTCACTGAGCCGTCCACTGCGCTCGAGCTGGTTGTGCCGCTGCGGCCAGTACGCCTCGAGGCAGCGAAAAACAAACTCCGATACCGGAACACAGCGCTCCCGGCCGCTCTTGCGGCCATCGATCCGCAACAACCCCTCGGCCCGATCGAAATGCTCGATGTCCAACCGCTCGAGTTCCCCGCGCCGCAGCCCCGTGCCATAAAGGAGCGCCAGCACCGCTATCCACAGATGACGGCTGAAGTTACCGCGCCGCTTCGCCGCCTCCGTCCACAGCGCTTCCATGTGCGCCCGATCAATCCGCCGCGGCAAACGACTGTACGGGGTAATCTTCGGCCCCTTCATCCAACGCAGCGGGTTCTGCGTCCATACCCCCTGGCGCAACAGGTACTCGCCGAACCCGCGCATCGTCGAGAGCGTCCCGTACACCGTTGCCTTCGCCCGAAAGGCCGAACGACTCTCGATATAGCGCACGTGCAGCTCGGTATCGATCGCCTCAAGCTGCGGACGCGGACGGCGGCTCTTAAGCCAGCACCCCCAATCCGCCAGCCGCGCCCCCGTGTGGGCCACCGTCGCCTGACAGATCCCGCGCGCCCGGTACTCCTCGAGATACCCCTCTACCAATCGGTCCCAGTGCCTCATAGCCGCTCCCCAAACCGAAAAGAGCCGACCCGCTACCCGGGTCGGCTCTTTAGGTTATAGAACTCAGCAATACGACTCCCAATACGACGCCATTGGAAGCCGCAAAAGGGCTGAACTGAACTAAAAACCGCTTAAAAGTCAATGTCTTCTGATCTGGCGGTATATGCGCCTAGACGCTTTTTTAGCCCTCTCAAGGCTGTAACACGGGTTCGAATCCCGTAGGGAGCGCCAGAATCAGCCGTTATCACTCGCCGGGAGGAGTGGATGTCGCCTTGGATCAGCCGTTCTTCTGAGGGCCACTGACCTCGTATAAGGCCTGCTCAAGCCTCTCATCAGATCAGGCGCCGCGCTCCAGTAGCGGCAGGTCGAGCTGGAGCCGGTGCGCACACTCGATGGCTTCCGGATAGCCCGCGTCCGCATGGCGCATCACGCCGGTTGCAGGGTCGTTCCACAGCACGCGAGCGATTCGTTTGGCTGCTGCCGGCGTGCCATCGCACACTATGACGACTCCAGCATGCTGCGAGAACCCCATTCCGACGCCGCCACCGTGATGGAGAGAGACCCAGGTGGCCCCTGATGCGGTATTAAGCAGCGCGTTGAGCAGCGGCCAATCAGAAACCGCGTCCGAGCCGTCGCGCATGGCCTCGGTCTCGCGATTTGGCGAGGCAACCGAGCCTGAGTCGAGGTGGTCGCGCCCGATCACGATCGGCGCCTTGAGCTCGCCGCGAGCCACCATCTCGTTGAAGGCGAGTCCGAGGCGATGCCGGTCTCCGAGTCCCACCCAGCAGATGCGCGCCGGCAGACCCTGGAATTGGATCTTTCGCTGCGCCATGTCGAGCCAATGGTGCAGATGTGCATCATCCGGCAGCAGCTCTTTCACCTTGGCATCGGTCTTATAGATGTCATCAGGGTCTCCCGAGAGCGCCACCCAGCGGAACGGTCCCATGCCCCGGCAGAACAAGGGGCGGATATAGGCCGGCACGAATCCGGGAAAATCGAAGGCGTTCTTCACACCTTCCTCGAGCGCCACTTGCCGGATGTTGTTACCGTAGTCCACGGTGGGTACACCGGCCTCCTGAAAAGCGAGCATGGACCGCACATGGTCCGCCATCGAGGCCCTCGCCGCCTGTATCACGCTGTTCGGGTCGCTGTCGCGCATTTCGGCCCAACGCTCCGGGGTCCATCCGATAGGCAGGTAGCCGTTCAGCGGATCGTGTGCGGATGTCTGATCCGTGAGGAGATCGGGCCGCACGCCGCGCTCGAAGATACGTGGCAGAACCTCGGCGGCATTGCCGAGAAGTCCCACCGAGCACGGCTTCCTCTGCGCGCATGAGCGCTTCATGATCTCGAGTGCCTCATCGAGGCTCTCGGTCGCATGATCGAGATAGCCCGAGCTCAGGCGCATGTCGATTCGCGAGCGCTGGCACTCGACAGCGAGGCACGATGCGCCCGCCATCACCGCGGCAAGCGGCTGCGCGCCGCCCATCCCGCCGAGTCCCGCGGTAAGAAGCCAGCGACCGGCAAGATCGCCGCTGTAGTGACGGCGGCCCATTTCCACGAAGGTCTCGTAGGTGCCTTGTACGATGCCCTGGCTGCCGATGTAGATCCAGGATCCGGCCGTCATCTGGCCGAACATCATCAGTCCCTTGCGATCGAGCTCGTGGAAGTGCTCCCACGTAGCCCAGTGGGGAACCAGATTCGAGTTCGCGATCAGCACGCGGGGCGCATCGGCGTGGGTAGTGAAGACCCCTACCGGTTTTCCCGACTGTACGAGCAGGGTCTGATCGTCCTCGAGCCGCCGGAGTGTTTCGACTATCGTGTCGTAGCTTTCCCAGTCGCGCGCTGCCCGGCCGATGCCCCCGTACACCACGAGCTCGGACGGGCGCTCGGCGACATTGGGATCGAGATTATTCATCAACATGCGCAGCGGCGCTTCGGTCAACCAGCTCCGAGCCGTGCGCGTCGGGCCCCTGGGAGCACTAATGACCCGCTTACCATCCACACGGATTCGGCCTGATTGCATCTGCGGGGTAAGCATCGTGGTGGTCATATCGAGTGACCTCGTACGTGAGTGCGGCTAGCCGCGCCATTTATGACTAGACAAATGCTAGCATGTCTAGCCATATCAAGGAAGCGCGGGCCACCGGCGCCGGCCAACTGTCGCCGCGTTATGCTACGGTTACCGGGCAAAGGCCAATATGAAGAACACCCGAGCCGTCAAGGATCCGGAATCAATATCGATGCCCCGCTATCGTGAGATCCACGAGGCGCTGCGCGAGAAGATCATTTCAGGCGCGTGGCCACCCGGTTTCAAGCTGCCATCGGAGCCCGAGCTCGCAAAAAGCTTCGACTGCGCGCGCATGACCCTGGGCAAGGCCCTCGGGGCATTGGCCGCGCGCGGATTCATCACTCGCCGGCGACGCGCCGGGACCATCGTGAACGCGCCGCGAGCTCGGGAAACAGTGCTCGAGATTCACGATATCGAGGCCGAGATAAGCGCGGCCGGACACGAGTATCAATATCTCTGCCTGAGTCGCGAAGCGCGACCTGCGACGCCCGCCGACGCCGCCGCCTTGAACGTCCCGACGCAAACGCCCGTGCTGGTGCTGAATGGCGTGCATCGGGCGGATAGTCGCCCGCATGCGCTCGAGGAGCGCATAATCAATCTCGCCGCGGTTCCTGATGCGCGACGCGAGCGCTTCGCCAAGAGCTCCCCTGGACGTTGGCTCCTTACCCGCGTGCCATGGACGGAGGCGGAGCACCAGATCTCAGCGCTGAACGCGAGCGCCCCGATCGCCGCGTGCCTGGAGATCGCGCGGAATAAAGCGTGTCTGTGCATAGAACGGCGAACCCGGCTCAAAGACCAGTCGATCACCTACGTACGCCTGGTCTACCCCTGTGACCAACACAAGCTCACGGCTCGCTTCCAGCACGGGAAGGCTTAGCGGCAAGTCATCGAGCTCCACGCTTTACTCCGCGAGGGTATACCGCGCCGAAAAAGCGCGCACTTGCCCTCTGAATTGCACAAAACCGTCGAGGCGGCAGCCTAGTATTCTAGGCTCGGGAGGGCTGCCAACCATGAAATTGCTTTATCAGACACATTCGCCGTTTGCGCGCAAGGCTCTCGTGTTCGCATACGAGGCGGAGATCGCCAGCCGCATCGAAGTCGTCCACCAGGAGACGAGTCCGACACGGCGCAACCCGCTCGTCTTCGCGGAAAACCCGCTAGGCAAGGTCCCCGTCCTCATCCGACCGGGACACCCCGCCCTTTTTGACTCGGATGTCATTTGCTCTTATCTCGATACGATGCACGACGGTCGTAAGCTGATCCCTGCCGAGGGCGAGTTCCGCTGGCTCGCGTTGCGTGATCAGGCCTTGGCTCAGGGCCTTGCTGACGCCGGCATTGCGATCCGATGGGAGACCGTTCGTCGGCCGGACACGCTGCGCTACCCTCCGCTCAGGGACGGATACATCGACAAGCTCCTCGCCGGTTATGACTGGTTGGAGCGCGAGCTCGATGTCTCGGCCCCGACCCACGTGGGCCACATTGCACTCGCCACCTGCCTGGACTGGGTCGAGTTCCGTGACCTGCCGCCCTTTCGTGATCGACGACCCAGGCTCTCGGACTGGTTCGACGAATTCAAGGGGCGCCCCTCCATGCAGGCCACCCCACTTTCGGGCGAAACGCACGACTAACCGCGGCGGCGGCTTGACCCTTTAGCGGATGAAACGCGGCTCACCATATTCCCGATAACCCTCGGATATGGTGTCGCGACCCTGTCGTCTGTCCTCTTTCCCTAATGAATCGCCTGCTCGTCACTTTGGCCGCCTTCATGACGGCCGGTTCGCTCGCCGGATGCAACTCCGGAGGTAGCGCACCGCGCACCTTCACCGTTTCAGGGAGCCTCACCGGTCTCGACGCCAGCGGCCTGGTCCTGACCGACAACGGCACCGACCCTATCAACGTCTCGGCAAACTCGGCCTCCTTCCAATTCTCGACCGCGATCCAATCCGGTCACTCCTACGCAGTGGCTGTCGCCAGGCCAGCCCGCCGGCCTCACTTGCACGGTGAGCCAGGGGTCCGGCTCCGACGTTGAGCAGGCAATCACCGACGTCAGCGTCTCATGTGGGCCGACAACCTACGCCATCTCGGGCACGATCACCGGCCTTTCGGCCAGCGGACTCGTCCTTACGAACAACGGCGGCGACAGCCTCACGGTGCTCACCGGCAGCAACTCGTTCCAATTTTCCACCCCGGTCGACAATGGCGGCCAGTACGCCGTCGCAATTTCATCGCAGCCGTCGGGCTTGACATGCACTGTCAGTCACGGCAGCGGGACGGACGTCACCGCGACCGTGAACAACATCGCTATCGCTTGCGGCGCCATGACATACACCGTGGCAGGCTCAGTGATCGGATTGACCGCTCCCGGATTGACACTCGAGGACAATGGCGGCGATTCGCTGGTAGTGGCAGAAAACGCCACTGGCTTCCAGTTCGTCACCCCGATCTCTACCGGGGGCGCTTACGACGTCACCGTTACCGCGCAGCCGACTGGCCTGACGTGCACGGTCGCCAACCCAGTCGGTACAAACATGCAGGCTAACGTCACTTCGGTGCGGATCACCTGTAACACCAGCAGCTTTGCGATTGGCGGCACCGTTTCCGGACTCTCCGCCAGCGGCCTCGTGCTGCAGGACAACGCCGGCGATAACCTCGCCGTCCCCTCCGGCAGTGGCAGTTTCCTGTTCGATACGCCAGTCGCCTACAACGGCACGTACGACGTTACAGTCTTCGCGCAACCCACTGGAGAGACCTGCACGGTCGCCGCTGGCACCGGCCCGGCGACCCAGACCGTCAATGACGTTTCGGTCACGTGCGTTGCGAATCCGACTTACATCGTGGCCCCCAGTGCCGGGGCGGATGGGATGATTTCCCCGTCCACGCCACAAGTGGTCAACTCCGGAGGAAGCATCACTTTTACCGCGACGCCGAACACCGGGTATGCCGTGGCTCAGTGGGTTGTCGATGGGTCGGCTGCCCAGTCCGGTGGTAGCGTATACAGCCTGACGGATGTCACCGCCAACCACACGGTGGCCGTGACTTTTGCACAAACGACTTTGAGCCTCAGCGTAAGCTCGCTGGCGCTGGAGAATTCAGGCAACGCGCGCGAAATCATCGTGCAGAATGCCGGGTCTTCTTCCGCCACCAACCTCGCAGTGACTCCCGGGACATTCCCATCCGGCACGGCGCTGGCGACGACTTGCGGGGCGACTCTGGCGCCCGCGGACGCCTGCACGATTACGATCACACCCGGCGCCACAGCGACATCCGGGTGCACCTCCGGTATCGCACCGACACCAACGGTCGTCTCCGTTTCAGCTGACGATGCCAGCACGGCCCAGGCGCAGGTCAGCGTAGTGGGTTACGGGTGCCTCTACCAGGGCGGATATCTCTACGCGATCGACGATACGACATCGACCTCCGTAAGTATCGGCGGTGCGGTGGTCGACCAAACCGATGACTCCCAGGTCGTCTCGTGGTCGAACGGATCCGCCTTTGCTACTGGCGCGCAGTCGCTGACCGACGGGTTGACCAATACCGAAACGATCATTGCAACGCAGGGTCCCGGCATATACGCCGCGGAGATCTGCGTCGAGAGCGTATCAGCTGGCTACGACGACTGGTATTTGCCCGCGCTGAACGAATGGAGTGAGATCACGACGAATATCGTGTCACCAGGGATCAGCCTTGATTTCACGTCGGCGGGCTATTGGACGTCCAGCGAGTACGCCTCTGACCCGACGGCGGAAGCTTGGGCAGTGATAGCACCTCCCAACCTTCTCAGCGAGTACTATCCCAAGTTTGATGAGCTTGGAGTGCGCTGCGCGCGGCAGATCACCCCCTGAGCGGCCGATGCCCGCTGGCCAGGTTCGCGATCTGATCGCGATCCGCTACACTGATTGCCTGCAAAAATGAGGCCTGCCTCGGGGCAGCGCAGGCGCCGGAGGCCGATATGAGAGATCAGGGCATACGTGCTGCATTGGATCGGCATTGGGCCGCGTCCGATGCCAACGATTTTGAAACCGAGCACGACATCTATCTCGAGACCGCGGTGCTGGAATACCCGCAATCAGGCGAGCGAATCCGCGGCCGGCGCAATATACAGATCACACGTAGCAAGCAGCCGAGCAACAAGCGCTTCGCGGTGAGGCGAATCATCGGCCACGATGATCTTTGGATCACCGAGTTCATCCTGACGTATGACGGCAAGCCGTCCTACACCGTGAGCATCATGGAGTTCAGCGGTGACAAGGTTGCGAGAGAAACACAGTACTTCGCCGATCCCTTTGAAGCCGCCGCGTGGCGGGCTCAATGGGTCGAACGGATGGACGCGTAACCGCAAGGCGGAACGTCGACCGCCGCAGCGTGGCAGGGACGATCCGCAAGCGGCCTCAGCGGCCTTTGTCCTTGCGCTTCTCGCGCTTGGCAGCGCGCTTCTCGTCGAATGTCTTCGCCGGCTTTTTCTTGGAATCTTTCTTTTGATCCATGCCCTTGCTCATAGCCATACCTCCGCCGCTCTTTGCTGTGCGCAGGCGTAGAGTATACGCCCTCCGCGTCTGGTCAAGCTGAGAGCATATTGCATGGGCGACGAGGCATCTCCTCCCTCCAATTCGCGCCGTGAATTCCTCAAGAGCGCTTCACTGCTCGCGCTGTCCGGCTGCGCGGCGCCGGTGACCGCGCTGGCAAGCACGACCTCGATACCGCGCGCAACAGCGCCCACCGACCTGCTCGAGGAATTCGGCTATGGCGCCGTACAACTGGCGCCGGGCCTGGCGCGCAGTCAGTTCGAGCACACCCAGGACGTGATGCTGCGGATGAACATCGATTCGCTGCTCAAGCCCTATCGACTGCGCGCCGGCTTGCCGGCGCCGGGGCCGCAGATGGGCGGCTGGTATGACCTGGTTTCCGATGCCGAGCGCGCGCGAAACAGGGATCCGTACGGCGGACACGGCTTCGCACCGGGACATGCCCTCGGCCAGTGGATCTCGGCACTCGCGCGTGGCTACGCGGCATCGGGAAATCCCGCCGCGCGCGTCAAGGTCGAGCAGATCCTGACGGTCTATGAACCGGCCATCTCCGGGCGCTTTTACGCGAACTTCCCTTTTCCGGCCTACAACTACGACAAGATCGTATGCGGGCTGATCGACGCACATTCCTGTTGCAGCCTCGCGTCTGCGTTCCGACTCCTGGACCGCACGACCGACGTCGCCGAACCGCGCCTGCCGCCGCGTGCGCTCGACCGTGGCGACCCGCAGAAGCGCTGGCGGCGGTCGATAGGTGAAAGCACGTCCGGCTGGTATCTGATGGACGAGAGCTACACGCTCGGAGAGAACCTGTTCCTGGCGTGGCAGCGCCAGGCGGGACGGCGTTATCTGCCGCTGGCGCGGCGGTTCCTGCTCGACGACACCTATTTTGCTCCCATTGCGGCTGGCCACAATGTACTGCCCGACCACCACGCTTATAGTTATGCCAACGCCCTCAACTCCGCAGCGCAGGCCTACATAGCCACCGGCAGCCGCATGCATCTGGATGCGGCGCGCAACGGTTTTGCGATGATTGCCGCCCAGAGCTTCGCCTCCGGCGGCTGGGGCCCCGAGGAGTATTTCCGCAAGCCGGACAGTGACGACCTGTACACCACGCTCACCACCACGCATCGCGGTTTCGAAACGCCTTGCGGAAGCTACGCGCACCTCAAGCTCACCCGCTATCTGTTGCGCATCACCCGTGACGGCCGTTACGGCGATAGCATGGAGCAGGTCTTCCTCAACACGGTGCTGGGCGCGAAGAAACTCGAGGACGACGGCCACGCGTTCTATTATTCAGACTACAACTTCAAGGGTTCGCGCGGCTACTTCCCGGATCGCTGGCCGTGCTGCTCGGGCACCTTGCCGCAGGTCGTCGCCGACTATCACCTGCTGATCTATTTCCTCGATCCGCAGGGCGTGTACGTCAACCTGTATACGCCGTCCACGGGGCGCTGGATGGCGCCAGATGGCACGCGGCTGGCTCTCCTGCAGAGCGGCGACTACGTCAATGACGGCCACGTGCATCTGGGCCTGAAGGCCAGCCGCGACAGGCGATTCCGGCTGCGCCTGCGCATTCCGGCCTGGTCGCTGCTGGACGGCGGTGCGCCGAGGATGAGCGTGAACGGCAATCCGGTCGCCGTGGAAATATGCTCGGGATTCGCCACCATCGAGCGCACTTGGAAGGATGGGGATCAGATCGATCTCCATCTGCCGATGCCGCTACGATTGGTGCCGATCAACGCGCATCACCCCGAGGTCGTGGCGTTGATGCGCGGGCCGCAGGTGCTGTTCGCGCTGGCGCAGAAACCTAAGTTGGGCCGCAGCCAGGTAATGAACGTGAAGCGCGCGGCTGACGGCTACTGGCAGGCCGGGGGTGTGCGCTTCGCACCGTTCACGGCGGTCCGCGATGCGCCGTACAGCGCCTACATCAGGCTTGCGTAACAGCCTCGGCCAGCGGCGTAACAGCCTCCCTGGGCGACATATTCATTCGCTCCGACATCTCTCGCCACAGCGCGTTATAGATGAGTGTTGCGGCGCCGCTCGGCGAGAAAGCCGGTAATGGCGCTCGATGCAGGCTCATTCGCTCGATCTCACTCCAGTAAGGCACCTCGGCAGCCAGAATGGCGGGAAACTGCTCACGCGTACTCGCCATCAAGCCGCGATGCAGGGATCTGCGAATGTCGACCATCGAGAAGAAAGGCAGCAGCACCAGGTCCTGCCACCCTTGCTCGTCGATGAAGTCGCGCAATTGGACCAACATGCGCACGGAGAGAGGCGTGGGCAGCAGCGGAACGATGGCGACGTCGGCGGCGTGCAGCACATTTTCCGACAGTAACGAGATCCCCGGCGGGCAGTCCAGGAACAGCACCTCGTAAACCTCGCGCAGCGACCGGCTTATCTTCAGCAGCCGCTCGGTCGGCTTCTTGTGAGCATTGAGGTGAATGTCGAATTTTCGATAGGACAGGTTCGCCGGCAGAAGATCCAGGTTCGGGTACCCGGTCGGGACGATCAGCTCGGGCACCTCACACTTACCCGCGAGCAGCTTCTTTGCCGATGCGAACTGATGCTCGTTGGGATCGATCCCGAGAATGTAAGTCGCGCCGCCCTGCGGGTCGAGATCCCATAGCAGGGTTTTCCGCCCGCTCGCCGCGCACAAATAAGCCAGATTGACGGCGGAGGTGGTCTTGCCCACTCCGCCCTTGATGTTCGTGACGGCAATGATCTTCATACGATGCCGCCAGGATCATAGGCGACATCGGGCCCGCTGTTAAGCCTCCCCGGAAGCGGGCCCGGCGACGATCAGGCTGCCCTTGCCGCGCTCTCAGGCATCGCATACGCGCTGCCGAAGCGGTTCGCCAGCAATGCCGCCAGCTGAATCTCCTCCTGGCGCACGAAACCGCGCGTGGGGAGTTGACCTTGTGCGAGCAGATCGAGGACGGCGCAGATGCCGCTCGCCGTGGTGATCTGAATGGCGCTGCACGCCACACCGTCGATCACGCGCCCGTAGATCTTGTTTGCATAGGTCTGCTGCAGCAGCCGACCCTGCTTCAGTCCGCTCACCGTGACGAACACCAGCACGACGTCCTGCATCGTGCCCGGAATCGCACTCTCGAGAATGTCCTTCAGCACATCCGGGCGTTGCCCAAGGCGCAGATCATGGATGAGCGCCTTCATGATGTCCCGGTGGCCCGGGTATCGGACTGTCCGATAGTTGAGCGTGCGAACCTTGCCGCCGAGCGTTTCACAGAGGGTCCCAAGCCCCCCTGAGGTATTGAACGCTTCATAGCGCACGCCGTCGATGGAGAACTCCTCGAGCTCCTCCAGGGCGGGCACCTCCCGCAGTGCACCGTCGACGATCGCCTCGCAGGGGCGCAGATACTCGTTGATGACTCCGTCAGTGCTCCAGGTAAGGTTGTAGTTGAGCGCGTTCGACGGATACTGCGGTAGAGCGCCTACGCGCAGCCGTACCGAGTCGAGGCTGTCGAAGTGCCTGGCGATGTCGTAGGCGACGATCGATATGAAGCCGGGGGCGAGCCCACATTGAGGAATGAAGGCGGTTTGTGCGTCGGCTGCCAGAGTCTTGACGAGTCGGGTGGTGGCCACATCCTCGGTCAGATCGAGATAGTGGACGCCAGCCTGCTTTGCCGCCCGGGCGATGTGACTCGTGATGCTGTATGGCGCGGCGCTCAATACCGCGAACTGGCCGCGCAACGCTTCGGCGAGCTCCGTGGGGCTCGTCAGATCCAGCACCCGTTTCTCGATCAGGGCGTTCTGCGGCAGGGCCTGCAGTTGGTCCGCAGACCGGTCGACGACGGTGACCCGATAATCGCCGCAGGAGGTGAGCAAACCCGCGATCATGCTGCCGATCTTGCCGGCACCCGCCAAAAGCACTCTTTTCATGGTCTTCCCCCAGGTAGATGCGCGCAGTCTCGCCGAGGGGCGCGTCCGAATTGAAGTGGGCAATCTGCGCCGGCATGCTCTTGTATACTGACAAAATGTCAGGCTCGAAAGACACTTTGTCGGATCACCTGGATCGACGGCTGCTGGCGCTGCTGCGCAAGGACGCCCGAATGCCCATTGCCCGGCTCGCGAAATCGCTGGGAGTATCCCGGGCCACCATTTATACGAGGCTGCAGAAACTGCAGCGCGGCGGGATCATCGAAGGGTTCACGGTGCTCCTCAACACCGAGATCGACCGCCGGCAAATCCGCGCCCACGTCCTGATCAAAGTAGCGGGCAAGCTCGCCAGAGCGACGGAGAAGCAGCTGCAGGCCATGCCCGAGGTCACGGCGCTGCATGCGATCAGCGGGGTCTTCGATCTGATCGCGGAGCTCGAGGCCGGCGGCGCCGCCGAGCTCAACGAGCTCATCGACATGATCGGCGAGCTGCAAGGCGTCGAGCAGACCACCTCCTCGATCCTGCTCGCCACGAAGTGGTCCAGACGCAACGCCGGCAGGTGAAGTGAGCCCTCTCAGGCCGCCGCGGTCATCTTGAAGATTCCCTGCGCATTGCGGGTGTCGAACGCCAGGTCCAATCGCGAGACGCGAGTAGTCACATCCGGTACGCGCTCGCGTTGGATGAATTCGAAGAACGATCCAGGCACGCGCCGGCGCACGATCCCACCCGCCGGTGCAATGAACTCGCGCTCGACAGAATCCGCGCGAAACGCCGTCTGACGCACCCGTCCGGAAGCGGAAATCTCGATGGTGTCTTTCAGCGGGCGACCCAACCGGCGCTGCTCGGCCACGAGACCCTCCAGCAGCGGCACGCGATCGGTTGCATGATTGAAGGCGTTGCCTTCGGTTGCAATCCAGGCCATCTCCGCCGATTCCGCCAGCAGACTCTCATAGTCGCTCAGGTAAGGCGTCGCATGTTGGCGCTGGAAGCACGCGAGAAGCTCGGGAAGGAGCAGCCTCGCCTGGCTGAAAGACAACGCGCCCCTCAGCTCGAGCTCGCTCAAGGCGCGGTGCGCGCGCAGCGACAGCGGATCGCGCGATGATGCCGTGAGCCGGCTCACCGCCGCCTGAAATTTCGGCGAGAAGCGCTCGGGATGGAGCTCGCTGACGAAAAACTGCGGCAGCTCTTCAGGGAAGTCGCTGTGAGTGTATGAGCGGCCGGTCATTCCCAGCCGATCGAGCGGATAGAGGGCGCCCAGCCGATACCCCAGGGGGATCAGCAACCGAGTGATGGCCTGCTCGCCTGCAGGCAAGTCACCCATGCCATACCAAGCGACGGTGCGCAAAGCGCCGTGATCGAACAGGATCTGATGCCCCTGCGCGAGGCGACCCTCGACATATTGTTTGCCTGTCGGAACGCGCAGCAGCAGGTCCCCGAGCAGAAGGAGATTGAGCGTCTGCGCCAGGACCGCACGCGACACCTCGTCGCCGTCTTCGCCCAGGATCGCTTTGGCCACATGGACGGCGCGAAGCAGCGCGGCACCTTGCTCTGAAGAGCAGCAGGTCGACAAAATTCTATTCAGGGTCGTCACTTGCGAATTAGTCATAATCTTGGCCTCGCGGCCGCAAATGATTGTCGTGAGCATTATCTGAGGTGCTAACGGACCCAATCAATCGATATAGTAGAATGACTTCATTACTATTTGGCATATACCAGAGCCCATGCGACACCCCCGGCGACTCGTCCCCAAGCTCCTGGGGCTGCAGGCATTCGAGGCGACGGCCCGTCTGGGCACCGTTTCGAGAGCCGCGGCCGAGCTTTCATTGACCCAGGGCGCGGTCAGCCGTCAGTTGCAGGCTCTGGAAAGCCAATTGGGCGTGCAGCTCTTTCTTCGCTCCAAGAAGCGATTGACGCTCACCGAGGCCGGAGCCGGCTATCTGCATGACGTGCGTGGCGGACTGACCGTGCTGGGAGATGCGACCGCGGCGCTGGCCTCGAGACGAGGCCGTGCGGGAACACTAAGACTGGCCACGCTGCCGACGTTCGGCGCCAAGTGGCTGGTGCCGCGTCTACCGGGGTTTTACGCGGCGCATCCTCACATCACGCTCGATCTGATCACGCGTCTCGCACCCTTCGATTTCTCAATCGAGCAACTGGATGGCGCCATTCACTTTGGCGGCTCGAGCTGGTCAGGAGCCCGCACGGAGTATCTCTTCGAGGAGGAAATGACCGTTGTCGCGACTCCTGACCTGGCACGCCAATGCCCGACCCCGGCGGACGTGTTGCGGCTTCCACTTCTTCAGATTACCTCGCGCGCATTTTCCTGGCACACGTGGCTGGCGCGCATTGGTCTGACAGACACCGCGGTCACGCCTTATCTGCAAGTCGAGACGTTCGCGATGGGAGTCGAGGCGGTTCTGGCCGGGCTTTGCGTCGGAATCCTACCCAGCTTCTTCGTGACGGCGGAAATTGCCGCTGGTGCGCTCGCCACCATCGGACCTCGTGTCAACAGCGAGGCGGCCTACTATTTCGCCTATCCCGAGCGCAAGCGGAATTACTATCCGCTGCGGGAGTTCGTCCGCTGGCTCACGGAGGAAATCGCCCGCTCCTGACCCTCACGCGCCGGCAGCTCAGCCGTTGAGCAGCCGCTGCATTGACTCGTTGTATCGCTCGCCCGCAGCGACTCCCGGCGGTACGATCTCCTCGATCCGATCGAGCTCCGCGGCGTTGAGGACGATGTCCACTGCCGCCGCATTCTCCTCGAGCCGCTTCATGCTGCTCGTGCCGGGGATGGGAATCACGTTGTCGTATCGAGTCAACAGCCATGCCAGGGCAAGCTGCGCCGGCGTACAGCCTTTGCGCGCCGCGAGGCCTTCAACATGGCCGACGAGTCGCAGATTTCTGGCGAAGTTCTCGCCCTGGAACCGCGGGTTGCCGCGCCGCCAATCATCGGCGGCCAAATCCTCCGGTTTGCGAAAACGGCCGCCCAGGAGGCCGCGACCGAGCGGACTATAGGCGAGCAGCGCAATACCCTCCGCCCGCAACAGCGGGAGGAGCTCGTCTTCCGGATCCCGACTGAACAACGAATACTCGGTCTGGATGGCGGCGAGCGGATGCACGCGCAGCGCTCGGCGGATGGTTGCCGGGGAAGGCTCGGACAAGCCGATGCGCTTCACTTTCCCCTGCTTCACCAGCTCCGCCATCGCACCGACCGTCTCCTCGATCGGAGTCTGCGGATCGACCCGATGCAGATAGTACAAATCGATGTGATCGACGCCCAGCCGCTCGAGCGAAGCATTGCAGGCCTGCCGAACGTACCCCGCGCTCCCGTTGACCATGCGCCCCGCCGCGTCACGGCGAGCGTTCGCACTGACGCCGGTGGCGAAGCCAAACTTGGTCGCCAACGTGACTTCATCGCGGCGCCCGCGCAACGCTTTGCCGACTTGGAGTTCCGAATTGCCGTAAACATCAGCCGTATCGAGCAACGTAACGCCCAGGTCGAGCGCGCGATGGATGAGCTCAACGGCCTCAGCGTCGCTGCGCACGCTGCTCGTGTAGGTTTCTCCGATCCCGATGCTCATGCAGCCGAGTCCGAGCGCGGAAACGGTTGGGCCGGTGCTGCCCAGCTTGCGGTGTTGCATTTGGAATGCCTCCTCGACTCTACAGCGATCATGTGTAGAAACCGCGGGCATGCAAATACCCACTTCGAGAGAGCCTGGGTCCCGGGATTACACGCTGTCGAGCGCCGCGCGCACACGCTTGCCGAGGCCTTTCAGCCTCGCCACCGGCTCGTTCGAGAACACGAAGCGAATGTATTGGCTGCCGTGGAATTCACCCCAACCCGCCATCGACGTCGCACACACACCCTGCGCGAGCAGGTAACTGTTGGCGTCCTGCAGGGAAGCAGCCTCTTGGGTCCTGGCCACGGCCTGGGCGTCCGGCGGAATATCGACGTCGAGATTTTAGCTCGAATCACGTATCCTCGGGTAACATCGGCCTCTCGAGGGGACGTCTTGGACAGATCATCGGACGCTACCGTACTGCTGTTTTCCTATGGAACGCTGCAGGATCGAGCGGTGCAGCTCGCAAACTTCGGGCGGGAGCTGACGGGCAGCTCGGACACGCTGCCGGGATACGCAACTTCGCTGATCGCGATTGGCGATCAAGCGGTGATCGAGAAGAGCGGCAAGACGCATCACGCAATCGCCGAGCGCAGCAGCGCACCTTCTGACGAGGTGCCCGGAATGGTGTTCAAGATCACGCCGGCTGAGCTCCTGGCGGCGGATCGATACGAAGTCTCGGACTACACGCGTATGCAGGTGACCCTGAAGTCGGGTTTGCATGCCTGGGCGTACGTTCGGAGCAGCTGAAATGCAAGCGTCATTACTGGACACCGTCCGGTCGACCATGAATCGCGTCTACGAAACCGTACGGGCGGTTTCGCGAGAAACGCCGCTGCTGACCTCTCCCGCGCTGGACGAAGTCGCCGGACGTCAGTTGTTTGTCAAAGCCGAATCGCTGCAGTACACAGGGTCTTTCAAGCTGCGCGGCGCATTTTACCGGCTGAAGCAGCTCGAGCCGGCACAGCGCCAAAGCGGCGTAGTCGCCTTCTCCTCCGGAAACTTTGCCCAAGGTCTGGCGCGAGCCGGCCAACTGCTCGGCGTGCCTGTGACCATCGTCATGCCTCCGCACGTGCCGCAGCTCAAGATTCGCGGCACGCAGCGCTACGGCGCGCGCGTGGTCATCGCGGAGTCCGACGGGCGGCCGCGCGAAGTGATTGCGGCTGAACGGGCGGCCCAGCTCGCCGATAGCGAGGGACTGGCGCTGCTGCACCCATTTGACGACACGGACGTGGTGCTGGGGCATTCCAGTCTCGGGACCGAGCTGCTGCGGCAACTCGAGGCTATCGGGGAAGCGCAACCGCTTGATACCCTGTTGGTCCCGGCGGGCGGCGGCGGTCTGGCGGCGGGCATAGCGCTGGCGTTACGCGCGCATGGATCCACGACGCGACTGATTGCCGTGGAACCCGCGGGATATGACGATATCGCCCGCTCATTGGCCGCGGGAGAGCGGCACCGCAACGGCACTCCTTCACCTACCCTGTGCGACGCGCTGCAAGCCAACTCCCCGGGAGTCGTGCCGTTTTCCATCCTCCAGAGAACGCTCTGCGGTGCTTTGAGTGTCACCGACGAGGAGGTGCGTTTCGCCATGCGCGCGGCCGTCGACTCTCTGAAACTGGTCCTGGAGCCGAGCGGCGCGAGCGCGCTGGCGGCCGCCTTGGCAGCCCAACCTCGCGGCCTGGATCTGGGTCAACGGGTTGGCGTGATCTGTTCCGGAGGAAATATCGCCGCGGAGGACTTCGCAAGCCTCCTGTCAGAAGCGCGGCACTAGCAACTGGGAGTCCGTATCTTGACATCCGTGGAAGAGGCGCTGCTCGGCGCGCAGCGCAAGGCCGAGGAGCTGTTTGCGGAAATCGTTGCTGCCGGGCTGATCCGGTCAGGCGTCCTCGAGAGTGAGCTCAGCGACGAGATCCATGCCTTGGCGGTCCGGCGCCTTGGGGTGCGCAGGCACTGGCATCGGCGCATCGTTCGATCCGGGCCGAGTACACTCCTGGGTTATCACGCCGAGCCCCCCGACAGACGCCTCGGCGAAGACGAAACAGTCTTTCTTGATTTGGGACCCGTCTTCGAGGCCTGGGAAGCCGACTTCGGTCGCACCTACGTCCTCGGGCACGACGCTCGCAAGCACCAGCTGGTGTCCGACATGGAAGTGGCGTTTCGCAAGGGGAAGCAGCTCTACGTGGACACACCGGAGCTGACGACCGGACACCTCTACGACTTCGTCTGCGGGCTCGCCACTGAGGCCGGCTGGGAATTCGGTGCGCCGACCGCCGGTCACCTCATTGGTCATTTTCCCCACGAGCGCGTGCCCGCGGAGCCGCAACGCTTGTCCATTCGTCACGGCAACGAGTTGCGACTCCGCGAGCCCGATGCCAACGGCGCTGCCCGGCACTGGATTCTGGAGATCCATTTCGTCGACCGGCCGCGTGAGTTCGGCGGCTTCGTCGAGGAGTTGTTGACTATCTGACCGTGTCCGCCGCAGGCTTGCCAGCGGGGAGCATGCGTTGCAGCGTGTCATCGCGAAGCACAAAGTGATGCCTGAGCGCCGCGGCGATATGCAGGACCAGCACCACTCCAAGAAAGATCGCGAGATACAGGTGCGTCTGGTTCATCAGCGCCGATAGCGCCTTGTCCTTTCCGACCGGACTTGGCACCTGGAACAGGCCAAACCACTGCACGGGCGTTCCGTGGGCGGCGGAGCCAATCCAACCCGTCAGCGGCATGGCAAAGAGTACTACGTACAGCAGGGCGTGTGTCAGGCGCGCAATTCCGCGCTCGTACGACGGAATGGTATGCGGCAGCACCGGTACGGGGTTCAACCACCGCCACACCAGGCGAATGACCGCTATTGCCAGAATGGTGATGCCGAGCGATTTATGGCTCCGAATCAGGGTGAGCAAGCCCGGTCCACGGGGAAGGAGCTTCCCGGTCACTCCCAGGCCGATCTGAATCAGGATCAGACCCGCCACGAGCCAGTGGAGAAACTGGGAAACACTGCCCCAGTGGGTGGTGGTGTTCCTGCCGCTCATCGCGACTCCAGCTTCATGACCGCCACCGTGCAGCCGACAGCGAAGATGGGTATGGGAGCATAGAACCAGAGCTCGCCGGTGCATCCCTCGGTCGCGCCGGCGACCGCAATGAAGGTGCGGATCTCGAACCCGCCCTGCCCCGCCTCTCGCCAGGTCTCATCGTCCCGATAGGCGATGAGCTCCTCGCGACGATTCGCCAGCAGCTTCTGCAGGAACTGCCGGTCCCAGCGCTCGTTGATGCGCCCGGAGTCGGGGGTTGCAGGCCAGTGCGAGATGCCGCCCGTGCCGACCACGGCGATCCGCTCCGGCCGGGCGTCACAGGCGCGCCTGAGCGCCCGGCCGAACTCGTAGCAGCGCTGGAGCGGAATGAGCGGCGGTCCCTGACAGTTGATGTTCACCGGAATCACCGGCAGATCGTAACGCGGCGTCAGGAAGTTGAGCGGCACCATGATACCGTGGTCGAATTTCCACTCCTCCGCATATGCGAGGTCGATGTCGCTCATCACGTCCTGGATGAGATCACGGGCGAGCCGCGAGGCGCCCGGAACGCGGTGCCGCCGGATACCGAGCCACGCCTCGTCCTCGATCGGACCCTCGTAGTGCTCGGCCATGCCGACGCAGATCGCCGGCATGTTGTTCATGAAGAAGTTGGCGAAATGCTCCGCGCTGATCACGACGAGGACATCGGCCCGGGCGCCCTCGACGGCCTGGCGCATGCGCTCGAGCGCCGCGTAGAAGGCGTCGCGGACTTTTGGGTCGGCGCGGTCCTTCCGGCCGGTGATGCCCGGCGCATGGCTGCAGACGCCCGCGAATACCAGGCTCATCGACCCTCCGCCCGCGTATATAACCCGGTCCTCACCGGCCCGTATTTGCGCTCTCCTTCGCGCATCGCCTCGATATAGGCACTCCACTCGTAGCCGCGAAGTGCCGCGAAGTGCATGAGAATCTGCCCATTGACCCCCAGCACGTAGAGCAGGCCGATGTCCGGTTCCCGCAGCGCGCTTCGCTCCTCCTCGGTGAGGTCGTACTCGGCCAGCAGCCCCTCCGGATCCTGCTCGAAGCGGCGAACGGTCGCCGGATCGCGATTGAGCTGGAAGAGGAGCTTCTGGGTGTAGTAGAGACTCACGTCGAAGACTTCCGCCTGTTGACGCCCGACTCCTGCTCCTGGCAGAGGTCCTCCAGCGAGGACTCGAGCTCCTCGAGCAGTGCCAGCAGCTGGCCGGCGCGCTCGGTGCCGAACCGTCGTGCGATCTTGGCATACATTTCCTCGGAATACGGCGCATGCGCGGCAATCAGTCGCAGCCCCTTGGGCTCGAGGCTCACGACGCTGCGGCGCAGGTCCGCCGCCACCTGACGCCGCACGACGAGTCCCCGCTTCTCGAGATCCGGGAGGATGCGCGAGAGGCTCGGCGCGAGAAGGAAGGTCGCCGCCGCCAGCCCGGTGACCTCCATCGGTCCGGAATGCGCCAGCGCGCGCAGGATGCGCCACTGTTGCTCCGTCACGCCATGCTTACGCAGCCCTGGCCGGAAAAGCCGCATGACCGCCTCGCGCGACCGCAGCAGCGCCATGGGCAGCGACTCCGAAAACGGCCGCATCGGCAGCCCGCGCTCCGCGATACCCGTCGGTCGCTTAGCCATGATCGTCCGCCACCGGATTGCGCAGCACGCCCAGGCGAGAGACTTCGACCTCCACGACATCGCCCGCTACGAGATATCGCGGCGGCTCGAGTCGCGCCCCCGCCCCGCTCGGGGTACCGGTCAGGATGACATCGCCCGTCTCCAGCGAGCAGAAGGTGGAGATGTAACTGACGAGGTACGGTATGGGAAACATCATCCGGTCACTGGTATCGTCCTGCCTGACCTCGCCATTGACACGCGTCGTGATCCGCAGCGGTGCCGTACCGACCTCATCGGCTGTCACGAGCCAGGGGCCGAGGGACCCCGAGCGGTCGAAATTCTTCCCCTGCGTGACGTTGAATTTGGAATGCCGCAGCCAGTCGCGCACCGAGCCTTCGTTGGCGCAGCAGTAGCCGAGCACATGCGCGAGAGCCTGGTCCTGCGGAATACGCCGGCCGCCCTGGCCAATCACGATGGCGATCTCGCCCTCATAGTCGAGCTGCTCGGACTCCGTCGGCCGCAGGATCGGCTGCCCGGGGTCGGAGAATGAGGTGTGAGTCCGCATGAAGATACTCGGATACTTCGGCCGCTCGGAGCCGTCCTTGTACTCCTCGTTACGCTCGGGGTAGTTCACACCGATGCAGAAGTAGCGGGTGCCGCGACCGGCGGGACTGAGGAGTTGCACCTCATCGAGCGCGTAATCCCGCTGTCCGGAGTTTGCCACGTCCCGCACCTGCCCGAGGAGGTCCGCGCGCAACATCGCGAGCACATCGGGCACGGGCCCACCGATTCTGACGCCCAGGTCGACGATACCCCGAGGAGTGAGCACACCGTAAGACTTGCGCTCACCGAAGCGGAAGTTGCACAGCTTCAAGCGGCGCGCTCCTCGATGAGGCCGGCGCGTCGCAGCACCCCATCGAGCCGCTTCTCGAGCTCCGGGGTCGCCGGCACCATGGGCAGGCGATGCTCGTTGACGTCCAGAATCCCGAGGCGGCGCATCATGTACTTCATCGGGATCGGGTTGGTGTCGAAGAATATCGCCTGATTGATCTCGAACAGTCGATGATGCAACGCCTGCGCCGCGGCGAGATCTCCGCGCCAGACCGCCTCGCAGAGGTCCGCGAGCACGCGCGGGCGAAGATTACCGACCGCATTCATGAGGCCGCAGGCCCCCACCGCCATCATCGGGAAGCTGAGCTCTTCCAGGCCGACGAAGATCCTGAACTCCGGCCCGAGCACCGCGTGACACTCTGACACCAGCGCGAGGTCATTCACGGCATGCTTCATGCCGATGAAAGTCGGCGACTTCGAGCGCAGCTCCTTCAGAGTGTCGATGGTCACATTGACCGCCGTGCGCCCCGGGATGTGATACACCATCCACGGCAGCTGCGTAGCCGCGGCGAGCTCGAGGAAGTAGGCGATGAGGCCTCGCTGCGGCGGCCGGATGTAATAGGGCGTGATGATGAGAAGCGCGTCGGCGCCAGCCTTGGCGGCATGCTCCGAGAGGTCGCGGGTTTCGCGCAGCGACTGCGATCCTGTCGCGGCGATCACCGGTACGCGGCCCGCGGCGACCTCGACGGCGATGTCCACAAGCCGATTGCGCTCGTCCACGGACAGGGTCGAAGGCTCGGCCGTGGTCCCGTTGACCAGAATGCCATGCGAGCCGTTCTGGATCGCGAACGCCACGAGCCGCGCGTAGGCCTCATAGTCAACCGCGTCCTTACGGAACGGTGTGACGAGGGGTGGGATGGAGCCTTTGATCCTGTCGAGCCGGCCGGTCACGTTGCAATCTCCGGGAGCAGGGAGGCGCCTCAGGCGCCGAGCTTCGGCACGCGGTGGGTGCCGAAGGCCATGCAGATGTTCTTCGTTTCCATGTAGAAATCGAAACTGTGGTCGCCGCCGTCGCGGCCGATGCCGCTCGCCTTCATCCCGCCGAAAGGCGTCGGCAGATGCCGATTGTTCTCGGAGTTGACCCAGACCATCCCGGCATCAACCTGGTGAGCCATGCGCAGCGCGCGCCCGCCATTGGCCGTCCAGACGTAGGCGGTCAGACCGTATGGGGTCTCGTTGGCGATGCGCAGGGCATCCGCCTCATCCTCGAACGGGATCGCAGTCAGCACGGGCCCAAAGATCTCCTCGCGCGCGATCCGCATGGAGTTGGTTGCCCCGGCAAAAAGCGTCGGCTGCACGTACAGGCCCGGCTGCAGAGACTCGACCCGGCTGCCTCCAACCCGAATCTGCGCGCCGTCCTCCTGCGCGATGCGGAAGTAACTCAGCACCTTGTCCAGATGGCGCGCGTGGATGAGTGGCCCGACCTCGGTCGCCGGATCCAGCGGATGGCCCACCTTGAGTCGCGCAACCCGCTCGGCCACGCGCTCGATGAATCGATCGTAGATGGAGCGCTGGACCAGCAACCGACTCGAGGAGGTGCAGCGCTCGCCGTTCAGGCTGTAGATCATGAAGATGACGGCATCGAGCGCGCGCTCGAGATCCGCATCGTCGAAGACGATGACCGGATTCTTGCCCCCGAGCTCGAGATGCACGCGCTTCAGGGTGGGCGCGCCCTGGCTCATGATGAGGCTGCCGGTCGGCGATTCGCCGATGAATGCGGTGGCGCGGATGGCCGGATGCTCGGTGAGGAGCTTGCCTGCCCGCTCGCCGACCCCGTTGACCACGTTGACGACACCCGCCGGAACGCCAGCCTCCGTCATGATCTCGGCGAGCAGCATGGCCGTCAGCGGACTCCACTCCGCGGGCTTGTGCACGACAGTGCAGCCGGCAGCAAGAGCGGGAGCGATCTTCCACGTCGAGAGCATGAAAGGCGTATTCCACGGCGTGATGACCGCCACGGGCCCGATCGGTTGACGAACGCTGTAGTTCATATGCTCCGCGGCCGGGAGGGCGAGCCCGTCGGCCGCCCCGGGCGCCCGGTCCGCGAAGAAGCGGAAGTTCTCCGCGCCACGCAGCGCGGCGCCGTTCATGAAACGCAGCGCCTGCCCGGTGTCCATGCACTCGATGAGCGCAATCTCTTCGCGCCGTGCCTCGATCGCATCCGCGACCTTGTGCAACAGGGCTCGTCTCGCATCTCCCGCCATGGCCCGCCACGCTGGAAATGACGCCTCCGCGGCGCTGGCAGCGGTGTGCACATCACGCTCATCGCCCGAAACGACCTGATTGATCACCTGCCCGTCCACGGGCGAGAGATTGTCGAAAACATCGCGGCTCGAGCCGCGCTCGCGGCGGCCGGCGATGAAGTGTGCCAGCGGCTCGGCGCGGAAACGCTCGAGATAGGCCGATGCCTTGGCGAGATTGGAGTCGAGGGCGCTCATTGACGCGCCGCCCCGCCGCTCTGGCGTCGCTTCACATAGTCGTGCAGGTTGTTCTTCTTATGGGTGAGAACCGGATCGATCTCCTGCATTTCCAGCGAGATGCCGAGGGGCAGCATCTCGAACAGAGGCGCGAGGTGTCGGCACGCCGCCTCGAATATCGTCTCGCAGGCGCGCTTACGTGTCTCGATATCCCGTCCATGACCTACCTTGAGACTGAGATGCACAAAAGCGTTATCCGGATTGCCGTCGGCGATCACGTAGTGCTCCGCCTGGTACGCGCGCGTACGAATTCCGCCTATGGGGAATACCCCGGTCGAGAGCGCCGCCTGATGCACTGCCCCGAGGAACGCGGGCAGGTCGAGCCGGCCGCGAAGACCGGCGGAATACTCGATCACGATATGCGCCACTGGCGCCCTCCAGATTGAAGCCCGACACGCACTCGCAGGATACGCAGCCGCGAGATATACTTAACATCATAATTATCTCCCGCCGGAATGCAAGCCCTGAGGTAGGTCACGCCATGTCTTCCTCTTTGCCTCGACTCGAATTCAACGATTTCCCCCCGACGCTGGCCGCGGCCCTGGAGCCGCGGGTGAAGCGGCTCGGCTACCTGGGGGAGTTCTTCAAATGCTGTGCCCATCAGCCCCGGGCGCTGACGGCGTTCATCGAGCTCACGGAAGCCAGCCAGGACAGTCTCTCCAAGCGTCTCGTCGAAGTAATTGCCCTCACCTGCACCGCTTGGATGGGCAATGACTACGAGCTTCATCAGCACGAGCGTCTGTCCGTGCGGCTGGGATTCGGGCGCGACTGGGTGGCGGCGGTCAACACCCTGCAGCCCGAGGCCGACTCCACGCTGGCCGCCGAAGAGCGGAGCGCTCAGCGCCTCACTCTCGCCATACTCGAGACCCGCGGCAAAGCCGCCGGCGGCCTGTTCGAAGAGGCGGTCCAACGCTTGGGTCCGCGGGCGGCGGTGGCCATGCTGATGGTCATCGGCCGCTGTGTGGCTCACGGCCTGATCGTGAATACCCTCGGGCTCGAGCCGCCCGTGCCATCGATCTTCCAGGATGCGCTCGGCAAATGACCGGCCAAGTCGCGGAAGTAGCCCAACAGAGCCGCGCTGTCATCGAGCACCCGTGGCACGCCGATGTCATGTCCGAGGACTTCGCGCGGCGACGGCACGGCGCTCGAAACGGGGAGATGATCCACGAGCGGACTGGTGAATTCCTTGCGCGTCGTCCATCGCGCAACATTTTCGGCGAAGACCCGATCCATCGCTTGGCCGGACGTCGCCGACGGCTGGGCGGCTGAGGCGCCGGCCGGTTGCAGAAGCGCGAGCGCGGTTGCTGCCAGCACTGCGGTACGCATGCGAGAGGTCCTCGGGAGACGCGTGTCTCGTTTTAATTGCACGTCATGACGGATCGATGATGCCGGCGCGCAAGACTTCCTCGAGTGCCGCGAGCAACGCTGTATGCTCCTTGTCCGAGCCAACGGTGATCCGAATGCTGGTGGGATCCCCCATGGCATCGAGTGGCCGCACGATGATCCCTCGGCCCTCGAGCGCACGCGCAACCTTGCGGGCATTGCCGACACGTATGCAGAGGAAATTTGCATGCGACGGAAACGGCGTCAGACCCAGAGCACCGATGGCTGCCGCCAGGCGCGACCGCGAATCGCGATTCGCCCGCATCCGCCTCGCCAGCTCCTCCCCCGCTCTCACGCTCGCCAGCGCGGCCGTCTGCGCAATGCGATTGACCTCGTAGGGATTCTGAACTTTCTGGCAGACCTCCACGACGTCCCGAGGCGCGATGGCATAGCCGATGCGCAGTCCGGCCATGCCGAACATCTTCGAAAACGTACGTACGACGACCGTGGGGCGGTCGGTCAATTTGCTCACGCGCGCCGGATCGGGGTAATCCGTATCGTCGACGTATTCGAAATACGCCTCGTCGATGACGGGCAGCACGTGCGCAGGAAGCGCCTCCAGGAACCGGCGCAGCGGCTCACGCCTGATGAGTCCGCCAGTTGGATTGTTGGGTGTGCAAACGTAAACGAGTCGCGTACGCGCCGCCACCGCGGCGCGCAACGCATCGAGATCGTACACTCCCTGCGCATCGACGCTCACCGTCACCGGCTTGGCGCCCATGCGCAGTGCCTCCAGACGATAGAGATGAAACGTAGGTGTACAATACGCGACCTCGTCTCCGGGCTCGAGAAAGGCGCTCGCCAGATGCTGTATCACCGCGCATCCGCCCGCCGCAACAAACACCTCCGCAGCGTGCACACCGTGATGCTCGGCGAGGACGTGTCGCAATGTGCGTGCTCCGGCCTCCGGATAGCGGCGCGCCGTCGCGACTGCCTCTTGCATGGCCGCCATGGCTTCCGGGAAGGGGCCGTCCACGCCTTCGTTCGAGGCGAGCTTGATCAGAGGGCCCGCGTAGCCGGTCTCGCGTCGGACGGTATCCGGATCGCGGCCGGCGCTGTAGGGTGCCAAAGCCCGCAGCGCCGCGCGCGCGTAGCGGCTCGCAAAGGGAGTCTCATTGTCAGCCATGGACATATCATATATGATTTCCAATAGTATGCTATCCCCCGTGAGACAAGAAGAGACTCCTCGCACGCTGACTGGCGGCGAGGCCGTGGTCGATGAGCTGCTACGGCAAGGCATTCGCACCGTATTCGCGCTCCCCGGCGTTCAGAACGACGCGCTGTTCAACGCCTTCTACGACCGCCGCGCGGAACTGCGCGTAATTCATACGCGCCACGAGCAGGGTGCTGGATATCTCGCGCTCGGCGCTGCGCTCGCGAGCGGTCGTCCTGCCGTCTGCAACATCGTCCCCGGACCGGGGGTCCTCAACGCCGGCGCCGCGCTTGCAACGGCCTACGCGCTGAACGCACCCGTGCTGTTCGTCTGTGGGCAGATTCCGCTCGCGCAGATCGGCCGCCGTACCGGCGCCCTGCACGAGATTCCGGATCAGCTCGCCATCCTCCGCCAGCTGACGCGCTTCGCGGCTCGGATCGAGCACCCTGCTGACGTACCGGCCGTCCTCCGCACCGCCATGCGGGCACTCACCGCCGCACGCCCCGGCCCCGCAGCCGTCGAGATCCCCATGGACGTCCTGGCTCAGGCGGCGCCGGTATTCACGCCCGCGCCAGAATCAGGTGCGCTGCCATCCCCTCGCGGGCCCGCGCTCGATGAGGAAAAGCTGGGTAACCTGGCGCAGGCCCTGATAGCTGCCCAAAATCCGATCCTGTTCGTCGGCTCGGGCGCGCAAGACGTTTCCGATGAGGTGCGCACGCTCGCGGAGCTGCTCGAAGCGCCCGTCGTCAGCTATCGAACCGGACGTGGCGTCGTGGACAGCCGCAGCTACCTCAGCTTCGTGCTGCCCGCGGCGCGGCCGCTGTGGCGCCGCAGCGACGTCGTCCTGGCGCTCGGCACCACACTCCGGATTCCGCTCCAGAGTTGGGAGCGCGTTCCCGGACAGAAGATCCTGCGCATCGACATCGACCCGGCGAGTCATGGCCTCATCCGCAAACCCGACCTCGCCCTGCACTCGCGGCTCGAGGACTCACTACCGCGACTGATCGAGCTCGTACGCGAGCACCAGTCCCCGCGACCCTCGCGCCGCGATGAGCTCACGGCTCTGCACCGCGAGTGGGAACAGCGGGTGTCCGTGCTCGAGCCGCAGATCTCCTACCTGAAAGTCATCCGCGAGCGCCTCGGGGAGCAGGGCATCCTCGTCGATGAGCTCACGCAGGTGGGCTTCGCCAGCCGGCTGGTCTATCCGGTCTATCGGCCGCGCACGTTTCTCTGCACCGGATATATGGGCACGCTCGGGTGGGGATTTCCCACGGCGCTCGGCGCCAAGGTGGCTCGACCCGACCGCCCGGTCATATCGATCACCGGCGACGGCGGATTCATGTTCGCGGCATCGGAGCTCGCCACCGCCGTGCAACATGGCATAGCGCTCGTCACCGTGCTCTTCAACAACAATCAATACGGCAACGTGCAGCAGATGCAGCGCAGCCTCTATGGCGGCCGGGTCATCGCCTCGGATCTGGTGAACCCGGATTTCGTGCGCTTCGCGGAGTCATTCGGTGCGCGCGGCGTGCGGGTGAGCTCACCCCAGACGCTCGCGCCGGCACTCGATAGCGCGCTCGCCGCGAGCGGGCCCACCCTGATAGAAGTTCCGGTCGGTGACATGCCGAGCGCCGACCAGTTCCGCTAGGGAGACCAGCGATGACCGCGATGGCTCTTCAGGAAGCCTTTGCACCGGACACGGTTCCCGGACGCGAGCTGCGTCGCTGCGCCGCGGAAGCGCGCTGCGTCGTGATCTGTGGAGTCCCGGGAGTTGGCAAGAGTCTGTTCGTGCGCGAGCAGACACTCATTGCCCGGAGCCGCGGCCGCATCGTCCATCGGTTGGAATGGGACGTGTCCCGGCTCGTGTTCGATCAGCCACAGATACTCGCCCGCTATCCGGAGATCGACCATGTCACGCATCCGGTCATCCGGCGCGCGGCCGGATTGTGGGTGCGCCAGGCGGTGGCTGACTGGTTCCGCGGTCACCACGACGGTCCGGATCTGCTCGTGATCGAAGCGCCCCTGATCGGCGGCCGCTTCTCGGAGCTCGCACGGGTCGAGGAAGACGCCGCTGAGCCGTTCCTCGCCGGGGCGGCGACGCAGTTCCTGATTCCCCAACCTTCGGGCGAAGTCCGCGCTGCCATCCACGGCGCGCGGTCGCGGGAGACCGTCGAGCACCGTCATGCGCTCGACAGCAAAAATGCACCGCCTCCCCTCGTCGATGCGTTGTGGCAACAGATACTCGATACGGCCGACTCTCTCAGGGTGCACCGCGATCGCGATGAACACGGCTATTCCCCCGAGCTGTATTTCGCGGTCTACGGGCGGTTGCTGCGGCACAGACATGTCGCCGCGGTTCCAGTACGGGAGGTGGTCGAGCTCGCTCATTCTCCCCATGCGCTGCACGGTCTCACCCAGGAGATCTCGCCCAGCGCTGCAGAGGCGGTGCGCCTCATCGCGCTGATCGAGGAGACCGGCGTCGCGGCCGCGATTCGTGCCACGGAAAGCTGGCATATCGTCTAAAGCCGGCATCACACCATGAGTGACAGAAGCCCAGCTGCAATCACCAGGAGATATGACCACCTCTACGTCGGTGGAAACTGGCGCCCGGCGCGCGGCCCCGAGCTGTTGCTACGCAATCCGACGACCGAGGAGCAGTGGGCAGCACTTCGACTCGCAACGCCTGACCAGGCGCGTGACGCCGTCCTCGCAGCCGCTGCGGCCCTGGCCGAGTGGTCGACGAGACCGATGGAACAGCGCGCGGCGATACTCGCAGCGGCGGGAGACTCTCTACTGCGCGACGCCGATGCCATCGCGGCGGAGCTCTCCAGTGAGATCGGCACGCCGATCGCCCAATCGCGGCGATTGCACATCGAAACCGCGGCTCATGTTTTCAAGCAGGCGCCCAGGTGGACCCAGACGCCTCTGGCGGAAGCTGATCTCGGGCGCACCCTCCTCTGCCCCATACCGTTCGGCGTCGCGGCCTGCATCACACCCTGGAATTACCCACTCTATCTCGCGGCCTGCAAGGTGGTGCCAGCGCTGCTCGCGGGGGCGACTGTGGTGCTCAAGCCGAGCGAGCTCGCTCCGGCATCCATCGTGCGCTTGACGGAGGCGTTGATCGGCGCCGGCATTCCCGACGGCGTCTTCAATATGCTCTTCGGCGGCCCCGACACCGGCGAGCAGCTCGTATCCGATCCACAGGTGGATGTCATCTCCTTCACGGGCTCGACCGCGGTCGGGCGCCGGATCGCGGAGTCGGCCGGGCGACTGCTGAAGAAAGTCTCGCTGGAGCTCGGCGGAAAATCCGCAAGCGTTGTTCTCGAGGACGCCGCGCTCGCGCCGGCGGTCGCAGGCACCCTGCAGAAGGGCTTCCAGAATGCCGGCCAGACGTGCGCCGCACTCTCGCGGCTGTTGGTTCCCGAGGCGCGCTTCGCGGAGGCGTGCTCGCTGGCGGCGGACGGAGCTGATGCGCTGACGATCGGCGATCCCCTCGATCCGAAAACGCAGATCGGACCGCTGATCTCGGCCCGGCAACGCGACGGCGCCATCGAGCTGATCGAGACCGCGCTGCGCCAGGGGGCCCGCCGCGTCGCCGGCGACCCACGGCGCGTGGCGAGCCTGCGGCGCGGATACTTCGTCGCGCCGACGGTGCTGACGGTTACGGATGCCGGCCTGCAAATCTTTCAGACCGAGGCATTCGCACCAGTCCTCACCATAACGCCCTATCGAACTGAGGACGAAGCGGTCGCACTCGCCAACGCGACGCCCTTCGGTCTTTCAGGAGCTGTCTGGTCGTCGGACGAGGAGCACGCACTCGCGGTCGCACGACGGCTGCGTGCAGGCAGCGTGAGCATCAACGGCGCGCGCACTCATCCCGACGCGCCTTTTGGCGGATTCGGCGCCTCCGGATTCGGCCGCGAGCGCGGGCCACTCGCGCTCGACGAATTCCGCACGACACAGGCCCTTAATCGCTGATGGCCTAGAGGCTCTCGAGACCCCGGGCCAGGCGGGAGTGTCGCTTGCCGTCATATATGATTTAATATAGTCTCGATATCACACCATCCTGCCGTGTGGGGTCGTCGGGGAATACCGAGATGCTGAAGGCTAAATACTACAATCGTGCGCGCCGGCTCTCTGGCGCTCGTCTGCGCCGCCTGCTGGCAGGCCGACTCCGCAAACCTATGGACCCGACAGCCTGTGGAATTACGAGCTTGGAGCGAAAGGCAGGCTGCTGAACGGTCGTGTGGCGTACAGCACCGACGTCTATTACATGAATTGGACCAACATCCAGGTCAGCCTGCAGAATACTCTCGGCAACTACACCGGCAACGCCGGCAATGCCGCCCTCTACGGCTTCGAAGGCCAGATCGACAGCCGCTTGCTCACCTGGCTGCAGGCCGGCGCCTCGCTGGCGCTGAGCCATGACCGGATCACCCAGGGCGTCGAGAATCTCAGCACCGCGATCGGCGTGATCAACGTCGAGCCGGGCGATCGCCTGCCGGATTCGCCGCAGTCGCAGGCCTCCCTCTATGCCGAGACCGACTTTGAGGCTTTCAGCCACCCCGCCTACGTGCGCCTGGCCGGTAACTACACGGGTATCGAGTACACCGGTTTCGCGGCCACCGGCACCAAGTTCGGCGACTTCACCACCGCTAATCTGCGGACCGGCATCACCCTCGATCGCATCGAGCTGATTGCATTCCTGGACAATGCATTCAACACTGCGGGGCTGCGGGGCGCGCTAGACCCGGCACAGGCGGGCCCCGTGTTCATAAACCACCAGGACGTGTTCTACATCCGTCCGCGCACCGTCGGGCTGACTGCCCGGGTCGAGTTCTGATGGACGAGGCGGCGCCGGACTCGACGCGCGTACTGCTGCTCGGGACCGGTGCCGGACCCACGCCCAAGCCCGGGCGCAATCCGACGGCCGCGGCGCTCCTGCACGGCAACGCGGCTTACATCGTCGACTGTGGCAACGGGGTCGGGCTGCAGCTCGCCCGCGCCGGCATCCCCTTCTCGTCGCTGCGTGCGATCCTCATCACCCATCACCACCTGGACCACGTGGCGGATTTCGGCACCCTCGTTGCCCAAGCCTGGACGCAGCTCGAAGCGCCCGTAGCGATGATCGGGCCACCGCCGCTGCAGCGCATGAGCGCGCTCTATCAGGAGCTGTTCGCCGTCGATCTGGCCGGACGCGTCGCGGAGGAGCATCGCCGGCCGTTCGGCGGCCTGATGGATGTCAGGGAGATCACGGGCTCCGGCGCCTGCTTAACCGATGCTTCGGTCAGTATCACGCACACTCCAGTGCGTCACGGCGGGATCGAGCATGCCCTCGCGTATCGATTCGACTGCCCGGACCGGTCGGTCGTGTTCTCGGGGGACACTGCCTACTCGCCCGAGCTCGCAGAGTTTGCAAGCGGCGCCCACACGCTCGTTCACGAAGCCGTATTCCTGCCCGCGCTGAACGCGGCCGCCATCGGGGGCAGGCACACTTCCCACACCATCGAGCGCATCGTGCGCGTCCACTCGTCGGTCGAGCACGCGGCGCGCGTAGCGCAACAAGCAGGCGTGGTCAGGTTGGTTCTGTCACCGTTGACCCCGGCGAGCGGGGTCGCGGATTCCGAGTGGATCACCGCCGCTGCCCACCATTTTGGCGGGGAGGTCGTTGTCGGCAGGGACTTGCTCGAGACGTGACCTGCTGATGTTCCGTCAAAACAGCTGACGCGGATCTGATTTCGCGGCGCGGTCGAACGCACCCTGCACAGCGCGCAAATGAACGAGCACGTGCTCGCGCGTGAGCTGCTCGATCGTCGCGGCGGGGCCGCCGCGACGAATGCTTTTGATCAGCGACTCGTGGTCGGCGACGGCAATCTGCCCGGCTTTCGAGCCGAGCAATTGCATGACCACGGCCTGTTCGCGCGCGAACAAAGCGCGGTTGAGACTATCCAACCGCGTCTGCGACTGACGCAACTGCTCGACGACGACGGAATTCGGGCAGCGCTCGAGAATCAATGCGTGAAACGCGCGATTGCAGGCGCTGACCTGTGCGAGATCCTCCTCGCGCAGCGCGCCGCCCATGCGGGTATTGATCTTCTTGAGCTGCGACAGATCTTCCGGCGTCAGCCGCGGTGCGGCGAGCGCGGTCGCATAGCCCTCGAGCACGGCCACCGTCTCGAGCAGCTGCGCCCAGACTTCCCGGCTGAGCGGCGCGACCTTGGGGCCGGAGTTGGGTTCGTAGCTCAGCAGCGATTCGGCCTCGAGCCGCCGGATGGCCTCGCGGATCGGCACCTGGCTGATGCCGATCTCCTCCGCCAACTGATCGATCACGAGACGCTGCCCGGGGCTGTACTCCCCGCGCTCGATGCGCGTGCGAATGAGCTGGTACGCGCTTTCCTGCTTGCTGGGTCCGCCAGCATCCTTACCGACACCGCGGCCGGTCTTCTTCGAGCCGCGCCGTCCGCCGGATTGAGCGAATGGATCCATCCGCAAATAGTACACGATATTTAACGTCTTCCCCTCCCTGAAGGTAGGGGATTTCCGTCTCCTGGAGGCCGACGTTCCGGCCCGAAACGGCACAGACAAAAGGCGCGACGCGCGCTCGCGCTCGTATTGATGGCGCTGCCGAGCCCGTTCGGGTTCGAGATCGGTATGGCGGCGCTCACCGGTTGCATGGACAGGCTGAGGTGCTGGTTATCGGCCGAACATCAAGCCGTGCTCCTCCTGAGCGGCGCTCGAGTCGAGGATATCAACCCTTCGACGGCGGCGGCAATTGCCAACAGTCGGCGATCACCGTCCCGAGGACCCATGAGCATAAGCCCAACCGGGCTCGAGCCGGGCTCCTGGCAAGGCATCGAGATGGCGCAACGGTCGAGGAAATTGGCCACTGACGTATTGCGCAGCGCCAGCTGATTGATGCGTACATAGGCCTCGTCCGATGCCAGATCCCCGAGCAGCGGCGCAATGATCGGGGTGGTCGGCATGAGAAGCGCGTCGAATTCCGCAAGCTGCCGGTCGACTCTGCGCTGCAAGTCAGCCCGCGCATGCAGCAGATCCAGATAGTCGGCGGCGCTGATTTCCCGCCCGCGCAGGATACGCACCAACACCCGCGGATCGTACAACTTGCCCTGTGACTCTACGCGCTGCCGATGGAGCGCGTAAGCTTCCGCGCCCGAGAGGCCACCACCCTTGCCATTGATGACGGGCAGCTCCTCGAGCTCGGCCAACGGTATCTCGCTAATCTCCACGCCCGCGTCGCGCAACTCACGGACCGCGCTCTCGAAGCTTCGCGCCACGTGCGGCTCGAGGAAGTCCAGGGCATAACGTGTCGGGACTGCGAATAGCCGCCCACGCAGTCCCATGACATCGAGCATGGCCGTCGGCTCGTGCGCAAGAACGGCATCGAGCGTGGCGCAGCACGCGACGCTCGATCCCAAAGGACCTGCGGAGTCGAGGGACTCGGAAAGGGGGAAAGCACCCGAGACGGGCACCCTGCGGGCAGTAGGCTTGAATCCAACCGTGCCGCAAAACGCCGCGGGTATTCTGCAAGAGCCGCCGGTGTCGGTACCCAATGCCCCATAGGCCATCTCTTCCGTGATGGAGATCGCCGCGCCGGATGATGAGCCGCCCGGAGCGCGTCCCAGTGGCCTATCGAAAGGATTGAGCGGAGTGCCGTAGTGCGGATTCAGCCCCAGTCCCGAATACGCGAACTCTGTCATGTTCGTGCGCCCGATGGGAATGAAGCCGGCCGCGCGCAGTCGCGCCACAGCGGCGCAATCCGTGCCCGCCGGCGGCTGCCCGAGCAATACTTTGGAGCCTGCCGTGGTGACATCTCCCGCGATATCGAACAGATCCTTGATCGATACCGGGATACCCGCCCAAGGGCCGGGTGTTATGCCCTGTGCGCGTAGGCGGTCGTAATAATCCGCCGCCGCTCGCGCCGCCTGCGTATGGACCTTGAGGAACGTGCGGGGCCCCTCGCCCTTGGGATCGGCGATCCTGGCCAGACACTCCTCGACCAGTCGGCCGCTCGTGGTGGTGCCGGCTTGGAGCGAGCGCGCAAGCTCAGCGAGGGTCCGCATTCAGGCCGTCTGCGGCTCTTCGGTCCCGGCCAGCGGATCGATCCCGCTCGATGCCAAGGTCTTTACGCGATCGGCACACGCCTGCGCGACCGCCGAGGTCTGGCCGGCCTTGAGGGCAAAATACAGGATGATCAGGCTGAAGGCCGCGAGAATCCACATCCCGGTAAAGAAGCCGAGCTTTCCCTGGCCGCCCATGCTTGCCGGACCGAGGTAGCTCACGATCCATATGCCCGCGAGATAGGGAGCGATCCACCAGGCCTGCCGCGATCCCAGCTCCGATGCCGGCCGGCGACCCATGAGGAAATACCACAAGAGATACACGACCGTGTAGGCGAGCACCGCGCCCAGCATCCACTCGACCACCTCATAACCTGTCCAGTAGATGATCCAGTTTGAAGTGATGAACGTAACAGGCGCGAGCAAACCTGCGGCGCGCAATCGAAATGGGCGCGGCGCCTGCGGCAGGGTCGCCCGCAGGTGGAGCAGCGTCACGGGCGCCATGGCATAGGCCAGCACCATGATGAGGGAGTCGGCGGATACGAGCTTCTGCCATGACGGAAACGGGAAGAAGAAGACCACGCCAACAATGTAGGTCACGACGAGCCCGACCCATGGCACGCCGTGCCGATTCAGTCGCACGACCTGCTCCGGGGCGCTACCCATCTCGCCGGCGGCCATGATGATGCGTGGACTGGCGGTGACGTAGATGAATGCCGTGCCCAGGGGCGAAACGAAAGCGTCAGCGTACAGCACCACAGCCCACCAGAACGCGCCCACACCGATGGCGATGGCAGCCAGTGGCCCAAACATGCCGTTGAAGTGCAGCTGCTGCCAGCCGCCGCTGATGTCGCGCGGATCGAGCGCCGTGATGAATGCAAACTGCAAGCCCACATAGATCAGCATACCGACCAGCACGGAGCCGATGAGGGCCAGGGGTATGTAGCGACTGGGGTTGCGAGTCTCGCCGGCAAGCGAAATGGCCTGCTGGAATCCGAGGAAACTGAACACGATGCCGGCCGTGGCCACGGCCGTAAACACGCCGCTCAGAGGTACGCTGTCGGTATGCGCCACCATGTTGGCCGGATGAAACGAATAGGCCATCAGGACGAAAATGGTCGCCACCGGAATGAGCAGCTTCCACCACGTGGCCACGCTGTTGATGGCGAGAACCCAGCGCACCGCCAGGAAATTGACGACCACCACACCCGCCAGCAGCAGTACGGCCCAGATCATGCCGACTTTGGTCAATAAGCCGGTCCCAGGGTAGATCAGCCCGGGCAGGTAGTTGTTGGTGTAGGTGAGCACCCCGGTCACCTCTATGGGAGGCACCAACACGAAGGCAAGAAACAGGATCCAGGCCCAGATCCTGCCGGCGAGGTCCCCATGGCTCACGTGTGTCATGTGCACCATCGCTCCCGAATTCGGGAACATGGTGGCCAATTCGGCGAATACGAAGGCCAGCAGCAGGACCGCGGCCGCCCCGATCACCCACGAGAAAATGCTCCAGGGTCCCGCCAGCACGGCGGCGTGCAGCGCTCCGAACAGCCAGCCGGAGCCGATGATGCTGCCGAGACTTGCGTACAGCAGCCCGATCACGCCCACGTCGCGCCTGAGTTTCGCCGCTCCCGCCATCCGCCATCCCCCGTCCGCGTGCATTGATTGGACTGCAAGCCCGAGCGCGGGTACGCGCGGCCGGCTCCATTGGACAGAATACATTGAAACCTCGATCCGTACCCGGAACTCGGCTCGCGGCGGCGCTCAAGGCTGGAAGTAATAGCTCCCTTTCAGGAAAAACGTGCGCTGCTGGGGGATGAGCTGGCCATCGGAAGATTCCTGATATCCCTCGGAGCTGCCGGCATAGAAGACCGTCCAGGGATTGATCTGGTATCCGATCAGCCACTGGGTAGCCAGCGTGCCGGCGCGAGGAGCCGTGCCAGGTGGATACAGCGTTGTGTCGTTATGTACGCCCTGCCCCTGCCCGATGACGTCCGCGAACAGCCGCGAGGTGAAGTACCAGGCGACCCGCAGGTCGTACACGTTCGCGGTGAAGAGCCGCGTGCCTGAAAGATTGAGCTGCTCGTAATCGTCCACGATGCTGATTTTGAGATGCCTGCCGGGCTGGATATAGAGCGTGGTATTGACGGATATCAGGCCGGCCTTGCGCACGTCGGTGTAGTCGATGCCGTCACCGTGGACGACATCCACCTCTCCGTTCAGCCAGCTAACCGGCTGGATGGTGGTATCCATCTCGAGCTGATCCAGATTGAAGAGCTTCCCCTGGTAATACTGCTCATCGTGCGTCGCGTATAAGTAGACCTGCGCCTGATAGTTGGCGTGAAGGACGGTGTAGAGCTTGACCTTGCGGTCGAGGTTTGCGCCGCCGTCCGTCGCGCGCGTCCAGTTAGAAATGGTGCCGAACCCGAAGTTCTGCCACCAGTCTTCGTCGGGCGCGTAGAAGTCGTATTCACCCAGGAACGCGCCCTGGTCGTAGCCCACCTGGGGCAGATATCCGAGGTCTGCCCGGAAGCCCTCGGCGACATGGCTCAAGTCGAGCTCGAAATTGTAATTGCGTCGGGTGCGGGCGTAGTCGAGGCTCCAAAGATCGCCCTTGACGGTGCCCGGGGAGATCTCGAACGCGCTTGCCACCGCGTCCGGATAGTCGGTATCGGAAGACCCGACGACGGCAGTCACGACATCGCTCGGATCGATCTGCCAGTTGCTGTCGACGGCGTACAGCCCGCTGTGATAGCCGCCACCGTCTCGATCAGAAGCATATACACCGAAGGCCGAGTTGCCGACATCATATCGATAGCGCAGCAGCTCATCCTGGGTACTGAAGTCGAACGTTTGGGTCGTCGAGCCCTGAGGGCCCGGAACCACGATGCTCGTGGCGGTATCCTCGGTGGTTAGGGCTCCGATCTCATCGGCACCCACCTGACCCACGAGTTTCGTCGCGAAGCGGGGGTCGTTGATCGTGAGGGTGTCCACGAGCGTTCCCGACGGATTGAACGTGTCCGTGCTGAACCGCATGCTGGGTGTATTGAAGACCTGCGTCCCCTGCTCGAAGAAGGGACGATTCTCCTGGTAGAAGACCGCGAACTGGCGGTTGGCGCTGAGCTGCAGCACATCGGGAGCCACCTGGGAGAAATTGGGATCCACGGTGGCGGACCATTCGAGATCGGGGCGCAGGACCCAGCGTGCATCGAGGCTGGCCTTCAGTGTCGGCGATCCCTGCACCAGTCCTCCGGCGCCGTTTTCCTGCGAGTCGGTACGGATCACCGTGACCGCGGGGATCAGCTGGAAGTCGGCGGGGGTCGCCTTGATGGGCGTCGCAGTGCTCAGAGGCATCATGCTGCACAGGGTGCAGCTGGTGTCGTAGTTCAGGCGCTGGCTGAACAGCTGGTGCCGGATGTTGCGCGGCCAGTTGCGGAAGAATATGAGGCCCCACCGCTGCGGCGCCGCGCTGTGCGGGAATTTGATCGAGGCGAATGGAATCTTCATGACCACCTGATAACCGTCGGCGGTGCGCGCGGCACTGCAGGTCCACACCGCGTCCCATGACGAGTACTCATTGTTCTGCTGCCGGAACGCGTCCCACTCGGTACCGCCGGCCGTGCAGAAGAGCTCATAGGCCCACTGAGTGTCATTGAACGGGCTCAACATCACGCCGACGAAATCATCGGCGTAGCTGGCCATGTCGTCGTGCTCGCGGTAACGCAGGCCGATGTTGCCGGGATGGGGATCCTGGGCCTGGAACCGCAACCACAGCGCATCTGCGGTATAACCGGCATCGACCTGGGTCGATACCGGCGCCGGAGTGTTGTGCCCCGGATTGATCTCGTAGGCTATGGAGAAGTGCGCGGCGTGCCGCCACGCCGCCTCTCCTGGCTTGCCGTTCTTCGTCAACCAGAGAGTGAGGTCCGGGATGACGGGTGTGGCGGCCTTGGCGGGTGCCGCCAGCGCCGGTCGGAACAGCCCGGCGGCCATCACGGCCACACCCATCAGCGCAAACGCGCACAAGCGCCGCGCGGGCATCATCGCTTCACCATCGAGTTCACTCCCACCCTTCACCGTATTAGACTGCGGCTCCGTGCTATCGGTTTAAAACGCCCAATTCTTCGCGGACATCTCGGGGGGTCTCTCATGATTCGTGCAGCTGCCCTGGCGCTGGCTCTCGTTCCGGTGACGTTCGCGGTGGCAGCGCCGGCGGCACCGCCCGCGCAGTCGCAGGTCGGGCCGGGCTACGACATCGAGATGAGCCGCATGATCCCCATGCAGGACGGCGTGAAGCTGGAAGCCTGGATCTTCAAACCGTCACACATCGACGGGAAGGCCCCGACGGTTCTGGAGCTGACCCAGTACGACATCGACGGCGGCCGCGATCAGGACTTCAAGACGTTCGTGCAGCGCGGTTACGTATTCGTGCAGGTAGAGGTGCGCGGGCGCGGCCGGTCCGGCGGCGAGAAGAGCGACAATATCGGCCTGCAGGTCGGCCGCGACGGTGACGATGCGGTGGAATGGATTGCGCGTCAGCCCTGGAGCGATGGGCACGTCTTCATGTACGGTGGGTCGTTTGTCGGCATGACTCAGTGGCATACGGCGATGCAACTTCCGCCGCATCTCTCCGGCATCGCGCCTTACGTGCCCATCTATCCCGGATGGGACGTCCCTAATTCAAATGGAATTCCGCAAGCGTGGTCCGCGGTCATCCTGGGATACGTGTCAGGCCGCACGCTGAACGACGATTACATCCGTAGCGATTACTGGCAGCAGAAAATGCTGGAGCATTACGCCCGGCAGGCCCCATTCAGCACGCTCGACGAGGACATCGGCATAGCCCAGGACGACTGGTGGATGCAGGACAGCCGCGGCAAGAAGCTGTCATTCATGAAAATGTGGCTCGATCATGTCGGCGAGAAGGCGTTCAACCTCGCCGCCGAGCCGACACCCGCCGAATTCGCGCAGATGAGATTTCCGGTGCTCACGGCCACGGGCTTCTTCGATGATGATCAGCCGGGTGCGCTGCATTATTACCGACGCTTCCTGCGCTATGCCTCGCCCCAGGAGGCCGCCAACATCCTGCTCGTCATCGGGCCGTGGGACCATCTGGGTACCCAGCATCCGCAGGAGACGATCGAAGGCCTCACGATTCCGGATTCCGCCGTGCTGGACATGAATCGGCTCCATGCCGACTGGTACGATTGGGTGCTCGGCCGCGGTCCCAGGCCCGCACTGCTGCGCGACCGCGTGACTTACTACATGTTGGGCGCCAACGAGTGGCGCTATGCCCACTCGCTCGACGGTGCCTCATCGGGCGCGAGCCTCGCGCTCTATCTCGGCGATCCGGCCGGTACACCCAGGGATCTCTTTCACTCCGGTACGCTTTTGCAGTCGAAGCCCGGCGCGGAGCCGCCTGCCATGATCATCGACGATCCGCGTACCCTGCCCGAGCTCGCGGTTGCCCGGTATGCGGCGGATGAAGATCTGCTCAGTCAGTTCCGCGCCCTTGAGCAGGGCGCCCTGGTCTTTCATTCCGCGCCACTGCGACAGGACACGGAGGTAGCCGGGCAGATGCGCCTCAACCTGATCGTGCAGTCGGATGCTCCCGATTTCGACCTCTGGGCGCAGGTGCAGATGATCGCGCCCGACGGCTCCGTGGTGACACTCGGGCAGGACATCCGTCGCGCGCGCTTCCGCGATGGTTTCTTCAAACAGGAGCTCTTGCAGCCGAGTCAGGTGGCCACGATTCCGTTCACGTTCAACTGGATGGCCTGGCGCATTCCGGCCGGCGCACGCATCCGGCTCGTTGTCATGCCTCTCAACTCGCCGGACTATCAGAAGAACTACAACACCGGCGGCCGAATCGGCTATGAGGATCCGAATAAGGCGCGCGTCGCACACATCAAGGTGTTCCACGACGAGAGCCGCGCCAGCGCTCTCTTGTTGCCGCTGGCTGCCGCGGGACGGTAGGCTCGTATGCTTCTGGAACGCATTCACTACTTCGCCGGCATTGTCTTCACCGAGGTGGCGGCGCTGCTGCCGATCATCGATCCGTTCGCCGGCGCGCCCATCTACCTCGCAATGACCTCGGGGCTCACGCGCGAAGAGCGGGCCCGCACCGCGAAGCTGGTGGCCCTCAATAGCTTTGTACTGCTGCTCGCGTCGATCCTGATCGGGGCCTATGTCCTTGATTTCTTCGGGGTGTCCATTCCCGCCGTCCAGGTAGCGGGAGGCATCGTGGTATGCGCGTTCGCCTGGTCGCTACTCAACGGTCCGACTACTCCGGAGGTTTCCCCATCGAGCGCCCGCTCCGCCCCGGACAGCCTGACGCAACGCGCCTTCTATCCGCTCACCATGCCGCTTACCGTCGGTCCCGGTTCGATATCGGTGGCGGTCACCCTCGGCGCCAACCCGTCGCCAAATCTGCGGGCGCTGTTGACCACCACGCTGGCGCACGTCGCGGGCGTGCTGATCACGGTCCTCGCGATCTACCTCTGCTATCGCTACGCGGACCGGCTGATACGGCGGCTCGGCAAGACGGGGACCAACATCATGATCCGGCTGACGGCCTTCATCCTGCTGGCCATCGGGACGCAGATCGTCTGGAACGGAGCACACACGATGCTCGACGGCGTCGTGCATCCCCACGCCAGCGCAACGCCTGGCGCGTTGCCGCCGGCGGCGCCCAAGGACTAGGGCTCGGACCTCATACCTCCGGGCGGTGGCATGGCGCGCCGCGACATCTCCGTGTGGTAGCTCAGCTCGACACCGGCATTTTCCGCAATACTCGAGAAGTCGGGGTCTTCCTTCGTGGCCGCCATCGCCGCCGCGGATGAGGAGACATCGGTCGCCATGTCGGCGAATTGAAAGTCGTCCAGGTTGGTCACGGCATAAGCAATCACGCTCGAGCCGGTTCCCACGACGAAGAACGACAAGCTGCCCGGACCCTGGAACGTCCTCTCGAATCGGCCCTTCAGGTCACCTGGCCCGAGCGCTGCCCGCGCCTGCGGGGTCAGCGGCGCCAGCAGAGCGGCGAGCGCGGTGGCATCGGATGCGCCGGCCTGCGCCTTGTACAAGCGATTCCCGGCATCACTGGCTTCCGCGGGTATCCACGAATCGGCCTTCGTGACGTCGCATTCGAGCCAGTTCACGCCGTAGTCGATCTTCTGCGGCTTGTCGGGGCGCTTCGGCAGCCCTCGCTTGCATGCCTCGGCGCGGAAAAATATCGCCGACTCGACACATTGGGTCTTACCCTTCTGGGGCACATGCTTGCCGGTAAAGTGCACGCAAGCGTACAGCACGTATAGAAGCATATAGCCGATTATACGCTTGTGAGCCGGCGCGGGCCCTTCTTGACCTCCGAGGTCATCGACCATGGGCGAGCACACCGTCACCCTTCGTCGCCGCCGCCCTGATAGATGACCTCGACCTCAGTGCTCTGACCTTGGTCGGGCACTCGATGGCGGGCGGAGAGATCGTGCGCTATCTGGCCGAACCATTTGCGACAGCCCGAGCGGTCAATGCGGTGGCGCAGAGCTGGCACTCAACTCGCCCGCGCGATGATTGCGCCACGCCTGTGCGCTGCTCAGCGTTTCGCCAACCTTCGGTCTCAGAGGTGTGTCCAGATGTCATCTGTCGTGCGCAAATTCGGGGTGGGCCTGACCTGTCTGTCCTTGACCTGCCTTGTGGCAGGGGCGGCCATGCCCGAGTCTTCGATGACTCCGGACAGACCGGAAATGCTGGGCTTCACAACCAGTGGTGCAGCGCAGGAACGCGATCTGGAGCAGCGTTTCGACGCCCAACTCAGCGCCCCCGAGATGCGCGATTGGCTGCAGCGACTGTCGTCCGAGCCCAACCAGGTGGGCTCGCCGCACGATAAAGCCAATGCCGAATTCCTGCTCGCGCTGTTCAAGAAGTGGGGCTGGGACGCGCGCATCGAGACCTTCGACGTGCTCTATCCGACGCCGAAGCAGGAACTGGTCGAGATGACCGCACCGACGGTTTTCAAAGCGAGCCTGCGCGAACCGCCGGTCAAAGGCGACCGCACATCCGCGCTCGGTGGCGCCTTGCCGCCGTACAACGCCTACGGCGCCGATGGTGATGTGACCGCACCGCTGGTATACGTCAACTACGGAATGCCCGACGATTACAAAGAGCTGGCGCGCTACGGCATCAGCGTCAAGGGCAAGATCGTGATCGTACGTTACGGCGGCGGCTGGCGCGGCCTGAAACCGGAGCTTGCCTACGAGCACGGCGCGGTGGGCTGCCTGATCTATTCCGACCCGGCGAATGACGGCTACTTCAACGGCGACCCGTACCCCAAGGGCGGTTGGCGGCCGCCGGATGGAGTGCAGCGCGGATCAGTGATGAACATGGAATGGTATCCAGGCGATCCGACGACACCGGGATACGGCTCCGTGCCGGGGGCAAAACATCTGGCCATCAAGGATGCCAAGACGATTCTCAAGATTCCCGTACTGCCGATCTCCTATGCCGATGCGACGCCGCTGCTGCAGGCCCTGGACGGACCGGTCGCTCCGGTCAGCTGGCGCGGCGCGTTACCGATGACTTACCACATCGGTGCAGGGCCTGCGCAAGTGCACCTGCTGGTGAAGTCGAACTGGACGCTGAAGCCGATCTATGACGTGATCGCGGTGCTGAAAGGCTCCACGGAGGGCAATGAGTGGGTGCTGCGCGGCAATCATCATGACGGTTGGGTGTTCGGCGCCTGGGATCCCCTCGCCGGCACTCTCGCCCTGATGGGCGAGGCCAAGGCGCTCGGCGCTCTGCACCGGAAGGGTTGGCGCCCCAAGCGAACCATCGTATACGGCAGTTGGGACGGCGAGGAGCCGGCGCTTCTCGGCTCCACCGAGTGGGCGGAGACACACGCCAAGGAGCTGCAGCAAAAAGCGGTGTTGTATGTCAACTCCGACACCAACGCGCGCGGGTTTCTCTCTGTTGATGGCAGCCCAGCCCTGCAGCGTACGGTCGGCCAGGTCGCAGCCGGCGTCACCGACCCCGAAATGAATGTCAGCGTGCAGCAGCGTGAGCGAGCGTTCCTCGAAGTCCGGGGAGCCGAGCCGAATGCCGATCCGATGATCAAGGAGCGCGCCAGGCTCGCGGCAGCGGGCGGCGATATTCCGCTGGGGCCCCTGGGCTCGGGATCGGATTACGGCTCATTCCTCGATCATCTCGGCATTGCCTCGATCAATGTCGAGTTTGGAGGAGAGGACGATGACGCCGGCATCTACCATTCGCGTTACGATTCGTTCGACCACTTCATCCGCTTCGGCGATCCGACGTTCGATTACGAAGTCGCGCTGGCGAAAGTAGTCGGCCACATCGTGATGCGCACCGCGGATGCGACGGTGCTGCCCATGCGCTTCACCGATTTCAGCGTCACTCTCAACCGCTACGTCAAGCAGTTGCATGGGGTAGTGGCGGCTGAGCGCAGGGCGGCGGCACAGCAGCATAAGCTGCTCGATGCAGGCGCCTACCGGCTCGCGGCCGACCCGACTCGACCGGTGGCACCGCCGGAGCGCCTGTCGGACGTTCCAAACATCGATCTGGCACCGCTCGATGAGGCCGCAAAGCGGCTGCAGCAAAGCGCCCAGGCGTATGAGACGGCTTACGACGCGCGCGCGGCCGCGGGGCTGGCCATTTCCGCCAGCAGGCTACGCGAGATCAACGGGCTCATGGCCAACATGGAGCAGCATCTGCTCGATGCGGCGGGTCTGCCGGGCCGGCCCTGGTACAGGAATATGCTGCAGGCACCGGGCAACCTGACCGGCTATGCGCCGAAGACGATTCCCGCCGTGCGTGAATCCCTGGAGGCACAGGATTGGAGCCTCGCCCAGCAGTACACCACGATCACGGCCGGGGTGCTCGACAGCTACCGCGCGCAGCTCGATCGAATCACGGCACTCATGAGCCAGTAGGGACGTCGGTTGCCGTCTCAGTGAACGGTCAGGACGGCAACGGATTTCGGCGGCAGCCTGAATATCAGGCGGTCGCCCTGGCGCACACCCTGGAACGGGGTCGGCGCGATCGCATTGGGATGCTCGAACGTGTTGTGCGCGTCCATGGCCGCCGCGGTAAGCACCTGCCCGCCGGCGGAATGCGGGCTCGCGCCTTCGATCTGCGCCGACACCGTGGCGCCATGGTGTGGATCGAGATTCACGAGCGCCAGGTGGATCGTTCCCGATGAGTCTCGAGCGGCGGTCGCGTCGACGGCCGGCAACACGATGGTGCCGTACCGGTAAGACGGTGTGTCGACCTTGACCGGTAGGTAAGTTGCACCCTGAAACGGGACATACATGCGGAAGACATAATAGGTCGGCGTGCGAACCATCTTGTCCCCGCGCGTCAGAATCATGGCCTGAAGGACGTTGATCATCTGCGCGATGTTGGCCATGCGCACACGATCGGAATGACGCTCGAAGATGTTCAGCGAGACCGCGGCCACCAAAGCGTCACGCAGCGAGTTTTGCTGGTACAGGAACCCCGGGTTCGTGTTCGGCTCGGGGTCATACCACGTGCCCCACTCATCGACGAAGAGGGCCACCCGCTTTTGCGGATCGTACTTGTCCATGATGGCCGAGTGGCGCGTGATGAGCTCATCAATCCGGGATGCGGCCTTCAGTGTCGATGCCCACTGGTCCTCACCAAAGCCGTAGGCGGCCCCTTTGTGCTTCCAGTTACCCGTGGGAATGCTGTAGTAGTGAAGTGACAGCGCATCGATGAGGTCGCCCGCGCGGGCCATCACGACATCCGTCCAGTGGTAGTCGTCATCGTGCGCGCCGCTGGCGACGAGCGTGATCCCCTCCGGGGCATGATCTCTGACGAACGTGGCGTAGCGGCGGAAGAGATCGGCGTAGTACTCGGGCCTCATGTTGCCACCGCAGCCCCAAGCTTCGTTGCCGATACCGAAATAAGGCAGGTGCCACGGTTCGCCCCGTCCGTTCGCGCGCCGCAGCTGCGCGAGCGTGCTGCGCGAATCGGACGTGATGTATTCGACCCAATCAGCCATCTCCTGCGGGGTCCCTGAGCCGACATTCCCGGTCAGGTAGGGATCGGCGCCGATCATGGCGGCGAAATCGAGGAATTCGCTGGTGCCGAAGGAGTTCGGCTCCATGACCCCGCCCCAATGCGTATTGATCCGCACCGGACGCTGCGCGCGTGGGCCGATGCCATCGCGCCAGTGATAATCGTCGGCAAAGCACCCGCCCGGCCAGCGGATCACGGGAACATGAAGTGCCTTCAGCGCCGCAATCACATCATTGCGATAACCGTCGGTGTTGGGGATGGGAGAGCCCGGGCCCACCCAGATGCCGCCGTAGATGCCGCCCCCGAGGTGTTCGGCGAACTGGCCGAAGATGTGGCGGTCGATCCTGGGCCCCGTCGCATTGGCCTGGACGACGATCGCGACCGACGCCCGGTTTGCCGCGCCGGTTGGCGTGACGGTGATGGCGCCGCAGAACAGCAGCGCCCAGGCACTGAGCATCGTCAGCCGGGCCGGTTTGCCCATCGATCTCCCCTGTTGCGGGCGCGGATTCTATGGTAGCGCTACCTTTCGCTTGTGAGTATTGTCTTAGTTATTAGGAGTGTCAAGACCATCCTGCTGATCGGCGAGCAGATCTCGGGTCTCGGGATGCCGCTGCATATACTGCGCGACGAAGGCACAGAGCGGTACGACTTTCTCGCCCCGCTCGCGCACCAGCGTCAGGGCCCCTTTCACCAACACCGATCCGACACCTGCGCCGCGCAGCGCGGGCGGCACCTCTGCGTGCGTCAAAAGCAGTGCGCGGCCATCGCGTAGATAGTCGACGAAAGCCAGCGCACCCGCCACTTCGAGCTCGAATCGCTGGCGCACGGAATCATCGCGGACCGTATCTGTCATGGAGCGACGATAGCACTGAGCGCCTTCTTCCGCTCCGAATTGCGCATCGAGACGCTGGCCGGCAGCCGCCTGACATCCAGGCGGCTGCCGCACCGCCTGTCACTCGCTGATCGCGACGCCACTGAACGCGGCGACCCCGATCGGGGTGGAAGTGGCTTTCGGCGTCAGGTCGCCATATTTGTCGATCCCGAATACGGCCACGTGGCCATTGCCGTTCGCGGCATAGATGACGGCGAGCCATTTACGATCCTTCGACACCGTGATGTCGGTCGGCACACCGGGCACAGGCACGGACTTGTAGAACACCCCGCCCTTGCCATCGCTGAAGAATATGGAGATCGCCTGGCCGGGGCTGTTGCCCGTGTACCAGACATTGCCGGGCCCTTTGGCCGTCCAGCATGGCGCATTCGTGGGATAGGGAGGCGTGGGCCCGACGACCGGGTAGACGTTCCGCTGCGCGTCGACTACGGCGAAGCTGTCAGGGCTGTGGGCCGGATTGAATCCGAGAATGTCACCCCAAAAGGCGGCGCCGAGTGGCGTGTTGTTGGCTGTGCTCGGGAGCGAGACCGAAGCGATGGAGCCGCTCAGCGCGCCCCAGCCAGTGAGACCCACTTGCTCGACGGCGCCGGAGGTGAAGGTGATGGCACCCCAGGTCCTGCCCACGGCGACCTGCGCCGCCGATGCGTTCGAGAGGCGCACGACTGCACCGTCCTGGAGGCCCGCGGGCCAGGCGTGACTCTCCACGCAATTCGCGCCCACGACAAAGAGCTGCTGACGGGTGAGTGCCACCGAGTCGGGCTTCATACAGCCCGGTGCGAGCCTGATCTGTCCCCTGACTGCGATGAAGTCCCCCTCTCTTACGAGCTCGCTGACGCTGTTCGAACCGTAATTTGCCACGGCGCCGAAGTCGTCCCTCATTTGTACGATGCCAGCGTTGCCGCTCGCACCGCCCTTGCCTCCCGTGGGCAGCGTCTGCACTAGAGAGAGTGCGGACGTCGTCCCTGCCTCCAACTGGTACACCAGCACTTGGTTGGTTCCCGGGCTATTCGTGCTCGTGAGTACGAGCACGCCGCGGCCGGGTTCGTCGGCAAGGGCCAGACTGGCGACGAGCAGCGAGGCGGCCAGCGTTACACCGGCACGCCCCGCACCGGATCGAGTCAGATCACGCAATTTCATGGTTGGTCTCCGTTCTTGGGATTCGTTTACTGGAGTCGGACGTCAGGACTGAGTCGAGCGAGAAGGGACCGCTGCCGCCCAGCACGAGCGCGGCCAGACAGGCGAGGTAGATCAGGTCCGTCTCGTACCCGGGCTGTCCGAAATGTGCGCCCGCTGGCGTGACCGCGAGCAGCTTGATCGAGCTGAACCCGTAGGGAAGATGGACGCTGAGGATGGCAACGATCAGCACGATCGTCATGGGCACGCTGGCCAGCGGCACGAGGGCGCCGATCAGCACCGCGAGGCCGCCGATGAGCTCGGTCAGGATGGTCGCCCAGGCGAGCAGCGCCGCGGCCGGCATGTGCAGAGCGTGCAGGATGACGACGAAATGTTCTGGACCGCGTGCGAGCTTGGCGTAGCCGTGCTCCATGAACCCGTAGCCGACGATCAGGCGCAGGGGCAGCGCCCACCAGGATTGGCCCGGCAAGGCTGGACGCCTACAAAGGTCGAGCAGCATCTTCATGCGGGCTTATTTCGCCGAGCGGCTTGCGGCTGTTACACGGCGATCGGCTTTTCTCCGTTTGTGCTTCGCCAAGCGCCCGCATTAGAATCAGGCCGCTCGCGGGCCGCGAGCGAGTCGACCCGCCAGTGCCGCACCAGAACGAGACCGAAGAGCGCCTCCGGCCGCTGATGCTCCGCAGCCTCGAGGGCGATTCGGGCGCGCACCGTCAGCTCCTCGGCATGCTCGGTCGCTACCTCCGTGGGTACTTCGGCCGCCGCATCGGCGCCGCCACAGCCGAAGTCGAGGATCTCGTCCAGGAGACACTCCTTGCTGTGCATTTGAAGCGCGACAGCTACGACCGGTCGCTGCCATTCACGCCCTGGGCGTATGCGCTAGCTCGCTACAAACTCATCGACCATCTGCGCCGCCGGAGTCGGTCGATTCAGGTCCCGCTCGAGGATGCCGGTGCTCTCTTCGCAGCCGAGGATCCCGAGGAGCGTGCGCTGCGTACCGATCTCGAGCGGCTGTTGCAACGTTTGCCCGACCGGCAGCGAACTCTGATTGAGGACGTGAAGCTGCAGGGTCTTTCCGTCGAAGAAGCTGCGCACAAGCGGGGTGTGACCGCCGTGTCGGCTCGAGTCATGCTGCATCGAAGCCTCAAATGGCTGAGCCAGGCTCTACGTGATGAGAACGTCTGACCTCATCGAGATACTCGCGCGCGATGTGCGGCCGACGTCGCCGGGCGCCGTGAACAGAAAGCTGCTGACGGCTCTGGTCGCAGGCGGCCTCGTTACTCTCGCCATCGTCGCACTGGGGCTGCGCTGCCAACCGCTCCTGGCAGCCGCGCAACAGCCGTGGTTCTGGATGAAGGCCGCCTATACCGGTCTCCTCACGGTGGCGGGCGTAGTCATCGTGAGACGCCTGTCCGTACCGGGATCGAAGATCGGCGTGGCCCCGGTCGCCGCCGCGCTCGTCATTCTCGTCATGCTCGCCCTAGGGGTGGGTCAGATTCTGTCCGCGGCCCAGGCGGGACGCGTGGCCCTGTGGCTGGGCCAGAGCTGGAAGGTCTGCTCGCCGCTCATCTTCCTGCTCGCGATACCGATCTACGCCTGCCTGATCGCGGCGATTCGCAGGCTGGCGCCCACCCGCCCCACTCTCACGGGCGCTGCGGCGGGTTTCGCGGCAGGCGCACTCGCGGCGACCCTCTATGGACTCCACTGTCCCGAGCAGACTGCCGCTTTCGTGGCCACTTGGTATACGCTCGGAGTCGCCGCCGCAACGGCCCTCGGTGCCATCGTCGGGCGCCGGCTGCTGCGTTGGTGAGTCTAATCTCTTCACACCCGCTGTAACAGCGCGCCGCCGGCGGCGAAGGTAAGAGCATGCCGACCCCTGTCACCGAAGCCGTACCCGAAACCGGCAAGCATCACGCCCGCCCGCGGCGGGAAATCATTCGTCGGCATTCCTGGGCCGTCCGCCTGACTCATTGGATCAATGCCATCACGATCTTCATCATGGTCGGCAGCGGCCTCAACATCTTCAATGCGCACCCGCGGCTCTACTGGGGACAGGCGGGAGCTGATTTCGACAAGCCCTTCCTCGCTCTACACCGCTGGCCGGGTTGGCTGACAATACCCAGCTATAGGGACCTCGCCGACGCGCGGCACTGGCATTTCTTCTTCGCCTGGATCCTGGTTGTCAACGGCGCGCTGTACCTCGCGTGGAGCCTGGCGAGCCGGCACATCCAACGGGACATCTGGCCGACCGTGGGCGATCTGCGCGCCATTCCGCGCTCGATCATCGATCACGTCAAACTGAGGCATCCGAAAGGCGAGGCAGCCAAGCGCTACAACGTCCTGCAGCGGCTCGCTTATGTCGGCCTCGTGATGCTCGTGGTCGGCATGGTGCTGACGGGGCTCAGCATGTCGCCGGGTTTCGATGCATTTGCGCCCTGGCTGGTCGATGTGCTGGGTGGGCGCCAGAGCGCGCGCACGCTGCACTTCCTGTTCGCCGCCGCGATCGTGCTCTTCATCGCGGTCCATCTGATCGAGGTGGTGCTCGCAGGAGCGATCAACGAGGTACGGTCCATGATCACCGGCCGTTATGCCGTACCGGGGGAGCATGACTGATGACGATCATCACCCGACGCCAGGCATTGCTCACCGGCCTCGCCGGCAGCGGGCTGCTGCTCAGCGGCTGCAGCAAGATCTTCCGGGCGGATATGCTGACGGAGAGCCCGAGCTTCCAGCGCGTGCTCGCGGCGGCGCAGGGCTGGACCCGTGCCACGCAGCGCTTCCTGCTCGCCGGCGGCCAGATGGCACAGCAGTACAAGCCGTCAGACATCTCGCGCTACTTCAAGGCCAACGGCACCTACAACCCCGGCGGAGCGGACTATAACCGGCACGTCGCGCAAGGCTTCGTCAACTGGCGGTTACGAGTCGACGGCCTGGTCGCCCATCCGTTGTCATTGAGCGTCGCCGACCTTCGCCGGCTCCCCTCGCGAAGTCAGATCACACGGCACGACTGTGTCGAAGGCTGGAGCGCCATCGGCGGCTGGACCGGCGTGCCGCTCGCCCTGTTACTGAGGGCAGCCGGTATCCGCGCCGGCGCCAGGTACGTGATGTTTTACTGCGCCGATAATCTTGACGGCGATCCTGCGAAAGGCGGTGACCAGAGCCCCGGCCAGTACTACGAAAGCATAGACCTCGTGGATGCGATGCATCCCCAGACGCTGATCGCCTACGACATGAACGGCAAGCCGCTCGATGTCGCCCACGGGGCGCCGCTGCGGCTGCGAGTCGAGCGGCAACTCGGCTACAAGCACGCCAAGTACGTGCGGCACATCCAGCTCGTCAGTGACTTCCGCGGCATCGCCGGCGGCCAGGGAGGCTACTGGGAGGACCGCGGCTACGACTGGTACGCCGGAATCTGACGCCCGACCGATTTCTCAACCATGACCATAACCCAAGCCCTCGCCGCCTTCTGTGTCGCTGCGGGTCTGCTCACGATCGCGCCAGGGTTGGATACGGCACTCGTACTGCGTACCGCCGCGGCCGAAGGCCCAAAGGGCGCGGCGCTCGCCGGGCTCGGCGTAGTGATGGGCTGCCTCGCATGGGGCGCTGCCGTGGCGTTCGGCCTCGGCGCGCTCCTGGCAGCCTCGGAGCTTGCTTTCACCGTGCTCAAGTGGGCAGGCGCGCTGTACCTCGTCTGGTTGGGCGTGAACCTGATTCTCAAGCCGCGCTCGCGGTTCGCGCTCGAGCTTGCCGAGAATGCCACTTCTCGGAGCAGTCGCAGCTGGCTGGGACGCGGATTCCTCACCAACCTTCTCAATCCCAAGGTCGGGGTTTTCTACGTTTCCTTTCTGCCCCAGTTCCTGCCGGCGCACGTGCCCACCGGACCTTTCATCTTTCTCCTCGCGGTGCTGCACGCATTGATGGGCATCGTGTGGTTTGCGCTGTTGATCGTTGCCACGCGGCCGATTGCGCGCGCCTTGAAGCGACCGTCGGTCGTTAGACGTCTGGATCGGGTGACCGGCATCGTTTTCCTGAGCTTCGGACTGAAGCTGGCGCTCGTCCGGCAGCACTAGTAGGATGCGGCGGACCTACGCCAGGGCGCCGCGATACAGATCCAGCAACTTCCCCCAAGCGCGCTCGGCGTCGGGCTTGTTGTAGATGGGCCTGCCGTTTTGGTGCGGCATGTCGGGCACACACCAACCATGTATGGTGCCGGCGTACACCTCTATTTCCGCGGGCACATGCGCCGCCGCGAAGGCCTCGCGGAGCTTGTCCTTGGCATCCGGCTGCTTGGAGTCGTCACTGGCGGCGATGGCGAGATACATGCGCGCCTGGATGCGGGGTGCGAGCAAATGCGGGCTGTCGGGCTTGTCGGTGACGAGCCCTCCCCCGTGAAAAGTGGCGGCGGCACCGATCCTGCCGGAAACGTGCGCGGCAGTCTTGAAGACGAGGGGCCCGCCCATGCAATAGCCATGGGTGCCGAGCTTCCGCGCCCGATCGACCTGCGGCTGCGCGTCGAGGAAAGCCGTGTGCGCTTCGGCGTCTCTCTCGATCGCGCCGGGTACCCGCGTCGATGCGCTCCACTGCTCAGCTTTGGTCCGCTGCGCGGTATTGGTGAAATCGAAGCTCGAGGCGTCGACGACGACTGGCGATCGCGCAGTGCGATAGAACGGATTAGGCACCAACACCGCATAGCCTTGCGCCGCAAGTCGTCTGCCGATGGCGCGAAACGCGGGCCGCAGGCCGAAGATATCGGTCCAGATGAGGACCCCCGGGTGCGTTCCCGTCGCGGGATGGAGGAAAACCGCATCGCACGATCCGTCGGCGGTCTTCACCTCTACATTCTTCTCGATGACGTCCCGCTCCGCGCCAAGCGCCACACCCGCGGCGGCAGCGAGCCCGATGGCCGCGGAGCTCGTCACGAATTCGCGGCGCGTCGGGCCGGATGATTTCGTCTCGGGGGGATCACGATCGGTGCCGCTCATCTTGATTTACCTCGCTGAGGATCTTTGGCACGCGGTTCGCGGATGATACAGCGGAAGCCGAGGTGCGAGGTCGGGCTGTCGACCGGCTGGGGGAATTTCGCGGCGGGACGATAGCAGTTCTCCGAGCCGGAGGAGTTCGAGCTCTACGATCTTGCCACCGACCCCGACGAGAACCACAACCTGCACGGCAAAACGGGGTTTCGAGGCGCTGACGCTGCAACTCAAATCGCGCCTCGGCGCCCGAGCCGAAGTTGACCCTCTTGTGGAACAACCCGATCAGGATCGCGTTCAGGCACGATGGTTGCGGGACCCATGGGCGATGGCTGATCGCGACTGGCAGAAGGACGAATTCCTCGCCGCGCTGGCTCATGAGCTGAGGAATCCGCTCGCTCCGATCTGCGCCGCGGCGGAGCTGCTGCGGCACTCGAAGACCCTGGAACCCGAGCTGCGGGCGGCGACCACTATTCTCGAGCGCCAGGCGCGGCACATGCGGCGCCTGGTCGATGACTTGCTCGACATGTCCCACATCACGAGCGGCCGCATCCGCCTGCAGCCGGAGCCGATCGAGCTCGCCGAGGTCCTGCGGAGTGTCATCGAGAGTCATCGGCAATCCGCGGAAACTGCGCGGCACCGGATCACCCTCGCGATGCCCGGCACGCCGGTCCACGTGAGCGGCGATCACATGCGCCTCACGCAGATCTTCGCCAACATTCTGCACAACGCCGCCAAGTACACCCCGCCGGCGGGAAGGATCGAGATCACCCTGCGCACGGAAGAGCGCCAGGCAGTCGTCAACGTCCGCGATGACGGCATGGGCATCGCGGCGGAAATGCTGACGCATGTCTTCGAGCCGTTTGCCCACCTCGACCGGTCTTTAGAGCGTGCGGACGGGGGCGCCGGCGTCGGACTCACGCTGGCCCAGAAACTCATCGAGCTGCACCAGGGTGGCATCGAGGCCAGAAGCGCCGGCCGCGGCAAGGGGACCGAATTCCTGATCCGTCTACCCCTGACGACCGCGGCTCCGGCGAAGCGCACGCGCGCTCCAGAAAAGCATTCGGACCTGTCGGTCAGCCGTCGCGTGCTCATCGCGGACGACAATCACGATGCGGCGGTGAGCCTCAGCATGCTGCTGCAGTCGCTGGGCCACGATACGCGCGTCGTGCACGATGGCATCGAGGCATTGGAGGAAGCGGAGCTCTTCCGTCCCGAGGTTGTGTTGCTCGACCTCGGCATGCCGAGGCTCGATGGGTACGAGACCGCACGCAGGATCGCGAGTCGGCCCTGGGCGGCGGCCACACAGATCGTGGCCGTGACCGGCTGGGGTCAGGAAACGGATCGCCAGCGAGCCAGGGAAGCCGGGTTCCATCGGCATCTGGTCAAGCCCGCCGATCTCGACGCGCTGCTGGAAGTCATGTCGAGCGCACCGGGAGAAGGGCCCGAGGTGCCCTAGCGGCAGCTCACGCCGAGCTACTCGTTGGCGTTGAAAGCGATGCAGATTCGCGGCTCATCGCTCTCATGCGGCTCGACGTAATGCTCCATCCAGGCGGGGAATAGCACCAGCAGCCCCGTGCTGGGCCTCAAGTTGACATCGGCATGAGCGTTGGGGAAGGACCCCTTCACCGCTCCGTGGATGACCCCAGGCCGCGGATCGCGGAAGCAGAGCGCACCGGAGCCCGCGGGGACTTTGAGGTAGAAGCTGCCCGAGAGCAGCGAGGCCTCGTGCATATGCAAGAAGTTGAAGCCGCCGCGGTCGTGCAGGTTGACCCAGGACTGGAGCACGAACGGTCGGCCACCCCGACCCATCTCCGCGAGCGCCCTGGCGCAGGCGGCGTGAATCATCTGCCGCAGCGGCGCCAGGATCGGCTGTTCGAGAAGCGCCATGTCCTTGCTGTTCCAGCCCCCTCGGTTGGTTCGACCCGCGGGCGCGGGATTCGCGGCGCGCAGCGCCAGCACCCAGCTCGTCCATGCCGCGAAGTGCGACTGCAAAGCCTCGACGCGGACCTGCCAGATCCGGGTTGGAAACAGATCATAGTACTGTAGCGAGGGGACGGTAATGGGCTCCCCTAGCCGGTAAGTCGTGCTGAATGTCTCACCCATCGTCACGCCCTTATCGTGAGCCGCCGAGGCGCGGCGGCCGGACCGCCAGGTAGACCGTGCTCCAGAGCTGTGCGGCATTGGACTCGTCGGCATCGGCCGCAGACGAGCCAAACGGCCGCAGTTGGTAGTGACCGGCTGCGTACGACCACGACCAAAGCTCTGCGTTCCGCATCGAGCGGCCGGCCTCGATCGCGGACCACAGAATTTTCTGCGCCTGCACGACATCGGCGCGCACCGCGGGAGGAAGATCGTGTCTCTCGAGCTGACGGGCGAGACCCGCGGCGAACAGCGCCTGCTGCCAGGACCAGACGACCGTGCCGTGGTAAGCATTGCGGCTGAAAAGATTCTGCAGTGTGGGTGCGCAGAAAACCGGGTTGGCGACGACCATGCCCGCGCCCGTCATGAGACCGGCGGGAAAGGGACGCATCACCGTCGCAACGATGCGATCCAGGGTCTGCGGCTCGGGATCCGCGAACAGCAGCAGAAAGCCCTCGTCCGAGTGCATCACCGGAATCGGCTCACCCGCCGCCGACAGCGCCAGCGCGTGAAAGCGCAGGGGTCCCGAGCCCAACGCATCCAGAGCCGGCTGCGACGGTACGCCCTGCGCGTCGGCATAGATCTCGACCGCATTGGCCGCGATCGAATGGCTCAAGGTTATTTCGAAGAGCGGCGGAGCCTGCTCGCGCCACACGGTGGCCATCCGCGCCGCGCTGAAGAATAGAGCACGGTCGGAGGCAGTCAGATAGCGCGTGAGGAGTCCACTGGCCGACAACCGGGCGGCTGCGGTGAGCGCCGCCGGGACCAACACGGAGTTGACGTCGTAGGGATAATGGCCACCGCCAAGACCGGTGCCGCTGTCGCGCCACTCGCCGACGATCTCGCCCGGCTTGAGGCCGATGAGGTGCGCGACCCCGGGGGCCTGCGCGAACGCCTGCGCGCTTGCCACCACGTACCGCAGATTCTTCACCAGCGCCGCGCCGCGAGTGCCGTGCTGCTCGAGCGGCCCGCCGACAGACTCCGCAAGAAAGGCGGCCGCGCGCGCCGCGCCGCCGGGCCGCAGCAACCAGGCGGCCGCCACCGGCGCAAGCAGGTAGTCCTCGTCGATCATCTTATAGTCGTAGACCGGCGCCGCGGAGCGCGAGCCATCCGCCTTGAGATGATCGAGCACGGCCATCTCGCCGATGTCCTCCTCGTGCGCCACCTCTCCCTGGGGCGAGAGGCGCGCGAGAACGGAATCGAGCCCGGCCTCGACGGCAGTGGGACTCAGCACCGGCATCAGCAGGCGCAAGCTCATCAGGGTATCGCGGCCGAAATAGGTATCGAAGCGCCAGGAGCCGGCGAGGAGCTTCTCGCGATAGGCGAGGAATGTCAGCGTCTGACGGGTCGCGAGATCCCCTGCTGAAGGGTTGCGCATCAGATCCTGGCCTGCGAGCGGAACCAGAGGTGTCTCGCCGGTGAGGGCGGTGATCCGCAGGCCGATCGCACCATCCGCTCCCGCGAAGATGCGCCGGCCCCGCACTCGCCCGTCCACTACATCGACGATCAGCCTGTAGCTCACCGCTCCGTCGAGCCGGTCGCGAGACCAGGTGAGCGTCCGTCCGGTCAAGGCCGGTGCCACCGCAATGCCAGCGGGAAGAGTGCCCAGCGACTGATAGTCGCGCAGCACACGGATGCTGGAGAGCACAGCCTGACTCAGGTCGAGCTCACGATCCGCGATGGTCACCTCGGCCGCAATACCGCGCAGCGGCCGTCCTTTGCCGTCACGGGCATCGACGGGCCGCGGGTTGCCGCGAATTTTCCAGGGCGCGGTGCCCGCCCCGCGTGCAAACCAGAGGCCGACGCCGCTATTGCCGGCCGGGAAGGCAACGAGGATGCGCGGCGTCGGGCCGGAGCGAAGCAGCAAGTGCGCCGCGACGGGCCCCTGCCTCAGGAAGTAATTGAGAATCCTGCCTTCGCGTACCTGGAACGTGAGCGGCGGCGGCGTGGACCGTGCGGCTACCGGCACCAAGAGCAGGCAGAGGGGCACGCAGGCAGCCGCGCCCACCCGCACGATCAGCGAGGCTCGTGAATGACCCATGGGCTGGCGCATCCTCCACCGGCTTGTGGCGAATCGGCGACTTATAGCGTGTTCGCCCGCTGCCGTACACCCCTCCGATGATCTGGAAATGCCCATTCGGCGCCTCTTGAAATTTTTGTTCGATCCGGAATGGCGGAGATTGCGCCGCCAGACGTCTACTTCAAAGATGCCCTGTCGATTCACGGCTGTCGTCTCGGACCATCGGACCGCCGGCCGGCCCCGCGCCGCGTGTGTTGCGATCACACAACAACCGCATTCGGATCAGGGTGATCATTTCGCCAGCCTCGTTGCCTGATCGAGGCGGCACTTTTCAAGAGGGGGAATTCGCATGAGAGTGAAAGACAAGGCGCCCCGCGGGGCGCATCCGATCCAGCAACGGGCCGTCGGGTCCATCCATACCAGGCCGAACAGCGTAGCAGTTGTCGTCGCCGGAATTCTCGGCGCGAGCGGCCTTGCGGTCATCGGAAGCGCTCACGCCCAAGATGCCGCCGCCCAGAGCGCCCCGGCGCAGAGTGCGCCCGCGCAGAACGCGCCCACCCTGACGCTTCCCGACCAGCAGAACATTCAGAGCCTGCAGACGGTGGTCGTCACGGCGACGGCAACCGCAGTGCGAAAGCTGGACGCGAGCTACAACATCGTGGCTGCGTCCGCGCAGCAGATTGCGATGGCGGACCCCAGCAGTGTAGCGGCAATCTACAAGCTCTCGCCTGGCGTCTGGCCGGAAGCATCCGGTGGACCCACCGGCGTCAATGTCGACGTGGCCGGCTTTCCCCTGGGCGGCGGCGATTCTCCGTATTCCACGACCATGCTCGAGGGTCTGCCCCTCTACGGCTCACCCTTCCTGTCCTTCATGGACAATACCTCGCTGATGCGCTACGACGACACGGTCGACCGCGTCGAGATCGTCCAGGGCGGACCCAGCGCAATCTTCGGGCCGGGCCAGCCGGGCGCGACGGAGAACTTCATCCTGAAAACCGGCTCGGATCAGCAGGAAGGGTCGGTCGGCGCCACGTACGGCTCCGAGGGAAGTGAACGCGTGGACGTGTTCGAGAGCGGCAAGATCACCGACGGCTGGTACGGCAGCATCGGCGGCTACTACTGGCAATCCAACGGCATTCGCGCCCCCCAATACACGGCTTACCAGGAGCAGCAGCTGACGGCCACGCTGAAGCATGACTTCGACAATGGGTCGGTCGTCTTCTGGGCCAGGACCCTGCACGCCCATGACATGTGGGTCGCCGACTTCCCCTACCTCCAGGGCAATAACGGCTCGGTCAGCCCGTATCCCGGGTTTAATCAGCTCAACTCCACCTACAACAGCAAGCAGCTCGAGAACTTCCAGGTGCCGGATCCGGCCTGCAACTGCTTCGAGAACGACGACATCACCAATGGTCGTGGCGCCCAGCTGAGCTATGTCGGCTCGCAGCTCAAGGAGAAATTCAACGACGGCTGGTCGATCAGCAACGACATCATATTTGACGGCGGCCTCGTCCCCACCAACGCACTGGTCAATAACGGCAATCCCGAGACGCTCGGGGCATTCATCGACTCGGAGACCTCGTCCTCCAGCGCAACCGTGCTGCCTTCCTTCATCACCCCGGGCATGGTACAGGCGACCTTCGCGAACGGCCAGCCGGTGAGCCTCAACCAAAGCGTGATCACCGAGCAGGTCTGGGAGGTGCAGAAGAAGATCACGAGCCTCATCGATGAGTTTCGGGTGAACAAGGACCTTGGGTTCGGCGACACCCTGACCCTCGGGGTGTACGCGGCACGCTACACCATGAACGACAACTGGTCGCTGAGCTCCAACGTGCTGGTCACCAACCAGCCGAACGCCTCGCCGATCATCCTGTCGGCCACATCGGGCGGCAACATCTACCAGGTGACCAGCCCGCAGGGCATCGAGAGCGCCAACCAAGGCTACTACATCCTGCAGAACGGCCGTGCCACGAATATCGCGCCCTATGTCTCCGACTCCTGGAAGCTGAACCGTTGGTTGTTCGATGCCGGAGTGAGAGTCGAGCACATCAACCTGGATCAGGAGACAACAAACCAAACGAACGTTGCTCTGGGGACGCCGTACGATCTGTGGGACAACGCGGTCGACCTGCCCAACGGCACCTGGTCGCACGGCTATGAAAACAACACCATGCCGACGTTCTCTTTGGGCGCCAATTACGAGTTCAGCGACAACATGAGCGCCTATCTACGAGTCAACAACGGCGTGCTCTTCGAGAACATGGACGATGTCCGCTGCAACGTCAGCAACGGCTCGAACGGCTGCCCGAACAGAACGCCCCTGCAGACCGTGCGGAACGTCGAGGGCGGCTTCAAGATCCAGAACCAGTGGACGTACCTCGATATATCGGCGTACCACAAGGTTTTCTATGGAATCGCGTATCAGCCCACGAACATCTACGACCAGGATGTCGGCCCGGCCTCGACCTACAACGCGACCACGACAGGCGTGCGACTCGTCGGCAGCGTGACTCCCTTCGCGGCCAGCAGCATCCAGCCCCTGAGCACCTTCAAGATCGAGCTCAATGGCATGTACGAACATGCGACCTACTATGGCTTCCTCGGTTGCTACCTATACGACAACATCAACACCAACACCGAGGTCTGCGGCTCGGCCAACGGCAACCAGCTCGCGCGTCTGCCGAACTATCAGATCATGATAACTCCGAGCGACACCCAGAACTTCGACTGGGGCACCATAACGGAGCAGGTTTCCTACGAGAACATCGGCAAGCGCTTCCAGGACGACACCAATCTGACGGAGTTGCCCTCTTACTACGACCTGGCATTCGGCGTCGATGCCATGTACGGGGAACACTGGGAGTTCCGCGTGCTCGGCAGCAATCTCACCAACCAGCTGGGGTTGACGGAGGGCAACGCCCGGTACGGCGGCAATACGATCCAGAACAACGTCGGTTTCGGCCGTTCGATCGAAGGCCGCGAAGTCAACGTAACGCTCAAGTACTACTGGTAACGCCACGCAGGCGCTCCCCCCTCACGGCGACGTGAGGGGGGAGCCTGGCCCCTCGGTCATCCGGCGCGAGGGGATGGCGGCGGCGCCTCTTCCCTGGAGAGCCGCGGCGCTTCACGGAAGCCGCAGCCTGCGACCCGCTGCGTGCCGGCCTCTTCCGTGCGAGAATCAGCCGCTCGTTCCTGCGATTCCGGGGTCATCTCGAGTGTCTGTTCCGGCTTCCGTCCTCGAAGCGATGCGGACCATCAGCGCGCAGCTTCAGGCCGGCCAGTTTCGCGCGGCGCACGACCGGCTCGAGGCGGTCGTCGCCGCCAATCCCGGCTTCGCCGAGGCCCAGCGTCTGCTGGCCGGAGCCAAGCTCGCCCTGGGTGATCCTGTGGCCGCGGAGGCGGTGCTCCGGCAGGCGCTCGCAGTCGATCCCGCCTGGACACCGACGCTCACGACACTCGGTGAGCTGCTGCTCGCAGGCGGCAGAGGGACCGAGGCAGAGGGAATACTGCTGAGCGCCCTCAGGGCGGGATCACCCGATCTGCGTGCGGCGTGGGTGCTGGCGCGCCATTACAACAGCACCGGCCGACATCCCCAGGCACTTGCCGTCGCCGGACCGCTCTGCACGCAGGGCAGAGTCGACGCGGAGCTTGCCACGCAGCACGTAACGGCACTCGTCGCGCTGGGACGGCAGGCGGAAGCCATCACCCTCTACAGCGGCCTCGCCGGAGCCGCAACGGACAACCTCGCTCCCGTGCAGGCGCTGGCCATCGCACTGAACGCGGCCGGCCGCCATACGGAGGCCGCGCAGATCGCGCACCGAGCGCTTGCCCGTGGCTTCAGGACCGCGACACTCTGCCTGACTTACGCCAGGAGCCTCATGGCGCAAGGCGCCAACGCGCGGGCTGAAACCGCATTGCGCGACTGCCTCAGGCTGGACGCGCGGCTGACCGAGGCGCACAACAGCCTCGCTCAGCTCATCTGGCTCCGCAGCGGTGACCTGACCCAGGCCACCGAGCCTCTCGACGAAGCGTTGCGGAGATTTGGCAACGACGGCGCACTGCAGGCAACCAAGGCGGCCATCCTCCAGGGCGCGGGAGATGCGCGCGCGGCCTATGAGTGTCTCGCTCCGCGAGCCGAACGCCCGGACGCGCCGCCCCAGCTGCTCGTGCGCGCGGGACTCTCGGCGCTCGATTTCGATCCCGCCATGGCGCTCTCGCTCGCGCAGCGGGCGCTGCGCTCCATGCCCGAAAACGGCGCGGCGCGCAGCCTGCTCGCAGCCGCACAACTCGGGGTCGGCGATGCCCGGGAGGCGCTGCGGGAATGCGCAGCGTTGGAACCTCAGGCGCCGAACGATCAGTACCTGATCGCGTTGCAGGCGACGGCATTGCGCCTGCTGGGCGATGAGCGCTATGCAGAGCTCTGTGATTATCGGAATCTCGTCCTGCAGCTGCCCATCGAGCCGCCATCGCCCTGGGGGGATCTCGCGAGTTTCCTCATAGACCTCACGGCGAGCCTCAATCGGCTCCACGATCCCAACGGTCACGCGCTTCTCTTCCAATCGCTGCGCCACGGTACCGAGACGACCCAGGACCTGACGCGCAGCACCGACGCCGCCGTGCGTGGCCTTTTCCAGGCCTTCGCCGCGCCCATTGCGCGTTACCTCGAGCACATCGGCAAGGGCACGGATCCCCTGCGCCGTCGCAACAGCGGCCGCTGGCGATTCAACGGCAGTTGGTCCGTGCGCCTGCGCAATCGCGGCTTCCACACGAGCCACGTTCACCCGCGGGGCTGGATCTCCTCCGCATTCTACGTGGAGTTGCCGGACATCATGACCGAGGGGTGCACGGACGAAGGCATACTCAGCTTCGGCAAGCCCGGCATCCTGACGACGCCTGCGCTGGAACCCGAATACTCGGTCCGCCCGACTCCCGGCATGCTGGTGCTCTTTCCATCGTACTTCTGGCACGGCACCCTCCCGTTCGAGAGTCCCCAGCCTCGCCTGACAGTGGCGTTCGACGCGGTGCCGCGCGAATAAGCTCGAGCCCCGCAGACCCGATGCGCTCAGTCCGGCCTGCCTGACTTCTGCCGCTCGGCCAGAAAGCGCATGACCCTGCGCTCGATGCGCCACATCTCGGGAGGCTCCTCCTCCTTACCTATTGCGGCGAGCGTTCTGCGCAGACTGCCGTTGAGATAGCCATCCAGTACAGCAGGATGGATGTAGCACTTGCGGCAGATTGCTGGCGTATTGCCCAATCGCTTGGCGACTTGCTTGATGGCCTCGACCTGCGCTTTCTGGGTCGGCGGCTCCTGCTCCCGATCCGCTAGCGCGAGGACCGCGAGGTTGGTCGCGGCCCAGGTGCGGAAGTCCTTGGCGGTGATGTCGCGGCCCGAGATCTCGCGCAGGTAGTCGTTGACGTCCGTCGAATCGATGCACTGCCGCTCCCCGGCCTCATCGAGGTACTGGAAGAGCTCGGAGCCCGGCAGGTCGCGGCAGTTCTTCACCACCCGTGCGAGCTTACGGTCGCTCACCTGGCTGACGTGGCGGATGCCGTGCTTGCCGCGAAAATCGAGCTCGATCCGGCCGCGCGTGATCCGCACATGACGATTGCGTAGCGTGGTCAATCCGAAGGTGTTGTTCTGCGAGGCATACTCGGGATTGCCCACCCGCGCCAGCGTGTCTTCCATCAGGCGAACCACGGCGGCAAGAACCTTCTCGCGCGGAAGATCCGGTAGGCCGAGGTCAGCTTCGACGCGCCGGCGGATCGCCGGCAGCGCCTGACCGAACTCGAGCATGTGCTCGTACTTGGTCTCGTCCCGCGTGCGCCGCCATCGCGAGTGATAGCGATACTGCTTGCGCCGCCGCGCGTCCCGCCCCGTAGCTTGAAGGTGCCCATTCTGGAGCGGACAGATCCATACGTCGGTCCACGCCGGGGGTACCGCGAGGGCCTTGATCCGTGTCAGCTCCGCGGTATCCCTGATCCGCTTCCCATCGAGGTCGCGATAGACGAAGCGTCGCGTGACGCCCTTGCGGCTGATGCCGGGCTGCCGGTCATTGACGTAGCGCAGGCGAGCAGCCCGGGCTGCATGCGCATTTTCCGGGGATGGAACCGGCAGATCCGGCTGTGAGGACGTGCTGTCCATGAACTTTCCGGCAACGCTGAAGCCGCGGGGCGGCTCTCTTTCAGGTTAACGCCAAAGTGGAGCGGCGGATCCGCAGGGGGATGGCTGGAGCCTCGGAGAATTCCGATTGTTCCATTGAAGGCCGCCACTGGATAATGCCGCGGAGACATCGCCGCGGCCGACGTCGATCGAGTGGAAGCGGATGGGAATTACGTCATGGTCCATGCCCAGGGCAGCGCCTATCCCCGGCGCGAATCGCTCGCCGCCCTGGAGAAAAAGTTAGATGCACGCCGCTTCGTACGCGTGCACCGCGGACATCTGGTCAACGTCGATCGCATCCGGGAGATCCAGCCGTGGGATCACGGCGACTACCGCATCCTGCTGCACGACGGCACCTGCGTGAACCTCAGCCGCCGCTATCGCGAGCGCCTGCAGCACCTCTTGCGGTAATCGTCTGCTCGCTACCGCCGTGACCTCGCGCACCTGGAATGGCTCGTGTAGGCTTGCCGGCATGGTAACAACAGCCGCTCGCGCCGGATGGCAGTGGACGGAGACCCGGCGCATCGCGGCGCTGGGCGAGCCGCTGCTGGAGCTGCAGCCTGCGGAGGACGGCGGCGTCCGGTTGGCCTTCGGCGGTGACGTCGCCAACTCCATGATCTGTCTCTCGAGAATACTTGGCGCAGGCACCAGGCAGATCTCGCTCGTCACCGCACTGGGTGACAGCAGCTACTCCGCCTGGCTGCGAGAGCAGCTGACGCGCGAAGGGATTCATGTCATGGAGCCTCCGATCGCGGGCGAGCCAGGCATCTACGGCCTGCCCCTCGGACCGATGCACCGTCCCGGCTTCTCATATTGGCGAGCGGACTCGGCCGCGCGCGCCTGCCTGCAGTCCGCCGATCTCGTCCGCTTCGAGGACCTCCTCGGCGACACGCAGCTCCTTCTCGTCACCGGAATCACGCTCGCCCTCTGCTCCAACGCGAGCTTCGAGCACCTCTGCCGCTGGGTGGATCGGCATCGCGACGGCTGTCGTGTCGTTTTCGACTGCAACTTCCGCAGGCGTCTGTGGGACAGCGAGGCGCAGGCCCGCGAGCGGATCGGCGCGTTCGAGCGGTTGGCCGCGGTGATTGCGACGGGCGAGGAGGACGAAAAGGCTCTCTGGGGCGCAACAGGCACCGCGCAGATCATCGAGCGAGTGAGCCGTCTATCGGCCGAATACCTGATCCGCGGCGGCCCCGAAGGATGCTGGGTCGGATCGGGGCGTGAATGTCAGCACGTCCCGACTCAGCCGGTGACAGTCCTCGGCGATACCGCGGGCGCGGGAGATTCGCACCTTGCCGGTTACATGGCCGCTAGAATCTCAGGATACGGCAGAGCGGACGCCGCGGCCTACGCGAACAAAGCGGCCGCGGTCATCGTGAGCCAGCGCGGCTCGGTGCCGAAAGACAGCGCGACATTCCCGTCGCTTCCGACTCGCACACCCGCGTAGGGCCCATCACCGGGGCAGGTGATTGCGTAGGGCTCGGCACGCTAATATGCGTAAACGATGCGCCTGGGACTCCAACACAGCTACGCCAGCCTGCCAGCCCGATTCTATGCGCGGGTCACTCCGACCCCCGTGTCGGACCCGAAGCTCGTCGTGTTCAACGCGTGCCTGGCGCGCGAGCTCGGCCTCGACCCGGAGCTGCTCGAGCCGCAAGCGGCGGCCATGCTTTCCGGCAACCGGCCCCCTGAGGATGCCGACCCCATCGCCATGGCCTACGCCGGGCACCAGTTCGGCGGCTTCGTGCCATCGCTGGGCGACGGGCGCGCCATCCTTCTCGGCGAGATCCGAGCGCGAAACGGGAATCTCCGCGATGTTCAGCTCAAGGGCGCGGGCCTCACGCCTTTCTCCCGCAACGGGGACGGACGCGCGGTCCTTGGACCGATGCTGCGGGAGTACCTCATCAGCGAGGCAATGCATGGGCTCGGCATCGCCACCACCCGATCACTCGCCGTGGTCACGACGGGCGATCAGGTGTTTCGGGAAGTCGCCCTTCCCGGTGCGGTGCTCACCCGAGTGGCCGCAAGCCATGTTCGAGTTGGGACATTTCAGTATTTCGCCGCCCGCGGCGACCAGGACGCCGTAGCCGCGCTCTTGGAGTATGTCATCGCGAGACACTACCCTGAAGCCGCTGATGCCGAGGTACCCGCGTTGTCCGTGCTGCAGGCCCTCGCGCAGCGCCAGGCGGAGTTGATCGCGGATTGGATGCGGGTCGGCTTCATCCATGGCGTCATGAACACCGACAACATGACGATTGCCGGTGAGACCATCGACTACGGTCCGTGCGCTTTCATGGACGCCTACGACCCCAACACGGTATTCAGCTCGATCGACCACCAGGGGCGCTACGCCTTCAGGAACCAACCGGCTATTGCCCAGTGGAACCTCGCTCGGCTCGCCGAGACATTGCTGCCACTGATTGACCCGGAGCCTGAGAAGGCGGTCGAGCTCGCCACGGAGGCGATCGCGCCTTTCATCGCCGCTTTCGAGGCCCGCTTCCTGGCAGGCATGCGCCGCAAAATCGGGCTCTCGGCAGCCGCGGCGGGCGATGCGGATCTCGTCCGGCGCCTGCTGGCCGTCATGGAGCAGTCTCACGCCGACTTCACCCTGACTTTCAGCAGACTCGTGCTCGCCGCGGAGAGGTACGATCAGGAGCCGAAACTACGCGAGCTGTTCGCGGATAGTTCTGACATCGGACCATGGCTGCAGGACTGGCGGACCCTTGTGGCTCGTGACCGGCGGCCTCTGGAGCAGAGAATCGCGGACATGCGCGCCGCAAATCCCGCCTTCATTCCGCGCAATCACCGCGTTCAGGCGGCCTTGGATGCCGCCGAGGCAGGCGATCATGGTCCGTTCCACGCGCTTCTCGATGTGGTGCAACATCCCTTTGACGCGCAGCCGGAGAGGAGCGAGTACGCGCAGCCGCCGCGTCCGTCGGAGCGTGTACTTCAGACTTTCTGCGGCACTTGAGGTGATCTCCTGATGCATTGGCCCACCACACTCTTCATCGCCGCTGTCGCCGTCGCCACCGCAGCGGAGCTCTGGCTCGCGGCACGTCAGATCGCCGCGGTCGCGGCGCACCGCGATCGGATACCGGAGCCTTTCGCCGGCCGGCTGTCGCCGGAAGATCACCGTAAGGCCGCCGATTACACGGTCGCCAAGGCCAGACTGGGGATGGCGAGTTCCGTGATCGATGCCTGCGTCACGCTGGCTCTGACCATCGGCGGCGGTGTCGCCGCCATCGATGCTCTCTGGCGACACACAGGCTGGGGCGAGCCCTGGCTCGGACTCATGGTGATCGGCTCGGTTGCCGCCGTGGTGGGCTTCGTCGGCCTGCCCCTCTCGCTGCTGCGCACCTTCCGCATCGAGGCTGAGTTCGGCTTCAACCGCACGACGCCCATGGTCTTTCTGGCCGATCTCGGCAAGGCAGTCGCGCTCGCGGTGCTGATCGGCGGCCCGCTGGTTTTGGCGGTGCTGGTGTTGATGGATCGCGCCGGCCGCTGGTGGTGGCTGGCGGCGTTCGCTTGCTGGCTCGCGGTGACGCTGCTCATAACCTGGGCCTGGCCTGCCTTCATCGCACCGCTATTCAACAAGTTCTCGCCGCTCGAGGACGCATCGCTCAAAGGGCGTATCGAGGCACTGCTCGCGCGCTGCGGCTTCCGCTCGAGTGGCGTCTTCGTCGTCGACGGCTCGCGCCGCTCCGCCCACGGTAACGCGTACTTCACCGGCATTGGGCAGCAGAAGCGCATCGTCTTCTTCGACACCCTGCTCAAACAACTCGCGGCCGCGGAGATCGAGGCCGTGCTCGCTCACGAGCTCGGACACTTCCGGCTGCGGCATGTCCGCCAACGGCTGCTCGTATCCTTCGCCGCGATGCTCGCCGGGTTCGCCCTCCTCGGCTGGCTGGCCGGGAAGCCCGCCTTCTATCGGGTGCTCGGGGTGCCGACTGCCTCGGCACATGCCGCTCTGATCCTCTTTACCCTGGTGGTTCCGGTGGCACTCTTCTTCACCACTCCGCTCGGCTCACTCTGGTCGCGCCGGCACGAGTTCGCCGCCGACCGCTTCGCTTCTCAACACGCGAGCGCGCAGGAGCTGGCCTCGGCACTCGTCAAGCTCTATCGCGAGAACGCGAGCACGCTCACGCCCGACCCGCTCTACACGGCCTTCTATTACTCGCACCCACCGGCGCTCGAGCGCATTGCGCGGCTGACCGCCCCCTTGCCGGCATCCACTTGACACGGCGGCGAATCGACGCTAGTTTTATCGACGTGAACATGACGCCGCGCAAACAACACCAAACCCGCAACATCATCGCGGGCTATGCGTGCGTGCGTTCCGAATCAGCGGCCTGAAGGCCGCACCAGATCCGAACCTCCAACTCTCGCAAACCCCGCCAGCGGTGGGGTTCGCTTGGGCTCCGCCGCCGCCGCAAGGAGCCCTTCCATGTCATCTCCCGGTACCGACGACGACATCGAGCGCATCGCTCGAGGATTGATCGACCGCACTTTGCCGAAATCCGGCTGGACGCACGCGGCGCATTTCGCCGCCGCCCTGTGGCTGCTGCGCCACGGTGGCGATGCGGCGTTTCACGACATGCCGCCGCTCATTCGCGCCTACAACGAGTCGACGGGCGTGGCGAATACCGACACGAGCGGATATCACGAGACGATCACCGTCGCCTCGCTGCGACTGGCTCGCGCCTGGCTCGCCGCCCGGCCCGACATGGCGCTGCATGCCACGCTCGCGGAACTGCTCGCCAGCCCTTACGGCCGCTCCGACTGGCTGTTGGCCCATTGGTCACGTGAGCGGCTGTTTTCGGCGATCGCGCGTCGGGCGTGGGTGGACCCGGATCTGCAGGCGCTCACTTACTGAGTGCCGCCGCCGCACCTCACCGCGATCGCGGCGGATACGGCGTGCCATCCTTGTGAAGGAAGGCGCGCTCCCCGGCCCGAAGGGCAAGATCGATGTCGGGATAATCGACCGCGTCGCCTGCGGGATTGCGGCCGCCCATCTCCAGCAGGACCACCTCCGCGTTCGTGCGGTTCTGCAGATGGTGCCCATCAGGGTCGCCCGCCTTGAAGCCGGCGCAATCGCCCGCCCGCAGGACCTCTTCGCCGGCATCGGTCACGAGCACGACCTCGCCCTCGAGGATATAGACGAACTCGTCCTCCGCCGTGTGCCAGTGACGCTGGCTGGACCAGACCCCGGGCGGCAGGCGCAGCAGATTGACGCCAAACTGGGTCAACCCGGCCGCATCCCCGAGACGGACCCGCTTGCGCTGCCGGCAAGCCTCATCATGAGGCGCGGGGTAGCCGCTGCCGACCACGGTCTTTCCCGCCGCGATATCTATTTTCTTCATCTTCCGGCTCCGACAAAATGCCTGGGTTGCCCGCCGAAGTTTACATCTGCCGAGGTCCCGATCGATGAGCAGCTCCGACGTCAGTTTCCTCTTCGACCTCGATGGCACCCTGGTGGACAGTGTCTACCAGCACGTTCTGGCGTGGCAGGAGGCGCTGCATGCCGCCGGCATAGAGCTCTCGGTGTGGCGCATCCACCGTAAGATCGGCATGAGCGGTGGTCTCTTCACGGAGATGCTGCTACGGGAGACACCCCTGGAGATCACTCCGGCTCTCCTCGAGACGCTGCAGCGCCAACACGCGGAAGCCTACGCGCGCCTCGCCCGTTGGGTGCGGCCGCTGCCCGGCGCGATAGCCTTGCTGCGGTATCTCACCGAGACCGGCATCCCCTGGTCCATCGCCACCAGCGCCCGCATGGGTTCGGCGAAGTACAACCTCGAGGCGCTGCACGTCGATCCCGCACAGGTACCGGTGATCACGCGTGACGATGTCCGTTACGCCAAACCCGATCCCGATCTTTTCCTGGCGGCGGCCGCGCGGCTCGGCGTCGACATCCAGTCAGCCGTCATTGTCGGTGACAGCATCTGGGACATGCTCGCGGCGCGGCGCGCCCGCGGCCTCGGCGTCGGCCTGCTCTCGGGCGGCTACGGCCAGGACGAGCTCGAGCGCTCGGGCGCCATCCGCGTGTATGAGGATCCGGCCGACCTGCTGCGGCACATCGACGAGATCGGCGGCCGCCGGCGCTGACCCGGGAGAACGAGCATGCAATTATATTTCAACCCCGCCTCACCCTACGTCCGCAAAGTCTGTGTCACGGCACACGAGCTCGGTCTCAGCGGCAAGATCAACCATACCCCCATCGTTCTGAGCCCGGTGAGCCCGCACGACGGAGTGCGCGCCCGCAATCCGATCGGCAAGATCCCGACGCTCATTCTCGACGACGGCACGGCGCTCTACGACTCGCCGGTGATCTGCGAATACCTCGATGGGCTCGCAGGCGGCAATCGGATCTTCCCCGCCGCCGGTGCGGCGCGCTGGACAGCGCTGCGCCGCCAGGCGATCGCGGACGGCATCATGGACGCTGCTGTGCTGACACGGTATGAGGACACGGTCCGCCCGAAAGAGCTGCGCTGGCAGAACTGGGTCGACGGGCAGCTGCTGAAGATTCGCACCGCCCTCGATGCGCTGGACCACGAGAGCCTCGATGACGCATTCGACATTGGCGCGATCTCGGTCGCCTGCGCGCTCGGATATCTCGACTTTCGCTATGCAAGCGAGGGCTGGCGCACGAACCGACCGCGGCTCACGGCCTGGGCCGCCGCCGTTGGCGAACGACCCTCGCTGGCAACCACTATCCCGGTCTCGGCATAGGCATCGGCCCGCGACTACTCAGGCCGCCACGGCGCGATCCGAGGTCTGCCGTCCGTCCAACTCCCGGATGAGCTCCAGGATCAACTTCGCGAGCTCACCGGCCATCACGGCGAAGTCGAGATCGAACTGTTCGGCCGGATCGATCTCCTCCTCGTCGCCACGCTCGGGCGCGACTTCGAGGAACTCGACGCGTTTGATCTGCAGCTTTTCCGTCAGTACGAAGGAGATGCGGCCGTTCCAGGTCAGCCCAAGCTGCGTCGGACGCTTGCCGCCCGCAACATAAGCGCGAATCTCTTGCCCATCGAGAGGATGGCGCCGGTAGCGCACGATGGACTTGGCCGGATCACCCGACTGCAGCTCGAGGTCCTGCTCGATGGAGAACGCCCCCGACGCATCGGATTGCATCAGCCAGGTAGCCATGCACACGCTGGGTGAGCGCTCCGTGTCAACCTTCTGCACGGCGAGACTCCCCAACGTGTCACGCAGCGTCTCGATGAGCTCCTCGGCTCTCCGATCGCTGGCGGAGTCAACCACCAGCCAGCCGCCGCGCGGATCGAGCCACGCACGGGTCACGCGGCGCCTGCTCAAGGCGCGCGCGCGCAGCTCCTCCAACACCTGCATCTTCAGAGCGCGCATCTGGCGGCGCCCGACCGGGAAACCTTGGCTTTCGGCTCGAGCGCGGGCGCGCCGCTCGGCTTCCTGCCGCACGATCGAGGCGGGCAGGAGCTTCTGCTCGACGCCCAGCGCGAGCAGGTGGTGCTCGCCCAGCGTATGCAGAAAGCGATCGGTCGTCGCCGGCGCCACCCACCCCATGCTCCGCATCTCGAACGGACTGCAGGGCTGCAGCGGCCGGCGCGCAAGCGCCTCCTCCAGGCCGGCCGCGGACCAGCTCCAATCGGCGGGCAGGCGATAGACAGTGAGATTCTTGAACCACATTTGATCGGCGATGACGCGAAAAGCCGCGCAGTATAGCCACGCGGCCGCGTGAAGTCCGCCCCGAAATCCAGGTGCCTCAGGATGGAGACGGCGTTAGCAGCGACTGCAGCGTGTCGTGCGATGGCGCCGCCGGAAAGTCGAAACGGCCCTGCTCCGCCAGCATCTTCGCCGCGTGCATGAATCCGCCCCACGCCGCTCGGGCAAGCGCGCCACCCACACTGATGCGGCGCACCCCGAGCGCGGCGATCTCGGCCACCGAGAGCGAGCTCGCCGAGCCCACGAGCAGATTGATGGGCTTCGGGGCGAGGCTCTCGACCACGCGGCGAATGTGCTCAGGCGTGCGGATGCCCGGAGCGTAGAGGCAATCGGCGCCCGCGCTGGCATATGCCCGCAGCCGCGAGATCGTCTCGTCGATGTCGGGGCGGCCCACCAGGAAGCACTCCGCCCGCCCCACCAGCAGGGTATCCCCTCCCGCCCGATCGATCGCTTTTCGCGCCGCACGCATTCGCGCGACGGCATCGTCGAGGCCGTAGAGCGGCTTATCGTCATCGCCCGTCGAATCCTCGATCGAGAGTCCCGCCACTCCCGTCTCGACGGCGAGCCGCACGCTTTCGGCAACGCCATCGGGATCAAGCGCGTGGCCGCTCTCGAAATCGGCATTGACCGGCAGATCTGTCGCTTCGACTATCGTCCGCAGGTGCGCCAGGACCGCATCCCGGGTCATGCCGCCGTCGATCGCTCCCAGCGACCATGCAGAACCCGAGCTGGTCGTGGCGAGCGCCTTGAACCCGAGGGTCTGCAGATAACGTGCGCTGCCGGCGTCCCAGGGATTCGGGATGACGAAGCAGCCGCTGCGATGCAGCTCATGGAAGTGGCGGCGTTTGTCGGCAGTGCTCGATGGGCTCGCGGGCATGGCGTCGATCTCCGGTGGCTGGCGGCCATGATACTGTGCTTCCTCACTAGCATTGCGCGGGGGAAACTGCAGGTGAGCGCACGAGCCTGGCTGGCCTTCGTGGGTCTCGGGGTCACCTGGGGCCTGCCGTATTTCTTCATCAAGATCGCGGTCCAGGAGATCTCGCCGTTCGATGTGGCCTGGGGCCGGATCACCCTCGCGGCACTCATCCTGCTGCCCATCGCCTGGCGCCGCGGCGCGCTGCGCGCGCTCACCACTCACAAGGCCGCGATCGTGGCCTTCGCGTTGGCGGAATTCACCGTACCCTTCTGCCTCATCTCCATGGGTGAGCGTTGGATCCCCTCCTCGGTCACGGCGATTCTCATAGCGACGGTGCCGCTGATCATCGCGCTCATTTCCCGCTTCTTCGGAGTCCATGAGCGGCTCGGGGCCGTGCGTCTGATCGGACTCCTGGTCGGTCTCGCCGGCGTCGTGGCCCTGGTCGGATTAGGCACTCTCTCCGGGACGCCCGCATGGATTGGCGTCGGGTGCGTCGTGATCTCAACCATCTGCTACGCGATTGGGGCACTCACGATTCAGAGATACCTGCACGGCGTTGATTCCATTGGCCCCATCGCCGGCAGCCTCGCGATCTCGAGCCTGCTGCTGCTCGTGCCAGCCATGCTGTCGCTGCCGCACCGCATGCCGAGCGTCCAGGCACTCTCGTCCGTCGCGATACTGGGCCTCGTCTGCACGGCGCTTTCCATGCTGATGATGTTCTATCTGGTCAGGAATGCCGGCGCTTCGCGGGCATCGATCATCACTTACATCAACCCGGCCGTCGCCACGTTCCTCGGCATGGCACTGCTCGATGAGCGCCTGGGAGTCGGAGGCCTGACCGGATTCGGTCTCATCCTCCTCGGCTCCTGGCTCGCCACGCGCGGGAGCGCGGCCACCGAAGTTGCCACGGCCGAGGCTTAGCCCTGCGTCATCCCGGGCATCATGTTGACATACAGCTCTACCGGGGATGCCCGGCGGGCAATGTGCGACCGATGATCCAGGGTCGAATTGTAGCTCAAAACCCCGCGGCCCTGATCGGGCGCGGGCCGTCGGGGCGGGCGAGCATCTGCGCGAGCTCGCGCGCGGGCACGGCGGCGCTGTGCAGAAAGCCCTGCGAATGGCTGCAACGCAGTGCTCGCAGCGCCGCGAGCTGCTCCGCGGTCTCGACGCCCTCGGCCACGGTGATGAGACCGAAGGCCGAGGCCAGCTCGACGATACTCACCACCAGCGTCACGCTGGCCGCATCCTCGGGCAGCCCCCGCACGAACGAGCGATCGATCTTCAACACGTCGACGGGCAGCTTCGACAGCAACCCGAGTGAGGAGTAGCCCGTGCCGAAATCGTCGAGTGCGACGCGGATGCCGGCCTTGCGCAGCTCGCGCAGCTTGGCGCTCGTACCTTCGAGGTCCTGCAGCAGTGTGGTCTCGGTGATCTCGATGTCCAGTCCGAAGCCCGCGAGCGGGGCGAGACGCTCAGCAAGCCCCAACAGGCCGTGGAGGAACTCCCGTTGTTTGAGCTGCTGCGCCGACACATTGACGCCGACGCGCATCGGCGCGCATCCCCCCTGGCACCAGCTTTCGAGATCTTCCACCGCCTTGAGCAGCGCCCAGTTGCCCAACGGCACGATCATGCCCGAGGACTCGAGAACCGCGAGGAAACGCCCGGGCAGCACCAGACCCAGCTTGGGATCGCGCCAACGCAACAAGGCCTCCGCGGCGTCGATCCGGCCGCTGGCGAGATCGATCTGCGGCTGGTAATGCAGCACGAACTGCCGTTCCTCGAGCGCCGTCCGCAGCCTGTGCTCGAGCACCACTCGCCGCACCGTCTCGCGGCTCATCTCCGGGCGATAGTTGAGGTAGTGCTCGCCGGTTTCCTTGGCGCGCTTCAGTGCCGCCTCCGCGCGCTGTACCAGGATCGCCCCGCTCGCGACCTCGAGGGAGTGCTCCGCGGCACCGCAGCTCACCGCCAGCCGGATGCGGTGGCCCTCGATCTCGAACGGCTCGCCGAGCAGCGCCGCATCGAGTGCGAGCTGCGGTGTCTCGGTCACCGGATCGGCCATGTGCGCCTGCAACACGAACGTGCCCGCGCCGAGGTAGCCGATGCTCTCATCGCCCCCGGCGTGTCGCTTCAGGCGCTCGACGAGCCTCTGCAGGAGCAGATCGCCGACGCGTTGACCATAGAGAGTGTTGATGCTGCCGAGCTCCCGCACGTCGAAAGCGATGACCGCGGCGCGCGCCTGGCCGGCATCATCGCGCGGCGACCGCAGCTGCTCGTCCAGCCGCTCGCAGAACAACGCTCGCTTCGCGAGCCCGGTGAGCGGATCGAAACTGGCGAGGTACTGCGCGGCATCGGCGCTCTCGAGCGACTGCAGGGCAAACGACAGGCTCGCGGCAATGTTCTCCAGCAGGCAGCCCAGCTCGCCATCCTCGGCGGGGCTCGTCTCGCGCGCGCTCAGCGTCAACACCGCCACGCGCTTTCCCTCGACGATCAGCGGCAGTGCGATCAGCGAGCGGATGCCGCGGGCCAGGAGCCGGTCGCGCGCGGCGACGAGAGTGCCGTCGCGGCCGATATCCTTGCACACCATGACCTTTCCGGTGCGCAGCGCACGGCCTGAAAGGCTGGGATCCGGGCCGGTGCCATCACCTATTTCGAGCCGCTGTAAGGTCTCGCTGTCACGGACCTCCTCGCCGGCACGGCATTTGAGCCACGCCCAGCGGCCGGTGCCGTCAACGGCCCACACTACCGCGCCGAAGAAGCCACCGAGCTCGACCGCGAGCCGACACGCTTCCTGCAGGAGCTCGTCGCGGTTGCGGATGCGGATCACCGCGGAGTTGATGGCGCTGTGCACGCGTACGATCTTCGCCAAGCGCTCCAGCTGCTGGCGCTGCCGCTGGATCTCGGCGCGCGCATGCAGCGCATTCAGGCCGAAGGCCAGATCGTCCGCGAGCTCGGTAAGGAGCGCGAGCTCGGACTGATCGAAGGCATCGGGACGCGCAGCATAGATGGAGAGAGCACCGATGCACTGGCTCTCCAGGAGCAGAGGCAGGGCCACGGAGGAGCCATACCCCTCCCGGTGCGCCGCCTCCCACCAGGGCGAGAAGTCGGGATCGGTTTCCATGTGCCGGCATACCTGCGCCCTGCGCTCGCGGATGGCACGGCCGGTCGGTCCTTGGCCTCTCTGGTCATCGCTCCAACTGACTCGCAACCGCTCGAGGTAACCGCTGTCGTGGCCGGCGTGCGCAGCGACGCGCACGGCACAGTCGGGCTCCCCCTCGGCAAAGCCACACCAGGCCAGCCGGTAGCCGCCCGGACCGACGAGGATCCGGCAGATCTCCGTGAGAAGCTGTGACTCGTCCGGCGCTCGCGCCAGCGCGCGCTTGCAGTCGATGAGCATCCGCAGCTCGCGATTGGCCTTGGCGAGCGCAGCCTCGGGGCAGGCCGTGTCAGGCAGGAGCGTCCGGGGAAAAGGACGCCCGGAGTCCTCCTCGGTCTCCCTCCCGGGACTCGCGAAGCTCTCGTCCGCCGCAGTCACCATCGTCGCGCACAGCCCCTGCAATATGCCCCGAGCCTACTACAGTCTCGGAGCCGCATGCGCAACGCGATCGCAAAGAGGCGCCCACTCGCCGCGCCGGTCATCGGCGCCCGGGTGTCAATCCGTGACTCAGTTCGCGCTTTTCATCGGGCGGTCAGTGACCTTCGCGGAAGCCCACCATGCTGTGGGGCTCAACCTGAAGCTCGTAGCCGTACTGCTGCTGGCCGACCGGCTCGCCGTCCGATCCCGCACCGGTCGTCAGGTTGGTCACGTGCGAGAAACTGCCTATGAGCCGGACGGGTGTGGAGTGATCGAGATAGGACTCCACCACCCAGGTTCCGTTGCCGTACTCGAACAGGCTGACCTGCGACGGCCCCTCGAGCCTGACGGGCAGATCCGGGGTCAGGTAGCGGCGAAGCGCGTTCAGAACCGGAGCCGGCAGCGAATAGAGGTCGTTCATCTCCTGCGGCACGGTAAGCACATACAGCTCACCCTTGCCGTAATGATCCATCAGCAGGAGCGGCACGCCCGCCTGGCTCGAGACCCCGCGCAGCACCGCCCATTCCTCGTTGGTATAGAAGTGGATGAGCGGGAACAGAGTCGGCTTCGAATGACCGAGCACCGTGCCGGCGCCGAAACCGAATCCTTCGACGTACTCCGTGGCAGGGACGATATCGTGAGTCACGCGCATGTCGGTGACCTGGTCGAAGCCCTTGTCCTGGATCGCGCGCAGGAGTCCTGAGGTGATGATGACATTGCCGCCGCTGCGCAGGTGCCGCTCGATCTCGGATACCACATGGGGGTCCGTGGCGGCCGCCTGCGTCAGGAAGACTGTCTTCGCATCCGGCCACTGCGGATACATCTCGACCGGAATGCCGGCCATTCCCACGGTCTCCGGCAGGAAGTCCTCACCGGTCGAGTCGTAAGGCCGGTAGGTCGCGAGCCCCACCGGCTGGCCGAGCAAGCCCGCGACGGCATCCACCTTGCGCAGGGCGTACTCGACTGCGTCCGCAAGAAGCGGATAGCTCGCGCCGGACATGCGGGGGGAGCCGCCGCAACACTGGCGCGCCATGTCGAAGTAGTTGAAGGTGGTCGGCAAGTGCTCCCAGGCGTCGCGGTTGCGAGGGTCGGCGATAGTCAGCAGGTCCGTGTACTGGAAGAGGTTGATGGCGGGCGCCTTGGCGAGAATCGTATCCCAGAGCTGACTGGCGTAGCGGTCGAGGTACCGCATGGCGATGGGATCGACCCAGCCGCCGCCATTGCGCCCGGGCGCGATGTTCTCGAAATAACGGAAGATCTCGTAGCTCTCGTAGGGCCGCAGCTGCTGGTCCGTGGTGGATGCATAGCGCGTCTCATCACCGGTCCAGATTTCCGGAAAGATCTTCGGCTCGTTCTTCAGGTCGAAGCCCATCTCCTGGAAGGAGGGATAGAAGTTGGGGAACTTGATGATGACCTTGACCTTGGGGTTGGCGGCCCTGGCAGGCTCGAGGATGAGGTCGCGTGAGACCTCGTCCATGGTACGCATGCGAAACTGCGCCCAGCTCTGCCTACCCTTGGCGTCAATGTCCGAGTCGCTCTTGGTGTTGAAGAAGTAGAGGTCGTCGAGCACGAAGGTGTCGAAATGGCGCGCCAGGAGTGCCGACATGCGGCTTGCGAGCGCGCGATCGGCGGGCACCGTGTAGTCGAGGGTCTGGAACTGCGGGCTGGGTACGGCACCCAGCATCGCCATGCCGCCGGCGACGGCAACCCCCTGGGAGACGAAGAACTGCTTCACCTGCGTTAGGGTCGCATCGTCGGCGCTGACGCCCGAGCGGTAGTCCTCGATGAACACCTGGTCGACATGCAGCCGGCTGCTGATCGTTTGCCAGCTCGAGCGCATCCAGGCCGGATCGTGGGCCATGCGTTCCACGGCCTGCACCGGAATGTAGACGGTGACTTTGAAGCTGTGGAACGGCGGCGGTGCGGCCTGGCAAGGCCGGGAAACGCTGCTGAGGGCGGCAAGGACGAGAAGCGCGGCCGGAATCAGCCACTGTCTGCGTAACGCCATTCTGCTCTCCGGGCGAAACTTGGATTGCGCTCCCATCAATATAGGTAGCGCTACCACAATACACCCGGAAGTACTCCGAAGTCGATCGAGCCGGTCGCCTAAGGCAGCGGCACGCCGACCACCGCGGGCAACTCGGCGAAACTCTCCAGCGCGGCGCTGCAGGGAATCTCTGCCGCTGGCCCGCGGCGGTAGCCGTGTTTCATCAGCACGAAGGGCATGCCCGCCGCGCGCGCCGTCGCCGCATCGACCTCGCTGTCGCCTACGAGGAGCGAGCCTTCCGGCCCGACCCCGAATGCTTCCAACAGGCTGAGCAACATCCGCGGATCGGGCTTGCGGAACGGCAGGGAGTCGCCCCCGATCACGCGCGCGAAGTATCCGGCGAGCCCGAGGCTGTCGAGAATGCCGGCGGCGAGGCGCGCCGGTTTGTTGGTGCACACCGCAAGCGCAATGCCGGCGGCCGACAGCGCCTGCAGCGCCCGGACGGCCCCCGGAAAGACAGTGGTCAGCGATGTCGCGTTGGACTCGTAGTGCCGCGTGAAGCTGCGCTCGGCTGCGGCGGGGTCCTCCGGCTCGCAGTCCCTTGCGGCGAGAGCGCGCGCGACCAGCATCGCCACCCCGTCTCCCACCATCCGCCGCACCTCGGCGACCGCGAGCGGCTCGCGGCCGTAGCCCGCCAGCATGGTGTTAATGGCCGCCGCCAGGTCCGGGGCACTGTCGATCAGCGTGCCGTCGAGGTCGAAAATGACGAGTGCGGGCGGCATACGCCCTACTGTAAATGAAACGCTGGATCCGGGCATCCTGCCCGGCCCAGCGTCGTCTCGGTGCCTGAGTTGCGGCGGGTAGTCGGATACACTGCGCCGGATGTTTCCCTCCCTGCTCAATGCGCGCGACCTCGGCGGCCACCCGACCACGGACGGCGCCGTCACGAGGCACCGATCACTGCTGCGCGCCGATGACCTGGCGCAACTCTCGCCCGCGGGGCTCCAGGCGCTCACCGATTTTGGCGTCGAGACCGTGCTCGACCTGCGCTGGCCGGAAGAGATCGCCGCGGCGCCGAACCCGGTGCCGCGACAGCTTCCCGGCGTGCGCTACCTGTCGGTCTCGCTGCTGGCCGCTAACCCGGCGGATTGGATCGCTCTGGGGGGCCGTTGCGCCAAGGAGCAGTGGAAGTGCGCCGTGCTCGAGCGATTGCAGCCGCAGCTCAAAAAGGCGTTGGCCGCGATCGCAGCGGCGGGCCCGGGTCCGCTCCTTTTCCATTGCGTCGCCGGCAAGGACCGCACCGGCGTCATTGCCGCGCTCCTGCTCACTCTGGCGGATGTGGTTCCGGCGGCAATCGCCGCCGACTATGCCGCAAGTACGGTAAACCTGCGGGATGCATACCTGAGCCGATACCCCGACGTCGATGCGCCGGCGATCATCCGCTCCCTGCTCTGTCCGGAGCAGGCCGTGCACAACATGCTGGACTACCTGGACCTCGCCGGTGGCATACGCGCCTATCTCGGCGGCATCGGACTCGGTGCCGCCGAGATCACGCGCCTGCGCGCCCGACTGCGATAGCTCGAGCGGTTACTGCTGCTGCTGCGGCCCGAAATCCACGCGCGTCGTCGCCTGTGGCATGCCCGGCAGGTCGGTCGTGATCACGAGGTTGACGTGTGCGGTCTGCGCTTTCGATGCCAGCGTCACGGCAGTGGGCGTCCCGCAGGTGGCATCGATCGGGAAGGTGCTTACGATGCTGACGTCCTTCGTCGCCGCCTTGATGTCCGCCTTGTCCTGACTGACCGGCTCGAGTTGCGCGCCGGTGATGTGCGCGTCGGCGGCGGTGACGATATTGTACTGTACGGCCCCCTGCCAGGAATGCGTCTTCTTGTCCGGCGTTCCGGAGGTGTCGATGTTCGCCTGCTGGGTGAGCGGGGGCGGCGTGAGCTGGATCTGCCGCGGCTGCGGCGGGAACAGCTGGTGCTCGGTCACCACACCCTGCACCCGCCAGACCGCGAGATACTGCAGCGGGAAGCTCTGCTTACATTTGACGGGATACATCGTGCCGAAGGCCCCGTTCGGGCCGGCCGACAGAGGTACCTGCTGCCCGTCGCTGCCGACCACAAACACATATATCGGCGTGCTCACCAGGGGACCAGTGGTCACCTTGACCGTGAGCGGATACATGCCGATATCCGCGTTGGCCGTGAACGTACCCGGAGTCTCGTCCTGCAACTGCACACCGCAGCCACCCAAGGCCAGAACAACCGCCCCGAGACAGGAAAATCCGATTAGTCGCCGCATGCCGCCCCCTCATTCGTTTTCGAGCCACACGGATTCAGCGCGCGGACAGTTTGACAAACTCGGGCCGGCCGTGGCAAGAGCGGGGCCGTATAAATGAAGACGGGGGCCAGCCGGTGAGGCTGGCCCCCGTCCGTACTGCGCGCGGCGCTTACTTCTTCTTACGGGCGCCGGCTCTCTTGGCCGCCCGGAAGGAAATCCCAGCCCGCATGGCCTTCTGCTGAACGGCCGCCGCGGTACGCCCGAGCTTCTTCGCGACCTCGCTGGTCGGGGTTCCCGCTTTCGCGAGCGACTTCAAGGTCTTCAGCTCACTGGCGCTCCAGGAAGCGCCATCGTTCGGGGGACGTTTCGCCATTACTCGATACTCCAGATAAACACCCAACTGTAGGGTCGAGGCGGAATCATACACGCTTTTGTGAGAAAAGGCGCGCCCAACATCACTGATACGGTGAATCGACATGTTGTAGGGTCGGGTCAGTTGGAGATGGGAGCCAGCGCTTCGGCTCGAGTCTGCGGGTTGCCGCAGCGGCTGCTCGCTCGCAGCGCGGTAACTTTTGCAACACTCCAGCCGTCAGGGTCCAGTCTTCATGGGCGTGAATGTTCCGGGAAGGGCACAAACCGGCGCCTTCTCTTAACATTTCGTAGCGGAGTGTGGACTGAACCCCGACACCGGGCGTCCGGCGGCGGGCGAGCGCGCCGCGCGGACAATGCTGTCGCCGAATAGCGTCAGCTCGAACTTCTTCCCCGGGCCGACCCTTTAGTGATGCTCGCCGGCCGGCTTACCCCCCTCCCGTCGTCAGTAGCGGTACTGATCAGACTTGTAGGGACCGGCTTTGTCGACGCCGATGTAGCGCGCCTGGGCCTCGGTGAGGGTCGTCAGCTCCGCATCGAACTTCGTAAGCTGCAGCCGGGCGACCTTCTCGTCGAGGTGCTTCGGCAAAACATACACGCCGACGGGATATTTGCCCGGGTTGCCGTAGAGCTCGATCTGGGCCAGGGTCTGGTTGGCGAAACTCGAGCTCATCACGTAGCTCGGATGACCGGTGGCACAGCCGAGGTTCACCAGCCGCCCCTCGGCGAGCAGGATGAGCCGGCGGCCGTCGGGGAAGATCACGTGATCGACCTGCGGCTTGATGTTCTCCCACGTATGGCGCTTGAGGCCCGCGACGTCGATCTCGTTGTCGAAGTGCCCGATGTTGCACACGATCGCGTTGTGCTTCATGCGCTGCATGTGCGCGTGGGTGATGACGTGGTAATTCCCCGTGGCGGTGACGAACATGTCGGCCTTGTCGGCCGCGTAGTCCATGGTCACTACACGATAGCCTTCCATCGCCGCCTGCAGCGCGCAGATGGGGTCGATCTCCGTCACCCAGACCTGGGCGGAGAGCGCACTCAGCGCCTGCGCGCAGCCCTTGCCGACGTCACCGTAGCCGCATACCACTGCGATCTTGCCCGCCACCATCACGTCGGTGGCGCGCTTGATGCCGTCGACGAGAGACTCGCGGCAACCGTAGAGATTGTCGAACTTGCTCTTGGTGACCGAGTCGTTGACGTTGATCGCGGGGAACGCGAGGCTGCCTTCCTTCGCCATCTGGTACAGGCGCTTGACGCCGGTCGTCGTCTCCTCCGTCACCCCCTTGATGTGGCGGATCCGCGTGGAATACCACTTGGGGTCGGCTTTCAGCTTCGCCTGGATGGCCACGTAGAGCGCCGCCTCCTCCTCGCTCTCGGGCTTGGCGATCACTCCCGGGTCGCTCTCGGCGCGCACGCCCAGATGCATGAGCAGCGTCGCATCGCCGCCATCATCGAGGATCATGTTGGTGTAGCCGCCGTCCGGCCAGTCGAAGATCCGGTGCGTGTAGTCCCAGTAGTCGGCCAGCGATTCGCCCTTCCAGGCGAAGACCGGCGTGCCGGCCACCGCGATCGCGGCGGCCGCATGATCCTGGGTCGAGAAGATATTGCAGGAAGCCCAGCGCACGCGGGCGCCAAGCGCCTGCAGCGTCTCGATGAGCACGGCGGTCTGGATGGTCATGTGCAGGGAGCCCGTGATGCGCGCGCCGGCCAACGGCTGTGACGGCGCAAACTCCTCGCGGATGGCCATCAGCCCGGGCATCTCCGTCTGCGCGATCAGGATCTCCTTGCGGCCCCAGTCGGCGAGTGCGAGGTCGGCAACCTTGCAATCTCCCTGGGTATCACCGGGGACAGAGGCGGATTTGAGTGTGGCGTTCATAGTCGAGTACTCCAATGACTTGAGCGAGCGCCGTGTAGGGATCTCGCGCTTCTGAGCCTGGCAGCCGAGAGGAGCCGAAGGCTCCCCGCAGGTCTGTCGCAACGCTCCTCAGAAACGCCGCGCCGCCGCATCGCTGCGGCGACCGGATACGTGCGGCCTTCAGGCCGCTTTGGCGCTCTTCGCCTCGGCGGCAAGCGCCGCCGCGCGGTCGGTCCGCTCCCAGGTGAACTCCGGCTCCGTGCGGCCGAAATGACCGTAGGCCGCGGTCCTCTGATAGATGGGGCGCGCCAGATCGAGCATCTCGCGCAGCCCGAAGGGCGTCAGATCGAAGTTCTTGCGCACCAGCAGCGTGAGCTGCTCACGCGAGAGGCGGCTGGTGCCGAAGCTCTCCACCATGATGGAGGTCGGCTCGGCGACGCCAATGGCATAGGAGAGCTGCACCTCGCAGCGCTCCGCAAGACCCGCTGCGACGATGTTCTTCGCCACATAGCGTGCTGCGTAGGCCGCGGATCGGTCGACCTTGGACGGGTCCTTGCCGGAGAAGGCTCCGCCGCCGTGACGGGCGAAGCCACCATAGGTGTCGACGATGATCTTGCGGCCCGTCAGGCCGCAATCTCCCACCGGACCGCCGACGACGAACCGCCCCGTGGGGTTGATGTGGTATTTGGTGCGCTTGTCGACCCATTTGGCGGGCAGGACGGGCTTCAGGATCTCTTCCGTCACCGCCTCGCGCAACGCCTTGGTCGAAACGTCGGGACTGTGCTGGGTCGAGAGCACCACGGCCTCGAGGCCCACCGGACGATCATCCTCGTACCGCAGTGTGACCTGACTCTTGGCATCCGGGCGCAGCCAAGAAAGCTTGCCCGACTTCCTCACCTGGGCCTGGCGCTTGACCAGGCGATGAGCCAGGGTGATGGCCGCGGGCATGAGCACGTCGGTCTCGTTGGTGGCGTAGCCGAACATCAGGCCCTGATCGCCCGCGCCCTGCTTGCGCTCGTCCTTGCGATCCACGCCCTGGGCGATGTCCGGGGACTGCTTGCCGATGATGTTGAGCACCCCGCAGCTTGCACCGTCGAACCCCATCTCAGAGGAGTCGTAACCAATATCGAGCACCGTCCTGCGGACAAGCGCCTCGACGTCGACCCAAGCGCTGGTCGTCACCTCACCCGCAACAATTACGACACCAGTCTTGACCAGCGTCTCACAGGCCACGCGACCTCGGATGTCCTCCTTGAGAATGGCGTCCAGAACGGCGTCCGAGATTTGATCGGCCACCTTGTCCGGATGCCCCTCTGACACCGACTCGGAGGTAAAGAGATAGTCGTTGGCCATGTACTCGCTTCCTGAATTTTGATCGGATGAAAAAAAGTGGCTGGCTCGGCAGCGATCAAGGGCGAACGGTGAGCGTTGCCTTGGCCGCAGCGGCATCGCCGAAGCTCTCCGCCATGCGTCGTTCGATCTCGGCGGCCGTCGCCCGGTGATTCTGGGTGCCGCGCGACTCGACCTTCAACGCGCCCATGACGGCCGCTACCTGCCCGCACGTCTCGTAGTCGAGTTTGTGCAGCAGACCATGCAGCAGGCCCGCGCGGTAGGCGTCGCCGCAGCCCGTGGGATCGACGACTGCGGCGGCCTTCGCGCAGGGAATCTCGATCTGCTCGTCCGGCGTGTAGATGATGGAACCCTTGTGCCCGCGCGTGACGATGAGCGCCTCCACCCGTTGGGTCAGGTCACGAACGGTCCAGCCGCTCTTCTGCTGCAGCAGCTGCCACTCGTAGTCATTGACAGCCACCCAATTGGACTGCTCGATGAAGTGATCGAGGTCCGCCGTGTCGAACATCGGCAGGCCTTGCCCGGGGTCGAAGATGAAAGGAATGCTCGCGCGGGCAAACTGTTGCGCGTGCTCGAGCATGCCCTGGCGCCCGTCCGGAGCCACGATTCCGAGGGCGGTATCGTTGCCGGCCTCCAGCACCTTATTGAGGTGCGAATGCTGCATTGCGCCGGGATGAAACGCGGTGATCTGATTATCGTCGCGGTCGGTCGTGATGAACGCCTGAGCGGTGAGCTCCGAATCGATCACTCGGACGTAGTCGAGCGGCACACCATTGCGCTCCATCCACTCCCGGTAGGGCGCGAAGTCGCGCCCCACGGTCGCCATCGGCGCGGGCAGATCGCCGAGCAGTCCGAGGTTGTAGGCGATGTTGCCCGCGCAGCCGCCGAATTCGCGCCGCAACTGCGGCACCAGGAACGACACGTTGAGGATGTGGAGCTGCTCGGGGAGGATGTGCTCGCGGAAGCGGCCATCGAACAGCATGATGGTGTCGTATGCCACCGATCCGCAGATCAGCACCTTGTGCGGCCGCTCGGTCATGGGGTCTCTCATAAGAACCCCCTATGATAATTTTTGTCCCGTCCGCTGGCTATAGAGGGCGCGATTGGCGGCCTCCGGAAGGGCTTCAGGAGGGCGGCGCGGCCGCCGGGGAAGGCTCAGCGGCCGCAAGCAGCCCGACTCCGCGCCGCCCCAGCTCGGTGAGACCCGCGCCCTGCCGTTCCTGCCAATACGTGACGATCTGGCGTCGCATGCGCGGCTCCCAGTAGCGTCTGAGGTGTCCCGCGACATCCTTCGCTGCCTGCTCCGAGTCCGGCTCCGAGGCAAAGTAGGCGCTGATCTCGTTGACCATTTTGATGAGCAGGTCGATGTTCATGGAGATTCCAGGCGCCAGGGATGGGTGTAGACGACGTGCCGATGCTCGCGCGCAAACGCCACCAGGGTCAGGCCGGCGCGCTCGGCCAAACGCACTGCAAAGGCAGTAGGCGCCGAGAAAGCGGCAATGAAGGCCACGCCCACCGCAGCACTCTTCTGCACCAGCTCGAAGCTGGCACGGCTGGTCAGAAGGATCGCGCCGGCCGCAGGGTCCACCCCGGAGCGCACCAGAGCGCCGATCGTTTTGTCGAGCGCGTTGTGGCGGCCAACATCCTCCCGCACCACCTGGATTCCCTTTCCCGGCGCGACCCAGGCTGCCGCATGCACACTTCCGGTGCGGGCGTTGATCGGCTGCTGATGCGCGAGCTTCGCGATGGCCTCATGGAGCGCCGCCACACTCAGCCGGGCCCCGGGTCCGACGGACTTCACGTCCCGGACAGCCTCCTCGACGGTCTCCTGGCCGCAGAGCCCGCACCCGGTGCGCCCTGTCAGATTGCGCCTGCGATCGAGCAGCGCGGAGAAGCGCTCCCAGGCGACCGTGATTCTGACCTCGGCGGACTCTTCCCCCCAGACGACCTCGACACCGCGGATCTCCTCCGGGCGCTCCACCAGGCCCTCGCTCAACGTGAAGCCGACCGCATAGTCCTCGAGGTCGGCGGGGGTCGCAAGCATTGCGACGTGCGGGACACCGTGATAGACGAGCGCGATCGGCATCTCTTCCGCGATGAGATCTCGCTCGCGCGTGATCTTCCCGCGGTCCCAGCGCTCGACCTCGAGCTCGACGCATTCGCGGCGTGGGGGCTCGGTGACGCCCGGCGGGGGAATCTCGGTTTCCGCACTCGACACGCAGGACCTGCCTCGGCGCCGGACCGCTCAGGCCGATGCCGGATCGCGGGACCGCCGCCGCGCCGGCCGCGGCAGCGCCCGCTCCTCCGCGGTGCGCTTACGCCATGCATCCTTCTGCCCGACCAATACCACCTCGACCGCCGTTACCTTGTACTCCGGACAGTTGGTCGCCCAGTCGGAGTTCTCCGTGGTGACTACGTTGGCGTTGGTCTCCGGGAAGTGGAAGGTGGTGTAGACGACGCCCGCGGCGATCTGCTCCGACACCTTGGCACGCAGAACGGTCTCGCCCGCCCGGCTGGTGAGCCCGATCCAGTCGCCATCGGAAATGCCGCGGACCTCAGCATCGTGCGGATGGATCTCCAGCAGGTCCTCCTTGTGCCACACGACGTTATCGGTGCGGCGAGTCTGGGCGCCGACGTTGTACTGGCTCAGCACCCGGCCGGTGGTCAGGATCAGCGGGAAGCGGCTGGTGGAGCGCTCGCTCGTCGGCACGTACTCGGTGAGGCAGAACTTGCCCTTGCCGCGCACGAACTGGTGCACGTGCATCGTCGGGGTCCCCTCGGGCGCGGCATCGTTGCATGGCCACTGAATGCTGCCCAGCCGGTCGAGCTTCTCGTAACTGATGCCGGAGAAAGTCGGGGTGAGGCGCGCGATCTCGTCCATGATCTCGGAAGGATGCCGGTAGTGCATCGGATAGCCGAGGGCCTCCGACAGCATCATGGTGACCTGCCAGTCCTCATAGCCTGCCTTGGGCGGCATGACCTTGCGCACCCGCGACACGCGCCGCTCGGCGTTCGTGAAGGTACCGTCCTTCTCCAGGAACGAGGAGCCCGGCAGGAACACGTGGGCGAACTTCGCCGTCTCGTTGATGAACAGGTCCTGGATGATGACGCACTCCAGCGACTCCATGGCGCGTGTGACGTGATGTGTGTTGGGGTCCGACTGGACGAAGTCCTCCCCCTGCACGTACATGGCGCGGAAGGTGCCATCCAGCGCCGCCTCGAACATGTTGGTGATCCTGAGGCCCGGCTCCGGTTGCAGCGTGACGCCCCAGGCCTGCTCGAACAGCCCGCGCACCACCGGATCGGACACGTGCCGATAGGCGCTGAACTCGTGCGGGAACGAGCCCATGTCGCAGGAGCCCTGGACGTTGTTCTGGCCGCGCAGCGGATTCACGCCGACGCCCTCGCGGCCGAGATTGCCGGTGGCCATGGCGAGGTTGGCGAGCGCCATGACGGCGGTCGAGCCCTGGCTGTGCTCGGTCACCCCGAGCCCGTAATAGATGGCGCCGTTCGGGCCGCTCGCATAGAGCCGCGCCGCGCTGCGGACGAGATCCGCCGGCACTCCGGTCACGGCCTCCATCGCCTCCGGCGAATTGCGTTCCGCGGCGATCAGCTCCTTCCACAGCTGGTACGACTCCGGCTCACAGCGCTCGGCAACATAGTCGTCCTTCGTCAGGCCCTCCGTCACGATGACGTGCGCGATGGAGTTGAGGACGGCGACGTTGCTGCCTGGTGTCACTTTCAGGTGGACGTCCGCCGCAATGTGCGGGCTGCGCACGAGGCCGGTGGAGCGTGGGTCGAGGACGATGAGCTTCGCCCCTTGCCGGAGGCGTTGCTTCATCTGCGACCCGAACACCGGATGGCCTTCGGTCGGGTTGGCGCCAACGACCATGATCACATCGGCCTTGGCCACGGACGTGAACGCCTGGGTGCCGGCCGACTCTCCTATCGTGCTCTTCAAGCCGTAGCCGGTCGGTGAATGGCACACGCGCGCACAGGTATCGACATTGTTGTTGCCGAAGGCTGCGCGCACCATCTTCTGCACCAGGAAGGTCTCCTCGTTGGTGCAGCGCGAGGAAGTGATGCCACCGATCGAATCGCGGCCGTACTTCGCCTGGATGCGCCGCATCTCGCTCGCCGCGTAGGCGATCCCCTCCTCCCAGGAGACCTCGCGCCACTCATCGCGAATGGTCTTGCGGATCAGTGGCTTGAGAACGCGGTCGGCGTGCGTCGCGTAGCCATAGGCGAAGCGGCCCTTGACGCAAGCGTGGCCGTGATTCGCGTGTCCGTCACGACTCGGCACCATGCGCACGACCTCGGTCGCCGCGCCGCTGCTGCGCACCTCCGCCTCGAGGCTGCAGCCCACGCCGCAATAGGCGCAGGTCGTGGTGATGGCGCGCTCCGGCTGGCCGAGGCGGCTGACTGACTTCTCCATGAGGGCGGTGGTCGGACAGGCCTCGACACAAGCTCCGCAGGAGACGCACTCGGATTCCAGGAACGACTCATCCTGGCTCGCCGCGATCTTCGACTCCAGGCCGCGACCCTGCACCGTCAGCGCGAGGGTGCCCTGCACCTCATCGCACGCGCGCACGCAGCGCGAGCAGACGATGCATTGCTCGGGATCGAAGGTGAAGTAAGGATTGCTCTCGTCGCGGGGCATGGCGGCGCGCACGGGCCGCGCTCCATACGAGGTGTGAGTGAGACCGACTGTCTCGGCCACGTCGCGCAGCTCGGTCCGCGCGCCGGAGGGATCGAGGTCATGCTCGGACAGGTAGAGATCCAACACTCCACGGCGCAGCGCGCTCAGCTTGTCCGACTGGGTGCGGATCTTCATCGCGGGCGCCACCAGGGTGGTGCAGGAGGCCGGATAACCCTTGCGCCCCTCGATCTCCACCAGGCACATGCGGCACGAGCCGAAGGCCTTCAGCGTGTCGGTGGCGCAGAGCTTCGGCACCCCTGCGCCGGCCAGGGCGGCGGCGCGCATGACGGAAGTACCGGACGGCACCGTGATGGGCTTGCCGTCGATCTCCACCGTGACTGCTGCGCCTGCCTCGACAGGGGTCGGCGTCCCGAGATCCTCGTAATCAATCGCGAACATGACTAACTCCGAATACGAAAGTCTTCCCTGAAATGCCGCAGCGCGCTCTGCACCGGGAACGGCGCCATGCCGCCCAGCCCGCAGAGTGATCCCTGCACCATGAGCTCACACAGCTCCTCGAGCCTGCGCACATTGTCCTCCGTGTCGCGGCCCGCGATGATGCGATCGATGACCTCCTTGCCCCGCGTCGAGCCGATGCGGCAGGGTGTGCACTTGCCGCAGGACTCGACCGCGCAGAATTCCATCGCGTAGCGCGCCATCCGCGCCATATCGACGGTGTCGTCAAAGGCGACGATACCGCCGTGACCGAGAAGCGCACCGATACCGGCTAGCGCCTCGTAGTCCACGAGCGTGTCGAACTGCGACGCCGGGATATAAGCGCCGAGCGGGCCACCGACCTGAACCGCGCGCAGTGGACGCCCGGAAGCCGAGCCGCCGCCGTAGTCATACAACAGCTCGCGCAGCGTCAGGCCAAAAGCCCGTTCGACCAGGCCCCCGCGCTTGATGTTCCCGCCGAGCTGCAGCGGCAGCGTGCCGCGGGACTTGCCCATTCCGTAGCCGGCGTAAAACTCCGCGCCGCGATGCAGAATCGTCGGCACGGTCGCAAGCGTGATCACGTTGTTGACGATCGTCGGCCGGCCGAAGAGCCCCTTGATGGCCGGCAGCGGCGGCCGCACGCGCACTTCGCCGCGCCTGCCCTCGAGGCTCTCGAGCATCGAGGTCTCCTCGCCGCAAATGTAGGCGCCGGCTCCGAGGCGAACCTCGAGATCGAAGCGTTTGCCGCTGCCCATCACATCGACGCCCAGATAACGCGCTTGGTACGCGGCTGCGATGGCCTGATTCAGCGCGCGGTGCGCATGCGGATACTCTGCGCGCAGATAGATGTAACCCTGCGTGGCGCCGACTGCGACAGCCGCGATCGTCATGCCCTCGATGAGGCTGAGGGGATCGCCCTCCATCAGCATCCGGTCGGAAAACGTACCCGAGTCACCCTCATCGGCATTGCATGTGACATATTTCTGGCCGGCGGCCTGCTCCAGCACGGTCTTCCACTTGATGCCGGTCGGGAAAGCCGCGCCGCCGCGACCGCGCAGACCCGAGCCTGTGATCGCCTCCACGATGGCCTCGGGGCTGATCGCGAGCGCACGGCGCAGGCCCTGATAGCCGCCATGGATGACATAATCCGCGACGCTCGCGGGGTCGACCATGCCGACACGCGCAAAGGTCAGCCGCTGTTGGCTAGCGAGCCACGGAATCGCATCGCTGAGTCCCAGTGACAGCGGGTGCGCGCCGCCGCTCAGGAAGTCAGCGGCGAAGAGCCCAGGCACATCCGCTGAGCTGACGGGCCCGTAGGCCATCCGACCGCGCGTCGTCGTCACCTCGACCAGCGGTTCCAGCCAGTAGGCACCACGCGAGCCGTTGCGGATGAGCTCGAGGTCGAGCCCGCGCGCAGTCGCCTCGCGCGCGACCGCATCCGCGACCTCCCCCGCGCCGAGCGAGAGAGCGCCGGCATCGCGGGGCACATACACCGTAACAGTCATGCTGGAGCAGTCACCTCTTGCGGTCGGCGTCCACGAGCAGCGCGTCGAAGCGCTCCGGACTCACCCTGCCATGCAGGCGGCCATCGATCATCACCGCGGGCGAGCAGGCGCAATTACCCAGGCAGTAAACCGGCTCCAGGGAGAAGCGCCCGTCCGGCGTCGTCCCATGGAAGTCTACTCCCAGCCGTCTTCGCGCGTAGGCGGCCAGGGCCTCGCCCCCCACCGCCTGACACGATTCCGCCCGGCACACGCTCACGGTGTGCACGCCCGGCGGCGTGCTGCGGAAAAAGTGATAAAAGGAGACGACCCCGTGGACCTCGGCCCGCGACAGGTTGAGCTCCGAAGCCACGAGCCGTACCGCCGCCGGCGGCACGTACCCGAGCTCCGCCTGGATCGCGTGCAGGACCTCGATCAGGGGTCCGGGCCGCCCCTTGAGGTCGCCCACGATCCGCCGAACGGCCTCGCCATGCTCAGAAGACAGTGCTTCCATGCCCTGAGTATACGTCCGGCGCCCCCGTCCTTTCCCCCTGTCCCTGAGATACCCCTAGCGGGCGGTCAAGTGTTCGATTTCCGGGACGCAGCAATGAGAGGGCCGTCACACCCCCAGCTCGCGGGCGTGATGCCGCAGATGGTCCTCCATGAAACTGGAGATGAAGTAATACCCATGGTCATACCCCTCGTGCCGACGCAGCGTGAGCCTGAGCCTGGATTTACCGCAGGCCTCCTCCAGGAAGTGCGGATGCAGCTGCGACTCGAGAAACTGATCCGCCAGGCCCTGGTCCACCAGGATGGACGGTCTTTGCGGCCCATCCGTGACCGTGGCGGCCAACTCAGCGGCATCATAGGTTGCCCACTGCCCCTGATCGGCCCCCAGATAACCACTGAATGCCTTCTGCCCCCAGGGACACCGACGCGGCGCGCTGATGGGCGCGAAGGCCGACACCGACCGATACCGTTCCGGATTGCGCAGCGCAATGGTGAGCGCCCCATGCCCGCCCATCGAGTGACCGAAGATCCCGGTGCGCTCCGGCGCCGCCGGGAAGTGTCCCTCGATCAGCGTGCGCAGCTCCTGGGTGACATAGGTATACATGCGGTAGTGCCGTGACCACGGCTCCGCGGTCGCATCGAGATAGAAGCCCGCGCCCACGCCGAAATCCCACGAGTCGCTGTCGCCCGGCAGTTTGACCCCCCGCGGGCTCGTGTCAGGAGCGACCAGCATCAGGCCGAGCTCGGCGGCGACTCGTTGCGCACCCGCCTTGATCATGAAGGTCTCTTCGGCGCAGGTGAGACCGGCGAGGTAGTAGAGCACCGGCACCCGTGCCGACTTCGCCGCCGCGGGCGTGAAGACCGCGAAGCGCATCGCGCATGCGGTGCTCGCCGCCTCGTGGCGATAAAAGCCGACCGTGCCGCCGAAGCAGCGATGCTGACTGATGACTTCGAAAGGCTGCCCGGCCATGGTGGCGCTCCCGTGAATTGCCGCTCGTGGGCGCACCTTATACCGCGCGCCGGCGTGAGTCACACGGCGCGAGTCGCGCAGCGCGCGACACTGTCACGGGGTTGGAACAGAGTCGGCGGCCGCACCGCTCTCCCAGCCCCCGCCGAGGGCGCGATACAGCTGCACCAGATCGGCCGACACGGCCGTGGTGGCATCCGCGAGCGACACCTCGTTCTCTTCCTCGGTGCGCTCCGCATCGAGGACATCGATGAAGCTCGCCACTCCGCTCTGATAGCGCTGCCGCGCGAGTAAGCGGGCGTTGCGGCTCGCGGTCACGGCCGTCTCGAGCGATGCGCGCCGCGCCTGATCCGTGCCGTAGGCTGCCAACGCATCCTCCACCTGATGCAGCGCCGTGAGCACCGTCTGCGCATACGCGACGGCCGCCTCCTTGGCCTTGACCTTTTGCAGCCGCACCTGCGCGTGCAGGCGCCCGCCCTCGAAGATCGGTAGTTGAATGGTGGGCCCGATCGAGGCGAAGCGGCTCGCCGTCTCGACGAGTTGGGAAAGCCCCTCTGACTGATAGCCGCCGGCGGCCGTGAGCGTCAGCTGCGGAAAGTAGTTGGAAACCGCGACACCGATTTCGGCCGTCGCCGCGTGCAGGTTGGCCTCCGCCTGGCGGACGTCCGGCCGGCGGCGCGCCAGGTCCGACGGCAGTCCGATCGGTACCACGGGGGGCGCGGGAGGCACCGGCTGCGCCCGCTCGAGCTCTGCCCGCAGCGCTTCGGGCGGGCGCGCCATCAGCTCGCTCAGCTCGTTGATGTCGACCGTGATCTGCCGATCCGCGAGCGGCACCTCGGCCTGGGTGGTGCCGACCTCCGCTTTGGCGTTCTCGACGTCGAGTTCCGAGGTCAGGCCGGCGCTGCGCCGATCACGCGTGAGCTGCAAGAGGTCGCGCTGCGTCGCCAGGCTACGCTCCAGGATCGAGCGGCGAAGCTGCGCGCCGCGCAGATCGATGTAGGTCGCAGCGACGTCGCTCACCATCGAGAGCAGCGCCGCGTGCGCGCCTTCGATCGCCGCCTCCGTCTGCGCATTGGCGGCCTCCAGCGCGCGCCGTTGCGTGCCAAAGACATCGAGCGTCCAGGAGGCGCCGAGGCCGAGCTGGTACTGGTTGTAGGGATTCACCAGCGTCGGCGGCAGGTCCGGGAAGTTGAAGCCGAATATGGCGCCGTTCGGCGTGTTGGTGCTCAGCCGCTGACGCGCCCACGAGCCATTGGCCGATACGTCGGGCCAGAGCCCTCCTGCCACGGCGGCGGTTTGCGCCTGGGCCTCCTCGATGCGCAGCACCGCCTGCTTGATGTCCAGATTCTGAGCCGCCGACTGCTGGACGAGCGAGGTCAGCGTGGCGTCGTTGAAACCGGACCACCATGCGACTGTCTGCGCGCGCGCCGAACTGATGTGCGCGGCGCCTTCAGTGCCGTTGGCGGTCGCGGTCGGCGACCATTGCGATGGCACGTTCGACTTGGGCTTGACGAAGTTGGGTCCGACCATGCAGCCGGCCAGCGTGCAGCCGAGGAAAGCCAGCGCCACGGAGCGGGGTATGGCCCTGTTTGGGGCCATGTTGGAGTTCGCCATGATCTTCCTTACTGTAGCCGGTGCTTGAACATCCAGGAGGCGGCGGCCAGCGTCACCGCGGCGATAGCCGCCAGCGGCCACAGGTCGGCCGTCAGGACGCTCAGTCCTGCTCCCTCCAGGTAGACCCGCTGCGCGATGTCGATGGCATAGCGCAAGGGGTTGATGTATGTGAAGTATTGCAGAGACGACGGCATGTTGCTGAGCGGCGTCGTCAGGCCGGAGAGCAGCGCGAAGGGCATGATGATGACGAAGGAAAAGAGCATCGCCTGCTGCATGGTATAGCACAGCGCCGAGACGACGAGCCCGATGCCCACGGCCGCGAGCACGAACAGCGTGAGCCCCGCATAAAGCGTCAGGAACGATCCTTGAAACGGGATGCGGAACCAGAGCTGCGCCACGAGGAGCACGCCGGTGGCTTGTATGATGCCCACCACCATGGAGGGCAACGCCTTGCCGGCCATGATCTCCGCCGGCCGGAACGGCGTCACGAGCAGCTGATCGAAAGTCCCCTGCTCCCGCTCGCGCGCGACCGACATCGCCGTCAGCATCAGCGTCTGGATCATGGTGAGGGTCCCGATGAGTCCAGGGATCATGTTCCAGCGCGTCAGCAGATCGGGGTTGTACCAGGCACGCTCCTCGACGGTGATGGGCGGCCCCGGCTGACCATGATCCGCCCGCCAATCCGTGTTGAACGCATCCACCACCGACTCGGCATATCCGAGCGCCGTACCGGCTGTATTCGAATTGCGGCCGTCGGCGATGACCTGGACGTCCGCCGCGGCACCGGCCTCGAGTCGGCGCGCGAAGTCCTCCGGAATCTCGATGACGAGCAGTGCGCGCCTGTCGTTGATGTAGTCACGAGCCTGCGTCTGCGTGCTCAGGCTGGCCACGCGCTCGAAGAACCCGGTGCCATCCAGGCGGCCCACGAGGTCCTGCGCCTCGATGCTATGAGAGCGGTCGAGCACGGCGTAGGGCACGTGATTGAGATCATAGGTTGCGGCGTAACCGAACAGCAGGCACTGCAGTATGGGCGGCAACAGCAGACTGTTGCGTGCGCGCCGATCCTTGAGCACCGCGAGCAGCTCCTTGCGGGTGAGCGCCAGAATGCGTAGCAGCGATTCCAACATGGGGTCAGCCGATCCTCTTGTGGGTGACCGCGCGGCTCGCATAGCCGAGGAGCGCGACCATGCAGGCGAGCACGGCCGCATTGGGCAGGATCACGGACCAGATGTCTCCGGCCAGGAAGGCAGTCTGCAGCAGCGCCACGTAATATCTCGCCGGCAGGAGATAGGTGATGACTCGCACACCCACAGGCATGCTGCGCAGATCGAACAGAAACCCCGACAACATGAGCGCCGGCATGAAGGTCGCGAGCATGGTGAGCTGGCTGGCGACGAGCTGGTTCTTGAAGTACGAGGATATGAGCAACCCCACGCCGAGCGCGACCAGCACGTAGAGCATGGACGCGCCGAGCAGCACCGCGAGCGAGCCAACCACGGGGACGCGGAACAGGAACTTGCTCGAGACGACGCAGAGCACGAGCCCGAGCACGCCGAGGCCGAAGTAAGGAATGGTCTTGCCGAGGAGGATCTCACCGCTGCGCACCGGGGTCACGAACAGCGCCTCGAAGGTGCCGCGCTCCCACTCCCGCGCCACGACCATCGCCGTCAGGAAAGCGCCGATCAGCGTCATGACGAGGACGATGAGTCCCGGGACGAGGAAGTAGTGGCTGTCGTTCGCGGAGTTGAACCACATGCGACTCTGAATCGTCACCGGTCCGCCGCCCACAGCCGTTCCCTCCTCCGCCGCCTGCCGTGCCGACCATGCGCCGATCGCGCCTTCGACGTAGGATTCGATGATGCGGGCGCGATTCGCATCCGTGCCGTGCACGACGAGCTGCACGCGAGCATCACCGGCACCAAAGCGCCGCGCGAAGTCCGTCGGGATCGTGAGGATGCCATCGACGCCGCCCGCCATCATCAGCCGCTCGGCTGCCTGGGGCGAGTACACCACCTGGGGATGGAAGTAGGGTGAGAGCGCGAGCGCGGCCAGCAGGTCCTCGGCCGGCGCCGAGTTTTCCTCCAGCACCACGGCGACCGGCACGTTCTTGACATCGAGCGAGAGGCCGAAACCGAACAGAAGAATGAGGATGACCGGTAACACGATGCCGACCGCGATCGTCGCCGGATCGCGGATCATCTGCCGGGTCTCTTTCTTCACCAGGGCGAGGACGCGCCGCAGCTTCGGTCGCATCGCGTCGAAGTCCGTCACGCGCGCACGCCTGTCTCGCCGGCCCGGGCCGCTTCGACCACGGCGATGAAAGCGTCCTCCATGGAAGGCTGTCGTCCTTCACTCGCCGGCGCAAGCTTGCGGATTTCCGCCGGCGAGCCCCGAGCCAGCACCCGGCCGCTGTCCATGATGGCGATGTGATCGCAGTATTCCGCCTCCTGCATGAAGTGGGTAGTCACGATCACGGTGACGCCCTGCTCGGCGAGGGCCGTGATGCGCCGCCAGAAGGCGCGGCGCGCCAGCGGATCGGCGCCGCTCGTCGGCTCGTCGAGGAAGAGGATGTCCGGCTCGTGCAGGAGCGCCGCGCCCATGGCAAGGCGCTGTTTGAAGCCGCCGGGCAGCTCGCCGCTCGGCGCGTTCTCATGGTGCTCGAGGTCGAACTGCCGCATGGCCCAGTCGATGCGCCCGCGGCGCAGCGCACCGCGCAGTCCGTATGCGCTTGCAAAGAACTCCAGGTTCTCTCTGACGGTGAGCGCTCCGTAGAGGGAGAATTTCTGCGCGACGTACCCGAGCCGGCTACGCGCCGCGGCCCCGGCCCTGCGGACGTCGACTCCGGAGACCTTCAGTACACCCCCGGTCGGCGGCAACAGCCCGCAGAGCATACGGAAGGTGGTCGTCTTACCGGCCCCGTTGGGTCCCAGGAGCCCGAAGATCTCACCGCGACTCACATCGAAGCTCACGTCATTCACCGCTGTGAAATCGCCGAAGCGCTTGCGAAGATCACGCACCTCCACCACGGGGCCCGCCTCCGTGGCGGCGGGCGGGCGTTGCAGACGAATGTCCGCCCCGGTCTCACGGCTCGCCGTCCCGCGCAACAACATCATGAAGCCATCCTCGAAGCGGGGCTCGACCGCCGTCGCCTCCAGACCTGCGACGGCCTCCCCGGGCCGAGCCTCGGCGGTGCATACCAACCTGACGAGCCCGCCATCCGGCACGGCGTCCATCACCTGAGGGTCATCGAGCAGCCTCGCTTGCAGGCTGCGCGCGCTGTTACCGGGCCCGGGATCGAGCACGACGCTGTGGCTGGCGGCGAGGCGGGTAACGGCTGTTGGATCGCTCTGCGCAAGCGCTTTGCCCGCGTGCAGCACGAGGACCCGCGCCGCCCGCTCCGCCTCATCGAGATAGGAAGTGCTCATCAGCACGGTCAGACCCTGCTCGCGCACGAGCTGCTCCACGATGGCCCACAACTCCCGCCGCGACAGCGGATCGACGCCGACCGTGGGCTCATCGAGCAGCAGCAGCTCCGGCGAGCGCACCAGCGTGCATGCCAGGCCGAGCTTCTGCTTCATGCCGCCCGAGAGACGGCCGGCCAGCCGGCCGGTGAATCGGCCGAGGTCCGTCATCTGCATGAGCTGTGGGTAGCGTCGGGAGCGCTCTAGCGCACTGACCCCATGCAGGTCGGCATAGAGGTCGAGGTTCTCCTGCACGCTCAGGTCCTCGTACAAGCCGAACTTCTGCGGCATGTAGCCGATTCGGTCCTGGATCTGCTGCGGCTCCACGGCAGGGTCGATGTCGAGCACGCGCAAAGTACCGCCGTCCGCCGTAAGCAGACCCGCCATCAGGCGGATGAGCGTCGTCTTGCCGGCGCCGTCGGGTCCCACTAGAGCTGTCAGCTCGCCGGCGCGCACTTCGATCGAGACGCCGTCGAGCGCGCGAACCTCGCCGCCTTTGCCGGGCGCGCGGAATACCTTGCGCAGGTCCTTGCCTACCACAACCGGGCCCAGAACGACCGGGGACGGCATGTCAGGTCTTCGGCTTGCTGGGAGCCAAATACACCGTCGCCGGCATTCCGAGCCGCAGCACATCGCCCGGGTCTGTCACGAACACCCGGATCTCGTATACCAGGCTCGAGCGCAAGTCCTGCGTCTGCACGGTCTTGGGTGTGAATTCCGCCTCGGGTGAGATGAAGCCGACCCAGCCCGGGAAGCGCCTGCCGGGAAAAGAGTCGACCGCGACCGCCGCCTTCATCCCGGGTCGCACCCGCCCGAGCTCGGTCTCGGACACGTAGGCACGCACCCATTTGGGATCGGTGATGGCCAGGGTGAGCGCGGTCTTCTGCGGCGAGGCCATATCTCCGGGCTCGGCGATGCGCGAGCGCACCACGGCGTCGAGCGGCGCGCGCAGCTGCGCATCGGCGAGCTCCTGCTGCAGGAGCGCGGCCTGCGCCTCCTCGCCGTCGAGCATCGCTTCTGCCTGCGCAATGTCCTCCTTGCGTGGTCCGATCAACGCGAGCTGAAGCGCTTTGCGGTTGACGGCCACCTTGGCGTCGGAAACATCCGCTTGCGCCTTCGCGTCATCGACCTCTTGCCGGCTCACCGCCCGCCCGCCGGAGCTGCTGGAGACGGCCTCGAGCCGCTGATAGTTGTCATGGGACTGGCGCGCGTCTGCCTGCGCCAGCATGAGATTGGCGCGTGCCTGGGCTATTTCCTCCGGTCTGCTGCCGTGATGCAGCCGATCGACGACGGCGCGCTGCGCGGCGGCCTGCGCCTGCGCCTGCGCGAGCTGCGGCTCGAGGCGGCTCGTGTCGAGGCGCGCCAGGACCTGACCCTTGCGGACGGTGTCGCCCTCGCGGACCAGAACACTCGCGATCCGCTGGCTGTCGTTGAAGGCGAGGTCGACCTCCCGCAGGTCGATGTTGCCGTAGAGCACGAGCTCGTCGCTGGCGACATGTCGATGAGTGAGCCACCAGGCGAGACCCAGGGCGGCAAGCGTCACCAATGCCATAGGGATGATTCGCTTCTGCATGTGGAAATTTTCTATCACCTGATACAAATCCGTCAAGGTGCTTCTGTCGAGTGATAGAATTCCAGACGTGCGCGGCGACTCCCATATTTTGAGCCCGGCCTCGTGAGAAAACGCAGCCCGGCGAGCCGCGGAACACGGCCAGTCGCGCGGGCCGGCGATACGCGGCGACGCCGCCACTTGGCCGGCAGCGGCTACGCCCGCGGCGAGCACACGCGCCGACGGCTGCTGGAGACGGCGATCGAGCTCTTTGCCGAGCTCGGCTACGAGCGTGCCTCGACCCGCGCCATCGCGCGGCGCGCCGGCGTGAGCCTGCCCGCCCTGCAGTACTACTTCGGTGGCAAGGCCGGGTTACACCTGGCCTGTGCCGAATACCTCACGGAAGACGTGCGCGCCCGACTGGGTCCGGCAGCGGAGCGCGTCCAACTCGCTCTCGGGCACCGCGAGCTCCCGCGTGCCGAGCTCCTGCAGCTGATGCGCGCGGTGCTGGAGCCCTTCCTCGAAGCGGTCGCCGCCGAGCGGCCGGAAAGCTGGGCGCTTTTTTTCGCCCGCGCGGAGGGGGAGCAGACCGTGGCCTTCGAGGCGATATTCCAACAGATCGCCAGCCCGCTGCTGGGGATCGTCAGGGAAATCCTCGGTCGCCTCCTCGGCCAATCGGCGGCGAGTCCCGAAGTGGCGGTCCGCGCCGTTTTCGCCATCGGGCAGCTCGCGCTGGTGCGTCGTGCCCGGCCGATCGTGTTGCGGGTTCTCGGTTGGCCGGACTTCGAGGGCGAGCGGCTGCAGACGCTGAAGGATGTCCTATGGCAGGGAATCGTCTCGAGTTTGGGTTGAATGCGGTTTACGTGACGCCGCCTTGCAGATCCGCTCCACCAGCTCGGGGAAGCCGATGCCCGCCGCGCGGGCGGCCTGCGGCAACAGGCTTCCGGCCGTCATGCCGGGCAGCGAGTTGGCTTCCAGACACCACATTGCGCCCGCGGGATCCAGCCGAAAGTCGATCCGGCTGTAACTGCCGAGCTTGAGGGCGGCATGCGCGCGCACGGCCAATTCCTGGATACGTGTCGCGACGTCGGGGGAGAGTTCCGCGGGAAAGATCTCGCGCGCGCCGCCGCTCTGGTACTTCGCCTGGTAGTCGAACACCTCGCCGGGCGCGATGATCTCCCCAACGGGCAACGCACGCCCCTCCAGCACGCCGACCGTCAGCTCGCGGCCCGGGACGAAACGCTCCACCATCACCTCATCGTCATAACGATGCGCCAGGGAGAAGGCGGCAGGCATTGCATCAGCTCCACGCACGACGCTCAACCCCACCGTCGAGCCCTGTTTGTTGGGCTTTACGACCACGGGCCAACCGAGCGCGCCGGCGATCTCCGCGGCGGTCACCGGCGCCATCCTCCAGTCCGCCGTCGGCACGCCGGCCGCCCGAAAGAGTCGCTTAGAGAGGTCCTTGTCCATTGCGGTCGCGCTCGCGGTGTGATTGCTGCCCGTGTACGGAAGACCCGCGAGATCGAGCACGGCCTGAATGTGGCCGTCCTCGCCCGTGCCGCCGTGCAGCGCCAGAAAGACGACATCGACATCGCTCATGTCGGCCGCCTCCGTGGCGAGCGCGGGCGCGCTCTGCTTGATGCCCGCGAGCGCGGAGCCTGAAGGGGGCAGTGGGCCGACGCCACTCGTAAGCAGCCGCTGCTCGGCCGGGCCGGACAGCCTGCCGGTCGCCGTGTCGACCGCTACCACCTCGTGCCCGAGGCCGCGCAATGCCGGGATCACCTGCGCGGCGCTCGCGATCGATACGTCCCGCTCCTCGCTGGTGCCGCCAAAGAGAACCGCAATCTTCATAGCACTGAGTTCCGCTCCAATGTCGCCAGCATTTTCACACGTCCACGCGCGCGGAACTCTGCCGGATGACACATCCCGGCACAGCGGGTACGATTACCGTACCATCGGCCGCGTATCGTCCACGCACATCGTGTTGCATTCCAAGGCGCCTCCCAAGAACTCGAGGGCGTTTATCGCGCCGCGTACACCCGCGGCGGCCGATCCGGATGCGGCGCTCTATCGCGGCGGCGATCCGGACTTCATGACCACGCTGGCGCGAGGCCTGCACGTGATTCGCGCGTTCTCGGGCGTCGACCGGCGCCTCACCATCGCCGACGTCAGCCGCGCCACCGGGCTCACGCGCGCCGTGGTGCGACGATGCCTCTACACGCTGCGTGAGCTCGGCTACGCTGCGAGCGACGGCCGCACTTACAGCCTGCAGCCGAGGATCCTGAATCTCGGCTATGCCTACCTCTCCACCGCCCCGATCGCCATAGCGGCTCAGCCGGTCCTGGAGGAGCTGAGCGAGCGGCTCGGCGAAGCGACCTCGGTTGCCGTGCTCGACGATGGCGAGGTCGTCTACGTAGCGCGCGCGGCGACCCGGCGGATCGTGGCCGTAACCCTCGGCGTCGGCAGCCGCGTGCCCGCCTACTGCACGGCACTCGGACGCGCGCTCCTCGCCGCGATGCAGCCGACGGAGGCGACGGAGGAACTGGCAAAATTCGAGCTCGTCGCGCACACGCGCTTCACGGTGACCTCGCGCCGGCGCATCGAGGAGATCCTCGCCGAGGCCCGCGCCGAAGGCTTCGCCGTGAACGATCAGGAGCTCGAGATCGGCCTGCGTGCGATCGCCGTGCCGGTGAGGAATGTCGTCGGCGCCGCGGTGGCGGCGATGAACGTCAGCGCCCAGGCTTCGCGGGTCACGCGGCGCGAGCTCCTCGAGAAGGCGCTGCCCCTCCTCAAGGCGGCGGCCGAGCGCCTCGGCAACCAACTTCCGCCCTCGCGTTAGTTCCGGGAGCGAGCCGACTTGGAGTTGCGCGATGCTGCGGATCACGACCTGGCAGGCCTCGTCGCCATCTACAATGATGTCATCGCAACATCAACCGCGATCTACTCCTCGACGCCCGTGACGCTGGAAGATCGCCGCCAATGGTGGCGCGCGCGCGCGCAGGCCGAATACCCGGTGCTGGTCGCGGTAGACGACTCCGGCGTGATCGGATTTGCAACCTTTGGCGACTTCAGGGCCTGGCCCGGTTATCGCTTCACCGTCGAGCACAGCGTGCACATCCGCGCGGACCGGCGCGGCAGCGGCATCGGCACTCAGCTCCTCGGGGCGCTCTTCCCCCGTGCCGCCGCCCTCGGCAAGCACATGATGATCGCGGGGGTCGACGCCGCGAACACGTCTTCGATCCGCTTTCACGAGCGGCTGGGCTTCGAGCAGGCGGGGTGCCTACGCGAGGTGGGGCATAAGTTCGACAGGTGGCTCGACCTGGTATTTCTTCAGCGTCGGATCAGCGGGTAGACTGCGCGGATGTTTCCGAAGCTCACGCCGGCCACACGGGCCATCATCCTCGTCAACATCCTCGTCTACCTCGCGGAGAAGATGGCGACGGTGCCCATGGAAGTGCATCTCGCGCTTTGGCCGCTCGCGACACCCGAGGCGCTGTTTCGGCCGTGGCAGCTCGTGACGTATGGCTTCCTTCACGACCCGGGCTACATCTGGCACATTATCTTCAACATGTTCGCGCTCTACATGTTCGGCCCGCTGCTCGAGCAGTTTTGGGGCGCGCGGCGCTTCATCGTGTATTACTTCGTGTGCCTCATCGCCGCGGGCGCGACCCAGCTTGCGGTCGACTATGCATCTCATACCGGCGAGCCCACCATCGGCGCGTCCGGCGCTATCTTCGGCATCCTGCTCGCGTTCGCGATGCTCTTCCCACGCGCCAAGCTGTTGCTGTACTTCGTCGTTCCCATGCCCGCGTGGCTGTTCGTGTCGGGCTATGCGGTGCTCGAGCTCTTCTTCGGCGTGACCGGCAGAGAGGCAGGCATCGGGCATTTCGCGCACCTCGGCGGAATGCTCGGCGGGGCGCTCATGATGCTCTACTGGCGCCTGCGCCGGGACGGTGGCGGCTGGCGGCCGACCACCTGAGCGGAACTTTTTACGATTGCTCGCATCTACCGCAACCTCGGAGCAGCGATCCCGTGATAAAAACCGAACACTTGAGCAAGCGCTATGAGGCGGTGACGGCCGTGGAGGACGTCACTTTCGAGGTCCGTCCGGGCGAAGTGCTCGGATTTCTCGGACCCAACGGAGCCGGCAAGACGACGACCATGCGCATGCTCGCGGGCTTCGTCACGCCGACGGCCGGCACGGCCAGCATCTGCGGCCACGATGTCGTGGCGGAGCCGCTCGCCGCCAAGGAGCGGCTCGGCTATCTGCCGGAAGGCGCGCCGAGCTACGGCGAGATGCGGGTGCGCCGCTTTCTGGAATTCATCGCCGATTTGCGGCGGCTCGACGCCTCCCGCCGGCGGGCCCGGCTCGACTACGTCATCGAGCGGTTGCAGCTCGGCTCGGTGCTCGAGCAGTCGATCGAGACCCTGTCGAAGGGTTTCGGCCGCCGCGTGGGCCTGGCACAAGCCATCATCCACGACCCGCCGGTGCTCATCCTGGATGAGCCCACCGACGGCCTCGATCCCAATCAGAAGTTCGAGGTGCGGGCGTTGATCAACGAGATGGCGCGGGAAAAGATCATCGTGATCTCGACCCACATCCTCGAGGAGGTGGACGCGGTCTGTAATCGCGTAATCATCATCGCGCGCGGACGCATCGTGGCCGACGATACGCCGCTGAAGCTCGCAGCTCGATCGCGCTACTACAATGCGGTATCCCTGCAGCTCGAGCGGCCGGAGCAGCTGGCTGCCGCCCGCGCCGCAGTAGCCGCACTTCCGTCCGTGGCCGACGTAGAGGTCAGCGAGCGCGACGTACGTCTCACCGCGTTACCACGCTCGGGCGCCGCGATACTGGCGGCCATCTCGGAGCTGGCGAGCAGCAAGGGGCTCGCGCTCAAGGAGCTGCATCTCGAATCCGGACGACTCGACGAAGTCTTCCGCACCATCACTGCATAACCGACTACCCGGGGGGCGCATGCGCAACGTGGGCATCATCCTGCGCCGCGAGCTCGCGAGTTATTTCGCGACGCCGCTGGCTTATATCTTCATGCTGATCTTTCTCGTGCTCGCCAACTGGTTCACCTTCTATCTCGGCGGCTTCTATGAGCGCGGCCAGGCGGACCTGGCGCCGTTCTTCGCATTCCATCCATGGCTCTATCTGTTCCTCATCCCGGCGCTCTCCATGAAGCTCTGGGCCGAGGAGCGCAACTCCGGCAGCATCGAGCTGCTGATGACCCAGCCGGTGAAGGTCTGGGAGGCGGTGGTCGGGAAGTACCTGGCGGCGTGGCTGTTCACCGGCCTCGCCCTGGCGCTCACCTTCCCGATCTGGATCACCGTCAACTACCTCGGCAGGCCCGACAACGGCACGATAGTGGCGGCGTACGTGGGCAGCCTTCTCCTTGCCGGCGGCTTTCTCGCCGTGGGCTCGTGCATGTCGGCGCTCACGCGCAACCAGGTGGTGGCCTTCATATTGGGAGTCGTCACCTGCTTCCTGTTTCTGGTCGCAGGCTATCCGATGGTGATCAACTGGTTCCAGGGCTGGGCGCCGACGGCGCTCGTCGATGCGGTCGCCTCGCTTTCCTTCCTGACGCACTTCGAGTCGATCACCAAGGGAGTGATCGACGCCCGCGACCTGCTCTACTTCGCGATGCTGATCGGCTTCTTCCTCTTCACCACCACGGTCACCATCGACCTGCGCAAGGCGGACTAGGAGCGCCTCATGACCAAACGCTCATCACTCGGCTGGGGCGCGGTCGCGGCGCTCGCTCTCATCTTCATCGGCCTCACCGTCCTCTTCAACTATTCGCTGGCGGGCTGGCAGCTCGATCTCACCCAGAACCGCCTCTACACCATCTCACCCGGGACGGACCGCATCCTCGAGGGCATCCGCGAGCCGATCGACCTCTACTTCTTCTATTCCGCGAAGACCGCGGAAAGCTTGCCCGAGCTGCGTCCGTATGCGCAGCGAGTGCACGACCTGCTCGCGGAGCTGGTGCAGCGCTCCGGCGGCAAGATTCACCTGCACGTCATCGATCCGAAGCCGTTCTCGGTGGAGGAGGACCGGGCCGCGGAGCTCGGCGTCACTGGCCAGGACGTGGATGAGGCCGGCACCAAGTTCTACTTCGGGCTTGCCGGCACCAACTCCACCAACGGCCGGCAGGCGATCCCCTTCTTCAACCCGGACCAGCAGCGCTTCCTGGAATACGACGTCGTCAAGCTCATCTATGAGCTCGCGCATCCCGCGAAGCCGGTAGTCGCCTGGCTATCCACTCTGCCCATGACGGGTGGCTTCGACCCACAGAGCGGACAACCGACCCAGCCCTGGATGATTTACTCGCAGGCGCAGGAGCTCTTCGACATCCACCCGCTGCAGCCGAACGCGACCTCCATCGGCCCGGATGTGCGCGTGCTCGTGCTCGTCGATCCCAAGAACCTTGCGCCCGCCACGCAATTCGCGATCGATCAATACGCGCTGCGCGGCGGACACATACTCGCCTTCGTCGATCCGCTGGCGGACGCGGATCAGTCGGCGGGCAACCCCATGCAGGGAGCGACGGCCGACCGTGCTTCGCACATAGAGAAGCTCCTCACCGCCTGGGGCGTCGACTTCAACCCTGACGAGGTGGTCGCCGACCGCGGACACGCGCTCACCGTCGCGATGCAGGAAGGTCAGCCGCCGGTCGAGCACCTCGGATACCAGGGCCTCGACGGCTCGTCTCTCTCGCAGAGCGACATCATCACTTCGGGCCTCTCCGACGTGAATGTCGAGACCCCCGGGTATCTGACTCCGGACAAGGGCGCGCAAGTCAGCTTCGAGCCGCTGCTCCGCTCGAGTACCGACGCGGAGCTCATGCCCGCGGAACGATTCGCGCAGTTGCAGGATCCAGGCAGCCTGTTGGACGGTTTCAAACCCAGCGGCCAGCGTTACACCATTGCGGCGCGCGTCACGGGCATGGTGAAGACCGCTTTCCCCGACGGACCGCCAAATGGCGTGACCCTGCCGGCCGGCCAGCGTGATCTCAAGGCTTCGGTGAAACCGCTCAGTCTGGTGGTCATCGCCGATGCCGACCTCCTGTCGGACTTCCTCTGGGTGCGCCAGCAGGAGCTTTTCGGCCAGCACATTCAGCAGGCCATCGCCGGCAACGGCCCGCTGGTGCTCAACGCGCTCGACAACCTGACAGGCAGCTCCGACCTCATCAGCATTCGCGGCCGCGCGGGATTCACGCGGCCGTTCGTGCGTGTCGAGGCTCTGCAACACGCAGCCGATGCCCGCTTCCATGCGCAGGATGAGCAACTGCAGCAGGAGCTGCAGCAGACCGAGCAGCAGCTGACACTGCTGCAATCGAAACGCAATGACAAGTCCGCGGTGATCCTGACGCCGGCCCAACAGGCGGAGATCGAGCACTTCGAGGCGGAGAAGCTCCAGATCCGCAAGCAGCTGCGAGCCGTGCAGGCGGGACTCGTCAGCGACATCGACAGGCTGGGCACGGAGCTCAAAGTCATCAATATCATCGTGATGCCGGCGGTGTTCGCGCTTGGGGCGCTGCTCATCGCCGTGCTACGCCGCCGCCGACCCGCCGGTGTCAAGCGCAGGAAGGATCAGCTTTCATGAGCGCACGTCGCGTTATGCTGCTCTTCGCCATCGGCATCGTCGTCATTGCCTCAGCCTTCTGGCTGTCCGGCCGCAACCAGACCGGCGCGGACTCGATCGCCGGCACCAAGGTACTGCCCGGTCTCGAGGGCGCGGTCAACGACATCACCGAGGTGCGCATCACCAAGGCGGACAAGACCCAGGCGACTCTGGACCGCAAGGCGACCGACTGGATCGTGGCCGAGCGCGGCTACCCCGCCGATTCGGGCAAGCTGCGCAAGCTCCTGCTCGACCTCGGGTCGTTGCAGGCCGTGCAGCGCAAGACGAGCCTCGCGCGCAACTATCCGGTGCTCGGCGTCGAAAGCGTGACCGATCCCAAGGCCACGGGCGCGCGCATCGACATCATATCCTCCGGCAGAACCTGGTCACTGATCGTCGGCAACTCGGTGGACGACAATGACTGTTATGTCCGGGTCGCCGATGTCGCGCAAAGCCTGCTCGCGAGCCCCCTCATCATGGTGGATGCGGACCCGAAGCTCTGGCTCGACCCCACCCTGCTCGACATCGCCCCGAGCCGCCTCAGTGAGATCGACGAGCAACCGGCCAAGGGCCAGCCGTTCAGCGCATCACGTGACCAGAAGACTCAGGCGGACTTCACCGTTCACGGCATCCCGCGCGGCCGCGAGCTGTCCGCCGCCGACGCCGCCGACTCGCTGGGCAGCGCTCTTTCCGCGCTGACTCTCACCGATGTGACCCGGGCCGCCGCGCCACCGAACGGCACCGCCCTCTCCCACGCCGCCTTCAAGACCTTCGACGGACTGGAGATCGACGTCAGCGGCTACAAGCAGGCCGGTAACGGCTACCTCGAGGTGTCGGCGCGGGCGACCGACAAATCCGCCGACCCCGAGGCGCAGCGGATCAACTCCCGCGTGCAAGGCTGGGGCTACGAGGTCCCCGACTACCGCTACGACGAGATCTTGCCCGCGCTGGACAGCCTGCTGAAGCCCCTTCCCGCAAAGAAGGCGCAGGCCAAGGCGCACGGCCACGCACAGACCAAGGCGCACCGATAGCAAGCCCTATCTGGCTTGCGCGAGCACGAGCAGCGTCACGGTTGCCAGCAACGCGGTAGGCAGCCAGGCGAGCAGCACCGGATCGAGGTTGAAGACGATCGTGCCGCTCTCGATCAGGCGTTGCAGCAGAAAGAAAGCGATCCCGATCACCAGCGCGAGCGTCGTCCGCGCCCCTGCCCCCGCCGAGCGCATCGAACCCAACACGAACGGTATGGCGAGCAGCACGGAGAAGGCGATCGCCACGGTACGCGCGATCTTCGACCAGAACGCGAACAGATACTGGCGCGCATCCAGTGAGTTGGCGTGGTAGTAGCCGATGACCTGCCACAGCGCGCGCAGCGTCAACTGCTCCGGGTCCTGTACCGCCAGCCCGAGAAATCCCGCCGTGACATTCGACTGCAATACCCTGTTGCCAGGCGGGCTGGTCGTCACCCGATCATCGGTGAAGCGCGACTCGGCGTAGCCGCCGAGAAGCCAGGTGCGGTGCCCCACCGCAGTCGCGCTCGCCGCATGACCGATGGACACCAGCGTGTGCTGCGGCGAGAGCTGAAAGACCTGCATCCCGACGAACTGCCGCGACCCCGACTGCCGCGCGACGTTGAGGATGAGATCACGGTCGCGCACCCATGCTCCCGTACCGCCTCCGAACCCGACGCTGTTGAACTGACTGAACGCCTTCTGTTGGTTCGCCGCCTCCTGCAGCTGCGGCGCCATGAACTCCCCGACCGCCGCCTCGAACGCGATGAGCAGAGCCGCGGCGATGAGCGCGCTGCCCGCCAGACGTCCCACCGAAACACCGGTGGCGCGGATCACGGTGATCTCACTGCCGCGGGCGAGCTGACCGAAGCCGATGACCGAGCCGAGGAGCGCGGTGATCGGTAGCAGCTGATAAACCTGCTGTGGCAGATTGAGCAAGGTGTACCAGAGCGCATCCACCACGGTGTAGCGGCCGACTCCGATGTCACCCTGTTGGCTGATGAAGACGAACAGACCCCCGAGGATGAGCAGCACGATGAGCACCAGCGCCACCGCGCCGAGCACGGTCCGCACGATGTAACGGTCGAGAATGCTCATGCCGACCTCGCGCGGCGGTAGCGCAGCCGTTGCGAAGCCTGGGGCGCGAAGATCACCGCCAGTGCGAGCAATCCGACCGCGGCGTGAGTCCACCACAGACCGAGGGTGACTGGAATTGCGCCGCGCGCAATCCACGCCTGGCCGGCCGAGATGAGATTCCAATAGATGAGAAACACCCCCAGGGCGGGCAGCACCCGCGCGTAACGGCCCTGCCGGGGCCTCAGGCGCGCCAGCGGAACCGCCAGCACGGTGAGGACGATGCACATCAAGGGCATCGAGATCCGCCACTGCAGCTTCGCCTGGCTCTTGAGATCGGGCGAGGCGAGCAGCGCCGCGGTGGGCTTGGCGTCGAGATCGGTCACGATCCCCGGCACCGGCGGCAGCCGCACGGGGATGGTGAGCTCGGCGAAGGAGGGCATGGAGCGAAATTGCGCGCTGCCGGGAATGCCCTCGAACCGCTGCCCATCGAAGAGCTCGATCGTTTGGGTCTCGGCGTCCGGTGTGACGGTTTGGAGGGCTCGCTGGGCCAGCGTCACTTCCACTACCGATCCCTGATTGCGCTCCACGAAGACATTTCGCAGCGTCCCGTCCCTGTCGACCCGTTCCGCGTAGACGACCGCGGTGCCGCCGGCAAATGAGCGGAACGTTCCCGCCTGCAGCGGCGCGAACTGCCCCGCCCGCACCGCGGCATCGCGGATGTGCAGCGCCTGCTCCGTCGCTCCTGGCGCCACGAACAGCGTGAGCGCGGCCAGACCGGCCGCCAGCACGACGCCGAGGGCGATCACGCCGCCGTAGAGCATCGCCGGCCTTGCGCCGCAGGCGAAGGCGGCCGCAAGCTCGCTGTCGTGATAGAGCCTGCCGAGGGCGAGCACGATGCCGAGCAAAAGCCCGAAAGGCACCAGGATGCTGAGGTATTGCAGCATCCCGAGGTAGATGAGCTCGAAGACCACGGCCTGCGGGAATTGGCTCGCCGCGGCACGCTCCAGCACTGCGGCCACCTGATTGGCGAGCAGAATCACGAGCAGCACGCCCATCACCACGATCCATGCCGTGATGACTTCGCGCAGAATATAGCGTCCGAGGATCTTCCCCAACTGATGGCCTGCCGTGACTTTCCCGCCGGACCGCCGGTGGGTTAGGCTAAAATATTACGGGAAAGCAGGCGGTTGCGCGCCCCCATGGCATGCGACCGCAAACCGAAAAAATAATCCGGCGCTCGGTGCCGGCACTCCGGCACGGCCGGCACGGGGATATGCAATGCGATTTGAGACCTGGAGCAAGGGGATAGCCGCGCTCGACGTGGATTGCCTCGTCGTCGGCGTCTTTGAGGAAGGGGAGCTCAGCGAGCAAGCGCGCGCCATCGACGCGGCGAGCGGGGGACGACTGAAAAAGCTGCTGAGCCGGGGCGACTTCCCGGGTAAGCCCGGGGACACGCTGCTGGTCACGGATCTGCCGGGCCTCGATGCCACCCGCATGCTCCTCACCGGCCTCGGCAAGAAGAAGAGTCTCAGCCGCAAGACGTGGCGCAAGGCGTGGACTGCCGCCGTCGCAGACCTGTCCAGGACCGGTGTAGAGAGTGTCGCGCTGGCGCTCGAGAGACCCGATGGGGCGCATCTCGATGACTACTATTTCGGCCGCGTGATCGCCGAGATCGCCATCATGGGCCTGTACCGCATCAATGACTTGAAGAGCGGCAAGAAGCCCAAGCCCGCCCGGCTCGAGCGCGTGCTGGCGGGGCCGGTGTCCAAGAACGCTGCCGCGGCGGTGGATCGCGGGCTCGCGCATGGGGCCGCCATCGCCGAGGCCAACAAGATCCAGCGCGACCTCGCGAACCTGCCGGGGAACGTCTGCACACCCACTTTCCTGGCGGAGGAAGCGCGCGCGCTCGCCAAGCGCTACCGCTCACTGCGCGTGCGCGTGCTCGATGAGCCGGCCATCCGCCGCGAGAAGATGGGTTGCCTGCTCGCGGTCTCGCAGGGCAGTGCAGAGCCGCCGCGCTTCGTCGTGATCGAGCACAGCGGCTCGGGTAAGGCGGCCGCTACTGCGCCGCCCGTCGTCCTCGTCGGCAAGGGCGTGACGTTCGACACCGGCGGTATTTCCCTCAAGGATCCGCCGGCCATGGACGAGATGAAATTCGACATGTGCGGCGCGGCGGCGGTGATCGCTGCGCTGACGCTCGCCGCGGCGCTGGATCTGCCGCTGCGTGTCGTGGGGCTCGTCGCCGCCGTGGAGAACATGCCGGACGGCAAGGCGATCAAGCCCGGCGATATCGCCACCAGCGCCTCAGGGCAGACCGTGGAGATTCTCAACACCGATGCCGAGGGTCGGTTGATACTCTGCGATGCGTTACATTACGCGCGCCGCTTCAAGCCCGCGGCCGTCGTCGACATCGCGACCCTGACCGGAGCTTGCGTGGTGGCGCTCGGCCACCATCACTCCGGCGCGATGGGCAACGACGACGCGCTGGTCACTGAGCTGGTCGAGGCGGGGGTGCGCGCCGACGACCGTGCCTGGCATTTACCGGTTACCGAGGAGTACGCGGAGCAGCTCAAGAGCAATTTCGCCGATTTCGCCAATATCGGCGGCCGGGATGGCGGCGCCATCACCGCCGCGGCGTTCCTCGCTAAATTCACGGAAGGGATGAAATGGGCGCACCTCGACGTCGCAGGCACCGCTTACCAGAGCGGTGCGCAGAAGGGCAGCACTGGGCGGCCGACCCCTCTTCTCGCGGATTTCCTCATCCGACGCGCCGGCCTCTGATGCGCCATGGGGTGAGTCATGGGCGACGGCGACGACATGTCAGCATCTGCGGCCTCGAGCGGCGCCGGTTCCTCTCCGCCCGCTTCATCCGCCGTTGCGGGTCTTCGCGTTGACTTCTACGTTCTGGAGGGAGCTGCGCCGGCCGCGCGCCTGAAGGTCGCGTGCCGCCTCGCAGAGAAGGCCTATCTCGCCCGCCAGCGCGCGCTCATCTGGCACACCGACCGCGCCGAGCTCGCCGCGCTCGATGAGCTGCTCTGGACCTTCGCGGACGGCAGCTTCGTGCCGCACGACTGGCTGACTTCCAACGCGCCCGCGGCGGCGCCTGTGCTGCTGAGCGCCGGGGCCCCGCCCGCCGAGACATTTGATTTCGTCGTCAACCTCGCCGCGGATCCGCCGCCCTTCCTGCACCTGGCGCGGCGGGTCGCCGAGATCATCGACGGCGACGACGGGCGGCGGCGGGCCGGACGGGCGCGCTTCAAGGCCTACCGGGAGCTCGGCCTCGCGCCAGCCACCCACACCCTGCGCCCCGAATAAACGGCCCTGACCGCTATAATGGCCTGACAATTCACTCAGGGCCCGTCACTCCATGGACAAAGCGTACGCGCCGCACGAGATCGAGCGGCGGATCTACGAGCAGTGGGAATCACGCGGCTGGTTCGCGCCAAGCGGCGGTGGGTCGCCCTTCTGCATCATGATCCCGCCGCCCAACGTGACGGGCACGCTGCACATGGGCCACGCGTTCCAGCACACGCTGATGGATGCACTCACCCGCTATCACCGCATGCGCGGTGATGCCGCGCTGTGGCAACCCGGGACCGATCACGCCGGCATCGCGACCCAGATGGTGGTCGAGCGTCAGCTCGAGGCTCAGGGCCGCAAGCGCACTGACCTCTCGCGTGAGGCCTTTGTCGAGCGCGTTTGGGAGTGGAAAGCGCATTCGGGCGGCACCATCGCCGCGCAGATGCGCCGCCTGGGAGACTCCGTCGACTGGTCGCGCGATCGGTTCACGATGGACGAGGGCCTGTCGCGAGCGGTGGCCGAGGTATTCGTGCGACTGCACGACAAAGGCCTCATCTACCGCGGCAAGCGGCTGGTCAACTGGGATCCGGTGCTGCTCACGGCGCTTTCCGACCTCGAGGTGCAGAGCGAGGAGGAGGAAGGTCATCTTTGGCATCTGCGGTACCCTCTCGAGGACGGATCGGGTCACATCGTCGTGGCCACGACGCGTCCGGAGACGATGCTGGGCGACACCGCGGTTGCCGTGAACCCGGATGACGAGCGCTACAAACATCTCACCGGCAGGAAATTACAGCTGCCCCTCGTGGAGCGCTTGATTCCCATCATCGCCGACGCGTACGTGGATGCGTGCTTCGGCTCAGGCTGCGTCAAGATCACGCCGGCCCACGATTTCAACGACTATGAGGTCGGATTGCGGCATGGCCTGGAGCAGATCAACATCTTCACGCCCCAGGCCACCCTCAACGACAACGTGCCGGCGCGCTTTCGCGGCCTCGACCGCTTCGAGGCCCGCAAGCGCGTGGTGGCCGAGCTCGAGGCGGCGGGCCTGGTGGAGAAAGTCGAGAAGCACCGGCTCACGGTGCCGCGCGGCGATCGCAGCGGCGCGGTGCTCGAGCCGTTCCTGACCGATCAGTGGTACGTCAGGATCGCTCCGCTTGCAGCGCCGGCCATCACGGCGGTCGAGAGCGGACGGACGCGGTTCGTGCCGGAAAACTGGGCCAAGACGTACTTCGAATGGATGCGCAACATCAAGGATTGGTGCGTCAGTCGTCAGCTCTGGTGGGGGCATCGCATCCCCGCGTGGTATGACGACGAGGGCAACATCTACGTCGCTCGCAGCGAGGCGGAAGTCCGCAGCAAACATCATCTCGGCCCCGACGTGCAGCTGAATCAGGATACGGATGTCCTCGATACTTGGTTCTCCTCCGCCCTCTGGCCCTTCTCTACCCTCGGATGGCCGCAGCAGACACCGGAGCTGGCGAGGTTCTACCCGAGCACCGTGCTCGTGACGGGATTCGACATCATCTTCTTCTGGGTTGCCCGGATGATGATGATGGGCCTCGAGTTCATGGGTGATGTCCCCTTCAAGGACGTCTATATCACCGGGCTCATTCGCGACGAGCACGGCGAGAAGATGTCGAAATCCAAGGGCAACGTCATCGACCCGCTCGACATCGTCGACGGCATCGACCTCGAGTCGCTGGTGGCCAAGCGCACGAGCGGCCTGATGCAGCCGCAGATGAAGTCGAAGATCGAGAAGGCGACCCGCAAGCAGTACCCCGAAGGTATGGCGCCACACGGTACGGACGCGCTGCGCTTCACCTTCACTGCCCTCGCTTCGCCGAGCCGCGACATTCGCTTCGATCTCGCACGCGTTGCCGGCTACCGCAACTTCTGCAACAAGCTGTGGAACGCCGCCCGTTTCGTCACCATGAGCGTCGGCGCCGATCCCACCACCACGACCATCGAGCTCTCCGTCGCCGACCGATGGATCCGCTCACGCTTCGGAAGCATGGTGGCAACAGTCGAGAAGTCCCTCGCCGAGTACCGCTTCGACTACGCCGCCGCGGCCCTCTACGAATTCAGCTGGCACGAGTTCTGCGATTGGTATCTCGAGCTCACCAAACCCGTGCTGCAATCGGAGTCCTCCTCTCCCGCGGCACGCGCCGGCACCCGGCGGACTCTCCTCGAGATCCTCGAGGCGCTGCAGCGCGCTCTACATCCGGTCATGCCGTTCATCACCGAGGAAGTGTGGCAGCGTGTAGCCCCCCTGGCGGGCCGCTCCGGCCCGACCGTGATGCTGGCGCCCTACCCGCGTCCCGCCGACTTCCCGCGCGATGAGGCGAGCGAGCACGAGGTCAGCTGGCTGCAGTCCTTCATCCTCGCCGTCCGCCAGATCCGAGGCGAGATGAACATCGCCCCCTCGCGCCGCATCCCCCTTCTCCTGCGCGGCGCCGCCGCGCGCGACCTCGAGCTCATCGAGCGCCACCGGACCTGGCTCGAGCGCCTCGCGGGCATCGAGCCTGCCCGCGCGCTCTCCGCCGCCGAGCCCGTGCCGCCCGCGGCGACCGCTCTGGTAGGCAACCTTACCCTCCTGGTTCCCATGGCCGGCCTGATCGACGCCGCCGCCGAGGCCGAGCGCCTGACCAAGCTCCTGGCCCGCGCCCAGGCCGATCTCGAAAAGATCCGGGCCCGACTGGCCAACGACAACTTCGCCCGCAACGCGCCGCAAGCCGTTGTGACCGCCGAGCGCCAGCGACTCGCCGATCTCGAGCAAACCGTTACCCGCCTCGCGAGCCAACTCAGGCGCGTGCAGGATCTGCCCGGACCCGCAACCCCATGAATGCGGCAGCAGCGCCGGATCACGACGCCGCGGCCCTGCGGCGCGCGCTCGAAGCGCTGCAGACCATCGTGCTCGGCAAGCCGCATCAGGTACGGTTGTGTCTCACCTGCCTGTTGGCGCGCGGACACCTGCTGATCGAGGACGTTCCAGGCGTCGGTAAGACCACGCTAGCGCACGCACTGGCTCAGGTGCTCGGGCTTGGCTGGCAACGGGTGCAATTCACCAGCGATCTGCTGCCGGCCGACATCATCGGTGTGTCGATCTTCGATCGCGCCAGCCAGCAGTTCACGTTCCGACAGGGACCGATCTTCACGCAGCTGCTGCTCGCCGACGAGGTAAACCGGGCGAGCCCCCGCACCCAGAGCGCCCTGCTCGAGGCCATGGAGGAGCGTCAGGTCAGTGTGGACCTGACCACCTATCGCCTCGCCGAGCCGTTCTTCGTCGTGGCCACGCAAAATCCTCACGAGCAGCTCGGCACCTTCCCGCTGCCGGAATCGCAGCTCGATAGATTCCTCATGCGAGTGACGCTGGGTTACCCGGACGCGCTCCACGAACGGGAGCTGCTGAAAACCGGCGACCGGCGCGATCTGATCCCCCGCTTGGAGCCCATGCTCGGGCCGGAGGTGGTCATTCGCGCGCAGGAGGTGGTGCGGGCAACTCACGTGTCGGAGTCTCTGCTCGATTATGCGCAGGGGCTCATCGCCAGAACACGCGAGCGGTCGGATCTGAAGCTCGGGCTGTCGCCGCGGGCAGGACAAGGACTGATCCGTTGCGCGCAGGCGTGGGCCCGACTTGCCGGACGCTCCGCGGTGCTTCCAGAGGATGTGCAGGCAGTATTACCAGCCGTGGTCACGCACCGATTAGAGCGCCGCGAGACCGGGCGGCCGGACTCACCCGGCTCTCCGGCGAGGATGGACGTGGCGGAAGAGCTGATCAGGACGGTGGCAGTTCCCAGTTGAGGCGGGGCACCTCCCTGTGCCTGTGTGGTGGCAAGATTAGGCGATGGCGCTGGTTACAAAGGTTCGCGAACGCCTGCGACAGCGGGCCGCGGAGTGGGCGCGGCGCCGCCAGGGGGCCGACAGCCTGCCCCTGACGCTCGCACGGCGGCGCCTGTACATTCTGCCGACGCGAGCGGGGTTGGGCTTCGCAGCTCTCGTGCTCACGATGCTGATCGCGGCGCTGAACTATGCCAACAGCGTCGCGCTGCTGTTGGCATTCCTGCTCGCGGGTTTCGCACTCGTAGCCATGCACGAGTGTCACCGCAACCTCCTGGGCCTGTCGCTGCTGGAAGCCGCCGCGCCGCCGCTGTTTGCCGGCTCCGCCGGCACGCTGTGCCTGACGGTGGAGAACGCATCACGCGCCGCGCGCTATCGCGTTCAGACCGCTGTGGCGGACGAGCCGGCGGCAGCGCTGGATCTGCCTGCCAGTGGCCGCGGACAGGTGGGGTTGTCGATACGCGCGCACAGACGAGGCTTGCAGCGCATCGACCGGCTGCGAGTCAGCAGCTCGCATCCCTTCGGCTTGTTTCGGGTCTGGGCCTGGGTACACGCGCCCATCGTCGTGATCGTCTATCCGCGGCCCGCGGGCTCATTGCCGCTGCCCGCCGATAGCGCCGCCAGCACCGGTTCCTGGCCGCGGGCGATCGGTTCCGACGAGTGGTACGGGTTGCGCCCTTTCCGCGATGGCGACTCGCCACGCCAGGTGGCGTGGAAAGCGTATGCGCGCGAGGCGCCGCTGCTCGTCAAGGAATACAGCTCCGCTGGCTCGCCGTTACGCTTGCTGTCCCTGGACGCCGCCAGGCAACCCGACATCGAGTCTCGCCTGGCACAACTCGCGCGCTGGATCGTGGACGCCGAGGCGGCAGGCGACCTATACGGACTAGAGCTGCCGGGTGAGCTCGTCTCGCCGCACCGCGGCCCCGACCATCGCCACCGCTGCCTCACGGCGCTGGCGCTCTACGGCTCGTCGCGATGAGTGCCGCACGCGCCGCTCCGCAGACTCTCCCGCTGCCCTTGCTATGGGTTTGCGCGGCCAGCGCCACGGCCCTCCTGTTGCATGCGATCCAAGTCCCCGCTTGGATCACCCTCACCGCCCTCGGCCTCGTCGGCTGGCGACTCGCGGCGCTCCGCGGCGCCGTGCGCCTGCCGGGAGGCATCATGCGCATCACACTGGGGCTGGCTTTGGTGGCCGCGGTGTTCGCGCAGTTCCACACGCTGAACGGCCTCGTTCCCGGCACGGCGATGCTGATGTTGATGGCGGCGATCAAGCTGCTCGAGACACGTAGCCAGCGCGATCAGTACGTCGTGATCGGCGGCGCGCTGTTTCTTCTCCTGGCGGCATGTCTCTACGGCCAAGCGCTCGTGTGGGTGCCGCTCTACGGCGCCCAGGCATTGTTGTGCTGCGCAGCACTCGCCGTCGTAGCCTATGCGCCCGGAAGCGACGCGGGGCGCTCGCCGGCTCCGCTCGGCCTGCCGACGCGCGAAGTCGTCAGGCTCGCCGGCCGTACGCTGCTTTTCGCCATACCGCTTGCGATCCCCCTGTTTCTCTTCTTTCCGCGCCTGCCGGGCCACTTCTGGGCCCTGACGTCGGCAGACGAGGCTCTCACCGGTCTCGGCGACACACTGACACCAGGTGGTATCACCCGTCTAACCGCCTCATATGCCATCGCCTTCAGGGTGCGCTTCGACGGCAAGCCACCGCCGCCTGCCGAGCGCTACTGGCGCGGGCCCGTGTTGCACGAGTTCGACGGCGCAACATGGAGGGCGGGGCGGTATGCGCCCGACGAGGCACAACAGCTCGACTGCCTCTCCGCACCCTACCGCTATCACATGTACCTCGAGCCGACCTTCAGACACTGGTGGCTCGCCCTCGATACCGTCATGGGCTCCCCGAGCCCCGACGTTCGCTACACCCAGGACTACCAGCTCATCGCCACCCAAGCGGTCTCCCAGGCGCTGAGCTACAACGCCACGTCCTGCGCGCACGTCCGCACGACCGAACCGCTTTCCTCCGCCGCCCGTCTCGACGACACGCGGCTTCCGCCCGCGAGTAATCCCCGAACCCTCGCCTTCGCCTTGCGGCTGCGCCGCCGCGCCGGCTCTGACGTCGCGTTCGTGCAGGCCGCGCTCGCGTTCCTGCGCACGGGAGGATTCACCTACTCGCTGACTCCGCCGCCTCTCGGCCCGGAGCCGATCGACGACTTCCTCTTCGACACGCGCACCGGCTTCTGCGGGCATTACGCCTCGGCATTCGTCGACATGATGCGAGCGGGAGGCGTTCCGGCGCGAGTGGTCACGGGGTATCTCGGTGGCCAGTGGAATCCTTACGACGGCACCTTCACCGTACGCCAGTCGGATGCGCACGCCTGGGCCGAAGTCTGGCTGCAAGACCGCGGCTGGACCCGCGTGGACCCCACCGCGGTGGTCGCCCCCGAGAGACTCTACCGCGGCATCCTCGACCTGCTGCCGCTCGGATTCTCCGCCCCCGAGCGCCTGCTGCACGCCTGGCCCTGGCTCAACACCGCCCTCGAGCGCTGGGACGCCGTAAACGGCTGGTGGAACGAGCGCGTAGTCGGCTTCAACTACCGCTCCCAACTGGACCTCCTGGGCGATCTCGGCTTCCGCTCCCCCGAGCTGCGCGACGCCGGCTGGGTATTCGCCGGCACTCTCCTCGCATGGTTGGCGTGGGTCTCGTGGCAAGTCGGCCGCAGACCGTCCGCCCCGTCCCCCGACCGCCTGGGTCGCGCCTATTCCCGCTTCTGCCGCAAGCTAGCCCGCACAGGCCTACCCCGCGCCCCCCACCACGGCCCGCTAACCTACGCGCAATTCATCGTCAGATACCGCCCCGACCTCTCCCCCCAAGTAGGCCCCCTACTAGAGCAGTACGCCACCCTACGCTTCGGCCCCTCCTCGAACTCCACAGACCCTGGCGACGTCAGGTCGTTCGAGCGCGCCGTAGCCCGCCTCTCAATCCGTCGTCCACCCACACGGCGCAGCGGCGCTTGAAAAGCAGATTTTCCGGAAGCCTACAAGGACGTATTCACGGCGGTGCCGGAAAATCTGCTTTTCAAGCGCTGCTCCGGGCTCCGCACTTCACACAGCGTGCTCTCGGGTCTCCCTGAAGCTGATGTCCGGCCACCGCTCCAAAGTAAGCTGGAGATTCACCCGCGTAGGCGCCAGGTAAACCAACGCCCCCGCATGATCCACAGCCAGATTGTCATGCGCCCGAGCTCGAAACTCCTCGAGCTTCTTGACATCCTTGGCATCCACCCAGCGCGCCGTGTGCACATTGATCGGCTCGAACACACACTGCACGCCATACTCATCCAGTAACCGAAATTCGACCACTTCGAACTGCAACTGCCCGACGGCTCCGAGAATGAGGTCATTGTTCCGCACCGGCCTGAACAGCTGCGTCGCCCCCTCCTCGCAAAGCTGCGACAAGCCCTTCTGCAGCGCCTTCGTCCGCAACGGATCCTTGAGCACCGCCCGCCGGAAAATCTCCGGCGCGAAGTTAGGGACCCCGGTAAACGCCAGCTTCTCCCCGGTAGTGAACGTATCGCCGATGTTGATCGTCCCATGGTTGTGCAGCCCGATGATATCGCCCGCGTAAGCCTCCTCCGCATGCTCCCGCTCCGCCGCCATGAACGTGAGCGCATCCGCCACCCGCACCTCCTTGCCAAGCCGTGTGTGATAGAGCCGCATCCCCCGCGTGTACTTACCCGAGCAGAGCCGCAGGAATGCAATGCGATCGCGGTGCCCTGGATCCATGTTGGCCTGGATCTTGAACACAAACCCCGACAGCGCCTCCTCGAGCGGCTCCACCTCTCTTTCGAGGGTCTCGCGGGGCTGCGGACCCGGCGCGTGCGCGGTGAATGTAGCGAGCAGCTCCTCCACGCCGAAGTTACTGATCGCCGAGCCGAAGAACACCGGCGTCTGCCGGCCGGCCAGGTAGGCCTTGGGATCGAACACCGCCGTCGCGCCCTTGACGAGCTCGATCTCCTCGACCACCGCCTGCAGGCGGTCGCCGAGGAACTCGTGCGCCGCGTCGCTGCGCAATCCCTCGATGACCTGATTTTCGCCGACCCGGCCGCGCTCACCCGCCAGATACACGTAGATGCGATCCTCCAGCAGGTGATATATACCGCGCAGATCCCTCCCCATCCCAATCGGCCAGGTGACGGGAGCGGTGGCAATCCCCAACACTTTCTCGATCTCATCGAGCAGCTCGATCGGTGGCCGCCCCTCGCGATCGAGCTTGTTGATGAAAGTCATGATGGGCGTATCGCGCAGGCGGCACACTTCCATCAGCTTGATGGTGCGCTCCTCCACTCCCTTGGCGCAGTCGATGACCATCAGCGCCGAGTCGACGGCGGTCAGAGTCCGGTAGGTGTCCTCCGAAAAGTCTTCGTGCCCTGGCGTGTCCAGCAGGTTCACGATGCACGCCCGGTAGGGGAACTGCATCACCGATGAAGTCACCGAGATCCCGCGCTGCTGCTCGAGCCGCATCCAGTCGGAAGTGGCGTGGCGCGCCGCCTTGCGCCCCTTGACGGTCCCCGCCATCTGGATGGCACCGCCGAAGAGAAGCAGTTTTTCGGTGAGCGTGGTCTTACCGGCGTCGGGGTGCGAGATGATCGCAAACGTCCGCCGCCGACGGATCTCGGCAGTGAGTTCGGTCATGAATCGAATCGTCTAGAGCGTGTTACGGTGGGCGCGGCGTCCGCGCAGGGTGAGTCTGAGCACTGCGGCATCCTCCCTGCCGCCGACTGCCTGGTAGTAGCCGCGGCGCATGCCCACCTGCTCGAATCCGATGGCCTGATAGAGACGGATCGCCGCCGTGTTGGACGGTCGTACCTCGAGAAACGCCTCGCTCATGCCGGCGGTCGCGCCGCGCTCGAGGAGGTAGACCAGCATGCGCCGGCCGAGCCCACGGCAACGATAGGCGTCCGACACGCAGAGATTCAGCACATGTGCTTCGCCGGCGCCAACGCTCATGACTCCGTATCCAATGACCCGACTCTCCAGCGCGAGCACGCGGCACACGTATCCGACGCGTAGGCAATCTCGGAAAATGCCCTCGCTCCAGGGAAACTGGTACGAAGAGCGCTCGACGGCGAAAACCTGGCCGACATCCGCTTCCGTCATCGGTCGGATACCGACCTCCGGTGCGAGATCGAGCAGCTCAGGAGCAATAGCCATCTTCGGTTACGTTACGTCTGCCGCCAGTTGCCGGAACACGCTGCGCGCGAACTTCAGGTCCTCCCACGCCTTGCGCTTGTCGGCGGGATTGCGCAGGAGATAGGCGGGATGATACGTCACCACGAGGGGCGTGTTCAGCTCGCCGAACCGGTGCACCCTGCCGCGCAGGCGGCCCAGGGATTCTTCCGTTCCCAGCAGGTTCTGGGCCGCGATCCGGCCCACGGCGAGCAGCAGACGCGGACGCACCAGCTCTATCTGGCGCCGTAAATACGGCAGGCAGGCGGCGACCTCCTCGGGGTGGGGATCGCGGTTGTTCGGCGGTCGGCTCTTGAGGACGTTGGCGATGTAGACGTTCTGCGCGCGGCTGAGGTCGATTGCCCGCAGCATCGCATCGAGGAGCTGTCCGGCGCGCCCGACGAACGGCTCCCCGCGCCGGTCCTCCTCGGCGCCAGGCGCCTCGCCAATGACCATCCAATCGGCCTGGGGATTGCCCACGCCGAAGACGCCCTGGGTCCGGCCGGCATGCAGGCTGCAGCGCGTGCACCGCAGTACCTCCGTCCGCAGCGACTCCCATTGCTCGGCCCATGCTGGGCCTGGCCCCTGCGGAGCCGGCGCATCAGGCGGTCCAGAATCGCTAGCGGCGATTTCGCGGCGCGGCACCCAGACGTCGATGCCGATAGCGCACAGGTACTCGGCGCGAAGCGCGCGATCCATCATGCCGGCGCGCGCCGCAGGCGCCGTAGGCGCCGCACCAGCCAGGTGATCGGCGCCGAGACCGCATACGTGCCAAAGATCCCGAGCAGCAACGTCGGAGGATCGGTGGCGTTCAGTACGACCGCGATCAGGACCACCAGGAGCACGACCAGGAGCAGGGATACGAACCGAACGCGCCGGTCGAGCTTGAACTGCTTGAAGCTCGGGTAACCGAACCGGCTGACCATGAGCGCTCCGGCTATGGCCGTCACCGCGAAGGCCGCAATCAGGCCCGCGAGGCCGGGCTCATGCCAGTGGATGGATGCCCACACGAAGCCCGCCACGATGGCGGCGGCCGACGGACTCGGCAGCCCCTCGAAGTAGCGCTTGTCTGCCGTCGCGGCGCGCGTATTGAATTTCGCGAGGCGAAGCGCCGCGGTTACGGCATAGAAAAAACACGCCAGCCAGCCGAAACGCCCCCATTCGTGCCCGAATTCCGCGATCCGCACCACGCCCCACTGGTACGCGACGATGGCCGGAGCCAGGCCAAAGGAGACCATGTCCGCCAGGCTGTCGTATTCCTTGCCGAAGGCGCTCTCGGTGCGCGTCAGCCGCGCGATCCGCCCGTCGAGCGTATCGAAGATCATCGCAATGAACACCGCCCTGCCCGCGGCCGCGAAATGCTGATCGATCGCCGCAACGATGGCGTAGAAGCCCGAGAAGAGGCAGCCGGTAGTCAGCAGGTTCGGCAGGAGATAGATCCCCTTACGCCGCGGCTTGACCTCGTTGTCGTTATCAGGCTCCACGCTCAGCGCACTCTCGGGGATAGGGCTCGGGGACGTCAAGACGGGCTCGGCATTAAAGGGCGGCAAGGGGAGGAGAATTTTATCAGGTGGTGTCCTGTTAAGATGAGGGACTGTACAACCTGAGCAAAAAGACCCGCGCGATGAGGCTCTCGCAATATCCGATCAACACCGCCAGGGAAACCCCGGCCGAAGCCGAAGTGCTGAGCCATCAGCTGATGCTGCGCGCGGGGCTCATCCGGCGCGAGGCGGCGGGCCTTTACAGCTGGCTGCCCATGGGCCTGAAGACCCTGCGCAAGGTGGAGGCCATCATTCGCGAGGAGATGGACCGGGCCGGCGCGCTGGAGGTCGTGCTACCGGTGTTCCAGCCCGGGGAGCTGTGGCAGGAATCCGGCCGCTGGACGGCCTACGGCCCGGAGCTGCTGCGCTTCAAGGACCGGCACGACCGCGATTTCGTGGCGGGTCCCACCCACGAGGAAGTCATCACCGACATCGTCCGCCGCGACATCAAGAGCTATCGCCAGCTGCCGGTGAACTTCTACCAGGTGCAGACGAAGTTCCGCGACGAGATCCGCCCGCGCTTCGGCGTCATGCGGGCACGCGAGTTCATCATGAAGGATGCCTACTCCTTCCACGTCGATGCCGCCTCGCTGCAGCAGGGTTACCGCGCCATGTACGATGCCTACACTCGCATCTTCACGCGCATGGGACTCGATTTCCGGGCGGTGAAAGCGGATTCGGGGCCGATCGGCGGCGATGTCTCGCAGGAGTTTCACGTGCTCGCCAGCTCCGGGGAGGATGCGATCGTCTTCTCCGACGAGGACGACTACGCCGCCAACCTCGAAGCGGCCGCTGCTCTGCCGCCGCCGGAGCCGCGCCCGGCGCCGCGGGAAGCCATGGCCAAGGTGCCGACGCCCGGTGCGCGGACCATCGACGAGCTGTCGCGCATGCTCGAGGTGGAGCCGTCCCGTTGCGTGAAGACGCTGCTCGTCGAAGGCTCGGAGGAAGACATCGTGGCGCTCGTCGTGCGCGGCGATCACGAGCTCAACGCCACCAAGGCGCAGCACCTGCCGGGCGTCGCGAGCCCTTTGCGCATGGCGGGAGCGGAACGCATCGCGCGCGCCACCGGCGCCCCGGCGGGATACATCGGGCCAGTGGGCCTGAGCTGTCGCGTCTACGCCGATTACAGCGCGCTGGCTCTCGCGGACTTCGTGTGCGGTGCCAACGAGAAGGACATGCACCTCACCGGCGTCAACTGGGATCGAGACGTGGGCAATATCGCCGCCGCCGACATCCGCAACGTGCGCGAGGGAGACCCGAGCCCGAGTGGGCGCGGACGTCTCCGGATGGCGCGCGGCATCGAGGTCGGGCACATCTTTCAGCTCGGGAACAAGTACAGCAAGCCACTCAAGGCGTCCGTGCTGGATGAATCGGGCACCGAAGTCACCCTACTCATGGGCTGCTATGGCATCGGTGTGACGCGCGTCGTGGCCGCGGCCATCGAGCAGAATCACGATGACCGCGGCATCATCTGGCCGGAGCCGCTGGCACCCTTCCAGGTGGTGCTGGTGCCGCTCAACCTGCAGAAGTCCGCCCGGGTACGCGAAGTTGCCGACCGTCTCTACAACGAGCTCACCGCCCAGGGCATCGAAGTGCTCTACGACGACCGCGATGCCCGACCCGGAGTCAAGTTCGCCGACGCGGAGCTGCTCGGCATCCCGCACCGATTGGTGGTCGGTGACCGGGGCCTGGAGGCCGGCCGCCTGGAGTATCGCTACCGCCGCGACAGCGAGAGCACGGAGTTTCCGGCCGGTGAGGCCATCGACTTCATCAAAGCACGGATTCGTTAGCGCGCTGGTGGGTGTGCTGACGGCGGTGCTGCTTGCCGTGCCGGCGGCGCCCGCCCGCGCCGACCAACAGCGGGATCCGGCGCTAGGTGCCGTCGTGCAGCGCGCGATCTCCCAGGCGCAATGCTTCGCCGATCGCTATGACGCAGCGGTCTGGTACACGATGATGGCGCCGCGCCTGAAGCGCTTCGTGCCGGACCCCGGCGAGCGGCTCGCGATCCTGCAGCAGGTCTACTGCGAGACCCACCGCCCGGGCGAGTCGAAACTACCGCCGGGACTCGTGATGGCCGTCATGGAGGTGGAAAGCGACTTCGATCGCTGGGCGGTGTCCTCGGCCGGCGCGGTCGGCCTGATGCAGGTGATGCCTTACTGGCCGGAGCGGCTCGGGATGAAGGGTTATGAGCTGGTGCACGCCGAGCCCAACATCAGGATGGGCTGCGCGATCCTCAGGTTCTACCTGCAATATACGCACAACGACGTGCGCCTCGCGCTGGAGAAATACAACGGCAGCGTCGGGCACCCCGAGTATCCCGACCGCGTGCTAACCGATTGGGAGCGGTGGTCCGGCGCCGACGATCTAGGATTCGCGAACACCAGGACCCGGTAGCCGGCCTACGCCGTGTGAAAGCCGGGCGGTGAGCCTTGCTGCGGCGCGTCGGTGACCGCCACCGCGCTCACCTTGGCCGCCGACGAGCCGACCCAGAGCCAGCTCACGAAGGTCTGCACGGCCTCGTCCTCCCCGCAGGCCAGCACTTCGACGCGTCCGTCGGGAAGGTTCCGCGCATACCCGCGCACGCCGAGCTCGCGCGCCCGCTGCGCGGCGGCGCCGCGATAAAACACCCCCTGCACGCGGCCAGAAACCAGGCATTTCTTGCAGATCACGGGCCGAATATACCGATTTCGGCCACAGCCGACCCGAAATACCCCCTCGTCCTCCGCGCCAGCGTGGCCGAGACTGCGCTCGGCCAGCATCTCGGACGCATGGAAGGAGACATCGCACTGTGGCAACGTATCCGCAAACTCGACCCAGGCTGCTGCGACCGTATGCCGCGCCCTGCGTGCGGCCGGGGACAGGGGAAGCTTCGATGATCGAAATCCTGGTGCTCTACTACTCCCGCAACGGCTCGACCGCAGAACTGGCCCGCCAGGCCTGCCGGGGCGTCGAGAGTGTCGCCGGCGCCGCCGCGAAACTTCGCACGGTGCCACTCGTCAGCTCGGAAAACGAGCGTCCCGCCAAACTGGTGCCGCTGACGGGCGCGCCTTACGCGACGCTCGAGGACCTGCGCAACGCCCAGGGCCTCCTCCTCGGCAGTCCCACGCGGTTCGGCAACATGGCGGCGTCGCTCAAGTACTTCCTCGACTCGACATCGAGCCTATGGGTTTCCGGGGCGCTGGCCGGCAAACCGGCCGGCGTTTTCACCTCGACACAAACCATTCACGGCGGTCAGGAGGCGACGCTGTTGTCCATGATGCTGCCGCTCCTTCACCATGGCATGTATCTCGTCGGTCTGCCTTACACGGAGCGGGCACTGCACCAGACGCGCTCCGGTGGTACCCCCTACGGCGCCTCGCACGTCGCCGGGAGTGAGGATGAGCCCGCAGCACTGACCGAGGACGAGCGGGCCCTGGCACAGGCGCTGGGTAAACGCGTGGCGTCGCTCGCCGTAAAGTTAGGAGCGACTTAACACCTCGCGGATGAACGGCACCGTCAGCCGCCGCTGCGCGGCGAGGGCGGCTTCATCGAGGGTATCGAGCAGGCCGTAGAGCCGGCGCATATCGCGCGGAAAGCGGCGCTGCAACCAGCGCAGGGTCTCTTCGGGAAGCTCGAGACCGCGCAGCCGCGCGCGCAGCTGCAGTGCCTGCTGCTGCTCCGCCTCATCGAGGGCACGCAGTTGCAGAACGGCCGCCGCGGCGCAGCGCGAGCCGAGATCGGGCAGCGCCCACGGGAGCCGCGCCGGCGGCGGCCGCGCCGCCAGCACCAGGGCGCCACCGCTCTCCTCGACTTCGCGCAGCAGTCCGAAGATCGCCTGTTCCCATTCGAGACGGCCAACGACCGACTCCAGATCATCCAGGCAGAGACACTCGAGCTGCGGCAGTCCGTCCAGCACGCCGACACCGAGGCTCGCGAGCTCCGCCAGGGGGAAATAGCCCGCCCGGCGCGCCTCGGCCGCCTGCGAGCACGTGGCCTGCAGCAGATGTGTTTTGCCCGCGCTGGCCGGTCCACAGATCCAGGTTGCGCCCGCCACCTCGCCGCCGGCTACACGCCTGACGTGCTCGAGCGCTTCGCGGTTGCGGCCGACCAGGAAGCTCGCAAAGACTGCCCGGTCCGGTAGACGCACTCCGAGGGGTAGCTGGCGCACGTGTTCTCCTCAGGCGGCGCGCGAGGCGCCCTGCCTGTCGGTCACGGCCATCCAAGCCCGCCGGGTGAAAGCCTGAATGTAGTTGAGGCCGGAGAGAACAGTCGTGGCGAACACGCTGAGGGCGAGCGCGCGCCGCACGCCGTGGGGCGGAAAGGCAACCGCGGCGCCCAACATGACCGCCATCAGGTAGAGCAGCTGCGCGCCCGTGTTGATCTTGCTGATGATCGTTGGCCGTCCGCGGAGCGGGCCGAACCAGAGCCGGTAAACGAGCGCGCCCAATGCGATCATGACGTCGCGCGCGACCGCCGCCGCGGTGACCCACCAGGGCACCAGTCCGAGCCACGTCGATTCGATGAACACCGTGACGAGCAACAGCTTGTCGGCCGCCGGATCGAGCAGCTTGCCGAGATCGGAAATCCAGTTGAAACGCTTGGCGAGGTAGCCATCGAGCCCGTCGGAGATCCCAGCCAGCATGAACAGCGCCAGCGCCAGCCCGTAGCGGCCGCCATAGAGAGCCGTGGCGACCGGCCAGATGAGCGCCAGGCGCACGAGACAAATGAGGTTGGGCAGGTGACGCACGATATGAGGGCAGCTGCGTCCGCGTACGGTCGAGCCCACCTAGCCCGGTCGGTATCGATAGACGAGAGCGCCACCGCTCGGCGTGGCCGGCGCCACGCGAGTGAAGCTCGACGAGCTCGATAGCGCCCGATCGATGGTGGCGCTGCCGCCGCGTACTGTCAGGTCAAACAGCACGGACTCGCCGCTGACTTGTCTGACGTTCGCCGCGCTCACGCCGGGAACGGCGCCGAGCATCAGCTCGATGTTGGCGTAATCGGCCAGACTCGATACCCCCTCGATCTCGACCTCCGTCTGCCCAGGGTTGTTGGCCACGGCAGCTCCCGCTGGAGGCGCGAGCGCGTCGACAGTGTCGTCGATCCCCGCCGTCAGCGCACCACTCCAGCTCTGAGTCGTGAAGTCCGTATAGAGCCTCCACTGCCAGGCCGGCGGCGGCCCGGGTTGTGCGGGCGCCGGAGGAGCGGCGGCCGCCGACTGTGGCGCTCCCGGTTGTGCTGCCGCGGGCGGCGCGCCGACGGCAGCAGCGGGGCTGGTAGCTGGCGGCGCGCCATTGCCCGGTGGCGTCGCCGCTGGCGGCGCAGGGGCGGTCACGGGTGGCGCTCCCACGAGCAGCTGTTCCGCCCCGTAGCGATGGGCCATCGCGAGCAGCGCTTCGCGCGGCAGCAGGTTGCCGTTCTCGTCGGCCACGGGAAGGGGCACGATGCTGATCGGAAGCCCGCGCTCCTCCGCGGCTTGCTCGAGTCCCGCCGCGTCGGCGGCCTGGTCTTCCTGGCCCGGAGCCGGATAGAGCACCACCAGGGTAAAGGGGCGGTTCGGATCCCAGACGCTGCGGTCGACCGCAGCGATGGCTTTGTCGACCGCTAGCGCGTCGAAGAGAACCTGCAGCTCGCCTCGTGGGCCGCGATCGTAGCTCTGCACATACTTCGGCGCATTGGTGATGAGCCCGGCGAAGACCGGATCGCTCGCCGACTCGCGCCGCCCTGTCGCGCGCACCAGCGCCGCGCGCATGGCGTCCTGCACGGCCGGCACGGATTGGCCCGCCACATCGACCTGGAACACCGGCACCGGGCGCGCCGCCCAAGCCACCGCCGGCAGTACGACGCACGTCGCAAGCACCAGTGTTTCGCGGACGAGGGTCCTCGCAGTTGTGTGGCGGCAGGGCATCGGAAGTGTTTGGATCGCGCCATGGATCGCGCAAAATGTACAATACCATACGCAAAGGCTCCGGCCTGTACACGAGGACATTTTGGTGAGTGAAGGCCGTGGCATGACCTATCGTGACGCCGGTGTCGACACCGAAGCCGGCGACGAGCTCGTCGAGCGCATCAAGCCTCTTGTCGCGCGCGCGCGACGGCCGGAGGTGATGGCCGGCATCGGCGGCTTCGGTGCGCTGGTGGAGCTGCCCCCGGGTTACCGCCATCCAGTTCTCGTGTCCGGTACCGACGGCGTGGGTACTAAGCTGCGTCTCGCCATCGACGCGGCTCGCCACGACACGATCGGCATCGATCTCGTCGCCATGTGCGCCAACGACATCGTCGTGCAGGGCGCGGAGCCGCTCTTCTTTCTCGATTACTACGCCACGGGCAAGCTTCGGGTCGATGTGGCCGAAGCCGTGATCCGCGGCATCGTGGAAGGCTGTACGCAGGCCGGTGCCGCTCTCGTCGGCGGCGAGACCGCGGAGATGCCTGGTATCTATCAGGGTGAGGACTACGATCTCGCCGGCTTCTGCGTGGGCGTGGTCGAGAAGGACAAGATCATCGACGGCCGCGCGGTGTGCGCCGGCGACGCCATGATCGGTCTCGCCTCCTCCGGACCGCATTCCAATGGCTATTCCCTCATTCGCAAGCTCGTCGCACTGAGCGGCGCAGGCAGTGACACCGAGCTCGACGGCAGGCCGGTCCTCGACCGGCTGCTCGCGCCGACCCGCATCTACGTCAAGCCGCTCCTTGCGCTCGCGCGGCAGCTCGAAGTGCATGCGTTGGCGCATATCACGGGCGGCGGCCTGACGGACAACATACCGCGTGTGCTCCCGGACGGTTTGGAAGCCGTACTCGAGCGGCGCCGCTGGCATCGCGACCCGATCTTCGACTGGCTGCAGCAGATCGGGCGCATCGAGCCGGTTGAGATGTACCGCACCTTCAATTGCGGCATCGGCATGGTTGCCGTCGTGCCGCAGAAGCAGGCGTCGCAGGCGCTCGCCCTGCTCACCGCGCAGGGTGAATCAGCGCAGCTCATCGGTGAGATCCGCTCGGGCTCGCGCGGCGTGGTCATCGCCGAGTGAGCGGCAGAGCCCCGCTGCGGCTTGCCGTCCTCATCTCCGGCCGCGGCTCCAACATGGTCGCCATCGCGCGCGCCTGCGCCGAAGAGAGGATCAACGCACGTGTCGCTATCGTGCTTTCCGAGCAGTCCGGTGTTGCCGGCCTCGATGCCGCCCGCGCCCTGGGGATCGAGGCTCGGGTCGTAGCATGGCCCGGCTCCACGGAGCGCCTGCGATTCGAGCACGATCTCGACGCCGCGCTCGCGGCCGCGCAGCCCGACGTGATCGTGCTCGCCGGATTCATGCGCATCCTCTCACAACACTTCGTCGAGGCTCGTGCCGGCCGCATCCTCAACATTCATCCTTCGCTCCTGCCGAAATACCGCGGCCTGCACACTCACCGGCGCGTGCTCGAGGCCGGCGAGCCGGCGCATGGCGCCAGCGTGCACTTCGTCACCGCGGAGCTCGACGGCGGACCGCTCGTTCTCCAGTCGAGAGTCGCCGTGCAGGCGGGAGACACCGAGGGCGCGCTCTCAGCGCGTGTTCAGGCGACGGAGCACATCATCTATCCGCGCGTGATCGGCTGGCTCGCAGACGGCAGGCTCGCGTGGCGGGAGGACCAGCCCTGGCTCGATGGCAAACCGCTCGCCGCGCCCGTGGTGGAGGATTTTCCCTGATGGGGATGCTCGATGACGGTACCAAGGGCTGAACGCGCCGGCCTGACCGCCGCGCTGATGGCGGCGGCCGCAGCAGCATGTGCGGCGCCGGCCTCGAAGCCCGCCCCATTCGTCGCCACCTACACGATCACATGGCACGGCGTGGCCGCCGGGACCTCCACCCTCGAGCTGCACCGGATCGCGCCGCAGTTGTATCTCTACACCTCCACCGACAGCGCCTACGGCCTCTTCAAGCTTGCATTTCCGCACGTCCTGCGCCAGTCGAGCCGCCTCAGAATCGCCGCCGGTGAGGTCGAGCCACTCGCCTTCCAGACGGGCGGCACCGGCAATAACGTCATGGCTCAGTTCGACTGGAAGATCGGCCAGGTGACAGGCATAGCCAAGGGGAAACCGCTCAATCTGAAGCTGCAACCGGGAACTCAAGACCCGCTGTCGGTACAGATCGCGATCATGCTGAAGCTACAGGCGCAGGACGCACCGGACGCTTTCTGGATGCTCAACACCGACGAGATAGACCGCTTTCAGTACGTCCGTCACGAAGAGACAACACTCGACACGCCGCTGGGGAAGCTGCGCACCATCCTCTATACCAGCCACCAGTCCGGCTCGGACAAGACGACCTATCTCTGGCTGGCGCCCGCGCTCGATTACATGCCGGCGCGGGCCGAGCAGCACGTGAAGGACAGTACGCAGGTGTCGCTCGAGATCCAGGCCTTCGCCCGCAAATAGCCAGGTTGCGTGCCGCGCAATGGCTCAGACCGCAGGGAACGGCTTGAACTGCTTCGCCAGCTTGAGCTGCTGTCCCTGATAGCTGGAGGCCGCCTCGCTGCCATAGAGCACATCGGGGCGCTCCGCCATACGCTCATAGCGCAGCCAACCTACCGTCTGGCCGTGCTCCAGCAGAAACGGCACCTCGTGAGAGCGGACTTCCAACACGCCGCGGCTGCTCCCGGCTCGCCTCGTCTGCAGGTCCCAGCCGAATCCGGGATCGAAGAAGCCGGCGTAGTGAACTCGAAACTCGCCGGCCCGGGTGTCATACGGCAGCATTTCCGCGGCAAACTCGGGAGGCACCGCAATCGCCTCCTTGCTCACCAGGATGTAGAACTCATCCGGATCGAGGATCAGGGACGACTCCTTGTGAAAACGAATGGGCTCCCAGAAGTCGAGCGGATCGTAGTCACGGCGGTCCAGGTCGATGCGCCGGGTATGTTTCTTCGCCCGCCATCCGATCAGCGCCTCATCGGCCCCCACGCCCCTCAGATCGATGGTGAAGGGCAACATGCCGGTTCTCTCGCCGAGGGCGGTCGAATCGGCGATACGCCCCTCGGTGAGCAGCGACTTCCAGTCGGCGACAGTTACCGGCTTGGGATTTTCGCCGCGCGTGCGGCGGAATCGCAGCTGATTGAGGCGCGTGCCAGTTCTCACCACCACACTGAAGCTGCGGGGGGCAACCTCGATGTAGAGCTGTCCTTCGTAGCCCTCTTCGACCTGGTCGAACAGCGTCGCGTGATCCGCAATGAGTCGCGTCAGGATGTCGAGGCGGCCGGTCGAGCTCTTGGGATTCGCAAACGCGGCGACATCGCTTTTGAGATTGATGCTCTCGAGGAGCGGAATGACATAGACGCGTCCCTTTTCCAGGACGGCACCGTCATGCAGGCTGATCTTGAATCGCTCGAAGCTCGAATCCAACTCCCGCATCTTCTCGAGCACCTTCATGCCCTTGCCAGGCAGGAAGCTGGCATCGACCGGATAGGCATACTCGCCGAGACGCAGGTCTATGCTCGCGGGCTGAATCTGGTCGGGAACGATCTCGCCGTCCTTCAGGATGCCGACTGGCAGGATCTCCCGCGCGCTCAGCATTTCCCTGATTTTCTGGCACGGCAGAATCCCCGTGTAGACGGGTGCGCGAGCAGGCGATTCGATTGAAGAGCTCGGCTGCACCCGAGCCTCAGCTCTCTTCTATGACGATCTTCGGAAAGACGCTGCTGCGGTCGCGTGCGCGCAGCGCGAGCGCTCCTGCCGTACGGCGGGCCATGTCGAAATACGCCCGCGCGCGAGGAGAGTCCGGCGCGGCGACCACGGTCGGCCGCCCTCCGTCGGCCTCCTCCCTGATGTGGACGTCGAGAGGCAGCTCGCCCAGGAGCTTCACGCCGTACTGCTCGGCCATCCGCGCGCCGCCGCCCGAGCCAAAGATGTGCTCAGTGTGCCCGCAGTTGGAGCAGACGTGCACGCTCATGTTTTCCACGATGCCGAGAACCGGTACCGAAACCTTCTCAAACATCTTGAGGCCCTTGCGGGCGTCCGCAAGCGCTATGTCCTGCGGCGTCGTGACGATCACGGCGCCGGACACGGGCACGCGCTGAGCGAGGGTGAGCTGAATATCCCCCGTGCCTGGGGGCATGTCGACGACGAGGTAGTCGAGCGCACCCCAGTGTGTCTCAGAGAGCAGCTGCGTGAGCGCCTGCGTGACCATGGGGCCGCGCCACACCATCGGCTGCTCCGCGTCCACCAGAAAGCCGATCGACATCGCCGCCACACCGTAGCTCTCGAGAGGCTCCAGATGCTTACCGTCCGGCGCGGTCGGCCGCTGTCCCTCGAGCCCCAGCATCAGTGGCTGACTGGGTCCATAGATGTCCGCATCGAGCATCCCGACGCGCGCCCCCTGAGCGGCCCAGGCCAGCGCCAGATTCGCGGCGACGGTGGACTTGCCGACGCCTCCCTTGCCGGAAGCGACGGCGACGATGTTCTTGACCTCCCCGAGCGGCTTGAGATTGCGCTGCACCGCATGCGAGCGGATGTCCGCCGCGAGCCCGACCGTGAGCGGCACATCGAGTCCGGCGGCTGCCAGGTGCGTTGCGAGGGCAGCGGTCAGCTCCGCCTCGTACCCACCCACCGGATATCCGAGCGCGATTTCCGCCCGATACCCGCCCTGCTCACCCCCCTGGGCCGAGAGGTCCCGCAGCGCGCCGGCCTCCCCCAGCGTCTCCTTCAGGTAAGGGTCGACGTACGCCTTGAGGGCGGTCCTGACGGCGTTGAGAGTAGAGTCATCGGCCATGTGAGGTGGGGATCGTTACAATTTGGGGCTAACCCCGGATTGTAGAGCCTTTCCCCGAGCGCTCACACTCCAAAGGGCCTGCGGGAGCGATCGGTGCTGCGTCGTAGGACGTCCCAGGTATGGCATAATTTCAAGTCGTTCCCGACCGGGCGCCCTTAGGCGCAGCTCGGCGGGCGGGGTGGGTCTGCGCCAGGGCACTGATGTCACGATATATCCGCGTGGAGGAAGACTGGCGCGAGGGGAGGCGCGCGGGAGTGCCTTTTCGGAAAGGCTGAATGAGCTTCTTCACCAATTTGCGCGCCGACCGGCTGATCACCGAGATCAGGTCCAGCAGCGCTCCGGCGAGCCCTGGCACCCAGAAGGCCGTCGAGCGTCTGAAGGATCTGGGGCCGGCCGCCATTGAATCCGTGTTCGCGGCGTTGCCGGACGCCGACAAGAACGCGACCCTGGCCTTCGTCGAAGTGCTCGCCGGCCTCGTGAGTCCGAAGTCCTTTCCCCTCTTCGTGCGCGGCCTGGTGGAAGGCAGCCCGAGGGTCGTCGCCGGCATCGCCTGGGCGCTCACCAGCAGCCGCAATTACCCCGCCAACCTGCTGATCGAGGCGCTGACGACTCCTGGGGTGTCCAAGTCCGCGCTGCTCGAGGTGATGGCCGCGCAAAAATCGCGCTACGGCGTGCGCGAGCTCCTCAATGCCGCCTACACCCAGGAGCCGAACGAGAAGGCGGCGCTGTTTCGGATCATCGGCGACATCGCCGATGCCAACGCCGTGCCGGAGCTCATCGGCCGGGTGCAGGGCAAGGACCCCATAGCGCGCGTTCACATCATCAACATTCTGGCCCGCTTCAGCACGCCGGAGGTCCAGACGGCGCTCCAGGGCCTGCTCAAAGATCCCAACAAGCTGATCCGCGGCGCGACGCTCTCGGCGCTGCAGCGGACGGACGGCAAGATCGACATCGAGCGCGTCTGCGCGCTGCTCAAGGATCCCGAAATCGACGTGCAGAACAAGGCCATCGATGTCGTCATCAAGGCGAACGATCCCGACACCATCCGCTACCTGATCGAGATCCTGAAGGATGAGAACGAGAACGCGCGCCGCGCCGCGGTCGAGGTACTGAACGAGGTCGGCAACGCGAAGTCGGTGAAGCACCTGCTCGAGTCGCTGAAGGACAGCGACTGGTGGGTGCGCAGCCGCGCGGCCGATGCGCTCGGCAAGATCGGGGGCCCGCGAGTGATCGATGCCGTGCTCGAGCTGATCCGCGAGAAGGACGAGGATATCCGGCGCGCCGCCATCGAGATCCTCAACCAGACGAAGGACGAGCGGGCCGTCGACTCGCTCATCCAGGCGACCCGCGATCCGGACTGGTGGGTGAGCGAGCGGGCCGTCGACGCCCTGGCGGAGATCGGTAGCCGGCGCGCGGTGCCGCGCCTCACGGAGATGCTGAAGAGCGCTCCGGCCAAGGCGACTCCGATCGTCGTTCGCGCCCTGGGGAAGCTCGGCGATGCGCGCCTGGTCGACGCCCTGCTGCCCTTCATGGCCAGGCCGGAACGGGAGCTGCGCATCGAGGCGATGCAGGCCCTGTCGAAGATCGTCGACGAGCGGCGCGCCGAACAGCTGCGCACCGAGCTGCAATCACAGGCGGTGTCGCCGGATCAGACCATCGCGCGGGTGGCATCGGCAGCGCTGGCCGAGCTCGACCACAGGCTGGCGGGCGGCGTGGCGGTCACCGGCGGCACGTCGCTTCCGGCGGCGGCCGCCCTGCCTCGCCCACCCCAGCCCGCCCCGCCAGTGGAGGCGACGCGCGCAGAACGCGATGCGGCCGCGCAATCGCGCATCGCCGAGGGGCGGCTCGACATCCAGACCCTCAAGCCCGGCGACATCATCGAGGGCCGCTACAAGTACATCGATCGTATCGGCCGCGGCGCCTTCGGCACCGTGCTGCTGATGGAGGACACCGTCGTCGACGAGCGGCTGATCCTCAAGTTCCTCAACCCCAACGTGTCGACGGACGAAGAAGTCATGAAGCGCTTCGTCCACGAGCTGCGCTACTCGCGCAAGATCACGCACGAGAACGTCATCCGTATCTATGACTTCCTCTTGATCCAGGGCAATTACGCCATTTCCATGGAGTATTTCCCGTCGCACACCCTGGGGAGCGAGATCGTCGCCGAGAAGCCGGTCGAGCTCAAGCGGGCACTGAAGTTCGGCTGCGACATGTGCACCGGCATGACGGTCGCGCACCAGGTCGGCATCGTGCACCGCGACCTCAAGCCCGCCAACGTGCTCATCAACCAGGATGGCCTGCTCAAGATCGTGGACTTCGGGGTCGCCGCCGCGCAGCGCGAGGGCGACACCCAGCTCACGAAGACCGGATACGTCATCGGCTCGCCGAAATACATGGCGCCCGAGCAGATTCTCGGCAAGAAGGTGGACGAGCGTGCCGACATCTACGCCATCGGGGTCATGCTCTACGAGATGCTCACGGGCGTGCCACCCTACTCCCGCGGCGATCACATGTCGGTCATGTACCAACACGTGCAGGGCAAGGCGCGGCCACCGCAGGAGCTGAACCCCGCCCTGCCCCCCGGGCTCTCGGAGCTGGTCGTGAAGTCCATGGCGGTCGACAAGACCAAGCGCTTCCAGAGCATGGAAGAGCTGCGGGCGGCGCTGATGAAATTTCAGTGATAAGAGCGCGCGACCTCCGCCACCTGCGGCGGCGGGTCACATCCCCATGCCTGGGCGTGCGTTACGTCAAATTTTTGGCGACAACCCATTGATTTTGGCGACATAAGCGGGCAAAAGAGGGGGCTAGACCCATCGCGGAGACCTTCCTTGGCGCGTATCGACGCGTTTCTCAAGCTGGGAGCACAGCAGGGCTGCTCGGACGTGCATCTTGCCGTCGGGATACCCCCGATGCTGCGCATGCAGGGAGACCTCCTGCCGATCAAGTTCCGTGACCTGCGTGCCGCGGAGCTCGAGGGCTATATCACCGAGATCCTGACCCGTACCCAGAACGAGCACTTTGCCGGGGGACATGACCTCGACTTCTCCTACGTCTCGGGGGAAGGCGGCCGCTTCCGCGTCAACGTCTTCCGCAAGGAAACCGGCATCGGCGCTACCTTCCGCGCCATTCCGTCGCAGGTGCCCTCACTCGACAAGATGGGATTGCCGGCCATCGTCACCAAGCTGTGCGACTACCATCAGGGGATGATCCTGGTCACCGGCTCGACCGGCACCGGCAAGTCGACCACTCTGGCGGCGATGATCAATCACCTGAACGAGACCCGTAGGCTCAACATCATCAGCCTCGAAGATCCGATCGAGTTCGTTCACCCCAGCAAGAACAGCCAGGTGATCCAGCGGGAACTCGGGACGCACATTCCAAGCTTTGCGGAAGGCGTACGCGCGGCCATGCGCGAGGACCCTGACGTCATCCTCGTAGGCGAGCTACGCGACTCCGAGACCATCTCGATGGCGATGACGGCGGCGGAAACCGGCCACCTCGTTCTCGGGACGCTGCACACCACCAGTGCCGTCAAGACCATCGATCGCATCATCGATGCGCAGCCCATCGAGGAGCGCGAACAGACCAAGAGCTTCCTCTCGCAGAGTCTGCTGGCCGTCGTCACTCAGGTGCTGGTAAAGACACCGGACGCGCGGGGCCGCAGGGCCGTGTGTGAGGTCCTAATGATGACCAAGGCCATCGCCAAGCTCATCCAGCTCGAGCAGACGCACCAGATCCCGACCCAGCTGCAGATGGGGCGGGACCTCGGCATGCAGCTGCTCGACCAAGCGCTGCTTGCGGCGATCGGCGCCCGCGAGATCGACCCGGACGACGCCTACTCATACGCGACCGACAAGCGTCCGTTCCAGAAGTACGTCACTGACACCAACATGCTGCCCAAGGTTGACTTGGCCGCGGCATCGCCGGTCTCGGCTGCCTGAGGCGCGAGGCGGCGCGGATGGCCACGATCGACTCTTTCCTGCTCGAAGTGCTGGAGAAGCGGGGCTCGGACCTGCACTTCATTGCGGGCGACCCGCCGCGGATCCGACAGTACGGCGATCTCATGGCGCTCAAGCCGGAAAAGCTTGCACAGGACTTCGTCAAGGACGCCCTCCACGAGGTCATGCCGAAGACAGCCCTCGACCGGTTCGAGTCGAAGGACGGCGCCGACTTCGCGTATACCATCCCGGAGCGCGGGCGCTTTCGCGTCAACGTCATGCGTCAGTTGAACGGCATGGGCGCCGTGTTCCGCGCCATCCCGTCGACGGCGCTCACCTTGGATGACCTGAAGCTCCCCGAGGCGGTGCGCCAACTCTGCCGCACCAACAACGGGCTGATCCTCGTCACGGGCAAGACGGGATCCGGCAAGTCGACGACCCTCGCCGCGATGATCGACGACATCAACACGCGCGTGAAGGGACATATCCTCACCATCGAGGACCCGATCGAGTTCGTGCACCAGAGGAAGAGCTGCCTCATCAGCCAGCGCGAGATCGGCGTTCACGCCACGAGTTTCGCCAGCGCGCTGCACTCAGCCCTGCGCGAGGACCCCGACGTCATTCTCGTGGGCGAGCTGCGCGATCTGGAGACGATGAGCATCGCGGTGACCGCCGCGGAAATGGGCATTCTCGTCATGGGGACGCTGCACACCAACGGCGCCGCCGCGACGGTGGATCGCATGGTCAACGTCTTCCCGTCCGACAAGCAATCGCACGTTCGGACGATGCTTTCGACCTCGCTACGCGGCGTCGTCTCCCAGCAGCTGCTGCAGAAGGCCGACAAGCAAGGCCGCGTGGCGGCGCTGGAGATCCTGGTCAACACGCCCGCCGCCGCGAACCTGATTCGCCAGGGCAAGCTCGACCAGCTCGAGAACACCATGCAGTCCGGCGCCCAGTTCGGCATGCGCACCATGGACAGCGCCATCCAACAGCTGCTCGACCAGCGGATGGTCACCGGCAAGGAGGCCTACAAGAAAGCCATCAACAAGGCGCGGTTCGAGCTGGTGAAGGACGCGGGCTGAGGGGAGGGTCCCAATTTGGCTCACGTCGCCTCAAAAGCCGATCGAGCTATCCGCACGTCCGGCTCAAATCCGGGGATTTGAATCCGCGGCTCCAGCCCGCTCCCGCGCGGCGAGCTGTCGTCGCCCGAACGCTCCTGTAAACTGGCGAAATGGCCAAGAAATTCTTCGTCACGACGGCGCTGCCCTACGCCAACGGCCCATTTCACATCGGGCACATCATGGAGTACATCCAGGCGGACATCTGGGTGCGTTTTCAGCGCATGCAGGGCAATCAGGTGCATTTCGTGGGCGCGGACGACGCACACGGCGCTCCCATCATGCTCAAGGCGGAAGCCGAGGGGATCAGCCCGCAGGAGCTCGTGGCCCGGATCGCGGCGGGCCGACCCAGGTACCTGCAGGGATTCCACCTCAGCTTCGATCACTGGTACTCGACCGACTCCCCGGAGAACGTGGCGCTCTCGCAGGACATCTACCGGCGCCTGAAAGCCGCGGGCCTCATCTACGCGAAGCCCGTCGAGCAGTTTTACGATCCCGTGAAAGGCATGTTCCTCGCCGATCGGTACATCAAGGGCGAGTGCCCAAACTGCCATTCCAAGGACCAGTACGGGGATGCCTGCGAGGTCTGCAGCACGGTATATGCGCCCACGGATCTCATCGAGCCTTACTCGGTGCTGACGGGGGCCAGGCCCGTACTGAAGACCTCCGATCACCTTTTCTTCAGGCTGTCCGATCCGCGCTGCGTCGATTTCCTGAACAGCTGGACCGCCACGCCGAACCGACTGCAGCCCCAGGTCGCCAACAAAGCGCGCGAATGGCTCTCGGGCAAGGGCGATCAGGCGCTCGGCGACTGGGACATCTCGCGCGATGCGCCGTATTTCGGGATTCCGATTCCGGATGTCCCGGGTAAGTACTTCTACGTTTGGCTCGATGCGCCGATCGGTTATCTCGCCTCCCTGCAGAGCTATTTCGAGAGCGGCAAGGCGAAAGCCAACGGCGAGCCGCGGAGTTTCCAGGAGTTTCTGTCCGCACCGGATACCCGGCAGATCCACTTCATCGGCAAGGACATCATCTACTTCCACACCCTCTTCTGGCCGGCGATGCTGAAGTTCGCGGGAGCACCCTACAAAGTCCCCGACGACGTGTACGTGCACGGCTTCATCACCGTTTCCGGCGAGAAGATGTCCAAGTCGCGCGGCACCGGAATCAGCCCGCTGCGCTACCTCGACATCGGCATGAACCCAGAGTGGCTGCGCTACTACATCGCCGCCAAACTCAACGCCAACGTCGAAGACATGGACTTCAATCCGGACGACTTCGTCGCCCGGGTCAACAGCGACCTGGTCGGCAAGTACGTCAACATCGCCAGCCGCGCCGCCAATTTCATCACCAGGCACTTCGACGGCGCGCTGGCGTATGGGAACGGGGCCGAAGCGCCGCGCCAGCAGGCCGCGGAGATCTGCGGGCAGGTGCGCGCCAGCTACGAGGCGCGCGAGCTCGGCCGGGCGATGCGGGAAATCATGGCCCTGGCCGACCGCATCAATCAGGACTTCGACGGCCGCCAGCCCTGGGTCCTGGCCAAGGACCCGGCGAGACGCGGCGAGCTGCAGGATGTCTGCTCGCGCACGCTATATGGCTTCAAGATCCTCAGCGTTCTGCTCGCGCCCGTGCTGCCCGCGGTGAGCGAGCGGGTGGCCCGCGATCTCTTCGGTCTCGACCGGCCATTCCGTTGGTCGGATGCATTGGAGCCGCCGACGCGCGTCAACCCCTATCAACATCTCATGACCCGAGTCGACCCGAAGCAGCTCGATGCGCTCTTCGACACCGATACTCCCCCCGCTGCCCCTGCGCCGGCAGCAGCCTCGGAGCGGGCGCCGGCGGCGGTATCGTCAAACGCGACGATCTCCATCGACGAATTCAAGCGTCTCGACCTGCGCGTGGCACGCATCGTCTCCGCTGAGCACGTCACGGGAGCCGACAAACTGCTGAAGCTCACTCTCGATATCGGCACGGAGACCCGCACCGTGTTCGCCGGGATCAAGTCCGCCTACGACCCGGCGACACTCGCGGGCCGTCTGACCATCATGGTGGCGAACCTCGCCCCGCGAAAGATGAAGTTCGGGGTGTCCGAGGGCATGGTGCTCGCCGCGAGCAACGAGTCCGGAGGCCCCTATCTGCTCTCGCCCGACAGCGGCGCGACCCCAGGCATGCGGGTGAGTTGAGCCTCGCATGGCAAGCGCTGACGACATCGACGCGCTACTGCCGCAGACCCAATGCACGCGCTGCGGCTATCAAGGCTGCCGCCCCTACGCCGAGGCGATCGCCGGTGGTGAAGCCGAGATCAACCAATGCCCGCCCGGGGGTGCGACAACAATCGCCGCTCTCGCCGCGCTGTTGCGCCGCGACCCGCTGCCGCTCAACCCAGCCAACGGCATCGAAGCACCACCGCTCGTCGCGCTGATCGATGAAGCGACATGCATCGGCTGCGCCAAGTGCCTGCCGCCCTGCCCGGTCGACGCGATCATCGGCGCCCGCAAGCGGATGCATACCATCATCACGGCGCTCTGCACCGGCTGCGAGCTCTGTATCGCGCCGTGCCCCGTGGACTGCATCTCGATGGTTCCGCGATCCGCGCTTGCTGATGTGCCCCCGGCCCCCGATGCGCCAACGAACCGCCGGCGCTTCTTCGCTCACAACGAGCGCATCATCCGCCGTGCTCGCGAGCGGGACACGCTGCTCGCCTCGCGCAAGCAGATGGCGGCTCCGAGCGCGCCTGCGCGAGATCCGAGGTAGCACCTTGCATCCCGCCACCCGCCGTGCGCTCTTCCGCCGCCTGGCGGCAGCCAACCCCGAGCCGAAAACAGAGCTCCAGCACTCGAGCCCCTTCGAGCTGCTGGTCGCCGTCATGCTCTCGGCGCACACGACCGACAAGAGCGTCAATGCCGCGACCCATAAGCTATTCCCCGTCGCCAACACCCCCGAGGCCATCCTGACCCTGGGCGAGGAAGGGGTGAAGCCCTACCTCAAGACCGTAGGCCTCTACAATGCCAAGTCCAAGAATCTCATCGGCCTCTGCCGCATGCTGGTCGAGCTCCACGCCGGCAAGGTCCCCGCCAACCGCGAGTCTCTCGAGGCGCTCCCCGGCGTCGGCCGCAAAACCGCCAATGTTGTTCTCAACATCGTTTTCGGCGAGGTCGAAATCGCCGTGGACACCCACATCTTCCGCGTCGCCAACCGCACCGGCCTAGCCCCCGGCAAAACCCCTCGCGCCGTCGAAGATGCTCTCAACGAAAGCACCCCCGAGGAATTCAAACGCAACGCCCACCACTGGCTGATCCTTCACGGCCGCTACGTCTGTACCGCCCGCAAGCCCGCGTGCCCCCAGTGCATCATCAACGACCTGTGCGAATACACCGACAAAACGCCGTCGAAACCCGCCACAGAGGCGCGCCGGACGCGAAAACCTGACAAGGCTGCAACCGATTAACCGTCGTGCCAGTCTTCTCCGACCAAAACCGCGAGCAACTGCGCCAGATGTACCTGGACGCCTGGCGCAAATACACCGCGCGCCAGCCTCTGGAGCCGCTGCAAGCCCAGCTCGCCGCAGTCATAGCCGAGCATCTGGAATACATCCCCCTGCTCGAGGCCGGCCCGCAGGCCCTGGCCGCCGACTACACCCCTGAAGGCGGCCGCGAGAACCCCTTCCTCCACATGGGCCTGCACCTCGCCATCCGCGAGCAGGTCGCTACCAATCGCCCCCCCGGCATCGCGCAGGTCCACCAATCGCTCGCCGAGCGCCTCGGCGATGTCCACGCCGCCGAGCACTCCATGCTGGAGGCGCTAGGCGAAACGCTCTGGGAGTCCCAACGCTCCGGCACGGCGCCCGACGAGCAACGTTATCTCGAGCGGCTGCGAGCGCTATGAGAGATCGGTGTGCGCTCGTAAAGACGAGGCATGCGTCGGGTTTGCCCTCGCCCTCCCCCCATACGTGCGTGGTCCTGCGAACGAACTGCTTCGAGACGCCAATGTCTGCGTTTCGCGTCTGGATTCGCTCGACAGGGAGCCGGCGTAGTCACCCTATGAGCCCGCGCAGGCCGCCGCCAGCGCCAACTCGAGGCCTTCGCCGGGCGCGGCCCTGAGCGCCGCCAACTCCTGACGGGTCCACTGGCGCGCAATCCGTCCGTTGAGGAGCAATGCCGCCCGGTCGGAGTACCGTTCGACAACGTCCAATGCGTGAGTTGCAAGCAGCACGCCACAGCGCTGCGCGGAAACACGTGACCGCAAATGCCGCTTCAGCACCAGAGCGCTCGCCGGATCCAGCCCGTTGAACGCCTCATCCAGCACCACCAGCGCCGGCTCACCGAGCAGCGCCAGCAGAACCGCGAGCTTCTGCTTCGTCCCGAGCGAATACGAGCCGACGAAGCGATCGAGCATGGGAGAGAAGGCAAACTCCTCCGCCAGCGCGAGCACGTCCGCGCCGATCGCCGCCAGGCCCTTGGCGGCGGCGTAGATCTCGAGGCACTGCCGACCGGTCAACAGGCCCGGCAGGCCCTCCGGCGCGCAGCCGAATCCGAGCGCGCGCTTCGCGGCCATCGCCTGCCGGCGAAGCGGATGTCCGCAGATGGAAATGCTGCCCGCCGACGGGACCAGGCTACCCGCGATGCAGTGCAGCAGAGTCGTCTTGCCGCTCGCATTCGGCCCGAGAAGTGCCAACCATTCCCCCCGCGCGACTTCCAGGTCCACGCCGCTGAGAACGACCAGCTTGTCATAGCCGGCGTGCAGGCCGCGGACCAGGAGAGCCTGAGACTCCGCGTGGTCGGACGTCGTGCCGTCAGGCAGCGGCTCGTTCACCGATCAGGCCCCACGACCGGAGGCGCCGAGACCCGTCCGGCGGCACGCCTCGAAAGCGGCCGCGGCGGCCAGGGCCAACGACGCGCAAAGATAAAGCGCGGCGAGCGGAACACCAATGGCGAATGCCCGAGAAGGATCTGCCACGGCCGCCAGTAGGATCAACACGACCCAAGCCAGCGTCTGTGTGAGCATCACGCGCCAGGTGAGAGCCGCGGTGAATCGCCACTTTCCAACCGTCGTGGGCGCAAGCCAGCGAGCCGCAGCGAAGGCGACCCGCACGGCTGCTGCGGACAGCGAGAACACGCTGAACAGCGCCATGCAGACTCCCGCGACGGCGAGCGCAACCTGGCCCGGCGCGTCATGCAGTCCGGAAGGGATGGCCATCATGGCGAGGAACACTACCGGAGCGGTTTTCTTCGGCCGGCTGAAAGTCCGACCCTGCGCGGCCGGCCAGTTGGCCAGCGGTGCGAGCGACGGCGAGCTTGTCCAGCGCGTGCGCACACGCCGGACGAGGGCGTAGTGAAAGCCCGGCGCCCCGATGCCTGTGGCCAGCAGCCGCCAACCCGCCATCAGACCGACCATCGCGCCGGCCGTTGCGGCGAGGGAGAGTCGCGAAAAGTCGGAGTAGCGGATCGCGCCGACCTCCCAGACGAGCGCGGCGAACGCAACGAGGGCCGCCAGCCACGCGACTGCGCCCAATATCACCTGCGTTCGCACAGGGGCCCCGGCCGGAAGAGCTGCGAGCCAGGAAGTCGCCGCGGCACTCGAGGCTCGCTGCCTGCGGCGCGCGGTCGACAACGTGAAGAGAGACGTGGCGATGATGAAAGTGGCCGCCCAGTTCTGGCCGAGCCAACCGAGGATTGGGCCCGTCGGCGGAAGCGCCGCGACAACGCCGAGCCCGACGACCACCAGCGCTGCAAGCAAGAGCGTCCGCCCCTGTCTATACCGGTACGCGTTTTGCCAGGCGAGCAGCCTGCTGCTCAGATGGGGATGAGCCGCCATCCATCGCGGCATGGCGGCTACTTCCGCTTGGGAATGTAGAGATCGGTCAGCGTTCCCTCAACGGCCTCGGCAGCACCGGCGACCGTCTCCGAGAGAGTCGGGTGCGGATGCACAGTCAGTCCGATATCGGCCGCGTCGCAACCATTCTCGATCGCCAGGACGAGTTCGCTGATGAGCTCACCCGCGTTGGTACCGACGATCCCGGCGCCGAGCAGTCGGCGTGTTTCCGGATCGAACAGCAGCTTGGTCATCCCTTCCTCGCGACCGAGAGATAGCGAGCGGCCACTCGCCGCCCACGGGAAGGTGCCCTTCTCCACCGCGATTCCTTTCGCCTTGGCCTCGGTCTCGGTCAGACCTGCCCAGGCCACCTCCGGATCCGTGTAAGCCACCGAGGGAATCGCACGCACGTCGAACGCGCGCCGGTGTCCGGCCGCAACCTCCGCGGCGGCTTTCGCCTCGTGCATGGCCTTGTGCGCCAACATGGGGGGACCTGCGATATCACCGACCGCGAAGATATGCGGTACGTTGGTCCGCAGCTGCTTGTCGACCGGGACGAAGCCGCGCTCCGACACGTTGACACCGGCGGCCTCTGCACCGATGAGCTTGCCATTCGGCGAGCGACCAACAGCCACGAGCACACGGCCGAAGACCTGCGGTGCCGGCGCCTTGTCGCCCTCGAAGGTCACCCGAATTCCTTCCGTCAGCCGCTCGACCCGCGCCACGCGCGTGCCAAGGAGGATCTGCTCGTACCGAGAGCGGATGCGTCGCTCGAGCGGACGCACCAGATCCGGATCGCAGCCCGGCATGAGCTGCGTCGTCAGCTCCACAACGCTCACACGGCTGCCGAGCGCGTCATAAACACACGCCAGTTCCAGCCCGATGATGCCTCCGCCGATCACCAGCAGACCGCCCGAAAACTCGGGCAGCTCGAGGGCGTCGGTCGAGTCCATGATCCGCGGATCCTCGGGCAGGCCCGGCAACCGGACCGCCTCGGAGCCGGCCGCGATGATGCACTGCTCGAAGCGGATGCGCTCCGAGCCGCTATTGCCCATCACCTCGATCACATTCGCACTAACGAAGCGGCCCACGCCCTGGATGACATCGACCTTGCGCTGCTTCGCCAGCGTACGCAGACCCCCGGTCAGCTTCTTGACCACCGAGCCCTTCCAGCCGCGCAGCTTTTCGAGATTGATTTCCGGCGCCCCGAAAGCGATACCGCGGGCGCCCATCTCCTCGGCGTCCTCGATGACATTCGCTGCGTGCAGCAGCGCCTTGGAGGGGATGCAGCCGACGTTGAGGCATACGCCGCCCAGCGTCGGCCAACGCTCCACCAGTGTCACCTTCATGCCGAGATCCGCGGCGCGGAACGCGGCGGTATAGCCGCCCGGACCCGAGCCGAGCACGAGGAGCTGCGTCGAGCGGTTGAAATCGACCTGCCCCTGCGGCGGCCTGGTCAGGTCCGGCATCGGCATCCGTACCGTGTCACCTGCCGACTCCGGCTTTGCCGCCGGTGCTTGCGCCTCTGTGGCCTGCGGGGCGGGCGGCGGGGCGGCTTGAGAATGGGTTTCTACGCGCGCGATCACCGAGCCCTTGGACACCTTGTCGCCGCGCTGTAGCAGCACCTCGGCGATCCGCCCCGCGGCCGTGGCAGGCACGTCGAGGGACGCCTTGTCGGTTTCCAGTGTCACCAGCGGTGCGTCGACCGCGATATCGTCGCCAGCCTTGACCAGCACGTCGACGACGGAGACGTCGTGGAAGTTGCCAAGATCCGGAACGACGAGATCGACGCGGCTCACGGCACGGCCTCGATCAGAGCATTGGGCTCTGCCAGCGCCTTGGCGAGGAAAGTGGTGAAGCGGACCGCGGTCGCGCCATCGATGACCCTGTGGTCATAGGAAAGCGACAGCGGCAACATCAGCCGCGGCACGAACGTCCCGTCCTGATAGATCGGCTTCATGGTGGAGCGCGACACACCCAGGATCGCAACTTCCGGGGCGTTGATGATAGGCGTGAAGGCCGTGCCGCCGATGCCGCCGAGGCTCGAGATCGTGAAGCAGCCGCCCTGCATCTGGGCAGCGCTCAGCTTGCCGGCACGCGCCGCCGCGGAGAGCTCGCCAAGCTTGCGGGCGACCTCGTAGACATCCTTGCGGTCCGCCTCGTGCACCACCGGCACCATCAGTCCATTCGGGGTATCGGCGGCGAACCCGACATTGACGTACCTCTTCAGGATGAGGTTGGCGCCCGCAGGGTCGAGCGATGCGTTGATTTGCGGGAAAGCCTGTAGTGCCTTCACACACGCACGCACGATGAAGGCGAGCGACGTCAGCTTGATGGCGCGTTCCGCCGCCGCGTCCTTCAGCTTACCGCGCAGGGCCTCGAGCTCGGTGATGTCCGCCTCGTCGAACTGCGTGACGTGCGGGATGTTGACCCAGCTCGCATGCAGGCGCGGGCCGGAAATCCGCTGGATGCGTGAGAGCGGCTGGGTCTCGATCGGACCGAATGCGGCGAAGTCGACAGTGGGAACTACGGGCAGCGCTCCGCCTCCCGGCTTGGCGCCTGCCGCGGAGCCTGGCGCCGTCATGAAGCCCTTGACGAAGGCTTTGACGTCATCGTGCGTGATGCGGCCCTTGAAGCCCTGACCGGTGACGCGAGTCAGGTCGACGCCCAGCTCGCGTGCGAACCTGCGCACGCTCGGTCCCGCGTGCGCCCGGGAGAAGCCCGGCTCGTTGATGGGAGGCAGATCGGTGCGCAGCGCCTCGGGAAGCTCAGTCGTCTTGGCGGTGGTGCCGGCGGACGCGGGCGCTGCCGCAGTGGCGATGGCCGCGGATTTCGTGGCTGTCGCAGCCGCAGGCTCCTCGGCCGGTGCATCCTTGGCCGCTGCCGGCGCGGCGGTTTGCCCAGCCTCGCCCGCGGGGCGCACGGTCGCGATCAGATCGCCCGCACTGACCTTACGGCCTTTCTCAACATGGACTTTCTCGATGACGCCGCCCGTGGTCGAAGGCACATCCATGGTGGCTTTTTCCGTCTCGAGGGTGACGAGCGGCGCCTCCGGCTCGATGCTCTCGCCCGGCTTGACGAGGACGTCGATCACGGCGACATCCTTGAAGTTGCCCATGTCGGGCACGCGCACTTCGACGAGGCGGACTGCCGCGTTCATCGCGATGGCGCCTTCAAACCTTCCAGGGAACCGGCTTCGCCGGATCGACGCCAAGGGCCGTCATGGCTGCGGTGACCGTGGCGGCCTCGAGCTTGCCCTCGTCGGCGAGGGCCTTCAGGGCGGCGACGGTGATGTAGTTGCGGTCGATTTCGAAATGCCGACGCAGTGCCGCGCGGGAATCGGAGCGGCCGAAGCCGTCGGTGCCGAGGCTGACATAACGGCCCGGCACCCACTGGCGGATCTGGTCGGGCACGGTGCGCATGTAATCGGTGGCGGCGACGAAAGGCCCCTGCGCATCCTTCAGGCACTGCGCCACATAGGGCGCGCGCGGCGGCTGACCGGCGTGCAACAGGTTCCAACGGTCGCACTCGAGCGCCTCGCGGCGCAGCTCGCTGAAGCTCGTCACCGAGAAGACGTCGGCACGCACACCGTAGTCGGCCTCGAGAATCTTCGCGGCCTCGAGACACTCCCGCAGGATCGTGCCGGAGCCGAGCAGCGTCGTGCGCAGCTTCCCCTTACCGCCGGCGCGCAGCAGGTACGCGCCCTTGAGAATCCCCGCCTCGCTGCCCGTGGGCAGCGCCGGCTGCGGGTAGTTCTCGTTCATGACGGTGATGTAGTAGAAAATGTTCTCCTGCTCCACGTACATGCGCCGCATGCCGTCTTGGATGATGACGGCAAGCTCGTACGCGTATGCGGGATCGTACGCCACGCAGTTGGGTACCGTCGTCGCGATCAACTGACTATGCCCGTCCTGGTGCTGCAGGCCTTCGCCGGCAAGCGTCGTGCGTCCAGCCGTCGCGCCAAGGAGAAAGCCGCGCGCCTGGATGTCGCCCGCAGCCCAGATGAAATCTCCCACCCGCTGGAAGCCGAACATGGAGTAGAAGATGTAGAACGGCACCATGCTCATGCCGTGGTTGCTGTACGCGGTGGCTGCCGCGATCCACGAGCAGAGCGAGCCGGCCTCGTTGATGCCCTCCTCGATCATCTGGCCCTTCTTGTCCTCACGGTAGGACATGAGGGTCTCCGCATCCTGCGGCGTGTAGAGCTGTCCGACGGAGGAGTAGATGCCGATCTGACGGAAGAGTCCTTCCATGCCGAAGGTGCGCGCCTCATCCGGCACGATCGGCACGATGTACTTGCCGATCTGCTTGTCCTTGAGGAGCGTGGTCAGGATGCGAACGAACGCCATCGTGGTCGAGATCTCGCGCTCACCGGTGCCCTCGAGCACGGCGGAGAACGCCGCGAGTGGCGGTACGGCGGGCGGCGGCGCCTGCTTGCGGCGCGCCGGAAGGTAACCGCCCAAGGACTTGCGGCGCTCGTGCAGATAGCGGCTCTCTTCCGAATCGGCCGCCGGCTGGCGGAAGGGAAGCTTGGCGATCTCCTCGTCCGACACCGGAATGTAGAAGCGGTCGCGGAAGGCGCGCAGATCGTCCTCCGACAGCTTCTTCTGCTGGTGCGCGACCATCTGCCCCTCGCCGCCTTTACCGAGGCCGAAGCCCTTCACCGTCTTCGCGAGAATGACGGTCGGCTGGCCCTTGTGAGCCATGGCGGCGGCGTAGGCCGCGTACACCTTGCGCGGATCGTGGCCGCCGCGGTTGAGACGCCAGATCTCCTCATCCGACATGTTGGCGACCATCGCCTTGAGCTCCGGGTATTTCCCGAAGAAGTGCTCGCGGGTGTAGGCGCCGCCCTTGGCCTTGAAGTTCTGGTACTCGCCATCGACGCACTCCTCCATCACGCGCCGCAGGAGTCCCTGCGTGTCGCGCGCGAGGAGCGGATCCCAACGCGAGCCCCACAATACCTTGATGACGTTCCAGCCGGCGCCGAGGAACGCGGCCTCGAGCTCCTGGATGATCTTGCCGTTACCGCGCACCGGCCCATCGAGACGCTGCAGATTGCAGTTGATGACGAAGATCAGATTGTCGAGACCCTCGCGCACCGGCATGGTGAGCGCGCCCATCGACTCCGGCTCGTCCATCTCGCCGTCGCCGAGGAACGCCCAGACCTTGCGGTCGGAAGGCTTCGCAAGTCCGCGGTGCTCGAGGTAGCGGGTGAAGCGTGCCTGGAAAATCGCCATCATCGGGCCGAGGCCCATGGACACCGTGGGGAATTGCCAGAAATCCGGCATCAGCCACGGATGTGGATACGACGAGAGGCCCTGCCCGGGGCCGCCGGCTTCCTGGCGGAAATGACGAAGTTGATTTTCGCTCAGACGCCCTTCGAGATAGGCGCGCGCATAGACGCCCGGGGAGGAATGCCCCTGAATGAAGACGAGATCGCCCGGGTGCTCCGCCGACGGCGCCCGCCAGAAGTGATTGAAGCCCACTTCATAGAGAGTGGCGGACGAGGCGTAGCTCGAGAGATGTCCGCCGTACTCCGAGGAGATGCGGTTCGCCTGCACCACCATCGCCATGGCGTTCCAGCGGATGAAGGCTTCGATTCGCCGCTCGAGCGCGCGGTTGCCGGGGTACTCCGGCTCACGCCCGGTCGGAATGCTGTTGACGTAAGCGGTGTTCGCCTTGAATGGCAGATACGCGCCGCTGCGGCGCGTGTAATCGATCAGACGCTCGAGGAGGAAATGGGCGCGCTGCGGACCATGAGTCTTCAGCACCGAGTCGATCGACTCGAGCCATTCCTGGGTTTCAACGGGGTCGAGGTCTTCCAGCTTCGGAGGTTCGGTCATTCGAGCTAATGGAGTAGGATGCGCCGGCAGCTTCCCCTGCAAGCAAAAGTTCACCTGTCTAATGAGCCGCGCAATGATCCGGGTTTCACCCCCGATGGTCAAGCAAGCGCCGGCGCGAAGCGCCAGCCCTGGCCGCCGCGCCCTGACGCTCCTGCCGCCCGCGGGCGGGCCGGAAATCGTGCGCGCTCGCGGCGGCGAGGTCGATGCACTGCTCGTGGTCATGCCCGAATCCGCCGGCCCGGGAAGTCTCGAGAAGCTGCCGGAAAGCCTGCGCTGGCGCGATCTGCTCGCACGCGAGCAGCCGCGCGCGGGCACGGTACGCACCACTTCACTCGCCAACCGCCGCCAGACGCTCGCCGTGCTCGGCTTCCTGGGCCCGAAGGCAAGCACCTTCGAGCGGCTCGCGCTCGCCGGCCGGATGCTGAAGGAGGCCGGCGCCCGCGGCCCGCAGACGATCGGCCTCGCTGTCGCGGACTTCCCGGCGGCGGCGGGCGGCTCGCTGGCCGCTCAGACATCGCTCGAGGCGCTGCTCGCCGGCGCCTTGGTGCACGCGTTCGAGCTGCCCAGCTGCCGGACGTCCCCCGCGGGCGACAAGCAGATCACGCGGATTCAGCTCCCGCCCGATGCGCAGCTCGACACCCGGCACGCCGCGATCAGCGCGGCAGGCACCAATCTCGCCCGTTGGCTCACGGCTTTGCCACCTAACATTCTCGACTCGCGCGGCTATCGCACCGCGGTGACCCAACTCGCGCGGCGCAATGGTCTGCAGATGACCTGGCTCGGTGAGCCGGCGCTGCGGCGCGCCGGAGCCAATGCCTTCCTCGCCGTCGCCGCCGGCAACGACAGTCCGGTCGCCGGTATCGCACATCTGAAGTACCGTCCGGCACGGCGCCGCAGCGGGAAGCCGGACCTCGCGCTCATCGGCAAGGGCATCCTCTTCGACACCGGCGGTGTCAACCTGAAGCCGCACCGCTCCATGCTCGACATGCACACGGACATGGGAGGCAGCGCGGTGGCGCTCGCGACGCTCATCGCCCTGGCGCAACTGCGCGCGCCGATCGCGGCCGACGCCTGGCTCGCCATCACGGAGAATCACATCGGGCCGCAGGCCTACCGGCCGCAGGAAGTCGTGCGCGCCGCCAATGGCGTCACCATTCAGGTGATCCACACCGATGCCGAAGGCCGCATGGTGTTGGCGGACACCCTGGCGCTCGCCGCCCGCACGCAACCGCGCCTGATGCTCGACTTCGCCACGCTGACAGGAGCCTGCGTCTACTCCCTGACGGAGCGGATGAGCGGCGTCTTCACCAACCGCCCGGCGCTTGCGCAGAGGCTCCTCGACGCCGGCCGCGAGAGCGGCGAGCGAGTGTGGACGTTCCCGTTCGATTCCGATTTCGACTCCGATCTCGAGAGCAAAGTCGCGGATATCCTGCAATGCACTACGGAAGGCAAGGGTGACCACATCCTCGCCGCACGATTTCTCAGCCGCTTCGTCCCCGAGGACATCGCCTGGGCGCACGTCGACCTGTCATCGGCGACGCGCAGCGGCGGCCTGGGCCATGTCAACACCGAGATTACCGGCTTTGGCGTGCGGTACGCGCTCGACTTGATCCTGAAACAGGACGTCCTGAAGGCTGTCGGAGGCGGTCAGTGAATTCTCTTACGATTCGCCGGCCGGACGACCTGCATCTGCACCTGCGCGACGGCGAGTTCATGCGCGCCGTGTTGCCGTTCACGGCGGCCCGCTTCGCACGCGCGCTCGTCATGCCCAACCTCCGCCCTCCCGTGACGACTTCCGGGCAGGCGTTGGCATACCGTCAGCGAATCCTGGATGCGCTGCCCGACGGCATGCCATTCGAGCCGTTGATGACGCTCTACCTCACCGACCGGACGGACCCGGAGGAAGTGGACCGCGCCAAGGCGAGCGGCTGCATCGTGGGCTTCAAGCTCTATCCGGCCGGTGCGACGACCCATTCCGATGCTGGGGTGACAGACATCCGCCGCGTGGATGCGGTGCTCGCACGCATGGAGGAGCGCGACCTCGTCCTCGAGGTGCATGGCGAGGTCACCGATCCCGCCGTCGATGTGTTCGATCGTGAAGCGCGCTTCATCGATGAGGTGCTGGCGCCGCTCGCGGCGCGCGTTCCGCGCCTGCGCATCGTCTTCGAGCACATCACAACACGCGCCGCGGTCGAGTTCGTGCTCGCAGCCCGCGCCGGGATCGCGGCGACGGTCACTCCGCAACACCTGCTGATGAATCGCAACGCTCTCTTCGCGGGCGGCATCCGCCCACATCACTATTGCCTGCCGGTGCTGAAATCCGAGGCCGACCGCGAAGCGCTCGTCAGGGTCGTCGCGAGCGGTGATCCACGCTTCTTCCTTGGCACCGACAGCGCGCCGCACGCGCGCGGCGCGAAAGAAGCCGTCTGCGGCTGCGCCGGAATCTTCTCCGCGCATGGCGCGATCGAGCTCTATGCGGAAGCATTCGAGTCCGCCGCGGCGCTCGATCGCCTGCAGGCCTTCGCCTCCGAGCATGGCGCGGACTTTTACCGCCTGCCGCGCAATAGCGGCCACCTCACGTTGGTGAAGTCGTCGTGGGAGGTGCCGCGCTCCTATCCGTTCGGTGCCGAGACCCTCGTGCCACTGCGCGCCGGCGAGCCTATCGGCTGGCGCCTGTCGGAGGAGCCATGACCGCGCGCGAGCGTCCCGGCGCTGGCGCGGAGCCCGAGGCGGCGGCGATCACGCCCGCGCCCGGCGCTGCACTCATGGCGCGGCGCTTCCGCGCCTATCTGCCGGTGGTAGTGGACATCGAGACCGGCGGGTTCAATGCGGATACGGACGCGCTGCTCGAGATTGCCGCGGTTCTCATCGACATGGACGGCAACGGTGTGTTGAGTCGCGGAGTCACCCACGCCTTCCACGTCAAACCCTTCGAAGGTGCAAGGCTCGATCCTGCCTCCCTCTCCGTGACCGGCATCGATCCCTTTCACCCGCTGCGGCCGGCGCTGCCGGAGCGCGACGCCCTGCAGCGGACCTTCCGCGAGATCCGTCACGCGGTTCGTGCCTACGATTGCCGGCGCGCCATTCTGGTTGGGCACAACGCGGCGTTCGATCTCGGCTTTCTCAATGCCGCGGTAAAGCGGGCGGATGTAAAACGCAACCCGTTCCATCCGTTTTCCTGCTTCGATACCGCCACTCTCGCCGGGGCAGCGCTTGGACAGACGGTGCTGGCAAAGGCGGTGACGGTCGCGGGGCTGGCGTGGGATTCGAGCTCCGCGCATTCAGCCATCTACGACGCCGAGCGCACCGCGGACCTCTTCTGCCTCATCTGCAATCGCTTCCGCGACAGCTTTCTCGAGGCCGAGGTGCGCGCGCGTGCGCTGGGCTGGCTCAGCGGGCAGCCGGCCGAAGCCGAGAGCGACTCTCCGCCCCTTACTTGACCGCGCCGGCGCCGGAGACGAGCTTCTGCAGCTCGCCGCTCTGGTACATCTCCAGGGCGATATCGCACCCGCCGACCAGCTCGCCGCTGACGTAGAGCTGCGGATAGGTCGGCCAGTTGGAGTAGCGCTTCAGTGCCTCGCGCATCTCCGGCTCCTCGAAGATGTTCACATATTTGAATTCGGCTCCCACGGCGCGCAGCGCCGCGACCGTCTGTGCGGAGAAGCCGCACTGCGGGAAATCCGGCGTACCCTTCATGAACAGCACCACCGGGCTCGAGCCGAGCTCGGCCTTGATTCTCTCGACTACGTCCATCGACTACCTCTTCAGAAGTTCGCGCCGCTGCTTCAGCTCGGCGACCACCCGCCATTGCTCGGCGGCGCTCATGGACGTCCACCGGCCGATCTCGTCGGGGGTCCGCAGGCACCCCACGCAGTACCCCTGCTCATCGAGCGAGCAGACCTTGGTACAAGGTGAGCGGGGACGGTCCCACTCCGCCGGTGCCTGTGCTTCGGACATCCGGCGTGATTATGGGGCCAGGACGGCAATGTTCAAACCCCGGCCGTGCTAGCCTTCAACGGATGATCGGGACCGCACCACCCGCCCCCGCGCCCGAACTCACCCCGCCGGCGGACCTGCCGGATCAGGTGGCTGCCGCGCTCCGGGAGGACATCGGCACCGGCGACGTCACGGCACAACTCGTCCCCGAGGATCAGCGGGTCAGGGGCCGGGTGGTCACCCGTGAGCACGCGGTGCTCTGCGGCCGCCCCTGGGCCGAGGAGACATTTTGGCGCCTGGATGCGGGTCTCCGGCTCACCTGGCGGGCGGCGGACGGGGAGCGGATCGTCCCGGGTACGGTGATCTTCGAGATCGAGGGCCGCGCGCGGCCGATCCTCACCGGCGAGCGTACCGCCCTCAACTTCCTGCAGCTTCTGTCCGCGACCGCCACCCAGGCGAGCCGCTTCGCCGCCGCGGTAGCCGGCACGGGCTGCACGGTGCTCGACACCCGCAAGACCCTCCCGGGCCTGCGCACCGCGCAGAAGTACGCCGTGCGGTGCGGTGGCGGCAGCAACCACCGCATGGGTCTCTATGACCTGGTGCTCATCAAGGAGAACCACATCGCCGCCGCGGGCTCGATCACCGCCGCAATCGAGGCCGCCCGCCGCGTGTCTTCAGGCATCAAGGTCGAAGTCGAGGTCGAGTCGCTCGCCGAGTTGGAAGAGGCGTTGCGCGCCGGGCCCGACATCGTGCTGCTCGATGACTTCAGCCTCGAGGATCTCGCAGCCGCGGTATCCCTCAACCGCTCACGCGGCCGCCCGGTGGCACTCGAGGCTTCCGGCAGCGTGAGTCTCGAGACCGTGCACGCCATCGCCGCGACCGGAGTCGACTTCGTGTCATCCGGCGGCTTGACGAAGAACGTGCGCGCGGTCGACCTGTCGATGCGATTGGATTTTCTTGCGGCCGCTGAGTTAGTGGACGTCCATCCGGCGCGCACGTAGCGTGTCCTCCTAACTACAACGGTATCCGACGCCCCGCCGCTGCGGAAGCTGCACGACGTGCGGCAATGGCGGCAGTGGGTCTCAACCGGGAAGCAGTAGCTTGCCTTCCAGGTGCCGGGCGAGCTCGGCGATGGTGGGAAAGTCGAACAACTCCGTCAGGTCCACCTGCCCCGGGTACTCCCGGTCGATCCGCTCGTGGATCTCGATCAGCTTCAGCGAGCTCGCACCGAGCTCGAAGAGATTGTCGTTGACGTCCACGCGCTTGCCGCCGAGCGCCACATCGCAGATGGTTCGCAGCTTCTCCTCGATCTCATTGCGCGATGCCGTCTCCGGGCCGCGCCGTGCTTCGCGCAGCGCCGCCAGCGATTTCAACTCCGCGTCGAACTCACCGTCGACATAACCCTGCGCCAGCAGGTGCCGCTGGATCTTGCCGCTCGTCGTCTTCGGAATGCGCTTGACCGGCACCACCTCCGCGACCTCGAGGCCCGTCTCCTCGTTGATGATGCGGGCGGCCTGCGTGGCGAGCGGCAGGAAATCCTCCACCGCGCCGCGGTGCAGCACGAAGAGCAGCAGCTGCTCGATGTCCGTGCCCGGCGGGCGCACCCCCGCCGCGGCCACCTTGCCGAGCTCCAGGCCCTCGAGCCGCTGCGCGATCGCCTCGAGATCATGCGGGTAATAGTTCTGGCCGTTGACGAAGATGATCTCCTTCGCCCGCCCCGACACATAGAGGTCCCCCTGGTGGCTGAGAGCCAGATCGCCGGTGCGCAGCCAGCCGTCGGCGGTGAAGGCCGCAGCGTTGACCTCGGGGCTCTCGTAGTATCCGCGCGTAACATTGTCGCCGCGCATCTGCAGATGTCCGATCCTCCCCTCCGGCAGCGCGCGGTCTTCGTCATCGGTGATACGCACGCTGCAATACGGGATCGCGTGGCCTTCCGACACGAGCTGCACCGCATCACGCGAGCCCTTGTCGATGAGCTCCACCGGGTTGCCCACCCCGAGAGCGTGGCGATTGAGCGTAATCGTCCGCATCGGCGCACCGGGAGGCGGGAAGCTCACGGCGAGAGCGGCTTCCGCGAGCCCATACACCGGGTACATGCTGTTGCGAGGCAGCCGGGCGGGCGCCAGCCGTGTCAGGAAGTCCTCGCAGAGCTCCACGGAGATCGGCTCGGCGCCGTTGAAGATGAGCTTGACGCCGGCGAGGTCCAGGTCTTCCACCGGCCGCTCGCCGAGCACCTTGAGGTAATGCTTGTAGCCGAAGTTCGGCGAGCAGAGGATGGTCGCGCGGATGCGGCTCGCGAATGTCAGCCATAGGAGCGGCCGCCGGATGAAGAGCTCCGTCGGCATGAGGTGGGCGTGCACCCTGCTGTAGAACATGATCAGATGAAAGCCGATCAGCCCCATGTCATGGGTCAGCGGCATCCAGGAGAGACTGATGTCTCCCGCGACGAGGTTGGCCGCCTCGAGCACGCCGCGCGCGTTGGCGATCACGTTGCCGTGGGTCAGCACCACACCTTTCGGCTCGCTGGTCGAGCCGGAGGAGAATTGGATGAATGCCACATCCTCCGGCCGCGATTGATATACCTGGCCGGCGCGCGAGATGTCGCTCAGGTCATCGACCAGGAAGGCGCGCGCGCGCAGGCCCGCGGCGGTGTCTGATTCATTGACCTGCGCGGCGAATGCGCCGATCCGCTCGAGCGAGCGCCGCTCGGTGTAGATGAAGGGCTTGCCGAGCTTGCGGGCGATGCGCAACAGCTTATGCCGGTGCTCATCGCTAATGCCGAGCGCTACCGGCACCGGGATGATGCCGCCGAGCAATGCGGCCCAGAATGCGTCGATGAACTGCTCGTTGTTCCCGAGGAAGAGGATCAGCTTGTCGCCGCGGCGGGCGCCGAGACGCTGCAGGTGATAGAGGATGCCGAGCGCGCGAGCGTACAGTTCCTCATAGCTGACATCGCGAGCATCTTGCTCGCCCTCGAGGTGAGTGATCTTGCCGGGATAGTTGCGGTTGGCCGCGATGAGCTCGGTCAAGGTCGTGGCGTTCGTCGGGTTCGGCATCAGCGGCGTTCCAGCCTCATGTGCAGGGGATGACGGGTGCGAAGATTGATCTGCGCTTCGAGCTCGATCGGCTTGTCGGGCACGTGGATGAGCCGAAAATGCCGTGCCACGCGGTGCAGGTGCATCAGCATCTCGTAGAGCGCGAAGGTCTCGCCGATGCAATGGCGCGGTCCGGCCGCGAACGGCATGTAAGCAAAGCGGGGGCGCTCGGCCTCGTGATCGGGCGCGAAGCGCTCCGGACGGAACGTATCGGGATCGTGCCAGTACCGCGGGTGGCGATGCAGCAGATAAAGGGGCAGCAGCACATTGGCGCCCGCCGGTATCTCATATCCCGAAAGCACATCGGGCTGTAGCGTGCGTCGCGACAGGAGCCACCCCGGCGGATAGAGGCGCAGCGCTTCGTTGATGACCTGTTGGGTGTAAGCCAGCTGCTCCATCTGCTGCAGGCTCGGCGCGGCCTCATCCGCCACGGCATCGAGCTCCGCGTGCAACTTGGCCTCGGCATCGGGATGTTGGGACAGCAGGTACCAGGTCCAGTTGAGCCCGCTCGCGGTCGTCTCGTGGCCGGCGACCACGAGCGTCAGGATCTCGTCGATGAGCTGACGCTCGGCCATCGGCTGGCCGCTGTCCTTGTCGCGCGCGCTCATGAGCATCGCGATGTAGTCGAGATGCTCCTGTTTCTCCCGGCGACGCCGCTCGATGAGCCCGGCGACCAGCTTGCTGAGGGAGCGGAACTTGAACGCAAACTGCAGGTCCCGGCTCTGCTCCTTGGTGATCACATCGAACGGATTGCCGCCGAGCTCCTGCGCCATGCGCTCGAGGTCGTGGCCGAATATGGAGCGCAGCACGACTTCCAGGGTGAGGGCGCTCATCTCATCGGTGAGGTTCACCGGCTCTCCCGCGCGTGCGAGCGCCTCCCAGCGGGTCAGCAGCTGCGAGTTCGCCGTGTCGATGACCTCGGCGAACTGGCTGATGACGCGCCGGTGGAAGTAGGGCTGCATCATGTAGCGCTGGCGGGTCCAGAGCTCCCCTTCGCTGGTCATGAGGCCCTTGCCGAGCAGGATCTTCACCCGATCGAGGCCAAGCCCCTTCGTATAGTTGCGGTGGTTCGAGACCAGCACCCGCTTGACGTCGTCCGGATGGTGGATGACGTAGATATGGGACTGCCGGGCCGGTACGTAGACCCGGTAGATGTCGCCGTGCGTGGCAAAGAGCTCGACCATCCGCTCCAGGGAATCGTCCGTGGAGCCGATATCGAATTGAAGCGCGGCCTCGGGCGGCTGGGCCTGCATGGGTGCGGGTCTGTTCATGGGAACCCCGGATTATATTAAATTGAGCCATTCCTCATGGGAGCGGTTCAAGCGTGACACCCGAGCCGGACGACGGCGGCCTGCGAAATACCTTTTATCGCAAGGTCACCCGCTCGGGCCGCAGCATGACGCCCACGCGGCGGCGGCTGTATCGCCTGGCAGTGCCTCTTGCCCTCGGCATCATCCGCGGCTGGTGGCTTCTGTCGCGCGTGGTAGCGGTACGAGGCGCGCAGCATCTCGATGCGGCGCTGGCGAAGGCGCCCTCCCTCGTCCCCTGCTACTGGCACCAGCACCAGCTCTACTGCGCGAAGCACCTCCTCGAGCAGCGCTCGCGCCTCAAGGTCGGCTGGCTCATCAGCCCCTCGGTCGACGGGGAGCTCGGCGCCATGATGGTCCGGCGAGCGGGCGCTCACGTCATCCGCGGCTCCTCCAGCCACACCGGCGCTCGCGCGCTACGCGACTATTATCTGGCCCTCGTCAAAGACGATATTTCACCCGTCATCACACCCGATGGCCCGAGGGGGCCGCGGTTCAAGTTCAAGCCCGGCGCCATCCTGCTGGCGCAGATGTCGGGGCGCCCGATCCTGCCCATGGCGTATGCCGCCTCGCGTGCCTGGCGGATCAAATGGGACCGCTTCGTGATACCGCTACCCTTCGCGCGTATCGCCATCGCCATCGGACCGCCCCGTTACGTCCCGCGAGCCATCGATCCCGCGACACTCGCGCGCCTGCAGGGAGAGATGGAATTGGAGCTGCGGCGCCTGTTCGAGGAGGCGCGGGCGGCTTTGACTTAGAACGGCGTCACATCCCCGGGTTTTAGTTCCAGATTCTGTTAAGTCGCGAACCCCTGGACGAACAGCGCGTTAGCTTGTGTTCCTGAGCAAGTGTGCGAGAATCGCGCGTAACTCGTTAGAACACCGCAGCCGGGCACGGTCCACAAGCTGGCGACCGGCAACCCGCGGGCAAGCAGCCGTGGGGTAGGCTGCAACTAACGGTCGGGGAGAGGTCACCGTTCCCATGTCGAGTCTGCCGCCGGACAAGCCTGCGGATTTCACCGCTTCGGACATTCTTTCGGCGGACGCCTGGAACGGCGACAAAGTGCCGCGGGCAGCCATTGGCGTCGATGTCGCCTGCACCAAAATCGCCGTAGATTTCCAGAACATGCGCAAGGAAGGCGTCGCCGAGTGCCTGCACCGCAATCTCGAGCTCCTGCGGGAGGCGACTGCCACCGACTGCGCCTTCCTGCTGGTCCTGCGCCCGGATGAGCCGGTCATCGAGGAGGTGCAGGTAGCGCGAGGCGCGTTTGCGCAATGCCGCCCCGAGGCGGTTCAGGGCACGAACCTCGACGCCTTCCCCTGGCTCAAGGGGCGTATGGATCACCTGCGTCTCTCGGAGCTGCGCGATACCGCCGCGCCGCGACGGGAGCAGACCGCCGAGGCGCAACGTTTTTCCGACCTGCAGATGGGCTCGGTACTGCTGGTTGCCCTGCGCGTGCAAAGCAAACCCGCGGGCTTTCTAGCCCTCGCGCACACGTTGCCGCGAGGCGCGTGGGACGTGAATCTGCAGCTCCTGATGAAGCTCATCGGCACGAGCCTCGCCACCGGACTGGAGCGCGTCCGCGTCGAGGCGCGGCTCGCCAAACTGGAGGAGCGCACCAAACTCTCGCAGGCGGCGGCCAACGACGGTCTCTGGGACTTCGACGTCGAGAGTAACGAGGTCTACTTCTCTCCCCGCTGGAAAGCCATGCTCGGCTACGGGGATGAGGACATGCGCGGCTCGCCTGATTGGAGCAGCCTGGTCCATCCCGATGATCTCGCGCGGGTGCAGTCGGCCATCCGGGATCATGTCGACGGCAAGACGCCCATCTTCGAGAGCACCCACCGCATGCGCCATCGCAACGGCGAATGGCGCTGGGTCATCAGCCGCGCCACGGCGCGCGTGGACAAGCACGGCCGGCTGCTGCGCCTCGTCGGTGTGGAGCTCGACATCACGGAGCGCAAGCTCTACGAGGAGGCGCTCTTCCGTGAGAAGGAAAGCGCGCAGATCACTCTGCAATCGATCGGCGACGGCGTCGTCACCACGGATGCGAACTCCGTCATCGACTACATCAATCCGGTGGCGGAGTCGCTGACGGGCTGGCGGTTGGAGGATGCCATGGGCCGGCCGGTCGAGGAGATCTTCCGTGCCTTCCACGAGGAGACCTGCGAGCCGCTCGAGAACCCCCTCACCGTCTCCATCCGCCGCATCCGGCCGATCAAGTCGGTGCGGCCAATGCTCCTCATCCGCCGCGACGGCAACGAGCTCTACGTCGAAAGCACCGCCGCACCCATCCGCGACGGCGCGGGCCGGGTGTCCGGCGGCGTGTTGGTTTTCCACGATGTCACCGAGGCACGCGAGCTCAACCGCCGCCTCTCCTATCACGCCAGCCACGACCTCCTCACCGGGCTGGTCAACCGCCGCGAGTTCGAGAGCCGGCTCGAGCGGGCGCTGAAGAGCGCCAAGGCACGCGAGTCGTCCTACGCGCTCTGTTACCTCGACATCGACCAGTTCAAGATCGTCAACGACACCTGCGGGCACAGCGCGGGCGATGCGCTCCTCGGCCAGGTCGGCGCGCTGCTGAAGTCCAAGGTCCGCTGGCGCGACACGCTGTCACGCCTGGGCGGTGACGAGTTCGGAATCCTCCTCGAAGCCTGCTCGCTCGATGAGGCGATGCGCACGGCCGAGACGCTGCGCGAGAGTGTCCGCAACTTCCGCTTCACCTGGGAGGACCGGGTGTTCCGGTTGGGCGCCAGCGTGGGTGTCGTCCCGATCACGGCCGACAACGAGGATGTTGCTTCGATCCTGTCCGCCGCCGACAGCGCCTGCGGGGCGGCGAAGGAAGGCGGCCGCAACCGGGTGCACAGCTTCGCCGAGAATGACATGGAGCTGATGCGGCGTCGCCGCGAGATGCAGTGGGCCGCGCGCATCAACGCCGCTCTGGAGGAGGGGCGTTTCGAGATCCATCGCATGGCCATCCAGCCGTTGCAGCGGGTCGATCTGGGCGCGCACTACGAGCTGCTGCTTCGCCTGAAGGACGAGAACGGCCGTATCGTTTCCCCGAATGACTTCATCGCCGCGGCGGAGCGCTACGGCATCACACCGGCCATCGACCGCTGGGTGATCGAGAACGCTTTTCGCTGGCTCGTGTCCGAGGCCGACGAGCGCGAGAAGCTCGCGCTCTGCTCGATCAACCTCTCCGGCCAGAGCCTCGGCGACGACAAATTCCTCCCCTTCGTCATCGACCAGTTCCACAGGAGCGGCCTCGACGGCAGCAAGATCTGCTTCGAGATCACCGAGACCGCGGCGGTGGCGAGCTTCTCCCAGGCGAACCGCTTCATCGCATCCTTGAAGGAACTCGGCTGCAAGTTCGCCCTCGATGATTTCGGCACCGGCCTCTCCTCATTCGGCTACCTCAAGCACTTCCCCGTCGACTTCCTCAAGATCGACGGCAGCTTCGTGCGCGAGATCCTGCGCGACCCGATCGACCGCGAGATGGTCCGCTCCATCAACGAGATTGGCCACCTCACCGGCAAGCAGACCATCGCGGAGTTCGCCGAGAACGCCGAGATCATCCAGATGCTGACCAGCTTGGGCGTCGACTTCGCTCAGGGCTATGGGGTGGCGCAACCGCAGCGGGTCCTCAAGGCGGCGGTTGCCTGAGGCCCCGGCCCATTTGAGGCGATTAGCGGGACATTGCCGCTATAATGATGTTTATGCACGCGAACGGAGCCCCGGCTTCTGATTCGGCGGCGGCAAGCTGCCAGCAACGCCTGACCGATTGCGGCATCCGGGCGACCGCCCAGCGGGTGCGCATCGCCTCCCTGCTCCTCTGCGCCCCGCAGCACCTCTCGGCGGAGCAGATACTGGCCAATCTGCGCTCTTCCGGCGCCCGGGTCTCGAAGGCGACGGTGTACAACACCCTGAATCTCTTCGCCTCCCACGGCCTCATCCGCCTGCTCTCGGTCGATGGTACCCGCGCCTGGTTCGACTCGAACGTGGACGCCCACTATCACTTCCACGACACCTCGAGCGGCGCCCTGATCGACGTCCCCGTCCCCGAGGTCGAATTCAGCCGCCTACCCCCCGCCCCGCCCGGGACGGAGGTGGCGGGAATCGATCTGGTCATCCGCCTGCGTAAGAAGGCCTCATAGCACCTCAGGGTGCGAAACCGGTCCGGGCGGGATGACGGCAGGGGATGTCACCCTATAGAATTCGCCGCCCCGGCGCCGGGATAGCTCAGTTGGTAGAGCAGCGCATTCGTAATGCGCGGGTCGTAGGTTCGAATCCTATTCCCGGCACCATAATTCAATCCGGGTTTTATTGACTGATATTTTATACCCGGGTATAAAGTGCCTTAGGACATCGGAGCCTGACGGCATGCCGGAACTAATCTCAAAGCCCGCCACCGCGTTTGAAGGCCATCACCGGCTGCTGTCCGGATTACTGGTCGAAGTCGCTCTCGCGGTCAAAACAGCCGTCGAAAATGGCTCGACGAGTCAGTTTCTCGTGTTTGACGATGCGACCGGCCGCGTGATCGATCTGGATTTGCGCGGCACAAAGGCCGACGTCATCGACAGACTAACCCGATCCCCCAGGGAATCTATTGGAGGCGAAGCGTCACGTCGGGACAAAGCCACCGAGTCCTCGAAGGCAGCGACTTCGGAGCACAGAGGGCGCGGGCGCCCCAAGCTGGGCGTCGTCGCGCGCGAAGTAACGCTGCTGCCAAGACAGTGGGAATGGCTGTCCAACCAGCCCGGCGGGGCATCCGCATTACTTAGGCGGCTGGTGGACGATGCGAGAAGAAGCGGTATCCCGCAACAGCAACGACGCGCGGCTCAAGAGACCGCCTACCACTTCATGCTCGTGATCGCGGGCGATCTGCCTGGCTATGAGGAAGCGACTCGTGCCCTCTTCGCCGACGATCGCCCGAAGCTGGAGCAGTGCATCGCGGATTGGCCGCCAGACGTCCGGATACATGCCCTGGAACTGGCCTTCCGCCCAACGGCGCCATGACTTCCAGACATTTATCACCGGCGATTTGAGACCGCCGCCAAGCTGTTGATAGATCGCGAACGGGAACGGTTCTGCCCTTGGTGGCATTTAGCTCTGGTATATGGCCCAGAGCAAAGCCGTCTCGCGCACAGTCAAAGGCATCGGAATCGGCATCGGCGTCCTCATCATCGCGCTGGTGCTGGTCGTCGCATTCTTCCCCTGGAACAAGCTGCGCGGTCCGATATCGCGCGCGCTCTCCGCCGACCTCGATCGCCCGGTCAGCATCGCGGCGCTGCACGGGTCATTGTTCTGGCACCCTCATGTGCAGGTGAGCGGGTTCAGGATCGGCAATCCTAAATGGGCCGGCGGCGGGCAGATGATCTCGATCCAACGCATGGATCTGGAGCTGCGCTTCTGGCCGCTGTTGCGCGGTGAGGTCGTGTTGCCGCGAGTCGCGCTGATTCGACCGGATGTGCGCCTCTACCGTGCGGCCGATGGGCGCGCAAACTGGGTGTTCAGCGCTCATCCGGCGAGCGCAAAGGCGAAGCAGGAGGCAAGCCAGCCGCTGCACCTGCCGCTGGTGCACGTGTTGGTGATCCAATCAGGCAGGCTCAGCGCCCGCGACGAGACGCGCAAAATAACCTTCGACGGCACGGTCGATGCCGGCGAGGCAAGCGGCGTCGGCGCCGGTTTACCATCGCGCACGGCCAAGGCTGTAAAGGCCAAGGCGATGAGCCACGGCGCCAGTCCCGGCGGCGCTGAGCAGCAGGCGAGCAGGGTCGCGGCCGACACCGGCACAGGGTTCAAACTCCTCGGCAAGGGCGAGCTCAACGCCAAGCCCTTCACGTTGCGTGTGAGTGGCGGCCCCCTCGTCTGGGCGGAGACCCACAAACCCTACCCCTTCGATGTGCGGATGATCGCCGCCGACATTCGCTTCAACGCCCGTGGCGTGGTGCCCCATCCCTTCGATCTCGGACACCTCGAGATGGCAGTCTCGCTGTCCGGCAACGATCTCGCCGACGGCTACTACCTGACAGGACTGGCGCTGCCAAACACGCCGCCGTACTCGATTTCGGGGCACCTGCGCGGCTCGGGCATGAAGTTCGAGCTCACCGGCGTGCAAGGCCGGCTCGGGGGCAGCGACATCCACGGCGAGGTCACAGTGGAACTCGACTCGCCACGCCCCGCTCTCAACGCCGAGCTGACCTCGCATGTGCTCAATCTCGCCGATCTCGGCCCCACCTTCGGCGGCAACGCGCCCAGCGCGACCGAAGAAGCGCAAGAGCAGCACGGCAGCGGCCACCCCACGCAGGCGAAAGCGAAACGCGAGCTTGCCGAAGGATTGGCGAATGGATTAACCGGCAGCACCGCCGCGAGCGCGTCGAGTCGGTTTTTGCTGCCGACCGCAAAACTGCAGGTCGACCGTCTGCGCGCTGTGGACGCGACGCTCCACTACCACGCCGACGAGATCAAGGCCCAGAACTTGCCGCTGCAAAAGGTGGATCTGCATCTGCGGTTGCAGAACGATGTGTTGAGCATCGAGCCCTTCGCCTTCACCCTTCCGCAGGGCACACTCGCCGGGACCGCCGTGATCGACGTTCACGGGCAGGTACCCACCGAGCAGCTCGACGTGCGCCTCACCCATGTGCAACTCGCTCAGTTTCATACCAAGGGAACCGTCAAACCGCCATTCGAAGGCACGCTCGTCGGTCGGATGCGCCTGAGCGGTACGGGCGATTCGGTGCATGACTTTGCCTCGACCGCCGACGGAACGCTGTCGATGGTAGTCCCGCATGGCCAGATCGAGCAGGCCTTCGCCGAGTTCGCCGGCATCGACGCGGCGCGTGGCCTGGGACTGCTGCTGAAGAAGAATCAGCAGCAAACAGCTATTCGCTGTGGCATTGCGGACTTCGACGCGAACCATGGCATTGCGAAAGTCAAACAGGTTGTGTTCGACACTCAGGTCGTCCTCATCACTGGCAACGGCGACATCGACCTGCGGAATGAGACGCTTGCCGTGCAGCTCACCGGCTCACCCAAGAAGTTCCGGCTCGGTGTACTGCATACTCCGATCGAGATCAGGGGCACGCTCAGCCATCCGGCGATAGGAGTTAAGACCAGCAAGCTCGCCGCCCAGGGAGCCGCCGCCGTGGTGCTAGGAGCCATCGGTACCCCGCTCGCCGCGATCGCGGCTTTCGTCGACCCCGGACTCAACAAAAGCGCCGACTGTCAGGCGCTCCTCGCCGATGCCAAAGCGATGGGCGCGCCGGTACGCACTGCGAGCCCGCCGCAAAAGGAAGCGCCGGAGCACAAAGAGCGTTGAGGGCTGGCTGGCTCCTCGGCCTTGCGGCCAACACTCCCTGCGGTTTCTGCTCGACATCAGCCTCGATCCTCAAGCCGGCGGCGATGTTGACGTGTCCTGATCTGGTACCACCGGGCTACACGGGAAGTGGTTCTTTACAGTGCTCCCATGCTCGTCCGATGATCCATCGTCGTTGGATCGTCGCGGCTCGATGAGAGCAAGATGCCGAAGCAAGGGAGAACCGCCCCGTTCGTTTTGCGTCCTCGCACCGCAGGCACGACGCTGCATTCCTGGCTGTACCAGGAGATTCGCGCAGCCATTCTCGACAGCCGGCTCGAGCCCGGATTGAAGCTCCCCGCGAGAAAAGTGCTCGCGCGTCAATGCCACGTCTCGATCGGTACGGTCACCGAGGTCTACGATAGGCTCGTCAAGCTGGGATATCTTGACGCGAGAGCCGGCAGCGGCACGTACGTCGGGGCGACACTGCCAGAAGCGACTCCAGAGAGCACTGGTCCGCGGACACCAGGGCCTGCTGGCGGGCCACGGCGAATCCTTTCCGCACGCGGACGGCTGCTTGCGGCGCAGCGCTTCCCCAGGCTTTCCAGCAACCGCGCCGTCGAAACCTTCAGGCTCGATCGTGCGGCGCTCGAGCATTTTCCGATCGAGACCTGGAACCAACTGGCGGCGCAGCACCTCCGGCGCCGGCCGAGTCTGGAATTGCTTGCTCACGGTGACCCGTTGGGCTTTCGGCCGCTGCGGGCCGCGCTCGCCGCCCATGTCGGCCGAACGCGAGGAGTGCGATGCGACGCGGACCAGGTGGTCATCACCTCCGGCACCCAGCATTCGCTCGACCTGGTCGCTAGACTCCTGCTCGACCCGGGCGACCAGGTCTGGATGGAAGACCCGGGCTATGCGCCCGTTACGTCGCTGCTGCGCTCGCACGGCGCGGAAGTGATTGGAATACCGGTCGATACCCAAGGGCTCGACTGCGTCGCCGGCCGACTACGGTGCCCGCTCGCGCGCCTCGCGTACGTAACACCCGGCTGTCAATTCCCGCTCGGCGTGCCGATGTCGCACCGGCGCCGCCTGCAGCTCCTGGATTGGGCAAACGAGGCGGCAGCCTGGATATTTGAAGATGATTATGACGGCCTGCTGCGATGTGACTGCCGCCAGCCGCAGGCTCTCCGCAGTCTGGACGGTACGGGTGGCGTGATTTACTCCAACAGCTTGAACAGGATGCTGTTTTCCTCGCTGCGTCTCGGCTTCCTGATTCTTCCGCCCGCTTTCATCGAGCCTGCGGCCGCCGCGCTCTCCATCACCCAACGGTACCAGCCGACGCTGGACCAAGCCACGCTGGCGGACTTCATCACGCTGGGACATTTCGATCGGCACCTGCGGCGATTGTGCGAGCTCTACACCGAGCGGCGCGAAGCGCTGATCGCGGCCGGCAAAGCCGAGCTGGGCGGCCTGGTGCAATTCTCCGATTCGCAGTTCGGCTCGCAGGTCCTCGGCTGGCTCGCTGCGGACATGAGCGAAGCGGAGACGTGGCGGCGATCCGTCGCGCGAAACATCGCCATGGTCCCGCTCGCAAGCCTCACGATCGGGCAGCCCATGCCTCCGGGACTGGTATTCGGGCTTGGCGCGGCGGACGCCCGTGCCATCCGAACGGCGATCAAGCGCTTGGGCAGAGTACTGCGAGTGTTAGCCTGGCAGACAAGAGGGGCCAGTAGCATTCAGAACAAGGTGCCAGTTCGGAGCAGAAGCGAGATCTCGCAGCAAACACAACCTCCGATCGAGCGCCGCCGCCGCCCGGAGCCCCAAAGCTCCAGCACCGCACCCGCGCGCAGTCCCCGCCTCGCGCCGATGCTTTCCCCGCGCTTCCGCTAGACCGGTCTCATTCCTACGGGCTCGCGGCAAAGCGCGTGCGCAAGCACGGGCTTCGTCCGTCCCGCAGCATTTTCTCCGGCTGACGCGTCACAGCAACGTACCCAAACACGCATGTGTGACGTTTGCTACAGCAGTGGAGATAGCACCCTGGCATCAATAAATGGCCGGTGCCTGGCACTTTAAGGGCCCAATGCGCGGCTGTAGGGTATGTCCGAATCGCTTAGTCGCGAAGCACGATTCCGGACATCGAGAAATAGACGGTGAGGGTTGCGACCCACTTGTGTCGTCTACGCGACGCACGCTCGCACACTCGTGGCCGTCCCGACACAGAACCGGTGACAGGTGAGGCGACGGCGATATGAATCACCAAAACAATCGGACGCGTCAGCGAGCTCGGGACGCTGCTAGAGGAGCCCATACCATGACCGTCAGCCACACTGTGAGAGATTCCGTCAGACGTGCTCTTGCGACCAGCGCCTTGGCACTGCTCGGTGCGGGAGGAACGGCCGCTTATGCGCAGCAGGCGACTACCGCGCAACCCAACGGCCCGCAGGTAAGTGCCGCGAAGGCAAGCACTGCCAAGACCACCACCGCAAAGACGATCGCGACGAAGACGCCTATTGTGCTTGCGCAGGCGAGCACGGTGCCGCAGGCCACCAGCAGCTCGAGCGCCGCCCCGATTCAGCTCGAGACCGTCGTCGTCACCGGCACCCTCATTTCGAGGCCAGCGGCGGAGACCGCCGAGGCCATCACGATCCTCAAGGCGGACACCATCAAGGACCAGGGCGTCGAGAACGTGGAGCAGGCGCTGGACATGCTGACCTCCAACGTCCCGGCGATAAACATGGCCTCAGCGGTAGGGTCGTTTTCCGGCGGCGGTACCTATGCCAGTCTCCGCGATCTGGGGACCGCCCGCACCCTGGTGCTCCTCGATGGGCAACGGCTGGCCCCCAATGCCTTCAGCGGCAATGCGGTCGACCTGAGCGGCATTCCGTTCTCCGCCATCGACAGCGTCCAGGTACTTCGGGAAGGCGCTTCTTCGCTGTACGGCTCGGACGCGATCGCGGGCGTGATCAACTTCATCACCAAGAAGAATTACCAGGGAGCTGAAGTCCAGGCCAATTTCGACCACCCGCAGGAAGCCGGCGGCGGCTCGGGCGAGGCGGATTTCACCCTCGGACACGGGGACTTGGCGAGCGACGGCTATAACTTCATGATCACGGCGAGTTACAGCAAGCAACAGGAGCTGCTGGCGACGCAGCGGGCGTTTTCCGCCGCGGGCTTTGACCCCGCGGGGGGCATCGTCGCCACGAACTACCCGGGATCGTGGCCCGGGCTGGTACAGGACTCCAACGGGAACCGCTGGCAATCGGGTTACCCGGCCTGCGCGGGCAATCCGCAGCTGACCGAGTACTTCGGCGACTGCTCATACCGGTACTCCGCGGCGACGGATCTCCTCCCGGAGTCCCACGAGATGTCCGGTATGGCGTCCTTCACCAAGTCACTGCCGGCCAACAACCAGGTGCAGCTGCAGTACTTCTATACCCAATCCGAATTGACCGGTTACGCCGGTCCCATGTTCTATAATTTCGCGCTGGACCCGTCGAGCCCCTACTTTCCGACTGCCTCTCAGCTGATCTGCGACCGGGGCCCGCAGAACTGCACCACCACGACGCCGAATCTGACCGGTATCAGCACGACTGGCGTAGCGACGCCGGTCACCGCGTACTGGACCGACCCCAACAACTACCGCTACACGGGCAATATGAATGTCGAGCAGAGGGTTCTGTTGACGTTCTCCGGCAGCAACGCCGGTTGGAACTACAGCACGGACATAAACTACAGCAAGAACAGCAACGACAATCGCAATGACAGCGGCATTCCCGATGAGGCTATGCTTGCGCCCGGCGGGGTGTTGAGCGATCTGATCAACCCATTCGGTCCCCAAACCGCGGCCGGACAGGCTTTGATCAACTCATCGTATATCGACGGTGTTTACGAGCTCGGCCAGGACACACGCTGGAGCCTCGACGGCCAGGCCAGCCACGAGCTGGGCGACGCCTTCAATTCCGGCACTCCGGCAACCGTGGCGCTGGGCTTCACCGTGAACGGCGAGCACTTCGCGGTCGCGACCACGCCCTATAACAACCTGGTGGCGGCGGCAACCGGACTTACCGCCAGCGCGGTCGAAGGGAGCCGCACGGTCCAGGCGGCTTTCGTCGAGCTGGACGTACCGATCGCGAAAAGCCTCGACCTCGACATCGCGGATCGCCAGGACCGATACAGCGATTTCGGCACGAGCAACAACCCGAAGCTATCGGTGCGCTATCAGCCCGCCAGTTTCCTGACCTTCAGGGGGACCGCCTCCACAGGCTTCCGGGCACCCACGCTCTTCGACCTGTACCAGTCGCCTTCTCTGGCCGCCTCGAGCAGCGGCACCATGGGACAAGCGAATCCGTTCTGCGCCCCGGGTAAATACAATGCGGAGTGGACTGAAACCGCCTGCCAATCGCAGGGTATCGGGCTCTACGGCGGAAACAGAAATCTGACGCCCGAAACATCGCAAAACTTCGATCTCGGTGTCATCATCTCGCCGATTCAGGATCTGGGTATTACGCTCGACTACTACAGAATCCTGGTCAAGAACACCATCAGTACCGTTCCGGCCTCGGCCATTTACAGTAATCCCACCGCGTTCTCGAGCTACATCGTAACGAACTCGAGTGGGACTCTCACGCCCACGATATCGGAGGCCGCGAATTGCACCCCGTACACGGCAGCGACGTGTGGATACATCACGGAGACCTTCGAGAATACGGGCAGGATCACGACTTCCGGTGTCGACTTGAGCGTCCAATACCTGGAGCACACCCCGATTGGAATCTTCCACGAGGATCTGGAAGGGACCGCGATTACGCAGTATCAGTTGCAGCAGTACACCGGCGGCCCGGAGCAGAACCTGGTGGGCTGGTTCAATAATATCCCGACCAGCGGTGACGTCTTGCAGGTCGCGTACAGGTGGCAGCATAACCTGAGGGTCGATTGGACGAGCCCGGGTCGCATGTGGGGCGCCGGACTGGCCGAGCGCTTCTACTCGAGGTACGTCGACGAGTATCCGACCGGGCCGACCAATTCGGGCCCGCTGTTGAACGTAGGCAGTTATTCGCTCGTGGATGGTTACGTGAGCGTCAGGCCGATCAAGAACCTGACGGTGCTGTTTGGAATCAAGAACATCCTGAACAGATATCCGCCATTCACCGATGCGCCGCAAGACAACTTTGCGGCGGGGTACAACGCGCTCGAGGGGGACCCCCTGTTGCGGAACTTCTATGTCAATCTGAAATACGTCCTGTTCTGACCCTCTGCGCGAGAGTCGATTTGAAGCCCCGCCCAGCGCGGGGCTTTTTTTGCGACCGCCGATTGCGAGCAGGCCGGCCGTTTCCGCGCGCCGCAGTAGGCCGCCAAGTCACTCCGTCTTCTAATGATGCACCGCAGCCACACAACTGAACCTCAATGTGTTGTATCAAACATACGCTAACTGGTATCAATAAATTAGCATGATCTGGCACTTTCCAGCGGCTTAGGGCCGCCTGTAGCGTACCCCCACACGCTAACTACGAAATCACTGGGGTCCCGCTCTCGAAGATACGCGCGATGTGACGAAGCCACTGTGTCGCTCACGCCACGTAGGAATGCATGTTCGTGGCGGCTTGGAGACAGAGCCGGAACGCGTGTAGCGAAAAAAGGCGGGCGATCCAGACTGCCGAACAACTGAATGAGACAGCGAGCTCGGAGACGCTGTTTAAGAGGAGCCATAGCATGACCGCTAGCCATTCCATCAGAGATTCCGTCAAACGCGCGCTCGCAACAGGAACGATAGCGCTGTGCGGCGCTGGTGCTGTATCAGCCTATGCTCAGCAGGCGTCCACCACAGAGACGAACAGCACGCAGGTGAGCGCTGCCAAGACCACCGCCGCCAAGACACGCGCCGCGAACGCGCCCATCATGCTCGCGCAGACCACTGCGCCACCGCCCGCCAACCCGTTGCCGCCCCCGGTGCTCCAAACTGTGGTGGTCACGGGCACCCTGATAGCCAGGCCGCAGGCCGAGACCGCAGAGGCGATTTCGGTCATAACCGCGACGACTCTTCAAAACCAGGGAATCGTGAACGTGGAGCAGGCATTGAACACGCTCACCTCGAACGACCCGACGGTCAATGTGTCGTCCGCCGTAGGGTCGTTTTCCGGAGGCGGTACCTACGCCAACCTGCGCGACCTCGGCAGTGCCCGCACGCTGGTGCTGCTCGATGGTCAGCGGCTGGCAGGGAATGCCTTTAACGGCGGTCCCAGCGGCGATGCGGTCGATCTGAGCGGCATCCCATTCTCGGCGATCGATCAAGTCCAGGTGCTGCGGGAAGGCGCCTCGGCGCTCTACGGCTCGGATGCCATCGCGGGCGTGATCAACTTCATCACCAAGAAGAACTACCAGGGAGCCGAATTCGACGCCAGTCTCGATCATCCCCAGGATCCGGGCGGCGGCTCAGGTAACGCGAATTTCACCTTCGGTCACGGCGATCTGCTCAATGACGGCTATAACTTCATGGTCACCGCAAGTTACAGCGGACAGCAGGCGCTGACGGCGACGGAGCGGTCATTCACCGCCCAAGGCTTCGAGCCGGCGCTCGGCATCGCCAGCACCAACAATCCCGGAACCTGGCCGGGCACCATAGAGAGCAACCCCAACTCTTCCGGTGACATGACCGAGTTCTGGCAGCCCGGCTACCCGGGATGCGCCGGCAACAACTACTTGACGACGTATCTCGGGGCCTGCTCCTACCGCTATTCCGCCGCGACGGATCTGATCCCCAAGTCGGATGAAGCCTCCGGGATGATGGCGCTCACCAAGGAGCTACCGGCGAACAATACACTGGCCGTGCAGTACTTCTACACTCAGTCCAAAGCAAGCGGCTGGTTCGGTCCGATGTTCTATTTCTATGAAATGACGCCTCAGGCCGACCCGACTTATTTTCCGAAGTCGGGAGCCGGGCTGACATGTGAGACCTACGCCGGCAACTGTAATGCGCCGATAGACCTGACCGATCCCATCGACGCGGTCTGGACCGACCCCAACAACGCCCGCGATTTTGCCAACATCAATACCGAACAGCGCGCGCTGGTGACGTTCTCCGGAACCAACGCCGGGTGGGACTATGCGCTAAGCCTGAACTACAGCGTGAACAAGAACACGGATAGCTGGACCCAAGGCATTCCCGACGAGTCGCTGCTTGCGCAGGGCGTCGACCCCAATACCGGCAACCTCATCCTCAACAATCTGATCAACCCCTTCGGCGCGCAGACCGCGGCCGGCCAGGCCGTGATCAACAATGCCTATTTGAGCGGCGATTATCAGGCCGGCCAGCTGAAGCGCTGGAGCGTGGACGGCCATGGCACCCACGAGCTGGGCGACGCGTTCGGCGCCGGTACTCCTGCGACCGTGGCGCTGGGCGTCAGCCTGGAAGGGGAAAGCTACGAGGCCGCCACCACTCCCTATAACGCTTTGACATTCGCCGCCAGCGGGCTTGGCAACGTCGCGGTCGCGGGAAGCCGCACCATTCAGGCGGTATTCATGGAGCTGGACGTGCCCATGACCAAGAACCTCGATGTCGACGTATCGGATCGCGAGGATCGGTACAGCGATTTCGGCACGACCAACAACGGCAAGGTGACGTTTCGCTACCAGCCCGCGGAATTCGTGACCTTCCGGGGAGCCGCCTCCACCGGCTTCCGGGCGCCCTCGCTTTTCAACCTGTACTCGCCGGATTCCCTCGCGGCTTCCACCGCCGGCACCATGGGAAGCGGCAACCCGTACTGCCAGCCGGGGAGCTACAACGCGGAGTGGACCCAAACGGCTTGTAATACGCAGGGACTGGGGCTCACCGGCGGCAACAGGTCGCTGGTACCGGAAACGTCGGAGAATTTCGATCTCGGTGTCGTCGTCGCGCCGATCACGAACATGGGTATCACGCTGGACTATTACCGGATCCTGCTCAAGAACACCATCGGGCAGATTCCGGCCGACGACATCTACGAGAACCCGAATGCATTCACGCAGGACATCGTCACGAACAACAGCGGAACGCTCACTCCGTCGATCGAGGAAGGCTCGGATTGCAATCCTTACACGGCACCGACCTGCGGATACATCCTGCTGACCGATCAGAATACGGGGTCGATCACGACCGACGGGGTCGATCTCAGCGTCACCTACCTGCAGCACAGCCCGATCGGGACTTTCCGTGAGGACCTGGAAGGTACCGCGGTCACGCAGTTCCTGCTGCAGGAGTACAGCGGCGGCCCCGAACTGAACCTCGTAGGGTGGTACCAAGGCGGCAACCTGTATCAACCGGCGATGAGGTGGGAGCATGAGCTGCGGATCGATTGGACGAGCCCGGAGGGACAGTGGGGCGGCGGGTTGAGCAACCGCTTCTACTCGACCTACATCGACGAGTACGGCACCGGGCCGGACAATACCGGTCCGCAAAGAACGGTGGGCAGCTATTCGACCTGGGATGCCTATACGTCCTACAAGCCGATCCACGGTCTGACCGTGCTGCTCGGTATTCAAAATGTGCTCAATAGGAATCCGCCGTTCAGCAACGCTCAAGAAGACAACTTCGCGGCGGGCTACGATGCGCTGTTTGCGAACCCGATTGGGCGCGACTTCTACATCAATCTGAAGTATCAGTTCCTCTGAGTCCGTTGCGGAAATGTCGACTTGAAGCCCCGCCTCGCGCGGGGCTTTTTTTGACTGCGTCTCGCCTGCAATTACGCCTTCTGACTCCGGGAGAACCGGCGCGGACCCGTCGCTTCGGTCCGGCTCTCTTCCTCGAGCGCACTGAGACACTCGCCGAGCAGCTCCGCCGCTCGCGTGAGCGCCTCGGCGGTCAGTCCCGCATAGCCCAGCATCAGTCCGGGATGATCCGGAAGATTGCGATAGTAGGGATGCATCGGGTAGAGCCCCAGCCCGCGCGCGATGCCGAGCTCGATCAATCGAGCGACCTGCGAGTATTCGACGTTTTGCAGCCACACGACAATGTGGGTGCCCGCGTGGGTATCCTGTATCCTGATGCGCTCGCCACAATAGCGCCGCAACGACTCGATGAAGACCGTGCGGCAGCGCTGTAGCGCGACGACGGTCCACCGCAGGTACTTCTCGAACTGGCGGCTGCGCATGAATGCCGCCAGAGCCGCCTGCTCCACCGACGGACTGCCGAGATCGTCCAACCGTTTGACCTTGCAGAGATCCTCGCGGATGCCTGGCGGGCAGACGATGAACCCCAGCCGCAGCGACGGGAACAGCGTCTTGGAGAATGTCCCGACGTAGATCACGCGGCCGGAGAAATCCAGCGAGCGCAGCGCGGCGATCGGTCGCTCGCGAAAGTGGAACTCGCTGTTGTAGTCGTCCTCGAGAATCCAGCTACCCTGACGCGCGGCGATATCGAGCAGCTCCACGCGACGCTCGAGACTCATGACCGCTCCGGACGGAAACTGATCCGACGGCGAGACACAGATCAGGCGCGCCTTGTGTCGGGCGAGCTCCGAGGTCACCATTCCATTGTCATCCGTGCGGACGCTGATGAGGCGCGCGCCATGCGCAGTCAACGTGTGCATCAGATAAAGATAATGCGGATCCTCGATCGCGACCGTATCGCCTTCGTCGAGCACCGCACGGGCTGCAATCGTGATGGCCTGCTGCGTGCCCCCGACGATCAGGACCTCACTTTCCGCACATACCACGCCGCGCCGCCGCGCGAGGTAGTCTGCGATGGCAACGCGCAGTGGCTGGAAGCCCTGTGAATCGGGGTAGTGCGCTCCGGCAACACGCGAAGCGGCCGCGAGCTTCCGGCTCCACGAGCGCATCATATGGCCGACAAACGGCGGGTCGGCGTGCAGGTTGTAACGCAGCTCCTGGGGGAGCCGACCCAGGCTTTGGGTTCCCAGTTTCCGCAGCCGCGCCGCATAACGCGACTGCGGTGGAGCGGCGACGGGCGGTGAGGTAAAGCCGGGCGGCAGCGAGATCTCCGCGATCCGGGTTCCGGATCTCTCGTTGGAAATCGTGAGCTGCTCCGCGCGCAGGATCTCGTACGCGGTGAGCACCGTATTGCGCGAGAGATTGAGCATCTGCGCCAAGGCGCGCGTTGCCGGCAAGCGCTCTCCGGGGCGGAAGTGGCCCTCCACGATCGCACGCTTCAGGGCACGCGCGAGCTGCTCGTACAGCGAGCCCCGGCCATCCAGCGGGAATTTCGTGAGTAGCATTCTGGCACCATTAAACAAACGAAATCTGGCACTTTCTGGTGCCAGCCAGGAGAGTACGCTACCATAGAGATGCGGCCCCTGCGCCTCACATCGCGTGCGGTATGAAGAGCATATTGCGGGTCGGATGCGTACTGGCACTGTTGCCCGCCATCGGGTTGGCGGCGAATCCACGCCTGTCAGGCGCGAAGCCGGATCCGGCTGACATGTTGTTCGCGTCCCCGACCAGTATGGATCGGGTCGGTCGCATCGTCGTTCCGGTCCTGATCAACGGCAAGGGACCGTTTCGCTTCCTGGTCGATACCGGCGCTGACGGCTCACTGGTTTCCGCCGCCCTCGCCAGCGCACTCGGCCTCATCCCGAACCAGATCCGCGACCAAGACGAGCGAGTCGAAGGCACCACGGGGACGGAGCAACTGCCGTGTGTGACCATTGACAGCCTGCGTGTCGGCTCCATCGTAAGACGCGATATTCGAATGCCCGTCAGCCGCAGCCCCGTGATGACCGGGCTCGACGGCATCCTGGGCATGGCGGGTTTTGGCGACGTCCGGATCCTGGTCGACTTTCGCCGCAACAGAGTCGCCATCAACCGCTCGGACCGAGGTTTGCCGCAAGACTTTCTCGACATCCAGGCCAATCGCACGCCCGGCGGACTCCTCGTCATTCCTGCGCGGGTCGGGGACGTTCCCGTCGAAGCCGTGATCGACACCGGAGCCACGGAAACGCTCGGCAACCTTGCGCTGCAGAAAATTCTGCTGCGTGAGGCGGCCGCAAGCCCTCCAGGCACCCAGATCTACGGCGTGACGACACAGGTCTCCAAGGGCGGCGTCGCGATCTCACCGACGATCTATCTCGGTCCGGCCGAGATCCAAAACCTCGGCGTCGTCTACTCCGACATCCCCATCTTCAGGATCTGGCATCTCGATTCGCAGCCCGCCTTGATCATCGGGATGAACGCGCTCGGTGCCGTCGATGCGCTGGTGCTCGACTATCCGCGCGCCCAGGTCTATCTGGAGCCGGTGCCGCAGTCGGGTGTCGAGGTATCGGTGGTCGATAAGCTGCAACCCTGACGGTGACGGGCGGCGGCACTGCCGCGGCTCGAGCTGTCACGAGCGACTCACATTCCGGTCACATTCCGGTCACGTTGAGCCTGTAACGTCCGTCGGCAATCTATTTGCTGCGGGCTGGCATTGCGGCATTTGACGAAACTCGGCGAGCGGATGGACGAGCGGCTGTTTCGCTCCCTGTATTCGCGATCCCTCGTTTACAACACCTGCTGGGAAGACCCCGCGGTCGATCGCCGGGCGCTCGGGCTCACCCGCGAGGATGTGGTACTCGTCATCACCAGCGCCGGCTGCAATGCACTCGACTACGCGCTGCTGGCGCCGCGCCGGATCCACGCCGTCGATGCCAACCCGCGTCAGACCGCACTCCTCGAGCTGAAGCTCGCGGGTGTGCGCGCTCTCGACTTCGACGACTTCTTCCGCCTGTTCGGCGAAGGCTTCCACCCGGACGTCCAGAGCCTCTACCAGCGCGGATTGCGGGACCAGTTGTCGCCGTTCGCGCGCGAGTACTGGGACCGAAACCACGTGTGGTTCGCGAGCCAGCGAGGCAGCTTCTATTTCCACGGCCTCTCGGGGCTGGTGGCGTGTGGGTTCAAGGCCTATCTTGCCGTACGCCCGTACCTCGCGTCCTGCATTCGTGCGCTCTTTGGCGCCGACTCGCTCGATGAGCAACGCGAGATCTATGCGCGAAACGTGGCTCCGCTCATGTGGGGCGCGGGCATGCGCTGGGCGCTCTCGCGGCAGCTCACGCTGAGCCTGCTCGGAGTACCGCGCCCGCAGCGTCGTGAGATCGAGGCCGAGCACGCCGGCGGCGTGGCGGCCTATGTACGCGACTCGGTGGAGTACGTGCTCTGCCAGCTTCCCTTGGCGACGAATTACTTCTGGCGTCTGTATCTCAACGGCCGCTACACCCGCTCATGCTGTCCGGAGTACCTGAAGGCGGCCAACTTCGCGCGACTCAAGGCGGGCCTGGCGGACTGCATCGAGCCGCATACGACGACCGTTACGGAATTCCTGCGCGGCGCGACCGAGCCGATCTCCAAGTTCATCCTGCTCGATCACATGGACTGGATGGCGAGCCATGCCCCGGAGGCGCTGGCCGAGGAGTGGCACGAGATCTTCCGTCATGCCACGCCCGCCGCGCGACTGATCTTTCGCAGTGCGCATCGCCGCCCGCGCTACCTCGAGGCGGTGAGGATCGGCGGCGTGAGTCTGATGGAGCGGCTGGCCCTCCACGAGCACATCGCCCGCGAGCTCTCTCGCGACGACCGTGTCCACACCTACGCCGGCTTCCACATTTGCGATGTCACCGCCTGAGCTGCTCGCCGACTCGCAGGTTCTCTGGCGGATGGTGCGCGGCTTGCCACGTGCTGGAAGCGCCGCCGAACGGCTGCAGGCGTTCTACGCGCCCCAGGCCAGCCGCTACGACGCATTCCGCAAGCGGCTGCTCCATGGCCGCGAAGAGCTGATCCAGCGCCTGCCTGCGGAAGCCGGCCGTGTCGTGGTCGAGCTGGGTTGCGGCACCGGCGAGAACCTGGAGCGCTTCGGCGGCCGGCTGGCGGGCCTGCGCCGGCTCACTCTAGTCGATCTCTGCCCGGCGCTGCTGGAGCGGGCACGGGCGCGCGCTTCGCGATTTTCCAACGTGGAGGTCGTCGAGGCGGACATGACCCGCTATCAGCCGCCGGAACCGGTGGACTGCGTCTATCTCTCGTACGCGCTGACCATGGTGGAGGACTGGCGGGCCACGATTGCCAACGCCGTGGCGATGATTCGGCCAGGCGGGACCTTGGGCGTGGTGGATTTCTACGTCTCATCCCATCACCCGGCATGGGAGCGGTGGCTATGGCGTCGATGGTTTGCCCACGATGGCGTCAGGCTCGATCCCGGCCACATAGTGCGGCTCGCGACCGCGATGCCGGTTTGTCAGATCCTCGAGCAGCGAGGCGGCGTCCCCTATCTGCCCGGGTTGGCCGCGCCCTACTACCTCTTCATCGGTCGCAAGCGCTAGCCACACACCTCCAGACGCCGCGGCTATGGCGACGACGCGGCTTCGAGAGCTTCGAGCCGCGGGCCCTCCACCCGGCCGATTTTCACGGACGCGTCGTACAGCACGACGCCGAATGCGACGAGTGCGATCAGAAGGGCGATCGAGGCCCTGAGGTGGCGGGACTGGAAGCGGCGGATATCGGATGCAAACGCGATGAGGCCGAGCAGCGCCGCGACGACCACGATGGCATCGATGCTCGCGCGCTGCCAGTAGCTGCCGCCGAGATGCAGCCACATGCCGAACTCGTCGAAGGTCAGCGCCAGAGCGGCGCCGTAGCCGAGAGCAGCGGGACCCAGGGCCTTTCCCGTGCGCCGGCCAAGCAGCAAATACGCACCCACGGCCGCAAGCAGGAAAATGCCATAGTTGAGATGGTGGACGTGCGTACCGCGCAGGAAGAAATACATGTTGGGGATGCGGCGCGCCATGATGAGCAACACCAGGATGCGGGCGCCGACGAACGTGAGAATGAATGCGAACAGCGCGCGACGGGCGAGCCAGGCTCGCGGGGACGGCGTGGGCGGAGTTGGCTCGGTGATCACGAGCGGGCTACTCGGCCAGCCCGCGCAGGGCTCTGAAAGCAAGATCCGCGGTGCGCCCGTAGACCGCCGCCTGCCAAGCCGTGGTGTCGGTGTAAAAAAAGGCATCCCGCATCTGGCGTCGGATCTGCGCCGCCAGCGCCTGATCGCCGCCGCCGTGACTGTGCAGCCAGTGATCGGCGCGCAACGCCGTCAGTACCTCCATGACCGGCCGGGTGGGGTGGCAACACCTCGCGCAGGGTCTGCAGCAACATCCGCGCCGACCATGTCTCATGCACTCCCCCGTAGAAGAGTCCACCCGGACGCGTGTACTGGCCGCCGCTGACGGCGGCCCGCAGAGCTGCCATGCCGTGCTTTTGGGCATGCGAGCCCAGTGCCGCATCCGCGGCCTGCCGAACCTCACCTTGCCACGCGTTCGGCACCAGCAGCACATAGCTCGCCGTCGTCGCTGCGGCACCTGCCGCCGTGGAGCGGAAGCGCTCGCGCGCCATGGCATAGTCGGGGCTGAAATACTCCGCAATGGACATCTAGGCCTCCACCCAAGGCAGGCTGGCGGCCGCATCCTGCCATAGGTACCCTGCGCGCACCATGTTGCGCCCCACCGACCCCGGCAACGCCCCGCCCCCCTTCGTGTGGTGGGTGCGGCTGCTGTCGCACCTGCCGTTTGCCGCGCTTTATGCGCTCGCCAGCTTTATCGGCTGGCTCGCCTTCCGGGTGTTTCCCCATCGCGACGAGGTGGTGCGCACGAACCTGGCGCTGTGCTTCCCGGAGCTCGACGCGGCCCGAGTCACCGACATTCGCCGCCGCTATTACGGCGGCTTCGCCGAAGTGCTGGTCGAGGTCATCAAGTCCGCGGCGCTCCCCGCGGATGACATCCGCCGGCGGGTGCGCATCGTCGGCATCGAGCAAGCCCAGGCGCTGCTCGCCCAGGGTCAGTCGGTGCTGCTCGCCGCGGCACACCAGTGCAACTGGGAATGGATGCTTCTCGCCCTGGCGCTCGAGCTCGGATACCCCCTCGATGCCGCCTACAAGCCGCTGGTCGACAGTTGGGCCGAGCGTGAGATGAAGAAGGTGCGCAGCCGCTTCGGCAGCCGCCTGGTGCCGGCCAAGGAGCTGCTCGCCGACATCATCAAGCGCGGCAAGGTGGTGCGCGCCATCGCCATGGTCGCCGACCAGGAGCCGACGACCAGCGAGCACAAGCATTGGACGCGATTTCTCAACCGCGACACCGCCTTCTACATGGGACCGGAGGAGATTGCCCGCGTCACGCGCTTCCCCGTGTTCTTCATCGGCATGAAGCGCACGGCGCGCGGTCTCTATGAGATGAGCTTCACGCCGCTCTCCTCATCGGGAGAGGCATTGAGAACCGGCGAGCTGACCGAGCGCTACGTGCGTCTGGTCGAGCAACAGATCCGCGACGCGCCGCCGGACTGGCCCTGGTCGCACAAGCGCTGGAAGCTCAAGAAATCCCTCTACCAAGGCCGCGGCTCAGGTCGCTGACTTCGCCTCTTCCGCCGAGCCGGCACGCCGCAGCTCACGCGGCAGCCCGAAGGTGACTCGCTCCTCGCGTCCAGCGATCTCGCGCGGCACCTGTGCGCCCCAATCGCGAAGCTGCTCGAGAACGCGCCGTACGAGGACCTCCGGAGCGGACGCCCCGGCGGTGAGGCCGATCGAGCTCTTGCCGTCGAACCACTCGCGCCTGAGGTCCTCCGGACCGTCAACGAGATAACCGGGGATGCCCGCGCGGTCCGCGAGCTCCCGCAGGCGGTTGGAATTCGAGCTCGACTTCGAGCCCACCACCACCAGCAGGTCGCACTCGGCCAGCAGCTTCTTGACCGCATCCTGCCGGTTCTGCGTGGCATAGCAGATGTCCTCCTTGCGTGGTGTCGCAAGCAGCGGGAAGCGCCGGCGCAAGGCGTTAACGATCTCCGTGGTGTCATCGACGGAGAGGGTGGTCTGGGTCACGAAGGCGAGGTTGCTCGGATCGCGGACTTCGAGCGCGCTGACGTCCTGCTCACTGCCGACCAGATACATGCGGCCGCCGAACGACGTCTCGAACCGTCCCATCGTGCCCTCGACCTCGGGATGGCCGGCGTGACCGATGAGAATCACCTCACGCCCCTCGCGCGCGTATCGCTGCACCTCCATGTGGACCTTGGTCACGAGCGGACAAGTGGCATCGAACACGGTGAGCCCGCGCTCCTTCGCCTCATCCTCCACCGCATGCGAGACGCCGTGAGCGGAGAAGATCACCGTGGCGCCACCGGGCACTTCCTTCAATTCCTCGACGAAGACGGCGCCGAGCTCACGCAGCCGCTCCACGACGTGGCGGTTGTGGACCACCTCGTGACGCACGTAGATCGGGGCGCCAAAGAGCTCGATTGCCCGCTCCACGATCTCGATGGCACGGTCCACGCCGGCGCAGAAGCCGCGAGGGTTGGCGAGAAGCACTTGCATCAAACGCTCTCCTTCTTCGGACCGCGGCTCTCCAGCCAGGCATCGATGAGCAGCAGCGTCGCGCCCACGGTAATGGCCGAGTCCGCGACATTGAACGCCCACGGAAAGTACACGGCGTGCCAGTGCGCGAGAATGAAATCGACCACGTGCCCGATGCGCAGCCGGTCGATGAGATTTCCGAGCGCACCGCCCATGATCAACGTGAGGCTGAGGCACAACAGCCGCTGGGTGCCTCCGTTGAGACCCTTGAGCCAGAGCGCTATGCCAGCAGCCACCACCACCGCGAGTCCCGCGAACAGCCACTTCTGCCAGCCGGAAGCCCCCGCGAGGAAGCTGAAGGCCGCACCCCTATTGTACGTCAAGGTGATACTGAGCACCGGCAGGAGCCGCACCGTGCCATAGAGAGCGAGGTGCGCGACGATCCAGAGCTTGACGGCCTGGTCGACAGCGATCACGGCCAGGGTGACGGGGAGCCACCTCAAGCCGCTCGACTGCACCGCGGCAATGCCGCTCTGGATCCGATGCGCCCCGCCGGTTCCCTGCTCGTTGGCCGTGTTCATACGAAGTGCCGGACTTCGCCCGGACCTTGGACGTTGGACACGCAACGGCTGCAAATCTCCGGATGCTTTGGGTCTGACCCGACATCCGGACGGCGCTGCCAGCAGCGGACGCACTTGGGGTCGGAGGTAGGCTTCACCGCAATCCGGACTCCGCTGCGCCCGGTGTTGGTGGCGGGAGCGGCGTCAGCCGGTGGCGCACCCTCGATCCGATGCACGCGGGCATGGGAAGTGATGAAGAAGAAGCGCAGCTCTTCTCCCAGAGCGCTGAAGCGCGCGTACTCGTCCGGGACGCAGTAGACATCGACTTCGGCGTCGAGCGGCGCGCCGATGGAGCCGGCATCGCGCAGCTTCTCGAGCTCGCGCGTCACATCGCCGCGAAGCTGCAGCAACGCGGGCCATTCGACATCGGCGGCGGTGACCTCCGGAGCCTGGTGCCAGGTTTCGAGAAATACCGACTCCGAGCGCTCACCGGGCAGGAACTCCCAGATCTCCTCGGAAGTGAAGGAGAGAATCGGCGCCAACCAGCGCACCATGCACTCCGCGATGTGATACATCACGGTCTGCGCGGAGCGGCGCGCCAGGCCCGTAGCCGGCGTGGTGTACATGCGGTCCTTGAGGACATCGAGATAGAAGCCGCCCAGGTCGACGCTGCAGAAGTTGTGCACCTTCTGATAGATGAGGTGGAAGGCATAGCGCCGATATGCCTCGATGATCTCCGCCTGCAATGCCGCGGTGCGCGCGAGCGCCCAGCGGTCGAGCGCGAGCAGATCGCCGGGGGCTACCGCGTCGCGCTTCGGATCGAAGCCATGCAGGTTGCCAAGGAGGTAGCGCACGGTGTTGCGGATGCGGCGATAGGAGTCCGCCATGCGCTTCAGGATCTCGTCCGACACGCTCATCTCGTTGGCGTAATCAGTGGCGGAGACCCAGAGGCGCAGCACATCCGCGCCCAGGGTGCTCATGACCTTCTGCGGCGCGACCACGTTGCCGAGCGACTTCGACTGCTTGCGACCCTTCTCGTCGACCGTGAATCCATGCGTCAGGACGCCGCGATACGGGGCGCGCTCGTAGAGCGCCTCGGACATGAGGAGCGAGCTGTGGAACCAACCGCGGTGCTGGTCGGAGCCCTCGAGATAAAGATCGACGGGCGCGGTGATCTCGGGCCGCTCCGCGCCGACACATTCGAACGACAGTCCGGAGTCGGCCCAGACGTCCATGACATCCTTGACCTTCTCATACTGGTCGGCCTCGGCGCCGAGCAGCTCGGCCGGATCGAGCGCGAACCAGGCCTCGATACCGTCACGCTCGACGCGCGCAGCCACTTGCTCAATCAGTTGTTGCGTGCGCGGATGCAGCTCGCCCGTCTGCGCGTGAACGAAGAGAGGAATGGGGACGCCCCACGTGCGCTGGCGGGAAATGCACCAGTCGGGCCGGTTCTCGATCATGCCGGTGATGCGCTGCTCGCCCCAATCGGGTGTCCACTGAACTGTCTTGATATCGCGCAGCGCATGTTGACGCAGCCCCTTGCGTTCCATGCTGATGAACCATTGCGGTGTGGCGCGGAAAATGACCGGCGTCTTGTGCCGCCAGCAATGCGGGTAGCTGTGCACGAAGGGCTCGTGATGCACCAGCCGGCCGCGCTCTCGCAGCGCCTCGATGAGGACACCGTTGGCCTCCTCGACCCTGAGTCCTGCCACCAGCGGTGTCTCGGGCAGGAAGCGGCCATCGTTGCCGACCGGATTGACGACGGCAAGGCCGTAACGCTGCCCGACCGCGAAATCCTCGTGACCGTGCCCCGGGGCGGTGTGCACGGCGCCGGTCCCGGCATCGAGCGTCACGTGCTCGCCGAGAATGACCGGCACCTGCCGGTCCTCGAACGGGTGCTGCAGCTTCAGTCCCTCGAGATCACGGCCGGGTGCCTCCGCTAACACCGCGAGCCGCACCATCCCGAAGCGCTTCAGGCATGAGTCGAGCAGGTCCGCGGCGAGAATGAGCCGCGAGCGCTCGCCCGCGCGCTCCACCTCTACCAACACGTAGCGGAACTCGTCGCGCAACGCGACGGCCTGGTTCGCAGGCAGCGTCCACGGAGTAGTGGTCCAGATGACGAGGTCGATCGGCGCACCGTCGAGTTGCGCGGGCGACAGATCCATGCGGCGCTCGAGGTCGCGAGAGTCGATGACGCGGAAGGCAACATCCACCGCCGGAGAGGTCCTCTCCTCGTACTCGACCTCCGCCTCGGCGAGCGCGGAGCGGCAATCAAGACACCAGTGCACCGGCTTCACGCCCTTGTAGAGGTGTCCGTTCTCGATGACGCGACCGAAGGCGCGCAGCTGTTGTGCCTCGTATCGCGGCGCCATCGTCAGATAGGGGCGATCCCAGTCCCCGAGCACTCCGAGGCGCTTGAAATCGATCCGCTGCTGATTCACCTGCTCCTGCGCGAAGGCCCGGCAGGCGGCTCTGAAAGCCGCCGCATCGAGCTTCTGCCCTGGGCGCCCGTGCTTCTTCTCCACCTGCTGCTCGATCGGCAGCCCGTGACAGTCCCAGCCCGGGATGTAAGGTGCGTCGAACCCATCCAGGGAGCGCGACTTGACGATGATGTCCTTGAGGATCTTGTTGACGGCGTGACCAATGTGAATGGCGCCATTGGCATAAGGCGGCCCATCGTGCAGCACGAACCGCGGGCGGCTCCCCGCGACCCGGCGTTGCTTACCGTAGATATCGCGCTCGTCCCAGGCGGCGATCATCGCCGGCTCGCGCCGGGCGAGGTCCGCCTTCATCGGAAAAGCGGTCTGCGGCAGATTGATGGTGCTCTTGTAGTCGGTCATTCGAGATTGTCAGCCCTTCAAAATCTATCGCGCAAAATCTGTCGCGCCTGGTCCGCGTCCTTGTGCATCTGGACAACCAGGGCGTCGAGGGACGCGAAACGCTCCTCCTCGCGCAGCTTCGCCACGAATTCCACCTGGATCTCGCGGCCGTAGAGATCGCCCGAAAAATCGAACACGTGCGCCTCGAGCAGCGTGTGCTCGCCGTCGACCGTCGGGCGCGTGCCGAGGCTCGCTACGCCTGGCAACGCTCCGTCCGCCGCACCATGCACCCGGACAGCGAAAATGCCCTGCACCGGAGGACGCCGTCGTTCTATCTGGAGGTTCGCGGTCGGGAAACCCAGACTGCGCCCCAGACGGTTACCCTGCACGACCCGGCCGGTCATGGAGTACGGCCGGCCGAGCCACCGCCGCACCTGCTCGAAATCGGCTCTCGCGAGCGCATCGCGCACACCGCTGCTGCTCACGCGTTCCCCGTCCAAGGTCACTGGCGGCACGACGTCGACCTGGAACCCCAGCCGCTCACCCGCCGCCGAGAGCATCGCCGCCGTCGCCTCGCCGTTACGACCGAAGCGAAAATCATGACCCACCACGATCAGCGGTGTCGCCAGCTCCTGCGCCAGCAGGCCCGCGAACGCCTCCCCCGAGAGGCTGCGCAGGGAGGGTCCGAAACGCAGCAGCCACAGGAAGTCGCATCTCAGGCGCTCGAGGACGCGCCACCGCTCCCTGCACGAGGTCAGGCGCGCCGGCGCCTGGTCCTCGCCCATCAGGAACTCCCGCGGCATCGGCTCGAAGGTCAGCACCATGACCGGCCGGGAGAGCCGTGAGCCGTGTTCCTTCAGTCTCGTCAGCAGCGCCTGGTGACCCAGGTGCATGCCGTCAAACGTCCCGATCGTGACGACGGAGCCCTTATGGCGGTCGTTCAGGCCATTGAGTCCGCGAATAAGCTCCATGGGGCCGCTAAGCCGCTGAGGTCAAAACGTTAAAGAATACAGGATTCATGCCGGTGCTTGGCGCCACATTCGCCAGGGCCCGCTCGCGTCCCCTCCCCGACGTCCATGAGGACCTCGCACCTTATGTGAAAGAGACCGTCCTGATCCGGCTACGTTCTCGGCTAGCGTTGACATCGTGGGGCAACCTGAGCAGACTACGCCCCCCGCGAACCGGGGGAAGGTTCATTTTCCTTAACGGAGAGCATGTGGCCAACACCAAGTCCGCCGAGAAGGCGGCTCGCCAAGCCGAGAAACACCGAGCCCGCAACGTCGCTTTGCGGTCGCGGATGCGTACAGCCGTGCGCGATGTGACGGCGGCGATTGCCGGAGGGAACAAGCAGGCAGCTCAGGCCACCTACAAGGAAGCTGTTCCCGTCATCGACACTCTGGTGAACAAGCAGATCATCCACCGAAACAAGGCAGCGCGACACAAGAGCCGGCTGGCGGCTCGGGTCCGCGCGATGCCGTGAGGCCGAGAGCGATGAATGGTCAAGAGAAGCTCCGCTGGACTCCCCCGCCGACTTCGGCTCCGATCCCGCTCAAGCTGAAGCCGGCCGCTCGTCGACAGTTCCTTCTGCAGGTGATGCGGGGCCGCGTGCCGCGCGATCCTGTTCCTCCAAAAACGCCATAACTGCCTCGCAGAGCTCTCGCGTTCCGCTGCCGGTGGCCGCGGAGATGAGAAAGTGCGGACCGCGGTAGCGCAGACCGCGGACGATGGCGCGAGCGCGTTTCTGCGCCTCTGCCTCGGGCAGAAGGTCGCTCTTGTTGATTACCAGCCAGCGCGGCTTGGCGGCAAGCTCCTTACTGAACTTCTTCAGCTCCTGAATGATCGCCCGAGCATCCTTCACCGGGTCGGCTTCCGGGTCGGGTGGCGCCATATCGACCAGGTGCAGCAGCACCCTCGTTCGCTGCAGATGCCTCAGGAAGCGGATTCCTAGCCCCGCCCCCTCCGCCGCCCCTTCGATGAGGCCCGGGATATCGGCCATCACGAAGCTGCGATGCTGCCCGACATCGACGACCCCGAGGTTCGGATGCAGCGTGGTGAACGGGTAGCCCGCCACCTTGGGCCGCGCCGCTGAAACAGCGCGAATCAGAGTGGATTTGCCGGCGTTCGGCAGGCCAAGGAGGCCCACGTCAGCGATAACCTTGAGCTCGAACTCGAGCGAGCGTTTCTCGCCCGGTAGTCCCGGGCCGTACTGGCGCGGCGCGCGGTTGGTGCTCGACTTGAAGCGCTGATTGCCCCAGCCTCCCTTGCCGCCGCGGGCCACCGCCAGCACCTCTCCCACATGGGTGAAATCACCCAGTTGCTCCCCAGTCTCCGCATCGCGGACGATGGTGCCTACCGGTACGGGGACGTAGAGATCCTCACCACTGCGGCCCGTACAGTCGCGCGCACTGCCTGGCTCACCGTGCTGTGCGCGCAGGGTGCGCTCGATGCGAAAGTCGGCGAGGGTATTGATCCCCGCGGCCGCGCGCAGAAAGACGCTGCCGCCGTTGCCGCCATCACCGCCGTCCGGGCCACCGAACGGCACGAACTTCTCCCGACGAAAGCTCGTGCTGCCGCGGCCGCCGTTGCCAGCCTGTACCTTGACCCTTGCCTCGTCGACGAATTTCATGCGGTATTCCCAGACAAAAACCCCGGCGCGGGGCCGGGGGTTTCCTGGAGAGCATTGATGCTGAAATTGACTACGCTTCTACAGTCTCGGCCGGAGTCTCGGTCACGCCGATCTCCGGCAGAATGTTGACGTACAGCCGCTGTTCCGCGCCCCGACGCTGGAACTGCACCTTGCCCGCCACTTTGGCGAAGAGCGTGTGGTCGGTGCCGATCCCGACGTTGGAGCCGGGCCGCACGGGCGTACCGCGCTGGCGAATGATGATGTTACCGGCGAGCACCTGCTCGCCCCCGAAGCGCTTCACGCCGAGTCGCTTGGAGTGGGAATCGCGGCCGTTCTTGGTACTGCCGCCAGCCTTTTTATGTGCCATGTGTGTGCCTCAGCCTCAGCCCGCGCTGATGTCCGTCACCTTGATCTCGGTGAACGGCTGGCGGTGGGTCTTCTGCCGCAAGTAGTGCTTGCGCCGCCTGAATTTCACGATCGATACCTTGGCCCCCTTGCCGTGGCGAACCACGGTGGCCACCACCTTGCCCCCCGCGAGCAGCGGATTACCGAGCTGCACGTTGGCACCCTCGCCGACGAGCAGGACTTGGCCGAACTCGACCGTGGCGCCGGCCTCGGCGTCGAGCTTCTCGATGCGCAGCACGCCGTCTTTGGTGACGCGATACTGCTTTCCGCCGGTGGCGATCACTGCGTACATAGTCTTGGGGCGAGCGGGGGTCTGGAGAAAGGCCGCGCATTCTACTGGCGACCCCCCTGCGGGTCAAACGGCTGTTCGGCAGCCCGGAAAGCCCCGCAATCCAGGCGCTTTCGGCGCGTTTTTGGACCATTTCCGGCTGCCGCTCGTCTATGGTCCATTCTCCACGGCCCCCGTGTCGGCTACGATGCGTGGCCGTACTCAAGGTCCGTTTGCTAATGACATTGGAAGAAATACGCGCGCTCGTCCACTCGGACCTCGGTTCCGTGGACCAGGTGATCCGCGCGCGGTTGAAGAGCGCCGTCCCGCTGGTGGATCAGATCGCCGAGCACATCATCTCCGGGGGTGGCAAGCGGCTGCGGCCCCTGCTCGTCGTGCTGGCAGGCCGTGCCTGCGGGCACCGGCCGCACGCGCACATCGAGGCGGCGGCGTTCATCGAATTCATCCATACCGCGACCCTGCTTCACGACGACGTGGTGGACGGCTCCTCGCTCCGCCGGGGTCGCGACACCGCCAACCAGGTTTTCGGCAACCAGGCGAGCGTGCTCGTGGGTGACTTCGTCTACTCCCGCGCTTTTCAGATGATGGCCTCGCTGACGTCCCAGCCGGTCATGGAAATCATGGCTGACGCCACCAACGTCATCGCCGAAGGCGAGGTCATGCAGCTCATGAACGCGCATGACCCCGACACGACCGAGCAGCGCTACCTGGAGGTCATCTACCGCAAGACCGCGAAGCTCTTCGAGGCCGGCGCGGAGGTCGCCGCAGTGCTCGCCGGCAGCCCCGAGCAGGTGCGCCGGGCGCTCGCGGACTATGGCCGTCATCTGGGCACGGCCTACCAGCTGGTGGACGACGTGCTCGACTACCGCTCGAATCCCGCCGAGCGCGGCAAGAACCTCGGCGACGATCTTGCCGAGGGCAAGCCCACCCTGCCGCTCATTTATGCGCTGCGTAATGGCACGGAGGTCCAGCGCGCCGCGATCCGCGTGGCCATCGAGAAGGGTGGTCTGGCCCAGCTCGAGCCCATCATCGCCGCGATCGAGTCGACCGGGGGGCTGGATTACGCCGCACGCCTGGCAAAGGAGTCGGCGGAACAGGCCCTGATCGCATTGAAGCCGCTGCCGGAAGGCATCTACAAGGAAGGACTCACGGCACTGGCGCGCTTCGCGGTGGAACACACCACCTAAGGACATTGAAGCCCGGGGGGCGCTTCAGTAAACTGCGCGGCCCGCCCTCCCTGCCGCCTCGAGCTTCTCAGGGTCCGCGGAGCCCGCCATCTCGGGGTGTAGCTCAGCCTGGTAGAGCACTACGTTCGGGACGTAGGTGTCGCAGGTTCAAATCCTGTCACCCCGACCATTGAATTCATTAGCTTTTTTATCCCGCTCGCCTGCTGGGGTTCCACTGAGAATAAGCTCCGGGGTTCCAAAAAGGGTTCCAGCTTCGCGCCCGTTGAAGCGCCGACGGCAAACGGAGCGTCTTCGGCACCGCTAACGGCCTGCTGCAAAAAAATGCGCGCGCAACTGTCATGGCGCTGCGATCAACATCTGCATCCTCAGGAGTGCCCCGACGCCCTCGTCGGTTACTTCCCGAGCTCCGGACGATTTGGACTCCATGTTCACGACGGCGGCTCATCGTTCGTGGAGATTCAGTTCTGCCCTTGGTGCGGGCACCGGCTCGCAGAGAGCAAACTCACCAAAGCAAAAGCCGTCCCATGACCGACCGGGACAGGACCAACGAGACCATGCAATCGGTATTCGTACTTCAGCATCTACACATCCTTCCCAACCGCGAAGAGGACGTGAAGGTCATCGGCGTATATCGCTCAGTCGAAGCTGCTCGCTCGGCTGTCCAGCGGCTACGGATTCAGCCCGGGTTCCGGGACCATCCACGGATTGTCGATCCGAAGGAAGACTCAGACGAGCAAGGCTTTCACATCGGAATGTATCCACTCAATAAGGATCATTGGTCAGAAGGCTATGTGACCGCGTGATGCAAGAGTGTCTGTGCCCTGCAGCTCGTGGGCGGATCAGTCATCAGCCCACTCTTCACTGAGAGCACGGCGAGCGGCCATCACCTCACTCGCACTCGCACGGGAACTGCAGGAACGGCGTGTAGGGCCACGCTGCGATTAGTCCAGGGAAGGCTGCAAACTTCCACCGCGTTCCAGTCCACGAGACCCAGTTCAGGCCCAAGCCCATGAGGTCCAACTGTCAACATCACTTCCCCCGACTTCCCGGCGGCCGACTGTCAGGTTAAATTCGCACTTCAGCGAAGGGAAACTCAAAATGCGTTTTACTGTCGTGACTTATGGCAGCGAGGGCGACACGCGACCGTTCGCGTCGCGCTCTGCCGCGGACTGATGGCGTCGGGACACGAAGTGCGGCTGTTCGCGGAAGGATCGTCAATTCATGACGCCCACAGTCACGGCGTCCCGGCCGAGACGCTCGCGGGAAATATCAGGTCGACACTCCCTCTGGACAATCCGATGCAAGAGCTCGGTCGATCCGACGTTATTGCGGCGATCAAAGCCGGCCTTCGCGTAGTCAACGAGAACACCCCAGCGTGGATGAGGGCGGTGACCAAAGACGCCCGTGGCGGGGACGCGGTCCTCTTTTCGGGTCTCGCCTCCCCCGTCGGAAGTACGGTCGCGGAGGAGCTGAAGAAGCCGGGAATTGCTCTATGGGTAGCAGCCTGGACGGCCCCACTCGCGGCTAGTTTGCTTCTCCTACTCTGCGTTCCGTGAAGCTTCCGGGTTGGCTCAATCGCCTGAGCTATTGCGTTTCCCCACAAGCTATGATCAGGCGGATGTACGGGAAATCGAGCGATGCGGCCCGCGCGGCGGTGTTCGCGGACGCACGGGCCCGCAGACCCAAGCGGGAGTTTCCCATTCTGTACGGCTTCTCCGGCCATCTGGTTCCGCGGCCGGATGACTGGCCGGAATCACATCGGATCTGTGGTCACTGGACGCTGCCGCCTCACGATTGGGAGCCCTCAGCCGCGTTGCTGGACTTCCTGCTCCGCCGGACCGCCTCCGCTTTACGTGGGCTTTGGCGCCATATCCAGTTTCGTCCGACAGAAGGGGCTGAGCGCAATCAAGGCGGCGATCGGGGATCGGCGGACGCTCTTCTCCCCCGGCTGGAGCAGAATCACGACTGACATGCTGCCCAAGAACTTTTTCGTTCTGGGAGATACCCCGCACGTCTGGCTCTTTCCGCTCACTTCCATGGTCATCCACCACGCCGGCGCCGGAACTACTCACACCGCTGCACGCTCCGGAGTTCCGTCTATCCCTCTGCCTTTCGGAGTAGACCAATTCTTCTGGGCCGCCAGACTGGCAGCCGCAGGTGTTGCACCAAGGTACATGGCCGGAACCCGGATCGACGCAAAGTCACTGGGCGCAATGATCGAGTTTGCAGGAGAGCCCGGCGTTCGGAAACGAGCACGGATGCTGGGCCAGGCCATTACGGAAGAAGACGGGATCGCGAATGCCGTCGCGGCGATCGAGTCAGCAATGAGGTCCGGCGAACCAGTCATCGCCGCCCCATGAATGTTCGGCGTCGGGCGCACTGCACACCAGCAGATGCCGCCTGCTCTGGAGCCTCGATGACCATCGCACGCGGAGTCGTACGAAGATCGCAGGAACAGCGCAAATCGCCTCACCCAGACCATTGAATTCATTGTACTTTTTTTATCGCCAAAGCCATTCGTACCACTTTCTAAAGTGCCATTGGTTCCACTTTTTGCGGGTGAGCAGAGGTGGCCAAGGATGGATGCGTGCAAACACCTTGCAGGCACTCCCATGTTCAGGAAGCAGAGCTCGCCGTCCCAGAAACTCGCTTTCCTACTGTGGGCCAACCGTAGCGCGCGCTCGTAGGATTCGTGTGTGGGGTGGCCACGATAGTCCTCGATAACCTCGCTCAGCGCGCGAAGCTCAAGATAGTGCGCGGCGTGTCCGTATGCCTTGGCATAGCCGCGGGCAACGGCATCGAGGAGCGCCCGCCAGATCAGGGCTGCCGTAGATAGCCGACCGTTGGCCTTGGCCGTCTTCACAAGCGCGGTGAGGAGGACGTAGTTGCGGCCGTCGAGCTCTGCGGACCGCTCGATGATCAGCCGCTCCGCAAATGCGGGCTCCTCGAGCGCGAACAGCAGCTCAGCCGCGGTGGCTACATGCGGACCGGTTTTCGCATCCTGACAGGCGCGTGCGCGGAATGCACCGCGCTCCTCCGCGGGCAGTATCGCCTCCAGCGCCCGGTACGAGTGAATCCCCGGCGCCCGCCGATAGAGCTCCCTGCGGATCTCAATCTGCCGGTCTTGCTTGCCCAAGAGGCCGTAGGCTCGATCGAGTAAATCGAGCCGCTCGAATCGCGTGTTCTCGCCGACCGGGACACGAAGCCACCGCAGCGCACCAGCACCGTCACCGCACGCGAGATATTGCTTAGCAATGTCGTTCGCCTGGAGTTCATTCGGCTCCGGCGAATGCACGAATCGATTGCTCATACAGCTTTAGGTCGCGCAGCGCGCGGGCTACGAGTCCCATGGCACTGGAAGCTCCGAATACTCGGTGGCGCTGGACTTTTCCGCGCCCGCAGCTTCCAGCGTCCCTCGCGCATCATTCTCGAGGCCCGCCGCTAGCGCTCGCAACTCTTCCTCGCTCAGCAGACGCTGCCCCTCCTCGAGCAACGGCTCCCGAATCCCATAGTCGTTGGCTTGGTAGAACTCGTTAGCACCGTTGGCCAATCCGTGCCGGCGCCCGCCTTCATCGCGCGCACCGCCGCGGCGGCGTCGAGCCAGAGCAC
>CAWEJB010000005.1:0-236644 GCA_963809305.1 uncultured Pseudomonadota bacterium
GGAGCATTGGGCAGATCGGCCGGTCCGAACTTTGTCCGCGGGACAGAAACGCAGGGCGGCTCTCGCGGGACTTACGCTGATGCGCGTACCGCTTTGGTTGCTGGATGAGCCGACGACGAATCTCGACGCTGAAGGGCAGGGGCTCGTCGGCGCACTGATCGATGAGCACCTGCAGGCGGGAGGTCTCGCGCTCGCGGCGGTGCATCACGAGCTGCGGGTATCGGCCGGCGGCCTGCAGCGGATGGAGCTGACAGTTGAGTAATTCGGGTGCCATGGAGAGGAGCTCGGTGACGCGTCTTCCGGGACGCGCAGAAGCTGGGACCCGCAGCGAGTGGGAGACGTCCGGTACCCATACACCCGTGCCGGCTCTGACCGCCGCCCGCCTGATGCTGGCGCGCGATCTCAAGCTCGCCTTCCGCAAGCGCAGTCAGCTCGTGCAGCCGCTCGCCTTCTTCGCCATCGTCACCACACTGTTCCCTCTCGGGGTCAGTCCGGAGCTCCCGCGCCTGAAGCCCATGGCGGCGGGTGTGGTGTGGGCCGCGGCCCTGCTATCCTCTCTGCTCGCGCTCGAGCTGCTCTTCCGCGATGACGCGCAGGACGGGACGCTCGAGCAGTACGCGCTCTCGGGGCGCTCGCTCACCTGGCTGCTCGCGGCAAAGACGGCAACGCACTGGCTGCTCACCGGGCTGCCGCTCGCCTTGATGGCACCGCTCGCCGGGATGGCGCTGGGCGCGCCGGTCGCGGCCGTGCCGGGCATCATCGCCTCAGTAGCGGTGGGGACGGTTGCGCTCAGTCTGATCGGCTCGATCGGCGCGGGACTGACGCTCGGCATCCGCCGCTCGGGGGCGCTGCTGTCGCTCCTCACGCTACCGCTGGAGATCCCGGTGCTGATCTTCGGTGCGCGAGCCACGGAACTGGCGATCGACGGCGCAGCCTATGGGGTACCGCTGCAGCTCCTCGGTGCGCTGGCCGTGCTCGGTCTGACGCTCGCACCGCTGGCTGCCGCCGCGGCGGTGCGCATCAACTTGGAGTGAGACTGGAAAGTAGAGATGGCCTGGACGTGGTTTCACCGACTCGCCTCACCGCCGCACGTTTATCGTGTGGCGGGGCGCTTGACGCCGTGGTTGGCGTGGCCGGCGGCTGTCCTCATTGTCGCGGGTCTCATCGGCGGGCTCGTGCTGGCACCGCCGGACTATCAGCAGGGGGACGGTTACCGCATCCTCTACGTACATGCCCCGAGCGCTTGGATGTCCCTCCTCGTCTATACGACCATGGCCGTGGCCGCGGCGATCGGGCTCATCTGGCGGATGAAAGTGGCGCATGCCGTGGCCGCGAGTTGCGCGCCGATCGGCGCCTCCTTCACCTTCGCGGCGCTCGTCACCGGCTCGCTCTGGGGCGCGCCCATGTGGGGCACTTACTGGCAGTGGGATCCACGCCTGACTTCGGAGCTGATCCTGCTCTTCCTGTATCTTGGCTACATGGGCCTGCGGTCGGCGTTCGACGATGTGCAGCGAGCGGACAGGGTGAGCGCGGTGCTGGCGATCGTGGGTGTGGTGAACGTGCCGATCATTCATTATTCGGTCATCTGGTGGAACTCTCTGCACCAGGCGCCCTCCGTGATGACGCTGGGCAAGCCCACCATGCCCCCGTCGATGCTCGTTCCGCTCCTCATGATGCTGCTCGGATTCACGCTGTTTTTCGGGACACTGCTCTTGGTCAGAGTACGCGGTGAGGTTCTCAGCCGCGAGCGCTCGGCCACCTGGATCCGCGAGGCGCTTCAGGCATGAGTAGCTTCCTGGACATGGGCGGCTACGCTGCATACGTCTGGCCGGCGTATGCGGTTACGTTCGCGGTGATCGCCCTCAATATCGTTTGGGCGCTCCGGCTCCTCAAGCGTTCGCGCAAGGAAGCCCTGCATCGACTCGCAATCGGAGGCACTAAAGGATGACCCCAAGACAGCGTCGGTTGGTGCTGGTGCTCGGCATCGTGGCTGGAGTGAGCGTGGCAGGCGCGCTGGCGCTGAGCGCCTTCCGCCAGAATGTCACCTTTTACTTCGTACCCAGCCAGGTGGCGCAGGGCAGCACCAAGCCAGGCGAGCAGTTCCGCCTAGGGGGCCTCGTGACCAAGGGCAGCGTCTCGCGCCAGCCCGGCAGCATGGAGGTGCACTTCGCCGTGACTGACTTCAAGCACACCATTCCCGTCGTTTACTCTGGCGTGCTGCCTGATCTCTTCCGCGAAGGCGCGGGCGTCATCGCCCTCGGCGAGATGCGCCCTGACGGTACCTTCCACGCAGACGAAGTGCTAGCCAAGCACGACCAGTACTATCGGCCGCCCGGCATCGGGGCACCGAAGCTCGACACCCGCCACGGCCAGCCGCGAGACGCTGCGCTGCAGCAGACGCCGGCGACCGCGAGCTCCGGCGTCGCGCAGCCCGCCGCGGAGCAGCGATAAATGATTCCGGAGCTGGGTCAGTTCACGCTCATCCTCGCGATGCTGCTCGCGGCGCTGCAAGCGTTCTTCGGCATCGTCGGGCCTGCGCTCAAACGTGAGCGTTGGATAGCGGCCGTGACGCCGGCGGTTTCCGGCCAGTGCGTCATGGTCGCCACCTCCATGGGCTGCCTCGTCGCCTCGTTTGTAGCGAATGACTTCTCCGTCCAGTACGTCGCCGAGAATTCCAACTCGGCACTGCCTCTTTTCTATCGCGTGGCGGCGGTGTGGGGCTCACATTCCGGCTCGCTCATTCTCTGGATCTTCCTGCTCGCCTGTTGGTCGGTGGCAGCGTCCATCGGCACCTCGCGGCTGCCGAAGGAATTCGCCTCGCGAGTGCTCGGGGTGCTCGGCCTGATCAGCTTCGGGTTCCTGCTCTACACCCTCGCCACGTCCAACCCGTTCCTGCGTCTGGATCCCCCGTGGCCCGACGGCGAGAGCCTGAATCCCGTCCTCCAGGACCCGGGGCTCGCCGGCCATCCACCGATCCTCTACACCGGCTATGTCGGTCTCGCGGTCGCCTTTGCGTTTGCGGGCGCGGCCATGCTCGAAGGGCGCCTCGACCGGGACTGGGCGCGCTGGACGCGCCCCTGGACCACGGCGGCGTGGGCCTTTCTCTCGTGCGGCATCGCGCTCGGGAGCTGGTGGGCGTACTACACGCTGGGGTGGGGCGGGTTTTGGTTCTGGGACCCGGTGGAGAATGCGTCCTTCATGCCTTGGCTCATGGCCACCGCGCTCATCCACTCGCTGGCCGTGACCGAGAAGCGCGGTCTCTTCAAGAGCTGGACGCTGCTCCTCGCCGTGCTCGCCTTCTCGCTCAGCCTGGTCGGGACCTTCCTGGTGCGCTCCGGCGTGCTCGTCTCCGTGCACTCGTTCGCCGCCAGCCCGACGCGCGGCGTTTTCATCCTGGCATTTCTCATCGTGATGATCGGCGGCGCGCTCGCGCTCTACGCCTGGCGGGCGCCGCTCCTCAAGTCCGAGGCCGGCTTCGAGCTGACCGCGCGCGAGTCGTTTCTCCTTTTCAACAACATCCTGCTCGTGACCGCTTGCGCGACGGTGTTCGCCGGCACGATGGCGCCACTCATCTCCTCGGCGCTCGGTCTCGGCAAGCTCTCCGTCGGACCGCCGTATTTCAACCCGACGTTCCTCCTCTCGATGCTGCCGCTGCTGGCGCTGCTTTCGCTCGGCATCCACGCCCGCTGGAAACGGGGCAAGCTGAGTGAGCGCGCCCGCCCCATCGTGCTGGCCTTGATCGCTGCGGTCATCATCGGCTGCGCGGTGGTCTTCGGGCTCTTTACGGGTGGGCGGGTGCTTGCTCCAGTGGGCGTCACGCTCGGTGCCTGGATCATCCTCTCTTCGCTGATCGATCCCATCGATCGCCTGCGCCGCCGCATCACCATCCCGCGCGCGGTTCTCGGCATGACCCTCGCGCACATCGGTCTCGGCATCTTCGTCATCTCCATCACAGCGGTGGAAGGGTTCACCGCGGAGCGCGACGTGGCGCTCGCGCCAGGAAGCACAGCGCAGCTCGGCGCCTATCAGTTCCAGTTCGAGGGCGTGCAGCCGCTCGAGGGACCCAACTACAGCGGCGTCGGCGGCACAGTCATCGTGACCCGTAACGGCGCGCCGGTCGCGGTGATGCACCCGGAGAAGCGTCAGTACTGGGTGCAGCACACTGTCACCACCGCATCCGCCATCCGGATGTACTACACGAGCAACGTTCTGGTCGCACTCGGTCAGGATCTGGGTGAAGGCCACTGGAGCCTGCGCCTGCAGGTCCGGCCGCTCGTGAGCTTCATCTGGCTGGCGGCCTTCATCATGGCGACGGGCGGAATGCTCGCCATCTCGGACCGTCGCTACCGCTTGGCGCGGACCGAGGAGCCGGCGATCTCTCCTGTCGCCGCGATCACGCGGAGCCAAGCCTGATGAGCCGCTTGCGCTTCATCGTTCCCCTGGCCGTGTTCGCGCTGCTCGTGGTGGTGCTGGCGATCGGCATCAAGCAGTCGCCCGACAAGGACCTCATTCCCTCACCTCTCATCGGCAAGCCGGCACCGGAGTTTTCGCTGCCGAGCCTCACCGATCCGACCCGCAGAGTCAGCTCCGATCAGCTCCAGGGTCATTGGTACCTCTTCAACGTCTGGGGCACCTGGTGCGTCTCCTGCCGCGCCGAGCACGAGATGCTGCTCAAGATCAAACAGGCCGGGATCATTCCCCTGGTGGGGCTCGATTGGAAGGACGACCGGGGCGATGCGCTCTCGTTCCTGAAAGATGCGGGTGATCCCTACCAGACCATCGCGGTGGACCAGGATGGGAGCGAGGCGATCATGTGGGGCGTGTATGGCGCGCCGGAGACCTTCCTCGTGAATCCGCAGGGCATCGTCGTCTACAAGTACATCGGTCCGATCACCCAGCAGGCCTGGGACCAGCAGATCCTGCCGCGGCTGCCGACGGGTCCGATGAGCCAGACACCGGGCAGCGCCTCGAGCTCCTGATGTCAGCTCGCGCCGTCTCGATCTTCATCGTCGCTCTGATGGCCGCGCTCTTGCTCGGGGCCTCCGCCGCGTATGCCATCGCGCCGGAGCAGATGCCGACGCCGCAGCTCGAAGCGCGCTATCTCGGGCTCATCCAGGGATTCCGCTGCATGCAGTGTCAGGACGAGTCGCTCGCCGACTCGCCGGTGGACCTGGCGGCCGACATGCGTCGGCAGATCCGTGACATGTTGCTCGCCGGCAAGACGGACCAGCAGATCCGCGACTTCATGGTGTCTCGCTACGGCTACTTCATCCTCTTCAAGCCGCCTTTCGTCGCGAAGACGGCATGGCTGTGGCTCACCCCCGGCGTGCTGCTCCTCGTCGGAGTGATCGCTGCCCTCAAAGTCATCCGCCAGCGCGCGGCGCTCGCCGCAACGGACCTCGACGACAACGACCTGACGGATGCTTAGCGCATGATCGTTTTCATCGGATTTGCCGTGGTTCTCGCGGCGATGTGTGTGGCGCTCATCCTCGTGCCGCTGCTCAAGCGCGCGCCTTCGCAAACCGCCAGGGCGCCCTGGACAGCCCTCGCGGTGGCGGGCGTGTTGGCCATCGGCTCAGCCGCGCTCTACAGCACCTGGAGCAACTGGTCGTGGCGGAAATCCCCGGGTGTCGCCTCGCCCGAGGGAATGGTCGAGCGTCTGGTGCACAGCCTCAATGACAATCCCGACGATGTCTCCGGCTGGCTGCTGCTGGGACGCTCCTACGTGCAGCTGCAGGAATATCCGCTCGCGGTGCGCGCCTTCGATCGCGCCGATCGGGCCGCGGGGGGGCGCAGCGCCGAGGCGCTCATCGGCGAGGCGAACGCGCTGGTGCTGATCGATGACTCCGAGCTGACCGGCCAGGCGAGCGAGCTCATCGAGCGCGCGCTCGTGATCGATCCCAATTCGCCGCAAGCACTCTTTTTCGGCGCTGCCGCCGCGTTGCGTCGAGGCGACCTACCGCTGGCCCGCACGCGTTTCACCCGGCTTCTCGGCCTCAATCCGCCCGCTGATGTCAAGGCGATTTTGCAACAGCAGATCTCCGGCATCGATCGCCAGCTCGCTGCCGCGCACCCCGACCCCGCCCCGAAGAGCCCCTGACAGCGCCAACGAAAGTTGGTGGAACTGACGCCCCCGCGCCCCCACTAACTGAGAGTGGGGGCGCGACCGGCATGCCTCTTGCTTCGTTCTGGTTGCTCGCTGGCCAGGATGTTCTCAACGAAGTCCGTGGGCCGCACATCGATTGCTGCCGCTGTGGTTGCCCGCGAGCCCCATCGAACCCAGCTTGTGGAGGAGATTAGTGATGGCTCAGTTATCAGGTCACGACGGACGTCTCTCTGAGGGCCGTACTTCCAATCGAGGATTCGCCTCGATGAATGCGGAGCGGCAGCGCCAGATCGCCAGCATGGGCGGTAAGGCCGTGCCCGACGAGAAGCGTAGTTTCTCGCAGAATCGCCGCCTGGCCGCGGAGGCCGGCCGTAAAGGCGGACAAAGCGTCCCTGGCGCGAAGCGCAGCTTCTCGCAGAATCGCGAGCTTGCCGCCACCGCCGGCCGCAAGGGCGGCCAGAGCGTGCCGGATGAGAAGCGCAGCTTCTCGCAGAATCCGGAGCTTGCCGCCGAAGCCGGCCGCAAGGGCGGCCAAGCGAGCCACGGAGGCGACACGCACCGCGATACCCGGTCCTAAGGAGGCCCTTTAGGGGCATCAATCGTGCCGGCGGCCATCGCGCTGCCGGCCTCTCTTTTTTGCAATCTCTTGCAAAGATTGCCCTTCCGGTTGAAGTTCTTACCGATCCGCCTGCGCCCAAGGTGTCATTGACCCTTGCGCACCCTTGGGCTATGTTCGCCGCCAGTAGTAACTAGGGGAGCCCCGGCAAGGGGCTGAGAGGCCAGTGGCGCCGGCAACGGCGCGGCATGGCGACCCTCCGAACCTGATCCAGTTCATGCTGGCGTAGGAAAGTTCGCGGTCCGCTTTCCGCTTTCTCACGACGGCCCTCGCTGGATCTTCCGCGGTCCCAACCGCTCGAGGAGCATCCACGATGAATGCCGTTCCGCTGACTGTCGTCTCAGACTCTCTGCCCGCGTCCCGTAAGGTCTTCACACCGGGCAGTGTCCACAGCGCCCTGCGCGTTCCCATGAGGGAAATCACGCTGCATCCCTCGGCGGGCGAGCCGCCGCTCATCGTCTACGACTCCTCCGGTCCCTACACCGATCCGGCCGCGCACATCGATATCGAGCGCGGTCTCTCGCGCCTGCGCGAACAGTGGATCCTGGCGCGCGCAGACGTGATGGCTTGCGAGGGCCGCACCGTGCGGCCGGAGGACAACGGCTTCACGGGCAACGGCGCGGCCGCGGCGCCGACATTTCCCGTGAGACAACGGCCGCTCAAGGCAAGTGGCGCCGCCGCAGTCACTCAGATCGCCTACGCGCGGGCAGGCATCATCACGCCGGAAATGGAGTTCGTCGCCATCCGCGAGAATCTCGGCCGCGAGCGCCAGCGCACCGCCGCCGTGCGCGACGGTCAATCGTGGGGCGCCGCGATCCCTGACTTCGTGACGCCGGAGTTCGTGCGCGCCGAGGTCGCCTCCGGCCGCGCGATCATCCCGGCCAACATCAACCACCCGGAATCGGAGCCGATGATCATCGGCCGCAATTTTCTGGTGAAGATCAACGCCAACATCGGCAACTCCGCGGTCACCTCCTCGACCGCCGAGGAAGTGAACAAGATGGTCTGGGCCATCCGCTGGGGCGCGGACACGGTGATGGACCTCTCCACCGGGCGCAACATCCACACCATCCGTGAATGGATCCTGCGCAACTCCCCGGTGCCGATCGGCACCGTGCCCATCTACCAGGCGCTCGAGAAGGTGGGCGGCATCGCCGAGGACCTCACCTGGGAAGTCTTCCGCGACACGCTGCTCGAGCAGGCGGAGCAGGGCGTCGACTACTTCACCATTCATGCGGGCGTGCGGCTGCACTACGTGCCGCTCACCGTCAACCGCGTCACCGGGATCGTCTCCCGCGGCGGCTCCATCATGGCGAAATGGTGCCTCGCGCATCACCGCGAGAGCTTCCTCTACGAGCACTTCGAGGAGATCTGCGAGATCTGCCGCGCCTACGATGTCAGCTTCTCGCTGGGTGACGGCCTGCGCCCCGGCTCGATCGCCGATGCCAACGATGCCGCCCAGTTTGCGGAGCTCGAGACCCTGGGTGAGCTGACGCGCATTGCCTGGAAGCGCGATTGCCAGGTGATGATCGAGGGACCGGGCCATGTCCCCATGCACAAGATCAAGGAGAACATGGACAAGCAGCTCGCCACCTGCGGCGAGGCACCGTTCTACACCTTGGGCCCCCTTACCACCGACATCGCCCCGGGCTACGACCACATCACCTCCGCCATTGGAGCGGCGATGATCGGCTGGTATGGGACCGCGATGCTCTGCTACGTCACGCCGAAGGAGCATCTGGGACTTCCCGACCGCAACGACGTCAAGACGGGCGTCATAACCTACAAGATTGCCGCGCACGCCGCTGACCTCGCCAAAGGCCATCCCGGGGCGCGCGACCGTGACGATGCGCTGTCGCGGGCGAGATTCGATTTCCGCTGGGCCGATCAGTTCAACCTCTCCCTCGATCCCGACACCGCCTGCGCCTTCCACGACGAGACCATGCCGAAGGAGGCGCACAAGGTGGCGCACTTCTGCTCCATGTGCGGGCCGAAGTTCTGCTCCATGCGCATCTCGCACGAAGTGCGCGCCGAGGCCAAGCAACAGGGCATGCAGGAAATGGCGGAGAAGTTCCGCGCCGGCGGCGGTGAGATCTACGTGGCGGCGGGCGAGTCGCAGAGCTGAGCATGCGCGCCATCGTCCTCGGTGCCGGTGTCGCCGGGCTCGCCTGCGCGGTGGAACTGGCCGAGCGCGGCGTGGCGGTCGAGGTGTTGGAGCGGGGCGAGCGGCTGGGCCCGGGTTGCTGCTCCTGGTACGCCGGCGGCATGCTCGCGCCGTGGTGCGAGCGCGAGAGCGCGGAGCCTCTGGTGGCGGCGCTCGGTGTGGAAAGCCTCCCCTGGTGGGCGGCGAAATTCCCGGGCACCGTGCTCCGCGGCAGTCTGGTCGTCGCCCATGGGCGCGACGCCGGGGAACTGCGCCAGTTCGCGCGACGCACGGAGCGCTACCAGTGGCTCGAGACCGAAGGGATCGCGGCGCTCGAGCCGGACCTCGCGGGCCGCTTCAGCCAGGCACTCTACTTCCCTGAGGAAGGGCACCTCGATCCACGCGCGGCGCTCACGGCCCTGGCCGCACGGCTCGCGGCGCTCGGCGCTCCGATCCGCTTCCGAGCCGATGCACAGGCCTGCCGGGAAAAGACGCTCGCGGCGCAGGCAGCGGGCGGTACCGTCATCGACTGCCGGGGCCTCGAAGCACGCGACGAGCTGCCGGATCTCCGGGGCGTCAAGGGTGAAATGCTGGTGGTCAAACTCCCGGATGTCAGCTTGTCGCGTCCGGTGCGGGTGCTGCATCCGCGCGTGCCCGTCTACATCGTGCCGCGGGGCGACGGACATTACATGATCGGCGCCACCATGATCGAGAGCGATCAGCCGACGCGTATCACGGTGCGCTCCATGCTGGAGCTCCTCGGGGCAGCGTACGCTCTGCATCCGGCGTTCGGTGAGGCGGAGATCGTCGAGATCGGCACGGGCGTGCGGCCGGCCTTTCCCGACAATCTGCCGCGCGTCCAACGGATCGGCGGCACGGTCTATGTGAATGGTCTCTATCGGCACGGCTTTCTCCTCGCGCCGGCGCTCGCCCGCCAGGCGGCGGAGTGCGTGCTGGCGGCGGCTGATTCTTCCGAGGTGATGCATGCAGATTCTCGTCAACGGCGCCTCGCTTGAGGTGCGCGCGGCGGATCTCTCCGGCGCGCTCGAAGAGCTGGGGTACGGCGGCGCGGTGATCGCGACGGCCGTCAACGGCGAGTTCGTGGCGGCAGCGGAGCGACCCGCAGCGCGCCTCGCCGACGGCGACCGGATCGAAGTGCTCGCCCCCATGCAGGGCGGCTAGGAGCGGGGAACGGCCATGTTGCGACTCTACGACGCCGAGCTCAGCTCGCGACTGCTACTCGGTACCGCGCGCTACCCGTCACCCTCCATTCTGACGGAGGCGGTGAAAGCGAGTGGGGCGCAGGTGGTCACCGTGTCGCTACGGCGCGAGTCGGGCGGCGAGCGTTCGGGACAGGGATTCTGGTCGATCATTCGCGACCTCGGCGCGCGCGTACTACCCAACACCGCGGGTTGTCACTCCGTGAAGGAAGCCGTAACCACGGCCCACATGGCTCGGGAAGTCTTCGGCACCTCCTGGGTGAAGCTCGAAGTCATCGGAGAGGACGAGACGCTGCAGCCGGATGTCTTCGGCCTGGTGGAGGCGGCGCGCATCCTCTGCAGAGAGGGCTTCGACGTCTTCCCCTACACCACCGAGGACCTGATCGTCGCGGAGCGGCTGCTCGAGGCCGGCTGCCGCGTGCTCATGCCCTGGGGCTCGCCCATCGGCTCCGGTCGTGGGCTCAACAATCTCTTCGGCTTGAAAACGCTGCGGGCCCGCCTTCCCGAGGTGCCCATGGTGGTCGATGCCGGGATTGGCGTGCCGTCACACGCATCGCAGGCATTGGAGCTCGGCTTCGATGCGGTGCTCATCAACACGGCTGTGTCGCAGGCACGCGATCCTGTCGGCATGGCCAGCGCATTCGCGCAAGCGGTGACGGCGGGCAGGGCGGCGTATGAGGCCGGACCTATGGAGCCACGCGACCTCGCGGTGCCTTCCACGCCGGTCATCGGCAAGGCCCTCCTGCGATGAGGCTGGCGCCTGTCTACCTGATCGTGGACAGCGCAGCCTGGATTCGCCGACTGCTGCCCGCCGGTGTGCGCCTCGTACAGCTTCGGATCAAGGATCGGTCCGTGGAGGAACTGAGAACCGAGATCCGCGAGTCTCGCGATCTGTGCGCACACACGGGCGCGCAGCTCGTCGTCAACGATCACTGGCAGCTCGCCGTGGAGGAAGGTTGCGACTTCGTTCACCTGGGGCAGGGTGATCTCGATACCGCGGACGTGCCGGCGTTGCGCCGCGCCAATATCCGCATCGGCATCAGCACACACGATGACGCGGAGCTTGGTCGAGCGCTCGCTCTCGCGCCGGACTACGTCGCGCTCGGACCCATCTATCCCACACTGCTCAAAATCATGGCGTTTGCCCCACAGGGACTTGAGCGAATCGGCGAGTGGAAGCGCCGGATCGGTGCCATCCCGCTCGTGGCCATCGGCGGCATCACCCTCGAGCGCTTGCCGGGTGTGCTCGCGGCAGGGGCCGACTCCGCGGCCGTGGTCACGGATATCGTGCGCAATCCGGCCCCGGAGGAGCGCATGAGAAGCTGGGTCCGTCAGGGTGCACTCGCATGAGCGACCGGTACGCGCGCCAGAGGGTCCTGCCGGAGGTCGGTGCGCAAGGGCAGGAGCATCTCGCCGCAGCCACCGTCCTCGTAGCCGGTGCCGGCGGGCTCGGCTGCCCGGTGCTGCAGTACCTGTGCGCCGCAGGCGTTGGGCGCCTCCTCATCGTGGATCACGATCGGGTGGACGAATCCAACCTGCACCGCCAGCCGCTCTACCGCATGAGCGATCTCGGCGAGCCGAAGGCCCGCGCCGCGGCGGCCGCCCTGCGGCAGCTGAATCCCGAAGTGACGGTGACGGATGAGGTGACGCGGTTGACTCCGGCCAATGCCGCCGTGTGGGTCTCGCGAGCAGACGTCATCATCGACGCCGCCGATAGCCTCGCGCTGACCTATATTCTCAGCGACGAGTGTCTCCGTCAGGGCAAGGCCCTCGTCAGCGCCTCGGTGCTGGGACTCTCCGGATACGTGGGGGTTTTCTGCGGGGGCGCGCCCAGCTACAGAGCGGTATTCCCCGAGATGCCGCGCCAGGCCGGCTCCTGTGCGCAGTCCGGCGTCTTGGGCACCGCCGTGGGAGTGATAGGAACATTGCAGGCACATCTGACGCTCTCGATGCTCCTCGATCTCAAACCTACCGTGCTCGGTCAGCTCGTCAGTGTCGACTTCCGCACCCTGCGCTTCAGCGGCTTTTCCTTCGCCTCCGCACGCGAGCCCGCGCCTCCTGCGCTGCGCTTCATCGCGCCCGAGGAAGTGCGTGCGGGGGATCTCGTGGTCGACCTGCGCAGCCTCACCGAAGCACCGGTATCGCCGTTCCCCGGCGCCCTGCGGCTCGGGGTGGAGGAGGTCGAGAGAGCAGGGCTCCCCGACACGGCCGGCTCGCGTGTGGTCCTTTGCTGTCGCTCCGGGATTCGCGCCTGGCGCGCCGCGCAGGCCCTGCGCCAGGCGGGACGCGCCGACCTCGCCCTGATCGCCCTCGGAGACTGAGCGCTTGAGCCGCCGGGCCGCCGTGCTGGTGATCGCCGGGTCCGACTCGAGCGGTGGCGCCGGCATCGCCCGCGATCTCAAGGTGCTCGCGGACCTCGGTATCGAGGCGCTCTGCGCCATTACCGCAGTGACCGCGCAGACGCACGGTCATGTCGTGAGCGTGCACCACGTACCACCGGAAATCGTGCGGACCCAGATTCGCGCCGCGCTCGATTCGAGCGCCATCGGCGCGGTCAAGATCGGCATGCTGGGCACCGGCGCAACGGTGAGCGCGGTCGCGGACAGCCTGCCGCGCGGCGGCGCGATCCCCGTCGTTCTCGATCCGGTATTGCTCTCCTCATCCGGAGGAATCCTTCTCGATGGGGCGGGTCAAGCGGAGATGCGCGCGCGGCTCTTTCCGCTCGCTACCGTCCTGACTCCCAACATCCCGGAGGCCGCGAGTCTCTGCGGCGCGGCGCCCGCCGCGAGCCGTGCGGCGCTGCTCGAGCAGGCGCGTGCGCTCATCCTGATGGGTGCGCACACGGTGCTGCTCAAAGGCGGCCATGCCGACGGCGCCGAGGCGGTTGATCTCCTTCTCGGCGCAGAGGACGAACCGCAATGGCTCGCTTCCCCACGCCTCGCGGCTCGATGCCGCGGCACCGGCTGCGCGCTGGCGACGGCGATCGCGGCGGGTCTGGCCTGCGCCCAATCCGTGGACGAGGCATGCCGTAACGGCAAGCAATACGTGCTCTCCATGCTGGCCGACAGAGCCTGCTGACAGCGGCCGTCGCGGCCCGTCGGGCGATCGCGACCATTGACGTCAAAACCTCATAAACGGGGTGCGCGGCGACGGGTTGACACGTCAAGAATGATCGCGTCAGCGCAAAAAACTCTCGTCAACCTGTAACAGATTGGCGCGCTCTGTTGCGGCAATGGCGGCCGCTCAACTCGTCGCCACAACCCGACAGGTGAGGATCACGAACATGAACGTCAAGTTGTTGCGCGCCTTCGTCAGCGCCACTCTCATCGCCAGTCTCGCCGCCTGCGGCGGCGGCAGCTCCTCCGATCCGAGCTCGAGCGTCGGCACCAGCCCGCCGCCGCAGACGACCCAGATGGCCATGATCATCAGCGATGCCACCTCCGATGACTGGGCGACCGTAGGCGTCAGGATCCTGAGCATCGCTCTGCAACCGCAGGGCGGCGGCAGCCCCGTGACGGTGTACACGGCTCCCGCCACGCCTCCCATGGTCAACCTGGAGGAGCTCGACCAGATCGGCGAGGTGTTGGGTAACGTGTCGGTGCCCGACGGAACCTACACGGGCGCCATCGTGACGATCAGCGGCAATCCGGGCGACGTCGAGCTGGTCGTTGCCGCGCAGCCCGAATCCGGATTCGCCGGCACGGCCGGGGAGACGATTCCTTCGGCGGATATTCAGCTCGTGGGCACCCGGGGCGCTTCGGGCAGCCTCACGGTTCCGGTCAACGTCAACTTCCAGCAGCCCCTGGTCGTCACCGCGAGCGGCTCGAACGCCCTCGATCTGGAGTTCGACCTGTCCCATCCCGCCTTCATCGTGGCGCACAATCCTCCCGGCGCCACCGCCACCCAGTGGGCGGTCAACTTCACCGGGCCGGTGCGCCAACATCCGATCCGCGACATCGCGCACCTGGTGCTGAGGGAGATGTATGGCAATGTGACCGCGGTCGCCGCAGACGGCAGCTCGATGACCGTCACCAAGGAAATGACGACCCTGCCGGTGTCCGATCCGGAGACGCCTGTCGCCACCGGACAGTCGCTCACCATCGATGCGGATGCCACCAACGGCACGATCTTCTACAACGTCGACGCAGGGACCAGTCAGACGATCACCAGCTTCTCGTCCGTGGCCTCGAGCCTCATGGGTGAGTACGTCCGATTCACCGCGCGCTATCAGGAGGATGGCTCGCTCGTTGCGGTGCGGGTGTGGGCGAGCACGGACTTCAACAAGCTCTGGTTGAGCCCCGAGGGACACGTGCTGCATGTCGATGCCGCGACCGATACGATCGTCGTGGACAACGCCGCCGGCATCCCGATCCCGATCACCATCGGCTCCGGGACTCAGTTCTACTTCCGTCAGCCCGCGAATCCGCCGGCCGACGCCGCACCGATCGGGACCGGACCGTCCTTCCTCGCCAACGACAACTTCGTGCGCGGCTTCAAGGTACAGGTGAGCGTGGTCGATCCGCTCGCCAGCCCGCTCGTCGCCCAGACGGTCGAGATCCAGACGGCGGCCTACTCGGGTCAGATCTCGAATGCGATGCCCGACGGCACAGGATTCACCTATGCGCACGACTATCTCACCACCACGGACGACTACAGCCTGAATCTCGACTACATCTCGAGCTCCAGTGCCAACGGCAAGGACTCCAGCGGCAACACTATCTACGGCTTCAAGTGGTGGAACTTCGCCTATCCGACGCTTGCCGATGACGGCAGCACCGCGATAGCGGACTTCTCCAACGCCGTCGGCGGCGGCGCCTCGGGCGGCTTCACGTTCGCCGGCGATAACTTCTTCGCCTGCGGTCTGTCGGATGCGGTCTGGGCTGATGCTGCCAACCCGTCCGGCTGGGCGGTGCCCTGGGCTATCCTGGAGCCGACCCCGCTGCCGCGCGGCACGGTGGCCACGGGCCTGGCCGCCAACTCTTTTACCATGACGCTGAGCGGCGGCACGACACCCGGAACGGTGGCGATCAGCACCGCCTCCGGTGCCGCCACGCTGGTCTACCAGGTGGATCGCTCGAACGGCATCGTATCGATCAGCCCGATCGACATCACGACCTCGAGCGGCCTGAGCACGCTCACCAGTGCGCTCGTGGCCGGAACACAGGTCAAGGTCTACGGTAATCCGCAGACGGACGGTACCTACAAGACGTATGTGCTGATGTACTTCACGAATACGGAACCGGCTGACTGAGGGGAGTTGCACGGGACGGTCGTTCGGCTATAGTGCGCCGACCGACTACAAGTGGACGGCGCCGCGGTTGGCCAGTTAGCCTCCCGCGGCGCCGCGTTGCTCTGGGAGGTAACGCGCGTTGGGTTCGGGACCATCATTGGCGGTGCGTAGGGCGCCCTGGGTGTTGCCGCTGGCAGCGCTCACGGCTCTCTGCGGCTGTGGTGGGGGCGGCGGCGGTAGCGGGGGCACGGCCACCTCGGCGGCCGGCCTCACCGGTACGTCCACTTCCACCTGGACGCCCGGCGTCTTCGACCCACCCGCGGATTTCGCGGCGCTCTGCGCTTCCCCACGCACGGGTATCGATCCTTATACGGAAGTTGCGTATCCCGACCGCCAGGGCACGACCCTGGACGAGAACAATTGGTTGCGCTCATGGACCCACGAGCTCTACCTCTGGTACGACGAAGTGCAGGACGAAAATCCCGCGCTGTACACGACGCCGGATTACTTCCAGCTCATGAAGACGATGGAGACGACTTCTTCCGGCGCTTCCAAGGACCGTTTTCACTTCACCTATCCGACCTCGGTGTGGGAGTCTCTGTCCGAGTCGGGCCAGGAGGTGGGCTACGGCGTTGATTTCGAGATCGTCGCAGCCACGCCGCCGCGCAGCGTCGTGATCGCCTACCTGGAGCCGACAGCCGATCTACCTTCACAGACCATTGCCGCGAGCTTCGAGCGTGGCGATACGATACAGCAGGTCGATGGAGTCGACGTCGTCAATGCCGACGATCAGACGAGCGTCAATACCATCAATGAGGCCCTCTCGCCGTCCACGGTGGGAGAAACTCACACCTTCGTGGTGACCGATCCCGGCTCGAATATCGCGCGCACCGTGCAACTGCAAGCCGCGAACATCACCTCGATCCCGGTTCTCACGGTGACGACCGTCACCGGGCCCAATGGCAGCACCGTCGGCTATATCCTCTACAATGACCAGATCGCCACCGCGGAATCGGAGCTGATCAGCGCGATCAATCAGCTGAAGGCCGCGGGCGTCACCGACGTAGTCCTCGACCTGCGGTATGACGGCGGCGGCTATCTGGATATTGCGAGCGAGCTCGCCTACATGATCGCGGGCCCGGGCCAGACTGCCGGCGAGACATTCGAGCTGCAGCAGTTCAACGATCAGTATCCCACCACCAATCCGGTGACGGATACGCCCATCACGCCCACGCTCTTCCATACCACCACACAGGGTTTCTCCACCACGGCCGGCCAGCCTCTGCCGACCCTCGACATGACGCGGGTAGCGGTGATCACCGGCCAGGACACGTGCTCGGCGAGCGAATCGATCATCAACAGCCTGCAGGGCGTCGGCTTCACCGTCTATCAGATCGGCGCGACGACCTGCGGCAAGCCCTATGGCTTCTACCCGCAGGACAATTGCGGCACGACCTATTTCTCGATCCAGTTCCAGGGCGTCAATGCCAAGGGCTTCGGTGGCTACGGCGATGGCTTCTCGCCGGCGAACACCACGCCAGCCGTCGGGGTAACGGTACCGGGCTGCTCAGTGGCGGATGATTTCGGGCACGCGCTCGGTGATCCCAGTGAAAGCCGGCTCGCGACCGCGCTCGCTTACCTCGCGAATCCGCAACCCGCCACCTGTCCCGCGCCGCCGGTCGGCAGCGCGACGCCGGCGACAGTCTCGCAGCGCCAGCTCCTCGAGCGAATCTTCTCCCGCTCGCCGCTCAGAGAGATACGCATTCTGCGCAGGTAACCTCCGCGTAAAGATTTGTTGATAAACGGACGGTTTGGCACACGACGTGCGTGTTGCGTAGCGCACACGCCACGGCTGACGCCAAAGGCCGACAGCTTGCGACCCGGGTCACATTTGAGTTGAGATATGTCACCCGCAGGCGTTCGGTCCCGCCGGTGGGAACCCTGCTCATGTCTGGAGGAGACAATGACGATGAGCGCAAGAACCCGCAAACCCAGGCTTGGGTTATATGTTGGAATGGTACTGGCGCTGCCCGCGTCCCTGGCGCTCGAAGGCGCGGGACTGCGGCTCGCGCTCGGCCCGCAATTCCACCTCGCCGCCGCTGCGATCGTCGCGCTCGCGGCGGGGGCCGTGGCTTGCCTCGTGGGTACCCTGCTCATCGGCACCTCGGTACTGCGCGAGCGCGCCTCGCACGCCGCAGGCGCGCGCCTCTCGGTCGCAGCCCCACGGGCGCGGAGCCCGGAGGAGGTGGCCGCGCGGGCGCACTCGCAGAAGCTGGAGGCGCTCGGCCTGCTCGCGGGCGAAGTGGCGCACGATTTCAACAATCAGCTGCACGTGATCCGCAACTCCCTCGAGATCCTGCAGCTGCAGGAGCCGCAGCCCGAGGCGCGCCGCTACCTCGAGATGATCCGCCACAGCGCCGACCGCGCGGCCGCGCTCACCCGGCAGTTGCTCGCGCTCGCGCGGCGCCGGCCCCTCGAGGCGCAGCCGCTCGAGGCGCAGCCGCTCGACCCGAACGAGATCGTGGCGCAGATGGCGGAGCTGCTGCGCCACTCGCTCGGCGAGCGGATCACCATCGAGACCGTGCTCGGGCGCGAAATAGGGACCGTGGCCGCCGATGCCGGCCAGCTCGAAACCGCGCTCCTCAACCTGGCGATCAACGCGCGGGATGCCATGCCGCAGGCGGGCCGCCTGACCATCGAGACGGCCTGCTCCATGCTCGATGAGCAGTACGTGACCATCGCTGTGTCGGACACCGGGACCGGGATGCCCCCCGAGGTCGCAGCGCGGGCGTGCGAGCCCTTCTTCACCACCAAGGCGCCGGGCCAGGGCACCGGCCTCGGGCTGTCCCAGGTGGCAGGCTTCGCCGAGCAGTCCGGCGGCCAGGTACGGATCGCGAGCGAGCCGGGGAAGGGGACGACCGTACGGCTCTACCTGCCGCGGTGCGGTCGTTTCCCGGAGCACGCACCCGTGCGCCAGCCGATGGGCTATGCCTGGTCCATCAAGGACGCCACGAAGAGCGTACCGCTGGCGATTGGGGCCGGGCCGGAGCGATAATTCGGGCGGGGTGCCCTAATGCGAGAGCATCAATGGATATGCTAAAGAGAATCGGTCTGCGGCTTACCGCTCTGCTCGTCGTCGCCTGCGCTCTGCCGGCGCTCGCGGCCGATCCGAGCCCCCAGCACATCTCCCGGGCGGCGCCCCTCATCGTCCTCGCAACGCGCACCGTGCGTGCCGGTCGCTCTCACCACCTCGGGCTCCTCCTGGTCCTCATCGGCGTGGCGGTGGTGCTATGGCTGCTGCTGCGATGGCGCGCGGTAGCCATGGGATATCCGGACTATCCCGGTCAATATCCGGGCAAATATTCGGGCCAGTACCCGGGCAGCCTGCCTCCGGCTGCGCCGCCCGGCGGCGGGAGCGGCGGCGATGGCGGAGGGTAGAGCTGAGAGCTACGCCTTCTGGCCAAGCCAACGTCTCGCCAACGGCTCGACCGTGGTGGCCTGCACCAGAATACTGAAGATCGCGATCACATAGGTCGCGGTGACGATCAGCTCCTTGGCGGACCCCTCGGCCAGTGACAGGGCAAGCGCCACCGACAGCGCCCCGCGCAGGCCGGCCCAGGTCATCAATTTCACCGTGTGCGGCTCGAAGCGCTGGAAGCGGCGCAGCACCGCGATCGGCACACCCACGCTGATATAACGCGCGATCAGCACGATGGGCAGGGCAGCCACGGCGGGAAGCAGGTAGCTGCGCACAGTGCCGGCGAGCGCGGTCAGCTCCAAGCCGACGAGCCCGAACAGGATGAGGTTGAGGAGATCGTCCGCGAGCTCCCAGAACATGAAGAGCCGCTCGCGCGTCAGCTCCGACATCGCATACTCACGTCCGCTCCCCACAACCAGACCCATGATAACCGTCGCGATGGGCGCGGAGACGTGGAGGCTTTGCGCCGCGGCGTACCCACCTGTCGCCATTGCGAGGGTAATCAACGTCTCCACCGGATAGCTGTCCACGCTGCGCAGCAGCAGAATTCCGACATAGCCGACCGCCAGTCCGAACGCGCCGCCCCCCAGGACCTGCTGCGCAAACATCCGCACGACCGCGGACGCCGTCGGTAGAGGCGCGAAGGGACTCGTCCCATGGACGATCGGACTCAAGCCGTGTGCGCCACTCGCGACGCTCAGCAGCACGACAAACACGACGACACCAGTGCCGTCGTTGAAGAGCGCCTCGCCGGTGATCTTGGCGAGAAGTGACGTCGGGACGCCCGCCCTTCTTAAGAGGCTCAGCGCGGCGATGGGATCGGTCGGGGAGATGAGCGCTCCGAAGATGAAGCTGTCGAGCAGGGTCAACGGCATGCCGAATGCCCGCGCCACATAGAAGAACGCAAGCCCGACGAGCGCCGTCGAGATCACGACGCCGACCGTGGCCAACACGATCACCAGCCAACGCGCGCGCGCGAGGGCGGCCACATCGACATGCAGGCTGCCCGCGAACAGCAGCAGGCCGAGCAGGCCGTGAAACACCAGGTCCGGAAAGTCGAGGCCGCGCACGGCAAGCTGTCCCCAAGCGGTGACCTGCGGCACGACCTGTCCCACCGCAACGGTGACCACCGAGAGGACGAGCGCGACCGCCGTGATGCCGATCGAATCGGGCAGATGCACGAGCTTGTAATTGGCGTAGCCGCACAGGGCGACCACCGTGATCACAGCCGATGCGATTGTGAAGACTGACATGAGGCCACCAAAGATATCGGCTTCCAGACGCCGCCGTCGAGGTACTCTGTCCAGGCTGCGGCCGGCAGGCGTTGCGCGTAGACTACGCCGGTAGGTAGGTCAGGGCCGGCAGGGGGGGCGGTCAAGCGTGCCCGACGAGCGTCGTAAACGGCTATTGGAGCAGATACTCGGCCATCGGGCCGCACTGCAGAAATATCTGCGCAGATTCACCGCGGGCGCGGAGGACATCGAAGATCTGGTACAGGAGGCTTACGTGCGCGTGTGCGCCATGCCTCCCGCCCAAGTGGTGGATTCGCCACGGGCGTTGCTCTTCAGCATCGCTCGCAACCTCGCGGTCGACCGGGCGCGGCAAAAGGTGTCCCGCGCCACTGACGATGTAGCGGATTTCGAGCCGCTGAACGTCTTTTCTCAAGAGGCGGAGCCGGACGTGCAAGTCGACCTGCGACGCCGATTCGAATCGTTCTGTGACGTGGTCGACAGCCTGCCGCCGCTTTGCCGCCGGGTGTTCGTGCTGCGCAAGGTGTATCAGCTGTCGCACGCGGAGATTGCGCAAGTGCTCGACCTCTCGCACAGCACGATCGAGAAGCACGTGGCCAAGGGGCTGTTGCGCTGCCGGGACCGGTTGCGAAGTCTCGGATTGCTCGAAGGGTTGGAAGTCGCCGACGGTGAACCATTGCCGCGGCGGCAGGTCAAGGAAGGAGAATCTAGGTGAGCCGCATCGTCAGATTGAAGACGCAGACACAGATCGACAACGAGGCAGCGGTTTGGACCTGGCGGGTCGACTCCGGCGGGCTGGGGTCCCCCGAGCAAGGCCAGCTCGAGGCCTGGCTGCGCGAGGACGTCCGCCATCGCCGCACGTTCGAAGAGCTGAACCGCACTTGGAAGGCCCTCGACCGGCTGGCGGAGCGCGCGCTGGATGATGGGAAGGTCATTGAGCTCGCGCGCCCGGCGCCTCCGAGCTTGCTCGCACCCCTGAGGTCCTCGGCAGTCAGCTCGAAGTGGTACTGGTCAGCCGCGGCCGTGCTCATCCTCGGGCTCGGGGCGGCCATCCTGACCGCGCGCGGGCCTGGCCTGCAGGTCATGACGACCGCGGTCGGCCAGCAGCGCCACGTGACGCTGGCGGACGGCTCCCGGCTCACACTCAACACCAACACACTGCTCGCTGTGAAGCTGACATCGCAGCGGCGTGACGTGTATTTGCGTAGAGGCGAGGCGCACTTCGATGTCGTGCACGACGCCTCGAGACCCTTCTACGTGCATGCGGGGGACACTGTCATCCGCGACGTCGGTACGCGGTTCGAGGTGCGGCTGGAGTCGGACCGGGACATCGATGTCCTCGTCGATCAGGGAAAGGTGGAAGTGCGAGGCCTCGCAGCCGGCGCCGGACCGGCCGCGCGGGGAAGCGGCGCCGACGGCGGCAATGCAGACTGGGTGAGGGCGCTGAGCGCTGGTGAGCAGCTCCTCATCACCGGCCCGCATTTGGCGGTCACGTCCGTGAGTCCGCGGCAGATCGCCGATGATCTCGCCTGGCGGGAAGGCGCGGTGGTCTTCGAGGGCGAGCCGCTGTCCCAGGCTCTAGCGGAGGTCGGACGCTACACGCAGGTGCGCGTGATGGCGGGACCCCAGGTTGCTGCCCTGCCGATCAGCGGACGCTTCAGGACGGATGATGTGGCCGGCTTCTTTCGAGCGCTGCAAGCGGCGCTGCCGGTACGGGTGAGCCAGCCGAAGCCAGGGGTCTTCTACATCGGACCCCGCTGAGCGACCGTTGCCGCCTCCGCCCGTTGCGTCCACGCAACGGGCGGGTAAAGGAATACACATCGCAGGGCCGAGTAGCGTATTTTTGGCGCCCAGTCATGGGCAATCTGAGCTCGGTCCCTCGCGGCTGGACCGCGGCTGTCCTCTTGCTCGGCGCGCTGGTGCTCGGAGTCGCTGCACTCCCGGCCCGGGCTGCCGATGTCCCACACCATTTCAACATTCCGGCATCGCCGCTCGGCGCGGCCCTGGACGAGTTCGCGCGCCAGGCGAACGTAACGCTGCTCTTCTCATCGACGCTGGTCGCGCAAGTGCGCACGAGCGGTGTGCGCGGCGAGCTCGACGTCACCGCGGCGCTCGGCCAGCTCCTCGGCGGCACCGGGCTCGCCTTCCGACAGGTGAGCACCTCCGCCATCGCCATCGTCGAGTCCCCTGGCGCTGAGACCGCGGCAGGCCGCCCTGTTCCGTTCCCTGCAAGGCCCGCGGTGGGCGCGACTCCGAGCTCGGCTGCGAGCGGCAGGCCTGGCATGTTGCATCGGCTTGCCGGGCTCCTGACACAGGCGGCCCGGGCTCTCGGCGGTAGTGGCAAGGGCCCGGCGGCGCCCGCGGATGCCCGTGCGATACCCAGCTACAACAGTCTGCGGGAGGTGGTGGTAACCGGGACTCCGGAGGTGAGCGGCATCAAGCTGCTCGATGCCAGCTTCCCGGTGAGTGAGGCGAGCCTGCAGCAGATCCAGCTGGCACAGCCCTCGAGCGCCGCGGACCTGCTCAAGATCGTGCCCGGCCTGTGGGCGGAGTCGAGCGGCGGCGAGACCGGCGCCAACATCGAGGTTGCCGGCTTTCCCGGTGGCGCCGATGCTCCCTACGTGACTTACCAGATCGAGGGCTCGCCGATCTACCCGATGGCGACTCTCTCCTTCATGGACAACTCCTCGATGTTTCGCCTCGACGACACCATCGATCGGACCGAAGTAGTGCAGGGCGGTCCCTCGGTCGTGTATTCCAATGGCCAGATCGGCGCCACGGCCAACTTCATCCTCCGCCATGGTACGGACACGCCCCACGGCGAGCTCGGGGTGACCGTCGGCGATGAGGGCCTTTACAGGCTCGACGGGTTTTACGGCGGCCCGCTCGCGCGCAACTGGTTCGTGAGCGTCGGCGGCTTCTACCACGTCTCCGATGGGATCCGGAACTCGCAATTTCCGGCCGATGACGGCGGCCAGCTCACGGCGACCCTCTACCACACGATGTCGAACGGTAACCTGCTTCTGTGGGCGCGACGGCTGCGCGACAAGAATCTCTTCGTCACCGACATCCCGGTTGCGGTGAGCGCCGACGGCAGGAGCATCTCCGCGTTCCCCGGATTCAATCCCAACACCGGCACCTTCGCGGGCAATGCGACCCGCGACATCACGGTGGAGGAGTTCCCCTGCGGCACCCCAGCCTGCGTCCCCGGCACGGTGAGCGCCGACCTGGCCGATGGCAGAGGCTCGGACCTGCGACTGATGGGCGCCGATCTCAACCTCGAGCTGGGGAGCTGGTCGGTCAGCAACAAGCTGGGATTCACCGCCGGCCACATGCCGACCAACGCACTCTTCAACAACTTCGCCCCGGAGACCATGGCGACCCTCATCGCCGGCGAAATCGCCGGTGTCAACAGTGATGCGGCGGTGATGTCCGCAACCGGAGGATCGCCGTTCGTGACCGGGAGGTCCACCTACGTTACAGGCGGGGGCGCCGTCGGCCCGGACACGGACGCGGTGACCGTCGGCTTCTGGATCGTCGACAAGAAAATCCAGGCACTCACCGACGACCTGCGCTTCAGCCGGTCGCTGTTCCCGGGCGACACGGCGACCGTGGGTGGTTATTTCGCCGATTACTCCACCGATGACCGCTGGTACCTCGGCAATAACGAGCTGATGACGGCGACGCCGAATGCGCAGCTCATCAACCTGTCGCTCCTCACGGCCGCGGGCGTCGCCGGTCCCGTTGCGCAAGTGACGCAGAACGGCATCCTGACCGGCGCGACCACGGCGCTCGCCGATCATTACGACGGCCGCAACGCGGCGCTCTTCGTCTCCGACCAGTGGCGCATCGGGCCCTGGCTGCTCGACGCGGAGTACCGGACCGAGAACGAGAGGATTGCCGGCGCGGTGGAGAGCACCGCCTACGTCGACCTCGACGATGACCCGTTGACACTCTACAACAACGACACGAACGTGCTCACTGGACAATGGCTGCCGTCCAATTACAACCACACACTCGGCGCCTGGAGCACGGGAGTCAACTATGAACTCGACCCGCACATGAGCGTCTATGGCCGCATCAACGAGGGCGTGCATTTCCCGAGCTTCGACGATTTGCAGGACGGCATGGCCGACACCCAGCAGATCGAGAATTACCAGGTCGGCTTCAAGGCACAGACGAACTCGCTATACGCCTCAGTCGACGTCTTCCACCGACTTTTCTTCGGAGTGCCATTCCAGGCATTCCTCGGCAATGGAACCCAGGCGTTCGCCACCTACGGCGCGGCGTCCTGGGGCACCGACTTCCAGGCTGACTGGTTTCCGCTCGAGCGCCTGAGCCTCGGTCTCACCGGCGACTGGCAGCACTCCGTCTACACGCATTTCAGCTCCTTCGCGGGCGGCGGGGACGAGGCATACGACAACGACGGCAACATCCTGCAGCGCCAGCCGCGGCTGCAGGTACGGCTCACGCCTGCATATGAAGTGCCGACCGCCTGGGGCAAGCTCCGCCTGTTCGCGGCGGCGAGCTACATCGACCTGCGCTATTCGGATCCCGAGAATACTCAGATCCTACCGGCCTACATCACGCTCGACGCCGGCATCGTGGGCGACTTCGGCGAGCACTTGGAGCTGCGGCTTCAGGGCACCAATCTCACCGATTCGCTCGGCCTGACGGAGGGCAACTCGCGCACCCTCAGCGCCGGAATTTCCACGGGATTCGAGATGGCGCGGCCGATCTTCGGCCGCGAGGTACAGGGGCAGATCAAATATTATTTCTGATCGGCTCTACCACGCCCTGAAAATGCTACTCACGAGGTCGCTGGCAAGGCCGAAGCCTGCTCCCATGCCGAGGCCCGACACGACGTTGCTCATGAATCCGCCGCTGGTGCCGTAGTAGGGCTGCGCAGCCCAGCCGCGGGTCTGGTAAGTCGGCTGCGGCGACGAATTGACGTGCGTCTCCAGGGAATGGATGTACTCCGCCATCTGCTGGATCAGCATGAGAGCCGACTGGTTCTGGCGCTGGATGGCGAGCGCGCTCTCCCTGAGATCGAGCATCAGCTCGCGGGCGAGGGTCGGGTCGCTGATCTTCGATTGCAGCTTCTCGGCCAGAGCCTTGACGGTCTGTCCCACCTGGTCAGCCTGCTGCTGCAGCTGAATGGCCTGATTCTCGGCGGTCTGGTAGTCCACGATGCGGTCACCTGTGAGTGCTCGAGCTCGGCTCGATGAATGTTCGACCGGCGAATCCTACCTTTGTTCGGCCTAAATGGCCTGCAGGGCCGCCGCCACGATGAGGAGCAGGGCGAGAGCCGCGCCCGCGGCGCCGGGTGCGAGTCGCGACACCCCCAAAGCCACCAGGAGCGCGACGGCCACCGAGGCGACGTTGCGCAAATCGCCGAAGACGAGCTGCAGAAGCTTCCTCATGCCCTTGCCCCGGCAGCGGCCGCGCCCGGTGCGCGCGAGCGCCAGGCGATGATCCTTCCAGCCACCGCGTAGGTGGCGAAGAGCAGAAGCAGGGTGACATCACCGAGCGGCCACACCGCCTGCTCGCCCGCGAGCCCGCCGATCGCCCAGAAGGTGCCGAAGGAGAGAATGGCGCAGGCCACCAGGTACTTGAGGGTGTTCTCCGGAACGCGCGTCAGGGGCGCTCGCAGCGCGAGTCCGGCGACGATGACGAGTACGAGGGAAGCAGCCGCACTGCCCGCAGCGGTAGCGTACGAAAGCGTGTGACCGAGAGCGACGACCAGGAGCCAGACCTCGAGACCCTCGAGGAGCACACCCTTGAAGGCCACCACCCAGGCGGCACGCCCCTCCGCCCGCTCCAGTTGCTCGCGGGTTGCCGCGAACTCCCGCGCCTCATCGTGCAGCGCGGTCCGGCCGGAGTAGCGGCGGATCGCCTTGACGTACCAACGCAGGCCGAAGAGGAGGAGGAATGTGCCGATCGCCGCCCTGATCAGCCCGATGTCGGCCTGGGCCGCCTCGATGCCCGCGCCCGTGACCGCGATGAGCAGCGCGACGACTGCGAGCCCCGTCGCCGCCGCGCCGGCAGCGCGGCGCCAGCCGATGGTGAGGGCCACCGCCAGCACGATGGTGAACGCCTCCACCCACTCGACCGCGGAGGCCAGGAAGAGGGCCGTGGCGCCGCCCCATTGCGCGGCGCTCATGCAGGAATGTACGTCATGACACGGCGCACGGTGCCACAGGCGAACAAGGCTGTCGACCGTCGCCGTGCGGTGACCCTTGTGGGAACGGTCACCGCACGGCCGCGGAACGAGCGCAAACGAGCGGCTCGCCGCTCAGCTGATGGGGATGCTCAGAGTCGCGAACACGCTGCGCCCCGGAATCGTCCAGTAGAGGGGCACCCCGCCCGGATATTGCGCCGTGCCGCCGGCGGTGGTACCCGGGGTCATATCGATGTTCGTGTTGTTGAGCAAATTGTCGAAGTCGAGCTTGATCGAGGCATCGTGGAGCCACCCTTGCGCGCTCACGAACTTGTAGCCGAGCGCTCCGTTCAGGATGGCGTACGAGCCGATCGGGAAAGTCTGCCCGGCGGCGTCATAGGTCCTCCCGACCCACTTGTCGATCACCGAGGCGTACCAGCCATGCAGGTTGTAGATGGCGCCGAGCGCCGCGGTGAAATCGGGCGCGAACGGGACCCAGTCGCCCGTGGTGTTGTCCTTCGCGCTGTTCACCGAGCCGTTGGCGTAGACGCTGAAGCCGCTGCCCACATAGAAGGTACTCTCGGCCTCGACGCCCTTGTACTTCGTGCCGCCGAGATTGTAGAACACCGTTTCGTTGCCGACGGTCTCCGAGCTGATTTCGTTGTTGAAGGTAATGTAGTAGACGTCGGCCGAGAGAGACAGCCGATTATTCTGCCAGCTCGACCCGGCCTGATAGTTCCAGGTCTGCTGCGGACTCAAGTTCGTCGAGCCCGGTGCCGCGTAGTTGAAGTAGTTCTCGTTGGGCGCGAGAAACCCCTTGGCAGCCTGCACATAGGCCGACCAATTGCGCGTGATCATGTAGTGAGCCAACAGCGACGGCAACGTCGAGGTGAACGTGTTGTCGTAGCTCTGGGGCGCACCGGTCTTGACGTTGACGACCGCGTTCACGTCGCGCTCGAATGAAACGTAGCGCACGCCCGGTGAGAGGGTGAGCTGCGAGACCGGTATCCAGTCGAATTGCACATATCCCTGCAACGTCGTGAGCTCCTGGTTCAGGAGTCGACCGCCGTCGTACGCAGAGACAACCGACCCCGGTACGGACTCAACGAACGCATCGTTCAGCGACTCATCGGTATTGGCGAGTCCGCGAACGTTGAATTGCCGGTCAATCCACGCTCCCGTCTTCAAGTCTCCGAATGAGAAGGTGTCCTGAAGGTTCAGCGTATCGCCCCACGAGCGGTAATCGTTGGTCAGCAGCGTTCCAGGAACATCGTCCGCGCCGTAAGGCGTGCCATTCGGGGTCGGACCGTTGGGATCTTCTCCGGCGTGCCCCCTATGCCAGTAGCCGTACGTGTACACCTTGTTATTGAGCGTCCAGCCCCCGCCCAGGTCCGAGGTGAGTCCCAGGTACTCGAAGTCCGTATGGATGCTGTCGAAATTGTAGCCGTAATAGTCCTGGCTGTCCGGATTGGACGACAGCATATACGTCGGACCGTACTCCGCGATCTGCGCGGCCGTCGCGCCGACACCGATGTTCTGATGGATCTGGTTATACATGGCCACGAAGGTGAACACGCCGATCCCGTCGAGGGGTACCTCGAACTTGGCGAAGATGTTCTTGCGGTCCAGGCCCGAATTGCTCAGCTCGCCGCCGCTCGACAGGCTTTCCGCGTCGATATAGCCGGCGGCTCCGCCCCACTTGGAGATCGTGCCGGTATCGAACTGCGCGCCGATGACCGAAGTGCCGAAGCTGCCGTAGGTGACGGACGGCGTCAGCGTCATGTCCGAAAGCGGTGCCTTGGAGACGTTGGCCACGGTGCCGCCGAAGGTCGCATCCCCGATCGTCGCGGCCGTACCCGGTCCGCGGTCGACCGAAACGCCGCCGAGATCGTTGTCCATGAAATACGACGTCGAATGGTGCGTGAAATCGTTGGAATCGTTCCAGGGAATACCGTCGAAGGTCACATTGAAGAAGCCATCCTGGAAGCCGCGAATGCTCAGAGATTGATTCTCTTCCAGCCCCGGCCCGTTCGGCTGGATCGACTGCACGCTCGGGGAGATTGCGATGATGTCCGAGTAGTTGCTCGTCGTCGGCATGTTGTTCTGGATGAAGTACTGGCTGATCAGGGAAGTCGGCTGACTCGCCTGCAGCGGCGTCAAGGTCGGCGCCTGAGTGGTCGCTGATTGCTCCTGGATCTCGGATCCGGAGACGACGACGGTGGAAAGCTGCGCGTTCTGCGCTCGGACGGCAGAAGCGGCCAGCAGGAGCGTCGAGCATACGGCCATGTCGACGAGACGAAGGCAACGGCGATCCGCAACCCGAATTAGCATGGGCTGATCTCCAATCGTTTTTTTGGAACACACAGGGCGACGCGTTGCGACTGCGCGTCAATGGGGGCGGCAGAATAGTGACGACTTGTTACAGACTAGTGACAACTACTTTGTGTAACAAAGTTTAATCTTTGCGTCACAAAGCCCGTCGCGGACCGGCGACGGGCCGAGGCCGCCGAGCGGCGGTGGAATCGAGGCGGGTCGTTAAGTGCGCGTGCGGATCGCGGGCGGCGCGGGAGCCGTCTGCGCGCGCGGGGGCATTTCCATGTTGAGTTCGCGCGACGGGCGGCGAGTGGAGCGCGCTGCGCGGGCTCGCGTCCGGTCTGCGCCCGCGCCCTGGCCAGCGGTCATGAGCTCACGAACGGCGCGCGGTGCGAACCTGCACCATTCGATTCCGACGCCGCTTTCGGTCTCGCGCACCACGTAGGCCGCGAGCCGCAGGGCGCCATCTTGTCGCAGGAAGACCGTCACTGGCCCGCGCGGTGGGCCACGCCCCGCCGTGCGCACGAAGGCCCCGCTCGCGCTCACATCCTCGAGGCATCCGGCAACCGGAGACGAGGAGCCGCTGGACAGCTCCACGGACATACGTACTGCGAAGCGCTCACCCCATCGATGCTCCATGGCCGCCGCTCCTGCTCGAATGTGGCTGTGAGACCATGGTGCGCTCGGCAGGTTCCACGGCAGTTACATTCCAACACGATGCCTGCGCCGGGGCCGCCGCTCAGTAGCCGCGGGATGCCCGATACGCCCGCAGCCGCGGCAGGAACGCCTCGCGGCGGGCCAGACTCTCGGGGGTCCAGACACGCTCGATCTCGTAGTACTCCGGTACCGCCGGCACGCCCTGCGGCAGCACGACCCACGGCTGCTTCGAGCTGGTGAAGATGTGAATGTGAGGCTGCAAGACGTCCGGTGTGTCGAGCGTGCCCACGCGGACGAAGCGGAGGATTGGGCCGGCGCCGCTGTAGTTGCTCCAGACGGCGAGCCGGCAATCCGGGCAGCGCGCGATCTTTTGCCCACGGCCGCTCGAAGACGGCGTGTCGATGAGCTCGGGGTCCCCCTCGAGGTCGATGACGTGCTCGGCCTCGATCATGGCGTTCAGGGCGAACGCCGTGCCCGTTTCCCGCTGACACCAGCGGCAGTGGCAGCAGTGGACGACGAGGGGAGCCGTCTCCATGCGGTAGCGGATGCGCTTGCAATCGCAGCCTCCCTCGAGGGGATAGGGGGTGTTCGGCGTCATGTTGGGACCTCGGTATGCGGGGCAGGGCCATGCCGCCCGCTTCTCCAGCAAAGGTTAGTCCGCAGGCCGGCGCGCGACATGGGAAAAATTGCGGTTTGTGGCCCGGTGGCTCAGTGAAGCGGCGGCCCGAGGCGCCCGTGAAGATAGAACGCCACGCCATAGAGCACGAGCGCGGCAATGATGCGCCACAGGCCGATCTCAGCCAGAACGGGCGCGAGGCGGTTGTCACCGCGCGCGATGGCGGCGAAGGGAAGGCTCGAGGTCGTCTGCGCGAATCGCTGCCACTCCGCCGGAAACTTGCGACGGCGCTTGGCATCGATCGCGGCCGTGCCGCCGATCGCCAGCACGAGCAAGGTGCCGAAGAGAATCAGCGACGCGACTTCACCGTTGACGATGAGATGCACGGCCGCCCACAGCGCCACACCCCAGAGGAAAGGGTGGCGCGTGATGCGCACCATGCCCCGGGCCATCTCGGGGTCGAGCCGCGACTCCATTCCGACCTTGGTCGGACTCGGAGTCATGATCCCGATCACGGCGAAGAGAAAAGCGATGAGGACCAACACGTAAGCCGCGCTACGCCACGGCAGCAGCAGGCCCCAGGTGGCCATGAGCGGGGCGCGACGGTAGGCGTAGATCATCCACAGGAGGCCAATCAGGGAGGCGAGGGAGAAGAGGGCGCGATACCCGTGCTCGCCGAGCCTGCGGGTGAGCGCATCGCGCAGCCGCGTCCCGGAGACTCCAAAATGGATCAGGAGGAAGTAGACGCACGCGGCGATCAGATCCGGCATGGGCAGCCCCTCGTTCTTGGCGCGAGATCGCTGGGTGGAATTGTACTCCCAGCCGCCGCGCCTCCGAGCACGCCGTGCTTGGTCAGGTATAGTAAGGTATTTACTTTAGTGTCAGCAGAGACTATCCTGATCGAGATGCTCAACCGTTCCCACGAGCTCGACCGCTTGTTCCACGCCCTGGCCGACCCCGGCCGCCGCGCCATCCTCGAGCGGCTGGGCCGGGGACCGGCGCCGGTGAGCGAGCTGGCCAAACCGCTGCCGATGTCGTTACCGGCCGCCATGCAGCACCTCGGGGTACTCGAGGCGGCGGGGCTGATCCGCACGCAGAAGGTCGGCAGAACCCGCACCTGTGCGCTCGAGCCGCAGGCCATGAGTCGGGCGGAGCAATGGATTACCGCCCGGCGCCGGGAATGGGAGAGCCGCTTCGATCAGCTCGATGACTATCTGAAAACCCTGGAGCACGAAGGGGATCGCCATGGCTCGAAATGAAGCTGACGCCCTGCCAGCCGGTGTAGCCAGCGGGCGCTCGGTGGCATTTGGGGAATTTCATCTGGAACGGGTCTTTGCCGCGCCGCTGGCGCGCGTCTGGAAGGCGCTCACGGAGCCCGAAGCCAAGGCCAGGTGGTTCGCCGGCACCGCGGGAAGCTGGCAGGTGCTGGAGCGGCAGATGGACGTGCGGGTGGGCGGCCGCGAGCGACTCAAGGGCCGTTGGGAAAGCGGTGTCGTCACCACCTTCGATGCCATCTATCAGGATGTGCTGCCGACCGAGCGGCTGGTGTACTGCTATCAGATGTTTCTCGACGACAAAAAAATCTCAGTGTCGCTCGCCACCCTGCAGCTCGGGCCGGCCGACGGGGCACGCGCCTCAAGGTGACGGAGCAGGGCGCGTTTCTCGACGGCTTCGATGACACCGGGTCCCGAGAGCACGGCACCGCCAAGCTGCTGGAAGCGCTGGGCGCCGCGCTGACGGAGTTGTAGTCAACTGCAACCGATAGTCACGTGAACGTAAGCTGAATGTCAGAATGTGCTCGGCGATTTACCTCGACGTTACTGCACGGTTACGGTGCGTGAAGGAAACTCACGCCTCAAAATGACGCAGTTGCTTGATTGCCTCGCCGGGTCTGCTAAGGTGCGCCGCAGGGGGTCGATGGAATCAACTTAGGAGACGAGGCATGCGCACCCCGACCCGCCACTACCTGCTGGCATCGGACTTCGACCAGACACTGAGCTTTCACGATTCCGGCCACGTGCTCGCGGAGCTGCTCGGCGTCAAGGACTTCGAGCAAAAGGTGGCCGGCCTGGCGCGCAGCAATCTCGTGCAGCAGGGCGGGGAGCTCGCCTACCTCATTCGCCACGATCCCGATTTTCGCGGCGTGCGTCGCGAGCATCTGGCCGAGGCCGGCCGGCGGGTACGCCTCAAGGCTGCTCTGCCGACGCTGGTGCAGACGCTTCGCGACGGCATCGACGGTTGTCGGTTCTCCTTCTTCGTGGTGTCAGCAGCGCCCAGGGAAGTTGTCGTGTCGGCGCTCGATGGCATCGTACCGCCGGAGAATATCCACGGCACCGAGCTCGACTATGACCCGCACTCGGGAGAGGTGCGTGCGATCAAACGCGTCGCCGCCGGCTACGGCAAGGTCGCTGTGATCGACGAGCTCAGCCAGTGGCTCGGAATCGTCTCCGACCGGATCATCTACGTCGGCGACGGCAGCTCGGACATCCATGTCATGCTGCACGTCAACCACGGCGACGGCTTCACCATCGCCGTGTCGGAGAACCGGCAGCTCGCGCGCATCGCCAAGTGCACCGTCCTCAGCGACAACGTCTGTAGCATCCTGGTACCGGTGCTCGATCAGGTGCTCGGCATGCGGGTACCGGCGATCCGGCAGTTTCTCGAGTCCGTGGGGCTGGTCCTCGATGACTGGGAGCGGGCGCGCACCGATCGGGTGATGATCAGCGAGGCGCCGCTGGCGGCGGGATGATGGCCATGAGCCTGCCTCTATCCGATACGCTCGGCTGGATTGCGACGCTGGTCTTCGTCGGATCGTATTTCTTCTCGCGGCCAGCGGCGCTGCGCGTCTGCCAGATGGTGGGTGCCATCCTGTGGATCGCTTACGGCGTGCTCATCGCCGCCAAGCCGGTGATTGCCTCCAACCTGCTGGTTTTCGGCGCGGCGGCGTGGACACTGGCACGGAAGCGGGACCGCCTGCCGCCGCGGATGGCGCTCGAAGAATAGCGCTACCCTCGGCACCGACCTCGATATAGCGTAGGCTGCACGGCGCCCGGAAAGCCGCAGGGGGTCCGTCGGATGCGTGTCGAGCTCGATTCTCTGGAAGCGCGCGTGATCGGTTGCCTGATCGAGAAGCAGGTGACGACGCCCGATCAGTACCCGCTGTCGCTCAATTCGCTGGTGAGCGCCTGCAACCAGAAGAGCAACCGCGAGCCCGTGATGAGCCTCGATGAGCCCACGGTACAGCGCACCATCGATGCGCTCTCGCGCAAGCACTTGCTGCTCGAGCGCTCCGGCTTCGGTAGCCGGGTGCCGAAGTACCAGCACCTCTTTTGCAACACCGAATACGGCACGCTGAAGTTCTCCGCTCAGGAGCTCGCCATCGTGTGCGAGCTGCTGCTGCGCGGCCCGCAGACACCGGGCGAGCTGCGATCACGCGCCAGCCGCATGGCGCGCTTTGGCGATGTCTCCGAAATCGAAGTGGTTCTGCAGGCGCTCGAGCAGCGCGAGTCCGGGCCGCTCGTCGCGCGGCTGCCGCGCGAGCCGGGACGGCGTGAATCACGCTACATGCACCTCTTTGGCAACGAGCCGGTTCCAGAGGCCGCGGCGGAGGATCAGCCGGCGCCAAGCGCATCCGGGGGAGCCGAGCGGGACACCCTCGAGACCCGTGTCGCGAGACTCGAGGCGGAGGTGGCGGCGCTGCGCGGCGAGCTCGAACAACTCAAATCCCGAGGGCAATAGCATGATCATCGTTCTTGCCGATGCCCGCGTCTTCGACGGAGTCTCCGCCGAGTTGCGTGAGGGATGTCATGTCGTCGTCGAGGGGGGCACCATTCGCGAGGTGGCGACGAGCCGCCCGAGCTTCCGGGATGCCCGAGTCGTGGAGTGCGGTGGCCGCGTCCTCATGCCGGGGCTCATTGATGCCCACTTTCATGCTTATACGCCGAGCTTCGATTTCGCCGGCATCGATCGCATGCCGTCCGCACTGCTCGCGAGTCACGCCGCTCGGATTCTCGAGGGCGCCCTGCAGCGTGGTTTCACCTCTGTCCGGGATGCCGGTGGCGGCGACATCGGACTCTGGCTCGCGATCGAGCAGGGCTTGATCCGTGGACCGCGATTCTTCTTTGCCGGCAAGGCGCTATCGCAAACAGGAGGACACGGCGATACGCGGCGCGCCGAAGAAATACAGCCGTGCGGCTGCTGCGGCTATACGGGTGCCTTGAGTCATGTGGTGGACGGGGTCGAGGAAATGCGCAAGGCGGTGCGCGAAGAGCTGCGCAAGGGCGCCCACCAGATCAAGCTCTTCGTCTCCGGCGGTGTGCTCTCGCCCACGGACCCGCTGTGGATGCCGCAATTCACTACCGAGGAGATCAGCGCGGCCGTTTACGAGACCGCTACCCGGCGTACGTACGTCATGGCCCACTGCCACACGGACGAGGGCGCCGCCCGTTGCGTGGAGTGTGGAGTCAGGACCGTGGAGCACGGTACGCTGATACACCGAGACGAGACGGCACGTCTGATCGCCGCGCGGCAGGCGTTCGTGGTTCCAACACTTTCAGTCATCGACGCCCTGCAGAAGAATGCCGAAGCAGCGCGGATTCCGCACGAGTCCGTCGACAAGGTGAAGAGCCTGGGAGATGCCGCCTACCGCGCGATCGAGGTCTGCCGCCGCAACGGCGTGAAGCTGGGACTCGGCACCGACCTCGGGGGTGCCTTCCACCCCCTGCAGGGCGGGGAGCTCGAGCTGCGGGGACGCATCGAGAAGCCGATCGAGGTGCTGCGCGCGGCGACTTCGGTCAACGCCGAGATTCTGCAAAAGAGCGATCAGCTCGGTCGGATCGCCCCGGCGGCGTGCGCCGACCTGCTGGTGCTCGAATCCAACCCGCTCGAGGACCTCGGTGTGTTTCGCGACCCGGGCCGGATCCCGGTCGTGATGAAGGGCGGCGAGTTCGTCCGCAACACTCTGTAGGCCAGCGGCTCACAGAAAGAAATCGGGCAGCAGATCCTCTTCGCGGACCTCCGCTGCCCGGTAGCCGGCAAAGTCCGTTACGCCTTCCTCGCGCAGGACTTCGTCATCGATGCAGTAGTGGCCCGTAAAAGCGCGGCTGTCCCTGGTGAGAATGGCGTGGGCGGCGTCAGCCATGATCTGCGGCGAGCGCACACGGCGCAGGTGATCAGCGCTCGCTCCCTGCATCGCGATCTGCAAGGCCGCCGTCCCGATCACCGTGCGCGGCCAGAGCGCGTTGACCGCGATTCCGCGGTCGCGCAGTTCGCCCGCCAGCCCCAACACGCACAGGCTCATGCCGAACTTCGCCAACGCGTAGGCCAGATGCGGCGCAAACCAGCGCTCCTCGATGTTGAGTGGCGGGCAGAGCGTCAGAATGTGCGGGTTTGCAGCACGCTCGAGATGCGCCAGGCTCAGCTTCGAGCAAAGAAAGGTGCCGCGGGTGTTGATGTCGTGCATCAGGTCGAAGCGACGCATGTCCGTATCGGGCGTGCCGGACAAGCTGATCGCACTGGCGTTGTTGACCAGGATGTCGATGCCGCCAAACTCGCGCACCGTGCGCTCTACCGCGCGCGCTACCTGCTCATCGTCGCGAATGTCCGTCGGCAGCGGGAGCGCGCGCCCTCCGGCCGCCTCGATCTGCGCGGCGGCGGTAAAGACCGTCCCGGGTAACTTCGGGTGTGGCTCCGTGGTCTTCGCCACGATGGCGACGTTCGCCCCGTCTCTGGCGGCCCGCAGGGCAATGGCGAGTCCGATCCCTCTACTTGCGCCGGTGATGAAGAGCGAGCGGCCTTTGAGGGTGCGGATTCCGGCGTCTGCAAGTGCCATGGTAGCGAGCCTCACGAAAGCTGGCGCCGCTGAGGGCGGTAAGAAGGCATCGTATCAGTCGTTGCCCAGACTAGCCGCTGACAATCACACCGCTCACCACCGGCAGCTCCCGGAGGCGCACACCCGTTGCCGCGAAGATCGCATTGACGAGCGCCGGCGCAACGCCGGGAACGCCCACCTCACCACCGCCGCCGATGGTGCCGTTGCTCTCGATGATGTGCACGTCGATGTCCGGGCAGTCGGCGAGGCGGACGACCGGATAGTCGGGAAAGTTCTGCTGCACCACCGCGCCGCGCTCGAGCGTGATGGCCCCGTAGAGCGCCGCGCTCAGGCCAAAGACGATGCCGCCCTCAAGCTGCGCCCGGAAGCCGTCGGGATTGACCACCATGCCGCAGTCCGCCGCGCAGGTGATGCGGCGCACCCGAGGGGGGGCCGACGTTGCGACTTCAACTTCCACCACCTGCGCTACGATGGTGCCAAAGCACTCGAGCAGCGCAATGCCGCGCCCACAGCCGGCCTCGAGCGGTGCGCCCCAACCGGCCTTCTCGGCCGCGAGATTCAGCGCCGCCAGGTGGCGCGGCTTGTGGCTGAGAAGCTTGCGCCGATACTCGAGCGGATCCTGCCGGGCCTCGTTCGCAAGCTCGTCGATGAAAGACTCCACGAAGAAGCCATGCCACGAATACTCGACGCTCCGCCAGGCGCCCGTGGGCACGGGACTCGCAACCTTCACCGCGCCGTAGGCTTGGTGAGGCACGTCGTAGAAAACGTGCGCCTCATCATTGGCAGCGTCCTCTGTGGTGTAGTCGTTCACCCACGCGAAGGGCGTGCCGTCCCCACTCAACGCGCCGCGGAACCGACTCGTCACGTTTGGGCGGTAGTAGTCGTGCCGGATGTCCTCTTCCCGTGTGAATATAAGTTTGACCGGCACATCAGGCACCGCCATGGCAGTCCTGACCGCGTACTCGAGGAAGTTCCACTGGCCCGGGAGCCGACGTCCGAAAGCGCCGCCATTCGGCTGCTGATGAAACACCACATCGTCCATGTGCATTCCGGCGACCTTTGCACAGAAAGCGCGCGCTCCGAGCGCGTCCTGGGAACCCGCCCACACTTCGAGCCCGCGCCGCGGCTGATAGCGGGCTGTGGCATTCACCGGCTCGAGCGGAGCGTGCGCCAGATAGGGCACGTGGTAGACCCGCTCGACGACGTGACCTCCAAGAGCAGCCGCTCCACGTCCCACGGTGAGGTCGCTCTTGACTCGGTTGCTGTCGAGCGCGGCGATCTGAGCCTGGTGTAGACCAAACGAGGTGACCTTAGCGGCCGCGCCAGCGTCGAACCTCGGTGCTACCGTATCGAGCGCCTTGTGGGCCCGCCAGAATCGGTCGGCGACGACCACCAATGCATCATCGAGCTGCACGATGTGGCGCACACCCCGCAGGCCCGTTGCTGCAGCTTCGTTGATGGACCGCAACTTCCCGCCGGACACCGGCGCAATCCGGATAGCGGCGTACAAGAGACCAGGCGGGCTCGCGTCGATGCCGTAGGCGGTGGCGCCGTTGACTTTGGCGGGGATGTCGAAGCGCGGCAGCGAGGAGCCGACGAGGGTGTATTCATTCCGCGCCTTGAGCGTCGGATGCGCGGACGGGCGATGATTCGCCGCTTCCGCCGTGAGCTCTCCGAACCCGAAGCTGCGGCCCGAGGCGTGAATCACGCGACTCTTCGCAGTGTGAAAGGAGTCGCGCGGGGCATCGAGGCGCGCGGCGGCAGCCTGCACCAACAGCTCGCGGGCCGCGGCCGCGGCGATGCGAATCCCGTAGACGCCGGTCATGCGCACGGCCGAGGAGCCTCCTGTCGTCTGCACGTGCTCATGACGTGCGAGCGTACCGGTCGCATCCGCTGCCGCGCCGCGAAGAAAGGTGGGAATGGAGCTCAGCGTAAGGTTTTCCATTTCGCACAGAAACCCCTCCACCAGGGCGCCGTTCGCGAACTCGCCGGCGGCAGGCGCGGTCTCGGCCCGTACCCGGCTCCAATCGGCATCGAGCTCCTCGGCCGCCATCTGCGCCAACGCCGTCGATATGCCGGTACCCATGTCACAGTGCGGAATCAACACCGTCACGGTGTCGTCACGTCCGATCTTGATCCAGGTCGCGAGAAACCGCTCATCGGGTGCGGCGGCGAGCCGATCGGCGCGACCGAGCCGGTCGTCGGGCCAGAGGCCATAGCCCACGATGAGCGCGCCGGCCGTGCCCGCGGTGCCAAGCAGCACGCGGCGTCGCGTGATCACGTGGGCTGTCCCGCGCGCTTCGCGAGCGCGCGCACGGCCGCACGGATCCGCATATAGGTGCCGCAGCGGCAGATATTGGTCACCGCGACGGCAAGCTCTGCGTCGGTCGGGGCGGCATTGCGGGAAAGGAGGGCGCTCACCGCCATGATCATTCCCGACTGACAGTAGCCGCACTGCGGCACCTGGTGCTGAACCCACGCCTGTTGGACCTCGGTCAGCGTGCCCGCACCCAACCCCTCGATGGTCGTGATCGGCTGGCCATTCACGGCCGACACGGGAACCTGACAGCTGCGCACCGCCTCACCGCTGAGGTGCACGGTGCAGGCTCCACAGGAGCCGACCCCGCAGCCGAACTTCGTACCGGTGAGCCTCAGCTCGTCGCGCAGCACCCAAAGGAGCGGCGCATCGTCCTCAACGTCGACTTCGTGAGCGGTCCCGTTGACGTTCAGGGTGAGCGGCATGCGCGCTGACGGAGCCTGCACTTTGTTGTAGTTCGCGCCGATTGTCGCACAGACATGTACTCAAAGTAATTTATTATTAATTAACCATAAACTATTGAAATTGTTTATGTAATTTATCGAGGCTTCGCCTAGAGTTCGACCGCCTGTACTATTTGCGCGTCGTTCACCCTGATTCCCGAGGGAGAGGCGCGATGCAACCGAACCTGAACGCCGCTTGAGCGCCGCCACCGTCGGCGATCGCGCGCCCCCGGCGCAGCAGCAACGTCCCTGGAAAGCCGCCTCCCTATTCTGTATGGGTGTGGTGTTCGGGGATATTGGGACCAGCCCCCTCTACACGCTCAATGTCGCGGCCAAGGCCGCCAGCCCGAGCGGCACCGTCACGCCCGAAGCGGTGCTCGGCGTGGTGTCATTGATCTTCTGGTCGTTGATCGTCGTGATCTCGATCAAATATGCCATTCTCATCATGCGCGCGGACAATCACGGTGAGGGCGGCATCCTGGCGCTCCTCGCCCTGGTGAGCCCGAGCCGGACTCACGAGAGCCGACTACGCGCCGCAATGGTGATCGTCGGTCTCGTCGGCGCAACGCTGCTCTATGGCGACGGCGCCATCACGCCGGCGATATCCGTGCTGAGCGCAATCGAAGGCATCAAGGTGTATGCGCCGCACACCGGGCACATCGTCGTGCCGCTGACGGTGGTGATTCTCATCGGGCTCTTCATCATTCAGCGCAAGGGCACCTCGTTCGTCGGCGGCCTGTTTGGCCCGGTGATGCTGCTCTGGTTCATCGTCATTGCGCTGCTGGGTCTCATAGGGATCGCGAGAACGCCGGCCATACTGGCGGCGCTCAGTCCGCTGCCGGCGATCACCTATCTGGTCCACGCGGGCCCGCTAGCCTTTGCCGTCATTGGCAGCGCGTTTCTTGCCGTGACCGGCGGTGAGGCGTTTTACGCCGACATGGGTCATTTCGGACCGCTCCCGATCCGCGTCGCCTGGTTCGGGGTAGCCCTTCCGGCACTCACCCTCAACTACTTCGGCCAGGGGGCGGTGCTGCTCGCGCACCCTGCGGCGCTCGCGAGTCCCTTCTATGAGCTTGCCCCGCCATGGGCGCACATTGCGCTCGTGGCGCTGGCAACGGTTGCGACTGTCATTGCGTCGCAGGCCGTCATTTCAGGCGCGTTTTCGCTTACGCATCAAGCGATGCAGCTCGGATTCCTCCCGCGTATGACCGTGGTGCACACCGCCGGGCGCGAAGTCGGTCAGATCTACATACCGTTCGTCAACTGGGCGTTGGGCGCGCTGACGCTCACGGCGGTCATCGGGTTCGGTTCCTCCGACGCCTTGGCCGGCGCGTACGGTATTGCGGTATCCCTGCTGATGGCGATCACGACTCTTATGGCCACATTCGTGGCGTTGCAATGGAACTACAGCGTGTGGGTCGTGGCACTGGTCAATGGCAGCCTGCTGGTGATCGATCTGCTGTTCGTCGCGTCCACCTCGACCAAGCTGATCCAGGGCGGATGGTTTCCACTGCTGACCGCCGCCATGATCGCGTTTCTGATGCTCACGTGGCGCAAGGGCGAGCACATCATGGAGGCCTTTCGCCGCCGGCTGCGCCAGAGTCTGCACGAGTTCGCAGAGGCCATTCAGCGCGACCCCCCGCATCGACTTCCAGGAACCGCCGTGGTGCTCGGCCGCCTGAAGCAAGGTGTCCCGTTGTCGCTGACACGGAACGTCAAGTACAACCGCGTGTTGCATGAGCATCTGCTGCTGGTGTCCGCCTCGATTGCCGAGAGACCACGCGTGCCGGCCGCTGAGAGAGCCGTGGTCACAGCGGTGAGTACGGGCGTGACTCGAGTCGACCTGCAGTACGGCTTCATGGAGCAGCCGGATGTGCCGCTCGGCCTGAGAGAGGCGGTATCACTCGGCAAGATCGAGCCCTGCCGCATCGAGTCGTTGGTCTATTACACGGGGCACGAGACCATCAACGCGATTGGCAGGCTCCGACAGATGTCCCGCTGGCGTGAATCCATCTACGTCCTGATGCACCGCAACGCCCAGCAGCCGGGCGCCTATTTCAAGATCCCGTGCTCGCAGATCATGGAAATCGGCGTCGAGTTCGATATCTGACGAGTCGGCAGCAGCCGGCGCGGGGCCGAGGAACGGTCCAGCTCCCGCGCCCGCAGCCGCCGCCACGCCCGCAAGCCACGGCGCCGGCGCCTGGGCGAGCTTCGGGCTCGGTCCGTCGGTTCCCGGTATCATGACTGCCCAGTAGCACACGGTACTGAGTTCAGCGGAGAGATCATGTCGGATTCAAAATTCATCGTGCGCAAAGCGGCCGTGCTCGGCGCCGGGGTGATGGGCGCGCAGATCGCGGCGCATCTGATCGACGCCCGGGTACCGACGATCCTCTTCGACCTGCCGCCCAAGGAGGGCGATAAGAGTGGCATCGTCAGGAAGGCGATCGAGGGACTGAAGAAGCTGCAACCATCGCCGCTCGCCGGCCGCGATACGACGGCCTTCCTGCAGGCAGCCAACTACGACGAGCACCTGGCGCTTCTCGGCGAGTGCGACCTGGTGATCGAGGCGATCGCGGAGCGGACGGATTGGAAGCAGGATCTGTATCGCAAGATCGCGCCCCATCTGGCGCCGCATGCGATCTTTGTCTCCAACACCTCGGGCTTATCGATCAATGCGCTCGCCGAGGCGCTTGCCCGGGAGCTACGCCCGCGCTTCTGTGGCGTGCACTTCTTCAATCCGCCGCGCTACATGCGCCTGGTGGAGATCATCCCCTGCAAGGAGTCGCTCCCGGGCGTGCTCGATGAGCTGGAGCGGTTCCTCGTCACCACCATGGGCAAGGGAGTGATTCGCGCCAAGGACACCCCGAACTTCGTCGCCAACCGAGTCGGCGTGTTCTCCATGCTGGCAACGATCGCCAACGCCGCGAAGTTCGGCATCCGCTTCGATGTGGTGGACGATCTGACCGGACCCCGCCTCGGGCGGCCGAAGTCGGCGACCTTCCGCACGGCGGACGTCGTGGGTCTCGACACCTTCGCCCACGTGGTGAAGACCATGCAGGACACCCTGCCGCAGGATCCCTGGCATGGGCTGTACCAGTCGCCCCCCTGGCTCGTAAAGCTCATCGCCGGCGGGGCCCTCGGTGCCAAGACTCAGAATGGCATTTATCAGAAGAAGGGCAAGGCGCTACGGGTGCTCGACCCCGCGAGCGGTGCGCACGTGGAGGCGGGCAGCGAGGCTGACGCGAGCGTGGTCGAGATTCTGAAACTCGACGATCCGGCGCAGAAGCTCAAGCGCCTGCGCGAGAGCGAGCATGCCCAGGCGCAGTTCCTCTGGGCCTGCTTTCGCGACACCTTCCACTACATCGCCTACCACTTGAAGGACATCGCGCACTCGGCCCGCGACATCGATCTGGCGATGCGCTGGGGGTTTGGCTGGAAGTTCGGCCCGTTCGAGACCTGGCAGGCGGCCGGCTGGCGGCAGGTGGCGGACTGGATCGAGGAAGACATCGCCGCCGGCAAGACTCTTGCCAACGCACCGCTACCTGCCTGGGTAAGGGAGCCGGAATGCAAGGGAGTGCACTTTCCGGCCGGCTCTTACGACGCCGCCAGCCACTCTCTGTTGGGCCGGTCGAGCCTCGATGTCTACAGCCGTCAGCTCTGGCCCGAGACCGTGCTGGGCGAGAGCAAGCCAACACTCGGAGAGACGGTATACGAGAACGCCGGGGTACGCGCGTTCAGCAGCGCAGATGAGATACTCGTCGTCTCCTTCAAGAGCAAGGCGCATTCGATCAGTCCCGAAGTCCTCGAGGGTCTGAATCGCGCCATCGACCTCGCGGAAGAGCGGTTCAAGGGGCTCGTCATATGGCAGACGGAAGCGCCGTTTTCCGTGGGCGCCAATCTCGAGTCTCTGCGCCCGGCGCTCGCAGCCGGCGATTGGCCGCGCATCGAGGGAATCATCGCGCTCTTCCAGAAAACTTCGATGAGGTTGCGCTATAGCGGTATTCCAACAGTGGCGGCCACCCAGGGATATGCGTTCGGAGGCGGGTGCGAGTTCGTCATGCACTGCGATCGGGTGGTCGCGGCGCTCGAATCCTACGTGGGCTTGGTGGAGGCAGGGGTAGGCCTGCTGCCCGCGGGCGGGGGCTGCAAGGAGTTTGCGCTGCGCGCGGCCCGGGAGAGCAAAGGCGATCTCTTTGCATCACTCAAGGACTACTACATGATGATCGCCACGGCCAAAGTGGCCGGCAGCGGCATCGAGGCGCAGGAGCTGAAGTATCTGCGCGCCAGCGATGTGGTGTTGCTGAATCCCGCCGAGCTCCTTTATGTCGCGAAGCAACAGGCGCTGGCGCTGAGCGAGGCCGGCTACCGGCCGCCACTCGCAGGCGGCCGCTTCCCGGTGGCCGGCCGCACGGGCGCCGCCTCGATCAAGGGACAGCTCGTGAACATGCTGCAAGGGCATTTCATCAGCGAGTACGACTTCGAGATCGGCTCGCGGATCGCCGAGGTCATGACCGGAGGGGATGTCGAGCCCGGCACCGAGGTCAACGAGGAGTGGCTCCTCGCCCTCGAGCTGCGGCACTTCCTGGCGCTGCTGAAGAACCCCAAGACGCAGGAGCGCATCGTCCACACGCTTGCCACCGGCAAGCCGCTGCGTAATTGACCTGCGGAGACGGAACATCATGTCCAGTCAGATTCGAGAAGCCTATATCGTCGCCGCCACCCGCACCCCGGTCGGTAAGGCCCCGCGCGGCATGCTGCGCCACGTGCGCCCGGATGACATGCTCGCTCATGTGATCAGGAGCGTGCTCGCTCAGGTGCCTTCGATCGAGCCCAGGCAGGTCGCGGACGTCGTCGTCGGCTGCGCCTTCCCCGAGGCGGAGCAGGGCCTGAACATGGCGCGCATCGGGGCACTCCTGGCCGGGCTGCCTGACACGGTGCCGGGCGTCACGGTCAACCGATACTGTTCCTCGGGCTTGAATGCCGTGCAGATTGCCGCCGATCGCATCCGGGTGGGCGAGGCGGACGTCGTCATTGCCGGGGGCAGCGAGTCGATGTCCATGGTGCCGATGATGGGCAACAAAGTGGCATTGAACCCGGAGATCTTCGCCAAGGACGAAAATTACGCCATCGCCTACGGCATGGGCATCACAGCGGAGAAAGTTGCGCAGCAATGGAAGGTCTCGCGCGAAGACCAGGACGCCTTTGCGTTGGAGTCGCACCAGCGCGCCGTGGCGGCAACGTCATCGGGAGCCTTCGCGTCCGAGATCTCGCCGCTCGAAGTCACGAATCGGACCCCTGATCTCGCCTCCCATGAGGTGCGGTATTCAAAGAAGACTCTGCGGCAGGATGAGGGTCCCCGGGCCGACACCTCGCTCGAGGTGCTTGCCAAGTTGAAGACGGTCTTCGATGCCAAGGGGACCGTCACCGCCGGCAACAGCTCGCAGACCTCGGATGGCGCAGCCGCCGTGGTGCTGGTATCGGAAGCCATCCTCAAGCGCTACGAGCTGACTCCGCTCGCACGTTACCTCACGTTCGCGGTGCGAGGCGTGCCACCGGCGATCATGGGCATCGGTCCCAAGGAAGCGATTCCCGCCGCACTCAAGAACGCCGCCATCGCCCGTGATGATCTGAAATGGATCGAGCTCAACGAAGCGTTCGCCGCCCAAGCGCTCGCCGTGATTCGCGATGTCGGTCTCGATCAGCGGCTCGTCAACCCGAATGGCGGCGCGATCGCGCTCGGCCATCCGCTGGGCGCCACCGGCGCCATCCGCACCGCGACCCTGGTGCATGGAATGCGCAACAAGGGCCTGAAGGGCTACGGCATGGTCACCATGTGCATCGGCACCGGCATGGGCGCGGCAGGGATATTCGAGGTGCTCTAGCGCTTGTCGAACCTGGCCCAGGCGCGGCCACGCTCGATGTCGACCGTCAACTGAATCTGGCGTAGGAACGCCGGGTCGAGCTGGCCGTCGTAGATCAGGTCTCGCGAGGCAGCGGTGACGGGTACCCGGCCGAGCCCGATCACGTCGAGGTCGAGTGGGCGCTTGCCATGCTCCGGCATGGTGATGCCGAGCTGGTCCTGGGCGTGGGGCGCGAGAAACACGGGGCCACTGTTGCCGCTATCGACCTCCATCCATAGCGTCCCGGTCTTTGCCCGTACTTCGATGAAGGGCACGACGTCACCGCCGGCGCCCCGGACGATGCGGACATTGATGGGACGCATGCCGCCGATTCGCAGAGCGAGGCTGCGCGGCGTTTCGATGGTCACGCGATCATGTGCCAGATCGATGGTGACCGCCCGGCCCTCGAAGGAGGCGAGACCGAGGATGCCGCCGACCGGTGGCGCCCCCTTGCCGAGCAGCTTGAGGAGATCGAACTCCGCGACCTCGCGATCGACCCGGTAGCGACCGATGGCGAGCGCCGCCGGTCCGCAGCGGGAACTGGTGACCTTGCCCCCATCGGCTCGGAAACCGGTGTCCAGCCCGAAAGGGGTGCAGCCCGCATACCGGGCTTCCTCTGGCGTGAGTACCGTCAGCCCGGCGCCGGTGTCAAAGATGAAGGGACTCTCGTGTCCGTTCACCGTGACTTGCACCGTAAGCAGATCAGTGTTGGCGTAGGGTGCTAACGTCAATTGAACGGGCTGCGCGCCGACAGGGCGGCAGATCGCGAGGGCCATGATGGCGGCGCCGTACGCGCTCATTGCGCCGGATGAGCGTGCTCGCGTCGGTCCTTTCGAATGCTGATACACCGTGTTCAACCTGTCGCCGGAGTGAAGTGTGTTTCCTGCCCAGTGACGGCCTGCCAGCGGCCGTCGCGCCAGACGAATACATCCGTGAACCGAGAATGTCGCACGGCATTGGAACTTGACCGAGTAATCACGACGCCAGTGACAATCGCGACGCCGCCACCGGCCACGAAGCGCACCGTGGTGTCATCGAAGCCTTGCTCGACTCGCGGTGCTGGATGCGAGACCGGACGCGAAAAATAGGCAAGGTACTGGGCACGAGTGATGGCATCGCCCAGAAAGTCGCTATCGATGTATTCCCGTCCGAGAATGCGTGCGAGCGCCGTCACATCGCGACGGGTCAGGGCGGCGAGCCATGCGTGCTCGACCGTCATGACGGCGGCGGCGGTGCGCTCACTCTGAGGCGGCTGCGCAAACACTGTCGCTGTTGACAGCGCGAGCACGGCGAAGCCCATTGCGGGCTGTCTTATGTTCACCGATGGAATATACTCTTCGCCGTCATTTTGCGCCTGCCTCTGAACAGAGGGGAATGCCTCCATGAATCAATTCGCGCGCGCCCTGAAACCCTTTGCCCGGATCTGCCTCCTCGTCACCGGTCTGGCACTGCTCGCCGGCCCGGCATTCGCCGACAGCTATTCCGACACCGTTTCGCTCTTCAAGGAGGCTGGCGCCAGCGCCAGATACTTCAGGTCAAGCTACGGATATGCCGTATTCCCGACGGTCGGCAAGGGAGGATTCGTCGTCGGCGGGGCGCGTGGCAAGGGTAGGGTATACAGGCACGGCCGTTTCGTTGGCGACACGACGGTGACTCAGCTCAGCGTCGGATTTCAGGCCGGTGCGCAGGCGTATAGCGAGATCATCTTTTTTCAGACCCGGCTGGACCTCGCCCGCTTTGAGTCGGGCAAATATGCACTGGGCGCACAGGCGAGCGCTGTTGCGATCACCGCCTCCGCCTCGGCGAGCACCAGCACGGAGGGGACGAGTGCCGGCGCGAGCGGAACCGAAATGAACGCGGTGACCACCGGCCGGTACATAGACGGTGTAGCCGTGTTCACGATCGGCAAGGGCGGTCTCATGTACGAGGCCGCAGTGGCGGGCCAGAAGTTCACCTACGACCCGCGAAACTGAGGGAGCGCGGGCCACACCATCTGAGATCCAACACGCATCTACCACGGTGACATCGGCGTGCGCTGGGGACGTATAGTCGCGATGCCAAACTAATAGTGGAAATTGCGACTCGCGGGCGGGACGCCTATGATGCTTGGCACGAAAGGGAGTACAAGGACTATGGCACTTTCAGAGCGCGATGCACTGCGGCACACCTACGCCGAGTACCTTACCTGGCCTGAGGGTGGGCGCAATGAGCTGATCGGGGGGACCGCGTACGTCCGAGAGCCACCCGCTCCCACGCGATCCCATCAGGAACTGGTCGGGGAGTTATATCACCAGCTGAGGCTGGCTCTCGACGGCAAATCCTGCCGGCCCTATATCGGTGTAAACATTGACTGGGACCGCCTTCCAGCCACGCTCCCATAATATTCGTCGGGGAAACCGGCTGCAGTCTCTCAGGGGGAACGATGAAGACGAAACTCTTGGGATTCCTGGTCGTGGCACTCCTGGCCGACCCCATCGCCGCTCATTCCACGCCGGTTAGGTACGACTTCTACGTAAGCGGCGGGGCCTCGGGCCCGTTGGCAGGGCAGACAGCCAGCGGCACTTTCACTTTCGACAGCTCCATCATTCCCGCCGGCGGCGGCGTGGTCAACCAGACCGGCCTTTTGACCGACCTTGCGTTCACCTGGGGCGGCTTCTCCTATGATGCCCTGACGGCCAACACCGGCGCGATGACCTTCGGTTCGGGCGGTGGGGACCCGCTCTCGAGCACCACATTCGGCACGAATTGCGACGCTGGGGGCTGCCAGGCCCAGTCCGACAGTGCGCAGACGAGGCCGCAATGGTACTTGCAAGTGTACGCAAACTCGCCCGGCTTTTTTGTTTATGCCGTCTATGGTGATTCCGAGGACCTCTTTACCGGTGCGGCTACCTTCGCACCCGTGCCGGTGCCTGAGCCGCCGCCCCTCACGCTTTTCAGTATTGGCTTGGTCGCGCTTTTCCTTGGCGAGCGATGGCGGCGCGGGGCTCTCGGTGCTCGGCGCCCAGCGATGAGCCGACAAAGCGGTTGAGGCGATCCGCTGCCGCTCCACACGAACGGCGGGCGCCCCACGTGTAGGTACTGAGTCCGCACTCGGCCAACATAACGAGCCGGTTCGCCCCGGTTTCCCCGGACCAAAGCTTGACACTATCGCCCACGCGGGCCGTGCATACTGCGTCTGCAGCGTGAGCTAAAGTGCACGCCGCGATACAGTCATCGTGTGCAGTACTTTCTTTAAATATCATATAACTAGATGAGTTCACAAGACATTTTGTCCACCGATAGGGGGCAACTGAAGCGTTCGCTGAGCGTCTTCGATCTGGCGATCTACGGCCTGATGTTCATCTCGCCGACGGCTACGTTCGCAGGCTTCGGCATTGTGTTCGATGCCAGCGACGGCATGGTTCCGTTGGTGTTCATCATCGGGTTCGTGGCGATGTTCTTCACCGCCGTGAGCTACACGATGATGTCGCGGGAATTTCCCAACGCCGGCTCGGTGTATTCATATTCCAAGGGAAGCCTGGGTGAGGGCGCGGGATTTCTCGCCGGCTGGGCGATGGTCCTCGATTATCTGCTGTCTCCCGCGTTGATCTACATTGCCGCAGCGGTGGCGATCGGCTCGCTCGTACCCCACGTCCCGCTCTGGCTCTGGGCGCTGGTGCTGTTGTGCGGCAACACGCTGGTCAACCTTCGCGGCATCCAGTCGGTGGCCAGAGCGAACGTCGCCATTCTGCTGCTGCAGGTCGTCGTGCTCGGGCTTTTCTTCGTCATGGGAACAGCCGCGGCGGTCAAAGGTGTCGGGGGCGCGCATCTGTCCATGAGCCCGCTGTTCAAGGGCGGCCGGGTCTCATTGGGGCTGGTGTCCGGCGCGATTTCCCTCGGCGTCCTCAATTACATGGGCTTCGATGCGATCTCGACGCTCTCGGAGGAGGCGAAGGGCGGCCCCGCGATGGTCGGCCGCGCGACCATGGCGTGCCTGCTCCTGACGGGCATCCTGTTCGTTGGCGAGAGTTACCTCGCGTCGCTATTCGTCCTGGGGCGCGACACCTTCCCCCCGGGGATGCCCACTTACGCGGCGTTTTATGACATCGCGCACACGATCGGCGGCGGGTTTCTCAAGTCCGCGACCTCGATCGTCGGCATATTCATATCGAACATCGCCGCGGCGCTGGCGGCCCAGGCGGCCATCTCGAGGCTGCTGTTCAGCATGGCGCGCGACGGTAGGATGCCCGCCGCTCTGGCGCACATCAGCGCGAAGTCGCGGATACCCGATCGCGCCACGATTCTCGTGGCGATCATTACCGCTGGATTGATCCTGGCGTTCGCGGACCGTCTAACGCTACTGGTGAGCATCGTCAGCTTCGGCGCCCTGATCGGGTTCCTCTTCCTGCACGCATCCGTCATTGCGCACTTCTTTTGGCGCAAGGGCAGCCGGCGCTGGCTGGCTCATTTGGCCTCGCCGGCCATCGGCTTCGCCATCATCGTGTACGTCATTGCAAGCATGAGCACGGCTGCCAAGGTCGTAGGCAGCTGCTGGTTTGCGCTGGGCGCGGCATGGTCGATTCTTCGCGCGCGCCGGATCCCAGCGGCAGCCGACGGCGGGTGAGGTGTAAGCCTTTGATACCGACAGGAGCGCCTCACTATCGTATCGGCGGCAGAGTGACTTGCCTGCATGGAAGCGCGCTGCCAAACTGCCGGGATGGATCTGAGCCGGGGAATGTAAGCCGTGCGGCGTCTGTTTATTGGGCAACTCTCAGCGCTGCTGCTCCTCGCCGGGATGGCGGCGACGGCCCAAGTTCCGACCAACACAACCTCGACCGTTCCCAGCGGGACCACGCCCACAGCGCCGGCACTGCAGCCAGAAGTGACGATTTCCGGCAAAAAGCTCCAAGCCGGGCAGCCGTTGCCGAAGCTGCCGCCGGATGAATTCAGAAACTGCACCCGGCAGAGAATGGGGCTTTCAAACCCCGATTCCAGCGTTCCCGACCTCAACGCCATGGGCACGACGACGTGGCTGTGTGAGACACAACGCAATTATGAAACGCAGGTCGTGATCGACGCGTGCCTCGATCGCAGCGGGAAAACCGCCCTACCCAGGATCATCCAGGCGTGCACGGAGTCGCTTGACCACAAGCTTCTCGAGCGCGACCAGCTCTTCTTTCTGGTGGGCAGTCGCGCCGGCGCGTATTTCGCCTCCGGCGACTGGCGGCATGCGGTCGATGATTACGGTGCCGCCATCAAGTTGGCTCCTCATTATGGCGAGCTCTACTACGACCGTGGGCTAGTGTTCGCATCGCAATCCAACGAGGCCGCAGCGCTTCAGGACTTCGATGCCGCGATGGGTCTCGACCCCAAGCTGGTCGTCCCGGCGCTGCTGCAGCGCGCGAGAATCTACGCCGCTCACGGCAACCTCAGCGGCGCACTCGCCGATTATTCGAACGCGATCGGGCTGCAGCCGAAGATCGCCGCCTTATGGAGTGACCGGGGATATGTAGACCTGGGTCAACATGACTACACTGGCGCGGTCAAGGATGAGGCCCAAGCCATTCAACTTGATCCCAAGCTGGCACGGGCCTATTACCTGCGCGCCGTTGCTTTTGGCGACTTGGGTAACCGCATGAATGCCGTTGACGATCTTCGCACTGCCGTCGGTATGGATGCTTCGCTGGCTCGTTACGTCCTCATCCAGGGCAAGAACGTTACGCTGACCCTGCCGCCTTTGTGAGCAGCTCGCAAGGGGCATCAACTGGCAGGAACGCCCGCTAACGCGACGCGTAACTTACACGACACCTCGACACGCTTCTACGCACGGTAACTTCAGCGTGCGTTAGTGACGTAGGGAATTTCGCGATCCTACATCCGTCGCGGGCAATTGTGACTCCCAGGGGAGGGCGCTTATAATTCGTCATGCCCACGCGGAGTACAAGGACTATGGCACTTCCACAGCGCGATGCACTGCACCACACCTACGCCGAATACCTTACCTGGCCTGAAGGCGGGTACGCAGAGCTGATCGGCGGCACGGCATACATCAGAGAGCCGCCGGCTCCCTCTCGATCCCACCAAGAACTGGTGGGTGAGCTTCATTTCCAAGTCAGATTGGCTCTTGAGGGCAGACCGTGCCGGGCCTATATCGCTCCATTCGATGTTCGCCTGCCCAAATCGCAAGAGGTCGACGAACTGATCGATACGGTGGTGCAACCGGACGTCCTCATTGTCTGCGACCTCAGCAAGCTCGATGGACGTGGCATGCGCGGCGCGCCCGACTGGATCGCGGAAGTTCTCTCCCCAACAAGTGCCAGCCACGACGAGATTGTCAAGCTGCCAATCTACGAGCGCGCCGGGGTCCTGGAAGTATGGCTGGTTCATTCCATCGACCGGGTACTGAGCATTTATCGGCTCGAGGGTCGCGTTTATGGACGGCCGACGATCCTCGAGTTGAAAGGAAGGACAGCAATCAGCGCGATACCGGGCGTGATCATTGACTGGGACCGCCTTCCGGACTAGGAGCGCAAAAAATGGCGGCATCTGGCGGATAATGCAAACGAGAGGGGGACCACCAATGAAAAAAGCGATTTCGAGCTGCCTGATCTTCCTGGCTTTGGCCTTTCCGCTGCTCGCGTCAGCCACGCCAGTGCCCAGTCACTATCTTTTCGTATGGGCAATGGAAGCCAAGCTTCCCCAGGCCTCTACGCTGGCGCTGATGACGGCCGATCCGGCCGGGCGTCGCAAAGCACAAGGTTTAGGGAAAGACTTTCTCGCCGTCTTCGACATCCGCCCAGGCGCGTCGTTCGGCAAACTCGTCGCGACGCTCCCGGTCGGTGACGCCGCGATGGCCCACCATACGAGCTATGCGGAACCTCCGGACGACATTCTCTACGCAAACGACTGGGCCGCGAACCGCACCTATGTCATTGACCTACGGAGTCCGCAGCACCCACGACTCGTTCGGCAATTCGGCAGTGTCGGCGCCTATAGCTATCCACATTCCTTTGTTTACCTGTCCAACGGCAATACGCTGGCCACATTTCAGTATTCCGGTGGTTTCAACCGCGCCCCGGGTGGACTGGTGGAGTTCGATCCGCAGGGTCAGGTCGAAAGGACCGGCGCAGCGACCGTCCCTGGACACCCCAACATCCGCCCGTACAGCGTAGCCGTCGCTGAAAGCCTGAATCGCGCGGTCACCGGCAGTGCGGACATGATGGGAGCGCAGGCCAGCCATGTGGCACAGGTTTGGCGGCTCTCCGATCTCAAGCTGATCGAGACCATGCAGATGCCACCGCAAGCCGACTGGTTCAACGACACGGCAGCCGATACCTCCGAGCCCCGCGTGCTCGCGGACGGCAAAACGGTGGTAGTTCCAACTTTCCACTGCGGCCTCTACCTGGTGGAGGGCCTTGCAGGCAACCACCCGACTCTGAAGCATGTCTATGATTTCGGCTATCGCGTATGCGAAGTGCCAGTGGTCGCGGGCAACTTTCTCGTAGAAACCATGGAAAGCGGCCACGCAATCGTGAGTCTCGACATGCGCGATCCGGAACACCCGCACGAAGCCAGCCGCATTCTCCTGCCACCTGACGAATATCCGCACTGGCTGAGCCTCGAGCCGGGTGGCGATCGCCTGGCAATCACCGGGCCCGGTGCGCTCGTGACCAGAGTCCGGTTTGCAACGATCAATCGCCGCACCGGAAAACTGACACTCGAGCCCTCAGCGATCGATCTCACGCGCACCTGGCCGGATGGCTGGAAGGGAAGCGCGATTCCACATGGAGCCGTTTTCAGCAATCCCTGAAGCCTTCTACAGCTCGATCCCAATCTGGCTCGGGCCTATTACTTCCCCGAGGCATGATGACTCCACGAGCTATTCACGGCTTTGCCTCGCTTCTGGCAGTTGGTCTGATCCTGGTTCCTGCCCACGCGCAGTTGCGCGTCACGCTATCGACCTCCGATGTCGCCGTTGACTTGAAGGGGGGAGCAGTTGATCTTCGTCTCCGTGCACCAGCCGTCGCCGACACGCCTTAAGAACTGCTGCACGGTATTTTATGAGCTATGCGGATAAAGATTTCGATTGGCCCAAGGGCGAGGTGCAACGGGCAGCTTCCGCTCCTCGGCGATGGGGTATCGCACTGGCAATTGGCATATGCGCCGTGACAATCGGTATCGGTCAACAGGGCCATGCCACGGATTCCATGCCCGGGCCACGCATCTCGTTGCAGCATGTGCTGATGCAACTGGCCGATCAGGTCCGACCCGCTACGCTAGGTCTCACGATCACCGACCTCCAGAGCGGCCGTACTTGGCGGATCAATGCCAGTCGGCCATTTCCGATGATGAGCGTGTTCAAGGCTCCTCTCGGCGCGGCGGTACTGTCCAAGGTCGATAGAGGAATCCTCTTTCTTGGCCAGAGGGTAATCATCAAGCGGCAGGACCTCCGGACATGGGGTGTCAGCCAGATCACCGCAACATTTCACGGTGACCAGGAGGCATTCACCGTTCGGCAGCTTCTCGAGGCGGCGGTCAGCCATAGTGACAACACCGCCGCGGACGTCCTTCTGAAACTGGTCGGCGGCCCCGTAGTCGCAACTGCATTCCTACGCAGTCATGGCGTCCGCGGCATGCGCGTTGATCGTGGGGAAAGAGATATTGCGCAAGAGTTCCAGGAAGAGGGCGTCGCGCAAGGAGTCGGCAGCGAAGAGACCCCGACGCAGAAGGACGCACGCCTGCGTCGAGGTTACGCGGCCTACTTGAACGACCCGAGGGATCGAACCACTCCTGACGCTGCCGCGCGCTTCCTCGAGGAACTCTGGCAGGGCCAGCTGCTTTCCCCGACTTCGACGCGACTTCTCCTGAGCCTTCTGTACAATCAAACGGTTCCGAGTCGACTACGGGCCGGAGTTCCGGCAAATGTTCGCCTCGCGGATAAATGCGGGACGTCCTACACGGTTGATGGTATGACAGCCGCGTTCAATGATATCGGCATTCTGAGCTGGCCGGACGGCCACACGGTGATCGTCGCCGCATTTCTGACAGCATCGCATGCACCCAGAAATCGCATGAACGCATCCTTCAAGGACATCGCCCAGGCGGTGATCACCGGTCTGCACCCGTAGGTTAGGCAGTATGCACGGCCAGCCTCCGGTTTGTCCGATCCGTCGTCGGGCAGACGGCGGCTTGAACGTCGAGTTCCGCAGCGGCGTTGATCTTCGTCTCGAGGCAATGGCCCTCAGATCGGCTTCGTTAGCGGATCAGCCCTGCAAAGAGTTGCGGCCGCATCGCAATGAACAATGCGATCATGAGGCCAAGGGCCAAACCCGTAATCGTGCCCGCAGCTACGCCACCCCAAAACACCTTTTGTTCGCCCTTTGTCATTTGCCACCTCCAACTAGAGCCAGCGCCGTCCGAGTATTGCACCATAGAAGAGCCTGCACAGCTAGACGCGGGCGGATGTCACGCGTTTCGCCCGGTTGGAGTTGACGCTTCAGGTGCTTTCACGTATTTTACGTGAATGGTTACTAAGGCGAATATCACGGTGGCGATCGAGCCCGGCCTTTTGAAGAAAGCACGGGCAGTGGCCGCGCGGCGCGGGCAAAGCGTGAGCTCGCTGCTGGCCGACGAGCTACGCGAGCTCGTCGACGAAGACGCACGGTATACGTCGGCGCGCAAGAGGGCGTTGTCACTCTTTCAGATTCCTCTGTCCCTAGGGGGAGTACCTGTGGGGCGTGAGGAGCTGCATGAGCGGCGTCGCCTTCGTTGATAGCAACATCCTGATCTACGCGCACGACCTGGACGCAGGCGTGAAGCGTGAGCGGGCCGTAGCGAAGCTGCGCGAGCTGTGGAATTCAGGGACTGGTCGGCTCTCCGTGCAGGTGCTGCAGGAGTTTTACCTCAACGCGACACAAAAGCTCGCCACACCCATCGCACGTTCGACGGCACGCGAAATCATCAGGACGTATGGCGTTTGGGTACACCACGCCACAACCGTCGAAACCGTCACGCGTGCTACCGAAATCTCCGATCTCGCCCGGATTTCCTTCTGGGATGCGCTCATCGTGGCATCGGCCGAGGAAGCTGATGCTGATGAACTCCTGAGCGAGGATTTAAACGCTGGCCAGACAATCGTCGGCATTAAGTTGATGAACCCTTTGAGTGATGGCTATGTGGGCTCTGAGGTCCACGACGGCCGGTAAGGGGTCCGGTGTTGGGCTCTCGGTTACCGAAATCCCGGGAGGGGTTACTGAAATCTCGTTGGACCGACAACAGGGGGGGCCCGGGTCGGGGTGCGAGCTACAGCCATAATATTACATAATATACATTATGCGAAGTGTAATGCGGATCTCTCGAGAGCGCACGGGGGCGGAATTTCCTCGTGCTACCGCTCCGCATTGCCCTGCCTGCACTCTATATATACGAGGGGGCGGACCGTAAATCGACAAATGGGCCAGGAAGTTACGCCAGCGCCCGCACCAGAGCCGCATCATCGCAAGCCAGCGAGTTGATTCGCGGGCTCACCGCGTGGCTCCTGAGCAGACCGTCCGGAGCTTTGCGCAGCAGCGAGCGCGCCTCGGCGGGCGTGCCTCGAAGCCAGGCGCCGTACTCCTCGGGTTCGAGGACCGCCGGCACCTCTTGCGTTGCTGTCTGAATCGACGCAAGCAGCGCGTTCGCGGGCACCGTAAGAATGGCGCAGCCCTCAATGACGTCGCCGTCGTCGTCCTCAGTGCGGTCCCATAGCGCTGCGACGGCGATGACCGCTCGACCCTCGGCCCGCACGAAATAAGGCTGCCGGTATCCGGCCGCCGTCAATCGCCAGGTATAGAAGCCGGCGAATGGAAGGATGCAGCGCTGACCATTCAGCCACGGTCCGCGGAAGAGCCGACTGCGCTCGAGGTGGCCGGACGAGAGGCGGAGCCAGTGCCCGGCGGCCAGGTCGCCCTTGGCCCAGGACGGGATGAGCCCCCAGCGCATCATCACTGCCTCGGAGCGGCCGGCGTGCAGGCGCACCGCGCGGCACGTAGCGCGACGGCGCGACGTTGAAGCTCGCTGAGAAGCGCCACCACCTGCACTCCGGGGCGAGCTCGCTCTCCGCGAGATCCTGGTCCGGCACGACATATCGCTCGCACATTCCGGGAGCATAGTGAGGCGCGAGCTGGCCGCCTGTGACGCAATGCACCGGATGCGCTTGCCTCGTGTGCAACGCCGACACCCGAGCCTGCGGCCGCCGCTCACATCGGCTGCGCCACTGTCAAGGGCCTGCCTCACGCTACCGCGCAGCGGTCCCGCCCATCCCCCCGAATCCACCGCCGGTCGGAAGGTCCCCGGATAGTGTCGCATCACGCGGTATGCCGCCGCTTTCGATCAAGTACAGTCCACCGCACCAAGAGGCATTGCAGCAACACAACCCGTGCCACACGTGACATCACTCAGTCGGTTTCGCCCCTGGCGACGGGAAGGGTTCACGCTGATCGAGCTCGTGATCACGATTGCCATCGCCTCCATTCTGACAGCGATCGCCATCCCCTCCTTCCAGTACGTCACGACCGACAACCGGATGTCCGGCGAGGTCAACGACCTGCTCGGAGTCATGCAGTATGCCCGGGCGGAGGCCGTCAAGGAGGGTAACGACGTGGTCGTTTGCAGCTCGACCAACGGCACGTCCTGCTCCGGCGCGGCGAAGTGGCAGACCGGATGGATCGTCTTCTCGGATCCCGACAACAACGGCACGCTCGAGGCCGGAGAGACGATTCTGCGCTACCACAACGCATTCGTGGGCACCGACACCTTCATGCCCGGCGACAACATAACCAGCGAAGTGCAGTTCAGCAGGGATGGATTCGCCCTCGGCCTGGCATCAGCCGGAGTGTACCTGGAGCTCCACAACAGCACCGCGAGTTCTACCTATACGCGCTGCCTTCAGATCTCGATCGTCGGCGCGTTGGCCACGATGCCCTACGGAGGAAGCTGTCAGTGAGCCGACGTCCGAAATTGCGCTGTGCGACGCTCTCTGCGGGCTTCAGCCTCATCGAGGTCTTGATCGCCCTCATAGTCTTCGCGGTAGGCTTGCTGGGCATCGCCAAGATGGAGGCGCTGGCGCTTGCCACCACGTCGACTTCCAGTCGCCGCGCGATCGCCGCGCTCGAGGCTTCGAGTCTCGCCAACACGATGCATCTGAATCGCGGCTTCTGGGGAGGCGGGGCTGCCTCGAGCCTCGTAGTCAACATCTCCGGCAGCACGGTCGCCAATCCCCCCGGGGGCGCCAATCCGGACTGTGAAGTCGGCGGCGCCGTCCCGTGCGGCGACGTGGCCCTCGCAGCTTATGACCTCGACACCTGGGCGACGGGCTTGAGTCAGATACTGCCCAACGACGTGGCCACGATTTCGTGCAATGCGACCACTCCGTTGGAATGCTCGATCCAGATCCAATGGAGCGAACAGGGTGTTGCGTTGAATTCCGCACAGGGCCAGTCCATGAGCACGGCGGCCAGTGAAACGGCCGGTACAGCTGCCGCGTTCCAGAACCCCACCTACACGCTGTACGTCGAGCCATGATAGACCAAGTTGAGAAAGGCGTTACGCGCGGAAGAAACCGCGAGACGGGCCTCTCCATGGTGGAGCTGATGGTCGCCCTCACGATCTCGCTCTTCCTGATAGGGGGTATGGCTGTCATCCTGCAAAACATAAAAACCACCTACGGCGAACAACAGGGACTATCGCAGCTTCAGGACAACGCGCGTCTCGCAATGACCCTGATGAGCGACGTCATCGAGTCCGCGGGCTACTTCCCCAACCCGCTTAGCTATTCGGCCGCGAGCACGATGCCCGCATCTCCGAGCTTCTCGAGCGCTGGGACGCCCGTCATCACCGGGAGCACCACCGTGACCGGCGATTCGGTCACCGTGCGCTACGCGCCGGACAACACCGCCGACCTCTACAACTGCATGGGTGGAACGAACTCGTTCTCCCCCTATGACACCTGGGAGAACACCTTCTCCGTGGTCTCCACGGGCGCGACCACCGCAGCACTCGAATGCACTTTCTGGAGCGCGCAGTACGGCGCTTCAGGACCAACTCCCCTCGTGACCGGCCTGACCAATGGCACTGGCAGCAACCCGAAGGGCATGGTCCTCGAGTACGGTGTCACTACACAAACCGAGACGGCCGGCACGTGCCTCGACACTTACAAGACCGTGGGTCAGATGGGAGCCTCCGATTGGGCCAACGTCTGCTCCGTCAAAGTCACTCTGAACTTCGTGAACCCCGTGCAGACCGCAGGCACGCCCGCGTACATACCTTTGACCATAATCATTCCAATCATGAATGCGGCAGGAGGCACCCAGTGAGGCCGTCCTCTACTGCCCAGCGTGGAGTCGCCCTGATCACGGGCCTGCTGTTGCTGCTGGTCATGACACTCATCGCCGTCGCGATGTTTCACGGCTTCGGCGACCAGGAGCAGATCGCCGGAAACACCCGCGAGAAGCAGCGCGCCTTGAGCTCAGCCGTCAGCGCGGAGCAGTACGCGGAGTGGTGGCTGATCAATGGCTCGGTTCCCCCCACGAGCACATGCAACTCCCTCGTGACCGCGGCCGTGGGCCAGGTTTGCGCGAACGCTCTGACGAATTACGCCACGGTGCCGTGGACGATCAGCGGCGCGCAGGTGGGCGTGTCGTACACGCCTTTCGCTCAGACACAGACAATCACCGGTCCAGAAGGATCAAGCGGGACTCCCGGCCAGGGAACGTATTATGGCTATCCCGTCTTCTACATAACGTACCTCGGCTCCTCCGCCTCCGGCCAGCTCTATCAAGTCGACGCATACGGCTACGGCGGCACCGCCAACGCGCTTGCCGAGGTCGAGAGCACTTATCTCGTGACCAGTCAATACGGCGAGACACCATTGGACATCCAAAAATGACCAGTAAGCACCTCATCGCGGCGATGGCCATTGTCGTGGCGCTCCTCGCGCCCAGGCTGACTCTGGCGCAAGCTACGACGTTCGACAGCAGCTTCAGTGGAGCGTCCGACAACACCGGTTGGACCGCGCTTGATGGCGCGTGTCTCACAGCTGGTAACAACACCGGTGATATCCCGGCATGTGTAAGTCTGGCTTATTACGGCGCCAACCAGGTGTGGGTCGGCGGCAACGGCGGCACGCTGCCTGACTCCGCGACCGCGAACAACGGCAACGGTAACGGCGCGCTTCGCCTCACCAACGGCTGCACCGGCTTGGGCTGCAACAATACCAGCAATTTCAATTACGGCTACTCCCAGGCGGGCGGCATCATCTCGCCCGCGTTTGCCGCCGGCAACGGCATTCAGGTCACGTTCAAGACCTTCACGTACGATGGAAACTCGGGCGGCAACAGCGCGTCGGGCGCCGCGAACGGCCACGACGGCGCAGACGGGATGAGCTTCTTCATCCTGGATGGAACCCAGACAGCGCCGTATGATGGTCAATTCGACGTCGGGGCGTTTGGTGGTAGTCTCGGGTATAGCTGCTCGAATACCAATGATGACTCCAGAACACATCCGGATGGCACCCCGCGCGGTTATGACGGTGCGTACGCAGGCTACCTGGGCCTCGGCATAGACGAGTTCGGCAATTACCTCAACGCCACCGACAATACCGCGACCGGTGTCCCTGTCGGCCAGTACGCGAACCGCATCGGCCTGCGGGGCAGCGGCAGCATCAACTGGTCCCGGCTACAGAGCGAGTACAGTCTTCCCACTTGGACCAGTGCGCAGGAGGCCGCCGCGGTCCATGACACCTGCGCGAGTGGTTACCTGGAGAATTACAACGGCCAGAAGATCACCACTGGCGGCACCGTAACGAGCACCGGCGTCTCCGTCCCTGACTACAACTACATCACCAACGCCTACACCATACTTCCCAGCACCGACGCCATCGCCAACGAGAGCGCCACGAGCCGCAACCAGGCCGTCCCGATAACCTACAGCATCAAGATCACTCAGAACGGCATTCTCAGCGTTTCGTATAGCTACGACGGCGGCGCGTATGAGCCGGTGATCTCCGCGCAGAACATCGTCAGCCTGATTGGTCCTGTGCCGTCAGTGGTCCGGTTCGGCTTCGCGGGCTCCACCGGCGGCAGCAACAACGTTCACGAGATCGCCTGCTTCGAGGCAGGCCCGCCGGCCGGGGCCGACACCTCGGTGGGCGTGAACCAGAAGGAGGCCTCGAAGGTCGCCACTGGAACGCAGGCGTTCCTCGCCTTCTATGACCCGACGACGTGGGCGGGTGACGTTACGGCCAACGAAATCTATTATAACGCCGGAACCGACGGCGGCACCGGCACTGTGACCGTCGCAACCACGGGCGCGGCCAACTGGGATGCATCCTGCAACCTCACCGGTGTCGCCTCGGGGCAGAGCTGCCAGCAAACCGGTCAGTCCGGCCCGATCACGGCCGCAGCGCCCACCAGCCGCGTGATGCTGACTTGGAACGGAAGCGCGGGCATTCCCTTCGAATGGAGCTCGCTCAACACGACCGAGCAGAACACACTCGATGCGGGCGATACGACGCCCTACAACAGCAACCGGCTGCAGTTCCTGCGCGGCGTGCGCACCAATGAGATCAACTCGTCCGGAGTCGGCCTCTTCCGCGCCCGCATAAGCGTGCTCGGCGATGTCGTCGACTCGAGCCCCACCTGGGTCGGCTATCCGGATTCGCCCTACGCCAACGTGTGGACGGATCGCCTGTATCCGTCCAATCCTGCTCCGGAGAACGGCTCCCAGACCTACGGCGCGTTCGTGGCGGCGGAGGCGACGCGCCTGAACGTGGTCTACGTCGGAGCGAACGACGGCTTCCTGCACGGGTTCGAGGCCGGCTCCTACACCGCCAGCCAGACCTTCGTGAACAACTCGACCACCCCGAACGACGGCAAGGAAGTGTTCGCGTACATGCCGGGCGCCGTGCTGCAGACCATCCACAATTCGACGACCCCGACACTCGACTTCTCGAATCCGCAATACGCCCACAACTTCTTCGTGGACGCCACGCCGGATGAGGACGACCTCTTCTACGACGGCGCCTGGCATACGTGGGTGGTTGGCGGACTCGGCGCCGGCGGCAGCGCCCTATACGCGCTCGACGTCACGAATCCCTCGAGTTTCAGCGAGAGCAATAGCGCCACGGTGATCGGCGAGTGGACCCCTGCGACGATCTCCTGCACCAATGTCGCGAGCTGCGGGCAGAACATGGGCAATACCTACGGCGAGCCGGAGATCCGCCGCCTGCACAATGGCATGTGGGGCGTGATTTTCGGCAACGGTTATGGCAGCACGACGGGTGACGCCGGCCTCTACATCATGACGGTCAACCCGTCGAGCGGCGCCACGACCTTCTACTACCTGAGCGCCGGACAGAGCGGCACGAGCGACGGCATCGCCTACCCCTCACCGGCCGACCTCGACGGCGACAACGTGATCGATTACGTCTACGCTGGCGACCTCAAGGGCCACGTGTGGCGGTTCGACCTGACGAGCAGCAACCCGTCCAACTGGGCCGTCACCTCTCCGGCAGTGTTCACCGATCCGAGCGGCCACCCGATCACGACCAAGGTACTGGCCGGCGCCACCATAGGGAGCTCGGGAAGCCCGCGCGTCATCATCAATTTCGGCACCGGCCGCAAGATCCCACAGACCGTCAGCGCAGCACCCGTGTACGCGACTGGCACCCAGACGGTCTATGGCATCTGGGACTGGAACATGTCGGGCTGGAATGCCATGTCTTCCGAAAAATACGCCTACCTTACCACCGGACCATCGAGCATAACGCTCTCCGAGCTGCAGGAACAGACACTGTCCCTTTACTCGAGCGGAGTCTACAACGACACTTCCAACACCTTGTGCTGGGCCGACGGCTCGAGCTGCAGCTCGACTCCCCAGTACGGGTGGTACCTGCTGCTGCCGAACACGCAGGAACAGCTGCTCTTCAACCCCCTGCTCTACCAGGGCACGCTGTACTTCAACACCACTATTCCGCCCGACAATTCACCGCTGAACTGCAATCCCTCGACCGAGACGGGTAACACCTACGCCGTATCGGGCACGACGGGCGGCGTGGTGCCCGGCCTGTTCCCGGACTTCGCCGCCACCGACGCCAACGCGGCGGGTGAGGCCACGGACCCGTCGGGCTCGCCCTTCGTCGTGCTTGCCGGTGGCGGCGCGTTCGTGCTCACCCAGTCGACGGCAGCGATGAACAACGAGGCCACGCCGACGTCCGGTCCGTTCGACTGTACCGGCAATGTGTGTGAGACACCGGTGACCTATCACGGTGAGACGGGCCAACGCCTCACCTGGCTCGAGAAACGCTGATGTTGCGAGGCAGACCCATGACGGCAAAGTTACCTCAAGGGCCGACGGCGGGCTTCACGCTGATCGAGCTGATGATCGTGGTCGTCATCGCGAGCATCCTGTTGGCAATCGCGATCCCGACCTACAGGCATGAGATCCAGGAGTCGCGGCGGACGGATGCAAAGACCGCCCTGCTCGACCTGGCGGCCCGCGAGCAACGCTACTTCAGCGTACAGAACAGCTTCACGACGTCGTTCGTGAATTTGGGCTATGCGTCATCGGGCACCCCAGCGAGCGTCACGGTCGGCAGCGGTTACTATTCGATCAGCGTCAGCGTGCCTGCGGCGGCTCCGGACCCGCAAGCCGGCAACATCGCCGCCTCCTTCGTTCTCCTTCACCGCGACCCCTGTGGCCGGTACCTCTCAAGCCAGCGACACGCAGTGCGCCACGTTCGAGGTGGATTCCATCGGCTACCAAGCGGCGCAGGACAGCTCCAGCGCCGACAATACCGCCGTGTGCTGGGGCCAGTGATTACTCGAGCTTGAACTCGATCGTGTCCCAGCGCGTCGTATCTTCGTGACGCGCCTGCCGGCGGATGGCATCGACCAGCGCGCGCTCGTCCCAGCAATCGACGACTTCATCGGCGAGGTCGGCCAGGGCCTTCGGCACCGGCTTCTGCGAGCCGAAGGGCTTCAGCAGCACCACCGGCTTCTGACTCGCCTGGGCGTAGAGCAGCTGGAAGGTCACGAGGTCCTGATGGCCGTCGAAGAGGCTCGAGAGGCCGATGATGGCCTCGACAGGGGCGATCTGGCGCCGCAGCTCCTCCTTGGCCGCCTCCTTGTCCCCGGCGGGACGCTTCTCGGGCGCGCTGAAGTTCCGGTAGAAGAAATTCTTCGAGCTCTCCAGGTACTCGAATACGCGCAGGTAGTCATCACTGGGCTCCCACGCGTGGGTGACGAAAAGCCGGATGGGATTAGCCTGGGACATAAGGCCAAGTTTCGCACAAGAGCCGGCCGGCGCGAAACCTGCTCGGCCGGGCGCACCCGGGCCGGGCGCCGCCGCCCCCGGGGGCGGTCCGACGGCCCCGACCGATATGCAATACAATCTGTGTCCTCTGGCTTGCCGCCGCGCAGGACTGCCTCAGGTTGCGTCTGGTCGCCTACAACATCCGCTATGCCACGGGCACGGGCCCGGCGTTTCACCTGCCGCTGCCGGGTGCCGGGTACCTGCGCAGCAATCGCAAGGTCCTGGCCGGCATCACCGAATTCCTGCGGGCCGAGCGCGCCGATGTCGTCGGCCTGATCGAGGTCGACACCGGCTCGATCCGCACCCGCATGGTGAACCAGGCGGAAGCGATCGCCACCGAGCTCGGGCACTACTCGACCTATCAGTGCAAGTACGGCGCCAGCTCGCTCAATCAGCTGATGCCCATCGTGCGCAAGCAGGGCAACGCGTTCCTCTCCGCGCCGCATGTGCATGGCGAGCGTTTCCACTATTTCGATACCGGCATCAAGCGACTCATCATCGAGCTCGAGCTCGAGAACGTGTGCGTGTTCCTGGTGCATCTTTCCCTCAAGTTCCGTCACCGCCAGTACCAGCTGCGCTCGCTCCACGATCTCATCGTCAAGTCGAAGAAGCCGGTCATCGTGGCGGGCGATTTCAACACGTTCTGGGGCACGCACGAGATCTACCTCTTCATGCGGGCGGCGGGTCTGCGCAGCGCGAATTCGGCGGGCCTGCCCTCCTTCCCCGCGCGCGTGCCGCGGGTCGAGCTCGACTTCATCCTGGTGAGCGAGGGGATCGAGGTGACTGATTTCCGCGTGCCCGACGTGCGGTTCTCCGATCACCGCCCGCTGGTGTGCGACTTCCACGTGCGCGCCGATACCTCAGAGCAGAGCTCGGCCGCGGCATGAAGAACATCGAGGCCTCCTCTTCCGCCTGGAAGATGGAGCGTGACGGCGATGGCATCATCTGGCTCACCGCCGACAAGCCGGACACCTCCACCAACGTGCTCTCGAGCGGTGTGCTGCGCGAGCTCGGCGCGCTGCTCGATCGGATTGCATTGCCGCCGCCTCGCGGCGTCGTGGTGCTCTCGGCCAAGAAGAGCGGCTTCATTGCCGGCGCCGACATCAAAGAATTTACCGCCATCACCAGCCCCGAGGGCGGCTATCGCCTGATCCACGCCGGCCAACAGGTGCTCGACCGTCTGGAGGCACTCGGTTGCCCCACCGTCGCGGCGATTCACGGGTTCGCACTCGGCGGCGGCCTCGAGCTCGCCCTCGCCTGTCGCTATCGCGTCGCCGTCAATGACGAGCGGGTAGCGCTCGGCTTCCCCGAGGTGCAGCTCGGGATCCATCCCGGATTCGGCGGCACGGTGCGCAGCGTGCGCCTCATCGGCGTGCGCGCGGCGATGGAGATGATGCTGACAGGCAAACCGGTGCGCGCGGATAAGGCCCTGCGCCTCGGCCTGGTAAACAAGCTCGTGCCGGCAGACGAGCTGCGCTCGGCCGCGCGGGAGCTCATCCTCAACCCGCCGCCGCTGCATCGCCCCGCGCTCGCCGAACGCATGCTGAGTTGGCCATTCGTTCGCTGGCTCACACACCGCTCCCTCATGGGACAGGTGGCGCAGAAGGCGCGTCGCGCGCACTACCCCGCCCCGTACGCCATCATCGACCTCTGGGCACGTTATGGTGCCCACGGCACCGTCGCTTTCGAGGCCGAGGCGCGCTCCATCGCCTCCCTCTTCACCACGGAGACGGCGCGCAACCTGATCCGCGTTTTCCTATTGCAGGATCGACTCAAGGCTCTGGGCGGCAAGTCGGCCACCCCGATCGAGCACGTCCATGTGGTGGGTGCCGGGATCATGGGCGGTGACATCGCCGCCTGGTCGGCGCTACGCGGGTTCAGCGTGACGTTGCAGGATCGGGAGCTCGCGCTCATCGAGCCGGCGCTGAAGCGCGCCCGCGAGCTGTTCGAAAAACGACTGCGGGACCCGGCCAAGGTCGAAGCCGCGACCGCCCGATTGACGGCCGATGTCGCCGGCGACGGCGTCGTCCAGGCAGACGTGGTGATCGAAGCGATCTTCGAAAACCTGGAGGCGAAGAACGCGCTCTATGCCGCGCTCGAGCCCCGCATGAAGCCGGGCGCGATCCTCGCCACCAACACCTCGAGCATCGTGCTCGAGTCCCTGGCCGAGCGCCTGGCGCAGCCGAGCCGCCTGGCCGGGTTGCACTTCTTCAACCCCGTGCCGCAAATGCCGCTGGTCGAGATCATCCATTCCGAGGCGACCGATCCCGCCGTCCTGCAGACCGCGATCGCCTTCACCCGCAGGTTGGACAAGCTGCCCGTTCCCTGCCGCAGCGCCCCCGGGTTCATCGTCAATCGGGTGTTGATGCCCTACCTGCACGAGGCCATGTACGCCGCCCAACAGGGCGTGCCGATCGCCGTGATCGATGAGGCCGCGGTAGCCTTCGGCATGCCGGTGGGTCCCATCGAGCTCGCCGACGTCGTGGGGCTCGATGTTGCCGCCAACGTGGGCGCGATCATCGCCGCCGAGCTGGGGCGACCCGGTCCCGATCTCACGCGCCTGCGCGAGCTCATCGCCCTCGGCAAGCTCGGTCGCAAGAGCGGCGCCGGGTTTTATCTGTGGCGCGACGGCAAGCCCGTGAAGTCCGCCGCTGCCGCCGAGGCGGCGCCGCGCGAGCTCATCGACCGCCTGATCCTGGTGCTCATCAACGAGTGCGTCGCATGTCTGCGCGAGCAGATCGCGGAGGACGCCGACCTGGTCGATGCGGCGGTGATCTTCGGCACCGGCTTTGCGCCCTTCCGCGGCGGCCCCCTCACCTACGCGCGCAGTCGGGGCGTTGCCGCGGTGGTCGAACGGCTGGAGGAGCTCGCCACCCGCTATGGCACCCGTTTTCAGCCGGACTCGGGCTGGGCCCTGGTCACCGGCGCCGCGGGCGGTGCCAGTAATTCCGAGGCCCGCGCGCCGCCAAAACCGTGAACGGCTCCCCGGTGCGCCGGGGACCCTGTGCTACCATCAGACATAATTTTCACGGCACGAGCCGCGCCGGACAGGCGCTTTCGGACCGAACACCGCGTAGGCCCTACTAAAAATGCTCGAAGAACGCGAAGCAAGCGTTCAACTGCTCAAGACCTTCGCGCCGCTCGACGGCTTGAAGCGGGATAACCTCGCGGCGCTTGCGAAGAAAGTCGTGGTGCGCACCATGCCGGCTGGCCGCACGCTCTTCAAGGAAGGCGACACCGACAAGCGCACCGTCTGGCTCGTCTCCGGAATGGTGGAGCTCAAGGAAAACGAGCGCACCATCGCCATGATCCGCGGCGGCACGCCCGAGGCGCGCACCCCGCTCCATCCGCAGCTGCCGCGGCGGGTGACCGCGCGCGCGGTCGACGAGATCAGCTACCTTTCAATCGACAGCGAGCTGCTCGACGTCGTGATCACCTGGGATCAGACAGGCACGTACGAGGTCGCGGAGCTGCAGTCGCAGCTCGAAGGCACCGCGGGCGATGACTGGATGACGACGCTGCTGTCGACGAAGGCGTTCCATCGCATCCCGCCCGCCAACATCCAGGCCATCTTCATGCGCCTGCAGCGGGTGCCGTACCGGGCCGGAGACGTGGTCATCAAGCAGGGTGACGAAGGCGACTTCTTCTATGTGATCGTGAGCGGCAAGTGCGTCGTGACACGCGAGACTCCGCTCAACAAAGAAGGCATCAAGCTCGCCGAGCTCGGCGTCGGCGATACTTTCGGTGAGGAGGCGCTGATCGCGGAAGCCAAGCGCAATGCCACCGTCGTGATGCTCACCGATGGCGTGCTGATGCGCCTCAATAAGCAGGACTTTCGCGAGCTCATGAACGAGCCGCTGCTGCAGTGGGTGAGCTACGACGGGGCGCGTGAGATCATTGCGCGCGGCGGCCGCTGGCTCGACGTGCGCCTGCCGAGTGAGCACCAGAACCTTTCCATCGACGGCTCGCTCAACATTCCGCTCTACTTCATCCGCCTGAAGCTCACGACGCTGGATCGAAACGTACCGTACGTCGTCTATTGCGACACCGGCCGGCGCAGCTCCGCTGCCGCCTACATCCTGGTAGAGCGCGGCTTCGATGCGTATGTGCTGACGGGTGGCCTGACACACAGCGGTATCTCGCTGCGCCGTTCGGCATAGCTCCCGACAGTAGATATAGCGCAAGCTGCCAGGGAGGGTGCAGCGCTGATGCACCCGGAGCCGGACCGTAACTACATCGTGTGGGTCGCTTTGTCTCCCGCAAGCGCACCCGCCAAGTACGTCTCGATCTTCTTCTGCGTCTGCCCGTGGTCCTGCTCGCTGAACTGCACCCCGATGCCCGCGGTCCGCTTGCCCTGCGCGCCCTTCGGAGTCACCCAGATCACCCGTCCCGCCACCGGCAGCTTCTCGTCCTCGCCCATGAGATTGAGCAGCATGAACACCTCATCCCCCAACCGGTAGTTGCTGTTGGTCGGGATGAAGAGGCCGCCGTTCTTCACGAACGGCATGTAGGCGAGGTATAGCGCGCTCTTGTCCTTGATGGTGAGCGTCAACAGGCCCGGCTTGTTCCCACCTGCTCTCAAAATCTCTTCTTCCTGGCTCTGGTTATGCGGGGCGCGCCGAGAGACTGCGCAGCAGGCTCTCGAGCGCCAGTCCCCGGTTGATCGGCGCGTCAAACGATGACTTGAGCTCCCGGACAGCGTCCAGGAGCCCAAAAAGCTGGCGCAAGTCTAAGCTGTCGCGGTGCCCACGAGGGTGCGCGCCAGCCCGCACTTCTGTAAAGAGGGCCCCGCCGTCGATCCCGGCGTGGATCCGTTCCGTGAGCCAATTCTCAACGCAAATGAGACGCAGCGGTAGCTCGGATCGTGCCCAGCGCTCTGCCGTGGCCACAGGGTCCCCCTCGCCCCCGGTGGCGTCCTCGAGGCCGCGGCGGACCTCGGCGGCGACTTCGGCGACCGCCGCGGGATCGGCCTCAGCCGCGGTCAGGGGGGCCGTCCCGAGGACAGCCAGGACCCGCCCCCAGTCACCGGGGCCGCGCGTCGCCTCGAGCCATGCGACCGCGTCGGGACGCTCCGGCGCCGGCACCCGCACCCGCTGGCAGCGGCTGAGGATCGTGGCCGGCAAGCGCGAGGGCTGGGTGGCGACGAGAATGAGCAGCGTCGCTTGAGGGGGTTCCTCGAGGGTCTTCAGCAGGGCATTGGCGGCAAAGCGGTTCATGCTGTCCGCGGGAGACACAACGGCGACCTTGTAGCCGCCCTGGTGGGCGGTGAGGGCGAGCTCGGAGCTGAGCTCGCGTACCTGCTCGATGCGGATCTGGGTCGACTCCTCCAGCGGACGCACCATCATGAGGTCCGGATGTTGTCCCCGTGCCGCGCGCTCGCAGGATGCGCAACGCCCGCACGGGGCTTCCGCCGGCGTCGCACAGAGGACCATGCGTGCCACCCAGAGCGCGAGCCACTCGCCCCCGGCGCCCGGCGCCTCGTGGACGAGCAGAGCGTGCGGGAGCCTGCGAGCCGCGTACGCACCGCGCAAACGAGCCATCTGCGGGTCGAGCCATACAGGGTTCACGGCGCCCGCACCCGGCTCGCGGCTAGAGGCAGCCGCTCGAGTACTGCCACGACTTGCCGCTCCACCGCCTCGAGCGCAACGGAGGCATCGATCACGTGAATGCGCGTCGGCTCGAGCCGAGCCAGCTCGAGATACCCGGCGCGGACCCGCTCGAAGAAAGCCTGGGCCTCGGCTTCGAATCTATCTGCGGCACCGGCATGGCGGCTGCGTGCGCGCTCGAGGCCGAGCGGCACCGGCAGATCGAGCAGCAGTGTGCAGTCCGGCTGCAGATCACCCTGCACCTGCCTCGCCAGCGACTCGATCCACGCCGGATCGATACCCCGCGCGGCTCCCTGATAAGCGCGGCTGGCATCCGTGAACCGGTCGCACACGACACAGTCACCGCGCTCCAGCGCCGGCCGGATGAGATTGTCGAGGTGAATGCCCCGGGCGGCGAACATGAGCAGGGTCTCCGTCGCACCCGACAGGTGCTCCTCGCCGCGCTCGAGCACGATCTGGCGTACCCGCTCGGCGAGCGGGGTGCCGCCGGGCTCCCGGGTGAGGACGACGTTCCACCCACGCTTGCCCAGCCACTCGCGGACCGAGCGCGCCACCGTGGACTTGCCGGCACCCTCGATGCCCTCCAGGGTGATGAACAAGCCCGAGCGGCTCATGGATTGCGCACCGCTTGCCGGGCCGCCGCCGCCTGCTCGTCCTCGCGCAGGTGCTGCAGATAGACCCGCAGCGCCGCGTCATGCTCCGCGAGGGTCTTCGAGAAGTGGTGACCGCCCTGCCCGGTGGCCACAAAATAAAGCTCATCGGTGCGGTCGGGCTGCACTACCGCCAGCAGTGATTCGAGGCCGGGGAGCGAGATGGGCGTCGGCGGCAGCCCCAGGCGGGTGTAGGAGTTATAGGGCGTATCCGTCGTGAGGTCGCGGGTGTGGATGGTGCCATCGTACTGATTGCCGAGTCCGTAGATCACAGTCGGGTCCGACTGCAGGCGCATGCCGCGGCGCAGACGGTTGATGAAGACGCCCGCGACTCGCGCGCGCTCATCGGCAACGCCCGTCTCCTTTTCCACGATCGAGGCGAGGATGAGCGCCTGGTAGGCGGTTTCGAAGGGCAGATCAGGGCTCCTTTGCTCCCACATCTTCGCCAGCATGGCGGCCATCCGATCGTAGGCCATCGCGAGGACGGTGAGATCGCTGGTGCCCGGCGCGAATCGATAGGTGTCGGGAAAGAAGCGGCCCTCGGGGCTCTCGCCGGCGTGGCCGAGCGCGCTCATGACCTCGGCGTCGCTCTTGCCGCGCAAGGTATGCGCGATATCCGCCTGTGCGTCGAGCTCGCGGCGGAAGTCGGCAAAGGTCGCTCCCTCGACCACGGTCATCTGATCCAACACCACTCTGCCCTGCTCGAACATGAGCATGATATCGGCGGGGCTCGCACGCGCGACCACCTCGTAGGTGCCGATCTCGATGCGCGGAATCCGCCGCTGCAACCGCAGGTACAGCTCCACTTCCCGCGGGTGACCCAGGGCGCCGAGGGCCGCCAGGCGCGTGAGCACGGCGCGCGTGCTCTCGCCCGCGGAAACCTTCAGTTGGACGGCTGCCGCCCCCGGACCGGGAGCGCGAAAATTCTCAGCCAGCAGCGTGTAACCCCCGACCACCGCCAGGATGACGAGGACCAACAGCACCAGGACGATCCCGCGGCCGCGATGCCGGGGCGCCTCAGCCATCGGCCGGCTCCTCGAGCAGGGGTCGAAGCAGGCTCCGCAGGCGTCCGGTCACCGGGCCCGGAGTCAGCGTCCGCTCCCCGATCCGACCCACCGGCCAGATACCTACCCGAGCGTTGGTGAGAAAGACTTCCGCGGCGGCGGCAAGATCGGGCGGCCACAGGGCACACTCCGTTGCCGCGATGCCGGCGCGGGCCGCCTCCCGCAACACGACGCGCCGCATGACGCCTGCCACACCACACAGGTCGATCGCGGGCGTGCGCAGACGCGGCGATCCCGGCGGGCCGTCAACGAGGAACACGTTGGTCATGGTGCCGCATACCAGCTTGCCGGATCGGCTGAGCATCAGCGACTCACCCGCCGCGGCGGCTTCAGGCTCGCCGCGCGCGAGGATTTGCTCCAGGCGGTTGCAGTGCTTGAGGCCGGCCAACGCAGGATTCTCGCCGAGGCGGATTGCAGCCACCCTCACACTCACCCCCTGCTGTTGCAAGGCGGGGTCTTCCACGGGCCAAGGATAACGAATCGTCACCCGTGTTGCCTGCTCGCTGCCGCTGGCTGCATAACCGCGCACAGTTGCGGGCCCGCGGGTGACGATCAGCTTGACGATGGCGCGCTCCACCGCGCTCGCGAGGCGCTCGATCTCCTCTCGCACCGACCGCGCCGCCGGCGGCGCGAAGCCGAGAGTGCGGCAGCCGTGCGCCAGCCGCTCCAGATGCAACGCGAGAAACCGGGGACGGCCCTGGAGGCAGGCGATCGTCTCGAAAACACCGTCGCCGAAATGCAGGCCGCGGTCGAGCGGTGACAGGCCGCCGGCGGCATCACCGTTGATCAGCACCGACAGCGCCGCATCGGACCCTGGCGCGGCCGGGGAGCTCACGCCGCGGCCCCGGCCCGCGGCACGTCGCCGAAGGCAGCGAGCAGCCCCCGCGCCTTGGCGCGACACTCCTCCAGCTCGTGCTCGGGATCGGAGTCGGCCACGATCCCGGCGCCGGCACGGAACTCGATCGTTCGTCCCGCGAGTGTCATCGTGCGGATCAGGATGTTGAAATCCATGCTGCCGTCGCGTCCGAGAAGCCCGAGCGAGCCGGTATAGGCGCCGCGCCCCTCGCCTTCCAGCTCCGCGATGATCTGCATGCAGCGAAACTTCGGACAGCCGGTGATCGTGCCGCCGGGAAACACCGCCCGCAGGGCCTCGATCGCGGTCACCTGCGGGCGCAGCGTGCCCGTTACGCTGGAGACGATGTGATGAACGTGGGCGTAGGACTCGATGGACATCAACTCCTCGACGCGCACCGTTCCCGCCTCGCAGACCCGGCCGAGGTCGTTGCGCTCGAGGTCGATGAGCATGATGTGCTCGGCGCGCTCCTTCGGGTGCGCCACGAGGGCCGCCATCTCGCGCGCATCCTCGCCGGGCTGCCGGCTGCGAGGCCGCGTGCCTGCGATGGGGCGGGTCTCGATGCGCCTGCCGGCGATGCAGGCCAGCCGCTCGGGCGAGGAGCTGAGCAGCGCGCCGCCGCGCCATTGGGCCAGCGCCGCGAACGGCGCCGGATTGACGGCCCGCAGGCGCTCGTACAGGCGGCCGACATTCACATCGCCGCGCAGCTCGACCCGCCAGGGTCGTGACAGGTTGGTTTGATAGATGTCGCCCGCGCGGATGTACTCCTTGCCGCGCCTCACCCGCTCGAGATAGGCGGCCGGCTCTTCCTCGATGAGGCGGGCAACCGCTGGCGGCGCGGGTGTCGCGATGCGCACGGAGCCGGCCCGCGCGAGCCGCCGCGCATCGCTTTCGATCGCAGCGAGGGCCGCCTCGGCGCCCTCCTCCGCAATCGCGAGAACTTTCCCCGAGAGCTCATCGTGAGCGAGCGCGCACGGAACCCGCAGCGCGAAGGCCTGCCAGGCGTGCGTGGCCGATGCCTGCGGCAGAGTGAGCTGCGGCTCGATCTCACCGGCAAGCTCGTAGCCGAGGAAGACAGCCCAACCGCCACGGAACGGCAGATCAGGCCGACCGGCGTCGATTCTGTCGCTCGCCGCCCAGCGCTCGAGCGCGCGCAGGAATCCTTGTCCCGGCACGACGACGCCCGCCGGAACCGCTCCCTCCGCCTGTAGACGTCCCCGCGCGTCGAGCCAGATTGCCCCGGTCGGCTGGGCCACGAGTACGCTCGTGCGGCTGAGCGGCCCGTCGGCCGCGCTGTCGAAGAGGACGGGGTAGCGCTCCGGATGCGCCGCCGCCAGCTGCCTCAGCACGCTGGGAGGAACATCGAGCTCGCGGTGGATCAAGGCATGCGGCACGAGCGTCCCGCCGGCTTGAAACTCAGTGGATGAAACGTTTGAACACCACCGAGCCGTTGGTGCCGCCGAAGCCAAAGGAATTCGACAGGACGGTATCGATCTTCATTTGCCGTGCCGTGTTCGGCACGAAGTCGAGATCGCAATCGGGGTCCGGGGTGTGATAGTTGATGGTGGGCGGCGCGACCTGGTCACGGATCGCGAGGATGCAGAAGATGGCCTCCACCACACCCGCGGCACCGAGCAGGTGCCCGGTCATGGACTTGGTCGAGCTCACCGCGAGCCGGCGCGAGTGGTCGCCGAAGGCGCGCTTCATGGCAATCGTCTCCGCCTTGTCGCCCGCGGGCGTCGAGGTTGCGTGCGCATTGACGTACTGCACCGCGTCCGGATTCAGCGCGGCATCCTTCATCGCGTTCGCCATCGCCGCACGAGCACCTTCGCCGTCTTCAGGGGGCAGCGTGATGTGGTAAGCATCGCCACTCATCCCGAAGCCCACGAGCTCCGCATAGATGCGTGCCCCGCGCTGGCGCGCGTGCTCGAGCTCTTCCAGAATCAGAGCGCCGCCGCCATCGCTCAACACGAATCCGTCGCGGTCGAGGTCCCACGGCCGGCTGGCCTCGGCCGGAGCCTCATTGCGGGTCGACAGCGCCTTCGCCTGCGCGAAGCTCGCGAGACCGCAGACCGTCGTCGCCATCTCGCCGCCGCCGGCAATCAATACGTCGGCGTCACCGTACTGGATCGTACGCATCGCAATGCCGATCGCATGCGTCGAGGTGGTGCAGGCAGTCACGATACCCAGGTTGGGTCCCCTGAGGCCGTACTTGATGGAGAGGTGCCCGGCGATCATGTTGATGATGGTGGCGGGCACGAAGAACGGCGAGATCTTGCGCGGGTTGCCGGTCTTCACGTATTCGTGGTACTCGGCCTCGATCGTACCGAGGCCGCCGATGCCGGCACCGCAGATGGCGCCACAGCGGCTTGGGTCGGTCTTGGAGAAATCGATCCCGGAGTCCTGCACGGCCTCGATGCCCGCGGCGACACCATAGTGCATGAACTCATCCATGCGCCGCAGCTCCTTCGTATTGAAGTAGCGGCTCGGCTCGAAGCCTTGCACCGGCCCGCCGAAACGCACGGGGAAGTTGGATACATCGAACCGCGTGATCGGCCCGATGCCGCTCCTGCCGGCGAGAATGGCCTGCCACGCCGTCTCGACCACGCTGCCCACGGGCGAGATCAGTCCCATGCCCGTTACGACCACACGACGCTTGCTCACACGCTACCCGTCTCTAGTAGAGGCTTTTTCCTGGGGAATAATCTTCCGGCGCGGATTCAGCCCATCCTGGGCCTCGCGGGATTCAGGCCTTGTTGCGGCGCTCGTTGATGTACTCGATCGCCTGATGGACCGTGGTGATCTTCTCGGCATCCTCGTCCGGGATCTCGATCTCGAACTCCTCCTCGAGAGCCATCACCAGCTCGACCGTGTCGAGCGAGTCGGCTCCCAGATCGTCCACGAAGGAGGCGTCGTTGGTCACCTGCTCCTGCTTGACGCCAAGCTGCTCGGCCACAATGGCTTTGACCTGCTGCTCAACTGTGCTCATTAGCGGATGGTCCTTATGTTTTAGAAATTGGATTGCGGAAATACGTGCCCCTGCCGCCATGGGCCGGCGGCGTGGGCGCGGTATTGTAGGGGAACACCCCCGGGCCTGCCAGTCGCCGTGCGAGGGCGCTGAGTGATTGTTTTTGCAGGGGAATCAGCCCCCGTGCGCCCGCGTCGCGAGCGCCGGCCACAGCTCGGCCCGCGCCCCCGCTGTTGCGCCCGCCCAACGAGGTTCACGCCATGCGGGTGGCATTGCGCCTGGCCGAGCGTGCAGTGCCGGGGGAAATCGTCACGGCATGTACATTCCGCCGTTGACGTGCAGGGTCTCGCCCGTGATGTAGCTCGCCTGCGGCGAGGCGAGAAAAAGGACGGCGGCGGCAACGTCCGCGGCCGCGCCGAGCCTCCCGGCCGGAATCTGCGTGAGCAGCGCTGCTCGCTGCTCCTCGCCCAGGGAACGGGTCATGTCGGTATCGATGAAACCCGGAGCGACGGCGTTGACCGTGATGCCGCGCGAGGCGACCTCGCGCGCGAGAGACTTCGTGAAGCCGAGAATGCCTGCTTTGGCGGCGGCGTAGTTGGTCTGCCCGGGATTGCCGGTCACCCCGACCACGGAAGTCAGGCTCACGATGCGCCCGCGCCGCTCCTTCATCATGCGGCGCAGGCACGCCTTGGAGAGGCGGAACACCGAGGTCAGGTTGGTGGTGATCACTCGGTCCCAGTCCTCCGGCTTCATGCGCAGGAGGAGCGCGTCGCGTGTGACCGCGGCGTTGTTCACGAGGATGGTCGGCATCTCGCCGGCCGCATCCAGCTCACTCATCAGGGCGTCGATGGACGCCGCGGCCGAGACATCCAGTGTGGCTCCGCGGCCGTTGTATCCATGCGACGCCAGTGCCGCCGTAAGCGCAGCCGCACCCTCCGGCGTCGTCGCCGTGCCGATCACCCGGGCACCCGCTCCGGCGAGGGCGAGGGCGATTTCCCGCCCTATTCCGCGGGAAGCTCCGGTGACCAGTGCTACTTCATTCGCGAGCATGCGTATCTCCGTCGTTTCAAGCCTGAACGGCCGCGAGTGCCGCCTGCAGCGACTCGGCATCTTCGAGCGCCAGGGACGTCAGACCCCGGTCAATGCGGCGGTTGAGCGCCGTCAGCACCTTGCCCGGACCGCATTCGATGAGGGTACTCATGCCGCCTGCCGCGAGCGCGCGGACGGTGTCCGACCACCGCACCGGGCTCGACAATTGGCGCACGAGCAGCCGCCGCAGGTCCGCGGGATCATCGTGCGGGGCGGCATCGACCGCGCTGATAAAGCGGATCCGTGGTGCCCGCAGATCCACCGTGGCGAGCCGCTCGCCCAAGCGTAGCGCCGCCGAGCTCATGAGACTGCTGTGCGAGGGGACGCTGACCGGAAGGGCGACCGCGCGCTTGGCTCCCAGGCGCTTGGCCGCCTCGATCGCGCGCTCGACGGGCTCACGCGCCCCGGCGATGACCACCTGCCCGGGAGAGTTGAAGTTGACCGCCTCGACGACGCCGCCCTGTGCAGCCTCGCGGCAAGCCTCGATCACCTGGGCGTCATCCAGCCCCAGGATGGCGGCCATGGCCCCCGTGCCGGCAGGGACGGCCTCCTGCATGACGCGGCCCCGGAACCGCACGAGATCGATTGCGGCCCCGAACTCGAGGGCCCCGGCGGCCACCAGCGCCGAGAACTCCCCGAGGCTGTGTCCGCAGACCCCCTGGGGCTCGGGTCCCCCGCGCTCGTGCCACAGCCGCCAGGTCGCGATACCCGCCGCGAGCATCGCGGGCTGGGTGCACTCCGTGCTGTTCAGCCGCTCCGCGGGCCCTCGCGCCACGAGCTCACTGAGATCGTATCCGAGCACCGCCGACGCCTCTGCCAAGGTGTCGCGGACCGCCGACTCGGCCCCGGCGGGAGCGAGCCCCGCCAGCATCCCGACCGACTGTGACCCCTGCCCCGGAAATACGAACCCAAGTGTCATACACCCTCGCGCAGTCGAAAAATTCCGGCGATTATAGCCACCCGATCGAGGAACCGGCCTGCCGCCGGGACTGTCGAACGGCGCAAACGCGCGCACCCGCGTCCGCGGTTATGATTCCGCGTCGCGCGCGAAGCGCCGCCGCCCCTTAGGAAACCTCAGGTCATCATGAACCATCGACCGTACCCCGCGAGATTCACTGCCGCCGCCAAGGCGCGCGGCTTCACCCTGATCGAAATCATGGTCGTCGTGATCATCATCGGCCTGCTCGCGGCCGTCATCGTGCCGCAGGTCGTCAACAAGGTCGACGAGGCCCGCGTCACCAAGGCCAAGGCGGACATCCAGGCCCTGGGAACCGGCCTGACGGAATACCGCCTCGACAACTCCGTCTACCCCTCCACGGACGATGGCCTGCAATCGCTCGTCCAGCAGCCGAACGACCCGGCGGTCACGCACTGGCACGGCCCGTATATTCAGCAACTCTCCAAAGACCCCTGGGGCCGCGACTACCAGTACGAGTACCCCGGCACGCACGGACAGCCCTATGACCTTTACACACTGGGCGCCGATGGTCAGCCGGGTGGCAGCGACACCATTGGCAACTGGAACCTCAACAATTAACCGTGGGTTGCCGCGGGCCGTAGCAGGCGCCCCGGCCGCGAGCCGCGCGTCGCGCCACGCCGGCTTCACGTTGCTCGAGATCCTGGTCGTCGTCCTGATCATCGGGATCCTGACCGCAGGAATGCTGCTGTCGCTGAACTTCGCCGGCAAAGACACGGAGCTCGAGACCGAGAGCAAGCGGCTGCTGTCACTGATGAACTACGCCCGGGACCAGGCCGAGCTGCAGACGCGCGATTTCGGCATCTACTTCGGACAGCACGGCTATGAGTTCGTCGTCTATGACGTGCGCACCGGCACATGGCGGACCGTTGACGAGGACGACGCCCTGCGCGAACGGGCGATGCCGAGCGGACTCGATTTCCAGCTAGTGGTAGATGCACGGCCGATCGTGCTCGAGGAGGCCGTGAAGAAGCCGCCGCCACCGCCCTCCAGCGCCACGTCTGACGCCGACTCTGACTCTACGTCCGACTCTACGTCGACCTCGCAAACGCATCCGAGCGTACCGCATACGAGCTCGGGCTCGGATTCCAACTCGGATTCAAACTCGAGCTCCAGCTCGGATCCCGACTCCGACTCTGATTCGAGCTCGGCCGCGAGCGCCTTCGCTCCCCAGGTGATGATCTTCTCGAGCGGCGACCTGTCGTCCTTCACCATCACGCTGGAGCGTCCGAGTGCCGGCCGCAGCGTCACACTCGACGAGAACAAGGACGGTGAGATCGTCGAGAAACCGATGGTTCAGGGTGGTGGGTCGTGAGGAGCGCGAGGGGGTTCACCCTGATCGAGGTGCTGGTGGCGCTGGCCATCGTCGCCATTGGCATGGCGGCGGTCCTGGAGACGCTGACCTCCTCCGCCAACACCACCGTGTTCCTCCAGGACAAGACCTTCGCCGGCTGGGTGGCGTTGAACCGTCTCGAGGCCACAAGACTCTCAGGCACCGTGCCGCAAGCCGGCACGAGCAGCGACACCCTCAGCTACGCCGGACAAAGCTGGGCGTGGCAGCAGAAAGTCACCACCACCCAGATACCGGGCATGGTGCAGATCGAGGTCGACGTGAAGCCAGCCGACAGCACGGCCGGCGACGACCGCGGCTGGTACGCCAGCGCCACGGGCTTCATGAGCAACGCCATCGCCCCCTCGACGGATCCGCCGCCGCAGGCGTGGTCTTCGAACCCCATCAACACTCTGCCGACCAGCACCTCCGGCCAGCCGACCGCCAGCCCCACGACCACAACGCCAACGACGATAGCCCCGACGACCTCCACCCCACAGGGATTGCAATGAGAGCCCGAGGCCGTGCTCGCTACCGCCGTCTGCCGTGGTCCCGTGGAGGATTCACGCTGATCGAGCTTCTGGTGGCCCTCTTCATCGCCGCCGTGATGTTCGCGATCGGCTACGGAGCGATCAATCAGGCGCTGCAGAATCGCGGCACGATCACCCGGCACCAGCAGAGTCTGGTGCAACTCGAGAGCGCCATGCAGATCATGGAGCAGGACTTCGTGCAGATTGCGCCGCGGCCGGTACGCGACCCGGGTGGCAATGGCTACTTGCCCTGTCTGCAGGGCAGCACCCCGTCCGATATGTCCGATTCATCCGATATATCCAATGCTCCGACTTCGAGCACGTCGGATACGGATGATTCCGACTCGGACACGGCCACTCCTCTCGTCATCCTGACGCGCGGCGGCTGGAGCAATCCCATCGGCGAGCCGCGCACGGAGCTCGAGCGCGTGGCGTATGTTCTGGACAACGGCACCTTGGTGCGTGAGCACTGGAACGTCCTCGACGCGACGCTCTCCAGCCTGCCGGTCAAGCGCAATCTGCTGAAGCACGTGCGCAGCGCGTCGTTCCAGTACATGTCGATGACCCGTTCCTGGGTCAATAACTGGCCGCCGGCCGCCACGGGCGGCGATGGCGCTCAGGACGCTCTGTTCCGCATGCGGCCGCTCGCGGTCCAGGTCACTCTGGACACGCAGCAGTGGGGCAGGATCACGCGCATCTTCGAGACCCCCAATGACGAATGATCGCCCACCACTCGGGATGGCCCGTGCCCGCCGGCTGGACCGGGGTGTGGCGTCGCGCCGACGGCAACGCGGTGTGGCCCTCCTCGTCGCGATTCTGCTGGTCGCGTTCGGCACCATCATCGCGGCCGGGATGGCCTACAACAACGCGATGACCGCGCGCCGTGCCGCCGCGACTTTCGAATTCGATCAGGCGATCCTCGTCGCCGAAGGCGGGGAAGCGCTCGCGGCCTACGGATTGCAACAGACGTTCAAGGAGAACCTCGCCTACACCGCGGCGGGCCAACCCTGGAGTCAACCGCTGCCTCCCACGGAGGTGACCCCCGGCGTGATGCTCGAGGCATCGCTCGAGGATGTCGAGGGACGCTTCAACATCAATAACCTGGTCATGACCGACGGCGAAACGCCGAACACGGCGGCGATCGAGGCGTTCAAGCGGCTGCTGACCATGGTCGGCGACGATCCCAAATATGCCTACTATCTCGTCGACTGGATCGACAAGGACACGACGCCGACGGATCCCGACGGCGCCGAGGACAGCGTCTACATGGAAGCGGATCCGCCCTACCGCACGCCCAACCTGCCGATCACCAGCACCAGTGAGCTCCTGGCACTCCCCGGCTTCACGCGCGCGCAGTTCGACCAGCTGGCGCCTTACATCGTCGCCCTGCCGATCGGTGTCCAGATCAACACCTGTACGGCATCGGGTTACGTGCTCGATGCGCTCACCGGCCGCGTGCAGTGGAGCTCCAATCCGCAGGAGTTCCAGCAGGACCGCGCGGCGGCCGGCGGCTGCTTCCCAACCCCGGCGGAAGTGCTGCAAGCCGCCGGCGAGACGCAGACCGCGACCCCGGGGGGCGCAGCGCCCGGCCAGCAGCAGAGTATTTCGGGCCTCCTTGGCGAGACATCGCGCTGGTTCCGCCTGACGAGCTATGTGACCCTGGGCACGGCCGAGTTCTCCATCTACACCTTGCTCTACCAGGACCCGACCGGCATGGCTCGCCCAGAGTTGCGCAGCTTCACGCCCGATTGAGCCGGCCGCTGCTAGTATGACGCACCATGGCTGACTGGCTCCTCCTGAGGCTTCCGCGCACGCCGCAAGAGCAGGCGACCTGGCTCGTGGTCGATGCCCGCGGCACCGCCGCCGGCCTGCCCCTGGCCGGACCGCTCTCACTGGCCGCGCCGCGCGCGGCGGGGCGGCATGTCGTAGTGCTGGTACCGGGCTCGGACGTCCTGTTGGCGCAGCCGGAGCTGCCCCCCGCCAAGGCGGGCACCAAACTGCAGCAGCTCGTGCCCTTTGCGCTCGAGGAGCAGCTCGCCGAGGACATCGAGGCGCTGCATTTCGCCATCGGCCGCCGCCAGGGAGAGTCGACCCGGGTACCGGTCGCGGTGGTGGCTCGCAAGCTCATGGACGAGTGGACCACTCTCCTCAGATCGAGCGGTCTCGAGCCCGAGGCCCTGTATGCCGACAGCGAGCTGCTGCCGCAGAACCCCGGTCAGGCTGTGGCCTTGCTCGAGGAGGATGCGGTGGTGGTGCGCCCACCCTCGGGAAACGTAGTGACGCTACCTGCCGACGCCCTCGGCGAGGCACTCGAGATCGCGCTCTCGGGGATGGAGCCCGGCACGCCGGGCGGACGGGGTCTGATCCTCTACACCGGCGCGGCGGAGTGGCAGCGTCATTCCGCTGCAGTGGAGGCGGCTCGCGAGCGCTTCGAGGGCATCCAAATTCAGTTGCTGACGGGCGGACCGCTGACGCTCTTCGCGCAACAGCTCCCCGCGACCGCGGCGACCAACCTTCTGCAGGGCTCCTACACCGTGGCGTCGACACACCCGGTGGGTTGGAATGCATGGCGGGTAGCGGCGATGCTGCTCGCAGGCTTCATCGGATTACACGTGGCCGGCAAGGCCGCCGAGCTCTCGGTCCTCAAGCACGCCGACCAGCGGCTCGACGGCTCGATACAGCAGGTCTTCCAGATGGCGATGCCGGGTCAGCCGCAAACTTATGAAGCGCGGCGCGAGATGGAGCAGCGCCTCGCCGCGGCGCGCGCGAGTCAGGCCTCCGGCGGCTTTCTGTCGGCGCTGCAGGCGCTGGTGCAGGCGCATCGCGCCGCGCCTGAAGCGGTGCTCGAAGCGCTGACGTTCCGCGACGGCGCGTTCGAGCTCAAGGCGGCGGCGCCCAACGTCGAGTCACTCGATCGGCTGAGCCGACAGCTGCGCCAGCAGGGATGGCAGGCGCACCTGGTCGCCGGCACTCCGAAGGGCTCCACGTACGAGGGCAGCATTCAGATGTCCCCGGGAAGCTGACATGGCCGCGCTGGATATTTCCTCCTCGCTCCGCTCGCTCTCGCCTCGGGACCGCAAGGTCCTCCTGGCGGGCGGTGTGATCGCCGCAATCCTGTTCGTGGTCGCAGTCATCCTGCCGCTCGACCACAGCGTCTCGCGCCTGCATGATCAGGTGGCCCGCAAGCAGGCGGACCTGGTCTGGATGCGCACCGCCGCGCCCGAGATCACCGCGGCGGGACCGGTGCGCAGCAATGTGGGCGAGTCGCTGATCGTGGTCGTCGATCAGTCGGCGCGCGAGGCCGGACTGGGCAACTCGCTCGCGGGCAGCCAGCCGAGCGGTGTCGGCAACCTGAGCGTGCAGTTGGAGAAAGCGCCGTTCGACGCCCTGGTCGGATGGATCGCGCGCTTGAGCCAGCAGAACGGCGTGCAGATCCAGAGCGCGACCATCGACAGCGCCGGCTCGCCCGGATTAGTGGACGCCTCTCTCGTCCTGAAAAGCCCCTGAGCCGTCGAAATCCGGCTCCTACGCATGAAGCGGTCCATTACCGTCATCGTGTTGGTGATCGTGGCATTCGCAGCGATCGTGCTCGCGCGCATGCCGGCGAGCTGGCTGTTGCCCCACGGGGGCGCCAATTTCAGCTGTGCGAGCGTCGAGGGCTCCATCTGGAGCGGCTATTGCAGCGGACTCACGGTGCGCGGTACCGCCCTCGGGGATCTCACCTGGCAGCTGCGCCCGGCGCGACTGCTCGCCGGCAGGCTCGCGGCGCACATCGACCTCGAGCATCCGCCCGATATCTCTGCCCGGGGTGATGTCGAAATCGGTCTCAGCGGCACTGTCCTCGCGCGCAATCTGACAGCGTCGCTGCCTCTCGACCCGGCGGTGATTCCGGCTATGCCGCCGACGCTCAGCGGCACGGTGCACGCCGACCTCGCGCTTGCGCAAGTGACAAAAAAAGGTGTCGTGCGCGCGCTCCAGGGCAGCATCGAAGCCCGCAATCTCGTCGATCACAGCGGCTACGTCACCCCGCTCGGCAGTTACTCTGTGACCTTCCCCGGAGGAGGCTCGCAGCCGACAGGTAACGTGCAGGACGTGGGCGGCCCGCTGGCTGTCGCGGGGACCATCGTTCTCACGGCGCAGCCCGGGTACGATCTGTCGGCGTATGTGACGCCGCGCGCGAGTGCGACTCAACCGCTCGTCAACGCTATCCAGTTCCTCGGCTCGCCGGATGCCCAGGGACGGCGCCAGTTCGCGATGTCGGGGACCTATTAAGAAGCGCTGGATCCGGGCATCCTGCCCGTCCCAGCGCGGCGGCGAGCAAAAGCGCGGTTTTTGCTCACCGCCTCCGCCACCTGCGGCGGCGGGGCACATCGACTCAAGTCGATGAGCTACTACTGACACTCGCGAAAGACGCCGAGCAGCGGGAAGTAGAGAGCCGCCCGCACCAACTGCGGGCCCAGGCTCCGGGCCAGGGTGGCGTAGGTTTCCAGCTGCCCACGATAGCGCTCGAGCTCCTGATCCAGGAACTGCTCCAGCCGGCCGCCTTCATGGCGACTGGTCTTGAAGTCGATGACCCAGCGCATTCCCTGCGCGTCGACGAAGGACCGATCCACCACGACGCTCGTCAGCCGGCCGCCGACGATACCCGTGAGGGCGAGCTCGCTGGCCGCTTCCCGATGCTCGCGCGACAGAATCCAGCGCCCTCTGTCATCGCCCACGGTCCGGGCCAATGCCTCGACGGCTGTGGCCGCGGCCCGCTCGAGATCGTGCTCCGGCACACCGTGGCGGCGCAGTTGCTCGCGATAGAGGTTGGCCCGCGATTCGACCCACGCCCGCGACGGCAGCTCGGGAGCGGCTCCAAGCGCCTGCAGAGCGGCGTGCACCACAGTGCCCACGTGGCGCGCCGTCTCACCCACCCAACTGAACTCGGGCGGCCCCAGCGAGCGCTGCGCCAGCGGCAGTCGGGCGAGCGGCAGTGCGGCCGGTAGCCTGCGCGGCAGCCACCCCGGCGCGAGTCTTCGCAGGGGCGGTCGCGAGGCCTCGCGCGGCTCGTCGACCTCAGCGCCAACAGGAGCAGACAGAGATTCGCGGAAGTCCGCTTCGAGCGCCGGCCACAGACGCGCGAGCAAGGTTCTCGAGCGCGGCGCGATCATGCCTCCGGAGCGGGGTTTGGGGGCCGCATACAGATGAAGCGACCGCTTCGCGCGCGTCGCCGCGACGTAGAGCAGTCTGACCTGCTCGTGGGCGGCGCGACCCGCCATGAGGCGCTTGAGATACGCCCCCACCTCTCCCGGCTCCTCATCGCCGATCACAGGCGCCGGCGCCATGATGAGGTCGCTGCCCTCCCGCGGGCGCGGCAGGTCGAGCCAACGCAGCAACGGCTCGCGCCCCCGGTTGAGATCGCGATCGAGACCCGGGACCAACACATGATCGAATTCGAGTCCCTTGGCGCCGTGGATGGTCAGCACCTGCACCGGCTGCGGCGCACGCGCCCGCGGCTGCGCGTAGAGGTCCGCCAACACCGAATCCAGCGAGGCAATGCCGCGCCACTCCCCGGATGCGGTGCGCTCGCTCAGCGCCTCGAAGAAAGCGCGCGCATGACGCAATTCGCCGGCCGGATAGGCGTCCGCGGCGCCGAGTGCGATCCAGACTCCCTCCAGCCAGTCGGCGAACGGCCTGCGGTCGCGCTGCGCGACTCCCTCCTCGAGCACCTGCCGCACCCGCTCGAGCCGCGAGCGCTCCTCCGCCGGACACTCCTCCAGGCGCTCCGGCTCGCTCAGTGCCTGCGAGACCAGCCGGGAGTCGCCGCGGGAAGAAAGCGCGGTCAGGGTTGCGAGCGACGCCCCACACCACGGCGCCCGCAACACGGCGAGCCATGCGGTGCGGTCTCCCAGGTGGCAGAGCGCCCGCGTGAGCGCGACCAGATCCCGCACGACCGGCACCTTGCCGAGCGGCACGAGATCGACGCCGATCGCATCGATGTCGCTGGCATGAAGCGCCGCGATGACGGCGTGGGCATGGGGGCGGGCGGCGACGAGGATCGCGATGCTGGCTCCGGCATCGCCTTTCTTCAGGTCTCTGACTCTCGCCACGATCGCTTCGGTCTCGGCGGCACGAGCGGGCAGCAGACGAAGCTCGATGGCGCCCGGACGGCGAGTGGAGCGCTCGTCACCGCCCTTCTCGTCCTGGCCGAGGCTCGCGGTGAACGCCACCGCGCTCGCGCGCAGATCGTCTGTTGGCGGGAAAAGCGTGCCGAACGCCGCATTGGTCCAGTGGATGAGCTCGGGTGTCGAGCGGAAATTGCGCCGCAGGTGCAGCGGCAGCAGCCGGATGGCGCCGATCCCGAGATCGCGGGCGCGCAGGAAGCACCCGACCTCGGCCTCGCGGAACTGATAGATCGACTGCATCGGATCGCCGACGACAAAGAGCGTCCGGCCGTCGCCCGGCTCCCAACCGGCGGTCAGCGTCTCGAGGAGCTCGAGTTGCGCGACGGAGGTGTCCTGGAACTCATCGACCAGGATGTGCCGCAGGGACAGCCCCGTGCGCAGAGCGAGGTCGGTCGGCAACCCGCCGTCGGCGAGCGCCGCCCGCGCGGCGCCGGCGATGTAGGTGTGATCCACCCGGCCCTCGAGCGCGAACCGCGCCTGCAGCTGCGCCGCAGCGGCGCGCAACACTCGCGACAGAGCCGCGAGCGCGGCGGCATCCGTGGCTGTGAGCTCGGGGCTCGGCAGCGCCAGCAGATCGACCAGGATCTCACGCGCCTCGGGCACGGCGCCCAGGCGCTCGATACAGGCCCGCAATGCATCCTTGACCACCGCCGTCTCGAACCCGGCGCCCAGCAGACGTGTGATCGACTTGCGCCAGTGACCCTTGTCGGTGAGCGCGAGTCGCGCCAGAGCCTTCCAGGATTGCAGACAGCGCGCTTGGCTCCCGAGCGGGCCGACGCCGGGCAGGCATGCCGCCTCGGCGCACACTCCGGCGTCCAACGATCGGCATGCCCTACTCAGGCGATCGCCCACGATCTCAGCGAGACTCGACTCGACGCGCTGACAGAGCACATCAGGCTTGTGGCCCAACACGTAGCGCAGCCAATGCGCGCGCAGACGCAACATGTCCGCGAGCAGGCGCTCGACGTGTCCCCACCGGTTGTCCAGCCGCTCGAAGAGCAGCTCCAGGTCCGCGGAGAGCTCCGGATCCTCTTCCGCCGCGAGCAGGGTCTCACGCGCCGCGAGGGGGTAGATCTCCTCGGGACGGGCGCTCAGCACGAGCTCGCCGCCGGCGCGGGCCGTGACCGGAAGCTGACTCGCGAGCCTGAAGTTGAAGGAGTCGATGGTCTGGATGCGCAGCCGGCCGGGATCCTCCGCCAGGCGCCAGCCGCGCGCCTGCGAGTGTCGCAGCGCCGCCGCCGCGAGTGCGCGCAGGCGCTGACCTTGGGCATCGTCGCTCGTCTCCCCACGCAACACCCGCAGTACCCGGGCGCGCATCTCCGCGGCGGCCCGCCGCGTGAACGTGATCGCGAGGATCTCCTCCGGCTCATCGACCACGGCGAGGAGGCGCAACAGTCGCTGCGTCAGGACGGAGGTCTTGCCTGAGCCGGCAGGCGCCTGTAGCAGTACCGAGAGGCTGGGGTCGATCGCACGCTCGCGCGCCAGCTCGTCGGCCTGTGCGGCATCGATGTGCGGGCTCTGGGCGTCAGTCATCATCATCGTCCATGCTCATTGCGCCGTCCTCAGCACCTTCATCCAGGACGATATCGTCGCCCACACGACAGAGGCTGGCGACATGACAGTAGTCGCAGGCCCGCGGCATCGGGTCCACCGCTGCACGGCCCGCGGCAAAGTCGCGCGCCAGCCGCTCCACCACGGCGTGCCACTCACGCACGCGCAACTGCCACGCATCCTCCTGCTGCCCCTCCGGACCTTTCACGCAGGCCACCCGGGGAAGCAGCTTCTCGGTGGCGGAGATGCCCTCGAATCTGACTTCTCGCGCCGTGATGTTGATGGTCGCCATGGCAACGACCCCTTCACCGACCGCCGCGAGGTAGGCGAGGAGCTGCGCATGGGAGGGTCTCTCGCCATACCAATCGGCGCTCACTCGCCGGCCGCTCTTGTAGTCGAGAATGGCGATGCCGCCGCTCTCGAGCGCATCGAGGCGATCGATGCGCAACTTGAGCTCCTGGTCCGCCAGGCGCAGCCGCGAGCCATATTCGGTCCGCTGCACCCGGAAGGGCGCGCGCGCTTTCTCGAGCTCGAGCAGCTTGCGCACCAGCCGGACGGTACGACGGCGCTCCCGTGCCAGGGCCGGCCCGGCGAGGCGCTCGTCTGCCTTCGGGGCGAGCTCGCTCACCGCGCCGTCGATGCACGTCGCGAGCAACTCATCGAGGGCTTCCGCAGAGAGCGACACCAGCGTCCTCGAATCGCCGAGCCGGTCCCAGAGCTTCTGCAAAACAGAGTGCAGCAGCTGTCCGCGCGCATCCGGTGCGATACCCGGCTCTGGGACGTCGAGCTCGACGCTTCCCAGGCGCAGCTCCGCGTACGCGCGGAAAGGACAGTTGTTCTGTAACTCGAGGCTTCTCGTACCGGAGGGCAGCGGCTGCCGGGGTTGCCACGCCACTCCCACCTCATCCCGCCATTCCACCAGCCGCCCCCGGCGATGCAACCGCGCCGGCAGCCAGACCGAGCCGCTCTGCTGCGCCGTCGGCTCCGTCGCCGACCGCCACTCCTCGAGCAGCGGACTCGGCAGCAGCTCGATGTCGCCGTCGCGAGCCGGGGCGCTGAGCACCAGCTCGGCGCCGGCCGCGCGCCACGCACTGATGAGCGCGCGCGCTTCCTCCAAGCGCCCCGCCGCACTGGCGGCAGGCCAGCCGGCGGCGATCTGCGCCGCAAGCGGCACGAACGGGTCGGGCGCCACGGGCTGCGGAAACGACTCTGCATTCAGGCCGCCGACCCACACGGCGTCGTACTGCACTACCGGGGCCGCATATGACGGGGTGAGGGTTACCGGGGCATCATCATCCGCCGGACGGTAGCGGGTATGCGCCGCAAGCTCGGTGAGCCACTGCAAGGCAAGATCGCGGGTCATGCTGTGCGCAGCCGCGGAAAGCTGGCCAAGCTCATCGAGCAGCTCGTGAAAGCGCATCAGCGTCTGCTGCTCGGCACCGGCACGCGGCCCGGAGGCGCCTGGCCATCCCAAAAGCGCGAGCGCTGACTTGAGTCTCTCCGACCACTCGCGCGGCGTCCCTGAGCTGGGCGCGAGCGCATCCCTCGCCCGCTCGAGCCGGGCGCCGAGCACCCCCGCCGACTCGATGATCGTGGCCGGTGCCCGCCGCAACGACTCCAGCAGCGCCGGCAGATCGAGCTGCAGCCGGCCGCGCTGCCGCAGCGACAGATCGAGTCGCGCCCGCGCCGCCGAGTCAGGCTCCGCCCAGGCGGGCGCCCGCAGCCACTCCGCCAGCCGTTCGATCTCCAGCGACTCTCCCACGAGCAAAGTCAGGCTCGTGAGCGCATGCGCGACCGCCGGCAGGCTCGCCAGCGGCTGCCCCCCCTCGATGATGACCGGCGATGCGGCCTCGATCTCACCGACCCAGTCGACTTGCGCCTGCGCGGCGTGCGTCGCCAGCCAGCCGCGCGGGTCGATAGCCTGGCGGATCAGCGTCGCAAGGCGCTCGCGCCGGCCGCTCGAGCCCGGCAGGGCGATGAGAATACGGTCGTCCGCTCGAGCTCGCAGGCGTTGGCAACACCATGCGGCAATGCGCTCCAATTCCTCCATCGCATCCGGGGGCCTCACGACCCGTATTTGCCCTGGCGCAGCGGCATCCGCGGGCGAAGGTTGCAAGGTCTCATGGCCGTGTTGCGCGCGCAGGCCGGTGATCGCCCGCAGGCGCGGTGAAGCGCCGAGAAATCCCGCGAAGAGCACCGGCCGGTGATCGCCGACGCAAGGCAACCGCGACAGGATCTCGGGCAAGAGTGCGGCGCCCAATGCCCGGCACCGTTCCGCGACGGCCCGGTGCACGGTGACCAGGAGGGCGGCTTCCGTTCCCGCCGGCTCACGGATCGCCTGCAGATCGATGCCGAGCTCCGCCGCGACACTGCTCGCGCGGCGCAAGGATTCGGCCAGCGAGGCGCGGTTGACGAGATCGAGCCCCTCGGTGGCCTCGGCCGTGGACTGACGCCACAACAGCCACTCCTCCGCGGGGGACAGGAGGCGCGGCAGGTCGCCGCGACTCGCGGCGCAGTGCTCGATCTCCCGTGTCAGCCAGCCTTCCAGCGGCAGCGTGTCCGGGCTCGACCACACTCGCCTGCCCTGCGCGAGCTGCGCGCTCGCATGCGCTAACCGCAGCGCGTGGGCCCGCTGACGGGACGGTACGACGACCGTGCCCCCGCGTCCGAGCACTCCATTAATGTAATTCGGAAGCTTAAACAATACAAAGAGTTATCGCAGATATCTGCGTTTTTACTTGAATCTAGAGGTCGCCTCGACCACGTTGTGGGTCGCGGCTTGGGCCTCGCCACCGGCAGGCGCGCTCGCGTAGCCCTGCAACAGCTCGTCGATGCGGGCAAACACCTCCCGCAGAGTTGCCGGATCCGGCAGAGTCGTCACCCGGAAATGATTGCGGTACGGAACGTTGAAGCTCACACCCGGAGCCACGAGCACGTGCTTCTGCTCGAGGAGGTCGAGCGCGAACTTCTGATCGTCGAAGCCGGGCAGCTCGCGAGTGTCGACGCCGACGAACGCATACATCGCGCCCTTGGGCGGCGCCAGCTCGAGAAAGCGACTGACGTGGGTGGCACTCACGACGGTCCGCCGCGACTCATAGAGCCGGCCGCCCGGGCTGATGAGATCCTTCACGCTCTGGTAGCCGCCCAGGGCGGTCTGCACCGCCCACTGCGCCAGCACGTTGCTGCAGAGCCGCAGCGAGCTCAACAGCTCGAGCGCGTTGAGGTATTCGGTCGCGGTACGGGTGCGGCCGGAAAACACCGCCCATCCCACCCGATAGCCGCAAGCCCGGTAGATCTTGGAGAGGCCCGAGAGCGTGGCGCACAACGTGTCGCGCACGAGTGTCGCCATGGGCACGAACTCGGTGTCATCGTAGACCATCTGGTCGTAGATCTCGTCGCTGAAGACGATGAGCCCGGAGCGCTCCGCGAGCCGCGCCAGCGCCTCGAGCGTCGGCCGCGGGTAGACCGCGCCGGTCGGATTGTTGGGATTGACGATGACGATGGCGCGCGTGCGCGGCGTCACCAGGCGCGCGAGCTCCTCGGGATCGGGCACGAAGCCGTTTTCCGGTCGACAGGGATAGTGCACCGCGCGTCCGCCATTCAGGGTGACCGCCGCCGTCCAGAGCGGGTAGTCCGGACTCGGCACCAGCACCTCATCGCCGCTGTTGAGGAGCGCACGCAGCACGAGGTCGATGAGCTCGCTCACGCCGTTGCCGATGAAGACCTCCTCGGCCGTGACCCCGGTGACGCCCCGCGCCTGCTGCTGCATCACCACCGCCTCGCGGGCAGGGAAGATGCCCTTCTGGTGGCAGTACCCTTCCGCCTCGGCAAGATTCTCGATCATCGCCAGGCGCATCGTCTCCGGCGTGCGGAACCCGAACGCCTTGGGGTTGCCAATGTTGAGAGAAACGATTTCGTAGCCTTGCCGCTCGAGCTCATGGGCGCGGCGCGCCAGGCGACCGCGAATCTCGTAACGGACGTTGCGGAGGCTGTCGCTCGGGCGGATGCTGGCGTCGGGCTTCATGCGGGTTCCTGTATCTGCGGGCCAAGCATACCATCGGCCATCTCCCGGAAGCGGTGGCACGCCACCCAGCCGCCACCGGGCGCCATCTCCCAGGCCGGTATCTTCACGACACACTCGGAAATGGCGTGCGGGCAACGCGACCGGAATACGCATCCCGTGGCGGGCGCACCGTCGCCTTGCGTCTCCTGCCCCCGCGCCAGCCGTGTCAGTGCCAGCTCCAGCCTGCGCGGCTGCACGACCGGATCGACTACCGGCACCGCGTCCAGCAGCTCGCGGGTATAGGGGTGCAGCGGATGCGAGAACAGCGCTCGCGAGTCGGCGAGCTCCATCATCCGACCGCGATAGAGGACGAGGACCCGATCGCAGAGCCGCCTCACCACGGCGAGATTGTGGCTCACGAGCAGAATCGACATGCCGTGCTCGCTCTTGAGGCTCGCGAGCAGGTCGAGGATCTGCGCCTGCACCGAGACATCGAGCGCGCTCACCGGCTCGTCGCACACGAGCAGGCGCGGCCTGAGGATCATCGCTCGGGCGATACCGACACGCTGGCATTGGCCGCCGGAAAGCTCGTGCGGATAGCGGCTCGCGATCTGCGGACCCAGATCGACACGGGCCAGCATCTCCAGCACCTGCCGCCGCCGCGCCTCGGCATCGAGCCGCGGCTCATGAACCGCGAGCGGCTCGGCGACGATCGCCGCGACCGTCAGGCGCGGATCCAGGCTCGCCAGCGGATCCTGGAAAACGATCTGCAGGTCGCGGCGCAGCCGCTTGAGCTCCCGCGCCGGCAGCTCGGCCAGGCTCCGGCCCATCCAAGTCACGCGCCCGGCGGTCGGCCGGATGAGTTGCAGCGCGGCCCGCGCCAGCGTCGACTTGCCGGAGCCCGACTCCCCTACCACACCCAGCGCCTCTCCAGGCCGCAGCTCCAGACTGACATCCTGCAATGCGTGGAGCGCGCGGCTGTTGCCCTGCCAGGCGTCGCGCTGTGGATACTGCACCGCGAGCGAGGAAATGCCGAGCGCGCCCGCCCGCGCGGGCGGCGGTTGCTGCGCGGCAGCAGCTGCGGGCGCCGCGGCCGAATCCAGCGTGAGTACCTGGGCGAGTAGCGCCCGGGTGTGCTCGTGCCGGGGCGCCTTGAGCACCGCGGCGGTGGTATCCAACTCGACGATGCATCCGGACTGCATGACGGCGACCCGGTCCGCAACTCCCGCGACCGCGCCGAAGTCATGCGTGATCAACACCATCGCCACCCCGCTCTCGCGCTTCAACTCCAGCAGCAGCGCGAGAATCTGCGCCTGGAGGGTGACGTCGAGCGCGGTTGTCGGCTCGTCGGCAATCAGCAATTCGGGCTCGCACGCCAGCGCAATCGCGATCATCACTCTCTGTCGCAGGCCGCCCGAGAGCTCGTGCGGGTACTGGCGCATCCGGCGCGCGGCATCCGGAACGTGAACACGCTCGAGCAACGCGAGTGCCCGCCGACGAGCCTCGGTCCAGCTGGTGCCACGGTGGCTGACGATGGGCTCGGCGATCTGCTCGCCGACCCGCAGGTGTGGCGTGAGCGAAGTCATCGGGTCCTGAAAAACGAGCCCCACCCGCGCGCCGCGGATGCGGTCGAGCTCCCCCTGCGGGCGGCCGATGAGCGACTCGCCGCCGAGCCAGGCGCTGCCCGTCACTCGGGCCGCCGCCGGGAGCAGGCCCAGGGTGGCGAGGAAGAGCTGAGTCTTGCCGGCGCCGGACTCACCGACCACGCCCACACACTCGCCGCGGCCCACGGTGAGCGATACTTCCCGCACGGCAGGGACCTCACCGCGCGGCGTGTCAAAGACGACACCGAGCTGCGCGATGCGCAGCACCGTGCCGGCCTCCTCCTCCTCAGGGCGCGGCGGGATCGAGCGCATCGCGTAAGCCGTCGCCTAGCAGGTTGAAACAAAGAAGCAGTGTAAAGAGCACCCCCGCGGGCACGAGCAGCATCCACGGGGCGGTCAGCATCTGGCGCGAGCCGTCGTTGATGAGACTCCCCAGGCTCGAGAGCGGCTCCTGCACACCGAGGCCGAGAAAGCTGAGAAAGCTCTCGTACGTAATCAACTCAGGGACGGTGAGCGTGGCATAGACCGCCACCGTGCCGGCGAGGTTGGGAACGATGTGCCGCAGCAGGATGCCCGTCGTCCCGAGACCGGTCGCGCGCGCCGCCTCGATGAACTCACGCCGCTTGAGCGACAGCGTCTGCCCGCGCACGACGCGCGCCATGGTGAGCCAGCCGACGGCCCCGATGGCGACGAGCAGCATCACGACTCTGCCGCGCTCGAACACCGTCGCGAGAATGATGACCACAAAGAGGTACGGCAACGCGTACAGTACGTCCACGGTGCGCATCATCCAGGAATCGGTTCGGCCGCCGACATAACCCGCGACCGTGCCCCAGGCGACCCCGATCCCGACACTCACGGCGGTCGCCAGCACGCCGATGAGCAGCGATAGGCGTAGTCCATAGAGCGAGCGCACGTACAGGTCCCGCCCCAACGGATCGGTGCCCAGCCAATGCGAGGCGGTGAGCCCCGGCGGCGCGGCGAGATGCTGCCAGTCGAGCGCTTCGTATGAGTAGGGACTCAGCCAGGGCCCGACGATCGCGAGCAGCGCCAACACGACGATGACCACTGCCGCGACGACCGCCGCCCGATGCCGCCGCAACCGGTGTGCGGGTCGGACCGGCACCGGATCCAGGCCGAGAGCGGCTGTCTCAATCATGTCGCACGCGCGGATCGAGCCAGCCATACGCGAGGTCCGCGGCAAGGTTGAGCAAGAGCGTCAGCGCGCCGTAGAGAATGATCATACCCATGACGAGTGTGTAGTCACGATCGAGCGCCCCCTGCACCAGGTAGCGTCCCGTACCGGGCAGCGCGAACACAGTCTCGACCACCAGGGAGCCGGTGAACACATAGGTCGCCGCCGGTCCGAGATAACTCACGACGGGCAACAGAGCGGGCCGCAGAGCATGCCGCAACAGCACACGCCGGGGACCCAGGCCCCTCGCCCGCGCGGTACGCACGAAGCTCGCGCTCAGGGTCTCGAGGAGGCTGCCGCGCATCATGCGGGCGATCGCGGCGCAGACCGGCAGCGCCAGAGTCACGGCGGGCAGGATGAGATAGAGGGGATCGCCCGGCTGCCAGCCGGCCACGGGCAGCCAGCGCAGCGCGAGGCCGAAGACGAGCGCGAGCAGCGGACCGGTGACGAACGTAGGCAGAGCGATGGCCAGCGTGGCGAGGCCGGTAACGGCATAATCGACGACACCCCCGCGTTGCAGCGCGGCCCAGATGCCGATCGGCACCCCACAGAGTGTCGCGAGCACGAGCGCGGCGAAACCCACCGTCGCGCTGACAGGCAGTCCTTGCGCGATGACGCTCGCCACGCTTTCATCGCGCAGCTTGTACGAAAGGCCGAGATCCCCGTGCGAGAGACCCTCGAGATAATGCAGATACTGCACGCCGAGCGGCCGGTCGAGGCCGTAGAGATGATCGAGATTGGCCCGCACCTCCGGCGTCAGGGCGCGCTCCTGGTCGAAAGGTCCGCCCGGGGCGAGACGGATGACGAAGAAGGAGAGCGTGACGAGAATCAGCAAGGTCGGGACGGTTCCGGCAATGCGGCGGAGCGCGTACCCAAGCATACTTTTGCTGCAAACCCCGTAGAACTCTGTGCGTCGCGCCAGCGGCCGATTCTAGCGCGAACGTCTGATATAGTGGGCCAAATATGGCCGTTAACGAGTCGATTTCGCATATGAAACGGATCCTGGTCGGCATCAAGCGAGTGGTGGACTACAACGTGCGCATCCGGGTCAAGCCCGATGCCAGCGGCGTGATCACCGATGGGGTGAAGATGAGCGTCAACCCCTTCGACGAGATCGCGCTGGAGGAGGCGTTGCGCATCAAAGAGCGCGGCGGCGCCGAGGAGGTTGTGGTCGCGAGCATCGGGCCGGCCGACTGCCAGCAGCAGCTGCGGACCTGCCTCGCGATGGGTGCGGATCGCGCGCTGCACGTGCAGGCCGACGGTGTGATCGAGCCTCTGGTGGCCGCGCGCACGCTGCTCAAGCTGACCGAGCGCGAGCAGCCCTTCCTGGTCATTCTGGGCAAGCAGGCGATCGACGACGACAACAGCCAGACGGGCCAGATGCTCGCAGCGTTGTGGCAGCGTCCACAGGCAACCTTCGCATCGAAGGTTGAGCTCGACGGTGACAAGGCGCGCGTGACGCGTGAGGTCGATGCGGGTCTCGAAACGCTCGAGGTCGACCTGCCGGCGGTGATCACGACGGATCTGCGCCTGAACGAGCCCCGCTACGTCAAGCTGCCGGACATCATGAAAGCGAAAAAGAAGCCGCTCGAGACATTGACACTCGCCGCGCTCGGCGTGCAGCAGCGGCAACATCTGAAGCTCGTGCGCTTCGAGCCACCGCCGCAGCGACAGAAAGGCATCAAGGTGAAGGATGCCGCGGAGCTGGTCGCCACGCTCAAAAGCAAGGGTGTCCTGTCATGAGCAATCGCATTCTGATCGTCGCCGAGCACGATGGCGCGCGCCTCAATCCCAGCACGGCCAAGTGCGTCACCTGTGCCTCTGGCATCCCCGACGCGGAGATCACCGTCGCAGTGTGTGCCGCCGATGCGAGTGCAGTGGCCCCTCAGGCCGCGGCGCTGCAAGGCGTCACGCGCGTGGTTGCGGTCGACAACCCTGCGAACGCGCATGCGCTCGCCGCGGTCGTCGCGCCACAGATTGCGGCGCTCGCCGGCCCTTTCACCCACGTGTTGGGACCCTCGACGACTTTCGGCAAGGATGTGATGCCACGAATCGCCGCCCTCCTCGACAGCGCGCAGATCAGCGACATCATGGCGGTCGAGAGCGCAACTCGCTTCCGCCGCCCGATCTACGCCGCCAATGCCATTGTCACCGTGGAAGTCGAGCCCGGCGCAAAGGTCATCGGGACGGTACGCCAGGCCTCATTTCAGCCCGCCGCGACCGGCGGCTCGGCGTCCATCGAGAAGAGCGCCGTCAGTGCGGAGATTCCTTCCCACACCCGCTTCGTGTCGGTTTCGGCGGCCAAGAGCGACCGGCCCGACCTGCAGACGGCCTCGCGGGTGGTCTCGGGCGGCCGGGCGCTGGGCAGCGCCGAGGCCTTCAAGACGCTCTACAAGCTGGCTGACAAGCTCGGCGCCGCGGTGGGCGCCTCGCGCGCCGCGGTGGATGCGGGCTACGCACCCAACGAGCTACAGGTGGGCCAGACGGGCAAGATCATCGCTCCGGAGCTCTACGTCGCCATTGGGATCTCGGGCGCGATCCAGCATCTCACGGGCATCAAGGATGCCCGCACCATCGTCGCGATCAACAAGGATGCGGAAGCCCCGATCTTCGAAGTGGCCGACGTCGGCCTCGTCGGCGACCTGTTTCAGATCGTCCCGGAGTTGGAAAAGCTCATCGGTTAGGGGCCGGCGGCGCGCTTGTGCATTGCGGCCGCAAGCGCAAACATCGCGGTGCTGACGCACACGCCGACAGCCACTATCCAGACGACGGCATCGTAGTCGCGCGCAGTCACGAAGAGCGCCGCCAGCGCCGCGCCAGCGGCTGAGCCAAAGAACGCGCAGGCCCCTGTGACCGCGACGGCTCGGCCGGTCGGGTCGACGGCGTTGACGAGAGCGTACTGGTAAGCAACGCCGTAGCACCACGCGAAGTAGTAGATTGCGCCGGCCACACCAAATGCTGTCGCACCGTGCGAGCCCGTCAGCAGGCCCGCAGCGATGACGATGAGAACGGCCGCAAACACGAGCGGCCGCAGATTCCCCAACCGATCACCCTGCACCCATGCCAGCACTCCTCCGGGGATGCCGGCGGCCACGGCGATGGCCGCCCAATTGGCCACCTGCTGCGAGGTCATTCCCTGCGCCTCCCCCATGAGCTCGAGGTAGGTCCAGTAGGCTCCTGCGCCTATGAAGAACGCCGTGAAGCCGATGAAGGCGGCGAGCGTCGCCGGCCTCACCAGGTCCTTGGCCGCGCCGTGGGTCTTCACCGCGCGGCCCGCCCCGGGCAGCAGCGGCGCCAGCACGACTCCCAGACCCGCAGGAATGGCGAGGACTGCCAGGACACCGACGAGGCCCGACAGCCGCAGCAGCGAGGGCCCGGCCCAGAGCGCGGCAATCTGGTACGCCGCCTGCACGGCGATCGCCACTCCGAACCCCCGAGCCGATTCGCGGCCGTCGGACAGGATCGTCATTCCGAGCGAGAAGACGGCGCTCGCAAAAAAAGCAGCCAGTCCCTGCATCAGCACGAACGACCAATAGCCGTGCATCAGCATCGCGACGAGACACGCGACGCACATACCGCCGAGGCCGATCGCCGCCGCCCGCGACCAGCTCAGCGAGCGCACCCAGGCGCCGGCCAGGAGAGCGCTGACCCCTGAGGCGCTGGTCAGCACCGAGGACATCACTCCGGCCTGCCCCGCCGAGAACCCGAGCTTGTCCACCGCCCCGGCCGTGAGCAGCGGCAGAATGTTGTACAAGCTGCCGCCGAGCACGACCAGTGCCAAGCCGATGGCTGCCACTGCCAGCGTTCGCTGCGATGCCCGGACCTCGATGGGAACAGCCTCTGGCAACGCGGACCTCAAAGATCCTTGACGAGTCGCAGCGCATCGTAGATCGCCGCGTGGGTGTTGCGACAGGCCACCGCGTCCCCGACGCGGAAGAGTTGAAACGTGCCCTCTGGGTTCCTACAGATGTTCTGGGGCAGGCCGGCGAGCAATCGATCATGATCGACTTCTCCCAGGTTGGCGGACAGCGGCTTGAGCGTGAAGTAGAGCTCCTCGCTCGGGATCGTGCCGTCATTGACCACGACCTGATCGATGCGCCGCTCGCTGCGCGTGGTGTCGTAATCGCTGCCGAGGGTGGCGAGAAGCCGGTCGCCCTCGCGGCTCACGCGCAGCAGCCGGTAAGTCAGCGTGAAAGTGACATCGAGCCGCTGCAGCGCGCGCATGTAGGGCACGAGATTCATGTTCATCACTTCGGGCGCCAGAGTCCGCTCGGGTGTCATCATCTCGACTCTCGCTCCCGCGGCGGCGAGGATCTCAGCCGCTTGCAGACCGACGTGATCACCCGCGTCGTCGAAGAGGAGCACCTCGGACCGCGGCGCGACCCGACCGGAAATGATGTCCCAGCTCGAGACCACCAGATCATTGCCCGACTCGAGCACCTCCACGCGAGGCAGGCCTCCCGTGGCCACGATGACGACTTCAGGAGCTTCGGCGATGACGTCTTCCGCATCGGCCGGACTCTCAAAGCGGAACCTGACACCGCGGGCCGCGCACTGGGCCATCCGCCAGTCGATGATGCTCATCATCTCCCGGCGCCGGCTGCTTCGTGCGGTGAGCCGGATCTGGCCGCCGGGCTCGGCGGCCGCCTCGAACACGAGCACCTCGTGTCCGCGCTCGGCCGCGACCCGAGCCGCCTCGAGACCCGCAGGCCCGGCGCCGATGACGACGACCTTGCGTCGCCGCGGCGCCGGCGGGATCTCGTGCGGCATGAAGAGCTCGCGCCCCGTGGCGGCATTGTGGATGCAGTAGGCAGATCCGCCCTGATAGATCCGATCCAGGCAATAGTTGGCGCCCACGCAGGGGCGGATCTCGTTCTCGCGTCCCTCGCGGATCTTGCGCACGATGTGCGGCTCGACAATATGCGCCCGGGTCATCCCGACCATATCGAGCTTGCCTGATGCGATCGCGTGGCGAGCGGTTGCCACGTCCTGGATGCGTGCCGCGTGAAAGGTCGGCATTCCGACCGCGGCGCGGATCTCGCCCGCAAAGTCGAGATGCGGCGCACTCGGCATGCCCTGAATGGGAATGACGTCCGTCAGCGCCGCGTCAGTGTCGATGTGACCGCGGATGACGTTGATGAAGTCGACCATACCGCTCGCCTTGAGTCGCCGCGCGATCTCGAGGCCCTCCTCCCGTGTCACCCCGCCAGGGAGGAGCTCATCGGCGCTGAAGCGCACCCCGACGATCAGTTCCGGTCCCACACGCTGCCGGACCGCGGCGAGCACTTCGAATGCAAAGCGGAGACGGTTGTCGAAACTGCCGCCGTAGGGGCCGTCGAGGTCGTTGGTCAGGGGCGACCAGAACTGGTCCATCAGGTGCCCGTACGCTTCGATCTCGATGCCGTCGAGCCCCGCCGCCCGCATCCGCTCGGCCGCATCCGCGTAGTCGGTAACGATCCGACGGATATCCCAATCCTCGATCTTTTTCGGGAAGGAGCGGTGCGCGGCCTCCTTGCGGTGCGAGGAAGATACGATCGGCAGCCAGAATTTGCGGTCCCAGCGGGTACGCCGCCCGAGGTGCGTGATCTGGATCATCACGGCCGTGCCATGCTCGTGACAGGCATCCACCAGATCCTTCATCCAGCCGACGACCTCGTCCTTGTAGAGCAGAATGTTGTCGAAGGCCGGCGGGCTGTCGCGCGACACCACGGCGGACCCCGCCGTCATGGTGAGCGCAATGCCGCCCTTCGCGCGCTCGACGTGATAGGCGCGATAACGCTCCTTCGGCAAGCCATCCTCGGGATAGGCCGGCTCGTGCGCGGTCATCATCAGCCGGTTGCGCAGCGTGAGATGTCGCAACTGATAGGGTTGCAGGAGCGGGTCGCTCATGCTCACCACTCGTACCCTAGCACGGCGCCTGCGGGAGGATGCAGCGCGTATTCGTGCGGAGGCTGCGCGTCGAGCAGGTAGCGAACGTAATAATCCCAACGCCGCCGCGCCGCATAGAGCCGTGCCGCGCCCCGATACATGTGCCTCTGATTGGGCAGCATCACCAGGTCGAAATCCTTGTTGGCAGCGATCAATGCCTGTACCAGCAGCATCGTGAGATAAGGCGGCACGTTGTCGTCGGTCGTGCCGTGCATGAGGAGCAGATGCCCCTTGAGATTGCCGGCCAACCGCTGATCGTCCTGACCCGCATAGCTCGACTTGCCGCCGGGGCCGTGCTCGGGCAGGCCCATGTACTGCTCGCCCCAGTCGGCCTCATAGCCCCGTTGGTCGTAGTTGCCGGACTCTGCCACGCCGACCTTGAAGAAGTCAGGATAGCGGAGCATCGCAGCCACTGCCGCGTAGGCGCCGCCTGAATGGCCGTAGATGCCGACGCGCGTCACGTCCATCCACGGGTAACGACGCGCGAGCTCGCGGATCCCGGCCACCTGATCGGGCAAGGTGTCATCGCTCAGATCGCCGCGGTAGGCGTCCTGGAAGCGCTTCGAGCGCAGCGACGTGCCCATGCCATCGATGGCGACCACGATGAAGCCGAGCTCGGCCATGGCCTGTGAATCGCCGTGCGCCGCCTGGAAGCCGAACTCACCCACACTGCCGATCTGCGGCCCGGGGTAGATGCGATCGATGACCGGATACTGCCTGCCCGGCTGCAAATCCGTGGGCCGGTAGAGCAGTCCGTAAAGGTCCGTCACCCCGTCACGCGCCTTCACGGTGATGGGTACGGGGGGCCGCCAGCCGAGCGCACGCAGGCGGGAGACGTCGGCTCTTTCGACCGTCTGGAGTAACCGACCGTTGCTATCCCTGAGGACGGTCACCGGCGGCGTGTCGGGCGTCGAGTAGCTGTCCAGAAAAAAGCGGCCGGACGGAGCGATCGAGACCACATGGTTCGCCCGCTCGGGAGTCAGCAGCTCGAGGTGACGGCCGTCGAAGTCGACCCTATAGAGGGAGCAGAAGTACGGATTGCTGCCCGGCTCGCGCCCGGCACCGAGAAAGTAGAGCACCCGGCGCTTGCGGTCGACCTTGAGCAGCTCAATGACGTTCCAGTTCCCGGTGGTGATTCTGTTCTCGAGCCGCCCGCTACGGGCGTCATAAAGATAGAGATGTCCCCAGTCGTCGCGCTGCGAGAACCAGATGACCTCGCGGCTCGCCGGCAGGAAACGCCAGTTGACCGCATCCTGCGCCCAACCGCTCGCCGACTCGTAGAAACTCGCGACCTGCTCCCGGATCACGTCGCGCACCGTTCCGGTCGTGGCATCCGCGATCCGCAGCCACGCCACCTTGTGGTCGCGCGATACCGACACGAACGCGAGCTGCCTGCCATCCGGACTCCACTGCACGTCGGTCATCGACCCGTCCGGGCCGCAGTTGAGATCGTAGCAGTGCGCCGTGCGGCGCTGATCGGCCGGCATTTGCAGCCGGACCACCTTGCGCGCCGCCACATCGATCACCACCCGTTGGATGGTAGGGACCACCTTGTCACCCGGCATGGCGTACTTCCAGGCTTCGAGCACCGGATGGCCGACCCCGGTTCTCACCAGGTACATGTCAGCTACGCCGCGCTGATCCTGCTGGTAGGTCGCGATCCGGCGCGAGTCCGGAGACCAGCTGACGACCGCGCGGTCGCTGTGGTTCCAGCCCGGATTGTCGGTCGCATAACCGAAATCCTTCGCCCCGTCGAAAGTCAGCTGGATCGCCTGCCCCTCCGCGAGGCGACGGACCCAGAGGTTGTCGTTACGAATGAAAGCCGCCCACTGCCCATCGGGCGAGCGTGCCTCGTTCGCATCGCCCCCGTGAGGGGCCGCGGGTCCGGTGAGGGGCTCAGGCGGATCGGCGACCGTATGGCGCGTGCCCCGCACCGGATCGATGCGAACCCGCTCACCGCCCTGCGCCGTGGTCGTTCGGTACGCGAGCTCCCCATCGTTCAGCCAGGTCACATCGCTGACGGAATGCAACACCAGGGGCTCGGTGTTGTAGGGCATGAGCATTTCGGCACGCGCATAGTCGGCAGCAGTCAGTGCCGTGGGCGTAGCGGCCACGGCCGATACGGCGACCAGGCAGCCGGCTGCCGCCAACAGAGCCCGGCGGAGGCTGGGACGGCTCATCGCGCCCTCAGAACATGTACGCCACACGCACCCCGATCATCCTCGGCTCATTGACGATGGAATCGTCCGTCAGATCGTCGAACGCGTTCGGGTTGTACGGCGGCACCAGGATCTCCTCCTTATTGGCGAGATTGGTCACGTACAGGGTCGCGCGCCACGGATCGTGACTGAGCGCCGCCGAGGCATTCAGGATCAGGTAGGTCGTGGACTGCTGCACCGGCGTGTTGCCCTCCGCCTGCGCGAGCCCGAGCTTGATGACGCTGTGATAGGTGCCATTCAGGGAGAGAGCCAGCGAGTAACCCGGCATCAACAGGCGCTGATAGTCGAGGGCCGCGGTGAGGCTGGTCTTGGGGCTGCCCGGAAGCTGGTCGCCGGACTTGCCCGAGATGAGGCCCGGAACGATGACTCCCGTACCGTCGTTCGCCGGGAGCGAGAAGTCGCTGGTGAGTTTCGCGTCGGCATAGGAAACGCCGACATTGTAGGCGAGGCCCGGCAGGAACAGCGGGCCCATGGTCTGCAGCTCGAAGCCTTTCGATTCGGCGGTGTTGCCGTTGTACACCGCCAGGTTGCCGGAGGGCAGGCTGGCGGAAATCTGCGGCTTGTTCCACTTGACGTCGAAGATATCGAAGGCGTAGCTCAGGCCGTTCGCGAACCGGCCCTTGAGGCCCGCCTCGTAGTTGTTCGTGCTGTCCGGCGCGTAGCTCGCGAGCAGTGGACTTTCCTTGAACGGACCAACGAGCGGCACCGAGTTGGCGCCGCCGCGGCGGAAGCCCTGCGACCAGAGGACGTACGCGTACTGGTCATGCGCGTACTCGTACGAGAGATCCGCCTTACCAATGTTGGTCGAGGCCGGCGCGTTGTGCGGCGTTGCCGGCACGAGGGTCGGGAACGTGTAGTCCAGGTAAAGCTGCGCGTCAGTGAATTCCTGCTGGAAATGCCGGACTCCTCCCGAGAGGGCCAGGTGCTCGGCAAGATGCCAGGTGAGATCGCCATAGACGGACTTGTCCTCGAAATGCTGACTGTCGGTCTGCGTGAAGTCGAGATCGCCCGGTCCAGCCGTGACCAGGCAGTTGGGATAGGTGGCGCCGTAATACACCGCGCCGGCGCAACCCTGGGCGACCGAGCGCTCGGGCGTGCCCGGATTGGCGATATTCCACTCGCCGTTGCGTGTCTGATCCTCGTAATAGGCGCCGACCACGTAATCGAGTCGATGCCAGAGCGGAGTCTTCGAGACCAGCCGCACCTCCTGGCTGAAGGTGTGCTCCTGGTCGTTGAATTGGTAGTCGTAAACGAAGCGCGGATTGACGGGTTGGCCGGCGTAGTACGGCAGATAAGCACCGCCGTCGACCCCTGCGATGCCGTAGGTGTCGTCCTCGAGGAACTGCCCGGTGGTCGTTCGATAAGAGCTCGTCGAGGACAGCGTCGCAAAGCCGACGTCGTAAGTCAGGTCGAGACTCGTCAAGTTCGTGTAACGGGAGAAGGGTTGGTCGACCTGGGAGAACTCCTGGTAGGGGCCACCGGCCGGCATGGTCTCGTTGGGATCGATCGGCGACGGGCCACCTGGAAAGTCGAGGTTCACCTGCGGGCCGCCATCGCCGCGCAGGCCGGTGTGCAGCAGGGCGAGCACGGCCTTGAAGCTCTCGACGGGCTGCCACAGGAGCGAGGCGCGTCCGGTGAAAGTCTTCTGGAAATTCCAGTCCGACCGATTGCTGTAGATGCCGGAGCTGTTGACCGGATCGGAGGGGTCGGCAAGCTCGGGTATGGCGCTCACCCCGGTGCCGCTGCGCGCCATCAGCCCGTAGACATCGATCCAGCCGGGCTGGGCGTCGTACTTCGCGGCCACGCGGAGCGCCAGCTCATGCCCTATCGGCAGGTTGAGGACGCCATCGACCGTGTAGCCCGTACCGCTCGAATTCGCGATGCGGTCTCCGCCCGCCTCCACCTGACCGGACACGGTGTCGAGCTGCGGCTCGTTCGGGATCAACCGGATCGCCCCGCCGAGCGACCCGGCGCCATAGAGCGTGCCCTGTGGACCCCGCAGCACCTCGATGCGCTGCAGGTCGATGAGCCCGATGTAGTCGTCCATCGGCGAGTTGTCGACATAGACTCCCACGGGACTCTGCTCGAAGGAGCGAAATCCCCGCGGCTCGCCGGTGGCGTTGATGCCGCGGATGATCGGCACCGTTGCGCCCGCGAAACGCGCGCCGAAATCGTACATGCTGAGGCCCGGCACCTGGCTCGCGAGCGAGGAGATGTCGGTCACGTTTGCGTTGTCGAGCTGCTGCGGCGAGATGACCGTCAGGCTGTAGGGAACCGACTCCTCGGTTTGTGTCCGGCGACTCGCAGTGACCGTGATCTCCTGCAGTGTCGTCGGCTGTGAGCCGCTGTCATCCGCGGCCGCAGCCGCTAGAGTGGCCTGGCTCGAGGCGCCGGCAACCGTCGCCGGCCCGGCATCATCGGCGTGTAGCGGATGGGATACACCATACAGGGCAACGCATACAGCCGCGCCCACTGTCGTGAGCACCCGTCGCTGCACCGGCATGACCGGCTTGCGCCCATCCCATCGCCAACCCGAGTGTGCCATCTGCTTCGCCCCCGCGCTTCTAGGTATGGTCTATGAACGACGATACCCGTGAGCTTGGCGGCCAGCCTTTGCGCATGCAGCGGATTGCTAGGAGTTCGGCCGCTAGTCTGAAGCCTCCCGGTGCCTAGCGGGACTTCGCGCGCCTCACGTCGATCGGACGCATACCGAAATGACGGCGGAATGCCGTGGTAAAGGACGTCGGATGCGCATAGCCGATCGCCTCCCCCGCCTGCTCGACCGAGCGTCCGTGATCGCGCATCAGCATGAGCGCATGGCGCATCCGACAGCGTAGGCTGAAGTCGAAGATCGTCTCGCCGAAAACAGCCTTGAATCCCTTGGTGAGCGTCGATTTCGACATGCCGACCGAGCGTGACAGACTGGCGATCGTCGGCGCGGGAGCAAACTGCCGCATCAGTATGGCGCGCGCCGCATGCAGGCATCGCAGCTCGCGGTCGCTGTACTCCTCGGCCGGCGCCCCCGTGAGTGACGACAGGGTCGCGACCGCATTGCAGATGAGCTCCAGAGTGAGCGCTTCCGTGTAGACGAGCCCGAGCGGTCCGCTGAGGGAGCTGTTGATGAGCCGTGTCGCCACCTCGAACGCCTGGGCGGAGAGCGGGTACTGACAGTAGTTGACCTTCTCGCCGATAGCGGCGGCGAATCCCTTCAAGCGCTCCGGTATCTCCGCTCCGGAGGGCAGGAAGGTCTGCGCCAGGAACTCCGGCCGCATGCTGACGATGATGAACTGCTCCCGGGCGCGCGGCGCGGTCCACTCGCTGATGTCGAGGCCCTTGGGCTGGGCCCAGACCAGCAGCGACGGCCGATTCCAGCGCACCGGCTCGGTGCGGCTCACGGCCAGTGCCATGTCGCCCGAGATCTTGAAACTGAACTGCACCAGCCCGTCGCCGGGCACCAGCTCGACCCTGGGATCCTTGTAGGTGAAGTTGGCCACGATGACATAGATCTCGCCGTGGATGCGCGTGAACTCCCAGTAGCCTTCGCCCTCCTCGGGCGACAGGCTGACGCGCGCCCCGAACAGGTCTCGCGTCGGGTGGCGCAGAATGTGCTCCACGTGCGGCGCGCGCTCGAGGCTGGCGAAGGCATCCGCGAGTGAGTGTCCGGGACCCGCGAGGATCGCGCGGAACAGTCCCTGATTGCCCCCGTCGCCCTTGTCCCCTGGCTTACGGGTTGCCGAGCTCATCGAATAGCACCGCCGCACCTAGACATCGGTACGCGGGATACTCGCTTTCCACTCCCTTCGGCACAAGAGCTCGGAGCCCTCGCGCGCCTCGACCCACGCATGGAGCTCGAACGTCGCCCGCGTCGAGGTCATCTCGGCGCGAGTATCGATCCTCACCTGCCAGGCGCCGCGCCCGAGCTCACCGCTCTGGATCATCACGGCGCGCGCCGACAGCGGGTCCTCGGGGCGAATGGCGTAGAGGCGCTCGTAAACGTGGCTCATCTCCATGGCCGGGGCCTCGAGGCGCAGCTTTCCCCAGGGGCCGAACGTGCCGCCATCGATGAACAGCCGGTGCGTCACTTCGCCGCTCAGCTGATCGAGCGTCACCGAGCGCTCCAAGCGTCCGGGCCGCAGCAGTGTCATGGCCGAGGGCGGCGCCGCCTCGGGCGGCGGCAGAGGCAGCACGCGCGCATCAGCAGCCTGCGGTTGCCGCACCGGGAGCTCCAACGTGGAGGCGCCGGTGAATAAGGTGAGCGTGACTGGCTCCGGCGAGGGCCAGATGACAGGCCAGTACGCCGTCGACAGGGCGAGCCTCAGTCGGTGACCGGGAGGAAACGCGTAGGCAGTCCCGGTCATCTGCACAGTGACGCGGTAAGTCTCCCCGGGCACGACGGCCGACGGATTCTCACGACTCTCGCGCTGCGAAAGGTTGAGAAAGCCACGCGCGACCAGCGTACCGCGTCCGTCCGGCGCCACGTCGATCAGCCTCGCGGTCACGACGGCCGATGGTCGATCGACGGCGACCTCCAGCGTGGCTCGCGCATGACCCAGTAGCTCGAGTCGCGCCTTCAGCGGCTCCCCGTCGAATTGCAGGGAGCCAAAGGCATCGAGAGATTGATCGCCCGGCAGATCGCCCGCGACGGCGAAACTCGCCCAATCGCCGGCGGCGAGCCCGGTCGACTGGGGCGAGGCCATCGCTAGCGCGGCGAGCTCGACGCTGGCCGGATCGGTCTCGAGGCGCCCGGGACTGAGCGCCCACTCCTGAGCGGCAACGTGCGGGCTCGGCCATGCCTCTTCCTCGATCCAGCGGCCGGCGCGCTCGTCGAGATGCGGCACCGGAGGCACGGTCTCCATCATGTAGAGGCGGATCGGGCGCTCGCGATCGACGCCGTTGTCCTTGCTCTTCAGCCAGCGGTCCCACCAGCGCAGCGACTCCTGCAGGAACCCCACGGCCGGCTTCGGCTCCGCCTCGTGCGGATACAGGTGCGCCCAGGGGCCGACCGTCACTTTGTGCGGCACCGCCAGGTGCTGCGCCAGGCGAAACGGCGTATCCCGGTACAGGTCCGCCCAACCGCCCCAGAACCAGACCGGACACTGGACGGCCGCATAGTCGAAGCAGACCGAGGCATGCTTCCAGTAGTCGTCGAGCCGCTGATGCCGCAGCCAGATCTCCGGCCAGAACCGCTCGGCCTCCAGCCGCTCGAGCCACATCTCGCGCCAGCGCTCGCCGACGATCTGGGGGTCCGGCGGGCGCGCATTGAAGAGCTGCATGATGCAGCCCCACCAGAAGTTGTCGTTGAGCAGCGCGCCGCCCGAGTAGTGAATGCACTCGGCGAAGCGATCGTCGGTGCCCATGACGGCGACGATCGCGGCCAGTGCCGGCGGGCGCCGCGCCGCCACCTGCAGCGAGTTATAGGCGCCCCAGGACTTGCCCATCATGCCGACCCGGCCCGAGCACCAGGGCTGACGGGCAATCCAGGCGATCACCTCCAGCGCATCGTCCTGCTCCTGGGCGAGGTACTCATCGTGCAGGATGCCGTCCGAGTCACCCGAGCCGCGCATGTCGACACGCAAGCAGGCGTAGCCGTGGGCGGCAAGCCATGGGTGCATGGTCTCATCGCGCCGTCGGGTGAAGTCCCGCTTGCGATACGGCAGATACTCGAGAATGGCCGGCACGGGAGCGGCGTCCGCCCCCTCAGGCATCCAGATGCGGGCGGCCAGCCGACAACCGTCGGCCATCGGTATCCAGACATTCTCGAGATCGCGGATCATCGCGTCAGGGCGGCGAGATAACGCTCGGCGGCATCGCAGTACCAATCGGCGAAACGCAGCACGAGTTGCTCGCTGGTCTGCGAGTACGGTCCCGGCGCGTAGGCGAGAGACTCGACGCCGCGCTGATTGTTCTCCGATAACGCGCGATCCTGGTCGTTGGTGGCGGTCCAGACCTCGCTGAGTCGCGCCAGGTCGTAGTCAACTCCCTCCACGGCATCCTCATGGACGATCCACGTGCCGGTGACGGTCGTCTCCAGGGGTCCCGTCGGCAGCGCCTGGAAGAAAAAGCCGTAATCGCCCGCCACATGGTTGAATCCGTTTGGCTGCAACGCCCACCACATGACTCCGACATCGCCGTCGCCGACGCGGCCGAGCGTCTTGCTGACCGCCGGCCGCCCATCCATGGTGTAGGACGTCACGCCTTCGGTTAACGGGTAGCGTCCGATCTCGTACCAAGGGCCGATAACCGAGCCGCTCTTGAGACCCTTTGCCTCGCAGCGGGCCTCGTAGGTGGCAATCCAATCCGCGGCTCGGCCCGATACGTCCGGAGCCGTGAAATCGCTGAACGAGCGCATGAGCTCCGGATGCCCCGCGCGACAGTGGTAGCACTCGCGGGCATTTTCCATGACGAGCTTCCAATCGGCCCGCTCGATCAGGGTGACGGTATGGGCCACCTTGGCGTGGATCAGCTCGTGGGGCTCGAGCATGGGCTCGAGTGCCGCACGGAAGGGCGCGAAGTCAGGCGCATCCTCGCTCAGGCATACGTATATCACTCCGGCCACGGTTTCGACCCGCACCGGGGCGAGGCGGATCCCCTCGCGCTTGAATTCAGGATGCATCCGCGGCGCCTGTGCGAGATGTCCCTGCAGATCGTAGGCCCACTGATGGTAGGGGCACACCAGACGGCGGCTGATGTGACCGGCCTGGTCGCGGCACAGTCGCGCCCCGCGATGACGGCAGGTATTGAAGAAGGCGCCGATCTCGCCTTGGTCGTTGCGCAGGACGATCACGGAGGAGCCGCCCACCTCGAAGGTGAGGTAGTCGCCGGATCGGGAAAGCTGAGAGACCAGCCCGGCCTGCAGCCAGTGTCGCTCGAAAATGGCGCGGCGGTCGAACTCGTGGGCCTCCGGATCGACGTACAGACCCTGAGGAAGTGTGAAACCCCGCCGCCGCTGCCCGAGCAGCGCCCGCATCTTGTCCGCCATCGCCATTCGTCAGCCTCGCTTCGCCTGCAGCTCCGGCGTCAGTAAAACATACCCCCCGCCCACTCGGCTGGAGCTTTGCCGCAGAACGCGCTTACTAGGAGTTCGGCCGGTTCTAGCACCTGCGGCGGCGGGGCACATCCCTGTGCCTGAGGCAACTAGGCCGCACTCAGCCTGGGACGCCGGCGACTGACGACTCTCAGGACCCATAAACGTAAGCGATCGAGATATATGTATACAACGGGCGTGGTGTAGAGCGTCAGGATCTGGCTGATGAAGAGGCCGCCGACGATCGCTATACCGAGCGGACGCCGCATTTCCGACCCCTGCCCCGTCATGACGGCGAGCGGCAGCGCGCCCAGCATGGCGGCCACGGTCGTCATCATGATGGGCCGGAAGCGCAACATGCAGGCGGCGTGGATCGCCTCGGCCGCGCTCTCATCGAACTCGCGCTGCGTCTCGAGCGCCACATCCACCATCATGATGGCGTTCTTCAGGACGACGCCGATCAGCAGTATGACCGCGATGAGGGCGATGAGCGTGAACTGCTCGCCGCAGAGCAGCAGCGCCAGCACCGCCCCGATGCCGCTCGATGGAAGCGTCGAGAGGATGGTGATCGGCTGGACGAGACTCTCGTAGAGAACACCGAGCACGATGTAGACGGCAATGATCGAAGCCAGGAGGAGCAGCGGCTCCTCGATAGCCGTCTGCTGGAAGATCTTGGCGGTGCCGGCGAACTCGCCCTGGACCGAGATCGGCACGTGCAGACTCCGCATCGTCTGGTGGATCGCGGCGACCGCCGTGCCGAGAGGCTCGCCGGGCGGCAAGTTGAATGCAAAGGTCGCCGCAACGAACGGCCCCTGGTGATTCACGTTGAGCGGTGTCAGCCCGGGACCGTAATAACTCAGGGCCGAGAGCGGCACCATGGTCTCCTGCACGGTGCTGAGCGCGGCACCGGTCGAAGCGCTGCCGGAGCTGTTCACGAGCTGGTTGAGCCGGAAGTTCTGCACGGCATTGGGCGCGGCGGGCCCGGTGGTGGTTGGGCTGGTGGCGGTTGGGGCGGCGGCGGCCGGACCGAAGGCGCCTGCGGCGGCCGCAGTCGACTGAGTGCCGCTCAGAGCCCCTCCGGAGGTGCTGATGTAGACACTGGCGAGCGTTTGCGGGCTCTGCCAGAAGCTCGGCGCAACCTCCATCACGACGTGGTACTGATTCATGTCCTGGTAGATGGTCGACACTTCCCGCTGGCCGAAGGCATCGTAGAGCGTGTTGTCGACCTCGCTCATCGTGACGCCGAGACGCGCCACGGTCGCACGATCGATGTGGAGCCTCACTTCGAGGCCGCCCTCCTGTCGATCGGAGCTGACATCGCGCAACGCCGCGTTCTTCTTGAGCGCAGCGGTGATCCGCGGTGTCCAGGTATCGAGCGCGCTCAAATCGTCCGACAGCAGGGTGTACTGGTACTGGGCATTACCCTGCCGGCCGCCAAAGCGGATCATCTGCGCCGACTGCAGCGAAACCTGCGCCCCGGTGATGTTCGCCAGCTTGGGCCGCAGGCGCGCGATGACCGCATCATCGCTCAGCCGACGCACCGACAGGGGCTCGAGCTGCGAAAACAGGAACCCCTCGTTGGTCGGGCCACCGCCGGTGAAGGCCACCACGTGCGCCACCGCGGGGTCGTGCCTCAGAATGCTCTCGATGGCGAGCATCTTCTTCTTCATGGCCTGGAAGGAGATGCTCTGGTCCGCGTCCACGAAGCCAATGAGATCGCCCATGCTCTGCTGCGGGAAGAAGCCCTTGGGCACGATGGCAAACAGGTAGAAGTTGAACACCACCACACCGAGCAGCAGGAGCGCGACCAGCCGCCGGTGCCGGATGGCATCGTGGAGCGTGCGGCCGTAGAAGTCGCGCAGCGCGCTGAAGCCGCGCTCGACCGCGTGCAGGAGGCGGCCGAGGTGCTCTGGCGCCCGCAGGATCCGCCCGCACAGCATCGGCGTCGTCGTCAGGGAGACGACGAGCGAAATCACCACGGTGACGGCAAGCGTCGCCGCGAACTCGCGCAGCACGCGCCCCACGAGGCCGGCCATCAACAGGATCGGGAAGAACACCGCGACCAGCGCGCTGCTCATCGCCAGCACGGTGAACCCAACCTCCTTTGCTCCCTGCAGCGCCGCCTCCACACGCGGCATCCCCGCCTCCAGATGGCGGGTGATGTTCTCGATGACGACGATCGCATCATCGACCACGAAGCCGGTCGCCACCGTCAAGGCCATGAGCGACAGGATGTTCAGGCTGAAGCCGAGGAAGTAAATGACCGCCACGGTACCTGCGAGTGACAACGGTACCGCGGCTGCCGCAACCAGCGCTGCACGGGGATTGCGCAGCGTCACCAACACGACAGCCACGATCAACAGGAAGGCAAAGAGCAGCGTGATATCCACGTCGTGCACGGATGTGCGGATCGAATCCGTGAAGTCGTTGGTGATGGTGAGATCGATCCCGGCGGGGATCGACGCGCGGATCTGCGGGAGCACTGCCTTGATGCGGTCGGAGGTATCGATGATGTTCGCGCCCGGCTGCTTGTGAATGATCAGCAGCACGGCCGGGCGGCCGTCAGCCATCCCGAGGAGGCGCACGTCCTCGACACCTTCGCTCACGCTCGCGACATCCGCCAGGCGTACGGGAGCGCCGTTGCGATACGCGACGATCAGCGAGCGGTACTGCTCCGGGGTCGTCGCGGTATCGTTGACGTAGATCTGGTAGCGCCACTTCGGCCCCTCGATCGCCCCCTTCGGCGCGTTGGCATTGGCAGCCGCGATCGCGGCGCGAATATCCTCGAGCCCAATGCCGTATTTGAACAGCGCGAGCGGGTTCAGCTCGATGCGAACGGCTGGCAGCGACGCGCCGGCGATCTGCACTTCGCCGACGCCTTCGAGCTCTGACAGCCGCTGCTGGATGACCGTGGAGGCCGCATCGTAGATCTGCCCGATGGGCAAAGTACTGGAGCTGAGCGCGATGATCAGGGTCGCCGCGTCGGCGGGATTGAAAGTCTGATAGGTCGGATTGCTGCGCAGCGAGGTGGGCAGGTCCTGGCGCGCGGCCTGAATGGCCGCCTCGACGTCACTGGCAGCGCCGCGAATATTCCGATCGAGGTCGAAGATGAGGATGATCTGCGAGCTGCCGACGGAGCTCTGCGAGGTCATTTCCTCGACGCCCGCGATCGCGCTCAGATGCCGCTCGAGAGGTGTCGACACGCTGGTCGCGACGGTCTCGGGGCTCGCGCCCGGGAGCTCCGCCTGCACGACGATCGCCGGAAAGTCGACCTCCGGCAGGGGGGCCACGGGCAGCAGGAAGTAGGCGATGATTCCGGCGAGCAGCAGGCCGCAGGAGAGTAGCGTCGTCGCGACCGGCCGGGTGACGAACGGTCGCGAGAGATTCACAGCCGCGGGGCCCCCGTCCGATGCGAGCGCTCGACTTGAGCGCATCTAATCGGCAGGGTTACGCCCCAAAAAGTTCCGTGGGGGGGATTGTTTAGCCGCGAGCAAAAAACGTGGTCTTTGCTCCCGGCTCCGCCACCTGCGGCGGCGGGGTACATCCCTGTACCTGACAGCCGTGTCTATCAGCCCAGTTGGCCGAGGACGTGTTCGGCGGCGGAGACCTTGAACTGGCCGGGCTCCTCGATGTCCACGCTCTTCAGTACGCCGTTGTCGACGACCAGGGCGAATCGCTGGCCGCGCGTGCCCATGCCGAACTTGCGCGCATCCAGCTCCAGGCCCAGCGCCTTGGCGTACTCGCCATTGCCGTCGGCGAGCATCATGACCTTGTCACCCGCGCTCGAGGCTTTGCCCCACGCGTTCATGACAAACACGTCGTTGACGGCCATGCAGGCGATGGTGTCGACGCCCTTGGCGCGGATCTGATCGGCAAGCTGCACGAAGCCCGGCAGATGCTTGGCGTCACAGGTGGGTGTGAACGCCCCTGGCACCGAAAACAGTACGACCTTCTTGCCCTTGAAGAGGTCGTCGGTCGCGACATCCTTCGGGCCTTCCTTGCTCATCATCTTCAGCGTGCCCGAAGGCATGCGCTCGCCCACCTTGATCGCCATGGTTTTCTCCCGCCGCTGATTAACTCAAGCCTGACGCGCGCGCAGACTCCACAGGGTCGCCAGGTGCTCGAGTGTCGGATCACCCTTGACGGACTTGAAGGATTGGAGCGCGGCAGTCTTGTTGCCCGCCTTGTACTGTGCGATGCCGAGCAGCAAATAGGCCGACTGAGGGTCCTTCAGACCACCCTTGGAGATGCCCTGCTGCAACGCCTGGACCGCCTTGTCGTATTGCTGATAGCCGAAATAAGCGAGCCCGAGGCCCACATCCTGATTGCCGGTGCTCGCGCTCGCGGCTTGCTGGGCCGACTTGTCGAGCGTCTGCTCATCCCGTTTGGCCGCCTTTTGCGCGTCCACCAGGAGCCGCTGCGCCTTACCCTTGGTGCGCGAGTCGGGGAAGATGTTCGCCTGCATGCCTTGCTGGATGACCTGCTCCGCCTCGCCGGGCGAGCCCGCCTCGATCGCAAGCTGCGCGAAGTCCGTGAAATCCTCCGGGCGCTTCAGGACCTGGACCTCGTCAGCGAGACGGTAAGTCTGCAGCAGATTGCGGTCGCTCTTGACCGTCTTGAACATCGAATAGAGGAGCTGCTGCCAGTATTCCGGCTTCGGGTGATAGATGACCAGCTCCTGCAGCGCGCCGTTGGCGCAGGGGTCATCACCCGCCGGGTTGATCTTCAGGCACCCGCTCAGCAGGAGCTGCAGCGACTCGTTGCTCGGCGCCGCTCCGCTCTTTTCCTGGGCGGCGATCTGCGACTTCTCGAAGCGGACCACGCCCCTCCAGTCACCCTTCAGATAGTAGGCCTGCGCGACCAGGGTCGGCATCTGCGCGTCGGCAAAACCCTTGTCGATCGACTGCTGGCCGTACTCGATCGCCTTGTCGTAGTTCTTGCCCTGGTAGCTGAGCTGCGCCAGCGCATTGGTGAGCGTCTTCACCTGGTCGGGGGGGGTGAACCCGCTGACCAGCTCTGCCTCGAATGCCTTCTCCGCCAGCGGGTACTGCTTGGTGCGCACGTACGCGTAGCCCTTCATCTCGTTGATGAGGTACTGCTCGTACGGGGTCTTCTTCGGCAGCGCATCGGCTGTGTCGAGCTGCTGCAGCGCACCGGTGTAATCGCCCTTCTTGAGGGCGTCCTGCGCCGCCTTCAGCGGCTTGCCGACCTCGCGGCTGACGGTGGGCGTGGCGGCGGCCTTGGCCAGAACCGGGGTAATCCCCGCGAGACTCGCACCGAACGCCACCGCGGCGCCGATGGCGAGCGCCGCAACCAGATTACCTTTGACCTTCATGACATCGTCTCGCATAGGGTGATTCACTGATCTCACGCCGTTATTGGGCGAATTCGGAAACATTGACGAACCCGATCTTGGTCATCCGGTTGCGCTGCGCGGCCGCGAGCACCTTGGCGACCACGTCGTACTTGGCCATGCCATCCGGGTTCAGGTGGATTTCAGGCTGCGGATCCTTGCTCGATTCGGTGGCGAAATAGCCATCGACCTGCTGCAGGGTCGCGGGCGTGCCGTTCCAGACGATCGTGCCGTCGAAGTCGATCTCCAGATCGATCACCTCGGGCTGCACCGGCGGCGGCTGCTGATTCTGATTCTGAGGCAGATCGAGCTTGACCGCGTGCGTCATCACGGGCAGCGTGATGATGAGCGTCACGATCAACACCAACAGGACGTCGATGAGCGGCGTCGTGTTGACATCGCACATGGGACCCGAGCTCGAGCTCCCGACATTCATGGACATGTTTCAGGACTCCTTAACGCACCGCGCCGTGCGAAAGGTCGGGCTCGGTGATGAAAGCTACTTTGACCATGCCGCCACGCTGCAGCTCATACAGAACGTGCCCTATGGACTTGTAGGCGGCCTGCTGGTCGCCGCGGATGTGGATCTCCGGCTGCGGGGTCTTCACCGCCTGCTGCTCGATCATGGTCAGGAACTGGCTGTCGTCCGCGACCTGCTTCTCGTTCCAGTAGATGTTGCCCGCCGCGTCCACCGCGATGGTGATGTCCTCCGGCTTGGTCTGCGTCGGAATGTTATTGGCATTCGGCAGCTTGACCGGCACCGTCTTGGTGATCACGGGAACGGTAATTAGAAAGATGATGAGCAGCACCAACATGACGTCGACGAGCGGCGTCGTATTGATGTTTGCCATCACGTCCTGCTGTTCGCCCGGACCTTGAACACTCATCGACATCTTGCCACGCTCCTACGCAACGGCCGGCTCCGCGCAAGGCGCGGAGCCGGCTCTGCAGCACTCTCGTGATTTCGACTCGTCTCTCACTTGCGGACCGCGGCGGCGGGAGCAGCCGTCGCCGGACGGGCACCACCAGCAACCTCGGGGCCCGTGGCCACGCGCGCGCCGCTGACCAGGTACGCGTGCAGGTCGCCGGCAAAGTTACGCACGGCATCCTGCAGGACCTTATTGCGGCCGAGCAGCCAGTTGTAGCCCCACACCGCGGGTACCGCGGCGAAGAGGCCGAGCGCCGTCATGATGAGCGCGCCGCCGACCGGGCCCGCCACCTTGTCGATGCTCGCCTGGCCGGCCAGACCGATCGCGATGAGGGCGTTCATGACGCCCCACACCGTGCCGAAGAGACCGACGAAAGGCGCGGTCGAGCCGATGGTGGCGAGAGAGCCGAGGCCCTTCGTCATGTTGCTATTGACCTGATCGACCGAGCGCTGCAGCGACATGGTGACCCACTCGTGCATGTCGATGCGGTCGGTGAGGCGGCCCTCATGGTGCGAAACGGCGCGCAGGCCGTCCTCGGCGATGGCGCGGAAGTTATCGCCCTTCTTCAGGCGCTCCACACCGTCCTTGATGGACGGGGCGGACCAGAACTGTTTCTCCGCAATACGAGCCGACTGTTTCAGTCGGCGTTGATCCCACAGCTTAATCAGGATGGTGTACCAGGACACCAGCGACAGAATGAGCAGCAGGAGGATGACAGCACGGGTGACGATGTCGCCCGTGTTCCACATACCGGACAAGCCGTATGGGTTGTTGACTGATGCGATAGCTTGGTTACCCATAAATTCCTCGAATCACGAAAGCACGGCGGTGAAAGTGAGTGAGAGTCAGGTGACGGTCAGAAAGAGTCAGTGAGCTGGAACTTGATCGGAAGCGATACGCACTCCGTGAACGCCTGGCCGTTGCGGGTGGCCGGCTTGAAGTGGCCGGAGGTGGCTCGGGCGTAGCGGAGGGCGGCTTCATCGAGACGCGAGCTGCCGGAGCTCCTTTGAACCGCCGGATCGCCGATGACCTTACCACCGGCGCCGATGCAGAGCTTCACGAGCGCGGTACCCTGCTCGCCGAGGCGGCGGGACGCGTCCGGATAGTACTGGTCGGTCGACGGGAAATCATTCTGCAGCGGCTCCAGCGGTGTCCCCGGCACGGAGACCGGCGCCGGCGCCGCGCGGACGACTCTCTTCACCACGGTGATGGCGTGAGTCTGCTCCGCATTCGGGACCTGAATGTTGACGACCGGCGGCGGCACCTGCACCTGCTGCTGCTGCAATTGCGGCGGCGGCGGCGGCGGCGGCTTCAGCTGCTGCTTCTGCTGCTGCACGACCGATGTCTGGATGGGGGGCGCAACGAGCTGAATGGCGCGAGTGGCCAGTCCCGTCGCCAGCACCCACGCAATGAATACGTGAATGGCAATGATGGCGAAAAGGACGATCGTGCGGCGTGTGAAGATCTGGGTGTCTTGTACGTAAGCGCTCATGAGTTGCTGGTGAGGCGTCGCTGTTGCAAGTGCGCAATTGCCGAATTGAAACGTAAGCGGTGCAAAGTAACCGTCTTTCTATCTGCCCGCAAGCGGTCCAATCCGGACCGGACCTCGCCGGCGGTGCGGTCCACCGGCTCGTGCATACCAGAGATACGCGTGAGCGGCCTTCCCCGGGCAGCCGCGCGCATGGCTCAATCCCCCTGAGTGATTCAGTGTCGCGCCACCTCGAGGGCACCAAGCCAGAGGTACGCGTCGCCTGCATCGGTGGATGCGATGGCGAACTCTAACCGCTGCTTTGCGACGTGACAACTGCATGACGCTTCGATACCTGAACGGGATTTGTCTAGCGTCCCTTCGTCCGGCTCACCGCAGAGCCCGCACCGGTCACCGCGCCCATCGAAGCGCTGCCGACCAGGCGTGCGTACTTGGCCAGCACGCCGGTGGTGGCAAAAGGCTTGCGGGGCTTCCACGCCGCCCGCCGCCGCCGCAGCTCTGCAGCGGAAAGCCCGGCCTGGATCTGCCGCCGCGCGGCATCGATCGTGATCGGGTCGCCGTTGCGCAGCAGTCCGATGGGGCCGCCCACGGCCGCCTCCGGCGCAATATGTCCCACCACGAAGCCGTGACTGCCTCCGGAAAAGCGTCCATCGGTGATCAAAGCGACCTTGTCCGCCAGACCGCGGCCGACGATGGCGCCCGTCGGACTCAGCATCTCGCGCATGCCCGGACCACCGACCGGACCCTCATTGCGAATGACGACCACATCGCCCGCCCGCACGCGCCCGGAAAGAATCGCCTTGGTCGCCTGCTCCTCGCCGTCGAAGACCCGGGCAGTCCCGCTGAAGGTCTCGCCTTCTTTGCCCGAGATCTTGGCCACCGCTCCCTCGGGAGCTACGTTCCCGTACAGAACGACGAGGTGGCTGTCCTTCCTGAGCGGCTGCGACAGCGGCCGCACGAGGTCTTGTCCAGCAATATACATACCTGTTTCGGCGAGGTTTTCCGCCAACGTCCGGCCCGTGACGGTGAGGCAATCGCCCTGCAGCAGCCCACCGTCGAGCAGCATTTTCATGAGCGGTTGGATGCCCCCGATGGCGATGAGCTCGGACATCAGGTAGCGGCCGCTCGGCTTGAGGTCCGCGAGCACCGGCACTCTCCTGCCTATTCGAGTGAAGTCATCCAGGTGAAGTTTCACGCCCGCATCATGCGCAATCGCCAGCAGATGCAGCACGGCGTTGGTCGATCCCCCGAGCGCGATGGCCACAGTGATCGCATTCTGGAACGCCTTGCGAGTCAGGATGTCACGCGGCCGGATGCCCTGCCTCACCAGCGCGACCACGGCCTCCCCCGCGCGCCGGCAGTCAGCGCGCTTTTCGCCGCTCACCGCCTCCTGGGCGGAGCTGCCGGGGAGCGAGAGGCCGAGCGCCTCGATGGCCGAGGCCATGGTGTTGGCGGTGTACATGCCCCCACAGCTTCCCGGTCCCGGAATGGCCGTGCGCTCGACTTCCGCGAGCTGCTCGTCGTTGATCCTGCCCGCGGCGCGGGCACCGACCGCCTCGAACACGGCGACGATGTCGCGCCGGGCGGCCCCGGGGCGGATCGTGCCCCCATAGACGAAGACCGAGGGACGGTTCAGGCGCGCCATCGCCATGGCGCATCCCGGCATATTCTTGTCGCAGCCGCCGATGGCGACGAAGCCGTCGAATCCCTCGGCCCCGACCACCGTCTCGATCGAATCCGCGATCACCTCCCGCGAGACCAGCGAGTACCGCATTCCCGGGGAGCCCATGGCGATACCGTCGGAAACGGTGATGGTATTGAAGAGGACGGCCTTGCCGCCCGCCGCATCGGCACCAGCGACCGCTTCACCGGCCAGCTCGCCGATGTGCATGTTGCAGGGTGTCACGTTGGCCCAAGTGGAGGCGATGCCGATCTGCGGCTTGGCGAAATCCTCGTCCTTGAAGCCGACGGCGCGCAGCATGGAGCGGGACGGCGCCTGCTTGATGCCGTCGACCACCAGCCGAGAATGCGCGCGCGGATCAACACCGCGGGATTTCGCCATCTTCCCTCGTCAGCCTTGGAAAGCGTGTGAGCTTTCTAGCTTAGCACTGGTAACGGGACCGTATCAGCTGAAAGAGGCTGCGCACACACTGAGCCTCGGCGCCTACCGGCCGGCCGGGCCGCTCCTTGCCGTTCCATGCGTACAGGTCAATATGTAACCAATTGGGGGTCGCGGTGACGAAACGCTTCAGAAAGAGCGCCGCGATGATGGAGCCCGCGAACGGCGACGCGGCAACATTACCGAGGTCCGCGATCTTGCTGACGAGCTCGTCGTCGTATCCGGGCCACAAAGGTAACGGCCACACCGGATCGCTCTCTTCCTCACCCCGACGGCGCAGCGCGCCGAGCAGCTCTTCGTTCGGCGAGTAGGCGGCTGGGAGCTCGGGGCCGAGTGCCGTGCGGGCAGCGCCGGTCAGCGTTGCGAGATCGATCAGCAGGTCCGGCCGCTCGCCGTCGGCTTCGGCGAGCGCATCGGCCAGCACGAGGCGTCCCTCGGCATCCGTATTGCCGATCTCCACCGTCAGTCCCTTGCGCGAACGCAACACATCGCCGGGCCGGTACGCGGCGCCGCCGACACTGTTCTCAACGGCGGGAATGAGGACCCGGAGCTGCACCGGAACCTCGAGCCGCATGATGAGGTCGGCCAGGCCGAGCGCGCAGGCGGCGCCCCCCATGTCCTTTTTCATCAGCAGCATGCCGGCCGACGGCTTGAGGTCGAGACCGCCGGAATCGAAACAGACACCCTTGCCGACCAGGGTCACGCGCGGCGCATCGCGCTCGCCCCAGCGCAGGTCGATCAGCCGCGGCGCGCGTACGCTCGCCGCACCGACCGCGCGCAACATCGGATAGCCGGCGAGCTCCCCGCCCGCCAGCACCTGACAGCGTGCGCCGTGGCCGGTCGCGAGATCCATGGCGGCCTCGGCCAGCTCTTCGGGTCCGAGGTCATTGGCGGGAGTGTTGATCAGATCACGCGCCAGCGCAGTGGCCCGCGCGGCGGCGGCCGCATACTGGAGGTCGGCGCCGGTCGGCGGCACCAGCACGGCTTGCAGCGACTCCGGCCCCTCGAGCCGGTAACGGCTCATCCGGTAGCCACCCATGAGCCATCCGACCAGGAAGCGAGTTGCGGCTGATGGCGGCAGCGACGTGGCGAGATGCCATGACTGCGAGGGGAGCCTGTCCGGCAACCCGGCGGCATGCCAGTGAGTGAGGTCGGTTGCGGACGCCAGCGCCCCTAGGCCAGCCACCGCCCCACCGATACCGCCTTCCGCGGAGGGCAGGCTGAGGACCCGGTGCCGCTCCGCCCGGAAACCATGGGCACGCACCCACGCGGCAACTGGCGTGAGTTGGCTGGCAAGCCAGCTCTGCAGCTCCCCTTCCGTCACCACCCAGAGGGGCCGGCTCTCGGCCGGATCGGCGCTCAGCGACATCTCTTGGGACACGGGACGAGCATAGCGGACCCGCCATCACGTTGACAAAGTTGCCGCGGATGTGCTGACATCAGGCCATCATTCGCCCTTCTTGGCATTCAACCCTTTAACCCCAGGCACCCAGTCGTGGCACTCGAAGCAGAGATTGACGTGAGCTGCGCAGCGATTGCATCGCCGCGCGGCGTGCTGCTTCCTCTGCTGCTACTGCCCCTTGGACTGCTGCTCCTTGCGAGCAGCCGGTGCGGGGAACTCGCGCATACCTGAGGACCACTCAGGCAAAACGAGAAAAAACCAAACCCCGCACCGGCAACCGCCGCTGCGGGGTTTTCTTTTGGATTTGGCCAAACTGTCGGGAGAATGATGATGAGGCTTTACTCACAGAAAGACGTCGATAAGAAGGCGCTGCGCGGTGCGCGTATCGCGGTGCTCGGCTACGGCAGCCAGGGCCGCGCGCATGCGCTCAACCTGAAAGACAGCGGCTTCGATGTCGTCGTCGGCGTGCGTAAGGGCGGACCAAGCTGGAAGAAGGCGAAGAAGGACGGCCTGGAAGTCGCGGAGCCTGTCGCCGCGGCACGCGACGCCGACCTCGTGGCGATGCTGGTGCCCGACCTCGCCCAGAAGTCCCTGTACGAGAGCATCGCGAAAGTCTTGCAGTCCGGCGCGACGCTGCTCTTCGCGCACGGATTCAACATCCACTTCAAGCAGATCAAGCCCCGCAAGGACCTGGACGTGGTGCTGATCGCCCCCAAGGGGCCTGGCGATCTCGTGCGCCGACAATACCAACAGGGGCGCGGCGTGCCCTGCCTCATTGCGGTCTTCCAGGATGCTACGCGCAAGGGTCACGCGAAGGCCCTCGCGTATGCGCACGGCATCGGCGGTACGCGCGGCGGGGTCCTCGAGACGACTTTCGCCGAGGAGACCGAGACCGACCTTTTCGGCGAGCAGGCGGTGCTCTGCGGCGGGGCCACCGAGCTCGTCGTCAAAGGCTTCGAGACCCTGGTCGAGGCCGGCTATCAGCCCGAGGTGGCCTACTACGAGTGCCTGCACGAGCTGAAGCTCATCGTCGACCTGCTGCACGAGGGCGGCCTGCGCAAGATGCACCAGTTCATCAGCGAGACGGCCAAGTACGGCGACCTCACCCGCGGTCCGCGCATCGTCAACGAGCGGGTGAAGAACGAGATGCGCAAGGTGCTGAAGGAAGTGCAGACGGGCAAGTTCGCCCGCCAGTGGATCGAGGAGAACGCCAGCGGGCGCAAGGGCTACCAGAAGCTCCTCGACAGCGACATCGAGCACCAGATCGAGAAAGTCGGCGCGGCATTGCGCGCCCGCATGCCCTGGCTCAACGACAAGCGCGCCTGAGACCGAGGCGTCACACCGGAGACTGCTCTTATGGCTTCTCATCCCGACCAAGTACTCATCTTCGACACCACCTTACGCGACGGGGAGCAAGCCCCGGGTTGCAGCATGACGCGCCCGGAGAAGCTGCGGGTGGCACGCGCGCTGGCGGAGCTGGGGGTCGATGTCATCGAGGCGGGATTTCCCGCCGCCTCCAAGGGAGACTGGGAGAGCGTGCAGGCGGTCGGCCGTGAGATCCAGGGGCCCATCATCGCGGGTCTGGCGCGCTGCAACCGGGAGGACATCGAGCTCGCGGCCCGCGCGCTCGCGGATGCACCGCGGCGGCGCGTCCACGTGTTCCTCGCGACCAGCGCCATCCACCGCCAGTACAAGCTCAACATGGCGCAGGAGGAGATCCTGCGCACGGCCATCGACGGCGTGAAGCTCGCCAGGGAGCTCTGCGAGGATGTGGAGTTCTCCCCCGAGGACGCCTCGCGCACCGAGCTCGAGTTCCTGGCCCAGGTGGTCGAGGCGGCCATCGAGGCCGGCGCGAGCACGGTGAACATCCCCGATACGGTCGGCTATACGGTGCCGGATGAGTTCGCGGAGCTCTTTCGTTACCTGCGCAAGAATGTACGCGGGATCGACCGTGTTCGGCTTTCCGTCCACTGCCACGACGATCTCGGGATGGCGGTCGCCAACAGCCTGACCGCGGTGGTGGCGGGCGCGCGGCAGGTGGAGTGCACCATCAACGGCATTGGCGAGCGTGCGGGCAACTGCTCGCTCGAGGAAGTCGTCATGGCGTTGAAAACACGTGCAGCGTTCTTCAACGTCACGACCGGTGTCCAGACCAACCGCCTCTATCCGACGTCGCGGCTGGTCTCGAGCATCACCGGCATGACGGTCCCGCGCAACAAGGCTGTCGTCGGCGAGAACGCGTTCGCGCACGAGGCCGGAATCCACCAGCACGGCGTACTGCGCCATCACTCGACTTACGAGATCCTCCGTCCCGAGGACGTGGGCCTCGCACGCAGTCACCTCGTGCTCGGCAAGCACAGCGGCCGCCACGCCTTCCGCGACCGCGTCAAGGCGCTCGGATTCGAGCTCGATGAGGCTGAGCTCAACCGGGTCTTCGAGGAGTTCAAGGCGCTTGCCGACAAAAAGAAGGAGCTGTTCGACGGCGACATCGAGGCGCTGGTACTGCGCGCCGAAGGCATGGCGGCGGGACCCTGGAGCCTCACCAGCCTCGACACCATGGCTGCGAGCAACGCACCCGCGACCGCAATGGTGCAGCTGCAGCATGTGGACGGCCGCACGGTGGAGCGCAAAGCATCCGGCGACGGTCCGGTCGATGCGGCCTTCAAGGCGATCGAGGCCGCAACCGGCATCGGCGTGATGTTACGAAAATTCGAGATCCGCGCCGTCACCGAGGGCGAGGATGCGCAGGGCGAGGCGGTGGTTTACGTGGAGCACAACCAACGCAGCTACCGCGGCTCGAGCGTGAGCACCAACATCGTTGAATCGAGCACGCGCGCGTTCCTCGAGGTCATCAACCGCGTCGAGCTCGCGCAAGCCGGTAACCGTGCGCGCGAGGAACGCGGCGGCACGGTGCACGCGGCCCAGGCGACGGTCTAGGGGAGGTCTGCCGATGGCTTCCTCCCCGCAAACGCTGTTCGAGAAAGTGTGGCGCCGTCACGAGGTGATGGCGGAAACGGCCGATACACCGGCGGTCCTCTATATCGACCTGCATCTGATTCACGAGGTGACTTCGCCACAGGCCTTCACGGTACTGCGCGAGCGAGGACTCGGCGTGCGCCGGCCGGAGCTGACTTTTGCCACCATGGACCACTCCACCCCGACCCGCACGGAGCAGGTCTTCGGCGGCGCGCCGATCGCCGTCGAGGCCGCCGCGCGGCAGGTGCGCGAGCTGGAGGTCAACTGCGCCGCCTTCGGGGTGGAGCTTCTGGGGCTGCGGCACGCCCGCCGCGGCATCGTGCACATCATCGGGCCGGAGCTCGGCCTCACCCAGCCCGGTAAAACCGTGGTCTGCGGCGACAGCCACACGAGCACGCACGGAGCTCTCGGCGCGCTGGCGTTCGGCATCGGCACCACCGAGGTAGGCCACGTATTCGCTACCGAATGTCTGCTGCAGAGAAAGCCCCGCACTCTGGCCATCAACGTCAGCGGCAAGCTGGCGGCTGGTGTGACCGCGAAGGATCTGATTCTCGCCATCATCGGCAAGATCGGAGTCGCGGGCGGCACCGGACATGTCATCGAGTATCGCGGCGCCACCATACGCGCCCTCGACATGGACGAGCGCATGACGGTCTGCAACATGTCGATCGAGGCCGGCGCACGCGCCGGAATGATCGCGCCGGACGAAACGACTTACGCTTACCTCGCGGGCCGTCCGCGCGCGCCTCAGGGCGCGGCTTGGGAGAAGGCCGTCGAGCAGTGGCGGCAGCTTCCAGGCGATGCCGGCGCGCGCTTCGACAAGGAAATCGACATCGATGCGTCGGTCCTCGAGCCGATGATCACCTACGGCACCAACCCCGGCATGGTCATTCCCATCTCGGGGTCGATTCCGCAGCGTCCAGGCGATGCGGTGTTCGCCAAATCTCTTGCCTACATGGGGCTCGAGCCCGGCCGCGCCGTCGCCGAGCAGCCGGTCAACGTGGTCTTCGTCGGTAGCTGTACCAACGGTCGTCTCACCGATCTGCGCGCGGCGGCCTCAGTCCTGCGCGGACGCAAAGTGGCTGCGGGAGTGCAGATGCTGGTCGTGCCAGGCTCGCAGGAGATCAAGCGCGAAGCGGAGGCCGAGGGCCTGGACAAGGTCTTTCTCGAGGCGGGCGCCGAGTGGCGCGAATCCGGCTGCTCGATGTGCCTCGGGATGAACGGGGACCTGGTGCCGAAGGGGCATTACGCCGTCAGCACCAGCAACCGCAACTTCGAAGGGCGACAGGGTGTCGGCGCGCGCACGCTGCTCGCGAGCCCGCTGACGGCCGCGGCCTCCGCGGTACGCGGACGAGTCACCGACCCCCGCGAGTTGCTGTAGGAGCTGACACCGATGGATCCGATCAAGACTCTTCGCGCGCGCACCGTCGTGCTTCCGGCGAGCAACGTCGATACCGACCAGATCATCCCGGCACGGTTCCTCACCACGACGACCCGCTCGGGCCTGGGCGCTCACCTCTTCGCCGACTGGCGCTACAGCGGCGATGGCGCGCCCAAGGCGGATTTCATACTGAACCGGCCGGAAGCCCAGGGCTGCACGATCCTGGTCGCCGGCAACAACTTCGGTTGCGGCTCCTCGCGCGAGCATGCGCCCTGGGCGCTCATGGACTATGGCTTTGGCGCGGTGGTGAGCACGGAAATCGCCGACATCTTCCGCGGCAACGCTTTGAAGAACGGCTTGCTGCCGGTCATCGTCGATCAGGCCACCCACGGCTGGCTGATGGAGCATCCGGGCGCCGATATCACCATTGATCTCGAGAACACGACGCTCTCGCTGCCCACGGGACAGGCGGTTCGCTTCCCGCTGGAGCCGTTTGCACGCTACTGCCTGACGAACGGGGTCGATGAGCTCGGGTTTCTGCTCGCCCGCGAGCAGGAGATCCGGGCCTACGAGACGAGGTCACTCGGTTGAAGGCCAAGATTGCCGTACTGGCCGGTGATGGGATCGGGCCGGAGGTCATGACGCAGGCACTGCGGTGTCTGCGCGCCGTCGCGGACGCCTACGGCCATCAGTTCGAGCTCATCGAGCTCCCATTCGGCGGCGCCGCCATCGACCTTTGCGGCAATCCGTTGCCCGAGAGCACGCTGCAAGTGTGCCTCGAGGCGGATGCGGTGTTGCTCGGTGCGATCGGCGGCCCCAAGTGGTCGGCGCCGGATGCGAAAGTACGGCCGGAGCAAGGACTCCTGGGGCTGCGCAAGGCGCTCGGGGTTTACGCCAATCTGCGACCGGTGACGGTGCACCCTGCCCTGGTGTCCTCTTCCCCTCTGAAGCCGGAGATCGTCGAGGGCGTGGATCTCGTGTTCGTGCGCGAGCTGATCGGCGGAATTTACTTCGGCGAAAAGCGCCGGGACGCGCTGTCTGCCACGGATGTCTGCACTTACACGGTGGAGGAAATAGAGCGTATCGTGAGGGTGGCGGCGCGGCTGGCGCGGCAGCGGCGGCGCCGGTTGGTCTCGATCGACAAGTCGAACGTCCTCGAGACCTCGCGGCTATGGCGCGAGGTGACCCTGCGGGTGATGAAGGCGGAGTTTCAGGATGTCTCGCTCGAACACATGCTGGTCGACTCGGCGGCGATGCACCTCATCAAGCGGCCGCGCGATTTCGATGTGCTGGTGACCGAGAACATGTTCGGCGACATTCTCACCGACGAGGCGTCGATGTTGGCGGGCTCGCTTGGACTCCTGCCCTCGGCCTCACTGGGTGAAGGCAGCCGCGGGATCTACGAGCCGATCCATGGCTCGGCGCCGGATATCGCGGGTCAGGGAATCGCCAACCCCTGCGGAGCGATCCTGAGCGTCGCCCTCCTCCTCAGACACTCGCTCAGGCTCGAGGCGGAGGCGTCGACGCTGGAGCGGGCCGTGTCGGAAGCCATCGAGAACGGCGCCCGGACGCCGGACGTCGCAACCAGTCGCGATCGCGCGCTCACCACCGGCCAGGTCGCGGACGCGGTGCTGAGCAGAATTCGACACGAAGCCGCGGCCTGACTCCCCCCCCGCGCTCAGCAGGCGGCAGCGAGCGCCTCCACCCGGTGCGGACGGGCCAACGCGGCGCGCTCCAGGCCCGCGGCCAGATCGGCGCGGAGATCTTCCAGGGCCTCGATGCCGATGGAGAGACGGATGAGGCCGTCCACCAATCCTGCCTTCAGGCGCGCGGCCGGATCCATCGCGGCATGGGTCATGGTTGCCGGATGGGCGATCAGACTCTCGACGCCGCCGAGGGACTCCGCCAGCGAGAAGCAGATCAGCTCGGAGCAGAAGGCCCTGACGGCGTCGTGGCCGCCCTCGAGCTCCAGCGTGATGATGGCGCCGTAGCCCCGCTGTTGGCGGCGGGCGAGCTCATGGTCGGGGTGGGTTGCAAGACCCGGATAATAGACGTGCCTGACACCGGGTTGCTTGACCAGCCATTCCGCGAGTCCGGTGGCATTGCGGCCGTGATGCTCGAGACGCGCGTGCAGCGTGCGCAGTCCCCTCAGCGTGAGGTAGCTGTCGAACGGAGCGCCCGTGATCCCCAGACAGTTGGCCCACCAAACGAGCTGCTCATGCTGCTCCTTGGTTCGGGCCACCACGGCGCCGCCCACCACGTCGCTGTGGCCGTTCAGGTACTTCGTGGTCGAATGGACGACCAGATCAGCGCCCAGCGTGAGCGGCTGCTGCCAAGCGGGCGACAGGAACGTGTTGTCGACCACGACCAGCGCGCCGGCCGCGTGCCCGAGCGCCGCGAAATGCTCGATGTCGGTAATGCGCAGCAACGGATTGCTCGGGGTCTCGATCCAGAGCAGCGCCGCCGGCTTGGCAAGAGCGGCCTTGACGGCAGCGAGGTCGCCGAAGTCGACGAACTCCACCTGCCGCTCGCCCCGGCGCCGCCAGGCATCGAACAGCCGGTACGTGCCGCCGTAGCAGTCGTGGGGAGCCACGATGCGCGCCCCCGCCGGAATGAGGTAGCCGACGAGCGTGACCGCCGCCATGCCCGTCGCCGTCACGACGGCGCCGACACCCAGCTCGAGCTCGGCGATCGCCTCGCCCAGCAGGTCGCGCGTGGGATTACCGGAGCGCGTGTAGTCATAGCGGCGCTTGTCGCCGAACCCCCGGAAGGCGAAGGTCGAAGTCAGATGGATCGGCGGCACCACCGCACCGGTGGCATCGTCACATTCGAGGCCCGCCCGCACCGTGTGGGTGACCTGCTGGGCGGCGTGGCGTCGTGTCAGTTTGCTCATGGCTCAGTTGCTCTCCAACGCCGCGGCGAATATGCCGCGGAGCTGCTGTGATTCCTTCAGGAAGGCGTCATGCCCGTAAATCGAGGAGATCTCGTGGAAGCGGCCGGCGCCGAGGCGCGCCACCATGCCGCGGACGTCCGCAACCGGGACGAGCTGGTCCTCGCGGACGCCGATCGCGATTGTCGGGACAAAGATGCGGTTCGCATCGACCCGATGCAGGTCAATGGATTCCGACAGACAGAGAAAAGACTCCGGCCGATGGCGCGCCGCGTAATCGCGGCCGCGGGCGAGGAGATAACGCTCGATGGGAAAGACGAACCGGTCGGACTCGAGCGCGGGCAGCTCGCTGAACCGGGCCGCGAGCTCCTCGCTGCTGCGGTAAGTCGACATCGCGAGCGCGCGTGCCAGCTTGAGTCCGTCAGCGCCGCGGCCGCTCTCGAGCGTCAACCGCACGATCTCCCGTTGCACGCTGCGCCACGCGGTGGCGAGCGGATGAGGCCGGTCCGCCGCGCAAAGGACGATGAGCCGCCCTGCCCGCTCCGGGTAGCGTTCGCCAAAGGCCAGCGCCACCATGCCCCCGTAGGAGCCGCCGGCGATGGCGCGTAGCGCCACGATGCCAAGATGATTGAGGAGGCGCAGCAGCAGCTCGGCCTGGTCATAGCTCGAGATGCTGGGGAACGACTCCGCGGCACGCGGGCCGGTCGTCTCGCCGCTGCCGCCCAGGTAGTCGAAGCTCAGAATGCGGTAGCGATGGGTGTCGAGCGGTCGGGCCGGGCCAGCGATTTCCGACCACCAGCCACTCCGCTCGCGATCGCCGAGACACACGTACCGGCTCGCGGAAATCCCGCCCATCACGCATACGACCGGGGCCGTGGCGGGCCCCACCAGGCGCCAGCCGAGTCGCGCGCCGGTCAACCGGCCTCCGTGATGGAGCGCCAGCTCGCCGGGGATTTCGAGCACGCCCTCGCGTACCGTCGGCTCGGCGGACGGCAGCACGGGCGCCCGAACCCGTTTCCCGATGGACCCGACCTCCTCGTGGAGGCGGCCCTCGGGGGCGATCAAGACCGGCTCATTCATGAAAAAAGCTCCGCATTCCTCTGGCTCGGTCTCACCAGAGCCCTCCTGCGGAGCGCCCACCAGAGAACCTGGCGGGTTCGTCGCGTCCATCCCGGTCGCGCCCGTGAAGGCGTGGCAAGGCTACGCTAACTCGCTCATCTGTCGATCGGGCTGCGGGCGCCAAAGCGCGGCGCGGCTGCGATCGCAGGAGTTGGCACCTTTCCAGGATGGTTGGTCCTGTCGGTTGCCCCGGCGTCTAAGGGCCTAATCCCTCAGCCGGTCTCGATGAGTGCGGGGAGTTTAGGGTGCGGGTGCGCAACGCGTCAAGTGACCCCCGACCGGCCACCGGCCGGTCTTTGGGCGGCCATCCCCGCGATCGGATTCACATTTCGCGCCTTCGGACTACAGCCCCAACGTCACGCAGACCAAATCAATGGAAAAATGTGACTCATGGCGCGCAAGCTGGCCCCTCGCCCTGCGCTTATGCTAATGTAATAGCACACTATTACATCAGTACGCCATGAAAGCCCATCGCAGCCTCACCCCCCGCCAGGAAGCGCTCGCCGAGCGCAACCTGTCTGCCGCCATCGCCAGCCTCCGCGGCGCCGAGGAGGTACGTGCATTCCTGCGTGACCTTTGCACACCGGCTGAGCTGCAGGCGATGGCGGATCGCTGGTCCGTGGTGGACTATCTCGGCCGGGGCCTGCCCTACCGTGAGATCCACCGCCTGACCGGCGTCAGCGTCACGACCATCGGACGTGTTGCGCGCTTCCTTGCCGCCGGCAACGGCGGTTATGCGCTGGCCGCCTCCAGGCTGGAGAAGTCGCGTCCGCAGGAGGCGCCCCGCCATGGATGAGCAGCGCCTGAAGCTCGCGATCCAGAAGTCGGGCCGGCTGACCGACCCTTCTCTCGATCTGCTGGTGCGCTGCGGCCTGAAGATCTCGCGCGGCAAGGATCAGCTCATGGCCTACGGCGAGAACATGCCGCTCGATGTGCTGTTCATGCGCGACGACGACATCGCCGACCTCGTGCAGGAGGATGTCTGTGATCTCGGGTTGGTCGGTCTGAACGTGCTGGAGGAGAAGCGCCTGGAGCTCGCCGCGCGCGGCCATCCGGCGCGCTTCGAGCAAGTGCGCACGCTCGATTTCGGCCGCTGCCGTCTCGCGCTCGCCGTGCCGCAAGGCACGTCGTTCGAAGGCGCGCGCACGCTGCGAGGCAAGCGCATCGCGACGACCTACCCCTACCTACTTGAGAAGTACCTGCGCGAACGCGACATCGTCGCGGACATCGTCACGCTATCCGGTGCGGTGGAGATCGCGCCTCGCCTGGGCAGGGCCGATCTCATTTGTGATCTCGTGTCGACCGGCTCCACGCTGGAAGCCAACCATCTGCGCGAAGTCGAGACCGTGCTAGAGAGCCACGCTGTGCTCATCCGCACGCCCGTCGATCTGCCGCCCGACAAGGACGAATGGGTGCAGCGGCTGCTCATGCGCATCGACGGCGTGCAGCAGGTCCGCGAGAGCAAGTACATCATGCTCCACGCGCCGCGCGCCGCGCTGGCCGAGATCCGCAAGCTCCTGCCCGGCAGCGAGTCACCGACCATCATTCCGCTCGAGGGCTTTCCCGACCGAGTGGCCGTGCACGCCGTCTGCCGCGAGAACGTCTTCTGGGAAACGCTGGAGAGCCTGAAGAAGGCCGGCGCCAGCGCGCTGCTCGTGTTGCCCGTCGAAAAGATGCTGGCCTGAGCCATGCGCATCCTCGACTGGCAAATGCTCTCGGAGAGTGAGCGCCGCGCGGCACTCGCGCGCCCTACCCAAGCGGCGCGCGACGACATCGAGAAGCTTGCGCGCGAAATCATCGCCAACGTCCGCGCGGGCGGTGACGAGGCGATACGCGCCTACGGCCGACGGCTCGACGGCGCGGAGCTGCGGACATTCGCGGCGAGCCCGGAGGAATTCTCGCAGGCGGAGCAAGCGTTGACATCGGAGCAGCACTCCGCCCTTGAGCGCGCGATGGACAACGTTGAGCGGTTCCATCGTGCTCAGCTGCCCGAGGCGCTGACGCTGGAGACCATGCCGGGCGTTCGCTGTGAACGCATCATCCGGCCGATCTCTGCTGTCGGTCTCTACGTGCCTGCCGGCTCGGCGCCCCTGCCCTCCGCCGTGATCATGTTGGCGGTACCGGCACGCATTGCCGGCTGCCCGCGGCGGGTGCTGTGCACGCCACCCCGCCGCGATGGCCGGGCCAGTCCCGCGGTGCTCGTCGCCGCCAGACTCTGCGGCATCGATTCGGTGTACAAGGTCGGCGGCGCACAGGCCATCGCCGCGATGGCGTACGGCACCGGGACCCTACCCAAAGTCGACAAGATCTTCGGACCGGGCAACGCCTGGGTGACCGCCGCCAAACAGGCGGTGGCGGCCGATCCTGCGGGCGCGGCCTGCGATATGCCCGCGGGTCCCTCGGAAGTGCTCGTGATCGCGGACGACAGTGCGCGTGCCGAGTTCGTCGCCGCAGACCTCCTCGCCCAGGCCGAGCACGACACCCAGGCACAAGCCATTCTGCTGACACCGAGCCGCGCGCTCGCCGAAGCGGTCGCCACTGAAATTGCCAGCCAGACTCTCGCCCTCTCGCGCCGGGCGATCCTGGAGCAGTCGCTCGCGAGCAGCCGCTGCATCGTCGTCAGGGATCTAGAGACCGCACTCGAGGTAGCCAACGAGTACGCCCCGGAGCACCTGATCCTCGAGGTGCGCGCGCCGCGTCGCTGGCTCGAGCAGGTGGTCAGCGCCGGCTCGGTATTCCTCGGCAACTGGTCACCAGAGCCGATGGGCGATTACTGCTCGGGCACCAACCACGTGTTGCCGACCTACGGCTATGCGCGCGCCTACAGTGGGCTCTCGGTACTCGACTTCGTCAAACGGATCACCGTGCAGGAGCTGTCGCCCGAGGGCCTGCGCTCTCTGGGCCCGGTCGCCGTCGCCCTGGCGCGACTCGAGGGGCTCGATGCGCACGCCGGCGCCGTGACACGCCGGCTCTCGGCTCTCGCCTCGGAGAGCGCCACCGCACCGCTGGCTGGGAGCGCACTGTGAGCTGGGTTCAGGAGCTCGCGCGAGCTGACATCGTGGCGCTCAAGCCCTACGAGCATGCCTCCTGGGAGCCGAGCCTCGAGCGGTTGCACGCCAACGAGCTGCCCTGGCGCCCCGCGGACGACGATTCGCGCGCCGGACTCAACCGCTACCCGGAGCCGCAACCGCGGGCGCTGGTGGAGTCGCTCGCGCAGCTCTATGCGGTCGCCCCCGCCTCAGTCCTCGTGGGTCGCGGGAGCGACGAGGCGATCGATCTTCTGACACGCGCCTTCTGCCGCGCGGGTTGCGATGCGGTGATCGTGTGCCCGCCCACCTTCGGGATGTACTCGGTCAGCGCGCGGATCCAGGGCGCGGATGTCCTGCAGGTGCCGCTCATCGCAGCAGACGGCTTCGCGCTCGATGAGCCGACTCTGCTTGCCCGTTGCACCACGGCCGTCAAGCTCGTCTTTCTCTGCTCGCCCAACAATCCGACCGGGAATCTGCTCGATGAGGCCGCGATTCTGCGGATCGCGCGACGTCTGGCCGGGCGCGCGCTGGTGGTCATCGACGAGGCCTACGTCGAGTTCGCCGCGCGGCCGAGCCTCGCGCGGCTCGTGGCGGAGCTCCCCAATGTCGCGATCCTGCGCACCCTGTCCAAAGCGCATGGTCTGGCGGGCGCGCGCTGCGGCGTGCTCATCGCGGACCCGGAGATCATCACACTGCTGCGCAAGATCATTCCGCCCTACGCCATCCCACAGCTCACCCTGGAGGCCGTTCTCGATCGCCTGACACCTGAGGTCCGCGCCGGGTCGCGTGCCCGCCTGGGGTCGTTGCTGGCGGAACGCGACCGGCTGCTGCGGGCGCTGCCTCGGCTGACAGGCATTACTAGAGTCTGGCCGAGCGCCGCCAACTTCGTGCTCGCGGAATTCGCCGACGCCGGCGCCGCCTTGGCGCGCGCCCGCGAGGCGCGCCTGCTGGTTCGCGATGCGCGCGGCTACCCGGGACTCGGCCGGGCGCTACGCATCACGGTCGGAACGCCGGAGCAGAACGGGCGATTGCTCGAGGCCTGGTCATGACCCGCCCCGCGGCCACGCTCTTCATCGATCGCGACGGCACTCTGGTGGAGGAGCCGCCGGACGAGCAGGTCGATTCGCTGGAGAAAGTTCGCTTCATGCCAGGCGTTTTCGCCGCCCTGGCGGAGCTCGCGCACCACGGCTATCGCCTGGCGATGGTCACCAACCAGGATGGGCTGGGAACCGACTCGTTTCCGCAGGCGGCGTTCGAGCAGCCGCAACAGTTCATTCTCGAGGCACTGCGCTCGCAGGGGATCGAGTTCGATGCGATCTTCGTCTGTCCGCACCGAAAGAGTGAGGGTTGCGGCTGCCGCAAGCCCAACACCGGCCTGGTGGCGGAATACATTGCCGCGAGCGGCATCGATCTCGCCGCCAGCGCGGTGGTGGGCGATCGCGATACGGACCTTGAGTTCGCCGCCAACCTGGGAGTGCGTGGCGTACGGGTACGCCGGCACGGAACGCCAGATGAAACCTGGCCCGCGGTCGTCAAGGCGCTCACGGCCCGCCGCGCCGAGGTGAGCCGGCGCACACGAGAAACCGAGATTGACGTTCGCGTGAACCTCGACGACACCGCTCCGAATCGCATCGCCACCGGGATCGGATTCTTCGATCACATGTTGGAGCAACTCGCCAAGCATGGCGGCTTCGCCCTCGAGCTCGCCTGCAAGGGTGATCTCGAGATCGACGAGCACCACACCGTAGAGGATTGCGCGCTCGCCCTCGGGGAAGCCCTGCGACGGGCGCTGGGCTCGAAAGTGGGCATTGCGCGCTATGGCTTCCTGCTGCCGATGGACGAGGCGCAGGTGCAGGTCGCCATCGACCTGTCCGGGCGCGCGTTCGCCCAGTTTTCCGGCCACTTCAACCGCGAAGTGGTGGGCGGCCTGCCGACGGAGCTGGTGTCGCATTTCTTTCGCTCGCTGGCGGAATCTCTCGGCGCCGCGCTGCACGTCAGCGTCAGCGGAGAGAACAGCCATCACATGATCGAGGCCTGCTTCAAGGGCGTTGGTCGTGCACTGCGCCAGGCGCTGCGGCGGCAGAGCCGCGAGCTGCCGAGCACGAAGGGAGTGTTGTGACTGAGGCCGTGATCATCGACAGCGGCGGCGCCAACCTCGCCTCGCTGCAATTCGCGCTCGAGCGACTGGGTGCACGGGCCGTCGTGAGCAGCGATGCGCCCGCGATCGCGGCCGCCCCGCGCGTACTGTTGCCGGGCGTGGGATCGGCGGCGGATGCGATGCAGAGGCTGCGCCGCGCCGGCCTGGCGGAGTTGCTGCCGACTCTGCGCCAGCCGGTGCTCGGCATCTGCCTCGGCATGCAGCTTCTCTTCGAGCGCTCGGCGGAAGGGTCTACCGAATGCCTGGGTGTCCTCCCGGGCGCAGTGCGGCGGCTCGAGGCGGCGCCAGGACGACCGGTGCCGCACATGGGATGGAATCAACTGACGGCCGGGCGTCAGGACCCGCTGCTCGAGGGGATCGAGCCCGGCGCGTATTTCTATTTCGTGCACAGCTACGCCGTGCCGACATCGGCGGTGACCGTTGCCCAGGTACATTACGGGGGAGCAGTCTCCGCGATCGTCAGGCGCGGCAACTTCTGGGGCACTCAGTTTCATCCCGAGCGCTCGGCGGCCGCCGGGGCGCGGCTGCTCGGCAACTTTCTCAGACTGAGTTGAGCGTCAAGGAGAGCAAGCGGCCGATGTTATTGATTCCAGCCATCGATTTGCGCGGCGGCCGTTGTGTTCGCCTCTACCAGGGCGATTTCGGCGCCGAGACCCGCTACCAGTACTCCCCGCGCGAGCTCCTGGAGAAATACCGAGCGCTGGGTGCGTCCTGGGTGCACGTGATAGACCTGGACGGAGCGCGCGACGGCGTGTTGGCGAATCGTGAAGTGATCGTCGATCTCGCGGCGCAACGGGGACTGAGACTCCAGGTGGGCGGCGGCGTCAGGTCGGCCGAGATCATCGAGGACCTCATCTCGAGCGGGGTCGAGCGAGTGATCGTCGGCAGCGCGGCGGTGGAGCGGCCGGACGAGGTGATAGCGTGGGCGAGCCGCTTCGGCGCGGATCGCATCTGCCTGGCGCTCGACGTTCGCCACGACCCACAAGGGGAACCGCAGGTGCGTACTCGCGGTTGGAGATCGGGAACCGCCACCTCTCTCTGGGAGGCACTCGCAGTCTATCCGGCGGCCGCCGTGCGCCACGTACTCTGTACCGACATCGAGCGCGACGGCGCGCTCACCGGACCCAACCTTGACCTCTATCGCGCTGCCGTCGGCCGCTTTCCGCGCATCGCGTGGCAAGCCTCCGGAGGCGTGCGCAATGCCGCCGATCTCGAGGCGCTCGCCCGCATCGGTGCCGCCGCGGCGGTGAGCGGCAAGGCCCTGCTCGAAGAGCGCATCAGACCCGAGGAGCTGCGACCATTCTTGCCAAACGCGTCATTCCCTGCCTCGACGTCCGCGACGGCCAGGTCGTAAAGGGTGTGCGCTTCCGCGACCACCGGGTCGTGGGCGACATCATGGATCTGGCGGCGCGCTACCGCGACGAGGGCGCGGATGAACTCGTCTTCTATGACATCACGGCGAGTCCGGAGCGGCGCTCCGTGGACCGCGGCTGGGTGGATCGCGTGGCGCGGGTACTGGACATTCCGTTTTGTGTAGCGGGCGGCATCCGCTCCGTCGCCGATGCCGAGGAAGTGCTCAACGCGGGCGCGGAAAAGGTGTCGATCAACTCACCCGCTCTGGCCGATCCCAACCTCATCGGGGCTCTGAGCAACCGCTTCGGCTCGCAGTGCGTCGTAGTCGGCATCGACAGCCAGCTCACGCGCGAAGGGTACCGCGCCTACCAGTTCACCGGCGACCCTGAGCGCACCCGCGAGTCCGGCCGCGACGTGCTCGACTGGGTGCGGGAGGTGCAGGAGCGCGGCGCGGGTGAGATCGTCCTCAACTGCATGGAGAGCGACGGTGTACGCCATGGATATGACCTCGAGCAGCTGCACGCGGTCCGCGCGATCTGCCACGTGCCGCTGGTGGCGTCCGGCGGTGCGGGCTCGGTGGAGCACTTCACGGCAGTGTTTCGCCAGGCCGGCGTCGATGCCGCGCTCGCCGCCAGCGTCTTTCACACGGGCGCCATCGCGATCCCTGACCTCAAACGGGCGCTGCGTGCTGCAGGCATCGAGGTTAGACCGTGAACCAGACAGCGCCATCCGGAGTTCCGCTCGCCCTCGCGGACATCGCCACACTCGACTTCGAGAAAACCGACGGCCTCCTGCCAGCCGTCGTGCAGCACGCGCGAAGCGGTGCCGTGCTCATGTTGGGCTATATGAATCACGAGGCGCTCCGCGAGACGTTGACGCGCCAGCGTGTCGTTTTCTTCAGTCGCAGCCGCCAATGCCTGTGGGAGAAAGGCGAGACCTCCGGCCACACCCTGAGCCTGGTCGGCGTCCGCACCGATTGCGACCGAGACACACTGTTGGTCACCGCGCTGCCCGCAGGCCCGGCATGCCATACCGGCACAGCCACCTGTTTTGGCAACGATCCACCCGGCAGCCTCGCCTTTCTCCATGCCCTCGAATCCATTATCGCGCAACGTATTGCTGAACGCCCGGAGGGAAGCTATACAGCGCGGTTGTACTCGGCGGGGCCGAAACGTATCGCGCAGAAGGTTGGGGAGGAAGGCCTCGAGGTCGCGCTCGCCGCAGTGGCAGAGACGGACGACAAGCTCGTCGCCGAGTCCGCCGACCTGCTCTATCACCTCCTCCTGCTCCTGAAGAGCCGCGGCCTCGGCCTCGAGCGCGTAGCGGCAGAGCTCGAGGCGCGCCACTGCGAACGCAGCGCGGGCGCAACAGGCAAGGAGTGACTCCTCGGGAACGCCGCTCGCTACAGCTCACATAAGCCGGTCGCTGACGACCGGCATGGAGTTGTGGACATGCGACATTCGATTCGATTCCTTGGAGTGCTGCTCTGTGCGTTGGGCGCCGGCTCAGGTGCCGCCCACGCACAGGATTACTGGTCGAGCCGCTGGGGAACTCAGGACCCCGCGACAGCGGCCGATACCGGCCTTTACGTCGGCGGAGGCTATGTCAGAGCGCAGGTAAACAACGTCTTCGGCACCACCGACTACAACTTCAAGATCGACGATAACGCCTACAAAGCCATCGTCGGCTTTCGGCCTATTCCACCCTTCGCCGTGGAAGCCAACTACGTCAATCTCGGCCATCAGAGCTCCGATCTTCTCGGCGGTTACAACCCCTTTACCCACGCGGATTCGCGCGCCTTCGACATCGCCGCCGTCGGGCTGCTGCCGCTCGGCCCGGTAGATCTTTTCGGTAAAGCCGGGGGCGCGCGGTGGACGCTGAGCGGTGACACACTAGGGCCCAACAATACCCTGTTTGCGCTGAACCGCAGCGGTACGAGCTTCCTCTGGGGCGCCGGCGTGCAAGCACATTGGGGACCGATCGGCGGCCGGCTCGAGTACGAGCATTTCCAGATGCCCGATACCGACGGTGCGCGACTATTCTCGGCGGACGTGACCTTCACGTTCTAAACTGACGCCACGGACCGGCGCCCGGGAACAAATCTTGGTGCTACAGCTCAGGGCCTCGCCCGAGGTGCCGTTCCGTGGGGTTCCCGCAGTCTCATGCGCAGTCTCGCCCTACTCGTCGTCACGGTCGTGGGACTCAGCGCCTGCGCACAGGTCCCGATCGTCAGCGAGCGGCAGCTGCTGCAGGAAGCCTCAGGCACGCAGACGATCCGTGTCTATGGCAGAAAGGGGCCCCTGTCCGCGCGCCAGGCGAAGACGGTACTGGCGCGCGTAGCGGCACAGGCGCCCAACGCCGACGCGCTGGACCGCCACCTGGCTGTGGAGCAGCTCGTGGCGGAGGGTCCACTCTATACGGGCAATAGCGTGCGTGTCCTACAGGACGGCGCGGAGACCTTTCCCGCGATGTTCAGCGCCGTCGCCGGCGCCAAGCACTTCCTCGACCTGGAGTACTACATCTTTCAGGACGTGCAGAGCGGCGGGCACGACCTCGGGGACCTGCTGGTTCAGAAGAGCCGCTCAGGCGTCCAGGTGCGCATCATCTATGATGCCGTCGGGTCCATAGGCACGCCGGCAACGTTCTTCGACAAGCTGCGTGCCGGCGGAGTGCAGCTCGTGCAGTACAACCCGCTCAATCCTCTGCGAGCACGCACGCACTACTCTCCCAACGATCGCGATCATCGCAAGATACTCGTGGCGGACAATGAGATCGGAATCGTCGGGGGCGTCAATCTCAGCACGGACTACGAGAGCGCGCCATCACTCACGCACGGGCTCAGGCACAAGAAACCGCCACCCGCGGCCGCTCACCCGGTATGGCACGACACGGACCTGGAGATTCGGGGACCGGTGGTGCCTGGATTGTCGCTGCTCTTTCGCCAGCACTGGCGTGCGCAGAAGGGGCCGACCCTCACGCCCGATCCCCTGCCTCCGCAGCGAGCGTGGGGCAAACAGATAGCGCGTGTGATAGGCAGCAGCCCGACGAAGCTTGCGACACGCTACTACGTCACGGTACTGACAGCCATACGGACAGCGCAAAGCAGTGTCTGGATGACCGCGGCCTACTTTGTTCCGACACATGAGGAGTTGCAAACGCTGAAACACGCTGCGCGCCGCGGCGTCGACGTCCGCATCATCCTGCCCTCACAGAGTGATGAGCCCGAGGTCCTTGCCGTACAGCGGTCCCACTACGCCGGGCTGCTGCGGGCCGGAATCAAGGTCTACGAGCGCCGGACCGGCATCATGCACTCCAAGACCATGGTGGTCGACGGCGTATGGTCTCTCGTCGGATCCTCGAACTTCGACCAGCGGAGCGTTATTTTCAACGACGAGGTCGACGTCGTCGTTCTCGGCAGCGCTGCCGCCGCGCAGGTCCAGAAGGGCATGACGTCCGACATGCAGCATGCGCAAAGGATCGACTGGCAATTCGTCCGCCGGCAAGGCGTCGGGCAGCACGTGAAAGCGTGGTTCTGGCGCTTGTGGCAGCGGTTGCTATAGCCGTCAGTACGGCGACACTCCAAGCGGGGTCACCGCGTTATAATGTACCAACCAATTCCCTGTGATGCGACGATCTCCAGTCAAGAACGTCAATCCTGGCCCACGCCAAGGATAGTCGCGGTGCTGGACCGTCGGCTGCGGCTCACCGTGTGGCAGATATATATAAGACTTCGAGGATACCCAGCTGTCTCTTTCTCCAGGCTCGGGGATTAGGATGACCTCCCCGCTGCTCGGAAAGTAACGCAAGTCTGCCACCGAGATTTGCCGCAGGAGCCTCCTGTAGGTATCCATGCGCGCGGCACTAGGCGCAAGCGCAGCCAGACCTTTCAGGTCTATGACTTTGTCGCCTCCCAGTCGCAGCGTTCGGCGATCAGAAGTGAGCATTGCTTCGATTTCGTTGAACTCCACCTTATGAGAGAGAAAATTGGCGGTGAGGTCTTCATCGCTTGGCATGCTGCTCTCGTTACTGGTGTAGTCGGTCACCACCGCTGCTGCCATCGGGATCACAATTAGGGCAATCAGCATGCAGACCGCACGCAACGATACTTTGTCCGGAGCCGTTCGCGTGCCAACTGAGCCAGCCGACGTGCACGTCCGGGTACCACTTGCGTGGTCGCAACAGGTTGCCGGTAACTGAGTCATTCGCTATGGGCTCGAGATGAACTGTCCGAATTCGATGCATGGTAGACTTTCGAGCGCCGAACCCGTGAGTCATGTTTTCTTCGCTCTGGCCTTAGAAATTCTTTCTGCATCACGATGCCGCGACGACTACCGCCACTGAGCTCACTGCGCGCCTTCGAGGTCGTCGCACGGCACGAGACGTTTCGCGCGGCGGCCGAAGAGCTCCACGTAACGGCGGCCGCCGTGATCCAGCAGGTCAAGGCACTGGAGGACTATCTGGGTTGCAAGCTGCTACGGCGGCATAGCCGGGGTTACAGCCTTACGCCGCAGGCAGCAGCCGGACTTACGCAGCTGCGCAACGCCTTCGATCAGCTATTTGCCGCGGTTGAAGCGATGGCTCATAGCGGACACCGAGTATTGACGGTCAGCGCAGTGCCATCACTCTCGGCCGAATGGCTGGTCGGGCGCCTGCATCGGTTTCGTGAGCAATATGCCGAAATCGATGTCCTGTTGCACCCCTCGGAAGAACTGGTCGACTTGCAACGCTCCCGGGTCGACCTCGCCATTCGCTACGGGTCGGGCAGTTACCCTGGGCTCGTCTCGGAGCGCCTCTTCGACGACGAGATCTTTCCGGTATACAGCCCGCGCCTGCTCAAGGGGCGGCGCCCGCTCAGAAGACCCGGCGATCTTCGCGGCCACCCGCTGATCCACACGGAGTGGGCTCCAGAAGCCGGTCATTGGCCGGGCTGGCCCGACTGGTTGCGTGCTGCCGGTATCACCGGCGTCAACACGAGCAAAGGGCTTCGATTTTCCGACGGCGCCCTGGTCATCCAAGCCGCTGTCAGCGGGCAAGGTGTTGCCCTTGGGAGCAAGGCCCTCGCGCAGGACCACCTTGCCGCCGGACGTCTGATTCGTCCGTTCGAGCTGTCCTTGATCACGGATTTTTCCTACTACATTGTGTGTGAGAAATCGCGCGTCGATGAGCCGGACCTCCTGGCTTTCCGTCGCTGGGTGATTTCCGAGGCGCAACGGGCAGCTCAGGCTCACGCGGCACACCGAGGTTTGTCGCGCTGAGCTGCGCCAGCGGACGACGGCTACTCGAATCCTAGTTCGGATTGAGCGCGACCGCCTTCTCCTCTGCCGTGTACGCCTCGTCATTGCGTCCCTGCGCGCGCAACGATGCGGCGATCAGTTGCCACGCACTGGCCTGCGCGCGCGGATCGCCGCTGGCCAGATAGAGCGCTTTGCGACCCATCCCGTAGGCCTGCGCCGGGTTGCCCGCGAGAATATTCTCGCGTCCCAGCTCGATCCACACCAGCGGATTGCGCGGCTCGATGCTCAGTGCTCGCTCCAGCGTCTCGGCCGCCAGCCCGAAGTTGTGACTCTGCTCCTGCGTGCGCGCGTCGCCCACCAATGCCGAGGCCGCGGCTCCGAGTGTAAATTGTTGCTGCTGCGGGGCCTGCTGCTCAGGCGGCGTGGGAGCGGGTGCTCCTGTCGGCGGCACCGGCTGCGAGGCCGATGGGGGTGGTGGCGCTTGCTGTGCTTGGGGCCGTGAGCTCCCCGGCGGGTTCTCCGAAGTAAATGACGGCGGCGGATTCAGCAGCGCGCAGCCCGCCAGTACTCCAGCGAGCACTAGCGCACTCAACATCAGCTTCATTGGCTCGAGCTCCCTCAATGTACCAGCCGGTGCAGCAACTGCCCGGCGCGTTCAAACAGCGTCCCCGCCGTGGTCCCGTTCCCACAGCCCGGCATCGGCGGCACCTGCGTGCCCGTTGGGAGGGCCACCTGCACCGGCACCGCCCCCGCGCAACCCGGCTGCGCTCCCATGCCCGTCATATAGTCGATCCAGGTCTCCGTCACCCCCTCCGGCGGCGGCAACTCGAGTGAGGGCGTGCCGAGCGCTGCCATCAGATGGGACCAGACCGGCAGCGCACCCTCCGAGCCCGTCAGCCCGGTGGGCTGGTAGTGATCGTATCCCACCCAGACCACCGCGAGCTCCCCGCCCGAGAACCCTGCGAACCAACTGTCGCGGTCCTGCGAGGAAGTGCCGGACTTCCCGGCGGTCACGAGCCCCGGCGGCAGCACGCTCAACGCCGGCACCCCCGTGCCGTGAGTCATCACCTGCTCCATCATGCTTTCAACTTCATAAACCTGCGCTGAAGGGGCGACCTGGGTCACCTGCAGCGGGAAAGCTTTGAGCGGCTTGCCATCCGCACTGACGACTGCCCGCACAGCTCGTAAGGGTGTGCGGAAGCCGCCGTCTGCGATCCCGTTATAGAGCTGCGCTACCTCGAGAGGCGGAATGTCGATGGCACCCAGCAGCATTGCGGGCACCTGCTGCGGCGCCTGCTGCAGGCCGAAGCGCTGCAGCGTGGCGGAGATCTTGTCGAGCCCAATGTCCATGCCGACGCCCACCGTCGCATCATTCAGCGACTCCGCCAGTGCGCGGACCACCGGCACTGGACCGTAATTACGGCGCGTAAAGTTTTCCGGGCGCCAGTAGCGGCCATTCGCGAGCCGGATATTCACGGGCTGGTCCTGGATGACCGTGGCGGCGTTGTAGCGCCCTGTCTCGAGCGCCGTCAGATAGATGAAGGGTTTGATGAGCGAGCCGATCGAGCGGTTTGCATCCAGCGCACGATTGAAGCCATCGAAATCGACATTGCGCCCGCCCACGATCGCCAGCACGTCACCACTCTGCGGTGAGGTGACGACGACGGCCCCCTCCAGTTTCGCGGGGACGCGGTGCCGGAGATGCCGTTTGTCGAGCACCAGCAGCTGCGCATCCAGCGACTGCTCCGCCAGCTCCTGCACGCGAGGGTCGAGGCTCGTGTAGACGCTCAGGCCTGCCTCGGTGAGCTCCTTCTCCGGGTACTCGCTCTGCAGGGTTCGGCGCACGAGATCGAGGTAAGCCGGGTAGTAAGCACCCGAGGCGCCGACCGTGACACCGAGGGGCTGGCGCTGCGCGGTCTGGGCCTGATCCGGCTTGATCACGCCTTGTTGCGCCAGGATCTGCAGCACCAGATTGCGCCGGGCGAGCGTTCGCTGCGAATGACGCCGCGGATCGTAGTACGTCGGTCCGCGGACGATCGCCACGAGCGTCGCGATCTGCGGCAGGTCGAGCTCCGAGAGCGGCTTGCCGAAATAGAACTCGCTCGCGAGCCCGAAGCCATGGATCGAGCGGTTGCCGTCCTGGCCGAGGAAGATCTCATTGATGTAGGCGTTCATGAGATCGTCCTTGCTGAAATGCGTGGCGAGCGAGACCGCCATGATGGCCTCGCGCACCTTGCGTCCCAGCGTCTGCCGGTTGGTGAGGAAGTAGCTCTTGACGAGCTGCTGGGTCAGCGTGCTGCCGCCCTCCTCGATCCGGCGCGAGCGCAGATCGACCCAGAGCGCCCGCAGCATGGCGAGCGGATCGACGCCGCGGTTGGTATCGAAAGTCCGGTCCTCCACCGCCTTCAGAGCCGCCGGCAGCAGCGGCGGCACCTCCTGCGGAGTGACCACGATCCGGTCCACGCCGTCGACCGGGAAGAGACTGCCGATGAGGAGCGGATCGAGCCGCGTCACCGCCACCTCCCGGCCCGTGCTGTCGCGCAGGTCCTGGATCCCCGTGGGGCCGAACAGCACCGACAGCACAGTCGCCGGCCGGCTGACATCTGCGAACTGCGCGGCGCGCAGCGCAACATCGACACGACTACCCGTCACACGGTAAGTGCCCGGCTGTTCGAGGTCCGCCACCGGGTGATAGGAAAGACGCTGTAATTCGTGCTCGAGCTGCGGCCCGGAAAGCTGCAGCCCCGCGTAGAGGTCCATCGGAGCCGCGTACACGTGGGCGGGAAGCGTCCAGCGCAGGCCTTCGAAGCGATGCGTGACCAGCAGATTCAAGTAGTAGATGTAGGCGCCGCACGCCACTACGCCGGCAAGGACCAGCCCGGTGAGTAGACCGCGCAGACCCCAGCGGCGCGCCGCGGAGCCTTTCCGCTTTCGGGACGGACTCGACCGTCCGCCTGAGGAACGCCTGGCCGAGCTCTTCAGAGCACCAGCTCCTCCGCGGGATCGCGCAGATTGTAGTGCGAGCTCATGCAATGGCCGTACGCGCCGGCATTGGCGATGAGGATGACGTCGCCCTCCCGCGTGGGCGGCAGCAGGCGGTCATGGCCGAGGACGTCGGCGCTCTCGCAGATGGGACCTACGATGTTCACGAGCTCCGTTGCCGGCTCCCCCAGACGGGTGAGATTGGCGATCTCATGGTATGCACCATAGAGTGCGGGTCGGATCAGTGAGTTCATGCCGGTCGCCACGCCGACATAGCGAACCTCGCCCTTGCTCTTGAGCTGGGTCACCCGGGCGAGCAGTACGCCGGCGACAGCGGCCAGATAGCGACCCGGCTCCAGCCAGAATTCGAGCCGCGGATGCTCGGCGTGCACGGCGGCGAGCAGCGTGTCGAGTTTCGCGAGATCCACCCCAGGCTGGTCGCTGCGCTCCGGCACCCCGAGGCCGCCGCCTACATCGATCGCCCGCACCCCCTCGAGCCGCTGGGCAAGATCGGCCAGAAGCCGGGCGGTACGCTGCCAAGTCGTCACATCGAAGATGCCGCTACCCACGTGAGCCTGAAGACCCACGATACGCGCGCCCACTTTGCGCGCCTCCAGCACTAACCGGTCCAGGTCAGCGACCGGCACGCCAAACTTGGCGTGGGCACCTGCGGTGCGCACATGGTGGTGATGCCCTGCGCCGACGCCGGTATCGATCCGCAAGAAGATCTCACGGTCGCGAAAGAGACTTCCCCACTCGGTCAGCGCGTAAGCGTTATCGACGGTTACTTGCACTCCACGCTGGAGCGCCCAGGCATACTCCTCGCGAGACGCAAAGTTAGGTGTGTAGAGCACGCGCCGCGGATCGAGATCTGGAAAGAGTCCCAGCGCCAGCTCCGCTTCCTTGCGCGCCACGCATTCGAACTCGATTCCCTCTTCGCGCACCGCCGCGAGCAGCGCCGGATGAGGGTTGGCCTTCATCGCATAATGCACTCGCGAGATCGAGCCCATGGCGCGCAACGCCCGCGCGGCCGCGCGCACGGTATCGAGATCGTAGACGTAAGCGGCCTCCCGGTCGCCGAGCGCCGTCAACACCTGCGTGCGTTTCTCTCGCCACCACGGCGTCGGGCGCGCCGAGCCGTCCTCGGGCTGCGCGAAAAGCTCCTGCCACGTGGGGCCGAGCACTCGATCGCCGGGCACGGGCCGGATCAGCAGCTCATGGAGCTGATCGACCAGCCGGTCGCCCTGGCGCTCATCCACCACGAAGGTGAAGTTGAGATCGTTGGCGGCCTGGCTCACCAGATAGATCTTCTGCTCTTCGAAGAACTCGAACGCGCCGCCCAGCTGGTGCAGGATCGCTCGAATGTTGCGTCCGACGAGACTCACCGACGCGCACGGACCTATCACCTGCACACGGCAGAGCCGTGAGAGGTCGCTCACCAGCTCCTCGACCAGGCTTTCATCGAGACTGTTGGCCGCCGGATCCAAGGAAACAGTGACGGTGGTTTCCGATGTCGAGACCAGGTCCACCGACATGCCGTGGCTCTTGAAGATCTGGAAGGCATCGGCGAGGAATCCCACCTGGTGCCACATGCCCGGACTCTCGAGTGAGACCAGAGTCAGGCCCTTCTTGGTGCAGACCGCCTTCACCTGTGCGTTGCCATCGCTCCCTTCCGCGCTGAGCACGGTGCCGGCCAGCTCCGGCACCTGGGTGGCGTAGACATGCAGCGGAATCCGATACTGCCGTGCCGGCAGGATGCAGCGCGGGTGCAGGACCTTGGCGCCGCTGGTGGCGATCTCCTGCGCTTCATCGTAGTGAAGGGAGCGCAGCAGACGTGCGGTCGGCGTCGAGCGTGGGTTGGCACTGAACATGCCAGGCACGTCGGTCCAGATCTCGAGCCGGCGCGCGCCGAGCTTGGCGGCGAGATAGGCGGCCGAGGTGTCGGAACCGCCTCGGCCGAGCAGGACGGTGTTGCCTTCGCTATCGCTCGCGATGAAACCCTGGGTGACCACGACGGGCGCGAGGCCCGCCAGGCGTTGCGCCAGCGCCGGATCGGGAGCGAAACCACATGTGACGTTGAGAATGCTGGCCCTGACGGAGGCGCCGCGATCCTCGGCGAGGAGCATGGTGCGCGCGTCGGCCCACTCGGCTTCCAACCCCTGAGCGCGCAGATACCTCGCGCCGAGGTCAGTGGCGAGAAGCTCGCCGCTCGACATGACGCGCGCGCGCGTACGGTCGCTGACTTCATCGATGAGCGCAATGCCGGCGGCGATCTGACGCAGCTCCGCGAGCTGGCGCTCGCAGTCCGGGCCCAGCGGGATATCGAGCTCGGCAGCGAGCCGCCGGTGCCGCTCCTCGATGATCTTGAGCTCCTCTTCCTGCCCCTCGCCGCGTGCGGCCGACAGCAACTTCTCCAGGCGATCAGTGATGCCGCTGACCGCGGAATGCACGATGAGCACGCGCGCGCCCTCCGCGAGCCGCGCGGCAGTTACTTTCGCGATGTTGCGCCAATTCGCGAGCGAAGAGACGCTGGTGCCGCCGAATTTGAGGACGATCCAGTCGGACGCGGTGCGAGTCACAGGAGTATTCCGCAGGGCAAGCAGCGGCGAGGGAGGCCGCCGGGTGAGGCCCATCCAAGGCCCAATGTTGACGCAGCTCGAGCAGTCCCCCAAGGCGGGTCGGCAGTGCTGGCACGCCGGGCCACCCTGCTCGCGTCACGCAGCGCTGTTACTTCTCTTCGTCGAAGTCGCGCAGATCCTTCTCGAGCTTCTTGTCCGCCAGGACTTCTTCCAGCCGGCTCCACGCGGCCTTGCCGCGCTTTGCCTGATTACGGACGCGCTTGTCCACCCGGTCGAGCAGCCGATCGTAGTCGGTGCTGTCTTCGGTGGCCCCGCTCAAGAATTCCTCGTCGAGATCGAAGCTCTCGTTGTCTCGTTCCGACATCTAGCGGCGCAAATCCTGAGTTAAATCAATGACTAAGTGCATGAGTTGCAGGGAGCAAGGCAGCGAACTATAGCGGATTCGCGCGCCAGAGCAATATCCCAAAAGTAAATGATTCGCTACTTATTCCATTCGATCACGCACCGTCACCGGAGCACCCCGGCTCAGACCCAAACCCTCGGCCGCGCTCTGCTCCGCGCGCGCGATCTCGACCACTCCGAAGGAATTGATGAGCGCCAGGTACTGCCCCGGCCGGGTGTCGCCATAGGTGCGCAGCAGCGGGAAAGCGTGATTGCCGGCGTGCACCAGCGGCAGCCGGAACCGCTCGATCAGGGCCGCATCGATGTTGCTGATGAGATTGCCGAAATGATCGATGGTGATGATCACCCCCGAGACGCTGGCGCGGTCGACCGCAGGCTCATCGACCCAGGAGGGAACCAGGGAATCCGCGGTCGCCGGCTCACCCAGATCCGCGGGGCTGCAGCGTCCCGCCGCGAGCTCGGCGCTCACCGGCGCGAGGATATCCCGCCCATGAAAGGTGGCGCTGGCGTGGTGAACGCCGATCCGCGCCAAGCCCTCGGGCCGCAGCCGCACGATAGCGGCCTCCGGATGGCGCGCCACCAGGGGGGCGAGCAAGCCGTTGTCCGGCGCCACGAAGAAATGGTCGGCGGCGCTCACCAGGAGGATGTCCCGGGAGGTCCCCACTCCGGGATCGACGACCGCGACGTGCACCGTGCCCGCGGGGAAATAGGCGAATGCCCGCGCCAGCCAGAACCCGGCCTCGGCCGGCCAGTGGACCATGATCTCGTGCGTGAGATCGATGATCCGCGCCGTCGCCAGGCGGGACAGGATGCGGCCTTTCATCACGCCGACGAACGGACCCTGGTGCCCGAAGTCCGTCGTGATGGTAATGACCCCGGAAGGAGCGGCCACCCTCAACCCTTCCGCGGCGGCGCCGAGCCGGGGAGGCGCCGCGCGCCCTCGGCGCAGGTGCGGCAGCGGTCCGTGTACGGCACCGCCTGCAGCCTCTCCTCCTCGATGGGCTCGCCGCAACCCGCGCAGGTGGTGTACCGTCCGTCCTCGAGACGCCGCAGGGCCGCCTGCAGCAGGCTCAACTCCTGCTGCGCAGACTCCGAAATGGCCCCTAGAACATCATCGGACTCCCGCTGAGTCACCTGCTCGGCGAAATCCGCACTCAAGGGATCGGACTCATGCCTCAAGTCCGCACTGGCTCTGCTCGCCCGCGTCTGCAGTTCCTCCCGGCGCTTGAGCAAGCGTGCACGTACCTCTTGTGTATCCACTGGAGCCTCCCGGCAAATGCGCGGGCCACGTTAGTGCGTAATATAAACCGCTCATGATCGTGTTGACCGTCAACACCGGCAGTACCTCAGTCAAACTGGCGGCCTTCGAGGCCGACCCTGACCGCCGGGAAGCGGGACCGCCGCCCAGACAGCTCGCAGCGCAGCACCTGACGGGCCACATCGCCGATCCGGCCGCCGCGTTGCGCGGGTTTCTGGGCCAACTGCCCGGCGGCCCGGCGGCCGTGGTGCACCGAGTGGTGCATGGCGGTACCCGTTTCACCGGCCCAACGCTGATCGATGACGGGACCCGCCAGGCAATCGGCGCATTGTCGGAGCTGGCGCCGCTGCACAACCCGGTGGCGCTTCGCTGGATCGACGCCGCCCGCGAGGCATGCGGGGCCGACATTGCACAGGTAGCCACATTCGATACGGCCTTCTTCTCCACCCTCCCCCGCGTGGCCGCGGAATATGCGCTGCCGCCCGACCTCGGGGTGGAGGTCGATGTCCGCCGCTACGGTTTTCACGGCCTGGCGCATGAGGCGATGTGGCAACGCTGGCGCCAGCTCGAGCCGCAGGTCCCGGGCGGCGGCAGGCTCATCTCCCTGCAGCTCGGCGGCGGCTGCTCCATCGCAGCCCTCGACCGAGGCCGGCCGCGCGACACTTCCATGGGGTTCTCGCCCCTGGAGGGGCTGGTCATGGAAACCCGGGCGGGGGACCTCGATGCCGCCGTCGTGCCCTACCTGGCGCGCCGACTGGGCGTGAGTGGCGAGCGTGTCATCGAGCTGCTGAACGAGCGATCCGGCCTGGCCGGCGTCGCGGGGAGCTCCGCCGACCCGCAGGCGCTCCTCGACGGCGGCTCGGCACAGGCACAGTTCGCGCTCGATCTCTACTGCTATCGGGCGCGAAAGTACCTCGGCGCCTACCTCGCCGTCCTCGGGGGCTGCGACGGCATCGCCTTTGGCGGTGGCGTGGGCGAGCACGTGCCGCAGGTGCGGGCGCGGATCCTGGCGGGGCTCGAGTGGGCGGGCATCGAGCTCGATCCGGCCGCCAATCAGGCGGCGCGGGGCACCGAATCGCGCCTCAACGGCACCGGCAGCCGCATCAACGTGTGGGTGATACCGGTCGATGAGGAGCTGCTCATGGTGCGTGGCGCGCTGACGGTGGCTAAACTGGCTCCAGACACTATGACGAGGAGGCGCCCATGAGCCCACAGTTTGATCCTGGAAAGCTCGCCGAGGACATCAAAACACTGGTGCGGGACGCCGAAGAGCTCTTGCGGGCGAGCACCGAGAGCGCCGAGGAGCTGACCGAGGAAGCGCGCGAGCGCGCCCAGCAATCGCTGCATGCGCTGCGCAGCCAGCTCGGCGACATCGAGCACGATCTCAAGGGCCGCGCCGAGGTGCTTGACGGGTACGTACGCGACAATCCCTGGACGGCGATCGCGGTCGCCGGCGGCGTCGCATTGCTCGTCGGCCTGATCATGGGTCGCCGTTGATGAGTGATCATCTCGCGCCCCCGGCCGATGCGGCCTCCAACGACGGCGGCGCGCCCGCGGGGCCAGGTCTCATTCGAGGACTTCTCGCCACGGTCATGGACTCCTTCAAGACTCGCGTCGATCTCGCCGCGGTCGAAGCGGAGATCTATCTCGTGTACGTCGCGCAGCTCCTGCTGTGGGGGTTTGCCGCCGTCGCCTGTGCGCTGCTCGCGGTCGTGTTCGCGCTGACGGCGGTGGTGATAACTGTCTGGTCGACGCACCGCGTTGCGGGTCTGATGGGCAGCATGGCCGTCCTTCTCGGCCTCGCCGTCATTTGCGGTTTGGTGGGCGCTCGTATCTTCCGCGGCAGGCCGCCGCTTCTCGCGGGGACGCTCGGGCAGTTCGAGCACGACCAGCGCCGCGTCGCCGGCAACGAGGGAGGGCAGTCATGAGGCGGTTACATGAGCTCGAGGCGCGCCGGCGCAACCTCATCGCCCGCTGCGAGCAGCAGCGGCTCGAAATCGCTTATCGGATCGCGGAGTTCAGTCCGACGGCGCAGCTCTCGAATTGGACCCGGCGGGCGCCCACTTCCGCCGCCAGCCATCCGTTCGCGTGGTTGGTTTCGCTCGCGACGCTGCTCGTCATGATGCGCGAACGGCGGGTGTTCGGCTGGATCGGCAAGGTCAGCGCCGGCGTGGCACTGCTCTCGCGCGCGAGCTCGATCGTCAGGTTGCTCCGGCAGATCCGCTCACCGGGTGGTGAGGCCCGCTGAGCGTCGTTTCCTGGCCCGGCGGCGTCGGTGTGCCGGCGGGCTTCCCAGGCGCTGCGTCAGGCGGACCGTAATAGGCTTCCACGCCGATGAGCTGCGGGATGCCGTTGGCCTGAGTCGCCACCTGGCGCACCTTGTCCCAGTCGACGGCGACGACATTCTTGCCGATGGCCGCATCGATGATCTGCGAGATCTGGTCGAAGTCCGGCGGCGCCGCCACGTGATTGTTGTTGGTCGGCGGATGGACCTCGAGATAGAGGTCACCGTCCTGCAGGCTCGCCAACACAGGCTCGTTGACGATGGTCACCGGCGTGCCCACCCGGACGACGGGGTAAAAGGCCGCGATGTCCTCGGGGTACAGGCGAACACACCCGTGAGTGACCGACATGCCGATCGCCATCGGATTGTTGGTACCGTGGATGTAGATCTCACCGTGGCTGAGCGTCGTCTCCAGCGCCCACTCCCCCATCGGATTGTCGGGCCCCGCCTTCCAGATCCTCGGGATCGGATCACCGGCCTCCTCGTGCGCCTTGAGGATGTGCGCGGTCGGGATCCAGACCGGATGCGGCACCTTGCGGATGATGCGGGTCACGCCGACAGGGGTCGGAAAATCGCCCTCGCCGGGACTGACCGGATAGGTGATCACGATCGGCTGGTCGTGGCGCCCCTGCTTCGGAAAATAGAAGAGGCGGTGCTGCGGCAGATTGATCACGATGCCCTTGTGAGCGACGGGCGGCACGATGAAGCGGCCGGGGATGGTGAGGTTGGTCCCCTGGCCGGGCAGCCACATGTCGACCTTCGGGTTCGCCTCCTGGATCTCCCAGTAGCCGACGCTGTACTTGCGGGCGAGGTCGAGCAGCGTATCGGAGGCCTGCGTCTGGATCTGCTGATCCAGGCCGATGAGCGAGCTGCCGTCCGGCGGCAGGTTGAAGACAGCCGCCCGGCTGGACATCGCCAGCAAGGAGCCCACCACGCCGGCCGCCAGCAATACGCCGGCAGTCACCCAGCTAGAGCCGTGGCTTGGCCGATTCAGCTTTCGCATCACTCCCATTCCCGCACACCTCTAGTCCAAACGGACCCACTCGCCATTGTAACATGCATGGCGCATGCCGCCGACCCGGAAAATAACTCGTGATTTCTACGCCCGCGACACGCTCACCGTCGCCCGCGAGCTCATCGGCATGCACCTCGTCCGTGCGGAGGGCGGCTCGATCCGCACGGGCCGGATCGTCGAGACGGAGGCCTACCAGGGCCCGCGGGATCTGGCTGCCCACTCTTCCCGCGGCCGTACGCCGCGGACGGAGGTCATGTTCGGCCCACCCGGGCACGCCTACGTATATTTCATCTATGGCTTCTGGTATTGCGTGAACATCGTCACGGCGGCGGAAGGCGTGCCGCATGCCGTGCTGCTGCGGGCATTGGAGCCGGTCACCGGTATCGACGGTAAGACCTGGGGACCCGGCCTGCTTTGCCGCGCGATGCACATCGACAGGGAATTGAACGGCGTGGATCTCTGCGGCAATGCGCTTTGGCTCGAGAGGCCGCCCGCCTCGAGCTACCGGCCGCCGCGGATCACGCGCAGTCCCCGCATCGGGGTCGAGTACGCGGGCCCATGGGCACGCCGTCCGTGGCGCTTCTACGATAGCGACTCGCGCTATGTCTCCACCGTCTCAGCGCGCCTGCGGGCCACCGCCCTCACCTAGGTCGCCCGCGCGAGACAACTCGAGCAGCTCACTGCCTTCGGGAACGCGATCGCCACGGGCAAAGTGGAGCGCGCGCACCACACCGTCGTAGGGAGCAGCGATGGTGTGCTCCATCTTCATCGCCTCGATCACCATCAACACCTCGCCCGCGGTCACGGCCTGACCCTCCTTGACCGCCACCGCCGACACGACACCGGGAAGCGGTGTCGTGAGTCCACCGGTCGCGGCGCTTGCGGTGAACTCCTGGGTGCGCGGATCGTCGATGAGCAGCTCCGCATGCGTGTCGCCGATCCACAGGTGGAGGTGTGAGCCGTGACGGAACCAGCGCGCCCTGTACCGCTCACCGTCCAACACTGCGGCGACCTCGCTCTCCGTGACCGCTACATCGGCGAGGCGCAGTCGCGTGCCGCTCTCCTGCGGCGCGGATTTGTCCGCGGCGCCCAGGAGCAGCGCCTCGCTCGGCCGGCCGCCCTCGAGAGTCAATTGCACTCGCTGCGCCCGCCCGCCCGACGATAGTGTCAGGTCGATGCGGGCCGGCAGGTTGGGTTGGAAGCCGTCACTCAGGTCCCAGGGGCTTCGCGCCGGATTGGAATCCTCCCCTGCCGCGGCAGGACGAGCGACGAGCGCGGCCAACGCGAGTACCGCGGGCGCGACTTCGGCCGGACGCGAGAACTCCGCCGCGCTCCGGTCGAGCAGCGCCACGCTGTGCCGTACGTCGAGAAAGACCTGGGAGCGCAGGATGCGACCGAGCCAGTGCTCGTTGGTACGGATGCCGGCAAGATAGGTGGAATCGAGCGCAGCGGCGAGTCGCGCGGCCGCCTGCTCGCGCTCCGGCGCCCAGGCGATCACCTTGGCGAGGAGGGAGTCATACACCGGCGGTACGGCATCACCGCTCGCAAAGCCGCTGTCGACCCGCAGCGATTCGCCGTGCGGCCAGTCCACAAGCTGCAGCGTACCGGCGCTTGGCAGGAAGTCGCGCTCCGGATCCTCCGCGCAGATACGCGCCTCGATGGCGTGGCCGTCGAGTCGGATCTGCGCCTGCGCGAGCGGCAAGGGCTCGCCCGCGGCGACACGCAGCTGCCATTCGACGAGATCCAGACCGGTGACCGCCTCCGTGACGGTGTGCTCCACCTGCAGGCGCGTGTTCATCTCCAGGAAGAAGAACTCGCCGCCATCGAAGAGAAACTCCACGGTGCCGGCGCTCTGGTAGCCGATGTTGCGCGCCGCCAGCACCGCCGCGGCGTGCAGCGATTCGCGCAGCGGCGGCGGCAGCCCGGGAGCGGGCGCCTCCTCGATCAGTTTCTGATGCCGTCGCTGCACCGAGCAGTCCCGGTCGCCGAGATGCACGTAATTGCCATGGGCATCGCCGAAGACCTGCACCTCGATGTGTCGCGGTTGTGTCAGATAGCGCTCGATGAGCAGGGTGCCATCGCCGAATGCGCTCTCCGCCAACCGCCGTGCCGCGGTCAGGGCATCGCGCAGCTCTTCCTTCGCGCGCACGACGCGCATGCCCTTGCCGCCACCGCCGGCGGCAGGCTTGACGATGAGCGGCAGGCCGGCCTCGAGCGCGCGCGCCTCGAGATGGCCGATATCCTGACGCTCGCCGTCATAGCCCGGGAGCACCGGCACTCCCGCCGCCCGCACGCTCGCCTTCGCCACGCTCTTCGAGCCCATGGCGGCAATCGCGGCCGGCGGCGGTCCCACGAAGATGAGCCCGGCATCGAGGCAGGCCTGGGCGAAATCCTCGTTCTCCGACAAAAATCCGTATCCCGGATGCACCGCCTCGGCCCGGGCGGCGCGCGCAGCGCGAATGATGGCCTGGATGTCGAGATAACTCTCGGCCGCCGGCGGCGGACCGATGCGGACGGCCTCGTCGGCCTCACGCACGTGACGCGCTACCGCATCCGCATCGGAGTAAACGGCGATGGTGCGGATACCCATCCTGCGGGCCGTGCGGAAGATGCGGCAGGCGATCTCGCCGCGGTTCGCCACCAGGAGGCTGCGGATCATGTGTACCATGGCAGTGGGTAGAGTGTGAGCGTCACATCCGGAAGAGCCCGAAGCGCGTATCGTCTTCGGGTGCGTTGCGCACAGCAGCGAGTGAAAGCCCCAGGATCCGGCGCGTCTCGAGCGGGTCGATCACCCCATCGTCCCAGAGTCGCGCCGAGGCGTAGTAAGGATGCCCCTGGCGCTCGTACTGCTCACGGATCGGCTGTTTGAAAGCGTCCTCCTCCGCGGCCGGCCAACTGCCGCCGGACGTCTCGAGCTGCCCGCGCTTGACCGTTGCGAGCACGCTCGCCGCCTGCTCCCCGCCCATGACCGAGATGCGGGAGTTGGGCCATTGGAAGAGGAGTCGCGGCGAGTACGCGCGGCCGCACATGGCATAGTTGCCCGCGCCGTAGCTGCCCCCGATGATGACGGTGAGTTTGGGAACCTGCGCGCAGGCGACGGCGGTGACGAGCTTGGCGCCGTCCTTGGCGATGCCACCTGCCTCGGCGCGCCGGCCCACCATGAAGCCGGTGATGTTCTGCAGGAAAAGAAGCGGGATGCGCTCGCGGGCACAGAGCTCGATGAAATGCGTCCCTTTGAGCGCGCTCTCGGAAAAGAGAATGCCGTTGTTGGCCAGGATGCCGACCGGATAGCCGGCGAGATGCGCGAAGCCGCACACCAGCGTCGTCCCGTAGAGCTGTTTGAACTCATCGAGCTCCGAGCCGTCCACCAACCGCGCGATCACCTCGCGCACGTCGTATGGCCGGCGCAAGCTCGCGGGCACGGCGCCATAGAGCTCGCTGGGGTCGTAGTGCGGATCCCGCACCGCCTGCGGCGGCGACCTATCCCTGGGCGGACGCAAGCGCGCCACGATGCGGCGCGCGATGGCGAGCGCATGCGTATCGTTCTCCGCGTAGTGATCGCATACACCTGACTCGCGGCAATGGACCTCCGCGCCGCCCAGCGACTCCGCGTCGATATCCTCGCCTGTCGCGGCCTTGACGAGCGGTGGACCGCCGAGGAACACCCTGCCCTGCCCACGCACGATGACATTCTCATCCGACATTGCCGGGACGTAGGCGCCACCCGCGGTGCACGAACCGTGAACGACGGCGATCTGCGCCACGCCCGCGGCCGAGAGCGTCGCCTGGTTGTAGAAGATGCGCCCGAAATGCTCCCGGTCGGGGAACACCTCGTCCTGGGCCGGCAGGAATGCGCCGCCACTCTCGACCAGATAGACACAGGGAAGTCGGTTCTCGCGCGCCACCTCCTGCGCCCGCAAGTGCTTCTTGACCGTGATCGGATAATAAGTGCCGCCCTTGACCGTCGGGTCGTTGGCGACGATGACGCACTCGCGCCCGCTCACCCGCCCGATCCCGGTAACGATGCCGCCACAGGCGATGCCGCCGCCGTACATGCCGTGCGCGGCGAGCTGCGACAGCTCGAGAAAGGGGCTGCCGGTGTCGAGCAGCACCTGGATGCGCTCGCGAGCGGTGAGCTTGCCGGCGGCGCGGTGACGGCTCACTGCCTGGGGCGATCCGCCCTCGGCGGTGCGAGCGACTTCAGTCTTGAGCTCTGCGGCGAGCTCGCGCATCGCCACGGCATTGTCGCGGAAGTCCTGCGAACGGGGGTCTAGGCGGGAGGCGATGCGGGGCATGGGCTTGTCACCATAGCCTGATTGTCGGACAATCATACGATTACACCCCGACGGATGACAAGCTCATGTCCGCGAACTCACCCGTAGACAGCGATTTCGGTCTCGGCGAGGGCATCGAAGAGATCAGGCATCAGGTGCGGCGCTTCGCCGCGGAGCAGATCGCCCCGCGCGCCGCCGCCATCGACCGCGACAACCAGTTTCCGCGCGATCTCTGGCCGGCGCTCGGGGAGCTCGGCCTGCTCGGCATCACCGTGCCGGAGCGCTGGGGCGGCGCCGGCCTGGGCTACCTCGCCCACGCCGTGGTGATGGAGGAAATCTCCCGCGCCTCGGGCGCGATCGGGCTCTCCTACGGCGCGCATTCCAACCTCTGCGTCAATCAGCTGCGCCTCAACGGCACCGAGGCGCAGCGCGACCGCTACCTGCCGAAGCTCGTCAGCGGCGAGCATGTTGGCGCACTCGCGATGTCGGAGCCGCAGGCCGGCTCCGACGTGGTCTCGATGCAACTGCGTGCGGAGCGGTGCGGCGACAACTACGTGCTCAACGGCAGCAAGATGTGGATCACGAACGGACCCGACGCGGACGTCTTCGTCGTCTACGCCAAGACCGATCCCGCGGCGGGCGCGCGCGGCATCTCGACCTTCATCGTGGAACGCGGCTGGCGCGGCTTCACCACCGCGCAGAAGCTCGACAAGCTCGGCATGCGCGGCTCGGGCACCTGCGAGCTCGTGTTCGACGAGTGCTCGGTGCCGGCGGAAAATCGACTGGGAGCGGAGAATGGCGGCGCGCGGGTGTTGATGAGCGGCCTCGACTACGAGCGGGTAGTGCTCGCCGGCGGACCGCTCGGCCTCATGGCGGCGGCGCTCGATCTCGTGCTGCCCTACGTTCACGAGCGCAAGCAGTTCGGTCAACCGATCGGCACCTTCGAGTTGATGCAGGCCAAGGTGGCCGACATGTATACCGCCCTCGGCGCCTCCCGCTCCTATGTCTACTCGGTCGCAAGCGCCTGCGATACCGGCAAGGTCAAGCGGCGCGACGCAGCCGCCTGCATCCTCTTCGCCGCCGAGAGCGCGACGCGAGTTGCACTGGAAGCGATCCAGGCGCTCGGCGGCAACGGCTACATCAACGACTTCCCGGCGGGGAGGCTGCTGCGCGACGCCAAGCTCTATGAGATCGGCGCCGGGACGCAGGAGATCCGCCGCATGCTCATCGGCCGGGAGCTCTACGAAAGCACGGTATGAGCGTCGAGTTCGATCAGATCTTCCTGGTGCCTGGCTACCGCAAAGTGGCCGCGGCCATCGCCGAACGCATTTTGAGCCGCGAGCTGCGCGAAGGTGCGCGGCTGCCGCCGGAGACCGAGCTCGCCCGACAGTTCGGCGTCAACCGCTCGACCGTGCGCGAAGCGCTGCGCGAGCTCGAGAGCGGCGGGTTGCTGGAGCGCCGCCCGGGCTCAAAGTTGATGACGGTCAGCCGGCCGCAACACCGCGCCGTCGCAAAGGACGTTGGCCGGGCTCTCGCACTCCACGACGTCACTTTCTTCGAAGTGTGGGAGGCGCTGACGCAACTGGAGCCGCCCATGGCCGAGATTGCGGCCCGCAATCGCACACAGATCGACCTCGACCACCTCACGGCGGCGTGTCAGCGCTTCACTGAAGACAACGTGGAGACCGAGAAGGCGGTGCATCATGCAGCGGAGTTCTTCCGCTGCGTCGGACGTGCGACTCACAATCAGGTCCTCGGCCTGGCACAGGAGCCGCTGCTCGGCCTGCTCGAGCCGTCGCTGCGCGTCATGATCGACAAGATCCCGCAGGCGCGCTCGCGCATCGCCGCGGCCCAGCGGCGCATGCTCGAAGCCATCACCAAACGCGATGCCGAGGCCGCGCGCGGCTGGATGTCCAAGCACATCCGCGACTTCAGGAAGGGCTACGAGCTCGCGGATATGCCGCTGGACTGTCGGATCACCTGAAGCATCAACAAGAAACACCGGTGGAGCCGAGAGGGGGACTCCGGCTCCACCGGTTACTGGTACACGCCGGCGAATGAGGGGGTTACCGCCGCCGCGTACCAGCGCTGATATCAAAGCAAAGCGCATGCCAGCCGCCGGCAGCGCGCGCGCCGCGGGCGCGGCGGATTTGCCGACCGATCGCGGTGCAACCGCGGCGCGGAACGCACCGCGCGAGCGCATCCCCTCATAACTCGGAATTATGACGGCATAGCCCATTGGCGCCACGGCGCGCGCCGGGCTCGGTAAGATGAGCATGCCGGAATGCCCGGCCGGAACAACCCAAATGGCAGGTGGTCCTCTTGGCGGCGATAGGCAGTGAGCGCGTGCTCTCGGTCCAGCACTGGACGGATACGCAATTTACCTTCGTGACCACGCGTGACTCGGGGCTGCGCTTCGAGAACGGGCAGTTCGTCATGGTGGGGCTCAAGGTCGACAGCCGCCCGCTGCTGCGCGCCTACAGCATCGCCAGCGCCAACCACGAGGAGCACCTCGAGTTCCTGAGCATCAAGGTCCCCGACGGCCCCCTCACCTCCCGCCTGCAGCACATCCGCGAGGGGGACGAGGTGCTGGTCAGCCGCAAGCCGACCGGCACCCTGCTGCTGCATGACCTCAAGCCCGGCAAGCGGCTCTACCTGCTCTCGACCGGGACCGGAGCTGCACCCTTCATGGCCCTCATCAAGGATCCGGAGGTCTATGAGCGCTTCGAGCAGGTGGTCTTCGTCCACGGCGTGCGCTGGGCGCGCGAAACGGCTGTGATCAGGCAGCGCATCGAAGCGCTGCGGACGCATGAGCTCCTGGGCGGATGGGTACGGGAAAAGCTGCTCTATTACCCGACCGTCACCCGTGAGCCGCACGCGAACCGCGGGCGCCTGACGACCCTCATCGAGTCTGGACGTCTCTCTTACGACCTCGGTCTGCCACCGCTCGACGCAGCGAACGATCGCGTGATGGTCTGCGGCAGCCCGGCAATGCTGACGGACACGTGTGCGATGCTGGATGGGCGCGGCTTCGAGATCTCCGCCGGCATCGGCGAGCCTGGCGACTACGTGATCGAGCGGGCGTTCGTCAGCCGCTGATGGCGGCGGCCCTCGCTGCGAAGAGCCAGAGCGCCCCCGCGATCGCGACCGCGACGGGCACGATCAGCACTGCGCTGCCGAGCGAGGCGAGGTCGGACAAAATCCCGATGAGCGACGGCGAGAACACATCCCCGAGCAGGTGGATCGCGAGGACGCTGAGAGCCACCGCCGAGGCACGCTCCAACGGGTTGACCAGGTTGACGATCGCGGTGTTGATCGGCCCGGTCGACATGAACAGCAACAGTTCGGCGGCGATCAGCGCGGGATAGAAAACCGACGGCGAGCCGGCGGCAAGCGCGACATAAACCACCGGCACCGCAAGCAGGGTGATCCCGCCGGACATCCACAGGTACGCCTGCCGCGAGTACTTCAGCCAGGAGTCACCCAGCCAGCCGCCGGCGAAGGTGCCGACAAAACCGGTGACGACCACGATCTCCCCGAACCCCGCCGAGGCTTGCAGGGGCGGAACGCCGCGGACGCGCTCGAGAAATGTGGGCGTCCAGAAAGCGAGCCCGCCCAGCGCAAACGTATAGGCGGCGTATCCGAGCACAGTGAGCACGTAAGGCCGTTGCCGTAGGAGCCGCAGGTACACCAACCACCAGCTCTGCTGAGTGGTGGGACGCGCGTCGAGAACCGCTTCCGGTGCCGCATCCTGCGCGCCACGCGGCGGGTCAGGAAGCCGAAACATCCACGCAGCGAGCAATAAGCCGGGAGCACCGGCAACATAGAAGGCGGCGCGCCAGCCGTAGTGCGCACGCATGATACCGCCGACGATGTAGCCCAGAGCCGCGCCGACGGGGATCGCCATGTTGAATATGGCGAATGCGCGGCCACGCGTGCGCGGCGGGAAGTAATCCGCGAGGAGCGAAGAGGCGATGATCACGTAAGCCGCCTCGCCGATCCCCACGGCGGCGCGCCCGCCGAGCAACTGCAGATAACTGCCCGCAAGTCCTGAGAGGCCGGTCGCGAGGCTCCAAAGGAACACCCCGATGGCGATCGGCCGCGTGCGCGAGCCGCGGTCGCCGATCCGCCCGAAGATCGGCGCGGCGAGCGTATAGACCACCAGGAAGCCGCTCATCAGCGTGCCGAGCTGGAAGTCGTTGAGATAAAGAGGCGCGCGCCTCAGATCCGGCAGCAGCGCCGAGACGACGTAACGGTCCAGGTAGTTGAGGAGATTGATGCCGGTGAGGACGCCGAGCACCACCACGCCCGTGCGCCGGCCGGGGGCCTTGCCGCCAACGGAGGCCAGTGGCACGACTCTCGTCCTCACCCCGCGCGAACTTTCAACCGCTCGAGATGCAGGCGCACCGCCTCGCGGAAGCCCTCACTGCTCGTGACGGTGGCGCCGCCGGCGAGCACCAGGATGAAATCTCCCCGCGGGGTCCGGCTGACTTCCCGCACATGGTTCATGTTCACGAGACAGGAGCGGCTGATGCGCAGCATGGGCTGTGACTGTAGTGTCTTTTCCGCCTGCTGCAAAGTGCTTCGCGCCTGATATGTGTCGCGGCCCACGGTGAGCTTGACGTAGTTGCGGTCCGCCTCGGCGATCTCGATCCGCGCCACATCGAGCATGTGCATGCGGCTGCCGGACTCCGCGAGCACCCGGGGCCGGACGTCCGCGCCCGCCAGTCCGCGCTCGATGCGGGCGAGCAATGCTTCGAGCGTCTCCTGCCGCTGCGTGGCGCTCTCCGCCTCCCGGCGGCGGCGAACCCGCTCGAGCGTACGATGAAAGCGCTCGTCGTCGAACGGCTTCAACAGGTAATCCACCGCGCTGACGTCGAATGCCTCGAGAGCATATTGATCGTAAGCGGTGACAAAGACGATGAGCGGCAGGCGATCGGGATCGAGCGCACGCGCCAGCGATACCCCATCGAGAGAGTCCATCTGGATGTCGAGGAAGAGCAGATCCGGCGGCTGTGCCCGGATCGCCTCCAGAGCGGCGCGGGGGTCGCCGTACTCGCCCACCACGTTGAGATCGGACATCCGCGCGCAACAGTCCCGTAATGTGCGCCGGCCCGCCGGCTCATCATCCACGATCATCACATCGAGCATCACAGCGGCTGCGCGGGCGCCGCATGTCCCATCGGGGCCGGCGTGGCAGGGGTAGTGTCGAGGACATCGGTGAGGAGCGGCATGTGGATTTCCGCGATCCATTCGCTGCCGTCGCGACCCGCGCTGAACGAAGCCCGCTCACCAAACTGAATCGTGAGACGGTCACGCACGTTGCGCAGTCCTATCCCATCGTTGTTACTCGAGCGCTCCGCGGCCACCGTGTTGGTGACACGGAGGATGAGTACGCCGCGCATGCTCATCGCCGACACGCGTACGGCGACCGGACCCTGGTGGCCCGCGAGTCCGTGCACGACCGCATTCTCGACCAGCGGCTGCAGGATGAGGCTCGGTACCCATGCCGACGGCAGCGCCGCGGGCGGCGGAATGTCGATGCTCAGGCGGTCAGCGAAACGCCGCTGCTGCAGTTCGAGGTAGAGGCGTACGAACTGGATCTCGTCGCCGAGGCGTGAGTATTCCCGCTCGCCGGCGTTGAGCAGGCGGCGCAGCAGCTCCCCGAGCTGCACGATCATGGTGCGCGCCGCCGCCGGGTCCCACTCGATCTGTCCCCTGATGGTATGCAGCAGATTGAAGAGCGAATGCGGCGAGAGCTGCATGCGCAGCGACGCCAGGTGCGCGGTGGTGAGCGCCCGCTCGAGCGCCGCGGCGCGGATCTCGGAATCGCGGAGCCGGCGATAGAAATCAAAGCCGCTCACCAGGGCAACGGCGCATCCATAGGCCAGCAGGAAAGTCGTGGCGCTCGCCAGCCAGACAGGCAACGCCGAGCCCGGCATGGCATGCGTGACTCCCGCAGCGCTCGCCCACGTCGCGTGATAGTGCGAGGAATCGGTCAGCAGCCATTCCCCCAGCCAGAGTGCCGGCGATGCCGCGGCCGCGAACGCGCCGCCCATCAACAGTTGCAGCGATAGGCGGCGGCCAAACGGCTGCCAGCCCAGCCAGAGCGAGGCCCAGATGGCGGCGAGGAGCAAGGGATACAGGAAAAGGTGTTGCAGCAGTCGCACCTGCCAGCCCGAAAAGAAGTACGCGACATGCATGGCCGTGAGGCTCTCCTGCATGCTGTGCGCGTAGATCACGTTGGAGGCGGCGACATAGGCCCAGAAAGCCGTGACGATCAGAAACGTGGGGCGGATGCGCGTGGCCATGCGCATAGATTACGCGAAGATGACTCGAGCCGGCACTGCGGCGCCGGAAAAGCCGGGCCGGGAGGGACCAATCCGCCGGCGGCAGGGACGAGTCCGTTGAGTTGTGTGCGAACGCACCGCCACGGCGGAGTGGCCTGACGGAGTGGCCATTCAGCGGCGCGGGGCCCTGGTGCCGGGCCCGTCGCCAACGGGGACGAATACGTGGCCGACCGCCTTACGCCGGATTTAAACCAGGAGTCTCATAGGCGCGTCCAAGTGAATGAGACCGCTCGAACCGACATTTGACAGGAGACACCGCCATGAACCGCTTCACCCCCAACGCCAGCTCCCGCCCGCGCGCCTTCACCGCCGCCCTCACGGCTTTGGGTGTCCTCGCGGCCGGGACGCTGCTGGCATCGCCCAGCGTCGCGTCGGCCCACGCCCCGTCCGCGAACGGTCTGCAGATGAATGTTTACTACAGCGCGCGCGACCTTGCGACCGAGCAGGGAACCCGCGCGCTTTACCGGCGCATCGTCGGCGCCGCCCAGGAAGTATGCCCGGGCTCCGACTCGCTCTATCCCGATGTCGTCAACAGGAGCAAGGAATGCCTGCAGACAGCCATCGCGCGCGCTGTCGGACAGATCGGTAGCCCGCAGCTCGCAGCCATCAATGCGCAGGCGGTCGCGCGACGCGGTTAACGGTTCGTCGTCCGCGATCTGCCCGCACCTCGCCGTCCCGTTAAAGACGGCGGGGTTTTTTTTGACGGCCCGTCGCCCTTCAAGGCCGGTCCACCGGCTCCCCCCGGTCACATTTGCGACAGTCGAGCGCCGTCCCGAGCATGCCCTCGCGCCCCTCGGCCGTCGTGACCCAGGGACGGCTGACCCACGGCGGATTGTGGCGTACGTGCTGATGGTGCCCGCAATCGAGCTCCGCCACCCAGTGGTGCTCCTCGTCGCGGTGGTAACCGGTGATTGTGCGTTTCATGGGCTTTGGTACATTGTCACGGATGGAGATCTTCAAGGAATTTCGTATCGAGGCGGCGCACCGTCTGCCCAACGTTCCGCCTGGCCACAAGTGCGCACGGCTGCACGGGCATTCCTTTCGCATAGCGGTGCACGTCTGCGGCCCGCTCGATGAGCAGCTCGGCTGGGTGTGCGATTTCGCCGACCTCTCGGCCGCCTTCGCCCCGCTCCATGAGGCGCTCGATCACCGCTATCTCAACGAGATTCCAGGGCTCGAGAATCCGACCAGCGAGCGGCTCGCGGCGTGGCTGTGGGAGCGGCTGTCTCCCGGCCTGCCGCGCTTGAGCCGGATCGTCATCCACGAGACCTGCACCAGCGGTTGCGAGTATCGGGGTCCGGGCGCCCCGGCACCCGCCCGCTGACCTCGTGCTAGGCTTGCGTGCATGAGCACGCGTAGGCCCATCGTCCCAATCCTCGCCGCGGCGGCCCTTTTCCTCAGCTCCCTTGGCATGGCCTGCGGCGCCACCGCGGCCGGGCAAGTGTGCGACGGGGTCTCGTTCCCGGAGCATATCCAGGCCCGGGGGCAAACACTGACCCTCAACGGCCTCGGTCTGCGCAAGGCCACGATCTTCGGGATCAAGGTTTACGTGGGGGCGCTCTACCTGGCGCATCCGACAGCCGATGCGGACGCCATTCTGAACTCGCGGGACCCGGTCGAGATCGATCTCGCGTTCGTCTTTCGCGCCAGCGCGAGTCAGTTGCGCAGCGCCTGGGAAGACGGCTTCGCGAAGAGCGCGAGCGGCAGGCCGGCGCCCCTTCAAGGCCGGATCACGCAGCTCGAGAACTGGATGAACGGCGTCAGATCGGGCCAGAAAATGTCATTCCTGCGCATACCCGGCGTGGGCATCCAGTACTCGCTCGATGGCGCCGTCCAGGGGACCATTCCCGGGGACGACTTCGCCACTGCCTTCCTGGCGATCTGGCTCGGCTCCTCACCTCCCTCGGCGGAGCTGCGCGCAGGCCTACTGGGCGGCGCGTGCACATGAGCCCTGACGCACCACGTTCGCCACTCTGGTAGCCAGCGCATAGGCATCGCCCGAAGGGCGGTCGGAATAGCGCTGGCTGCCATGGCTCCAGGCCTCGCCCATGGCGAACCAATCGATCGGCCGCGGCGCAGTGCCGGTGCGCAGCGACTCATCGAGCGACTGGAAGTAGCGCTGCCACCGCATCCGATAGTAGTCGCGGGTCAACCCGGCCCAGTCCTTGTTGCCGTAGTCGTGTAAACCACCCTCCTCGCTCGCGTGCCGATCACCCCAGATGGTGAGGAGGGAACGTGCGTCGAAGTCGAGGCGCGCCCGCTCGCTGGGTGAGGACGCCCAGGGCCCTACCTGGGCGAGCCAGCCGCCGAGCAGAAAGAACCGGTTGCTGGCGAGCAGGCTGTCCTGAAGGTCCAGCAGGCCGAGCCAACACTGCGTCAGTCCTTCGAAACGCCCCGTGTCCTTGTCCTGATACGCGCTCTTGATCCGCGGTAGGAGCGCCCGACTTGCATTGGCGAGCGTCTGACGCGCGACGTCCACCAGATCGTATTGAAAGGTCTCGCTCGCGCGCAGCGCGGGCGGGACTTGCAGCATCTGTGGCAGCGCACGCTCGAAGGCCACGGCGCTGTATCGCATGTCCTCCGGAGACCAATTGGATGCGCGATTCACCGTCAGATCCGGCTGCGCGTCGAACAAGGACTCCTGTGCCGCATTCCGCTCGCTGTTGAAGATGACCCGATCGACACGGATGTCATACGCGGTATGTATCAACACGTCCCACGCGGCAAACGCGTGCGGATCGGCCGCGCCGTAGCGACGCAGAACATATTCCCTGGCCCACGCCTCGATATCCACTGGCTGGTCGCGCCATGCCATCTCAGTGAAGAGATCGAACATGAACGGATTGGTGCCCATGCCTTCGGTAAAGACGGCCGTGCCAGCCATGTTGTCGTTCGCACGGCCGACACGCTGCAGACGATCGGTAAGATCACGCACGTTGGCGCCGAGGGTCGTGCGGCCACCGAACTCCCATAGGCCACCGAAGAGAAAGGGCGCATTGCGAAAATCCTGCTGCCGATCGTCGCGCGGCACCCGCGCATGGTCGATATCGATGATCAGCAAATGCCGCCGATCGACACCGGTGAGCAGGTCCGGTCGTGGATTGCCTTGCCAGGCGAGCATCATCCAACTCGCGCCCGGGTGGGCGGCCAGCAGGGCCTGTTGCACGTCCCGTGCGCCTGTCGCCACCGGAACGTCACCGGCCGCGCCGCCCTCCTGGAAGACCTCCATGTCATAAATGCCGCTGTCGCCGAAGAGCGCCCGCTGGTGCCGATAGAAGCCGGCGGCCAGCCGCGCGAACATCGGGTCGCGGGGGTCGAGCCAGCCCGGTCGCGCGAAACCGGCCCACTCTCCCTGCGGCACGACATGCGAGCTCGGAAAGCGCCGCGGGAAATCGGCGGGCACGATGCCGTAATAACCTGGCAGGACCGGAGTGATGCCAAGCTCCCGCAGGCGCGCCACGATCTGCCGCGCGGAGACCCGGCGCTGCGCGAGCAGCGCGCGGCTGAGCGGGCCGCCGAAGCAGCAGAGGTTGCCCATGAGCTGCCAGTTCTGATGCGCCGGCGCGGCGAGCCAGCGGCGGATCTCGGCGTCCGCGTAGCCGACGTCGCGAAACGTGCGGTAGAGGACTGTGTCCGTCCCGCGCTCGACCAGCACCGCGTTGATCCCGGAGAGCGCCAGCACGTCGACCTCACGCTGCCATCTCGACCAGCTCCAGTAAGGCGCGGAGTAGCCGTCGACGTTCTCGTTCAAAGCGAGACGATACGTATAGGGCGTACTCCGCTCGATCACGGTCCGAGGCAATGGGAAAGCCGCGCGACCCACGCGATCTCCATCCGGCGAGATCTGCACGTGCGCCACGTATTTGAGGTACCAGTTGACGCCGAAGAGGAGCGCGCTCGGTGTAGTGCCTTCGACCCGGATGTGTTCGCCCGCGCTCGAGATCCGGAACCGTTCGCCGCTCTCGACCGCCGGCAACGTCCCGAGCTCGAACTGGCGCGCCTGATGAGGCAGCAGGCGCGCCAGCACGCCCTGCTCAGGACGGACGTCGAAACTGGCCGCGTGGACCTGGAAGCCGGACGCCAAGACCACCGCGGCAAGCAACAGCCAAACAGAGCGTTTGCGCATGACGGGGAGATCGCAGCCTCTCGCAAGGATGCGAGAGGCTACCACCAACCCGGCGTCAGAGATGCACGCCCGCCAACTGCACTATCCGCAGAATCACGAGTCCGCCTGCGATCACGAGGTAGCCGCGCAGCGCGATCATCGCGAGGCGGGTCAGCGGAGTGATCCGCGCGACGGCCAGCGAGCTGAGCGCGGGCATGCGCCAGGCGTCCCGCAGCCGCGCGTCGACGCGCCAGGTGTGCGGGCGCCGCGTCTTGAGGACCAGCGGCACCGCGGCAAAAGGTCTTGGCTTCCTTCGGCCGATGGCGGAGCGAGTGCCGAAGCGACAGCACGTCACCGATGGCGTACGCCGTCGACAAGGAGACGGCCATGGCGCCGATCACGCTCGCATCGATCAAGGCGACGGCAAAGCACACGCCCGCCGCGAACCGCTCGAACCGCCGAAAATCGCCGGTACCGGCGGCGGCGACCACCACCGCGGCGGCAGCCAGCACGCCGAGCGGACGCGAGACGCCGAGATAGGACAGTGCCAGGCTGATACCGATGAACTCTGTGACGATCGTGAGAGCGTTGAGAATGAAAAGATCGACGACGCTGAAGGCGCCCCAGAGGCAGCGTGCGACGCACGCCGTATCGCGCGTGTCAGTTCAAATTGGGCGGCGCGTGTGTTGGTTTCGGCGGCGGCGCGCTCCCCGGCGGGCTTGCGGCGGCCCGGCGGGCACTGGCGCGCTCCTCCTCCTGCGCAGTGGGCGCCAGATCGCGCGTATCCACTGACGCCAGGTTGACGACCCCGGGGTCGTCACGCAGCTTCACGAAGAGCTGGCCGTCCTTGGGATGCGGTACGGGTAACGCAAAGCCCGGGAAGCCGTCGGGGACCTGCACCGTATGCTCGAAGCGAGGATCGATGGCGATCGAGTCGACCAGAAAGAGATCGCTGCCCGAGAGCTTGCAGGCGAGCTCCGGCGTCGCCGGACACACCAGCTCGTGCAGCTTCGGCAGGCGTACCAGGGTCGCAAGCGGCTGCCAGTCGCCGGTGACGCCCCCCGCTACCACTCGAAACTGCAGCGGCCCGAAGGCCGAGGGTCCGAACGCCTTCGCGGGATCGAGGTTGGCGATCGCGACCGAGCGGTTCTCGAGCGTGATGCCGCCGTTGGCGAGGCTGAGGGTGGTCGAGTACGAGCCGTCTGCAGTCGCTATCTGCAGCATCTCGTCGCGACCGAACTCAGCAGGCGATTTCGCGCGCACCGAGAACGTCAATTGTGCACGCTGCGGCAGCTCGTCATCGTTCGCCAGTTGAATATGGCTGCCGGAATCCGAGTATGAGGGCTCCACGCTCTTGCCGATGAGTGCGACGGTCGGACGGGGCGCGGCGATCAGCGCCTCGAGGTTGAGGACCCTGCCGTCCTTCAATCTGACTTTCGCCAGCTCGGCATCCCCCGGCTTCAGAGCGGCAGCGGCCGCCGCGTCCTGTGCGGTCAGAGTGAGCGCGTCGACTCCCTGGCTGCTTGCGAGTGCTCCGGGGACGAACGGCACGCCGCCCACGGCGAGCCCCGATACCTCATCCAGACGACTGCCGCTGAGCACGCCCTGACTGTCGCCCGCGTGCAACGTGAAGCTGTTGAGATGAGCGGCCTCTGCAAAGGCTTGCAGCGGCACCGGCTCGGGCGGGGTCGCGCCGAATTGTTTGACCAGCAGAGTCAGCTGCCCGGGCTGCGCCGCTTGTAGCGGCAACTTCACTTCCACCTCATCGGGACGCACGGTCTTCCATTCCGCCTCGAGCTCCTTGCCGGCCGGGTCGCGCACCATGATCCGATCGATGCAGCTCACGCTGCTCGCCTGCAGATGCAGGGTGTTCTCGCGGCCGACGATCGCCGCGTTCTCATCGGCGGCCAGCCGCCACGACTCCGCGCGCACGTTGACCAGCCGGAAGGCCGGACCGGCGAAAGGCTCGAAGCCCCAGTATCCCTTCAAGGCACCGTGCACGATGTTGCCGAGACTGTTCGCTCCCACGCCCGAAGTGTCGACCACGAAGCCGCCCTGCTCCGCGTCGGCGGTTGCCGGCAGCTCGATGGACTTGCCATCGCTGCCGGTCAGGGTGAGATGCAGGTCGTGCGCGTAGCCCGTGGAAAATACGAGCGGGGCGCCCTCCACCGGCAGGACGAGAGAGCTCCTGCGCGCGCAATAGATCTCCTTGGGATCGACCGCGTGCAGTGGCGGCGGCTGCGGCGCCTCGATGGCCGGCAGCGCCGTCACGAGCACCGACTTCGGCTCGTGGAATGACGGCGGGGTGTTGAGGGTGAGTGCGAGCACCTCGCCGCGCTGGGTCGCCAGAGCGGGGATGTACTGGTACTGCGCGGTGGTGAAGGAGCCGAAGATCCGCGCGATGTCGATCACGGAGGCGATATAGGGGCTGTAGTAGCCATAGCTGAGCTGCGGGGTGTAGCTCGCTTCCATCGCCAGATCGGTGGCTGGGCCGGAGGTCAGCGCCTCGACGATCGAGGTGCTGTGACCGTCGTTGAGAATCAGCGCGTCCTGACCCTGCATGAGGCAGGACGCCTGCAATTCCGGAATGCGGTCGAGGCAGTCCGCCTTCACCTTGATCGCGAGGCTGCGCCCGAGAAGCGGCACGACTTCCTTGAGCTTGTCCGGCGCACTCTCATCCAGGGCATGCACCGCCCTTAGGTAGGCATCGAGCCGCGAGCTGTCGAGCGTCGCCTGATTGAGGTCCTGAGAGGTGCGCACGAAGGCGCCGGGGCGCCCTTGCACGGCGCCGATCAGTGTTCTGACGTCTCCGGAGGTCTTCGGCGCAAGAAATACCAGGACCTGTCCGGCACCCGCGGGCACGGTGATCTTGATGCCGTTCTGCGCGCAGCCGCGCTTCCAGGTCTCGCAGACCTGAAACCAGTCGCGCGGCGGCGGATTGGTGGCGCCGCGCAGGAAGCCGACGACGAGCAGATAACGCTGCGACTCCGTGGACGGTAGATCGGCGCGGATCCACAGGTGATCGCCGACGGCAAGATTCGGTACCTCGGCGATGGGCAGCGTCTCCTGCCCGCGGCCAACGGTCACCTGCAGGTTCGGCCCGGCGAGATCGAACGGCGCCACCTGCGCCTGCAGCGGCTGCAGGCCCAGTGGGGATAAGAATGCGGCGAGGGCCGCCAGATGAAGCAGTCGCATCCTTCTATATTAAATTAAGACCGGAGTTGTGCGAGGAACCGATCGAGGCCCGACAGTACCTCCGGCTCATCGAGCAGCGGCACATGTCCCCGATTGCAGACAGTTATGCAGCCGAGATCGGGCTTCTCGCGCTGCATGCGCCCGACCGTGCCCGCGCTCAGGAGGTCCGACAGCGCGCCGTGGATCACTAACATGGGAATCGAGTACAGGCGCGCAAACAGCGGCCAGAAACTCACCGCTGCGGCCGAGGCCGCGCGCAGCGCATCGCCGATCCGCGGATCACAATCCAGCACCGGCACTCCCGAGGCATCCTCACGATAGCTGCGGCGCGCGAGCGCAGACCACCTCTCCTCGGAAAGATCGGGCCAAGCGTTACCGTAGACGACACGTAGCTGCATGACAGCCTCATGCCACGTCCGCACGGGCGGAAGCATGCCCGTGTAGCTCCTGATGCGCTCGATGCCTCGGGGATCGATCTCCGGCCCGATATCGTTGAGGACGAGGCCGGCCACGCGCTCCGGGGTGGTGGCGCCGAGCATCATGCCGAGAATCCCGCCGAGCGAAGTACCGACGATCGCCACGCGCTCGAGGTCGAGTGCCTGCATCAGCCGCTCCAGGTCTGCCAGGTAGGTCCCGGGTTGATAGTTCTGCCATTGCGGATCGCGCGCCGAGAAGCCCCGTCCCCTGAGATCGGGGCAGACGACACGGTAGCGGGCCGCCAGATGCGGCGCCAGCACCTCGAAATCCCGGCTGTTGCGTGTCAGGCCGGGCAGACACAACACGGTGGGGACTCCGGCGCCGGCGGCCCCGCGCCGCTCGTAGATGCGGCAGTAGAGCTCGAGACCCTCGGCGGCGGTGAAGCGCTGCTCCCGCCAGGCGGCGGGTGTCATCGATCCGGGCTCCTGCGAGCCGTGGTCGGCACCCGGCCGGCATCACGACCCAGGGCCGGGCCGCGCATGGTCGCCGCAACCAACAGCCAGGCGATGGCGACGGCCGCCGCGAACAGGGACACCGCGGCCGTGCCGGCCACCTGATGCACCCAGCCACCGACCACGCCGCCAGCGAAAATACCGAGGAACTGCGAGCTCGAGTAGATCCCCGTCGCCGTGCCCCTCGATCCGGCCGGCGCGGTCTTGGTGACGAGCGACGGCAGGCTCGCCTCCATGATGTTGAACCCGGAGAAGAACAGCACGAGTCCCGCGAGCAGGACGTAGGTGTCGAAGCCGCCGAGCGCCAGCATGAGTTGACTGGCCGCCATCACCGCGACCGCCGCGACCAACACGCTCTTCATCCGCCGGTAGCGCTCGGCCACGATGATGGCAGGCACCATCACGGCGACCGACAGCAGCAGCACCGGCAGATAGACCAGCCACTGCTCGCGGTTGCTCACCGCCAGCGTGCCACGCAGGAGCGCCGGCACCACCAGAAAGCTCGCCGTCAACATGGCATGCAGGGCGAAGATTCCGAAATTGAGGCGCAGCAGCTCCGGGTTGCGCAGGCTGGCGCCGATCAGCGCCGGAACCGTCTCCGCCTCGGGCTGGACGTGCGGCCGCGGGGCCGTGGGCACGACCAGAGCCGTGATCGCGATACCGGCGAGCGCGAGCGCCGCCATCAGCCAGAAGATGCCGCCGACCCCGACCCAACCGGCGATCGCCGGTCCGGTCACGATCGCGACCAGGAAGGAGAAGCCGATGGTCATTCCGATGAGCGCCATCGCCTTGGTCCGGTTCTTCTCCGCGGTGAGATCAGCAACGAGAGCGAGCACCACGGAGCCTATCGCCCCGCCGCCCTGCAGCAGCCGTCCCACGATCATGCCGTCGATGCTCGCCGCGCGCGCCGCGACCGCACTGCCGATCCCGAAGACGACCAAGCCGATGACGATCATGGTCTTGCGGCCGATCCGATCGGAGAGCGCCCCGAAGGGAATCTGCAGCGCGCCTTGACTGAGGCCATAGATGCCAAGCGCGACCCCGATCTTGTAGGGAGTCGCGCCGGCCAGGTGGCGGGCGAAGGCGGCGAACACCGGGTACACCATGAACAGGCCCAGCATCCGCACGGAGAACACCGCCGCCAGGGATGTGGCGGCGCGCAGCTCGTGCTTTTCCATCATCGTTCGCGAGCTTACTTCGTCGGCGCCGCTTTTGCCACGGTACAATCTCGCCATGCAGGGCAAGACTGTCGTCATCACCGGCGCAACCTCCGGAATCGGCGCCGTCGCTGCCCGACGCCTTGCCGAACAGGGCGCGCGTATTGTGTTCGTCGCCCGGGACAAGCAACGCGCCGCAGAGACATTGCGCGACCTGCGCGCAGCGAACGCAGGGCAGGTGCATACCGCCTTCTACGCCGACCTCTCGCGTCTGCGCGAAATGAAGCGTGTCGCCGCGGAGATCGCCGCGGCCGAGCCGCAAGTCGACGTGTTGATGAACAACGCCGGCCTCCTGTGCGACCACAATGAGAGGACCGAGGACGGCCTCGAGCTGATGTTCGCCACCAATCACCTGTCGTATTTCGTGCTGAGCAACCTGCTGCTCGGGCGGTTGCGCGCCGCCGCGGGCGCCCGGATCGTAACGACCGCCTCGAACGCCCATCGGCGCGCCAGACTCGACTTCGACCGCCTGCAGCATCAGAGCGGAATGAGCGGTTACAGCAACACCAAGCTTTGCAACATCCTGTTCACACGCGAGCTCGCGCGGCGCATCTCGGGGACCGGCGTGACAGCCAACTGCCTCCATCCAGGTTTTGTCGCCACGCGCTTCGGCGATGACACTCGTGGCCCGCTGCGGGCCGGTCTTGCGATCGCGAAACGGCTCTTGGCCCTCTCGCCCGCCGAGGGCGCGAAGACCCTGGTGTACCTGGCAGGCTCACCGCAGATGAGCGGCCGAAGCGGCGGCTACTACGAACGGTGTGCTCCGGCCGAGCCGTCGCGCGCGGCGCAGAGTGATGCGGATGCGCGCCGGCTGTGGGAAATGTCGGCGGAGATTACGGGCATAGGAGGTTAGGTCACAAGTTGGCGATGGCGATCCTGCCCGGGATCTGTGCTATCTTGGCGCCAGGCAGCGACGCCTGTGAGGGAGACGCACAGTGAGCAAAACGACAAGAATCCTGCTCGCCATCGGAGTCATCATCGTGTTGTCATATCCGGGCGTCGCCTGGGTGATGGGCATGGCGATCCAGATTCGGATGCAACACAGCGAGCAACGGGTGCTCGACAAACTGCCTTACCTCACGGTGGTGAAACGCGAGTACCACCGGGGCGTGTACCGGTCCAGCGTCGTCACGACCTACGGCTGGCACAACCCGGCGCTGCGGGCGCTGAGGATCGGCGGCACCGCCCTTCCCTCCTCGGCCACGTTCGCGGTGGCAAGCAACATTGAGCACGGGCCGTTCCCCGGGTTGCATGCGGTTGCGTTCGCCATCGTCGACTCGACTATCGTCGTGCCGCCCGCACTGCAGCAGGAGTTGTCGGTCGTGATCGGCTCGAAGCCGATCCTGCAGTTGCATACCACCCTCCATCTCTTCGGCGGCGCCACCTCCGAGCTGGCGAGTCCGGCATTCAGCCTGCGCCTCGCTGACGGGTCGAATATCGCCTGGGGAGGAGTGACCGGCACCGTCACCAGCACCCGCAATCAGGCCCGCTCGTCCGGCCGATTGAGCGTGCCGCATCTGCTCTTCCAGGGTGCCCAGGGTGGATTTGAGCTCACCGGCGCGGAGTACTCCGGCTCGCAGGAGAAAGCGCTCGGCGGCCTGTACGTCGGAACCGGCATGTTTACCATCGAGCGTGTGGACGGCAGCGGCCCGCACCCGGGAGGTGACTTTTCCCTGCAGCGCATTTCACTCACCAGCAGCTCCAAGGCCAACGGCGAGTTCTTCGACTACCGGGTCGATCTCGCGCTAGATGCCGCCAAGGTTGCGGCGGTGCAGCTCACGAACCTCATGTACTCGGTGAGCTTCGAGCACATCCATGGGCCTTCGCTGCTGTCGTTCGCGAATGCGGTGCGCGCGGCGCAGCGGCAGGCCGGCGACAATCAGGCGCAGCGGCAGGCCGGCATAATGGATGCCTTCCGCCAGCAGGGCGCCGACCTGGTATTGCACGACCCGGTGATCAACATCCGCCAGGTCAGCTTCACCATGCCCGAAGGGAGCTTCCTCCTCTCGGCCAGGATCAGCGCGCCCGGGCTCGGCCGTGCCGACCTGCAGTGGCCGGCGACCATCATGGCACTCAGGACCCACGCCGAGGTCACGGCGGACCTGCGGGTCGACAACGGGCTGCTGCAGAGGTTTCTGGCGATGGAAGGAGCGAACCCGAAGATCGCCGCCCAACTCAGCTCTTTCGAGCAACAGGGTTATCTCACCGCGGGCGCCGCCGCCGTCACCACGCACCTCGAGCTCTCGGGCGGCGCGATCACCCTGAACGGCCACCCCTTTCCACCGACTGCGCCGACCAACTGACCCGTCAGGTCGCGGCGGCCCGCGCCTCCTGGTTGCCGTGCACCATCGCGTGGGCGAGATTGTTGCGCACGAACGCGATGTGCTCACGCAGCTGATAGAGCTGATCGGCGTGTGAGCCGGGAATCTTACGCAGGATGACCGAGCGCTCGATCTCCTCCAGCCGCTCGAGCAACTCGCTGTGCCGCTCGGGGGTGAGCGGCTGGAGAGACTCGCGCTCGAGGGCCATGAGCTCCGCGTAGCGGCGGTGAATGCGGCTGTCCACACGCCAGCGATACAGGCTCGGCAGGAAGCGCAACCCCGGAATCAGGATGATGAGGATGGGCACGAGCACCGCCGCGATCCGGGCCACCAGGCTCGCCAGCTTGAAAGGCAGATAGCGATACGCAAGGCTCCTGTCGCCGGACTTGTAGTAGCGCGCGGCTTCCGTATCCAACGGGAAGAAATAGGTCGAGGGATTTGGGAAATCATGCGCGTGTTGCAGCAGGGTGGCGCGACCGTGCACCTGCTGGGCCGCCTCGATCAGCAGATCGCACAGCGCCGGGTGCAACCCCGAGCGCGCGATCAGCTCCACCGTCGGAGCGAGCAGGATGAGCGGCTTGCGCGGCAGATTGGCCCCCAGGTCGAATGCGCCTTCGGGAATGTCGAGCTCATGGAGGTAGGGGAAGCGCCTCGTGTAGGCGTCCGCCTGCGGGAAGGTGAACATCAACACACCGCGGGTGTGTAGCATCGCCCGGATCGTCTCTGGCGGGGCTGAATCACCCGTGAGGAAGATCGCGTCCACCTGACCGTCGATGAGAGCCTGGCGGGCAGCCTCTCCTTCGAGGTCGAGCAGCTGAGTCGGCCCACCCAATTCGATTCCATTGCCTTTGAGCAATGCCAGCGCGAGCAGCCGTGTGCCGCTGCCTTCGCTGCCGATCGCGATGCGCTTGCCCGTGAGTTGCGACAGCCTGAACATTGGTCGCCGTGGCCGTCCATGACGGATGACAGCATGATAGAAGACCGTGAGCGGCTGATAGAACATACTGCCGAGGGAGACGAGGTCGGCGGTACTGGCTCCTTTCGGCCCCGTTTCCGTGATGCCCGACTGCACCAGCGCGATGTCGATGTGCGAGTGGTGCTCGGTCAGGCGCTGCAGGTTCTGCAGGGAACCTGCCGACGGGATGATTTTGAGCTCGATGCCGTCGGTGGCCAGGAACGCTTGGTACCTCTTGGCGAAATTCTCGAACGAGCTGCCCTTGGGTCCGCCGCTCATGGTGAGGGTACGCGGCGGAAGCGGACGCACGAAGTGCAGCGCCAGGAAGATGGCGGCGGCGCTCGCGAACAGAATCGGGCCCAGGGTATGGATGAGATCCCCCCAGGAGATGGTGGTGATCTTGAGCCGCAAACGCAGCTTTGTGCCGCGGCGCCGGTCGGTGCTGCCGGATTCGGAGCTGGATTCCCCCATGCGGGCGAGTCTAGCACCGCCGCCGCACCAAAACCCTGGTTGGCGCGGACCCTGCCTACAATGGCCACCTGAAACCGCGTCTCGGAGGACTGATGGCCGCCTCTTCTTCTCACGCCCCCGCCGACCATTTCAACCGGGAAAGGTCGCGACTGACCGATCTCAACGCCAGCCTCGTCAGCTTGAGAAATGCACTGCCACTGCTGGACCGATTGGCCGCCGGTACTCACCATGGAGTCATCTCCGCATCCGCCGCACTGCTCGCGTTCATTCCAGCGCATACCATCGGCCTGACGGACAGCTTCTGGAGTGCCATCACGGCCATCTCTGTGGCGCAGACGGAATTCCGCGCCACTCAGACGACGGCACGCGATCAGTTCTGCGGCGCCGCCGTGGGCGGCCTCACGGGGGTATGCGCGTTCCTTGCCCTCGGACAGAGCCTCATCGTCTACGCGCTTGCCGTCACGGTCGCGATGTTGGCCTGCTGGGCGATCAACGTCAGCTCGGCCAGCCGGACTGCGGGTATCACCGCCACCATCATCCTCCTCGTGCCGCACACCGGCTCACCGGAGAGCATGTTCCTGGCGCGCATCGCTGAAGTCGGTTGGGGAATCTGCGCTGCCGTCGCTATCGTATGGCTTACGGGCCGGCTGCCGGCGGCGCGAAGCCTCGCGAAAGAGTCTCGCGCAGGTGGTCGATGACACACTGCACGGCGCGCGGCGTCCGCGGCGCCCACGGCCGGATCGCCTGCAGCCGCTCGCCGAAGAAGCCGACCGGCCGCCACCGCGGCAACACCTGCAGGAGCTCACGCCCTTGCGGACCGCTCCAGGCCGTGAAATCGGGCAGCATGCCCACCCCCATTCCGGCGACCGCCGCCTCCCGTAACACCTCGCTGTTGTTGGCGCGCAGCGGCCCCCGCACCGGCACGCTCACCCGTTCGGACGCGCGGGCACGCCGCTCCCGCCGCTCGAAGGACCAGCTCGGCGAGCCGCCGTCGCGCAAATAGAGCAGACACTCGTGTGCCGCCAGCTCGCTCGGGTGCTCCGGCATGCCACGGCGCGCGAGATACTTCGGGCTCGCGAGCAACACCGAACGAGTCTCACATAACACCGTGGCCACGTGGGAGTCAGGGACACGGCTCGCATGCCGTACCGCCAGATCGAAGCCTTCCTGAGTCAGGTTCACGAATCTGTCGCTGAGATCAAGCTCCAGGCGCAGCTCCGGATAACGCTCGAGCAGCGCCGGGATCGCGGGCGCGATGTGCTGGCGTCCCAGCGCCACCGGCGCCGTCATCCGCACGAGGCCGCGGGGCGCCCCGGCCAGATCCTTCACGCCGGCGATGCCGCGCTCGATGTGGGTGAAGGACGCCTGCGTCTCATCGACCAGCTGCTGACCGGCGGCGGTCAGCGTGATCGATCGCGTGGTGCGACGAACCAACGCGATGCCGATCGTTCGCTCCAGATCCTTCAGGCGCATGCTGACGGATGACTTGGCGACGCCGAGGCGGCGCGCGGTTTGCGTGAGGCTGCGCGTCTCGGCGATCACGGTCAGCATGTGGAGGTCCGGCAAGGCTGCTTCGAAGTCGTGGGTGCTCATCGATTACCAGGTAGATTGTTCAAATTATTGAACATTGTAATCGTCTGGCGGTGGTTCTCAACCGCCGCCGGCGCTCCTACACTGGCGTTACGCTAGCTCGGAGCTTCACCATGGCAACCGCCCCCCTCTCTTCAGCCCTCCCCGACGGCTCACTCGTAGGCCACTGGATCGGCGGTCAGCCGGTATCGGGCGATGCCGCCCGCTCGCAGGACGTCTTCAATCCCGCAACCGGAAAGGTCGCGCGTCGGGTGGCAATGGCTGATGCAGCCATCGTGGAACGCGCCGTCTCGAGCGCGGCGGCCGCGTGGCCTGCGTGGGCCGATACGCCTCCCCTCCGTCGGGCGCGTGTATTTGCCCGGTTCGTCGAGCTCCTGAACAAGCACCGGGATGAGATCGCCGCCCTCATCACCGCGGAGCACGGCAAGGTGTTCTCCGATGCGCAGGGCGAAGTGATGCGCGGCATCGACGTGGTGGAATTCGCCTGCGGTATTCCCCAGCTGCTGAAGGGCGACTTCACCGATCAGGTCTCGACCGGCATCGACAACTGGACACTGCGCCAGCCCCTCGGCGTGGTCGCCGGCGTCACACCCTTCAACTTTCCCTGCATGGTGCCCTGCTGGATGTTTCCGATCGCCATCGCCGCCGGAAACACGTTCGTCCTCAAGCCCAGCGAGCGCGACCCTTCCGCCTCGCTCGTCATGGCGGAGCTGCTCAAGCAGGCCGGCCTGCCCGATGGCGTCTTCAACGTCGTGCAGGGCGACAAGAGCGCCGTCGATGCATTGCTGGAGCACCCGCAGGTAAAGGCCCTGAGCTTCGTCGGCTCGACCCCGATCGCGCGCCGCCTGTACGCGCGCGGCGCGGAGCTCGGCAAACGCATACAGGCGCTCGGCGGCGCCAAGAATCACCTGGTCGTCATGCCCGACGCCGACCTCGAGCAGGCCGTCGATGGCCTGATCGGGGCCGCATACGGCTCGGCGGGCGAGCGCTGCATGGCCATCAGCGTCGCGGTGTTGGTGGGTGACGCCGCGGACCGCATCGTTCCCAAACTTGCACAGCGGGCGCGGACGCTGCGGGTCGGCAATGGCATGGACGCCGGTATCGAAATGGGTCCGGTCGTGACCCGCCAGGCGCTCGATCGGGTCTCGGGCTACATCGCCACCGGAGTTCGCGAAGGGGCGCAACTGCTGACGGACGGCCGCACATTGAAGGTACCGGGATACGACGGCGGCTTTTTCGTCGGTGGCACGCTCTTCGACCACGTCAGACCTGACATGACCATATACAAGGAGGAGATCTTCGGACCCGTGCTGAGCTGCGTACGGGTCAGGGATCTTGCTGAGGCTCTGCGCCTGGTCAACGGTCACGAGCTGGCGAACGGCGTCGCCTGCTACACCCGTGACGGCGGCGTGGCGCGCGAGTTCACGAGACGCATCGAGGCGGGAATGGTGGGCATCAACGTCCCCATCCCGGTGCCGATGGCCTGGCATGGCTTCGGCGGCTGGAAGAACAGTCTCTTCGGCGACATGCACGCTTACGGCGAGGAAGGGGTACGGTTCTATACGCGCCAGAAATCAGTCATGGAGCGCTGGCCCGCCAGCACGCGCGAGGGAGCGGAGTTCGCCATGCCGACCGCGCGCTGACGCTTGCGAGCGCGCGAGCAGCTCACCCAGGCTTGCGCTTGATGAGGGCGGACCGCAGGCACTGACAGACGACCTCGTCCCTCTGATTGATCGCCCGGTGCTGGAAAGTGACAATCCCCGCGTTGGGACGTGAGCGGCTCTCCTTCAGGCTCACCACCTCGCTGTCGGCGTGGATCGTGTCGCCGATGAATACCGGCTTCGGCATCAGCACCTTGTCGTAGCCGAGATTGGCGACGAGCGTGCCGAGCGTCGTGTCGCTGACACTGAGGCCGATCATCAGCGCGAAGGTGAAAGTGCCGTTGACCAGTATCTGCCCGAACTCGCTCGCCTTCGCCGCTTCCACATCGATGTGCAACGGCTGTGGGTTGTGGGTCATCGTCGAGAACAGGAGATTGTCGGTCTCCGTCACCGTTCGCCGAATCTCATGCGCGATCCGGTCGCCCACCTGCCACTCGTCAAACCAGCGCGCCGTCATTCAATTCCCCTTCTTTGCGGACTGTTGACTCGCGGCGAGCCTGAGCAGACCTTGCGCGCGCGCCAGATGCGGGCGATCGAGCATCGCGCCCTTGTAGCCGATGGTGCCGCTCCCCGGATTCGCGGCGAACAGATCGACGATCTCTTGCGCCGCCTTCAGCTCCTCGGTCGTGGGGGTGAAGGCGTCATTGATCGGCTCCACCTGTGCGGGGTGAATGGCGAGCATGCCGCGGAATCCCGACCGGCGCGCCTCCTGCGCACGGCGACGAAGGCCGGACTCATCCCGGAAGTCGCCATGGATCGTCTCGACGGCGGCGACACCAGCCGCCGCGGCGCCGAGGAGGCAAAAGCTGCGCGCCATTTCATACATGAAGGCATAGCTGCCGTCGGCGTTGCGGTTGCTCGTCGCGCCGACTGCAGCCGCCAGATCTTCCGCCCCCCACGTTAGCGCCGCCAATCGCCGCCTGCCGCCATAGGTTCCGGTAGTGAACATGCTTTCCGCCGTTTCCGTCACCAGCGCGATCACCCTGGTCGCACCCTGCTCGATGCCGGCGGCAACTTCCAGGTCCGACAAATGTTGATGCAAACGCTCCACATCTGCGCCATGACGCGCTTTGGGCAGCATGATGCCACCGGGACGAGCGGGCATCACGGCCGCGAGATCCGACAGCGCGTGCGGGCCCTGCAGTGGGTTGATGCGGACCCAAAGCCGCGAGCGCTCCGCGGGCTGCGCGGCGAGAAACGCCGCCACCTGGCTGCGCGCCCTGGGCTTTTCCGTTTCGGCGACCGCATCCTCGAGATCGAAGAGCACGATGTCCGCCGGACCCGCCACCGCCTTCTCCATCTTGCGCTCGCTGTCACCCGGGGCGAAGAGCCAGGAGCGCGCATTGATGCTTTCTGTGACCGCGGCCATGCGCGGATATTACACAATCGCGCATGGCCGGCGTAAGCTGCCGCCGCAGGTCCAGCAGGGTGGCAAAGCATGATATTCGAACAGGTCGCGACGGGTGGGTGCCGGTCTTATCTGATAGGTTGTGGGCAAACCTGCGCCGCCGCACTGATAGATCCGGAAGTCAGCCAGATCGATCGTTACCTCTCGCTCGCCAGTCAGCATGGACTGCGCATTCGATATGCCACCGGTCGAACCGATCTGCCGACAGGCGATCCCGAAGCGCTGCACGACAGCCTGTTCAATCACCTCCTCCATCTGGACCCGGCGCTCGAGGTCTATCCGGCGCACGAATACAAGAACCGGGACCACACGACGTTGGCGCAGGAAATCCGGGAAAATCCACGTCTGCAGAAGCGCGCCATCGGCGAGTTCGTGGAAATGATGCGTAATCTCAATCTTTCCATGCCGACTCACCTCACGGAAGCGCTGCGGACCAATCTCTCCGGCGGCAAGACGATCGCACAACTCCTGTCCGAAGCGGCCGCGCTCGTATCCTTCATGTCACTCGAGGAGCTGAAGGCTCGCGTGGACGCACACGACTCCGAGCTTCTCGTCCTCGACGTACGCGAGCGTGACGCCTATGTCGCCGGGCACGTGCCCGGCGCGCGCCACCTGCCGCGCGGCCAGCTCGAGCTGCGCGTAAATGACGAGCTCCCGGACCCGACTGTGCGTGTCCTCACGGTATGCGAATTCGGCCGCGTATCGACTTTGGCCGCGGCGACTTTGCGGCAGATCGGATTTCAACGCGCGATCGCGCTCGATGGCGGGATGAAGGCCTGGCGCGAGGCGGGGTATCCGGTGGTGGCCGTGTGAGTTCCACCGTGATGCGCGCATTCCTCGTCTGTCAGCTGTATGTAGTGCTGTTCATCGGCTTGCATGACTGGCTGCCGCTCGGCCGATTGAACAATCTCGCCGGTATCCGTGCGGTCGACAGCCGACCGCGGCTGCTGCTCACCACACTCCTGAGCGTGCTGCCATTCTTCATCGGTTTTGCCGGCACCTGTTACTACTTCGCCGGCCGTTTTCCGTCGTGGCTTTTCTGGTTGCTGTGGATTACTTACGGATTCGCGCTGTATGGGGTACTGCGGGCCTGGTACCTGCCCTATCTCGTGTACCGGGATGCGGCACGGGTGGCGCGCTACCAGGAGCGATTTGCCGACACCCATGCTTTCCTTCCCATGCGCAACGGCATTCGACCCGATACGCTGCACGTGACATTTCACGGCGTCCTGGCCGTTACCGTGACTCTGCTCTGGGTATTGACGCGTTCAGGCAGGCTGGGCTCAACATGAGCCGCGGCCGACCTTGCTCTCTATTCACGTACTACAGTGTCGCGCAGGAGTGCGGCTACGAGCGCTTCCGGCGCGTCCTCCTGAACCAGATGCCCGGCTTCCGGTACGATGCGCAGGCGCGATCCCTGGATTCGCTTCGCCAACTCGTGGCCTCGCTCGACCGGGATCCAGCGATCCTGTTCGCCCCAGATGATGCTCACCGGGCAGCGCATCTCGCCATAGCGTGACTCGATTTCGTCGGTGTAGCGCTGATCCATTTGGGCGATCTGGCGATAAAAGGCCGCCTGCCCGGGCTCACCCATCCAGGGCTCGACGTAGAGCTGCAGAGTCGGTGGCGGCAACGGATGGAAAGCTGCGCCGCCAATGTATGCGGGCAGGATGGCAGCATGAATATAGGGCGGGAGGCCAGCAAAGGCTGCCTCGTGATCACGCACGTGGCGCACGAAGGGCGATCCCCAGGGAGCCAGCGCCACGGGATCGATCAGGGCGAGCGAGTCATACTCGCATCCATGGAGTAAGTGCGCACGCAGTGTTGTGCAGCCGCCGAAGTCGTGCGCCACGACATCAGGCTTGATCAGGCGCCAGTGGCTCAGCAATGCCGCGAACAACCGCCCCTGGACCGCCAGCGAGACGTCCTGGCCAGACCGCATTTCGGAGCGGCCGTAGCCGAGAAGATCGTAGTAAAACACCTGGCGGTGCTCTGCCACGTGCGGGGCAATGCGGCGCCACACGACCGAGGAGAACGGTGTCCCGTGCACGAGCACCAATGGAGGGCGGTCTGCCCTGCCGATGCGGCCAAACCGCACCGTCTGACCCTCAAAGAGGAAGGTCTCGGGCAAATCCCATGACGCGCCAGCTTCGTCGGGCATCTAAAACCCATCCGCGCAACCGTACCGGACTCCATATTACGGCTACCGGCCGGCTGCCGCTTGCGCCCGAACCGAATCCTATGTAGACCTGCGATCATGGGTCGATGGGATGTAACCTTTGGCCAGACCTTTCGGAGACGGTCCGATGCTTCACCACCGAAGCCGAACCACACGCCGGAGAACTACCAATCCGTACGCGATCATCGCCAGTAGAGCGACGAGCAACGTCACGAACATGCTGTGCAGCAAGGCGGACGACGCAGCCGACGCGTAGAGCCATCTCAGGAGCAACAGCGGAATGTCCATCGCATAATGCGAAGCAATGCTCCAACGCAGTCCGAAGCTTGCACGGAGGTAACCGAATCCGATGCCGGCCAAAAACTGCGGCATGACCAGTACAAAGCTCCACCACTCGAGGCTATTGCTGTATAGCCGGCCATGCCCTGCGCCGAACACGATGCAGGATGTCCAGAACACCCAGCCGGCGCGGTGCCGGAAGAACCCCAGTACCGCCTCCCGCTGGTATCGATACAGCAGCCAGCTGATCGCGCCGGCCGGTAGGATCACCCAGAACGCATGCACATAACGAGCGAGAACTGACGTCGGCGATATCGGAACGGTTATCCGGGTGAGGCTCTCGTGGATGAATAGATAGACATAGGTCGAGAAGAACGCCAGACCGCTGAAGACGAGTTTTGGAGCCGTGGAGAGAAATGCGCGGAACCCCAGCTCCTCCAACGCAGGCGCGGCAAGCAATACCGTGGCTGCCGCCCATGATGGCTGATTGAGAAACCCCAACCACGCACTGCGGATCGGCCAGTGGAAGGCGTGCAACAGGATCCGGTCGAACACGCCGCCCAGCACCAAGACCAGCATCAGGAGACTCTGCCACCCCAGCCAGTGCCACACGCTGAGCCTACCGGGCGCCGCGGAGGCAAAGGCCGGGCGGCGGACAAAAATCAGAAGTGGCCGGAGACTGGGAGTCGCCGCTTCTCCCGATTCGGAATGCATCGAGACGCCTTACCTAGCAGGGATTTGGTAGGCCCGATGCTAACATAGTGATTGCAACGGGTAGACGGAGGTCAAGCAGGATCGGCGTGCCGTTTCAGTCGCAATTCCAGATGGCGCTTTACGTCCGGCCATTCGGCGAGAAGGATGCTGTACATGTGCGTATCCCGCACCGTGCCGTCCGGGCGCGCCTTGTGGTGGCGGATCACGCCGTCCTTCTTTGCGCCTAGTCCCTCGATCGCCTTCTGCGATCGGAAATTGAAGTTATCCGTGCGTAAGCCCACCACTTTGCAACCAAGCGTCTCGAACGCATGCCGGAGAAGCATGAGCTTGCACGTGGTGTTGACGTGGCTTCTTTGACGACTCTTCGCATACCACGTATAGCCGATCTCGACCCGATCGGTATCGGCGGCGATATCGTGATACCGCGTGGTGCCGATGACGGCACCGGATTCGAGATCGCGCACCACCCACGGAAGCATGTGGCCCTCCTCGAGGCCCTGCAAGCCAGCGGCCACATAGGCCGCCGTCCCATCGGGGGGCGGCACCACGGTGAACCAAAGCTCCCAGAGCGCACCATCCTGCGCCGCCTGCTGCAGCCCAGGGACATGCTCCACACTCATCGGCTCGAGCCGAACGGATCCCCATTCGAGGACGATGGGCCGGGGATTGATCATGCGCGCCTCACCTGCCGTTGCAAGGATCTGATATTATCAGTGCAATGATATAATATCAGTGGGCTGATAACATGGTCAAGGATATCCGCGAAGGCCTGCCGCGCCTGCCGCTCGTGGGAGAGGCAAAGCGCGGCCCCGAAGGCCATCTCACCTATCTGTTGCGGCAGGCGAACGCGTCCGTGCGGCTCGCACTCGACCGCGCGCTCGCCAAGGAGAGCATGACTCATCCGCTGCAATCGGTGCTGACGATGGTCCGCGCCTACGAAGCCGTCTCGGCGGCCGACCTGGCGCGCCTCACGATGCTCACGCCGCAGACGATCAATGGAATCGTGCGCACGCTCGACACGCGTGGGGCCATCAGAAAGGAGCCGGATCGCGTCCACGGGCGCATCCTGCGATTGATGATCACCGACGAAGGACGCGAGCTGAACAAGCGCTGCCGCGCACTCACTGCGCCCATCGAGGCGGCACTGCAGTCCAGGATGAATGCGAACTCCGAGCAAGCCATCCGTCAATGGCTGGTGGAGGTCGCCAAGGCGTTTCTGGATTGACCCCGCTCGGCGCGGCTCACTCCGCCACTGCGTGCTCGATCAGCGGCACGACAGCCGCGAGATTCGCGGCCAAATCGGACCGCAGACGATAACGCTGCACGATGTACTGTGGGTCGTTGTAAGCGACCCGGACTTGCCCGTCGGGCTCCTCCCAAGCGAGCATCTTCACGGGAAGATCAAGACCCGCGGCCGGCACGGCAAGCATCAGCGGCGTGCCCGCTTTGGGATTGCCGAAGATGAGCATTTCCTGCGGCGGCATGCGCAGCCCCGCGCGCTCAGCGTCACCGCTGAAATCGATGCGAGCAAACACGAGGATTCCCCGTTGCTTGAGCAGCGCGTCCAAACGGTCAATGGTGGCGCTGACGGAATGTCGCGAGCGCAGCTGTATGACACCTGGAATATCAGCCGCGGAGCTCATGCTCGTCCCCTTATCAGTAATCAGACGTCGTCCGCCTGATTATTGCATGGGTGCGATGCTCGCGCCAAGGCGGCTCGAAAAACACGCCAATTGATGCGTGTCAGCTCACTACCGCGCTTTCGCCATCCGGTCGATGGCCCGAGCCATACCGATCGTAATCCCGAAGATGTTGCGTCTCGCCCGCGGCGAGAGTGCGCGCCAATCATCAAGACAACCGACGCCGGCCGCGATCAATCGATCGAGCAGGTATTGCTCGCTGAATTCGGCCGATTGCCGCTCGTCGATTGCCTGAGAATGCAGATTTCTAGCCATGACGATGCCCTCACCGCCTCATGGCCCGACCCTGACATACCGCAGTCCCCTGGACAGTGACCGTCATCCCATGTTGTTGTCGATTCCGGGGCCGGTTTTACTTAATCAACCACCGCTTTTGCCAACACCGTGAAGCGCAACGCATTTCTCCCAAGCCGCGCAAGTCCGCTGTTCATGGGGGTCGGCGACAGACGGCTTCGATGTTGTTGCCGTCGGGATCGAACACGAATGCGCCGTAGTAGTGCTCGTGATCACGAAGCCGATGTGATCGAGCATGCCGTTCTCCCGTTGCCGGTAGAGCGGCTGTGATCATGCCACAGGCTCCTCCCAAGCGTGCGGTGTTTCCCACTGTCCCGGACCGGATTCGACTCCCGCTGGGTTCTGAGCTACATTCTGGCAGCGACAACAGAGGACGGCGGCGGATCAAGCTCGTGGGAGGTCATCACTGATGAAAGCCGGCGAATCTCAAACACCGCAATTCGCTACCGCCGAATACTCGCCTAACACCCCGGCCATGAAGTGTGCCGCGTGCCGCCAGCCGATCAGCGGGCCCTATTTCCAGATCAAGACCGCACCCGTCTGCAGTCCCTGCACGGAGAAGCTGCGCGCGCAGATCCCGCGGGACTCGCATGCGGCGTTCGTTCGCGCACTCCTCTTCGGCATCGGCGGTGCGCTCGTCGGACTTGCGCTCTATGTCACCTTCGCCCTGGCCACCGGTCTCATCATTGGCTGGGTGTCCGTGGCGGTGGGCTACATCATCGGCAAGGCGATGCACATGGGGTCGCGGGGCGTGGGGGGACGCCGCTACCAGGTCGCGGCCGTGCTGCTGACGTATTTCGCCGTATCGATGTCGGCCGTACCCATTGCGATCGAACAGAGTCGGTCACATCACCCGACTCAAGCGCTGGAGACGGTGACACAGCCCGGCGCCCCGATGAATCTCGCCAAGGTCGTGGCGGCCCTGGCCTGGGTCGGTATCGCCTCACCGTTTCTCGACCTCCAGGATCCCGTGCACGGGCTCATCGGTCTAGTGATTCTCTTCGTGGGCCTGCGCTTCGCCTGGCAGTTCACGGCCGGCCGGACCTTGAATGTGTCCGGGCCCTACCCTGCGACCACAGCAACGGCCACCTAAAATGGACGAGGTTTGGCTGCCATAGCCGCTCCTGATCAGTGCTCTCGCTGCGGCGCATCCCTGGCGCCAGGCACTTTGGCCTGTCCGCAATGTCAGGCCCTGACACATGCGCCCGAGCTCGAGGAGCTCGCGGCAAACGCCCGCCGCCACGAGGCAACCCAACAGTTGACGGCCGCACGGGCACAGTGGCAAGCGGCGCTCGAGCTTCTTCCTGCCGACTCATCCCAGGCGGCCTGGGTGCGCACCAAGCTCTCCGAGCTACCACGGGACAACCTCAAGTCCGCCCCAAGCGCCCCACCCGCGTGGGCGCGCAAGCTGGGCCCATTTGCTCCGCTCGCGCTGCTTCTCCTCAAAGGCAAGGCCTTCCTCTCGTTGCTGAAGCTGCCTTTTCTGCTGAGTTTCGCCGGCTTCGCCGCTCTTTATTGGGGACTGTATGGGGCCAGTTTCGGCATCGGGCTCGCCGCGCTCATTCTGGTGCACGAGCTCGGACATTTCATCGAGCTGAGAAGGCGCGGCCTGGCCGCGGATCTGCCGATGTTCATTCCGGGCTTCGGTGCCTTCGTCCGCTGGACTGCGGCCGGCATTACCGCCGATACACGTGCACTCGTGAGTCTCGCCGGGCCGCTCGCCGGGGCTTTTGGCGCGGCGGTCTGCGGCCTGATATGGCTGCGAACGCAGGAGCGCTTGTGGGTCGCGCTCGCAAGCTTCTCGGCCTTCATCAATCTCATGAACCTGATTCCGGTCTGGCGACTGGACGGTGCACAGGCCATCGTCGCTGTCACACGCACCGGCCGCATCTGCATCGCACTCGCAGCGCTCCTCTGCGCCGCCTATTTTTCGCAACCCCTGGTGTTGCTGGTAGCCGGCGGCGCGGCCTACCGCGCGTTCGGCGCCGAGCAACCGGCCCAGACTTCACCCGGCCATGGCGTGACCGCTTACTTCATCGTGCTGGTTGCGATCCTGACCTATCTATCCACGCTGGCCCCGCTCGGGGCACCCCCGCGCTAATCACCTTACAGTACGGTGGCAGCCGGGAGCCCTCGGCATCGTATGCTGTACCCGCCGTCCATCGAGCGGCGTGGCGCCAAGCCGAAAGCAACACTTCGGCAGCTAGCTTGGTATCGGCGGAAGAGTCACCGAGCCAAACGTCATACGTGCCCGCCACAATGCGCCAGCTTGCTGTCGCTTCATCGAATGTCGACAGCAGTCGCGGATCCACGGTGATCGACAGCGCGGCCGAGCCGCCCGGTGGCAGGCTCACCTTCGACCAGCCTGCCAGCCGCCGCGGCGCCTCCCAGCCGCCGGCCTTGGGTCCCACGTACACCTGCGGCACGGCCGCCCCGGTGCGGGCGCCGACGTTGGTCACTTCAAACGACACGACCAGCCGGCCATTCTCGACTCGGGCGGCGAAGCCGCTGTATCGGAATCGGGTGTACGAGAGGCCATAGCCGAACGGAAACAGGGGTGTCAGCCGCCGCTTTTCGTACCATTTGTAGCCGACCGCGGCGCCTTCGCGGTAATCGATGTCGAACGGCTCACCCTGCGGGACGCCCTCACCGGGCAGCCGGGGATTCGGTAGCTGCGCCAGAGCTGTGGGGAACGTCACCGGCAGCCGCCCCGACGGGTCCACCGAGCCAAACAACACCCGCGCGATCGCCGGTCCGCCGCCGCTGCCGGGATACCAGGCCGCCAGGACGGCCGCAACTTTGCTCAGCCAGGGCATCAGTACCGGGCCGCCCGTCTCCAGCACCACCAGCGTGTGCGCGTTCGCACCCGCCACTGCGGAAATCAAGGCATCTTGATCATCGGGCAATGTCAGGGATACATCCTGACTTTCGGCTGCCCACTGGGTCGCGAACACGATTACGCGATCCGCCCACTTGGCCTGCCGCACTGCCTGATCGATGTCATCGCCTGACAGGTAGCGGACCCGGGTCAATGGACTTTGTGCCATGAGCGCCGCCAGCGGGGATGACGGCAGGTACACGACCGGCCCGGGAAAGCCTTTTGGACCGAGACCGGACACCACGTTGCCACCCGCCGGGGACACCGTGGAGGAGCCGCCCCCGGAAATCACTCCACCATCCGCGTGACCGCCGATGATCAGCAGTCGCTCCGTGGTGCGCGCGAGCGGCAGGATCGCGCCGGCGTTCTTCAGCAGCACGATACCCTGCTCCTCGTCAGCCTCGGACACCTGCTCATCAGCGGCTGAGTCGATGGGCGCCGGATCATCACCGATCGGGTGCGTCACGAGCCCAACCGCGAACATCGAGCGCAGAATCCGCCTCGCCATTGCATCGAGGCGCGTGAGCGGCACCCTTCCCGAGGCAACGGCCTGCTGCAGCGGCACCCCGAAATAGGGCTTACTGTCCAGGATCCAGCCCGACTCCTGGTCGAGGCCCGCAAGCGCAGCGGCCACGGTACTGTGGTCCGCGCCCCAGTCCGACATCACAAAGCCGGCAAAACCCCAGTCGCCTTCGAGCACCCGCTCGAGCAGCCATCGGTTCTCGCAGGCATAGACGCCTCTCAGCCGGTTGTAGGCGCACATCACGGCGCCCGGATCACCTTGCTCGATGGCGAGCTCGAAAGCGAGCAGATCCGACTGCCGTGCCTGCCCCTGGTCGATGTTCGCGTTGAAGACCATGCGGCCGGTCTCCTGGTCGTTGAGCGCGAAATGCTTCAGCGCCGCGATGACATGCTGCGACTGAATGCCCTGGATCTGCGCCCCGGCGATCGTGCCCGCCAACAGCGGATCCTCGCCCGCGTACTCGAAATCACGACCGCCGCGCACTTCCCGCACGAGATCCACACCGGGGCCCAACAGCACGTTGAATCCGGAGGCACGCGCTTCCGCGGCGATCATGGCGCCACCGCGACGCGCCAGCAGCGGATTCCACGTGGCCGCGGTAGCCAGTCCCGACGGCAGCGCCGTTCGTTCGCGATAGGCGTCGGAGGATTCTCGCTGGGTGGCAACACCGAGGCTTGCGTCGGTGATCCACTGCGGTGGAATCTCGAGACGGGGAATACCGGGCACATAACCCGCCGATCCCATACGCGCCTGCGGCGGTGGACGATAGGACACGTCGGGCTTCAGGGAGCCGAAATAATCGAAGACCAGCGCCAGCTTTTCCTGCTGCGTCATCGCCTGTACGACCAGAGCCGCGCGCTCGTCCGGCGACAGCGCCGAATTGAGCCAGGGGGGGCTGCCCGCCGCGGCAGCGCGGCCCGGGATCGAGGCGGCCGACAGGATCAGGGCAACGACGAGCCCTTTGAATGCGGCCATCAGGCGCCCAGTCCGGCGACATGGGTGGTCGCCTCGAGAAGCCGCAAGTTCTTGCGCTGCGCCAGCAGCGGCAACTGCTTCAATGAGGCGATCATGAAATCAATGAGCGTGAGATAGCCTCGCCGAAAAAGCTCCACCACCACCGCGTCGGGGAGCTTCACCAGGACGTCCTGGTTGATGGTGTAGAGGCCGGCACACTGATGCTTGGTGCCATCATCGAGCTCCACCTCGATGTCGATCGGCTCGATGAGCTTCAACTCGAGCAGCCGCGCGATGAACACCTTGGTCGTCTCGATGCCCGGCTTGAGGTCCTGGAAGGCCCAGATGATCCCCTGCAGGTAGCGGCTCGGCCGCCCGGCGTGATCAAACAGCGGCTGGCCGCCCTCGGCACCGACGCGCGGGTGATCGAGGTCGATGGCGATCTCCGGACCGTGGGCATAGAAGGGCATGCGCTGCAGCGCGAGCGGCCGATAGATCTCGCGCTCCCGCCACTCCTCGAGGAACAGGTTCTCGCCCTCGTCGAAGCCCAACATCGCCCCGCAGTAAAACTGCCCGGTGCCGGCATTCTTCGCGAACAGGATGGGATAGCGGACCACGAGCTGCGGGAACTCATTGACGATGACCTGCACAAAATGCTGGTTGTCGCCGTAGGTGGCCGAGGCGCGGCCGTCCACTTTGAGGGTCCGGTGCTCCTGCTTATTGAGCGGAACGATCTGCGTCATGGCCCTATCCAACCTCAAACGGACTGCAGTCCGTACTGATAGATCTTCGTCAGCAGCTCCCGGTTCTTCGGCAATCGCGTGCACATCTCACCGGTGAGAAGCTCGTTCTGCCGCACCAGCCTCGAGGCCAGAAGCTCGGTGTCGAGCGTATCCTCGGGCATGACCCGCGTCTGAAACCCCATTCCATAGAGCACGTACTGATAGCTCGCGGCGGGGAAGACCTCCTCCAGCCGGTCGAATTCGTCGAAGTACCACGGCGACTGGTACTGCCACAGCGTCAAGAGCTCTCGCAGCCGTTCCGGCACCGTCGCCGGATCGACGTTGTCGCGCCAGAAGGCGGTGTCGGTGCGCTTGGTGAGCACGTAGTGCAGCTTCAGGAAATCGACGATGCGCCCGAAGCGATACAGGGTCACTTCGTTGAAGCGCTTGGCGATGATGTCCATCACCTCGCGGCACGCCGGCATCTGCTCAGCGAGGAGCTTGGCGGAAAGCTCGACCAGGACGATGGCCGAGGACTCCAGCGGCTCGAGGAACCCGCTGGCGAGCCCGACCGCCACGCAGTTGCGCTTCCAGAAAGTTTCGCGATGGCCGGCACGGATCGGAATCTTGCGGACCGGCAGCGCGTCGTGCCCAGGACCAATGTACCGGCGCAGTGTCTCGCGTGCCGCCTCCTCGCTCTGGTGGCGGCTCGAGTAGACATAGCCGACGCCACGCCGGGTGGGCAGACAGATGTCCCAGGTCCAGCCGGCCTCGTGTGCCGTGGAAATGGTCTGGGAAGCCATGGGCGCCTCTGGGGTGTCGAACGGCACCTGAACGGCAAGCGCGGTATCGCAGAAGAGAACATCGCCGCACTCCTTGAATCCGACGCCGAGGGTCTGCCCGAGGAGCAGCGCCGAGAAGCCGCTGCAGTCGACGAAAAGATCGCCGCAGATCTCTCCCGCCTGCTTCGTCAACACGCTATCGATATCGCCGGATTCACGCTGATTGACCTGCACGACATCCGCCAGCACGTGACGAACGCCCAACTTCTCGACACAGTGTTTGGCCAGGAAAGGCGCGAATTTGCCCGCATCCAGATGATAGGCGTAGTTCGCCGATCCCTTGTACTCGGCGTGGCTGATGGTCTTCGGCGCCAGCCCCTCATCGCACAGGCGGCCTTGCGGCGTCACGAAGTCGCAGAAGCTCCCCTGGCCCGCGCGCAGCCAGTGCGGTACCAGGTTGAGCTGCGAGAAGCCCTGGGGAACCATGAGCGGGTGGTAGTAGGCGTCGTCCGCGGCACCTGTCGCCCAGCCCGCGAATCTCGCCCCCTGCTTGAAAGCCGCGTCACACTGCCTGAAAAGCTCAGTCTCCGATACACCCATCCTCTCGAGCGATGCGCGCAGCGTGGGCCAGGTACCCTCCCCCACGCCGATGATCCGGATGTCCGGAGACTCGATCAACGTCACGGAGAAGCCGCTCGCCTTCATCCGAGGCTGAAGCCGAGCGGCGATGATCCCCGCGGTAAGCCAACCGGCGGTTCCGCCGCCGACGATGACCACCGCTCGAATAGGCTGCATATGCCGTCAGAAGTTCAGGCGTGCCCCCAACGTAAATGAGCGTCCGTAGTCGATGATGTCCAGGATCTGACTCTCGAAACGTCCGCGGGTGACGTACTGCGCATCGGTGAGATTCAGTGCCTCAAAGAATACGTTGACGTTCTTATTGATGTCGTAGCTCGTGGTGAAGTCCACCGTCTTCGACGCCTCGAGGAACGTCGGCTCCGTGCCCGTAGACGAGTTGTTCTGCGTCTGGCCGAACAACAGGAATTCCGACGCCTGCCAGTTGAAGCTCACCCGCGCCTGGAACCCCCGCGCTTCGTAGAAGCCGACGACGTTTACCGAATCTCCGATGCCAGGCAGCGCGAACTGGTTGGTGTAGATGTATGGATCGTAGGGCTTGTTCGTGCCAATGATATTGCCATTGACGGTATAACCGAAGTTGAACGGCAGCATCTGCTGCCAGGTGATCTCCACGCCGTGCACGTTCGCGCTCGGTCCGTTCACATACGTGGTATCGGCAAACTGCGCCACCTTCCCAGTCGTGGGATCTATCACCCCATTGATCGTCGTGGTGAATGTCTCTAGCTGCGCAAACTGACTCACACGCTTGAAATAGCCCTCCACCGCGAGGTAGTCGTTACCCCCGTAGTACCACTCCGCCCCCAGCGTGAAGTTGTCCGACAGCAGCGGCAGCAGCTGCGGATTGCCGCCGGTGGCCGTGAGGGCGCCCACGCGTCCGTTCACGCTGACCGTTGGCTCGAGGTCAGCCAGCGGCGGCTTGGTGGCCGTGCGCGAGGCATCGAAGCGCAGCTTCAGGTCAGGCCGGACCAGCAGATTGAGGTCCAGGGCCGGCAGCAGATAATTGTAGTTGTTCGTAGCGGTGACGGGTTCGACCGCGTTGTTGTTCGCGTAGTTGAATTGAAAATCCGAATGGTCGGCCGACTCCACCGTGAGGGACTGCAACTGCTGGCCGAGCCCGCCGATATCGGCGCTGGTCCGGTCGTAACGCAACCCCACGCGCACGTTGAGCGGCATATCGTCCACGTCGAACTCGTGGACAGCGCTGATGTATGGTGAGTAAGTCTTCTCTTGGGAGTACAAGACCGAGCTCGGCCTCAGCGCTAACGGGAAGAAACCACCGGTGTATTGCGTATAGCTCGCGGGGATGGTATTCGGATTCGCGGCGGCGGGGCCCAGGCTCCCCAGGTAATTGATTACGGAGAACGGGTTGAACAGTGGAATAGCCGGCGCCAGATTGCCGTTGCCGCTCCATCCGGGAAGGAAGTTGGCGGTGCTGATGCCGCCCGAAAAGAGCGACGGCGGCAGCGCCACCCCGGCATTCGGCGCGTTACCGGAAAGCGGACCGTAACCGGCGAAAAGCTGCCAGGCATTGTTCGTCTGGTCATCGTAGGTTCGGGTGTTGAGCGTGTTCTCGACGAATTGCACGCCGAAGTTCACCTTGGTCGAGCCCTCTTCCCAGGTGGCATCCAGCTTGGCCTGGTTGACCAAGTCGGTGTAAATCGGCTGCTGCAGCACCATTACGTGCGAACCGAGAACGTAGGGATCCAGGCCGAGGAAGTTAGCGCTGTCGCTGTTCGGGCCGGGCGCGGTCTGATAGGGCAGGCTGTTGCCGCCCGGCACGGCGATGCCGCCGACGTAGCCGTTCGTGCCGCCGGGAATCGAGGGGCCATAGCCCACGTCCGCATCCACCTGTTCGAGCTGGCCATCCGGATTCAGGTACGAGGCCGACTGATCGGCGTCAAACTCCGCCGTCCACGCATCATTGAGGTCCCAGAGTACGTTCAGACCGTAATCCATGTTTTTGACGTAGCTGCCATCGACGTCGGCCTGAAGGTCGGTGGGCGCGGGCCCATAGTCGAAATTCGTGATCGTGCCGTTGCCATCGGTCTGTACGTTGTAGAACTGGCTTGAGCTGAACCAGTTGCTGAAGTGGGCTCGATCGGCAAGCACCCGATCGTCGGAGTAGTCGCCGTCCAGGGTGATGAGCATTGCATCGACAGGGTGCCACTGAAAGGCCGCGCGCCCGTTCTTGCTGCGGTCATCGGTGCGATTCACGAACAGTGAGTAGTTCTGGATGTACCAAGCCGGCTTCGCGCTCACGGGCGTGGCGGCGTCGCTCACGCTGGCGCCGGGCGCGATAGGGGTCCCTGCGGCCGTTACGCAAGCGGGCCCACCGGCGTACTGGCAGGTATTGAGATACGTTCCTTCCCACCCCTGGGTATCGAGCTGATGCGAGAGGCTCTTCTGGTCGTTGTACTCCCCCTCGATCAGGACGCCGAAACGATTATCATCGAAAGTGTCGCTGATGAGCGCGCCGGCATCCGGCGTTGCCTGGCCGTCGAGCTGGGAGAGGCTGCCCGAGCCGAGGGCATGAGCTTGAAATCCAGGGTGATCGAACGGCTTCGGCAACTTGATATTGACGGTGCCACCGGCGGCCCCGGAAGAGAGACTGAAGTCGGGACTCTTGTGAACGTCGACCTCGCCCACGAAGTCCGCGCCCAGCGAAGCGAAATCAAATTGTCGGCTTTGGTACTCGACGGTCGCCTGCGGCCGGCCGTCGAGCAGCGTCTCCACGAAGTCCCCTCCCAGCCCATCGATGGTGATGGCGGAGGCGTTACCGTTGGAGAGGACTTGGGTGTCGTGGAAGTCCGATACCCCGCCTTGGACTGTCACGCCCGGGACGTGCTCCAATGCATCACCGAGGCTGCTGGACGGGAAGTGTCCGATGCTCTCGGCGGAGATGGAGTCCACCACGCCGAGAGACTCCTTCTTGATGTCCAGTGATCGTTGCAACGAGCCACGGATGCCTGTGACCACGATCTCCTGCAGTTGCTGGGCGCCCGTGGTTGAGTTCGGTACTACGCTGTTCTGATCCTGCCCCTGAGGAGCATTTTGGGCGTGCAGCACTCCGCCGACACTGAAGGCGATCGAGCCGAGTGCCAGTCCCGAGAAACCTACATTGGAAGTGATCGCGCGGACCGCTCCGCTCGGTTCCAGGCTCTTTTCGGGCCCGTTCTTGAACGCATTACGTGAGGTCTTGCGGCTCATCGAACGCCCCCCTGCAAGGAATTCACGGACCGTGTCTTCTGCTTCATGCGGATCCCCCTCGATCTGAATGTCGCTTGCCGCTTGCCCACATGAGTGTTGCAAGCGGTTTCTGAAACCGGTTGCATTCGAGTCTGCTCGCCCCGTTGCGCGATGTCAAGACTCGATGCTACCGGGTCCGGAAGCGTTTCCACTTTAATGTGGAAACGATTCCAGTCAACTACTATAGATACCGCGCGGATGCGCTGTCAATTTCGCAGCCGCGCTGACGGCAGCGTCTGGCATACGATTCTGGTAGGGTGAGATGATGGCAGCGACGATAAAAGACGTGGCAAAACGCGCGGGAGTCGGCCTCGGCACCGCATCGCGTGTCATCGCGGGCAACGGTCCGGTATCCGATGCCGCCGTCCGCCGTGTCCGCAAAGCCGTCGAAGAGTTGAAATTCCGCCCCTCCCATGCGGCCCGCGCGCTGCAGAAGGGACAATCTCAGACCATCGGGGTGTTCGTACCCCTCATCGCCGGCTCCTTCTACACACCCATCCTGCACGCCATCTACAGCGCGCTGCGCGCCTCGGGGCGCCAGATGGTCGTGGACTTCGGTCAGTCGCCGGAGAGCGAGCGTCAGGATGCGCTCGCCGGCGCGGAATTCCTCGCCGATCGGGGTTGCGACGGGCTGATCACCATGGGTACGGCGCTCCGGCCGGCGGATGTCGCCACGATTGCGGAGCGCCAGCCACGATTCGTGCTGCTGAACCGCAGCATCGCGGGACTCAAGGAGCATTGCTTCAACCCCGATCATCGCGCCGCGGGCGCCACCGCTGCGCGTGCACTGTGCGAGGCAGGCCACCGGCGCGTGGCCGTCATCGAGGGGCCGAAGACTGCGCGCGACAACACCCTCAGAATGCGTGGATTCCACGAGGCTCTGCGCCGGCATGGGACGGATCCCGAGCGGATCCCGCGCGCGCGCGGGGACTTCTCGCCGGAGAGCGGCCGGGCGTGTGTGCGAGAACTGCTCGAGCGCGACGTCCCTTTCACCGCCCTCTTCTGCGCCAACGATGAGATGGCGATCGGCGCCATCTCCTACCTGCGGGAAGCGGGTGTGGACGTTCCCGGCCAGTGCTCCGTCATGGGCTACGACGGCATCGCTTTGTCGGCGCTGACGGTGCCGCCGCTCACGACTGTGCTCATTCCGTGGCGCGAAGTTGCCACCAACGCGCTGAACTACCTGCTCAACCTCTGCTATGGCGGCTCGCTGCCGGTGCGACGGGATATTCCCTCGCAGGTGCTCTGGCGCGGGTCGGTCGCTCACGTCGATCCCGGCTGACCCGCCGCTCAACCGGTCACGCAATCCCGTTTTCTCGCCACGCCCGCGCCCATGTCACGAACGGCATGCAGCAGCCGGCTGTACCACAGGGCGCTGTGCTTGGGTCGGCGCTCCTGCGTGGCATAGTCGACGTGGACGATGCCGAATCTCCTGGCATAGCCTTGAGACCACTCGAAATTGTCGAACAGCGACCAGACGAAGTAGCCCCGCAAGTCGACACCCTGGTCGATCGCATCTGCGACGGCACGCATGTGGGACTCCAGATAGGCGCGCCGCGGCTCGTCATCTATCTGACCATTCACCAGCCGATCCGTGTACGCGGCGCCGTTTTCGGCAATGTAGAGCGGCGGCAGGCGGTAGTCGCGATGCAGCCGCAGCAGGAATTGGCTGAAGTCTCGAGGCGCGACCTCCCAACCCATGTCAGTCACCGGCGCGCCCTCCCGTGCCGGAACCCAGCGCCGATCGGCCCCTGAGACCAGCGGGTTGTAGTAATTCACGCCCAGGAAGTCGAGCGGCTCGGCGATGAGCTGCGCATCGCCGGAGCGTATGTGTGGCCCATCCGCGCCAACATAGTCGAGCACGTCCGCAGGGTAGGCTCCACGCAACAGTGCATCGAGGTACCACCTGACGAGCAGTCCGTCGTCGCGCCTCGCCTGCAGCACGTCCTCCGGCGCATCACTCGCGGGGTAGACCGGGGAGAGATTCAGCACAATTCCAACCGACGCGCCAGATCGCGCGGCCCGCACCGCCCGCGCGGCGAGGCCGTGACTGAGCAGGCAGTGATGCGAGACCTGCATGGCCGCGGCGCGGCTCTTGATGCCGGGCGCGAACACACCCATCTCATGACCCAAGGTGGCGGTCACCCAGGGCTCGTTCTGAGTAGTGAATGACCTGACGCGGTCTCCCAGCCGCAAGGCCATCATGCCGGCATAATCCGCGAACGCTTCCGCGGTGCCCCGGTCCGCCCAGCCGCCGGACGCGTGCTGCAACCGCGCGGGCAGATCCCAGTGATACAGCGTCGCGAGCGGTTGTATGCCGCGCGACAGCAGACCGTCCACCAGCCGGTCGTAGAATGCGAGCCCCGGCTCGTTGCTGATCGCGCCTCCTTCGGGTCGCACCCGCGGCCAGGAAATCGAGAAGCGATAGGCCGGAATGCCGAGCCGCTGCATGAGGTCGAGATCCGACTGCAGGCGATGATAGTGATCGCAGGCGATCTCGCCGCTCGACCCATCGGCAATGGCGCCCGGCAGACGGCAGAACTCGTCCCAGATGGAAGGGCCGCGCCCATCGCTCGCCGCGGCACCTTCGATCTGGTAGGCGCTGGTCGCCACCCCCCAGAGAAAGCCCGCAGGAAAGCGCCGCGCCAACGCCTCGATTCCCGAATCACTCATGCGCAAAGAATCACCTCGCGGCGCAGGCCGCACATCTTCTTTCTCGATCGGAATCAGAGCTGGCGTGTCGAGTCGCGTACTACGATCTCGACAACCGGCGACTCGACGCGCGGCCGCCGTCCAGCGATCAGCGCGAGTACTCCTTCCACCGACCGTTCACCCAGCAGGCCAACGGACTGGCGGACGCTGGTGAGCGGCGGCAGCATGTATGAGGACGATCGCAGGTCGTCGAAGCCGACGACTGAGATGTCCTCCGGCACCGAGAGTCCCTTGCGGAACAAGCCCAGGTACGCGCCGTGTGCCGTCTGATCGTTGACGCAGAAGATGGCCGTGAAGTCGCGACCCGACTCCGCCAATTCGATCGTGGCCCGAAGGCCGCCCTCCTCGTGCCAATCGCCGGCCACGACCAGGCCTGGATCGAACGGAATCTTCGCCTCCTGCAGACCTGCCTTGTATCCCGCGAGGCGCTGGAGCGCATCCGGATGGTTCTCGGAACCGGCGATGAAGGCTATGCGACGATGTCCGCGCCCGATGAGATGCCGCATGGCCAGCACGGCGCCCTGTCGATCATCGATCGGCAGGCTGCAGACTGCTGGCGCTTTCAGACTGCGCCCGGTCACGACGATCGGGACGCGTTTGGCGAAGTCTCTCACGGCCCCATCACTGAGGCGCCCGGAGAACATGATGATGCCGTCCACTCCCCGGTCGATGAACGCGCGCATGCAGCGCTCTTCGTCCGCCTCGTTCCAATTGCCGCTCATGAAAAGCGCCGCATAACCCGCTTGCAACAGCTGCAGCTCGACGCCGCGCAGTCCCTCAGCGTAGAACGGGCTGTCGATGGACTGGCTCAACACGCCAATGGTCAGCGTTCGCCCGAGCGCGAGCCCGCGGGCCGCCGCATCGGGACGGAAGTCGTGCCGCGTGATCGCGGCTTCGACGGCGCCCTTCAGCCCCTCACTGACTTTGACGGTGCCGTTGATGATGCGTGAGACCGTGCTCGCCGATACGCCGGCCTCGCGCGCGATCACTCTGAGAGTCACGGCGCGACGCGGCCGCGGTCCTCGCTTGCCAGGCCGCTGCCGATGCGCGCTCATCGGGCGGGCCCCATGGTGGCTGCCGGGCCATCGCCGGATCTTGCTTCACATCGCGCCGGGCGCTGCCCACCCCGCCACACGCGTCTGCCAAGGAAGGCCCGCTCGATCTCCTCGAGTGTCTTGCCACGGGTCTCCGGGCCGAGGAGCACGATGAAAATAAGGGCTGCGACCGAAAACAGTCCGTAGCCGAAAAACGTCCCCGAGGCTCCCCAGTGTGCGGTCTCCCACGGGAACACCAGGGTGACGCTCGCGCTCACCAGCGAGTTCCAGAAGCCTACGACGGACACCGCCAGCGCCCGCTGCTCGTTGGGGAAAATCTCGGCCACCATCACCCACGTCACCGGACCGAGCGAGATTGCGAACGAAGCGACGAAAGCGACCACGGCAACGAGAACTACCGTCGGGTGGGCGACCGGGACTGCGCCGCCCGGGCCGGCGCGAAATGCCCAGCCGATGGCGAGCAGTGCCACCGCCATGCCGCTCGTGCCCACGACCAACAGCGGCTTGCGGCCGAGCCTGTCTATCCAACGCATCGCCACGATCGTCATGGCGAAGTTGACCGCGCCGACGATCGCGGCCTGACGGAAGGCGCTTTGGAGGCCGCCGCCCGCCTGGGCGAATATCGTGGGCAGGTAATAAAGGACCGCGTTGATACCGGTGATCTGCTGGAAGAACGCGAGCCCGGCCGCGAACACCATGACGAAACGCATGCGCCTGCCGAAGAGCGCCGGCCATGAGCCCGCGCGCCGCGCCGGCGGCGCCAGTTGAATACTCTCGAGCTCCGCAACCGCCTCGGGACCACGAATGGCCCGCATGACTTCGAGCGCCTCCCGGCCGCGGCCGCGCGCGAGCAGCCAGCGCGGGCTTTCCGGCACCGTGGTGAGCAGCGCGAGGAACACCAGCGCTGGAATCGCCTCCACCCCGAGCATCCAACGCCAGCTCCCCGCGCCGGTGGTCAGAATCAGGTCGTTGGAGAAAAAGGACGCGGAGATGCCGATGACGATCATCAGTTGGTTGATGGCGACCAGGAGGCCGCGCCTGTCCGCCGGCGCAATCTCCGCAATATACATGGGCGCGGTGAGGATCGCGGCGCCGACGGCGAGGCCGCCGAGGATGCGCGCGATGATGAACGCGGGGTACGAATGCGCGGTCGCGGCGAGGAGTGAGGAGCCGAAGAAGAGCACTGCCGTCAGAAACAGCACCGCTCTGCGGCCGTAGCGGTCGCTCAGCATGCCGGTGCAGAGATTGCCCGCCATCGCGCCCCAGCCGAGGCTGCTCACCGCCCAACCGAGTGCGAGACTCCCCGCGGCGCCACCGAGCCCGAAGTAATCGCGAATGAAGGGCACGGCGCCAGAGATCACGGTTGCATCGAAGCCGAGCAGGAATCCGCCGAGTGCCGCTACGAGCGCGATGCGAATGCTGCGTGGAGTCGCCGCCATCTGCCTGTTGGAACCGCCGAAGCGCCCCGTGGAATGCCTGAATTATCCGGTCTGAAACCGGTTTCTCAATCCTGCGCGCCGGGGCTGGGCGTTGTCAAGCCGAGCACCGCGGCGCAGTGCTACATCACTGCCGAGTGCGCAGCGGCAGCGCGAGCAAGGCACGCCGCCGTAGCCAGAGGCTGGGACGGTAGCGATCCGATCCGGTGATTTCCTGCATCTGTCGCAGCATGTCGTGGACGCGCTCGGCACCGAGCCATTCGCCCCATTCGAACGGGCCGCGCGGGTAGTTCTGCGCGAGACGCATCGCGACGTCGATATCCTCCGGCGTGCCGATCCCCATCTGCGCGACCTCGCAGGCGAGATTCACGACCATGGCGAGAATCCGCGGCGCCACGAACGCGGGCGAATCGCCGATCACGGCCACCGCGAAGCCCGCGCCGCGCAGGAACGCGGCGAGCCTGCGCACGGCCGCATCACCGCCAACAGGCGACATCAGTGTCAGAAAGCCCTTCTCCATTCCCAGCAGGTCCACCGCGACCACTCGCGCCGGCTCGAGTCTGAGCCCGGCGGCGGCGCTGGCGGCGTCCTCGCCCGGTGCCGGGCTCACGAGAATCACCTCGGCCTGATCAGCGGCGACGAGCCTCAGGCCGCGCTCGACGAGTCCTTCGAATCCTTGCGCTCCCTCGGCAATCCAGGCCGACACCGGCGGCTCGCCGACGGGCGCCGCACTGGGATTGTCGACGTCCGCGGGCGAGACAGCCTTCCCCTCGCCATACTCGTAAAAGCCACGGCCGGTCTTCCGTCCGAGTTGTCCCGCTGCAAAAAGCGACTCGTGCAGCGCGGTGGTTTTCAGCCGTGGATCGTGCTGAAACCCCTCGTAGACGACCCGCGTCGCGGGTAGGTTGACATCGATGCCGGTGAGATCCATGAGCTCGAAGGGCCCCATGCGAAAGCCCGCGGCCTCGCGCATGATCCGGTCGATCGTCGCCACCGGGGCGACACCCTCGTGTTGGATATGCAGCGCCTCGGTGAGGTAGGCGCGCCCGAGAAGGTTAACGAGGAATCCGGGTACGTCCCGCACCTTCACGGCCGTCTTGCCCAGGCGCGCGACCAGCGCGAGCGCGCGCTCCAGCGTGCGCTCCGAAGTATCCGTGGCGCGGATCACTTCGACGAGCCGCATGAGCGGCACCGGATTGAAGAAATGGAGGCCGCAAACCCGCTCGCGATGCCGGCAAACGCGCGCAATCGCCGCGACCGCGAGCGAGGAGGTGTTGGTGGCGAGCACGGTAGCGGGAGACACGATGTCCTCGAGGGCCGTGAACAGCCGCTGCTTGGGCTCGAGCTGCTCGACGATGGCCTCGACCACGATCTGCGCCGGCGCAAGCTCCTGCAGGCGCTCCGCGAGCGTGAGGCGGCCTTCGGCCGCCGCGGCCGCGGCGGCAGTGAGCTGACCTTTTTCCGCCAGCCGCGCGATTCGCGAGTGTATCTCGCCCCGTGCCTTGCCGAGCGCCGCGGCGCTCGAGTCATTGAGGATTACCTTGAGTCCGGCCGTCAGCGCCGCTTGGGCGATGCCCGCACCCATCGCGCCCGCGCCGATGACGCCTATGGTGTCGAGCGGTTCAGACTGACCTGACATCTAACGCCCCTTGAACTCAGGCTTGCGCTTCTCGAGGAAGGCTCGCATGCCCTCGGCCCGATCCTCGCTGGCGAACAGCTCCTGAAAACTCTGGCCCTCGAGGCGCAGCCCGGCTTCGAGCGGCAGGTCCGCGCCACCCAGTACCGCGTCCTTGATGGCCGCGACGGCGAGGGGCGGCAGCGCAGCCACGCGCGTCGCAATCGCCAGTGCATGCTCGAGGACCTCGCCATCCGCCACCACTTCGGATACGAGCCCCAACCGATGTGCTTCGACTGCGCTCAGCAGATCACCCGTGAGCAGCCAACGCATCGCCGCAAACTTGCCCACGGCGCGCACGAACCGCTGGGTGCCGCCGGCTCCGGGCATGATCCCGAGCTTGACCTCCGGCTGCCCGAGCTTTGCGCCCTCCCCCGCGATGATGATGTCGCAGTGCATCGCGAGCTCGCAGCCCCCCCCGAGAGCGAATCCGTTGACCGCGGCGATGATGGGCCGGCGGTAGCGCTCGATCGCCGCCCAAGCGGCCCGCGTTTTCGCGAACGCCGGATCCGTCTGAGTGCGCTGCGCGAGCTCCGCGACGTCGGCGCCGGCCGCAAACGCCTTCTCATCACCGGTAATTACAACGCATCGAACCGCATCGTCCGCAGCCAGGTCAGTGAAATGCGAGGCCAGGCTCTCACGCACCGCCATGTTGAGCGCGTTGAGCCGATCCGGACGGTTGAGCCGCAGCAGCGCCACTCCCGGGCCCGGCCGCTCGAGCAGGACTACGGACATCGCAGGTCTACTCCTTCTGCGACGTGATATAGCGGTACTGCTCTTCGCTGAGCGGCACGACGCTCAGGCGTCCCTGACGCACCAGCGGTGACTCGGCAAAGAGCTTGTTTGCCTTGATCTCCGCGAGCGTTACGGCTCGAGGCAGCGCCTTGCCCGCTTTGATCTTCACTCGCGGGTCCTTGCCATCCGCCCCCTGGACCGAAACGACAGTCGCCATCCCCACAGCGCTCTTCATGTCTCCGGTCTCGTAGATCACGAGCCTGTCCCCGGAATTCATGCCGCGCAGATTCCGCACCGCCACCGGATTCGCCACGCCGTCCCAGGTGGTTTCCTTGTCACCACTCAGGTCGGCAAACGAATATTCCGAGGGCTCAGTTTTCAGCAGGTAATGAGCGGTCACGCTACCTCCACGGTCGGCCATCTCAGCTGGCGCGTATTCTAGTGCCATTCGCCAAATCCGCGGCATCGAAAGCCACTATCCGCCCAGGAATTCCACCATGCTCTTCGTCACCGCGGCAGGCTGCTCCAGCGTCGAGAGGTGACCGGAATCCCGGATCACGCTCTGGCGAGCCTTCGGTATCCCGTTCGCGATCTCTTCCGCCCGCTCCGGCGGCGTGATCAAATCCCCGTCGCCGACGATCACCAGCGTCGGACAGCGGATCGCCGCCAGCCCGGGTCGCGAGTCCGCGCGGCCCATGACGGCGGTCTGCTGGTTGATGAACCCTTCGACACCGACGTCCTGCTCCATGGCGCGGCAGATGCGCCGCAGCGACTCGTCGCCCCAGCGTCGCGCGTGCACCAGTCGGGGGAAAAGCGCGTCCGCCACCTCGCCGAGCCGACCGTTCCGTGCCATCTCGATCTGTGCGCGGCGCTGCTCACTTTGCTCCGGCACATCAGGTCGGGCACTGGTATCGAGTAGCACCAGCCTGTCGACGCGCTTCGGTGCCTGGCGCAGGATCTCGAAGCAGAGGTAGCCGCCCATCGACAAACCCGCGAGCGCAAAGCGCGCGGGCGCGCTCGCGAGAATGCGCCGCGCAATAGCGCCCATGCTGTCATCCCGGGTGTGAGTCGCCACGGTCACCGGACCCAGGCGCCAGAGAGCCGGAATCTGCTCCGCGTAAAGGCGCGGCGAGCCGAGCAGGCCAGGTACGAGGATGATCGGCAACGGTTGCGGTTCGGGCATCATCTGTCTTTCGAGTGACCAGCGCGCATTCTATCGCGACAGGCCCGATCCGGGTGCCAGGTGACGATTGTCACCTGCAGATCCTGACGCCCGTGACTGCTCACGCGCGGACCCTTCACGTACCTTTCCCCTAGGTTCAGTGGAGGTTTCAGCATGCCAGCGACCGATGCCTTGCAAAGCTCCGAGCAGGTCCAGCCGCGACCGATGACAGGCAGGCCGCCCGTCCTTCCGATGGTGTGGGAGATCGGACTCAACGTCGCCATTCCGATGATCTGTTATCAGCTGTCGAAACAGTACCTCTCTTCTTCAGAGTTTACCGCCCTGCTGTTGGCGAGCGTCTTTCCAACGCTCAAAAGCGTCCATGACGTTCTGCGCCGTCATGAGCTCGACCCGGTGAGCGTCGTCGTACTCCTCGGCATTGCCGCGGGAATCGCGGCGATGACCTTCGGGGGAAGCTACAAGGTACTGCTCCTGAGGGAATCCCTGTTCACCTTCGTCTTCGGCCTGGCGTGCCTGGGCTCGCTGCTGCTGCCCTCGCGCCGGCCGTTGATGTTCTACTTCGGGCGCGTGTTTGCCACCGGTAACGATCCGGTGCGGCGCGCGGCGTTCGATGCCAGCTGGCAGTATCCTCTGGCGCGTCACCGGCACCGCGTGATCACGCTCGTCTGGGGGCTGCTCTACATCGCCGAGTTCGCGTTTCGCGCCGTACTGATCTATACCGTCTCACCGGCGACAGTCCTCGCGGTGTCGCCCATCGTGCTCGGCGGCGCGACTATTTTCGCGGTCCTGTGGACGTTCCGCTACGCGGCCCGACGCCGCAGTGAGCATCCTGAAACAGCGGCCGCGGCGACTACTGCAGATATCTGACGATGAGCCGGGTGGCCTCCGCCACCAGCGCCGCAGCCGCATCGTCGGCGAGCATTTCAGGGTGGTGTAGGACCGCTGTATGCGTGAGCGCTTCTATCGAGGTCACGCAAACAAACGCCGCGAGATCCAGATCGACGGCTCGAATCTCCTCGCGGTGGTCCTCGAGATAGGCCCTGAAGAGGGAATAGTATTCCCGGTTGAAGGCTTCCACGTTCTTGAGCCTACCGGTGCGCGGAATCTGCTCCGCCAGCACGCGATGCAGCCGGGGGTCGACCCGGTGGGTCTCGATCGCCAGGGCGACGAGGCTGCGCACCGCTTCCTTCACCGAGAGCTTGGCGACCCGCGCCAGCGCCTCGCGGGCGATCAGCATGAGCTCCTGCTTGTGACGGTCGATGACGGCGACGACCAACGCCTCCTTGCTGGGGAAATACTGATAGAGCGAGCCCACACTCACGCCCGCCTCCTCGGCGATGCGGTTGGTGCTCGCCTTGTCGAAGCTTTCCCTGACCAGAATGCGAGCTGTCGCCTCGACCAACGCGTCGACCGTCACGCGTGATCTTTCCTGCGAGGGCTGTTTCCTGGGATTCGTCAGCGGTCTGGGCGCCATGGGTCGGGCTCCGAATGCGAGTAGCTAAATGAGAGTCATCGCTCGTATTATGCATCCGCACACGGGAATAGCAACGGAGAGCGGCCATGGCTCAACCTTACACCCAACTCATTGACATCAAGCGCTGGGCGGATCGCGGTCTCTATGACGTGATCGGCCGCAACTTCGAGCGGCTGACCCGCGAGGAATCCTCGATCATGCTGCGCATTCTCGATCACATACACGTGGTCGATAGAATCTTTCAGCATCATCTGCAGGGACTGTCCCACCCTTTTCAGGCGCCCCGGTCCGAGACGATCCCGGAGCTGCGCACCCTTGCGGCAAGCGCACAGGAAGTCGACGACTGGTACGCGTCCTATGTCGGCAGCCTGACGGCGGCTGACTTGGAGCAGTCGATCGATTTCGTCTTCACCAGCGGCAAGCCGGCGCGCATGCGCCGTGGCGAGATCATTCTGCACGTATGCCTGCACGGAACCTATCACCGGGGCAACGCCGGCGCGGTTCTGCAGTTGAAAGGCATCACACCGAGCCGGGATTCGATCACCGACTTCCTGCAAGAGTCGACCTGAGCAGCCCACGGAAGGTTGCGCTTGACGCTGCCCGGAGCCGCCCCCTACCTTTGCGATCGGTACTCCGTTGAGAGTGCGCCCCGGAGGTTTCACATGTCGAGCCGCCCGCCCCTGCCTCCCTTCACTGCCGAGACGGCCGCGCAGAAGGCGCGCTCGGCCGAGGACGCGTGGAATACCCGCGAGCCCGAGCGTATCGCCCTCGCCTACACCGAGGACAGCCGCTGGCGGAACCGCGCGGAGTTCGTCACAGGACGCGCCGAGATCATCACCTTCCTCGAGCGCAAGTGGGCGCGCGAGCTCGACTATCGCCTGATCAAAGAGGTTTGGGCTTTCACCGCCGATCGCATCGCCGTGCGCTTCGCGTACGAGTGGCATGACGACAGCGGCTCGTGGTTCCGCTCCTACGGCAATGAGAACTGGGAATTCGACGAGCGCGGGCTCATGCGCCGGCGCCACGCCAGCATCAACGACTTGCCGATTGCCGAGGCCGACCGCAAGTACCGCTGGCCGCTCGGCCGGCGACCGGACGACCACCCGGGGCTGGGCGATCTCGGACTCTGAACGTCCCCGTCGCTCGCCCCGCGGTCAGTGACCGCCCTGCACCAGAAGGCCGGCATCGGCGAGCGCCGCGGCAAGATCCGTCTCGATCACGGCGGCCTCGGCTCGCGCAATACGCTGCAGGTGCAGCGTCGGGCCGGTAAGAACCTCGAGGCCGCGCTTCAGCACACTGCCCGAGGCGCGTATGCCGGCCTTGTGTTGATCGAACCGCTCCGCGGGCGTGTAGCGACTCATGCCTACATATATGCCGTAGGGAGCGCCTCGCCGATCGCGGTAGTCGAGGAGCACCAGATAAACGTTCGATCGCCCCTTGCGCGCGGCGCCAAAACCTGCGGCGATGTCATAAACCAACGGCAGCCACTCGACGTGGGTCATGGGCAGCCATTCCGGGATCGAGCCGGCGGCGCGCTTCCAAAGGAGATCCAGAGCCGAATCGATGTCGCAGCCGAGCTCCGCGCGCATCCAGAGCTCGTGGATGCAGTGCGCCCCTGCCGCGCCCGCGCCAGTTGCCAGCGCAGCCTCCAGGCGCTTGCGAAGCTCCAAACTCGTAAGAGCGCGAAGAGGGCGAGCCCCGGGGGTTGCGTTCGCCCAGTCGGCCGACCCGGAGCGTGGTCTCACGGACGGCTTACCGCCCGGCGATTCAGCGTCCCCGACGCGCGACGAGCAGACCACAGCCGACGCCAATCAACAGTGTCCCGGAGATCCGGCTTTGCAGCCTGCGCCTCTTGGGCACCGTGAACCAGCCGCGCGCGCGGGACGCGAGTAGTGCATAGCCGCTGTCCGACAGCAACGCCATGACGATCATCGTTCCGCTCATCAGCAGAAGCTGCGGCCCCGCCGGCAGGCGCGGATCGATGAACTGCGGCAGGAACGCGATGTAGAAGAAGATCGCCTTCGGGTTGGTCAGGGCGATGAGAAATCCCTGCAGAAAGACGGCGCGCGAGGATCGCGCCACCGCCGGCGCGATTGCTGCTTGCTGCGCGCTATGGGTCCTCCACGCCTTGATCCCGAGCCAGATCAGATAGGCGGCGCCGGCCCAGCGGACGATCTCGAACACCTCGCTGAGCAATCTGAAGAACGCGACCAGCCCCACCGCGGTGGCGCCGAGCAGGATCACATTGCCGATACTCGCCCCGGCCACAGTCGCGAGGCCCACCCGGCTGCCGTGGCTCAACGAATTGGCGACGATGAGCGTAACGATGGGCCCGGGTAGCAGGACGAGGATTGCAGCGGCGAGGCAGTAGGCAGCGAAAAGATGAGGATTCATACCGGCTCAGGTACCGTCACGCGTGCGGCCTGCTTGCAGCATGCTCTACGCGAGCAGCCGGCGCAACCGCCACGGGTATGCCAAGGGGGGCAGAGCCCCCGACCGGTTCAGGCTGACAGTGATCCGCTGGCGTCGTGCGCCAGATCCTGGTCCTGTCGACGCGGCTTGCGGTCGTACATGGCGCGATCAGCGATCGCGTACAGACGATCCGCGTTGTCGGTCTCGTAGGGATACAACGAGAAGCCGATGCTGGCACGTATCGCGAGCTGCCGCCCCAGAATCAGCATGCCGGAGTCGAGCGCGGCCCGTAGGCTGTGCGCGGCCCGCAGGGCAGCATCGCGATCAGGGATATCCGTCAGAATGACGGCGAATTCGTCGCCACCCAACCGCGCCAGCACGTCATGCTGATTGAGCTGTGCGCGGAATTGCCGCGCGGCCCAGCGCAGCACCTCATCGCCCGCCGCATGCCCCAGGGTATCGTTGATCTCCTTGAAGCCGTCGAGATCGATCACGACCAGCGCCAGCAGGGTACCCATGTTTCGGGCACAGTCCATGGTTTCGCGCAGCCGGCGCGCGAGCATGCGCCGATTGGGCAAGCCGGTCAGCTCATCGTGCAAGGAGGCGTGCTCGGCCTTCGACAGCTGCTCTTCGAGCAGCGTGAACGACATACCGGTTGCGACCAGGAACTTGGGCAGGTTCCACACCTCGGCGTCCACGTGAGCGTTCGGCCACAGCACCGCCATCAGATCGCTGGCGGGAAATACGAATGCCCAGGCGATGAAGTTGATCATCGTGAAGCGCACACTGGCCGAAGGACGTGATGCGGTGACCCGATAGAACGCCGCGACGGCCAGATAGTGCCAGGTGAGCATCCAGCTCACCGCCTCATCCGGCTGGTGGAAAGCCAGCAGAGCGCCCTGCACGGAATAGACGGCCAGCACCAGGGAAGTGCGCCAGCGCATGCTCGGCTCGTCGCGCGCGCCGCGCCAGGCTCGCATCATCCACAGGGTCGAGCCGATTCCCATCACGGTCAGCACCGTGTAGAGCCAGGGCGACTCGAGGCCACAAGTGATGCAGCTGAGCAACGCCACGTCCGGTAGTGCGCTGAACACCACTATGGAAAGGTTGCGCCAGCGGATATCGAGCTGTTCGTTGCTCGCCCAGACAAAGGCGCTGGCTGTGATGACCAACATGCCGACGGCGACGGAATAGGCGCCGTCCGCGCTGCCGGTGGTGTTCTGCGCCACGAACAGCGCCACGATGTGCACCAGCAGCAGGAACCAGCCGACCAGCCAGAAGTTCAGGCGGCTCTGTCCGGTACGCCGCAACAGCGTCCAGAAAACTGCGATCAGGCCGCCGATGGCGACGAAATCTGGTACGACCGAATAATTCACGCCGGCCCCGAAAAACCCGCCTCACTGTAGGCCACAACACCGGTCCCGCATCCTTGGCGGCGACCCAGCACCCTGCCCCTTATCGGGGCTCAAATCGGAACGCGTCGCAGTGCACGATACCTCCGCCCGTGTAGCGAATTAACGACGTACTGCGCATCGGCCGCGCGAAAACTGTGAACTGCGTCTCGCATTCGTTATCATCGCCGGCGCCGGATTATGTCGCCAAACATCGGACCGATGACGCCCGGGAAACTGTTCGAATTTCTCGACCCCGCACTGCCTCCGGACGGGGATCTGCGCCTCATCCTCACCGAATGCACAGCGGCCGAGAACGGCCCGTGGGGCGTCCCCGCCTATTCATTTAGAATGCAGGATCCCGGCGGCCAGTACCTGGGACGCATCCGTCTGCGAGTGGGCTGGAGCGAGGATGTGATCCGTTATGCCGGACACGTTGGCTACGCCGTGGAGCCCGCCCACCGCGGGCATCGCTACGCCGAGAGAGCCTGCCGCCTGATCATCCCCCTGGCGAAACGACACGGCATGACGAGCCTCTGGATCACCTGCCAGCCTGCCAACGCGCAGAGTCGCCGTACTCTCGAGCGGCTCGGAGCGGAGTGTGTTGGAGTCATCGACGTCCCGCCCGAGTATCCGCTCGATGCCGGTGCGGAGCGAAAGAAGATGTGCTTCAGCCTGGGACTACCGTGACAGCGGCTCCTCGCGGCCGTGCCGGAACCCCCTGGCTCGCGCTGCTGCGGGGAATCAATGTCGTCGGCAAGAACAAAGTGCCCATGAAAGCATTGGCGAGCGCGCTCGAGGCCGCGGGCCTGCGCGCCGTCCGTACCTACATCCAAAGCGGCAACATCGTGTTTCGCAGCTCGAGCGGCGATGCTCGCGCGCTCGCCAGCAAGATAGCGCGATTGGTGCGGCGCGAGTTCGGTTGCGCGCCGGCGGTGCTGGTCATCAGCAGGGCCGAGCTGGCTGCCGCCATCGCCGCCAACCCCTTCCCTGACGCGCGGCAGAATCACAAGTGGCTGCATCTTTACTTTCTCGCCTCGCGGCCGAAGTCACCTGACATCGAGTCGCTGGCGAGTATCGATGCCGGCCGGGAAGCGTTCGAGTTCAAGGGCGATATCTTCTATCTCTGGACGCCGGAGGGTTTCGCCGATTCCATCTTGCGCTCGCGGATCGAGCGATCCTTGGGCGTCCCCGCGACCGCGCGCAACTGGCGGACGGTCAATGAGTTGCTGAAGCTGCTCGACCAGTCCGGCCGCGGATCACCGCCAAAGGCGCCGGCGGTGCCGATCTGATAGGATTCGCGCCGGCTCGGGGTTGTCGAGGTCGAGGGGATCCTATGATGACACTATCGGTCCGCCGCCGGCACGCGTTGCTGGCTGTCCTGCTCATTGCCACCACCGCCGCGGGCGCAACCGCCGCGCCACCGCCGCCGAAATATCCATCATTGCCCAGTGAGACACCGACTCACTTCGCACCCGACCATTCGAGCTTTGGTTACACCATCCGGGATGTGATGATCCCGATGCGCGATGGCGTCAAGCTGCACACGGTGATCATGATTCCCAAGGGTGCGCACGATGCGCCGATGCTGATGACGCGCACACCTTACGACGCCACCAGCATGGTTACCGAGACAGAGCACGGCCAGCTAAGCGGCAACATGGGCACGGCGCTCGAAGGCTATGACAACGCCGTCCCGGTGATCGTCGACGGAGGCTACATCCGCGTCATCCAGGACGTTCGTGGTAAATACGGCTCCGAAGGCGACTTCGTGATGAACCGCCCCTTCCGCGGGCCGCTCAACCACACTCCCGTGGACGAATCGACGGACACCTACGACACGATCGATTGGCTGGTCAAGCACGTACCCGAGAGCAACGGCAAGGTCGGAATTCTGGGCATCTCGTACGACGGCTACGAGCCGCTGACGGCGCTCATCAACCCCCACCCGGCGCTCAAGGTAGTGGTGCCGATGAACCCGATGGTCGACGGCTGGATGGGCGACGACTGGTTCCATAACGGCGCTTTCCGGGAGCAGAACCTGCCGTATATCTACGAGCAGGAAGCCACTCGCGACAACAGCGCCAAATGGTGGAGTAACTACTACGACGATTACGACCTTTACATGCATTACGGCTCGGCCGGCGCCATGGGGAAGGCGTATGGCATGGACCAGATCGGCTTCTGGAAGAAGATCGTCGCGCACCCTGCGTATGACAGTTTCTGGAGCGAGCAGGCGATGGACAAGATCCTCGCCCGACAGCCGCTGAAAGTCCCGGTGATGGTGGTCGCCAGCCTCTGGGACCAGGAAGACATCTACGGCGCGATGGCCGTGTACAAGGCCATGAAGGCGAAGGACACCGGCAACGACATGGTGTATCTGGTCATGGGCCCATGGCATCACGGCCAGGAAATCGAGGCCGCCGATCACCTCGGCGCCATCCGCTTCGGCAGCGACACCGGCACTTATTTCCAGGAGCAGATCCTCGCTCCCTTCCTGGCCCATTACCTGAAGAGTGACGCACCGTCGAACCCGGTCGCGCCGGTGACCGCCTACGTAACCGGTGCCGACCACTGGGAGCGACTCGGCTCGTGGCCGCAAGGTTGCGCCCGCGGATGCGCCATCACAGCGACGCCGCTCTACCTGCACGCCGAAGGCATAGCCAACTTCACGCCGCCGACGGGTGCGGAGTCACAGGACACGAGTTATGTCTCCGACCCGGCCAAGCCAGTGCCCTTTCGCAGCCGACCCGACCAGCCGGTCGGCTACTCCGGCGATCAGACCTGGTATCAATGGCTGGTCGACGATCAGCGGGAGTTTTCAGGACGCACAGACGTGCTGACCTTCGAGACCGACGTGCTGACTCAGCCTGTCACCATCGCCGGCCAGCCAGAGGTGCATCTGATTGCCGCCACCAGCGGCACCGATTCGGACTGGGTGGTCAAGCTGATCGACGTCTACCCCGACCAGGTTGCCGATGAGCCGCAGCTTGGTGGTTATGAGCTCGGCATCGCCATGGACATCTTCCGCGGCCGCTACCGCACCGGCTTCTCCACTCCGCAAGCGCTGACGCCGAACCAACCGCTGCTCTACAGCTTTGGCCTGCCTACGGCCAACCATGTGTTCCTTCCGGGCCACCGCATCATGGTGCAGGTGCAGTCCAGTTGGTTCCCGTTGTATGACCGCAACCCGCAGACTTACGTGAAGAACATCTTCTTCGCCAGGCCGGGCGACTACGTCAAAGCCACGGAGCGCATCTACCATGCGCCACAGAGCGCCAGTTACATCGAGCTTCCGATCGTATCTGGCGGCCGATGAGCATCGAGTGTACAGCAGAGTCGGGCCATCAGGCCAGACCGACACAGATTATCGCGCGGAGGCCGATCTGGCGGAGACCTCCCAGCCGCCGCCCAAAGCCTTGAAGAGATCGATCTGCGCCCCGATCAGCCCGGCATCGGATGCGGCAACCTCGGTATCGATCGTCACCAGCGACTGCTCCGTCGTGAGCAGGTCGAGATAGCTCGATGAGCCCGCCGCATAGCCGTCGCGCGCGATTTCGAAGGTTCGGTGTATTTTTCGTTGAGCATCGCCCAACGCCTGACGATACTGGAGCGCCGCGCCGTAGGCCGTCAACGCCTGCTCCGTCTCCTTGAGCGCCGTCAGCACGACTGAATCGAATTCCGCCAGTGCCGCGGCCTGATAGGCCTTCGCCTCACGCACCCTGGCGCGCGGACCGGCCAGGTTGGGAAACGACCAGCTGATCGAGGGCCCTAGTCCCCAGACCCTGCCGAGATTGGTGTTGAGCTGGTCGGGTTCCGTCGCGGCGCCGCCATAAAAGCCCAGTAAACGGATGCTCGGATAGAGCTCGGCCGTCGCCACGCCGATATCAGCGGTCGCTGCGGCGAGTCGTCGCTCTGCCTCACGTACATCGGGACGGCGCCGGATCAACGCCTGCCCGTCGCCGACGGGAATGAGCGAGGTGAGATGGGGCGGAGCGATACACGCTTCGAGTCCCCGCGGAGCCTGGGCGGGAGTGCGGCCCAGGAGCGCCGTCAACTCGAAGACCTGAGCCCGGCGCTCGCCCTCGAGCGGCGGGATCGTCGCGCCAACCTGCGCGGCCAGCGCCTGCGCCCGAGCGACCTCGAAACTCGATCCGGCGCCGGCTTGGAACTGCTTTTCCGAGATGTCGGCTTCCTGGCGTACGATCTTGAGCGACTGACGCGCGACGTCGAGCTGCTCGCCCAGTGCGCATATCGAAGCGTAGGCGTGCGCGGTATCCGCCGCCACGACAACCCGTACGGCATCGCGAGCCGCGCTGACGGCCTCCGCATTGGCGCTCGCCGCTTCCATGGCGCGGTGTACGCGGCCGAACAGATCAACCTCGTACGCGGCCTCAAACACGTCCTCATAGAGCCAGATGTTCTCCGGGTGATGCCCGCCGAGCTCGAGGATTTCTTCTGTGACGGGATCGCGGCCATATACGGTCTGCGAAGTCAGGTCGGTGGACGGATAGCGAGCCGCGTGCACCTCGGTAACGGCTGCTCCCGCCGCAGCGAAGTTCGCATCCGCCGCAGCGAGGCTACGGTTGGCCTCGAGCGCTTGCTCTACCAGGCCGTCTAGACGGGCGTTGCTGTAGAGTCGCCACCACGCATCCGCCGGCGCCGTTGTCGCCTCCAGTGTGGAATTCCGCGATACGAAGGGCTGGTCGGCCCCTGCCGGCAGCGCTGGCGCGTGATAGTTCGGGCCGACCGCGCACGCGGCGAGCGTCAGCATGATCGCCGTGATCAGGCCTGCCCGAGCCGAGGCCCTCACGGCTTCGCTCCTCCGACACCCCGGACCGGGAACAGCGCCGGCGGCGACGCCGGCCCTTCGGGCGCGGCGCTGCGGAAGACGACGACCAGCAATGCAACTACCGCCAGCACCGCGATCGTGACGAAACCGTCTATCACGGCTTGAGTCGTCGCCGCGGATCGGACGGCGGCACCGAGCACCAGCCGCCCGCGCTCGATCGCGCCGGGCGGATCAAACACGCGGGTCGTCGCGGCTCCAAGGCGTTGCACGCGCTCGATCACGCGCGGATCGCCTGCCTGCACGTGCAGCCCGATCAGGTTCGAGGCAATCTGCTCGCGGACCCGCGCGAGAGTCGTCATGAACGCGGTACCGAGCTCGCCACCGAAAAGCCGGGCCGTCTGCAGTATGGCGCCGAATGTCAGCGCGTCCTGCGGGCGCAGGTGCAGAACGCCGAAGAAGATGATGCCGGAGAGCGCAAAGCTCTGGCCAAGGGCCTGCAGGAGCTGCGACGGCAGAAACTGGTACGATCCCCAGATCGGCGTGAGATTGTAGGCAACCATCAGGCAGGCGATGCTGATGAAGATGAGCCCGATTGAGCAGACCAGCCTGGCATCGGTACGACTCAGCATCAACCCGGCGAGCGGACAGAAAATAAGCTGCGGTGCGGCGATCCATACGAGGCTATAGCCGACCTCGATCGCTCGATATCCACGCACGGTCGTGAGGAAGAGCGGAATCAGAAAGCTCGTCGACAATATCGTGATGCGAAGGAACGCGATCAGCAGGAACTGGCTCGGCATGGGCGCTCCGAGCACGACTCTCAGATCGAGTAGCGGCCGCTCCGAGCGCAGCACGTGCACCAGCAAGGATGCAAGCAGCAGGGTTCCGGCGCCGAGCAGGGCCCACACGAGGCCGGAATTGAGCCAGTCGAGCCGGTTGCCCTGGTCGAGCGCCGCATAGATCAGGGCGAGACCCGCGCCACCCGTGACGAGACCGAAGAGGTCGGTCGGCGGCCGGGTCGTGATCCGCTTGACGGGTATACCGCGGCTCAGACACAGCGACATCAGGAAGGCTAGCGGCACGTTCTGCCAATAGATCCACGCCCAGGAGAGATGGTCGACGTACCAGCCCTCGAGCGAGGCTGAGATATTGAGGGACAGCTCGAGATTGAGCGCATAGAGCGCAATGCCGAACGGCCAGTACTTCGGCGGCACGTTGAGCAGGATGAAGGCCAGCGTGAGTGGGATGAAGAATCCGCTCGCCAGGCCGCCGAGAAACTGCATCGTGAGGAGCGTCAGCAGGTTCGGCGAGAAGGGAGTGATGAGCATGATCACCGCGAATGCGATGGAGGCGCCCATCAGAACCCGGCGAGGACCGAAGGCTGCCCCCATCCAGACGGCAATGACCGTAACGAACATTTGCGCGGTGGTTTGCGCCGTCGTAATCCAGGCGCCTTCGTCGAACCCCGCATGCACCGCGCCCCGTATGTCCGCGAGGCCGAACGAGGAGAATCGAGTGTTGAGGGTAGAGATGAACGTGCCCAAGAGCACCGCCAACAGTCCCAGCCACGGGATGGAGGTCGGCGGCGTGACGTTGGCCGGAGCGATAATGCCGGCCGGTAGCCGGGAGGGGACTGCTTGCGCCGGAACGCTCATTTCCGCTTGCGATCCACCGCGTAAATGCTTGCAGTAACCGACATGCCCGGCACGAGTCGGTCGCTCAGGCCATCGGCATCGTCGATTACGATCTTGACCGATATGCGCTGCACGACCTTGGTGAAATTCCCGGTCGCATTGTCGGGCGGCAGCAAGGAGAACTCGGCACCCGAGGCCGGCGCAAACGACTGCACGTGTCCACGGAGGGTATGCCCCGGAAAGGTGTCGACCCGGATCCGCGCCTTTTGCCCGACCGCCATGTGGGTGAGCTGCGTCTCCTTGTAGTTCGCGATCACCCAAACCTTGGGCAGCGGGGTCAGTGTCGTGATCTGGGTTCCGATGCCAACCAGCTCCCCGGGCTTCACCTGGCGTTGACCGAGGACCCCGTCCTGCGGTGCGGTGATGGTGGTGTACTCCAGATTGAGGTTGGCGCTGGCGAGCGCGGCGCGGGCCGCGACCAGTGCCGCCGCGTTCTCCTTGAGCTGCGCTTGCAGGACACCGAGCTCACTCTCCGCGGCCGCCGCGTGCGCATGGCTCTCGGCGATTTGCGCCTGCAGCTGAAGGTGCAGAGTCTGCAGCTTCTCGCGCGCCTCCGTCGAAGAGGAGCCGGTCCGTAGCAGCCTGCCCTGCCGCGCGAGATCGCGGCCATTTTGCCGCCACACCGCGACAGTGGCCGCGATCACCGCCCGCGCCGCCTGCACATTGGCGAGCTGGAGCTCGCGCTGGGCCCCCAGCGCCTGTCTTTGCGCAATGACAGAGAGGATGTGCGCCTCTGTCTCGTCGACCGCCGCCCGATAATCGACGTCGACCAAGCGAGCCAACACCTGTCCCTTGCGCACCCGCTCGTAATCCTGGATGGGGAGCTCGCGGACATAGCCGGTCACCTTGGCCGCGATGGGCGTCAGATCCGATTGCAGGTAGGCGTCGTCGGTGCTTTGCCAGCCTTGCCGGCCCTCCCAACGGTTCCAGTTGCCCGTCACGACCACGATAATGGCGATGGCAACGATGAAGACGAGGACTCGCCATGTGAACTCGAAGACCTTGTTCCAATCGAGCTGCAGAGACCGCATGGCTGGGTATTCTTTGGTTACCGGCGCTACAAGGGATTCGCCACGTCTCGAGCGGACGCGCCGGCACGGACACTAAGGTATAGGAGGCCCTCTCGACAACCGGCGCATCCCTCCGCCGGAACTATACCTGAGCATTGGATCAGCTGCCCAGGTGTGCGGCGGCGGCGTATTCTTGGTTGCTGCCGTTGCCCACAGGTGGAGATTCAGCCGATGACCACACGTCGCCCCCTCGATCTATCGCAGCCGATCAACGGCACAGACCATGTGCTGGGTCATGCACATGCGCCGATCAAGATAGTGGAGTACGGGGATTTCGAATGCCCCACCTGTAAGCAAGCGGCGCCGACAGTGAAGCTCCTTCTGGAGCGCTTCGACGGTAAGATCCTGTTCGCCTACCGCCACTTCCCCCTGGAATCCATTCACCCGCACGCACTGCGAGCGGCCGAAGCCGCCGAGTGCGCCGCGGCGCAGGGCCACTTCTGGCCCATGCACGATCTCCTGTTCGCGAATCAGACGCATCTCGACCTCACTCACCTGGCCGCCTACGCGGACCGCCTCGATCTCGACCACGCGAAATTCACCGCGGAGATGGACGATGAAATCTATCTGCAACGCATCCGCGAGCACATAGAGAGCGGCCTCAGCAGTCATCTGCGTGCAACGCCGGGCTTCTACGTGAACGGGGTAATCGTGGACGTCTCGTTCGGACTGCAGTCGCTCTTTGACGCGGTGGAGGCAGCCTTGTGATCAGCGATTGGCGAGGCGATCATCGCGTGACCAAGGCGCTTGTTTGGGCGGCCGGGTGTAGACTGGCACTCGACCCCTAGGAGAGCCGCAATGACCGCGCGATGTCATCACCTGGACTTCGTCCGCACCGACCAGGCGCACAGCCGTGGCTGTGAAGAATGTCTCAAGCTCGGCGACACGTGGGTGCACCTGCGACTCTGCCGCACCTGCGGCCATGTCGGCTGCTGTGACGATTCCAAGAACACCCACGCGACGAAGCATTTCCATGCCACCCACCATCCGATCATGAGCTCGCTCGAGCCGGGCGAGGACTGGAGCTGGTGCTACGTGGACGAGGTCGTGCTGCAACTCGATTGAGCCAAAGATCATCATGGCCGCGGATCTTTTCGAAAAGCGGCGCGAGCAGATGTTCCCCAAGCTCACGCCGGCGCAGCTCGCGCGATTCGCGGCGCACTGCACGCGCCGCGAAACTACGGCGGGTGATGTTCTGTTGAACGTCGGGGAGAGGCCGAACTCCCTGTTCATCGTTATCGCCGGTACCATCGAAGCGCTAACGCCGACTTCGGACGAGAGCAGCATGCCCGGGGTATTCGCCGTCGGCGACGTGCGCGCGGGTAGCGTCAAGCGCATCGCCCCGGCCGTGGGCGAAGGCTCGATCACCGTGCAGTTCGTCCATCGTGCGTTACGTGATCTGGCGGTGGCTCCGCCGCAAGCCATCGCGGCTGCCTGAGCCCGCAGGCCGCTCGCGATATCACGCCGCCCCCTCCTCATTCATCGCGCCAGGCAAACGGCTCATCGACACCGGGCGTGCGGGAGGCCTGCACGGGATGCCGCTACGTGATTGACAGCGCCGGCATTACGATCAAACATGTTGTGCCCGCGTCGAGCCAACGGCAGATATTCCTAAAAAAGCGAGGAGCCCTCGTGAGACACCTTTCCCTCTCGGTTTCCCTGATCTGCGGTCTCATGGGGCTCGCGCCCCTGGCGAAGGCCGACACGCCACCCCCCGGACCCGTGGTGCTGAAAGCTGCCCATATCTTCGACGCCGTGTCCGGCAAGCTCGCCGATAACGGTGTGATCGTCGTGCAAGACGGCAAGATCGTAGGCGTCGGTCCGAGCGCGCAGATCCCCTCGGGCGCTCGCGTCATCGACCTCGGCGATGCCACCCTCATACCCGGCATGATCGATGCGCACGTGCACCTCAACTATCAGTTCGAGGACAACTGGTACCAGGGTTTTTACCAAGACCTGATGCGCGTTCCCGCCGAGCAGGCGCTGTATGCGTCGTACTACGCCAAGGAGACCTTGGACGCGGGTTTCACCAGCGTGCGCGATGTAGGGTCGGTGGACTATATCGGCGCGGCGCTCCGCAATGCCATCGATGCCGGCGTGATTGAGGGTCCGCGCATGATCGTCTCCAACTACGCGATCGGCTCAACCGGCGGACATGCTGACAGCGACCCGCTGCCGCCCAATGTGGCCACTCCCTTTGGCCCGGACCGAGGCGTCTGCAACGGCCCCGATGAGTGCCGGGCGGCGGTGCGTTACCAGATGAAGTATGGCGCCACGGTCATCAAGTTCATGCCCTCTGGCGGCGTGCTTTCCCTGACCGACCCGGTGGATGTGCCGGAACTGAGCCAGGCAGAGATGGACGCCATTATCTCCGAGGCGCACGCTTGGCACCGTAAGGTCGCGGCGCACTGCCACGGCGACCTGGCTGCCCAAATGGCTATCCGCGCGGGCGTGGATTCGATCGAGCACGGCACCTTCCTCAAGGACGACACCCTGCGGCTCATGAAGGAGAAAGGTGTCTATCTCGTGCCGACGCTCTACGCCGGCTATTGGGTGGCTCAGAAGGCCAACACCTACCCACCCGCGATCCGGGTGAAGGCACTGGCCGCCGCTGCCCAGGCACAGATCATGTTCCAGCACGCGGTGAAAATCGGCGTGCCCATCGCCTTCGGCACCGATTCGGCGGTCGAACCCCATGGCACCGATGCCCAGGAGTTCTGGCTGATGGTGAAGAACGGCATGACGCCCGCGCAGGCGCTCATGGCGGCCACCGCGCGCGCCGCGGATCTCGTCTTCGGCAAGCGCGAGGACAAGAGCTATAAGCCGCCGGTCGGCACGCTGGAGGTGGGTAAGTACGCGGACATCGTGGCGCTACCCGGCAATCCGCTGCAGAACATCCACGCCACCGAGCATCCGCTGTTCGTCATGAAGGGTGGCGTCATTTACGTGGACAAGCAGCCCTGAGTACCCGCAGAGGCAGGACCGAAGGTGACTGCCGATCCCCCCTCGCCGCCGGCAGCGAGCGGCTCGGCGTGGGCGCCCTTCCGACATCGGGCTTTCCTGGTCGTCTGGGCGGCTACAGTCGTCTCGAACATCGGGACCTGGATGTACAACCTCGCCTCGGGCTGGCTGATGATGAAGCTCGATGCGGACCCGTTCATCGTCTCGATGGTCCAGGTCGCCAACAGCCTGCCGCTGTTTCTGTTCGCCATTCCCGCGGGCGCACTGGTCGATGTGGTGGATCGGCGCCGATTTCTCATCTTCGGGGAATCGGCGATCACGCTGATCTCGATTCCCTTCGCGGCACTCGTGTGGCTCCACTTCATCACACCCGGTACGCTGCTTCTTTTCAGTTTTATCGTGAGTGTGGCTTCGGCCATGACGGCCCCCGCCTGGCAGGCCGTGGTCTCACAGCTCGTGCCGCGGGCGGATCTGCCGGCCGCCATTTCCGCCAATAGCGCCGGCATCAACGTCAGCCGCGCGATCGGGCCTGCGCTCGGCGGGGCCCTGGTCGGCTCCGCCGGAATCGCCGCGCCGTTTTGGCTCGATGCCTTCAGCAATATCGGCGTGATTGCCGCCCTCATCTGGTGGCGGCCGCGCAAGAGCGCTCGGCAGCCCCTGCCGCCCGAGCCGTTCTGGGGCGCCGTGCGAACCGGGATGCGACATGCGCGATACAACTCGGATCTGCGTGCAACCCTGATTCGTGCGGTGGCGTTCTTCACCTTTGCGAGCGCGTATTGGGCACTGTTGCCGCTCCTGGTGAAGGTCAGGATTCTGGCCGGAGCATCACTCTATGGCCTGCTGCTCGGCAGCATCGGCGTGTCAGCGGTGATCACCACGCTCGTACTCCCGCGACTGAACAGCCGATGGAGCGCGGACAAGCTCCTGGTCGGCGCCACGTTGACAACAGCGGTGGCCACCGCTCTCTTCGCGCTCGCACGCGACCCGCTGACCGCGGTCATCGCGAGTGTCCTCGCGGGCGGTTCGTGGGTCATCGCGCTCTCCGGTCTCAGCGTGTCAGCACAGGTCGCTCTCCCGGAGTGGGTTCGCGGTCGCGGCCTCGCCATGTACGTGACCGCGATGTTCGGAGCATTGAGCCTCGGCAGCGCGGTCTGGGGAGAGATCGCCACGCGGCTCGGCTTGTCCGGCTCACTCCTCATCGCGGCCGCCGGGTCCGTCGCTTGCATTCCTCTGACTCGACGCTGGACCGTGCAGACAGGCGCGAACGTGGACCTGACTCCTTCCATGCACTGGCCCGCACCCGTGACCACGCATCCCATCCAAGGTGACCGGGGACCCGTCCTCGTTACCGTCGAATATTCCATTAATCCGAGCAACCGGGAGCCGTTCCTGCGGGCCCTCGAGCACTACGGACGCGAGCGTCGGCGCGATGGGGCCTACCGTTGGGGCGTGTACGAGGATCCCGCACAAGCAGGCCGCTTCGTCGAGACGTTTCTGACGGATTCCTGGCTCGAGCACTTGCGGCTGCACGAGCGAGTCACCAAGGCGGATCGCAAGCTGGAGGATTCCGTCCTCCGGTTCCAAGTGGGTGGCACCCCAAAGACCACGCATCTGATCGGCGCGCGGCCGGGACCGCTCGCCACGCGGCGCCAATAAAATCCACCCCTACGCCGCCTGGCGGCGACGGTCTGCAACGCGTGTCTGCGGCGAGGCCTTCCGCCCCTTCTGGAAATCGCAGATCTCCATCAGGGTCGGCGCGATGCAGCCGCCCACGAGACTTCCAAATGGCGGTAAGCTTTGATGCGGAGGTGAGCCATGCCTGAGGCAGAGCAGTACGAGATCCTTGTGATCGGAAGCGGAGAGGCGGGAAAGCATCTGACGTGGAACATGGCCCAAGCGGGCCACCGCACGGCGGTGGTGGAACGGAAGTATATCGGAGGGTCGTGTCCCAACATTGCCTGCTTGCCCAGCAAGAACGTGATTCGCAGCGCGAAAGCGAATTGGTTCGCCCGTCATGGTGCGGAATACGGCATCCAAACGGGGCCGGTATCCACGGACATGAGGGGCGTGCTCAACCGCAAGCGAAAAATGGTGCAGGCCGAGGTTCAGTTTCATCTCGATCGCTTCGAAGCTACGGGCGCGGAGCTGATCAAGGGCGAAGCCCGGTTCGTTGCTCCGAAAACGGTTGCCATTCGCCTTGACGAAGGAGGGTCGCGGACCATCACAGGCGATCGGGTCTTTCTCGACCTCGGATCGCGCGCCACGATTCCGGATATTCCGGGCCTGGCGGCTGCAAAACCCATGACTCACGTCGAAGCTCTCGATCTCGACCGTTTACCGGAACATGTCATCGTGCTCGGCGGAGGATACGTTGGCCTCGAACTCGCACAAGCCCTGCGCCGCTTCGGATCCGCGGTAACGGTGATCGAGCGTGGCAGCCAAATCGCCGCGACTGAAGATGCCGATGTTGCGCAAGCGCTTCTGGAGAATTTCGCAAGCGAGGGAATCGAAGTGCTGCTCGATACACAGGCGCGAGAAGTCCAAGGATTGTCCGGTCGGAAGGTGCGGGTCGTCGTCGAAAGCGGCCACGGGCAACAGACGATTGAAGCAACTGACCTGTTGATCGCCACAGGACGAACGCCTAATACTCAAGGGATCGGGTTGGAAACGGCAGGGATCGAACTGGACGCGCGCGGCTATATCAAAGCTAACGAGCGACTGGAGACCACTGCTCCCGGTGTTTGGGCCATGGGTGATTGTGCGGGCAGCCCGCAATTCACGCACGTTGCCTTCCACGATTTCCGAGTAGTCCATGACAATCTCAACGGAGGGAGCCGCAGCACGCGAGACCGCCTCATTCCGTACTGCGTGTTCACAGATCCCGAACTCGCGCGGGTTGGCTTGAACGAATCCGAAGCGAAGAGACGCGGAGTCGAATTTCGCCTGGCGAAACTGCCCATGGCGGCGGTACTGCGAGCCGTTGCTCTTGGCGAACCGCGTGGCTTCGTCAAGATCCTAATCGAGGCGGCAACCGACCGCATCCTGGGGTTCACCGCGTTTGGCGCCGAGGCAAGCGAGATGATGGCGGCTGTTCAGACGGCCATGCTCGGTGGCCTGCCTTACACCGTACTTCGCGACGCGATTTTCACGCATCCCACCGTTGCGGAAGGTCTGGTCTTTTTGCTGGCGAGCGTTCCGCCAAAAGCGATCCGACAGCCCGCCTAGGCGGCCTCCACTCGCGCCATTGCCGTACTCAGCGCCTTCTGCGTGGCTTCCGGCCCGAATGCGATGCCCTCGACGGCGATGACCTCGACGTCGGTGATACCGATGAATCCGAGAGCCGCCTTCAAATAGGTGTCCTGGAAGTTGTAGGCCTGCATGGGACCTTCGGTATAGATGCCGCCTCGCGCGACCACGAGGTATGTCTTTTTCCCCTTGACCAGGCCTTCGGGACCCTTTTCGCCATAGCGAAAGGTCACGCCGGGGCGCACCACGTGATCGATGTACGCCTTGAGGCTCGAAGGAATACCGAAGTTAATCATCCCCGCAGCGATGATGAGAGTGTCGGCGGCGAACAGCTCCTGCAACAGCTTGTCCGAAAGGGCTAACGCCGACTTTTGCGCGCTCGTGAGGAGGTTCGCTGGCGTATTGCGTGCGACCGCGAAGCTATCGTCGATGTGCGGTAAAGGCTGACGCGTCAGATCGCGTACGACGAGACTGGATCCAGGTTGGCTCGCCAACTTGTCCGCGAGGTTTCGGGCCACTCGGCTCGAGTGCGACTCGAGACGCGGGCTCGAGGTGATCAGCAGAACCTGGCTCATCATTTCCTCCCCTCTTGGGGGTATCTGGCGCATGTGCACCGTTTGACCAAGCCTATTCTTGCAACAGTCATTTATTTAGTCCTCTATTTGCAGAGAACTATTGTAGAATTTAGAATAATAGCGGCCTCTCAATCGATGAAGCTGCCATGGATCCCTTCAAAGACCTGAACAACCTCTATTTCTTCGCCAAAGTCGTGGAGTTCGGCAGTTACACGGCCGCCGCGGATACGCTGGGAATGCAGACCTCGAAGCTGAGTCGGCGGGTCGCCGCGCTGGAAAAGGAGCTCGGTGTGCGCCTCCTCAACCGGACCACGCGCAGGTTGTCGCTCACCGATGCCGGGAAGACATTCCACCGGCACTGCGTGGCACTCCTTGCGGAGGCCGAGGCGGCCAAGGATGCGATCGGCCAGACGCTGTCGGCGCCGCGGGGCGTAGTTCGAGTGAGCTGCCCCACCGGCCTGCTTCAGGCCGGCGTGGCCGATGTTTTCTCACGGTATCTCACCGCGCATCCGCAGGTCCGGATTGCGCTCGATGCGACCAATCGCAGAGTCGATGTCGTCGACGAGGGAATTGACATCGCGATTCGCGTGCGCGTGCCCCCACTCGACGATTCGGACCTGGCGATGCGCTCATTCGGCCTGTCGGAGATCATCCTGGTGGCAAGTCCCGCACTCGTAGCCGCACATGGACCGCCACAGAGGCTCGCAGATATCGGCCGCATGCCGACACTATCGATGGGGACGGTGGAGAAAGAGCACTCGTGGCGCCTCGTCGATGCAGATTCAAAACCGGTCGAGCTGACTCACAGCCCGCGTCTCGGCACCGACGATCTTTACGCTTTGCGCCGAGCGGCCATCGGTGGCGTCGGTGTGGCATGCCTGCCAACTCAGGTCGTCGCGGATGACTTATCGACCGGCGCGCTCGTTCGGTTGCTGCCCTCGTTGAGCTCTCGAGCGAGCGTGGTGCACGCCGTCTTTCCATCGAGGCGTGGGATGGTGCCGGCGGTTCGCGCGCTCCTCGAGGCCCTGGCCGAAGGCTTCAAGGCCAATCCCTGGCTCATCGGCGACAGCCCCCCGTCTTCAAAATGAGGCGTCGAAGCAGATCTCGCCCTGCACCGCCACCTGATACGACGATACGCGTCTCTCGAAGAAGTTGGTGAGCTCCTGCACGTCCTGCAGTTGCATGAACGGGAAAGGATTGCTGGCCTGATAGCGCTTCGGCAGGCCGAGCATGGTGAAGCGCTGGTCGGCAACGTATTCCAGGTACTGACGCATCTCGCTGCGCGTGAGGCCGACGACGCCACCCGATAGTACGTCATCCGCGAACCTGGACTCGCACTCGACAGCCTCCTCGATCATCTGCGTCACGGATGCGGCCCACCGCGCATCGAAAAGCTCGGGTTCCTCACGCCGCACCATGTTGAGTACCTCGAACGCGAACGCCATGTGGGCGCTCTCGTCGCGGAAGACCCAGTTCGTGCCGGCGGCCAGTCCGGGCAGTAGGCCGCGCGAGCGCAGAAAGTACACGTATGCGAAGGCACCGAAGAAGAACAGGCCCTCGATACAGGCGGCAAAGCAGGTGAGATTCAGCAGGAAGCGGCGTTTGTCCTCATCGTTCCGGATCCGCTCCAGTGCAGACACCTCATCGACCCAGCGCTGGCAGAACTGCGCTTTGGCGCGGATCGAGGCGATGTTCTCAATGGCGGCAAAGGCCTGCGCGCGGCGCTCGTGATCCGGCACGTAGTTATCGAGCAACGTGAGATAGAACTGGATGTGCAGGGCTTCCTCGTAAAGCTGGCGCGAGAGGTACATCCGGGCCTCTGGCGCATTGATGTGGCGATACAGGCTGATCACGAGGTTATTCGAGACGATGGAATCGCCTGTGGCAAAGAAAGCCACCAGCCGCTCGATGAGGTGCCGATCCGCCGGCGTCATGCGTTGACGCAGATGCCCGAGATCGATCTGGAAATCGATCTCTTCGACCGTCCACGTATTCTTGATTGCGGCGCGGTACATCTCATAAAAGCGCGGGTAGCGCATGGGCCGCAGCGTCAGATCGAAGCCCGGATTGAGCAATTGCCGGGTGGCGACAGCCCCCTGCCCCACGGTATCCATCGCGGCGCTCACTGGCAGGCCTCGCAGCCCTGCGGATTCTCGAGCGAGCAGGCGACCGCGCTGGCGTCCAGGGCCCCCGCCTGGACGGTCGTCTTCGCAATCCTGGTCGCTGGTCGCGAGCGCAGGTAATACGTCGTCTTCAGACCGCGCTTCCAGGCATACATATACATGCTCGAAAGCTGGCCGATGTTCGGTGTCGCCATGAACAGGTTGAGTGACTGGCTCTGGTCGATGAATGCGCCGCGCTCCGCCGCCATATCGATGAGTGCGCGCATTGGCATCTCCCAGGCGGTGCGATAAATCGCGCGCAGCTCCGCCGGCAGCTCGGTGAGCGCCTGCACCGAGCCATCGGCGAGCTTGACGGCGTCACGAATCTCTTCCGTCCAGAGACCGAGCTGCTTGAGCTCTTCGACCAGATAGCGGTTGACCTGCAGGAAGTCCCCGGACAGCGTCTCGCGCTTGAAGAGGTTCGAGAGCTGCGGCTCTATGCACTCATAGCAGCCGGCGATGGAGGCGATGGTGGCCGTCGGCGCGATCGCGATCAGGAGGCTATTTCGCAGTCCGTGCGCCTTGATCGCCTCGCGCAGCTCGCTCCAGCGGGGTCCCTCGCCGGGGGTCACGCCCCAAGCCTCGAACTGCAGCTCGCCCTGCGCGGCGCGTGTCTCCGGAAAGGCATCGTGGGCGCCGTACTGCCGAGCCAACTCGACCGAAGTGTGCAGGGCATGGAAGTAGATCTCCTCGGCGATTCGCGCCGAGAGAGAGCGCGCCGCATCACTGTCGAACGGCAGGCGCAGCCGAAAGAACACGTCTTGCAGCCCCATCACGCCCAGCCCCACGGGGCGCCAGCGCATGTTGGACGCCCGCGTGGATGCGATCGGGTAATAGTTGAGGTCGATGACGCGATCGAGCTGGCGAACCGCGATATCGACGGTGTGCGCGAGCTTCTCGAAGTCGAAACCGCCGGCAGTCACGTGCCGCGCCAGGTTGATCGAGCCGAGATTGCAGACCGCGGTCTCGGTCCCGCTGGTGATTTCGAGGATCTCGGTGCACAGGTTGGAGAGATGGACGGTATTGCCGGGCTTCGCCGTCTGATTGCAGGCCCGGTTCGACTTGTCCTTGAACGTCATCCAACCGTTACCGGTGTGCGCGAGAACGCGCATCATGCGCGCGTAGAGTTCCCGAGCCTTGAGAGTCTTCTTTGCCAGACCCTGGGCCTCGGCCTGGACGTAAGCCTCCTCGAAGGCCGCGTCAAACAGGTCCGGCAGGCCCGGCACATCATGCGGATCGAAAAGCGACCAGGGCGCGTCCGCCTCCACCCGTCGCATGAAGAGGTCCGGAATCCAATTGGCAAGATTGAGGTGGTGAGTGCGCCTGCCCTCGTCGCCGGTGTTGTCCCGCAGCTCGAGAAACGACTCGACGTCGGCGTGCCAGGGTTCCAGGTATACGCAGGCGGCGCCCTTGCGCTTGCCGCCCTGATTGACGGCGGCCACGGATGAGTCGAGCGTCTTCAGCCACGGCACGACGCCGTTGGAGAGGCCATTGGTCGAGCGGATCAGGGAGCCTTCGGAGCGTACGCGATGCCAGGCGACCCCGATACCGCCGGAGAATTTAGAGAGCTGGGCGATGTCTTTGTACTTGTCGTAGATCGCCTCGAGCGAATCCTCGGGCGAGTCGAGCAGGAAGCAACTCGAGAGCTGCTCGTGCCGCGTGCCCGCGTTGAAGAGCGTGGGCGAGCTCGCGATGTAATCGAGATTGGAGAGAAGCGTATAGAGCTCGACGGCCTCCGTCACAGCAGAGCTCAGTGCGACCGCAATACGCATCCAGAAATGCTGCGGGGTCTCCATGACATGGCGGCGGGTCGGGTGCTTCAGCAGGTAGCGGTCGTAGAGCGTGCGCAAGCCGAAGTATTCGATCTCGTGCGTGCGCTCAGGCACGATGGCATCGTTGAGCTTGCGTGCATGCGATTCCACGAATCCAAGCAGGCGCTCGTTGATGAGCCCAACGTCAAAGCCCAGACGGATCGATTGCGAGAACGAATAGACTCCAAGCCCCTGGACCTCTTTGTCGATGAACCCGCTGAGCAGGCGGCCGGCAAGCTTCGAAGAGCCCGGCTCCTCGAACATGAAAGAAGCCGCGGTGCGAATCGACAGCTCATCGAGCTCGCGTGTCGTTGCGCCGTCGTAAAGGCCGGCGATGGTCTTTAGAGCGACTCGCATCGGGTCGATGTCTGACAATCCGTCGCAACACCGCGTCACCGCGCGAACGATCTTGTTCACGTCGACGATCTCGCGCTCGCCGTTGCGCTTGGTCACGCACATCTGCGTGCGCGCCGCCGGCGGCGCGGTCAGACGGAAGGCGGATTGATCGGGTGTGTAGGCTGTGGTTGCAGCGCGCGCGTCAGAGCCAGGATCTCTCGCCACGTTCAACGTCATTTTGGACTCCCCCTGCGGACAACTCGCGAGGGAGAGCGGGCGGGAACGCTGTCCGAAGCCACACAGCGAACCCTCCAGCCGCTCCATCCGCGAGAGCTAAACCGTACACCGCACCGGGTGCGATGGCCGCGGCAGGTCTTCGGGCTCATGGGCGAGAGGCGCTGGGGCCACCCCGGTCTACTGGATGCCGCTTCCCGGATCCGCCAAGGATCCAGTGCCAAAGGCATCGTTCGTTCCCAATTACCGCTGCGGGACAGCGCCGGAATGACCTGCAGATCCAGGCTTCACCGGCTTCCCTATTAAGCCCACCACTTGTGGCAGGCACCGCTGGCAACCACAAGATATGGTAGTCGCCGGCGGGTGTCAATTGGCGTGCCGAACCGCAGGCCGGTGCTTTCGGATTTGGCATCGCCGCCGGGTAACCGTCTAGAGGCTTTGGCTGACGACCGCGCGGGACAGCACAGCATTCGTATCAATGACTGTGTAGCTTCAGCGACTTCCGGACAAAGGGGTAGCGCGAAAATGAGAGACTTCGAGCTGCTGCGGGGGCTCGCCCCGCACCTCGAAACAGAGCCCTTGGAAAGCTGCGCGAGCCGACAGGCGTGAGAGCCTCTGCTGCAGTGGCCGCCCTCGTGATCGCGGTGGGAATAAATGTCGTCGCCGCGCAGGAGCTTTCTTCTCCCGATCTGGGGAGTCTTCTCCAGACGCGCCGCCTGCTTCAGGCAGGCTACGAAGGACAAGGCGTGCGGATCGGCGTGATTTCAGACGGCACGTCGAATTACCGATCGCTCGTCGAGCACAACGTACTGCCCTCCGACGTCGTATTCGTCGGTGGAGATTCGAGTCGAGGCGACGAAGGGGACTGGATGCTTCAAATCGTGCATCAGATCGCCCCGCGGGCGCGCCTGGCCTTCTGTCCGGGAGGCTCGGCTCAAGAAACCGACGATTGTGCTCGTCAACTCGTCACCGGGTTCCAGGCGGATCTCGTGGTCGATGACACCAACCCTCAACCGGTATTCGACTTCCCCAGTCCCAAGGCAATTGCATTTGCCGAGCTCGCACAGGAGCGTCCGGATGTGCTCTTCTTCACGGGCGCCGGCAACAACGGGGGCGGGTATTACCAGGGCCCGTGGACTCCCGTGCCTTTGGTTGTCAATGGCACGCGCTACCTGGCCCAGGACTTTGGCAGATCGCTGGGAGGCGCCTCAGATCCTTATGAGACCATCTCCCTGGCGGCAGGCCCCACGGCGACCATAATGCTGGGCACCAGTGCTGATCCGGCACCTGAGTCGGGTGATTGCTCGGCCGAAAACCCCGAGGTAACGCTGGCCGTGCTCGATATGCGCGGTCGTGAGCTGGCGTCCACCACCGGGCGTTGTCCCCTGCAGAGCCTGCAGTACCGGGCTGCGCTGCGCCCCTTTGGGCCACCGGCCTTCGCTTTCACACGGCCCCCGTCTCCCTTTCGACGTTTCCCCTTCCCGCCTCAGACACAGACGCTGCGGATCGCCATGCTCGTTCCCGCCGACAGCAAGCCTGGAGCCCTGACCCTCAAGCTGGTCTCGATCCTAGGGGGTGACGGCACCTCCCCGATCGCACTCAGCTATCGCACCGGCGGGAGCGCCGGAAACTCAGCCACGACGCAACATCTGATAGCGGTTGCGGCAGTCGACCCGTACAGTGGCTGGCACCACCGATACCTGTATGAAGCCTTTGCAAATTCCGGCCCCCAATGTCTGAACTACGGTCGCAACATCTCCGGTGGCTGGACGCGCTTGCCCGGGCCACAGTGTGTACAGCAGCCTGCGTTCGTTGTACCTGATCGAGTGCGGGTGCTGGTAGGCACGCCAAACGGCAGTGAGTATCGGCCGTTCCAAGGAGACTCGGCCGCAGGACCCGCCGCCGCAGGTGTCGCTGCACTCCTGCTGTCTGCGCGCGTGCCCGCCGACCGGATCATTTCGCTGCTCGAGCAAAGCGCCGTTCCCCAGGTCAATGCGCGCGAATGGGACGCCCATTACGGTTACGGGCTGATCGATGCCGACGCCGCAGCGGTTGCGGTGGGTCTGCTGCCGGCTGTCCAGGGAAGCTCTTCTGCCACATGGAAAGACTTCCAGGCGGTGGCCTTCGATCCCTCGCCGGAATTCGTCCGAGCCCGGAACCTCTCCCAGCAAGCGCGCCAGGGCGATCAACAGGCCCTGACGCAGTTGCAGGCTGCCGCGCAGGCCGGCGACGCCGACGCACAAACCTGGCTCGCCATGTACGTACATGGCATTGGGGATAATGTGGTGGCCGCCCGCTGGGCGCTTTCCGCGGCGGCGCAGGGTGAGCCAGAGGCGCAGAGCTTTCTCGGCTCCATGTACAACCGGGGATGGGGCGTTCCGATGGACCCGCGCGCTGCTCAAGCCTGGTGGTTGCGTGCCGCTCGGGCGGGCGTAGCCGCTGCCATCTACAACATGGGAACGACTGTGGCAGGCGGGCGCGGTGCGCCGCCGGATCCGCTGCTGGGGTACGCGTTGATGCGAGCGGCCGAGTTGCGCGGCTTTCGCTTTCCCCCCATGAACCTGGACATCCCGCGGGCTCGCGGCCAGCTCGACGCTTCCCAGACTGAGACGGCCGAGAGCCTCGCCGCACGCTATGCGCGCGATCCAGCCTCCATACCCGTGCCGTGAGGCTTTCCGGCGCCTCCCAGGAGCTCCGCGGACGGCGTCACGAGAAATTGTGGCGGCCATCCGCAATCCTCCTAGCTCCACTACTGACGCTGTGCGGCCAAGTGGCCCTTTCGCAAAGTCCGATTGAGTCGCGGCCGCTGCTCCTGTCCGAGGCAGTGCGTTACGCTCTCGAACACTCGCCGTCCATCACCTCGGCCAAGTCAGCCGTTACGAGCGCGCAAGCACAAAAGCTCGCTGCAGTAGCCGCTCTTCTGCCCAGCCTCTCACTGACCGAAGAACCGCAAATATTCACCCCGTTGTTGCCTCCGGAAGCAGCCTTATCGGTGGCGTCGTGGTCCCGAGTGGCCACGGTTACAATGCCAACGTGGCCTCTGCCAACCTGAACTTGAACCTCTTCTCTGGCGGCAAGGGCATCGCGAACATGCGCGCTCGTCCGCCTTACAGCGCTCCGTCTGCGCGGTCGAGTCGCGAGTCAGATAGATGTCATCCAGGCGCAGCAACAACTGCTCCAAGCTCAGTTGCAGCTCAGTCAGGCCCGCCAGCAGCGGACGACCGATCTCGAAAAGGTCTACGCGGACATGGGTCTCCCGCACGTGGCCAGCGACGTCACCCTCGATGAGGGGATCCCGGATGCCCCGGCCGAGCTTACTCGCGAACTTGCGTCCAAAGAAGAAGACCCCGCAGTCACCTCCGCGCGCGAGGCGCTCGCCGCCGCCCAGGAGAAGGTCACCGCAGCCCAAGCGGACTACTATCCCTCGGTGTCGCTGGTCGGCCAGTACAACTATCTCGGGATAGATCCCTCATCAATGGGGCTGGCGTTGCCTTCGGCGTCAGACTGAATCTCCGCTCTGCGGTATACACCCAGATCGAAAGAGCACGGCAAGACCCGGTAACATCCTAAATGAGGCAATCGGTAACAGAATTACGTGAGGCAATACGGACAGTTGATGGCGCGCACGCCGCAAATTTCTGCGGCCGAATACGGCAGGATGTTGGCGCAGATAAAGACGATGGGCTACGACCTGTCGAAGGTCCGCAAGTCACCGCAGCGCTGGCCTGAGGCGCGGGTCAGTAGTCAATCGTTCCGGGATTCCTGCCGCGGTGAGCCGGGCGCCCTCGGCGAAGGCAATAGCGGAGCCCAAAGGGGCCGAAACCACCTGCCCTGGCAGGTGGGCGACGCGCATCACTGAGCGCGCGGTGCAAGGAGTCTCACCCGCAGGCCGCGAAACGATCTGAATCCACGGTCGAAGGTTGTCACCTCGTAATCCAGCGACAACGCCAGCGCCGCGAGCCAGGCATCCGTCCAAAGGTTAGGCGTGGGCTCGCGCCCCGTGACCAACGATGCGAACCTATGCTCGTGGGTTGCCGGCTCGGAATCGATGTGGAGCGAGCGCGGATCGTCCGCAAGCTGTTGCCAGGCCGCCAGAGCTTCTTTCGGCTTGACAGGATCGCCGTTCATGGCAACCCGGTTGCTCAACAGGCGTAGCACCGCAAGGCGCGTGAGAAGGCAAGTGCCCACAGCCCCGTCCGACTGCCCCCGCCACCACGCCATTGCCACCTCGTGCGCCGCGTGCCCCTGAACCAGCAGCGGGAATAGAACGTTAGCGTCCGCGATAGACGTCATTCAGATGCGCCACGTCTTCCTGCTCAAAGAGCTGGGCGATTTCGGCATTGGACCGAATCGGGATCGAGTGCCCAGGCGGCAGCTTGATGGGAGCCTGGTTCATGCGCCTCCGCTCCGGCTGGCCCTGATCCGCCAGCAGTCTCCTCAGGGCCTCCGCAACGAGATCTCGGAGCGTCGAACCGCGTCTTACGGCCGCGATCTTGGCGCGCTTCATTAGGTCATCGGGGAGATCGAACGTGGTTCGCATAAATGCGCAAATATGCTTTTACGTACAGCATTCTCTCGCATCCGGATGCACGGGTCAAATCGAAGCCGAGAACGCGAAGCTGCTCGCTGAGCGCGATCTGGCAGACCGAAGGCGCCGCCAGACCGCTCTGCCGGCGTCATACTCGATGCTCAGGAGTGGCAGCCATCGAATGAAGCGCTGTTATGGTTGCAAGGGAGCGTCTTTTGCGTTCATGTCCGCGATCCTGACTTCAACGTCTACAAGATAAGGAGCGCTGGAGCCGACGCCGTCCCAGACGCTTATCTGGAAGGCCGCAGGATCGGGCTTACGTGGTCAAAGAACTTGCGGAAGGCGTTCGCGGGCCAATCTAGCAGGCCACCGGGAATAGGACTCGAACGCTCGACCCCGGCATTAATGAGGCCCAGGCACGCGCTCTCGCGCCAAGGTGAATTCGCCCGCGAGCGGCACCACTGTAGGCCGGGCAGATTCCCGACCTCGCCCAGCGCACATCCGATCGCTTGTGCGTGCCCGTCGCGGACGGCGGTCGTGCTCTCAGTAAGCGGACTGCAGCGGAATGGAATCAGATGACGCGCGGCTCACCGTTGCGCCGGTCGCAGCCAAAACGCAATCACATCTACCCCTGCGACCGCAACCTCGGCAGTCGAACCGTGAAAACGGTTTCATTTTCATCGGACCTGGCTGCAATATCGCCACCGTGCGCAGTAGCGATCACCCGGGCAATATACAGACCAAGGCCCATACTTCCGTCCGTGCCAGAGACTAACTGATCGTTGAACCCGCGCCTCAGCGGCTCGAATATCTGGGCGAGCATCGATTGCTCAATCCTCGGTCCATGGTTGTGAACCGCAAATGTCACCTCTCCCGGTAACCCATTCAGTGCAACTTTAACGGGCGCGCCAAACGCTCCGTATTTGAGTGCATTTAGCACAAGGTTCCCAAGCAATTGGTTGAGACGGTTTATATCCCAAACCCCGCTAACATCGCCGTTTGTTTCCAAGACTATCAATCGGCCGGGGTTTGCTACTCGCAACTGCTCCAACTCAGCGGAAAACGCTTCCGCTAAATCGACTGCCGCAGGTGAGATAGTGATGCCTAAACCAAGCTTCATGCGATTGAAGTCAAGCAAGTCATCCAGCAGTGCTTTCAGACTGCCGACGCTCTTTAAGAGTCGCGCGGCACACATGGCCACCTCCGTACCTGCGTCTACCTTCGACAAGTACATTGCCGTTAGCCGGATTACATGGAGAGGGCTACGCATGTCATGCCCAAGCATCCCAAGCAACAAATTGCGCTCGGTATCGATCCGCGCGTTGAAGAATGTCACCGATTCGGCGACAGCTTGATCGATCGCCTCGTTGAAGCGAATCATCTCCTGCGGGTCGACGGCATCGGGCTCCGAGTTCTTTGTCCACAAATGAAGCACGCTCGCACGAAGGGCGCGGTACTCGGCCACCATTTGGTTGATGGTAAAGCCCCCTTCCACCCTGAGCAGCGCGTGTGTTTCTGCCGCGGTGTTGAGCGCCTCTCTGGGCCGAGGGGCGTGGCCCTTGGATTTTGCCGCTTGTTCCTCGCGTGTCTGGGCGGTCAAGATGTCCTTTGCCAGCGCCTGCAGAATTTGCTCAGCGTGGTCCCGCAACGCCAACGACCCCATTTGCGCGGCAGCAGGCAACTGACTGGCCGCGAAGATCTCCCATTCCGCGACAATCGACTTCAATTCGCTGAGAATAAACTTCGAAAGTTTCAAGCTGCAGAGTTCCGCTCGCTGGTCAGATGCAAGACAACGTCAAGCATTCGATGAGGGGGCGCCGCTGGTCACGCGTTGCGCGAAAGCGGCGCGGATACGCTCAGAGATCGATGATCTTTTCTTCAAATCCGGCGTGGCGCTTCAGTTTGGTACCAAAGGTCGCACGCCCGACGAGGCTAAGGTTCGCAATGCGGCTGCGCCACTACCTATGTTATTGACAAGCATCAATACTTTCGTTAGCCGCGAATGCGCGCTACATTAATGTCTCAACGCATTCACGACGGCCGGCTAAAGGCGACGCTCGAAGGCACAACAGGTCGCACCTAGTCTGTCAGCATTCGCCCCTAGTCCTGCCTGTGCCCGCAGCTCAAGTATTAATGTCGGTGCTGAGCCGTGGAGCTTTCCACCAGCGGCGACAAAACACTATCTCGGGATGTCTTTGTTCACTCAATTCGCTGCTTACTGGCGATGTGCGAAAGCCGAAACGCCCCTGGATCGTTAATCAGGTTGGTTCGAAGCTGCCTGTTGTTCACCTACATACGCTGGGTTCACGCGCTCGTACGGATCGAGCAGCGCCGACGCGCGCTGAGCGAGCATATCCAAGTTCGCGATTGTGACGCGACCGTCGCGCACCGTGACTATGCCGCTGTCACGGAAGTGTTTGAGCACGCGACTTACGTGGACGGCCGTGATGCCGACGTGATCGGCTAGTTCAACCTGGGTCAGCGGCATGTCGTAGGTTAGCGAATCAGGAGTGATTGTCTTTGACATGATAAGACGCCCACGAAGATCTATAAGTAGCAGAGCAACGCGCTCTTCTGCACTTCCTCGTCCGAGACCCACGACCCAGCTATGAAGACGACGCTCTTCTTCCACTATCTGCCAGATGCAACGCATGGCGACGTCGCTGTCTGCAACGTAGGCGTTGTGCAGTTTGCGATAATCAACACGCTCCATGATGAGGTCAGTGATAGCTACAACGGCATCCGGTTGGCGGGTCACGAACATGCTCTTGACGGCAAACAGATCTCCGGGGAGGAAAATGAGAATGAATTGATTGCGTCCGTCGGGAAGCAATCGTGTCCGACCCGCCCAGCCTTTGAGCAAGCGGTAGACAAACCGGTGATCTGTATTGGCCTCAACGAGCGTCGCGCGAGCGGGGACTGTCGCTGAGCTCTCTTTCGCGAGGGCGGCGATCTTCTCTTCGCCTCGCACAAGGGCACTTAGAAATTCTGGCCGGAGAAGCGCAAACTGCGCGGAATCAGACATTCTAGCTCCCCCGCCGAGCGGGCGGGCTTGTCGGCACGCTACTCCATTACAAGTACAAGCAAGGACCGGGCCCGCTTGTGCCTGGCCTGTCTATCTCTCCCAGCGGTGGGAACAATCAGCCTTCGGGTTTAACGACGGCCGCTGCCAATAAGGCAGCGTCGTCAGCTTCCAAACGAAAGTGCTCGGCTATTGTGTCGCGAAGACCCATTGGACCGGCCGCAGTCGCCTCACCAGCGACCGCCCAAAGGCATGTCAGCACCAAGACAGCGCGGCTCCGACTTGGAAATGACTTCTCGGGCGTAATCATGAGCCCAAGACTGAGCTCAAGGTTGGCTGTGAGCCCAGGCGAGCACCAGTTGCGGCCACTCGTCATAATAAGGGGCCCGGCGCAGATCGCCCATGGTTCTGCGCCTGATCGACAGCACTTCAACTTGAAGCTACGCGGAGCAATTTGTGTACACCGTCCCTCGCCCTCACTCGGATGACGCTCTGAGCGCACAGGCCCCCTGGGATGGCCTCCTAGCCGCCGCAGGGCCTCGCGATCACATCGTGCAGCTTTACCAGGATCAGCAGTTTCTCAATCGTGCCGTTTGTCGCTTCGCCGCTGGCGCCATTGCCAACGGCGAAGGTGTCATCCTGGTGCCGACGGCCGCCCACTGGGAGGCATTCCGCCCCCGCCTGGAATCCGAGGGAGTGAATGTGCAGGACGCGCAAGGCAGCGGACAGCTCATGGTTGTCGACGCGGACGAGCTTCTGCCCCGCTTCATGAAAGACGCCATGCCCGATGCGCCCGTCTTCCTGGGTCTGGCGGGGGATGTTATCGCCAAAGCACGCGGGGAAGCCCGGTTTCCGAAAGTCCGCTGGTGGGGCGAGATGGTCAATGTGCTCTGGGAGCAGGGAAACGTGGCGGCCAGTATGAGCCTCGAGGATCAGTTCGATCACCTCGCCAAGCATCACGACATCGCGATCTTTTGCTCATTCGTCATGGACAATTTCAACAGCGAGGTGCACTCCCGTCTTCTGCCGCGGCTTGGGCAAAATCATTCTCACCTGATTCCGGTGGAGGACTATGCCCGGCTCGAGCGTGCCGTGGGCGACGCCCTGCGACAGACCGTGGGTGCGGACGATGCTCAGGTCCTCGAGCAGCAGCTTCTCTCGAGCTATTCGCCGGCCCTGCAGATGCCGCGCTCTCAGGCTCTGCTCCTGGCATTACGCGAGAGCCTTCCGGACGTCGCGGAGTCCGTGTTGAAACGAAGCCGTGCGCTTTATCACGGATCGCAAGAGTCTGTTTAGTGACCGAACCTCTCGAAGCCAAGGGCGGCACCCGTCAGCCCGCCGTCAAAGGCGGCGACGGTGCGGCCGCGGATCCCATAGGCGGGCACACAATGGGGATCCTGGACGCGATCGATATCCCCGTTGTGGTACTCGGGCGCGCGTGCAAGGTGTCTCGTTTTAATCGCGCCGCAGCGGAGACGCTAGGCGTCACTTCTGCGGACGTAGACCGGCCAGCCTGCGAGATGCGAGCGCTGACGGGCGTCCCCGAAATCGAACAGATGTGCCTGCAGGTAATGGCCGATGGACTGCCGTCGCGGCTTGAAATGCGCAATGGTGACAGATGGTTTCTTGTTCGCATAGCGCCCTACACCGGAACCGGTGCGGCTGTGGGCGGCTTGGTACTCACGTTCACGAACTTCACCGCTTTCCGCGCAAGTCTCGGACAGGCTGTTTACGAGCGGGAATACACGAAAAACATCCTGAATGCGGTGATTGACCCGCTTGTCGTGCTCGACGGCAGCCTGCGAATACAGACGGCCAATCGCGCATTTTATGAGTGGTTCGGCGCGTCGCGCGATCAAACTCATGGCGTTCCCCTTAGCAACCTGGGAGACGACGAATGGAGCGCGTCGGGTTTATGGCCTTCTCTGAAAGAGATGCTCTCTCACGACCATGAGTTCCAGACCATCGAGCTCGAGCGGGACTTTCCAAACGCCGGTCGCCGTACCATCCTGCTCGATGCCCGCTCGCTGGTTCGCGACGGACATGCTCTCGTCCTTGTATCGTTTCGAGACATAAGTAAACGCAAGCAAGCCGAGGAGACGCTTCGGGAGCTCAATCGCCGCAAAGATGAGTTTTTGGCGACTCTTGCGCACGAGCTGCGCAACCCGCTCGCGCCGATCCGCCAGGCTTCTGCCATCTCCAGGGCCGCGGCTGCAACCGAAGAGCAGAAGCGATGGAGTCACGACGTGATCGAGCGGCAGGTACGTCATATGGCTTTGCTGCTGGATGACCTGCTCGATATTTCGCGCGTCACGCGAGGTACGCTCGAGCTGCGACCGCAGATGACTGATCTCACGACGATCATTGCAAGGGCCACCGAAACAGCGCAGCCATTGATTGAAGCAAAGCGACACGCGTTGAAGATTGAAGTCCCCGACGGGGCTGCTCGCTTTGCCGCGGACCCCCTGCGGCTCGCTCAAGCGCTATCGAACCTCTTGACAAACGCCGCAAAGTACACCGATCCCGAAGGTGAAATCTGCCTGCGAGCGATGTGCAGCGCTGACACCGTTACGCTCAGCATCGCCGATAACGGCATCGGCATCCCGCAGAATGCGCTGGAAAACATCTTCGTGATGTTTTCGCAGGTAAAGTCCGGTCAAGATCGATCTGAAGACGGGCTCGGGATCGGACTGGCCTTGGCGAGGGGGCTCGTTCATCTGCATGGCGGCACGTTGGAAGTGCGTAGCGAGGGTATCGGCAGCGGAAGCGAGTTCATCATGAAGCTCCCGCGCCGAACATTGAGCATTGTGCCCAAGGGACCCGCCGTTGCATTTGGACCGTCAGTCAGCAGATGCGTACTCATCGCTGACGATAATCGCGACGCCGCGGACAGTCTCGCAATGCTCCTACGAATAGATGGACATGACGTCGTCGTTGTCCATGATGGAAAACAAGCTGTCGCGAAGATCGAGTCTCTCGCACCAGAGATTGCATTACTCGACATCGGCATGCCGGAGTTGAACGGATATGAGGTCGCGCGACGGGTGCGACAGGGTCCGCTCGGTGCCTCGATCACCCTTGTCGCGGTGACCGGTTGGGGCCAGGCTTCGGACAAGGCGCGAGCCACCGCAGCGGGTTTCAACCATCACCTCACGAAGCCCATCGAACCTGACGCCTTGGCCAAGGTGCTTGGTTCAGAATTCTAGTGCACGCGAGCCCGCGCTCGAACTGAGCGCGGAGGCAAAATGCGGAGTTCCGCGGTGCCGCCGGACTGGTGCGACACCACAGTCCGTTGACGCCGATGGCACCTTCGGGTGCGAGCCGTCCGCCGGTTGCCCTTAAGGGGCACTTACGGCGGATTCAGCTAACAAGGGATGATGCGAAGATGCTGGAATTTATGGTGGAGCGGAAGGGGATCGAACCCTCGACCTTCGCATTG
>CAWEJB010000006.1:0-117422 GCA_963809305.1 uncultured Pseudomonadota bacterium
CGAACGCGACGCTCTCCCAGCTGAGCTACCGCCCCACGCAAGGCGCGCGATTCTAGCACCCAAGGGCAGCCCGTCCAATCGAGATGCCCCTCCATCTGGCTGGCGCCGGCGGGGGGGCACGCGCCCCCGAAACGGCCGTCCCGGAACAGCGCATCCAGGGGCGCCCCCGCCCCTATTCCGGCCGCGCCTTGCCCAATCACCCCGCCCCCCGGCTATGATGCTGCGGGAGCGATACCACCCTTGAGAGGCCCATGCTGACCATCGGCGCACGGGCGCCCGAATTCACCTTGCCGGACGCGGATGAGCAGGCGACCTCGCTCAGCAATTTGCTGCGCGCCGGTCCGCTCATCCTCTATTTCTATCCGGCCGACTTCACGCCGGGCTGCACCCGCGAGGCCTGCCAGATGCGGGACCTGCACGGTGAGGCCGATGCGGCCCGCCTCAGAATCGCGGGCATCAGCCCGCAGAGCCCGGAGCGGCACCGGGCCTTCCGCGAGAAGCACAAACTGCCCTTCACCCTCCTGGCGGACGTCGACCGATTCGTGATCAAGATGTATGGCGTACAGGGACCGCTGGGTTTCGGCGTGCGTCGCACCACGTTTCTCATCGACCAGACACGGCACATTCAGGACGCCGTCGCCGACTTTCGCATCGGCGAGCACGAAGCCTTCGTGCGCAAGGCCATCGCGCTCAGCACGCATTCGCGCTAGGTATATCGCGCCCGGTCCGTGGGCACACGCTCAGTAGCCGAACCGGAGCACGCTCGCAGGCCCGTAGCTCGGGATGGTGACCACCCAGGCGGCCCGCTCCCCGTCGGGAGACTTGACCTGCTGCCCGCTCAGCACCTGAATGAGGTCCGCGATGACCGCCTCCGGGCAGACGACCAGGACATTGTCACCCGCGTGCTCGTCCATGATCTGCTGTGCGATTCCGTCCGCGTTGCTGTTCGTGAGCGTCACCGGCTGTTTGCCGAGCGATTGAGCCAGGGGCGCCGCCGTCTGTTTCGCCCGGCGGTCGGCGCTGACGTAGATCGCCTTGAGGCCGTCCGGTCCGCTTGCGGCGGCGAACTGCTGCGCGAGCTGCTGCGCCTGCTGCTCGCCGGCGGCCGAGAGCGGCGGGTCATCGATGGTGCCGAGCTCCTTGCTCGCTGGTGGCACGATGACGACGATGGTGTTCGAGGCCGACTGGTGCAGGAACAGCCCGACCCCGAGCACCGCCAGCGCCGCCAGCACCAGCAGCAGGATCAGCCAGATCGGGGTCAGAAAGGGACGGCGGCGGTGAGTGATCGCAGGAGGGTCCATGGGCAGGAAAAGGATTCCAATGGCTCGGGGGGATGCTACGCCTCGTATATGGTAGCGACGTGACTCCCCCCAGGGGAACCGTGCTCGCCGTCACATTTGCCCGGCTCACCGGCCATCCAGGAGCGGCTCGTCACGCGCCAGAGCCCCGCGGACGATGCCGTTGCGCCGGGCGCCACAGTTTTCGCGCGGTAGAATCCGTAACATCCTGGGCCAATTGCCAGAGTAGAGAGCCTTCGGGGGGCCCCAAATGCGCACGGGTGGCCAGACCACCGTTATCAAGCGAGTCCTGGAGCGTCGCGCACAGCAACCTTCGGCGATTCAAGAGGACACTACGGCCACGATCGCAGTCATGCTGCGCGTGCTGCCGCCGCCGCGTGCTCTTGTCGCCATCTCCGACGCCGGGATTCTCTCTGATTTCGTACGGCGCATCCCGCCTGACATGCTCGACATCGAGACCGCGACCAATGAGAGCGAGGCACTGGTCAGCCTGGTAACGGAATTCCGCTCCGTCGTCGTCACGGACAGTCTCGAGCTCATTCGCAAGGTGCGCCTGCAACAGTCCGCACGCGCACCCTACGTCGTTTATGTCCCACCACTCGATGATTCTCGCGAGCGAGAGGCGGGCCTCGCGGCAGGTGCGGACGACTGTGTGGGCCGGCGTGTTTCGGATCGTGAGGTGCACGCGCGACTGGGTGCGGCGCGTCGCATAGCAGAGCTCGAATCCGTGCTCCGCATCGCTCTGGTCGAGAATCGCAAGCTTTCAACCACGGACGATCTGACGCGCGTCGCGAGTCGACGGTTTTTCAGCAAGCATTTCCCCCGTGAGGTGGAGCGTGCAGCTCGCTACGGCAGGCCGCTCTCGCTCATCCTCTGCGACATCGACTACTTCAAGAACGCGAACGATACGCTGGGCCACGCCGGCGGCGACGAGATCCTGAAGCAATTCGGCACCCGGCTGCAGGAGACCTTGCGCCGTGGCGTCGATTGGGTGGCGCGCATCGGCGGCGAGGAATTCGCGGTGGTGCTGCCGGAGACGGCATACGATCGCGCGCTCGATGTCGCGCGCAAGCTGCGCGCGGGCGTTGCCAACAAGCCCTTCAAGGTCAATGGCCGCGACGTCGACGTCACGGCAAGCTTCGGCTTGTGCGGGCTCGATCGCGTGCCGGTCGGCGAGCGCAAGCTCGCCGAGCAACTGCTCAAGGTGGCTGACGCGGCGCTCTATCGCAGCAAGAATTCCGGGCGCAATCGGGTCACCGCCACCATGCTGCCCGCGCGCACGCGCTGAGTCCCCGCCCAGGCAGACGCGCCACGCGGCGCGACCGCGTCCCTCCCGTTCGGCGGCTGATCAATCGTTGTCCACGCTGACGCAAGCCCTTGCCGCCGCAACGGCTTTGCCTCCGCCAGGCGCCGCTTTGCACAGGGTTATTCACAAAATCTGTGGATAAAATCACGGTGGCAAGGCCGGGGCCATTGTGTGACACTGGCCGCCCTTTGCCACCACCCGCCTTTGCATGGGGAAGACAGCAAAAAAAAAGGGGCCGGCCGGTGCGGCGCGGTCCCCGGCAAGCGAAAGCGCGGATGCTGCCGCGCCACCGACGCGCTCGGCGGGAGATGCGGCTGAGCCGCTGGAGCGTGCACGGCTGCAGGCAGAGGTCGCCCGGCAGCGGGTTCGGATCGCGAAAGAGGAGCTCAAGCGCGCCCGTAAGCGGATGAAAGAGGCCAAGCGCGAGGCCAAGCGGGCGCGAAAGCAAGCTGACGCCACTCGCAAGGTGTGGAAGAAGGCACGCAAGGCGCACCGCGCGAAAGCGTCCCCTGAGCCCCCGAGTGCAGCAGCTCGCTCGCGCCGGCGTAAGACCAAGGCGCAAAAAGTCAGAGGGTCCGCCCCCCAGCGAGGCAAGCGCGTCAGGAACAAGAGCGCACGCCGACGCCATTCCACACCGCCAAAGCCCTCCACACCCCCTGCGCCCGAAAGCCAGGCGGCCGGAAGTGCTCCAATAAACTCTTCATCCGAGGCCTGACGCATGGAACAGTACGCTTATCAGACCACGCCTCCCCCGGCGGGACAGCCGCGGCGCTCCACCCAACCCTCGAGCTCGCGCATGCTCGCGAGCTATCTCTCGGATGTCGAGCTGCTGCTCGACGAGCAGCGCTGGGAGCAAGCCTTGCGCGAAGCGTTTGATCTGCCGCAGATCGCCGCAGCCTTGAGCGACCCGCGCATGCAAATCTCCGTGGAGCGCGTCCGGGCGTGGTGCGAGCAATGGGTGGAACACGGCGACGACATTCCCGTGGAGACGGACGCTGACGTGGGCCGGATCGTTCAGCTCATCTGTGAGCGCGCAGACCGCGCGACTCTTCCCAACGAGTCGGTGCCTACGCTGGCATTGCGGCGTCTACGGCTGCATCGCCTGCAACGTACGCGGCATCGCGGCTTCAAGGCGAGGCCGATCGCACAGTTGGCTCCGGAAGCTGCCGACACCGCACTGATCTGCACCACGCTCGTCCAGGCAGCACGCCGCTGGTATGCGCAGAGCGCGGTTCACGATGCGGTCGTGCAGGCGAACCTGGCGCGGCTCGCGGTTCTGCGCTAGACAGCTCAGCTCTCGGACTTCAGCGCCATGCCGCCTGAGGCGACGAGTTGCAACTGCTCGTCGCCCTCCACTGCCTTGCGCAGCGCCTCGAGCATCTGCTGATCGATGCGGGCGGATTTCTCGGGCGCGACCGGGTAGCGCACCATGCACTCGAGCCCGTTGTCCGTCAGCCGCACCCGAACTTCCGGCACCGGCGCGGCGGTCTCGAACTCGATGAAGCGCTGCGCAAGATCGTGTTGGCGCTGGATGGCGGCACGGTAGGTGTCGTATACCTTGTTGGCGGCCCCGTCCAGTTTGTTATAGGCTTTCTCGACATCCGCCGTGGCGACTATGGTCAACGTTACGCTGTGCCAGAGATAGTCCGCGCCCGGAATCTGTTTGAAGAACGCGGTCGGCTGAAACAGCACTGCATTCGACAGCACCACCATCCGGCCGGTCGAATGCAGATCCGGGCCTGAGAGTTCCAGGAGATAGATCCGGAACAGCGAGACGTCGACGACTCGTCCCGTCACGCCCGCGATCGTGACACGATCACCCACCCGTACGCCGTATCGTCCGATGAGGAAGAAGTAGGCCACTACCGCCAGGATCACGTTCTGCAGCGCCACCGCCAGACCCGCCGTCACGAACCCCGCGTAGGTAGCGACTGAGCCAAACTGCGAGATGAGATTGAACGTGACGACCAGGATCAGCGCGATGGTGATCACCATCCGTCGCAGGATCAGCAACGGCCGGCGCCGCCTGGCATCCGGGAGGAAGCGGAATGTCACCCGCTTCCAGATCTCCGCCAGGACGAGCACGGCGACGACCCAGGCCAAAAGAATGCCCAAACGGAGACCGATATAGCTGGCGACGCTGGACTCCTGTGTGGCGAGGGCACGGCTCCAATCCTCCAGCGTGGCCTGCGCATCGCTCAGAATCAGGGCCTGTTCGCTGAGCGGGATGATGACGCTCGACAGCTCCGTGAGCTGCCCCGTGGCGGCTTGGATAGTCTGTCGCTGGGCGGCAAGCTGCGTCGTGCTGCCTGCCGCGATCGATGCGAGCCCGCTCCCCACGAGCCCGCGTACCGTGGCGAGAAGCCGCGAGCGCGTAGCGGTCAACTCGGTCTCGAGCGCGGTCGTATACTTCGTGGCGGTCGCAACCTGCGTCCTGTCGCCATGCAGCTTGAACCATTGCCCGATGAGAGTCAGGATGCCGGCCGACTGTGGTTGGAAGTTAGCTGCAGCAGGGTTGAATGTCGGGGTCGCGGAGGCCGCATGACCTGCGGACCCGTTGGCGGACGCCGCCGCAGTCACCTTCCCCGGTGCCTCGCCTGGCGCGAGCTCGGGAACCGAGTGCTCGAGGGCGGCAAGCTGCGCCCGCAGGCCTTTGGGCGGCCTGCCCTCCCCGGCGACCGTGGTCGCCTGGAAGTGGCGGAGCTGGTCGACGTTGGACTCGATCTGCTGCACGAGCTGCAGCGCGGCGAGAACACCTGCGCGCTGCGCGGCCAGCGCGGCACGGGCGTTAGCGCCTCGCACCCGGCGCATCTGGGCATCGATGTCTGAAATCTTGGACTTGAGCGTGTTCTCCTGGGCGGAGAAATTCGCGGCCGCCTGCTGCAGCTGCGCGCTCATCGTGGGTGGTCCCGACTGCGCCGCGGTGGCGCCGCTCCCACTCGCAGCGCTCGCAGGCTGCTGCGCCTGGGCCTCCCGGCCCAGGATGTCCGCGGCGCCATTGCCGAACTCGAGCGCCAGGTGGACCGACATGAGCGCCTGCTGCTGCAGCGAGCTGCGGGCTCCCGGGTCCACACCTGGGAGATTGATCTGCTCCACGGTGGCAAGGTCGCGATACCAATCCACGCTGCGCTGGACGTGCGCCACTATATCGGCCGACGCGATCGGCAGCAGAGAGCTTGGCTTGCTCCCAGCGGGCGGTGCCGTCGGGCCAGCTGACTTGGCGGTCGCGGGCGCGGGTGCCTTCGACATCGCCTGCTGCGCTGCCACGACAAACGTCCATTGGAAAGCGAGCGCAAGGGCGATCCCGGCGGACAGCCAGGGCCGCCCCTTGAGGGGGGTCGAACTCATCCACGTAGAATAGGGGAATGGCTCGCTTGCCGCTGCCCCGATATGCCCTGGTCACCGCGTTGGCGCTCGCGCTGGCGGGCATGGTCCGACCTGCCGTCGCCGCCGCCCCGAAATCCGAAACCGCGCGGTAGAATTGCCGGCATCACTTGCGAAGCTAGACCTGCCGCACCGGCGGCCTGAGGCACAATGACTGGATACACAGACCTGAAGCTGTACATCGATGGCGAATGGCTCGGCACGGACAAGCGCAGGACGCACCGTGTCGTCAACCCTGCGACAGGGGGATCGCTCGGCGAGCTGCCTCTCGTCGACGCCGCCGACCTCGACCGCGCCCTCGAGACGACGGAGCGCGCATTCCGGCAGTGGAAACGCTCGACACCGGAGGAGCGCTCGCGAGTCCTCAAGGGTGCCGCACAACTCATGCGTGAGCGCGTGGAGCACATTGCACACGTGGCCACCCTGGAGGAAGGCAAGCCGCTGCGTGAGACTCGTGCCGAAGCTCTGGCCGTCGCCAATCTGTTCGAATTCTTCGGTGAGGAATGCCGCCGGGCCTACGGCAGAGTGTTGGTACGCCCGACGGGGACGCGCTCCCTGGTGGTCAAAGAGCCGGTCGGGCCCGTGGCTGCATTCGCCCCCTGGAACTTCCCGCTCCTCAACCCAGGCCGCAAGCTCGCGGCGCCGCTCGCGGCCGGCTGCTCGGTGATCCTGAAGCCCGCCGAGGAATCCCCGGCCTCGGCAATCGAAGTGGTGCGCACACTGGTCGACGCGGGCTTGGCCGCCGGTGTCGTGCAGCTCGTGTTCGGCGTGCCTGATGAGGTGTCGCGACATCTGCTCGCCTCTCCCATCGTACGCAAGCTCTCGTTCACCGGCTCGACGTCTGTTGGCAAGCATCTGCTCGCGCTCGCGGCCGCCACGGTCAAGCGGACCACGATGGAGCTTGGCGGTCACGCGCCGGTCATCGTCTTCGACGACGCGGATCTCGAGCGCACGGTCGAGCTCCTGGCCACCGCGAAGTTCCGCAACGCCGGCCAGGTATGCGTCTCACCCACTCGCTTCTATGTGCAGCAGGGCATCCACGATCGCTTCGTCGCCGCCTTCACCGAGCGCACGCGCAAGGTCGAAGTGGGTGACGGGCTGATCGAGCGCCATCACATGGGCCCGATGGCCAACCCACGCCGTCCGCAAGCCATGGAGGCATTGATCGGCGATGCGGTGAGCCGTGGCGCCAAGCTGCGCGCCGGGGGCGAGCGACAGGGCAAGGAGGGGTTCTTCTACCAACCGACCGTGCTGTCGGACGTGCCGGGCGGCTCGCGGATCATGAGCGAGGAGCCATTCGGCCCGGTGGCGGTGATTGCACCGTTCGCGACGTTCGACGAGGCCGTCGAGCAGGCCAACCGCCTGCCCTATGGCCTTGCCGCCTACGCCTTCACGGAGTCAGGCAAGCGTGCGATGCTGATCGGTGATGCGCTGGAGGCGGGCATGGTCGGCATCAACTCCGTCGCCATGGCCGCTGCGGATGCGCCGTTTGGCGGTGTAAAGGAAAGCGGCCACGGCTCCGAAGACGGGCTGGAAGGTCTGGAGGACAGCCTGGTCACCAAGGCGATCCATCAGGCTTGAGGTAATCCCGAACATGCGGCTTAGGCACAGGGAGGTGCCCCGCCGCCTATCTGGCATGGTCGTGCTCGTGCGCGCGCTGACACGCTGCGCACCGGTTTGCCGTGGGATGCGCTTCCAGACGCTCGCGCTCGATCGGCTGCCCGCAGCTTACGCAGACGCCGTATGTGCCCAGCGCTATCCGCTTCAAAGCGCGCTCGATCGCACGGATCTCCTGCACATCGCGCGTGACTTCGGCCAGATTGACTTCGAGCAGAAGGTCCGCGAGCGACTGATCCTCGAGATCGCTGACGCGTCCGGCGATATCCGCATGGGTTTCGTTGTCGGACCGCGATAATGCCGCGCGCGTCTCGTCGCGCAGGTCATACCATCTATCGCGCAGCTTGTGCTCGAAACGCGAATACTCGCCGCGCCTGGCGGCGCTCCCGGCTCGACTGGAGTCGTGTGTTTGCGGTGCCATGGCCGGGTTCAGCAACTGGAATGCCCGGCCCACTGTCCGGTGGCGCTGTCGGCCACCCAATCGGGGCTCCGGAATCCGTTTCGGTCGCCGCAAGCTCCCTCGGCCCGACCGGAGCCGCTGGCTCGGGCCCGCCGCAGACGCATGCTATGATTGGGATATGTCGCCGCTCGTGACGGACCTGCGCTACCTACTGCCCTGGCAGTTCTCCCCGACCATCTTCATCCTCACCGTAGTCACGGTAGCGCTCTACGTGCGCGGCCTCGTGACGCTGAGGCGTAGCGGCGGTCGGGTTGGGTTCTGGCGCGTCTTCACCTTTTTTCTCGGCCTCGCGCTCAACTACGCGATGCTGCAGACATACGTCGACTATCTGTCGGCGCATATGTTCTGGATCCACAGGTTCCAGCATCTCGTCCTGCATCACATCGGCCCAGTGCTCATGGTCCTTTCCGGTCCGGACCGCGTCCTGCGCACGGGCATTCCGCCCGTCCTGCGGCGGATACGGATCGCGTCCTGGATTGGCCGCCCGATTCAGATTCTCTTCCGAGTCGTGCAGCATCCGATCGTCGCACCCGTACTCTTCGTCGGGATCATCTTCTTCTGGCTGACGCCCTCGATTCACTTCACGGCAATGATCGACTCGCGACGCTTCATCCTGATGAACTGGAGCATGCTCGCCGATGGCCTTCTCTTCTGGTGGCTGATGCTCGCGCCGCGCCAGGTGCAGGGGCACGCCGCGATCGGCTACGGCACCCGCCTCGTCATCCTCTCGCTCGTCGCCATTCCGCAGCTCCTGCTCGGCGCCTACATCACGCTGAGCAGCACGACCCTTTATGCCATCTATGCCGTCTGCGGCCGCGCCTGGGCCGTCAGCCCCCTCTATGACCAGCAGATCGGCGGCCTCCTCACCTGGATTCCCGCGGCAATGATGTCGCTCGTCGGCATACTGGCCGTACTGCATCACATCCTCCATGACCCCGAAGCCTCGGACCTGCGGCCACGCGGGAGTGTCGCCCCTCCCGTGCAGCCGGCTCGCAGCGTATGATCCGACGGCTGCAAAAGTGGGCCCCGGTCGCCCTCATCCTGACGGCCGCGTTGGCGGGCTGCGTCCGCAGCGACCCGCATTACGCCCTGAAGAACATCACGGGCCTCGTGTCGCCCCTCGAGTTCCACTTGACCAACCAGGACGGCCAGCCGGTCACGGCCGCCGATTACCGTCACGATGTCGTGGTGCTTTACTTCGGCTACACGGAGTGTCCGGACGAATGCCCGACCACGCTCACCATGCTGGCCAACGCTCTGCATTCCCTCGGGCCGCAGGCGTCCCAGGTTCGGGTACTCTTCGTGACGGTCGATCCGAGCCGCGATACCACTGCGGTACTCAAGCGCTACGTCACCAACTTCGACCCGCAGTTCGTCGGACTGCGCCCCGACCAGGACGAGCTCACCGCTCTGAGCAAGCGGTACCGCATCTCGTATCATTACGAGAAGCCGGACAAAGACGGCAATTACGAAGTTGACCACAGCAGCGCGATCTTCATCTTCGATCGCGATGGCCGCGCGCGCCTGCTCGGCCTCACGGGCGACACGTCACAGCAGGTCGCCTCCGACTTACACCGCCTGCTCGCAAGCAGCTGAGCGGAGCCTGCCCCGATGCGATTCCTCAGCACGCTCGCGGTGCTCCTGCTCGTGTTGCCAGCCCCCCTACTGGCGCCGCCGCCGCCGACGCGCGGCTCGCCTCGCCGGCGGGCCTCTGGGAGCCGATGGACAGCTCCGGCAAGCCGCTCGGCCTGATCCGCATCTTCGAAGTCAACGGCCTCTATTACGGCCGTATCGAGCCCAGCTCCCCGTCCGATGACCGCAATGCCAGGTGCACCCGCTGCACCGACTACCGCCACAACCAACCGATCATCGGACTCGTGCTGCTGCGTCACCTGCGGCCGGAGAACGGGGAGTATGTCGGCGGAGACATCCTCGATCCTGACACAGGACGCATCTGGAGTTGCGAGCTGTGGCTGACGGACGGCGGCCGTCAGCTCATCATGCGCGGCTACGTCGGAATTCCGCTCCTCGGACGCTCGGGGATCTGGCAGCGGGTGGGCTAGCGCGCGCCCGCGGCCTTCTTCAGCGCCGCCGACTTGGAGCCGATGACGCCCATCAGACTGTCCCAGGAGGCGACGAAGGACCCCGCCCCGTCCTTCTGCAGCTTTGCCGCCAGAGCCAAGAGATCGACCCCTGCCTTGGTGTATTCGGCGAGAACGCCCTCGCTGTCACCACCGTCGGCGCGGATCGCATCACCCACCTTGCCGTGATCGGCAAACGCCTTCAGCGTGTTTTCCGGCATGGTGTCGACGGTATACGGGGCAACCAGTCCCTCGACGTAGAGAACGTCCGAGGCCTTCGGGTCTTTGGTGCCGGTGCTCGCGAAGAGCAGCCGCTGCGGCCGCGCCCCGGCGTTGAATGCCCGCAGCCAGCGCGGCGAAGCCAGCAGCTCGCAGTAGGACCGGTAGGCGCGGCGTCCGACGGCAAGTCCCAACTTGTTGTGCAGCATCGCCGGCACTTTATCGACCGTCGCGACATCCCAACGACTGAGAAAGATCGAAGCCACCGAGGCGACGTTGGGATTCAGGCCCGCCGCGATGCGGCGCTCGATACCGCGCAGCCACGCATCCGCCGCCGCGACGTACTGGTCCGCCGAGAAGAGCAGCGTCACGTTGATCGGTATCCCGGCGAAGATCGCCGACTCGATCGCGGGCAATCCCTCCTTGGTGCCTGGTATCTTGATGAAGAGGTTGGGTCGCGCCGCGCGGCCATGGAGATCCCGCGCTTCGGTCAGCGTGGAGGCGGTGTCATAGGCCAGGCGCGGCGAGACCTCGAGGGATACCCAGCCATCGACGCCCGCGGTACGGTCGTGCACGGGCCGGAAGAGATCCGCCGCGCGGGTCAGATCGGCGAGCGCCAGCTCGAAGAAGAGCTTCTCGTCCGCGAGACCCGTCTGCGCGAGCTTGCGGATGTCCTCGTCGTAAGCCGAGCCGTGCTTCATCGCCTGATCGAAGATCGTGGGGTTCGAGGTGAGCCCGGTCACGGTCAGCTCGTCGATGTAGCGCTTCAGCGTGCCGCTAGTGAGCAGGTCGCGCGTGATGTTGTCCAACCACAGGCTCTGGCCCGCACGGTTGAGCTCTAATGTTGCTGTCATCATTCAACTCCTCAGACGGATTTCAGCGCATCGCCGACGATCCGCTGCGCCTCTTCGACGATGGTCGCGAGGTGGCGCTCGCTGCGGAAGCTCTCGGCGTAAATCTTGTACAGGCTCTCGGTTCCCGACGGCCGGGCCGCGAACCAGCCGTTTGCGGCGACGATCTTCAGGCCGCCGATCGGCGCGTCGTTACCCGGAGCGCGCGTCAGCTTGCTCGTGATGGGCTCGCCAGCGAGCGTAGTGGCGCGCACTGACTGCGGTGACAGGCTCGCGATGCGGGCCTTCTCCTCCGCGGTCGCGGGTGCATCGATACGCGTGTACCAGGGCGTGCCGAACTCCGCCGTAAGTTCATGATAGTGCTCGCCAGGGTCCTTGCCGGTGCGCGCGGTGATCTCCGCCGCCAGCAAACCCATGATGAGCCCATCCTTGTCAGTCGTCCAGACGGTGCCGTCGCGGCGCAGAAAGCTGGCGCCCGCGCTCTCCTCGCCGCCGAAGCAGATCGACCCGTCCAGCAGGCCCGGCGCGAACCACTTGAAACCGACCGGCACTTCGCGCAGCGGCCGCTCCTGGCGCGCGACCACGCGGTCGATCAGACCGCTCGAGACGAGCGTCTTGCCCACCGCCGCGGTACGGCTCCAACCCGGACGGTGGGTGAGCAGATAGCGTATGGCCACCGCGAGATAGTGGTTGGGATTGAGGAGGCCCGCCGAGGGCGTCACGATGCCGTGTCGATCGGCGTCGGTATCGTTGGCGAAGGCGACCCGGTAGCGATCCTTGAGCTGCAGCAGGCCAGCCATGGCATAGGGGCTCGAGCAATCCATCCGGATCTTGCCGTCATGGTCGACTGTCATGAAAGCAAAGGTCGGATCGATGTTCGGATTGACGATGTCGAGCTCCAGGCCGTATTTCCTGTTGATCGGCTCCCAGTAATGCACCGCCGCACCGCCCAGAGGATCGACCCCTATGGACAGCCTCGCCCCGCGGATGGCTTCCATGTCGACGACATTGGCGAGATCGTCGACGTACGGGCCAACGAAGTCTTCCGTGTGGGTGGTGGCTGCGCGCAATGCACTCTCGACCGATACCCGCCGCACGCCGGCATTTCCTTCGCGCAGCAGAGCGTTGGCACGGTTCTGGATCCAACCCGTGACGTCGCTATCGGCAGGTCCGCCATTGGGCGGGTTGTATTTGAAGCCGCCGTCTGCCGGCGGATTGTGCGACGGGGTGACGACGACACCGTCCGCGAGGCGCTGCTTCCGGCCGCGGTTGTGCACCAGAATGGCGCGCGACACGACCGGCGTCGGGGTGACTCCTTCCTCGGGCTGGATCACTGTCTCGACCTCGTTGGCCGCGAGCACCTCGAGCGCCGTGCACTGAGCGGGCCCCGAGACCGCGTGCGTGTCGCGGCCCATATACAGCGGTCCAGTGATGCCTTGCCCCTTGCGGTACTCGCAGATCGCCTGGGTGATGGCGAGAATATGCGCCTCGTTGAACGACCCCTGGAGCGGCGAGCCGCGGTGGCCGCTGGTGCCGAAGCTCACCCGCTGCGAGGGATCGGCCGGATCGGGCTTGCGGTCGTAGAATTCGCTCTCGAGCCGCGCCGGATCGATCAGTAACGCCTTGGGCGCTGGCTTGCCTGCGAGGGGGGAAAGAGCCACGATGCGATCTCCGTAGGGCGGGACCCTGCTCACCATCAGAGGTTCGCATTATATGACGATGCGAGGGCTGGAAATCCGCTTCGAGCGACTTCTGTTCGGCGCGCGCTGGCTGCTGGCGCCGCTTTACGCCGGAATGGTGCTGGCGCTGATCGCGGTCCTGGTGGTCTTCGCTCGCGAGCTGATCGCCGAGCTCGCCCATCTCGGGACACTCACCGGCGAGCAGGCGACGGTGCTCGCCCTGTCGCTCATCGACCTGTCCCTGATCGGCAATCTGCTCATGATCGTGATGTTGGCCGGATACGAGAGCTTCGTGTCGCAGCTACACCTCGACCCCCAGGAGGACCGCCCGCAGTGGCTCGGCACCATCGACTTCGCCGGCTTGAAGCTCAAAGTCATCGCCTCCATCGTCGCGATCAGCGCCGTCGCGCTGCTACGCTCGTTCCTTCTGCTCGGCGACCCAACGGCCGCGGTCGACGAGGTGCGCTTGCGCTGGATGGTGGTCATCCAGCTCACATTCGTCGTCTCCGGCGTGCTGCTCGCGCTCATGGACTGGATCTCCTCGCGCACCGCCAACCACTCGGCCCCGAGCCGTTGAGCCTTCACCGGAGCCGGGACATTTCGGTAGACTGGCTCGTCATGAAACTGTACTCATGGAACGTCAACGGCATCCGCGCCGTCGTCAAGAAGGGTGTCTTCCAGACCTTCCTCAAGGCGCATCGGCCGGATGTGCTTTGCCTGCAGGAGACCAAGGCCGAGCGCGGCCAGATCGAGATCGATCTGCCCGGCTATCACGAGTATTGGCACTCGGCCGTCAAGAAGGGCTACTCCGGCACGGCCATCTTCTCCCGGGAGGAGCCGATCAAGGTCAGCAACGGCTTTCCGAGCACGTTCGCCAAACGGTTCAAGTTCGCTGATGAGCTGGAACGCGACAGCAGCGAGGAAGGCCGCCTCATCACGGCGGAGTTCGCCAAGTTCTACGCGGTCACGGTCTATACGCCCAATGCCAAGGACGACCTCAGCCGACTCGCCCTGCGGCACCGGCACTGGGACCCCGCGTTCCTCGCCTACGTGAAGCAGCTCGAGAAGAAGAAGCCCGTGGTTTTTTGCGGCGACATGAATGTCGCGCACACCGAGCTCGACCTCGCCAATCCCAAACCCAATCGCGGCAAGAAGGGCTTCACCGACGAGGAGCGGGAGGGCTTTCAGAACCTCATCGCCGCTGGCTTCATCGACACGCTGCGGCTCTTCAAGGAAGGCAACGGGCACTACAGCTGGTGGAGTCATTTCGCCAACTCGCGCGCCCGTAATGTCGGGTGGAGAATCGACTACGTCCTGGTCTCGGCGGCACTGCGCAAGGCGGTCAAGGCGGCGGAGATTCACGCCGACATCATGGGCAGCGATCACTGCCCGGTCAGCGTCACCCTCGCCGTTTAGTCGCCCCAGCTCGTCGCGATCAGAAGATCCCGGGCTTGCCGCCGCCTGCGATGAAGGCCCGCATGGCGCCGAGCTTGCGTGGCGGCAACATGGAGCGCGGCCGCATGATGCGCGTCACTACCATGATCCTGGGATTGCGCGGCGCCAGCGCCGGCCATGCCGGTAGTCCCGAGCCGTTAGGACTGCCGGTTTTCACGAACTCGACCCAGTAGGGCATCATGCGCGCCGAGATCGCAGTGTCGGTGGCAGTCAGGTGTCGCTCCGCACCCGCACCCGCACCCAGGGTGCCGAAGACGTACGGCAGCTCTGAGGAATGAAAGATACCCCAGCGGCTCGATTGCGGACCGGGCTCCAGGTGATCGAAAAGATATGCGTACACCGCGCTGCGTGCGTGCGCGCTCCAGAGTTGGCTCCAGGCATAGAGTGCGGCGAGCCCGAGGTCTTGATGAAGCTGGCGCGCGGAGTGCGCCCGTTCCGCATCTGTGGCCGTGGGATATAGCGTCGCGAAGCGCGGCGCCAGAGCGCCGAAGGTCTTGTCGAGAAGCTCCTGCCACTCTGCCTGACTCATGGACGTCACGAGGTGGCTCGAGAAGGCCGACGCTTCATCCCCGTCGATCCCGGTTAGAATCGGCACGTCGGCGAACGCGCCCGGAATGAGGAGTGTCTCGGGTAGAGCCGGGAGGAGCACTCCATCGACGATAGGCATCAACGGCGGCCCCTTCAATGGGGGCGGTGCCCCGGCGCCGAGCTCCTGCGACGTCAACGCGCGAAGTGCCGCGGGCGATGCGGCGCCCTTCGAGCGCGCAAACCTCTCACCGGCCTTCTCGGCATCGGCCAGCGAGGGTACCCGTGTCGTGTCAGGCAGTCCGCTCTCGGTGATGGCGCGCTGAAAAAGCCCGGTGGCCAGCGGCGAGACGATCAAGTCGTGCACGGCCATGGCGCCGGCGGATTGGCCGCCGACCGTGATGGCGTTCGGATCGCCGCCGAAGGCCGCAATGTTGCGCTGTACCCACTGCAGCGCCGCGATCATGTCCTGCAGGCCGTAGTTACCCGGAGGCTCGTGCTCGCGAGCCGCTTCCGCGGCCAGCCCAGGTGTCACCAGGAAGCCGAACAAACCCAACCGGTAGTTGATCGTGACCACCACCATTCCGCGCGCCGCGAAACTGGCGCCGTTGTTTACGGCCACCGACCCCGAGCCGGCAACGAAGCCACCGCCTGGTATCCACACGAGCACCGGCAGGTGATGGCGCAGGTCCGGAGCCGGCGTCCAGATGTTGAGATAGAGGCAATCCTCACTGGTCCTTCCTTGCGGGACGTATTCGCGCGACCACGGTCCGACGCCGCGCGGGGTCATGTATTGTCGACAGCTTGCCGCGAATCGTGTTGCGCGGCGGACGCCCAGCCAATAGGGTGCGCGTTGCGGCGCCCGCCACCGATAGCGTCCGACCGGTGGTGCGGCGTAGGGAACCCCCAGATACGCATCGGCTGCGCCCTGTCTAATGCCGGAGAGCGCTCCCTGCGGGAGGCGAACCACCGGCGCCGGCGCCTGGGCTCCACGGCAGGGCCCAGCGAGCAGGAAAGCCGACATCGCGGCAACTGCCAGCGTGCCGCCAGCCCAGCCCCGTACAGTTCCCCGGCCAGGGACACGTCGCGCCATGGATTCACCGCAACAGCGAAATGACTGGCTGCCGATTATACCGGTCCGCCGCCGCCGCTGCCCGATGCCGCTTTGGCTCTCGTTCTCGGGTCTTCATGCGCGCGCAGCAGACGCGTCAACATAAATTCGAGATGCGCGGGCGAAAGGCCGGAGGGTGGCAGCGAGACTCTGAGGCTCGCATCGCTGATGATGGAGTTGGTATGAAGTACCGCCAGCGCGCCCGCGAGGCGGCCGAAGCGCAGCGAGCGGCCGAGCGGCGCCGCCGGCTCTGACGGGGCCATCTGCTCCTCGAGAGCCGCCAGCATGTCCGCCGACAGCCGCCAGTCGGCGCCGATGTGCCAGGCGAAGGCCGCCGAGTGCGAGTCGAGTATGGAAGCGATCACCAGCGGGTCGACCGCCTCCCGCAGCGGTGAGGGCGGGCAGTGATCGAGCACGGCGCGAAAGAGAACGATCTCCGCGAGTCCGCTGATGAGGCTCAACAACTCGGCGGCGAACGGATTCGCCCTCTCGACCAGCGAGGCGTGCGGAATGGCCGCGTGCGCCGAGCGAACCGCATGCTCCCACACCAGCTCCGGAAAGCGCGCCGACCCTCCCGCTCCCGAAATCTGAAAGATCGGCTGCATCAGCGCCGCCGCCATCACCGCGCGCAGACCATCGTTCCCGAGCAACACGATCGCTCTTTCGATGCTTTCGATCGGTTGCGGGCTGACACGATAGAAGGAGCTGTTGGCGACCTGCAGCAGGCTGCCGACGAGCGCCGGATCGCGGGCGACGATGGCCACGAGCTGCCGCACCGACATGCTCTCGTCATTGATGGCGTGCATCAGCTCGGGTAGAAGATTCGGGCGTCGCGGAAAGTAATGCTTCTGCGCGACGGGATCCCCGATGGCGATCAGGGCCGCGGCGACGATGCGCTGATGCACGGGGTCCTGCTGCGCGGCCGCAGCGCCATCATCGAGCCCCAGCTCCATCTGCCTGAGTCTTCTGCCAACCTCGGCGTGATCGAGGAATTGCTCCGCAGCGCCCTGTAGCACCGGCGGCTCGGCCGTCTGCCCGGGCTCCAAGGCAGGGATCTCGCTCGCGACCGCAGGTGATCCGTCCGCGCGCACCAGGCCGAGAGCGGCAACCCGGCGCAGGGCCGGCCGCGCCGCGAATGCGCCGGCTGCAATGAGGAGCAGTGACAGTAACCAGATCACCTGTGGTTTTCGGCCGCGGGCGCGAAATACCCAGATCGGCCGGCCGGTTCTGTGACCTGCCGCACGCTCCAATTGCTAGCGGGGGCGCTCCTGCCTCACCATCACAGCGACCGACCCCTACCGACCTTCAAAGCGTAATGCACACCGAACCTTCCCGATCGCGCGCGCACTCCATCGGCTTCCGCGAGTTCCTGGTGCTCACCGCCGCGATCATGGCCTGCCAGGCCATCGCTGTGGACACGATGCTGCCGGCTCTGCCGTCCATCGCGCACGATCTCGGCGTCACCGACGCCAATCGAGCGCAATGGGTCATTACGAGCTACATCGCCGGCGTTGGCATGGGGCAATTGTTCTGGGGAATGCTCTCCGACCGGTTTGGAAGACGGCCGATGCTGCTGATCGGATTCACGCTCTATGTCATGGCCGGGGCGGCGGTGGGTCTGGCCGATAGCTTCGAGGCTCTGCTGGTCTGGCGCTTCGTGCACGGGATTGCCGCGGCCAGCATGGTCATATCCCGCTCCGTCATCCGGGACCTGTACGGTGGGCGGCAAATGGCACGCGTCATGTCCCTCACCTTCATCGTCTTCATCATGGTCCCGATCGTCGCGCCCAGCATCGGCCAGCTCGTTCTGATGTTGGCTCCATGGCGTGCTTTGTTCCACGTGTTCTGCGCGTTCGCCGCTGCCGTCCTGCTGTGGGTGTACTTTCGTCTGCCGGAGACGTTGCATCCGGAATACCGCATGACGCTGACCGTCAGCCACATAGCGCGCGCGGTCGGCCACGTCGTCGCTGACCGCGCCTCGCTGTGGTACACCCTCTCCGTGGCGCTGCTGTTCGGTTCCATCATCGGTTATGTCGGCATGATGCCGCAGATCTTTGGAGCCGTATTCCACCGGCCTACCCTGATGCCCTCCGTGTTCGCGCTCTGTGCGGCATCGATGGGCGTCGCATCTTTCCTCAACTCCAGGGTCGTCGAGCGCTTCGGCATGCGGATCATCTCGCAGGCGGGTCTGCTGGTTTTCATCGTCGCCAGCGGCTTGCACGTCCTGGTCGCCGCGTTGGGGGCCGAGACCCTGCGAACATTCATCGTCCTGCAGGGCGCGACCATGGGCTGCCTGGGACTGATCATGGCCAACTTTGGCGCCATGGCGCTGGAGCAGATGGGTGCCGTTGCCGGCATCGCAGCCTCTCTCCAGGGCGCCGTCGGCACCTGCGGTGGCGCGGTCGTAGCCGCGCTCATCGGAGAGCAATTCAATGGATCGACCGTACCGCTCGCCCTCGGCGCGCTACTCTGCGGTCTGGCGTCCCTTGCGTTCGTGCTGTTCGCGGAGGGTGGACGACTCTTCAGGCCGCATCAGCTCCTGCCGGGCGAGCCCTCCCCCGCATCCCCGGGCATGCACTGACTCGAGCTTCAGGATTGCGGGCGGCATGGCGGTTGCTGTCATCGTCCTCAGTCAGCTCACCGGCTGAGCCTCAGGAGCAACGGCATGACATCCAAGGTACAAGGTGAAGGCGATTACGAGTCCGCTCGCCGCTATGACGAGGAGACCCAGCGCTTCGTGGAGGAAAAGACCAAAAGCGGCAAGCCGCTCAAAGGCGCGGCCGCCGATGCCTCCGACAAGCTGACGCCCGAGGAGAAGGAAGCGCTCGCTCGCGCGAAATCCGTCGATCAGGACAAGCGCGACGCAGATCTCCTGCGCGAGGCAGAGAAGCGGCGCAACAAGCACTGACGGCGCGCCCTGCGCCCTGCGCGTGATGGCTACGCCCCGGGCTTGGCCCCGAGCTTGTCGAGCGTGGTGAGCTGTGCCTGAATTTGCACCGGACTGACCGTTATGGTCAATCCGTTCCCACTCTTCGTGCTGAGCTTGACGGCGTACCCCTCTTGCACGTGCGATTTCAACTTACCGTCGTCGAGCCGGACCAGGACAACTTCGTCGCGCGAGCAGACCCCGGAACCGAAGCACGTTCTCACTTGCGAGCCCGTTTTGTCGATCATCAAAGGGGTCGCCTTGTCGTCCGTGGCCGTGCCGTACCCGCGCCAACTGCTGCCGACGTAGCCGATGTCAACATAGAGTTGAGTGATGACGAGGTGAGTCTTATCGACCCTACTCTTCAAGAACCATTCGCGAAATGTCCCACCATAGGGATTCACGGAGTCCGGCGGCCCAACGACAGTGATGGCCGAGCTGAATTTATCTCGCTGGATCTGCACGCCGGCCCGCGCAGCCTGGCGGTCCGTCGTCGCACAGCCGCCGAGGAGAAGCGCCACGACAAGCGCCCATACGGATAGTCTAACTGACATGATAAATATCGCGTAACATGCTGTTTTAATTGGCGGAGAGGGTGGGATTTGAACCCACGAGGGGCTTGCGCCCCTGCCGGTTTTCAAGACCGGTGCATTCAACCGCTCTGCCACCTCTCCGGCCCGCGGGAACTCGGCGCCCGGGATGCTATCAAAATTGATCCCAGCAGGTCGGCCAGCCTCGCCCTGACCGCGGCCAGGCCCGTCTCGCACGCCTGCCCCGCGCCAGGCAATATCCGCTCACCGGGCCCGTCATAGAGCTTCATGTCGACCGAAAGCGCTACTGTGCATTCCGCCCCAGCGACCCACTCCCGCCCGAGTGCGAGGCGCCCGAGTGCGTCACGGTTCGTCCGCAACATCATCACGCTCCTCGCGCTGCTGCACATCTACGTCGGTGTTCGACTGCTGCCTGCGCTGCCGATCACGCTGCTCGGGCGCATGATCGGCGCCCTCGCGCTTTGCGCCTCCTTCGCACTGATCATCACCGGGGCCCGCGCCCGCAGGCTGCAGACCAGCAGCTTAGCGGCCCATCTCGCCTGGATCGGATCGCTCGATGGCGGATTCTTCTCCTCCCTCGCCGTTCTCACGGTGGTACGCGATATCCTGCTTGGACCCGCCGTTCTCCTCGTCTCCCGGGCCGAGGCGGCCACACTCGAGTCCGCATCGGCCATCGCCGTGCCGCTCCTCGCGGTGCTCGCCACTATCATCGGGTTCATCGATGCGCGCCGGCAGCCACGGGTCGTCGACGTCGAAGTGCCGCTGCCAGATCTTCCGGCCGCGCTCGACGGTTTCACCATCGCGCAGATCAGCGACGTGCACGTCGGACCCACGATCAAACGCGACTTCCTGCGCGGCATCGTCGAAATAGTCAACGCCTTGGACGTCGACCTGGTCGCCATCACCGGCGACCTGGTGGACGGATCCGTCGAGCAGCTCGCCCCCCATGTGGAGCCGCTCTCCCGGCTGCGCGCGCGACACGGCGCCTACTTCGTGACGGGTAACCACGAGTACTACTCGGGCGCCACGGCCTGGATCGCGGAGCTCCGCCGCTTGGGGCTGCATGTCCTCCTCAACGAGCACGTGGTGCTGAATCATCGCGGAGCACCGCTGCTCCTGGCGGGAGTGACCGACTACAGCGCGTCCCAGTTCGACCCGACGCATCACAGCGATCCGGAGGCAGCCCTGGCCGGGGCACCACCTGAGGTGCGGCCGAGAGTGCTACTCGCGCATCAGCCTCGGACGGCGGCCGCGGCGGCGGACGCCGGCTTCGATCTGCAGCTGTCGGGCCACACGCACGGCGGTCAGTTCTGGCCCTGGAATCTGTTCGTACGTCTACAGCAGCCCTTTACCGCGGGACTGGATCGCCTCGCGAACCTCTGGGTCTACACCAGTCGCGGCAGCGGCTACTGGGGCCCGCCCAAGCGGCTGGGCGTGCCGTCGGAGATCGCCCGAGTACGGCTGGTAGCGGCTCCGCGGAGCTGAGACAATCCGTCCGTCTCGCGCCGCGGCGCGCGCTCTGCGGTCGTCCATGCTCAACCCCGCTGCTCTCGAGGTCGGACTCCCAACCAACACGGCCTCACTGGTCGTTGCGCTGGCCGAGTACGCCGCGGGATTCGCGATCGAGAGCAGCTCCGCCATCCGCGCTGCGCGTCACTGTTTCATCGACGCCCTCGCCAACGGTCTCGAGGCGCTGCATGAGCCGGAGTGCGCCGCGCTCATCGGTCCGCTGGTGCCGGGCTGCCTGATGCCCGGCGGAGCCCGGGTCCCGGGGACTTCCCTGGAGCTCGATCCGGCTCAGGCCGCTTTCTGCACCACCCTGATGTTCTGCCGGCAAGCGAGCCCCGGCAACTGGCTGACCTCTGGTGGCGCATTTGGCGCCCTCCTCGCCGTTGCCGACTACCAGGGACGCAAGGCCATCATGGAAGGCACGCCGCCGCCGAAGGTGCGCGACGTGTTGGCCGCAATGATCAAGGCCGTGGAGATCGAGGGCGTTCTCGCCGTCGATGGCACGACAGTCCGACTCGCGCGCCTCGCCATCACTAGCGTCGTCACCGCGCAGCTCGGGGGCGCCCTGGGACAGATCGTCACCGCCCTGAGTTATGCGTGCACCCATGGCGGCATGCAGATCAATACCGACGAGCGGTGCGACATCGACTGTAAGGACTGGGCGCGGGCAGATGCGATCAGTCATGCCGTACGCCATGCATGTCAGGCAGTGGCCGCGGGTTCGAGCTACCTGACCCAGGTCGATGCGCTGGATATCGCTGACAAACGTCTTGGAGCCAAGTCGTGGCGCCCGCATATGTCCTTCGGCACGGTGATCATCGATCAGCTTGCCGCCGCCCGTAGGCCCATGGCGGTCGCGGAGCTCACCATGAGATTCCATGCGGCCGTCGACCGGCACTTCCCGCTACGTCACACCGAGCGCATCAAGGCACTTTTCGCTGCGCCCGAGCGGCTCGACGAGCTGCCCGTCAACGAGCTCCTGGCCGCCCTGGTCACGAACGGCGCGCTCTAACGGCGGGCCGGCAGCTCTGGGCGCTTACCGCGATCGGCGGTATTACGCCGTCAGTTTCTCGAGGCCGCCCATGTAGGCGCGCAGCGCCTGCGGCACCGTCACCGTGCCGTCGCTATTCTGGTAGTTCTCCAACACCGCCACCAGAGTGCGTCCCACGGCTAGGCCGGAGCCGTTGAGAGTGTGCACCGGCTCGGGCTTGCCGCCGTCCGGATTGCGCCAGCGTGCCTGCATGCGCCGCGCCTGGAATGCCTCGAAATTGCTGCAGGAGGAAATCTCGCGGTAGCGGCGCTGCGAAGGCAGCCAGACTTCGAGGTCATAGGTCTTGGCGCTGTTGGCGCCGATGTCGGCGGTGCAGAGCGCCACGGTCCGGTATGGCAGCTGCAGACGTTTCAATACCTCCTCCGCGTGGCCCGTCAGCTCCTCGAGCGCCGTGTAGGAATCCGCGGGGCGCACGATCTGCACCAGCTCCACCTTGTCGAACTGGTGGTTGCGGATCATGCCGCGCGTATCCTTGCCCGCGGCACCGGCCTCGGAGCGGAAGCAAGGCGTGTGACAGACGTACTTGAGCGGCAGCGCCTCGGCCGCCACGATCTGCTCGCGCACGAGATTGGTGACCGGAACCTCCGCGGTCGGAATGAGATAGAAGGCATGTTGCGCCGCGGCGTCGCTCGCGTCGCTCACCTTGAAAAGATCAGCTTCGAATTTCGGCAACTGCCCGGTGCCGACCAGCGCCGGGCGCTGCACGAGGTAGGGCACGTAGACCTCGGTGTAGCCGTGTTCGCGCGAGTGCAGGTCCAGCATGAACTGCGCGAGGGCCCGGTGCAGGCGCGACACCTGGCCGCGCATGACCACGAAGCGCGCGCCCGAAATGCGCGCCGCCGCCTCGAAATCGAGCCCGAGCTTCTCCCCCAGCGCCACGTGGTCCTGCGGCTCGAAGTCGAGCTTGCGCGGCTCGCCCCAGCGCCGCACCTCGCGATTGTCGGCTTCACCACCGCCGTCCGGCACCGACTCGTGCAGCAGGTTGGGCAGTCCCATCTGCCAGCCCTCGAGCGCCTCCTGCACCGCAGTCAACTCGCGGTCGGCTGCCACCAACTCACCTGTCAGCGCTTCCCCGCGCGCGAGCAGCGGCGAGGCATCCTCGCCGCGGCCCTTGGTCATGCCGACCGCCTTGGCGTTGGCATTGCGCTCGGCGCGCACGCGGTCCGCCTCGACTTGTGCGGACTTGCGTTTCTCCTCGAGCGCGCGCAACGCGTTGACGTCGAGCGTATGCCCGCGCCGCGCCAGATTGCGGGCGACCGCCTCAGGGTCGGAGCGCAGCAGCTTCGGATCGATCATTTTCCTCGGTTCCTCAATCGTTCCAGCGCTTCGCCGATCTTGATCTCGAGCCCGCGCGGCACAGGCCGGTAGTATCGCCTATCCGGCATCTCGTCAGGCAGGTAGCGCTCCCCAGCCGCGTAAGCATCCGGCTCGTCGTGCGCGTAGCGATATCCTCCGCCGTAGCCAAGGCCCTTCATCAGACGGGTCGGCGCGTTGCGCAATCGCAGAGGGACAGCAAGCGTGCCGTACTGCTCGACGTCGGCCATAGCCTCGCCCATCCCGACATAGACCGCATTGCTCTTCGGCGCGCAGGCAAGGTAGACCACCGCATTGGCGATCGCCAACTCGCCCTCGGGCGATCCCAGGCGGTCGTAGGCTTCCCAAGCATCCAATGTCAGCGCGAACGCCCTGGGATCGGCAATCCCCACGTCCTCCATGGCCATGCGCACGACTCGCCGCGCGATGTAGAGCGGATCGCAGCCGCCATCGAGCATGCGGCAGAGCCAGTAGAGCGCGCCATCGGGGTCGGTGCCGCGCACCGCCTTGTGCAGCGCCGAGATCTGATCGTAGAACTGATCGCCCCCCTTGTCGAAGCGCCGCCGCCCGCCGCTCGCCACCTCCTGTGCCAGAGCGAGCATGATGAGTCGCTCGCCGGCCGGCGAGGCATCGGCGAGCCCTGCCGCCAGTTCCAGCATGTTGAGTGCGCGCCTACCGTCGCCGTCGGCGCCATTCGCGATCAGCTCCAGCGCCGCCGGTTCGGCCGCGATCCCCTCGCTGCCGAGGCCCCTCTCCCGGTCCGCCAGCGCGGAGCGAAGCAGCGCCTCGATGTCAGCCACCGTCAAGGATCGCAGCACGTAGACTCGCGCCCGAGAAAGGAGCGCACTCACCACCTCGAACGAAGGGTTCTCCGTCGTCGCACCGACGAACGTCAGCGTTCCATCTTCCAGGTACGGAAGAAACGTGTCCTGCTGCGCCTTGTTGAATCGATGCACCTCATCGAGGAAGAGCAGCGTCGGCCGTGCGCTCGTCGCCCGCGCCTCGCGCGCGATCTCTACCGCGGCGCGTATGTCCTTCACTCCGGCCATCACCGCCGAGAGTTGAATGAACTGCGCGTTGCCGCGCCGCGCGATGAGCCGTGCCAGCGTGGTCTTGCCGGTGCCCGGCGGGCCCCAGAGGATCATGGAGTGAAGTTGCCCTGACTCGATGGCGTGGCGCAACGGCTTGCCGGGCGCGAGCAGGTGCTGCTGGCCGACCACTTCATCCAGGGACCGAGGCCGCATCCGATCGGCGAGCGGCCGCGAGGGATCGGGCGCGCTCGTATCGACAGGGCTCACTGCGCGGGCGTTCCGATCACATCCGCGCCCGGAGGCGGCGTGAAGGTCAGCTCCTTGGCGTCCACGGGGACGTTGACCGCGACATCCTGGAAGACGATGGTGACGACCTGTCCGAGCTTGTCTTCGAGAATCATCCGCTCGAGCGTTCCCTTGGCGTCGAAGCCGAAGAGTGCGCTCTTGAAGTCGGCCTCGGTGCTGCGCGGCTCCACGTACACCCAGTTGAGACCCTGGCGCATCCCCACCAGGCTCTCCGTGAAGTGCTCACGCACCGCGACCGTTCCGGAGAGCAACATCGCCGGGGTGGCGGAGAGCGCGGCGGTCACCGGCCGCACCGTCACCTGCTGCAGGTCGCGATCGAGGTACCAGAGATTGCGGCCATCGGAGACCATGAGCTGACCGCCGCCGGGAACGGCCGCGGGCGGCTTGGCGGGCGGCGCGCCCGGTGCGGAAGTCGCGCCCTGCGGGACACTCTGCGGGTGAATATCCCAGCTGAACTTGCCGGGCCGCTCGACGATGAGCGTGCCGGTGGAGCGACCGATCTCCGCCCCAGTGGCGTCCGCGACCGTCTGCAGAAAAGTAACACGCAGCGTTTTGAGGTTTTTCAGGTACCGGTCGAGCGGCGTGGGCGCCGACGTCGGCGCCTGCACGCCGGACCGCCCCTGCGCCGGGGCAGGAGCTTGGAGAGTGGGAGCCGCAGCGGCGCTGAAGGCCGGAACGATCCAAAACCCGGCCGCGATCGCAGCCGTGCACGATGCTCTATTTGACATGATTGGACTTTCTAATCTTCGGCCGGCGCAGGCGCCAGCACCTCGCGCGCGCCGTTCGCCTGCAGCGGCCCGACGAGGCCTGACATCTCCATCGCCTCGAGGAGCCGGGCGGCGCGGTTGTAGCCAATCTTCAGCCGCCGCTGCACGTAGGAGATGGAGGGCTTGCGCTCCGTGACGACGATTCTCACCGCCTCGTCGTAGAGCGCATCCTGCTCCGGGCTCTCCATGGCGGCGCCCGCCTCGCCCTCCTCGCCCGGCAGTCCGGGTATCGGCGTCCGGGGTCCGGAGAGCACTTCCTCGATGTAGTCAGGCGGCGTCGCTGTCTTCAGCCCCTCGACGACTCGATGGACTTCCTGGTCGGACACGAAGGCGCCGTGCACGCGTGTCGGCACTGAAGTGCCCGACGGCAGGTACAGCATATCGCCATGGCCGAGCAGCGTCTCCGCCCCCATCTGGTCGAGAATCGTGCGCGAATCCACCTTGGCGGACACCTGGAAGGCGATGCGGCACGGAATATTGGCTTTGATGAGACCGGTGATCACGTCCACCGACGGCCGCTGTGTTGCCAACACCAGGTGGATGCCGGAAGCGCGCGCCTTTTGCGCCAGGCGCGCGATCAGCTCCTCGACCTTCTTGCCGACGATCATCATGAGGTCGGCGAGCTCGTCGATGACGACGACGATGTAGGGCAACGGCACCAGAGCCTGAATCTGCCGCTGGTCGATGGTTGGATCGTTGGCGGCGCGCTGCATCATCACCGGGTCCAGAATGGGCTTGCCGGCATCGTTCGCCTCCTTCACCCGGCGGTTGAAGCCGGCGATGTTGCGTACGCCGAGAGCCGACATGAGCTGGTAGCGCCGCTCCATTTCCGCCACACACCAGCGCAGCGCATTCGCCGCCTGCTTCATGTCGGTCACGACCGGCGCGAGCAGATGCGGGATGCCCTCGTACACCGAGAGCTCGAGCATTTTCGGGTCGATCATGATGAGCCGCACGTGCTCGGCCGTGGACTTGTAGAGCAGCGACAGCACCATCGCGTTGATGGCCACCGACTTGCCGGAGCCGGTGGTGCCTGCGATGAGCAGATGAGGCATGCGCTGCAGGTCGGCGACCATCGGCTGACCGCCGATATCCTTGCCCAGAGCCAGGGCAATCGGCGAATGCAACTCGTCGTAGGCCTTGGAGCGGATGATCTCCCCGAGAGTCACGATCTCGCGTTTCTCGTTGGCGATCTCGAGGCCCATGACGCTCTTGCCCGGGATCACCTCCACCACGCGCACGCTGAGCACGGACAGAGCGCGCGCCAAATCCTTGGCGAGACTCGTGATCTGGCTCGCCTTCACCCCGGGCGCGGGCCGCAGCTCGAAGCGCGTCACGACCGGTCCCGGCTGCACCGCGACCACCTCCGCCTCGATATCGAAGTCCTTCAGCTTCATTTCCACGAGCCGCGACAGCGCCTCGAGCGCTTCGGCGGAATAGAGCGGCTCGCGGGCCGGCGGATCATCGAGGAGCGACAGCGGCGGCAGCTCCCCCGCTTTGGGCGGATCGAAGAGCGGTACCTGACGCTCCTTCTCGACACGCTCGCTCTTCTCGACGCTTGCGGTCGGGTGCTCGATCTTCGGCGGCGGGCGCGCCGCCACTCGCTTCTGCTCGGTCACCACGGAGTCCCGCCGCGCCGCGCGGCGCTCCTTCCCTGCGGCGACGTCCTTCGCGCTCGCGCGCCGCTCCCGCACCCACCCTATCGTGGCCCAAACCCAGCTCCCCAGCCGATCCATGACGGTGAACCAGGAGACCTCGAACGAGAGCGACAGCCCCGCCATCCACGCGGCGAGTAGCAGCAGCGTCGCGCCGAGAAATCCCAGGCCATCCTTGAGCCCGTAGCCGATCTCGCTGCCAATGACGCCGCCCGCCGTATAGCGCAACACGCCCGGATTCCAGTGCAGGGTCGTAAGACCGCAGCTTGCGGCGAGCAGCAGCAGGAACCCGCACGCGCGCACCACTGAGTTGATTCGCGAGGCGGGCTCGGCCGGGACGCGCCGGTGCAGCACCCAGGCGCTCACGCCCAGCATGAGCGGCAGCAGGAAGGCCGGACGGCCGAGCAGGAAGAAAAGCACGTCGGCGAGCCAGGCCCCGATCGGGCCAATTCGATTGTGCACGCTGGCGTTGCTCGCGGCGGCGCAAGCGCCCGCGACCGAGAAGCCGGAATCACAGGGGCTGTACGTCGCGAGCGCGATGAGCAACACGATGGCCGCCACGCCGATCGCGATGACGGCGCTCTCGCGCAAGCCGCGCGCGACGCCGGCCGTGAAGCGGATGGAGGGGCGCGCCTGCGCCTGCGATTCGGCCAATTCCTACGGCTCCGGTGAACGATGAGGGACGGGCTATCATATTAAGCCGTGAGCCGTGCCACTGGCCATCCATGGCGGCAGGGCCCCCGGCCCGCGCATCCGTGCGCGGGCGCTGAAAGCACCGGCTCGCCCTTGCTACTATCTCAGCCGACCCCCAGCTAGGAATCGATGGCCACTATGACCACCCCTCGGCACAGCCGACTCATCATCTTGGGCTCCGGCCCCGCGGGCTACAGCGCGGCGGTCTACGCCGCGCGCGCCAATCGCGCGCCGCTGCTCATGACCGGCGTCGCGGCCGGCGGTCAGCTGATGACCACCACCGACGTCGACAATTGGCCGGGCGACGTCGAGGGGCTGCAGGGGCCGGACCTGATGGAACGCATGCGCCGGCACGCGGAGCGGTTCAAAACCGAGATCGTGGGCGATCACGTGCATTCGGTCGATCTTGCGGCGCGCCCCATTCGCTTGACGGGTGATTCGCACACTTACACCTGCGATGCCCTCATCATCGCCACCGGCGCGACCGCCAAGTACCTGGGGCTGCCCTCTGAGGAGAAATTCCGCGGCCGCGGGGTATCGGCGTGCGCCACCTGCGATGGATTCTTCTTCCGCAAGCAGCGCGTCGCGGTGATCGGTGGCGGCAACACCGCGGTCGAGGAAGCGCTCTACCTGTCGCACATCGCGGAACACGTGACGCTGGTACACCGGCGGGATCGGCTGCGCTCGGAGAAGATCCTGCAGGATCGTCTCTTTCGCGAGGCCGACGCCGGTAAAGTCTCGATCGTCTGGAATCACTCGGTCGATGAGGTGTTGGGAGATGATCAGGGCGTCAACGGCGTGCGCCTGAAGTCCGTGAAGGGCGCTGAGATGCGGCGGCTGTCAGTCTCCGGCGTCTTCATCGCGATCGGACACGAGCCGAACACAGCCATCTTCAACGGTCAGCTCGAGATGCGTAACGGCTACATCCGGGTACGGGGCGGCGCCGAAGGGGACGCCACGGCGACGAGCGTCCCCGGCGTCTTTGCGGCCGGCGATGTCGCCGACCATGTCTACCGCCAGGCGATCACGTCCGCGGGCGCGGGGTGCATGGCGGCGCTCGATGCCGATCGCTACCTCGAGAGCCTGGAGACCTCCAGCGGCCACTAGTCACACGCTTCAGGGGGACCCGTCTCCCGAAGCCCGTAGGGCGTAGGGAGATGCGGTCCAGAATCCACCACAGCATGGATGACATCGACGGGCGCGAGTGGAATGCGCTCGGCGGCACGGGCTGCCCCTTCCTGCGCCATGAGTTCCTGGCGGCCCTCGAGCACACCGGCTGTGTGGGCGCGGGAACAGGCTGGGAGCCCTGCCCGATCACCCTGAGCGATGATCTCGGACTCGCCGCGGCGGCGCCGGCCTACATCAAAACGCATTCCTATGGGGAGTTCGTGTTCGATTTCGCCTGGGCCCAGGCGTACTCGCGCCATGGGCGGCGCTACTACCCCAAGCTCCTCCTCGCGGTACCTTTCACGCCCGCCACCGGGCCGCGCCTCCTCGTTCGGCCCGGTCTCGACCGCGGCGCTGTCGCCAAGCTCCTCCTCGAGGCACTGCAGGACCACGCTGCGAACCGCAGGCTCTCCTCCGTGCATGCGCTCTTTCTCGATGAGCCGGCGCGCGCGGTATGCGCGGACGCGGGTTGGCTGATGCGGCGCGACTGCCAGTTTCACTGGAGCAACCGCGGCTACCCGAGCTTCGACACCTATCTCGAGACCTTCACCGCGGAGAAACGCAAGAAGGCGCGCCGCGAGCGCCGGCGCGTCGCCGAAGCCGGAATCCGCTTCGAGACGCGCTTCGGCAGCGATCTCGACGAGCGCCTCCTCGACGGCGTCTACGAGCTGCACCGCGAGACCTTCCTGCGGCACGGCAACGAGCCCTACCTCACCCGGGCGTTCTTCAGTGAGATCGCGCGCACTCTCGGCGATGCACTCATGGTGAAAGTCGCCACGGCCGGATCGGCAAGCCCGGTCGCGGCCGCGATCTTCTTCTGGTCGCCGGAGGCGCTCTATGGACGCTATTGGGGCGCGGCAGCCGAGTACCACAGCCTGCACTTCGAGACCTGTTATCACCAGGGCATCGAGTTCTGCATCGAGCGCGGCGTGCAGCGGTTCGAGCCTGGGACCCAGGGCGAGCACAAAGTAAGCCGCGGGTTCGAGCCGACGCTCACCTGGTCGGCGCATTACATCGCCGATGCCGCCTTCCGCGAAGCGATCGGCGACTACCTCGAGCGCGAGGGCGGCGCCATCGACGACTACGCCGCCGAGGTTCGGGAACACGTGCCCTACCGCAAGTGAAGACCATCACCTGGCTCTCGCCCAAGGACGCGCCCGAGTGGTTCCCGCCGCCCGAGCAGGCGCTCGACGATCCGGCCGGCCTCCTGGCCGCGGGCGGCGATCTTTCGCCCGCGAGGCTCCTCGCAGCCTATCGGCGCGGCATCTTCCCCTGGTACTCCCCCGGCCAGCCGGTCCTCTGGTGGTCTCCGGACCCGCGCGCAGTGCTCTTCCCCGAGGAATTCCGGGTGAGCCGCAGTCTCGCGAAGACCCTGCGCAACGGCGGCTTCAGCGTTGCGAGCAATCAGGATTTCGCCGCGATCATCGATAGCTGCGCGGCCCCTCGCCCCCACAGTCTCGGCACCTGGATCACGCCGGAGATGCGCGCGGCGTATCTCGAGCTCCATCATCGCGGCCATGCGCACAGCATCGAGGCGCGGCTCGGCGGCGAGCTCGTGGGCGGTCTCTACGGGGTGAGGCTCGGCGGGGTTTTCTTCGGCGAGTCCATGTTCAGCGGCGCGCGCGACGCCTCCAAGGTAGCGCTCGCGCATCTGGTGGCGGTGTGCCGCCGCAACAGCATCGCAGTGATCGACTGCCAGCTTGCGTCCCGGCACCTCGGCAGCCTCGGCGCCCGCAGCATCCCGCGCGTGCAGTTCCAGGCGTTGCTCGCGGAGTGGGTCTCGCTGGAGCCCTTACCCCTCGACTAGCCATCCGTCCGCTCGAGCTGCAAATTGCAGACCAGCGGCCTTTATGCTCCAATGCGCGCCCCCGAGACGATAAGGGCATTATGTCCAAAGAAGACGCGATCCAGATGGAGGGTGAGGTGGTGGAGACGCTGCCCAACACCACCTTCCGCGTGAAGCTGAAGAACGGCCACGTGGTTACCGCGCACATCTCCGGCAAGATGCGGAAAAACTACATCCGCATCCTCACCGGCGACCAGGTCACGGTGGAAATGACGCCCTATGACCTCACCAAGGGAAGAATCATCTACCGGGGTCGTTAGCCCGCTAGGCGGTCAACTCCGGCGTCTTGTTCGGAGTGCATTCGAGCTCGAGTTTCTCGCCATCGGCCGCCACCGACACGCGCACGTGCCCGCCGCCCACGAGCCTGCCGAATAGCAGCTCTTCCGCCAGCGGCCGCTTGATGTGCTCCTGGAGCGTGCGCGCCATTGGCCGCGCACCCATCTTCGGGTCATAGCCTCGCTGCGCGATCCAGCGGCGCGCGGCATCGTCGAGGGAGATGCTGACTCCCTTCTGCTCGAGCTGCATTTCGACCTCCAGGACCAGCTTGTCGACCACCCGCTCGATCGTGAGCGGGTCGAGGCTCGCAAACTGGATCACCGCGTCCAGCCGGTTACGGAACTCCGGCGTGAAGGAGCGGCGGATCGCCTCCATTCCGTCGCTGGCGTGATCGGAGTGAGTGAAGCCGATCGAGGGTCGCGCCATCTCCTGCGCGCCGGCATTGGTGGTCATGATGATGATGACGTGGCGGAAGTCCGCCTTGCGGCCGTTGTTGTCGGTCAGGGTGCCGTGGTCCATCACCTGCAGCAGCAGGTTGAACACATCCGGGTGCGCCTTCTCGATCTCATCGAGCAGCAGCACGCAGTGCGGATGCTTGGCGATCGCCTCCGTGAGCAGTCCCCCCTGGTCGAACCCAACATAGCCCGGCGGCGCACCGATCAGCCGCGAGACGGTGTGCCGCTCCATGTATTCCGACATATCGAAGCGCAGGAACTCGATCCCCATCGCGATAGCGAGCTGGCGGGTGACTTCGGTCTTGCCGACCCCCGTGGGGCCCGCGAAAAGGAAGCTGCCCACGGGCTTGCGCTGGTCGCCGAGGCCCGAGCGGGCCATCTTGATCGCGGCCGCCAGGGCGTCGATGGCGCGGTCCTGGCCGAAGATGACCAGCTTGAGATTGCGCTCCAGATTCTTCAGGACCTCCCGGTCGGAGGTGGACACGCTCTTCGGCGGGATGCGCGCCATGCGGGCCACCACGTCCTCGACATGGCGGACCTCGATGACCGGCTCCCGCTCGCCGATCGGCTTCAGGCGCTGCCGCGCTCCGGCCTCATCGACCACGTCGATCGCCTTGTCGGGCAGGTGCCGCTCGTTGATGTGCCGCGCGGCAAGCTCCGCGGCGGCCTTCAGTGCGTCGGCCGCGTAGGTGATGCCGTGGTGCTCCTCGAAGCGCGCCTTGAGACCCATCAGGATCTCGACGGTTTCCGCGACAGAGGGCTCCGTGACGTCGATCTTCTGGAACCGGCGCGCGAGCGCGTGGTCCTTCTCGAAGATTCCCCGGTACTCCTGGTAGGTGGTCGAGCCGATGCAGCGGATCTCGCCGTTGGTGAGCACCGGCTTGATGAGGTTGGAGGCATCCATGACGCCGCCCGAGGCGGCGCCGGCGCCGATCACGGTATGGATCTCGTCGATGAAGAGGATGGCGCCGGGCTGCTTCTTGAGCTCCGTGATGACGCCCTTCAAACGCTTCTCGAAGTCGCCCCGGTACTTGGTGCCGGCGATGAGCGCACCCATGTCGAGCGCGTAGATCGTGCAATCCGCCAGCACCTCGGGGACCTTGCCCTCGACGATGAGGCGCGCCAGGCCTTCGGCGATGGCGGTCTTGCCGACGCCCGCCTCGCCCACGTACAGGGGATTGTTCTTGCGGCGGCGGCAGAGGATCTCGATGGTGCGCTCGACCTCGAGCTTGCGGCCGATCAGCGGATCGATGCGGCCCTCCTGCGCCAGGCGATTGAGGTTAGTGGTGAACTTCTCGAGCGCGCTACCGCCTTCCGGATCCCGCTCGGTATCGCCCTGCGCTTCCTCCTTGTCGGTCTTCTCCTCCGCGATCTTGGAGAGGCCATGGGAGATGTAGTTGACGACGTCGAGCCGCGTCACGTGCTGGCGATTGAGCAGGAATACCGCGTGGCTCTGCTTCTCGCTGAAGATCGCGACCAGCACGTTCGCCACACCGACTTCCTTCTTGCCGCTCGACTGCACGTGGAACACCGCGCGCTGCAGCACGCGTTGGAAGCCAAGGGTCGGCTGCACTTCGCGCTCCTCGCCCTCCTCGACGCGCGGCGTCGACTGCTCGATGTGATCCTTGAGCTCCTGCTTGAGCTTGGTCAGATCGGCGCCGCAGGCCCTGAGGATCTCGCGAACCCGGGGCGTGTCGACGATGGCGAGCAGCAGATGCTCGACCGTCAGATACTCGTGACGCGCTTCCCGCGCCTGGTGGAAGGCATCGTTCAGACAGTATTCAAGCTCGTTTGACAGCACTTTCGTAGAGCCTATCTAGTAAGTTCAAGCCTCTTCCAGAGTACACATCAGCGGATGCTGATTGTCCCGCGCATATGTGGTCACCTGCGCCACCTTAGTTTCAGCGATCTCGAACGTAAAGACCCCGCATACGCCCTTACCCTTGGTATGGACTTCGAGCATGATGCGGGTCGCCGTCGGCCGATCAAGGCCGAAGAACTTCTCCAGCACATCGACCACGAACTCCATCGGGGTATAGTCGTCATTGAGGAGCACCACCTGATACAGCGGCGGCCGCTTGACCTCGGGCCGCGCCTCCTCGACGAGTATGCTGGTATCGGGACGGGTCGGATGCGGGTCGGGCATGACGCCTTTTATAGGGGTCGCGAATCTGCAACACAAGCCTGCAATAATGGGACGCGGTTACCCTTGCAGAAACAATCGCTTGAGAGCACAACGGAGACCGCCTTATGATTGGCCGGGCGACAGCAGCGCCGCACGGAATGCGCCGGCCGCGGTCTATAGCGTGTTTGCCAGCGAATCCATGACTTTCCCACCTCAATGAGCGCCGCTTCCTGGCTCCAAGCCGTCCCAGGGTCCGACAAATGGCGGGCCCTGTTCTTCACCCGTGGTCCACGGGTGGCGACGTGGCTGCTCGCCCTCGCCCTGGGCGTGCAGGCTGCGGTGATAGTCACCAATCTGGCGGGTGCGGACCGCGCGCCTCCGCCCAGCGCGGGCGCCGGCGCCTCGCGGATGGAGCGTCCGACCGTCGACATCGCCGCGATCACCAGTACGCATCTTTTCGGGGAAGCGCCCGTGGCGGCCAGCAACGGCGAGAACGCTCCCCAGACGAACATGCCGCTGGTTCTCACGGGTGTCATCGCCGCCAATAACCCGAATGACGGGCTCGCCATCCTCGGGCCGAGCGCTGCCGCGACCAAAGTGTATGCGGTTGGAGACAACATTCCAGGCGGAGCGCGGCTGCACGCCGTGCTGTCCGACCACGTCCTGCTCGACCGTGGCGGAATTCTCGAAACGCTGGCTTTGCCGCGCCAGATCATGGGCAATGCGCCGCCGCCAAGCCTGTCAGCCGCGCCGGAGGCTCCCGTCATCGATCGGATGCGTGAACTCGTAAGTCGCGATCCTGGCATCATCGGCGACATCATGCGCCCGGAGCCGGTGTTTGCGGGCGGCAAGCAGCAGGGTTTCCGGGTATATCCTGGCCGTGACGCGGAGGCTTTCCTTCGTCTCGGCTTGCGGCCTGGCGATCTCGTCACGGCCATCGACGGCACGGCACTCGATGATCCGTCACGGGGAGAGCAAATCCTGAGCACACTCGGTACCTCGAGTGAGGCGCACATCACGGTTCTGCGCAATGGACAGCAACAGGATCTCACTCTCGACCTGTCGGCTGTCGAACAGGAGGCGGAATCGGTCGCCGGGTCGCAAAATGGGCCTTCCGGGCCGCCGCCGCCGCGAAGTATGCCGTTCGCGCCGCCGCAGTAGGTTCGAGGGTCCCAGCAACGGGGGTTGAGGTTGGTGAAAGGTTTTCGCACATTCGCGTGCTGCTTGGCTCTGCTGGTACAGACGCTCGTCTGTCAGGCGCAGTCGGCAGTACAGCAGGCCATCAGCATTACGCCGAATTTCAAGGACGCGGACATCACGCAGATCGTACAGGCGGTCGCCGCCGCCACCGGGAAGACCTTCATCCTCGATCCGCGGGTCAGCGCCCATGTGAACATGTTCTCCTCAGCGCCGATGTCACCGGCCGCCTTCTACCAGGCGTTCCTTTCGATCCTCGAGGTCTACGGCTTCATCGCGGTGCCCGCCGGCAACAACATCGTGAAAGTGGTGCCGGACGCGGAAATGCGGGAGATGCCCGGGGTCGACCTGCCCGCGCAAGTGAGCGCGACCTCGGATGAGATCGTCACCCAGGTCATTGCGGTCAAGAACGTGAGCGCCGCGGAGCTGGTACCGATCCTGCGGCCGATGATCCCGCAGCAGGGCCACCTCGCCGCCTACCCGCCCTCCAACATCCTCATCATCTCCGACCACGCGAGCAACGTGCATCGGCTGATGGCGATCATCCAGCGCATCGACCAGATCGGCAACCAGGATGTCGATGTGATGGCACTGCAGAACGCCTCGGCTTCGGATGTGGTGCGCACCATCCAGTCGGTTTACCAGGGACAGGGAAACATGCAGGAAGGCCAGGCGCCCAAAGTGGTGGCCGATGACCGCACCAACAGCGTGCTGATCGGCGGCGACCCCAACGAGCGGCTGCAGGTTCGCGCCCTGATCGCGGAGCTCGACACGCCGCTCAAGTCCGGCGGCAACACCCAAGTGCTGTACCTGCACTACGCCGATGCCTCGAAGCTCGCGCCGAAGCTCAAGGAGCAGATGTCGGAGCTGGCGCAGATGTCCGCCAGCGGCGGCGGTGCCGATACCACCGGCGGCAAGAACCCGCAGGCGGAAGCCGAGAAGAACGCCCTCGTCTGGGCCGATCCGCAGAACAACGCACTCATCATCACCGCGCCACCGAAGGTGATGCGCACCATCCTCGATATCGTCAACGCGCTCGACCGTCGCCGGCCGGAGGTGCTGGTGCAGGCGATCATCGCCGAGCTCGACATCACGAAGACAGAGGACCTCGGCGTCAACTGGGCGGCGTTTTCGAAGAACAGCAAGGTACCGCTCGGCGGCTACGTCCAGCCGGTCGGCGGTACGAGCATCGTGGACCTGGTCGCCGCCGGCGAGGGCGGTGCGAGCAGCCTGAGTGACTCGCTGCTCGCCGGCACCACGATCGGCGTCGGCACGCTCTCTGCCGGAGGAGAGTCCTTCGCGGCCATGCTTCGCGCCCTGCAGGACGACTCCACCACCAACATCATGTCGACCCCGTCCGCGGTCACGCTGGACAATCAGGCGGCGACGCTCAAGGACGTCGACGAAGTACCGTTCGTCACCGGCCAGTATTCGACCCCCACCACCACGACCACCGGCGCGGTCACGCCCTTCCAGACCGTCCAGCAGGAGGAAGTCGGCATCATCCTGAAGGTGACCCCGACGATCTCGGCCGAGGGCACCTCGGTGATGCTCAAAATCTCCGTGGAGAGCTCGAGCCTGGTGGGGACCACCTCGACCACCCTCGAGGAGCCGGAGACGGCCAAGCGCAGCATAGACACCAACGTACTGATCGAGAACGGTGGTGTCGTGGTGCTCGGCGGCTTGATTCAGAACCAGCAGGACCGCGACAACAACGGTGTGCCGCTCCTCGCCGACATCCCGCTCATCGGCAACCTGTTCAAGGCGCGCAACGACGATGCGACGCGCAACGACCTGATGATCTTCATCAAGCCGACGATTCTGCGCGATCAATCCGAAGCGGCCGATGCGACCGGCCGCGACTACAGCTACATGCTGCACCAGCAGAACTCGGTGATCCCGGAGCCGTTCCCGCAGTTACTGCGGGGCGAGCCCTCCCCCCGGCTACCGCCGCTGCCGCCGCCGCCGCCGCCCGGCACGCTCTCGGCGCCGAACCCGCTCGCCGCCCCGCAGCCGCAATCGAAGAAGTCCGGCACCAAGACGATCACTCCGCAAGGCGAACAGGCGGCACCTGCGACGACTGCGCCGGCGCCGGCCCCGCAAGCCACGCCGAGCCCGCCGCCAACGTCGACCGGGAGCGGGGCGACGCCGAACGGAGCGCAGCGTTGAGCGCCGCCGAAGTCATGGACGAGCAATTGCAGGCCGCCGTCACCACGCAGCGCAAGCTTCCCTTCGCGTTCGCGAAGCGACACGGCGTGCTCATCAAGCAGGTCTCGGACGTGGAAGCGGAGTGTGTCTATCGCGAGCATGCCTCGCCGGCCGCCCTGGCGGAGGTCCGGCGGTTCGTCGGCCGCCCCGTCACGCTCGAGCGCGTGCCGGAGGCGGAGTTCGACCTGCTGCTGCGGCAGGTCTATGAGGCAGGCTCCGGGGCCATGCAGGCCTCCGTCGAGGGATTGGACGACACCACCGACCTGGCGCACCTGGCGCTGGAGCTGCCGGAGCAGGCAGACCTCCTCGATAGCGACGACGATGCGCCGATCATCCGGCTGATCAATGCCGTGCTCACCCAGGCAGTGAAGGAGAACGCCTCGGACATCCACGTGGAGCCGTTCGAAAATCGCCTGGTGGTGCGTTTCCGCGTGGATGGAGTGCTCCGCGAGGTGCTGCAGTCGAAGCGCGCGGTAGCACCGCTCGTCGTCTCCCGTATCAAGGTCATGTCGAAGCTCGACATTGCCGAGAAGCGTCTGCCGCAGGACGGGCGCATCGGCCTCAAGATCGCCGGCCGCGCCGTGGACGTCCGCGTCTCCACGATCCCTTCCGGCCACGGCGAGCGCGTGGTGCTGCGTATCCTCGACAAGCAGGCGGGACGCCTGGACTTGACCGCCCTCGGCATGGACCCGAACACCGAGGGCCTCATCGATGAGCTGATCCACAAGCCCCACGGCATCATCCTCGTCACCGGGCCGACCGGGTCCGGCAAGACGACGACGCTCTATGCCGCTCTCGAGCGGCTGAATGACAATTCGCAGAACATCATGACGGTCGAGGATCCGATCGAGTACTACATCGACGGCATCGGCCAGACCCAGGTCAATACCAAGGTGGAAATGACCTTTGCGCGCGGCCTGAGGGCCATCCTGCGCCAAGATCCCGACGTCGTCATGATCGGCGAGATCCGCGACCTCGAGACGGCGCAGATCGCCGTGCAGGCGAGTCTCACCGGACATCTCGTGCTCTCGACCCTGCACACCAACACCGCGGCCGGCGCGGTCACGCGCCTGCGCGACATGGGCATCGAGCCCTTCCTGCTCTCCTCGAGCCTGATCGGCGTGCTGGCACAGCGCCTCGTGCGGGTGCTCAACCCGGAGAGCAAGCAGCCCTTCGAGGCCGGCGAGTACGAGCGGCGGCTCCTCAATCTCGAGCCCGACGACCCCTCGCCGGTGCTCTACCGCCCCGGGCGCGACGCCATGGGAGGCTACCGTGGGCGCTCGGGCGTCTATGAGCTGATCGTGGTGGATGACAGCATGCGCACGATGATCCACGACGGGGTGAGCGAGCAGGAGCTCGACCGCCACGCCCGCCTCACGACCCCCTCCATTCGCGACGACGGCGTTGCCAGAATCCTGCGCGGCGAGACGACCATCGAGGAAGTGCTGCGGGTCACCCGCGAGGATTGAAGGGGCACGCCGCGCCATGGGGGCCTTCGAATACATAGCGCTCGACAACGCCGGCAAGGAGCGCAAGGGTGTCCTCGAAGGCGACACCCCAAGGCACATCCGCCAGCTCCTGCGCGAGCGGCAGCTGCTGCCGGTCACGGTCAACGAGGTCGCGCAGAAGGAAGCGACCCGCCAGCAGTCGTTCAGCTTCGTCCGCCGTGTCGCCCCCGCCGATCTGTCGCTCTTCACCCGCCAGCTCGCCACCCTGGTGCGCGCCGGCCTGCCACTCGAGGAATCGCTGCTCGCGGTGTCGCAGCAGACCGAGAAACCGCGCGTGCAGAGCATCATCCTCGGCGTGCGCTCGAAGGTGATGGAAGGACATACGCTGGCCGATGGGCTCACCGAATTTCCGCGGGTCTTTCCGGAGATCTATCGCGCCACGATTTCGGCCGGCGAGCAGGCCGGGCATCTGGATAACGTGCTCGAGCGCCTCGCCGTCTATACCGAAAGCCGCGAGGAGATGCGCCAGAAGATCCTGGCGGCGATGCTCTATCCGATCGTGCTCACGGTGATGTGCTTCATCATCGTCTCGGCGCTGCTCGTCTTCGTGGTACCGAAGGTGGTCTCGGTCTTCCAGGCGAGCAAGGCGCAGCTGCCGCTCATCACGCGCATCCTCATCGGCACCAGCGCCTTCCTCAAGTCGTACGGTATCTGGCTGATTGTCCTGGCCGTCATCGCCGCGGTGCTTTTCCAGCGCTGGCTGCGCAACCCCGCCAACCGGCGCCGCTACCATCGCCTGCAGCTGCACACGCCGCTCGTGGGCAAGCTGGCGCGGGGGTTCAACACGGCGCGCTTCACGCGCACCTTCAGCATCCTCTCGTCGGCGTCCGTGCCGGTGCTCGAAGCCATGCGCATCGCGGGCGAGGTGGTTACGAACCTGCCGATGCGCGATGCCGTCGCGGATGCCGCCGCGCGCGTGCGCGAAGGCGCTCCCATCGGCCGGTCACTCTCCACGAGCAGGCTCTTCCCGCCCATGACGGTGCACCTCATCTCGAGCGGCGAGTCGAGTGGCGAGCTCGATTCCATGCTCGAACAGGCCGCCATCAGCCAGGAGCGAGAGCTCGATGGCATCCTGGCGGCCATGGTGGGCCTCCTGGGGCCCATGCTCATCGTATTCATGGGCCTCTTCGTCATGGGCATCGTGTTCGCCATGCTGCTGCCGATCTTCCGATTGAATGACCTGATTCACTAAAGACAGCATTGCGGATGTCACGGAATCTGATTTAAGTTTTGCGCTGTTCCCCCTGCAGGACGTCGGTGTCCCGCATGAGCGAGAAATCCGAATCTGACGAATTCGAAAACGAAGACGACGAAGAGCCGGTCATTGAGGAAGGCGACGTCGATCTGGACCAGGTCATCAAGGACCTGGACCTTGCGAAGCGGCGCGGTCAACGCGCCGGCGATCCCGCGTGGCGTCGCCTCGAGCGGCTGCTCGAGGCGAAGCGCACACAGGAGCTCACCAGCGACTTCGAGGATTACGATGTCGGCGGTAAGGACGAGGACGACCCCGACAAGCCGCGGCGAAAGAAGAACTGAGGAAGCGACACACACGCGGGTCGATCCGTGTTACCTCGGTGTGACTGGCCCGACTGCGGGCAGCAGACTCCGTAGCCGAGGCAGTGGCGCGCCCCGCGCCCAGCGGAACGCGACGATGTGCTCGAGGATGCGCTCGACGTAGTCGCGCGTCTCCCCGTATGGGACGTTCTCGATCCAGATGTCCGCCTCCATCGACTGCACCGGCCGCCAACGCGCGACCGGCGCAGTGCCCGCGTTGTAGGCGGCGAGCGCGAGCACGAGTGCGCCGTCATATTGATCGAGGAGGTCGCGCAGGTGCGCGGACCCGAGCGTCACTGCGGTGGCCGGATCGAACAGGCCGTCCGCACTATGGAATGCGACGTGCCACCGGCGCGCCACCGCAGAGGCGGTCGTCGGCAGCAGTTGCATCAGCCCCTGCGCGTTCGCGCGCGACACCGCGTCGACGCGAAACAGACTCTCCTGCCGCATCACCGCCAGCAGCCAGTCTGCGGGTACGTCAGTGAGCGCGCTCGCCCGCTTCACCAGATCGGGATACGCCTGCGGATACCGCAGCGCGACGTCATCGAGATCGTCCGCCTGCCCGAGCTGAGCGATCGCCTGCGCATACCACCCCCAGTCCTCCGCGACCTGCGCAGCCTGAATGCGTTGCGCGTTCGTCACCCCCCGCAGTGCCACCGCCCACTCGAAGTCCGCCGAGTCAGTGAGGCCGCATTCGAAGAGCTCATGCGCACGGATGAGTCCCGGCGTCGCCGCGAGCGCCGCCTGTATCGGGGAATTCGCGGGCGTCGGATGTGCCTGCAGATCGTAGGGGAGCTCGAGCTGGTCGGCAGCCAGATACCCGTAATAATCACGTAGCCGCGCGAGTGCCGCGAACAGCGGCGCGGCGGCGGGTTCCCCGGCGACCGCCGCCAACACCCGCGCTCGCCAATAGCGCCACCGTGGCTCAGCCGCGGCGGCGGGCGAGAGCTGATTGAGCCACTCGAGCGCCTGCCGCCAAGCGCCGGTCCAGAGCGCGATCCGTACGCCCCACTCGCGCACCGTGTCATCGCGTGCCGTCTCGGGAACGCCCTGCAGAGCTGCCGCGGCGTCGGGCGCATGGTCGTACGCGAGGCCGAGGGCCACTGCGCGCTGTAGCTGCCCCGCGAGCTGAGGTGTGACATCAGGCCGCGTTAGGAGCGCCGGAAGGACGGCCTCCGCCGCCGCCGAATCCGACAGGGCGAGCCTCTCGACCCCGGCAGCGAGTGCATCCGCCTCGACCGGGTTGGCCGGCATCCGCGCCAGCATCTCCAGCGACGCCTGCGGACGCTGTAAGAGCGCCGCCCATTCGAGCAGCGCAGCAGCCGCCGCATCGGGCAGCTGCGCCGCAAGCTCGAGCCCCAGACCCGCCTCGCCTGCTGCCAACGCCGCCCGCGCCCGCGCGTCCACGCGCTCGGGTGTCAGCAGCCCCTCCTGCTGTAGCCAGCCAAATGCTGCATCGCAGGCTGCCGGCTGCCTGAACGGCTGACTCCAGAGGGCGAGCGCACGCGAGGCGAGATCGGCGTCGCGAGTGCCCGTCGCTGCGTTCGCAAGCCGCGCACTGAGCGTGTCACAGGCCAGCACCGGATCGTCCGCAGCCCACGCGAAGTCGTGGGCGTGCGCGAGAAAGGTGGGCCATCGCTGCCGCATCGCCAGATCCACGAGCCAGTCACGCGCGAGCGCACGCGTGACCGGCTCACCCCGTTGCTGCCAGAGAAAAGCCGCGATATCTGCGTCCAGAGGCGAATCGCGCGCGGCGGCTTGCTGACCCGCGAGCGCCGCCCGCAGCCGTGCAGCAACGAGATAGGGGTAGATAGCATAGCCGCGCAGCGCGGGCGGGTCCGCTGGCACCGGTCCGGACTGCCCGACGCGGGTCAGCGCCGCGCGAAACTGCGCGCGCACGGCTGGAGTGTCAGCGCCGGGGGTCGAACCGATGAAGTCGCGGCCGGAGCCCGTGCGCTGCGGCATCGAGCTGCAGGCAGCCAGTCCGAGCATCAGCGCGATGCCCAGCGCTGCGAATTCAATGGCGAAACGCACGTCGCCAAATGCCCTTCGCCCGAAGGTGCGCTCTATCTCAGTCATCGGCGATGCGTGTCCTCACGCCAGATTGCGGATCTCCGCCTTCGCGGAGCCCTGTGCAATGGTCAGGTAGCCGAGTGTGATGGGCAGCTGGAATCGGCGCGGACCCGCGCTCCCCGGATTCACGAACAATGTGCCGTTTCGCTCCACCACCAGCGGCTTATGGGAGTGACCTGTTACAACTACCCGATATCCGTTGGTCTGCGCCTCGGGGTCGAGCTCATTCAGGTCGTGAAGAACGAGGACGTGGACACCGGCGATATCCAGCGAGAGTCGCGGCGGCAATGACTTCATTGCCCACGCGTCTCGATCGTTGTTACCGCACACCGCGTGAACCGGAGCGATCGAATGCAGGCCTTCGATCACCTCACGTCCACCGACATCACCTGCATGGATGATCTGCGCCACGCCGGCCAGCGCCCGAACCGCTTCGGGTCGAAGCAGCCCGTGGGTATCCGAGATCAGTCCAATCCTCACGCTAGGCGGTGACAGCCCGCCGGTCCAGCGCGGTACGGGTCGCGCCAACGATAGCGTAGCGTTCGGTGAGGCTCCGCATTCAGGATCTCGTAATCAGTTCGCGCGGGCTCAACGTTCTGCTCGAGCCAGGCCTGGAGCAGCTCGGGCTCCGTCAATGCGCGCCACACCTTCTCGGGCGGCTCTTCGAAGTCGCACTCGAATACCGGGGAGTTCGACGAATCCGGCCTGGCCTTCTTCATTCCATCTCCTGCAAGACTCGTTTCAGCTTCTGCAAACGCTCCGGCCAGAACTGCCGGTACCTCTGCATCCAGGCCGCAAGGGGCTCAAGGCCTCCGGGTTTCGAGCGATAGTAGGCTCTGCGCCCCTCTCGCCGCTCGCGCACCAGTCCGGCACGCCGCAGGGCTGCCAGGTGTTGCGAAATTGCCGGTTGTGAGACCGGGAAACCCGCGGTGATCTCTGCGACATTCATTTCGCGCCCACAGAGCCTCTCGAAAACCGCGCGACGCGTAGGATCCGACAGCGCTTGGAATACCTGGGATTCGATCATGCGATTATCATAAGCATGCACTTATATAAACGCAAGACAGCCCTCTCTTGCGTCCCGGCCCGCAACTGGCTGAACCTCTGACAGGAGCGTCCGCGGCGATCATCGGAGACTTGCGGTCACGACGCCCTTGATATCGGCGATCGCGACCAAGAGGGCCGCGACGCCTCGTCGGCCGCTGACTCGGAACCGGATCGCCCGAGTTTCAGCTTCCGCACCTGCCTCGCCGTGGCCTACGGCGAGCTCCTGGATGATGTAGCCGGATCCGGTGCACATCTGCATGACCTTCTCCACCGCGCCCTTGCCCGGCGTGTACCGGACTTGCAGGTCGGCGTGCTCGGACAGAATGCGTCTCTCGCATTGCGCATAACCGTAGACGACCAGGAAGTGTGCGGCCGTTACGAAGAGCGCAAGCAGCGGCAGACCCGCGCCGCAGGCCATCCCGACGGCTGCCGTCAGCCAGATGACCGCAGCCGTGGTGAGTCCTCGGACAACGTCGCGCTGTATGAAGATGAGTCCGCCACCGATGAAACCAATTCCGGAGACGATCTGCGCCGCGACCCGCGATGGGTCGAGGACGATCGCGTATCTCACGATGACATCGCCGAAGCCATACTTCGAGACCAGCATGATCAGTGCGGCGGCTACACCGACCAGCGTATGGGTACGCAGGCCGGCGCTCTTCGCGCGGAACTCGCGTTCCAGCCCAATGAGCGTGGACAGGACCAAGGCGAGCGCGAGCTCCTCGAACTGAGCCCAGGACTGCCCCTGCGGCTCGCTGTAGAGGAATGAGAATGGATGCATCGTTGGCTCCTACCGAGTCAGTGAAAATCCCGTGAGCGGGTAATCAGCTCTCCAAGCAGCGGCGAGCGGTCGATCAGCCGGCGGGCCACAACGTGCATGACCCCGTCCTGCCGCTGCAGCTCGCCCTGGACTTCGAGCAATCGCGACTCCACCAAGGGGCGGCGGTACTCTTCACCTATCCGCTCCCATACGATGATGTTCACCTGACCTGTCTCGTCCTCCAGAGTCAGGAAGGTTACACCGCTCGCGCTGCCAGGACGCTGGCGCATCAGAACGATTCCCGCTGTGCGTACCGGTCTACCCTGTGGCAGGCCGTCCAGCTCACGGGCGCTGAGCAGATGCTGGGACCGCAGCGACTGGCGCAGCAACGCCAACGGATGGCGGCCCAAGGTGAGGCCTATGGAAGCATAGTCGGCGACGATGCGCTCCCCTTCCGTGGGAGTCCTCAGCAGCGGAGTAGGCTCACGAGCGGCTTCGTGTGGCGCATCGACCAAAGCAGTCTCCAGCGGCAACGGCCGCTCCGTCCCCGCGACCTCCCAAAAAGCCAGGTGGCGGTTGCCGCTCAACGAGGCGAATGCGCCGGCGGCCGCCAGCGCTTCCAGATCGCCCCGATCGAGCGCAGCGCGCACAGCGAGATCCCGTACGCTTGCGAACGGTTGCTGCAGGCGAGCCCCGACGAGGCGGTCCGCCCCGCTTCGCGAAAGCGATTTGACCAGCCTCAAGCCCAGCCTCAGCGCCGGCTGACCATCTTCCCTCCGCTCCAGTGTGCAGTCCCAGACACTCACACAGACGTCGACCGGTCGCGCCTCCACTCCGTGGGTCCGCGCATCCCGGACGAGCTGCGCCGATGCATAGAAGCCCATCGGCTGGCTGTTGAGCAGCGCTGCCGTGAACGCCGCGGGCTCATGACATTTTAGCCATGCGGAATCGTAAGCCAATAGAGCAAAGCTTGCGGAATGCGAGTTGTGCACGACGAGGTTGTTCGCCAAAAAATTGTGATTTTTTTCGATCTGCAGATCGTATGTTTCGCGTCTGCCAACCGCTTTGATTTCCACAATCATATCCCAATAGACATCGGAGTCCGCGAGGCGCGAGAGTTCGCGCGAGCCGAGACACGTGGCCAGACGTCCGATCGCGGCCAGAGCTTTTGAACGCCTTCGCTTCTCGGGATCCAGAAAGCGTCGGCCTATGTGGCACCAGAAGCGCTGCAGCGGCTCCTCGCCCGTAACTGTCACCACGTAGTGGTCTATCCTCCTGCCCCTGTAAGTCCGCAAACGGCGATAGAGGCGCGCGACTATGCCCAGCCGCAGAAGTAAATGTCGTACTTCCATCCCAAGCCTCGGAGAGGCAGTGTCATAGTCGGCGTGCCCCGTCATTGAAAATCCCCCATCTCCTTCCCAAAGGCGAGCCAGCAGCAGGGCGATATTCGCATCGCATAGTCCGAAAACCTCCGCTGGCAGACGCTGCTCACGCGCGCCGTGCCCCCACATGTCAAGCGCTTTTATCCATTCAACAGCTCCGATCGAACGGCCACGATCGATCCGCCTGACACGCACAGAGAGGCAGTCTCCGTGGTAATTAACAACAGCTCGTGTATTCGGAAATTTCTCGACCGCCGCAACGAACCCCCGCCAATGCCAATGATCGATGGTGTAGAAGTAGAAGGTCGAAGGGTGGCAGAGATTGCCCTCGGCAATCAGATCGGCAAGGACCAGTATTTTGTACCGCGGCCACCGGCGCTGCAGTGACAACGGGAGTGCACGCGCGACGGCCACGTGATCACCCACCCGCAACCTGCCGAGCTGACACCAACCCCCCATAGCCATAAACGGGTGCTTGGCGGTAGCCACGATAGAATGACCCAGCGCAGTTTTCAAACGCCACACCCGCTTTCTTCCGCTCGCCCTTACAGCCACGACCGCGCGCTTGCACAAGCGCAATTTTTCGTCGCATGCCAGCGTCGTCCTGATTTTTGCCTGTCCGGAGATAATTTCATCAATGGCCAGCCATTTACCCGTGTCGGCATCCACGACACGAGTATCGCCTACGACACACTCCGGGAAGCCGTATTCACCAAACCCCAACATCTGCTGATACAAGCGCTGTGCGAATTCCTCCGCGTAGCCGCGAGCTCTCATCCCCCCGATCAGTTTTTCCTGAAAATGCTCGATCCCGCCGCTCCGCTTCCACGCGCCCATCGCGCGCCGCAGCGCATCCGCCTCCCCGGGCGTGAAGCCCGCCGCCGCAATGGCGAGCTGCATCACCTGCTCTTGAAAGATGGGCACGCCGAGAGTGCGCTTCAACACCGCCTCGACATCGCGACTGGGATAGCGCATGGGCTCGCCCGATTTTCGCCGCTGCAGATAGGGATGCACCATGTCGCCCTGAATGGGGCCGGGGCGGACGATGGCGATCTCGATGACGAGGTCGTAGTAACAGCGCGGCTGCAGGCGCGGCAGCATCGCCATTTGCGCGCGCGACTCGATCTGGAAGACGCCGATGGTGTCGGCGCGGGAGATCATCTCGTAGACCTCCGGCGCCTCCGCCGGAAGGCCGCCGAGGAAGTGTTGCGTACCGCGGAAGTCGTTCACCAGGTCGAATGACTTGCGCAGCGCGGTCAGCATCCCCAGAGCCAGCAGATCGACCTTGAGGAGGCCGAGGTCGTTGAGGTCATCCTTGTCCCACTGCACCACGGTGCGGCCTTCCATCGTCGCGTTTTCGATGGGCACCAGCTCCTCGAGCGCGCCCTCCGAGATGACGAACCCGCCGACGTGCTGCGAAAGATGCCGCGGGAAACCCGGAAACGCGACCAGCTCCTGCGCCAGGGGCAGCAGTCGCGCCAGCATCGAGCCATCGGGATCGAAGCCCGCCTCGCGCAGCCGCGCGCGCATCACCTCACCCCCGTCCCACCACTGAATGACCTTGGTGAGGCGCCCGCACTCGTCGGGATCGAGGCCGAAAACCTTGCCGAGATCGCGCAGCGCGCTTCTCGGACGGTACATGATCACGGTCGCTGCGATCGCGGCCCGCTCCCGACCGTATTTCTCATAGACGTATTGGATGACCTCCTCACGCCGTTCGTGCTCGAAGTCGATGTCGATGTCGGGCGGCTCGTTGCGCTCGCGTGAGATGAAGCGCTCGAAAAGGAGCGATGCGCCACGCAGCGGGTCGACTGAGGTCACCCCCAGGCAGTAGCAGACGCGGGAATTAGCGGCGGAACCCCTGCCCTGACACAGAATTCCCTGGCTGCGTGCGAAGGCGACGATATCGCGTACGGTCAGGAAATAAGGCTCATAGCGCAGGTCCGCGATGAGGGCGAGCTCGTGCTCGATGGCGGCGTGTTCGCTTGGAGGTACCCCTTGTGGCCAGCGCCATTGCGCTCCTGCCTCCGTGAGCTTGCGTAGATGACTCGCCGGAGTCTCACCGGGAGGCACGAGCTCATGGGGATATTCGTACCGCAGCTCCTCCAGCGAGAACGTGCATCGCCTGGCAATGGCCACCGTCTCCTCGAGCAGCTCGCGCGGATAAAGCTTCGCGAGTCGCTCGCGCTCGCGCAGATATCGCTCGCCGTTGGGATAGAGCCTCCTGCCGGCTTCCCAGATCGGCACGTTGTGCCGGATCGCCGTGACCGCATCCTGCAGCCTGCGGCGAGCGCGTACGTGCATGTGGACATCGCCACTCGCCACCAGCGGCAGCGCGTAGTCCCGGCCTACCCTCTGCAGCGTCTCGAGCCGCCCGCGATCCATCCCATCGCGAAGCAATTCGACGGCGATCCAAAGCCTGTCGGGGAAGCGCTCCTTGAGCCAGCGCGCCTCCTCGGAAGAGGGGCGCTCGGGCAACCAGAGGAGGAGACAGTGCTCGAGCCCATTCGCCTCCAGGTCCGCGCGCGTCAAGGCGTAGTCGCCCTTCTCGGCGGCGCGCCGGCCACGGGTAATGAGCCGGCAGATCCGGCCGTAGCCCCGCCGGTTGGTGGCGAGTACCACGAGCTTCATCCCGCAGGTGAAGCGCAGCTCCGCGCCGATGATGAGCCGCAGTTGCCGCCCTTTCGTCGCCACGTGGGCGCGCACGACACCCGCAACGGAGCACTCATCCGTGATGGCGAGCGCCTCGTAGCCCAACTCGACCGCCTGCCCCACCATCTCGTGCGGATGCGACGCCCCGCGCAGGAAGGTGAAGTTAGTGAGGCAGTGGAGCTCGGCGTACGGAATCTCTGCTGACCGGCTCAACCGAACACTCCATGGAGAAACCACCGGTGCGGCGACTCGCGCTCGCGAAATACCCACAGACGCGCACCCCCGATATCCACCGCGGTGTAGTAATCGCGCGCGATCTCGCCGCCATCCCACCACCCGGTCTCGATCCGCTCCGCCTCGCCGAGCAACCGTAAAGCCCCGCGCCATCGCGGCAGCCCAGCGCGCTCGCCAAGCAGTCTCGGAACTGACAGCAGCCACAGTGGACGGCGGTCAACAGACCCCCGATTGGCAACTTGCAAGCCGCTCTGAATCCCCATCGTAGTAACCACAGGCTCTCTTATCTTCCATGCCGCCTCCGCCCGATGATCATCAACAACCCGCAGCCCATATACCGCCTCAACCCCCAACCGCACCCGCAGCCTCTCAATGAGGTCCGTCCCCTGCGGCCCCACGCTCCCGCCATGCTCTCCGCCCCGCCAGAGCCCTGCAGAAGCAAGCACCCGCGACACCAGCGCCCCCGACCGCAACTCACAAGCGCGCACCGGCTCCGGCAGCACGAGTGCCGTCAACCGCTCCCCCAGCAACGCCGCAATCTGCGCCGGATCGGCAAGCGGCGCCGCGAGCCGCAGCACGCAGCGGGTCGGCGGGACGTTGCGATGCCGCAGGCGGCACTCGAGCGCCAACACCCCGCACTGGCGCGCCTGCAGGAATTCACCAAGCTCCTCGAGCAACGGCGCCAGCACCGCCAGGAGCGCCGCATGGCTTTCCAACTCATAGAGCAGCTCGCGACGGCGGCGGAAGCGCGCACGCACCTGGAAGCCATCCCTGAGATCGCTGGCGCGACCGACCAGCCGGTCGAGTGTTTGCAGTTGCGCGGTGCCGAAACGCCGTGCGAAGCCCGCCCGCGGCAGCCGCAGCGCTTCCCCGATGGTCCGTACCCCGATGCGCGCGAGGCGATCCAGCGTATCCTGCGGCCAGCGCAGCAGCGCAAGCGGCAGAGGTGCCAACCTGCCGACGAGCTGCGCCGGGTCCATGACGATCGAGGCGGCGAGCGGCGAGTCAGTGACTCCGCGCTTGCGCCCGGCGCGCGCCAGGGCCAACGCGGCAACGGGTGTGGGGGCCATTGCGAGCGTGCAGGGCATCCGCAGGCGCGAGCACTCGGCCGCCATTTCCCGACTCAACCCCTCCACACCGCCGAAAAGATGCAGACTGCCCTTCACCTCGAGCAGCAGGCCATCAGGCGGATCGAGACTGACGCGGGGAGTGAGCCGTTGCGCGCGCACGACGAGACGCTCGAGGTCCGGTTGTGTAGGTGGGGAACTCGATGCCAGGTGCACGGCCAACCACAGCTCCGCAGGAGCCATTCTCGCCGCATCGGCGCGACCCACGGCCGGGTGCAGTAAGTCGCCGGATCGAGGCGCCGGCCGCGACGCCGGTGCGGTCGTGCTTTCCTCAAAAGGCAACTCGAGGGCTCTGCGGTGTCGCATGGCGCCTCAACCCAGGGAAAGCTCGATCGTGCCTCGAGTCCCCCCTCGGCTCTTCAGCAGTGTGACCCGTGCCCCCGAGGCGGCAGGCTCCACCGCGACCCGCAAAATCGCGGGCGAGGAGTCCCGCGCGGCCTCCCGTGGCCGAAACAACACCCCGAGGGTATTACCCCGCTCCGCCGCGAGATGCAGGCGACGGATCTGCCGCGGTAACGCGCTGCGCAGCCACGACAGTGCGATGTCGCAGGCACCGGAGCGAAGCGTCTGCTCGAAGGCCCACCCTACGGCCTTCGAACTTCGGGTGGCAGGCCTGACCACGAGCACCCGCTCCAGCGCCACGCCGCGCTCCGCAAGCGCCGGCGCGAAAGGCCGCAGGGGTGGTGCCACCCACGCGCACCAGCGCGCCTCGGGGCGCCGGGTCACGGCGGCAAGAGCCGGTAACAGGAGTGACAGCTCCCCCGCCCCAAAACAGACCGGCAGGATCTCGATCAGCCCGGCGTGCGGCCAGCCTCCCCCGGGCAAACCCTCATCAAGAGCCGCAAATCCGGTAGGCAGCGTTTTCGTCCGGGCGGCGCTGCGGCCTCGCCAGATGGCGGGATGCTCGAGAAGTCGCGAGAGATCCCGGAACATGGCCGCACCTGGTCATTACTACATCAACTAGGTCATTACTACATCAAGCCGTGAGTTTTCCCCCGCCGCAACACGCCGACCACGATGCCCTCGATGAGCAGCGGCTGCTCCTTGAGATCCACCTTGATGGGCTCGAAGTCGCTGTTCTCCGGCAGCAGCCAGACGACGGAGCCTTCCTGACGGTAACGCTTCACGGTGACCTCGTTCTCGAGGCGTGCCACGATGATCTGGCGGCTGCGCACCTCCGCCGTACGGTGCACCGCAACCAAATCTCCATCGAGAATACCGGCATCTTTCATGCTCATGCCGGTGACCTTGAGAAGGTAGTGCGGCCGCGGCTGAAAGAGGCCCGGGTCGATCTGCAGGCGGGCTTCGAAGTTCTCTTCCGAGAAGATCGGTTTGCCGGCGGCGACACGCCCGATGAGCGGCAATCCCATCTGCTCGCGGATGGTGTCTTTCAGCTGGATACCGCGCGAGGCGCCCGGCACGAGCGCGATGACACCCTTGCGCGCAAGCGCGCGCAGGTGGTCCTCGGCGGCATTGGGAGACCTGAAGCCGAGCTCGCGGGCGATCTCCGCCCGGGTGGGAGGCATGCCTGTCTCGCCAATGAAGCGCTGGACCAGGCGCAGAATTTGCATCTGTCGCGGAGTAAGGTCGGACATCTTGCACTGCCTGTTCATTTATACACCACTGCGATTATATACAGATTGAGGTCGAAGACAAGCATCTTCCGAACCCTGGGATTGCACCTCCATCGTGCACGTCTACCGCGTGCGGAACCGCCGCACAATGTCGCGAGTCAAAGACAAAGTGGGCGTTCGGAGTTGCATTCCCATCGCAAATTTGGTGCAGTTGCGTGCTGCGAAGGCGGCGGAGCGCTTGCCCGCCGCCTTCGCATTGCGTTCTCAGGACCTCCCGAATCAACAACCCAGAAGGGGACATGTATGAAGTGCGCGAGTGTTGTCAAGGTGGCTGCTGCCGCGGCATTGGTGATTGGTCTTGTAGGTTGCCAAGACCTCAAGCCGATGCAGTCTGATATCGCGGATCTGAAGTCACAGGTTGCCCAGCTGCAATCGCAGGTGGCGGCCGCAAAGAGCTCGGCGGATCAGGCATCAAGCGCCGCCCAGTCGGCCAGCCAGGCAGCTAGCGGTGCACAGAGCACTGCGAACCAGGCGTTGGCCGCCGCTCAGGCCGCTCAGTCGGCTGTCGATGCGACCAACGAGAAGATCAACCGCATGTTCAAGCGGTCGATCTCGAAGTAAAGAGCCCTGCTCTTTAGTTCAAAGAACGCCGCGCAGCCGCGCGGCGTTTTTCTTTGTGCTCAAGTATTACTTTTTGTTTCAGTAACGGATCAGGGCGGAACCCCAGGTCACGCCGCCCCCGAAAGCCTCGAGCAGCAGCAGGTCCCCGCGCTTGATCCGCCCGTCGCGGACACCGACGTCGAGAGCCAGGGGGACGGAGGCCGCGGAGGTGTTGCCATGGTCCTGCACCGTGGTGATGACGCGCTCCATGGGCATGTCGAGCTTGCGCGCCGTCGCCTGAATGATGCGCATATTCGCCTGGTGCGGCACCAGCCAGTCGATGGCCGAGCGGTCGAGCTTGTTGGCCACGAGCGCCTCGTCGATCGCCCGGCCGAGCGTGGTCACCGCGATCTTGAACACCTCGCTGCCGGTCATGGTGATGAGGCGGCGGGCCTTGACCGGATCATCGCCGGCGGCAATCCCTCCCCCGCAATAGAGAAGGTCCTTGTACGCGCCATCGGCGTGCAAGTGGGTCGAAAGGATCCCCGGCTCATCCGCTGCCTCGAGTACCACGGCGCCCGCTCCATCCGCGAACAAGACCGCGGTCGAGCGGTCGCTCCAGTCGGTGATCCGCGAGAGCGTCTCGGCACCGATCACGAGCGCCCGGCGGGCATCGCCGAAGCGCACGAACTTGTCCGCGATCGAGAGCGCGTACATGAAGCCGCTGCAGGCGGTCTCGACGCTGAACGCCGGGGCCCCACGACAGCCGAGCCGCGCCTGTAGCAGCGCTCCGCAGTTGGGGAAGACCATGTCGGGCGTGGTGGTGCCGAAGGCGACGAAGTCGACGTCGGCCGGCTTGACTCCCGCGGCATCCAGGGCGGCGCGCGCGGCGCGCTCCGCCAGATCCACCGTGGTCTCACCGCTCGCGGCGATGTGCCGCCGCTCGATCCCGGTGCGCTCCCGGATCCATTGGTCGCTGGTGTCCATCATCTTCTCGAGATCGAAGTTCGTGAGAACCCGTTCCGGAAGATACGAGCCCGTCCCGGCGATACGCGAATGCTTCAAGTTGGCGAACCCTGTGGCGTCCCGGCTCCCTCTGCCGCGAGCGCCTGTGCAATATGCGCGGTCAGTCCCCGACGCGCGGCGAGCGCGGCGGTGATGATCGCCCTGGCGAAGGCCACACCGTCGGCTCTACCATGACTTTTTACCACGACCCCGGTCAGGCCGACCATGCAGGCGCCGTTGTATTTGCGCGGATCGAGGCTGGCACCCACCCGGCGCAACACCGGTCGGGCGGCGAGCCCCGCCAGCCGGCTCACCCAGGTCGCCCGGAACTCCTGGCGCATGCGGTCGGCGATCAGCGCGGCGGCCCCCTCCATGGTCTTCAGGGCGACGTTCCCTGTGAAGCCGTCCGTGACCACCACATCGACGTCACCGGAGAAGATGTCGTCGCCCTCGACGAACCCGACATAGTTGAGCGGGCTCGCGGCAAGAAGGGCGTGGGCGGCCTGCACCACCTCATGTCCCTTGAGGTCTTCCTCGCCGATGTTGAGGAGGCCGATCCGCGGCGCGGCGAGCCCGTAGATGTCGCGCGCGATGATGCTGCCCATCGCGGCGAACTGGCGCAGTTGCTCCGGCGTCGCCTTGGTATTGGCGCCGAGGTCGAGCATATGAGTGTGGCCGTGCGCGGCCGGGATGGCCGAAATGATGGCGGCCCGCTCGACGCCCGGCAGGGTCTTCAGCACGAAATGCGCGATGGCATTCAGCGCGCCAGTGTTACCGGCGCTGACGCACGCGCCGGCGCGTCCGCTTTTGACGAGATCCACCGCGACCCGCATCGAGGAATCCTTCTTGCGGCGGATCGCCTCGCGCGGGCTGTCGCTCATGGCGATGACCTGGCTCGCCGGCGCCACTTCGATGCGTGCGCGCAGCGCCGCGGGAAGCGGCGCGATCCGCCCCGCGATGAGATCGGGAGCGCCGACGAGGAGCGCCCGCAGCCCCTCGTCCTCGCGCAGGGCGGCGAGTGCTCCAGCAATGTACTCGGGCGGCGGATGATCGCCGCTCATCACGTCTATGGCGATAGGCAGCACGGATGTCCCAGGCACAAGGACGTGCCCTGCCGCCGCAGGTGGCGGAGCCGCGAGCAAAAGCCACGCTTTTTGATCGCGGCGCGCTGGGCCGGGCAGGAAGCCCGGATCCAGCGCTTCATACTACGGCGGCGGAGTTATTCCTGTTCGTCCGTCTCGGCGGGCTTCTCGATCACGCGGCGGCCGCGATAGAAGCCATCCGGGGTGATGCGATGGCGCAGGTGCGTCTCCCCCGACTGCGGGTCGGTGGACAGCGCCGGCGCCGAAAGCCCATCGTGGGAGCGATGCATACCGCGACGGGAGGGCGTCTTGCGACTTTTCTGAACGGGCATATGGTCCTCGTGCGCCCTCAGGCGCGCGCTAACTTCAAACCAAACTACACGAAACTACTTGTGTCTCAACAGCTCCGCGAGCCCCGCGAAGGGCCGCTGCGTCACCTGCTCCGCCGCCGCCTCGGAAACAAGCGGCGCGCCGGCCGGCACAGCGCAGTCGCGCAGCTCCTCGTGCAGCGGCACGATCGGCAGCGCGAGCAGCAGTTCCTCCTCGACCAGCTCCCCGGCGCTGATGCTGCCGGAGCGCGCGAGCACCGGCTCGAGCTCATCGGGCACCTCGGCGGCGTCCGCCTCCGCCGAGATCAGCGCCACGTGGGTCGTGCTCTCGAGCGGAAACTCCATCGCCTGCATGCACCGCTGGCATTGCAGCGTGGCCTTGCCGGTGAGAGAAAGCTCCACCACCGCGACGGCCGACTGCATCCCAAAGCGCGCCACACCCTGCACACTGCCGCCGATGCCCGGGATTCGCGTTTTCAACCGCGGCAGCTCGGCCAACGGAACGTCAAAATCGATTGCAGCCTCGGCTCGCGCGAGCCGATCAACCTCGAGCGGCTGGAACCAGGGCGGCGACATGGGGGGCGTATAATAGGTAGCGCCCGGCGGTAAGTCAAAATCCCCTGCTTGCGTTAAGTCATTGATGCCCGAGCTGATTCTAGCTTCGACCTCCCCTTATCGCCGCTCGCTCCTCGAGCGGCTTGGGACTCCCTTTACCGCCCTGCCCCCGCAGACGCCGGAGGACACGATTGCCGGCGAGCTGCCCACGGACCGCGCGCTGCGCCTCGCGGTCGCCAAGGCGCAGGCCATCGCCTCGCGCCGGACGGACGCCGTGGTCATCGGCAGCGACCAGGTCGCCGCGGTGGGCAGCAAGATCCTCGACAAGCCGGGCGATGCCGCCCGGTGCCGCGCCCAGCTCGCCGCCGCTAGCGGCACCAGTGCGCGCTTCCACACGGCCTGCGCGGTCATCGCTCCCCAAGCCGGCATCCGCATGGTGCACATCGACACCACGTCGGTGTTTTTCCGCAGCCTGAGCGAGCAGGAAATCGAGCGCTACGTGGAGCGGGAGCGCCCGTTCGACTGTGCAGGCGGCTTTCGCGCCGAAGGATTGGGCATCTCTCTTTTCGAGAGCATCGAGAGCCGCGATCCGACAGCCCTCATCGGCCTGCCGCTCATCTGGCTGGCTTGCGCCTTGCGTCGCTGCGGGATCCAGCTCCCCTGACCTTCTCGCCCATCTTGTCGAGCACGGCCGCCAGCTCTGGGGGCAGCGGTGCGCTCGCGCTGAACGGGCCGCCTCCCCGAGGCCATTCGAAGCCCATGCTGTGCGCGTGGAGGAACATCCTCGTGAGCCCGCGCTCGCGCATATTCGCGTTGAACTCGGCATCACCGTACTTCTCATCGCCCGCCACCGGGTGGCCGGCATAGCTCGCGTGGACGCGGATCTGATGGGTGCGGCCAGTAAGCAGCCCCACCTCCAGCAACGTGGCCAATTTGCCGAAGAACTGCACCGGATGGAATTCGCTGACTGACGGCTTGCCTGAGGCATCCGCGCGCACGGTCCGCTCGCCGTTGACGCGAGTATCGGTTCGCAACGGGACATCGATCCGCTTGTGGCCCAGGTTCCAGTGGCCCGCGACCAGGACCAGGTAGCGCTTATCGCACTGGCCTTCCCGCAGCAGCGCATGGACGGTCCGCAGCGTCGCGGCATCGCGCGCTACCAGCAGGCAGCCGCTCGTATCCCGATCCAGCCGGTGCACCAGCTCGAGCGGCTCGCCGGGCTTGAGCGCCCGCAGAGCCTCGATGACCCCGAAGCTGATGCCGCTGCCGCCATGGACCGCGATCCCGGCCGGCTTGTCCAGGACCAGCAGGCGGTCCGTCTCCAGCACGATCGCTCGCCCGATGGCCTCCACCAGCGCCGCCGGGGGCCCGCGCTGCACCCGGGCGCCGCTCTGCTCGCCCTGTTCCCAAAGGGGGGGTACCCGCACTCGATCATTGGCGCCCAGGCGCGCCTCCGGCCCGACGCGGCGGCCGTTCACGCGCACTTCGCCGCGGCGGATGATGCGGAATATCCGCGTCCGCGGCACATCGCCGAGGCGCTGCACCAGGTACTTGTCGAGGCGCTGACCGGCCTCGCCCTCCTCGACCTCGAAGTGCCTCACCCCATGGCCACGCCCCCGGTTTTCCTCGGCTGGAACAGCGCTCCCGGGGGTGGTTTCGCCCCGGGAAGCCCGGGAATGATCCTCTGGCACGTCGATCCTCGATGTAAGGCGCTGTTTCTACAGTAATCTTTGCAGTATACTCCGCCGGCCGTCCGGTAATCGGACGCGCCAATGGTAGGCGGCGCAATGCGCCGCATGTTAGTTGGACCTCCCATAAGAGGCCATCGTATTGGGCCGACAAGATCGCGCAGCCGGCGTAGAACCCTCTTGCTCAGGGTTCCGCGGGCCGCGGCATCGGTTGCGAGCACCGAAGCTTTTCCGGCACCCCGCCTTTCAGCAGGCGGGCATCGACGCCTATATCGAGACTCGTGCGTATGCGCCGAGTGTGAGGAATCTTCGCCGCCGCGGCGCATTCGTGCCGCAGCCTCCCGCCTGCTTGCCGGCCCTACATTAGATAGTTAGGGGCACATGAAAAGAATGCTCGTGAATGCGACTCAGGAAGAGGAGTTGCGGGTCGCGCTCGTTGACGGACAGAAGATCTTCGATCTCAGCATCGAGATTCCCTCCCGCGAACAAAAGAAAGCGAACGTCTACAAAGGCCGTATCTCCCGCGTCGAGCCCTCACTCGAAGCCTGCTTCGTCGACTATGGCGCCACGCGCCACGGCTTCCTGCCGCTGAAGGAAGTCTCTCGCGACTTCTTCCGCCAGCAGCCACAGGGCGGACGAATGAACATCCGCGAGCTCCTTGCGGAAGGACAGGATGTCATCGTGCAGGTGGAGAAGGAGGAACGCGGCAACAAAGGCGCGGCCCTCACGACGTTCATCAGTCTCGCCGGCCGCTTCCTGGTGCTGATGCCGAACAATCCGCGCGCCGGCGGCGTCTCGCGCCGCATCGAGGGCGAGGAGCGCGATCAGATGCGCGAGGTGATGAATCAGCTGAAGATTCCGGAGGGCATGGGCGCCATCGTGCGCACTGCCGGCGTCGGCCGCAGCGTCGAGGAGCTGCAGTGGGACCTCGACAACCTGAACACGCAGTGGCAACAGATCGATGCCGCGGCCAAGGACCGCCCCGCTCCCTTCCTCGTTTACCGCGAGAGCGATGCGGTCACGCGCGCCATGCGCGACTACCTCTCCGATGACATCGGCGAGGTGCTGGTCGACGATCCTGCCGCCTTCCAGAAGGCGCAGGAGTACATGCAACGCTTCATGCCCACCGAGGCACAGCGGCGCCTGAAGCTCTACACCGACGACATTCCCCTCTTCACTCGCTATCAGATCGAGAGCCAGATCGAGTCGGCCTACGCACACAAGGTGCAGCTGCCCTCTGGCGGCAGTATCGTCATCGACTACACCGAGGCGCTGGTGTCCATCGACATCAACTCGGCGCGCGCCACCAAGGGCAGCGACATCGAGACCACCGCGACAAATACCAATCTCGAAGCGGCGGATGAGATCGCGCGTCAGTTGCGCATCCGCGACATCGGCGGCCTCATCGTCATCGATTTCATCGACATGGAGTCGACCAAGAACCAGCGCGACGTCGAGGACCGGCTGCGCGATGCGGTGCGCATGGACCGCGCGCGGATTCAGATCGGAAAGCTGTCGCGCTTCGGGCTGTTGGAGATGTCGCGCCAGCGCTTGCGGCCGTCGCTCGGCGAGTCGAGTCACTTCGTCTGCCCGCGCTGCGTCGGCATCGGCAGCATCCGCAGCGTCGAATCGATGACTCTGGCGGTGCTGCGGCTGATCGGCGAGGAGTTGCGCAAGGACCGTACCACGCGAGTCATCGCCCAACTGCCGGTGGAAGTGGCCACCTATCTCTTCAACGAGAAGCGCGAGTGGCTGCGCACTCTCGAGGACCGCAGCTCCGCGGAGCTGGTGATCGTCCCGAATCCCAACATTCAGACGCCGGAGTACTCCATCAGGCGCATCAGGGACGACGAAGCCGATCTGCCCGAGAACCGACAGACCAGCTATCTCATGCCGACGGCTCCCGAGCCGGTCGAGCCCGGCAGCGCCCGCGACAAGCGGCCTCCGGCGGAGGTCCCAGCCGTAGCAGCGGTGTTGCCGAGCACATCGGCGCCGATCGTGTCGCAGCCGGCTCCGCTCGCGGCAGCAGCCCCGGATCCGATGGCAGCAGCCCCGGATCCGCACGCCAACGGTGGACTGCGCGGGTGGTTCAAGAAGCTCTTCGCCGGCGAGTCTGAAGCCGCGTCGCCCGCACCCGCCCCCCAGGCGGGGCAACCGGCGGCAGCGCCTGCCGGCAGTGCAACACATCATCGCTCATCGGTTGGCGGCGACAGGCATCGCGACAGCCGACGGGAGCACTCCCGGCAACCCCGCCGCTCAGACGGCGGTCAACGGCGCAGTCACGGCGAGGGCCGGCGTGCCGACGGACGCGGTGGTGACGGGCGTGACCGCAATCGGCGCGATCACGACCGGGATCAGGGGCGCCAACGCGATCGAGACGGCGGCGCGCGTCCTCAGGAGTCTGTTACGAGCGCTGCGGCACCGGCAACGGCGGCCGAGCCCCGTCCCGGCGTCGAGACGAGCGGTGAGCCGCGTCAGTTTACGGGCGACCGCCCTGAGCGTGGCGGGGGGCGCGGGGGCCGTCGGAGAGGTCGCCGCGGCGGCCGGCACGGCGGCGGCGGCCGCGAAGGCGGCGCGCGCGACTCAGGCGGCGGTACCACGGCGTCTACGTCCGTACAGGAGAGCGGTGCAGGCGAATTCTCAGCCAGCGCACCCGCCAACGGCACACACGAGCAGCATCATGAGCCGGCCCCGGCGAGGGAGTCGTTTGCTCCGGCGCCGGAGCCACGGGAAGTGCGCGATGCACCTGCTCGTCACGAGGAGCCCACGGCTCCTGCTGGGCACTTCGAGCCTTCACCAGCGCCGACGGAAAGCAATGCGTCGCGCGAGACGAAGCCGTATGTGGTGTGGTCATCGGCTCCGCCCGATCACGTCGCCCCAGGCAGCGGCCGCGGGCCCGAGGAATAACCGGAAGTCAGTCCTGTGCAGGCCGCGTGAGAATACTCACGCGGCCTGTGATCGTTGGCGCAAATGCTCGAGCAGGCCGCGCGAGGCGGCCTCGATCAGATCCAACACATCCTCGAACCCGTTCGGGCCACCGTAGTAGGGGTCGGGGACCTCGCTGATGCCGGTCTGCGGCGCGAACTCCAGGAAGAGCCGCAAACGATCCCGGGCGTGGGGCGGTGAGCGCCGCTCGAGCGCGCTCAGGTTTTCCCTGTCCATGGCGAGAATGAGCTCGAAATACTCGAAGTCGTGCGCCTCGACCATCCGCGCACGCAGCGCAGAGAGGTCGTAACCGCGCCGGGCAGCAGCCTGACGCGTACGCCGGTCCGGAAGCGCGCCGACGTGGTAACCGGCAGTCCCGGCGGAGTCGATTTCCAACGCGATGTCAGGCGCCTCGCGGGACGCGACGGTGCGAAACACGACCTCCGCCGTGGGCGAGCGGCAGATGTTGCCGAGACAAACAAAGAGTATCTTCACTCGCCGAGTTTAACCCGAAGGAGCTTGTCACGCAGAGGGCATCCACTGCCACGACGACAAACAGCGGGTTCGGCCACGCTGGCGAAGGGGCTGCGGAACCGGAGCGGCAGCAGTTACTCCGCCCCGGATCCTCACAGCAAGGCTATTTCACGCTATAGCCGCGACCTTCCAGGCAGGCGCTGAGAGCGCGGCGGTAGTCCGTCGCCTTCTGCGCCATCGCGGCCGCTTGCTCCTGCTGGGCCTCCGACATCTGGATTTGATTGTTCTGGGCGCGCTGGGCATCGCTGGCGCTGCCGATCATGGCGCCGGTGAGGCCACCGAACACCGCTCCCGCGCCTCTGTCCCAGCGAGGCGAAATCGCGGCTCCGATCACGGCGCCGGCTATGGCGCCGACAGCGGTGCCGGTTCCCGGCGGTGGACCGCTCGCGACCACGCGGTACTGCGCAGGCACGGTGGGCGCGCTCGGATCGAATCCGGTCTGCTTAACCGCCCAGACGCTGCACTCATAGCGATCGCGGTTCTGCTGATCGGCCGACTGGCCGTTCTGGGGATAAGCGTAAACCGTGGTATTCACCGGCGGCCCGGCATAGGCGGCGGGCGGCGGTGGCGGCTGCGGCGGGGGGGCCGTCTCGCAGGCCGCCAGTCCCACGGCAAGGGCCGACAGGGCGGCGATCCCGGCAATGCGCCGCAGAGCTGAAGATTCTTGTAACAATCTGATACGCATGGTCTTTCCGTTACACGATTCCGCTACTGTCGCTGAACGTGGGGGCGATTCGCGGGTTGACAACCTAGCCTTGGCATTTGCTTACATGTAGCCTGAATGCGAGCTGAATTATACGGCCAGCGCGCACTGTTACCGTGACATCAGTCTCGCGACACGCTCGAGGTCCGCCACCGTATTCACATCAGGTCCTGGATTTTCCGCGGCGTCGGCGACGCTGATCGGGAGTCCATTTTCCAGCGCGCGCAACTGCTCGAGCTTCTCCGTCTTCTCCAGCGCTGTTGGAGCAAGAGAGGCCAGGCGCCGCAAGGCGCCCACGCGATAGGCGTAAATGCCGATGTGGCGGCGCGCTCCCGCAAACACGCGCTGGCTCGTCAGTCCCGCCGCGGCACCATCGCGGCTCCAAGGCATGGGTGCGCGACTGAAGTAGAGCGCCCTGCCGTTCGCATCGGCAACGACCTTCACCGCGTTGGGATCGAGAAACTCCGCGAGCGACTCGACCGGCGTGGCGAGCGTCGCGATCCCGGCCAGCCGGTCTGATTCCAACAGCATCGCAACCTGGCGGATGATCGCCGGCGGAATGAGCGGCTCATCGCCCTGCACGTTCACCACGATGTCGGCGTCGGGCCAGCGCTCGATCGCGGCGAGCTCGGCGAGGCGATCGGTTCCGGATGCGTGTGCAGCGGAGGTCATGCGCGCCACCGCGCCGAAGCCGGTGGCGGCGGCCGCGATCGCCGCGTCGTCCGTCGCTATCAACACATCGCGGGCACCCGAGGCGCAGGCGCGCTCGTAGACCCACTGCAGCATCGACTTGCCATGAATTGGCGCGAGCGCCTTCCCTGGGAAGCGCGTCGAGCCGTGGCGCGCGGGTATGGCTACGTGAAAAGAGCAGATCACGCGCGAGCAGGCGAGCTGAGCTGCATCACCGCTCGAGGAGCGGGTCGTCCGCCGCCAGCTGCCGCGCCTCCTCCTCCAGCATGATCGGCACGTCGTCGTGGATCGGATAGGCGAGCCGATCGAGCCGACAGACGAGCGCCGGCGACTCGCGCCGATAGACCAGCGGTCCCTTGCAGACCGGACAGGCCAGGATGTCGAGCAGGCGGGCGTCCATCGGGAATCTAACCTCCAGCAGGAATGTAGGAATCGATCGCGCGCGTCGCGAGCTCGAGCAGCCGGCGCGAGTCGGCTTCGCTGAAGTCCGCCTCGACCGGCACGTACCAGTGGCGCGGGCCCGCAGCCTCCCGGCATTTTACGGCATCCTTTTCCGTCATGAGTACCGCCAGGCCGTCGCCGAAGTCGAGGTCGGCGGCCGCAAGCGCATGGTGGTCGGGAAAAGGGTGCTCGATGAGCCCGAGGCCGCGGGCGCGAAGGTCGGCAAAGAAACGCTGTGGATTGCCGATCCCGGCCACGGCGTGCACCGGCCGGCCGCGAAAGGCCTCGAGCGGCTGCTCCTGTCCGGCACCGGCCACCTGCCTTGCCTGTAGCGCCCGCAGCCGCAGCCGCAGGGCTGCGGCGGCAAGCTCTCGCGGAACACCCCGGACAGGCTCGCCCTGCGCCCCGCCATTCATGACCCAGGCGTCAGCGGCCCGGACCCGGGAGCCGCTTTCGCGCAGCGGTCCCGCCGGCAGCACACGACCGTTGCCGAGGCCACGGGCAGCATCCACCACGACGATCTCGCAATTTCGCCTCAGAGCCAGGTGCTGCAGGCCATCGTCAGCCAGGATGACCTTCGCTCCCCGTTCGACCAGCGCCCTCGCCCCCGCAACACGGTCGCTCGCGACCAGGGTCGTGCAGCCGGTGCGCCGCTGGAGGATCAGCGGCTCGTCACCGACCTCGCGCCACGAGGAGTCGGCAGTCACCACGGCCAAGCCGCCCTGCTCGCGGCCATAGCCGCGTGACACGAGACCAACATCGTAGCCACGCTGCCGCAGGCGATTGGCAAGCCAGATGGTGAGCGGTGTCTTGCCCGTGCCACCCACTGTCAGATTGCCGACGACAATGACAGGCCTGCCGACATCATGCGATTTGACCCAGCCTCGCTCGTACGCCTGGCGCCGCGCCGCGACGGCTGCGCCATAGAGCCAGGAGAGCGGCTGCAAGACCGAGACGCCCCGCGATTCCCCATACCAGAGCTCGAGCAGCCGCTGCTGCATGGATGATTCAGTCGGCGAATTGCAAGCGGTAGAGCTGCGCATAGCGCCCGTCGCGCGCCAGCAGCTCCGCGTGGGTGCCGCTCTCGACGACTTTGCCGGCATCCAGCACCACGATCCGGTCCGCCTGCTCCACCGTGGACAGACGGTGCGCGATCACGAAGGTCGTGCGGTTGCGCACCAGATGGGCAAGCGCTGCCTGAATGTGCCGCTCGGACTCGGTGTCGAGCGCCGAGGTCGCCTCATCGAGAATGAGAATGGGCGCGTTCTTCAGCAACGCCCGCGCGATCGAAATCCGCTGCCGCTGCCCGCCTGAAAGCAACACACCGCGATCGCCCACTACCGTGTCGAGCCCGGCCGGGAGACTCGAGGTGAATTCGAGGACGTACGCCGCCTCCGCCGCCTGCATCAGCTCGCTCTCGGACACCTTGCGCCCGAAGGCGATGTTGTTGCGGATGGTGTCATCGAAGAGCGTGACATCCTGGCTGACGACTGCGATCTGCTGGCGCAGGTTGCGCAGCGCGTACTCGCGGATGTCATGGCCGTCGACCAGGATCGAGCCCACGGCGACGTCATAGAACCGCGGCAGGAGGCTGACCAGCGTCGACTTGCCGCTGCCCGAGCGTCCGACGATGGCGAGGCTCGAGCCCGCCGGAACCTCCAGCGAGACGCCGTGCAGCGCCGGCCGCTCTCCGGTCGGGTAGGAAAACATGACATCGCGAATCTCGACGTCGCCGCGCACACGTCCGGCAAGGTACCTGCCGCCGGCAGGCTCGGGGGGCTCGTCGATCAACTCGAACAGGCTCTCGGCCGCTGCGATGCCCTGCTGTAGTGGATCGGCGACCTGTACGAGCTCCTTCAAAGGCTGCGCAATACTCGTGAGCGCGGTAAAAAATCCGAACAGATCCCCCGGACTCATGCGTCCGGACATCGTGTCACGAAGCGCGAGCCCGAGGACGAAAGCGCCGCCCAGCGCCGTGACGAGCTGCACGGTGGGGTTGGCGAGTCCGCGAGTCAGGATCAGCTTCATGTAGGAGCGGCGATTGTGCTCGTTCACCGCGTCGAACTGCGCCCGCAGGTGCGGCTGCGCCTCGTACACCTTCACCAGGCGTGGCGCCTCGAAGCTTTCCTTGGCGATGCGCGTGACATCGCCCATCGAGTCCTGAATGCGGCGGCCGTAGCGGCGGAAGTTCCTGTTTACCACCGATATGAGCCACGCCGCGAGCGGTCCGGTGGCGAGCGAGATCACGGCCAGCCGCCAGTTCAGCCAGAAAAGCCAGAAGATCTGTCCGGCGACCGTCAGCGCCGCGCGCACCATGATGACGATCGAGTCGGTCGAGGCCTGCCCCACCTGCTCGCTGTTGTAGGTGAGCCGGGAGAGGAGCGTGGCCGTGGACGTTCGATCGAAATAAGCGGCCGGGAGGTCCAGAATGCTTGCGAACACCTGCCCCCGCAGGCGCTTGACGACGTTGCGGCCCACGTAGCCCATGAAATAGGTTTGGGTGAAATTACCTATCCCGCGGCCGATGAAGATGATCACTAGCGCAATCGGGATCAGGAACACCATGCGTGGATCGGCATGGCTGAATGCGCCATCGCCGAAAAGCTTGGCAAGCCACACGAGGCCCGTGGTGGAAGCCGCGTAAACCGCACCCCCCAGAATGCCGAGGGCGAATGCTCCCTTGTGCGGCTTCAAATAGCCGAGCAGCCGTCGATAAGTGACGGCGACGGGCACCGGCTCGCGCGGCCGGCGGCTCGCAACGTCGTTCAAGGAGCGCCTGCCCGCTCGTCCCTGATCGTCGCGATGTTGAGGCGGACGAAGCCGAGCTGTCCGAGCACATCCATCGCAGTGACCACGGCCTGTTGAGTGGAGCGGCCGTCGGCGCGGATCGTCACCGTGATGTCGCGATTGCTGCCGGCCTGCTTGAGCAGCGCCTCGCGCAGCGTATCGGGGCTCGAGTTGATGAGCTCCCGCCCATTGACGAGATAGCTTCCGGTTTGGGTCACCGAGACCACCAACGGCTCGCTCTGCGGGGCGGCGGGCGGCACGGCGCTCGCTTGCGGCAGCTCGACGTGCAGCCGTCCTTCGTCGGTGAATCGGCTCGACAGCATGAAGAACACGACCAGGAGCAACACCACATCGATCAGCGAGACGACGTTGATCTCCGGCTCCTCGTGACGGCGTGAGCTGAGGTTCATGACGGCCGTGATCAGGCCGCGGCCGAGCGGCCGCCGCGGGCCCCGGCAGCCTCGACCGCATCGGCCATCCGCATGGCCTGCTTTTCCATCTCCACCACGATGCGCTCCACCCTGCCGCGAAGGTACCGATAAGCGAAGAGTGAGGGTATGGCGACACACAGGCCAGCCGCGGTGGCGACCAGTGCCTCGGCGATGCCGCCCGAGAGCACGCGCGGATCACCCATGCCGCCTGCCTGGATGGCGTTGAATGCGCGGATGATGCCGGTCACCGTGCCGAGCAGACCGAGGAGCGGCGAGACACCGGCAATGGTGCCCAGAGTGTTGAGGAAACGCTCGAGCTCGTAGACCACGTGCCGGCCGGTGTCCTCGAGGCGCTCCATCAGGATATCGCGCGGCCGGTGGCGGTTGGCGAGACCCGCCGCGAGCAGCCGGCCCAGGGGCGAATTCTGCTCCAGCGCGGCAATGACCTTGTCGTTGATCTGGTTGGCCTCGATGAGCTGCCAGACCTTGTGCGGCAGCTCCCGCGGCATCACCCGCCGGTCCTGCAATGTCCACAGCCGCTCCAGAACGATCGCCGCCGCGGTGATCGAGCAGAGAATGATCGGCCACATGAGCGGGCCGCCGGCCCGCACGATTTCCCACATCCAGCGACCCCGGGGGACGGAACCCAAGAAAACTGCGACGGCGCATGATACCCGAGCGCAATAAGTGCTCAAGGTCCCGTCTGCGGCCCTTGGCCCTAGGGGCGGCCTGGGCCCATGAGCCGGGCAAGATTACTGCGACCTGCCTGACGCCATGCCGTCGCCAATCTGGTACAGTCCGTAGCCCTGATGCCCCGTCGCGTCCTGAAGAAGCTCCTTCCCTCCCCCGTCCAGCTGCAGGGGCACTGGCTGCTGCGGCATTTCGGGGAGCGGATGCTCGATCCGCGGCTCTGGGCCCTGCACCGTCGCGCTATCACCGGCGCCTTCGGCGTGGGCATTGCCATCTGCTTCATCCCGTTGCCGGTGCACATGGTGGTCGCGGTCCTGCTCGCGATCGCGTGGCGGCTCAATGTGCCGGCAATCTACGGGACAACCCTCCTGGTCAATCCGATCACCGTGGTGCCGATGTATTACCTGGCCTACCGGGTGGGCGCGGCATTACTCGGGATCGTGCCGGAGAGCTTCTCGTTCCATTTGAGCTGGGACTGGCTGCAGAGCGGCCTGGGTCCCATGTGGCAGCCATTCCTCATCGGCTGCGTGGCCTGTGCCTCGGTTCTCGGTGTCCTCGGTTGGGGCTGCCTGGAGCTCGTGTGGCGCTGGCGGGTTACGTCCCGGTATAGGACTCGCCACGTCGCAACGGCGGCGTAGAGCGCTCCCAGAGACTGCCTTTCTCGATCTCGTAGATCCGTTCCATTCTGTCCGCCAGGCGGGTGTCGTGAGTCACCACGACCAGGCTCGTGCCGAGCTCGAGATTGAGCTCGAGCATCAGCGCGAATACCGACTCCGCATTCGCGCCATCGAGGTTGCCGGTGGGCTCATCGGCGAGAATGATTTTCGGTTGCGTCACCAGCGCGCGAGCGACCGCGGCACGCTGGCGCTCGCCACCTGAAAGCTGGTGCGGCCGGTGATCGAGACGCTGGCCGAGGCCAACCCGCTCGAGAAGGTGGCGTGACGCCGCGCGGGCCTCGGCCACCGGGGTACGGCGCACGAGCAGCGGCATCGCGACATTCTCGAGCGCGGAGAACTCGGGCAGCAGGTGGTGAAACTGATAGACGAACCCGAGCGCCCGGTTGCGCAGCTCCCCCCGCTCCTTTTCCGTCAGCCGGTGTATGTCGCGGCCGTCGACCAGTACCTGCCCGCTGGTCGGCCGGTCGAGGCCGCCGAGGATCTGCAGCAGTGTGGTCTTGCCGGAGCCGGAGGCGCCGATGATCGCCACGCGCTCCCCGGCCGCGATGGCGAGCGCCGCGCCCCGCAGCACCTCGAGGATCACCGGTCCCTGGCGAAAGCTCTTCGAGACCTCGCGCGCCTCGAGCACCGCCGCCACTTTTTCATTCATGGCGCAACGCCTGCGCCGGAGCCGTGCGACCGGCGCGCCATGCGGGATAGACCGTCGCCAGTGCGCACAGCAGGAAGGCCACGCCGCAGACCCGCAACACGTCGAGCCCCTCGACATAGGCCGGAAGATCACTCATGTAGTACACCCGCGGATCGAGGAACTGAGTATGCAACAGCCGCTCCAGTCCGCCGACCAGCGCCTGCAGGTTATGAGAGATCAGGGTGCCGAGCGCCGCCCCGAGCAACGTGCCGGCGAGGCCGATGATGATGCCCTGCACGGCGAATATGGTGAGCACATTGCGCGGCCCGGCGCCGAAGGTGCGCAGGATCGCGATGTCGGTCTGCTTCTCCTTGACGATCATGACGAGCGTCGCGACGATGTTGAATGCCGCCACGGCGACGATCATCGAGAGCATGACGAACATCATCGACTTCGTCGACTCGATGGAGCGGAAGAAGTTCGCGTGGCTGTCCGTCCAGTCGCTGACGTAGTACCCCGGTCCACCCAGGTCGTAGGCGACCCGCCTCACCACCTTGGGCGCCTGCCAGGGGTCATCGAGCGACAGGCGCAAACCGGTGACCTCATCGGGCGCGAGGGCGAAGAGCCGCGCCGCATCCGTCAGGCTCACGAGCGCGAGTCCCCGGTCATACTCATACATGCCAGAATGAAAGAGCCCCGTCACCTCGAAGCGACGCATCCGCGGCACCACCCCGGTCGGAGTCGCCACGCCTTCCGGAGCGATTAATACCACCGAGTCTCCGACCCGCACGTGCAGCGTCTGCGCCAGTGCATCGCCCAGGATGACGCGATATGCGCCGGGCTGCAGGTCCGCCAGCTTGCCGGCAGTCAGACGCTGCCCGAGCCCCGTCGCGCGCCGCTCCTCCTCCGGGAGAATGCCGCGCACCGAGGCGCCGGTGATCTGCTGACCGTGCGTCAGCATCGCTTGCTCCTCCACATAGGGCACGGCGACTCGCACTCCGCCTTCACCCTCCACACGCTTCTGCAGCGTTTGCCAGCCGGAGATCGTGCCGTGCAGGCCCATGAGAGTCGCATCCGACGTGACGCTCAGAATCCGGGTGCGCAGCTCCCGGCCGAACCCGTTCATCACCGACAGGACGACGAGCAACGTGGCGACGCCGAGGGCGAGCCCGCAGATGGACATGAGCGCGACGAACGACACGAAGCCGCGCCGGTGAGTGGAGCGCAGATAGCGGGTGCCGACCAGCCATTCGTACCGCGAGCTCACGGCCGGCTACTCGTAACGCAACGCTTCGGCGGGAGCCGTGCGTGAGGCGCGCACGGCCGGGTAGACGGTCGCGGCAGCCGTGAGGAAGAGTGCCGCGATGCTGATCGCCGCTACGTTGCCCCACCTCACGATGGAGGGGATGGTGGTGATGTAATAAACGCTGGAGCTGAAGAACTGGAAGCCGAAGGTGTTCTGCAGGAAAGGCACAATGGTCTCGACATTGAAGGCGAGCACGAGTCCCAGCGCGACCCCGAGGGCGACGCCCAGCCAGCCGATGACCAGTCCCTGGATGAGGAAGACGCCCATCACGCGCCTGGGCGATGCGCCGAAAGTGCGCAGGATGGCGATGTCGGTGCGCTTGTCGGTGACCACCATGACCAGCATCGCCACGATGTTGAATGCCGCCACGGCGACGATGAGCAGCAGGATCAGCGACATCATGGTTTTCTCGATGCGGATCGCGCGGAAATAGTCCGCGTTGTCCTGCGTCCAGTCGATGACCTGCAGCCCGCGCGGGAGCCGGGTGCGCAAGGCGGCGGAGATGCCGGGTGCATCCAGGGCGTCACGGTAGCGAACCCTGATGCCCTGGTCTCCCTGGGCGGAAGGACCGAGCGCGCGCACATCGCCGATGTTGGCGAACACCAGCATGGCGTCCTCGTCCGAGAGACCGACTTCGAACACCCCTGCCACCGTGAACTGCCGCAACCGCGGCGTGGGCACACCGCCCGCGCTTATGGTCGGTATGAGAAGCGTCATGGCATCCCCGGGCGCGAGGCCGAGCTCCTCGGCGATCGCTTCACCGATGATGACATTGTCGGAGCCGGCAGTCAGGTCAGCCAGCTTGCCCTCGGTGATCGCCCCGACCAGGTGCGTGACGGCCGGTTCGGCCTGGGGATCGATTCCCCGCAGCTCCACCGGCAGCATCTCCGGGGTGCGCACGGCCAGCGCCTGGATCTGGGCGTAGGGGGCGACACCGACGACACCGGGGGCAGCGGCTATGGCGCCGGCGTCCAGTTGCCACTGCCGCGGACTTGGCATCGCGGCGCTCTGGGTGTCTGCCGCCACGACGCGCGCATCGGCATCCAGAGAAAGCAGTCGCTGTCTGAGATCGCCTTCGAAGCCGTTCATCACGGAGAGAATGACGATGAGGGCCGCGACGCCCACGCAGACGCCCGCAAGAGAGGTCCAGGTAATGAAGGAAACGAAGAACTTGTGGGACCGGGCGCGGACATAGCGCAGGCCCACGAAGAGCGACAGCGGGTGGAACATCCTGGTCATTTAACCATATCGGGGCGGGAAGTCGCCGGATCTTGACGCGGTTCACAGATCGGCGGCGCACCCCGGCCGCGTGGTTTTGACAGATTCCGGCAGGGTGTATAGTCAGCTGCGATGGGTGGAGGTTCCGTATGCACTCGATGAAACTACTGGCATTGCTGCTCGGCTGCGCCATTGCCGCGGGTGCGGCCGCGGAAACGACCGTGGTCGACGGGCACGTGCAGCTCGCGCAGTCCTCGATCTCGAGGCCGGAGCGCGGCAACACCATGCACGACGTCGAAGCCAAGTTCGGCTCACCGGCCAGGCGTTATGCCGCCGTCGGCAAACCGCCCATCACCCGCTGGGACTATCCTGCCTTCTCGGTCTATTTCGAGTACAGCCGGGTCGTGCACTCGGTCGTGCACGAGTGATGTTTATTTCTTCGCGGCGATGATCTCGTCCAGATAGTCGGGCGAGCCGCCGACGCGCACCAGGTGCGGGTACTGCAGCCCGCCGTGGTAATCGACCGCGACGGTCTTGTACCCGCCCTGATACTGCAGCAGCAGTCTGATGGGATCCTGATCGTGCTCCGCCGCCTTGATCGCATTCGCCAGTATCTCGGCCGAGTATTGCTGGCCGTCGACCGCGACCACCGTCGCGCCGGTTGAGACACCGGCTTTGAAGGCGGGGCCGTTCCAGCGCACGTCGTTGACTTCGCCTGCCTTGCCCAGCGCGAGGCCGATCGAGTAGGCGAAGCTCACCATGTGCCGGCTGGGAGCATTCGTGTCGTACTCCTTCTCGAACTTGCTCTCGTCGTCGGTGTAAACCAGCTTCCAGCCGCTGGCCTCGATGCCGCTCGTGGGCGGCTGATGGCCATTGAGCCGTTGGTGGAGGAAGGCGGCCCAGTCGTACTTCACCACTCCGTTCAGGGCGGCGACCACGTCATCGAAAGTGTAGGTTTTGGTGACGAAGCTGCCGTTGTCCACGGCGAAGAAACGCTTGGCGAAGCTGTCGAGCGACTCGCGATCGCCGGTGAGGGAGCGGATCTTGGCGTCGACCTCGAGCCACATCAACTGGGCGCCGCTGTAGTAATCCTCGCTCATCTGCCAGCTGCGGTAGGGCAACGCCTGCCGGCGCGCCGCGGTGGGATCGTTCGTCGTGTCCTCGAGCGTCCGCCACTCGAAGCCCGGGCGGTCGCGGTCATAGGTCGCGGCGACCAGCGCCAGCGCATCGCGGAATTGCTGCTCACTCCACATGCCGGCACGCGCGGTGAGCACGAAGCCCCAGTACTGGGTCTGACCTTCGTACACCCACAGCAGCGAGTCGCCCATCGGGACGTTGAAGTTGGGGGTCCACAGGTCGGCGGGGCGGCGGAACTTGCCGTTCCAGGAATGGGTGTACTCGTGCGCCAGCAGGTCCCGGCCGGGCGCGGTGTCGTCCCAGTCGGTGAGATAGTTCGCGCTGGTGCCGTCCTCGCTCGAGCGGTGATGCTCGAGCCCATTGCCGCTCAGCTGGTCGGAGAGCGAGAACAGGAAGTCGTAGTGGTTGTAGTGATGCGAGTCGTACAGTCTGTAGGCTTGCGTCACGAGATTCCGATGCGCCTGCAGCTGCTCGGGGGTCATCTGCACGTCGTGCGGCGTATCGCCTACCAGATCGAGATGCACCGGCACCGCGGCGCCCGGATCGAGGTCGACCCGAGCGAAATAAAGTCCCGCGTACATGGGCGAGTCGACCAGCGTGTTGTAGGTCACCGGCTTGAAGCGGGTGGTATCGTCCGACTGGGACAGCGTCTCCAACGCGGTGCCGAACTGCCAACCGTGCGCCAAAGTGACGCTCGGCGCGAAGGTGATGTCGCGCGAGTAGTAACCCGCCGGATATAGTGACAGATCATTCCACTCCAGCGACAGCATCTTGTCGGTCATCTCGATGTCCTGAGATGCGGTGCGGCCGGAGAGGTACTCGAACTCGACGTCGAGACTGGAGACGTCCCGCGGCACATCGATGTGGAAGGCATATACGTAGTACTCATCACGCTGCCACTGCAGTCGCGTGCCGTTCGCCGTGATAGTGAGTCCGGCGAGCATGTCGATCGGGCCGGTCGGCGAGTGATTCCCGGGAATCCACTGCGGATAGAGCAGCGTCAGCTTCCCGCTGCGGACCGGAATCACCTCGTGCACCCGGAAGATCCCCTGCCGCGTATCGCTCGCGTCCACCGCAAGCTGGATGGTGCCCGGATAGCGCACGTCCCTGGGTGGGCTGATGTGCGCGTCGGCCGCGTCAGCCCATGCGAGGCCGGTGGCGGCCGCGCCGCAGGCGCAGAGCGCCATCACTGCCATGAGCCAGGCCAGGAAGGAGGGTCTCGAGGGTCGGGATGGGTTTGTCATCTGGGCGATTCCAAAACAGATGCGCCGACGGTAATATCACGGCTCCACGTTCGCCAGCGCACATGCCGCACGGAGCGAACCGTTCGGCGATTGTCGCCCCACGCCATTGAGCGCGGCCGTCGCGGCGCCCCATGCACCCCCTCTGCCGGGCGTCCGGCAGCGTGTGGTAACCTTCTATTTTGACGGAAAAACATTGGGGATGAGACCTTGCCCGTCGATGAGTCTCTGAAGACGCACATCGAGGAGCTGGTGCGTGCGGGAGCCGTGCGCCGCAAGCTCGCAGCCGCGCAACTGGAGGCGGAGATCCGGCGCCGCGAGGAAGTGCTGCGCCGTACTTTTCGTCGCTATCTCTCGCCGCGGCTCGCGGACAAGATCCTCGAAGACGCGCAGCTTCGCGATACGCTCCTGTCGACGCAGGACCTGCGGGCGCACGCAGTCGTGCTCTTTGCGGATTTACGCGGCTTCACCACCATCTCGGAGCAGCTCGAGCCGAGCCAGGTGGTGCCGCTCCTCAACGAGTTCTTCTCGCTCCTCACCGAGATCACGTTTCGCCACGACGGCACGGTCTTTCACATGGCGGGAGACTGCCTGATGCTCGGCTTCGGGGTGCCGGCCGAGCAGTCCGACAGTCCCTGCCGCGCCGTGCGCGCGGCGCAGGAAATGCTCGCGAACTTCAAGGAGCTCGCGCATTCATGGAAAGAGCGCTACGGCGTCGATGCCGGCCTCGGCATCGGCATCAACGAAGGGGCTGTGGTCGCGGGTAACATCGGCTCGAGCTCATACATGAGCTACACACTCATCGGCGACACGGTCAACGTCGCGGCGCGGCTCTGTCAGCGGGCCCGTGCCGGCGAGATGCTCTTCTCACGCACGCTCAAGCAGTCGCTCGACCTGCGCGGCCTCGACATCGGCGCGACGCCGCTGCCGCCGATGCGGGTGCGGGGCCGTTCCGGCTCGATAGACATCTTCTGCGTGCCCATCGAGCAGCGGCTACAGGTCACGGGAATACCCGTCGCGATTTGAGAGTCCTCGATCCGCCCGTCCCGAGCGCCGCCCGGCGGCATCTACGCTGGCACCAGCTCCATGGCAGCGCGCCGGCGCTGGCGCTCGCCGAGGCCACGCGTTCGGACCAGCGGTTGTATGTCGTCGTGGCCGATGCCGCCCGCGAGCTCGATCGGCTGGCGGCGGAGCTGCGCTTTTTCGCCGGTGACCGGCTGACGCTCCTGTCCTTCCCCGATTGGGAAGTACTGCCATACGATCTCTTCTCGCCGCATCCGGACATCATCTCAGAGCGGCTGCGCACGCTCTTCGAGCTGCCGCAGACGCGGCACGGGTGTCTGATCGTCGCCGCCGACACGCTCATGCAACGACTGCCGGCGAAGCAATACGTCCAAAGCCGCGCCTTCGAGCTCGCGCGCGGGCAGGCCCTTGCGCTCGAGCCGTTCCGCCAAAGGCTGTCGGACGCGGGCTATGCGAGCGTCAGTCAAGTCACGAGCCCCGGCGAGTTCGCGGTGCGCGGCTCGCTCTTCGATGTCTTTCCGATGGGCGCGGCGACGCCGCTGCGCATCGATCTATTCGATGAGGAGATCGAGGCCATTCGCCGCTTCGATCCGGAAACCCAGCGCTCGCTCGACTCTCTCGAGAGCGTCCGCCTCCTGCCGGCGCGCGAGATGCCGCTGGATGCGGATGCGGTGAAGGAGTTCAGACGCCGCTTCCGTACGCGCTTCGAGGGAGACCCGAACCGAACCACCATCTACCGTGGCGTCAGCGAGGGGTTGGCACCGGCGGGAATCGAGTTCTACCTGCCGCTCTTCTTCGAGGAGACGGCAACGCTACTCGACTACCTTCCCGCCAACGCCGTCATCGTGCATGACGCTGCGTTGCCCGCCGCGCTGGAGAAGGCCTGGAGCGGAATCGCGACCCGCTACGAGGACCGCCGGCACGACATCGAGCGGCCGGTGCTCGCTCCCCTCGAGCTCTTCGTCGAGCCGCGCGAGCTCGAAGCAAAGCTCGATGGCTTCGCCTCCATCACGCTCGAGGCGTTCAAGGCGGATACCACCCTCGGCGCGGCTGCTCCGGAAGTACGCAACTTCCCCGCGGTCGCGCCGCTCGACCTGCGAGTCGATGCGCGGGCGGAACGGCCGCTCGCGGCCATGGACGACTTTCTCGCAGAGTTCGACGGCCGCGTGCTGATCGCCGCGGACTCGCCCGGCAGACGGGAAGTGCTCCACGACATGCTGCGCGGGCATGGGCTCGCGGTCGATGCGGTGCCGGGATGGGACGAGTTTGCGGGCGGCACCGCACCCCTCGCGTTGACGGTCGCTGCCGATCTCGGCGGCCTGACACTCACGCAGCCGCGCATGGCGATCATCTCCGAGGCACAGCTCTTCGGCGCGCGGGCCCGGCAGGAGCGCCGGCGAAAGCGCACTGCCGTCGATCCGGAAGCCATCCTGCGAGATCTGCAGGACCTCAACCCCGGCGCGCCAGTGGTGCACGAAGAATACGGGGTCGGCCGCTATGTCGGCTTGCAGTCGATGGAAGTGGCGGGACAAGCCGGCGAATTTCTGGTGCTCGAGTATCTCGACGGCGATCGCGTGTACGTACCGGTACAGGCGTTGCACCTCGTCAGTCGCTATACCGGCGCTGCGCCCGAGAGCGCCCCGCTGCACAAGCTCGGCACGGACCAGTGGGCGAAAGTCCGCAAGCGCGCCGCGGATCAAATCCGCGACGTCGCCGCGGAGCTCCTCGATCTCTATGCGCGGCGCAAGGCGCAGAAGGGCCTGAAGCTCGCGCTCAACGAGAGCGACTACCAAACCTTCACCGACGCCTTCCCCTTCGAAGAGACGGACGATCAGGCCGAGGCCATCACCAAGGTGCTCGACGATCTGCAGAGCGACCGCCCGATGGACCGCATCGTCTGCGGCGATGTCGGCTTCGGCAAGACGGAGGTCGCCATGCGCGCGGCCTTCGTCGCGACCCAGTCCGGCAAGCAGGTCGCGATACTGGCGCCGACCACCCTCCTGGTGCAGCAGCATCTCGCCAACTTCCGCGACCGTTTCGCCGACTGGCCCGTGCGCATCGAGGGGCTGTCGCGCTTCGGCAACGCCAAGGAGACCCAGGCCACGATCGAGGGCATCGAGCGCGGCGCCGTCGACATCGTGGTGGCCACGCACCGGCTGCTGCACACACACGCCCGGTTCAAGGACCTGGGCCTGCTCATCGTCGATGAGGAGCACCGCTTCGGGGTGCGTGACAAGGAGCGGCTGCAGGCGTTGCGCGCCAACGTGCACGTTCTGACACTCACCGCCACGCCCATCCCGCGCACGCTCAACATGGCGCTCGGCGGTTTACGCGACCTCTCGCTCATCACGACGCCGCCCGCGGAGCGGCTCGCGATCAAGACCTTCGTGATCGAGTGGCACGGGCCCACGCTGCGGGAGGCGGTGCTGCGCGAGCTGCGCCGCGGCGGCCAGATCTACTTCGTGCACAACGAGATCCGTACCATCGACAAGATCGCCGCCGAGGTCCAGGGCCTGGTGCCGGAGGCGAGTGTCAGGATTGGCCACGGCCAGATGCGCGAGCGCGACCTCGAGCAGCTCATGGTGGACTTCTATCACCGTCGCTTCGACCTGCTGCTCTGCACCACCATCATCGAGAGCGGCATCGATGTTCCCACCGCCAACACCATCGTGATCAATCGGGCCGACCACATGGGCCTCGCGCAGCTCCACCAGCTGCGCGGCCGTGTCGGACGCTCGCACCATCGCGCTTACGCGTACCTCGTCGCCCCGCCGCGCAAGGCGCTCGCGGGCGATGCCGCCAAGCGGCTCGAGGCCATCGAGTCGATGGAGGAGCTCGGTGCCGGCTTCGTGCTCGCGACCCATGACCTCGAGATCCGCGGCGCCGGTGAGCTCCTCGGCGAGCAGCAGAGCGGCCAGATGACCGAGATCGGGCTCGCCATGTACCTCGATCTGCTCGAGCGGGCGGTGACGGCACTGAAGGAAGGCCGCGAGCCTGCGCTCGACAAGCCGCTGGCCGCCGCGACGGAAGTGGAGTTGCGCCTGCCGGCGTTCCTGCCGGAGACGTTCATTGGTGACGTGCATGTCCGCCTCGGTCTCTACAAGCGTCTCGCGGCCGCCGAGAGCGCCGAAGCGCTCGATGACCTCACCGCGGAGGTCCACGACCGCTTCGGCGCCCTGCCCCCTCCGGCGCAGAGCCTGGTGCACATCGCGAAATTGAAGCTCACGGCGCGAGCGCTCGGTATCCGCCGGCTCGATCTCGGGCCGCAGGGCGGTTCGGTGACCTTCGAGGAGCGCAATGCGATCGAGCCGGCGACGGTCGTGCGCCTGATGCAGCAGGCACCGCGCGAGTATCGGCTGGAAGGCCCGCTGCGCTTGCGCGTCGCGCGCGCCTTGCCGACGGAGGAAGCCCGCTTCGAATTCGGGGCCAGCCTGATGAAGCGTCTGGCGGCGCGCGCTCGTTAGGTCGGGTAGACTGGGGCTCATATGACACCCCGAAGCATGGCCTGCCGACTTGCCACTCTTCTCGGCATTGCACTGCTGGCGTCGATGCCGGCATTCGCGCAGACCTCGGGCACTCAACCGGCACCTCAGGCCCAGCCCGCACCGCCCCAGGCAGCACCGTCTCAAACCGCAACGCCTCAGTCAGCCCCAACGCAGGGCGCGCCCTCTGCGACACCTCCCGCGCCGGCGTACAGCGGGCCGGCATACGACATCGAGATCGTCATCTTCCGCACCAAGGTCGCACTCGGCCAGCCCGAAAACTGGGCGACTGAGACAACCGCCAGCGCCACGGTGGCGGGCGGCGAGGCCTCGAGCGACTCGGCGCAAGCCGGCAGGCTGTTGACGGTCCTGCCCGCGTCCGACTACCGCCTGACAGCCATCGAGTCGAGATTGGGCTCGAGCGGCGCGTACCTGCCCGTCGCCCACGCCGCCTGGGTGCAGACCGCCAGCGCCTGGGGAACTCGCGCCGGCTTTCCACTCGAGTCCCTCGGCATCAACGTGCCCGGCCTCGCGGGAGTCATATTTCTGGAGCGCGGCGAGTTCCTGCACCTCGGGATGACGCTCAACTACACCATTCCGGACCCGCCGCCTGGCCTGAATGCTCCCCCGGGGACTACGTTCGTGATGAACGAGACCCGGCGCATACGCTTCTATCAGCGCAACTACTACGACCACCCTGCGTTCGGCGTCATCGCCCTCGTCACGCCCGCGCGAGGTCCCCGCCCGCCGGGCCGGTGATCCCGGGTGCGCAATTCCTTGCTGGCGGCTGTAGCGCTCGTGTCATTGTCCGCTGCCGTTGCCGGCGCGCACTCCCCTGAGCATCCTCCGGTCGGCGCCGCCAACAAGGTGGCCGGCATGGTGAATGCAACGGTACGGCCCGTGCTGGAGAAATATCGCATTCCGGGCATGGCGGTCGGGATAGTCAGCAGCACGCACTCTTACGTGTTCAATTACGGAGTCGCCACGATCGCGGCCTATCGGATCCTCACGGCGCTCAGGCCCATGCCGCCAGGGGAGTCCCATTGAAAGCGCCCTCACTTGGCGCTCTCGGTCTCGGGCTCATCCCCTTCGCGGCCATGTGCTTCTCGGTCGGGCTCTGGGATCGGGTCGAGCCGATGATCCTCGGTCTGCCTTTCAATCTGTTCTGGCTCACCCTGTGGATCGTGCTGACACCTTGCTGCATGTGGGGCGCATACCGCCTCGAGAGCGCGCGTGAGCGCGTCGCGAAGCGCGACTCGTGACTCCAGCCGCAACCGCTCTCACGTGGATCGTCGCCATCGTGGCGATCGGCACCGCGACCGGCTTCCTCGCCGGGTCGCGGCGCCGCATGGATCTGGAGCAATGGACGGTTGGCGGGCGGGGTTTTGGAACCGCGATGGTCTTCGTGCTGATGGCGGGCGAGGTCTACACGACGTTCGCGTTTCTGGGGATCAGCGGCTGGGCTTACAGCCGCGGCGGCCCCACTCTCTACGCGTTGGCGTATCTCCCGCTCGCCTACGTCGCATCATTTTTCTTCATGCCGCAAATTTGGGAGCTCGGCCGCAAGCACGGCATGCAGACGCAACCGGACTTCTTTCATACTCTCTACCGCAACCCCTATCTCGCGGGCCTGGTCTGCGTCGTGGGTATCCTGGCATTCGTTCCGTACATCCAGCTGCAGCTCGAGGGCATCGGCATCATCGTTTCCGTGGCGAGCTTCGGCCACATCGGGCGCGTCGCGGCGATGTCCGTCGGCATCATACTCGTCGTTGCCTTCGTGTTCGCCAACGGGGTGCGCGCCGTTGCATGGGTGAGTGTCGTGAAGGACTTGCTGATGCTCATCGCCGCGATCGCGATCGGCGTCGGCATCCCTCTCGTCTACTTCGGCGGTATCGGCGCGACCTTTGCAGCGCTGGCGCATGCACGGCCCGCGCATCTCGTCATGCCCGGCGCCACGACGAATCTCGGTCACTCCTGGTACATCTCGACCGTTCTCCTGACCGCTCTCGGTTTCGGCATGTGGCCGCACAACTTCGGGGCGGCTTTCACGGCCAGGAGCGCCGATACGCTGCGGCGTAATGCGGTGGTGCTGCCCATCTATAGTCTCACGCTTTCGCTGATGTTCGTCGCCGGCTCCGCGGTGGTCCTCATTCTGCCTCACCTCCACGACGGCGATCTTGGGCTTCTAACGGTTGTCAGCCGCACCTTTCCGCCGTGGTTTCTCGGCGTGGTCGGAGGCGCCGGCGCTCTGACGGCAATGGTGCCGGCAGCCATTCTGCTGCTCACCGCGGCGACACTCTTCGCGAAGAACCTGTACCGGCCGCTCTTTGCGCCAGCCATGAGCGACGACGCGGTGGCCCGGCTTGCGCGTGTCATGGTCGTTGTGTTGGGAGCGACCAGCCTGGGGCTCGCGATCCACGGCGCGAGCACCCTGGTCTCGCTGCTGCTGACGGGCTACGCGATGGTGGCCCAGTGCTTTCCCGGCGTGCTGCTGGGCCTCTATTGGCGGCGAGTCACCGGCACCGGCGTCTTCATCGGAATGATGGTGGGTGTGTCGAGCGCCGTGATTCTGATGTCCACCCATCGGGACCCGGTGCTCGGACTGAACGCCGGCTGCGTCGCTCTCTGCGTGAACTTCGCCGTCACGATCGCGGCCAGTCTGGCGACCCGGGCGAGCCCTTCCGCCGCCCTACCCGAGCTCACCTGAGCATCAGCTCTGAGTGGACGGGACCAGCTCCGGCGCAACGTCCATCACCATCCGCACGAGCTCCGCGAGCGAGGCGGCGCCGCTCTTCCCCATGACCCGAGCGCGATGAATCTCGACCGTGCGCTGACTGACCCCGAGCTCGTGAGCCATCACCTTGTTCGGCTTGCCGTGCACCATCAGCGCCAGCACCTCGCGCTCGCGCGGGGTCAGCGACTCCAGGCGCGCCCGGATTGCCTGGTGCCCCTCGAGCCCGGAGCGCGCCTGGGCATCCTTGGCGAGCGCCCTCTGGATGCGCTCGATCAGGTCATCGTCGCGGAAGGGCTTCTGTAGGAAATCGTGAGCGCCATGCCGCATCGCCTCCACGGCCATCGGAATGTCGCCATGCCCGGTGATGAAGATCACCGGGATAATCGCGCCGCGAAGATTCAATTCCAGCTGCAGCTCGAGGCCGCTCATCCCGGGCATGCGCACATCCAGCAGCAGACAGCCCGGCTGGGCGGGATCGTACGATCCGAGGAATTCCGCGGCCGAGCCGAAGGCGCGGCTCTCGAGGGCGGCGGTCCGCAATAGAAACCGCAGCGAGCTGCGCACCGACTCATCATCGTCGACGACGAACACGACCGGCGCAGATTTATTCGCGATCACGGGCAGGCCTGGCGCCCTGCGACTTCGGTATCGCAATCATCCGGGCGCAGGCAAGGCGCTGTCAATCGAGCGGCGCATAGAGGTACGTATCAGTACCTACGGCGGCCGTCCCGGGCATGGTGCTCACTTCTGCAGCCAAAAAGCGCGAACCGGTTCAACGACCCTTTAGCCGGGCAGATTATGCTATAGCGATGCTGCAGATCATCGGCTCCATAGTCGTGTTGGGATGCATCGTCGTCGGATTCCTGATCGACGGCGGCAAACTGCTGCTCCTGTGGCATCCCACCGAGGTGCTCATCATCTGCGGCAGCGCGTTCGGCGCGTTCCTGATCAGTAACCCGCTCAAGGTCGTCAAGAGCGCCTTCGCGGACGCGATCTCCCTCCCCAAGGGTCCTCGCTACAAGCGCCAGGACTACCTGACGCTGCTGAAACTGCTGCACGATGTGCTGCAGAAGATCCGCAAGGCCGGCCTGCTCGGGATCGAGGCGGACGTCGATCGGCCGCAAGAGAGCGCGCTCTTCAAGAAGTACCCGACCCTGCTCGCGGACCACCACCTGATGGAATTCATCACCGACTGTCTGCGCCTCATGGCGGGTGGCAACATGAACCCGCACGAGCTCGAGAGCCTGCTCGAGTATGAGCTCGAGACACACCATAGGGACGCGCACGAGCCTTCTCACGCGGTGCAGAAAGTCGCCGATGCGCTGCCGGGATTCGGCATCGTCGCCGCAGTGCTCGGGATCGTCAATACGATGGCTTCGCTCGATGGGGCCGACACCTCGACCATCGGCCGCAACGTGGCCTCGGCACTGGTCGGCACCTTTCTCGGCATTCTGGCCTCCTACGGCCTCGTCGGGCCGATCGCTTCGGCCATGGAAAGTCGCGCCACCGAGGAAGGCAAGGCGTTCGAGCTGGTGAAGATGGCGCTCGTAGCCAACGTCCGCGGCTACCCCCCGGCGGTCGCGATCGAGTTCGCGCGCAAGCTCCTCTTTGCCGACGTGCGGCCGTCATTCGGGGATCTGGAGTCGCATCTGAAGGCCAAGGCGGCCTGACGGGCACATCATGGCCAATGGAGCCGAGGACAAACGGCCGCTGATCATCGTCAAGCGTGCTCGGCGCGCCGAGAACGGGCATCACGGCGGCGCGTGGAAGATCGCCTACGCGGACTTCGTCACCGCCATGATGGCCTTCTTCCTCGTCATGTGGCTCGTGGCAGCCGTGTCGAAGCAGCAGCGCGCGGCCATTTTCGAATACTTCAAGAATCCCAGCATGGAGCAGGGAAAGAGCGTGCACCCGGCGCCGGGAATGAACGGGCCCGGCGGTGCGAGCACGAGTCCGATCAATCTCGGCGGTGGCCTCGATGCCCCCCGGACGACTTCCGCGAGCCTCATACCCCAGATCGGGACGGGGCCGCAGAGTGCGGGCACCCAATCGCAGAGTCCCAGTACGGAGCTGCAGAGCGGCACGGAGCCCACGACCACTCACACCGGTCAGCCGATCTCACCGCAAGCCGAGGAGCACAAGCGACTCGAGGCGCTGCGCGACCAACTGCGCGAGGCGGTATCGAAAAGCCAGGCGCTCAAGCCATTCAAGGATCAGCTGCTGATCGACATCATGCCGGAAGGCCTGCGGGTCCAGATTGTCGATGCCCAGAACCGCCCCATGTTCGACGTCGGCAGCGCGGCGCTGAAGGGTTATACGATCGCCATTCTGCGCGAGCTGGCCCCGTATCTCGCCTCAGTCCCCAATCGCATCAGCATCACGGGTCATACCGACGCAAAACCCTACCCCGGGTCGCACGACTATACCAACTGGGAACTGTCGGCCGACCGGGCGAACGCCGCGCGGCGCATTCTGGTCGCATCGGGGCTGCCGGAAGACAAGATCGGACGCGTCATCGGGCTCGCCGATGCGGAGCCCTGGGATCGTACGCAACCGCTCAATCCGGTGAATCGCCGGATCAGCATCATCGTGATGACCCACGAGGTGGACGGAGCACCGGAAGGCCTGGCGCGGTCGCCCTCGTCCTAGGCAACGTCCCGCCCTGCCAGCAGCTCCCGGATGAGCGACAGCAGGTGATTCCAGCGGATCGGCTTGCTGGCGACGCGCAGCCGGTCGGTGGCCTCCACACCGCTGAGAGTCGAGGAGATGTCCCCGCTCACGAGCACCGCCCCGAGATGCTCGCCGGCGACCTGCCGCGCTGCCGCAATCACCTCGATTCCGGTCTCGCCCTGCTGCAGGTGATAGTCGGCGATCACGAGATCGACCTGGGAATTCTCGCGTAACGCCGCGTTGGCTTCCGCGACAGAAGCGGCACACCGCACTTCGAAGCCTTCGCCCCGGAGCAGCATTGCGGTCGCGTCGCGCACCCCGATGTGGTCATCCACCAGCAAAATGCGCGCGGACTCGAGGCGCGCCTCGAGCCGGTCCGCCACCGCGGCCTCGGCAGGCAACCGGATCGAGAACGAGGCGCCGCGCGGGGTGTTGGGGCGGTAGGCAAGGGCCCCGCCATGGGCGCGCACGACGGTGTGGCTGATCGCCAGTCCGAGCCCCGTCCCTTCCGGTTTGGTGGAGAAGAACGGATCGAACATTCGCTCGACGGTCTGCGGGGCCAGGCCGGGTCCATTGTCGAGCACCGCGATCTCGACATCGCCGCTGGCGGCGAGCCTGGTGCGCAGCAGCAGCTCGCGTACCGCCACCTCCGCCACGGCGGGTGCCTCGAGACTGTTGCGGACCAGGTTCAGGATCACGTGTTGGATCTGCGCCGCGTCGACGGAGACCGCCGGCAGGGCGGCCGCGAGATCGAATTGCACCTGCGCGTGATGTACACGCCCGTCCGCCAGAATGATGTCGCGAATGGCGTCGATGGTCGCGTTGAGATCCGCGCGCTCCAGGCGCATGGGCTGGGCTTGGGCGAGGCCGCGCAAGCGGCGCAGGATCTCGCCGGCGCGCACGGCCTGCGCTGCGATCTCGCGCATGGCGGTACGTAAATCGTCGAGGTCGGGCCGGGGCCGGCCGAGAAGGCGGTCGCAAGCCTGCGCATAGTTCGCGATGGCGGTCAGCGGCTGATTGAGCTCGTGCGCGACACCGGTCGCCATCTCGCCGAGAGTGGCAAGGCGCGAAACCTCCAGCATCCGTCCGGTCATCTCGGAAGATTCCCCGTCCTTGAGCGCTTCCGGGGCAGCAGCTGCCGGGGGTTCGCTATGTGGGCCAGTGGCGCGTGTCATGAGTATGCCATCATCGCACTGCGTCGGAATGCGATCCAAGCAGGCGCCTCCGCGGACGTTGGCGGACGTGTCCGCGGACACTACGAGACGACAGTGGCGCGGAGAATAGCAAACTAAAACAATAGGTTAGAGACGCAGGGCGGCTGGCACGCCGCTTGTATTGTCCTCCTCGCAGGCACCACCGAGGAGAACTGATCATGAACCCCATCCGCAAGGCAACCGCTCTCGTCATCGCTCTGACCATCACCGTCACGGGCGCGACGCTGGCAACCGCACCCATGGCTCTCGCCGGGTCGCAGTCGGTCACGCTGACTCAGGAGAAATCCGTCGCCTCGGCGGTGACGATGCTGGAAGAGGCGAAGCCCTTCATGCATTTGCTGCCGAAATAGTGGCGATTGCCGCCGGCAACTCGAACGTCCCGTCCGCGCGTGGAACGAGCTCCACGACCTCGATCACCGCGGAGGCGTTGAGCGGTCCATAAATATGTGGAAACAATGAAGCCGCTCGTTTATCACCGACGCCCGCCGGCCCTTCGTATTTGACCTCAGCCTCCACCTTGCTGGTATCGATGCAGAGGAGGATCAACCCCTCCTGAGCGAGGTAAAAATGATTTGCAGTCTCGACCGTCTGCTCCGGGGTCGAGCAGTGAATGAAGCCATCCGAGCCCAGGGACGAGGGTCGATAGTAGCCGCCGGAGCTCGACGTTTCCCAGATCTCACGATGAGCGATGTGCAGCACGATACGCATATCGATGGCGGCCGGGGGCTCAGGAGAAATCGGACGCCTCGGCGGTGACGATGCTGTTCTTGCCGGTCGATTTGGCGCGCTTCAGGGCCGCTCGGCAGCCCTTGAGCAGCGCCTCGAGCGGCATGTCGCGCTCCGGCACGAGGCTCGCCACGCCGGCGCTGATGGTGAGATAGCGTCCCGAGCCGTTACGCGGATGATGGATCATGAGGTCCCGTACGCGTTGAGCGACGACCTGCGCGTATTGTGGCGCCTTCTGCGCCGCATCGCCCTGGGTGAGCGCCGCGAGCGTCCCCCCGTCCCAACGTCCGATGAGATCACCGCCACGCCGGTAGGATGCGCCGACCACGCGGGCGACACGCCGGATGCATGCATCGCCGGCGCTCTTGTCGAAGGTGTCGTTGTAGGTGGCGAGATCGTCGATGTCGAAGATCGTCAATGCGATCTCGTGCGAGTCGCGCTGCGCGAGCAGCCAGTCACGCAGCAGCAGCTCCTCGAAATAGGCACGGGAATGCAACCCCGTCAGCCGATCCTCGCGCAACCAGGAGGGCAGGCCCTGAGCACCCTTGTCGTCCCCTTTGAGTCTCTCGCTGGCATCGCGGTAGTAGGCGACGAAATGAGTCAGCTCACCGGAGGAGTTGCGAACCGGTTGCAGCACCACTTCGTTCCAGAAGAGCGATCCGTCCGGACGATAGTTGCGCATCAGCACGCGCGCGGCCTCACCCCGCTCCACCGCCTCGCGCAGGCGCTGGCGCCCGTCCTGATCGCGATCACTGCCCTGGAGCATGCGCAGGTTCTGACCCAACAGGGCATCCACGGCATAGCCGCTCATGGTAGCGAATGCGCGGTTGGCATAGATGACCGGAAAGTCGGCAGCCACGGCGTCGCAAACCACGACGCCCTCGGGGGAGCTGTCGAGGACCTTGCGCCAGGCGTCGGCCGACCAGTTGTTCATTCTCTTCCGCTCATCACCGTCCGGAATCCAGTCTCAGCGCCGGAGCCGCGGCGCATCGCGCCAGCCATTCCTGGGCGCGCTGCCACTCCGGTCTGCTCTCGAGGTCCTCGGGGCTCGGGGCGCCACGCCCATGGAGTCTCACCAGACGCAGGCCCGAGGCCGGCTCCGGATCCACGCGCAGCCGATCCAGCAGCTCCACCACCGACGCGCGCTGGTTGCACACCGGCAGCATGTCGCAACCCGCCGACAGTGCCCGTGTCGCCCGGGTCACAACGTCCCCGAACGCCGCCGCCGCACCTCCCATCGACAGGTCATCCGTGAACACTACCCCCTGGAAACGCATCTCTCCGCGTAACACGTCGCGAATCCAGCGCGCCGACAGGCTGGATGGGGCCTCATCCACCGCAGGAAACAGGATGTGGGCCACCATGACGGCCGGCAGTCCGTTGGCGATCAGGCGCCGGTAGGGAGCCAAGTCTCCCGTCATGTCAGCGAGCGGCCGCCTGTCTACCGGCAACGCCAGATGGGAGTCGGCGACGACCGCCCCGTGGCCCGGGAAGTGCTTCGCGGTGGCGGCCATCCCGGCATCCTTCATGCCATGCGCATACGCCGTCGCCAGCGCACCTACCGCATCGGGATTCCCGTGGAATGCGCGATCTGTGATGAAACTCACCCCGTAGTCGATGTCGACGCAGGGCGCGAATGACAGATCGACGCCGCGCGCGCGTAACTCCGCGGCCATGAGCCAACCCATGCTCCGGGCCAACTCGAGCCCTTCGCGGGCATTGGCGTCGTATTCATGGCCGATCCGCCGCGGTGCCGGCAGGGCGGAGAAGCCGGCGCGGAAGCGCTGAACGCGCCCGCCTTCGTGATCGACCGCCACGATGAGCGGCGGGCTGCGGGCGGCGTGGATATCCGCCACCAACCCGGAAAGTTGCTCCGGGTCGGTGTAATTGCGTGTGAACAGGATCACACCGCCCACCAGGGGGTGGCGGAGCATCTCCCGCTCCTCCTCCGTGACGGCGGTCCCTTCCAGGTCGATCATGAGGGGGCCGAGGGTCATGGCGGCACGAGGAGCGCCATCGATTCGACGTGCGCGGTGTGGGGGAACATGTCGACGACTCCGGCTGCTTCGAGGATGAAACCGTGCTCGTGCACCAGGACTGCCAGATCTCTTGCGAGACTCCCAGGATGGCATGAGACGTACAACACACGCTCGGGAGCATGGTGGGGGTCCGACCCCGCCCGCGCAATGGCGGCGAGCATCTCGGGCGGGACGCCGACCCGCGGCGGATCGAGGAGAACGTGAGTATAGGGCCCCCGGAGCCATGCCGGCGGGTCCGCCGGCTTGGACAGGTCAACGGCGTGAAACTCCACGTTGGAAAGTCCATTCCGGCGTGCGTTATGACGCGCCCGGTCCACGAGACGGGCCTCGCCTTCCACTCCCACGACATAGCCGGCGGACTTGGCGAGCGCCAACGTGAAATTGCCGAGCCCGCAGTACAGGTCGAGCACCCGCGACTGCGGGCCTGGCCGCAACAGCTCCAGCGCGCGCGCGACCAGCGCCTGATTCACGGCGCCGTTCACCTGCACGAAATCGGTCGGCGCGAACTCGAGCGTGAGATCGAATGCCGGCAGCGTGTAGTTGAGTGGCGGCGCGTCGGTGACATCCAACTCCGCGACCGATTCCAGTCCGCCGGTCTGCAGATAGAGCCGGAGCGAATGCCGCGCGGCAAAGTCGCGCAACTTGTCGCGGTCCTGCTCGCTTGGCGTCTGCAACACGCGGAGCACCAGTGCGGTGGCATTGTCCGCCACCGCCACCTCGATCTGCGGCACCTGCTGGCGGATCTCGAGCTCTCCCAGAAGCGCCGCGAGACCCTGCACCATCGCCCCGACAGGCGCTGCCAGCACCTCGCAATGCGTCACGTCAGCAACGTAGGGCGCCAGACGCTCGCGAAACCCGACGACTACCTTCCCTTTCTTCGGAACGTACTTCGCTCCCAGACGCGCTCGTCTGCGATAACCCCACACCGGCCCGCGCAACGGCGGCAGCCAGGTGCGACACTCCACGCGGGCGACGCGCTCGAGGTTGTCGCGCAGCTCCTTCTCCTTCAGGCTCACCTGCACTTCGGGCGCAAGGTGCTGCAAAGCACATCCGCCGCAGACCCCGAAATGCGCGCAGCGCGGCGTCACCCGCTCCGCTGCCGGCTGCAACACTTCCAACAGCCTGCCTTCATCGTGTCGCCGATGCTTGCGGACGCGCTCGAAGCTCACGGTTTCCCCGGGGAGCGCGCCCGCCACGAAGACCGTCTTGCCGGCGCGAATGATCCCCTCGCCATCGTGCGTCAGGCCCACCACTTCCGCCGTCTCCCGCTCGCGGCGCCCTTCGACGGGCCGCCCGACCGCCGCGCCACTCAAATGCCACCTTCCCACACGCGTAGAAATTCCGCCAAGTGGGGCTCCTTGCCGGTACGCAGCAGCGCCTTTGCTCTCTCCACTTCCTCCGCGTAGCGCTCCCGCGTCAGCCGCCCCCGCAGCAGCTCGAAGCGCAAATACACGAGGTAGGTGTTGAGCGCATCCGTCTCGCAGTACCGTCTGATACCGACGAGATTATCCTCCAGGTAGGCGTCCCAGACCTGGGCGCCCGAGAAGCCGAGCTTGCCGGGCAAACCCAGCAGGCAAGCCATATTGGCGAGCGAGACTCTGCCCCGCGCCTGGAAGCCCGAGAGCACATCCATCAGATCCATGTGCCGCGAGTGATAGCGGTTCAGATAGTTGTTGAACCGGAACGTCTGATCGCCGTCGCCCGCCTCCCAGTATCGCGGCGCCTGCACCCCCGCGAGCAGCGCCCGATAGGTCAGCACAGGCAGATCGAACCCCGACCCGTTCCAAGACACGAGATCCGGCGAGAACTTCTCGATCCCGTCGAAGAAGCGCTCGATGAGCTCTGCCTCCGAGGAGCTCACATCCCCCAGGCTCCAGACCTTCAGCCCCTCCCCAGCGCGCAGCACACAGGAAATCGCGACCACCCGGTGCTGCTCCAGCGGCAGGAACTCCCCGCCCGAACCCTGCCGCCGCAACGCGAACATCGCCTTGGCCACCTCCGCATCCGGCAACCCTTCGAGTCCATGCAGCCGCCGCCCCAGCGCCACGTCCGGGACGGTTTCGATGTCAAACACGAGGCAGTTCATGAGCACCCAATATCAAAAGGCGGATCGATTGCGTAAGGCTTTTCCGGGAGCCGCAAAAACAGGAGGCGATTCATCACCGCAACTCCGCCTTCATCAACACAGCCACCGCCACCACCAGCCCCGCCTCATCCGTCAGCGTCACGTGTCCCTCGCCGACCCCCAACCCCCTTCTCACCCTCTCCCCTCGCTCCGAAAACACCACCTCCGGCTTGCCCCAGGCATTCTGCACCACCCCCACGTCCCTGATCCAAACCCCGTGCGCAAACCCCGTTCCCATCGCCTTGACGATCGCTTCCTTCGCCGCGAAACGCATCGCAATGAACCGCTCCCGCCGTTGCGTTCCGGCAAGCTGCGCCTGTTCCGCCGGCATCAGCAGACGCTCGATGAAATGCTCTCCGAATCGCTGCAGCGTCTCCCCGATCCGCTTCACCTCGAGAACATCCACCCCGATCCCGAAGATCATGAGCGCGCCGTCGTCATCAGCGCCTTCATGTCACGCACCGCCACCGCCAGGCCGTCGAACACGGCACGTGAGATGATCGCGTGCCCGATGTTGAGCTCCACGATCTCGCGGATCGCCGCCACCGGCTGCACGTTGTGGTAGTTCAACCCGTGTCCGGCATGTACTTCGAGTCCGAGTCCCGCCCCGAGCCGCGCACACCTGATCAGCCGCTCGAGCTCCATCGCCTGCGCCGCTCCCGTGGCTTCGGCATAGGCCCCCGTATGCAACTCGATCGCCCGGGCACCGATTCGCGCCGACGCCTCCACCTGTCGCGGCTCCGGATCGATGAACAGCGACACCCGCACCCCCAGCTCGACGAGCGTTGCCGTCGCCTCTTTCATGCGAGCCTCCTGCCCGCTCACGTCCAGCCCGCCCTCGGTGGTCACTTCCTGCCGCTTCTCCGGCACGAAGCAACAATCCTGCGGCCGCACTTCCGAGGCGATCGCCAGCATCTCCTGCGTGACCGCCATCTCCAGATTCATGCGTGTCTGCAGCAATGCCTTGAAAGTCCTCACATCGAGGTCCTGGATATGGCGACGATCCTCCCGCAGGTGCAGCGTGATGCTGTCCGCCCCCGCCATCTCGGCAGCCAAGGCCGCCTGCACCGGCTCCGGCTCCTTTCCCCGCCGCGCCTGCCGCAGGGTAGCCACGTGATCAATGTTGACGCCGAGAGCAATGGATGAACGAGTCACGAGCGCTCCGATCGACTTCGGGCCACTAGATTAGCTAAGTACGCGACCCCCCGCGCGACCGCACCGCCCGCGCCACCCGGCGCGTCGCCAGCTCCTTGCCCTCCAGCCTCGCCGCCAGGGCCGCCTTGAGCACCCGGCGCGCATCCTCGAGCGCCCGCCTCTCGCCCAGCTCCTCGCGAGCCAGCGCGAACAGCGAGCTGCCGGCGACTGCGTCCGTATCCCGTTCCCCGGCCGGGACCAGCCCCTCGGACGCCTGAAACCGGTAGCGCCCCTGCGCCACGATCGCCTTCCCGGTCCGCGCCTCCGAGGTGAGGTCCAGCCCATAGCCCACCGCCCTCAGCAGCCTCATCTCGAACACTCGCAGAACCGCTTCCACGCCTCCCGCGCGCAGCCCCGCAAGCGCCCACCGATAATCCTCGAACACCTCCGGCACCGGGTCATGACGCGCCGTGAGCTTCAGCAGCAGCTCATTGAGGTAAAACCCGGACATCAGGCCCCCCGCGGGCAAAGGCGGCGTGGCCTCCGCGCTCTCCGCCGCCGTGAGCTGTCCGGCTTCCCTGCCCAGGTGAAACGACAGCAACAGCAGATCGAACGGCTGCAGCACGCCGCCGAACCGCGGCTTTGGGCCCCGCACTCCCCGCGCAAACAGCGTCAACCGCCCGTGGTCGCGCACCAGCACTTCGAGAATCCGGCTGGTATCCCGGTAAGGTTGGTGGTGCAGGATGTACCCCGGCGCCAGCAGAACGCGGCGGGGATGCGCCGTGTCCACTAGTCTTTTACTCCAGACCTAATTCGCGCAACGCCCGAGCGTTATCAGCCCAGTTCTCCCGCACCTTCACCCAGAGATTGATGTGCAGCCGGCGGGCGAGCAGGCCGTTCAGCGCCAGCCGGGCCGAGGTACCCACCCGCTTCAGCCGCTCCCCCTTCGCCCCGATGACGATCGGCTTCTGGCCGTCGCGATCCACCCAGATGGCCGCATCGACCGTGAGGATCCCATCCTCCTCGACCAGCCTCTCCACCTCCACCGCGATTCCGTACGGCACCTCCTGGTTGAGCTCCAGGGTCAGCTTCTCGCGGATCATCTCCGCGATGCGAAACTGGATGCCGCGGTCGGTGAGCTCGCCATCGGGAAAGAGCGGCGCCGACACCGGCAGGTGGGCCACGATCGCATCGCGCAAATCATCGAGATTCTGTTGCTTGAGCGCCGAGACCGGCACCAGCGCCAGGAATCCGTGGCGGCGATCGAGCTCCGCCAGATAAGGCAGCAGTCGCTCGCGCGGCTTGGCGCGATCCACCTTGTTGACGGCAACCAACACCGGCCTCTCTGAGCGCGCGATGCGATTCAGTACCAGCTCGTCCTCCGCATTCCAGACGAGCGCCTCCACCACGAGCACCACGAGGTCGGAGTCGTCGAGAGCCGCGGTTGCCGTCCGGTTCATCGCTTTGTTGAGCGCGCGCTTGGCCTGACTGTGAAGTCCCGGTGTGTCGACGAACGCAATCTGCGCTTGCGGCAGCTGAACCAGCCCGATGATCCGATGGCGGGTCGTCTGTGGCCGGGGCGTGACGATGCTCAGCTTCTGCCCCACGAGCGCGTTGAGCAAGGTCGACTTGCCCACATTCGGGCGCCCCACGAGCGCCGCGAAGCCGCAGCGAAAATCGGTGGCGGGCTCAGTCACGGCAAGGGTCTTCTGTTTTGTTCATGGCCGACAGTATGCGCTCGGCGGCCTCCTGCTCGGCACGCCGGCGGCTCGAGCCGCGGCCCGCCGCCGAGAGCCGCAAGGCCGGGACCTCGCAGGTCACATGGAAGGTCTGCGCATGGGGCTCCCCCTCGACGCGCTCCACCCGGTACCCCGGCGGTGGGAGCCCCCGGGACTGCAGGCATTCCTGCAGGCGCGTCTTGGCATCCTTGAGCTCATGCGGAGCTGGTAGGGCCGCAATCCGCGGCTCGAACAGTCGGGCGATGACCGCCTCGGCCGCCGCCAATCCGCCGTCGAGGTACAGTGCCCCGCACACCGCCTCGAACGCGTCCGCGAGAATGGATTGGCGGCGAAAGCCGCCCGTTTTGCGCTCACCCGAGCCGAGCTGCAAGGCTTCACCCAGCTTGAGCGATGCGGCCACCTCCGCCAGCGGCTCGCCGCTCACGATCCGTGACCGCAGGCGGCTCAAATCCCCCTCAGTGGCCGCGGGGAACGCCGCATAGAGGTGATGCGCCACCACGAGGTTGAGCACCGCATCGCCGAGAAACTCCAGCCGCTCGTTGTTGGGGCCCGGGGCGCTGCGATGGGTGAAGGCGGCGCGAAACAGAGCGGCGTCGCGGGGCTCGTAGCCGAGCGCGGCCCGTATCCAGCCGAGCGGCCAGTCGGACCCGCTAACCACCGCCGGTCAGTTGGACGGTCTTGTCGAACTGGACCTGGAGAGTGATGTGGGCAAAGAGCGGCGCCTGGTCGTAATAGGCAGCCTCGACCGTCCAGCCCCGGCCGTTGCGGGTGATGTTGATGTCCTTGGTCGCCGGATAGTCGATGCCCTCGACGTCGAAACGCTTCTGCAGGGACGAGCGAATGGCGTCCGGTGTCGCGCCACCGCTCGCATACTCGGTCGTGGTCTCGTTGAGCGAGCGCACGACGGCCATGTAGTTCAGGTAGACCGGCGTCAGGCGGATGCCGGCATAAATGATGATTGCGAACGGGACGAGCAATATCACCCACCCGATCGCCGTGACGCCACGTTGACGCGCAAGCATTGCCGAACCCCCGCTATTACTCGATTTTCTTGCCGATCCGGCTCCAAATCGGGCCGCCGGAGTGCTCCGGGTCCCAATTGAACCATATGTAGGTCGCCTTGCCGACCAGATTCGCGTCGGGCGTGAAGCCCCACACTCGCCCGTCGTCACTGTTGTCGCGATTGTCGCCGATCATCAGGTAATTCCCGGCCGGCACCACTTTGGTCACGACTTCCGGCTCGTAGAGCGCCTGCGCGCCAGGCGGGGCCGTACCGCCGCAGACGTAGCCGCGCGCATCGCTGCGCGGGCACCCCGGCAATGAATAGGGGGTGAGCTCGAGCGGCACGGGGCAGAGCAGCACCTGATGCGTATGGGCGCCCAAGTGCTCGACGGCGAGCTGCATGTTGATGTAGCAGCCGTCGCTGTAATTGCTCGTGACGTTGAACGGTATCACCTCGTCATTGATGGTGAGTCGGTCGTCGCGCACTGTCACATGATCACCCGGGAGGCCGACCGCGCGCTTGATGTAGTTCTCAGATGGGTCGAGAGGATAGCGAAAAACCACCACATCGCCGTGCTTCGGGCTACCCGTGTCCAGGACCTTGGTGTTGGTGACCGGGAGTCGCAGGCCGTAGGAGAATTTATCGACCAGGATGAAATCCCCGTCGAGCAGCGTCGGCATCATGGAATCGGAGGGGATGCGGAACGGCTCGAACACGAAGGCTCGCAGCAGCAGCACCGCCACTGCCACGGGGAAGAAGCTGCGCGCGTAATCGACGGTACCGGGCTCCGGGATGGACGCCGGATCCTTGCCCGCCGCCTTGGCCGCGGCCACTCGCCAGCGGCGCAGCAGCCAGGTATCCAGGCCCCAGATGAGCCCGGTCACCGCGGCTATCGCCACCAGCACGGCGCTGAAATCGAGCTGCTCGGCGACCAGGAGTCGGACCACCACCGCGCCAATCAGGATCGGCAGTACCAGGTAGGCGAGCGACATCATCGAGGAATCGGCCACGGGCTGCGGCGACGCGGCGATCTGCCGCTTCGGCCGCAGAAACCAGTCATCGAGAATGCAGACGAGTCCGACCGGCAACGCGAGCCAGGCGAGGATCAGGATCAGCTGCATGAGGATGGGAGGCATCGCGCCGGCACCTACTCGCGGCCGATCTTCAGGACGGCGAGGAACGCCTCCTGCGGAATCTCGACCCGGCCCAACTGTTTCATACGCTTCTTGCCTTCTTTCTGCTTGTCTAGGAGTTTGCGCTTGCGGCTGACATCGCCGCCGTAGCATTTGGCCAGCACGTTCTTGCGCAGCGCCTTCACCGTGGCGCGGGAGATGATCGCGCTGCCGATCGCCGCCTGCACGGCGACCTCGAACATCTGCCGCGGGATGAGCTCGTGCATCTTGTCGACCAGCTCGCGCCCCCGTTGATACGCGTTCTCCCGGTGCACGATGATCGAAAGCGCGTCGACCCGCTCGGCGTTGATGAGGATGTCGAGCTTCACGAGCGGCGCCGCCTCGAAGTGCGAGAACTCGTAGTCGAAGGAGGCGTAGCCGCGGCTCACCGATTTCAAGCGGTCGAAGAAATCGAGCACCACCTCCGCCAGCGGCAGCTCATACTGCAGCGACACCTGGCTGCCCAGGTACAGCATTTTTTTCTGCGTGCCGCGCTTGTCGTTGCAGAGCTTCAACACCGCCCCGACGTGATCGGGCGGCACGAGGATGTTCGCGACGATGATGGGCTCGCGGATCTCCTCGATCTCGTTGGAGGGTGGAAGTTTCGCCGGATTGTCGACGTATTCCGCCACGCCGTTGGTGCGCGCGACTTCATACACCACCGTCGGCGCGCTGGTCACGAGATTGAGCTCGTATTCCCGCTCCAGGCGCTCCTGCACGATGTCCATGTGGAGGAGGCCGAGAAACCCGCAGCGAAAGCCGAACCCGAGCGCGCTGGACACCTCCGGCTCGTAATGGAGCGCCGAGTCGTTGAGCTTCAACTTCGCGAGCGCATCGCGAAAGCTCTCGTAATCCTCCGAGTCGACGGGAAAGAGTCCCGCGAACACGCGCGGCTTGATCTGCCGGAAGCCCGGGAGCGGCGCCGCCGCCGGTCGGCTCTCGAGGGTGATGGTGTCGCCCACGGGTGCGCCGTCGATCTCCTTGATGCCGGCGACGATGAAGCCGACATCGCCGGGCGACAGCATCCTCTCCACGATGGGCTTCGGCGTGAAACGGCCGAGGCGGTCGACGGTGTGACTGCGGCCGGTCGAGACGACGCGGATCTTCTCACCGGTCTTGACGCTGCCGTTGACCACCCGAACGAGAGAGACGACGCCAACGTAGTTGTCGAACCAGGAGTCGATGATGAGCGCCTGCAGCGGCGCCTCGCCATCGCCCTTCGGTGCCGGGATGCGCCGGATGAGCGTCTCGAGCAGCTCCGGCACGCCCTCACCGGTCTTGGCGCTCACCCGCACGGCGCCGTCGGCCGGGATGCCGATGATCTCCTCGATCTCGCGCACCACCCGCTCAGGATCGGCCGAAGGCAGGTCGATCTTGTTGATGACCGGCAGGACCTCGATCCCCTGCTCGATCGCCGTATAGCAGTTGGCGACGCTTTGCGCCTCCACGCCCTGCGAGGCGTCGACCACGAGGAGCGCGCCGTCGCAGGCCGCGAGCGAGCGCGACACCTCGTACGAGAAGTCGACGTGGCCCGGCGTGTCGATCATGTTGAGCTGATAGCGCTCGCCGTCGTGGGCCTGGTAGTAGAGCGTGACGCTCTGAGCCTTGATGGTGATGCCGCGCTCGCGCTCGAGGTCCATCGAGTCGAGCACCTGCGCCTGCATCTCGCGATCCTGGAGACCGCCACAAAGCTGAATGAAGCGGTCGGCAAGGGTCGATTTGCCGTGATCGACGTGGGCAATAATGGAGAAATTACGTATCAGCCGCATGAATCGGGATCTGTCGCGTTACTGCCGCGCCAGGTAATCAGCGGCCGCCGCGATTATAGCAGTCAGCCCTTGCGCAGCAGGCGCTTCAGTTCCCCGGCATCGAGCCGGTGGCGGCAGACCACCGTTCCGTCGAGGAGGAGTACCGGAACATCGAGGCCGTGGCGGCGCTTGAGGACCGGGTCCGCGTCCACGTCCACCACTTCGACCGGCGGCAGCGGCAGGGTCGTGCCGAGCGCCCGCAGCTCCGCAACCATCTGCTCACACAGATGGCAGTCACGCCGATGGACTACCGTGAGAACGACTCGCCTTTCAGGGCGGGGGTGAATGCGAGAACGGGCCTCCCCGCAGGGGCGGCTCGATGGCAACCGGCGCCGGTGTGGACTCGGATGTCTTCTCCGCCTTCACCGAGTCCGCGATGAACCGCACCGTCTGCGCCGGCACTTCGCCCACTGCAGTCACCTTGTGGCCATCCACCACCGTGGAGAAGGCATACGACGAGCCGACACGCGCCGACTCCACGACCGGTCCCTGGCCCGGGGTGACCTCGATCTGTGTCGTCTGGACGAATACTGACACCGAGGCCACGCCGTCGGTGAAAACGAGGTGATCCACCGCGCCCGGCGGGCCGGGCATGATCTGCGCGGCGCGCACGGTCATGTGAAACCCGGGCGGCAGGCGGTCCGCATTCCAGACCGTGGCATTCCGACTCGCCGTCTCCTTCAGTGGCGGCGGGTCGGTGCGCAGCCACCGGAAGCCCGTGGTCGAGATGCTGGGACGGAAAGCCGAATCAGGGATGTGCGAGCGGATCCGCAGATTCGCGAATACGAGCTGCTCGATGACGTTTCCATGGGCGTCACAGAGCTGCGTTTTCAACGGCATCGCGGTCGAATCGTCGATCCACAGGCGGTACCCGTAGCGGTACTGGTCTCGCGGCATCACGGTGATGAGATGGGTACTGCGCCGATTGAAGCGCACGCGGGCGACTTCCTTGATGTCATAGAAGCGCGCGGTCTGGTCATTGACGGCGGGAAAGCCGCTGAGGAGCGAGATCTTGGCCGGCGTGCGCTCGACCAGCACGACATGCCTGTCGGGAAGATAACAGGTGAGGCTGGAGCCGGTGCGGATGAACTCCCGGCCGGAGCCGTCGAGGGACACGAGGCGCTCGGCGACGGTGCCGTCCTCGACGCGGTGAATGATGCTCAGCATCTCCACCCTGCCGCCCTCCCAGTGGGCGAAAGTGCCATCGTAGTTGAGTGTGGTGAGCGCGTGGTTCATGCGCTCGAGCCACTTGGCCGGCTCGTCGGCGTACGCCACGCCGGCGAGGGTCAGGGCGAGCGCCAGCCAGCCGAGACGCTCGCTATTTCGGATTCTGGACCGCATTGCCATGCACGCCTGGAGCTGGCTGATCCGACCCCGCTGGCATGCTGGAGGTTCCCGGCTCGCTCACCATCAGTGCCGAGAGAAGATTGCCGCGGCTGACGGGCCAGGAGAAGGCGCTGTGGGCCACCACGTAATCGGCGAGCTCCGTGGCAGGGACGACCATCGTGCCCTGTTGCGGCACCGGCGGCACGACGAAGCTGTCATTGGCGACGCTCGCGCTCTGCAGGACCGGCTGCGCCGCGGGCGCCACGAGACTCGAGTTGGCGGCGACCGTAGCCACTACCAGGTGAGAGTGGACGGGCAGAGCGTGGGAGCGCAACCAGAAAATAGAAACCGCCGCCACGCCGGCCGCGACCCCGGCGCCCGCCAACGACTGCCACCAGCGGTATGGGACCCGGCCGCCCGATGGAGCCGCGTCGTCGCCCGTCAGCAAGGGCTCGCTCGAGAGGGCCGCGCTCACGCGCCCGGCCACGGTGCCATCGAGAGTGACGCCCCGCTCCGCGCGGATGACCGCGCCCATGACGGCGTACCGGCCCCAGCGGGCCTTGAGGTCCGCGTCGCGGGATAGCCGCCGCGCCATCAGCTCGCACTCGGCCGCCGGCAGCTCGTTGTCGAACATCGCGGAAAGCTGGCTGTCGAGCTCCTCGTTCATCCCAACTCCTCGGCGCGGCCGAGGCCGCCTTCGAAGACTTCGCGCAGGCGCTGGTCGATTGCCTCGCGCGCCCGAAAGATGCGCGAGCGCACCGTGCCCACCGGACATGCCATGGCCGCGGCGATCTCCTCGTAGGAGAGGCCCTCGAGCTCGCGCAGCACGATGGCCGTACGCAGATCGTCGGGTAGCGCGGCGATTGCGGCATTGACGGTGGAGCGGATCTCGTCCGTCAGCACCAGCCCCTCCGGGGTCTCGGAATCCTTCATTCTGCCTTGCATATCGTAGGACTCATCGGTGTTGCCGCGGTCGAGATCGTATTCCACCGGGTTGCGGTCGCGGGAGACCACGGCGTTCTTGGCTGTATTGATGGCGATCCGATAGAGCCAGGTGTAAAAGGCGCTATCGCCGCGGAATTGCGGCAGGGCCCGATAGGCCTTGATGAAGGCCTCCTGGGCGATGTCCTCGGCCTCGGCCGGGTTGCGAACATAACGCATGACCAGCTTGACGAGTTTGTGCTGGTACTTGAGGACCAGCGCATCGAATGCCCCCTTGTCGCCGCGCTGCACGCGGCGTACCAGGCTGAGATCACTTACGTCGGCGCTCATACGCGCCTTCTCCTCGCAGGGGTAAGGCCGCAGCGCCGCGACCTGGATAGACCCTGAAACAATTTGAAAGTTCAGGGACTCTTCCGCCTCTTCCGTAGCCGTACCCGTATCCTTGTCGAAAGGGGACCCGGCCACGGTCTCTCAAGGGCTTTGGATCATGCACGAAGTCGCGATGCGCGTCACGAGCGCCGCCATTTCGGGCTCCGGCGGGGGCTCCCCGCCCAGGAAATATCCGGCCAGCTCCGGGTCGGGGTAGTCCAGGAGCCGGGCGAGCAGCCGACGCTCGGCAGCGCCGGCCTGCGGCAGGGCCGCAGCCGCGTAGCGTTCCAGCAGCACATCGAGCTCCTTCATGCCCCGCCGGCAGCGCCAGAGGAGCGCTCGAGCCTCAGGGTCCATTATGTCCGCTCGACCAGCATGCGCTTGATCTCGGCGATGGCCTTGGCTGGATTCAAGTCCTTCGGGCACACATCCGTGCAATTCATGATGGTGTGGCAGCGATAGAGCCGGAAGGGATCTTGCAGCTCATCCAGCCGCTCGCCGGTCGCCTCGTCGCGGCTGTCGATGATCCAACGGTAGGCGGCGAGCAGCGCCGCGGGCCCGAGGAACCGATCGCTGTTCCACCAGTAGCTCGGGCAGGACGTCGAGCAGCAAGCGCACAGGATGCAGGCGGCGGGCCGGTCGATTTTCTCCTGCTCCGCCTTCGACTGCAGCCGCTCGCGATCAGGCGGTGGCGGGGTCTCGGCGACGAGCCACGGCTTCACCGCAGCGTACTGCGCGTAGAAGTTCGTGAGATCCGGGACCAGGTCCTTCACCACCGGCATGTGCGGCAGCGGGTAGATGCGGATGTCGCCGCCGCCGAGATCCTCCATCGCGGTGGTGCACGCCAGGCGATTCATCCCATCGATGTTCATGGCGCAGGAGCCGCAGATGCCCTCGCGGCAGGAGCGGCGGAAGGTGAGCGAGGAGTCGATGCCGGCTTTGATCTGGATCAGGGCGTCGAGCACCATCGGCCCGCAGCCCGTCAGCTCGAGCTCGAAGGTATCGACTCTCGGGGTCTCGCCCGAGGTCGGGTCGAAGCGGTAGATGCGAAAGTTGCGCACCTGGCGCGCGCCGGCCGGGGCGCGATGCACGTTGCCCTTGCGGATGCGGGAGTTGGCGGGAAGTCGAAACTGGGCCATCGGGAAACCTTGAGCGTCAGTAGGTGCGCGCCTTCGGCGGGATCGTCTCAACCTCGTCGGTCAGGGTGTTGAGATGCACCGGCCGATAGTCGAAGCGCGCGCGTCCGGGTCCCTCGACCCAGACCAGGGAATGCTTGAGCCAGCGCTGGTCGTCGCGCTGCGGGAAGTCCTCGCGGGCATGGGCGCCGCGGCTCTCGGTGCGGTTGGCGGCGGAGTGAATGGTCGCCGTCGCCTGCAGGAGCAGATTCTCGAGCTCCAGGGTCTCGACGAGGTCGGTATTCCAGACCAGCGAGCGATCTGTGATCCTGACGTCGGCGAAGGACTCGAAGGTCTGCGCAAGCTTGCGGGCGCCCTCCTCCAGTGACTCGCCGGTGCGGAACACCGCCGCATCCATCTGCATGATCTTCTGCATCTCGAGACGGATCGCGGCCGTGGGGCGCGAGCCGTTGGCATTGCGCAGCCGATCGAGACGGGAGACAGCGGGCTCCGCGACATCCGCCGGCAGCGGGGCATGCCGCGTCCCCGGCCGGATCAGCTCCGCGCAACGGCGCGCGGCCTGGCGGCCGAAGACCACGAGGTCGAGGAGTGAGTTCGAGCCCAAGCGGTTCGCGCCATGGACGGAGACGCAGGCCGCCTCGCCGGCCGCCATCAGCCCCGGAACGACCGAGTCAGGATCGCCCGCCTTCGGCCGCACGACTTCGCCGTGGAAATTACAGGGCACGCCGCCCATGTTGTAGTGGACCGTGGGCTGCACCGGAATCGGCTGCTTGGTGACATCGACCCCGGCGAAGATGCGAGCGGTCTCCGCGATGCCGGGCAGTCGCTCGTGGATCACCTCGGGCCCCAGGTGCTCGAGATGCAGGTGAATGTGATCGCGCTCGGGACCGACGCCACGGCCCTCGCGGATCTCGATCGTCATGGCGCGACTCACCACATCACGCGACGCCAGGTCCTTGGCGTTCGGGGCATAACGCTCCATGAAGCGCTCGCCCTTGGAGTTGGTGAGATAGCCGCCCTCGCCGCGCGCGCCCTCGGTGATGAGGCAGCCGGCGCCGTAGATGCCGGTCGGGTGGAATTGCACGAATTCCATGTCCTGCAGCGCCAGCCCGGCGCGCAGCACCATGGCATTGCCGTCGCCGGTGCAGGAATGCGCGGAGGTGCACGAGAAGTACGCGCGCCCGTAGCCGCCCGTCGCGAGAATCGTCATGTGAGCACGGAAGCGATGCAGCTTCCCCTCGGTCATGTCGAGGGCAATGACGCCGCGACAGGCGCCGTCCTCCATCATGAGATCGATGGCGAAGTACTCGACGAAGAAGGTCGCCGCGCGCCGAATCGACTGCTGGTAGAGGGTGTGCAGCATCGCATGGCCGGTGCGGTCGGCCGCGGCGCAGGTACGCTGCGCGATGCCCTTGCCGTATTCAGTGGTCATGCCGCCGAAGGGCCGCTGGTAGATGCGCCCTTCCTCCGTGCGGGAGAACGGCACGCCGTAATGCTCGAGCTCGATCACCGCCGCGGGAGCTTCCTTGCACATGAGCTCGATCGCATCCTGATCACCCAGCCAGTCGGAGCCCTTGACCGTGTCGTACATGTGCCAGCGCCAGTCGTCCTTGCCCATGTTGCCCAGCGCGGCGCTGATGCCGCCCTGCGCGGCGACCGTATGACTTCGTGTCGGAAAGAGCTTGGTGATGCAGGCGGTGGAAAGTCCAGCCTCCGCCAGACCGAGGGTGGCGCGCAGGCCTGAGCCGCCCGCGCCGACCACGATGACATCATAGGTGTGATCGATGAACTCGTATCCGCTCATGCGCCTCCCAGCGCCACCTTGAGGATCGCGAGCACGCCGGCCACCGCGACCACCACGTGAAAGAAGGTGACCAGCGCCAGCGTGAGCGCCTTGGCGCCATTGCCGTGCACGTAATCCTCCACCACTACCCGCACGCCGAGCTGTGAATGCCAGGCGCCCGTGAGCACGAGGAGAATGAGGAACACGGCGGTCCAGAGTTGCCCGATCCAGGCGCTCACGGTGGCGTGATCGAAGGCCGGCAGAGACAGCAGGGAGACGACGAACCAGACGGTGAGCGGCACCAGCGCCACCGAGGTGAGACGCTGCCCCCACCAGTGGTGCACGCCCTCTTTGGCCGAGCCCCGGCCGAGAACGGTGGCGAGCGGGCTGCGCAGGGTCATGGCGCGCGCGCTCCCGCATGCAGCGCCCACCAGGCCAGCGCCACGAAGAGCAGGATGCTGCCTATCGCTACGAGCATGGCGCTGCGCTGCGACTGCGCGCGCTCGAGGCCATGTCCCGTATCCCAGATGAGATGGCGGATGCCGGCGCAGAGATGATAGGAGAAAGTCGCGAGCAGAATGAGGTAGACGACTTTGAGCACGTCGAGCGAGAGCACGGTGCGCGCCTCACGGTAGGCGATCGGACCGCTCGCGATGGCGGCCAGCCAGTAGACGAGCAGGATGAGCCCCACCGAGAGCACGAGCCCGGTAGCGCGGTTCACAATGGAACTGAGCAGGGTGTACCGCGACATCCTGTACACGGACAGGTGCGGAGACAGCGGTCGTTCGGTCATAGGCGGCGGCTTCGCGGACTAGAAGTCGATGCAACGTCCGTTGCGCTCCCAGTCGCCGAAGCGCGTGGGCTCGGGACCCGAAGGTCCGCCGATTTCACGCTGGCGCGTGGCCGGAGCCGCGTCGTCGGCAACTGCGCCGGGATTTGCGCCAGAATGGCGCTCGGAAGACGGAACGGAAATCGGCGTCGCGGAGTTCTTCTCTGGACTCATCTGCATACCCGGCAAGTGTGCCAGAATTCAGCCTCCACGGCCATGAACCTGCCGTGAAATCGCGGCTGCAAGGAGCATAATAGTCATATGAACGGCGGCCATCTGGAGACGACCGGGCTCGACGATCTCGGTGTCGTGCGCATCGTCGGCAGCGATGCGTCGCGCTTCCTGCAAGGACAACTGTCGAACGACCTCGGCCGCGTGAGCGCAGAGCGCTCGATCCTCGCGGGCTTTCACAACCCGCAGGGCCGCACCATTGCATTGCTGCGCATCGTTCAGCTCGAGCCGAACGACTTCCTCGCGCTGCTGCCGCACGAGTTGGCTGCGTCCGTGGCCGGCCGGCTGTCGAAGTATCTGCTGCGCGCCAAAGTCAAGGTAACCGACGAGTCGCCAGGCTGGCGCATCACGGGGCTCGTCGGCTGCGGCTTGGGTCATACCGAGCCGGCCGGTTTTCCGGCCGTCACCGGGGAGCAGCGCCGTCTCGCCGAGCGCACGGTGATTTGCGTGGGCGAGCAACCGCCTCGATGGCTGTTGATTGCGCCGGCCGCGCCTGCGGCCACGAGCAGCGCGGCCGCGCCGCAGGGCGATCCCTTGCCGCACAGCGTGCCGGTCCAGCGCGAAGTCTGGCGACAGCTCGACATCATGTCAGGCCTCCCCCAGGTCTACGGTGCGACCTCCGAGGAATTCGTGGCGCAGATGTTGAATCTCGATGTCCTCGGCGCGATCGCCTTCGATAAAGGCTGCTACACAGGACAGGAAATCATCGCGCGCGCCCATTACCGCGGCCGCATCAAGCGCCGGCTGCAGCGGTTCCGCTCGCGCGGACCGCGCGACCTCAAGCCCGGCGACAACGGGGAGCTGGCGGACGGACGTCCATTCACGGTCGTCGAGGCCGTGCGGCTCGAGGATGGTCGCTGCGAGTTCCTGGCCGTTGCGCCGCTGCCGACGAACGGGCCGGAGCTATCCACGGCCGGACAGCCCGACGCGATGTTGGAACGTGTCACGGCTCCTCTCGGCGTGCGGCCATCCCATCCCGGGGCCGCGGCCCTCACCCGCTCCAACGTGGGCGCACCCGCCACCGGCGCGGCTTTGCATGGCGCCGTGTCCTCGGACCTCTCCGCGACCGGGGCATTCTGGGCGCCTTTCGCGACCGCACCGGCGGGACCGCGGCGGGCCGGCGCCCAAGAGCTTCCCGCCAGCCACACGGAAGAGTTGCCGCACGACGTCGACCGGCTCGAGCTGCCGTACGCGCTTCCTGATTGAGCGACAGGCCTCGGGCACACGGGTGTGCCTCTACAAATCTATGAGCTCTACCTCGTGCGGCCGGATGGGCCGCTCGAGAAAGCGGCCGCCGATTCTCGCAAACCGGTCGGCGGCATCCGTGGCAAGCAGGCGCAGGCTCCCCTCCCCCGCCCGAGACGCGAGACTCTCTGCCTCGAGCGTCTGTCGCACGTAGCGCGCCGTCGTCTCCGCCGAGTCGACGATGTCGACCTCGGGACCGGCGACGGCACGGATGACGTCCGCGAGCATGGGAAAGTGTGTACATCCCAACACGAGCGTATCGGGACGGGATGCGCCCGTGGGACCGTTGAAAAGCGGCTCGAGGTAGTGGCGCGCCACACTCTCGGCAATCGGCCCGCGGCAAAGCCCCTCCTCGGCCAGCGCCACGAACAACTGCGCCGGCACCGCGCTCACGCGCGCGTCGCTCCGGCGCCTAACGATCGCATCCTGGTAGGCGCCGCCGCGCACCGTGCCCTCGGTGGCGATGACCGCGACATGACCGGAGCGGGAGGCCACGCACGCCGCCTCCGCGCCAGGCTCGATCACCCCGATGACCGGCACATCGCGGATGAGCTCGCTGACGGCAACGAGTCCCACGGCGGAAGCCGTGTTACAGGCGATAACCAGGCACTTCACCCCGTACCCAGCGAGCGCCTCCGCCGCTTGCAGCGCGTAGCGCGCCACCGTTTCGGGGCTCTTGGTGCCATAGGGTAGGCGAGCCGTGTCGCCCAGGTAGACGAACCGCTCGCGTGGCAGTTGGGTCACGAGTGCCTTGAGCACCGTGAGACCGCCGACTCCGGAATCGAAGACGCCGATCGGAGCGTCTGATTTCATTCCGGCCGCAGGTGCGGAAAGAGAATCACATCGCGAATGGAAGGCGAATCGGTGAGGAACATCACCAGCCGGTCGATCCCGACGCCAAGGCCGGCGGTGGGTGGCATGCCGTACTCGAGCGCGCGCACATAATCGGCATCGTAGAACATCGCCTCCTCATCGCCCCGGTCCTTGCGCGCGACCTGCGCGTGGAAGCGCGCCGCCTGGTCCTCCGGATCGTTGAGCTCGGAGAAGCCGTTGGCAAGCTCGCGTCCGGCGAGGAAGAACTCGAACCGATCGGTGAGGAACGGATCCGCGTCATTGGCGCGGGAAAGCGGCGAGACTTCCGCCGGATACGCATGCACGAACGTCGGCTCGACCAGGGTGTGCTCGGCGGTCTTCTCGAAGATCTCGATCTGCAGCTTCCCGGGGCCATCGTGCGGCTGCACGGGAATGCCGAGCCGCTCGCAGAACTTGCGCAGGTAGGTCGCATCGCGCAGCGACATCGGGTCGAAATCGGGATTGTTCTCGAGAATCGCCTGTTCCACCGTGACCCGGCGGAAGGGCTTGGAAAGATCGTACTCGCGCCCCTGATAGGTCAACCGCTGCGAGCCGTGAATCGTGTCGGCGAGCCCGCGGAGTGCCTTCTCGATCCAATCCATGAGATCGCGGTAATCGGCGTACGCGAGGTAAAGCTCCAGCATCGTGAATTCCGGGTTGTGCTGGGTCGAGAGTCCTTCGTTGCGGAAGCTGCGGTTGATCTCATAAACGCGCTCGTACCCGCCGGCCACGAGGCGCTTGAGATAAAGCTCCGGCGCAATACGCAGATACATGTCGAGGTCGAGCGCATTGTGATGCGTCACGAACGGACGCGCGACCGCCCCGCCGGGGATCGGCTGCATCATCGGAGTCTCGACTTCGAGAAAGTCGAGGGAGTCGAGGAAGTCACGCAGGTACCTGACTATCCGCGCCCGCGTGCGAAAGACGTTGCGGCTGGTCTCATTGACGATCAGATCGACATAGCGCCGGCGATAGCGGGTCTCGACATCGGCAAGCCCATGCCACTTGTCAGGTAACGGCCGCAACGACTTGACGAGCATGCGCAGGCTCTCGACCCGTACTGAGAGCTCCCCGGCATTCGTCCGGAAGAGAAGCCCCGTTGCCGCGACGATATCGCCGACATCCCAGGTCTTGAAGTCCGCGTAAGCCTCCTCACCGACGGCATCCTTCTGCAGGAACAACTGGATCTGTCCGGTACGGTCGGCGATGTTGGCGAAGCTTATCTTGCCCTGGCCGCGCTTGAGCATCATGCGGCCGCCGACGCCGACTCGCGTCGGGTTGGCCTCGAGCCATTCGCGATCGCGCTCGCCAAAGGCGTTGTGCAGCTCCCCCGCCAGCGCGGTGCGCCTGAAATCATTGGGGAAGGCGGGCCCGCGCGCACGCAGGCCCGCGAGCTTGCTGCGGCGCTCCGCGATCAGCTTGTTCTCGTCGGCAACATTGCCGCCGTCACCGGAGCCGCCGTCTCGTTGTTTGTCTGTCATGCCGTTACACGCCCGCCTTGAGCGAGGCTTCCAAAAATTGATCGAGGTCGCCGTCGAGCACCGCCGTGGTATTGCCGACCTCGACCCCGGTCCGCAGGTCCTTGATGCGGGACTGGTCGAGAACGTACGAGCGGATCTGGTTGCCCCAGCTCACATCCGATTTCGAGTCCTCGAGCACCCGGGCGGCGGCGTTGCGCTTGTTCACTTCGAGCTCGTATAGCTTTGCCTTCAGCATCTTCATGGCCGTCGAGCGGTTCTTGTGCTGACTGCGCTCATTCTGGCACGCGACCACGATCCCGGTGGGCACGTGAGTGATGCGCACGGCGGATTCGGTCTTGTTGACGTGCTGGCCGCCGGCACCCGAGGAGCGGTAGACGTCGGTCTTGAGGTCCGCGGGGTTGATGTCGATCTCGATGTCATCGTCGATCTCCGGCGAGACGAAGACGGACGCGAACGAGGTATGGCGCCGGTTGCCGGAGTCGAAAGGCGACTTGCGCACCAGGCGGTGGACGCCGGTCTCGGTCCGCAGCCAGCCGTAGGCGTAATCGCCTTTGAACTCGACCGTAGCGCTCTTCATGCCCGCCACCTCGCCGGGATTGGAGTCGATCACTTCGCAGGCGAACCCGCGCGCCGCGCCCCAGCGCAGGTACATCCGCAACAGCATCTGCGCCCAGTCTTGCGCCTCGGTACCGCCGGCACCCGCCTGAATATCGAGAAAGGCGCTGTGCGAGTCCATCTCACCGCGGAACATGCGCTTGAGCTCGAGACGGCGCACCTCTCCCTCGAGACGTACGGCATCCCGTTCAATGTCCCGGGCGGTGGCCTCATCACCCTCCCCCTCGGCCAGCTCCAGAAGTTCCGCCGCATCAGAGATGCCGTCGGCGGTGCGATCGATCTCGGTGACGTCCGCGCTGAGGCGGGCGCGCTCCTTACCGAGCTCCTGCGCGCGCTCCGGCTGCGACCAGACGCCGGGGTCCTCGAGCTCCCGGCCTACTTCCTCGAGGCGTTCTTTCTTGCGGTCGTACTCAAAGAAACCCCCGTAGCGAGGCTGTGCGCTCGCCTAGGTCTTTGAGCTGTCGCTTGAGCTGATTGACTTCCATATGCGCTGCCGGGAAGGTTTGAAGCGGGACCGTAGGAAGCCCGGCATGCTATCAGAAGCGCAGTCCGATTCCGAGGCTCACCACCGGGTACCACTGCAGATTGAAACCGCTGAATCCCACGCGTATGCCGAAGGATGGCGACAGGCCGAGATCCAGGTCCAACCCCAGGCCCGGCGTGCCGGCGCGCACTGCCATCGCAAAATCCGGGGTCGACGCCGAGGACACTACGGGCCCGGCAGCACGTGGTCCACCAGGAGCTGCAGCCGCCGCTCGCCCTGAAATTCGTTGACGTCCAGCCGGTAGACCAGTTGCACCGAGCCCTCGGGAAGCGCGACCGTCGCTTCCTGGTCGATGTGATTGAAGGCGATCGCATCGAAGGAGCGCCCGCTGCGCGGGAACTCCAGCCACATCTTGAGGTGCCGATCACCGACGACGCGGGCGCTGCGGATCGCGAACACGCCGTCGAAGCAGGGCTCGGGGAAAGCCTGGCCCCAGGGGCCCCCGGCGCGTAACGCGTGCGCGGTCTCGAGCGCGATTTCCTCCACCATCAGCTCGCCGTCGGTCTCGATAGCATCGCTCGGTCCGCACTGCGCCGCCCAGGCGGCGACCTCCTCGTCGAACGCGCGCGCAAAGAAATCGAGCCGCGAGCGCTCGAGGGACAGGCCAGCCGCCATGGCGTGGCCGCCGAACTTGCCGAGGAGCTGCGGATGACGGGCGTCGAGATTCGCGAGCACATCACGGATGTGAATGCCCGGCATGGACCGCGCCGAGCCGCGTAACTGTCCGTCGCCCGCCACCGCAAAAGCGATGACTGGCCGGCGGATGCGGTCCTTGACGCGACTCGCCACCAGTCCGACGACGCCCTGGTGCCAGCTCTCATCGAAAAGGCAGACGCCGCTGCGCTGCAGCGCGTGCGGGCCTGGATCGCGCAGCCGCCGCACCGCCGCAAGGGCTTCCGTCTGCATGCGCGCCTCGATCGCCCGGCGTTCGTGATTGAGCTCATCGAGACGCGCGGCAAGCGCGGCCGCCGCCCCGATGTCATCGGCGAGCAGGCACTGGATTCCCACTGTCATGTCATCGAGACGTCCGGCCGCATTGAGTCGTGGCGCGACGCCGAACGCGAGATCGGCGGCGATGAGGCGCTCGAGCGGTCGTCCCGCGATGTCGAGCAGTGCGCGGATCCCTGCGGCGCAGCGACCGGCGCGGATACGCTTCAACCCCTGCGCGACCAGCACCCGGTTGTTGGTATCGAGTGGCACGAGATCAGCGACCGTGCCCAGGGCCACGAGGTCGAGGAATTCCGCGACGCCGGGCGCCCCGGTCGGCGTCAGCCGCTCCTGGTCGAGCCGCCGCTTGAGGGCCGCCATCACGTAGAAGGCCACCCCAACGCCCGCCAGCGTGCGACTCTTGAAAACACTGCCTGTCAGATTGGGATTGACGATGACATTGGCGGTCGGAAGATCGGCACCGGGCAGGTGATGATCCGTGATCAGCACGGCGATGCCGCGCGAGCGCGCCGCCGCCACTCCGGCGGCGCTCGAAATCCCGTTATCCACCGTTATGATGAGGGACGGCGAGCGTCGCGATGCCAGTTTCACGATTTCCGGCGTGAGGCCGTAGCCGAACTCGAATCTGTTGGGAACGAGGAAGTCGACCGCGGCGAAGCCCCACGCCCGCAGCGACCTGACGACGAGCGCGGTGCTGGTGGCGCCATCGGCATCGAAATCGCCGATCACCAGCACCCGGCCTCCGGTCCGATGCTCGAGCAGCAGGTCGACCGCGGCGGTGATGCTTTCCAGCGTGCTCACCGGCACCAGACGCTCCAGTGAGAGGTCCAGGTCATCGGACGTGCGCACGCCGCGGCCAAGATAGATGCGGCGCAGCACGGGATGGAGACCCTCGCTGGTGAGTATCGAGGCATCCTCCGCGCAGGCCGCCCGCCGCACCACGCGCAGCTTCACGCCAAGCCCTCCAGACCGCTGCGCACAGCTCGCATTCGCCGCCACCAGCGCCAACGATCCGCCGAGCGCAGGCTCAAACATCGATCGTTCGCCAGCAAAACCAGTCGCTCGAGCTCGCCGCGGCGCAGAGCGGCGAGCGACGGCATGATCAGCCGGCGGTCGATTTCCGCCACCACGTCCGCCAGACGCCAGGAAGCATTGGCATGCAGCAATTCAGCAACCTCCACCACGCCCAACGCGCGCTGCGCGCGCGGCTCAGCGATCACTGTCGTCCAGTCTAACGGCATCGGCCGGGTTTCTCCTCCGGCGAGTCGCCAGAGGCCCCGAACATAAGGATCCGACCCGAACGCCGCCACCCTCTCTGGAGGCGCCGCGGTTGGGCGCAAAGCGGTGGCTGCGCCGCCGCCCCAGAGCCACAACGTTGCGACCGTTAGCGCTCCCTGCCGTGCCCGCTCATCGTTAACGGGATGACCGTGCAGCCACATTTCGATTTCCGTGCCGAGCCGCCGCAGCGCCGGAGCACCCCCGCCCATTGACAGCGCTTCGGCCACTGAAGTGAGCACGAGTCGCGCGGGCTCGGTGGTGGTCGCTATGGGTGACATCTGAGGCCCGGTGAGCATGAGCTCGCCGCTGCCGAGCGGGCGCAGGTCGAATCCCGAGCCTCGAAAGGTCTCGCGGAAGCTCGCCGCGAGCTCCGCGAGCTCCAGCTCCGACAGTCGCAGCAGGCTGCGCCGGTCGAAATGCACGCTGGTCATGCCGGCAATCAAATGCAAGGGTGTTGCCAGCCACACAGCGCCATCCGCCGGCGCCTCCTCGAGCACGGCGGTTGCGATAGTGGCGGGCGCTGCAGCGGCGTACTGCGGGAGCCCGAGCCAGCGCGCGGTCCAGGCGCGCCAGCCCGCGGGCAGTGTCGCCCTGTCGCCGAGGCGCGCGAGCTGCTCGATTCCCAGCGCAAGCTGCGGGGAGGCCGCGTCGGCCGCGGGCGCAGCGACAGGCTCCGGCTCCAGATAGAGATCCCGAATGACGATGACGACTTCGCGCACGGGCGCTATCGTACAGCGCCATGAAGTTCACTTTGGAAACCAGCTCGCGAGTGAACCTGGTGCGCGCCTACTCGCGGGCGGAGCTGCGGATAGGCGAAGAGCTCGTGCACTCGAGCTGCATCGTGTCAGCCGATCGGCTGATCACCACCTGGCCACCGGAGCGATTCGATGCTCTGCGGTCCGAGCACTTGCAGGCAATTTTTGAGCTCGAGCCTGAAGTCGTGCTGCTCGGCAGCGGCGAGCGGCAACGCTTCCCGCCGGCGGACATTCGGGCGGCGTTCACCACGCGGCGCGTCGGGCTGGAAGTGATGGACCTGGGCGCGGCCTGCAGGACTTACAACATCCTGGTGCAGGAGGAACGGCGCGCCGTCGCGGCGCTGTTCCTGGAGTAGAGTCAGAGATTTCTTCCGGCGGCAAAGCCGCCGGAAGAAGACACAGGGGGAGGGGTATCAACCAACCGACCCATCATCCGAAGCTGACAGACCGCAGACGATGGACTGCTTTTTTTCTTGTGCGTCGCTGTTGTTGCTTTTGTTTCGGCATCCCCTCCTCCCTGTGCCCTCTTCCGGATGCTCTGCAAGACCTGTCGGCGCTCTGCGACAGGGGCACATGTTAAACAGGTCACACTCCGCTTAGCAACTGTGGAATAAAATAGAAATATATTTCAGCGCATTACGACGTTAATTTAATTTCAAATCTCACATCAGCCCATGCCGCCGAGCAGCGGCACGAACGCCACGGGCCCCAGTGACTCCCGATCGATGCGCTGCTCACGGCGTGTGAAACGCACCAGCTCCTGCTCGCCCTCGGGGCCCACCGGTACCAGCAGCCGGCCGCCGACCTGCAACTGCTTGAGCAGTGCCTCCGGAACGACCAGCGGCGCCGCGGCCACGAGGATGCCGTCGAACGGCGCCTGCGTCTTCCAGCCGGCGCTGCCGTCGCCGTGCCGGAATCTGACATTGCGCACACCGAGCTCCTTCAGCCGCTCCTTGGCGCGATCGAGCAGCGGCTCGATGCGCTCGATGGTGTAGATGCGGTCGACGAGCGGTGCGAGCACGGCAGTCTGATAGCCGCAGCCGGTGCCCACCTCGAGCACCTTGTGGACCGCGCCGCCCTGCAGCAGCGCCTCGGTCATGCGCGCGACGATATAGGGTTGCGAGATCGTCTGCCCGAACCCGATGGGCAACGCGGTGTCCTCGTAGGCGCGGCTGCCGAGCGCCTCGTCGACGAAGATGTGCCGCGGAACGTTGCGTATCCGGTCGAGTACGGCGAGACTCCCGATGCCCTGCTCGCGCAGGCGTTGCACGAGACGGTCGCGCGTGCGCGCGGAGGTCATGCCAATGCCGGAAAACCGCAGGTCAGGCATGGATGCCTTTCAGCCAATTCTGCACAGTAGGAAGCGCCGAATGGCGCGTGAGATCGATTTGCAGGGGAGTCACCGAGACATAACCCTGAGCGATGGCTTCGAAGTCGGTGCCGGGCCCGGCGTCCTGCTCCGGTCCCGCCGGTCCCACCCAGTACACGGGCCGGCCGCGCGGATCGTGCGCGGGCACGATGGGCTCCGAGCGATGGCGGTATCCGAGACGCGTACTGCGCAACCCCCGGAGCATCGCCAGCGGCAGGTTAGGCACGTTGACATTGAGGATGAGAGCCGGCTCGAGCGGACTCTGAACGAGCTGCGCCACGAGCTGCCGCGCGACCTGCGCGGCGGTCTCGAAATGCGCCTCCTCATCCGGCGTGGTGCACAAGGAGATCGCGATCGCGGGCAGGCCGAGAAAGCGGCCCTCCACCGCAGCCGCCACGGTGCCCGAGTAAAGCACGTCATCGCCGAGGTTTGCGCCGTCATTGATGCCGGAAACCACCATGTCATGCTCGTAATCGAACAGGCCCGTGATGGCCAGGTGCACGCAGTCCGTGGGTGTACCCTGGACGTAGTGGACGCCGGGCTCGGACTCGAACACCCGCAACGGCATGTCGAGGGTCAGCGAGTTGCTCGCGCCGCTGCGGTTGCGGTCTGGAGCGACGACGGTCACCTCGGCGAGGCTCGCCAACGCCTCCTTGAGGAGGCGGATGCCGCGAGAGCGGTAGCCGTCATCGTTGCTGACGAGGATCTTCACGGTCCTGATGTGGGGTACTGCAAGGCTTACGCCCCTCCGCGGGCGCGTCACTATACTGGAGCAAAATGCGCGGAGATAGCGTGAGTCCCCGTTCTCCGAAGCTGTTTCCGGGTCGACCTTCCGGCCGCACCGAAACCGATCTCGGCGCCGCCGGTACCGATGAGAGACGGCTCTTTCGCGAAGCGGTCCGGGACGTGAAGCCCTTGGGGGGCGCCGCCCCGGCAGCGGAGCCGCCTTCGGGCCGTCGGCGGCGGCCCCGCCCCGCGGCAAAGTTCTCCCGCGCCGACCGGCTCGCGGTGCTCCAGGAAAGCCTGCGCGATGATCCCACCGACCCTGCGCTCGCCGGCGGCGACGAGCTCGTCTTTCACCGCGCCGGCATTCAACCCTCGGTACTTCGCAAGCTCCGCCGGGGCGATTACCGCGTGCAGGGGGAAATCGACCTCCACGGCCTCAACGTCACCGAGGCGAAGCAGGCGCTGCGCGAATTTTTGGCGCAAGCACTGATGCGGCAGTGGCGGTGCGTGCGCATCATCCACGGCAAAGGGCTTCGCTCCGGACATCGCGGCCCGGTGCTGAAGGGCATGGTCGGCGCGACGCTGCGCAAAATCGGTCCGGTGCTGGCGTACGTCTCCGCGCGGCAGGTCGACGGCGGCACGGGCGCGGTTTACGTACTGCTCTCATCGTAGTCAGCGTCCAGCGCGAACACTTCCCGCAGCACTACCGTGGCATAGGCACCCCGGCTCAGGCCGAATTCGACGATGATCGAGTCAGCTGCCGCCGGGTCTCGCCGCCACCTCAGATCCCGGACTGCGAGCCGCAGGCTCCGCCGCTCCTGCTCCATTCCTGCGCGCACTACGAGCTCGCACGCGGCCGGGAATCTTGCGGCCACACGCTGCTCCAGCTCCAGCACTCTGCCGCTGCTGGGCGGCGCTCCGCGTCCCCAGAGGGGGCCGGTGGGATGGATGTCGAGCCGCGCAATCCGGTCCGCCAGCGCCTGATCCGCGGCATCGACCCGGAAGTGACTGGCGCGCCCATCGAGGTTGGCGAGATCTCCCGCCTCGAGGCGCTCCCAACTCCCATCGCCGACGCGCTCGGCCAGGACGGCGTTGAACACGAGGCTCCGCGCCGCCGAGAGAACGAAGCCGCGCTCTTCCGGCTGGAGGGCCCGCACGTCTTCGCTCAAGCGCTTCAGATTCGCGCCGCCCTTGCCAAAACGCTGCGGCCCGAAGTAATTCGGGACCCCACGGGCCTCGATAGCCGCGAGGCGGCTCGCCACGGATGCGTCGTCGACGGCGGTACCGCGAACTCTGATGACGAAGCGATTCCCAGCCAGCGCCCCACGCGGCAGCTTGCGTGAGTGGCGGTGCGCCTCCAGCACCTCGTATTCGCTGCTCTTGACGCCCAGCCAGTCCTCTGGCGAGAGCCGCGATTGCGGCGCGGTGAACCATTGCGTGGCCACCGCGTGGCGATCCTTCAAGCCCGCATAACCCACATCACGCGGCGGGCAGCCGCAGGCGCGAGCGAGCTCGCGCGCAATCCACTGAGTATTGGCGTCGCGCTTGCGCACTCTGAGCAGGACATGCTGCCCCTGCCCCGCCGGCTGGAAGCCGAGCTGCTCCTCGACGATGAAGTCCTCGGGCTCGGTGCGCAGCCTGCCCGTGCCAAGAAGCGCTCCGTGGGCGCGAGGCGGGTCGAGCGCCGCGTCAGTTGACATCGAGCAGCAGCACTACTGCCTGCGCCGCGATGCCTTCGGCCCGGCCGAGAAAGCCGAGCTTCTCGGTGGTCGTCGCCTTCACATTCACCTGCTCGACACCGACCTCCAGAAGCTCCGCCACCTGGCGGCGGATGTCATCGCGCACCGGCGACAGCTTCGGACGCTCGGCGAGTACCGTCACGTCGGCATTGCCGACCCGAAGCTTCTTTGCGCGCAGCATGTCCATCACGGCCCGCACGAAGTGCTTGCTGTCAGCGCCCTGCCACCGCGGATCGGTGTCCTTGAAGTGCTGACCGATGTCCCCGAGACCGGCGGCGCCGAGTAATGCGTCCGTGAGCGCATGCAACACCACGTCACCATCGGAGTGAGCCATGACACCGTGCGTATGCGCGACGCGCACGCCACCCAGCATGACGAAGTCCCCTGGGCCGAATGCATGCACGTCAACGCCGGAGCCTATTCTCATGAGCCGGTCTCCTGCAGGAGTGCGGCCGCGATCGCCAGGTCGGCAGCGCTCGTGATCTTCAGATTCGCGGCCGCGCCTTCGATGAGCTTGGGACGATCCCCCAGCCACTCCATCGCCTGCGCTTCGTCCGTCGGAACGCGGCCTCCCGCATGCGCGCGATCAAGCGCTTCGCAGAGACGTCGATAGCGGAACATCTGTGGCGTCAGTGCCCGCCAGAGGCTGGCGCGATCCACGGTCTGATCCACATCGCCGGAGCCATCAGCGCGCTTCAGAGTATCGGACGCGGGAGTCGCCAGCAGCCCGCCTACCGGGTGGCTGTCGAGCCCGGAGAGCAGACGGTCCAGATCCTCGCGAGGGAGGCAAGGCCTTGCGGCATCATGAACCAGCACCCAGTCCTCTGGATCTGCGCGCTCCGCCAGCGCCGCCAGACCGTTGCGAACGGAGTGGCTCCGCTCCGGTCCGCCCGCGGCGACTAGAACATTAGCAAGCGCGAGGGTCGCCCAGTACGGATCATCCGGGGCGAGCGCCACCACGGCAGCGGCACAGTTCGGATCCGTCAGAAAGGGAGCGAGGGCCCATTCGATCACCGTCCGGCCGCAAAGGGGTGCGTATTGCTTCGGACGGTCGGTGCCGAAGCGGCGGCCTATCCCTGCGGCGGGCATCACCAGCCAGTATTTCATCTCACCAGTTTATACGAGGCAGGGCTAGGCAGGTCCCCTGATCTTGAGCGAAGCTGAGCACGAGCAGTTGTGCTCGATCGCCCGCTCGCGTTCGATGGCCGCGGCACTGACGCAGCGTGCGCAGATTGTTCTGGCGTGCGCGGCCGGGGATGCCAACAGTCGGGTGGCACGACACTTTCGCGTGACGCAGGCGACTGAGCGTCGTTGGCGGCGACGATACGTGCAACATCGGTTGCAGGGACTGTATGACGAGGCCCGGCCGGGTCGGGCGCGTACGATTGAGGATGAGCGCATCGCCACGCTGATCAACAAGACCTTGCAGAAGAAGCCCAAGAGCGGCGCGACACACTGGAGCGTGCGCGAGGCGGCGGCCGAGAACGGGATCTCCAAGACCAGTGTTCACCGCTATTTCCAGGCCTTTGGGCTTCAGCCGCATCGCACCGAGAGCTTCAAGCTCTCCACCGACCCGTTCTTCATCGAGAAACTGCGCGATGTCGTGGGGCTGTATCTGAGCCGACCCGAAAACGCCCTGGTGCTGTGCGCGGACGAAAAGATCCAGTGCCAGGCGCTCGAGCGCACTCAGCCCATGCTGCCGCTGGGGCTGGGGTACGTCGAAGGCATGACCCACGATTACAAACGCCACGGCACCACGAGGCTGTTCGCCGCCTTGGATGTGTTCAACGGTAAGATTGTGGCGGAATGCAAGGCACGACATCGACACCAGGAATTCTTGGATTTCCTGCGCCGCATTGATCACACCGTGCCGCAGAAGCTGGATATCCATCTGATCGTGGACAACTACAGCACGCACAAGCACGCGCGGGTGAAATCCTGGTTGGTGAAGCGACCTCGCTGGCATATCCATTTCATTCCCACCTACAGCTCGTGGTTGAATCTGGTCGGGCGTTTCTTCGCCTTGATCACCGACAAGACGATCCGTCGAGGCTCCTTCACCAGCGTGAAAGACCTGATCGGCAAGATCGACCACTTCGTAACCGGCTACAACAAGCACTGCAAACCTCTCACCTGGACTGCCACCGCCGATTCGATCCTCCAAAAGCTGGAGCAACTTACATCACGAATCAGCGGGACAGGACACTAGCGCCAGGGGGCATCTATCTTGCAATGCACCCGACGAACGCGTTCGTGAATGTAGGCACCGAAGAACGGCAGCGCAAAGAGAGCAACTGCTGTCGCAATGATCCCAATCTTGGACTCCGCGCTCGCGGCCTTCTCACCTTTCTTGAGCGCAAACGCACCAGCTACGAAAGGAGCCGCGATGAGCACGGCGCCCAACAGCGGGACTACCCTACCTCTTACCAGGCCAGCATTTTCGCTATAGCCGAAAACGCTCAGCACGTACCCTAAGAGAGCACCACAAACCAACAGCGACACGCCCACCGCCCGCGCATTGCGATTAGCCAAGTAGTAGAAAAGTGAAATTGGATAGCCTATCCAGATGGTGGCCAGCGCAAGCTGCGCTACACCCCCAAACGCCGCGGAAAGTGGCTTGGGAAGCGCCACCGAAACCCCAGCCATCAAGAAGGCGAGCCAAAACGCGATTAGAAGTGATTTTCCGCTAACCGAGAGCATAAACCGCCTCCGTCTCTGCGCAGGTTGCATACGCTTGGGCATGAAGCATCGTTCTCACTTCGCCGAATATCGACGTGCCTTACGGGGAATGGCACTGCGGCGTATCACCGGAGGGAAGTAGTGCGGCGACATTGCTGACGCCTGCGCTAAACCCGGCGCCAACCTGCGGCGGAGTAACCTCCCAGTCCAATCCGTTGCTTGAAGCGCTGAAATCGTATAGCAGGAAGTTGTTTGGTTCGCTTTCATAATTCAACCCACCGTTATACGACCGCTGCCCCCATTAACCACCCACTCTCAGAGGTCCAATTGTAATGGTCGCATCCAGTTCGTGGCTTATGTACGTACTTCCGTTCAGCGGGGTATTGTAGGACATAAGGTCTACACCGACGTCAATACCCAGGCGAAGGCCGAGTAAATTGCCCTGAGCACCCGCAGAGGCCTGCACACCGAGCTTAGATGTGAACGTGCCCGACGCACCTGCGATGCTCGAACAAGGCGGCAGCTTGTTCGGATTCGTTTGCTGCCTAATCACCTACTTCCGCGGGGAATCTCGCACCTAATCTGGTTCATGAAGCGCCTTAGTTGTCGCAGTTGCGTCGCGGTCCAGTTGATATCGCGGAGTCTTACAACGCCAGTCAGATAATCGCAGGCTGACCGCTGTGGCAGTACGCACTGCCGAGTATGCTTTTTATTGTGTTCAGCTATTTGGACCGTATACCAATCCATCGCGAGACCACTGTCGCCCGGGCAATCGGGACGTGCCATACGGGATTCCGTGTATGAAGAGACAATGTCATATCTCGCCAGCGGCAACACTATTAGATGTTCGCCTATATAAGTCTCAAAGCGCTGCGGGGATAAGTACAGGATCGAATATGGACTATTCCTGGGGCCAAGGATCTGGTACCAGATCCAGTCCTTAACGCCAGGATCGCGAGCTTGATCTGCGAAGTGAATTATATTCGCAGACGCAATGCCGATGATTAAGCCAACCAGCGCGATCGCGAGTCGTGCCGGAGTCATGGTGCCCCCTGTCCCTTATTTATGAGCGTCTGCTGTGGAGCCCAAGGCTGCGTTACGAGCACTGGCGCAATGGGAGTTGCGGTACCGTTTGTAAGAGTGAAGCCCCACTGAAGAGTAAACGCCGCACCAGACGGTAATAAATAGGACAACTGAGCGAGCCAAGTCATTGGGACCGAGTTCTCCGGGCGTGATGGATCATCAAAGAACCACCAACCATTGCTCCAATCGGATGTATAGAACGGCGACGAAGGATTGCTGGCGTTGTCCGTATTGAAGGACGCATTAGTGGCAACCCACGTTTGCGCCCATTTCCCATTGCTGTTCCCATTAACGCTGAGATTGAGATAAACACCGCGCGCACCAGTTGACTCACCAGTCGGTACATACTGTCCCATCTGAAATGCACACTGAAACCCTCCACATGGGAAATTGAAGTTCTGAATGCTTGGCGTTTGAAACACGTTGTCTGGAACTATAGTCCTGATCCCGTTCACGGTTATTTCGTTTAGGCAGGGGCTATTGCCGTTGTCGCAGAAGCTTAGCGGCTGATTACTTTGCAGCGCTGATGCGGAGTCGTCAGGGCTACACGCGAGGCCATCTGAACTAAAGCAGACCTGAAACTGATAGTTGAGATCCGTCCAACCCCCAGGCAAAGACCCGCTGTTGCCGTTACTACTTCCGCCATTGCCACCATTGCCGTTAGCGCCACCACCACCGCCCCCACCAGCGCTCCCGCTAGCTTCAGATTGCGGGGGAGCGTAATTGGAGGTGTCTCCAAAGAGCTGACCACCAGATTCGCAGTCGTCATCCCAACAGTCTTCAAAGGAAGTGAACCCAGTTGGGTCAGTGTACGTGAGTGGATTGTTGATTGTGTAGCTATAGCGATTGTAGCTCTGCGGATCGCTCGGATCTGGGATTGTGGGGTCCGCCGACAGAAACCGTCCCGTTATGGCATCCTGCACGCGCCCGACCATGTCGTTGAGGCCCATCAGCCCCGCCATGCTGTCCTGGAAGGTGTAGC
>CAWEJB010000007.1:0-85461 GCA_963809305.1 uncultured Pseudomonadota bacterium
CCAGTCACTCGTCCAAGCGCGACGCCTGATGGATTTTTCCCGTACAGTGACCGCAATGTAGGGTTTCGATCTGCAAGAGGTTGTCATGCCGCGCCCTCACTCGCTGCCCCTGCTGCTCGCGCTCGCCGGCGCCGCCTGCCTCGGGGCGACAGGTGTCCATCCTGCCCGGGCCGCCCCGCAGGGCCAGGGCATGTCCATGCCCGGCATGCACATGGGCGGCAAGGAGGTTGGCAGTCAGCCGGCGGTCGATGTGTCCGCTCTCGGGATTACCGGGCAGATGCACATCACCGTCTATGTGCTGCCCGGCAGCAACGGTCTCGGCTTCACCGGCCCGGACAAAGCCCATCACGATACTGTGGTTCCGTCGGGTATCGTATTGCGCAAGGGAGTTCGGGTCACTTTCGCCGTGATCAACCTCGATGACATGAAGCATTCGATTACTGCGCCGGGACTGGGAGTCAGCATCATCATCAAGGCGGGGGTCGAGCGGAAGAACGGTACTATTGCGCCTAGTACCACCATCTATACCTTCATCCCGGCCAAGGCCGGTGAGTTCCGCTGGTACTGCGTCTTTCCGTGCGACATGCCGCAGCACTGGGCCATGTCCGCAAGCTACGACGGCCCGGGCCGCGACGGCTTCATGGCCGGCGTTATCCGGGTACTCTGACGGCGGGGCGCTTCGCCGCCGCCGAGGAGGTGGCACTCCCGAAAGGCTCGTGAGGCGTCCGTGGTAATATCAGCCGCATCAACGAGGGGTTGCGGTAAATGATTACCGTCTATGGCGAGGGGAGGGGCTTCCGGGTCGTCTGGCTGCTGGAGGAGATGGGGCTCGCGTATCGGCTGAGGCCGGTGGACCTGCTGGCCGGCGTCGAGAAAGATACGGAGTTTCTCGCTATCAACCCCGGCGGGTTCATCCCCGCGATCCAGGACGGCGACGTAACGATGGTCGAGTCGATCGCGATCATGGAGTACCTGATGGCCCGCTACGGGCCGACGCCGCTAGCGCCGGAGCCGCGCGATCCTGCCTTCCCCGCGTACCAACAGTTCCTTCACCTCGGCGAAGCCGGCCTCGCAGCCTCCATTTACTTCGTCGTCGGCGCCCGCAATTTCGGGCCCGAGGCCGAGCGGCGGAACTACAGCGCCCGCCAGGCACAAGAGGTGTTCGACAGCCGGCTTGGGTTGGTGACGCGGCAGCTTGCGCTCTCGCCCTATCTTGCCGGCGAGACGTTCACCGCGGCCGACATTTCCGTGACCTACGCGCTGGAGTTGGCCCAAAGAGCCGGGGGCGTCGTTCTCGGCGAGGCAGAGCAGGCCTATGTTGACCGCACCGGCGGGCGCGAGGCCTACAAGCGAGCCATGGAGACATGTCAGAGCACGAAGGCGTGGGCCGCCAGGGCGCGCAGTCAAAGGGCCTCTCTTGCTTGACTTGGAAGGCCGTCCGCGGATTCGCGCACTGCGGAACCAGCAGATTCGGGAAGTCGCCAACGCCGCAATCGGCTCGAGCGACATCCTGGCCTTTTGGTTTGGAGAGCCTGATCTTCCGACTCCGGAGGCCATCCGCGCGGCCGGCGCGGCCGCTCTCATGAGGGGCGACACGTTCTATACGCCCAATCTTGGGTTGCCGGAGCTGCGGCAGGATCTCGCTGCTTATCTTTCGCACTTGCACCGACCGATCTCGCCCGACCGTATCGCGGTCACGAGCTCGGCGGTATCGGCGCTGATGATCTCGTTGCAAGCCATAGTCGAGCCCGGCGGCTCGGTGGTGACCGTCACGCCTGTGTGGCCGAACCTTTGCGAGATACCCAAAATTCTGGGCGCCGAAGTGATTTCAGTGCCGTTGCGGTTCACCTCGAATGGATGGTCGCTTGATCTCGACCGGCTCATCGATGCGATTCAGCCGGGCGTCGTCGCGGTGACCATCAGTAGCCCGAACAACCCGACCGGTTGGGCGCTGAGCCGCCCGGAACAGGAAGCGATCCTGGCTCGTTGCCGAGCCGTGGGAACCTGGCTGATTGCGGATGACGTGTACGAGCGATTGTACTTTCAGGCGCCGTGCGCACCGTCTTTCCTGGACATCGCCGACCCTTCCGACCGATTCATTGCGTGCAATTCCTTCTCGAAGGCCTGGCGAATGACCGGATGGCGGATCGGATGGGCGGTCATTCCCCGAGAGCTGGTGACGTGCTACAGCCGGCTAATAGAATACAACACCTCGTGCGTGCCGGGTTTCGTCCAGAACGCGGCACGCGTGGCGTTGACGCAGTGCGAAGGGGACGTCTCGTATCTCGTTAAACAGATAAAGGCCAATCAACAGCGGCTATACGAGTGTTTGGGAACGCTGAGTCAAGTGGAGCTGGGTACCCGTGCGCCGGGCGGAATGTATGCCTTCTTTCGGGTCGGAGGTCTCAGCGATAGCCTTTCGTTCTGCAAGCGTCTCGTCGAGAAGGCGCGGCTGGGACTCGCGCCTGGATCGGCGTTTGGCGATGATTCGCGCGAATTCGTGCGGTGGTGCATCGCCGCGGATCCGGCGAAGCTCGATGCCGGATTGGAGCGATTTATGTCATACCTGTCGGCGCATCCGGGCACGTTCTAGCCATCACGGCTTCCCCCTCGGTAAGCGCTCGGACACTAACGATCTGCATCTGCGATGACAGGGGCCTCGTGCTGATCCGGTGACCGCCGCACGAGTTTGACGTGGCCATTGGGCATGGGAACCGCTATGGGTGCGACCACGACCTTCGCGACACCGATACGCTTTGTGATTCCGATCTTGTGTGCGGTGGCAGGCGACAAATCGACGATCCGACCCTTGATGTAGGGGCCGCGGTCCTCGATCTTGACGATGGCGCTCTTCCCGGTGGCAACGTTGGTGACTTTCGCCACGGTTCCGAGGGGCAGGGTCCGGCTCGCGGCGTTGTTGCCGTGCGGATTCATAGGAGCGCCATTCGCCATGGGCTTACCAAAGAATTGATGCGCGTAATACGACGCATTGCCGCGGCGCTTACGTGCCGAGAGATCCGGTTTCGCCGGCCCAGTGACGCGCTGGGGCGCCGCTCGATGCGGGGTTTTCGCACCGCTAACTGGCGAGTACGCGAGCGCCAATCCAGCAATCAGTAATGGTACTGCTCCGGTCAAGCGCTGCACTGACTCTCCAGGTGAGAACGGTTAGAGAGATAACTGGGGACCGCGTTGGGAGTTCCGTTGCCGGCGGTGTGGGCTTCGGCGAGGCGCGATGGGGCATGATTAGCTTATGCAACTGAACGGGGGATGAACGGGTGGCGTGGTACTGGGCCACTCCTCGAGCCGATCACCGCGGCTAACTTATGCCTGCAGTCCGTCCCATGACCAGCGCGGGATACTGAGTCCCGTGGGTACGTCATCAGCGGATCTATGGTAGCGGGCCATTGTTGTCTTTGTCGCCCAAGCAAAGTAATCGTGAAGTACCTGTCGCAGCGTAGGATCCTTGGTCATTCCGGCGTCGGTGAGCGCCTGGTCGAAGCACGCGATCGCCCTGCGATCCATCTCCTCATGTTTACCATTGCCGCTATGTATCCTGACGACCTTCGTCTCGTCCCCGTAGGTGTCGGTGTATGTACTGGGGCCGCCGAGTGCCTCGGCCCAGTAGGCGGCGAGTCGCTCCACATGCTGAGGGTGGAAGCCGTGACTGAAGGCATGGCTGACCTCCTCGTCCGCGATCACGCGGTCGTGCCAAGCCTTGGCAAGGCGCCGTAAGCCGTCGATGCCACCGGCCGCTTCGAAAACAGTACGCATGCGTCTATAGTGACTTTGGGCCCGCGTCCATGCAAGACGAGTTCTTATCGTGGGGTCGAATGCATCCGCGCCAGAATCCACTTGCGATAAAGAGCGCATTGAGCCTGGCGGAGATCATGAGCGACCGCCACGTGCCCGTCCTCGAGGAACTGGATGTGGCGGCTCATGGCCACGCGCGCGTGCCAGCGCAGAGGCAGATGACCGGTGAAATGTATCATTTGGTCGGGCGACGCGGTCGTCCACTGAATCTGTGCGCATAGTCACAAACTTGACCGGCCAACTGCGAGACATTTGATCGACCCTGGCTGAGGCCGGAACGTAGATGGGCATGCTGAGCGACTCGCCAATCGCCATGAAGTTCAGTGTCAGGGCTGATCTTTTCAGCCAATTGGCCGCAATGGAAGAAGCGGGTCTTCCATTCGACAAGGTGGTTGATATCGTGCATCTGCCGCCAAGCGAGCACGCGCGTCTGAAGGCAACACGCAAGTGGATCAGGCGCGGTGTGGGCATCGCGGATGCCGGGCGAAGGAGCGGTTTGTTCACCCCTCTGGAGGCGTCCTTGGTGCGTATGGCGACCGTGTCGGGCAGTCCGGCGCGGACATATCGTCTCATAGCGGACCAATGCGCCCGGCGGGCGGCGCGCATAAAAGCGATGAAGTCCCGCATGACTCTCCCCGCGGTCATGATCGTGGTCTGGATCATTCTGGGGCCCGTGCCTGATCTCGTCAGCGGAAGCTTGACCCTGGGCGGCTACCTGGCGAAGCACCTGCTGCCGTGGCTCGGTGTGGGGGTGACTGCGTACCTGTTACTCGGCCATTTGCGCCGGCGGCAGGCCGGTGGCCGATCCTCCTGGGAAATTCGGCTGCACGGAGTCTTACCGTTTGTGCCGTTGTTCGGCCCGATGGAGGTGCGGCGCAACCTGCGAGACTTCTTTGACAGTATGGCGCTGCTGTTGGAGGCAGGCGTCCCGATACTGGAAGCCTTTCCCATAGCGCTGGAGACGATACGAAACCAAGCGCTCAAATCGCAACTGGGTCAAATCAAACCACGGATCGAAGCGGGAACGGCTTTAGGGCAGGCAATCTCAGGATTGTCGCTCTTTGGGCGCACGCAGTCGTATGAACTGATACGGACGGGCGAGGCGAGCGGCACATTACCGCGCATGTTGTTACGGTACGCCGAGGCTGAAACGGCGGCGATCGATCGATTCGACGATCTCGTCGCGGAATGGATTCCACGACTTGCCTATATGTCGACGGCTTTGGTCGTGGGCTACGCGATCATCCATAGCGGCGCATTCATGCCTTTGCTTCCGCAAGAGCTGCGTTAGCGTCAGCGTCGTCTTCGATCCTGCCGCGAAGGCTAGCCTAGGAGCTTCTGATACACCGCAAGATCCTCCGGGGAGTAGCAGCAGAAGATCAATTCCTGCGGCATATGGGCTTCTTCGGCCACCCGCAGCACAGTTGCTACGGCAATAGACGCGGCACGGTCGATGGGGAACCGATACACCCCTGTGCTGATCGACGGAAAGGCAATGGCGGAGAGCGCGTGTTGCGAGGCAGCTTCGAGACTCCTGCGATAACACGAGGCCAGCAGCTCCGCCTCCCCGCGAGCTCCTCCCGCCCAGACCGGTCCCACCGTGTGGATCACGTACCGCGCTTTCAACCGGAATCCCGGGGTGATTTTGGCGTCACCTGTTCTGCAGCCTGCGAGTTTGCGACAGGCCTCCAGTAGTTCCGGGCCAGCGGCACGGTGAATGGCGCCATCGACTCCACCCCCGCCAACGAGAGCGGTATTGGCGGCGTTCACGATGGCATCGACGTCCAGAGAGGTAATATCGGCCTGGACTGCTTGGATCGAGAACATAAACTCCCCGTTGGGTTCACCTCAGCGAGCACCATGGTGACGGTAATCCGGGAATGCGACTCCGTGTAACGATGCGTGGAGTCAAGGCTTTCCATGAAGAGCTTGTCTCGAGGAGCACTGAGGTCAACGCGCGCTTGCGCCCAGACGGCTGCGACGCCAAGCGGCGGGCGGTGAGCCGTATTCGCGTCGAAAGGCCCGGCTGAACGCGGTGTCGGTGTGGTAGCCGACATCTTCGGCGATTCGGGCCAGGGGGGCGTTGCTTCGGCACAAAAGATTCGCGGCCAGCAGCATTCGCCACTGTGTCAGGTATTGCATCGGTGCGGTCCCAACGAGTTCCTGGAACCGCTGAGCCAGAACGGAGCGCGAGGTATTGGCGGTGCGCGCCAACTCATCCAGCGTCCATCCGTGCGCCGGTCGTGCGTGCAGCGCATTCAGCGCAGCGCCGACGATTCGATCGCTGAGCGCAGCCAGCCATCCGGTCGCACCCTGCCTCTGGTTGTTCATGTAGAGGCGGAGAACCTCGATGAACAGCACCTCTGCCAGTTTGGCCAACACGCCCGCGCCACCCGGGCGGGGGGACCGGGCCTCAGCGAGGGCGTAGCGGACAGAGGCTTCGAGCCAGATCCCAGCGCTGGATCCACGGACATTTACCCTCACCATGACGGGCAGGCCCGTGAGCAGGATGCCGGCCAAGCGAGCGTCACAGGCCAGATAGCCGCACACCAAGCGCGTCGTCGCGCCGCCGCCGCCGTACGCCAATTGGCGCGGACGACGCGCCAAAACCTCCTCGAGCCTTGCGCCTTTCGCCGGAGGAAGTCCTGGCTGAGAGCACATTAGATGTGCGTGGCCTTGAGGAAAGATGACCGCGTCGCCTGCGATTAGCTGGACTGGGGGCTCGCCCTCGATTTCGACGCAGCATTCGCCTTCGGTGATCAGGTGGAAGATCACCACGCGCTCGGCTCCTGGTTCGAGAAGCGGCGCTGCCGCATCTGCGTGGGGTGACTGGTAGCACCACGGTGCGGTAAACCGCGCGTTGATGAAGATTGCGCCTACAAGGCGTACGACCCGCAGGGTTTCCGACAGCGCGTCCATCAGCCGCCGTCGATATCGATGCGCAACGAGACCGGAACCGCACGACACAGTGCATCGCTCACGGGAGAGCAACGATAACTTTCCTCGACCAGGGTCCGTAGCCGATCGGGCGCAACCCCAGGCGCAGAGATGCGGACGGTCAGCGCCATATCGCACGGGCCAGCGGCAACCGATACTCCGTCGGCGTTCACCATGCCGAGAAGTCCACGGGCATCCGAGTGGCTATTGGCGGATACCTCGAGCATTGAGAGCTCAATCTGCCCGCTCGCCGCCGCCATCGCGATACGGGTCGCCGTGCACGATGCGAGACCGGCTCGCATGAGCCAACCCGGCGTGACCTGAGTGCCGCCGCCCCCTAACTCCGCCGGCATGTCGGTGAGCACCTGCGTACCATTTTCATGACACGACAGGACACGCAGGCCCCCCTCCCAGCGCGCCGTAGCCTGTGTGTCGTCGTGCAGCCCGAAATCAGGGCGCCGTTGCAAGATGGTCGTTAGCCGGTCCATCGCCGCTGAGATCGCTCGCAGGGTCATGGCAATGCTCCAGCAGGTCCGCGCATGCGGCCATTTTGCGCGTGCAACCGCGGGTTGCCAAGCCTTGCGGCATTTCTGGATTGGGCTCCGGACGGGCGGACAGGAGGTTAGGACGATTGGCCGGTTCGCTGCATATCGGTCGGCAGCACCCGGACGATTGGGCAGGTTCGGCCGCCGCAGGGGTAGGACGCGAATCGAGGTCACGTGATCCAATGTTTCAGTCGCAGATCCACGGGAACGAATGACCGATTGCCGGCAGCAGCCATAACCGAAACTGGAGACCATCCATGCCATTAATCAACGTGAAAGTGATCGAGGGGGTTTTCTCGCCTGAACAGAAGGCCCTGATCATTCAAAAACTCACCGACGCCATGGTAGAGGTTGAGGGTGAGGCCATGCGGCCGGTGACTTGGGCTGTGATCGAGGAAGTCAGGAGCGGTGACTGGGCGATCGGCGGCAAGAGGCTGAGTACCGCCGACGTCAAGGCGCTCGGCGCAACGCGGCCTGCCAAAGTCGGATAGAGAATCACGACGCAACAGGCGTCTCGAGTAACCATGGAGGCGAGTCTGCAAAGACGTGTCCAGCGCTATGGCTGGGACCGGGCAGCGGCCGACTATGAGTCGCTCTGGCAAGTGCAACTGGCTGGCGCCCAATCCCAGCTCTTGGCGTCGGCGTCATTGGCGCCTGGAGACCGCGTACTCGACGTGGCCTGTGGTAGCGGGCTCGTGACCTTCTCGGCGGCCCTGTGGCACTGGCTTGGTCGCGTTTTGACGAAGAAACACGCGCGCGTGTCTGCCAGCGGTATGTTGAAGCCATTGCGGCGTGGCAGCATGACAGTGGTTATCGGATCCCCGGCGAATTCGTCGTCGTAGCCGGAGTTGCGCTGGATACGACGCGCTGATAGAGCCACTCGGCCGCTGCGAGATCGGCAAGAGCGTAGCCGACAGTCTTGAAGACACTTGTTCGGGTGGTGGTAAACCGAGAGCGGTCCAGAACGAGGTGGCGCAACGGAACGATCCGCCGGGCGAGCCGGGTGGCACGCCGCTGATCGCCTCACCGCGGGCCGATGCGGTCTCGGATCATTCGAGACCAAAGTGGCCGGGACCCATCTCGTCCATCAGTTCGAGAATGCGGCCGCCCCCCCGAGCCACGCAGGTCAGTGGGTCATCCGCCACGATGACCGGCACGCCCGTTTCTTCGGTCAGCAGTTTGTCGACGTCGCGCAAGAGGGCGCCTCCGCCGGTCAGAACGATGCCATGCTCGACGACGTCGCCTCCCAGTTCCGGCGGTGTCTGTTCCAACGCCTGCCTCACGATGCTGACGATGCCCTGGAGGGGTTCCTGCAGTGCTTCGAGAATCTCGTTGCTGCTCAGGGAAAACCGACGCGGAATGCCCTCAGCCAGGTTTCGCCCCGTCACGAACATTTCCCGTACCTGCGGACCAGGATAGGCGGATCCGATTTCTAATTTGATGCGCTCGGCGGTCGCGTCGCCGATCAGGACCCCGTAGTTGCGGCGAACGTAGCTCATGATCGCTTCGTCGAAGCGGTCACCGCCGATGCGAGCCGAGTTCGCGTAGACGACCCCGTTAAGCGATAGCACCGCAACTTCGGACGTTCCACCGCCTATGTCGAGGACCATCGAGCCCCGGGGTTCCTGAACCGGCAGGCCAGCGCCTACCGCGGCGGCCATAGGCTCGCTCACGATCGCGACGCTACGCGCGCCGGCGCCTTCGGCCGATTCCCGGATCGCCCGGCGCTCAACCTGCGTCGAGCCGAACGGGACGCAGACGAGCACGCGCGGCGACGGCTTGAGGAACCGGTTGCCGTGCAATTTATCCATGAAGAACTGCAGCATCTTCTCGGTATAGGTGAAGTCGGCGATGACGCCGTCCTTCAGGGGACGCACTGCCGTGATGTGTCCGGGAGTTCTCCCTATCATGCTCTTGGCCGCTTGGCCGACCGCAACGATGATCTTGCCGCCACTGGGGTCCGCCTGCACGGCGACCACGGAGGGCTCATTGAGGACTATGCCTCTGCCGGGTACATAAATTAGGGTGTTGGCTGTACCCAGATCGATCGAAAGATCGCTGGAGAAATAGCCACGCAGGCGTTTGAACATGGAGTCACCGGAAGGCGTCGGGCGGCTGCCCCCCTCACAGTAGCCGAGTTTCGAGCCGCGCCGCCAGATGACCCACGGCTCCGACCGGGCGGGCGCCCCCGCAACTCGCCAGGCCGGGCCTTTGATTCCTGCAGCTTCCGAGGGGCATGTGCTATACTGCCCTAGCTCGTGATTCTTTCGCCTTGTCTCCTTGGCCTCGCGCCTCCCCGGCGCATTCTTGCAGGCCAGCGCGTCATCTCAAAAGCTTCCCGAACCACTGCAGCGCCCTGAGCGCGCAGGCTTTGTTTTATTTTTGTTACGAGATATTTATGACCAAGCTATACGTCGGCAATCTTCCCTTCACGGCCACCGAGGAAGCAGTACGAAATCTGTTTGCTCCGCACGGTACGGTGGAGAAACTCTCCTTAATCAACGATCGCGATACGGGCCGGCCGCGTGGCTTCGGGTTTGTTGAGATGTCCAGCGCGGATGCCGCGCGGGCAATGCAGGCACTGAACGGCAAGGATTTTGACGGTCGCTCCCTCAAGATCAATGAGGCGCAGGATAAGGCGCGCTCGGGTGGCGGCAACTCGCGCTACTGAGTAAGGAAATCGACGCCGGCATCCTTCGCCTAGCGACTGGATGCCGGCCGTCGGGTGCCGTCGCGCGATTTCGCCTTACTCGCGCGTGGCCCCGTGAAACACGATTATTGAGGCTCGCCGCTGCGGCTGCGAAGCCGGCGCACCTGCCCCGGAGCGCCGAGGTCACAATCGAGCTGAGCGCGGTCCCATCCGCCGGCATCCGCCGCTGCAGCGTATGTGCTCGAGAGAAACTCGAGCAGCAGGGCATCGGGGTCCGCCGCGGTGCGAACCGAGTCGTAAGGCAGGACAAACTCCCCGAGCGCGGTATCGAATGAGGCGCTGACCGGCACTGGCCGGTCGCGAAAGCCCGGAGGCTCCGGATAAGCGTAGGAATAGAAGGCTGCCCGAGGATGGGCGTCACTCCCGGGCCAGAAGCCGGCGCTGCTCACCTCATGCGAGTAAGCCTCTTGCGCGACATCGTCTGGCAGCCCGGGGATTCCGCCCGGGTGGAGCGGCGCAGGTCTTCCGGAGAAGCGCGTGACCGCGAGGTCGAAGCTGCCCCAGAAGAAGTGGATCGGACTCACCTTGCCTAGAAAGCCGCTGCGGAAATGCTTGAAGACCCGGTCGACTTGCACCAGGACCCGCCAAAACGTGTGGGCGGCTGCGGCATCGTATGAGCGGTGGTTCTGATCTCTGGAAAAAGGAACGGGGTTTGCCACCTCGTTCGGCATGTCCTTGATCCTGACCTTCATGCCCAGAGCAGCCAGTAGGCCCATGACTTGATCGTAGAATTCGGCGACGGATTGCGGCTCCAGCGCGAGCAGGCGGTCATCGCCGAGACTCGTGCGCATCCGGAAGCGATGCGCGATGAAGTCGAACTCCATCTCCAGGATTTCCGCGCCCGCCGGGATGGGCGAAGTTCCAAGCCCACGGGCGGTCACGTAGAGCGGGACCTGCCACCCATGATTGACCCACGGTGTCAGAGCGAGCCGTATCTTGCCCACGATTTGCGTCCACAGCTGCAGCGTAGCGGCCGTCTCGCGCCAGTTCGCGTACGGCAGTTCGGGCCAGAGTGTATCGGGTCGGACCATGTGAGTGACGCCTCTGCGCGGCCGATCGCCAGTTTCCGGAGAACGCTATTCTAGCCCACGCATCGGAGCTAGGCCGCGAAGTCTCGGTGGCGCCAATTTACGATGACCGCGCTAGCTCGTACTGACAGATGTTTACCGTCGTCGCGACATTCAGCGATTCAATCGCGCCTGTTCCCGCAATCGTGAACGCCGTTGCGTTCATCCCACTTAGCGCGTCACGTGGCAAACCCCGGGCTTCACTGCCGTAGATGTAGCAATCGAAGTCGCGAAATTCCGGCGCCGAGATCGGTTTACCCTGCAGATCGAGACTGGCGAGCCGACCAAAGCGCCCCGGGAGCGCCTGCAACGACACATCGAGTTCCACCGGCACATGAAAGATGGCCCCCATGCTCGCGCGCACCGACTTGCCGTTATGCAAGTCCACACTATTGGGGCTGAGCAGACAGCGGAAGCTGCCGAACCACGCGAGCGAGCGCAGGATCGTGCCGAGATTTCCCGGGTCCTGAATCTCATGCAGATAGATGGCGCGCTCACCGGGCCGCTGCGGGGATGCTGCCAGTAGCGGCGCAATCGCGGCAATACCCTGTGGCGAGCGCGTCTCACTGAGCTGCGTCATGTGGCGGGAGTTGAGTACGTGAACCGGGAGCTCGCTGGTCCAGTGCGCATATTCCCGCGTGAGATAGATTTCGCTGGTACGCAGTCGCGGCTCGTGAATCGCGGCCTTCTGCAACTCCTGCACTAGATGCTCGCCTTCCAGCAGGAAACAGCCGAACTGCTCGCGGAACTTCCTCTGGTGGAGCTTCTTCATGTCTTCGAATTTCACGACAGACTCCGCGCAACCGCTTCGGCGACCCTGATGCCGTCGACGCTTGCAGAGAGGATACCACCGGCATAACCCGCGCCTTCACCGCAAGGATAGAGCCCGCGCACGTTGAGACTCTGGAGCGATTCAGCGTCGCGGGTGATGCGTACGGGCGAAGAGGTGCGGCTTTCCACAGCGGTGAGCACGGCATCGTCGCGATCGAAGCCACGGAACTGCTTACCGAATGCAGGCAATGCCTCGCGTATGGCGTCGATGGCGTAGACCGGCAGCGCCTGTGACAGATCGCCCAACCGCACGCCCGGAGTATATGAGGGAACGATCTCGCCGAGCTGTGTGGAGCCGACACCGCGCAGGAAATCGCCAACCAGCTGTCCCGGCGCGCGGTAGTCGCTACCGCCTGACAGATAGGCCTTGGATTCCCACGCCTCCTGCAGTTCGAGGCCCGCGAGCGGTCCGCCGGGGAAGTCCGGCTCGGGATTGATTGCGACCACGATACCGGCGTTGGCATTACGCTCGTTGCGCGAGTACTGACTCATACCGTTGGTGACCACGCGCCCGGGCTCGGAAGTGGCGGCAACCACCGTGCCGCCTGGGCACATGCAGAAGCTGTAGACCGAACGCCCGTTGCGAGCGTGATGCACCAGCTTGTAGTCGGCGGCACCCAGTTGCGGGTGACCGGCAAAACGCCCAAAGCGGGCGCGGTCGATCAGCGACTGCGGATGCTCGATACGGAAGCCGATGGCAAAGGGCTTGGCCTGGAGATAGACGCGCCGGCGCTCGAGCATGCGGAAGGTGTCGCGGGAGCTGTGCCCCAGAGCGAGCACCACGTGACGGCTCTGCAAAGTCTCCCCACTCGCCAGCACTACGCCTTCGATCTGTCCCTGTTCGATGAGCAGATCGGTAACCTTGCTCTCGAAGCGTACTTCACCGCCGAGCGAGATGATCTCCTCGCGCATCTTCGATACGACGCCGGTAAGGCGGAACGTGCCGATATGCGGCTTGCTGACATAGAGAATTTCCGCCGGTGCACCCGCACGCACGAACTCTCGCATCACCTTGCGGCCATAGAATTTCGGATCTTTGATCTGGCTGTAGAGCTTGCCATCGGAAAAGAGACCCGCGCCGCCCTCGCCAAACTGAACATTGGATTCCGGGGTCAGCGTGTTCTCCCGCCATAGCGCCCAGGTGTCGCGCGTTCGGCGTCGTACATCGCGGCCGCGCTCCAGCACGATGGGCTTGAAGCCCATCTGCGCGAGCAGGAGCGCCGTGAATAGTCCGCAGGGGCCGAACCCGATGACCAGCGGTCGCTCCTTGAGCTGCGGGAGCGCTTGCGCAACCGGGTGATAGCTCGTGTCCGGTGAGACGCTGACCTGGCGATCCCGCACCAGATGTTTCAGCACGGCGGCTTGGTCGCGCACCGTGACATCGACGATACAGACGAAGAAGATGCCGCTGTTCTTCTTGCGCGCGTCGTAGCTGCGCTTGAACAGATTGAAATCGAGCAACTCGGCCGCCGGAATGGCAAGACGCTGCAAAATGGCTTGACGAAGCGCCTCAGAGGTGTAATCGAGCGGCAACGGCAGCTCGGTAATGCGAATCACCGGCGTGTTCCTGGCCGGTAAATCCGGCAGAGGAGTAGAATCCCGCGATTATAACCCGTAGTTCCCTGGGAAGATGCCTCGAACGAAAAGCAGCGCCAGCTGGCTGTCGCGCCACCTCAGTGATCCTTTCGTCAAGCAGGCCCAGAGGGACGGCTATCGTTCGCGTTCGGCCTACAAGCTGATCGAGCTCAATGACAAGGACAAACTGATCCGCGCCGGGATGCGGGTCATGGACCTCGGCTCCGCCCCCGGCGGTTGGTCGCAGGTGGCCGGCAAGCTCGTCGGCGACAAAGGCCGTGTGCTCGCGACCGATATTCTGCCGATGGACGGACTGAAGAATGTCGATTTCATCCAGGGCGATTTCACTGACGAGACCATCGTGCAGCAGGTGCTCGACTGGCTCGGCGGCACCAAGTTCGATCTGATCATTTCCGACATTGCGCCGAACATCAGCGGAATCGATTCGGCCGATCAGGCGAGGTCAATCTATTTCCTGGAGCTCGCGCTCGATACAGTGTGCAAGACCTTGAAGCCTGGTGCGAGCTTCGCCGCCAAGATGTTTCAAGGCTCCGGGTCGGATCAGTACTTGAAGGAGTTACGGGCACACTTCGCAAAGGTGCTCATCCGCAAGCCCGCCGCCTCGCGCAAGGAATCGCGCGAGGTCTATCTGGTGGCGAAGGGGTTCAAAGGATGAAGTGACTCGCTTTGCACAGGTGGTGCCACTTGCGGGCCTGGCGTAGGATCCCCATGCCGTATGGATCGCGCACGGTACTACTGGCCTATGAGCACAAAATACGTCCCGCTTGTATGGGCGGGTATCGTTCGCAAACCGGGACGATCCATGCTTATCGTATTTCAAATCGTAATTGCCTTCGCGCTATTCGGCGTGCTTCAAGGCATCAAGACCGGCGTGGATCTGGCTATTGCGGCCGCGCGCGCCGATTTGCTCGACGTGCGCCCGAAAGTAAGCGGCGGCAGTCCTTTGCCACTGGCTTATCTCGATCGCATCAAGGCGCTGCCGGGAGTCAAGGTGGTGAGCCTCTTGAATGGGTTTTCGGCCACATATCAGAATCCCACGCAGCAGCTTTTTGCGCTTGCTATCGACCCCGACGACAAAGCGTGGCTGACCGAGGCACCGGAGATCTTCAAAGTCAGCCCTGCTGGTTTGAAGGCCCTCGCGAAGCGCAGAACGGGCGCACTCGTCAGTGCGGGACTCGAAAAGAAATACGGTTGGAAGCTTGGAGATCAAATACCACTTTTGTCGCCAACGACTCCGCAAATCGATGGATCGGACGTTTGGACATTCAACATTGTGGGCACCTACAGGCTCCACGAGCTTGGTGGGAGTGGCGACGGCCTGATAGTCATCAACAACAACTACCTGGATGAAGCGCGCAGCCAGGATAGAGAGACGGTTCAGCATTTCCACGTCGTCACGACCGATCCACGACTGGCGAACGGCGTTGCCGATGCCATTGATCGCGAGTTCGCCAACTCTGCAGAGGAGACGAGAACGGAATCCTATCGAGAGGATGCGCAACGCGAGATGAAATCCATCGGCGATCTCAACTTCGCAATTCGTGCGATCGTCAGCGCCGTGTTCGTGGCTCTACTTTTTTCAACTGCGACGATGATGGCTCAGTCGATCCGCGAGCGAACTGGTGAGCTTGCGATACTCAAGGCTGTCGGATTTTCCGATCGAGCGATATTTTCTTTGATAGCGGCCGAGTCGGTGGTGGTTTGGACGCTCGCCGCGGTACTGGGCCTATTGGTGGCTACGATTGCATTTCCCTACGCCGCAAGACTGGTGCCGGGTATCTCAATGCCGTGGGTGGTCGTCGAAATAGGGCTGCTGATAGCGGTACTCATCGCGCTCGCCAGCGCTCTTGTGCCGGCGTTTCGCGCGGCACGGCTGAAGGTCGTGACTGCACTTGCGGGGCAGTAGGTGTCCATGGCCTTTATGAGACAGTTCGTAGCCCTTCTGCGTGTGAATTTGCTGAGTCTTTTCGAAAGACGGAGTCAGGCGCTTACTCTGGTGTTGGGCGTCACGTGCGCTGTTGGAGTGCTGGTCTCGATGCTCGCGATGTGCGTTGGGGCTCGTCGTCACGAAATGGCCGACGTCCGCACGGACCGCGTCGTCCTGATGGCCATCGGCGCGCCAGATGCGACGCAAAGCAGCCTTTCGAAGGACCAGGCTGGCTTGATTCGCGATTTGCCTGGCATTCGGCAGGGTACTGATCACGAGCCCATCGCTGTGTCTCAGCTGCTCGTGACAATGGAAGCGCGTGGGCGCAGTGGCGGCAGCCGAATCAGTTTTCCGTTGATCGGGGTGAGCTCTGGACTCAGGGATCTGATGCCGGAGTTGCATCTCACGGCCGGTCGGATGTTCCGACCAGGGCTCAATGAATTGATTGCCAGTAACCTGTGCGCCAGACAGTTCTCCGGCTTTGAGCTTGGCGACAGGCGGGAGATCCAAGGGATCAATTGGATTGTGGTGGGTCGCTTTGATCAGGGGCAGGGCGAGGAAGGGTGCCTTGTCTACGGGGATGCGGCGAGTGCATTTGCGGCATTCAGGCGCGACAGCTACAACCAAGTTACGGTGATGCTGCAATCGGCAAGCGACTATGCCGCCCTTCAGACTGCAGTGCGGGCCAACCCGATGTTGGGGGTCGAGGCAAAGCGAGAAGTACAAGTCATTGCAGAGCGGTATAAGCGATTCAACGGCATCTTATACTTCGTAAGCTATTTCGTGGGCACGGTGATGGCGTTGGGCGCCACGCTCGGTGCCGCAAACTCCCTCTATGCAATCGTCGATGGTCGACGTCGTGAGCTTGCGACACTTCGCGCGGTCGGATTTGGATCGGGGCCGATCGTCGCTGCCATGCTGTTAGAATCGGAACTATTGGCCGTACCGGGTGCAGTCCTTGGAGCCGGCCTCGGCTGGGTTTTCTTTAACGGCCTATCGGCCAGCCCGTTTGGATTCACGTTTCATTTGGCTGTCACCTTTCAGCTTCTAGTACTTGGCATCGCATGGTCCCTGATTATCGGACTGGCTGCAGGTCTGCTACCGGCTCTGCGCGCGGGCAGAATGCCGGTGACGGCGGCGCTGCGTGCGTAACATGGCTGAAGTGCTGCTGTTCCACCACGCCCAGGGTCCAGATTGTCGCGACGCAGGGGTCCCGCTGAGGTCTAGCATGAGAATAGCAAGCAGGTCTAAACTCATACCAACCATAACGTCTGCTGGATCGCCATGAAGAAGCTCTTACTGCGTGCCACATTGTGTGCGGCGCTCGTCGCATCACTCGGACTTCCGCGTGCATGGGCCGCGCCCCTGGATAGCTCGGTGGTCAAGGTATTCGCCACCGTGCGCTACCCGGCGCCGTTCAGCCCCTGGACTAAGGAGGCACCCCAGGACATCTCGGGCTCGGGGGTCGTGATCGAGGGAGATCGCATCATCACCAATGCGCACGTCGTGCTTTACGCGAGCGATATCGAGGTCCAGGCGACCGAGGCGGGCGATAAGGTTCCAGCCACGGTCGAGGCCATCGCGCCCGGAATCGACCTCGCTGTGTTGAAGCTCGACGATCCGTCGTTCTTCAAGAAGCACCCGCCCATCGCACGGGCGAACGTACTGCCCCAGATCAAAGATCCGGTACTCGTCTACGGCTTTCCGATCGGCGGCAATACCCTGTCGATCACCAAAGGCATCGTCTCACGCATTGAGTACGTGTCCTACAACTATCCGACCTCAGGCCTGCGCATCCAAATTGACGCCGCGATCAATCCGGGCAACAGCGGCGGACCCGCGGTTGCGGGCGGCAAGATGATCGGGCTTGCCTTCAGCCGTCTCGCGGGCACGGATGCCCAGAACATCGGCTACATTATTCCGGACGAAGAGATCGAGCTGTTCCTCAAGAGCATCTCCACTGGACATTACGCCGGCAAGCCTGCGCTGTACGATGAACTGCAGACCCTGCAGAACCAGGGCCTGCGCGGCTACCTCGGGGTGCCCGAATCCACCACCGGAGTCGTCGTTCTGAAGCCCGATGACGCGGTCGCTGGTAATCCGCTCGAGAAATGGGACGTCATCACATACATTGGCGACACACCCATCGACGATCAGGGAATGATCGACTTGAATGCGGACGTGCGGCTGAACTTTGAGTACCTCGTGCAAAAGGACGTACGCGACGGCAAGGTGCCGCTCACGATCTTTCGGCACGGTGCGGTGCTGCACGTCGAGGAGCCAGTCACCTCCGACCGCCCGCTGCTCATTCCGAGCCTGGAGGGACGGTATCCTTCCTATTTCATCTACGGCCCGATAGTCTTTTCCGTAGCGAACTCGGCCATGCTCGCCGGGATACAGAGTAAAGCTCCGCTGCTCGCCATGCTGAGCTTCGTCGGAAGTCCGCTCGTGACGCAACGGGGGAATGCGCCGACCCCGCAGCGTCAAAATCTCGTGGTGATCGCCGCGCCGTTCTTTCCCAACCGGCTCGTGGAAGGGTATGGCAATCACACCGGCTCGGTCGTCTACTCGGTCAATGGCACGCGCATCGCGAGCCTCGGGCAGATGGTCGCGGTGCTGCGGGATTTGAAGAGCGAGTACGTGACGATCGACTTCGACGGTCGCGGTATCGAGTCGCTCGTCTTTCCGCGTGCGGCGATCACCGCCGCGACTGAGGAAGTACTGACGGACAACGGCATCCGTGCGCAGGCTTCACCCGACATGCTCGCGATCTGGCAGGGAAGCGCGGGGAAATAAAGCCGGGGCCTCCGGAATAGCTGCGTAGCCTTGACGGCATCTTGGAATGAAATCGCGAGAGGCGCGGGGGAGGGCGTCGGTGGCATCCAGATGCAGCACCGAGGGAGCCATGAGGTCCTGAAGCGATAATTTGCATGCAAGTGGCCGAGATGAACTTGAGGTCGGCTTGAGGTGTACTAAACGGATGAGTCCCAAGCGATTGCTGACATCGTCGATCGAAGCGTTGCAGGACGTCTACTGGGGACGGGATTTCAGCACGGCGGCGGTCAAAGGGGCATCGAATCGGGTGAGCGAATGAGCGCAACGGGCACGAATCGCCTCCGGCGGCTGATTTGGCTAAGCCTGGCATTGATATCAGCGTACGCGAGTGCCTTCTCAAGCGCCGCGGACGCCGGTGTGACCGGTTATTGGCAAGAAGAACCATCCCGCGCCGTCATCCAGATTGCTCAGTGCGCGGAAGGGTTGTGCCTGACGATTGTCGCGCTTCCATCGAATCTGCCGCACACCGATGTGCGTAACCCGGATCTAAAGCTGCGCAGCCGACCGCTTTGCGGGTTGCGTATTGGGCAAGGTTTCACCCAGACTGACTTACAGCACGCCGATGGTGGCGATCTCTACGATCCAAAATCTGGGCGGATTTACAGCGGCAGTATGACGGCGGAAGGCAATAGGTTGAAGTTGCGAGGCTACCTCGGGATAAAATTCCTGGGTCGAACCGAAATCTGGACCCGAGTCCGGCAACCCAACACTAAATGTACGCCAGGCTGATCCGGAACAGCTGGAGTACTCGGTGTATTTGAGCTCACTGGCGACCGCCGTCCCCGCCAGGCGATATACCCGCGCCGAGTGTTGGGATGCGTTCGCCGCCTCCCCGTGGTTTGCGCGCCTCGACGCGCGTTCGCGGGCGTTGGCCAGACTGGTGCTGACACGCGACAACGGCATGGAATCGCGTTGGCTCGCGGTGGATTCGCTCGCGGAGGTGTTCGAAATCGATGCCGACACTCTGCAGCGGCGGTTTGAGAGATTCGCACCAGAGCTCGCCGCCAGCGCCGGACGCCGCGCCCTGGAACGCGCGACGTTGTGTCCTGGGGACATCGGCGCGGTTGTGGTAACAACCTGTACCGGATATCTCTGCCCTGGCCTTACGAGCTACGTGAATGAACGACTTGGTCTATCGCGTCACGTAAAGGCATTTGACCTGGTCGGCCAGGGCTGTGCGGGCGCACTGCCCAACTGGCAACTTTCCAGCGCCTTGCTCGATGCCGGGCACTGCGACCACGTTCTATCAATCAGTGTCGAGGTCTGCAGTGCGGCGATGTACCTTGATGACGACCCGGGTGTACTGATCAGTGCCTGCCTGTTCGGCGACGGGGCTGGTGCGGCCATTCTGTCCAGGAATGCGCCCAGCGATCACCGCCGGATCAGATGGACGAATTCCGTCTCGGTGACGGCGCCGGCGAGCAGGGAAGCTTTGAGGTTCGAGCACAGGAACGGGCTGTTGCGCAATGTCTTGACCCGGGCCGTACCCAGATTGGCCGCGGAGCATGCTGAAGAGGCTCTGCGGCTGGCCACCTCGCAAGCGGGTCTGCCGCGTGATTCAATCACGGGGTGGATGATGCATGCCGGCGGGCGCGACGTGCTGCTGGCCATGCAGGAGCAGTTGCAGCTGGATCCGCTGGAGTTGTGCTATAGCCGCAATACATTGCGCGAATACGGAAACTTGAGCAGCGCTTTCGTGTACTTCGTGCTGGATGCCGCGCTCGCGGATTCGGCTGCTGGAGGCTGGTGGTGGCTTTGCTCGTTCGGCGCCGGCTTCACTTGTCACGGTGCGCTGCTTGCCGTTGATTGATCTGACATCGATGAAACTGCAGCGACAGGTCCTGCCGGAGCATCTCGACCTGCTCTCCGTTGGTGATCCAGTCGCACGCCGCTCACGCCGCGACCTGCAACGTGTGCACCGTGTCATGCGTTCATTGACGATTCTGCGCCGAGCCATGGACACGTTGCCCATGACTCGGCAGCCCCGGAGAATTCTGGAGCTGGGCGCCGGAGATGGAAGCTTGATGCTGCGCCTCGCGCAAGCCCTGCGCCCGTGTTGGCGGGACGTAGAGGTTACGTTTATTGATCGTCAGGACCTGATCGGCCCGGAAATCCGCAAGCCGCTCAGCCTGCTCGGCTGGGATGTGCAGGTACTGAGGATGGATGCGCTGGACTGGGCTCGCGCGTCCTCCAATAAACAGTATGACCTATGTGTTGCGACGCTATTTTTACACCACTTCCAGTTTGCTGCCCTCGAGCAGCTGCTGCGCGCCGTCGCGGCCCGGTGCAGGGCATTCGTCGCCTGTGAGCCGCGCCGCAATCGGTCTGCCTGGATCGGCAGCCATCTGCTTGGCCTGCTGGGCGCGAACAAAGTGACACGTGAAGATGGCGTAACGAGTGTGGTTGCCGGCTTTGCCGGGCACGAGCTGACTACCCTGTGGCCGCAGAGCGAAGAAAGTTGGCGACTGCGGGAGTATTTCGCATGGCCGTTTACGCACTGTCTCGTCGCGAACCTGCACGCTGGTGCCGAGGACGAATCGGCTCGGCATGGGAACTTGGCGCTCCTGCATGGCAAGTCGCTGACTGAGTAGCATATGAGACGCCCTGATACCGATGCTCTGATCATCGGCGCGGGTCCCGCCGGTGCCTCGGTCGCCATTCGACTGGCCCGACTCGGGTGGCGTGTAACCCTGGTTGAGCAGGCTTTGTTCCCTCGCCAGAAGGTATGCGGCGAGTGCCTAGGGCCGGCCAGCCTGGAGCTGCTGGACGAACTCGGCCTGGGTCCGAGGGTCGGCGAGTGTGCTGGTCCAGCGATTCGCGAGGTCGCGTGGATGGTCCGCGAGCGGACTATCGTGGCCGAAATGCCGGCTTGCCTCGATGGCCGTCATGCATACGGCAGAGCGATCGGCCGTGACTGCCTCGACACGCTTTTGCTTGAGCGCGCGCGATGGGAAGGTGTCGATATCGTTCAGCCGGCAAAGGTCCGACGTGTCTGCGGAACGCCGGGCGACTTCGATTGCGTCTACGAAGCGCGATGTGACGGCAGCGGCGGCGAGGAGCGCGCGCGCGGTACGGAGCATCATCTGAAGGCGGCCTTGGTGATCGATGCGCACGGCTCCTGGGAGCGCGGCCCTGAGTGCTCCGCGGCTGAGCATGATCGTGGCGGGGATTTGCGGCCGCGGCCCGCGGACTTGCTGGCCTTCAAGGCCACCTTTCAGGGCGCAACCCTTGCCTCGGGCGTTCTGCCCGTACTGTGTTTGCCCGGCGGTTATGGCGGAATGGTGGTGTCGGATCGAGGACGAACCACCATTGCCTGTTGCATACTGCGTACTACGCTGCGTCGACTGCGCGAAGAGGGGCGGGGAGGCTCAGCGGGTGATGTGGTCGAGGCATACCTGAGTAGTTCATGCGGCGGAGTTGCAGCCGCATTGCGCACCGCTCAGAGGGAGGATGCGTGGCATGCGGTCGGACCTCTCCGAACGGGCTTTCATCGGCGAAGTGTTTGGGGCATGCCGCGGATCGGGAACGCCGCCGCAGAAGCCCATCCGTTGATTGGCGAGGGTATCTGCATGGCTCTGCAGTCTGCGGCTCTTCTTGCCAAGCTTTGTGGGCACCGCCCAAAGGACCTGCGGGCGGCCTACATCGTTGACGTGCAGTGCACTCACGCGGCTATTTGCGGGAAGGAATTCTCGGGGCGCATGCGCCTCGCCCGGCTCTACGCGCAGGTTGCCATGCAACCGTCGCTGGCGACCGCCGCTGCGATTTTCATCAAGACTTGGCCCGGCACGCTCACCGCCAGCGCCCGGCTCGCTGGAAAAGCACGTCGCGGACTGTCGGAGCTAGCCTCCGGCCAGGCGGTCTTATGAGTACGTTCGAGTTACTACAGAGCATTCTCATCAAGGAATACAAGCTTGATCCCGCTCGCTTGGTTCCTGAAGCCACGCTGACGGATCTGGGCATCGATTCTTTGGATCTGGTCGACCTGATCTTCAAGATCGAGGATCGCTTTGGTCTCAAGATCAAGGACGACGTGACACGTCCGCTGGTAACTCTTAACGACGTCGCTATGTACATAGATGAATTGCTGAAGACTCTGTCCGCAGCGGGAGGGACCCAGGCGGGGGAGCCGCCGTCATGACGACGAGGGTGGCCGTCACTGGTCTGGGTGTCGTCACCCCGCTGGGCAACTCGATTGAGGAGCTGTTCGCGAGCTTGCGCGCTGGGAAGTCGGGTATTAGAACTTTGCCTGCGCCCTGCAGCGGGACTTCGGGATCGTCGATTGGCGCGACGGTCGAGACGCCAATCTGCGAGCGCATTCTCGAGACACGCCTGCGTATGTTGGATCGGGTCAGCTATCTGGCGCTCGTCGCTGCTGCGCAGGCTGTCGAGGATTCCGGAATCGACTTCAATCAGGAGAACCGCGAGCGGTGCGGCGTGTCGGTCGGAACCGGTATGGGAGGCGCGGCGACCACCGACGAGGGCTATCGCACCCTTTACGCAGAGCGCTCGGACAGAATAAAACCCTTTACCGTCATCGCGGCGATGACGAATGCGGCGGCAGCTTGGATCGGGCTCGAATACGCCGTGGTCGGCCCAAATCTCACTTACTCCACGGCTTGCTCCTCATCGGCGGTCTCCATAGGAGAAGCTGCGGAGAAGATTCGAGCCGGCCGAGCCGATGTGATGATTGCTGGAGGGGCCGAAGCTCCCTTGACGCCCGGGGTGCTGCGCGCCTGGGACGCGATGCGCACGCTCGCCCGTTGCGACAAGGAGAATCCGGGTGCTTCGTGCCGGCCCTTCTCCCTGACCCGTTCCGGGCTGGTCTTGGGCGAAGGGGCGGCCTTTCTGGTCCTCGAATCGTGGGACCATGCGGTCCGCCGCGGAGCCAAAATGCACGCCGTAATTAGGGGATATGGTTTAACAACGGATAGCGAGCACATAACACGGCCGACTGTCCTAGGGCAGGGGACTGCCATGCGCGCCGCGCTGAATTCCGCGGCGCTTGCGTCGGGCGAAATTGATTACATCAACGCGCATGGCACCGCCACGTTGCAAAACGACACCGTCGAAACGTCAGCGATCAAGGACGTTTTCGGCTCCCGCGCCTATCAGATTCCCGTCAGTTCGACCAAGTCGATGCACGGACACCTCCTCGGCGCGGCGGGAGCGCTGGAGCTCGTCATCTGCATCGGTTGCCTTGAGGGGGGATGGATCCCTCCGACCATGCATTTGGACCAGCCGGATCCGGCTTGCGACCTGGATTACGTGGTGGGTGCCGCTCGCGAGAATACTTCAGTGCGCATCGCGCTCTCCAATTCTTTTGCATTTGGCGGGACGAACGCTGTGTTGGTCGTCGAGAAGGTGTGAGTTGGGTAGGGCTCATGAAGGGGCCCGGCTGCACCGTCAGGGCGAAGCCGCCGAAGGCGGCCCCCGTCTGGCTAGTGATTCGCAGCTGTGGTCACAGCCGCAGTGGCCGCTCCGGGCAGGTCGTGGCGCAGGGCGGCGAGGGTGGGCGCGGGTTCGGTGACTGGCTCGTTGTCGAGATAGTGGCCGAAAAAGACCAGATAGCGCCTCCAGCGGTCCTGGATGTGGCGCGGCTCGACGAAGCCGTGGTGCTCGCGCGGATAAGTGACGAACTCGACCGGTACGTGACGGTCCGAGAGGGCGCGATAGAATTCCTGCTGTTGCGCGATGGGAACGCGGTGATCGTCCAGGCCCTCCAGGATCATGGTCGGCGTCGTGACATCTTCGACGTACTTCATCGGCGAGTGATCCCAATATTCAGCACGCAGATCCCAAGGGTCTTTGTTCTTGAAGAAGATCTTGAGGTAGCTGTGGATATCGGTTTGCGAATAGAACGGGTAAAGATCGGTCAGGCCCGCGCCGGGTGAAATGGCACGAAAGCGGCGGGTATGAGTGTCAATCCAGTAGCTCATATAGCCGCCATAGGACCAGCCGAACTCGCCCATGCGGTTGGGGTCGGCCCAGCCCTTGGCGATGACCGCGTCCACGCCGCTCATGTCATCGTGGAAGTCGCCACCGCCCCAGTCGTTTTCGTCGGCGGTGGCAAAGGGCAATCCGCGTCCGCTGGAGCCGCGGAAGTTGGGCTCCAGCACCAGGTAGCCGTTAGCCGCCAGGATCTGCTCGGTGGGGTTGAAACTGAGCGTCGTCGCGCCTGTGGGACCGCCGTGGGGACTGAGCAAGAAAGGGTACTTGCGCGAGGCGTCAAAGCCTACCGGTTCGGTGACCACGCCCTCGATCTCCATACCGTCGGCGGAGCTCTTCCATTTGAGCACGGTGGCGTTGCCGAGCGCGTAGCCGGCCAGCCATTGGTTCTGATCGGTCAAGTTGTGGAGCACGGTGAAATCAAGGTTGGCGCGAAAGACTTCGGCCGGATGGGTGGGATCGCTCCAAGTCCCGATGGCAAAGCTGCCATCGGGGCTGATGTGGTCGAGGCGAACGTCGGCGGCTTGGCGGCTGAGGCGCCGCACCGCACCGCTCGCGACATTCACGGCGAAAACGGCCACGGCCTCATGGTCGCCGGTGCTGAAATAAATTGTTTGGCCATCCGGGGCCCATACGGGGGTTCCCGCGCCCAACGGGAACGTCAACGCGCGCGGCGTACCACCGGTGGCGGGAACGAGATACAGTCCCGCGGCCACTTGCTGCCGGATCTGCTCCCCCTTTGGCGTGGCGAGGAAGGCGATGGTCGCACCATCGGGTGACCAGCGGGCGTCCAAGACGTAGTCGGCCGTGGGACCAAGCAGGCGCGTGTGGCTGGTCTGCAGGTTGAGTACGTATTCGGTCGCGCGGCTGCCGTCTTCCAGCGAGGGCGTAGGGCGAGTGACGAACAAGACTTCTTGGCCATTGGGCGACCACTGTGGATCGCTGACGGTGAAGTCGCCGTTGGTGAGCTGTTTTGCCTTGCCGCTGGCAATATCCCACAGCCAGAGCTGTGACAGCATCGGGTCGTGATCCACAACGGCGGCGTCGCTATGATCCTTTATCTCCAGCAGATGAGCCGGGTTCGGTTTTGGGCCTGCCACCAGCAGAAGCGACTTGCCGTCGGGCGAGAAGGCGAAGTCTTGCACGCCTCCGGGCAGCGTGGTAACCAGCCAAGCAGAGCCGCCATTGGCGTACATGAACCAGACTTGGGGCTTGGCGCTCTCCCCCGTACCCGCGGAGCTGATGAAGCCGAGCTTATCTCCATCGGGCGACCAGCGCACCTGCGTGGCGCTTTCATCGCCGCGCGTGTACTGACGTGCCGCGCTCGCCGGGCCGGCGGCGGATGTGACCCAGATTTGCGTCACAGCCTTCCAGGGCTTGTCCTTGGGTTCGAGCGTAGTCTGGACCAGGTAGGCGACACGGGTCTTATCCGGTGAAAGCACCGGCGAGGAGACTTCGGCCACGCGCAGTGCCGCGTCCGTGCCGAATAACAGTTTGCCATCTGCATTCCGCGCCGCCTGTTGTGCACTTGCCGTGAGATCAAGACCGAGCAGGATAACGCTGGCAAAGAACAGAAGATGGCGTTGCATGAGGTCCTCCGAGTATCCCGCGTGACGTGGCGCCATGAAACTATCATGCCGCGCGCCTGAATCTCAACCGGCTTTGTGTTGGCGAATCAGCTGGCCGTCGCAGTACGACGGCGCCTGGTCTCATTGGCCGCGGAATCCACCAAACTTGAACTCCGGGCAGCGCGGCGGCTGCACCGTCATACCGTACCCGAGAACTGAGCTACGCAGCCGATGACTTCGATCTGAACGACCGTGGGTCACACTACCTTTGCCAGTAGGTGATCCCAATCGATGCTGACGCCGGGAACGGCCGTGATCGCCGTTTGACCCCTGAGCTTGAGGACGACCGGTTCAGTGTAATGACCGGCTACGATTCGGCAGATCGTGACGGTGCGATCGGTGGGATCTACTAGCCAGATTTCAGGGACGCCGGCGCGTTCGTAGGCAGACAGTTTGGTGGTTCGGTCGTAGCGGGCGGTAGAGGGGGAGAGGACTTCCGCAATCCAGTCGGGGGCGCCGCGCATGCCACGGTCGTCGAGCTTTCGCAGATCGCAGACGATGAGGATATCGGGCTGCACTACGGTGTCGATTTGATCGTCGTCATCAGCGCTGTTCTTCGGCAAGCGGACGTCAAAGGGCGCGACGTAGGCGCGGCCGGATTTACCCTCGAGTGAGCAGGTTACTTGCATACAAAGCTCGACCAGGACCTCTTGGTGTAATCGCGAGGGCGCCGGCGGCTCTCCGACATACGCGACGCCATCTATGAGCTCGTTCCCGCTGGTGGCGGACCAGGTGAGGTAGTCGGCGTAGGTGTGGTGTTGCATATCGCGCTCACGCATGCGATCTATTTTACTGGCTCTCCGGTGGGTGGTCAGGGAAGAATTGCCTTCTTCACGATTTTACGGATCGAAGGAGACGGCCTAAGCCGACGCGTATCACGCGTAGTTCTCCGACGCGTGTCCTGCGGCCACCCGGGCGAACTCACCAGGATCGCCGCTGCCGTTCGATCTTCATTACGTACCGATGGGCCCGCTCGCGGTAGCGCTGGAGGATGCACGAGACCGGAGAGGGTAGAGGGGAGTAGATGGTGGGGACTGCTCCCCTCAGGTAGTGTTCTGTTTGACGTGTTCCCAGACCTTGGAGATTACGACAGAGCCTTCGCCCACCGCTGAGGCCACCCGCTTTACCGACCCCGCTCGCACGTCGCCGACAGCGAAAATGCCTGGATAGGAAGTGGCAAACGGCGAACCCGGTGGGCCGAGACCGGTGACGACGAATCCTTTGTCGTCGAGCTTCACCAAACCCGATAGCCATTCGGTGTTTGGCGCGGCACCCACCATGATGAATAGCGACCGCGCCGCAACCTTTCGCGACTGCCCGGTCTCGGCGTTGCGGATGGTGACGCTTTCCAGGTGCTCGCCGCCTTCCAGTGCTGTGACCTCGGAGTCGTATTCGATCGTGATACCCGGGTCAGCCTCGAGGCGGCTGGTAAGATAGCTCGACATCGAAGCGGCAAGCGAGGAGCCCCGCACCAGCACACGGACGCACCGGGCATAGCGGCATAGGAACATCGCAGCTTGGCCGGCGGAATTACCGCCGCCGATGATGACGGCCTCGGTGTCCTTACAATATCGAGCCTCCATCTCAGTGGCCGAATAGTACACGCCCGCGCCCTCGAGATCGGCCAGCCGTTCCAGGGGCAGTCGCCGATACTGTACCCCGCTCGCGACCACGATTGCACTGGCCCGGACGCGCTGGCCATTCTCGAAGGTGGCGCAGAAGGCACCGTTGTCTTGCACCTCCAGCGCCGCGACTCGACGCGGTAGCGCAAATCGGGTGCCGAACTTCATGGCCTGCACCTCGCCACGCCACAAGAGGTCCGCGCCGGAGATGCCGGTTGGGAAGCCCATGTAGTTCTCGATTCGGCTCGACGTTCCGGCTTGGCCTCCCAAAGCAACGTCCTCAACGACCAGTGCGCATAGACCCTCGGCGCCAGCGTAAACGGCCGCTGCTACACCGGCGGGACCCCCACCCACGATGAGCACATCGAAATGCTCGTCGCCGTTGAAGTCGATGTTGAGTCCGAGGAGTCGCGCTATCTTATCCGGCGTGGCATCCGTGATAGGTATTTTGCTGCCGAAAATAACGGCAGGAGTGCTGGCATCGATTGCGCAGCTCTTGGCCGATGCCTCGGCTTCCGGGCTGTGCAGCGGCACCGATGCATACGGCAACCGATTGCGGCTGGCGAACTCGGCGATGCGACGCACGTTGCGATCAACATCCTCACCAATAAGGTAGAGGCCGCTGCGGCGATCCTCGAGCTGCCGGCGGCGCCGGGCCGCAAACACGGTGATGACGATGTCCGACATCTCGGGGATCTGCGACATGAGCGTGAGGAAGGTCTCGCGCGGTACTTCAATTACTCGAGTATCGACCACCGTGCGCAGCGGCAAGGAGGCGGTACCGCCGTACAGCAGGCTGATCTCCCCCATAAACTGAGTTGGCCCAATGGTCGAGGGATAATGGCGCTCGCCAGTGAACGGATTGACTACTTCAATCTCGCCTTCCTCGACGTACACGAATCGGTTCGCCTTTTGGCCCGGCTGGGCCATGATTGTGCCCTTGGGATACGTCACTACCTTCCCTGCCGCCCGCAGTGCCTCAACATGCGAGCGGGAGAGTGGAGTCCGTATCATCTGTCGCAGATCTTCACCTATCGTCTCCAAACTGGCTCCTCGGGTTGGATTACGACGCATATTATACCGTCGGAATGATCTGTTACTCGACGTGGTCGGAACGGACCGGGGGCTGTAGACGTGATAGTTAGGCTGTGGAAGCGTTACTTCGCCGCGTAACCGAGAGCCCGACCGCAATTAACGCCCGTATTGGACCAAAGTAGCACGCGTGTGCGGCGTGCAAACTCTAGGGGGTCTCGATGCGGGGGACGATGCCGTGGGCCTCCGAGGATCCGAGCAACTGAGTCCACTGGTCATCTCGGGCTACGGCAAGGGCGTCTATGTCCCGCGTCGCGCGGGGCCGACCGAGGATCGACGCGGCGATGCCGCCTACGATCATCGCAGGAACTCCGGCCGTCTCGAGCCACCGCGTGAGATCGGCGAGCGCGGTAACAAAGAGTCGCGGAACTCGCTCCTTCAAGGAAAAGCCTGACGGATACGTCGCCAGCGTTCGCGGACCTCATTGACACTTGCTTCCCGTGAGGCATCGTCCGCAAGTAGATCTGCGGAAGTCATGAGAGACCAGATCTGACGGAGTTTAAGCTCTATGGGTGCACGGCGAAGTTCCTCAACTTCAAACGCACCCGCCAGCTCGAGGCCCGCGAGATAGTCGCGAACAGATTTTGGGCTCACGCGATTCATAGGCCTGCTGCGAAGGCGGGTGCGCGGAGCCAAACGGCCGGGAAAACAGATGCGGCTGACCCTTTCGCCTGAGGCGATAGAGTTGAGCGGGGCGATTCGAGCCGCTCCTCATACGTGGAACCCGGTCGAGGACGTTCGCGGACAGTACGCGCGTGCGAAATGCCTTCTTTTCGAGTTCACGGGCCAGGATGGCCTCATAAGTCTGCTGCAATTCGGTAAGTGTAAACTCATTGGGCATCAGAAAGGCGGGCAGCGACGTGTACTCGACTTTCGCTCGAAGCCTCGCCACTGCGGCTTTCAAAAGGGGGCCATGGTCAAATGCGAGGGTCACGGCGACCTTGTCGTCTATGACTTTGAACCATTGCAGTTCGATCGCATTACCGCCCGGATGCAGGTCGACCTCGTCCGAAGCAATCAGCGAGAAATAAACATGAGTTACGGACCACCCACGGGAATCTCGCGTGGCGCTGCCCCAGCTTCCGAGCTGCTCGAGGTACGCGGCCTCAAGGCCTGTTTTCTCTCGTAGCTTGCGCATGGCGCAGGCTTCCAGGTCGGTATCTCGCTCAATGTCGACAAACCCTCCGGGCAAGGCCCAGCATCGAGGAAACGGCTCTTCCGGGTCGGCAGGGCGCCTCACAAGGAGCACGCGGAGGGTGGAATCACGAACTGCGAAGATCACTACGTCGACAGTTGTCAGCGGGCGTACGAATTCGAGCCCCTTAGTAGGCGCTGCTTCAGGGCCGACAGCCTTGACTCTCCTCATGGTTGACATCCTAGCATCTTAGTGGGACTATGACAATTACTTAGTGGGAGCATGCCACTTACAGCTCGGGTGCTGCGAGGACACTACTTCACGAGTGTGACCGAAGGGCCTCTCTATCACGTCAAGAATCTTGGGCTCTATATCAAGCTAGCGGGGAGGGAGTGAATCCAGACGGTGCTTACATCAATACTCCAATTAAGTGGAACAACTTTGATTGGTCTCAAGTGCCAGGGGCATCTACAGCTACGACTTACCAAGCCGCATTGCAAGACGCGATGAACTGGGCGCTGAGCAAGGAAAAATAAACATCCACTTTGGGGATTCCACAGGGCGCCAATCCAACTAAAGGGATTGGTGCCCTACATGAGCTTAACAGCCAAGATACAATTTAAACGTAAGGAAACTCATGTCATGACAGTTATGCGCACCAAGACCTGTTTGAGTGTTGTCTCGGCTGGGCTCGCGGTTTCGATGAGCATTAGCCCTGCTTGGCCTCAAAACAACCCTTTAGAGGCAGACTGCCATAGATTATCAACCATGACTATGAGTCAGTTAACTGAGCTCTCAGAAACAAACAGTCCATTTTGGACAGATGTAACCGCAAGACAGGCTTATCTCGCTGCGCTGCATGGCGGCGAACACGGTGTGACTTCATTCAAGCAACGCCACGCGCTTAATCTTGCCGCAGAAAGTGCAATTTTACTTGCATCCATTGTCAGACACGATTTGCCGCTGATGCAGGAGAATTACCAAGCTGGTATTGATTCTTATTACGCTGACAATCAATTTGCGGGCATTCTGGTTGCAGCATCGAGATGCAATTTCTACGAAGGAGTGAAATTTATGCTGGATCGGGGCTTAAGCCCAAATTCCAACAATGCGACGGCGAGCGCTGGGCCATTTAATTATTCGCTGCTCTACAAGCATAGCAAGATCCCAGGGTTACTCTTGGCATATGGTTACGAGATAGATCTGAATTATAAATGGTGCTTATCGTCGAAATATATTCTCCGTAGAACTCCCAACAGCATTGAGGGCGGAGTGGCGGAGCAAATTAAGAGCGCGAATTGCTATAAGTAAGCCAGCTGACGGCGAGATCTTGACCGCTGACGTCTGCAATTGTGTCTTCGAACGTAGGTGATCTACGCCTTGACAGGCTGTTGAAAAACTCGGCATTTCGGGCAAATTAGCGGTTGTCTGGTACACGATAGAGGTCCTCGGATGCGCGGATCGGATTCGAAGCAGGAGGCGATGTTCAGCCACGTCTCTCCCGAAGCGCGGGTTCCGACGAATCATCCGCTGCGACCGATCCGCGCGATGGTGTCGGAGGCATTGGCGCAAATGGGCGGAAGACTGGAGAAGCTGTACTCGCAGACGGGGAGGCCTTCCATTGCACCTGAGCGGCTGATTCGGGCGCTGATGCTGCAGGTGCTGTATTCGATCCGTAGCGAGCGGCTGCTGGTCGAGCGAGCATAGCGGCTAGAATCTGCATAATTCACGGAAATCCCGTGAAAATACACTGAAATATTTCTGAAGAATATCTGATAACAAATTGAAAAATAACATAAAACTAAGTGTTGCGCCGATGATGGACTGGACCGACCGTCATTGTCGCTACTTTCTGCGCGGCTTTTCGCCGGGGGCTCTCCTTTATACGGAGATGATCACCTCGGCGGCGATAGTCCGGGGCGATACGCGGCGACTTCTTGCTTTCGATCCGGAGGAACACCCCGTGGCGCTGCAGTTGGGAGGCAGCGAGCCGCGGGAGCTCGCCGCGGCGGCGCGGGCGGGGGAAGAGGCCGGCTATGACGAGATCAACCTGAACTGCGGTTGCCCGAGCGACCGTGTCGCGAGCGGCGCGTTCGGAGCCTGCCTGATGCGTGAGCCGGCGCGGGTTGCCGATTGTGTCGCGGCGATGCGCGCGGCGGTGGCAATACCGGTCACCGTCAAGATGCGCATCGGCGTCGTGAGCGGCACGCGCGAGAAAGCGCGCGACGCGCTCGCCAGATTCGACGAGTCGGATTTTGCGACTCTGCACGATTTTGTGCGACAGGTTCGTGACGCGGGCTGCGAAGTCGCGATCGTTCACGCGCGCAAAGCTGTGTTAGGAGGGTTGTCGCCGAAGGACAATCGGGAGATCCCGCCGCTGCGCTACGATGTCGTGCGGCGGTTGAAGCAGCGCTTCGCTGATCTGCCGGTGATCGTCAACGGTGGCTTGCGCACCGCGGCGAGCGTGCTCGAGGCGCTCACCTGGTGCGATGGTGTGATGCTGGGCCGCGAGGCCTATCACCGTCCGTTCGTGCTCAGCGACCTGGAGCGCACGCTCGGAGGGGCGGAGCGGTTCGAGCCGCCGAGCCGGGAGGCGCTGCTCGAGCGGATGGCGAGATACGCGCAGCGACAGCTCGCGCAGGGCGATCGCCTGTCGGCGATCACGCGTCACATGCTCGGGGTCTATGCCGGTGAGCCCGGCGCCAGGGATTACCGCCGCCTCTTGAGCGAAGGCGCGCGGGCCGCGGGTGCCGGTCCGGACCTGATCCGGGAGGCGGCCGCGGCGGCACGGGAAGCGCGGCAGGCACCGGCCGCCTTGAGTCCTTCGGGCGGTAGCTCCGGCTAATCGGTAGCGCAGCGAAGCCTCTCTGGTATCATCGCCACCAACGTCGTCGCCTTGCCCGTGTGGGGGAGCAAGGGTGGGCGGCAAGCTGCGCACTCTACATGGGCAAGGATATCGAACTCGCCATATTGTTTGCCGACGTCGTCGGTTCGACCCGGCTCTACGAGCTGATGGGCGACCTGCGCGCGCGCGATATGGTGTCGATCTGCATCGATGTCATGCGTAGCGCGACCGAGCAGCGCCACGGCACGGTCATCAAGACGATGGGCGACGAGGTCATGGCGACCTTCCCGAGCGCCGACGAGGCCCTGAATGCAGCGGCGCAGATGCAGCAGCAGATATCCACTCATGCCCAGCTCAAGGTTGACGGCCAGCCGGTCGCGATCCGGATCGGCTGCCACTTCGGGCCGGTGGTCCTCGAGAGCCGCGATGTCTTCGGCTCGACGGTGCACACCGCCAATCGCATGACCAGCCAGGCCAAGGCCGGCCAGGTCATCACGACGGCGGCTACGGTCGACCATCTCTCCCCCGAATGGCGCGCCAACTGCAGACTCATCGACACGGCGCCCATCAAGGGGCAGGGGAACGAGGTTCCGCTCTACGAGGTGCTCTGGCAGACCGAAGACGTCACCAGCATGGTGCCTGCGATTGCCATGAAGGGGCGTCAGGCGGCGGTGCGGCTGCGCCTGCGCTGGCTTGACCAGGAGGTGGTCGTCGACGAGCACCGTCCCAGCGTCACCATCGGTCGCGCCGAGGACAATGACCTCATCGTGAAAGGGAATCTCATCTCCCGCCTGCACGCGCGCATCGAGCTCAGCCGCAACAAGCTGGTGCTCATCGATCAGAGCACCAACGGCACTTTCGTGCAGACCATGGGTGGCGAGGAATCCTTCGTCCGCCGCGATAGCCTGCAGCTCAAGGGCGAGGGCATGATCGGCCTCGGCCGCCTGCCGGAGCCCGACTCCGCGCAGACCATCCGCTTCGCCTGCGAGGTCGTCTAGCCGAGCCGGCTCTCGGCGGCGGCGAGCTCCGCGAGCAGCTCTGGCGGCAGCCGCGAGCTGTATTTCTCGAGATAGCCGCGGATGTCCGCGAACTCCTTGCGCCACAGCGCCGGGTCCACCGACAGCAGTGCACGCAGCGAATCCTCGCCGATACGCAGCCCCTGCACGTTCAGCTCTTCCGCCCGCGGCAACAGCCCGATGGCCGAGTCCACGGCGCCGGCCTTGCCGCTGCAGCGATCGAGCACCCATGCGAGCACGCGCAGGTTCTCGCCGTAGCCCGGCCATAGGAACTTGCCCTGCGTATCGCGCCGGAACCAGTTGACGTGAAAGATCCTGGGCGCCCGCGCGAGCTTAGGGCCGACCGTGAGCCAATGCCGCCAGTAGTCGGCGAAGTTGTAGCCGCAGAAAGGCTGCATGGCCATGGGGTCGCGGCGGACCACGCCCACCTGGCCCACTGCCGCCGCCGTGGTTTCGGAAGCGACGGAAGCTCCGACGAGCACACCGTGCTGCCAGTTGCGCGCCTCGTAGACGAGCGGCGCTACTTCACGGCGCCGGCCACCGAACACGAGCGCCGAGATCGGCACTCCACGCGGGTCCTCGGCGTGCGGCGAGTAGCTGGGATTGCGCTTGGCAGACACGGTGAAGCGCGAGTTGGGATGCGCGGCGGGTCCCTTGGAAGGATCGTAGGGGCGGCCCTGCCAGTCCGTGACCGGGATGCCGGTCGGCAGGCCTTCCCACCAGGGCTGGTTGTCCGCCGTGAGCGCGACGTTGGTGAAGAGTGTGTCGCGCCGGATCATCTCGTACGCGTTGCGGTTGGTTTCGCGGTTGGTGCCGGGCACGACGCCGAAGTAGCCGGCCTCGGGATTGATGGCCCAGAGCCGGCCATCGGCGCCGGGATGCAGCCATGCGATGTCATCGCCCACGGTGTAGACCTTCCAGCCCGGAAGGGAGGCCGGCGGGATCAGCATGGCGAGATTGGTCTTGCCGCAGGCGGAGGGGAAGGCGCAGGCGATGTAGTGCGTCTCGCCCTGCGGGCTCTCGAGGCCGACGATGAGCATATGCTCCGCCAGCCAGCCCTCGGTGCGTGCCTGCCAGCTCGCGATGCGCAACGCATGGCATTTCTTGCCGAGCAGTGCGTTGCCGCCGTACCCGGAGCCGAAGCTCTCGATCGCGAGCTCCTCCGGGAAATGCATGATGAAGCGCCGGTCCGGATCGAGCTCCCCGATCGAGTGCAGTCCGCGCACGAAGCTGCCGTCCACCGCGATCCGCTCCAGGGCGGCGCGTCCCGCCCGTGTCATGATCATCATGTTGATGGCGACATACGCGCTGTCGGTGATCTCGACTCCACAACGTGCGAGCGGCGAGTCGATCGGGCCCATGCAATACGGGATGACGTACAGCGTGCGCCCGCGCATGCAGCCGGAGAAGAGCGCGCGCATCTTCGCGTGCGCCTCCTTCGGGTCCATCCAGTGGTTGTTGGGTCCGGCATCGTCCTTGGAGTTGGTGCAGATATAAGTCAGGTGCTCGACGCGCGCGACGTCGCTCGGGCTCGAGCGGGAGAGATGGCAGCCCGGGAACTGCTCCGGGTTGAGCTTGATGAGCTCTCCCTCGCGGATCAGCTTCGAGGTGAGCTCGCCTCGTTCCGCATCGGTCCCTTCGATCCAGCGCACTCCCGCCGGCTGGGTCAGGGCTCGAACCGACTCCAGCCAGTCGGTGACTGCGGGGGAGAGTTGGGACATCGGGATCGGCAGGGGTACAGCAGTGGCCATCCTCGGTTCCTCTTGTTGTGCGGCCCGGCTTTCACCGAGGTCGTTCACCGTACGGGGGGGACAATGGCTCCTGCCGCGTCCCGGAGTGCAGGCCAGTATAGCCGCGCCGGCCGCGAGCCCTCATAAAGTACGATAAAACCTTCTCTTTTGTTCCATAATCGCACACACCGGAATCTACGGGAAATCAATCACCTGGCTGCGCCGTGGCGCTGCCTTGCAGGCAGTATGTTGGAGCTCGAGGACATCTTCGGGGAGGGAGGGCCTCTGCAGCGCGCGCTGCCGGGTTTCAACGTCCGCCGGCAACAGGTGCACATGGCCGAGCGGGTTGCCGCCGCGCTGGCCCGGCGCGAAATCCTGACGGTGGAGGCGGGCACCGGCACGGGCAAGACTTTCGCATATCTCGTACCCGCGCTGCTGTCCGGCGCGCGCGTGCTGATCTCAACGGGAACCCGGACGTTGCAGGACCAGCTCTATGCCAAGGACCTGCCACTCGTGGGTGCGGCTCTCGGCCGCCCGGCCAGGGTTGCCCTGTTGAAGGGCCGTGCCAACTACCTGTGCCGTCATCGCCTGGAACAGGCGGCGGGGCAGGGGCGGGACGACATGCTCGGCCGCGTGGCCAGTTGGTCGCGGACCACCCGCAGCGGCGATCTTGCGGAAGTCGTCGGGCTCGCGGACTCGCACCCCGTATGGGCGCAGGTCACTTCGACGCGCGACAATTGCCTCGGCGCGCGCTGTCCGCATCTGGCCGGCTGTCATGTCGCGCTTGCCAGGCGCCAGGCGCTCGATGCCGACATCGTGATCGTCAACCACCACCTGTTGCTCGCCGACCTGGCGCTCAAGGAGGACGGCTTCGGCGATCTGCTGGGCGCGGCCGATGCCATCATCCTGGATGAGGCGCACCAGGTTCCCGACCTCGCGGCGCAGTTCTTCGGCGCTCACGTGAGCAGCCGCCGCATCGAGAGTTTGTTGGATGATGTTCAGACAGAGCTCACGAAGGCGTGCGGTCTCACCTCAGAAGAGCACGCGCATGCGGCATCAGCCGTGCGTGCTGTTCAATCGGGTGTCATGGACCTTTGCGGCGCGGCCGCGGGTAGCACGGGCCGCATCGCGTGGACAGAAGCCACTTCGCCTGTCACCGCGGCCGTGGCGGACCTCGGCCATGCGGTAGGCGTGCTCGCGCAAGCACTGCGCGCTGCTGGCGAAGAGACCGTCGCGCGCGCGCTCGGCGAGCGGGCGGGCGAGCTCGCGGCAAGCCTGGAGCGCATCGCCGGGGTGGGCGAGATCGAGGGAGCGCGCTCGCTCGAGATGACATCCGGGAACCGCTTCGCCCTGAGCCTCCTGCCGTTCGACATCGCGGCTCGCTTCCAGGCGCTCATCGAGGCGCACCCTTGCTCCTGGGTGTTTACCTCGGCCACATTGTCACTCGGTGACGACTTCAGTCCCTTCACCGGGCGGCTGGGGCTCGACGGCAGCGCCACGCTCAAGATCGACAGCCCGTTCGACTATCCGCGTCAGAGTCTCCTTTATCTTCCGGCCCACATGCCGCTTCCTGCATCCCCCCAGTTCCTGCCGGCCATGATGGACGTCGCGCTCGAGCTCATCGATGCCTCGAAGGGCGGCGCCTTCGTCCTCTTCACCTCTCACCGCGCGCTTGCCGCGGCGGCGGCGCTCTGGCGTGGGCAACATCCGCGGACCGCGGGGTATCGCCTGCTGGTCCAAGGGGAAGGGCCGCGCGAGCGCCTGCTCAAGGAGTTTCGGGCGGACGGCAACGCCGTGTTGCTCGGTACGACGAGCTTTTGGGAGGGCGTGGACGTCAAGGGCAGCGCGCTGCGGCTCGTCGTCATCGAGAAATTGCCGTTCGCATCCCCGGATGACCCGCTCGTTCGCGCGCGGGTCGAGCACCTCGAGACGACGGGAAGAAGTGCCTTTCGCGACTACCAGCTCCCCGAGGCTGCGTTGGCCCTGAAGCAGGGAGTGGGGCGGCTCATCCGCAGCGAGGACGATTTCGGCGCGGTCGCGATCTGTGATCCGCGCCTGATGGGCCGCGCTTATGGCAAGGTGTTTCTGGCGGCGCTGCCGCCGATGACCCTGACCCGCGATCGGCAAGGAGCCATTGATTTTCTGCTCCGCCACGCACCACCGGCGGCGCACCAGGCTCTCGCGCCGTGAGGCTGCTGGCGCTCGACACGGCGACGGAGTGCTGCTCGGCGGCACTGCTCATCGACGGCCGGCTGCTCACCCGCGAGACCGAGTTCGCGCGCGGTCACGCCGAACGCATTCTGCCGATGATCGATGAGCTTCTCGGCGAGGGGGGAATCGGCTTGCGCGAGGTGCAGGCCATCGCATTCGGCCGCGGCCCCGGATCCTTCACTGGCGTGCGCCTCGCCGCGAGCATCGCGCAGGGCCTCGCCTTTGGCAGTGGTCTTCGAGTGGTGGCGATCTCGGACCTGAGCGCGATCGCGCAGCGGGTCTTCGATGAAGACAGTAGCGTTACACGCGCGCTCGTGTGCAACGATGCGCGCATGCAGGAGGTGTATTGGGGATGCTTCGAGCGCGGCAGTGACGGGCTTGCCGTCGCACGCAGCCCGGAGCGGGTGAGTCCGCCGCAGAGTGTCGAGCTGCCGTCCGAATGGGAGGAGGCGGCCGGCCTGGGGCGCGGCTTTGCCGCCTATCCTGAGCTCAAGGCGCTGGCCCGCCTTACGGTGCGCGAGCACTGGGATCGGCTGCTGCCACGCGCCGCGGAGGTGGCCCGGCTAGCCGTTCCGGAGCTCGCCGCCGGTCGGCTGCTCGCTCCGGAGGCCGCCCTGCCGGTCTATCTGCGGGATGATGTTGCGCGCCCGCCGCCGTAACATATGGCGAGTGCTGTCATTACTCTGCAATATTCCGCGGCTGTAATACGCGCGTTGCGGTGAAGTTCGACCCAATGCACGGAAAACTCATTCTGGTGGTGGAGGACGAGCGGGCCATACGCGACATGATCGCTTTCGGTCTGAAGCGCGCCGGGTACAGCGTCCGCGAGGCTGAGGACTGCCGGACGGCGCGTGAGGCCCTGGCCGACCGCCTTCCGGACCTGATGCTGGTCGACTGGATGCTGCCTGACATGAGCGGCCTCGAGCTCACCCGCTCGGTGAAGCGGGACCGCCTCACACGGGAGCTCCCCATCATCATGCTCACGGCCCGCGCCGAGGAAGGCGACAAGGTCACGGGGCTGGAGAACGGCGCCGACGATTACGTCACCAAGCCCTTCTCGCCGCGGGAGCTGCTGGCGCGGATCGGCGCGGTGCTGCGCCGTGCCGGCACCGTCGGCCTCAATCAGGTCATCGAGTTCGAGGGCCTCAAGCTCGATCAGCAGGGCCAGCGGATCACGGTCGATGAGGACGTTCTACCGCTCGCGCGCACGGAATTCCGCATGCTCGAGTTCTTCATGACCCGGCCGGAGCGGGTGTTCAGCCGCGAGCAGCTCATCGCGCGGCTCTGGGGCAGCGACACGAGCGTCGAGGATCGGACGATCGATGTCTGCATCCGCAGGCTCCGCATGGTGCTCGAGCCCTACGGTCTGGATCGCTATATTCAGACGGTGCGCAGCGCGGGCTACCGATTCTCCAACAAGGCGCAGTGAGGCCCCGCTGCAACCGGCAACTCAGGCATGGTGGTTCGCGGCCGGGCGGTTGCTCGCGACGATCGTCGCCGGCCTCGTCATCGGCGCGTTGTTCGGCAGTATCTGGGGGGGGCTCGCCTGCGCGCTTGCCGTTCACCTCACCTGGCAGCTCGTCGTGCTCTTCAGGGTGGAATGGTGGCTGCGGCACCGCAGCTTTGAAGGTCCGCCCGATGTCGGTGGCGTGTGGGGCGAGATCATCTCGCAGATCGTGCGACTTCACCGCCGCAAGCGCTTCCACAAGCAGCGCTTCGTGCAGCTCATGCGCCAGCTGCAGAGCTCGACCGCCGCGTTGCCCAACGGGGTGGTCATCCTCAACCCGCAGCGCGAGATCGTCTGGTTCAACCGCATGGCCGGCAGGCTTCTGGACCTGCGGCGCACGGCGGACCTGGGCCTGAGGATCGGGAACCTGCTGCGCGAGCCGGAGTTTGCGCGCTACCTCGAGTTGCAGGACTATGCGAATCCGGTGGTCATTCGCCGGGCGAGCCGCGAGGACTGCTACCTCTCCTTGCAGATCGTGCCCTACGGTGATGGCCAGCAGTTGCTGCTCGCGGCCGATGTGTCGCGGCAAATGCGGCTCGAGGCCGTCCGCCGCGATTTCGTGGCCAACGCCTCGCACGAGCTACGCTCCCCCCTGACCGTGATCTCCGGCTACCTCGAGACGCTCAGCCAAGATCCGGCGCTCGACAGGGATCTCGCGGGACCGGTCGCGGAGATGCGCCGCCAGGCGGAGCGCATGACGGCCATCATCCAGGATCTGCTCGAGCTCTCGCGCTTGGAGCAGACGGGAGAGCCGGTCGGCAGCGAGCCGATCGATGTCCCGGCACTGCTCGCGCTGCTGCGCAAGGATGTGCTCGCCCGACCGGTGCACCCGCGAGAGGTGCGGGTGCGCATCGACTCCGTCGCCGTGCTGCTCGGCGTTGAGTCCGAGATCCACTCCGCGTTCTCCAACCTGGTGGACAACGCCGCCAAATACACGCCCGCGGACGGCTCCATCGAGATGCGTTGGTGGGTCGACGAGGACGGCGGGCACTTCTCGGTGACCGACACAGGGATCGGCATACCCTCCGAGCACATCCCACGCCTCACGGAGCGCTTCTACCGTGTCGACCAGGGCCGCTCGCGCGCAACGGGCGGGTCGGGTCTCGGCCTCGCCATCGTCAAGCACGTCCTACAGCGACATGGCGCGGAGCTCGAGGTCCGCAGCACGATCGGCAAGGGCAGCACCTTCGCGTGCCACTTCCCGCCGCAGCGCGTGCACACCGCACGCGCTGCAACCGCGGTGTAAAAGTGATGCACGCGCACGTCTGACCGCCGGCGTTTCAGCTATCATCCGCATCTGAGCCGGAGAACGATCCTGATGGAAACCGCCGACCTCAGCCACCACATCTCGCGTCGTTTCAACGAAGACCTCGAGCGCGTGCGCAGCAAAGTGCTCGCCATGGGCGGCTTCGTGGAGCAGCAGCTGCAGAAAGCCATCACCGCGCTCACGGAGGGCGACAGCACTCTCGGGGAGTCGGTGGCGCTCGGCGACTTCCAGGTGAACAACATGGAGGTCTCGATCGACGAGGAGTGCAGCCGGATTCTGGCGACGCGCGCGCCCGCGGCAGGGGACCTGCGCGTCATCGTGGCCATCATCAAAACCATCACCGACCTCGAGCGCATCGGCGACGAGGGCGAGAAGATCGGCTACATCGCCTCGCGGCTTGCGACCATGGAGCGCCCGGCCGACAAGTACCGGGAGATCAAGCATCTCGGTCGCATCGTCTCGGAGATGGTCCATGACGCCCTCGATGCTTTCGCCCGCATGGATGCGGAGTCGGCCCTGCGCGTGGCGCGCCAGGACCGGCTGGTCGATGAGGAGTATGAGGCCATCCAGCGCCAGAGCATCACGTTCATGATGGAGGATCCACGCACCATTCGCCGGGCGCTGGATGTCATGTGGGTCGTTCGCGCCCTGGAGCGCATCGGCGATCACGCGAAGAACATCAGCGAGTACGTCATATACATGGTCTATGGAAAGGATGTCCGCCACACCTCGCTGGATGATGTGGAGCGTGAGTTGCGGGAGCGGGCAGCTCCCGGCGGCGAGCCGCAGCCCACGGCTGCCCCATGAGCGGCACGCCGCTGACTGCGGGCCGGTCCGTAAGCGCCGTCCCCCGCCGGCGGATCAATCTGGCCGGCTTCCTGATCTGCGCCGGGCTCATCGGCTATGCCCTGTACGCGCAGTTCAAACTCGGACTCGATCCCTGTCCGCTCTGCATCTTCCAGCGCATCGGCATCGCCGCGCTCGGCGTGGTGTTTCTGCTCGCGGCGCTGCACCACCCGCGCCGCTGGGGCGCGCGGGTCTACGCGGCCCTCATTGCAGTCGCGGCCCTCGCCACCGTGGCGGTTGCCGGCCGCCAGCTCTACATCCAACACCTGCCGCCGGGCCTCATTCCTTCCTGCGGCGCGCCGCTGTCCATGATGCTGAAGTTCATGCCGCTCACCGCGGTGATCCGCAGGGTTCTCACCGGCAGCGGGGAGTGCGGCATCATCAACTGGACGTTCCTCGGCCTGGCCATGCCCGCCTGGGTGCTGCTCTGGGCCGCCTTCCTCGGCGCCGGCGGCGTGGTCGCGAACCTCAGGTCAGCAGGTTCCGCAGCACGTTGAAGTAGATGTGATGGAGTGCGTCGATATCCGTGAGTCGCACGCATTCATTCACCTTGTGGATTGATGCGTTCACGACCCCCAGCTCCACCACTTGTGCGCCAAGAGGGGCGATGAATCGTCCGTCCGACGTCCCTCCGCCGGTCGACAACTTGGGTTGGCGCCCGGTCACCTCCTCGATGGCCGCCCGCACGCCTTCCGACAATTTTCCTGCCGGCGTATAGAACGGCTCTCCGGATACGTACCACTCCAGCGTGTAGCGCACCCCGTGCTTGCGCAGGATGCCCTCGACAGTCTCCTTCAGTCCTGCGAGCGTCTGCACCGGCGAGTACCGCAGGTTGAAGCGTGCCTTGAGCTCGCCCGGAATGACGTTGGGCGCTCCAGTGCCCGCGTTGAGGTTCGAGACCTGAAAGGTCGTCGGGTCGAAGTGCTCCGTCCCCTGATCCCAGAGGCGGCTGGTCAGCTCGGCGAGAGCCGGGGCCAGGGTGTGAACCGGATTTTCCGCCAGATGAGGGTAGGCGACATGGCCCTGTACGCCATGGACCGTCAGCCGCCCGCTGAAGGAGCCCCGCCGGCCGATCTTGATGGTGTCGCCAATCGCCGCTTCGCTCGAGGGCTCGCCCACCAGGCACCAGTCGATGCGCTGGGATCGCGCGGCCAGGGCCTCGACGACCCGCTTGGTGCCATCGACGGAGGGGCCTTCCTCGTCGCTGGTGATCAGGAAGGCGATGCGGCCGCGGTGCGCGGGGTGGGCAGCGACGAATTCCTCGGTCGCGGTGATCATCGCGGCGAGGCCGCTCTTCATATCGGCCGCGCCCCTGCCGTAGAGCACACCGTCGCGAACCGTCGGCACGAAGGGATCGCTGCGCCACTCTTCCAGTGGCCCCGTCGGGACCACGTCGGTGTGCCCGGCGAAGCAGAAGACCGGACCGTCGTCGCGGCCGTGCCGTGCCCAGAAATTCTCCACACTGCCGAAACGCAGCGGCTCGACGTCGAAGCCGAGCGCGTGCAGGCGCCGCATCAGCACCTCCTGGCAGCCCTCGTCTGCGGGCGTCACGGAGCGGCGGGTCATGAGGTCACGGGTGAGCTCGAGGGTGGCGGACATGTCTCCATCCGGGTGCGCAGGGCATTCGGTGCGCGTTTATAAGGCGCGCGGCCCGGAGCATCAAGAGTTTTCGTCGCCGCCGCGCCACCGCCTGTCACGCGCGCGCAACGTTCACCGGCAAGACTATGAAGATCGGAGGCGACCGGAGGCGCCGAGTGTCCGTCACACTGCCGTCACATTGATGTCATTTAATGCGGGCGCCATGCTCTTGTCCCCCGAACCAGAACAACGTGGAGATATCATGAACGCATTTCGTCCCGGTGCACTGCGCAAATCCATGGCAACGCGCCTGATCGCGGTTGCTGCGACCTCGGTTCTCAGCACGAGCGCCTTTGCGGCCGGGCAGATCACAGGTGCCGGCAGCACCTGGGTCTATCCGCTGGTCGCCAAATGGGCCGCGACCTACGCTCAGCAGACCGGGATCCAGGTCAACTACCAGCCCATCGGCTCGGGCGGCGGCATTCAGCAGATCAAGGCGGGCACGGTGGCCTTCGGGGCGAGCGATATGCCGCTCACCCCTGATGTGCTCAGCCAGAACCAGCTGATCCAATTTCCCACCGCGATCGCGGGCGAGGACATTGTTTATAACCTTCCCGGCGTCGCATCGGGACAGCTCCTCCTGACCGGTCCGGTGATCGCCGACATCTATCTGGGCAAGATCACCCAGTGGAACGATCCGGCGATCCAGAAGCTGAATCCCAGCCTTCACCTGCCCGCGATGGCGATCAGCGTGGTGCACCGCTCCGATGGCTCCGGCACGACCTTCACGTTCGCCGACTATCTTTCCAAGGTGAGCCCGGAGTGGAAGCAGAAGGTGGGCGAGAGCACCGCGATCAACTGGCCGGTCGGTATCGGCGGCAAGGGCAATCAGGGTGTCGCCGGCTATGTGCAGCGCCTCCAGGGCTCGATCGGCTACGTGGAATACGCGTACATCCTCGAGAACCACATGAATTACGCGCGCATGGTCAACAGCGCGGGCAAGGTGGTGAGTCCGAGCCTGGTGGGCTTCCAGGCCGCCGCGGCCAACGTCGATTTCACGAAGGTGCAGGACTTCTATGTGATCCTGACGGATCAGCCCGGCGAGCAGAGCTGGCCGATTTCCGGCTGCACGTGGGAGATCCTGCGCAAGAGCGCGCCGAAGTCGGTGAATCAGCCGGTGACGCAGTTCTTCCAGTGGGGATTCGACCACGGACAGGAGATGGCGAAGTCGATCGCCTTCGGACCACTGCCAGCGACCACCGTCCGCGCGATCCAGAACTATTGGAAACAGAACCTGGGCATATGAGCGGCGATCGCCCGCGAATCTTGTGAGCCGCGGGCGATCGAATTGAGGTAGGCTCGGAAGCTGGGCGGCTGTCCCGCGCTACGTGAGCGTCGATACGGGGATCTGTCATGAGCAGCGCGGTGGCGATCGATGCGAAGCGCATGGCCGCACAGCGTACGAAGGAGCGGGTCTTCCATGTGACGACTCTCGTGGCGGCGCTGCTCGTGCTGGTGCTGCTCGGCGGGGTGGCCGTGTCGCTCGTGCACGGCGCCTGGCCCGCGTTCGCGCGCTTCAAGCTCGCCTTCCTGACCCGGGAGATCTGGGACCCGGTCTCCGACCAGTACGGTGCATTGGGCGCGGTCTATGGGACGGTCGTGACCTCGATCCTCGCGATGCTGCTTGCGCTTCCGGTCAGCTTCGGCATTGCGGTATTCCTGACGGAGCTCGCGCCGTCATGGCTCAAGCGGCCGATCGGCGTCGCGATCGAGCTGCTGGCGGCGATTCCCAGCATCATCTATGGCTTCTGGGGGCTTTTCGTCCTTGCACCCCTGCTGCAGGTGTATGTCGAGCCGTGGATCAGCAAGACACTGGGTGTGCTCCCCGGGGTCGGCGTGCTCTTTCGCGGCGCTCCGTTCGGAATCGGCATTCTGACAGCGGGCATCGTCCTCGCGATCATGGTCGTCCCGTTCATCGCCGCCGTCATGCGCGATGTCTTCGAGACCGTTCCGGATGTGCTGAAAGAGTCGGCCTACGGTCTCGGAGCGACCACCTGGGAAGTCATCTGGCGCGTCGTTGTGCCGTACTCGCGCGCCGGCATGGTGGGCGGGACCATGCTCGGCCTCGGGCGCGCGCTCGGCGAGACCATGGCGGTCACGTTCGTGATCGGCAACGCCCACGAGATCTCCCGCTCGCTGCTGGATCCTGGTACGACGATTTCGGCGGCGATCGCCAACGAGTTCACTGAGGCCACGACGAAGCTCTACGCCTCCTCGCTGATCGCTCTTGGGACTCTCCTCTTCGTCATCACATTCTCGGTGATCGCACTGGCGCGACTCATGCTCATGCGTCTTGATCGACGGGCGCTCTCCTCGGTATGAGCCGCCGCGTCCTCCGCAAGATCATCAATGCGCTCGCGCTCGGGCTATCGGGGGTCGCGACCCTGGTGGGGCTGTTGGTGCTCGGCGCGCTGTTGTGGTCGCTGCTGAAGGAGGGGCTCGGGCACCTCTCCGCGAGCGTGTTCACCAACATGACGCCGCCACCGGCGACTCCTGGGGGCGGCCTGCTGAACGCGATTTACGGCAGCGCCATCATGACCCTGATAGGCATTCTGATCGGCGGCCCGATTGGCGTGTTGGCGGGCACATACCTGGCGGAGTACGGGCGTGGCTCACGCTTGAGCACCGTCATCCGCTTCGTCAACGATGTGCTGCTCAGCGCGCCGTCGATCATCATCGGGCTGTTTGTTTATGAGCTGGTGGTGGTGCCGATGGGAAATTTCTCGGCCATCTCCGGCGCCATCTCGCTGGCGATCATTGCCATGCCGGTCATTGTGCGCACGACCGAGGACATGCTCAACCTGGTTCCGCAGGGCATAAAGGACGCTTCCACGGCGATGGGCGCCTATCCGTGGCGGACCATCATGAGCGTCGCTTACCCGGCCGCCCGCAGCGGCATGCTGACGGGCGTGCTGTTGGCGGTGGCGCGCATCAGCGGCGAGACGGCGCCGCTGCTCTTCACCGCGCTCAATAACCAGTTCTGGAGCACGAATCTGAAGGAGCCCATGGCCAATCTGCCGGTGGTGATCTTCCAGTTCGCCCTGAGTCCGTATGAGAACTGGCAGCAGCTCGCGTGGGAAGGGGCGCTCATCATCACTTTCGCGATCCTGATCCTGAGCATCATCGCCCGGGTGGTGGTCTCGACCCTGGGTCCCGGGACGGGCCACAGATGAGCGTGCCGCAGCGGCAGTTGGATACCGGGCGCCCGGAGGAAGGGGCCACGGCCCTCAAGATCGAAGTGCGGCACTTGAACTTCTACTACGGGTCCGCGCACGCCCTGAAGGACGTCAACCTCACGTTGCACGACCGCAGTATCACGGCCTTCATTGGCCCCTCTGGATGCGGCAAATCGACGCTGCTGCGGGTCTTCAACCGCATGTACGCGCTCTATCCGGGTCATCGCGCCGTGGGGCAGGTCCTGCTCGACGGGACGGATATTCTCGCGCCGTCGGTCGACGTGGCAGACCTGCGGCTGCGGGTCGGCATGGTATTCCAGAGGGCGACCCCTTTCCCGATGTCGATCTTCGAGAATGTCGCCTTCGGGCTGCGCCTCTCGCGCTCAATCGGCAGAGGAGAGCTGCGCGAGCGCGTGCAGGCGGCGCTGCAGGATGCCGCGATGTGGGAGGAGGTCAAGGACAAGCTCCACGAGGACGGGCGCAGCCTCTCCGGTGGGCAGCAGCAAAGGCTGTGCATTGCGCGTACCATAGCGCTGGAGCCGGAAGTGATCCTGTTTGACGAGCCGACGGCCGCGCTCGATCCGATCTCCACCCTGCGGGTCGAGGAAACGCTGCAGAGCCTGCGCGAGCGATACTGTATCGCCATCGTGACACACAACCTGCAGCAGGCCGCGCGCGTGTCCAACTTCACGGCCTTCATGTACCTTGGCGAGCTCATCGAGATGGGATCCACCGGACAGATATTCACCGCGCCGAAAAATCGCCGGACCGACGACTATGTCACGGGCAGGTTCGGGTGAGTGCGGTGCCGGGCGAAGACATGAAGCACGAGCCCAGACGAGCTGAGTCCAACACCGCAGGCGGCCCGGATGCGGCCCGTCGCTTCGGTGATGGCGGCTTGAATCTCAAGCCGAGCGGCCGCGTGCACGTTCCCGAGAGCCTGGAGGGCGGATCGCCCGGGGGCCCGCTCGGGGACATCTCGGTTGCGGATGCGGTTTTCTCTTGTCGCGACGTCAGCGTTTTCTATGGCGACAAACCTGCGCTGAAGAACGTGTCGATCGACGTCGCGCGCCGCCAGGTGCTGGCCGCCATCGGGCCGTCCGGCTGCGGCAAGTCGACCTTCCTGCGCTGCCTCAACCGCATGAACGACACCATTGCGGGCGCGCGCGTGACCGGCACCATCACCCTCGACGGCCAGGACATCTACTCGAAGCGCCAGGATGTCGCGCAGCTGCGCGCGCGCATCGGCATGGTCTTCCAGAAGCCGAATCCCTTTTCGAAGTCCATCTACGACAACGTCGCCTACGGCCCGCGCATCCACAAGCTTGCCCGCAGTCGCGCTGACCTCGACGAGATCGTCTTCACCAGCCTGCAGCGCGCCGGCCTCTGGGATGAGGTCAAGGATCGTCTGAGCTCCCACGCCGTCGGTCTGTCCGGCGGCCAGCAGCAACGCCTGTGCATCGCGCGCACGCTGGCCGTGCAACCCGAGGTCATCCTCATGGACGAGCCGTGCTCGGCGCTGGATCCCATCGCCACCGCCCACGTCGAGGACCTGATCGAGCAGCTGCGCGCTTCCTACGCCATAGTGATCGTGACGCACTCGATGCAACAGGCGGCACGCGTCTCGCAACGCACCGCCTACTTCTACATGGGTCAACTGATCGAGGTGGGCGACACCGACCGGGTCTTCACCAACCCCCAGCACCGCCTGACGGAAGACTACATCACCGGCCGCTTCGGCTGACTCCGTCTCTCATTCCGCTGCCCGCAACAGCTCATTGATCGAAGTCTTGGCGCGCGTCTGAGCATCGACGCGTTTCACGATCACGGCGCAGTAGAGGCCGTATTTTCCATCAGCCGACGGCAACGTCCCCGGCACCACCACCGACCCCGCCGGAATCCGCCCCTGCAGTATCTGCCCGGTGGTGCGGTCATAGATGCGTGTGCTCTGCCCGATGAACACTCCCATCGAAATGACCGACCCCGCCTCCACGACGACTCCCTCGACGACCTCCGACCGCGCCCCGATGAAGCAGCCGTCTTCAATGATCGTCGGGCTGGCCTGCAGCGGCTCCAGAACTCCACCGATCCCAACACCTCCCGATAGATGGACGTTGCGTCCGATCTGCGCGCAAGAGCCAACCGTCGCCCAAGTGTCCACCATCGTGCCCGCGCCCACATATGCCCCGATGTTGACGTAGCACGGCATCAGCACGACGTTGGGCGCCACGAATGCGCCCTTGCGAACTATCGCGTGCGGTACGACGCGCGCGCCCGAGGCGCGCAGATCCGCTTCCGTCGAGTCGGCATACTTCAGCGGCACCTTGTCGTAAAACCGCGTGAAGCCCGCATCCATCACCACATTGTCGTGCGTGCGGAAGTACAGCAACACGGCCTTCTTCAGCCATTCGTTGACTACCCAGATGCCGTCCTTCTGCTCGGCAACGCGCGCATTGCCCGAATCGAGCAGCGCGATGCATTCCTGCAGCACAGCCTCGAGTCCCGTCGGGATGTTCTTCGGCGTGATCTCGCTGCGGAACTCGAAAGCAGCGTCGATCGCGGATTGGAGATTCTTGAGATCATTCATGGCGGGTTCTGTCGTACGAATTCACGGATGCGCTCGGCGGCCTCGACACACTGCTCCATGGGCGGTACCAGCGAGATGCGCACGCGGCCGCTGCCCGGGTTGCCGTCCGCGCTTTCGCGCGCAAGAAAACTGCCTGGGAGCACAGTCACCTTCTGGCTCGCGTAGAGGTCACGCACGAAGCGCACATCATCACCGCCCACATGCGGCCAGAGATAGAACGCTCCATCGGGCCTGGCGACCTCGAGGCAAGGAGCGAGTATGGGCAGGACCCGCTCGAATTTCTCCTGGTACACCCGGCGGTTGTGCGCCGCGTACTCCTCGTCCTCCCAGGCCGCGACGCTGGCAAGCTGCGTTGGCACCGGCATGGCGCTGCCATGATAGGTCCTATATTGCAGGAATCGCGCAATGATCTGCGGCTCGCCACAGACGAAGCCCGACCTCAGTCCCGGCACGCTCGAGCGCTTGGACAGGCTATGGAACACCACGCAGCGCTCGAAGCGGCCGTGACCGGCGGCGAGGCAAGCCTCGAGGAGGCCCGGGGGAGGGGAGTCCTCATCGAGGTAGATCTCGGTGTAGCACTCGTCGGCGGCAATGATGAAGTCGTGCCGCTCGGCGAGGGCGAGCGCATGCCGCAGAAAGTCGAGCGGCAGAACCCTGCCGGTTGGATTGCCGGGGCTGCACAGAAACAACACCCGACACCGCCGCCAGACGCTCTCGGGCACGGCATCGAGATCGGGCAGGTAGTCGTTTGCCGCCGTAGTGGCGAGCAGATGCGGCTCGGCTCCAGCGAGCAGCGCGGCTCCCTCGTAGATCTGATAGAAGGGGTTGGGCATCAGCACCCGCGAGTCGGCACGGCTGTCGACCGTCGCCTGTACGAATGCGAACAGCGCCTCGCGGGTGCCGTTGACCGGCAGCACCATCTTGTCCGGGTCGACGGTTCCGCCGGGTAATCGGAACCGTTTCTCGAGCCAACGCGCGCAGGCGGAGCGCAGCTCCGCAAGACCGGCGGTGCTGGGATAAGTGTCCAGACGATGGAGATTGTCACGCAACGCGGCGAGCACACTTGCCGGCGGCGCGTGCTGGGGCTCGCCGATCGACATCTTAATGTGGGCGCGGCGCTCGGGACTGCGTACCCCGAACAACAGCTGTCCCAGGCGCTCGAAAGGGTATGCATGCAGTCTGGTCAACAGCGGATTCATTGGATCATCATCGGGCACCGGGGACTCGCTACGCCGCCTCGCGGCGATCGAGGGCACGGGCGAGACTTTCCCGCAGGCGCTCTGCGGCGGCAGCGTCGAGCGGGCGGCCGTCGAAGTCGGTGATGTAGAAGACGTCTTCGGCGCGCTCGCCTACGGTCATGATCTTCGCTGCCTGCAACTCCACGTGCTCATCCATCAGGACCTTGCCGACGTCGCAGAGCAGGCCGGGGCGATCGCCGGCGGTGAGCTCGAGCACGGAGCGGCGATTGCGCTCATCGACGCTGAGGGCGATCAGGGTTGCGGTATGGAACATGCGCACTTGCCGGGGGGCGCGGCGGTAAACGGCGAAGGGCGTGTCTTCCGGGCGTTGCAGCGAGCGCCAGAGGGCATGCTCGATCTCCTCCTCGCGGTCGCGGTCGGTGATCGGCGCGCCGTCGTCTTCCAACACATGGAAGAGATCGAGGCTGAAGCCGTCGCCGGTCGGCGTGATCCGTGCATCCACGATGTTGAGTCCCAGCTGGTCGAGCACCGCGGTGGTGCGCGCGAAGCCGTGCCGGCGGGCGCGCGCGTAGATGAGCACCGCGGTGGTGCCGCGCACGCTCTGCGGGTCGAGCGCGATCAGGGGCTCATCGGAGTTGGGGTCACGCTCGGCGAGCAGGCGCGAGTGCCAGGCGACCTCCTCGGGCGAGTGCTGCAGGAAATACGTGGCGGAGAAGCGCGTCCAGGCGCGCTCGATATCGGCCGCGGGGAGATTTCGCTCCTGCATCAGGCGGCGGGCAGCCTCCTGCGTCTCCCGCACCAGCTGCTCCTGGTCGATGGGCGCCTCGAGCCCGCGGCGCAGCGCCCGCCGCACGCGGCGATAGAAGTCATGGAAGAGCGAGGCCTTCCACGAATTCCACAGCTTGGGGTTGGTGCCGCGCACGTCCGCGCAGGTCAGCACGTAGAGGTGGTCGAGGTGCGCCTCATCGCCCACCGTGCGGGCGAAGGCGCTGATGACCTGCGGGTCGCTGATGTCCTGCTTTTGCGCGGTGATCGACAACGTGAGGTGGCTGCGCACCAGCCACGCCACCATGCGTGCATCGTAGGGCGAGAGCCCCTGTTCCAGGCAGAAGGCTTCCGCGTCCACCGCGCCGAGGTCGGAATGATCGCCGCCGCGGCCCTTGGCGATGTCGTGAAAGAGCGCCGCCAGATAGACAACCTCGGGACGGGGCAGCTGCTGCATGATGCGCGAGGCTTCCGGCAGCTCATGATCGTACCTCGGGATGGCGAACCGCCTGAGGTTGCTCACGACGAAGAGCGTATGTGCGTCCACGGTGTAGGCGTGGAAGAGGTCGTACTGCATCCGCCCGACGATGCGGCCGAAGGCCGGGATGTAGCGGCCCAACACCCCGTAGCCGTTCATCCGCCGCAGCTCGTGGGTGACGCCGCTCGGCGCGCGCACGATTTCGAGGAACAGCCGATGGTGGCGCGGGTTCTGGCGGAACTCCTCATCGATGAGCCAGAGGCTGCGTGCGACCGCGCGCATGGTGGCCGCGCGCACACCCTTGATGTCGGGATTCTGCTGCAGCAGCACGAACAGCTCGAGCAGTGCGGAGGGGACGCGCGCGAACACATCCTCGCTGACCGCCTCGAGCGAGCCGTTGCGCACCTGGAAACGGGCGTTCAACGGCCGGGGCGGCTCGCTCTCGGTCTGCACCGCCTCGCGGAAGAGCTGCAGCAGCAGCTCGTTCAACAGGCTGACATCCTTGACCGTGCGGTAGTAGCGCTGCATGAACTGCTCGACCGCCAGGGTGTAGGAGGCATCTTCGTAGCCGAACGTCTGCGCGAGCTTGAGCTGATGGTCGAAGAGCAGTCGGTCCTCGCGCCGCCCCGTGATCACGTGCAGGCCGAAGCGCACCTTCCAAAGGAAGGACTGCGCCTGCTTGAGGCGCCGCAGCTCCGCGAGGGTGAGAAAGCCGTTGGTGACGAGGCCATCGAGAGTGTCGGAGCCGAAGCGGCGCTTCGCCACCCAGCCGATGGTCTGGATGTCGCGCAGACCCCCGGGGCTCGTTTTGACGTTGGGCTCGAGGTTGTAGGCGGTGTCGTTGGCCTTCAGGTGACGCTCCGACTGCTCGCGCACCTTGGCCTCGAAGAATTCCTTCACGGGCCAGATCCGATCCGGCGCGAGCGCGGCCTGCATGTCCGCGAGCAGCGCGGCGTTGCCCGAGAGGAGGCGCGCCTCGACGAGGGTCGTCATCACGCTGACGTCGGCGATGCTCTGCGCCGCGCAGTCCTCGACTGTGCGCACGCTGTGTCCGACCTCGAGGCCGATGTCCCAAAGGAAGGCGAGCAGCCGCTCGATCGCGCCGCGCTCCGGGGCATCCGGTGCGCGGGGCACGAGGAGCAGGATGTCGATGTCAGAGCAGAGGTGCAGCTCGCCGCGCCCGTAGCCGCCCACGGCGACCAGCGCCCAGGAGATCATCGCGGGGATCGAGTGCGTACGCCACGACTCCCGCAACACCACATCGATGAGCGCCGCGCGAGCGTGCACCAGCGTCTCGACCGGCTCCTCGGCGAGAAAGCGGGCTTTCAGCTCCTCGTGAGCCTGGCGCAGCAGCTCGCGCCAGGCCGCGCTCGACCCTTGCGCCTCGGTGAGGAGGGCCGGCAGGCGCTGTAGCCACGGCCAGCCAGGATCGGCCGGTGGGGCGGGCAGCGCGTCCTCGAGGAGATCGACGTCCCCGGCGGCCATGGCGGCGCTCAGTGCACCCGCCGCTCGGCGGAGCCGAGCGTGAGCACCTCATGGCCCTGATCGGTCACCAACACCGTGTGCTCCCACTGGGCCGAAAGCGAGTGGTCCTTGGTGATCACCGTCCACCCATCCGGCAGCAGGCGCACGTGGCGCTTGCCCGCGTTGACCATCGGCTCCACGGTGAAGGTCATTCCGGCCTTGAGCTCGAAACCCGTGCCGGGCTCGCCATAGTGGAGGACCTGCGGGTCCTCGTGATAGATGCGTCCGATGCCGTGGCCGCAGTACTCGCGCACTACCGAGTAATTGTTCTGCTCCACAAAGGTCTGGATGGCGTGGCCGATATCGCCGAGCCGCGTACCGGGACGCACCGTCCGGATGCCGCGCCACATGGCCTCGAAGCAGGTCTCGGCGAGCCGCTGTGCGTGCGCGGGCGGCTTGCCGACGAAGTACATGCGGCTGGTGTCGCCGTGAAACCCGTCTCTGATCACCGTGACGTCGATATTGATGATGTCGCCTGCCTTCAGCCGCTTGTCGTTCGGGATGCCATGGCAGACGACGTGATTGACCGAGCTGCAGATGGTCTTCGGAAACCCGCGATAGTTCAGGTTCGCGGGCACCGATCTCTGCACGTCGACGATGTAATCGTGGCAGATGCGGTCGAGCTCATCGGTGGTGACCCCGGGCACGACGTACTCGGTGATCATGTCGAGCACATCGGCGGCCAGGCGGCCGGCGATGCGCATCTTTTCCTGCTCTTCGGGGGTTTTGATGGTCACGTGCATGGTGTCTCGAATCATGGTATAAAGCGCCGCCTTTTTTGGCAATTCTCGACGATTAATACACCACACGCACATCGTTAAACCCGCCGGCTGGGTGTCCTCGCTTTGGCAGAGGATGGCCGCGGGGATGTGCGGAGGCCCAACCCAAACAGGAGATTTCTCCATGTCCGGCGTGTCCATGCGACAGATGCTGGAAGCGGGCGTCCATTTTGGACATCAGACCCGCTTCTGGAACCCGAAGATGGCCCCTTTCATCTTCGGTGAGCGTAACAAGATCCACATCATCAATCTGGAGAAGACGCAGCCGCTCTATGCGGAAGCGTCCCAGTTCATCAAGGGCGTGGTCGCGGACGGGGGCACAGTGCTCTTCGTCGGCACCAAGCGCTCCGCCCGCGAGGCGATGCAGAAAGAGGCCGACCGCTCCGGCCAGCCGTTCGTCAACCAGCGCTGGCTGGGGGGCATGCTGACGAACTTCAAGACCATCCGCCAATCGATCAAGCGGCTGGGCGAGATCACCGAGCTCGCCACCTCCGGCGCCCTCGACAAGCGCGGCAAGAAGGAGGCGACTCAGCTCCGGCGCGAGATGGAAAAGCTGGAAAGGAGCCTCGGCGGCATCAAGAACATGGAAGGCCTGCCGGATGCGCTCTTCGTCGTCGACGTCGGGCACGAGAAGATCGCCGTCGATGAGGCGAGGAAGCTTGGCATTCCGGTGGTGGCGATCGTCGACACCAATTGCTCCCCTGATGGGATCGACTACGTGATTCCCGGCAATGACGATGCCATGCGTGCCATCCACCTCTATGCAGCGGGCGTCGCCGATGCCGTGCTCGAGGGCAAGGAGTCGGTGCCGGCGGTCGCTGTGGGCGAGGACGAGTTCGTGGAGCTCGACGAGGCCGGCAATCCGCGCCGCAAGTCCGCGCGCGGTCGCCAGCAGAAGCCCGCGGCCACGGTGCGCAGCAAAAAGGCTCCCCCGCGTCGCCGGCCAGTGGTGGCGATCAAGGCGCCGGTGGGCGTCGAAGTCCCCGTCCCCGAGGAGCTCGCGGGCGAGGAGGATGATTTGGAAGGCGAGGAGGTCCCGGAGGTTGCCGCTTCCGGCGGCACGAGCGATAAGGCGGCCGTTCCGGCGCGGCGTCCGAGCGGCGGTGGCGCCGGTCGGCGCAAGGGACGCGGGGACTGACGGGAACACGATTCATGAGCATCTCAGCAGACACGGTCAAGCAGCTACGCGAGCGCACGGGCGCCGGCATGATGGAGTGCAAGAAAGCCCTGGTGGAGACCGGGGGCGATCTCGACGCGGCCGCGGAGCTCATGCGCAAGCAGGGCCTCGCCAAGGCGGACAAGAAGGCGACGCGTATCGCCGCCGAGGGCGTCATTGCCATCGAGCGCTCCGCCGATGGCCTGGCGGCCGCGATGGTGGAGGTCAACTGCGAGACCGACTTCGTCGCGCGGGAGCAGGACTTCCGTGCCTTTGCCAAGACGGTGGCGCACCGCGCGGTGGCAGACCGCCCGCAGACGCTCGAAGCACTCCTGCAGGCCAAGCTCGGGGGCTCGGAGACCATCGAAGAGCGCAGACGGGCCTTGGTGGCCAAGATCGGAGAGAACATCAGTGTACGGCGCTTCGCGGTGCTCACCTCGCCGCAACATCTGGGGGCCTACGTCCATGGCACCCGCATTGGAGTGCTGGTCGCGCTGCAGGGCGGGCATGCGCAGCTCGCGCACGACCTCGCGATGCACGTCGCCGCGAGCAACCCGAAGTACCTCTCCCAGCGCGAGGTGCCGGCGGAAGTGATCGCCAAGGAGCGCGAGATCCTCAGCGAGCAGGCTCGAGGGGAAGGCAAGCCGCCGGAGATCGTGGCCAAGATGGTCGAGGGACGCTTGCGCAAGTCGCTGGGGGAGATCACCCTTCTCGGCCAGCCGTTCGTCAAGGATCCGGACATGACCGTTGAGAAGCTGCTGAAAGGCGCTGGCGCGCAGGTGACCGCGTTCGAGCGCTTCGAGGTCGGCGCCGGCATCGAGAAGAAGCAGGAGGACTTCGTGGCGGAGGTCATGGCCCAGGTGAAGGGCTCCTCCGGCCCGGCCCAGCACTGACGCCGCGGCAGCCACTCACGAAAAAGCCCCGCCCAAGGCGGGGTTTTTTCCATCACGACGAGGTTTGGGATGACTGCAAACAATAAGGCGCGCTACTCCCGCATTCTCGTGAAGCTCTCGGGCGAGGCGCTGCTGGGCCGCACCGACTACGGCATCGATCCGGCGATCCTCAAGCGTATCGCGGGGGAGCTGCAGGACATCGTCGGCCTCGGTGTGCAGCTCGCGGTCGTCATCGGCGGCGGCAACATCTTCCGCGGCGCAGGTCTCGCGCGCGCCGGGATGGACCGGGTCGCGGCCGATCATATGGGCATGCTCGCCACCGTCATGAACGCGCTCGCGATGCAGGATGCGCTCGAGAGCCTCGGGCTCTATGCGCGCGTGATGTCCGCCATCCGCATCAACGAGGTCTGCGAGGACTACATCCGCCGCCGCGCCATCCGTCACCTCGAGAAGGGCCGGGTGGTCATCTTTGCCGCGGGAACCGGCAATCCTTTCTTCACGACCGACACCGCCGCGGCGTTGCGCGCGATCGAGATCAGTGCCGAAGTGCTGCTCAAGGCCACCAAGGTGAACGGGGTCTATTCCGCCGATCCGGTGCTGGACCCGACGGCGGTCCGCTACACCCACCTCACCTTCGATCGGGTGCTCACCGACAAGCTCAACGTCATGGACGCGACTGCCGTCGTGATGTGCCGCGACAATCACTTGCCTCTGCGGGTCTTCAATCTCAACAATGCCGGCGACCTGACGCGCATCGTGCGCGGCGATGAAGTCGGCACCGCCGTCACCTGCGAGTAGGGCGCGTCTCGGAGATATGACAATGATCGAAGACATCAAGAAAGACGCTCGTGAGCGCATGGCCAAATGCGTGCAGAACTTCCAGGGCGACCTCAAGAAGCTGCGCACCGGACGGGCACATCCGAGTTTGGTCGAACACCTCAAGGTCGACTACTACGGCTCGGACGTGCCGCTGCAGCAGGTGGCGAGCATCGCGGTGGAGGAAGGCCGTACCCTCGTCATTTCGCCCTGGGAAAAGACCGTCGTGCAGGCCATCGAGAAGGCCATCTTCAAGTCGGACCTCGGCCTCACGCCGATGACGGCCGGCACGGTGATCCGCATCCCGATGCCGCCGCTGACGGAGGAGAGACGCCGCGATATCACCAAGGTGCTGCGGCACGATGCCGAGAGCGCGCGGGTGGCGGTGCGCAACGTGCGGCGCGACGTCATGACCGATATCAAGGAATTGCTGAAGGAGAAGCTGATCTCGCAGGATGACGAGCGGCGCGCGGAAGGGGAAATCCAGAAGCTCACCGACAAGCATGTCGCCGACATCGAACAGCTTCTGGTGGCCAAGGAAAAGGAAGTGATGCAGGTTTGATGTATACCGTGCCCCGGCACATCGCGATCACGATGGACGGCAACGGCCGGTGGGCGGCGGCGCGCGGCTTGCCTCGATCGGCTGGTCACAAGGCGGGCCTGACGCCGGTACGCCTCTGCATCGAGGAGTGCAGTCGCCTCGGGGTCGAGGCGTTGACGCTCTTCGCCTTCTCGAGCGAGAACTGGTCGCGGCCGGCGGAGGAGGTGGCGAGCCTGATGGGCCTGTTCTTCGAGGCGGTGGATCGCGAGATCGCCGAGCTGCACCGGCAGGGCGTGCGGGTGCGTTTCATCGGCAACCGACAGCGACTGTCCGTGCGGCTGCAGGCGCAGATTGCCGGCGCGGAGCAGCACACCGCCGGCAACACGGGACTGAAGTTGCAGGTGGCGGTGAGCTATGGCGGCCGCTGGGACATCGTGCAGGCGGCTCGCGAGCTCGCCGGCCGGTGCGTGACGGGCGCGCTGCGGCCCGACGATATCGACGAGGAGCGCTTCGGCGCGGCGCTGGAGCTCGGCGGACTGCCGGACGCGGATCTGCTGATCCGCACCGGCGGCGAGCGGCGGATCAGTAATTTCCTGCTGTGGAATATCGCCTACGCGGAGCTCTATTTCAGCGATCGACTGTGGCCGGATTTCGACAAGGCGGAGCTGTCGGCCGCGCTCGAGTTCTTCGCGGGCCGCGAGCGGCGCTTCGGCCTCACCACCGGACAAATGAAAGCGCGAGACCCGTGAGCGAGTCACTGCGCAAACGAGTTGCCACTGCCGCCGTCCTGATTACGCTATTGCTCGCGGTGCTGTTCTGGCTGCCCGCGGTGGCGACGGTGGCGGTCCTGACCCTGGTGGTGCTGATGGGGGCGTGGGAGTGGTCGGCCTTCCTCAAGTGGACCGACCTGCGGGCGCGCGGCGCGTACGTAGCGCTCGTCGCCATCCTCTTGCCCGCCGCGTGGCTCCTGACCCGCACCCCGTCCGGCCTCCAGACCCTGCTCGGGCTCGCGCTCCTTTGGTGGCTGGTGGCACTGGCATGGATTCTGATCGCGCCGCGGCGCGTGCGGCCCTGGTCGGCCGGTCTCGCCGGACTCCTGTCCCTGGTGCCGGCGTGGCTGGCGCTGACGCGCCTGCGGCTCGAGGCCCGGCACGGCGCGGAATGGGTGCTCTTTTCCCTGGTACTCGTCTGGGTGGCCGATATAGGCGCTTATTTCTGCGGCCGGCGGTTTGGCCGGCGGCGTCTCGCTCCCGCTGTTTCGCCCGGTAAAACGTGGGAGGGCGCGCTCGGCGGGCTTGCTGCGAGTGGCATCGTCGCGCTCATCGGCAGCGTCTGGTTCCGGCTGCCGCTCGCGCCTTTCTTGGGGCTCTGCCTGGCGGCGGTGGCCTTCTCCATCGTCGGTGACCTGACCGAAAGTCTGCTGAAGCGCTTCGCGGGGCTGAAGGACAGCGGTACGCTCTTTCCCGGGCACGGCGGCGTGATGGACCGTATCGACAGCGTCACGGGCGCCGTCCCCGTGCTGCTGCTCGGCCTCACTTTTCTAGGAGTCCTGCCATGATCGGTGTGGTCGTCTTGGGTTCTACCGGTTCCGTCGGCGAGAGCACCCTCGATGTGCTTGCGCGCCACCCCGATCGCTTCCGCCTGGTGGCGCTCGGCGCCAACCGCAATGTCGACAAGCTGGCGGAGCAGATCCGTCGCTTCCGGCCCGCGTACGCGGCGATGGCCGATGAAACGGCCGCGGGTGAGCTCGTCGCCGAGCTAGGTCCCGCTGCGCGTGCGACCCGCGTGCTGGCGGGAGTTGGGGCACTGACGGAGATCGCGACGCTGCCGGAAGCCGAGTGCGTCATGGCCGCCATCGTGGGCGCCGCGGGGCTGAGCTCGACGCTTGCCGCTGCGCGCGCCGGCAAGCGCCTGCTACTCGCGAACAAGGAATCGCTCGTGATGTCGGGACCGCTGCTGATGGATGCCGTGCGCGAGAGTGGCGCCACACTGTTGCCGATCGACAGCGAGCACAATGCCATCTTCCAATGCCTGCCGGCGGGCTCGCGGACTGGCGCGACTCCGAAGGGCGTGCGCCGCATTCTCCTCACGGCCTCCGGCGGTCCGTTTCGCGACTGGCAGGCGGACGCCATCGCCGCGGCAACTCCCGAGGCGGCCTGCGCTCATCCCAACTGGGTGATGGGCCGGAAGATCTCGGTCGACTCTGCAACCCTGATGAACAAGGGGCTCGAGCTCATCGAAGCGTGCTTTCTCTTTGCGCTGACGCCCGACCGCGTCGAGATCGTCGTTCATCCACAGAGCATCATCCATTCGCTGGTCGAGTACCTCGACGGCTCGCTGCTGGCGCAGCTCGGCTCGCCGGACATGCGCACGCCGATCGCCTGTGCGCTCTCCTGGCCCGAAAGAATGGCTTCCGGTGTAGAATTCCTCGATCTGGTGAAAACCTCGCGGCTCGATTTCCGCGCCCCGGACCCGCAAAAATTCCGCTGCCTGGCGCTGGCGCAGGCGGCGGCGCAGGCCGGTGGGCTGACTCCGGTCGCCCTGAATGCCGCCAACGAGGTCGCCGTCCACGCGTTTCTGGAGCGCCGATTGAACTTTCCCGGCATCGCCGCAGTCATTGAAGAGGTGGTCACAAGGTGTCCCGCGGGGGCTATAGGCGGGCTCGACGATGTGCTAGCGGCCGACGCAGAGGCCAGGCGGCTCGCGTCCGAGCGCATTGACGGCGGGCTGTGTGCGGCCGGGGGGCGCTCGCTCGAGGGCGCGCGGGTATGAGCGTCGTCTGGTACACACTGTGGTTCGTCATTGCCGTCGGCCTGCTGGTCACTATTCACGAGTTCGGCCATTTCTGGGTCGCGCGCCGGCTCGGCTTCAAGGTCTTGAGGTTCTCGGTCGGCTTCGGACAGCCGTTGTGGTCGCGACGGATCGGAGCGGATCGGACCGAGATCGCCATCGCGCCCATCCCGCTCGGCGGTTACGTGAAGCTGCTCGACGAGCGCGAAGGCCCGGTGCCGCCCGAGGACCTGTCACGGTCCTTCACGCGCAAGCACCCCCTGCTGCGCATCCTGGTGCTGCTGGCGGGGCCCGGTTTCAACATTCTGTTCGCCATCCTGGTGCTCGCCGGCATCATGTGGGCGAGCGGCATTACTCAGTATCTACCTGTGGTGGGCGATGTGACCGCCGGCTCGATCGCGGCGCATGCGGGACTGCACTCCGACGACGTCATCATTGCGCTCAATGGCTCGAGCGTCACCGAGCAGCAGGATGTGCTCTTTGGCCTGCTCGATGCCATGAGCTCGCGCGGCGATGCGGACCTGACGGTGCGCGAGAGCAATGGGGCGATCCGCCACGTCGATCTCGAGGTCGGCAACGCCGCGACTCGTCGTCGCCTCACCCAGCCCGAGGAGCTATTCACCGGCCTGGGCTTTCAGTTCTGGGAGCCGCCGATTCCGCCTGTGCTTTCCCATGTGTCAGCCGATGGTCCCGCGGCGCGTGCGGGATTGCAGGCGGGCGATCGCATCCTGTCCGTCAACGGGCAGGCGGTGAAGGATTTCGACGATGTCGTCACACAGGTCACTCCCCATCCGGGTGGCACCATCAGCTTGACGTTCGCGCACGGTGCACAGATGCACACGGTGCAGGTGGAGGTCGCGAGCGACGAGGTCAACGGAAAATTCGTAGGCCGCATCGAGGCGGAGGGCCAGCTGCCGGCGGACATTCCCTACCCGCCCAGCATGGTGCGGCACCTGAGCGTGTCGCCCGTTGCGGCCCTGGGACGCGCTACCGAGGAAGCGTGGCAGATGACCGCGCTGCAGGGAACGCTGTTCTGGCGCATGATGCTCGGCCAGGTATCGCTGCGGAATCTGAGCGGGCCGGTGTCGATCGCCGAATACGCCGGCCAGTCGGCGAGCCAGGGAGCCGGCGCGTTCCTCGATTTCCTGGTGCTGATCTCGCTGTCGCTCGGGTTCCTGAACCTGCTCCCCATTCCCATCCTCGACGGCGGCCAGATCGTTTTTCAGCTGGTCGAGTGGGTGAAGGGCAGCCCGATGTCGGACCGGGCGCAGGCCTACGGGCAGCAAGTGGGGATCGCGCTGCTGATCCTCCTCATGGGGGTAGCGCTCTTCAACGATATCGCGCGCCAGTTCAGTTAGAGTTTTAGTGAGTGCAGGCGGACCCCTGAAAGGTCCGTACGTCTCCGCCGCGGCGCGGTCGTCGTGGCGAGCGGGGGTGGATTTTTGCGTGATCGATGCAACAGTTGGGGCCGGAAGAGCCCGAAAGTGATGAAGTTGGATACTAGAACATGAAGCCTCGCGTTGTGCTGCTGGCCGCGGCCGCATTGGCCGTCCATTCGACGCTGGCGCTGGCGCAGGCCCAGATCGCGTCCACGGACTCGACCTTCACCGTCGGCGACATCAGGGTGGAGGGACTGCAGCGCATTTCCGAGGGCACGATATTCAACTATCTGCCGGTGAACATCGGCGATCACCTGACGGCGCAGCGGGTGCGCGAGGCCATTCGCGCCCTCTACGCCACCGGCTTCTTCCGTGACGTGGAGCTGCGTCGCGAGGGCAATACGCTGATCGTGGTGGTGCTGGAGCGGCCCTCGATCGAGAGCTTCACCATCTCCGGTAACAAGGACATCAAGACCGACGAGCTGCAGAAATCGCTGCGCAACATCGGGCTCGCGCCCGGCAAGGTCTTCGACCGCTCCGTGCTCGAGGATGTGACGCAATCGCTCACCGACGAGTACTACAGCCGCGGCAAGTACGGCGTCGAGATCGATAACACCGTCACCTCGGATACCGACAACAGAGTCAAGATCGCGATCAAGATTCGCGAGGGTGACCGGGCGGTGATCCGCTCCATCAACATCGTGGGCGACACCAAGTTCAAGCAGAAGGACGTGCTGCAGGGCTTCCAGTTGAAGACCCCGAACTGGCTCTCCTGGTACAAGCAGGACGACCGCTACTCGCGCGAGACGCTGCAGGGCGATCTCGAGCGGCTACGCGATTACTACATGGACCGTGGTTACGCCAACTTCCAGATCAACTCCACCCAGGTGCAGATCACGCCCGAGAAGAACGACATCTTCATCGATGTCAACATCACCGAGGGGCGGGTCTACACGATCTCGAGCGTGAAGCTGGCGGGCATCTTCGTCGTGCCGAAGCCGGAGCTCGAGCAGTTGGTCGAGATCCAGCCGGGGGAGATCTTCAACCGCAAGCTCATCACCGCGACCCAGAAGCTGATCCAGGACCGCCTCGGCGAGGACGGTTACGCTTTCGCCAAGGTCGATCCGGTGCCGACACCCGACGACGGCAATCACACGGTTGCGCTCACTTTCTTCATCGACCCGGGCAACCGTGTCTACGTGCGCAACATCATCTTTTCCGATGAGACCTCGATCAACGACGTGGTGCTGCGCCGCGAGATGCGCCAGCTCGAGGGCGCGTGGCTCTCCAACGTCGCGCTGGAGCGCTCCAAGCAGCGTATCCAGAGGCTGCCTTACGTCAAGGATGTGAGTTACTCGACGACGCCGGTTGCGGGGTCACCCGATCAGGTGGACGTCAACTACAAGATCACGCAGGGACCGGCGGCCCAGCTCTCGGGCGGCATCGGCTATTCGGCGACCTACAAGCTCATGCTGAACGCGAACTACGCGGATGCCGACTTCCTCGGCACCGGCAACCGCTTCGCGGTCGACCTTTCGGGCGGCGCCTACAACAAGACCTACAACGTCACGTACACGAATCCGTACATCACTCAGAACGGAGTCGGGCAGACTTGGTCGGTGACTTACAGCGACGTCACGCAGTTCGTCTCTTCCTCGTCGAACTTCTCCTCCAAGACGCTCAGCCTGGGCCCGACCTGGAGCTATCCGATCTCCGAGTTCCAGTTCCTGCAGTTCGGCACCGTCTTCCAGAGCTCGCAGCTGCTCACCACCTCCTATAGCAGCGCCCAGCAGGCGAACGAGTGGGTGTTGGAGAACGGCCACTCGTACACGCGCCTGGTGCACGAGGACTACTCCAACAACGATTACGAGCTCTACGGCACCGACTTCAATAACGTAATGTTGGTCGCCGGCTGGGGCATCGACTCGCGCAACCGCTCGCTGTTCGCCGATCGCGGCAACCGTACCGCGATCTCCGCGCGCATCACCGTTCCCGGAAGCATAGTGCAGTACTACATTGGGGACTTCAGCTTCCAGCAGTACGTGCCGGTCTGGCCCGATCACCTGACCTTCTCGTTCTTCGACAGCGTGGATTACGGCGGTGCGTTCGGCAAGACGACGGCCATTCCGCCCTTCTCGCAGCTCTTTGGCGGTGGCCCGGACTCGGTGCGCGGCTTCCGCGAGGACTGGCTCGGGCCGCGCGACAACTTCGGCAACCCCTACGGCGGCAACTTCCGCATCACCAGCCAGAACGAGCTCATTCTGCCGATGCCGGCGAAGTGGCGGCAGAGCGCCCGGGTGAGCCTCTTCTTCGACATGGGTAACGTCTTCTACACCGGCAACAAGATCCAGTTCTACGGGCCGGACGGGGTGACACAGGTGAACTACCACATGGACGGCTGGGGCGACCTCAAACGCTCGGTGGGTCTCGCCGTCCAGTGGCTGGCGCCGCTGGGGCTCTTCCGGTTCAGCTTCGGTGTGCCGCTGAACGCCAAGCACAGCACCCTGTGCGGAGCCGGCAACAGCTGTACCTGGGGAGATCAAACCGAGGGGTTCCAGTTCTCCGTAGGCAATGCCTTCTAAGGGAATGCTATTATTGCTGGCTTGGCCGCTTTAGACGGCGTTCGATCATAATCTGAGGTGGGTTTCCGTGAAGCGCTTGATCAGGTTGAACTTTGGGGTTTGCAGGGTGGCGATTGCGGCGGGGCTCGCGATGGCGCTGGCCGGAGCGGTCATCGCGCCGGCGCAGGCGCAGGGGGCGGCTCTCAGGGTCGCTTATGTGAACTACAGCCAGCTGATACAGGAATCGCCGCAGGCACAGTCTGCCGTGGCGCAGCTGCGCGCTGAGTTCGAGCCCAAGCAGCGCAATTTGCAGGCCGAGGCCAGCGAGCTCAAAGCCCGGGAGGATACGCTCAAGAAGAACGAGGCCACCATGACGCAGGACCAGCGCGATCAGGCGGAACTCGATCTTCGGGAGCGGTATCAGGATCTCTCCCGCAAGCAGAGCGAGATCCAGGACGACGTCAACACCCGCCGCAACGAGCTGATGTCGGAGCTGCAGCGCACCCTGGTGCAGGTCGTGCAGAACTACGCCAAGCAGCAACGGTATAACCTCGTGCTTGCCGATGGGGTCATCTACGCCGACACGACGCTCGACATCACACCGGCGATCCTCTCGGCCCTGAAGTCACAGGCGCCGGCCGCGCGCCGTGCCCCGGCCCGCAGCAAGTAGACAGAGTACGGCGCGGACGCCGCGGCCCGCTCCTCCATGGGCGTCTCACTCGGGGAGCTCGCGGTCCGGTTCGGCTGCGAGCTGCGCGGTGATCCCGATGTGCGAGTGGACCGCGTAGCCACGCTGGCGCAGGCGGACTCGCACTGCCTGGCTTTTCTGGCTAATCCTCACTACCGCCACCAAGTCGCTACGACGGGCGCGGGCGCCGTGGTGCTGGACGCCGCCAGCGCGAAGGACTGCGCGACCGCGGCGCTCGTTTGCGAGAACCCGCACGCGACCTACGCCCGGATGGCTGCCGTCCTCCACCCGTTCCCGGCCGCACCGCCCGGCACGCACCCCTCGGCGGTGATCGCTCCGGGGGCACGCATTGATCCCACCGCGCACGTCGGTGCGCTCAGCGTGGTCGGGGAAGGTGCAGTCATCGGACCGCGCGCACTCATCGGCCCGCAGTGCCTGGTCGAAGAAGGGGCGACGTTGGCGGAGGACGTGCGCCTGACGGCACGCGTGACGGTATGTCACCGTGTGGAGATCGGGGCGCGCACCGTGATCCAGCCGGGCGCCGTGATCGGCGCAGACGGCTTCGGTTTCGCGCAGGAGCGCGGTCGTTGGATCAAGGTTCCGCAGACAGGCACTGTCCGCGTCGGACCAGACGTCGAGATCGGCGCCAACACCACCATCGATCGCGGAGCCATTGACGACACAGTCATCGAGGAGGGAGTGAAGCTCGACAATCTGATCATGATCGCGCACAACGTGCGGGTTGGCGCTCACAGTGCCCTGGCGGCCTGTGTCGGAATCTCCGGCAGCACCAGCGTCGGCCGCCGCTGCATGATCGGTGGCCAGGTAGGCATAGGCGGACACCTCACGATCAGCGACGATGTGGTCATCACCGGCTGCACCATGGTGAGCCATTCCATTCCTCGCCCCGGCGTATACTCCGGAGGCATTCCGCTCGAAGAGGCTCATGTCTGGCGCCGGTTGGTCGCGCGCTTCAAGCGCCTCGATTCCCTGGCTACACGGCTCAAAGCGCTGGAGCGCAACACCGCCCCCGGCCCCGATCAGGAAGGCGATGATGACTGACTCGATGCAGGTCGATATCCAAGGCATTCTGCGGTACCTGCCGCACCGCTATCCGTTCCTGCTGGTCGACCGCGTGCTCGAATGGCACAGCGGCCAGAAGATCCGGGCGCTGAAGAATGTCACCTACAACGAGCCGTACTTCCCCGGGCATTTCCCCGGACGGCCGGTGATGCCTGGGGTCATCATCATCGAGGCACTGGCGCAGACGGCGGGCATCCTCACCTTTCTCAGCGCCAACGTGATCCCGGATGTGGAAACCCGCTTCTACTTCGTCGGCATCGACAAGGCGCGCTTCAGAAAGCCGGTGGAGCCCGGCGACCAGCTGGTGCTCACCGCCCAGGTGGAGCGGTATCTGAAGGGCATCTGGCGCTTCTCCACCGCGGCGCTGATCGGCGACAACGAGGTGGCGCACGCGGAAATCATGGTGGCGCCGGAGACCGCGAAGTGATCGATCCACACGCCATCGTCTCGCCGCGAGCGGAGCTGGCGGCGGACGTCGACGTGGGACCCTTCAGCGTGATCGGGCCTGGGGTGCGCATTGGTCCGGGCACCGTGGTTGGACCCCACGCCGTCATCACCGGCCATACGACCATCGGCGCCCACAATCACATCTATCAGTTCGCCTCACTCGGCGATGCGCCACAGGACAAGAAGTACGCGGGCGAGCCGACTCGGCTCGAGATCGGCGATCGCAACGTCTTCCGTGAGAGCTGCACGATGAATCGTGGCACGATCCACGACCACGGCGTCACGCGCATCGGCGACGACAATCTCTTCATGGCCTACTCGCACGTCGCGCACGACTGCGTAGTCGGAAGCAACACGGTGTTCGCCAACTGCGCCTCGCTCGCGGGCCACGTCGAGATCGGCGACTGGGTCATTCTCGGCGGTTTGTCCGCGGTCCATCAACATTGCAAGATCGGCGCCCATGCATTTCTGGCCGGCGGCGCGATCGTCACTCGCGATGTGCCTCCGTACGTCATGGTGGCCGGCAATCCGAGCTCGCCGCACATGGTCAACTCGGAGGGCCTGAAGCGCCGCGGATTCACCGAGGAGCAGGTCCGCTCCGTCCGCGAGGCCTACCGTCTCGTGTATCGGTCTGGGCTGAAGCTCAGCGAGGCACTCGAGCGGCTTGAGCCCTCCGCCCGGGAAGAGCCCGCGTTGCGGCTCTTCGTCGACTTCATCCGCAGCTCCACTCGCAGCATCATCAGGTGAAGCAGCCTCTGGCCGACCCAGAGGTTTTATTCTACGAAGCAAGCAGACCTTGCAGGGTTTCGCGAACATTCCGGGGCTTTACTCGGGAGCTCATATTTATACAGATCATGTAAGGAGCGCGATTCCTCGACCGACGCCGCGCGCGGGCTTCCTCGCGGAGAGTCTGTGACCGGCGCGGCGCCGCTGCGCGTCGGCATGGTCGCGGGAGAATCATCCGGAGATCAACTTGGCGCGGCGCTCATCACCGCGCTGCGCGAGCGCGTGCCCGATCTCCAATGCTTCGGGGTCGCGGGACCGAAGATGATCGCCGCCGGCTGCGAGGCCTGGGCCGAAGCGGATGAGCTCGCGGTGATGGGGTTGACGGAAGTGCTGCCGCATCTGCCGCGCATTCTTTGGCTCAGAGCTGCGCTGATCCGTCGCTTTCTGGCGGCACCACCGGATGTGTTCGTCGGCATCGATGCGCCAACTTTCAATTTGGGTGTCGAGCGGCGTCTGAAGGACCAGGGCATCAAGACGGTGCAGTACGTCGCACCGCAGGTTTGGGCCTGGCGTCAGGGCAGGGCGCGCAAGATCGGCCGCGCGTGCGACCTGGTGCTCTGCCTGCTGCCCTTCGAGACCGCGTTCTACTCGCGTCACCGCGTGCAGGCGGTGTTCGTCGGCCATCCACTCGCCGATCAGATTCCGCTCCAAGTCGACCGGCAAGCTGCGCGTGCGGCGCTGGGTCTGAGTGCCGCTGCCACCATCGTGGCCCTTTTGCCGGGCAGCCGCATCGGCGAGATCGAGCGGCTGGGGACCGATTTTCTGCAGGCCGCGGCCTGGCTCGCCGAGCGCCGCCCAGATCTCGAATTCATCGCCCCCATGGCGACGGGGCGCGCTCGTGAGGTCTTCGAGAGTAAACGGGCGGAAGTGCCTACCGCACCAAAGATTTCGGTGCTGGAGGGGCGTGCCCAGCAGGCGCTCGCCGCGTGTGATGCGGCCATCGTGGCCTCGGGAACCGCTACACTGGAGACGCTGCTGTCGCGCCGTCCGATGGTCGTGGCGTATCGTTTCGGCGCGTTTACCGCGTTTCTGCTGCGAACACTGCGACTGGTCAAGGTGCCGTACTTCTCGCAACCGAATCTGCTCCTCGGACGGGCACTCGTTCCCGAGTTCCTGCAGGAGCAGGTGAACGGTGCCGCGCTCGGCGAGGCGCTCCTCGGCCGGCTATCCGATCCCGCGTATCTGCAGCAGCTCGACGAAGCGTTCCTCGAGATTCACGAAACGCTCCGCGGTGGCGCCGCGGCGCGCGCGGCCGACGCCATCCTCGCGATGCTGCGCACGGGCCAAGGGCAGGGGAGTTTGTGAGCAGGGTTTCCTTCAAGAGAGTGGCCGGCGTCGACGAGGCCGGGCGCGGTCCGCTGGCCGGCCCGGTCGTGGCCGCGGCCGTCATCCTCCATCCGCGCCGCCGCATCGTGGGGCTCGCCGACTCCAAGGTCCTCACGCCGCAGCAGCGCGCGCGTCTCGCGCCAATCATCCGCGCTCGTGCCCTGGCTTGGGCGGTCGCGTGGGCGGATCGCGACGAGATCGATGCCCTGAACATTCTCGGCGCGACGTTCCTCGCGATGCGCCGCGCGCTACTGCGCCTGCCCGTGTGTCCCACGCATGTGCAGGTCGACGGCAACCAACTGCCGCCGCTCGCCGATCTGCCGCTCGATTGCACGGCGGAAGCGATCGTTGAGGGCGATGCCCGCATCGCCGCGATCAGCGCCGCCTCGATTCTTGCGAAGACGCATCGTGACGCCATGATGGAGGCGCTCGATCCGTGCTACCCCGGCTTTGAGCTTGCAGCGCACAAAGGCTATGGCACGCCCGCGCACCTCGAGGCGCTGCGGCTGCGCGAGCCCTCGGCGCAGCACCGCCGTTCCTTCAGTCCGGTGCGAGTAGCGTTGGGCGCGCTGCCCGAGCCGCAGTGCGAGCTGCCCCTGACTCGCACTGACACGGAGGCCTGACATGGCTGCGGGCTTCGTACATCTGCGCCTGCACACGGAGTATTCGCTGATCGACAGCGTCGTGCGCGTACCGGAACTCATCGAAGCGGTCGCTGCCGCCGGCATGCCAGCCGTCGCCGCCACCGACCAGAGCAATCTCTTTGCGATGGTCAAGTTCTACCGCGCTGCACTCGCGCGCGGCGTCAAACCCCTCATCGGCGTCGATCTGCTCGTGCGCGAGGCCGGCGAGCGCCAGCAGCCGACGCGCATCACGCTCATCTGCCAGAACCAGGCCGGCTACCTCAACGCGACGCGCCTCGTCAGCCGCGCCTACCTGGAAGGCCAGCGGCGCGGCGTGCCCCTGATCGAGCGCGACTGGCTCAGCGGCGAGACGCTCGATGGGCTGATCGCGCTCTCCTGCGCAACCGACGGCGACGTCGGCCGTGCCCTGGTCAATGGCCGCGAGGAGGAGGCCGCCCGTGCTCTCGATCGCTGGCTCGCTCTGCTTCCCAACCGCTACTACATCGAGTTGCAGCGACTCGGCCGCACCGATGAGGAGGGCTACATCGCCGCCGCCGTCAACCTTGCGGGCCGTCGCGGCGTCCCTGTAGTCGCGACCAACGACGTGCGCTTCCTGAAACCGAGCGACTTCGAGTCGCACGAAGCGCGCGTCTGCATCCACGACGGTGCTCTCCTGGCTGATGCCAACCGCGTCCGTCGCTACACGGCCCAACAATACCTGCGCTCGCCCGAAGAGATGGCGCGCCTTTTTGCCGACATCCCGGAAGCGTTGGCCAACTCCGTCGAAATAGCGCGCCGCGCCAGCCTCGCCCTCAAGCTCGGCCAGGTGCGGTTGCCGCCTTATCCGGTCCCCGCCGGAATGACGACCGAGGACTTCTTGCGCAAGGAGGCCGAAGCCGGGTTCGAGATGCGCTTGGCGGAGCTCGGCACGGTCAATGCCGAGGTCTACCGGAAGCGCTTGCAGAGCGAGCTGGATGTCATCTGCCAGATGGGCTTCCCCGGCTATTTCCTCATCGTCGCCGACTTCATCCGCTGGGCCAAGGAGAATGACATTCCCGTCGGCCCAGGCCGTGGCTCCGGTGCCGGCTCCCTGGTCGCCTACAGTTTACGCATCACGGATCTCGATCCCCTCCGCTACGATCTGCTCTTCGAGCGCTTCCTCAATCCCGAGCGCGTCTCCATGCCCGACTTCGATGTCGACTTCTGCATGGAGGGCCGGGACCGCGTGATCGACTACGTCGCCGGGCGGTATGGCCGCGAGCGCGTCTCTCAGATCATCACGTACGGCACCATGGCCGCCAAGGCCGTCGTCCGCGACGTCGGCCGCGTGCTCGGCATGACTTACGGCTTCGTTGACAAGATCGCCAAGCTCATTCCCTTCGAGCTCGGCATCACGCTCGATGACGCACTGCAGAAGGAGCCCGAGCTCAAGCGCCTGTACGAGGCCGAGGAGGAGGTCCACAACCTCATCGATCTCGCTCGTTCACTGGAGGGACTGACACGCAATGCCGGCATGCACGCGGGTGGTGTGGTCATCGCGCCGTCCGTGTTGACAGACTTCGCGCCGCTCTATTGCGATGAGTCGGGAGGGAGCCTCGTCACCCAGTTCGACAAAGACGACGTCGAGGCGGCCGGCCTCGTGAAGTTCGATTTTTTGGGCTTGCGCACCCTGACGGTCATCGACTGGACCGTCAAAGCCATCAACGCGCGCCGCGCTCAGGCCGGCGAGGCCGTGCTCGATATCACGCACATTCCTCTTGATGACGCCTTCACCTACGACAGGGTGTTCAAGAAGGCGCAGACGGTCGCGGTCTTCCAGTTCGAGTCCGGCGGCATGCAACGGATGCTCAAGGACGCGAAGCCCGATCGCTTCGAGGACATCATCGCCCTGGGCGCCTTGTACCGGCCGGGACCCATGGAGCTGATCCCGGAATACGTCGCCTGCAAACACGGCAAGAAGCCCGAGTACCTGCATCCGGGCATGGAGGAGGTGCTGGGCGTTACTTACGGCGTATTCGTCTACCAGGAGCAGGTGATGCAGATCGCCCAGCGCCTGGCCGGATACACCCTCGGTGGCGCCGACCTGCTGCGCCGTGCCATGGGCAAGAAGAAAGCGGAGGAGATGGCGAAGCAGCGCGGCGTGTTCGTCGCCGGGGCCGCCGCGCGCGGCATCGAGGAGAGGATCGCGAATGCGATCTTCGACCAGATGGAGAAGTTCGCGGGTTACGGCTTCAACAAGAGCCACGCCGCGGCCTACGCGCTGCTCTCGTACCAGACCGCCTACCTCAAGGCGCACTTTCCCGCCGCTTTCATGGCGGCCATGCTGTCCGCCGACATGGATCACACCGACAAGGTCGTGACGCTGATCCACGAATGCGACGCCATGAAGCTCGATGTGCGTCCGCCTGATGTCAACACCTCGCTCTACGAGTTCACCGTCGAAGGCGAGAGTGCGATCCGCTACGGGCTGGGCGCGGTGCGCGGCGTGGGGCAGGGGGCAGTGGAGGCGATCATCGCCGAGCGTGAAGCCCGCGGGCTGTTCACGAGCCTCGAAGACCTCTGCCGGCGGCTCGATCTGCAGAAGATCAATCGGCGGGTGTTGGAGGCGCTGCTGCGCTCCGGCAGTCTCGATGCGCTCGGACCCAACCGTGCGACGCTCATGCATCGCCTGCCGTCGGCAATGCAGCTCGGCGATCAGAACTCCAAGGCCCATGAGGCGGGGCAGAACGACCTTTTCGGGCTCGGTGCCGTGCCGCCCACCGCGCAGCCGTCGTCACCCGCACCGCGCCTGGATGGCCCGGTGCTGCGGGAGTGGACGGAGGCGGTACGCCTGGCCGGTGAGCGGGAGACGCTCGGGCTTTATCTCACCGGCCACCCCGCGAAAAGCTACGCCTCACTCCTCGCCTGCGTGGCCTCGCATTGGATCGGGAACCTGGTGGGCGAGCGGCCGATGCCGGGCGCCGAGCCCGTACGCTTCGGGGGCGGCAAGCCGGTGACGGTCGGCGGCCTCGTCGATGAGGTCAAGAAGCGTGGGACGCGCTTCATCGTGACGCTTGACGACGGTACCGGACGAGTCGAGGTAACGCTCTTCGAGGACGTTTACCAGAAGTACCGCGACGTCATCGCTAAGGACGCGTTGGTGCTGGTCGAGGGCATGCTGCGTTTCGACGATTTCAGCGACGGCTGGCGGATCCAGGCGCGGCGGATCATCGATCTGCGCAAGACGGGCGAGGAACAGGCGCGCCGTATCGCTCTCACATGGCCGCACGATCGGCCCGATACACCCCTGCTGCAAGCGCGCCTGGCCGCGCTCCTCGCCGCCTTCCGGCCCGGTCCCTGCGCGGTCACCATCGAGTTCTCCGCCGCCGCGGCGCGGGGTGTGCTCAAGCTGGGACCGGAGTGGGCCGTCCGCGCCGCGAGTGAGCTGCGGGAGGGTCTCGAGGAGTTGCTGGGTCACGGCTCCGTGGACGTCAAATACGCGCCGCTTGCCGCGGCGTCGGGTCCGCCGCTATCCGCGGATGGGCGCTGAGCCATGAAAGTTTGCCGCAGCACCGAGGCTTGCGCCCGGAGCTCCCGCCCCTTAACCTCACGCGCAGCATGAGAAAGTCGCGGTAAGACTGCATGGCCGTTACGTTCCTGGATTTCGAACAGCCCATCGCCGAGCTCGAAGCAAAGATCGAGGAGCTGCGGCATGTCACGTCCGATTCCGAGGTCAACATCCAGGAGGAGATCTCGCGCCTGCAGGCGAAGAGTCGGCAGCTGACGACCAGCATCTTCGCGAGCCTCACGCCCTGGCAGATCACCCAACTCGCTCGTCATCCGCGCCGTCCCTACACGCTGGATTATGTCGCCGCCATCTGCACGGAGTTCTGCGAGCTGCATGGCGACCGCATGTTCGCTGATGATCAGGCGATCGTGGGCGGCCTCGGCCGTATCGACGGCCGGCCTATCATGTTGATCGGCCACCAGAAGGGTCGCGACACCAAGGAGCGGGTGCGGCGTAACTACGGTATGCCGAAGCCCGAAGGGTACCGCAAGGCGCTGCGTCTGATGCGCCTCGCTGAGCGCTTCGGGTTACCGCTGGTCACGCTCATCGACACGCAGGGAGCCTATCCCGGTGTCGGCGCCGAGGAGCGCGGCCAGAGTGAGGCGATCGCGCGCAACCTGTTCGAGATGTCGGTTCTCAGCGTACCGATCGTGACAGTCGTGACGGGCGAGGGCGGGTCCGGCGGCGCGCTTGCGATCGGAGTCTGCGATCGCCTCCTCATGCTGCAGTACAGCACGTACTCGGTGATCTCACCCGAGGGCTGCGCCTCGATCCTGTGGAAGAGCCAGGACAAGAAGGAGGCGGCTGCCGAGGCGCTCAACCTGACCGCCGACCGCCTGTCGAAACTGGAGCTGGTGGATGAGGTGATCGAGGAGCCGCTTGGCGGCGCGCACCGCGATCCGGTCGCCATGTCGGTGAGCCTCAAGGCCGCGCTGCTGAGGCACCTCGAATCGCTCGAGTCGGTTCCGCGCGATGAGCTGCGCGCCGCGCGCTCGCGCCGGATCTCCTCGGTCGGGGTTTTCAGTGAGAGCCAGGAGTAGAGAGCGAGGCGAGTTCGGTCCGGATTGGCTCCGGAAGCGTCTCACACACCTCCTGCCCGGATTTCCCGACGTCGAGATCTGCGTTGCTCTGAGCGGTGGACTCGATTCCACTGCGCTGCTCGCCGCGCTTGCCGACGGCCGTTCCGACGGCTTGCGCCTGCGCGCCGTGCACATCAATCACGGGCTACACCCCAATGCAAAGCGCTGGAGCGCGCATTGCCGCAAGCTCGCACGCCGACTCGGCGTTCCGTTGCGAGTGCTCGCGGTGAGCGTCGCGCGTGAGCGCGGTACCTCGCTGGAAGAGGCTGCTCGTCTCGCACGCTACCGGTGCTTCGCGGAGCAGTTGCGAGGGGGCGAAGCGTTACTCACGGCGCACACGCAGGACGATCAGCTCGAGACGGTGCTGCTGCAGCTCTTCCGCGGCTGCGGCCTACCAGGGCTCGCCGCTATGCCGGTGGTCGCGCCGCTCGGTTCGGGAACGCTGGCGCGCCCGCTGCTCGGTTGCTCGCGTCCGCAGCTCGAGGCCTGGGTACGCGCGCGCGAGCTCACCTGGGTCGAGGACGACACGAACGTCGATGAGCGCTTCGACCGTAACTACCTGCGGCGTCGCGTGCTGCCGGCAGTGCGCGAGCGCTGGCCCGGTGCAGCCGCGGCAGTCGCACGCTCCGCGCGTCATGCCGCCGAGGCGCAGAGACTGCTCGTGGCGCTTGCGCGCGTTGATCTCGAGCGTGCGAGCGACGGTGCGTCGCTCTCGGTGAAGGTGCTGAGGTCTCTGGCAGCGGACAGACGACGCAACCTCATGCGGCTGTGGATCGCGAGCGCTGGGCGCATCCTGCCCGATGCTCGGCGGCTGGAAGAGATCGTGGGCCCTCTCATCGACGCGCGCGCGGACGCGCATCCTCACGTCGAGTGGGGCGGGGACAGCGCGGCCGCCCGGCGGGTCATCGTCATGCGCCACGCGGACCTGCTGTCGCTCGCTAAGCGCGAGCCGGTGTTGGATTCAGGAACCCGGGCGGCGGAACTCGCATGGGAATGGCGGGAGTCATGCCGCTTGAGCCTGCCGGACGGGGGGGCTGTAGAGCTGACGCCCGACCGGCACGGACCCCTGGACCTCGACGCGCTGCCGGCTCGGCTCACCGTCAGGTGGCGGCGCGGCGGCGAGCGGTTGCGCGTGCGGGGTGGTGGGCCACGTCGTGCACTCAAGAGCTTGCTGCAGGAAGCTCAGGTATCACTCGCGGAGCGGACGCGGCTGCCGCTGATTCTGGCCGGCGGTACGCTGATCGCCGCCGCGGATCTCTGGATCGACGACTCGGTGCGGGCAGCGCCCGAGGCGCTGCATCGCGGCCGGGTCGTGTGGCGTAAGCCTACCGGTGGCCCCCCCTAATGTGATAGGCTGCCCTCCCGTCGTCTCCGCTCTCCTTCACGGGCGCAGCAGGCAGCATTCTCACGACGGGACAACCCCTGATTTAGTTATGGCGCGATTCGTATTCGTCACTGGTGGCGTTGTGTCCTCATTGGGCAAGGGCATCGCCGCCGCTTCTCTCGGCGCGATCCTCGAGGCCCGCGGCCTCAAGGTCGCCATGGTCAAGCTCGATCCCTACATCAACGTGGATCCGGGGACCATGAGCCCCTTCCAGCATGGGGAGGTGTTCGTCACCCATGACGGTACGGAGACCGATCTCGACCTGGGGCATTACGAGCGCTTCGTGCGCACGAGCCCCGGGCGCAACAGCAATTTCACCACCGGCCGCATCTACGAGCGGGTGATCGCCAAGGAGCGCCGCGGCGACTATCTGGGCGCCACCGTGCAGGTGATCCCGCACATCACTGATGAGATCAAGCGCAGCATCCACCTGGGGGCCGAGGGCGCCGACGTCTGCATGGTCGAGATCGGCGGCACGGTGGGCGACATCGAGTCGCTCCCCTTCCTCGAGGCGATTCGCCAGCTCGGCGTCGAGCTCGGGCGCAGCAATTGCGTCTACCTGCACCTCACGCTGGTGCCGATCGTGGGCGGCTCGGGCGAGATCAAGACCAAGCCGACCCAACACTCGGTCAAGGAGCTGCGCGGTATCGGCATCCAGCCGGATGTCCTGCTCTGCCGCTGCAAGCATCCACTGCCCGAGGAGCAGCGGCGCAAAATCGCGCTCTTCACCAACGTCGAGGAGCGGGCGGTCATCTCCGCGATCGACGCGGACGACATCTACCAGATTCCGATGCTGCTGCACGAGCAGGCGCTCGATGAGATCGTCGTCGACAAGCTGCGACTGCAGGTGCCGCAGACCGATCTCGCGGAGTGGCGCCAGGTGGTGAGCGCCAAAGCCAACCCCGACGGCCAGGTCGACGTCGCCATGGTCGGCAAGTACGTGCAGATCCGCGACTCCTACCTGTCGCTGCACGAGGCGCTGATGCACGGCGGCCTGAAGTCGCGCACCCGAGTCAACATTCACTACATAGAGTCCACCGACGTCGAGCAGCACGGCACCCACGCCTTGAAAGGGATGGATGCCATTCTGGTGCCGGGCGGCTTCGGCGAGCGGGGTATCGAGGGCAAGATCCAGGCGGTGCGCTTTGCCCGCGAGCAGGGCATCCCCTACCTCGGCATCTGCCTCGGGATGCAAGTGGCGATCGTCGAGTTCGGCCGCCACGCGCTCGGCCTCACGGGCGCCAACAGCACCGAATTCAACCGCGTCACGGCGCATCCGGTGATCGCGCTCATCAGCGAGTGGCAGGATCAGGCCCACGGCACGCAGACCCGCGACGAGGCGTCGGCAAAAGGTGCCACCATGCGCCTGGGCGCCCAGGAGGTGCTGCTCGGGGCCGGTACCCGCGCCCGGGACATCTACGGTAAGGACTCGATCTTCGAGCGTCACCGCCACCGCTACGAATTCAACAACAATTTCCTCGACCGCTATCGGACGGCGGGCATGCGCTTCTCGGGCTTCTCACGTGACGGGTTGGTGGAAGTCATCGAGATTCCGGGTCATCCCTGGTTCGTCGCGACCCAGTTCCATCCGGAGTTCACCTCGACGCCGCGCGATGGCCACCCACTCTTCACCGGCTTCATCCGCGCCGCGCGCGCCCAGAGGGCTTCGCTATTGCCGCAAGCCGCGGGGGCTTAGTGGCCCCATGAAGCTCGCGGGACACGAGATCGGCATCGGCCGTCCGTTCTTTCTCATAGCGGGCCCCTGCGTCATCGAAAGCGCCGAGCTCACGCAGCACGTCGCCGGACGTCTCAAGGAGATCACCGGTCGCTTGGGGCTGCCGTTCGTCTTCAAGGCCTCCTTCGACAAGGCGAACCGCTCCTCGCGCAAGAGCTATCGCGGTCCGGGGATGGAGGAGGGTCTGAAGATCCTGGACGGGGTGAGGCGCAGCCTCGGCGTGCCGGTGCTCACCGACGTGCACGAGGACACACCACTCGATGAGGTTGCGGCGGTCGTGGATGTGCTGCAGACGCCGGCCTTTCTCTGCCGGCAGACCAACTTCATCGTCGGCGTCGCCTCGCGCGGCAAGGCCGTCAACATCAAGAAGGGCCAGTTCCTGTCTCCGTGGGAGATGGGCAACGTCGTCGACAAGGCGCGATCGACCGGAAACGACTCGATCATGGTCTGCGAGCGCGGCTTCTCCTTCGGCTACAATAATCTCGTCTCCGACATGCGCTCGCTTTCGGTCATGCGCTCCACCGGCTGTCCCGTGGTGTTCGACGCCACGCACTCCGTGCAATTGCCGGGCGGCCTCGGCGCGGCCTCCGGAGGCCAGCGCGAGTTCATTCCCGTCCTGGCCCGCGCCGCCGTGGCCGCCGGTGTCTCCGGCATCTTCATGGAAACCCACCCCGATCCGGCGCATGCGCTTTCCGACGGACCCAATGCGTGGCCCCTCGACCGAATGGAGCCGCTGCTCGTCACCTTGAAGGCTCTCGATCAGGCTGTGAAGGCGCGGCCGCTCGAGGAGTCGCTGCTTTCACCAGAAGGAAATACCCGATGACCCGCATAGCCGACATTCGCGGCCGTGAGATCCTCGATTCCCGCGGTAACCCGACCGTCGAAGCCGACGTCATTCTCGACTCCGGGGTGATGGGCCGCGCGGCGGTACCCTCGGGCGCCTCTACCGGCACGCGCGAGGCGGTGGAGTTGCGCGACGGCGACAAGAAGCGCTATCTCGGCAAGGGCGTGCTCAAGGCCGTGGAGCACGTCAACACGGTCCTCAAGTCCGCCGTGCTCGGCGCGGACGCGCGCGACCAGACGGGGATCGATCAGAAGATGATCGAGCTCGACGGCAGCGACAACAAGGGGCGCCTCGGCGCCAATGCCATTCTCGCCATCTCGCTGGCGACGGCCCACGCCGCGGCGCGCGATGCCGGGCTGCCGCTCTACCGCTATCTCGCCCAGAGCCTCACCGCCGGGCGGGAGCCGGTGATGCCGGTGCCGCAGATGAACATCATCAACGGCGGCGCGCACGCCAACAACAGCCTCGACATCCAGGAATTCATGATCCTCCCGGTCGGCGCGCCGAGCTTCCGCGAGGCGCTGCGCTATGGCGCCGAGGTGTTTCATAACCTGAAGAAGATTCTCGCGGACCGCGGCTTCCCGACTACCGTCGGCGATGAAGGTGGCTTCGCGCCCAACCTGGGCTCCAACGAGGAGGCGCTCGGCATCATCCTGCAGGCCATCGAAAAAGCCGGCTACAAGGCCGGGCGCGACATTTACCTCGGTCTCGATTGCGCGAGCTCCGAGTTCTTCCGCGACGGCAGTTACGAGTTCAAGGCCGAGAAGCGGCGCTACTCGAGCGCGGAGTTCACCCGCTATCTCGCCGATCTCGCCGGTCGTTACCCCATCATCAGCATCGAGGACGGCATGGCCGAGGCGGACTGGGACGGCTGGGTGCAGCTCACGCAGGCGCTCGGGGAGAAACACCAGCTCGTCGGCGACGACATCTTCGTGACCAACACCAAGATCCTGCAGGAAGGGATCCAGAAGCACGTCGCCAACGCCATTCTCATCAAGGTCAATCAGATCGGTACGCTGACCGAGACGCTGGCCGCCATCGATCTGGCGGACCGCTCCCGCTATGCGTCCGTGATGTCTCACCGCTCCGGAGAGACGGAAGACAGCACTATCGCGGACCTCGCGGTGGCCACGGCCTCCTCGCAGATCAAGACCGGCTCGTTGTCGCGCTCCGACCGGGTCGCCAAGTACAACCAGCTGCTGCGCATCGAGGCCGAGCTCGGCAACGTCCGCTATGCCGGCCGCGATGCTTTCCCGGTCAAAGTATGAGGAAATGGCACAGTTCATAACCCTACATGAACGGGGCTCGCGTCGCCGAATCTCGTTGAGATCTGCGCGCAGCGCATGAAAATACTTGCCGTAGCTCTGGCTGTCGCGCTGATCCTGCTCCAGTACCGGATCTGGGTCGCGGACGACGGCCTGCGCGGCGTCGTGCGTCTGCAGCACGCTGTGATCGCGCAGCAAAAGCTGAACGCCACCCTCACTGCGCGCAACAGCCGCCTGGCCGCCGAAGTACAGGACTTGAAGTCCGGCACGGCCGCCATCGAAGAGCGCGCGCGGAGCGAACTCGGCATGATCGGCCCGAACGAGACCTTCTATCAGGTCGTCGAGCCTGCCCCGGCCGCGACTCCATCCGCCGGACCCGCTTCCAAGGTCGTCAAGCCACGCCAGATCGGCAACTGACAGCCGGTGACTGAAGAGAGAAGGGATCTCGCTCGACCGTTCTTTCGTAACAGGTCGTCATACAGCGCCTTGCGCGTCTGCCCGCCGGGGCTTCGTGCCAGCTCTTCCATTGCACCGTCGGGGCGATGACGATTGCTGGCCTTCATCTGCCAGGAAATGGCGCCGAAGCCAAGTGCTATGGCGGTATTTTTCACTCGAATGCGATCGACCTCCTGGTAGGGACTTCGGCGAGCGTCGGGTTACTACCGACTGGTCGGGAAGTGCGCGATGACGGGTGTTACGACGTCGCACAACGACGCCCAGCTGTTTGTGGCTGTGTCGCGGGTGGTTGGGGTTTACTTCGGAAATCCATCCACTGACTATCGCACCTTTTTCTTAGGCCAGATGGTGTGACTGACGACCGAGTCGGCATGGGCGAGCTTGTGCTCTGGCGCGGCGCGATATAGACTCAACTTAACTTAGGGGCCTCCGGCAAGAGACGCCGGCACCGAACAAAAAAGTTGAGGGAGATTGGTCTAGCGACAGATCCAATCAATGACAGGTGAGGGCGGCGGCAACGCGAAGGCAACTTCGCGTGCCGAGGGGCGCTAAGGCTTACAAACCGCGTACGATTGAACTGCGCGGGGTGTTTTCCGGAAGTGATCCCGTAAGGCATTCGTTCAGCCCCACGACTCGATTGACGGCGCAGTCTGACTGCGGCCGGCGTTGACATCGATCGCGATGTCACGACGGAGTTGTGTGCGCGGAATTTGGGATGGGGAACGCGAGGTCGGCGGAGTAGCACCGTGCCCAGGGGATCGCTCGAAGTCATCGAGTATGTAGCGCGCCCGGCTTTGCCCGAGCCGATCGCCTTGGATCACCCCTCCGTATCTGACGACCTCCTGAGCCGGCTGCGTCTGGAGCACCGGACGTTGACGAGCTGTGCGGTTGCTTGCGCAGTCATCGCGCTACATGCCCTCATTGTTGTACCTGCCGTCTGGCAAGGCAGGGATACCCAACACGCCCAACAGCGGAGATTTCAGGGCGACACCGCAATGCAGTGGGTGGTCATCGTCAATTCACCAGGCAGATCGGCGAAGATCACGCCGACATCGCCGCCGAAGTTGGCGTCAATCGGCATGAGTGATGCGGCTCTAACCCCTCTACCTGCCGAGGCTTCCGATTCCGGGAATGCGCCAACGGAGGGTGAGCCCGGCTATGGCGAAAAATATGGCCGTTATCTCAGCCAGATCCGGGCCCGGATCGACCGTGCCTGGCAGCGACCCAGGTCCGCGATCGGCGCGCCGATGTTCCAGTGCCAGGTGCAGGTGGACCAGGACAGCATGGGTGAAGTCCGGCAAGTCACGCTGCTCGATTGCAATGGGGGAGCGAAGTGGCAGCTCTCGATGGTACACGCGATCGAAGCGGCCTCGCCGCTGCCGGCGCCTTCCGATGCGGCAGTCTTCGTGCACCACCTTCTCCTTCAGTTTCGCGCGATGGCCTATTCGCCCGGTCAGCCCGCCGAGCTCTATGAGCCGGCGCGCGCTGTCAGCGCAAGTGTCAGGCAAGGCGGGCGCGAGGCCTCGTCCGTAAATGCATTCCAGGCGCTTCGCGAAGCCACGCAAGCGCATAAACCGAGAGTACTGAAGCTTCAAATCGAAGGCTCGAAGGTAGAGGTCGAGCCGGATCGCCAATAACGACTGATGTAGTTTGATTGGGAGTGTCTCATGAAGAGCTGGGTCTGCGCTCGTCGTCCTCTGGCTGGCATCGTCTCTCTCGTCCTCATCTGCCTTTCCTCGACCGCACTGGCGAACGTGGGGCGAACGGTCGGCACGTACGCGGTGTCCCCTACAGGGGCCTCGACCTACACCATCCCCATCTGGGCGCCTCGCGGCCCCAATGGCTTACAGCCCAACATGTCCCTTATCTATAACAGCCAACAGTCTCCTGGCTACCTCGGAGTCGGCTGGTCGCTGGCGGGCATCAGTGTCATTTCCCGATGCAATCGCACCGTTGCCCAGGATGGCACCGCGGCACCCGTTGCTCTCGCCACTAACGATGCATTGTGTCTCGATGGTCAGCGGCTGCAGCTTACTGGCGGTACCTACGGCGAGGCAGGCTCCACCTATCAGACCGAGGTCGCTAATTTCGAGCAGGTGACGGCCTACGGGTCGGCTGGCAACGGCCCGCAGTATTTCATTGTCCGGGCTCCAAACGGGACGCAGTATCGATACGGGTACGACGGCGGCTCGCAAGTGATCGCTTACCAGTCCGCCAACGGTACCGCTTCGGCCTGGTACCTGGACACGGTCACCGATTCGGTCGGCAACACGATGACTTTCTCCTACACGAGCGCGGGGGATGGCTCAGTCGTTCCAACGACGATCTCCTGGACGCCAAGTAGCTCCGGCGCAGGAACGTACAACTATACGATGCAGTTCGCCTATGGGACGAACAGTGCGGCGAGCTCCTATTACGGCTACATCGGAGGGACGGAGGTCACCAATACGGATCTGCTCAAGTCGGTCACGGTGGATTATGAGGGCAGTACGGTCAAGCAATATTCATTGACTTATACGCCCTCGGCCACCACGAACGCCGAGACGCTGACCACGATCGAGGAGTGCGCCGATACTGCGCACAGCAACTGCCTGGCGCCCACGACTCTTGCCTATCAATCGCCTCCTATCGGAACGAGCTCCACCGCCACGGTGGCCGCATCAGGAGGGAGCGTGATCAACCAAGTGGTCTGGAGCTACGACTTTAACGGTGATGGACAAGACGACCTCGCTTACTGCAATTCGAGCGGCTCGCTCCAGGTCGCCTTCGCCTCCTCGAGCGGGTACGAGACGCCGATCTCCACCGGGATTCCCTGTAGCCTGGGCGCGCAGTACGGTGACCTTCTGGGCACCGGTCAGGACGGGATCCTCGCGGATAAAGGCGGCACCTGGTACTACTACCAGTGGGACGGCAGCGAATTTACCGGCCAGTCGACGGGTCTCGCCTACGACAGCAACGGATGGCAGTTCGCCCTCGCCGACGTCAATGGCGACGGTCGTCCGGACTTGGTCGAATTGACGCAAAATGCTGCAGCGACACAGGAGACGATCTCGGTTCGCCTCAATACGAGCTCCGCATCCGATGTTTCCTTCGGCTCGAGCTCGCAGTGGTATAGCCTCTCCGCGGGCGGGGTGGCGACATTTACCTTTGCCGAGATCGAGAGCAGGGCGAGCGGAAGCTCTATCGTCCTGCAGACCGGAGATGTGAAACGGCTCGATTTCAACGGCGATGGCCGCGATGATCTCGCCTTTGAGTATCGGACTCAAACCTGCATTATGGTCAGAGGGAGCTGTACCGACACGTATAAAGACAGCGCCAATGAGCTCGTTTCGACGGGCAGCAGCTTTGCGGGCACGCAGGTCGGGACGCAAACGACTCTGTCCGCGCAGCAGGTCGCGTTTTTTAATTTCAACTCCGATGCCTGTACCGACTTGATGTACGGCAGCACCATTTACGTCTCCGGCTGTAACGGGCAGCCGGCGAGCACGGTGACGGTACCCTCCTCGAGCATCGTCGGGGTGATGGACTGGAATGCGGACGGCCGCGCCGATATTTTGGTGAACAACGGCGGCACGATCGGAGTATATGAGTCCACGGGGACGGGTCTCGGCGGCCTCATCACGACCTCGATCCCCTACAATTCTCTGGATCAATACTTCGGCTTCGACCCCGCCGGGGACCAATTGGATGCCCTCGGGGCGTGGGAGGATGACTATACCTCGTTCGAGATCTCGTATTATTCCCACCAAGGCGATGGCGTGGGGCCGGATCTGCTCACGACGATCACCGACGGCTATGGAAATTCCGTGTCTCCAACCTATGTCTCAATAGCGCGATCGGTCGGCTCGACCTACTTCGAGACGAACGACGCGGAGTATCCGTACGAGAATTATTTGGGGCCGCTCTATGTTGTCAATAAGACGACCTTCAGCGACCCCTCGAATCCGCCCAATGGAACGTATCAGGTCAACGACTACTATTCGGGTGCCTGGATGAACCTTCAGGGGAGAGGCTTTGCGGGCTTCGTCAACGTCCAGACATATGATGGGAGGAACGGTATCTGGGATACGTTGGGATATGATCGGTCATTCCCATTCACCGGGATGCTAACTGGAGAGGTGAAGACACAGAACAACACTGAGCAGGAGCTGATTCTCGACCTCAGTTATTCCTTTGGCGACACCGTGCTCGACAGTACGGAGTACGACAAGAGAGACTTCCCGTATGTATCGAACTCCACCAGGAAGGATTACGAGGTCGGTGGAACGGAAAACACTGAGCTTATCAGGACCACGACAGGGAGCTACTCCTACGACAACTATGGAAACCTGACCTCGGCGAGCCAGACGACCACCGATAACGACAGTGGCTCGCCGTACGACGGGGATTCATGGACCCAGACGATCACCAATACCCCAGACCCGGATACGAGCACGTGGTGCCTCGGGCTCTTGAGCGAGTCACAGATCTCCTATTCCGCATCGGATGACAGCGCTTCCGTGACGCGCACTCGGGATTACACCCCCGATACGACCGATTGCCACTACACGCAGATCGTGACCGCGCCGAGCACTAGCTACCAGGTGACGGAGGGGCTTGTCTACGACGACTTCGGAAATATCAAAACAGATACTGTGACTGGGACGGGCATGACCGCCCGGGTGACATCTGCCAACTGGGGAACGACGGGCCAGTTCCCGATGTCGGTCACCGACGCAAGCGGAGCGGAGACGCAGTTCAATTACAATTTTAGCTACGGGCTTGTGAGCAGCGAGAGCGATCCTAACGGGCTCACGACTTCCTGGCAGTACAGCGATGGGTTCGGCAGGGTGACGCAGGAAACTCGGCCAGATGGCACATACACAGTTTTGGAGTACAACAGTTGCGCCGATGCAAATGGGTGTCTGTTTGGATCAAATACCCTCGCACTCTCTCACCATCTTTACTCTTCGTCCGGCTCATTGGAGAATGACGGCACTACGACCTACGACCAGGTAGGCCGGCCATATGTTTCAAATGATCTGCTCATGGGGGGTACCACATGGAATCGCGTCGATACCCGTTACGATAGCCTGGGTCGTGTTGTAGAGCGCTCGATGCCCTGTCTTTGGTCCTCGATGAGCGATCCTTGTCCATACGCTGTAACCTATGGTCATGATATCTTGAATCGGGTTACCCAGGTGCAGCGCCCGATCAGCCAGAGCGACAGCACGCTTCAGACCACAAGCTACGCCTATGCTGGTGACGTCACCACCATCACGGACCCGAACGAGCACACCCGGACGCTGACCAAAGATGTCATGGGCTGGCTGAGCCGGACCACCGATGCGCTGGGGTATAGCGTCAACCTCGGCTATGACGCAGCCGGAAGCAAGACCTCCGTGACTGACAGCCTGGGAAATCAACTCTGGACCGGCACCTACGCCTACGGGATTTCAGCCTTCCTCACTGGTGAGACCGATAAGGACCGTGGAACCTGGGGATACACCGTCGATGCACTCGGGGAACGCACGGCCTGGACCGATGCCAAAGGGCAGCAGTTCCACGAGAGCTACGACGCGCTCTCGCGCCCGCTCACGCGAACCGAGCCGGATCTTTTCACGCAGTGGACCTGGGGATCGAGCGCCGCAAACCACAATATCGGCAAGCTCGCGAGCGTCTGCAGTGGAACGGGAAGTGCTTGCTCTTCCTCGTACTATTCCGAAAGCGAAGCCTACGATAGCCTGGGCCGACTGTCCCAGCGTTCGATTGCAATCCCCTCGATGGGGACGTACACCTATACTTGGCAGTACAGTGCCACGACGGGCTTGCTGAGCACCCTGACCTATCCGGTGAGCACCTCAGGGAAATCACTCGAGCTGCAGTACGCCTATCAGAACGGCATCCTGCAGTCGATCAAGGATATTCTCGACTCCCCGAACGTGACGATCTGGCAGGCGGATGCGCAGAATCCGGCGGGTCAGATTACCCAGGAGACCCTGGGCAATGGCTTGGTCACGACCCGCACCTACGATGCGGTGACCCACTGGCTTTCCGCGGTGCAGTCCGCCGCCTCGGGCGGATCCCTCGTGCAGAACCAAAGCTTCCTTTATGACGAGGTAGGTAACGTCACCCAGCGCCAGGACAATAATCTTGGGCTCTCGGAGGACTTCTACTACGACAACGACAACCGCCTGAGCCATTCCACGCTCAACGGCACACAGAATCTATCCTTGACCTATGATCAAATGGGCGATATCACCAATCGTAGCGATGTCGCGAGCAACGCGACCTGGAGCTACGATGCGACGCACATACATCAAGTGCGCGAGGCCGGGAGTACCGCGTACGAATATGTATACGATGCGAACGGCAATATGACGTCGCGCCAGGGAGGCTCGATCACCTGGAGCAGCTATAATTACCCCACGTCGGTCAACGATAGCGCCGTAAGCCAAAGCGTCTCATTCAGCTACGGTCCGGATCGAACCCCTTGGTTCGAGGAGACCCAGACGACCATCGCCACCGAGCTTGCCTATCACGTAGGCGGTCTCTTTGACATTGTCACCTCGCAAGGCGTCACTGACTATCGCCACTACATCTATGCGGGCAACGAACCGGTTGCCATCGTCTCTCGCGAAAGCAACGGCAGCAACCCAATCTATTACTTACTTACCGATCACCAGGGGAGCATAGCGGCCATCACCAATAGCGCGGGCGGGGTTGTCGTAGGCGAGAGCTTCACGGCGTACGGCAATCGTCGCAACCCCTCGACCTGGTCCGGAGCGCCGAGCACGGCGGACCTCATCACGATTGCCAGCGTCAGCCGGCACG
>CAWEJB010000008.1:0-247739 GCA_963809305.1 uncultured Pseudomonadota bacterium
TGTTCGGCAGTGTCCGGGCATAGAACCTGGCAGCTTCTTCTGCCGTGCCGTCATACCAGAGACAAATCACGTTCTTGGCCACGGTGCACCTTCCGCTTATTGACCGGCTTGGTGAGCTTACCATGTAGAATCCGTGGCTCGATGGAAGCCATCAGAACCTACTCGACGCGGCTCGAAGCAGATCTGGCAAGGATCGCTTTGGAGGGCGCTGACATACCGGCGGCGGTCGTCGGCGTCGACGTGGGGTTTACCGGGATCGGGGGGGTTCAGCTGCTCGTGCCGGAAGATCGCGTCGACGCAGCGGAGAAAGTGCTCAAGCACCTCGAAGCCCCAATCTAGGGGTTCATCAATCGCAATATAGGGGCGTCTCCCGTTTTTGGCGCTACGGGGGATCTCTTAACGTGCGCGCTCGGAGGGTCCTCAACCGGACCATCGGATGCTCGCCATGCCACGCTACATCATCGAGAGAGAGTTTCCGGACGGACTGCGGATTCCCGTCGATGAGACGGGCGCCAAGACCTGCCTGACTGTCGTCGAGGGCAACCTCGCCGACCAGGTCACGTGGATCCACTCGTATGTAAGCGCTGATAAAAGAAAGACTTTCTGCGTGTACGACGCGCCTTCACCCGAGGCGATTCGTCGCGCGGCAACCCGCAATAGGTTGCCGGTCGAGCGCATCACCGAGGTTCGGGTCCTCGACCCGTATTTCTACAAGTAACCCGGCATTCACCGCCGGAGGGGAGACCATCATGAATGCCTCGAGCAAGAAACTGATCCGTTCACTCACCGCCATACTCGTCCTGCTGCCGCTCATCGCCGCGGCAGGGGACGGTACAACGCCCCTCATCGACCAAGTACGCAACGCTACGGAACAATACTTGGAGATCAGCACTGCGATGGCCCAGAACTTCGTAGCGGCAACACCGTGTGTCAGCGGACCGGATACTGGGGCGATGGGGGTGCATTTCATTCGTCTGGATCGCGTAACGAAGCTCGTGCTCGATGCGAAGCAGCCGCAGGCGCTCATCTATGAGCCGATGCCGGACGGTGCCATGCGTCTGGTCGGCATCGAGTACATCGTCCTCGACCAGAACTGGTCGGCGGTGAATCCGCCGGGCAGCGTGCCGGCGCTGCAAGGGAATCTGCTGAATTACGTCGCCTTCCCGAATCGCTACGGGCTGCCGGCGTTTTGGGAAATCCACGTATGGGCCTGGCAGCACAACCCCAAGGGAAGCTACGCCGACTGGAACACTCACGTTACCTGTGCCCACCAGCCCCTACCTCGGAGCTGAGCTGTCCAGCGGGTGAATCGGGAGAAAACAATGATCGCGCTGGGCAAAGCGCGGAGGAGGAGGAGCTGTAGACGAAACAGCGAAACCTTCTGTTGAGACCCAGGGGGTGGAAGTCCCCCCTTGCCAAAGCCGTAGCGGGCAGGCGAGAAACGAGCATTGCCGTTTGCCGGGTGACTGGCAGGCGCCGAAGCGTATGCAGTGAGAAAGCAGGCCGTGAGGATTGAGCTCCGAAATCTTTCACCGTTGCGAAAGCCGACAGTGTTCATTTGCTGGAAGGCAGTATCCGGCCGCCCGAAAGAGCGAGGGTGGCGGGAGTCGCCGGAGTCTGAGACCAGGGCATGCTTTCAAAGGGGTCTCCCGTGAACCCAGGAGAGCTGACTATCTCTTCGAGACACTGCGCGCCGGTTCCGCGCATCAGAAGTGGAACCTGGTCTGTGGGACAGGAGGGTTGGGCCTACAGAAGCGAACACGCCCTCACCGAAGTCCGCCGTCGCCAAGGGAAACCGGAGGCGAGGGTCACGGGTAGCTCAGCAGTCTTACGAACCCATAGTACCGATGAAGGTGGGGAACCCCAGGGCTCCCGCAAGGGGCGGCCAGGGTACCCGCTGGAGGGAAGGGGGGAACAGATGGACGGAGTGACTCGATGACACATTCACGAGACATAGAACTCGGGGACGAATGTCCAACGCCATTGGGTCGCCTAACCGAACTGGCACAGGAGGATTCGGCACGCCGATTTTATTCGATCGCTCACTTTCTCACGCCGCGAGCCCTGTATGAGGCGTTCAAAGAGTTGCGCAAGGACGCCAGTGCGGGAGTAGATGGAGTCAGGTATCAGGACTACCGGAGGGAGCTAGGCCGGAATCTCCAGGACCTTTGGGAGAGGGTGCGGAGTGGAAGGTACCGCGCGCAGCCGCTACGACGAGTCAATATACCGAAGGAGGATGGGAAGAGCGAGAGACCGATCTCGATTCCCACGCTGGAGGATAAGATCGTCCAAGGGGCCACGGTGCACCTGCTCAACGCCATCTTCGAGGTGGATTTCCTCGATTGCTCCTACGGGTCACGGCCAGGACGGAGCCCGCATCAAGCATTGGATGAGATCGACCGCGTTCTTTTCCGCGAGTCGATCACGTCCGTGCTAGAGCTGGACATCAAATCATACTTCGACACGATCGTGAGGAAGCATCTCGTGGAGATGATCGAGAGGCGCCTCAGCGATGGCAGCATACTTCGATTGATTGGGAAGTGGATCAACGTCGGCGTCATCGACGAGGGGAAGCTGCTCGAGACCGAGGAAGGCGTGGGTCAGGGTCAGGTGATCTCGCCTTTCCTGGCTAACGTCTACTTGTACCACGTCCTCGACAAATGGTTCGAGGATGAGGTCAAGCCGCGGTTGCAGGGCAAGGCTTTCCTGGTGCGATACGTGGACGATGCTGTGATCTGCTTTCAGAACGCGGAGGATGCTCAGAAGGTGCTAACGGTGCTCGGCAAGCGATTTTCGAACTACGGGCTCACATTGCATCCGGAGAAGACTCGTCTGGTCAAGTTCGGACGGGTCGCCTTGGAGGCGGCGGAGCGGATGGGAAAGGCGCCCGAGACGTTCGATTTCCTCGGCCTCACTCACATCCCTGAGCGGGGCCGGCGAGGGTTCTACAGACCTGGGGTCAGGACGATGAAGAAGCGCCTGAGGCGCGGCCTGAAAGAGGTCGGCCGATGGTGCAAGTACCATCGTCACGAACCGGTCGGCACACAACAGGCAACCCTCAACGCGAAGCTGCGGGGCCACTACCAGTACTACGGGCGATCATCGAACCACCGGAGTCTCTGGCGGTTCTACCGGCTCGTCCGTTGTCTCTGGCACAAGTGGCTGAGCCGCCGCACGCGCGGCACCCCCATGCCCTGGGATAAGTTCCACGACCTTCTGTCCCGCCATCCCCTGCAGCAGCCGCAAATCACACATCCCTGGTCCAGTTCGAGGAGTCCAGCATGAGAAGATGTCGGTCGGCCTTGGCGTTAGGCCACATCATTATCGCTGAGGAACCCGCTGCCTTAATTGGGCACGGCGGGGTCTGTGAGGGGGGAGGTTCGTGCCATGACTGACCGAGCCTCCTCTACTCTGAAAAAAAGGGCTGATATGGCAGGCTGGGCGCGGAATAGTGCGTCGCAGTCCTTAGCCAGAGAAACACTCACGAGTATCGTCGACCGCTGCTTCGAGCAAATTCGAAGGGTGAGCCCGGTCGTGGGTCACACAGGTGCGCGCGGCTTGGTTCTGCTTGTTACGGCCGCATTCTTGGTGAATTGCGCAGTAATGAAGCGGGGTCTTGCCCAGATAACGGCGTTACAACAACCCCAATTCACACTCATGGACGAAAACGACGTAGATCTACTCTCGGCAAACGTATACCTTCACGAAACCGACGCTTCGATCGGCTCAAAGGATATCCCTCTAGCGCACACAATGTATTCTGGCCCGGATGGCGCGTGGACACTGCCCTATCCCAATATCACCACTGGGCAGGCGTTGTTCGGCAACGCTTATGCTCCGATGGATGAATATACCCCTGGAAACATTATCTGGCCGAACGGAGAAAGCCCTGCCGCCTGTCCTCCCGCATCGGCAGGCCTGCCTGTTATTACAGTTCAGCTCGGACACTCCTCAGAAGGCTTTCAAGCGGGCACAGGATGCCAAACATTTACGGCGACTGAGCCGACAGGGGATACGCTGGTTCTCAACTCCTACCCTAATGGGACGTTTACTTATACGAAGCGGGATGGGACGCAGGTCATATACTCGGGATGGTCGAGTGCTCAGTTCCCACCCGACTATACCGTACAGGAGATTATCTATCCCGACGGCCGCGTGCTGACATACTGGTACGCAAGTGACATACCATTCCTTAAATCCATCACTCGAAGCGACGGGCTGCAGCTGAAATACACGTATGGCCAGATGTCGAATGGAGAGTGGGAGCTGACCGGTGTAACGGCGATCAACAATGCGTACGAGTACTGCAATCCAAGCGCGGATACTTGTGCGCTTCAAATGACCTGGCCGACCGCAACTTATTCGTACAGCGGCGGGACCGCTAGCTCCGGCGGCTTAACCATGACGGTGACTGACGCGGCCGGATGGACAACCACGTATACGATGGATGCATACGGCCGCACAACGGGTGTCTCAAGCGCGTCGATCAACTTGACGTATGCGTATTGCGGCAGCGCATGCACATCATACAACGGGCTCCCGGTTCTGGCGCGCGTCCAAAATTATGTTCAAGCCGTGTCGCGGGCCGGGCAGAATTGGATTTATAGCGGTAACCCGGGGTCAGTAAGCAAGGGCACGTGCTCTACGGCAACATATGGGTTTACGAACCCGGTAGGAACCGGCAAGTCTCTTCAGCAACAGATCTGTGAAGACGCCGAAGGCGTCGGAATCGATGACACATTTGCACCAATAGATAGCGACCCCTTCATCCAGCTGACAGATGAGGACGGCGACATTTTCTACGGGCCTGGGGCGCTAATCTCCAAGGAGACAATGCCCGAGGGCAACGTCAACGAATATTCATGGAACGTGGCCGACCTTTCAGCCGTCACCAGAGTTCCAAAACCAGGCTCGCCGCTTACCTCGAGCACATCTTCGGCTAATTATTCCTGGTCCGGCTGCAATGCGCTCACTTGCAACCAGCCGAACTGGGTGAAGGACGCGTTAGGCAACGAAACGGACTATTCATACGACGCAGCGAACGGAAAGGTTCTGACAGAAACTCGGCCGGCTGACTCCAACGGTATCCGGCCGCAAACCAATTACACGTATGTTCAGCAGAGCGCGTATGTGCTGACGGCCACGCCCAATCAGTACGCTGCGTCGCCCCCGATTTGGCTTCTCGCGACCGAGAGTTACTGCCTTACCAGTGCCGCAACGACTGATTCATCCACCGGTCAAGTTGATTGCGCGGCGGGAGCGAGCGATAAGGTCCTCAAGACCTACTACTACGGCCCAAACTCTGGACCTAATAATCTTTTCTTAAGGGGGGTCGAGATACAGGCCAACGTCCAGACCCATGTGACGTGTTACGGGTACGATGCTTTTGGACATCAAGTCAGTGTAACAACGCCCAATGCCGGTCTCAGCCTCTCGAGCTGCGACCAGTTTACACAGAACTAGAAGGAACACGGAAATGAGAGCGATGAACCGTGTGCAGATCGGCGTAGCGCTCGCGGGGCTAATATTGAGTGGCGTTTCGCTTTGGAACGTCTGCTACGCGCAAACCGCATCCCCCTATACCACAGGTTATCTCTATAACTTAGATGGTCAGCTAACGGGAACAGTCCAGGCGTGCACAAGCGCGGGGTGCTTGGCGACGAGGAATACGTATTCGCAAGGGCTGCTTTCCGAAGTTGACGAGGGGTGGCTTACCAGTTGGCCTGGAAATAGTAATCCCTCGCAGTGGTCGAGCTTCGGCTTCACGATCTCTAAGACCGTCACTTATACGTATGATTCGATGGGGCACGTGACTTCAAAGGAAGTTCTCTCTGGAAGCGACGCTCCGTACGACCTGACGCAATACTCTTACGACACCATGGAGCGTGTGCAGTGCGAAGCGGTTCGCATGAATCTCTCAGCGTCGATGACGAATCCATGTACACCAGTAACCTCCCCCGGTAACTACGGCTACGATCGGATTACTTACACAACCTATGACGCTCAGAACAATAAGCCGCTGACGATTACGCGCGCAAATGGTGTACCGAGTGTTCAGGAAACGTACGCGACGTATACATACACTCCCAATGGCCTGGAGCAGACGGTAAAGGATGCTAAGGGAAACTTGACGACTCTCGTCTATGACGGGCTTGACCGTTTGTCCGAGACGGAATTTCCCTCTAAGACTAGCACCGGTTCGTCGGACACGGGCGACGTCGAGCAGTACACATATGACTACGACGACGACCGCCTGACTTTGGTCACGCGAGACAGTGAAACGATTCAGTATGTGCCCGATCACCTAAACCGAGTGATTGAAAAAATCGCGCCTGGAGAGCAAAGCGTCTATTACGGATATAACCTTCTAGGTGAGAGACTATTCGCAAACTTTAACTCAAACACCGGCGAGGGAGTATCAGATGTTTACGACGGGTTCGGGGATCTGACCTCCGAATCGGTGAATATGAGCGGTGTCGCCCGGGCGATGTCGTATCAGTACGATGCGGATGGAGATCGAACTACAGTCAGATACCCCGATGGTGCGTACGTAACCTACACGTACGATGGGCTCAATCGGTTGTATCAGGTTCTCGAGACGGGTACCACTGTGCTCGCTGTGTACTCTTACAGCGCGGCCGGATTGCTTGACCAGATCACGCGCGGAAGTGGAGTTGCTACGACTACTCTCGGATACGACGGAATCGAACGACTCAGCTCGTTATCGCACACAATCGCGACGGCGGCGGATAATGTATCGTTTTCTTATCAATACAATCCAGACGATCAGATTGTAAGCGACAGCATATCGAATTCCGCATATTACCCTTTAATGGATACGGCCGTCTCAAGCTATAGTGCGAACGGCTTAAATCAATATTCCGCGGTAGCGGGGACCCAATATGGTTACGACGGTCGAGGCAATCTGACTTCGGCTGGATCTGCGACGTATTCCTATGACGTGGAAAACCGTCTTCTGACTTCGGGCAGCACGAGCCTTACTTACGACCCGCTTGGGCGGCTCTATTCGACTCCGACTACCACCTTTATTTATGACGGTGATCGGATTGTCGAGGAATTCAACGGAAGCGATATTGCTCAGCGCTATGTGTACGAGGGGAGCGACGGAGACGATCCTATCGTGTGGTATGAGGGTTCTGGCACGGTCGCGGCGTCGGACCGCCATTATCTGCTGGCCGATGAGGAGGGGTCAGTCATTACGGTAACCGACAGCAACGGTAACGAGTTGGCCGTCAACCAGTACGACTCTTACGGGCTAGGTGGTTCGCTCAACGAAAGTCGCTTTCAGTTCACTGGTCAGGCGTACGTTCCCGCCGTTGGCTTATATTATTATAAGGCTCGGATGTATAATCCGACGCTCGGTCGATTTATGCAGACCGATCCGATCGGGTACGCGGATGACTTGGACCTTTATACCTATACTGGCAATGATCCGCTCGATAAGACCGATCCGAGTGGCAGGTGCTTTGAGGATGCGTGCGTTGGTGAAGGTCTTGCTGTTGAGGGAGTTATTGCCGTAGGGGCGGCGATCGCAGCGACGCCATTCGTAGTAAAACTTGCCGACACTATCGGCGACGCCATCAGCAACGTGATGAGCGCTAAGCAAGCGCCAGGCTCCAGGCCGGGAAAAGCGTTTACACCAAAGGGCAAAGATGCCGTTAAGGATGACAATAAATCGAAGAACGGCGGTCAACCGACTTGTGAGAACTGTGGTCAGCCGACAACCCCTGGTCAGCAGGGGACTAAAGGCGTGACGCCAGCGGATAGCGAAACAAATGTGGATCACGTTACCCCAAAATCGAAGGGTGGCAGCGGTACTCCGGAGAATGGCCAGGTATTGTGTCGCGGATGTAATTTGCAGAAGGGGAATAAAACGCCGGAACCGCCGCCGCCACCGCCTAATACACCACCCCCCCCTCCGCCGCCGCGCCTAGATTTCTAGTCTCGAAAAAAGTTTTGCCGAATCAGTAACGATACAAGGAATCCGAAGAGACAGCACATGGCAGCAACGATCCCAGAACGGGTGAAAATTGCGTTTCGGCTCATACGTGATGCAGACGATTACCCGCCCGCAGACTGGGAACATTTATGGGCGATCCCTCGCGGCGCGGATCATTTTGAACTCGACAACATCCCGTTCTTCGCGCAAGGGGTTGCCGCCGGCGACCTGGTTGCCGCGCAACGTGATAACGAGCAGCAACTAATATTTGAGCACGTTATACAGAGCGGTGGTCATTCGACGGTGCGCGTCATCATGTTTGATCCGGATCAGAAGGCGGCTATTCGCGGCGAGTTGGAACAGCTCGGATGCGAAACGGAAGGGAGCCATCTCCCGAAACTATTTGCTGTCGATGTGCCACCCGAAGCCGCCTATAACGATGTAATGAACTTACTGAAGGATAAGGCCAGTAAGGATGTTCTGGATTACGAGGAAGCTGCGATCCGGCATTGACCGGCCAGTCTGGGCGGCAACGAATGAGCAGCCACTGCGCGATAGATTAGCCGCTGTTGGCAACACGAGTCCGGCGCTGGACCAATCTGCGCCCGGCTGAGGCGTTGCCCTGGTGGCACCGGCGAGGGTCGCGGTTCCGGCGTCGGCCGGCGGTGCTGGCTTCGGCTTGGGTCGGTTGATCCCCCCCCTTAGCAGCTCTCTGGGTTCTTGGGGAGGCCTGGTAGGGGCACACCCGACGCATCTTGCGATGGCAGCCACCGGCGACCCTGAATTAGCATTTTCCCTTGCGCGACAACGCGCTACGATGGCAGCCACGGTGGCAGCCACTGGCAGCCACCTGCAAGAATAAAGGGGCTATAGCCGCAGCGAGAGGGATCTTTGCATGTCTGCCACGACCGAGGAGGCGAAATCCGATCGCCTCACCCTGCGCCTACCCGGCCGCGACCTTGAGCGGCTGCGGGAACTGGCGCGGCAACGGCAAGTGGATCTCGCGGCGCTGGCGCGCGAGGCAATCGCCGCCTACCTCGACGGGGTGGACCCGCACGCGGCGCAGGAGCGCCTGGCGCAGGGGCTTAAGGAGGCGATGCGCGAGCAGGCCGACCGGGTGATCGCGCGGCACGAGCAGACCACCCGCGCCCTGATCGAGGCCCTGAATACCCACCTGGCGAGGAAACCATGAACGAGCCGAGCCCGGTGGTGCAGCACTACGCCGCGGTGTTGCGGTTTTACCTGTTCACGCTCCAGGGCCAACAGCAGTTGCAGCACTGGATGCCGTACCTGTGCGTGGGGGCGGCCCTCTTTTTGCTGCTGGCGGTCTTGTTGCGGGGGCTGCGGCCCACGCCGCGCCATCGGGGCCAGTACGTCCGTGGCACGCGTCTGGTCACGGCGCGCTGGGGTTGGCTCAAGCGCGGGTTCCGCTCGCCCAAGAAGCTGGTGATCGGCGGGGTCGGCTGGCCGCGCAAACTCGAACCGCTCAACCTACTGCTCAGCGGTGCCCCCAACACCGGCAAATCTCAGACGATCCAGGGGATGATCGACACGATGGGGGGTCGCGGCGATCGGGCCATCGTGACCGATGTCGGGGGCGAGGCGATGAGCCGCTTTTGGCAGAACGGGGATCATTTACTGAACCCGCTGCTGAAGTACTCGCGCGACTGGTCGCCGTTTGCCGAAATGGAGAGCGCGGCGGATGCCGAGCGGCTGGCCAAGAGCATGATCCCGGATCACCAGGCGAGTCAGAACCCCGAGTGGGTGGGATACGGCCAGGGACTGGTGAGCGCGGCGCTGCGGCGACTGTGGGAGCAACGCGAGCAAGGTCGTGCGACCAACGGTGCGTTACTCCATGCCCTGACGATGGCGCCGCCCTCGGAGCTTGAGGCGCTGGTGAGTGGGTTGCCGGCGCAGGCGCTGTTCCACGCGGGGGCTGAGCGGATGCTGGCGAGCGTGCGCGGCATCGTCGGGACTCACTTAGCGCCGTACAGCCATTTACAGGAAAGCGCAGGCGTGCAGAGTTGGTCGATCCGCCGCCACGTGCGCGAGGGCAAGGGCTGGCTGTGGTTACCGTATGAGGAGAAGCACAGTGCGGCGCTGCGGCCGCTGATCGCGGCGTGGCTGGGCGAAGCGGTGAATGCGCTGCTCTCGTTGCCGCCTGATCTTGACCGTCGTTACTGGTTGTTGCTCGATGAAGTGGGCAGCATCGGGTGCGTGCAGGGGCTGATCGATGCGCTCACCAAGGGGCGCAAGTATGGGCTGTGTGCGATCTTGGGGTTGCAATCCATCGCGCAGTTGCGCGCTGCCTTCGGCGATGATGGGGCGCAGACGTTGCTGTCGTGTTTAGCCTCGCAACTGATCATGCGTGTCAATGATCCGGAGACGGCCGAATACGCGAGCAGTCATTTAGGCGACTGCGAGGTGGTGAGAGAATCGGTGACGCGTGGCAAGGACGGTGAGACGAGAACGAAGCAGCATCACGTCGAGCGCTTGGTGCTGGCGTCCGACATCCAGGGCTTGAAGAAGCGCCGAGGGTATTTACGTCTGGCCGAACAAAATCGAGTGCTGTGCGTGAAAGTCCCGCTCATAAAACGCAAGCCTGTCATCGTACCGTTCACGCCGCGCGATCCGGCTCCAAATAAATCGCCGCCGTCTGCGCCGAAACCGTCGATAGTGGTTCGGCCGGCGCTCGATGCGGATGCGATCCTCGGCCGTGCGCAGGTAACAAGAAACGAAAAATGAAGGAGTGGCTCATTGCTGTCGTGCCTCTCCTCAGTGCTGGGCTCGGCGCGTTCCTCGCGTTCTTCTTCACCTCGCGTGCAAAACGCGACGAAGCGGCCCTGCGATTTAAAGAAGAAAAATATGCAAAGCTGCTCATTAAACTGCAAGGCTTTGTGGGCAGCACGACTTCCGCGCAACTGAAGAGGGAGTTCTTTGAAGAACAGTATCAGAGTTGGCTGTATGCCTCGGATGAGGTGGTGAAATCCATCAATGACCTGATCCGCCTCGTGACCGAAAATCGAGGTTCAGATCCTATCCCAGAAGTGGGGAGAAAGGCTGTCGGCGAAGTCGTGCTCGCGATGCGGCGCGACTTGCTACAAAAAACCAAACTCGATTACACCGCCTTCCGTTATACCGATGTACATGAGGCTAAGAAACGATGATCGGGATCGTCTCTATCTGCATCTCGATAGTCGCGCTCGTGATCTCGGCGGTGACGGCCTGGTTTACGTTGCTTCATCGAGGTACGGTTCGCATGACGAAGCCGACCGTTATCTTCTTCGGCCCGGATGGGGCGCCTCACAATGGAACGCCAGCAAAGCCTAAAGTCTTTCTCCGTTCGCTGGTTTACAGCACGGGGAAGCGTGGGCATATCATTGAGAGCATGTTCGTGACGTTACGCCGTGGCGAAACGCGCCAGACGTTTAACATCTGGGTATACGATCAAAACGGATTAGCGCGCGGGAGCGGCGTGTATGTGGGTGAGACCGGTGTTGTCTGCAATCATCATTTTTTACTTCCCACCGATGGAACCCGCTTCGAGTTCTTGGCCGGCGATTATCAACTCGATGTGTATGCGGCCTTAGTCGGACGGTCAGCGTCACTGCATCTGTGCTCGGTGCAATTAACAGTCGGCGAGCAAGCGGGAATACAGCTTAAAGACCCTGAATGCGGAATCTACTTCGACTGGGGACAAGATGCCCAGCGGTATCAGGCCCATGTCGAGAAGAAGATATCGAAAAATCCATTGACGTTCCTCTCGACACTCAACGATAGTGCTTAACGCATGCTCTCCATCAGCTCCCGTACCGCATCGGCCTCCGGCATCCGTGCCTACCTCGAAGGCGAGCGCGACGGCGCGAATCGTGGTCCCGAGGATTACTACACCGAGAGCGGCCACGCGCCGGGGCAATGGCTCGGGAGCGGTGCGGAGGCGTTAGGTCTCAACGGAAATGTTGGCGAGCAAGCCTTCGATCACTTAGCCGCCGGCTTCCATCCCGGGAGCGGCGAGGCGCTGGTGCAGCGTGCCGGCGATGCGCACCGGCCCGGCTGGGATATGACCTTCTCGGCGCCGAAATCGGTGTCGGTCGTGTGGGGCATTGCCGAACGCGAGCAACGCGAGGCGATCGAGCGCGCCCACACGCACGCCGTCGAGCGGACACTTAGCTTCGCCGAAGAGCAGCAGCTTTTTATCACGCGGCGCGGCCACGATGGGGTCGAGCGGCAGACCGCGCGCCCGGTGATCGCGATGTATGTGCATGGCACGAGCCGCGAGGCGGACCCGCAACTGCACACGCATGCCTTCGTGCTGAATGTCGCCGAGCGATCGGATGGCAGCTACGGGACGCTGGAAACCAAGCCGCTGTACGAGTGGAAGATGGCTCTGGGCGCCGCGTATCGCGCCGAGCTGGCGCACGAGCTGCGCGGTCTTGGTTATGAGATCGAGCCGGACAGCAAAGGAAACTTCCGCTTGAGTGAGGTCCCGCGCGACCTCGAGCGCCACTTCTCCAAGCGCCGTGCGCAGATCGAGGCGGTGATGGCGGAGCGCGGCACTTCGAGCGCGAAAGCGGCCGAAGTCGCTGCGCTCGATACGCGCAAAGCCAAAGACTCAGCGACCGCGACGACGTTACGCGCGACATGGCGCCATGAAGCCCTGGCGCACGGCGTCACGGCCGAGCACCTCGCCGACTTGCAAGGCCACGCGCCGCACGAATCCGGTTCGATCGACGCCAAGGCCGTGATCGAGCGCGTGAGCCGCGAGCACAGCACGTTCACGAGCGCTGACTTAACGCGCGCGGTGGCCGAGCACGTGCAGCAGGCCGGCGGCGGGATCGCACGCACGGCCGAGCTGATGAAAACGATCGCGAACGACGAGAGGATCGTGCCGCTCGCCGCGAATCGCTACACCACGCGCGAGATGCTCGCCATCGAGCGCGGTGCGCTCACGAGCGCGAAACACTTAGCCGCCGATGCGGCGTACCGAGTGGACGACCAAGCGATCGAGGCGGCCGAGCAATCTCGGCCGCTGTCCGAGGAACAACGCGCAGCCCTGCACCATCTCACCGCGCCGGCACGCTTAAGCGTCCTCGAAGGCCTCGCCGGCACCGGCAAGAGTCATCTGCTGGGTGCGGCGCGCGAGGCATGGGAAGCCTCGGGCTACGAGGTGCGCGCGGCGGCGCTCGCCGGCAAAGCGGCGAAGGGGTTGCAAGAAGGCAGCGGCATCCGATCGCAGACCGTGCACTCGTTGCTGAAGGATATGGATCAAGGCCGAGATCGACTCACGGAGCGCACGGTGCTTGTGATCGATGAGGCCGGCATGATCGGCTCGCGTCAGTACGCGAAGCTGTTGGAGAAGATCGACCAAGCGAAGGCGAAAGTCGTGTTCGTGGGCGATGCCAACCAATTACAACCGATCGACGCCGGCCAGCTCTTCGAGCGCATCGGGCAGGAGGTTGGCAGCGCGCGATTAACCGACATCCGCCGGCAGCGCAGTGTTGCCGATCGGGAAATGGTGCAGGCCTTGGCGAGCGGCGACACGCGCGCCGCGCTCGACTCGTTGCAGGCACGGGGCCGCGTGCATACGGCGAACGATCGCGAACAGGCGATGCATGAACTCGTGCGCGACTGGAATGGCTCGCGCGATGCCCACCACCCCGGCGAGGACTTGATCCTCGGGGCGACGCGCGCCGATACGCGAGAGTTGAATCGCCTGGCGCGCGAGACGCTGCGCGAACGAGGCGAATTACAACGCGAGCGCGTCATCGATGCGGCGCAAGGGCCGCTGGTGCTCGCCGAGGGCGACCGCATCGTCATCACGCGAAATGCCAAGGTGCTCGGCATGATGAACGGCGATCTTGCCACCGTGACCGCCCTCACCGAGCGACGCGGCGAGGTGGAAATCACGGCGAAACTCGATGAGGGCCGCACGCGCACCTGGCGCTTGAGCGAACATCCGCATCTTGAGCACGGCTACGCGCTCACGGCCCACAAGGCGCAGGGCGCGAGCGTCGAGCGAGCCTATGTGCTTGCACATGAAAGCATGTCGGCGAGGGAATGGTCCTATGTCGCCGGTTCTCGGGCGCGTGACGCGGTGCATCTCTACGCGGAACGTAGTACCGCGGATGACCTGGAGCGGATCATGGGGCGCAGTCACAAGAAGGACACGGCGTTGGATCACCTGCCGGCGGCGGCGGTGGCGACGAAGACGCCGGTGGTGGAGTTGGAGCGGTAGTCGCCGATCACTGCTTCTGTAGAAACACCTCCGGCTCGATGCCCGCCTGCTTCAAGATGGCGCGAAGCGTCCCTTCGGGCATATCTCCGGGGTGGTTGGGGATGGTGGTGTAGCGGCTGGTCGCGGGGTTGTGCCAGATCTCATGGCTGCCGGCGGCCTGACGATGGAACTCCAGGCCCAGCGCTTTTAATCGCCGGGTGATGTCGCGGTAACGAAAACCGGCGAGCCGTCCCATCAGGTCGCGATAATCACCGGATAGTCGAACGACTCGGCGACCGACGGCAGAGGCGCACCGCTGTGCGCTTCGATGAGCTTCTTGGCCACGTCGCGCGCAATCTCGATCGTCTCCTGAATGGTGCGCCCCTGGGCGACCAAGCCCTGCACCTCATCGCTGGTGGCCAGATACACGCCCTCGGGCAGCTTCTCGATGTGCAACTGAATCATGTGTTCCATGGGTTCGCCTCGTGATTACGCGGGAGTCGACCAGCGCTGCGCTTCGTGCTTCAAGATCATGCCATCGAGCAGGGCCTTGATGATCTTCTTCTCATCCTTCGACATGCGCGAGATCGCCTCGAACTGCAGCTTCAAGTCCTCGTCGGGGCCGCGTTCGTCCTTATCGAAGATCAGCATATCTGCGCTAACCGACAGCGCAATCGCAAGGCGCCGGATGACATCGAGCGTCGGCTGCACGGCGCCGCTCTCATAGCGCTGAATCTGGGTCAGATGCACCTCGACCTTATCGGCGAGTGCCTGCTGAGTGAGGCTCTTCTCTTTGCGCAGAGCAACGATCCGCTCGGGAAACTGCATGGCGATCAAATCCGGTGGAAATCCAGCCTGCACTGTAAAGCCCTCCTGAATAGCTGCTGCTTGCAATGTAGCATATATGCTGTTACAAATGAAGCGTATGTACGGCTTGACAGTTTTTTAGGAGAACCCCGGTTATGGCGCGCATCCCGGACCACGTGGTTGAGCGACTGAAGGCCGAGGTCTCCGTACAGCGCCTGGCCGAGGTGCGCGGCGTGGCCTTCAAGAAACACGGGGCCGACCTCATTGGCTGCTGCCCCTTCCATGATGACAAGACGCCGTCGCTGGTGATTACACCGGAAAAAAACCTATGGCATTGCCTGGGTGCGTGCCAGGCCGGCGGCACGGTGATCGACTGGGTGATGAAATCCGAGGGGGTGAGCTTCCGCCATGCCGTGGAACTGTTGCAGAACGAATATCTGCCTTTAGCCGAGGCTTCGGTCTCGGCCTCGTTCACGCCACCGCCGAAGCAATCCACGGTGCCGAAGCTGCCGACGCTGGCGAGCGTCGAGGATCAGCGGCTGCTGGCGCAGGTGGTCGAGTATTACCACGCGACGCTGCTCGACAGTCCCGAAGCGCTCGATTATCTCAAGCGGCGCGGGATCGGCGCCCTCGATGCGATCAACACTTTTAAGCTCGGCTTTGCCAATCGGACGCTTGGGTATCGGTTGCCGCAGAAGAATCGAGCGGAGGGTGAGGCACTGCGCACGCAGCTACAACGCGTGGGGCTGTACCGCGAATCCGGTCACGAGCATTTTAACGGTTCGGTGGTGGTGCCGGTGATCGCGGCTACCGGCGACATCACGGAAATCTACGGCCGCAAGATCACGGAGGGGCTGCGCTCCGGCACACCGCTGCACCTGTATCTGCCGGGGCCGCATCGCGGTGTGTGGAACGAAGCGGCGCTCGCCGAACACACGGAAATCATCCTCTGCGAGGCCTTGATCGATGCGCTGACCTTCTGGTGTGCGGGGTATCGCAATGTCACGGCGAGCTACGGCATTGAAGGATTTACCGCCGATCACTTAGCCGCGTTCAAGAGGCACGGCACCACGCGCGTGTTGATCGCGTATGACCGCGACGAGGCCGGTGATCGCGCGGCCGAGAAACTATCCAAGCAGTTGCTGGGCGAAGGCCTCGACTGTTACCGCATCCAGTTCCCGAAGGGCATGGATGCGAACGAGTACGCGCTGAAAGTGACGCCGGCGGCGAAGTCGCTCGGGCTCGTGATCCGCAAGGCGCAGTGGCTTGGGAAGGGCGAGCCGCAACCGATCCACACGACAGTGGCCGCGCCGTCGGCCGCGGTCGAGATCGCGATGCAAACAGCGGCTAAAGAGGAAATCCCGACGGCGGCCGTGTTGCCCGCGGAGTCGGCGCCGACCCTGAGTGTTGAGGTACCCGATGCGGCGCCGGTGCCCAGCGTCGCACTGCCGGCCTCACCGGTGCCGGCGACGGCGGCGGTTGAGGTCGAGGCGAGGGTGCAGGGTGAAGAGATCGTGATACCCCTGGGTGATCGACGCTATCGCATCCGAGGCCTCGCCAAAAACTTAGCCTTCGACGTATTGCTGAAGGTCAATGTGCTGATCGACCGCGGCGAGGCGTTCCACGTTGATACGCTGGATCTTTACAGCGTGCGCGCACGCAATAGCTTTATGACCCAGGCGGCGCGGGAGTTGAACGTCACCGAGGACGTGATCCGCCACGACTTGGGGAAAGTCCTGCGCAAGCTCGAAGAACACCAGGAAAAGCAGATCGAGAAGACGTTGCAACCGGTCGAGAAACCCGCGATGCCGGCCGAGGACAGCCAAGAGGCATTGGACTTGCTCAAGGACTCACACCTACTCGATCGCATCCTGGCCGACTTTACCCGCTGCGGTGTCGTCGGCGAAGAGAGCAACAAGCTCATCGGCTATTTAGCCGCCACCTCCCGCAAGCTCGATGCGCCGCTCGCGGTGATGGTGCAGTCGAGTTCGGCGGCCGGCAAATCGAGCCTCATGGAAGCGGTGCTCGCGTTCATGCCGGAAGAGGACAAGGTGCAGTACTCGGCGATGACCGGGCAGAGCCTGTTTTACATGGGTGCGATGGACTTGAAGCACAAAATCCTGGCGCTTGCCGAGGAAGCCGGTGCCGCACGCGCGAGCTATGCGTTGAAACTCTTGCAAAGTGAAGGGACGTTGAGTATCGCGTCCACCGGCAAGGACCCCGAGACCGGAAAGCTCGTGACACAGGAATATCGGGTCGATGGCCCGGTGATGATCTTCTCCACGACCACGGCGATCGACAACGACGAGGAGTTGCTCAATCGTTGCTTGACGCTGGGCGTCGATGAATCGCGCGAGCAAACCCGTGCGATCCATCAGTTACAACGCCAGAAGCGAACCCTCGATGGCCTGTTTGCCCGAGAAACGAAATCCCGCATCTTGAAGCAACACCGCAATGCCCAGCGACTACTCCGGCCCCTCGCGGTGCGAAATCCCTATGCCGATGCGCTCACCTTCCCGGATGGGCGCACACGCCTGCGGCGCGATCACGAAAAGTACCTCACGCTGATCGACACGATCGCGCTCTTGCATCAACACCAGCGGGAGCTGCGCAGCGCCGAGCACGATGGCGAGCGGATCGAGTACGTGGAAGTGACTCTGAGCGATATCGAGGTCGCCAATCGGCTCGCCCATGAGGCCTTGGGGCGCTCGCTCGATGAACTCTCGCCGCAGACCCGCCGGCTGCTGGACATGGTCGCCTCGATGGTCGAGACCCGATGCACGGCGCAAGCCATCACCCGCACCGATTATCGCTTTAGCCGCCGTGAGGTGCGCGAACACGCCGGCTGGTCGGACTTCCAGGTGAAGATGCACATGCACAAGCTCGAAGAGCTGGAATACGTGCTCGTGCATCGTGGCGGCCGTGGCCAGAGCTTCGTGTACGAGTTGCTGTATGACGGCGCGGGGCGCGACGGCACGCCGTTCCTGATGGGACTGATCGACGTGGCCGCGTTAAAACAGGTCTACGACGGAAAGAAGGAGCATCGAAAACAGAACTTGGAGCATCCAAGTAGCCCCCAAGTAGCATCCATGGAGCATGGGGGTAGCGAGCCGAAAACCTCACCGAATGCCGTAAATAATGGCACTTCCAGAGAAACTGCGAAAAAGAACGGAAAAATCGCATCCTGGGACGAGAGCGGTTCAATCCCATCATACCCATCCCCTTTAGCCGCCGCTGCCGCGGTGTCCTGACGCCATGCCGCGCAAGGGTCAGCGAGTCAAACACCACAAGACCGCATGGCCGAAGCCACGCGGCGGTCGCAAGAACGACTCTCCCGATCCGTTGGCGCATCTGCCGCTCGCCGCATATCTCCAGGCCCACTTGGAATGGATGCAGGTGACGGGGTACTCCGAGGACACCGCGCGAGGCCGCAGGATCGCGCTACGGCGGTTTATCGCCTGGTGCGAGGAGCGGGCGCTCCGCGAACCCAAAGACATCACCAAGCCGATCCTGGAACGCTATCAGCGGCATTTATTTTACTACCGCAAGGCGGATGGCAAGCCGATGACCATGGGCAGCCAGTTCGGGTGTCTCGCGCCCTTGAAGACCTTCTTCAAGTGGTTGGCAAAGGAAAATCACATCCTCTACAACCCGGCGTCCGAACTGACCCTGCCGCGTCTGCCCAAACATCTGCCGAGGGTGATTTTATCCATCCAGGAGGTTGAGGCGATCTTGCGCGAAGCGGAACCGACCACGGCGCCAGGCCTTCGCGATCGGGCGATGCTCGAAACCCTGTACTCGACGGGGTTGCGGCGCATGGAGCTGCCGGGGCTTGCGCTGTACGACGTGGACACCACGCGCCGGCTGGTGATGGTGCGGGAGGGCAAGGGACGCCGCGACCGGATGATCCCGATCGGAGAACGCGCCGCGGCCTGGGTCGATAAATACCTGCAAGAAGCCCGGCCGCACTTGCTGGTGGGTAACGCCGAGGCGTTGTTCCTGTCTGACTACGGCGAGCCGGTCACCCCGGAATACGTCGCCGAGCGCGTGCGTCGCTACATGCACTTCGCCGGCATCCACAAACCCGGCGCCTGTCATCTGTTCCGTCACGCCTGCGCGACGCACATGCTGGAGAACGGCGCCGACACGCGCTTCATCCAGGCGCTCTTGGGTCACGAGACTCTGGCCACCACACAAATCTACACGCACGTCTCGATCGACAAGCTGCGCGAAATCCACGATGCCACACATCCGGCGAAAGCGCAGCGAGGCGCGACGCCGCGGCGCGAATCGCCATCCGCTGAATCCTTGATTAACGCACTTGATGCGGAGGCGGCGCAGGACGACGAAGCGGACCCGGCCGTAGCGTCGAGGAGATAACTGCCTGTCTAACGTCACGTCCGTCTGCCTTCAGCAAGGAATAAGAAAGTCGTTCGCTGTTGGTTGTTCAGGCTAGCACCGTGCTCGCCGCGTCAAGGGCAAGTAAATGGCCGAAGACGGCCACCCTTGACACGGCTGCGACTCGGTGCGGGAGAGCCCGGCCAACAGCACTCGACTTGAGAGCTGACGCAAACCAGGAGAAATGCATCATGACCGTCAACGACTTCATCAAGGATCTTGTCACCCTGTTGACTGCCGAAGGGAGCGAAGCGCGCATGGCCGCCGAGGACATAGCCGCTGATCTGCTGATCTGGATCGAGCAGGTTCCCTGGGCCTCTGCCGAGCTGGATCGGCGCAAAGCCCAAGTCGGGCGACAACTGCTGCGGCTACGCGGAGCGAAACCCCAGAACGTGGACACGAGGAAAGCCACGGTCTGGCTGCCACCCGAATTTATCCGCCTCTGCGCACGCGACCAGGTCGAACCCGAACTCGTCCTGCGCGGCTTCATCGGGGATCTCTGCGGCCTCATGAACTGGAACAACAATCCGCGCACCGATGGCTATGGCAGCAACGGCAGCGATGAGCGGCGCATGGCGGAGGAATACTACGAGCGCGTCGGCTACCCCTGGTTCCATCGCGATACTTGAACCCCTCAAGCGGGAGGGTCGGCGCCAGCCGGCTCTCCCGCATCCGCGAATCTCTCGTGCGGCACGGCCACACGCCGCACTGGTCTTCGATCTAGTGGCGTGCGAATCCGATCATGCGATCGATCAGTTCGTTACCGTGTTCGCCAATCGACCGCCTATGCTTCGCGAAATAGAACGCAAACATGTACAAGGTCGATATACCCACCAGCACCCAGTAGAGGGACTCAAGGCGCTCTGTCTGATCCGCCACGACCTCAGCAGCAGGCGCGGTTATCATGCGCGGATGCTTGCAGCCAGGGAGGTCACCGTACCTATCGCGTAGTGGCGGTGCCGACGGCGGTGCAGCCGGCAAAACATCATCGCAGGTCTGCACACGAATCATGCCGGTCGGTGCGGCGCGAAACGAGGTGTCAGCGTAGGTATAAAGATCCTTCACGAGACCTTGTGTGCTGGTGACGCCGAAAGCTACCGTGAGCAACCAGATCGAGACCACCAGTGCTGCCGGCCCCATCACGAGGCACATGAGGGCACCCCACACGGCCTTAGTCGCCCAGCCCAAACCTATCTGCACACGATCCCACACATCCCACAGAGAAGAACTCCACATAGCAACCCCCTTGGCTCGTGAAATGACGCTATCGATCCCTTCAAAAAGCACGCCGTCCCGGAAATACTACTGCAACTTGACCAAACCTCGAAATTAAGCGGAAACTCGCGTCTGGGCCAAAACGAATCTACCGCGGGGATCGCGTCATCCCCGTTCGCTCTTTAAGCCGCTGACCGCCTTGGGAAAACCGCCGCCGGTACGACGAAGTCGTGTCGGGGCAAACTGTAGACCACACCGATCCAAGTGGGAAATGTCTCGAGGACCTATGCATCGGCGAGGGCATCGTAGGATATGAGGCAGTCGCATGGGTGGCCGGGACGCTTGGTGTCGGTGCCGCGATAGAACACATCTACAACGAGGTCCATGGCACTCCGACACCTTCGGCTGAGAAGCCCGGATCCACGCTCAAGCCCGGAGAGCATGCGGGAGATTCCATCCCAGCGCGGGGTCCGGGTCGGGATTTTACTCGCGATGAACGGGACAAGATTAATGAAATCGGCGGCCAAACTGGTTGCCACACCTGCGGTTCAAAGGACCCTGGAACGAAGAGCGGGGATTTTGTTCCGGATCATCAGCCCCCGAGTGGGACCAACGCCGACGGGCAACCGCAAAGACTATATCCCCAATGTCTCGGTTGCAGCAGGAAACAAGGCGGTGAAGTCAGGCAGCAAAAGTCCACATCCCCGGAACCCAAACAGCCGCCAGTGCAGCAATTGCCTCAGGGTGAGGGCCCCTGTTCTAAGGCTAGCGGGTGCAATTAAGGAGCCGAAGACGACCGCAGCGTTGCTATGCGGGTTGGATGATTGAGGAGGTGTGACAGGTGGGCGTGAGCCAATGGTAACCAAAGTCGAATGGATAGAATCTGCGGGCGGCCCATTACTGCTCGCGCCACGGTCCTCGCTGAAGGATTGGCATGGCGTTGACGGCTCGGGATGTTCCGAGACGCAATCTGATTATGCGCGGGCTTGTGGAATCGAAGATGAGATCGGCATCATCCTAGTCGGGAACCAATTGGCTTTGGTTCTTGGCGACGAACCGGATAGAACGGCACTCATTCCCGTAAAAGCGACATCTGAAGTACTGATAGTTCGATGGCGGTGGGCAGCATCTGAAGAGTCATTGCTGTCTGGGCTTTTGGCAGAGCATACGGTTCGCACACTATCGTTCGCTTCCGCTGGTCAACTGCAGACGAGTGCCGGAGAATACGTGCTGTTTGACTCCGCATGCAGTGGCGCGCAGCTCGATCGCCATCTTAGCGTATCGCTACGGGCGGGTAGTTACCTAGTCGAAACCACAAGCTTCAAGCCAGACAGAGAGACATTCGCGTTGGTCCATCGTCTGAGGCCTCTTATAAGGGCTGCGTGATCTGTGCCGCGGCAGGCAGCTTTCATCGTGGTGCCGCTGAGGAGATGGGAGGGGGATGCAGGGTAGGCAAGGATGGAGTTTTGTGTCTCATTGGGACACAAGTAGCCTACGCTGGCGTCAGCTCTTCTCCCCGAGGTCGGCGGTAAATCCGATGGGGCGGCGCTTGGGAGCCGGCGGGCTCATGAGCTGGCGGATGGCTGAGAGGATGGCGGCGATCGCCTCGTCATGGGTGGCGAGCTTTTTCTCGATGCGGGCCTCGAGCTCATCGATTCGATGGGCGAGTTGCTTGTTCGAGGCGAGGAGTTCGCGCATGCGAACGAAGGCGCGCATGATTTCGATGTTTACGGCGATGGCGCGCTCGCTGCCGAGCACCGAGGAGAGCATCGCGACGCCCTGCTCGGTGAAGACGTAGGGCATATAGCGTCGCCCGCCGCGGCTTGGTGTTGAGATCACAGACTGTGATCTCAACACGTCCCGCTCTGCGGCGGTGAGTTGGAACATGAAATCCGGCGGGAAGCGGCCGATATTGCGTTTGACCGCCTGCACGAGAGCGCTGGTCGTCACGCCGTAGAGGGCGGCGAGCTCCTCATCGAGCAAGACCTTGTGGCCGCGCAGGACGAGGATGGAGCGGCTGATGTGCTCGACGGGCACGGGGGCCAGGCGGCGGCGAGAGGCCATCGGGGAAACTCCCTGTCGGTGAGGGCTCAGCGGCCCTGCTGGGCAAGCACGGTATCGATCACCTGGATCACGAAGCGCTGCTGAGCGCGCGGCAGGTGCTGGATGCGCTCCATCTGCTGCTGCAGCTTCGGGGCGGGACCTCGTTTACCTGGGCTCGCATCCTTCTGGCCGAGCAGGGCTTCGATGGAGACGGCAAGCGTAGTGGCGAGGGCCGCCAGGAGCGAGACCGGTATGCGGCGGCGGCCGACCTCGTAGGAGGCGATCATCTGCTGGGTGAGGCGGAGGGACTCGGCGAGCTGCGCCTGGGTCAGTCCGTGCGTTTTGCGCAGCTCAGCGACACGAGCGCCGAGCTGCTTGAAGAACAGCCTCTCATCCGGGCTCATCGGAATACTGGCGAAGCAATCGGTTCGGGGTCGGGGGTGCATACCCTAAGCCTCGTTATGCGGAATGCCGTTGACTATACGCCAAAATGGCGTAGATTGGCGCCAAGTTATTTTCCCCCGGACCCTCTTGACAGGTTTTTGGAAGGGAGCCGCCTTATGGACCTTCGTCACCTCACCGTGGGCTACCGGCCGGTCGACTCGCACTCGCAGGCCCCGAGGCCACTGCGCTCACCGACGCGGATGCCGTTCGTGCGCCTCTCGGGCCGCTGGCTCGAGCGGATGGGCTTTGGGATCGGCACGGCGGTGCGGGTGCACGTGAGCCGCAAGCGCCTGGTGCTCGAGGTGATCGAGCCCGAGCCGATAGCGCCTGAGCGCAGGCAGAGGCGGTATCGCAGAATCGCCGGCGACTGACGGGGCCAACATGGCGCGCATCCCGCAGGCCGAGCTCGAGCGGCTAAAGATGGAGATCAGTGTCGAGCGGTTGGTCGAGGCCTCCGGGATCGTCATCAAGCCCGCCGGCAAGGATCTGCTCGGCCGCTGTCCGTTCCACGAAGACCGGGAGGCCTCGCTCGTCGTGACGCCGGCGAAGAACCTCTGGCACTGCTTTGCCTGTCAGGTCGGCGGCGGGCCGATCGACTGGATGATGAAGACGAAGGGGGTCTCGTTCCGTCACGCGGTGGAGCTATTGCGTGAGGGGGCAGCGGGTGAGGCACCGTCGGTGCCGATCAAGCGGTCCACAGTACCGAGAGCTCGCCCCTCCGGTGAGGCTCGATGCCGACGACCAGGCGCTGCTCGCGCAGACCATCGACTACTACCACGAGCGCTGAAGGAGAGCCCCGAGGCGCTGGCGTATCTCGAGCGGCGGGGACTGAAGGACGAGACGATGATCGAGCGGTTCAAGCTCGGCTTTGCCGATCGGACGCTGGGCCTGCGGTTGCCGGAGAAGAATCGCAAGGCGGGCGCTGAGATCCGCGGCCGGCTGCAGAAGGTCGGGCTGTGGCGCGCCTCCGGGCACGAGCACTTCAACGGCTCGATCGTGATCCCGGTCGTGAGCCCGGGCGGCGAGATCACCGAGGTCTACGGCCGCAAGATCAACGACAACCTGCGCGAAGGCACGCCCTATCACCTGTATCTGCCGGGCCCGCACCGCGGGCGTGTGGAACGAGCTCGCGCTCGAGGCACACAAGGAAGTGATCCTCTGTGAGGCCCTGATCGATGCGCTGACCTTCTGGTGCGCGGGCTTCCACAACGTCACGGCTGCCTATGGGGTGGAGGGCTTTACCGCCGATCACTTCGCGGCCTTCAAGCGCTACGGCACCGATCGGGTGTTGATCGCCTACGATCGTGACGAGGCCGGCGATCGGGCGGCGGAGAAGCTGTCACAACGGCTCCTTGCGGAAGGCATTGACTGCTATCGCATCCTCTTCCCGCAACGGAATGGATGCGAACGAGTATGCGCGCAAGGTGACGCCGGCGAGCAAATCGCTTGGGCCTGGTGATCCGCAAGGCGCAGTGGCTTGGCAAGGGGGCTGCGAAGCCGATTTTAACGACTACGCCGCCTCCAACATCGGCGGCTGCATCCTTGGAGCCGGGTGGCTTGGACGAGCAGGAGCGCGCCGCGCCAGCGCCGCAATCCGAGTCTGTTCCGACACCGGAGGTGATCGCCGCGCCGATCGCTTCCGCGCTCGATCCTGCACCAGCGGCGAAACCTGTGTTGCCGGACACGTTCCCGACGCCGGGCGCAGCCCCCATGCTGCAGGCAGTCCCGGCCTCGCCGGTACCGCCGCTGCCGGGTGCCGGGCCGCGAGCCGAGGTACAGGGCGAGGATGTCGTGATGGTGCTCGGGGATCGGCGCTACCGGGTGCGGGGTCTGAAGAAGAACCTCGCCTTCGATGTGATGCTGCGGGTCAACGTGATGGTCTCGAAGGCCGATGCCTTCCACGTGGATACGCTTGATCTTTACAGCGTGCGCGCGCGCGGCAGCTTCATCACCCAGGCCTCGAGCGAGCTGTCGATCCACGAGGACATCATCCGCCATGACCTTGGGGCGCTCCTGCGCGAGCTCGAGGCGCTGCAGGAGCGCACGGCCGCCGACACGCTCGCTCCCAAGGCCGGTGTCACGATCGCGCCCGAGGAGAGCGCGAGGCGCTCGCGCTGCTAAAGGACCCGCAGCTCCTGGAGCGCATCCTCGCCGACTTTGCGCATTGCGGCGTCGTGGGTGAGGAGACCAACAAGCTGATCGGCTATTTAGCCGCCACCTCGCGCAAGCTCGAATCGCCGCTCGCGGTGATGGTGCAGTCGAGCTCGGCGGCCGGCAAGTCCTCGCTCATGGAGGCGGTGCTCGCCTTCATGCCGGAGGAGGACAAGGTGCAGTACTCGGCGATGACGGGGCAGAGCCTGTTTTACATGGGCGCGATGAACTTGAAGCACAAGATCCTGGCGCTCGCCGAGGAGGAAGGCGCCGCGCGTGCGAGCTATGCGCTGAAGCTCTTGCAAAGCGAGGGGGTGCTCTCGATCGCCTCCACCGGCAAGGACCCCGAGACCGGCAAGCTCGTGACGCAGGAATACCGGGTCGAGGGGCCGGTGATGATCTTCTCGACCACCACCGCGATCGATCACGACGAGGAACTGCTGAACCGGTGTCTGACCTCGCGGTCGATGAGTCGCGCGAGCAGACCCGCGCGATCCATCGGCTACAGCGCGAGAAGCGCACGCTCGAGGGCCTCTTTGCCCAGCAGGCGCAGGAGCGGCTGCTCAGGCAGCATCGCAACGCGCAGCGGTTCCTCAGGCCGCTCGCGGTGCCGCAACCCCTACGCCGATCGGCTCACCTTCCCCGATGAGCGCCCGCGCTTGCGGCGCGATCACGAGAAGTACCTGACGCTGATCGACACGATCGCGCTGCTGCACCAGCACCAGCGGGAGCTGCGCACCGCCGAACGGGACGACGAGCGCATCGAGTATGTCGAGGTGACCTTGGAGGACATCGAGATCGCCAACGCCTGGCGCACGAGGCGCTGGGGCGCTCGCTCGATGAGCTCTCCGCCGCAGACGCGCCGGCTCTTCGAACTCGTCGCGGCCATGGTCGATGCAGCCTGCACCGCGCAGCAGATCACTCGTGCCGAGTACCGCTTCACCCGCCGCGAGGTGCGCGAGTACTGCGGGTGGTCGGACTTCCAGGTGAAGATGCACATGCGAAAGCTCGAGGAGCTCGAATACGTGCTCGTACATCGCGGCGGGCGCGGGCAGAGCTTCGTCTACGAGCTGCTCTACGACGGTGGCGGCAAGGACGGCAGCGCCGCATCTCACGGGACTGATCGATGTGGCGGCACTCCGCGCCTACGATGGCAACCAGGAGCATGAAAACGGCCGGTTGGAGGGTCCAAGGAGCCCCCAAGGTGAGGGGAAGGAGCCTGGAAGTTGCGAGGCGAAATCCGCTCCAAATGCCGTAAATCCCAGCTCTTCCGGCTTGGCCCCGAGAAAAAATGGTTCTCTCGCACCTCTGGAGGATACGAGCCTCGCCGCATCGTACCCGCCCCCTTTAGCCGCCTCCTCGCTCTGAGCCATGCCGCGCAAAGGTCAACGCGTCAAGCATCACAAGACCGCCTGGCCCAAGCCACGCGGCAGCCGTCCGGCTGCCGGACCTGATCCGCTGGCGGCGCTGCCGCTCACCGGCTACCTCAACGAGCACCTGGAATGGATGCGGGTGTCGGGGTACTCCGAGGACACGGTGCGCACGCGGCGCGTGGCGATCCGCCGCTTTATCACCTGGTGCACCGAGCGCGCCCTCAGCACGCCGGGGGAGATCACGAAGCCCATCCTCGAGCGCTACCAGCGCCACCTCTACTACCATCGGAAAGAACGATGGGCGACCGATGACGTTGGGATCGCAGCACGGGTGTCTCGCGCCCCTGAAGACCTTCTTCAAGTGGTTGGCCAAGGAGAACCATATCCCCTACAACCCGGCCTCGGAGTTGACGCTACCGCAGACGCCGAAGCATCTGCCGCGGGTGATCCTCTCGGTCGAGGAGGTCGAGGCGATCCTGCGGGAGGCGGAGCCGAAGAGCGCGCCGGGGTTACGCGATCGGGCGATGCTCGAGACGCTCTACTCGACCGGGATGCGACGCATGGAGCTGCGCGCACCTCGCGCTCTACGACATCGACTAGGCGGCGCTGGTTCGTCGTGGTGCGCGAGGGCAAAGGGCAAACGCGATCGGGTGATCCCGATCGGGGAGCGCGCAGCGGCCTGGGTCGAGAAGTACCTCACTCGAGGCGCGACCGCAGCTGACGTGGTCCGCGACGACGAGGCGCTCTTCCTCACCGATTACGGCGCGCCGATGACGCCTGAGTATGTCGCCGAGCGGGTGCGCCGCTACATGCACTTCGCCGGCATCGACAAGCCCGGCGCCTGTCATCTCTTCCGCCACGCCTGCGCGACGCACATGCTCGAGAACGGCGCCGATACGCGCTTCATCCAGGCGCTACTCGGACACGCCGAGCCTTGCCACGACGCAGATCTACACCCGGGTCTCGATCGAGAAGCTGCGCGAGATCCACGATGCCACGCACCCGGCGCGCCTCAGTCGCCAGGGCGAGCGGCTCTCATCCCAACAGCCTGATGCGGAAGCGGACGCACTGCTCGCCACTTTGACCGCAGAGGCGACCGAGGAAGGGAGAGGGGAGAATCCTGGTGCGGTACATCCGGAGCGAGATCGCTGATGACGGCGACATCGAAGTCCGGCCGTTGCCCCCCATCCCCCTGGAAGGGGGCTTTGGGCGGTCACCCAAACATAACGCAGAGATTATGCGCAGTCGGCTTTGTCGCGACGATGTACGCGAATGAGTCGGAACAGTGTTGTGATCTTGCGCCGACGAGCGACGCACACCGCCGACTGTCCGGGCCTGCGGCCTGGCGGCCGCTGGCCCCGCATAATCTGCGCTATGTTCAAGTGCCCGCCGCAGCGTGCGTGCGTGTTCGTCGTGCGCTGACTGCTGACTCGAAGTTGACTGAGCTGGGCTACTCGACAGCTGACCCGGCACGCTGAAAGGTGCGGCTGACGCCGCATCGTCTGACCGCTCGTCTCCCGATCCTCTCGTGCTACCCCTTGGGCTCGCGCTCCGTGAGCGTGCCGGCCAGAAGAGCAACGCCCGCGCCCGTCGCCCAAGACGGCGCCGGTCACGCGCGTTGCAATCCCGAGCACTCATCCTCGGACGCCTCTCGTGTCGGCGTTCTCCGGCGGATGGGGGGGGCAGAGGTGGGCGAGCCCCCCATCCACCGGAGAACGAAGATGCGAACCATCGAGATCGAAGTCACTCTCACCGACGAGCAGGCGTGGGAATTTGCCCAGTTCCTGAAGCGTGTCTGCTACAGCGACTACCGCGCACATGCCACCACGGAGGCCGAGGCGTACCGGATGGTCGAGGCCGGCGAGCGCATCCGCGAGGCGCTGGCGGAGGCCGGCTATGCGCCCCGATAGCCCAGCCGTCGGAGAACCGGAGATGACCCCCTCTGCGATCCGGTCCGTCCTGACTGAGGCCGCCGCCGTCGAGCTTATGGACGCCATCACCGCCACCACGGCGCGGCGGATCGCCCGCGAGCCCGATGCGCCCTACACCGCCCTCGAGCGCCGTTGGCGCGAGATCGGCGGCATGCTCGAGCTCGCCCGCCGGCTCGACGCCTGGCGCCTGGTGCGTGCCCTGGAAGTCCACAAAGACGCCCTGCGCCGGCAGATGGAAATCCTCTCCGGCGGCTTCCCCCCTGTAACAAACCCTGTGCTGCCGGGGAGCGCCATGCGGGAGCGCCATGCAGGATAGCCGTCGCGGCAGCTCGTGTCAGACACCCCCGGCCGATACCGGGGCGCTCCGTCCACGGCCGCATCGTTCGCCACAGCACTGCACCTTGACCGACCGGCCCAGTTAGCCGGAAACTCGCCTCTGGGCTTTTGGCCCTCACGGCTGCCGCGCACATCCGGGCTCTTTGACAGTTAACCCTCGGATCGCGCCGGGAAATCCCCTTCACTTACGGCGAGTGCGCGTCGAGTCCCGATGTTTACTCCTATGTCGGAAATGATCCGATCGATCGGACGGACCCGAGCGGCCAGTGCTTCGAGGATGCCTGTGTGGGAGAGGCGACAGCGGCTGTTGTTGCATTCGCTGCCTATTCTGTTTGCGTTGTTGCGTGCCCCAACGTCGCCCAGGGAATTAAGAGCGCAGCGGAGGGAATTTATGACAAGCTGCACAATGAATCGGCGCCGAGCGAGGCGCCGAAGTCACCCGAGGTGCCTGACAAGTTAGTTGGAACGGATCAAAAGCAGAGCTCTGGCAAAAGAGTCAACAGCGGGCCTTTGGCGCCTGAGCATGGGGGAACTGGTGATTCGCAGAAGGATTTCGACAAACTAACGGGAGGTAATAGTGGTCCGGCGCCCCAAAGCAAGGGCTATCCTCCGGGGACGCAGGTTGGCGGCAACGGCATCTCGCATCGACCGCCTACTGCGGAAAAAGGCCCTCGCATCGACATACCTGCGAACGGCAACAAACCGCCCGAGACACTTCATTACCCGCAGGTACAGCAATTGCCTGTGGGTGACGGTCCATGTTCGAAGGGCAATGGGTGTAACTGAGATGCGTAAAATCACCTTTAAGTGGGATGGACCCAAGTCGCTGCAGTCTGTGCTTGAAATCCCGTTTTACAGGGTGTCGATGCGACTACACGGACTACACCCCGGCAACCCTGCGCTGCCAACCGTCATGACATTTTGGCGCGTCGATGGAACGTGGTTAGAGGTGTATGCGCCGATGCATGACATCGCCGAGCGCTCAGAAGTGGGGGTTCTTACCTTCGAAATGGTGTCAAGCAGGCCGAAGGATGAGGAGGTCTCCATTGATATGGAGCCAAATCCATTTGTGCCTGTAGATATTAAGAAGTTAACAATTAAAGATGAAGATGTGCTGGCAGAGGCAGGAATCAAGCTTGTCTCGGCGGAAGGGAAAGCGATCACGGTAGTTGCGAATGCGTTTCCTTGCACGCTTGCAATCGAGGGTGTGAGGGATGATGTTCCGAGAATTTTTGACACAGCATACGAGATTGATAAGTACGAGATCATCCCGCTGTAGGGCCGATTGACGCCACGGGATGTAAGGTGGTGACGCGATTTGTGGACAGGCATCGAGCGATCGTCGGTGCGGTGAGGGTGATGCGCGGCCGGGAGTGGTGGAGCGCTATCGGGGGCTCGGTCACTGGGTCCAGGCCAATCCGGGCGGCGGCCTGGGGATCGAGGCAGGCATGGATGTGGCACGCCCGACTCATCTCGCGGCGACCGAGCGAGAAGAAGAAGACGACATGCGCTCCCCGGTTCAGTGTCGTCGAGGGAGGCAGGATAGCCGCGGAGCGAGTTTTGTTTACGGTTGTGAGACAACGGCGGCTCAGAGCGCCGGTGTCGGCCGGGGTCACTTCCGCGGCGGTGCGGGTGCGGTGAGCTGACCCAAGGCGTCCGAGACGGTGCGGATAGGGATCCCCTGGTATTCGCCGAGGACGAGCAGGTGCCGCTTGTCTCCGGAGACGATGAGTTCGGCTTTGGCGGCAACCGCGCAGGCGAGGACGTGATCGTCGTCCGGGTCGCGGCTCACCGGGGCGGGGAGTGTCTCCGGCGTGACGACCTCGGCCAGGCGCTCGTAGTCCTGGACGAGCTCGGCAGCGGAAAGCCCCGCGGCGCGCACCCGCTCGGCGAACTTGTCGCGGGCGATCACCTCGGCGAGCTCCGCCAGCAGCGTCACGCTCGTGTAGAGGGAGACCTTGCGCTCGCGGGCGCGAGCGAGATCGAGCAGGCGGCGCGGCGGCCCCTGCCAGAGCAGTCCCGAGAGGACGGTATTGGTGTCAGCGACGATCCGCATCAAGGCCGCGCCGGGCGGCGCGTACGGCGTCGATCTCGGCCTGGATCTCTTCTTCGGACATTGGAGGCTCGTTCAGCGCATCGAGCTTGGCAAAAGCCTCCCCAAGACGCTGGGCGGCCTCATCGCGGGTGCGCTCGCGGCGGGTCTTCAAGAAATCGACAAAATCCTCGACCTCGGCGCGCTGCTCGGGCGGGAGGGACTTCAGCTTCTCGATGAGCACTTCATCACGGCGTGCGTTCATGGGGACTGCCCTCAACTGGCCTTGGAGATAAACGCCTCGATCGTGCGCAGCAGCGCTTCCTGGTCGCGCCGCGGGAGCTTCTCGATCTCCTGCATGCGTCGGTAGAGGCGCCGGTTCTTGATGCCGCCGGTGGCCTGTGCCGCGTGGGCCTTCAGGCCCAGCAGCTCATCGGTGCTCGCGCCCAGAACCCCGGCGATCTGCACGACCGTATCGGCCGGGAGGCGAATCACATCGTTCTCGTAGTCCGAGATCACCGGCTGCGAGACGCGTAGCCGCTCGGCGAGCTCGATCTGCGTCATGCCCTTCTCGCGCCGCAGTCGCGCGATCCGTCCGCCCAGCGTCTCGGCATCCTCGCCCTTGGCCATCTCTGCACCCAGCAATAACGGGATGGCGGGCAGTGTAAGGGCGGTTTTGCAAAGGGCCGGGCTCGGCATGGGGATAGCCTGTTGTCAAGTATAGGCAAGACCTATATTATCCGTGCGACCCTTGCCCTGTCCACGGCACGGCCGATGAGATACGGGAGGGGGCTTGACAGGTTTTTGGGAGAGGAGACGGGTGGCTTCGGTTCTTAGGACAGATTTCTCATCGGGATAAGTGGATCTGCCAGGCTGGTTGATGGTCTCTTCGGTCTGTCTCTTCGTCAATCGTTCCTACGCCATGCAGTCTGACGCGAAGCGGCAGAAGCTCCGCGGATCGTGCTTCGGTGACATCGATCATGCCGCGAGCCTGAAATCTGCACGGCCGTAGTAAACATCGTCTGGGGTCTGGTAGTCCAGCGCCTGGTGGGTGCGCCTGCCGTTGTAGAAGTCAAAATACTCCGTCAGTCCTCGTCGCAGCTGCGTTCCGGTTTCGTAGCCATGCAGGTAAATATTTTCGTACTTTACGCTGCGCCATTTTGTGGCGCGCCACAAAATGGCGCTTATGTGCCCAGGGTCGTTACGTGGCCTACAGTGCCGGATGCAGTGGATTTACCGTCGATGGTCGAAGGATGAGGGCACATAACGACGGCGCGTCGAGCGTGCGTCGCGAACGGTTAGGCAGCGTGAAGGATGATTATCGCAAAAGGAGGGCCGCCAGCGCGTGGGTCAACGATGCATGCGCCGGCGGCCGAGAGTGCTACAGAGAACCCAACCAGTCCAGCAATGACGCCTCGCCGCGCCACGTGGCCGAACCCATGCGACACCCACCGGCGCCCGGGATCTCGCACAGCCGAATGGCTTCGGCTTTCATACGGATGGTAATCTCGGCGTACCGGTTCGTTGTTGCGAGGTTCGCGTGGCCGAGCCATCCACGAATGACGTTGACGTCGACACCGGCCTCCAATAGATGCACGGCCGCGGTTCGCCGAAACACATGTGGCGAGATGCGAGCATTGCGCGCCATCGAGTTGCAAACGGTGAGGTTTGCGGTGAGTCGGCGCACGCGCTTGTAGAGACCGAAACGCGTGAGCGGTTTTCCCGTTGCGGCACGGAATACATGGCCTTGGGGGTCGCTCACGCGGTAGGCCTCGATGAGGCGCCGAAGGATACTGGCGGTCTCTTTCCACAGTGGACAGTGCCGCCACTTATCGCCCTTCCCGTGCAGACGCACATGCGCCGGATGATCCAGAGCGAGCTGATCGATACGCAGACCGGCGACCTCCTGCACACGGGCGCCGGTATTATAGAAGAACAGCAGCAATGCGCGGTCGCGCAGCGCAAGCTGGCCGTCGCCGGGGAGTCCGGCAAAAAGTGCCTGGACTTCCTCACGCGTCAAAGAATGCATCGTTGGCTGCGTGCTGCGCTTGACCGGAATCGCCGCGATCTGCTGACACTCGCGTAGTCGATCTGGGTCGCGACGCGCAATGAACTCGAAGAACGTGTGCAGCGCGCCGAGTCGTTGATTGCGCGTGGCAATGCCGTTGTGCCGCTCCTGTTCGAGATGTCGAAGAAACGCCAGTACCCGTTCGAAGCTGAGATCATCGGGCGTGAGTTTGCTGACCTGACGATGAGCATCGGCAGCGGCGAACTGAAGGAAAAGACGCAGAGTATCGCGGTAGCTGCGCACCGAGCTTTGCCGAAGGCCCTTTTGTTCGATGAGGTGACTCAGGAAGAACTCCTGCACCAGTACACCGAGAGTGGGGGTGGTCATGGCCGTCCCTCCTTGCGCGGTGGCGCTGCATACGCCTCGAAGCGCGCGTTGGCCGCCTCGAGCAGTTCGCTGGTAATCGTCAGGTACACGGCGGTACTCTGCGGGTTGACGTGACCGAGAAAGGTCGACAGATGGTTCAGCCGTGCAGTCGGATCGAGCCCTTCGCGATACCAGCGCAGGAGCGAGCGGACTGCAAGTGAATGACGAAGGCCATGCACACAGGGCTGCGAGGTGCCGGGCGGAATGGTGAGTGCCAGTCGTGGAACCAAATGGTTGCGAAAGGTTCTGCGAATCGAATTGGGGTGAACGGGCTCGCGTCCTTGCCAAGAGAAGAGCGGCGCATCGGGGCGGGCTGGACCGAAATACTGCTCGCGCAGCGCGAGGTACGTCCGTAGCCGAGCGGCGAGCCGAGGATCGCAGGGTAAAAGTCGACTTTTGCCGAACTTACTATTGCGGACCAGCAATGTCTCACGCTCGAGATCGACGTCCCCGCAGGTGAGTCTGGAGACCTCACCGATGCGCAGTCCGAGCGTAGCCAGCACCGCAAAGATGGTCGCTTGGGTGGGTCCGCGGTGAGGGCATCGCCGGCCGTCTGGCAAGCGCTCAGCGAGCGCGATGAGTTCGCGCAATGTCTTCGGGTCGAACAGAAAAGGCAGCCGTCGACTCGTCTCGCGTCGCGCAGGTGTTCGCACCGGCGACACATCCATCTCTCCCTGCTCGACGATCCACTCGAACAGCCGGCGCACGCAGCCGAGGAGTTCGTTGTAACTCCGCGGTTGAAGGCGCGGTCGTGATGCGAGGAAACGGTCCACACCATCGCTCGTGATCTGATCGGTGCGGGCGATGCCCTGCCCGGCGAGAAAACGATCGAACATCCTCAACGAACGTTCCTCGGTGTTGAAGCGGCAGCCAAATGCACGCTTGATTTTGAGATAGCGCGTGATCGTATCGGTGATCGGAGATCCCTCTCTGCGTGAGTTCATGGGCGGAATCCTGACAGCCGGAGTGCTCATAGGATGTCCTCCGCCGCGCCAACCGCGAGCGGCCGCAGCTTGTGCACAGCCACCTTGGCGTAGATCTGCGTCGCCACATCGGTACGGTGCCCGATATAATCGCCGATGACTTTGAACGGGACGTCTGCCTCGACGAGACGCTGTACGCAGCTGTGGCGCAAGGTATGCGAGCCGGCACGCGAGATGCGCACGCCCGCCTTGCGCAGATGCCATGCCGCGCGCTGGGAGACGTCCCAGTACATCAACGGTCGGAAAGGCGCCCTCACAGTCAGGAACACGTGCCGGTCGTTGCACGCGGGCCGCCCCTCGCGCAGGTACGTGACGATCGCATCGCCCACCGTACCGGCAAGAGGGTAGACGGTCGTATTGCCGGCCTTACGGTCCACGACGTGAAACCGAGCGCTGGGCCAGTCAAGCTCCTCGAGCTTCAGCGCGGCGACTTCGTTCGCGCGCAAGCCATAGGTGGCGAGCAATAACAAAATGGCGTAATCCCGCTTTCCAAGTGGGGTACGTCGGTCGATGCCCGTCACCGTCCGCTCAACGTCGCTCCACGAGATCGCCCGTGGAATGGCCGCGTTCCGGTAGACGCGGCCTCGCGGCACCGTACGACTCAGATCCCTGGCCAGAATGCCTTCGCGGTGCAGGTAGCGTAAAAACACCCGCAAGACGCTTCCGCAACCGCCGAGTTGGCGCGCATGGACCTGGCGTGCGCGCGCCATCAAGAACTCGGTGATAATCCGCGGTGTCAGCTCAGAGAGCTCTGCAATCCCGGTCTTTCCGCAATATCTCTCCAGGGCACGCAAGTGATCCGCGTATCGTTGGACGGTCGGCCATCGCAGGCCGCGCTCACCTCGCAAGTACTCAGGAAAGTGCGGCGCACTCGCGGAAAACGGCCAAGCCAGATGCCGGATCGTTCCCACATAACCCGGGACCGCCAGCCGTAGCAGTTGCTCGATTGGTGAGCGAAACATTGATCGTAATGTCTGGCTGGCATGTCGCTCTCGACGCCGTTGGCCACGCTGCCGCGTCCGGCGCGCGATGAATGAATCAACCAGTGCGGGCAGCGCGCTCCACTCTTGGGCGCCGTGCGCTTGCGCGAACCGGTTGAACTGGATGACTACCTCGATGCATCCGCGTCCCCTGGCGCCCGAAATGCCCCGTTCCGCGAGCCACGCGGCATAGCGCTCGATTGCTGGCCCCAGCCATAGGGCGCGGATCCGGTCTGCCGTGGTCGGTAAGGCGTAATATCGTTCCAGCATGACAATCACCTCTTTGCCCAATAGCGGGCAAAGCAATGTTGTCCCTGATCGGTTCGTTATGTGCCCTCATCCTTCGACCATCGACGGTAAATCCACCTGCATCCGGCACTGTAGGCCACGTAACGACCCTGGGCACATAAGCGCCAAAGACGTTCGATAAACACGTTGTCGATCCATCGACCCTTGCCGTCCATGCTGATCTGCACTCCGGCCGCCTTGAGCGTATCGAGCCGCCTCTATGGACCTTCGTCATCTCACCGTCGGCTACCGGCCGGTCGACTCGCACCCGCAGGCCCCGAGGCCACTGGGCTCACCGACGCGGATGCCGTTCGTGCGCCTCTCGGGCCGCTGGCTCGAGCGGATGGGCTTTGGGATCGGCACGGCGGTGCGGGTGCACGTGAGCCGCAAGCGCCTCGTGCTCGAGGTGATCGAGCCCGAGCCGATAGCGCCTGAGCGGAGGCAGAGGCGGTATCGCAGAATGGCCGGCGACTGACGGGGCTCACATGGCGCGCATCCCGCAAGTCGAGCTCGAGCGGCTAAGGAGCGAGATCAGCGTCGAGCGGTTGGTGGAGGCTGCCGGCATCGCGTTGAAGCCTGCCGGCAAGGATCTCCTCGGCCACTGCCCGTTCCATGAGGACCGGGAGGCCTCCCTCGTTGTGACGCCGGCGAAGAATCTCTGGCACTGCTTTGCCTGTCAGGTGGGCGGGGGACCGATCGACTGGGTGATGAAGACGAAGGGGGTCTCGTTCCGTCACGCGGTGGAGTTGTTGCGCGAGGGGGCTGCGTCCGGCATGGGCGAGGCAGTATCGGTGCCGATCAAGCGCTCCACCGTGCCGAAACTCGCCCCTCCGGTGAGGCTCGATGCCGACGACCAGGCGCTGCTCGCGCAGGCGATCGAGTACTACCACGAGCGGCTGAAGGGGAGCCCCGAGGCGCTGGCCTATCTCGAGCGGCGGGGACTGAGGGACGAGACGATGATCGAGCGGTTCAAGCTCGGCTTTGCCGACCGGACGCTGGGACTTCGGCTGCCGGAGAAGAACCGCAAGGCGGGCGCTGAGATCCGTGGCCGGCTACAGAAGGTGGGGCTCTGGCGCGCTTCTGGGCACGAGCACTTCAACGGCTCGATCGTGATCCCCGTCATCGCCCCCTCGGGGGAGATCACGGAAGTCTATGGCCGCAAGATCAACGACAACCTGCGCGAAGGCACGCCCTATCACCTGTATCTGCCAGGACCTCATCGTGGGGTGTGGAACGAGCTCGCGCTCGAGACGCACCAGGAAGTGATCCTCTGCGAGGCGCTGATCGATGCGCTGACCTTCTGGTGCGCCGGCTTCCACAACGTCACGGCGGCCTATGGGGTGGAGGGGTTTACCGCCGATCACCTCTCGGTCTTCAAACTCCATGGCATCGAGCGGGTGTTGATCGCCTACGATCATGACGAGGCCGGCGATCGGGCGGCGGAGAAGCTGTCACAGCGGCTCCTCGCGGAAGGCCTCGACTGCTACCGCATCCTCTTCCCGCACGGAATGGATGCGAACGAGTATGCGCTGAAGGTCCAGCCGGCGAGCAAGTCGCTCGGCCTCGTGATCCGCAAGGCGCAGTGGCTTGGAAAGGGTGCTGCGAAACCGATCTCGACCACCGGGCCGGTTGCTGCACGGGAGACTGTCTCGCTGCTGCCGAAAGTGCAGACGGTGCCGGTAGCGTGGGTGCCGGAGTCCGAGTCCGTTGCGATATCGGAGCCGATCCCTGCGCCGCCGACCGCTGCCGCGCTCGATCTGGCAGCGAAGCCCATGTTGCCGGAGCTGGTTCCGGTGCCTCATGCGGTCCTGCCATCCTCGCCAGTGCCGCCGCTGCCTGCCGCCGGGCCGCGAGCCGAGGTGCAGGGCGAGGAGGTCGTGATGGGGCTCGGGGATCGGCGCTACCGGGTGCGGGGCCTGAAGAAGAACCTCGCCTTCGATGTGATGCTACGGGTCAACGTGATGGTCTCGAAGGGAGAGGCCTTCCACGTCGATACGCTGGATCTCTACAGCGTACGCGCGCGCGGGAGCTTTATCACCCAGGCATCGAGCGAGCTCTCGATCCACGAGGACATCATCCGCCATGATTTAGGCAGCCTGCTGCGCGAGCTCGAGGCGTTGCAGGAGCGCACGGTCGCCGAGACACTGACGCCCCAGGCCGCCGTCACGGTCGCCCCCGAGGAGAGCGAGGAGGCGCTGGCGCTGTTGAAGGACCCGAAGCTCTTGGGGCACATCCTCGCCGACTTTGCCCACTGCGGCGTGGTGGGCGAGGAAACCAACAAGCTCATCGGCTATTTAGCCGCCACCTCGCGCAAGCTCGAATCCCCTCTCGCCGTGATGGTGCAGTCGAGCTCGGCGGCTGGGAAATCATCCCTGATGGAAGCGGTGCTCGCCTTCATGCCCGAGGAGGACAAGGTGCAGTACTCGGCGATGACGGGGCAGAGTCTCTTTTACATGGGAGGGCGGGACTTGAAACACAAGATCTTGGCGCTCGCCGAGGAGGAAGGGGCCGCGCGGGCGAGCTATGCGCTGAAGCTCCTGCAAAGCGAGGGGACACTCTCGATCGCTTCCACCGGCAAAGACCCCGAGAGCGGCAAGCTCGTGACCCAGGAGTATCGGGTCGAAGGTCCGGTGATGATCTTCTCGACCACCACGGCGATCGATCACGACGAGGAGCTGCTGAACCGGTGCCTGACGCTCGCGGTGGACGAGTCGCGCGAGCAGACGCGCGCGATCCATCGATTACAGCGGGAGAAGCGCACGCTCGAGGGGCTCTTCGCCCGCCGCTCGCGCGAGCGGATCCTCCGTCAGCATCGCAACGCCCAGCGGCTGCTTCGGCCGCTCGCCGTGCGCAACCCCTACGCCGATCGGCTCACCTTCCCGGATGAGCGGACACGGCTCAGGCGCGATCACGAGAAGTACCTGACCCTCATCGACACGATCGCGCTGCTGCACCAGCATCAGAGGGTCATCAAGACCGCAGAACAGGATGGCGAGCACCTGGAGTACGTGGAGGTCACGCTCGATGACATTGAGGTCGCCAACCGCCTGGCGCACGAGGCGCTGGGGCGCTCGCTCGATGAACTCTCGCCGCAGACGCGGCGGCTCCTGGACCTGGTGAGCGCGATGGTGGACGCGGTATGCACTGCGCAGCAAATCTCCCGTGCTGAGCACCGCTTCACTCGCCGCGATGCGCGCGAGTACTGCGGGTGGTCGGACTTCCAGGTGAAGATGCACATGAGAAAGCTCGAGGAGCTGGAATATGTTCTCGTGCATCGCGGCGGCCGCGGCCAGAGCTTTGTCTATGAGCTGCTCTACGACGGCGGCGGGCAGGACGGCAAGCCGCACCTGACGGGGCTCATCGATGTGGCGGCGCTGCGCGCCTGCCACTACGATGGCCAGCAGGAGCATGAAAATGCCCGGTTGGAGCCTCCAAGGAGCCCCCAAGGAGTAGGGAAGGAGCCTGGAAGTTGCGGGGCGAAATCCGCCCCAAATGCCGTAAATCCCAGCACTTGCGGCTTGACCCCGAGAAAAAACGGCTCACTCGCCTCTCTGGAGGATGCGAGCCTCGTCGCATCGTACCCGCCCCCTTTAGCCGCTTCCTCGGTCTGACCCATGCCCCGCAAAGGTCAGCGCGTCAAACATCACAAGACCGCGTGGCCGAAGCCCCGCGGGGGCTGCGCCCCGCGCCTCCCCGATCCCTTGCAGGCGCTGCCCCTGACCGGCTACCTCCACGAGCACCTGGAATGGATGCGGGTGACCGGGTACTCCGAGGACACGGTGCGCACGCGGCGGGTGGCGATCCGCCGCTTCATCGCCTGGTGCGCCGAGCGCGCCCTCAGCACGCCGGGGGAGATCACGAAACCCATCCTCGAGCGCTACCAGCGGCATCTCTACTACCACCGAAAGAGCGATGGGCGGCCGATGACGTTGGGCTCGCAGCACGCGTGTCTCGCGCCCCTGAAGACCTTCTTCAAGTGGCTCACGAAGGAGAACCACATCCCCTACAACCCGGCCTCGGAGCTGACGCTCCCGCAGGCGCCGAAGCACTTACCCCGGGTGATCCTCTCGGTGGAGGAGGTCGAGGCGATCCTGCGGGAGGCGGAGCCCAAGAGCGCCCCGGGGTTGCGCGACCGGGCGATGCTCGAGACGCTGTACTCGTGTGCGTTGCGGCGGATGGAGCTGCCGCACCTTAAGCTCTACGACATCGACTTGAGGCGCCGCTGGGTGCTGGTGCGCGAGGGCAAGGGCAGGCGCGACCGGGTGATCCCGATCGGGGAGCGTGCCGCGGCATGGGTCGAGAAGTACCTCCTCGAGGCCCGTCCGCAGCTGATGATCGCCGCGCACGAGACGCTCTTCCTCACCGACTACGGGGAGCCAGTCACCCCGGAGTACGTCGCCGAGCGGGTGCGCCGCTACATGGCCTTTGCCGGGATCGAGAAGCCCGGCGCCTGTCATCTCTTCCGCCATGCCTGCGCGACGCACATGCTCGAGAACGGTGCCGACACCCGCTTCATCCAGGCGCTCCTCGGACATGCGAGCCTCGCCACCACGCAGATCTATACGCGCGTCTCGATCGAGAAGCTGCGCGAGATCCACGACGCCACGCATCCGGCGCGCCTCAAGCGTGAGGGCGGGCGGTCATCCTCCCAACAGCCTGATGCGGAGGCGGACGCACTGCTCGCCGTTTTAGCGGCGGAGGCGGCCGAGGAGGTGCTCGGGCAAGCTCCTGGTGCTGCACATCCGGAGCGGGATCGCTGATCAGACCGACCCCCCATCCCCCTGGAAGGGGGCTTTGGGCGGTCACCCAAACATAACGCAGAGATTACGCGCAGTCTGCTTTGTCGCGACGATGTACGCGAATGAGTCGGAACAGTGTTGTGATCTTGCGCCGACGAGCGACGCACACCGCCGACTGTCCGGGCCTGCGGCCTGGCGGCCGCTGGCCCCGCATAATCTGCGCTATGTTCAAGTGACCGCCGCAGCGTGCGGCGCGTGTTCACCGTGCGCTGACTGTTGACCCCGATGTTGACTGAGCTGGGCCGCTCGATAGTCGGCCTGGCACGCTGAAAGGTGCGGCTGACGCCGCATCGTCTGACCGCTGTCTCTTCACCCTCTCGCACCACCCCATGGGCTCGGGCTCCGTGAGCGTGTCGGCCAGAAGAGCAACGCCCGCGCCCGTCGCCGGGGACGGCGCCGGTCACGCGCGTTGCAGTCCCGAACGCTCGCCATCGGACTCATGCGTCTCGGAGAACGAAGATGAAGACCGTCGAGATCAAAGCCACTCTCACCGACGCTCAGGCGTGGGAATTTGCCCAGTTCCTCAAGCGCGTCTGCTACAACGACTACCGAGCGCACGCCACCTCGGAGGCCGAGACGTACCGCATGGTGGAGGCGGGCGAGCGCATCCGCGAGGCGCTGGCGCAGGCCGGCTACGCGCCCCGGTAACGGAGAACCGAACATGACCACCTCTCCGGATCCGGTTCGCCTGACCGAGGGCGCCGTCGCCGAGATCATGGACGCCATCACCGCCAGGAGCGTATCGCTGATCGCCAGCACGTCCGATACCCCCTACGTCGTCCTTGAGCGCCGCTGGCGCGAGATCGGCGGCATGCTCGAGCTCGCCCGCCGGCTCGACACCTGGCGGCTGGAGCGCGCCCTGGAGGCCCACAAGGACGCCCTCCGCCGACAAATGGACGCGTTCTGAGGCCGGCCCCTGTTCACTGATCGACTCCTGGGGGGCTGCCGGGAGTCGTGATGCTCTGGGCTGCGGCGGAGAGTTCGGGGCAGGATAGCCCTAGCGGCAGCTCGTGTCAGACACCCCGGCCGATACCGGAACGCTCCATCCACGGCCGCACCGTTCGTCACGGAACTGCGTCTTGACCTGCCCGCCCAGTTAGCCGGAAACTCGCCTCTGGGCTTTAGGCCCTCACGGCTGCCGCGCGCAGCCGGGCTCTTTGACAGTTAACCCTCGGATCGCGCTCAAGAAATCCCCTTCGCTTACGACGAGCGCGCGTCGGGTCTCGATCTTTACGCCTATGCTGGAAATGATCCGATCGACCACGGGGATCCGTCGGGGACACAGGAAGCAGAGTTTGTTCCCGCGGAAATCCTAGAGGCGATTGCAGACCAAATTAAGGTTGATTTGGGGTGGGAGCCCGCCTGTACTAATTGCACACCGCCGCCAGCCGGGACACAAGCCACTCCGGAGGGAAGCGGGGCAGAGGCAGGGTCTCCTCGACCTGAAGGGGGTGCATATAAGGATGTGAAAGGAGGCGAGGGCACAGAAGCGCACCATATGCCTGCCGACTCAGCCAGTCCGCTCTCCAAGGGAGAGGGGCCTGCTGTCAGAATGAGCAAGGGAGATCACCAGGCGACTGCGAGCTGGGGGAACTCTAAAGAGGCTCAGGCTTACCGAGCGCAGCAGGCGGCGTTGATACAGAAAGGCGAGTTCAAAGCAGCCCAGCAAATGGATATCGATGATCTGCGCGCGAATTTTGGGTCACAATATGACGAGGGAATTCAGCAATTGGAAAAGTATACGCAGTCGATCGAGGAGGACATTGACCGGGCCCTGAATCAAAATCCCTGCTCCAAAGCGGGAGGGTGTAACTGAAGGTGAGGCCTCGGGTGATGGGAGCGCGGGCTTGGTCTTCGGTCGGCAATGCGATCAGATGACTTTATGGGTGCCAAGATTGATCGATTCGCGCTGTCCCTTCACAGACGGAGCAGCTTGGGAATGAGCGGAGAGGTCCTTTTACTGCGGGGGTGGGGGCTGTTAAGGTTCGGCATGGGCCGAGCCGACGTTCGCGCGATCGTGCGCGGCAGCGTGCAGTCTCGCAAGCGTGGGCCGTCTGCGGCAACGGCATACGATTTTTTCCCAGGACAGGGCATTTTCGCGTACTACAAATCGGACGAGACGTTGGAAGCAGTGGAACTGACAAAACCCGCCGCTGCGCTGATTGAGGGAGTTGATCTCCTCGACGCGTCTATCGAACGTATCGAGCTGTTCTTGAACTCGAAATCGGGCTCCGTTGAAAGAACGCTCGATGGGCTGACTTACAAGGAGTTGGGCGTATCAATTTACGCCCCGGATAGAATGGAGGACCCGCGAAGTAAGCCAGAGAGTGTTCTTATTTTCTGCACGGGATATTTTGATTGAGAATCCGCCCCAGGGCGGGAGGTGATCGCGCCAATTGCGTATTCCGCGCAAAGTGATCAGTGATTCCAGCCGATCGTGAACGGTCGGGGTGTGTCGGCGGCCGGAGCCGCCGACGTTGCTGGAGTGTTCACGATGAGGACTGGCGGCGGAGATACATCGGTGCCGAGCCAGTTCGGAGATGCTCCGTTGCCGGGCTGGCGAGGGCTTCAACTCTGCTCGGCGGCAGCGAGCCGGGCAGGATGCCCGGCGTCCGCCTTCTCTGGGCAGGACGTGCGGCGCTTTGCGGGATGAGTGCGCCGGCGGCACGGTGACCTCGAGGCGGGAGGCGCATCTGAGCGCCCCTCGCCGAACCGCTTCCCGCGGCCTCTGCCGCACGGGGGTTGGCGGATTCTCATCATGAGCTCGATCCCGCGCTGCTCCGGTGCTGTCGCTCAGGTACGGCGCTTGGCGCTCGCTGTGCTGGATGGAGGTGCCGGGGGTGAAGCCCTCGTATTGCCTCACGTAATTCTGTTACCGAGTGCCTCATCGGCGATGTTACCGGATCCCTCCAATATTCCCATCTCCTTCCGATTTGGATTTGGTTGTAAACCGCAACGCGGTAGGGGAGTCTGCCGCCGGAAGGCGGCAGAAGTTCCGTGCCGATGGGGAGCGAGATAATTACTCATGCAGTGACGGTGAGTTCGTGAGTCAGGTCTTTCATCTCGTAGATCAACCGCTGAATGGCCTCGCGGCGCCAGACCTGTACACGACGCCGCAGCGTACGCAGATGGCTGCTGCTATAAAATCCAGGGTAGCGCGCTTGAAATTCGGTGAGCAGTTCCACAGCCGTGAGGTCCGGATGCGATTCGAGATATTGAAGCATCTGCGGCCAGTGATCCACGAAGCGCTGAGGACCGGGACCGCGTCCACGAGGCCTATTGCTGAAGCGGCGGTACTTTAGCCGCCCGATCACCACGCCCCGAGCGCGCGCGTCCTGACGCCATAGTTTCACACGCTTTGCCAGACGATTCACGTGCTTCGGATGAAAGCGTCCCGGGAACTGGATGCACAACTCATCGAACAACTGCGTGCAGGTTATGTTCGGAAACCCTTCGAGGCGGCGGCACACCAACGGCCAGACCATCGTGAGCGCGTGATATACCGGTTTGCCGGGTTCGGCGTAGATCAGTCGAGGCCGTTCAAGCATCTTCTGAGCGGGCATGGAGAGCGGAGTCAGCGCAGCTGGCTGTACAACAGCTGCAGCCGCGGCGATCTTCTTGGGCGGCTGTACTACATCCCGTTGAACTACGCTTTGCAGGCTGCGCAGGTAGCGCGGTTTGGCCTCGATGGAAAACGTCGGGCGTACTTCGCCGGCCCGCCACGCGCTCGAAAGGCCGGCGACAAAGGCCGAGAGATCTGGTGGTTCGGGTGTTGCACTGGGAAGTGTCTCCCCGTCGGCAAGTGCTGCCAGGTATGCCTGAACTGCGCGTATCTCCTCCAGGAGCTTCAGCGGATCCAGAACGGTGGCCACCTCGCGCAGTTTGCCTTTAGCCGCGTCCGGAATGCTCTCAGCCTGCAGCAGCCGATCACAGGGAGTCTGCGGGGGATGGTAGCGCTTGGACACCTGAGCGCCCTGGCGATGCTTCTCCGCAAGCTTGAAGGAGGGCTGGAAGAAGTTCACGAACAGACGCGAGGCGCCGTACAGTCGCGTGATAGCCTGCGCGGCGGCAATGCCTTGGAAACGTCGGTAGCCCAGGAGCTTGCGTACGACAGCGCCATTTTTCTGCTCGATCCAAGCTTGGTCGTTCTTCCGCCAAGGTCGAGAGCGAGTGAGCTCGATCCCCTGGCTGAGGCAGTAATGGATCAAAGACTCGTTCACAAACTCGCTGCCGTTATCAACGTCCACCGCGCGAAGCGCAAAGGGCAATCCCTGTCGAATGCGGTCAAGCGTCTCAACGACCAAGCCACTCTCTCGAACCACGAGGGGCGCAGCCTCCGTCCAGCCGCTGGCGATGTCGGTGAGCACCAAGCTGTTGACGTAGCTGCCACGGTTGACCTCTCCGCAATGCGCAACCAAATCCATCTCCATACTCCCCGGCGGCGGCTCGTTCCAGTCCGCGAAGGTGCGCACGGGTATCCGCCGACGCGCCGCGGGCATCGCGCGGCGGGCCTTTTTCAAGCGCGTCGCGCTGCGCGGTACTCGCAACAATCGGTCGATCGTCGAGGCACTCATGGCCAGGATCTTTTGGCGGATAGGCTCAGCAACATGCAAATGGCCGTTGCGCTCCAAGGCCGGGAGCAGGACCGGCAACAGCGCCCGCAGGCGCTTGCCGCATACCCGGTCGGATGCCTCCCAGAGCACGATCAGAGCGGCCCGCACTGCCTCGTCATACAGCGACGGTCGAACGCGGGTCTGCCGCGTCTTGGCGACAGGCTCGGCGTTCAGCGCTCGAATCGCCGACTTCTCGTGATAGCCAGTCACTGCGATGAACTCGTCGAGGATCCTGCGCTTCTCGGCGCCGGTGGCGGCGCCATAGCGTCGGCGGACTGCGTTGGTGAGTTCGGCGCGCGCCGTGTGCGTCATCTTGGTAGCCATGGACCCCTCGCCAGGTGATGGAGAGGGACATGGTACCGCTCAAGCTACCGGTAGCACTTTAGGTGAGGCAACCACCCCAGCCGGTAACATTTTTGGTGGAGCAATGCGAGGGCTCTGTCCATTGTTGAGCAGTTCACCGTGTGCTTTCGCTGCTCGGGGTCAGACTCGTCGGAGAGCGACTTCTTGATGGATCGAAGCTGGGCGAGGAATTCGCTCTGCTTCATGCTGGAACTTGTCCGAAGCCATTCCTCATTGTATGGCTGAAGCGGAAGAGCGGCTCCCTGGAGCGCAATCCTCAGCGCGTGCTCGCGCGTCGAACTCTGTGCGCTGGACTTTGTCGGCTTTCCGCCGCGCTTTCCCGATCGTCGGATCCATGCGTGTCAGATTCTGGCTACCGATCACTACCGCCATCCACCGCAAACTCTTCATGTAGTTTTCATGCGGCGCGGGGTGTCTGCACGTAAGTCTTTGTTTTATTGGCGCTCCCTACGGGATTCGAACCCGTGTTACAGCCTTGAGAGGGCTATGTCCTGGGCCTCTAGACGAAGGGAGCGTATGACTTTCGGGGCCGGATTCAGGAGCGCGGTATTATAGGGGGCTGTATCCAATGCTCAAGCCGAAAGCCACGAATTGAACTCTCCTCAAGCGCAACCGGTGGCCCCTGCGGCCAAGCCTCGGGTCATCCCGCGGGCGGAGCACACCCTTTCCCGGTCTCATATCTCTCCCAATGCGTTGCGGGTGCTGTATCGCCTCAAAGACGCGGGATTCCAGGGCTTTCTGGTGGGCGGCTGCGTCCGCGACCTCCTGCTCGGCATGGAGCCGAAGGATTTCGATGTGGCCACCGACGCTCTGCCGGAGCAGGTCAAGCGCCTCTTCCGCAATTGCCGCCTCATAGGCCGCCGGTTCCGGCTGGCCCACGTCTTCTTTGGCCAGGAGATCATCGAGGTCGCGACCTTCCGGGCCGCGACCGCGCCAGCCCAGGGCGAGGAGCCGCTGGCGGACGCCGATCCGGAGGATGGCGAGGCGCCGGAGCTCGATGAGGATCCGGAGCTTGCGGGGCAGGGGCTGGGCGATCCTGGCGAGGAGGGGAGCCGCACTGAAGAGGCTACTCCGGCCAAGGCGCTCGGCCGGGACGCACGTCCGTCTCAGGACGACGATTCGGAGCGCATGTTCGACTCGACCGGCCGCATCCTGCGGGACAATGTCTACGGCACCATCGATGAGGATGTTTGGCGCCGCGATTTCACCGCCAATTCGCTCTATTACAACATCGCCGACTTCTCCATTTGGGATTATTGCAACGGTGTCGAAGACGTTGCCGCCAGGCGCCTGCGGCTGATCGGTGATCCGGAGACGCGCTTTCGGGAAGACCCGGTACGCATGCTGCGCGCGGCGCGCTTCGAGGCGAAGCTCGGCTTCGAGATCGACCGGGAGACGGCCGAGCCCATCGGGCGGCTGCGGGAGCTTCTAGGCGGCGTGCCGCCGGCCCGCCTCTTCGATGAGATGCTGAAGCTCTTTCTCACGGGCCACGGCGCAAAGAGCCTCGAGGTGCTGCGGCGGCGAGGGCTTCTGGCGGAGCTCCTGCCCAACGTGGATACCTACCTCAGCGCCCACCCAGGCAGCCTCGTCGAGCGGTTGCTGGTGAAGGGACTCGCCAACACAGATGAGCGCGCCGCCGCGGGCCGTCCGCTGACACCCACATTTCTTCTTGCGCTGCTCCTCTACGGCCCCATCGCCCAGATCATCGAGGCGATGCCGCCGGAGAAGTGGCACGAGCTCGCGGCCATCGGCGATGCTTGCGATCGCGCGGTGCGGCAGGCGCAGGCGCATCTGACGATTCCGCGGCGGTTCTCGCTCGGGCTGAGCGAGATGTTCTCGCTGCAGCCGCGGCTCGAGCATCCGAGCGGACGGCGGGCGCTGCGCCTCTTGACCCATCCCCGCTTCCGGGCGGCCTATGACCTGCTGCTCTTGCGGGCGGAATTCGGTCTGGCCTCCCCGGAGATCGCCCAATGGTGGACCCAGGTGCAGGGCGTCGGGCAGGAGGACCAGGGGAACATGGCGGATGCGCTCGCGCAGACGGTGGGGCCGCGACCGGGCCGTCCCAAGTCCGGCCGCCGGCGGCGTCGGGGGCGGCGCGGTCCTCGGGCCTCGTGAACGGCCCGGCCGTGGCGATCTGGCAACCGGCGTACATCGGGCTCGGGAGCAATCTGCAGGATCCGAGAGCTCAAATCCTGCGGGCATGCGCGGCGCTGGAGCGCCTGCCGACTACCCGCAAGGTCGGCCACTCGCCCCTTTACCGCTCCAGGCCCTTTGGGCCCGTGTCACAGCCGGACTTCATCAACGCCGTGGCCGGGGTGCTCACCCAGCTCGATTCCCGCACGCTGCTGGGGGAGCTGCTCGCGCTCGAGCGCGCGTTTGGCAGACCGGTGGCGCGCGAGCGCTGGGGACCGCGCATCATTGATCTCGACCTCCTCGTCCATGGCCGGGAGCGCCGGCAGGAGCCGGGCCTGACCCTGCCTCATCCTGGGATAGTGGAGCGCAACTTCGTTCTGTATCCTCTTGGCGACCTCGCTCCGGACCTCGATGTGCCCGGGCTCGGCCGGGTGGCCGAGCTCAAAGGACGCCTTGCGCCCCTGGGCCTCGAGCGCCTGAGCGAACCCTGAATCCAACCTGATGGCGCGCAAGACATGACCGGGGCTGAGCACCAGTTCATCGTGGTGGAAGGGCCGATCGGCGTCGGCAAGACGAGCCTCGCCCGGCGCCTCGCCGACAGCCTGTCGGGGCAGTCGGTGTTGGAGGATGCGGCGCAGAATCCGTTCCTCGAGCGCTTCTACAAGAATCCGCGTGCCGGCGCGCTGCCGGCCCAGCTCCATTTCCTTTTCCAGCGCTGCCAGCAGCTCGCCGCGCTCAACCAGCAGGATCTGTTCGCCCAGGTGCGGGTCGCTGACTACCTGTTGGAAAAGGATCGCCTGTTCGCGCGTGTGACGCTCGACGATGCGGAATTCGCCCTGTACGAGCAGATCTACGCCAAGCTCGACGTGCAGGCTCCGAAGCCCGACCTGGTGGTTTACCTGCAGGCGCCCGTCGACGTGCTGCTCGAGCGGGTCGCGCGCCGCGGCATTGCCTACGAGCAGTACATCGAGCGCGATTACCTGGTACGTCTCAACGAGGCCTACGCGCGCTTCTTTCACGAGTTCGCGGCAGCGCCGCTCCTCATCGTCAACGCCGCCGCCATCGATCCTGTCAACAATCCCGCGGACTATGATGAGTTGCTCGCGGCAATCCGGCGCATGAAGCGTGGGCGGCTGTACTACAACCCCATGCGCAGCAAGGCGACATTTCAATAAACGGTCGTAGGCTCATACTATGTACACTCACCTGCAGCTTCGCGGCACCGACCGCCCGCCCGTGACGCTGAGCACGCTGGCGCGCATGAAGGCGGACGGGCAGAAGATCGCGAGCCTCACCTGTTATGACGCCAGTTTCGCCGTGCTGCTGGATGAGGCGGACGTCGATCTGGTGCTGGTCGGCGACTCGATGGGGATGGTCATTCAGGGGCACGACACGACAGTGCCGGTCACGATGGATCACATCGTGTACCACTGCCGCGCCGTGGCGCGCGGTCTGCATCGCCCGTTCCTCATGGCCGACCTGCCTTTCATGAGCTACCCGTCGAAGGAGCGCGCGCTCGAGAATTCGGTGCGCCTCATGCAGGAGGGCGGCGCCAAGATGGTGAAGCTGGAAAGCGGCGCTACTCAGGCCGACATCGTCGAGTGGCTGGCGCGTCACGATATCGCGGTGTGCGCGCACCTGGGCCTGAGGCCCCAGTCCGTGCACAAGACCGGCGGCTTTCGCGTGCAAGGCCGGGAGCAGGATGCGGCGGCGGAGATGATAGAGAGCGCGAAGCGCCTGGAGTCCGCGGGCGCGGACCTCGTGCTCCTCGAATGCATTCCGGCGGAGCTCGGGAAAGCGATCAGTGAGGCGTTGCACGTGCCGGTCATTGGCATCGGCGCCGGTCCCGGCGTTGATGGGCAGATCCTCGTGCTCTACGACATTCTTGACATCACCACCGGGCGCAAGCCGCGATTCGTGCAGAACTTCATGCAGGGCGCTGGCGACAACCGCGTGGCGTTGAAGCGCTACGTGGAGGCCGTGCGCACGGGCGCCTATCCCGCTCCAGAGCATTGCTTCTGACAGGCATGGAAACCGTTACGACGATTGCGGCGGTGCGCGAGCGCATACGCCGCTGGCGCAGCGAGGGACGGCGGATCGCCTTCGTCCCGACCATGGGCAATCTCCACCCGGGTCACGTGAGTCTCATCGAGATGGCGCGCCGCCACGGAGATCGCTTCGTCGCCAGCATCTTCGTCAATCCCATGCAGTTCGGACCGAACGAGGACTTTGCGCACTATCCGCGCACGCCAACGCAGGATGCCCGCATGCTGGCCGATGCCGGCTGCGATCTGATGTTCATGCCCGATGTCACGGAGATATACGCCAACGGGTCGGAGCGCGCGACCAAGGTCGAGGTGCCGGGCCTCTCGAGTATCCTCGACGGCGAGTTCCGTCCCGGGCACTTCGAGGGCGTGGCGACCGTGGTGGCGAAGCTCTTTCACATCGTCGAGCCGGATGTTGCCGTGTTCGGGGAAAAGGATTTCCAACAGCTCACCATCATCCGGCGCATGGCGGCCGACCTGTGCATGCCGGTCACCGTCATCGCGGCGCCGACCGTGCGCGATCCGGATGGTCTCGCCATGAGCTCCCGCAACCAGTACCTCACGGACGAGGAACGCAGCAAGGCGCCCGTCATCCATCAAACGCTGCTAGCGGCGCTGGAGCGCCTGCGAGCCGGCGATCGCGATTTCGCCGCCATCGAGCGCAATGGCCTCGAAGTACTCATCGCCGGCGGCTTCAGCCCAGACTACTTCGCCGTGCGCCGCGCCGACGACCTCAGCATCCCCGATGCCAATACACCGCATTTCGTGGTGTTGGTCGCCGCGCGCCTAGGCCGTGCCCGCCTGATCGATAACCTCCAGCTCCGAACGTAAGAGAAGAACGCAGCGCAAAATGATCCTGGCCAGACGCGGATCGCCAGGACGGCGATCCGCGCGCCTACAGGGACCTACTTGCGACGTTCTGGCCAGGGTCATTTTGCGCTGCGCTCTGGAGATCGACAGCGCCACTTCGGTGCCGTGCCAATGCCCATTCGATGTGCTCGCGCACCAGCTCCGAAGCATCTCCAAGTCGCCGCTCCAACGCCGCGACCACCGCCTCAGACGTAGGCGCATTCCCCAACGCCACCGCAATGTTTCGCGACCACTTCTCATACCCGATGCGATAAATCGCCGACCCCGCCATCCGCTCCAAGAACTGCGCCTCCGTCCAGGCGAACAGCTCCGTCAGCCGCGCCCCATCCAGGCCATGACGCACCTTGAAGTCCGGATGCGACGCCGCGCGCGCGAACTTGTTCCAGGGACAGACGAGCTGACAGTCATCGCAGCCGTAGATGCGGTTACCAATCGCCGTCCGCAGCTCCACCGGAATGGCGCTGTGATGCTCGATCGTGAGATAGGCGATACAGCGGCGCGCATCCAGCCGATACGGCGCCACGATCGCCTCGGTCGGGCAGGCCGCGATGCAGGCGGTGCAGGTACCGCAGTGCGCGCTTGCGGGCTCGTCCTCCGGTAATGGCAGATCCGTCAGGATCTCCCCGAGGAAGAACCACGAGCCCGCCTCGCGCGAGATCAGGTTGGTGTGCTTGCCGATCCAACCGAGGCCGGCATTGCGGGCGAGCGCCTTCTCGAGCACCGGCGCGCTGTCGACGCAAACACGGTAGCCGAAAGGGCCGATGTCGGCCGCGAGCGCCTTGGCGAGCCGCGCGAGCGCACCGCGCAGCACCTTGTGATAGTCGCGTCCCAGCGCGTAGCGGGCGATGTAGCCGCGGTCCGCATCCCCCAGCACCGCTGCGGCCTCTTCGGCTGCGGCGGGCCAGTAATCCATTCGCGCGCTGACGACGCGGATCGTCCCCGGGGAGAGCTCCTGCGGACGGCTGCGCAGGGTGCCGTGGCGGCGCATGTAGTCCATTTCTCCATGAAAGCCCGCATCGAGCCAGCGCAGCAGATGTTGCTCGTCCTGCGGGATATCGATGGGCGCGACGCCGATGCGGTCGAAACCGAGCTCCCGGGCGTGCGCCGCGAGCTGGCGCTTGACCGCTGCCGGGTCGACCGGCGGCGGTTGGGTCATGATTTCCTCACCGCCCCATTATAATGGGCGCATGGCGCTGCCGGTCTGTCTCTACTCCACCGCCCAGGTGCGAGCGCTCGATGCCCATGCCATCGAGACGCTCGGGATCCCGGGCTACACGCTCATGAAGCGAGCCGGCGAGGCCGCCCTGAGATATCTGCGCACCCGGTTCCCGGTCGCGCACCGTATCGTCATAGTCTGCGGAGCCGGGAACAACGCCGGCGACGGATACGTACTCGCGCGTTTCGCGCAGGCCGCGGGTCTCACCGTGAGCGTGCTTGCCGCGACCCCGCCCGATGGGCTTCGCGGTGACGCGCGTCAGGCCTACGACGACCTGCGCGCCAGTGGCGTTCAAGTCCAACCGTATGCGCGGGAGCGCCTGGGAGAGGGAGAAGTGGTCGTGGACGCCCTGCTGGGTACCGGGCTCCACGGACGCGCGCGCGACGAGGTCGAGCGTGTCATCCGCGACATCAACAGCTCCGGTCGTCCAGTGCTCGCGGTGGATGTTCCGTCCGGCCTCGATAGCGACACCGGCGTACCGCTCGGTGATACCGTGCGCGCGGATTGCACCGTCACCTTCGTCGGTTTGAAGACGGGCCTCTTCATTGGTGATGGACCCGAATTTGCGGGCACGGTGTTCTTCGACGATCTCGAGATTGTCCCGGGTGAGGCGGGGGCGCCCCGACCGCGCATCGAGCGGATCCTGGAATCCGCCATTCAACAGGCGCTGCCGCGTCGGGCGCGGTCTTCACACAAGGGAGATTTCGGACGCGTGTTGATAGTGGGCAGTGGCGTGGCCATGCCGGGTGCCGTCCGCCTCGCGGGCGAGGCCTGTCTGCGTGTCGGCGCGGGCTTGGTCACCGTCGCCGTGGCCCCGGATAACGTGCCCGCGATCTCCTCCGGGCGGCCAGAGCTCATCTGTCTGCCGCTCACTGACGCGGAAACCCTGAGAGAGCCGGCCGAGAAGGCCGATGTCATTGCCATTGGTCCGGGGCTCGGGCGCACGCCCTGGGCGCGCGCCGCGCTCGAAGCGGTGCTGGGCTCCGGTAAGCCGCTCGTGGTCGATGCGGATGCCCTGAACATCATCGCGGAATCCCGTGTGCCCGCGCGCGCGGATTGGATCCTGACACCTCATCCGGGCGAGGCGGCGCGCCTGCTTGGCACGAATACCGACGATATCCAACACGACCGACTCGCCGCGCTCGACCGCCTGGTCGGGCGCTATCACGGGACGGTGGTGCTCAAAGGCGCGGGCACGCTCGTGGGCGCGCCCGGGCGGATACCGGCGCTCTGTGAGCAAGGCAATCCGGGGATGGCGACGGCCGGGATGGGCGACGTGCTGACCGGGACCATTGCCGGCATCCTGGCGCAGTGCCGGGACATCTGGCTCGCCGCCAGAGTGGGCGTGCTGGTTCATGCCATGGCCGGTGATGCGGCGGCGCGCACGGGCGAGCGGGGGCTCCTCGCTGGCGATCTCGCCCGGGAGCTGCGCAACTGCGTCAATCTCTGAAGACAGCGGACGAGACGGAAGCGCTCGGCGCGCGGCTCGCCGCGGCACGGCCGCGCGATCTCGAGCAAGCCGCCATCCTTTATCTGACTGGCGATCTCGGCGCGGGCAAGACCACCCTGGCGAGAGGATTCGCGCGCGCCTGTGGCATTGCGGCGCCGGTGCGAAGCCCCACCTACACGCTGGTGAACGCGCATGAGGCGGGGACGCTCACGCTCGTCCACCTCGATCTCTACCGCCTGCGCGACCCTGGAGAGCTCGAGCATTTGGGTCTGCGGGAGTGGGCGCGGTCCGGGTGCCTCTGGCTGATCGAATGGCCGGAGCGGGCCGCGGGACTGCTACCGGCCGCCGATCTGATCATCCACCTGGCCGCGGGGGCGGAGACGCATCAGGCGGATGTCTTCGCGGGAAGCCCCGCGGGCATCGTCTGGCTGGAGCGCGCTCGAAGTAGTTGAAAACTTGCGGCCGGCCCCGTAGATTACGGGTCAAGTAGCGCCGCAAAGTTCATGATAAGAAAGGTCTTTAGGCTCGGTATCATCCTTCTTCTCGGGATCGGCTCGACGGTGAGTCCGGCGGCGGTCCGAGCAGTGGGCGCTCGCTTGAGGGCCGTGCACCTCACCCACGCAGACGGTGGGACCCGCCTCACGCTCGATATCTCGCGAGTCACCGGCGAGAAATTGTTCACTCTCGCGCATCCGTTTCGAGCCGTCATCGATCTGCCGCAGACCCGCCCGAGGCCGGGCCTCGAGCTCCCCGAGGCGCGCGGACTCATTGCCGGCATCCGCATGGCCCCTCGGGCCCATGGCGCGCTGCGGCTGGTGCTGGTGCTGCATGCCGCCAGCGGCGTGCACGCTGACTGGGCCTACTCGCGGGCGCGGGGTCCGCAGCTCATTCTGACTGTCGCCAATGCACCGGCCACTGCCGCTATGATCGCGGCGCCCACCACCATTCCAACAGCGATTCGCGCGCTGCACGCGCCCGCTGATACCGGGCGCGACATCATCGTGGCGGTCGATGCGGGGCACGGCGGCGAGGACCCCGGCACCATCGGCCCTGGCGGTACGGAAGAGAAGAACGTGACGCTCGCCATCGCGCGCTTATTGGCGCAACGGCTCGATGAGGAGCGGGGTATGCGGGCCGTCCTGACACGAAACAGTGACATCTTCATCCCCCTGCGCGGACGCATGGTCATTGCGCGCCGCGCCAAGGCCGACCTCTTTGTCTCCGTCCATGCCGACTCCGTGAGTGATCGTCAGCTCGCGGGCGCCTCGGTATACATTCTCTCCCTGCGCGGCGCCTCGAACGAGGCCGCCCGCTGGCTGGCCGAGCGCGAGAACGATGCTGATCTGAAGGGCGGCGTGCAGCTCAACGACAAGTCGAGCACCCTGGCATCCGTTCTGCTCAACCTGTCGCAGTCCGCCACGATCAGCGACAGCATGACGGCCGCGCAGCAGGTCCTGGTGTCACTCGATCGCTCCGTGCCCGTGCGCAAGTCCGAAGTGCAGCAGGCGGCCTTCGTCGTACTGAAGTCGCCCGACATCCCCTCGATGCTGATCGAGGCGGACTACCTCTCCGATCCCGCCGAGGAGCGCAAGCTCCGCAGCCCCTCCGGCCAGGAGAGAATTGCCGCCGCCATCTTCCGCGGCCTCCGCGGCTACTTCCGCGAGCACCCCCCCGCCGGCACCCTCTTCGCCGAAGAGCCCAAGACCGTCGACGGCCTAGTCGCCGGCAATTAGCCCGTTCCGAACGCTCGAGAGGAGCGTTTTATGGCGCGCTCCGGAGCCGATAAACTCTAGAGCATGCCCATCCGCATCCTCCCCAATGAGCTGATCGACCAGATCGCCGCAGGCGAAGTCATCGAACGCCCCGCGTCCGTCATCAAGGAGCTGGTAGAAAACAGCCTGGACGCCGGCGCGCACCGCATCGAAGTCGACGTCGAGCGCGGTGGCGTAGGCCTCTTGCGCGTGCGCGACGATGGCCGCGGCATCTCCGCCGCCGAGCTACCCATAGCCATCTGCCGCCACGCCACCAGCAAAATCGCGGCTCTCGATGACCTCGCCGCCATCACCACCCTCGGTTTTCGTGGTGAGGCGCTACCCTCCATCGGGTCCGTCTCGCGCCTGCGCGTCATATCTCATCCAACTGACGCGGACCGGGCCGCGGAGATCGGTGTCGACGGCGGCACCGTGACCGCGGTGCGACCCGCGGCACATCCGCCCGGCACTACCGTCGAGGTTCGTGATCTCTTCTTCAACATCCCCGCACGGCGGAAATTCGTCCGCAGCGCTGCGACAGAGACCGGGCACATTGCGCGCCTGCTGGAGCGCCTGGCGCTGTCCCGTCCTGATGTCTCGTTCCGTCTCAGAAGCGGCGAACGCGTTCTGCTCGATGCGCCGGCACCGACGCGCGAGCGTGCAGGCGAGGAGCGCGTTGCCCAGGTGTTGGGAAAGGAGCTGATCGCGAGCCTCATTGCCGTCGACCACACCTCCGGACCGGTGCAGCTCGCAGGTTGGATCGGCCTGCCGACCGCTTCGCGCGCGCAGCCCGACCAGCAGTTCTGGTACGTCAACGGCCGGAGCGTGCGCGACAAGCTGCTCGCAAGCGCGGTACGCCTTGGCTACCGCGATGTGCTCTATCACGGCAGGCACGCCGCGTATGTGCTGCATTTGTCGCTCGATCCGCAGCTCGTCGATGTCAACGCGCATCCGGCGAAGCTCGAAGTGCGCTTCCGTGACAGCCATCAGGTCCACGAGTTCATCTTCCGGGCGATCGAGAGTGCGCTTGCCGCGACGCGGCCGGAAGCAGGTGCGACGCCAGCAGCGAGCGCGCACTCCGTGCTCGCCGGCGCTACCGAGCGTGCCCCGGCGGCGCCGACCTGGTCAGGCTCGGGACCGTCCGGGCTCGATCGCGGCCGTGTTTCCGGTGCATTGCCGTTCCACACACCGCCGGCTCCCGTCCCCGCGCGCGACCTCTGGATGTTGGGGCAGTCCGTGAGCGAGCCGGCATCTGCGGCGGGGGCCCATTTACCGCTCGGGGTCGCGCTCGCGCAGTTGCACGGCATCTACATCCTCGCCCAGAGCGATGAGGGCCTCATCCTGGTCGACATGCACGCGGCTCACGAGCGCGTCCTCTACGAGAAGCTCAAAGCCGATCGGGGTGCCGGCCCGGCGGCAGCACAGCTCCTCCTCGAGCCGCTCATCGTCACGGTGAAGCCGCACGAGCTCGATGCAGTGCTCGAGGATCCGGCGTCCTGGGAGCATGCCGGGTTCGAGATCGATGCGGTCGGCCCGACCGCGCTTGCGTTGCGGCGCATCCCGGCGCTGCTGGCGAAGGAGCGCGTAACTGACATCGTCAAGTCCGTCATCGAGGATCTCGCGCGCGAGGATGGCATGCACCACCTTGATGCAGCCGCAGACCGCTTCCTCGGGACGCTGGCCTGCCGCACCTCGATCCATGCCCACCGCCGCCTCACGTTGCCGGAGATGGACGCGCTGCTGCGGCAAATGGAAGCCACGGATCGCGCCAATCAGTGCAATCACGGCCGCCCAACCTGGACGCGGCTCACCCTCGGGGAGCTCGATCAGCTCTTCCTGCGGGGGCGCTGATGTCCTCACCTGCCGGCGCCGGCTCGGATGCCCCGCTGCAGCTTCCGGTGTATCTGCTTACCGGCCCCACGGGTAGCGGCAAGAGCGACTGGGCCATCCACCTGGCGCAGGCGGCGCCGGTCGAGATCGTGAGCGTTGATTCCGCGCTGGTGTATCGCGGCCTCGATATCGGCACCGCCAAGCCGTCCCGGCAGTTGCTCGCGCAACTGCCGCATCATCTCATCGACATCTGCGATCCGGCGGCGAGCTACTCCGCGGGACGGTTCGTGACCGATGCGATGGCGGTGATCGCGGCCGTGCATTCGCGGCGGCGGATCCCTCTATTGGTCGGCGGCACCATGCTCTATCTGCGCGCGCTGCTCACAGGTTTGGCGCCGTTGCCACAGGCGTCCGCTGAGCTTCGCCGCGACATCGACGACCGCGCGGCGCGGTCAGGCTGGCCGGCTCTGCACGATGAGCTCGCGCTGCTGGATCCCGCGGCCGCCGCGCGCATCAACCGTAACGACAGCCAAAGAATTCAACGAGCTCTGGAGGTCTGCCGCGCGACCGGGCAGCGGCTGTCGGAGCTGCAGCGCGCGACGGTGAGCCCGCTTGCAGCCGTGCCGCTGCGAGCCTGGGCGCTCGCCCCTCGCAGCCGGCCGGCGTTGCATCAAAGCCTCGCGCGCCGCTTCCACTCGATGATGGCCGCCGGCTTCCTCGATGAGGTGCGCGCGCTTCACGGTAGAGGTGACCTCACTGCGAGCCATTCCTCGATGCGTGCGGTCGGCTATCGCCAGCTCTGGGCACACCTCGAGGGCGAGTACGGCCTCACCGAAGCGGTCGAGAGGGGGATTGCCGCCACTCGCCAAGTGGCCAAGCGCCAGCTCACCTGGATGCGCGCCGAGACGGCCCCCCGCTGGCTCGATCCGGACACCGATGAACTGTCGTGGAATCGCGACGTGCGTCATGAGTTGCTACAGCTTGGTCTTTGATTCGGCGCGCATGTTAAGATTGATCCGTCGCTCCCTTTTCGTCCGCGGGGTATATACCTTGCTGGATGGTCCCAGGGAAGCTCGCTTGCTTGCCATTCCATTCGCTCGCTCACGAACAATTAGAAGCCGTGAAAACAAGGAGAACCCGATGGCCAAAGGCCAATCGCTCCAAGATCCCTTTCTGAACGCCCTACGCAAGGAACGGGTGCCCGTATCTATCTACCTGGTCAACGGCATCAAGTTGCAGGGTCAGATCGATTCGTTCGACCAATTCGTGGTGCTGTTGAAGAACAGCGTCAGCCAGATGGTCTACAAGCACGCCATCTCAACCGTCGTACCGGCGCGCAATGTGCGCCTGACCACGGAGGAGGGCGCTGCGATCGCGGAGCCGACCATCGAGTGATGCGCTACCGCACGGAGGTGCCGAGTGTTCGAGCGCCCGCGTTCCGGTGAGCGCGCGCTGCTGGTGCGCATCGGTCTTGGCGCCCAGGTCGATCCGGAGGATCTCGAGGAGTTTTCTCAGCTTGCGGTCTCGGCCGGCGCGCAGCCTGTCGCCACCGTGACGGGCCGCCGTGAGCGGCCCGACTCGCGATATTTCGTGGGCAGCGGCAAGGCCGAGGAGCTGAAGCAGGCGGCCGAGGCCGGTGAAGCGGATGTGATTCTGGTGGATCACGCGCTCTCCCCCAGCCAGGAGCGCAATCTCGAGAAGCTCACGGGTAAAAGGGTCCTCGACCGCAACGGACTCATCCTCGACATCTTCGCGCAGCGCGCGCGCAGCTTCGAAGGCAAGCTCGAAGTCGAGCTGGCGCAGCTCAAGCACATCGGCAGCCGCCTGGTGCGTGGCTGGAGTCACCTCGAGCGCCAGAAGGGCGGCATCGGCATGCGTGGACCCGGCGAGACACAGCTCGAGTCCGACCGGCGTTTGATCGCGCAGCGCGTGCGAGTGCTCACGCGCCGCCTGGCCAAGATCAAACAGCAACGCGAGACCGGGCGGCAGATGCGCGCCGAGATTCCGGTGCCCTCGCTGGCACTGGTCGGCTACACCAACGCGGGCAAGTCGACGCTGTTTCGGGCGCTGACGGGAGCCGACGCCTACGTCGCCGATCAACTGTTCGCAACGCTCGATCCCACCGTGCGCCGGGTTACGCTGCCGGGTGGTACACCGGTCGTGGCCGCCGATACCGTCGGCTTCATCCGCGAATTACCGCATGAGTTGGTCGCGGCGTTCCAATCCACCCTGACGGAAGCGCGCGAGGCAACACTGCTGCTGCACGTCATCGATGCCAGCGACCCACGGCGGGATGAGCACATCGCGCAGGTGAACGAAGTGCTGGCGGAGATCGGCGCCGACTCCATTCCGCAGATCATCGTCTACAACAAGATCGACCGCCTGGAGCGCCCAGCGGCCATCGAGCGCGACGAGGCCGCCGTGCCTTGCGCGGTGTGGATTTCCGCGCAGCAGCGGCTCGGGCTCGAGCTGCTGACCGGCGCCATCGCGCAGCGGCTGTCGCGGTTCGCGCGCGCGGTGCGGGTGCGTCTGCCCGCGGCCGCGGGCGCGCTGCGCTCCCGGCTCTACGCCGCCAAGTCCGTCCGCGAAGAGCACACGACACAGGACGGCTCCATCGAGCTCACCGTGGAGCTGCCCGAGGTCGAGATCCGCGCCCTGGAGCGCACGGCCGGAGTGCAGGTGCTCGAGGCGCCAAAGGCTGATAATCCTTGTGCCTCTCAGGAGGCATACCTAGAATCCGGGACGGCCTAGAAGGCGTTGCGGAGCAGATTTCTTGGGTAAATTCGTGGTCGTCATCGGCACCCAGTGGGGCGATGAGGGCAAAGGCAAAGTCGTCGATCTGCTGATGGAGCGCGCGGCGGCAGTGGCGCGTTTTCAGGGTGGGCACAACGCCGGGCATACGCTGGTCATCGGCGGCCGCAAGACCATCCTTTCCCTGATTCCCTCCGGCATTCTGCGCACGGATGCGCGTTGCTTCATCGGCAACGGCGTCGTCCTGTCGCTGCAGGCTCTCCTTGCGGAGAGCCGCATGCTGATGGACCAGGGCGTGCCGGTGTTCGAGCGGCTGCGCATCTCACCGTACTGTCCGCTCATCCTGCCGTCTCACATTCTCCTGGACAAGGCGCGCGAGCAGGCTCGCGGAACCAACGCCATCGGTACCACCGGCCGCGGCATCGGGCCGGCCTACGAGGACAAGGTGGCGCGACGTGCGGTGCGCGTGGCGGATCTGTTCCAGCGCGACCGCTTCGCCGCCAAGTTGGGTGAGGTGCTGGACTTCCACAATTTCGTGCTGCAGCGCTATTTCCGCCAGCCGACGGTGGACTTCCAGAAGACGCTCGATGAGCTGCTGGCCCTCAGCGAGACGATGGCGCCACTCGTCACCGACGTGACGCTCGCTTTGCATGCCCTGCGTCGCTCCGGCGCCAATGTTCTCTTCGAGGGCGCGCAGGGCGCGATGCTGGACGTGGATCTCGGCACGTACCCCTTCGTGACCTCATCCAACACCACCGCTAGCTTCGCGGGCACCGGAACGGGTCTGGGACCGCGTGTCTTCGATTACGTGCTCGGGATCGTCAAGGCCTACACGACGCGGGTCGGCGCGGGTCCGTTTCCGACCGAGCTCTTCGACGGCTATGGCGAGCATCTGTCGCGCGTGGGGCATGAGTTCGGCTCGGTCACGGGCCGGCGGCGGCGCTGCGGCTGGTTCGACTCCGTGGCGCTGAGGCGCTCGATCGTCCACTCGAGCGTCTCCGGTCTCTGCATCACCAAGCTGGACGTCCTCGACGGTCTCGACACGATCAGGGTAGCCGTCGGCTATCGTGTTGCCGGTGAGGTCGTGGCGGAGCCGCCGCTCAGCATCGAGGGCTATGCCGCCCTCGAGCCTGTGTACGAGGAACTGCCCGGTTGGGCAGAGTCGACTGTCGGTATCACCGACTACGCGGCCCTGCCGCTGAACGCGCGCAAGTACCTCGAGCGTCTGCAGGCACTGGTCGAAGTGCCGGTCGATGTCATCTCCACCGGCCCCGACCGCGAGCAGACGATCGTCCTGCGTCATCCGTTCGACGCGCAGTGACCCTCAACTAGACGCTGGCGGGAAGCAGCCGGAAGAGGACGCGGGCGATGCCCGGCGCGAGGCGTGGGCGCCTGAGGCGCGAGTCGTACTCCGCCATCCGCCGCTCGTTTTCGGCCACGCAGAGGCCGAGCAGCCGATGGAGCGTCACCCCCGCGCCCACCTGCTGGTGCCCGGTGAGCGTGAAATTCTCACTCGAGCTCGAGCCGTCCGATTGTGGCTTGCCCATGCTGCGCGCCGTCCGCACCCGTGAGGCCACCTGTGCGAGGATGGCGCGGGCGCAGCGCAGGCGAAAGGCCGGACGGCGCCACCAGGGAAGCTGCGCGCGCCGGTACTGCACCCAGTTGACGAAGAAGAGGATGTGGCGCGCCTCCTCCTGCATCACCGGCTCGAACACTTGCCACAGCGTCGGCGGGAAGAAACCGGACTCGCGCGCGACGGCGAACAGGCCGAAGGCGAAGAATGAGTCGAAGCACTCGCCGAAGCCGGCGCGGAGGAAAGCGTATTCGAGCGAGTGCCGCGTGAAGCGCGGCGGCGACTCGACCGGGATGCGGTAGTGGCGAGTGAGTGCCACCAGCAGTCGCGCATGGCGCATCTCCTCGAAGCCCTGCAGCTCGATGGCCTTGCGCACCAGCGGGTCGGTCTCGAGCGCCGCGGCGGCGGTCACCGTGTTGGAAGTCACGTTCTCCGTCGACACCGCCTCCTGCCAGAAGGGCAGGCTGCGCAGCCGCAGCAGCTCCTCGTCCGTGAGCGCTGGCCACCGCAGCTGCTCGGGCACGTATTCGAGGTGCGTATCGAGAAAGAACTGGCCGAGAAGCCGCCGGTGCTCGGCCGACCCTACCGCGAGACTCTCGGTCTCAAAGCCTGCCGGAACCACGGACATGTTGCAGCTCCCGTATTCCTTCCACCCAGTACCAGGAAAGCAGGGCGGGCACGCCGAAGAGGATCTCCCGCATCCGCTTGGCCAGTGACAGCGCCAAGGCGAGCTCGGCATTGACGCCAAGCAGAGCCCCGAAGCCGATCAGACTCGCTTCCTGCACGCCGAGTCCCGCAAGCCGCTCCATCCGCTCGAACACCGAGCCGTAGCGCAGCAGCACTGCCAGCAGCACGACGAGCGGCAGGCTCGCCGCGAGACCGATGAGCACGTCGAGGAAGACGGGTAGCGCGTGCAGCGGCACGAGCCACAGCAACACCCGCCCGGCCCGGGCGAGCGGAACGAGGATGGCACTGCCCTCGCGCATGATCAGTGCGATCAGGACTGCGATGCCGGCGACGAGGGCGACGCGGACGGCGACTCTCATGCAGCGCGCTGCTGCCGGGCCAGTGTGGTTGCCAACCTCCTGAAGCTTCCGGTCGCCGCGCCGCAGGCCGTGACAGCCGCGCGCACATTCGGGCTCAAGAGCGCGGCGAGCTCATCCGTGTGGCGATAGCCGCTCATGCTCGGCGCGATCGCGGCGCCGGACTCGACCGCCGGATGCAGATAGATCTCCGTCACGCCCTCGGGAAGCCTCGCCAGGATCTCGAGCAGCCGCGCCTCATCCATCGAGCCGCTGCTCGACATGCCAAAGACGTAGTCGTTGTGCGTGATGCGCGCCGTCCGCAGCCGCCGCCGCATGATCGCCAACCACGGCGAAAGGAGCCCGGCGACGGCGGGCCCGGCGATCGATCCGGTGGCGCGGCGTGCCACCCAAGCCGGCTCGCGCGGCAGCCTCACGGCCGGCAGGCCGAACTCGCCTCCAATCCGCAGCAGCATTTCGAGCAGCGTCGGATGAAGGTGAAAGTGCTTGTGGGCGTTGACGTGATCGAGCGGCAATCCGGTATCGGCGAAGGCCTGGAACTGGGCGCGGACCTCCGCCTCGAGCTGGCGACGTACGGTCGGCAGCGCGAAGAAGCGCACGCCGTCGCGCACCATGTTGTTGCCGAATCGGCCCTGAGCGTCGACAAGCGCCGGGATGCTGCGCCGCGGCAAGACCGACCATCCGTCCGCCAACACAAGATGCAGGCCGACAGCGAGACCCGGTAGGTCTCGTGCGCGCTGGACGGCATCCGATGCTGCCGGTGCCCCAACCATCAGGCTGGCTGCAGTAAGCACGCCCTCTCGGGCTGCCTGCTCCACCGCACGATTCACCGCTACGTGTAGCCCGAAGTCGTCCGCGGTGACGATTAGGAACTTCAACGAGCCGATCCGAGACCCTGTCAGGCCTCGTGCGCGTGCAGGAAACGGAAGAATTCCACGCCCTCGCGCAGTCGCCGCTTGGTCATCTCCCAGCTGCGCAGCATCTCGCCGGTGAGCTCAGCGATCTTCCGTGGCCGGAAGTAGAACTTCTTGTAGAAGGTTTCCACCGCGTGGTAGATCTCCTTCGCCGGCAGGTGCGGATAGCTGATGGGCGAAAGCTGCACGCCGCGGTCGTTCACCAGATTCAGGTTGTCGTGGGCGGTGATCCAGCCGTTCTCGACCGCCTCGCGGTAGAGCTGGGTGCCGGGGTATGGGGCGGCGAGCGACACCTGGATGGTGTGCGGGTTGATGTCGACCGCGAACTGAATGGTCTCGGCGATGGTCGCGGCCGTCTCGCCGGGGAGGCCCAGGATGAAAGTGCCGTGGATGGTGACCCCGAGCTTGCGGCAATCGCTGGTGAAACGCCGCGCGATGTCGGTCCGCAGCCCTTTCCTGATGTTGTGCAGGATCTGGTCGTTGCCGGATTCGTAGCCGACGAGCAGCAGCCGCAGGCCGTTGTCCTTCATCACCTTGAGAGTGTCATAAGGCACATTGGCCTTGGCGTTGCAGGACCAGGTGACGCCGAGCTTGCCGAGGCCGCGGGCAATCTCCTCCGCGCGGGGACGGAAGTCGGTGAAGGTGTCGTCGTCGAAGAAGATCTCCTTCACCTGCGGCATGTTCTCCTTGATCCAGCGCACTTCCTCGATGACGCTCGCGGCGCTGCGCACGCGGTAGCGGTGGCCGCCGACGGTCTGGGGCCATAGGCAGAAAGTGCACTTCGAGCGGCAGCCACGTCCCGTGTAAAAGGACACGTACGGGTGTTGCAGATAGCCGATGAAGTAGTTCTCTATGGTGAGATCGCGCTGGTACACCGGCGTCACCCACGGCAGCTCGTCCATGTTCTCGATCATCGGCCGTTCCGGATTGTGCTCGATCGTGCCGTCCGGCCGGCGGAAAGAGAGTCCGGGAATGGTGGCGAGATCACGTCCTTCGGCTACTTCCTTACAGGTGTAGTCGAATTCCTCGCGGGCCACGAAGTCGATGGCGGATGAGGCGCCGAGGGACCCCGCCGGATCGACGGCGACCTTGGCGCCGACCATACCGACTTTCAGGTGCGGGTTTTCCTCCTTCAGCAGCTCCGCGACCTTGGCATCGGTCGGGAAGGAGGGCGAGCTGGTATGCATGATGACGAGGTCGTATTGCTTCGCGAGCGATAGGACCTGCGACATCGGGGTGCCGTCCGCGGGCGCATCTAGCAGCCGGCTGCCCGGCACCAGCGCTGCGGGCTGTGCCAGCCAGGTCGGGTACCAGAAGGAGCGGATCTCGCGTTTGGCCTGATAGCGAGAGCCGGCGCCGCCATCGAAGCCGTCGAATGAAGGGGGATGCAGAAAGAGCGTTTTCATCATGACTCGAATCCTCAGGAAATCGGCTGCACCGAGCCGTCACGCGCTACGCGGTAACGGCCCTGCCGCCACTGCACCTCACGCGTCAGGAAGGCGCCGCACCAGAGCGCGAAGCCCAGCGCATCGGCGAGCGGGATGGCCCAGAGCCGGGACCAGGTCCGCGCTGGCGCCTGCGCGGCCAAATGCAACATCAGGCGCAGCACCACCGTCGCGGCTAGCAACGAGAGCGTCAAAGGGGTCCCGCCGGCGAGCGCGCAGCCGATGACGGCTACTGGCAAGCTGAAAGTGACCGCAGAAAGAGCGTACCCGCCCGGACGTACTACCCGGATGGTACGCAGCCACCGCAGTCCGTGCTGCACTAGGTGGCGGAACGTGCGCTCATCGACGGAGGTATCGACCATAACGTGCGACAACACCGTCCGTTGACCGCGCTGGCGGGTCATTTCTCCGAGACGGTAATCGTCCGCCAGCTGGTCGGCGATTGCGCCAAAGCCGCCGATCGCGTCGAGCGCGTCGCGCCGCAGGGCGATCGTGGCGCCGAAGGCGAAGGCGCGCGAGCCGAAGAGCGCCGCCACGCGCACCGAGGGAATGAACCAATCGTTCACGAACAGTGTCCCAAGGAGCGACCACAGGCCAGGACGAGGCACCCCATGATAGGGGCAGGTGACGATGCCAACCGCCGGGTCTGCGAGCGGTGCGGCGACCGCTGCGAGGTATCCGGGCGGCACCCGGACATCGCTATCGGCCAGTACCAGCCAGTCATGTCTTGCGGCACGCATCATGTTGATGAGGTTGCTGACCTTGGCGCTCGCACCATGGCGCGTCGGATCGACGACCACGGTGACATTGAGGCGCGGATAATCGCGCTTCAACCCCTCGAGCACGGTGAGGGCCGGGTCGGCGGCATGCTGAATCCCGAAGACGATCTGCACGCCGCCGGCGTATTCCTGCTCGCAAAAGGAGCGCAGTGAACGGTCAAGGCCAGGCTCGGCGCCGCAGAGGGGCTTCAGGACCGTCACCGGAAGCTGTCGCTGCGCAGATGCGGCGCCGCTGCCGCGCCACCGCCGCGCGCCGCTGTTGCGCCGAAGTCGCACCGCCGCCCAGGCGGTGACCGCATAGCCGAACGCGGCCGCGGTCAGCAGGGTGCCGAGCGACTTCATGACTGCCTGGGCAGTTACAGCGACCGTGGAGCCGGTTATCATGGGCGAAGGAATGCCTAACCCGCGGATTGCAATGAGCGACGAAGTCGGATGGTTCCAAGTCCATGAGTTCGGCACATGGTACACGTTTGCTTCCTCCCCTGGGGGGGCCACGTGACGGGCTCCGGCGATGCCGAGGCCCGAGTGTGGCCTGGCAGCGACGGCTCGGCCGCGGCCGAGTCGCTCATCCTGGTGGACGAGGCAGACCGGGAGGTGGGCTTTCTCAGTAAGGAGCGTTGCCATGAAGGACAAGGGGTGCTGCATCGTGCTTTCTCGCTGCTCATCTTCAACGACCGCGGCGAGCTGCTGCTGCAGCGCCGCTCGGCGGCCAAGCGTTTGTGGCCGCACTACTGGTCGAACAGTTGTTGCAGTCATCCGCGTCAGGCCGAGACTATGGAGTCGGCCATCCACCGGCGCCTGCACGAGGAGCTCGGATTGGCCTGCGCGTTGCAATTTCTGTTCAAGTTCCAGTATCACGCGCAGTTCGACGATGTCGGAGCGGAGCATGAGGTGTGCTCGGTGTTCATCGGCCGGAGTACCGGCCAGGTGAGCGTCGATCACCACGAGATCGCGGACTGGCGTTGGGTAAGTGCGGACACGCTGGCACGGGAGATGCGGCACGAGGGCGCGGACGGCTTCACTCCCTGGTTCGCCATGGAGTGGGAGCGGATTTGGCTGTATCACCGTCCGGCGCTTGATGCGTTACAGTCGCAGGGCGCGGGATCTTGAGCTGAGTCCGGCCTCGCGGGCGAGGCTGGATGTCAGCCGCGTCCGCGGCCGGCACCATTACAGGAGCTGATTTTGGGTATTCCACTGATTCAAAAGTATCGCGTAGCGCGTTACCTCCTCGGCAAGAAGCTCGGCGGCGCGAAGCGCTATCCGCTGGTGCTCATGCTCGAGCCTCTTTTCCAATGCAATCTCGCCTGCGCCGGCTGCGGCAAGATCGATTATCCGAAGGAGATCCTGCAGAAGAGAGTCTCGCTGGAGGACGCCTTGCGCGCCGTCGATGAGTGCGGCGCGCCGATGGTCTCGATTCCCGGAGGCGAGCCGCTCATCCACAAGGAGATGCCGCAGATCGTAGCCGGGATCGTCGCGCGCAAGCGCTTCGTCTATCTGTGCACCAACGCCATCCTGCTCGCCAAGCACATCGACGACTATCAGCCGTCGCCCTATCTCACCTTCTCGGTGCACCTCGACGGCAACCGCGAGCGGCACGACGAGTCGGTGTGTCAGGAAGGGGTGTTCGACAAGGCGGTCGCGGCCATCAAGCTCGCGCGCTCCAGGGGCTTCCGCTGCACCGTCAACTGCACGCTCTTCCAGAACGAGAAGCCGGAGGAAGTCGCCGATTTCTTCGACATGGCGCAGGCGCTCGGGGTGGAGGGGATCACCGTCTCCCCCGGGTACAGCTATCAGCACGCGCCGCGGCAGGACGTATTCCTCGGGCGCAGCGCCAGCAAGCAGCTCTTCCGGGACATCTTCAAGCTCGGCCGCGCGCGCGGCGCGCGCTGGCCGTTCAACCAGTCATCCCTCTTCCTCGATTTCCTGGCCGGCAACCAGACCTATCAGTGCACCCCCTGGAGCAATCCGACCTACAACATCTTCGGTTGGCAGCGGCCCTGCTACCTGCTCACGGACGAGGGCTATGCGCCGTCATACCGCTCCCTCATGGAGGAGACCGATTGGGAGCGCTACGGCGTCGGCCGTAACCGCAAGTGCGATAATTGCATGGCGCACTGCGGCTTCGAGGGCACGGCCGTGGATGACACGTTCGCCCATCCGCTGAAGGCGCTGAAAGTGCTGCTGCGCGGCCCGCGGATCGAGGGCCCGATGGCACCAGAGCTGCCGTTCCTCTACGACGATCAGCCGCCGCCGCCCGTGGCGACGATCCCGGTCGCCGCCATCAAGCGCGCGAATCGGCAGGAGGAAAGCCGGCGTGCAAGCCGTGCCTGATTCGTTCGCCGGTCAGCTCGAGGCTTGGCGCGCACGGATGGAGGGGGCGCTCGCCACGCGACTGCCGCGCGCCGATCAAACGCCGGAGCGGCTGCACGCCGCCATGCGGTACAGTGTGCTCGGTGGAGGCAAGCGCGTACGTCCAATCCTGCTCCTGGCCACGGCTCGCGCGCTCGGGCTCGAGGAGGAACAGGTGGAGGCGGCTGCGTGCGCCCTGGAATTGGTCCATGTCTATTCACTGGTGCACGATGATCTGCCCTCGATGGATGACGACGATCTGCGCCGCGGCCGACCGACGTGCCATAAGGCGTACGACGAGGCGACCGCGCTACTCGTTGGCGACGCACTTCAATCCCTTGCGTTCGAGCTTCTCGCCAGCGACTCTGCTCTACCCGCGGACCCGGCTATCCGGGTGCGCCTGGTGACGCTGCTCGCGCGCGCGATCGGCAGTCTCGGCATGGCGGGCGGTCAGGCGATCGATCTCGAGGCCGCGGGACGCAAGCTCGCCATCGGTCAGGTCGAGGAGATGCATTCCCTGAAGACCGGTGCTCTGATTCGAGCGAGTGTGATGATGGGCGCAGCGTGCGCGCCCGCGCTCGAGCCGCGGCTGGAGCAGGCGCTCGCGGGATTCGCGGCTCCGATCGGGCTCGCGTTCCAGATCCAGGACGACCTGCTCGATGTGCTATCGGATACCGCGACGCTCGGCAAGGCGGCGGGCGCCGACCGCGAGCGCGGCAAGCCGACGTACCCCGCTATCGTCGGTGTGAGCGCATCCCAGGAGCAGGTTAGACGCTTACACGCGCAGGCGATGGAATCCCTCGCGCCCTTCGGGTCCCGCGGCGATGCACTGCGTGGCGTGACGGACTGGCTGCTGGCCAGGCGCAATTGACCGGAGGCCAGACGCCGTGGAACCCGATTCCGGCATGTCCGACGAGGCTTATCAGGACGAGATCCTGCCGCACGTCTCGCGCACTTTCGCGCTGACGATCCCGCAGCTTCCCGCGGCGCTTCGTACCGCGGTGACGAGCGCGTACCTTCTGTGCCGCATCGCCGACACGATAGAGGACGAGCCGTCGCTGTCGGCTACCGACACCTACATCTTTCTCGAGCGCTTCACCGCCGTCGTGAAAGGCACGGAGAATGCGGCGCGGCTCGCGCGCGATGTGGTGCCCCGACTGTCCGACCGCACGCTGGCTGCGGAGCGCGATCTGCTCGCCAACATGGAGCGGGTCATTCGGGTGGTTAGCCGGTTCGACGAGCGGCAGCGCGCCGCGATCCGCCGCTGCATCGAGGTGATGAGCCGCGGCATGCATCAGTTCCAGCGCACCGCCAGCCTCAAGGGGCTCGCCCGCGCGACCGACATGGATTCCTACTGTTACTATGTGGCGGGAATCGTCGGCGAGACGCTGACGGAGCTGTTCTGCGCCTACTCTCCGGAAATCATGCGCCGCTACGCCGAGCTCTACGAGCTTGCACCCTCGTTCGGGCAAGGTCTGCAGATGACCAACATCCTGAAGGACGTCTGGGAGGACCGCAGCCGCGGCGCGTGCTGGCTGCCGCAGGAAGTCTTCAGCCGCTACGGAGTGGACCTGGCGCAGCTCTCGCCGGAGCGCAGCGACGCGTGCTTTCACGCGGGCGTGCTGGAGCTCATCGGAGTCGCGCACCGGCACCTTCGCAACGCGCTCACCTTCACGCTGCTCATTCCGGGCGAGGAGGCGGGAATCCGGCTGTTCTGCCTGTGGGCGCTCGGCCTCGCGGCGCTGACCTTGCGCAAGATCCAGACGACCCCAGGCTTCACGGCCGGAACGCAGGTGAAAGTCTCACGATCGGCGGTGATGATGACCCGGACCCTGAGCACGCTCTCGGTACGCAACGACCGCGTGCTGCGACAGCTTTTCGAGCGCGCCGCAAGAGGCCTGCCGCTCGGGGACGCGCCGGTACCGATGAGACCTGCCGCCGTGCGCTCCGCCGCCGTGGGCGCGGATGAGCTCGGTGCCTCCCAGCGGCTCGGAGGCTCGCTGCCGTGACTCCCGGCGCACAGGCGGGGGCAGCCCCACGTGAGTTCGCAGGGACTCTCGCCGCCGCGGAGGTGGCGCGCGCGCGCGCGCCGCGATCGCACGGTCCCCTCGGTCAGGCGATCGCCGCGGCGCGCGATGCACTGATCGGTCAGCAGGAGCGTGACGGGCACTGGCTCTTCGAGCTCGAGGCCGACTGCACCATTCCGTCCGAATACATCCTGATGATGCACTATCTGGATGAGATCGAGCCGGAGCTCGAGCGCAAGCTCGCGGTCTATCTGCGCGAGCGCCAGGCCGCCCACGGCGGCTGGCCGCTCTACCACGGAGGTGAGCTCGATCTGAGCTGCACCGTCAAGGCCTACTACGCGCTCAAGTTGGCAGGTGACGATCCGGACGCGCCGCACATGTTACGGGCTCGCGAGGCGATCCTGGCGCGCGGCGGCGCCGCGCACGTCAACGTCTTCACACGGATCGCGCTTGCGCTGTTCGGGCAGGTCCCCTGGCGGGCGGTGCCTTACATCCCCGTCGAGATCATGTTGATGCCGAAGTGGTTTCCATTTCACATCGACAAGGTTTCCTACTGGTCGCGGACGGTGATGGTGCCGCTGTTCGTGCTCTGCACCGTCAAGCCCACCGCGCGCAACCCGCGCGGTGTCGATGTGCGCGAGCTTTTCACGAAGCCGCCCGAGGAAGAGCATCACTACTTCCGGTTGCCTCGGAAGGGAAGACTCCTCGCCCGCACCTTCTTTGCCATCGACCGACTGGCCCGGTGTATCGATCCGCTCATCCCGGGCGCGATGCGCCGCGCAGCCCTGCGGCGTGCCGAGGCCTGGGTGCTCGAGCGCCTGAACGGCGAGGATGGACTCGGCGCGATCTTCCCCGCCATGGTGAATGCGCTCGAGATGATGGTGCTGCTGGGCTATCCGGCCGATGATCCGCGCCGGGTCACCGCCAAGCGTGGCATCGAGAAGCTGCTGGTCGACCAGGGTGATCGTGCTTACTGCCAGCCCTGCGTCTCGCCCGTGTGGGATACCGCCCTGGCGGCACTCGCGATGCAGGAGGCCGGCGACAGCCTGGCGACACGCTCCGCGGTGCGCGGGCTCGATTGGCTGCGGCCGCGGCAGGTGCTGGAGGATGTGGGCGACTGGCGCGCGCGCCGGCCGCGGGTGCCGGGCGGCGGCTGGGCGTTTCAGTTCGGCAATGCGCACTATCCCGATCTCGACGATACCGCCGTGGTCGCCTGGGCCATGCATCAGGCGCGGCTGCCTGAGCGCTACACGGTCGCGATCGAGCGCGCGCTCGACTGGTTGGTCGGGATGCAAAGCGAGAACGGGGGATTTGCCGCGTTCGACGCCGACAACACGCATTACAACCTCAACTACATTCCTTTTGCCGATCACGGTGCGCTGCTCGACCCGCCGACGAGCGATGTCACGGCGCGCGTCGTGGCGGTGCTGTCGCGGGTCTCCCGGCCGCAGGACCGCGCCGCCCTCGACCGCGCCATCGCGTACTTGCGGCGGGAACAGGAGGTTGACGGTTCCTGGTTCGGCCGCTGGGGCAGCAACTACATCTATGGCACCTGGTCGGTGCTCGTGGCCCTGGAGCTCGCCGCCGTCCCTGCCGACGATCCCGCGGTGCGCCGCGCCGTCGCCTGGTTACTGTCGCGTCAGAATCCGGACGGTGGTTGGGGCGAGGGTAATGCCAGTTACGATCTCGACACCTACTCCGATGTTGCTTTTCCCAGCACGCCGTATCAGACGGCGTGGGCGGTGCTTGGGCTCATCGCCGCCGGCGAGGGCGATTCACCCGTGGTGAAGCGCGGCATCGATCATTTGCTACGCACCCAGGAGAGCTCGGGGCTGTGGTCGCATCCGACCTTCACCTCGCCCGGCTTCCCGCGGGTGTTCTATCTCAAGTATCACGGCTACTGCGCCTTCTTTCCGCTCTGGGCGCTTGCCGCCTATCGCCGCCGTAGCGAGTCCTATCCCCCTTGAAGCCGATCGGCATCGTCTCGGCGCTCGCGGCCGAGGCGCGCACTCTCGGGCCGGCGGCTCGTCATGGCGCCGAGCTCCGCGAGCTTGCCGATCGCGCCTTGTTGGCGGTGAGCGGCATTGGCGAGGGTGCCGCGGCCGCGGCGGCGCGCCGACTCGTGCTCGGGGGCGCCATCGGCCTTGCGAGCTTCGGGATGGCGGGCGGTCTCGACCCGGCGCTGATCTGCGGCGCCGTGCTGCTGCCCGAGGAGGTCGTGGCACCCAACGGTGCCGCCGTGTCGGCTACGACCTCGGAGTGGCGTGAACGGGTGCGCGCGGCACTGCCTGCCTCGTGTGTCGCTTGCGGGGGCAAGCTCCTCACCAGCGACCGGCCGGTCGCCACTCCCGAGGCCAAGGCCGCGGCCTGGCGTGAATCGCGCGCCGCAGCGGTCGACATGGAGAGCGCGGCCATCGCGCAGGTCGCGAGGCAGGCCGGGTTGCCCTTCATCGCCCTGCGGGTCATCGTCGATACCGCCTCCGATCAGCTGCCGGCGGCGGTGATCGCCGCGAGTGGCGGCGGCCAACTGCGTCTCGGGCGGTTGCTCGCGGCGCTGCTGCGAGCCCCAGGCGATGTCGGCGGCCTGATCCGGCTCTCGGCGCGGTACCGCATCGCAATGCGTATCCTCACGACCGTGGTCACTCCCGGATCCCTCTCGCGGAGCGCGCTCGTTGGCGGTCCGGCGCGAATCCCATGAGAGCGTTGGTAACCGGCGCGACCGGATTCGTCGGCGCCGCGGTGGCTCGCGCGCTCCTGGCCGAGGGCTGGCAGGTCCGCGCCCTGGTGCGCGGCGGGTCGGATCGCCGCAACGTCGCAAAACTCGCCGCCGAGCAGGTCGTGGGCGACCTCACGGCCCCGGCTTCGCTCGAGCGGGCGCTCGCAGGATGCCAGGCGGTTTTCCATGTCGCCGCCGATTACAGGCTGTGGGCGTCGCGCCCGCAGGAGCTGTATCGCACCAACGTGGAAGGCACCGGCCACCTTCTCGAGGCGGCGCGGGCCGCTGGCGTGGGGCGCATCGTGTACACGAGCAGCGTTGCAACGGTCGGACTGCCTGCCGTTGGCGGCGCCGGCACCGAGGATGCTCCCGTGGGGCTCGCCGACATGATCGGCCACTACAAGCGCTCCAAGTTCCTGGCCGAGGAACGGGCGCGGGAGGCCGCGGCGCGCGGCGTCCCGGTCGTGATCGTGAACCCCTCGACGCCGATCGGGCCGGGTGACGTCAAGCCGACTCCCACGGGTCAGATCGTGCTCGATGCCGCCCGCGGCCGTACGCCCGCTTACGTCGACACCGGACTCAACATCGTACACGTCGATGACGTCGCCGCAGGCCACCTGCTGGCATTCCACCGCGGGCGTGTCGGTGAGCGCTACATTTTGGGCGGACAGGACATGACCTTGCGCGAGATCCTGACGAGCATTGCGCAGCTCGTCGGCCGCAGCCCGCCGCGCATCCGGTTGCCGCATGCCGCGGTACTTCCCGTGGCGTACGTGTCGGAGTTATATGCCAGGCTGACAGGCCGCCCGACACGCGTCACGGTCGAAGGCGTGAGGATGGCGCGCAAGCGGATGTTCTTCTCCAGCGCCAAGGCAGAGCGCGAGCTCGGCTATCGCTGGCGACCCCCGTCGGAGGCGTTTGCGGATGCCCTGAGCTGGTTCAAGGAAAACGGTTACCTGAGCTAAAACGGATATCCGATGCCGGTGAAGACGGCAAGGCCCTCGTGGCCCTTGCCGATGTCAACGTAGCCGACCACGGAAGGCGGTGCGATCCCGCGAAATCCGACCCCCATCACGTTGTGCAGGTGCGTGATCGGAAACGTGCCGGCGGTCTGGAAGACCCGCCCGGTGTCGAAGAACGGGGCGACCTGGATGTCGATGTGCGTCGAGAACGCGTCCATTGAGACCACGTTCTGGCGCAGCTCGAGGTTGGCAGAGAAGGAGTTGCGGTCGTAGAAGCGCGACGTGCCATAACCCCGCAAGGTCTGTGAGCCGCCGATCTCGCTCTGATCTCCGCCCAGGCTGCTCAGCGCCCAGAATGGCACGTGATGCGTGCTCGGCTCGTACCGCAGGTCCACGTGGGTTGCCACCACGAGCGACTGGTACGGCGACCAGTAGAACTTACCGTCGCCACCCGCCTCGGTGAAGAGCGAGTCGTCGACGTCGACGTTGCGGCTCGCGGCGCCCCCGTAGGCGACGACCTCCATGCCGCTGGTCGGAATGATGATGTCATTACGCGTGTCATAGACGAGCGCGATGCGGTTCAACAGCTCGTGCGTGGTGCCGATGCCGAGCGTTCCCCCGAACCGGGACGTGATCGGCGGAATGCCCGGGAGGGTCGTGCCGAGCACCTTGACCTTCTTCACGGTGAAGGTGTACGCGAGCTGCCAGGCGTGGGTGATGTTCCAGCCGAGCGTCGCGTAGGCGCCGATCTGCTGATCGATGTAGACGGTCTGATTGATCTGGACCGAGTTGTTGCCGATGCCGTAGAAGCGCGGCGTGCCGCTGCGGTCGTAGAGGCTCTCGACCGACAGCGAGAAGGGAGACTCGCGCAGCAGGCCGGTCTCGTACTGGAGATCGAGCGAGCTCTCGACGCGCTGCTGGGCGCCGCCGACAATGGACCATTGCGTGTTCTCCGACGGAAAGGCGAGTATGCGGCCGTCCGCGCCCCAGCCGAAGTACGGGTTGTGCAGGATGTCGGGCGCGATGATGTCGGTGATCTGGTTGCTGGAATTGGTCACCAGCATGGTCGGGATCATGCCGAGGGTGAGGCCGCTGTTAGGGTCGACAGCGGTCAGCGGAACCGGCAGCACGGGCCAGGTGGTGGGGTTCAGCCAGTTGATCTTCTGCTGCGGCTTCTTTTTCGGCTTCGGCTTCGGCGCCGGGATGGGACCGGCGACCTGTGGCGCCGGAGTGGGCGGTGTCGCCGCCGGAGGGCCGGCGGTGCCCGCTGGCACGGCGGCGGACGCCAGGCAAAGCGGAGCCGACGCGATCAGCCCCAGCGCTGCACGCGTGAGGCGGCTTGGGCTATGCTTCAAGAACGCCGGCCCGCTCGTGTATCTCGAGACAATCAGAACGCTATTACCCGCGGCAATGGGGTCGTGGCCTCACTGCAATGAAGGAAGCCCGCATGGCGAAACTAGTCCGCCGAGTATATCGGCCCCGCGTGCCCCCTCGCACGCTCGTGCAGGGTCAGGCCTCAGGTGTCGGTTGATGCCGTGATCTTCGCGCATGCCGCTGCGGCGGTGCCGGTTGCGATCTGGCTGTACCTTCTGCTCGCGCGCGGCGGGTTTTGGCGCGTCTCGCGCGCCCTGCCATCGCACCCACCATTGGCAACAAATTCGGCCGTCGCGTCCGAAAGACGCATAATCGCGGTCGTACCCGCACGCAATGAGGCCGAAGGCATCGGCGCAGCCGTGAGCTCATTACTGGCGCAGGCGCTGAAGCCGCCGCTCCACGTGATCGTCGTCGACGACGGCAGCACGGATGGGACCGCCGAAGAGGCAAGGAGGGCGGCGCGGGCCGCGGGTGCGGGCGAGCGGTTGACGCTGGTTCAGGGCACAGCCCCCGCGCCGGGCTGGACGGGCAAGCTCTGGGCTCTGTCGCAGGGCGTTGCTGCAGCGGCTGGCCACGATCCGGACTTCCTGCTGCTTACGGACGCCGACATCGAGTACGTACCCGGCGAGGTTGCGGGCCTCGCCGATAGAGCCCAGGCGGAGCACCTGGACCTGGTCTCGCTCATGGTGCGGCTCTCGACCGTGACCTTCGCGGAGCGCTGCCTGATCCCGGCCTTCGTCTTCTTCTTTCTCAAGCTCTATCCGCCGGCATGGATTGCATCGCCCCGCGTTTCCGCCGCCGGCGCCGCGGGCGGCTGCATGCTGATACGGCCGGCGGCGCTCGCTCACGCCGGAGGTCTTGCCGTAATCCGCGGCTGCATCATCGATGACTGCGCGCTGGCGCGGGCCGTCAAATCGAGCGGTGGCCGCATCTGGCTGGGCCTGGCGCGACGAACGCGCAGCCTGCGGGTGTATGGCTCGTTTGCGCAGATCGGGGCCATGATCTCGCGCACCGCCTTCAACCAGCTCGGGCACTCTTACCTGGTGCTCGCCGCGACGCTCTGCGGACTGTTCGTCACCTATCTGGCGCCGCCACTGCTGCTGTTGACGCGCGAGCCGGTCATCATGGGACTCGGCGCGGCGGCGTGGCTGCTGATGAGCGTCTGTTACCTGCCGATGGTCCGCTTCTATCGTGTCTCGGCGGCCTACACGCTGACTCTTCCGGCGGTGGCGCTCTTCTACGCCGCGGCGACGGTTCACTCGGCCGTGCAGTATGCCGCGGGCAAGGGCGGAAGATGGAAGGGAAGGGCGCAGGATGTGCGCTCGGCCGGCTAGCCGGACACGTCGCGGCGTAAACATGGGTCTCACCGCCGACAGCAGCAGGATCGATCTCTGGTGTGCCTACATCAGTGCGATCGAGGATGGCTCGCTTTTGTCTCGTTACGATGCGCTGCTCAGCGCCGACGAGCGCGCCCGACAGGCGCGCTTTCACTTTGCGAAGGATCAGCGGCGCTACCTGGTCACACGCGCCCTGGTGCGTACGGTCCTGTCCCGATACGCCGCGGTGCGGCCCGAGGACTGGGTGTTCTCGGCCGGGGCGCGCGGGCGACCCGCGATCTCGGCGCCATCGCCTGCGCCGCCGCTGGAATTCAACATCTCGCATTCTGCCGATCTCGTCATGCTGGGAGTCACATCGGGCCGAACACTGGGTGTCGACGCTGAAAGCACCGAGGCCCGCGCGGCCGACATCGACGGGCTCGACCGCTACTTCGCGCCGGAGGAGAGCGCGGCGTTGCTCTCGCTGCCGCCGCTCGCGCGACGCCGGCGGTTCTTCGAGCTGTGGACCCTGAAGGAGTCGTATATCAAGGCGCGGGGAATGGGTCTTTCGATCCCGCTGGATGCCTTTCGCTTCGAGCTGACCGGCGAGCGCGAACTCACGCTCCACATGCGGCCCGAGCTCGGCGATTCCCCCGACCTCTGGCGGATCTGGCAACTCGAATTACGCGCGGACTATCTCGCGGCGGTATGCGCATCTCGGGGCGAGGACGCGCCGCGCATCGTCGCGTGGGAGGTCGTGCCGCTTACGTGCGAGAAGATGGTCGATGTAACGCTGTCGCGCGCCACGGCTTAGGCGACGCGCTGGATCAGGGCGTGCCGCCGCGAATGCCCGCGGCGGGCGAAGATTGGCTTGCGGGAGCGGGCTGTCGCGCTTTTGCCATCATCGCATCGCGCTGCGCGCGAAACGCGCTGTCGGCATACCAGTCCGGCCACCCGTCGCCGTCGGCCAGGTTGCGGCCGAGGAGGTAGAGCGTCTGGATGTCTTCGAGCGTGCCGCTGAGGTCCCAGTTGGGATCGAAAACGTCGTAGGGCGTGTGGTAGCGCCGCACGGTGTAGTCCGCGGAAGCCGCAAGCCCCGCGGTGCGACCGCCCTCGATGAGATCCAGGCCGGGGCCCGCAATCAGCGCCGGGACGCCTGCCTTGGCAAAGCTGAAATGGTCGGAGCGGAAATAGAATCCGTACTGCGGCGTCGCTTCCGGCGTCAACTCCCGGCCCTGCAACGAGAGCACCTGCTTGAGGTCATCCTCGAGCTCTGATTGCCCCGCGCCGACGACCGTCATGTCACGCGCACGACCGATGATCGGCCACGCGTCGATGTTGATGTCGGCCACTGTCTTGTCGAGCGGAAAGATCGGGTGGGTCACGTAATATTGCGATCCGAGCTCGACCGCTTCCTCCAACGTCGGCATGAGAAAAAGAACACTGCGCTCGGGAGGAGTCTTCTGGTGAGCGAACGCATCGGCGATCTCGAGCAGCGCCGAGAGCCCGCTGCCGTTGTCGATGGCGCCGTGAAAGACCTCACGGCGTCCACGCGGCCCGAGCATGCTGCCGAGATGGTCCCAGTGCGCGCTGTAGACCACCGCCTGTTCAGGGTGCTTGCTGCCCTTGACGAGCCCCAACACGTTGTAAGACCGGTCGTGGATGACGGAGTTCCTGAGGAGGATGGAGGCCGCGGCCGTGAGGGGAGTGGGCGTGAAGCCGCGCTGCGCCGCCTGCGTGGCCAGGCTGTCGAAATCCAGTCCGGCGGCGCGAAAGAGGCGTTGCGCGGCGGCGTGTGTCAGCCAACCCGCGACCGCGAGCCGCGGACCCGGAGCGACGCTCGCGGGCAGGCTTTGCAGCGGACCGCCGTTGCTGTTTCTGACCACCGTCCAGGTATAGCCGGCAGCGTCGTCGCTCGTGTGAACGATGAAACAGGCGGCCGCGCCCCTGCGCGCCGCCTCCTCATATTTGTAGACCCAGCGTCCGTACCAGGTCATCGCCTCGCCGTCGAAGAGTTGCGAATCGCCGCTGGCGTAGCCCGGATCGTTGACCAGTACGATTACCGTTTTGCCCTTGACGTTCACGCCCTGGTAGTCGTTCCACTGCCATCTGGGCGCGTCGATTCCGTAACCCATGAAGACGATGGGCGAGCTCCGCAGCGTGACGAGGGGCCGCGCGTCTTGCGTAAAGGCCATCATGTCCGTGCCGTAGGCGAAGGCCTGCTCGCCGCCGGCCGTACGAACTTCGAGCTTCGTGCCGGTATTGAGCAGCGTTGTCGTGACCACCGGCACCATCTGCAGCCAATAGCCGCGATTCCCGGGCATCAGGTGCATACGCCGGAATTGATCGACGAGATAGCGGATGGTCAGCACCTCGCCACGCGTGCCGGGTTTGCGTCCGCCGAAAGCGTCGGAGGCGAGAGTTTTGTCAAATTGTAAGAAGTCGCCGTCGTTGATCTGCGGAGCCAGCGCGACGGCCATCGGTGGAGGTGTGGCCGAGGTCGCTATGGCTTCCGGCGCGGGCAGGACGCGCGCGGCAGCGGGAGCGGACGAGTCGTCACCCGATTGGCAGCCGCAGAGCGCCGATGCGATCAGGCTGAGGAACAGGGCACGCAGGGATGGCTGGGCGTGGAGCAAGCACCGTGAATGATATCGCCCGCTCTAGCCGAGGTCGATGGCGAGGGTGTTCCGGCTGCGGGTCAGGCGATCGAGGACCGCGGGGGCGGCCACCCGCGCCGCCCCGGGGCGGTGGGGATTGGCTGCGCGCGTGAACCGCAGCTTCTCGCCGTTGAGTACGATGTCGTTGACCCCGCAGCCCGAGGTCCCGACCCTATAGGTCACCTCGAGCGGCTGTCCACGCACGGAAAGGATCACTCGCATTCCGTCCAGCGCGCGAGGTAGCACCGGATCGACGCAGAGGGCGCTCGATTCCCAAGTGAGCCCGAGAAAGTGTCGCAGCGTGAGCGCGAGCGCGATGCCGGCGCCGCTGGAATAGACCCGCCAGCCGCCGTCTAGAGGAATGGTGCCGGCGCGGACACGAGTGTATTCCGAGCGAGCCTGATAGCGATCGGCGAACGCCGCGTCGGAGCTCGAGTAGTAGCAGTTCGACTGGCGCAGCGTTGCCATCGGCACGACTGAGCGGATGCCGATCGGGTTGGCCTGACAGAGCGCGCGGAAGAACTCCTCCGCCCGTCCGACGTGAGCCAGGGCCTGCGCGTAGCGCAGGTGTGCATGCATGTACATCAGGCCGATCTCACGGCCGAAGAATGTCGCGCTCTCGGCGCGCTGGAAGATACGCTGCGGGCCGCCGTGATAAGGCATCGGCGCGTCAAATAAGTGCACACCGTCAGGACCGGAGAGCTCTCGCCCGATGATGTCGAGGTGCGCGCGCGTCTGATCCGGAGTCAGCAGGTCCTCGAGGATCGCGTGGATCATGGCGAGAGAGCTGTAGCGGATGCCGGTCGTCGCATCACTCGGATGTAGAAGGTAACGGATGTTCGTGCCGCCGTCGAAGACGGCATAGCCCGTAAGAACCCCGTTCGGAAGCAGGAGGCGCTGGAAGTCGCCGCGAATGGCTTCGGCCTGGCGCTCCAACTGCTCCGCCTGTGCAGCGCGGGCGACGGAGCGCAAGGCGCGCGCGAGCGTCGTCAAGGCCTGGAAATGCAGGGTGACCGTCCACGCGCTGCACATATGATCACGCAGCGCCGGGTCGGCGGGTTGTAGAGAATCGTTCCAGTCGCCGTGGCCGTAGGCGGCCAGTGTCGTGCCGGGAATGCGCCGCTTGTTGATGACGCTGAAAGCACGCTCGATGTGCTCCCAGACTGTCGCGCGCTCACCCGCGTCCGGCCCCTTGTTGTCGAAGAACGGGATTCGGGCTTCGAGAACCGCGCCATCGCCCGAGGCGATGATGTACTGAGCGAGCGCGACCAGCGGCCAGAAGACGATATCTCCGTGCGCGTCGCCGGCGCGGATGCCGCGCTCACGGTCGAAGAACATGAACCACTGCGGCCAGTCTCCGTCCGGATTCTGGTTGGCCATGACCCGAAGCACGATGTCGCGCAGCGGCACCGTACGTCCCAACGCGAGCAGCATCTCGACCGGACCCTGACAGACATCGCGGGTGCCCCAACCGCCGCCCGAGTACTGCTCGAGACCCCGGGGTGAGAGATAGTGCACGAGCGCGTTCTGCGTGTACCAGGGGACCATCTCTACGAGATGCGCAGCCCACTCGCCGGATTCCCCGGGAGCCGCCGGCTCGAGCGTCAGGCTCGGCATCAACACTTCTTCGGCCGGCAGCCGCCAGGGTGACTGACTCTCGGGCGTGACGAGATGGCCGGCTATGGCGAGGCCGGCACGCCGCGTGGGCGAAGTCTCGACGCAAAGATACGGCTCTTCGCGTGAGCGCCGATCGAGGAACAGCAGCTCATCCGTCCCGACGCGCTTCACCGCCGTCTGTGGCGCGAGAGTGATGCGGAACTCACCCTGCGGAAATCTGCGGCCCACATCCGATTCCGGTGTGGCCATCACGATGAGCGTATCGCCGTCGCGCCGCCAGCGGAGCGGCTGCGGAGCGTTGCCGTCATCGCCATTCAGCGCGATGTGCTGGCAGATGAGGAACGCCGTGTCAGGTCCCTGGGTCACCTCGACGTCGAGAGTCAGTGCGTGAGGGTCGCTATGAGCGATGGCGCGCACCTGGATCTCGCCTGCGGCGTGCCGGTAGATCCAGCGGCAGGCCGCGGGTGACATCTCGAACGCGGAGGGGACGCCAAGCAGCCGCCACTCGCCGGCGAGCTGCGCGAAGATGCGCAGGCCCTGGGAGCGAAACAAGCCGAGATAACTGCGGTTCGTGGACAGGAAACGGTTGATGCTGACATGCCCCTGGGTCACCATGGAGTGGAAGACACCACTCATCCACGCTGTCGAGGCCAGAGCGCTTTCATCGGGAGTCAGGTGGCGTCCGGTGCGCAGCAGTTGGCCGTGAGGGCGCAGCACGCGCAGTTCCTTCGGTCGCAGCACCACGTGGGTGTCGGCGCCATGGAAGAACGATAGGAGCCCGCCCCGCTCATCAGTCTCCTCATGGCGCCAGGGCGGCGGGAAGAGGCGCTCGAGGGCGCCGGCATCGAGATCGCCGGCCTGCAGTGGCGCTGCTGCTGAGAAGAGCGTCTGGCCCGCTCCGGCAAGAGATGAATTCGTGGACCCTTCCGGGGGAGTTGCCTCGGGCAGCGCCCCTATCCGACTAAGGATGGATAGGTCCGTTTCAGACGTGGCGTCCGGATGGTCTGCCACGCAGATGCCGAAGAATCCCGCGTGCAAAGTTTCGCCGGGCGCGAGGTGCAGCGGCTCATCGCGCAGCACTGCCATGGAATGCTCATGCTGCAGGCGCCGGTTCGGAAGCTCGCCGAGGACGCCGTGGGGCGGCTCGCCGGCTCGGCTCGCGAGTCCATGAAAATCGAGGGCGTCGGTGGCGAAAGAAGTGGCGCGTCGCAGCGATCCGATCAGGCTCCACGGGTTTCGTCCGTCGGCCGCTTGGTTCTGCCTCGACGCGATCACGGTCCCGCGTTGCGTGTCTGAGAGCGGCGTGTGATCGACGTACTGGCTGACGTAGTACTCGTTCATCCGAACCGCCCCGTAGGGCGCGAGCGCCAGGTCCTGCGCGTAAGTGAGGTCCACATCCTGCGGCTCGGACGAGGCGTTCTTCAGACGCACGTGCCAGAACCAGACGGGCGCTTCCGCCGCGAGTGCAAGCGAAACGTCGTACTCGATACCCTGCCACGTACCTCGACCCCCGAGCCGGCCGTCAGTAGTCGGCGCTCCAAATCGTGTCGGGCTCGCGGGACCCAGCAGAGGAGTCCAGCCGCGCTTGCCGCTGAGTCGGCGCAGGAAGAGATTGGCAGGGCTGCATTCGACCTCGCTGCCGACAAATAGGGTCAGCGTCGTTGCACCGCAGTCGAGGCGGCGCACCGCGCCGCTTTCCGCGAGCTCGGCGCGAAGGCCCGCTCGGCTGGTCACGATTTTCGAGGCGTTACCCAAGGTGACTATCGTAGCCGCATACCGCCTCGGCGGGCACCTCCCTGTGCCTGCGCGCGACGACGGTGCGCGGCGGGCGCCGTCGGATTAAAATGCGGCTCATGAACAGCATGCCCAAGCCTACGCAAGAGCCGCGCCCGGCGTTTGGAACCGTGATCGCGCCCACCATGACCCTGGCCCGCTTCCAGAACGGACAATGGGGGCGCTTCGAGGCCCAGCCGTGCGCTCCGATCGAGCTGCATCCGGCGGCGCACGTACTGCACTATTCCAGTACCTGCTTCGAGGGTTTCAAGGCCTATCGCTGGGCGGATGGCAGCGTCAATGTGTTTCGGATGGACCGGCACATCGAGCGCATGCGCCAGAGCGCACGGTCACTGGTGCTGCCGGAGCCCGATCCGCGGCAGCTCGAGGAGATGATCCGCACCACCATCGACCGCAATCGCGACGTCGTTCCGGAGGCGCCAGGGGCACTCTACATGCGGCCGATCCTCTTCGGCACCACCGCCAACATCGGGGCCGCGGGCGCGGCTGCCACCGATGCGAATCTGATCGTGCTCGCGAGCCCGGTGTGGGACTACTTCGCCGGCGGCATGAAGCCGCTGCGCATCTACATCGAGGACGTCAATGCGCGCACTGCCACGCAGACCGGCATGGTGAAGACGGGCGGCAACTACGCCGCGGCGCTGGGTCCCACGCTCGAGGCACGCCGCAAGTACAACGTCGATCAGGTGTTGTTCTGTCCGGGTGGCTCGGTTCAGGAGACGGGCGCTTCCAACTTCCTGCTGTTCGGCGACGGGCGGGTGCTCACCCGCAGCCTCGACTCGACGTTCCTCCACGGAGTGACCCGCGACTCGGTGCTGACACTGGCGCGGGAGGCGGGCTACCGGGTGGAGGAGCGGGTGTTCGATGTTCCAGAGATGCTGGAGTGGGTCCGCAACGGCGAGGCGGCGCTTTCCGGCACGGCCGCAGTGCTCGCGGGCGTCGGCACGCTCGTGCACCGCGGCCAGGAGCACAAGGTCGGAAGCGGCGAAGTCGGACCTCACACGCGCAAGCTGCGCGAGAGGCTGGTGTCCATCCAGCGCGGCGAGTCACCAGACACGCACGGCTGGACGAAGAAGATTTGAAGGACCCGAGGCTCAAAGGGAGCGTACCGCTCTACGGCCCCGAGGCAGTGCGGGCCGCACTCGATTACGACGGTTGCTTCGCTGCGGTCCGGGCCGCCATGGCCGAATTCAGTGCCGAGGGCAAGCCGCAGCCGCTGCGCAGCATCTTCGAGATCGCTCCCGCCAAGCTCTTTGGCCTCATGCCGGGCACGCTGGCCGCGCCGCACGGATTCGGCGCCAAGGTGCTGTCGGTGTTCGGCGATCCGGCGCGCCCGGGCCGCTCGGCGCATCGCGGTGTAGTGGTGCTTTTCGACCGGGAGGGCGGCGAGGTGATGTGCATCGCCGATGCCGGCGAGGTCACGGAGATCCGCACGGCCGCCGCATCTGCTGTCGCGACCGACGTGCTCGCGCGGCAGGATGTGCGGACGCTCGCCATATTTGGCTGCGGCGCGCAGGCAGATTCGCACGTCCGCGCGCTGATTCGCGTGCGGCGCTTCGAACAGGTTCTGGTGTGGGGACGCACCGCGGAGCGAGCCACTGCCTTCGCGGAGCGAGTGCAACATGAAGTCAAAATCCCTGTCAGGGCAGTAACAGAGGCGCATGAGGCGGCATCCGACGCCGACGTTATTTGCACGGTGACAGCATCGCAGACGCCGGTCCTGCTCGGAGAGTGGGTACGGCCCGGGACGCACGTGAATGTCGTCGGCTCCAGCTATGCGGGACCGGTGGAGATCGATGATGCCCTGGTGAGGAACAGCCGCTACATCGTGGACAGCCGACGCTCGGCATTGGCCGCGGCCGCGGAGTTCCTTCGTGCCAAGGAGGCGGGACTGATCGACGACAGCCACATCGTGGCGGAGATCGGAGAGGTCCTGCTCGGCCGCATACCCGGCCGCAGATCGGCGGACGAGATCACCGTTTACAAATCCCTCGGGCACATCGTGCAGGACCTGGCCGCGGTGAGCTATCTGCACGCGCGGGCGGGCGGCGGCAATTAACAGTCCTTATCGCGAACGCGACCTGCCGCTGTATCTCTGCATCCGCGTGCTGTCGCGCATCGCGGTGCTCGTGCAGTCCGTTTGCGTCGGCTGGCAGGTCTATGACCTGACGCAAAGTCCGCTGGCCCTCGGAATCGTGGGCCTGGTCGAGTTCGTGCCCATGTTCCTGCTGGCCCTGCCGGCCGGGGAGCTGGCCGACCGGTTCGATCCGCGGCGGATCATTACGCTGTCGAGCCTCCTCGAGGCGCTCTCGAGCGGCCTGCTGCTAGTGTTCGTCCTCACCCATCAGACCTCGGTCCGGCCGCTCTACGCGATCATCCTGCTCTATGGGACGGCGCGAGGCTTCTCGGGACCCGCGACCCGATCGCTGCTGCCCTTCCTCGTTCCACCCGAGAGGCTTGCGCGATCAATCGCCTGGGCTTCTTCCATCACCCAGCTTGCGATCATCGCCGGGCCTGCCTTCGGCGGCTTCGCGTATGCGCTCGGACCCGCGATCGCATACGGCAGTGCGCTCCTCGCGTCCTTGTTGAGTGCGGCGGGGATGCTTTTTCTCGGCGGCAGGCGTGTCGCGCCGGATGCGGCGGTTTTCGCGAGCCGCCTCGCCAGGGTGCGCCAAGGCATCGAATTCGTGCGCTCACGTCCGGTGGTCTTCGGCGCGATCTCGCTCGATCTCTTCGCGGTGCTGCTGGGTGGCGCGGTATCGCTTCTGCCAGTCTATGCGCGCGATATCCTGCGCGTCGGTCCCATGGGCCTTGGCCTGCTGCGCAGCGCGCCGGCCTTCGGCGCCGCGCTCACGGCTTTATTCCTCACCCGCCGGCCGGTCGAGCGCAAGGTGGGACACACCATGTTTGGCGCCGTCGTGATCTTCGGCATCGGCACGATCGTCTTCGGGATATCGACGAGCTTCAGCCTCTCGCTCGTCGCCCTTGCCTGCACCGGTGCGGCGGATCAGATCAGCGTCTACATTCGCTCGGCGCTGGTGCAGTTCGCGACGCCGGATCCGATGCGCGGGCGGGTGAGCGCGGTGAGCACGCTCTTCATCAGCGCCTCTAACGAGCTTGGCGCCTTCGAGTCCGGAGTGACGGCGGCGCTCTTTGGAACGGTACCGGCGGTCATTGTCGGGGGCGTGGGGACCCTCATCGTGGTCGCGGTCTGGATGCGGATCTTCCCGCCTCTGAGAACCGTCGATCGGATGCGCGATGTCATGCCTGGCGCCACCGCTTAAGATACGACTCGCAATGCGGGAATCCCGGATTCCGTGAGTGCGAGCTCGACTCGGTTGCGGCCTTTGCGCTTCGCCTCATAGAGCGCCCGATCGGCCGTGCGAACCAATGTCGGCAGCGCCGCACCCGAGGCGTCGCGGCACGCGGTTGCGCCAAGGCTTACGGTGAGGATGCCGAGCTCGTTGGCTGGGTGCTCGATCCGCAGGGTCTCGACCGCTGCGCGCAATTGCTCCGCGACCCTGACGGCGCCGTTGCCGTCGGTTGCCGGCAGGATGCAGGCGAACTCCTCGCCGCCATAGCGCGCAATGAAGTCGGTGACTCGCGGCAAGGCGCGTTCCAGAGCCCGCGCCACGGCCGCCAGACATTCATCGCCCCTCTGGTGACCGAATGCGTCGTTCATTTTTTTGAAGTGGTCCACGTCGATGAGCACCAGCGCCAGGCTTTCCCCGGCGCGCTGGGCTCGGCTCCACTCACGCTCGAGTGTTTGATCGAAGGCTCTGCGATTTCCCACGCCGGTGAGCGGATCGATCAGGCTGGCTCGTTCCAACACTTTGCGCGATTCGAGCAGCTGGTCCTCCGATTCCAGGAGTTGGGCCTGAGAGAGCATGTTCCGCAGGCCGTACGCCGCCAGGCTGCCGACGATGCTGATGGCGCCGAGAACAGGCAAATGTCCGATGGCGATGACGCCCAAGGTAAGCAGCACGAGCGGCAGCGAGACCGAGATGCCGGCCTGAATCATCCTCACGGCGGATCGCGAAACATAGCTCGGCCGCTGCAACGGGTGCACGGGCGCGAGGAAAGTGATCGCGGCGAGCATCAGGAACGGCAGCACGGTCATGGGATCCCAGGGAGTTCCGGTGTCGAGCTGCCAGCGGATCGCCACCACGTGGTTGTAAAAACCGGCTTCGATCGAATACACCCACAGGAACCCGCATAAAGTCCGGTAGAGCGACTGTTCTTCCGCGGAATCCGCGGCCAGCAGCCGCACACCGGCCAGGAGCGCGAGTAACACATTCTCGGCATCGTAAGCGTACGCGACGCGAGTGACCGCTGGCCATTGTTCCGGCTGATTCATGCCGGGCAAGTAAGAGAATATCTCCCGATAGGCGAGTACGCCGATCGCGAGCGCCAGGATACCGTCAATCCAGATGACCGCCGGGAGACGCTTATCGTTCGGCGCCGCACAAATGGCCAGCAAGAGAGGCACGCCGTACAGAAAATAGGCGAAGCCGCCGCCGGCGGTGACCATGTAAGTGTTCTCGCGCAGCAGATCCTGCCACGCGGCTACCGCCAGTCCGGTTTCCCACAGGAGCAAGCCGCCGCAAACGGCCGTCCATTTCCATGCGGTCGCGGGTCCAGTCTGCCGTCCGATTCGAAAGCAGCCGACGATGGCGATGACGGGGCCGCTGAGGCAGAAAAAATACGACACGGCCATCCCGTGCGCGGGGAAACAGTATGTTCCCAGGGCGTGCAGGATCAAGAAGAGCGCTACCAGCGCGATCGCCTGTTTCACGGTGTTCCGATTCCGCTCACTCGCCATCGCCGGAACAATGTGTTTTCGACGTGCGCTCGCGGTTTGACATAAGCGCCGCGAAGAGGGCGACTCGCACTTCGAACCGTTCCCTGCGGGGGCGATGGTGCCGCAAGCGTAATAGCACCAGGCGCGCTTGAGACAGTACTTTCAGTCGGAAATGCGATGGGCGAGAGATACCGGTGTTGGTACTGTGACTCGTTTCTCCCGCCGGGTATGGAAGCCCAGGCATGTGCGCAATGCGGGGACCGACGCGCGCGTCATCAGTCCGGAAGCGGGATGAACTCCTGCTCGTCTCCCGGGACTTTGGCAAACCGGCCTGCGCGCCAGTCACGCTTGGCCTGTTCTATCCTCGCTCGGGAGCTTGAAACGAAGTTCCAGAAGATGTGCCGCTCGCCATCGATCGGCGCGCCGCCGATGAGGGCCAGCCGGGCATCGCTGACGGCACGCAGTGTTGCGGCAGCACCAGGCGTAAATACCAACATACGGCCACGCTCCGCCCGCTCGTTACCGCACTCGATGCTGCCGCTGACGACGTAGGCTGCGCGCTCCTCGTGCTCGTTCGGAAGCGGCAGCTCACTGCCTGCCGGCATGGCCGCATCGACGTAGAAAAGAGGCGACAACGTCCTGACGGGCGACTTCTCACCGAAGGCGCTGCCGGCGAGCACACGGACTCGCGTGCCGGCGATGGTGACGGCAGGCAGGTCACGGGCGGGGTGGTGATGGAACTCGGGGTCGGTCTCCTCGTGACTGCGCGGCAACGCGACCCAGAGCTGCAGTCCGTCGACGCGCGAGCCCGCCTGGCGCGGGCCGGTCCCGGTGCGCTCCGAATGCGTGATGCCGCGGCCCGCGGTCATCCAGTTGACATCGCCGGGGCGGATCGGCTGGTGCGAGCCCAGGCTGTCACGATGGACGATCTCGCCCTCGAAAAGATACGTGACCGTCGCAAGCCCGATGTGCGGATGCGGCCGCACGTCGATGCCGCGCCCAGGCGGGAAGGCGGCCGGACCCATGTGATCGAAGAAAATGAACGGGCCGATGAGCTTGCGCGCCGCGGAGGGCAGCACGCGGCCGACGGTGAAGCCGCCGAGGTCGCGCGCACGGGCATCGATCACGGTGACGGGAAGTACGCTCATGCGGGCATCCTACGCCCGGCGCGGATTAGAATCCGGCCTCACGCGAGCATCCGGAGGCGGCGGCATGAGTGGCAGAGCAGGGGCATCGCACCCGCAGGAGATACACAGCGTCAGTCGGCGGGCCTTCCTGGCCGCCGTCGCGGTAGGCTGCACGGCCGCTACGACGGCATTCCCCGCACCCGCGCAGCGTCGCTTTTTCGCCGGTCATGGCTTGCCGATCGGCCTGCAGCTCTACACCCTCGGGCAGGAGCCCTACCGTGATCTCGATGGAACGCTGCGGGCCGTGTCCAAGATCGGCTATCGGACGGTGGAGGGCGTCGGCTTCATGAAGCGAAGAGCCGCGGAATTTCGCGCTGCACTCGATCGCGCCCGGCTCTCGTGCCCGAGCACCCACGTGCCCCTGGGGGCCGACAGCAGCGGCGGTCCGTCGCTCGCGGGCGATCTCGGCCCGCTTGCCGCCGACATGCATCGTGTCGGCGTCAAATATGTGGTCGTGCCGATATTCGTGGTACCGCAGCGATTGGGCGGCCCGCTCGCGGGCGAGGATGGCCTCGCGTTCCTTAGCCGCGCCGGCAAGCAGATGACGGCCGATGACTGGCGCCGCCTGGCCGCGCAGCTCAACGCCAAGGGCGCCGCCCTGAAGCGCGAGGGACTGAAGCTGGGTTATCACAACCACAACGTCGAGCTCACCCGGCTTGGGTCCAAGACCGCACTCGACCTGCTGCTCGAGAATACCGACCCCGGGCTCGTATGGTTCGAGATGGACGTCGGCTGGGTCGCCGCCGGCGGCGCCGAGCCGATCCAATTGCTGCGCGCGCATCCCCACCGGTTCCGGCTGATGCACATCAAGGACCTGAAGGCCAGCACGGTTCCCAACAGCGCGTTCCGGATGGATCCGGCCGATGTCGGCTCGGGCACTCTCAAGTGGAAGGCCATTCTGCCGGTCGGATACGACGCCGGCGTGAGGTACTACTACGTGGAGCAGGAGCCGCCGTTCGCCGAGCCGCGCATGCAGGCGGCGCGGACCGATTATGAGTACCTGGCCCGGCTCCCGGCCACGGCCGGGCAGTAGCCAGGCTTTAAACGCTTTTACCGGCAGCTACATCCAAAGGTGTGAATGGTCCCGGCTGCACAAAGCGACTGCATCGAGTGGGAGGCGAGCCTGGTGCAGCGGGCTCGCGGTGGGGACGTGCGCGCGTTCGAGCGCCTCTACCGCGACCATATTGGCGGCGTCTACGGGCTATGCCTGCGGATGACGCGCGATCCGGCCGCCGCTGAGGACTGTGCCCAGGAGGCGTTCTTCAACGCCTGGCGCGCGCTCGAGCGCTTCGAGACGCGGAGCAGTATCGGGACCTGGCTGCACCGCATCGCGGTAAACGTGGTCCTGAACCGGCGCCGCAAGCGTGCGGCGCAGGTCGAATTGCCGCCATTGGCGGCAGGCCCGGGCGAGGAGCCCGCGGGCCCGCCGCAGGAGTGGACGCTTGATACGCCAATCGAAGTGCATGAGATCGAGGCCGCGGTCGGCGGACTTCCCGATGGTGCTAGAGACGCGCTCGTGCTGTGCGGGATCTACGGTTACTCGCACGGCGAGGCGTCTCAGATGCTCGGCATCGCCGAAGGCACCTGCAAGGCCCAACTGCATCGGGCTCGCGCGCTGCTGCGCGCCAGGCTCGAGCCTGAGAGTCAGCGCCTATGAACGACCCCGCGCCTCCTAGAATCACGCGCCTCAGCGAGCTGCCGCGGGAGATTTCTCCGCCGCACGATGGCTGGCCCGCGCTCGAGGCCCGGCTGCGCGAGAGCGGCCGGCCGCAGGCGGACGTTGACGCGCCGCAAAGCGGCAACGCGGCACCGCGGCACCGGCGCCCGCAGCTGATGCGAATCGTGTCGCTTGCCGCAGTGCTCGCGGCTGTTCTCGTCGGCGTCTCGATTGACCGGTGGATCCTGTCGCCGGCTCATCCGATTCCGCCCGGCGTCAGGATCGCGCATGTCGGTAGCGCCGGAGGCGGCGGCATGACGGTGGCCTATGTCACCGATCCGCGGTATTTGCGCGAGCGCGAGGAGTTGCTGCGCACGCTGAACGCGCGACTCGCGAAGCTGCCACCGCCGACGCGGCAGAAGGTCATCCAGAGCCTCACCACCATTCATCAGTCGATGCAACAGATTCAGCAGGCGCTCGGCCGCGAGCCCGGCAACGCATTGCTGCAGGAACTGCTGATCGATACCTATCAGGATGAGATGCAGGTGCTGTCGACCGTCCAGGAGGCGAGCGGCGGCGCCGGAGAAACTTGAACATGAGCAGATTCCCTTTTCACACTGCAATCATGGTCGCATCGCTGGCGCTCGCGGCCGGGGCGGCTCGTGCAAGCACTTTCCACGAGCAGGTGGCGGCGGACCCGCGCGGCGACGTTGATGTCAGTAACATTTCCGGAAGCATCGTGATCAGCGGGTGGGACAGACCCGAGGTGTCGGTCACGGCGGATCTGCCGAGCGACTCGCAAAGAGTGAAGGTCATCACCGGACGGGGCCACACGAGGGTGTGCGTGTCGTACGGCGACTCGAATGGGTGCAATTCGCGCGGCTGGTCCGGCGACGGAGGATCCGTCCGCCTCGAGATCCAGGTGCCGCGGGGAAGCCAGCTCGATGTCTCGGCGGTGAGCGCCGACATCACTTCTCGCAGCGTCTCAGGAACCCAACGTTTGCAGACGGTGAGCGGCGATATCGATGCAGAGCTCGGCTCGGGAAATGACGACGTGAATTCCGTGAGCGGAACGGTCAAGCTACACGGCAGCGGCCAGGACGGTGCGCTTCACGTCGCCAGCGTAAGCGGCGATCTGAGCGTCACGAACATCGCCGGCGAGCTCGAGGCGAGGACGGTGGACGGGAGACTGACCGTCGAGCTCGCGGCCGCTCGCCTGGTACGGCTCAATACCACTTCGGGCGATATCGAGCTCAACGCCCAGCTTGCCAGCGGCGGCACGATCGATACCGAGACGATGAGCGGCGATCAGAAGATCGGGGTATCCGCCGCCGCAGGCTATTCATACGAGGCGAAGACGTTCAGCGGCGATATCAAGGACTGCTTCGGTCAGCGCTCGGACAGGAGCGAGTATGGACCTGGAAACCGCCTCGACGGCACACGAGGCGGTGGCAGCGGGCAGGTTAGGGTCCAGAGCTACAGTGGGGACGTCTCTTTTTGCGATCACTAGGGCTTCACGAACTTGAGCGTCATTCGATCGGACTCCCCTATCGCGCGCATCTTTGCGTGGCCGCCGGGGGGACCCGACAGGTCGGGCGGCAGAAGGTGCACGTTCACGGTCTCCATATCCTTCGGGTTGGCGTTGATCTCCGACGCGCCCGCGAGCTGAAACCCGGCCTTCAGGGCCATCTCGATGACATAGTCCTCGGGAATGCGGTGCAGTGTGTGGGAAGCCGTGACCGCGTCTTCATAGGGCCGGGCGCGGTGCTCGGTGATGCCAAACACTCCGCCCGGCTTCAGGACCCGGTATGCGGCCTTGAATACGGCCGCCATCGTGGCGGGGCTCTGGTTGAGCCAATCGTGGAGATTACGAAACGTCAGTACCATGTCGGCCGAGTCCGGGGGGCCGAGTGTCAGCTGCGGCGGACTCCAGGATATGGCCTTGACGTTGCCGTAAACGGCCGGATCGGACTTGAGCTTGCTGTCGAGTCCCGCGGCCATCTTATGCATGAAGGGGACGCTCGAATTGAGCGCTGGCCCCGCCTCCACCAGATGGCCCCGGTCGTGCAGCACCGGAGCCAGGATCTCCGTGTACCAGCCGCTCCCAGGCTCGAGCTCAATCACGGTCATGTCCGGCCGCAAGCCGAAGAATTCGAGGGTCTGGACCGGATGGCGATAGCGATCGCGCACCCTGTTGGCGTCAGACCGCCATGAGCCCGCGACCGCGTGTTGCAGCAGCCCGGCGGCCTGACCGTCGGATGCGGCTAGGACCGGGGTGGCGCAGAGTGCGCAGAGCGCGATGACGAGCCAAGGCCTGAGCGTTTTCATGGCGGGCGCCGATTGCTAGCGGGACTGGATGTCCCTGGCGCACATGATCCGCCGCCACCCGAGCCGCCGCAAGCACCATGGCTCCCCGGTCGGAACCTGGCAGGCACGCGCAGGATCCGACCGGGTCAATCGAGTTCCGGACGATCTCAGTCCGGAACTTTGATGTCGTTATGGACCGCTTGGACGCCTTTGATTCTCCATGCGTCCTTCTGGGCCCTGTCCTTCTCCGCCTCCGAGCGGGCAACACCAGTGAGCATCACCACCCCGTTCACGGTGGCGACGTGAATGTCGCGCGCCTTGGTCACGTGATCGGATGCGAGCTCGGCTTTCACCTTGGTGGTGATGTACGAATCCTTGACCGGATGGGCGCTCCCATTGTCAGCCCAGGCAACGGCGCTGGTCAGCGTCAAGGCTGTGAGCGCCACGATATACTTACGCATAACAACTCCTCAAGGGAAAGGCTCACTGATAACGATTGCGGCACTTGGAGGTTCCGCAATCGGGCGGACGGCCACGCCCGAGCTCGCATTCAGCGGTCGTTCACTTGGCGAAGAGTTTTCCGATGTCGGCGAAGGCCTTGATTTCGAGCGCGTTTCCCGACGGGTCGAGGAAGAACATCGTCGCCTGCTCGCCGGGCTGTCCCTTGAAGCGGATGTAGGGCCCTATCAGGAACTGCACGCCCTTGGCGCGCAAACGGTCGGCGAGCGCTTCCCATTCCACCATCGGCAACACGATGCCGAAATGGCGCACGGGTACGCCGTGACTATCGACCGTGTTGTGCCGCAGCTGATGGATTTCTTCGGGTGCCAGGTGGGCCACGATCTGATGGCCGTAGAGGTTGAAATCGACCCATTCGGCCGAGCTGCGCCCCTCGGGACAGCCGAGCGTCTCGCCGTAGAATGCGCGCGCGCGCTCGAGGTCATGCACGGGGAATGCAACATGGAAGGGGGAGAGGGGGCCTGGATTGGTTGTCAGGGCCTTCATATCGGCACTCCTAGCGGCCAAAGGCGACGAGTACCTCGATGAGCCGGTGCACCGAGGCATAGAGCGGAACGGCGAGCAATGGGACCAGCAGCGCACACGTGAGGAGGCGTCGGCCGGCGAAGCTGCTTTGCATGGCCGGCGGTGGCGCCAGCAGCCGGCGGACGCGATGCTCGAGCCCATTGAGTTGCGTGCTCACCCGCGAGACTGCGGTCGGCCGACCGCTCGCGAGCGAGAGACGTGCGACCTTGATGAGCGCCGAGGCGAGGGCGACACGTTTGCGAGGATCGACACCACTTGCTCGCTCATCAGCTTCGAGCTCGGTCGCGGCCCGCCACTGAGCCGTCAACGCCCTACCCGTGGTCAACCATGCGAGCGCGTCCGGCATGGTCAGCAGCATGAGCAGTTTCAGATTGTCCCGCGCGTCCATGTGAGCCGTCTCATGGGCGAGCACCTGGCGAAACTCCTCATGATCACAGGCTGCCGCCACGCTCCGGGCCGCGACGATTTGTTGCCTCCAGCCCCCGACGACCCCCACCAGCGGCTCGTTGACGTTGAGCACGGTCACTTCGTTACGGCTGCTCCCGGGATGGGTGCGCAGCGCGGGCGAGCCATCCACCAGCGCCCGTGTGGCGCGCCATGTCCTGAAGCCGCGGCGAACTCCGTCCCCGAGAACGAGCAGCGCGAACAGGGCGGAGACGACGAGCAGCGGTCCCGGCTGATCATGCGCATGGCGCGGCTCGTAAATCAGGAACGCGGGCAGGACGACGGTCAGGACGAGGGCGGCGGATCCCATCGCCGGCAAGAGGCGAACGCTGAGTACCGCGTTTGCGTCGGTGACGTGTCGTCGCAGCCCGGCACGCCACGCGAGAGCCACTGCCAACGACAGCAGCAGGTTGCAGAGGCCGTAAGCGGCCAAGAGGACGAGCGGGAAGGTCGTGTCGAAGCTCATGGGTCCTCCTTGAGCCGGGTGCGCTCGGCGCGCACCAGCGCCTCGAGCTCATCGAGAAGCACGGCGTCCGCATGACCGACCGCCTCCACCAGAGTCGACAGCAGCACCGTGCTGTCGCCACAGGCCGCCAGCAGCTTGGTGACGTGCCCGGATACTATCTGTCCAAAGAGCTCGTCCCGCGAGCAGCGCGGCTCGTAGCCGAAGGCGCGGCCGAGGCGGAAGCGCCGCAGCACACCCTTGCGGTAGAGCCGGTCGAGCGTCGTCATGAGTGTGGTATAGGCGAGACGCGGGAAGGACGGCTGGACGTTCCGCACCGTCGCGGCGCGCTTGCGCGCCCACAACACTTCGAGCACTTTGAGCTCGAGCGGTCCGAGCTCCAGGCGTTGGCCCACGGCTGATCTCCGGCATATTTGCGCGCGGCGGTGCGCCGCAAGCACTAGCGTCTCAAGTCGAGCACGCCTTCGCAACCGGGAGCTGCGTGCAGACGGGCCGAGAAGCGTCCGGGCGACCAGATGATGCGCCGATGCGACATACGATCGCTGGTAGTAGTTTCGCTGCGACTCCTATATTGCGGCCGCCGAAATTGATCGAAAGGTTCGCCGTGAAGTGCACCGCCTGCGTCCTCGTCTGCGCATCCTCGCTGCTGTGCTCCGTTGCAGGCGCGCAGGGCGTCGCGGGCGATTCCGCCTCACCGACTCAGACCGAGCAAGCGCACCGGGGCCCGTCGTCGTCGAAATTGCACAGGGTCGTGGTGCAGGCGCGGTACCTCTTCAACCGCGCCACCCGCTTCGCGCATTCCATGCCGGAGGTTGTGGGACCGGAAATCACCGTCACGAAGAAGACGACCGTGGTGCAGCTCGCCGATCAGCCGCCCGTCATCGACAATCATCAGCGCGAGATTTTCGACCGTATGCCGGGCATTGTGCTGGCGGAGCAACAGAATCCGACCGAGCTCAACGTCACTTACCGCGGCCTGGGCAATCCGCAGGAAAGCGAGTACATCCTGCTCATGCAGGATGGCATTCCGATGGAGATGGACTGGATCGGCTATCCGACGCTCTATTACATCCCGGATCCCGAGACCCTATCGCAGGTGCAGATGATCCGCGGCGGCTCCGGCCTCCTCTATGGACCCGAGCCCGAGCCGGTCATCAACTTCGTCTCCAAGGAGCCGACGCCCACGACCACGGGAACGATCCAGCAGGTGGGCGGCGATGATGGCCTCTACTCGAGCTACGGCTCGATCTCGGGCCCGGCCGGCCCCTTGGGCTACGTCGCGGACTTCACGCACCGTCAGTCCAACGGCCAGCGCGCCAATGGCGACTACGATCTGAATTCCGGAGATCTGCAGCTCGAAGACAAAATCGACGACCAGCAGAAGCTCAGTCTCGCGGTGCATGCCTACTCTCTGGAGAGCGGCCTCGCGGGCTTCATGAGCTATGCACAGTTCAAGCAAGACCCCAACCAGACGACATCCCCGGACGATCGCGACTGGGAGCACCGCTACACGGCGGTTCTCACCTACAGCAACCAGTTCGACGACCAGGACCTGTACGTGCAGAAAGTATGGTCGGGCTACCAGGACCTGATCACTCGGTCTGACACTTATACGACCAGCGCGATCCCCGTCGGCACCAGTGCCACCATGGCCGCGCAGAAGTTCCATTACACCGGACTGGACGGCAGGTTCATACATCACTACGGGCGCGGCGGTGCCGTGACGGTCGGCTACACCGCCTACTACTCCGACAGCCCTTACAGGGAGTTCAGCAGCCCGAACCCCCAGGCCGACCCCTACAATCCGGGCGGCACGCTCATCTACGACGACTCGCGCAGCACGCGCTACGGGGCGTTGTTCGCCGAGAACCTGTACCGCTTCGGGCGCTTTCACGTCGTGACCTCCGCCCGCTTCAATCACGAGGAGCTCGATACCCACGAGACCACGGCGCCCCACCCCTATCTGGTCAACGGCGACTACAGCAAGAACATTCCGCTCTTCGGGTTCGGCATCGGCAACGACTTCGGCCGCGGCAACGAGACTTATATCAACGTCTCGCAGGGTTTCCGGCCGATGCGCTACCTCGATGTCGCGAGTCCCTTCGGCAAGTTCTCGCCAACGAACAATCCCGATCCGACCAAGTACCTGACCTACGAAGCCGGTGTGCACGGCTGGCCGGTACTCGGTCTTTACTACGATGCCAGCGTTTTCCAGGTCAATGTGAAGAACAGCATCGAGACCCTGGCACTCACGCCGACCGAGTCCGTCGACATCAACACCGGCGACCAGCGCAGCCGCGGAGTGGAGGCGGAAACCTCGTACGATCTGCTGCAGCTCCTGCCGGCGGTGCCTGATGGCGAGCACCTGTCGCTCTTTGCCAACGCGAGCTACCTCAACGCGGTCTACACCAATAGCATCACTGTCGGGCAGACGGGGAAGACACCGCCTTACGCGCCGCACTACGTACTCAAAGGCGGCGTGACATGGAGCCAGGCGCCGGGCCTCAAGCTCAGCCTCATCGTGGATGCCGTCGGCGCGCAGTACTTCCAGGCCAGCGATCTGGGCATCGGCATCATGCCGGCGCAGATTCCCGCTTACACCGTGGTCGACTTCTCCGGCGAATACCAGTTCGCCGGCCACTGGCGGGTGCTTGGCGGCATTTCCAACCTGACCAACGAGGAATACTACTCGCGCGTCTTCATCTCGGGGGGCAAGATCGAGCCCGCCCTCAGCCGCCAGTTCTACCTCGGGATCGCGTACGATCTCTGATCGGTCGCATCACAGCTCGGCGAGCGCCGACCGCGCGATGCGTCCGGCTGTGACCGCGACGCCCTCTGCCCTCAGGCGTCTCGCCTGCTCACGGTGCTCGCGCGTGCCGCTCGGGAAAACGATCCGGCCGCCGGCGCCGACGACGCGGTGCCAGGGCAGATTCAACTCCCGCGGCGCGTTGCGCAGCGCGAAGCCGGTCAGCCGGGCGCGCCCCGGCAGGCCAGCCGCGCGCGCCACGGCACCATAGGTCGAAGCTCGCCCGCGAGGGATCGCGCAGACGATCTGCCAGATTGCCTCGAGCGCGCCGTTATCGCCTTCCGCGCCGGCAGTACGGCTCCGCACGCCGAGCGGACGCAGCAGTTGCTCCAGGCCTTTCTTGTGTCGCGCCATCGCCCGATTCTCCCGGGGTGTCGCCTGCGTCTGCGGCACGCCCCTCCCGGCAAACGGGAGGGGAGCAGTCCCGCCATTCGACTCATTGCGTGTTCGCCTCGTCGCAACCGACGACCGCGAGCTGCGCCATGTTACTATTCTGCGATCATTCTTGCGCATCACTGGGGAGATACGCACTTGAAATCAGACGCTGGTATCGCTGTGTGGGGCGCGGCACTCGCTCTTGTCGCTACCGGCATGAGCTCCCCTGCTTCCTGGGCCGCCGCAGGGCCTACCGCTCGAGACCAGAATGACTCGCGCATTGCCGAGATCATGCAACGTCTGCGGGACGTTCAGACTTTCGAGGCCGTTTCGGTCGCACCGAGTGGTAAGACGGTCGCATGGGCGGTAACGGTCAAGGCGCCAAAGACCGCGGCCGCAACTGACGGGGGCAAACCGGGGCAAGTCCTGCAGATGGCCGATGCGGATGGCGCCCACGTAAGTACCGTGACGATCCCGCAATCGGTGAAGTCGTGCCGCTTCAGCAATCTGCGCTGGTCGCCTGACAGCCGGACGCTGGCCTTCCTATCCAACTGCAATCACGGTGCAGGCGGGGACGAACAGTTCGACATTTATGAAGTCGCCGCCCAAGGCAGCACCGCACGGCGCATTTCCCAGTTACATGGGTTGGTCAATCAGCTCGCTTGGACACCCAGCGGCTCGGAGTTGAGCTTTCTGTACGTGCAGGGTGACGTGCATCCTGTCAGTGCCGTGTCTGCTACCAAGGCGCTCGTCGGCGTGATCGGCGAGACTGGCGTCGAGCGGCAGAGGGTAGCAGTGCTGCCGGCGAGCGGTGGGGCCGTACGGCAGATAACGCCGGTCGAGACATTCATCTATGAGTACGACTGGTCTCCCACGGGCGATCGGCTTGCCTACGTAGGTGCACCGCCGCCGGGACGCGATAACTGGTGGACGGCCAAACTCTACACTCAAGCCCTCGGCGGGGAGCCGAAGGTGACATTGGATCCCGCTGCGGCCGCGGGCCCGCTGCACGGCTTGCAGATCGCGTTGCCGAGATGGTCACCTGACGGGTCGCAGATTGCTCTGATCGGCGGCCTGATGAGCGATCAGGGATCGACGGGCGGCGATGTCTACATGGTGCCCGCTGCAGGCGGTCAGCCGGTCGATGTCACGCCCGGAATAAACATCTCGCCAGCCTGGCTCATCTGGACCGGCGAGCACACTCTGTTGGTGTCGTCCGTTGCCGCCGGCTCTACGAGATTGTCGGCATTCACGCTGCATGGCAGCCTCCCTGCGACTGAGCGGCCGCTCCTTACCGTGGGCGCCCGACTGGACAATGGCACATTCGCGTCGGCCGTTTCTGTCTCTGCGCGGCACGACGTGCTTGCGTTCGTGGATAGTACGTTCGACACGCCGCCCGAGATTTATTCCGCCTCGCTCAAGACCAATGCCGCGGCTGAGCCGGTCGGTGTGGCCGCGTCGCCGCATGCCATCACGCATGTCAACGATCACGTGCAGCCGATGTGGGGCAAGGCCGTCGCGGTGAACTGGCGCGACGAGGGCTTTCAGGTGCAGGGTTGGCTGCTGTTCCCGCCGGCCTACGATGCGCACAAGCGCTACCCGATGATCGTCTATGTCCATGGCGGACCGAGCGCGGCGACGCTCCCGAGCTGGCCGCGCGACGGCTATGGCCCGGTGCCGCTCGCGGCCATGGGTTATTTCGTGCTCATGCCGAATCCGCGCGGTAGCTTCGGCGAGGGCGAGCGCTTCGCCAAGGGCGTGCGCCTCAACATGGGATATGGCGATCTGCGCGACATCCTGGCCGGAGTCGACCAGGTCGAAGCGGAATACCCGATCGATGACAGCCGTCTCGGCTTGACCGGTTGGAGCTATGGTGGATTCATGTCGATGTTCGCCCCCACGCAGACGCATCGCTTCAAGGCGGCTGTCGTGGGCGCCGGTCTCTCGAATTGGGAAAGCTATTACGGCGAGAACTCGATCGACGAGTGGATGATTCCGTTCTTCGGCGCGTCGGTGTACCAGGACCCGCAGGCGTATGCGAAGAGCTCGGCCATCGGCTTCATGCAGAATGACAGGACTCCTTCGTTGCTTGTGGTCGGTGAATACGACGGCGAGTGCCCCGCGCCGCAGTCGTTCGAGTACTGGCATGCCCTTCGCGCCATGGGGGTTCCGACGACGCTCGTCGTGTACGCCGGCGAGGGTCACGGCTTCGACAAGCCGCAGGATTTGCGGGATGTTCTCCAGCGCGCACTGCGCTGGTTTGGAAAATATCTAGGAACCGGAACTGCCGTACGGACGGCCGAGGCTCGTACTCCTCGCGTGTGAGCATGAGCATCCCGAGGGCACTGCGGCGGCGTGCAAACATCGCGACCGCAGTGCTGGCCGCCGCGCTCCTGGGCGGTACGGCGGGGGCTGCGCAAACGCCCCAGCGGGACCCGAGCAGGGAATATCCGCGGCAATTCGGCTACATCACGCTGCCGGATGGGGTCCGACTGGCGTATGTCGTCTATCTGCCGCGGGCGCAGCGCAGGTTTCCGGCGGTGCTTCAATACGAGCCTTATGCCGGCGGCGGAAGCGGCCCGGGCTCCTGGTGGCCGGCCGCCATGTGGCTCAGGAACGGCTACGCGGTGGTGTTCGCGAATGTCCGCGGCAGCGGTTGCTCGCAAGGAGTTTTGGATCCTTTCGGACCTCACGAGGGACCGGATGGAGCGGCCATCGTCGATTGGATCGGTACGCAGCCGTGGAGCGACCGTCGGGTGGGCATGATAGGCGTCTCATATCCCGGTTTCATGCAGATCCTCGTTGCCGCCCAACATCCGAAATTCCTCAGGGCGATAACGCCGTCGGCGGTCACTGCCAGCCTCTATGGCGAAGCCGATTACCCGGGCGGGATGTTGAATGTGGGCTTCATCGCCGAATGGAGTCTGCACGATCAGCCTGCGTTGGAGGCGGCAGGGGTTAAGACGCGCGTCGGGTGGGGCGACAAGGAGTGCGAGCGCAACTATCTTGCACATCGGGCATCGGATCTGCTGCTCGAATCCCGCGCGCATCCGTTTCTGGATCAGTGGTGGCAGGCTCGCTCACTCGAGCACTACGTCGACCAGGTGGATGTCCCGACCTTCATTTCCGGGACGTGGCAGGACAACGCCACCATGTCGAGTGGAATCACAGAGCTGTACGAGCGTCTGAAGGCGCCCAAGCATCTGTCGATGTCTCCCGGAGGACATGGCTGGCTCTACGCGACGGCAGCGCTCCAGCAGGACCTCCTCCGCTGGATGGACCGCTGGGTCAAGGGGGTCGGCAGCGGCATCGATGCGGAGCCGCCGGTCACGATCTACTGGGAGTCGAAAGGATTTCCGCCGGTCGCAAGCTGGACGACGCACTATTCCACTTGGCCGCCGCAGAGGGCCGAGATGCAGACGTTCTGGCTGGATTCGGCGGCCGGGCTCGACGTCGGTCCGCCCGCCAACTCGACCACAAAGGGGCTCAGCTACACGTTTCCGACGGGGGTAGAGCTGATAGGCGACAACACCCAGTTTGCCGTACCGCCGGACCCCAATGGCTCACTCACCTGGACCAGCGCGCCGTTCGACCATGATCTGACAATCCTCGGCAGGATACGGCTGCGGTTCTACGCCGCTTCCCAGAATCCGGATACGGACTTCGAGATCGATCTGCACGACGTCTATCCCGACGGCGACATTCAATACCTTCAGCGAGGGCTCCTGCGGGCCTCACTGCGGGCTGTCGACAAAGACGAATCTACGCCCGATAACGTGGCGCATGCGTACCGCGGAGCGGAATATCTCGTTCCCGGGCACATCTATGAAATAGAGCTGTCGCTGCCGCCCCTGGGGGCGGTGTTGCGCCAGGGCCATCGGCTGCAGCTCGTGATCCTTGCGCCATCACCGATTCCGCAGCCGGCCTGGGGACTGCTGCCGGTCGGCATGCCGGGACAGAACACGATCTATGCCTCCGTCAAGTATCTGTCAGAGATCGTGGTGCCGACGATTCCCGGCGCGAGCGCCGAAGGAACGGAGCCCGCCTGCGGCTCGATGGCATCGCAGCCATGCCGGATGTCGGCGCGCCGTTGATGATCAGACACCGAGCCGTGATCTTAGCGTGCCCAGGGAGCTGCGCCACCAGTCAGCGACCCGCTGCAGCGTAATGTGTTCGGGAAAGCCGTGGCGGGCGGGATGGCGGCGCGGAATCGTGTCCCAGGCCCGGTGTTCGATCGAGACGCGCGTTTCGTGCTCGACGGGCTCGAAGAGGACCTCGACCTCCGTCGACTGTTGCGGCGCGAAGCTCGCGTGCCGCCAGGCGAATACGAGGCGCCTGCCGGGCTCCCAAACGGAGATGCGACCGATCTCGAACGTCTCGCCGTTGCCAAGTCGGGTGACGAGACGGCCGCCTACGCCAGGCTCGAAGGCCAGCTCACCATCGCCGTCCGGTGTGATTCGAAAGAGTGGGTCGGGTCGCCACCAGGACGCGATCTCGCGGGTGAATGCTTCGAAGGCACGCGCCGGCGTGGCGGGCACGCGTAGCGCGACAAATACTCGTGATGTCACTTCTTTGTCTTCTGCAGATGCGCTTTGAATGCAGTGAGCTGGCGAGCCCATAGGGCGTCGGTTTCCGCAAGCCACGTCTTCAGCTCCGCCATCGCTTCCGGCCGCAGCCGATAGATGCGCACGCGAGAATCGAATTCGCCGCGGTCTTCTTCCACGAGCCCGCTCTTGCGCAGCGTCCTCAGATGCCGGCTCATCGCCGGAAAGGAGATGCGCGCCGCCTGCGCCAGCTCTCCCGCGCGGTGTGGGCGCTCGCGCAGCAGGTCGACGACGCGCCTGCGGTGCGGGTCGGCGAGCGCCGCCAGCGTCCGATCCAGGGCGGGTGCGCTCAACTCGGTTGCTCGAACTTGAAGCCGCTCGCCTGCTCCATCTCCTGCCTGGAGATGTCTCGGACCGGCTGTGCGAAGGTCCAGCAATGGCCTTCCAGATCGGCGGCGATATAGGTCCGGTGACCGTAGAACTGGTCGGCCGGCTCCATCATGATCTTCGCGCCGGCCCGGCGTGCTCGGGCGCAGTGCTCGTCGATTCCACGCTCGATCCGTACATGGATGCGCTGAGTATTCTTGCCGCCGAGAGAGGCGGGACTGCGGGTCCAATCCGCCCACTCGCTGCCGATCATGACGATACCGTCGCCGTAGGTCATCTCGGCGTGGACGATCCGGCCCTCGGCATCGGTGAGAATCTCGCTCGGCTCGAAACCGAAGGCCGACTGCAGCCACTCGAGCGCGGCGCGATTGTCCTTGTAGGCGAGCGACGGGATGAAGGACGGCCGGGACGACGCAGTGCTGGTCATGGCAGGCTCCGATAACAGTTATCAATCATGACAATAGTTAACTATTAGAGCAATCAGTTGTCAAGCCGGGATGGCGTCGCCCGATTGCTTGCGGCAATATGCCGTGAATGGATCGACGCGGATTCCTGGCAACCTCTTTGGCGGCTTCTGCCGCGCTGGCTGCGCCTTCGGGTTTCGCGGGCCTTCGTGGTAGTGGCCGGCTCCGGCTGACCGTATACCCGGAAAAGCTCGGTAGCCCGATTGCACCCGACTTCACCGGCCTGAGCTATGAGACCTCCCAGCTCAGCGATCCGAGCTTCTTTTCGCGCGACAACGCGCCGCTCGCAGGCTTCCACCGCCGTCTCGGCGCGTCGGGCATTCTGCGGCTCGGCGGTAACACCAGCGAGTTCAGTGTCTGGAGTCCGACGGCGACATCGATCCAACCGCCGCCCGCGGCGCTCGGTCCCGATACCGGCCGGCATCCGGCGCCGCGCCGCCCGGTCACGCCGCTGGCGGTCCGCAATCTGCGCGGCTTCCTCGAGCTGTCCGGGTGGCGACTCATCTATGGGCTCAACATGGGCAGCGAGAGCCCCGAGACGGTTGCGGCGGAAGCGGCCTACGTCGCCGGAATCATGGGTGGCCGGCTGGTTGCATTTCAGCTCTGCAACGAGCCGGACCTCTTCCACCAGAACGGCTTGCGGCCAGCCGCTTACGACTACGGGCAGTTTGCGGCGCAGTGGCGGCGCTATTTTCGCGCGGTGAGACGGCGGGTGCCGCGCGCGGTCGTCGCCGGACCCGATACGGCCGGCAACAACGAATGGCTCGTGCGCTTCGCCGCCGAGCAGCGGCGCGATGTGGCATTCCTCACGCAACATTACTACGCCGAAGGGCCACCGACGGATCCGTCGATGACCATCGGGCGGCTTCTCGGCCCGAGCCCCAGGCTCGAGGCGGAATTCGCCGCGCTGGTTGCCGCGCGCAGCCAAACCGGGTTGCCGTTTCGCATGGCCGAAACAAACTCCTGCTACCAGGGCGGCAAGCCGGGAGTCAGCGACACGTTTGCTTCGGCCCTCTGGGCGGCAGACCTCATGTACCGGTTGGCGCAGGTGGGCGCCATCGGGATCAATTTCCACGGCGGCGGTTACGGTTGGTATACGCCGGTGGCGGGTACCCGAGGCGACGGCTTCGTGGCGCGCCCCATCTACTATGGCATGCTGCTCTTCGCCGTGGCGGGACCGGGCCGGCTGGTGATGACGGAGTGGGAAGGCGCGACTGACGGATCGCTCAGCGCCTATTGCGTGAAGGCCGCTGATGGCACGCTCAAGCTGGTCTTGCTCAACAGGAATCTCCGTGGCCATGCGACGTTGGCGATCGCGATGCCTGGAGTAAAGAGCGCAGGAGTTCTGCGGCTCATCGCGCCGCGACCGGATGACACCACCGACGTTACGTTTGGCGGTGCTTCGGTAGGGGGCGATGGCGCCTGGGCGCCCACGGTGGCCGAGAGTCTCGCGGTTCGCCGCGGATCAGTGACGTTGAGCCTGCCGCGGGCCAGCGGCGCGCTTGTGAGCTTGTCGGCACAAGCGTGAAACCTTTCGCCGACGTCGTACGAATCTGGTTCCTGGCTTTGGTAGCCTGCGCCGCGGCGGCCGCGTTTTCCTTTGTCGAGATCGATGTGCCGGTGGCCCAACACGTTTGGGGGGTCGGTCGTCATCTCGGCGCTTTGAATGTCACTTTCGGGGCCACCGTGCTCCTCTCTTTGGAATCGGCGGTGGTCGTGATCCTGGTCGTCGCGCGCCTGATGCGCGGCCACATCTCGCGATTCGCGGAAACTCTGGCGATCGCCTGCCTCGCTTCGATATGCGCTTACGGTATCAACGATGCGGTATTGAAACCTCTGTTCGGTGTTCAGGCGCCCCTCGTGGTCGTTCAGGGCGCAAGACACACCATCAATTTCGCGGGCGGATTCGCCGACACCAGCTTTCCCTCCGGTCACATGATGCTGGCGGGGGCATTCGCCGGCGTCTTCATGAGGTTCTACAGAGCCAGCATCCAGCCGCTTGCCGCTCTGCTGCTCGTCGCCGCCGCCCTGTTGGTTGTTGGCGACTGGCACTTCATCAGCGATGTGATCGCCGGCACATTCCTCGGAGTGTCGGCTGGAGTCCTGGCCGGCGAAGGCTGGGCCGTTCACATGATCGGCTCGAGATACGGCTAGGGTTGCGAACCTCAGGCGATCGCGCGGACAACCCCGCCGTCGACGCGTAACGCCGATCCGGTTGTTGCCGAGGCCTGTTGGCTGCACACGTAGGCGATCATTGCAGCGACCTCGGCGGCCGTGGCGAGGCGCTGGATGACCGAGGAAGGGCGTACCACCTGGAAGAATTCGCGCTCGATTGTCGCGGCGTCCTTTCCCGTCGATCGTGCCATCTGCGCAATGAACTGACCGACGCCTTCGGAGGCGGTGGGTCCTGGAAGAACACTATTGACGGTGACGTTCGTGCCCGCGAGGGTCTCCGCCAAACCGCGAGCCACTGCCAGCTGTGCCGTCTTCGTGACGCCGTAGTGAATCATCTCCGCGGGTATCTGCAGGCCGGATTCGCTCGACACGAAGACGATGCGGCCCCAATTGCGGGAGCGCATTCCCCGGACGTAATGCCGCGCGAACCGCACGCCGCTGAGGACATTGGCCTCGAAGAACCGCAGCCAGTCGGCATCGCAGATTTCCTCGAAGGGCTTCGGCTCGAAGATGCCCATGTTGTTCACGAGCAGGTCGACCTCAGGGAAAGCGTGAATCACGCTGTCACAACCCTTGGCCGTGGCGACATCGGCGGCGACACCCTGAATGTCAGCGCCCGGCACGGACTTGCGCAACCCCGCGACGGCAGCGTCGACGCGTGCGGCTGTGCGGCCATTGACGATGACCCGCGCGCCTTCACGGGCCAGAGCTTCGGCGGTAGCGAGACCGATTCCAGCCGTCGAGCCGGTGACGAGTGCAAGCTTCGAGGTGAGTCCTAGATCCACGACGACGTCTCTGGGTGACCTCACGCCACCGTATCCGAGACGCGAGGTGCCGGGAATCCGCAATAAGGGGGAGGGCCGCGGCTGGTTTGGCCCGGGCTACGTGCTCGGGCCATGGGCCCCACGGATGTGGGCTTTGGGCTTCTTCCGCTGGGACGCCGTCGACGACTTCTGTTCCAGTCGGTCGAGAATGCCGCACTTCTTGGCGTCGCCGACGGGCTGACACTGGCGGCGCAACGCCTGCAGCTGGGTCTGGAGCTGCTCGAGCTCCGTGATGCGCTCGCCGATGTGCGCGATGTGCTCATCGATGAGGGCGTGCGCGGCGCCGCACTCGGATTGCGGCTCATCCCGGAATCGCAACAGCTGCTTGATCTCGTCCAAGGTCATGTCGAGCGTGCGGCAATTTCGGATAAACACCAGCCGCTCCAGATGCGCGGCGCCATAAACCCGATAATTACCTGCGGTGCGAGTGGCCGCGGGGAGCAGGCCCTCACGCTCGTAGTAGCGGATGGTCTCCGGCGGACACTCGGTGTCGCGCGCCAGGGCGCCAATGGTGATCGGGCGATTCATGGCCTTGACCCTGAAGTGGTTACAGGGTTTCAAGTATACACCCCGAAGCAGGGTTTCGAGTTCATGCCCCACTCGCACGACCATCACGGTGATCATCATCACGCGGGTCACGCCGCGCACCCGCCTCATGGGCATGGACATAGTCACGGCGCACAGAGCCACGCGCGCGATGTGGGCGAGCGTCGGCTGCTCATTGCGCTGATCATTCTCGGCAGCTTCACGGTGGTCGAGGCAGTGGGAGGGTACCTCGCGAACTCGATCGCACTCATGGCCGAAGCCGCACATATGCTGGCGGATTCAGCCTCGTTGGCCTTGGCCGTCGTCGCCATCCGTTGGGGCCGCCGGCCGCCTGACGAACGGCGCACTTACGGTCATCGGCGCTATCAGCCGCTCGCGGCGTTCCTCAACGGGCAAGCGCTGTTGCTGCTGACGATCTGGGTGGTGTATGAGGCGATCCGGCGGCTCATGTACCTGCCGCAGGTCAATGGCCGGTGGATGCTCGGCATCGCCGTCATCGGCGGCCTCGCCAACCTTGCGGCTCTTTTGGCGCTTTCCGGTGCCCGCTCGCTCAACGAGCGGGGCGCACGGGCTCATGTGTTGAGCGACCTGTTGGGCTCGGCAGCGGCCACGGTCGCGGCGTTGCTGATCCTCCTCGAGGGGTGGGCGTTGGTCGATCCTCTGCTGTCGCTGCTGGTGTCCGCGCTCATCCTCCGCTCCGCCTGGGCGCTCACCCGCGAGTCAGCCGATGTGCTCTTGCAGAGTGTCCCGCCCGGGTTCGATCTCAAACACATCGAAGCGGAATTGATCGGTCACGTTCCAGGAGTCGTCGAGGTCCACCACATACACGTCTGGTCGATGACCGGCGAGCGTCCCACGATCACGCTGCATGCCTGCGTGGCCCCCGGCGCCCAGGGCTATGGAGTACCGAAATTGATCCATGCGCGGCTGCGGGAGCGGCTGCAGGTCGAGCACACGACCGTGCAGATCGAAGAGCTGGATTCCTGCGATACACCGACGTGCGATCCCTCCCGATGAGGATCACCTTGACAAAGTGCATATACACACATATTATTGCGCGATGAGAGCCGGCAAAGCATTGAGCCTGTGTAACTGCTTCGCGGTGCGGCAGGCCGCTCGGCAGGTGACCCGGCAATACGAGCGCCATTTCGCGTTGGCGCAGCTCACCAGCGCGCAATTTTCCATTCTCGTGGCGCTGAGCGAGGAGGGGCGCATGACCATGCTCGAGCTGGCGAAAGTCCTGGTCATGGACCGCACGACCTTGCTACGGGCGATGAAGCCCCTGCAGCGCGAGGAATTCCTGAAGAGCGCCCCGAGCGATGCCGATCCGCGGCAACTGATGTTCTCGCTCTCGCAGGCCGGCGAGCGCAAGCTGAAGCAGGCGCTGCCGTTATGGGCGAAGGCGCAGGAAGAGTTCGAGTCCGGAATGGGCTCGCGTGAAGCAGCCCGGCTGCGCACCGCGCTGCTGGCTCTTGCAACGGACGACTGATCATTTCGACTTTATATGTGCATATGCACTTTAGTTATCACTGAAATTGAGGAGACTTACCGTGAAGATCCGTGATTCAGTCGCATTCGTGACGGGTGCCAACCGAGGAATCGGTTTGGAGTTTGCGCGAGCGTTGGTTGCGGCCGGCGCGCGCAAGGTCTACGCCGCGGCAAGAGACCCCGACAGTATTTCGATCGATGGAGTCGAGAGGGTAGGTCTGGATGTGACGCAGCCCGAGACGATCGCCGCGGCCGCACGTCGCGCCAATGATGTCGACCTCCTGATCAACAACGCCGGTATAGCGCTCTGGCTTGACTTCCTTGCTGCTGACAGTTTACAGGCCGCGCGCTCGGAGATGGAGACGAACTACTTCGGTCCGCTCGAGATCAGCCGCGCGTTCGCGCCGATTCTGGCGCAGAACGGCGGTGGCGCGATCATCAACATGCTGTCCGTCGTCAGTTGGGTCGCTGTCCCCACGGGCGGCACCTACAGTGCATCGAAGGCCGCGGCCTGGTCCCTGACCAATGGGCTCCGGAGGGACTTGAAGGGCCAGGGAACACAGGTGATTGGCGTGCACGTCGGCCCGGTCGATACGGATCTGGCGAGGCAGCTGACCTTTCCCAAGGTCAAGGCGGCCGAGGTCGTGCGGCAGGCATTGAGCGCGCTCGAGGCCGGCCGTCCCGAGGTGCTGGTCGATGAGATGACCCGACAGGTAAAGGCGGGTCTGTCAGCCGACTCTGCCGTCTATCTCGACTTCGATCCGCGCCGGGGAGCGGCGGCTTAGAGCGAGGCGCTCGAGCTTGCGGTGGCCCGCTCAGCTCTCCGGCTCGATATGGATGCTACCGCCGGAGGTGTGCAGGAAAATCAGCGGACCACCGCTGCCGATGGTGCCTTGCAAATGACTGCCGCTCACGGTCCCGCTGGTGGTGACGGGAAGATGGGAGGTGACATCGCCGCCGCTCGTTTCCGCATCGATCGATGCATGCGTGGTCTGCGGCAGCATGAGCGTAATGCTGCCGCCAGACGTATCAAGAGTGATGCCATCGTTGGTCCGCAACTGCGCCTGGATGCTGCCGCCGGAAGTATGGGCATTGATCTTGCCGTCGTCGCTCCGGATGCTGATGCCACCGCCCGAGGTGTTCAGATCGAGATCTCCTGTCGAGTCACTGGCATCGATGCTGCCGCCCGAGCTGCTCAAACTGGCCGCGCCATTGAGCCGCTCCGCGCTGACGCCACCTCCGGAAGTATGCATGTTGACCGTGCCCACGACGTCCTGGACGTGGATGCCGCCGCCTGAGGTTTTCCCGCGCACCCAGGCGTGCAAATTGCGCACATCGAGACCGCCGCCCGAGGTTCGCAGATCAACGGGATAGGTGCGCGGCACCTCGACCGTGAATTGCACCCGGTTCGACCCCATGACGAGCAGATCGAGCCAGCTGTCGTGGTCCATATGAACCAGAATGGTGACGCCGGATGAGGTTTGCTCGGCGCTGATGTGAATGCGATTCAGAAAGGATTCCGAGCCCTCCAGGTCGGCGTGAACGACGACCTGGGAGACATCCCCTCCCGTGACCGCCACCGAGCCGACATCGGCGTCGAATGTCAGTCGGCCACCCGCCGGCGCGTTCAGGCGCTGGTCGAAACTCCGCTGCGCTGCGAGCGCGACCGATGTGCCGAGGATTGCGGCGACGATCAGCATGAATTTGGCTGCCGATTTGGCCATGACGAGTACCCTGTAACGGTGAATCGAGACCCTGGGGTAATTCTTGCGTACCAGGCTCGAAGCCTGCCATGTCCCTTAGAACCCCGAAGTCGCTGAATGGTTGCAATGCCGCGATGGCCGCGAGCGGCCGACCTCCCGACGCGGTGCCCCCCCTCGGCTATAATCATCCGCCGTGCCGCGGGGAGGCGAAGCCAAATGACCTCGGAGAATGCGGATGAAGGGCGGCGGTCCGCGCCCGAGGCGCAACGAGTCGCGGAGCTCTGTGCTCAGGCGCTGCTTGCGGGTGACGAGGCATCAAGAACCCTGGGCATACGGCTTGAACAGGTAAAGCCGGGCTCCGCGCGTCTGCGTATGACCGTGCGGCTGGACATGGTCAACGGTCATGGAACATGTCACGGCGGCATAGTCTTCGCGCTGGCGGACAGCGCATTCGCGGTAGCCTGCAATACCTACAATGCCGTTACCGTCGCCGCCGCGGCGTCCATCGATTTTCTGGCTCCCCCCCGCGTCAATGATGAATTGACCGCGCAAGCGCGCGAGCTCTGGCGCTCGAAGCGAAGCGGAATCTATGAAATCGTCATATCCAACCAGCGCGGCGAGTCCATCGCGCTCTTCCGCGGGCGCTCGCACTCCACCGATGGGCAGGTCGTCCCGGCCGCGAAGGCATAATACGACCGTAGCCCAGCCGGAGCTGCGCCGGCCCATGTTGCACCCAGGGGGAGCTCAATTGCGATCCATGATGACACCTTCGCTCATTACCCTGCTTCTCCTCGTCGCGGCGGGAGCCTGCGCGCTGCCCTGCGCTGCGGCAACCACGAGCGCCCGCGACATCGCCCGGTGGGAGCGCGAGGCTGGCAACGTCACCATCTACCGTGACAACTGGGGCATCGCCCACGTATACGGCAAGACGGACGCCGACGCGGTGTTTGGCATGGAGTACGCGCAGGCGGAGGACGACTTCAACAGGGTTGAGTCGAACTACATCGGCGTGCTCGGTTGGCGGTCGCAGGCCGACGGTGAGTCCTCGATCTACCTCGATCTGCGCAGCCAGCTGTTCGTCGATACGCGCGTGCTCCGGGCGCAGTACGCGCAGAGCCCGGCATGGCTCGAGAAGCTCATGAATGCCTTCGCCGACGGGCTCAACTATTACCTCTACACGCATCCGCAGGTGAGGCCGCGGGTCATCACGCATTTCGAGCCCTGGATGGCGCTCGCCTTCAGCGAAGGCAGCATTGGCGGCGACATCGAGACGGGAGTGGACGTTCCGCAGCTTGCAGCATTCTATGGCGGGCGGCCGGTTCCGGCCGCGCGGGCCGCCAGCGCCGCGCTGCCGCCGCCCGAGTCTCAGGGCTCGAACGGCATCGCCATTTCGCCGTCGATCGCCCTGGATCACCACGCATTGCTTTGGATCAACCCGCACACCTCATTCTACTTCCGCTCCGAGCTGCAGATGGTGAGCGGGGAGGGGCTCGACGCGTACGGCGCCGTCACCTGGGGGCAGTTCTTCGTCTATCAGGGGTTCAATGCGACGGCCGGCTGGATGCACACCTCGAGCGGAGTACGGAATATCTCCTGGTTCCTCGAGACGGTCACGCGGAGAGGCGGTCGCTACTACTACCGTTATGGGGACCGTGAGCTACCCGTCAGGGCGCGCCGCATCGTCGTACGTTTCAAGACACCGAATGGCACGGTCGAGAAGGCGTTCACCGCCTATTACACCCAGCACGGACCGGTCATCGCCCGGATGGGCAACAGGTGGGAGACAGTCAACCTGATGCAGCGCCCGATACTCGCGCTCATCCAGGATTTCACCCGCACCAAGGCCAGGGACTATGCGCAGTTTCGCAAGACCATGCAGCTGCATACCGATTCGTCGAACAACACCATCTTCGCGGACAGCGAAGGTAACATCGCCTACTGGCACTCGGATTGGATCCCGCGGCGCAGCGATACCTTCGACTGGGGCAAGCCGGTCGACGGCAGCGACCCGGCCACCGCGTTCCATGGCCTGCTGACCCTGGCCGAGACGCCGCACCTGCTCAATCCACCGAACGGCTGGTTCTACAACTCCAACAACTGGCCCTGGTCGGCGGCCGGCCCGTATAGCCCGAAGCGACAGGACTTCCCGAAGTATGTCGAGCGGGGCACGGAGGAGAGCGCGCGCGGGTATCACGCCCTGAGGGTGCTGAGCGGCGGCAAGAACTGGACCATGGCGTCGGTGTCCGCGGCGGCATTCGACAGCTACCTGCCCGCGTTCGCGACCATGATTCCAGTTCTGATGAGGGCCTACGATGCTGCCCCCGAGTCGGATCCGCTCAAGGCGCGGCTGGCCGCCCAGATCGCCGTGCTGCGCGCTTGGAATGACCGTTGGGGCGTCAATTCCGTCGCGACCTCTCTCGCCGTGTTCTGGGGCGAGGATATCTTCGCGCACGTGCAGGCCCGAGCCGACGGCTTGGGCATTTCGCCCGAGGACTATGTGGTGCGGCACGCGACAGGCCAGGAGTTGCTCGCATCCCTGGCGGCAGGATCGGACCGGCTGACGGCGAATTTCGGCGGCTGGGAGACTCCGTGGGGTCAGATCAACCGCTTCCAGCGGATCAACGATGACATCAGCCCGAGCTTCGATGACTCCAAGCCGAGTATTCCGGTGCCCTTCACCTCCTCGCTTTGGGGCTCTCTGGCCGCTTTTGGTGCCCACGCGTACCCAAACACCAGGAAGTGGTACGGCGATGTGGGCAACAGCTTCGTAGCGGTCGTGGAATTCGGTCCGAAGGTGCGCGCCTGGGCCATTACCGCCGGCGGTGAGAGCGGCAATCCGGGTTCGCCGCATTTCGATGACGAGGCGACCCACTACGCGATGGGCGCGCTGCGCCCGGTGTACTACTACAAGTCGCAGCTCCAGGGCCACATCGAGCGCCAGTACCATCCGGGGCAAGCACTCACGCACGATTAGCAGGAGTACATGGCTTGAACACGGAGCTTCTGTTCCGGGACGATGCTTATCTCAAGAGCGCGACGGCGCGCGTTCTCGAAGTGCATGAGCGCGGCGTGGTGCTCGATCGCACGATTTTCTATCCGCTCGGAGGCGGCCAGCCCGGCGACAGCGGGGCGCTGGTGCGTGAGAACGGCGAGCGGATAGCGATCGCCGATACCCGCAAGGGCGAGGCGCCGGGCACCGTCCTGCACATTCCCGCTGCGGGCGCGTCCCGTCCGGAGGCAGGCGAGAGCCTGTTGCTGGAGATCGCCTGGGTGCGCCGTTACTCGCTCATGCGTCTGCACACGGCGCTGCATCTGATGTCATGTGTCGTCGTTGCTCCGGTATCTGGCGGCAACATTGCTCCCGACAAGGCGCGCCTGGACTTCGACATCGATATGAGCCTGCTCGATGCCGAGCGCATCACGCGGGAGACCAACGCCCTGATCGCATCGGGTGTCGCCACCGAGACCGTCTGGATCACCGATGAGGAGCTCGACGCGCAGCCGGAGCTCGTGAAGACCATGAGCGTGCAACCGCCGCGCGGTGTTGGCCGTGTACGGCTGCTGAAGATACCAGGCATCGATCTGCAGCCGTGCGGCGGGACCCACGTACGTAACGTCGCGGAGATCGGGGGCATTCGGGTCACGCGCATCCGCAACGAAGGCAAGCACAACAAGCGCGTGGAAATAATGCTCGCGAGCTGACCGCGCCGACGGGAACAGGCGAAACCGGCTATTGACCCACCAGGCTCAGCCGGGCCGCTCCTGTCGGGCTGCGAGTAACGCGGACGTCGAAGTGTCGACCCCGGAAAGTGACATTGCGTAGCGTCAGGGAGCGCCAGCCCCGCGGCAGGACGGGCGCGTAGGCGGCCGCCAGTCCGGCCTGACGGATCCGCAGGCCGGTGAGGCCGTACATGAGGCTCTGCAGGTACGCGCCGCTGCCCGTGAGGAACGGCCCCACCTCGTTGTCGGCGGTCTCAGTGCGAATATTGAAAGGGGCCTTGAGCGTGCTGCCGGTTACATACAAATCGAGCCACGACGCAGCGCTCTCACCGCGGCCAACCTCATCTGCGGCGGCCACCGGCGACAACATGTCCATGCTGACGCTGCCGGCCGATGCCGGCGGGTTCGGGGGGATGGCGTAGGCGAAATCGCCCTGTCGCAACCGCGCAGACAGTCGCAGGTCGAGCGCGGGAAGGAAGAGCAGAGGCAGCGGACCGGCCCCGTGTTTTCCGCGGACCGCCACTGATGGATCGAACGGCAGGTGATGCCCGCCGCGTGGCGCGAGCGGAATGTACATCCTGCGCGCGATGCGGTCCCAGCTCGGATCAGCGCGCTCACCGATCACGCTCGCGGCGGTCGTCGCAATCCTGAGGGCCTGCGCCGCCTCCATGTTGGTATAGGTGTCGTTCGGTATGTCCGAGTCCGACTCGGAGACCGAGGTCACGTGCAGGATCTCATAGCGCGCAGTGCGCGCATCGTAAGTGACGCGACTTGCGTAGAAGCGCGCGACCGCTTGGATCACCGGCCAAGCGCGCGTAGCCAGCCAGTTGTGGTCGAGCGTCGCGAGATAGTACTGCCACTGCGCGAATGCCACTTCCGCATTGACGTGGATTTCACTGTCCGAGAGTACCTTGGCCGAGCGCGGAGTCGTATCGCGGCCGTTCTGCGGGTCGGCCTCCCAGGGATACATGGCTCCTGCCAACCCGTGCTGCCGTGCCCGCTGCTCGGCCTCCGGCAGGGCGCGCTGACGGTATGTGATCAGTGATTCCGCGCGCCGCGGATGCAGCAGCAGCAGGGCCGGGAACATCCAGGTATCGCTGTCCCAGAAGACGTGGCCCGCATAGCAGGGAGTCAACCCGCAGGGACCAGGGGCCCACGCCGTGTCCGGAGTCGTGTTGACGAGGAGATAGTAGAGCTCCGAGTGAGCGACCTGCTGTGCTCTGGCGTCACCGTCGATCACGATGTCCGACCGCCACAGCGTGCGCCACGCCTGGCGATTTTCCAGGAGGAGGCGAGCAAATCCGCGCTCACGCGCCTGGCGCGCCAGCGTCAGATCCGCCGTTACCCCGTTGCCCCAACCCGCGCGCGACATGGCAACGTACTTCGTGAACAGGTATTTCCGGCCGCGCTTGACGCGCAGAGTGACCTCGAGAGACAGCCGGTTTTTCCCGCGGCGCAAGCGCACCCGCTCTCCATGCCCGTGCGCCGGCAGGTCGATGGCCGCAGCCATGGCCATCCCGAGCCCACTTGCGGCGTGTCCGGCCAGGCTGAGTGTGTGCAACCGGACGTCGCCCGAGGTCGCGCCGATTTCGATATAGCCGGGATACCAGATGGCAGTGCGATCCGAGGTCGCCGGCGGGCGCGGCTGGAGCGAGAGACCGTCTGTCGCCAGGGCCTGCTCCATCTCGGGGCCGCTCATCCGCGCCAGCGGAAACCTCGGCGCGTGCTGTGCCCACAGCGTCAGCGGGAACGAGAGGCGCACCCAACCATCGTATTGCGGCGTGATGCTGAGGCGGGTCGCCGCGACGTGTGGAGAGGCCTGGCTGACGAGAGTAACGACCTCGACTGCGGTCTCCCGCCCGAAATCCACGTAGCGATAGCGTGTCGTCAGCGTCCCCTCGCGCAGGTTGAGCACCTGCCGGTAGTCCTCGAAGTCCGCCGCGGTCAGGGGTGCGCCGTTGAGCCAGGTATGTCCCGAGCCGGTGCCACCCGGGTTGAAGTCAATGCCGTTCCAACCGGGCACGAGCGCGGGACGTGAGACATCTCCGGGCGTATAGTCCATGAGCGCGACCATGTAGGTCGGCGCCGGCTCCGTGCCGCGCGGCGCGGTCAATGTTGCGATGTAGCCGTTGCCGAGGAGGCCGGGGAAGTAGTCGGGTAGCCCGTGGAGTCCGACGCTCAGCGTGAAGCTGGCGTCGTCCCCGCCGCTGGCCAGAGCCACGGCCGTCGGCAACCATGCGCCGAGCGCGGCGCAGATGAGGCTCGCGAGCCAGTGAGATCCGATGCGGCGGTGCGAGCCCGTCATTTACCGGCCATTGTAGCCATTCCCTGGACCCGAGCCACGACTTCAGCGATCGACCAGCTTCTGCAACTTATCCGGGTAGCGCGCGCCCTCGATCGTCACCCGTGACAGCGCGCCGTCGATCTCGCGTAGTTCGTCGGCGCTCAATTCCACGTCCGCCGCGCCGATGTTCTCCTCGAGTCGATGCAGCTTCGTCGTGCCGGGAATCGGCACGATCCAGGGCTTCCGGGCCAGCACCCAGGCGAGCGCGGTCTGCGCGCGCGTGACACCCTTGCGGTCCGCGATCTCGCCGATGTGCTGCACCAGCGTCTGATTTGCCCTCCTGGCGTCCGGCGTGAATCGCGGCAGGCCGTTGCGGAAATCCGTGCTCTCGAACTTCGTGTTCTCGTCGATCGCGCCGGTGAGGAAGCCTCTGCCGAGCGGGCTGAACGGGACGAAGCCGATTCCGAGCTCCTCCAGAGCGGGGAAGACTTCGTCCTCGGGCTCCCGCCACCAGAGAGAATATTCGCTCTGCAGCGCGGCGACTCGCTGCACGGAGTGTGCGCGGCGGATGGTCTGTACGCCCGCCTCGGAGAGGCCGAAGCACCTCACCTTGCCGGCGCGGATGAGATCCTTCACGGTACCGGCGACTTCCTCGATGGGCACTGCGGGGTCGACGCGGTGCTGATAGAAAAGATCGATCCGGTCGGTCTGCAGGCGTTTGAGCGCGGCGTCGGCGGTCTGCCTGATGTGCTCGGGACGGCTGTTGAGACCTCGCTGCTGTCCCGTCTTCGGATCGATGTCGAAGCCGAACTTCGTGGCGATCACGACCTGATCGCGCGCCGGCGCAAGGGCCTCGCCCACCAGTTCCTCGTTGGTGTAGGGGCCGTAGACTTCGGCCGTATCAAACAACGTGACACCGCGCTCGACGGCCGCGCGAATCAGCGCGATGCCTTCCTGCTTCGTGACCGGGCGGCCAAACGCATGGCTGAGGCCCATGCAACCCAAGCCGATGGCCGAAACTTGTAGACCGCTCTGTCCAAGCCCGCGCTTTTGCATGCACTCGTCTCCGCTACGGTTGCAGATTCACCGTCCAGCTTACCCATGCATCGGCGATGAGAGAAGAGCGAACGCTGCAGTACTTGGCGACCGAGAGCTCGACGGCACGCGTGGCCTTTTCGATCGCCGTCCCCGGCGCGGCGATGCTGAAGTGCAGCACGGCCGAGGCAAGGCGGCGCGGCGTCGACTCAACTCGATGCGCTTCGACGCGGACGCTGAGTTCCCGCACGGGCGTGCGTTGTTTCTCCAGAATGGTCACGACATCCACCGAAGCACACGTCGCAATCGCCGCCAGTAGTGCGTCGAACGGACTGGGCGCGCTTTGCGCATCGCCGTCGATGCGAACCTTGGGTCCGTCCGTCCGACCGGCCTCGAAGTTGAGGCCGCCGACCCATTGCACGTCGATCGGCGCGTGCGCGAGGGTCCCCGATGATGGATTACTCATTGTGTGCGGAAAGGCAGTGGCTCTCCGCCCATGGTACCGCCGCGGCGATTGCTCAGCTACGAGCGGTTTGCCCGCAGCGCTCTGAATCGGCCGGTCGCCGACAGGTGCTCGCCGAGAGCCTGCGCCGTCCACAAGGTGTTGCGGCGGGCGACCAGCGGACTCTGCGACAGCTCCTCGAGAGGGCGGGGCTGCGCGAACAGGAACCCCTGCCCGGCGACGCAGCCCAGTGCCAGCAGAGCTTCGACCTGCGGCTCGAGCTCGATCCCTTCGGCGACGGTGTCCAGTCCCAGGGTTTCCCCCAGCATGATGACGGCGCGCGCAAGATCCGGGCCGTCATCCGAGCTGGTCAGGCCGTTGACGAACGAGCGGTCGATTTTCAGGATGTCGATGGGGAAGCGGTGCAGGTAGGACAGGGACGAGTAGCCGGTGCCGAAGTCATCGATCGCGACCTTCACCCCAAGAGCCTTGAGGCGGTGAAAGCGCTCCAGGTTGACTTCCGTGTTGTACATCATCGTGCTCTCGGTCAGCTCGATGACGAGATTGCCCGACTCGAATCCCGAGGTCTCGAGCGCCGCCAGCACATCATGCACCAGCTCGCCGTGCTGGAGGTGACGGGCCGAGATGTTCACGGCGAGCCGCAAGCCGCAGGGGCCGGCGATCGCGCCTCGCCAGGCGCAGACGTCGCGGCACGCCTGCGACAGCACCCAGCGGCCCAGGGCCGCGATCTGGCCGCACTCTTCGAGGACGTGAATGAAGCTGGCGGGCATCAGCACGCCCGCCTCGGGATGACGCCAGCGCACCAGCGCCTCGACACCGAGCAGGACCCGCGTACCCAGGTCGACGATCGGCTGGTATTCCAGAAAGAATTCCTCTCTGGCGAGCGCGCGGCCGATGTCAGCCTCGAGCCGCAGGCGCTCATGCAGCAGTGTCTGCATCCGCGGCTGAAAGGTGACGTGGCGGTTCTTGCCGGCCGCCTTGGCATGATACATGGCCAGATCGGCATTGCTGAGCAGCGCCTTGGCGGTGGTATCGTCGACGGAAAATGCCAGTCCGACGCTGGCGGTCACGCGAACCTCACGACCATCGAGGACGAAGGGCGCTCCAAGGGAATGAATCAGCGCGTCGGCGACCCGCTGCACTTCCGCAGCCGACCCAACGCCCTCCAGCAGTACGCCGAACTCATCGCCGCCGAGCCGCGCGACGGTGTCGGAAGCTCGGGTCGTCTGCACGATGCGCTGTGCCACCGCCTGCAGCAGCCGGTCGCCGGCATCGTGTCCGAGCGAATCGTTGATGTTTTTGAAGTTATCGACATCGAGGAACATGACGGCGGCGCCGTACTCACCACGCTGCGCGCGGGTGAGGGCGTGCTCCACGCGGTCGCGGAACAGGTTGCGGTTCGCGAGCAGGGTCAGCGGATCGTGGAAGGCGAGTTGGCGCAGCTTTTCCTCCAGCACTTTGCGCTCGCTGATATCGCGGAAGTTGAGTGCCAGCCCCCGCACCGCCGGATCGTTGCTCAGGTTGCTGCCGACACCCTCGATCACCCGGGCCGCGCGCTCCATCCGCAGCTCGACCGGGCCGACGACACCGGCGGTGGTTCGCGCGATCTCCTCGAGAAAGCCCCGCAAGCGCTCGCCATCTTCGCCGCCCCACAGCTCGGCAAGGCTCTTGCCGGTGATCTCCTCGGGCTTCAGGCCGAGGGTGCGCGTGGCGGCGGGCGAGGCGAATCGCACTACCCCATCGGTGCCGATGATCATGATCACGTCGGAGGCGTTCGCGACGAGCGATGCGTAATGCTCCTCCGCCATGCGGAGCACCACTGCCTGACGGAACATCAGCAGCAGGGTGAGCGCGAACACAATGCCGATCATCAGAGTCGCTTGGCCGCCGAGTCCGCCGCGACTGAGATAGATGAGTACCAGAAACGCCGCTGCCATCGCCGCGTAAGGCATCGACCGCGCCAGCGCACCCGAGGTGCGTGATGTCACACGTGCGGGCTGCGTGACCGCTCGCACCTGCGCGCGTGCCGCAGCCGCGATCGGCACGTAACAGGAGAGGTACAGGACGTCCTGCAATCCTCCCGGCAGGTAGTAACCATTCACTTTGCCGAGAGACCAGACGATGTCGCCGAGAAACATGGTGGCGAAACCGCCGAGCAGCAGCAGCGGAATACGCCACCCGCTGGCATTGCCCGAGCCGGTGAGAACCAGCACGCCGAGCAGCAGCAGGGAGAAGCTGTCGAGCGCCAGATAGGCTTCGCTCAGAGCCTCCTTGAGGAGGCCGAGATTGGCATGCATGGCCGCTGGCTGGACGACCAGATACCAGAATACCGCGCCGAAGCCGACGACGAAGATGGTGGCATCCAGGGACAACTGCAGCCACGGCACGCGCACCGCGGCCGCCCGGATCAGCCATAGCGCCGCGGCCGCGAGCGGCAGATAAAACGCGCAGTAGAGGATGTCGGAGGGACCCGGGAAGGGATCAACCCCCACGAGCCAGGAGACGAAGCCGATGCAGTCTGCAATGAAATACAGCGTGAGCGCCGCAGCGAGGCATCGCCACGCCGAGCGCAGCGGACCCGGGGCCATGCGCCGCGCGGTAAACGCCACAATGAGGATACAGGCAAGTTGCGCCGGCAGCTTGGAGATCAGGCCGACATAGTAGGTAACCTTCGGTCCGCCAGCGCCGCTCGTCATCCATATCGCGCCGATGGCGACGTAGATGGCAAAGGGGATGAAGAGACGTTCGGCCCAGCTTGGCGCGATCGCTGGCCGTAACGAGGAGCGGGTGGGTACTGCTGCGGTGTCCATGTCTGCTGGCTGTGTGCGTGCTTCGGGCACAGGTGCAAACGTGTTTCCGACCAATGCGCCGGCTAGCGCAGGCGAATCTACGGCAATGCCGGCGCGCCTGCGAGCGACGTCTGCGTCGGCGTGACGCAGTTCTCGGCGGCCTGGCGCGAAGTGTGCGCTGGATTCAGGGTAGAATGAGCGGCGATGCCGAGCTTAAGAACACTGGCGGCGCTCTTGAGAGGGCCACGGCTGTGCCTCCTGCCGCGCAGCACGGACGGGCCGGAAAGCAGGCGCGCACCCGATCCGCGCGGGCCCGCGCTCATCGGACTGCTGGTCACGGTGCTCCTCGTGCTCGGTGGAGTGCTCCTCATCCACGTGCTGGGCCGCGCGTCGCGGTTGCAGGACTGTGTCATGTCCGGCCGCACGAACTGTGCGCCGATCGATCCGGCATCCACAGACGGGCGGTGATGCCGCGGGCGGCTCGGAGCCTATTCGCCCGATTCCGACATCAACATCCACGGCACCGTCTGCTGCGCACGGTGTTCCGCCCCGAGGATGTGCCGGTATAGCTCGGGTTTCCTGGCCTCGCGGTAACGGTGGCCGCCGGCGAGCGCAATCTTCTCGTGACTACAGGTTGCAACCGCGATGTCGTTTCCCAGCAGCCGGCATTCCGCGATGATATCGCCGAAGGGATCGAGCACCATCGAGCAGCCATTCTTGAGCTGATCGTCGTCCATGCCGATCGGGTTCGAGAACACGGCAAAGATGCCGTTGTCGTGGGCCCGTGCCGGCAGCCACTTCAGCAACCAGGCCCGGCCTTTGAGACCATCGAACTCGGCGCGCGGCGGGCGATGCCGGTGAGTGCCTGAATGCTCGCTCCGGAGGGAATGATCTCGGCCAGATCCCACAGCTGCTTCTGCGACAACCGCCGGGCAAAGGTGTAGCCGGTGATCGAGCACTCATGAAAGGCAACCACATGGGCGCCGAGGCGTGCCGCCTTTGCCGACAGCTCATCGATCGCTGCCAGGTTGAAGAGCTTGTCGCCGCTGCGATTCTCGAATTGAGCGGTGACAACTCTGAGGTCAGTCGGCATGTTGGCGCTGCCTCAGGGCCGCGAAGACTCCTGGTCGACGACAGGCGCTCCGGCGGGCTTACTTACGCTTCGTGATGACGGCCGCCGAACGAGGCGGCTCCTGTCGCGTAAAGTCGACAATGAAGTGATCGCCGTCGAATTCGACGACCTTCCCGATCAGATCAGGGCGTATGTGATAGGTGCGCGTTTTGGCGCCGTTTTTCTCCGGTGCCGGTGATTTCACCACCATCCGCACCGGCAGGCTCCCATCGCGTGCATGCGTGAGATGCTCGCCGAGATTCCCGATCTCCTTTGATTCCGCCTCCACTGTCGACAGTCGGCCTTCGTAGCGCAGGACACCGCTGGCGGGGTGGCCGAAGTAGGCCGGCAGGCAGCTGAGCACCATGGCCCCGTCGGTCGCCATCGCCGAAAGGCTGCCCAGCCGGCTGCTCGGCTTGGCGCCGAAGCGGCCGAAGGCATCTATCAGGGAGAGATTCATGGGTCCAACATTGCACCTTCCGGTCCACGACCGCAAGGCAATTTCGATCGATCACGGGTCAACGGAGCGCTAAAATTCGACAGTGTGAGGCGAACTCCTGTATTCTCCCGGATGGCTCGTATCTTTTCGGCTTGACTGTCTGGGCCTCCAGCGCCGCCATGGCGTAACTTGAGGCCTTGTCTGCCACCCTCGCAAAGCTCCGCGAACCAAGAGGCTGGATGTACCCGCCGCTTTCTGTGTTTCTATTGTGAGTACTCTGAAGTGACGAAACTATACGTTGGAAATCTCCCCTTCACCGCGACCGAAGAGGCCGTGCGTGCTCTTTTCTCCAAGCACGGCACGGTCGAGAAGGTCTCTCTGATCTCCGATCGCGATACCGGTCGCCCGCGCGGCTTCGGGTTCGTGGAGATGTCGAACGCCGACGCCTCCCGCGCCATGCAGGCGCTGAACGGCGCCGATTTCGACGGCCGATCCCTCAAGGTGAATGAGGCCCAGGATCGGGAACGGTCCGGCGGTGGTGGCCACCGTGGCGGTGGCGGCCCGCGCCGCTACTGACGCCCTGCGATAATATCGCTCCCGTCCCCAGCCTTACCGGCTGGGGACGGTGATCTTCGGACGACCCGGACGCCAGCTCAGCAGAACGAGCTGCGCTGCGGACTGCTTGTGGCTGCGCAGCCACAGGGTTCGTTGAGGGCCTGGAGAGAGGAGCAGCGTGTCCTGGCTGCGCAGGATGCGTGATCGGGCGCGAATCGAGTCGGCAACCGTCGCCGATCCTTCGATGACAAACAGCGCGCCGTAAAGGCCTTTGGCGAGCGCCACGCGCCCGGTAGATTCGACGCGCACCATCCTGGGCGCGCGAACGACGGAGGTTGGCCGGGCGGTCGACCCTCTGCGCACGATCAGGCTGAGGTCCGTGCAGCGCCCCTCCGGGATCGCGCAATGCGTTTCCCAGTCACCCTCGAATCGAGCACCCCGCCTCGCCGGATCGAGGAAGCAGTTACCCTGTCCCCGGAATGTCAGGTGCAGGCGATGTCCCGCAACCAGGACCAGCGCCCGACGGTAACCGGGGTAAGCGGAGAACTTGCCGTCGCTATCGATATCAGCGAGGCTCAGACGCCAGGCGAAGTCCTCTCCCGTGGCGGGTTCTCGTGCGATCTCAAGGGTGAAGCCGCGTCCATTTCGCCACGGCATCCGGCGATAAGTTCTGAATTTCCGGAGCATCTTGCGCCGAGAGTAGAATCATTCGCTCGACAGGAGCAACAAAAATGGTCACACGCATAAAATCCGGCCCGCGCATGTCGCAGGCCGTGGTCCACGGCAATACGGTCTACCTGGCAGGTCAGGTCGCATCGGACCGGTCGGCCGATACCGCCGGGCAGACGCGAGAAGTGCTCGCATCCATCGACGAGCTGCTCGCGGAAGCAGGCACGGATAAGCGCCACTTGATTGCCGCGACGATTTACCTGACTGACATGAGCACGTTCAATGAAATGAACGCCATCTGGGACGCCTGGGTCGCACCCGGCTCTGCGCCCGCTCGCGCGACTGTTGGGGCGCCGCTCGCCTCGTCGGCGTATCGGGTCGAAATCGTGGTCATTGCCGCGCGTCCTTGACCGGCAGATTCCGCGACGGCGGCGGACCTATGCGCATCGTTTGGTTGGGTCGCGGTTTGCTCGCCATCGCATCGGCGAGCCTCGCTGTCTGGAGCCTCGCGTACCGCCACTTCGCCTGGCTGACCTTGCCGGCCTGGATTCCGTGGCAGGAATTTTGGGTCTACGGATCGGCGCTGGTTCTGTTGGCGGCCAGTGCCGGTCTCTGCTTCTCACGTACGGCGTTGCCGAGTGTGTTGACGATCAGCGCGTACCTGGCGGTCGCGGCCGCTCTCTCCATGCCGCAGATCGTCGCCGGCCCACGCAGCATCGGCGCTTGGTATCCCTTTTGCGAAGCGCTGACCTCTCTGGCCGGCGCCTGGGTACTTTACGCCCTGTTACGCGGGCAGTCGTCAGAGCCGAGGACGGCGCTCGCCGGCGAAGGCGCCGTACGCACGGCTCAGGTTTTGTTTGCCTTCACTTGTGCCTTCTACGGATGGTCACATTTCGTGTACGCCGATTACACGGCCAGCATGGTGCCTGTCTGGCTGCCGAGCCACCTCGCCATCGCCTACCTCACAGGTCTCGGTCATATCGCCGCGGGACTTGCCATCATTGTCGGGGTAGTCCCGCGTCTGGCGGCCAACCTGGAAGCGAGCATGATGAGCCTGTTCGGCCTTCTGGTCTGGGTGCCGAGCTTCTTCGCGCAGCCCCGGCCCAGTTGGGCGACGCCGCCGGAAAATCAATGGTCGGAGCTCGTCGTGAATCTGCTGTTGGCTGCCTCGGCGTGGATTGTCGCAATGTCCTTTCGTCAGCCGTCCCGGGCGCACCGTCAGGACTGATCACCGAGGAGTCGCGCGGCGCTCACTTCAGCTCGCTCGGTCGAGCTTGCGGCAAGACCATTCCAACCAGTTTCTGACCGTCCTTCCACGAGGCCAGGTTGATGCGCTCGAGGAACTCTTCGCGCGGCATCCACTTCCAACCTTCCTGAGCGTCATCGATCACTCGCAAAAGAACCATCTCGCCGGCCATCGAAGTGTCAGGCAACGGCGGCCGGCGCAGGCATTTCTTCGCGCGACACCGTCTCCAGGAAGAAGTCGATGAAGGAGCGGATCTTGAGTGGCGCGTTCCTGCGGCTGACGTACACGAGGTACAGGATGCCCTGGGCAAACGGGTGGTCCGTGAGGACTGGTACCAGCTGGTGCCGGAAGAGTGGGTCCTCGAAGAAAATGCGCGGCAATGCGGCGAGGCCGATCCCGGCCGCAACCGCATGCGCCACACCCGCCATCGAGCGGTAGCGCGCCACGATCCGCGCCGGCACCTCGATCTTGCCGTTCGGCCCGTGCAGCACCCAGGAATCCTGCGATCCCACCGCGATGCAATCCCCCTGCGCGAGATCCTGCGGCGACTTCGGAGTGCCGTGTCGCTTGAGGTATTCGCGCGAGCCCGCCACGAACAGGGACATCGACTTCACCGGCCTCGCGATCAGGCCCGCCGGCAACAGCCGTGGATCGGCCGATACCCGCAGCGCCAGATCGTAGCCTTCCTCCACCAGATCCACGCTCCTGTCCTCGAATGAGACATCGACCACGACTGCCGGATAGCGCTGCCGGAAGCGAGCCAGAAGGTCGGCCAGGCGTTGACCCGCGAACCAGCTCGGGCAGGTGATCCGCAGAGTCCCCCGCGCGGTGTTGCCCAGGGAGCCGAGCTCGAGCTCGGTCTCCTCGAGGTCATCGAGAATGATCTTGCAGCGCTCGAAATAGACCTTGCCCGGCTCCGTGAGGCTCAGCGTACGGCTGTTGCGGTTGAGGAGTCGGACACCGAGACGCCCTTCGACGTTCATCACATGCTTGCTGACCATCGCCGTCGAGACATCCAGCCGATCCGCGGCTGCCACGAAGCTCCCAGACTCCACGACCTGCAGGAACATCTTGATGCCGGTCAGCGTATCCATGAACATAGATTACGCCGCTTTGCATGCGGCCCCCAACCCCGGCGGCTCTCCCGGAAGATAGGGCAGGGCAGTTCCAGGAGGGAGAGTCGCTTTGGAGGTACCGCTGCAACTGTGATCCTCCCGGACGGTTTGCCGCTCGGTCATACCGCTGCCCGGGCCGCGTCGCGCAACGCTTCGAGCGCGAGCATCGTCAGATATGCAAGGCAGAAGATCACCGCGACCGGCAAGGCGATCGCAATCCCGATTGTGGCACGCATGGAGAGTCTCCCTTTGCTTCGCAGCCTGTCAGTGTTGCCATAAGCCATGAGTGCCAGAGTAGGTTGGAGGGAGATCATGAACAACGCTCATCTGATGGATACAGCGTTGCAACCACGGAAAGGTTCACGTGGCGGAGAAAAAATCGGCGGACCTCACGGTCCGCCGCAAGAAGCTCGCGGGGTGCAGGGGGGGGGTAGAAACCGCACGCACGGTGATCGAGCAACGGCGACGAGGCTACGTGCCGCGCGCGACGGCGACAATGCCCAGGTGGTGGATGAACCGTTTCGCGGCAGTAAATGCCGAGGCAGCTCGCGGCGGGACGGGCGGCCGCCGCCTCACTCCCGCCAGGCGGAGCCGCGGATCACCGCCAGTCCTGCGGAGTGACATCAACGGCTGAACCGTGGGCGCCGACGTGGCGTTCCGCTTCCAGGCGAGTCAAAATGGCGGCGTCGCACCGCAAATGCAGCCGGGAAAACCATTCATGACCTCCGTGTCGGCTCGACCTGATTATGGCGTAGACGCGCCCGGCGTAATGCGCACGTTCTTTGCTCTCGGCATCGCATGCCTGCTGCTGGCGCTGGTCGCGCCGTCGACCCTCCGAGTCGGCCCGGTCATGATCGAGTCCCGGAGCTTCATCTGGGCCGCCGTCTCTCTGATCGGCTCCGGCCTCCTGTTTCTGCTTTACGTGAAAGTCGGGAAATTCCATCATCGCGACTTCATGCTCGGGATGCACAGTTGGCGCGGCGATGAGCAGGTGCTCGACGTGGGCTGCGGTCGCGGCCTGTTGCTTGCCGGCGCTGCGAAGCGGATCGCACAGCTACACGGGACGGGACACGCGACGGGAATCGACATCTGGTCCAACAGGGATATGGCCGCTAATTCCGCTGCCGCTACGCAGCGGAACCTGGAGCTCGAAGGCATCCGGCAGCTCTGCACGCTGGTGAGCAAACCGGCGGAGGAAATGCCGTTTCAAGATGGAAGTTTCGATCTCGTGGTCTCGAATCTCTGCTTGCACAATATCTATGAGCGCGCGGCGCGCGGGCGCGCCGTCGAGCAGATTGCGCGCGTTCTCAAGCCGGGCGGGGTCGCGATTCTGTCCGACTACAAGCTGACGCGCGAATACGCACAGAAGCTGCGCGCGCTGGGCTTCCCGGTGACGAAGCGCCGCGGTAGCTTCATCACCACCTTTCCGCCGCTGACCGTGATCATTGCGCGCAAGCCGGAGCAGCCGCGCTAGTTTGGCGTGCGCCTTCCCGGATTGGAGAGTAGAGATCGCTCGGCGATCCCCGGCAGCGCCGGCATCAGGGAATTCAGGCTGAGAATATGTGTTCGCCAGATTTCCCAGCACTTCAGAACTTCGTCGCGCGACGTCTTTTGACGATATACGTCTATCGTCAACGGGATGTAGTGCGCGCCATCAGTGCTCGCTAACGTAAGGTCTCCGGCTTCGAGGTTGGTTCTAATCAGGCTGTACGGCAGCCATGCAACCCCCAGGCCGGTGAGTACGCCCGCGCGCAATGTCTCCGCGTAGGCGCTTTTTGCATGCGCCACCAACCTGTCGGAGAGATGCGTAAACGCCGGATGGTTTTGCAGCACCTTGCCGAGATGCGACTCCTCCGTATACCCGAGATAGGGCAACGGCCGTTCGGAGGCGCGCGTGATCGCGTAGTAAGGCTTGCTGCTTTGCTTGGCCGGTACGCTGACCGGAACCAGATAATCGGTACCCAGCGTGAGCTTGGAGTGCTCATCGTGATCGAGATCGATGCTATGAACCGGGCTGTCGTAGCACAGGAAGTAATCACATTCAGCGCGCTCGTAGCGCGACAAAGCCTCTCTGAAGTTGTTCGCGGTGACGTGCAGGCACACCGTTTGGTTGGAAAGCTCCTCGTACAGGATCTTCGACAGCATCGGCACGAACGTGGCGGACAGCGTGTGAGTGGACGAAACATAGATGTTTTTCGTCACCACCTTGCTGTTTAAAGCAACTCGACGCGCGGAATTGAGCAGGGTGACGATTTGCGAGGCCGTCTCCCTGAATGCGAGCCCGGCATCGGTAATTCCCACCGGGTTCGTGGATCGATCGAGCAGCGTTCCCGCCCCCAGCCAGATCTCGAGCGCCTGCATGTGCTTGCTGAGCGCGGATTGCGTCAAAAAGCGGGTGCGCGCAGCCTCGGTAAAGCTGCGTGTTTCGCATACAGCCAGAAAGTCTTCCAACCATCTCAGGTTCATAGAAGTGTCGCTGGTCTCGAGGACACTTCCGCGTGCCCGCAAGCGGACATATGTGACTCAGCCTCAGCGCGAGGCCGGCATGGAGACTACTCTGGAAAGTAATGCATCGGGATGGGCGGCGTCAATGACTGTATCAGATGCGCCACGAGCGCTTTCTGCGCCAGCGTAGCATGGCGTTCGCGGTGTCGCACCAGCGCGAATTCCCGCTGCGGCAATTCGATCGGGATCTCCACGAGTGTCCCCGTCGCGATGGCTGACGCCACGACGTGGCGCGAGATGATCGTTGCGCCCGCACCGGCTTCCACCGCTTCGCGCACCGCCTCGTTGCCGGGCAATACGAGGAAGATGTTGAGATCGTCGAGCGATAGATCCTGCCGGGCGGCCAGGTCCTCGAGGCCGCGGCGTGTGCCGGAGCCCGGCTCGCGGATCACCCAGTTGAGCGCACGAAGATCGATTTTTCCCGATGCTCCGAGCGGCAGCGGCGCGCGACCCGCGGCGACCACCAGCACCATCTGGTCATAATCGAGGCGCGTGCGCAGAAGCGCCGGATGCTGTGTCGGCCCCTCGACCAGTCCAATGCTCACTTCGCCGTCGGCAACTGCGCTCTCGACTTCGCTGGTGTTGCGGATCATCACATTGAGCCGCACGCGAGGGTTGGCGGCATGGAAGGCGGCGAGGCGGCGGGGCAGCCAATAGGTCGCAATGGTGTGGCTGGCCGCGAGGGCAATCGGGCTGGCCGGGGTGCCGGCGAGATCCTGCAGCACGGCACGCGCCATGGATGCGCGGTCGAGCACGGCGCGCGCCTCGCGCAGGAATATCCGCCCCGGCTCGGTCAACTGAATGCCGCGGCCGATGCGATCGAACAGCTTGATTTGATAGAGCTCTTCCAAGGCGGCAATGGCCACGGAAGCAGCCGACTGGCTCATCCGCAGCGCCTCGGCGGCGCGCGTAACGTGCCCCCGTTCGGCCACCTCGGCGAAAACGCGCAGCTGATCCAATGTCATTATTAATCATCGTAGCATATTAAATACATTAGTTTTATTCATTAAAACGATTATTGCGGAGGGGCGCTTCCGGGGTTAGAGTCCTGAGCCCACACGCTTGGGGACGTTCATGCACAACCCTTTCGCCGCGCTGCCCGCAGCCATACCGCCGATCGCGATCCAGATCTATGTGGTGGTCATGTTCCTGCTGGTCATCTTCGGCACCCTGATCGACCTGGTTCACAAGGGAAGCGCCAAATACTTCTTCAAGCAGCGGCAGAACGCGAGCTTCGCTGCCACGCGCGCGGTGGGCGCGGGCGAAGCGGCGGGGCTCGTCGCGCATACCATCGTCGTCACCGTACTGGCGGCCGGTGAGTTCTGTGGCGCCTGGCGCCGGCTCACCCATCTGTTGACCATGTACGGCTTCGTGCTTTACGTCGTCACCACGGCCGTGATGGTATTTGCCTATCCGACCGCTGCGGCACCGGGGCCCGCCATCCTGGCCGAGCTCTGGTATCTGGGCGCCGCGTTGGTTTGCGTTGGCGGCTATTGGTTCTGGTTCCTACAGCGGGTCGACGTGGTGGCGGAAGGGCGGTCCCCCGTGCGACTGGTCCGCGCCGATCTCTTCATCCTCTCGCTGTTGGCGAGCGCAACCATCGCGCTGGTATGGGCCCGCTTCCAGGCGACGGGTGATGATATCTGGACCAGCGTCTTCTTTGGCCTTTATCTACTCGCCAACACCGTGCTGTTCGCTTCCGTTCCCTGGTCCAAGTTCGCCCATATGTTCTACAAGCCGGCGGCGGCGTTTCAGAAGCGCATGGAGCAGGCGAACGGCTTTCGCCGCAACCTGCCCGCGCCGGCCGACCATCCGGCGACGCTCGGCAGCGCCCGGCGTCAGCCACACAACTACTGAGGAGCATCCTCGATGCCCACGTTTGTCTACATGACGAACTGCGACGGTTGCGGATACTGCGTCGATATCTGCCCATCCGACATCATGCACATTGACCCCACGTACCGCCGTGCGTACAACATCGAACCCAACATGTGCTGGGAATGCTATTCGTGCGTGAAGGCCTGCCCGCAGCAGGCCATCGACTGCCGCGGCTATTCCGATTTCGCCCCCCTCGGTCACAGCGTGCGAGTGCTGCGCGAGGAAGAGAAGGGCACGGTGTCGTGGCGGCTCAAGTTCCGCGACGGGCGTGAGAAGAATTTCGTCTCACCCATCAGAACCACGCCCTGGGGATCGATCAAGGGTCCGTCCGACTATGCGCCGCCGAGCGCGGCCGCGCTGGCCTCGCAGGAGCTGGCCCATGAGCCCGAGGCGCTCAATATCGCCGCATTGCCGGCACTCGCGCGCGATCGCTTGAAGAAAGGGCTGGTCTAATGAGCCGCAAAACAGTATTCGTCGACTCCGACATTCTCGTCATTGGTGGCGGGATGGGCGGGTGCGGCGCCACGTACGAGTCCCGATACTGGGGACGCGACCTGAAGATCGTCTGCGTCGAGAAGGCGAACATCGAGCGCAGCGGCGCGGTGGCCCAGGGGCTTTACGCGATCAACTGCTACATGGGCATGCAGTGGAACGAGAACCAGCCCGAGGATCACGTGCGCTACGCGCGCAATGATCTCATGGGTCTGGTCAGGGAGGATCTCGGCTACGACATCGCCCGTCACGTCGATGCCACCGTGCACAAGTTCGAGGAGTGGGGTCTGCCGATCATGAAGGACCCCAAGACCGGCCGCTATCAGCGCGAGGGCAAGTGGCAGATCATGATCCACGGCGAGAGCTATAAGCCGATCGTCGCGGAGGCCGCGCGCAAGGCGGCGAGCACCGTCTACAACCGCATCATGGTCACCCACCTGCTGATGGACAGCAAGCGTCCCAACCGGGTCGCGGGCGCGGTGGGATTCAACGTTCGCAACGGGGACTTCTACGTCTTCCGCGCCAAGGCAGTCATCGTTGCGGCGGGCGGCGCGTCGCACATCTTCAAGCCGCGCTCGGTCGGCGAGGGCATGGGCCGCACCTGGTATGCGCCCTGGAGCAGCGCCTCCGCCTACGCCCTGCCGATCCTGGCGGGCGCGAAGATGACACAAATGGAAAATCGCATCGTCCTGACTCGATTCAAGGACGGTTACGGCCCGGTAGGCGCCTATTTTCTCCATCTCAAGACCTACACGCAAAACGCGTACGGGCAGGATTACGAGGCGTTTTGGCGCGACTCGATCGAGCGGATGGTGGGCGATTACGTCAACCACCATCCGGTGCCGACCTGTCTGCGCAATCATGCACTGCTCGAGGAGGTCAAGGCAGGTCGCGGGCCCATCCGCATGGTGACCAAGGAGGCATTCAAGGATCCACACAAGGAGACCGTGGGCTGGGAGAACTTCCTCGGCATGACCATCGGTCAGGCGGTGGTATGGGCCTCGCAGAACATCGATCCGAAGGAGATCAACCCGGAGCTGACGACGTCCGAGCCCTACGTCATGGGGTCGCACGCGACCTGTTCCGGGGCCTGGGCCAGCGGACCGGAGGACTACGCTCCGGCGGAATACCAATGGGGATACAACCGGATGATGACGGTCGAGGGGCTGTTCGGCGCCGGCGATACCATCGGTGGCACCGCCCACAAGTTCTCCTCGGGCTCTTTCACCGAGGGCCGGATTGCCGCCAAGGCCGCCGTCAAATACGTCATGGACCGGAGCAAGGACCAGTCCGAGATCAGCGAGACCGAATGCGCGCGCCTCAAGAAGATCATTTACCAACCGTTGGAGAACTACCGCGTCGGCCGTAACGAGATCGTGGCCGGAACGGTATCACCGAGCTACCTCCTGCCGCTTCACGGACTGCAGCGCCTCGAGAAGATCATGGACGAGTATGTGGGCGGCATCGGCTCCCACTACACGACCAATGAGCCGCTGCTGACCCGCGGACTCGAGCTGATCGCGATGCTGAAGGAAGACCTCGCTTGCCTCGGAGCCGAGGATCTGCATCAGCTGCAGCGGGCCTGGGAGTTGCAGCATCGCGTGCTGGCCTCGGAATGCGTGACCCAGCACACGCTGTTCCGGCAGGAGACGCGCTGGCCCGGTTATTACTACCGTGCCGACCATCCGAAACTCGATGACAAGGATTGGCACTGCTTCACCCTCTCGCGCTACGACGGCGACAGCGGCCGCTGGGAGATGGAGAAGGCGCCCGTGTATCACATCATCGACTGATATCAGCAACTGATCGGGCGGCACCTCATGTCCCAACTCGTAACGCCGCACGGATCGGATGCGGTCAAACCGTTGCTCGCGCCGCCGGCAGCCCGGTCTGAGGGGCTCAAGCGGGCCGAGGGACTGAGGAGGGTTGCCCTCGACTCGCGCGCGGTGTCCGATGTGCTCATGCTGGGGATGGGCGCATACACGCCGCTCGCTGGCTTCATGGGGCACGACGACTGGCGCGGAGCGTGCGTGGACATGAGATTGTCCAGCGGCCTGCTCTGGCCGATACCGATCACACTGCCCGTGGCGCACGATGTCGCCGAGCCGATCCGGGCGCGGGAGGAAGTGGCGCTCACCGAGGGTCAGGGCGGCGAGATACTGGCGATCATGGAAGTTCGCGATAAATACAGGATAGACAAGGCAGTCGAGGCGCAGCATGTCTATGGCACAGCCGATGCGAAGCATCCGGGAGTCGCCAAGGTCATGAGCCAGGGGGAGGTCAACCTGGCCGGCTCGGTGTTGGTTCTGAGCGAAGGCGAATACGCCAGGCGCTACCCCGAGCTCTATATCCGGCCGCTCGAGGCGCGGGCTCTGTTCCGCCAGCAAGGCTGGTCGCGCGTCGCCGCGTTTCAGACGCGCAATCCCATGCACCGCAGCCACGAATACCTGGTGAAGATCGCCCTGGAGGTGCTGGACGGGGTCTTCATCCATCAGGTGCTCGGCAAGTTGAAGCCAGGAGACATCCCGGCCGAGGTGCGCACGCGAGCCGTGCAGGCGATGGTCGACAACTACTTCCGGGCGGCAACGGTGATCCAGGCGGGTTACCCCATCGAGATGCGCTACGCGGGTCCGCGCGAGGCGCTGCTGCACGCCCTCATCCGCCAGAATTTCGGCTGCTCGCATCTCATCGTCGGGCGTGACCACGCGGGCGTCGGCGACTATTACGGGCCGTACGACTCGCAGCGCATTTTCGATCAACTGTGGAACGGCGCCCTGCAGACCCAGGCGCTGAATCTCGAGGTCACCTTCTACTGCCGAAGATGCGCAGGTATGGCGACGGCGCGGACCTGTCCTCACGGCCCCGAGTCTCAGATAGCCATCTCCGGCACGAGACTGCGCCAGATGCTGGCGAGCGGGGTCGAGGTGCCCCCTGAGTTCAGCCGGCCCGAGGTCGTCGCCATTCTGGGGGAGTACTATAGGAGCGGACTCTCGGGAGGGTCCGGCACCGCGGCATGATCATCGCCCAGATATCCGACACGCACATTGCGCTTGGCGCAACCGACGCCGGTCGCAGAGCTTCGGATCTCGAGCGCACGCTTGCGGATATCAATGCTCTCGATCCGGCTCCCGATGTGATCATTCACACCGGAGACGTCGTTCATGGTGGCCACTGCGAGGATTATGCGGCGGCGGCTTTCCTGCTCGCAACGGCGCGCGCACCCCTCTATGTCGCGCCCGGAAACCGGGACGACAAGGAAAACCTGCGCCGCGCGCTATCGCAATGGGTACCCGCCTCCGATGGCGGGTTTCTCGATTATGCGGTCGAGGATTTCCCGGTGCGGCTGATTGCCGTCGACACCACGACCTCGGCCAGCAACAAGGGCGACTTCTCTCCCGAGCGGGCGCGAGGCTTGAGGGCGCTGATTGAGGCGGAGAGCCAAAAGCCGACTGCAATCTTCATGCATCATCCGCCGTTCACGGTCACGGTGGGTCCGGATCCGCTCAACTTCGTCACACCGGATGCGATGGCGAGTCTCCAGGGGACGCTGGAGGGCTCGGGGCACGTGGTCGCCGTGTTCTGCGGTCACGTGCACCGCTCGACCTGCGGCCGGGTCGGCAACATTCCGGTGATGGTGGCGCCGTGCACCGCCACTACCCTTCGCAAGGGCGATTTCCCGGTGCAGATGCAGGGCCGGCCCATCTATCATCTGCACCGACTGAGTTCCGCCGGTGAGCTCGTCACCGAGGTGAGGATCGTCGCCGCGGCAACATGAGCAGGGGACTCCGTGAGGCGCTGTGAAGGCATCCTGTCGCTCGAGGACTTCACCGAGCTGGCTCGTACAGCCTTACCGCGGCCGATTTTCGGCTACATTGCCGGTGGCGCCGACGATGGCCGCTGTCTGCTGAACAATCGCGCGGCATTCCAGCGTTTTTCCTTCGTGACCCGGGTCCTCCGGGATGTGACCGAGCGCTCGACGCGCAGATCGGTGCTGGGTCAGGACTTCGATTACCCGTTCGGCATTGCGCCGATGGGGATCAGCGCCCTGTTTGCCTACCGAGGGGACCGCCTGCTGGCGAGAGCCGCTCGCGATGCCAATGTGCCGATGATCGCCAGCGGCGCCTCACTCATACCCATCGAAGAAATCGTGGCCGAGAATCCAGGCTGTTGGTGCCAGGCCTATCTCGGCGGCGATGCGGCGGAGGTCGACGACGCATTGCAACGTATCCGGCGGGCTGGGGTCAGAACGCTGGTGATTACAGTGGATGTTCCCACGCCCTCCAATCGGGAGCAGGAAGCTCGGGCCGGCTTTTCCTCACCGCTGCGTCCCAACTTCAGGCTCGCCTGGGACTTCATCGTGAAGCCGCGCTGGCTCCTCGGCGTCATGGCCCAGAGTGTCGCCAGAAACGGGTTGCCGGCCTTCGAGAACGTGGCTCACCATGCTCGAATTCCGATGATCTCACGCCATGCCACCCGGGACATTGGGCGCAGGGGGCGTCTCAAATGGGCCGATCTGCGCCGGATCCGCGAGCGGTGGCAGGGTGCGCTCGTGATCAAAGGCATTCTTCACGTGGATGACGCCCGTATGGCTCGAGAGCACGGAGTCGACGGCATCATCATTTCGAATCATGGCGGCCGGCAGCTCGATGCCGCGATATCGCCGCTGCTCCTGATTCCGGAGATCAAGGCTGTCTGCGGTCCGATGACGCTGATGGTCGACAGCGGATTCCGGCGCGGAACCGACGTACTCACGGCCTTGGCTCTTGGCGCGGATTTCGTGTTCCTCGGGCGGCCATTTGCCTATGCGCTGGCCGCCAGGGGCGAGTCCGGGGTCCGGCACGCGATCGAGCTACTGCGCCGGGAAATCGACGCCGTCCTCGCGATGCTCGGGCACCGATCGGTTGATACCTTGGACCCGAGCTGCCTGCGTCAGACCGACGTCCGCGCCAATTGACGGTCAATGCGCGTGCGCGAGAAGAGCCCGCGAACAACTTCCTCACCGCCATCGCCGCGTTAAATGACGGCTATGTGCGATACCTTAGCCTGCGAGTGACTTAACTGTCCGCTCTGACATTCTTCTCGATCTCGGCGAGCGTGCGCTGCGCCAGCAGGTCGAGTGCGTCCACGACCGCGGAACCTTCGAGATGGAGTGGACCGAGAACGCTCAGATCCGTACAGCCGAGGAGCAATGTGTGAGCACCACGTGCGACCAGGGATTTCGCGACGGCAAGAACACTCGAGCGGGCATCCTCGCCCTTCTTGATCGAGTAGATGGCATGCATCAGTGCCTTCTGTTCGTCTTCTGCCGGCACGATGAGCGGGCTGTTCCGTGCCGCGAAGGGCTTCTGGAAGAGTTTCATCTCGAGCGTGGTCGTGGTTGCGAGAAGGCCGACCGCCCCGTTGGCACTTGTTCCTGTTCCCAACGCGTCAGCAACTACATCCGGCATGCGTATGAGGGGAATGCCGACATCCTTCTCAAAGGACTCGACAAAGCCGTGAGCGGTGACGCAGGCCATCACGCAAAAGTCGGCACCGGCTTCCTTGAGGCTGCGGCCCACGTGCGTGAGTGCCTCCGCCGGAGTGGTGCCGAGACCGCGCCATGCCTCATTACGATCCGGCACCTGCGGATCGATGTTCACCAATAGCGGCGGGCGCTCCTGTTCGCGGCGGCCACGCGTGAGGGCGTAGAACTTCTCCAGAAAGACGAGCGTCGCCTCGGGACCCATGCCCCCGAGCACACCGGCACGCCACATCTTTGCACGCGCGCCGTTCATGCAGGGGTGCCGTGAGCCTGAAGCTTCTCACCGTAAGCGAACAATGCCGGCCAACCCCCTGTGTGCCAGAACAGCACTTTGCCGCCCTTGGGGAGATCTCCGCGCCGAATCATGCCGATCAGTCCAGCTGCCGCCTTGCCCGTGTAGACCGGGTCCAACAGGATACCCTCTTTATCCGCGAACAGGCGGATCGCCTCGATGGTGCGCTCATCGGGAATCGAGTAACCCGGCCCGACCCAGTCATCCGCTACGTTCACCCAATCCGCAGGGAGCGGTGCCTTGCTTCCCAGGAAGACGAGCGTCTCGCGCGCGAGCGCGTCGATGTGCGCCTTCTGTACCGCCGTCGGATGGCGCGTGCTCACACCCAGTATCGTTCCGGGAAAGCCGAAGAGCGCTTTACCTGCGACCAGCCCGCCATGCGTGCCACCGCTGCCGCTGCCGACGACGAGGTGATCGAAGGACAGATGCCGCTGCGCGCATTGCCCGAGCAGTTCCAGCACGGCCGCCGCATAGCCCGTTGCGCCGAGTGGGGTCGAGGCGCCACCCGGGATGAAATAAGCATCGACCCCGGTCTCGCGCTTGACGGTCTCGCGGGCCTGGCTCACCGCGGCCTTGATGTCCGCGCCAAAGGGCGACAGGAAGATGCGTTTCACACCGAGCAGATGAAACAGCATGTTGTTGCCGCTGGCTTCGGGCGAGTAGCTGCCCTCGACCCGCTCCTCGATCACCAGATAACACGCCAGTCCCTCTCGCTTCGCGGCGGCGAGGGTCAGGCGGCAGTGATTGGACTGTACGGCGCCGACGGTCATGACCGCCTTTGCGCCGTCAGCAAGCGCGGCAGCCATGACGTATTCGAGCTTGCGCGTCTTGTTACCGCCGCCGGCAAGCCCGAGCTGGTCGTCTCGCTTGATCCAGATTTCCGGACCGCCCAATGCCTTGCTCAGGCGCGGCAATGGCTCCACCGGAGTGGGAAACTCCGTATAAGTCCGTTTGGGCAAATCGAATAGCTTCATGTTGTTCTCTCCAGATACGACTCTCCGGACTACTGCGGCGGTGAGGTCCGGAAGCGTGCAAAAAAATCACCGCCCTGAGATATCGCGCGCCTGTGAGCCCTGAAGGCGAGGGTCACCGCAAGAAGAACGCCCACGGCCAGTTGGAACCAAGGTTGTAAATACCAGGCCGTGCCGGGCTCGTAAGCCACGGACGCGGCGAGCACCACGCCGATCACAACCGCACACACGGCCATTGCCTTCACCAGCGCACCGCGCGTGCACTGGGGCGCGAACTCGCGCTTGTCTGCCCAACTCGGCCACCATGCGAGCAGCAGGGTGGCGACCCCGAGCCCGGCGAACACGAGGGCGATGCTTATCGCGCGTAACGCCACGCCGATCTGCCAGCCCCCGAACACCGCGTCGAAGAGAAAAAAGCAGCCGATGACAGCCGAGAGGATGACGGCCGCCGCCGGGGCATGGGCCGTATTGGTACCGGCCAATTGCTCCGGCACGAATCCATCCTGAGCCCAGGCAAAAAGAAAGCGGCTGGAATCGAGCAACTGTGGGGCGATAGTTTTCACGACCACGACAGCGACGAGACCATTCAGGAATACATCGACGGCACGAGGCGTGAGCATCCCAACCAGCGCGGGCGTGGTGAGCAGGTAGCCGTGCCCCGATTCGACGATCGGCAACGCGCTCCACCACGGTATCGCGTGAAACAATGCGTAGGAAACGAGCGTGTAGAGGACGAGTGCAATCGCCCAGCCGGCGACGATGCCGCGGGGCATATTCCGGCGTGCGTCGGCCACCTCGCCGGCAAGTGAAGTCGAGGCATCCAGGCCGCCATAAGCGAACATGAGCAGCCCGATCACTGAAATGAACGCCGTGAGAGAGGGGTGCGAAGGCCGGGGCGTGGCGTGGATGCCGGCCGCGGCACTGATCCTGGCGACAGCAGTCGCGGGTGATGCTGAGAACCCGGCGGTGATCACTATCACGGCCGCAATCAACACGAGCACACCCGCGGCGTAGATCAGATAGCCGTAGTTCTTGACCCCGCTCAAGTGCAGCCCCGTGAGCAGCCCGATTGACACGAGTCCCACGATGAGATGCCCGCTGCGGGTCGTGAACCACTGGGTTGCAAAGCCGGCCGCGTGTGCGGCATCGCCGAGGAACGTCCCGGTCGCAAAAGCCAGAAAGCCGATCGCGCCGCAGATGCCCACGAACCAAAGGAAGGCGACGGCAAAGCCGGCGTATGGCCCGAGCCCGCGCGTGAGCCATACGTAGGTGGCGCCCGCGCGTGGCATGACGATCGAGTAGCGCGCAAAAAGCACGACCTGCGGGATCAGCACGATGCCGGCGACGAGCATCGCCAGCGGCACCAGTCCCTGCGCACCAGGATAGCTTTCGAGGCTGTGAGGCATCACGAAGTTGATGCCGCTGCCATATTCCTGAGCGACGGCGGATAGCGCTACGACGACGACTCCCACCGCGCGAACCAATCCGGTGCCCGAGGGGGGCAACGGCTTCTGCGCCTCGCGTTGTATCCTGTCAGCGTGCATTGCCGTCGACATCGGCTGTCCGCGGTCTACCGTGAGTCTCACGTGCCAGAAACCGGTCCATGCGGGCCATGCAGCCGAACAGCCCGACGCTGCCGCCGGTATGAAGAAACAGGATGTTTTCACCCCTTCCGAACTGGTGCTTGTTCACGATGAGATCTATCAGACAGTGCATCGCCTTGCCGGTATACACCGGGTCCAGCAATATGCTCTCGTATCGCGCCACCGTTGTCACGGCGGTGAGCGCATTCATCGTGGCGGCGCCGTAGATATCGTCCACGTAATCGGCATTCACCGTGACATCATTCCTCGACGGAGCCTGCGGGAGCCCGAGATGCTCCGCGGTTCGCCGCACCAGATCGTATACCTTCTGCTCCTGGGCCGATTTGGGTAACCACATGCTGACGCCGAGAACCGGAATTTTTATTTCCGCGAGTTGAAAGCCGACGATCAGGCCGGCCTGGGTACCGCCGCTACCGGTGGCATGAACGAAGCGGTCGATGCGTAACCCCTGCTCGCGAAGTTGGCTCGCGATCTCGAATGCGCAGTTGACATAACCGAGAGCGCCTATCGGGTTGGAGCCGCCGGTCGGCATGATGTAACAGCGCTTACCGAGCGATTCATACCTTTTTGCCAGGCCCAGCGTGGCTGACTCCATGTCGAATCCGGCGGGGAAGCGATGGATATCGGCGCCGTACAGACGATCGAGCAGGACGTTGGCGGAGCCCGAGTAGAAATCATCATCGCCGTCGGTCGTGTTTTCCAGGGCCAGGGCGCATTGCATGTTCAATTTGCTGGCGATTGCCGCCGTCTGGCGGGCATGATTCGACTGCAGCGGGCCGTGCGTGATGACCACATCCGCGCCGGCGGCAATGGCGTCGGCCATCAGGAATTCGAGCTTCCTGGCGCTGTTTCCCCCGGTCGCGAGCCCCGTACAGTCGTCTCGCTTGATGAACAGGTGGGGACCACCCAGATAGCGCCCCAATCGATCCATCGGCTCCAAGGGCGTCGGCAGGTGAGAGAAGTGCAGCCGATCGTGTTCACCGGTCGGATTCACGCATTTTTACTCCTGGTCACCTTATAACCGCGCTGTAACCCCGGTCGCCGTAGCGCGGGATAGTAGACCGCGGCAGATGCGCGGTGGTTTCCAATCCGGAATCTCTTCATTCCAGCTTCGACTAAACGTTCGGCGCCGATTTATGCAATCCTCAATACGCTTCCGCACAGATCACGATTTACTGGGGCAGGACGCCGGTGGCGATAGTTGCCAGCCGGGCGGGAGCCAAGAATGGGTGTCGGAATATCCCTTAGGCCATCCTTAGGAAGCTTCATCCGTGACTAAGAAATTTCAGGAGCTTCGTCCGTGAATAAAACTGTTCATCGCGGTATTCGTTACGCACTGATGAGTTGCGCCCTGTCAGCCCTGGCGATACCGCCGGTACTTGCTCAGACCGCCGCGACCACGAGCGCGGACAACCAGGTGTCGGCCGGCACTCAACCGGGGCAAGCTGCCCGGGCCAAGAGCGCCGCCAAGAAAAGGACTGGTGTTACGCGGCTGGCGCAGGCGGCGCCTGCCACGAGCGCCGCCAAGCAGAAGTCCCGAGACCTGCGGGTTGCGCAGGCGACCCCGGGGCCGGCCAACAGCGCGCCGCAGCAGCCGGCACCGCTTATCCAGGAGCTGTCCACGGTTGAGATAACCGGAACCCACATTCTGCAATCCAGCGCCGGCGCCGCGCAGCCGATCCAGAGCATTTCGGCCGATCAGATTCAGAAATCGGGCTTCACGACCATCTCCTCGGTGCTGCAGAACATTCCGCAGGCGGGCGCGTCCCTGACCTCGCAGGCGCAGTCGGACAGCAGCAACGGCGATGCAACGGAAATCGACCTGCGCTACCTGGGCGCCAGCCGCACGTTGGTGCTGGTCAACGGTCAACGCTGGGTGCCGCAGTTGGACGGCACCGTGAATCTGAACGCGATACCCGCGTCCATGATCGAGCACGTCGATGTTCTCCAGGACGGCGCGTCCGCAGTTTATGGCTCCGATGCCATCGCGGGTGTCGTTAACATCATCATGAAGAGCGATTTCAACGGTGCCGCCGTCAATGCCTATTCGGGCGCGTATGACGAGCCCGGCAGCGGTATCGACGGTAGAACCGATGAGTACGACTTCACGCTCGGCAAGAGCGACGAGAAGTCGGGAATCATGATCAGCGGCGAGTTCCAGGAGAACCAGCCGGTCTATGCGCAGAATCGTTACGAAAGCGCCAACGGCCCGTTCACGCAAAGCACCTATGATCCTGGCTTCGATCCGTCGACGTTTACCGTTCAGAGCCCGGCACTCGCGGGGCAGTCGTTCGGCGCGGGCGCTTGCAGCGCCACGGGCACTTGCCAGTTACAGCCGGGCAGCGGGCCGAATTTCAACCCGACCACGGGTAATTTCATCAATGAGAGATTCAACACGACCTATTACCCTGGTCAGTTCATGCTCACCAAGCAGGATCAGAATGAGTCTCTCTACCTTAATGCCCACTATCAGATCACCCCGAGCATAAACTTCACCACTCTCGCCGCCTATAACGACGACGATTCGTTGGGTCAGATCGGGTCCGCCTACTCAGCAGGCTCGGGTGGGGCATACCAGGTGAACGGTGCGTCCTACGGTATCGGCGCAAACAATCCATACAATCCGTTCGGTGTGGATCTGGTAGGCAACAGCGCCCAGTACTGCCCGGACGGCAAGACGCTGGGTGGTGTGGCGGTGGCCTCCTGCACCCCGAACTATCTGCTGACTCAGTTCAGCGAGACGCTGCCGCCGGCGTACGATCGCGTATCGCGCGACAACATCGATACCGACACGCTGCGCCTGGGTTTGAACGGAGTCTTCCATGCCATCGGCAGTTCCTGGCATTGGGAGACGGGCTTCAATTATGGTCGTACCTACGACACCGCACAGGATACCGGGTTTACCAACAATCAGAATCTTTCCGAGCAGTTGGATTCGCCAGGAGGCTTGCAGTGCAACGGTCCCGGGCAAGCTGCGCCAGGCAGCAGCGGTACCTGGGACAACATCAACGGTAAGTACTATCAGATCCTCATCCCGGGATGTGTCCCCATCAATCCCTTTGGCGGCTTCAACTCGGTGACCGGTCAGAGCGCGCTAACGCCCGGGATGGTCGATTGGAGTCAAGCGTCCAACGTCTTTGTGACGTCCGTGACGATGCGTGATTTCACGGGAGATATCACCGGCAAACTCATGAATCTACCCGCGGGTCCGCTGGGCGTCGCGGCCGGTGTGGAGTCTCTCGGTGAAATGGGATCCGAGATACCCGACACCCTGGTGCAGGAGTGCCTCACGTCGCTGCGGTGCATCCAGCCAACCTTCGGGCGGACATGGACTTATTCCGAGTATCTCGAAGCGAACATTCCGGTGTTGAAGGATATGCCCTTCGCCAAGTCGCTCAGCGTCGACCTCGCGAACCGGTGGTCACAGTTCAGATGGCAGGGTGGTCAGGCGGGCACGCCGGAAGCCGGAGAGATGAACGGCAGCTCGGCGAGCACCGGACGCGTTCAGATCAGGTGGCAACCCGTTTCGGACCTGGTGCTGCGGGGCAGCTGGGCACAGGGATTCCGCGCCCCCAGCGTCTCGGACCTGTATAACTCCGGCGCGGCGAGCTACGACATCCTCGAAGATCCTTGCGCGCCTGAGGCGGAGGGCGGCGACTGGACTCCCGGCACGCCGCTACCCGCAGGTTGCGGTGGCATGGAGCATAGCCAAGGCTCGACGCGTATACAGACCGAGACCGGCGGTAATCCGTTGCTGACGCCGGAAAAGGCGATCTCCCGAACCGCCGGCTTCGAGTATAGCCCGCACTGGATTTCGGACTTCAGCTTCGGCGCGGATTACTACGAAATCAGCATAAACAACGAGATCGCGAGCTCGGGAGTGCCCGCGCAGTACATTCTCAACGAGTGTTATGACAAGAGCAGCCCGACTTACTGCAATGTCATCTCGACGTCGGGTGGCTCGATTACAAACATTGAGGACATCGAGCAGAACATCGGCGGAGAATCCACCAGCGGCGTGGACTTGGATGCCAATTACGCGCTTCCGGAGAACTGGCTTGGGCAGTTCAGCGTCGCGACCAACTGGACCATCGTGCGCTCCTTCGTCGAGGATCTGCCCTCCGCGACCAGCGCAACCGGTTTGGTGTCGATCCAGGAGCTCGAATATGCGGTGGTCGAGGTTCCCAAGGTCAGAGGCACGGTGAATTTGAACTGGTCGCGGGCGGATTGGTCCGCGGCCTGGAACATCACCTATATCGGCAAGATCTTCGAGAACTGTTCGGCGCTCACGATTGCGAATGCTGAGTGTTCGCAGCCCACCACGATCTATTCTCCGACCGGGAGCGTGGGCGAGCATGAGCTCAATACGACCATATATAACGACGCATCCCTTACCTATGACATCGAGCCGATTCGAGCCAACGTCACGGTGGGCATTCAGAACATATTCAACACGAGCTACCCGCTTGCGTACACGGCTGGTGATCCCCCGAATTTCGAGGGGGAAATGGGCTATCGCGTAACGGGACGGTTCATCTATGCCAGGCTAGGGGTCAAATTCTAGACGCCATACCAATGACCGGCCGGCCTTCGTACACGAGGAGCTGGCCGGTCTTCATGGGGAAAATAATATGCAAAAGAGCTCGACTCTCGCCGGACTCTGCCTTCTCACCGCCGCATTCGCTTTCCCTGTCGCCCTGGCGGCGCGGGAGGCGCCGGCACCGTACAAACCCGAGGCTGCCCGCGCCGGAGCGGTCAAGGTCGGCCCGCCGCACGGGACCGTCATCGCGGTCGGCGGGGGCGCGCAGGGACCGGAGATATACAAGGCATTCATCGATGCGGCGGGCGGCCCGGATGCGCTCATCCTCGATGTGCCGAACAACAGTATCAACGCACCCATGAAGGTTGCGCCTGCGTCGTTTGGCAAGGGATTTCGTGAGCACGGCGCCCGGAACGTCCATATCCTCTTTACTCAGGATCGCGCCGTCGCCGATAGCGACGCGTTCGTCGCGATCATCAAGAAGGCCAAGGGCATCTGGTTCGACGGTGGCCGCCAGTTCCATGATATCCAGGCCTATGCCGGCACCAAGAGCGAGCGTGCCTTTTGGGGTGTGCTCGAGCGTGGCGGTGTGATCGGCGGCTCATCGGCCGGCATGGCCGTGCTCGGTGATTTCATGGTTCGGGGCGCGCCGAGCCAGAACAACTACATCGAGGACTACCCGGGGTATGAGAAGGGATTCGGCTACCTGCGCAACACGGCGACGGATATGCACGTCGTGGCTCGTGAGCGTCTCCCCGACCTGACTTCCGTATTGGCGAGATACCCGGATGTGCTCGGCATCTCCGCGGACGAAGGCACGGCCTGGGTCGTTGTCGGCGACGTGGGACACATCATTGGCCGTGACAAGGCGTTCGTCTATGCCAGGAATGGCGCGACGGATCCGCACGTGCCGTATCTGACGTTGTATCCGGGTGACACGTACAATCTCTATACGCGGCAGGTGCTCGGTCGCGCTTCGGATAGCTCTCCTGTCACGAAGCCGTTCGTTACGGCGTTGTTCGGGAAATACGCCGCGCCGGAGCTGGGTGGCGCAACGGTGCTCATTGCGGAGAACGGCAAGGTACTGGTCGACCGCGCGTTCGGTATTCCCCAGCAGGATCGCTACATGCCGAGAACGACGCTACCTCAGTTTCCGATCGGAGACATAAAAGGGGTGTTTACGTCGCTGTGCGAGCAGCTGCCGGCGGCCAAGGCCAACGTGGCGGGCAGCATGGGCCCGGCGCGGCCCATGTATTATTCATCGGCTCTCGATAAGTGCGTCGCTCAGGTGTCGATGCCCATAGGCATGCATCGGACCGAGGCTCCTCCCGGGGCCGACGAAATCCTGTCGGATGTCGATGAGCTCTATCGACTGAATCTGGGACTCGATGACCCGGCAACCTGGCCGCAAGCCGATCACTCCAAGGGATGGACCGTCGATACGTACGACGGCGTGCAGCGCCTGGCCGCTTACGGAACGAGCGACGGCAAGCGGGCGGCCTTCGTGCGCATCCCGTCGCGTCATGCGACGGTCATCATCCTGGCCAATGACCCGAACGCGGACGCGCGGGCGATGTCGGAAAGAATTCTGGATAAGCTGCTGCGATCGTCACCGTAACGGGCTGTGTTGTTGAAGGTGAATTGAGCTGACTTACGATGGGTGGCGGGTGACAACGCAGCAAGCTGGTCGACTCCTTCGGACGGGCACCTGCTGCATTACCGCGGCACTCCTGGGTGCGGCAGGGGGCGCGCAGGCTCATCGCGCGGAAACCGTCCCCGCGCAGCGAGCTGAGCTCCCCCCCGACTATCAGTTGGCGGGGCGTTTCATGCCCGCCGAGTTGCGACAACTGGTGTTCGACACCGCCGTCAGTCCGCACTGGTTTGCGCACTCGGATCGGTTCTGGTTCAGTTACCGGACCACGCAGGGCACGGATTATTATCTGGTCAACCCGGAAGCGAAGACGCGCCGGCCGCTGTGGGACAACACGAAGTTGGCCGAGCAGATCTCGCTGCAGACCGGGATGGCGCACGACGCGCAGCACCTTGGCGTCCAGGATCCGCAGCTGACGGAAGACGATGCCGCCATTCGCTTTTATGAGCTGCTCCGCGCCGATGCGGTGCTGCCGGGAACTGAAGACCCCGACCAGCCCCAGGTGCTCAAGGCTCCCGCCCGGCGCAAGCCGCGGAAGCTGTATTTCCTTTATACCCTGAGCACAGGCCATCTCGAGCGCCTGGACAACTATAAGGAACGGCTGCAGCCGCTATGGGCCAACATTTCGCCCGATGGGCAAGCCGTGCTGTTCGCGCGCGGCAGCAATCTCTACATGATGGACCAGGCCAACTATACCAAGGCGCTGAGAAATCCCTCCGACCCCGGGATAACCGAGACCCAGTTGACCAGCGACGGCATGCCGAAGTACGGCTATGCGCAGCCGTTGGTGCCGGAGTTGGTGGCAGCGCTGCAGAAGCAGGATAAGGCCGACGCGAATAATCCCGAGGGCATGCGCCGGCCGTGCCTCGCTATCCATTGGTCCCAGGACGGCAGCAAGTTTGCGCTGCTGCGCGAAGACGACCGCAAGGTGCCTGAGTTGTGGACCATCCACAACCTGGCCAAACCCCGGCCGCAGCTCGAAACCTATTCCTACGCCATGCCTGGCGAAGCGAATACCCCGGTCGAGCAGGTGGAGATTTTCACGCCGGCGACGCAGCAGCGCACCGTGGTGCCGCGGTCGGCGTTCCCGCTGGTTCAGCCGGACATCTACCTTGCCGATGCGCCGCCCACGAGCGTCGAGCGAAATAGGGACGAACAACGGGTGAGCGACAGCAAGCAGCTGAAGCTGAACGGATTCCCCACCTATTCGCGGACCTCACGCTGGCTCGCAGGCGGGTCGGACAAGCTCTATTTCATCATCGGGGACCGCGACTTCCGCTCCGCCGACGCGGGTGTGATCGATACCGCGACCGGCAAGGTTACGATCCTCATCAGGGAGACCTCCAATCAATTCCTCAACCTGAGAGTCGATGTTTTCTTTCATAACGTCGCACTCAGACTCGTCAACGGTGGCAGGGATCTGGTCTGGTGGTCCGAGCGGGACGGCTGGGCGCACTACTATCTGTATTCGGCCGCGACCGGCGAGCTGCTGCGCGCGATCACGACCGGCCCGTGGATGTCCGGGAATATCGTGGCGATCGACCAGAAGGCGGGGATGCTGTATTTCATGGGCAGCGTCCGGCAGGCCGGAAAAGATGGCACGATCAACCCATACTACCGGCACCTCTACCGGGTCGGGCTGGATGGCAGCGGAGTCACCGATCTCACCCCTGGAGACTTCGACGACGATGTCGAAGGCAGCGATGACGGCCGGTATTTCGTCGACACGTACTCACGGGTCAATACGGCGCCGGCGTCGATATTGGTAAACGGCCATGGCGATGCCACCAAACTGGCGCAGGCCGATGTCAGCGGTCTGCTGGCTGCCGGTTACCAATATCCGAAAGTGTTCTCGGTCAAGGCCGCCGACGGGGTCACCGATCTATACGGTGTCATGTATACGCCGTTCGACATGCAGCCTGGCCACAAGTATCCGGTGATCGAATACGTATATCCCGGGCCGCAGACGGAGTCTGTGCCCACCACGTTCAATCCGAGCGTCGCCGACAACCTGCCTTTGGCGCAGTTGGGGTTCGTCGTGGTATTCGTCGGCAGCCGCGGTGGTAGCCCGCTGCGTGATATGTGGTACGACACATACGGCTACGGCAACATGCGCGACTACGGCTTGGCGGATAAGCGCGAGGCAATCATCGAGCTGGCGGACAAATACCCATTCATCGATGCCGGCAAGGTCGGCATCTGGGGCCATTCGGGCGGCGGCTTCATGACTGCCGCGGCCATGCTGCAATATCCGACGTTCTACACCGCGGGCTGGAGCGAATCCGGCAATCACGACAACAACAACTACAATCGCGGCTGGAGTGAAAGATACGACGGCGTGCGCGAGGAGCAGGCGGCGAGCGGCGCTATCAGGTTCCTCTATACCATTGAGAAGAACGAATCGCTGGCGGCCAATCTGCGCGGCCATCTCATGCTCACCACCGGTGACATGGATGACAACGTGAATCTCGCCAATACCATGCAGATGGCAATCGCCCTGATGCATGCGGACAAGCGCTTCGACATGCTGGTATTTCCGGGCATGCGCCACCCGTATACCCCCCTGGCGAGCTATGTCCTGGTGCGCCGTATGGACTTTTTCGCACGTTGGCTGCTGGGTTCGAGCGATATCAACCCGGACATTCTGTTGCTGCAGGATGAGAAACAACACTCCGCCAGCGATAAATTCACTGAATAGGAGGCCGACTTACCTCTGTGATCCACTTCCGTTTCGATTCCGGCTCGCCCTCCAAGCGGTTCTGAGGACTGGTAAATGAAGCTCGTGGTTGCTGCGCTGACTCTCGCGTTGACTCTTGGCCCAGGTGTTGCAAAGGTAACGGCGGCGGAACAGGTCACTTCGCCACAACAGGCCTTCGGCTTCGCGCCGGGAACCGACCGCAAGTTGGCGGACTGGAAGCAGCTGACCGCCTATTACCAGACGCTGGCGCGGCAGTCGCCCCGGGTTCGATATAGCTATCTCGGGAAGACGACCGAAGGCCGGCCGTTCATCGCCGTGACGATCTCGTCGCCGGAAAACATGGGGCGTCTCGCGGAGTACAAGGATATCAATCGCCGGCTTGCGGACCCGCGGATCACCACGCCGGAGCGGGCCAAAGAGCTGATCGCCAAGGGCAAGACGATCTTCTTCATTACCTTCAATATTCATTCGACCGAGATCGCCAGTTCCCAATGCGCGGCGCAATTTGCGTACGAGCTGGCGACGGAAAATACCCCCGATGTCCGGTCGATTTTGGACAATGTCATTCTGGTGCTGATCCCATCGCTCAATCCTGATGGCGAGCAGATGGTGGTGGACTGGTACAAGAAGTACCTGGGCACACCGTATGAGGGTGCCAATACCCCGTTCCTGTGGGCTCACTACGTGGGGCATGATGATAATCGCGACTGGGTCGGATTTACGCAAGTGGAGACCCGCCACGCCGTAAAGCTCATCAATGAGTGGCATCCGCAGATCCTCTACGATCTGCATCAGATGGGGTCGGATGGGCCGCGGATCTATCTGCCGCCCTGGGTCGATCCGATCGATCCGAACGTGGATCCGCTGTTGATTTCCTCCACGAACGCGCTCGGCTCGAGAACCGCGGAGGATCTGGCTTCCGCGGGGCAGACGGGAGTACTGATTCACGGCGTTTACGACTTCTGGTCGCCGCTGCGCGATTACATCGCCTATCACAATGGGATTCGAATTCTCACTGAATCGGCGAGTGCGAGCATCGCCACGCCGATCGAGGTTCGGCCTGATCAGCGTGGACGGGGCATCGGTTATGACGCCAAAGTCTCGAGCTGGAACTTCCCCGACCCGTGGCCGGGCGGAACCTGGACATTGGGCGATATCGTCCATGAGCAGATGATCGCCCTGTTCTCGATGGCCCACAGTGCGGCCATCGATCGCGAGCGATTCCTGAGGGACTTCTACACGGTCGGATCGCACGCGGTGCACCCGACCTCCGGGCCTTTCGCGTACGTCATTCCGCCGGATCAGCGCGATCCGGTCGTGGCCGCGCGCCTGATCAATCTGTTGCGCACGGGAGATGTGGAGGTCGGGCAGGCGCAGGGCTCCTTCGATGCGGACGGAGCCTCCTATCCTGCAGGAACGTACATCGTCCGCCTCGACCAGCCGTATCGCAGCTTTGCGAAAACGGTGCTGGAGATCCAGCACTATCCGGAGCTGCGCGAATATCCGGGCGGCCCGCTGCAGCGACCGTATGACGTAACGGCACAGACGCTGCCTCTGCTCTTTGGCGTGCGTGCTGTTGCGATCGATCATCCGTTTCAGACGGCGACCACGCCTGTCGCGACCGTGCAGGCCCCGGCCGGCCGTGTGGAATCGGGTACGGCTCATGGTGGGTACCTGATCGATGACTCCACGAACAGCAGTCTCTATGCTCTTTTCTACCTGCTGAAATCCGGCGTTCGGGCCGATCGCCTGACGGGAAGCGGTTACTCGCCGGGAACCATCTACATTCCGGATCAGGCCGGGCTGCAGGCCAAACTTGCCGAGGCGGCGCGGCGCTTCTCCGTAACGATTCGTCCGGCGGAGCGGCCGGTCGGCGGGAAAGCTCTCGCTGTCACGCTGCCGCGCATCGGGCTCTATCAGAGCTGGGTTGCCTCCATGGATGAAGGATGGACGCGCTTTCTGTTCGATCAGAACGGCATCCCATACCGTCGCCTGGTCGATGCGGAGGCCCGACAGGGGAACCTGCGCGAGCGTTATGACGTAATCGTTCTGCCCGATAATGCTCCCTCCGCCATCCTCACCGGCAAGTTCCACTATCCTGGCGCTGGCAAGAACCGAGTGCGGTCACCGCCTTTGCCGCCGCAATATCTGGGAGGCTTGGGAGATGCAGGCGCGGCTGCGCTGCAGGCCTTTGTAAAGGACGGCGGAACGATCGTCACGCTGAATAAGGCCTCCGACGTCTACGCCAAGAAGGACGGCGGGAGCGTCAGCGACGTTCTGCTGGGAGTCAAGAACACGAAGTTTTACGTCCCTGGGTCGATACTCCAGGTGTCCGTGGATACTTCCAACCCGATCGGCTTCGGCTCGCCGTCGACCGTTCCCGTGTTCTTTGAGAACAGCCCTACCTTCAAGATTTCCGGCGATGCGATCTCCGCGGCGCACTATACGAGCGATAATCCGCTGCTGAGCGGCTGGCTTCTCGGCGGCAGCTATCTGAACGGCACCTCGGCGATTGCCGTGGAGCCGGTCGGCAAAGGAAGAATCGTTCTCTTTGGATTCCGGCCCCAGGACCGCGCGCTGTCCGAGGTCACGTACAAGCTGTTCTTCAACGCTCTGCTCGAGTCCAGCTCGACTGCCAGATCGCTTTGAGCAACGGCATGATCTCCAGCAGATGAGTTTGCCAAGGTCGGGAGACCCGAATATGAAGAAATCCGTTCGGCTGATGACGATTGCGCTGGTCGCGTTTTGTGGAGCATCGGCAATGGCGGCGGGGAGGCCGGCGGTCGAGGGTGCGGTGCCCCCGGGTAAGTCGTCCGCGCCGGCCGCCGTGCAGTCCGTTACGCAGGGGAGCGTAACGGTCGGCGGAAGCAGGATCGACTACGTCGCCACGGCGGGAACCATCATCCTCAAGAACGACCGCGGTCAACCCACCGGCAGCATGTTTTACGTCGCCTACGTGAAAAGCGGCGTGAAAGACGAGGGCCAGCGTCCCGTCACTTTCTTCTATAACGGTGGCCCCGGCTCCTCGAGCATGTGGTTGCACATGGGCGCGTTTGGTCCGGTGAGGGTGGTAACGAGCGACCATACGCATACACCGGCTGCCCCCTACAAAATGGTCACTAACGAGTACAGCCTGCTCGACGTCACGGACGAGGTCTTCATAGATGCGATGAGCACGGGTTACAGCAGCATCATCGGCAAGGACAAGGGAGGCGCCGGCGGTCCCAAGGACTTCTACGGTATCGATCCGGACGTCGCGTCCTTTGCGCAGTTCATCACCCGGTACCTCAGCGCCAGCGATCGCTGGAACTCGCCCAAATACATCTACGGCGAGAGCTATGGGACGTTGCGGAGTGCGGCCCTGGTCGATTACCTGGGCGAGAGAGACTCCATGGACATCAATGGCGTCATCCTCCAATCAACGGTTTTGAGCCATCTGACGAACCGTTTTTGGGCAAACAATGACGTTCCTTACGAAGTCTTTCTGCCCACGTACGCGGCTACCGCTTGGTACCACCATCGGTTGCCCAATCAACCGTCCGACCTGCAGCCCTTCCTGCAGCAGGTGGAGCAATTTGCACTGAACGACTATGCCGAAGCGCTGAACGCGGGAAATTCGCTGAGTACCGATCAGTTCAACGCGGTCGCGGAGAAGCTGCACGAATACACAGGGCTGAGTACCGCATACATTGAAAAGGCGGATCTGCGGATCACCGATGAGGAGTTCTTCAAGCAGCTGCTCGCCGACCAGAACGAAACCGTCGGTCGCCTGGACTCGCGTTTCGCCGGTCCGAGCCTGGACCCGCTGAGCGAAGGCGCCCTCTATGACCCACAGTCGGCCGCAATCAGCTCAGCCTACGCAGCCGCCTTCAACACCTACGCCCATAAGACGCTCAAGTTTGGCCAGGACCGCAGCTATCTGGTCGAAGGCAGCGTCCGTCCCTGGAGCCTGGTCCATGTGGACCCCCTTACGCGCCGGCCGCAGGATGGTTTCGCGTCCGTGGCAGTCGATCTCGCGCAAGCGATGAAGCGCAATCCCGACCTGCAGATTCTGGCCCAAAACGGGTACTACGACCTTGCGACGCCGTATTTCGGGACCGTCTACATCATGAACCATCTGGCGATACCGCCCGAGCTCCGCTCGCACATCCATATGGAGTTCTATGATTCCGGTCATATGATCTACGTGCATGCTCCGGCGCTGAAGAAGTTACACGATACTACGGCGGCCTTCATAAGGGCGACCGACGGCGGCGGCTAGGACTGGCTTCGAGGTGATTGATCATGTTCAAGATGAATGATTCACGCGCGCTGTTGTTGACCGTCAGTCTGCTGGCCGGATCGGCGGCCTTTGCGGCTGCCGTGCCGCCGACTGAACTTACGCATGCGCTGGAGTGGCGCAGCCTCGGTCCGTATAGGGGCGGTATCGTGCAGTCGGTCGCGGGCGTCACGAGCAAGCCGAATCGCTACTACATGGGTGCGGGCGGCGGCGGCGTGTGGGAGACCAACGATTACGGACAGAATTGGAAGAACATTTCCGACAGATACTTCACCAACAACAATATCGGCGCCATCGCGGTCGCGCCTTCCGATCCCAACGTCATCTACGTCGGGACCGGCAACCCCGCTTTCCGCAATACGTTTCTGACCGGCGACGGGATGTACAAATCCACCGATGCCGGCAAGAGCTGGACTCACATCGGGCTGGACAAGACCGGGATTATCAGCTGGATCATCGTTGATCCCAACGACGCGAACGTCGTGTATGCATCCGCGATGGGTCAGGGCTGGGTGTCCAATCCCGACCGGGGCGTATTCAAGAGCACGGACGGAGGACAGTCCTGGAAAAAAATCCTGTACGTCGACGACAAGACCGGCGCGGCCACCATGGCGATGGATGCGTCGAATCCACAGGTGCTGTACGTGTCGATGTGGCAGGCGTACCGCACGCACTGGATGCTTTCGAGCGGCGGACCGGGCAGCGGGGTGTACAAGACCACCGATGGCGGGGCCCATTGGTCCAATCTCACGCATAAGCCCGGACTACCGCCGGGAATTTCGGGCAATGTGAACGTTGCCGTCGCTCCGAGCGACCCCAACGTCGTATACGTGATGATGCAGGTCAAGTATCGGGGTGAGATTGGCGGCTTGTTCCGTTCTGACGACGGCGGGCAGAGCTGGAAGCTGATGAACAATAGCCCGGACATCACCCAGCGGGCGATGTATTACATGAGGGTATACGTTGATCCCAAAGACCCCAATACGATCTACCTCCCGAATGTCGATATAGAGGTCTCACATGACGGGGGCAAGACTCTCACGACCATGCAGCCCCCGCATGGCGACAATCACGCGTTCTGGATCAATCCAAAGAATCCGAAGCTATTCGTCGAAGGCAACGATGGCGGAGCGACAGTCACGCGGGATGGCGGCAAGACGTGGAGCTCGGAGCTCAATCAGCCTACCGGGCAGTACTATCACGCCAATCTCGACGATCAGTTCCCGTTCAACATCTATACGGCTCAACAGGATGATGGCTCGTATGGCGGCCCAAGCGCCGTGCCCGCAGGTAAGCTTCCTACGGTATGGCCCAGCGTCGAGGGTGGCGAGGAGGGCTGGGTAGTCCCGACACCGGGGAAGCCATGGATAACCTACGCTGACGCGTACTATAGCGATGAGTACCGCGACGACCAGCGGACTGGGCAGATCACCAACGTGAGTCCGTGGCCGGAATTCAAGTTCGGTCTGGCCGGGAAGGAAATCAAGTATCGCTACGGCTGGTGGCATCGGCCGGCCGTGTTCGCCCCACATAATCCGCATGAGTTCCTGGTCGGCGGCAACGTGGTGTTCGAGTCGCTGAAACCCGGCGTCGCGCCCTGGAAGGTGATCAGTCCGGACCTGACGCGTAACGACCGGACCAAGGAAATCCGTTCCGGCGGCCCGATCAGCGCCGACATGACCGGCGAGGAGATGTTCGATTCGATCTCCACGATGGCCTTCTCGCCGACCAGCGATCAGATTATCTGGACCGGATCCGACGATGGCTTGGTGTACGTGACCACGGATGGCGGCGGTAAATGGCAGCAGGTCCGTCCACCGAGTCTGCCGACTTGGTCGACCATCACTTGCATTGAACCGTCATCTACGGATGCGGGTGCCGCATATATGACGGCGAGTCGGTATGAGTGGGACGACTTCCACCCGTACGTTTACAAAACTACGGACTACGGCAAGCACTGGACGGAGATCACCACGGGTCTGCCGGATGGTCAGTACATTGAGGCCGTAAGCGAGGACCCCGATCATCCGAACCTTCTCTTCGTCGGTACGAGCTCAACCGTATATATGACTTTGGACGCCGGCGATCACTGGCTCCCGTTGAAACTCAATTTGCCCCCGGTGCGGGTGACGGACGTGGAGATCCAACGCGCGCAGCACGCGGTGGTGCTTGCCACCTATGGCCGGGCGTTCTATTCGCTTGATGATTTGCAGTTCCTGGAACAGCTGAGTGAGGCGCAAGTCACGGATGATGCGCCGTACCTCTTCAAGCCGCAGCAGGCCTGGCTCGTCACACGCAGCACGCGCGGCTTCGGCGGCGATGATGGCGGTGGCAGCGACGGAGGCGAGAATCTGGCCCCGGGCGCCAGGGTGTTCTTCCATTTGCCGGCCGACTACGCGGGGCAGCCGGTCAAGCTGAGCTTCACCGAAGCCGACGGCAAGCTGATTCGCAGCTTCATGCTGCCGCAGAAGGATAAAGGTGGCGCCGAGGGTGGGCGAAGGCACCGCAAGCCCGAGAAGCTTCATCCCGGCATGAACCGCTTCCTGTGGGACTTCCGCTATCCGACCGCAGCGGATGTGCGGGGCGCCTACCACGCCGGCCGCTCAGTCATGCCGGCAATCGGTCCAGAGGTGGTGCCGGGGATGTATTACGCGGTGCTGGCCTATGATGGCAACACTCAGAAGCAGCCGTTCATCGTCAAGCTCGATCCGAGGCTGAGTACCACTCAGGCGGATCTGCAGCAGCGCTTTGATCTGCTGATGAAAATCCAGGGCGCGATGAATCGGCTCGACGTGGCGCTGAACCATGCGACGGCTGCGCGCCGGGAGCTCAAGATGGCCATGGCTTCCAACCAGGTGTCCGGGAAGCAGGCGCGGCAGGCTGTGGCGGATCTCGGGCGGGACATCGATGCGGCGATCGATTTCAGGATTCAGTCCAGCAGGGGCTTCGACGTATTTCCGCCGCGGCTGCGCGAGTGGTTGAGCGCGATCTATAGCCGGGTGGACTACGCATATGTGCGGCCCACAGACGAGATGACGCAGGTTGCCAACGAGTACATCGGTGATGCGAATGACAGCGTGACGCACCTGCAATCTGATGCCGCGCGGGCCAACGCAGCTCTGAAGCACTGAGGCGAAAGGCTTGGGGTCACTCGCTCCCGTCTCCCCACCGCCAGCGCGGTGGCTCGCCTTTCAGGTAGCCAATCGCAACCAGAAAAAGGCACATCACGGGCGTGAAGACCATAAAGGCGACGGGCCTGCGAGGCATGAAATGGACTGCTCCGAGAATGAAGGCGGCAAGCCATCCCACGAATACCGCCCAGCCCTGCCAAGTGATCGGCGGACCCCAGCCCCAGCCGTACTGCTTGGCGGGAAACCAGTAGTTTGGGTCGCCGTTGTCCATGGATTATGGCCTTCTAGCACGCTCGACCCCTTCCGTCCATTGGAACTACTGCGGCCTCGGGCTGGGACGGTTGGTGCGGGCCGACGCGCGGAGCGCGGTGAGCTCGCTCATGTCCAAGGTGGAGGACGCGATTACGGCCGCAAAGAAGCGGCCACGAGGCCAGGCAATGAAGCTGGCCGCTGCTGGGGAGGGGCCACGGGAGTCCGCCACCGTGCCGGACGCGCCATGAGGACCGGCTGACTAATGGAAGTGCAGGTTGCCGGTGCCAAACAGCCCCACGATTCCAATGATGATCAGATAGAGCGCGACGATATAGTTCAGCAGTCGCGGCGCCACAAGAATCAGAACGCCGGCGATCAACGCCACGATGGGTCCGATGGATAGATGGAGATACATCGCTAGCCTCTCAAAATGGGTAGTGCGACCGGGGTCTCCATAGCAAGGTACACGCCCGAGGCCGAGATTTCGCTCACTTACGAGACGATGTATCGTCCATGAATCAATGACCCATGGCGATTCCGGTCGTGCCGGCTTGAGCGCCGACGCTCAAGCTCACGAAGCGAGGCGAGACCGATTGGGGCCCGTTCTCTCCGGACTCGGGCTGAAAGCTGGCGCTATAGGCGTTCGCCGAGACGCCTCTCGAGCAGGGCGCGGTAGGTTCTGCTCACACGGAGTTGTCCCCCATGCTTCATCGTGGCCTCGAACTCGCCATGCGACAGAGGCTCCAGCTGCACGATGCTCGCAATGTTGACGACGACTGAACGATGCACGCGCACGAAGCGGTGTGGATCGAGCTTGTGGAGCAAGGACGCCAAGGAATGGCGATGCAGGATTTCCTTGTCGCCGACATGAAGGGTCACGTACGCGCCCGCCGCCTCGATCCAGTCGATCCGAGTGGCCTCCAAGAAGCGCGTAATCCCGTCTGATTTGATGGCTATGCGGTCCTGATAGCCCTCGATTCCGGGAAGAGCCGACATCGCGCGCATGAGGCTTTGCCCGAAGGACTGGACTTGCATTTGCCGCAGGCGTTGCTTGGCGCGGGCCAGCATACTCTGCATTCTCTCATCACCGAACGGTTTCAGGATGTAATCCAACGCATTCGCCTCGAAAGCCCGCACAGCGTGCTGGTCGAACGCCGTCACGAACACAGTCAGTGGCATCATCTCTGGGCCAATAGCCTCGACCACTCCGAGCCCGTCCAGGCCAGGCATCTGGATGTCCAATAGAACCAGATCGGGCCGCTCCTCCTGAATCAGCCGGACCGCCTCTTCTCCGTTGTCTGCGCCGTAGACCTCGGCCACCTCGATATCTTTTGCCAGGAGGTCCCTGAGTCGAAGCCGAGCAGGGGCCTCATCATCCACCATCAACACTCGGAGGCTAGCTGGCGAAGTGTTCATTGGGCTCCTCCGCAGTCCGCCACGGTAGCGCGATCGAAACCACGGTCCCCCCGGATGCCTTGGGCGAGATTTGAAAGCGGCTGCTGCAATCGGGAAAACGGACCGCCAACCGTTCCCGAGTCAGGCGCAGACCCATCCCGGAGTCTTCTTCCATCGACCAGCCAGGAGCAAGCCCAACTCCATCATCCTCGACCTGCAATACCAGGCGCGCATCGAGTTTGCGTGCCGAGACCTGCAATACTCCGCCGCCGGGTCTGGAGGACAGCCCGTGCCGAATTGCGTTTTCCACGAGGGGCTGCAGGATGAGACTGGGCACGAGCCCATCGGCGGCGTCGGCAGCGACCTCAAAGTTGATCTGGAGCCTGTCTCCGAAGCGAATCTTCTGCAGGGCCAGGTACCGGTTGGTGAATGCAAGCTCGTCGCGCAGCCGAATGGACTGCTTTCCATGGGAATCGAGCGACAGGCGGAGCAGGTCACCGAGCTGCTCGATCATTACTCGTGCGAGCTTGGGGTCGCGCTCGACTTGAGAAGAAACGGCATTGAGAGTGTTGAACAGGAAGTGAGGATCGAGCTGAGTCCTGAGGGCATACAGGCGCGCCTCGCTTGCCGTGCGCTGCGAGCGTTCCAGCTCGAGTTCCGCCGTCATGTACCTGCGATTGTAGGAGTATGCCTGCCACGCGCCGACGATCATGCAATAGACGAGCATGCTCCAGAATATCTCGCGACCCGCCGCCGCCAGAACCGTTTCCCCGAGCAGTTGCGACCATCCTTGGAGTCCCATCATGCAGCGCAGGATGACCAGGAGATAACCGCAGAGAATGATGACGACTGGGCCAATGACCAGGTGCGTGACCAGCCGTCTCCCGAGTTGACTTGCCGAGAACGGAAGGGCGCGGTCGACCGCGATGATTGCCGGCGCCAGGAGTCCCCATGACCACCACTGCGCCAGGGCGGATGCAATGGTCGCGTCCACGTTGGCGCTTGGCCGCAATTGGGGTAACGCGAAAACGAGCCCCACGGCGGTCCAAAAGGCGAACGCCAGCGCGGCTCGGCGCGCCAACCGCTTCAAGCCATGCCCTTCTTTGCCGCGAGTTTCAGCCGGTCTCACCGACTCACACTGCAAGTAGTCCGGATCACGTGCCGAATATGCCGGTTCGATGCAAACTTCACAATCGCTCGTGAGGGGCATCTATGCTGAGTCGTACCGAGGAGGCGGCACCCTGGTTTTGTGCCGCCACTGCGGCTGCAATTCAGGAGATCCGACATTGAAGACTTCATGGTTTCCCGTCCCCGCGGTGTTCCTCTTGGCCGCCGCTGGGGTTTATGCTCAAGGCTCAGTAAGTCAGGCGTCGGAAGTATCGAATACTGCGACTTCCGCCCAGGCGACGGTGGCGATAGAGCAACTGATGGGTCAATACCATCAGGCGGTGGCCTCCCACGACAGTGCGCGCATGTCGTCGATGTTTGTCGACCAGGGCAGTACTTGGTTCAATGTTCTGTCCGACGCCGCCTATGCGCGCGCCCGCGCCAAGGACCCTGCGGCATCGAAGATCCGGCACTCGAGTTACCAGGAGTTCGCGAAATTCCTGGCGAGCTCGCACGCCGCGCTGGACCCTCGGCACAGCAACGTTCGCATTCTCACGGACGGCACGGTGGCGTCGGTGTATTTCAATTTTGTATTTCTCATCGACGGGAAGCCGGAGAATCAGGGAAGCGAGACCTGGCAGCTGATCAAAGGAACTAACGGCTGGAAGATCGCGGCAATCACCTATTCGTCGAATCCAGCCGCGCTGGCGCACTAGAACCGGGACTGATCCTGTCGAATGCCGTTGCTCGAGGTCGCTCTTGGAGGCGGTGAGTGCCATGTTGCAGGCCCGGGGTTCACCAAGTCCCTTGGGCGAGCAAATTGAGCGAGCAGATCGGCGAATCCGCGGGCACTCCTATACAATGTGCTCCGCTTTGCTCCCAAACGCCGCAGGCGGTCGTCGCGAGCGGCGGTTGGCGGCTTCACCCGAGGTGTTCGACATGAAACGTTTACTGTTCGGTGCGTTCCTGATGAGCTTCGCGGCCCTGCCGGCGATGGCCGCCCTGCAGGAGGGCGATTCGGCTCCCCAGTTCACGGCTCAGGCATCTCTTGCAGGCAAGGACTTTACGTTCTCGCTCAAGAAGGCGCTGAGGAAGGGCCCCGTGGTCGTCTATTTCTATCCCTCAGCCTACACCGGGGGCTGCGATCTCGAGGCGCATACCTTTGCGGTAGATAGCGGGAAGTTTGCGACCGCAGGCGCCACGATTATTGGCGTATCGCTTGACAGCATCAAGCGGCTCAATGACTTCTCCGCCGACCCCAAGTACTGCGCCGGAAAATTTCCCACGGCGTCGGATAAGGGCGGTGCGATCTCGAAGTCCTACCAGATCGACGTTCACCAGGGACAGGCGGGCCTCAAGGATGTACGCGGCGTCGAGATCGGTCACGGATTCGCGGACCGGACGACTTTCGTCATCGCCCGGGACGGCAAGATCGTGAGCGTGATCAGCCAGGTTTCGCCGCCCGAGCACGTCGCCAAGGCCCTCGAGGTCGTGCAGCAACTTCAGGCGAAATCGGGAGCGTGAAGGATCGCGCTCACAGGGGCTTCTAAGCCCGTCCGAACCGTTCCGCGGCCCGGGCTCGAGCCCGGGCCGCTTCCTCTTCGCGGTCACGTGGCTCGGCTGTCGTCACCAGGGCATCGATGAGAGCTCGCGCAGTGGCGGCGACCTCGTCGATCGCGCGGTCAAAGGCTGCGCTGTTGGCCTTGGATGGGCTGTTGAATCCGCTGAGCTTGCGGACGAACTGAAGGGATGCGGCTCGAATCTCTTCGTCCGTCGCGGGCGGCTCAAAATTGAAAAGTGTCCTGATGTTCCTGCACATCGGCTGGCACCTCTGGTTGGAGGCCCTCACTATGCGAGGCCTGACCTGATTATACCCACTGCCGGCGCCAGCCTACGTCGCATCCTCGGGATTGCCTTCGGTATCGCGATCGCGATTGGAGGCATGATCGGCTCGGGGATATTGCGCACCCCTTCGCTGATCGCCGCGGCCGTGCCGAGTGCCACGCTGATTCTCTGCCTCTGGAGCGTGGCGGCGCTGCACTCGTTGCTTGGGGTCAACATCCTGGCCGAGCTTGCCACGACCTATCCGAAGGCGGGCGGTGTCTATGTCTACGCGCGGCGAGCCTTTGGCGATGTCACCGGACTCGTCGTTGGGTGGAACGACTCCCTGGCCATGTTCGCGGGAACGGCCGCCGGATCGATCGCTTTCGCCGATTTCCTCGCACTGCTCGTCCCGCAGACCGCCCCGTTCAAACCGATTGTCGCGATCGCCCTGCAGCTGGCGCTCTACTCGGCGAACATCACCGGGCTCGAAGCGGGACGCTCCATCCAGGAATCGACCTCGCTCATCAAGGTCGTCATGCTCGTCGGCTTCGTCGCAGCGGCGGCGTCCTTGGCCTCGAGCGCAAGGCTCGTACCACCTGCTGCGATCGCCGCGGGAGGAACGGGCACGATCGGTCGGACCGGCGTGATCCTCGCCTACGGCATGATCCTCGGCGCCTACGCCGGCTGGGCCTACCCGGCCTATTTCGGGGAGGAGACCCAGCACCCCGCACGCAACATTCCGCGAGCCATGGGGATCGGTCTTCTGCTCACCGCGACGCTCTACGTCCTGATCAACGCGGCGCTGCTGCGCGCACTTGGGGTCCACGCGTTGGCACGGAGCGTGCTGCCTTTCACGGAGGTCCTCGCTCGGGCCAACGGCTCCGTTGTGGCTGTTCTGTTTGCGCTGGGTGCGATGATCACGGTGATGAGCGCTACGAACAGCCACCTGATGTCGTGTGCCCGGGTGATACTCGCCCTTGCGCGTGATGGTCTGCTGCCGCGACCGATCCGGCATATCAATAGCGGAGGCAGCCCGGACTTCGCATATCTGCTCAGCGCGTTCGCAACGATCGCGTTGGCTGCGACCGGCTCGTTTGCGATCATCTTCGGGCTCATTGCCATAGCCAATACGATTACCGGGTTGATCATAAACCTCTCGCTGATGAGGTTGCGCAGGCTGGAGCCGGGCGTCGAACGGCCGTTTCGCGTATGGGGATATCCGTGGCTGCCATTGCTTTTGCTCGGGATCGATGCCGCCCTGCTCGTGTTTTTTGCGAGGAGCAACAGCGTGGGCGTGCTTTTCGTGATCGGTCTTGCGGCGGTCTGTGTACTTTATGCGCTCGTTGCGCGCCGCACGGGCCGAGCGGAGCCCGTGATTCCGCGCTAGGCCGGTCCCACTCGATGAGTAATCACCATCGCGACTGCAGGTCAACGATTTCGAAATGGTCGACCGTGTCCGGTAACTCCACCAGCGCCGCCCGGTCTTCCGGATAGTATTTCGGCTGGCTCGGGTCGCCCCCGGTATACCGCACAAGCGCGTCCATCGAGTCCCAGAGCGATACGAACATGAACTCCATACAGTCACCGAGCGGACGCTTGAGCAGCATCCAGCCGCGATTGCCGTCCACCTCACCGTAATCGGGGTAGGCACACGCCTGCAAGAAACTCGAGTATGCGTCGGCCTCGGCCAGCCTGCTCTTACCTCGCCATACCCTGACGATCATGGGTTTGCCTCCTTAGTCGCTTGGATTCAATGTCAATTCCGTGCCTCGCTCTCGATCCGCCGGTGACCTGAGAATCAGAACGACACTCGCGATCACCAGCGCCGAGGCGAGCAACATGCTGGGCGTCAGGCTCTCCCGCGCCACGAAATATCCCAGTCCGAGCGCAATCAGCGGATTCACATAGGCATGACTTGCGACACGCGTGACCGGCATGCGGGCCAGCAGCCATACATAGGCGGTGAACCCGAGCAGCGAACCGGCGACAATGAGGTACAAGAGCGCCACTGCCGCTTGCGGCGTGATGCGGGGAAGCGTATGGAGCTCACCCGTGGCCTTCGACAGAGCCAACAGAATCATGCCGCCCAACATCATCTGTGCTCCGGCGGTCAGCGGTAGCGAGCACGGACGCTTCATGGCGCGGGTCAAGACCGCTCCCAACGACCAAGCCATACCGCTCGCCAGGATGATGAGGCAAGGGAATACGGGAAATGCATGCTGATTCCTCAGCAGCAGCCATCCGACGCCGAGGAATCCCAGCAGCAGCGCCGCGCCTATCCGCGGGCGAAAAGGCTGCTGTCGAAAGACAAATACTTCGAACACCATGGCGGTGATGGGCAGGGTCGCCTCGATGACCGAGGCTACGCCGGAGGGGACGTACTGTTCGGCCCAGAAGAGCGCCGCGTATGTCGCCACGAACAGGCATAGCGACGTCAGCGCGATACTCCGCCACTCGCGCGGGGTTGGACTGACGTGGCCCCGTGCCCGCATGAAGACATAGAGAGTGGCGCCCGCAATCAGGAAGCGCACGCCACTTGCAAACAGCGGCGGTAGCACGAGTACCGCGAGCCGAATCGCGAGGAAAGTCCCACCCCAGAGGACGTAGATCGCAGCGAACGCGAGGGCCACCCGGGCGTCCAGGCGATGGTGCCGGTGGTGCATCAGCGCGGTAACCTGTAAACGAATAAATGACGGTTAATGTACTCTCTGGTACCCGCCTCATGCAACCGGTAAGATTCGATTTGATGGTTACGGGGACGGATCAAGCGACGAGCGGTAAAGCGGCGGCGTTCGACCTCTGTGGTGGGCACCCCGTGCTTGATTTCGTGAACTCACTGGACAATCGATTCGGCGGCCGCAGCCATGTCGAAGGTCTGGAGAACTATAGTGACTTGCTGCGATTTACCCGTGAGACGCGACTGCTCGATTCCGCGCAGGTGGCACAGGTCGAGCGGACTGTGACTCCCGAGGCTGCGGCACGCGCACTACGTGCGGGACGCGCGCTGCGGGAAGCTCTGGCGGAAACGTTGTATGCCGTGGTCGACGACCGACAGCCTGCGGCGGCCAGTCTCGAGATGCTGGAGCACTACTTTCATATCGCAGACCGTCACCGCGAGCTCCGTTGGCAGCCGGATGCCCGTGGGCGCGCCGCGTTGGCGTGGTCCTGGCGACTCAATGAAGGGAAGGCTGAGCTGCCGCTGTGGGTTATCGTAAACGCGGCTCGCGATCTCATGCTCTCGGGCGAGATGAAGCGGCTGCGTGCCTGTGAGGCGGAGACTTGCCGCTGGCTCTTCCTCGATACCAGCAGGAGTCACACGCGTCGCTGGTGCAAGATGAAAGTCTGCGGCAACCGCATGAAGGCACGTCGCTACCAGGTTCGCCATTCAGGTTAGCCTGGAGCACTCCACTCGAAGGAAAATGATCTATGGCTAAGGCATATTGGATTACCTTCTATCGCGAGGTGAGAAAGCCCGAGGCTCTCGCTGCATACGCCAAGCTCGCGGGTCCGGCGCTCGAGGCGGCCGGTGGCCGCGCGGTGGCCCGAGGTATGCCTGCCGAGGTGCACGAGGCGGGACTCGCCCAACGGACTGTGCTCATAGAATTCGACAGCCTCGAGAAGGCGAGAGCGGCCTATGAGAGTCCAGCGTACCAGGCGGCGCTCGCCGTGCTCGGTGACGCGGCCGAGCGGGACATCAGATTCGTGGAGGGCGCAATCTAGCGCGACGCATGAGCATGAGAGCCCGACTCCTTGCGCCCGCGGCCCTGCTGATGTGCCTGCCGGCGCTCGCGGTCCCGCCCCAGAGCAGCCCACCCAAGGGTGGGGATACGCCATCCTTCGCGCAGATAGTCGCTGAATCCAAGCGCTCGGAGTGGCGCCGGCCGGACCCCCAGGACCTATTGGTGATGCACCTTCCCTCCGGGCGCGTCGTCATGGAGCTAGACCCGGCCTACGCGCCCCTGCACGTGGCCAATATCAGGACTTTGGTGAGAGAACGTTATTTCGACGGTGCGGCGATCGTGCGAGTGCAGGACGACTTCGTCGCCCAGTGGGACGATCCCGAGGCGGTAGCCGGAGGCGATCCGCACAAGATCCGGCCCCTTGGAAGGGCGAGGGCGACTCTTCCCCCCGAATTTACCCGGACCATTGCGCGCTCGCTTTCTTGGGTGAGGCTCCCGGATGGCGACGTCTACGCCCCGGAAGTCGGATACTCGGACGACTTTCCCGCCGCCCGCAATCCGGCCGGAGATGAGACTTGGCTGGTCCACTGCTATGGGACTCTGGCCGTCGGCCGGGACAATGCGCAGGACTCGGGCAACGGCAGCGAGCTCTACGTAGCCATTGGCCAGGCGCCCCGGCGGCTCGATCGGAACCTAACCGTGGTCGGGCGGATCGTCGTGGGCATGGACAAGCTCTCAGCCCTCCCTCGTGGGCAGGGTCCGCAGGGCTTTTACGCCCGCCCGAAGGACCGCACTCCCATCCTGGACATCCGGGTCGCCGCCGACCTACCGCCGGCGCAGCGACCTGACATCGAGGTGCTCCGGACCGACAGCCCCACCTTCCAAAGACTGCTGGCGGCCGCGCGTGACCGGCATGACGCGTTCTATGCCACGCCCCCTGGCAAGGTCGACATCTGCGCTGTGCAAGCACCTGTGCGGGATTTGTCCAGGCCCTGAACGCGCATCACTTCGACGTCTCGTCCTTGCCCTCCGGCTGCGCCTCATCAGGGGTTGAGCGGCGACTCGACTGTGTTGGCCGCCAATTGAGCGGCAAAAGCCCGCTTGTACGCCGGCCGCGCTTCGCCCCGCGCGACATAGGCGGCCAGGTTCGGATATTCGTCCAGAATGCCCGCAGGTCTCGTCCTCAGCAGCACCGACACCATCATCAGGTCGCCCGCACTGAACCTGCCATCGAGCCAGTCGGTATCGCCCAGGCGGGCAGAAAGTTGGCCAATGCGACCGCGGACGCGATCCCTGACCAGTGGCAAGCGCTCCGCAGACCAGCTCTTTTCGCCCTCCGCGAACTTGGCAGTCGAGAGCTCAAGGATCGGGGGCTCCACCGTGTTGACCGCGGCAAACATCCAGGTGATCGCCCGAGCTCGGGCATTGGCATCGTCCGGTAACAAGCCCGCATGGCGCTGGGCGAGATGGAATACGATCGACCCGGTCTCGAACAGAACGAGATTGCCTTCCTCATAGGTCGGAATCTGACCGAAAGGCTGGAGTGCCCGATGCGCGGGCTCCTTCATCGCGCCAAACGAAAGATAGCGAACCTCATAGGGTTGGCCCACTTCTTCGAGCGCCCAGCGGACGCGCGTATCACGCGCCAGTCCCCTGCCGCCATCGGGTGACCGTTCAAAGGCGGTAATGATGATGGTCATCGTGAGTCTCCGCTGCCGTACCTTCATGTATAGACGAACGGCCGGACCGGAATCCGACAAATCGCCCAAGAAGTCTTCCGGCCGCCGCCCTAAGGGCGCTGCCAGTGCATCATAATGGAGGAGACCGGCACCCTCCCGTGATCATCGAAGCTTACGATCCGTGCCGACGGAAGCGAAGACCGAATGCATCCGATCCGCTTTGCGGCGGGCTCGGGTGCCGGTTTATCCTTACTGACCGGAAGGGGTGAACCGCATGAGCTATATCGAAGCGAGCTTGATTCCCGGCGAGACCGTCGTCTATCAGACGCGTCTGCATTGGATCGTAATGCTTCGACACCTGCTCCTCGGTCTGCTGCTCCTGGCTGTCTCAGGTGCACTGCTGAGCTACCTTCTCCATCGGCCACGATTCGGCAATTGCGGCCAGCATCTGGCAGAGGGCGGTGCGGTCGCCTTGCTCGTATGCGGCATCATGGCGATCCTCGCGGGCGTGGTGCGTCGCCGCGCGACGGAGATGGCCGTCACCACTCGCCGCGTCGTGGTCAAACAGGGCCTGATGAGCCGTAAGACGATCGAGATGCTGCTGAATAAAATTGAGACGATCGAAGTCAGTGAGCCCATGGTCGGCAGAATGTTGGGTTATGGCAGCATCACGATGGTTGGAACAGGCGGCACCTCCGAGCCCTTCCATAAAATTGCGCATCCGTTGCAATTTCGCAGCGCGGTGCAGCAGCAACTCGAGAAACTTTCCTGACCCACGAAGCGCATGAGTGAATCGCCGGCTTCGAGCGCCTTTGTGCCACTGTCCCAGGGTCACTACCGGGCGACACCCCTGACTCGCGGACCTTGGGACCTCAAGCACCAGCACGCGGGCCCGCCCATCGCGCTGGTGCTCGGCGCAATCGAGCGGGCCGCTGCCGCGCTGGGAATGGCGCACATTGCGCGACTGACCGCCAATCTGCTGCGGCCGATACCTATAGCTGAGCTCAGTATCGAGATGGGCGTCGACTACGCCGGCCGCAATGCGGCACATCTTTCGGCGCGGCTGCATGGGGACGGTAAGGAAGTTGCGCGCTTCACCGCGCTGGCGCAGCGCGGAATCGAGCAACGGGTATCGGCAGGTCTACCGGGTCACCCCTTGCCGCGGGCCCCGCACTCGCCAGAGAACTCGCCACCCTCGCGCTTTGCCTTCGAGCATCGGCACGTTGGCTATTTCGATCTCGTCGAGACTCGCGTTGCCGCCGGCAAGCTCTTCGATGGTCCCAGCGCCATCTGGTTCCGCCTCAATCACCCGATTGTCGCGGGTGAGATACCCAGCGTGTACCAACGCGTAGCCGTGGCCGCTGATTCCGGCAACGGCATCAGCGCGGTGCTCGATCTGCGGGATTATGTGTTTGTAAATTCCGACCTCACGATCAACCTGTTGCGTTGCCCACGCGGTGAGTGGGTTTGCCTGGAAGCACGTACGCTGCTCGGTGACGAGGGTTCGGGGTTGGCGGAATCCGTGTTGTACGATATTGACGGGGTGATTGGTCGTGGCACCCAGAGCTTATTCGTGCGCAGGCGCGAGACGTAAGACCTGACCTTGTGTGACACGCGGCGCAAGAGCATACTTTAAGTTCAATCAGGGCAGGTTCATTGGGGCGCACCGAAAATGCATCAATCGATCCGTAGACATTTCTGCCTGCTGTTGAGCGCTTGCCTGGTGGCACTTGCGGTCGGCGCGCCGGTTCGTGCAGCCGGGCATGCGGTGGATCCCGCGCTGCGCGCGGCGGTAGACAGCAGCGCTCGCTCGGCCGAGAACAAAGCTCGCGACAAGTATCGGCATCCGCTGCAGACGCTGACATTCTTCGGCATTCGGTCGGATATGACCGTCGTGGAGCTATGGCCCTTCGGCGGCTGGTACACCGGGATTCTGGCGCCCTACCTGCGCGAGCACGGTGTCCTGTATGAGGCGGCCATGGACCCTGACTCGACCAATCGCGAAGACATCGAAATGAACTCGGAGCTGAAGGCGATGTTTGCCGCGCATCCGGAACTTTTCGACAAGGTGCGGCTGTCGGTCCTCGCTCCAGGCAAGATGCAGATCGCTCCTGACGGCACTGCCGATATGGTCCTGACATTCCGCAATATCCACAACTGGGTGTGGGCGGGAATGCAGAAAGACGTGTTCGCGGCCGCGTTTCGTGCCTTGAAGCCTGGCGGAATCCTTGGCGTGGTGGAGCATCGCAACAACGACCCCAATGCCGTCCCGGCCAAAGGTGAGGGGTACGTCGGCGAGCAGTACGCCATCAGGCTCATCGAGTCGGCGGGCTTCAAATTGGTCGCGCGCTCCGATATCAATCGCAATCCCAAGGACACCAAGGACTATCCCAAGGGTGTTTGGACCCTGCCTCCGAGCTATGCTGAAGGAAACAAGGATCGCGCCAAGTACGCGGCGATCGGCGAATCCGACCGTTTCACCCTGAAGTTCGTCAAGCCCAGGACCTGAGTCGCCGGCTGAGTTCGCGGCCCATGGAGAGCGCACAGCCTGGGCGTGAGGACATATCGGATGTCCGCGACGGCCTGAACCGTCGCGAGCGTCTCGTTCTATATGTCCTCCATCAGACGCAAAAGGAGCGGGGAGACCGCAACGTGCCGACGCCGATGCTATGGGGTCGCGTTTGCGAGCATTTCTATATCAGTCCCGAGGAGCTTTCAGAGATGCTCGCCCGACTGGGAGCCCGGCGATAACGGGAATGCCGGCCAAGGCCTCGAGCTCAACCTATAAACCCTTTGGCGACAAACAGCAGATCACCGTGCCTCACTGTGCACGCGCCAGATAGGCAACCGCCGCGGGGAAGCTCTGGCCGGCGGAGCTATCGATCCAACGCAGGCCCGCCACGCGATTAGGCGCAAGGCGGAGGTCCGCGCAGCCGTTCACCAGGAGCTTTCCCACGATGAACTCAGCCCACGGGTCGCCGAGCTGCGCAGATTTGAGCAGAATCTGCCAAGCCTGCGGCATGCGGTCTTCTCCCGCGTAAACATAGCCCATTTGATCGAGCGTCCAGGCATCTCTTACTTGCGCGGAATCAATTTGCGACAGGAGACGGTCCGCGTCGGGGCGCCGATGCTGGTCCCAGTAAATTCGGGCCAACCCCGCGAGCGCGATCGGTGGCGGATTCGCACCCGCCGCTCGGGTGTCGGCAATGAGATCGCTGAACAGCTCGGTCCTGCGCTCGACGCTACTGTTCCGCGCCGTGGCGTAGATTTCTTCGTCGTCGAGATTCCACTTCAGCTTGCCCAGGGTCTGGGCCGGGACACCCGCGCGCTGGCATTCGGCGGCATAGGCGCGCATTTCCTCCAGTGATCCGCCCCAGCGTGGTTCCAGGGTCACCATATAGCGAAGGCGCACCAACGAGGCGTCCGGGTCGAGCGAAGTACCGAAGTCCAGCCAGTGCCGCGCCTGATCGCGCGTGCCGTCCATCATGGCAATATCCAACAGATACAGGCTGCTCAGATAGGGACGTGGGCTCATCGCCAGGGATCGCTGCAAGACGTCCGTGGCCTTTGTCAGGTAGCGCGTCATGATGAGCACCCGCAGTGGCGAGGTCTGCTCTATGAAGGCATGCCCGCGCACTGCCCAGGCGGTGCGATAGTAGTAAGCACCCTGCGCAAGCCGCGCGGCGTAGGAGGACGGATAGTCCTGCACCCACTGGTCGAAGTGACTGCCATTGGCGAGATCGTTCTGATAGAGCTCGCGGAAGTCGCCGTAAAGCTCTACGTCGGTCACCTTACCGTGTGCGAATTGCTCCTGCAGGTTCGAGTAGTAGCGATCGAGTGCCGCATAGTCGCCTGACTTCAACCAACGCAGCGGTGCTGTGTCGGGAGAAGAGTCAGGCTCGACCAAGCCGGCCCACTGGGTCACCAGCGCAAGCGGCAGCTGGGTCATGCACAGCCCGAGCAGCGCGACGCATGCCAGGACCCCTATTGCCATCCAAAGCCTTGACCGGAAACGCTCAGCCTTCTGCTGTTCTGAATCGCTCTGCGGCGCCACCATCGGGTCACTCGTTTGTCGACCGGATGGACAAAATAGCTCGATACACGCGTGCGTTACCGTACGCGCATCACACAGAGACCGCTGCGTCAAAAGACAGCGGTCTGGCCCCGCGCATCAACCGGTGGCGACGGTGCCAACGCACCCACCAGGTCCCGGCGACCAGCAGCCTCCCAAATACCCACACCAAGGCGGCCAGCCGTCGTCACGCGCAGCGCCGATCCGGCCTGAATCGTGGCTCTGTTCGAAAGCCTGACCGGGACCCCCGAGGACGCGGCTCTTGTGTCGCCCGCAGGCGGCCCGCAGGAGCGGGGCGCTTTTGCTTGAGCGGGCGTATGGCACCCGAAGTGAGGGTCATGAACGAGAGCTCGTCCTATTGCGCTTCCTCGTCGCGGTTGATAGTGATCCAGCCGGCATTCCAGTCGGTCGGTGGCACGGCCTTGCCCACTACCAGCGAGGGCCGGCCAAGAGCCCGCAGCGAGCGGTTGACCTCGGCAAGGGGTTGGCCCTTGAGCCTCTGCCAACGCGACAGCAGTGACTTGCACCCGGAACTGAGCTGGTCCAGTGCCTCAATATCGGCAGCCGTCGGTGCTCGGTCGGCTTCCTGCATCCGCCCCATGAGCATCTGCAAAGCAGCCCCGACGCTGCCCAGCGTCGGTGGACCCTGCCGGGAAAAGAATGCACGGCGGGAGGTCGCTTCGGGACCCGAGAGCTCTTCCAGTTGCTTGCGATAAGACGTCAGTTTCGCCGACGAGTTGCGCGCGGCGAGCTGCTTCTCCAGGCCTCGCACCTGCCCAAGCGCCGCGCTTATCGCCAGCGCCTGCTGATACGCTTGCGTCGAAACATCAAACTGCTGCAGAAGTGCGGCCACCGGTGTCTGCACCCGCGGGTCCATCTTTACTGTCAACGGCTGCGTGTGGCTCTGCCCGGCGACCGTCAGTCTTACTGTATAGATGCCGGGCATGATCCAAGGTGAGCTGGGGACGACCGGCGTGTCGTGCTCGACCGCCTGATCCTCGTCCAGTACCTGCAGGGCCCCCGGCATGGGTTGGTAGTGCAGGTCCCACACGAACCGATGCATACCCGCCTCAGTCGAGAGATTCATCGGCGGTCGCGGCCACCAGTCCGGCACATCCAGCTTGGCGGGATCGAGCGGTGCTTCGGGATCGGCGCTCGAGAAGTGCCGTACCACCCTGCCGGTGGAGTCCATGATGTCCAGTGTCACCGGCCCGCTGACGTGGCTGGCCAGATAATAATCAACGATCGCTCCCGGGGGCGGATTCGGCAGCGACGGCATGCGCCATGGCGTCGGCGGATTCATGTCGAAACGCACGCGTACGGCCGTTTCCGGCTTGTATAGCGTTACGGACGTTTTCGCGACCTCGGCATCGATCTGTCGAAGGGGCGTGATGTCGTCGAGCACCATGAACCCCCGTCCGTGTGTGGCCGCGATCAAGTCGTCCCCATGTACCTTGAGATCGCGCACCGATACCGCCGGCATGTTCAGCCGCAACGATTGCCAATGGTTTCCATTGTCAAACGACAGCCACACCTGGGTTTCGGTTCCGGAAAACAGCAGGTCCTTCCGCTCCGGGTCCTGCCGGATCACATTGGTCGTCGCGTCCGGTGTTATGCCGTTATCGATCTCGGTCCAATGCTTGCCTGCGTCCTCGGTCCGGAACAGATGCGGGCGCATGTCATTCAGGAACAGGGTGTTGATCGCCGCATAGGCCTCGTTCGGATTGAAGTGGCTCGCCTCCATGCTGAACACTCTCCAATAGGGTTTCATTTGCGGCGGCGTGACATCGCTCCAGTGCTGACCGCCGTCGTGCGTAACCCAGATGAGCCCATCATCCGTGCCCGCCCAGATAAGTTCGCCGCTCAGCGGCGAGGGCGCAAGGGCATACACCACGCCGCGGTCCGTGGGACTGGCGTCGGGGCTGTCCTTGTACCTGCCCACACTGGCGGGAACCTTCCAGCTCTTTCGGGTCAGGTCCGGGCTGATCTGCTTCCAGTTCTGTCCGCCGTCGTCCGTCTGCCACACTGTGTTTGAGGCAAAATACAGCCGCCGCGTATCGATCGGAGAGAACGTCAGCGGCATCGTGCGTAGCACACGGTAGTCCCCGGCACGCGTGGCCTTGGGGCCGACGTCTGCTATCTGGCCTGTGTCGCGGTCGTACACCGTTACCTTGCCGCCATAAATCAGATTGGGGTGTACGGGATCGGGCGCGGCGCCGCCGTATTCCTCAATGCCTGCGGGATGCCAGTCATGAGCGGTAAGCTCCCCGTCATCGCCACGCTCGGCAACGCAGGCGGAGCCGCTGTCCTGCTGGCCCCCGCACACGCGATAAGGCCACGTATGGTCAATACCGACCTTGTACATGGCGGCCGTCGGTTGGTTGTACCAGGAGCTCCAGGTCTCACCGCCGTCAACCGTGACGATTGCGCCTTGGTCACTATTGACGGCCATGATGTCCGGGTTATGTGGATTGATCCAGGTCTGCTGGTAGTCGTCGCCTCCCGGCGCACCCCAAAAGCCGAACCAGGTTTTGCCGCCGTCGGTGGACTTCCACAACACCGGGGTGTCGCTGTAGACGATGTTCGGGTTCTTGGGATCGATCGCCAATAGCGGTAGGTCTCCGCCGCCAATTCTGTCGGCTGGCCGCGGGTCGCTGGTCACCTTGCGCCAGCTCGAGCCGGCATCATTCGACCGATAAATCTCCACCGTACCCTTCGGTGCGTCCGGTCCGCTCGACACCGATGCGTACAGGACGTTTGGATCGCTTGGTGCGACGCGCAATAACGCCTGCTGAACAGCCGGCAAGCCCGTGGTGAGCTTGTGCCAGGTATTACCTCCGTCTGTAGATTTGAAGATGCCACCGTCCGTCCCGCCAAATTGACCATTCTCCCAAGGCGCCTGCTGTTGCTGCCACAGCGTGGCATACAGGATTTCGGGGTTCTCGGGTTCCATCTCGATGTCATCCCCGCTGGTGTACTCATTCACATAGAGCACTTGTTGCCAGGTCTTGCCACCATCCAGCGAGCGGAAAATGCCCCGTTCCTTGTTGGGTGCGTATATGTGACCAAGGGCTGCCACGAATATTCGGTTCGGGTTGCGCGGATCCACCGCGATCATCGCGATGTCCTCAGTTTCGCGCAACCCAATGAAGTTCCAGGTCTTGCCGGCATCGGTGGACTTGTACATGCCCATGCCGGTTGCCTGGTCAGGTCGTATGTTGCCTTCTCCGGTGCCGACATAGATCACGTTCGGGTCGGAGACCGAGACCGCAATGGCTCCGATTGAGCTGGTCGGCTCCTGGTCGAAAATGGGCTGCCAGCTATTCCCGTAATCGGTTGATTTCCAAACCCCGCCGTCGTCGGTGCCGATATAAAATATGTTTGGCTCGCTCGGCACGCCCGCCACCGCACGTCCGCGACCGGCGCGAAGTGGCCCAATCGGCCGCCACTGCATCTGCGAAAACAGCTGGGGGCCGTAGGTCTGGGCTAGGGCGTTTACGCCGGGCTGGACACCGCCAAATGCAGTCAGCGCCACGACGATCAATAAGCGGGACAGTCTCATTCGGGGTCTCCAAACGCAGAATTCACCAAGGCTTGCCATCCACGTAGCGTGGGGTGCGCCGAAATTTACATTCGCCTTACGGAGGATGTCGATCTTCGGCCGTTCCGCTCGTCTAGGGAAGAGGGCGAGCAGCCCGCTCAGCCCGGAAACCAGAAAGGAGAGCTCCTCATGAATGCGACCGGTACCTATCTCGCCGTGTTCCTTGGCAGCAAAACCAGCTCGCGGCGAGCGGCGTGGGATGCGCTTCCGGAAGGCGAGCGCCGCGCGAAGGAGCAGGAGGGGATAGCGAGCTGGAAGGCGTGGGTCGAGAAACATCACGCCGCCATCGTCGCAATGGGAGGACCGTTGGGGAGGACCAAGGAGGTCACGCAACGAGGCATTGACGACGTCAGCAATGAAATGGGCGCGTTCACGGTTGTGCGCGCCGAGTCTCACGAGGCGGCCGCCAAGCTCTTCGAGAGACATCCTCATTTCAGCATTTTCCCTGGCGAATCCGTTGAGATCATGCCCGTATTGTCCATACCGGGAACCTGACGCGCTCCAGGCTGTGAACCGGCGGCGAAGGCCGCCGGGATGGCGTTGATGACCTGATTGTCGTACGGTGCTGGCGGTGAGCACTTCCTATTGTGACGCCGGCTCGGCCTGCTGCGTCGGGAAATCCGCGCCCGTGGCGCACCCGGGGCTCATCCTGGTCACCTCGGTGCTGGCCTCGAGCCTCGCGTTTGTAGACGGCTCGGTAGTGAACGTTGCGCTGCCGGCAATCGGTCGCGCGCTTGCGGCTGATGCGGGCGCTCTGCAGTGGACCGTGAATGCGTATTTGCTGCCAGTTAGCGCCATGCTGCTGCTCGGCGGCGCTGCCGGCGACCGCTTCGGCCGCCGGACACTGCTGGTCTGGGGAACTATTCTCTTCGCTGTGGCCTCTCTTGGGTGCGCGCTCGCGCCAGACCTCCGGGTGCTGCTCGCAGCGCGATCCCTCCAAGGCCTCGGTAGCGCGATGCTAATGCCAAATAGTCTTGCGATCCTGGGGCAGACTTTCACGGCAGAGAGAAAAGGTCGTGCAGTGGGAATTTGGGCCGCCGCGAGCGCGATTACAGGCGCCCTCGGGCCAGTGCTCGGCGGCTGGCTCGTCGACCTGGGAAGTTGGCGCGCAATCTTTCTGATCAACCTACCCATCGCTGCCGTCGCGGTCGTGATGGCTTTGCGTTACATTCCCGAAGACCGCGCGGAGCGCCGGGAGCCGTTGGATGTGTCGGGCGCCGCCTTGGTCACGGCGGGCCTTGGGGTGCTCACGTGGGCACTTACCGTTGCGGGAACTGCGGCTGGCCCGAGCGGGATCACCGCCTTGATGGCGATTGGCGCGATCTGTCTGCTCCTCCTTTTCGTCATTGTCGAGATACGAAGGGGCGATCGGGCTCTAGTTCCGATGACTCTGTTCAGCAGACCGACGGTTGTCGGCTTGAACCTCGTCACGCTGCTGCTCTACGGAGCTCTGGGTGCGCTGCTCGTCCTGGTTCCCTACGTGCTGATCGAAGCCCTCCAGTACTCTGCGACCCAAGCTGCGGCAGCACTGCTCCCCCTGCCGATCGTGATGGTCCTCATCTCACCGCTCGCGGGATCGCTCGCAGAGCGTGTTGGCCCGCGGATGCCGATCGCTATCGGCGCAATTGCAGTCGGCTTGGGCATGCTTCTGACGCTGCGAGTCGATGCATCCATGGGTTACTGGACGGGGCTGTTGCCAGCGGTCATCGTGCTAGCCCTGGGACTGTCCGCCGCGGTCGCTCCGCTCACGACTGCCGTGCTCAGTGACGTCGAGGTGCGTTATACCGGCGTCGCATCCGGGCTCAACAGCGCGATCGCGCGCACGGGCGGACTGCTTGCGACAGCAATGGTCGGATCCGTATTCGCATCTCACGGAGTCGGTCTACTGCGCTCATTTCACCTAGCAATGGCAACGGGTACGGTCGTGTGCTGGGGCGCAGCACTCAGCGCTTGCGTGCTCATTCGGGGACGTAGGTTCACAACTGCGGGTCCATGAAGACCGTTAGAGCGGGTCCCTGAGTGACGCGCTCCCAGAGCAGCCGTCATTATCGGCGGCCTCCTGTTCCCACTCTACCAGAGGCGCTGCTCTGGAAACTGCACGTGGCAGGATTCTGGATGATGTGGAATTTTCGCAGAAAAGTACGGCGGAACCATGAATGACAATCGGTCTGCGTGGGATCGACAGCGCTCAGAGCAGCTTCGCGCAACCCTCAGCGATGCTGAGATCGAAGTTCTCACCAAGCGAGCCAAGTCCGATCCAAAGTCGATCAGTCTCGATGAGCTTGGCGTGCTGTTCCTGGTGGCCAGGGAGCGCATCCGAGCGAGTGGGAAGGAGCGACAATGATCGCGTCATCGAAAACACCCGCGCTTGCCTTTTGAACGCGTCCTCTGGCTCATGCCAGCGCCTTTGCGATCCATCGCGCCTCCCCACGCGACTCGGCCGTCAAGGATGATCCTCACGCTGGCTCGCAAGCTGAGCCTCACGCAGGTCTAGCTCGTGCTCGATGCGTCGGCGAGGCTCGTCTTTGAGTTCGCCGACACGGTAGAGCTCGTTGATGCGTCCGCGTTCGGCTTCGATCAGCGCCGTCTCGATCTCTTCGTCACACCGCGAATGCTCGCTAAGGCCCTCTTTGCTATCGACATTCTGCTGGGCATGCGCGAGCTGCCCGCGATAGCGCGCTGTCAGCGACGAAATCTCAGGTCCAGAGAGCTCGCGCTGCGCCTTGATCTGTTCCAACCGTTCCAGCGCTGCCTGCACGGCCTGCTCTCGCGCGCGAAGCTCGCTCTTGCGGTCATCCAACCGCTCACTATCGCCAGCGCTGGCCAGCCCAAGCCACCGGATTACGACGGGTAACAGCAATCCTTGGCCGACCAGTGTTACCAGAACTACGGCGAAGGTCAGGAACAGAATCATATCCCGGTCCGGGAAGGCGGCTCCGCTGTCGGTGGCAAGCGGTATGGCCAGCGCTGCTGCCACCGAGACCGCGCCGCGGACACCGGTGAAGCCCAGCACGAACGGGTATTGCCAGGGGGGCGCCGGATCACGCTGGCGCAGTGAAGCCGACAGCCAGCGCGGCAGGTAGGTAGCCGGATACATCCAGAAGAATCGCGCCAGGATTACCACGGCGCAGGCGAGCGCCGCGGAGCCGAGCAACTCGCCCAGCGAATGTGTGCGGATGCCGGCCAGGACGGTGCGCGCCTGCAGGCCCATGACCAGGAATACCATGCCCTCGATCATATAGACCAGAAAATCCCAGAAGAACACTCCTTGCAGGCGGGTGGCCGCACTAATCAGGCGCAGCCCGTTCCACGAGATGTAAAGTCCTGCGGTCACCGTCGCGAGGATGCCCGAACCCCCGAGGTGCTCCGGCGGCCAGTAAGCCAGGTACGGCGTAATGATAGAGAGTGTGATCTCGATGCGCGGCTCGTGCACCCACCGCCTCACCCGCAGCATTAGCCAACCAACGGCGATGCCCCAGAGAATCTCCCCGGCGAGCACACCGACGAAATTTTCGACGGCTGGACCGAGCGAAAAGGCACCGGCACTCACGGCGACGACTGCGAAACGGTAGAGGATCAGCGCCGTGGCGTCGTTTGCCAGGCCCTCGCCTTCCAAGATGACTAAGATTCGTCGCGGCAGGCACATACGGCGGGCGATAGCCAGCGGTGCGAGCGCATCCGGTGGCGAGATGATGGCGCCCAGCACGAAGCCCACGGGCCAGGGAAGGCCCAGCAGCCAGTGGGTCGCGGCAGCCGTGGCCAGCGTGGTGAATACCACGCAGCCGATTGCCAACTGCGAGATCGGACGCAGATTGAAACGAAACTCGCGCCAACTCATTGCCACCGCGGCCGAATAGACCAGCGGAGGCAGCACCAGCAGCAGCATGATTTCGGGAGCCAGCTGCACGGGCGGTAATCCTGGCACCAGTGCAAGCATGACGCCGGCTAACACCAGCAGCACGGAGGGCGGGACTCGCAACCGGACAGCCAACAGCGCGACCGCGGCCAGCACGACCAGCAGCGCCACTAGCATCTGTATGGTCTGAATCATTGCAGGCTATCTCCGCTGGGTAATGATCCGGCATGCAGTCATCCGCCCGCGGGACCCATGGATGCCTCGGACTCAATCACAATGTGGTAGGCCCTGATCCCCTGATCCGGCATGAACGGCTCAGATACTCAGCTGTTTTGAGCCAGCTGTCATGCGCTTCGCGATGAGCGGCGGCCGTGCGGGATCGGCCGAGGTGTCTCGCCTGTAACCCATTGAATCATCGAGTCGTTTTTGCCTCGGTATCCACTTTTTCGAGTTCCGCGCTCTAATGCCGGCAAAGCGGAGGAATCCGTCGCCGCCTGAGTCTGCATTCCGAGGAGAGTTCATGTCCATCGATCATTCCGCTTCGAGCGCGAGTTCCGATCCTCATGCCTGGCTGGAGGGCATCGAGTCGGCCGATGCAATGACTTGGGTGCGTACGGAGAATCAGCGTACGTGCTCGGCGCTCGAGGCATCACCGTTCTTCGCATCGCTGCAGCGAGATCTACTGGCCGTGCTGGACTCACGGGAGCGAATTCCCGCCGTCACATCATTGGGAGGGCTGTATTACAACTTCTGGCGCGATGAGGAGCACGTCAGGGGTATATTGAGACGGGCCACAGCGGAGGAGTTTCGCAAGCCCGAGCCCGCGTGGGAGATTGTGCTGGATATCGACGCGTTGGCGCAGAACGAAGGGGAGAACTGGGTCTTCGCGGGCATCACGGGACTCTATCCGGGCTACGAGCGATTCCTCGTCAGCCTGTCGCGCGGCGGAGGCGATACCGTCGTGGTGCGCGAATATGACGTGATCCGGCGCACCTTTCCGGCGGCAGGCTTTTTCGTTCCGGCGGCGAAGACACACGTCGGGTGGATCGATGTCGATACGATCTATGTGGGGACCGATTTCGGAGCGGGGTCTCTGACCCACTCGGGATATCCCCGCATGGTCAAGCGATGGACACGCGGCACTCTTCTGTCGGAGGCGCCAGTGGCTTTCGAGGGTCAGGAGGCGGATGTCGGCGTCTGGGTCGCGCGCGAGCGCACATGGGTCGCAGACAAAGTCCACTGGATCGACACAGCCATCAGAAGGGTGACATTTCACACGAGTGAGAAGTTTGTAGCGGAGGCCGGCGCTTGGGTGAAGCTCGATATTCCCGATGATGCCGAAGGGTCGTTCTTCCAGGATCAGGTGCTGATGACCCTCAAGTCGGACTGGGGCTTGGGGCAGGGCACCGAAAGGAGAACGTGGCCGCGCGGCGCCGTTTTAGCGTGCCCGCTGCGCGCCTTTCTTGATGGCCGGCGCGATTTTCAACTGCTTTACGAGCCCGGCGTGCGCAAGTCCCTCGCCGGACTGACGGCGACACGCCATTACCTGCTCGTTCATGAGCGCGACGAAATGCGCAACCGTGTGCGGGAATGGCGCCTCAGCGGCGATTGCTGGCGCGCTCGAGACACTACTGCCGCGGCAGAGGGGACCTTGGCGCTCGCCGCAATCGAACAGGATGCCGGCGACGACTACTTCATGACCCACGCCGATCCACTTACTCCAACGACTCTGTGGTACTGCCGTGCAGGCAGCGATGAGCGCGAGCCGCTCAAGCACCTCCCCGCCTTCTTCGATGCCAGCGGCATGAAGGTCTCGGGGTACGAGGCCGTCGCCAAAGATGGCACTCGCATACCTTATTGTGTCGTGACTCCCAAGAATTTCACAGCCAACGGACAGGCCCCGACGCTCCTCTATGCTTATGGAGGATTCGAGATATCGCTGCTCCCGCTGAGCTACGCGCCGGCGCGCGGCGTCGGCTGGGTTAGTCGCGGCGGGGTATTTGTCGTCGCCGGCATTCGTGGCGGGGGTGAGTTTGGACCCGCCTGGCATCAGGCGGCGCTCAAGTCGAAGCGGCAGACCTCATATGAAGATTTCTTCGCGGTCTCGGAGGATTTGATCTCCCGCGGGATTACCTCGTCTGCGCACCTGGGAATCCAAGGGGGCAGCAATGGCGGACTCATGGTCGGCGCGGTCATGCTGCAGCGCCCGGACCTCTATGGAGCGGTGGTGTGCCAGGTTCCCTTGCTGGACATGAAGCGCTTTCACCGGCTTCTCGCCGGCGCGTCCTGGATGGCGGAGTTCGGCAATCCCGATGATCCCACCGAGTGGGAATTCATCTCCCGGTATTCGCCATATCACAACGTGTCTGCCGAGCGTCGTTATCCGAGAGTTCTGTTTATCACCTCGACTCGAGACGATCGCGTGCATCCGGGTCACGCCAGAAAGATGATGGCGCGGATGAAGGAGCAAGGCCATGACGTGTGGTATTTCGAGAATACCGAGGGAGGCCACGCGCTCGCCGCCAATAACGGCCAGGCGGCAAAAATGATGGCACTCGAGTTTACGTTCTTATGGGAAGCGCTCCGATGAGGGAGGCTGACGAGCGTTGTGGCAGCGTTCTGATGTGATCATCGGATCGGGTCCTGCCCGACGACCCGGCCGCTGGTTACGTGGTCGCTCCGTGTGCCCGGGAGAGGCATCGAACCTGGCCTGAAAAGCGTTTAGCGACAAGTACTTAGCCAGTCCCGCCCTTCGAGTCACCCACAGAGTTACGCATCTGCACAGCCCAGGAGTGGCGTATCTTATTCCTTCGGTTGCTTTTTACGGCTTCGAATAGAGGCGAATCCGGTGAGCGAGGGGCATGGTGATGCTGCACGCTGCGGGCCTGGATTGCCTGATGGAGACTTTCGATGGTGCAAAGCCTGACGCTCCACGTGAATGGCCGAGATTGCAAAGTCTCGGCCGAGCCCGACAGCATGCTTTTGTACGCCCTCCGGGACGGTCTCGGACTCCAGGGACCGAAATTCGGATGCGGGCTTGCGCAGTGTGGCGCATGCACGGTCGTGCTGGAAAAAAATGCCATCCGCTCCTGCGTTACGCCTGTCTCCGCTGTAGGGAGCGGCCATATCACGACTCTGGAGGGACTCGGCAACCTAGAGCGTCCGGCTCCCCTGCAGCAGGCGTTCATTGACGAGCAAGCTGCGCAGTGCGGCTATTGCATCAGCGGCATGATCATGTCGGCTCACGCCCTGCTGAGCCGCAAGCCCGATCCCACACGGGATGAGATCAAGCGAGCGTTGAACGGCAACCTGTGCCGTTGCGGGACGCACATGAGGATCTTGCGCGCGATCGAGCGCGTCGCGAAAGCGGGGGGTGGATCTTGAGCGAGCTTGACACAGGCGACCGCCTCGAGCTCACCCGGCGCGGCTTCCTCAAGACCTCCGGCGGCCTCGTGATCGCCTTCAGCCTGCCTTGGCGTGCCAAGGCCATGACCGCGGCGGCCGACGAGACCGGGCCGTTCCGGGTGCTTCCCGCGGGACGGCTGTATGCGTGGCTCGCGGTACATCCCGACAATCGGGTGACGCTCTTCACGGGAAAGGTGGACACCGGCACCGGGACGCAGACCGCGTTTGCCCAGATCGCCGCCGAGGAGCTGGATTTTCCGGTGGAGCGCCTGGACGTGGTGATGGGTACGACCACGGATACCGTGGATCAAGGACCGAGTTACGGCAGCCTCTCGATCCGTATGGCCGGACCGCAGATCCGCCAAGCCGCGGCCGCGGGCAGGGCCGTGCTGCTCGATCTTGCGGCGAAACACTTCCAGGTTGCCGCCGACCGGCTGATCGCCCGCGAGGGCATCATCGAGGTCAGTGGTGCGCCCGATCGGAACCTCACCTACGGTGAGCTTGTTGACGGCCGGCGCCTGAATTTCGAAATCGGTGCCAGCGGGGAGCAATTCGAGATGAAGGTCGCGCCCCGGGCGCGCGCCAAGGATCCCCACAGTTACACCGTCGTGGGGCGCTCGGTCCCGCGCAAGGACATTCCAGCCAAAGTCACTGGGACGTTTACGTACGTTCAGGACGTGCGCGTGCCCGGGATGCTGCACGGTCGTGTCGTACGCCCGTATGGAGTCGGTGCGCGTTTGCGCGGCGTGGACGAGGCCGGATTGTCGAGCATTCCCGGCTTCGTACGCACGGTTCGTCGCGATAATTTTCTCGGGGTGGTGGCCACCACGGAATGGGCGGCGATCCAAGCGGCTCAGAAGCTCGGCTCGACGCTCCAACCTTCTGGACCTGACACGACACAGGCCAAGTGGTCGGACTGGAACGGCCTGCCGGAGATGGATCAAATCTGGGACACGGTTCGACAGGCTTCAGGGCGCGACATAGTGGTTGCGAAACATGGCTCGGTCGATGCGGCACTCGGGCGTGCGGCTCGAACGCTGAAGGCCACCTATCGGACTCCGTATCAAATGCATGGCTCCATCGGACCCTCTTGCGCGGTGGCCGATGTCAAAGCAGATCGTGCCATCCTGTGGTCGGGCACGCAGATGCCACACGACACGCGGCACGATATCGCGAAGGTGCTCGGCATGCCTCTCGAGCGGCTGGAGCTGCGCTGGTTTGAGGCATCGGGTGGTTATGGCCGTAACGGGCTCGATCACGTGGTTGCAGACGCGGCCATCATGTCTCAGGTCGTCGGTCGGCCCGTCCGGGTGCAGTGGATGCGCTGGGACGAACATGGCTGGGAGCCGAAAGGTCCGCCGATCGTGCAGGATCTCAGCGGCGGTCTCGACGCGCGAGGCCGAGTCGTCGCCTGGCGGCACCACGTCTGGGTGCCCACACTCGGCGATACGCATCTGATCGCCGCAGCGCTGATCGGCAATCCGGCAGTGTGTGGCGAGACAGGTCTCGGCGATCCGTCGATCACCTATGCCTACACCTTTCCGAATGCCGACGTGATGGGTCACTGCGAAGGACGGGTCGGTTTGCTGACCGCCTGGCTGCGCTCTCCGGGGCAGTTCGAGACGACGTTCGCGATGGAGTCGTTCATCGATGAGCTGGCTGCAGCCGCCCATCAGGACCCGCTGGCGTTCCGTACGAGTCATGTGAAGGACCCACGTGCTCTCGCCGTCCTGAACGCCGCTGCCAATCGGTATGGCTGGACGAGCCGCCCGGCAGGTGGGGGGCAGGGAGCCCGAAAGGGGCAGGTCGCGCGGGGGCGTGGCATCGCCTGGGTGAATCGCGACGACGCTCGGGTGGCAACCATCGCGGACATATCTGTCGACCGGAAGCGAGGGACGATCCGGGTAGAACGTGTGGTCGTGGCGCACGATTGCGGCCTGGTCGTGAATCCGGATGGCCTACGCAACCAGGTCGAAGGCAATATCATCCAGTCGCTGAGTCGCACCCTGCACGAGGAAGTGACTTTCGATCGCGCCCATGTCACGAGCCGGGACTGGGAGGGCTATCCGATCCTGCGTTTCACCGAGATTCCTGACAGCATCGAGGTTGTAATAGTGAATAACTCGCCGGAATACCCCTCGCTCGGGGCGGGCGAGCCGTCGACCTGTCCGACCGCGGCTGTAGTCGGCAATGCGGTATTCGATGCCATCGGTGTTCGCCTGCGGCAGACGCCTTTCCGTCCGGAGCGTGTGCACACTGCGATGCTGTCAGCCTTGGCCTGAAGTCCATTTCGGCTGTCGGCGGCACGTGACTCTCGGTCGTTTTCCGGGCTCATGCTCCTCTGCCTGGAGAGGCGCAGCATGACAACCTCAGATCCAGGCAAGCTCGTCGCGCGGACGAAAGGCCCCACCGCCGGCCTGCTCATCGCCACGGGATCGTTCCGCTCCGCGCAGAACATGGCGCAGACGACCTTCTCTCTCCTGGGTATGTCATTCGGGTTCAGCGGTGCCGCCATCGGCGCGGTCGCGGCCGGCTCCAACCTCATCGCCGTCCTCACAATGCTGCTGGTCACGGCACATCTTGCGACCAGCTCCGCGCAACGCGCGATCTTCGTCGGCCTGCTCTTCATGGCCGCCTCGCTCGCGAGCTTCCTCGCGCCCTCTCCGATCATGCTCCTGGTCGGCTCGCTCCTTCTCGGCATCGCCGGAGGCCTCGTGCTGCCGTCGGCGGCCACTGCGATCGGCAATCTCGCATCGAGCGGAGGAGACCGATCGCGCGCCGCCCGAGGACGCGCCCTTGCCGTGTTGGCGCTCGTCCTCTCGATCAGCCTCGCACTCGGTCCCCTCTATGAGTCCCTCGTCCTGAGCGTAACGCACGAGCGCCTGCAGGCGGCCTACCTGGCGTTTCTCCCGGTCCTCCTAATTGGCGCCGTCGTGGCGCGTGGGCGGCGAACGACTGCGGCGGTACCCGCAGCGTCGGGCACGTTCTGGGAGTCGATGGCCAGCCTGGGCTCCTTATTCCGCAATCGGGAGTGGAGCCTCGCCGTGTGCGGCCAGGCGATCTACATGGTTCCCTTCGCACTCGTCGTCGTCTTCGCCGGTTTGCTCGGAAGCTCCCTGTATCACGCTTCCGCATCGACGACCGAGATCGGCATAGCTCTTTTCTTCATCGTCTCGTTCCTCTGCCGTGCCGCTCTCACGCGCCGGCCGGCGGTCGGCCATCGCGTCAAGTTGTTCGCCCTGTGCGTCGTAGCCACGTTATGCGGCATCGCCCTTTTGGCCGTCGGCCACGGCATCGGACTTTTCATGGTGGCGTTGGCGGTTCTCGGAGCGCCGCACGGACTCACTTATCCGCTCGCCCTCGGACTTGTCTCAGACGCGGTTCCCATCGAGGAGCTGTCGCGAGCGAACGCCGGCTTCCAAGCGGTGAGTAACCTGATCAGCGTTGTCGTCCCGTTCGTCTTCGGTGTGGTAATCGACCAATTCGGAGACCGAGCAGTCCTGCTCTGCGCAGCTATCCCCGTCGTGCCCCTGGCCGGTCTGCTGTGGCTGCTTCGCGATGCCGGCTGAGTCCAGTGCCTTGCTTGGGTTGATTACGAACCCGGTGCCTTTCCAGTCAATACACCCGCCGGCCCTTTCAGCTCGACAACGTTTCCGTCGGGGTCTTCAATGTAAAGGGAGAGTCCATCTCCTTCGGCGCCGAAGTTGACCGCAGCAGGGCCGCTTGGTTGGACATTGTGCTCCGCGAGGTGGCGACGAATGGCTGTCTCATCGAACGGTTCGACGCGCAGGCACAAATGGTCCAGGTTTCTGGCGCCAGCAGCCGGCGCGGCCCCGCCCTTTTTGCCGAGAGGTCCTTCGATGGACACGAGATCGATCATCGATGTACCTGTCTGAAGATGAATGAGTCCGAGGTCGTCTCGTCGCCTTGTCACCTTGCACCCAAGGACGTTCACGTAAAAGTTCACGGACGCTTCGGGATCGCGAACCCGAAGAACGAGATGGTCGAGGCGTAGAGCCTTAAATGGGATCATGTCTGTGACCCTCCCACGAAGCCGTGAAGATGGATGAGGTGGAGATACCAAGGTCGCTCCCCTAAAGCCTAAGCCATCATTCTACGACCTGTGTTGAGGCGGCAAGCGGCGTCCGCTGTTTCGGCAAAAAACCCTTAAGAACAGAAGCTTGGCGGTTCTGCCCGCGGAGTTACTCGCAAACGTTGCGGTTCGAATAGTCTCTTGAGTCCAACCAAACTTGATTGACGATCAAAAGAGACGGGAGTCACACTCGGCCGCCGCCGGGCTGCCCGGCAGCCGACCGATCCGAACAACGCAACGATCCGCAGATGAGGGAGTGCCCATGAAGTCTTCGAGATTCTCTGCGACCTTGCTCGCCGCGAGCGCCATGTTGCTCACTGTCACGGCTGCTCCGGCAGTCCAGGCCCAGCAACTTACCATCGGCTCCCCGAACGTAGCCGTGGCCGATGCCGTTGTACCGCCCCCGGCCACCAAGCCCTGTGTGGTGACTCTCTACACCAATGAGGAGTTTCCAGCGACCCTGACCAACCCGCCCGTGGCGGACTTCAGCAATCATCCCTTCACATTTACTCCGCCGGCCAAGTGCCCGGGCCCGTGGGAGAGGGTGGTGTACAGCGCCGACTTCAGTGTCAATGCCGGTGTGCAATTCGACCGCACCGCAACCGTGTGGCTGGGCGGCGCGGTGATCTTCTTGGGCAGCACTGAAGAGCCCAATTCCACCAGCACAGCCTCATGGCACGTCGAGCGCGATGTCACCGACTACAGCGCGCTGTTCGCGAAGGCACAGGCCGGATACATCTACCTCGGCAACTGGTACGACCCAAACGGCGCCCTTGGCTCAGGCCCTCTGACCGGCATCTATCACGCCTCCGCCAAGCTCTATTTCTACCCGGGGGACAGGCGCAATCAGGGCGAGCGCCCGGATGTCGTCCTGAATCTTCAGCAGAACGGCAGCACGGCCTCGCTCTCGACTCCAACCGAGCAGCTGGCGGCGACGTTCACTCCGCCGACCAACGTGGAGCGAGCGTTTCTCGATGTCTTCGCACAGAACCAGTCGGGCGAGGAGTTTTGGTACGCGGACATACCGGATCAACAGATCGCGAATGACTTTTACGATACGTTCAGCTCGCCTTACAAGGAGGCTGAGGTCACTGTCGATGGCCAGCCAGCCGGCATCGCACCGGCTTATCCCTGGATCTACACCGGGGGCGAGGACCCGATTCTGTGGCAGCCGATTCCGGGCGTGCAGACCCTGGATTTGCATCCCTACCGGGTCGATCTGACGCCGTTCGTAGGCTTGCTGAGCAATGGTCAGCCCCACAGGATCGCGATCAATGTCAACGGGCTGAGCGCGACTTCCAGCGGCTACTTCAATACGTGGGGATCGCTGCTGCTGTACCTCGACCATGGCAGCAGGCACGTTACCGGTGCGGTCACCAAGGACACGCTGGAGGCGGCCCCGGTGGTGTACACCGACAATGAAGTGAAGCCCACTGGCTCCTCCGGCTCGTTCGCTGGCCCGATATCCGTGACCTCGGAGCGCCGGTATACGATTGTGGGAACGGCAAACACCTCACACGGTGCGGTCACGACGCGCATCGATACGGACATGAGGTTCTCGAACGTGCAGGAGCTCACGTTCATTGCTACAGGGCCAAATGCGAACACCAACGATCAGGACATCGTGCAGGACACCGAGATCGACGACACGACGATCATGAGCGGTGGCAATGGCAGAGGTGGCGTGGTGCTGCACGAGCACCGAAGCTACCCGCTTACGTTCGACATCGACGTCCCGTACTATCCCGGCGGCTTCGACCTGCGTACCTACGCGGATCAGGCGTTCAAGCAGCGCGTGGATATCGGCTCGGGCTGGGCCATGAAAACCGCCAAGCTCGACAACCACAGGATCGCCACCGCGACGCGAAGCCCCTATCCCACGCCGACGACGCCCACGAACTCGTCTCAGGATTACACGTACTCGGACCCTTTCGGCACTTGCTACAGCCGTACGATCACTTCGGCAATGGGTACTGCATGGCCGTCCGTCCTTACGGATGTAACCGACGGCGTCGGTTGTCCGTGGGATGTCAACTCGCTGAGTTGGCGTGAGCAGTTCGCCCACTTTGCGTCGCGGGAGTTCGGTGCGACGGTGGATCTGTTGCCCTAGAGGAAGATCAGGGCAGTGCCGCGGATCAGCGCGGCACTGCCCGGCCGCCGCACTGCGAAGGAAGAGACTGTCTTATCGAACGCACAGCGGCGGCGGCAGGCTGCGAGAAGACGATTACCTTTGATGCTGGCGCGGTGAGGGCGGCCGGTATGTCGCTGATAACCTGATGCGGAAGCCGCTCGTCACTCTCCATTGCGGGTCGCTCGTGCACCGGCAGCCTTTGCCTCCTTCTCGCAGACGAACGCGCCGTGTTTGGTGCGTCCGTACCAACGCTCGCCCTTCCAGTGCCAAATCATCGTGGGAAGATTGAGCCACACAACCGTATCGTGCGGACAATGAGCTTGCGCTTGAACCGGTGTCGGGAATTGTTTGAGTGTGGCAGCGGTGCAGACTTGCAGACTGTTTATGACGAGGACCGAAATCGCCGTCAGAAAGGCTTTTCGCATGGTGTGCTCCATCGCTCTCGTCGGGACTATACCTCGATCGCTTATCATCGGGCTTCCCGTCTCAGGTTCCGACGGCATCGGCCCCTTTGTATTTATGCGCTCAGCTAGCCGACGCCTTCCGCCTCTGGATGCCAGATTTATGCAGGAACTTATTGGTGGCCCGGGAGAGGACTCTAATCTGGCTTGAAAACCCTTTAGCTACAGTCACTTAGCCAGTTCGGCTTTTCGAGTTACCCGCAAAGTTGCCCAGGGTCCGGCCGAGGCGCTTAGTTGCCTGGAGAACGGACAGGGGATTAGAATCCATCGGTCATTCTGTCGGTATAGAGGCGTCAAGATGGCGAGCAGCGCGACAACTGCCCTGGAAGCCCTGATACAGGCCGGTCCGCTCAAGCTCCTCGGTGGTCCCCGGGTTCTCGTGATGCCGGGCCCAAGCCGGAGCAGTGCGGCTGCTCGCGCCCGGGCAATGCCTCCTATTTTCCGAGTCAAATACGCTGCAGTGGAGAATCTAGGCCGATTTCTCGTCGAGTCGCCGCAGCGGCTCATGCGTGTCATCCAGATCAATGAGCGAACTGCGCAGCGGCGGCGCGAGCGCGGTGCTCTTAGCCCCGAGGAGAGTGACCGCATTGCCCGTATGGCCCGGGTGAGCCAGCGGGCCATCGATTCACTGGGCGATGAGCATCGCGCTCGAGAATGGCTGAAGCGGCCGAATCGCGCCCTACAGGACGCGGCTCCTCTGGACCTGTTGAGCACCGATGCCGGATCCGAGCTGGTGACCGACGAGCTCGGTCGCATCGAGTACGGCGATCTGTACTGAGCCGACGTACGCGAGAGCTCCCGCAGGTACCGATCGATGCGTCTCTGGCGGTTGACCCGCGCCATCCACCTCGATGCACCGCTCTCTGGGCTTGGCGCGAAGAAGCACGGTGCGCGCTGGAACTCCAAGGGCCAAGCGGTAGTGTATATGTCGGAAAGCCTCGAGTTGGCGCTCCTTGAGGCCCTGGTGCACCTTGACCCGGACTTGGTCCCCAAAGACATGCATCAGGTTTACATCGAGCTTGATGATTCCCTGGTGGTTCCCTTGACGGAGGCGTTGCCCGATGGATGGGACCGGCCGCCGCCCTATCGCGCCAGCGTGCAGGAAATCGGAGATCGCTGGTTGCGGGACCGATCCTCTCTCGCGCTTGCCGTGCCTGCATCCGTGCTGCCGGGTCGGCGCAACGTACTGCTCAATCCGACGCACAAGGACTTCGGAGCCGTTCGCCAGGTTAGTACTGAACCGCTTCCGTGGCCATCACGTCTGATTAGCTACGTGGAGCAGATTCGGAGACCGGTAGGCGACAAGCGTACAAAGCGGAACGAGCGCACTAATGTCGATATCAGGGGCCGACCAACACGATCGCATAAGACACCGCTGTGAACCGGCGTCGAAGGTTGACCAGATTTCGGCACCGACCGGGGCCGAACGATGACCAGGGGATGCGAAAAGTTTTCTGAATGAGATCGAACGGTTACGAAGCCGTGGGCAGCGGAGAGCCTCTCGGATCGGCGACTCGCATGCTCCCCGCGCGCCAGGAAATCTTCCACGATGCTCCTCGCCCTTCGGCGCTCTGGCTGAGCGTGTGCTCCTGATCGCCGAGGCCGCGGTCGTGAAGCACGGAGCGGAAGATGCGCAGGGGTGAAATCGCGCCTAGGCTCCATCGTGGCCGGGGCTTGAGTGCCACCGCGGTACGCGAGGTGCTCAAGGCCGGAGGGTTCGCCCCGCCCCCTGGGGTGCTCACGGCAGTAAGGCCCAGCGCGGTTCAAGTCCGGCACGCCGCCGGCTCCCAGCAATACGGCGTGCGGAAGCTCGAGTTGTTCGGCTCGATCCTGCACCCGGACTTTGATCCCGAGCGTAGTGACGTCGACCTGCTCGTCGAATTCTAGTCGGGGGTCCGCGTTGCGGCTGTCGTAAGGAGCGGGTGGGATCTGTGAAGCGCACAAGAGCGCAGCCCTTCAGGCTTGGTGTAATAGTAGAGCCGCACCCATACACCCATAGCCCGATCCCACTGGGATCGAGCGAGATTGAACGATGTGGCGAGCCTTACGAATTGCCTTCCTTACGCTGGTGCTGGTCATCGTTGCCGGTCAGGCGTTGATCGATCGGTTCAGCACTACCAGCTGGAAGCGCACCGTCTACGTCGGCGCGTTCCCGGTCGCTGCGGATGGGAGCCCTGTGACCAGGGACTATCTCGCACAGCTCGATCAGGGAAAGATCGACGAGGTCAGCGATTTCGTGACGTCGCAGGCCAGGCGTTACGGAGTAGGTGTTGATGAACCGATCGAACTGCACCTCTACCCAACCATCGCATCGGCACCCCCGGTGCTCGAGCCAGGGGCAAGCGTACTCAGCCGCATCGTCTGGAGCTTGCGATTGCGCTACTACCGCCACCGCATGCTCGCTGGGGTTTCCCCCCGCCCTCAGATTGCTCTGTTCCTGGTTTACCACGACCCGGCACTGGCCCCCAGTCTCCCGCACTCGGCGGGGCTGCAGCGCGGGTTGACCGGTGTGGTACACGTGTTCGCCAGCCGCTCGCAGGAGGCGCAGAACCGCATCGTGATGGCCCATGAGCTGCTGCATACCTTCGGGGCCAAAGACCACTACGACCTGGCCACCGGCCTGCCGAGCTACCCGGATGGTTTCGCCAACCCGCAGCTCTCGCCTCTTTATCCACAGCAATTCGCAGAGATCATGGCCGTAAAGACGCCGCTCAGCCCTGCGGAAGCGCGCATGCCCGACAGTCTTCAGGACGAGCGCGTCGGGCCGGCGACGGCCCGGGAGATCGGTTGGGTCAGGCGCTGAAGGCGGTCCTAGGCATCCACCCGCGGGTCCCTTGGCTCAGCTCGATCGTGCCCGCACAGCGCTCCGAAGTGACGTGATTCGCGCCTCAAGTTCTGTTTGGCGCTTCCTTTCGAGCTGGAAATAATTCATGCCATGCCGGATCTGTTTATCTCGCGGCTGATCTGCTGTGCCGTAAACGAGACTGCCTACGATAGCGAGGAAGTCGGCGTGGTCCGGTCTTTCCCGAGCTACTCTCTGATATTCCGCCATCCGTTCGTCGACCTCTTTCTGCACTCTTGCGAGCAGGTCCCCATCGCTTTGATCAACGAGGTCCAGATCGGCTCCTCCAAGGTGTCGGATTGTCTCCCAGACATGGATCGGGATCGGAATCATCACGCGACCATATCCCGCTTCGAAGTGGGTAGTCTCGAGCCGCAGGTACACGTGGTCATCGTCGAGTACTTCCCGGTAAAGATGAAAGCTCTCAGCGCAGGCGATAGTGGACTTCGTAGACATTTGCAGGTGGCGCGGTACCGCGGGAAAGACGCTCAGTAACAGCTCGCATGGCCTAGATTATATTATGGCCGGTATATCATGCCGCGAAGCATTTCTCCACGCACATGATCGATCCGCACCCTCAATTTGATCTGTGTTCCAGCCTCGACGAGCGGCTCTGCCGGGCAGCGGAGGGGCTGGTCGAGGCGGGGCGTGTATCCGAGGTTCGCGTTCACCAGAATGGCAGCGTGGTCACCGGCATCGTGCGCGCGGAAGAGCCCGCCGCGACTCGCACGGGCACGCACCGCGTCTACATCCGACGCGCGAACGGTTCCGCCCACCTGCAGGCCGAGTGCAGTTGCGGCGAGCGCGGAATCTGCGTTCACGCCGCCGCGGTCTCCATTGTCGCGGCTGACCGAAGGCAAGGGGCGATGACGACCGCCCGCGCGCCAACATCGCGCGGTGGGCTTGCAGCGCCCAGAGCCGACACGGGGCTACGCGAGGCGAGGGTGGCGCGGCAACAGCTGGTATATCTGCTCGAGTCCGATGTCCAACCGATGCAGACGCCGGAGCTCGGGAATCTGCAACTGACCGTCTGGGTCAGGCCGATTGCAGCGGTCGGGTCGGGGGAATCCTGCGCCCCGGTGGCGTTTGCGCCCCGGGCTGCAGCGCGGGGCCGCGGCCAATATCCGCGCTATGTCGATGAGTGGGACGAGGACATCCTAGAGACGCTCCTCACCCACAGGCGCGAGGGACCTTGGCGCCTGCGGGGGCAGTCCGGGGCGCAGGTGATGCGACGGGTGATGGCCAGCGGGCGTGCGCTCTGGTGCGCACTGGGATCGCCGCCGCTTCGGGGCGGCGCGACGCGGCACGGACACCTCTCGTGGCGCATTGGCGAAAGCGGTGAGCAGCGCCTCGCCTGCGACGTCGGCGATTCCGCCGCCGTCCTGCTCTGCCTCGAGCCGGCCCTCTACGTAGATCTCGCGACTCGCGAGTGCGGAACGGTCGAGTTGCCTTACTCGGGGGATCTCGTCCGCCGGTATGCGGTCCGCACAATCCCTCCTGAGGAAGTGGTCGCCGTCGATGATCAGCTCGACAGCGAAGGGAACGCCGCGTCGTTCCCGCGCCCAGCGAGCCTGATCGTGGAGCGCTCGCCGCTCTCCTGCCTGCGCCCGCGGCTGCGTCTGGGTGCCGGTCCCGAGGTACGCCTGGATTATCTGTACAACGATGTGGCCATCGCCAGCGGCCCGCTAGACCCGGACGAGGACTGCGTACGTTACGTGGTGGGCACAACCGTGTGCGAGATCCCTCGCGATCGAGAGCGGGAGAACGCGCTGGATGCGCGGCTCGCGTCCGTGCTGCCGCAGCGTCAGGATGGACGTGATGCCTGGCTCGCCTTCCTCCTCGATGTGGCACCGACGCTCGAGTGCGAAGGCTGGGAGCTCGGGATCGAGCCCGGGTTTCCCTATCGACTCGCCCGTCCGGACGGCTGGTTCGGGGAGCTCGAGTCCGCCTCGCGAGACAGTTGGTTCAGCTTGCGGCTCGGCGTGCTCGTTGATGGGCGCCCCATCAATCTTCTTCCGGCCCTCGCCGCTCATCTGCAGAGCTTGGCGGGCTGCGAATCGGCGCCTGGCTCGATCGCTGCCGGGGCGAACGAGCCCTCTCTCAACATCGGCGAGCACTGGCTGTTGCGGCTCGAGGACGGCCGTTATCTGCCGATCGGAAGGGAGCGCATCCAGCGCATCGCCGCGACGCTGGTGGAGCTCTTCGAGCGCGACGGTCTCGAGGATCAAGAGCGCCTGGTGATGCCGCAAGCTCAGCGCCATCGCCTCGCGGCCCTTGCGCGCGAGCTCGGCGCAGACACACTGCGCTCGCAGCAGCCGGCACTGCGCGCGAGTGTCGCGGAACTCGACGAGCTCACCGCCATTGCACCCGCCGATGCGCCCGAGGGCTTCGGAGCCACTCTGCGCCCGTATCAGCGCGAGGGCCTCGGCTGGCTGCAGTCCCTGCGCCGCCATGGTCTCGGCGGCGTGTTGGCCGATGACATGGGTCTCGGCAAGACCGTGCAGACGGTCGCGCACCTGTTGCTCGAGAAGGAGGCGGGGCGCCTGCGCAAGCCCGTGCTGATCGTGGCACCGGTGAGCGCGCTGCCCAACTGGCAACAGGAAGTCCGGCGGCTGGCGCCGGCGCTGCGGCAGCTCACGCTGCACGGTCCGGGGCGTCGGGCGCAGTTCGCCGAGATCGCGAGCGCGGATGTGGTGATCACAGGTTATCCGCAGTTGCAGCTCGACACCGAGCTGCTGCTCGAGCAGGATTTCTATATGGTGATCCTGGATGAGGCGCAGATGATCAAGAACCCGCGCGCCAGGGTGGCGCAGGCGGCTCGTGCCCTGCGTGCCGAGCATCGCTTGTGCCTCACTGGAACTCCCGTAGAGAATCACCTGGGGGAGTTGTGGTCGCTGCTCGCCTTCGCGGAGCCTCGCCTGCTTGGCGACGAGCGCCATTTCCAGCGCCACTATCGTACGCCGATCGAGCAGAGCGCCGACCGCTTGCGCGCCGAGGCGCTGGCCGCGCGGCTCGCTCCGTGTCTGCTGCGGCGGACGAAGGACGCCGTGGCGCGCGAGCTGCCGCCGAAGTCGGAGATTGTCGAGACCATCGTGCTCGATGAGCGACAGCGCGATTTCTACGACGCCATCCGTCTCGCCTCGCACCGGCGCATCCGCGAGATCCTCGAGCGCCAGGGACTCGCGCGCAGTCAGATCACCATCCTCGATGCGTTGCTGCGGCTCCGGCAGGCCTGTTGCGATCCACGCCTGGTGGCGGGCGCCCCCGAGGAGACGATCCCGTCCGCGAAGCTCGACTGGCTCGCCGCGGCGCTCCCGGAGCTCGCGGCCGAGGGGCGGCGGATCCTCCTCTTCTCCCAGTTCACCTCGATGCTGCGGCTCATCGAGGCGAAGGCCCGCGAGCTTGCGATCCCCTACTGTCTGCTCACCGGTGAGACACGGGAGCGCGCCGCACAGGTCGAGCGGTTCCAATCGGGCGGCGCGCCGCTCTTCCTGATCAGCCTGAAGGCCGGCGGCACCGCGCTCAACCTGACCGCCGCGGACACGGTGATCCACTACGACCCGTGGTGGAATCCCGCCGCCGAGGCGCAGGCGACCGACCGGGCTCATCGCATCGGCCAGACCCGGCCGGTATTCATTTACAAGCTGATCGCGCAGAACACGGTCGAGGAAAGGATGCTGGCGCTGCAGGAGGAGAAGCGCGGACTCGCCGCGGGAGTCTACGCCGCCGCAACCGGCGCGCCTCTGGCGCTGACCTCCGCCGACATCGAGCGCCTGCTGACCGCTTAACGTCTTCTCCGTCCTGAAGGACGGATATTTCCGCCCATGAAAACAGAGACACCCAGAATCAGGCAGTTGCGATGAGCGTACCGGCCGGCGATCTACAGGCGCAGGTCGACGCGCTCCTCCTCGAGCAAGGCTCGTTCGCGCCGCTCGAGCTGTTGTTCGCCACGGGACGGCTGCTCTACGCCGATTACGAGACATGGCGGAGAGGTGAGGTTGGAAGCCTCGACGAGGTGTTGATGGGCCACCGCGAGGCGGTCCGCGAGGAACTCGAGCGTGCAGCCGCCTATGCACGCGCGCTCGGCTTGGTCGAGCAGCCGCAGGAACTCGCTGCCGCTCGGGACGCCGTCAGCGGGGTCCGAGGGCTGCGCGTCAGTAACGACCCACGCCTCGCGGTGCTCATCGCAAGCCGTTACGTGCCCGCGCAATCAGCGCCGCAGATGGATCTCTTCTTCGACAATCCCCTGGTCGCGTTGGTCAACGGCCTGACGCACGCGCTTGCCGCGTGGGATGTCGTGGAGGCGGCGCGCCAGCTCGATTGTCTTTACGCGAAGGAGCCGAATCACCCCGACCTGCCGGCTTTCGACCGGCTGCTCGAGGCGCTGAGGCACCCGGGCCGTGCGATCGCCGATTGCCGCGAGGAGTTGGAGTTCGTCACAGGGATGGGGCCCGATGCCTGGCGCCTGCTCGGCGCGCGCGCCAGGGATCTGCTCGTGCCGCTGTGGCGGCATCTGGCCGAGGCGCTCGGGTCCACGCCCTATTCGCCGCAGGCGCCGATGCTGCACGCGAGCCACGCGTGGAGCGAGGCCCAGGCGTGGGATGAAGTCAGGGCGAGCGTACTCGGGGAGCCGCAGTGGTGGCGACACGTGCCGCTTGCTGTGCGGCTGATCGAGAGCGGCCTGCGGCGGCGGCGGCGCGCGGAGGCGCTGTCGGCGTGGTTTCAAGTGTGCTGGCACGCGCCGGACCAGGTGTCGCAAGCGCTCGAAAGCCTCAACTTCCCTGAGCTGCACGCGCTCTGGCAGCGCTTTCTCGAGGCGGAGGAGGAGTCACTCGCGGCGGCGGGTCCGCAGCCCGCGCTCACCGCGGCCGACTTTCCTGCCTGGATGCTGCTCGATGAGCCGGCGCTCGCAAGCCGCCTGGCGGCGGAGCTGCCCATGGGCGGTAGCGCAGGCGAGGATGGCTACCGATTGGCACACCGCTGGATCGCCACCCGCGAGGCGCGCCTCGCGGCCGAGGAAATGACGTTGAGAAAGGCTCTCAAGGAGCGTCAGCCCGCGCTTTTCCAGCAACTCTTGCGTGCGGTGGAGAAGGACGGGCAGGTGTGATGGACCGCTCGGTGGTCTGCGAGGTGTAGCGCATCGTGAACATGGCGAAGAGACGTCGTGCCGGCGAGCGCAAAGGCCCTGCCTTACGATGTCGCAGCTGCCTGGATAAGTTGGCTAAGTTAGATTAACCTAATCCAAATTAGGTAATTTGGGATTAGACGCGTTCATCGGACGCCGCAATGAGCTTACCCTTCTACGCGCCGCCGCACAGCCCGGGATTGTTCTCCACACGCCGAGTTGAATCCCACTAAGGCGACTCAAGCGCAGCCTCGGGTACAGCAACGTCGAGCGCGAAGAACGAGGTCCAGTCTGGCTTCGAGTTCGGCTCGATTTGAATTTCCCCCACCCCGCCCTGATTAACATCCTGCTAGGATGTCGTCGCGGTCAGGTGAAGAATAAAACTAATGATCCGGCCGCAACCATCCACCCGAGGGATCGATGGATGCCTCGGATTCAATCTATGATTTGGAACTAAACTATTGAAAAATAAAGAATTATTGGTGCCCGGGAGAGGACTCGAACCTCCACGGTGTTACCCGCTAGTACCTGAAACTAGTGCGTCTACCAATTCCGCCACCCGGGCAGGTCGACCGGAATGCCCATTGCGAGCGCGCGCAATCTACGCAGGGGGTCGGGAGCTGTCAATTGAAAGCGCGTAGAGGCAAGTTCGGACGCCGGGACCGCAAAGCCGGTCCCCATCCCAAGGCTCAGTCCGCGCCGGGCGGCAAGAGCGCGCGAGGTGGACACGAGTCGACCGGGCAGGGGGGAGCGGAAACAGCGCGTCCCCGGCGCAAGGGACAGTCAAAGCCCGCGGGGCAGGGCGGCCGATCGACCCTCACGCCTCGAGCGCAGGGCCGAGCTTCCGCCGCGGCGCACGCGGGCGGTGTGGTCGAGGGCCAAGTGAGTGCTCATCGGGCCGGTTACGGCTTTCTACGGGTCGAGGGAATGAAGGACAGCGTCTTCCTTCCGCCGCCCGAGATGCGTGGGGTCATGCATGGGGATCGACTGCGCGTGCGCTTGTCCCGCGACGCAAGCAATCGGTGGTCGGGCTCCGTCGAACAGGTCGTCGAGCATGGAGTCAGTGCTTTCCTCGGTACGGTGGAAGTGCAGGGCCGCACGGCATGGGTTACCGCCGCCGACCGACGGCTACAACTTCGATGCGCCGTCGAGCACAATGCGCTCAACGGAGCGCGCCACGGTGAATGGGTCATCGCGCGCATAACGCAACACGGAGGGGCAGCCAAGGCCGCACAGGCCCGAGTTGAGAAGCGGCTCGATCCGGCTCGTCCGGTCGAGCTCGCCACGGAAGTGGCGGTCGCGCGCTTCGATCTTCCGCACGAGTTTTCGGCCACTGCATTGCGCGAGGCTCAGGCTTGGGGCGATCGAGTCGATCCTCGCGATGCGGACGGACGGGAAGATCTCAGGCACTTACCGCTCGTCACTATCGATGGCGAGGATGCACGCGATTTCGACGATGCTGTTTATGCGGAGGCCCATCCCGCGGGCTTTCGCCTGATCGTTGCGATTGCGGATGTCAGCCACTACGTGAGGCCCGGCACCGCGCTCGACGCGGAGGCACTGGAGCGGGGCACATCGGTGTACTTCCCGACGCGCGTGCTGCCGATGTTGCCTACGGCTCTTTCCGATCACCTCTGCTCCCTCGCGCCGAAGGTCGATAGGCTCTGTTTTGCGGCGGACATGGTGGTCACCAAGACGGGCGTGTTGAAGTCGGCGCGGTTCTATCCGGCCGTCATGCGCTCCGCCGCGCGGTTGACGTACAACCTTGCCAACGCGGCGCTCTTCGAGGGGCGGCCGGCCGCGCGCGAGCAGATGGGACCGCTCCTCGACCCGTTGCTCATGCTGGTCGAGGTCTATCGCGCCCTGCACAAATCACGCAGCAAACGCGGTGCGCTCGACTTCGATGCCGCAGAGGCGGAGTTCGTGATCGACTCGGAGCGTGTGAAGGGCATCGAGCTGCGCACTCGCAACGACGCGCATCGCCTGATCGAGGAGTGCATGGTCCTCGCGAACGTGGCGGTCGCCGAGGAGCTCGACAAGACCCACACGCCGACCCTTTACCGTGTCCATGGCGAGCCGGAGCCCGAGAAGCTCGACAGACTGACCAGTACCCTGCGGGCGCTGGAGATCGAGGCGCATCTGCCGGAGACCGTCACCACCCGGGATCTTCAAGCCATCGCGCGGCGTCTCGGCCACACCGCGGAGCGCCCGTTCATCGAGTCGCTCATCGTCCGCGCCATGCCGCAGGCGGTCTACCAGCCCGCCAACATCGGGCATTTTGGGCTGGCGCTGAAGCACTATGCGCACTTCACGTCGCCCATCCGTCGCTATCCCGACCTGGTGGTGCATCGCACGCTGAAGGCGTTGATCGGAGCTCGGGGAGGGGCCGCGGTGCGTTACGAGTCGCCGCAGCTCGCCGCTCTCGGCGAGAGCACGTCGAAGCTCGAGAAGCGGGCGGACGAAGCCGACCGCTACGTCGCCACCTATCTCAAATGCAGCTATTTGCTGGAGCGTATCGGGCAGACCTTCCAGGGCCTGATTACCACGGTGGTCGAGTTCGGTTGCTTCGTGCAGATTCTCGACGTTGCCGTGGACGGATTGCTGCACATCGACAACCTTCGCGATGACGACTACGAGATGGAAGAGCATGGCCATGGCTGGCGCGGCAGACGCACGGGAAGGCGGCTGCGTACGGGATCGCATGTCAGGGTGGTCGTGACCTCCGTCAACCCCATCGAGGGGCTGGTCGACCTCGAGCTCGCCGGCGAGCCGTGAAGGGCCACGATTCGAAGAAGGGCCCCCCTTCCGACCGGCCGCAGGCCCAGGGCTCGCAGACAATTTACGGCCTGCATGCCGTCCGGACGATGCTCCAGAGGCATCCTGAGCGCGTGGCTGTCGTGCGAGTAGCCGAGCGTCGCGACGATCCGCGGGCCCGCGAGATCGACCAGCTTGCCCGCCAGCGACAGATCCCCGTGCAGCGGGTCGACGCTCAGGCCCTCAAGCAGAAACTCGGGGATGCCGCGCATCAGGGCGTCGTTGCCGACATCATGCCGCTGCCACCCTGGACCGAGGATGACCTGCTGGCAGCACTGCAGACTGCCCCGGAGAACGGCCGCGCACCGCTGGTCCTTGCATTGGATGGCGTACAGGACCCCCACAACCTGGGGGCCTGCCTTCGCACCGCGGATGCTTGCGGCGCGCTGGCGGTCGTCGTGCCTCGCGACCGCGCTGCCCACGTAACCCCCGTCGTGCGCAAAGTGGCGGTCGGCGCGGCCGAAACGACCCCCGTGGTACCTGTCACGAACCTCGTGCGGACCTTGAAGCTTCTCAAGCAGGCAGGGTTCTGGGTCGTCGGCGCTGATGCCGCCGCGCCAAAGCGCGCGCACGAGGTAGACCTGAAAGGTGCGGTGGTGCTTGTGCTTGGGGCCGAAGGGACAGGGCTGCGGCATCTGACCGCGCAGACCTGCGACTGGATGGTCCGCCTGCCCCAGCTCGGGGCCGTGGAGAGCCTCAACGTATCCGTGGCCGCCGGTATGCTGCTCTATGAGGCGGTGCGGCAGAGAGAGGGGTAAGAGCCCTCTCCGATTGCAGTCCTGCCGCAGTTTCAGTATTCTGCGCGCCCCTTTTCGAAGGGGTCGCCCGCGCCTTCCGGCGGGCAGATTCTCCTTGCCGCACCCCGCTTAAGCCTCGCGACGGGCGGCTTCAATCCATGAGGAGGTACACATGAGGCACTATGAGATTGTATTCCTGGTCCATCCCGATCAGAGCGAGCAGGTACCCGCGATGATCGAGCGCTACAAGGGCATGATCGCCGGCGGCTCCGGCGTCGTGCATCGCCTCGAGGATTGGGGGCGGCGGCAGCTCGCCTATCCCATTGCCAAGGTGCACAAGGCGCACTACGTGCTCATGAACATCGAGTGCGAGCAGAAGATCATCGACGATCTGACGGGCGCTTTCCGCTTCAGTGACGCCGTGCTTCGCCACCTGGTGGTGAAGATGGACGCCGCGGTGACCGAGCCCTCGCCCATGGCCAAGACGGCCGACGAGGAAGGCGACGCCGGTGGCCGCCGCCGCGAGCGCCTTCGCGACGAGTCCGCAGTCCTCCCTGAGGGCGATGTCGGTCTGGATAACGCGTAACAGCAGCGCACGGGAATATCACTCATGAACAGCAGAGCACCCAGCTTCTCGGGCGGTGGCGGCGGCAATGGCGGCGGCAGCGACCGTGGCGATCGCGGTGATCGTGGCGACCGCGGTGATCGCGGCGGTGGTGGTGGCGGCAGCCGCTTCTCGCGCCGCAAAAAGTTCTGCCGCTTCACGGCGGAAGGCATCACGCACATCGATTACAAGGACCTCGGTACCCTGAAGGGCTATATCTCCGAGACCGGCAAGATCGTGCCGAGCCGTATCACCGGCACCAAGTCTTTCTACCAGCGTCAGCTCGCCGTCGCGATCAAGCGCTCGCGCTTCCTGGCGCTGCTGCCCTACACCGATCAGCACTGAGGCCGGCGCGATGGATATCATTCTGCTGCAGAAGGTCGCCAACCTCGGCAACATCGGCGATCGGGTGAAGGTGAAGTCAGGCTTCGGGCGCAACTACCTGTTACCCGCGGGCAAGGCCACTCTCGCCACGCCCGACAACATCGCGCGCTTCGAGGCGCGCCGCACCGAGCTCGAGCGCCTGGCGCGCGAGCACCTCTCCTCGGCCGAGGAGCGTGCTACCGCGATGAAGGAGTTCAAGCTGGTCATCGCCGCCAAGGCCGGCACCGAAGGCAAGCTCTTCGGCTCGATCGGCACCAGCGATATCGCGGAGGCCTGCCAGAAGGCGGGCTTCAAGGTGCAGCGCAGCGAGGTGCGGCTTCCCAATGGGCCGCTGCGCACGCTCGGCGATCACTCGGTGGCTCTGCATCTGCATGCCGACATCGACGTGCCGCTGGCAGTGTCCATCGTGACCGAAGAGTAGCTTCCGCCCGATCAGCAAAGGAATATGCCGCCGGTGGCCGGTCCCGCCAAAGCGCGTCGCGAGCGCGGCTCGGTCACCACGGTGGATGCTCCGACGCCGCCCCATTCGATCGAGGCTGAGCAGGCCGTCCTCGGTGGACTCTTGCTCGATGCCACCGCTTGGGATCAGGTCGCCGACGCGATCACCGAGCAGGACTTTTACCGGCCTGATCACGGGCTGATCTTCGAGGCAATCGGCGCTCTCGCAGGCGCCGCCAAGCCTTGTGACGTCGTCACGGTTTCCGAACAGCTCGAGCGCACCGGGAAACTGGAAGCAGTCGGCGGCCTGGCGTATCTCAGCTCGCTCGCGCGCGACACCCCTACCGCCGCGAATGTGCGTGCCTACGCGGACATCGTCAGGGAGCGCTCGCTTTTACGACAGCTGATCCAGGCTGGCACCCAGATATCCGCCGCCGTCTTCAACAACAATGGGGAAACGGCACGGGAGCTCGTCGACCGGGCCGAACAGAAGGTGTTCGAGATCGCGGAAATGGGGTTCCGCGGGCGTCAGGGCGCCGTGCCGGTGCGCGCTCTGCTGCCGCAGGTCATCGACCAGATCGACGACTGGCACGCCAACCCCGGTAAGTTGCGCGGGCTGGCGACGGGCTTTACGGATTTCGACAGGATCACCGGCGGTCTGCGACCCGGCGATCTCGTGATCGTCGCCGGCCGCCCGTCGATGGGCAAGAGTACTCTCGCGGTCAACATGGCGGAGTACGCCGCCGTACACCACGCGAAGCGAGCGTCTGTTGCCATATTCAGTCTGGAAATGCCATCCGAGCAGTTGGTCACGCGCATGCTGGCCTCGATCGGTGGCGTGTCGCTTGGAAGTCTGCGCAGTGGAAACATTTCCGACGACGATTGGGTGCGCATCACGAGTGCAACGAGTCAGCTGTCGGAATCGAAGGTCTTCATCGATGAGACTCCGGCGCTGACGCCGACGGAGCTGCGCGCCAGAGCGCGGCGCATCAAGCGCGAGCACGGTCTCGATCTCGTGGTCGTCGATTACCTGCAGCTCATGACGGTCCCGGGCACGAAGGAAAATCGTGCCACGGAAATCGGCGAAATCTCGCGCGGACTGAAGGTGCTCGCCAAGGAACTGGCGATTCCGGTGATTGCGCTGTCGCAGCTCAATAGAGCCGTTGAGCAGCGCGAGAGCAAGAAGCCCGTGATGTCCGACCTGAGGGAATCGGGGAGTATCGAGCAGGATGCGGATATGATCCTGTTGATCTATCGCGAGGAAGTCTACGACAAGAACACGACGCAGAAGGGAATTGCCGAGATCGATCTCGTCAAGCATCGCAATGGTGAGATCGGCGGCTTCAGACTGACTTTCCAGGGCCAGTACACCCGCTTCGCCAACTACGCGCCGGACGCCTACGCGGAGGGAGTGCTCAGATGAGTCGCCTCATCCGGGCGGTGATCGACGCCGGAGCGCTGCGGCACAATGTCAGGACGATCCGCGACCGCGCGCGCGGCGCCCGGATCATGGCGGTCGTCAAAGCCAATGCGTACGGACACGGCCTCGTGCCGGCGGCGCTCGCCCTGGCCGAGGTCGATGCGTTCGCGGTGGCGCGGCTCGAGGAGGGCCTGGCGCTGCGGGCCCAGGGCGTCAGTCAGCCGATCGTGCTGCTCGAAGGCGTGTTCGCGGCGGAGCAGTTGCTCGAAGCGGCGCGCTACGGTTTCGATCTGGTGGTGCACGATGCCCTGCAGATCGAGCTCCTGGAGGAAGACCCCGGTCCCCATCGCTTCGTGCTCTGGGTCAAGATCGACAGCGGCATGAATCGGCTCGGCTTCCGGCCGAGCGAGTTTCCGGCCGCCTTCGAGCGGCTGCGCAAGCTCGAGCCCGCGCCGCTCGAGATTCGCCTCCTGACGCATCTCGCGCGTGCGGATGAGCCCGACGATCCCATGACGGTCGAGCAGCTCGCGCGCTTCCGGGAGGCGACTCACGGGCTCGATTGCGCCATCAGCATCGCCAATTCCGCCGGTGTCTTCAGCGAGCTGCACCTCGGTTGCGACTGGGTCAGGCCGGGCCTCGCGCTCTATGGCGCCTCGCCCTTTGCCAACCGCACCGGGGCTGACCTCGGCCTGCGGGCCGTGATGAGCCTCGAGACCTCAGTCATTGCCGTGCGGCACGTGCCGCGCGGCGAGACGGTGGGTTACGGAGGTACCTGGCGGGCGCAGCGGGACTCGAAAATAGCCATTGTCGCGGCCGGCTACGGCGACGGGCTCGCGCGCGGACTTCCCAGCGGTACGCCCGTCCTCATCGACGGCAGCCGCGCCCCGCTCTGCGGCCGGGTGTCCATGGACATGATCGCGGTCGATGTGACGGCGCTGCCGGGCGTGCACGTCGGCAGCCCGGCAGTGTTATGGGGGAGGGGGCTTCCCGTGGAGGAAATTGCCCGCCACGCGGGTACGATTCCCTACGAGCTCCTCTGCGGCGTCAGCCAAAGAGTGCCCTTGGAGTTGCGTTAGCCCCGCTGTCAATTCAGGAAGAAACCCATCTTGACGCCCGCGAGCTGGATGACGTCATTGTCGCTCAGCTTCATCGCCTGCGCCCCGATCGGGGAGCCGTTGACGAGCGGATAATCATCAAGCTTGCCGCTGTCGACGTGCACGATGTAGTAGCCCTCGCCGCGGCGCGTGATGGCCGCGACTTGCACGCCCGGTCTGCCGAGTGTCGTGAGGGCCTTGGTGATCTCGAGCTCGCGGCCAGCGAAGGCGCCGGATAGCACCTGGAGCTTCGCCTTCTTCAACGCCGCCGCGCCATCCGTCGAGCGCCTGCTGGCATGAGAGGTGAATGCGGGGGCGGCAGCAGACTCTGCGACTGCGGCCGCGGCCACTGGGGGCGCCGGCTCGCCGTCGATCACATGCGACTGGCCGACGGCGGTGCGCAGCTTCTCGACCGGCCGGGCCGAGGGCTGGATCACCATCGTCTTCTCGAACTCATCCTGCTGCTCGTCGTCCTCGACGAAGCGCAACTGGTGGTGGCCGACGGTGATGACATCGCCATGCTGCAGCGCGTGCTTCTTGATCAGCTTACCGTTGACGTAGGTGCCGTTGGTACTGTTCAGGTCTTCGAGGAACGAGTCGTTGAGAATGTTGATGATGAGCGAGTGGTGGCCGCTCACCGCCGCGTTGTCGATGCGGATATCGTTGTCCGGGAGCCGGCCGATGGTATAGCGCTCCTTGTTCATGTTGTATTCCGCCATTACCTGGCTGTCCAGGCTCAAGACCAACCTTGCCATGTTATTCGCCTCGCCGTGTCAGCCGAACCAACCAAGAACCTTGTCGAAGATGCGCCTGCGCGCCGGGAACGGATCGATTACGTGTGCCATGAGCACCGAAATGTTGTCGCGGCCCCCGTTGTCGTTCGCCAGTTGAATCAGTTGCTTCGCAACGTTGTCAAGATTAGCACCAAAGGTGCTTATCGTTAAATGTATATCGTCGTCCTCGACCATGTCCGAGAGCCCGTCCGAGCAGAGCATATAGACCTCGCCCTTCTGGACCGGGATCTCCTGGATCTCGACCTCGACGTTCGGCTCCACCCCGAGCGCGCGGGTCACGTAATTCTTGTTCGCGGCCCGCTGGGCCTCCTCGGCGGAGTAGAACCCACGGTCGACCAGCTCCTGCAGCAGCGAGTGGTCCATGGTGACCTGCTCGAACTTGTCGCTGCGCTGCCGGTACATGCGCGAGTCGCCCACGTGCGCGATGGTCACTTTGTTGTCGAAGAAGAGCGCCGCCACCACCGTCGTGCCCATGCCCTCGCACTGCGGCTGGCTGCGCGCAGTCTGGTAGATGATCTTGTTGGCCCGATGGATGGCATCGCGCAGGATGATGGTGGGGCGGGAGAGGTTCGAGCCGCGATCGTGCACGCTCATGTCCTCCCGTTCCACCTGCTCACGCACCAGGCTCACGATGGTCTTCACTGCGATGCCACTCGCCACCTCGCCCGCGTTGTAGCCGCCCATGCCGTCGGCGAGCACGAGCAACCCGATGTCCGGGTCCAAGGCGATGGTGTCCTCGTTGTGCTCACGAACCTTGCCGGTATCGGTAAGCCCAACGACGCGCAGCTTGCTTTTTAAGCTCATGCCGCTGCTTTCGGCTCTCTAATAATTGTGACGTGCATCACCATCCCGCCCCCGACTGGAGCGGGCATAAGCTAGCATTGCCGGCGGTTGAGTCCGAGTGCCTGGTCACAAACCGGTCAATCGGTTCTCTTCCGGGCGCGAATCGTAGCTCAACCCGGCCAAACTCGTTCGTGAAGCGTATCGATGCCTCGTCCGATATCCGTCTTCGTCTGTACCGCCTGCGGGGGCGAGACCCTGAAATGGCAGGGTCAATGCCCGGCCTGCGGCGAGTGGAACTCCCTCGAGCAGCGTGCGGTGCGCCGGCCGGTCGCCGCGAAGGGCGGCTCGGGTCGAGGCGCTGCCGGCGCCGGGTCTGGGGCTGCTCCCGTCCCGCTCGGCTCTCCCAGCGAGCTCGAGCGCTTGGCGAGCGGTCAGGCCGAGCTCGACCGGGTGCTTGGAGGCGGCATTGTCCCGGGCTCGGTCACCCTTTTGGGGGGTGACCCGGGTATCGGCAAATCGACCCTGCTGCTGCAGGTGGCGGCGCACATCGCGGCAGGCCGCCGCGTCATCTACGCGAGCGGTGAGGAGTCGGTCCCTCAGGTGGCCCTGCGGGCGCGACGGCTCGGCGTTGCGGCTGCCACTCTCGAAGTGGTGGCCGAGACCGACCTGCAATCCATCCTCGAGCAAACCGCGGCACGGCAGGCCGCGCTGCTCGTCGTAGACTCGATCCAAACCGTGCAGTCAGCCACCGTCGCGGCGAGCGCGGGCGCCGTCTCGCAGCTCCGCGAATGCACGGCGGATCTCGTCCGCTTCGCCAAGACCAGCGCCACTGCCGTCGTCCTGATCGGCCACGTGACCAAGGAAGGTGCCATCGCCGGCCCGCGAGTGCTGGAGCATCTGGTCGACACCGTGCTCTATTTCGAAAGCGAGGCCGGTAGCCGGTTTCGCATCGTGCGCGCCACCAAGAACCGCTTCGGGGCGGTCAACGAGCTCGGCTTCTTCGCCATGACGGAGGCCGGACTCAAGGAGGTACGCAATCCGTCGGCGATCTTCCTCGCGCGCGCGCCGGAGCCCGCGGCCGGGAGCATCGTGACCGTGATGCGGGATGGCGGCCGGCCGCTGCTCATCGAGCTGCAGGCGCTCGTCGATCGGATGCGCTTCGGCGCGCCGCGCCGTATCGCGCAGGGGCTCGATGCCAATCGCCTGGCGATGCTGCTCGCGGTGTTGAGTCGTCACGCCGCGCTGTCGCTGCAGGAGCATGATGTCTTCGTCAACGCCGTGGGTGGCGTCGAGATCGACGAGACCGCTTGGGACCTGCCCGTGGTCATCGCGCTCGCCTCGAGTTTGGCGGATCGAGCGGTCCCGGGCGCGCTCGTGTCCTTCGGCGAGATCGGCCTCACCGGTGAAGTCCGTCCGGTGGCTTACGGCGAGGAGCGGCTGCGGGAAGCGCAAAAGCAGGGCTTCCGCGTCGCGGTGGTGCCGCGCGAGAACGCGCCGCGCAAGCCCCTGGACGGCATGGAGGTAATCGCCGTCGCTCGGGTGAGCGAAGCGCTCGAGGCGGCACTCAGTCGGAACTCTCCGGGCTCAACGCCTCCGCCGGCGCTCGCGCGCGCACGGTCCTGATCGCGTTGTCGGCCATCTGCAGGACTTCGAACTGGTAGGGTCCGATCTTCACCGCCGTGCCGGGCGAAGGGATGTTCTCGAGATGCTCCAGAAGCAGACCGTTCAGCGTCTTCGGCCCATCCGTCGGCAACTGCCACTGTAGCGCCCGATTCAGCGCCCGCAGCGTGGCGCTCGCGTTGATGATGAAGACACCCGCGCCCTGAGGATGGACGTCCTTGTGTGTCACGCTCGCCGGGTCGGTGGTGAACTCGCCCACGATCTCCTCGAGGATGTCCTCGAGCGTCACCAGCCCTTCGATATCGCCGTACTCGTTGACGACGAATGCGAGCCGCCGCCGATCGCGCTGGAAGTTGGCGAGCTGCGTGTTGAGGGCCGTGCCCTCCGGGACGAAGTAGGGCTCGCGGCCGGTTGCGATCTCGGTCAGCCGCTCGCGGGTCAGCGTGCCGCGGGCGAGCTCGTGCGCGACGCGCTTCATGTGCAGGATGCCGACCAGATTGTCCAGAGCGCTGCGGTAGACCGGCAGACGGGTGTGCGGCGTCTGGCGCAGCTGCTCGAGGATTTCATCCCACGGCTCCTCGACGTCGATGCCGGAGATCTCCTGCCGCGGGATCATGATGTCGTTCACCGTGACCTGACCCAGGTCGAGAATGGAGAGCAGCATCTGGCGATGCCGCGCCGGGATCAGGGGACCCGCCTCCGCGACGACGGTGCGCAGCTCTTCGGTGCTCAGCGTTTGGCTCGCCGGCTCGGACCTCACGACCCCGACGATCCGCAGCAGTCCATACGCCATCTTGTGGGTCACCCAGAGGAAGGGGCGGGCGAGGAGCACCAGCGCACGGTAGATGCGCGCGGTGTTGAGTGCGACCGATTCCGGGTACGTGGCCGCGTAGATCTTGGGCGCGAGCTCGCAGAAGACGATCACCACCACCGTCAGGAGAAAACCGGTGATCGGCACCGAATGGCGATAGCCCGTGCGCTGCGCGAGCAGGGTCGCGGTCGCGGAGGCAAAAACGCTGGCGGCGGCGAGGATCACGAGATTGGCGCCGAGCCAGTCCTCCGGCTTCTGCAACAGCCGCTCGAGAAGTTTGGCGGTGCTCTGGCCCGCCTTCGCACGGTGGCGGATGCGGTAGCGGTTGACCGAGAGCATCGCCACTTCCGTGCCCGACGAGAAGGCGATGATCGTGAGCAGCGCGATGAGGACGATGAGGAGCACGGGAGAGGACGGTGAGTCGTTCAATCAGAGTTCCTCGGCTCTCGGGGGCTTCCAATATACTTCACCCATGTTCGATACCCTGAGCGCACGCCTCTCCCGCACCCTGGACGCTCTGCGCGGCCGTGGGCGCATCACTGAGGAGAACATCGCCGAAGCCCTGAGGGAGGTGCGGGTCGCGCTTCTCGAGGCGGACGTCGCCCTGCCCGTCATCAAGAGCTTCATCGACTCGGTGAGGTCCAAGGCCCTCGGGGCCGAGGTGGCCGAGAGCTTGACGCCCGGCCAGGCGTTCATCGGCATCCTGCACCGGGAGCTGGTGGAGCTCATGGGGGGGCATCGGGCGGGGTTCAACCTGCGCGCCCAGCCGCCCATCGTGGTGCTGCTCGCCGGCCTGCAGGGCGCAGGCAAGACCACCACCGCGGCGAAGCTTGCGCGCTGGCTCACGGAAGAGCAGCGCAAGCGCGTGTTGATGGTCAGCACCGACGTCCGCCGACCCGCCGCGATGCTCCAATTGGAGCGCCTCGCGACCCAGGTGAATGCGCAGTATTTCGCGGCGGACGTCCAGTCTCCGCCCGCCGATATCGCACGCGCAGCCCTGGAGCAGGCCAAGCGCGGCGTTTTCGACGTACTGATCGTCGATACCGCAGGTCGGCTCCACGTCGATGATGCGTTGATGGATGAGGTCCGCCAGATCGACCAGGCGGCGCTCCCGGCGGAGCGGCTCTTCATCGTCGACGCCATGGCGGGACAGGATGCGGTGAATGCGGCCCGGGCCTTCGGCGCCGCGCTCGATCTCACGGGAATCATTCTGACCAAGGCCGATGGCGATGCCCGCGGCGGCGCGGCGCTGTCGGTGCGTCAGGTCACGGGCAAGCCGATCGTCTTCCTCGGCGTCGGCGAGAAAACCGAGGCCTTGGAGCCCTTCGATCCGCAGCGCATGGCCTCGCGCATCCTCGGCATGGGTGATGTCGTGAGCCTGGTCGAGCAGGTCCACAAGCAGGTGGATCAGAAAGAGGCGCAGCGTCTGGCCCGCAAGGTGATCAAGGGCAAGGGCTTCGACCTGACCGATCTCAAGAGCCAGCTCGAGCAGGTACAAAAGATGGGCGGTCTCGGCGCCCTCATGGACAAGCTGCCCGTCGCGGCGGCGGCCAAGGGCGGCATGTCCGCGGATAACGGCGACCGCGAGGTGCGCCGCCAGATTGCCATCATCAATTCGATGACCCGGCGGGAGCGGCGGGTACCCGGCATCATTGATGGCTCCCGGCGCCGGCGGATTGCTCGCGGTGCGGGGGTCCAGGTTCAGGACGTCAATCGGCTGATGAAGCAGTTTCTCGAGATGCAGCGGATGATGAAGAGCATGAAAGGCGGCAAGCTGCGCCAGCTCCTTGGGGCGATGAAGGGCCGCCTGCCGCCCGGCATGAGCGGGTAATGCGGGCACCTTGGGGCCACCGCAGGTGGCTTTGAAACCCTGCCCGGAACCACGTAGAATCCGCGCTCTTTTTTGGGGTGGCCCCGCTGGGCCACTCGGCAACCATCGAGAGCGAAACTAAACATGGTGACCATTCGCCTGACGAGGCGCGGGGCGCGAAATCAGCCCTTCTATCACGTCGTAGTGACCGACAGCCGCAAGCGCCAGGGCGGACCCAGTCTCGAGCACGTGGGGTTCTTCAACCCCATCGCGCACCGCGGGGAGACGAAGCTCAAGCTCGATCTGCCGCGCATCGATTACTGGGTGGGCAAGGGCGCGCAGCCCTCTGATCGCGTGCGCACGCTCGTAGCCTCGTACCGGAAGCAAGCGACGGCCTGAGGCCTGATTGGCCCCGCCGGTGCGCTGGGTGGAGCTCGGCCGGATCGGAGCTCCCTTCGGTCTCGCGGGGTGGGTCCACGTGTCCTCCTACACGGAGCCGCCGGAAGGGCTGCTCGAGTATCCCGAGTGGGCGCTACGGCCCGAGGGGGGTGAGCGTAGGCGGTACCGCCTGGTCGAGGGACGGCTGCAGGGCGAGCGGCTGGTCGTACGCCTGGACGGAACCGAGAGCCGGGATGGCGCCGCGCTTCTGACGGGAGCCTGGGTGGAGATTGAGCGGGCGGAGTTGCCGCCGACGGGTGATCGCGAGTACTACCGCGTGGACCTGATCGGGCTCGAGGTTGCGAATCTCGAGGGCATCGCGCTGGGCCGGGTGGCTTATTTCATCGACGCGCCGGCGGGAGCCGTGATGGTGGTGGACGATCGCATGGGCGCGGCAGCGGGGACGCCCGAGGCGACCCGCAGGGAATACTGGGTTTTGGCGGATCCGGCGCATTTGAGGCGGGTGGATCTTGCCGCGGGCCGGATTCTGGTGGACTGGCCGGCGGAGCTCGAATAGGCGGCTCCATGAAGATCGAGGTCGTCACCCTGTTTCCGGAGATGATCTCCGGGGCGTTGCGTTATGGGATCGTCGGGCGCGCGCTGGACAGAGGATTGTTGGCGGTCGGCACGGAGGACCCCCGGGCCCACACGAGCGATATGCATCGCACGGTGGACGACCGGCCCTACGGCGGCGGCCCAGGCATGGTGCTGAAGCCGGAGCCGCTGCTGGCGGCGATTCGCGCGGCGCAGGCGCGATTGCCCGAGGGAAGTCCCCGGGTATGCCTGTCGGCGCAGGGCGAGCCCTTGAGCCAGGCCTTGGCGAAGGAGCTGGCCGGCCTTCCGGGCCTGCTGCTGGTCGCCGGCCGCTACGAGGGGCTCGACGAGCGTGTGATGGAGCTGGGCATCGACCGCGAGGTCTCGGTCGGTGACTACGTGCTCTCGGGTGGAGAGCTGCCGGCGTTGACGGTGATCGATGCCGTGGCGCGACTCCTTCCGGGGGCGCTCGGCGACGAGCGCTCGAGCGGCGAGGACTCCTTCAGCGAGGGGCTTCTCGATTGGCCGCACTACACCCGGCCGGAGGTGTTCGAGGGCAGGGCGGTGCCGGCGGTGCTATTGTCGGGCAACCATGCCGACATCGGCCGCTGGCGATTACAGCAGGCGCTGGCGCGTACCTGGCTGCGGCGACCGGATTTGATCGCGCGCCACGGGTTGACGCCCGAGGCGCAGCGAATACTGAGCGAATTTCTCGCCGCAAGAGCGGCGCGAGACGAAAGATCGAGGATGACAAAATGAGCAAGATCGTCCAACAACTCGAGAAAGAGCGCATGACCCGCGAGGTCCCGGATTTCAAGCCGGGCGACACGGTGATCGTGCAGGTGAAAGTCGTCGAAGGCGACCGCGAGCGCATTCAGGCCTATGAAGGCGTGGTGATCGCGCGCAGCAACCGCGGTTTCAACTCTTCCTTCACGGTCCGCAAGGTCTCGCACGGGGAGGGCGTGGAGCGCGTGTTCCAAACCTACAGCCCTGCCATCAGCGACATCACGGTCAAGCGACGCGGTAACGTTCGCCGCGCCAAGCTCTACTATCTGCGTGACCTGTCGGGCAAGGCAGCGAGGATCGAAGAGAAGATCTGACGCCCGCGCGCGGCGCATGGCATGAGCACTTTGCGGGCGATCCTGCTGGGAATATGGCGTGGCCTGGATGGGTTGCGCAAAGTCCTGCATCTCCTCCTGCTCCTCGTCCTCTTCGGCGTCATCATCTGGGCGGTGAGCTCGTCGGCACCCGGCGTGTCGACCCGCACTGCGCTGGTCGTCAGGCCCGAGGGTGAGATCGTCGAGCAGCTGAGCGGCGACGCCGTCCAGCGTGCGCTCCAGAACGCGCAGGGTGAACAGCGACAGGAGACGCTGCTCTGGGATCTGGTGGAGGCCATCCGCGGCGCCGCGACGGACAGCCGCATCCGCGTTCTGGTGCTCGATCTCGACAAGATGGAGGGCGCAGGCCAGCCGGAGCTCGAAGAGCTCGCCAGCGCCATCGGCGCATTCCGTGCCCGCGGCAAGCCGGTCGTCGCCTTCGGCACGACCTACGATCAGGCGCAGTATTACCTCGCGGCTCAGGCCGACAAGGTCTACCTCGATCCCACCGGCTTCGTGATGATCGACGGCTACAGCCGCTACTCCCTCTACTTCAAGGGATTGCTGCAGAAGCTCGGCGTGGACGTGAATGTCTTCCGCGTCGGCACGTTCAAGAGCGCGGTGGAGATATTCACGCGCAGCGACATGTCACCGGCCGACAAGCAGCAGAGCCAGGCCTACCTGGATGTCCTCTGGTCGAGTTATCAGAAGGCGGTGACGAGCGCGCGCAAGCTGCCGCCCGGTGCCATCGAGACCTATGTCAACTCCCTTCCCCAGAGCCTGACCGCGGCCAATGGAGATGCGGCGAAGGTGGCCTTGCAGGCGGGGCTGGTGACGGCGCTCGCCAACAGGTTGCAGGTGCAGCAGGAGCTGCTCAGGCTCGTCGGCAAGGACCGGTCGACCGGCTCCTTCAACCAGATTTCGGCGGACGACTACGCCCGCATAGTCGATGCGCGCAAGAAGATCCACGACGGCGACGGCAATGCGCACATTGGTGTCATCGTGGCTTCCGGTGACATTGACGACGGCAAAGCTCCTCCCGGCACCATCGGCGGCGACTCGCTGTCGGAGCTGATCCGCCAGGCACGTCTCGACAGGGAAATCAAGGCGGTCGTGTTGCGGGTGGACAGTCCGGGCGGCAGCGTCGCGGCATCGGAAGAGATCTACCAGGAGCTCCAGGCGCTGCGCGCGGCCGGCAAACCGCTCGTGATCTCGATGGGAGATCTCGCAGCCTCGGGCGGTTACTACATCTCGGCGCCCGCCAACCAGATCTGGGCGAGTCCGGCGACGCTCACGGGCTCGATCGGCATCTTCGCCATCATCCCGAACATCACCCAGACGCTGAGCAAGGTCGGCGTCAGCAGCGATGGCGTCGGCACGACTCCGCTCGCCGGTGCGCTCACGATAGACCGGCCGCTCAGCCCCGAAATCAGCGGGTTGCTGCAGTCGCAGGTCGACCGCGGCTACCAGGAGTTTCTCGACCGTGTGGCGGAGGGACGCCGCGAGACTCCGCAGCAGATCGATGCGATCGGACAGGGGCGGGTGTGGGCCGGCGCGGACGCGCGGCGGATCGGGCTCGTGGATCGGCTGGGAACGCTGGAGGATGCGGTGCAGGCGGCGGCACGGCTCGCCAAGGTGACCCGGTACCAGGTCGAGTTCGTGCAACCCCATTTTTCGTGGGCGGAGCAGGTGTTTGAGCAGGCGCAGTCGCGCGCCGCGGCGTCGGCGGTATCACTCTTCCATGTCGATGCGCAGTCGCTCGGGCTGCTGCAGGCCGCGAGCCGTCTCGACCCGGTCGCTCGCGATCTCGAGCAACTGACACGCTTCAGCGTGCCGGGGCACCTCTATTCCTACTGCTTCTGCGCCGCTGACGATTAGAGGCTCTTCCAATCCAGGATGACTTTGCCGGAGTGGCCCGAGCCCATGATGGTGAAGGCTTGGGAATACTCCTGCACCGGCAGGTGATGGGTGATGATGGGCTCGAGCTTCAGCCCGCTCTGCAGCAGGCTCGCCATTTTGTACCAGGTCTCGAACATCTCGCGACCGTAGATGCCCTTCAGCGTCAGGCCCTTGAAGATCACCTGATTCCAGTCTATGGCCGTCTCCTCGGGCGGGATGCCGAGGATCGCGACCGAGCCACCGTGATGCATCGTGCGCAGCAAGTCGCGGAAGGCGGCGGCGTTGCCTGACATCTCGAGGCCGACGTCGAATCCTTCCTGCATGCCGAGGTCCTTCATCGCCTGATCGAGAGACTCGCGCTGCACGTTGATGGCCCGAGACGCCCCCATCTTATTCGCGAGCTCCAGGCGGTAGTCGTTGACGTCCGTGATCACGATATGACGCGCCCCGACGAAACGGGCGATTGCAACGGCCATGATGCCGATGGGGCCGGCGCCGGTGATCAATACGTCCTCGCCCACCATATTGAAGGCGAGAGCGGTATGCGTCGCATTACCGAACGGGTCCAGGATCGAGGCGACATCGTCGGTGATGGAGTCCGTCAGCTTGAAGGCGTTGTCGGCTGGAATGGCGAGGTATTGCGCGAAAGCGCCGGGCCGGTTCACACCTACGCCTACCGTGTTGCGGCAGAGATGGCGGCGTCCCGCGCGGCAGTTGCGGCAGTGGCCGCAGGTGATGTGGCCTTCGCCCGAGACGCGATCCCCGGCCTTGAAGCCCCGTACCTCGGAGCCGACATCGACGATACGGCCGTAGTACTCGTGGCCGACGGCCATCGGCACCGGGATCGTCTTGCGGGCCCAGGCATCCCAGTTGTAGATGTGCATGTCGGTGCCGCAGATCGCGGTCTTGCCGATCTCGATCAGGACGTCGTTGTGGCCGATCTTGGGCTCCGGCACGTCCTCCAGCCAGATGCCGGGTGCCGCTTCTTTCTTGACCAGTGCTTTCACTTGATGACTCCCAGCTCTTTCCCCACGGCCGCGAAGGCTGCGAGGGCTTTGTCCAGCTGCTCGCGGGTCAGTGCCGCCGACATTTGAGTGCGGATTCTCGCCTGGCCCTTCGGCACCACCGGATAGGAAAAACCGATCACATACACACCACGCTCGAGCAGGCGATCCGCCATCCGGCCGGCGAGGGCGGCATCACCCAGCATCACCGGGATGATGGGATGCTCGCCGGGCTTGAGGTCGAAGCCGAGCTGCTCGAGACCCGCGCGAAAGTAGCGCGCATTCTCATGCAACTGGGTTCGCAGCTCCGGCGAGTGCTCCAGCAGATCGATGACTCGCAGCCCCACGGCCGCGACGACCGGCGGGATGCTGTTGGAGAAGAGGTAAGGACGCGAGCGCTGCCGCAGCCACTCCACGACCTCTTTGCGCGAGGCGACATAGCCGCCACTGGCGCCGCCCAGAGCCTTGCCGAGGGTACTCGTCAGGATGTCGATGCGCGCAGCCACTCCGCAATGCTCGGGAGTGCCGCGCCCGCCGGTTCCCATGAAGCCGGTGGCGTGGGAGTCATCGACCATCACCAGGGCATCGTACCGATCCGCCAGCTCGCAGATCGCCGGCAGGTTGGCGATGATGCCGTCCATCGAGAAGACGCCGTCGGTGGCGATCAGCCGCGTCCGCGCGCCGCTCGCCTGCTTGAGGCACTCTTCGAGCTCCGTCATGTTGTTGTTGGCGTAGCGGAACCGCTGCGCCTTGCAGAGGCGGATGCCGTCGATGATGCTGGCGTGATTCAGCGCATCGGAAATGATCGCATCGCGCTCATCGAGCAGCGTCTCGAAGAGACCGCCGTTGGCATCGAAGCAGGAAGAGTAGAGGATCGCGTCCTCGGTGCCGAGGAAGCGGCTCAAAGCTTCCTCGAGCTGCTTGTGCACCGTCTGCGTCCCGCAGATGAAGCGCACCGAGGCCATCCCGAACCCGAGCCGGTCGATGGCGCGGTGCGCCGCTTCCCGCACCGCCGGATGGTTCGCGAGTCCGAGGTAATTATTGGCGCAGAGGTTCACGACCTCGCGCTCACCCGTGCGGACCGTGCCCCCCTGCGGTCCCGCGAGCACGCGCTCGCTCTTGTAGAGACCCTGTTCCCTGAGACCTGCGATTTCCGAGCGCAGGCGCTCCAGAAGGCTTTGTATCATGCCGCGGAATTATACCCGGAGAGGCCGCCGAGTCACCGTGAGTCAGTCAGGCTGCTCGAGCAGAAGCCGTCCGTTCTCTTCCCGCGCCGCATACGTGCGCAGCGGCTCGTAGGCCGGCGGCGTCAGGGCCTCACCCGTGCGCAGGCAGAACCGCGCGCCGTGGCGCGGACAGATGATCTGGCAGGATTCGACCTCGGCGCCTTCCAGGGCCTCGCCGTCGTGGGTACAGCGGTCTTCGACGGCGTAGACATCATTGCCGCAGCGCACGACGACGACTGCGAGGCCGTCGATCTCGACCGAGAGGGGCTCGGCCTCGGAGAGATCCGCGGCGCTGCCTATGTCAACCCACGGCACGTCAGTACATCCCTGTCTGCAGCCGCGCCTCCTCCGACATCATGCCCTGATTCCAGGGCGGATCGAAAGTCAGCTCGACGCGAGCCTCGCGCACGGTGGGAATGCGCTCGATTTTATCCTTGACATCGTCGACCAGGATGTCGCCCATGCCGCAGCCCGGGGCGGTGAGGGTCAGCCGCACCTCGATCGTGCGCGTGCCGTCCTCGTTGGGTTGCACGGTGCAGTCGTACACCAGGCCCAAATCCACGATGTTGATCGGGATCTCGGGGTCGTAGCAGGTGCGCATCTGAGCCCAGGCGAGCTCGCGCACGTCGTTCTCGGTGGCGTTGGGCGGCAGTTCGGGCGCCTTGATGGCCTCCTTGCCGATGGCGTCGGCATCCTCGCCGGAGATGCGAAAGAGGTTGCCCTCCATATAGACGGTGAAGCTGCCGCCGAGGGCCTGCGTGATGTAGCCGGACTGGCCGGGTTTGAGGTTGACCTCGACGCCCGCAGGGACGATCACCGCCTTGACTTCGCGGTTGACGACGAAGGGCTCATTCTCGTGACTGCGCATGTCTCACTCCGTGGAGACGGTTGCGGCGCCACGCTCGAGCGCGGCGTTCAGGGTATGCCAGCAGAGGCTCGCGCACTTGACGCGCGCGGGGAACTCTCGCACGCCAGAGAGGGCGGCGAGCTTGCCGAGGGATTCGTCGGCCACGGCGTCCTGCTGAGTCAGAAGCGAGTGGATGCGGCCGTACAGCGACTGCACGGCTGCCCTGTCCTTGCCCTTCACGGCCTCAGTCATCAGCGACGCGGAAGCGGTCGAGATGGCGCAGCCCTTGCCCTCGAAGCGGATGTCGTCGATGCGGTCATCCTTCAGGCGCAGCCACACCGTCAGTCGATCGCCGCAGAGCGGGTTGTGCCCGTCGGCATGAGTATCGGAGGGCTCGATTCGGCCAAAATTCCGCGGCCGCCTGTTGTGGTCCAGGATGACGTCGCGGTAGAGTTCCTTGAGGTCCATTACGAAAACACCTCGCGCGCCTTGCCCAGGGCCGCGACCAGGCTCGCCACATCGGCCTCCGTGTTATAGCAGCCGAAGGACGCGCGCGCCGTCGCCGGTATGTTGAAGAACGTCATCACGGGCATGGCGCAGTGGTGGCCGGTGCGCACCGCGACACCCTCCGCATCGAGAATCGTGCCGAGATCGTGCGGATGGACACCCGTCATGGTGAAGGAGAGCACCGCCGCCTTGTGGTGTGCGGTGCCGATGATCTCGATGCCGGGAATGCGTTCCAGCTCCCGGGTGGCGAGCTCGAGCAGCCGATGCTCATGCGCGGCGATCGCTTCCAGCCCCAAGCCTTCCACGTAATCCATCGCGGCAGCGAGCCCGACGGCCCCGGAGATGTTGGGCGTACCGGCTTCGAACTTCCACGGCAGCTCGTTGTAGGTCGTCTTCTCGAAGGAGACGGTCAGGATCATGTCGCCGCCGCCCTGCCACGGCGGCATGGCGGCGAGCAGCTCCTCCCGTCCGTAGAGCACGCCGATTCCGGTCGGGCCATAGAGTTTGTGGCCCGAGAAGGTGTAGAAGTCGCAGCCGAGCGCGCGTACATCGACAGTGGAGTGGGGAACGGCCTGCGCCCCGTCGACCAGCACGACCGCGCCCTGTGCGTGAGCAGCGTCGATCATCCGCTTCACCGGCAGTATAGTGCCGAGCGCGTTCGCGACATGTGCGATCGCGACGAGGCGCGTGCGTGGCGAAAGCATCGACAGGAACTGATCGAGCTCGACCTCACCCCGGCGGTTGATGGGCGCAACCCTCAGCGTGCAGCCGGTCTGGTCCCGAACCATCTGCCAGGGAACGATGTTGGCATGATGCTCGAGCCCGGTGATCAGGATCTCGTCCCCTGGCCCGAAGCTCGGACGCGCGTAGGACTGAGCGACGAGGTTGATGCCCTCGGTCGTCCCCCGGGTGAAGATGATTTCCTTAGTCGAGTGCGCGTTGATGAAGCGACGGACCCGCTCGCGTGCACCTTCATACGCCTCCGTTGCGGCCTGGCTCAACGCATGAACGCCGCGGTGCACGTTCGCGTGAGAGTGCGTCTCGTAGCGTTCCACTGCGCGCAGCACCGCTAGGGGACGCTGTGCGGACGCGGCGCTGTCGAGGTATACCAGCGGCCGGCCGTTGATCGATCGCTCGAGAATGGGAAAGTCGCGCCGCACGCGCTCGACATCGAGCGCGGCAGCGGGCGCGATGCGGGTAGCCGTCACAGCCATTACAGCAACTCCTTCAACGAGGCGGCTTCGGCCATCTGGCCGGCGAGGTCGCGCTCGATGTGCCGTCTGAGGTCGGGTATTTCGATCTTCGATACCACATCCTCCAGGAATGCCCACTTGAGGAGGCGCTGCGCCACCTCGGGAGACAAGCCCCGGGAGAGGAGGTAGAAAAGCATGTCGTCGTCCAGTTTGCCCGCGGTCGCGCCGTGACTGCAGCGGACGTCATCCGTGTAGATCTCCAGCTGCGGACGCACGTCGATCTCCGCCTCCGGACCCGCAAGCAGGCCGCGAAGCGACTGACGCGAATCGGTCCCGGAGCCGCCTTCGCGGACGACTATCTTGCCGTTGAATGCGACGCGAGCGCGTCCTGCAGCGATCCCACGGAAGGTCTGCTCCGTGCGGGTGCGCGGCGCGATGTGCTCCACGAGCGCGAAATTGTCCTGCACCTGCTGGCGGTCACCCATCGCGGCGACCGAAAGAGCGAGCTCCGCCCCGGGCCCCGCCATCCGCACATGAGTGGTCGAGCGGGCCGAGAGCCCGCCGGTGTTGACGGCCAGCACGCCATAGTGGGCATCCGCGGCCAGCACCGCCGACAGGGTATCGAGCCACGTGGCGCGGGTGCTTGTCTGCTGCAATCGATAGTGAGTCAGATGCGCGCCGCGCCCGACATCCACATTGACCGAGCTGTTGATGAAGGGGCTGCCGTCGCCGGCGCTGATGTGCCGCTCGACGAGGATCAGCCGGCTGGCGGGATCGAGGCTGACCTGGACCCGCGGATAGGAAGTGCCGGTATCGGCGCCGCCGACTGCGATGAATACCAGCTCCACCCGCACAGGCTCTGCTGGCGCGCTGCTGACGTGGATCGCGGCGGTATCGGTCGCGAAAGCCTCGTTGAGCAATGCCAGGCGCGCCTCCGGCAGGGTGCTCAAAGCGGGTAGGGCGCGCGGCAGCTGAAAGACCGTCGCGGAGCCGACCCCCTGGGCGGCGCGTTGCAGGCTACGAACCGTGAGTGCAGCCTGCTCCTCCGGCGACGACAGCTCCGGCACGAACGCCCCGTCCACGAAGGTGTAGCGCGCGAAGCCTTGTAGTCTGGCGGGCGGCTCCGGCCCCGTGGCCGCCGCGAGAATCGGCGCGAACCGCGCCCGCTCGAGCGGCCGCAAATTCGTGTAGCGCCAGTTCTCCTCCCGGGTGCTGGGCAATCCGCCTGCGGCAAGCGCCGCGATGGCCTCGTGCCGCCGCTCCGGGCTCACGACACTGGCAGGCAGCGACTCACGAACCGCGGCGTACTCGTCCGCAACACGCTTGGAGAGAGCCGCGTTCATGCCGCCTCGCTGGTCACCCAGTCGTAGCCGCGCCGCTCGAGCTCCTGCGCGAGCGACTTGTCGCCGCTGCGCGCGATGCGCCCCTTCACCAACACGTGGACGTGATCCGGGACGATGTAATCGAGCAGCCGCTGATAGTGAGTCACGAGCACCAGCGAGCGCTCCGGTGAGCGCAGGGTGTTCACCCCGTGGGCGACGACCTTCAGAGCATCGATGTCGAGGCCCGAATCGGTCTCATCCAGGATCGCCAGCCGCGGCTCGAGAACCAGCATCTGCAGAATCTCGTTACGCTTCTTCTCGCCGCCGGAGAAACCCTCGTTCACGCCGCGGGAGAGCATGCTGTCCTCCATGCGCATCAGTCGCATCTTCTCCTTGACGAGCGTCAGGAACTCGAAGGCATCGACCTCATCGAGTCCACGGTGCTTGCGCGCGGCATTCACCGCCGCCTTGAGCAGATAGACGTTGTTGACGCCCGGAATCTCCACCGGGTACTGGAAGCCGAGGAACACGCCCTCGCGGGCCCGCTCCTCGGGCGCGAGCGCCAGCAGGTCGCGGCCCTGGTAGGACACGGAGCCCGCGGTGACCTCGTAACCCGGCCGGCCCGCGAGCACGTTGGCGAGCGTGCTCTTGCCGGAGCCGTTGGGCCCCATGACGGCATGGACCTCGCCGGTCGGAATCGTGAGTGTCAGTCCCTGCAATATTTCCTTGCCGTCCACCCTGACGTGCAGGTTTTCGATCTTCAGCATTTCGCTCTCTTTACTCTAGCCCACCGCGCCTTCGAGACTGACGGCGAGGAGGTTTTGCGCCTCGACTGCGAACTCCATCGGCAGCTCCTTGAACACGGACTTGCAGAAGCCGCTGACGATCAGGTTCACCGCATCCTCCGCCGAGATGCCGCGGGAGAGGCAGTAGAAAAGCTGGTCATCACTGATCTTGGAAGTGCTTGCCTCGTGCTCCACGGTGGCCGATGGATTCTTCACCTCGACGTAGGGGAAGGTGTGCGCCCCGCATTGGCCGCCCATGAGGAGCGAATCGCACTGCGTGAAGTTGCGCGCGCCCTGAGCGCTCGGCAGAACCTTCACCAGGCCGCGGTAGGTGTTCTGGCCGTGGCCGGCGGATATGCCTTTCGAGATGATGGTGCTGCGCGTGTCGCGGCCTATGTGGATCATCTTCGTCCCGGTATCCGCCTGCTGGCGGTTGTTGACGGTGGCGACGGAGTAGAACTCCCCGCTCGAGCCGTCGCCGCGCAGCACGCAGCTCGGGTACTTCCAGGTGATCGCCGATCCCGTCTCCACCTGGGTCCAGGAGATGTGAGCGTTGCGTCCACGGCACTCGCCCCGCTTGGTGACGAAGTTGTAGATGCCGCCTTTACCCTCGGCATCGCCGGGATACCAGTTCTGCACCGTGGAGTATTTGATGAAGGCGTCATCGAGCGCCACCAGCTCCACGACCGCGGCGTGAAGTTGGTTTTCATCGCGCATCGGAGCGGTACAGCCTTCCAGATAGCTGACATACGCGCCCTCGTCCGCGATGATGAGGGTGCGCTCGAACTGTCCCGTCTTCGCCGCATTGATGCGAAAGTAGGTGGAGAGCTCCATCGGGCAGCGCACGCCCTTCGGCACATAGACGAATGAGCCGTCGGAGAACACGGCGGAGTTCAATGACGCGAAAAAGTTGTCCGTGTGCGGCACGACGGTGCCGAGATACCGCTCGATGAGCTCGGGGTGCTTCTGCACCGCCTCCGAGAACGGGCAAAACACGACGCCGGCCTCGCTCAAGCGCTCCTTGAAGGTAGTCGCGACGGAGACGCTGTCGAACACGGCATCGACCGCGACGCCAGCCAGGCGCGCGCGCTCATGCAGCGGAACCCCCAGCTTCTCGTAGGTCTCCAGGAGCTTGGGGTCCACCTCATCGAGGCTCTTCGGCCCGTCGCTCTTGGCCTTCGGCGCTGAGTAATAGGAGATGGCCTGGTAGTCGATCGGCGGGTAGTGCGTGTGCGACCAGTGTGGCTCGCTCATGGTGAGCCAGTGCCGCAGCGCCCTCAGCCGCCACTCCGTGAGGAACACCGGCTCGCCCTTCTTGCGGGAGATCAGCCGCACCACATCCTCGTCCAGCCCAGGCGGGACTGTGTCGGCATCGATGTCGGTGACGAACCCGTGCTTGTAGCGGCCGCCGAGCAGGCTTTCCAGTTGTTTCGCGGTTTCACTCATAATTCGTTCAGGAGCGGACGGCCGCGCGCGAGGCGGCCGCCTTCATGTCCCGCTCGAGCGCCGGCAGCGCGACCTGGGTCGGGTCGATGCCGGCAAGCTGGGCGAGGCTGACGTCATACAATGAGCGCCGGATGGCGAGGTTCAGCCGCTGCCACACCCGGCCGACCCGGCAGGTTTCCTCGATATCGCACTGGCCGGCCCCCGCGGAGCAATCGGTGAGCGCCACCGGGCCCTCCATCGCATCCAGGATGGCGGCAGCGCTGATCTCCGTGGCGGGGCGCGCCAGCTGGTAGCCGCCATGCAGCCCCAGGGTGGAGGCCACGAGGCCGGCACGCTGCAGCTGCTTCAGGAGCTTGCTGACCGTCGGCGCCGCAATATGGGTCTGTTCCGCCAGTGCCGCGGCGGTCTGCACGCGCTGGGGCTGCTCGGCGAGCACGGCGAGCAGCACGGTGGCGTAGTCTGTGAGTCGGCTGATACGGACCATGGGATGAGCGGCCTTGAAGGGGTCGGTAAAGTAGGACTATTTTAGTACTGATTGGTTCCGGAACCAAGAGCCCCTCACGGGGTTGCTGTAAGCGGCGCCGGAACCGCGGGCCGGCACGATCGGCCGACTTGCGCTCCGGCGCTATTTGGTATCCTTGGCGAATCCATTCACGCGAACGACCGGGGGCGGGCGTCGGCGGCACGGTTGACGTGCTGCGGTCGGGCCGCCGTTGCTGGAGGAAGGTAAAGATGAACCGCAATGAGCTCGCCGGCATCGCCCAAGCCATGGTTGCCAAGGGCAAGGGGCTCCTGGCCGCGGATGAGAGCAGTGGCACCATTCGCAAGCGCTTCGACGCCATTCGCCTCGACTCCACCGAGGAGCACCGGCGCAATTACCGCCAGATGCTCTTCACCGCCCCGGGCGCGGCGGAAGCCATCAGCGGCGTCATCCTCTACGACGAGACCCTGCGGCAGAAGACCGCCGATGGCGTACCGTTTCCTCAGTATCTGACGCAGCACGGGATGATCCCCGGCATCAAGGTCGATCTGGGCGCGAAGCCTCTGGCCGGATTCCCGGGCGACACCATCACGGAGGGGCTCGACGGCCTGCGCGAGCGGTTCGTCGAGTACCACTCGCTCGGAGCGCGGTTTGCCAAGTGGCGTGCGGTCATCGACATCGGCGATGGCGTTCCGAGCGCGTTCGCCATTCAGGCCAATGCTCACGCGCTTGCCCGCTATGCGGCGCTGGCGCAGGAAAACGACATCGTCCCGATCGTGGAGCCCGAAGTGCTCATGGACGGGGCGCACTCGATCGACCGTTGTGAGGAAGTGACCAACGTCACGTTGAACGCCGTCTTCAACCAGCTCTTCGAGCACCGCATCTATCTCGAGGGCATGATCCTCAAGCCCAACATGGTCATCTCCGGCAAGAAGGCCTCGAACCGTGCGTCGCCCGAGGCGGTGGCCGAGGCGACCATCAGGACGCTGAAGCGGCACGTGCCGCCGGCCGTTCCCGGTATCGCGTTCCTCTCGGGTGGCCAGTCGTCGACCGAGGCGACCCTGCATCTCTCTCTGATGAACCGCATGGGTCCGTTGCCCTGGTCGCTGACGTTCAGCTATGGGCGCGCTCTGCAGGACACCGCGCTCAAGGCGTGGGGCGGTAATGCGGCCACCTTCGCCGCCGGGCAGAAGGAATTCGCCCGCCGCGCCAAGCTCAACGGCCTCGCAGCCGCCGGCCGCTACAGCCCTGAGATGGAAAGCCAGGCCGCTTGAGCAGGCTCGCCCCTCTCCAACACGCGCCGTCCGGTTCGGCAGATGACGTGGTCGTCGATGTGCGCGATGCGCATTACGCCATCGACGGCCGGCCGATCTTTGCCGGGCTCGACATTCGTGTGCGCAGGGGCCTCATCACGGCAGTGATGGGACCCAGCGGTACCGGCAAGACGACGCTGCTGCGGCTCATTACCGGACAACTCTTTGCCGACAGCGGCCAGGTGTTGGTGTTCGGACGCGACATCGCCACCCTTTCGAGATCGGAGATCTTCGCCACCCGCAAGCGGACGGGCATGCTGTTCCAGAACGGGGCGCTGCTCACCGACATCGATGTTTTCGAGAACGTCGCCTTTCCGGTACGCGAGCACACCGATCTTCCGGAGTCGGTCATCCGCAAGCTGGTGCTCACGAAGCTCGAGGCCGTGGGCTTGCGCGGGGCAGCGGAGCTGATGCCGGCAGAGCTCTCGGGCGGCATGGCGCGTCGCGTCGCGTTAGCCCGCGCCATCGTGATGGATCCGGAGGTGTTGCTTTACGACGAGCCTTTCGTCGGCCTGGATCCGATATCGCTCGGCATGATTTTGCGCCTCATCAAGCACATGAACCAGGCGCTCGGCATCACCAGCATCGTCGTCTCCCACGATGTGCAGGAGCTCGCGACCATCGCCGATCAGAGCTATCTCCTCTCCGGCGGCCGCGTCGTCGCCTCCGGCGCGCCGCAGGAGCTGGCGAACAGTGACTCCGAGACGGTGCACCAGTTCATGACCGGCAGCGCCGAGGGCCCGGTCAAATTTCATTACCCGGCCCCCGACTACGCCAGCCAGCTTCTCGGAGCCGACGAAGGATGAGCAACGGAGCCCGACACAGCGTGCTTCTCGAGGGCGTGCGCAAATTCGGCGTCACGGGGATTTTTCTGGCGCGCCTGCTGCTCGCCTGCGGGAAGGCACTGGCACGTCCTCGACTCGTCGTCGCCCAGATCTATAATGCGGGGGCACGCTCACTCATCATCATCATGCTGTCGGGCCTCTTCACCGGAATGGTGCTGGGTCTGCTGGGACAGGATGTGCTGCAGCGCTTCGACGCGGAGACCGCGCTGGGTCAGGTTGCCGCGCTCGCTCTCCTGAAGGAGCTCGGCCCGGTGCTGACCGCGCTGCTCTTTGCCGGACGTGCGGGCACGGCGCTCACTTCCGAAATCGGGCTGATGAAGGCCACCGATCAGCTCACTGCCATGGAGGTGATGGCGGTTGATCCGATGGGCTATGTCATCGCTCCACGCTTCCTGGGTGGCTTCATCGCCATGCCGCTGCTCGTCGCGATCTTCAACGTCATCGGCCTCCTCGGCGCACACTTGATCGGCGTCGGGCTTCTGGGCATCGATCGCGGCACCTTCTGGTCGCAGATGCAGAGCGCCGTTTCCATGCGTGACGTGACCGAGGGGATCGTCAAGAGTGTGGTGTTTGGCGCGGTGATCAGCCTGATCGCCGTCAACGAGGGCTATCAGTGCGAGCCGACGGCGGAAGGTGTAGGGCTCGCCACCACCCGCACTGTCGTCGCCTCGTCCGTGCTGACGCTGCTCCTCGACTACGTTCTGACTGCCGTTTTCCTGTAAGAGGATCGCCACGCCATGCGCGCTACTCGCTCCCTGGAAATTGGAACCGGACTCTTCGTCATTCTGGGCCTCGCCGCGCTCATCTTTCTCACGACCCAGCTTCCTTCCAGTGGCCTCAAGCTGAGCTTCGGCAAAGCTCCAGGCTACGATGTGACCGCCGAATTCGACAACATCGGGGACCTCAAGGTCGGTGCGCCCGTTAGGATGGCAGGAGTGAGGATCGGCGATGTGACTGCCATCGACCTGGACAGCCAGAGCTACCGGGCGAACGTTCATCTGCATATGTACCCGCAGTTCAACGAGATTCCCGACGACAGCTATGCCAGCATCGAGACCGAGGGCCTGCTCGGCGGACAGTACGTCGGCATCAGCCCAGGCGGTCTCAGCACGTACCTGAAGAACGGCAGCCAGATCCTGCAAACCCAATCCGCCATCGTACTCGAGAACCTCATCAACAAGTTCTTCGCCAACTTCTCGAGCGGCAGCAGCAGCGGCAGTGGCGGCGGATCCAGCAACAACGGCGGTAGCAGCAAGTAACAGTAACAGCAACGGCAACGGCAAGCCCCCGAGTCAGAGCCAGAAACCGCAGGAGCCCCACCCATGAGAGCTTCCAATTTCGTGATCGCCGCAGCGCTCATTGCCGCGGCATGGCTGATCGAAGCACCCGCCCCGGCCGCAGCTCAGGGCGCGGCGGCGCAGTCGTCGCCTTCGGATGTCGTCGAGAGCGCAGCCAACGGCCTGCTACAGGCGCTCGATGCCAACCGCCAGACCTACCGCAACAACCCCGCCAAGGTCTCCGCGCTGGTCGACCAATACATCCTGCCGCATGTCGATACCCAGTTCGCGGCCCAGCTGGTGCTGGGCAGGTACTGGAAAACCGCCACGCCGCAGCAGCGGGACCGCTTCATCACCGCCTTTTATCACTCGATGCTCAATAACTATGGCGCGGCGGTGGTCGAGTTCACGTCGAACACGCTCAAGGTCTTTCCGACCCGCGTGAATCCCGGCGATCAGAATGCGACCGTCCGCACCGAGATGTCGCGCAGCAGCGGGCCGCCGATCTCCGTCAACTACTACATGCACGTAACTCCCGATGGCTGGAAGGCCTGGGATGTGGTCATCGACGGTGTCAGCTACATCATGAGCTATCGCCAGGACTTTCAGCCTCAGCTCGCCCAGCAGGGTGGGCTGGATGCGGTGATAAACCGCCTCGAGCACGGCGAGAAGCCGGCGCAGATCGGCAAGGCGACGGGCGGCGCTTCGTGAACAGCCCCGGCGGGGCCACCGTCAGCGGCGCGCCGGGCGCCGCCTCGTTCGCGGTCGTGACGGCCGCACCGGGCCGCTTCGAGCTGCGGGGTCCGCTGACGTTTGCCAACGCGCGCGGGGCGCGCAACGAAGGGTTGAACGCCCTGAGCACCTCCAGCGCGCATGACCTCGAGATGGATTGCGGCGGGATCACGCATTCCGACAGCGCGGGCCTCGCCGTGATGCTCGACTGGATGGCGATCATGAAGCGGGAGGGGCGGCCGCTGCGCTTCGCCAACCTGCCGCAAAGCCTGCTCGCCGTCGCGAGCATCAGCGGCGTCGAGGAGATGCTGCAGAAGGGCGTCTGAGCTACTGCTACTGCTGCTGTAGCTGTTTCAACTCCTCGTCGGCGCCGCCCTGCGCTTGCTGACCTTTGACCATGAAGTCGCGGTGCTGCAGGTAGGCATTGCGCTCGAACGCATACGGGTCGTATGTCTTATCCGCCAGATCGGTCAGGGGCAGAATACTTGCGCGCTCGTCGATCATATACACCAGCAGAGTGCCGTAGTCCCAGTACCAGTATCGGCTTTTGATGTAAGCCCACGGTTCTGCGTACGCGTCCGGTATGCGTCCAATGCCGTCCCTGACATCGGACGGGCCCATGAATGGGAGCACCAGGAATGGCCCGGATGGGATTCCCCATTTTCCGAAGGTCTGCCCGAAATCCCTATCTTCGAGCGGCATCCCCATGTGTGAGGCCGGATCCAGGATCCCCCCGATACCCAGTGTCGTGTTGATCACCAGTCGTCCCGCGTCACGCGCGAAGGGGGCGAGCTGCCCTTGAAGCAGCGCATTCACGATGACGTCGGGGTAGGTCGCGTTGTTGAAGAAGTTGGTGACCCCGGTGCGGATCGGCTGCGGCAAGCGCACGTAGGTCCTCGCGACTGGCTTGGCAATTGCGCGATCGAAGGCGTCGTTGAACTTGTAAACGCCCCGATTCATGCCCTGCCAGGGATCGCGCGCGTTGCGCTCCGCAGGTGGCACGGTGGCGCAGCCGAGGAGGGTGAGTGTGAGCAGCGACAGCATGGCGATCCGGCGCATCGCCGGGGGAATTCTTCTTGGCATGAGAGATCCGTGCAGAGTCCTAACCGACATTGTAGCAGCCCCGCCGCCGGTGGCGGACACGTTGCTGTCTGGAATCGGCGACGGCCCGCGGACCCGGAGATACGCCGTCACCCCTCGCGTCATCCCGTGAGGCGAATCATTCGCTCGTGCCCTGCTGGCGCGCGCTGGCCAGGTAATCGCGGACTTCCCGCAGGCGCGCCGTGATTCGTTGGCGCTGTACATAGGTCAGGTGCGGGCTGCGGAGCGCGAGTTGATATTGCTCGGCGGCGAGCGGCAGATTGCCGTCGGCGATCTGGTATTCGCCCATGTAGAAATAGGCGTCGCCCAAGTCGCCGGCCGCACTCGCTGCGCGTGCCGTGAGCTCGATCTGATCCGGTGTCGGGTCGACATTGTTGAAGAGGTCCAGCAGCACGTCGTGCGCCTGGGCGCTCTGGTCGTCCGCCATGAGTGTCTGCGCATAGCGGATCGTCACGGGAATGTTGCGCGGGAAGAGCTCCATCGCCAGCCGGAAGGTCGCGAGCGCGCCGTTGATGTCGCCCGCCTTCATCTGCGCCTGGCCGAGGGTGGCATACAGATCATGAAGATCGCCATGCTGCAGGATCAGTTGCTTCAGCACCGGCACGGCCTGAGACGCCTTGTTGTCCTGAATCAGCGCCACCGCGTCGCCGTACATCGTGCCGAGGCTGCGGTCGCCACTCGCGATTTTCTCGGCATATATCCGCTGAATATCCTCATCGCCCGGCGCCAAGAGTACGCGTACGCGCTCCCGGATCAGGTAGTAGTCCAGGGAGCTCTTGTCGGGAGTCGGCGGGTATTGCGCCGCACGCTCGCGCTCCTCGGCGATGCGATCGGCATCCACGGGGTGGTCCATGAGGATGGCCGGCACCCAGCCGTCCTGTTCGCCCTCTTCGCGCATGAGGCGCTCGAAGAAGTTACCCATGCCTTGCGGATCGAACCCTGCCGCCGCCAGGTACTGGATGCCGACGCGGTCGGCTTCCTCTTCCTCACTGCGGCTGAAGTTGATCTGCGACTGCTCGGCGAGGCCCTGGGAGGCGATGATGCCGCCCTCGATGGCATCGCCGCCGCCGCCGCCAAGAGCCCCGAGGAGAATCGCGGCGAGCATCCCGGCGAGGGCGGTCATGGACGCCTGTTGCGCCTCCTGGATCCTGCGGGCGATGTGATTCTGCGTGATGTGCGCGGTCTCGTGGGCCATCACGCCCGCAAGCTCGGACTCGGTGTGTGTCGCGGTGATGAGCCCGGTGAAGATGAAGACCCATCCGCCGGAGACCGCGAAGGAATTAATCTCCTCGCTCCTGGCGACCACATAGTGAAAATATCCGCCGCCGTCCGTGCTCTGGGAGGCTAGGCGTTGCCCGATCTGCTGGATGTACTCCGAGGTCTCAGGATCATCGAAGAGCGCCCGCTGATCCCGCATCTGCATCATGACCGAGTAGCCGAGCTCGTATTGCTCCTGCTTGTTCAGCATGCCGCTTGCCGGGCTGCTCAGGTCCGGAAGCTCTGAATTGATGGCAGACGGAAGGTCCGTGGTGGCCAGCGAGTCCGAAGGAACGTAAGGGAGTGGGGTGCCGGGCGGAGCCGCGACCGCCACCGTGGTGGCGTTCAGGAAGGCGAAGAGGATGATCAGGACGAACGCGCGCATCTTGTGTTCGACCGCTGCCCGAGGGGCCAGTTTCCCTGCATTAACAGAAACTTACAAATCCGGCGGTCGGCCGAGCTGGCAGGCCACCGACTACCGAGGGGGAGCTTACAGGATATCGGAGGCGAAGTCCGCCAGCCGCGAGCGCTCCCCTCGGACCAGGGTCACGTGCCCGGAATGCGGCCAGCCACGAAACCGGTTTACCGCATAGGTGAGCCCTGAAGTGGTCTCCGTGAGGTATGGGGTATCGATCTGAGCGACATTGCCGATACACGCCAGCTTGGTCCCGGGCCCGGCGCGGGTGATGAGCGCCTTCATCTGCTTGGGCGTGAGGTTTTGCGCTTCATCGAGGATGAGGAAGCGGTTGAGGAACGTGCGGCCGCGCATGAAGTTGAGGGAGCGGATCTTGATGCGGTTGCGCAGCAGGTCATTGGTCGCCGCCCGCCCCCAGTTGCCACCCTCCTGGCCCCCGGTCAGCACCTCGAGATTGTCCATGAGGGCGCCCATCCACGGCTCCATCTTCTCCTCTTCCGTCCCCGGCAGGAATCCGATGTCCTCTCCCAATGGGATGGTCACCCGGGTCATGATGATCTCGACGAAGCGATTGCTCTCCAGCGTCTGCATCAGCCCCGTGGCGAGGGCGAGCAGCGTCTTGCCGGTACCGGCGGGTCCCAGCACCGTCACGAAATCGATCTCCGGATCCATCAGCATGTTCAGCGCGAAATTCTGTTCACGGTTGCGCGCCGTGATGCCCCAGACGTTGTGGCGCTCATTGCGGTGATCGCGCATCAGCTCGATCACCGCGGTGTCACCGCTCAGACGCCGCACGATGCCTTCGATGCCCTCTGGGCTGTCCTCGTACACGCCCTGGTTCGGCTGCCACTCGCGCACCGCCGGGCCGGTAATCTCGTAGAACGTGCGCTCGCCTTCCTTCCAGGAGCGCATGCCCTGGCCGTGCCGCTCCCAGAAGTCGGTGGCGAGCGCGGTCATGCCGCTGTAGAGGACATCGGAGTCTTCCAGCGTCTTGTCGCTGTAGTAATCCTCAGCGTGTACTCCCAGTACGGCTGCCTTGATGCGTAGATTGATGTCCTTGGAAACCAGGATCACCCGCGCATCGGGCCGCTCGTTCTGCAGCGCGAGGGTCTGCGCCAGGATGGCGTTGTCATTGCCCTGGCCCGGAAGGCTCTGCGGCAGCGCGATCGAGAGCTGACGCGTCTGGAAGAAGAGCCGGCCGGAGGAGGGCTTCTTGCCGTGGTTGCCGGAGTACCCGCTCGGCAGTTTCAGGCCCCGATCGATCACTTCCTTGGTGGCATCGCGCATCATGTCATCGAGGAAACGGCTCACCTGGCGCACGTTGCGCGAGGCTTCCGAGAGACCCTTCTTGTGCGCGTCGAGCTCCTCGAGCACCACCATCGGGAGATAGACGTCGTGCTCCTCGAACCGAAAGATCGCCGTCGGGTCATGCATCAACACGTTGGTGTCGAGTATGAAGAGACGCCGGCCATCACGGGGTCTGACCCGCGGTTCTGCGCCCTCCGCGGGTGTGTGGACGGAGGCCGGCATCGTGGCGGCCGGTGCCGGCACGGAAACAGACTCGGTCGCAGGTCCGCGCGCGTGCGCGCCGGCCGGCCCGGAATCAGAGAGACTTCGCTGCTTCAAGCACTTCCTCCGCGTGCCCCGGAACCTTTACCTTGCGCCACTCCTGCCGCAACACGCCTTTGGCGTCGATGAGGAAGGTGCTGCGGTCGATGCCGAGATACTTTCTGCCGTAGAGGCTCTTCTCCCGGATGACATCGAACAGCTTGCAGACCTCTTCCTTCTCGTCCGACAACAGCGTGAAGGACAGCGCCTCCTTGGCCTTGAATTTCTCGTGGCTGGCGACGCTGTCACGGGAGATGCCGACGATCTCCGCACCGGCCTTGCGGAAGGCGGCGTGCAGATCGCGGAAGTCCTGCGACTCGCGCGTGCAGCCCGAGGTCATGTCCTTCGGGTAGAAATAGATCACCAGGGCGCGACCTGCCGCGTCCTTGAGGCGCCAGCTGTCCCCGCCGGTCGCGGGCAGGGAGAATGGGGGCACTTTGGCCCCGGGCTCGACTTTGGGCATCGTCAGGACTTCACCGGTTCCAGGATGGCATCGAGGTTGAGGGAATCGCAGAATTCCATGAACTCTTCGCGCAGATGCGCCACCTGGATGCGGCTCGGCACATTGACGATCATCTGCACGGAAAACATGGGCGCGCCTGTGTGGGCCGCCGGATAGCTGCGCGTCGAGACCTCCGCGATATCGATGCTGCGGCTGGCGAAGAAGCCCGAGAGCCCTGAGACGATGCCGGTTTGGTCCAGGCACACGACATCGATCGAGTACGGCAGCATGTCCGTGCGCGCAGCGCGGGGCTCCGTGCGCTTCAGGTGCACGCTGAGGCTGTTCGTCTCGGCGAGACGCTTCAGCTCTGTTTCGAGCTTGGCCAGCGCGTGCCAGTTGCCCGAGACGAGCAGCAGCATGGCGAATTCGGTGCCGAGCGCGGCCATGCGACTCTCGGTGATATTGCCGCCGCACTCGCTGATCACCCGGGTCAGCTCGTGGACCATGCCGGTGCGGTCGCCGCCGATCGCCGAAACGGCCAGGTGCTGCTTCATCGGGTCAATGGGCTCGGTGCGTTCCAAGGTGCTACAGGCAGTGTACCGGGTGAGCGGTTCGCTGGCGATGCTTGTGGGACACGACTTCGCCCGGGGCGTAATGCCCCTTATACTTGTGGGCTCATCTGCCGCATGGCGGCATTACCCAGGGTTTCGATGCTCTCAGGCAGTCTCGTCGCAATAGTCACGCCCATGCGCAGCGATGGAGCCATAGACCACAACGCCTGGGAGCGTCTCATCGATTGGCACATCGAGAGCGGCACCGCCGGAATCGTGGTCGGTGGGACCACGGGGGAGTCCGTGACGCTGACGGACTCGGAGCTGTGGGAGCTCACCGAGCGCGCGTGCGAGCGGGCTCGGCGCCGGATCGCGGTGGTCGTGGGCGTGGGCTCGAGCAGCACCGCGGCCTCGGTGGAGCGGGCCGGTCGGTTCTCGCGGTTGCCCGTCGAGGGTATTTTGGCCGCCACGCCCGCGTACAATCGGCCCACGCAGGAGGGCTTGTACCGGCACTTCGCGGCGATCGCAGAGGCCTCCTCCAAGCCCCTAGTCCTCTACAACGTGCCATCTCGCACGGCTGTGGATATGCTTCCGGCCACCGTCGGGCGGTTGTCGCAACTCGAGCTGATCCGCGTGGTCAAAGAAGCGGTGCCGGGGTCCGAGCGGGTGCGCGAGCTGCTCGCCGTCTGCCGGCAAGGGTTCGTGGTGCTTAGCGGCGATGACGCCACGGCGCGGGAGGCGATTCTCGCCGGCGCGCGCGGGGTGATCTCGGTGACCGCCAACGTCGCGCCGGGGGCCATGTCGGCAATGGTGAACGCGGCAGTCAGCGGCGATCGGGAGTCCGCGGCACGCCTGGATGCGCCGCTCGCGGCGCTCCATCGGGATCTTTTTCTCGAGGCGAATCCGATACCGGCGAAATGGGCGCTGGCGCAGGCCGGCAGGATCGAGCGTGGCATCCGGCTGCCGCTGACGGAGCTGTCCGCGGCTCACCAGCCGGCGGTGCTCGAAGCGTTGCGACGAGCGGCGACGCTCCAATAGATCTCGTTAACTGATAGGGGTTTAAATGAAGTCCGGGCCCTCTGAGACCCGTGTCCGCGAGCGGAAACGCTTCGGGATACCCGCGTTGGCTCTTTCTTCCGCGGCGCTGCTGGCGCTCAGCGGCTGTAGAACGATCCACCACATCACCCACGACGACGCCTGCAACAAGCCGCAGCCGTACCAAAGCGCGATCAGCATCGCGTCGCTCTCCATTCCGCAGGGCATGAGCTCACCCGATACCAGCCATGCGCTGGAGGTGCCGCCGTTCAACGGGCCGGTACCGCCGCGGCGCACGGTGAAAGATCCCTGCCTGGCTGCACCGCCGAACTTCAACGTTCCGCAGCAGAACGGCCGGGCGGTCGAACAAGTGCCGTAAGCCCCGCGGGGTCCGCTGCCCCGCGGCGTAGTATCATGCCGCCAGCGTGCCGGGGCGCCTCAGGGGTCAGTGCGGCGCGCGTTTATGGGTGCGGAGAGGTGGCCGAGCGGTCGAAGGCGCTGGACTGGAATTCCAGTAACATCTTAACGGGTGTTCGTGGGTTCGAATCCCACCCTCTCCGCCAATTAGGGTTCCGTGGACGGCCGGCGAGGGCTTCTGAAGAAAAGAATTCGTGTATTTTCAAGGAAGTTAAGAGCCGCCCGGTACTGCTGAGTTCTGTTGACTGCCGCTCCCTCGTGGGGGCACGCTCGGGGGTATCCTCAGACTTTGGGGTATCGGCAATGCTCACGGAAATCGACATCCGCGTTGCGAAGCCCAAGGGGAAACCTTACAAGCTACACGACGAACGAGGGTTGTACCTTCTGGTCACGGGGACCGGCGCTCGGTCGTGGCGATTCAAGTATCGAGTCGAAGGGCGCGAGAAGCTGCTGACCCTTGGCCTTTACCCGGATGTGGGTCTCAAGCGCGCTCGCGAGAAGCGCGACGACGCTCGTAAGCTCGTGGCGGAGGGTGACGATCCGTCCGTGCAGCGGGCAGCCGAGAAGGAGGCGCGCAGGGATACCTTCGAAACCATTGCACGCGAGTTCTTGGCGCTGCTCGGGAAGAGCGGGCCTGACCCTGACGTGGGAACCGCCCCCCGGCTTCGCTGACCGAGGCTGAGGGGATCGGATCGGCTAGTGCAGTGTCCCGGAAATGACTTTACACGGCATGCTTTTTACCTCTTGGGAGAGTAGAACCTGGCTTGATCTGCTCCATCTTGGCTCGCGCCCGATCGATTTTCTCGACGATGTCCTCGACCGTGGCCGTCCAGATGAACGGCTTGGGGTCTTGATTCCAGCTTGCCATAAACTCCTCGATCGCCTGCTTTAAATCCGGCACGCTCACGAAGCTGCCGCGTCGAATCGCTTTGTCAGTCAATTCCCTAAACCAGCGCTCCACCAGATTCAGCCAGCTGGAGCTGGTCGGCACAAAGTGGCACACAAAGCGCGGATGCTTCTTCAGCCACCGTCTGCACGTGCGGCTCTTTGTGCGTCCCGTAGTTGTCCATCACCAGGTGCAACTTCAGCCGCGAGGGAAACTCATCGTCCAGGCGGCGCAGAAATCTCAGCCACTCCTGATGCCGATGTCGGCCGTGACACTCTCCTATGCACCTTGCCGTCCAACACGTTCAGCGCCGCAAACAGCGTCGTGGTGCCGTTGCGCTTGTAGTCGTGCGTCATCGTTCCGCAGCGGCCTTTCTTCAGCGGCAGTCCCGGCTGCGTTCGATCTAAGGCTTGAATCTGGCTCTTTTCATCCAGACACAGCACCAGCGCCTTCTCGGGCGGGTTCAAATACAACCCCACCACATCGGTCAGCTTCTCCAGAAAATTCGCATCCCGCGAGAGCTTGAAAGTGCCGCTCAGATGCGGCTTGATGTTGTGCAGCTGCCACAAGCGGTTCACCGTGTTCTTGCTGACCCCCTGTGCCTCGGCCATCAACCGGCAGCTCCAATGGGTCATGCCGGCCGGCTTGCTTTGCAAGGTGGCCTCAATGATCCGGTCTTGCTCGGGCTTGATCGTAACGGGGCTTACGTCCTCGGCCAGAGGCTATCTGCCACACCTCCCCAATGCCCCCGCTCGTGCACCCGCTTGCGCCACAGCTGCACCGTCGGCGCGGCTCACTTCAAGCTCCTGCGGCGATCGCCACATTGTCCTGACCCGCCAGCGCTCGCCAAAATAATCCGGCAGCGCAGCGCCACCTGTTGCGGAGTACCGTGCGCGGATTCCCACTGCTGCAGCTGCGTTCGCTCCAGCCGGCGACAAGCTCGATCGACAGACCCAGGTTCGGCATGAACCGCAGATCATAGCAATTCCCCGTAAAGTCTGTATAGTTATTTGCGGGACACTACACTAGGTCATCGAAGCGCGGTAGCAAGCGCTCATCCCGACGACGCAAGCGCGGGCCGCTCGATGCCAACACGCTTCATCTCATGCGCCGACGGCTCGAGATGTACATCTTCCCGGAGATCGGCAGTCGCCCTATCAAGACCATCACGGCTGTCGACCTGCTCGCGGCGTTGCGCAAGATCGAGGCGTACGGACACCATGAGGTCGCTCACCGCGTGCGCGCCTTATGTGGTCGCGCTTTTCGATACGCCAACGCCAACGCCAACGCCAGCGGACGCGGACCGGTGCACGATTTGGCCGCGGACCTGATCGGCGCGCTCAAGCCTGTGGCCTCCGAGCACTTTGCGCCCATCACGGACCCGCAGTACATCGGGCCGCTCCTGCTGGCAATCGATCATTATCATGGCGACCCCGATCACGATCGCGGCGGCGAGGATTCTGGAGCTGTGTTTTCCCCGCTCGAAGGAGCTGCGCAGGCTCGAATGGTCGCACCTCAAGCTCGACGGGGAGACGCCCGAATGGCGCGTGCCCCCCGAGGTCATGAAGATGCGCGATCCTCACATCATTCCGCTCTCGCATCAAGCGGTGACGATCTTTCGCCAGCTACGCGAAATTACCGGTCGATGCCGCTACGTGTTCTCTGCGATCCGGGACCGCTCGCGGCCGATTTCCGACGGCACTATCCGCATCATGTTGAGGACACTCGGGTACACGAAGGGCGAGATGAGTACGCACGGCTTTCGCACGATGGCCTCAACGACTCTGAACGAGAACGGCTGGAATGGGGACTGGATCGAGGCGCAGCTCTCGCACGGTGAGGATGATGAGGTCCGGGGCGCCTACGATTTCGCCCAGTATTTGGCCGATCGGCGTCGCATGATGCAGTGGTACGCCGATCATCTCGACCAACTGAAGGCGGAAGCTGTGAGAGTCCAAGTCAAACAGGTCGCATGACCTCGACGAGTCAGGGCGGCAGGTCCACGGCGGTTGGCCGGCGCTTCGAACCGGGTAATCCGCGGGAATTGACAGTCCGGCTCGCTGAGGTGCTCGTGTAGCGAGGGCATTTGCGTTCATCTCAGGCGGATGATCGCCGCAAATCCAGCACTGTCGTTTCTGGAAAGCATGTCCTCAAGAGACTGTGCTTCGTTGTACGCCTGTGCGGACTGGTCCACGCCGAGACTCTGTTGCATGTAGTAAGCAAAATGCCTGTCTGCCGGACATGCCCCGCTTCTCGCACACATGGAGAACGGATTCTCTGGATTTGACGCAGAACAGTCGTACCCGAGATCGCATGCGGCAAGTGCAATTGCTACTCCTTCCAACGGCTGAGGACTATACTTGGCATTTGACAACATCATCCCTGCCAGGAACATCCCATGCGCGTCGCCCGACTCAACCGCCCCTGTAACCGCAGATTGGAGCTGACTCTTGACAGTCTCCGTATTCGCAGATGACGGCGAATCACCTCAATTGCCGAAAAGTACCGTGTCGACCTGTTTGTTGGTCTACTCATGCATCAAGGCAACGAAGGTCTTTCCACCACACCCGAATCCCTGGCCGCACTTGGTCTCCGGAGAATCGAGCTCGGGCTGGATATTTATGGTAGCGATGATCAAATCGGTAAATCAGAGTCTCCTTAGCAGCGCAATCGTCCAGCGCTGCGCCCCCCGGCGGTGGCGCCCAGCCAGCGCTGTGAGCTGCGCCTCGGCAACGGCTCGTACTGCTGTGGCTCGGCGCGGTGCGCCTCATCGTGCAGAGCAACCTCCAATCCGCCCTGCAGGCACCGGCACCCTAGTGCGCCAGATCGCCGTAGCAGTGAAAATCCGCAAAATTCGTTGGTGCTCCAATGACTGAATCAACGCTCCCTGTCGTTGCGAGCGAACGGCTTGCACGCTGGGTTCCACAAATCGTCCGGTTTGTAATTAGCCAATTCCCGGATGTGCATTTTATCGCGATTGGCGGGAGCGTCCTGACGGAATGCTTCAACGCTGGTTCGGACATTGATATCTTAGCATTACGTACCGGAACCGCACCTACAGTTGATGTCATTTTGCGCCGATGTCCAGAATGTGAACATCGACTCCTAGACGTGAATCTGATGTCGCATTTTCGTTTCCTACAGTTGCTCGATGCCGCGCCTTACAATGATCGCTCAAAGTTCCCGCGATTTGCGGAGCAGATGGTGGTAATAAGGGATGAATTAGGGCTAGCTCAGCCGCTGAAGAATCGCGCAGCAGAGCTTCTTAAGCTTGGACCACACGGCCTCCCCCAAGGGAGGCTCGATCTACTGCGGCGCCAGCTCCTCAGCCGTGCTATGGATGCCAAGTTCTGCGTCGACGAGATTGAGATGGAGTTAGGTCACGTGCAACTCGTGGCGCTACTCATGCACGCTACGCTACAGTCGCGACGCCATTGGTCCAGCAACGGTTTCGTGTGGCGATACCGTCTCCTCGGGAGGCTCGCACAAACAGATGAGTTCGCGCGCCGAGTACTCGGCGCCGTCAACTCCGCCAATCGCGAGGAGGTCTTAGCGCTGGCAGAGGAACTTATGATCCACTTAGGCGGCATTCCCGACGACGGCTTTATTCTGAGACTCCCGTAAAGGTACAGACTCTCCCTGCCTGCAGTCTTGATTCTGCACCCCGGGCATCATCGGCCGATTACGGGACACTACGCAAATTCATGAAATTTGCCGCTTAATCAGTCTCATCATCGAAAGCAGCCAAAAACTGTGCTTCTTCCAATTTGAATCTAGTCAACCAATCGGCAGAATTATCATCTCTTTGAATGACCAGTAGTGGGAGGTCGAGCGGCCGCTCCCTGCTAAGATCGACACCGATATGACTCGCAATAGCCTCGACACAGCCACTCATATCAGCAAGCAAATCCTCGTAAGTCAGTACTAACGGAGTAACTTCCGACGTTTTGAACTCCGCAAGCCACCTTGAGCGTTGACCCCGAAGATCCATAAGCGCGCGGCGAATCCTCGCTGCATCATACTTCGCACATGAGCCCAACCCACCTAGAGACGTCCACTGCTGCGTCTGCCGCGCGCGTGCCAACGACACCGCTTGAGCTGCTTTATCCCGCCGATCCAGAAAAATGAATTTAATTGAGTTTGGAATTCGCGAACAACTCTCAAGCATCATCTTGGCCACTCTCCAGTGGCCATATAGAGCCTTTATCGCGAAGACACCGTTCGGAGACGTCCGATGTTCAATTAGGGCATTTAGATATGCGGCTCCATCAACGGCGCCAAAGCGCGTTGCCAGCGGCAGTATTCCCCGCAGCCTGTTGAAATATTCATGCGGCGCACCGAGGCACGATGTTCGCCAAAGTTCCCGGCAAAGCCAGCTACTTCCCGAACGATGTGTGGTGGCTATAACGTACATCCCTGAGCAGGGCCCGGCAAACTCTGGATAGTCAAAAGTTTCGTAGTGAAAGACACTCCATCCACTCACCAGCGCGTGCGCTGACAGGGCCTGCTCGGCATTCACTGTGATTTCTCCACCCCCCCCCCCCCCCCCCCCCCCCCCCCGGAATAACCGCCGTCGAAGGGAACGCATCGGGTTATTATGGGAAGCTAAGAGGGATTTCGCCGACAATGCTCGGGCTTAATGATCGCAACATTACCAAAAGGCCCCGAAGACTCAAATGCCCAAATAAACCACAACCTGGATGCTACCGCATGTTCACGAGGACACAGCATGGAAGCTGCGAAAACATTAACCCAGCACTCGCGTCTGCGTTGGCGATCTGACTTGGAGTGAGTCCACTCCCTTTCTGCATCGCCGAAAATTGAGCCGCCTGACCCAGGAAGTGGACGAGCGTGGCGTCACTTGAATCAGAGGTCGATCCCGTTTGGCTCGATATCGCATTCAACTCATCGGTTGCTAGGCGGCTATATTCATATTCAGCGACGCGCGCTGCATCGGTGTCGTTGGCATGGCCATAACTAAGAAACAGTGCCGCCTGCACACTACCGGCATCGGTTGCAGCTAACATGTCGCTCTGCAATCTCTGTTGATAGGCACTAAATTGTTCCGACGTCTCGTTTTGTAGGCGCTGCTCGCTGGGAAGCAACTTCAAATAGGTCGCAAGTGCAGGGAGGTATCCGGCATCCGAGGCTTCTCTCAGCCAAGCTTGCGGTTGGTTGTTTTCGGGCACCTGCTCGCACCAGCTCGGGTCGAAGTTATCGATAGCCGGTATGACAGCGTGTCTCGGCAACGTTGTTTGTACTAGCCTCTGGCAGATGTGTGTTAGCGTAAAGAGCGCGAAGGCGTCATAGCCATCGTCGTGACCGACGGCCGCCACGAGCTCTTTGTATGTGCGGTCTGTTGATATGGGATGTACTTTGACGAAGAAGGCCTTGACCCGTTGCGGCGCCCTTCCATACTTGAGCGCCGCACGCGGGAATTCCTCGGGTTTTGTCGGCGCCCCGCCGCCAAGCCCAGCGTTCGCCTTCAGCGGGTCCCTTTCCGCCGCGCGCCAACTAGCGCCAAACAAAATTGTGATGGCGACCGCGATTGATATCGCCAATGTGATCGCAACTAACCGTACATTCCGGTGCATGACGCCCTCGGCTCACTAAGACATAATAAGCTCTGCGCGCAACGAGCACGTGTACTTAAGGAGTGTGAAATAATAACTTGAGCAGTCACGCCGGCCGCCGTTGGGGTGCAATCGTGTAGTTCCATTCGCCATGAAAGACATGAGGCGTGAGATTGAGCGATTTCATTTCCTTCTTCGATACCTTGATCCCGCGTTTGTACTCTCTGCGGTCCAAGCGAGCTTTGACAACCGGCCCAGTCTTCGTCGCCGTCGCGGCAATGAGATTCACTATGGTAGTCGGTCAGGGACCTGCGTCGCCAGTTCGCGGTGATGAAAGAGAAGAGGCGCTGCGCGATCTTGTTCCACTTGCTGGTGCCCGGTGGAAAATGACACACGGTGATCGTCAACTTTTCTTCGGTCGCCAAGCGATGCAACTCTCGCTTCCACAGGTGGCAGCGATAACCGTTGCTGCCACCGCTGTCGGCGCAGATCAGAAGACGGCGCGCTCTCGGGTACCGGGGCTTGCCCATGTATCGCCACCATTCCCGGATGCTCTGCACGGCAAACTCGGCGGTGTCGCCGCTCATCCAGACGTTGACCCAGCCCTTGTTCTCGCCGATATCGTAAACCCCATAGGGCACGGCCTTGGGAACCTCGGGGTCCGGGAAATCATGCGTCAGCACTTCGATCGGATCGCCCTTCGGACGCCCCTCCCAGCCAGCATTTTTATAGTGCCCCACGAGTTCCTTCTTCTTCGTGTCCACCGAGACCACCGGCCGGCGGCCATGCAGCTCAGCCACCGCCTGATCGTTGATGTAGCGAAATTGGGCGTCCCGATTTTGGTGATCCACCTTGCCTTCCGAACGCTTGAACTGACCCTGCAGCGTATAGTTCAACTTCTTCAGTAGATTGGCAACCGTGCGGTAGCTGACGCTCACCCCGGCGTTCTTCAGCGCCTCCTCGAGCGTGCGCACACTCAAGGTCGTCCAGCGCAGCGCCGACTGTGGATTCCCGCGCACCGTCGGTTCAATCAGCGCCTCAAGCTTGGTGATCAATTCGGGCTGATGATCGGGTAGGCGCTTGCGTCCTAAAGTCATCCGTACAGATTATAACAGTAGGCCCTGTCTTCGGAATATAGAGATTCGGCGTTCTCGAGGCAAATAGTTAGACGTTGACCGGTATAACTCGCGTAACAGTCTGCCTCGTTAATATCGTATTCAGTCTCCGCCTCCTCAAGACAATCCTGCAACAATTCGTTGTTGCACGATTGCGCGTAGACATGTTGAGCTGCCAAGATCCCAAAGACCACAAAACACACTGCCATTGGTATCATTTTGTGACCAATTAATCGAATCATGGATGCTGCTCCTTTTTCATTATGCGCAAGCTGAGCGCTGCCATTCACGAGCACCGCTGAAGCTCATGACGAGGGAATTTCAATCCTATAAGAGACCATACCGCGCCAACGCGCTCGATGGCTTCATTGGCGCGTGTAATCCACTCTGGGTGCTTTTCATACAGGTTGCGATTTGCAACAAATTCGGAAGCTCTTCTGTTGCTCCCGCACCGGCGATGAAAGTCCATTGCGGCGCCCTCCATGAACTCCTTGCCAAACGGTACGATCAGCGACAGGGCAGGGTCTGCGATGCCGGATAGCGCAAGGCGTATGTGGAATCTCTCCCAGTAGCCGACATATACGCCGAAATAATCCATTGAGTCGACGGCCTCTGCGGCCGTCCCCGTCAGGACGAGATCGCGCTTTGCCCAACGCTCGACGACGGAGCGGGCGCAAAACAGGCCATCCGCCGGGAGGCCACCTGCCTGCTCGTACGTTGAGATGCAACACGCAATAGGGTGACGGACAGTTACGACATATTGCGCCCTTGATCCGAATACAGATCTAAAAAATCTGCCGGCGTATATTGCTTTCGTCAGCTTTTTTGGCACGCACACGGGGGACTCAGGCGTTTGGACGAAAAAGCGCTTAACCATGGCAAGATACTCGCTTGTCTGCAAGAGTGTGGCTAGCCACGGATTAGTCCCCCTGCCTATGCTAAATGGCCTGGCGTCAGGGAATCCGTCATGAGCAATGGAGGCCGGAACCCTTCGGGGATCGTGGCCTAACGCGGAGAAGCACTCCCCCGTCAAATACGAGCCGCCGTTTCGCGGTATCCCGATTATCACTAAAAACTGATAACGATCGTGAATGTCACGAAGAGCAGCGTTATCCCCACCGCATAGGGCGGAAAATATTTGCTCAACATCAGAGAAAGACTCTTGTGCACTCTCGTTCGCGAGAAGCCTCTGTAGCCGAAATTCAGCTTTGTCGCGGGTATCAGAATTTCGTCTGGCGATTCCTTCTGAAACCTGATCAAACCACCATTCTCCTTCGTACTCAGCTCGATCGACCCATCTCGCAATAAACTCTATAAACGCCGGAGAGAGGGGAACGTCATCGGGAAGCCCGAACGTGGACGAATCGCCACCCGCAGCGCACATCACCGGAGACATGTCATTAAAGCCGTCCGTCACGAGCATGGCAGATGCGTCAATAGTCGAAATGCGAGCGTTCATCTGAGGCGCGTCTGGTAAAAATCTGAAGTAGAGGTATCGAAGTGTGTGAAACAGGCGCTTATAACACGCAATGGCGAGAAGCCATCAGGCGCGGAGCGCGTTAGATATGAGTGCCGTATCCATGGTTGTCTCCGGGTCAGGAGCAGGTGGGGCAGCCGCCGCCGCTGCCGCCGCCGCTGCTGCCGGTCGGCGTCCCTGAACAAGAGCCTGAATCGAGCGACGCATCACTTGCGACGCGAAATGTCCTAACCACTCCTGCGCCATTCCACGACTGTAAGTTTATAGGACTCGTCAGTTGTGCCTGATCGAACTGAAGGGTCCCTTCGCTCACCTGCATAACGGCCGTTGCGAGTCCTAACTCTCGAGCTTCTTTATACGTGGATAGACGTCCGTCCGAGGTAAGTTGCAACGGTGAAGATATGAGGTTAATGGGCTCGGAAGGCCAATACTTGCGCTGCAACGTCGCGATGTAGTTGGTAAGACTGGTCAAGTCGGCGGGTGGCAAACTAGAAAATGCCGGAGACAGTAGAAGTAATGACACGATACCCTCCGTGTCAGGAGAGCACATGACAACGTTACCTATGGGATGTGTATTGTCGCTGCTTAGCGAGTAAGCCTCGCTAGGTGGCCAAATAGGCGAGTCTGGTATCGAGAATACAGCCTTTGTAAGCAATACAAAAGCGGAGTTGCTTTCGATCGAAGCTCGGATAGGCTGCAAGATTGGTAACAGTCCCTGGAGAGATGCGGCTTGGTGACCGGACGAATCAAGGAGTGAGTACGCGCGCCTTTGCTTGAGCCCATTGGTCAGCGCCCAGGAGATCGAGTTGTCCAGGGAGTAGTTTGAGGCCTCTAAAATTGCCATAACCGCGGTTCTAAGCATTTCTATGTCCCCTTTATGAGGCTACAGATACGTCGGCCTTGCCGGTGACGACCCTTTGAGGTGATCCCGACCCCGGCGCGACGGCATGCGCTGTCCGTCAACTTAGAGCCGTTCGCATAACTAGTGTTTTTGCCGGGGTCCTCTGCTCACCTACAAGCAGTTGGCAATAAAGTCTCGACGCTGGTGGGAGACCGGATGACGAGAGAAAGACGCACGGCCGGGCGACGTGCGAGTCAGCCGCTCGTGCCAGATACGACTCCGAGAAGATGACTTGCCCCGCTTGGCTTTTTGCGGCTAATGTCAACGTGACCGGCACGTCGTCATTCGGCGAGGTGCGGTTGAGTGCGTATATCCAGAACCGGAAGATGTTTTCAGTTCGCACGAAGGCAATAGCGGTACCGTATCCGCTCCACCCATTCATTGCGGCCCTGGCTCGCAGGAGACCCAGGCTTCCCAGCGTTGCCGCGGAGATCGCTAAGGCGTGAAATGAACGTCTTGTCATGCTTGCTGTCATGGGAAACCTCCGTCTCGGATCCGAAAGCCCTTCTCACAGCCAATCGCCAATGAGAATGCGCGTTTGGTGCTGCGTATGCCGGTTGATCCCGCACGGCCCGCACGATTCGACGGCCGCCACACGGCCGCTCGCTCACACATCGCCGTACTCCACTTGTCAACAGGTGTGTGGCCGTACGTTATGGGTGTTGTGTTGGCTTATACGACGTGCGTTGTTACCTGTCAAGCGGGCGCGATGGGATGGTGGCGTTCATATCGCAGCACCTGCGGGACCGACGATAGTGATGTGCATTGGCATATGTCTTGCCTTCGGAACTTGTCAGGCGAGGCCGGTTGCGCGCAGCGGATCGGCATGTATTGGGCGGAAAGTCTATTTAGTGAGGCCGTCCGATGCTGATCGACGAGTCCGTACGTTCGACGCTTGGAACTATGTGACGTTTGACTGCAAGTGCACCACACGAAGATCGAAACTGGTGGTGTTCTTGCCAGGCACAGACGGAGTGCCCTCGAATGCGACGGACTTATTAGCGGTCGCTGTAGACCAGGGCTACAGGGTTATCGGCCTTGAGTACAACGACTTCCCGTCGGTTGCTCAAGCGTGCTTCGGGGATCCGTCGCCGAAATGCTTTGGCAGGGTTCGTTACGAAAGAAGCTTTGCCGGGAGGGAGGATTTAGACTCGAGTGATAGTCGAGCGCAGTCTATTGATCGCAGGCTTATAAGCGCCCTGCAGTTTCTAAGGAAGAGATATCCGCGGGATGGTTGGGGAGAGTATCTTGACGCTGACAGGCCACGGTGGAACGAGATTGTCCTTTCGGGAGTGTCGCAGGGAGCCGGTATGGCCGCCTACATCGCGAAGTATCGACGTGTAGGGCGAGTCGTCTTGTTTTCTGGCCCTTGGGATTTTGTGGAGTCTTCTCAACAGCTAGCGTCTTGGCTCTCTCAGCCGAGCGCGACTCCTGCCGGGCGTTGGTTTGGCGAGTATCATGCTCGGGAGGTCACGGCGTCGCTCCTAAGGAAGGCATACAAAGCGTTGGGTATTCCCAAGGCGCATATTCTCGTGTTCAACGCGAACCGACCTGCCGATGACGCGTTCGGGGATAACCCATTTCATGTAGGCGTGATTCACGACACTGTATATACACGCGACTGGGGAATTCTTTTCGGGAGCGCGTCGTTTACGAGCTGCAGCCATTGACGCCCAAGCCAGGTCCAGCGCGCCCGGGCTGAAGGCGACTTGGGGAGTACCAATGACGTGGGGAGCAGAGTAGCGGGTCTCGAACCGCTCCGGATGAGCGCGCAACCGCAGTGTTTCGCGATACCTTGCTTCACGTCCTTACTGACATCAGTCTCGGATGCCTGCTTGCATCGTGCAACTACACTAACTCATTGAATGATGTGAGTTATTATTCAATTCTACGTACAGCCAAGCCTCCGGTACGGGCACGGACAACAGCGCTTAGGCAGTGAGGGTGTTCACGAGCCCGTCGCGCTCGGGAGCCGCTTCGGAGCTTTCGGCTCTCGACGGCGCAGGTAAGGCAGCCGACACCAGTTCAGAGTAGGACTGATCGAGGAGCACTGTGAGTGCACGCTTGATCTCGGTTAATTTATCCTGGTTCAGGAGCTTTTTGGAAATGGTTAAGCACACAGTGGAGTTTCGTTGAGTTAACTTGAACAGCGGGCGCCCCTTGGGAGTCAAAACGACATCAGTATCGTTGTGTTGCGACCGGGACATCGGCCGATTCGCTGCGCCAGTGAGTAAGGCAAATATCTTTTGCGGCTCAGAACGCCGTGGAACTCTTGAGATTTCGCGAGCGCGATCCGCAAGTGCTCGCCGGCATGCCGGATCATCCCACATGGTGGCAAGCCTAACTCCCCACGCCTCCGTAATATGCAGAGGGGACTCAAAAGCTGCCACGAGAATGGCAGGCAAACTGCCTACCCTCAACAGTCGGGATACTTGCGAGGCCGAGATGTGCAGCGCCGCAGCGATCTCCTCTTGGTATTGAAAAACACCTGCCTTCAGCCAAGCCTTGAAACTCCGCCCGCGTTCATAGGGACTTATGTCCTTCCTTCGCCGGTTTTCGATATCCATGGCAATGAGCGCTTGCCGATCATCCAAGTTCTCAATGCGCACTCGTATTGGAATCTTGAGATACCGGGCGACGAAAAGACGCCGGGCTCCGTATATCAGCTCAACGTCTGCGCCCGGGTCTCCTTGCAAACGACGTCCGAGTGCAGGGATGAGCTGACCCTCGCATCTAACGCTCTCTATCTCAGACCGGCAACTCTCCTCGGTGATGTAGTCGTCGAGTCTATCGTGAAGAGACCACATTCGGCACCGGAACGGATCCTTCTCTTCGATTTCCCCCGCATGCCACCCGTTTGCCGCGTGCTTCCGTCGCTGCACCGGTGAAACGGCTTTCAAAATCACTCGACCAATTTCTAAATTTGATCTTTCTTCGAGAGGAGTAATAATAATTCCTTCCCGAATATTAGATTCGGTCCCGGACACGGTTTCTTTCATCCCTTCAACATTTTTGCATAAGGTTGTCAAATGGTCCTTATATAAAATTTGGATCCTTTTGAATTGCTTCCGGTCAAATTTGAATTTTTTTGTGATATTTGGTATTCGCTCTAGTTTGTTTAATTTTTAACATAGCATGCTGTCCCAAGATTCAGAGTTTGATTTCAAATCCTTAACCAAGATTTGAATTGCATTTTTTTTAATATTTTGTAAATACTGGTGGAACGGTGAATTTTGTGGATTATCCGGTGAATAAATTAATGTCATCGATAGAGTTGGAGAGCTGTGAAAACTGCGAATAAGGCGAGCTCTGAGTTACGCTTGCTAGCGTAAGTCGAGGTTTTCTTCCGCCGAAAGATCTGGCTGCCGCTCATATCGCCTCCCCGCGTTTATCATATGACATCGCTCCGCACCGGCTCTAACATCGGTGTCGATGTTGTCCTTGAAAAATGGTCGACATACGCTCACGTGTTCGGGAGCAGATGTTTTCTGAAGTTCTGCCAGGCAAAATAATACGTGTTTCCTGGCGAGATTTGAAAGCTCAACAATTCAGTATGGTATCTACTGATGCTTCAGGTTGAAGAGCATTTTTTCTAGTGTACTTTAAGTAGCACCGAGGGTGCAGTACGTCAATCATTATATTGCACTGCGAAGATGAATTCTCCGTAGCATTAAGGTAAGTGTTTTTGCCCGCGAGGATAAAACTTTTCTAACGGAATGTTGAGGTATCCTTTTATAATTTTTATTTCTGAAATAATCGTCGAATGGCATTCCGATCTTTTAGTTTTAGTAGATTTGAGAATTGTTACTTATTGTCCTGAATCGCCAGTCGCTTTGGGGCATAGGTTGCGGTCTCTATCTTCGCCTGTTAAATTTATTTCACAATTGTAAGAAAGTTTAGAATTACGCTTTCTGTAACATTCGCAATCAAGTGGTTCCGCACCAAGGCATTAAATCAATGCTGATCGTAGCATGATCATCTTTAAAATATCATATTACACTTGCCAAAGGTGCGTTATTCTATAGCCTTCTTTAGGTTAGAGACTTCAGGTTTTTTAATGGATGCCTGACGTCATACCTTAGTGAGGAGAGCGAGGCAGATGCACGTAGTGTAAATGGTTGTCGAGATGAATATTGAATCGAATTATCAATGCGATTTCAAGCGTTACCCTTTATCCCAAGACGAATCCGAAGAAGCGATTTTGGATTGTGTGGCATCAAAGTTGGGCGTGGCGTCACATTATTTAGTCAGATTTTTTTGGGTCCAGCAAATGTGAAATCGGCGATGACTGTTTTATCAGCGTTCAGTGTTTTATCGATGGCTCCGACTCTGTAAAAATCGGCAAAAATGTATACTTGGCTATGGGTGTCAAGCTGATTACAAGCTTTCATGAATTTGGCCCGTCTCGCCAAAGAGCGGGCCCGGGGCTAAGGCGCCGATTACGATTGGCGATGGATGCTGGCTTGGCGCTTCAACTTTGGTGTTGCCCGGCGTCGAAATAGCGAATGGCTGCATCATCGGCGCAGGCGCTGTCGTCGCTCGAAACACCAGATCCAATGGATTGTATGTGGGCGTTCCGGCAAAGCGCGTCAAAGATCTCGATCCTTAGTTCGGTCTGTCACGGGGCTTCGCAGAGATTTTCGGGCAAGTCGCGAAGTCAAGTTGCATCGCTAATTAGCTCAGAATGGTTGAATTTAGGCCACACTATATTCAACCTGAGGTAAGCGATCGATTTAAAGCATATTGTCAACGTATCCATTCAAAAAGGGATTTGAATGCTGATACGAAACAACCTGCGCGCAGGAGCGCAGTGGCCGGATTTTGATGCGGTCGCGGAAAAGGACTTTAATGCGCTGGCCGCCGCTTTCCGGCGCGCATCACCGTTTCCACACCTTGTGATGGACGATCTTTTTCCCGCGCCAATGCTCCAAGCGATGGCAAAAGAATTTGACGCAGCCGTGTCGTCTGATTGGCGTGAGTATCACGGCGGTCTTCAGCGCAAGCGTGGCACGCCGCCGGGTGGCCATCTGCCCCCGGCGGTGCAAGACTATTTCAACGTGGTATACTCTGGGCCGTTTATCAGATTGTTATCTCGGATCACAGGCATCGATGACCTGATCCCCGATCCTGCCCTGTATGGTGGTGGCATGCATGAGGTTGATGCCGGTGGAAGCTTTGAGATCCATATGGACTTTGCAACGCATCCGCGAACACGACTAACGAATCGGCTTGTTTTAATAACTTATTTTAACGAGACGTGGACATCGGAAGATGGCGGCGCATTGGAATTATGGGAGTTAGAGCCACCGCGTTGTGCCGCAACCGTGCTCCCAAATTTCGGCAGGACGGTTATTATGGAACAATCCGCGCGCGCTGCGCACGGCCATCCTAAGCCGATACGGGAGGGGCGCCAACGCCGATCCGCAGTCGCTTATTTTTATACCAACGGTCTAGGGACGAGGGGCACAAATGACGTGCTGGCAACAACCTATGTGCCGCATGCGGGTTATTCCCGCCGCCAAAAGGCGGAGTTGTATCTTCGTCGATTCACACCACCCATGATCATCAAAGGTTTCAAAGCGATTAACAATGCCGCTCGCGCACTTCGGCTGCGAGGACCCTGATAGCACGGCGTCGCGGCGCGCAAGTACGGAACCCGGCCGCCAAAAATAATTACAGTCCCCGAAATGGCGCCGTACAATCAGCTTAGGTATCGATCACCATGCCGTCATAGCCAGGCTCGATTTGCTCGGCAGCATCGCGCACAGCTGCCGGTAGTCCATGTCGGGCCCCATATGCGTGAGGATGGTCCGCTTCGGGCGCAGCTGTTCCACCCAGATGTAGATCTGGTCGAGATTGGCATGGGTCGGGTGTTTGTGCCGCAGGTGAAGCAATCCACCACCAGCACGTCGAGGTTTTCCAGGGCCGCCAGGGCCGCCATCGTCCAACCGCACCACATCCGTGCAATACGCGAAATTCCGCGATCCGCAGGCCGAGCGAGCGGCCGTAGCCGTGGTCCTGGTCGATGAACGTCAGATCCAGGCCCAAGAATGTCATGGGTTTCGCCGGGCACGATCGTATGGGTCTCCAGCACCGGGCGGCTGAAAAATCCGCCGGAATGCGGCTTGAACGCGTAGTCGAAGCGCTGCCGCAGTTCCGCCCCAGGTCCGCGGCATCCGCGTAGGCTGGGCATCGGCGCGCCCCATCATCCGGTTGAGGATGCGGATTTCATCCAGCCCGGCGATATGGTCGGCATGGGCATGGGTGTAGAGCACCGCGTCGATCCGGCCGATGCCGTTCTCCGTCAATTGCGCCGCAGATCCGGCGTGGTGTCGACCAGCAGGCGTTGCTGGTCATCGGTCTCGATGACGATGCTGGAGCGCGAGCGCCGGTTGCGCGGCTCCGCGGGTCGAGTTGCCCCCAGTCGCCGAACCCGTCCGCGCCGCCGATCTGGGGTGAGCCGGCGGACCCGCCGACCCCGAGCAATATGATTTTCACGCCGCCTTCCGATAAAGCGTGCGGAAGTTTCGGGTCGTCAGCGCGGCCATGGCTTCGGGCGACAGGCCTTTGATGTCTCCCAGAACCTTGGCCGTGTGCACGGTATGGGCCGGCTCGTTGCGCTTGCCCCGGAACGGCACCGGCGCGAGGTAGGGAGCGTCCGTTTCCACGAGCAGCCGATCGAGCGGCATGTCCGCTGCGATTTCCCGCAATTCCAGAGACTTAGGAAACGTTATGATGCCGGAGAACGAGATATACCCGCCCATCTCCACCGCCGTCTCCGCCAGTTCTCGGGTGGAGGAGAAGCAATGGAGCAGGAAGTCGAAATGCTCCGCCCCCTGCCCGCTCTTCCGCCAAAATCCGCGCGATGTCGTCATCGGCGTCGCGTGCATGGATGGCCAGCGGCAGGCCGGCGATCTGGGCGGCGCGGATATTGGCGCGGAAATTCTCCGCCTGCACCTCTGGCGAGGCTTTGTCGTAAAAATAATCCAGCCCGGACTTCCCCG
>CAWEJB010000009.1:0-120355 GCA_963809305.1 uncultured Pseudomonadota bacterium
TGCGATTGATGAACCCCTAGATTGGGGCTTCGAGGTGCTTGAGCACTTTCTCCGCTGCGTCGACGCGATCTTCCGGCACGAGCAGCTGAACCCCCCCGATCCCGGTAAACCCCACGTCGACGCCGACGACCGCCGCCGGTATGTCAGCGCCCTCCAAAGCGATCCTTGCCAGATCTGCTTCGAGCCGCGTCGAGTAGGTTCTGATGGCTTCCATCGAGCCACGGATTCTACATGGTAAGCTCACCAAGCCGGTCAATAAGCGGAAGGTGCACCGTGGCCAAGAACGTGATTTGTCTCTGGTATGACGGCACGGCAGAAGAAGCTGCCAGGTTCTATGCCCGGACACTGCCGAACATGCATTCCTGCTAGTGTCCCCCCGCCGGGTCGTATTTACCGAGCCAGTTGCCGACTTCCTCGAAGACGTTGCGCCGCTGCTCGATCAACAAGGGAAAGTGCGGCGAGCCAGGATACGTCACCATGCGGACGGTCTTGTGCCGCTCGGCCATGAGGATGAACAGCTCGCGACCCTGCAGCATCGGCACACGGCGATCGGCCTCACCATCCAGGATCAGCAAGGGAGTCGTCACTCGGTCGACGTACATGACCGGCGAGAACTTGAGGAAGGGCATCGGGTCGCGCTCCTCATAGCGCGCATCGTAGTCGACTTGCGCGATGTCGCTCTCGGGGATGAAGCTCAGCCAGTCGGTAATTCCCGCGCCCTCGACCGCGGCGCGGTAGCGGTTGGTCTGTGTCACCGTCCACGCCGTCATGAAACCACCCGCGCTCCAGCCGAAGACCGCCAGTTTCCTGGGGTCCGCCCAGCCCTGTGAGATGGCATAGTCGGTCGCGCTGTTGACATCGCTGTAAGCCCGGTCGCCGAAATGCTGGTAGATGGCGTCCATGAAGGCCGAGCCGTAACCGGTCGAGCCGCGATACTCGGGCTGCAGGACGACGTAACCGAGACCCGCGACGAAGCGCGCGAATATATCGAACGTCAGAGCATCGTTCGCCTCCGGACCACCATGCGGCAATACCAGGAAAGGCCCGGGCGTGCCCGGCTTGTGATCGGCCGGGAACGTGACGATTCCCTGGAGGTGCGTGCCGTCCGGGGAGGTCCAATTGACCACGCGAACCTCGCCCAGGCTCAAATGCGACATGAGGTCTTCCGACTCGTGTGTAATCCGCTCCAGCCGCCCGTCGTGCGCGACGGCAACATTAGTCGCGTGCGTGGGATCTGCGACGTTGAACGCGGGGGCATCCGGCGAGCTCGCGAGCATGGGGAACACGGGTGGCGCCACCGTCCCGTTGGGCCAGGTGTACGCGGTCGTAAGCCGTCCGTCCCGGAAGCGGTCTACCTCGATGGCAACTCCCTCATGCAGCTCTACCCAAACTGTCCCATGCGGATCGCCTACCAGAGTCACCGCGGAGCCGTCCAGCCTCGGGGTACGGTCATGCGGAGCGCCGCCTCGGGCCGGCACCGTCCACACGTGATCGGGCGTGAGCACCTGCGTGGTCGTGCTTGTGAACGCAAGCGCCCCGCCTCTGTCGGTCCACGCTATGCCGCTGGTGGGAGCCGGCAGCTCCGCGACGTGCTTCGTTCCCGAGGCGTCGCAGATATCTATTGAATCGTGCACCTCGTGGTGGCCGATCTTGGGCGTCTCACTCACCACGGCCAAGCGTTTACCGTCCGGCGACCAAGCCACCTGAGTGATGTAGTTGAGATCCGGACACCACCAGCCGCCGTGCGTACCGGCCGCATCCATCACGTACAACCGGGATTGGTCGTTCTCGACGACCTCGCGCACGTCCTCCAGCGTGTCCTTGGGTCTGGGATCAACCAGCATGACGAGATGCGTGCCATCAGGGGAAAGCACGGGATCGTGCATGCCGGCCGGGAAGACGACGAGGCGCATGGGTTGAGTGCCGTCCAGCGACACGAATGCGAGCTGCTGGTTGCCCTCGATTTCATAACTTCCATACAGGGTAGTTCCGTCCGCCAGGAAACCCGCGGGAGTGAACGGTTCCGGCAGCGGGAGCACGCGATCTCCATCACCTGTGATCCCTATCTCGTGCACCTGGTGTTTCTGCGGACCCGTCGTGCCGAAATAGTTCACGACATAGAGGACATGCTTGCCGGCGGGGTCGACAGCCACCCCGTAGGCGCTGCGCAAACTGGACAGGTCATCGGCGCTGAAGACGTGCGTAGGCGACGCCTGCGCGATGAGAGGGTCTGAGAGACCGCAGGCGGCGGCGGTGGCAATACCGGCACTGACCAGCAACTCACGCAATCGCATGTTGAGCAAACCTCCGAATCCGGGTCATCATGTGAGATCATATATCGGGGCGGGCATCAGGCCGCAAGACATCGGCGGATTCCATGCAACTTACCCGTGATACCATCGCCACGGTCTACGAGCGAATTCGGCCGCATCTGCGGCGGACGCCGATGGTGCATGTCGATGGAGCGGACTTCGGACTGCAGACCGGGCCGATCAGCTTCAAATTGGAGCTGCTGCAGCATGCGGGCTCCTTCAAGGCGCGCGGCGCGCTCGCGAACCTGCTGCTGCGACCGGTTCCCCAGGCGGGCGTGGTGGCGGCATCCGGCGGCAACCACGGGCTCGCGGTTGCGTTTGCGGCCAAGAGGTTGAACACGACCGCGACCATCTTCGTGCCGAGCATCGCGGCTGCGACCAAGTGCGAGCGGATCCGGGAGTTCGGCGCGAAACTGGTCGTCGCCGGCGAGCGCTACGCGGACGCCCTCGCGGCAAGTCGTGAGTTCGCTGCTGCCTCGGGCGCGTTGGAGGTGCATGCGTTCGACCAGCCTGAGACCCTCCTTGGGCAGGGATCTGTCGCGCTCGAAGTCGAAGAAGACGTTCCCCTGGATACGCTGCTCGTCGCCGTTGGCGGCGGCGGACTCATTGGCGGCATTGCGGCCTGGTTCGCCGGCAGAGTGCGGCTCATTGCCGTCGAGCCGCGCGCGGCTCCAACACTCTTCCGCGCACTCGCGGCAGGACAGCCGGTGGATGCGGAGGCCGGGGGAATCGCCGCCGATTCTCTGGCGCCTCGCCGGGTGGGAGCGCTCATGTTCCCTCTCGCGCAACGCTACGTAGAGCGCGCGGTACTGGTGGAAGACGAGTCCATCCAAGAGGCGCAGCGCGTGCTTTGGCGTACGATGCGAATTGCCACCGAGCCCGGCGGTGCGGCGGCGACAGCCGCCCTCTTGAGCGGCGCGTACCGTCCTCGCCCGGAAGAGCGCGTGGGTGTTGTGCTGTGCGGCGGCAACACGGACGCGGTGAGCTACTGATACCGGTCTGAATCTGCCGGGCTTAAGGTTACGCCCACGGTAACGTCGCGCGTGGCGCCCGGCGAAAGTCTTGGCCAAACAGCGCCAAATCCCATAGCATTCCGCGTGTTATCGGTACAGTCGCGTGCAGCCACCACCCGGACCTCCGGGTCGAATAAAGAAGGCCCGCCTCTGCCTGCCCGCTCGATGCCGACTTCACCTCGAGGGCCCAATGGCATTAGTCAAGAAATCGAAGATTGAGTCCGTGCAGGACGCGTCGATCAGACCTTCTGCCAAGAGGCCACCCACCGCCGCTCCGACGGCGGCGACTCGCGCGACGAAAGCGGCGCCTGGCAACCAAACTGCCGCCGAGCGCCTCGCGGCAGCCACCGAGGAGCTGGCCAGCGGCTTGACGGAGGCTGCCACCGCAACTCGCGAGCTCGGGCGCTCCATGGATCAGATCAGCCGCGGCGCCGGGACGGCGGCCGGCGCCTGCCAGGAGCAATCCAGCGCCATCAAGCGAGTCGTGGCCGATCTGACGACAGCGCGCGACGAGGCAGGTGGATCGACCCGGCGTACGGAGGCGGTCACCGTTGCCTTGACGGAGGCCTCGGCGCAGATCGCAGGCTCCATCAGGGCCATTGAACAAGGGGCGCAAAGGCAAGCGACTTCGGTCACGTTGCTGTCGGAGCTGGACGCAAGAGCGAAGGAAATCGCGGACGTCAGTCAGATCGTCAGCCGTCTCTCGGACCAGACCAACCTCCTCGCTTTGAACGCCGCGATCGAAGCGGCGCGCGCGGGCGAGCACGGGCGTGGCTTCGCTGTGGTCGCCGATGAAGTGCGAAGTCTCGCGGAAAATTCCGACAAGAGCGCGCGGGAGGTTCAGACGCTGAGCGCCACCATCCAGAAGGAGGTCAGGGAGGTCGGTGCAGCGCTGCGAACGGGGGCGGAGCGCGCGCTCCAGGAGGCAAACTCGGCGGCGCGCGTGACCGAGACTCTTCAGGCCAGGCGCAACGACATGTCCAAGATCGCTGACGGCAGCCGCGGCATCCTGACCGCCGCCTTGGAAGCGGAACGGGCGGCGATGGAGGCCGAAAAGGGAGCCGAGCAGGTGGCGAGCGCCGCCGAGGAGCAATCATCTGCCGCAGGCGAGGCGCAACGCGCCGTCGAGCAACAGGCGAAGTCTCTCGATGAGGGACAGCTCGCCGCGCAACGATTGGCCGTGCTGGCCGAAAAGCTGCGCTCGGCAAGGGCGAATACCTCGAGCCTGGAGCAGATCAGCGCCAGCGCCGAAGAGCTGTCGGCCTCGATCCAGGAGTTATCGAGCACCGCCAGCCAGGTGATGGCCGCGGTCGAGCAGATCAACGAAGCCGCGCAGGTGCAGTCGTCGGCGACCCATCAAACCGCCAGCGCCTTGAGTCAGATCGATCGCAGCGCGCGACTCACCCAGAGCAATGCCAAGGCCGGCAACGAGCAGGTGGTGAGCCTCGAAGCCGCGCTCACGGAGGGGCGGCGCTCCATCGAGAGCCTCGTAGGAGGGATTTCGAGCAGCCTGGAGGAGACACGAGCCAGCGTGGGCGCGATCAACGGCCTCGAGGGCGTGGGGCGCAGGATCGAGAAGATCATCGACACCATTACCTTGATTGCCGTGCAAACCAGCATGCTCGCGGTGAGTGGCTCGGTCGAAGCCGCTCGTGCCGGCGAGTCCGGCCGTGGGTTTGCGGTGGTATCCAACGACATTCGCAATCTGGCGCGCGACGCATCGGCGAACATCGAGCGGGCGAAGGACACCGTGCGCGGCATCCTCGACCAGATCGGCATTCTCAAGAGCGAGCTGCAGCAGATTACCGCCACCGCGGAAATCGAGGTGCAGAAGAACAAACTCGTCGCCGCGAGCCTGGAGCAGCTCGGCGACGAGGTGACCGCCCTCGGCATGGCCAGCAAGTCGATCCGCGAGGGCACGGACAAGATTCTGTTGGCAACGACCGAGATTGCGCAGGCCGCGCAGCAGGTGGCCGCCGCGGCGGAGGAAGCGAGCGCGGCGGCGCGAGAAGCCGCCACCGCGGCCACGGAGCAATCGCGCGGCGCGGAGGATCTTGCGGCCGCCATTGAGGAAATCGCATCGCTCGCGGAGGCCATGCGGCAGCAGACCGCCTGACCGTGACCCGACATGCAGTCGCAGAATCAATTTCATTCCGGGCGCTTCCTGACTTTTCACGTCGGCGGCCAGCTCTACGCCCTGAGGTCCGAGGACGTGCTGGAAGTGATCCGCATGCCCGCCGTGGCTCGGGTCCCTCAAGGTCCGCCGGCGCTGTTGGGAATCGGAAACCTGCGCGGCGCGGTATTGCCGATTGCGGGCCTGCGCGAGCTGCTCGGGAAAGCACCGGTTGCGGACAGCTCGAGCGCCCGCGCGATCGTGCTCGATATCGGCGCGCCGATCGCCGTTTTGGTGGATGCGGTGGCAGCTCTGGAGTATGTGTCCGAAGAGCAGATCGATACGCGCCCCAAGGAGGTCGGCGCGGATGGCGCGGAGCGACTGCTCGGCGTTCTTGCCGTCGCCAAAGACAAGGAAGTGGCGAAGATTCTCGATCTCAAAACGATGTTGGAGGCCGCATTCGCCAGCCGGGGCCGCGCGCGGCCACGCGACGCCAGGCCGAGGGCGACGGCGCCGGCTCAGGCGGGCGATGAAAGGCGCGGTGCGGAGGCAACCGAGACGCTCGTGACATTCGATGTCGCAGGACAAGAGTTCGCTCTGCCGTTGACGGATGTCGAGGAAATCATCGAAGCCCCGACGAGCGTGACGGCTTTGGCCCATTCGGAAGCCGTGGTCCTCGGCCTCACCTCCGTGCGTGACACGCTTCTGCCGCTGTTGTCGCTCCGGACCCTGCTCGGTTTCCCGTCGCAGCAAACGGCGCCCGATCGGGAAAAAGTCCTGGTGGTCAGGGTCGGCGGCACGCGCGTCGGACTCGTGGCCGACCGCGCTCGCGCGGTCGTTGCCGCGGAGATGAAGCTCCTCGACCCGGTTCCACCGGCGCTGGCCGCCCGCACCGGAGGCGAGTCGCGAATCAGAGCCGTCTATCGCGCCGAGGCCGGGCGGCGCTTGATTTCGATTCTCTCTTCGCAGCAGCTTTTTCGAGATGACGTGATGCAGAAACTGGCCGCCGAGCAGCGATCGCAAAGTGGGCCCGAGGAGCCCGTGGAGCCGATCGCTCAGCAGGAGCTGACCTTCCTCGTCTTTCGTCTCGGGGACGACGAGTTCGGCCTCCCGATCGATGCGGTCGTGGAGGTCGCGCGGGTTCCAGAGCAGATCACGCGGCTGCCCAAGACTCCGAAATTCCTCGAAGGCGTCGTGAATCTGCGGGGTGAGGTTTTGCCGGTCGTCGATCAACGCCGACGCTTCGATATGCCGCCGCTCGCAAAAGCCGACGGACGCCGGCTGGTCGTTGTCAAAACCGAGCGTCACCGCGCCGGACTGATCGTCGATGGCGTCTCGGATGTCCTGCGCTCGAGCGCGAATGCGGTGGATCCCGCGCCGGAGCTTACGGACGATACCTCCCGACTGGTGCGCGGCCTCATCAATCTCCCCTCCTCGGGCCGCATCGTGCTGCTGCTCGATCCGATGGAGCTATTGACCCGCGCGGAACAAGGGTTGCTGGATAAATTCGAGGCCCAGCGACAGCGGACGGATGCGTGATCAAGGTTCTCGTAGTCGACGATTCGGCTCTGGTGCGCAAACTCTTCAGCCGTGTTCTCTCGGAAGGCTCGGATTTCACGGTCGAGGTCGCGCGCGACGGGCTCGAGGCGTTGGCCCAACTCGAGGCGTTTAGGCCGGACGTCATCACTCTGGACGTGCATATGCCGCAAATGGACGGGCTGCAGTGTCTGGATCGAATCATGGTGCAACGACCGTGCCCCGTCGTCATGGTCTCGACGGTGACTGCAAAGGGCGCCGAGGCCACCTTGGAAGCCTTGCGCCTGGGGGCGGTGGATTTCGTCCCGAAGCCCACGGGCGCCGTCTCCCTGCGCATGGCGGAATTCGGGCCCACTCTCAAGGAGAAGGTGCGGACTGCGGCGGCCGCGCGCCTTCCCGCCAGCCACCGGCTGCGAGAACGGGTGCAATTCAGGAGCGGCGGTACGGTTGCCAAGCGGCGCGCCAAGACTCTCGCCGAGACTGTCGATGACCGCGCAACGCCTCCCGTAGGAGACGGACTCGTTCTCGTCGGGACCTCGACCGGAGGGCCGCCCGCGCTCGAAGCGCTCCTCGCACCGCTGCCGTCGAGGTTTCCCTGGCCGATCCTCGTCGCGCAACACATGCCAGCAGGGTTTACAGGACCCCTCGCCAAGCGCTTGGCCGGGCTTTGCGCACTCACTGTTCTGGAGGTCACGCAGCCCACGCTTCTGCAAGACGGCTGTGTCTACATCGGACGAGGCGATGCGGATCTGGTCGTCTCCAGGCGCCCTTCCGGCCTCATCGCGATGACGGTTCCTTCCAACCCCGACTACCCGTGGCATCCGAGCACGGACCGGCTGGTCCGCTCGGCAATGCAGTATCTTCCGCCCACCCAGCTGGTAGGAGTATTAATGACCGGCATGGGCAACGACGGCGCCGACGCGCTGGCAGCCCTGCACGCGCAGGGCGGTGCCACGATCGCGGAATCCGAGGAGACGGCAATCGTGTGGGGAATGCCCGGGGAGCTCGTGCGCGCCGGGGGCGCCGCCTACGTTCTGCCGCTGCCCAGCATCGCCCAACGTCTCGAAAGGCTGGTACCCGGTGCCACTTGTCCGTAAGCCCACTCAGCCTGCGGGACACGCGAAACCGAGCGCAACCGACGTGCGCACCGGACTCGGCAGCGCAAATGCCGAAGCGCGATGGACCGCCGCCCGCGCGGCGGCCGAGCTGCCCGACGTGGCCGCCGCCCTCGCGGCAGCGCTGCCGCAAGAGACCGATTCCCGGGTCCGCGAAGCGATGCTTACCAGCTTGGCGCGCATGGGAACCCGCGACGGTGTCGCCGCGATACTGCCGATGTTGCGCTGCGACGATGCCGCCCTGCGCACGGGCGCTCTCGATGCGTTGCGCTCATCGGTCATCGCCACGCACGAGTTGCTTCCTCAACTACTGAACGATCCCGATGGCGACGTTCGGATCCTGAGCTGCGAGCTCGCGCGCAGCCTGCCGAGTGAGGAGGCCAGCCGGAGCCTCTGTGCGCTGCTCGCGCGCGAGGCCGAGATCAATGTCTGCGCGGCGGCGGTCGAGGTCCTTGCCGAAGTCGGCAACGGCACCGCGTTGCCGATCCTGGCGCAGTGTGCGCGGCGCTTTTCGCAGGTACCCTTCCTGAGCTTTGCGATCAAGCTCGCCATGGACCGCATCACGGCCGCAGGCAGTCGTGGCTGAGCATCCAGCCCTGACGGAAGACGAGTTTCGAAGGCTCAGCGAATACCTCTATAGACGCACCGGAATGATATTTACAGAGGCGAAGCGGTATTACGTCGAGCGACGCCTATGGGAGCGCATGGCTGCCACCGGACTCGGCAGTCGTTTGCCGAGTTACTTCGCTCGCCTGCGCTCCGATACCCACGAGGAGATCCAGCAGTTCGTCAATGCTTTCACGGTCAACGAGACCTACTTCTATCGTGAAGACTACCAGCTGAAGTGTCTGACGAATGACCTGATCACGGAGCGAGTGAGCGACAAGCACGCGGGTGACGCGATACGCATCTGGTCTGCCGCCTGCTCGACCGGCGAGGAGCCGTACTCCATCGCCATGTGGCTGCTCGAGAACTGGCCCAGGGTCGATGAGTACTTCATCGAGATCGTGGGCTCCGACATCGACACGCGCGTGCTCGAGCTTGCGCGCGCCGGCAACGTTCGGCAAGCGTGCCCTGATGCGTCTGCCGCCGGATCTCATCGCCAAATACTTCGACGCGCTACGCCGCGGAGCAATGGCAGATCGCCTCGCAGACTGCGCGACTCCGTGCTCCTTCACGTCCGTGAACCTCGTGCAGCCCGACGAGACCCGGCGGCACGGGCAATTCGACTTCATTTTTTGCCGCAACGTCCTCATTTATTTCGACGATGCCTCGCGCAGAATGGCGGCCGAGAACCTCTACGAGAACCTGCTCCCCGGCGGCTTCATCTGCCTGGGTCATACCGAAACCATGAGTCGGATCTCGCCTCTGTTCGACGTCCGTCGCTTTGCCGATGCCATCGTCTATCAACGACCCGGGATCACGACATCATGACCGCCGCTCCCAAGACGATACTGGTGGTGGATGATGGCGCACTGGTGCGCATCTACTATCGCTCGATCCTGGAAGGGGCCGGGTTCCGAGTGGAGGAAGCGTTGAATGGACTCGAGGCGCTGGAAACGCTCCTGGTCAAGGAGATCGACCTGCTGGTCGTGGACATCAACATGCCGCAAATGGACGGTCTCACGTTCCTGCGGACTCTACGGGAAAGGGAGGGTCCGATGGCCTCGATTCCCGCGCTCGTGACCAGCACGGAATCGGCGGCGGTTGATTTCGCGGCCGCGCGTGCGGCCGGCGCCAATCATTATCTGGTGAAACCCGTCGAGCGCGAGCACGCTCGTGGAATTCGCGCGGATGCTTTGCGGGGTCAGCGTTGTGAACGAATTCCTGCAGCAGTTCGTGATCGAATCGCGCGAGCTTGCGGATGCGGCAAGCGACGGTCTGTTGGCTCTGGAGGCCTCGCCAGGGGATGCCGCGCGGCTCGACGAGGTGTTCCGCGCATTCCACACCTTGAAGGGGAGCGCGGCCATCGTCGAATTCCCCGCGATGGAGGCTGCGATGCATGCCGCCGAGGAGGTTCTTGCCGAGGCACGTGCAGGCCGGGACCGACTGACCTCGGCGCGCATCGGACGCTGTCTTTCCTATCTCGACCGGGTGACTGAGTGGCTCGATACCATCGAGCAATCCGAGGAGTTGCCTCGAGATTCGGGCGGCCCGTCTGATCGGGTTGTCGTGAGCCCTGCGGAAGGCGCAGCCGTCCCCTGGGTGGCCGACCTCATGGCGAGACATCGCGCGACCGCGACCCGGGCGCTGACCGCGGTTCGCTTCGTACCGGGCGCGGACAGTCTCTACCAGGGAGCGGACCCCTTGGCGCGCATGGCATCCTTGCCCGGCCTGCTGGCTCTCGAGTTGACGGCCCACGACCCCTGGGGAGCGCTCGATACCCTGGATCCCTTCCGCTGCAACCTCGTCTTGACCGCGCTCAGCGCCGCTCCCGCAGCGGACCTGCACATCCACCTGCAGGGTTACATCGGGGAGTGCGGGATCGTACCGATCACGACCGGCGCCGAGGATTCAAGGGGTCCCCTGCCACCGCACGCGTTGGGGGTCATCGAGGGCCAGCAGGCGCTCCTCGGTGAAGGCTCGCCGCAGAGCTTCGCCGGCAGAGTGGGCTCGGCGGGAGCGGTGGCCGCGAATACGTTGCGGTTCTGCGGCCGCGCCGAGCTGTCCGAGCGGATTTCCCGGGCGACGGCGCAGAGCCTGCTGGCGCTGTCCGCACGGCCCTTACAGGAGGCTTTGGCGCAGCTCCTCAGCGACGACACTCCCGCGGAGATGGCAGCGGCCGCCGATGCCGTGCGAGCCCCGGAAATCGTCGCGCGTACGTTCAGAATCGACGCCGCACAGGTTGACGCCCTGGTCCGCCTGGCCGGCGAGCTCACGGTCACCAACAACGCGATCGGTCATGTCGCCAAGCTTGCCCGGGCGGGCGATCCGTCGCTCCCGGACCTTCTCCGGGAGCGCCATGGCGCACTCGAGCATCTCGTCAGTGAGCTGCGCCGATCCGTACTGCGGATGCGAGTGCGGCCGCTACGTGCCGTACTGCAGCGCTTTCCTCGCCTCGTCCGCGACATGTCCGCGAACCTGGGCAAGTCCGTGAAGCTCATCATCGAGGGCGACGACACAGAAGCGGACAAGACCATCGTGGAGATGCTCTTCGAGCCTCTGCTGCACCTCGTGCGCAATGCGATCGACCATGGCGTCGAGAGCGCGAGCGAGCGCGCTGCCGCCGGCAAGGCGCTGACCGCGAGTCTTCGGATCCAGGCCGAGCGTCGTGCCGATCAAGTCCTCATCGAGGTCAGCGATGATGGCGCCGGCATCGACCTCGCGCGAGTACGCGAAGTCGCGATGACGCGCGGCCTCACCACGCAGGAACAGCTGCTCACGCTGACGGAAGCGGAGGTTCTTGACCTGGTCTTCGCCCCGGGATTCTCGACCGCCGCGAAGGTGACAGAGATATCAGGCCGCGGTGTGGGAATGGACGCCGTCCGCAGGGCGGTGGAACGGGTCGGCGGCCACGTCTCCGTCGCGAGCCTTGCGGGCCGAGGAACCGCTGTAAAGCTGTCGCTTCCGTTCAGCGTCATGGTGACGCACGTGATGACAGTCGAGGCTGGCGGCCAGATGTTCGGACTGCCGCTAGAGGCTATAATCGAGACCACGCGCGTGTCGCAAGCCGCCATCTCCAAAGTCGGTGCCGCGCCCGTCGTCGTCCTGAGGAATCGTGCACTGCCGGTGATAGATCTGGCGAGCGCCCTCGGGGTCGGGCCACGGCGGGATGACGTTGAGGCGACTCTCGTGGTGGCGATCGCGAATGGGGAGTACGGCGCGTTTCGGGTGGATCGAATAGTCGAGCGATTGGACCTCATACTGAAACCCCTGGAGGGGCTGCTCGCCGGGACACCTGGGATCATGGGGACCACCCTCCTGGGCGATGGCCGGGTCTTATTGGTGCTCGATATCGCGGAGATGCTCCAGTGACGGTCCGACTCGCAGCCGGCGGCGGCATCGAGCTCATCGGCGCCTGTCCCAGCGGGGACGCGGAGGCGCTGCTGCAGCTCCTGCTCGCCGATCCAGGGGTGACGGTCGACTGGCGTGAGTGCCGGGGCGCCCACACGGCGGTGGTTCAAGTCCTGCTGGCCGTCAGGCCCAAGCTGCTCGGTCCCCCGGCCGATGCCTGTCTCAAAGATTGGGTCGCACCGGCCATCACATCCGCGCCTGAATGAGCAGGACGCACACATCGCATCGATTGGAGAAGTCTAGGTGACGTACACGGTATTGATCGTCGATGACAGCAAGCTGGCCCGGATGTCCGTGGCCAAGGTGCTGAGCACACTGCACCCCAACTGGAAACGGGTCGAGGCGGCCAACGCCACCGAAGCGCTGGCGCAGACCCAGGCGCTCTCTCCTCGAGATCGTGCTCGTCGATTTCAATATGCCAGGCAAAGACGGAGTGACGTTGGCGGCAGAGCTCCGTGTCCTCGATCCCAACATCAGCGTCGCCGTGATCTCCGCCAATCGCCAGACCGAAGTGATCCGACGGACTGAGGCGGCCGGCGCCACCTTTCTGCCCAAGCCCGTGACAGAAAGTGCCTTGGCCGACTTCCTGACCTCCGTCGGGCGCAAGGCCGACTCTCCATGAACGACACTCCCATGCCCACTCTGACCGAGCTCCAGCTCGACGCCTTGACCGAGCTGGTGAATCTCGGTGTCAGCAGTGCGGCCACGAATCTCAGCGAGCTGGTTCGCGAGGAGGTCATCCTCTCCGTGCCGAAGGCCAGTGTCGTCACCCGCGAGCAGGCCATTGCGAACCTGCGCGAACACGACGCGAAGCGATTGGTCGGCATCCACCAGGATTTCGACGGCGACATCCGCGGGCGGGCCCTGTTGATCTTCCCGGAGGCGAGGAGCATGGAGCTCATTCGCGCCCTGGTCGGAACGGAGCTGTCGCTGGACGACATCATCGAGCTCGAGCAGGAAGCCCTCGCCGAGACCGGCAACATCCTGCTGAACGGCTGCCTCTCGACCATGGCGAATAGCCTGCAGCGGAGCCTCAAGATCTCGCTCCCTGAGGTCATCCACGGCGAGGGTCCGGACTTCTTCCGCAACACGTCTGGAGCGCACGAGTCGGTGCTCTTCATTTACATAAACTTCGCGGTCAAGCAGCGGGACATTCAGGGATTCCTCGCGATGATCCTCGATCTGCCGTCGCTCGTAATGCTGCAGACGCTGCTCGACGCCTATATCGAGCGCTCCACCGGTGAGAGCCCAGCCGCCGATCATGTCGAATAACGCGACCTCGAGCCACGCGATCCTCGATGCCGTCAACGGCGGCATCATCGTTCTCCACCCGCGCCGGCCGTGTCGCTCTCTGGAACGCCTGGATGCGACTCAGCTCTGGAATCACCGCTGAGGACGCGCGCGGCAAACTGCTCGGCGAGATCTTTCCCGATGCGCAGCCGCACCGACTGTCGACGGCGATCTCGACCGCCTTGAGATCCGGCGCCTCGACGATCATCACTCACGCCCTGAATCCGACTCTCCTGCCGCTGCGGACCCGCTCGGGACAGCCGCTGCTGCACGACATTACCGTCTCGCCTATCGGCGAGGCACCACCTGACGGATGCGTGATCGCCATCACCGATGTCACGACGGCAACCCGCCGCGTGCGCTATCTGCGCGACCAGCAGGATGCTCGCTATGACGCCGTAGTCGCCAGCGCTCCGGACATCATCCTAACCGTCGACGAAGACGGGCTCGTCCAGTTCGCGAATCCGGCGGCGCATACCCGATTCGGCCGCCCGAACCTCACTCTGGTGGGAACCCACGCCGCCCATCTGTTCGAAACCCGAAACGAGTGGGCGGCGTTGTGGCTCGGCGCCATCGACGGCACCGGCGCCGGTCAATCCAAGGGATTGATTGCGGCACAGACCGGCGGCGAGCTGCGCTATTTCGAGGCTGCCGCATCGCGCTGGCGAAGCAGCGCGCGACTCTTTGCCACCGTCATCCTGCGTGATGTCACCGAGCGTCGCGCCATGGTGACCGCGCTGCAGCACAGCGAAAATGAGGCCCGCAACGCGGCGTCGGCTTTGACCGAGCTCAACCGCACGCTCGAGGAGCGAGTGCAGGCGCGCACCGCACAGTTGGTCAACGCCGAGGCTGCCCTGCGTCACAGCCAGAAAATGGAGGCCATCGGCAATCTGACGGGGAGCATCGCTCACGATTTCAACAACCTGCTGCACGTCATCAGCGGCAACCTGCACTTGCTCAAGCGCCACGTGAGCGGCAATGCAGACGCCGAGAGGCGCGTGCAGATCGCGCTCGACGGCGTCTCTCGCAGCGCCAAGCTCTCCTCGCAACTGCTCGCCTTTGCCGCGCCGCCAACCCCTCGCCCCCAAGGTGATCAATCTCGAGCATTTCATTCGCGAGATGGAAGACATCATCTGCAAGGCGGTTGGCGAGGGTATCGCGGTCGAAACCGTGATCGCCGACGGCGTGTGGAATGCGCTCGTCGATCCAGGCAATCTCGAGAACGCCCTGTTGAACATGGCGATCAATGCCCGCGACGCGATGGAGGGCCAAGGCCGCCTGCTACTCGAAGCGAGCAACGTCGTGTTGGAATCCGACTATGCGACGACGCATGAAACGATCACCCGTGGCGAATATGTGATGGTCGCGATCACCGACACCGGATCCGGCATGTCCGCGGAAGTGGTAGAGCAGGCTTTCGAGCCGTTTTTCACCACCAAGCCGGAAGGCAGGGGAACCGGGCTCGGGCTCTCCATGGTCTACGGATTCGTGAAGCAGTCGGGCGGCCACATCAATATCGAGAGCGCGCTCGGCCAGGGCAGCACCATCAAGTTCTATCTGCCGCGCTCGATGCAGGCGGCGGACTTCGTCGGCGAAGCGGATACGGGCCCGGCCTCCGGTGGCAATGAGATGGTGCTCGTCGCCGAGGACGACGAGCACGTGCGCGAGACCGTGGTCGCGATGTTGAGCGATCTCGGCTACCGAGTGCTCAAGGCGAAGGATGCACAGAGCGCGCTCAGCATCATCGAGAGCGGCATGCCGATCGATCTGCTCTTCACCGACGTGATCATGCCCGGGCCCATGAAGAGCACGGAGTTGGCACGCAAGGCGCGCGAGCGGATGCCGAACCTGGCCGTGCTGTTTACTTCGGGTTATACGGAGGGCGCGTTCGCCGACTCCGGACCCGTGAGCGAGTCGGTCGAGCTCCTGAGCAAGCCCTACTCCCGGGATGCGCTGGCCCGCAAGCTGCGCCAGATGTTGGTTGATGCGGCGCGGCGAAAGTCCCGCAGTGCGAGCTCTCCAGCCGTACGGTCGACCCTCACGACGTTCGGCTGACCGACCTCCGCTCGCGTGCGTCAGTGCCGGCCGCCGGACGTCAGCTTTTCGATTTCGACCTTCAGGTGCCGGACACCGGTATCGCTCAGCAAGTCGGGGTCACTCCACCTCTCATGCTCCGCGAGTTGCGCCAGCGTTTGCGCGAGCTGGCCGGAGCCTGGGGAAGCCCTGCGACTGCGCCCGCCACCAAGTGTCGGCATGGTCTCCCAGCCGGGCGCACCACTGGGCTCGAGCGGCTGATCGAGACGTTGTCGCAGCAGAGAAGGAATCAAGGACGTGTCCATGCACGCCTCGCGTGCACACGCCATCTCCTCGTCGAGTACCGGCACCACCGCTGCCGAGGCGAAACTCGAGCGCACGTGCGTGGCGACCTGCTTCGCCGAGACCGGATCGGCAAAGAAGCCGAGTCTCAGGAAATAACGCGAACGGCTCGCGCTGCGGCTCTCGACGACATAAAGCTTGTACGCCTTGAATATGGCGAGCGGCGGGACACGGCTCAAATCGATCGGCCGCTCCGACCACTGCAGCTGCAGAGCGAAGGATACCGGCATGCCTTGAACGACGGCCTCCTTCAAAGCGCGCCGGGTGGCGGTGTCGTCGGGGCGGAGCAACTCGATCTGCTCACTGCCTGACTCGTCAGCGTCGTTTTGACGCAGAGCAGACCGACGCGCTTCCAGAATGTTGAGCACCTGTGTGTCGGTCAGGGACTCGTTGCCGACCGGCTCGAAGCGTTGCCGGAACGAAGGCGGTGCTGCGGTCGCAATGGCATCGGGATGTCGGCCGCGCACGGCTCGCGCCCACTTTTCGGCGTAGCCCAGCGTCTCGAAAAACCCCATGTGCAGGTACAGCTGCTCGCTGCCATCCCGACGACGGGCACGACTGGTGAAGAAGGTGAATGGCTTGAGGTGCGGTGACTGCGGAGGCCGGATCGAGACCGACTGCGCCAGCCGACACAGGGTGAGCATGAATGGGCCGGTGGCGGCCGCGCCTTGATGCACGCCGCTGGTGCTCGAGGAGTCATCGGATTTCGCCGACGTCGTTGTCATGGGTGCCCCCGGAAAATAAACCTTTAGAATCGCTGCCGGGAGAGCGCCAGATCCGATGCAATCGAGCTTGCACGCTCACACGATGGAGATGTGGAGTGGCAACCCCGCTGTCATAGACCGTTACGCCCTTAGACCGGTAGCTTTGCGTCCCCGCCTTTCGGCGGGTTTGCCCTTGCTGTCATGAGCATGGTCGCTCGGGCACGATATGTCCAGAGGCAAATTCGTCGCCTTTTGGCGTCAGGCAGCGCTCCCAGCGGCCTGATGACTCAGGTACGCTCGGCCATCAGCCAAGCTGCGGGCACGCTGAGGAGCAACGCGAGCGTCAGGGGCCAATTGAACCATTCGGCTGCGGGTCGCAGCCACTGGTTGCGCCCCACGGTCGGCTCGAGCCGATTGATCCGGCGGTATACCGCCTGCAGCGCCTGCGGATTGGCGGCGCGGAAATACTCGCCGCCGGCGATGCTCACGATCTTCTTCAGCAGCTCGACGTTGAGCTCGGTGTTGCCGGTGTTGAGTCCGAAGAGGGACTGCTCTGCGGCCGCGCCCACGCCGATCGTGAAGATGCGCACGCCCGTCTGGGCCGCCACCCGCGCCGCCTCGAGCGGCTGCACCACCCCGGCGTCGTTACCGCCATCGGTGAGCAGAATGAGCACCGACTGGTGCGCGGGGGCGCCGCGCGCGCGCTCATGCCGGCGCAGCTCCTTGATCGCAAGTCCGATGGCATCGCCGATCGCCGTCTCCTGGCCCGCGACGCCGACCACGGCCTGGTCCAGAAACTCGTGCACCGTCGCAAGGTCCCCGGTGAGCGGCGCCTGCAAATAAGGACGCGTGCCGAAAAGAATCAGGCCGATCTGATCACCACGACGCTGGTCGATGAAGCGCCCGGCGACGATTTGCGCGATTTCCAGCCGGCTCACCCCACCCATGTCCTCGGTGGCCATGGACCCCGAGCAGTCGATGGCCAGGATGATCTCGCGACCGTGGGTGGGCACCGGCAGCGGCTGACCCAGCCATTGGGGGCGCATGGCGGCCAGTACCAGGAGCGCCCAGACCCCTGTCAAAAGCATGGGCGCGAAGCCAGGCCGTGCTGCCGTCGCAGCAGCCGCCTCGAGCGAGGCGGCGAACGGCAGGTACAGCGCGGCGCGGGCCGGCTCAGCGGCCCGGCGCAGCCTGAGCATGATCCAGGGCAAGGGCAGCAGCAGCGCCATCCACGGCCAGGCAAGATGAAACATCATGACGCCGCGACCCGGTTCAAGGGCTCCCCGAAGGCTCGAGTCAACCCATATTACCGCCCGGCTTCGGGCTTCAGCCAGCGCGCCGCCAGCGGCGGCACCAGCAGCAGGCTGACGATCGTCGATGACACCAGGCCACCGAGGATCACGACCGCCATCGGTCCTTCGATCTCGTGGCCGGGCTGATGCAGCTGGACCGCCACCGGCAGCAGCGCCAATGCGGTCATCAGCGCGGTCAGCAGGACAGGCGTCAACCGTTCCTCGGAGCCCCGCAGTGCGGTCTGCAACCCCCAGCTCTGGCCTTCCGCCCGCACCAGGTGATCGTAGTGCGACACCAGCAGTATGGTGTTGCGCGCCGCCATGCCGAACAGCGCGACGAAACCGACCATCGCGCCCAGGGTCAGCGTCGCGCCGGTCAGCGCCGAGGCGGCGACGCCGCCGATCAGCGTGCTCGGCAGAACCAACAGTACCAACCCCACGTGGCGCGCGTGGCCGAACGCCAGCGCCATCAGCAGGATGATCAGGATCAGCGCGGCTGCGGTGTGCAGGTAGAGTTGGTGTGCCGCAGCGACCTGTTCCTCGGCCGCACCACCGTAACGTAAATACACTCCGCCCGGCAGTCTCACCTGCGTGGCGATCGCCCGCCGCGCGGCTTCGGCAAACCCCGTTTGGTCCGATGTGGTGGGATTCGCGGTCACCACCTGGCGACGCAGCCCATCCTCGTGCTCGATCAGCCCGCGGGCCGAGACCACCTTGAGAGTCGCGACGGCCGACAGCGGTACGACCGCGCCGTCCGAACCCCGCAGCAACAGCTCGCCTACCGCTTGTGGCGATGCGCCGGCGCCAGCGATGCGCACCGCCACCGGGATGCTGCGATCGGACTGCGCGAGCTGCCCGACGATGCTGCCCTGGTAAGCCGCGTTGATCGTCTGCAGAACATCGATCGGCTCCAGTCCGTACAGCGCGAGCCGTTCCGGCAACAGCTCCACTTGCAGCTCCGGCTGGCGCGGCGGAACCTCGAGGCGCACTTCGCCGGCGTTCGGCAGCTTCTGCAGCACCGCCGCGATGCGGGCGGCCACCGCGTCATCGGTATCCAGGTCGTTGCCGAACACACTGACGAAGAACGGCGCGGACTCGCCGGACAGCGTCTCACCGATGCGCTCGGCGAGCACCGAGTAAATCTCGGTGATCTGGTTCGGAAAGTCCTCGAACACCTTGTGGATCCGGGCCGCGATCTGGGTTGCCGTATAGCCCCCAACCGGGTTGATGTGGATATCGAACTCGCTCTCGTTCGGCGCGTCCGGATCCTGGCCGTTCACGGCGCGGCCGATCTGCTCGGCGACGCTCGCGATTCCGGGGACCGCCACCAACCGCTTCGAGATCTGCTCGCCGAGGCGAGTGGTCTCGCGCAGCGAGACACCGGGACGCAGCGTCGCATGGGCGATTAGATAGTTCTCGCGGAAATCCGGCAGCAGCCGCTGGCCGAATAACGGCAGCAGCAGCGCGCCGAGGAGCCCCGTGCCGAGCAGCAACGCGAGCACCGCGCGCGGATGGCCGTAGAGCCGTTCGATCGTGCGCCGCTGGAAGCGCTTGCAGGCAAGTAGGAAGCGCGCCTCGTCAGGCGGCTTGTGCTTACGCATTAGCACCGCGCACAACGCCGGCGTCGCACTCATCGCCACCAGCAACGAGATGCCAACGGCGAGCAGAAACGCCAGCGACAGCGGCCGGAAGAACGTGCCCTGGATGCCAGTGAGCATGAAGATCGGCAGCAACGCCACGGCCACAGCAGTAGTTGCGTAGAACACTGGCAGCCGGACTTCCAGCGACGCGGCGACGAACAGCTCACGGCTATCGAGTTCCACGCCTGCGGCGCCGGCATTGCGACGCCTGCGCGTGATGTTCTCGACATCGATCACCGCATCGTCAACCACCACACCGAGCGCCACTACGAGTCCGCCGATGGTCATGGTGTTCAGCGACAGGCCGAACATTTCCAGAATCCACACCGTCGCGAGCAGCGACACCGGTATCGAGGAGAACGAGATCAGCGCGCCGCGCCAGTCGCGCAAGGTCACGAGCAACAGCAGCACCACCAGCACGGCGCCGATCAACAGGGACGCACGCAACCTGATCAGCGCGGTCTCGATGAAGCTCGCCGGACGCAGCAGCGACGGGTGATAAATGACGCCCGCCTTCTTCAGCGCCGGCGCCAGCTGGTTGAGCCGCTGTTCGAGCGCGCGGGTGACCGTCAGCATGTTGGCGCCGTACTGCGTCGAGGTCTCGACCAGGATTCCGGTTTGATCGCCGATGATCGCATCGCCAAAGCGGGGTGCCATGGCATCGCGCACGGTAGCGACATCGCCGAGCCGGATCGGCAGGCCCTCGCGCATGGTGAGCACCGACTGCGACAGCGCCGCGGGCGTCGCGCCAGGCGCCTGCGCATGCAACACGATGCGCTGCGAGGGTGTCTCGATGTAGCCGCCGCCCATCAGCTCGGTCGCACGCCGGGTGGCGCTGAACACATCATCCAAGGTCAACCCGTCGTCGATCAGCTTCTGCGGATCGACCATCACCTGGCGCTCACGCTCGGCGCCGCCAAACAGCTGCACCTGCGCAACCCCCGGCACCGCGAGGATCTGCGGCTCGACCACCCAGCGCACGAGCCCACGCAGTTGCACCGGTGTCAGCCGGTCGCTGGTGAAGCCGAAGTGCACCAGATACTCCATCGAAGACGACAGCGGCGACAGCAGCGGCGGGCCTACCCCGACAGGCAGGATGCCAGCAGTGTCCGCCAGCCGCTCGGTCACCACCTGGCGCTGCCGGTAGGGATCGCCGCGGGTCTCGAACACCACCTGGATTGCGGACAGACCCTGGCTTGACGTCGAGCGCACCGTGGCGACGTCCTGGGTGCCCGCCAGCAGCCCTTCCAGAGGCCGTGTCACCAGAGCCTCGACCTGCTGCGCATCGAGCCCAGGCGCCTCGGTTTGCACCAGCACATGCGGCGGTGCGAAGTCGGGGAATACGTCGAAGCTCGCGTTGAGCAGCGCGCCGAAACTCACGAGGGCGATCAGTATCGACAGCGCAGTGACGATGCGCGGGTGCGCCAGGGAAGCGCGGACGATGGCGCTGAGCATCAGTCGGTATCGTCGTCTGAGATGTTGCCCAGCCCCTGGAGCGACCAGAGCACGCCGGCGCCGCCCATGACAATGCGGTCACCCGGATGCAGCCCGGTCAGCAGCCAGCCGCCGGCGACCGGCTGCAGCAGGGTCACCGGAAGCGGCGCGAACCGCGTATCGCCATCCTTCGTTTTGTCGGGTAGCACGTGATAAACGTAGGCGCCCTGCTCCCCGTAGAGTAGAGCTGCATCCGGCACCACGTATCCCTCATGGTCTTTGCCCTCCAGGGTCACTGGCAGCCGCGCGTTCACTCCGAGGCCGGCAGGGGGATCCGGCATCTGCAACAGCAGGCCGGTGCCCTGCATCTGGGGCGCCGCCTGCGGCAACGCGCCGAGCACACGTGCCGGCACCTTGATGCCGTCGACATCGACCAGCGCCACCTTTGGCATCGTGCCCAGGCTGTGCCGACCCGGCAAATCGGCGCGCAGCAGGAGTTGACGGCCGGCGGCGAGCTGCTCGATCAGCTGGGCGCGCTGCGCCGCGGCGAGCTGCGCCAGCGGTCCCCAGCGCTGCAGGAACTCGGCCTGCGCCACCCGTACGCGGACCTGCGCTTCGATTTCTGCGGCCTCGGCCGCCTGCAACGCCTTCAACGACGTGTTGGCGCCTCGAAACAGTCCCTCGAGACGCGCCGTCTCCGCCCCAGCCATCTGGGCTGCGGCCCGCGCGGAGTCGAGCCGGCCGGCATCGGCGACCAGTTGCGACGGATCGAGCACCCGGCCGAAGGCGGCGCTGCGCTGCGGCAGATTCATGGTTTGCGCTGCGGCGATGACGATACCGACCGCGCGCTGCTGCGCGGCAGTGAGCGTCGGCGGGGTGCTCGGGCCAGCCGCAGCCGGCCCGTCGGCCCTGTCGTCGGCTGCGTGCAGTGGAGCGGACAGTAACAACGCGGCGTAGGCCGGTAGCAACAGATACTTGAGCGGCGTCATGCGACCTTCAGGGGTTGGTGGCCGCGATGTTGATTGCGTGCCGAAAGGCATGCATCGTGGCGGGGGTCAGGGTGAGTGGGCTCTGCATCGCATCCTCGAGTTGCCCCAGCGCGTGCTGCACGTGCAGTAACGCCTCGAGGCGGCTCTGCACGCCGTCCTCGTAAGCCAAGCGGGCGCTCGCCAGGTCGATCGCCTGCAGCTCGCCGACGGCAAGCTGCGCCTGGGTGGAGCTCAGCTGGTGCGCCAGGCTGCGCAGCAGTGAGTCAGCCATTTTGAGCTGCGCACGGGCCGACTCGTAAGCGGCGAGCGAACCATCGATCTCGGTGACAGCGGCGGCCTGCACTGTCAGGAAGTGAGCGGCGGCGAGTGCGCGTTGTGCCTTGGCCTCGGCGATCGGACCCTGGTTGCGGTTGCGCACGGGCAGGGGCAGCGAGAGGCCGAGCTCCCATTCCCGGTCGCCGGCGAGCTGCGAGTTCCACTCGAACCCGGGTCCGAGATGAATGTCCGGCCACTGGCGCGCGATCTGCAGTTGCAGAGCCGACTGGGTGGCCGCGTAACGCTCGAGAGCGGCCAGGACATCCGCCCGCTCGAGCAGCGCCCGTTGCCGCGCCTGTGGGCGGGTGAGCTCCAGCGGGACATTCTGCAGAGCGACGACCGAGAATCGGGTGCCGTCGAGGGCACCGAGCGGAACTCCGAGCGCCCCAGCGAGCGCGATGCGCGCTTGCCGCAATCGACCCGCGGCGGCCTGCTTGGCGAGCGTCGCGCGATCCAGCGCGATGCGCGCCTGCGCCACCTGGTAACTCGGGATATTCCCCGCCGTGAGCTGGCCTTGCAGCAAGCGGACGACCTGCCGCCGCGTCGACTCTTCCTGCGTGCACAGCGATTCGGCGCGCCGCGCGGCATAGATCTCGAGGAGCGCGGCTCGCAGCTGACTGCGCGCCCGCCAGACCATGCCGACCAGATCCCAGCGCGCTGCGGCCGCAAGATGCTGCGCCTCCGCGAGGCGGTCATCGCGCTTGCCGGCCGTCTCGATCGGCCAGTCGAACGACAGCGGTACGATCCAAGGGTGGACCGCACCGGGTACACCGGCATCGTAACCGGGCGTGACGGCGAGCGAGGGGTTCGGTCGCTCACTCGCGGTGAGTCTGGCGGCTTGCGCGGCAAGCAACCGGTCGCGGGCCTCGGCCAGCGCAGGCTGGTAATAGAGCGCCGTGAGCGTCAGCGTCTCGAGGCTCCACACGGCATCGGGTGCCGGTGCGGCGAGGTGATTGGCCTCGAGAAAAGCCCGCAGCCCGGGCGCCTCGAGCGAGCGCGATTCGAAGCCTGCGATGCTCGCCTCAGGGGATAGAGGCTGCGCTTGAAAGTGGACGCAGCCAGTGACGAGGCTCGCGCAGGCCAGGATCAGGAATGCGGCCGTCCGCGCCGGGATGACCATCGGAAAACCTTAGCGGACGAAGCTTTGGAAATGCTTAAGGCGGCGGGTCGTGCGTCGCGGCTCCCAGCCCAATCAACCCGGCAAGTAACACGCTCAGCCGCTGCTCGACATCGAGCGCGAAGGAAAGCTCGAGATTCATCGCCTCACACAGCGAAAGAGCGATCGAGAGCCCGAGACCCGAACCCGAAGAGGAGCCGTCGATGGGTCCGTTCGTCCGCCGCCACCAGCGCTTGCCGAGATCGGGGAGGTCGGCCGCGGTGAGATGAGGCGCGGCATTGCGGATCCGCAGTAACCCACGGTCGTGGTGCGCCAGCCAATCGAGCTCGATGGGCGCGCCGGCACCATGCTGCAAGGCATTGCCCAGCAAGTTGGCGACGAGCAATTCCACGAGTCGTGGGTCGGCCATCGTCCACAGCTCGCGCGGCAGCCGGTCTTCTATCGGAGGCGCCACCGACAGGCCGCGCGTACGCTCGCTCAGACAGCGCCTGACGGTGTGAGCCAGATCGAACGGCTCCACGAGCGCGGACTGGCGGCCGGCGCGAGCGAGCGCCAGCAGGGATTCGGTGACGGACTGCATCCGCACGGCGGCCGCCCCGGCTTCTTGGAGACTGGCGCTGACTTCCTGCTGGCTGGTGGCGTTGCTGCCGGTTTCGCTGAGCGCCCGTATCTCGGCCAGCGGGGTCCGGAGCTCGTGCGCAAGATTTTCGGAGAAGTCGCGCTCGCGATCGAGCGCGGCCCGCAGCCGCCCGAGTAGCCGGTTGAACTGTTCCCCGAGCGGCAGAATCTCGCGCGGCATGCCGGCAAGCGGCAGGGTCTCGGGGGACTCGTGCAGTGGAATGCGCGCGGCTGCGATCCCGAGCGACTCGAGCGGCCGGAAACTTCTGCGCACGGTGACCAGCGCCACAACCGAACAGATGAAGAGAATGATCGCAAAGCCGATCCAGATGATGAAGTCGACCGCGTTGCTCAGCGCGTCCGACTTGGCTCGATCTTCCGCGACCACCACGACCGAGCCGCGAGATCCGGCTTGCGCAGACGGCAGGACGCTGGCGACGGCTCGGGCCGGATGTCCGTTGGCAAGAGTCAGGGTGAAAGGCCGTCCCACTCCGTAAGCAGACGGCAGCGCCAGATCGCCGCGAAAGCCGGAGGTGGCGATGACCCGGCCCGATCGATCGAGGACTTCGAAATAGACCGGCCCGCCGGCAACGGAAGAGCGCGTGAGCGAGAAGGCCTTCAACTGTCGCGCCGCGAGATCCTCGACGATGGCCGAGGCCCGAGCCGCCAGTTGCTGGTCCAGCGTGTGCGCGACCTGGCGGTCGATGATCGAGTCGAGCGCGAAAAGAAAAGCCGCCAGGCTGAGACCGACGCCCAGACATAGACTCACGAGCAGCCGCCACTGCAGCGAGCCACGAATGGCCTCAAGCCACGTAGTAACCGAAGCCACGACGAGTCTCGATGAGATCACTGCAGCCCGCGCGCGCGAGCTTGGTACGCAGTGTGCTGACGATCACTTCTATGACCCGATCGGAAGAATCCGACCGGCTGTCGTACAGGTGCTCGAACAGCTCCGCACGGCTCATGCAGCGGCCGCGAGAGCGAACGAGTGTTTCGAGCAGCGCATATTCCTTCGGTGCCAGGGCGAGCGCTTCAGTGCCGACCAGGACAAGTCGCGCCGCCGTATCGACCGCCAGCCCGCCCACTCGCAGCACCGGGCTCGTCTCGCCGATGCGCCGGCGCGCCAGCGCGAGCACTCGTGCGACCAGTTCGTCGAACGCGAAGGGCTTGACCAGATAATCGTCGGCGCCGAGATTGAGGCATGACACCCGGTCGCCTACCTGATCGCGCGCGCTCAAGATCAGAACGCGAGCCGGACTTTCGCGCTCGCGCAGGCGGCGCAGCACCTCGAATCCTGAAAGCGTCGGCAACAGCAGGTCGAGCACGATGACCTCGTAGGGGTATCGGTGCTCGAACTCCAGCGCCGACTCGCCGTCGGCGGCGCAATCGACCGAGAAGCCGGCCGCACGCAGTCCGCGGGCCACCGCCGCATTCAGTCGCGCCGAATCCTCGACTAGAAGTACCCGCATGAGTGTTGCCGGCCAACCTGGGCTACGCGCCCTCGGCGCTCGCAGCGGCTTGCGCCAACACTTCCGCGCCCGCACCCGGACGTCGTGCACCTTCGCTCAACGTGCGCCGGAACTCGCCCGCGCCGGGCTCGCCCTCGTACAAACCCTGCAAGTGACGGACGACAGCGGACAGCCTTTCACCACGCGCCAGCTGGCGCTCGGTATAACGCTGCATACGGTCTATGGCCCGAGCGCGCGCAGCAGCATCCTGCGTTTCGGGCTCGCCACCGAACACGAGCGCATCGAGCCGCGCGAGGACCAGGGGACGGTGATAGGCCTCGCGCCCGAGCATGATGCCATCCAGGCCCTCGAGCGCCAGAAGAATGGCGTCCGGGTCGCGCAGACCGCCGTTGACCACGACCTGTAAGTCGGGAAACGCCCTCTTCACCTCGCTCACGACACCGTACTGCAACGGTGGAATCTCCCGATTGTCCTGCGCCGAGAGCCCCCCGAGCACCGCTTTGCGCGCGTGGATGATCACTGCGTCGCAGCCGGCATCGCGCACCCTGCCCACGAACCGGCAAAGCGCCACTTGCTCCGCTTCGTCGAAGCGGCGGCTGGCCTCAATGGCCGCCCTGCCCCGGCCCGCGATGACTCCGATCCGCATCTTGACGGTCACCGGCACGCGCACGGCCGCACGCATGGCGGCCACACACGCCACGACGACCTCGGGCTGCTGCATCAGGTAAGCGCCGAACACCCCGCCCGTGGCCCGGTCGCTCGGGCAGCCGCAGTTCAGATTGATCTCGTCATACCCCGCCTGCTCGCCCCTTTGCGCCGCCGCCGCCAGCTCCTGCGGATCGCAGCCGCCGAGCTGCAGTGCGACCGGGTGTTCCTCGGGGTCGAACTCGAGGAGTCGGGCACCCTCGCCGGGCACCAGATCCGCGGCGGCGATCATCTCCGTATAGAGGAGCATTCGTGCCGAGAAGCCGCGCAGGAAATAGCGGCAGTGGCGGTTGGTGCGTCCCATCATCGGCGCGACACTGATTCTCCGGTCCAACATTTGAGGGCGGCCGCGGCAATTATCGTGGCCGGATATTGGCGACAGATTGACAGGAGTTCAAGAAACTTGACTTGCGGGACTCGAGTGGTAGCCTCTTTTGCACTCGTCGAGCGCTGCTCCGATGACCTGGGGACTCGAGCCATGCGACGTCTGCTCTCCTGGCAACTCTCGGTCCTGCTGCTGGCGGGGATGGCGGCCGAGGCCCAGGCCGCCAACCTGCCACCGGATCATTTCATCAAATGCGAGTGGAACCAGGTTGGCGTGCACCCGCGGATCGACGCCAATGAATTGATGTTGCTGACGGCGTGCGAGAGTCATCTCCAATCGCAAAAGCGTACGGTGCTCGCGGCGTGTCTCAATCCCGGCGCCGGCGCCGGGCCGCCCAGAGTCATTCAGGCATGCACGGAATCCCTGGATCACGACCTCCTCCACAGCCAGGCGCGCTCCCTCGTCCTCGCGAGTCGTGCGCAAGCGTATTTCGCCCGTGGCAGTCTGCAGCCCGCGTACGCCGATTACAGCTCGGCCATCCAGTTGACTCCCGGCAATGCCGACCTGTATTACAACCGCGGGCTCGTCTCGGCGGCCCGGTCCGATGAGGCGGCGGCCCTGCGGGACTTCGACACCTCCCTGGGGATCGACTCCACTCTCGTTCCCGCGCTACTCGAGCGGGCGCGACTGCGCACCGCTCGGGGCGATTTCAGCCATGCGCTGGCGGATTATTCAAGGGCCATACTGCTGCAACCGAAAAATGCGGCGGTGTGGAGCGAGCGCGGCCAGGTACATCTCAACCAACGCAACTACCAGGGCGCCGTGCAGGACGAGGCCCAGGCGATCCAGTTCGATCCCCATCTTGCCCGGGCCTATTACCTCCGTAGCGTCGCCCTGGGTGATCTCGGTGACCAACCCAACGCCTTCAGCGATCTTCGCACGGCCGTCGGCCTCGATGCTTCGCTCGCCCATTACGTGACCATCAAGGGCAAAGCCGTCTTACTGGCGCTGCCGCCCTTGTAGGCCCGCGCGCTCGCCGCGCATCAGGCGAATCCCGGCGGACGCTCGTTTTCCACCCCAAGCGCCTGCTCCAGTGCGAGCCCGACGCGGCCCAGCGTTCCCTCATCGAATAGGCGCCCCACCAGGGTGACGCTGTGCGGTACCCGACGCGGCGGATCGAAGTGCGGCAACGGCTGTCGCGGGTCGGGGGCCCAGTCGCTGCGGGCCTCCGTCACATGAATGAAACCCGCTCGCAAGGTCAACGACGGGTAACCGGTGAAGTTGCCGATCGTCAGCATCTCGTCGCGCAGCGAAGGCACCAGCAGCAGGTCGACCTTCGAGAACAGCCGGTCCATCTCCTGCGCCACCGCGCGCCGGAAGCGATCCGCCTGCACGAAATCGACGGCCGACAGAAAGCGCGACTGGCGGAAGGTGTTGGGCCATGCGTCGGCGGTCTGCATCCGCAGTTGATCCACCCGGCCGCTGAGCGTCAGCTCCTCGAAGGCCGCGGCCGACTCCGCGAACAGGATGGTGTTCAGCGAGTCGTAGGGCCAGTCGGGCAGCGCCACCGCCACCGGCTCCAGTCCGAGCGATCTGAGCTGCTCCAGAGCGTGCCGGTCAACATCCGTCGCCTCGTGCTGCCAGTGCAGAAAATACCCGACGCGCAATCCTCTGACGTCGGCGCGGGCATTGAAATCGAGGACGCTCGGTACGCTGCCGAGATCACCAGGATCCGGACCGGAGATCGCCCGGAGAACCAGCAGCGTGTCCTCGACGCTGCGCGCGATCGGTCCGAGCTTGTCGAGCGACCAGCACAACGTCATCGCTCCCGTCCGAGGCACCCGTCCGAAAGTAGGGCGCAGACCGCACACGCCACAGCGCGTGCTCGGGTCGACGATGCTGCCTTCGGTCTCGCTCCCGATCGCGAAGCCCACGAGACCGGCCGCCGTCGCAGCACCGGGGCCCGCGCTCGAGCCGCCCGATCCCTCCTCCAAGAGCCACGGATTCATCGTTTGGCCGCCAAACCAGACGTCGTTCGAAGCCAACGCGCCCATGCTCAGCTTCGCTATGAGCACAGCCCCTGCCGCATGCAGGCGCCGCACGACCGCTGCATCCGTCGCCGGCACACGATTCTTGAACGGCTCGGCGCCATACGTGGTCGGGATGCCGGCGGTGTCCAGCAGGTCCTTGGGTCCCCAGGGAATGCCGTGCAACGGCCCCCGGTAGCGGCCCGCTGCGATTTCCCGGTCCGCCCTTCTCGCCTCCTCGAGGGCGAGGTCACGGGTCACGGTGATCACGCTCCTCAAGCGGGGGTCGAAGGTCTGGATGCGTTGCAGATAAAGCGCCGTCAGCCGCTCGGATGACAGTTGCCGCGACTGGACCCACGAGGCCAGTTTCCAAAGCGGCGCAAAGGCGATATCGGCGTCGCTGGCCGGAAGCGGCCCGGGATTGCGCCCGCTGCCTGCGAACTCGCCTGCCCCACGCATCGGACTGCGTCCCGGCAGCACCGGATTGCCCTGCGAATACGGCGCCAGGCCGGCTTCGAGATCGACTCTGCGTGGGCCGGTGCGCCGCTCGTAGACCGCAGCCATGCTATCGCGCCAGTTCGATGCGGCCTGCGCACGGTCCGCGGCACTCATCTGCACCCGCATCAATTTTTCCGCCTCGGCAAACGTGCCTGCCGTCACTTCCGGCCCGACGCCCGCCGCCGTCCCGAATGCCGGCGGTGAAATGGAGGGTTGGCTAATCGTGGATGCCGGACGCTTGGTGGTACTTTTCGCGCTACCGGCGCCTGCGCCGAGCAATGCAGCGGACGACATTAGAAACTGGCGTCGCGACTTCGACATGGCTACCCCCGTTCGTTGCCGAGCTCTTGATTAGCAGATTTGTGCCTGACACTCCAGCGGCGATCGCGAGGCACGCGCGCGCGCGACGGCGGTGGCGAGCCGCTCGAGCAGTTTGACTGACGTCGGCCAGTCGATGCAGCCATCCGTAACACTCTGGCCATAGAGCAAAGGCTGGCCGGGCGTGAGGTCCTGCCGTCCCGCGACCAGATTGCTCTCGATCATGACACCCCCAATCCGCCGGTCGCCGGCTTCGATCTGTTCGGCGATGGCCTCGACCACGACCGGCTGCCGCTCCGGACGCTTGCCGCTGTTGCCATGGCTGGCATCGATCATCAGGCGAGTGGCGATGCTTCCCGCCGTCATCTCGCGGCACGCCGCCTCGACACCCGCCACATCGAAATTGGGGGCGCGACCGCCCCGCAGGATCACGTGGCAATCCGCGTTGCCGGAGGTCGCCGCGATCGCGCTGTGGCCTTGTTTGGTGACCGCGAGGAAGTGATGCGGCTGCGAGGCGGCCCGTACCGCCTCCACGGCCACCCGCACGTTGCCGTCGGTTCCATTCTTGAACCCGATCGGACACGAGAGGCCCGAGGCCAGCTCACGGTGAACCTGACTCTCCGTGGTGCGCGCGCCGACCGCGCCCCAGGCGACGAGGTCAGCGATGTACTGCGGCGTGATGATGTCCAGGAACTCGCACCCGGCCGGCAGGCCGAGCTCATTGATGTCGACCAGCAGTCGGCGTGCGAGCCTCAGACCCTGATTGATGCGGAAGCTGCCATCGAGGTCCGGATCGTTGATGAGGCCCTTCCAGCCGACGGTCGTCCGGGGTTTCTCGAAGTAGACGCGCATGACGAGCTCGAGATCGCCGCTGAATCGGGCACGCTCGCGTGAGAGACGCTCCGCGTATTCGCGCGCCGCACGCACGTCGTGTATCGAGCAGGGTCCGATCACCACGGCGAGCCGGTCATCGCGGCCGTGCAGGATCCGTTGCAATGCCCGGCGGGCGCCGCTCACGGTGGCGGCGGCGCGATCGCTGCACGCAAGCTCGCGGATCACCTCCTCGGGTGTCGCGAGCTCGGTCATTCCGCGGATGCGGAGGTCGTCGGTCTGGGAATGCATGATCGGCTCCAGGTTGTCAGTCCCCGGGCCAAAAAAAAACCGCCAGGGGACTGGCGGTTCTTTCGGATTGCTCGTCTCGACTACATCGTGGACAACAGCCCGCCAACCGCCTGCGTACACGGCCAATAAAATCGATAGTACGTACGGCGGTTGCAGCGAGACTCGGGCATGAGCTCATTCATAGCATGATGACTGTCGGAATGGCAACCCGGACGGCGGAGTTATCCGTGGAGTTATCCGTTTTGCGACAGCGCTCGCGGCATGGTTAATGCAGGGTCGAGTCCGGGCGCGGCTTGGCGTGCGCCTAGAGCGTCAGTGCCGCGGCCGGGAGGCACGGTGATGGACTTCGATGGGAAGCCCTACGATTCCGCCCTCACAGGCGGCCCAGCAGCCTTGATTCTCGTGGTAGATGACAACGCCGATTGCCTTGCCGCCTTGCAGCTCCTGCTCTCGGTCCTGGGGTTCGAGGTTGCCGCGGCACGCAGTGCGCAGGAGGCTCTGAAGAGCGTCGCGAAACGGCGGCCGGATCTGATCATCACGGACTGCGAGATGCCGCGAATGAGCGGACTCGCGCTCTGCCGGGAGCTGCGCGACCGTGATCAGACCGCCGATATTCCTATTGTCCTCTATACCGGGAGGGACTTGCCGGACGGGGGACCGAAGCCGTATGACTGCAGCATTGCAAAAACTGCCGGCACCGATGCAATTCTCGGCATTATCCGAGCGCTGCTCCGCAAGCGCGCGCCTCAGCCTCTCTGATCTCTCCCGATTGCCCCTGGTGAGTGATTTTACATATTATTGCCGGGTGGCCGGTGCACGGCGAGCTTGCGCCAACGTTACTCACCCCGTGCGGCCATGGGATTGAAATGATTCGCATGCTGGTTCTGGAGGACGATGCGGCGGCGGCGGAGTCGTCCTACCGAATACTCAAGCACGCCGGCATCGACTGCTCGTTCGAGCGCGTGGAGAGCGAGGTCGAGTTTCGCCAGGCGCTCGGGCGGGCTCCCGACGTGATTCTCTCCGATTCGAACGTGCCGGGCTTTGACGGCCTGTCGGCGCTCGCCATCGCGCAGGCGCAATCTCCCGGCACGCCCTTCATCTTCGTGACCGGAAGTCCCGATGCCCCCGCGGCGCAGGAGGCGAGGGAACGCGGCGCCGCGGGATTAGTCGCGAAGCAGGATCTCGAGCGGCTCGCGGGTGTCGTCTGCTCGGTACTCGATGAGCGCAAGAAGGCGACGCACGAGCAACGCCCCGACCGCCGCAAGACCGAGGCGGATGCCGACGCGAGCAGCACCGCCACCCATCTCATCGAGCGTCAGGCGATCCTGGATCGGGCCCTTAGGGACGAGGACCGATCGGTGCTGTCGAACGTGCTGCGACGACATCCGCCGGTTCCAATCGCCCTGCTGGTGCTCGAATCGCCGGACGTGCGCGAGCGCTTCGTGAAGTGGCTGCTGAATGCCAACATCGAAGTCGAGCCTGTCGGCTCGACGGCGGAGGCGCTCGCGAGTCTCGAAGCGCGCACCCATGCGCTGCTTTTCACCGACCGGCTGGAGCTCGTGCAGGCGATGCGCCAGCTCCATGCGGGCTCGGCGACACACGTGGTCTATGTCGACGTTCACGGCACCGTGGGCAGCCGCGAGGCGCTCCACAGAGGCGCCAATGATTGTATGCCAGCCGAGGCCGGCGGCGAGGAGTTCTGGGCGCACCTGACGACCGCCCGGCGTATCGCGAGTCTCTCGGCCGCACTACAGCTCGCGCTGACGGACAATCGCATCCTATCGACCATCGACGAGCTCACCCGTTGCGGCAGCCGCCGCTTCTTCGAGCACGAGTTCCCGCGCGAGGTGGAGCGCGCGGTGCGGCTGCGCCGGTCGCTGTCGCTGATCATATGCGACATCGACTACTTCAAGACCGTCAACGACACCCACGGTCATGAAATAGGCGACGAAGTGCTGCGCGAGTTCGCGGCGCGCCTCACGCACGGATTGCGCTTGGGAGAGGACTGGGTGGCGCGCATCGGCGGCGAGGAATTCGCGATCGTCCTGCCCGAAGTCGCCATCCCCAAAGCCCACCTCGTGGCGCAGCGCCTGTGCGACCGCATCAGGCACACGCCTTGTCCAACCGCCGCCGGAGCGATCAACATCACGGCGAGCTTCGGCATTTCGGGGTTTGCGCCCCATCGTGGCGATCAACACGCCTCGCCCCGCACCCTCATAAGAGCCGCCGACGCCGCGCTCTATGAGAGCAAACGCACGGGACGCAATCGGGTGAGCGTGACTTAGACCCGGCTCAGACGACGAAGGATCGGTGCGGCAGCAGCGCTGCCGCTGCGGTCTCAGCGGTTGCCGCCAAACATATCGCGCAACACGGCGCCGGCGATTCCGCCGGCGACACCGCTCTGCACGTTCTGCCTCCCCTCACCGCCCAGATAGGGCGCGAGCGCGTGGGCGAGATTCGGCACCGTCAGGCTCTGCAGCCAGACCTTACCGGGTCCGGTCAGTCGCGCCACGAAGAGGCCATCGCCCCCGAAGAGCACATTGGCAAAGCCGCGCAGGAAGGTGATGTCGAAGTTCACGCTGTCCTGGAACATCCCGATGTGTCCGGGATGCACCTGCAGCGTCTCACCGGCAGCGAGGTCGTAAGTCACGACCTCCCCACCGAGCTCGATCCAGGCGGTGCAGGGGCCCGTCAGACGCTGCAACAGGAAGCCGTCGCCGCCAAAGATGCCGGCACCGAGAGAGCGCTGAAAGCCGGTCGCGAGCTGCAGTCCCTCCGTGCCGCAGAGAAAGCCGTGGCGATGAATGAGATAGGAGTGCCCGGCCGGCACGTCGACCTGCATGATCGCCCCGGGGACCTTGGCGGCGAAGGCGATCACCCCACGCCCCGCGGGCGCCGAGTACTCGGTCATGAAGAGCCCGCCACCGGAGAAAGCGCGCCCGATCGCGCCCCACACGCCGCGCGACCCAGCCGTGTAGGCCGTGGTCCGCATCTGCACACCATCCGTCATCCAGGAGAACTCGCCTGGTTCGGCGACGATACGATCGCTCGGCTCCAGGCCGATCTCGAGTACGGGCATCGTGGTGCCTTTGATCTGGGACTTCATGCTCATGGCTCCCGGGTTGTCTCGGGCGGGAGAATAGCGCAGATGCCCTGAAACTTCTCCGCGGCGGCTCGTGCAGTATAATGGTAGCGATACCAGTCATTCTGCAACGCTTACCACCGGAGTCGCTGCATGCACGCTCGACCGCGAATCCTCCTGCTGATGGCTCTGCTCATCGCGCCATTTCAAGGCAACGCCGCCTTCGGTGCCGGCCTCACGATGAAGATGACGGACAGCGGCTACCTCGATGCGCCGGGCGTCAGCGTGATGCTGTACGACGACAACTACAGCCCCATCTTCTTCGATCAGAAGAATGCGGCCCTGCAGATCATCCTGCACGGCAATCGTGTCGCCACCAACGGCAGCGTGCGTCTCTTGCCCACGCCCGAGCAATGGGATCCGATTCCCCATCTCATCAGCCGTCAGGCTGACAAGGAGCATGCTCGCCTCACCGCGTCCGCGTCCTATCCCGAGTACCACTTTTATTATCACGTCGTGGTCGCGGCCGAGCCCGGCGGAGTGCGGGTCAGTGTGAACCTCGACAAGCCGCTGCCGCCTGCGCTCGTCGGCCGGGCCGGTTTCAATCTGGAGCTGCTGCCTTCTCTATACATGGACAAGGCGTACGCGGTAGATGACAAAACGTTCGACGTGTTCCCGCGCAGCCCCGAGAGTCAGATGACCGTGGCCCCCCCCAACCCCGGGGATCCCAGGAATCTCTGGTATGTGGAGCAATGGCACAAAGCCAAGGGCTACACCCAGCCGCTGCCATTCGCGACCGGCAGCCGCATGACGCTGGCGGTGGACGATCCGCTCAACCGCATCAGCGTGACCTCGGACACCGGGCCGCTCCTGCTGTACGACGGACGCAACGAGGCGCAGAACGGCTGGTATGTACTACGAACCCTGATTCCGGCCGGTAAGACGGTGGGCGCCGTGGTCTGGCACATCGCTCCGAGCTACGTTCCCCACTGGACGCGGCCGCCGATGATTGCGCACAGCCAGGCCGGGTATGCCGCCGACTTCCCGAAAGTCGCGGTGATGGAGCTCGACACCAGATTCGCGGCCCCCCGGACCGCGGCGGTGCTGCGGCTCGCGGATGACGGCGGTTACCGCAAGGTGTTCGAAGGTCCCCTTTCCCGCCCCAAGCCATGGCTGCGCTACGACTATGCCAGCTTCGATTTCTCGCCGGTCAAAGAGCCCGGATTGTATGTGATCGAATATGCGGGCCGGCGCACTGACGTGTTCCCCATCGCGCCGGACGTTTACGGCAGGACGTGGCAACCAACGCTCGATGGCTTCCTGGCGGTTCAAATGGATCACGTGTCGGTGCGCGATGCCTATCGTGTGTGGCACGGCGTCGCGCATATGACCGATGCTCTGCAGGCGCCGCCGAACCTGACTCACTTCGACGGCTATTGGATGGGACCCAGCACCGAATCTCCCTACAAACCCGGACAGCACATCCCCGGCCTGAACGTCGGCGGCTGGTTCGATGCGGGGGATTTCGACAATGATGCCTTCGGCCAATACGGCGCCATCCTGAACCTCTCGCTGGCGTATGAGACCTTCCATATGAAGTGGGACGAGTTGTCCGTCAACGAGAGGGCCCGCTCAGTCGAGATGCATCGGCCGGACGGCGTTCCGGATGTCGTCCAGCAAGTTGAGCACGGAGTCCTGCAAACATTGGGGCAGATTCGCGCGGTCGGACATCCTTTCATGGGTATCCAATCGCCCTACCTGAGGTGGTATACGTACCTCGGCGATGGCGCGTCGCAAACCGGGGTCTACTCCAACAATCCCGATCCGCGCTGGGCCTGGACCATGACCTCCCCCAGCATGGAGTACGGCGCCGCGGCGGCGCTGGCGGCCGCTTCCCGCACCTTGAGCGGCTGGAACGATCCGCTGGCGAAGCAATGCCTGGATGCGGCCATCAAGCTCTGGAATGAGGCACAGACACATGGCCGGTATGGGTCTGTCCCGGCCCACAGCGAAGGTGAGCGGGGATTCCGGGAGTTCGGCCTCGGCTCGCCGGAGTGGTCCGCCGCGGTGGAGCTGACGATTGCGACCCACGGCGCGCAGCCCTACAAGGCCCGGCTCGAGAAGTTGTTTCCGTCGACACCCGAGCAGATCGCTCACGGCGGCTGGGAGGCGGTGCGCGCCCTCCCCTATCTCGACGCGGATCACCGCACCCGACTCGAGGCGACGGTCAAGGCCTTCGTCCCGCGCTTGAATGCTTATCTGGCGACGACGCCGTTCGGCGTGCCCCCCACGCTGGGCGCCTGGGGCGGCTCGGCCGAGGTGGCGGAGTTCGGCGCGCAGATGTACTTCCTGCACGAGGCGTTTCCCAACATCGTCGGCCCCGAATACACGCTGCGGGCCGCCAATTACCTGCTCGGCACGCACCCGGTCTCCAGCGTGTCATATATCTCCGGGATCGGCACGTCCTCGAAGCTACAGGCTTACGGCAACAACCGCGCCGACAACACGTTCATCCCCGGCGGCATGATCCCCGGCTACATCGTCATCAAGCCGGACTTCCCGGAGTGCATCACCAACTTCGGGTTTCTCTGGTTCGAGGACGAATACACCGTGGATGCGGCGGCTAGCTGGGTTCTGGAAGCCAACGCGGCGGAGGCGCTAGTGCAGCAGGCCGCGCGGCGCGGGCCGCAGACCTGAGTGCGCCCGCTCAGGCTCGGGGCTCGAAGATCGCGTAGAGCTTGGTGCAATCCTCGTGCACGGTCCAGGTACCCTCGAATCCCGCTGGGACCACGAATGCATCGCCCGTCTGGAATGACTGGCGCTCGCCCGCGACGCTCTCGATGGTGACACGGCCTGCGGTGAGGATGCAGAGCTCGCTCTCGGTATAACGGACGCGCCATTTTCCCGGGCTGGAGGACCAGCGCCCGCAGAAGAACTGAGCGCTTGCATCGGTGAAGGCATTGCACGCGCGATGCACAGGCTGGCCCTGCAAAATTCGATCAGGCGCCGGGCCGCACGCCTCCCAGGTGACGGCGCCGTCCAGGCAGACGATGACCGCAGTCATGACGCCTCGCTCCGGGCCGACTTGCCCTCGTTGTGGAGTCGATAGCGGAGCCAGACAGCGCCGCCATCCAGAACCTCGCAGCTTGCGAGCGACATCTGCGCAATCGGGGCGCGTAGCCCGGTTTCCCGATCGGTCGAGTCGAAAACGCTCGGCGCGCCCTTCGCTCCGTCCACCGCGGGCACTACGGCGAGGCTGATCTCGTCGATGAGGCCGGCACGCAGGAAGGCGCCGTTGTTGCCGCCGCCGCCCTCGACCAGCAGTCGCTTAACGCCGAGCTCGCGATTGAGGAACTCGACGGCGGCGGCGAGATCCAGCTCGCGCTGGCCGGCGAAGAAGTAGGAGACACCGTCCTGGCGCAGTCCCGCAAGATGCGCGTCAGAAACCTGCTCGGCGAGTACGACGACGATCGGGTCACCGCCGATGTCGGCTCTGCCCCAGGCAATCCTGCCGTGCGCGTCCAACACAACTCCGTATGCCGCCGCGTCGCGGCGCGCGAGCCAGGGCTCCCGGCCGTAACTGCGGTCCGTGTACGCATCGTAGGCCTTCGCTTTCGCGAATTCCTGTCCGGTCACCCGCCCCACCACCCAGGCGTCCCCGCCCAGTTTGCTGTGCAAACGCTCGAAGAGGTCTCCCCCTTCGCCGGTCCGCGGACGCCATCGGCCGTGGAGGATGCGGCCATCGATGCTGGCCACCATGTGGCAGACTATGTAGGGTTTCATGGACTCTCCCTCAGCCAGACGGTGCCGAAGACCCCGTACATCGCCGCGCCACGAGCCGGGTCGCCACCCATGAATTGCTGCACCAGTCGCGGCAGCACCGGGATGATGACACCGAAACCCAGTACGTCGATCACCACCGTGATCGCTATGAAGACCACCGCCGCCTGGCGCCGCCCAGCCGTAAGTCCCATATCCGCGTTCCCTCAAGTATGACGCGTAGCAACGCTCACATTCATGATTGCAGCGTATCTTGCGGGTGCCGGCTTGTGAACTCGCTTTTTGCCGGCAGCGAGATCAGCCGGCCAGGCGAGCCTCAAACAACCGGGGCGGGAGCTCGTCCGCGCGGCGGGCTCGCAGATATGGTAGCTTGCGCAGTCGAGAGCGAACTCCGTGGCGAACACACTAATTCACGAGAACCGGCGCCTGCAGTTTCCGCTCGATACCCTGGTGGATGCCCTCATCGAGCTGGAAAACAAGCAGGGGCACTGGCCGCCCAAGGCCACTGTAGTCGGGGCCAGCATCGACAACTCGGGTGACGGCAACGGCGGGGTGATTCTGTCGATTCACCGGCCGGAAGGCGGTGACGTCACGGAGCGTCGCTATTCACTGCCCATGATCGCGGCTGCCATCGTCAACTACTGTCTGACGGTGCGGGTTCCCATCCCGCGCAATTCCACGAAGAGTATCCAGGTGCTCGCCGATGGCGTCGCCCTGGTGCTCGAGAACACCGTGATGGTGCAAACCCGGCACGAGGAGCTTTCAACGCTGCCAGCGGGTAGCGTGCACACTGTGCCGAGCGCTCCCCCAGCCGCGAACAGCGCGCCGGAGGATGCCGTCCCACCAAACGAGGGTGGTGCTCCGCCCACAGGCGCCACGCCATCAAACGAGGCCGCCGCGCCCAACGGGACCGCCCCACCGGACCCGGCCGCTCCTTCAAACGAGGGGTCCCCGCCGGACGAAGCCGCGAGAGCGAGTGGCGACCCGGCCGGGTGACGCCGCTGCCCGACAGCGCGTATGATCCCGCTTACCCACCACTCAGGGTATGCCGGAGACTATCATGTCATTCTTAGCGTGGATTATCCTCGGCCTCATTGCCGGCTTCGTGGGCAGCAAGATCGTCAACAAACGCGGTGATGGCCTGCTGCGCGACATCCTGCTCGGAGTCATCGGCGCCGTCGTCGGCGGCTGGTTATTCAACATGTTCGGCGCGACCGGGGTCACCGGCCTCAATCTCTACAGTCTGCTGGTGGCGGTCGTCGGGGCGGTCGTCGTGCTCGTGATCTATCACGCGATCTTCGGCAAGCGCTCAGGAACCTAGTTCGCCGCGAGACGGATCGCGCCTGGCATGATCGATGCCGGCGACGAGATGATAGAACGCGTCCAGCAAAGGAATGGGTAGCGCGAGCTGCTTCGCCTGTTGCGTGGCGTGGCCGAAAGTCTCCTCGATCTCGAGCGGCCGGCCGGCCTCCAGATCCTGAAGCGCTGACATCCGGTGATCGGGCGCTCGCGAGCGCATGTTGTCGCCAACCCTCAGGATCGCCTCGACGGCGTCCTTCTCCGACCCGTGAATGAGCGCCCCCAGTGGGAGGGACGCCGCGTTGTCCGCCAATTCGATTCCTTTCGCTTGCGCCACTTGCGCGACCTCGCGAACGAGCCGCACCAGCACGTGCGCGCAATCCGGGTCACTGAGATAACGCCAGCTGGGGCTCCGCGTCGTCACGGCCATGCACACCAGGCCGAGCCAGACCGTGAACTTGCTCCACTCCATGGACAGAATGTTGGCGACGGCGCTCGATCGAACACCGGCGCCGTCGATCATCCCCGCAATACGCCCTGCCCGCTCGCTGATGCCGCCAACCAGCTCCCCCAGCGGCAGATTCACGTTGCGCGTGAACAGCACCTCACCCGACGGCAGCAATTCGCCACTCGTATCCGCAAGAGCACCCAGCACCCGGGCAGCGCCGAAGGCTTGCGCCAACAGCTCGTCCTTGTGGACGCCATTTTGAATGGAGAGCGCCGCCGCGACCCGCACATGTCGCAGCCGCGCGAGCGCGGCTTCGGTGCCGGGTGTCTTGGTCGCGACAATCAGGGTGTCGGTCGCGTGGAGCTGGGAGGGGTCGGTGATCACCTGGACCGGCACCGAAAAATCGCTGAGTCCCTTGATGCACAGGCCGTCCTGCGCCACCGCGCGCGCCCGCTCGCCGCGCGCCAGTACCACTACGGAATGCCCGGCCCGCGCCAGATGCGCGGCCAGGATCGAGCCTATGGCCCCGGCCCCGAGAACGGTGAATTCAGCTCGAGTCATGTGGCGCTCCTTCAGCGGGAGCGCAGTATAGCGCCCGCTAGCGGGCCGGAGCGGACCTCGTAGCTGCGGGCGGCCGCGCGAGCACGGCCCCAAACTGCTTCACTTCCTCGATGGTGTTGTAATGCACCAAGGATGCCCGCACGGCGCCGCTTTCCACGGCCAAGCCGAGGCGGCGCATGAGGCGCGGCGAGTACATGTGTCCATCCCGGACCGCGATGCCGGCCGCCGCCGCGGCTTGCGTCACCGCCGCGGGCGCGATCCCGGGGATATTGAAACAGACAGTCGGCACGCGCTCGCGCACCGTCTCGTCTCCCGGCAAGCCGTATATCTGCGCGCCGCACTCCCGCAACGTCGCCAACAACGCACGCGACAGGCCCTGCTCGTACTCGCGAATCGCGGCCATGGCCGCGCGGCAGTCTTCGCCCAACGATTGCTCGTCCGCCGGGCCGCTGCGGCCCGTCACGGCGCGCCCCACCTGCGCAAGGTAATCGATGGCGGCGGCCATGCCGGCCACGTTCTCGTAGATGAAGGTCCCCGCCTCGAGCTTGCCCGGCGGCTCATCGGGTATGAAATCCTCGCGAAAGCTGGGCAACCTGACCAGCGCCTCGTGGCGCCCCCAGAGGAAACCCATGTGCGGCGAGAATATCTTGTAGCCCGAGCAAACGAGGTAGTCACAGTCGAGAGCCTGGACATCGATGATCCCGTGCGGACCGTAGTGCACGGCATCGATGAAGATCTCCGCCCCTGCCGCATGCGCCAAATCCGCGGCCGCGCGCACATCGACGATACTGCCGATGGCGTTGGAAGTCAGAGCGCAGGCGACCAGCCGGGTGCGGGGACCGAGCACGGGGCGCAGATCCTGCGGATGCAGGCGCCCATCGGCCCGCATGGGCCACCAGCGCACCTTGGCGCCCATGCGCTCGAGGGCGAGCCAAGTGGCGATATTCGCCTCATGATCGAGGTCGGTGACGATGATCTCGTCCCGCTCGCCAAGCATCTGCGCGACCGCAAGACTCACCATCCGAATGAAGGACGTCGCATTCATCCCGAAGGCGATCTCCTCCGGCCGGCGAGCGTTGACGAATGCGGCCACATGCGACCGCGCCCGCGCGATCATGGCATCGACGGCCAGACTGCGGGGATAACGCCCGCCGCGCTGCACGTTGTGCTCGATGAGATGGCGCGTGACCGCCTGGAGCACTCCATCCGGCACTTGCGCGCCGGCGGCATTGTCAAAAAACACGCTGTCGCCGGCGGAGCGCAGGGCCGGGAACTGTCGCCGCAATATCTCGACGGGAAATTCGTGCGTGCTCATTGCAGCCTCAGGTCCGCGGGCCGAATTGCCCGCGATGGGCGTCCATGGCCGCGACGAACCGATCGACGTCCGCGGCGGAGTTGTAGAAGTGGATGGTGGCGCGGATATTGCTCTCCCTGAACGAGGTCACGATGTCCTGCTGCAGCAGCCGGGCGACGAGTCCAGCCGCATCTCGCGCCGGCACGGCTACCATGGGTCCGCGGCGCGCATCGTCCGCTGGTGTCACGGCCGGCCAGCCGATGGCGGCCAGCCCTTCCAGGCACCGCCGCGTCAGCGCCCGCACCCGCGTCTCGATCGCATCGGTCCCCGTCTCCAGAATGATCTTCAATCCCGCCTCCGCGGCATAACAGTTGACGACCGGCGGTGTGCCGGCCTCGAAGCGCCGCGCGCTCTGCGACGGCCGGTTCGCCGTGATGTCCATCGCCATGATGTCCTGCTGCGCGAACCAGCCGGAGTTGCTCGGCGCCAGCTCGGGGATCAGGTCCGAGCGCACGTAGAGGAAACCGATCCCGGCGGTGCCGAGCAGGTACTTGAGCATCCCGCCGACCGCGAAATCGACTCCCAGCGCCCGTGCATCGACCGTCATCGCTCCGATCGCCTGGTAGCAGTCGACCATCATGCGCGCGCCGCGCTCGCGCGCCAGGCGCGCGATACCGGCGATGTCGAGCCGCGCGCCGTTGCGGTAGCAAACCTGCGTCACCGCAACGAGCCGCGTACGCTCGTCGATCAACCGGGCGAAATTCTCGAGCGGAATATAGCCGTCGGGCGCAACCGGCACATGCACCACCTGGGCGCCGCGCCGCTCCTGGGCATGCCAGATCTGCGCGTTGGTGGGAAACTCGAAGTCACTGACGACGACCTTGTTGCGGGGCCCGCTGAAATCCAACGCGCTGGCGAGTGCGTTGATGCCCGCCGAGGCGGATGCGGTGATGGCAATCTCGTCCGGCGTGACGCGCAGCACCTGCGCCATCGCGGCCCTGACCGCCTCGTTCTTCATCACCCAGACGTCCCAGTCCGCGCCAACCGCCAGTCGATCGTCCATGTAGGCATCGAACGCCTCGCGCACGGTGTCCGCCAGCGCACAGTACGAGCCGCTGTTGAGATAAGTCTTGCGCTCGAGCAGCGGAAATCTGCGCCGCAGCGCTTCGAAGTCGATCGTCATCTTCAACCCTGCGGCGTTGTCGCCCCGTGTCCAACCCGACGATCGGCGGCTCGCAGCCGTGCCCGCCGCACGAAGTAAGCCACGGAGATGACCGCCACCCACGGCACCCCGTAGAGCCATGACACATCGAAGGTCGGATCGAGGCCCATGGTGATGAGAACCCCCACCAGCATCACAATGCCGGCGTACTGCATCCAGGGGAAAAATGGCATGCGTACCGGCAGCATGGCCGCATCGTGCCGACGGCGAAAGCTCAAGTGGCTGGCGAAGACGAAGAGCCACACCAGAATCGCCGCGAACAGCGCCACCCCGAAAAGATCGGCGTAGGCATAGGGCGTGAGGTAGGACGCCGCGGCAGAGATGAGCACGAAGACGCCCGAGACCAGGATCGCCGCCACGGGACTGCCCCGCTTGCTCAAGCTCCCTAGCGATCGCGGCGCGTATCCTCCTCGCGAGAGCGAGAACAGCATGCGCGAGCACAGATAGACATCGGTATTCATGCTCGATAGCGCTGCGCTGATCACCACGAAATTCATGATGCCCGCCGCGTCCCTGACACCCGAGTGCTGAAAGACGGTGACGAAGGGACTTTGCGCGACTACTTTCACGCCGGTCGCCGTCCACGGCACGACCGTCACGATGACCGCGACCGCCAGCAGGTAGAAGAGAAACAGCCGCCACACCATGGTGCGCAGCGCGGCGGGGATGGCCACCTCGGGATTCTTCGTCTCACCGGCAGTCACGGCGATGACCTCGATCCCGTTGAAGGAGAAGATCCCGACCGTCACGGCCATCCACAATCCCGCGACGCCCTTCGGCAGAAACCCGCCCGGCAATCCCGTGAGGTTGTGCAGTCCGACGGCCGGATGACCGATACCGACGATGCTCGCCAGCCCGAAGATGATGAACAGGATGATCGCCACCACCTTGATCAGGGCCAGCCACGACTCCAGCGTGCCGAAGTTGCCCACCGCGCGCGAGTTGAAGTAGAGCAGCACCAAACAGAGGCCGAGCGCCCAGATCCACACGGGCACGTGGGGAAACCAGTACTGCATGTATAGGCCCGCGGCGACCGCCTCTCCGCCCACCGCGATGGCCTGCGCGATCCAGTAGGTGTAACGCACTACGAATCCCGCCCATGGATTGAGGTACGTCTCCGCATACGTCCCGAACGAGCCGGCGGTCGGATGGACCACCGCCATCTCCGAGAGACTGAAGACCATGACGAGCGCCACGAATCCCGCGAGCGCGTAGCTCACGATGACGGCGGGGCCGGCGTAACCCACCGCAAGACCGCTGCCCATGAAGAGCCCCGTACCGATGGCCCCGCCGAGCCCGATCATCACGATCTGGGCTTTTCCGAGGCCGCGCCTCAGGCCCTTTTCCTGCTCGCCCGCGCTGACCGGGGTCACGCTCCGCATTCGTCGAGACAGGCCATATCAGAAGTCGCGAGTCACGTTGAGTCCTATGGTGCGCGGCTGCACTGTGAGTAGCGCGTCCGGGTCCTGAGTGGAGTTGATGGCCGAGACCCGCGCGCGCTCATTGGTCAGATTATGCGCAAAGAGCGTGAAGGTCCAGCTCTGGTACGTCGCCCCCGCGTGCAGATTCCACAGCGTATACGCGGGCAGCGGCAGGTTGAACGGATTCGAGGCGAAGTAGGAATTCACGGAATCCCGATAAGTCATGTCCATCCCTACGCTCGCCAGCCAGTCGTTGGTCACCGGGCGGTTGTAATCGAGACCCACGGCGAACTGGAACTCCGGCACGTACGGCACGGTGTCGCCGGTCACGCCCAGGGTCGGATTGAGCAGCTTCTGCGCCGCGCTCGCGCCCTGAGTGAGATAGGCGTTCTGGTAGGAGCCGGTGACCCAGGTGGTGAGATAGTTCATCGGCCGCGCCTTCAGGTCGAGCTCGGCGCCGCTGACCTGCGCCGTGCCCGCATTGCCGATGTATGGGAAAGTGCCGTCTGGTGTCGTCAGCAGCACCTGCATGTTGTTCCAGTGGATGACGTAGCCGTCGATCTGGTAGTCGAAATACCCGCCGAATAGCTTTCCCTTCAGGCCGAGCTCGTAGTTGGTGAGTGAGTCGGGCGCATAGGACGGCGGAATCGGCTCGAACGGCTCGCTCTGGGCATTCAGGCCGCCGCTGCGGAATCCGGTCGCGACCGTCGCATAGGCAAGCGCCGCGGTGCTGAACTCGTAGCTGATATTGCCCTTCCACGTGGCCTTGTCGTAGCTCTGGCGTGCGTCGGGAACCGGTACCAGGGTGGCGGCGCCCGGCGGAAAGCCGCCGAAAGGATGGGTCTGCTCCTGGTAGCCGGTCAGATCCTCGGTGAAATACCTGATGCCGGCAACCGCCGTCCACTTATTGGTGATCTTCCAGGTCGCCTCGCCGAATCCCGCCGACTGGATGGTGCCGCGGTGATCGATCCGGCCGAAGAAGGTATCACCGACACCGGGATAATTCAGCGCGTCCTCGCTGTTGGAGCTGCTGAATGGGCCGGTCACGAAACCCTGCGCATCGGTGCTGAGCACGTCGACGCTGAGCGTCTGGGTGCTCTGCTCGCGGAAGGCGCCGACCACGAAGTTGACCGGAAAATCGAGCGCGCTCGCGAACCGCAGCTCGCTCGAGTTGGCCCGGTACTCGCGCGGCTCGAGCGTCTCGGCGGGGGTATCGATGCCGAAGGAGATGAGAATCGGAGTCGAGTCGAAGTTGAAGTCGGTGTTACGGTCGAACTGGTGATCGGTGGCGGTGAGCTGGCCGATTGCGGTCTGCCAATTGAGGGTCGCGCCGAACACCTGCAGGTGGTCGTCCCACGGGCTCTGCGTCACATCGGTGTTGCAGAGGTCGCAGCCCTGCACCGGCGCGATGCCGCCGCCGTTGAAGGCCGCGACTCCCGGTGGCGTCCATCGCGAGGAGCCGTCGGAGGTTTCCGTCTGCGCGGTGTAGTCGGCGTCGATCGTGAGATTGTCCGACGGCTGGTAGCGCAGAATCGCGCGGCCGCCGCCGACATCATCGTCGTTCACGCCCTTCAGGAAGCCGAGCGGCTGTACCGGCATGGTGACGCCATTCGACACGGCGGTGACGCCCGTGCCGACACGGATCTGGTTGACGTAGCCGCTGTCGTACTCCCTCCAGGCCACCACCCGCAGTCCCAGCACGCCGTTGACGATCGGCAGGTTGAGGACACCGTGCCCGTTGTAGTTGCCGCTGCCATGTTGCGTCTCGGAGGTCTCTGCCGTCACTGAACCATCGGTCTTGTCGAGCTCCGGCTCATTGGGAATGTAGCGGATGGTGCCGCTCTCGGAGTTGGCGCCGTAGAGAGTGCCTTGCGGGCCGCGGAGCACCTCGATGCGGTTCATGTCGTACATGCGGATATCGGGCTCGAAACCGGCGCCGTCGTCGCTGTTGCCCTGAGTGATCGCGGCTTCACCGTAGTAGACTCCGACGGTGGAATCGCCCGCGGAATAGATGCCGCGGATCACGTAGCGTTTGTCGCCGGGACCGAGGTCCTGCATCGAAAAGCCCGGGATCTGCCCGGCGATGCTCGAGATGCCGGAGGCGTCCTCCTGTGCGAGCGCGCTGCCCGAAATGGCCTGGATGGAGGCCGGCACCGTGAGCACGTCGGCAGCGTTCAACTTGGTCGCGGTGACCACGATCTCCCCGAGAGCCCCCGTATCGGTGCTGCTGTCGGCCGCGGCCGGCCGCGCCGCGAGCGCCAGCAATCCGAGCAGCGGGCACGTGAGGAACCTCAGATCGCGCTTGCATGATGTCGACACGTTTGCAGACCCCGTAGCTACTTGGTGGTTGTCACGCAGCGCCGCCGTGGCGGGCCGCCTCAGTCGTAGTAGGCGATGCTGGGATTGTCGCCCGGGCAGATCACGCCGACGACGAACATGCCGTCGTCGCAGGTCGCCTCGAGGGAATGCAACTGCTTGCGCGGCAGGAAGATCGCCTCGCCGGCCTGCACTCTCGCCTTGCGGCGCTCGGTCCAGATGTAGCCCTCACCCGCCAGCACGATGATCGCTTCCTCGTATAGATGCCGGTGCGGTGCTGCCTTCGAGCGCGGAATGTGTCCGATGAACTGCGTGATCGTGCTCGATCCGATGCGCTTGTCGACGAGGAGCTGGAAGTAGCGCGGCCCCATCGCGGTGCGCTGCCTGGTATCTACCGAAACGACCCGGTCGGGGAAGTCGGCATCGAAGTTCTGCGGCATGGTGGCCGGCCACTCGAGCGCGCCCTGAGGTGAGGCGAGCGCGAACACTCGGAGGGTCTCCGGGCCGACAGGAACGAGCTGCAGGGCCTCACCCGGCCGCAGGTACACACCGTCATGGGGCCGCACCTCGAAGTCGCGACCCGAGACGACCGCGCGCCCGCTGCCGCTTACGATGAAAAGGATGGTGTCCCTCCCGCCCAGCGACAATACCGGCGAGGCGCCGCCCTCGACCTCGAGGAAGATCTGCGTCTGGAAGCGCGCGCCGAGCTCGCGGGTCACCAGATAGCTGTAGCGCAGATGGTCGCGGGCGATCCTCTGCTCCAGCGCCGGCGCAACGACATAACACCCGCCGTCGAGCCAGCGCCTGGAGCCATCCTGCTCCGTGACGACCGGAATCGACCGGTTCGCGGCGCTGTCAGGATCATCGAGCGGCGAGCCGTCCGGCAGGTTGGTGTGGGCGCCATCGCAGAACGGCGCATCGCATGTATGCTTGCAGCCACAGAGGAGCGCCTCCTCCGTTCGCGGTGCCACGAATTTGCGCGGCGTGATGCCGGTACCCTTGTGCGAGCCGTCGCAGAAGGGCTGGCTGGCCGAACGGCCGCAGGCACACCAGAAATAGGTGCGGCCACTCTCGAGAGTCACGAGGAAGGGTTTGGGCCGCGCGATCATGGGAGCCACCATGGCTCAGATGCTCGCCAACACACTCGGACTTGTACAGTAGCGGTTTAGGCTGCCGGGCCTAATACCGCGGGCAATACGCACCAATCTTGGGCAGCGCCTGGGGATGACTGTTGCTGCGGTACCACGAGCCGCGCGATGGTGCCGCAGGACTCCGCCGTGAGTTGCTGCGGGTCGGCGCTGAGGTACGGGCGAAGGACTTCCAGAATGGCGGCATAGCCTTCCTGGATGGCGGCGGGGCTCATCTCCTTCTCCTGGTACTCGATGTAGTTCACCCAGTTCTCGGACAGGATCCAGGTCACCTCGACGATGGCGCGCAGCCGCCGCGCATCGCGCGGCAGGCTCATCAGCCCGCGCGCCTCCAGCGCCTGCATGAATTGCGCGATGACCTTGAGGCGGCGCTCGCGATTCTCGCAGTAACGGCTGCGCAGCAGCGGATCCTGCCGCAGCAAGTCCGGCAGCTCGCGGTAGAAGAAACGGTACTTGACGATGAGCTGCAGCTGGCGCACGAACATGGCCGCCATGTGCTCGAGCGTCGGCTCGAGATGATCGCGATACCAGCCGGCGTTCATCTCGCCGATCGCGAGCTGGAAGATGGCGAAGATGACGTCGCGCTTGTTGGGAAAGTGATATTGCAGGTTGCCCTTGCTCACTCCACAGCGCTCGGCGATGCGGCAGGCGGAAACGGGCGCCGTGCCCTCGGCGTTGAAGAGCTCGAGGGCTGCCTGCAGGACGCGAAGTTGTGTGACTCTGGTGGCCATAGTGCGCCGCACAACTAATTGACACCTAAAGCAACTACGACTCTAGCACGGCGGCAGGCACCTCATCCAGCTCCTTCGCAAGCGCCTCGCCGTCTTCGTCGGCGAGCGCAGCCTCGTGCAGGCGCGCGAGAACCGCCGCTCCATCGGCTCGCTGTGCGAGTGTCTCCAGACGGGAGAGCAGTGCCGTAAAGCTCTTCCAGCCGCGCTCGTGCGTCTCGCCGTAGCCCTTGATGAGGCGTTGGGCGCGCGCCAGCTCCACCGCCAGATCATAGTGCGCCGGAGCGAGCCGCTCGATGCGGCCGAGCCAGTCCTCGATCCGCCCGTTTTCCTCGACGTAGCGCAACGTTCCCCGCCGCCAGCGCTTCAAGCCACCGAGCGCATGCAGGAGCAGGAAGCCGCCTATCGTGTTGGAACGAATTCGCCGGCTTCCCGTGAGCCGGCCGAGCCCGCGCGACACGCGCGGGGAGCGAAGCACCCAGGCTCCGATGGCGGCGGGCAGCGTCCCGGCAATCTCCGCCACTCGCGGCTTCATGAACTCCGTGATGCCGAAGAGCTGCTGCGGAGCCGCGCGGACTTCGGCGCGCACCCGCGCGAACCGCGCCGCTCGCGTCTTCAGATCCGCGACGCGGATCGTATCCTCGAACGTCATCCACAGGGCGAGGCCCCGGGCAACCGCCGCGGTCAGCGCCCACTCGTCTCCCGCGTCATCGCCTGCGCGGCGGCGTTGCGGGCGCGAGCGCTCATCGAGCGCGCTGATGGGCTCCAGCCGGCTCAGATATGAGGCGGCGTACGCCGGATCCTGATAGTCGATCGCACGACGCACACCCTCGAGTGCCAAGGGCTGCACTGCCTCGGGCAGCCGACGTACGCGATCGAGGAGCGGCTGTAGACGGGCCGAGCGCGCCCGTACCGGAATGCCGGCGGCTCGACCGGCTGCGACAGCATCCTCGTTCTCTTCATCAGCGTGCCCACGCTGGGCCAGCTCGCAAGCGTCGGCGAACGCCGCGAGATTCGTTGCCACGGAGATGCCACTCTTGCCGATCGCCGCCTCGAACGCGGCGCGGGCAAACGGCAGCACCCCGCTGCCGCAGATTGCCCCGAGCAGCACGGAGCTCACGACGCTGTGACGCCGCTCCGCGACCGCCTCCATGTCGAACAGAATGAGCCGCTTCGCCTGGCTGCGCGCGAGCTCGATGAGTCCCGCGCTGTCCGCGGCACCCTGCCCCATCGCGCTCTTCTCCGCGATCGAATAGGAGCGGTGCGAGGAGGCGATCAGTGTGGTCCGCTCACGATCCACCAGGCCGCGTTGGATCGCCCGGCCCGCCTCGACCAGCTCGGAAGCGACGACGCAGTCGACATCTCCCGGGACCGGCATCAGGGCCATGATCGGCTCGCTCCCGACTCGCTCGGCCTCCGCCCGTGGGAAGAACTCCAGGTAATAGATCGTGGCGCCCGTGCGCTGCGCGACGCCAGGTACGGATGTCGATTGCGCCAGATACCCCTCGGCTTCAGCGATCTCGATCAGCCAGTCGGCGAGCACGCCGCCGCCCTGGCCGCCGAGCGCCGCAATCGAGAGCTTGATCGGTCGCAGTGTCACAGGGCGAGGCGCAGGCGCTTGCGATCGCTGCGCCGCTGCAGCGCGCCGATCACGCCGGAACGCAGGCGCGCCAACATCCGGTCCCACCACGACGGGTTGTAAATCAGCTCGGCCCGATAGAACGACGGACAGAGCACGGCGGCATGGGCAACCTCACCACAGACGCCGCAGCCAACGCAGCTATTGTCGACGTGAGCGACCGGATCGGTGCGCAACGGATCGGGATTCGGCTTGACGGTGAGGGAAGGACAGCCGGAGAGACGGATGCAGGAGTGATCGCCGGTACACGTATCCGGGTCGACGCCGAAGCGCTCCCGAACCACCCGCTTGCCCTCGTCGATCGCCTTCTTCAGCAGCGGGCGGACGCGCCGCTGGCGATTGAGCTGGCACTCCCCCTCGGCGACGATCACTTTGGGACCGCGCAAAGGTGTCGTCAGCGCCTCGCGCACCACCTTCAGGGTCTGCGTCATGTCATAAGTGCGGGTGTGCCGCACCCACTTCACTCCGACACCTCGCACTGCGTCGACGATGGAGTTGTTCCCCTGCCGGTGCTCGCTCGGCCAGCGCGAGGACGGGATGTCCTGGCCGCCGGTGGCCGCGGAATAGTTGTTGTCGATGATCACGGTCAGGCCATCGTGCCGATTGAAGACGGCGTTGCCGATGCCACTGGTGAGTCCGTTGTGCCAGAAGCCACCGTCTCCCATGATGGCGACCGGACGGCGCGCGCCGTCGGTTTGGAGAGCCGAGGCGCCCGCGGCGCCCAGACCGTATCCCATGATGCTGTTGCCCATGTTGAACGGCGGCAGCGTCGCGAAGGAGTGGCAGCCGATGTCCGCGCTGATGTGCAGCGGCCCGATCTCACGCTGCAGAAGCTTCATGGCCGCGAAGAACGGGCGCTCCGGACAGCCGGTGCAGAGACCCGAGGGCCGCGGCGGCACGAGTTTCGCCAGCTGCGCGGCCGGCACCAGCGGCGCCTCGCTGACGACACCGGCGGCCGGCGGGCGGCGAAGCCCCGGTGCCCACTGGCTGACGAACTGGCCGAGACCAGCGCGCAGCACATCGACCGTGTATTCGCCATGCATGGGCAGCACGCCCTTGCCGAGGAGCCGGGTCGACACCTCGCGCTGGCGCAGGATCTGGCTCACCGCCTGCTCGATGAACTCCGGCTGGCCCTCCTCCACCACCAGCACCGCCCGCTTGCCGGCGCAGAATCGCTCCCACTCGTCCGGCACCAATGGGTAAGTGACGTTGAGCACGTACAGCGGAATGCGGCTGCGGCCGAAGGTGTCGGCGCAGTCCAGGAGCTCCAGGGCGCGCAGCACGTTGTTATAAAGCCCACCCTGCAGCACGATCCCGATGTCGCTGGCGTCGCCGTCGCAGAAATCGTTCAGCCGTCGCTCCGCCACGAACCTGACGGCGGCCGGGAAGCGCTGTTCGATCTTCTCCCGCTCCTGCGCGTACGTGGAGGGCGGGAGGATGATCCTGCCGTAGTCCCGCGAGGGCGATCGTAAGGCATCCTCGGCCGAGAACGGCGGACGCCTGTTGTCCTCCGCGGTGAATCGCCCATACACGTGGCACGCGCGAATGCGCAGCATCAACATGACGGGCGTGTGGCTGGCCTCGGACAGCTCGAACCCCTGCTCCACGGCCCGCACGATCTCCGGCAGGTGCGGTCGCGGATCGAGCAGCCAGATCTGGGATTTCATCGCGAAGGCGTGAGTGCGCTCCTGCATGATGCTGGCGCCTTCGCCGTAGTCCTCGCCCACGATGATGAGCGCGCCACCCTTGACCCCTGCGGATGCCAGGTTGGCGAGTGCGTCGGAGGCCACATTGGTGCCTACCGTCGACTTCCAGGTGACCGCGCCCCTGAGCGGATAGTTGATGGAGGCGGCGAGCATCGCGGCGGCAGTGGCTTCCGAGGCGCTGGCCTCGAAATGCACACCGAGCTCCGTCAGGATGTCCTCGGCATCGGCCAGCACATCCATCAGATGGGAGATGGGTGCGCCCTGGTAGCCGCCGACGTAGGCGACCCCGGACTGAAGCAACGCCTTGGTGACGGCCAGAATACCTTCGCCGCGGAATTCCGCGCCCGCGCCGAGCCGCAGCGACTTGACCTCTTTGGCGAAGGACCGCTCGGCCATGGCTCTCTACATCAAACGTGCGTCATCGGGACCAGCGCCAGCACCCGCAGCGGGCTGCCGGAGCCGTTCACGATCTTGAGCGGCGGCGCGATCACGACGGCGCCCGTCGGCGGCAGCTGATCGAGATTGGTGAGACTCGCCAGGCCGAACCGATTGGAGCCGTGCATGAGCGTATGGCAGGGAAACATCGGCTCGAAAGTCGCAGCCTGACCGGCATCCGTGCCGACCGTTTCCACCCCGACACCCAGAATGTCGCGCTCCCGCGCGAGAAACGGCACACATTGTGGATGGAAGCCGGGAGTATGCGGTCCGTCCTTGCCGATATTGAGGAAGTCCTTGGCGGTGCGGCGCTGCGACCAATCGGTGCGCACGAGGACCCAGGCGTGCGCGGGAATGCGTCCGTGCTCACGCTCCCAGTCCTCCACGACCGCCTGTGTCAGCAGGAAATCCGCGTTCTCGGCCACCTGCCGCGACACATCGATGACGCAGGCGGGGCCGATGAACCGATCGACCGGAATGTTGTGGGTGGCGTTGTTCGGATAGTCCTTGCCGGTCACCCAGTGCACTGGAGCATCGAAATGCGTGCCGGTATGCTCGCCGCAGGCGATATTGTTCCAGTACCATGCCGGTCCGCGCTCGTCGTAGTGGGAGATCTCCTCGAGCGAGAAGCTCTTGGAGGGGGCAAACTGCGGCGGCAGCTGGATCGTGGGCGTCGCGGGCTCCAGCGGCACGGTCAGATCGACGACGCGGATACCACCGCCGGTGATGCCCTTGATCAGCTGGGCGAGAGTCTGCGCCTGCGATGTGCTCATGGTCCGAATCCCCTGGGCTGGACAAGCAGAATACTTGACATCTCAAGTATCTCGCAATATAACACAGCCTCGATGCAAGCGATACAGGCATAGGCGGCCCGCCGCCATGAAGCGAATCGTCTGCCTGGGCGGCGGCCCCGCGGGCCTGTACACCGCCATCCTACTGCGCAAGTCGCTCCCGGATGCCAGCATCGAAGTCTACGAGCGCAACCGGCCGGACGACACCTTCGGCTGGGGTGTCGTCTTCTCCGACCAGACGATGGCGAACTTCCGCACCGCCGATGAGCGCACGCACGCAGCCATCGTAGGCAACTTCCATCACTGGGATGATATCGACGTCCATTTCGCCGGCCAGCACTTCGTGAGCGGCGGTCACGGGTTCTGCGGCATCAGCCGCAAGCGCCTGCTCGGCATACTGCAGGAGCGGGCCGCGGAGCTCGGCGTCCGACAGTACTTCGAGCGAGAGGTGGACTCCGAAGCAGGACTCGAGGACGCGGACCTCGTCGTCGCGGCCGATGGCGCCAACAGCAGGACCCGGCTGCGACACGAGGCGGTGTTCGAGCCCGAGCTCGACCGGCGCAAGTGCCGCTACATCTGGCTCGGCACCACCCAGACCTTCAAGGCGTTCACCTTCGCGTTCGAGCGCACCGAGCATGGCTGGTTCCAGATCCACGCCTACCAGTTCAGTCGCGATCTCTCCACGGTCATCGTCGAGACGCGTGAGGAAACCTGGAAAGCGCAGGGCCTCGACCGGCTCGACACCGCGGGCTCGGTGGCCTTCTGCGAGCAGCTCTTTGGGCGTTATCTCGACGGCCATGCGCTGCAGAGCAACGCCAACCATCTGCGGGGCGCCGCCTGGCTCAACTTCAGTCGCGTGCATTGCAAGCGTTGGCACGACGGCAAAGTGGTCCTGATCGGTGATGCGGCACATACGGCCCACTTCTCCATCGGCTCCGGCACCAAGCTCGCCATGGAGGATGCGATATCAGTCACGCGCCATCTCCAAGGCGGCGCGTCTCTCGACTCGGCGCTGCAAGCGTACCACGCGGAGCGCAGCCTCGAGGTGCTGAAGCTGCAAAGCGCCGCGCGCAACCGCATGGAATGGTTCGAGAACGTCGAGCGCTACACGCATCTGCCTCCCGAGCAGTTCGCCTACAGTCTCCTCACCGGCAGTCAGCGCATCGGACACGAGAATCTCAAGGTGCGGGACGCGAAGTTCGTCGCGGACTACGAAGGCTGGCTCGCTCGTAACCAAGGGATGAGCGACGGGTGCCCACCGATGTTCCTGCCCTTCAGGCTGCGCAGCCTCACCCTCGCGAACCGCGTCGTGGTCTCGCCTATGGCGCAGTACTGTGCGACGGACGGAATGCCGGACGATTGGCACCTCGTGCACTACGGCCATCGTGCGCTCGGCGGCGCGGGCCTCGTGTACACGGAAATGACCTGTGTCTCGCCGGAGGGCCGCATCACGCCGGGATGCACCGGTCTCTGGAATGAGGCGCAGCGTGACGCCTGGCGCAAAATCGTGGAGTTCGTCCACGCCCGCACGCCGGCGAAGCTCTGTTTGCAGCTCGGACATTCCGGCCGCAAGGGCTCGACCCAGCTCGGCTGGGAGCGCATGGACCACCCGCTGCCCGAAGGCAACTGGGCCATCCTGGCGCCGTCCCCGCTGCCGTACCTCCCCGGCGTCAGTCAGACGCCGATCGAGATGACACGCGAGCAGATGAATGAGGTCAGCGCGCAGTTCGTGCGCGCCGCGCACTTCGGGCTGCAGGCGGGCTTCGATATGCTCGAGCTGCACATGGCGCATGGTTATCTCCTGGCGTCCTTCCTCTCGCCGCTCACCAACCGGCGCGACGATGAGTTCGGCGGCGACGTTCACGGCCGGCTGCGCCTCCCGCTCGAGGTGCTGCGAGCGGTGCGGGCGGCGTGGCCGCAGGACAAGCCGCTCTCCGTACGCATCTCGGCGACGGATTGGGCCGCGGGCGGCCTTTCCGACACGGACCTCCTCGTCATCGTGCGCGCCTTCCGTGACGCAGGGCTCGATCTGATCGACGTCTCCACCGGCCAGACGGTCCCCTGGCAGAAACCCGTGTACGGGCGCATGTGGCAGACACCCTTCGCCGACCGGGTACGCAACGAGATCGGTATCGCGACCATGGCGGTCGGCAACATCTACGAGCCCGATCATGTCAACTCCATCATCGCCTCGGGCCGTGCCGACCTGTGCGCCCTCGCGCGGCCGCACCTCGCCAATCCCGCCTGGACGCTCGAGGCCGCGGCGCGCCTCGGCTACGGCGCGCAGTGGTGGCCGAAACAGTACCTGTCCGGCCGGCAGCAACTCGAGCGGAACCTGCAGCGCGCGGCTCAGATGCAGGCCGCCGCGGCACCTGCGGTAAAACCGGTGGACGAACTCCATGAATGAAAGCACGGCGACGCTCGCGGGCCGGCATGTATTCATCACCGGCGCCAGCCGTGGCATCGGCGCCGACATCGCCACGACTCTGGCCGCCGGCGGCGCGCGGGTCTCGCTCCTCGGGCGCGACGCGGCCCGACTCGCCGCCGTGGCGACCGAAATCGGCAGCGCAGAACGTGCCATCCCGATCGTGGCCGATGTCACGAACACCGCCTCCGTCAAGGCAGCCTTCGCGACGGCGCGCCGGCAATTCGGGCCGGTGCACATTCTGGTGAACAACGCCGGCCAGGCCGCCGCCGCCTCGTTCGCCAATACCGATGAGACGCTGTGGCACCGGATCATCGGCGTGAACCTGACCGGCACCTATCTATGCACCCGGGAGGCCGTACCCGACATGCTGCAAGCCGGCTTCGGCCGGGTCGTCAACATCGCGAGCATCGCCGGGCTCAGAGGCGCGGCCTACATATCCGCCTATGCAACCTCGAAGCATGCGGTGATCGGCTTCACGCGCTCGCTGGCCTTGGAGTACGCGACACGGAACATCACCGTGAATGCGGTGTGCCCCGGATACACCGATACCGACATCGTGCAGCGGGCGGTCGACAACATCGTGAAGAAGACCGGCCGCAGCGCAAGCGAGGCGTTGGCGACACTGACCGCCACCAACCCGCAGGGACGCCTCATCACGCCGGCGGAGGTGAGTAATACCGTCCTGTGGCTCTGCCGCCCGGGGACCGAGAGCGTGACCGGGCAGAGCATCGTGATCGCCGGCGGCGAGGTGACCACCTGATGCCGCGCGAGAAGGCCGCATTGAAGGCGCTGCCGCTGGCACTCGATGCCGAGACGCGGCTGCACGACGACCATCATGTGTCGCTGCGCCTGTGGCTGCGGCTCCTCTCCTGCACCAACCAGGTCGAGAGCCGCGTGCGCCAGAATCTGCAATCGAGCTTCAACACGACCCTGCCGCGCTTCGACCTGATGGCGCAGCTCGAGCGCGCCCCGCAGGGCCTGAAGATGAGCGAGCTCTCCCAGCGCATGATGGTGACCGGAGGCAACGTCACGGGCATCACGGACGGCCTCGAGAAGGAAGGCCTGGTCGTACGCGAAGTCGACTCCGCCGATCGCCGCGTCTATCGCGTCAAGCTCACTGCCGAGGGCGAGCGCCAGTTCCGCCGCATGGCCGCCGAACACGAGAGGTGGGTCGTCGATCTCTTCGGCGTCCTGTCGCCGCGGCAGAAGAGGCAGCTGCTGGACCTCCTGGGCGAGCTCAAGGAGCGCCTGACATCATGACCACCGAGCCGCCATTCGACCCCGCGACCTTTACCCCGCGACACTTCAAGTGGCACCTGCACGAGCGGGTCGGCGTGGTGACGCTCGACCGCCCGGAGCGCAAGAACCCGCTGACATTCGACTCCTACGCGGAGCTGCGCGACCTTTTTCGCTCATTGACTGCGGCACCCACGGTGCGCGCTCTCGTCATCACGGGCGCCGGAGACAACTTCTGCTCGGGCGGCGACGTGCACGAGATCATCGGACCATTGACGCAGCGGACCCCGGCGGGCCTTCTCGAGTTCACGCGGATGACTGGGGATGTGGTCAAGGCCATGCGCGCCTGCCCACAGCCCATCGTGGCGGCCGTTGACGGTATATGCGCGGGTGCCGGCGCCATTCTTGCCATGGTGTCGGATTTTCGACTGGGTACGCCCCGGGCGAAAACTGCTTTTCTCTTCACGCGCGTCGGGCTGGCGGGCTGCGACATGGGCGCCTGCTCGATCCTGCCCCGGGTCATCGGCCAGGGACGCGCCGCGGAGCTCCTCTACACCGGCCGCTCCATGTCTGCCGAGGAAGGGCTCTCCTGGGGGTTTTTCAATCGGCTGGTCGACCCCGAGTCCGTGCTGACGGAGGCGACATCGCTGGCCGCGCAGATCGCCCAGGGCCCGACGTTTGCGCATGCCATGACCAAGAAGATGCTGCACGCCGAGTGGCATCTGCCCATCGATGCGGCCATCGATGCCGAAGCCGAAGCGCAGGCGGTCTGCATGCAGACACAAGATTTCCGCCGCGCCTACGACGCCTTCGTGGCGAAGCAACGGCCGCGGTTCGAGGGAGACTGACTCTTGGCCGCATCGATCCGCTTCCTCGATTGGCCGTTCTTCAGCGACAGCCATCGCGAGCTCGCGAGCCGCCTGGACGAATGGGCAACCGCGCGCTTTGCAGGCGCCGCAACGCCGGAGGATCGCGAATCCGTGGACCGTGCGTGCCGGCAACTCGTGCACGACCTCGGACGCGCGGGCTGGACCCGATACTGCGCGCCACAGGTGACGGCACCGAACGCGACTGGCACCACACATACCGGCTTCGATGTGCGCTCCCTGGCACTGATCCGCGAGACTCTGGCCCGTCACGACGCCTTGGCTGACTTCGCATTTGCCATGCAAGGGCTCGGCAGTGGCGCGATCTCAATCGCCGGCTCGCCGGAGCTGAAGGCGCGTTATCTTCCGCGCGTCGTCGCGGGCGACGCCATCGCTGCCTTCGCACTCTCAGAACCCGACGCCGGCTCCGATGTAGCCGCCCTTCGCTGTCGCGCAACCCGTACTCCCGACGGATACAAATTGGAGGGCGAGAAGACATGGATCTCGAACGGCGGCATTGCGGATTTCTACTGCGTATTCGCACGCACTAGCGGTCCGGAAATACGCCCCGACGGCACGACCTCCGCAGAGGGAATCACTGCCGTGGTGGTGGATGCGACGACACCTGGCCTGTCGATCTCGCAGCGCATCGACACCCTCTCGCCCCATCCGCTCGCCACTCTCTCCTTCCACGACTGCAACGTACCGATGAGTCAGCGGCTAGGCGCCGAGGGTGAAGGATTCAAGATCGCGATGCGGACGCTCGACGTGTTCCGCACTTCGGTGGCCGGCGCGGCCATCGGATTCGCGCAGCGCGCTCTGGATGAGGCGCTGGCTCATGCCGCACACCGAGCCCTGTTCGGCAAGACACTCGCCGACTTCCAGCTCACCCAGGCGGCGCTCGCCGACATGGCGACGGGTATCGATGCCGCGCGGCTTCTCACCTACCGCGCGGCATGGCTTCGCGACAGCGGGCAGCGTGCGACGCGAGAGGTTGCCATGGCGAAAATGACGGCTACCGAGACGGCACAGCAGGTCATCGATCGTGCCGTGCAGCTTTTCGGCGGCCGCGGCGTCGCGCGTGGCGAGGTGGTCGAGCGCCTGTATCGAGACATTCGCGCGCTGCGCATCTACGAAGGGGCAACTGAAGTGCAGAAGCTGATCATCGGGCGCGATCTGATTCAGAGCGCCGCGGGAGCACGAAATTGAGCCTGCCGGGAATCCTGCAGCCCGAGGGCTGGCCGCGTCCCTCGGGCTACAGTAACGGCGTCGTGGCGCACGGCCGCCAGGTGTTCATCGCCGGCCAGGTCGGCTGGGACCCGCGCAGCGGCAAGTTCGAGAGCGCGCGGCTGGCCGATCAGGCGGCTCAGGCCCTCAAGAACGTGCTGGCGGTGCTCGCCCAGGCAAACGGCCGCCCCGAGCACATCGCGCGCATGACCTGGTATCTCACCAGTCGGAGCGAGTACGTCGCCCAGCTCGAGGAGATCGGCGCGACCTATCGCCAGGTGATGGGCAAGCACTTTCCGGCCATGACCGCCGTCGTGGTGACCGCCCTCATCGAGCTCCAGGCCAAAGTGGAAATTGAGGCCACGGCGGTCATACCTTAAAGTAGCGCTGGATCCGGGCTTCTGCCCGGCCCAGTGCCTGGGCGACATCAACCACTGGAATATCACGAGTTGCCATGCCCCTGAATCCACTCGATCTCTACGACGTCGCCAGCGCCCTCACCGAGGAGGAGCGCATGGTGCAGGACTCCGTCGCGCGGCTGGTCGACGACAAGGTGCTGCCCATCATCCAGAAGTGCTTCGAGGAACACCGCTTTCCGCGCGATCTCGTCCCGGAGCTCGCCGGTCTCGGCCTTCTCGGCTCGTCGCTCAAGGGCTATGACTGCGCAGGCCTCAATGGCATCAGCTACGGCCTCATCTGTCAGGAGCTCGAGCGTGGGGACTCCGGAATCCGCAGCTTCGTCTCAGTGCAATCCTCGCTTTGCATGTACCCGATCCACGCCTACGGCTCGGAGGAGCAGAAACAGAAGTATCTGCCCGGCATGGCGCGCGGCGAGCTCATCGGCTGCTTCGGGCTCACCGAGCCGCACGGCGGCTCCGACCCCGCCAACATGAAGACCCATGCCAAGCGGCGCGGCAAGGACTGGGTGCTGAACGGCTCGAAGATGTGGATCACCAACGGCGCCATCGCCGACCTCGCCGTGGCCTGGGCGATGACCGAGGAAGGGATCCGCGGCTTCATCGTCGAGAAAGGCACCGCCGGATTCGACGCACCCGAGATCGAGCGGAAGTTCTCGCTGCGGGCCTCGGTCACCTCCGCCCTGTTCTTCGATAACGTAGTCGTGCCGGAAAGCAACGTGCTGCCTGGTGTCACCGGCCTCAAGGGTCCGCTTTCCTGTCTGACTCAGGCGCGTTACGGGATCGCCTGGGGCGTCATCGGCGCGGCCCAGGCCTGCCTGGCGCAGCTATTGGACTACTCGAAGACCCGCGTCCTCTTCGGCCGGCCGCTGGCGCAGAATCAGGCCATCCAGCTCCGCCTCGCCGACATGGCGCGCCGCATCACCACCGCCCAGCTGCTCGCGCTGCAACTCGGGCGGCTGAAGGATGCGGGGCGGATGCAGCCGTCCCACGTGTCGCTCGCCAAATGGAACAACTGCCGCATGGCCCTCGACATCGCGCGCGACTGCCGCGACATGCTGGGCGGTGCCGGCATCAGCGCCGAGTACGTCCCCGTGCGCCACATGCTGAATCTCGAGAGTGTCATCACCTACGAGGGCACGGAGACGATTCACGAACTCACGATCGGTCGCGAGCTGACAGGTTACAATGCGTTCTGACGGGGAGTAGGAGAGCAGGACCCCGGAACAGCGTCGAGTACGGCGCGCTAGCGCCGATCAGGTGTCAAAAACTCGCACTTCGGTCCGGGCGCCTTGGCCAGGCGTCCATCCAACGTAGCGAGCGGGAATCCTATCGCCTCCGCGACAGAGACATACCAGGCATCATAGCTTGTGACCGTCAGGCGCAGCTCCCAGATACGGTCAGCGAACGGCGCAAAAGGGAAAAGCTCAATCGCGAGCTGCATCAGGTCTTCGTACGCCGAATTGGCTTCCGCCACTGTGATCTTTTTGCCCAGTTGCAGGCGGCGGAGGATATTCGTCGCCTCGACCTGCACCAGCTCTGGAGCATAAAGCACGGCCCTTTCCACGACGTTCTCTGCCCAAATGCCGTCAGGGCCCGTAGCAACGAGCGCGGCTACGAGCACCGATGAATCGACGACGACGCTCACCGTTTGTCAGTGTTGCGATACTTCAGGATTTGCTCGGAAGCAATCCGGGCGATAGTAGCTCGCTTCCTGCTGCGCACCTGCGCCACCCAGGCTTTGACCGTGGGGCGCGAGGCAAGGCGCACGAGCTCGCCATGGAGAAACTCCTGCATGGAGCTGCCCTGCGAGGCTGCACGAGCAGCAAGCTCATCGCGCACTCGTTCGGGTACGTCTCGAATGGTGATTTGAACGCTCATGCATTCATTTTGAATGCACTGCATTCATTTTGCAAGCAGAGCCGCCGGGGCTCAGAGCAGCTTATTGCACCGCGGCGCGAAGCCTTGCCAAGTCGCGGTGCCGGGTCGCGATGTCAGAGCGATCGGCGGCCAACCGCAGGTCTCGCAGAACCTCGAGTGAGCGCAATAGCACCGGGAGCGGCGGCCCGCTCGCCGTGAGCCCCTGCGCTTGCTCCTCACCGAGCTTCGCCGCCGGCTGATCGATGAAGCGCTTTACCAGCTCATCATGGTGCTGGGCCGCCATTTGCCCGAAGAGGTCACAGACCTCGAGGAAGGCTCGCGCGTTCTGCTGATACCAATCGGTGTCCCGATAGCGGTCGAGGAGCTCCAGCAGCTCATCCAACAGGCTCCGGCGCGCCATGCAGTCCTTGAGGCGGCCCTGATCGCCCGGCAGCATGAAGAGCATCTTGTCGACGAGGAGCTGGCCATAATACGGATCGTTGGCACGGCACAGACCGAGCAGCAGATCGAGCTCATTGATCCCCGAGAAGTCGCCCGCGTTGGCGCCCCGATACTCCTGCCGGCCCACCCTGTAGGGCTTGTAGTAAGGGCGCACGCAATAGAAAAACCGCTCGACGTCGAGATTCGCCATCAGCCGGCCGTTGGCCTGGATGACTTCCTTCAGCGCGTGCTTCGCGGCTTCGAACATCACATCCGCCACGGGACTGGATACGCCAATATCGACGATGCTCGTAAGCGCATCCGCCGCGCGTTGCAGGGAGAGAATGCCGCGTGTGTTCTCGTCGATGAAGAGAAACTCGTCCGCGAGGGACGTGAAGCTCTTGCGCAATCCCGCGCGCGCCCTGTTGTGAATGGTCAGATGCGCGGTCGCGAACCTGGGTGCCATCCCGAGAGAAGCGCCGCAATGAACGGCTAGAGACGAGGCTTCCGGAAAAGGTGAGCGCTCCTCGCGCGCCGGATTTGTGAGCTCGTGGCGCCGTAAGGCCCCGAGGTACATCCCCACGTTGCCGAGAACGCCGAATGCGCTGTCGAAACCTTCGCCCGTGTTGCCTTCAGCGCGCAAGTCGATGACGTGAGTGTGGCCTTCGTCGCGCAAGGCGTGCTTGATCGCATCGCCCACCCCTATGACCCGCGATCGATCTCCCTGCGCGAAATAGAGCTCCTCGAGCTCGGTGTTCATCTGCACGAACGAGGTGCGGATCCAATGTTCGAAGGCTTCCGCGTTATTGCTCATGGGCAGGCCCGACCCCTCGAGACGTTCTGGACGATATCCTATGTTATAGGGATATCCGAGAACATTGTCCTCAGGGAAGCCCGGTGCGGGGCCTGCCACGGAACGTTGATCTATCCTTCCGCCCCCGCGCGGGACAGTACGCCGCTAGACCACCTTCACCAGGGCCAGGATGATCAGAATCGCCCCGATCACGACCAGCAGGTGAATGGCACCGAAGGTGACCTTCACCGCGAGCCACAGCACCAGCCAGGCGATCACGAGCGCAATGCCCAGCAGCCAGAAGACGGCATTCATCGAAAGTACCCCTGATCTTGCAACACCTCTCCAGTAAAGCCTCCGGCACCGGATGGGTTCCCCAGACCTGGCTCATCCAGTAGCGACACGCCAGGGCCGCTGCATGGACAGGAAGCCCGCGCGCTTTCTACTCTGCGCGCATGCGAGAGCTGCGCGACGTGAAGAAGCTGGACGACCGCTTCGGTCAGTTCCTGGTACGCGTCAAATGTCCGGTCTGCGGCGCCTCACGCGACATCGCGGCGGAGGCGCTGGCGCGCCTCGTCGGCTGGTCGATGAGCCTCGAGAGGCTGGCGCCGCGATTGCGCTGCTCGAAGTGCGGCGCCAAGGGCGCCGCGACGCTGACCCCCGTCGGCCTGCCGCGGCCGCGGGGGTTCAGCAGCAATCCCCACTGAGCTTGGAGACTAGCCTTCGGCGTGACGGGTGGCTTCGAACAGGAACCATACCCGCCTTTCCGTTTCGTCGATCCAATTCTCCAGCAGGCTCGCGCTAGCCACGTCGCCAAGCTCGTCACACACGCCGTGCAGCTCCCTCATGTACACGGCGAGCTGCTTGTTGTCGTCCCGCAGCTCCGCCAACATGTCCCGCGGGGTGACGAAGCTCGCGTCGTTGTCGCTCAGGCGCTGCAACTTCGATATCTGGCCAATCGACTTGAGCGTGCCGCCGCCGACCTTTCGCGCCCGCTCCGCGATGGGATCGGTCATCTCATAGATCTGGGTTCCGTGCTCGTCCAACAGCAGATGCCAGTCGCGAAAATGCGGCCCTGACATGTGCCAGTGGAAATTCTTCGTCTTCAGATAAAGCGCGAAGGTGTCGGCGAGCAGCGTGGTGAGGCCGGGCGGGATGTCGCGGACCGCCTCCTGTGAAAGGCCCGACGGCGTATTGAGGGCGGCAGTCTTCTTGGCATCAGTGACCATCGCAAAGCTCCTTTCGGATTGATTGAGGGTGGCGGGGGACCGCATCAGAGTGCGGAGCGGACCATCATATCGCCGCGACCGGCGTCAGACGAGCTTCGCATCCAGGGTGATCTCCGCCTTCAAGAGCTTCGATACCGGGCAGTTCTTCTCCGCATCGCCGGCCAGCCGGGAGAAGGACTCCGCATCGATATTGGGCACCTTGGCGCGCAGCGTCAGTGCGGACTTGCTGATCTTGAACCCCTGCCCTTCAGGCTCCAGCGTGACCGCGGCTTCAGTGGCCAGCTCCGTCGGCGAGAACCCGCCGCGCTCGAGCTGGAAAGCGAGCGCCATGGTGAAGCAACCGGCGTGCGCGGCGGCGATCAGCTCCTCGGGATTGGTGCCCTTCTCACTCTCGAAGCGCGTCTTGAACGAATAAGGCGTGGCGGACAGGACTCCGGAATCGCTGGACAACTCGCCTTTGCCGGTGCGGCCGGTGCCGCGCCAGACCGCCTTTGCTTTACGGATCATGGGGCTCTCCTCTTGCACGTTGCACGAATATGCAACGGATGGAGTCCATTTTTGAGGAATCAAGCCCATGTCGCGCATTTATGCACAAACACGCCACCTTCTGACATTCCTCGCAGCTCATGGCAAGCGCAAGCTGGCTCTACTCGATGGAATGTCCGCCGCGCCGGCTTCGCGATACGCGGCCCCGCAGATTACGAGGCGAGCAGCTCTCGTAGCGAGACACCCGCGGCTACAGCGGCTGGCCCCACGATGACATGCACGCAGTCCGGCGCTGCGATCGCCACTCCGCGCATGCCGAGCTTGCGGATCGCCGCGCTGTCGATGGCGCCGGTGTTGGTCACCTCGATCCGCAGGCGTGAAGAAGCCGGTTCGACGCCGAGCACGTTCGCGCGGCCACCCAGCGCGGCAAGCAATCCCTGCAAGACATCCTTTGCCGGCGCCGGCACGCCTACAGGCGGGGGCGCCGCCGACGGCTGGGATGGGAGCGTCGCGCTCGAGGCCGGTGTCGCGGGGCTCACCTTCGGCATCGATGACATGGCCTCGCGTATCTCGCTTGCGATCTGATCCGCTATCGGACCGATCACCACCTGCAAGGCAGTGGCCGACGGCTTCACCACACCCCGCGCACCCAACTGCTTCAGCGCACCGACGTCGACCGTATCTTGCGTCCTGACTATCAACCGCAGGCGTGTCGTACACGCAGTCACTGACTCGAGATTGCCGGCACCTCCAAGGGCCGCGATGTATGACCACGCGCGATCGGCCGGACCGGCCGCCGTCGTCGCGGCGACGGCCACGGGCGCGGTGCTGTCGACATCCTCGCGTCCGGGTGTCTTCAGATCGAACCTGACGATGGCGAAGCGAAACACGCCGTAGTACAGCCCAAAGTAGGCCGCCCCCACGGGCAGCAGCAGCAGCGGATGCGTGGCGAATTTGTAATTGAGGAGGTAGTCGAAGAGCCCGGCCGAGAAGCCGAATCCCAGCCGCACATCGAGCGCCTTCATGATGACGAAGGCAAGTCCCGTGAGCACCGCGTGCATGGCATAGAGCGCCGGCGCGAGGAACATGAACGAGAACTCGACGGGCTCGGTCACCCCGGTGAGGAACGAGGTCAGGGCGATGGAGGCGAGCAGCCCCGCGACAGCGCGACGTCTGTCCGGGAGCGCCGTGTGATACATCGCAAGACACGCCGCCGGCAGGCCGAACATCATCACCGGGAAGAACCCCGCCATGAACTGTCCCGCCGTCGGGTCACCCGCAAAGAAGCGGTTGAGATCGCCCGTGTGGCCGTGATAGTTCCCCAGCACGAACCAGGCGATGCTGTTGATGACGTGATGTAGCCCGGTGACGATCAGGATGCGATTGAGTACGCCGTAGGCGAAAAGTCCCCACGGCCCGGCGGCGAGTACGGCGCGGCTGAGCGTATCCATGCCGAGCTCGATCCGTTGCCATTCGAGCCCGAAGGCAGCGGCCAGAACGAGCGCCGCGACACCGCTCAGAATGGGTACGAACCGCCTGCCGCCGAAGAAGGCGAGATACGCCGGCAGATTGATCCGATGAAAGCGGTTGTAGAGCGCGCCTGCCAGCAGGCCGCAGAGGATGCCGACCGGCACCGTGAGCGTCTTGAGCTCGTTCTGCTTGAATGCCTCGATGGCGAGATCGTGCGCCTGACCGGTGAGCGCCGCGAGCGCGGTTGGCGGCGTGATGAACACCTGCGCGCCCTGGGTGCTCACGAGGTACGCGACCACTGCCGCGAGTCCCGCTGCGCCGTGATTCTCGCGCGCGAGGCCGATTGCAACACCGACCGCAAACAGGAGGCCGAGATTGTCGAAGATCGCCTGCCCGGCGGCCTCGAGGACCGGCAGGTTCAACAGGTCCGGCTGGCCGAAGCGCAGCAGCAGGGCCGCAACCGGCAGCACAGCGATCGGCAGCATCAGCGCGCCGCCGATTCGTTGCAGCTGGGCGAAGAGTTGTTTCATACGGTTTCGCTCTCCCGCTTGGCCAGTCGCGTCGCGAGCGCCCGCACCGCCTCGGCGGAGCTCTGCTCGAGCGCCTGGCGCGCGACATCGGCGCAGTCTGCCACCGTCAGCTTGCGGATCAGCGCCTTCAGCCTTGGAATAACCGAGGGCACGGCCGAAAGCTCATGAACGCCGAGGCCGATGAGGATCGGTACCGCCACCGGGTCGGACGCCAGGCCGCCGCACATGGCCACCATGCGCTTGCGCGCCTGCGCGCCTTCCACCGTGCGCGCTATGAGTCGCAGCACCGCCGGATGCAGGGCATCGAGACGTGCGGCAAGCTCCGGATGCCCCCGGTCCATGGCGAGCGTGTACTGAGTCAGGTCATTAGTGCCGATCGAGAAGTAATCGGCTTCCGCGGCAATGGACTCCGCCAGCAACGCGGACGCCGGCGTCTCGATCATGACACCGAGCTCGATCGGCTCGTGCCGGCCGATCTCGGCACGCGCCTCCTCGACCATGGCGCGCACGGAGCGGATCTCCGCCACGTCAGTGATCATCGGCAGGAGAATGCGGCACTGGCCGTACGGACGCACCCCGAGTATGGCGCGCAGCTGCTGGCGCAACAGGTCGGGCCGCCAGAGGCTCGTGCGCACGCCGCGCAGACCGAGCGCCGGGTTCTCCTCGGCGGGCATCGGCAGGTAAGGAATGGGCTTGTCGCCGCCGATATCGAGGGTGCGGACCGTGAGCGGCTTGCCGGCGAGCGCCTCCGCGAGCTGCTGATATTCGGTCTGCTGCTCGGCCTCGCTCGGGGGCGTCTGGCGCTCCAGGAACAGAAACTCGGTCCGCAGCAGGCCGCAGCCTTCCGCGCCATTACGCGCAGCAGCCTGCGCTTCCGCGAGCGATCCGATGTTGGCAAACACCTCGATGCGTTGGCCGTCCGCGGTGTAGCAATCCTCCCGCGCGGCTTCGCGCTCCGCGGCGCGCCGTGCAGCCCGCCGCTCCAGCTGCAGGCGTGTGGCGTCGAGACGTTCAGCACCCGGATCGATGTGCAGCAGACCGGCGTCGGCATCGAGCAGAAGCGACGTCCCTTCCGCGATCCGCCGCACCGCCGGCCCGAGCGCGACCAGCACCGGTATGCCCATTGCAGCGGCAAGAATGGAGACGTGCGAAGTCGCCCCGCCGGCCGCGAGGCCGATGCCCGCGAGCCGACTGGCATCGAGGGCGACGAGCTGCGACGGCAGCAGCTCCTCGGCGATCACGATGGCATCCGGAGGCAACTCCTGAGCCGCGGCGCCGGTATTGCCGCTCAGGGACAGCAACACCTGCCTCTCGAGATCGAGCAGATCATCCACACGCTCCGCCATGCGCGCGTCACCGAGCCCGCGCAGCGCCTCGATGCTTCGCCGGATCGCCTGCCGCCACGAGAATGCAGCGCTCGAGCCCTTCACGATGAGCGCCAGCGCATTCTCGGTGAGCTCCGGATCATCGAGCAGCTCGAGATGCGCTGCGACGATCTCACGCGCCGTAGTTGCCGCCGACGCGCGCGCCGCTTCCAACCGGGCTCGGACCTGAGCCCGGGCCCGGTCGAGCTGGGCGGTCTCGTGCGCGACCCCGGCACCGGCCTGCGTTACTTCGAGGTCGCGAACCGCAAGCCGCACGGCCTGCCCTACCGCCAGGCCGCGACTGGCGATCACACCCGGCAGCGCCGCGCCCGCGTGCGCATCGGACTGCTCAGCAGATGGCGCGGCGGAGCTGCGCTGCGTTGTCCGGGGCGAGTAGCCCTCCTCCCTGTGCGCGCCGGCCAGAAGCGCCGCAACCACATCGAATGCGCGTTGCGCATCTTCGCCGGTCGCACGAACCTCCACTTCATCACCCTTGCGAACGCCGAGCTTCATCAGTGCCACGGTACTGCGTGCATTGGCGCTGCGGCCGTGCGCGGCCAGGTTGACCTGCCCGGCCAGCCCCTTGAGCGCGCTCACGATCTGCGCGGCCGGGCGGGCGTGGATACCGTGCTCGAGCGCGACTCGCACTCGCCGCACCTCCCCTCCCTGGATCTGGCTGCGCGGCTCAGCCGCGCCGTTCGCCCCGCCCGCTGCGCCGGTCGGAGCAATCTCCATGAGGACATCGCCCACCGCAAGCTCGCGGTTCTCGCTGCTGCGCACCACGGTGAATCCGCATCCTTCCATCACCAGGATCGGAGTCAGCAAACTCTTGGCGCGCCGGGCGATGAGATCCAGATCGAAGGTGATGAGGGGCGCGCCCGCAGCCACTTTCCGGCCCGCTTGCACGTGCGCCTCGAAGCCCGCACCCCCGAGGCCCACCGTATCGATGCCGATGTGCATGAGAATGTCGGCGCCGCCGTCACTTCGCAGCGTGATCGCGTGCTTGGATTCCGGCAGGGCGATGATCTCCCCAGCGCAGGGCGCATGCAGCGTGTTGCCCGTGGGGTCGACCGCGAGCCCATCGCCCAGCATCCTGCCGGCGAAGACCGGATCAGGAATCTCATCGAGCGGCGTGCTCCAGCCTGCAAGCGGCGCCAGGAGGAGGAGACCGCGCTGCGGCTCAGTGACGCGCATGTGGCGGTGAGCCCTGCGGCGCAAGGTGCGAGGTCAGCGCGTTCAACAGGCCGTTCCCCGGATCGTCCTCGCCCAGCACCCAGATCATCACTCCGCGAAGATGCTCCCGGCACGCGAAGTCGGCTTTGATGCCGAGCGACTTGGGATCGTCATAGGTAAAGAAGATGTGCTGGCGGGCGTCGTAGAGCCACGGCGCCTGGGCAGTGGCACTCCAATGGCGCGCCCAGCCCGAGTGGGTGAGAAACTGCGAGGTCACGGTCTTCCAGGGCGTCTCCGGATACACCCCGGCGTACTTCGAGTATAGCCCCGCGTCCCGCGGCGATACGCCGGTGAAGCCGCGCCCGTAGAACGCAACACCCAGCATGATCTTCGCCGCAGGCACGCCCTGGGCTTCGTAGAAGCGCACGGCGCTAGTCAGGTTGTCATGGGAGCGCTGCGGCTCCGGCGTACGGTCCCGCGGGTCCGCGCCGAGCGGCGCGTTGAATGCGCTCAGCGGACTGAAGATCGTGTTCATGTCATAGGTCATGACATTCAGCCAGTCCACTGAGGGCGCGAGCGCTGCGAGATCGTAGCTGTCGCTGACCGAATAGGCACCGCCCTGCTGCCAGGTGCCGGCCGGGGTGGCCACCGTGAGGAGGTAATGGCGATGCCTCTTCCCGCCGAGCGCGTCGAGCTGCCGACGAAGCTCCCGCACCAGCGCGGTCACATCGGCCCGATCCTGCGGTCGCGAGCGATTCATGCCGCCATGCACCGGGAATTCCCAGTCGAGATCGACCCCATCGAACCCCTGCTCGACCACAAAAGCCTCGACGCAGCTGGCCGCGAACCTGCTGCGGGAGCGGGCCGTGAGCGCGATGTCGGAGTATTGGGGTGCCGCATCCCAGCCGCCGATGGAGACGATCAGGCGTAGGCCCGGATGCTCCTTGCGCAACTCACGCAGCGCGGCGAACGTGCGGGTCTGAGCGGCCGTCGGCGGCATACACACGCCGGCATCGTTCGGCTCGCCGAAAGCGTAAATCAGGTCGTTGATCTGCGCCGCGGGGATCTGCGATACCGGCATGCCACCATCGTAGTACGCGGCGATCTCGGGCGCCGCTTGCGCGCGAGAGGAAAGCGCCAGGAGACCCAGGAAGCCCAGGAGCCCTGCCAAGAGGATGCGTGAACTCATGACAAATGGTACCCCCTTTCGTGCCGCGGCCACCCGGTCCCGGAGGCCTCTCGCTGGCAACCATTCGCCCTCCCGGCTCGGCCTGCCGCAAGGTCCTGCCGCTCCATGCCCGCTGCGCGGCGGCACCCGAATCACCGGGGGTCGGGGGAATGACCCGCGGTGATTCGGAGCGCCCCGCACTCAGGCATTATTAGAACTTGTACGTCGCGTTCAGGTAGAACGTGCGGCCGTTGTTGTACATCGCGAAGGGAATTCCCGGATTGCTGTTGGTGTAGTACCGCAGCTCGGTGTTCGTCAGGTTCTCAGCTGTGAAGGTCGCATTCAGGTTATGCAGGATGTTATAGGTCACCTGCGCGTCGAGGTCATGCCAGTTGTCCTCGAACTCCTGCACGGTCTCCTGCGTGGCCACGTAGTAGTGCGTCCGGTAAGTGTAGCTGAGATTCGAGCTGATCGGCCCGTACTGCCAGTAGGCGCCGAGGTTCCCGGTAAACTTCGAGTCTCCCATGACCGGATCGCCGTTCGCCGTGGTGCCGTCGGCGACCGTGGCGTTCGCGCTCACGCCGAATCCGAGCGGCAGGCTCTGCGTCCACGAGGCGAATCCGCCATTGATCGTCGCCGGCTCGTTGGTCTCCGACGTGATCGTGAACTCGGAATACACGGCTGGGCCGTCGCCCGTCAAGTTGTTATTGACGTACCTCCCCGTGGTATTGGCGTAGTCGACGTACGATGACAGATCCATGGCGAACACCCCGAACTCGACCATGGACTCAGGTCCGTAGTAGTACTCGAGATCCGTGCTGTAGACGGCGCCCTTGATGGGCCTGAGGTTGGGGTTACCGCCGCTGCCGGTCAAATTGGTGTCGTTGAGCCCCACGCCCGAGCCGACGGCACTGTAGTCCGGCAGCGACATGGTCTCCGCCGCCGCGAAGCGCAGCACGAGATCGTGCGTCAGGTCGAACTTGAAGTTCACGCTGGGCAGGGCATTGAAGTAGCGGTGGTCGACCTCTTCCCGGTTGAAGGGGCCGAACAGCGAATAGGTGAACTCGGTGCCGGTGACATTGTTCGTCACCTCTTCCAGCGTGTTCACCAGGCGCACGCCGAAGTTACCGCTCCAGCGATCGCCGCCGACGTCGGCCATGACGTAGCCCGCCATCTCGTTCTCTGCAATGCTGTAGGAGTCGAGCCAGTAGTACCGGGTGGGGCTGAACGGGTTTTGCAGGTAGCCCGGCTGGTTGATGAAATTTTCGACCTCGCCCGGACTGTAGGTGAAGATGTTGTTCGCCCAAGCGCCGCCACCGGGTATACCGGACTGGTAGTTGCTCGGATACTCGCCACCGCCGTAGGCCGGTGCGCAATCCGGGTAAGCATTGTTGGTCTGGGGGCAGGCGGGTCCGCCGGCATCGAACACCGTGTCACGCTGATGATGCTCGAAGCGCACACCGGCCTTGACGTCCTCGAAGGGGCCGCCGTCATCGACCTTCAGCAGGGAATCGAGCTTGGCGTAGTTCTCTCTGTCGATCGAATGCACATAATCGTCATTGTAGTAGTCCGCAAACCAACCATTCGGAGTGTTGGTGGCGAGAGGCACGGACTGCCCCGACCCGTTCAACGTGGTCAGAGTGACGGGAGCTATGTTGCCGTCGCCTTCGAACTGGTAGCTGCCGCCGGTGCCGGCTTCAGCCTCCTGCAGCGTCTGGCCCGGCGAGTCGCCGATACCGTAGGTGGTGCCCACCTGCCCGTCGAAACTCAGGTTATTGGTCGGCGCGAACCTGGCATCGAGGTTGAGGAAGCCGGTCTTGGCGGACGCATCGGGCCGGAAGATCTGGTCGTACACGGCGGAGTCGTCACCGGCGTTGCTGAGCACCGGATTTGCGAATGGCGCGAAATTCGCGGCGGTGACGTACCCATTTTTTACGGTCGCCGACGTCGGGGCGTTGCCGGGGTTCCCGAACATCTGGGCGCCATAAAACATCATATTTCTATTGACGTTGGTGGCCAGCATGCCCGAGTAGAAGCCCGTCAGATCGACCGAAAACTGATCCGATGGCTTGGCCTGCAGGTCGATGACGCCGCCTTGGCGCTCGAGGGTTTGTGTGAACAGCGACTCGCCGATGAGGGTCGGATAAATGTCTCCGCTCATGTTCCCCAGTGAGGGATTGGCCGCTTCCCAGGCAGTCGCCACCGAGGAGGATATCTTGTTGAATCCGAGGAACTCCTGGCCGTCGCGCCGCAAATCGCGCTTCTCGTAGAAGGCCATGATGTAGGCGCCGAAAGTGCCGTTGTTCCAGGCCGCCAAGGCATTTAATTGCGGATCCCCCTTGGAAGCCTCGGTGGTGTACGCGGCGCCGGCATTCACGAAGCCCGATACGCCCTCGGCCATGTCGAGCGGATGCCGTGTCTGGATGTCGACCGAGCCTGCCACGCCGCCTTCCTGCAAGGCCGCGTTCTCGCTGAAATTGACGACCGTCTGGCCGACGATCTCCGAGGGCAACAGGTCATAGCTCACGCTGCGGCCGACGTTCTGGTACTGATCCTCGATGAACCAGTCGGCGCCCGCCACGTCGTGACCGTCGATGGTGGTCAACGTCAGACTCGCGGGCGTGCCGTGCAGGCTCACTCGGTCGTTCTCGCCGAAGCCGCCCTCGCCGTATGCCGCCGACTGCGTGTCCACACCGGGGAGCGTCTGCAGCACATCGGCCACGTTCTTGGCGGGGAGCTTGCCGATATCCTCGGCCGTTGCAACCTCCGTCAGGTCCGTCGAGGCACGCTTGGTGGCCAACGACTTCTTGACTGAATAGCGGATGCCGGTGACCACGATCTCCTGCAGAGTCGCCGTATTGTCCGCATCTGCCTTGCTCGCATCGCTCTGCGATGGCGTAGTCTGCTGTGCGAATGCGTTGCCGCCGAACAGTGCTACCGCGACGGCGGTGCCAACCAACGTTGACCTTGAGATTCTCATGATGACTCTCTCACCCCGATGTTGTCGTTACTCGAGACCGCCCCATTTTGGTGTCTGGGACCACTTCAAATCCAGTTTAGTACCAATTATTCAAAAATACTATCCCATCTGAGACCAATTAGCCTCACCTTGATATTTTGTCTATTATTACAGTGGGTTATTATTGACTTTGTTGCGCTAATGGCACAAACTGGTATTGTATTGGTAGTATCTGATCAATCGGGTCACGCGCGGGGGAGATGCCTTTGACGCTGTCGCAGACTCTGGGCAAATTGGATGGCGCCAGCTCCTTGCCGCTCTATCTGCAGCTGCAGCGAGCCTTGCGCCAGGCGATCGAGAGCCGGGTGCTCGGCCCGGACGATGCGTTACCCCCCGAGCGCGACCTCGCCGTCGATTTTCGGGTCTCGCGCATCACGGTGCGCAAGGCTATCGACGGGCTGATCGCCGAAGGGATGCTCGTGCGGCGCCAAGGCTCGGGCACATTCGTTTCCGCGCGCGTCGAGAAGAACTTCTCCAAGCTGACCTCGTTCTCCGAAGACATGCGCGCCCGCGGCCGCACACCGCGCAGCGCGTGGTTGAAGAAGTCCGCCGGCAGCGTGTCACCGGAAGAAGCGCTGGCGCTGCGCTCGAGTCCTGGAACGCCCGTCTATCGCTTCCACCGCATCCGTTTCGCGGACGATGCACCGATGTGCGTCGAATACGCGACGGTACTCGCCTCCTGCCTGCCTTCTCTCGACGCCGTGGAATCGTCCCTGTACGAGGCGCTGGAGCGCTCCGGTAACCGGCCGGCGCGAGCCCTGCAGCGGCTGCGGGCGGTGCTCTTCACCGCCGAGCAAGCCGAGCTGTTGCAGGCGAAGGAGAAGGACGCAGGGCTACTCGTCGAGCGGTTGGGATTCCTGAAGGACGGCCGGGTGGTGGAGTTCACACAGTCCTATTTTCGCGGCGATACGTACGACTTCGTCGCGGAGCTGAGTGTGTCATCGTGAGCGCGCGCGAGATGACGACCCGGATGCATATCGAGGCCGGGCAGTCGGCCCAGGTGGTGCGCGACCAACTCTTCGCGAACGCGCAGGCGATGGAGCAGCTCGGCGAGCGCCTGCGGCTGCTCGCGCCGCGCGCCGTCGTCACTTGCGCGCGCGGCAGCTCCGATCACGCGGCGACCTTCGCCAAATACCTGATCGAGACGCGCCTCGGCGTGCTCACCTCCTCCGCCGCGCCCTCCGTCAGCTCCGTCTATGACACGCGCCCCGACCTCACCAACTCCGTATGCCTGGCCATCTCCCAGTCGGGTGCGAGCCCCGACCTCCTCGCTGCGGTGAGCAAGGCACGCGAGGCGGGCGCGCTGGTCCTCGCGCTCGTCAACGCGAAGGACTCACCGCTCGCGCAGCACGCCGATCACGTGGTGCCGCTCTGCGCCGGCGCCGAGACGAGCGTGGCCGCCACCAAGTCCTTCATCGCCTCCCTCGCCGCAATCATTCACCTGGTGTCGTGCTGGGCCGAGGATCGCGAGCTCTCGGAGGAGATCCGCAAGGCGCCGCGCCACCTCGAGCGGGCCTGGGGCCTCGATTGGAGCGCGGCGGTGGAGCGCTTGAAGTCGGCGACCGACCTGTTCGTGGTCGGCCGCGGCATGGGACTCGGAGTGGCGCAGGAGGCGGCGCTCAAGCTCAAAGAGACTTGCGCACTGCACGCCGAGGCGGTGAGTGCCGCGGAGCTGCGCCACGGTCCGATGGCGCTGGTGCGACCAGGCTTCCCGGTGCTCGTTTTCTCGCAGAACGATGAAGCCCGCGCCGGTGTCGAAGTCCTCGCCAACGAGCTCGTCGCCCGTAAGGCCGATGTCATGATGGCAGGCTCCCGGTGTCAGGGCGCCCTGCACCTGGCCTCCGAGCCCGCGCATCCCGTGATCGAGCCCATGCTGATTGCACAGACCTTCTACCGGATGGCGAACGCGTTGTCGCTGGCACGCGGACTCGACCCCGACCGCCCCCCGAACCTGAGTAAAGTGACCGAGACTGTTTGATGCCAATTGCGCTTCACAACGGGCGGGTGCTGCGCGGGCAGGCGCTCGTCGAAGGTCAGTGCGTGCTGCTCGAAGGCGGCCGCATTCTCGGCATCGTTCCCGAGAATCATCCCGGCTGCCGCGGCGCGACCCCGTTCGATCTGCGCGGCAACCTGCTGCTGCCGGGATTCATCGACTCGCAGGTGAACGGCGGCGGCGGTGTGCTGTTCAATGACTCGCCGAGCGTCGAGGCGATCCGACAGATTGGGCGTGCTCATAGGCGTTTCGGCACCACGGGCTTCATGCCAACGCTGATCAGCGCCGACCTCGACGTCGTCGCGCGCGCGATCGCCGCTGCCCGCGCCGCTATCGAGGCTCGGGTACCGGGGGTGCTCGGCATCCACATCGAGGGCCCGTTCCTCAACGTCGAGCGCAAGGGTGTCCACGATCCCGCAAAGCTTCGCGAGCTCGACACCAGCGCCGTAGGGTTGCTCAGCTCTCTCGGCATCGGGCGCACCCTGGTGACGCTCGCGCCGGAGATGACCAAGCCCCATATCATTCGGCAGCTCGAGGCCGCCGGCGTGATCATCTCCGCCGGTCATACCAACGCCACCTACGCGGAGGTGGTCGCTGCTCTGCACCACGGCCTCACCGGCTTCACGCACCTGTTCAATGCCATGTCACAGCTCACGGGCCGCGAGCCCGGAGTCGTGGGCGCCGCACTGGAAAGCGTCGACAGCTGGTGCGGCATCATCGTCGATGGCCAGCACATCTCTCCGGTCGTACTGCGCCTCGCGATGCGATGCAAGCCATCGAACCGCTTCATGCTGGTCACCGACGCCATGCCGACCATCGGCACCGACGCCCGCTCTTTCATGCTGGAAGGCCGGGAAATCACCGTCTCAGGCAACGTTTGCATCGATGAGGACGGCCGTCTCGCCGGCTCCAACATCGACATGGCGAGCTGCGTGCGCAACGCCGTATCCCTGCTCGGTGTCTCCCTTCCCGAGGCCGTGCGCATGGCGAGTCTCTATCCGGCCGAGTTTCTCGGCCTGGCCGACGAGCTGGGCCGTATAGAGCGCGGCTATCGCGCCAATCTGGTGATGGCCGACGACAAGCTCAACGTGCTCGAGACCTGGATCGATGGCGAGCCGATCCAGTAGCGCGAAACAGAGGTAGCGAGCGTCGGGCGGCGATGCGATACACTCACGCGCGGCGGCGTGAGGTGGTCATGAGTCCGATCCTGTTTCTATGACGATCGACAGCGTTTTCGATTATTCCTGCGCCCTCCGCTTCTGGTAGCCCGCTGAACACCTCAGGCATCGCTGCCGGGGTCGAAGCCCTCCGCTTGATGCGGGCGGGAGACCTTGCGAACGCACTGCGGCTCGCAGAGCAGGGTGTCGCCGGCGAGACGATGTGTTCTCCCGCCCACAGCGTGTTGGCCGAGGTGCTGCTGAAGCTTGGTCGCCCCGCCGAGGCGGAGGTCGTCATCGAGCACGCGGCCAAGTGCTCCCCCGGCGTCGCCGAGACCTACGAGTCCCTCGCCCAAGTCGCACTCGCCTTGGGACGCCACGGCCGCGCCAACGCCTTTTACCGCCGCGCTGCGGAGATCGGACCCCAAGTGGCCCGGCACTGGTTCAGGCTGGCCTGGAGCGAGCGCACCTTTGGCAGGCTCGAGCAGGCCGAGGAGGCGTGCGATCGATCGATCGCGCTCGATGCGCGCGAATACCGCAGCTACCTTCTGCGCTCGGAGCTGCGGGTGCAGAGCGCCAGCACCCATCATGTCGAGCAGCTCCGCCATGAGCTTGCCCGGTCCGATCTCGAGGCTCACGGCCGGGTGCTTCTCGGCTATGCGCTCGGCAAGGAGCTCGATGACCTCGGACGGTACGGCGAGGCTTTCGGCTGGTTTGTGGCGGCGGCGAGTACGCGCTGGCGCCAGCTTCGGTACGATGCGGCGGTCGATGAGCACAACCTCCGGCGCATCATCGAGGCATTTCCGGGCGCTCCGGGCCGGACTGCCAGCGGTCGGGTCGAATCGAGCCGCTTCATCGCTGCGTATGCACGCCTGATCGATCACTGGCGCGGCGCCTTCGGCGATTCGATCCACGAAGTCCGCTACGAGGATCTGGTCCGCGATCCCGCCCGTGTGGGTGCGGCGGCGGCGCGGTTCTGCGGCCTCGAATGGCGCGATTCCGCCGCCGAAGTCGATAAGAACGCCGACGTTTGCCTCACGCAGAGTGCGGCGCAGGTTCGCAGGCCCATCTACCGGTCCGCTGCCGGCCACTGGCGCCGCTATCGCGCGCAGCTCGAGCCGCTCATGACCGCTTTGCGCGACCGCGGCGTGACGCTGACGGAGCTGAATCGCTAGCTGTCCGCGCCGATCGTACCCGAGCAGTGCGTTCGCGAGAAGACCTACTTCGGCGAGCGCGACCCGACAACACGAGTGATGATGGAGGACATCCTCGCAAAGGAAGAAGAGCACGCCGACGAGCTGGCAGACCTGCTGTTCGCGGTCGAGCCCGCGACGGGCTCGAAGAAGCCGAGCTAGGTCTTTCTCGTCTTCACTCGAGCTCCGGCAGTTGCACGCCCTGGCCGCGCAGGGCCTCGATCAGGGGCTCGAGGTGCGCGCGATAGTGGCGCCAGCGGGCGGTGGATGATCGATAGATCGGCCGCCGCACCTGGGCTGCGCTCTGGGTGAGGCAAACGGTAGTGTTGTTCTCGATGTGAACGGCGGAGTCCCGCCACTCGAGACCAGAGAATCGCGCCGCCGCCGCGCCCACACGGACAGGATCGCTCGCCAGCTCCTCGTAGCGGACGTCGTGGATGGATTCACCAAAGGCCTCGCGCCAGTGGGCGAGCAACCGCGAGTACGCCGCGTAATAGCGCGCCAGATCCCGCAGGTCATAACTGAAGGGATAGGCTTCGCCGAACAGGGTGCAATACATCCCGAAGCAGACGTCGAGCGGGGAACGACTGACGACCACGAGCCGCGCCTGCGGCAACGCGCGATGAATGGCGCCGAGATAGAGGTAATTCACCGGGAGCTTCTCGATGATGACGCCGCGAGTTCCATCGGGGTCGGCGAGCCGCACGTAGCCCGCCGCGACCGCGTCCCCATCGGCCGCCGCCGTCCGCGCGAGGACATCGTGGGCGCCCCCGTCCTTTGCGACGCCCTCCGCGAACGCAGCCGCGAGTAGCGCACGCGCAAAGTAGTCGGATTCCCCGTTGGAGCGCACGCCAGGCAACCCTGTCAGGATGCGCTCGAGCAGCGTCGTGCCCGAGCGCGGCAGGCCGACAATGAAAACAAAGCGGCCTGACTCGTCGCGTCCGTGCAAGGGCCGGCCGGGCACACGCGGAAAGGCCTCTGCGATGCGCCGGAGCTGGTGCTCCTCGGCCGCGACGTCGTAGGGGAGTTGGCGCCGGCGGGTGGTCGCCGCCAGCGCAAACCACCTGAAGGCCTGGTCGTACTGCCCAAGATCATCGAGCTCCTTGCCGAGCGCATAGCCGAGAAGCACGCGGCCGCTGTCGGGGAGATCCGGACGGGCGAGCGCGCGCCGCAACGGCTCGACATGATTCGCGGCTGCGGTCTGCGGCCGCAGCTCCGAGCGCAGCAGATAGCCGCGATAGTCGTGCGGGTTGAGTGCGATCGCTCGATCGCAGGCGACTTCGGCCTGCTCGAGCCTGCCGAGCGAGCGCTCGCTCGAGGCCAGGTTGTACCAGTGCGCGGCCACGGTCGGGCCAAGCTGGGTGGCACGCTGATAAAGGGAACTGGCCCGCTCGTGACGTCCCAGGCTAACCGACACGTAGGCCAGCGACGCATAGGCCTCGGCGGTGCCACGGGCGCTTTTGAGCGCCTTTTCGACCGCGGCCTCCGCCTCCGCGGCGCGGCCGAGCCGCAACAGGATCGTCGCCAAAAGCCCATGGGCCGGGGAACAGGCCGTCTTGCCGGCAACGGCCCGCTCGGCGAGCCTCAAGGCCTCCGCAAGACGCCCGGCGCGCATCAAGCGGATGGCCTCGGCCTCGGGAGAGGCGGATGGCGTGCTCATTCGGGAGCACAAGGTTAACACACCGTAAGCCCGCTGCCGCCTCAGCAGGCTCTCCGTAAAACCAACTGCGCGACGCGTCGAGCCGCGCGGCGACCTCAGCCGGCCCGGCGCAGCGGCTCACGCCGCACATAGCGCTCCGCCATCCTCTCGAGCGGCAGCGGGCGAATGCGCGCGGCCTGCCCTGAAGAACCGAACGCCTCGAAGCGCGTCTTGCAGATCTCGCGCGCCGCCGCCGTCGCCGCTTTCAGAAACTTGCGCGGGTCGAAGTCCGTCGGGTTGCCGGCAAGCGAGCGCCGCGTCGCCGCGGTCATGGCGATGCGGATATCCGTGTCGATGTTCACCTTGCGCACCCCGTGACGGATCCCCGCCTGAATCTCCTCGACCGGAACACCATAGGTCTCGGGGATGTCCCCGCCGTACTGGCGCAGCAGCGCCAGCCAATCCTGGGGAACGGACGAGGAGCCGTGCATGACCAGATGTGTGTTGGGAATCGCGCGATGAATCTCCTCGATACGGGCGATCGCGAGTACTTCCCGCGTCGGTTGGCGGGAGAACTTGTAGGCGCCGTGGGAGGTACCGATCGCAATGGCGAGCGCGTCCACCCCGGTGCGCTCGACGAAATCGGCTGCCTGAATCGGGTCCGTCAGCAACTGCTCCCGCGTGAGGGTTCCTTCGGCTCCAACCCCGTCTTCCTCGCCCGCCACACCGGATTCCAGCGAGCCCAGGCAACCGAGCTCGCCCTCCACCGAGACGCCGACCGCATGCGCCATGTCGGCCACGCGGCCGGTGACCTCGGCGTTGTACTCATAGGAGGCGGGTGTCTTCATGTCCTCCCGCAACGATCCATCCATCATCACGCTGGTGAATCCCGAGCGGATGGACGCCTGGCAGACCGCGGCGCTCGCGCCGTGATCCTGGTGCATCACCAGCGGAATCTGCGGCCAGGTCTCGACTGCCGCCTGGGCGATGTGGCGCAGAAAAGGCTCGCCGGCGTAACCGCGCGCCCCGGCCGAGGTCTGCAGTATCGCCGGGCTGTCGGTCTCGGCCGCCGCCTGCATGATCGCCTGAACCTGCTCCATGTTGTTGATATTGAATGCCGGAACACCGTAGCCGAACTCGGCCGCATGATCGAGCAGCTGTCGCAGCGAAATGAGTGCCATGCCATTTTCCCCTGTGAGTTGTTCAACCGAAATGAGCCGCCCGCGGCACAGTCGCGGCATGAAAGATGGTGAGCTGCTCGAGACCGAGATACGGCGCGCCGATGCGCCAGGCATCGGCTGTCTCGAGCGGCGTGGCGGGATCCGCCAGGCAAGGCAACACGAGGTCGGCCGCGGCGAAATCCTGGCCTCGGGTCCAATCGCTCGGCGTTGCCACCGTGAGCAGACCGGCCGCCTTCGCGGACGCCACGCCGATCGCCGAGTCCTCGAAAGCAACCGCCCGTGGCGCCGTGATGTCGAGCCGGCTGAGCGCGAGCAGGTAGATATCGGGAGCGGGTTTCTTGCGCGGCACCGCATCGCCCGTGGCGACGACACTGAATCCAGCGAGCGCCTCGTACCCCAACGCACCCTCGAGAAGCGCCGACACGTTCTGCGGCGAAGTCGTCGAGGCAATGGCCAAGCGCACGCCGGCGGCGCGCGCCTCGCTCATCAGCCTGCGCACACCCGAACGAAGGGGCACTCTGCCGCATTCGATCCGGTCCCGGTAGAAGGACGTCTTAGTCGCGTGGAGGCGCGGAATCAAGCCGAGCAGCCGCCCGCGCTCGCTTTCGGCAAGCCGAGTGCGCTCGAAGAAAGCCGTGAGCCGCTCCTTGCCGCCCGTGACCTGCAGCAGGTCGCGATAGAGCTCGGGACTCCAGCAGAACTCGAGGTGATGTGCCCGGAAAGCGTCGTTGAACGACTGGCGGTGTGCCTCCTCGGTGTCCGCGAGTGTACCGTCGACGTCGAAAATCAGTGCCTCGATGCTCGGCCGCAGCATATTGCTCTCAGCACCTACGCCGCGCGACCGCGCTCGCGCGCCTGGTGATCCTTACGCCGCTCCATCAGCCTCCAGATCATAGGGGTGAAGATGAGCTGCATCGCGAGATCCATCTTGCCCCCCGGGCAGACGATGGTGTTGGGTCGCGACATGAAGGAGTCGTGCAGCATAGACAACAGGTAGGGAAAGTCGATCCCGCGCGGATCCTGGAAGCGGATCACGAGGAACGATTCGTCGGGCGTCGGGATGAATCTTGCGATGAAGGGGTTCGAGGTATCGACGACCGGGACGCGCTGGAAGTTGATGTGCGTGCGCGAGAACTGCGGACAGATGTAGCTGACATAGTCAGGCATGCGTCGCAGGATGACGTCGGTGACCGCCTCCGCGGAATAACCCCGTGTCGACTTGTCGCGGTGCAACTTCTGGATCCACTCCAGATTGATGACCGGTGTGACGCCGATCAGCAGGTCCACGTGTTGTGCGACATCGATCTCTTCCGTGACCACCGCACCGTGCAGCCCCTCATAAAACAACAGGTCGGTTTCGCTCGGCACGTCTTCCCATTCGGTGAATGTCCCTGCCTTTTGACTATGACGCGCGGCCTCCACGTCGTCGTGCAGGTACTTGCGCACTCGCCCGGCGCCAGCCGTGGCGTAGCCGCGGAACAGATCCTCAAGCTCCGCGAACAGGTTGGCCTCCGGGCCGAAGTGGCTGAACCGGTGATCTCCCCGCGCAAGCGCAGCCGCGAGCTGCTCTCTCATGCCCGCGCGGTCGTAGCGATGAAAGCTGTCGCCTTCGACGAACGCGGCCTTGAGGTGCTCGCGGCGGAAGATCTGCTCGAATGTCTTGCTCACCGAGGTGGTGCCGGCTCCCGAGGAGCCGGTGACTGCGATGATCGGATGGCGGGCGGACATGGGATCGCCTCGGTCAGATGTGCTGGGTGAAGAGCCCGCGCGCGGCGAACAGCGGCACGTCGAGCTCGAATTCATTGTGGTCGCGGTGATAACGCTCGATGCGCTCGACCTCCGAGCGGGCACCGAACACGAAGCTGACGCGCTGGTGCAGGCTCTCGGGAACGACATCGAGAATCGGCCCGTGCCCCGTGCTCGCCCGGCCGCCGGCCTGCTCGATCAGATAGCCGATGGGATTGGCCTCGTAGAGCAACCGCAGCCGCCCGGGCTTCGCCGGATCCTTGCGGTCGCGCGGATACATGAAGACGCCGCCGCGCATCAGGATGCGGTGCGTCTCCGCCACCAGCGAGGCAATCCAGCGCATGTTGAAGTCCTTGCCGCGCGCCCCGCTCTGTCCCGCCAGGCACTCGTTCACGTAGCGCCGGACCGCCGGCTCCCAGTGGCGGGAGTTGGAGGCGTTGATCGCGAACTCGGAAGTGGTCTCGGGCACACGCAGGTCCGGGTGCGTCAGCATGAATTCCCCGATCTCGCGATCGAGCGTGAAGCCGTTGACGCCGCGGCCCGTCGACAGCACCAGCATGGTCGCGGGGCCATAGATCGCATAGCCGGCGCACACCTGGGCGCTGCCCGGCTGCAGGAAGTCGGCGGCGGACGGGTCAGAAACCCCCTCCGGACACTTCAATACGGAGAAGATGCTGCCGACAGAGACGTTGACGTCTATGTTGGATGAGCCGTCGAGCGGATCGAAAAGCAGCAGATACGGTCCGCGCGGATAGGCGCCAGGTATGGGATACGGCTGCTCCTGCTCCTCCGAGAGCATCCCCGCCAGCTGTCCGCCCCACTCATTGGTGCGCACGAAGATCTCGTTGGCGAGCACATCGAGCTTCATCTGCTTCTCGCCCTGCACGTTGATGCTGCCCGCATCCCCGAGCGCATTCGCCAGCGCCCCCTTGGCTATCAGCGTCGCAATGCGCTTGCAGGCCAGGCGCACGTCGTTGACGAGCGCGGTGAAGCTCCCGGCCGCCCCGCTCGCCCCCGCCACCGCATTGAGGCGCCGCTGCTCCTCGATGAGAAATCTGGTGATGGTGCCCGTAGTCATGGTGGTCGCCCCCCGGTCAAGCGTTCCCGGAAAACACTCGACTCGCCCGTATGTCGGGTTCTTCAATGGTTTCCAGGTCCTGCCGGGAGATCGTTCCGCCCTTGCGCTCGAACAACCGGCTCGCCTGCCTGAGGCGCGCCCGGTCGAGCGCGTTCCTGATCGACCGGGCGTTGGCAAAGTGCGGCTGCGTTCGCCGCTTCTCGATGTATTCCCGCAGCGCCTCGTCCGCCGGCGCGCTCAACCGATAGTGCATCTGCTGCAACATCAGGCGCGAGATCGCGCCCAGCTCCTCCGGCGTGTAGTCCGGAAAGTCGATGTGGTGCGCGACCCGCGACGACATCCCTGGATTGCTGCGGAAGAAGGTCTCCATCCGGTCCCGGTACCCGGCCAGGATGACCACCAGGTCGTCGCGCTGGTTCTCCATCACCTGCAGCAGGATCTCGATCGCCTCCTGGCCATAGTCGCGCTCGTTCTCCGGACGGTAGAGGTAGTAGGCCTCGTCGATGAAGAGCACCCCGCCCATCGCCCGCTTCAGCACCTCGCGTGTTTTCGGCGCCGTGTGCCCGATGTACTGACCCACCAGGTCATCGCGCGTCACGGCCACTAGGTGGCCTTTGCGCACGTAGCCGAGGCGGTGGAGGATTTCCGCCATGCGCATCGCGACCGTGGTCTTGCCCGTCCCCGGGTTGCCGGTGAAGGACATGTGCAGCGCCGGGGGACCGGAGGACAGACCGACCGCCAGTCGCAACTTGTCGATGAGCAGCAGCGCCGCGATGTCGCGGATGCGGCTCTTGACTGGCGCCAGCCCCACGAGCTCCCGCTCGAGATTCTCCAGCACCTCCCCGACGTGCGAATCGCGGTAGGTCGCCTCCAGGTCGAGCGACTCATCCCCGGTGGGCGCTGAACGCTCTCCCTCCCGGGACGGCACAGGATCGACTCTGGCGTTCATGGGCCGCGGTCAATACCGCTCTCCCTCCGGACGCTCCGTCGCATACGCGCGCGTCGTGTAGCGCACGCTACGGCCCGGTCCCTCCTCGCGCACCAGAGCGAATCCCGGCTCGGTGGCCGGCCGGCCGACGATGAATGACAGCCGCAGCGACTCGCGCCCGCGCGTGGAATCGAACGCGTTGATCTTGATGTAGTGGTTGGGAAAAGTCTTGCGGCACGCATTCACCTCGGTCATGGCGCCCGCCGCGTCGCGGATGTCGAACATCGGCATGCCGAACATCTCCCAGTAGGTATTGCGCGGATGTGGATCGTCCGTGTATTCGACAGATACCGCCCAGCCCTTGCCGAGGCAGTAGTCGATCTGTCGGGCGATCTGCGCGTCCGAGAGCTCGGGCAGGAAGGAAAAGGTGCCTTGGGTGACTCTCATGAATGGCTCCTCTGCATGTCTCTTCAGGCAACGGCCGGGGTCGGCACGAAGTCAGGTGTATCGGTACTCGCGTAGTTGAAGGTCACCTCGCCCCAGACATCGAGCGCCGCCTTGAGGGGCGAGCAGTCCTTGGCGGCCGCGGCCAGGATCTGCGGCCCCTCGTTCCAGATGTCCCTGCCCTCGTTGCGCGCCAGCACCATCGCCTCGAGCGCCACACGGTTGGCCACCGCGCCGGCCGCGATACCCATCGGGTGGCCGATGGTGCCGCCGCCGAACTGCAGCACCACGTCCTCGCCGAGATAGTGCAGCAGCTGGTGCATCTGCCCGGCATGAATGCCACCCGAGGCGACCGGCATCACGCCGTGCAACCCGGCCCAGTCCTGCTCGAAGAAGATGCCGCGCTGCAGATCCAGGGTGTTGCGCCCCTCGCGCAGCACGTTGTAGAAGCCCTGCACCGAGTTGGGATCGCCCTCGAGCTTGCCCACCACCGTGCCGGCATGGATGTGATCGACACCGGCGAGACGCATCCATTTCGAGATCACCCGGAAGGAGATGCCGTGGTTCTTCTGGCGCGTGTAGGTGGCGTGTCCGGCGCGGTGCAGGTGCAGGATCATGTCGTTGCGGCGCGCCCAGCGCGACATCGACTGGATGGCGGTGTAGCCGATCACGAGGTCGATCATGACGATCACCGAGCCGAGCTCCTTGGCGAACTCCGCCCGCTCGTACATATCCTCCATGGTGCCGGCGGTCACGTTGAGGTAAGTCCCCTTGATCTCGCCGGTCGCGGCCTGCGCGCGGTTGACGGCTTCCATGCAGTAGAGGAAGCGGTCGCGCCAGTGCATGAACGGCTGCGAGTTGATGTTCTCGTCGTCCTTGGTGAAATCGAGGCCACCCTTCAGCGCCTCGTAGACCACGCGGCCGTAGTTCTTGCCGGAGAGTCCGAGTTTCGGCTTGACGGTGGCGCCGAGGAGCGGCCGGCCGAACTTGTCGAGCCGCTCGCGCTCGACCACGATCCCGGTCGGCGGCCCGGCGAAGGTCTTCACGTAGGCTACGGGGAAGCGCATGTCCTCGAGCCGCAGCGCCTTGAGCGGCTTGAAGCCGAAGACGTTGCCGATGACCGAGGCGCTCAGGTTGGCGATGGACCCGGGCTCGAAGAGATCGAGGTCGTAGGCGATATAGGCGAAGTACTGCCCTGGCGAGCCAGGTACGGGCTCGACGCGGTAGGCCTTTGCCCGGTATCGGTCGCAAGCCGTGAGCCGGTCCGTCCATACGACGGTCCAGGTGGCCGTGGAAGACTCGCCTGCCACTGCCGCCGCCGCTTCCTCCGGCTCGACCCCGTCCTGCGGGGTGATGCGAAAGAGCGCCAGCACGTCGGTCGCGGCCGGCGAGTAATCGGGGTTCCAATAGCCCATCTGGGCGTATTTCAGCACTCCCGGCCGGTAGCGCGCGGCGCCGGACTTGGCGTGCTTGCTGTCATCGAGGACTCTCATGCGGGGCTCCCACAGATGCTCTGTTTCAGTACGTGGGAATCCTCGGGCTTGATTTGCATTAGGTCTAGTTAGATATTATTGCCGTCCGAATAAGCTTTCCTTATGAATGCGTAACGTCACACTCAGACAAATGCGGGTCTTCGCCGCTGTCGCCCGGCATCTCTCCTTCACCCGGGCGGCGCAGGAGCTGCACCTGACGCAGCCCGCGGTCTCGCAACAGGTGAGCCTTCTCGAGGCGGAGGTCGGCATGCCGCTGTTCGAGCAGAGCGGCCGCAAGATCCGCCTCGCGCCCGCCGGAATGGAGCTGCTGCGCTACGCGACCCAGGTCACGGAGCTGCTGCGGGAGGCGGGCGAGACGCTCGCCGCGATGCGCGGCTTGAAGCGCGGCGTGTTGAAGCTGGGGGCCGTGAGCACCGCGAAGTATTTCGCGCCCACGCTCCTCTCGGCCTTCGCCCCCACCTATCCCGAGGTGACGATCAAGTTCACCGTGGCCAATCGCGAGGAGATCGTGAAGCTTCTCGGCGCGAACGAGCTCGACCTCGTCATCATGGGACGGCCGCCGCGGGAGCTCGACACCACGGCGGAACCCTTCGCCCGCCATCCCCTGGTGCTCATCGCCTCCCCCGAGCATCCGCTCGCCCGGCGCCACCGCATCCAGCTCAAATCGCTGGCGCGCGAGAGCTTCATCATCCGCGAGCAGGGCTCGGGCACGCGCGCCTCGATGGAGCATGTCTTTCGCGAGCGCGGCGTGACGTTTCGCGCCTCCATGGAGGTGAGCAGCAACGAGACCATCAAGCAGGCGGTGATGGCCGGGATGGGCCTTAGCTTCATCTCCTCGCACACCATCGGGCTCGAGGCCGAGACCGGCAGGCTCGCGATTCTGGATGTCGTCGGGCTACCCGTCGTGCGCGACTGGTACGTGATTCACCTGCGCGAGAAGATCCTGTCGCCCATCGCTTCGGCTTTTCGGGCCTACCTGCTGGAAAACGGCGCCCGTGTCATCCAGGAGACCGTCGGCGACGTTACAAGATCACGCCGGCCCTAAAAGGGGGGTGCCGCGGGGATGAGCGCGACATTTCATTGCAATGCAATGACAATCGCTCACATTCAACGCCCTCCCGCTGCCCAGAATCGCCGGCGGCGAGGAGAGCTCATGTCATATCACGCTGATACCCTGGACGACTCGGCCACTGCGCATTTGCCGCTGGCCAAGGTGCTGCGCTTCGTGGCGCGCGGCAGCCTCTACCTGGCCCCGCTCCTGCTGCTTGCCGCCTGCGGCAGCAGCGACAACACGTCGATCCGCGTCCTGAACGTCAGCGAGGACTACACCGGGATCAATATCTACGTCGGTAGCACCAGCACCATAGCCACTGTCGCTGACGTCCCCACCGGCACCCTCAGCACCTACTCCGGAATCGCTACCGGCTCGCAGACTCTGTATTTCACCGACGGTGCCAATTTACAGTCCGACCCCCTGAAGTCGGAGACCGAGACGTTCGTCAAGGATGAGCACCGGACCTATGTCACTTACGGCAACAATGGAGAGTTCGCGGAGTACGAGATCGATGAGAACGAGGCCGCGGCGAGCGGCGGCAACGCCAGTGTCGAGGTGCTCGATACCGCCAACGACGCGGGTGCCGTCGACGTTTACTTCACCAGCTCCACTACGCTGAGTGGCGTAACCCCGAATTTCAGCAACCTCTCCGCCGGCACTGCCTCGCCTTACACCTCCATCGCCGGCGGCACCTATGAGCTGAGTGTGGTCGGCACGGGAAACAGTTCGGACGTGCGGCTGCAAGTCCCGAGCGTCACTCTCAAGAGCGGTGAGGTTGCCACGGTCATCATCACCGAAAGCGCCGGCGGGTACCTCGTCAATGCCTACATTTTGCCGCAGCAGGGCGCGCTCACGACCGAACTCAATCCCGACGCGCGGGTGCGGACGGTGAGCGGATTGCCCAGCGGTTCGGCCGTCTCCGCGATGGTCGGATCGACCCTCCTGGCGAGCAGCGTGGCGGCCAATTCGATCGGCACGTATCAGATGGTGCCGGTCGGAACCGACACGGTGTCAGTGAGCATCGACGGCACGCCCATCCCGTCGCCGGACCAAGCCCTGGCCGCGGGCCAGGACTACACGTTGCTCATCTATCAGGCGCCGAGCGGCTTCCAGGAGAACTGGCTGGTCGATATCAATCGCCTACCGGCGAGCGGCGATGCGAGCGTGCGGCTCGTGCATGCCATGTCGGGATTGACGGACCCGATCTCGCTGGCGGTGGATTCCGTCCCTGCGCTCACCGACGTATCGGCGGGCGAAGCCTCGAGCTACGACAGCTCGATAGCCGCGAGCACGGCAGCTGCGCTCAGCGTCACCGATGCGACGACATCACAGACGCTCTTTTCGCAGAGCCCCGTCACGCTCGCGTCCCAGGGTGTATACACGCTCTTCATGTTCGGCAGCGCCTCGTCGGCAACAGGCGTGCTCAACCAGGACCGATAGCGTGCGATCAAACGCCGAATCCGGGCTCATGCCCGGATTCGGCGCGCTTTTCAGGAGCCGAAGCGCCGGCCGCCGTGGGGAGCGAAGCTGCGCCCGGAGGGCCGGGAGTGGCGGGGCGCGTGATGCTGCGGCCGCGAGGCGCGCCCGGGCGCAGCAGCGGGACGCGGCGTCGGACGCGGCTCCGCCGTCACGGCGAATTCCGGCGTCGGGACGACCGACACTGATCGGCGCAGCACGCGCTCGATGTCCTTCAGCAGCCCTGACTCGTCGGGCGCGACCAGGGAAATGGCACAGCCGGTGCCGCCGGCGCGGGCCGTTCGCCCGATGCGGTGCACATAGTCCTCCGGCACATTTGGCAGCTCGTAATTGACCACGAAAGGCAGCTCTTTGATGTCCAGGCCACGGGCCGCCACTTCAGTGGCGACGAGTGCTGTGACCTTGCCAGTCTTGAACTCTGCAAGTGCCCGGACGCGGGCATTCTGGCTCTTGTTGCCATGAATGGCCGCCGTTGCAATCCCAGCCGTCGCCAGCTGCTCGGCCAGACGATTGGCCCCATGCTTGGTGCGGGTGAAAACCAGCACCTGGTGCCAGCCTCCCTCGCGGATCAAGTGTGCCAGCAGGTGGCGCTTGTGTTCCTTGGGTACTCGGTACAGCCGCTGATCGACACGGTCGGCCGTGGCATTACGCGGAGCGACCTCGACGGTCACCGGATCGCGCAGCAGGCGCGTCGCGAGATCGCGGATGTCGTCGGAGTAAGTGGCCGAGAACATGAGGTTCTGCCGCCGCTCCGGCAGCAGCTTCAGCACCTGACGGATGGCTGGAATGAAGCCCATGTCCAGCATGCGGTCCGCCTCGTCCAGGACGAAGTGACGTACCGCGCGAAGGTCCAGCGCGCGCTGGCCGGCAAGATCGAGCAGCCGACCGGGTGTCGCGACCAGAAGATCACAACCGGCCCGCAGCGAGTCGATCTGTGGGTTGATGCCGACGCCGCCAAAGACGACGCAGATGCGTGCATTCGTGTGCCGCCCATATTGGCGAGCGCTTTCGGCAACCTGTGCGGCCAGCTCACGCGTGGGAGTCAGCACCAGCGCACGGGGTGCACGGACGGCCGGCGATTGGGCCAGCGCCTGCAAAATCGGCAGCACGAAGGCGGCCGTCTTGCCGGTGCCGGTCTGCGCGCCGGCGAGGACATCGCGGCCGGCGATCACGGCGGGAATGGCCCGCATTTGAATGGGAGTCGGCGTCTCGTAACCCTGCTCGGCCACGGCGCGCGCAAGCTCGGGTGTGAGCCCGAGTTCGGTAAAAGGCATGCTTCGGGGAACCTCTGTGTTGGCTCGCACTGGCGAGCGGCCCGATGGGCCTGGTGGGCATCGCCACCTGAAGCGGGGGCCAGGTACGGCCTCCCAGTGGAATGCGGCGCGGACTCTACCGACTTTCAGGCCGCGCGTCGAGCCCCAATAATGGCTAAACTACCCGGTTTTGGGGCAGCGTGAACGGAATGGACGCCGGCACCTCTAACCAAGCCATACCGTCCCCAATGGCCCCGGCCTTGAGGACTTGCCCATCCATCCCGTGTGACAGGGGGAGCTTTTGATGATTCTCGACCGCGCTCGCGCAAGAACGGGCGCACGGGGCGTTATGCGCCTCTGGATTTATGGCTTCGTTGCGGCGCTTGCCGCGGCGCTGGCGGGCTGCAGCACCAGTCAGAATGTCACCAACGGCACGCCTGTGGTGACCGTCAACGCACAGGCAGCGCAGGGTTTCTCGACCTATGTGGTCGGAATCAGCGTCTACAGCCTGACCCGCAGCGACGGCTACATCTCCTACCCCGCCGGCTATACCGCGGAGGAATTCGCGGATCTGACCCAGCGGACCGACCTCACCGAGCTGCTGAACGCGGTAGGCATCCCGACGGGCACTTATACCTCGATCGTCATCGGCATCGACTACTCGGTGCCGGTCGTCTACCTCGGAAGTGAAACGACCGCGGCCACGGTAGAGAATACGGCCGGCACAGAGGATCCGGGCATCGTCTACGTCACCGTCAAGCTCGACCCGACGCACCCGCTCGTCGTGGGTTTCAACAAGTCGACGCCTCTGGCCCTCGATTTCAATCTGGCGGCCAGCAACCAGGTCAATGCGACCACTAATGTGGTAGTAGTCAGGCCGTTCGTGGAAGCAGCGACACCGTCCAACGACACGGAGCCCGTCCGGGCCCGCGGCCTCGTAGTCGTCTCCAACCCTGGCCAGAACAACTTCATCGAGGACCTCAGACCGTTCGAGGACAACGTCTACTCCACGGTCGGCGCACTGACGGTCAATACCACCGCGAGTACGTACTTCAACATCGATGGAACGGTTGTCATGGGGACCGCCGGACTGACGGAACTGAACAAGGTCGCCTCGAATACGCCAATCGAGGCCTACGGCACCCTCGGTGACATGTCGACGATCACTCCCGGATTCACGGCAACCCAGGTCTACGCCGGCACTGTCGTCTCCAACGGCGAATACGAGCATGTCCGCGGCGTCGTCTCGGCTATAAGCGGCGACAACCTGTCGGTAATCGGCTCGACATACCTTTACTACGAGGGTTACTGCGAGAGCAACCTGTGCTTTACGTACTACCCGACAGCCACCGTCGACTTGAGCGCCTCCACCGTCGTCACGCAGGACGACGTCGACGTGACGGCCTCCAGCCTCTCCCCGCACTCGATCTCGGTCGGCTCGCAAATCGATGCGATCGGCGTCGGCTCGACCAGCAGCACCAACGTGTTGACGCTCGATGCCACCGCCGGACTGGTGCGACTGCAGTCCACACCGGCCTGGGGCACGCTCATCTCCGGCACGTCAGGCTCCGCCACGCTCGACCTGCTCTCGCTGGGGAACACGGACTTCGCCGTAAATTCGACCAACTTCAATTTTGCGGGCACCGGCAGCTCGACTGCGGGTGACGCGACCGCGGCAAGCTACGAAGTCAACACCACCGCGGCGACGACCGGGGCCGACCAAAGCGCGACCACCGCTGGCACGCTGCTGCGGGTCGATGGCTTCCCCACAGCCGTTGGCACTGCGCCGCCGGATTTGAACGCCACCGACGTGATCGCGGGCACCTCGGCGCCCGCCGACCTGATCGTGCAGTGGAGCGACGGCAGCGGCACGACGGACCCGTTCACCTCCTATGATACGGCCGCCCTCGCGATGAATCTCGCCAACGCGGACATCGCCGAGGTCCTCGTGGGCCCACAGGTCATCCAGCTCTCGGGCACGCCCTCCGTCATCATCTCGGGCGGCAATCAGTTCGCGATCGGCAATGGGACCAATGGCGTCTCCATGTTCGCCAGCTCGAGCTCTTTCGTCAGCGACCTCGGCACCACGTTGAACGGCTCCACATCCGTGTTCCGGGTGGTCGCGGTGGGCACCTACGACTCGGCAACCAACACGTTCACCGCATCGCGGCTCGAAGTGTCACTCGAGTAGTCAGCCATGCCCTGGAAGCGGCGCCCCTTCAGCGGGCGCGACTGCGCCCGTGCCCTCAACATCGCGGATCTGCGCGAGATCGCGCGCCGCAAGGTGCCGGGGTTCGCCTTCGAATACGTCGAGGGCGGTGCGGAGGACGAGGCGACGCTGCGGCACAATCGGGAGGCATTCTCGGCCCTACGCTTCGTGCCGCAAACCCTGACGGACACCTCGGGGAGGAGCCTCGCCACCTCGGTATTCGGCCGGCCTTGCGCCGCACCGCTCGTGATCGCTCCGACCGGACTCAACGGCATGCTGCATCCGGATGGCGATCTCGCCCTCGCCCGGGCGGCGGCCGCCTTCGGGATCCCCTACACACTGAGCACGCTTTCCACGACCCGGCTGGAGGATGTCGCCGCCAAGGCGGGCGGGCGGCTCTGGATGCAGCTCTACGTCATGAAGAACCGCGCGATCGCGGAAGACATCATGGCACGTGCGACCGCAGCCGGTTATGAGGCGTTGGTATTCACATCCGACGCCAACGTCTTCGGTAGCAGGGAATGGGACAAACGCAACTACTTCAAGCCTGGCAGGCCGCGCCTGTCGGCCGCTCTCGATTCGATGCGCCACCCGCGCTGGCTCATCGACGTGTTGCTGCGCAAGGGCATCCCGCAATTCCATAACATCGAGGCCTTCCTGCCCCCCGGCGCCGCCAGCGCGGTCGGCGGCAGCACCATCATCCCGACAATGTTCGAACCCACGATCACGTGGGCGGACGTCGCCTGGATCCGCCGGCACTGGTCCGGGAAGCTCCTCATCAAGGGCGTCCTGAGCGTCGACGACGCGCGCCGCGCCGCCGAGGCCGGGTGCGACGGCATCGTCCTCACCAACCACGGCGGGCGGCAGCTCGACTACTGTGTGGCGCCGATCGAGGTGCTCGGTGAGATCGCCGCCGCTGTCGGCGACCGCCTGACGATCGTGATCGACAGCGGCTTTCGCCGCGGGACCGAAATTGCAAAGGCGCTCGCCCTCGGCGCCCATGCCGTCATGATCGGGCGCGCAGCCCTCTACGGGCTAGCCGCCGACGGCGAGCGCGGCGTGCGACGCGCGCTCGACATGCTCGCCGTCGAACTCGATCGTGTTCTCGGCCAACTCGGCTGCCACTCCGTGGCCGATCTGCGGACCTCCCTCTTGCGCCAGGGATAACTACGCCGCGAGCACGCCTTTCGCCTTGGCGGAGTGCGTGGCGATCGCATCCATCAGCGCAGGCGACAGGCAGTCGTAGGGCTCGAGTCCCAGCTCCTTCAACCGGGCACGCACCTCTCCCATCTTCGCCGGCGGAAACCCGGTCTCGATGATCGAGGAGACGAACGCGGCGAACTCGGGAGCGGCCCAACCCTGCTCGCGGAAGAGCTCCGGGTGCACGAAGTCGAAGCCGTGGAACGGATGGTTCTTGTTCTCGATCCGCCCATACATGTGCACGCCGCAGCCCGTGCAGGCATGGCGCTGGATCGCGGCATTCGCATCCACGACCTTCAGCTTCTGCGCATTGGCGGTCACGGAGACCTTGTCGCGAGACAGGACCGCAATCAACGAGAAGAGCGCACCCTGGGGCTTCCAGCATTTGCTGCAGCCGCAGACGTGATCGTACGCGACGTTGCTTCCCAGACTCACGGTCACGGGTTCGCTCGCGCATTTGCAGGTGAGCGTGCCGCCCGCAAACCCCGAATTGCCGGGCTTGACGCCGCGATCTACTGCCGGATGGATCGAGATGGCCATGTGTTTATCCTCGCAGGAGTTGTTAGCTTTCAGAACGTCACCACGGAGCGGATCGACTCGCCCCGGTGCATGAGATCGAATGCGTCGTTGATCTTTTCGACCGGCATCACGTGCGTGATGAGGTCGTCGATGTTGATCTTCTTGTCCATGTACCAATCGACGATCTTGGGGACGTCCGTGCGCCCCCGCGCGCCGCCAAAAGCGGTGCCCTTCCACACGCGCCCAGTCACGAGCTGGAATGGCCGAGTCTTGATCTCCTGGCCCGCCCCGGCAACGCCGATGACGACAGAGACGCCCCAGCCGCGATGGCAGCACTCGAGCGCCTGGCGCATGAGGTCGACGTTACCGACGCACTCGAAGCTGTAGTCCGCTCCGCCGTCAGTGACCGCGACCAGATGCTGCACGAGATCCCCACCCACCTCCTTGGGGTTGACGAAGTGCGTCATGCCGAAGCGCTCCGCGAGCGCCTTGCGTCGCGGATTCAAATCGACGCCTACGATCTTGTTGGCACCGGCGAGGCGCGCTCCCTGGATGACGTTGAGGCCAATGCCGCCCAGGCCGAACACGACAACGTTGGCACCGGGCTCGACCTTCGCAGTATTGATGACGGCACCGATGCCCGTGGTCACCCCACAGCCGATATAACAGACCTTCTCGAACGGTGCGTCCTCGCGAATCTTGGCGAGGGCGATCTCCGGCAGCACCGTGTAATTGGAGAAGGTCGAGCAGCCCATGTAGTGATGGACCATCTGGCCGCCGATGGAGAAGCGGCTGGTCCCGTCGGGCATCACGCCCTTGCCCTGGGTCGCGCGGATGGCCGTACAGAGATTCGTCTTGCGCGAGAGGCAGGATTTGCACTGCCGGCACTCCGGCGTATAGAGAGGAATCACGTGGTCGCCCTTCTTCAGGGAGGTGACGCCCGGCCCGACGTCGACCACGATTCCCGCGCCCTCGTGTCCGAAGATCGCCGGGAAGAGCCCTTCCGGATCGGCGCCCGAGCGGGTGAATTCATCCGTATGGCAGATGCCGCTCGCCTTGATCTCGACCAGGACCTCCCCAGCCTTCGGTCCCTCGAGGTCGACCGTCACGACTTCTAGCGGCTTGCCCGCCGCGTACGCAATGGCAGCCTTGGTTTTCATAGGTATCCTCTCGTTTTCCTCGCGGGGCTCAGTTTAGCCGCGGATGCGCCGGAAACCGCGTGGGGCGCAGCCAGCCGCATCTGCGAGGGGCTGTTGTTCCAATATAGAACAGTCCACTGCGCCGCTGTACCGGTTTCGACGCTCGCGGAATCGGGAGATATTCCCATGGCATAATCCCGCCTCGGTTTCAGAGGGGGAATCCATGCTGCAGCCGATTGGCAGTCACGCCCGCTATATTCAGTCCGTCCTGCGAGGTACCGCGCGCGACGAGGGGTCAGGAACGCCTGATTACGTGAAGCGCTCCTGGCTCCGCTGTCTCACCCAATTCCATCTCGACCCGCAGTCCCAGCGGGAGCCCTACGTACTCCCCAGGGATGAGCGCCTGGCGCGCAAGGAGCGCAACCTGGAGCTGGTCTCTTTCGCCGACGCGGAGATGGCGCACCTCTACCATCAGCTCGCCGGTTCCGGCTATTCCATCATCCTCACGGACCGGGACGGCGTCCTTCTCGACTATTACGGGGACCTGAGCTTCCGCAACGCCGCCTTCCGCACCGGCCTGGTGCTCGGGGCGGTCTGGAGCGAGGAGCACGGCGGCACCAACGGCATGGGCACCTGCCTGTTCGAGCGGGCACCGCTCATCATCCACCGCGACCAGCATTTCTTCTCGCGCAACACCGGCCTCACCTGTTGCGCGGCGCCGATCTTCGACTACCGCGGCGATCTCGTAGCGGTGCTCGACGCCTCCGGGGAATCCGACCGCGCCCAGCAGCACACGCTGGTGCTGGTCAACATGTCGGCGCAGATGATCGAGAATCGGCTGTTCCTCTACCGCTTCAAGGACGAGTTCGTGGTGCGCTTCCACAGCCGCCCGGAGCTCGTGGGCACCTGGGGCGAGGGCATCATCGCGCTCGATGCCTCGGGAGCGATCGCGGCTCTCGATCGCAATGCCATCTTCCAGCTCGGGGTGAAGAGTGCAGCCGAGATTACCGGCGCGCCGCTCGAGCGGGTATTCAACATCTCGCTCAGCGCACTCATCGGCCGCAGCCAGAAGAAGTCCTTCCACGCCGTGCCCATCTACGACGCCCGCCACGGCGGCCGGTTCTTCGCCATCGCGCAGGCCCCACAGTCAAAGCGGGCCCTGGGCAACAAGCAGCGGCTGACGCGTATCGAGGAGCTGCCGCTGCCCGACCCGGGACGCAGCCCGCTCGATGAGCTCGACTTCGGCGATCCCATGATGGCGCGCAACATCCAGGCTGCGCGGCGGACGCAATCGCGGGAAGTGCCGATCCTCCTCCTCGGAGAGTCCGGGACCGGCAAGGAATTCTTTGCCCGAGCCATGCATGCCTCGAGCGACCGCGCCGACAAGCCCTTCGTGTCCGTGAACTGCAGCTCCCTGCCCGAGGAACCGCTGGAGCGGGAGCTCTTCGGCCGGCCTCCCGGCCCGCGCGCCGCCCAGCCCGGCCCGGTTGCCGCACCACCCCCAGCGCCGGCCGTTCCGCAGGGAGAAGGCTCTGCGGCTAGCGAGAAGACGGAGGTGGACGAGGACGTAGGGCGCATCGTGCAGGCAAACGGCGGCACACTGTTTCTTGATGACGTCGGCGAGCTACCCCTTGAACTGCAGGCGCGACTGCTGCATGTCCTAGAGGAGCGGGAGGTGCTGCGCCCGGGTGGGGAGGCACCGGTCCATATCGACGTTAGGGTAGTGAGCGCGGCCCGCGGTGGCTTGCAAGAGAAGGTCCGCCGCGGCGAATTCCGCGAGGATCTTTTCTATCGCCTGCAGAGTCTCGTTCTCACGTTACCGGCGCTACGGGAGCGCAAAGACAAGGCTGCGCTCATCCGCCACATCTTTGCCCAGGAGAGCGCCGCGACGCCCACGGTGAGTCTGGGGGACGACCTTGCCGATGCTCTGCGTGCGTACGCGTGGCCGGGCAACATCCGCCAGCTGCGGAACGTGTTGCGCGGGATGATCGCCATGCGCTCCGGCGATCGGCTCGATGGGAGCTGCCTGCCCGCCGATTATGGGGTCGGGGAGCCTGAGCTCTCGGCGGCGCAGGAATGCGAGCTGCCGCCCGAGGCCCAGGGCTTGAACCCCTTGGAGAAGGCCGAACGCGGCGCCTTGCTCAAGGAGATCGAGGTCCACCACGGCAACATCAGCCGTGTCGCGCAGAAACTTGGGATCGGACGCAACACGCTCTACCGCAAGATGCGGCGGCTGGGCATTACCCTGCCCCCTCGTCACTAGCGGACTACCCCTCGTGGGTGGTCAGATAAACGTAGACATACGCGGTGACGAAGAGGACGCACAGCGCACACACGAGAAACGTGGCGCATGCCGCAGCCAGGTAGAGAAAGATATTTGACGACGCTCCGTCACGCCCGCCGGCTCCGCCGAGTGCGTTGAACCAGTCCGTGAGCAGCGCCGCGCCCGCGAGAACGAACGCCCAACGCCGCATGTAACCCGTGAGCTCGCCGCGCCTTCGCCGGTTGTACCGGTAAGCGGCAATACGCTCCTCACACGTTCCGCGGCCCGCATCCTTCATCAGCCGGAACGGCGAGAACCAACGCAGCAGTGCCTCGATCATGCGGCCACCATCCTCCGCCACGCTCGACCCGCGTGCCGCAGCGTGCTTCACAGTATGCCCTTCCGCGGAGCTTCGATCGCGCGCAGCCCGCGAGGTTGCGCGACAATGACCGCTCTATCGGGACGAGTTCGCGGAGCAGCAAGACATGTCACAGACCATTTTCGGCAAGATCCTGAGCGGTGCGATTCCCTGCCACAAGGTCTATGAGGACGAGCGGGTCTTCGCCTTCCTGGACATCTCTCCCCTCAGCGCCGGCCACACCCTGGTCGTCCCGAAGGAGCCCGCAGAGACCCTGGATGCGCTCTCCGATGATTCCGCCGCTGCCCTGGGCCGGGTCCTGCCGCGCATCTGCCGCGCCGTAATCGCCGTCACCGGGGTCAAGGAGTACAACGTCCTCGAGAACAATGGCTCTGGCGCGCACCAAGCCATTGCCCACGTGCACTTCCACATCATTCCGAAACCGAACCACGGCGAGGGCCTAGGCATCGGCTGGGCCGCCCAGGCGCTGGACCAGAAAGCCGGCTCGGACCTGGCTGCGAAGTTGCGCGCGGCGCTAGCGTGACCCCTCCCCCGGGACCGCGCATCCATTGGTTGCTACCTGCCTGCCCGGCTTGTAGAATGCGCGGCCCTCCTGGTGCGGGGTGGAGCAGTCTGGCAGCTCGTCGGGCTCATAACCCGAAGGTCGCAGGTTCAAATCCTGCCCCCGCTACCATTTGTTGCTAAAACGCAACGATAAAATTCAGCAAGTTGCACCATGGATACGATGGCGACTCGCTACCAACTCTCGAGTCATTTCGCGATGCGTCGCTCTGGGGCCGCGCAATCTATAGATCTATTGCTACCTGCCGTTCGCCCTGACGCTTATCGAGTTGCGGGAGTTCAAACGTTCGAACGCGGGGGACAAGCAACCGTACTGCCGCGGCCGCGCGCCGCCGGGCCGCACCGTATCTGTTGCCGAGACGTAGCCGCTGGATCGTTCTTACAGTCAGCATGAGTGCGCCCACAGGCCGCGCCACGAAGCCGATGCTCAAGTTATTCGACGTCTCTGACTTGAGACTGTTGAAACCCAGGAGTTTGTTGGACGCAGAGTCCGCGATCCAAGCTCGGCGCCCGGAGGGCGTAATAATGCGTCCCGGCTGCAAAACTCTCTCACATCCTTGACCGCTTCCGATCGCTTCCGGACGTCATTTAGCACGGCGTGCCCCGTCGCATAGAGTCTATGGGTGAATTGTGCGGCCGGTAGGCGGGCAGCGCTCAGCCCGCTCAAAGGGAGAAGATAGGGAACAATCAGATCGAAATAACCTCCGGCAAGGAAAATGCGGAAGTCAGGATTTGCTGCGGTCGTTGCCCTGAGTATGGCAGGAAGTGTCTTTCTTCCCGTCATGATCGCATTATTCCACATGCGATCCGCTTCGGTTGGGTCGCGGACGTATGGTTTGTCCGTCTTATAGCCCAGTCTGTCGCGGATCATAGCGATGATCGCTTCGTTAAGGTCATATCCAGGAGCCGTATCGATGAGTGGAACCTTCGCACCGGCGGGATGCACTTGTCGGCTATCCTCATCCAGGCTCAGACCCTCATCAGCCAACAGGAGACCCCTGAAGGCTGGAGTCGGTACCGTAAGGTTGTATTGGATGATATTGTCGGGCGCGATCCCAATGAACGATGAGAGCTCATTGGCAACGCGGAGTTTGCCGGCACGATCTGATTCGTGAGGGAGCCCCATGTAATCAGCATAGGGACCTGTTGCAAAGCGCTGCGCGCCGGCCGCGACAACCTCAAGAGACTCGGAGAGATAATCCCCGCGGTGGTGATACCAGGCCGCCACGGCTTCGCTAGGGATCACCGTGAGCGGTTTTTCGGCAACCACATCGCTCTGAGTGCCTTCTCCGAGCGTTGGCGAGATGAGGATGACGCCGCTGAAGAGAATGGGGTCTCTACGACGTAAGGCCAACATCTCCAGAATCTGCCCGGACCGAGTTCCACCGTAGCTCTCACCCAGAATGTACTTCGGGGAATCTATCCGTCGATGCGAGCGGAGCCAACCTTGAATGAATTGGGAGACTGCCCGTGCATCCTGCTGGACACCCCAGTATTCAGGCTTTGCGTCTGGCGATAGGAATTGGCTGTACCCCGTTCCCGGCGCGTCGATGAATACCAAGTCGCTGACGTCAAACAGGCTATCGGGATTGTCCGCAAAAGCGAAACCCGGCGGCGCGCTCCCGCGGACAAATACGCAGGGTGCAAGCGCTTCACGGAGCGGCCATGTTGCCCCTCCTGGGCCGCCATTGAAGATAAACGTAACGGGACGCGGGCGTTTGAGAGAGCTCTGTGCAAGATAGCTGACAGAAAAAATGGTCGCCCGCGGAGCGCCACTAGCATTGCGCATTACGGTCTCACCGGCCTCGGCGCGATATGTAATCACCTTTCCATGGATCGTCACTTGTCCATGCGTGATGGCTGTTGCCGCCACACCGGTCACGCGCGGGGAGTCAAAGCCTGCTGTCGCAACGATCGCAAGCGCGGCGCCAGTGCCACGTAGGACAGCCCGGCGACTGATCATATGGGTTCTGGTATGTATGCTCATTGGCTTAGTGCTCATTGCCCCGTCCCTCGATCGGACCGACACGTAGCGCATCGGTACGGACCGCGGGCTGCGCTACTTCATCCCCACCGCAAGATAGCGAGTCCGTGGGGCCTCTCCAAAAGCAAGAAGCGCGGTGAGCCAGTCGCCGCGACGGAAGTAACTCCTTGTCGCCCACGATAAGACTCACTCGCCCCGGCAGCAGACCCCCACGCTCAGCCATCACAGCATCTTTCGCGCATGCCTGAGTTTCAGGTCTTAGTATGGCGGTCATCTCCTATCGCGCACATCCGAAAATCTGCGCGCCGCGTTGCCGAATATGCAACGCGGATGTGGCGACTTTGCCCACGTAAAGGTGGCTGAAGCCGGTGTCCATCGACCACCGGAGCTTCACCCGTCTACTATCGACGTGATCGCGTTGCGTAAACACCGGGTGCCACGAATCGTAAGCTCGCTTATCGATCTTCTCGCCAGCACCCTCGGCGCCACCCAGGCAAGCGATGATTGCGCCTGGCGATCACCATTCCCTCGCGCTCGATCCTCCGCTTACTGTTGCAATTCGCGCAACGAGGCAGCGCGTACCTCGCTCTACCCACGATTCGATCTTTCAATGACACTTCCCCCGTATGAGCCGGTCGCAATGGGGGGCATGAGGAATGGTGCGCATCGGCCTGATAGGCTGGGGAGCCATCGGTCGCTCAATCGTGAGCCTATGGACAGGCCTGCCGGAAGGCGCATTCAGCCTGGCGGGCGTATGCGTGCGGCCCAGCCAGATGCACGCTGCCCGCGCCTCCCTACCCCCCGATACAATGGTCTTTGACGATGTCGCGGACCTCATGTCGCTCCGGCTTGATTACGTCATCGAGGCAGCTGGTCACTCGGCCATTGCGACGCATGGGGAGAAGATTCTCCGGGGCGGCTGCTCGCTCTATCTCCTGTCAGTCGGTAGTCTCGCTCATGAGGAGCTGCGCGCTTCTCTCTTGCACGCCGCCGAGGTCGGCAAGAGCGGAATATTGATTCCTGCGGGCGCCTTGGCTGGCTTCGACGGATTGCTCACCCTGCATTGTGACCATCTACATTCGGTCAAGTACACGTCGACCAAACCAGGCGATGCCTGGCAGGGAACGCCCGCGTCGAAGAAATATGCTCTTGACGCCCTGAGGGAACGAACAATCATATTCAGCGGCAATGCGGGTGAAGCGGCCCGCCTCTTTCCGAAGAACGCAAACCTCGCCGCCGCTGTGGCCCTGGCGGGCATTGGCTTCGAGAAAACGCAAGTCGAGCTGGTCGCTGATCCATTCGTCAAGGGCAATATCGGCACGATCGAGGCTGTTAGCCGCTCCTCCACTCTGACACTGACCGTGTCAAGCAACCCCTCCAGCAACCCGAAAACTTCCGCCAACGTCGGTGCCAGCGTCGTTGCAGCACTGCGCAATGACGCAGCCACGCTCCGCTTCGTTTGATGCGCTGCCTCGACGCTTAACCGGGACACTAACGGCGTGACCGCAACCCATTGATCTTCCCCGACTTGGGCGAGGCGCTTTCGGCAGGCAATTTCCATGCTGAGCCGGTTGCGTTCGCGGCCGATGCTATCGCCCTGGCGCTCTGTGAGACTGGCTCTCTGCCGGGAAGATCACGTCTCCATGGCTACGCACGGTGCCCGGCACCTGGAGGCCATGACGGCAAACGTCGGGGCAGTCATCGGCGTAGAGCTCATCGCCGTCGCCCAAGGACGCGAATTTCACCAAGGACTAGCCTCGAGCGCACCGCTCGAGTCAGTCCGCAGCCTCCTGCGAACGCGCACCCCCGTACTCAGAAGCAGGTTGAACATGGCCGAGATCGAGGTCGGCCTCCTCGAGCGCCAGTATCTGGCGCGCTATGCCGCCCACGAGCACGCTCTCATCATCGAGGTGGCAGATTGGGAGAGTGAAGGCGCAATGCCCATCGATGTGGCATCGAGTGGACGGGTCCACACCGAAATGCAGTCGGAAAGTCGCACACCAATGTTGCCGATTCGGCAACGCTTCACTTCGGGCGAAGCTCTAGAATTACGGAAGGCGAGTGCTCGCGGGTCCGACTTAGCCCGGGCCAGTCGAGATTTCTGCCAAATTAAAAGCCGGTGTTTTGCGCCGGTGCAGAATCGTTTAGCTGGCGGTCCATCCGTAACGCGCAGAGGCCGCTGTCTTGGGGAGAAATTGCGATGAACATACGATCTACGGTGCAAATGATCATCCGCGACTGCCTACCGACTGCGTCCGCGCTGCTCGTGCTTGGTGTCTCCACTGGGGCCGCCGCACAGAACGCTCTCTCCGAACCTGCGCAGGAGAACGAGTCGCAACCGACGCAGCTGCAGGAGGTCATCGTCACTGCGGAGAAGCGCAGGGAGCCGCTGATGGAGGTTCCCGCGACCGTCACCGTAGTGACCGGGCAACAGCTCGCGAACCGGCACGAAGTCCAATTGAAGGACTACCTCGCGCAAGTACCCGGTGTCGTTGTCCAGGATGGCGGGTACGGTCAGGTCAACATCCAAATCCACGGCCTCCAGGCTGACTCGGGTCTCGCACCGATGGTCGGAATGGAGGTCGATGGCATTCCGATCGGCAGCACCTTCGGGGGCGATACGTGGTTAAGGCCGGATCTCGATCCGAGCGACATGGAGAACATTCAGGTACTCTACGGCCCGCAAGGGACACTCTACGGCGATGATGCAATGGCTGGCCTCGTCGCATACACCACCATAAAGCCCCAGCTCGATCAGTTCTCCGGACGCGCCGAAGCCGACGTGTCGAGTGTCTCGCAGGGTGGTGTCGGCAGCGACCAGCGGGCCATGCTGAATCTGCCGCTCATCGACGGCAAGCTGGCGGTGCGTGTGAACGCCTTCCTGCGCCACGATCCGGGATTCATTAACGACATCCAGTCTGGCGTACACAACGTCAACGACGACTCGGTGAAGGGCGGTCGCATCGATCTGCTTTGGCAGATCTCCGATAAGGCATCCCTGCGCTTGAACGCGTTCACTCAGGACATCAACGCGATGGGCGATGCAACCGAACTTGTATCGGATAGTTATCAACCCCTGTACGGCGATCTCACCAATCTCGGTTACCCCGGCCTCAACTCAAACTCCGGTAAGTACCGACTGTACACCGGCACGTTCGACCTTGACCTCGGCTGGGCGCATTTCTTGTCTCTATCGGGCTATAGTACAACCTCGTACTACACCAACCTAGACATCACCCGCGATCTCGCACCTGACTTCGGTTCCCCGCCCACCGACATCTTTCCATTGTTGCAGAACGATCAGACCAAGAAGTTTAGTCAGGAGCTCCGGCTGACCTCACCCTCGAACCAGGCTCTAGAGTGGATCGCGGGCCTGTATTATACGCGCGAGCAGACGGCCTTCGCGCAATCGATCATCGCCTTCGATTCCCTTACCGGCGGGATTCCGCCGGATTTGGGGACATCTGATCTGCAGGTGCCGGTACTGACTCCCCCCAGCAATTTTCACGAGTACGCCGGGTATCTGACGCTGACTTACCATTTGTCGCCAAAATTCGATGTTGGGGTAGGCGGGCGATATACGCATGACCATGCGGATTTGCCCGAGACGATCTACACTGGTTTAATTGCCCCCTCGCCGGCCCCCGCCAGCTCGGAGATAGATAACGCGACGACCTTCCTCGCAACCGCACGGTATCACATCTCCCAGAGTCAGATGGCATATGTCCGCGTCGCCTCGGGGTTCCGACCTGGGGGTAGCAACGGTGTCACTGCGGGCGTCCCGCCCACATACGCTCCGGACAAGACGACCGACTCTGAGGTAGGCTACAAAGCAGAGCTGCTGGATCGGCGGCTCGCGATCGAGAGCTCGCTCTTCTATATTCAGTGGACCAACGTGCAAATCGGCGTCGAGAATGACTTGTACAACGAATACATAGTCAACGGCAACAAGGCGAAGAGTCAGGGTGCGCAGCTCGACACAGAATATCTCATAGGCGGCGGCCTTTCCGCGAAACTGGATGTCGCCTATACGGAGGCATCGCTCGTAGGCGCCGGACCACCGGGCTCCGGCACCGCCGCTAACGCAGCGCTTCCTTTGTCCCCCAAATGGAGCGACAGCCTCAGCCTCGACGAGAAGTTCCCCGTTACTCCAAGGTGGCAGGGCTCCGCTCAGCTCGATCTACGGCTACTTCGGTGACCGCTATGGCAACTTTTCGCAGGTGACACCGGGTACGCCGGTCGCACCTCGACTCTTGATACCAGCCTACAGCACAGTAGACGTCTTGAGCGGAATTGACGATGGCCGATATTCCCTCAACCTCTTTGTTCGAAACCTGACGAACAAGCGTGCATTCAGCAACTCCCAGTCCCCGGAGCCCGGCGAGCTCGAGGTCCGAGTTATCACGCCGAGAACCATAGGCCTGTCAGTGACGGTGAATTTTTAGTATCGCCGTAAAGATCAACCCCAGGCGAACCCAAAGCACATGTCCCCGAACAAAACTTTGCGCTTATCGGGTCTAGCGCTCGCCGTGGCGATTGGGGTTTTGGCCATCACCCCGCAAATAGTACACGCGCAGGCACCTTTCGACGGCGTACTACTCAATAACCTCGCCTTCCGCAATGCAGGTCCCATGCACGGCGGACGCGCAACTACGGGCGTCGGCGTCCTGGGAAACAACCAGCTTTATTATATGGGCGCTACCGGCGGCGGGGTGTGGAAGACGGGTGACGGCGGCCAATCCTGGCAGAACATCAGCGACGGGCATTTCAATACCGGCTCCATTGGCGACATCGCCGTCTATACCGGCAACCCCAATATCATTTACGTGGGCACCGGCGAGGCTCCCGTGCGTGCCCAAATGTCCTCTTATGGGGATGGTGTCTATAAATCGACAGATGCCGGCAAGACGTGGACGCACATCGGCCTCGATAAAACGATGCAGATTTCCCGCGTCCTCGTGAATCCCGCTAATCCCAACATCGTGTACGTCGCCGCGCAGGGCAATCGCTGGGTACCGTCCGACGATCGCGGCATCTATAAATCCACCAACGGCGGCGGCACTTGGAGGAAGGTTCTGTTCTCGTCGAATAGCGCCGGCGCCAGCGATCTGCAGATGGACCCTTACGATCCCAACGTTCTCTACGCGGCTTTTTGGGATCACCAGATGTTTCCCTGGATGGACCGTTCCGGCGGACCCGGTTCGGGCATATGGAAATCAACCGACGGCGGTGAGCATTGGATGCAACTGAAGGCGGGTTTGCCTAAAGTCATGGGCAAAATTCTTCTCGCGATCTCGCCGGCGAACAGTAGCCGCATCTATGCATCGATCGAGAATGAGAAATCCGGGCTTTTCCGATCGGACGACAGTGGCAGGACCTGGAAGCAGGTCAACGACGGCGGCGGTCTCGCAACGCGCCCGTTCTACTACATGGAGCTAGCGGCCGATCCGAAGAATAGCGACACGATCTATTTCTGCGGCGCGGACCTTCTGAAAAGCACCGATGGCGGAAAGACCTTCGCCGTCGTTAAGACTCTTCACAGCGACACTCACTCGTTATGGATCAACCCAGCGGATCCTCTGAATATGCTCCTAACCGACGATGGAGGGGCTACAATTAGCTTCGACGGCGGGAAAACTTGGACAAGTACCGACAACCAACCGACGGCCCAGCTCTATACCGTGCGAGCGGATGATCTGTTTCCATATAATCTCTACAGCGGCCAGCAGGACGGCGGTGCCGTAGTCGTCGCAAGCCGCATCCTTCCCGATACGAGCCACCGACCGAGCTGGAAGGAGCTGTCTGTCGACGAAACCGCGCGCCCCTCCTTTGACCCGATGAATCCGCGCTTCGTCTTCACCAGCGGCTTCCAAGGCCAACTCACGCGCGTCGACACAGACACAGGTATGTTTTCTGACGTCAGCCCATGGCCCGGCCAAAAGCTGGGTGAGGACGCCGCCCAGATGACGTATCGCTTCAATTTCAGCCCGCCGACGACTTGGTCACCGTTCGATCCCAAGACCATTTACTTCGGCGCCAATGTGCTGTTCCGCACGAGCGATCAAGGGGAAACCTGGGAGGTGATTTCGCCGGATCTTACCCGTAACGAAAAGTCCAAGCAGGGCCGCGGCGGACTCTGGTGGTACGACGGTGCGGGCGGCGAGGTCTACAATACGATTTATGCCGTCGCAGAATCGCCGCTCAAACGCGGCACGATTTGGGTGGGCACTGACGATGGCCTCATCCAGCTCACTCGCGACAACGGCAAGATCTGGACCAATGTCACGCCGAAGAAAAGCGCTACGGGTTGGGTGTACACGATCGAGCCTAGCCCGTACGACGCGGCCACAGCCTATGCCGCGATTTCGCGGCATCGCACGGGCGATATGAGACCATATTTCTATAAAACGACCGACTACGGCAAGACTTGGATCAATCTCGCGGCGACGCTGCCGCAGGATGAGCCGGCACGCCTGTTGCGTGAAGATCCGGTGCGTAAGGGCATGCTGTATGCCGCCACCGAATATCGAATGTGGATCTCGTTCGACGGCGGCGCCCACTGGCATTCGTTCCAACTGAATCTGCCGCATGTACCGTTTTCGGACATCTTGGTGCACGACAGCGATCTCATCGTCTCCACTGAAGGCCGCGGCTTCTGGATCATGGATGACCTCACGACCTTGCGGCAGATCTCGCCCGACGTGACCAAAACCCCTCTCACGCTGTTCAGGCCTCGCGACACTCATCGTATCGTATCGGGCCGTGGGATGGGTGATGATGAAAGCCCGCCGTTGCCAGTAAATCCACCCAATGGCGTTATTATCCGCTATTACCTAGCCGACGCGGTGCCGGTAACTCAAACATTGAAACTGGACATCGTGGACGCGAGTGGCGATGTCGTACGCAGCTACACATCGGCGACATCCGTGCCGGGGGGCGCGGTTGCATCGCAAAGTCGAGGCGACCGCGGTCGTGGAAAAAACGGAGTGTATACGCTTCTCACCACTACGCGCGGCCTCAATCAGGCAGTCTGGGATTTTCGCGCCGCACCCATAGCCGGTGCTACCGCTGAGGGTCCGATGATGCCCGAAGGGCCCTACACCGCGCGCATGACACTAGGCTCCACAACGGCGATCGAGCCATTCAATGTGACTTCAGACCCGCGAACAGCTGGCACGGTGGAGGCCGAAGCGGAACGTATGGAGCTCGCACGTCACATCATGGAAGTAATTGCCGCGACGAAGGGCGTGTACAACGAACTATGTGATGTTTTGCAGCAGGCGCACGATCTGGAAAAGCAGGCAATGCACAAACCATCCAAGGCGCGGGACGCGGCGTTGGCATCTTTCATTGTCCACCTTGAGCAGATCGAACACCGGTTCCAGCCCCAAGGACCCGGCGGACCGGGTTCGCAGATGGAGTTGACGACCGGGATGGGACCTGTGGATCAGTTCGGACCAGTATTGGCCGCAGTCGATGGCGGAGAGGGCCGGCTCGACCAAGGCGACAAACTACGCGCCAAGGAGATAGAAGCATTGTGTGTCCAGGTGCGCACCGAAGCCGGGGCCGCAATGAACGCGGATATTCCGAAGATCAATGCCCTACTCAAGTCCTCCGGTCTATCGCACGCCATCGTACGCCACCCAGGCGTCGCGCCGCCGTCGGGCCGCGGTAGCACCGATACCGATAATGATTATTAGTAAGGAACCGAGATGGGGACCAGGCGCTCGCCTTTTGCCAGCCGGCGCTCTCCATCAGCACCGCTATCAAGGGCGGAGTGATTGCTGCCCCGAGATTTAGGCCCATGGTCTGTACGCCCTGCTCTCCCAGGTACGGCGATTTGCTGGGCGCGCTACGGCGCCAATGACGGCCCTGTCGCGACAGCCGTTAAGCCATCTCTCGAGATGCGGCGGTTGAAGGCTGCCGCGCCCACTGACATGAAATGATCGTATCCTGCGAGCACGGAGCGATACTCCTCTTCGAGTCTGGCATTCTGCTGGAGCGTCGCCGCAGTGACCGGGGTATCTTCCCCCTCCAGCATGCTGTCGAGCGCCAGCAGATGCTCGTGGATTCGATTGGGTCTGCGTAGCGTCGACCATGAGTTAGTGGCTCCGCTGCTTATTTCGAGCACTACCGTTGTCGCTGCCTTCGATAGCGTTCTGATCGCCATCTTGGCATCCCGTTTTCTCGGTGAGCTACTCGCAGCCGCTTCGAGCACCTCGAGCTGCGCATTGAGCGCGTGCAGCGAGTTGAGTGCAACATCCAGCTGCGACACCTCGTGCAACACCGCCTCGGTCACTCGGTAACGTTCCGCCATCTTCGCAATGTCCGCGTGCGAAGCTGGGTCATTGACCACCGTAAAGGTTTGCGAGGCGATCTGGCCACCGATCTTAAGTGTTGCGGTGTAACTCCCGGGGGGAAGCAACGCGCCATCCGTCGGCCCCCTGTTGAACGCTGGGACGGACATCCAGCGGACGGGACCATCGGCCCGTAGGTTCCAGTGGATACGGTGTAGCCCTGCCTCGCGGGGGACCCAGGGCACCACACCTTTCTCGAGGACTTTGGGCGACTTGGCCGGATAGGGGACGGAGGGCTGTATAGCCGGCGTCATTGCTTGCGAATTGCCTTCGTGAGCCCCCTTCAGAGTGCGCACGATCCCGCCAGAAGCATCCGTGATCACGAGCTGACCGGGCTGGTTGGCCGACTTCGCGAGGTAGTAGTCGATCGACACACCATAGGCCGGGTTCTGTCCGTGGAACGCGCTATCCCCCATCGACTCCGACTGGGACCGGGGCCAGAAGCGCAGTGCGTCCTCCGGCTTGAATAACGTAAGCGGTGTTTGCGCAACCTGCAGCGTCCAGCGCTGGAACGGCGTCAGGTCATCGAGGATCCACAGCCCGCGTCCATGGGTAGCCAGCGCCAGGGAATTGGCGTCCCGATCGAGCGCCAGATCATAGACCGCCGCGCTTGGTAGACCGAGACCAAAAAGGTACCAGGTCGCACCCGCGTTCCACGAGATATACAGGCCATTCTCGAGTCCCGCGTAGTACAGCTTTGCGTTGCGAAGATCCCGCCGCACCACATGCGCATAGACGTCCTTGGGCAAGTTCCCACTGACCGAGGTCCAATGTGCCCCATAATCATCCGTGCGATATAGGTATGGCCTGAAGTCACCGCTGAGGTGTCGGTCCACTGCAATGAGCGCGTTGCCAGGATCGCTCCCTGAAACGTCGATCGACTCCACCTGTCCCCAAGGCGGCAACTGCGGAATCTGCGTCGTCAAATTGGCCCAGTGCTTGCCACCGTCGCGCGTCAACTGCACTAATCCGTCGTCGGTGCCGATCCAGATTACCTTCGGATCGGACCGTGCAACGGTGATAGTCAGAATGGCGTCATAGTACTCCGCGCCTGTATCGTCCTCGACTACTGAGCCGCCGGAGGGGCCTTGCTTGGACTTGTCATTGCGAGTCAGATCTGGGCTGATGATCCTCCAAGTACTTCCCCGGTCTTCGCTTTTAAATAGGACATTGCCGCCTCCATAGAGCACTCTGGCGTCTTCCGGGGAAACCGCCAGGGGCGCCTCCCAGATGAAGCGGTATGGCAGCTGCGCCGCAGGCCAGCCGTTGATATCACGCTGATAGGGCTTGATATCGCGTAACTGCTCGCTCACGCGGTCATAGATCATGAAGTGGCCGTCCGAAGTGCTGTTGTAGATCAGGTTCGGATCGTCTGCGGCGGGATTGGCGTCGATGCCATCACCGGTATCAAGCGCGATCCAGTTCTCATCGCTGATGCCAGCAGGATCTTTGGTGAACTCGAGACCGCACCAGGAACCGTTGTCTTGCAAACCACCGCACAATTGATATGGAACCCCACGGCCGAGCGCAAGATGGTAGAACTGCCCTAAGACGACGTTGTGCACAAAACGCCAGTGTCTACCGTGGTCGAGCGACAGCGCCACGCCGCCGTCGTTGCCATCCAGGACCCGCCCGCTGCCGGCCGGATCGATCCACATGGCGTGATGGTCCACGTGGATTGCCTTGGCGATCCTATGGAACGTGTGACCGCCGTCATCGGAGGCCATGAGGTAGCTCGAGAGCGCGAACACATGGTCTGAATTCTTGGGGTCGACCTCGATGCGCGAGAAGTAGTAGGGCCGCGCGTCGACTACCTCGTCCTTGTTCACGAGCGCCCAATGCCCACCAGAATCATCAGAACGCCAGAGGACTCCCTCCTTGGAGCCCATCACGGCGTAAACAACATTGGGTGAGCTCGCCGCAATCGCGAGCCCAATCCGCGATACCGGCTGCGTCGGCAATCCGTGACCCCTCAGGCGCGCCCAGCTTGCCCCACCGTCGACCGATCTGTAGATGCCATCCTCGGGGCCGCCGTCCGAGTAATTCCACGGCGTACGTCGATATCGATAGGTCGCAGCGAAGAGGATCTCGGAATTCCGAGGGTCCATGGCGAGATCTGAAATTCCGACATCGAACCCCGCGAAGAGCACCCTAGTCCATGTGACGCCGCCGTCGGTCGTGCGATAGACGCCTCGATCGGGGCTGTCTTGCCAGGGGCTACCCATGGCTGCCACCAGTACTGTGTTGGTGTCGCGCGGACTGATCACGATGCGAGAGATCTGGAAGGTACGATCGAGGCCCATTCGCTTCCAGGTGTGGCCGGAATCGGTAGACTTGTAGATGCCGTCTCCGAAAGAGACGTCGTTGCGCACGTTCGCCTCGCCCGTTCCGGCCCAGATCAGAGCCGGATTGCGGGCGGCGATGGCAAGCGCCCCAATTGACGCGACCGACTGGTGCTGAAATAGGGCCTCCCAAGTCGTGCCACCGTCCTCGGTCCGAAAGATGCCGCCATCAGCCCCACCGACCAAATAAACATTGGGATTGCCGGGTACGCCCGCGACGGCTGTCACGCGTCCCCCCGTAATCGCAGGGCCAATCTCGCGAAACCGAAAGGTACTGCTGACCTTCATCGGGAGCGCGGTGCGGCCGTCAGCGTCTTCGCGCTGCAGGCCGGCTTGTGATGCTGAGGCTATAAGCGGCAGACCGAGACAGAGCAAGAGTGCTGGGACAAAGGCCAATAACCAATGGAAGCTCTTCATGGCGGCCTGGTCATAAAAACCACCGGAACCCCATCACTCACTCTCCCGCGTCCGCTGTCTCCCCGATAATGCGATGCAACATTCTCGAGAAGGCGATTCGGCCGATATCGCTCGTGTATACCATGTGCCCGGCAGGGTAAAAGGCCGTTAGCACCCTGTTACGCGCCAAATCCTCTTGAGACAGCATGTAACCGGTTATTTCACTGGTCGTATGCAGATCGTAGAGCCCACCAACAATGAGTACCTTGGACTGTGGTCGTTTTGCCAACACCTCCTTTAGATACCCAATAAAGGGACGCTCGCCAGTAGCACCACCGTGGAAGCCGTAGTGAAATTCATTTGAGATCGCATCCGAGTTTGCCCGATAATCGTCGAGCGACACACCGGGCGAGATACGACGCAAATCCGCGAGAGCCGACTCCACGAACCGCCTTTCGACAGACTTCTCGAACGGATCTCCGCCATTCTCCGGCCCGACAATGCGATCGTCATATGTCGATAGGCGCTCGCCCTTGGTCTTCAGAGCCTCCAATGCAAACTCCCCGCGCGTGATGGCGAGTTCGTGTTGAAGGAACCAGGATCGTCGAATCCCGGTAAATGAATTCAGGCGGGACGCAATCCCCTGGGTTTCGTAGTTGGCCAAATCTCGCCCCCGAAATAGTGCTTCAAGGTAGGTGGTTGACGCGAAAGCGGTGACTTCCTTATCGGTTCCGATCACCGGATGCCCGTGATCGTCGAGGAGATGCTGGTAGCGTGCTGCCCGCGCGATATCCGTTAGCCCGACCACGTAGCTTATGATGTTCCGCGTGCCGCGGCGCTCATCGACCTCTGGGGAATTCAACTCCTGGCTGACCAATATGACCCCGCGAAGATCGACCGCATCCGGGCCCGAAGATGGACCGACGGAGACGAGATCGTGGGCGACAGTCGCTGCGCGCTGGCACCCAAAGCTCTCACCCAGGATGTAAACAGCTGATCCCAGCCGACCGTTTCGCTTAAGCCACGCACGGACTACGTTGGCGACCGCTGCTCCATCAGTTGCCGTGCTGAAGAATGCTTTGGGATCGCCTTTGATAACGCGGCTCAACCCAGTACCAACCGGATCTACCAGAACGACGTCTGCGACATCAAGAGGGCTCGTACGGTCAGGAACCGGCACGAACTTTCCCGCGCCACTCTCGCCAGGCTGCGGCAAAGTGATTCGGGTCGGTCCGAGCATGCCGTAGTTCAACCAGAGGCTCGAAGAGCCTGGGCCACCGTTAAACGCAAATATGACCGGTCGGCCGCGTCCAGTTCGACGATAGGACAGTACGATGACTTTCGCCCGCGCCCCTGTCTTTGAGTCGGCGACGACGTACTGTTCGTATCGCGGGACCGTCGAAGGTGATTGCCCTAGGCTGCTCGGTGCCGGCGCCGAGTAGGCGTCCACTGCGACAGCCAGATTACATGCCGCGATCAGTGTTAGTGTGGCAATGTTTGATAGGATACCGAGTCTGAGGTGCTGCACGCGATTCATAACCTTGCGGATCAGCTCGGAGCCGGTGCTGCCGCGACATGGGAGGCCCATCAATATCCCGGCTCGTAACCCCATCGACGATGTTCACAGAGGCAAGATGATTTTGCTCCAAGCTCGGCGTCGCTGAACATGGAGAAGGCGGCATTGCCGTGTTGCGCATTGTGCAACACGAACAGTCGAGCCTCACGGACGAGGCGAGGGTCGCACGGCGAGCTAGCCACGCGCCGGGCGGAGGCCCGCTTCGCGCCGTCGAGCGCCGTGTGCAGCCGCGCCACACGTAATAGATCGGCAGGCCGGCCGCGATCACGAGTAGCGACACACCGCTGTCCCGTGGATCGGTAAACAGCGCGCTAGCGATCATGCCGACCGAGGCCGCTAAAAACAGCGCAGGTACTATGGGGTAGCCCCAAGTTCGGTACGGCCTAGGCAGATCCGGGCGCTTGCGCCGGAGCACATACACGGCTGCCACGGTGAGCATATAGAAGGGCCACAGTCCCAGTACGACGCGATCGGTCAACTGCGCGAAGTCGCTTTGCAGAACGTAGAAAATCCCTAACCCCGTCGAAATCCAGACCGCGACGGAGGGACTCTGGAACCTGGGCGATACTCTCCTTACGACGCGGAACAGTAGCCCGCGGTCGGCTAGTGCAAAGAGAACCCGGGAGCCCGTCATCAGGGTGGCGTGCAAGGCGCTGAACGTCGAAACCAGGACCAGAACGGCGATCACTGCACCACCGCCTCCCCCGATCAGGGGAATGCGCCTCGCGACAGTGGCCGCCACTAACGGGGAGTGCGCGATCTCGTAGGGCGGCAGTGCGTACCAGATGCCGAGATTGACCACCAGGTACACGAGCATCACGCAGCTGGTACCGAGAATCAGGGCCAGCGGCAGCGTGCGCTGCGGTTGATAAATCTCGCCCCCCATGAAGGCGAGGTCCGCCCAGCCATCATACGTGTACATGATCGGAACGAGCGCCGCGGCAATCAACGAGAGCCGCGTCCCGCTCTCCCACAGTATCCGGTGAGGCGCCGGTACTCCGGAAACGGCGGTGAACGCCAGCAGACCCAAAGCCAAAAGAGCGGCGGTCTTGACCGCGGTTGTCGGCGCCAGGACCGCGATAGCGCGGCGAACGCCCATGTAGTTGATGACACCTACCACCAAGATGATTACGGCACCAACTTGGTGAACTTGTGCCGCGGTGAGCGGAACAAAATACCCCAGGTACTCGGCGAAGATCGTGGCGGTAGCGCCGAGCGCAGAGGCGCGGATCACCGCAAGCTCCGTCCATCCGAACAGAAACGCCGGCAGGCTGCCGTAGGCTTCCAGTATGTAGACGAAGATCCCTCCCGATCGAGGCAGCGCGGCAGCGAGTTCTGCGACAGAAAGCGCACCTGTCAGGGCCACCAGCCCGCCGAGCAGCCAGCAGAGCATCGTTGGTCCTGGCGTGTGCAGTAGCCCCGCGACAGTGGCCGGCACACGGAAAATGCCGCTTCCGATCGTTATGCCCACGAGAACGATTACCGCGCTCCACACCCCGATCGTGCGGGGCATGCGCTCCCCCCATTGGTCGGCCTCAAACCGCTCCTCCTCTTGGGCGGTCTGGGTCACAATTTTTTCCCTTTCAGGTGAAATCCGATGACCCGCGGATCGGTATCGTTGTCACGATGCGTCAGGAATTCATGAGGCATCTGAGCTCCGCGACCAGCGCTTCGATATCAGATTGGTTGTTCCAGATATTCGGCGAGATCCGCAGATACGGGCCTCTGGCACTTGTGTAAATCGAAAGTTCTGCCAGAACTCGAGCTGTGTGCCTGGAGTCTGGCATCTTCACACCGCAAAAATGCCGAGGTTCGTTTACGGTACGCACATGTGCCGGAAACTCTGACCTGATCCTGGAAACTATGCTCGCGTTGTGCGCAAGGATACGTTCCGGGCCAACTCGTCGTACCAGGCTCGCTCCGGCGCAGGCCATGCGAAGCGCCAAAGGGTTGTGGAGCCCGGACGCATCGAATCTCCGCATCCCTTCCAACGGGTCACTCGGGTAGAGCAAAAGACCTGTCGCGTCGAACATCCGGGAATCCATACCCGCGTAATTGACCCAAGAGTGTTCGAGCGGCGCGAGATTGCGAAGTGCAGGCGAAAGATAGAGATAGGCTATTCCGATGGGGCCGAACAGCCACTTGTAGCCCGAGAACATCACGATGTCGGGTGCGAAATCGGGTACATTGAAGGGCCTGCCGCCCACGCTTTGCGTCGCGTCGACGATCAGGAGCGCACCAATTTCCTTTGCCCTCTTGCCGATCTCGCTCAAATCTAGCGGAGTACCATCCATCCAGTGGACTTGGGGGATGTTAACGACCCTCACCGCGCCCTTCATCGCGGCGAGAGTGGCTTCCGTCAGATCGGCGCACGACGTCGGCACTGTCGTAACTTGTGCGCCTGAAGTTCTGCACTCCGCGTACCAGGGCAAAGCCGCGGCGGGATGCTCCATCTCAAGAACCAACACCTGATCGCCCGGCCGCAGTCTAACAGCCCTCCGCGCGAGCGCCATTCCATGGCTCACGGAAGGAACCAGGGCAATTTCCTCGGCCTTCAGCCCAACGATATCCGCGACGACATCAAGGAGCGCCGAGCGAAGGTCTTCCGCGTGCCCCACTGTCCAAGGGACGTCCAACCCGGTCTCGCTGAGTGCTGCGGCCTCCGCAGAAGCTCTCGGCGTCAAACTCTTGTATGCGCAATCAAGATACGCGCCGCCTTCGGGCGCAATGAACTGGGAGCGTGCATCTACTAGATCAACTGCCACATGCCACCTGGAAAACCGTTCCCTTTCCGTTGCCGCACCGCCGGCCTCGGCCGGGGGGACCGGTTCGACTCACCTTCATTTTAATTTGCAGTATGCGCACCCTCGGCGTCGCGAGGGCACCTGAAGATTTCGAGCCTCCCGTTGCAAAAGCCGCAACGCGAGGTCTTCGCGAAGTGGTCCCTGGCTCATTATGATGCTCCCATACCCAGCCAGTGGGCCCGGCATCTCGAGACCGCGGATGCGCTCCCGGGGCGAGCTGCACCCACTCACGCGGCCGCATAGTCTGGCTCGGTCCGAGAGGCCGCCGAATCGCCGCGCCCTCCCGGGGAGTCGCAAGGTGGCCTCTCAGAGCATCGGGTGCCGAGTTGCGGCACCTGCAACACCGGCTCTGGCAGGCAGCTCGCAAAGTGACTACTATCGACCAGCCCGGCCCTGGGGCCACTATCGAAAGGCACCGATGTTCCCGAGTGAGCTACGCGCGTTCCACGCGGTGGCACAATCCGGCTCGATCCGCAAAGCAGCCGAATTGCTCGACGTTGCGCCCTCCTCAGTCAGTCGCAAGGTCGCTCTCCTTGAGCAGCAAATGGGGACCACGCTGCTAGAGCGCGCGGCCAATGGCGTGAATCTCACACACGCAGGTACACTCGTCGCGGAATATGCACGCTCCGTGGTTCTCGACTACGATAGCCTGCGCGCCGATCTCAACGATTCACGGGGAAGCGGCCGCAAGCTAGTCCGTGTAGAAGCGGTCGAGAGCATTGTCTCGGGCGGCCTCATTGATGCCGTGGCCATTTTCCGGGCGAAATACGACTCCGTCCTCTTCCGGGTCAGCATCGTGCCTGCGCCCCAGGTGGTCGAAGACGTCAGGCGGGGCGAATGCGATGTCGGGCTCACATTCTGCTGTCCACCGCAACCGGACATCGTCATTCTGGCAAAGACTCCCGAGCCCATCACACTGGTGGTACCCCACGATCACCCCTTAGCCGGTGCCGGAAGAGTTCGCTTACAGGACCTCAGGGGCATGCCTCTCGCTCTGCCGGATGTCACATTCGGACTGCGTCGAATATTCGACCGTACGGTCCAAGAGGCCGGGCTAAGCGGAGAGATTATTGCGGCTGTCACGTCCAACAGCTTCGAAGCACTGCGCGACTTTGTTCGGTGTAACGCTGGCGGAGCCATCCTGCCCTATCGCGCCATGCTGCGTGAAATCACGCACAAGTGGCTCACACCCGTAACAATCGACCACCCAAGCCTCACCGAGACCACCGTCGACATCATTGCCTTGCGCAAGCACCGGCCGCCGCGAGTCGTCACCAGCTTCATTGAGATTCTTGTGCGCACACTCGGAGCGACTGCCGTAAGGGCATGAGTTCCAAGGCAGCGACCCCTGCACTGACTGTCTCTACTTCACTCACCCATTCCCCGCCTTCGCTTTCACTCGCCCCGTTGCAACCCGCGCAACGGGGTGGCGCGGAGCTCGCTCTCCCCACAAGCCATCGTTTCATTGACACTGCGTTAGCCTCCGAAGGGCGATTTTGGATGAGATCAGAGGGGTTGGCGTATGCTGCGAGTGGGGTTGATCGGCCTGGGGGCAATCGGCCGCTCCATAGTGGATTTGTGGGGAGCTCTACCCCCGAGCACTTTTAATCTGGCGGCTGTCTGCGTTCGTCCAACGCAGTGGCAGGCCGCTCGTCTCGCGATGCCCTCGGACACACTGGTCTGCGACAACATCAACGAATTATTATCGATCCGCCCTCATTACGTCATCGAAGCAGCTGGTCAGGCCGCCATCGCATCTCACGGTGACAGGATCCTACGCGCCGGCAGCTCACTCTATGTACTATCAGTTGGCAGCCTCGCTCATGATAAGCTCCGCAAGTCCTTGCAAGATGCCGCGCATGCCGGCAAAAGCCACATCCTGATCCCCGCAGGCGCACTGGCAGGCTTCGACGGCCTACTTACCATGGATTGCGACAATCTTCACTCTGTCAAGTACACATCCACCAAGCCCTGTAACGCCTGGCAAGACACTCTCGCCTCCGAGACCCACGAACTCGACCGCCTGACAGAGCGGACTGTCATTTTCCGCGGCAATGCCAGCGATGCCGCGCGCTCGTTTCCGAAGAACGCAAACCTCGCCGCTGCTGTCGCATTGGCCGGCATCGGATTTGAGAGAACTCAAATCGAACTCGTTGCAGACCCTAACGTCAAAGGAAACATCGGCACGCTCGAGGCCATGAGCCAATCATCGACCATGACGCTCACTGTATCCAGTAGTCCCTCTAGTAATCCAAAGACATCGGCCAATGTCGGTGCCAGCGTGATCGCCGCACTACGAAACAGCGCCGCACTGATACGCTTCGTGTAGGCGTATCCGTCCCCACCCAGTTTCCTCCGCAACGCGGTCAATGCTCAGTCTGTTGTCGCTTCGAAGTTGAACATTAAGAAGAAGCTCCCTCGCCAAGGAACTGCCGGATCAGTGAAGAGGCACTCTTAGACGCCGACGGGTCTGCGTAGATCATGTGACCCGAATTCAATCTGAAGTGCTGGACTCGCTTCATAGTCGCAAGAGGGGCATCCAGATGATTAAGGTCATATTCCGTAAGAAAATAGGGAGTAACCAGGTCATAGAGCCCACTGAGTGCAAGAACGCGGAAATTAGGCTCTTCTCTCAGCATCATAGAAATGTCCGGCCGGACATCATCATCGAGCACGGGCTCGTCTGCACCTGGAAACAGGTGTCTGTTGTCCCATGACACCAGAGGTGCGGAGATTCGATATTGTAGCGTTGTCGTGTAATGGAGATCGTGGTGAAAGTATGTGTGCATGGCGGCGACATATTTTTCTCGCAGCGCGACATCGGAAGCATCATAGCTTGGGCGTATGCCCAGAGGGGCGAAATCAGGCCCTGCTAAACGCGCATCATGCGCACCGAGGCCAAGTTCATCATTCATCAGCAGATCGCGCCGAAACGTCTCTATAGGCACTCTCAGATGGTCATCAAACCAGTAGTCAGCAGAAAGTCCAGTTAAGTCCGCCAGTTCCCCTGCGATCGTCCGCTGATCCTGGCGGGAAAGCGAAGAGCCTGCAAAGAGCGCCTTTGCATACGATGTCTCGGCGAATATCTCGGCCCTGGCTGCGGCGTCTGCCGGCGAACCGGCCACTTTGTGGTAGTACGCGCCGATCGCAGCATAGGTAGGCAGCCAAGTCTGATAATCCCTGTCGCGCGTGTCCCCAAGATCACCGCCTCCCAGGATGCACGACATCAGAATGAGGCCGCTGACTTGGATACCATCGTCATGGAGCATCCGGGCGACGACAGCGGCCCGTAGAGTCCCGTAGGATTCTCCCAGCAGATAAATCGCCGTGCCCATTGCGACGTTTTGATCAAGATACTGTTCGACCGCACGGGTCATGACGCGCGCATCCTCATCTATGCCCGCGTAGTCGCTCGGCCTGGCGGAGGGCAGCTCGCGGGAATAGCCTGTTTCAGGCGCATCTAGAAAGACAAGATCGGCATAAGGTAGAAGTGTGTCTGGATTTTCCTCGAGGCTGGCCGGAGCCGTCGAGCCGACAGCCGTCGGTCTTACTCGAACGGGGCCGAAGGAACCCATCCGGAGCCAGATCGAGGACCACCCTGGGCCACCGTTCCATAGGAATATGATGGGTCGACCCTGACCGCGCTTCGCGTCGACCCTATCTTCAGTATAGAAGATGCTGAATTGCGGGCGTCCGGCCTCATCTCGAAGCGTCAGTGTTCCCGCCACAGCCTCATACGGAAGCGAAATTCCCGGTTCGGAGAGGCGGTGTTCAGTCTTTATTGAGGGCTGCGTTTGACTGGCAGTGGCATCAGCCGAGAAGGCTAAAGGCATCCATGTCATCCAAAACAAGAGCCCCACGAGATATGTGGCTAGCGTGGCCCGCACCGCAATCGATGCCCCCGTAAAATACAAAGGTTGCCAAAAGGTATGGGCGCCGGTGGCCAAAGCGTCGTTACGGACAGCCATCACTTCCGTACTCCAAGCGGTAGGGGGCGGGCGATTTCGGCAATGAGGTCTGGCCCGCTAGCGCGGCGCAGGAACGGGTATTTCTGGCCGCCCGAATGGACGATTACCACTGAACGGACGGCATCGCCGTTGGCGAATGTCACCGCAAGCTTGCCACCCTCGTCTATTGCGGTGCGCAGCTCAGCGCTACTGTATGTTCGGCCCTCAATGGAAAGGATCTTCATGCCTGGAGCGAGTCCAGCGGCATCCGCAGGAAAATGCATGCGGACATCCTCAATGACGCCGCCGGGGGCCACTTTCATCCCGATCGAATAGTTTGCGTCCACTGTCCCATCAGACTCATCTCCAGCCAGGTAGGGACTCACATGCTCCCGAAACGCGAGCAACCAACCCGCCTGCGGCAATACCTCCATGGGCATGGAACTGTTGACGCTGTCCAGGCGGCTTAGCAGGAAGGCACGCCAGTCAGCTGGAGTCACTTTGTTTAGCGCGGCGACGATGTCGTCGAAATTGTACGGCTTTATCGCAGGATCGCTCGAGCCCTTGGCGAAGAATATTCGACAGAAGTCATCGAGTGATCGCCGATTTCGCGTTAGACGCCGGATTTTTAGATCAACATCCATCCAAAGCAGTGCGCCTTCCGTGTAGTAGTCGACACCGCGACGCCAGTTGCCCCAGGTCGCGATACTTGCGTGCATCAACGCCTGGAGCCCAACTGAAGTGTCGATGAGCGGCCGCCATTCTCGACCCTCCTGCGCCATCATGCTAGCCACGGAGTCGGCAAGCGCATCGCGGAATTCTTGCTCGCTCCACGCACCGCTTCGTACGGCCAGGACTTGGCCCAGATACTCTGTGAGGCCTTCATAAACCCACAGCAGACTGTCATCGTACGGCTGCCGGTAATTGCGCGTCATTTCGCCGATTGGGCGGCGATACTTGCCATTCCAGGAGTGCGTGTACTCGTGTGCAAGGGTTTCACCCAGCGACTTCTGATCCGCCGGGTCGCGGAATATCCCTGCGCCGGCAGTATTGTCGCTGGATTCTTGATGCTCCTGCCCCCCCATCCCCACTGATTGGCGCAACTTGCTCGATACGGTCACAAGGAAGTCATATCCTCGGAATGGCTCGGATTCAAAGAGCGCTTCGGCTTGATCTATCGTAGAGGAGAGGTGCCGCCGCTGCTCGGCGGTCATCTCGAGATCGACCGGATCCTCCGCTGTGACGATGACTCGGTGCGGGATTGTCGTCTGCGTAGGCGTTAGCGTATAAGTTCGCTGGTAACGGCCGGCGACGAGCGGTGAGTCAATCAGGCGCTGCAGATCAGTTGGACCAAAGTACACGATGTCACCACGGCGTTGCCCTGGTCCTAATGCGGTGGCGCACGGCCACCCTGGCGGCAGGATGACACTTGGACTGACCTCGTACGTCGCGGCGGTTGCTTCCGCCGGATAGAGGGTCACTACATGCCATCGCAGAAGAGCTAAGTTGTCAGTTGTCGCCTTGCTTTCCTGATTGATGACCGTCACGAGCCGTGGCACGGCAAGAAAGTCCAAGTGGACATCGAGGCGATCGGCCCCACTCGGGACGATGATATGAAATTCGTCATCTTCGTATGGGTCACGTCGCCACGGCAGGATCTTTCCGTTGGCGCGGAATACCAGACCTGCGACATTGTCGATCGGGCCCGAGGGAAGGTGATCTCCTGGGATCCACCTTGGATATACCAAGGTCATTGGCCCTGGCCGCACCGAGAAACTCATGTCGGAATGAAAGAGGCCGCGAGGCGCGTCTCGCAGGTCTACCTGAAGTGTTTCAGGTCCCGCCAATGCAGCACATGCCCAAAGAGTCAGGACCCCAAACGCAATCAGTGTCGCAGAGCGCATAAGGCTTCCAAGGAGTAGCGTCAGCCTAATGATCGACCCATGACAGGTCGTTGGGGAGAATCGTTCTGGGCATGCCGGGGATGCATATTCTGCAACGCCAGGGGCGAGAAGCCTGTCTCGAGTCGTCTGCGCGGGGGCTCAGGGCCGAGGATTCCCCCTTAACGGCCATCTTGCCGCTGGGCACCAACCCCTCTCGCCGCCAAGTGGAACCAATGATGCGCC
>CAWEJB010000010.1:0-604436 GCA_963809305.1 uncultured Pseudomonadota bacterium
CACCCGCTCAGCCGTAGCGCCTTTCAAGATGTTCGATAAATACCACGTCCAGGAGCTACTGACTCTACCTTACCTTAATTCCTGCGCTCCTCGCCATTTCAGGACGTTGACTTCAAAGTATCGCTCCCGACCCTTCGGAGACATCCGGAACGTCCGCTATACGGCGGGCCGATTGTTGTACGCGCGCCGTACAGCCGGGCGCAGAATCGGAAAGACGCTTGAGCGGGCCATCCACCCCATTCCACGCCCCGACCTTTCCGATCCGCTTCCCACGTGAGCCTGTGCGGGTGACGGCCACCGCGACGATCCGCGAGTACGCCTCAACTTAGGGGACGAAACCGACCCGTTGCTGCCGGTGGTGACAGTCCGGTATCGGGCGGCCTAAAATTACACTAGAACTGTCTACGGCGACTCTGGACCCGAAATGACACGCGTACTCTCCAAGAGCGCAAGGATCGCGTCCCTGTGCGCGGCAGCGGTGACGCTCTTTGGAAGCGCTCTTGTCGTAAGCGCACAGGAAACCCCTCGGGGATCTTCTGCCGCAACCGCAGATTCATATGCCCCAACGAGTACCAGCCGATCTTTGCCAATCTTTTATGACCACGCGCTGGCCGCGCAGGGATTTCCTAATCCTTTGGTCAAAGCGCGGATTGCCGGGCACGAAGCAATCTTCATTGTTGATACTGGCGCAGCAGCTAACGTACTAGCGGATTGGTATGTAAAGGTTGCCCGAATCCCCAGCGCGAAAACAGACTCCACTGCGGTCGGTACGAACGGAAAAACCGCTCCTGAACGACTCTCGCATCGCCTTCAAGGTCACTGGAGTGATGGTCAACGGTTTAATCTAAACGAAGCGGTAGTCCTCGCATTTCCGTCTTACTTTGAGTCGCTGCACCTTGGCGGCCTGGTGTCGCCGCAGGCCTTGGCGCCGCCTGGAATGGCCGCTGTGCTGGATCTTAGAGAGAGGTGGCTGCGGTTTTTCGGGCAGGGGTGTAAGTGGAAATCTGCCGGTGCAATATAGCAACCGGAGGACACAGATCCATGAGAAGACCAAGACGAAACCACTCAGCGGCATTCAAGGCACGAGTGGCCCTGGAGGCAATCCGGGGTGAGAAGACGGTGGCGGAGATAGCAGCGCACCACGAGGTCCATGCGACCCAGGTGACCGCCTGGAAGACGGAACTGCTGGAGAACGCCGCTGCGATCTTCGGCGGGGATGTGCTGGCTGCGGACGGCAAGGAGCGCATCCGGGAGCTGCAGGCGAAGATCGGAGAGTTGACGATGGAGAACTCTTTTTCATATGGTTCTCTTCTTGTCAACAAAACAATGGACACCCATCGTGTTACCACGATCTGGATCGTCTGACGAATGAGTAACGCGGCGAGCGAGCTATTTGGCGACGATGGATCAAGCTCATATTCGCGCATTGGTTAGCGGCATTTCAATTTTCGTCACGGGGCTGCCTCTCTCTTAGATCGGAGATCATCGTTACGTCTCGATGCTCACAAAAAAATGTCGAGGATTCCCCTATCGTGCCCGCTCACCGCGTTACCGATTCGCCAGGGTTGTGAATACAAAACCTCCCCCCTATTCAGAACTTCTTACAGCAACTTGTCGTCCGATATCCCAGATAAACCCGCACAGCTCCCGAGCGATCGCCGCGGTCACCTTGTTGTGATGAACGCCGCGGGCCCGCAGCCGGCGAAATCTCGCACAAAGCCGAATCTGGGCCTTCCAGGCGGTTGCCACGATGTGCTGCGGTTGCCCTTCGAGTCGTGGCTGCAGCGATTCGCCAATGCGAGCGGCAAAGCGATAATTCCATGCCGCTTCAACCAAGATGCGCCGTACGTGCATATTGCCAGTCTTGGTGAGCCCACCCCGGTGGCGAGTTGCCCCGCTTGAGTGCTCGCTCGGGACCAAACCGAGATATCCCATCAATTCGCGCGGATGAGGGAAGCGGCGCAGATCGCCGAGTTCGGCGATAATGGTCACGGCGGACAGCAAGTCGATGCCGCGCAAGGTCATCAGAGCTTGGACCACCGGCAACCAGCGCCACGACTGAACCTGAGTTCGCAAAGCGGTTTCCAGCCGCTCGACGCACTCGGTACGCACATGAACAGTCAGCCGATACTCCGTGAATGCGATATGGTGGGCGGGATCGGCAAATTTGATCTTGGACAGAAATAACTGATGCGTTGGTCCCCATCGGCGTCCGGTGTATGAATGGCCTTGTCTGAGCAAGAAGGACCGCAATCGTTGCCGTGCCCGGCCTCGATCATGCATCGCGTCCTCGCGAGTCCGTACAAGGTCACGAATTGCCTCGTCCTTCGGCTCCGGAACGACGATTGGCGTGAGCTCGGAGGATCGCAACAGGCGCGCCAGCAGCAAAGCGTCGCGGCGATCAGTTTTGATCCTATCGGCTGGTTGGCGAGCGACTCGCGACGGTGCAATCACGTCGGTCGCGTATCCCTTTTGCCGCAGGGACCGCACCAGGCCGTAACCGCATGGCCCAGCCTCATGACAACAATCAGCTCCTCCGGCTTACCAAGCTTCCCAAGAGCCTTGGTCAGCGAGATAACGCTGTAGCCGGTTGTTCCCAGAAACCGCGGCGGCTGACTAAAGTCCGCGTCAGCGTAGGCGATCGCTATAGAGTCCTTGTGCACATCCAACCCGACAAAAGCCTTGATATTTGCGCGCATGTGGGGTCCTCCTCAATCGGTCTCTTTACGATATCAGGCAGGACCATATTGTCTTAGAAGGCGCGCTCGAGAAATTCCCCGGCCTGAGCGGAAAGCGATGATTGAGCGGGATGGCGAGATATCGGTGAGGCGCCAGGCACAGCTGCTGGATCTGAGCCGTTCGAGCGTTTACTACGTCCCACGGACCTTGCCGGAGCGGGATTTGAGGCTGATGCGGCTTTTGGATGAGTTGCATCTGAAGTGGCCGTTCTACGGGGCCCGCAAGCTGACCCGGGAGCTGCGGAAGCAGGGGCACGAGGTCGGTCGCCGGCATGTGACGAGGCTGATGCGGCGGATGGGGATGGAGACGATCTACCGCAAACCGCGCACGAGCATCCCGGCACCGTTATCTGCGGTCTACCCCTACCTACTCACGGGACTGAAGATCGAGCGGCCCAATCACGTCTGGGCAGCCGATCTGACATACGTGCCGATGGCGCATGGGTTCCAGTATCTGGTGGCCATCATCGACGTTGGGAGCCGCAAGACGCTCTCCTGGCGGGTATCGAACACCATGACGCCGGACTTCTGCGTCGAGGCGCTGCAGGAGGCCTTGGGAAAATACGGCAAGCCGGAGATTTTCAACACGGATCAGGGATCGCAATTCACCTGCGGGGAATGGATCGATACGCTCAAGGCGGCCGGAGTGCAGATCAGCATGGACGGCAAGGGTCGATGGATCGACAACGTGTTTATCGAACGTCTTTGGCGCTTATGTGCCCAGGGTCGTTACGTGGCCTACAGTGCCGGATGCAGTGGATTTACCGTCGATGGTCGAAGGATGAGGGCACATAACGACGGCGCGTCGAGCGTGCGTCGCGAACGGTTAGGCAGCGTGAAGGATGATTATCGCAAAAGGAGGGCCGCCAGCGCGTGGGTCAACGATGCATGCGCCGGCGGCCGAGAGTGCTACAGAGAACCCAACCAGTCCAGCAATGACGCCTCGCCGCGCCACGTGGCCGAACCCATGCGACACCCACCGGCGCCCGGGATCTCGCACAGCCGAATGGCTTCGGCTTTCATACGGATGGTAATCTCGGCGTACCGGTTCGTTGTTGCGAGGTTCGCGTGGCCGAGCCATCCACGAATGACGTTGACGTCGACACCGGCCTCCAATAGATGCACGGCCGCGGTTCGCCGAAACACATGTGGCGAGATGCGAGCATTGCGCGCCATCGAGTTGCAAACGGTGAGGTTTGCGGTGAGTCGGCGCACGCGCTTGTAGAGACCGAAACGCGTGAGCGGTTTTCCCGTTGCGGCACGGAATACATGGCCTTGGGGGTCGCTCACGCGGTAGGCCTCGATGAGGCGCCGAAGGATACTGGCGGTCTCTTTCCACAGTGGACAGTGCCGCCACTTATCGCCCTTCCCGTGCAGACGCACATGCGCCGGATGATCCAGAGCGAGCTGATCGATACGCAGACCGGCGACCTCCTGCACACGGGCGCCGGTATTATAGAAGAACAGCAGCAATGCGCGGTCGCGCAGCGCAAGCTGGCCGTCGCCGGGGAGTCCGGCAAAAAGTGCCTGGACTTCCTCACGCGTCAAAGAATGCATCGTTGGCTGCGTGCTGCGCTTGACCGGAATCGCCGCGATCTGCTGACACTCGCGTAGTCGATCTGGGTCGCGACGCGCAATGAACTCGAAGAACGTGTGCAGCGCGCCGAGTCGTTGATTGCGCGTGGCAATGCCGTTGTGCCGCTCCTGTTCGAGATGTCGAAGAAACGCCAGTACCCGTTCGAAGCTGAGATCATCGGGCGTGAGTTTGCTGACCTGACGATGAGCATCGGCAGCGGCGAACTGAAGGAAAAGACGCAGAGTATCGCGGTAGCTGCGCACCGAGCTTTGCCGAAGGCCCTTTTGTTCGATGAGGTGACTCAGGAAGAACTCCTGCACCAGTACACCGAGAGTGGGGGTGGTCATGGCCGTCCCTCCTTGCGCGGTGGCGCTGCATACGCCTCGAAGCGCGCGTTGGCCGCCTCGAGCAGTTCGCTGGTAATCGTCAGGTACACGGCGGTACTCTGCGGGTTGACGTGACCGAGAAAGGTCGACAGATGGTTCAGCCGTGCAGTCGGATCGAGCCCTTCGCGATACCAGCGCAGGAGCGAGCGGACTGCAAGTGAATGACGAAGGCCATGCACACAGGGCTGCGAGGTGCCGGGCGGAATGGTGAGTGCCAGTCGTGGAACCAAATGGTTGCGAAAGGTTCTGCGAATCGAATTGGGGTGAACGGGCTCGCGTCCTTGCCAAGAGAAGAGCGGCGCATCGGGGCGGGCTGGACCGAAATACTGCTCGCGCAGCGCGAGGTACGTCCGTAGCCGAGCGGCGAGCCGAGGATCGCAGGGTAAAAGTCGACTTTTGCCGAACTTACTATTGCGGACCAGCAATGTCTCACGCTCGAGATCGACGTCCCCGCAGGTGAGTCTGGAGACCTCACCGATGCGCAGTCCGAGCGTAGCCAGCACCGCAAAGATGGTCGCTTGGGTGGGTCCGCGGTGAGGGCATCGCCGGCCGTCTGGCAAGCGCTCAGCGAGCGCGATGAGTTCGCGCAATGTCTTCGGGTCGAACAGAAAAGGCAGCCGTCGACTCGTCTCGCGTCGCGCAGGTGTTCGCACCGGCGACACATCCATCTCTCCCTGCTCGACGATCCACTCGAACAGCCGGCGCACGCAGCCGAGGAGTTCGTTGTAACTCCGCGGTTGAAGGCGCGGTCGTGATGCGAGGAAACGGTCCACACCATCGCTCGTGATCTGATCGGTGCGGGCGATGCCCTGCCCGGCGAGAAAACGATCGAACATCCTCAACGAACGTTCCTCGGTGTTGAAGCGGCAGCCAAATGCACGCTTGATTTTGAGATAGCGCGTGATCGTATCGGTGATCGGAGATCCCTCTCTGCGTGAGTTCATGGGCGGAATCCTGACAGCCGGAGTGCTCATAGGATGTCCTCCGCCGCGCCAACCGCGAGCGGCCGCAGCTTGTGCACAGCCACCTTGGCGTAGATCTGCGTCGCCACATCGGTACGGTGCCCGATATAATCGCCGATGACTTTGAACGGGACGTCTGCCTCGACGAGACGCTGTACGCAGCTGTGGCGCAAGGTATGCGAGCCGGCACGCGAGATGCGCACGCCCGCCTTGCGCAGATGCCATGCCGCGCGCTGGGAGACGTCCCAGTACATCAACGGTCGGAAAGGCGCCCTCACAGTCAGGAACACGTGCCGGTCGTTGCACGCGGGCCGCCCCTCGCGCAGGTACGTGACGATCGCATCGCCCACCGTACCGGCAAGAGGGTAGACGGTCGTATTGCCGGCCTTACGGTCCACGACGTGAAACCGAGCGCTGGGCCAGTCAAGCTCCTCGAGCTTCAGCGCGGCGACTTCGTTCGCGCGCAAGCCATAGGTGGCGAGCAATAACAAAATGGCGTAATCCCGCTTTCCAAGTGGGGTACGTCGGTCGATGCCCGTCACCGTCCGCTCAACGTCGCTCCACGAGATCGCCCGTGGAATGGCCGCGTTCCGGTAGACGCGGCCTCGCGGCACCGTACGACTCAGATCCCTGGCCAGAATGCCTTCGCGGTGCAGGTAGCGTAAAAACACCCGCAAGACGCTTCCGCAACCGCCGAGTTGGCGCGCATGGACCTGGCGTGCGCGCGCCATCAAGAACTCGGTGATAATCCGCGGTGTCAGCTCAGAGAGCTCTGCAATCCCGGTCTTTCCGCAATATCTCTCCAGGGCACGCAAGTGATCCGCGTATCGTTGGACGGTCGGCCATCGCAGGCCGCGCTCACCTCGCAAGTACTCAGGAAAGTGCGGCGCACTCGCGGAAAACGGCCAAGCCAGATGCCGGATCGTTCCCACATAACCCGGGACCGCCAGCCGTAGCAGTTGCTCGATTGGTGAGCGAAACATTGATCGTAATGTCTGGCTGGCATGTCGCTCTCGACGCCGTTGGCCACGCTGCCGCGTCCGGCGCGCGATGAATGAATCAACCAGTGCGGGCAGCGCGCTCCACTCTTGGGCGCCGTGCGCTTGCGCGAACCGGTTGAACTGGATGACTACCTCGATGCATCCGCGTCCCCTGGCGCCCAAAATGCCCCGTTCCGCGAGCCACGCGGCATAGCGCTCGATTGCTGGCCCCAGCCATAGGGCGCGGATCCGGTCTGCCGTGGTCGGTAAGGCGTAATATCGTTCCAGCATGACAATCACCTCTTTGCCCAATAGCGGGCAAAGCAATGTTGTCCCTGATCGGTTCGTTATGTGCCCTCATCCTTCGACCATCGACGGTAAATCCACTGCATCCGGCACTGTAGGCCACGTAACGACCCTGGGCACATAAGCGCCATTTTGTGGCGCGCCACAAAATGGCGCAGCGTAAAGTACGAAAATATTTACCTGCATGGCTACGAAACCGGAACGCAGCTGCGACGAGGACTGACGGAGTATTTTGACTTCTACAACGGCAGGCGCACCCACCAGGCGCTGGACTACCAGACCCCAGACGATGTTTACTACGGTCGTGCAGATTGCAGGCTCGCCGCATGATCCGATGTCAGCGAAGCGCGATCCGCGGAGCTTCTGCCGCTGCGCGTCAGACTGCATGGCGTAGGAACGATTGACGAAGAGAAAGACCGAAGAGACCATCAACCAAAGCTGGCAGATACACTTATCCCGATGAGAAATCTGTCCTAAGAACCGCAGCCACCCGTGAGTCCCCTCGCTCCGGTTTGAGCCATTTGCGCGCGCCCTAGCCGATCTGCGACAGGCGACGGCACCGACGGTCCCGCTTCGCTTGACGGAGCCATGCCGAAATGCGAAAGCCAATAAGCTCGCGGAGTACATGGCTCCCGTTAGCGCCGCGGGTGTAACGGATCTGATGATGATCGATACTGGTGCGACCCGGACGATTTTTTCGGATAGATCAAAGATTGCTCACGCCATCGGAAATGGCCGCGAGGTTATCACCCCGACCGAGGGTATCGGCGGCGAAGTGACCGGGGAGCGATTGGTGCGTAATGTGCAGTTGCTGCGAGGCGGCCGGATCATTACATTGAATCCGTCAATTGGCAGAGTCTCGGCGAGCTGTAACCGGAAGGGAATATTAGGTATGGATGCTCTGCGCAGTTGTTTGCTTATCCTAGGTGATAAGAAAATGGCATTTTCCTGCGATTGAGCGTCAGAAGGCGCAACAAGTGTGCGTTTGGCCTCTCAGATCAGTGTAGCTCTCAATGAATGGCTGAATGGCCGCTTCGAGGTCGATATTTCGGCGTGCTGTACGACGACTTTTGGCCGGTCAGCGACCGAGAGGCGCCGCCGACCGGCGTTGCCAACCCTAGACCTACACCTCCGTTTGCTCTGCCATTTCGAGCGCATCATCGACTTCGATGCCCAAGTACCGCACGGTGCTTTCCAGCTTGCTGTGCCCGAGCAAGAGCTGGACGGCCCGAAGATTCTTTGTTCGTCGGTAAATAAGGGAGGCTTTGGTGCGCCGCAGCGTGTGCGTTCCGTAAGCCGCCGGATCCAGACCGATCTCACCGACCCAGTGATGGACGATGCGAGCATACTGACGTGTGGAGAGGTGAGGCGAGCGGCGAAGCCTGCTTGGGAACAGGAAATCGTCTCCTCTCAGACCTCGTTGACGAATCCACGCGCCTAAAGCCTCCCGCGTCTGTTCCGTGATCTCGAATTGCACCGGGCGCTGAGTTTTCTGCTGCATAACGATCGCCCGTGCAGCGATCCGTTCTCCGTGGACAAGATCGCGGACCCGCAGTTTCACGAGATCGCACGATCGCAATTTACTATCGATGGCCAGGTTAAAGAGTGCCAATTCGCGAGTGCGGCTGCCGAGTTGAAGACGGATCCGAATCGCCCAGATGTCCTTCAGGCGCAGGGGCGCCTTCTGCCCGACGAGTTTTCCCTTGTTCCAAGGCCCGGCTCTGGAGCCGGTCTCAATGAGGTGGTTCATGGCAATACCCCGAGGTGGTGGGACGGGGCGCAGTCTGCCGCCTGGGGGCGTAGGCCGGAGCCGAGGCATGTTCTGCTTAACGCTTGACGATAATATCGCGATGATTTAAGCTTTGATCGTGATCCGGACCTTCAAGAATAAAGACACGGAGGCGGTATTCGGAGGGACATTTGTGAAAGGCCTAGACAACCAGATTCAGCAACGCGCACGCGAGAAGCTGAAGTACCTCGACAGCGCTGCGGACCTGCGCGATCTGATGATCCCCCCATCGAATCAGCTCGAGGCACTCAAGGGCGACCGCGCCGGCCAGCACAGCATCCGTATCAACAAGCAATGGCGCATCTGCTTCAGATGGCAGAATGGCGACGTGCACGATGTCGAGATCGTCGATTATCATTGATGCGGGAAGGAGATCCGAAAATGGCTACAAAGAGACTGCAGCCGGTGCATCCGGGCGACATTCTGCTCCACGATTTCATGCAGCCGCTCAAGCTGAGCTCGTACAAGCTGGCTAAAGAGCTAGGGGTGACGGCTCCGTCGATCAATGAAATCGTGCGCCGTCGCCGAGCGGTTTCAGCGGAGATGGCCTTGCGATTGTCTCGGTACTTCGGTACCTCCGCACAGCTTTGGTTGAATCTTCAGTCACAGTATGACCTTGAGGTCGCCGGGCGCAGAATCGGAAAGACGCTTGAGCGGGCCATCCACCCCATTCCACGCCCTGACCTTTCCGATCCGCTTCCCACGTGAGCCTGTGCGGGCACTCGGGTCATCCGGCGCAATGCGCGGCAGCACAGCTGCACCGATCGGGGACCTCCCGGAGCATGCGCCGGGATTCTCAAGATAGTTTCCGAGGAAACTATCTTGGCGGATCGTCTATATCGCCAGGTCGGGGAAGGCTCCGCCACGGTAATCCACTGTTCGCCACAGTGCGTCGCAACGATGGCTCGCGAGACATTTACGGGTAAACCGTCAACGGCTGGGTTCCGCATCTCGCCAGGACCGGCGGGCAGATGGGTGCCCAAAGCGGTCCGAAAAGGCTTCCGCATTGCCGCCGGTCGGAACCCGACGAGCGGACATGCCAACGACCGCTTTCAAGGCCACGAAACGATGATGCCTCTTCACTGCGAGACGCAGGGTTCCGGTTTTGGGGCAGGGCATAGCCTGAGCATCTATGCAGTCGTCCGACACGTCTGATACTGTATAAGCCGCTTTCCGACACTTGCAGCGTTATGGCTGGAAGCTTGCTTCGCGTGATTCGGTCAGTTGCGCGTCACGATCGCCGTGCTCTCAAGGATGAGGCAGAACGCAATCCCGAAGGTTTAGCGCGGTGGGCGCACGCGACCGAGTCGTGGATGCATGGAGAAGTCGCGGCGGCTCGGCGCTCGGCCGAAATCGAGCTGCAAACTCGCCCGGACGACTTCGACCTGATCCGGATCTGCCTTGATTACCACATTCGGGCGCGCGACTCAGCACAGATCTACGCCTATGCCAAGCGGCTGCTCGCCGCAAAAAATCCGGCGGCTTCGCTGCGTTTCATCTATGCAGCGGAGAGCGTAATTCTCTGGCCCCTATGGTTGCTGGGCTACAAAGGGGGTCGCGGCGTCAAGGAAGCTGCCGATAATTGTGATAGGTGGGTCGCGTGGTCACGGGACTATGTGGCAAAACATTCTGCGCAGTACACCTCGACTGAGAGCGCAGACGCCATTCCCTTTGCGCACCGCGCGATTGCCGTAGCCGCACGAACGCTAGCTCGTCACGCCTGGATGACGGCGTCAATCGAGGTTTCGGTAGATGGAAATCACATTCTGACAACAGGTGCACTGAAAAGCGTCATCGGGTCTTCTGAGCAAACATTTATTTATGAAGGGAAATCCCACGATGCTGTTCTGAAGTGGGGCAGCAGATCATTCCGCTCGATTGCATATACTCTTGAAATTGATGGTTCCCTAGTCGAAACGTCCCGAGTCCACGTATCGAATTGGTGGGTTAGATACTGGCCTCTTGCCGCTGGTCTTGGTCTCGGAGCCTTAGCATACGTGCTCCAACGTTGACACACGCATTCCGTGGCCACGGCAAGTTCCACAAGACTGACGTCGCTCCGCGGTTCAAAGTCCGCTAACCGAAAAATCTCGACATCTCGCATGAGCGGCCGGACTTGGCCGATAGTGGCCGGCATTCGCCTGCCGGTCGTCAACCCCTTAGCCGAGTTGCTCGGCAAGCCCTACGATGATGCCCTGAGGCCCACGAATATAGGCGAGCCGGTACGATTTCTCGTACTGCATCTGGCCAATGAGTTCTGCGCCATGGGCCTGCATCCGCGCAAGGACAGCATCGATGTCGTCGACCGCAAACATGATGCGACGAAGACCCAAAGCGTTCACTGGCGCGTCCACTGGCCCAAATCTGACTGCATTTGGCGTGTGGAATTTATCCAGTTCAATTCCCTGCCCATCTGGAGTCCGCAGCATGGCGAGGGTGGCGCGCACGTCCCCAAGCCCTATGAGGCTCCCGACAGAAGGCCCTTCCACCGTGGTTTGACCCTCGAGCTCGAGGCCCAACTCGACAAAGAACGCCTTCATCGATTCGAGATCGTCCACAACTATCAGGACGTTGTCCATTCGCTTGACTGTCATGCTCTTCTGTCCCTCTTACAATGTCGCGCATTTGAAGGATTTGGCGTCCCAGATCGAACTGGACAGATGATCTTAGCGAGGAAACTGCCTACCCTGGCGACCGACTGCTCTTGGCCGGATCTCGCCGGCCATGCTCATGCCCCAATTTCGATGATCTGATTCAGTGTCTCGCAAGCGAGGGCGAAGGGCTCCGCCGGGACTTGCCCCCAAGGGTGCCGCTTCGCGGCGCGGGCTCGCCAATCGAACGACTTGGGTTGATGCGCAAGAATGTAGCTGACGGCTCCTCTGGGACCGATGAACTTAATGGCAAATGGGTTGGTGTCATTGTAGGACGCCGTTGTCATCGGTAGGCCGATGACAATTCCTGTGCGCTCATTGAAATCCCTGGGCGAGAGCACCACTAACGGGTGCACGTCTTTCATCTCGCGACCAGCCTGCGGGTTACAATCGATCCAAATCATGTCGCGGCGGGTCGGGACCCACCGCGATCCGGGCGCCATCACATCACCTCGGATCCGACCGGGCCGCTCGCCATCGCCTCGCCTCCGTGACAGGCGGGATCAAACGCAGCAAGTTTCTGCGCGAGCGTCAGCCTTGGCCGACCGGCGCGCTTAACGAGCACCCCATCATCCGCGATCGAGAGCTCCACGGGCTGCCCGACGGCGAAATGCGCGGAACGCGCCACCGCGGCCGGTATGCGTACGGCGAGGCTATTTCCCCACTGCTGCACGGTGAGCTTTGCGGTTTTTGACATCTGCCGTCCTCTCGTTAATGTATAGACAAGTATATACATCACATCGGCGAGCGTCAAGGCCGCCTTCCGCGCACAGGCGCGCGCTGCGGTTCAGCGAACGACGGCTATACGGAATCTTTGAACTCGATGGTCAATGACGGGCTCCTGGCCGGACTCGGCCCGTCCGCGGTCAAGGGGTTCATCCGACCCCTTGCTGCCTGTCACGAACGGCCGCAATAGGGCGGCCTATTTAGGGGTCGACATTCCCCACACGAGCCATGGGTACGTATTGACATCGAAGCCTTCTGTCGGGACCGTAGACGCTGCGGGTACTCCGAGCACGAACACCGAGGTTTCGGCATCGGTAACGGAGCGGCCTTTCCATCGGGATGCTATCAGTAGCTTTCTGAATTCCCCTGCCGCACTCGTCATCGGACTATCTAACTCGACGATATGCCAGACATGCTCTCCTTTAGCGGCGTGAATCTCGGTTTCACCGAGGTTGCCGCTTACAGGAAAGAGCGGACGCAAGGACTCGTTTTGGTCGGAATAGCTAATGCGGATGCGCACGCATCGAATCCTAAAATCAGTTGCTGCTGGAATTCGCGCGTTTCAGCGTGTAGATATCAAAGGTACAGTTCTGGCACCGACCTGGCGCCCACAGCGGCGGGAACCTGGGTGCAAATCGTGCCTCGCAGCTCGGACATCGAAAGAATCCGTAATAGAACCCGCACGACAGGACAAACCAGCAGAGTAGATATACGCCTATAACTAGTGTCAGTACCCATGCAGAAGTCGGGGCGTTCCAGCGAGCGAGATTGATGAGGACGATTGCTGCGAGCAGCAGCCAGATTGAGTTCACGATTGCCCTGTAGATCCGCAATCGGTGTGCGCGGGCCCTAACCCACGAAGTGAGGCTGAATTCTCTCACGGCATTCGTCAATGATTTAGATGCGTCGCTCAGATCGCAGTCCATTCTCGGGCTGACGCCTAATTCTATCTCCACCGTCCGGTATCGAGAAACTTAATCGGGTTGGGGAAGGGCCAGTAATGGCCGGTACCGCCTGAAGGGCGGATCCGGAATCGAGTCCACCTCGTCGCAATCTGGAGCAGCGGTACTTGATTAAGCAGGCTGGCGACCGTTGGTCATAGCCCGAGAATGTACACCGGCGCCATGGCTGCAAGGGCCAGGGCAACCTGGATGCCGAGAACACCGAGCGCCACTCGCGGTGTCTCCCGCACCCACTTGAATGCGAACCAGGCAATCCCGGTTACCTGGAAAACCATGAGCAGTTGCCAAGTGTGGGCCGTGGCGCCTTCGTCGGCGTGGGGCGGCGGAACTCCAAACCTCGCGAGGCTGACCACGACTACGGTAAGGGCGGCGATCGACATCGCCATGGGCAGAAAGGCGCTGGGTTGTTTTGAGAGCGAGAGGACGGATCCGGAATATGCATCCATGGACAGACCTGCCTCCGGTGGTGGCGACCAGTGCTCGCGGAGAGACGAGCGCAGGACATCGAGAACTGCGCGCGGACCGCCGGGACCTGCGTGCAGGAGGTCTTCGAACTCCTCGCCGTATCGCTCGCGCCAGGCGGAGGGATACGCGCGCAACAGCCAGCGGACGAGCGTGCGATTCATACGAATTTCAGCCTCTTCGTCCCGGCCTTGACGAATTGCTGCAGCGTCGCAAGCTGCGCGCGCAATACACGCCCGCCCGCAGCGGTGATCCGATAGGGGCGGCGCCGCTCTTCGGGCGGCAAGGGCTCGATCAAACCCTCCGCCTCAAGGCGCGTAATGGCGCCGTACAGTGTGCCTGGACCCAGACGGGTTCCGCACAGACTGGCAATGTCCTCGATCATGGCATGCCCGTGCTTCGGGCCGCCCGCGAGGCTCGCCAGGACCAGTAGCGGTGGGTCGGAGTAATGGCCCAGCCCCCTCTCATTCGGAGACTCTACTACGTGCCGCGTACTACGCATGACGTACTTATAGCGCCCTCCCGGGGCGAATGCAAGAGGGCAAGCGGCAATGCTGGCCAGAGCAATTGCTCGCGCGAAAGGTCCCACGGCTCGGTTCAGCAAGGCCCTGGGGCAGCCGTCGTACCTGGCTGAGCGACTGCATCAGAGCAGCTCAACTCGGGTCTTCAGTGGCAGCTCCTGGCCGAACAGAGGCAGTCCCGCGGCTAGAATGGTTCTGACGTACGGCGTATAAGAACAGGTTCGTGAACAAGCTCTCGGCAAGCTCGCTTCATCGGCCGACCCGGACCCGCTCCAGTCAGATGCCCTTCAGAACGAAGTTCAACCCGTCCTGCAGAGGTTGTACCCTCGAAACAACGTTGAATCGTCCAAGACAGCACCGGGTCGAGGCGGGATGGTCAACCCTGATCATCGCTATTGCAGCTCTCTCCGTTTGCCCGACTCGCGCGCTCGCAGCAGACGGGCCGTGCACGTTGGCGGCGATCCAGAAGATCGCGCCGAAAGGAATGACCTTGGGATCGGGTGGCGCGATTGACCCTCCGGAACCCAAACTGCAAACAGCCACCGGCGTGCGGCTGATACCGGCCAACTCACTAGGCGACGGCGCCCCGGCATTCTGTTTCGTGACTGGTTCGGTCGTTACCCGGTTGAAGCCCCATCGTACGACGCATTTTGCCGCAGCATTGCCTTCCCGAGGGATCTGGAACGGCAAGTTCCTGTTCCAGGGTTGCGGCACTAACTGCGGCGTCATCTACCCGCCGAGTTCCACGGCCCTGCACAAGGGTTTTGCGGTTTGGGCCACTGACGATGGACACGTTGCGAAAAGGAGCGCCAATCCCCCGTTCGCGCGGGAGGACGATGCGACCTGGGCCGTCATGGCCCCCGGACAGCTCGACGATGGTGCCCTCGAAGACTTCTTTTACCGCGCCGTTCACACAGCCACGGAGATCGGCAAGGAGTTCACGAAGAGGTACTACGCGGTATCTGCATTGAAGTATTCGTATTTTGAGGGATGCTCGGACGGCGGCCGGGAGGGCATGCTCGAGCTCACGAGATATCCGACCGACTACGACGGCATGATCGTGGGCGCTCCTTACTTCGATATAGCGAGCGAGCTCGGCACGACACTCACAAGTTTGCTGGCGGAACTGCGCTCCCCGGGGGCGGCAATACCTCCTCGGCTTTGGAGTGTGGCAAGTCGTATCATCATGGACAGATGTGATTCCCAGGATGGAGTTAAGGACGGACTCATTCAGAATCCGGAAGCATGCGATTTCAACCCATATCGAGATTTGCCGAGGTGCGACGCTGGCGGCAGTGGTGACGAGTGCTTCACCCTTGAGCAGATCGACACCTTCAGCGTCATATTCTTGGGAAAGCGGAATCCTGCTGGAAAGGTTGTCTATCCTGGCTGGTCGGTGAGTGACATCGGGTTTCGGAGTGCCAGCGCCGACGCTGGAGATTCGCTTGTCGAATCGCTCGGTTTCCCGGAGCCGCCGAGCAAGCCAATGGCGCCGCAGCCGTGGAGCGCGAACCCTCTCGGGGAACCTGAGGCGTGGTATTGGACCGAGCAGACGGCGCGGTACGAGGTCTACGCTGACAGGGTGGGTCTTGACGTAAGGAAGGCGCTCGGCATTACGTTCAATAGGGGCATCCACGGATGGGAAGACATGTATGCCGTAGTCCCAAGCCGAACAGTTGCGCTGCTTCGAAAGATGACTGCTGCGGGAAGTGGCGCGACTCCGGCAGCTGCGTCCCGTTTCCTGCGAGATGGTAGAAAACTGATCATGTACCACGGCTTCAGTGACGGGGATATCACTCCTTACCGTACGATGCAATACTTCGATAGCCTCGCGAGGCTGAATGGTGGAATGCAAGCCCTGCGGAAAAACGCGCGGCTGTACATGGTTCCGGGAATGGCGCACTGCTCCGGCGGCCCCGGTCCCAACAATTTTGGGCAGCTGTTCAGTTCAGTCGTTCTCGATGCGCCAGTGGATCATGACATCCTCGCCAGCTTAGAGGCCTGGGTCGAAGCCGGTCGCGCCCCGGCCGCGATCATCGCTACAAAGTCGGAGCATGACGATCCGCACGATCGGGTAATGAGAACCATGCCGCTATGCCCGTACCCCGGAATGGCCCAATATGTCGGCACCGGCGATGTCAACGAGGCGGCCAACTGGAAGTGTCCCGCGAATGATGCGCGGCTCCTCCGCACAGGACCCGTCGGAATCGCTGCCGGAGTATTCGCGCCGCTCAGGTGACGACGGGTCGATGCCAGTGTCCGCTAACTGCGATATCCAACCGTCCAGCTGGCTGACCGGTTGTGGCCGCGGTCACCCCTCCTTGGACCGGTCGATCGGCTCGCAGAAGCGAATCGAGTTTCCGAAGGGGTCTATTACTCCTGTCTCGAGCGTCTTCCAAGGAGTCGTTTCCAACCCAGGTCGCATGTAACGATACTTCTTCGAAACAAGCTCCCTATGGAATGCCTCGACTCCACGCATCGTCACGCGGAGGCGCGCGCCGGGACTACCGTCGCCGTGGTGCTCACTGAGGTGCAGGACAAGATCCCCGCGGGAGATCTGGCGATAGAGGGGAGCGTTGTCATCGAAACGATGATTCCAGTCCACCTGAAAGCCCAGATATCCCACGTAAAACTCGTCCGCCTTCGTGAGATCGAAGATTCGCAGGATCGGGATCACTCGCTCAAATATGATTGTCGCCGTCATTGCGCCTCAGATTTCGTTTACAGCGTATCGACTGCATCATCGCGGCCGGTATACGGACTCTATCGTCAGTGGCCGTTTCGGAGGATCATAGCCCGCGCCGCGATTGACCGCACCTGGCCGTCCCTCCTACGGGCTGGCGCCGAGCTCATGTCTCAGGAGTTGAGCTGCCGCCGTCAGCAAAATCACGCAGGTAGCCGAAAAGCACAGAACCGGCGGTATGTAAAAAAAGCGATAAGAGAGATAGGCGCCGACCAAGCAGCCCGCGGAAATGATTCCGCTAATGCCGCCTAACCCGCATCATTCGCGAACGGCGCGATGTGGCAGCTGATCAACCCGGGTAGCGACTTTTGGGCAGGCAGGGGGACTTCTTGATGATGGATTGGTGGCTTACCGGAGTGTTTTATGTGCATAACAGTCGTTTTATGCCAACATCGGTGTGCTGTGGGCGAGCCAACTCCTCACCGAAGGTCGATGACTAGTGCAGAGCGAGGTTACCGAGGTGTTGGCTACGCCGGTACCGCGCCAACGGAGCGGGCGATGCGCAACCAGTCGCAGAGGTAGGGAAAGGATTGCGGCAGGTGCAACACGATGCGCCGCGCGGAACGCTCGACCCAGACGCCGAGCTTCAGGAATCGCTCACGCAGGGTGCTGACTTGGGTAGTCGCACACTCGCTGCCGCGGGCGCTCAGGCGCAACTCCTGCATCAGAACGTAGGCGGCGGCGGTGAGCAGGACCCGCAGCTGGTTGGCGAGAAAGCTCGTGCAGCTGGTGCGGTCGATCTCAAGGCCGTGGTGCAGTTCTTTGATCCTGTTCTCGATCTTGCCGCGACCGCAGTAGACCTTCTTATACAGATGCCGGGGAGAGCCTTTCAGGTTGGTCACCACGAAGCGCTCATTGTCCTTCGGCTCCCGGCCCTCCAGGCGCACCACTTCCGCCTTGATCAACACGCGGCGCTTGCGGCCCTTCCAGCTCTTGGCCGCGTAGCGCGTCTCGCCGAATACGTTCGCGGTCTTGCCACGACGCTTCGAGAGCCGTCGCGCCCGGCCCATCCGTCGCCGGGCACGGCGCTTCAAGACCTTGTTTTCCGCCATTCCGATGATGTAGTCGACCTTCGCCTCATCCTCCAAGAAATTCAACAGCTCCGGACCGCCAAACCCGCCGTCGAGCCGAACGAGGATGCGCGCCTTGGGGAACGCCGCGCGCAGCCGTTCGATCAGTCTATCCAGGATCCCGATTGCTCCCTGCTTGGCCGGCGCATTGCCTGCTCTGAGCACATAGCAGAACAGATACTGGTCGGCTTCTCGATTGAAGCTCAGAAAGCCGGCCACCGGCAGGTAACACCAGCTGCCGTAATGACCGTTGAAGAAGGTGAGCTGCTGCCCGCCGTGGGTCGGATCGTCCGTGGGATCAAGATCGATCGTGATGTCTTTGACATTGCGGCTCCCCAGTCGCTTGCGGTGCCGCTCGATGACACTCTCCGCCAGTTCTTCGCCCATGCGGTACAGGTCCGCCCGCCGCGGTGCGTTCTCAAACCGCGAAAGCGTCGGCTGCGAGGCCAGCGCGGCACCACTCAACGGGTCGCGCCCAATCAGCAGCTTCTGAATCGGGTCCTCGGCCAACCGCGCCGAATCGTTGCAGTCGGCGTAGCCGCAGGCAATCCCGAACAATCGTTGCCGGACCAGGTCCCGGATCGAGTGCGCAACCTTGCCCGCCTGCCGACAGTCACCGATGCAGGCGGCCAACCGCTCCGTCAGTCCCAGCCGCTCGTCGCACGCCTTCAGCAGAATCGCCCCGCCGTCGGAACTGCCGTGCCGCTGGTCGAACTTCACCACCACTGGGCGGCGAAACAGCTCGGGGAACAGAACACTCTGTCTCGTGATATCCTCTGTCACGCAAAAGCCTCTCGAGTGGTTCAAAGCCTTGTAGCAAAGCCTTTTTACCACGACAGGGGCTTTTGTTTATCAAAATTGGCGAATTTTTTGGGCTAAGCGTTGTGGGGCAAGACGAACAAGATCCGACAAAAGCCAGAGAACGATTGCGAGTGTGAGCAGGAGAACACTAATTAAGAGGCCCCATCCGAAATAAAGACTCCAATAACCTGAGCTCTCTCCCATGAACTCAAGTTCGACGGACTTCATCGAATCAACGAGCTGTATTTCTTGTGGGCTGCGGGTAGAGACCCAGGGGTAGGCCGACATGTGTCCGACCATCAACAAAAAAACCAGGATAGAGCTGAGACGAATCAATACGGCCGGTGAGACAAGATGGCGAAGCGGCCGTTTGTTATTTCCTTCGTGTTCGGACATCAAGAGTTCCTCCAATTTTTTGCGCGCGTCAGTCCTTGAGCCAGTTCTCATCCATGGGTACGCGCCCCCGGCGTGCGAGCCCGTCGCAGTCGGCGAATCGGAAGCGGCTCAGAGTGAGGCTGCTCGGACTACCTCGTAGGTGACCAGCAGCAGCCCTTCACCGATGGTCTGGCTGCGGACGAGGCGCAGTGACGTCTTGTCCGTGGTCTCGCGGAAGAGTCGCTCGCCAGCTCCAAGGACGACCGGGAAAACTGTCAGTCGGAATTCGTCGACCAGGCGATGCTCCATGAGCGTCCGCACGAGCTGGTAGCTCCCGTAGACGAGGATTTCTCCGCCCACCTCCTGCTTCAGCTTGGAGACCTCGTTGACGCCGTCCTTGAGCACCGTCGAGTTGGTCCACTTGGGCTTCTTCAATGTGGAAGACACGACGTATTTGGGCAGGTCGTTCATCCGGGCTAGCCATGGTTCGGTCCGACCCTGCGACCGCGTCGCAAGCCACTCCTCGCTCTTGCGACCCAGCAACATGGCCTCGGCGTGCAATACTTCGTCGGTCTCGTTGTTGACCCACGCTTCGAGATCCTTTCCCACATACTGATAGAACCAGCCGCCGTGCTTGAAACCCTCTTTACCGTCCGGGTCCTGAATGACCCCATCCAGTGAGACATTGGTCGAGACGACAATTTTCCCCATCGCAGGTGCTCCTCTTTTCGGCGTTGTGTACTGCCGCTGATAGAGACACCGCGATTTCGAGAACTTGGGCGCTTCGCACCGCCGAGTTCAGCTACTGCCTGGTTTCGACAGCCCGGGGACCCTGCTCATGTCGCGCCCGAATCGCACGCGGCCGTCGGTAACGACAGAGGTAGTCCGAACCACGGGAGGGCACTTTGCTGGAAGAAAGTAAAAGCGCAGATCCGTTCACCGCTGAGGGAAACGGCGATGACGCCGATCCCTTGGCGCACGCCTGAAGAAGAGTGCACGTACGCGCCGAACGCCGGCTGACCGTTGGCTCTCGTCCGCACCAGGCTGAACCTGCGACCACGGAAGATCAGGGCGCAGAAGCGAGCCACTGGATCTCGACCCTCGTATTCGAGGGGTATGGGCGGCATCGACATGAAGACGTCGTCCGTAAAAAGGGCCACGAGAGTGTCCAGATCCGCACCCTCGTACGCCCGAACGAACTTCGCCACGATCGCCTCCTCGGCGGGCGAGCCCATCGCGGGAGGCCGCGGGCGGGCGGCACTGGTCTGCATCCTCTGTCGCAGGTTGGCGCGTGCCCGTTTGAGAGCGCTGTTCACCGAATCGACGGTCGATTCGATCATGCTCGCTATCTCGCTCGCCTCGAAGCCGAGGATGTCGGACAGGATGAGAACGGCGAGCTGGCGTCGAGGGAGGACCTGGAGCGCTGCCACGAATGCCAAGGAGATCGATTCGGTCTGTGCGTAGCGGACCTCCGGACCGAGCGGCGCGTCGGTCGCCCCCTCGTCGAGAAGGCTGTCAGGAAACGGATCGAGCCACGGGACCTCGCCGAGCCGGGTCGGCTCGGGCGGCTCCACGCCGGGAATGTCCCACGCCTGGGCAGGGCGCCGGCTCGCCGAGCGGCGCGCATTGAGGCACCGGTTGGTAGCGATCCGATAGAGCCAGGTGCGGAGCGAGGCGCGTCCCTCGAAGCCTTTAAAGCCTTGCCACGCGGCCAGCAGCGTCTCTTGGAGGGTGTCCTCCGCATCTTGGAGAGAACCCAGCATCCTGTAGCAGTGCACGTGAAGCTCACGGCGGTGGGACTCGGTCAGCTTTTGGAACGCGACGGCGTCCCCGGCCCGCGCCCGCGCCCGCGAAATGAGCTCGTCCGTCACGAGCGATTCGGAACCAGTCATCTGTGCAGACATCGTCGACTCCCTCGCGTTACGCTTGCCAAGTCGCCGGCCTCCTGTGCCATGACGTCGGGGTACTCCTCATCCGAGAGGATTTCCCCGCTGGCATCTTCGTCCCCCTTTCGCGCGTCGATGCAGACACCGCGACGTCGGGAAACTGGGCGCTCACCGCCGCCGATTCTCTCCAACTCGCGATCTCGTTGCGAGAGATACGAGGTCGCGTCGACAAGCATGGACTCGATCGCAGTGAACGAAGCCTCACCCGGCGGAACGGTTGATTTTTAAGGAGTTCTCAGAACTGGCGGAGAGGGTGGGATTGTAAGTGGCCCGGTAACTGTTTGACGGGAAGGGAGTTCTGCAGCGCTTGGCGCATAGAATACCCTATGGAATACCCCCACCCAGCTCTGGCTTTCTACACGCTTCCTCAGAGCTTGTCAGCACCCGCTGGAATGATACCAGCCGCGCGCTGATCTGCAGCGAATAGTCCGCTTCCCCGCAGCGAGCGCCGATGCTCATGTGAGCGCGATCGAGATCTCCGTCAGGATGGTCTCGTACAGAGCCGTCAGGGGGACTGTCACGCCCAGAACATCTTTCTGTAGTCATACAGATCCATGCAGAGGAAACCCTGGTCAGAAAGCGCCGCGCGCTGGTCCTCGCTGAACTGGGGAGCGAACAGGACTTTGTCGTGCCGCCAGTCTCGAAGCCGCCGATGCTGCTGAGCCTGCAGGAAGGCTTCGACATGTCCTTCGAAGGCCGTGATTGCTGCCCTATCGTGTGCCGAGGCGTTGCGCTTGCAGGAACCGAACCGGACGCGCCGGTTACCCTCATCCAACGCGACGAGATCTATCTCGACGCTCCTCGCAGCGGCCCGCGGCCTGTTCCAGTAGCCGAGCTGGAGCGTCGACAGCTCGAAATCGCCCTTGCCCTTTCGGGACATCTCGACGTGCAGGTTGCGAATGAGCTTCTCGAATGCAGTGCCTTCAAGTGTCTCGAGCCTGCGTAGCGCGGGCTCGAGAGCCCTATCGATCGGTTTCAAGCGCGCCGCTTCCCGTGCGGGCTTGGCAACGGAGAGCCATGCCTTGAGAAAGTTGTCTGTGATGTAATAGCGCGCATTGCGGCTCTTGCTGTCCGAGAATACCGGGTGCAGCCTGTCCACCATCCCGTAGCGAGTGACCAGACGAGTGATGTGGGTTCCGAGCGGGGTGCTATCGTGTGGATCGTTGAGCGCGTTGACGAGTTCCGCGTGCTTGCAACCGGGATGATCAGCGAGGTAGTGGAGGATCGAGACCGCCCGTCCTCTCAGCTCGCGCAGGAACCAGGTGTCGGCCTCCTCGGAAAGCGGACTCGAGCCGCGCAGGAACATCCGCACGAGAAGCTCCCGCGCCAGATCCTGAGGCGGCACTTCAAAGAGGCGTTGCTCGAAGGCGTCATGGTAGAACTTCGGTACTCCCTCGAAGAAGGTCCAGAGCGTGAGCCATTGAGCGGTGCTTTCTACTCCCTGGCTGCGGAAGACACTCATGAGATCCTCGAACTCCCAATGATCGAGTCTCAGTTGCGCCGTGATGCGCCCGTAGAGCGGGGCAGCCTTGTCCTCGAGTAAGGCACTCATGTCCGAGTGCAACGACCCGAGCACGAATATTCCTCCTCTCGTGAGTGCGGCACTGCGCAGCTTGTCTACCTCGGCCTGAAGGAAGGAGTTGAAGTGGCGCAGCGCCGATCGCGTGAAATACTGGAACTCATCGAGCACGACCACCATCCCTGCTCGGCAAAGCTCGCCAATGGCCGCCGCCATGGAGGGGAAATCGACGACCGAACTCGCGAGCGCTCGCGCTTCGTTCCGATCCGACTCGTCGAGACTGCGACGGAGTGTGGCCGCGACATCCCGCTCGTCGGAATCGGGCGTTTGCATGTAGATCAGCTTCGAGCCAAAGTCATCACTCTGGCGTGCGAGCTGCCCGAGGAGCGTCGTTTTGCCTATTCGGCGCCTCCCCTCGATCCGGCAAAAAAACCAGCGTCCGGCCTCGACCACTCGGCGTAGCTCCCGTAGCGGCTCCGTGCGACCATAAAAACCCCACTCCGCCATCGACGATCTCCTTAAGATACTTTTTTGTATGCTAAGCGAAATTAGGTGTTAAGTCCATGATTATTAGGTCTATTTTCGTGCACGCCTACTGCCAAGGGCGAGGCTCGAGCGATGCGCTCCGGTGGGACCAATGATGACCGCCGGACTTTCAGCGGATGGCCACCCTGCGCGAGTTCGCGACCCAGGAGGGCAGCCGCCCTTTTGAGCGAGGATAGGGACTTGGGCCGGTTCTGCATTCTGTGCGAGCGCGTCCGACCGAATGAGGCATTCGGCGGGAAGAGCCGGCGCGCCCGTATCTGTCGCCAGTGCCGCCGCCTGCCGCGGGATGCCCTGCTGCATGAGCGTGAGATCCTCGGTTGGTATGAGTGGGCCGAATATGCCAGGCACTGCACCTGGGATTGATCGACCGCGGGGGAGCCCTCCCATGGGACCGGCGCATCTTGTCGGTCATCGCTCTCCGGTCGAGGAGAAGATCCGCCTATTCCGCTCCCTCTTCCGCGGCCGCGAGGACCTCTATGCGCGTCGATTCGAGAGCCGCAAGACGGGCCGGTCTGGCTACGCGCCCGCCTGTGCGAACGAATAGGTGGGCGGTGTCTGCGAGAAGCCCCGCATCAAGTGCGCCGAATGCCCGCATCGTCGATTTCCGCCGGTGACCGACGAGGTTATCCGCTGGCATCTCTCGGGCACCGACGCCGAGGGCAAACCCTTCGTAGCCGGCATCTATCCGCTGCTCACGGACGATACCTGTTGGTCCGTGGGCGATCATGCAGAGCCTAGTCCGCAAGGGCGTGGTGGACGATCGCATCGCTGATTACGGCCAACTCATTGTCGATGAATGTCACCACCTGTCGGCGCGCAGCTTCGAGCTGATCGCTCGTCGGGCCAAGGCGCGGTTCTCGGTGGGTCTCTCTGCCACCGTAACGCGCAAGGATGGCCATCACCCGATCATCTTCATGCAATGCGGCCCGGTTCGATATCGCGTCGACGCGCGCGCACAAGCAGCGGCTCGACCATTCAAACACTGGTTGTTCCTGACGTTACCGGTGTCCTGGCGAGGGACGACCGCGCAATACGCCGGAATGCTGCACCGTCTCCACGATGGCAAATGCGCGGTGCAGATCTACGACTATGCCGATCTCAACGCTCTGATGCTGGCCCGATGTTTGAAGCCCTCGGCTACACGATACTGCTGCCAGCCAGCGCGACACCCGGCTGGCCCCTCGATGTCGTCCTGTCCTCCGAGCCCGCCTGGAAACGTGACTATTCGGGCAGCGTACGGCGGCTCATACGCGATGGGATCGATACGCCCCTCGCCAGCCTGTTCGTCCACGCAACGCGCACGGTATCCGAGGACGCGGTGGGTGCCGACCGAGCGCGCAGCGCGACGGAAGTCTTCCTCTTCCGGCGTCTGGAGACCCTGTCGGAGACTCGGCGGCGCTTTCGCCTCAACGAAAAGCTGCCCATCGCGTTTGATTCGGCCGGCTCCCTCGAGGTGGGCCTGCTGTGCCCGGATGCGCGGTTGGCCGTTGAGCTCGACGGCACCCAGCATCTCGCGGACCTGGACGCATATCGCCGGGACCGGCGCAAGGACCAGCTCCTGCAAGAGAACGGCTACTTCATCCTGCGCTTTCTCGCCGAAGACGTGAGCAAGGAGCTCGATCGGGTGCTCGATGCCATCCTGAGAATGCTCAGTCGCGGTCGATAGGGCGGCACGGAGCGGACGTCCCTTATTCCATCAACACTCGGCTCGAACCCGTCCGAAGCATCAAGTAGGATCAGGCGCCGGAGACTTGGCTTACGACGGGGCCGGCCACCATGCCCCTACTGATCACCGATAACGAAGAAAAGGGAATCTCGCAAAGCTTCGGCACCCGCATTCTGCGTCTTCCGGAGGTCATGTCCGTCGTCGGACTACGAAGAGCATGCATATATAAAATGCAGCGGCAGGGGATCTCGAATACCGCGCCCTATTTCCCTACCGCGGGAGAACCTGGTACATGATGAGTACTCGGGCGCCACTCGCCCAGCCCTCGTCTCCTCCGGCGAAGTTGGCAGCCTGCGAGTCGAGGACCTTGCCGGTTTTCGCGTCCCGAATCACCAGCAAGATGTAGTAGTCAGTTTGTGTTACGCGCCGGACGATGCCGATCATCGATTGCTGCGCGCCCAGCTTGCGCGCAATTGCCGCCTCACAGCCACCGCAGTCACGCAGCGTATGATCCTTGACGGGTTTGGCATCCGCACCGTCGACGCTGACGATGGTGTAATGACCAGAGCCGGCCAGTTCCTCGCGCGCCGCCTTGGTCACCATTTGAAGGTCCGTTCGACTCGAGTCGTTCTTGGGCGCAGGTTTTCCCACGTAGGCTGCGGCAGGCGTTTGGTCGTCTAACTCGAACCCGAAGACCGCTATCTTGATGGCGCCGGGTCGAGTCGGCGCAGCACTCGAGCGGATGCTTATGGCACCGAACGTCGCGGCAGAACACAGGAACAATACTGCGATCCGCATGATTGATCTACTCGGTCGTCGCACATGAAAAGATGGAGATTCGCTCATCTTGGCACCCCAGGGACTGGGAATTTCCTCCGCGGGCTACACGGCCATGGCGAAGGGACGCTAACGAGTGCGACTCCGCTTCGTATTGGAAAAAAGCGGCACTCTGCGGCAATCTTCAGCGCGCCGCTTGACGCGACGGTACGGGTCTTGGTGCCGTGGGAGACAGGTCCAGCAGGCCGGAGAACCGAATGGTCTGTGAGATTTGAACCCGGGGGTAAAGCGCCTCCGGCGTCATTCCGTACAACTCAAGAAAATCGTGAATCATATGGCTTTGGTCGTAGTAGCCCACAGCACACGCCACCTCCGCCCAGCTCGGCAACCGCGCCTTCTGAATGATAGCGTTGCGCAATCGGATGACTCGCGAAACCTTCTTCGGTGTTGCTCCGATATGATTGACAAAGCGACGCTCCAGCGCACGTTTGCTGAGATCGAGACTGCTTGCCAAATCCGCAATCCGGCAGTTGCCTCCGGCGGCGGCGAGTTGTTCACAGGCGCGACGGACGACCAGGTCCTCGTGCTTTGGGTTAAAGATCGAGAGTAGGTAATGCTCGATGTAAGCGACCCGCTCCTCCGCAGTTGGGATACGAGCCAGGTTATCCTCGATCTGCTCTACGACGTACCTTGGAAAAATATCCCGGCAGTCCACCCGCCTTTCGGCGCACTCTTTCACGATGCCGCGACGGAAGACGTTCAGCCCCCAAGGTGTCAGACGCGCCGAGGTTCCGGAAATCGTGCCGCTGCCACCCAGGTCGCTGCGAAAGCTCTGAAATCCCGCCAGTCCACTGCGGGTCCTGTAGGTGGCAGTTCGATGAGCCGTCACCAAGGGGTCTTGGTAGAGAAAGCACAAATAGGTTGCGGTATCGGGCAGGATGGAAAGGAACGAGTTCAACTCGCCCGTGAGGTTTTCGTAATCCCAATAGGCATCTACGTAGTCCGTCAGCGGCGGACAGGGGCTAAAAACTCTCAGAGTCATGTGATATTCCCCGTCCCGCATCAGTGCGGGTGGCGGCCGGGTCACGGTCGGCTCGCGTCGTCAATAGCATGTGCCGCAGGCCGGCTGATTGCCATAGTTACAGGGCGCGCCCCAATTTGATGCAGTCCTTGCCCGGCTTCGATACAGCGCTCGCCCGATTTTGAAACAGGGCTCCTCATCCACCGTGCGGGTCGAACCGCTCGGCGCGCACCGCGGCAAGTGACTCATCGATGGCCGCATCGATGTCCGCTGCAGAAGCTGATGCGTTGCGGGCCTTCGTCTCGGCAACAGTCCGCTCGAGCGCGCGCCGGCGAACCGCCTCCTCGACGAACTTGGCGAGGGTGGGAACCGATTTTGGAAGCTACTCCCTTGAGTTGAAAAGGCTTTTTTCTTCGCCACCTCGCCCGTACCCCCACTTTACCCCCAACGTGCAGCGGCTGTGAGTGGCCTTCGGCAGATCAGGCGCCAGCCAGCCCATCCGGCGGCTGACCATCCGATTCGATGCCGCGCTCCCGAGACCCCCATCGTGCAGTCGGAGCGAGCGCGATCAAGGGGTCGCTCGTCGTGCCCGACAACGGTGCCGCCGTAATCAAAGGACAGTTCGCCCTGCAGCTGGCCCGGCCGCCAGCGGTTGGTCTTGATGGTCAGCCGCGGGCGTGGGGCGAGGGAGATTTCCTCATAACGAAGCTCTTCCGGCAGATCGAGGGCCCGGCAGCTCGGGCTGGCGAAGCAGCTCGGCCAGAAATTCCTCGCGCTGTGCCGCAAAGCCAAGCAACACCGAAGTCAAACCCGTCCGCTGGGCGCCGCGCCACACCTCGCCGGCGAGCTCGTAATCTCCGGCCTCCGGTGCGCCGCAGATTGAGCCGGAATTGCCAAGGCTGCCCCTCATCCCAGTTGACGGCGACCCACTGTGGCTCCTCGTCCTCTTCTCTCAGGCGCAAGCGGCACCGGCCGTCGCCTCTGCGGACCATGAAATGTGCGGGCACACCGCCAAGAGGGGTGGCTCAGTCGGGCGGCTTTACGAGCCACTTATCCTCGAAAGGATCGTACAGACCGGGAAGCGGAAAATGCTCATGAATGAGGAGGAAGTCGCTCCCATTCCCGGTTGCAACGATAGCGTCCTGAGAAATGGCGATCGAGGCGATCGCCAGATCGGCACCGGTCTTTGACGTCTTGGCGCCGGGGTCATTGACGAGGAAGTTTCGAAGCGGCGGCGTCTCGTACATCTTCCCGAGCAACACGGCGGCATCCGTATCCAACGGCAGCACCTGTGGCCGACTCGCCTGCAGTAATCCGACGAGCCAGTCCTGAACGCTCTGTGCGATCGCGGCATCGGAACGCCTTGCCCGCTCGATGCCGATTTGAATTTCCATGATCGTCACGGACGTGGTGGCGAGCTCTTGCCACCCGACCTCGCCGATCCAACCGAGCAGAGTCGGATGCGGCTTCTTCTTCCGCAGGTTGCTGACAACGTCCGTGTCCAGGACGAACACCGCTCAGCCCTTCAGGTCGACGTTTCGCGGCCGAAGCAAGGGCGGACCCTCGGTCCTCACTCCGCGCATTGCGAGATCGAACGCGTCGTCCCCCTCACCGGCGTAGCCGGAATCCATTAGATAGCTCTTGAGGTTGGGCTTGGTCTCCTCGAAGTACTCCCGGGAGACGACTACGACCTCGCGGCCATCCCGGCGACGAACGAACTGCGGTCGCCCCTCCACGGCGGCATCCACCACCTCGGAGAACCGGTGCCGAGCCTCGGCGGCTTGCCAGACGTCAGCCATGTGATTGACCTCTCGATACTCTCTCCATAAGAATTTCAGCAATTGTCATTCTAGTTGTCAACTCGAAAGGCAATTGAACTGCGATGTGGCTTGGCGATTCGTCGCTTTTGCTCTGCAGCGTGGGGTACAGGATTATGTGAAATCTGGGGTACGGTGCTCCGAAGCACCGTGCCATACCCCCGCGCGTACCCCCAACGTACACCGGCTGTCCGTGGACGTCCCTCGATCGCCGCAGGCTCCGGCAGCGCTCAGCAGACGTCGCTTCGCCGCTGCCAAGCACCGGAATTCCCTGGCCAATCCTGGCCCTCCCTGGACGCCGGATCGGACGGTCGTCTTCAACCGAATCGGCGTGCAGCACGATCGGGAGAAGGGTGCGGCTATTTGGCTTGCCCGAGATTGGCGGTGAAGCCGATGGGACGGTGCTGGGGAGCCGCCGGGGTCATCAACTCGCGAATAGCCGAGAGAATGGCCTTGATCGCTTGGTCGTGATGCTGATACTTGCGCTCGAGTTCATCGAGCTTGCGGGCCAGCGCAGTGTTGGAGGCTAGCAGCTCACGCATGCGCACGAAGGCGCGCATGATCTGGACATTGACCGCGATCGCGCGGCGGCTCTTGAGCACCGATGAGAGCATGGCGACGCCCTGTTCAGTGAAGGCGTACGGCGGGTAGCGGCGGCCACCGTGCTGGGCACTTGAGGTCACAGTTTGTGACCTCAAGATGGCCCACTCCGCGGCGGTGAGCTGGATCATGAAGTCTTTCGGGAAGCGGTCGTGGTTACGCTTTACAGCCTGAAGCAGCGCTTTGGTTGGCACGCCATAAAGGTCGGCAAGTTCGACATCGAGCAGGACGCGTTGACCACGCAGGACGAGGATCGAGCGGGTAATGTGTTCGATGGAAAGGGAAGACGTCTGCCTGGATTTAGCCACTCTGAATCCTCTCCCGGCGCGTGCGGCGAGTCGAAGGGTTAAAGAGGCGCGGAATCCACCGCTTCGGTTCTCCGTGTCGCAGGCCTATGAACAGCGACACGGGTAATGAAGCTTGTAACACTTGACCTGCGGGCGTTCAATAGGGAAAGGCCTGAAGCTCGAGTCAACGGACGTTCATTAACACGTCCGCTTTATGCGTCTCAAACAGGTCCCACTATGGACGCGACAAACCTAGGTTACGTGCGCAACAAGCGTCTCAGGGTCTCTACGGGGCAACGCCCGCCAGCGCTCTCGTGAATCCGTCCTCTGCCGCTGCCGCTTGCCGTCCGCACGCGAGGGATTGCGACACGAAGCTACGAGTATCAAACATCACCGAGGCCTCTTCACGACGCGACAGGCCATGGCTGCCGGCTATTCACCGCCGCTGCTCTCCCATCACCGCAAAGGCCGGCCGCATTACCCGGATCCGTCGCGGGGTCTACCGTCCGAGCTTTCATCAACCCCCTTTTGGCCAGCACTACGGTAGCCGGCTGCCTGGACCTGGGAATAGCGGACCGGCCGAACAATATTTGCTACAAGCGCAGCTGACGCCAATGCGTGCTAAGTGCCCTTTGCAGTCATTCGGGCGCCCTCTGATGGCTACTCACAATAGGTCCATAGCAGACATTCGATCGACCGCTTAGTTCTACTCCGTCACCTTTAACCAGAAGTTATCTCCCATCGTCGGGCGGCTGAAGCAGCCAAAGGGCTGAGATTTTCCGTAGATTGAGCGAGGGAGGCGGGGTTTTTCGGGCGCATAATGTAGCCATGTAAGTTCATAGATTCAGCTTGCACAAGGACACTCCTGAAGTACGCCCGAGCCAAGCTTCTTCCGTTGACCGCGTATGTTTGCTATGGAGTGCGGAAAAGTCTGTGATCGGAGTCACGCGGACACGGGCTTGAGCCTTGCAGAGTTGGCATTAGGGTAGGATGATTGCCCCGTCGCGGTTGAGTCAATTATTGAGAATTGCGTAATTGAGTGACACTTTTCCCCGCTCTTGCGGTCCAAGTACTTCGGGTGATTACATTCGAGGTACCGATGAGGCATTCGCAGAAGATGAAGGAGCTGGAACGGCGTCGCCGGCGCGGCGGGCGGCTGCTCGCGGCCGGGGAAACCCAAGGCGAGGTGGCGCGCCAGGTGGGTGTATCGCGCCAGACGGTGATGCGTTGGGAGCGTGCGCGGCAAGAGGGTGGACTGGAGGCGCTGCGTCGGGCGAGGCAGTACGGTCGCCCGGAACGCTTAAGTGCCGCGCAACGCCAAGAGCTGGTGCGGCTTCTGAAGGATGGTGCGCTCGCGGCGGGTTTTCCGACCGAGTTGTGGACGCTCCCGCGGATCGCGCAGCTGATCGAGACAAAGTTTGCAGTGAAGCTGGTCCCCTCGTCGGTGTGGCGGTTGCTCGGGCGAATGGGCTGGAGCGTGCAGCGTCCCACCGGCGTGGCTCGCGAGCGCGACGAGCGGGCGGTGCGCACGTGGAAAGCCAAGAGGTGGCCAGAACTAAAAAAATCGCTGCGCGACAGGGCCGAATAATCGTCTTCATTGACGAGTCGGGTCTGTCCGAGAGACCTTGTCGCGCGAGAACCTGGTCCCCGAAGGGACAGACGCCGGTGCTGCAATACAGCTTCAGCTGGAAGCAGCTCTCGGTGATCGCTGGGCTGAGCTACTGGCGATTTTACTTCCGGCTGTTCAACGGCTCGATCAAGAGTCCCCAAATTGTTGAATTTCTCAAAGCTCTGCAAGCCACCATCGGCAAGAAGCTGCTCATCATCTGGGACCGTCTGCAGGCACATCGCTCCAAACTCGTGCGGGCTCACCTGGAGGCCCAGCGCGGCGCAATCCTCATCGACTATCTGCCGCCCTACGCACCGGACTTGAACCCGGTGGAATGCATTTGGGGTTATCTCAAGCATCACGCGATGCCAAACTATTGCGCTCGTGACTTGGGAGACGTGGCACACCGCGCCCGTCGCAACCTCAGATCGATGCAACGCCGGACCACCTTGGTGGCGGCCTTCTGGAAGCAGGTGGAACTGTTCTGAGCTGTCACTCAATTACGCAATACTCAATAACCTACGGCGCCCGCGTTCTTCGGGGTTATGGCGCGGATGTGCGTAAACGATGCTCGCGGTATTGGGCAAATGATTCGGAGCGCTAAACCATGCTGTACCTGCGAATCACATTCATAATTGCTTTCTATGTAGTGCTTGCTGTTCTGTACGTGCGCAAGCGCGCGGCCTTTTGGGCTGTGTTAGGCACTCTGGTAGCAGTCGCCGAGTATCAATCGATCCTACACGGCGGTGTTGCTTTGTCGGGGTTGCTGCGCGATGCGTGGGAATTAGCAATCATTTACGTGAGTGTGCGGTTCCTGGCATGGTTGCTGCGGCGGGCCATCGGTCCGAGGGTTGCGCCACGACCCGCGCGCGTTTCGACGGATGACGCATCGGCCACGCCGTAGCGCCCAGGGGAACTGGCTACCACGTCACAGACTGAATCTCCCGAACGGGCATCGCCCGCAGGTGCAGCCGGCGCAGGTGGGCGCTGGCTCTGCTGCGGCTGCGCTTTATGGCTTGAACTTCCTGGGCGCCGGCCGTTTTAAAGTGCCATGCTCACATGAGCCCCCGTCACCACTCCACCCCAGCGCGGGGTGCGGCCGATACCCAGGTCAGCAAGCCTGCAATGCAGCCCGGTAGGCACTGGCGCTGCGCCGCCGGCCGGCTCGGGCCTCTACTACCCCACTGGGCGTAGCCGTAGCGCCGGCCCAGGCGCGCCCAGCAGCTCGGCGTCGAGTAGCCAGCTCTGCCAGCACTCGAGAGTGATTGGCCGCTCCGCTTCACAAAGCTGCGGTGTTGTGCTTGAATGGAGAGGACCAAAAGAATGAATGGGTTGGAGATGCCGTGCTAAGCACGTGTTACTGGCTCGAACAACTCAAGTAGCTCTTGTTCCTTCAGACTGAGCCTGAAGTTCCCGAAGTCCAATGAGTACGTAACCTTAGCTCTGGATGTTGCTGGTACGTCATAAATCTCACAGACCGTGGCCACACTCCCGGCTCTCTTGTTCGCCTTGTCTTTGAGATTATGACTGAGTTGTCCAGGTTCTAGGCCAGTCGGCGGAAACGAACGAGTGAAGTTCATGTCTTTCTTCAGTCTGAATTCATCCTTCACTTTGAACTTGGCTTTCATCTGAGTTACTCCGGAATCCTACTGGCGGGTCTTACTCTAACGACCCTTGGCGATCTTAGAGCAGCGCCTCCGGCGTTGACACGCTGGTCAGAGTTAGACGCCGGTTGACAAAATGAACTTCTCCAGCTCTTTACGCGCGCTATTCGGGAGTGCTACCGGGCGCGTCACCTTCCTCGAAGCGCGGTGCGTCCTTGCTCTGGAAGTAATCGACCAAAGTGACACCAACACTCCTACTTGATGGGTTTGCTTGTCTTACCGTCCACGGGTGCCGCGCACCACGACACGAGTGTCTCAGCTGCCTTCTCATCACCTGACCCCTTGAGTACACCCTGATTATAGGCTGCTTGCGTACTCTGTGCGGCTATGCAAGCTTGCTTGTTAGGGTAGATACGTGGAAGGGCAATTTGAGGCGTAGTTGGATTGCCGCCCACAAGCCATATGATAACTAAAATGTACACCAGTTACTCCTGTCCATGTTCAATCGCGAACGAATTGGGCTGTTTTGCCGTTTCGCCACGCCTCGCAGAAGGCACCCAGTGGGTATCGCTGTAGCCTAATTGATGGCGGACTCGGAGGCGCTGGAGTCAGACTCCAATGTGAATGAACTCCAAAGAGGTAGAGAGAGCGAAAACCAACCACGACCCGATGAACAGTGGCTTATAGCGACAATCATATGTATCGCTTCGGCGGAGGGTTCGTGTGTGACTTCACATTTTAGTCCGCAGTTCTATGATGCGTTTACCAGTTTTTACCCAACAGGCAAGACAAGGACGCCGCCGCGCATGACGGCTGAACGTGACCGGCCATTCCGGGACCGTGACCGGTGATTCGGGGCACGAGCCCCAAAATCGGTCGCCTTCGAGCAGAATGAGCGGTCTCGTTCGGTCGGAACGGCTGGCGACGTTCAGACGGAATCGGCTCGGCTGTCGCAAGCGAGACCCGGTCCAGTTCATTACGAGTCCTCTTGGGAATCCGCGTTTGAGGGCCACCAGGGAGTCGCCGTATAGTGGCGCTCATGGAAGGGATCGAGATCGACGTCAGATCGAAGGTCATTGCCGCCCAGATACTTTTGGGGATCGCTCTGAATGCGCTGAAGGAGGGCAGTGACGACCCCGAAGAACAGCCCGACTATCTCGTCCGCGAAGTGCTGGGCGTCCTCGACGGGGTTGTCAACGATCTGGCTCAGCTATCCGCCGTGCTTGATGTCGTCGGTAAGCAAATAGAGCGGATGTTCGTGCGCTCCTGAAACCGCTCGGAAGGTGCCATCTGGGGCTTTCTCGACGCGGACCGTCTTGCGGTGACTCCCACGCTCGATTCTGCAACTTAGTTCCCGGCCTCCTGGTTCAGGGTCGTCATCTGGGCCTCGCTCTGCTCCATGTCTGTTTCGATACCGTTCGCCTCGTTCAGCACTCGTGTACGCACTGCTTCGTAACGATGCTGCGTCAATGCGAATGCGTCGCATCCGGGCAGCCGTGAGTTCGCACTGCACGGGTTTGCCGCCAAACGCGCATCAAGTCCCTGGATATGGGCGCGCCACCGCGCAGCGCCATCGCGGGTCGATTCCGCGTTTCATGGCACAACCCCCGTTAGGTCTGCGGGAGCCATACCGCCTACATCGCGAGGATGGTGCTTACTCGCCAGTGGAAAGATCCATCCGACAAGCACTACGAACGTCGCACTGAACCCCCGTGCTTTGGACGTCCTCCCTCTCCGATATGTCCGCTTTGGAGCGCCTTGGCAGCGAGCGCGTCCGTCCGGACCTGGCCGGTCAGCGACCGAGAGGCGCCGCCGACCGGCGTTGCCAACCCTAGACCTACACCTCCGTTTGCTCTGCCATTTCGAGCGCATCATCGACTTCGATGCCCAAGTACCGCACGGTGCTTTCCAGCTTGCTGTGCCCGAGCAAGAGCTGGACGGCCCGAAGATTCTTTGTTCGTCGGTAAATAAGGGAGGCTTTGGTGCGCCGCAGCGTGTGCGTTCCGTAAGCCGCCGGATCCAGACCGATCTCACCGACCCAGTGATGGACGATGCGAGCATACTGACGTGTGGAGAGGTGAGGCGAGCGGCGAAGCCTGCTTGGGAACAGGAAATCGTCTCCTCTCAGACCTCGTTGACGAATCCACGCGCCTAAAGCCTCCCGCGTCTGTTCCGTGATCTCGAATTGCACCGGGCGCTGAGTTTTCTGCTGCATAACGATCGCCCGTGCAGCGATCCGTTCTCCGTGGACAAGATCGCGGACCCGCAGTTTCACGAGATCGCACGATCGCAATTTACTATCGATGGCCAGGTTAAAGAGTGCCAATTCGCGAGTGCGGCTGCCGAGTTGAAGACGGGATCCGAATCGCCCAGATGTCCTTCAGGCGCAGGGGCGCCTTCTGCCCGACGAGTTTTCCCTTGTTCCAAGGCCCGGCTCTGGAGCCGGTCTCAATGAGGTGGTTCATGGCAATACCCCGAGGTGGTGGGACGGGGCGCAGTCTGCCGCCTGGGGGCGTAGGCCGGAGCCGAGGCATGTTCTGCTTAACGCTTGACGATAATATCGCGATGATTTAAGCTTTGATCGTGATCCGGACCTTCAAGAATAAAGACACGGAGGCGGTATTCGGAGGGACATTTGTGAAAGGCCTAGACAACCAGATTCAGCAACGCGCACGCGAGAAGCTGAAGTACCTCGACAGCGCTGCGGACCTGCGCGATCTGATGATCCCCCCATCGAATCAGCTCGAGGCACTCAAGGGCGACCGCGCCGGCCAGCACAGCATCCGTATCAACAAGCAATGGCGCATCTGCTTCAGATGGCAGAATGGCGACGTGCACGATGTCGAGATCGTCGATTATCATTGATGCGGGAAGGAGATCCGAAAATGGCTACAAAGAGACTGCAGCCGGTGCATCCGGGCGACATTCTGCTCCACGATTTCATGCAGCCGCTCAAGCTGAGCTCGTACAAGCTGGCTAAAGAGCTAGGGGTGACGGCTCCGTCGATCAATGAAATCGTGCGCCGTCGCCGAGCGGTTTCAGCGGAGATGGCCTTGCGATTGTCTCGGTACTTCGGTACCTCCGCACAGCTTTGGTTGAATCTTCAGTCACAGTATGACCTTGAGGTCGCCGGGCGCAGAATCGGAAAGACGCTTGAGCGGGCCATCCACCCCATTCCACGCCCTGACCTTTCCGATCCGCTTCCCACGTGAGCCTGTGCGGGCACTCGGGTCATCCGGCGCAATGCGCGGCAGCACAGCTGCACCGATCGGGGACCTCCCGGAGCATGCGCCGGGATTCTCAAGATAGTTTCCGAGGAAACTATCTTGGCGGATCGTCTATATCGCCAGGTCGGGGAAGGCTCCGCCACGGTAATCCACTGTTCGCCACAGTGCGTCGCAACGATGGCTCGCGAGACATTTACGGGTAAACCGTCAACGGCTGGGTTCCGCATCTCGCCAGGACCGGCGGGCAGATGGGTGCCCAATCCGGCCGGTGGCGACCGGCAGCTATCAGGAAGCACAATTGAGCTATTCTTTGCGGAGCTGACACCCCGAACTAATTATCGCACAAAGGTTAAGTTTTGCGACAACACCCCGGAATGGAAACCTAGCCCTTGCGGGGTGTTCTATTGGTCAAAGTCGGAGCGGAGGCAGTGGTCTAATTACCGCGGTACCCGAGCTGCCTACTTCTCCAGCCCCCAACTCTGCCGTCCACCACATCGCCTTCACAGTTGCGACCAACCGCCATCGACCGGAAGCTCGGCGCCAGTCGTGAAGGTAGCCTCGAACGCGAGGAAGAGAACGGCCTTGGCGATTTCCTCCGACGTCCCGAAGCGCTTCATCGGAATAATGCCAAGCATGTGCTCCTTGACCTGAGTACGCATGTCTTCCGCGGGCAGCACCTTTTCGAGGATGCCCGTGTCGATGGGGCCGGGCGACACCGCGTTGACGCGAATCTCTTGGGGAAGCAGCTCGGCGGCGAGCACCCGAGCGAAGGATCGCAGCGCAGCCTTGGCGGCTCCGTATGTGGCTTGGCCTGCCAAACCCTTGACGTTGGCGACAGAGGTCGTGAGGACGACAGCGCCTCCCCGATTGATCAGCGGGGCGAGCTTCTGGACCGCGAAAAACGGTCCCTTGGCGTTCAGGTTGAACATCTCGTCGTAGATGGCCTCGGTCACGCTCCTGAGAGGCGTTGGAATGCTGAACCCGGCGTTGGCGAAGAGCAGGTCGAAAGTGTCGAACTCGGTCTTCACCCGAGCGGCGAGGGCATCGATGTCCGTCAACGATCGCGCGTCGCTCGAAACCACGAGGGCGCCCTTTCCGAGCTCTTTCTGCGCCGATTCCAGGCCGGCCTTCGAGAGACCCGTCACCAGTACGCGCGCGCCCCCATCGAGGAGCATCTTCGCCGTCGCGAGCCCCATGCCGCTCGTGCCACCGATAATTACCACTTTTTTTCCTCGGTACCGTTCCATTCGTATTCTCCTCGCTAGGTTAGGGTTGCTTGCTGATTTTGAACTGTTTGGTAAGATATTAGACACGATGATCGTGGTCAAGGACGTTTTGAACTATTTATTTCAAAATACCGTAAGTCCCCGTGGACGATCATGTAGCTCCGCAATCGCCTGCTGATCCGGGGTACCGGGATCAGTTCAGCCGCGATCGGGCTCTCCTTCGAGACACCGCTCTCAAGTGCTGCGGAAGACGACGAATTTTCTATGGTCCGCCGGGCCCTTTTGCTATCGGCCGAACAGACGGCGACGCGGGTTTGACAGGCTCTAAATCGGCGCCGGAGACCTTGACGACGGCCTGCCAGGCGGCTTCCTGGTTGGCGCGATCGTGGAGGTGCGGTTGGCGCTGCGCCTCAATTGGGCCTGAGAACTTCCCTTGAGCCGAGGCGAAGAATTGCCCTGAGACGTCGGTTCCGAACTCCGACGCCTGGAGGTACCGACGGGCCGCGGTCTCCGGCGTCTGATTCATGCCGGGAATGAGGTTCACAATTGGGATGAACAGATACCTCAACAGCGGGCCAGCGCTTCGCACCACCTTGGTGGCGGTCGCCCCACCGGGCGATACGGCGTACACGGCCATGCCTGAGGGCAGCCGGCGGGCCAGCGCGGCGGTCCACCAAGCGATGATGAGCTTCGCGTCAGCATACGCATTGTTGGGCACGTACTTCACGTTCGGCCCGTTGCGCAGCAGGGCTTCCACAGCGGCGGTTCGGTCACCCTGGTGGTATTTGGCCGCGAAGGCTGGCAGGTCGGTGTACTTGAACATGGGTACGCCCCCGCGGGCAGGTTCCGCGCCGGCGATAACAATCCGCGCGTTGGGGCTAAGAAGGTTGGCGCGAAGCAACCCGACAGTCAGTTGATGATGGCCGATTAGGGGGGCCTGAGACGCCTCGATGCCCGAAGCAGTGAGTGCGCGCTTCTTGAATGGGACCAGCCCTGCATTGAGCAGTAGGAAGTCGATAGGCCGACCTCGCTTGACGAGCTCGGCAAGCGCGGACTGAACGCTGGACGGCTCGTCCAGATGCAGCTCCAGCGGCGTGAAGACCTGTTTTTTGGTCTCAGCCGCGAGTTGAGCGGCCGCTTGCTGGGCCCCGGCCAGGCTGCGCCCGGTGACGATGATCTCGTGCCAGCCCTCTCCGGCGAGCAGGCGGGCTGCCGCAAGGCCGAGCCCGGAAGTGGCGCCGGTGACGAGAGCGATCGAATGTTCCATGGGCAGCTCCGTAAGGGTAAAGGCCGAGTCGTGATGCTGGCTTGCTAATTTTGAACCATTCAGTTATATATTGGTGTGATGACGGCTGTCAATGAGTTTTGAACTACATGATTCAAAATACCGCTAGGCCCGTGGGCCGACCGCGCAGCTTCGACGAGACGGGGGCGCTCGAAAAGGCGACTCAGGTGTTCTGGGCCAAAGGCTACGACGGAGTGACGATCGACGATCTCGTCGCCGGCATGGGTGTGGGACGGCCGAGCCTGTATGCCGTCTTTGGGGACAAGCGGGCGATATTCCTGCGCGCCCTTAAGGCGTATGCAGAACGGAAGGGCGCATCAGCCGCGAAGGCACTCCTCTCCCCAAAGAGTCTTTGCGACTCGATCGCGGACTTTCTGAGGTACGCCGTCGAAAGTGCAACCCAGAAAGGGTCCGCCCGGGGCTGCCTCATGATGTGCGTCGCGCCGCTTGTGAACGACGCTGAGGTTCAGCGGTTCCTGCAGAGCGCGGTCGCCCGCGGCGCAGCGCTGGTAGAGCGCCGTCTCCGGGACGGGATCACCGCGGGAGACATCCCGTCTGACTTTCCCGTAGCCGCGCGCGCGATCCAGGTCACGGATTTAGCGCGTGGGCTGACCATGCGTGCGCAGCTAGGCACGCCGCGCAAGACGCTCCTCAAAGATGCTGAGGAAGCGGCCGACTTGGTGCTCCTGCCGCGGCGCGTCTGACGGGTTATCGGAACAATTGACTGAGCAATGACCATGACAACTGACGTTAGCGGGGGACCCGGGGCTTTTCGTCGTCTGATGAACAAAGTGGCCAGGTGGTCAGAAGCAATGGATTACTCGGGCTTCGACTACACCGTGGACCGGATAGCTTTTGTCGAGCGGGAATTAGCAGCACTCAAGGATCGCATGCGTCAATTCGAAGCGTCACGGCATGAGCCGCCAGATGCGCCGACCGGCTGATTGAGGGGTTTGGCGTGCTCGCCAAGTGGGGTATGGGGTAAGTGGCTGTGGCGCGGCAAAAATAATATTTGCTTGGGGCGCGGTGAAACGGCATTCGCTGTTGCATAAAAGGGTAAGTCTGGCGAAAGGTTCGGCGCTCGTCGAATCAGCGATTTACGCGTCGCAAAACTCCGTCGGAAATCGCCTTCATTCAGCGACGCGAATTACTTGCGAATGTCAGCTTCGGAGCGCTCATTTCATCGTTGCGACCGCCCGGGTCTTACTTTCCGCACATCGCGGACGTGATTTCGGGGAATTTCCGGCGGGCCGTCAGCCCCGGAAGCCGCTTGCCGGCACGCCGAGCAGATCGAGGACCTGACGCTGCAGCGGAGTGAACTCGGCTTCGAAGCTCTGCACTACGCGACCGGCGCGGCTGAGCAGGTGCCGCTCGGCGTGGCTGAACAGCCGCAGCACCTGCTCGGTGGTCGGGTGGGCGCAGCGACGCTCCTCGGGATATAGCGGCAAGGCTTTCAGCCGCTCGCGCTTCATCGTCTGTCGCAGCTCGCGCTCGATGAGCGCCTGGATGAGAAGTGCGAGGAAGTAGACGGTGAAGAACGCCTCGATGCGCGCGGGGTTCTTCAGGAACACCGGGGCGATCTCGTGCACGGTTTTCAGCTGTTCGAAGCGCTTCTCGAGCCGCGGCTGTCCCTTGTGAGCTTCGAGCACCTGCTGCGGGGTGAGGGTGCGGTCGTTGGTAATGAGTGGGTACATGCCATCGGACTTCTGGTCGTAGGCGACGGCGGCGGCATCGATCGTCCACTCGAGGTCGTAGCGGCGGTGGGTGATACGCCGGTAGGCAGTGTCGGGTCCTGGCCGGCCGCGGCGGGTCTGCTTGAAGTCGTGCTCGGCGCGCACGGTGCGGGAGACCTTCACATAGCGGCGCACGTGATAGTGCTCGAGAATCTTCTCGACCTCGAGGTCAATGCGTGAGGCTCCGCGGATGCGCGCCCGGGGACTGACGATCCGGTCACGCAACGCGGTGAGCGCCGCGACGGCGGCATCGATGCGGCGCTGACGGCTGGCGCGTTGATGCCCGGTGAGCAGCTTCGACCACACCCACACGATCGGCCAGGCTTCCATCGAGCCGATCGGATCGCGGTAGAGAAACCACTGATCGCGCGGCCCACCCCTGCCCCTGGGGTCCGGCCGGTCCCAGACCAGCTCCCACGGTGGAGTAGTGGTCTGGATGCGCTTGCGAAACTGCCGGTCCTCCTGGCGTGACCGCGGCAGCACCGTGACGAAGCGGCCACCGGCGCGAGCGATGGTATCGAGGTTCTCGTGTGAGCAGAGCTTGGAGTCCGCGACGTAGAGGAAGTCCGGGTGCGCGCATTGCCTCACTCGAAAGCTTACCTTTGAGTGTCGTTGCCTCACGTGAAATGTCACTATCCCGGCTCCAGATCAGGAGGCCGCGATGGACACCCCGCTTACCCATGCTGCGCGAATTGAACTGGCACGCTCAGTGCGGCGGCGATATCAAGCTGCCTCGAGCCGAGTGAAGAAGCAGATCTTGTCCGAGTTTGTCGCCATCAGTGGCTATCACCCGAAATACGCGATTCACGTGCTCAATGCGGAAAACCCGACCGCCCCAGTACGTCGCGTACGTGTGCGGCCTACGCTGTACGACGATGCCGCGAAGCAGGCCCTCATCGTGCTGTGGGAGGCCTCCGACCGCGTCTGTGGGAAGCGGTTGAGGCCGCTGCTCAGGATTCTGCTGCCGGCGCTCGAGCGGCACGGCCACCTGAAGCTTGATGAAGCGATCCGATCGAAAGTGCTGGCCATGAGCGCCGCGACTATCGATCGGCTGTTGCGAGCGGCCCGTCGGGCAACGGGTGGCAAGAAGAGGCGCCGGGTGATTCCAGATATTCGCCGTCGCGTGGCGGTGCGTACCTTTGCCGACTGGCATGAGCCACCGCCGGGTAGCATGGAAATGGACCTGGTGGCGCATTGCGGGGACTCAACGCGCGGGAGCTACGTCCATAGCCTCGTGCTCACAGATATCGCCAGCGGCTGGACAGAGTGCGCGCCCTTGGTCGTGCGCGAACAGACGTTGGTGGTGGAAGCCCTGGATCGCATCCGGATCAGTCTTCCCTTTGCCCTACGAGCCCTTGACGTCGATAACGGTGGGGAATTTTTGAATGAGACGATGATCAAGTACTGCCTCGGCCAAGGAATCGAGCTGACGCGCTCGCGGCCATATCGGAAGAACGACCAAGCGTGGATCGAACAGAAGAACGGCGCTGTCGTACGCAAGCTGCTCGGTTATCGTCGGTTTGAAGGCATTGCTGCGGCGCAAACGCTCGCACGGCTGTACGGAGCGTCGCGACTATTCGTCAACTTCTTCCAGCCCTCTTTCAAGCTGGCCGAGAAGCATCGGCAAGGCGCGCAGGTCACCAAGCGCTACCATGCGCCTGAAACGCCCTGCGAGCGACTATTACACGCCGAAACGATGTCTGAGCCGATCAAGGCCAAGCTGCGTGAAGTCAGTGGCGCGCTTGATCCACTACAGCTGCTCGAGGAAATACGCGCGATGCAGAGCCACCTGGTCGTGCTGGCCGATGGTGGCTCGCCCGATGGGAGCAGTCCCCTCCAACCAGATCTACCCGGGTTCCTTGCCAGCCTTTCCACGGCTTGGCGGGCTGGAGAAATCCGCCCCACCCATGCCATCGAGTCAAAGCCGCGGTATCTGCGGCGAATCCAAGGTGTGGTTGCTCGAGAAGTATGCGCTCCGCTGCCATCACAACCGCCCTGTCCGCCGAAACAGGTGCCGATCGCGGCGAGGTCGGACGCCGCCGAGACTCGACCGCCGGGACCGCAGTGGGATCCGGAGATCGAACGCCAGTGCGATCTGAGGCGACAGGAGTTTGCCCGACGGCATATCCAGCGACAGCATGCATTCGCGCTGGTCTGGCCGCTTGTATGCCGTCGCCTTGAGGGGCGGCCGAACATGAACGCAACTGAACTCTTCGATGAACTACGGAAGCAATATCCTGGACGATGGCACCGCGGCCAACTCCGCGCCTTTGCACAACGAGTGCGACAGTGGCGTGACGATGCACGGGCTCGAGGCATTCAAATCGGCTCGCTGCGGTACCGACCCTCGTCGATACCGCGTACTCGCCACCGGCCTGACCCGCTTGCAACGCATTGGGCGGAAATGCTTCAGCATCTGGAATCCGACCCTGATCAAACCGCCCGGGAACTCTTGGCCCATTTCCAGACTCGCCATCCCGATCGGTACAACCTCGGGCACCTGCGCACAGTGCAGCGCCGGCTTAAGATTTGGCGGCGAGATGCAGTGCAGCGGCTGATTTGCCAGATGGAGCAGTTCACAGAAGATCTCGGGTGTGAGTCAGCTGCCCGTGCCCACCAGAGCATCCATCACATATGAGCTTCTGACGGCTGCGCCGTCAGACTGCCCAGCGTGCCGGCCAGCTAAATCGCGTGAGCAGAATGCCAGAAGGTAAGAATCCGGATGAGGCAAATAGTAAGAAACTTACGTGAGGCAATACGCACAACGCGGCTCACCACGTTACCTGGATACGACTTTGAGGAACCGACCTGACCCGTTTTAGTCCAGGTTCGAGCTGACTCAAAATCGGAACTCAGGTATCGCATGAAGGAAGACTACTCAAACCTGTTGAGAACCCTGGTTTCGGTGCCCTCGTCGACCGCGCGCACCGGTGTCTCATTCTCACCCGCACGTTCATCGTCTCGGTTATCGTCGTCATCTTCGGTGCCACTCATCGGGTGCACGGGGAAAATCACTCCCGGAATGTGGCGCGAGGTGTGTAGTTCTGGGTGTGTGAAAGTCATGCAAGGATCCTCATGAACATAAAGGGGAACCAAGCTACTTCGGTCCTTTGGGTGAGTATCCGCCTATGTGACGTTAAGAGACTGTCAGCAGACGACCTCCGGGTTTGGTTCGCTGTGAGCGAGCTTCGCGTCTGTGGTTCTCAGGTGAGCGAGGCGAGAACGCCTCGGACGTTTGAGCACTTCGCCGATTAGGGCATTGAGCTCATCGAGATTGACAGGATCTCTGAGCAGAAAAACATCGGCGACCAGCCCAGGCTTGCCGATCTCTATGGACGTTTGAGTCGTCAGTAGCACCGCGGGAATGTTGTAGCCCAACAATAGACGCGCTTTGTCAATCACTGCGAGGCCGTCATCCTCGCCAGTGAGGTCTAAACTCGTGATGATGATGTCGATAAGCGATGTCGCCATCCGCGCTCGGTCGAGCGCTTCGTCGGCGTTAGCTGCCGCGAACACCTGATATCCTGCGCATAACAAATAGATCCGTAATGCGCCCAAGACCCCTCGGTCCTCATCGATTAAGAGGATGCGGCGCGTGCGGGTCGCTGGCCCGAGCGCCGCGGGCCCCTTTGGGGGGCCCAGAGCGGATATCATGGACCATTCGGCTGACCAGCCCTCAGCGCGCGGCTCGGGCGTTGCGCTCGCCTCGCCCAGTTTACTGACAGCAAACCGCGACGCACGGTCGGTGAGCCGTGCGGGCTGGCGCGCCATCTCGCGCTCGCCGATCGTCAGGAAGCTGTCAATGAGATCGCCCATCACTTCAAGCGCTTGACGTTGTCGTTCGATCATTCTTGCCGACACCATGTCGGTCCCCCGAACATTCCAGTCGCTGTTGAGTCGCAGCATTGCCGTCAATGGTTCGCGCAAATCACGGCGGGCCCGTGCCAGCAACGGGTGCCTGGCGCGACTGGCGGTTTCGGATCGATCAGGCGTTCGGCGCAAGGCGACGGTGAGCCCTTCCCCACTTGCCAGGTCATCCTGCCATCCTTCGCTGGTACGGGGCTTCCTCCATGGTGCTGTTCGGGATGTCAGTCCCGCAGCCTTCAGCGCAGAGGCCGGCGGGCTAAAATGTTCGGTGGCTATGCCCGCATCGATACCGTCTATCGCGAATGGCGCAGCACCGACGTATTCCGCGAGATCCTTCCGAAACTCGGGCCGGTAATGCGGTGCCGTGGCCATCAGTGCTTCGTGCACTGACGGACCGACGGGTGACAACGCCCCCGCCAAGGCCGTGAGATCCTTGACGCCAAATGGGTTCATGGCGTTCCGAATAACGCCGGTGGGCGCAGTGGACTTCAGATCCATATGAAGCTGAGTACTCATGAACACGACTCCTCAAGCGTCCGCTGCCTTCGCACAGACCGCTTGGCTTGCTTATGGAATGAGCCGTCGCGGCGCGCTCGCCCTAGAGCGGGATGATCGCGCAGATGCCGGGAGACGCACTACGCGCGTGGCGTCCACACGATCGACCCGCAGGCGACGCATACCGCGCATGCCTGTCTAGTTCGGAGGACCGGTCGGATTGCGGGCTGGCGAGAGTGGCGCGAGAATTGCGCCCGGGCCAATAGATACTCGCAAGAGGAAAGAGTCACGAGCCTCCATTGACCCTACGCTGAGCGTTATGCAATGTCCAACGCTATTTGGGCTTTTTGGGCCTGCCCCACACGCTCGCCAGCCACGGCTGCCGTTCGCGCGGCAACCCGACCGGCCGGTAGTAATACTTGAGCTCTGTGAACCCTGCATCTGACATGTAGCGACGCCACGCTTCAAGACTGTGGTAAGCACCGTAACGCCCGCGGTTCCAGCCTTCCTCGTTCTCGCCGTGCGGATTGGAGCTGAACAGGACGCCCCCAGGCTTCAGTGCGGCGTGCAATTGCCGCAAGATGCGCGGCAATTCTTGGGATGGCACATGAAACAGCGCAGCGTTGGCGAAGATTCCATCAAAGCGCTCCCCCGGCAGGTCAAGCTTGAGGAAATCCTGCTGCCACACTTCGCACCCGGTGTCGGCACGCGCCATGGCAGCAAAGCCGGGTGCGCCCTCCAGCCCGATGGCCGTGTGGCCTAGTCCGGCCAAGGTCTTGAGGTCGCGCCCCGGCCCGCAACCAAAATCGAGAATCGTGAAGGGCGACTCGCCTTCGATATGTCGCAAGAGAGAGGCAATGTTCTGGCTGACGTCGTGATCGCGCGTGCCGGCCCGAAATTCCTCCGCGTGCTGCTCGTAGTGCGCGAGCGTCGCAGTGGCGATCTTGTCCAGCTCGTGAGGTTCCAGCGGCTTGCTGGGCATCGAGGTGTTTCTGCGTTCGATCATGTTCGCAAAGAGCATCCTATGACCAGGGGAGAATTAGCGGTCTTCCGAGTTGGAACAATTACTTGGGCTCCAAGCAGCTGGTCTCGATTGGACGCTGCTCCTTGGTCAACGTGCAATGCCGGTTCACAGCGATCTCGGGCTTCGCCTCCCTCGCGAACACCTCGAGCCACGCCGAACCGCGGGCGCGCGGCGCACTCCCCCGCGGGACGCTGCTCCTTGATGTCAGCGCCCACGCAGAATCCGCGCCCGACCGGCTCCCCGGACCCCCGATTACGCGGTCCTCGTCCAACGCCGAGAGTACTCGCGGAATGTCACGACGCATCTGTTCGTTGATGGCATTGATGGCTTCCGGCCGCAAACACCGGTTGCAGCCTCCGCGACCTGAGCAACATATCGATCGTGCTCCGCTACCGCTCATGCTAGAGCGCCGCCCGTGACCGGCAACCAACGCGATGCGGGCCTGGTGCGTGCACTCGGCCCCTGGGGGTTGGCGGCGAGCATCGTCATTGTGATCATCGGTGCCGGTATTTTTGCAGTCCGCAGCCGTGGGGACGTACGCGCCCCTCGCGTTTCTAGCCTGCGGCCTGGCGATGGGAGCGGTCGCCATCTGCTTTGCCGAGGGCGGCAGCCGGGTTCCGACCAGCGGCGGCGTGTATGGCTACATCGAGGATGCGCTGGGGCCCCTTCCCGGCTACATCGGCGGCGCTCCTGGCCGGGTATACGCCGTCTGCCAACCAGGCTGATCCTTCTGAGAAGCATCGACTGCAACTGATGATGGCCTACGGTGTGTCCATCAAAGTCGTTCGAGGGTCGGCAGGGCCGCCCATATGAAGGCATGGCGGGATCTCCTAGATCTACTGAAATCTCTTAACGACAACTAGGCAGGATTCGCGGTTGATGCAGATTCAGCTCCCGTCGCCCGGAGTACTGCTTCCATTGGCCGGCTCCTTTCACTCCCCAAGGTTCTCCAACGACTATCCGCCGACAAGTCCCAAGTTCCCCTCGAAAACACGCAAAACCTTGATCGTTATTTCGGCCTGAATCCGAACATCATGTTTGTGTTTGCCATACTTGCCTAGCAGGCGACCAGTTCGCACAGAGAAATCTGAAATATAACGATCATCCTCAAGCAGACAACACAAGGGGTCCGCGCAAGGGGGCTCTCCAGCTTCGGACTGCTCCTTATTCGGAATTGTCAATGCGTCGAAGTCGAAGAAGCACTTCAGGCGATTATCCAAGTCGCCGCTGCCTTCAAATAGCCGCTGGGGCTCTTCGTGACGTAAGAAAAGAAGATCGATGGCGCACGCGACATAAAGAGACTTCCTGACTATGGGCAAGAAGCGGCCAGAATTCGGTATGGTTATCGGCGCAGTGCAATCTACCATGCTGTCATCGACTGGCTTCGGCTCCTCCGTGTAGTCTGGAGGCTCTGTTGGTAACCGATGGATATTCATCGCCGTTGGGCGTTTGTAGAACCGCGCTGTGTGTCGCAGTTGACGCATCAGGACGTGGTTATCCCACAGATCGCGCATCTGCGGGTGCAGTATATTGCGAATCTTCGAGGCGTAGCGGGCTCGTTTCTTGTCGCCAGCCGGCAGCTCGCCGTCGTATATCAGAGTGAACCTCATGAGGCTGAACGCGTCATCACGGACGCCCTCACATTAGGGCAGCCACATCCTGAGTGTTCAGCCACAGCGATGTTTGCACGAGGCCAGATACCTGCAACCGTTTCACAATCTCGTCCACTGCCCAAGGCGGATTCTTTTTCCTGGCGAGTAGCTCACGGAAAGCAGCCACGGCGCGTTTCTCGTTGAGATCGATCAGATCCATGACAAAGTCATCCGGATAAATCACCTCGATTTGCAACTGCTCCTTCAGATGGTCAGCGGCAAAATCCTTCACGTTGAAGGTAACGATTGCATCTGCATGGGCGGCAATTGCCGTCGCGACAACATGGCGGTCTTTGGCGTCCACGGGCTCAAGTACTGGCAGCTCTACCAGCTCCACATCGACATCAGCGTCCGGAAAGGCCGCGGTCATCGCCGCTACAATGCGGTCTACCCGCTTCTGGGCGTCACCATCGACCGACCGCTCGTGCATTTGTGCAAGGAGGTTCCGGGTCCATTCGCCGCGAATGCGCGCCGACCACTTAGGGCTGAAGAATTCGTGCGCAGCCAGGGTCAACAGCACATCACGCGCCAGCATGGGAAAGAGCGTGCACGCGTCCAGTACGACGGTGAATCGATCATAGGGCACCATTAAAGATCGTACCCGCCGATGTCCTCACTAGCCTTGACGAGCTCGTCCAGTGCAACGCGGCGGCTGATCTGCATGGTCTTCTTGTAGGCCAGAACGTCCTGCATCAGGATCCGCCGATGACGTCCCACCTTACGAAACGGAATCTGCCCGGCCTCCAGGACACGGATCAGAAACGGGCGCGAGACACCCAGCACCTCGGCCGCCTGCTTCGTCGTCAGCTCCGATGATTCCGGATAGAGCACAAACGTCTGCTGCCGGGCCATGAGCGCGAGGATCTGTGAGAGCAGCCGTAAAGTCGCTGGCGGCACCTCGAGGCGAACGATATCGCCACCGTCGTCTCTCTCCTCGACCAGCGCAATCCTGCGCGCCCTCGAACGATCGAGCGCCTCCGCCATCAGCCGGCTAGCTTGCGCCAGCAGCTCTGCGTCCCGATCACTGAGCGACACTCTGTCTGCGGTAATATTCATAGCTAGTCTCCGAGCGAATTATATGCACTAAATGAATTATTCGCAACGAGAACCGGCTGGCTCAGCCACATCGATGTCCGCGTCGACAACTGGGGTATCCACGGAAGCACTTTCGTCGCACGCATACCCCAGCAGTTCGCTCCGTACCCCAAAATCTACCCCAGCTCTGTTTGTGGCTGCCCCCTGGAACGCCTTGGTGTCGGACGGCCCTCAGTGGCCGCCCTTAGAGCTTCGCCGCCCGCGCTAAGCGCCAGAATTCATTGGCCTATTGTGGACTTTGGGGTACTGCGACGAACCAGATCGGATGGTAGTTCGGCGCTTATAGTTTATTGATTTTTAATGAATTTTTTGAACTGGCGGAGAGGGTGGGATTCGAACCCACGGAGAGGGCTTGGAGGATCAATAACTTGCTGAAATCACAAGAATTTCACTCCCCCTGGGTCCCCTCGCCTACCCGCATTTGGCACTCGATTTGGCACTAGCCAAAGCGAAGCTGAGCTGCACGAAACTTAAGCCGGATTTCAGTTTCGTGCATGCTCCCAAACCCCTGGCGGCCGGCCAAACTCCCCCACCTCTGGTGACCTGAATCTCCTCCTGTGAACGGGCGCCGGTCGGCGCCGAGGGCTGATTGGCGGCGGGACGTTACGCTGCCCCTTTTTGACCGGGGGCGGGAGTTGAACGTCTTGAAGCCGCATCTGCGAATTACCGTGGAAACGCTGCTGCGCAAGGGGCGCAGCCAGCGTGAGATCGAGCGTCTGACGGGGGTGGACCGCAAGACGATCCGACGCTACGAACAAGGGGCGCCGGAGGGAACCGCGGGGCCAAATTCCCCCGGGGTGGCCACCGGCTCTGGCGGCCGGGAAAGCGCGGTTTCCGGGCCGCAAACTCCCCCACCCCGGCCACCGGCTCGGCCGCCCAAGCAGGCCCGCTCGGCCTGCGAGGAGCGCCGCGCCTGGATCGAGGAGCAGGTCCAGCTCGGGCGCAACGCGCAGAGCATCTACCAGTCCCGAGCGCCGCGCGCTTCTTCCCGCTCGCCGCCTCGCGCGGCGTGCACCTGGGCTCCCTCACTCGCGGCCTCATCGAGCTACTCGACACGCACGGGGCCGCCGCCCTCGAGGCCGCCCTCGCCGCCGCCCTCGAGGCCGCCCTCGCCGCCGCGCTCGGGCAGGACGCGACGCATCTTGCCGCCGTGCGGCACTTCATTGACCTGCACCGCGCCCAGCGCGGCGCCTGCCCGCCGATCCCGGTCACGCTCCCCGATGACCCGCGCGTGCGGGCTCTCGCGGTCCGTCCGCACAACTTGGCCGACTACGAAAAACTCTCCCCGGAGGTGTCCGATGAACGCACAGACGCTGCCCCTGAGGCCGGCTTCGCCGAGCCCAGCGACGACGACAACAATCCCAGCGGCAACGGCAGCGGCAACAAACCTGCCGCTTGATACCCTCAAACAACGCCTGCGGCGGCTCGGCCTCTATGGACTCCTCGCTCACGCCGAGGAGCTCATCAACGAGCCCTGGCTCGACCGCCTCCTCGAGATCGAGGAGAGCGAGCGGCTGCAGCGCAGCCTCAAGCGCCGGATGGACAACGCGCGTCTCGGCACCTTCAAGCCCATGGCCGACTTCGACTACGAGTGGCCCAAAGAGCTCGATCGCGCACTCCTCGATGAGCTCTTCACCCTCGGCTTCCTCGAGCAGGCGGCCAATCTTGTAATTGTAGGCCCCAACGGCCTCGGCAAGAGCATGATTGCCAAAAACCTGCTGCATCAGGCGGTGCTGCGCGGCTACACCGCGCGCTTCACCGCCGCCTCGGACATGCTGCATGACCTTGCCGCCCAGGACAGCTCCACACAGCTCTCGCGCAGGCTGCGCCGGTACACCACTCCGACCCTGCTCGCTTGCGATGAGGTTGGATACCTCGCCTACGACACGCGGTATGCGGACCTGCTGTTCGAGGTCATCACGCGGCGCTATCAGCTACGCCGCCCGCTCGTTCTGACAACCAACCGATCGTTCAGCGAATGGAATCAGGTCTTCCCCAATGCCACCTGTGTGGTTGCCCTCATCGATCGGCTGGTCCATCGCTCCGAGATCCTCTCGATCGACGGGGAGAGCTATCGCCTCAAGGAAGCCAAGGAGCGCGCCGCCAAGCGCGCCGCGGCGCGCGGCGCCGCTAAGAAATCCCGCCCCACGTGCCGATAGCTATGGAACCCAATGATCTGCCGATCGTCTGCCTGCCGTTGGATCTCTCCGGTGATGATGCCGGCGCACTCATCGACTTCCTCTACCAGCTCATCGAGGCACTCGAGCGCCATTACGGCGGATTACTCATCAACCGTGCCCACCAGCTCGAGCCCTCTTGCCCACCAAAGCCCGCTAGCACTGCGACCGACGACCCGGCGTTCTGAGCCGCGCCGAATCCGGCCACCCCATGGGCCCCCGGGGCGCCGATACCGGCGTCGCACCGCCAATCCGCGTCTTGCCCCCAAAATCACGCGGTTTTGTGTCCCCGCTAACAGCACCGAACGCTCAGCGTGACGAAGGCCCGGATCCGCCCCACTGCCACCCTCCTGGGACGGCACGATAGCCCCGCGCAGAACACGCAAGACAACCAGCTGATAAAGCTAGGAAAAGAGAATGCCACCCCTCGAAAACCCGGGAAATCCTACCGGGAAAAATGACACCAAAATCAAGGGGACCCCTATATGGCGGGAAGAAGCTCGTTCGCCGAGGCCGGCCGGCGGGATCCGGTCAGAAGGCGCAGACGACGCTTCGGATCTCGAAGGACGTACTGGAGTTCTTTCGCGCCACCGGCCCCGGTTGGCAGACCCGCATAGACAACGCGCTCAAGCGGTACGTCGCCTTGCAGAGGCGATTGAAAGCCTCTCGCCGCAATTAAGGCGATAGACTGGGAGTCAAATAGCGGGCCGGCCCGAGACGACACGATCTTCGCATGAAGAACTCTGGGCAAGCCCGCGGCAGGTTGACGCGGATTTCCGGCGTTGGTCACCAACTTGGGAACACCCTTTATGAATGCGGGGCCATACCGATTCTGGGCATTCATCAGCTATAGCCACAAGGACCGTCGCTTCGCTACATGGCTGCACGACCGGCTGGAGAGGTCTCGCATTCCGCGGCGATTACGCGTAGCTGCGTCTGCCGGCCTCGACCAAGGAAGGCTTGCTCCCGTATTCATTGATCATGCAGAGCTAGCTGCTGGGCATAATCTTGCCGCAGCAATCCGTACGGCCCTCGAGGCCTCGCGATTCCTGATAGTCGTGGCTTCTCCAGACGCAGTCCGCTCCGCGCACGTGAGTGCCGAAGTCGACTACTTCATCTCCTGCCACACATGCGAGCGCGTATTGCCAGTAATCCTGGCAGGGCGGCCCAATGCGCTGTCACGCGGATATCCGGCTGCCGAGGAATGCTTTCCGGAGGCACTGCGAGCGCGAGCATTGGCTGGCGCAGACGATGGATCGGTCGCGAGTCCCTACGCAGCAGACGCTCGCGGAGGGCCCTTACAGTGGATCCGCGCATTTCGGCGCATCGCCGCAGGGCTACTCGGCGTGAGCTACGAAGCGCTCTACCGACGCCATCGACGCCGCGTTGCGATGCAAATCGTTGCTTCGGCCGCGGTGATCTCGACGATCTTTATTTCCTGGTACGTGCCTCACGGCCAGCTCGAGCATCTCGGACTGTTCGCCGAAGGGTTCTTCTCGAAGGCGCTCCCCAGGCAGATAGGTGGCAACCCCGCGCCGTGGGTTGGAGTATGGACCGGGTCGATATCTTCGACCTGCGGTAACTATACTGGACCCCTCACCGCCGTGATCACGGTAGCCGGTCCGCACTTGTTGCGCTTGGAATACAACGCCGGTGGGATCTCGAGGGGCAGCTACACGTTGAGTTATTATGACCGGGCCGCAGTGTCGCATGGGATTCCCGGCGCCGCGTATTATTCGATCAACGGCAAATCCATGAGAGTTACGTATCCAGAGACCTGTCAGACGGGGGTGCTGTCGAGGGCGGGCAGATGAGTCAAAAACAATCGAAAAGCACGTGCGCTGCCGATTACGAGGACTGTGCGATTACGGCGTCCTCTACTGGATAGCGACTCCTCGCACATCTCTCAGACGGCGCGCTAGCTGCGGTCGAATGCGAAACACCTCCGCTGGTCTATGCTGCCCCGTGCGCCGGAGCCGGCCGGTCGGTCGGAGGGTCCCGAGCGCTGTGATCCATTTGCGGAAATTTCGCTTGTCGAGGGACTCTCCCCGGATTGCCTCATGCACCTGCTGCAGCTCTGTAAGTGTGAATTCATCGCCGAGGAACTGGAAAGCGATCAGCGAGTTCGACAGCTCGTCGACAAGAGCTCCGTGTGCGGCTGCGACGATCTCCTTATGATCGAATGCCAGCGGTGGTAGTGCTGCGAAAGGCCACCACCTCGCGGCCGCCGCGTCGGTGCTGGCTTTGAGGGCAATGGTTTCGGCCGAGAGTATCGCGAAATACGCGATGCTGATGACGCGTTCCCTGGGGTCTCGGCCCGGCGTGCCGAAGGCAGCTACCTGCCGCAGGTACGCGCCCTCGACTCCGGTCTCCTCTTTGAGCTCACGCAGGGCGGCCGCGAGCAGGTCCTCATGAATGCGCACGAAACCACCAGGAAGCGCCCAGAGGCCCTTATAGGGGTCGACGCCACGCTCGACCAGCAGGAGCTCGAGACGCTGTTCACGGACCGTAAAGATCACGACGTCCACTGCTACCGCGGGGTGGGGGTGCCGGTAGCTGTAGGGCGTGCCGCGTCTGCCCATTGGCAGCGCTCCTCTCTTTGCCAGAACGAACAGGCTTCAATCATACAGGACCCAAGCCGGAAAATCGCGTCCGAGAAGGGCGGAATGTAGGCAACATCGGAGTGCTCGTACACCGATCGCCGCTGCAATCGGCGCTGGGCTGAAGCCTGCCTTCCGAAAGATCTTGCCTGATACTTTTTGTTAGTGTATACGATACAATATCGTAAGAACTTGAATAGAAATTCGGGACAGCAACGAGCCGCTTCCGTGTTCAACCAAGCTGTCGCAGAGACAGCCTGCTACGGCGAACGCAGAATCTACCGTAGAGCACGAAAGACCAGTTGAGAAGTCAAATCTACGGGGGCGATGCAGATGTCACTCAAGCGATTGCTGTGTTTGCAGACCCTTGGGTCGAGGGATACTTCAACCAAGTGGCACCTTAAGCGCACTCATGGCATGTTATTGCTGCTCGGGCTCCTCGCGATTTCGCCCTTCGCACGAGCCCAGGAGTATTCGGTCACTGAGATACTGCCCGCAGCGGGCCAGTCTGCGGCGCCCATCGGTACCGCAATCAATGCGAGGGGTGAGGTAACCGGTCAGTTCTATCCATTCGGGTTTACCATCCAACCCCACGTATTCATTTACGCCAACGGTATCACCACAGACCTCGGGGATTACAACCCGGGTGGAAATTGTGGCACCAACGACTCCGGCGTCAGTGCATCTGGAATTAATGCAAGCGGCCAGATTGCAGCAACGCTTTGCTCTACTACGGAATATCCTACCGCTGGGGTACTCGAAAACGGGTTGTTCGTTCCGATTGCATCTGCCTCGCCAGCGACTCCGGGGGTAGTTGGCGGCGTAGCCAGTGCGATAAACACGAGCGGCGAAGTTACGGGCACCGTGCAATTTTCGCTTATACAAAGCTGCCCCGGAAACTACTATCACACCTTCCTGTACAACTCTAGCACGCTGATATATCAGGATCTCGGGGGAATCATTGGTTGCTCCAGCCACGGTCTGGCCATCAATGACGCTGGACAGATCGCGGGATTCTTCGCTGATACCGGCGGAAACCTCCACGCGTATCGCTACGACTCGAATACCGGGACGAGCGTGGATCTCGGCAATCTTGGCTACCAATATGCGGAAGCCACCGCGATCAACGTGAATGGGGATGCGACCGGATACTCCTATCGGTGTTGTGGAAACGGACCTGACGCTTTTCTCTACACTGGCGGCCTCATGCACGACATCGGAAACCTCGGCGGCTTGGGCGGCAGTACCGGCAACGGAATCAGTGTAAGCGATCAGATCGTCGGCCAATCCTGGACGACAGGCAATGTCGCAGAGCACGCATTCATTTATAGGGGAGGTGCGATGTTCGATCTCAACTCCCTGATTACGGGCAGTTCTCCGCAATGTCTTCCAGTCAGCGGAGTCGCGCAATGTACCTTCGTCAATGCTGTTGCCATCGACGACGCTGGGCAGATCGTGGTGCAGGGCTACGTCAATTCGATTCCTAACGAGACTGTAACGTTCCTCCTCACGCCTGTCGGGTCTGCACCGAACGTCGTGGGCGATACACAAGCAGCCGCCACAACCGCACTGACGGCAGCAGGTTTTGTGCTCGGGGCCGTCACAACGCAGGCGAGCACAACTGTCGCCCCGGGCATTGTGATCAGCCAGGACCCAGTGGCCGGGACATCCGTGGCGTCTGGTTCGGCCGTCAACCTGGTCGTCTCGAGCGGCGTGAGTGTTCCGAATGTAGTCGGTGTATCGCTTACCACGGCTTCGAGTGACTTGGCTTCGGCGGCACTGACGACGGGGTCGATCACCCAGCAGTATAGCGGCTCGGTATCGCAGGGCACTGTCATCGGTGAAAGCCCAGCGGCAGGCTCATCCGTGGCCGGTGGATCGGCGATCAATCTCGTGATATCCGAAGGGGCTGGGCCGCTGCTGACAGAGGTGCCGAACCTGATCGGGGACACCCAGACAGCCGCAGCGGAGGTCTTGATGAGCGCCAACCTTTCACTCGGCACAGTCGGGCATCAGGCGAACAGCACCATCCCTCTTGGCGAGGTGCTGAGTCAGTCTCCGGCCGCGGGAGACTCGGTCACCGTGGGATCGTCGGTAAATGTGATCCTCTCGAGCGGTCCCCCGCAGATATCCATTGTGCTCGCGGGCGCACCGCAGTTTAGATACAACGGTTCGGTGTGGGTTGCGTCGATTGGCATCCAGAACAACAGCAACGTCACGGTCAATGATCTTGAAGAGCTCTCCCTGACTCTGAACGGCATCTCGCCCATTGGCGGCAACGGATTGGTGCTCACGAGTCTCGCCCCTGGTAGTGCAGCCTATATTTCAGCGACGTTCCCTGTGACCGTAACATCGGGAGTTCTGAAGCTATCCGGGAGCTATACCGCGGGCGCGCTGACAGGCAACTGGAGCGTGAGTGCGCGCGTCTCCGTGCCAGCAGTACCGTAGTCTGGAATGGATTAGAACAAATTGAATACGAAAATGTGAAGGTACCTGCTATGAAAACAACAACTTCGATGGTTTCGATGCTCACCCTTGCTCTTGGATCGCTCGGCATCGCAGCCGCACGGGCGGATACTCTCGATTTAACCCTGATCGACCCAAGTCTAACGGTGACGCAAGGGACGGCGACTGTCGCAGTCTACGCGACTATTTTCAATCCCTCGACCACGGATACCATCTACTTGAACGGTGATGCCTCCACGACCTCTTCGCCCGATTTGGCCGTGGATGACACGCCGTTCTTTGCCAATGCGCCGCTTTCTCTCGCTCCCGGTGCAAGTAGCGACCCGTTCGAGCTCTTCGATGTGAATCTCTCCCCGACGATAGGGACGGGCACTTACTCTTCAAACTCGTTCTCGATTCTGGGAGGTCCGGATGGCGGCACACTCACGGACTTTTCTGATCTTGCCGATGCCCTGTTTTCGATTACTGTGAGCACTCCGACGGCGGTGGCCGCGCCAGAGGTGGATTCGGGATCCGCTATGGTGGCAGGGCTCACGCTTTTGGCCGGCTGGCTAGCAGTAGTGCGAAGCCGCCGCAGAGCAGGTCGCCAGGCAGCCTAGCAGGACGAACCGACCCCGATGCAATGTGCCGGGTCATTTGCGACCGCGCGCGCCGGCTCATGCGGCACGCCTGGCCAGCCACGGCGTGAGCAGCGCGCAGACCAACAGCGACAGCGTCATCAGCGGGCGGTCCAGCCGACCATCATTCGCTTCGCCTTTGCGGGCGACGGAGTACGCTATCGACCGACGTTACGGTGGGAACCGACCGAGGCAAATCTCCGGCGCGTCCGCGAGCACCTCCGCCGAATCGAGGCCCGAATCGCCGCCGGTACGTTCTGCTTTGCCGAGGAGTTTCCTGACTTCCGCGGATTGCAAAAACTTCCGCTGCCATTGCGCGAGCAGACCTGCTTCGATGTGTTCGATGCCTTTCTCCCGCATGAAGAGACACGAGTCACCAAGGGCGACTTGGCGCTGGCGACACTCGCCTCTCGTCGGCACAGTCTCGATCGCGTATGGCGTCCCGCCATTGGCGCGCTCCCACTCTGGTAGGGATCGTGTTGCCGTCTCACCTCAAGGTCAGTGAAATCCTGCTGTGCAGGCCAAGCTGTTGCGTTACCTGAATGTCACCACCTGACAGATCACGCAGAATTAGTGCAAGATACGCAGAAAGCAAGTAGGAGAGAAAGATGACAAAGATCATTATCGCGTGCGCGCTGGCATTTCTGAGCGTCGGGACGGCGGGCGCCTCTGAGAAGACGGCCGTCATGGCAGTCATACATCAATGGGTGGATACATTCAACAGAGGAGATATGAAGTCGTCGCTGGCCGCTTGCGCCGATCAGACTGTCGTCATGGACGAAATCCCCCCTGATGTCTGGCAGGGATCTGGGGCATGTGCCGCGTGGAAGGATGCCTATGACGCTTGGGTCAAGAGCAATGGTGTGACTGAGGTTTCCGAGGCAATCGGTAAGGTGCATCACATCGACATCAGCGGTGGGTTTGCCTACGTCGTGCAATCTGCGAATTTCTCTTGGACTGAGAAGGGAAAGTCGATGTCCGAAGAGGCCATTGAGACCGTTACACTGAAGAAGACCTCCGCAGGTTGGCGCATTACTGGATGGGCCTGGGCTGACCTATAAGAAGCTGGAGCGTAGGGGACGAAAGCCCAGGCCCCGACGCCGCCTCGGCAAGAGAGTTGCGATGATGAGGAGTAGAGAACGGGGATCGCTCCAATTCAGGCAAAGCGAGGGCCCATGGGTCGTCGATCCATTACAGGCGGGGTGATTCCGGCAAATGGCCGCCGCATTCAGTTCGACTTCGCGATCGAGGGCGTGCGCTATCGACCGACATTGCGCTCTGACCCGACCGAGGCGAACCTCCGGCACGCCCGCGAGCACCTCCGCCGAATAAAACCTGTATCACTGCTGGCACATTCAATTTTACCGACGAGTTTCCCGATTTTGGCGGGCTGCATAAGCTCCCGCTGCCATTGAGCGCGCAGACCCGCAATCTACTCTGGGTCGCCAAGCAGCATGGCCACAGCCTCCTCACCATGCTGCGCGTGTACGCCGTGTGGGCGGCGAACTCCCCCGAAACCGACACCGTGGCGATCCGAGAAGCCATGGGTTATGTAAACCGGAATCCGCTGGACCGTCACGGAACCAGCGGGCTTCGAGCTCGTTTGGCAGTGGATTTGCCGCTAGCCTGGATTTCCACGGCGCACTGCGGCGCGTGGAAATCCAGGCTAGCGGCAAGCCCGACAAAGCCAAGTGCCGAAGGGGAGTCAGAAAAGTTTGGCGGAGAGGGTGGCAACCGATTTGAGGAGCTACTCCTTTGAATGCAAAGGGATTTTCGCCTCCTCGCCCGAGCCGTGCCCCCAGATTACCCCCGACATGCAGCGGCTCTGGGTGGCCTTCGGTGGATGTCTCCGGAAGTACTCCGGACTTCGCCGATCCGGCTGCGGTCATCCGATTCGAAGCGCGCATCATCAGACCCGAGCATCGCGGCCGCTCCGCGCCCCCATCCTTCGCAGATTCTTCTCACCGAAACCGCGCCCATGGCGGGCCTCCAATTGTCGCCCCGCTGCTGCGACAATCTGTGCGCCGTATTCGGCGCGCCTGCCCTGGAGGACCTCGGTGAGAACGCGATTCCCGGATTCCCGAGTTGCCAGTACAGCGTGGTAAGCGCCGCATTCGCGGCGACGGCCACTTGGCGCCGTGGGGACTCGATCATCTGCCCGAGGTCGCGCACGAGCGTCGAGACCTGGAGTTCGTCGTCGGACGCAGACGGATCTCGAAACACCCTCGAGGGCCGCTCAACACCGTCATGGGTTGTCGGCGTTGTCATCGTCCTTGACAGCTTCTTCGTGCCCATTTTCGCAGGCTCTTTGGTCTTCGTCATGTGGCGGTAAACGAATCGCCTGCCAGAACGCTCTCCTTGACCGTACGCACGATGAGAGCTGTCAGCGTCAGGTCCGTATTGCCCCGCCAATGCTCCATTGCCCGAATAACGCGCAACTGCAGCGTGAACGCCAGATGTCTGAAATCAGGTGTCTCCTCCTCAGGCGCCAGCGGAAAATCCTCGATGAGAGGGACATCCTCCTTGTTCTGGAGCCTCCGTTCCAGACTCTCGGCGGCAACTCGCTCGGCATCCTCCTTCGTTCGCACGTCTTTGAACTGCCGCACGAATGCCGCCTCGGCCCCGCGTGGGTCGATAACGGTGACGTGCTGATCCAGACTCTTCATCAGCCCCTCCAGCCGACCTTCCTCAGCTGCGAAGAGGCGGTTAACGAGACGGCACCGAATGGCCGTGCATTCCGGCCCGAGGTAGGGAGCGAAGAACTTGGCGGCACCGACTGCTCGGGCGACGGAATTGGTCTGCAAGACCATGCCGCTGTCATCTGGAAAGCGGATGCGTCCCAGAATGATCGGCCGCCTCTCCATTGGAACGTCCTCGTAACCGCTCCCGAATCGAAGCGAGGCGGCCTCGGCGTGAAACAGCCACTGCCAGCATCGCTCCTCAGGCACCTCCACCAGGCACTTCAGAGCGCGCAGCCTCCTGGACACCGAAGCTCTCTCCGGAATCGAATAGTACAGTCGCACCGGCTGGAACGGCTCGTTCGTCAGGGTCATCAACAGGTGTCTGTCCTGAGGCCCACTCTTGCGCTCTCGTTTCAGACGACTCGCTCTTCCCATGAAGCACTCCGAAGAACATGCGGGTGGATGCGACGCGGGATCTCGAATGCCCATTCAATCGCCGTTCAGGGCACTGACGTCCAGGCAGAGGCGTGTCGATCTCGGGATGCCCGGTTGCCTCGTGATAAAGCCGCGCCGCTCGAGCATTTGCATCATTTGGTTGACGCTCGGCGCCGAGACCAGGAAGTGCCGCTGGATGTCCGCCTCGGCAGGCGCTCTCCCAAAAAGCTCGATGTACCTGGAAATGAAAGCGAGATATTCGGACTGACGTCTGGTGGGGCGTCGGGACACATCTCCCGACCTGCGTGGCGCACTGGTAAGACGAACGGCCACGCCGTCTGGGCCCGCCGACACCACCAGAACAGCCCTATCCGAGAATTGAATCCGCAGTTGCCTGTCGCTCTCGAGCGTGAGTCGGGACACCTGCAGGCCCTTCAGGCGACCCAGAAGAGCCTCAGCACTTGGGATACGCGTTTGCATGGATGACTGTCCGATTTCTCCGTTACGGTCAAGTATGGTCGAGGTCTCCCCCCAGACACCACCTGCCCGCCGCCCGTCAGGACAGCAGCAGTTGCAGATCCTCTCTGCCCAGATTGCGAATCAGGCTGTTATCCGCCCCGACGATCGCGTCCGCCAGCTCTCGCTTCGTATCCTGCAGTTCCAACACCTTCTCTTCCACCGTGCCCCGGGCGATGAGCCGATAGGCAAAGACCTGGTTCGTCTGCCCGATGCGATGAGCGCGGTCGACCGCCTGTGCCTCGACCGCCGGGTTCCACCAGGGATCGAGCAGAAAGACGTACTGCGCCGCCGTGAGATTCAGGCCCAGACCGCCAGCTTTCAGGCTGATCAGGAAAAGCCTGCAATCGGGATCGGTTTGGAAGCGCTCGACGCACGCTTGCCGGTCTCGGGTCTTGCCGTCGAGGTATGCATAGGCGATACCCTCGCGCTCGAGGCGCTCGCGCAAGATCGACAGCATGCCGGTGAATTGCGAGAAGACCAGTGTCTTGTGGCCCTCCTCGGTCACCTCCTGCAATCGGGGCACGAGCATATCGAGCTTGGCCGAGGACTCTCCCCTGCGCTCCTTGTCGAGCAGGCCGGGGTGAATCGCCGCCTGGCGCAGGCGCAACAGCGCTTCGAGAATCTGGATCTTCGCCCGTTGGATACCCTCACGCTCGATGCGCTTCAGCAACGCCCGGCGGTAATGCTCGCGCAGCTCATCGTAGAGCTGGCGCTGTTTGCTCTCGAGCTCACAGTAAAGCGTCTGTTCGACCTTGGGAGGGAGGTCGCGAATAACCTGCTCCTTCGTGCGCCGGAGCAGGAACGGACGCAGCGCGTGCGCCAGTAGCTTGCGTGTTTCCTCGTCGGGATTACGAGCAGCGCCGCCAGTCAACTTGAAGACCGACGCGGCACCGAGCATGCCGGGATTCAAGAACTCGAACAGGCTCCACAGCTCGCCCAAGTGATTCTCGATCGGCGTGCCGCTCAGGGCGAGGCGATGGTCCCCTTGCAGGAGCCGCGCGGCCTTGGCCGACACGGAGTCGCCGTTTTTGATCGCCTGGGCCTCGTCGAGGATGAGGTAATCGAAGCGCACGTCCTTGAAATCCACGGCATCGTTGCGCAGCGTGCCGTAGGTCGTCAGCACGACATCGTAGCCCGCGAAGTGTCCGTTGCCCTTGCGGCGCGAGACTCCGGTGTGATCGAGCACACGCAGGCGCGGAGCGAACCTCGCGGCTTCTTGTTTCCAGTTGAAGACCAGCGACTTCGGCATGACCACCAGCGAAGCGCCGACGCCAGAGGGGCCCGAGGAGCCCTTGCGCCCCCTTTCCCTCCTTGTTGTCTGTCCGCCGTTTCGCTCCCGCAGTTCCCGCCGCGCCTCGAGCAGGGCCAGCACCTGCACCGTCTTGCCGAGTCCCATGTCGTCGGCCAGGCAGCCACCAAAGCCGAACTGGCGCAGGAAGTGCAGCCAACCGAGACCTTCCTGTTGATACGGGCGCAACTCGCCGCAGAAGCCCGCGGGCGGGTCAGCGGGCTCGATGCCGGTGAAACGCTGCAGCTCGTCGCGCGCCTGGGCAAAGAGCGCATCGAATCGGGCTTGGGGGTGAGTGGCGAGCAGAGCATCGAGCAGACCCACCTGGCTGCGCCTGAATCGCAGATGCTCATCGTGTGGCGTGCCGAGGCCTGCCAGCAGGCCGTACTTCTTCAACCACTCCTCGGGCAACAGACCGAAGCTGCCGTCGCCGAGCTTGACCATGTTTTCGCCACGCCGGACAGCGGCCAGCAATTCAGGCAGTGAGGCAACCGTATCGCCAAACTCCACAGCGCCGTGCAGTTCGAACCAATCGATACCTGAGTGAACCTGGATGTTGAACTTGCCAGGCGAGCGGTACACCTTGCCTTGAGCTTCGACGTACCAGCCTTCTGCCGTCAACTCGCGCACGACGTTCGGCAGGTGGCGTGCCACCAATTCGAGCTGGGGCCGCGGATCCGAATAGCCGGGCGACGGCCAGCGCCAACCCAGTCGTTGCAACCGCTCGTGGGCGGCGCATTCCGCTACGAAGTCGCGTAGCAAGACCCGGCGGTGCGTCGTTTGAACGACAGCCCGGCTTCGCTCGTCGTGCCCGACAACGGTGCCGCCGTAATCAAAGGACAGTTCGCCCTGCAGCTGGCCCGGCCGCCAGCGGTTGGCCTTGATGGTCAGCCGCGGGCGTGGGGCGAGGGAGATTTCCTCATAACGAAGCTCTTCCGGCAGATCGAGGGCCGGCAGCTCGGGCTGGCGAAGCAGCTCGGCCAGAAATTCCTCGCGCTGTGCGGCGGGGACGCGAAGCGGCCCCTGCTGGCGCAGGCCGGCGATCCAATACAGCGCGCTCGCCGGCTCGTAAGGAACGGCCGATTCCCGTGTAAAGCAAACACCCGCAAAGCCAAGCAACACCGAAGTCAAACCCGTCCGCTGGGCGCCGCGCCACAACTCGCCGGCGAGCTCGTAATCTCCGGCCTCCGGTGCGCGCCGCAGATTGAGCCGGAATTGCCAAGGCTGCCCCTCATCCCAGTTGACGGCGACCCACTGTGGCTCCTCGTCCTCTTCTCTCAGGCGCAAGCGGCACCGGCCGGACTGGCACAACGTCGGAAGAATCCAGCCTGCCTGCGGAGCGTTCAAGCGATACCGAAACGGCAGGGTGTCGTAGTACCCGCCGCCGGGGACGTAACTGTATCCGTTGCTTCCATGGTCTGGGGTCGCTCCCGCAAGAGAAGCGAGGATCCTGCGATCGTTCATGTCGGGCAGCCGATACAACACATCGCGCCGCAAGTATTGCGATTTCGGCTTGGCCCAAGCACCGTCCATCTTCGGATCGCGGAAGCACACTTCCAGGTGCAGCTCACCCTCGACCTGCGTTTTCGGAACATCGATGACATAGAGCAATTCCCGCGTCGGGGGCCAGATTTCTCCGCGGCTCCCCTGCGCGGCAGCCGAGGCGGAATTGAGCTGCGCAAGCTGCTTGCGCCAGCCGCCCGGCCTCACCTGGCGCGGGCTCTTGCGTGGCGGGGATGGTGAGGGCGCCAGGGCTCGTGCCGGGGCGGACTGCCGATAGCGTGGAGCGTCCTTGTTTTCGTCCTCCTCCCAGCCACCATCCAGCGTGTCGTCATCCTCGTCATCGAAGTCGTCGTCCTGATCACCCGCATGCACCAGATGGGCTTTACCTCTGCGCCCATGGCCTCGCAGAAAGCCCTGGGATGCGGCGGCCAGAACCACGGCCCATATATGTTTGCAGGCGTCGATGTCGAAGTAGGGGCACGTGCACGAGGCGACGATCTCGGTACCTTCGCGTTGCAGCTTGACCGTGTATCGACTGCTGCCACGCACCGCGGCCAAAACGCGCGACGCGGAGCCAGACTCGATATGCACCCGGCCGCTGCGAAAGTAATCGGCACCACGCTGGCGGACTGCGCCGTCGAAGTCACCGGAAAGCTCGCTCGTCAGTGACATGCGCTCTCCCATCCCCAAAAGGGGGTTCGGACCCCTCGGCGGCTCGCGTCCATGGAGGCTTCGGGCCGGCGCTGAGCGCGGACCTCAGCCAGCCGCGCCCGCGACGGCTGGCCCTTCCCATGCCGGATCGCCGCCCTTTCCCTGTGCACCACATCGGTGTAGAGTGGTGTACGGAAATTATATGACATCGCCCACGAAAAAAGCGAGGCGCTCGACGAAGCAAACGCGAGCGTCGATCAGTTTTCCGTCCGAGGTGTACGGCGAGCTGGAAAAGCTGGCGGCGGCGAAAAAGGTCTCGCTCGCCTGGATCGTACGCGAGGCGACGGAAAGGTATCTGGCTGACCAATGGCCACTGCTGGCGGAACGGAAGCAGGGACAGCGCACATAGACCGCAGCTCCTCGTTGCCGTTGGTCCGCCATCGGAGATGATTGGCAGATGAGCGTCCGGGCATGGCGCGTCTGCAACTCGGCCAGACCGATGTTCACGGGCTGCTATTGTTGCAAGGGCGCTCGCCTCTGCAGAAGACGAAATGTGCGGGCGTACCGCCAAGAGGGGTGGCTCAGCCAGGCGGCTTTACGAGCCACTTATCCTCGAAAGGATCGTACAGACCGGGAAGCGGAAAATGCTCATGAATGAGGAGGAAGTCGCTCCCATTCCCGGTTGCAAGGATAGCGTCCTGAGAAATGGCGATCGAGGCGATCGCCAGATCGGCACCGGTCTTTGACGTCTTGGCGCCGGGGTCATTGACGAGGAAGTTTCGAAGCGGCGGCGTCTCGTACATCCTGCCGAGCAACACGGCGGCATCCGTATCCAACGGCAGCACCTGTGGCCGACTCGCCTGCAGTAATCCGACGAGCCAGTCCTGAACGCTCTGTGCGATCGCGGCATCGGAACGCCTTGCCCGCTCGATGCCGATTTGAATTTCCATGATCGTCACGGACGTGGTGGCGAGCTCTTGCCACCCGACCTCGCCGATCCAACCGAGCAGAGTCGGATGCGGCTTCTTCTTCCGCAGGTTGCTGACGACGTCCGTGTCCAGGACGAACACCGCTCAGCCCTTCAGGTCGACGTTTCGCGGCCGAAGCAAGGGCGGACCCTCGGTCCTCACTCCGCGCATTGCGAGATCGAACGCGTCGTCGCCCTCGCCGGCGTAGCCGGAATCCATTAGATAGCTCTTGAGGTTGGGCTTGGTCTCCTCGAAGTACTCCCGGGAGACGACCACGACCTCGCGGCCATCCCGGCGACGAACGAACTGCGGTCGCCCCTCCACGGCGGCATCCACCACCTCGGAGAACCGGTGCCGAGCCTCGGCGGCTTGCCAGACGTCAGCCATGTGATTGACCTCTCGATACTCTCTCCGTGAGGATTTCAGCAATTGTCATTCTAGCTGTCAACTCGAAAGGCAACTGAACTGCGATGTGGCTTGGCGATTCGTCGCTTTTGCTCTGCAGCGTGGGGTACAGGATTATGTGAAATCTGGGGCACGGTGCTCCGAAGCACCGTGCCATACCCCCGCGCGTACCCCCAACGTGCACCGGCTGTCCGTGGACGTCCCTCGATCGCCGCAGGCTCCGGCAGCGCTCAGCAGACGTCGCTTCGCCGCTGCCAAGCACCGGAACTCCCTGGCCAATTCTGGCCCTCCCTGGACGCCGGATCGGATGGTCGCCACCAGATTGAACGATGGCGTAAGCTACTGTTGTTGCACAGAAAAATAGAACTGGCGGAGAGGGTGGGATTCGAACCCACGTGCCGGTTTTACCCGACCATCCGATTTCGAGTCGGCGCCGTTATGACCGCTTCGGTACCTCTCCGTCCGTGCCCAAAAGCCCTCGAAAACGCCCATTATGGTGAATGGGCGCGTGTGGCGGGACCCAGGGGCGGTGAGCTGGTATTCTAGCCCAAGCGTTTGAGGCTAGTGGAGATTTGCATTGACGCAGACAGACGCGCGTAGGTATCTCCGGCCTGCCAAAGGGATGGTGGCGATTACGGCCGCCGCGCTTCTGGCGAGCTGCTCGACGGCCCCCTCTGCCCTGCAACAGATCCGGGCCCGCGGCGAGCTGCGGGTCGTAACCCTGAACCTGCCGACCTGCTACTACCTGGGGGCCCAGGGACCCGAGGGTCTGGAGTACGACCTGGCGAACCGGTTTGCCGCCCAGCTGGGCGTCCGCCTCAAGATCTACGCCGTCCCCAATGAGGCTGCCATCCGCTCGGAGCTGGCCTCGGGTCAAGCCGATATTGCGGCTGCTCAGCTCACGGCCGGCGCGGCATGGTGGCACGTGGGGAAGGCGGCGACACCCTACGCCGAGATCCCGCAGTTTGTGGTCTACCGTCGCGACGAGGCGCAGCCGCGCGACACCCTGCAGCTCGAGACCGCCAGGCTGGCCGTCCAGGCCGGCAGCGCTCAGGAGCAACTGCTCGCGAGAATGAAGCAGATCCTGGCGCCGCGCCTCACCTGGGTGGAAACGGCACCGAGTTCAGCGGACCCGCTGGAAGACGTCGATTCCGGGCAAGCGCGTTACGCGATCGTCGATGCCCGGACGTACTCCTACGCCCATCATCTCTATCCGGATATCAGGGTGGGTTTCGACCTCCCCGAGAAAAGGCCCATCCAGTGGCTGGTGCGCTGGCAAGACAACGACCTGCTCCAGGCGGTGAATCGCTTCTTCCAGGTCGAGGAGACCTCGGGCGACCTCCCCCGTCTCATGCAGAAGGATTCCGGGGACACGAGCTCGTTCCAGTACGAGGAGCTGCGCCTCTTCCAGGCCTCCCTGACCCAGCGCCTACCGCTTTACCGCTCCTGGTTCGAGCAGGCCGCCACCCAGTACGGGGTCGACTGGCGGCTGCTCGCCGCCATCGGCTTCCAGGAGTCACGCTGGGACCCGCAGGCGAGCTCACCGAACGGCGCCATCGGAGTCATGATGCTGACTTCCAACACCGCGCAGGCGATGGGCATCAAAGACCGGACGGATGCGCGTGAGAGTATCTTTGCCGGAGCGCGCTACCTCGCCCAGGTGCGCGGCATGGTTCCAACGCACATCCCCGAGCCCGATCGCACCTGGTTCACCCTCGCGGCCTATAACGTCGGCTTCGGCCACGTGGAAGATGCGCGAATCATTACCCAGACGCTCGGCAAGAACCCGGATTCCTGGGCGGATGTCAGCGAGCAGATGCCGAAGCTCGCCGAGCCCCGGTGGTTCGCCCGCGCGAAGTGCGGCTACGCGCAGGGATGGCAGCCGGTCGAATACGTCGGGCACGTGCGCCAGTTCATGCAGCTCCTCGAGTGGCAGCCCGACGATGGCGTACCACACGTGACGACCGCTGACACGGAGCCGACAGGCAGTGGCACCGGCGACTGGCGCTCAGCCGCGGCGCTCGGCGAAGAATCCCCGCAGCAGCTTCCCGCACTCCTCCATCAACACGCCGCCGAACACGTCGACCCTGTGGTTGAGTCCCGGTAGCGCGAAGATATCGGTCACACTGCCCGCCGCGCCCGCGCGCGGGTCCCAGGCACCGAAGACGAGCCTGCGCACGCGCGCATGGACGATGGCCATCGCGCACATAGGACAGGGCTCCAGCGTGACATACAACGTGGTATCGGTGAGCCTGTAGCTGCCGAGCGCCCGGCCTCCGGCGCGCAACGCCTCGATCTCGGCGTGCGCGGTGGGATCGTTGGCCGCGATCGGGCGGTTCGCACCGCTCGCGATCACGCGGTCGCCGCCGACCAACACCGCGCCGACCGGGACCTCGCCTGCAACCCGCGCCGCGTTGGCTTGCTCGAGCGCGCAGCGCATGAAATCGATATCGCCCGGCACGGCACAATCCCCGTCAGGAATCGCGCGACCCGGTCACCTTGGCGCGCAGGTGGCCGCTCGCCAGACGCGCCTCGATCTCCTCACCGGCGGGGACCGAGTGGGCGTCGGTGACCAGTGTCCCGTCGGCGCGGGTCAAGATCGCAAAACCCCGGGCCAGCGTGGCGAGGGGACTCGCCATATCGAGGGCTTTCTTGGCCAGCGCCACCCGATGCGACAGACGCGACAGCTGCTGCTCCCACGCACGGTCCAGCCGGGCCCGCAAGGCCTCCTCCCGCCGGCCGCAGTCGCGGACGCGGCGCTCCGGGGAGCGCTGCACCAGTCGCGTGAAAGCCTCGCTCAACCGATGCCGGCGCGTGTGCAGCACCGCGGTAGCAGCGCCCGCGAGCCGCTGCTCGAGGTCATCGAGGCGCTGTGCCTGATGCGCCAGTCGCATGCCGGGATGCGCCTGCTTCAGGCGGTTGCTCGCGGCGCCGAGCCGACCCGACACAACACGCAGCTCGCGCCGCATGCACGCATTCATCCGACCCTCCATGCGCATCAGAGCCTCCAAGCACGCTGCCCTATCAGGTACGACGAGCTCCGCCGCCCCGGACGGTGTCGGGGCGCGCGCATCGGCGGCAAAGTCGGCGATCGTGAAGTCGATCTCATGACCGATCCCGGTGACCACCGGAATGGCGCACGCACGAATGGCCCGCGCCACCCGCTCGTCGTTGAACGACCACAAATCCTCCAGTGACCCGCCACCGCGCGCCAGGATCAGCACGTCACAATCCATACGCGCGGAAGCCAACTGCAACGCCTGCACGATTGCGGGCGCGGCGGCGACACCCTGCACGGCGGTTGGATAGACCAACACCGCCGCGGGCGGGAAACGGCGCGCCAGAATGTTGAGGACATCGCGTACGGCCGCCCCCGACGGGGACGTGACGACGGCGATCCGCCGCGGGAAGCGCGGCAGCTTGCGCTTGTGCTCGCTCGCAAACAGTCCCTCGGCGGCGAGCTTTGCCTTCAGCCGCTCGAACTCGCGTTGCAGCGCGCCGACACCAGCCTCTTCGAGGTGGTCGATGATGAGCTGGTATTCGCCCCGAGGCTCATAGAGACTCACGCGCCCCCGCGCGATGACATGCTGACCGGCCTTGGGCGTGAATCCCAGCAGCGCGTTCTTCACCCTGAACATCGCGCAGCGCACCTGGGCGTCGCGATCCTTCAACGAGAAGTACCAATGGCCGGAAGCGGGCTGGGAGAAATTCGAGAGCTCCCCCTCCACCCAGATGACCCCCAGGCCCCGCTCGAGCAGCACCCGCACCTCCTGATTGAGGCGCGAAACCGTGTACACGCTGCGGCCAGGCGCGGGGTCGGGCTCGGTACCTGGGAAGAGGCTGGCGGGCATGGCCGGCCACCTTAGCATGAGGTTTACCGCGACGCCCTTCGTGCGTAGAATTAGCTATGCGAATCCTCGAAGAAGCCCTCACCTTCGACGACGTCCTCCTCGTCCCGTCCTACTCGGAAATACTACCCCGGGAGGCCGACTTGGCGACGCGCGTCACCCGCCGCATCCGGCTCAACCTCCCCCTCCTCTCGGCCGCCATGGACACGGTTACCGAGGCCCGCCTGGCGATCACCATCGCCCAGGAAGGCGGGATCGGCATCATTCACAAGAGCATGACCATCGAGGCGCAGGCGCGCGAGGTCGGCCGCGTGAAGAAGTTCGAGAGCGGCATCATCAAGGATCCGATCACCGTCTCCCCCAATATGACCATCCGCGAGGTGCTCGACCTGACGCGCTCGCGCGGCATCTCCGGCGTCCCGGTGGTCGTCGGCAAGAAAGCGGTCGGAATCGTCACGCACCGCGACCTGCGCTTCGAGAAGAAGCTCGATGCGCCGGTGTCCTCCGTCATGACGCCGCAGGAACGGCTGATCACCGTGCGCGAAACCGCACCCAAGGAAGAGGTGCTGGCGTTGCTGCACAAGCACCGGATCGAGAAGGTGCTGGTCGTCAACGGCGATCACGAGCTCACCGGCATGATCACGGTGAAGGACTTTCAGAAAGCGACGGAATTCCCGCGCGCCTGCAAGGATGAGACCGGCCGGCTCCGGGTGGGCGCCGCGGTAGGGACCACCGCCGACACCATGGATCGCGTCGCGGCTCTGCGTGAGGCTGGCGTCGACCTGGTGGTCGTCGATACCGCGCATGGACATTCACGGGGCGTCATCGCCACCGTCGAGCGCATCAAATCCAAATGGGGCGATCAGCAACAGGTCATCGCGGGCAACATCGCCACCAGCGAGGCTGCGCTCGCCCTGGTGACCGCGGGGGCCGACGGAGTCAAGGTCGGGATCGGGCCGGGCTCGATCTGCACGACGCGCATCGTTGCCGGTGTCGGCGTCCCGCAGATCTCCGCGGTTGCAAACGTCGCGGAGGCGCTGCGCAACAGCGATGTGCCCGTGATCTCCGACGGTGGCATCCGTTTCTCCGGCGACATTGCCAAGGCGATCGTCGCTGGCGCCCATGCCGTCATGATCGGCAGCCTCTTCGCCGGAACCGAAGAGTCCCCCGGCGAGGTCGAGCTCTACCAGGGTGCTTCCTACAAGTCTTATCGCGGCATGGGCTCGCTGGGAGCCATGGCGGAGCGCCACGGTTCCGCCGACCGCTACTTCCAGGACGCCTCGACGGAGCTCGAGAAGCTCGTCCCGGAGGGCGTCGAGGGCCGCGTCCCTTACAAGGGCAGCGTGGTCGCGATCCTGCAGCAGCTTGCGGGTGGTCTCAGGGCGGCGATGGGCTACACGGGCAGCGGCAACATCACGGACATGCGCACGCGTCCCGTGTTCGTTCGCATTACCAATGCCGGTGTCCGCGAGAGTCACGTCCACGATGTTGCGATCACGAAAGAGGCGCCCAACTACCGGGCGTCCTAGGAGCCCATGGCCAGCCTAGCCCGCCCCGCCTCGCCTTCCACGGTGACACACGCGGACATTCATGCCCACCGTGTTCTGATCCTCGACTTCGGAGCGCAATACACGCAGCTCATCGCGCGTCGTGTGCGCGAGCTCGGGGTCTACTGCGAGATCCATCCCTGGGACATCACTGACGCGGAAGTGCGCGCGTTCCAGCCGCGAGGGGTGATTCTCTCCGGTGGCCCGGAATCCGTGACTGACGCCAATCCCCCGAAAGCGCCCGAGGCGGTCTTCGGGCTCGGCGTCCCGGTGCTGGGCATCTGCTACGGCATGCAGACGATGGCGGAGCAGCTCGGCGGCCGGGTCGTGGGTTCGACGGAACGGGAGTTCGGCTACGCCGAAGTGACGGTGACCGGCGCGAATCGCTTACTCGATGACCTCGAAGACCGGCGCGATGCTGGCGGCCGGCCGGTTCTCGATGTCTGGATGAGTCATGGCGATCGCGTCGATGCCCTGCCCCAAGGGTTCACCGTCACGGCATCGACCGGCTCGATCCCGTTCGCGGCGATGGCGGACGAGCATCGGCGGTTTTACGGCGTGCAGTTCCATCCGGAGGTGACCCACACCACTCAGGGCGCGCGTCTCCTGGAGCGGTTCGTCCGCGAGATCTCCGGTTGCGACGCGCTCTGGAGCACCGGCAACATCATCGATGATGCGATCGAGCGGGTCCGCGCCCAGGTCGGCAGTGGCAAGGTGCTGTTGGGTCTCTCGGGAGGCGTTGACTCCTCGGTGGTGGCCGCCCTGCTGCATCGCGCGATCGGCGATCAACTGGTGTGCGTCTTCGTCGATCACGGCCTGCTGCGTCTCCACGAGGGCGACCAGGTCATGGCCACGTTCGCGGAGCACCTCGGCGTGCGCGTCATCCGCGTCGATGCCGAGTCGCGCTTCCTTGCGGCGCTTGCAGGAACCGAGGACCCCGAGGCGAAACGCAAGATCATCGGGCGAACCTTCGTCGAAGTGTTCGACGAGGAGGCTCAAAAGATCTCTGGCGTCAGCTTCCTGGCCCAGGGGACGATCTATCCCGACGTCATCGAGTCCGCGGGCGCGCGCACCGGCAAGGCGCACGTCATCAAGTCACACCACAACGTTGGCGGCCTGCCCGAAAAGATGCACCTGAAGCTGGTGGAGCCGCTGCGCGAGCTCTTCAAGGACGAGGTCCGCCGACTCGGCGTCGAGCTCGGCCTACCGCGCGAGATGGTGTATCGCCACCCCTTCCCCGGCCCGGGTCTCGGCGTACGGATTCTTGGTGAGGTCCGCAAGGAATTCGCCGACCTGCTGCGCCGCGCCGATGACATCTTCATCGAGGAGCTGCGCAAGCACGATCTCTACGATCGCACCAGTCAAGCGTTCGCCGTATTCGTGCCGGTGAAATCGGTCGGCGTCATGGGCGACGGTCGCCGCTATGATTATGTCATCGCCCTGCGGGCTGTCGAAACGATCGACTTCATGACTGCCCACTGGGCCCGCCTGCCCTACGAGTTTCTCGACCACGTCTCCCGCCGGATCGTCAACGAAGTCACCGGCATCTCCCGCGTCGTCTACGACATCTCAGGCAAGCCTCCCGCGACGATAGAGTGGGAGTGAGGAACCTTTCGTTATCGATCGCTATCTATCGCCATCTGTTGCTTGCAACCGGAAAATGTTGATCGCCATCGTTCGGTATCAATCAGAAAGGCCTCGCTATCTCTTAGAGGTGGTAGACCGCCGGACCTCGTTCACCAACGGCGTTGGGTCGAATAGACGGATAACCGGTCCGTCCTTGGTTGCCTCTTCGAAAAGGTGCATCAGCAATCCCTTCCTCACGAGGGCCAGCGCCTCTGCGGCTAAGGTCGCTGCAAAGGTCTGGAGCGGCGTTGGTAGATCGCGCTTGGCACGTTTCCCCCATTTTCCCCGGCGTGCGCCACCGCTCGGCGCAGGGGCGGCTGTCTGCGGACCCGCGGAGACGCAGTGACAGCGCCTCGCCGACACTTGGCGGTGGTTGGTCCACATGTGGGGCGGGGGCGAAGCGCTAGGGCCCATTCATATGCAAAACACATTGTATTTTGTCTGGTTTTGCATATGATCGGGCATGGCTTCCTTGGACCAATATCTCGATGAACAGCTCGCGCGTGGCCGCGGGTACTTCTCACGCGAAGAGGGATTGCGTGCAATCGGGCTTTCCGCCGGCGCTTTCGCCGCTGCGGTAACGCGACTGATCAAGAAACGACGTCTCGCGAATCCGCGTCATGGCTTCTATTTAATCCTGCGACCGGAAGACTGGGCGGCCGGCGCTCCGGACCCCGCGCGCTGGATCGATCCGCTCATGAAGTACCAAAGGATCGACTACCGCATCTCCCTGCTGCACGCTGCCGCCTTCCACGGCTCCTCTCACCAGGCAGCGATGGTTTTTCAGGTCATCGTGCCCAAACAGCTTCGCTCGTTCGATATCGGCCGCCACCGCGTGCAGTTCATCTACCAGGGGCCAGACGCATTCGCCGAGGTCAACGTGCCCAAATGGCTTGGTCAACTAAAGAGCGAAGCGGGCTTCGCCAAGGTTGCGGGTGTTGAACTCACGTTGCTGGATTGCGCCCGCTACTTTCACAAGTCCGCGGGCATCAACGGTGTCGCGCAGATCGTCAAGGATCTGGGGGCAAACGTCGAGCCTCGCAAGTTGGCGGAGGCGGGGGCTCACTACGAAAATTCCGCCGTGCGTCGCCTTGGATATCTACTGGAGCTGGAAGGGCATGAGCGCCAAGCGAATGCGTTGAAACCATTCGTCAAAAGAGCCAAATCCATGAAGCCGTTGGACCCGTCGGTCCGAACCCTCTCCGAGTCGCTCGACGCTCTTCACGAAAAGAATTCCGAATGGAAGCTCCTGATCAATACCCCAGTGGAAATCGATTCATGATTCCGTCCTCTTATTTGCAGGAGTGGAGCGCACATGCGCCTTGGCCCGATTCACGACAGATTGAACAAGATCTGATTATCTGCCGCGCACTTTGCGATCTTTTCAACGCGCCACCACTGGCTGGAAAGATCGCCTTTCGCGGCGGCACTGCAATCAACAAGCTGCTGTTCAAGCAGCCCCTGCGCTACTCGGAAGATATTGACCTCGTGCAGACCCAGCCTGGGCGTATCGGGGAAACAATAGATGGCATTCGCGAGAGCTTGTCGTGGCTGGGTAAATGCGGTCGCAGCCAAGCCGGGCATTCGATGCATCTCGTATTTCGGTTCACTCCGGAGGCCTATCCCGGGACTGAACTCAAACTGAAAGTCGAGATTAATACGCGAGAGCACAGTAATTTGCTCGGCCTGAAGAAGTATCCATTCGCGGTGGACAGTAGCTGGTACCAAGGCAACGCGGACCTTGCTTCATTCGCGCCCGAAGAACTATTCGGCACCAAGCTGCGCGCACTACTGCAGCGGCGCAAGAACCGTGACTTATTCGATCTAAACCAGGGCCTGAAAAATCTGGAAATGGACTCCGGCAGGCTTATCGAGTGTTTCGAGCATTATATTGCGCTTGGGAGTAAGCCGATTTCGCGCGCGGTCGCCGAGCAGCGAATGCTGGAGAAATTAACGAGCAGCCTCTCGGAAGACATCGAGCCGTTACTGCCGCCTGGAATTCGTTTTACCGAAGAGGACGCGGTGGCAGCGTTCAATAAAGTATGGACGGAACTCATCACTAACCTTAGAGGCGAAGCCTGGAAGCTAACCGGTAAAGTTGTTGACGAAATACGACAGAAGAAATTTCCGCAACTTCTCAAATGATGGGTAGCAGCTGCAGAATATGCATCCATCATCTATTGCCATTTATCGGCCACGAAGCGGCGCATCTTTTCGTACTTCCTGACGGACCTTTGGATATGACCTCCAAAATATGCTTTCTCCGTCAATAGTTTGAGACGCTAGGAGATTATTGAGTGGGAGTAACTTTCGCCATCTATCGCGATCCATCGCGTCCGATCTTGGTCTGTTGCTCTGCCTGTTTGCGTGCGTCTAGCCATGCATAAACTTCATCCGAATCCCAAACAACGCAGCGCGGAGTCAAATAGAAACGTTTGGGAAACTCTCCCCGTTGCTCCATCTCGTAAATGGTTGTATTCGACAGCGGGATGATCTTGTGTAGCTCGGCGCGTCGTAGGGCGCGTCGTGACGGGAAGGCGGTTGGACCATTGGCCCTGGGAGCGCCTACGATGTCTGCAATTGCCGCTGTTACCGGCTGTTCAGATGCAAAATCGCCCAGAACCTGCCTTTGGATCAGCTGCAGACTGCCGGCTTCAATACTTCGTTGCACCACTGTCGGAAAGTGGTCGGAGTGGTGTTTTCAGCCGTTCGCGATTCGTGGTTGTCCAGTCCGTTGTCCTTGGCGGCGTACATTTCCACCAGACCCTGCGCAAACGCCTCGCTGGCACCGCGCGCCATCAGTTGCGCTTTATAAGCCTCTGCGGGGACCGTTTGGTTGCGTATGGGCTTGCCGAGCACCTCAGTCATGATCGCCGCCATATCGTTGATGGATAGATCCTCCGGACCTAAGACGGCAAGACCACCCCGACCGGTCCACGACCGATCGAGGAGCAGCTTGGCAGCGCTGGCGGCGATGTCGCGAGTTGATACCTGAGGGGCTTTCACGTCCGGACGGCCGGGGCCGGAGAACAAACCCTGCTCCGTGAGCCTGGGAACCTGCCTGAGCAGGTTTTCCATGAATCCAGGACACCACAAGGCGCGAAAATCCACCCCCCTGCGCTCGATCTCCGCGTCCTTCACAAACGCTGCTGTAACCAGACCGGCATTGACCTGTATGCCACGGCCGAGGCCAGAAACCGAAACAATGCGTTTCACGCCGCGGCTGGTCATGGCTTTGCACGCCGGGCGGGTGAACCGCAGGTAGTGCTCGTTGATATTGTTCGTGGCGAAGTCAGGCGGCACCACCAGGAAGACACTCTCCGCTCCCTCCAGCGCACGCATCCACACTGCTTCGTCATCGGTGGAGCCCTGGACAATCTCCACCTGATCTCGCATCTCGGGGGCGATCCTGGCCGGGTCACGCGCGATGACCCGCACGGACTCCTTGGCGGCGAGAAGGCTTTTGACGAGCTTCGAGCCGATGTCCCCTGTTGGCGTAGTAACGACGATCATGGTGGTTTACTCCTCGATTAATCCAAAGTAAACTCTACTGTACCGTTTACTTCATGTCAAATAGTTGGAGAATGAGGGACAATAGCCGCATGAGCAGACGAGGCAACAAACTCCGTGAGCACGTCCTTGAGATAGCCAAGGACGTTTTCCTGGAAATGGGATTCGAACGGGCGTCGATGGACGTCGTGGCCAGCCGAGCGGAAACCTCAAAGCGATCCCTGTACGCTCACTTCGAAAGCAAGGAAAAGCTATTCCTTGCGGTGATCGAACTCGTGCGGGGACAGATGTTCAGCCGATTGAAGACGCCCGGCGAATACTCAGAGGAGCCGTTAGAGGCCCTGGTGATCTTCTGCGGTCGGTATCTGGAAATCTTGCTTTATCACCGCTCGATCCAGATGAGCCGTGTGAACATAGCGGAGACCGCAAGATTTCCAGAAGGGGCGGTGCAGTACTTCGATGTGCTGTTCACGCAGGTGCACTCCCGTCTGAGCGCCTACCTGAAGAAATCATTTGAGCTGTCGGGCCGGGCCAGTACCGATGCGGCGCAGAGGCTACTCGGCCAAGTGCTCTATCCGCGCTTCCAGCGGGCTCTTTTCGGAGTGGACCCGCTGGTCAAGCGCTTCGGCGACGACATTATTTCGCCCGACGTCGACTTGAAGCCGATTCGCAAGGCCGTGGCGGAGCTGTTTGAGTTTCTGCCGAAGAAATAGGCAGCATTTCGCTTGTTCGAATCGGACATTCACGGGGTGCGTTTCGGGGTCGTGACCTGCTCAGCGGTCGGCGAGCCATTGGCGTACCTAATGGCCCCTATCTTGACGACGACCTGTAGCACGATGATGGGGTCAATCTTCTGCCTCGCTACGCGGTCTCCCGTGTTGGCCCGACTTGACTCGCTGCCGATGCGCCGCCTGCTTCGCCCGGTTGCCGCAGATGGCCATACTGCACCAACGCCGCACGTGACCGCGGGTGTGGTCGGCGAAGAGCAAGGTGCACGCGGGCCCCTCACAGGCCCTCAGATTCGAGAAGTCCTCGTTGCAGAGCAGGCGCGCGAGCGTTTCGGCTATCGGCAGGAGTAACACCTCGGGCGAGCGCCAGTGGCGCATGGCCTGCAGCTCGAGCGCGGCGGGTCTGCCACTGGGCTGCAGGACCAGACGGTAGTAGGCTTCGTCCTTGCCGAGCAGTTGGTTCAACGGCTGCAGCCCGGCAAGATCCAGCAATGCGAGAGGTCGGCCTTTGTGCCGCAGCACGAAGCCTCTGAACCATTCACGCAGCCTCCGGGCCTCGGCTGCGATGGTGTCGAGCTCGCCCCGAACAGGTTGCTGCCGAATTTTCTGGAGTACATCGGCAGGCACGAGGCGCGCCTGCTCCAGCCAGCTCAGCAATCCCTCGCCGTCATCGATCCAATCGATGGTCGTATCGTCCGGCGTCGCCACCGAATTCAGGAAGTCCAGTCCCGGTGCATCGCCGATGAAAATCGCGGGACCGTGCGGACCCATCTGTTTTCCGATTCGCGGCCGGGTGTTTCCCGCCCTGATGTGGCGCATTAATAACCAATGAAAACCTCCTTGACAAGTTACGCCGGCTTGAGTAACCATATTAATGCTATTTATAAGGTTACTGCTCCGAAAGACAGGAAAGCACGCGATGCCCGCGAATGACACCAGCGTCGTACTCGTCCATGGCGCCTGGGCGGACGGCTCGAGCTGGGCCAAGGTGATCGGTCCGCTGGCGGCCCGGGGCACCAGGGTCGTCGCCGCGCCGCTACCGCTGACCTCATTCGCCGATGATGTCGCTGCGCTCAGCCGGACGCTGGAGCGCGTGCCGGGACCCGTCGTGATGGCGGGCCACGCCTACGCCGGTGCTGTCATTGGCGCGATGCGCAACGAGAGAGTGCAGGCGCTCGTCTACGTGGCGGCGCTCGCCCCGGACGAGGATGAGACCGTCGCGGATGTGTTCTATCGCGCACAACCGCACCCGCAAGCGCCCCAGCTGGCCCCTGACAGCCACGGGCTGATCCATCTTCCCGACAGCGCCTTTGCGACGGCCTTCGCCCCAAACGCGTCCCGCGAGCAGCATGCCGTGCTCGCCGCGGTTCAGCGACCCATCTCGCCCGCGTGCATCACCGTGCGCATGGAGCGACCGCTCTGGAAGGAGCGACCGAGTTGGTTTCTCGTGGCGGAGCAGGACCGCATGATCGTTCACGAGACGCAGCGTTTCATGGCTGAGCGAATGGAGGCTCGCGTGCATTCCCATGCTGTCGATCACACCCCTCTGGTGACTGCGCCCGCCGTCGTCGTGGACATCATCCGCGAGGCGATCGGGGCGATCACAGTTCCCTGACATCACATCAAGCGACGCGAATCTACGAGGAGAGACCCATGACGAACCTCCACTATCGAACGGCTGACGTCGACGGCTTCAAGATCTTCTATCGTGAGGCAGGCCCGGCTAATGCACCGAAGCTCCTGCTGCTACACGGTTTTCCGAGCGCGAGCCACATGTTTCGCGATCTCATCCCTCTGCTCGCCGATCGCTTCCACATGATTGCTCCCGATCTACCCGGCTTCGGTCGGTCGGACATGCCGGGACGCGGCTACACCTTTGAGAAGATCGCGAACACGATCAGCCGGTTCACGGAGATCGTCGGCTTCGACCGCTTCGCTCTCTATGTCTTCGATTACGGCGCTCCGACGGGCTTTCGTCTCGCGCTGAAACACCCGGAGCGGGTGACCGCGCTCATCTCGCAGAACGGCAACGCCTACGAGGAGGGGCTGAGCGAGGGCTGGAATCCGATCCGAGCGTATTGGCAGGATGCATCGCCCGCCAACCGCGATGCGCTTCGGGCCTTCCTCAAGCCTGAAGCCACGATCTGGCAATACACGCACGGCGTTTCCGACACGGCAACCGTTTCACCGGACGGCTACTCGCTCGACAATTTCTACCTGACCCGGCCCGGAGCCGACGAGGTGCAGCTCGACCTGTTTGGTGATTACGGCAGCAACGTCGCGCTCTACCCCACGTTTCAGAAGTATTTCAGGACTCACAAGCCGCCTTTGCTGGCGATCTGGGGCAAGAACGATCCGTTCTTCCTGCCGCCAGGCGCCGAGGCGTTCAAACGCGACATTCCCGGTGCGGTGGTACGATTCCTCGATACCGGTCATTTCGCGCTGGAGACGCATGCCGCCGAGATCGCGGCGGCAATGCGCGAATTCCTGGTCCGCTGAGCCGGCAACCGAGGAGTCATCGAGATGATGAAGTCAGTCGCCATCGTTACGGGAGCCAGCCAGGGCATCGGTCAAGCGACCGCTATCCGCCTGGCGCGCGACTTCTCGGCGCTGACCCTGGTCGCGCGCAGTCGCCCCAATCTGGAGCAGACGGCGGAGGCCGTGAGAGCCGCTGGCGCTCAGCCACTCATCATCGACAGCGACTTGTCGCAGCCTGAGGCGGCGCGGAAAGTGGTCGATCAGACCCTGGAAGCATTCGGCCGCATCGACGCCCTGCTCAACATCTCCGGCGCAGTACCGCAGATCGACCTCTTCGAGATGACGGACGAGCAGTGGGAAAGCGGCCTGGCGCTCAAGCTGCACGGTGCGCGGCGCCTGACCATCGCGGCGTGGACCGCCCTCAAGGCCGCCAAGGGCTCCGTGGTGTTGATGTCGGGCAACTCGGCTATCTTCCCCAAAGCACCCTATGCGGCGGTTGGCACGATCAATGCCGCCATCGTTGCCCTGGCGAAGGCCTTCTCCGATCGCGGCATCAGCGATGGCGTGCAGGTCAACAGCGTGCTGCCCGGCGCGGTGATGACCGGCCGCCGCCGCTCGTATCTGCAGCACTGGGCACCGCTGCACCACATGACAGTGGAGGAGGCTACCGCCAAATTCCCGCAAGAGGCCGGTATCGCCCGCTATGGCGAGCCGGAGGAAATCGCGGAGTTGATGGCCTTCCTGGTGTCGCCGGCCGCCAAATGGCTGACCGGCTCCCAGCTGCGCATGGACGGAGGCGAGGTCAAGTCGGTGTGAGCACCCGGCGCTTCAGCCTTGGGCGCGGATCGCTCCGACCTCATCGTGGTCGGGAGCGGGCCGGGGACTGGGCGCGGCCGTGCCGATGTCAGTCTCCTCAGCCCGCGCGACCGGATTGAATCCGCCCGACTGCTTGCGCCAGAGCTCGGCGTAGAGTCCGCCCTGGAGCAGGAGTTCCGTATGCGACCCGTCCGCGACGATCACACCGCGGTCGAGGACGATGAGGCGATCCATGTCCATCACCGTGCTCAGACGGTGGGCGATGGCGATCACCGTCTTGCCGGCCATCGCCTCCTTCATGGCCTCCTGAATCTTCTGCTCGCTGTGGCTGTCGAGCGCGCTCGTCGCCTCATCGAGCAGCAGGATGGGCGCATCACGCAGAATCGCGCGTGCAATCGCGATCCGCTGTCGCTGGCCGCCGGAGATCTTGATGCCGCGCTCGCCGACCAGCGTGTCATAGCCGTGCTCGAGCTCGACGATGAACTCGTGCGCATGCGCCCGCTTCGCGGCTTCGATCACGTCCTCATCGGGTGCGTCCGGCCGCCCATAGCGGATGTTCTCGAGCAGGCTGCGATGGAAAAGGTTCGTATCCTGCGGGATGAGGCCGATGGCGCCGCGCAGACTTTCCTGGGTCACGGTACGGATGTCAGTTCCGTCGATCCGGATCGCGCCGCCCGTCACGTCGTGCATGCGCATCAGCAATCCCATCAGCGTGGTCTTTCCGGCCCCACTCGGGCCAACGAGTCCGACGCGCTGTCCGGCCGGGATGTACAGCTCGAAATCATGGACGATGTTGCGCGAGCCGCGTCCACGCCCCCGCGGCTCGTAGGCGAAGGCGATGCGCTCGAAGTGAATGGCGCCGCTCGTGACCGCCAGCGTCCCCGCCCCGGGATCGTCCCGGACCGTCGCCGGTACGATCAGTGTGTCGATGCTCTCGACCGCCGAGCCGAGCTGATCGTAGAAATCCGGAATACGCTGGCCCAGCGTGTAAGCCGTCTGCAGCAGCGAGCCGGTGAGTGTCGTCACCATGAAGAAGTCGCCCGCGGTCATGCGGCCGTGCACCCATCCGTAGAGCGCACTCCCCACGAAACCGATCCACATGAGGATGTCGAGGGTGTATTGCGAACATCGCAGGCGCACCACCGAGCGATAGAGCGCCATGCGCCGCTCCCGCTCCTCACCGGTATATTTCGTGAGCTCGCGGTCCTCGACACTCTGATTCGCGAACTGGAAGACGTTGCGGACGTTGGTGATGACGTCGACGATCCGGCCGGTGACGCCCGCGCGCGTCTCATTGTTGGCGGCCGCGCGCCTGGCGCATTCGCGACCCAGAAGGAGGCTACCGGTGAAATAGACGGCGATACCGATCCCGGCCGCGGCACAGAACGCCGGGCTGGCCAAGTAGAAACATGCCGCGACGAAGACGAAGAACATCGCGCCCGGAACGAAGTCGAACACCGTCATGTCGAACAGCATCAACATCTGGTCAGGCAGCATGACGGCGCGATGCGCGATCTTGCCCGAGAGCGTGCTTTCGAAGTAGGCGGGCGACAGGCGTTGCGCGTAAGCGAACACCTCCTCCTTGATGCGGATCAACATCGGCGAGCGCGTGTGGTAGGAGCAGAACCACGTGGCCGCGTCGCAGAGGAAGCGCGCCGCCACCAGCGCGGCGAAGAGCACGAATGGCCCCGTCAACGCTCGGCCGGCATCATGCAGCGACCCGTGCAGGTTGAGCACCGTGTCGGTCAGCTGCCTGGTCGCCAAGGCGATCGAGGCGAATACCCCGCGCCCCAGCACCGGAAACACCAGCAACCCCAGGCAGCCCCAGCGGAATTGCCGGGCAAAATACAGGAAGAACCCGCTCAGGCGGTTGGGCAGCGCGGGGGCGTTCATGGGGTGCTTCAGACTATTCGCTCCGGGTGCCGGCCCGCAAGCCCGGACTCGAGGATTGTGGCGAGCTTCTCCTTCAGCTCGCCGCGCGCCGCGAGCTCGGCTGGCCCAGCCCATCGCCTTCGATCTCGGCGCCACCGAATTGCGCGTCATACAGGGCGTGGTACGCCCCTTCGCGGGCCAGCAGTGTAGCGTGCGTGCCCTGCTCGACGATGCGTCCATCACGCATCACCAGAATGAGATCGGCGTCGCGAATGGTCGACAGCCGATGCGCGATGACGAAGCTGGTCCGCTTCGTGCGCAGAGCCGCCATGGCGTGCTGCACCAGCGTCTCGGTCCTGGTATCGACAGAGCTCGTCGCCTCGTCGAGGATCAGCAGCGCCGGACGGGTGAGAAACGCACGCGCGATAGTGATCAACTGCTTCTGGCCGGCGCTGATGTTGCTCGACTCTTCGTCGATCACAGTGTCGTAGCCCTCCGGCAACCCGCGCACGAGCCGATCGACGGAGGTCGCCCTGGCGGCCTCGATGACCTCCTCATCGGTAGCCTCAGGCCGCCCGTAGCGGATGTTGTCCCGGATGGTGCCGTTGAAGAGCCATGCGTCCTGCAGCACCATGCCGATCCGCGACCGCAGCTGGTCGCGCCGCAGGGTCGCAATGTCGACGCCGTCGAGGGTGATCCGGCCCTGATCGAGCTCGTAGAAGCGCAGGATGAGGTTGACCAGCGTCGTCTTGCCGGCCCCCGTGGGGCCCACGATCGCGACCGTATGACCGGGCTCGGCGACCAGCGACAGATCCTCTATCAGAGGCTTGTCCGGCTCGTAGCGGAAAGACACATGCTGGAATTCAACGCGTCCCGCCACTGCCGCCGCCACCGCGGGCGCCTCGGGCTCGGGTCGCAGCTCGCGCTCATCGAGGAGATCGAACACCCGCTCCGCCGAAGCGACTCCGGACTGCATCGTCCCGGCCATCGATGCGACTTGCGTCAGTGGGCGGTTGAACGCGCGCGAGTATTGAATGAACGCCTGCACGGCGCCAAGCGTCATACCACCGGTCGTGACACGCAGGCCGCCGATGACCGCGATCAGCACGTAGTTGACGCTGCCGATGAACATCACCGCGGGCATGATGAGGCCCGAGATGAACTGCGCGGCGAAACCGGCTTCGAGCAGTTGCTCGTTCTTGGCGTCGAAGCGCCGCGACACCTCGCGGTGACGGCCGAAGACCTTGACGAGCTCGTGTCCGGTGAACGCCTCCTCTATCTGACTGTTGAGATCCCCGGTCCGCGCCCACTGCGCGATGAAGTGACGCTGTGAGCGCTTCGAGATCGCCCGGGTGAGAAGCAATGCCAGCGGGATGGTCACGAGCGCGATCAGCGCCAGAAGTGGCGAGATGACGAACATCATCACCACGACGCCGATCACCGTGAGTAATGAGGTGAGCAGCTGGCTCACGGACTGTTGCAGGCTCTGGGAGATGTTGCCGATATCGTTGGTGACGCGGCTGAGTAGCTCTCCGCGCGTCTGCCGATCGAAGTAGCGCAGCGGCAGGCGATGGATCTTCTCCTCTACATCGGCGCGGAGCCTGCGGACGACTACTTGCACGACGTCATTCAGCAGGTATCCCTGGACCCAGAGGAACACAGCGGAAGCCAGGTAGACAGCGATCGTCTCGAGCAGCGTCATGCGGAGCGCCTTGAAATCGATGCCCGCGCCCGGCACCAGATCCATGCGGGAAAACATCGCCGCCAGATGACCGTGGCCTGCCTGTCGCTCTGCCGCCACCACCTGTTGTTTCGACTGGCCGGCAGCGAGGTGTTCGCCGACGACGCCGGAAAAGATAATGTCAGTGGCGCGGCCGATGAGCATCGGTCCGATCACCGACAGAGCCACGCTCGCCAAGGAAAACCCGACCGTCATGATGAGCGCTGTACGATGCGGTTTCAGTCGGGCTAACAGCCGGCGCGCCGACGGCCAGAAGGTCGTCGCCTTCTCGCCAGGCGTACCGAGGCTCATCCAGGGAGGTCCGCGCCCCGTGGATTGACCGGCGGCGGGGAGCCTTCCCGGCAGCGGATCGCGTCGGGCGCCGCTCATGCCGCCTCCTCCGGTGAAAGCTGTGAGGCGACGATTTCCGCGTACGTCGGGCACTGCCGCAGCAATTCAGCGTGACGACCGACGGCAATCAGCGTGCCGCCGTCGAGCACCGCGATCTGATCCGCATCCATGATGGTGGAAACGCGCTGCGCGACGATGATCACCGCCGCGTGCCGGGTTATGGGGCGCAGCGCCGCGCGCAGCCGCGCCTCGGTACCGAAGTCGAGAGCCGAGAAGGACTCGTCGAAGAGATAGATCTCGGGGTCGCGCACCAGCGCACGGGCGATTGCCAGGCGTTGGCGCTGGCCGCCCGAGACGTTGGTTCCGCCTTGGGCGATGGGCGCCTCGAGCCCGCCCGTCATCGCCGCGACGAAGTCCTTCGCCTGAGCGAGCTCGAGCGCCTGCCACATCTGCTCCTCGGTCGCCTCGGGATTACCGTGGTGAAGATTGCTCGCCACCGTGCCGGAGAAGAGGTAAGCCCGCTGCGGGACGAGTCCGATGCGACTCCAGAGAAGATCGGGATCGAGCGCGCGCACATCGACTCCGTCGACCAGAACCGCGCCTTCGCTGACATCGAACAGCCGCGGGATCAGCGACACGAGCGTGGTCTTGCCCGCCCCGGTGCTGCCGGTGATCGCGAACGTCTGGCCCTCCGCGACACGGAAGGAGACGTCATGGAGCACCGCATCGGCGGCGCCCGGATACTGGAACTTCACTCCTCGAAACTCGAGCTGCGCGCGCGACGGCACGGAGCTGACGGCCTGGGCCGGCGGCGCCACCGACGATGCGGTCCCCATGACCTCGGCGATCCGCTCGGCTGATACGGCAGCGCGCGGAATCATCATCAGCATGAAGGTCGCCATCATGACCGCGAGCAGGATCTGGGCGAGGTAGACCAGAAAGGCCGTGAGGTCCCCGATCTGCGACTGTCCGGCGCCGATCCTCTCGGCACCGAACCACAGCACCGCGACGCTGGAGACGTTGAGGATGATCACGATGGCCGGAAACAGCAGCACCATCAGCCGCCCGGCCCGCAATGCGGTATCCATCAGATCGGCGTTGGCTCGGTCGAACCTCAGGATCTCGGCCGGCTCGCGCACGAACGCCCGCACCACGCGCATGCCACCGATCTGTTCCCGCAGGATCCGGTTGACGACATCGACGAGCTTCTGCATGCGCCGAAACTGCGGCACCATCTTGACAGCCACGATCCCGATGACGATCGCCAGGATCGGTACGCTGATTCCCAACAGCCAGGAGAGCCCCGGATCCTCGCGCAGCGCCATGATGATGGCACCGACACCCATGATGGGCGCCGAGATCAGGGTGGTGCTGCTGACGGCCACCAGCATCTGCACCTGCTGCACATCATTGGTGGTTCGGGTGATGAGCGAGGGCGCCCCGAACTTCGCCACTTCGCGCCCGGAGAATCCCATGACGCGGCGAAACAGGGTGGCGCGCAAATCCCGCCCAAAGCCCATGGAGGTGCGCGCGCCGAAATAGGCGGCGGCGACGGAGAAGGCGATCTGACCCAGGGTCATGAGCAGCATCCAACCGCCGGTCCGCAGGATGTAGCCCGTGTCCCCCTTCACGACGCCGAGATCGATGATGTCGGCGTTGAAGGTCGGCAGATAGAGCAATGCAATGGTCGAGAGCAGCTGGAACACGGCGACGCCCAGCAACCCGCGCGCGTAAGGCCGCAGATGCTCGCGCAGCAGCCGAATCAGCATGGGCGGCCCTCCGCGATCGCCTGTTCGCGCTGTTCCCGTAGGAAAGGTCGGTCGATCTGCTCGGCGTACAGCTCAATATCCGCAGGCGCGACCCCGCAGGCCGCAAAGTGCTCCTTCCATCCACTCACGACCTGCGCGACCGCACGGGCATCCCGCACGGCCTCGTCGCGCTTTAGCGCGAACAGGGACGCCATGGACAGCGCATTGGCGAGGGTGGAGTCGGCAGCCTGCTCGCCGACGCGCATCTGCTGGAACCCCAGGGCCTGCGCGGACGGAAGCACATCGAACGCGGGAGCTAGCTCGTATTGCCCCCGCTCAGACACGACGAGGGCGTGGTTTTTCTCGTGATCATCCGTGTTATCGATGAGGATGTTGAAGATCATCCGGCGAAAGAGCTCCTGCATGTCTTGCGAATACCTGTTGCCGTGCGCGACACCCTTGCGCCGCAGCAGCTGCGCGAGCTCCGGATAGCCGAATTGCTCAGCAGCCGCGCGGAGCGCCACGGCCGCCGAGAGACAGTGCCGCCGACCAGCACCCGCGCGATCGAAACGCTTGATCGCGACAGCGTGCCCTGCAGTCAGCCGCACCGCCATCGTGGAAGCTGTGCGTATCCGCGCCTCTCGTGCCAAAGTCATTGTGGCATGCTCGATCAGCGGCGTGTCCGCGGGCTCACCATCCGAGAACTTAATGAGCCACTGCTCCCCGCCGAAACTGAGCAAGCCCTTGGGCCGCGCGCCGCCCATGGTAGCGCCGGGCGATACGAGTCTCTTGAGGTCGGACGGAATCGGCTCGTTGTCCTGGACTTTACGGATGAGCTCGTGGACTTGGTCAGCTTCCTGCAGTGTTGGCAGTGGCCCGAGGCGGCGCGGTCGGTATTCATCGGGTGAGGTCGAGACTCCAAGCGCTCCGAAACGATCGTCGCCGGCGAAATACAGGTACTCGAGGAGCGACAGGCGTGGAGGTTTGTCAATGAATCGGATGACGCGCTCGCCCCAACGATCGGGCCGCGCATCGTCCACCGCGCCCACGGCCGTATTCCTCTCGACAGGCAGAAACTGCTGATCGATGAGAGGCAGATCTTCACTGAGCTCGAAGCCGCGCTCGATCCAGCGCGCGAAATATCTGAGCGAGACGCCTTGATTGGAGCGTATCAAGTTGATTTCGCCGACAGCGACGGGCCGTGTGGGCTCGAGCAGCGACCACAGGTACAGCCGATCGACTGGGCGATAACCGGAAGTGCTCGGCTCGGCCGCGATCGAAGCGTTCACTCGCGCGTATTCTCCGGCCCTCCTCGCGCAAGCCGTGCCCGTGCCGAGGCGGCGGAGCGGGAGGCACGCCGCTCGAGCGCTTCGCGAACATCTCCCTCTAGCGCTCCGCGATCGCTCGCGGGCGCTGCGAGCTCTGGCAAGCCGGCCGCTCTTCCGATCATCCAGAGCGCTGTTGCATAGAGTCCGACCCCGACGGCAGGGTCGCCCCGCTCGAGTCGAATCAGCGTCGGGATCGAGCATCCGAGGCGGCCTGCCCATTCCCGCTGGGATTCACGGCGCCTCAATCGGGCGATCGCCAGATTCTCGCCCAGGCCGCGAAGCGCCTGCGCGGCTGCAGGGGGAAGAGTCGTTATTGCTGGAGTGTTCTTGGACATATCACATATAGTTTATCAAATTAGCACTTTTAAGCAAATATATGAAATCTCTATAAAGTCAATAATCAGTATAGTACCAGATATTGACTATCTGCACCTCGCCCGCTAGGCTCATCGCATGCCCGACCCGGCCCCCTATTTCGCTGCCATCCCCTTACCGGCACTCCTCCGGCATTCCCGCAACGCCTATGGCTCGGCCATGCGGTGCGCGCTCGAAGATGCCGGCTACGACGATATTCCCAAGAACGGCCTCTATGTCATCGGTGGCCTGGCGCTCGGCGCGGGCGACGTTCCCCTCGCCTCCCTGATCCGCGATCTGCGCATTTCGAAGCAGGGCGCGGGACAGCTCGTCGACACGCTGGTCAATCGCGGCTATCTGGCGCGCACCGTCGACGAGCAGGACCGCCGGCGGCTCATCGTGACCCTGACTGATCGCGGCCGGGCAGCCGCCGCGACCCAGACAGCGGCACGGGAGCGCGTGGACGCGGAGTTGCTCGCGAAGGTCGGAGCGGAGTGCGTCGAGCACACGCGCATCGCGCTTGCGGCACTCACGGCAATGGCAAGTTGGGGCGAGACCGCGACCGACGAAGAAACCTAACGGAGAGCGAAATGTTCCGATTCGGGCCCGGACTGGTGATTCCGCTGCTATGGGTGGGTTTTGGCGCGTCCTGGTTGCTCGCCGCCGGCTGGAGCGCACCGGCGGAGCGCAGTGTTGGAATGAAAGGCGAGCTGGCCTATCGCCTCGTGCTCATCGCCGGTGCGATCGTTTTCTTTCCGCGCGCGCATGGTTATCACGGACCGCTGCGACTCTGGCTCGTTACGCTCGATGAGGCGTGGCTCTGCACAGCCCTCATCGCTCTTGGCTTCGCCTTCACCTGGTGGGCGCGCATCCACTTGGGAGCGCTGTGGAGCGGTTGGATCACACGCAAGGCCGACCATCGCGTCGTCGACTCGGGCCCCTACGGGATCGTGCGGCACCCCATCTACACCGGGATTCTGCTGGCTGTCTATGCGACCGCCGCCGCGAAGGGTACGATACTCGGCGTTCTCGGCGCGCTCCTGATCACGCTTGGGCTTTGGATGAAGGCGAGACTCGAAGAGCAGTGGCTGCGTAAGGAGCTCGACCCGGGCGCGTACGACGGCTATCGCAGCAGAGTCCCGATGCTCGTCCCCTTCGGACCGAGGTAACAATGGATTCACGACTCATCACGCCTTATCTCATCGCCGCCCTCATCGTGTGGGGTCTTTATCGGCGCATGCGGCGCTCGTTCGGTCGCCAACGCGTCCAGGATAAGCGCATGTGGTTCAGGATCGGTATCCTGACGCTGGTCACTGTTCTCTTCGCTGGCGCGATTGCGCGCGATGTCGATGTCCTGGGTATCCTGGCGGCGGGCATCGTCTGCGGCGCAGCACTCGCTTACGTCGGCCTCAAATACACGAAGTTCGAAATCACGCCCCAAGGACGCTTCTACACTCCGCACGCCTATATCGGGCTCGTGATATCCGCGCTCTTCATAGGGCGAGTCCTGTATCGGTTCCTCGGCGTATACAACGGCGTGACCCCGCCCGCGGCCGCTGGGCAAAGCCTCGCTACCATATACCAACACAACCCGTTCCTGGCTGCCGCCTTCGGCGCGGTCGTCGGCTATTACGTGCTCTTCTACCTGGGCGTGCTGCAGCGCACCAAGCCGCCCGCGACTCTAGGCCCGGAAACCGGCACCACCGGCGCCGGCGGACAGTAGGATCAGCGCGCCCTGGGTCGCGGTCCGCGGCGCGTTCTTCGGGCCCTGTCGTACGGATTTCCATCCGTACGGTACTCGATGACGACGGGCGTCGCGAAAAGGTCGAACGTCTTGCGAAACACGTTTACCAGGTATCGCGTGAAGGCGTCCGGAACGGACGAAGTCTGATTGCCATGGATGATGATTCGCGGCGGGTTCCTGCCGCCTTGATGAGCGTAGCGCAGCTTGATCCGCCTGCCGTGCACTAGCGGCGGCTGGTGTGCCGTCAGCGCATGCTCCAGCGCGCGTGTCAGCTCTCTGGTCGGCATCTCGCGCATGGCCGCTTCATAGGCGCGTACGGCCGACTGCATGAGCTCTCCGACTCCCGTGCCATGCCGTGCCGAGATGAAGTGCAGCGGCGCAAACGGCACGAAATCGAGCCTCAGCGCCAGTTGCCGATGAATTTCCTCGCGCTGCTCCGGCGGAATCCCGTCCCACTTGTTGATGGCGATGATGAGCGCCCGGCCCCGCTGCAGGGCGACGCCGAGCACACTCGCGTCCTGCTCCGTGACTGTGTCATGCGCATCGGCGACGAGGATCACAACGTGGGCCTCATCGATCGCCTGCAGCGTCTTCGCGACGCTCGCCCGCTCAACCACATCCTCGACCCTGGCGCGGCGACGCATGCCAGCCGTATCGATGAGTTGAAACTTCCTTCCATCGCGCTCGAACGGCACCAGGATGCTGTCACGGGTAGTGCCAGGCTGTTCGCTCGCAATGACCCGCTCCTCGCCGATCAGGCGATTGACGAGTGTCGACTTGCCGACATTGGGGCGGCCGATGATGGCAATGCGCACTCCCTCGGCGGCGGGATCCGCCGTCTCGTCCTCCGACCGCGGCTCCAGTCCCGCGAGCGCCTGAGCCATCAGATCCTCGCATCCCTGCCCGTGACTCGCCGAGATGCCGACCGGCTCCCCGAGACCGAGAGCATGGAAATCCGCCGCCGCGACGTCTAGATCCAAGCCTTCCGACTTATTGACGGCAAGCGTCGTCGGTTTGCCGGACTTGCGGATCTCGCGGGCGACGAAGTCGTCCTGGGGCGTGAGGCCCGCCCGACCATCCACCAGCAGAATGAGCCGATCGGCTTCGGCCACCGCGCGCTCCGTCTGGGCGCGCATCTGAGCCTCGATACCCTTCGGATTCTCGACCAGGCCACCGGTATCGATGACCACGAAAGGCGCCGGTCCCAGGCGGCCGAAGCCGTACTGGCGATCCCGGGTGAGCCCCGGCACGTCCGCCACGATCGCATCACGTGTGCCCGTCAGCACGTTGAACAGGGTCGACTTGCCGACGTTGGGCCGACCTACGAGAGCAACGATGGGCAGCATGGGACGCTGCTGGTGTTATTTGCCGGGAGACGTCCGGTACGCGTTGATGCGGCCGTCGTCGTTGATGACCACCACCTCGTTACCCTCGGCGACGGGAGGATTGCTGATGCGCAGCTTGCCGCTTCGCACCCGCGCAATGAACGCCCCGGTGTGCTTGTCGAGGAAGTGAATGTAACCCTGGAAATCGGCGGTAACCACGGCGTCATCGCCCACCGCGACGGCCGTCAGTCCCCGGTAGGCCAGCGCGGGCTGGCGCCAGATCACCGCACCGTTGCTGCGGTTGAGGGCAACCACCTGCCCATCCGCGCTCGACATGTAGACCGCATCCTTGTCCATCGCCAATCCACGATAGCTCGATGCCTTGTGCGACCACCATGCCTGACCGCTGTCGAGCGCAAGCATGGTGACGTTCCCGTGATAACCCACGGTATAGATGTCCTTGTTGGCGACTTCCAACGGACCGTCCACGTCAGCAAGGCGTTCGATCTCCGTGCGCCCATGAGGCTGCGAGACCGTCGCCAGCCAGACCTGGGAGCCATCGCCAGCGTTCACCGCGAGGACCTTGCCGTTGTCGAAGCCACAGATGATGAGATCGCCGACGATGATCGGCGTCGAAGTGCCGCGTAGCGAGAGCGATGGCACGTCCTGCTCGGCTTCCCAGAGCTCGTGGCCATCGGTCGGGGACAGGCCACGCAGCCTGCCGTCGACGGCGCGTACCGCCACGACATTGTCGGAAATGGCCGGCGGGGCGATCACCGCCCCGTTTATGAGCACGGTCCAGAGCGGCTTGCCGTCTGCCGCGTTCAGCGCGGCCACGTGCCCGTCCGTCGCGCCGACGACGACGAGGTTCCCGCGTACCGCAGGTCCGCCTCCCAGCGGCAGCTTCGTGTTGGTACGCCAGAGTCTGTGTCCGGTCTGGAGGTCGAACGCGGCCACCTCACCACGGAAGCCCGAGGCGAATACGCGATTACCATCGACCGCGAGACCCAGCCCGAGGCGCAGCCTCTTCGCGCCGCGGTCAGCGACCGAGGCATCCCAGATGCGCTCCACGTGCAGGCTCGACTTGATCTTGGCGAGCTTCGCCGGCTGTTCCGGGTTCTTGTTCTTGGAGCAGGCGACCAGCAGGCAGGCAGCCGCGGCCAGCGCGGCCCAGCAGCGCAGCGATCGCAGGGTGTTGGTTTGCAAGGGAGCCCTCATGCGCAGCGCGCAATGGTCAATGGGGGTGGGTGGAGGCGGTCGCGGCCGCACTCTGCGGAACAGCCGGCGAGGCCGCATCGGCGGCGAGGTCGGAAATCTTCAGGTCGAGGAGCCCCGAATCGGTGTCGCCGCCGCCCTTATCGCCTGCTCGGGCCAGCCGGTACTGCGCGAGGGCATCCGACTTATCGCCCATGGCGTAGTAGGCGTCACCGCGCGCCTCCGCATATTGCGGCGCCAGCGCACCGGGATTGGCGCCGTTCAGCGTCGCAATCGCCGCAGACGGCTGTTGCTGTGCAATTTGCACGCGCGCGAGCCTCTGTCGCGCGATGAGACTCAGAATGGAATCATGAGAGTGCAGCATCACGTCTTGCAACTCGTCCGCGGCTCTCGGGAGCTCACCGTCCTCCACGAACGCCTTGGCGGAAGCCAGCTTTGCCTGATCCGCATAAGGGGAAGAGGCGTACTGACGCTCCAGGATTCCGAGCAGGATGAAAGCCTGAGTGCGGTTACCCTGCGCGAAGGCATTCTCCATCTGGATGTAGGTCGCACCGGCCGCGAGATCCACGTTGTTCTCGCGGGCCTGCCACCAGCGATAGCCACCGAGGCCGGCGGCAGCGACGGCAATGCCGGCTACGACCGCCGGCCCGTTCTCTCGCACCCAGCGCTTGAGCGCTTCCCACTGTTCACGTTCACTCAGTAAATAATCGTCCACCACCCCTCCTCCAGGCGTCATTCCGCCGGCGCCGAAGCGCCGGCCAGTGCCGCTTCGATTGCCGCGGCTAGCTCAGGCAGCGGGCATTCGCTCTGACCCGCCTCGTAGCGCAAAGGTTTCACGGCGGCGACGCCCCGCGCCAGCTCGTCATCGCCCAGGATGACCGCGAGCGCGGCGCCGCTGCGATCGGCGCGGCGAAATTGCGCCTTGAAATTGCCGCCGCCGAGATTGAGGTCGAACCGCCGCGCCGGCAGCTCGTCCCGCAGCCGCTCGACCAGGCCAATGCCGGCCGCGCTCGCTCGGGCACCGCTGACCACCAAGTAGACGTCGGCAGCAGGCGCCCCCGGAGCCTGACCCGTCTGCACGAGCAGCTCCACGACCCGCTCCATCCCCATGGCGAAGCCGACGCCGGGCGTCGACTCGCCGCCGAGCTGGGCAATCAGCCCATCGTAACGGCCGCCGGAGCATACGGCATCCTGGGCCCCGAGTGCGTCGGTGATCCACTCGAACACCGTGCGGCTGTAGTAATCCAGCCCACGGACCAGCCGCGGGTTGATGCGATACGGGATGCCGATGGACTCCAGCGCGGCGCACAGCGCAGCGAAGTGCTCGCGCGACTCCGGGTCCAGGTGATCGGTGAGGAGCGGCGCCGTCGCGATGATCGCGCGCATCTCGGGATTCTTGCTGTCGAGGATCCGCAGGGGGTTGCCCTCGAGCCGCCGCCGGCTGTCGCCGTCGAGCGCACTCTCATGCGCGCGAAAGTGCGCGATCAGCTTCTCCCGGTAGACGCGGCGCGATTCCGGCGTCCCCAGGGAGTTGATCTCGAGCCGTACCCGATCGATGCCTAGCCGGCGCCAGAGGCGCGCCGTGAGGGCAATCAGCTCCGCGTCGACATCGGGACCGGGGAAGCCGACCGCCTCCAAGTTGATCTGGTTGAACTGCCGGTAGCGGCCCTTCTGCGGCCGCTCGTGACGGAACATCGGGCCGAGGCACCAGAGCTTGTGCCGCTGGCCGCGGAGCATGCCATTCGAGATGAGCGCGCGCATGACCCCGGCGGTCGCCTCAGGGCGCAGGGTCAGACTGTCCCCGCCCTGATCCGAGAAGGTGTACATCTCCTTTTCGACGACGTCGGTGTATTCGCCGATGGCGCGCTTGAAGAGCGCCGTGTGCTCCACGATGGGGACGCGGATTTCCTCGTATCCGTAGGCGGTAAGGATCTCGCGCGCGCACTCTTCCAAGCGATGCCAGGCGCCTATCTCGGCGGGTAGCACATCGTTCATTCCGCGGATCGGCTGGATCTCTTCCGTCAACTCAACCTCCATTCTTCCGCGGCGCGGCAAGCACGCGTCCGTCAGCGGCAATCAGGAACCACGCCGTGTGATCGGCCCGGACAAAGGGCGAGAACGACTCCGCATGGCCATCCACCTCGAGCGTCACGCCGCTGGCGTCTCCCAGCAAAACGCTTAGCGGCGGTACGCCATCGACCCGACGCATCGCCCGCCCAAAGGACAGGCCATAGAGCAACCGCCGCCCAGTGGCATCGTGGACCTCCGTCCAGCTAGCGGTGGAGTACACGAGAATGGCTTCGATCTCACCCTGCCCAGCCCCCGCGGCGGCGACCGCCTGGCCTCTACCAGACAGCGGCGTGGCATGCGCCACCGGCGAAGCCGTGCCACCCGCCAGCGCCAGGCTCACGGGCTGCTCCGGCTGGTCCGCCTGCTCTGGCTGTTCCGGCGTTGCCGCGGGAACGGTGATCGGAACGGGACCGGCGCCGGCAATGAGCCAGTGTCGGTGAGACAGAGAGAGGCCCCACCACACGGTACCCGCCACCGCGAAACCGATGACCACGATCACCGCGGGCGCCACGAGCCTGCTGCTATCGTCAGCAACCGGCTTGGGGATGCGTGTCAGGTCCGGCGCCGGTATCCGCGCACCCTGCGAGTAGAGCTCGAACAGGGCCTCCGGCGACTCGCCCACCAGCTCCGCATAGTGGCGCAGGTGTCCCTTCACGTAGACCGGCGCGCCGAGCGCCGCGAAGTTATTGGCCTCGAGCGCCTCGAGGATGTCGGGGTCGACGTGCAACCGCTCGGCGGCTTGCAGAATAGTGAGGCGGCTGCGCTCACGGGCGCTGCGTAGCCGCGCGCCGATGCCTTCCGACATGTCGATCAGCCCGGGTTGTGACCGAGATCGGCCAGCTCACGCGCCTCGGCCGAGTTCGGAAAGTCGAGCTGCAGGCGGCGCGCGTAGAGCTCCGCGTCGAGCGCGTCTCGCTGGGCGCGCGCCACCTTGACCGCGAGCAGCAGCAGGTCCGGCGTCTCCTGGTTGGCGGCGAGGAAGGAGTCGATCTCCCGGCGCGCGTCGGCCAGCTTACCTGCCGAGAAATTGAGGTCGGCGATCTGCCACAGGGCCTGCTCGAAGTTGGGACGTATGGTGAGCGCATCGACGAACATCTGTGCCGCCTCGACATCATGGTGCGAGGCGTGCAGACAGACGCCCGCGTTGTCGTACGCAAGCTCCGGCGTCAAGTACTCCGGGTTGTGCGCCGCCTTCAGGAAGGTTTGGACACCCTCATCAACGCGGCCGACGCTGCAGAGGTAGACCGCGTAATTATTCTGAAAGTCGGGATTCTTGGGGGCCAGGTTCAGCGCCTCGCGGAATTCGCGATCAGCCTGATCGGGATCCTGCAGCCTGGCAAAAAGCAGGGCGCGCGCGCTGTGCACATCCGGATCGTCGGGATTTTCCTTCAGTGCGCGATCGAGCTTGGTCTGCGCGACGGCCAGATCGCCGCGGCGCATGTAGGCGATCCCGAGCTCCGTGTTGTAAATCGCGGCGTCACGGCGCCGCATCTCCGCCTGTTGGTTGACGCAGCCGGCGAGCAGGGCAGCGAGCAGCACGGCGGTGATGGCAAGGGCGGCGCGGCCGGTCATGCCTGCACCGCCAGGCCGAAGACGCGCCTGCCGAGCCGCACCGTGGTGCGATCGATCACCTGCCCGGCGAGCTGGCCGCAGGCGGCATCGATGTCATCGCCGCGGGTACGGCGCACGGTGGCCAGCACCCCGCGCCGAATCAGCTCATCGCGAAAGCCCTGCACCGCCTCGGGCGCGGAACGGCGGTAGCGGGTACCCGGGAAGGGGTTGAACGGGATGAGGTTCACCTTCGCGGGATGACCCACGAGGAGCTTGGCCACAGCGCGCGCCTGAGCACGAGAGTCGTTGACGCCCGCGAGCAGGACGTACTCGAAGGTCACGCTGCGACCGTTCTGCTCGTCGATGTAGTGCCAGCAGGCCTCGAGCAGCTCCGCGATCGGATGCTTGCGGTTGATCGGCACGAGCTCGTTGCGCAGCTCGTCATCGGGCGCGTGCAGGGAGACGGCGAGCGCCACGTTGCTGTGCTTCGCGAGCTTGTAGATCTGCGGCACGAGCCCCGAGGTCGAGAGGGTCACGCGCCGGCGCGACAGATCGAACCCGAAGTCATCGAGGAATATCTCGAGCGCCGGCACGACATTGCGGAAGTTGGCCAGGGGCTCGCCCATGCCCATGAGGACGACGTTGGTCACTATGCGCTCACGCGCGGAATCATGCGCCAACGAGCCTGAGAGCTCGCGATTGGCGAGCCAGACCTGGCCGACGATCTCGGCGGTGGTCAGATTGCGGTTGAAGCCCTGCTGCGCGGTCGAACAGAACGAGCAATCGAGCGCGCATCCGACCTGCGAGGAGATGCAGAGGGTGCCGCGGTCCGGCTCCGGGATGAAGACCATCTCGAATGCCTGTGAGGCGTCGGCTCGCAGCACCCACTTGCGTGTACCGTCGGCGGACTGATGCGCGCTGACGATCTGCGGCGTGGCGACGCAGGCGCGCTCCGCGAGCCGGCCGCGAAAGTCCTTGGCCAGGTCCGTCATGCGCTCGAACGAGGATTCGCCGCGCTTGTACACCCAGTTCATCAGCTGGCGCGCCCGAAACGGCTTGCTCCCGAGGTCCGCCACGAACGCCTCGAGCGCCTGGCGCGGCAGCCCGAGCAGATTCGTCACGGTCGTGTCGGGAGAGGTCATGGCGGACTCCGCGGCCTCAGCCGCGCGGATGCAGCTCCGTGGCGCTGAAGAAATAGGCGATCTCATGGGCCGCCGTGTCCGGCGCGTCGGATCCGTGGACGACGTTCTGCTCGATGCTGAGCGCCAGGTCGGCGCGGATGGTCCCAGCCGTTGCCTTCTTTGGATCGGTTGCGCCCATGATCTCGCGGTTGCGCGCGATGGCGTTCTCCCCCTCGAGCACCTGTACCACGACGGGGCCGGAGGTCATGTAGCGCACCAGGTCCTTGAAGAACGGGCGCTCGCGATGAACGGCGTAGAAGCCCTCGGCCTCGCGCTCGGAGAGGCGCAGCATGCGGGCGGCTACGACGGTGAGGCCGGCCTTCTCGAAGCGGCGGTAGACCTCGCCGATCAGGTTGCGGCTGACGCCATCGGGCTTGACGATGGACAGGGTGCGCTCGAGCGCCATTCGGGGGTCCTTTCGGGGATAGCTGGTCGGAAACGTAGCCCTACAGTCTACCCTTTGGGCTGCCCCCGCGGCTACACGCTGAAGCTCTCCCCGCACCCGCATTCACCCTTGACGTTGGGGTTGCGGAAGCGGAACGCCTCATTGAGCCCCTGCTTGACGAAGTCCACGATGGTGCCATCGATCAGCGGCAGGCTTTCAGGATCGACGCAGACTTTGACCCCGTGTTCCTCGAAGACGAGCTCACCGGCATGGACTTCGTCGGCATAGTTCACGACGTATGCGAAGCCGGAGCATCCGGTCTTGCGCACCGCGAGGCGAAGGCCGATGCCATGCCCGCGGGCGGCAATGAATGTCCTGACCCGATGGGCGGCAGATTCAGTCAGAGAAATTGTCATGAGCTCGATCTTACCCCTGCTCGGGCCAGTGCCGGGCACAGTCCGCGAGCGCATCTTCGACCACCAGCAGGCGTCCGAGTTTCTCGGCCGGTACGGCGAGCGCCTCGGCCCACTCGGCCGGCGCCCCCGGAGCGAGATTCGCGCGGCCCCGGCCACGCACCCGCTCGGCCACCCAGGCGACAACCTGCAGAGTATGGGGACAGCCGTAGGCCTTGAACAGTACGCTTTTCACGACCCCGTCCGCGACTTGAAGCCTGAATCTGACCCATACCTCCCGGCCCGGCCCACCTGCCTCGCCCACGGTCTGGCCATCGGTCCGGCTCGCGCTCGATGAATCTGGGCCTCCGCCAGAGCGGTATGGCTCCGAGGCCGGCGAGAGCCCCCGTAGCCGGGTGACTTCCCGCCGGATAGCAGCCACGGCAATGTCGATGTGCTCCGGGAGGCTGAACCGCCCGAAGCTCAGGCGTAAGGAGCTCTGGGCCACCTGCGTATCCCTGCCGAGGGCGCGCAGCACGTATGAGGGCTCGGCGGATGCCGAATTGCACGCCGATCCGGTGGCGACCGCCAGCTCGCGCAGTCCCGCGACCAGGCTCTCGCCTTCCACACCTTCGAACGACACATTGAGAATGCCCGGGACGCAGGCCGTGCCCTCCCCGTTCGCGTGCACGCCCTCGAGCATCGCCAGGCCTTGCCATAGCCGCTCCCGCAGGCCGGTGAGCCGGGCATGCTCTGCCGTCAACCCACGGCCGGCGAGCTCGCATGCCACACCGAAGCCGGCGATCTGGTGGGTGGGCAGAGTTCCGGGCCGCAGGCCCCTTTCCTGGCCGCCGCCGAAGAGAATCGGTTGCAGATGGGCCCGGGCCTCGGGACGCACATAGAGGGCCCCGACGCCCTTGGGACCGTACAGCTTGTGTGCCGTGATCGACGCGAAATCGAGCCCCCACGCATGCACGTCCAGAGGAATCTTGCCGGCCGCCTGCGCGCCGTCGCTGTGGAGGAGCACACCGCGCGCGTTGCAGAGCGCGCCGATAGCGGCGATATCCGCGATGGCGCCGATCTCGTTGTTGACGAGCATGATCGACACCAGCACCGTATCCGGGCGCAGCGCGGCGGCGACGGCGCCAGGATCGACTCTTCCGCGGCCGTCCGGCAGCAACAGGGTGACCGCGAAGCCTTCCCTCTCCAGCCGCTTGAGCGGATCCAACACCGCCTTGTGCTCGATTCGCGAGCTGACGATGTGCCGCCCGCGGTGCGCGTTGGCGCGCGCCGCGCCAAGGAGGGCCAGGTTGTTGGATTCCGTCGCGCCGGAGGTGAAGACGATCTCCCCGGGGGCCGCACCGATCAGCGCCGCGACTTCGACGCGCGCGCGCTCGATGCGCTCGGCGGCGCGGCGGCCAAAAACGTGTGTGACCGATGAGGCATTGCCGAGGCAGTCGGGCTCGGTGAGACAGCGACCCATTGCCGCGGCCACGGCCGGATCCACCGGCGTCGTGGCCGCATAGTCGAGATAGATCGGCTCGGGGCTCACTCCCGCTCCGGGGCGACGCCCGCCCGCCGCCGGCGGCTCTGTACTGCCGTCAGGATGCCGCGCAGGATGTTGACTTCGTTACGATCGAGCGCCGCGCGTTGGAAGACGCGTCGCAGCCGCCCCATGAGATGGGTGCCGCCCTGGGTGCGGTCGCGGAAGTCGATCTCCTCCAACACCCGCGCCAGGTGCTCGTACAGCCGCTCCATCTCCACCGGGTCGGCAAGCGGACCGGCGGCCGGGGCGGTATCGATCTGCACGCCGCGGGCGCGAAAGAGCTCGTAGGCGACGATCTGCACCGCCATGGCGAGGTTGAGCGACGGATAGGCCTCGCTGGCCGGAATCTGGATCAGCAGGTGCGCCGCCTCGAGCTGCGCGTTCGAGAGGCCCGCCCGCTCCGATCCGAAGAGTACCGCCGCGGAGCCGCGGCGCGATTCCGACAGCACCCGTTCCGCCGCTTCCCGCACTTCCGCCACACGGAAATACTGATCGCGCGGCCGCGAGGTCGTAGCCACGATGAAACCGCAGCCGGCGACGGCCTGCCCGACAGTCGTAACGACGCGCGCATTGGCCAGGACGTCGTCCGCGCCGGAGGCGCGCGCGATGGCCTCGCTGTGCGGAAACTGCCGCGGATTGACCAGCACCAGCCGCTCGAGCCCCATGTTCTTCATGGCGCGGGCGACCGCCCCGATGTTGCCGGGATGCGAGGGCTCGACGAGAACGATGCGGATGTCGGAGGTATCCATGGCGATCTGCTACCCTACGCGCCGTGCATCCGCTTCTCAATATCGCAATCCGCGCCGCGCGCCGCGCCGGCGAAGTCATCGTCCGCAGCCTCAACCGGCTGGAATCGCTCACGATCACCTCCAAGGGGCGCAACGACTTCGTCAGCGAGGTCGACCGCAATGCCGAGCAGGAGATCATCGGCATCATCCGCAAGCATTACCCCGATCACGCCGTGCTCGCCGAGGAGAGCGGCCGCAGCGGCGAGAACGACTCCGTCTGGATCATCGATCCGCTCGACGGCACGACCAACTTCCTGCATGGCTTCCCGACATTCGCGGTATCGATCGCCTGCCAGCAGAAGGGCCGACTCGAGATTGCGGTGGTCTACGATCCCATGCGCCAGGAGGTCTTCACCGCGACGCGCGGCAGCGGCGCGCACCTCGAGAATCATCGCATTCGGGTGAGCAAGCAACGCACGCTCGAGGGTGCTCTCATCGGCACCGGCTTCCCGTTCCGCTCGAACACGGGTTACATCGACGCGTATCTACAGATGCTGAAAGCAGCTATGCAAAGCACGGCGGGCGTGCGCCGCCCCGGAGCCGCGGCGCTCGACCTGGCTTATGTCGCAGCCGGCAGGATCGATGGCTTCTGGGAGATCGGGCTCTCGCCCTGGGACACCGCGGCCGGAACGCTCCTCATTCAAGAGGCGGGCGGCCACATCGGCACACTTACCGGTGCCGAGTATGCCCTGGGCGCGGACGTGCTCGCCGGGACACCCAAGGTATATGCGGCGCTGCTCGAGCTCTTTGCGCCACACGTCCCGGAAGCGTTACGCACCGCTTGATTTGCGTCGGCTGACGCACCCGGCGCGTCCGGCGCCGCCGGGCTTGCTGGCTTTGCCACAGGGGCTTGTGTAGAGTTCCGGCGCATGCGAAGCCAACTCTTTGTCACCAAGTCGATCGCCGAAATCAAGGAATCCGACGCGACGGGGCAGCAACTGCACCGCACGCTCTCGGCCACGGCGCTCACCCTTCTCGGTATCGGCGGGATCATCGGCACCGGGATTTTCGTTCTGACCGGTACCGCCGCCGCCAACCACGCTGGGCCCGCGCTGGCGCTCTCGTTCATCGTCGCAGGCTTGGGTTCGGCGTTCGCAGGCCTCTGTTACGCCGAGTTCTCCGCGATGATCCCGGTGACAGGCAGTGCGTATGCGTACTCCTACGCGACCCTCGGTGAGGGCATCGCATGGTTCATCGGGTGGAATCTCATCCTCGAGTATCTGTTCGCGGTCGCAACCGTTTCCGTCGGTTGGTCCGGCTACGTGCTGAGCCTGTTCGATCAGTTCGGAATCCACCTGCCTTACGCGCTCTCGCACGCGCCCTTCGCCCAGGGTGGAACTGGCGGCCAGGGCTTCTCGATCGTACGCACGGGAGCGATTCTGAACGTCCCGGCGGTCGCGATCGTGGCGGCGCTCGGCATCATTTGCTACGTCGGGATCAGACAGTCCTCGGCTTTCAACTCGGTCATCGTGGCCATCAAGGTCACCGTGGTGCTGCTGTTCGTATTCCTCGGTATCGGCTACATCCAACACGCCAACTGGCATCCCTTCATCCCGCCGAACACCGGCACCTCCGGCGTTTTTGGCTGGAGCGGGGTGCTCGCCGCCTCGGGCGTGATTTTCTTCGCCTACATTGGGTTCGATGCCATCTCCACCTGCGCGCAGGAGACCAAGAACCCGCAGCGCGACATGCCGATTGGCATTCTGGCGAGCCTGGTCATCTGCACCATTCTCTACGTCGCCGTTTCCGTGGTGCTCACGGGCATGGTGAGCTATACGAAGCTCAACGTTTCCGCCCCCCTCGCCGTTGCTCTCGATGCCTATCCGGCGTTGCGTTGGTTGGGTCTGCCGATCAAGCTCGGCGCCATCGCCGGAATGACCTCGGTGATGCTGGTGATGACCATCGCCCAGGCGCGCATCTTCCTCTCCATGGCGCAGGATGGCCTGATGCCGAAGGTATTCGGTCGCGTGCACCCGAAGTTCCGCACGCCCTCGACGGGTACGGTGGTCACTGCCACCTGTGCCGCGATCGTCGGCGGCCTGTTCCCGGTCGGCATCCTGGGTGAGTTGGTGTCGATCGGCACCCTACTGGCATTCGTTACGGTGTGTATCGGCGTGCTCGTCTTACGCTATACGCGCCCGGAACTGCCGCGCCCCTTCAGAGCACCTTGGCCGTGGTTCACCTGCATCGCCGGCGCCGCCATCTGCTTGCTGATGATGTACGCCCTGCCCGAAAGCACCTGGATACGCCTTGCGGTCTGGACGTTGGTCGGGGTGCTGGTGTACGCATTCTACGGCTATCACCACAGCAAGGTGCGCCAGCAGCGGAGCACCGCCGCTCAACCCCAATAACAACTCTACGGCATGGAGTCGACGGCGGACTTCTTGATGCTCGGGAAGATGTGCTCGGCCGTCAGTCCACACTCCAACGCGACCGCGCTCGAGATGTAGATCGACGAGTACGTGCCGGCAAGGATGCCGATGAGCAGCGCTTCCGAGAAGCCCTTGAGCACGGGTCCGCCGAGGATGAGCAGCGCCACCACCACGATCGAGGTCACGACCTTCGTCATGATGGTTCGCGACAGTGTCTGATTGATCGACTGATCGAGCACGACATCCGGCGGTAGCCGGCGATTGCCCTCGAAGCGCTCCCGAATCCTGTCGAACACCACCACCGTGTCGTTCAGCGAGTAGCCGATGACGGCGAGAACCGCGGCGACCACGGCAAGATCGAACGACGTCTGCGAGGCAGCGAACCAGCCGAGCACCAGGATCGGGTCGTGCACCACCGCGAGAATGGCCCCGAGAGACAGTCGCCAGGTGTGGAAGCGGATGGCGATGAAGATCCCGATCAGGAGCAGCGTGAAAGTAAGCGCCCAGGCGGCACTCGTCTCGAGCTCACTGCCGACCTGCGGACCCACCACCGAGAGCTGTTGCAGGGTCGCCGCCGGATTGACGGCCTTGAGCGCCGCCTCGATGTGCTCGCGCAGCACTTCCTGGTTCATCTTGGACGGCGGCAGACGGATCGCGATATTGCGCGACGAGCCGAAATTCTGCACCTGCGCATCGCTGAAGCCGGCGGCGGCGAGTTGCTGGCGCACCGCGCTCAAGTCCGCGGTCACCGGAAAGGTGGCCTGCGCGCTCACCCCGCCCGTGAAGTCGATGGCGAGATTGAGGCCGCGGGTGAAGAGCATCACGATGGAGGCGACCATGAGGATCGCGGACAGGCCGTACCACACGTGCCGTGTGGCCATGAACTTGAAGTTGGTTTGATGACTGAAGAATTCCACTAGAGAGTCCTGAAAGTCGGCCCGGAAGCCGTCGTTATATGGGCAGTCGGGCGACCTTGCGCTTGCGACCGTACATGAGGGTGACGAGCGCGCGGCTGCCCATGAGCGAGGTAAACATCGAGGTGAAGATGCCGAGAGTCAGCACCACGGCGAACCCTCGGACCGCCCCGGTGCCGAACACCCACAGCACCACTCCCGCGATCAGCGTCGTGATGTTGGAGTCGGCAATGGCGGAAAAGGCCTTCTCGAACCCCGCCCGGATGGCCGCCTGCGGTGACACCCCCTTACGGACTTCCTCGCGGATGCGCTCGTAAATCAGCACATTGGCATCGACCGCGATACCCACCGTGAGGATGATGCCCGCGATGCCCGGCAACGACAGCGAGGCGCCCATCATCGAAAGCAGTGCCGCCAGCACCACCACGTTGGCGAGCAGCACGAGGTCCGCGACCAGACCGAAGACCTTGTAGTAGATCGCCATGAAGACGAGCACGCCCGCCATGCCGATGATGAGGGCGGTGATGCCCATCCTGATGTTGTCCCGCCCGAGGCTGGGCCCGATCACCTGCTCACTGACCAGGACGTTCGCGGTCGGCAGCGAGCCCGAGCGCAGCAGGATCGCGAGATCGTTCGCCTCGCCCATGCCGAGGCCCGTGATATCGAAGCGATCGCTGAAGACGCCCTGAATGGTGGCGTCGTTGACGACCCGCTCGGTGGTGACCTCGCGCATGACTTTCTTGCCGTTGACGGTGGAGGTCTCCTCGTGCTTCTCGATCAGCACCACCGCCATGTGCTTGCCCAGGTTCTGCCGCGTGGTGCGCAGCATGTTGTCGCCGGCCTTGCTGTCGAGCGTGATATTGACTTCCGGTCCCTGCTGACCCGAGTCAGCGTTCGCGTTCGTGAGCTGGTCGCCCGTGGCGATCACCTCGCGCTTCAGCAGCAGCGGGTAGCCCATCGCAGTGTGCAGATAGAGCTTGTCGCCCAGAGGCACGTCGCCGGTCTGCGCCGCCTGGACCGCGTTGGCCGTCTCGTCCTGCAGACGAAACTCGAGCTGCGCGATCTGGCCCAGAAGGTTCTTCACCTCGGCGGCGTTCTGGATGCCGGGCAGCTGCACGTCGATCCGATCGACCCCCTGGCGCTGCACGATAGGCTCGGATACACCGAGCTGGTTGACGCGATTCCTGAGGATGGTGACGCTCTGCTCGATCGCGTAGTCCTCACGCTGTTTCACTTGAGCGGGCGTCATGGCCGCGACGAGTTGCGGGCCGTCCGGGCTGCTCTGCGTCGTGATCGTGAGTCCCTGCAGCGTCGTCGTCAGCGCCTTTTGTGCGGCGTCGAGGTCGGTGCCAGGCGCGAATGCGATCACGATCGCGTTCTGGAGCGGGCTGCCGCCCGTCGTGGTGAACGCGACGTTACGGACGGAAAGCTTCGCAGCCGCCAGCGCCCGCGTCGAATCCTGCGAATAATTCTGCAGCAGCTGCTGCACGGCGCTGTTGATATCCACCTCGTATAGAAGGTCCAGGCCGCCGCTCAAGTCGAGGCCGAGCGGCATGGGCTTCAGTCCGAGCGCCCGAAAGAACGCCGGCGCCTTCGGGACGAGCGACAGGGCCGAGATATAAGTCCCCTGATACTCCGCATCGGCGACGTCGCGACCCTGAAGCTGGTCCGACACGTCGGCGAACTGCACCATCAGGCGGCCGCTGCTGTCGACGTAGGCGCTCTGTACATGAACCGCGTGCTGGCGCAGATAGTCGGCAATCGAGGTACCCTCCGCCGCCGTGACGGGGGAGTGATCCTTGTGGGCGAGCTGCAGGGCGGGCGCCGAGCCGAATACGTTCGGCAGCGCGAAGATGAGCGCCACCAGCAGCACGACGACGATGAGAACGTATTTCCAGCGAGCGTACTCGAGCATGGATCAGGCGCTCTTCAGCGTGCCCTTTGGCATCAGGGCACCCACCTGGAATTTCTGCACTTTGATGCGCACCCCTTCGGCGACCTCGAGGGTGACGAAGCTGTCGCCGACCTCGGTGATCTTCCCGAGGACGCCGCCATTGGTCACCACCTCATCGCCAACGGAAAGCTTCGAGATCAGCTGCTGGTGCTCCTTGGTCTTCTTCTGCTGCGGCCGCATCAGCAGGAAATAGAAGATGACGATGAAGACCACCATCACCAGGAGCGGCGCGAACTGGCCGCTGCTCGACGGCGCCGCGCCCTGTGCCCAAGCCGGGGGAATCAATGAATTCATGCACTCACCAGCACGCCCGAAGGCGGGTACCTAAAAGCGCAGCATTATGCCACAGCGTCCGCCGCCGCCCGCCGCGCTATGAAAGCCGCCGCAAAGGCCGCCGCCCGGCCCGCGGCAATTGCCTGTCGGAGCGAGCGCATCAGGCGCAGGTAAAAGGCAAGGTTGTGAATGGTGTTCAGCCGGCAGCCCAGGATCTCGTTGCAGCGGTCGAGATGCCGCAGATAGGCCCGCGTGTAGTGCCGGCAGGTGTAGCAGTCGCACTCCGGGTCTATTGGATTCAGGTCCGACTGATGGACGCGGTTGCGGATGTTGATGACGCCCGTCCCGGTGAAGAGGTGTCCGTTGCGGGCATGGCGCGTCGGCATTACGCAATCGAACATATCGATGCCGCGCAGGACCGCCGCAACGATGTCCTCCGGACGGCCCACCCCCATGAGGTACCGCGGGCGGTCCGCGGGCATATGAGGCACCACGGTTTCCAGAATGCGCAGCCGCTCCTCCTCCGGCTCGCCCACCGCCAGGCCGCCCACCGCCAGGCCTGGCCAGTCGAGGCGTAGCAGGGCCTCGAGGGATGCCAGCCGCAACGCCCCATGCATCCCCCCCTGCACGATCCCGAAGAGCCCGCCCGGGGGCTCGTCGCGGTGATAACGCGTGTGGCTGCGAGCCGCCCATCTCATCGATCGCTCCATTGACTCGCGTGCCTCGGCCTCGGTGGCCGGATGCGGCGTGCAGTCATCGAGCGCCATAGCGATATCCGAGCGCAGGCCCAACTGAACTTCCATCGAGTCCTCGGGCGTCAGCCGCACTTCAGCGCCGTCGACCGGCGAACGGAAGCGCACGCCCTCCTCCGTGATGCGGCGCAAGCTCTTCAGACTGAACACCTGAAAGCCGCCGGAATCGGTCAGGATGGGCCGCTTCCAGCTCATGAACTGGTGCAGGCCGCCGTGCGCGGCCACGATCTGCACACCGGGGCGCAGCATCAGATGAAAGGTGTTGCCGAGCACGACCTCGGCACCGAGGTCGTAGAGCTCCTCGGGCGTCATCGCCTTCACCGTGCCGTAGGTCCCCACCGGCATGAAGGCCGGCGTCTCGACGACGCCATGCGCCGCCCGCAGCCTCCCGGTCCGGGCCGCGCCATCGGTCGCGGTCAGCTCTAAAACGGGTCTCAAGGTTTCACCCGGGTCGTGACCAACATTGCATCGCCATAGCTGAAAAAACGGTATCTCTCCTGGACGGCGTACTGGTAAGCCCGAAGCACAGGCTGGTAGCCCGCAAATGCGCAGACGAGCATGAGCAGCGTCGACTCGGGAAGATGGAAGTTCGTAAGTAGAGCGTCAACCACCCGGAACCTGAAGCCCGGCTTGATGAAGAGCCTCGTCTCGCCCGACCAGGGCGCGAGCATGTCCGCGCTCAGGGCCGCTGTTTCCAAGGCTCTCACGACCGTCGTCCCGGCAGCGATGACCCTTCGCCCGGCACTACGTGCTCGCAGGATTGCTTCGCAGGTGGCGGTGCTGACGGCGGCCTGCTCCGAGTGCATGACGTGCGACTCGAGGTCATCAGCACGCACCGGCTGAAACGTGCCCGCACCCACGTGCAGGGTCACGAACGCAAGGCTCACTTCGCGCGCCCGCAACTCGCTGAGCAGAGGCTCATCAAAATGCAGGCTCGCCGTCGGCGCGGCGACGGCACCCCGCTCACGCGCGAACACGGTCTGGTATCTCTGCTGATCGAGTTCGCTCGCCTGACGCAGGATGTACGGCGGCAGCGGCACCTGACCCCAGCGGTCGAAGAAATCGAGCGCCGGCGCAGGCAGGCGGACGCGCCATAGGTCTTCCTCTCGCGTGAGCACCTGGACGCTGCCTCCCGGTGTCGAGATCTCCAATCCATCGCGAATGGGCTTGCTCGCACGCAGCTGAACGAGCGCCTCACAGTCACCGGCCGGCCGCTCGAGAAGGAGCTCGACCCGGCCGCCGGAGGGCTTGGTGCCGAAGACCCGTGCGGCAACCACGCGCGTATCGTTCAGCACCAGCAAGTCGCCCGGGACGAGAAATTCCGGCAGATCCCGGACGCGCCGGTCGGCGATGGCGCCGCTCTCGCGATCGAGCACGAGCATCCGGCCCGCGGACCGCTCCGGAAGCGGAGCCTGTGCGATCAGCTCGGGCGGCAGGTCATAGGCGAAGTCGGTGCGCAGCACGCGCGCATGGTACTGGCCTTGGCACTTCGGTTCACGGCCTCGGGTCTTTGCCGCTGAAGGTGATCACCGGGCCTGGGCCCAGTAGCCCTGGTTGCCGAATCACGACCCCCATCGGCGGCTGAGCCGGAACGGCCGTCACCACCGAGATCCTGCGGTGCAGCCGCAGCACGTCGAGCGTGAGCTTTTCGCCGGGGTCATAGGAGCCCAGGATCCGGATGACGTGCGAGCTGTCAATCGGCTTGCGTCCGTCAATGGACAGAATGACGTCTCCGTCCTGCAGGCCCAACCCCCCATCGGTCGGCGCACGCACGACCAGCACTCCGCTGTCCGTCCCAAAGTAGCGACCCAGCCCGGGAGTGAGTCTGGCGAGCTCCATGTCAGCCACCGGCCCACCGATGACCATTGGACCGCCACCCCAGGCGGTGTACGTCTTCATTCGCGGCAGCGGCGGCAGATCCGGAAATTGCCTCGTCGTGAAGAAATAACCCTCGTCAGGACGAGCGGTGACGGTGAGCTCGCGCATCTTGCCGTTCCGCGACACCTTCAGATCGACCTTGTCACCCGGCTTGACGTCATGGAGCAACTCGACAACATGTGCCGCAGGCTGCTGGCCGCGCACACTCGTCCCGTTCACCGCCATTATCAGATCGCCAGGGCGGACACCCGCCTGCTCCGCGGGTCCTCCCGGACTGACTTCGCGCACCCGCGCCCCCGCATTGCCGCTCAAGCCGTCGAGCTGCAGGCCGACGAGGATGCGCGGCGGGCTCGCTAAGTCCTCAAAGCGCCGCATCATCGGCCCATTCATCTGCGCGGAGAGCGCCGCGAGCTGCTGCGCCGCCACCTCGAGTCGGCGACGCGCCCCGTCCATCTGGGCACGTAACGCATCCTCGCGCTTTCGGGCCGCCTCGGGAGATTCAGGGGTATCGGGTGGGCTTGGAGCGGCGGCGGCCTCAGCGGGCGCCGGCGGAGCGATGGGGGCCGCCGAAGCCATCGGGGCCGGCGGAGCGCTGGAGGCCGGGGGCACCATGGGCGCATCGGCCGCAAACGCCGCCGCCCCTGCCCACGAGAGGCAAAGTGTCAGGAGGGCCGCATGGGGTCTGATATGGATTCTCATGGGAGGTCTCTTTGAGCGATCAAGGGGTTGTCGAAGCCAACATCTCCGCGTATTGCACCTGGGCCAGCGAGTTGACGAGCTGCGACCGCCGGTGCTCGAGGGCATCGAGCCTCACCGGCTGCGCACCCTCCACACGCTCGGCGCTCATCAGGTCATCCAACGCGGCAATCTGGTCCTGCAGGCTGGTCACTGCCGCATGTGTACCGACACGCAGGATCGCGTGATCCTGGGGTAGGCTTGCAAGCCAGCCTTCGATGGCGCGGGTGCGTGCCTGGTCCTGCAACTCGTTCGCATTGCTGCGGGTTACGGTATTCGGCGGCGCAATCACACGCCTATGCCCCTGACTTGGGTGTACGAATGGGAACGCAGTGACCAGCACAGCCGCCAGGACGGCCGCAGCGATCGCGGCGGGGCGGTTGCGCTCGATGACGCGCGTCAGCATCGAGCGGTGCCGCCGGCGCTGAAACTCGAGCCAGCCATAGGGCACTTCGCTCGACTCCTCGCCCACCGCACGCAGGCGGCGAGCGATATTTTTCTCGTCTAGATCGGTGTGCATGCCTCTTGATCCTCATGCGGCGCCAAACCCTGGCGCAGGCGCGCGAGCGCGCGCGCAAGCTGTGACTTTGAGAAGCTCACAGAGCGTCCGAACTGTCGCGCAATCTCCTCGTGCGAGTAACCCTCGACCTCGAACAGCCAAACAACTGCGCGGGCGACCGGCGTCAGACTCGCAAGTGCGCGCTCGACGTCGAGCGCATCCGCGGAAGTCTCCGGTGTGACAGGCAGCATCGAGGAGTGCAGCGAGCCGTCGTCCCCCAAGTCCCACTGCAGCCGTGCCCGGTGCCACGGTGAACGTAAATACATCAGGCACTTGCTGACCGCGATTTGTCGCAGCCACATGCCAAGCGGCGCCTCGCCCCGAAAGTCTCCGAGACGCTGGAGAAGGGTCATCATGGTGTCCTGGAACAGATCCTCGGCGACGGCCCTGTTCCCCACGAGCCTGCGGGTGAGCGCGAACACCGCCGGTCCCACCCCCCGATAGATTGCCGCCTGAGCCGCCTCCTCCCCACCACGGGCCCGAGCGATCAGCTCTTCAGATATCGCAATTTCGGATAGCCGGCTCACGGGATACTTAGATGCACGAACAGGCGGAAAGGTCGCAACCCATATGCTTCCGCCACCCCTCCCCCTATACTTGCGCCCTCGTGCCCGAGTGGCGGAATTGGTAGACGCAGCGGACTCAGACCATTTCAATTGAGCCCCCTGGGAGAAATCCCCGGGGTGAAGCCCGTCAAAGTCGGTAGAGGCCCTGAAGCAAATCGCTTCGAGCTAATGCCGAGCCAAGCCCTGGAGATCCAGGGAAGGTGTAGAGAGCAGACGGCGGGCACCTAAGGCCGCAAGGCTACGGTGAAGGCGTGCTCCAGCCCACGAACCCCGCGGTCACCGCGTGGGGCGGCGAAAGCCGCAGCGGGATGAAAATCCGCCGCCGTTAAAAGCGTGTCGGTTCGACTCCGACCTCGGGCACCAGCTCTCGTTCGTCTTCAATGGCCAAGCGAATCGCACCGCCGCTCAATATGATACCGCTATCATAGAGTGTGGAGGAATCTCGCGATGAAGCTCACCCGCCGTGATTTTGCGCACCTGGGCGCAATGGCCGCCTTGTCCCAAGCCCTGCCACTCAGGGCCCAAACGGCGAGCGGGTCAGCGGGGCGCAAGCTCCGCTGGTGCATCGTGGGGCTGGGGCGCATCTCGATGGGCCAGTTCATGCCAGGACTGAAGCTGTCGAAGACGGGGAGAATCACGGCGCTGGTGAGCGGGCACCGGCAAAAAGCGGAACAGCAGGCAGCGCTGTACGACGTGCCCTCCTCTGCGATCTACAGCTACGAGACCTTCGATGAGATTCGGCACAACAAGGACATCGACGCGGTATACATCGCGCTGCCGAACTCGATGCACGCGGAGTTCACGATTCGCGCGGCGAAGGCGGGCAAGCACGTGTTATGCGAGAAACCCATGGCGACCAGCCTGGCGGACTGCCGCGCCATGATCGGCGCGTGTCGCAATGCCAACGTGAAGCTGATGATCGCCTACCGGTGCCAATATCACCCGTCGCACCTGAAGGCGATCGAGCTGATACGCACCGGAGCCGTAGGGCGGGTACTGGCGATCGAGAGCGCGTTCGGATTCGATATTCGCCCAGGTGAGTGGCGGCTCAACAAGAAGATGGCGGGGGGCGGCCCGCTGGTCGACGTCGGCATCTACAGCCTGAACGCGACGCGCTACCTGACAGGCGAGAATCCGGCGGACGTCAAAGCGTATGCGTCGGTGATCGACCACGATGGCCGCTTCACCCAAGTCGAGGAAAACGACGGCTGGACGATGAGGTTTCCATCCGGGACCGTGGCGAGCTGCAACACCACGTATGGCGGGCTGATGGCCGGCTACTTCCGGGTGGTCGGATCGAAGGGATGGATTCATATGGATGGGTTCAACTACGACGGCATGCACCTGACGGCACAGCTCGGCAGCGGAGCCACGATCGATCAACCTGACCCGATCCGCGCGCCCGGTCAGTTCACGCTGGAGGCCGACTACTTTGCCGACTGCGTGTGGAACGACCGTGAGCCGAAGACGGATGGCGCGGAGGGATTGCGGGATATGACCGCGATCTCGCGAATCTACGAGAGCGCCGGACTGCGGCTGGGCGTCTAGCGGCGGCTCATGGGCGGGCGGCAGCGCGGTCGATTCTTGCAATCGCAGCGCGGGCCGACTGTCGAACCTCCGGGCTCGTGTCACTCAGGGCGCGCCGCAAATCGGGAAGCGCCGCGCGCGCTGCAGATCCGATCGCGCCGAGAGCGTTGCAGGCCGTGCCTCGCGACTCCGCATCGGGGCTGTGCAACATGGAGCGCAACCGCGACACCGCGGTCGCTGCCCCGGAGCCGATGTCGCTTATATCCTGTGCTACCCAGGCTCTCACGCCGGGGTCGGGGTCCTGCAATGCCGCCAGAAGCGCCGGCAACGCGGGGCGGAGATCGAGCTTCGGAGCGCCGTCGGGGAAGTGCCACCATCCGCCGCCGACGACATCCAACGCCACGGCCACATCGCGCCGCATCTCCGGATCCGGGTCGCGCAGAGCCCGGGCCAGAGCAGGCACGCTCGCCGGTCCGAGGGCATGGAGCTCGTCATAGACCTGTTGACGCCTCGCCTCCAGGTCCGGCAAAGGCGGCGGAGTCGCATTCGTGGAAGAGATTCCTTGCGGCAATCGCCGCATCGGCAGGGGCAGCTCGCGGAGCTTCGCGACCGCGGCATCAGCGGCAGCGTCAGAGTGAGCCGCACGCGGGTGCGTGGCGAAGGCAGGCACCGCGCCCGTGGCGAGGGTGATGATGGCCGCGACGGTACTCAGGCAACGGGGGCGCAACACGCGGCTATCTTAGCACCCAGCCGCGATGCCGCGGGCAATCAGGCCGATTCGCGATTGCGCGGCTCGAACAACACGACATCCCCAGGTGCATTCGAGGCAGCGATGCGATTGCGGCCGGTGGACTTCGCTCTGTAGAGCGCCGCGTCCGCCTCCGCGATCAGATTCTCAATGCGGTCGCCATCCTCGGGGTAGGACGCGATGCCGAGGGAGGCAGTGATGCGAGGCAGCGCCGTGCCGCGCGTGAAGACCTGCAGCTGCGCGATGGCTTCGCGGATCGCCTCCGCCTTGGCATACGCGTCGTCCATCGAGCAAGACGTCAGGACGATCAGAAATTCCTCGCCGCCATAACGACAGGCTACATCCTCGACGCGCGTATGGCGTTTCAGCACGTGCGCGACATTACGTAACACCTCGTCGCCCGCATCGTGACCGTTGGTGTCGTTGAAGGCCTTGAAATGGTCGACGTCGAGCATGACCAGGCTCACCGGGAACCCATGCCGCTGGGCGCGGGCGAGCTCCCGCTGGAGCGCGATCTCGAGATGCCGCCGGTTGTAGAGATCGGTCAGCGGATCGCGCTCCGAGCTGCTGCGCAGGGTCTCCTGCAACCGCAGGTTCCCGACGGCGAGCGACAGTTGCTCGGCAAGGACCGAGGCCAGGCGCTGCACGTCCTCCGACAGGCGCTCCGGTCCGGCGAGACGCAAGTGAAGCACCGCCAGAGTCTCGCCCTGCGAGACCAGCGGCACGCACAGACAGCTGTCCTCACATTCTCCGACGTGACGGCAGACAGCGGCGGCACTGACCGGCTCATACAGATGCGGCTGGCCGCGACGCAGCGCCCAACAATCTTCGGCGGAAAAGTTCGCCGCCGCGGTGACCGATCCCCAACCGACCTGCAGCTCCAGGGCGGTGTCGTCGTGCCGTGAGACGTACAGCGCGCCGCCGACGCCCGGCAACAGCTTCGGGAGGGCACCGTGAATCACGGTGTTCGCCTCGGCTTGCGTGTGGCAGGTTTGTAGCAGCTCCACCATGGTACTCATGGAGGAGATCTCCTGCAGCAATCGGCCCTGGCGCCGGATGGTTCCCTCCAGTCTGGATTCGTAGCGGCGGCGCCCGAACCACTGCAGCATGAGCAGCGCGATGAGCAGTACGGAAAGCCCGAAGAGCACGCTCAGGGCAATGGAAGTCCACAGCAGGCGGGAGTTGGGCGCGGCCCCTTCATCGAAGCGCAGCGCCAGCAGGCAGCCGGAAAGGACGGCCATGGCGGCGCAGGACGCGAAGGTGCCGACGAGCAAGCGTCCGCGGGCAGGGTCCACGGACCGCGGCGGCAGATCGCTCGTATGGAGCCCAGACACCCGCATGAGAATTGAATCCCCCCGAACACTTGTTCACAAGTGCTTCGACCTCCTACATATTGCCTTGAGCGCGGCCGGGTGAACTGTGACGCGCATCCGCGGCGTTGGGCGCCGGGTGTGACCCATTTGCGGATCAGGCCGGCGTCTCAGCGCCGCTGAACCGCCCTGTCGTCAGCCAGCGACGAGTCACTGGCCTCGCCGCGCAGATATCGCTCTTCCAACTCGGCCGCGGTAACCGGCCGCGAGAGCAGGAAGCCCTGCACCTCCTCGCATCCGCGCGAGCGCAGCCATTCGAGCTGACTCGGACGCTCGACGCCCTCTGCGGTCACGATGATACCCAGCGTGTGCGCCAGCGAGAGAATCGCGTTCGCGATCGCGGCGTCGCTGGCCGAGTGATCCACGTTGCGCACGAAGGCCTTGTCGATCTTCAGGCGATCGGGCGGGAAGCGAGTGATATAGGCGAGTGAGGAATAGCCGGTGCCGAAGTCATCGAGTGCGATCCGGCACCCGAGCTGACGCAGTTTTTCGAGCGCGTTGCGCACCTTGGCGGAATCCCGCACCAGCACCGACTCCGTGATCTCGATCTCGATGAGCGAGGTCGGCACGCCGGCCGCCGCCGCTTCCATTTCCACGACCCGGGCCGGATCGCCATGGAGGAACTCCTTGCCCGAAACATTGATCGCGACCGGCACGGAGAAGCCCGCATCGAGCCATTTTCGCAGCTGCCGGCACGCCGCCCGCACCACCCAGCTCCCCATCTCCAGGATGAGTCCGCTGTCCTCGGCGATCTCGATGAATCGGATCGGCGAGACTTCGCCATGCTCGTCGTCGCACCAGCGCAGCAGCGCTTCGACACCGGACAGGCGCTGGTCCTTCAGGTGAAACTTCGGTTGGAAGAGCAGGTTGATGCGCTCCTCCTGAACCGCGCGGCGCAGTCGCGTCTCGAGCTCCAGCCAGTCCCGCAGGCGACTGCTCATCGCCGGCACGTAAACCGCGATCGGCGTGGCACTGGCCGTCTTGGCCTGATACATGGCGGTATCGGCATGTTTGAGCACCGTTGCGACGTCGCCGCCATCCTGCGGATAGACGGCAACGCCGATGCTCGGCGCCGAATAGAACTCGAGGCCTTCATGGAGGATCGGATCCCTGAAGGCGGCACTGCACTTCTCGGCCAGACGCAGGGCGAGCGTTCGGGCGTCGTTGTGGCGGACCAGGATCACGAACTCGTCGCCGCCGAAACGCGCGAGCGACAGATGCGTCGGCTCGCCTGCCAGAACCTCCACCGCGCGGGTGAGCTTGCCGGCGACCGTGCACAACACGGCATCACCCACGGAGTGTCCGAAAGTATCGTTGATCCGTTTGAAGCTGTTGAGATCCAGGTAGATGACCGCTACCGCTTCGCCGGATTGCGCAGCTTCCGCGAATTGCCGCTCGGCGGTGTCGAGGCAGCGTTGGCGGTTCGGCAGGCCCGTCAGCGGATCGAAGTACGCCAGCCTCTCGATCCGCTCGGCCGTTGCCGCATTGCGCAGGATGTACTCGAGTCGCCGCGGCAGCAGCGCCCAGTTGACCGGCTTCGCTATGAAATCGGTGGCGCCGGCATCGAAGGCAAGACCGATCGCCGTCGGATCCTCGTGACCAGTCACCATCACGATGGGGGTGGTCGTGAAGCGCGGATCGCCTCGCAGCCGTTGGCACACTGCGTAGCCGTCCATCCCCGGCATCTCGACGTCCAGAAGGACGATGGCAGCGCCATACAAAAACGCAGCGTCGAGCGCGTCCTTGCCGTTGTCGTACGCAAGTGGCGCCAGTCCCACCTGCTCGACTGACTCGGCAAGAAGCATCCGGCCGGTTTCCTCATCGTCGGCGATGATTGCTACGGGCCGTACGGCTGTCCTGCGTGTCATGCGCTCTCTCTCCGCTCGAGTGACGTCAACTCCGCGATGAGCACTGGATGGGCCGCCCGCAGCCGCTCGAACGCGCTCCACGCCGCAGACGCATTGCCGGCCGCGCAGAGTTGCTCGAGCCGGCGAACGTCCTCGGAGAATGCCATCGCGCCGACATTCGCGGCGCTCGATTTCAGCTTGTGGCAGGTTGCACGGGCGGCCGTCATGTCGCCGCCACCAAGCGCCTCGTGCAGCTCCCCGAGGGCGGCGGCCGACCCGGTACGGAAGAGCTCGACCAGCCTGGAATAAAGGTTGGTTCGACCCGGGGCGCCCGCGCCGCGCAAACGCGCGACCGTGGCGTTGTCGAGTTTCGCGAGGTCTTCGGCGGCCGGGGTCGCTCCCGGGTCCTCGGTGCCGCCAACTCTGTCTCGCGGTGCTGCGGCTGTCTCGAGGATCGGGCCGCCGCTGTTTCGCTGCGTACCCACCCGCGGCTCCCGATCGCGCGGTATCCAATGCCGCAGCAGTTTCTCGCAGTCCTCCAGCGTGTACGGCTTGCTGAGCACGTCATCCATGCCGGCCGCCTCGCAGCGGTCGCGAACCAGGGAGGGGGCATGCGCCGTCAGGGCAATGATAGGAATTCGACGAGCCGTGCCGGTGGCACGCTCGCGGATCAACCTGGCGGTCTCGTAGCCGTCGAAGGCTGGCATGTTGATATCCATCAGGATCAGATCGAAGCGCTCGGTGGCGCTGCGCGCCAGGGCTTCCGCCCCGTCCTTGGTCCATACGGAGGTACAGCCGAGGGCTTCGAGATAACCTTGTGCGACCGCCGCGTTGACCGGCTCGTCTTCCACGACCAGCACGTGGCCGCCGATCGCCCCGGTCGCGGGGCCCGCGGCACCCGGCGCAGTCTCCAGGATCGCCAACGCCGATGTCGCGGACGCAGCGCTCAGATCGAGAGGCAGCGCAACGCGGAAAGTCGAGCCCGTGCCCCGGGTGCTCTCGACCGTGATCCGACCGCCCATCAACTCCGCCAGTTCGCGACAGATCGCCAGTCCGAGGCCACTGCCGCCGAATCTCCGGCTGGTCGATTCGTCCGCCTGGGTGAAGGGCTGGAAGATCTTCTCGAGGGCTGCGGCGTCCATCCCGATGCCGGTGTCGGAGACTGTGATGTGAACGGTGGCGCGGTCCGCCGTCGCCATCTCGAGGTCCGCCTGGACTGCGATTTCGCCTTGCTCGGTGAATTTGACCGCGTTACCGACCAGATTCATCACGATCTGGCGGATCCGGAACGGGTCGCCGACGAGAGTCCGTCCTTCAGGCGCGCGGCGGTCCGGCGCCGGCGGCCGCACCTTGAGCCGGATGCCCTTGGACTGAGTGGTCGCGCTGAAGAGGCTGGCGCACTCGTCCAGAATGCGATCGAGATCGATGGGGAGGGTTTCGAGCGCCACTTTACCCGCCTGGGCGCGGGAGAGATCGAGCAGATCGTTGACGATCCGCAGCAGCACCTGCGCGGAGGAGCGAATCGTTTGCGTGAGCCGAGCCTGCGTGGCCGACTGCGGTGTGCGCGCCAACAGCTCCGTCATACCGACGACACCGTTCATCGGTGTGCGCAACTCGTGGCTCATCCGGTTGAGAAAGTCGCTCTTGGCGCGCGCCGCGTCAGCCAGTTGGCGGTTGCTCTCGGAGAGCTCGTGGGTGCGCGCCGCGACTTCCGCCTCGAGGCGCTCACGCTCGCGCGCCTGATGTTTGCGCTCGAGGTTCAGCTTGCGCAGCCGATGGGCGATCAGGCCGAGAACGACGAGCGCATAGGCCCCGTACGCCCAGGGCGATTTCCAGGGCGCGGGGCTGCGATGCAGCGTGATTCGTAGCGGCGCGCTCCACACCGAGTCGGAATTGGCGCCGCGGACCTCGAGCACGTGGTTCCCGGGCTCGAGGTTGGTGAGCGTGATGCGATGCTGCGTGCCGAGATCGATCCAGCGGTCCGTCAGCCCCGCCATCCGGTAAGCGATGTGGTTGTGCCTCGGCGAAGTGAAGTCGAGCACACTGACATCCAGCGAGACGATATTGTCGCGGTAATCGAGCGCGATACGGCGGCGCAGCCAGTACGGGGTCGTGCCGGGCGCCGGCGCACCCAGGATCTCCTCGCCCGTCAGCGCCAGGCGCGGCGGCTTCGATCTCTCCGCGAGACGCGCGGGATCGAAGATATTGAAGCCGCCGGGGCCACCGAAGGCGAGCCGGCCATCGCGCAGGCGGAAATAGGCGTTGGCAGTAAACTCTTCGCCCGCGGCGCCGTCCGCCGCGTGGAAGGTCTTCACCGCGCCCGTATCGGGATCCAGCCGCATGAGACCGGCGTTGCCGCTCAGCCAGATGCGACCGTTGCCATCGACCAGCACACCGTTGATGGTGTCGCTCGTGAGTCCTTCGCCGAGAGAATACGTTTTAAAGCGGATCGACTGCGGTGCCGAGCCGGCGCCCATCGCGAGCGCGAGGCCGCCACCGCTCGTCCCGACCCAGACCCGATCGTGCGAGTCCACTGCGAGGGCGTACACGGTATTGGCCGGTAGGCTGGATGGATCATGCGGGTCGTGGCGGAACACCTTGATCACAGTGCCGTCCGCCCGGGCAAGATCCAGGCCGCCGCCATCCGTTCCGATCCACACGTCGCCCTGCGAATCCTGCGCGAGGGCGGTGACCGCATCCGAGCTGACCGCATCGGGCGCCGATCCGTACGCAAGTTGGCGCACCAATCCCGTCGCCGGATCGACGATGTTCGCGCCGCCACCATAGGTGCCGACCCACATCTGGCCGCTGCGGGCCTGGAGGATCGTCATGATTCCCGCGGCGCTCAGGGCGCGAGGATCGCCGCGCTTCACCGGAATCCAACTCAGCTTGCCCTTGGGATCGAGAGTTGCGACGCCCTTGTCCATCGTCCCGATCCAGAGCATGCCGCCGCGACCCTGGCGCAATGACATCACCGGCTCGTTGTCGAGAATCGTCCGCTGGCCGATGAGCGTATCGACGTCAGTCTTACGGCCGGTATCCGGGTCGTACTCGACCAGGCCGGCTCCCATCGATGCGATCCATACTCCGCCGCCAGTAGCGTCGGCGAAGGCAGTGACGAATTTCCCGAGCCAATGGGGCTGGCGGGCGCCCAGCTCGGCTCTGCGCGGATCCCAACGGCTGACCCCTCCCGTGGCGGTACCGATCCAGACGAGGCCGGCACTGTCCTGATACAGGGAAAAGACGTTGGAGTCGATGAGGGAATCGGGGTTGTCCCGCTGGTGGCGATAGTGGGCGATCTGCCCCGAGGCGCGATCGAGCAGGTCCAGGCCGTCCGTGGTCCCGACCCAAAAGTTTCCCTGCCGGTCTTCCAGGAGCGCCTGCACGCCATCGCTGGCAAGCGACCCCGGCTGGTGCGCGTCGTGCCGAAAGACCTGCAGCACATTGCCGTTGCGATCCATGCGGTCGAGTCCGCCGTTGACGGTGGCGACCCAGATGGAGCCGCTCGAATCCTCGAGCACCTGCCAGATGTCGTTGCTGCTCAACGTCCGCGGGTCATTGTCCACATGATGGAAGTGGCGGAAATTCTGTTGGCCGAACGCGAGCTCGTCGAGTCCCTGATCGGTGCCCACCCAAAGATTGCCGGCATGGTCACGGGTCAGCGTGTTGACATGATTGCTCGCCAGCGAGCCAGGCGCCGCAGCCTCGTGCCGGAGATGCCTGAATCGGCCCGTCCCGGGGTCGAGTACATCGAGACCTCCATCGTTCGTTCCGATCCAGATGCGCCCCTGCGCATCGATCGAGACAGCATTCACCTGATCGCTCGTCAGGGAGCTCGGATCGTGCGGATCGTGACGATAGACCGTGAAATCATCCTTGGCCCGGTTCCAGCGGGCGAGGCCGCCGTTGAGCGCCAGCCAGAGATCGTGCTGCGAGCTCTCGACGATCTGATTGACGAAATTGCCCGGCAGCCCGCGCTCCTCCTTGGGCGAATATCCGTAGCGGACCAACTCCTGACCGTCGTAGCGGACGAGGCCATCCTCGGTCCCGAACCACATGAATCCCTGCGAGTCCTGCAGGATGGTGTGCACACCGCCCTGCGGCAGCCCATCGGCTGTGGTCAGATGCGTGAGAACGAGGGGCGGAGCATCGGCCGCGGCGGCCATCGAGGCCGTCGCGATCAGCATCAGGGTTGTACCGATGATCCGCCGCCTCCAAGCGCCGGCGCGTGCAATCCTCCTCACGGCATGCTCACGGCGCGATTCCTCCGCTATTGGTTGGGCACCCACGGCACGACCGGGGCGGGCGCGGTCGGTGCCGGAGCCTTGGAGTTGTTCCACCAGGGGACCTGCCGGGCCCAGGCGAAGTTGCGGGCCCAGGCGAAGTTCTTCGCCCAGGCGAAGTTATTCGACCAGACGTAGGCCTGCGTCCACGCGAACCCCTGGCTCCAGGGATAGCCCTCGTTCCAGGCGTAGCCCTGGGTGCCCTGGTAGGCGCTCGACCAGGTAAAGCCGTCGCCGGACGCGGCGGTGTTCGCCGTCGACGACTGCATGTTCATGATGTAGTAGCTGCCGTTGGCCGCCTGGTTGGCCGGACCACCGAAGTGCTCCGTGCCGGCGAGATCGGCGGCGATATTGAGCCCTATGTTGGCGCAGTCTACCGCGGAGCTGTTGACCGCCGCGACCGCATTGATGAGACCCGCGCCCTGCTGGAAGACGCTATAGGCGAGCTCGCCGGAGGAGGTCACCGCGGGCCGCGCCGAATCCATCAGGCGACACTTCACGTTGTCCGGCGTTAGCGACGGGTCCTCCTGCAGCATCAGCGCAACGACACCCGTGGTCACCGCCGCGGACATCGAAGTGCCTGACATGGTGAACATCTGCTCGACGATGTTCATCGAGTTCGGGTCGATATTGGCGAGATAGCTGCCGCTCGCCATCGAGGCGACTATGTGGCCGCCGGGAGCGACCACCTCGGGCTTGACGAAGCCCTCGTAGGTCGGGCCCGTGGACGAGAACGAGGCAAGCCGCCAGTCGCTCGTGTTGTAAGGCTGGTAGTTGTCGGTGAGCGCGCCAACGGTGATGACGTACGGCACGTTGCCGGGCACGTCGACCGTCATGGGGCTCGGTCCATCGTTGCCCGAAGCCACGACCACGACGATGCCCGCCTGCCAGGCGGCCATCACGGCCTGGTCGAGAGGATCGTTCCAGTAGTACGACTCCGGGGTGGCGCCGAGCGACAGGTTGAGGATCCGGATGTTGTACTTCTGGCGATTCGCGACTATCCAGTTGATGCCCGCGATGATGTCCGAATAGCTTCCGCCGCCGTAGCCGTCGAGGGCACGCACGATGACGAGATTCGCCTGCGGCGCGATGCTGAGATACTGCCCGGCGATGTTCTGCGCGCCACCCGCGGCGATGGAGGTGATGTGGGTGCCGTGACCGTAAGGATCGCCGGTGACAGGACCCGAGCCGCCGTTGGTGACGTCAACCGTGGCCTTGATTCGCGAGCCGTAGTTCTGGGTGACGTCCTGCCACAGGCCCGAGTCGAGTACCGCGATGGTGATGCCCTTGCCCGTGACTCCCGCCTGCTGCAGCGTGTCCGCGCTGACCAGCATCGGATAGTTCGTCTGATAGGTGAGAGTGAGCGCGGCGACGCCCTGCCCGTCCTGAGTGGCCGTAGCGCTGCTCAGTGCGGACACGAGCGGGGCGGTCACGGTGCTCGTCACGGCATTCCCGGTGACGGCGGTGACGAGCGGGAGCGCCGTGCTCGTGACTTTCGAGACCACCGGATTCGTGGCCAGCGCCTGATTGAGTGAGTTCGTCGTGCTGCTCAGGGTCTGTGTGAGGCCGGAAAGCAGGCCGTGCGCGGCGACCTTACGATCCTCGAAGAGACGCACGCCGGACGTGGCGCGCAGACGCGCCACCTGCTGCGAGTCGAGCTGCGCAGTGACGGCGTGGATGATCGAAAGGTCGCGTACGACCTCCCCATGCACCCGCAGCACGCTCGCGCGTGCGGCGACCGTAGTCGGCGCTTGTACGATGTAGAGCCTCGCCGCGGCGTTGGCTGCCGGCGCTGCGGCGCCGAGCACGAGGGCGAGGATCAGGGTCCGGACAGAGTTGCGGGTGCGCATCGGAATGCTCTTGGGGCGTCTGTTGTCTGGGGCGCATTCTCGGTCGGATGTGACGCCTGTCGCGGTCGAGCCGGCCGCAGCGGGCGGGGCCGTCCTTGTGATGTCAGTCACATAATGACCCGTCAAATTGCGCGGCCCCGGACCCCCGATTCAACTCATTTCGCCGCGGGCGCCGCGCCGGAGGGCGGCGTCTCGGTTATGTCCAATCCATCCTGCTGATAAAGATCACCGCTGCCGTAGGAGCACCCGAGATCCAGCAGCGCGTCCCGGGTAGCGGCATCATCGACCCCGGTGGCGATCGGGACCAGTCCCAGGGCCGCCGCCATCTCGATCCCGGCCCGACAGACCTTGCGGGCCACCGGGTCGGTGCGCAGCGCCGCCACCCAAGCACGATCGAGCTGCAGACCCCAGATCGGCGCGCGCGCGAGCGCATCGAGCGATCCGATGCCGCGTGCCACCTCATCGACAACCAACCTGACGCCGACGCGCCTCAGAGCCTCGGCATGCGACTGCTCGCGCGTAATGAAGACCTTCTCGGCGATCCTGAGCTCGAGCCGCTCCGCCGGTATGCCACCCTCGCTGACGAGCTGGGATACGTCGTTGAGGAATTCCTCGTGCAAGACGTGATGTCGCAGGGCGCCGAAGGAGATGCAGACCGCCGATTCGCAGCGCGCGGCAAGCACGGCGAAGTCCCGGCGCAGATGCGCCAGCACCGCTCGGGACAACGCGGCCGCGAGTCCGGTGGCCGCGGCCAGGCGCAGGAATTCCGCCGGGCGGATCTCGCCGCGCAATGCGTGTCGCCAGCGTAGGTAGCCGACGCATGTGACGAGGCGCCCGCTCTTCAGGTCATGACGACCGGTATAGCGCAGGCCGATATCGCCGTTGGCGATCGCATTACGCAGCTCGCGGGTCAGATCGATGCGCGCGAGGGTGCGCAGTTTGAGGGTATCGGTGAAGAACCGAACCCCCTGCGCGGACCCCGATCGGCGCGCCTCCATCGCCGCGCTGCGCGCCTGCTCCAACAGGAGCTTAGGCGTCGAGGCGTCCTGCCCGAGAATTGCGACCCCAGCATGCGGAGTCAGGTGGAATTCGGCGTCCCCTGTGCGAACGGGCTCTCGCAGGCTCACACAGACCTGCGCGACACACGCCTCGATCGCGTCCCGATCGGCACTCTCGATCACGATGGCGAGTAGGCCTTCGCTCAGCTGCCCGAGGTACCACTGCGGGGTCGATGCGGAGGATGCGGGTGCATCCGGCGGGGCGGGAAGCCTGCGGATGGCGGCGCTCATCACCTGCTCGGAGACCTGGGAGGCGAGCACCTGCGCGATGTCCGTGATGCCGTCGATGTAAATGACCGCAAGCGCGATGGGCGTCTCGCGCAGAGCGGCCCAGGACAGGGATTCCTTGAACCGTTGTAGGAACCCGCGTCGATCGAGCCTGGGCGCGGGACGCACACCGCTGTCCGAGGGATCATCCGGGACGAGGCCGCCGGCCGGCCTGATGACACAAACCGCACGATCGGGGCCCCGGGGAGACACCTGGACCGTGTATTCGCTGCCGTCGCTCGCGAAACGCGCCCCGGCAGTCATCCGCTGGGCGATCGATTTGCGCGTCAGCTGCCTGAGCAATTCGGCGACGGGCGCCGGCCAGGAGGCTTCCAGCGGCTTGCCGACCGCTTCGGCGGATGGCCTCAAGTCGACCGTCTCGCGACCGCCGCCATGGGCGAGTACCATGCCGTCGCGGCCAACGAGCAGCGCGAGATCCGGCAGCGCTTCGACCAACAGTTCGGGGGCGTGCGGGATGGCGCTCCGGGGCGGCGCATCGGCAGCCGACGCCTTGGGGCGCAGAGGTGAGTTGGAACGCTTGGCGGAGATGGGATCACTCCCCGGATTAAGTAAAAGACTGTAGCGGGCAGCGGGCCGGGCGCCTTTATGCCGAACCAAGAGTAGCCGGAGCCGTCCAACCGAGTCCGGGACACAGCTCGCGGTTGCGGCGTCCACGCCCCGGGCAAACGATGCTAAGCGCGCCCCGGCGCGCCAAGGGTCCCGCGCGATGCGACGGAAGCGTGAAGTCCGATGACGCCTTCGATGGCGCAAGCACGTAATTTCCTGATCTTCATGCGCAGGCTCGTCTTCAGCCCCGGAAGGTCAGGCGGAGCGGCGGCAGCTTTTGGGCGGGCCGTCTTGCTCGCCTTGGCGCTGGGCGCCGCGAGCCCGATCACGGCCTGGGCGGACTGCTTTCCGGTGCGTGACCCCGCGTATGCGCATCTCGATCCTCTGGTGGATCGGAACGGCCGCGAGGCCCTCACCGCAGCCGCGACACGCGTCCACGCGCTCGAGAGCGCCGGCCGGGCGGGGAATACGCGGCAGCTCGCCGCGCTCTATGCCGTACAGGCGGATGCCTACAGCATCCTGGAGCTCGATCAGGAGGCCCGCGCGACCGCCGAGAAAGGATTGGCGCTCGTCAGCGGGCCGACGGATCCCTTGCGGCTCGAACTGCTGTCAACGGCGGCCCTCAATATCTACACTCAGGACGGTATCCGGGACGCGATAGGGACGGTCAAGGCGGCCCGTGCGGCGCAGCCCCAGAGCTCACAGTCCAGCGTTTGTCTCGAGATCACTCTCGGTACCCTCGAGCGCCGCGCCGGCCAGAATGCGTTGGCGACCCGGGCCCTCACGCAGGCCTACCGCAACAGCGAGACGCGCGCCCGCGCCGAGGCCCACTCCGAGGCGGCCATCGAGCTCTCCTCGGCGTTGCGCGGGCTCGGCGATTACGGCGACGCGCTCATGCTCGTGCGGGAGAAGATCGGGTGGGATGCCGTGCAACACGACTCGCTCGCCCTGTCCGTGTCCTACTACATCGAGGGCGAAAACCTCGAGGCCATGCGTCAGTTCCACGCGGCAATTGCAACATTCAGACGAGCGCGCAGCATCAGCGTCTCGCTCGGGGACCGCCAGGGCATCGCCTTCGCGGACATGCGGGTGTGCCAGTCCTTCCTCGAGCTGAATCAGTACGGGCAGGCGCGCCCGCGATGCCTCGACGCCGCACAGGTCTTCAGCGCCAGCAACACCACGGACGTGTTGAAGGAGACGCAGGAGTATCTGGCCGAGATCGATCTGCATGACGGGCATGCGCGACAGGCGCTCGCGATGCTGAACCAGATACTCGATCAGAACGGCACGGACATGGACGCCGGCGCAGTCGCTACTGCCTACCTGGCGCGCGCGCACGCCTACGGCGCGCTGCACGACTACGACAAGGCGTATCTCGATCTCGCGGAGTACCTGCAGCGCTACCGGGCGGATGTGCTTGCACGCAGTGTGCGCCTGCAGCAGACCGTCAGGGAGCGCTTCCTGGCCGAGCAGGAAATCGCCCGCAACGCCATCCTGCGGCATCAGCTCGAGCTGACGCAGGCGCGCGCGACGCGCCAGACCGAGACCCTGCGCTGGGTCGCCGCGGCCGGTACGGCGGGCGTACTCGTGATCGCCCTTCTCTCCTACATTCTCCTCAGCAATCTGCGCTACCGGCGTGAGCTCGTGCGTCTCGCCGGGGAAGACAATCTCACCGCCATGCCGAACCGCGGGCACACGGTCAAGCTGGCGACGGCGGCGCTGGAGGCCGCAGCCGCGCAGCATCAGCCGCTGACGGTGGCGATCATCGACCTCGACCACTTCAAGAGCATCAACGACCGCTGCGGTCATGCGGGCGGCGACTACGTACTGAAGGAGTTCGCGCGTGTCAGCCGCGGGTCGTTGCGCGCCGGTGACATTCTCGGGCGTTGGGGCGGCGAGGAATTCCTGCTGATCCTGCCCGACACGACGCTCGATGCCGCGCTTGCCAGTGTGGAGCGCTTGCGCGTGCTGGCCATCGCGATACAGGTGCCAGCGTCGACTGCAGGCGACCCCGTCCGTGTGACCTTCAGCGCCGGGCTCGCGACCACTGCCGAAGGCGCGCGCTCGCTCGATGAGATCATCGCGCGTGCCGATGCCGCCCTGTACGAGGCCAAGAACGAAGGGCGCGATCTGGTACGCATCGACCACGAGAGCTACCAGACTGCCTCCACGGCCGTGCGCCGCGCCCTGCGCCTGCGGTAGTACGGCCTTCCCCCCCGTGCACGGCGCCACGCGCCGGCGCATGACAAATATCCGGCCGGCTCGTATCCTGCCGCCGTAATCATGAATTTCTGCACCCAGTGCGGCGCCCACCTCGAGTTTCGCGTGCCCCCGGGCGATCACCTCGCCCGGCACGTCTGCGATGCCTGCGGGACCATCCATTACCAGAACCCTCGGCTCGTCGTCGGCTGCGTGCCGGAGCACGAAGGCCGCATCCTTCTCTGCCGGCGCGCGATCGAGCCGCGCCGCGGCTACTGGACCGTGCCGGCCGGATTCATGGAGAACGGGGAGACCCTGCAACAGGCTGCGGCCCGCGAGTCGCGCGAGGAGGCCCTGGCGGAGGTGGAGGTCGGCTCCCTGCTCGCCGTCGCGCACGTGCTGCACGCGCAGCAGGTTCACGTTTTCTTCCGCGCAGCGCTGCCGCGGGCGGAGTTCGGCGCCGGGCCCGAGAGCCTGGAAGTCCAGCTGGTCCAGCCGGAGGAGATTCCCTGGCCACAGCTCGCCTTCCCGAGCACGGAGTTCAGCCTACGGCGCTATCTGGAGGATCGCGCCGCCGGAGTCGAGCCGCATCATTTCGTCTCGCTCGACCGCCGACTCAAACAGTGAGGCCTGACCTCATGCTCGGAGCGACTTTGCGGCCCCCTGGGCACGCATGGCAAGATACGTCTTTTCTCGGCGCGCTCGCCGGCGCGCGGTGCACACACTCATGACCTTCGTCGTTACCGAAAACTGCATCAAGTGCAAGTACATGGACTGCGTGGAAGTCTGCCCCGTGGACTGCTTCCACGAGGGGCCGAACTTCCTTGCCATCGATCCGGATGAGTGCATCGACTGCACCCTGTGCGAGCCGGAATGCCCCGCCGAGGCCATCTTCTCCGAGGAGGAGCTGCCCCCCGGTCAGGAGCATTTCAAGAAGCTCAATGCGGAGCTCGCCAAGCAGTGGCCCGTGATCACGGAAAAGAAGGACGCGCCGGCCGACGCCAAGGAGTGGGACGGCAAGCCGGACAAGCTGAAGGTGCTGGAGCGGTAGGTCTAGCCGCGCGGATGGTGCTGCGAGTGCAGCTCTTTCATGCGCTCGCGCGCGACGTGCGTGTAGATCTGGGTGGTGGACAGGTCACTGTGTCCCAGCAACATCTGCACCACGCGCAGGTCCGCGCCGTGATTGAGTAGGTGTGTCGCGAAGGCGTGGCGCAGCGTGTGCGGCGAGAGCTCCTTGGAGATCCCCGCCTTGCGCGCGTAGCGCTTGATGATGTGCCAGAACGCCTGGCGCGTCATGCGATCGCCGCGCCGTGTCGGAAAGAGAAAGTCGGTCTGGCGCTCGAGCAGGATCTCCCCGCGCGGCCCGTGCCCGAACTCCGTGACCCAGCGTACCGCCTCCTCCCCGAGCGGAATCAGCCGCTCGCGGTTGCCCTTGCCGAGGATACGGATCACGCCCTGGTTGAGGTTGATCTGACCGTGGCGCAGGTTCACCAGCTCCGAGACGCGCAGTCCGGTGGCGTAGAGCACCTCGAGCATGGTGCGGTCTCGATTGCCGAGCGGATCGGTCACCACCGGCGCGCCGAGCAGGGACTCGACCTCCTCCTCCGTGAGCGACTTCGGCAGCGAGCGGCCGATCTTCGGCATGGCGATCTGCGCGGTGGGGTCCTCGCGAATGCCGTTCTCGCGGATCAGATAACGGAAGAAGCGGCGGAAGCTCGAGAGCTGCCGTGCGGTGGACCGGGGACGCGCCCCCGCGCGCACCCGCCAGGCGATGAAGTCCTGCAGGTCAGCGCGCGTGGTCTTTTCGATTGGCAGCTTGCGCTCCGCCAGCCAGCGCGCGAGCGCCGTGAGGTCGGCGCGGTACGCGGCCAGGGTGTTGACCGACAGACCACGCTCCAACCATACGGCATCCAGAAAGCGGATCACCGCCGGGTCTGTGGAGTCGGCGTGAGGAGTCATGGCAATTGCGGCAGAATGGTTCGACAATTCCGTCTCGGCCAGGTCGCGGTCAAGATAACGGCCGCAGTATGGTGAGCGCGGCCGAGTCACCGACGTGATGATCTTCACATCCGAGTCTGAGCATTAACATAAAGAGAAGCGGATCACATTTGCGGGCGCTCGCCTGGAGGCCCGCGCGCGTCGCGTACACGCTCTACGCGGCGATCACCTTCCTCATTCTCGGGCTCACCCTGCTCGCGGCCACATTGATTCTGCCGGGCGTCTATCGCCGCCGGGCCGCGGCGCGTGCGGTCGCGCGCGCCTTTCTATGCCTCGCCGGCATGCCACTCACCGTGCGCGGCTTGGATCGGCTCTCATCCGGACAGTGCATCGTCGTGGCCAATCATGCGAGCTATCTCGACGGCCTCGTCTTCACGGCCGCCCTGCCCGCGCGCTTCAGTTTCGTCATCAAACGGGAGATGTCGACAGTACCGCTCGTGGGTCTCTTCCTGCGGCGTATCGACTCGGAGTTCGTGGAACGGTTCGACCGCCACCGCGGCGCGGCGGATGCCCGGCGGGTGCTGCGCAACGCGGCCAGCGGCCACTCCCTGGTGTTCTTTCCGGAGGGCACCTTCACCCGCACCCCCGGCCTGCTCAAGTTCCACACCGGCGCCTTCGTCACCGCCGCGCGCACCGCCTGTCCGGTCATCCCGGCGGTGGTACGCGGTACGCGCGCCGCGCTCCCTCCGACTGGCGGGCTGCCGCGCCCCGGCCGGATCCAGGTAGAGATCCTACCGCCGCTCGACACGCAGCTGGAGGCGTCAGAATCCTCATCCACGGCGTTGAGGGACCGCGCACGCCAAGCGATCCTGGTTGCGCTCGGGGAGCCGGACCTCACATGTTCCGACGATAGCGCCCGCCTACCTCGTACAGAGCCTGCGAGATCTGCCCGAGCGAGCAGGTCTTGACGGACTCCATGAGCTGCGCGAATACGTTGCCGCCGCTGTAGGCGGCCTGCTTGAGCTGCTCGAGGGTCGCCGACGCGTGCGCCGCGTTGCGCGCCTGGAATGCGCGCACGGCCGCGACCTGATCCTGCTTCTCCTCTTCCGTGGAGCGGATGAGCGCCGCGCCTGCGTGTTCGCCGGCCGCATCCGACTTGGAGAGGAACGTGTTGACTCCGACGATGGGCAGGCTGCCATCGTGCTTCTTGGTCTCGTAGTAGAGCGACTCCTCCTGGATCTTGCCCCGCTGGTACATGCTCTCCATGGCCCCGAGCACGCCGCCACGCTCGGAGATGGCCTCGAACTCCCGGTACACCGCCTCCTCGACGAGATCGGTCAGATACTCGAGCGCGAACGAGCCCTGCCACGGGTTCTGGGTCTTGTTGAGTCCCAACTCGCGATTGATGACGAGCTGGATTGCGACGGCACGGCGCACGCTTTCCTCCGTGGGCGTCGTCAGCGCTTCGTCATAGGCGTTGGTATGCAGGCTGTTGCAATTATCGAACAGCGCGTAGAGCGCCTGCAGGGTCGTACGGATGTCGTTGAATGATATCTCGCGCGCATGGAGGCTGCGACCCGAGGTCTGCACGTGATACTTCAGCATCTGGCTGCGCGGGCCGCCCCGATAGAGATCGCGCATGGCGCGCGCCCAGATGCGGCGCGCAACCCGGCCGATGACCGCGTACTCCGGGTCCATGCCGTTGGAGAAGAAGAACGACAGGTTGGGCGCGAAGTCATCGACCGCCATGCCGCGGGCGAGGTAGTACTCGACTATGGTGAAGCCGTTGGCAAGGGTGAAGGCGAGCTGGGAGATGGGATTGGCGCCGGCCTCGGCGATGTGATAACCCGAAACCGACACCGAGTAGAAATTGCGCACGCGCCGGTCGATGAAGTACTGCTGCACGTCACCCATCATTCGCAGCGCAAATTCAGTTGAGAAGATGCAGGTGTTCTGCGCCTGATCCTCCTTCAGGATGTCCGCCTGTACGGTGCCGCGCACCGCCTGCAGCGTCTCCGCCTTGATGCGCTCGTAGACTTCACGCTCGACCAACTGATCACCGGTGACGCCGAGCAGCGCGAGCCCCGAGCCGTCATGACCGGCCGGCCGCTCGCCCTTGTACGTGGGTGGAGCGTGGCCACGCTCGCTCGCTTGCCGCTGCAGGTCCGCGATGCGCCGCTCCGCCCCGGGCCAGCGTCCCTCGCCGCGCAGGTAGTGCTCGACCCGCTGATCGATGGCGGTGTTCATGAACATCGCGAGAATCATCGGCGCGGGCCCGTTGATGGTCATCGACACCGAGGTCGACGGCAGCGTCAGATCGAAGCCCGAGTAGAGCTTCTTCATGTCATCCAGCGTCGCCACCGACACGCCCGAATTGCCCGTGCGTCCGTAGATGTCGGGCCGGGTGTCAGGGTCCTCGCCGTAAAGCGTCGTCGAGTCGAAGGCGGTCGAGAGTCGGACGGCGTTGCCGCCCAGCGCGAGGTAGTGAAAGCGGCGGTTGGTCCGCTCCGGCGGGCCCTCGCCCGCGAACATCCGTGTCGGGTCTTCCTCCTCGCGACGGTAAGGATAGACGCCACCGGTGTAGGGATAGGAGCCGGGCAGGTTCTCGGTGCCGATGAAGCGCAGCTGTTCGCCCCAGTCGGCGAAGCGCGGCACGGCGATCTTCGGAACGCGCTGATGGGACAGCGTCTCCGTATAGTTCTCTCCCGTCACTTCCCGGTTGCGCACTTTGTAGGAGTAGATCTCGTCCGTGGCCCCCCGCACCCGTGCCGGCCACGCCTTGAGCTCTTTGAGCCCCTCGGCGCCGACCTCATCCAGCGCCCGGTTGTAGGCGGCGCGCAGCTCCCGCCGTGTCGCATCGGCGGCAGGCTCGGTCAACGCTCCCCCGCCATAACGCTCGAGCGCCGCGGGGAGCGCCGCATCCTCGAGCGCCCGCAATGATTGATAGAGACCGAATGCGCGCCCCGCCGCAGCTGCCTGGCGCTCCGTCGTTTCGCGCGCGCCGCGGCCGCTCTGGGCAATCTCCGCCAGATAGCGCACCCGCGCGCCCGGAATCAACGGGTCGCGTTGCGTCAGCTCCACCGGTCCTGAATCAGTAACCGGCCACGTCGCGGCTCCGATGCCTTTGGCGGCGAGGCTGGCACAGAGCGCGGCGAACAGCCGGTTGATCCCGGGATCGTTGAAGCGGCTCGCAATGGTCGGGAAGACGGGCAGATCCGCATCGGGCAGGCGCGCCTGCGCGGGATGATTGCGCCGCCATTGCTTGCGCACGTCCCGCAGACTGTCCTGCGCGCCGCGCTTGTCGCTCTTGTTGAGCACGATCAGATCGGCGTAGTCGAGCATGTCGATCTTTTCCAGCTGGCTGGCGGCGCCGTACTCACTCGTCATGACGTAGAGGGAGACGTCGGCCAGATCCACGATCTCGGTATCCGCCTGACCCGTGCCGGCGGTCTCGACGATGACGAGATCGAACCCGGCGGCCTGATAGAGCTGAATGACTTCCTTCAGCACCGCAGCGGTCGCAAGATGCTGTCGCCGAGTGGCCAGCGAGCGCATGAAGATGGCGTCCGATGCCAGGCTGTTCATGCGAATGCGGTCACCGAGCAGCGCGCCGCCGCTGCGGCGCCGGGTCGGGTCCATGGCGACCACGGCGATCTGCCGGTCGGGAAACTGCCGCGTCAGCCGCGCGAGCAGCTCATCAGTGAGGCTCGACTTGCCGGCGCCACCGCTGCCGGTGATGCCGATGACGGGGATGCGGGTGCGCGACCGGCTCAACGCGCGTCGCAGCTGCTCTGCATCGGCGCTCCCAGGCGCGGCACTCTCGAGCAGCGTGATTGCGCGCGCAATCTGCGCATGATCACGCGGGTTGAGCGGCCTGGGCTCGTAAGTAGGTTTCACGGCGGCGCGCACGCGCGCAAATACATCTTCCACCATGCCGTCAAGTCCGAGCTTTCGCCCGTCTTCCGGGGTATAGATGCGCTCGACGCCGTAGCGCTGCAACGCCTCGATCTCGTGCGGGGCGATCGTCCCGCCGCCGCCCACGATGACGCGAATGTGCTCGCAGCCGCGCTCCCGCAGCATGTCGACCATGTAGGCGAAGTACTCGTTGTGGCCGCCCTGATACGAGCTTGCGGCGATCGCATCCGCGTCTTCCTGGATCGCGGCCCTGACGATCTCGGCAACGCTGCGGTTGTGGCCGAGATGGACGACCTCGGCGCCATGCGCCTGCAGGAGGCGGCGGATCATGTTGATCGCCGCGTCGTGCCCGTCGAAGAGCGAGGCCGCGGACACGAAGCGGAGCGGGGCCGTCACGGGTCCGAGCTCGGTCTGCGGCGGAAGAGCGGGCTCGGCGCTGATACTGGATTTGGGTGCCATGGGAAAGTGCTCGCTTGCAAGCTCGCGGCGGAGGGGCTAGTTTACCTTTACGCGCCGGTAGAATGGCTACCGGCGAGTATGATCCAGAGCCGGCCCCGCGGTCAACGCGGGCCGGGCGACGCCGGTCCGCTATACTGGCCGGCGTAGCCGTAGCCGATTCCTTACCGAGATGCCGAGCAACCGTCCGAAATCAGGCTCGCCGCAGGCGCCATCGCTGGCGGCGCGCGGGGACTCCACCGCCTCCCCCTGGCGGGCCAGCCGCGAGCGGCTGCGCGACCGCGAGATCAAGCGCGACGCGGTGATCCGCGCCGCCGCGCGCGCCTTCAACCGCAAGGGCTATCACAACACCTCGCTCGATGACATCGCGGCGGCACTCGAGGTGACCAAGCCCACCGTCTACTACTATGTCAGCAACAAGGAGCAGCTCCTGTTCGAGTGCTTCGTCGCCGGCATAGAGGAGATCCGCACCGCCTTCCGCGAGGCGCGCTCCGTCGCGGTGCCGGCCGGGGAGCGGCTCAAGGCCGTGCTGCGCCGCTACGGCGAGGCCATCACCTCGGAGTTCGGCTGGTGCATGGTGCGGGCGGAGGACCAGGACCTCTCGCCCGACATGAGCGCCCACATCAAGGCGATGAAGTCAGAGATCGATCAGGGCATCCGCCGGCTGCTGCGCGAAGGCGTCCAGGACGGCTCGATCCATCCCTGTGATCCCAAGATGACCGCCTTCGCCCTCGCCGGCGCCCTCAACTGGATGTCCCACTGGTATCGCGAGAGCCAGTCGATGACGGGCGCCGAGATCGCCGACGCCTTCATCCAGGTGTTCGACAGCGGCCTGAGACCCCGCCCCGAGATTTATCACGAGGATCCAACATGTCGCAAACCGAAGTCGTCATCCTCTCGGCCCGCCGCACCCCGATCGGCGCGTTCCAGGGCGTCTTCGCGCCGGTAACCGCGCCGCAGCTCGGCGCCGTGGCGGCCAAGGCCGCCATCGAAGCCGCTGGCGTCGCCGCGGCCGACCTGCAGGAGGTCATCCTCGGGTGCGTGCTGCCGGCCGGGCTCGGCCAGGCGCCCGCCCGCCAGGCGGCAATAGCGGCCGGCATTCCGCTCGCCACGCCCGCGACCACCATCAACAAGATGTGTGGCTCGGGACTCAAGGCCGTGATGATGGCCGCCGATCAGATCGGGGCGGGCAATGCGGACCTCGTGCTCGCCGGCGGCCTCGAGTCGATGACGAATGCGCCGTATTTGCTGCCCAAGGCGCGCGGCGGCTATCGCATGGGCCACGGCGAGGTGCTCGATCACATGTTCTACGACGGCCTGCAGAGCCCGTTCGACGGCAAGCTCATGGGCTGCTTCGCCGATGCCACGGCGGCCAAATACCACTTCAGCCGGCAGGATCAGGACGCCTTTGCGATGGAGTCGGTGCGCCGCGCGTTGCGGGCAGTGGAATCGGGGGATTTCGACGGCGAGATCGCCGCGGTCACGGTGAAGGGCAGGAAAGGTGAGACCGTCGTCGCGCGCGACGAGACTCCGGGCACCTGCGACATCAGCCGCATCCCGACCCTGAAGGCGGCCTTCGGCAAGGACGGCACGGTGACGGCCGCGAGCTCCTCCTCGATTTCGGATGGCGCGGCGGCGCTCGTGATCGCAAGCGCCGAGGCAGCCGCGGCCCGCGGACTGAAGCCGGTGGCACGCATTCTTGCCCAGGCGAGCCACGCCCAGGAGCCGGAATGGTTCACGACTGCACCCGTGGGCGCCATCCGCAAGCTCCTGACCCGGCTCGGATGGAAGCCCCATGACGCCGACCTTTACGAGATCAACGAGGCGTTCGCGGCAGTCACGATGGCCGCGATGCGCGATATCGACATCGACCATGAGCGTGTCAACGTCGATGGCGGCGCCTGCGCGCTCGGCCATCCCATCGGGGCCACCGGCGCGCGTATCCTCACGACCCTGCTGCACGGCTTGCGCCGCCGGGGCGGTCGGCGGGGAATCGCGTCCCTCTGCATCGGCGGCGGCGAGGCAGTGGCGGTAGCGATCGAGCTGATCGGCTAAGATCTCATCGTTCGCAAGGGGAGCCAATGAAGATTCAAGACGCCCGGGCCGTCGTCACCGGCGGCGCCTCGGGGCTGGGCCACGCCGTTGCACGCCATCTCGTCTCGCTGGGCGGCAAGGCCGTCATCGTCGATGTCCAGGACGGGCCGGGGCGCGCCGCGGCCGCCGACCTCGGGCCCAACGCCGCGTTCGTGCGCTGCGATGTGACTTCCGAGGCGGAGGTCATTTCCGCCATGGAGGCCGCGCAGTCGCGCATGGGCGGCATCAATCTGCTCGTCAACTGCGCCGGTGTCATCGGCGCGGGCCGCGTGCTCGGCAAGAACGGGCCGATGGCGGGAGACTTTTTCACCAAGGTGGTGCACATCAACCTGATCGGCACCTTTCTCTGCGACAAGGCCGCCGCCGCGCTGATGCAGCACAACACGCCGAGTGAGGACGGCGAGCGGGGGCTTCTGGTGCATACGTCCTCCGTGGCCGCCTTCGAGGGTCAGATCGGCCAGGCGGCCTACGCCGCGACCAAGGCCGGGCTCGCCGGCATGACGCTGCCCATCGCGCGCGAGCTGGCAAGATTCGGCATCCGTTGCATCTCCATCGCCCCGGGCATCTTCCACACGCCGATGGTGGATTCCATGAGCGCCGAGGTGCAAGCTTCCCTCGCCAGCCAGATCCCCTTCCCCAAGCGCCTCGGCAAGCCGGAGGAGTTCGCGCGCCTGGTCGTCGCCGCGTTCGAGATTCCGATGTTGAACGGTGAGACCGTCCGCCTCGACGGTGCCGTGCGTATGCAGCCGCAGTAATGAACTCGCCAGCCGAAGAACAAAGCAACATCCAACGTGACGTCATGGAATATGACGTCGTCATCGTGGGCGCCGGTCCGGCCGGGCTCGCGTGCGCCATCCGCTTGAAGCAACTCAAGCCCGAGCTGAATGTCTGCGTGCTGGAAAAGGCGGCCGCGGTGGGCGCGCAGGCGCTCTCGGGGGCGGTGATCGAACCCGGACCGCTCGATGCGCTCGCACCGGAGTGGCGCCAGTCCCCGCCCGGGATCTGCGTGCCGGCCGTCCGTGACGAGTTCCGGCTGCTCACCCGCAAGCGGAGCCTGCGGCTGCCACTGCCGCCGCAGCTCCATAACCGCGGCAACTTCATCATCTCCCTCGGGCTCCTGACGCCGTGGCTGGCGCAGAAGGCCGAGTCGTTGGGCGTGGATGTCTTCCCCGGATTCGCGGCGGCGGTGCCGCTGGTCACGTCCGACGGGGTTATCGCCGGCGTGCAGCTCGGCGACATGGGGCTCGCGAAGGACGGCAAACCGGGCCCCAATTACACCCCAGGCGCCGAGGTGCGCGCACGCACCACCGTGGTCGCTGAGGGCGCTCGCGGCAGCCTCGCCAAGCAGCTCATCCGCCGCTTCGACCTCGACGCACGCTCGAGCCCGCAATCGTACGGCCTCGGTATGAAGGAGCTTTGGCAGTTACCGGAGGGTCGGGTGCAACCCGGACTCATCCAGCACACGCTCGGCTGGCCGCTCGACTCGCGCACCTACGGCGGCAGCTTCATCTATCACCTCGACCAGAATCGCGTCTACGTCGGGTTCGTCGTCGGCCTCGACTACGAGGATCCGCGGCTGACACCCTTCGAGGCATTCCAACAGTTCAAGAACCACCCGCAGGTCAGGCCTCTGCTCGAGGGCGGAGAGATCCTGTCAGCCGGTGCACGCACCATCGCGGCGGGCGGCTGGCAGTCCATCCCGCGGCTGGAGATGCCGGGCGCCATGCTCATCGGCGACTCCGGCGGTGGCGTCAACGTGCCCAAGATCAAAGGGGTGCACCAGGCGATCCGCTCGGGAATGCTGGCCGCGGACCACCTGGCCGAGACCGGCAACCCCGCGGGGTTCGATGACCGTTGGCGCCTCTCACCGGGCGGGCGCGAGCTGCGTGCGGTACGCAACTTCAAGCCTGGCTTCAAGCGCGGCCTCTGGTTCGGCGTCGCCAACGCCGGCCTCGAGGCACTGACCGGCGGGCGCGTGCCCTGGACACTCTCCGGTCGCACGCCAGACTACGCGCGGCTCAAATCGCTGGACGCGTACGAGAGCCCGGACCGCGGCTGGGGAGAGCGCACGCTGCCGCCCCGTGACCGCCTGGCGTCGGTGTTCTTCGCCTCCACCAGCCACGATGAAAGCCAGCCCGCGCATCTGAAGGTGCTCGACACCAGCATCTGCATCGAGCAGTGCGCGCGCGAATTCGGCAACCCGTGCCAGCGTTTCTGCCCGGCGAACGTCTACGAAATGGTCGATGACGGCGCCGGCGGCAGGCGCCTGCAGATCAACGCGGCCAACTGCGTGCACTGCAAGGCTTGCGACATCAAGGACCCGTACGAGATCATCAATTGGACACCGCCGGAAGGCGGCTCCGGGCCCAACTACCAATCGCTTTAAAAGGGCGCTGGATCCGGGCATCCTGCCCGGCCCAGCGCGGCGGCGGGCAAAAGCGCGGTTTTTGCCGCGCCGCCTCCGCCACCTGCGGCGGCGGGGCACATCCCTGTGCCTGGGCCGCATCTTTCGAGATCGCGCGAAACGATGGGGAATTCAGCTATCTATGAACGAGCTCTGGCGCCCCTCGGCGGCCCGTGTAGCCGACTCCAACCTGACGCGATTCACTGCCTGCCTGAACGCCCGCAAGGGGTTGAAGCTCGGCGTATTCGAAGACTTGTACGCCTGGTCGGTGTCTCAGCCGGAAGAATTCTGGATGGAGCTCGCGCGGTTCGCCGACGTGCGGGCCACCTGGGGCGAGGGTCCCGTGCTGGAGAATCCGCAGTCCATGCCGGGAGCGCGATTCTTCCCCAACGCGCGGCTCAACTTCGCGGAAAACCTGCTCCGGCACGACGACGATCGCGCCGCCATCGTGTTCGTCAATGAGCGCGGCGCGCGCCGGCAGCTCTCCCACAAGCAGTTGCGCGCAGAGGTTGCACGTATCGCGGCGGGCTTGCGGGCGATGGGTATCGGCGAGGGCGATCGCGTGGCGGGCTTCCTGCCCAACCTGCCGGAGACCACGATTGCCATGCTGGCGACCGCCAGCCTGGGAGCGATCTGGTCATCCTGCTCGCCCGATTTTGGCGTGAGCGGCGTGCTCGACCGCTTCGGGCAGATCGAGCCCAAGGTGCTCTTTACCGCGGATGGCTACTTCTACGCGGCCAAGACACTCGATTCACTGGCCTCCATGGCGGTGGTGGCCTCGCAGCTGCCGAGCGTGGAGCGGGTTGTCGTCATCCCGTATGTGGACGCCGAGCCGAAGCTCGAGCGCCTCGGCGCGGCCGCTGCCCGCGCCACGCACTGGCAGGTGTTCGGTGAGCGCGGCGCGCCCCTGCGCTTCGCCTCCGTTGCGTTCAACCATCCGCTCTACATCCTCTACTCCTCGGGGACCACCGGCGCTCCCAAATGCATCGTGCACGGAGCCGGAGGAACTCTGCTGCAGCACCAGAAGGAACACCTCCTTCACACCGACCTCAAGCGCGGCGACCGCCTCTTCTACTTCACGACCTGCGGCTGGATGATGTGGAACTGGCTGATGAGTGCGCTGGCCACCGGCGCCACCATCGTCCTCTATGACGGCAGTCCTTTCCATCCGGACCCCGGAGCGCTCTGGAAGTTGGCGGAGCAGGAGCGGCTGACCGTCTTCGGCACCAGCGCCAAGTATCTCTCGGCGCTGGAAAAGAGCAGTTTCACGCCCGCGGAACGCGTCGACCTGACGGCGCTGAGAACCGTGCTCTCGACCGGCTCACCGCTCCTGCCCGAGGGATTCGACCACGTCTACCGCGCCGTCAAATCGGACCTGCACCTCGCCTCCATCTCGGGCGGCACGGACATCATTTCCTGTTTCGCTCTCGGCTGTCCGACCCTGCCGGTGCATCGCGGCGAGATCCAGTGCCGCGGACTCGGGATGCGTGTCGAGATATTCAATGATGATGGCAAAGCCGTCCGCGGCGAGCGCGGCGAGCTGGTCTGCACCGCGCCCTTCCCGTCGATGCCCGTTGGTTTCTGGAACGACCCGGACAGCGCACGTTACCGGGCGGCATATTTCGAGCGGTTCCCGGGAGTGTGGCACCACGGGGACTACGCCGCGCTCACGGAGCACGGGGGTATCATCATCTACGGCAGGTCCGACGCCGTGTTGAATCCCGGCGGCGTGCGCATCGGCACCGCGGAAATCTACTCCGCCGTCGAGAGCCTGCACGAGATCGTCGAGGCGATCGCGATCGGGCAGGACTGGCGGAATGACGTGCGGGTCGTCCTGTTCGTTCGCCTGCAGCCCGGGATCGAGCTCGACACGGCGTTGAAAAGGAGGATCCGCGACGTCATTCGCGCGCACACGACGCCGCGCCATGTCCCGGCCAAGATCCTCGCGGTTCCTGACATCCCACGCACCCTCTCGGGCAAGCTCACCGAGCTCGCCGTGCGCAATGTGATCCACGGCCGCCCGGTAGAAAACGCCGATGCGCTCGCCAACCCGGAGGCGCTGGAGCACTTCCGCGACCTGCCCGATCTGGTCGCGGACTGAGCCCGATGACCGAGTCAGGCGCGGCCACGCTGCGCGAGCTTTACGAGCGTCAGATCGCCGAGCGCGGATTTCGTATCGACCCCGCGCAGATCGCGGTCGTCGGCCGCCTGGACGCGCTGCGCGCGCGGCTCATCGCCGCCGATCGCGCCAGCCACTCTCTGCGCGGGCGCCTGTTACGCTCGCTGCGGCACGGCCAGCCCGCAACGCCCGTGCGGGGGATCTACCTCTGGGGACCGGTCGGCCGCGGCAAGACCTGGCTCATGGACCTGTTCTTCCGCAGCCTGCCTTTCCGCGAGCGGCGGCGGCGCCATTTCCACCGCTTCATGCACGACGTCCACTCCGAGATCAAGGTCCTCGGCGAGCTCGAAGCGCCACTCGAGACAGTGGCCGAGCGCCTCGCAGCCAACACCCGGGTGCTCTGTTTCGATGAGCTCTTCGTCAGCGATATCGCCGATGCGATGATCCTTGCGGGTCTATTCGACGGCCTGTTCCGCCGCGGCGTCACGCTGGTCGCGACTTCAAACGTTCCGCCGCACGAGCTTTACCGCAATGGTCTGCAGCGCCAGCGCTTCCTGCCGGCAATCGAGCTCATCGAGCGACACACGGAAATCGTCGCGGCGGAGGGGGATCGGGACTATCGCCTGCGCCAGCTCACCCAGGCCGGCACCTACCTGGCCTCCGGCGATTCCAACACAGACCCAAGGCTGCGCGCTCTCTTTGCGGAGCTCTCCGACCACGGGGACGCCGCGGATGGCGTCGTGGAGATCGACGGCAGGCCTATTGCCGTCGTGCGGCAAAGCGAGCGCGTCGTGTGGTTCGATTTCGAGGCGCTCTGCAACGGCCCACGCAGTCAGGACGACTACATCGAGATTGCGCGCAACTACCAGTCCGTGGTCGTCTCCGATGTTCCCGTCATGGACGCGATGCGCGACGACGAGGCGCGCCGCTTCATCGCTCTCATCGATGAGCTCTACGATCGCTGTGTGAAGCTGGTCATCTCCGCGGCCGCGGCCCCCAGCCAGCTCTATCGCGGCGAGCGCCTGCTGCTCGAGTTCCAGCGGACCGCCAGCCGCCTCACGGAAATGCAGAGTGAGGAGTACCTGGTCCGCGGGCACTGCGGCTAAGCAGCCGGCGGCGGTATCTCGCCTGGCTACGGGCGCCGGCTCAGATCTTGATGTCCTTGACCAGCGCCGGCACCTTCAGTGCCGCTTCGGTACGATTTACGATTTCCTCCACGGTGACGCCCGGCGCGCGCTCGACCAGCTCGAGCCCCGCCGCCGTGACATCCATCACGGCCAGCTCGGTGATGATGCGATTGACGACGCGCAGGCCGGTGATCGGCAAGGTGCAGCGACGCTTGATCTTGGAGTCACCACCCTTGGCGCAGTGCTCCATGACGACCACGATGCGTTTCGCGCCGGAAACCAGGTCCATTGCCCCGCCCATGCCCTTCACCAGCTTGCCCGGAATCATCCAGTTGGCGATATCGCCCGCCTCGCTCACCTCCATGGCGCCCAGGATCGCGAGATCGATGTGGCCGCCGCGGATCATCGCGAAACTCTCCGCACTGTCGAAGATCGCCGCGCCGGGCAGCAGGGTGACCGTTTGCTTGCCCGCGTTGATGAGGTCCGCATCCTCCTCCGTCTCGTACGGGAACGGGCCAACGCCGAGGAGGCCGTTCTCGCTCTGCAGCACCACTTCCACCCCTGCCGGAATGTAGTTTGCGACCAGCGTCGGGATCCCGATCCCGAGATTAACGTACTGACCGTCTCGCAGCTCCTGGGCCGCGCGCATCGCCAGTTGCTCCCGCGTCAGCATGTCAGTCGTTCTCCGCTCATCAAACGATGTTGGGTCGTGTGGTACGGCGCTCGATGCGCTTTTCGTGCCGGCCGACCACGACGTGCTGCACGAAGATTCCGGGGGTGTGGATCTGAGCCGGCGCCATCGCGCCCACTTCGACCAGCTCTTCGACTTCGGCGACGGTGACACGACCCGCCATGGCGCACAGCGGATTGAAGTTGCGCGCGGCCAGGCGGTACTGCAGGTTGCCCAACCGGTCGCCGCGCCAGGCCTTGACGATGGCCCAATCGGTGCGGATCCCGCGCTCGAGTACGCACGAGCGGCCATCGAACTCACGCACTTCCTTCTTCTCCGCCACGACCGTACCGACTCCCGTGGGGGTATAGAAGCCCGGGATGCCGGCGCCCCCGGCGCGCAGCCGTTCCGCCAGAGTGCCCTGCGGAACCAGCTCCACCTCGATCTCCCCTGCCATGAGTTGGCGCTCGAATTCCTTGTTCTCGCCGACGTAGCTCGAGATCATCTTGCGGATCTGCCGGTTGGCGAGCAACAATCCCAGGCCGAAGTCATCGACGCCGCAGTTGTTCGAGGCAATCGTCAGGTTACGCACTCCCAGCTGACGAAGGGCCTGGATGCACGTTTCCGGGATACCGCACAGCCCGAAGCCGCCCGCGGCGATGCTCGCGCCGTCGCGTATCCCCTGCAATGCCTCGGCTGCGCTCGCTCGCACTTTGTTCATGACAGTACGCAAACCTCCGGAAATGGCATAGCGCGAGAATACCCCAAGTGCCGCCCTCCGGCTCAGCTCGACGCTTCGGCCTTTGCCCGCTCGAGCTGCTCGGTGAGGCGCTGCTCCGAGACCCGCATGACGGCCTTCAGGTCCTGTGCGTACAGCGACACCCGGAATTCCTCGATCATCCAGCGAAGCTGCTGCAGCTCGCCGCGCAACTCGCCCGTCGGCGGCCGCGCCTGTAGGGTTTTGAGCGCGGTGACGAACGGACGGGCGCGCGCTGCCAATTCCTCGTCGCGCCGGGCCTCCGCCGGCAAACGTGTCAGCCGCCGCGCGATCGCCTTCAGGTAGCGCGGCAAGTGGCCGAGCCATGGCTGCGGCGTCGACTCGATGAAATCGGGCGGCAGCAGCATCGCGAGTTGGGTGTTGATGTCGAGCAGCGCGGCAGCCGCTGCCGGATGGCGCGCCGCATCGGTGGCGCCGCGCGCGGCACGCCATTCGTGCAGCACACTTCTGACGATCTCGATCAGCCGGCCGCCCGCCGCTTCCAGCCCGGGTCGCCCCTCTTCCAGCCGTTGGCTGAACGCCTCGCGGCTGCGTGGCAGGGCGGCACCCGCTCCCGCGAAACAATCGCGGAAGATGCGCTCGACGACGGCATCGGCCAGCGGTTGCGCCAGCTCGAGCCCGCGGCTCTGCAGCACGAGCTCCCGATCCTCCGCGACACGCTTGTGCCAATAGCGAGCCTGCTGCGGCAACGCGAGCAGCGCGAGGCGAGCAGCCCCGCGCCGCGACAGCTCCTCGGCGCTGCCGGGGCCGCGGGCCTCCACCAATGCAACCGCGCCACGCCGGTCCTCGATCGCCGGATACACCGTGAGGAGCAATCCATTGCGCTCGATCTGGCGGCTGACCGGCAGCTCGCCGAAGTCCCACTGCCGATGCAGCACCGCGCCCTGCTCGGTCGCCTGCCGGGAGGTCACGCTCGCCCCCAGCACCTTGTGCCTGAGGGGGGCGAGATCGCGGCCCTCGGCCAGGACCTGGTTGCGCGCGTCGACGACACGGATGTTCATCCGCAGCCAAGCGGGAAGCTGCAGAGCCGCGAGTTCCGCCGCCGCCACCCTGGCGCCGATCCGCTCCGAGACCCATGCGGACAGGCCGGCGTAGAACCCAGGCGGGGCCGCCCGCGCCGCCGTCAGCTCCTCCAGCGCCCGACGGGCGTGCTCTGGGACCGGCACGAGAAGCTTGCGCTGCGCTTTGGGCAGCTCACGCAGCACGCCGATGATTTTCTCGAGTTGCCAGCCGGGAACCAGCCACGCCAGCCGATCCGCTTCCAGCGCATCGAGCAGAAGGTCGGGAACGACCAGCGTCACCCCGTCATCCGCTTCTGTCGGCTCGAACCGATACCGCAACGGCAGCATGTTGCCGCCGACGTCGAGCGCATCCGGGAAACGGATCTCGTCGACCTCGCCGGCCTCGCGCTGCACCAGATCCGCGCGCGACATGTACAACAGCCGCGGATCGCGGCGTTCAGCCTGCGCGCGCCATTGTTCGAAATCGCCGACCGAGCTGACTCGCTCGGGGATGCGCGCGGCGTAGAATTCGACCTCACTCTTCTCGTCGGCAAGAATGTCCCGCCGCCGGATCTTGGCCTCCAGCCGCTCGATATCCGCAGCCAATCCGCGGTTGGCCGCGAGGAACTCCCCGCGGACCCTGGCTGGGCCGGTGCCGCCCGCGGCGGCGAACAGCGCCTCGCGGATGAAGATGTCCCGTGCCTCCTTGGGCGCGACCGGACCGTAATTGACGCGCCGTCGCGTAGCGATGGCGAGCCCGTAAATCGACACCGACTCGTATGCCGCCACGAATCCCCGGTCCGCCACCCAGTGGGGCTCGCTGTAAGTACGCTTGAGCAGATGCGCGCCGGCCCGCTCGATCCAGGCGGGATTGATCGATGCCACCATCCTCGCGTAGAGCCGGGTGGTCTCGATGAGGCTGCCGGCGACGAGCCACTTGGGCGGCTTGGCGGCGAGCGGCGAGCCCGGCGCGACCACGAAGCGCATATTTCGGGGCCCGTCATATTCGCGCCTCTGATTGAGTGTGCCCATGGAGCCGAGGAACCCCGTCAGGATCGCCTGGTGCAGGTCCGCGTAGCTCGCCGGCGCGTGATTTGGCCGCAGATCGAGCTCACGGACGCTACGCGTCAGCTGGTGATGCAAATCCTGCCACTCGCGCATGCGCAGGAAGGACAGGAAATGCTCGCGACACCATTTGCGCAGCTGATTGCCGGAGAGCACCGTCGACTGCTCGCCGAAGGCGCGCCAGAGATTGAGCACCGTGACGAAATCGGAGCGTCGATCCGCGAGCAGCGCGTGTTTCTCGTCCGCCTGTTGTTGCATATCGGCCGGGCGTTCGCGCGGGTCCTGCGTCTCGTGGAACGCGGCGATCACGAGCATCTCCGCAAGACAGCGCTGGCGCGCGGCGGCCAGCAGCATGCGGCCGAGGCGGGGATCGACCGGCAGGGTGGCAATCTGGCGGCCGAGGCGGGTGACACGCCGCTCGCCGTCCATTGCCTGCAGCTCCACGAGGAGCCGTACGCCGTCGTTGATCAGACGCGTATCCGGAGGATCGAGGAATGGGAAGCTCTCCGGATCCCCGAGCCCGAGCGCCGCCATCCGCAGGATCACGCTCGCCAGGTTGGTGCGCAGAATCTCGGGAGGCGTGTAGGCCTCGCGAGCGGCGAAGTCCTCCTCTGAATAGAGGCGAATGCAGATACCCTCGGCCTCACGGCCGCAGCGACCCTTGCGCTGATCCGCGCTGGCCTGCGAGATCGGCTCCACGTGCAGGCGCTGCACCTTGCCCCGAACGCTGTAGCGGCTGACCCGTGCCAGCCCCGAGTCGACGACGTAGCGGATGCCTGGCACGGTGAGCGAGGTCTCCGCGACGTTGGTTGCGAGTATGACGCGCCGTTGCGGGTGCTTCTGGAAGATCCTCGCCTGATCGGCGGCTGACAGGCGCGCATAAAGCGGCAGCATCTCGGTACCGGCAAGCCGCGCTTGCGACAAGGCCTCCGCCGCCTCACGAATGTGCTTCTCGCCGGGAAGGAAAACGAGTGTATCCGCGCTGGCGCCTCCGGCGCGCAAATCGAGCTCGCGGACGGCCTCGACGATACCCTCCGGGAGAGACAGCTCCGCGGCGTCCTCGTCCTCAGCAACGAGCGGCCGGTAACGAACCTCCACGGGATAGCTACGGCCTGACACCTCGATGACGGGCGCGCCGCCAAAGAACTCCGACAACCTGCCCGGATCGATGGTCGCGGACGTGACGATCAGCCTTAGATCAGGCCGCTGCGGCAGGAGTCGTTGCAACACGCCGAGCAGCAGATCGATGTTGAGACTCCGCTCGTGCGCCTCATCGAGGATGAGCGTGTCATAGCGCCGTAGCTGCGGATCGCTCTCGAGCTCCTGCAGCAGGATGCCATCGGTCATCAGCTTCACACGGCCGTCCGGGCCGGTATGGTCCGTGAACCGCACCTGATACCCGACGGCGCCACCGACCGTGGTTCCAAGCTCCTCCGCGAGCCGCGTGGCGAGAGCGCGCGCCGCGATGCGCCGCGGCTGAGTGTGCCCGATGAGGCCCGAAGTGCCGCGTCCGGCTTCCAGACAAAGCTTCGGCAGCTGGGTCGATTTGCCTGAGCCCGTGGCCCCGCAGACGATCAGAGCCGGATGGCGCGGCAGGGCCGCCATGATCTCTTCCCGGTGCGCCGTGATCGGCAGCGCCGGGTCGTATTCGAGACGGACGGGAAGTGCGAGCCGCGGCTCGCCGCGGGCAGAAGCCTCCATCCCGCAAAGTGTAACTAAATCACGCCGCGGCGGATCTGGTCCTCCTCGATCGACTCGAAGAGCGCGCGGAAGTTGCCCTCGCCGAAGCCCTCGTTGCCCTTGCGCTGGATGATCTCGAAGAAGATCGGGCCGATGACGTTGCGGGTAAAGATCTGCAGCAGCAACCCTTCGCCGCGCTCGGGATTGCCGTCGATCAGGATGCTGCGGCGGCGCAGCTCCTCCAGCGGCTCCCGATGTCCCTTGACGCGCGCGTCGACGGCTTCGTAGTACGTATCGGGCGTGTCCTGGAACGCGAGCCCCCGGCTGCGCAGTGCGTCCACCGTCCGATAGATATCCTCGCTGGCGAGTGCGATGTGCTGAATACCCTCGCCGTGGTACTCCCGCAGGTACTCCTCGATCTGGCTCTTGTCGTCCTGCGACTCATTGATGGGGATGCGGATCTTGCCGCAGGGGCTGGTCAGCGCGCGCGAGAAGAGGCCCGTCTGCTTGCCCTCGATATCGAAGTAGCGGATCTCGCGGAAGTTGAACAGCTTTTCGTAGTAGCCCTTCCACTGGTCCATGTGGCCACGCTGCACGTTATGCGTGAGATGATCGATACAATTGAGACCGGCGTCCGCCGTGGCTGGAGCGGAAACGGTCCGAAAATCAACGTCGTAGATCGAGTGGTCGCCATATCGATCCACCAGGTAGATGAGCGAGCCGCCAATACCCTCGATGCAGGGGATGTTGAGCTCCATCGGACCCGCGCTCTGCGGACCGGGCTTAGCGCCGAGCTCGAGTGCGCGGCGATACGCATAGGCCGCATCCTTGACGCGAAACGCCATCGCGCAGGCGGACGGACCGTGCTGGCGGGCAAACTGCTGCGCAAATGAGGCCGGCTCGGCGTTGATGATGAAGTTGATACCGCCCTGGCCGTGCAGCGTCACGTTCTTGGATCGATGCTGTGCCTTTACCGGGAAGCCCATACGCTCGAAAAGCGTTCGCAGGAGCTGCGGATCGGGCGCGGTGTACTCGACGAATTCAAAGCCGTCAGTACCCATCGGGTTGTCGCGGGACTCGCTCATCTGGATCTCCGCCGCCATGGTTGCGCGTGCAACTATTATAGCGCCACGAGCTACATCTGCCCATGCGTATATAATTGCGCCCCACCATGCATGCACCAAACCCACCGGCAGACGACAGTCGTCTGCTGCGCAGCATTCCTCCCGCCCGCCTCGCCCTGATCGAACGCATCGTTCGCACACGCATAGTCCCTCGGCGAGGTCTGTCCCCCGGCTCGGACGCCCCCCAATACCGTGAAATATTGCAGCGATTCCTAAGGGCATATTTCCGTGGCGTGGGTGAGGAGGACCTGGCGGAGCGCACTCCCGCAGCGCTCGCCGGTGCCGCTCACTCCCATCTAGAGCTCGGCTGGCGCCGCACGGCGGAACAGTCCCTGGTCCGGATCTTCAATCCCGACCGCGAGCGCGATGGGTTCGAGTCACCGCATACGCTCGTGCTGATCGTCACCGACGATAGGCCGTTCCTGGTCGACTCGGTGGGCATCGCCTTCGCCCGTGCCGGTCTCGCCATGCATCTGATCGTGCACCCGGTGCTCGAGGTCCGCCGTGATGGGCGGGGCCGCATCGCCGGCCTGGGCGCGAACGGCGGTGAGCCTCACCACGCGGAGTCCTGGGAGCTATACGAGGTCGACCGTCAAACCGATCCGGCCGCGCTCGAGCGATTGCAGCACGACATCGAGTCGACACTGACCGATGTCAACCTCGCGGTGGACGATTGGCCGGCAATGCGCGCGAAAGTGCGCGCGGTGGTTGCGGATCTGGAGCGCGACCCGCCTGCCCTGCCGGCCGATGATGTCAGCGAGGCGCGCCAGCTCCTCGAGTGGATGGAGGAGCGTCATTTCGTCTTCCTCGGCTACCGGTATTACCGCCTCGAGCGGGGGACCGGCGAGGATCGCCTGATTGCCGAGCCGCGCAGCGGGCTCGGCATCCTGCGGACGCGCGGCGCCGGCGGCAGGGCCGCCGCCACCGTCCTGACAGGCGATGTGCGCGCTCGCGCGCGCGATCGGGAGCTGCTCGTCCTCACCAAGGCGAACTCCTTCTCGACCGTGCATCGCGCCGAGTATCTCGACTACGCGGGCATCAAGACCTTCGATGCCCGCGGCCGGGTCACCGGTGAGCACCGGTTCCTCGGGCTGTGGACCTCCACCGCCTATCACCGCAGCCCGCGCGACATCCCGGTGCTGCGGCGCAAGGTCGATCGCGTCATCGAGTACTTCGGCCTCGACCCGCACGGTCACGACGGCAAGGCTGTCCTCAACGTGTTGGAGACCTATCCGCGGGACGAGCTTTTCCAGGCGACCTTCGAGGATCTGATCCGGATCGCCCGCGGCGTCGTCAACCTGTACGAGCGGCGCACGGTGCGCCTGCTCACGCGGCGCGATCCCTATCATCGCTTCTATTCCTGCCTCGTGTACGTGCCGCGCGACCGCTATAACACCGAAGTGCGCCAGCGCATCGAGCAGATCGTCCAGGAGGGGTTCTCCGGCAACTCGGTGGAGAGCCAGGTAGAGATCTCCGGCTCCAGCCATGCGCGCGTGCACGTGGTCGTACGCACGGAGCCGCCGGGCCCGCGCAAGGTCGATATCGCGGCGATCGAGCGGCGTATCGCGGACGCGGCGCTCACCTGGACAGACCGGCTGCGCGAAGTGTTGGTGGCGCGCGAAGGCGAAGCCGCCGGCATAGCGCTCGCGGCCCGCTACCGGCACGCCTTTCCGCTCGCCTACGAGGAGGATGTCGTTCCCGCCGACGCCCTGGCCGACATCGCCGATCTCGAGCGGCTGCGCACCGCGCCCGAGGTGCGGCGACTGAGCCTGCATCGCCCGCAGCACCAGAAGCCCGGACGGATGCATCTGAAGATCGTACGGATCGGCGACCCGGTGCCGATCTCGGACCTGCTGCCGATTCTCGAGAACTTCGGCCTCCGAGTCATCGCCGAGCGGCCGTACGAGCTCGCCTGGCCCGAGGGCGGTGCCGCCTGGATCCAGGACTTCGAGCTCGAGCACCGCGACGGCCTCGCCATCGACATCGGCCGCATCGAGCAGCGCTTCAAGGAAGCGCTGGAGATGACCTGGAGCGCAGATACCGAGAACGACGGCTTCAACCGCCTGCTGCTCGGCGCCGATCTCACGGCGCGCGAGATCACGGTATTGCGGGCGTATTGCCGCTATCTGCTGCAAACGGGCGTGCCCTTCAGCCAGGCCTACATGGAGCGTGCGCTCGCCGCCAATCCGGCGATCGCGGCCGGCCTGGTGCGCCTCTTCGAGGCGCGTCTCGACCCCGCGGCACAGCCCGCCACGACCCGCCGCGGCCGCCCGCGCAACCTCGCCGAGGAAATCGTCGCCCAGATCAACGCCAGCCTCGATTCGGTCGCAAGTCTCGACGAGGACCGCATCCTGCGCGCCTATCTCGGCCTCGTGCAGGCGACCCTACGAACCAACTTCTATCGCCGCGACCCCGCCGGCGCGCCGCTACCGTATCTTTCGATCAAGCTCGATCCCAGCGCCATCGCCGACCTGCCGTTGCCACGGCCGAAATTCGAGATCTTCGTCTATAGCCCGCGGGTCGAGGGCGTGCACCTGCGCATGGGCTACGTCGCGCGCGGCGGCATCCGCTGGTCGGATCGGCGCGAGGATTTCCGCACCGAGGTCCTGGGCCTGATGAAGGCGCAGAACGTGAAGAACACACTCATCGTGCCGGTCGGCGCCAAGGGCGGCTTCGTCCCCAAGCGCCTCCCCGGTGGCGGCCGCGAGGAAGTACAGGCCGAGGTGATCGCCTGCTACCGCACGTTCATCCGCGGCCTCCTTGACCTGACCGACAACATCGTCGGCGGGCGCGTGGTGCCGCCGCCCCAGGTGGTGCGCCGCGACGGCGACGATGCCTACCTCGTGGTCGCGGCCGACAAGGGCACGGCGACGTTCTCCGATATCGCCAACTCCATCTCCGCGGAATACGGCTTCTGGATGGGCGATGCGTTCGCCTCGGGCGGCTCGGCCGGCTACGACCACAAGCGGCTCGCCATCACCGCGCGCGGCGGCTGGGAGTGCGTGAAGCGGCACTTCCGCGAGCTCGGTGTCGACATTCAGAAGACCCCCTTCACGGCCATCGGTATCGGCGACATGTCGGGCGATGTGTTCGGCAACGGGATGCTGCTATCGCGGCATATCCGCCTGCAGGCCGCCTTCGACCATCGCCACATTTTCCTCGATCCCAACCCCGATGCTGCAGTGAGCTTCGCGGAGCGGCAGCGCCTGTTCGATCTGCCGCGCTCGAGCTGGGACGACTACGATCGCGCGCGCATCTCCAAGGGTGGCGGCGTCTTCGCCCGCACCGCCAAGTCGATCACTCTGTCGGCGGAAGCCCGGGCGCTTCTCGGCCTGGAGTCGGCCACTCAACCTCCGGTCGAGATCATGCGCGCAATTCTGCGCATGCCGGTCGATCTGTTGTGGAATGGCGGTATCGGCACCTACGTCAAGGCGAGCCGGGAAACGAACGCCGAGGTCGGCGATCGCGCCAACGACGGGCTGCGCATCAACGGCCGGGAACTGAAGGCCAAGGTGGTCGGCGAGGGCGGCAACCTCGGCTTCACGCAGCGCGGGCGCATCGAGTACGCTCTCGCCGGCGGCCGCCTCAACACCGATTTCATCGACAACTCCGCCGGCGTCAACACCTCCGACGTCGAGGTCAATCTCAAGATCCTGCTGAACCCGATCGTGCAGGCCGGCGGGCTCACCGGCGGTGAGCGCAATCGCCTGCTTGCCAGCATGTCGAGCGAGGTTTGCGCCCTGGTGCTGCGCAACAACTATCTGCAGAGCCAGGCGATCAGCACGCTCGAGCTGCAGGCGCGCGCCCGGATGTCGGAATTCCAGCATCTGATCCGCTCTCTCGAGCGCTCGGGCGAGCTCAACCGCGCGCTCGAGTTCCTGCCCGCGGACGACGAGCTCGCCGAGCGACGCGAGGCGGGCGCGGGACTCACCCGCCCGGAGCTTGCGATCCTGCTCGCCTACAGCAAGATCTGGCTCAACACCCACCTCCTCGACTCGGACGTGCCGGAGGACCCGTACCTCTCCACCGAGCTCGAGCGCTACTTTCCCGCCCCGGTGCGCCGCCGCTTCGCGCGTGCAATCTCCCGTCACCGCCTGCGCAGGGAAATCATTGCGACCGCGATCACCAACAGCCTGATCAATAGGATGGGTCCGACCTTCGTGACCCGCGCGCAGGAGGATGCGGGCGCCGAGCCGGCGCAAATCGCACGCGCCTACACCGCGGCACGCGAGATCTTCGACATGCGGACGGTATGGACGCAGATCGAGGATCTCGACAACAAGGTGCCGGCGAAAGTGCAGTACACCGCGGCGTTCGAGACCAGCCGGCTGCTGCGCCATGCCACCTACTGGCTGCTGGCCCGGCGGCGGGCGCTCAAGGTGGACACCGCGGTCGCGGAATTTCGCGCCGGCGTGCACGAGCTCGAGTCGCGGATCGGCCATGTGCTCTGCGGCTCCTGGCGCGAGCATTTCGAGCAGGTGCGCGCACAACACCTGGAGGCGGGCCTGCCGCCGGAGCTCGCCGCGCGCGTGGCGAGTCTCGAGGCGCACAACGCCTCGCTCGACATCGTCGAGCTCGCCCGCTCGCAACGCATCGCCGTGACGGAAGCCGCCCGGCTGTACTTCGAGGCAGGAGCCCGCACGGGTCTCGATTGGCTCAGGCAACAGATCGATCGGCTGCCGGTCGAGGGGCCGTGGCAGGCGACGGCGCGGACCGGCCTGCGCGATGCAGCCCTGCGTCTACACCGCAAGCTGGCGGAGCGCGTGTTGGGCCGCGGCGGCCGCGGCAGCGCCGAGGAGAGGGTCTCAAAGTGGCAGGAGTCCGCGGGCAAGGACCTGACGCATTGGCAGCGCACTCTCGCGGATATGCGCGCGGCCGGCGCCGCCGATTTCGCGACGCTCACCGTCGGCGTCGAGTCACTGCGAAAACTCGCGGAATAGATACCAGGATCAAAGCTTGATGGGCACCACCGGCAAATTGATATTGGTCCGCCACGGCCAGAGCATCTGGAACCTGGAGAACCGCTTCACGGGCTGGACGGACGTCGACCTGACGGAGCAGGGTCGGGGGGAGGCCGCGCGCGCCGGACGGCAGCTTCTCGAGGAGAAGCTCGCGTTCGACATCGCTTTCACCTCTGTACTGAAGCGGGCGATCCGCACGCTCTGGATCATGCTCGATGAGATGGACCGCGTGTGGGTACCGGTCGAGCGCTCCTGGCGGCTGAACGAACGCCACTACGGCGCGCTCCAGGGCTTGGATAAGGCACAGACCGTCGAGCGTCACGGCGAGGCCCAGGTGAAGATCTGGCGCCGCAGCTACGACATCCCACCACCTCCGCTGGCTGCCGACGACGAGCGTCACCCACGCTTCGATCCGCGCTATGCGCAGGTACCGGCCGCGGAGCTGCCGGCAGCCGAGTCGCTCAAGGATACGCTCGCGCGGGTCCTGCCCTTCTGGCACAGCCGCATTGCGCCAGAGCTTCGCCGCGGGCGCAACGTCCTCGTGGCCGCCCACGGCAACAGCCTGCGCGCCATGGTGAAGATGCTGGATAACGTGTCGGAGAGCGACATCGTCGAGCTCAACATCCCGACGGGCGTACCCCTGCTCTATGAGCTCGACCCACAGCTCAAGCCGCTCGCGAGCCGCTACCTCGGCGATCCCGCCGCCATCGCCGCCGCGGCGGAAGCGGTACGCCGCCAGACGGAAAAGCGTTAAGGAATATTAGACAGCCCAGCCGTCGTAGCGGCCGTGGAACTCTGCGGCGATCTCGGTCATCCGCCGGCTGAGCTCCGATACGTCGGCGATGAGCAGACGCATCAGTTTGGTTGCGTGCAGGCCGAGCGGCAGGCTCTCCTCGCTCTCGGACTGCCCGAATAACCGCGTCGTCATTGGCTTGATATCCACGCTGAAGCCTTCCGGCTCCAGGCGCGCGCGCACCGCGCTACAGGCGCCCTCATCAGGCAATGCCAGGAAGAAAGCCACCGGATATTCGTTGAAAGGAGCGAAGCCGCGGGCCCGCAGCCGCTCGATCATCTTCTCGTCCCAGGTGTCCTGATGCGCGGGACGCAATTTGCGCAGGACCAGGAACAGACGCGCCACGAGGAACACGCCGATCACGGCGAAGACGATTATCAGCGCGAGGTTGTGAATGGCCGGCTCCCGCTACTCGTCCGGAGCGATCGTGACTCGAAGTCCGGAGAGCTCCTGCGTGAACTCGATCTGACACGAGAGCCGCGAGTTATCCTGAGTATGCGCCAGCTCGGTCAGGAGCTCCCGCTCATCCGACATCGGCGCCGGCAGCCGGGCCTGCCACTCGGGATCGACATAAACGTGGCAGGTGGCGCACGAGCACATCCCGCCGCAGATGGCCGCGACGCCGTAATCGAGCTCCCTCAGGGTCTCCATCACTTTGAGACCGGGCTTCGCCTCTACCTCATGTTCCTGTCCATCGCGGTCAATCACGCGCAGCAACGGCATTCACCTACCTCGAGTTCGCACGGCCAAGCCCTTTAGTTTGCCGATTCACGGGCGCGCGCGCCAGTTTACAGGGGACCCAGCACCTTCAGGACGAATGCCGCCTTGCCCGCTTGCTCCCGCCGGCTCTCGAAGGTCACGCGCAGCTCCCGGCGGAGGGTCTCGAATACGCGCTCGTAATCCCCGAAGATCTGGGTGCTCAGGCTGCCGCTCACCACCCTCAGGTCCCCCGCCGCGGCGAGGCGGGCAATGAAATCGTGGATCTCGGGAACGAACTGTTCCGCCAGCGGGTACAGACTGATTTCGACGCCGATCTCCATGGGACCATTGTAATTCATGGGCTAGAATGGCTGGAGCGATGACTCACAAAATCCAAGTGCATCAGGTGGATGCCTTCACGGTTGAGCGCTTCACCGGGAACCCCGCCGGCGTCGTGCTCAATGCGGACGGATTGACCGACGCGCAGATGCTCGCCATTGCTCGCGAGCTCAACAACGCCGACACCGCCTTCATTCTGGCACCCGAGGGTGAGGGCCACGACCTGCGGGCGCGGTTCTTCACGCCACGCGCCGAGGTCGGCTTCGTCGGCCATGCGACCGTGGCCGCGCACTACGTGCTCTCCCGCAGGCAGGATGCGCCGCGGAAGCTGCGGCAGAAATCCAGGGCCGGAATCGTCGACGTCGAGATACGCGGCAGCGGCGAGGACCGCAAGATCGCCGTGCGCCAGAGCACGCCGCCCCTGGGACGGGAGCTCAACGATCGCGAACGGCTCGCGGTGCTGGATGCGCTGGCGCTCGCCACGGACGACCTCGATACCCGCTGCCCGTTGCGGATCGCCGGCTCGAGCAGCACACGGCTGCTCATCGGTGTGCGCGGCGCCGACTCGCTGAAGCACCTCAAGCCGGACATGACTCGCCTGACGACGTTGTCGGCGCAGATCGGCGCGGCCGGGTATTTCGTGTTCGCCGTGACCCCCGACAAGGAGGATCACCTCACGGAATCGCGCATGTTCTGTCCGGCTCTCGGTATCGGCGAGGACCCGGTGAGCGGCAATGCGCACGGCCTGCTCGGAGTTTACCTGGCCCACTATGGCTTTCTGACCAACGACCTGAGGCGCGCTTCCTTTCAGGCCGTCCAAGGCCACCATCTGCACCGTCCCGGGCGTGTGGAGGTGGAGCTGGAACTCAAAGAGGGGAGCGTCGCCGGCGTGTGGATCGTCGGCCAGGCGGTCTCCGTCTTCGAGACCGAAATCGCTCTCTGACCGGCCCCGAGTAGCGCACCTCCCCACGCGCCAGCTCCAGCTCATGGCTGGCGCAGCGCGGCCACTCGGAGCGGCGGTGGGTCGTCATGACCACGGCCGTGCCGCCGGCGACCCTGGCCTCGAGGCGCTCGGAGAGATCCCGCCGCGTAGGCTCGTCCACGCCCGCGAACGGCTCATCGAGCAGCAGTAGCGCGGGGTCGCGCACCCATGCCCGCGCGAAGAGCACACGGCGTAGCTGGCCGTAGGACAGCTCCCGCAGCGGCCGGGCCGCGAGCGAGCCCAAACCAAACGCCCGCAGCGCACGACGGGCGGCGGCGCGATCCGCCGCACTCGCCGGTTCATTCAAGCCGATGCTCGCATGGCGGCCCGACTGCACGACCGCAGCGGCGGTGAGATCCTGAGGGTGGTCGGCCTGCAGGTGCGCCGCCACCAGACCCACGCGCTCCTTGAATACCTGCAACGGCACGCCCGGCTCGATCCCCGCGCGCTCGATATGGCCACCGACTGCAACACCGTGGTCGCCGTAGAGCGTGCGCAGCAGAGTGGTCTTGCCCGAGCCGTTGTGCCCATGCACGACCCAGCAGTCGCCTTCATGGATCGTGAGTGAGACGTCTCGCAGAGCGATGTGCTCGTCAAGGTGCACGTCGGCATGGGTCAAGCGCACCAAGGCGTCATCGGAAGATCTGCGCACGTGTGAATGTGATCGGGGCTTTGCCCGAGTCTCCACGGACTGCGCGAGCCATCGGGTCAGCGGTGCCCGCCGCATCGAGCCACGGTACACGACCCGACCCTTCTCCAGCACCAACGCGTGGGTGGCGCTGGCCGGGACGTCCTCGAGCCGATGAGTGGACAACACCCACGGCAGATTGGAGCGCGCGGTACCCTCGAGCCAACGTCGCGCCCGCTCGTGGTTCGCTTCGTCCAATCCGTTCAACAGCTCATCGAGCAGCAGCATCTTCGGTCGGGAGGCGAGCGAGCGCGCCAGCAGCGCGAGCCGCCGCTCGCCGTAGGAGAGAGTGAGAAAGCCCCGCTCCGCCAGGGGCTCTATCCGCAGCCGCCGGAGAATCGCCGCCACACGCCGGCGATCCGCATCGCTCGCTGGGTGCAGCGGGATGTCCGTACGGTGGATACCCGTCGCCACGATCTCGTGGACGGTGTGATTCCAGCCATAGCGTGTGTATTTGTCCTGACGCTCCGGCCCGACGTACCCGATCTCATCCTGTATCTCATGCGGGGTACGCCACAGGTCGCCTTTCCAGCGGTATTGGCGCACGTCGCGCCCGGTCGGTGTGGGCCATACCGAGCCGGCGATGAGCTTCAGCAGCTGGGTCTTCCCCGCGCCGTTCGCACCGGCCAACACCCACCTCTGGCCGGGAGACACGGTCCAGCTCACATCTTCCAGCACGCGCCGGCCGTTGCGATCGAGGCGCACGGCCCCGAGCCGCACCTCAATGTAGGAATCTCGATATGATCGGGCCATGCAGCATTCTGGCACATACGATCTTCTCGTCGTCGGTGGCGGCATCAATGGCGCCGGCATCGCGCGGGACGCCGCCGGCCGCGGTCTCTCGGTCCTGCTCTGCGAGCAGGATGACCTCGCCGCGCACACCTCCTCCGCCAGCACCAAGCTCATCCATGGGGGCCTGCGATATCTCGAGCATCTGCAGATCGCGCTCGTGCGCAAGGCGCTCGTCGAGCGCGAGATCCTACTCGCCTCCGCGCCACACCTGATGCGGCCGCTGCGCTTCGTCCTGCCCCACGATGCGCACCAACGGCCCGCATGGATGATCAGCGCCGGTCTCTTCCTCTACGATCACCTGGCGCGCCGGCGGCGCCTGCCAGGCTCCGCGCGCATTGACCTGCGGCGTCACGTCGCGGGCGCGGCTCTGAAGACGCAATATGTCCAGGGTTTCGTCTATTCGGACGGCTGGACCGATGACGCGCGCCTCGTGGTGTTGAACGCGATAGATGCCCGCAACCGCGGCGCGTCGATCCTGACGCGCACGCGGTGTGAGAAGTTGGAAGCGGCGCGAGGGCAATGGGTTGCCACGCTTGCGAGCCCATCCGGATCGCAGACCATCAGTGCCAGAGCCGTAGTCAATGCCACCGGACCGTGGGTGAGCCGCTTCGCCCGCGAGGCTGCTCCCGTCAGCGTCTGTCACTCGGTCCGGCTGGTGAAGGGCAGCCACATCGTGGTCCCGCGGCTCTACGCTCACCGCTTCGCCTATCTCTTCCAGAACGATGACCACCGGATCGTGTTTGCCATTCCCTATGAGCGGGAATTTACGCTCATAGGGACGACGGACGTCGAGTACACGGGAGATCCAGCGGCTGTGCGCATCGACGCCGACGAGGTCGACTATCTCTGTGCCGCGGTCAGCCGCTATTTCGCGAAACCCGTGCGTCCCGACGACGTGGTGTGGAGCTACAGCGGGGTGCGCCCGCTTCTGGATGATGATGCGGCCGATCCGGCCAGTGTCACTCGCGACTACGCTCTCGAGCTCGACCAGCATCCAGCCCCGATCCTCAACGTGTTCGGCGGCAAGATCACCACCTATCGCAAGCTCTCCGAGAGCGCCGTCGACATTCTGGCGCGCGAGCTTGGGTCACGGGCGTCCGCGTGGACGGCACACGCACTGCTCCCGGGAGGCGACCTGCCGGGCGGCACCTACGCCAGGTTCCTACGCAGCCTGGAGCATACTCATCCCTGGCTTCCCGCCACCCTGAGACGTCGATACGCCCATGCGTACGGCACGCGCGTCACCCACATCCTCGGCGGGGCGCATTCGGTGGCCGATCTCGGCGACGAGTTGATGCCCCAGCTCTACGAGCGGGAAGCCGACTACCTCTGCCGCGAGGAGATGGCTCAGACCGCCGAGGACATTCTCTGGCGGCGGACGCGGCTGGGCCTTCATGTTGGGGACGGCGGAAGCGGACGCCTCGAGGAGTGGCTGGCACACCGCAACCGCTCATGACCGCATGATGCCGACTCCGCCGTCGCGGAGCCGGGACCGGACTACATACTCCGATTCGGTGTTCCGTCCGACCACTTCTGCACCACGACCATGAAGATCGTGACGGGTTTATAGGCCGCATCATCGGCCGCCATCGGCGAGTCGGGCAGATTCGCTCCCCAGTCTGCCGGTGTTGCGAGACCGAAGAACATCACATGCGAGTACCAGGCGACCACCGAGTCGTTCAGGTAGGCCTGCTTGGACATCATGTAGCACACGGAGCCGGGGGCAGGCACCAGGCGCTTCTCGGTCTTGGCACGGGCGCGCATTTGCGCGCGGGAGTCTCCGGCGAGCACCCAGCGGGTTCTTTCGAGATAACGAGGCAGCACGGAGCTGGCGCCGGCGGCGTTGAAACATTGCGGCGAGCGGACTTTTGGATTCCAGAATTCGGGATTGTTGAAACCCATATCCCATGAACGCTCCACGAGACACACGAAGCCGTTGCTGCCTTTGGCGGCAGTCTCGTAGCCACGCTTGCCAAGTACGAGGATTTGCGCACTGCCTGAGATGGATGCCGGTGCCGCGCTGCGCGCAAGCGCAATCTCTCCGGCCCGGCCGGCAGTAACGTATTGAGCAATGGGCGCCATGCTCGGGTAGGACGCCGCGTTGGCGCCCGTCAGTGATACCGCGGCCAGTAGCGACAGCAGGGCGAGCTGAGTTGGATGTTTCATGATCGTTCGATCCCTATGCCGACTATAATAGTTTACCATTTGGTAAAGTGTGTGCTTGATAAAACAGGGTGTCAAGAGGTGGGCAACCCCACGCCTGTCGCGGAATAGACATTTTGGAAATGGCGCGCCCGGAGGGATTCGAACCCCCGACCACCTGGTTCGAAGCCAGGTACTCTATCCAACTGAGCTACGGGCGCGGCGTTCGTATTCTATCAGGCCGCCTGCACCCGCTGCGCTCGCGAGCTGAAATAGCCCACCGCCAGCAGGCCGAACCATACCGGCGCCACGTAGAGCGCCACCCGTGTATCCGGTTGCAGCGAGAGCATGGCGGTGACGAAGAGCAGAAAGGCCACCACCAGCCAGTTCACGACCGGCGCCCCCGGCATGCGGAAGCTGGCGGCTGCCACGCGCCCGTCCCTCACCGCGCGCCGGTATCCCAAGTGCGAAATCATGATGATGCCCCAGGTCCAGAGGGTTCCGATCAGGGACACGCTGGTTACCCAGATGAAGACGTGCTTGGGGACCACGTAGTTGAGGAACACTCCGACCAGCATGACCGCGGCGGAAACGTGAATGCCCGCTGCCGGCACGCTCCGGCCGCTCAAGGTTGCGAAGGCTCGCGGACCCTGACCGCGACAGGCCAGCGAGTAGAGCATGCGGCCGGTGCTGAAGATCCCACTGTTGCACGACGAGCTTGCCGCGGTGATGACCACGATGTTGATGATAGTCGCGGCCGCCGGGATCCCGAGCTTCTGGAATACGAATACGAACGGGCTCATATCCGGGCTCAGTTGATTCCAGGGAACGAGCGCCATGATGACGACCAGCGCGCCGATGTAGAACAGCAGGATGCGGAAAATGATGCCGTTGGTGGCCCGCGGCAGCACCACGGCCGGATTCTCCGCTTCACCGGCGGTGACGCCGATCAGTTCCACGCCGGAGTAGGCGAACGTCACCATTTGCAGCGTCAGGAGCACGCCCATCATGCCGAACGGCATGAAGCCGCCATGCGACCAGAGGTTCGTGAAGCTCGCCTGCGCGCCGAAGTCGCCAAAATGGAAGCCGATCACCGCGACCCCGGCCAGAATGAGCGCCAGGATGGTCACGATCTTGATCAGGGCGAACCAGAACTCGAGCTCGCCGAACACGCGCACGGCAAAGAGGTTGACGCCATACATCACGACCAATGCGACCAGGGGCGGCAGCCATTGCGGCACCCACGGGAGCCAGAAGCGCACGTAGACACCTATGGCCGTGAGCTCCGCCATCGCCGTCACGACCCACATGAACCAGTAGGACCAGCCGGTAACGAACCCGGCGAATGGGCCGCAGAACTCGTCGGCGTAGGTGGCGAAGGAACCGGCCACGGGGCGGTAAGTCAGCAACTCCCCCAGCGCGCGCATGATGAAGAAGATGGCGATGCCGCCCACCACGTAGCCGATGAGGAGCGCCGGGCCGGCATTGTGGATAGCCTGCGCGGAGCCGAGGAAAAGCCCCACGCCAATCGTGCCGCCCAGAGCAATCAGCTGGATGTGACGGTTGCGCAGATTGCGCGACAGGTGCGATTCGGATTGCGGCATTCTGACCCCTTTAACGGCTCGCTCCCGCGCGCCGGCAGCGCCCGATCTTACTCCCATGTTACCCTGCCACCCGTCGGCCAAGGCTATTCATCAGGTAAGAGGATCGTGGCTTCCAAGCGTGCCGCCCGTGCCCGCCTGCCCGTGGAGAGACTCCGCTGTGGTTGGGTTCCGCAGGGCGACGAGGAATATGCTCGCTATCACGATGAGGAATGGGGTCGGCCGGTGCACGATGACCGCCATCTCTTCGAGATGCTCACGCTCGAGGGTGCGCAGGCGGGATTGTCCTGGTCCACCATTCTGCGCAAGCGCGCAGGCTATCGGCAAGCCTTCGCCCATTTCGATCCGGCCAAGGTCGCCCGCTTCGATGCGCGCCGCCAAGCAATGCTGCTGCAAGACCCTGGCATCGTCCGCAACCGTCTCAAGATCGACTCGACGGTCAGCAACGCGCAGGCGTTCCTGGCCCTGCAGAAGGAGTTCGGCTCCTTCAGCGATTATCTCTGGAACTGGGTCGGCGGCCTTCCTGTCCGCAATGGCTGGCGGACCCGCGGCCAGGTGCCTGCCCGCAGCGAGCTGAGCGACCTGATCTCGCGCGATCTGAAGAAGCGCGGCTTTCGCTTCGTCGGCTCAACAATTATTTACGCCTATCTGCAGGCGGTAGGTGTAGTCAACGACCACACCGCCGGCTGCTATCTTTTCCAGGCCCGGCTGGCCCGCCCCCCGAAGCCCGCAGGGCGTAGGGTGGCCCGCAAAGCATCCCGCTCGTAAAATAGACGATCGATCAACCAGGGGAATCCTTACATGAAGCCGTTCCTAGCGACGGCGGCCCTCGCCGCTGCACTCCTCGCACCCGCAGCCTATGCCGATTGCACCTATCCGCAAGCCCCGACCAATCTCCCGGACGGTAGTACAGCTACTCTCAAAGAGATGATCGCCGGCATGCAGCAGGTGAGCACCTACAACAAGGCGATGGAGGGGTATCTCGCGTGCATCAAGCTCGAGCGCGACAGCCGGGTGGCCCAGGCCGGCGCAACGCTCACCAAGAAGCAGAAAGAGGAGCTCGAGGCCATCGAGATCCAAAAGAACAATGCCGCGGTCGACCAGCTGCACGCGGTGGCGGACCAGTTCAATGCGCAAGTGAAGATCTTCAAGTCCAAGGACAAGAAGTCCGACGGCAACTGACCGTGCTCAGTCCCTCCCAGGCGGATGAGCTCATCGCACAGCACCTGACGTGTCTGCCGATCGAGTCGCTCCCCCTGGCGCAATGCGCGGGCGCGGTGCTGCGGGAAAACGTCTATGCGGAGCGCGACCAGCCGCCCTTCGACCGGGTGACCATGGATGGGATCGCACTGGACAGCCGGGGGGTGCGCGACGGCGCGCGCCGCCTGCGCATTCAGGCCATGCAGGCCGCCGGCGACCCACCGCTCACCCTCGCCGGCCGTGACCACTGCATAGAGGTCATGACCGGTACGGTGCTGCCCTCGGGCTGCGATGCCGTCGTGCCGGTAGAGCGGATTACCGTGCTCGAGGGCGAAGTGGCTCTCGCGGATGAGCTGTCGGTGGAGCCGGACCAGAATGTCCACCGCCGCGGCACTGATACCCGCCAGGGCAACCTGCTGCTGGCTGCGGGTACGCGGCTCGGGCCACCGGAGATCGCCATTGCGGCCGGGGCCGGGATGGCGAGGATCCGAGTCAGCAGCCAGCCGATGCTGGCCGTGATCTCCACGGGGAACGAGCTGATCGAGCCCGGGGAGCCCATCCTGCCGCACCAGATCCGCCGCTCGAACGCCTACTCCATTGGCGCGGCGCTGCGGCTGCATGGCTTTCAGCGCGTGGCGGACGATCACATTGGCGATGACCCGGCGGACCTCCGGCGGCGCTTGAAATTCCACCTCGAGACGCACGATGTGCTCGTCCTCAGCGGTGGTGTCTCGATGGGCAAGCTCGACCTGGTACCCCGCGCTCTCGAGGAGCTCGGCGTCCGTTGCGTATTCCACAGAGTGGCCCAGCGTCCCGGCAAGCCGCTCTGGTTCGGCATGGCGAGCTCCGGCGCCGCGGTCCTGGGCCTGCCTGGAAACCCTGTCTCGACGGCTGTGTGCGTCGCGCGGTACGTACTCCCCGCGCTCGCCGCGAGCCAGGGGCAGACCGCCTCCCGCCCGGAGCGGATGGCGCTCGGCGCCCCGGTTACCGTCGAGCCACCTCTGACGCTATTCGTGCCTATTCGCGTCGAGATCGACGACTGGGGACGAAATTGGGCCCTGCCAGTGCCCACGAACGGCTCGGGCGATTTCACGGCGCTCGCCGGCACGGACGGATTTGTGGAACTTCCTCCTGGCCCCAATACCTACCCCAAGGGGTTCGTGACCCGAATGCACCGGTGGTAGGCTGGATGCCAGATGAGCTCTTCTGATGTGATCCCAATGCCAGGGTCCGGACCGCGCGACCGGCGGGGGCGGCCGCTGCGCGATCTCAGGATCTCGGTCATGGACCGGTGCAACTTCCGTTGCCCGTACTGCATGCCGCGGGAGACCTTCCATGACCGCTACCGCTTCCTCGGCTCGCACGAGCGCCTGTCTTTCGATGAGATCGTGCGCTTGGCGCGGCTATTCGTGCGGCTCGGCGTGCGCAAGCTCCGCCTCACCGGCGGCGAGCCGCTGCTGCGGCCGGCCCTCCCTGACCTGATCGGCGATCTGACGGCCATCGAGGGTATCGATGACATCGCCCTGACCACAAATGGCGTCCTGCTGGCCAAGTACGCGTTCGAACTGCGGGCGGCAGGCCTGCAGCGCATCACCGTCAGCCTCGACAGCGCCGACCCGGAGGTCTTCCGGCGCATGAGCGGGGGCTTCGGTGGCCCGGAGGATGTGTTGTCGGGAATCGAGCACGCGCGGCGCGCCGGCCTCGAGCCGATCAAGATCAACGCGGTGGTGCAGCGGGGAGTGAACGATCACACGGTGCTCGATCTGCTCGAGCGCTTCCGCGGCACGGGTGTGATCGTCCGGTTCATAGAGTACATGGACGTCGGCAATCGCAATCAATGGTCGGCGGACCTCGTCGTACCCTCGCGCGAGCTGTTGGCGCGCATCGGTGAGCGCTGGCCGCTCGAGCCGCTCGGCCGCGAATACCTCGGCGAAGTCGCGGAGCGCTATGCCTTCGCCGACGGCGGCGGTGAGGTGGGCTTCATCTCTTCCGTCACTCAGCCCTTCTGTGGCGATTGCTCACGTGCACGCCTGTCGTCCGACGGGGTGCTCTACACCTGTCTCTTTGCCACGCACGGAACGAGCCTGCGCGACGCACTGCGCAGTGGTGGCAGCGATGACCAACTGCTCGAGGTCCTGCGCCGCGTCTGGGCGGACCGCGCCGACAACTACAGCGAACAGCGGCAGGCGCAGCGGGAATCGGCCGGCGACGCCCGCAAGGTCGAAATGTTCTACATCGGTGGCTGATGGGACGCTCCGCACTCTCCCATCTCGACAGCCGCAATCGCCCGACGATGGTGGATGTTGGCAGCAAGGAGGTCACGCGCCGGGAAGCGGTCGCGGAGGCGAGAGTCCGCCTGCCGCGCGAGGTCGCCGCGGCGTTGCGCGCGAGCGGGCACCGCACCAAGAAGGGGCCGGTCTTCGACACGGCCATCGTCGCCGGTGTCATGGCGGCGAAGCGCACTCACGAACTGATCCCGTTCTGTCATCCGCTCGGGCTCGAGCACTGCTCGGTGGAGATAGCGGCCAGTCGCGGTGCCGAGGTCGTGGTGCGCTGCCGGGTCACTGTGCATCATCGTACGGGAGTTGAGATGGAGGCACTGACCGGCGCCACGGTCGCGGCCCTCACCATCTACGACATGTGCAAGGCGCTCTCCCACGACATCGAGATCACCGGCGTGCGCCTGCTCGAGAAAACGGGCGGCAAACGCGCTTACACGCGTACACGACCATGACGCCGCTCTATGGGCTCATACTCGCCGGCGGACGCAGTACGCGCATGCAGCGCGACAAGGCGGCGCTCGAATACGCGGGACGCAGCCAGCTCGAGCGTGCGGTCGAGCTGATCACTCCTCTCGTCGAGCGGGTGTTCGTGTCCCTCCGGCCCGATCAGACCAGCGACCCGCTGCGCGCACGCTTCGCGCAGATAGTCGATTCCGGCGAGGTTGCCGGGCCCATCGCCGGGATCCTGGCCGCGCAGGCGCGCCATCCGGATGCGGCCTGGCTCGTGCTCGCCTGCGACCTGCCGCTCCTCGATCAGCCAACACTCGAGCATCTGCTGCGCTCGCGCCGCCCCGAGCGGCAGGCTACCGCGTACCGGTCGAGTCACGACGGTATGCCGGAGCCGCTCTGCGCCATCTACGAGCCGTCGAGCCATGAGGCAATGCGCGCCCATGTCGCGAGCGGACGCGACTGCCCGCGGAAGTTCCTGCTCAATGCCGACACCGAGCTGCTCGATCAGCCACAGCCAGGCGCACTCGATAACGTGAACACGCCGAAGGATTACGGCTCAGCGACGCATCGGCTGCTGCGCCCGGCGGGCACTGCCGCGGCGGAGTCGGAGGGCGCGCCGGCGACTGCGCAGCAGATCAACATCCAGTACTACGCGCTGCTGCGCGAGCAGGCTGGGCGCAGCTCCGAGACACTCGTCACCACCGCTGTTACTCCACGCGAGCTCTATGAGCAGCTCAGGCAGCGCTATCCCTTCTCGCTCGCCCCGGAGATGCTGCGCGTCGCCGTGAACTCGGAGTTCAGCGACTGGGGACAGCGGCTGAACGCGGGCGATTCGGTCGTGTTCATCCCGCCTGTGGCAGGCGGGTAGGCTCGGCGCCTTCGTCCATGTTCCGCTTCTCCTCCACGCCCCTCGATGAGCCTGCCCTGCGGGCCGAGCTGAGCGACCCGAGCTGCGGCGGGTTTGCCGCGTTCGAGGGTTGGGTTCGCGACCACAATGAGGGCCGGCGCGTGCGCCGGCTGGAGTACGAAGCCTTCGAGCCGCTCGCGATCAAGGAGGGCGAGCGCATCATCGCCGAGGCAACCGCTCGATTCGGAGTGGAGCACGCGGCGTGCGTGCACCGGATCGGAGCGCTCGAGATAGGCGAGACGGCGGTGTGGGTAGGCGCCACCGCGCGCCACCGTGACGAGGCGTTCCGCGCCTGCCGCTACATCATCGACGAGGTGAAGCATCGGGTGCCCATCTGGAAGAAGGAGCACTACGAGAACGGCGACTCCGGTTGGGTGAACTGCGAGCGCTGCGCCGAGCACGCCGTAGAGCATACACACACTCACGGAACCCAGCCGCATGCGGCCGCCGTTGCGCCGGACTATTCGCGGCAGACGGCACTGAAGGAAGTCGGCGCGGCTGGCCAGCAGAAGCTCCGCCGCGCCTCGGTGTTGGTAGTGGGTTGCGGCGGCCTCGGCGTGCCGGTCATGACCTATCTCGCGGCCGCCGGTGTCGGTCGCCTCGGATTGGTCGACGCGGATCGGCTCGAAGCCTCGAATCTCCACCGGCAGACACTCTACTCGCTGGCGGACGTGGGCAACCACAAGGTCGAGCTCGCCGCGACACGCCTGCGGGCTCTCAACCCCGAGGTTGAGATCCACACCCACGCGATCCGACTCGACGCGGACAATGCGCCGGGCATCATCGAGCCCTACTCGCTCGTCATCGACTGCACGGACAACTTCTCGACCAAGTTCGTGTTGAATGACACGTGCGTGCAACTGCGCAAACCGGTCATTTTCTCGAGCGTGTACCAGTACGAGGGGCAGCTTCAGGTTGTCCGGCCGGAGCGCGACGGCGCCTGTCTGCGCTGCGTCTGGCCGGAAGCGACACCCGACGGTCTCGTCGGCAACTGCGCCGAGGCCGGCGTCCTGGGTCCCGTGCCTGGCACGTTCGGCAGTCTGCAGGCGCTCGAGGCACTGAAACTGCTGTTGGACCTGCCGGGGCAGCTCGCGGAGGAGCTGTTGGTCTTGGACCTGCTGACCCTGTCCGTCACCCGGGTGCGCACGCGGCGTGCGGCTGATTGTCCCGAGCACGCGCTGGCACAGCCGGCTCAGGCGAGCTCAGCGCTGCGCGCCCAGGCGGCGGACACAGAGCTGAGCTTCGACTCCCTGGAGGAAGCGCTGGCGGACGGCTTCGAGGTCATCGATGTCCGAGAGTCCCACGAGCTCGCGCGATTCGCCACGCCCTGTTCGAGCGCCCGACATCTGCCGATCGCACAGCTCCTTCACGGCCGGCCGGACATGTCCACCGGCAACCGCTATCTCCTCGTCTGCGCGAGCGGCAAGCGCAGTCTCGCGGCGGCGCACGAGCTGCGCTCGCGCGGCTACACCAAGGTCTTCTCACTGCGCGGCGGGATCGCCGCGCTCGCCCGCAACGGCGCCGCTACGGCCTGACCTGGCCGGAGCCGCGCACGACGTACTTGTAGCTCGTCAGCTGCTCCACACCTACCGGGCCGCGAGCATGGAAGCGATCGGTGGAGATGCCGATCTCCGCCCCCATCCCGAACTCGCCGCCATCGGCGAACTGCGTCGAGGCGTTGTGAAGCACGATGGCGCTATCCACCCGCTGCAGAAAGCGCTCCGCGGTCACTTCATTCTGGGTGACGATCGATTCCGTATGCGCGGAGCCGTATTTGGCAATGTGCGCAATCGCCCCGTCCACTCCGTCCACCACACGCGCGGCGATGATGGCGTCGAGGTATTCCGTGTACCAGTCTTCTTCCGCTGCCGCACGAACCCGGCGATCCGCCTTGTGGACGATCGGATCTCCGCGCACCTCGCAGCCGGCATCCAACAGCGTGCGCACGATCGGGACGAGGTGGGTGTCGATGCAGGCACGGTCGATGAGCAGGGTCTCGGCGGCGCCGCAGATGCCGGTTCGGCGCATCTTCGCGTTGAGGGCGATGGTCTGGGCCATGCGCACGTCCGCATCTCGATCGACGTAGACGTGACAGTTGCCTTCCAAGTGGCCGATGACGGGCACCCGAGCCTCGCGCTGGACACGAGCCACCAGACTCTTGCCGCCGCGAGGAACGATGACATCCAGATAGTCCGCCATCCCGCCGAGCATGTAGCCCACCGCGGCCCGGTCGATGGTCGGCACGAGCTGAATACAGTCCGCCGGCAGCCCCGCCGCCGTCAGTCCCTCGACCAGGCAGGCTTGTATCGCGGCGTTGGAATAGCGGCTCTCCGAGCCGCCGCGCAGAATGACCGCATTACCCGATTTCAGGCAGAGCGCTCCGGCGTCGGCGGTCACGTTCGGGCGACTTTCGTAGATGATCCCGATGACGCCGAGCGGCACGCGGACCCGCTGGATCCTGAGTCCATTCGGCCGCCGCCACTCGGCCGCAGTGGTGCCGATCGGGTCCGGCAGCGCCATGACATCCGCGATGCCTCGGGCCATCGATTCGACCCGCGTCTCATCGAGGGCCAGCCGGTCGAGCAGCGCAGCCGTCAGGGCGGCGGCTCGCGCCGCCGCCAGGTCACGCGCGTTGGCTTCGAGGATGCGGCCGCTGCCGGCGCGGATAGCCCGAGTGGCAGCCTCGAGCGCGCGATTCTTCGTGTCAGTCCCGGCCTGTGCCAGCACCGTGGCGGCGGCCACGGCATTGCGCCCGAGCTGCTCCATCAGCTCGCCGAGCTCCGCGCCCGTCGGCTCGACGCTCATCGATCAGCTCCCGACCTTTTCCTTCACCGCGCGCTCCTGGTTGAGGAGCACGAGGTCGTCGCGATGAATCATCTCGTCGCGCCCGCGAAAGCCGAGGATACGCTCGGTGTCCGACGACTTGCGGCCCATGATCTTCGCCGCATCGACATCTGAGTAGGCGACGATTCCGCGCGCGATCTCGGCGCCGTCCGTGGCGAGGACGCTCACGGTGTCCCCGCGCTCGAATCTGCCGCGAGCGCTGATCACGCCGGCGGGTAACAGACTTCTGCCTTCGAGCAATGCGCGCAGGGCACCCGGATCTATCGTCACCGCTCCGGCGGGCCGCAGCGTGCCGGCAATCCACTGCTTGCGCGCAGCGACGGGCGTGGCACTCGGCACGAACCAGGTGCATCGTGCGCCCTCCTCCAGGCGCCTCACGGGATGGCGAGGGTGACCGGCGGCGATGCACATGTGACAACCGGCGGCCACGGCGATCCGTGCGGCCAGGATCTTGGTCGCCATGCCTCCCGAGCCGACATCCGACGACGGTCGACCGCACATGGCCTCGATCTCCGGCGTGATCTTGAGCACCTCCTCGATAAAGGTCGCGGCACGGTCCTTGTTCGGGTCAGCGCTGTAAAGGCCATCGACATCCGACAGCAGCACCAGGCAGTCGGCCGCCGTCATCTGGGCCACCCGCGCCGCCAGTCGGTCATTGTCGCCGTAGCGGATCTCCGCGGTCGCCACGGTGTCGTTCTCGTTTATCACCGGTAGCGCGCCCATGGAAAGCAGCGCCTCCAAGGTGGCCCGGGCGTTCAGGTAGCGACGTCGCCGCTCGCTGTCCTCGAGAGTGAGCAATACCTGGGCGACAGTGACGTCGCGGCTCTCCAGTAGCTCTTTGTAAGCGTGCGCGAGCCGAATCTGCCCGACCGCCGCCGCCGCCTGGCTTTCCTCGAGCCGCAGCGAGCCCTTTGGCAGACCGAGCTGGCGGCGGCCGAGCGCAATCGCGCCGGAGGAGACCAGGATGACCTGCTGGCCCCGCCTCCTGAGCCGCAGAAGGTCCTCGATCAGGCTCTCGAGCCAGGCCCGGTTGATGCGTCCGGTCTCGGCGTCCGTGAGCAATGCGGAACCGACCTTCACCACGACGCGCCGTGCCCCAGCAAGGGGCGAAGAGGATGGCGTGTGGGGGATGGCCATCGGAAAACTATACGCTAAACTTGCAGCGCCCAACCTGAGGAAGCAAATCGGTGAGCAGAGACTACGAGCCGGTTCCCGGACAGTGGTACGAGAACCTGGAAGACGAGGAATCATTCCGTGTCCTCACGGTGGATGAGGATTCCGAGCTGGTCGAGATCGAGTATCTCGACGGTGAGATCGAGGAGATCGACCTCGAGACCTGGCATGAGATGGACCTCGACAAGACCGAAGAGCCGGAAGGCTGGGCCGAGTCCGACGAGGATGAGGATGAGGATGAGGATGAGGACGAAGAAGAAGACGAAGAGGAGGAGGATGAGGACGACGACGACTGGGACGACGATGAGGATGACGACGAGGACCCTGACGAAGACGAGGAAGACGCGCGCGATCAGTACTGAGCCCACCCTCTCATGAGCGAGGGGGTCGACAATTGGTATCACGAGAAGGAATCGGCCTGGCTGTACCGGCACGTTGCCGCCGCGGAGCCGGACCCTCATAAACAGCGGCTCTTCAGCCAGCTGGCCGGCGCCGCCGAAGAGCAGGCTGCCAAGTGGGAGACTTCCCAGAGCACCGCGCGAGCTGCGGCGGGTCGCGTGTTCGTGCCCTCCATGCGGGCGCGCATCGTCGCGAGGCTTCTGCGGCTGATTGGCCCACGCGCCATGCGCTCGGTGCTCGCGGCGATGAAGCTGCGCGGTCTGTCCGTTTATACCGCGCCGATCGCCAGCGGCCACGCGATGCCAACTACCCTGTCGGATGTTGGCGTCCGACACCGCGGCGGCTTGGGCGGCAACCTCAGAGCAACCGTGTTCGGCGTCAACGACGGACTGGTGTCCAACGCGAGCCTCGTGCTGGGCGTCGCGGGCGCGGCAGCCCCGAGCTCCTTCGTGCTGGTGAGCGGTGTCGCAGGTCTCCTCGCAGGCGCGCTGTCGATGGCGGCGGGGGAATATGTGTCGGTGCGCTCGCAGCGTGAGATGTACGAATATCAGATCGCGCTCGAGCGCGAAGAGATCGCCGAATATCCCGAAGAGGAGGCGGAGGAGCTGGCACTGATCTACGCCGCGCGCGGTGTCACCCTAGCACAGGCCCGCGAGGTCAGCCAGGCACTGCTCGCCCGCCCGGAGCAGGCCCTGGACGTCCTCTCGCGGGAAGAGCTCGGCTTGAACCCGGACGATCTGGGCTCGCCGCTGGGGGCGGCCGCGGCCTCATTTCTCTCGTTCGCCGCCGGGGCGACTGTACCGCTCGTGCCCTTCCTCATCGACATGACAGGTCCCGGCGCACTCGCCGCCACGGCCGTGCTCACCCTGGTCGCACTCTTTGGGGTGGGGCTCGCACTCAGCCTCTTCACCGGCAGGCAAGCGCTGCGCGGGGCCCTGCGCATGGTGCTGATCGGCGGCGGTGCCGGGGTGGTGGCTTTCGGCGTCGGCCGCGCGCTCGGCAGTATCATTCGCTGATCCTTGAAAAGCCGCGCTTGCAGCCCCACAGCACCGGCCATGAAGCGCATTTTCCTGCTCCTCGTCACCAATCTGGCGGTGCTCGCCGTCCTGACGATCGTGGCCCACCTGTTCGGACTCGATCAGTGGCTCGCGGTTCGCGGTAGCAGCCTCGGCGCCCTGCTGGTCTTCGCGGCGTTCTTTGGTTTCGGCGGCGCGTTCATCTCCCTGCTCATGTCCAAGTGGATGGCCCGCAGGGCCATGGGCGTAAGAGTCATCAGCCAGCCGGCGACGCCGTCAGAGCAGTGGCTGGTGAATCTCGTCACGCGGCTCGCGCACGCCGCCGGCGTCGGCATGCCGGAGGTGGGAGTGTTCAACTCGCCGCAGCCCAACGCTTTCGCCACGGGGTACAGCCGCGACGGCGCGCTGGTGGCCGTCAGCACGGGCCTGCTCGCGACAATGAACGAGCAAGAGGTCGAAGCGGTGCTGGGGCACGAGCTGACGCACGTCGCCAACGGCGACATGGTCACGCTCACCCTCATCCAGGGAGTGGTCAACACCTTCGTGATCTTCCTCTCGCGCATCATCGGCAACCTCGTCGACCGTACGCTGTTCCGCTCCGACAACGGACGCGGTCCGGCCTATTTCCTCTCGGTCATCGCCGCGCAGGTCCTGCTCGGCGTTCTGGCCAACATGATCGTCATGGCCTTCTCCCGCTGGCGCGAATTCCGTGCCGACCGGGGTGGCGCGCACCTCGCCGGAATTCCCAACATGATCGCGGCCCTCGAGGCTCTGAAGAGGGCGCACCAGCCGCTGCCGTCGCATCAGTTCGCCGCCTTCGGCATCACCTCGGGACCGGTGTCCCGCGGTATCCAGCGCTTGTTCATGAGTCATCCGCCGCTCGATGAGCGCATTGCGGCGCTGCGCGCGCTCCCGGTCGCCTGAAGACACCGCCCGGTGACGCCCCTAACCTCCGCGCAAGCACTGAATGGCCTCGAGCGCATCCTCGGGCCTCAGGGCGTTCTGGCGGGCGAGGCACAGGACTCGCGGGCGGACGTCGCGCCCTACCTCACCGACCACCGCCGGCTGTACCGGGGTCGCGCGCTCGCGATTGCTCTGCCTCGGACCGCCGCCGAGGTGACGCAGCTTCTCGCCTTCTGCAACGACCATCACCTCGGGGTCGTCCCGCATGGCGGCAACACCGGCTATTGCGGCGGCGCGACGCCCGACGAGTCAGGCCGGCAGATCGTCGTCTCGCTCTCGCGCATGAGCCGCATCCGCAGCCTCGATCCGCTCAATTATTCGGTCGTGGCCGAGGCAGGTTGCGTGCTCGCCAACCTGCAGCGGGCGGCGGATGAGGCGCAGCGTTTCTTTCCCCTTAGCCTGGGCTCCGAGGGGACCTGTCAGTTGGGCGGTAATCTCTCCACCAACGCCGGCGGCGTTCACGTGCTGCGCTATGGAATGATGCGTGACCTCGTGTTGGGCCTGGAAGTGGCGCTCGCCGACGGTCGCCTTCTGACCTCGCTCGGCACACTGCGCAAGGACAACACCGGCTACGATGTCAAGTCGCTCTTTCTCGGCGCCGAAGGCACGCTCGGCATCATCACGGCCGCGAGCCTGAAACTGTTCCCGAAGCTGCGCGCCTTCGCCACGGCCTTCGCCGCGGTTCCCGACCCGCGCGCCGCCGTGACGCTGCTCGCCCGCCTGCGCGATGCGAGCGGCGATCGCGTGAGCTCTTTCGAGCTCATCCCGCGGATCGCCGTCGAGCTCACCACCCGGCACATTCCGGGCGTTCGCGACCCGCTGGATGCGCCCTATCCGTGGTACGTGCTGTGCGAGCTCACCTCCTCACGCGCTGCCGATCCGCTCGAGGAGCTGCTCGAGCAGAGTCTCGGCGAGGCCCTGGAGGAGACGCTGGTGTTGGATGCGGCGGTGGCGCGGAACGCGCGCGATCGGGCAGCCTTCTGGAAGCTGCGTGAAACCATTCCGGAGGCTCAACGCCAAGACGGTGGCAGCCTGAAGCACGACATCTCCATCGCGGTGGTCTCGATCCCCGATTTCATCGAGCGCGGCTCGCGCTGGATCGCCGACAACGTCCCCGACGGGCGCCTGGTTTCGTACGGCCACGTCGGTGACGGCAACCTCCACTTCAACCTCAACCAGGCCCCGGGCACCGACCGCGCCGCCTTCCTCGCGCGCGAGGAGCCGATCAAGCGCGCCATTCATGACCTGGTGCGGGATTTCGGCGGTAGCTTCAGCGCCGAGCACGGCATCGGCCAGCTGAAAGTGGGCGAGCTCGAGCGCTATGCCGCGCCTGTCGAGTTGGATCTGATGCGCGCCATCAAGCGCGCGCTCGATCCCAACGGCATTCTCAATCCGGGAAAGGTCCTGCGGCAAGGAAGCTAGGCACAGGGACGTGCTTTAACGGCGCCGCAGCCGCACCAGCCCTTCCTGAGCCGTGCTGGCGACCAGCCTACCATCCCGCGCATACACGCCCGCCCGCGCAAAACCGCGCGCCCCGGAGGCGCTCGGACTTTCCACCGCATACAGCAGCCAGTCGTCGACCCGCAGCGGCCGATGAAACCACATCGCATGGTCGATGCTGGCCATCACCACGGAATTGCCGAGCAGCGCCGAGCCATGCGGCAGCGTCGCCGTGTCGAGCAGGAAGTAATCCGACAGGTACGCGAGCAGGCGCCGGTGCAGCCGCTCATCGTCAGGCAGGCGGTCCACCGCCCGAAACCACACCTGGCGCGACGGCGGCGCGTCCCGCGGCCCCAGATAATCCATCGGCTGCACCAGACGGAACTCGAACGGCCGCGGCTGCTCGAGAAAACGCCGTACCCGCTCCGGCAGCCGCGCCAGCAGTTGCGGCGGCGGGCGGCTCGAGTCCGGCAGCTCCTCGGGCGGGGGCACCGCCGGCATCGCGAGCTGGTGCTCCAACCCTTCTTCCGGTACCTGGAAGGAGGCCGTCATGTTGAATATCGGCTCGCCGTGTTGAATTGCGACCACGCGGCGGTTGGAAAAGCTGTGACCGTCGAGACTGCGGTCCACCTGATAGATGATGGGCGCCTTGAAATCGCCCCGGCGCAGGAAGTAGGCGTGCAGCGAATGCACGATGCGGTCATCGACCGTAGCGGAGGCGGCGGTGAGCGCCTGGCCGAGCACCTGACCGCCGAACACCTGCGGGCTGCCGATGTCGCGGCTTTCGCCGCGAAACAGGTTCACCTCGAGCGGCTCGAGCTCGAGCTGCTGCAGCAGATCGGCGAGCTGTGCGTTCATGGACTCAGTCGGGCACACCCAGCCGCTGGTGCATGATCGGGCTCGTGGTGGTGTATTGGAGGAACTGCCGCTTCTGCGGAAACAGATGGTGCTGGATGGCGAAGGCGGCGAGCGCCGCCTCGTGGAAGCCCGACAGGATGAGCTTCTTCTTGCCGGGATAGGTGTTGATGTCGCCCACCGCGAAAACTCCCGGCAGGCTCGTCTGGAATTTTTCCGTATCCACCCTGAGCGCTTTCTTCTCGAGCTCGAGGCCCCACTCGGCAATCGGCCCGAGTTTCGGATGCAGCCCGAAGAAGACCAGCAGGTGATCCGCCTCGAGCGCATGCACCGTGCCGTCCGGCGTCTTGATGTTGATGCCCCCCAGCGCCCCGTCCGCGGTCGTGAGGGAATGCGGCAGCGCCTCGAAACAGCGCATGCGGCCAGCCGCGACCAGTTCCTTCATCTTGGCCACCGAAGCCGGAGCCGCGCGAAACTCCGCGCGCCGGTGCACCAGCGTCATGCTCCGCACCCGCGGCGCCAGCTCCAGCGTCCAGTCGAGTGCGGAGTCTCCGCCGCCAAAGACCACCAAACGCTTGCCTTCGAGGGCGCTGGCGTTCTTCACGCGGTAGAGGATCCCGCTGCCTTCGAAGGGCTCCGCGCCCTCGATGCCGATCCGCCGGGCCTGGAACGAGCCCACTCCGGCGGCAATCACCACCGCCCCCGCATCGAAGCGGGTACCCGCCGCGGTCGCGATCGCGAACCGGCCGTCCTCGCGACGTGAGAACTGGGCGACCTCCTGCCCCAGATGAAACTGCGGGTTGAAAGGCTTGATCTGCTGCAGCAGCCGATCGACCAGCTCCTGCGCGCCACAGACCGGCAGGGCCGGGATGTCATAGATGGGCTTGTCCGGGTAGAGCTCCGTGCACTGCCCGCCCGGATGCGCCAGCGAGTCGATCACATGGGCGCTGATGCCGAGCAGTCCGAGCTCGAACACCTGGAAGAGGCCACAAGGGCCCGCACCGACGATCACCACTTCCGTATGGATGGGCTCGCCGGTAGCTGTCGGGGAATCAAGGCTCAATATCGGCCCCTTTCAGATATACGTCTAACGCGGGAGCACCCGCGGCAGCCCGCATTCTAGAACGCTCAGCGGCGCTTGGGGGACGCAGGCGGCTATGCGCGGCCCGCGTTGGCGTCGGTGGGGGTGTGGAAGTACTCGCTTTCCGACGCCAACTGGTCAATCAGCCGCCTCAGCTCCGCCATGCGGCCTTCGGCCGTGCTGATCGGCATGCAATCCTGGCAGCGCGGGTCACCGCAGGGCTGGCGCGAGTACAGCCAGTACTGCAGGGCTCCGGCGAGCAACCCATCGGCGATATCCCACAGATCCGCATCGCGGTCCTTGTCGGCAAGGCGGTTGCCCAGGTCGACGGCCTTGGTGAAGGCAGAGTCGAATGTGTCAGCGATCTCGGTCATTAGGCCCTGCTCTGCATCATTTGGCTAGTATAAGGCAATCCCCGCGTTCGTTTAGTCGTCGGAACGGCCCAACCCGGCCATCCTGCGATGCCGGCCACGGACTGCCGTCCGCGAGCCGGCGCATGATCCGACCAAGCTCGGGGGCAGCCTTGGCCAAATTCGGCCGACAGCTCCGGCTTATGTCGCATGCATGAGACAGAGCATATCCATCGGAGCCGTCTGCTGCCGCGATTCGGCATCGGCGCTCGGCTGACGCTGGGCCTCGCCGCTGTGGCGGCAGTAGTCGTAGCAGCGCACGTGCTCGCGACGCGGATGACCCATGCGGCCGTAGAAGCCGTGAGTAGTATGCGCACCCTGCACGAGCCGCTGGCCTACCGCTCGAGTGTCATCCTGGAGAAGTTGAGCGCCTACGATCGCGCGGTCGGCGACGAGCTGCACTCCGACAACGGCGACTTCCAGGCATTGTCCGCGGCGGGCGATGACCTGCAGCACGCGGTCGAGCGCTATTTCGACGGACCCGTGGTCCTCAACCCTGGCACCCGGCAGCTGCGTGACGAGCTTCTGACCCACATTCAGGACGGCCGCCAGGTTGCGTTGGATGCGGTGCAGCAGATGCAGTGGCGGCAACAGCGTTGGCAGGCCCTCGATCGCGTCTATCAGCTCATCGCCACGGCCGGCGGCATCGGACTCACCATCCACGGCCAAGTAATCGCGAGGCCCTCCCTGTCGGCGCTCGCAACTGCGATCGACTCGGTTCGCTACAGCTCCGAATCGCCCGACCTCATCACCACGCGTGAGCGTAACTTCGAGGCCGTCCTCCACGCCCATGCCACAGAGCTGGCGCGCTCGCCCGGGCAGGCCTGGGTGGAAGTCGTGCAATCAGACTTCAAGCGCGCGGTTCGATTGCGCCAGGACACAGAGCGCCTCGACACGCGTGACATGGCGGCGAGGCGCGCGTTACTCGAGCAAAGCGATGTACTGACGGCGGACGTGCAGAATGAGTTGCAAGCCCCCGCACGCCAGGGAATGTTGGACGCCGCGCGCCACGCGGCCGTTTCGGCCGAAGCCGCCGAACAAACTGTAACCGATTCCGGCGTGGCGGCCCTGATCGTGATGGCGATCGTCTCGGCTTTGCTGCTGGTCAGCATCAGCCTGCCCGTACGCCGGCTCACCGCCGCCACGCGCCTGCTCGCGAGCGGCGATCGCACCGCGCGCGCACCGCGGGGCGGTTCGGCTGAGATCGACGAGCTGGCAGAGTCCTTCAACACCATGGCTGACCGCATCGCACAGGGCGAGGCCGACCTGCGCGCCCAGCAGGCCGAGCTCGAGCGGCACGTCGCCGAGCGGACTCGACAGTTGCATCACCTGGCGCACCACGATCCTCTGACGCAACTGCCCAATCGCCGTCAGCTCGCCGGCCGTCTCGCCGGCGCGCTGACGCGTGCCCGGCAGACCGGGCGGCGGGTGGCGCTGCTCTTCGTCGACATGGACAACTTCAAGTCGCTGAACGATACGCTGGGACACAATTACGGCGACCGCGTGCTGCAAGGCATCGCGCAACGGCTGCAGGCCGCGGCGGGACCCAACAGTCTGGTCGCGCGGCTCGGCGGCGATGAGTTCACCCTGCTCATCGAGGACCTGCGCACCGTGGAGGAAGTCGAGCGGCGCGCCGCCTCGCTGGTCGCGACGCTGCAGCAGCCGCTCATCGTCGAAGGCCGCTCGCTCGCAACCACTGCAAGTGTCGGCGCGAGCCTCTTTCCGGATCACGCTGACGACCCGGAAGGTCTGCTGCGCGCCGCGGACGTGGCGCTGTTTCGCGCCAAAGAGCTCGGCCGCAACCGCTTCGCGCTCTACCGCGCGGCGCTCTATGACGCCGCCGCGCAGCGCTTCCGCCTGGAACAGGCGCTTCGCCACGCGGTCGAGGCGGACGAGCTGCTGCTCATGTTCCAGCCGGAGGTGGCCCTCGGCAACTGTGAAGTGACCGCGCTCGAAGCGCTGCTACGCTGGCGCAAGCCCGGCGGCCGGATCGCGACCGCCACGGAATTCATCCATATCGCCGAGAAAAGCGGCCTCATTCACGAGCTGACCGGCTGGGTGTTGCGCTCCGCCACTACCACGGTGGCGGCCTGGCGTGCCGCCGGGTGGCCCGATGCACGAGTGGCCATCAATGTGTCGCCGCCGCAGTTCTTCGAGAGCGATTTCGTCAGTCACATCGTCCGTGACCTGGAGCGCGCCGGCCTACCGCCGAGCGCCCTGGAGCTCGAGCTCACCGAGACCGTGCTGCAGACCGGCAGCGCGACGATCGAGGCTCTGCGGCGCCTGCGCGATCTCGGCATCTCCATCGCTCTCGATGACTTCGGCATCGGCTACTCCTCTCTGACTTCGCTGGAGCAGCTCCCGATCAATCGCGTCAAGCTCGACCGCATGCTGGTCGAAGGCGTCGATTCCAACCCCCGCTCCGCCGCCATCGTGCGCTCCATCGTCACTCTCTGCCACGGCCTGGGCCTGCAGGTGGTTGCCGAAGGCGTAGAGCGCCCGGCGCAGCTGGAGTTCCTCTCCCACTGCGGCCCCATCTCCGTTCAAGGCTACCTCCTCGCCCATCCGGTGGAAGCCAGCGCCGCCCCCGAAGAAGCCAGAGCCGCCGCCGCCCGCGCCCGCACGCTGTTGGCCGCCACCCCTGCCCCGCCCCTATCCCTGGTCAGCTCTCGCAAACGCTTTCAGCCTGCTTGACATTCAACATCCAGGAAGGCCAGGTCCGATTCGGACACCGGGGCCTCGCCAGGACGGCGATCCGCTAGCCTACAGGGAGGTATTCACGGCGTTCTGGCCAGGGATCATTTGGTGCTGCGCTCCGGAGTTGCTGATTTCACGTACGTATCCCTCGCACGCACCCCGACATCCGCCTGATCCGTAAAAAACCCATCTATTCCCACAGCCAAAAACTCTGCCAACTCCCCCTCCAGATCCACCCCCGCAGGCAAAAACGCACTCTCCGCCCGAAACGTCCACGGATGCACCTCGAGTCCCGCCGCATGCGCATCCGCGACCAGTGATGTCGGCCGCCCCAACTTCCCGGCCGCATCCCGCGGAATGATCAGCGACTTCGCCGGCCCGATGGACGCGGCGTAGGTCGCAATTTCCTCCAGGCCCTTCGGCGTCACGAGATCCGCATAGGTGCGTGGCTCGCCGCTCGCGACCAGATCGTACGGCGCCCCCTCCGCCTCGATGAGCTGCACCAACGGCAAGCGCGTGAGCCCGCGCAACACCTTGAGGTTGCCCGTCTCGAACGACTGTAAAAACGCGCGCCCGTCCGGCCCTCGGTAGCCATACTGCTCCAGTGCCACCACCAACTTTTCCTCCATCGCGAGCCCCAGCCCCGCGAAATAACTCGGATGCTTGGTTTCCGGGTATACCCCGATTGGCTGCGGCGGCTCCAGCCCAAGCTCACGAGCACGCACCCAACGCCGCTCCTGCGCCCCTCGCGCCACCGTCAGTATCTCCTCCAACGTTGGAATCTCGAGCCTGCCGTCGAGCCGGGTGTTGGCCGGCCGCAGCTCCGGGATCCGCTCGCGCGCCCGCAGAGTCTTCAGCTCCTCCAACAGGAAATCCTCCGTGAACCAACCGGTGATGCTCGTGCCATCGACGACCTTGGTTGCGCGCCGGTCGGCGAACTCCCTGCGCCCGGCGACGTCCGTCGTGCCGCTGATCTCGTTCTCGTGCCGGGCCACCATCACGCCGTCGCGTGTCATGACCAGGTCGGGCTCGATATAGTCAGCGCCCTGCTCGATGGCGACGAAATACGAGACCAGAGTATGCTCGGGGGCATAGCCGCTGGCGCCGCGGTGGGCTATGACGATGGGTTGCGGCATTTCAGGCATTCGGGAATAGTAATTGCTACACTCGCCAAGTGCTGCTCACCGACCACGACATCTATCTCTTTCGCGAAGGCACGCACGTGCGTGCCTACGAGAAACTCGGGGCCCACACCATGTCGCCCGGCCCCGACGGCGAGCAAGGCACGCATTTCGCCGTTTGGGCCCCGAACGCCGCCACCGTATCCGTGGTCGGCGATTTCAACGGTTGGAATCCGGCGACACATTCGCTGACCGGCCGCTCCGACTCCTCCGGTATCTGGGAAGCCTTCATCCCCGGAGTGCGTGCCGGCTCGATCTATAAGTATCACATAGTCTCCCGACATGCCGGCTACACCGTCGACAAGGCGGACCCGTACGCCTTTTACTGCGAGACGCCACCGCGTACCGCCTCGGTGGTATGGGACCTGTCGTACGAGTGGGGCGACGCGGAGTGGATGGGCGCCCGCGCCCGGCCCAACGCCCAAGATGCCCCCTGGTCGATCTACGAGCTGCACCTCGGCTCCTGGCGGCGCGTTCCCGAGGAGCACGACCGCTCGCTGACCTATAGGGAGCTTGCGCACGCCATCGGCGACTACGTCGTGGAGATGGGCTTCACCCACGTGGAGCTGCTCCCCGTCATGGAGCACCCTTTCTTCGGCTCCTGGGGCTATCAGGTCACGGGTTATTTCGCGCCGACCTCGCGCTATGGCACGCCGCAGGACTTCATGTACCTGGTCGATCACCTGCACCGGCGGGGCATCGGCGTCATCCTGGATTGGGTCCCATCGCATTTTCCGGCCGACGAGCACGGACTCGCCTATTTCGACGGCACGCATCTCTACGAGCACGCCGATCCACGCCAGGGATTTCACCCGGAGTGGAACAGCTCGATTTTCAATTATGGCCGTGCCGAAGTGCGCAATTTCCTCGCCAGCAACGCGCTCTTCTGGCTCGACACCTACCACATCGACGCGCTGCGCGTGGATGCGGTCGCCTCCATGCTCTATCTTGACTACGGGCGGCGCGCCGGCGAGTGGATCCCCAATCGATTCGGCGGCAACGAGAACCTGCCGGCGGTGGAGTTCATCAAGCAGATGAATCTCGCCGTCTACCGCGACCACCCCGACACTCAAACGATTGCCGAGGAGTCGACCGCCTGGCCGATGGTCTCGCGACCGACCTACCTCGGCGGCCTCGGTTTCGGCCTCAAGTGGAACATGGGCTGGATGCATGACACGCTCAAGTATCTGCAGACCGATCCGGTGTTCCGCAAATTCAGTCAGAACCAGCTCACCTTCAGCATCTGGTATGCCTTCAGCGAGAACTTCGTACTGCCGCTCTCGCACGACGAGGTGGTACACGGCAAGGGCTCGCTCGTCGGCAAGATGCCGGGCGATGAGTGGCGGCAGTTCGCATCGCTGCGACTTCTCTTCGGCTACATGTGGACGCATCCGGGCAAGAAGCTCCTCTTCATGGGCGGGGAATTCGGGCAGAAGCGCGAGTGGCAGCACGACGGCAGCCTGGAATGGCACGTGCTGCAGTATCCGCTGCACGAGGGCGTGCGCCGCTGGATGCGCGACCTCAATCACGTCTACCGGCAGACGCCGGCGCTCTACCAGCGCGATTTCACGCCCGACGGCTTCCAGTGGATCGACTGCAACAATTCCGATGAGAGTGTGCTCGTCTACCTGCGCCGGGGCCACGACCCCGCCGATGTGGCGCTGATCGCGTGCAACTTCACGCCCGTGCCGCGCGACAACTACCGGATCGGCGTGCCCCGCGGCGGCTGGTGGCGCGAGCGCCTCAACAGCGATGCGGCGGAGTATGGCGGCAGCGGCATCGGCAATTTCGGCGGGTTGGAAGCCTCGCCACTGCCATCGCATGGGATGACTCACTCAGTGGCGCTGCGCCTGCCACCACTTGCCGTGCTCGTTCTCACGCCCGACTGACATCACGCCGCAGGAGGCTTTAGGAGGCTTTGATGACCAAGGCGCGCGTCGTCATCGAGGATCTGACTCCGCGGGTGGACTGCGGTCGTTTTCCAGCGCGACGCGTGTTGGGTGACACCGTCGTCGTGGAAGCGGGCGTTTTCACTGACGGCCATGATGCCGTTGCTGCCTCGTTACTGTACCGGCACGAAAGCGAATCGCAGTGGCACGGAATGCCGATGAGCTTCCTCGGCAACGATCGCTGGCAGGGACGCTTCACCGTCCAGACGCTCGGCCGCTATCTCTTCAGCGTCGAGGCATGGGTCGATCACGTGGAGAGCTGGCGGCGGGGACTGGCGAAGAAACACCAGGCGGGACAGGACATCGAGATCGACCTGCAACAGGGCGCGGCGCTAGCCCTGGCGCACGCGGGCCGCCTGCCCGACCCCGACGCGCGCCGACTGCGGGAGTGGGCTCATGCGCTGGCCGATCCGGTGCGCGCCCGCGAGGAGCGGGTCCTGCTCGCGCAGAGCGAGGCGTTGCGCGAGCTCGCGCGGCGCAGCCCCGAGCAGCAGCTGGTACACCGAGTCGACCCGCCGCTCGCCATCGAGGTCGAGCGGGAGCGCGCACGCTTCTCGGCCTGGTATGAGATGTTTCCGCGTTCCGCCGGCGAGCACGGCACGCTCGCCGACGTCGAGGCTCTACTGCCCTATGTGGCTTCCATGGGTTTCGACATTCTCTATCTGCCGCCGGTCCATCCGATCGGCGAGATCGAGCGCAAGGGCCCCAACAACCGCACCGGCGCCGCGCCGGATGATCCGGGAAGTCCCTGGGCGATCGGCAGCCGCGAAGGCGGGCACAAGGCCGTGCACCCGCGCCTCGGCACGCTGGCCGACTTCCACCGGCTGCTGGCGAGCGCCAGCGCGCTCGGCATCGAGATCGCGCTCGACATCGCCTTCCAGTGCGCGCCGGACCATCCGTACGTGCGCGAGCACCCGGAATGGTTCCTCAAGCGCCCCGACGGCTCGGTGCAGTACGCGGAGAATCCGCCGAAGAAATACCAGGACATCTATCCCTTCTGGTTCGAGTGCGACGACTGGCGGGCGCTCTGGGCGGAGCTGAAGAGCGTCTTCGAGTTCTGGATCGCCCAAGGCGTGCGCATTTTCCGGGTCGACAACCCGCATACCAAGCCGTTCGCATTCTGGGAGTGGGTGATAGGCGAGATCCGCCGCGCGCACCCGGAGGTGATCTTCCTCTCCGAGGCGTTCACGCGCCCGAAGGTGATGTACCGTCTCGCCAAGCTCGGCTTCACCCAGTCCTACAACTACTTCCCGTGGCGCAACAGCAAGCGCGAGATCATCGACTACTTCACCGAGCTCACCTCGCGGCCGGTGTGCGAGTTCTTCCGTCCGAGCCTCTGGCCCAACACGCCGGACATTCTCACCGAGTACCTGCAGTTCGGCGGCCGGCCGGCCTTCGTGACTCGGCTCATCCTCGCCGCGACACTGGGAGCGAGCTACGGCATCTACGGGCCCGCGTTCGAGCTCATGGAGGGTCGCCCGCGCGACAGCGGGTCGGAGGAGTATCTCGATTCCGAGAAGTATCAGGTGCGTTCGTGGAACCGCGACGAGCCCACGAGCCTCAAGGATCTGATCACGCGGATCAACCGCATCCGCCGCGAGAATCCGGCGCTGCAAAGCGATGCGACGCTCAAGTTTCACGCGGTCGATAACGAGGCGATGATTGCTTACAGCAAGACCAGCGGCGAGGATTCCATACTTGCCGTGGTCAACGTCGACCCGCACCATGCCCAGACCGGCTGGGTAGACCTCGACCTCGCGGCGCTCGGACTTCCGACCGATACGCCCTATCAGATGGACGACCTCCTGTCCGGGGCGCGCTTCCTGTGGCGCGGCGCCCGCAACTATGTAGCTCTCGACCCCTGGGGCACCGCGGCACATCTGTTCCGCGTTCGCCGCAAGGTGCGCACCGAGCGCGATTTCGATTATTTTCTCTGATATGAACACACAGGCCGAGCCACCGCCATTCACCGGCGACCCCCTCTGGTACAAGGACGCGGTCATCTATGAGGTGCATGTCCGGGCGTTCTACGACAGCAACGATGACGGCGTCGGCGACTTCGGCGGCATCACCCGCAAGCTCGACTACATCCAGGAGCTCGGTGTCAACACCATCTGGCTGCTGCCGTTCTATCCCTCTCCCGGGCGCGATGACGGCTATGACATCGCGGACTATCACAACATCCATCCGCAGTACGGCACGCGGCGGGAGTTCCGCACCTTCGTTCGCGAAGCGCACCGCCGAGGCCTGCGCGTCATCACGGAGCTGGTGATCAACCACACTTCTGACGCGCATCCGTGGTTTCAGGCCGCGCGGCGCGCGCCCGCCGATTCGGCGAAACGCGATTTCTACGTGTGGAGCGAGACTCCGGATCGCTACGCCGGCACGCGCATCATCTTCCGCGACACGGAGAGCTCCAACTGGACCTGGGACCCGGTCGCCAAGGCGTACTACTGGCACCGGTTCTTCAGTCACCAGCCCGACCTCAACTTCGACAACCCGCACGTCGTCCGCGCGGTGACGCGCATCATGCAGTTCTGGCTGGCGCACGGGGTCGACGGCTTCCGCCTGGATGCCATCCCCTATCTGGTCGAGCGCGAAGGCACCAACAACGAGAACCTGCGCGAGACCCACGAGATCATCAAGCGCATCCGCAAGGTGATCTCCGCCAAGCACCCCGAGGGGATGCTGCTCGCCGAGGCCAACCAATGGCCCGAGGACGTACGCGACTATTTCGGCGACGGTGATGAGTGCCACATGGCCTATCACTTCCCGCTCATGCCGCGCATGTACATGGCGATCGCGCAGGAGGATCGCCATCCGATCGTCGAGATCATGGATCAGACGCCCGACATCCCCGACGTCTGCCAATGGGCGGTCTTCCTGCGCAATCACGACGAGTTGACGCTCGAGATGGTGACCAGCCGCGAGCGCGACTACATGTACCAGGCTTACGCGGCCGACACCCGCGCGCGGCTCAATCTCGGCATCCGCCGCCGCCTCGCCCCCCTGATGGAGAACGATCCCGAGCGCGTCAAGCTCATGAACAGTCTCCTCCTCTCCATGCCGGGCTCGCCGATCATCTACTACGGCGACGAGATTGGCATGGGGGATAACTTCTATCTCGGCGACCGTAACGGCGTGCGTACACCGATGCAGTGGAGCCCCGATCGCAATGCCGGTTTCTCGCGCGCGGATCCGCAGCAGCTCTACCTGCCGCCCATCATGGACCCGATCTACGGCTACGAGGCCGTCAACGTCGAGGCGCAGACCCGCGACCGCTCCTCGCTCCTCAACTGGATGCGGCGCATGCTCGCCGTGCGCAAGACCTCGCAGGCCTTCGGCCGCGGCACGCTGCGCTTCATCCGGCCAGGCAACCGTAAGGTCCTCGTGTACCTGCGTCAGTACGCTGACGACACCATCCTTTGCGTGGTGAATCTCTCCCGCTCGGCGCAACCGGTGGAGATCGACCTCTCGGACCACAAAGGCGCGGTCCCCATCGAGCTCCTCGGCCGCACGCCATTCCCGCCCGTCGGAGAGCTGCCTTATCTGCTCACACTGCCGGCCTACGGGTTCTACTGGTTTCGGCTGAGCAAGCAGGCGGCGCCGCCGCCCTGGCACGACGAGCACCTGCCGCGCGAGGACCTGCCGGTGCTGGTGCTGGTCGAGGGCTGGAACAGCTTCTTTCCCGACAAGGTCGCGGCCTGGCGCGCCGGGCTCGCTCGGCGGCTGCGCACTCAGCTCGAAGAGCGCATCGTGCCGCAGTACATCGCCACTCAGCGTTGGTTCGCTGGCAAGGGCGCGCCCATCACCAGCGCGCGGCTCCTCGATCACACCGAGCGCCAGGACCCGCTGCCCCGCTGGTTCGCTGGCATCTATAGCGTCGAGAGCCAGGGTACGAGCGAGCGTTATTTCGTGCCGCTCGCGATTGCGTTCGAGGACACCGAGGAAGCGCGCTGGCGAAGGCTCCAGTCTTCCGCCCTCGCACGCGTGCGCCAACAGGCAACGGTAGGCGTGCTCGCCGACGCTTGCGGCGACGACGGGTTTGCCCGCGCAACCATCGATGCCATCGGCGCTTCGGCGGAGTTGCCCACTCAGCACGGTCGCGTGCGCTTCACGCCCACCGCGCTCTACGCGGAGCTGCGCGGCGACCCGGCTGCGGAACTGGCGGTCAACCCGACGGGCGCCCAGAGCAGTAACACCACGTTGCGGGTGGGCGACGGGCTCTTCCTCAAGGTCTACCGTAAGTTGCAGCCCGGCCTGAATCCCGAGCTCGAGATCGGCCGCTACCTGACCGAGGTCGCACACTTCCCTAACATAGTGCCGGTGGCCGGCGCCGCGGAGTACATCGACCAGGAGTCCGTCTCTTACACCATGGCGCTGCTGCAGGCGTTCATCCCCAACCAGGGTGACGGCTGGACGTACACTCTCGACTATCTGGCGCGCTTCCTCGAAGATCGCCGCAGCGGCGTTCCCATGGTCGATGATGCGCATGGCCTCTACCTCTCACAGGTGAAGACGCTCGCCATCCGCACCGGGGAGTTGCACCGCGCCCTCGCCCGGGCTACAGACGATCCGGCCTTCGCGCCGGAGCCGATTGCGGCCGAAGACGTGGCGGCATGGGCTGCGGCCACGCGCGCCGCCGCGGAGGCTACCCTGACACTGCTGTCGGAGCGGCTGTCACAGCTTTCAGCGGCAGTTACGCCAGACGCGCAGGCGCTACTCCCACGGCGCGAGGCCCTGATGCGGCGCATCGAGGCCTGCACGGCCACCGTGCCGCGCGGCCTCAAGACCCGGCGTCACGGCGACTATCACCTCGGCCAGGTGCTGCTGAAGCGCAACGACTTCATCATCGTGGACTTCGAAGGCGAGCCCGGGCGCACGCTCGCGGAGCGCCGCCGCAAGCACTCTCCTCTGACGGACATTGCCGGCATGCTGCGCTCGTTCGCTTACGCGCGTCATGCCGCGCTCGAGCGCGTCGCGCCGCAGGGGGGTGATGACTACAGCCGCTGGGAGGCGCTGCTGCAGACGTGGGAGCAGGAGGCTCGGCGCACATTCATCGCTTCCTATGATGAAGTTGCACGCGCGTCCGGCCTCTATGAGTCGCTGCAGGAGTCCCGGCCGCTGCTCACTCTGTTCGAGATCGACAAGGCGCTCTACGAGGTGCGCTACGAGCTCGGGAACCGCCCGGACTGGACCCGCATTCCTCTCCAGAGCCTGCTCCGGCTCACCGACTGAGCATACGGGAGGGCGCCCTGGACCAGCCACTGACCCGCCGACGCGCGGCTGCGCTTCCGCAGCAAGGGCAACGGATAGGCGCCGTCTGGCCCGGCCAACCCTATCCGCGTGGAGCCACCTGGGACGGAGAGGGTGTCAACTTCTCGCTCTTCTCCGCCAACGCCGAGAAAGTGGAGCTGTGCATCTTCGATCCCTCGGGCAGGCACGAGGCGCAGCGGATCGCGCTGCGCGAACGCACGGATGAGATCTGGCATTGCTACCTCCCCGAGGCCCGGCCCGGCCTCCTCTATGGCTACCGGGTCCACGGACCCTACCGCCCGGAGCAGGGACTGCGCTTCAATCCCAACAAGCTGCTGATCGAGCCGTACGCCAAGCGGCTCGAGGGCGCGCTCGTCTGGAGCGATGCGCACTTCGGCTATCGGCTCGGGCATCCCAAGGCCGATCTCTCGCTCGACAAGCGCGACAGCGCCGCCGGCACGCCGAAGAGCCGGGTCATCGACCCCGCCTTCACCTGGGGCGACGATCGGCCGCCTCGGGTTCCCTGGCACGATACGGTGATCTACGAGGCGCATGTTCGCGGCCTCACCATGCGCCATCCCGAAGTGCCACCGCAGCTGCGAGGAACCTATGCGGGACTCGCGACGGCGCCGGTGATCGAGCATTTCCTGCGGCTCGGGATCACCGCCGTAGAGCTCATGCCCGTGCACGCCTTCGTCGATGACCGCACGCTGCTCGACAAGGGGCTGCGCAACTACTGGGGCTACAACACCATCGGCTTCTTCGCCCCGGAGCGGCGCTATTCGGCGACCGGACAGATCAGCGAATTCAAGACGATGGTGAAGGCGCTGCATTCCGCCGGCATCGAGGTGATCCTCGACGTCGTCTACAACCATACGGCCGAAGGCAGCGAGCTCGGACCGACGCTGTCGATGCGCGGCATCGACAACGCCGCCTACTACCGCCTGAGCCCGGAGAATCCGCGTTACTACATGGACTTCACCGGTACCGGCAACACCCTGAACCTGCAGCACCCGCGAGTGCTGCAGCTCATCATGGACAGCCTGCGCTACTGGGTGCAGGAAATGCACGTCGACGGTTTCCGTTTCGACCTCGCCTCGGCGCTCGCGCGCGAGCTCTACGACGTCGACCGGCTGGGCTCCTTCTTCGACACCATCGGCCAGGACCCGGTGCTGTCGCAGGTGAAGCTCATCGCCGAGCCCTGGGACATCGGTAGCGGCGGCTACCAGGTCGGCAACTTCCCGCCGGGCTGGAACGAGTGGAACGACAAGTACCGCGACAGCATGCGCGCCTACTGGAAGGGCGACGAGGGTCTGATCGGCGAGTTCGCGCGCCGCTTCACCGGCTCCTCCGATCTCTACGAGGCGAGCGGCAGGAAGCCGCACGCCAGCATCAACTTCATCACCGCCCACGACGGCTTCACGCTCGAAGACCTGGTCAGCTACAACGAGAAGCACAACGAAGCCAACGGCGAGGACAACCGCGACGGCGCCAACGAGAACCGCTCCTGGAACTGCGGCGCCGAGGGGGCGAGCGACGATCCCGCGATCCGCGCCCTGCGCGCGCGGCAGAAACGCAACCTCATCGCGACGCTCCTCCTCTCACAGGGCGTGCCCATGGTGCTCGCAGGTGATGATCTCGGCCACACCCAGCACGGCAATAACAACGCCTACTGCCAGGACAATGAGCTGTCATGGCTCGACTGGGAGCTCGATGCCGAGCGGGAGGCGTTTCTCGAATTCACCAGCGGCCTCATCGCCATGCGCCGGCGCCACCCGGTGTTCAGCCGCCGACGCTTCCTCCAGGGCGATACGGTCACGGGCGACGGTCTGCGGGAAATCATCTGGCTGGGCCCCGACGGGCGCGAGATGACGGAGGCGGACTGGGGCCTGCCGTTCGCGCGCTGCCTCGGACTCTATCTCGCCGGGGCGGCCATCGAGCGGCGCGACCGGCGCGGGCGCCTCGTGACCGACAACAACTTCGTGCTGCTCTACAACGCACATCACGAGCCGATTCCGTTCCAGCTCTCCGTGCCGCTGGCGGATAAAGTCTGGTGGACGGTGCTCGATACAGCCGCCGACGCGCCCTTCGCGCAGCAGCGCCTGGAGCCGGCGACCCCCTACCCGCTGCAGGGACGGTCGCTCGCCCTCCTGCGAGAGACCGCGTACCGATGAGGCGACGCCACGAGATGCCTTTCGGGGCGCAAGTGCTGCCCGGAGGCGAAGTCCGCTTCCGCCTATGGGCGCCCGCGGCGAAGCGTGTGGCGCTGGTGTTGGAATCGCCGTCGGGAAATGGGCGCACCCTCGCGCTCGAGAAGGGCCCCGACGGCTGGGTAGACTTCACGACGCGCGAGGCGCATGCCGGCAGCCGCTACCGCTTCTCGCTCGATGATGGGACGCTGGTGCCCGATCCGGCATCGCGGCGCAACCCGCAGGGAGTCCACGGCCCGAGCGAGGTGGTCGACCCCGAGACCTTCGAATGGACCGACGAGGACTGGCAGCCGCCGCCCTGGCGGGAATCCGTGGTCTATGAACTGCATGTCGGCACCTTCGCGCCGGAGGGCACCTTCGCGGGTGTGGCGCGCCGGCTCGAGCATCTGCAGCAGCTCGGGGTGACGGCCATCGAGCTCATGCCCATCGCCGAGTTCCCGGGCTCACGCGGCTGGGGATACGACGGCGTGTTGCCCTATGCGCCATCATCCGCATACGGCTCGCCGGAGGACCTCAAGTCGCTGGTTTGTGCCGCGCACGCGCACGGCATCGCGGTGATGCTGGATGTCGTCTACAACCATTTCGGCCCCGAGGGCAACTTCCTCCATCTCTATGCGCCGCAGTTCTTCACCGACCGTCACTCGACTCCATGGGGGGCGGCCATCGACTTCGAGAGTCCGGAGAGCCGCGCCGTCCGCGATTTCTTCATCCATAACGCGCTCTACTGGCTCGAGGAATTTCATCTCGACGGGCTCAGGTTGGATGCGGTGCACGCGATCCACGACGCCGGCGAGCCGCACGTCCTCACTGAGATCGCGCGCGCGGCGCGTGCCGGACCGGGACGGGAGCGGCCGGTGTATCTCGTGCTCGAGAACCTCGCCAACGAGGCGTGCCGGCTGGGTCCTCCCGGCGACCCCGCCACCTTCGATGCGCAGTGGAATGACGACAGCCATCACTGCCTGCACGTCCTTCTGACCGGCGAAACCGACAGCTATTACGTCGATTACCAGGAACGTCCGCATGCGCTCCTCTGCCGCTCGCTCGCAGAAGGGTTCGCGTATCAGGGCGAGGGGTCGCGCCACCTCGGCTGCCCGCGCGGCGAGCCCAGCGCGCATCTGCCGCCGTCGGCGTTCGTCAACTTTCTGCAAAATCACGATCAAGTCGGCAACCGCGCCCGCGGCGAACGGTTGACGCAGCTCGCGCGCGCCGAGGCCCTGCGCGGCGCGGCGGCGGTGCTGCTGCTGGCGCCCTCACCACCGATGCTCTTCATGGGCGAGGAATGGGCCGCGCTCGAGCCCTTCCCATACTTCTGTGATTTCGAGCCCGAGCTCGCCGACAAGGTGCGAGAGGGACGCCGGCGCGAGTTCGCACACTTCCAGGGCACGCTACCCGACCCCTGCGATGCCGCGACATTCGCTTCGGCCCATCTGGACTGGAGCCGCGTGCCCACAGCGCCTCATGCCAGAATGTTCGATCACTACCGCCGCCTGCTCGCCATCCGCCGCCGCGACATCGTGCCGCTCCTGCCGCGAATCCTCGGCGGAGCCTGCGTCGCATTCGATCCGGGCGGCGCCTTTGCCGTCGACTGGAGACTGCGCGACGGCGGCGTACTGCACCTGCTCGCCAACCTGAAGAACACCTCGGCGCCGGTCATCGGCCGACCGGCCGGGCGCATGATCTTCGCGACCCACCCGGGAATCCGGGCCGCCTTGGCACGCAACGAGCTGGCACCGTGGAGCGTGACCTGGCTCCTCGAGCGCAGCCGTGCCGGACGCTAATCCGGAAAGGGCCGACCCGCCGGCGGCGGCGCGGATTCCGCGCGCCACCTATCGTGTCCAGCTCAATGCCGGCTTCACCTTCAACGACCTGACGGCGATCGTCCCCTACCTCGCCGCGCTGGGCGTGAGTCATGTCTACTGCTCGCCCTATTTTCGCGCGCGCGCCGGCAGCGCTCATGGTTACGACGTCGTCGATCACAACTCCTTCAATCCGGAAATCGGCGGCCGCGAAGACTTCGCCCGGCTGGTGGCGGAGCTGCGCGCGCACCACATGGGTCATATCCTCGACATCGTGCCGAATCACGTCGGCGTCATGGGATCCGACAACGCGTGGTGGATGGATGTGCTCGAAAACGGACAGGCCTCGATCTACGCCGACTATTTCGACATCGACTGGAACCCCGTGAATGCGGCCCTCGCCGACAAGGTGCTGGTGCCGGTGCTCGGCGACCCCTACGGAGTAGTGCTCGAGCGCGGCGATCTCAAGCTCGAATTCGAGCGCGAGCTCGGCTCGTTCGCCATCCACTATCACGAGCATCGCATGCCGCTCGATCCACGCACTTATCCGCGTGTCCTCGATGCGGTGCTGGCGATAGAGCGCAATGCCGAGCTCGAGGAGTTGCGGCGACTGTTCGGTGCGCTGCCCGACCGGCGGGGCACCGCCCCGGAGCAGATTGCCGAGCGCAATCGCGACAAGGAGGCGCACAAGCGGACGCTCGCCAGGCTCGCGGCGGCGGATAGCGGCATTGCCGCCGCGCTCGACCAGGCGCTCGCCGGCATCGCGGGCAGTCCCGGCGATTCGGCGAGCTTCGACCCGCTGCATGAGCTGCTCGAGGCACAGGCTTTTCGCCTCTCCTACTGGCGAGTTGCGTCCGACGACATCAACTACCGCCGCTTCTTCGATGTCAACGACCTGGCGGCATTGCGCGTCGAGAACGAGGCGGTGTTCGAGGCGACTCACCGCCTGGTCCTCGAGCTCATAGGGTCGGGCGCGCTCGAGGGGCTGCGGATCGACCATGCCGACGGCCTGTATGATCCGCTCGGCTATTTTCAGCGCCTTACCACCAGAATCGCCCAGGCGACAGCCGCGGCCGGTGCCGGCCGGTCCGTCTATCTCGTGGCCGAGAAGATCACGGCCTCCTTCGAGCGCCTGCCCACGGACTGGCCGCTGCACGGCGAGACCGGCTATCACTTCGCCAACGTCGTGAATCGACTGCTGGTCGATGTAGGCACCAAAGGCCGTATGGACCGGGCATACCGCGCCTTCATCGGCGAGCCGCGTCACTGGCCTGACGTCGCGCACGAGTGTCAACACCGGGTGCTGCGCAAGTCGCTCGCCTCGGAGCTCAATACTGCCTCGAACCTGCTGGCGCGCATTGCGCACGGCGACCGGCAGACGCGCGACTTCACGCTGGCGAGCCTGTGGCGGGCGCTCGCGGAGGTCATTGCCTGCTTCCCCGTCTACCGGACCTACGTGACCAACAGCGTCTCCGACAGCGACCGGCGCTACATCGACTGGGCGATAGCGGCGGCGCGCCGCCGCGGCTCCGCCATCGAGCAGCCGGTGCTCGATTTCGTGCGCAGCGCCCTGTTGCTCGAGCTACCCGCGCAGACTGAGCGCGCGCGCCAGCGCATGCGCCGCTTCGCGATGAAGTTCCAGCAGATCACGGCGCCGACCACGGCCAAGGGCATCGAGGACACGGCGCTCTACCGCTTCAACCGCCTGGTCTCGCTCAATGAGGTCGGCGGTGAGCCCGATCTCTACGGCGCCAGCGTCAGCGCCTTCCACACCGACGCCCAGTATCGCGCCCGACATTGGCCGCACGAGATGCTCGCCACATCCACACACGACACCAAGCGCTCGGAGGACGTGCGCGCGCGCATCAGCGTGTTGTCGGAAATGCCGGCAGTCTGGCGCCAGGCCGTGAATCGCTGGCGCCGCATGAACCGCACGCGGCGGCGCGAGGTCGGCGGCATGCCGGCGCCCTCACCCGATGACGAGTACCTGCTCTACCAGACCCTGGTTGGCACCTGGCCGCTCGTGGAGCCGGACGAAGCCGGGCTGGATGCGTACCGCCAGCGCGTCCAGGCGTATATGGTCAAAGCCGCGCGCGAAGCCAAGGCGAGCACGAGCTGGGACAACGCCAACACGGAGTACGAGGAGGCGCTGAGCCAATTCGTCGCCGCGCTCCTCGAGCGGCGCGAGGGCAATCTCTTCCTGGCCGACTTCAGCGCCTTCAACGGCCGCATCATCCGCTTCGGGCTGCTGAACGGCCTGTCGCAGACGCTCCTCAAGCTCACCGCCCCGGGAGTTCCCGACATCTATCAGGGTTGCGAGACCTGGCAGTTCGCGCTCGTCGATCCGGACAACCGCCGGGCGGTCGATTACGCCGGACAGCGGCAGTTGCTGGCAACGCTGACCGGCGATCAGCCGCAAGACTCCCTCGCGCGAACGCTTGCCGGGGACGTCACCGATCCGCGCTGCAAGCTCTTTCTCCATGTCAGAACGCTGGCGCTCAGACGGCGCGACCCGGAGCTCTTCGAGCGCGGCGAGTACCTGGCGCTCAAGGTGACAGGTCGGCACGCCCCGCACCTGTGCGCCTTCGCGCGCCGTCTCGAGGGGAGGGTCGCCGTGGTCATGGCACCGCGCTTGTATCTCAAGCTCATGGGCGCCGGCGGTGCAACCGGGGACGGGCGCCCCCGCCCGCCGCTCGGCGCGGAGGTTTGGGCGGACACCGCGGTGCATTTGCCGGTCGGTCTCGAGGCCCCGCTGCGGGGCGCGCTGGACGGGGCGCAGGTGGTGCCGACAGGACACCCCGACCAGCCACAGATCGACGTGGCGACGGCTTTACAGTCCTTTCCGGTGGCCCTGCTCACCAGCGGGCGCTGAGAGCCGGAGGGTCAACCCCGGTCTACGCGGCCCGTTGTACAATAGTCGGGGCTAATGGATCTGATCTCATGGCATGCGCAAGGTCCTACGTTCGGGGCGCGTGGCTACTCGTCGCCGCGGCTTGGCTCGCCTCCTGCTCGGGAATTCCGCTCCAGCAGCGTGACGCGGCCGAGCTTGCCCGCTACGAGGCCTACGCCGGCAAGCCGGTCGATCATTTCACCTGGCTCACCAACTATGACGGTTGGGAGCCGATCTCACCTGATCAACTGGTGGTCTGGACGGACCTCAATCAGGCCTATCTGATCACGGTGTTCCACCCCTGCACCGACCTGATGTTCGCTCACCGGATCGCCCTCACGCCCACCGCCGATTCGATCTACGCGCATTTCGACTACGTCCGTGTCGAGGGCTGGAAGTGTATGATCAACACCATTCAGCCGGTCGATTATCTGCGCATGCGGCACGACGAGCGCGCGCAGCACGAGGCGGAAAGCAAGAGCCAGGCGCCGCCGAAGGCGGGCGAGTAGAGTTTCAGACCGCAGGAGGCAGTCCCATGTTGCGCTCCCGGTCAGTCCGGCAGCGGCCTGAGCGCTCAGCGGTAGCCGCGCGCCTGCAGCGTGAATAGCCGCGCGTAAGCGCCATCGAGGCGCATCAGGTCCTCGTGGCTGCCGCGCTCCCTGATGCGGCCGCCCTCGAGCACCACGATCTGATCGGCCATGCGCACGGTCGAAAAGCGGTGCGAGATGAGGATCGTGATGCGCTCGCGCGCCAGCTGGCGGAAATGCTCGAATACCTCGGCTTCCGCCTGCGCGTCCATTGCCGCGGTCGGCTCGTCCAACACCAGTATGTCCGCGCGGGTGCGCATAAAAGCGCGTGACAGCGCGATCTTCTGCCATTGGCCACCGGAGAGCTCGCGGCCGTCCTGGAACCACTTGCCGAGCTGGGTGTGATATCCCTTGGGCAGCGTGTCGATGAAATCGCTAGCCCTGCCCTTGGTCGCCGCCTCGTGCCAGCGCGCCTCGTCTTCGAAGTAGCGCTCATCACCCGCTCCCACGTTCTCGCCCACCCGCATCTGGTAGCGCGTGAAGTCCTGGAAGATGACGCCGATCCGCTCGCGCAACGCGCCCTCCTCGAAGCTCGCGAGATCCTCGCCGTCGAGCAGGATACGGCCGCTCGTCGGTGAGTAGAGCCGGGTCAGCAGCTTGATGAGCGTCGTCTTGCCGGAGCCGTTCTCACCCACGAGCGCAAGACTGGCACCGGGCTTCAAATGGAGTGTCACCTCCTCCAGCGCCGGGCTCTGCGCGCCAGGATACGTGAAGCTCACATTCTCGAACCGCACGCCATCCTGCGGCTGCGGCCCGCGGGCCAGGGCGCCGCTAGGCGGCGGCACCTCCGTCTCCAGGTACTCGTACAACGTCGACAGGTAGAGGTTGTCCTCGTACATACCGCTGACCGCCGACAGCATGGCGCTGACGGCCGCTTGCCCCTGGCGAAAGAGAGCCAGATACATGGTCATCTGCCCCAGGGTGATTACCCGCCTGATGGTGCTGAGCGCGATCCAGGCGTAAGCCGCATACAACGTCAGTGTCCCGATGAGACCGAGACCGAAGCCCCAGGCATCGCGACGCACAGTCAGCGCGCGATCCTCGTCATACAGCAGGTGAAAGATGTCACGGTACCGCTGCAGAAGGCGCGGCCCGAGTCCATAGAGCTTCACCTCCTTGGCATGATCCTCGCGCGCGAGAACCGTCTCGAGATAACTTTGCATGCGCGTCTCGGGCGAGCGCCAGCGGAATACACGGAATGCATCGCCTGAGAACTTCGCCTCCGAGATGAAAGCCGGCAGGCCCGCAAGCAGGAGCACGGCCACCGCCCAGGGCGAAAAGCGCGCGAGCAGCGCGGCGTAGCTGACGAGTTGGATGCCGTTCTGCGCGAGGCCGAACGTACGCGTGACCAGACTGACCGGCCGGCTGGAGGCTTCGCGGCGAGCACGGGTCAGCTTGTCGTAGAACTCGGAGTCCTCGAAGTGGCGCAGCTCGAGAGTGAGCGCCTTCTCGAGGATCATTTCATTGACGCGCTGTCCGAGCTGCACGCGCAGGAGAGACTGCGACAGTGAGAGTCCGCGCTGCGCGCCGGCAATGGCAGCGACGAGAATGCCTTCGAGAACGACGAGCCCGACCACGTGGCTGGTATGGGTGCCACCGGTGCGGATCGCCGTGACGACCGCATCGACGATCAGCGAAGTGACGTATGCGACGGCAGCGGGCAGTACACCGGCGATCAAGGTGAGACCGGCGAGAACCAGGGTCAGCGAGCGGTTGCTGCTCCAGACGAGCTCGATGGCGCGGCGGCTGTAGCGGAAGACGCCGAAGAATCCGCGCAGAGTGAGCTCTTCTACGGGGGCGGCGGCAGGGGGGCGGCGGAGTTTGCCTGGACGGGTGACTGACATTCAGGGTCAGTTTGGGGACGTTTCATGCGGAATCCAATAGGCTGTCCTGCCGGCCAGCGTCCGGCCAGGGGGCATTTTGCGCTGCGCTCTCTCTTACAGGATCGACCTCTTGCCGATCGAGCTCATGGGAGCGACGCGTTAGGGGAGGAGGACGTTGCGCTTTTCGGCTACGGCGCGCTCGGCCATCAGGAAGGCAGCGGCGTTCCAGGACTGGCCGGGCATGCCGCGGGGCGTGGCTTTGGTGCCGTGCAGCCACTCGGTGAAGGCCCAGTTGCGCACGGCGCAGGCGCGCGCCAGGCGCTCGAGCTCGCGCCGCGCCTGCGGCAGATGGCCGGCGGCGGCGAGCGCGACAACCCAGAAACCGCCGACCATCGGCCAGATGCCGCCATTGTGGTACTGCCAGACTTCGTTCTGGCGGTGGCGGGCCATGTAGGGTCGCCACAGGGCGCTGCGACGGCTGATGGGGTGTGTGACCACACGCACCGGATAGAGGCGGCTCACCCGTGCCCGCTGCAGCGCATCGAGGGTGCGGCGGCTGGCCCGCGAGTCGGCGAGACCGCAGAGCACCGCGAGGAGATTGCCGAAGACATCGCCTTCCTCGCCGAAGAAAGCGAAGTTGACGAAACTCAGATAGAGATCGCGATTGCGCGCGCGGCGCAACACATACTCGTTGAGCAGGCGCGCGCGCCGGTAGCGCGCGAGTCCCGCCGAGAAGGGGTGAAACAGACCGTTGAAGTTGTCGCGCGTGTCTTCGGCTCGATCCAACCCGTAGCGGCGCTTGACGGCGTACCAGAGCGCGTTGGTGTAGAGAACGAACCCCGAGCGCGGCATGATGTCCGCCCAGTCGCTGGCCTCGTTCTGCTGCAGCAGGAACAAGCGCTGATGCTCCTGGGCGAGCAGCCACTGCAACGCCAGCGCGACTCGCCGCGAGCGCTGCCGGCGCGCGGGCGGCGAGCGGCGCTCGAGGAAATCGCGGGCGAGCAGCCACCAGAGGGTGGAATCGATGCAGCCCAGATACCAGAAATCGCCTTCGCGCGCTCCCGGTTCGACGAACTTCGGCATCTGGCCGTTCGGGGCCTGGTGCTCCCCTAGCGTCTCCAGGCCTGTCGCGGCCGCGCGCTCGAGCAGTGGATCTCCGGAGAGCGCCATGCCGAGGGCGCAAATGGCGGCATCGCGGCCGAAAATGGCGGTATATCCCCGGCTTCTGGCGCGATCCCCGGGGCTGGCGGCCAGGACGCCGGCCGGCGTGAGATTGCGGCGTAGCAGGTCGATCGACCTATGATGGCAGGCCTCGATGAGCGCCTGACCCTCCGCGACGTCAGTCAGCTTAATCATGGCAGGACCATCTTACCGTCCAGAGCCGAGGCCTGATATACTTGATGGTCTTTGTATAGCGTGGCCATGCCGGCTTCGCCACCCCCTCCATCCAGCGCCCATGAACCGCCCCATCCGCAACATCGCCATCATTGCGCACGTCGATCACGGCAAGACGACCCTGGTCGATTGCCTGCTCCGGCAGTCCGGCACCTTCGCGGCCCACGAAAAGCTGACGGAGCGGGTCATGGATTCCAACGACATCGAGCGTGAGCGCGGCATCACCATTCTCGCCAAGAACTGCGCCATCGAATACGGTGGTACGCGCATCAACATCGTGGATACGCCGGGTCACGCGGATTTCGGCGGCGAGGTCGAGCGCGTGCTCTCGATGGTGGACGGCGTGCTGCTGCTGGTGGATGCGGTCGAGGGCCCGATGCCGCAGACGCGCTTCGTCACCCGCAAGGCGCTGGCGCTCGGCCTCAAGGCCATCGTGGTGGTCAACAAGATCGACCGTCCCGGCGCACGTCCGGGTTGGGTGGTCGATCAGACCTTCGAGCTCTTCGACAAGCTCGGCGCCAACGACGAGCAGCTCGATTTTCCCGTGATCTACGCCTCGGCGCTCCAGGGCTGGGCCGGCACCGATCATCTCGAGCGCCGACCCGACATGTCGGCGCTGTTCGAGGCGATCCTCAAGTATGTGCCGCCGCCCGCCGCCGATTCCGAGCTGCCGCTGCAGTTGCAGATCTCCACGTTGGATTACAACAGCTACGTCGGTCGCATCGGCATCGGGCGCATTCGCCGCGGCGCGGTCCGGCCCGGCCAACCCGTCGTGCTCCGCCACGGCGCGGAGGATCGCGGCCCGGCAAAGATCGGCCAGGTACTGACCTTCACGGGGCTGGAGCGCCGTCCGGTGGAGGAGGCGACGGCGGGCGACATCGTCGCGATCACGGGCATCGACGAAGTGAACATCGGTCTCACGGTCTGCGATCCCCAGTCGCCCGAAGGCCTGACGCCCATCAGCGTCGATGAGCCGACGCTGCAGATGAATTTCCAGGTGAATACCTCTCCCCTCGCCGGCAAGGAAGGGAAGTTCGTCACCAGCCGGCAGATCCGCGAGCGCCTCTATCGCGAGCTGCAGAGCAACGTCGCGCTACGCGTCGAGGATACGGGCGAGCCGGACGTGTTCCAGGTATCCGGTCGGGGCGAGCTGCACCTCACCATCCTGATCGAGAACATGCGTCGCGAAGGCTATGAGCTCGCGGTCTCGCGCCCACGGGTACTGACGCATGTCGTCGACGGCGAGGTGCACGAGCCTTACGAGGCTCTCACCGTGGACGTCGAGGACACAAATCAGGGCGCCGTGATGGAAGCACTCGGTACCCGCCGCGCGGAGCTTACCGACATGGCCGTCGATGGTAATGGGCGCGTGCGCCTCGACTACCGTGTACCCGCGCGCGGCCTGATCGGCTTTCAGGGTGAGTTCATGACACTCACCCGGGGCACCGGCCTCATGAGCCACATTTTCGATGGCTTCGCGCCCGTGAAGGGTGACATCCCCGACCGTCACAACGGCGTACTGGTGAGCAACGAGCAGGGCGAGGCCGTCGCCTATGCCCTGTTCAACCTGCAGGAGCGGGGACGCATGTTCGTGAGTCCCGGCGAGAAGCTCTACGAGGGCATGATCATCGGCATTCACAGCCGCGACAACGACCTCGTGGTCAACCCCATCAAGACCAAGAAGCTCACCAACATCCGGGCCGCGGGCAAGGACGATGCGATCCTGCTGACACCGCCCATCGAGCTGACGCTGGAGTACGCGGTCGAATTCATCGCCGAGGACGAGCTCGTGGAGGTCACTCCAGCCTCCATCCGCATCCGCAAACGCTTCCTCAAGGAGCAGGACCGCAAGCGTGCCGAGCGGCAGGAGACAGCGCTCACGGCCTGAGAGCTAGACGGCTCTCGCCCCGGTGATGCCGATGAATTGCAGGAACTCGGAACGGGTGCGCGCGTCCTCGCGAAACGTGCCCGTCATGCGGCTGGTGATCATCGACACCCCGCGCTTGTGGACACCCCGGGTGGTCATGCACTGATGCACCGCATCCACCACCACGCCCACGCCGCGCGGCCGCAGCACCTCATCGATGCAGCCGGCAATCTGCGCCGTCAGTTTCTCCTGCACCTGGAAGCGACGAGCGTAACCGTCCACTACCCGCGCCAGCTTGCTGATTCCGACCACCTTGTCGGTCGGCAAATAGCCCACGTGTACCCGTCCGATGATCGGCGCCATGTGGTGCTCGCAGTGGGATTCGAAGGAGATGTCGCGCAGCACCACCATGGCGTCGTAGCCCCCTACCTCCTCGAACGTGCGCCGCAGATACGCGGCGGGATCGGAGCTGTAGCCGGAGAACCAATCCCGGTAAGCCGATACGACCCGAGCCGGGGTGTCATGCAAGCCCTCGCGCGCGGGATCATCGCCCGCCCAGCGCAGCAAGGTCCGCACGGCCTCCTCGGCCGCCTCACGAGTCACGGGACCAGTGCGCTTCTTAGGCATTGGCACCTCAGTCGAGCAGCCGCTCCATGCGGCCGATGATCGTCGACGGCGCGATGCCGAGCGCCCTGCAGAGCTTCACGAGCGTCGTCAACGTGGGCTGGCGGATGCCGCGCTCCATCTGGCTGACGAAAGACCTGTCGACGTCGGCGCTCAGCGCAAGGTCCTCCTGGGAAATACCCCGCGTCTCGCGCTGCTCGCGCAGCACTCGACCGAAGGCGGTTGCGATATGATCGGACTGCATGTAGAGGATGATTCGCGAGCGCCACGAAGGCCCTCCGGGCGCCGCGTCTGCCGGTATCGAGGGGACACCGGAAAGATGATTCTTTTGCTTGAGGCTTCAGGTCCACGGGATATATCCTACGAACACCATGTCAACCGCCGCCGATGACGCCAACCTCGCGCTCTTTTGCGACTTCGAAAACATCGCGCTCGGCGTGCGCGACGCCCGCTATGCGCAATTCGACATCACCCGCGTGCTGGAGCGCCTGCTCCTCAAGGGCTCGATCGTCGTCAAGAAAGCCTACTGCGACTGGGAGCGCTACAAGGATCTTCGGGCCGGCATGCATCACGCCGGCTTCGAGCTGATCGAGATCCCCCACGTCAAGCAGTCAGGCAAGAATTCCGCCGACATCCGCATGGTGGTCGATGCGCTCGACCTCTGCTACACCAAGCCGCACGTCGACACCTTCGTCATCATTAGCGGCGACTCGGATTTCTCGCCGCTCGTCAGCAAGCTGCGGGAGAACAACAAGGGAGTGATCGGCGTCGGCGTCAAGAACTCGACCTCCGACCTGCTCATAGCCAACTGCGACGAGTTCATCTACTACGACGATCTCGTGCGCGAGCAGCAGAAGCCGCGCCGTCCCGCGCGCAAGCGGGTGCATGCGCCGGATGCCACGCACAGCGCGCACGAGGGCAAAGGCGGCGAGCACACTCAGCTCGAGGAGGACCGCAAACAGGAAGCCTTCGAGCTGGTGCTGGCGACGCTCGATGCGCTGCTCGCCGAGCGCGGCTCGGAGGATCAGATCTGGGGCTCGATGGTGAAGCAGACGCTGAAGCGCCGCCGGCCGGGATTCAACGAGAGTTACTATGGCTTCCGTTCCTTCAACAACTTGCTCGAGGAAGCCGCGCAACGCCACCTGCTCGCGATCGAGCGCGACGAGAAATCAGGCGGCTATGTCATCCACGCGGCGGAAGGCTCGGGCTGAGATCGACTGTGGCGTGGGGCACGTTGGCGCCGCTCACGGGCGTCGGCACGATCCCCGCCGAGCGGAACAGGTCGCAGGAGAGCGGCGGCGATGCGCCGCGAGAATCCAACCGCGTCGGCGCCCCCATCAGCGCCCGGGGCCCGCGGACCCCCTCCTGCCGTACCGTGGTCAGCTCGTGTGCGTGCATGCGATTGCACAGGATCGGTGCGGCGCATGATACGCGCAATGGATGGCGGGGCCAGGGCGGTACAGGCCCCCGTTCCGGCCGATGCGGCCGAGATATCGCTCGAGGCCGGCGATCGTGGCGGGCCGGACCTTCGGAATCAGGCTCCTGCCGCGTGAACCTATCGGGTTGTCGACCATTGCTTGCTATTGAGGAAGCCGTCGGTAAGATTATTGGTTCCAGACTGCTGCCGCGAAGGCTACTGCCGTGGCGGTCATTTTTTCTCACCTCCCGCAATGCATCTGTCAAGAATCGCTAAGAGGCGCGCAGGCGGCGCGCTGCTTGCCGCGGCGGCGGCATCGCTCGCGGCCTGTGGCTCGTCGGACCAGGGCGCGCAGCACGCTGCACCGCCACCGGTGACCGTGGTCACGGTGGCGCCGCAACAGGTTGCGCTGACCAGCAGTTTCACCGGGCGCCTGTCCGCCTATCGCGAGGCGAACGTACTCGCCCGGGTATCCGGCGTCCTCCTCAGGCGCCGCTACCAGGAAGGCACGGAAGTAAAGGCGGACCAGCCCCTCTTCGAGATCGATCCGGCGCCCTACCAGGCTGCGCTCGATGCAGCCGTGGCGGCGCTCGCGCAGGCACGGGCGAGCGCGGTCAACGCTCACACCACCGCGCAACGCGACCGCGATCTCATTTCGAGCCACCTGGTCTCGGAGCAGCAACTCGATACCGACGAGGCGACGGAACGTTCCAGCGCCGCTGCGGTCAAACAGGCTGACGCCAACGTCGAGTCAGCGCGCATCAACCTCGGTTACACCAACGTAACATCGCCCATCACAGGTGTCGCGGGCGAGCAGCAGGTGACCGAAGGCGCGCTGGTCGGACAGGGCACGCCGACACTGCTCACCACCGTCGACCAGTTGGATCCGATTTACGTGAATTTCGACGAGCCCGCGACCCAGATCGAGCAGCTCACGGGTGAGCAGCAATCGGGGGACGTCACGGCGGCAAGCGGCAGTGACGCGAAGGTGCAGCTCACTCTTCCCGACGGCACGGCCTATGGCGTTCCCGGGGTCCTCGACTTTCATGCCGTCACTGTCGATCCGAGCACCGGCACCGCCGCACTGCGCGGCATCCTCCCAAATCCGAACCACGCCCTGCTTCCCGGCATGTACGTCAACGTTCTCGTGACAGTCGGCTTCGCACAGCATGCTTTCCTCGTGCCACAGGCTGCGCTGCAGCGTGACAATCAGGGCGCTTATGTCCTCACCGTCGGCAGCGACGACACCGTGGTCGAGAAGCGTGTGAAAACCGAAGGCGCATCCGGTGTCGACTGGATCGTATCGAGCGGGCTCGTGGCCGGCGACCGGATCATCGTCGCGGGCATCCAGAGCGCCACTCCCGGCGCGAAGGTCGCCGCCGTCGAGGAGCAGCTTCCCGACGCCAAGCCGCATCGCGTGGCCGCCGCCGATACCGACCGGTAGAGCTGCGCATGGCGCAGTTTTTCATCGACCGGCCGGTCTTCGCCTGGGTCATCGCCCTGCTCGTCATGCTGATGGGCGGAATCGCCCTGTCGCGGCTGCCGAGTGACTCCTATCCCAACATCGCGCCGCCGCAGGTCCAGATCAGTGCGAGCTACCCCGGCGCGAACGCAAGCACGGTGGAAGCCACCGTCACGCAGGTGATCGAGCAGCAGCTCACCAGCATCGACAACCTGCTCTATTTCACCGCGCAATCGAGCTTCGGCCAGGCGCAGATCACCCTCACCTTCGCCACCGGCACGAACCCTGACATCGCCGAGGTGCAGACCCAGAACCGCGTCTCGCTCGCGGAGCCGCTGCTGCCCGCGGAAGTGAATCAGCAGGGCCTGGAGATCAACAAGACGAGCGCCGGCTTTCTGGCGGTGGTCGCACTGCGCTCCGTTGCCGGCGGCCTGAACGCCGCGCAGCTCAACCATCTGGTCGCCTCGCGGGTCCTGGACCCGATCGAGCGCATCAACGGCGTCGGCTCCGCCAACCTGTTCGGCTCCGATTACGCGATGCGGATCTGGCTCAACCCGGACAAGCTCCATGCCTACGGCCTGTCAGCAGCCGCGGCGCTCAACGCCGTGCAGGGCCAGAACATCCAGATCGCCGCCGGCTCGGTCGGCGCGGCACCGGCGATCGAAGGCCAGCAGACCACCGCCACCGTCACCACCCAGGGTCAGTTCAGCTCCATCGACCAGTTCAGGAATATCCTGCTGCGCACCAACGCCAACGGCACTTCGGTGCGGCTCGGTGATGTGGCGAAGGTCGGCCTCGGGCCGGACAATTACTCCTTCGGCTCCCAGATCAACGGGACGCCGGTGGCGGCCTTCGGCATCCAGGCCCTCCCGAGCGCCAATGCGCTGGCGGTGATGAAGGCTGTGAATGCCGAGATGGCGCTGCTGCAAAGGTCATTTCCGCGCGGCGTGACCTGGTTCGCACCGGTCGACACGACGCTGTTCATCAAGGCGGCCATTCACGACGTGACGATCACGCTGCTCGAGGCGATCGGCCTGGTCTTCGTCGTCATGCTGATCTTCCTGCAGAGCCTGCGCGCCACGATCATCCCCATGCTGGTCGTGCCCACGGCGCTCCTCGGCGCGCTGATCGGGGTCTATGCGCTGGGGTACTCGATCAACCAGCTCACCCTCTTCGCCATGGTGCTCGCGATCGGCATCGTCGTCGACGACGCCATCGTGGTCGTGGAGGCCGTGGATCGCATCATGCACGAGGAGCATCTGTCGCCCAAGGAGGCGTCGCGCAAGGCCATGCGCCAGATCAGCAGCGCCATCGTGGCGATCACGCTGGTGCTCGCGGCGGTCTTCATCCCGAGCGCCATGCAGACCGGCAGTACCGGCGTGATCTATCGCCAGTTCGCCCTCACCATCGCGCTGTCGATGGTGTTTTCCGCGTTCTTCGCGCTCTCGTGGACGCCCTCGCTCTGCGCCACGCTCCTCAGGGCGCAGCAGACGAAGCCCAACATCATCTTTCGTGTGTTCAACAGGATCTTCGATGGCACTCGCGCCGCCTACGTGCGCCGCGTGTTCCTGTCGGTCACACACCTGCCGCGCTGGCTGATCGGCTATGCGGTGATGGTGGTGCTGGGGGTGTTTCTCTTCGTCAGGCTGCCGGGAAGCTTCGTGCCGGAAGAGGACCAGAGCGACGTCATGGCGAGCGTCGAGCTGCCGGCGGGCGCCACGCTGCAGCGTACCCAGCAGGTGCTGGGGGAGGTTTACCACATCCTCATCGGCGATCACGCGGCCCACGACGTCTTCAGCATCGCCGGCTCCGGCTTCGCCGGCAACTCGGAGAGCTCAGGCCAGGCCTTCATCCACCTGATTCCCTGGGACCAGCGGCGCCAGACGGCGGATGAGTTCGTGGGCTGGGCCAATACGGCCCTGCAAACGAAAATCCATAACGCCCAGGTGTTCGTGACCAACCGGCCGGCGATCCGCGGTCTCGGACAGTTCGGCGGATTCGACTTTTACCTGGAGGATCGCAGCGGTTTCGGGCGGGCGGCGCTCACCGCGGCAGAGAACTCGCTGATCGCCCATGCCGCCACCGACCCCGTGCTCTCGGAGGTGCGGCTCGACGACATTCCGCCCCAGCCGCAATTGCTGCTCACGGTGGACCGGGTACAGGCACAGTCGATGGGTGTCTCCGTCAATGACGTCTACACTGCCCTGCAGCTCATGCTGGCGCCCGTGTTTGCGAACAACTTCCTCTACGACGGCCGGGTACTGCAGGTTCTGCTGCAGGCCGACGCTCGCTATCGCATGGGCCCCGACGCCCTGCAGCACTACTATCTCGCGGGTGCCAACGGCGCCATGATCCCGCTGTCGGATTTCGTCAAGACGCAATGGGTCGTCGCCGCGCCCGCTCTGACACGCTACAACGGCTACCCCGCGGAGGAAATCATCGGCACGTCCGCGCCGGGCTACAGCTCCGGGCAGGCGATGACGGAGATGCAGCGACTGGTCAACGAATACCTGCCGGATGGCTTCGGCTACGACTGGGCGGGGCAATCGCTGCAGGAGATCTTCTCGGCTGCGCAGGCGCCGGCGCTGTTCGGGCTATCGATTCTCGTCGTCTATCTGGCCCTTGCCGCGCTCTACGAGAGTTGGAGCATCCCCGCCTCGGTGCTGTTCGCCGTGCCGGTGGGACTCATCGGCAGTACCCTGGCGACGCTCGTCCGCGGGCTCCCGAACGATGTCTACTTCAAGGTGGGTCTCATCGCCATCATCGGGCTCACGGCGAAGAATGCGATCCTGATCGTGGAATTCGCGGTCACCGAGCAGCGCAATGGACGCAGCCTGCACAACGCGGTGCTGGAGGCGGCGAGACTGCGCTTCCGCCCCATCCTCATGACCTCGTTCGCCTTCATCCTCGGCGTCTTTCCGATGGTCGTCTCGACCGGCGCCGGCGCGAACGGACGCCATGACATCGGCACCTGCGTGGTGGGCGGCATGCTCACCGCGGCACTGCTGGGCGTACTGCTGATCCCGGTGTGCTACGTCGCTATCCGCCGCCTGCTGGGCGATGCGCTCGACGAGCCTCCAACGCCTTCCATACAAGGTAGGCAGGCACACCCACCGTGATGATGAGCAGCGTGATGCCGGTATCCCGGGGATCGGTGACGAGCGCGTTGCCGATCAAGGCGACCGAGGCGAGCAGGAACAGCGCCGGCAGCACCGGATAGCCCCAAGCCCGGTACGGCCGTGGCAGATCCGGCCGCTTGCGCCGCAACACATACACTCCCGCGACGCTCAGCGCATAGAACGGCCACTCGCCGAGAACGAACCGGTCCGCAAGCTGCGCAAAATCGTTCTGCAGCACGTACACGCAACCAAAGGCCACCGACAGTGCGATCGCGACCGAGGGGCTCTTGAACCGCGGCGAGACGCGCGCCACGGGGCCGAAGAAGAGCCCGCGGTCGGCCATGCCGTAGATGATCCTGGGATCGGTCATCATCGAGCCGTTCAGCCCGCTGAAGCTGGACACCAACACCAGGCCCGCGACCAGAGCCGCACCGGCGCTGCCGATTGCCGGAATTCGTGCCGCGGCGGTTGCTGCAACCAGCGGCGAGTCGGCCATTTCCGACGCCGACAGGGCGTGCCAGAACCCGAGATTGAGCAACACGTACACCAGCACCACGCAGGCGGTGCCGAGCACGAGCCCCATGGGCAGTGTGGCTTGCGGGCGCGATACCTCGCCTCCCACCGACGTGAGATTTGACCATCCGTCGTAAGTCCAGAGCACCGGTATGAGCGCGCTTGCCATCAATGACAGGTTGACGGCGTGTGTCGTAGTCACAGGTAGAGACGGCGTTTGCGGCGCACGCACTGCAGTGAATGCCATCAGCCCCAGGACGATGACCGCGATGAGCTTCACGGCAGTGGTGACGTTCATGACTGCCGAGGCGCGCCGCAAGCCGACATAGTTGATGACGCCCAACAAAGCGATGGTCAGCGCGGCAACGTAGTGCACTCCCGCCGGCGAGATCGGCAGGAAATACCCCAGATACTCGGCGAAGATGGTCGAGGTGGCACCCAGGGCAGCGGGGGTGATGACCGTGAGACAGGCCCATCCATAGAGAAATGCGGGCACCGGGCCGAAGCACTCGAGCAGGTAAGCGAATATGCCGCCGGAGCGAGGCAGCGCGGCGCCGAGCTCGGCAACCGTGAGCGCACCGCAGAGGCTGACGAGCCCGCCAATCAGCCAGCAGAGCATCGCAGGCCCGGGCGCATGCAGTTGCGCCGCGACCGTGGCCGGAACGCGGAAGATACCACTGCCGATCGTGACGCCAACGACGACAGCGGTCGCGCCCCAGGGGCCCAGAGAGCGCGGCATGCGCTCTCCCCAGCGATCGGCGGGCGGATTCTGCGTCGGCTTGTCGATGGGGAGCGCCCTGAAGCCTGTCAGTATTTGTTGAGCAGTGATTCGACGTCGGTGCGCTCGGCCTGGATCGCCTGGAAGAGGGGCACGTGCTGCCAGCCGGGGCCACCGTTGACGATGGCGGCAAAGGCAATCCAGCCGCCGTTACGTTTGCGCATATAGCCGGCGATGCCGCAGACGGAGCGGGGGTCGTCCAGAGTACCGGTCTTCAGCGCCACGCGATCGAGCCACGCCGGACCGCCCTGGCGTAGAAACACGAATGGAGCATCGCGCGGCACGACCAGACCGCCGTAGAACGCGGGGAAGCGGCGCGCGTCGTGATACTGGTAGGCGAGCAGACGGACGAGATCGTTGGCCGAGAGACGATTGTCGGTGGTGAGCCCGCTGCCGCTGTAGAGCGGCGGCGGCACGCGGGAAGCGGGATGGAACCGCGCCTGCACCCGCTGCACGAAGTCGGACAGCAGCTGGCCCGCCGACGCGAGCGCCTGCGGCGGGTGATCGTCGACACTCGCAGCCATGTCCATGACGAGGACGTCGGCAATGTAGTTGTTGGAGAAGCGGAGCATGCGGCCGAGCTGCTCGCGCAGGCTGAGCCCTTGGATATCGCCCAGCGTGTAGCTGCCGGGCGGCGGTCGGCTGGCACGAACGACCACCGGTCCTGCGACCTCGACGCCGATCTCGTGGAGGGTTTCCCTGAGCAGCAGGCCGACTCCGCGCGACGGATTGGACATGGAGCGGTACACCGTCTGATCGTCGCCCAGCGGGATGTCACCGCCGACCTGCAGCGTGTCGTCGCCAGCGGAGCTCGTGCGCCGCTCGATCCACATGGTTTGTCTTCGGCCTCGCGCCACCGTACGGATGACTCCCTGCACGGCAATGGGCAGCCGCGTGACTCCGCAGCCACGCACCAGCGCCGCGACACCGGGCGTCGTCGGCCGCACGACCATGCACCAGTTGCCGAAATCGACGCCGATCGAGGCGAGCGGTGCGTTGTACGCCGTGTCGCTGCTCTCGAGTGCGTGGCAGCGGTCCTCGGTCTCGCAGGTCACGACGCCGAAAGGCGCAGGATCGACGAAGAGATCACCGCTCACGACCTCGACGCCGGCGCCGCGCACCTGCGCGGCGAGCTGCCAGAGCGACTCATCATCGAGCGACGGATCGCCCGCCCCTTGCAGGATCAGATCGCCCGTCACCCGGCCACGGACAATGGCAGCGTTGGCGAGCAGATGCGTATCGAACATCTTGTCTGCCGGCCAGGTCTGCAGTGCCAGCGCCGCCGTGGCGAGCTTGGTCAGCGAGGCCGGAGTGAGGCGTTGCGCTGGATCGAGCTGCTCGATGACACTGTTGTCGTCACCGAGATCGATGGCCGCGGCCGATACCAGCGCTCCGCGTTGCTGCAGGGCCTGCAGCGCGCGCCACTGGGCGTGCGCTGGAAGCGCGGCGAGGGCCGCGGTAAGGAGCAGTGACAGGATCGCGGCGCGGCAAAGCAATGAGCGGATGAACATCGACGGGAACTTACCATATCCCCGCTGGGACCACTCCCGTGGACATCAAGGAAGAGTGAAGTAGAACGCCGCGCCTTTATCCGGCTCGCTTTCAGCCCAGATGCTGCCGCCATGACGCTCGATGATGCGCCGTGTGATCGACAGCCCGACTCCGGTCCCTTCGAAGTCCTTCGCGGCGTGCAGGCGCTGGAAGATGCCGAACAGCCGCTCGGCGCGGCGCGGATCGAAACCCGCGCCGTTATCCCGAATCGAGTACAGCTTGTGCCCGGCGCCACTCGGGCCGGGGCCGCTGTCACCCGCCCGCTCGGCGCCGCTGATCTCGATGAGCGCGCTCTCACGGCGACGCGTGAACTTCAGCGCGTTGGCCACGAGGTTCACCCAGACCTGGCGCAACAACGACGGATCGGCCTCCGCGGCCGGCAGCTCGCCGATCCTGATGTCGAGTTGGCGCGCGGGCTCGGCCGCGTGCAGCTCGCCGACGACTTGCCGCACCAGAGCGGCTATGTCGACCGGATGCTTGCTCAGTGGCTCGCGACCGAGGCGCGACAGGCGCAGCAGATCCTCAGTGAGCTCACTCATGCGCGAAGCCTGAGCGGCGACCGTCTCGAGATGCCGCCGGGCCTCCGGCGGAATGCCGTCGCCATAATCCTCTTGCACCACGCGCAACAGCCCATCGATCGTCCGCAGGGGCGAGCGCAGATCGTGCGAGACGGAATCGCTGAAAGCTTCCAGCTCGCGGTTGGCGACGCTGAGGTCGCGATTGGCGGCTTCGAGCTCCTCCGTTCGCGCCGACAACCGCTCGAGCAGAGCTGCATTCTCGCGGCGCAACCGCAACATGGCTTGAGTACGCGCGAGCACTCGCAGGATCACCCGCAAGTCGAAGGGCTTGAGGATGTAGTCGAGCGCACCAGCTTTCATCGCCTCCACCGCGGTCGCGATGGTGCCGTGCCCCGTCATGACGATGCCCGCGAGTCCCGGGTCGATCGCCCGCGCGGCGTTGAGGAAGGTGATCCCGTCCATGCCGGGCATCGTGAGATCGGTCAGCACAATGTCGAAGGCGCCGGCGCGCAAGGCGGCCAGCGCTGCTGCCGCGCTGGTGAATCCCTTGACCGAGTAACCCTCGTCCTCGAGGGTGCGGCACAGCGCCTCGACCTGCGCCGGCTCGTCGTCGACCACCAGCAGCCGGTTGATTGCCTCGCTTTCCATCCGCTCGCTCCTCCGCAGCCGAGGATACGAGAAATTGGGCGCGCCCGGAGAGATTCGAGCTCCCGGCCTCATGGCTCGTAGGGCGGGTTCAAAATCCCCGTCTATGTACTACCGAACGCGCTGGTGGACGACCGACTCAACATCGTGCAGTTTCGCGGCCAGACCAGGATGCTGGCGGGTGAAAATCGCGACAGCAGCAGCAGTTGCTACATCGCAGCTCTGGGAGGTGCTTCCAAGGCTATGACGTCCGTCACGCGCGTCGGGAGAGACCAGGAGTGACCAAAGCTAAGGGCGTTTGGGGCAAAACGGCCCCGATAAGACGCGCGTAATTTATTGATTTAATTTAAGAAGTTGGCGCGCCCGGAGGGATTCGAACCCCCGACCCCTTGGTTCGTAGCCAAGTACTCTATCCAACTGAGCTACGGGCGCGCCGCGAGAGATCCCGGGCGCATGGCCACCCTGCGCCGGGCCGCGAATCCTAGCATGTCTGCGCGCCGGGCGTTGAGCACTGTGGCTTGACCGCTGCAGGTAGGTGATTGCGCGCCGGGGGTCGATTGGCTAGGGTGGCTCCCGCAGTCCTTCAAGAGGCAACTCCAGCGGGAATTTGGCCCATGATCAAAGCGTTCTTTGTCGGCGTCGTCGTGACCATTCTGGCCGCCGTGGCTTGCATCTACGTGATTCTCGCCAAAGGCGTGATCCCCGCGAGCGCTGACTCCGGACCCCTGCCGCTGGAACGGTGGGCGTCGAGGATGTCGCTGCATGCCACCCTGGCGAAAGAGGCACCGACGACCCCGAATCCCGTGCCCCTGACGGACGCCAATCTCATCGCAGGAATCCAACTCTACGGCCAGCACTGCGCCGTCTGCCACGGCACCGCGGCCGGAGACGCGTCCGCCAGCCCAATTGCCAAGGGCGAGTACCCGCGGCCACCGCAACTGGCAACCGACGGCGTCGAGGACGATTCGGAAGGCGTGACCTATTGGAAGGTGGCTCACGGCATCCGTTGGACGAGCATGCCCTCCTGGGAGGCGACCCTGTCGGATCAGCAGATGTGGACCGTGGCGCTTTTCCTGAAACACATGGACAAGCTGTCGCCGGCCGCCGAGCAAGCGTGGCAGGCCGTGAAGAACTGACGTCAGCCGCGCGCGCGGCGCGCGAGCTCTCCGATCAATCTCAGTCCGGCCTCGATCCGGGCGTCCCAAACATGGCCACAGCTCAGGCGCAAGCAATTGCGGTAGCGCCTCGCGGCCGAGAAGACATCACCGGGAGTGAAGCAGACGTCGCGGACGAGCGCCGCGTCGAAGAGCACACGCGTGTCGATATCATCGGGCAACTCCACCCAGAGGACGAATCCGCCGGCCGGACGGCTCACTCGCGTACCCGGCGGAAATGCCTGCTCGATCACGCGCGTCATGCGGTCGATACCCGCGGCGAATACGCGGCGAATCCGCCTGAGATGGCTGTCGTAGCCGCCGCAGGAGAGAAACTCGGCGAGCGCCGCCTGGGGCAGCGCGGGGCCGCAGAACGTAGCGGCGAGCTTGTGCTCGAGGATCGCTTGCAGGTAACGCGCCGTGGCGAGCCAGCCGATTCGGTATCCCGGCGCGATCGTCTTCGAGAACGAGCCGCAGTAGATACTGTTGCCCGACGGATCGAAGGCAGCAAAGGGCTTCGGCCGCTCGGCGCCGAAATAGATATCGCCATAGACATCGTCCTCGATGAGCGGAATGCGGTGCTTCGCCAAGAGGCGCATCACTTCCCTCTTTTTGTCGTCGGGCATGGTGCAGCCAAGCGGATTGTTGAAGCTGGACGAAAAGAGGCATGCCGCTACTGCCTTCTGCTTGAGCGTCCGTTCAAGCGCCCCGAGATCGACGCCCGCTGCCGGGTCCGTCGGCAACTCGAGCGCTTTCAGCTGCAGTGCCTCGAGGATGTGGAGCAACCCGAAATAGACCGGAGACTCGATCGCAATGGCATCACCGGCTCGCGCGACCGTTCTGAGCGACAACGCCAGGGCTTCGGTGGCACCGCAAGTGACGATGATGTCCTCGGGTGAGAGGCCCTGCCCCCACCGCAGCGCGCGGCGGGCGATCTCCTGCCGCAGCTGCAGATCGCCTTTGGGGTTGGTATAGATGTTGTACTGCGCACCCTTGAGTCTCGCGGCCCGGGCCAGGAAGCGATCCAGGCGGCCACCGGCCAGCAAGTCGGCGCTCGGGATGGCGCAGCCGAGCGGCACCAGCCGCGGGTCGGCGGCATATTCGAGGAGCCGCTGGACAGTATTCGAGATCGAGATCCGAGTGGGCGTCCTGGACGGGCTCGAAACGGCGGGCGCGCTCAGCACCGTGGCGGACCGCCGCGCGACATAGAAGCCCGAGCGCGGCCGCGCCTGCAGGATTCCGCGGTCCTCGAGCAGCTGATAGGCCTGAAGAGCGGTCGACAGGCTGGCGCCGTGGTCCTTGCAAATGCGCCGCAGGGAGGGTGCGCGTGTGCCCGGCGGCAGTGCGCCTCCCGCGACTGCCTGGGTGATGACGTCGGCCAGCAGCTCGTATCGGTGGCGAGAATTGCCGCTCACAGGGGACCTCTTCTGTTCCGGTCGCAGAATGGGAAAAGTGTATCTGTTATTGTCTCGGTCCGCCGGCGATGATCATTGCCCGCCGGAGGCGCCCATGAACCATCGACCCATCAACCTGCAGCAGAAGTTCTCCCTCTTCCGGGAGCAATGGCAGCCCAAGGTCATCGCGGAGATGAACGACTACCAGTTCAAGCTCGCGCGGCTCGAGGGCGACTTCGTCTGGCACGAACACGAGGAAACGGACGAGACTTTCATCGTCCTGGAAGGCACACTGCGGCTCGAATTCGAGGACGGAGCCGTGCGCCTGACGGCGGGCGAGATGTATGTCGTTCCGAAAGGAGTCAGACACAGACCCTGCGCCGAGGGAGAGGTGAAGCTGATGTTGATAGAGCCGCGCGGCACTTTGAACACCGGGCATGAAGGTGGCGAGCGCACGGCGCAGAACGACGTTTGGATCTGAAGGCACGTCCTTGTCCGTCCGTCACGTTGGCTCTTACACCATCTCCGACGACTCCAGCCGCCTCAACCTGCGCGCGATACATGCGTATCTGAGTCGAGCCTATTGGTCGCCCGGCATTCCTTTCGAGATCGTGCGGCGGGCCGTCCGCAGCTCACTGTGCATCGGCGCGTATGACTCCGCCGGTACACAAGTCGGCCTCGTCCGAGTAGTCTCAGACTATGCGACGTTCTGCTATGTCTGCGACGTCTATGTGCTCGAGGATCACCGCGGCCACGGGTTGTCGAAGGCCATGCTCGCAATGGTCATGGACCACCCGAAGCTCCAGGGTCTTCGCCGCTGGAGCCTCGTGACCGCCGACGCGCACGCCCTTTACAGTCAATTCGGCTTCTCGCCCGTCGCGCAACCCGAGCGGCACATGGAGCGCCTGGACCCCAATGTCTATCGGGTCACGAAGCGGGTGCGCTAGCGGCTTGCCTGCTGCACCTGTCGCTGCTGCTCTCTGCGGCGCTCCTTCTCCTCGCGCTCCTTCTTCTTTGCCAGGTGGTGGCCGACGATGCAGCCGGCCGCCGCGCCCAGCACCGCGTGATGCCGCGCAACATGTCCTGCCACGGCCCCTACGGCGGCACCCTTGAGGCAGCCTTTTGCCTGCACGCCGCTCGCTGCACCGAGCAGGAGAAGCGCGGCCAAAGGCGCCGCAACCCATTGTTTCGATTTGGTCGAGACCATCTGAGAATCCCCGTACATGGCTTCCTTGGCCTAGAACACCGCACCGCCGTAAAGGTTACACGGGTTGCGGCTCGCTAGGACCCCGAGCCCCCGAGGTCCTCCAGAATCGGACAGTCCGGACGCTGATCACCGTGACAGTGACGGGCGAGCTCCGTGAGCGTGTCCCGGATCCGCGTCAGCTCGGCGATCTTCTGATCGAGGTCGGCAACGTGCGCGAGCGCGAGGCGCTTGACGTCCTCGCTCGCGCGCCGCCGGTTGCGGTACAGCGCCAGCAGCTTGTCTATCTCCGGCAGCGAGAACCCGAGATCGCGCGCGCGGCGGATGAAGCGCAGCGTCTGCACATTACTGTCGTCGTACGCCCGATAGCCATTGGCGAGACGCTCGGCCGGTTTCAGGAGACCCAGCTGCTCGTAGAAACGGATGGTCTTCGGCGGCACGCCCGAGCTCGCGGAAGCCTGTCCGATCGTCACCGCGGCCCTGCTCTTCATCTCACGCTCCGCGGGCGGCTGCCGGACGCCAACGTCGCAGCAGCAACGCATTGGAAACCACGGTGACGGACGACAGCGCCATGGCCGCGCCGGCGATTACGGGATTCAACAGTCCGCAGGCCGCGGCCGGCAGGCCGATGACGTTGAAGATGAACGCCCAGAAAAGCCCCTGCCGGATCTTGCGGTAAGTTGCCCGACTCACGGCGATGGCGTCACCCAGCAGCCGCGGATCGCCTCGCATCAGCGTCACGCCCGCGGTCTGCATCGCGATATCCGTGCCCGTACCCACGGCAAAACCAACATCGGCCGCAGCCAGAGCGGGGGCGTCATTGACGCCGTCGCCCACCATGCCAACCTGTCGGCGTTGCCCCTGAAGCCGCCGTACCTCAGCCGCCTTCTCCTGCGGCGAGACACCCGCGAGTACGCGGCGAATCCCGAGCTGCGCAGCCACCACGGCGGCAGTCCGCTCGTTGTCACCCGTCAGCAGCACGGTCTCGATGCCGATCTCACGGAGATGACTCACCGCCGCGGCCGCCTGCGGTTTGATCGGATCCGCGACACCGATCAATCCCAGCCATGTCGGCTGGGGGTCCAGTGCCGCAACCCACATCACGGTGCGGCCCAGTGCTTCCAGCCGCGCCGCGCCCGACTCGCCTGCCGCCGTGCGAATGTCATGTTTCTGCAGCAGACGGCGGTTGCCGATGACCATGCGCCTTCCCGCGACGCGAGCCGTCAGCCCCAGACCGGGATGGCTGTGGAAATCTTCGAGCGTGTGGGGTGAGGAGTCTTGCGCCCCTAGCTCCCGCGCCCTCATCAGTACCGCGCGCGCCAGCGGATGCTCACTGCCCGCCTGCGCCGCCGCGGTGAGCCACAGCAGCTCACGCTCCGAGACGCCGTTCGGGATGAGATCCGTCACCGCCGGCTTGCCCTCGGTCACCGTGCCGGTCTTGTCCAGAACGAGCGTATCGAGGCGATGCGCGCGCTCGAGCGCCTCCGCGTCGCGAATGAGGATACCCGCCTTCGCGGCCACGCCCATACCGACCATGAGCGCCGTCGGCGTGGCGAGGCCGAGCGCGCACGGGCAGGCGATCACCAACACCGACACGGCCGCGATGAGTCCCGCCGTGAACTCGGCCGCAATCAGCCACCAGCCGAGAAACGCGGCGGCCGCGATGGCGAGGACCACCGGCACGAAGACCCCGGCGACCCTATCGACGAGATGCTGCACTGGAGCCTTCCTGAGCTGCGCGCCTTCGACGAGTGCGATGATGCGCGACAGTGTCGATTCGTTGCCGATCATCGTCGTCTCGATGCGCAGGAGCCCGTGACCGTTGATGGAGCCGCCGGTCACCTTGTCTCCCGTCGCCTTCGCAACCGGCAGGCTTTCGCCAGTCAGCAGGCTTTCATCGATTTGGCTATGCCCACCGATCACGACGCCATCGACCGGCAACCGCTCGCCGGGCCGCACCACCACCACATCGCCGACGGCCACGGCAGTCGCGGGAATCTCGATCTCCTGGTCACCCCGGGCGACACGCGCCCGTTCCGGTCGCAGCGACATCAGCGCTTTGATTTGCTCGGTCGTCGAGCGCTTGGCGCGCGCCTCCATCCACTTGCCAGCGCTGACCAGGGCGATCACCGCGGCCGCGGAGTCGAAGTAGAGACCCGTCGCGGCCGAGCCCGCCAGCAGGAGGTAGAGGCTGTAGAAGTAAGCCGCGGAGGTACCGAGCGCCACCAACAGATCCATGTTGCCCATGCGTGCCCGAACCGCCTTCCAGGCGCCGACATAGAACCGCGCCCCGATGACGAACTGGACCGGCGTCGCGAGCGCGAGCTGCAGCCAGCCCGGCAGCGTGGCGCCGACCATGGGCGCGAGGAAAGGAGCGCTCAGCACGACCGCGACCGCGAGGCGCCGGCTCTCGGCCAGCATCCGCCGCGCCTCAGCCGCGGCAATCTCGCGCTCTCGCTCCCTGTCGTCCGTGAGGAGCTCCGCTTCGTATCCGGCCCGACGGACCGCGGCAATCAGCTCGGCGGGCCGGAGCTCTGCCGCTGTGCCTTCCACCATGCCGCGGTTGGTGGCGAGATTCACCTCCGCGCGCGCCACGCTGGGCACGGCCGAAAGCGCCCGCTCGACTCGCAGCGCGCAAGTCGCGCAGGTCATACCGGAAATTGCGAGCGCGTGCTTCATCGCTCAGGCAAGCCCGCTGTCGAAGCCGGCGGCTTGCACCGCGCGAATCAGGTCCTCCGCGCGAGCCGTCCCGGTCACGGTAGCGCGGCCGCCAGCCAGGTCCACCCGTGCCGCGACCACGCCCGCAACCGCGGACAGGGCGCGGGTGACCGCACCGGCGCAACCGCCGCAGGTCATGCCCGAGATCGCGAGCACCACCGAACCGGCGGCTTCCTTCGAGCCTTGAGCATCCATCGAGCCACTCCTTCTAGTTCACTGGAACCTTTATAGGCCCTCCCCTCGCTGGAAGGTCAAGCGCTATCGCGCGTCACGCGCCCGATACATGGGTGCCATACATTTTCGTGCGGCTCATGCGCTAGTATCGATGGTCGGACCAGCGGAATCCCGAGGCAGAGCGTTATGGCGGCAGAAACCTTTCCGATCGATCTCAAGCAACTGCGACCGCTCAAGCTCGACCCGAAACTGGGCACCCTCACCGATGCGCAGAAAGCCGATCTGCGCCACAACATCCAGCTCTGCCGCGACACGATCGTGTTCTTCACGGCCCTGGCTGGCGCCAAGGGCCTTTCCGGGCACACGGGCGGGGCGTACGACACGGTGCCGGAAATGACGATCATTCGCGCATTCATCGCGAATGGGGCCCCGATCGTACCGGTCTTCTATGACGAGGCCGGCCACCGCGTCGCGACCCAGTATCTGCTTTCCGTGCTGAACGGCGCGATGCCCGCCGAGCGCCTGCTGCACTATCGGGAGTTCGACAGCGGCCTGCCCGGCCACCCCGAGAAGATGCTGACGCCCGGCGTCGAATTCAGCTCCGGCCGGCTTGGGCATGTTTGGGCCTTCTGCAACGGCGTGGCGATGGCAAATCCGGGCAACGCGGTCGTCCTGCTCGGCTCGGATGGCAGCCAGATGGAGGGAGACGACGCCGAGGCGGCCCGCCTGACGGTCGGGCAGCAGCTCAACATCAAAGTGCTGATCGACGACAACAACGTCACGATCGCCGGACACCCGCAGGAATACATGCCAGGCTATGACCTGAGTCGTACGCTTGCCGGCTACGGCTTGAGCATCGCGACCACGCTTGGCGAGGATCTCGATGCGTTATACGTGGATCTCGCGCGCGTGTTTTCCGACACGTCGCCGCGCGGCGTGGTCATCAAGCGCCTCATGGCTCCGGGAATTGCCGGAGCTGAAGGCAGCCCCCACGCGCACGAGGTGTTGAAGACGGAGACGGCGATCGGCTATCTCGAGTCGCGCGGCGGCTACGAGCAGGCGATCGCCATGCTGAAGGCGGCGCGCCCCGAAAAAAGTCCGCTCAGCTACCGCGGCTCCTCCGGGGTCGGCAAGAACCGCGACGACTTCGGCAAGCTCATCAACGAGATCCTGGACGGCATGAGCGACAGCCAACGTGTCGCGAGCGTCAAGGTGTTCGACAACGACCTCGAGGGCTCCTGCGGACTGCACCACATCCGCAAGAAGCATCCGGAGGTGTTCATTCGCGGCGGCATCATGGAGCGCGGCAACTTTTCGGCCGCCGCGGGCTTCGGCGCGGAGTCCGGCCGCCAGGGGATCTTCGCCACCTTCAGCGCCTTCCTCGAGATGTGCCTGAGCGAGATCACGATGGCTCGGCTCAACTTCTCCAACGTATTGGCGCATTTCAGCCATAGCGGCGTCGACGACATGGCCGACAATACCTGCCATTTCGGCATCAACAGCATGATCGCCGACGGCGGACTGACGCCGGTGCATGGCGAGGATGCGACACGACTCTACTTTCCGGTCGACCAACACCAGTTCGCCGCCTGCATCAAGCGCATCTTCAATGATCCCGGGCTGAGATTCGTGTTCACGACCCGCGCGCCGGTGCCGGACATCCTCGATGAGCACGGCAAGCCGCTCTATCAGGGCAAGCCGTTCGAGCCGGGCAAGGATTACATCGTGCGCGAGGCGCCGGCGGGCGGCGGCTACGTAGTCGCCGTGGGCGAGACCGTCTACCGCGCCCTCGATGCCGTCATCGACCTTGGGGAAAAGGGCGTCAAGGTGGGACTCATCAACAAGCCGACGCTGAACACGGTGGACCGGGAGATGATGCAGCGGCTGGCGGGCGCGCCCTTCGTGCTCGTCGCCGAGGCCTGGAACGTTCGCACCGGGCTCGGCAGCCGCTTCGGCAGCTACCTGCTGCAAGCCGGCTTCAAAGGCCGCTACGACCACATCGGCACCCACCGCGAAGGCTGCGGCGGGCTGTGGCAGCAGATGGGGCATCAGGGCCTCGATCCCGCTGGAATCAAGCAAGCCGTGCAGGCATTGCTCTAACCCGTCCAGCCAACCGCTTCCCTCGCCCGCGGGGCATCTCTCCGCCCCACCCAGTGCCTAATTCGAGCGCCAGCTGAATTGGGCCGCTTCCCGGCGCTGCTTGCGCAATTGCTTGCGCAATACGGATGAGAATGATTATCATTTGGTTTCTGAACCGCATTACAGCAACGGGAGAGCTCTTGTGACCGGAGAAGATTCAGACCACACGCGCGTCTCTGGCAGCAATGACGTGAGCTTTGGCCGCGTGGCCGGAGCGCTGGGGCTGTTTCTGCCCTTGGCGATGAGCTCAACCGCCGCGCATGCTGCGGGCGCCTCTTCTACCGCAGCCCCGGCGCCGCAGCCGTCCGCACAGGATTCGGATGACAGCGACGACCAACTCTCAGAAGTCACCGTGAACGGCGTCCGGACGCTACTGCACGACAAGCTGGCGGAGAGCGAGCAGAACGCGCCGCAATCCATCACGGTCGTGACCAATCAGCTCATGGCCGCGCAGGGAACGACGAATCTGGAGGACGCTCTGAGGAACGTGCCGGGCATCACCATGAATGCCGGTGAGGGTGCGGCACGTGGCGACACGGTCAATCTGCGCGGCTTCTCGGCGTTCAACGATTTCTTTCTCGACGGCATTCGCGACGCCGCGGTCTACACCCGCGATGATTTCGACCTGCAGTCAATCGAAGTGCTCAAAGGTCCGGCGGCGGTACTGTTCGGTCGCGGCTCGACGGGCGGCGCCATCAACCAAGTGAGCAAGGCGCCTCTGCTGACCCCTTTCGACAACGTCACGACGGAGCTCGGCACGAACGATCTTTACCGTGCCACCGCGGACCTGGACACTCCGATCGGGCAGACAGCCGCGGTACGTCTCAATCTGATGGGGCAAGCGTCGGAAGTCGCGGAACGGGACGATGTCCGCAACCGGCGCTGGGGAGTGGCACCGGCGCTGGCATTCGGTATCGGCGAGCAGGATTCAGTCGTTCTGGCGTACCTGCATCAGCAGGAAAACGACGTTCTCGACACCGGCATCCCGTTTGTGGACGGACGCCCAGCTCCAGTCCCTCGCGTTGCATTCTTTGGACTGGCTTCGGACAGCGCCACCACGGACGTGGATATCCTCACCGCCCGCTATCGCCATGACTTCAGCGACAGCGTCTCGCTCGACAACACCGTGCGCTACGCCCACTACGAGTTCGACTACCAGTTCGAGGCGCCGAATTTTGGTGACGATGTGCCTGCCGCGACCACGCCGTTGGATGACATTCTGGTCGGCCGGGACGCCCCGGCCAGCTCCGGGGTCCAAACCAACCTGGACGATCAGCTCGATCTGACGGCCCGCTTCAGCACGGGATTCATTACCCATACGCTGGTGACAGGCCTGGAGATCGCGCGTCAGACCAACGACCTCGATCGCTACCAGAATCCCTTCAACACCGACAACAGCTGGATCCCCGAGACGCCGCTGCTCGACCCCGACCCCAATATGCCCCGCCCGGCCGAGCCGGTCGCTTCCACACAGCGCACCGTGGCGCCCTCGGGTGGCGCCTATGTGCTCGATACGATGGCTTTCGGGCCGTACGTGAGCCTTACCGGCGGCTTCCGCTACGACGACTTCTCGGCCACGTATAAGAGCCTGACGGTGCAGAGCGGGGCGCTGCTGCGCCTGCACGAGCTCAACCGCCTCGGCAGCCCGCGCGCCTCGCTGGTCATCAAGCCGACAGCGCGGCAGACCTACTACTTCTCTTACGGCACGTCGTTCGACCCGTCGGCCGAGGCGCTGACACTGACGACCAAGACGGCGGACCTCGGGCCGGTGAAGGCCAAGAGCTTCGAGGTAGGGGCAAAGTCCGAATGGTTGGACGATCGTCTGCTGCTCACGCAGGCACTTTTTCACACCGTGGTGGACAACGCTCAGACCAACGACCCGGACAATCCCACGATCACGGTGCTGAATGGCAACGAACGGGTCGAGGGGCTGGAGCTGCAGGCCATCGGTCGGCTGACGCAGCGTTGGGAGATTTTCTCCGGCTATACCTATCTCGACGGCCGGACGCTTGCCTCCGGCACTCCCGCCGACGTCGGCAAGGTGATGCCAAACACCGCGCACAACCAGCTCAATCTATGGACCGAGTACGAACTGCCGGGAGGCTGGGAGGTCGGCGGTGGCGGCAACTGGTTGAGCCACCGCTTCGCTGACGGCGCCGAGGCCGCCTACGTTCCCGGCTACGTGGTCTGGAACGCGCTGGTCTCGTACCAGGCGAGCCCGCGCCTCAAGGTGCAGCTGAATGGCTACAACCTGTTCAACAGGCTCTACTATGACGGTCTCTACTACACGAGCGCCGCGGAGAATCATGCCGTTCCGGGCGCCGGACGGAGCGTCGCGCTGACGCTTCACTGGATGCTGTGACGCGATGATCGTCCGCATCCCAGGATTGCTCGATGCGCAGCGTCTCGCGGCGATCGACACGCTGCTGCGTGAGGCGAGCTGGGAGGATGGCCGGGCGACCGCGGGATTCCAGTCGTCGCAGGTGAAGCACAATCTGCAACTCGGGCAAGACTCGACCGCGGCGCGGCAGGCGGGAGACATCATCCTGCGGGCTCTGGAGCGCCATCCCGATTTCATCAGCGCCGCCCTGCCCCGTCACGTCTATCCGCCGCTCTTCAATCGCTACGAGCCGAGCATGGCCTTCGGCAACCACGTCGACAACGCCGTGCGCCAGATTCCGGGGACTCACCACCGGCTGCGCACCGATGTCTCCGCGACGCTGTTTCTCTCCCCTCCTGGGGACTATGACGGCGGCGAGCTGGTCGTCGAGGACACCTTCGGCACGCATACGGTGAAGCTGGGGGCAGGCGACCTGGTGATCTATCCGGCCGGCAGCCTCCATCGGGTCGAGCCCGTGACGCGCGGTGCGCGCGTGGCGGCTTTCTTTTGGGTGCAGAGCATGGTGCGTGACGCTGGCGACCGAGCCACGCTGTTCGGGATCGACACGGTCATCCGCGAGCTCACCGCCGCGGGCGCCGATGGCGGCGCACTGCTGCGCCTGACGGCCTGCTATCACAACCTGCTGCGCCGGTGGGCGGAGGTCTAGGCCGATGGCGTTGACGCGCGCGCAGTTCGAGCGGGCCGCCGCCATGGAGGAGAGCCAACAGAGGCTCACACGTCTGTCGCGCATGAGCTACGGCTCACTCCACTCCCTGCTTGCCGGCGATCCGGTCGAAGCGGCCGCTTGGGTTCGCTGCGCCGCCGAGTGCGGAGTAGCGGCGGCGCAGCTGCGTCTGGGCCGGATGCTGCTCGACGGCAGCGGGGTGGATCCGGATGGGCGGGCGGCGTTCGGTTGGTTCGCGCGCGCCGCGGGACAGGGCGACGCCGAGGCGATGAACATGGTGGGCCGCTGCCACGAGAACGGCTGGGGCGTGCCGGTTGACCTGGAGCGCGCCGCGGCGAGCTATCGCGCTTCGGCCAAGGGCGGTCACGACTGGGGACAGTACAATCTCGGCAACCTCTTGTTCGACGGCCGCGGGGTTGCACCCGGCCGGCCGCAGGCATTGCGCCTGTTTCTGCAGGCCGCATCCCAGGGGCACGGACGAGCGATGAACATGGTCGCCCGGTGTCTGGAAGAGGGATGGGGGTGCTGCCGCAGCGAGGAAGACGCCGCGTACTGGTACTACCAGTCGGCGCGGTCCGGTTACTTTCGCGGTCAATTCAACTACGCCGTACTGCTCGCCGACCGAGGACTCCCGGAAGCGGCCGCGAGCTGGTTCTGCAAGGCTGCTGCCGGCGGCGACGCCAAGATGCGTCGCACCATTGCCGCAGCGCTCGCGGCGGCAGCGCATCCCGCATTGCGCGAAGTCCGCGCACGAGTGCAGATGCTCTAAGTCGCCGCGGCCTTCACCAGCCCCTCCGCTCCCCTCAGCCCCGGGAACAGTCGCATCCAGGCTCCCGCGGCGACCAGCGCGCCGACGCCGCCGGCGAGCACGGCTGGCACGGTTCCGATGAGCGCGGCGAGCAGCCCCGATTCGAAGGCGCCGAGCTCGCTCGAGGTCCCGATGAATAGCATGTTGACCGCCGCGACGCGGCCGCGCAGCTCATCCGGTGTTGCGAGCTGCACGAGTGACGAGCGTATGTTGACGCTCACCATGTCAGTAGCACCGACGGCGATCAGGGCGAGCAGTGACAGGACCAGGGAAGTAGACAGCGCAAAGGCTACGGTAGCGAGGCCAAAGGCCGCTACCGCAACGAGCAACTTGAGGCCGACCGACCGCTCCGGCGGGTGGCGGACCTGCCAGAGCGCGACCCCGCAGGCGCCTACGGCAGGCGCGCTGCGCAGCAGGCCCAGCCCGATGGGGCCCGCGTGCAGGATGTCGCGCGCGAACACCGGCAGCAGCGCCGTCGCCCCACCAAGCAGGACCGCGACCAGATCCAGCGAGATCGAGCCCAGCAGAATGGGCTGCGAGCGCACGAAGCGGATGCCCTCCGCGATGCGAGCCGTACGGCTCGCGAGGGTGGAAGTGTCCTCGGGCATGGCGCGCCGTCCCGAGACGCTTATGCTGCCGAGAGCCGCGGCAAGGAATGCCGCGCAGCAGAGCCCATAGGCATTGCCCGCACCGAGCGCGTAGGTGAGACCGCCGAAAGCAGGACCTGCGATCACCGCGACCTGCCAGAGCGAAGAGCTCCAGGCGATGGCTCGCGGCAGACGCTCCGGAGGAACGAGGAAAGGCAGCATCGCCTGGCTGGCCGGCTCGGCGAAGGCGCGCGCCGCCCCGGACAGAATCAGCACCGGATAGAGCGGCCACAACAGGGCTGTCGTTCCCAACGTCAGCACCAGGAAGGCGGCTGCGCACAAGGCCTCGAGAGCGAGCCCGGCGGCCAGAATGCGCCGCGGCTGCAGCCGATCGCACAGCTCGCCGGCAGGCAGCATGAGCAACGCCATCGGGATGAACTGCGCCAGACCCACGAGACCGAGCGCGAGCGGCGCGCCGGCGCGCTGATAGACGGTCCAGCCAATCGCGACGGATTGCGCCAGCGCCGCAGTCTCAGCGAGGAACCGCACGGCCAGATAGGTCGGCAGATCCCGCCTGCGATACGGATCGCAGCCGGAGACCTCGACGCGTGTCGTGAAGGCGAGCACAATGCTCATATTGTGGCACGACAGATCCGCACGGCTGCTCGCATTGCCGCCCGCTCGGGTGCGATGCGAAAGGAGCCGCGACAGGCGCGTTCCCGCGCGACCATCGAGGCCATTCTGCAGGCCGCGGCTCACATTCTGGGGCAGCGTGGTTGGGAAGGGCTCACGACCAACGAGGTCGCCGCGGTGGCCGGTGTGAGCATCGGCTCCCTCTATCAGTACTTCCCGCACAAACTTGCTCTGGTCGAAGCCGTCCGGCAACGTCATTTCGACGACGTCCTGGCCGTTGTCAGCACCGCGGCTGACAGACAGCTACCGCGCGCACGCCGCATCGAGGCTCTGGTCGATGGAATGATCGCCGTACACAGTAGGTATCCCACGGCTCATTGGGTCCTGCTGGAAGAAACCCCGCGCTCGCGGGATGCCGGTATCGTCCACGATCGATTCGCCGCCAAGTTGCAGCAGCGCTATGAGGCCATCGTCAGAGTGAACTCCGGCGGCGCTGCACTCGCCCACTCTCGCATTGCCGCACGGGTGCTCGCGGCGGCGGTCGCCGGAGTCGTTCACGACGCGGCCGGCCAGGGCACACTTCAATCCGAGCGTCTGCGCCTCGAGCTGCTGAGACTCGTCGACTCTTACCTGCAGACGTGATTGGCGGATGTCAGAGCCGCATGGACAGCTCAACATCTTCGGCGAACGGCGTGGATAGATAGCCCTTCCCAGGATCGCGCACGTGCGCCAGGTAGTCCGGACTGTAGTCGGCGTTGTCCGCGACGACGAAAGCGCCCGGCCTGAGGCGAGCCTCCACCAGGTTCAGGACCTCGGGATACAGAGCCTTTGCGCCGTCGAGCAGAAGAAGATCGACCGTGTCCGGGAGATCGGCGGCCAGTGTCCGCAGGGCATCTCCTTCGCGGATCTCCACGAAGTCGATGAGACCGGCGGCCATCAGATTACTCCGCGCCCGCGCCACCTTGGATGGCTCGAACTCGCTGCTGATCAGGCGGCCACCGCCATTGTCGCGCAGAGCCGCTGCGAGGTGCAGCGTCGAGATGCCGAAAGATGTCCCGAACTCGACGATGGTCCGCGCTCCGCAGGCCCGGGCGAGCATGTAAAGCAGCGTGGCGGTCTCTCGCGAGACGGCGAGCGGAAGGTCTTTCAGACGTCCGTAGAACTCGCGGTAATCAGTCTTGCTGCGCATCAGGCGCGCCCGCTCCTCGGCGGGGATCTCGGCCACTGCGGGGCTCGACGCCGGCGACGCCGCGGCGTCCTCCGCGAACAAGCGGTCGAGCAGCGGCGCCAGCGGGAAAGTGGTGAGTGAATTCATGCGGTTCTCCAGTGCAGGGTGCAGCCGTCTTGGGCCTGGACTAGAATGCGACTGATTCGTCATGTTTTCTATTCGCATTCGCCAGACGCAGATGAGCCGGCGCCAAAACCCGAAGATTTCGGCACGAAAACAGCCGCAACAGGCCCGCTCCGCCGGGCTCGTTGCCACCATCCTGCAGGCGGCGGCTCAGGTTTTGGCCAAGGAAGGCGCGTCGCGCTTCACCACGGCGCGGGTGTCCGAGAGAGCCGGCGTCAGTGTCGGCTCGATCTATCAGTATTTCCCCAACAAGGCGGCGATTCTCTTCCGACTGCAAAGCGACGAGTGGCGGCAGACGGGGGAGTTACTGCGCGCCATCCTCGAGGATGGTCGCAGACCGCCGCTCGAGCGCCTGCGGCTTCTGGTCCACGCCTTCATTCGCTCGGAATGTGACGAGGCCGCAATGCGCGTGGCGCTCAATGACGCCGCGCCTCTCTATCGCGATGCGCCCGAGGCGCGACAGGCCAGGGTCGCGGGAGCGCGCGCCGTTCAGACGTTCATGCGAGAGGCTCTTCCCGAGGCATCGAAAGCGACTCGCGCCCTGAGCGCCGACTTGATCACGACCACGCTTAGCACGGTGGGCAAGCATTTCTCGGAGCTGCCGCGAACTCCCGCGGAAATCGCGGCCTATGCCGAAGCCATGGCTGACATGTTCTGCGAATACCTGAAAGCTCTCGGCGCCAGGGCGCTCACAGATCTCGCGACCGCCTGACAACGACGAGTAGGCCCAGCAGGAGGGAGAAGATCACGCACAACCATGGGAAGACATCGCCGATCCGCGCGTAGAGCGTCGGCCCCGGGCCGAGCGGAAGATCGGCGACAATCATGGTCAGACCCCTCGGTGAGTCCTTCTTCGCGGCGACGAGCCGCCCCTCCGCATCGCTGGCAATCACCAGGCCGTCGTGGGCAGGTCGAACCATGGCGAATCCGTCCTCCACGGCGCGCATCACGGCCATGCGCCCGTGCTGCCATTGATCGATACCGAAATCGCCGGCCGGCACACCCATCAGGCGCGCGCCTTTCGCGGCGTCGGGGCGGGTCAGCCCGGCCGTGCTATTATCCGATGCTTGACTAACATGACGCTGAACCACAGCGCCGCACCTGCGTACTACCAGCAGATTTGCCGTAAGGAGATGCCTGCCGTGCCTTGGTATCGCCCCGCCATCGTCCTCGCCGCCACCCTCTTTCTCACCGCACCCGCGCTGCCGCCACCGGCACGAGCACAGACGCCGAAACAACCTGTCGCGCACGGAATCGCGGTCGGCAACATGGACCCGAGCGTGAAGCCGGGCAACGATTTCTACCGCTACGCCAATGGGGCCTGGATTGCGCGGACCGAGATTCCGGCGGACAAGGCCGGTATCGGTGTGTTCACGGCGCTGGCGGAGAAGAGCCGCAAGAACGTGGCCGCCCTGGTGGAGGAAGCCGCGCGCTCACCCGCGCCGGCAGGCTCGAGTGAGCGCAAGATCGCCGATCTATACGCGTCCTATATGAACAAGAAGGCGGTCGATTCGCTCGGGCTGAAGCCGCTGCAACCGGAGCTCGCGCGAGTACAGGCCGTAACCAACCGGCAGCAGCTGGCGACGATGTTCGGCAGCCTGTTGCGCGCTGACGTGGACCCGCTCAACGATACTAACTTCCATACCAGCAATCTCTTTGGGCTGTGGACCTCGCCCGGCTTCCGCAACTCCGCAGACTATGCCGTCTATCTGCTGCAGGGCGGCCTCGTGCTGACGAGTCCCGACTACTACCTGTCGAGCGCCGCGCACATGCGGCAGATCCGGGCCGAGTACGCGGCGCACATCGCCGCCATGCTGCGGTTGGCGGGTTGCCCGGACCCGACAGGCCGCGCCGCGAAGGTGCTGGCGCTCGAGCAAGCCATTGCAAGGGTCCAGGAGAGCATCGCGGACAGCGAAGTCGTCCAAAACGCGAACAATGTATGGACTCTCGCCGATTTCGAGGCGAAGGCCCCGGGACTCGACTGGAGCGCGTACTTCGCGGCCGCGGGCCTGGCGCAACAGCGGGAGTTTTACATCTGGCAGCCGTCTGCGCTCGCGGGCGAGTCGGCGCTGGTCGCATCGACGCTGCTGGCAACGTGGAAGGACTGGCTGGCCTTTCATCTGCTCGAGCAGTATGGCCCGTATCTGTCGCAGCCGTTCGCCCAGGAGACCTTCAACTTCGAGGGCAAGATCCTGGCGGGCGTGCCGCAACAGGAGCCGCGCTGGAAGCGCGGCGTCGACCTGGTGAACAGGTACCTGGGCGACGCCGTAGGCCAGCTTTATGCCAAGCAATACTTCCCGCCGCAGGCCAAGGCGGCGGCGCAGGATATGGTGGCGCACCTGATCACGGCCTATCACAAGCGGCTGGAGGCGCTGACTTGGCTGGCTCCCGCGACCAAAGCGGAAGCCATCAGGAAGCTCGATGCCCTCTATGTCGGGGTCGGTTATCCCGAAACCTGGAAGGACTACTCGGCCTATCGGGTACAGTCCGGCGACCTCTTCGGGAATGTGTGGCGCGCGGAGCTCTGGAAGTACCGCTACAACATCGATCGCATCGGCAAGCCGGTCGACCGGCGCGAGTGGTGGATGGAGCCGCAGACGGTCAACGCGGTCAACCTGCCGTTGCAGATCGGGCTGAATTTTCCGGCCGCGATTCTGCAGCCGCCTTTCTTCGATCCCAAGGCGCCGGCGGCCGACAATTACGGGGCGATCGGGACCATCATCGGGCACGAGATCAGCCATACCTTCGACGCGGAGGGCAGCGCTTTCGATGCCAAGGGGCGGCTGCGTAACTGGTGGACACCGGCGGATCATCAGCATTTCGAGCAAGAGGCGAAGGCCCTGGAAGAGCAGTACGACAGTTATGAGGCTCTGCCGGGTCTACACGTGAACGGGGAGCAGACGATCGACGAGAACATCGCCGACCTGGGCGGGGTGGCGGCGGCGTATCAGGCTTACCATGATTCGCTCAACGGCACGACAGCGCCGAAGATAGCCGGCTTCACTGGCGATCAGCAGTTCTTCATCGCCTTCGGCCAGAACTGGGGCTCGAAAGTGCGGGCAGCGGCTCTTCGGATCCAGGTGCTCAGCGATCCGCATGCACCGGCACGATTCCGGGCAGCCACGGTCCGCAACTCCGATACCTGGTACGAGGCATTCGACGTCACGCCGGGGGAATCGCTCTATCTGCCGCCCGACAAGCGCGTACGGATCTGGTAGGGGCACGTGAGTCATCGAGTCCTCGTCTTCTACGGATCTTATCGATCCGATCGCCGCGGTATCCGCCTGGCGGACTATCTCGTGCGCAGACTGCGCTCCCGAGGCGAAGACGTGGAGTTGATCGATGCTAGAGAGGTCGGGCTACCGATGCTCGATCGAATGTTGAAGGAGTATGCCCCTGGCAGCGCGCCGGAGGCTATGGCCAGCCTCGGAGCAAAAATCCGACTTGCCGATGCTTTCCTCTTCGTCGTGGGTGAATACAACTGGGGCGTCCAGCCGGGATTGAAGAATCTCACCGATCACTACCTGGAAGAGTGGTTCTGGCGCCCAGCGGCGATCGCGAGCTATTCCGGCGGCAGACTTGCCGGCACCCGGTCGAGCTTCGCCTGGCGCAACATCCTTGCGGAGATGGGTATGGCGGTGATCTCGAGTACGCTCACGGTGGGTCCCATCGCGGGGGCGCTCAACGAAGCAGCCGAGCCGATCGGTGAGGCCGGTGCGGCACTCGAGCGCGCGTTCGGGCCGTTCGCGGATGATCTGGCCTGGTGGACCGAGGCCGCGATCGCGCAGCGGCAACACAAAGCACCGCCCTATTGAGGACGGCTCGATTGGGACGATCGTCGCTACCCAAGCTATCCCGACTCCATTGAGCCGCATCGCCGTCGCGCTGGCGCACGGCAATAGGCCCCACCATGGACCGACTCACGATCTTCGGCCTGCTCGCCGTCACCGTCATGCTGGTCTTCTATGCGCTCGAGGACCGGGGCCCGCTCTACGTTCTCGGATTTGCCGGCGGCTGCGTGCTCGGCTCGGTTTACGGGTTTCTGCAAGGCGCCTGGCCATTCGGGGTCGTCGAGGCCATCTGGGCTCTCGTGGCCGTGCGACGCTGGCGCCTCAAATCAATGAGCTGAGGTGAAGAGCTGATACAGGAGCGTGATCCACACCATCGCGCAGGTGAGCAGTGCCAGCATGACGGCCGCGCTACCGTAGTCCTTGGCGCGTTTCGACAGACCATGGTGCTCGAACGAGATCCGGTCGATCGCCGCTTCGATGCTGGAGTTCAGGAGCTCGACGATCAGGACCAGCACCACCGAGCCGATGAGCATCAGGCGGTCGACGGCGCCGAAGGGCAGCAGCAGCGCCAGCGGAATCAAGCAGGCCGTGAGCGTCAGTTCCTGCCGGAACGCGCTTTCCTCGTGGACGGCGAACACCAGTCCGCTCCAAGAATTCTTGGCCGCCAGCCAGGCGCGAGTGAGTCCGCGATTGCCTTTGTGTGGATTGCTCTCGCTCGAGTACTCGGTGTTGATCTTTGGCATCAAGCCCGGCTCGCGTTGGCCAAAGGAGGCGAGAGCTTGGCACCTCGCGTGCGCGGGCGCAAATGGCCGAGGAATTGTTCGCTCGCCGCCCGCCACGAGAACTTGCGAGCATGGGCCGCCGCGTCTTCACGGCGCAGTTTCAGCGCTTCGAGACAGGCGCTACGCAGGTCTTCATGCATGACGCCGGCGGTCTTGGAATCGCCGATCACATCCAGGGGCCCCGTCACCGGATACGCCGCGACCGGCAGTCCGCAGGCCATGGCCTCCAGCAACACCAGCCCGAACGTGTCCGTCTTGCTGGGAAACACGAAGACGTCCGCGGAAGCGTATACCTGCGCCAGCTCGTGCTGGTTGAGCACACCCAGATAGTTCACGTTCGGATACCGCGCCTGGATTCCCTTCAATGCGGGCCCCACGCCGGCAACCCATTTCGAGCCCGGAAGGTCCAGCTCGAGGAAGGCTTCGATATTCTTCTCGACTGCGATCCGGCCGACGTACAAGAAGATCGGCGGATCGCTCCGCAGCCGTTCGCTGTGCTGAAGCTTGAAGGTATCGAGATCGACGCCGCGCGACCACGTGACGACCTTCCTGAATCCATGCAACTCCAGGTCGCGCTTGACCACCTGGGTCGGAACCATCACGGACTCGGAAGGTCCATGGAACCAGCGTAGGAAGGCATACGTCCAGGTCAGCGGCAGCCGGGTACGCGCATGGATATATTCTGGAAATCGCGTGTGATAAGCGGTGGTAAACGGCAGCCCGCGCCGCAACGCGAAACGCCGCGCCGCCATGCCAAGCGGACCTTCCGTCGCGATGTGCAGTGCGTCCGGGTCAAAGTCCGAGAGACGCCGCACGACCTTGCCGCCGGGAAACAGCGACAGGCGGATATCGGGGTAGGTTGGGCACGGCAGCGTGGAGAACTCCAGCGGCGTGAGGAAATCGACCACGTGGCCCATCGCCTGAAGCTCGCGCGCGGTGGTCTGCAGCGTCCGCACGACGCCGTTGACCTGCGGTTTCCATGCATCAGTGACGATCATGATCTTCATCGTTCCCCTCTCGACTGTGAGGCAACCTGCTACAGGATTAGGCCGGTGCCGAATCCGCCACGGGTAGCTCGTCCGCGATGCGGCCCAGGTTCATCGGCTCGACCAGACGGTTACGCCAGTGGATCAGGTGGAGCTTGCCGTCGAAGTCCTCGGCAAGCGCGGTCAGGCTCTCGACCCAGTCGCCGTCATTGCAGTAAAGGATGCCGTTGATGTCGCGCATCTCGGCCTTGTGGATATGGCCGCAAACGACGCCATCGCAACCGCGCCGGCGGGCTTCTTCGGTCATTACGTGCTCGAAGTCGGAGATGAAATTGACCGCATTCTTCACCTTGTGCTTCAAGTACTGCGACATCGACCAGTACGGCAGACCAAAGCGCTGGCGGATGGCGTTGAGCCAGCGATTGAGCTGTAGCAGCAGGGTGTACATCCAGTCACCCAGATGAGCGAGCCAGCGGGCGTGCTGCATGACGCTGTCGAACAGATCGCCGTGCACCACCAGAAGCCGCTTGCCGTCCGCGGTGATGTGGATTGCGTCTTCGATGATGGCGATCCCGCCCAGGTGCAGCCCGATGAATTGGCGTACCAGCTCGTCGTGATTGCCCGGTACGTAGACGACCTTGGCGCCCTTGCGCGCGCTGCGCAGGATCTTCTGCACCACATCGTTATGGGCCTGCGGCCAGTACCAGCTCTTCTTCAGCTGCCAGCCGTCCAGGATGTCGCCGACCAGGTAGAGCGTGTTGGCCTTATGGGTACGCAGGAAATCGAGGAGATAGTAGGCCTGGCACCCTGGAGTGCCCAGATGGATGTCGGAGATCCAAATCGTTCGAAACTGGTAGTGGTCGTCGGCTGCGGACACCGCGGGGCGGCTCGCTCAGGGTAACCGCGCCGAGTAGACCATGGTTGCATGACGGGTCGATGACAGCCCTGGGGGGCGGGGCTCGTTCGAGCCGCGGGCGCCTGAGGAGAGCCTGGAGAGAGTCCGCCAAAGGGGCTTGGAGCCGGACGGCCACCTTACGCGGCCCGCACTCGCACTGTCAATCTCTCCGTTGCCAGAGTGCGACATATTATGGTCTATGGCACTATTACCCTTAGAAAGCATTGGCTTAGCAGTGCTTTCCATGGCAGTTCGGCGTTGTCTCATTGCAACAACGCGACGGGAGCAGGCCGCTCTGTCCGGAGCTCGTAACCCAGGAGTAGTGCCCATGAAGATGAAGAAAGCTCTCCTCGCCTTTGCCCTCGCCGGCCCCGCCGTCGCGCTGGCAGGCGAGGCTGACCATTGGTATGTCACGCCCGAAATCGGGGGTATCTCGCCGGACTACCGGCTATCGCTCCAGGACGAGAACTGGCTGTTCGGCGTGGCGCTCGGACGCGAGATCAACCAATACTTCAATGTCGAGTTGAACACCGAAGCAGACCGGCTTAACTACCGCAAGATTCCCGGACAGGTGTACACCTACAGCACGACCCTCGATGGGCTCTTCATTCTCAATCGCGCCGCGGCGGTGGCACCCTATCTCAGGCTGGGCGTCGGCGGCGTGATGGACACGCCGAGCAGTGCCCCCGATCACACTCACTTGGGCGCCGACGCCGGCATCGGCACCTACCTGAATCTGTGGCAAAGCTCCGATGAGACCGCGACGTTCTCGCTGCGCCCGGAGATCAAGGTCCTGTGGGATGAGCCTGGAAAAGGGGACCACGCGACCGACTACATCGCCACACTCGGCCTTCAGTACGCATTTGGAGGGCAACCGGTGGAGGCCGCCCCGCCGCCTCCGGCCGCCCCGCCTCCGGCGGCCACTCAGCCCGCGCCGCCCGCAGCGGCGCAGCCGGCCCCGCCGCCGCCGGCACCAGCGTTCAAGATGCCGACAAAAGGCTCGGTGACGCTGACGGGCGTTACGTTCGCGTTCGACTCGGCACGCCTCACGGACACGTCCCAACCGGTGCTCGATGAGGTGGCGACCGGCCTCAAGCAGCATCCGCTCCTGAAGGTGGAATTGCAGGGTTACACCGACAGCAAGGGGTCTGTTGCCTACAACATGCGTCTGTCACGCAAGCGAGCCGAGGCAGTGCGGGATTACCTCGTAGGCGATGGTGTCGATGCGTCGCAGCTCACCGCACGCGGTTACGGTCCGCATGACCCGGTCGCCAGCAACCGCACGGACGACGGCCGAGCGCAAAACCGGCGAGTGGTGCTGGAAGTGGTGAGCAATCCCAACGACGTCAAGGTGAAGGGACAGGGCTCCACCAACGGCACCACCAACTGACGGCCCGGTAGGGTGAGCGGGATCGGACAACACGCATCCGGTCCCGCTCACGCCGCCTCCCGATAGCGCTCAGTGAGACTCTGGTCCCTCCATCCCAAGTACCTGGACAGCCGCGGGCTCGTGGCGGTGTGGCGTGAGGCCCTACTCGCACAGAAAGTGCTTCGCGGCCATACAGTCGGATACCGGCATCACCCGCAGCTCGAGCGATTCCGAGCACATTCCGCGCCACTGACGGCGATGTCGCTCTACTTGGAGTCCGTATACACCGAAGCGCTGACACGCGGGTACGCCTTCGACCGGCGCAAGTTCAAAGCCACCCGCAAGCGAGTTCTGATTCCCGTCTCGAGAGGCCAGCTGCGATACGAGTGGACCCATCTGCGCGCGAAGCTCCTGCGGCGCAGCCCGGCGACGTTGAAAAAGTGGGCTCGCGCATCGATGCCGGACGCGCATCCGCTCTTCCGCATCCGCGGGGGCCGGGTCGAGGTCTGGGAGCGCCCAGGCCCCGGAGTCAGGCGCCGCCCTGCCCGCGGTGATGCGAGTGAGCGAAGGCCGGCGAGACTCCGGCGGGCACGGCTGCGAGCCGCTCCTTGATGATCCCGAGAGCTGCCGCAGGCTCATCCGCAAAGTGGAACAGCTCGAGGTCCGCGGCGTCGATCATGCCGTGTCGGCGGAGCGCCTCGAAGTTCACGATCTCCTTCCAATAGCTAGTGCCGTAAAGGATGACAGGGATGTCGCGTGAGATCTTGCGCGTCTGGACTAGCGTCAGGATCTCCATCAGCTCATCCAGGGTGCCGAATCCGCCGGGAAAGGCGATCAACGCTCTGGCCAGGTGCGCAAACCAGAGCTTGCGCATGAAGAAGTAATGGAATTCGAACAGGAGCTCGTGCGTGATGTACGGATTGGGTCGCTGCTCGTGGGGCAGGCTGATATTGAGACCGATGGTCTTGCCGGCAGCCTCCGAGGCCCCACGGTTCGCGGCCTCCATGATGCCGCCGCCCCCGCCCGAGCAAACAACGTAGCGATGCGCGTGGGAGGGCAGCGACTTCGACCATTCAGTGATGAGCCGCGCCAGCTCGCGCGCCCCCTCGTAGTAGCGTCCGAGCGGACCGTCCGGCTGCAGCCGGGCCGAGCCGAAGAACACGATCGTGTCTTGAATGCCGGCTCGCTGGAAGCGGGCGAGCGGCTCGAGGTATTCCGCGAGGATCCGCAACGGCCGCGCCTCGTCGCTGGCGACAAATGACGGCTGCTCGTAGGCCGGCCTCGGGCTCATGGGGTCGTCGGGCATTGTTACCTCTGCCGGGCAAAATCGATGAAACCGCGCTCCACGTCCGTGTGGATCAGTCGCACTTTCAGGCGCTCCCCCACGTCCGCACCCTGACCTCCCTCTGTCAGCTTGCCCTCCACTGGCGGACTCAGGATTCGAACCCAGGTCCCTTTGTCCGCGGCACCGGTGACGATGGCGTCGAACACTTCGCCGGTCCGCCCGGCCAGGAGCAGCGCCGCAGCGGACTTGGCGACCTGCCGCTCGACTTTGGCGATGACATTCTCTTGGACGGTGCAATGAGCGGCGAGACCTTCGAGCTCCCCTTCCGCGTAAGGAGAGGAGCCGCCGGCTAACGTGGCCTTGAGCAAGCGCTGGTTGATGACGTCGGGGAAGCGACGATTGGGTGCTGTGGAGTGCGTGTAGTCCCTCACCGCCAGACCGAAGTGACCGGGCACTTTCTGTCCGGGCCGATCGGCGACGTACTCTCCCGAGCCGAGCAGCTTGATCACAGAGAGCGATAGATCGGGAAACCGCTCGGGAGCGACTTGCCGTCGCCGTGCGAGAAACGCATTGAGTGCGGGCGCATCCGGGACCGACGGCAGCCGCTCGCCGACATCGGCAGCGAGCGCCACGATACGGTCCCACCGCTTTGGCGCGCGCAGCACCCGGCGAATCGATGGCACGCCCCGACGCTCGAGATACTGCGCTACGACCCCATTCGCGGCGACCATGAGGTCCTCGATCAGCTCATGAGCACGGCTCTTGCGATCGGGTAGCAGCTCGCGCAGCGCCTCGTCAACGAACACCGGCTGGGTTTCAATGGTCTCCAGCATGAGTGCACCACGGACATGACGCTGGGATCGCAGGGTGGCGGCAACACGATCCTGCAATCGAATCTGCTCGTCCATGCCTGGAACGCTGGAAACGGCTGGCGGTGGCGCGGCAGAACCGTCCAGCCACGCGGCAACGGAGTTGTACGCGAGCTTCGCCCGGTTGAGCACCATGGCCTGATAGAGGTCCGACTGCCCTACTTTGCCCTCGGTGTCGACCACCATCTCGACCACGATGGCCAGGCGCTCCACGTCCTGCCGCAATGAGGTCAGATCCGTGGATAGCCGCTCCGGGAGCATGGCGAAGGTGTGCCCAGCGGTATATACCGACGCGGTGTTGTGACGGGCGTGATCGTCAATCGCCGAGCCGCGGTGCACGAGCGCATCGACGTCCGCGATCGCGACCCAGAAGCAGATGGCGCCGTTGCCGCGCGGCTCCGCCACGGACAGCTGATCGAGATCCAGGGAATCGTCGTTATCGATGGAGGCCCAGAGGAGCTGTCTCAGGTCATGGATTTTGCCTGGTGCCGTGAGGTTGGCGGCATCTTTGAAGGCATTCGTCTCGCGCAGGGCGGCAGCGGAGAATTCCGGCAGCAGACCACGCTCGAGCATCGCGGCCCGCGCGAGGCGCTGCAGTATCTGTCGCCCACTCGCCGAATATGAACTCATTCGCGACCCGCCCCATGTAACGCCCCCGGGTTCCAAAACTGGAACGCTGTCGCGATCCAGATTGCGCGCACTATAATACTGGCAACCAGGATGTGCGCCACCCATGAGCGCCATGAAAACGCGCAGCTTTCCGTCTGCAGTCGCCTTTAGGGCCTGGCTGGTGCGGGAACACTCGCGATGCGACGGTCTGCTGCTGCGTATTTATAAAAAGTCTTCGGGCATTGCCAGCGTCACGTACGCGGAAGCGCGCGATCAGGCCCTATGCTTTGGCTGGATCGACGCGCGCAAGCTGCCGCTCGATGGCCTCTGCTGGATCCAGGCATTCCAACCGAGGCGATCCAGGAGCAAATGGTCGAAGAAGAATACGGAGCATGCGGAACGCCTCATCAAATCCGGTGAAATGACGGACGCGGGTCACAATGAGGTACGTGCCGCGAAGGCAGACGGTCGATGGCGCGCGGCCTACGATTCGCCGTCTACCGCCACCATGCCGAGTGAATTTCTCGAACGACTCGCGCGAAACAAACGAGCGAGTGTCATGTATGCAACCCTCAACAAGGCCAACCTGTATGCCATAGCGTACAGGCTGCAGACGGCGAAGCGCGCGGCAACCAGGTACAAGCGAATGCAGGCGATCATCGACATGCTTGCGCGCGGTGAGAAGTTTCACTGAGATCGCGGCGGAAAGGCCAGGCCCTGAAATAAGTTAATATCAGCAACCTGCTGATTCAACTAGTAATTTCGGCCCCTCGATCCTCCGAAATTGGCATCGCTGTCGCCGCCCATTCCTGGCTCGCGTTTCGACCCGAATTGCGATTAAATGAAAGGCCGAAGAGGATGGCGATGGGCGCTGGAACGCCGATGAGCGCCGCGGCGTGGCGGTGCCCGCGGCATACTGAAGAACAAAGAATTATGAACTCCGCGAACACGACGGCTCGACCATCAGTCGACCTCGATGCAACCGACGAGCTTCCTGTATTGGATGTCGCTGCGTACGAGGCGGAGGCCCTTTCCCGCGCGACGGCTGAACCTTCCGGTGGCGAGACCACCGTCGCGGAGTCCGATCCCCCTGCTGCGGCATCCCCTCCTCCCGACACTCACGTACCCAACGCTACGCCCCCTGCGCCAGACGCGGACGTCATGTCGTCGGTCGAGCATTGGATCGTGCAAAAGACAGAGGAGCTGCGGGGACATTACGACGCGCTGAGTCTTGCACAGCGCGAACGTAACACGGCCGTGGCGCGTGCCGGTACGCTGAGTCGCCAGCTCGCCGAGACGACCGCCAATCTCGAGGCACTGAACGGTCGCGAGCGTGCGCTTGCAGAAGCGCTGACAGGCGAGCAAGAGGCCGCCAAGCGCCGCGCCGCGGAGTTGGATGCGGCGCGAAGCGAGGCGGTCCGGTTGACGCAGCAGCTCGTCGACGCGCGGGCGGCAGAGGTACGGCAGAACGCGGCGTTGGCAGCCTCGGCAGCACTTCTTGAACAACGTTCCGCGGAGCTGCACGCCTTGCAGCGTACTCATGGAGCTCTCGCTGCGGATGCCAAATCCCTGCAGACTCAGCTCGCGAGCTGCCTCGAGAGCCTGCAGAGCCGCGAGTCGTACCGTGCGATCTACCAGAGCAGTCTCCAGGAGTTGGATGCCGAGCTCGCCGCCGCGAAGCTGCAGACCACCGAGCAGCAGGCGCGAGCCGATCAACTTCATGGCGAGCTGCAGTCGCGGGATCGGCAGCTTCAGAGTGCGGTTCAGGAGCGCGACGCGGCGCTACGTTTACATAATACGGAAAGCACTCAGTACGCCACCGAGCGCGGCGAAGTCGAGCTGAAGCGCAGCGCACTGGAATCGCGACTTGCCGAATTGACCCGCGAGCACGCCGACGCCCGCGGGCAACTGCTGGCCACGCAAGCCACGTTGGCCACCGCGCAGCAGCGCGCGCAGGCCGATGCCGTCGCCAGCGGGGCCGCCGCGGAGCGGCTGCGCGAGCTCGAGTCTGCGCTCGCCGCACGCCAGGCCGAGACAGCCGACGCGCGGCTCGAGAGCGAGCGCAGCCGCGCATTGCTCGCGGACCTGACAGCGACGCTACTGAAGAGCCAGACGATGCTTTCCGACCAGGGCCGTCTGCTCGAGGAACGAGAGGCTGCGGCAAGCAACCTGGCCGCGACTCATGCTGAGCAAACCGCGCAAATGACGATCTTGCGCGGACAGCTCGAAGAGCTGACCGCCCGACTGGCGACGCCGGACGCGGAACGGCGCGCTCTGGAGGGGCGAGTCGCGGCGCTGACGAAGGAAGCGGTGGAGAGCGATTCGCGCCTCACCCGTCTCGAGTCGATGAACGCGGAGCTGCGCAACACGGTGGGGCAGCTGGACACGTTGCTGGCGGAGCGCGACGCCGAGCTGCAGCGCGCCACGCAAATGGCGTCAATGAACTCCTATGCGCTCGGCCGGGTGCAATCGAGCATCGACGAGCTGGGCCGTAGCCTGACCACCTCCGAGGGCTCGGCCGCTCAGGCTTATGTGAGCATCCTGACACGTACCGACAGCGGCCAGAACCACAGCGTCGTGCTGCGCGGGCGCACGACGATCGGCCGCGATCGTGACAACGATCTGTCGCTCGCGATGCGATCGGTCAGCCGTCACCACGCCGTGTTGATTCCAGGCGTCCGCACCGCATTCGTCCAGGATCTGAACAGCACCAACGGCGTGCTCGTCAACCAGCATCGCGTTCGCTGCGCGCGGCTCGAGCACGGCGACATGATCAACATCGGCGAGTCACAATTCCGCTACACGGTAACGCCCGCACCCACCGGCGCGGCAGCCACCGGGCCCGCCGGCGCCGGCTCGCCACGAGCAACCCTGAAGCACACGCCCTGAGCCGCTACGAAGCCGCCTTCATTCCGCATTGCGAGCTGGTGCCGATTCCCTCGTTGTGGGGGCACCCCGCGGGAGCCGGCTCATAGTGCACCTCTACGGCCGATGACCCGTCGCTCATCCTGCCGCGGACCCGATGAGAGACTTCACCATGCAGATCGCGCTCGCTGGGCAAATCGAGCGGAACTGCTCGCTCGCCTGTACCGCAGGACTCACACTGCTGCGCTCGACGGCCCGATAGCCCTGATTCTCGAAAAAAGGCCGGGCGGACTGCGTGAGCAGGACCAGCTCCCTGGCGCCTGCCGCACGGGCACGCCGCTCGAGCTCTCGCACGATGCGCTGGCCAACGCCAGCCCCACGCCGATCGGCGGCGACTACGACGGACCTTAATAGCGCAACCGTCCCGAAGTGCTCCAGAGCTCCGGCCCCCGCCAGGTCTTCTCCTTCCCCGGCCACCACGAACTCCGGGCGCGACGAGGCAAGGTCGCTCGTCGGCAGTCCACTGCGTTCGAGGAGAGTGCGAATGCCGTCTCCGTCCCGCCCCTCAGCGGACCGCAACACTGTGTCCACTGCGCTAGGCTACGTTGGGCTGACAGCAGCCGGGCTTGCCGCAGCTCGATTCCTCGGTTGCAACTCGCAGCGGCTCCCGCGCAGCCTCATGTCCGTAAACTGCGCTTTCGCCCGTGGTCAGGAACGTCTCCCATTGGATGCCCTGCGGGTCCTCGATCCAGCTCTTTTCGCCACGCGCATAGCAGCATGTCGTCTCCCCCTCCTCGAGCACCGGACGTTCGGCACGCTTGAGTCGTCCATAGACCTCTTCGAGCTCGCCTCGATCCTCAACCTGGATGCCGAGATGCCGGATGCCGGATTGGGCGTTGCGCCGGCTGATGGCGAAGTTGACGCGCGGATCCTCCAGCATCCACTTGGCGTAATCGTCCTTGAGCACCACAGGTTCTGCCGCAAACAGCTGCGAATAGAACCGAATCGAGGTCAGAAGGTCTTCGACCGCAACATGCACATGCAGGCGTTTCATGAGACTTTCCTCTTGCGGGGAGCGGCCGCCGGGAGGCAACCGCGGCCGCCGCAACAGTTTTCGGTGAGAAAGCCGAGCAGCTCATTCATCTGCTCGTAGTTAGCCGAGTAATAAATGAACCGACTCTCCTGCCGGGAATGAACCAGGCCGGCATGGCTCAACGTCTTGAGGTGAAACGACAGCGTGTTCGCTGGAATCGCCAGCGCTCCTGCAATCTCGCTCGCGGCCATGCCCTCAGGGCCGGCCCGGACGAGCAGGCGATACACCTGCAGGCGACTGTCCTGCGCCAGCGCCGCCAACGCTCCAACTGCCACTTTAGATTCCATCATTCTAGAATCGTCGAATCTACCTAATTTGTCAAGTACGACGAGAATGAATTTTCCTGGCTGCAGTTCCGGCTACCGCTTGGGATTGCGCCAGGCTTCCAAGTCTTCCAACGAATACAGTGGGCGAATGTCAACGTCGGAATCCGTTACCATGGGGTTGGGGCACTTCTTCAGCCATTCGACGGCTTCCTCGATGGACTTCACCTCCCACAGCCAGAAGCCGGCGACCAATTCCTTCGTCTCGGTGAATGGACCGTCGATCACCGTGCGGTTCTTACCTGAGAAATGCACGCGCTTGGCAAAGCGGGTTGATTTGAGTCCACCCATTATTTTGTCCTTCAAGATGCCGGCGGCAATGAGGGCCTCGTTATACTTGCCCATCGCCTCCATCATCTTGGGATCCGGCGGCAGAGCGTCTTCAGAGTCTTGGGTCGCTTTGACAAAAACCATGACCTTCATTACACATCTCCGGGTTGAGGTGGATTCCGCTTCAAGGACGCCCTAAGGGGCTCCCCGCCGACAAGGGAAGGGAAAATATTTGGGGCCCTGTCGGTCCGGAGTGTAACCCGACGTCCTTGATACGAATATGCACGATCCGGCGCACATCGACTTAGCGCTTATAGGAGCCCGACCGAAGGCCGTCGCAGCCCTGCTGCGGTACTTCCGTGACTTGGATACCGCCGAAGAGGCTTTTCAGGAAGCCTGCCTTCGGGCTCTGCAGACCTGGCCCCATAAAGGGCCGCCTCGAGACCCTGCAGCCTGGCTCATTACAGTCGGCCGCAACGCGACCCTGGACACTAAGCGTCGTAGCCGCTCCATCGAACCCTTACCTGACGGTGACGGCCTCACAGATGCCCGCGACGACATCTCTCCGGAGCGCTTCGATGAAGATCACTATGGAGACGACATCCTGCGGCTGTTGTTCGTGTGCGGGCATCCCACCTTGCCCGCGACCCAGCAAATTGCCCTCGCCCTTCGTATCGTGTCCGGGCTCACGGTCGAGCAGATCGCCAGAGCATTCTTGGTGTCTGCCACTGCGATGGAGCAGCGGATAACTCGCGCCAAACGGGCGATTGCGGAAGTTGGCGTCGAATTCGACACCCCCGGCGCTGCCGAGCGGAGCACGCGACTCACAGCGGTTTCGACGATGATCTATCTCATGTTCAATGAGGGCTACGGCAGCACTCCAGACACGGCCGCCGCGCGCGAGGCACTTGCGGACGAAGCCATTCGCTTGGGGCGCCTGCTGTTGAGTCTTTTCCCAACCGATCCGGAAGTGTTCGGACTTCTGGCTTTGATGCTGCTGCAGCAGTCCCGCGCGCCGGCCCGCTTCGACACGAATGGGGAGATTGTGTTGCTCGACGAGCAGGATCGGAGCCGCTGGAATCGGACGCTCATTGATGAAGCGCGGCTGTTACTGGAAAGAGCCGCCGTCTACCAAAGCCCGGGCCCTTACCAGCTTCAGGCCACGATTGCTGCGCTCCATGCCCGCGCAACGCGGCCCGAGGACACCCTGTGGAAAGAGATCGACTCGCTGTACGAGGCGCTGGAAGCGCTGCAGCCATCACCCGTAGTGACGCTCAACCGAGCCGTGGCGGTTTGGAAGCTGCGAGGTCCCGAGGCCGCGCTGGAGATGATCGCCCCGTTGGGAAGCGAGCTGGACGCGTACTTCTATTTGCACGGGTTGCGTGGCACGCTGCTCAAGCAACTGAATAGGCTCGATGAGGCTCGCGAGGCGCTGAACCGTGCCATCGCCCTGGCGAATTCCGTTGCGGAAGCCAACCTCATTCGGCGCGAACTGGATGGTCTCGCGATTTCGTGACTGGAAGCGTTACTGGGAATCACTCCCTCGCACGAGGTCATCTCCCGCGCCGGCGGCGGAATCTCCCGCCCCGGTCCTCAGCATCGCATCCGCCGCGCTCACTACCTGGCCCCCGGAGCGGTACCAGGTTGCCACCGCGCCGATTGCTCCCAGCACTACAAATATGACGGCGAGCTGGCGGTTATAGTAGATGATCGAAATCAGCGACGCGACAGCGAGCAACAGCGCTATCAGCGGGAAGACGGGAAAGAACGGCGTTCGAAACGGGCGCTTGAGACGCGGCTCGCGTGCACGCAACCGCATCAGGCTCGCGAGGCTGATGATGTACATGACGATCGCGCCGAGCGCCGACAGCGTCACGATACTGGCCGTGAGGGGCTGGCCGGCGATGCTGACGACGCGGTCGGAATAGATCGCTGCAATCCCGACCGCACCGCCGACCAGCACCGCCACGTGCGGCGTCCGCCAGCGCCGGTGTATACGGCCGAGGAACGGCGGCAGGAAACCCGCGCGGGCCAAAGCGAAGATCTGCCGCGAGTAGCCCATGATGATTCCGTGAAAAGACGCGATCAGCCCCAGAAGGCCTATCCACACCAGCAGGTGCAGCCAGCCGCTCCTGGCGCCCACGACGATCTTCATGGCCTGCGGCAGGGGATCGTTGATGTTGGCGAGGAGCCGCCAATCGCCCGCGCCGCCGGCGAAAATCATGGTGCCGAATGCCAGCACCACCAGAGTGGCAATACCGCAGATGTAGGCCGGCGGAATGGTCCGCGAAGGTTCCTTGACCTCCTCGGCCGCCATGGCTGCTCCCTCGATGGCGAGAAAGAACCAGATCGCAAACGGGATCGCCGCGAAGATCCCGCCCAGCATCGACGAGTGGGAGTGTGTCAGCCCGCCCCAACCCGCGTGCACGAAGTGCGCCCAGCTGAAGCCCCGCGCCACCACTGCCATGAAGACCATCAGCTCCGCGATGGCGAGTATCGTGATGATCAGCTCGAAGGTCGCCGCAATCATGACTCCGACGATGTTCAGCGTCATGAACACGGCATAGGCGCCTACAGCGGCCAAGCGCGCATCCAGGTGCTGGAACTGCACATGCAGATAGGCACCGATGGCGAGCGCGATCGCGGGAGGGGCGAATATGAATTCCACCAAGGTCGCGAAACCCGCCAGATAGCCGCCCGCACGACCGAACGCGCGGTAGCTATAGGCGAAAGGGCCGCCCGCATGGGGGATGGCGGTGGTGAGCTCGGTGTAGCTGAAGATGAACGTCGTGTACATCACGGCGATCAGAACGGTCGTCACCAGAAAACCGAGGGTTCCGGCCTCGGCCCAACCGTAACTCCAACCGAAGTACTCCCCGGAGATCACCAGGCCCACGGCGATGCCCCAAAGGTGGATGCCGCTGAGGGAGCGAGAAAGTTGCGGTTCGGCCTGGGCCACGGGCAGGGACCTCGTTATCGCATGCGGCACGCCAGGGCGCGTGCCGACTGAAAGAACTCATTTGGCATCTGAATGCGCAAGAACTTCTCTGGATAGCCAATTCGATAGCTCGGCCCGACGTACTCGCTCATCGTGCATCGCGGGTCCCAGCCCGTGCTTCCACAGCAAGGCATCGCAGCGTGGGTTGGCGTGCAACACGTCCATATCGACGGCGAAGGCATCGAGCGCCGCCATGTCGGTGAAAATCCCCGCTTGCACGAGCGTCATACCGTAGCGACGCGCCACCGCAGCCAAGTCCCCATAACCATACTCAGGGTGATACTGCACGCCCCAGCAGGTTCCTCGGCGGTAAGAGAAAACCGCCGCCTGTAGACCCATCTCGTTGCCCGCCAACACCACCGCGCCGCCGGGCAGCGTTTCGATGTGATCCCGGTGTACCGTCGGGGCTTCGAACACCGCAGGCTTGCCCACGAACAACGGATGCTCGCGGCCCGCGTCTGTCAGCAAGAGGCGGCGCGCAAACCCGAACTCGCGACCACGGGGATTGAGCGTCACGACGCCGCCGGCCGCCGCCACCGCGACCTGCAGCCCCCAGCAACTGCCGAACAGCGGCACGCCGGCCTCGAACACCGCCGCGGCCAGCTCGATCTGCCGCTCCACTGCGGGTCCGCCGTCGGAGATGCAAAGCGCAGAGCCTGTGATAGCCACGCCATCATAGAGACGCAGCCTGTCCGCGAGCTCCGCCGGCGTCTGCAGATCGGCCGGATAAACCACGTCGCACTCGAGCGCAGGCATCACTCGCATCAGCGTCCGCGCATAGCCGGTACCCGTGTCATAACCCACGGCGGCGACCAGCTTGCGGCGCAGGTCCGCAACGTTCCCGTCGACCACTAGCACCCGGGGCGCGCTCATGAGCTCATTCCGCCACCTCCAAGTTACCGACGACGGCCGCGCGGAAGATCCGCTCGAGCGCCGCGGCATTCACGGGGACCGGATTGCCCGCCGCGGAAGGATCCGCAGCCGCCTCGACGCCGATGGTGGCCGCGTTGCGTACATCCACGCCGATGTCGGCAAGCGAGTGCGCTATTCCGAGAGCACGGCGAAAGTTCAACACCCAGGTCAACAAGCTATCGAAGCCGGGGTCCGGCAGCCCCAGAAGCCGCGCGATCACCGCGGCCTTGGAGGCAATTGCGTCGCGGTTGTGCCGCATGACATAGGGCAATATCACGGCGTTGGTGAGGCCATGGTGAGTATCGAACCATGACCCCACGGGGTGGGCGATGGCATGCACGGCGCCGAGGCCCTTCTGGAAGGCTGTCGCGCCCATGGAGGCCGCAGCCAGCATGTTGGCGCGCGCCTCGATATCGGCGCCTTGTGCGCAGGCTCGCGGCAGATAGAGGGCGATCAGGCGCATCCCCTCGAGCGCGAGTCCATCCGCGAGCGGATGGAAGCCGGGCGCGCAAAACGCCTCGAAGCAGTGCACGAAGGCATCCATCCCGGTTGCCGCGGTGATGGGCGCGGGCAAGCCGGTGGTGAGCTCAGGATCGCTGATGACGACGCCGGGCAGCATCTTGGGGTGGAAGATGATCTTTTTCTGATGGGTCGCCTCGTTGACGATGACCCCGGCGCGACCCACCTCGGAACCCGTGCCTGCGGTCGTAGGTACGGCCACTACCGGCGCGATACCGTTGGGATCCGCGCGCGTCCACCAGTCGCCGACGTCCTCGAAATCCCACATCGGGCGACGCTGGCCGCTCATGAATGCGATGACCTTGCCGGTATCCAGCGCCGAGCCGCCGCCGAATGCCACCACCCCGTCATGCCCTCCGGCATGGTAAGCCGCAAGTCCCGCTTCGACATTAGCCGCGGTTGGATTGCCCTTGACCTCACCGAACAGGGCGGCCTTGGGGAGCGCGTCACATGCGGAACGGATCATCGCGTGAGACAGCAAGCCCCGGTCGGTGACGATCAGCGGCCGGCTGATCGCCAGCTTGAGGCACGCCTGCGGCAGCTCGCCGATCCGTCCTGGGCCGGCCCAGATCGACGTCGGATAGTTCCAGTTGCCGTACCAGGGACTCGTCATACTTCTACCCGAAGATGAAAGGATTTGGGACGCGTCAATTGCTCGAAACCGAGGCGAGACAGCGTGCATCCCCTGCCGGAGTTCTTCACACCGGTCCAGGCAAGCGCAGGGTCCAGATAATCGCAACGATTGAGGAAAACCGTGCCGGTCTCCAACTGGTCGCCCAGTGCCTCGGCGCGCGGGGGGTCCGAGGAATAGATTGCCGCCGTCAGCCCGAAGGCGCTGTCGTTCATCATCCGTATGGCCTCCTCGTCGGAAGAGACTGACATGATGCCGACTGCGGGACCGAAAGTTTCCTCGCGCATGATGGCGTGCGAATGATCCACGTTCACCAGCACCTGGGGCGACAAGTACGGCGTGCCCGCCTCGTCCCGCGGGAACCGCCTGCGATCTATCAGCTGGCGCGCGCCCCGAGCGGTCGCCGCCGCTACCTGGGACCGCACGGCATCCGCCGTAGCGACCCGGACCACCGGACCCAGGCTGGTCTCGGGATCGAGCGGCGAGCCGAGCCTGTATTGGTAGGTCAGCTCCACCATGCCCTGCACAAATCGTGCGTACACCGGAGCGGCGACGTAGATCCGCTTGATGCCGCAACAGGACTGCCCGGCGTTGAAGAAAGCACCGTCGGTCAGCGAATCGATGGCGTGCTGCAAATTGGCGTCCGCGCGCACGTACGCCGGATCTTTGCCGCCCAGCTCCAGCCCCGAAGTAGCGAAGCCTGCGGCCGTCGCGGCGACTACAGCCTCGCCGCCGGCGACAGAGCCGGTGAAGCACACTGTATTGACACGCGCATCGCCCATGAGGCGCGCCGTGTCCTCGTGAGACAGATGCAGGAACTGGAATACGCCCGGCGGCAATGCGGCAGTCGCAAAAGCCTCCGCAAGACGCTCGGCGCACAACGGTGTCTGATGGGAATGCTTGAGCACCACCGTGTTGCCGGCGATGAGCGCCGGAATCAAGGCATTCACCGCGGTCAGGTAGGGATAATTCCAGGGCGCGATCACCGCCACCACACCGACCGGCACGCGTTTGATTCGCCGTACGAAGCCGTGTTTGAGTGGCGGATCGATGGGCGCGAGCGCTTCTTCGGCGATGCTCAGCATGTAGCGCGCGCGCTCCTCGAAGCCGCGAATCTCACCTGGTGCGTGCGCGATTGGGCGGCCCATCTGCCAGGCGATCTCCTCGGCAATGGCGGTGCCTTTGGCAACGAAAGCATCCACGGCCCGACCGAGTATCGCGACGCGGTTTGCGAGCGACGTGGCGGCCCATGACGCTTGCGCGCGGTGCGCGGCGTCGAGTACATCGTTGATGGCCTTGGCGTCGGCGAGCGGGCGCTCGACATAGAGTCGACCGTCGGCGGGGCTGATAGTCTTTAACGTTGAACTCATGATTGTAGATCAGATGATTTCGAAGTAGCGGGCCAGCTCCCAATCCGTGATCGCCTTGCGAAATTCCCGCTCTTCCCACTGACGAGTGGCCGCGAAATGCTCGACGAAGGCATCCCCAAAGAGCTCGCGCGCGGCCTTGGAGGCGAGCAGCCGCTCGGATGCCTCATACAGCGTCGCGGGCAATCGGCGGCCCGGCGGATGATCTCGATCGTAAGCATTACCTTCGATCGGAGCGTCTGGCTCGATGCGGTGCTCGATCCCCCACAGGCCCGTGCCGATCGCCGCTGCGAGCGCGATGTAGGGATTGATGTCAGCGGCCGCGATGCGGTATTCAACCCGCTGGGAGGACGCGTCACCGCGAATCACGCGCAACGCCGTAGTGCGATTTTCCACCCCCCAAGTGGCCGAAGTCGGTGCCCAGTAGCCGGGAACCAGACGCGAGTAGCTGTTGACCGTGGAGGCCACCATTGCCAGACATTCGGGCATGAGAGCCTGTTGACCGCCGATGAACCAGCGCATCTCGTCGGACATGCCCGCGGGCTTCGCCGCATCGTGAAAGACTGACCCGCCGCTCCGCTTCAACGACAGGTGCAGATGCCCGCTCTGGCCCGGGTAGCGATTCGACCATTTCGCCATGAAGGTTGCCATCAACCCCTGGCGCTGCGCGAGCACCTTGGCGAAGGTCTTGAATAGCGCCGCGCGGTCCGCGGCCTCGAGCGCCTCGCAATAGGCGAGCGCGGCCTCCACCACGCCCGGTCCGGTCTCGGTGTGCAGGCTCTCTATGGGCATCCGCATGGCGGTGGCGAGATCGAGCAGCCCCTGATAGAACTCCGCATGCACGGAACTGCGCAGCACCGAGTAGCCGAAATTCCCCGGAGTCAGCGTCTGCAGGTCCCGATAACCCTTGGTGCGCAAAGATTCCGGAGTTTCCTTGAAGAGGAAGAATTCGTACTCTACCGCGGCGTAAACGCTGTACCCGAGGCGGGCGGCCCGATCGAGCACTCGCCTCAAAGTACCCCGCGGGCAAACCGCTTCGGCGGCGCCCGAGAACTCCGCGAGGAAGAGCGCAATGCTGGGCTCGAACGGGACATCGCGGCACGTCGCCGGCAGCACGCGCGCGGTCGCGTCCGGAAAGGCCGTATGCCAGCCCGTGAAGCTCGCATTATCGTAGAGCTGGTCGTTGGAGTCCCACCCCAGCACGACGTCACAGAACCCAAACCCTTTCTCCAGGGCCGAGAGGAATTTGTTACGGTCCATGTACTTGCCACGGAGGATGCCGTCGGTGTCGAACACGCCGATCTTGACGCGCTCGATCCGCTTCTCATCGAGCATCTTGCGAACTGAGGCTGTGTCGCCTGGGATCGACGTCTGCATTCGGTGCTTCCCCCGAGCTGGATTGTATCGCCATGACGCGACTAACTAGCCTGCCATCCTAATCGCTTTCGAAGCCTGCGATCAGCGCTGGATGCTGCTCCGAGGTCGCGGGACCGAGGACCTTTGAGTAATCAGTAACTTGCTGATTTTATATGAAATCTCCTCGCCTTGGATCCCCCGAGAACCGTCGGCGGTCACCGGCGAGGCTAGTGCGTCACGGACACTCGCAGTGGGGTCGGCAGACGCCAAGGTCATCGAGCTCAAAGTGAAGTCGATGGAGTCCGGCAATTACGCCGCGGTGCAAGTCGCCGAAGCGCTCTCACGAGCCACACAACGCATCGTGCCCGAGATCGTGGCCTCGGGCGGGGGCACGGATGGGGTCAGCGGCTCGCTCATTAACGTCCTGCTCGCTGATCTGCTGGTGGCGAAGCGAAAAGGACAGCAGGGCTGATCGGGGTGCGGCATTGCGCACCGGTCGGAACTGGAGTTCCGATCGGTGCCGCAAGACCGTCGCGCCGGGGATCACGCAGACGGAGCTGTCATCTTCAGGCGTTCGCAGCCGCCTTCATCTCAATAACTGCCGCGATCACCTCGTCCGCCACACTCTTCGGCACCGGCTCGTAGTGCGAGAACTCCATGGTGTAGGAGGCGCGGCCGCTGGTCATCGAGCGTAGCTGGCCGATGTATCCGAACATTTCCGACAGTGGCACGGTGGCCACGACCGCGATGTTGGCGCCACGTTCGAGCTGATCCTGAATCGTGCCGCGGCGGCGGTTCAGATCGCCGATGACATCACCCAGATAGTCGCCCGGCGTCACGGTCTCGACCTTCATCACCGGCTCGAGCAGGATGGGGGAAGCCTTGCGCATCGCTTCGCGGAAGCATGCCTTCGCCGCGATTTCGAACGTCAGCGCGTTCGAGTCGACATCGTGGTAGCTCCCGTCCGTCAACGTTGCGCGGAAGTCCACAGTCGGGAAGTGCGCCAGCACGCCATCTTCCTTCTGGATCTTGAGACCCTTCTCCACCGACGGCACGTACTCGCGCGGCACGGAGCCGCCCGAGGTCGCATCGACGAATTCGAAACCCTGACTGCGCTCGAGCGGCTCGAACGTGATCCACACCTCGGCGAACTGACCGGAGCCGCCAGTCTGCTTCTTGTGGACGTACTTCTCTTCGATCTTGCGCGTAATGGTCTCGCGATAGGCGACCTGCGGCTCGCCCATGGTGCCTTCGACATTGAATTCCGTGCGCATGCGATCGAGCGTCACTTCGAGGTGCAGCTCGCCCATGCCGCGCAGAATCGTCTGTCCGGTCTCGCGATCCGTCTCCAGATGGAGCGAAGGATCGGCACGAACCATCTTCGAAAGCGCGGCGCCGAATTTCTCCTGCTCGGCCTTGACCTTCGGTTGCACCGACACGCTGATGACAGGGTCGGGGAAGCGCATGCGCTCGAGGATCACCGGATTGGCGGAGTCACACAGCGTGTCACCGGTTTCGGTTTCCTGCATGGAGACGAGCGCGATGATATCGCCGGCGCGCGCCTCTTCGATCGCATTCGCTTCCTTGGCAAACATCTCGACCATCCGGCCGATCTTCTCGCGCTTGCCACGGGTGGTGTTCTGTATGGAGGCACCCCTCGTGAGCACGCCTGAGTACACGCGCACGAAAGTCAGAGCGCCATACGCATCGTTGATTACCTTGAACGCCAAGCCGCTGAACGGCTCGTCATCCGAGCACTTGCGCTCGCCGGTGACGTTGCCGTCTTCGTCCAGCGTCTTGATGGCCGAGACGTCCGTAGGCGCCGGCATGTAGTCGACAACGGCATCCAGCACCTGCTGCACACCCTTGTTCTTGTAAGAAGAGCCGCACAGCACGGGAGTGAACGCACCCGTCACAGTGCCCTTACGCAGACACTTGCGCAGCACGTCCGCCGAAGGCGCGTGACCCTCCTCGAGGTACTTGTGCATGGCGTCGTCGTCCATCTCGAGGCAGGTGTCGACGAGCTCCGTACGGTACTTCTCCACGTCTGCGAGGATCATGCGATCCGTCGGCGTGTGGATGTCGAGCTTGTCGGCGAGATCCGGCGTCACCTCGAGGGTTTGCCACTCAGCATCCTTGTCGTCCGACTCCCACACCAATGCCTTCATCTCGACGAGATCGATCATGCCCTTGAAGTTATCTTCGGAGCCGATCGGGACCTGCACCGGTAACGGGCGCGCGCCGAGGCGCTTCTTGATCATGTCCACGCAGCGCGTGAAGCTAGCGCCGCTGCGGTCCATTTTGTTGACGTAGCAAACGCGCGGTACACCATAGTTGTCCGCGAGACGCCAGTTGGTCTCGGACTGTGGCTCCACACCAGCAACACCGTCGAACACGACCACGGCACCGTCCAGCACGCGCAGCGAGCGGTTCACCTCGATGGTGAAGTCGACGTGCCCGGGGGTGTCGATCAGATTGATCTTTTTCTCGCGCCAGAAGCAGGAAACCGCGGCGCTCTGAATCGTAATGCCGCGCTTCTGTTCCTGCTCGAGATAGTCCGTCGTCGTCGACGTCTTCAGATCCTTGGTGTCATGGATGTCGATGATCGTGTGCTTGCGCCCGGTGTAATACAGGATGCGCTCCGTCGTCGTCGTTTTGCCGGCATCGACGTGGGCGATGATGCCGATGTTGCGGATATCAGAAAGAGCGGTTGTGCGGGCCATGGAGAGGTTCCGTTGCGAAATTTGCGGTTCTAACTGTCGAGCAGCCGGGCAGCATGCTGGCCCGACTCAGGTATCCAAAATGGTCTGCGCTGAAGAGAACAGCGCCCTCCTCGATCCCATGCCAGATGCTGGTAAATCCGGGACTCGAGGGCAGAAAAGGGCGGCATCCTATAGGGATCGCGGCAGAAGTTCAATCGTGGTCTGCCCGCATTGTGAAGCGTGGATGCCACGGGCGGAAGCGAGTTGGACGTCCGTCGGCTGCAGCCGGGCGACCCGCCAATGCTTCATTTATGAACGCAATAAAAACAATTACTTACGGCATCCCAGAGGTCGGCTCGTAGCGGATCCGAGCGGCTGCTACCTCGGCATCCTTGAGCTGTACCGTTTGTACAGGCGGTCCGGGTGCTGTCGGTCACTATCGAACAAAGCTTCAGGTGCGTCACCAAGCATCGCGCAGCTATGCATTATTGATATCTGAAGGCCGCGTTAATTGTATTAGATGCATGGGTGAGCGTAACTGATAATCCGTTCCAGCAAGGCCGAGCTGTCACCGCCTGGTCTGCTGCTCGAGTTCTGGATGCGGTTCGGGTATTGCCCAATTTCATGAATACACAGTCCATCGCAGTCATCGACCCTCCCCGTGGGCGGAGTCTATTTCCCGGCCTGTCGCTCGCGGCGGCGATCGGTCTGGTGGCCCTGTTGCTGGGAGACCGGGTGCCCTTGATCGGTGGGCCGGTATTCGGCATCGTGTTGGGCGTACTGGCACGCAACCTGTTTGCACCCGGCGAGCGCTTCGATCCAGGTATCCGCTTTGGTGGCCAGCAAATCCTGCAGTGGTCAATCGTCCTGTTGGGATTTGGACTCAGCCTGACCCAGGTCGCCCGAACGGGCTTTGAGTCGCTATGGGTCACTCTGGTAACGATGAGCATGGCGTTCCTCACCGCTTGGCAGCTCGGACGGTGGCTCGGGGTTCACGGCAAATTGACGATCATGATCGGCGTCGGCACCGCGATCTGCGGTGGCTCCGCAATTGCCGCGGTGACACCGATCATCCGGCCCGACGATCACGACACTGCGTTCGCGATTTCCACCATCTTTCTGTTCAACCTGGTTGCCGTACTGCTGTTTCCCCTGCTCGGCCACCTCATGCACCTCAGTGACTCCGGCTTCGGCACGTGGGCCGGCACCGCGATCAACGACACCTCCTCGGTGGTGGCTGCCGGTTACAGCTACAGTCATGCAGCTGGCAATCACGCGATCATCGTCAAGCTGGCGCGCTCCACACTGATCATCCCGGTCTCCTTGCTCCTGGGCTTTTTCATGTCGCTGCGCGCGAAAAGCAAAAGCGCAAACAGCAGGGACATCTCGGCGACTTCAGCCTGGCGCGTATCTTCCCGTGGTTCATCGTGTGGTTCCTGGTCGCTTCGGCCGTCCGTACCGCGGGACTGATTCCCGTCGCTATCCAGGCCGTGCTGCATACCTCGGCGCAGTTCATGATTATCTTGGCGCTAGCCGCCATCGGTCTGGCAGCGAACCTGCGCCGGATGGCGCGTACGGGTCTGCGACCGGTCGTACTCGGTTTGGGCGTGTGGGTAGTCGTAGCGGTCAGCAGCCTGCTCGTGCAATTGGCCATGAGGCAACTGTGAGCGGCGATGAGCGCGAGCCTCTCATGCATTCTATCTATGTCTGAGCTGTGATATTTGCGTTGTATGTATGCCTACACGGGCGCAGAATCCGGGCTGAAATAGGCCGCTGCCGACTGCGCCCGTCATATGAATCTGCACCATCTCGCGATCTTTCACGCCATCGCCGAGACCGGCAGCATCTCCGCCTGCGCCGAGCGCCTGCATATCTCGCAGCCGGCGATCTCTCGTCAGTTGAAGGAATTCGAGCGGCGCATGAGCGTGGTGCTGTTCGAGCGCCTGCCTCGAGGCATGCGGCTCACGCAGCCGGGAGAGGTGCTGCACGGTTATTCCGCGCGGCTGTTCGAGATCGCGCGCACGGCCGAGGCGGCGGTGCGGGAATTGTCGGATGCGCGTCAGGGTCACGTCTCGATTGGCGCTAGCAATACCGTCGGAACCTACATCCTGCCGGGCTTGGTGGCCCGATTTCGCCGCAGTCACCCGTCCATCGGAATATCGATGTTCGTCGGCAATACCAAGCAGGTCTCGCAGGGCGTGCACGATCTGCGCTTCATGCTGGGCTTCATCGAGGGACCGCTGCACGTGCCGGGTCTGCGCGTCGATCGCTTCATCGAGGATGAGATCGTTCCGGTTGCCGCGGCCAATCATCCACTGAGCGGCAAAAAGCGGCTCTCGCCGGCCGATCTTTCCGGCCAATCGCTCCTGATGCGCGAGCCCGGCTCCGGTACGCGGGAGCTGGTTGAAACACGATTGCAGCGCCACGGCGTCCACCCGGGGTACATCGTGGAGTTCGGAAGCACCGAGGCGATCAAGCAAGCTGCCATTCACGGCGGCGGCGTCGCGTGGCTGCCACGCGTGTGCATGCCACGGGAGCTGGCAGCCGGGGAGCTGGTGAGGTTACCCGTGAAGCCGCTTACCATCCGTCGGCCGCTGAGCGTCATTCGCCGATCGGACGGCTACACCGCACCGGCAACGGAAGCATTCCTGAAGGTGCTGAACATTCATCGGGGTGAGGCCGACCAATGACCGGGGTCGCCCGGGCGAGCCGCGAGGGACTGGTTCAATCCAAGAACGAGCTTGGCGACCGCGCGAATTCTCCCGGCGGTTCCAGCTCAGGGGGGCGGGACAAGGTGCATGCCGGCGATCCTGTTGGCGGAATCGAACGTCACCGCGATCCCCACTGCCTGGCTTTTGAAGTCGGTCTTGACGACCACGGTGGTAAATCCGCTCTGAAGGACGGTCTTGCTATCGCCGGTATCCTGGAACGCGCCAGCCTGACTGATCAGGCTCTGCCAGACCTCGCCGAGCTTTGCCGGCGGCGCGGCCTGCTTCATCTGATCGGTAAAGTCCGCCTCCGCAGCCTTGAAATCGCCTTTGGCCAGGGTTTGGACGAACGCTACGGCCTTGGACACCAAGCCCCCGTTGGCCGCCTGATCTGCCGCTCGCGCGGCAAGGGGGACCAGCAGCGCAAGCGCGAGACCGATCACGACCGAGGTTCTTTTTCTGTCAGTTGTCATGGTGTTGCTCCTATACGACGGGCACCTGGCTGACGTTGTTCTTCGGGTCCATCCAGAACGATTCGTTGACGAAACGACCGAAGATTTCGCGCGGCAGGATGGAGATACGCTCTATCGGCTCCACTTTTGAGCGCACGGTATGCAGTCCGGGCATGCCGACCCGGGCGTCGAACTCGTCCGCGTTATAGGCGACGTTGTCGAAGTCGTGCTCGAACCAGGGCTCGCCAATGAACTGGTAGACCGCGCGCATGGCCGCCGACGGGTTGCGCACCAGGCTTTCGTAGGTCAGCAGCAGCAAGTGGCCCGGGGCATATTGGCCATAAAACGCATCCTTGGTTGCCTGGAAGGCGAACCCCAGCATGCCGCGCGGATCCGTCAGCGCCTCGACGCGCGAGTACACGGTGGTGTTGGTATCGAACCGGAACACCTTGCTGACGCCGACCGGATGCTTGCGCACCAGCCGTTCCATGCTGTCCAGCACCCAGGACAACTGGCGAACGCACGCGATGACCTTCGCCTCGGGAAACAGCGTTTCGAGCAACTGCATCCGGCTGCACCACAGCCGGCTGGTGTCGAACACGACGCCGGCGTCCGCTTGGCCCGCGTAGAAGTTCTCGACCAGACCGCGCAGCAATGCGACGCGCTGGTCGTCGGAGACGTCAAACGAAAAATCGTTCTTGCTGCTGGCCTCCGCGATCACCACGCCCATGATGTCCGCCAGCGGGCTGGTCATCCCGGCACGGAAACGCGGGTTCTGGTTGAGGATAGCGGCCAAGAGCGTGCTGCCGGCTCGGGGCAGCCCGGAAACGAAGTGGAACTTCCGGGCCGGCTTCGCGACGTCGGGTGCGGCAGGCATGTGGGCGCTCGCTTCTGGATCGGTGGTGGGGATTGTACCCCAGCCGCGCGCTATGAAAATCGGCCAGGACTTAGTGAGTCCCGGCTTGCGCAGTGTTCGTCCGGTTCTCGACGGCGACCGGGGTGCTCAGGGTTGGAACGTTCCATCCGCTGACCTCGACCACCGGGGTCGCCGACCCCTGTAGGGCTAAATGCGCAGTCACCGTAAGCGATTCGCCGGGCCACAGCGTGACGTCATTGTCGCTCCATAGGATCGGCAGCAGCAGCTTGCCACCGGCGGATCGCCTGACAGATACGTGCTGGAACAGCGCCACCGCCCTGGACGATGCGGGTACCGTGAGTGTAACCGCGACGACCCCCTCGGCACCGTTGCGCCGCATCGTCGCGCGGACCTCACTTACAGCAGTCGGCAACGACTGCAAGGCAGTGAGATCCGCGTACTGGGTCATCGGTGTGAGGTACCAGTTCGAATGCGTCCAGTCGAGCTCGTCGGGTTGTGGGGAAAGCCAATAGACGTTACGGCCGATCGGCTTGCCCGTGGCGGCAGTGAGCTCGAGCTCGATGAAGTAGGTGCTCGATAAGTCAGCGAGCGCGGGCAGCATCGCTAATTGCCGAGTGCTGTTACCAGCAAGATCGAGGTCGCGCAAGTGCCGCTCGTAACGCACGCTTCCGTCCAGGTTACGTACGCGGATGTTCGCCCGCAATCCATGCTGACCGACGAGCGTATGGTTGATCAGCATGATCGCGCGCGTGTCGTACGAATACTGGATGTGCACCGGCTCGTTGGCGGTCTTGGCGCCGAAGTAAGCGCCGGCCGGATTCAGGAAATAATCGTACAGATGCCAGTGCAGCGACGGCCACGCGTTGTTCAGCATCCAGTAGATCACGCCGGTCGAGGGGTTGGCCGCGTCCACGTGCGCGTTGAAGGCCTCGAATTGCGCTCGGACATCGTCATAATTTTCGAGCTGCGCCTTGGCGACGTAGTCCGCAAGGTTCCTGGGCGCGCCATAGCGGCGTGCCAGTGCGGTATCGAACGGCGTAATCCTCGAGAATGGCGACCAGTCCGCCGCCGCGTGATACTGCTGCAGCTGCGGGTACTTCCACAGCGCCTGCAGCTCCTGCGGTGAAAGCATTCGGGTCAGGTCCTCCAGCGGCGGGATGCTGGCGCCTGCGCTGGTTTCGGAATTGAACCCGAACGCTCCGCCCAGCTGGTCGGCGTACCAGTACGACGGCGGCACCCAGTCGTAGGGCCCGGTCATCTTCATGCCGGAGGGTCCGGTTTCGGGCGTACCTTGATCCGATGCCGCTGCGATGATCGGCGTTGGCCAGTCCTCGGCCCGCAAGGTGTCGACGTACATCTTGGCGAGAGTCGGCGGCGGCGCGTTGTCGCTGCCGATGAGAAATGCGATGACCGAGGGGTGGTTTCGCAACAGGCGAGCCTCGCTCGCCATTGAGTCCGCCGCCACTTTGTCGTCCGCGGCGTTCCATGGCTCGCCACCTGTCTTGGCCGCCGACTCCCATTTGTCGCAGCACTCCCAGCCGGCCAGGATCATGATGCCGTCGCGGTCGGCGAGGTCGTAGAAGCGCGCATCCTCCAACTTGCCCTCGCTGCGGATCGCGTTCAGTCCGAGGTTGAGGACGTAGCTGAACTCCGCCTCCGTGCGCTTGGCGTCGTCGCGCAAGAAAATGTCCGGCGCCCAGCCGGCGCCGCGAATCAAGACCGGCCTGCCATTGACGACGAATTGGCGATAGCCCTGGCTGGTGAGGTGGGAGCTGACGCTGCGTATGCCGAACGTTGCGCTGGCCAGGTCGGATGTCGCTCCATCCACGGCAGCCGCCATCGTCAAATGGTAGAGCGGATGCGCACCCATGCCGACCGGCCACCACACCTTCGGATGGGTCAGATTCAGGCTCCGATCGGTCTTGGGCGAGAAAGACACTGTCTGCGTTTCGCCGGGAGCAAGGTGGACCGTTCGCCGCAGCGAAACGCCGGCCACGACGCCGGTGATCGTTGCGTCGTGCGCCACCGCATCGAGGTTTCGTGCCTGCACGTTCACGGTCAGCGCGGCTTTCGCGAGATCGGGCAGTGACAGCGTCGGGGTCACCTGTGGGAAACGAAGCTCGACCGGCCCCGTCCGCAAGATATCCACACCCCGCCATGGACCCATGTTGTTGTCCGGCGGCGTCGGGTTCCAGTCTACCCAGCCGATAGACAGGCTCGTCCGCGGGTCCCCCGGCTGCACCCGTAACGCGAGACTGTTGATGCCTGTGTGCGCCCAGCGTGTCACGTCGAATTCATGCACGGGATAGGCACCCGCGACGGTGTCATGATCGGCGACCAGATGCCCGTTCAGCCACACGTCGGCGCTCGCGATCATGCCGTTGACCCGCAGCAACGTGCGCATTCCTCGTGCTCCTTCGACGATCGTGAATTCAGTGCGATACCACCACGGAATCACGAACAAGCTGCCGCTGGAGTCGGGCTCCTGTACGGCACGCAGGTTTTCGCCGAAGAACACATTCTTGTACACGCCGTCTTCCAGCAGCCCCGCCACGACCGTCGCTCGGCCGCTCACCGGGTACCAGCCGCGGGTTGGAAACCCGGCCTGGGAGACCTCAGCGCCGCTTTGCTGCGCTTTGCCGCTGGTTTGGATCTCCCAATCGGCTATCGCGGTCGTGGAACCGGCGTTGCCGGCCACCCGTGGGGGCGTGAAGGCGCCGTTGGCACATGCGAGCGGCCCGGCCGTCAGTGCCGCTAGCCCCACCATCGCCCGCAACACGCGCCCAGCTCCGATGGCGTCCTTTCCGTTCACCACTGCCCTCGGAGACCGACCGTGAACATGCGCTCGGAGAAGTTCGCATGCCCTTCCTGGCTCGGCCACACGAGGTAGTACCGCTCGTACTCGTTGGTGAGGTTTTCGCCGTTCACATAGATCTCGGCGTACTTGTCGATTTTGTACGAGACCTCCGCGTCGAGGTACTCCTGCGGCGCCTCGTACATTTCCAAGCCGGCGATGCTGCCCACCTGATTCTCCACCGCCCGCTTCGAGCGGTAATTGTACGCCGCGCGGACCTGGAAGCGCCTGCTCTGGAACCACAGGATGAAATTCCCCGACTCCGTGGAGTTGTCCTGGAACGGAATCGCGTGCCCCGCCAGATCAGTTTGTCCCGTCTTGCTTGGCGCATAGGTGGCGTTGAATTCCATTCCCGTATAGCGCAGGAACCACGGAAGGAAGGTGAAGCCCTGGCGGTAGTCGAACTCCGCGCCCTGGATACTGTTGCCGCTGCCTTGCACCGGCTCGACGATCGTGATGCAACGATGGCGCACGACACCGTCCTCGTCCGGCAGGTCGCAATTCTGCACGTTGCCGTTCTCGATGAAGCTCTCCACGTTGATGCGGAACAGCTCGGCACTTACCATGCTCACGGGGTTGATGTAGTACTCCAGCGAGGCGCCGTAATTCGTGGAGCGCCACGGGTCGAGGTTCGGATTGCCGTTCGAATTGCCCGCCGCCACTTCGTACAGCTGAGTCTTGGCTCCGTTGGGGTTCGTGATGTACTGCAGCGAGTAATTCAGCTCCAGACCGCCACCCCAGGTCGAGAGGTCGAGTGGCTGCATGTTCTTCGACGCGGCGAAGCGCACCGTCAGCTTGTCGGTCACGTCCAGCGCCAGGTTGAGAGCCGGCAGGACGTCGTAGTAACCGCGCTGGGTGTCCTGGGTGCCAACGTCCGCGGGCATCAAGCCGTACAACCCCGGCAAGCCGGTTCGGTGCTGGGTGATATCCAGGTTAGTGTGAATCACGCGCACGCCAAGATTGCCACTGAACGGCATGTCACCCAACTCCTCGCCGAAGTCGGTTTGCAGATAGGCGGACGTCTCCTTCATCCACACAGCCCATGTGTTCCCGGGGTCTTCCTGAGTCTCGGTTTGAGGATAGAGTGACTTCCAGAAGGCCAGGGGATTATCCATGGCACCGGGATTGACTGCCCAGAAGTTGATTCCAGACCCGAGAATGTTGTTGTACTCCTGCCAGTTGCTGGCCAGCGGCGCCGGCGTATTGCCCATCTGCACTGCCGACAATGGGCCGGCACGGAAGTACCCCTGCGCGTTGCCCGCGGTGCACCCCCCTCCGTTGCCATCGCCAGCCAGGATCACATCGGCGCCGACATAACGGACGAGGCATCCGTTGGGATCGCTGGCGCCAATGCCGGCGTACACGGGTGTCACGTAAGTGTACGCGTAGTTGTCGGCGGTGTGGATGCTGTTCCGGACACCGAAGTCGAGGTGGAGGCCGTGGTGAAGATCATAGTGCCCATCGAAGCGCAACGCGGTGATCGCGGCGTCGCTGCTGTAGTTGCCGGAGGATTCAATGGTCTTGAACGTCCAGCCGTTGGGATTGGCGAAATTGGCGGCCATCGACGCGGGCATGTCGATCGTGATATTGCGGCCGGTGAAATTTGCAACGATCGGTTCCGAGTCCTCGGGAATGCCGATCGGGTTGAATACGCGGTTGCCTCCCAGTTGAGCCGGATAGATGAAGGTCCCGCAGGGCGGCGCATCGTTGGAAGAGACATCGGGCATCAGCTGATTGGGCCACAGGCAGCCGTCGGAATCGGAGATGTTGAGGTCGGTTTCCACGTATGCCTGGCTCGCCGTCTCGCGGATGCCGCGCAGGCTGCCACGGAAATCGCCGCCATTGTTGAAATCCACCTGAAGATTGGCGTTCTGTGCCACCGAGCCCGTGCTCTCGATCTGCGAGAACGATTCGACGTCGCCTGGCCACTTTTCGTACACCTGGGTGGTGTAGATCTGCGAGCCGGCCCAGGCCGGGTCGGCCGGCGGTGTATTGTACTGGCTGAGCGCGGTAGCGCCGGTATTCTGCGACTGTAGCGGCACGTAGGTCGCACCCTGCCAGTCAGTGGAGTTGAACTGCAGCCCGACGTTGCGGTTGTACTGCCGCTGTTGCGTGTAGAAATAGTCGCTCGTCAATGTGAACCCGTCTCCCAGGTCCGCCTGGAATGAAGCATTGCCGGCCTCTCGCTTCCGCTCGATGCTCGACTCGTAGAGCCCGATGTCCTGGCTTCCCATGAATACGCCGTTGGACTTGCCATCGCCGTTTACATCGACACTACCGTCCGCGTTCTGCACGATCTTCGAAGGAATCGGCAAGCCATTCCATGCGCCTACGAAACCTCCGTAGCCACCCGCGCTTTCGGCGTTTTCGCCATTGAGAACGACGCCATACTGGTCGAGGCCCTCGCTCGAGCCTGCGTTGGGGCCGTTACTTTCCGGGCCATTCCGCGTCGTGTCGGAGAAATCGGCGCCGACCAGCAGGCCCCAGCGACCATCGCCGTTGAATGAAACGAGGCCGCTTGCCTCAGGACCATTCTTGCGGGAGACACTCCCGCGTTCTCCGTCGGCGTTGTAGCTGAACGTGAATCCATGCGGCAAATCCCAGGGCCGGAAAGTGTGCAGATCGAGCGCACCGCTGATTCCGTCCTCGGTCTGGCTTGCGGTGGGCGACTTGATGACGTCCACCTGATTGAACAGCGTCGCCGGCAGCGTTTCGAAGTCGGGCTGTTGCGATGTGATCTGGTCCGGCGAGATGAATACTTCCCCGTTCAGCATGCTGCCGACTTCAGGCAGGCCGCGCACGTCCACCTGAGCACCCTCGCCTGCGTTGCGGTCGATCTGTACGCCGGTGATGCGCTGCAGTGCGTCCGTGATGGTGGTATCGGGCAATTGACCGATACTCTCCGCCGAGATGCTGTCCTGGATATCTGGAGCCATGCGCTTCAATTCGATCGCGCGCTCCTGCGACGCACGCACACCGGTGACGGTGATCGTCTCCAACTGCACCGTCTGCTCGGACCCGGTTCCCGTGTCGCCGGGCTTGGCCTTTGCGTTGTCGGTGGCAGCCGGGGGTGTCGTCGCCGCGTCTTGCGGGGTCTGCCCCGGCGCGGCGGGGCTGGCCGCGGAATCACCCGGACCGGGCGATGCCATGGCCGATGTCGCCATGGCGGCGAGCAGCGCCATGGAGACGGCAATTGCCACGGGGTGCTTGCGATATACGTTGGACACAGGCTTTACCTCCTCACTATTGATGTCTTCCGTGCCAGGACCGCTTTCACTCCGTGTTTCCGCCCGCGGACTACCCGTTCCGCGTGCTGCTTATTTCGAAAATGCCGCTCGCGCCAGCACCCATTGGCCGTCGCGTGGATCGCCAGTGGCGAAGATGCACAGGTCGCGAACGCCACCTCGGTTCGGCGTCGCGATCTTTGCGTCGAGTTCGGTTTGCCCCTGCGCCGACACGGCGGGCGCCAGCGGTAATGTGGCGAGCAATGGCCCCTTGCAGGAATCGGCATGGACTTCGACCTCGCCGGCCGCGCTGGCCTTGGGGCGTACGACGGCGTCCTTGGCCTCATCGCCGAAACGCCATGTCACCCGCGCGACGGTCAGGGTGATGCGCTGGCTGCTGTCGAGCGGCGCCCGCCGCCACAGCCAGCACATGTCGCCGACGTCCGCCTCGTAGACGGGCCTTGGGCCGTGTGCCGGCCGCTTGCCCGCCAGGCGCATTCCCGGCTGGTTCGAGCATGATGCAAGCTGGCTCCCGTCGCGCCCGAGCAAAGTCGCAGCGTCCACCACCTGCGTGCGCGGCGCGGCGAGTTCGAAGCCATCCGGCGCGAAGGTCGCCGCGCGCAGGATCACGGTGCGTTGTGCAGAAAACTCCAGCGGGCGCGCATAACTCGCGGACGTCGTAGTCGGTGCGGACCCATCTACGGTGTAGCGAATCTCGCCGCAGCTCGTCTGATTGGAAAGCGCCACGCGCAGCATTCCCTTACCACCCGCGGTCACATCGAAAGCCGGCGCAAATGCAGTATCGGAATATCCAATGCCAAGTGCGCGGTAGCGCGCGATCTCGGCCGTCAGGCGCTTCAGGAAATCGTTCCAGTCGTGTGCGCTCGCCGGCGACCACCCGAGTTCCGACAGCGCCGCGATGCGGGGAAACAAGGCATGCTGGTCGCGTGCAAAAGTCGGAATCAACTCCGCCCAAAGACCCGCCTGCACACCGATGACGCGTCTGGCTTCGGCGGCAGTTGCATTGGCCGGGATGGCAGCCGTGTCATAGGCCTGCCGCAGCGTTACGATGGGAGGTTGCCCCGGCGATTCGTCCGGCAAGTCCGATTGATAGTGGTCGAAGTACAGCGATTCCTGTGGCGTGACGACCAAGTCGTGGCCCTGCCTGATCGCTTCGAGGGCAAAGCGCCCGTCATCGTCTCCGTGCCAGGACATCACCACTTCCGGTTTCGGTAGCGGCGCGCCCGCCAGCAACTCGTCATCCCAGCCGACGGGCATGCGCCCGTGCTTGACGAGATAGTCGGCGACCCGGCCGGTGAACCAGCCCTGGAGCTGATCCATGTTCGCGAGTCCGAGCCGCTGCATCCGGGCACGCACTTCAGGCGACGCGTTCCACTGCTGCTTGTCGGCCTCGTCGCCGCCGATCGAGATGTATTGCGAGGGAAACAGGCGCATCACCTCGTCGAGCACGTCGTCGACGAACTGCAGGGTTTTCTCGTCCGGGTTCAGCAACCACGGACTGACGCCCCACTCTGTCCACACGGACGGACGCTGGCCGGTGACACCAAGCCACGGATAGGCGGCTATTGCCGCCTGCGAATGTCCGGGAAGGTCGATTTCGGGCACGACGGTGATGAAGCGGGCAGCGGCATACCGCACGATGTCGCGCACCTCGGCCTCGGTATAGAACCCGCAGTAGGGCTTGTCGGGAGCGCCAGTCAATTCGACGTCCAGGCCCACCGCGGGACGGCAGGCACCCGTCTTCGTGAGGGCCGGATACTTGGGGATCTCGAGGCGCCAGCCCTGGTCTTCGGTCAGGTGCCAGAGCAACACGTTGAGCTTGTCGAGCGCTATCCAGTCGATCAATTTCTTGATATCGGCCACGCTCTGAAAATGCCGTCCTGAATCGAGTAGCAGCGCGCGCCAGGCGAAACGCGGGGTGTCGTCGATGACGCCCTGGGTAATCTCAGCCGCGCTGCCACGGGTCCAGCCTGGCGGTGTCAGCAACTGCCACAGCGTGACACTCCCATAGAACACGCCGCGCGGCGACCGCGCCGTGACGTGGATGCCTTGTGTGCCCACCACAATGCGATAGCCGGCATCCCCTGAGACGCTCGCGTGAGGATCCACTTCGAACGTGATTGCGGCTCGCTCGTCAGCCGTAACGACCGTGCGCAACTGCAACCCGCGCGTGTGGGCCACCAACTGCACGAACCGGTCTGCTATGAGCTGCACTTGCCGGCGATCCGCGCCACGCACCGCGACCCAGGCGCCATCCGCAATCTTCACGACGCTCGACCCCACAAGGTGCACGTGAGCGGGCTGCGGCAACAGGGACCAAGTGGATGCTGTGGGCGCGGCCGGTGCTATCCCTGTCATGGCGAGCCACAGGAGCGCAACCGTGGCGAGTGTCTTGCAGGTGTTCGGGCTCCGCTGTCTCACCGCATCTGACAAGACGTGGATTAACGCGAGACGAGCGAGCGTCCGACGGACGTCCCCCGCTAGAGATGGCGTCGTCGAGACACCTGCTTGTCGACCCCGATGGCTGATCGCCGCGTTCATTTGTGCGTGACAGCTATATTGATTCGGTCCCCTGACGAATCAATAGTGCCCCTAATGTAAATTTGTGTCAATCTAAGTGCTGAGATCGGCAGATTCGCTTATAATTGTTCGGGCAGATGACGAATCAATCAAGGACACTCATGCCTTCTCAGCCGCTAGCCAGCGTGACCCGCCAGCTGTCGCGCCGCAGCGTTTTCGAGGCCCTTCTGCACCGCAGCCCCATCTCGCGGGCGGAACTCGCCAAAGTGACCGGTCTGTCGAAACAGACGACCTCGGAGGTCATCGACGCATTCGATCAGCAGGGATTGGTGCGCCCGGTCGGACGAACGAGCGGCAATGTCGGACGAACCGCCGTGTTATACGAGCTGAGCCCGGAAGGGGGGCACGTGCTCGGCATCGACCTGGGAGCCCGAGTGACCGTCGCCCTGGCCGACATTGCAGGGAGAGTCCTCGCCGAAACCGACGAGCGCACCGACAGCCGCGGCGGAGCCTGGGCGCTCGACCAGATCGCCCGGCTCGCCGGCCGTCTGGCGCGCGACAACCACACACACCCCAGCCGGACTCGCTCCATCGTACTGGCCGCCCCTGGAGTGGTGAACCCCAAGAGCGGCGCCATCGAAATGGCACCTAATATCACCGGCCTGGGAAATCTCAATGTCGTGGGCTTGCTGGGCGAGAAACTCGGCAGTCCAGTCGTCATTGAGAATGACATCAATCTCGCGTTGCTCGGAGAAATCTGGCACGGCTGCGCGCAAAACGTCGCCAACGTCGCCTTCCTCGCGCTCGGCACCGGCGTCGGGCTGGGACTCTATGTCAATGGCCAGCTCGTTCGCGGCGAGAACGGCGCCGCCGGCGAGATCGGTTATCTGCCGATCGGTGGCGATCCGCTGCAAGCCGAGGCCCGCCTGCAGGGCTGCCTCGAGTACCAGGTCGGCGCCACCGGTGTGATGCGGCGATACCGGGAAGCCGGCGGCTCCGACGTCGATTCGGTCAGACAGGTCTTTGAGCGCGCGCAGGCGGGCGATCCACTTGCCGTGGGCGTGGTCGACGAGACGGCGCGGCTGACCGGTCTTGCGGCCGCGACGGTCATTGCCACAGTCGATCCGCAACTGATCGTTCTCGGTGGCTCGGTCGGAGCCCGGCCGGACTTTGCGGACAAGGTCGCGCGCGTACTGTTGCGGCTCGCGCCGCGGCCGGTGGAGACTCGCACCAGCACGCTCGGCAAGCGTGCCGGCGTCGTGGGCGCCGTGTCCGTCGCGTTGCGCCGACTCCATGATGATCTCTTCGGCGTCGCGGAGCTCGCCGCGGCTCTGCCTCTACCCCCGCCCCGGGCGTCGTAGCGCATGCCCATGACACTCGAGACCGCCCATTGTTTTGCTGCGGACCTGGGTGGAACGAAGCTGGCCGCAGCCCTGGCCGATGCGCGCGGTCGGATCATCGCGGAATTGACCGAGCCCACGGACCGGCGCGGCGGGGCACATGTGGCCGAACAAATCGCCGCGTGCGCCGACAAGCTTGCGCAAACCGTCGGGATCGAAGCCGCAAGGGTGCGTCATGTCATGGTGGGCGTTCCCGGAGCGATCGATCCTCTCACGGGCCGTGTCTCCCTGACGCCAAACATCGAGGGACTGCAGGACTTCGACGTGCTCGGCTATCTGCGCGGCCGCTTCGGGCCGGATGTCGTGATCGAGAACGACGTCAATCTCGCCATGCTCGGCGAGCAGGCGCTCGGTTGCGCCAGCCAGTGCCGTAACGCGGCGTTCCTGGCGCTTGGAACAGGCGCGGGGCTCGGCCTTCTCATCGACGGCAAGTTGTTTCGGGGCGCGCACGGCTCGGCGGGGGAAATCGCGGACCTGCCCATCGGCCGCGACCCGACTTCCCCGACTGCACCTGCAAACGGCATATTCGAGCACGAAGTGGGCTCGCTCGCCATCGTCGATCGGTACCGCCGCCAGGGAGGAACGGGAGCCGTCACGGTACGCGACATCTTCAGGCTCCTCGAAGAAGGCGACGAAGTGGCGGCGGCGGTTCTCGACACGACGGCGCGCTGGGTGGCACTCGCAGTCGCAACACTGCAATCGCTTCTCGATCTGGAGCTCATCGTCTTCGGGGGCAGCATCGGAGTGCGTCCCGAGCTGTATGAGCGGGTCCAGCGGGCCCTACCCGCCCTCTTCTCACGACCCATCACCATCGCACCCAGCACGCTCGGTGATCGCGCAGGCCTCATCGGCGCCGTGTGCGCCGCGGCGCAGGCCCTGCGTCAGAACCGGGAGCCTGCGCGGCACGCGCTACATCTGTCGTGAGCCGCCGCACTGGTTGCGAGGGGTCCGCGGAGTGCCAACCGGGTGAATGACAAGCCAACACACCTCAAGCGGGCGCTGAACCGGTGGGACCTGATCCTCTACGGAGTGATCGTGATTCAGCTCACCGCGCCCATGCCGGTCTTCGGCGTTTTAAGCGCCCGGGCGGACGGTCACGTCGCGACCACCATCCTGCTCGCAATGGTTGCGATGGCATTCACCGCGATCAGCTACGGCCGCATGGCGCAGGCTTATCCCAGCGCCGGCTCGGCCTTCACCTACGTGACCCGGGAGTTCAACCCGCTCTTGGGCTACGTGACGGGTTGGGCGATGCTCATGGACTATGTGCTCAATCCCCTCATCTCGATCATTTGGTGCAGCCGAGCGGCAATGAACTTCGTGCCGCAGATCCCGTATGCCGTGTGGGCAGTCGCCTTCTTCGCGCTGTTCACGTCCGTAAACCTGGTCGGAATCAAGAGCTCCGCGCGTATCTCCGGTGCGCTGGCGGCGATTACTGGCGCCGTCGTTTTCCTGTTCATCGTTTGCGCGGGATGGTACGTCTGGCATCACGATCACGGCTCCCCAGGGTTCTTCACCTACCCGTTCTACGACCCAAAGACCTTCCACGCCGGTGCGGTTCTCGGCGGCACCTCGATCGCCGTACTGACTTACATAGGCTTCGACGGCATCTCGACACTCTCGGAGGAGGTCGAGGACCCGCGACGCAACATTCTGTTCGCCACCGTTGGAACCTGCCTGGTGGTCGGCATACTGTCGGCGATCGAAGTATATGCCGCGCAGCTGGTATGGCCCACCGCTCTGCCTTTCAAGGACATCGACACCGCGTTTGTGGAGGTCGCAGCGCGAGCCGCCGGACCCTGGCTCTTCGTGGTGATGAATCTTGCGCTGCTGATTGCGGGCATCGGCTCGGGCGTAGGCTCGCATCTGGGCGCGGCGAGGCTGCTTTATGGTATGGGCCGCAGCAACGCGCTGCCGCCGGCGTTCTTCGGTGCCGTCGACTCGAAGCACCACATTCCGCGCAACAACGTGATTCTCGTCGGTGTCATCGCGCTTGGCGGGGCGTTTCTGATTTCCTACGGGCTCGGAGCCGAAATACTGAATTTTGGGGCGCTGTTCGCCTACATGGGCGTCAACGCCGCTGCGCTAGCGCGCTACTACGTACGTAGCCCCGGGAGAAGATTGCGCGACCTCTGGCCACCCGCCGCCGGATTCATCACCTGTCTGCTCCTGTGGCTCTACCTGAGCCACCCGGCGAAGATCGTCGGCGCAAGCTGGATGATCGTGGGAGTGATCGTGGGCGCCCTGCGCACCCGAGGGTTTCGACAAGGGTCGCTGCGCTTCGAGGCGAGCCCCGAGGATTGAGTGCCCGCCGGGAAGCGAGCGGCCTCAGGCACCATCGGCTACACTCCCCGACGCTGCCTCAGCAGCTCGACCAAAGTCCACACTCAGACTTTCTGGGCTATAACTATGCGCGCCCACATGTTGCGACACGCTGTGGCTTTCACCGCGGCACTGTTCATCGTGGGTGCGGCACAAGCGCAGGTAGCCCCACCTCTGTTTCAGGGCATGCAGTGGCGCAATATCGGCCCATTCATTGCGGGCAAGGTGGATTCGGTCTCTGGGGTTCAGGGGCAACCCGCGATTGCATATGTCGGTACCGATAATGGGGGCGTCTGGAAGACCGAAAACGCCGGCACCACCTGGTTCCCGGTCACCGATGCGGTGCAGGTCATCCGCGGCATCACCGCCCTGGCGGTGGCGCAGTCACGACCGTCGGTTGTCTACGCGGGCACTGGGAGCGTGTTCGGCTCCCACTATAGCAGTGGCGTCTGGAAATCTACGGACGCGGGGGCACACTGGCGGAGTGCCGGGTTGAAAGATGCGGGCGAGATAGCGTGGCTCCTGGTGGACTCGCGCGATCCCGACTTGGTTCTGGCTGCCACGCGCGGAATCGAGCATCGTAAAGCGGGAGCCCGCGGTGTATATCGCAGCAACGACGGTGGACGAACGTGGAAACTGGTACTGGATGCGCAGCCAGAGTCCGGCGCCACTTATCTGTCGTGGGCAACTGACGATACGGCCGTGATTTTCGCTACGCTGGCACAAACCTATGTTGCTCCAGGGGCTGCCGGCCGCCCGCCCCCTCGGCATCCGGGACCGACGCGCCTGTATAAATCCACGGATGAGGGACTTACCTGGACCAAGCTGCAGGGCCGCGGCCAGCCCAAGAGGATTGAGGAGACTGCGGTCGCAGTCGGCACTCATTCCCAGCGCGTGTATCTGTTGAACGACGCGGGCCTTTATCGGTCGGACGACGGTGGCGCGAGCTGGTCGTTAGCCACCAAGACAATTTATACCTCGAGCAAACAGGTCGTGGTCGATCCGCGCAATCCGAATATCGTCTATACGATGGGTACCTGCGTCTACCGATCGACCGATGGCGGCCATACTTTGGTTGCCTTCAAAGGAGCGCCTGGAGGTGACGACCCCAATCAGTGGTGGATTGATCCCACTGACCCCAGCCATTTCGTCTACGGGGGCGATCAAGGCGCATCGATCAGTCTCGACGGCGGCCAAAGCTGGAGCTTGTGGTACAACCAGAAAACAGCCGAGATTTACAAGATAGCCACCGATAACCGGTATCCCTACTGGATATACGGCAGCAAGCAGGATAGCGGCACGTTCGCCATCGCCAGTCGCGGCTCGGTCGGAGAGATCACCGACCTCGATTGGTTTCCACTGCCCGGCTGGGAATCAGGCTTCGTGACCGTTGACCCCGCCCGCCCGAACATTCTATTCATGAACGGAAATTTAGGCTTCCTGCAAAAGGTGAACCGTGAGACATGGAGCGCACAAAGCGTCGATTTTGGCGTGGGCACCATCAGCGCGGTCAACGACATGGAGTTTCGGCGGGCAGTTTCTGCTCCCATCGTCTTCTCGCCACAGGACCCGAGCGTGTTGTATTACGGCACCCAGGACGTTTGGGAGAGCCGGGACGATGGTGACCACTGGCAGAGATCGAGTCCGGATCTCACTGCCCATCCCGGCAAGCCACCATTGCCCAATCCGAAAGGAGTTCATCATGGTGACGCATTGGAATCGCTATCCCCGTCGACCGCGCAAGCCGGGGTCATATGGACGGGCAGCAACAATGGCGTAATCTATGTGACGGCGGATGGCGGCAAACACTGGCGGGACGTCACTCCACCAGGCATCTCGATACATAGCGTCGTCGACATTCAGGCGTCGCATTTCAACGCGTCCGAGGCCTACGCAGCGGTGCGGAATGATGCGACTGGAGATTATTCACCGCACATCTACCGCACGAGCAATTTCGGCAAGTCATGGCAAAGCGTCGTTACGGGCCTACCGACAGATCAGCCCACCGGCAGTTTTGTGCGAGTGGTGCGCGAAGACCATTACAAGCAGGGGTTGCTGTTCGCCGCTACGGAAACCTCCGTGTACGTCTCCTTCGATGATGGTAATCACTGGCAATCACTGCGGCTGAACCTTCCGACGACCTCGTTTTATGACTTGGAGCTCCACGACGGAGATCTGATTGCCGCGACCTATGGGCGTGGTATATGGATACTCGACGATATTTCGCCACTCGAGCAATTGACGGCAGCCCTTGCGGATCGGCCAGCGCACTTGTTCCGCCCGCAAGCAGCGATCCGGGTCCAGTCGAACATCAACCAGGACACGCCGTTTCCACCTGAAGTCCCCCATGGAAAGAATCCACCTCAGGGTGTCGTGGTTGACTACTATCTGAAGCAGCCTGCCCGGAACGTGCAGCTGCAGATTTTCGACCTCAAGGGGAACATGGTGCGCTCGTATTCGAGCGCTCCCGTCAGGCCACTCGCCGAGCCGCTGCCCCCCTCGCCCGCCTTTTGGGCACAGCAGCCGCGGCCATTGCCCACGACGGCGGGCGAGCACCGCGTAAGCTGGGACATGCTCTACTCAACGCCGCACGCCTTGTTCTTCGATCAATCCATGGGAGCGGTGCCGGAAGACACGCCCTTCATCCCGCAAGGGCCCATGGCGTTGCCGGGTCACTACATGGTGAAGCTGACTGTGGATGGAGTTTCCTATATTCAGCCGTTACTGCTGAACCAGGATCCGCGACTTGATGATTCGCCTGCGGCGAGGGATGGCATGCGCCGGCAATTGAGCCTTTCCCGGCAAATCATCACCCTGATATCGGCCAGCATGGACGCCTACGAGCAGGGAAACGCACTGGATGCGAAACTGACATCGGTGCGCGCGGGCGGCGCGAGCGGTGCGGCAAAAGCGCTGCGGAGGCGAGTCGCCGAGCTGACCGGGACGATCACAGATGCGTCCATCGGTCTCTCGGGCGGGTCCTATGCTGTGCCGCCCCTCAAGGGCGCCACCAGCTTCAGCAGGATCAATGGACAGGCATCGGCTCTGCTGGAGATGGTCGAGTCCACCAGTGACGAGGCACCCGTGCCATCGATGTACCGTACCTACTCGGAGCTGCGTAGGGATTTCGCGACCACTCAAGCCGCTTGGCAAGCGTTGCAGGCAGAGGTTGCCGGGGCGGCGGCTGATTTGAAGCCTGCCGGACACGGGCAGGCATCAGTCCCGCACTAAAGCATCGCCCATTTCTTCTTGAGCGATCGATGCCACCACATCGTGTATGCCGTTATCACGAGCACGATCGGCACGAGCCCCAGCACCGTCCACAAGATCTGCACGAGCAGGCCGCCGAAATCGCCAAAATGTACTGAATAAGCTCCCAAAGAGAACCGCTCGCCCGCAGTCCAGCGGACACTCGATGTGTTCATGAGAACAGCGCCAGTGGCGGGATTGAATACGACCTCGTCCTCGAGCAACTCCATCGGCACCGCCGGCTTCGGTGACATGTAGACCTGCACCTCTCCATGAGGCCGATCAACGTCCATGAAAGCATAGGCGAGTCCGTCATGCGGATACATGTTTTGCGCCCGCCGGATGAACTCACCGACCGGCAATACGCCGTCACGCTGCTCCCAGTCTGACGGCAGCTGCTTCAGACCGCTTACGTCGGAAACGGCGCCAATGAGACTCTGCACCGATTCCGGAAAGATGAAATAGGCGCCCGTTATCCCCCACATCGCCACAAACAGAAAGCACCAGAATCCGAATGTCCTGTGCAGATCGAAGTTGAGGCCTGCCCAGCGGGCGCGCCAGTTGATCTTGAGCGCGCGCCTCCAGGCGCGGACGCCCGGCCACCACAACACCATCCCGCTGAGCGCCATCAGAAAGAGCAGCGCGCCGCCAATTCCGTCGGCAATCGCTCCACCTGCCCCGAGCGCGAGCTCCGTGTGCAGCGCCAGTGCAAACTCCACCAGCCAGTGCTTGCGCTCGAGGACTTCCTGCGTGACGACGCGATTCGTGTACGAGTCCGTGTAGACGACAAGCGTTTCACTTCCCTTCTTCAAGCCAACAGGGACGATGCGCCTGTCGGTGGAGCGCATGTCGATGAAGCTGAGTGTGCCGCCGGGATTAGCGAGCATCGCCACCTGTGTCAGGCGTCGCCAGTCCGGCGCGGCATGAGTGGCGGATGGCGCCAGTTGCGGTCTATCGTTGAGCAGGCTCTGCTCGAACACGAGCAAGCAGCCAGACGCGCAGACTACAATCACATACAGGCCGCTGATGACCCCGGTCCAAAGGTGGACCTGGAACAATGCCTTGCGCCACCGTAATGCGTAGGGTTGCTGGAAATAGCCCATCGCATTTCCCTCATGCGCAATGACGGGTCACGGTCCAGATCGAAAATGCGTAGAACAATGCCATTTGCCTGAGTCCCGCGAGCCTCCCCGATGAGCCACCATGACCGCCCATTTCGAGGCGCAACATCTTTGGGCTATGGCTCGTGTCATTCGCACGCAATTTTGCAATCCACTTGGCCGGCTCCCAGAATCCGACGCGATCATCGGCGACGCTCGTCGTCGCGAGTACCGCCGGATAGGCCTGAGGTTTGACGTTGTCGTAGGGCGAATAGCTGGCCATATAGTCGTAGACATCCATGCTGGCCAAGGGATTGCCCCAGTCAGGGTAGGTGAGCGGCACCAGCGGATGGGTGGGGTCGCTCATGGTGTTCAGCATATCCACGAATGGCGCTTCGGCGATGACACCGGAAAAGAGGTCCGGGCGCATATTGAGGACCGCGCCGGCCAGCAAGCCGCCGGCGGAGAAGCCATACATCACGACTCGACCCTTGCTGCCGTAGCCGCGGTGAATCAGTGCCTCGGTACAGGAGATGAAGTCGGTAAAAGTCACCTTCTTATGCAGCTTGCGCGCCTGAAGGTACCAGCTCCAGCCCATCGCCGACCCGCCACGGACGTGCGCAATGGCGTAAACCCAGCCCCGATCCACGAGCGAAAATATGTCCGAAGCAAATTCCGGGTTGATGAACACACCGTAGGATCCGTATCCATACATCATCAACGGCGCGCTACCATCGAGCTTCGTATCGCGGCGGCGCAAAGCCGTGACCGGGACTCTGCTGCCATCGCTTGCAGCGGCGAAAATGCGTTCCACTACGTAGTTTTCGGAGCGGAAGCCACCGCCCACCTGCCGTGTCTTCAAGATCGCCGAAGACGCCTTCGCCATGTCGTAAGCGATCCATTGCGGCGGCTGCTTGGGAGACTGGAAGACATAGTGCAGCACTTGCGACTCGTACTCCTGGTGAGTCGACACCTCCATGTCGTATGCGGCGGTGTCGTATACGATGCTCGTTTCCGACATATCCTTGTCGTGTGTCACTACCAGGCGCGGGTTCGCGTCCTCCCGCTCCACGCGCACGAAATGCCCGCGGAATGCCCTCATCCCCGTGATGTATATCTTTGGGTCATAGGGAATCCAGTCGCGCCAATTGCGGCGGGCGGGATCCGATTCCTTCACCCGCATCAGCTTGAAGTTCGTCGCCCCGTCGGCATTGGTGAGAATGGCGAGATGCCCATTCCAGTCTTCCACCGAATAGATCATGCCCTTCGTGCGCGGCTCGACCACGCGTGGCACTTCAGTCGGCTTCGCGTTCGAGATGAGTCGCACCTCGCTCGAGGTTGCGTTCCATGAGTAGATCATCAGGTATCGGTCCGACGACGTGCTCGTCACCGTCATCAGAACGTCGGCAGCGGGCTCGTGGTACACCAGAATGTCCCGGCCGCCGCGCGCTTGCCTGCGAAAGACCACGCTGGGTCGGCTGTTGGAGTCCCGATAAACCCAAAAAATCCATTGCGAGTCGGCTGAGAATTCAAAGTCGCCGTATGCATTCTCGGCCGCATTGGGCAGCAGCGTCCCCGTCCTGAGATCCTTCACCTGGATACGGTATCTTTCCGAGCCCGTTGCGTCCTCCGCCCACGCGAAGAGATTCTGGTCCGGACTGGGTGTCGCGTTAATGATCGTGAATGACGGGTTGGCACCCGCGCGCGCAGAGCCGTCGAGAAGCAACTCTTCGCCCGCATTGCCGTCGCGTCGCCTACGATACCAGTTGGGCTGCTGGGCACCCGGCGGATAGCGCTCGTAGTAGAGCCAGTCTCCCGCCGGATAGGGTGGCGGTGCGTCATCCTCACCGGAGCGGCCGGACATCTCGGCAAAGAGCTTGCGCTGAAGCGGCAGAGTAGATGCGAGCACCTGCGACGCGTAGCAATCTTCCGCATCCAGGTGCGCACGAATGTCCTTGCCCAGGGTAGAGGGGTCCTTCCACACCTCCTTCCAATTGGAAGGTTTCAGCCAGGCATAGTCGTCGACTCTGGCACGTCCCAGCTGAACGATCCGTTCCGGTCTCGCGAGCGTGACGGGCGGCGTCTGCTCAGCGCAGCGGGTAGCCCAACCTGCAGTGTTCGCTCGCAGGCGAACCGAGAGTGGCGCGGACGCCGCCAGCAGGAGAAACTGCCTGCGTTTCATGAATGATGGCGCGTCATCCCATTAAAACAGCCGAGTAACCGTGAAGTTCACGACGCGATTGACACCGTAGTAGCACGCGGAGAGGCTGGAGCACTGCGCGACGTATGTTTTGTTGAACATATTCGACAGGCTGAGATCCATGAGCCAATGATCATGGACAGAGTAGTGGACAGTGGAATCCCAAAGAGTCGCTCCGCCGGCCTTGAGCGTATTCGCGGCATCTCCATAGCTGGATCCTATGTAACGAAAGCCCAAGCTCGCACCGAGGTTGGTGAAGGCGCCCGATTGCACGGTGTAGTCCACCAGCGCCGAAGCCATGTTTTTGGGCGTCACCGGAACCTGCTTGTCCAAATCCGGGCCATTGGAACTGGTCACCACGGGGTTCATGGTGGTGAGAGCGGCATTGAAGCTCCAGTGCGCCCCTACCCGCATCACGCTTTCCAGCTCGAGCCCCTTCACTTCCACCTGACCGGTCTGCACCTCGAACAGCGAGTGAGCCGGATCCGGCGTCAGCACGTTGTTCTGGGTCAAATCATACGCCGCCAGGGTGGCGAACAGGTGCACGCCCGAGGGCACCGAGGCAGGCTGGAATTTCAGGCCCGCCTCGACCTGATTGCCGGAAGTCGGCTTGAAGGCGGTGCCGTTGAAATCCGCGCCGGAACTGGGCTGGAATGACGTGGCATATGACAGGTATGGCGCGAGGCCGCCCGGCAAGAGGTAGTTGAGCCCTGCGTGGTACGTGAACTTGTGATTGGTGGTCTGCGTGCCGAAGTTACTCATCTGGAGATTGTCTTCGCGCCCCCCCAGCGTCAGCACCCACCGGCTCAGCTTGATCACATCCTCGCCATAAAGACCGAGCTGCCTCTGGATCTGTTGCAGATAAGGATAGCTCAGCGGCGGCGTCGTGATCGGAACGCCATAGGTCGGATTGAACAGGTCGATCGACGGCGCCGAGGCGAAGCCGAATTCCGCATGATCGGTGTAATGACGGAAATCGAAGCCGAGCAGCACGTTTTGGCTCACCCCACCGTCGCTGAATTTTCCCGAGAGACGCGAATCCGCCTCGAGGGCATGAATATTCTCGTCGAACGGGAAGTTATCACGCTCCACCGTGCGGTAATCCGAGGGGACGCCGTCGGCATTCGTGACGAGTCCGGCACCATACACCTGCAAAATGTCGGTGATGTCGGAGAAATACATCAGATTTTGCTTGAATTGCCAGTTGTCGTTGAAGCTGTGATCGAATTCGTACCCGGTGCCGTATTGGTGGCGGTCGAACCGATTGTATCTGGTATCTCCCAGGTTCGTATCCGTCGGAATCGTGCCAAGCGGGTTCGGCAAGATAACGCCGTAGGCCGGTAGGAAGCCGTCGCCGTCACCGTATACCGCGTCGCGCTGGAAGTAACTAAGGAGAGTAATGCTGGTATCGGGTGACGCCAGCCACGTGAGCGCGGGCGCGACATAGAAGCGCTTGGTATCGACGCCGTAGCGCTGTGTTCCGCGATCGTAGCCCAATACGGTGATCCGCCCCAGCAGGGTATCCTGTTGATTGAGCGGACCGGTTGCGTCCACGGCGGCTTGCTTGTTGTCGTAGCTTCCATACTGGAGTTGCGCCTCTCCGTCCGGGATACTTTCCGGCCGGCGACTGGTCATGTCCACGATGCCGCCGGGGGGCGCGGACCCGTAGAGCGTGGACGACGGGCCCTTCAGCACTTCGACGGTTTGAAATCCGAATAAATCGATGCCGGTGCTCTGTACCGACCCGATGGGTGCCTGCAGGCCATTGATGTATACCGTGGGATTGAAACCTCGCTGCTGCAGCCAGTCATAGCGAGGGTCGGGACCGAAGATTCCACCCACGACACCCGAGGTGTAACGCACCACCTGGTCCAGGCTCTGCCAGTCGAGCAGATCCATCTGCGCACGGGATACGACAGTGACGGACTGCGGTGTTTCGAGAAGGGGCACCTGCATCTTTGCCGCCGCATTGGTGTCACGCGGCACGTATGCGGTAACCATGATGGTTTGAAGCGTGGCGTCGCTTTGCTTCTCCTGCGACGCCTTTTGGGTCTTCGCTGGAGATTGTGCAGTCGTATCAGACGTATCAGACTGGCTGGCACCAACCGCCAGGACCGCGTTGGATGCGACGAGCGCGGCGAGCATCGTCGCGACCAGTGCGTATCTCGGGCGACAATTGCGGGACATGCTTTTAAATACTACAACTGACATGTACGCCCCCTTTTGATGTCTACCGGGGATCTCGTGGGATCCTCGATATCGCAGACTGCGTCCGTGCGCTGACTCCCGCGCTCGCGGAAGGGTCCGATTTCATCGCGAATAGGCCAGGGCCACCCGTCAAGCCGGTGGCTATCACGACAGCTTGCGCTGCAGCCACGCCGAGCCCTCCTGCAATGCGCGGTCCGCCACGCGGGCGATCGAGACCGCTTCCAGAAAGCTGTGCGTCGCGCCCACATAGACCACCGCCTCGGTCTCGACGCCCGCCGCACGCAGGGCACCCGCAAAGGCGAGATTCTGCTCGGCCAGCACGTCGCACTCGGAGATGCCGAGAAAGACCGGCGGCAGGCCGCGCAGGTCCGCCCGCGACGGGCAAGCATAGGGATCGCGGGCCTGATCGGCGCTCGCGAGATAGTTGACCCAGAACTGGTGCATCTCCTCGCCGGTGAGCATGAAAGCCTCACCGCCATATTGCGCGACTGCCCCAGGGGAACACTCCGAATCGATCGCGGCGTAACTGAGCAGGATGGCACGCAGCAGTTCCTTCTTGCCGCCGTCGCGCAGTCTGAGCGCGGTAGCGATGGCGAGGTTTCCCCCTGCCGAGTCGCCGCCGACCGCCAGCCGCGCGGAATCGATGCCGAGCTCATCGCCGTGGGCGCGCAGCCATTCGACCGCGCCGACTGTTTGCCCGAGCGCCTTGGGAAATTTGGCTTCCGGGGACAGCGCGTAGTCCACTCCGACGACGATCACGCCGGCACGTTGCGCATACTCGCGCATGACCCGGTCGTGCGTATCCAGACTGAACAAGGTCCAGCCGCCACCGTGCAGATACACGAGCGCCGGCGCGAGCCCGGCCGTCCGAACCCGGTCCGGACGATAGATCCTGACCCGAACCTCGCCCGCATCCGTGCCGATCCGGCGCTCGGTGGTCGATGCCATGACCGGGCCGCCTTGGCGCCACTGGAGGCGGACCGCCTCGGCAACGGCGCGCGCCTCCGCGAAGGTCAGGTGACTGAAGGGAGGGTATTGAGAGAATCCCGCCTTCATCTCGGCTACGAACGCTCGGATCTCCGGATCCAGCGGCTCTTCGGCTGCGGCAACGCCCTGCATTGAACTGTTTCTCCGCCCTTCCTGCGTGTGAGCCGACGCAGCTGCAAAGCCCGCCTCGGAACAGTAAGATGATGTAAAGCTAGGTCTACGAGGAGAGCCACACTGTCGCTTCGGGACCGTTCCTCGTCTCGCTCGGGCCAGAGAGCGCGCAGCACCCGGGGTATCGATTACCAGGATGTTCCGCGCCCGGTGTCGGCATTGGCTGATGAATACGCTCCCGGCCACGTCGATCCCCAGCATCGGCACGCGCGCGCGCAGCTCATCTATTCAACGACTGGAGTCATGACCGTCACCACGGCGACGGCGAGCTATGTAGTACCGCCCCAGCGAGCGGTGTGGGTTCCGGCGGGGGAAGTGCACGAAGTCCACTGCCGCGGGAAGGTCTCCTGTCGGACTCTCTACGTGCAGCCGCAAGCGGCGTCCGGCCTACCGAGCACGTGCCAGGTCATCGAAGTCTCCGATCTGCTTCGCGAGCTGATCGTGGAGGCCACGCGCATCCCCATCGAGTACGACGAGGCCGGGCGCGATGGCCGGCTGATCGCTCTCCTCCTCGATGAGATCCGCCGCAGCCGCGCTACTCCGTTGCATGTACCGATGCCGACCGATCATCGGCTCGTCAGAGTCTGTTCCGCCATTCTGCGAGAGCCGGCCGAGCCCGACAGGCTCGACCACTGGGCGGACGTCGCCGGCATGGGCCGCCGAACGTTCACGCGCACTTTCCGGCGGGAAACTGGCATGACCTTCGCGGGCTGGCGGCAGAACGTCCGGTTGATGGAGGCGATGTCGCGACTGGCGCTGGGCGAACCTGTCACGCGCGTTGCCCTTGACGTGGGGTACAAGAGCCCGAGTGCATTCACCGCCATGTTCCGGCGTGCTTTCGGCGTGGCACCGACACACTATCTGGCCATCTTCGCCGAAGACGAACACGCGTAACCAGCATCGTTACTGCGCGAAATCGGCCATCCACGTTTGCAGCTCGTCCGCCTCGGTCGCCTCGAGGCCCCGCATGATATCCGCGAACACGTCACGCCGTTCGTCCTGCCCGAGCTTGAATTTCGGCCTCATTTCCACGATGTTGGCTTCGAACGCGATGATACGCTGCGCGAGGCGAGCGTAGCGCGCACCCATGTCTTCGATGTTCCAGGCATTTGGCCGCCCGGTCTCCATCGCGCCGATCAGATCGCGAAGGACCTGCTCGAGACCCGCGTCGCTTTCGATGAAGGTGATATGGGTCAGGAACTGGACGCTGGCGTAGTTCCAGGTGGGCGCCTGGGACCGGTCCGCCATCCAGGAGGGTGAGATATACCCGTTGGCGCCGAGGATGAGAATCTCCGCGCGCGGATCCCGCCGCAGCAACTCGACGTGGGGATTGGATCGCGCGAGGTGGCCCCAAAGGCCGACGAGCGCGCCCCCGGGCCCGAGCCTGGGACGAAACGGGATGGCGCTCGCGCGGAAGGTCTCGCCATGCCCGCAGATGAGCCAGCCGAAGGGCTGCTCGCGAAGAAGACGCAGTACATCCTGGTCGGATCGCGGTTGGAAAGACTCGCTACTCACGCAGAGCCTCCGGTGTCCGGCATGTCGGCAGGGATAGGCGCTGGATCGGCGGCGTCCACTCTGGACTTCCGGCGTCCGTAGAGCGCGTAGATGAGCGCGCCCGCTGTGAGATACACCGCAAGGAAGATTGCCGCCGTTGGCTGACCCAACCGGACGTGTCTGGCGATGTCCAGCACCACCGGTGCGATCATCAGAACGGACATCAGGATCGCGGCCAAGGGCACATAGCCCATCCATAGCCCCCCGATCTGCACGCCCCCTAGTGGAACTCGAAATGGGCGTTCCAGCTCCGGCCGCGTATTCCGCAGCCAGATCAGGCTGATCGCAGTGATGATGAAGGCGGCCCCAGTACCCAGGCTGACGAGGTCCGCCAGGAACACGAGCGGAAAGATCGCAGCCAGCACGGCGGAGATCAACGACAGCACGGCTATCCCCAGCCATGGGGTGCGCAGCCGAGGATGGATGCTGGCGAACAAGGGCGGCAACAAGCCATCCCGTGCCATGGCGAAGGTGATCCGGGACTGGCCGAACGCGTTGACCAGCAGTACGGAGCTCAACCCCGTCAGCGCACCGACCTTGACCAGCACGGCTATTTTCGGATGACCGACAGCGTCCATGGCCACAGCGATAGGATCTGGGACACCGAGCCGTCGGAAGGGTACGACGCCCGTCATCACTGCGGCCACGATGATGTACAGGATGGCGCACACCACAAGCGAGCCCACGATCCCGAATGGTACGTCCTTCTGCGGATCGCGGGCCTCCGAAGCCGCGGTCGCGACCGTATTAAATCCAAGATAGGCGAAGAACAGAATCGAGGCGGCTCGAAATACGCCCGGCCAGCCGTACTGGAAGCCTCCTTCGTTGGGCGGCACAAACGGGACCCAATTCGACACGTGAATCGAGCCCACGCCGGCCGCGACGAAACCGGCGAGCACCAGGATCTTGACGGTCACCAGCACGGCATTGACCCGCGCGGATTCCGAGACGCCGATCATGAGAACCACGCCAACGGCCAGGATTGCCGCGACTGCGGCCAGATTGAGCGCGCCAATCGCAACGAACCCGGTGCCGGAGGCCTGGATCAGCGAGGATGAGAGCGCCGCCGGCACGACGATGCCGAAATCGTGCAGGAGACTCACGAGGTAGCCTGAAAAACCAACTCCGAGCAGTGAGCCGGCCAGGCCATACTCGAGCATCAACAACCAGCCCAGAGCCCAGGCGTATGCCTCACCCATCGACACGTAGCAGTACGTATAGGACGCGCCGGACACCGGCATGACCGAGGCCAGTTCGGCATAGCAAAGGGCTGTCAGAGCACAAGCGACGCCAGCGATGACGAAAGACAACATGACCGCGGGCCCGGCAAATTCTGCGGCCGCGGCACCCGGCAGCACATAGATGCCTGCACCCAGGATGCAGCCGATTCCCAGCAGCAGGAGATGGATGGGACCGAGTGCGCGCTTGAGCCCGTCATGCTGCGCATCGTGCCGTACGAGCTCAATCGGCTTGCGGTCGAGCAGCCCGCGGCGCCGTGTGCGAGTCGCGGTCATCGAGATGGGAGTCTTCAGGTGGGCTCACTCCGCTTGCATGAAGGGATAACGATAGTCGGTCGGCGGCGCACCACTGGTCTTCACCGTGCGCGGGGAGACCCAGCGGATCAGATTCCAGATCGATCCGGCCTTGTCATTGGTCCCTGACGCTCTGGCGCCTCCGAAGGGTTGCTGGCCCACCACGGCGCCCGTCGGCTTGTCGTTAACGTAGAAGTTGCCTGCGGCGTAACGCAGCACCTGGCTGGATTTGGCGATCGCGGCCGCATCACGTGCAAAAACAGCCCCCGTCAGACCGTAGGCGGTGGTTGAGTCTATCAGCTCGAGAACGGCGTCGTAGTCTTTGTCCGGATAGACGAACGCGCTTGCGATAGGACCGAAGAACTCCTCGGTCATGAATCGGGAGCTCGAATCGTCAACTTCGAGCAACGTCGGCTCGATGAAGTACCCCTGGGTCATATCGGCGCCCCCTCCCGCCAGCACGCGCACGCCCGGTGTCTGCCTGGCCCCGCCGACGACTCCGGCGAGCCTGCGCCATGATTTCTCGTCGATGACAGCGCCCATGAAGTTGCGAAAGTCGCGCACATCTCCCATCCGGATGGTGGCAATCGCCGCCTCGAGCATCTGCGACAAGCGCGCCCAAACGCTGCGGGGGACAAACAGGCGCGAGGCGGCCGAGCACTTCTGGCCCTGATATTCGAAAGCGCCACGGATGACAGCCGCGACCACCGCGTCAAGATCCGCAGTCGGATGCACGATGATGAAGTTCTTGCCGCCGGTTTCTCCGACGATTCGCGGATAGTTCCTGTAAGAGGTCTGACCGGTGCGCTGCAGAATGGAGTCGAACACGGCGGTCGAGCCGGTGAAGTGGACGCCCGCCAGGTCCGAATGGCTCAAGGCTGCCGCAGAGATCTCGGCCGCATCGCCGTACACCAGGTTGATCACGCCGTCCGGCAAACCTGCTTCCTGCAGCAGACGCATGATGAGGTAGGCCGAGCTCAGCCTTCAGGGAGGCCCGTTCTCCGCTCTCGGGCCGGTACTCCCGTACTGTCTCATTGCGAGACAGACGGGGTGTCGCGCGATCCATGAGTTCGATCTCTCGGCTGAAGTCCTCCGGAGTCTCGAACTCGGTACAGTCCAGCGCTGTTCAAAGAGGGCCTGGTAGCGGCGATCCCGGGCCGTCACGCGGCAATTGCGTCATCGGGCCAGATCATGCATTTCCCGGGCCCGGCTCCTTGCCGTGGAGTTTCATTGCCGATTAGGCTGAGGCCCGATTCCAAGAAAGTGGGTTGGTGCAGACCATGCGACGCTCGACTCTTCATCCCTGCATCCTCTGGGCAGTCGCGAGCGCGGTGATGCTCACGGCTGCAGCCGCGGCGCAAAACGCTCCAGCACCACCTCCCGCGCCACGCGATCAAGTCGTCGACATTCTGCATGGTGTACGCGTCGCCGACCCGTATCGTTGGTTGGAAGACTCGTCGGCGCCGCGGACTCAAGCCTGGATCAAGGCGCAACAGCGCTACACGAAACGACTGCTCGATCAGCGCTCGTCACTTGACCGCCTGAAAGGCGAATTGCGCGCCCTGACGGCTCTGGAGACACCCGAAGCAGTGAGCTATCGGCCGGGGCGGTACGTCATCCTGAAAAAGGAGCGAAACCATCAGATCGCCTCCCTTTATCTGCGCGACGGGCTCAAAGGACCCGAGCGGCGGCTGATCGATGCGCAATCACTGAGCTCGGACGACAGCACCACGATCGAGCTTCTGAACGTTTCCGAGAACGGCAATGTCATTGCATACGGCCTACGCCGTGGCGGCCAGGACCAGCTGAGCATTCACTTCTATGACGTGGCCGCGGGCACTACTTTGCCCGATTTTTTGCCGGAAGCGCGCTACCTTTACTGGTCGCTGCTGTTGTCCGCGGATGGCAAGCGAATTTATTACATCACCTTCGGGAGTGATGGGCCAAGGCTTTACGCGCACAGACTCGGCACGCCGGTGAACACGGACACGATGCTGTTCGGTTCCGGTCTTGGGCCACAAATCATCCTGCAGGCCAATCTTTCGGCCGATGGCAAGCTGCTGCTGCTGGAAGCGTTGCACGGCGCGACGGGGCCGACGGACCTCTATCTGCTGCGTACGGACGACAGCACCGGGGCGCAGTCTCTAGTGAAGGGCGTTGCCGCAAACTTCGTGGCACGTGCGGCGCATGGACGTATCTTCATCAGCACCGACTGGAAGGCGCCGCGAGGGCGCGTCATGGAGACCGACGCCAGCAGGCCGGGCATCGAAAATTGGCGTGTGCTGGTACCCGAACAGAACGATCCACTCGAAAGTTTTGCGTTGGCCGGCGGCAAACTGCTGCTGCTCTATATGCACGACGCGCACTCACGACTGGAGGTCGCGAGTGCGGATGGAACGACACACGCAACCGTTCCGCTTCCGGGCCTGGGCACGGTCACGGCGATCGATTCCACTTGGGACCTGCCCGTAGCGTGCTTCTCGTATTCGGACTTCAAGACCCCGGAGACGTTCTACGCGTATTCCGTGCCTGAGAACACGGAGAGTGCGGTTTCCGGGCCAAAGCCTCCAGATTCGCTATCCGGCATGGTCACCGAACAGGTGTGGTACCGCTCCCCGGACGGCACTCACATACCCATGTTCCTGGCTCACGCGCGCGTGCTCCGGCACAACAGCCGCAATCCGGTCCTTCTCTATGGATATGGTGGTTTCGACTGGGCACAAACACCCACCTTCTCTCCTGAAGAGGCGGTTTGGATAGAGCACGGGGGCATCTACGCGCTCGCCAATATTCGCGGCGGCAATGAATTCGGCGAGACCTGGCACCGCGCCGGCGATCTCGACCACAAGCAAAACAGCTTCGATGACTTCGCCGCCGCCGCCCGCTGGCTCGTAGCGCATCGGTATACGAGCCGTAAGCAGCTGAGCATCCAGGGCATGAGCAATGGCGGACTGTTGGTCCTGGCCTCGATCACGCAGCATCCCGAGCTGTTTGGCGCGGCAATTGCGCGCTATCCGCTCGCCGACATGCTTCGATACGAACACTTCGGTATCGCAGGCTGGTGGCTGCCCGAATACGGCTCAGTAAGCGACGCGGAACAATTCCGCACACTGTACGCCTACTCGCCCTATCAGCACGTCATGAAGGGCCGAGACTATCCGGCGGTCTTACTCGTGACTGGCGCGAACGACACGCGCGTCAACCCGGCCCATTCCCTGAAAATGACTGCCGCATTGCAGAACGCGAGCGCATCGGGGCGACCGGTACTGCTGCTCTACGATTCCGAATCCGGCCATTCGGGCAGCCCATCGGCGCGCGCCGAGGTCGATCAGATGGCCCACGAGCTGACGTTCCTGTTCTGGCAACTGAGGATCACCGAGCCACGCTAGCGCGCGAGGAAATCGGTCGAAGCGCCGGCTACAACGCCCGCTCGGCTGCTGCCTACGTCGGCGACTCGCCGATGGTCGCTGCAGCATTCAACACCACTTCAGTCTGCATTGGAACTCCTCGGGGTGGTGCTGCACGTCGCTACGTAGGTGCGAATGCCTCGGCATCCTGGCGCATCAACACGTGCAGATGACCGTCGGGATCGCGCAGCAACGCATCCCGATCGGATCGCCAGACGATGCGGCTTGCGGCGACGTCGTTGGCCGATGATCGGCTGGCCGGTCGGCCGACGGGGTTTCGGTATCCGAGCAACTCGAGATGCGGCGGGGCAATTTCCGGACTCATGGGCACGACATCGACACGGGCATCAGGCAATCCGTCGAGCGCGGCTTGGGTCGGCCCATGATTGAGCGTGGGTCGGTCCGCCCGCAGGCCGAGCGCTTCATAGAAGCGTCGGCTCACGCCGGCATCGGCAACGCTGATCGCGGAATGATCTATACCCAGCACGCATTCCCTATGCCCAGGGCTTCCGGCCGCGGAAGGAAATTGTAGAAACTCGAGGGGATGGCCCTCCGGATCGCGGAGCTTGACGGCTGTCACGCCTCCGGCTGACGCCGGAAGCGTTACCGGGCCCTGCGTGGAGATCGGGGTCGCACCGTGCGCGCGGGCACACTGCCACACTGCCGCCACGTCGCGAGTCACGAGCGCGAAGTGCTGGAAGCACAGGTCGGCGGCGGTCGCGTTCTCGGGATAGGGACGTCCCCTTCGATCGAAAGACTCGAGATCGATCCGCTGGCCACCGGCGGTGAGTGCGATACGTGTACCACGGCCTTCCAGCGCGAGAAGATCCATATCTGCGGATGTCACTGGCACGGGTGGCCCGGCGGCAAAGCCGATGGATTCGTAGAATTCCACTAAGCGCGCCGGCATCGCCGTCGTCAGCCGAAAGGCCACGATTGCGGACAGCCGCTCCCTCAAGACCGCACGCACCCGCGTACGTTGGTATAGATCGCCATGAGAGTGTGGGAGGCACAGATGAACAGGCGCGACCGGTTTCGGCCACCAAACGCGAGATTGGCCACCGGTGCGGGGGTGAAAATCCTGCCGAGCAGCTCGCCGTCGGAGCTGATGCAGTGGACACCGTCCGCCGCGCTCGACCATACGTTGCCCTGCTCGTCGACGCGCAAGCCATCGGCAAACCCCGGCAGGACTTTATGGAACTGCGCGCCGTCTGAGAGCTGGTTGTCGCCGCTTACCTTGAAGCGGCGAATGTGCTGCCGCGGATGGGGGTCGAACTGCAGGCCGCTCTCGGTGACATAGAGGACGCTCTCATCTGGGGAGAAAGCGAGGCCGTTCGGTCCCTCGAAATCATTCGCCACGATCGCAAGCTCGCCGGTCGCGGGATCGAGCCGGTAGAGCGCTGGCGGCAGCTCCGACTGTTGCTTACCACCCTCATAGTCGGTGTTGATGCCGTAGGGAGGATCACTGAACCAGATCGAGCCATCGGTCTTGCAGACGATGTCGTTGGGCGAATTGAGACGTTTGCCGCGATAGTGGCTGGCGAGCGTGGTAAGGGTGCCATCCAGCTCCGTACGCAGGATGCAGCGATGCTGGTGCGAGCAGCCGATCAGGCGGCCCTGCCGATCGCGAGCATGGCCGTTGGCAAAGCCCGAGGGCTGGCGGAAGACCGAGACCCCGCCCTCCTCGCTCCAGCGGAGGATGCGATCGTTCGGCAGATCGCTGACATAGAGACAGTCATGATCGGCAAACCATACCGGACCTTCGAGCCAGCGATAGCCCTGGCCCAGGGTCTCGAGCGGAGCGTTGGGAAGCACCATCGCCTGAAACCGCTCGTCGCAAATCTCGATTCCGTCCATCGTCGCCTCACTGGATGTGGCAGGGCTCGCGCCGCGGCTCGACCTGCAACTGCACGGTCATCAGCACGGCCGGTGCATCGCCGATCGTTCCGGACCGATGCCCTTTCCTGCCATGCGTCTCGGTGCAACCCTGATCTTCGCCGAAGGAAAAATCCCCGGGCCCCTGCTCGATCCGCGTGCCATCCATGCTCTCGATGAACCAACGGCCCGACAGCACCACGATCCACTGGGGCGCCGGGTTCTCGTGCCATTCCCCTACCCACCCAACCGGTTGCACCGTGAAGACCACTGTGGAGGTGTGCACGCTCTGTTGGTTGTTCCATTGCGGATCGGCGGCACCTACCCTATGGAGCTCATAGTTGGAGAGCCGGCACTCGCGCTGGTGGCTGACGCCGTCTTCATCGACGTAGAGGTGCCAGTACGGAATCGAAGGGCGTGGTCCGGGGTCACTCATGGGGCGCCTGCACTGTCGAGTACGGGTGGCTGGAGGCAAGGGGATGGGCGAGGAAGGGGCTCAGGCCCGAGCCGTCGGTGCCGATCACGATCAGCAGAAAGCCGGCCCCCAATGACAGATTCTTGAGAAAGTCCCAGAACAGCGCGCGGCCCTTGCTGTCACCCGCTGCCCAGAAATCCCCTTGCGCCCAGAACCGCTTGAAGAGCACGGCCGTTGCCGCACAGTAGCCTGCGATGACCAGGGCGCACGCGCGGTCGGCGATACCCGTCACCACCCCGAGCGACATGAATATTTCGATTGCCAGCCCAGACAGCAGGACGACAGCCGCAACGCGATACGACGTGAACACCTCCTGCGCCTGCTTCAGCGCACCTTTGAAGCCAAGAATCTTGTCCAGGGCGCTGAACGGCAGAAAGAGCATGACCAGACCGTAACGAACTACCAGCGCTACGATTGCGGCAGTGCTCATTTGAGTCGCTCGGCAATGCGGTCGGCCACGCGCAGGGCATTGGCGATGATGGTGAGCGTCGGGTTCACGGCGCCGATGGACGGAAAAAAACTCGCATCGGCGATATAGAGGTTATCGAGCTCATGCGCCTTGCAGTCGAGGTCGAGCACGGACGTCGCCGGGTCGCTGCCGAAGCGCGCCGTCCCCGCCTGGTGCGCGGTGCCGCTCACCGGTATGTTCTTGCCCAGATACAGGGATCGCTCCAGCAACACCGCATTGCGGCCGGTGCGGTCGAGCACCTCTTTCAGTTTGCGCTTGAGATGAGCGAGCGCCTGAGGATTGGTCTCCGTGAGATCGAGATGAACCTTCCCGTCCCGATAGTAAATCCGGTTGTCCGGATGCGGCAGATCCTCGGCCTGGAGCCAGAAGTCCATCGAGCGCCTCGCCATGACGTCAAACGGCAGTGCCGGCAGCCACTCGAGCCATTCAGGCAAGGATTCCCCCCGAATCTGCTCCGGGTGGGACTTGGCACACATCTGCACGAGCCCGAGAGGGTATTGCCAGTCATCGGCCCCAAAATAGAAGTCACTCAACGCCAATGTCTTCTGGAAGACGGTCTCGTTGACCTGCGGCAGAATTGCCATGAGGACACTCATGTGGTGGCGCATGTAATTGCGTCCCAACTGACCCGACCCGTTGGCCAGCCCATTTGGATGGGCGTCGTTCGCCGAACGCAGCAGCAGCAGAGCAGACGATAGCGCACCGCACGCCACTACCACGATGTCGGCCGAATAGACTTCCTCATGGCCTTCGCGCGTGACGCGTACCGCAGCCACCCTCCGCGCGGATGAATCGGTTTCCAGCCGCGAGACGTAAGCGCCTGTCAACAATGTGACGTTGGGATGCTTCGCCAGCATTGGGTCTATACAAATGACCTGTGCATCCGCCTTGCCGTTCAACAGGCATGGGAACCCGTCGAAATAGCTGCAACGCATGCAGGTGCTCGTCGGCGTCGGCTTGCCATCCTTCTCATCGAGCAGGATTCCGAGCGGCAGGTGAAATGGATGCAGTCCGATAGCCTGCAGATCGGCGGCGAGCTCGGCAATCCGGGGCTCGTGACTGACCGGAGAGTACGGGTACGGCCCGCTCGCCCACGGCTCCAGCGGGTCCTCTCTGCGCTGTCCATGCACGCGAAAGAGGCGCTCCGCTTCCGTATAATATGGCTCGAACACATCGTATCCGAGGGGCCATCCGGGCGAAACGCCTCCGGCATGGACGACCTCACCGAAATCACGCTCGCGCAGGCGTAGTAGCGCGGCGCCGTATACCTTCGAGTTACCGCCGACGAAGTAATGCAGCGCCGGACTGAATGTCTCGCCCCGCGAGTTGGTCCAGATCTCCCGAGCCTGGTATTCGGCATCGACGAACACCGTCTGCGCGCTCCAGTTCCTCTCGCTGCGCTCGAGATACTCGCCGCGTTCGAGGATCAGGATCCTGGTACCACTCGGGGCGAGGCGCTGCGCCAACGACGCGCCACCCGGGCCGCTTCCGATCACGATCACGTCGTAATGGTCAGGCACTAAACGTCACCTCTGGGAGAGTCTATCGCGAATAGCGCGTGTCGGCATCGCCGGCTGCGGTTCGCAGGGGCGTTCGACATCAACCGCCGGTCGCGAAGCCAGGGTAAAGCGTCATTCCGCCGTCGATGAACAGCGTCGTGCCGACCACGTAGTCGGAGTGATCCGATGCAAGCCATACTGCGGCGCGGGCGATGTCCTCAGGCTCGCCGATGCGTCCGTAGGGCACGAGCGTCATCAGCCGCGCGTAGGCATCCGGGGTCTGCCATGCTGCGGTGTTGATTGGCGTACGAATGGCGCCCGGGGCGATGGCGTTCACGCGGATCCGGTGCGGCGCGAGCTCCTGCGCCATGCTTGCCATCAACAGTTTGATACCTCCCTTGGAGCTCGCATAGTTCACGTGACCCGCCCAGGGAATCTCCTGATGCACTGAGCTCATGCAGATGATCTTGCCGGCGGCGCAGGAAACCTCAGGCACCACGCCGCGGCGCAGGAACTCGCGCGCCGCCTCGCGAGCGCACAGGAACTGGCCGGTGAGATTCACGCTGAGCACCTTGTTCCAGTGTTCGAGCGTCATGTCACGTAACGGGGCATCCCGCTGCAGTCCGGCATTCGCGACCAGGATGTCGACTGTACCGAATTGCTCCCGCATGCTCTTGAACATGGCGGTGACCTGCTCCTCGGAAGAGACGTCCGCCTGGTAGGCCATCGCGCGAGCCCCGCTCCGGCGGATCTCCTCTACCACTGCCGCGGCGGTATCGTCTCCGACGACATAATTGACCATGACGTCGGCTCCGGCCTCGGCGAGACCGATCGCCACGCCGCGCCCGATCCCAGAGTTCGCCCCGGTGACTAGCGCTTTCTGCCCGGATAAGAGCTTATGCGCGGGGAGTGACGGGGCGGTAGAGGAGGCTGGTACAGGTTGCGGTGCGGTCACGGCGGTGCTCTCAACTGCAGGCTGCGGTATGGGCAGAGATACCTGGGCCGCAAGGATCGGGCCGCGTCGTGACGTGGCCTTGAGCGTGGTGGGGCGCCCAAAGCAATCGTTGGGCCCGCTGCTCCCTCAACAGGCCATCATCGCGTCTTACTGTGGCTTAAGCGACATCAAACGCGCGTACGTACGACCGAGGGCCTCGTCCGATATCTCTTTCTGGGCAGAATTGGCCTCTCGCACCATCGCTTCGACGGCGGTTGCCGTCGTTGGAATGCTGAAGAGATATCCTTGGCACTGATCACAGCCCAGGCGCTTGAGGTGCTCGACCTGGTCGGGAGCTTCCACACCTTCAGCGATGACCTTCATCTTGAGACTATGGGCGAGGGAGATGATCGCCTGAACGATATAGGCGCTCTCCGCATCCGTGCCCAGTCCGGCCACGAAGCTGCTATCGATCTTGAGCTTATCGATCGGAAAGCGTCTCAGGTAGCTCATGCTCGAGTAACCCGTTCCGAAGTCATCCACCGAGATGATGACGCCCATACGGCTGAGCTGCTCGAGTATCTCCACCGAGCTTTCAGCGTTCGTCATGACGGACGTTTCCGTGAGCTCGATTTCCAGCAGGTTCGGCGGCAGATGATGCGCCTGCAGAGCGCCCCGTATGGTGTCCAGAAGGCCGGGCTGCCGAAATTGCACCGCCGAGAGATTCACGGCGACCCGAAGTCTCGGGCTCCCGGATAGCTGCCACGCACGAGCCTGCCGGCAGGCCTCGTGCAAGACCCACTCACCGATCGGCAAAATCAGCCCGGTCTGCTCGGCGATCGGGATGAATTTATCGGGAAGCAGCATGCCTTGCACCGGATGGTGCCAGCGAATCAAAGCCTCTACGCTGCCAATGCGTCCCGTCATGAGATCAACTTTCGGCTGGTAGTAGAGCTCGAACTGATTCTGCGCCAGCGCCTGTCGCAGCTCGCTCTCGAGCTGCAGACGCTCCTGACTGAATGCCTTCATCTGCCCGGCGAAACACTGAAAGGTGTTACCGCCGCGCTGTTTGGCGCAATACATGGCCTCATCGGCGTGTGCCAGCAATGCATCAGCATCGGCACCATTCTCCGGATAGAGACTGATCCCGATGCTGGGCGAAGTCTGGACATCTACGGTGTCGAGCCTGCAAGGCGGAGCCAACGCCTCGAGAATCTTTCGAGCCACCAACGCCGCATCAGACGGATCATGCAAGTCACTTACGAGCACCAGAAATTCATCTCCGCCGACCCGCGCGACCGTATCCACCTTGCGCACAGCGGTCGTCAGCCGCCGACTCACTTCCATCAGAAGGTTGTCACCCGCAAGGTGTCCGAGCGAATCGTTGATGAGCTTGAATCGGTCAAGGTCGAGTACCATCACGGCGAACCGCCGCTCATGCCGTTTTGCCTGTGCGAGTGTCTGATGCAGCCGATCGAAGAACATGACTCGATTCGGAAGTCCTGTCAGCGCATCGTGCGTCGCCTGATGATGCAGGTCTGCGTTAACCTCCTCCAGACGCCGCGCATGCGACAGCGAGCGCGAGGCCAGCTCAGCGCTATAGACATCCGTGATCAGCGTCACAGCCAGCACGCCGATCGCCAGAATGGCCGTGGTGAAGGACAGCCAGTCGTTATTCAGCGCGACCCCGCCATAGCAGTACGCGTCTGGCCCGAAGACCGAAGCCGCCATCGCCGTGTAGTGCATACCCGCGATTGCGAACCCCATCAGCACAGCGGCACCCAGGCGAGAAAGGAGCAGCGTGAGGCTTTTGCCTTGACGCAAATTGAAGGCCAGCCAGAGCGCAGCTATCGAGGCCCCGACAGCAATGGCGATCGAGGCGGCCACGAGCAGGGGCTGATAGCGGATCATCGGCACGACATCGATTGCTGCCATGCCGGTGTAGTGCATGGCGCTAATCCCCAAGCCCATCACGAGGCCGCTGAGAAGCAGCCGTCTGACCGCTAGTTGCGGTCCACTGGCGATCTTGATTGCAAGCCCGGAGACGAGGATTGCAATGAGCAGCGAGACTAATGTCGTAGGGACGTCATACAACAGAAGAATCGGCACGGAGAATGCCAGCATGCCGATGAAATGCATCGACCAGATTCCGAAGCCCATCGCGGTCGCGCCGCCCAGCAGCCACCATCGGGCGGAGGCCCGATCGGCCTCGGCAATGCGCGCTACGAGTTTGAGCGCCGTATAGGAAACAAGCACGGCTATCACGATCGATAGCGCGACTAGCCAGGGGGTATAGGTCGCGTGCATGCGGGGTCGGGTCTCGAGGGCGATCTCAGCGTCAAAAAAGGATGCGGACACGAGGGCCCGGAGCGGCTGAACGTGCCGTCAAAGCACATTACCTCGCGTAAAAGCGTGGTGGCCTCGAGGGCTTTCAATTCCACGACTTGCGGCACAGTTTTGGGCCTGGCAGAGCCAGAGCTGCAACCCGGTTACCCATCCCGTGGAACCGTCCCGCCGCCGTGCCGGCACCAAGCTTGAACTTGAACCTATGCCCGAGATGTCCGGTCACTGGCACCCGATGCGCGAAACCCCCGCGTTCTTGAGAAAGTCCGGTTCGAAGAGCGAAGGCGGGTCAGAGACCAGGTAGCAGTGGGCATTTAGCCAGTAGATCTGCTCGCCCCCTTCCTCTCGATATTGCTCGCCGGCGTAATGTGGTGACGGGAGAGAGGGCACTCCGAGCGTGATCGCGCTTTTCCCGCCGGGAGGGAAACCGAATGAGATGCGCTTGCGAGGCTCGAGAATCTGGTCCGCGGACCGGTTGGCTTCAGCTTTCCAGTCTATCGCCGGGCTACAGGTACTGTCTCTTGTTCGGCGCTCGGAGTGCTTTCACTCTGTCACCTCGCGCCCCGCGAATCTGCCCTACCCGATTCCGGTCATTACCTGCCCCTGCGCGGCCTTTGTCATTTCCAGGGTTACTCCATGTCTGAGTTGCATCGGTGCGCCGGTTATTACTCCATTGTCATCTTCCCGCGCATCCGGACGTTCCCGGGTTTTCTGGACGCCCCGAGACGCCAGCCGCAAGGTAATGCGACCCATCCAGTCCACGGAAGTTCAGCCTGATCAGAGAGCGAGTGCGTGGCTGCCGCGCTAGAGGCGGATCCGGTATCATTCCACCTGCCTCCACCGGCAACTGGAGACCATCCGCCATGCGTGCACGAATCCTTCTTTTGGTCATTGCGGCAACCTTTGCCGTACAGGCCCATGCGGCTTTACTCCTCAACGTTCCCCTGAAATGGCGACCTACTTCGGACCTACGACTTGGCGCCGCGGAAATGTCGCAGGCGTCGGTGCAGTTCGCCGTATTCCGCGACCTGCGCGCCGACAAGCAGGCAATCGGGGAGAACCGCGAGGATCAGAAGCCAAAGCCCGTGACGACCGGGGACGACGTCGGGTCGTTCGTGAGTACGCACATGCGTCAGCTCTTCGATAGCGCCGGCGTGAAGACGGTCGACAGCGGCGGCACAGTGACGATCAAAGGCGAGGTGACTCAGTTCTTCGTGAGAGAGACTTCGCTCTATCGATCCGAGGTCACAGTCCACCTGACCGTGGTGGACCGAGATGGGAAAGTGCTCTGGAGCGGTACCGCTTCCGGAGAGGCGAAGCGATTCGGACGATCCTATGAGCTGGAGGACTACTACGAGGCCCTTTCTGACGCGATCGTCAACACCGTGAGCTCGATGTTACAGAGCGCGCAGTTCCAGAAGGCATTGTCGGGGAGCTGAGCGGCGGGCGAAGTCCATTCCGGGACGACAGAGACGGATTGGCCTGGACGCGCAGCCTCGTGATGCATATCGTCCAAGTACCGTGCGATTTCCGCGGATGTCTGGATCTCCTGTGGAATCGCAAAGAGCGTTACCCTCGTGCGCTTGCCGAGCGCGATCTGGTAGGCGACCCATCCATCGTCTTCCCGACGAACTTCGATTTGGAACCTCCCGTACACGTCAAATTTCATTGTGCCCCCATGAGAATCTGGCTAACCGGCCTTTGCGCCGCGCTCGCGATCGTGGCTGCCCGCGCCGCGTCCCCGCAGTATCCGCTCGACTCCATCGATCAGCGTGCGCAGCCGTGCATGGCGTGCCACGGTAAGCAGGGGCAGGCAAGGAGAGACGGCTACTACCCGCGTATTGCCGGCAAGCCGGCGGGATATCTGCTCAATCAGCTGCGCGGCTTCCGCGACGGCCGCCGGTACTTCCCGATGATGACGTACCTCGTCGAGTTCCAGAAAGAGGATTACCTGCGCGAGCTCGCCACGTACTTCGCGAACCAACAGGCGCCTTATCCTCCGCCTGAGTCGCCACGGGTCAGCGCCGCCACCCTCGAGCGTGGCCGGACGCTGGTCACCCAGGGAGACCGGGCTCTGCATCTGCCGCCCTGCCAATCGTGCCACGGCTCCCGGCTGCTCGGCGTGGAGCCAGCCGTGCCCGGGCTGATCGGGGTATCCCAGGACTATCTCATCGCGCAGCTCAGCAACTGGCGGCATGGCACGCGAGCCGCGCTCGCGCCCGACTGTATGGCGCAGATCGTACGCCGGTTGTCTCAGAGCGATGCGAATGCCGCCGCAGCCTATCTGGCCATGCAAGCTGTACCGATTGATGCGCGGGCGGATTCGGCTTTCGAGCGTCCGCCGCAGATGAAGTGCGGCAGCATTCCAAATGGCGGGGCCGCCCCATGAAGAGGCGGCTCATCGTCATTGCGATAGCCCTCACCGCCATTGCGATCGTCGTGATCGGGCTCGTTCCGGCCGATCGTCAGAGCGGCGAAGCACCCCCTCCGACGTACACCCCGAGCGCGGATGCGGTCGAGCGCGGCCGACAGCTCGTGACACTCGCTGACTGCCGCTCGTGCCACACGGCGATCGCCGGTCAACCCTTTGCCGGCGGTCGCGCCATCCCGACACCCTTCGGAACGTTCTTCTCGCCGAACATCACGCCTGATGCGAGGACGGGAATCGGCCGCTGGACCGCCGACGACTTCTGGCGCGCGTTGCATGAGGGATACTCCCGGGACGGCACGCGGCTCTATCCAGTCTTTCCCTATCCAAGCTATACCGGCGTCAGCCGGCGTGATGCTGACGCGATGTACGCGTATCTCGAGAGCCTCCCACCAGTATCGGAGCCGAGCCGCCCACATGAGCTCGCGTTTCCATACAACCATCGGCTGCTGCTCGCGGCGTGGCGGCTGCTCTTTTTCCGGCCGCGCGTGTACCGGCCTGATCCCGCGCGCGGTGCCGAGTGGAACCGCGGCGCGTACCTCGTCCGGGCGGTCGCCCATTGCGATGCCTGTCACGAGGCGCGCAATGCGCTGGGTGCCGTCCGCTCGCAACAGGACGCCCCGGGTGGTCTAGTGCTCGGCTGGTACGCGCCGTCCCTCACCGACCCTCTCGAAGCGGGACTTCGGGGCTGGAACGTCGCGGACATCGCAACGTTGCTGCGAACAGGCCAGGTGGGTTCTGACTCCGCTGCGCCCCACGCCTCGGTGATGGGTCCCATGGCGGAAGTTGTGTACGGCAGCTTGCAGTACACGCGCAGCGAGGATCTGCAGGCCATGGCCGTCTACCTGCAATCATTGCCCGAGACCGCTCCACACCGCGAGCGACAAACCTTCGGCATGCAGTACACCGCAACGGTAGACACGCTCTCCAAGGGAGGAGCGCTTTACGCGCAGTACTGCGCCCGATGCCATGGCGACAACGGCGAGGGTCGTGAGCCGGCCGCGCCTCCCCTGGCCGGCAATCGCGCCGTCTCGATGTCCTCCGACACGGATCTGATCCGGATCGTGCTCCTCGGAGGCTACGCCCCCGGTACGACGGGAAATCCGCGGCCCTTCGGAATGCCCCCCTACTATCCGTCGCTGAGTGACGGTCAGATCGCCGACGTGCTCACGTACGTGAGAGCTTCCTGGGGGAATTCGGCGCCGCCCGTGTTCGAGGACCACGTCGCCGCGAACCGCGGCACCCCACTCTGGTGACCCTTGCACCCGGCGAGCAGCGCGGGTGCGTGAGGAATTCGGCCTTTCGTCCTGGCGGCCAGCAATCCAAAATTGACAGCGAAAAGCCGCAGACTATAGTTACCCTCAAGCGGTCTGCCGTCTAACCGTGGCACGCTCGGGGACAGTCGCGATGAAAGCGATCAGAAGGTATTCCTGGCAGTTCGAAGCAGATCTAGAAAGGATTGCCTTGGAGGGCGCCGGAATACCGGCAGTGGTGGCGGGTGTCGATATGAGCATGGATGGCGGAGTCGGCGGCGTGCAGTTGCTCGTGCCGGAGGATCGCGTCGAAGCAGCGTTGGAAGTGCTCGAGGACCTTGAAGAGCGGCGGTGAGCATCCCTTCTTTTTGGCACGACAGACGCGTCGCAGCAGCTTTGGCCACGCTGCTCCTCATGTTACCCCCAGTGCCGGGCTTAGCGGCGCAGACGGCTCATGCGGGTGCGGAAAGCCAGACGGCGCACGCGCTGCCGGCGACGACTCCGCCGACACCCCCTGCCAAGGTCGAGCTGCCGAAGGTCACGATCGAGGCGGCAAAGGAGCATGCGCTGCGGCGCCAGGTGCATCGGTTCGTCGCCGCGGTCGTCGTCCAGCCTTGGGAGGAGACCCTCCTCCGCTGGAACGTTCCGATCTGTCCCCTGGTGGCAGGGCTGCCGAAAGACTTCGGCGAATTCATCCTGTGGCGCATCTCCAAGGCGGCCACTGATGCGCACGCGCCGCTCGCGGGGAAGGTGTGCCGCCCGAATCTGTTCGTGATCGGAACGGATGTTCCCGATCTCCTCCTCAAGAAGTGGTGGATCCGGAATCCACAGATGTATGACAGGCGGAATGGCATCGAGCCCATAAGGCACTTCCTCGAGTCGGGACGGCCCGTCCGCTTCTGGTACAACAGTGTCCTCGGCTGCGGAACCGGCGCGTCAGCCGGCCCCGGGGCATCTACGCCGTCAATCGCCTCGATGGATCACCCGATGGGCGTGGGTGGCTCCGCCACCTTCGGCCCGGGGGCCCCCTCTTGCACGGATGGGATCGATACGCATCTGAGCTATGCGGATACCCTGTCCATCTCATCGGCAATCATCGTGATCGATGGGCGCCAGATGAAGAAAGTCACAATTCAGCAGTTGGCAGACTACATCGCTCTGGTTGGCCTTGCTGACGTGCGGCCGGATGTCGAAGCCGGCGATGCGCCGAGTATTCTGCGCCTGTTTACAGATCATGGGATACCACCGCAGAAACTGACTCCATGGGATAGAGCATTACTCTACTCACTGTACAACACGAGACAGGCCGACAAGCAGCAGGTGCAGGATATGGTGTCGGTAATGGTGAAGCGCATCGCACCGTGAGGCACCGGGCGCCAGCTAGGTGGCTACCCGGCCTTCCGAAGGTCCACGCCCAAGTATGTCTGGCAATGTCTCTCCCAGCTCTGTAAACGACAACGATACGGAGTTGAGACAGTGTCGCTCACCCGTCGGCGGCGGCCCATCCGGAAAACCGTGCCCGAGATGGCTGCCGCAGCGCGTACAGACCTCTTCCACACGGACCATTCCATAGCTAGCGTCGCGCACCCGCCGAATGTGGGCTTCGCTATAGGGCTCGAAAAAAGCTGGGCCATCCCGTGCTGGAGTCGAATTTCGCACTCGACCGGAAGAGAGGTAACCCACAAAAGCGGCCTCAGTTACACAAACGATCGGGGCAGCGCCAAAGTTCTGGCGTACGATGACCGTGCAGTCAGGACAGTCAAAGTAGAGTGGTAGGTGACGGAGCAGTCATTCGCGGCCCTCGGCTCCGGGTCGGGATGAGCCGCTTCGCCGCCGTCCGGCCGGGTACGGCCAGAAGCGGTCAGCAGTTCGCTGTACCAGACCTCTCGATAGCCGCCGCTCATTCGCTCACCGCCTCAGCGCACCCAGTGGCATACTGTGTTGTCAGATACTCGCGTCGCAGGTCAATCCGGGTTGGGCACCCACTGAATTTGGAGGCTAAGGATTCCCTTGTCGCCTTCACTATATCCGCTGCTCTTTGTTGCCGGCGTTTTCGCGGGAACCCTCGCAGTCAGCCGAATTCTTCACTGGGTATTGCTAATTCGTACATCGGTCGGGAAACTCGGCGGCGATTTTCTTGGCGCACCGAGGCGCCGTCTAATTTGGGTGACTCCATTCGTCTTGCTATTCCATCCCGCCCTTTATTTGGTATTGGGGCTGCTGGCGGTTTCCGCCCTTGCTATTACCGGGCGAGTGCCGGCGGGGTGGCGCTGGTTCATGGCGGGATTCTACTCCTACGCTGTACTAGGCGGCTTACTGGTGCTCAACGTAATGCGGAAGCGCCGTTCACGACGTAATCAACAATCTAAAATCGATGAACCGGCCCATGATGGGCCGAGACACCCGAATGAGTAATTGCGGCCAGTAGCGGCCGGTCAGGAGGAAAAATTGCCGCCGCACAGCGGACGCTCGTTTCCAGAGTTGGTGACGCTCAGTGTTCGGGCCGTCGATCGTCCCAGCGTTTCTGTAGCTCGGCGTAAAATGCGTCGCGGTCTGTTCTAACCCGACTATCAATGCAAGCGGCTCGATCATCGGCAAACACTCGATCCGTGCCGATTTCAAGACTTTCCGACGTGCGTTCCACTACCTGTCTTGGTCAGTCTTCGGAATGTTCACGCGAGCGGTCGGACCGGAGATCTCCCGGTTCCCGTACACGGAGCGTCTGTGCATGCCAGGGTCTCAGACCACGCGGGATCGCACGGATGCTCGCGATGGCGCATCCGTCCGTGTTGCCTTCCACCAAACTTACGGCGTCGGCATCCCGGGAAATATCACTTTCGCGGCTCAATGGCTGGCCTACACCCTCCCCTGCCGACGCTTCACCGTCGCCCTCGCGGACGCCGATGCACGGCTTGGGGTCGACGTGGATCGCTAGTCCTTCATCGTGGCGGACTCTGTCGCCCTTGAAACCACGGCTAGTGCTCCTATAATGAGAGCATTCGCTCCAATTCAGAGAGCACCATGCTGGATGCCGTTCTGCTCGGCAAAACTCGCTCGGCCGTGCTGCGAGAGATGTTTCTCAACCCGGACCAGCGACTGTCCTTCAACGAGCTTGTACGTCGAGCCAAAACCGGCGACGGGGCGGTCGCGCGCGAAGTGAAAATCCTCCTTGATGCTGGTCTCCTCATGGAGCAGCGAGAAGGCAATCAACGTTTTCTGGCAGCCCGCAAAGAGTCTCCCGTGTTTTCCGAGCTAACGGCATTTCTCGCCAAGACAGCCGGCATTCCTGCAGTCGTTCGCGAGGCGCTTGCGGGGCTGGAAGACGCAATCGAAGTCACCTTTATTTTCGGCTCTGTCGCTCAAGGGCGCGAAGGCGCCGACAGCGATCTCGATCTATTGGTGATCGGCACAGCCGGCTATTCAATCGTGACTGAACACCTCTACCCGGTCGAACAGCGCCTTGGGCGTCGCGTCCAAGTACTCTACTTCGATCCAAGCTCACCGGAGGATCGCGCGTCGTTGCAGAAGTCGTCCATGCAGGCCATTTTGACTAGCCCGAAAGTCTTCGTATTGGGTGATCAGTCGCGACTCGCAACGCTACTCGCACCCCCACGCTCTGCGCGACGAGGTAAGACATGAGGAAAGAACAGTTGGACAACTTGACCAAAGGTTCGCGCCCTTCCCTGCATCCATGCACGCCAAACTGGCAGACGCTCAAGGGGCTGGTCGCCCGCGCCAAAGATAGCATCGCGGATGCCAGCAAGAAAACGAACAGCACACCGACTCGCTTTGCAGCGGCGCACAGCGCGGCCTTTTGGCTCGCCCGCGCCGCACTCGAGGCTTGCGGTCGCCCGCCCGTTGGGGCCCGGGAAGCCGGACTCGCAGGAGTGACCGCAATTGCCCGATGCAACCTACGATTATCGCCGCTCCGTCATGGCCGGCCGCTCTTGACCTTCGCGAGCGTGAATGTGGGTCCGCGCGCGCGCCATCCAGATGGCGATTGCCCGGTCCAGCGGCGAAATGCCCGCGTAAAGCAGCTCTCAGCGGAAAACCCAAGCAAATGGGTCACGTCACTGATGCTATATCTTCGCGAACTCAAATAAGCGCGCGCCATCTCATAGCGGGTTTCGTCGAGTATCTCGAGGTAGGTAATACCGCAGTCGCCCAGCTTCCGCTGCAGCGTGCGAACGCTCATGCTCAGAATCTCCGCGATATCCCCCTGCGATGGCTCACCGCTCGACAAGCGTTGATTCAGTACGTCCCGAACTCGCGCTTGAATATTCTGCCGTTCGATTTGCGAGAGATACTGCAGGGCGATCGTATCGTTGTGTAACGCCAATTCGGGATTGCCGTCCCGGAGAGGGCGCTCGATGCTTTGTGCGTCGAACACCAACAATGTCTGCGGCGCATCGAATTGCAACGGAGCGCGAAGAATCCCTTGAAAGTCGTCTATGGTGGATGGCCGCCGCCGCCGGAAATCGATCCGCAGCGGGGAATATTCCCGTCCCACCAGCGAACGGCACATCCTCAGATAGGCACCGATCAAACAGTCCACGGATTCATCGGGAACGGTGGTCGTGGGCTCAATCACGAAGCGGTACTCGTTCCCGCGTCGCGAGAACTCGTAATCCACGGCATCGCTGACCAAACGGCCATAGCGCTGCGAGCGCTCGAAAGCATCCTTGAGCGTCGCACTGGCCGAAATACTATAGCTAAGCGCGTGGAAGCTTGTATTCTTTATGTAACTTGCGGCCTTTATACCGAAAGCCGGATCGCCGGTCAGCTCCAGAGCGCATTCCCACATGTGGAATGACAGACTTAACGGGCAGCGCATCGTGGGACCGTCCAGAAGCTTGATGTCGACTCCTACCTGAGCAAGTCGCGCCGCGCTGTCACCGCCGGCTGCATCGAATGCACGGCAGATGACTTTAACCCAGCTCCCCAACGTGGTTCTGCTTCCCGGGAATCGCCTCATCGGCCCGGCCTCTTCACCGCCAGAGTTCTGACTCCACATAGCCGCTCTCGGTCTCATTTTTTCCTTCGTCGATCAGCCCCAGCGCAGGCCAAGAGTTGGTGACCCCCGGCGCACCGCTCGGCGCTCCTCGATGTACCTTAATGCGCCGGCCGGCCAGAACGCGGGTGAGCCCGCAAGCGTAACGTAGCAATTTGGCGTCGAAAGTCAATATTGCGACGCCGAGAGTAAGGCGCATTCGCCCGGATTCTCGCACTCTAAACCCCATTGAGCCCCTGCAAAGATGCCACCGGGGCATGCTGAATTTCCGCATCGGGTTGCAGATGTCAGTATGGGACTTCCGCAGTCAGGATTCTGACGAAGTTCAGGAGTTCCTGACGCGGGATCTACGCTGAGAATCGATTCAGATTACTTGGACCCAAAGGGCGGCCGTCGAGAGTCCGCATTTACGGGTCCGACCTGGGCGAGATCGCCCAGTACAATATCAGCTATTCATCGCCGTTTATCTTCCTACCCGAAACGCCGCGCAAGTCCTTTCTCATCCTCGCTTGCACTGCCGGAACCGCCAGGTTTCACAGAGGCAATGACCTGATCGAGTTCCGTGCCGGCCAGACGGTGCCCATCTCGGCAGCAGGGGAGTCACGAGTGGAGAGCGGAGACAACCTTTCGCACATCTCCACCCATATCGACTCCGAAGCGTTGAATTCGATGTGCGCGCGCCTCTTGGGGCATTCGCTCGACGAGCCCGTGCTGTTCGAGCATGCACCGTTCTCGGACGAACTGAAGGGCCTCTGGGATCTCGTAATCTGGTCGCTGAACAGACTTTTCGACAGCGACCAGCCGTCGTCCCTATCGATCAGCAGTCTCAATGAGTATGCCATGACGCTGCTGCTGGAAAAGCACCCGCATAATTACAGCCGCCCATTCGAACGCCGGGAGGCGGTAAGCGAACGACTGATGCGCGAAGCCAGGCGCTTCATCGTGGAAAATGCCGATCGCAACGTTAGCGTTGGAGAGGTTGCAACTTTCGTAGGATGCGGAATTCGCGTCTTGAACGATGGTTTTCGAGCACAGCTCGGCATGACGCCACGAATGTTTTTACACTTCGAGCGTATGGCACAAGCGAGAGCCCGGCTGCCATCCAAGCGGCATGGCCGCGCCCGGGGTGTATTGAGCCCCGCAAAGATCGATCTACTGCGCCACCACGTCAATGTCTCGCTCGGCAAAAGGATAACAGTCGCGAGATTGGCCTCCATGGTGTGCATGAGCCCGCAAAGTTTCACACCCGCGTTCAAGCGCGCCTTTAGAACTACGCCGGCTCAGTACGTCCGTACAGAACGCCTCAGATGGGCGCGCTGGTTGCTTGAGAATACCGACTCCACGATCGCGGCGATCGCCGCAGAGACGGGCTTCTCCAGCCAGAGTCATCTTACTTCGGTAATGAAACAGCATACCGGCAATACTCCCAACGAGTTACGCCGGCCACGATAGCCGTCTGTAGCCTATACACGACGGTGCCCCCGGCTTTAAGGCCAGACGCGACATGTTGATGATCGCGGTCAGCGGCGTTCGAATCTCGTGACCGATATTCGCGAGTAGCCCGACTTGGCTCGGCCGGTACCGCGAGAAGCTGCGCGAGCAACTGGAATTCCGCCGAACGTCAAACTCCTAACCGAGTAGCGTCTACCCGAAAGCTCGTATGGCGCCGCCATCCGACGGGCTACCAGCATATGTAATGGCGGGTGGGCGGAATTGCGTACATCGGCCATTTGTTTCGAGAACGGCCATGGCAGCGCGATTATCCGACGCAAGTGCGGCCCGCCAGCGTTACCTCTATCGGAATATTGATCCAGATCTCTGCAGACGCGCGCGCAACGATGGACCATTGCACCCTTGGGCAACAGTCACGAACCGCCGATCCAGGGCCACGCGGACGGAGATATGCTCACACTCAGAACCGTGTCACAGGTCAGGCTCGGAACGAAATTGTTCGCCGCCGCAGCCTTGAGCTATCTCGTCGACGGGGTGCTGCTCGCGGGGTTTGCAGCCGCGGGCATCGTCGACGTCGATGTTCCGATCGCTTATACGATCACCGGTTTGCTTTCTTGTGCTCTGTTCCACCGACTGTCCCTCGCCGTTTCCCCCAAAAGCTCGTGGCATCGTCACTTTCCCATGCTACAGCTCACGGTCTCGAGCTCAATGCTGCTCGCGTTTGCCATGCTTGCGCCGCAGGCGGCATTCTATTTCCTGACGCTGCTGTTTACCGTGTTCGGCTTCGGCAGTCTCGGCTTGACGCGAACGCAATCCGTCTGTAGCTGGATCGGCGTCTCAATCGCCGTCGCCATCGTGCTATCGGCGGCGCATCTCGAGATGCTGATCCCGGATTCGACGCAATCGCAAAAGTATCTGGTTTGGCTCTGTTTCTCGGCCACCTTGGGCCGATGCATGCTGCTCGGAGTGCTCGGTCGATCGTTGCGACTCCACTTGCAGGACCGCCGTCGGCGGCTCCGCACTGCGGTGGAGCGGCTCGAGGAGCGCGACAAGGCGCTCGAGCTCGTAAATCTCGAGTTGAGACGGCAGGCGACGCACGATGCTCTTACCGGCCTTGCAAACCGTGCTCTGCTCGTTGAACGGCTGGAGCAAGCATTGCGCGAGGGAGAGGCGTTCGCCGTTTGCGCAATCGATCTCAACGGCTTCAAGGAAGTCAATGACACACTCGGACATATCGCGGGCGATTCCTTGCTGCAATCCGTGTCGCAAAGGCTTTTGGGCAGTACGCGTGCCGACGATACCGTGGCTCGCACGGGCGGCGACGAATACCTGCTTCTGCTTCGGCATATTCAGTGTTCCGCGGAAGCCGAGGCGCTGGCGCAACGCTGCCTCGAGGTTCTCTCGGCCCCTCATCGGATCGGCGAAAGGAACCTTCGGATCTCATCGAGCCTGGGCATAGCTCGCTACCCCATCGACGGAACCACGGCAGAGACGATACTCACATACGCCGACGCAGCGATGTATCACGCAAAGCGCAGCGGCAAGAATGCGTACCGGCTCTACGACGGCAACATCGAGTGCTTCCCGCGGGGCTGTCCTTCGGGGGAAGACCGCGTGTCTGCCCTGCAAGCCGACTTATTGCTGTCAAAATAGGCGGATGCGCCGAGCGCCGGGAACGTTCATCACGGAGCCGTTCGACGCGGCTGCCCAAATCCACTGGTTCCCCAGCTTCCGCCGCCTGGGCCGAACTTTCACGGTCGCGCCCCCTGTTCCGCCAGCGCGGCGGCCTCACGAGCCTGAAGCTCGCGCCATTGAATCTTCCCACTGGCGGATTTTGGCAGTGCGTCAATGAAAGAAATGATCCGCGGCACCTTGTACGCCGCCATGACTCCGCGGCACCACTCGATTAGGGTCTCGTCGTCCAGCCGCCCGCGCCATTCGGGGCGCAGCACCACCAGGGCCTTCACGGTCTCGCCTCGGTGGGCGTCGCTCGCTGCGATGACGCAGGCTTCGAGAACAGCCGGATGCTGATACATCAGCGATTCAATCTCGCTCGGCCACACCTTGAATCCCGAGGCGTTGATCATTCGTTTCAAGCGATCGACCATGAAGAAATAGCCGTCTTCATCAATTCTTCCCAGATCCCCGGTACGGAGAAATCGCTTGCCCTCGATTTCGACAAACGCCCGAGCGGTATCTTCGAATTTGCTCCAGTAGCCCAAGAATACCTGTGGACCGTGCGTGACTATTTCACCGACCGCGCCGGCGGGCAGCTCGCCCAGCGTGAGCGGGTCGATCACGCGCGCGTCGACCCCGTAAATCGGGATGCCGAGACACTGCGGCTTCGGCCGCCCAGGCGGATTGATGTGCGTGGCCGCCATGGTCTCGGTCAATCCGTAGCCTTCGCAGTAGATGATGCCGCGATTCTTGAGCCGCTGGGCGACGACGGCCGGCATCGCCGCCCCGCCACCACTCAGTATTCGAATCGAGGAGAGGTCGTAGCGCTCGATATCCGGATTCGCGAAAAAATCCTGAATCATCGTCGGCACGGCAGTCCAGCTGGCGACCCGATACCGTTGTATGCACTCTGCGGCGACGACACGGTTCCAGCGCGGCAACAAAACCACGGTGTTGCCGTTGTACAGCGGACCGTTCATGCCGCCCTGCATCCCGGTCACATGAAAGAATGGCGCCACGGCCAGCAACGTCATTTCCGGCTGAAGCGCGAACCAGTGCATGCTGCCCACGAGCGTATGCATTGTGGTGCGGTGGGTATGGATACAGCCTTTGGGCTCCCCCGTGGTGCCGGAGGTATACGGCATGACACAGAGATCATCGGGTCCCGACGTAAGCGGTCCCGGCGATAGCTCACTCCTCAGCACATCGCACCACAGCATCGCGCCGGGTCGTGAAATATCCATGCGAGGCGCCGCGATGAACTCGGGCACCACAAGATCCGTGGGGTATCTCAAGTAGTCGGAGTAGGTGGCGATGATCGCGTGCCTGAGATCGCCGCTTTGCATCAGCGGCTCGATACGCGAGTACAGTTCCTGCGTCACGATGACGGTATGGGCCCCCGCGTCCCTGGCATGCCGCAAAACTTCCTGAGTGAGCTGCATGGGATTGAGCGGCACCACGACGGCATCGGCGCGCAGGATTCCATAATAGGCAGCCACGAATTGCGGGCTGTTCTGCATGAACAGCAGCACGCGATCGCCCCTGCGGATTCCGCATCGATGGTATAGATAGCCGGCGACGCGTTGGGCGTCTTCGAAGACCTCGGTAAAGGTGATTGGCGTGTCGTAAAACACGAGGCTCGGCTTTTCCGGATGGCGTCGTGCCGACACTTCGAGGTTGTAAAATACATTGGTGGCCGGCGCGTCAAGGTGATGCATCGCGTGGTCCGGCCAGAACCTGAAATGTTGATCCGACATGGAATGTCCCGGAACTCGCGGCGGCGCCCTACACCACCTCAAACAGGCCGGCCGCGCCTTGGCCGCCGCCGATGCACATGGTCACCACCACCAGCCTGGCGCCACGACGCCTGCCTTCGATGAGCGCATGACCGACGAGGCGGGCGCCGCTGACACCGTACGGATGACCTACGGCAATCGCGCCACCGTTGACGTTTAGTCGCTCATCCGCGATGCCCAGCCGATCGCGGCAATACAGCACCTGACAGGCGAACGCCTCGTTCAATTCCCACAGATCGATGTCACTGACGGTATAACCGGCGCGTTTCAACAGCCGCGGGACGGCATGGATCGGCCCCACGCCCATTTCGTCGGGTTCGCAGCCGGCGACCGCGAAACCGCGAAAGATACCCAAGGGTTTGAGGCCACGCCGTTCGGCAAGCGTGGAATCCATCACCACACAAGCGCTGCTGCCGTCCGAGAATTGGCTGGCGTTACCCGCCGTTATGACGCCGTCCGGCATCGCGGGCCGGATCTTGGCAATAGCCTCGAGGGTCGTGTCGGCGCGGACGCCTTCGTCCCGGTCGATGGTCACCTCGCGCGTGACAACGGCGCCGGTCGTCTGGTCGAGCACGCCCATGACGGTTTTCATCGGCACAATCTCGTCGTTGAACTTACCCGCGGCCTGCGCGGTGGCCGCGCGGAGTTGGCTGCGCACCCCGTACTCGTCCTGCGCCTGCTTGGAGATTTGGTAGCGCTTGGCCACCGTCTCGGCGGTCTGCAGCATGGACCAGTAGAGCGTCGGCTTGTGCTCGAGAATCCACGGGTCCGCTCGCATGTGCACATTGGCTTCGTTCTGCACGCACGAAATGCTTTCGAGGCCGCCCGCAACCATGACCGATGCCCCCTCCGTCATGATGCGCTGCGCGGCGAGCGCAATGGCCTGCAGTCCCGAGCTGCAGAAGCGATTGATGCTCAAGCCGGCAGTGGTCACCGGGAGGCCGGCGCGCAGCGCGATCGCCCGCGCGACGTTGCCGCCAGTGGTGCCCTCGCCGAAGGTCGAGCCCATGATCACATCCTCGACTTCGGCCGGATCAATTACAGCGCGCGCGACTGCATGCCGTACGGCATGGGCGCCGAGGGTGGCGCCGTAGGTCATATTGAATGCGCCTTTCCAGCTCTTGCCGAGCGCGGTGCGCGCCGTAGAAACGATGACGGCTTCTGTCACGACGGCGACCTTCTGAATTCGGTGAATGTCTTACCCTCCAGGGAGAGACGGGCCAGCAAGGGTGCTGGGGTCCAGAATGCCACGTCGGCCCCGGGAGAGGAGGCGATGCGCCGCAAGACGCGCGCGACCTCGCTCAAGCCCATCTGCTCCGCGTAGAACATGGGTCCGCCTCGGTAGGCCGGAAAGCCATATCCGTTCAGATAGACGATATCGACGTCGGAACTGCGCTGTGCAATTCCTTCATCGACGATACGGGCGCCCTCGTTGACGAGCGCATAGATGCAGCGTTCCACGATCTCTGCGTCGCTTACCGCGCGCGCGGCGAGGCCTCGTTGCCTGCGGAATTTTTCCACGATCGCGTTCACCTCCGGGTCTGGGATCGCGTTGCGGGAGCCCGCCTCATAGCGATACCACCCTGCTCCGGTCTTCTGACCGAAGCGGCCCGCCTCACACAGCACGTCGGCCGGATTGGAGGAATCCAGATCTGGTGATTCGGCCGCCCGACGCTTGCGTATCGCCCAACCGATGTCGAGACCGGCCAGGTCGATCATCCGAAAGGGGCCCATCGCCATACCGAATTTTTGCAGCGCCGCGTCGATTTGCTGCGGCTGTGCTCCCGCCAGGAGTAGCTCGTCGGCCGCCTGACTGTACCGCGCCACCATGCGGTTGCCGATGAAGCCGTCGCAAACGCCGGAAACGACGGCCACCTTGCCGAGCTTCTTGGCCAAGCGCATGGCCGTCGCCAGCACCTCCTTCGAAGTTTGTGCGCCCCGCACCACCTCGAGAAGACGCATCACATTGGCAGGGCTGAAGAAGTGTAGTCCGATCACGTCTTCTGGCCGGCGCGTGGATTTCGCGATGCCATCGAGATTCAAGGTGGAGGTATTGGAGGCGAGAAGCGCACCCGGCTTCACGATGGCGTCCAATTTCTCGAATACCTCCCGCTTGACGTCCATGCCTTCGAATACCGCCTCGATCGACCAAGTCTACATCGCGCAAGGGGTCGTAGCTCAGCGTGGGGCGTATCAGGGCGAGGCGCTTTTCAAGGCTCACCTCATCGAGAGTGCGCCTGCGCAACGCACTCTGATAGTTTAGACGGATGTTGGCGAGCCCCCGGTCGAGTGCGTCCTGGGTCGCTTCCACGAGCACGACCTGCAATCCCGCATTGATCAAGGTCATGGTGATGCCCCCGCCCATGGTGCCCGCGCCGATGACGCCTACCTTGTTGATCGGGCGGGTGGGCGTGGACTCCGGAACATCGCCGATGTGCGAGGCGGCTCGCTCGGCTTGAAAGATGTGCCGCAGAGCGACCGATTCCGGCGTGAACATCAACTGGGTGAACAATTCGCGCTCGCGCTTCATTCCCTGGTCAAACGGCTCCCGCACCGCCGCCGCGACGGCCTCGACACAGGCCATCGGCGCAGGATACGGGCCGGCAGCTGCCTTGATCGTATTTCGTGCGAATTGGAAATATGCCTCGGCGTTCGGCATGCACGGGCTCCGGTCCCGCACCCGGCTGGTGCCGCGTTTCTCGGCAATGAGGTTCCACGCGAAGTCCAATGCCGAGGTCAGGAGATCCCCTTCCGCAAGTACATCGAACAATGATGTGCCGCGCAGCTTTTCCGCAAGCACGGTGACGCCCGATACGATCATATTCAAGGCGGCCTCGATACCGATGACGCGTGGCAGACGCTGCGTTCCGCCCGCGCCGGGCACGAGGCCAAGTTTGACCTCCGGCAGCGCAATCTGGGCATTCGGTACCGCCACTCGATAGTGACAGGCGAGGGCCATTTCCAGACCGCCGCCCACGCAGATGCCTTCGATCGCCGCAATGACAGGTTTTGCGCACTGCTCGATGCCCTGCAACAGCGTCGTGAGATTCGGCTCGGCATTCGCCTGAGAGGTGCCGAATTCACGAATGTCGGCGCCGCCGGAGAATCCTTTCCCGGAGCCGATCAGGATGATGGCTCCAACGGCCGCGTCCGCCTCGGCGTGTGCCAAGGCCGACCATAGGAGCCTGCGCATTTCAAGACCGAAGCTGTTGACTGGAGGATTGGCGAATTTCAGTACCGCGACACCATGCGTTATTTCGCAGACTAGTTTACTCATCACGCCTCAGCGTTTGATCGGCAACGTGGTTTCGAAGGTTCGAGGATCGCGCGGTTGAACGGCGACATATTCGATCAGCCACACTGAGGTTTCCGCTTACCATGCATGCCGGCCTACAATCCGGGTTCGCGCGGGACTTGGGTGTCGAGGTCCGGCGCAACGCCGGTCAGCCCCGCCGTGACGCGCACCGGGACAGGTGACACCCTCCACCCTGCAAACGCTCATCGAAGCTTACGGACAAAGGCTGGTCATGGAGCGCCACACGCGCCAACCTGTTGCCTCTCGACGCCAACGAGAGCTCCCGTCGCGTGGTCGCAACGCGCACCGTGAGATTCTCCGGCGCGATGCGCATTCCATGATCCTCTGAGTGTTTGTCAGATCCGGCCGCTTCCACCGGGTTTCCCGCCGCCGCGCATTGGCAGCCGTCGCTTCGGTGAGTACAGTACACTACCGATGCATCGCCACGCACTGAGCCGACGGTTGACTCATGGAATCACTCGCCAAATCCCCATCCGTTCGTCGCATCGACCTGTTGGGGGCGGCCACAGATTTCCGTGTCGGCAATTTGGGCCACATCGAGTCGCCGCGGGGCGTCCGATTCGCGGCGACACATAGCCTGCACGACGGGAAATCCGAGAACCATCTGGTCACGGATCCGGACACTGCCTTGTTTCGATACTCCATGCGCATGCCGAGGGATGTCGCCGTCAGCGTGGCCGGACGCCCACTTCGCTCGTGCGGGCCGCTGGGCTACTGCGGGCCGGGTGTCACGGTGGACGTATGCGGTAAAGGTCGATACACCACAGTTTGGTGTATGCTCGGATCGGCCTTCCTCCGGTCGCTCGCGATGACCGAGACCGGCTTGCAACTGAAAGATGTCGACCTTTTACATTCGATCGACTCGGAGCGGCTGCTGCAGCATGGGCGTGCCGCCTTCCGGGAAGCCATTGAGCCGGGATTCTGCAATTCGGTGTTCGCGGAGGCAACCGCCATCGCGGTGGTTGTGGAAATCGCCCGATACTATGGATCGCGGCGGTTGGACCGAGAGCACCGGGGTGGCTTGGCGCCCTGGCAGATGCGTCGGTTGGACGACTACATTCGCGAGCATCTGTCCGAGGATCTCTCTTTGCACGATCTCGCCATGCTGCTCGGGATCAGCGTAAGACACCTGTCCCGTGTCGTCCGACAGGAAAAAGGCGTGAGCCTGCACCGCTGGATTGCCGATTATCGTCTGAGCGAGGCGCGGCGTTTGCTGAGCGAGACAGACTTGCCCATCCAGGAAGTGGCGCGCCGCTCCGCATTCCGCAGTCTCGCCGCCTTCTCCACGGCATTTCGGGCCGCGTCGGGCTTCGCGCCCAGCGAATACAGGCGGCTGAACGCGTGACGCGCTACGACTACCTTTCACGCTCGTAGTCGGTGATATCGATCAACGTCACCAGAAGTCCGACGATCTCGTTGTTCTCATCCCGAGCCGTCGCGATCGTGGCCAATCCGACATGGCGGCGATCCGGCATGAGCCACTCGCGAGGCGTCGAAGATTCGCCGGCGACGGCGCCAGCCAGGTCCGCGGCTACGCCGGCATCACCCTGCGGAATGACTTCCTCGATGCGCCGACCGGTGATCTCCTCCAGATCCATTTCGAACATCTGCGCATAGCGCCTGTTGGCGCTGACGACACGCCGATTGCGGTCCACGAAGCAGAGGGCAACGGGCGCGCTCGTATAAATGGCGCTCAATTGCGCGAGCCGCTGATTGCATGAAAGGTCCAGAGGAGAAGGATCCTCCGCCTGTTCTCCCCACTTGCGGATCAAGGCCGGCACGGCCTCGTCGTGCAACGGCTTACTGAACAGGTAGCCCTGTCCGTAGGTGCAGCCGAGATGCAGCAACATGCGCAGCTGAGTATGCGTTTCCACACCCTCGGCGACGATGGGCATTCCCAGGCTTTGTCCGAGGCCGATGATTGCGCTAACGATTTTTCGGCTCTCCCGCGACGTTCCCATCGATCTGACGAAGCTGCCATCGATCTTGATCTTGTCGAAGGGAAGCGACTGCAGTCGGGTCAGGCTCGAAAATCCGGTGCCGAAGTCGTCGAGGATGACTTGAACGCCGAGCACCTTCAATCGTTCAATGGATTTCCGGGCAGAATCAACATCCGCTATTACGGCACTTTCGGTGATCTCCAGCTGCACCCGCGAGAGTGGAAAACCCGACTCGCTTACCGCCTCTTGTATTTGTTCGGGAAGTCTTTCGCCCTGGAATTGAAGGGGTGAAATATTGAACGCGAGCCGGAATTCACCGCTCCAATCCCGAGCCTTGGCGCAGGCCGATCGGATGATGTGCGAGGTAAAATCCGCGATCAGGCCGGCCTTCTCGATGAGGGGAATGAAGCATACCGGAGGAACCTTACCCAACTTCTCGTCATCCCATCGAGCCAATACTTCAAAGGATGCAATGGAATGCCCGGGGAGCCGGACGATCGGTTGAAACACGGGGTATAGGCGGTCCGTCCGGAGCGTGCGCGGCATTCGCAGCGTGTTGTTCCTCAATCTGCGGGTGATGTCCGGTACTGAAATCGAGTTGGAATGTGCGTTTGCGATTGCCATGCCTCTTGCCTCCCATAGGTATGATATTTCGCAATGCGACCAAGCCTCATGGTTTGCTGTGCTCATGAGTATAGGAGGTGGCGAACGCGCAGGAATTTCGATTAACAGCCACTCTTTTCTAGACAGGACAAATTCGCAGGGGTGACTTTGCGGCGCGCCATCAGCATAGGGAACGCGACGTTGCAGAATCCGCTAAATATATTTCAGATTTGCCGGATTCCAGGATCATCTGCGAGTATTGCTTGCAAATTTGACTATGCTCGAAACAGACACGGCTGGCCGCACCCGAGGGGTCCCAATGAACAACAGAGTGAATTATCCCGGCGTGGACGAAGCATTGGGGGAAAGGTTGCATCCGGACGAGGAGGCGATCACCTCTCAAATTGCGGATCACATCGAATCGGGTATTCGCGCGCAATATCAGCCCGGCTCTGCCCGTCGCGACGTGCATGCCAAGGCCACGGGCTGCCTCAGGGGCGAATTTCGGGTGAACGAATCGATACCCACGCATTTGGCAATGGGTGTCTTCATTCCGGGGAAGGTCTATCAGGCCTACCTTCGCTTTTCGAACGGATCGGGAGATCCCAGGCAATTCGCGGATGGACATGACGACGGTCGGGGTCTTGCGATCAAGCTGCTGGGAGTTCCGGGGCGGAAGATCCTGGAAACTGACCGTGATGCAACTACCCAGGATTTCGTGATGATCAATCACCCCGTGTTCTTTACCAGCGACCCGCGAACCTATTTAACGTTGATACAGAAGGCGACCGGCAATTTGCTCACGAAGCTGACCATTCCACTCAATCTCGGGCTCAAGGGGACTCATCTTTTCAAGGAGCTCAACAGCGGAAAGATTTCCAATCCCCTGCAAGTTCAGTACTTTTCCGCCTCGGCTTTCCGCCTTGGGACCGGACCGGAGCGGTTGGCCGTCAAGTGGTCCGTCAAGCCGGCATCGGATCATACGGATCCGCTGCCGGCGGACCCAGGACATGATTTTCTGACGGAGGCGATGAAGGCAACGCTTCGCACGGGGGACGTAACTCTGAAATTTCTCGTGCAGCCAAGAACATCTCAGGACCTGAGCGTCGAGGACACGATGACCGAGTGGAAGGAAGAGGTCGCGCCCTTTTGGGAGGTGGCGACCATCCGCATACCCGCTCAACAGTTTGATACTCCAGAGCTCAAAAAGCTCGGCGAGACGCTTTCCTTCAATGTCTGGCACGCTGTGGAGGAACACCGACCGTTAGGCGCCGTCAATCGCATGCGCAAAGTAGTCTACGAACGGATCAGCCGGGTAAGGAACGAAATGAACTCGCATGAAAGAGCAGAGCCAAGGAACTGAAGATTCCGGCGTAATGATGGACTTGAGTGGGCATGGCGATTTACTTCCGCGCGGCAGAACGACCCCGGGAGGGTGGGTTAAAGCTATCTGCTGCGCGATGGACTCCGCCGGCTGCGATAGCCGGCCACATCTCGCGCACGCGGGTCTAGACCTCAAAGCGCTGGATCACCCCACCCTGCAATGCTCCCTGGAACTTTCGATTCAGCTGTGGGAGAGCGCACTCGAGGCGACGGGGGACCCCGCATTCGGGGTCAAAGCGGGGAGCTATGTCAATGCTACGACGTTCCACTCGGTCAGCGGCGCGATCGCCGCCAGTTCCACGCTCATGGAGGCGTTCGAACGAGTGCATCGTTATAGTTTCGCCCTGAGCGACGCCGTAGAGTATGAGTTTGTCAGGCGCCGGAAGGAGTACATCTTCGTCATTAAACCTACGACCGACGTCCCCGATGCATCGGTGGATTGTCTGGTGGCAACGTACGTGAGAATGTGCCGCTCGCTGATTGGGCGGGATTTTGCGCCCATACGAATCGAACTGAGCCGGTCACCACCGGCAAATCTCGATGACTATGCGATGATCCTGCGCTCGCCGATGAGATTCAACGCCTCGCAGACCCGCTTGGTGCTCGACGCCGAGAGTATCGAGCGGCGCCTCGACGGGGCGAATCCGGCGCTGGCACGCCGGCAAGATCAGTTGGCGCTCCGCTACCTGCGGCATGCCGACCAAGCGGACATCCCGGTACGTGTTCGCGATGTGTTGATGCAACGACTGCCGTATGACGAGTCGTCGGAACGTGCCGTAGCGACGCTTCTTAATTTGAGCGTTCGCGCGCTGCGCCAGAAACTCGGCGATAGCGGCAAAACGTACAAAGACATGCTCGACGATACCCGGCGCGAGTGGGCGCTTGCCTACCTCGGCAAACCTCACGGCAGCATCGACGCCGCGGCTTATCTGCTGGGCTATTCCTCTACCGCGGGCTTTTCCCGCGCGTTCCGGCGCTGGACGGGACTATCGCCGACTGGATGGCATGCACGGCAGTATCCCGATCGCAGGGCTGAGACCTAGTCGAAATGCACAAACTGGACGAAACTGGTCAGCGGCCATGGGAGTGTGATACGGTCAAGTAACGAGGGTAGTCCACCCTAGACAGACTGGTCGAGCAATTGGACACATGCTCGAATATTCGCGTTAAGCGACGCTTGGCGTGAGCGCTACTGGGCCATTGCTGCGGCATCGACTTGCATGCCCTTGTTCGAAGGGCTATGTCGTCCTACTCGTCATTTTTGCCGCCGTTGCCGGATCGGCGCTTGCAGCAGCTCAGGACGGCAGCCTTCTCGCGAGCAATGAAGCACCATCGACCGATGCGACATACGACGCCTGGAATGGATTCTACGTCGGTGGCAGTCTCGGTGGTGTGTGGGCGAGGTCCCCTTTGCGCACCACGGTTGCGTTGGGCTCCGCCGACAGCTACCTTGACGCCTCGAGCATCCCTGTCATCGATAGCGCCGGTCGGCAACGGACTCACGCCGGAGGTCCCATGGACGTCCTGCTGACGGGTTATACATTGCAGCGGGGTCCATGGGTCGCTGGTCTCGAGTCCGACTTCGGATACCTGGATCTTTCGCGACAGTCCACCGCCTCGGCCATTTACCCGTGCTGCGCGCCCACGGGGTTCTCGATGTCCGAGGGGATTCGCTCAAATTGGTTGGCCACGGTGCGCCCCCGCATCGGCATCGCCCATGCCGGTCTGCTCTTCTTTCTCTCGGGTGGGTTGGCCGTATCGGACATACGCGCCAGTTTCGCCTTTACGGACGATAACAGTTACGCCATGGCCTCGGGCTCGATCTCACACACGGTCATCGGCTATGCAGTAGGCGGCGGAATCGAGGCGAGACTTGCGGCTCATTGGGAGATCACGGCCGACTATCTTCTGGTGAATCTGGGAACAGTGTCGGGTAGTAGCGCTAACTTGACTAGCACCTACGGCCCGTCGCCCGAAAACACATTTCACTACAGCGCAGCCCTGCGCGAGAATCTGGTTCGACTAGGCGTGAACTACCGGTTCTTCTGAGGGGAGAGGAAACTGGATGGGAGCGGCAGTAAGGACGCACCACTCGCCGAGGGTGAAGTAACCACCCGAATTGACACCGAATGCTTTACAGCGGCCACCCGGCTCGACGCGATGTCTGTGTCATCTGGCCGAGATCTCGCGACACGCCATCCGGGAGCTTGTCCTCGCATAACGGCCTCACCTCAGTCTCTTTTGGCATCCAGAGTCAACAATTCGGCGCCTTGAGTGCCTCCAAGGCGAAGGCCTTTCCGTAAGCTTTCTCCCGGCATTTTGCGGAAAGGCGCCGCGGTCGTCGCGGTGCCCGCGCGAAAATGAGGGGGACATCTATGCTCGCCACGTGGGCCTTCGTCGTAGAAAACAAGTCAAACCGGTTTACTTTCAAAATGATAGTGCCGGCGCTCGCCCTGGCAGCCGTGTTCGACTCCGGGAGCAACGTCAGCCGCGCGGCGAACGCGAGCGAAACAACGGCAAGCAGCGCCATCCTCCAGGAAGTGATCGTGACCGCGCAGAAGCGCGCACAGAACGAGCAGGACGTCCCGATCGCGGTGATCGCGCTCTCCGGGCCGCAGCTGCAGGACGCGGGCGTCACCAATATCAAGAACCTGACCGAGCTCACCCCGGGCCTCACCGTGACTTCGACCACCTCGGAGAACTCGACTACCGCGCGCATTCGCGGGATCGGCACGGTCGGTGACAACGTGGGCCTGGAATCCTCCGTCGGTGTGGTGATCGATGGGGTCTATCGGCCGCGCAACGGCGTCGGTTTCGGCGATATCGGGGACATCGCAAGCATCGAGGTCCTCGAAGGCCCACAGGGGGAGCTGTTCGGCAAGAACAACGATGCCGGTATCATCAACATCGTGACCCAGCGCCCCTCGACAACCTTCGGGGTGACCGGCGAGATCACGGGCGGAAATTTCGGCGACCGGGAGATCTCGGGGTCGATCACCGGCCCGATCGGCGATTCCTCTGCTTTTCGTCTCTATGCCGAATACGAGAAGCGCGACGGCTTCATGAACGTCGAGACGGGAACGGGCAACCTCCACGATGCGGTCGATAACCGCAACCTCTACACGGTGCGCGGACAGTACCTGATCACCCCCAGCAGCGATGTCAGTGTGCTGCTCATCGGCGACTTCTCGCGCCGTAATGAGGTGTGCTGCCAGGCCACTCCCGTGTATCCCGGTCCTTTTGCCGGGATCATCACCGCACTGGGGACCAACCCCCGGCTCGGGGGTACGCCCGGACAGGCGGCTTTCCCGGACACGCCCACGAACCCCTTCAACCGGCAGTCGTTTTCGAACTATCCGCTTTCACAGCAGATCTGGGACCGCGGATTCTCCGCCCAGCTCGACTGGAATCTCGGGGGCGCCCATCTGACCTCGATCAGCGCATGGCGCGACAACACCGTCGCCGCCGGCAATGATCCGGATTACTCCGACGCCGCCCTCGTGGAGGAGCCGGCCAACGGCAATGTGACGGACTTCAAGCAGATGAGCCAGGAGTTGCGGCTCGCAGGCAAGAGCGGCCGGCTGAACTGGCTGATCGGTGGTTTCGCCGACAAAGAGCTTCTGAACAACACCTCGACCATTCTCGCCGACAATCAATTAGACCTGTACTTGGGCGCGACGGCGTCAGCAGCCGCGGGCGTCAACCCGCCAAATTTCCTGCTGTTGCCGGAACTCACCGGCAACTTACCCGGACAAACGTTCATCCCCGGCGTTTCAGGGCAGGCAGACTCCTACCAGCAGACCGAGAAGAGCTATGCCTTCTTCACCAACGAAACCTATACTCTGATCGAGAATCTGGATCTCACGGCCGGCTTGCGTTACACGCATGAAGCGAAGGACGATACAGCCAACTACAACAGCCCGGACGGCGGTTCAGCCTGCGGACAGCTACTGAGTGCGCCCCCGCCGTCAGCTGCGCTTTCCTACAGCCAGCTGCTGCTGTTTGGATACGGCTGCGCGACGCCGTTCAATCCGTTCTTCGCCGGGATCACGCACGGTCAGTCCCTCAGCGAGAACAATCTCAACGCTACGGTCAAACTGGACTATCACTTCACGGACGATGTGATGGGGTACGCCTCCTGGGGCAATGGCACGAAGGCAGGCGGCTTCAATCTGGCGCGGGTGACCAATCCGGCCGCTGCCGATCCGCTGGCGCCGATCCTCAATACCGAGTTCCCGCGGGAGACGGTCAATTCCTTCGAGATTGGCGTGAAAAGCGAGCTCGCCCAGAGAACCGTGCGCCTCAATGCAGACGTGTTCGATCAGCAGTACCACGATTTTCAGCTGAACACCTTTACCGGAATTGTGTTCGTCGTCAGCTCGCTCCCGGACGTGAGCTCCAAAGGCGCAGAACTACAGCTCGACTGGCTCACGCCGCTGTCCGGACTGAGCATCTCCGGCGGCCTGGTCTACGCGGACACATTGGTCACGAACTTCGGGGACTCGCTGTATCTGTTTGCCACGAATCGCCTGGACAGCCGGCTGTCGTTCTCGCCTCTGTGGTCGGGGGTGGTCTCGGCAGCTTATGAGGTGCCGCTGTCGTCATCACTGACGCTGCGGATGACCGCCGATGAGAAGTACAGCTCCTCCTACAACACGGGCTCCGATCTGGACCCGATCAAGCTTCAAGGAAGCTATGGAATTTTGGATGCGCGTATCGGCATCGGCCCCCCCGATGGAAGGTGGGTCTTCGAGATCTGGGGCCAGAACCTCGCCGACAAGGGCTACTTCCAGGTCGCCTTCGATGCGCCCTTCCAGGGCCTCGCCGTCCCGGGCTTCAATAATCAGATCGATTCGTTCGTGGGCGACCCGCGCACCTTCGGCGCTACCATCCGCGTGAGGTTCTAGGGGGAGCTTCGCGCCAGGGAAAGCCGGACTAATGCTATGCCGGCATCACCTACTGCGAAGGCTGCTGGCTAAAGCCTGCGACCGAACGCGGTGGCTCACCATAACGGCGCGGCTCAGCCGCCGGCGGGCGGTCCCGAGGCCCCGGGGAACGGCTGCGCTCGCGCGGCTCGGTGCGCGCGCTGCCGTGGCAAGATCGTCGTCATCACTGAATGAGAAAACCCTCATGGATCTCAACTACACCCCCGAAGAAGAATCCTTTCGCACCCACGTCCGCGCGTTCCTCGAAGCCGAACTTCCGGCCGACATCCGCTCCACAGTGCGTTTGGGAGGGCGAATGCACAAAGACGACTTCGTGCGCTGGCAGAAGATCCTCTACCGCCGCGGCTGGGGTGCGGGCATGTGGCCGCGGCGCTACGGCGGTGCCGATTGGAGCGTCGTCGAGCAGCACATCTTCGACGAGGAGAGTGCGGCGGCGGGGGCGCCACTACAGATCCCCTTCGGGTTGCGCATGGTCGCCCCGGTGCTCATGAGCTTCGCAACCGCCGTGCAACAGAACTACTTTCTGCCGCGCATCATTTCCGGCGAGGACTGGTGGTGCCAGGGGTATTCGGAGCCCGGTTCGGGGTCCGATCTCGCATCGCTGCGCACGAGCGCGGTGCGCAAGGGCGCTCATTACCTCGTCAACGGCCAAAAGACCTGGAACACACTCGGCCAGTTCGCCGATTGGATCTTCTGCCTCGTGCGCACGAGCAGCGACACGCGGCCACAGCAAGGCATTTCGTTCCTGTTGATCGATATGAAATCGCCGGGCGTCACCGTGCGCCCCATCATCACGATCGATGGTGAACATGAAATCAACGATATTTTCCTCGACAACGTGCAGGTGCCGGTTGAAAACCTGGTCGGCGAGGAGAACAAGGGCTGGACTTACGCAAAATTCCTGCTCTCGCACGAACGCAGCAACAACGTCGGCGTCGGCCACTGCAAACGCGCATTGAAGCGGCTCAAGGAAATTGCGACTCGCCAACTCCAGAACGGCCGACCGCTGATCGAAGACTCCCGCTTCCGCGATCGCATCGCTCGGGTCGAGCTCGAGCTCATGGCGCTCGAGATCACGAACCTGCGCGTACTTTCGGCGGTCTCGTCGCAATCCCGCGCTCCGGGGCCCGAGGTCTCGCTCCTCAAAATCAAGGCATCGGAGATCATCCAGCACCTCACGGAGCTTCAAATGCACACGCTCGGACACGATGCCCTGCCGTACTTGCACGAGGCGCTCGAGGTGGAGTGGGTTCCGCCGCCGCTGCTCGCGGATCACTATGCCACCTTCGCGCCGGCGCTCGCGGGCCAATATTTCAACTATCGAAAGAGCACGATCTACGCGGGCTCGACCGAGATCCAAAAGAACATCATCTCCAAACTAATCCTCGGTCTCTAAAGAGGACTGCCATGGATTTCCGACTGACGGAAGAACAACTGGCGCTGCAGGAGACGCTGCGGCGTTTCATCGCCAAAGATTACGATTTCGAGCGGCGCCGCTCGCTCGCGCGCTCACCGCTCGGCCATTCCGCAGAAGCCTGGGCCCAGTATGCCGAGCTCGGCCTGCTCGGCCTGCCCTATCCCGAGGAATTCGGCGGCCTCGGCGGTAGCGGTGTCGACATCATGGCCGCCATGGAACTGGTCGGCCAGGGACTGCTGCTGGAGCCTTACCTGACGACGGTCGTGCTCTGCGGGGGACTGATTCGCGATGCCGCAGCCCGCGGGATTAAGCAGGCGCTGCTGCCGCAGATCGCCGCGGGAGAGCTCAAGATCGCTCTCGCCGCCTACGAGGCGGCCGGACGCTATGATCTCGCGCACGTTGCCTCGACGGCGGTCCATGACGCCAAAGGCTGGCGGCTGACCGGCCACAAGTCGGTCGTGCTCGATGCCCCATCGGCCGATTATTTTCTGGTCTCGGCGCGCAGCAGCGGCAATCGGACCGACGCCCAGGGCATCTCCCTGTTTCTGGTGCAAAGTGATGCGCCGGGATTGACGCTGCAAGCCTATCCCACTCAATCCGGCGGCAGAGCCGCGGATTTGCAATTGCAAGACGTGCGTGTCAACGACAGCGTCGTAATCGGTGCACCCGAGCGAGCCCTTCCCGTCATTGAGCGCGCCGTCGATCAGGGTATCGCCGCACTCTGCGCCGAAGCCGCGGGTATCGTGACCGCGCTCAATGAGGCGACACTCAAATATCTGAAAACCCGCAAGCAGTTCGGCACCGTGATCGGCAGCTTCCAGGCGCTGCAACATCGAATGGCCGACATGTTCATTGCCGCAGAGCAGACGCGCTCGATGGCCATCATTGCGGCAATCCAGGCCGCCGGCGACGAACCCGCGGCACGCCGCCGCGTCATATCGGGCGCGAAGGCCTATATAGGACAGGCCGCGCGCTTCGTCGGCCAGCAGGCCGTGCAGCTGCACGGCGCGATGGGTGTCGTCGACGAGCTCAACGTCGGCCACTACTTCAAGCGCCTCACGATGATCGATATGACATTCGGCGACGCCGACCATCATTTGGCACGCTTCAGCGACGCACTTTGAGTCAAGGGATGGACCTTTCGCAGCGCTGGCAATCAGCGCGGGCGACTTCGTGTCGTGGAGATCCTCAAGCATTCCGGGGGCGGCTTGAGGCCTAATCCACTCCAGTGCCCAGCCCACCCTGTAGCAATTATTGGTAGTCAACCAATGCCTCCGCCGGGCAGGCCCGACCTGCGGGCGCCCATCGCAGCACCCTCCCTGCGCATGGGGTGTAATCAGTGCCAGACTTCAGCCAGGAGTCGAGATTCCGTACGCGAGTGAAGACTGGTGAGGCGTGAAGGGCTACCGCCGAGCGGGCGCGCCACGGCAGTGGCGCTAAGTCACGCCGCAGCTTCTCGAAACGGTTCGGATCGTCGGATCCTTCAAATCGCGCTGTAAGGCTTTGCGAACAGCGACCGCGGTCACGCGCGCGCAGCTCCTATATTGGACTTTCCTCGGTGCGGCGTTGAGCTGTGGCAGACTGCGCGGCGATCGGCTGCAGAGGATGGTTTCCGAGCTCAAGCAGCTTGGACTCCGCCCGCATCTCGCAAGTGTGACGGCCGTTACGAATGTGAGCCCGCCTCGACGGGTAAAGCTGTAGCGGCCTCACCAGCTCCTGTCGCTTGTTTGTCTCGAGAATGGAACCAAAGCGATGCTGGTACTATCGGCCAGGAGCAGACGTCCAGGTTCTAGCGCGGGGTTCCCGATAACGGCCATTCGGCGATGGTGTGCCGTATACCATAGTTGACAGTCGGTATCCTATAGGATACAGTTCTTCGGTGTACGAGATCCGCCGCTCGGCCACGTTCGACGCGTGGCTTACGAATCTCAGCGATTCGAACGTCCGGGCGCGCATAGCCGCACGGATCGACCGACTCGCCATGGGCAATCCAGGCGATGTGAAGCCCGTCGGAGCCGGCGTGAGTGAGCTGCGAGTCGACCACGGTCCGGGATACCGCGTGTATTACGCGCAATCGGACCGGATTGTGTTCCTGTTGCTCTGCGGCGGGACAAAGGCCACTCAGGATGCGGATATCAAACGTGCGATCGAAATGAATGCTGCAAGAGCCCGACAAGCCTCGGAGGCCCGACGGCAAAAACCGAGGAAGGGGAAGTGACCTATGGCAACTCGAAATAGCAAAGCTGAGAGATTCGCTCGCTACGATTCTGCCGATTACCTCAAGACTCCGGAGGATGTGGCCGAGTATCTCGTTGCAGCCTTCGAGGATGGGGGTGACGACGCTGCGTACATGGCTCATGTCATCGGCATCGCCGCGCGAGCACACGGCGGAATGACGAAGCTAGCCAGCGAGACCGGCATGACGCGCGCCGGGCTCTATAAAGCACTCTCGAAAGATGGGAATCCAAGCTTCGATACCATCGTCAAAGCGATGCGCGTGCTCGGAGTGCGACTGGTCCCGCAGTTGGCTACGTCTCGGTAGCTCTCTCAAGCGCACGAAGTACTCACTACACTGGACCGGTTCACCTTCGCGACAGGGGCACTGTCGGCCACAACCTGCCACTCAGCCCACTCGAGTAGCCTTACTCAAAGCCGACGTTCGTATCTGAGGACGGGCCCACTGGTCGGGTGAGGGAGTCGGCCCTTCCATCAGACCGGCCTCACCTGCCGCGTGTTACTCCAGACGACCTGCGCAATGCCGACGAGGGCAAGGATCGCACCGTAGAGCACCCAGAGCCGCTGCCCAACCATGAATCCCACGCGGAAGGCGAGATCGAGCCCCTGCAGGATCCAGACGATCCCCACCGCGACCATCACAAGTCCGATGAGGCTGCTCACGATTCGCATTAACAAATTGAACGCGCCGCGCATCCAAGGCTCCCGTTCTTCTGAGTTTCGTGCCCCGTGAGAGTATAGCGCGTTGGAGCGCATCAACCACACTCGAGGGGGACGACGTATGCCAGGCGAATCAGACCGTCGCCGACCGACCAGAATCGTTGAATCCTGGGAGTTCGGATTTGGCGCCAGAGCCGTCACCCAGGGATGCTTCGCCGACGCCGACGCCAATGCCGTCAAATTGCGTTCGATACCTTTCTAGTCGGACCGGGCTTCGGACCGATCAACACCCAGGTGACTTGATACAGGAAGTTGCCGGCTATGTCGTGGAATACCGTACGTGAGTATTCGTGAAATCCGTGGCCTATGAGCTGCTTGGAATACGCCTCGTACCAGTCCTGAGACATTCCCCACCTTGACTCGAAGTAGTCCATTTTCGGCAAAAATGGAACGAATTGCGCTCTGTACTGAATCTGCTCTCCCTCAAGGCGTCCCTCCACCCTGGCGGGAAACTCGCGGTTTTCACTCATTTCGCGAAGCATGTTGGTGAGTAGAGATGACGTCATCCAGTTTGTAAAGCTCGCAGCAGGCGCAGCAGTCGCCTTGGTGATGAGTAGTATGAGGAGAAGGTAATGAGCCCTGCGCATCAGCAAATCTCTCCCAGTTGACACCAGCCGGGGCGGCGGGTCCACTGCTCCGCTTTCGGGGGTTCAACACCCGGCAGCCAGTCCCGCGATCGGTTTGTCGGCCAATCTGGATCACTCTAAGTAGTCGTGTTCCTGCAGCTGAGGAACTGCTTCACGATCTACGCGCAAGGTAATGGGTTCGGCGAGTGTCCGGTTTCACAAACCCGATCGGCCGCTTCGGAGCGGTTCGGCTGGCGGCTTCGGGCACCTATGCAAAGCTTTTCATAGCGACCCCTGTGCAAAGTACGCAACGAGACATACCAGAAGCTGCTGACCTCTATTTTTATAGGCTATCGAGACTGCCGAGCTTTGCATAGTTTCGCGCTGAACGAGAAATGAAAGCTGCTCCCACGCCAGCGGGCTTGCAGTAGCGCGTCGGGCCGGTCATCAGGCCGTTTTCTGGGCGCGCCTGGTTATCCCGGTACGGCATCATGTCTCGGTGAAGGCGTACACATCGCGCCTCGGCTCTACGTGGACGACAAAACTATGGAGTTCGGTAGGCCGACGCGACGCGTCGGGCACCTTGATTTCACAGCCGTTCGGGCAACCCGCCATCGGCTACCTATGCCTAGTTGCGTACTACGCATAGGGGTCGCCAGCTGCCGCCGGTGAAACTGTATGTGTGTTTGATCGCGGGCATGGCGATCGCGAAGATGCCGCGATCGGTAGCGTTCAGCACTGCGGCCGCGAACAGCAACGCAGCGTGTAGAGGCTACCGGTTGGGCGGCGAGCCTCCGCTGGAGAGTGACTCTCAGGGGTCGGCGGTTTGCAGGGACTCAGCCATCGACCGGCTCTGCATCCAGAGAGCCGACAACGTAGCTCAAGCTGGGAATTGTGTATGCTAGTGATCAGCGCGATGACGGAACCCAGCCACTCGCCTAGAGTCGAACTATCCAGGGGAACACCATGAAAAAAGCCGATTTCGCGACACGCTTAGAGCGAATGGGTCTGATCGCTGCGGCATCACTGCTGATGATCGGCAGTGGAAGTGCGGCATTTGCGCAGCGCAGCGGCGGCTTCCACGGCGGTGGTGGCGGTTTCCACGCCAGTGGCGGCTTTCACGGCAGCGCCGGCTTTCACGGCAGCGGCGGCTTCCGCGCTGGTGGGGCATTCCGTGGCGGTGGCTTTTATCGTGGCGGTTTCCGTGGCGGGTATCGCGGCTATTATGGCTATCGGGGCGGTGGCTACGGCTGGGGTTGGGGGCCTGCCTGGGGTCTCGGGTTTGGGGTATACCTCGCGACGCTGCCTTGGTACTACTCCACCTTCTGGTGGGGCGGTGTCCCGTATTACTACGCTCAGAACGACTACTACGTCTGGGATTCGGATGCGGACGAGTATGAGCAGGTTCAGCCCCCGCCTCAGGTAGCTGAGGCGGCGCAAGGCGACCAGCCAGTGCAGAGCGGCCGGCAGCAAGCGCCGAACGGCGCGGTCACGGAAGCTCCACCTCAGCTTTACGCCTACCCGAAAAACGGCCAGACGGCGCAGCAGCAGGTCATGGACAAACGCGAGTGCGGCAGATGGGCCAGCACCCAGACGGGCCTATATCCGGCGACCGATGCGGCGGCGAACACTCCTGGTCAGGGCACCGCAACTGGCAATGTCGGTGCACCCGCTACCGCCGAGCAGTGGCAAAACTATCTTCGTGCGGAAAGCGCTTGCTTGGAAGCGCACGGTTACACCGTCGAGTGAAGCTAAATGTTGCGATGGATTCCGGGCCTGGAAACTCGTGGGCATGAAAGCGATACAGGATCAGTAAGTTAAGGTACTGAAACAACAGGAGTTTTGATCCCCTTCCACACCCCCGAATGCCCCGATTTCGCACTGGATTTGGCACTGGGTCAGCGGTGCGCTTGGGTACGGCAGGCAAACCACGGTCCTCAGTCCGGCTCAGTCCCCCGGACGTACCGGCTCAAGTGAAACGCCGCCAGGGCCACGTCGCTCTCAGTAATCGTCTCCGGCTCGTTCTCGATGAACCCCGGCAGCCCTTTCGGCTCGAGCACCCACGGTTTGCCTGAATCCCGTTTCCATTGCGCGCTCATCGGCTCAACCCACCAACCCGGAAAGACCACAACTCCTCGCACCGAGAACCGCTTACCCGTGCTCTCCTCGAGCAATTTCGCGAGCCATGCGGCGCCGGCACGGGCCTGCACAATGGGATTCCGGTCCGGCGGATGCCCGGAAATGCATACGCCTTCCCCGCTCAGAGTCACGCGAGCGTCGCCTCTCACCGGTTTCCGCCGCGTCTTTGTCTCGACGACGTAGCATCCATGGGTCGACAGAACAACGTGGTCGAGATTGAAGTCCTCTCCGGGAATATCGTGAAAGACGCGAGCGCCGCAGACTCGCAGTCCTTCGAGAAACTGCCCCACGACAAGCTCGCCATCCCGTCCAAGTTTGAGCAGCCGGACACGCGCGCGGACCCGCACCAACCGCCAGGCGAATGCGGCTCCGGCGAGGGCTGCCATCAACGTATAGAGCCACGGCTGTCGTGGCGCATGGCGCAAAGCGCCGATCCATTCCAGCGCTGCGACAAATATCAGGAGGAAGGCCGCCACGAAATACGGGATGACCCCTTCAGAGATCAGCGCCTCAATTTCGGCTTGGAGCGACTGACCAGGAAGCCGAAGCGGAGGGGCTTTAATCGGCGAACGCAATTCGACCGAGTTCACGACAGGGACTCCAACTGTAGCCTTCAGCGGGCACGATACTCACGCCCCGATCCTTGGCATACCGACCGCGTCACGACCGCCAATAGGACCGCCATGATCTCAAAGTCGTCATGGTTCTCCTTTGCTCAGCACGGCATCCACTGGAGTTGGCATTGCGGGCGGTGGATCGAGATCGAGAACGACAACCTGGAACGGCTCTCCTGACGGCCGTGGTGCATACACGTCCCACCCCTTCGGCTCCTCGGGTGCTTGAGAATACCGCGCTGGCAGCTTGTCCGCGAGCAGGAACCGACCCACGGGTGTACCCGACCAATCATGTGCGTCCCGGACTACCATCTGAACGTGAGCCGCGTAGGCATAATCGACATTGCTCTCGGCAGGTAACATGACCGGTAAGTCTGGCGGTAGCCTCTCAAGCGCCTCGATGAGATTCCGAACCGTCAGCCAATTGGAAGGATGTTGAGGCTCACTCATAGGATTACTCCAGCTCGAACAGACGAGGGGCGTCTCGGCCCAACGCGTTCACACGACGTTTGCTTGCGACGTATTCAGACGACGCTGTTGCGTTATTCCCGATTGCGCCAACAGTTAATTTTTTGGGCACGCGTAGGATAAGATCTCTGTATCAGCGGTAAAAGACGCCGCTCAGTAACCGACCGTGACGTCAATGCCTGATGAGGGCATACCCGAATCCTGGAGTGAGGAAAATTGTCCAGCAGGCCGTTGGACAATTGCCCTTGAGAGATTCGACGCCAGCGCATTCGCGAAGATGGCGCGGCATACGGAAGGCTGCGCCCACCAATCCGTGCTCCCGGGAAATTCTATTTCCGGCTGAACAAGCAAGATTGGGGGGCTTCCTGAACCGGGGAGGCGTCTGCTGCCGGTGCTCCGCGCCCCTGTCCTCCTGCACATCCACTGCATCCGATGAAATCGTAGACATATATGTAATATCTGTGTACACTTTCATCGGTGGCAACGAAACCTGCATCTCCACTGCCAAGGAATCTGCCCTCCGTCTTTACCTACACCGACGCGAGGGCGGCCGGCCTCTCTGCTGAACGCCTCTATCGCTATCGCGACGAGGGACAGCTAGAACAGGTCGGACGCGGGCTATATCGGTGGGCGGAGGCTCCCCCGATCGATCACAACCTAATCGAGATCGCCTACCGGATCTCACAGGGTACGCTGTGTCTCGTCACCGCTCTCGCGCGCCACGGCCTGACCGACCACATACCCAATCGCATCGATGTCGCTGTCCCGCGCGGTAGCCGCATTCCATCGCTCCAATCGCCGGCAGACATTCATGTCTTCGCGCGAAAGACTTATTCGCTCGGTAGAGAGGCGATCCAGATCGGGGACGGCTTGACGATCGGGTTGTACTCGGCCGAGCGTTCGTTGATCGACGTAATCCGGCTCCGTCATCGCGAAGGGCCCGAGATCGCGTGGGACGCCCTGCGCCGCTGGCTGCGGCGGCGAGGTGCCAAGCCCGCTGCATTGATGGAGATGGCCCGCTCTTTCCATGGCGCCGAACGAGCAGTCCGCCGTGCCTTGGAAGTCGTTCTATGAAACGGGCAACACGGGATACTGAGGCCGGACGGCGATATCTCGACCTGCAGCGAGAGGCGAAGCGCACCGGTCGGCCTACAGACGAGCTGATCCAGCTCTACGCGCTCGAATGCTTCCTCGATCGCCTGGCACATTCGGCATACGCTGACCGCTTCGTTCTCAAAGGCGGCGTCCTGCTCGGCGCCCTGGAAGCGCGGCGACCCACCCGCGATATTGATTTCGCAGCTCGTGCGCCTGAAAACAGCGCCTCGACGGTGCTCAGCATCATGCGTGAGATCGCTGCAATTACACTGAGCGACGGCCTGGTGTTCGATGCGGAACACGCGACCGCCGAGATGATCCGAGCTGATGATCATTACAGCGGACTTCGGATAACACTCAGCGGGACACTGTCGCGTGCGCTAATTCGGCTACACGTAGACATCAACGTGGGCGACCCGATTTGGCCCCCGCCACAACGGGTTGAACTCCCCCGCCTGCTGGGAGGCACCCTCGCCGTGCACGGGCTACCCATTGGAGATGATTCTTGCAGAAAAACTCGTCACGGCGCTCGCACGTGGCACGACTATTGCGTGCGTTACGGGTCGCCCGGTCGGCCATCCAAATGCTTGCTCTTTCGATTTCGCAGTACGAGCAAGGTTTGGCGAGGCGGACCGTCGGCCTTGTTGGGTCACTGGACGTCCCCGACCACGACTGGATTCGGGGGCGCGATGACAACATTTAAAACAGGCCGCGCCCATCCAATAGCCAGGGCGCAGCCTTTCGGGGGTGACGATGCCCGTTCCAAGGCGCCGGTCACTTCTCCGTGTATTCACGGATCACCCATAGCCAGCGATGAATGCAGCGGATCTGCCGCTCCGCGCCATCGCCGCCACGCCCACCCGATCAACGCGTCCAGCGACAGCGCACCCGGCCCCCACGCAATCACGGCCATCAGCATCAGGCCCCAGACCTTGTGGTCGGCGAAATCCGTAGCGTTGAACAGGCCGTGCCAGAAGCCGTGCGGCCACAGCGCCGGGAACGACGTGAAGGCAATGATGTTGTAGACGAACAGAAACAACGCGAACGGACGGCCCAGCAAGCCAAGGCCCACGAACCACGGCACAACCAGCTCGATCCAGGTGCCCAGCCCGGCCGCAAAATCCGGCGGCAGCAAGGGCACGTGGTACATGCTCTCGAACAGGAACCGCGTGCCCGCCGGATCGGCGAGCTTGACCAGCCCGGCCTGCCAGAACGCCAGCGCGACCCAGATGCGCATGCACAGCAACGCGACCGGGCCGAGCCAGCGGGCGAGTCCACCGGTGGTGCACGCGTAATAATCATGGACGCGGGTGATCATTGGCATGACAGAGATGCCTCGCTGGCGTCGTGGAGTGGGTGGAGGGTGGTGATCAGGGCGTGCCGGAACAGGCTGGCGAGGCAAGCCGCCAGGTCAAAGGCAGGATCGCGCGCCTGCGCCGCCGCGTGCGCCGCGTCCAGCGTGTCGCCGCGCGCGAGTGACGCGATGCAGACGAAGCTCGCGGGATCGACCGCCGCCATCGCGACCTCGCCGTCTTGGCGCCAAAGCACCACGTGCTCGCCTTCGCCATCGAGCACAAGTGGTTCGGAAGTCGGCTGGGTCGCGTAACGCCAGATCGTCAGGATCGGGTGCGCACTCGCCAGCCATCGGATACTCGGATGCAGGCCGGTCCGCGGCCATGCGTCGGTGTTCGCCCGTTCCTTCGTGAACGTGTCTGGAGCCCTGGATTCGGCGTCGGCCGCCAGCGCGCTTTCCTGCCGCAGCCACTCCAGCCGGGCGACGTCGGGCAGATACGCGAACGCGCGCAGGTCCGGCAGCGTTTCCAGATATTCGGCAAAGCATGTGCCAAATGTCTGCAGATTGCCCGACTGCGAAGGATGCGCGCGGCGATAACCGCGCGTGGTCTGATCGAAATAATCATCGCCTACCAGCGCCAGCACCGCGGGATACGTGATGCGCAACGCGCCAATGTGGATCGCCTCGCTGCTGTGGCGGTAAATGCGCAGGCGCGCATCCGGTTCCAGCCCATGCCCGTCGATGATAGCGAGCGGACCGCGGGCGTCGGCGTCGTACAATGCATCGAGGAATTGCCGCTGCCATTCAGGCAGCGCGGGCGCGGCGTGCATCGAGCACCTCCTCGGCGCGTGCGGCTTCGTCCAGCAGCACCTCCAGTTCGGGGATGTCCTGATCCCATTCGATCAGGGTCGGGATCGGCCCGAACAGGGCGATGGCGTCGGCGTACAGCGCCCAAACCTGAGTGTCCACCCGCTGGTTATGCGAGTCGATGAGCAGCGGCACCGGCAGGTTGTCCTTGCGAGTAAAACCGGCGAGGTGAATCTCCTTCACCGCCGCCCGCGGCAGCGCGCGCAGGTACGCGCGCGGATCAAAGCCGTGGTTGACGCTGTTGACGTGGATATTATTGACGTCGCAGAGCAGGCCGCAGCCGCTGCGCCGCACCGCGGCGGCGGCGAAATCCCATTCTGTGTAGTCGCCGCCTTCGAAGCGCAAATACGTCGAGATGTTCTCGACCAGAATTTCACGGCCGAGCACCTCCTGCACCTGCCCGATCCGCGACACCATGAGCGCCAGCGCCTCCTCAGTGAACGGTAACGGCAAGAGATCGTTGCTGTGCCGACCGCCCAGCGCGCCCCAGCACAGGTGTTCGGACACCCACGCGGGCTGGTAGCGGTCGACGACCTCGCGCAGGCACCGAAGATGCGCGACATCCAGTGCATCCGCCGAACCCAGCGACAACCCGACGCCATGCAGGCTCAAGGGATAGTTGGCGCGGATGCGTTCCAGCGCGTGGTGGAAACCGCCGCCCGCGGCAAACAGGTTTTCGCTATGGGTCTCCAGCCACGCGATCGGCGGACGTTCGGCCAGCACGCGCGCAACGTGCGGTGCGCGCAGACCGATGCCGGCATGCGCCGGCATCGGCGGCATGCCCGTGGCGATGGGAGGCGTCACGGGGCGATGCTCACGCAGCCTTCAGGCTGCCGCCTGCGATCTTGGTGCACAGCCCCGCCGGCACCGCGACGAAAGCGCTCGGATCGTTGGCCTTGGAGTCCTGCCCGGCGCAGGAATGCCCGGGCGACACGCAGTCGTTCTTGTAGGCCGCATTGATGCCGTAGCAGGGGGTGTAGTGCATCTTTGCCATCATCGCATCCGTCTGCTGCGGCGGGCTCATTTTCATGGCTGCATCGTCCTGCCCGGCGAAAGCGGTGGACGCCAGCGACGCCATGCCGAGTGTCATCGCACAAGCCAAGCTGGCCTTGAGGAACGTGGTGCTGTTCATGGATGTGTCTCCGTGGTGGAAAGAAAAAGCGAGGGAAACGAGTCAACCGTTTCCACCGCTTACTTCGCCGCCCGGGCGCCCAGGGTTACATCCGATGCCGCAATGCCAGCCGGTCGCCCCGAGTCGCCTTCGTCCTCGCCACGACGACGACGGCCACCCCGTGGATGAGGGGATCGGAAAGCGCAGAACGGATCGATGGTGTGCTTGGGTTCATCGCGACGACGTGTTCCGCGTTGCCTTCATGTGTTCGAGAGCCGGCCGCCCCCACTCCGTCTCGGTTGGTTGCCAGCTTTCCCAGCCCTGTTCAGATGCTCCCAATGGACGAGCTCGCCTGACGAAGCGCTTCGACCGCCCTCGCCAGAACGTCGGGTCGCCGACCGCTGATAACGACCTTCGCCCCTTTGGCGAGGAAGGCCTTCGCGAGTGCCAGGCCGATGCCGCTCGATCCACCCGTGATGAGGACACGCTTGCCTTCGATGTTCATGAGGGCGCTCCCACGAGTTTGTCCTGGGTCCGGGTATCGAAATCACTGGCGTCATGACGCTCGCGCAGCTGCTCCGAGGGATCGCCGCTCGTGCGGTTGACCATGCGCCCGCGTTTCACGGCCGGTCGCGCGAGGATGGCGTCGGCCCAACGCTCGACGTTCCTGTAGTCCTGCACGGAAAGGAACTCGGCTGCGCCGTACTGCCATCCCTTCACCAGTCCGCCGTACCACGGGAACACCGCGATGTCGGCGATGGTGTACTCGCCACCGGCAAGGTATTCGCTCTCGGCCAGGCGCCGGTCGAGCACATCGAGCTGCCGCTTCACCTCCATGGCGAAGCGGTCGATCGCGTACTCGATCTTGGTCGGCGCGTAGGCATAGAAGTGGCCGAAGCCGCCGCCGAGATAGGGCGCGCTGCCCATCTGCCAGAACAGCCAGTTCAACGTTTCGGTCCGGGCCGCGATGTCCTGCGGAAGAAACGCGCCGAACTTCTCCGCGAGATACAGCAGGATCGAGCCCGACTCGAACACGCGAATCGGCTTCGGCCCGCTGCGGTCCAGCAGCGCCGGAATCTTCGAGTTCGGGTTGACCGCCACGAAGCCGCTGCCGAACTGGTCGCCGTCGCCGATCTTGATCAGCCAGGCGTCGTATTCGGCGCCGGCGTGGCCGAGAGCCAACAGTTCCTCCAACAGGATGGTGACCTTCACGCCATTCGGCGTGCCCAGCGAATAGAGCTGCAGCGGGTGCTGACCGACCGGCAGTTCCTTCTCATGCGTCGGCCCGGCGATCGGCCGGTTGATGCTCGCGAACGTACCGCCGCTGGGCGTGTTCCACGCCCAGACTTTAGGCGGCGTGTAGTCGAGAGATGTCGCCATGCTTGTCTCCACCATCGCTTGAGTTCGGGGCTCACGCCGCCGGGGGATAATTGGACGGAAAGAGTGCGCGCCGGGCCTCTTCGTCGTTGACCTTCTTGAACGGGTGATCCTTGCCGACCTCGCGCGCCCGGCCCGCCGCCGGCCTCGCATCGACGGTCTCGAAGAGGCGCTTGAGATTCGGGTACGGGCCCAGCGGATCGTCGGCCCCCTTGCGCACGCGCGAGGCACGGTCGAGCCAGCCCCAGGCCGACATGTCGGCAATCGTGTAGGTGTCGCCGAGAATATAGGTTCGCCCTTCGAGATGATCGTTCAGGACCTGGTAGTGGCGCTCGGCCTCGCGGCGATAGCGATTCACCGCATAATCGAGGCCCTCAGGCGCGGCGAACTGAAAGTGGACCGCCTGGCCCGCGAACGGTCCGAGCCCAGAAGCAAGAAACAGCAGCCAGGAAAGCAGCTCGGGCCGATCTTCCGGGGAGCCGAGGTCAACCGGGATCGCCTCGTACGGCAACTGCGCCTCTTCCAGAAAGAGCGCAACCTTCGCCGGGTTGGGTGTGGGGTGGAAATAGAAGGGGATCATGGGTGTCTCCGTCAGATTGTCGGAACGGTGGGCCGCGTGGACGGCGAAGTGGACGTCGAAACGAGGAGCATCCCGAGAGCGATGATGGCGACTGACACCCCTTCGGTCAGCGACGGGGTCTCGCAACGAAACGCGGTGACACCCACTCAAGCCACGGCATTCGTCCGCAATTTGTCGAGCACCGGGAGAAGTTCTGACGGGTCGGGACGCTGCGTATAGTCCGGATTGACCTCCGCATAGGCGATGATGCCGTTGGTGCCGATGACGTACCGCGCAGGCATCGGCAGTACCCAGGCCGGATCATCGTTGAACGCCGGCAGGTCGTTCTTGAAGCCCCTGTAGAGCTCGACGAGGTAGTCCGGCAGCGAAAACCGCAAGCCGAACGCGGCGGCGACACGGCTCTTCTCGTCGCTCAGGATCGGAAAGGTCAAATGATGTTCGCGTTGGGACTTGCGGCTGTTGGACGCCGTCTGGGGCGAGATGGCGACGATGTGGGCGCCACGCGCCTCGATCTGTGACGACGCCGCCTGCAGGGCCTGCAGTTCCAGATTGCAGTAGGGGCACCAGGCGCCACGGTAGAACGAAACGACCAGTGGGCCGTTCGCCAGAAGTTCTACCAAGGAAACTGCGTGACCGTCGGGGTCCTTGAGCGTGAACTCCGGCGCCTTGTCGCCCGCCTTCCTGGCGTTGAGCGCCTGACCGGAGGCAATCAGCTCCGCCGTGGCGCGATGCATGATGTCGAGCACGTCCGGGCCGGGTTTGTAAGCGAGCTTGCCGCCTTCGAAATCCGCCTTGAGGGCGTCCAAACGGTCTTGAAGAGCCATGGGGTGGGTTCCTTGAGTCAATGAGGAAGCGATGGTGGTCCATCCACCAACCCGAGGGTATGCTCACGGAACGGACAACATCTATCCAATAATCAAATGAATGATCGGCTCCAGGCATTGACCGTCTTTGTGCGGGTGGGTGAAAGCGGCAGCTTCACCCGTGCTGCCCACGACATGAACCTGTCCCAGCCCTCGGTCTCGCGGATCATCGGGGAGCTGGAGGCGCGACTGGGCGTGAAGCTTCTGCTCCGCACGACGAGACGACTAACCTTGACGGCGGCGGGCGAGAAGTTCCTCGACAAGGCGCGCAACGTCCTTGCCGATCTGGACGAGGCCGAGGACGCTGCGCGAGGCATCGACTCGCTGCACGGCGCCCTCCGCGTGGCGCTGCCCGTGGTGTTCGGCATGCGGGAAGTGATCCCTCGCCTGCCTGACTTTCTGGCGCGCTATCCGCTGTTGCGGATGGAGTTGCGCGTGTCCGATGCCTACCAGGACCTCGTCGCGGAAGGGGTGGATGTCGCCATCCGATTCGGCAAGTTGGCGGATTCCACGTTCGGCGCGCGCCGGCTCGCGACGTTGCCGAAGTTTGTCGTCGCCGCACCCGTGTATTTGAAGGCGCGAGGCATGCCAGAAAGTCCCGCCGATCTGGCGAGCCATGACTGTATCTTCGGCCCGAACGGCTCGAGTCGGGAGAGTTGGACCTTCAAGCGGCGCAACACCATCATTTCGGTTGACGTGACTGGCCGCATCCATACGGACTCGGGGCCCGGTCTCTACGCCAGCGCCGTCGCTGGCCTTGGCATTGCCCAGGCGTCCGCCGCCATGTGCAGCGCGGAACTGCGGTCGGGTACGTTGGTGGCCCTGTTGACTGATTACACGCTGGAGCCAGTGGATGTGCATGCTGTCTTTCCTGGCGGACCTCGTCCCTCGACCAAGGTACGGGCATTCACGGACTATCTCATGACGACGCTCGATGCCGAGTCGCTCCCATCAGCAACATGAAGAATTTCGCGGCGCACGCGGACAGGCACCTGAAATCGAACATCATCGGCGGGAGCCATTTACCCAAGAAGTATGGCGTGCCTTACCGGTCTCTCGGTCAGCCATCAAATCGCGGTACAGATACGATCGCCCGCGCCTTCGCTAACGTTTCCTCGAGTGGGATGCCCTGGACCCGGCCGCTCTCAAGGTCGGCAATGCGGCGGTGAATTTCCTCTTGCCAGGCCGCCGAGCACATAGGTCTGCGATATTCCCCGACGACGGTGTTGAGAGGCGAACTTCGCAAGATACTCGTTCAGAGCGAGAGCGCCGCAATCGAATGTCGCGCAATCGTGCAAGGCCGTGTCGAGGCGTTGCTCCTCAAGCACGGCGCACGGTCTCGCGGGCGCGCTTGATGGCCGCCCGCAAGGCCTTGTTCGGCTCAAAAGCGTTGTCCAACGCGGCGGCCAGCGCCGATATATCGCGCGGCGAGAGCAGGATGCGACGCTCCTGCTCGAGAAGCGCCCGCGCTTTCTCTTTCGCAGCAACGCGCACGAAGGCTGCCATGGTCGTGCCCATCAGGGCTGCGGCCTCCGAGAAGAGCTCCTTCTCGCCGCTCTCCAGTCTCAAATCAAATCTGGCGGAAATCTCCATGATGCTTGCTCAGCCGGGGAGGGAATATGCCTCACTTACGTACGGCATTATACCGTACACGACACACGATTCCGGAGTGTGTGGTCGATCGTCATGCCCACGGAATCAATCCCTCACTCGCATAACGCCGACGCTGGCCTCAGGTCCGAGCAGGCTGGATCGTCAGTCGCATGCCGAGCGCTCTTAAGACCTTCGTCAGAGTCGATAACTCCGGATTCCCCTCGGCGGAGAGCGATCGGTACAGCGCTTCTCGGGTGATGCCGGTCTTACGTGCAAGCTCCGACATACCACGCGCACGTGCAACGTCGCCAAGCGCAGCGGCGAGTACCCGGGGATCCTCTTCAGCGGCAGCGGCTTCCAGATACGCTGCAATATCCGATTCATTGCGCAGATACTGGGACGCATCGAACCGTCGCACGCCAAGTTTGCGCGCTACCTTCGGGTTAATCTTCGTACTCATTTCGATTTCCTCGCCTTCTTCGCTCGGGCGGCCGATTTGAGCTCGCTCGCCATCTGGATCGCTCGATCAATGTCTTTCGCCTGTGACGACTTATCGCCGGCACCGAGCATGAGATACACACTCTCACCGACGCGCATGTAGTACGCTCGATAACCTGGCCCCACATCAATTCTCAGCGTCAGAGACGCCAGCGCCGATGAGCTTCGCGTCACCTGGGTTGCCTAGCGCAAGGCGGGCGAGCCGTGTGAGAACCGCAGCACGCCCGACCGGGTCCGACAGCGCCGCGAGCCAGCGCGAAAATTCGGCCGTTTGGCGCCCCTCGAACATGCCGAGATTGTAATCTATAAATTACATGGGCGCGACTGGGTCGCAGCAGTCAACGCGCGGAAGCCCGACGTCGACTCCATGCTCACGGGTGAAGAGCGAAGCGTTCAGCGGCTCACGCTGGCTGTGCTGAATACCCACGGAAAGGCCGCCGGCGAGGTATTCGAAGAGGCGGTCCGAAGCGTCGGCCCACGGCTGGCAGTGGCCACCCTCATGGTCATCGGCCGCTACGTGGCTCATGCTCTCATCGTCAACACGCTGGGGCTCGAGCCCCCGGTTCCCTCGATCTTCGAGGATGGCTTCGCGGGCTGACCGATGCGGTCGGCCTCATTCGGTCAGTGGGCCGGCGCCTCATCGTAGAACCGGTCGAGGTCGCCCGTCATCTCATCGAGCACCCGCGGATTCGAATAGAGCTGATGCCCCGAAGCATAGTATTTGATCGTGATGTTCCTGCTGACACTCTGCGGCAGCAGCATGTGCGACAGATCGAATTCCGTCCCGAAGAAGGGCGTCGACATGTCGTACAACCCGTTGAGTGACAGCACCTTCAGGTTCGGATTGGCCGCCATGACGGCGGCCAGGTCGAGCGCGGTGTCGGGGCTGGTAAGCGGCTCGTCCATTCCCGGCGCGATGTGGTGCCAGTTCCAGCGCGGCTCGATCACCTGGTTGTAGAGCGCCCGGTACTCGAGCGAGGTGCTGTAGTCCAGACCGTCGAGAGCTACGCGGAAGGCCGCGAGGTACGGACCGTTGACCGCGGCAGTCGCAGGATCGTCCGTGGCTGGGTTGAAGTGCCCGTCGGTCTCCACGGCCGGCCAGGCATATCTCGAATCGAACCGCCCGATCACCAGACCCTGGCCGCGCAGCAACTCCCTGCGAAAGCTCTCCATCTCGACGCGCAGATGCGAGCGCTCGACGTACTCGACGGGCAGTCCCGTGTAGTCGCTGACCTGGCGGGCGACGGCGGCCTCCTCCTGCGGCGAGAGCTGATCTCCCGCAGCCAGCGCCTGGGCATACGGCCCACGGGCGAAGGTTTCCACCTGCTTCAGGAACGCCATCTCATCGGCCGGAGCGTCGGCGACCCGATGGTGGTACCACGCCGCCGCCGCATAGGACGGCAACAAGTCGATGTAGCCCTCGTCGAGTCCCGGCGACGAGCGGGCGAAATTGAGGATCGACGACTGCAGGATTACGCCGCTCACATCGATGTCCTCGACGTGCAGCGCATATGCGAGCGCCGCCGCGCGCGTCGTGCCATACGACTCGCCGTAGAGGAACTTCGGCGAATTCCAGCGATGATTGCTCTCGATGTAGCGAGCGATGCCCTTGGCAAACGAATCGACGTCGCCGTCGACACTCCAGAATTGAGCGTCGCTGCCCTTGCCGATCACCCTGGAATAGCCGGTGCCGATCGCATCGAGGAACACCAGGTCCGTCTTGTCGAGCAGGCTGTCGTCATTCGGCACGAAGGAGTAAGGAGGCGCCGGTGTATTGCCCGGCTTCTCCGTCACCGCCCGCATCGGGCCGAAGCCGCCGATGTTGAGCCAGAGGCTCGCGGATCCGGGGCCGCCGTTGAAAAGAAACGTCACCGGCCGCTCTGAATATCCCTTCGCGGGAGGAACGGTGTAGGCGATGTAGAACATGCTGGCTATCGGCTCGCCGAGATGGTCGCGCAGCGTCAGCGTTCCCGCGGTCGCCTGATAGTGAATCGACTTGCCATGGAGCACGAGCACATGGTCCGTCGTGTGCGCCACGTCGGTCGTCGGCGCCCGCGCCACCCCGCTCTCATCCGGTGCCGCCGCGGCAGCGGACTTGGACACCGCGCCGGCCGCCCCTGAGAGCAAAGCCAGCATCGTGAGCACGGCAATCGATCGGGCGGGTAGTCTCATGTCAGGCCTCAAACGGTTCCAAGTTGCGGTGAGCCATCAGCTGCAAGCCGAGCCATCTCATCGAAGCACCGGCGGTACTGTCCCAGACCCACCCAGAGGAGGATGAAGGCCAGCGGCCCCACCATGCCGGTGGAGACCGCGAGGGCGTAGCGCAAGTCATGCGGGTTCTTGAAGACGTAATCGGTGACCAGCGCCGGCAGTATCGGTCCGCTCGAGACGCCGATGATCCCGACGGTGAAGAGGAAGAGCGCGCCGAGCTGCCCGCGCAGCCGGTTGGGCGAGGCCATGTGAATGGCCGAAGGAATGAGTACGGGTGGAAATCCCACGAAGAATTTCAGCGGCAGCAGCAGGAGCGCCATGGAGAGCGGTGTCGGAGCCAACGGCATCGCGATCGCGGGCAAGGTGATTCCGATCGCCCCGAGCGCGGTGAGCCGCAGGCAGGCATCCACACGGCCGGCGGCGATCAGGCGGCTCGAGCACCAGCCGGCGAAGAGCAGCCCCAGGGGGCCTGCCGTCAGAGACGCCGTGCCGTTGACCCATCCCGAGTGCGCGGCGGTCCATCCCCAGGTGCGGATGAAGAGCTCGGGATACCAGGCATCGGCGTAACCGAGAATCGAGAAGAGCGCGGAGCCGAGAAAGAGCGAGACGGACATCCACGGGTAGCGGGAGAGAAAGGCGCCGAGCTCGCCCAACCCTGTGACGATTCCGCCCGATGCCCTGGCGACGGGCGCCGAATCGGCGCCCTGCTCGCGGCGCACGGGCTCGCGCAGCGTGGACAGCCACAGCGCCAGCCCCAATCCCGGCAGCCCGACCAGGACGAAGACCACCTGCCAGGATCGCGTGATCCCGAAAGCAGCGAGGGCGACCAAAGGAGTGTGCTCCACGGCGGTGACCACCGCGCCTCCCAGGATGGTTGCGAGACCCGCGCCGATGAAGATGCCGCAGGTATAGAAGCTCATGGCGCGCGGCAGGCGCGCCTTGTCGAAGTAGTCCGACAGCATCGAGTAGGCCGAGGGCGACAGACTGGCCTCGCCGACGCCGACGCCGATCCGCGCCAGCATGAGATGGGAGAAGCTGCGCGCGAGTCCGCAGCTCGCCGTCATCAGGCTCCAGCACGCGATCCCGATCGACACGATCCATTTGCGATTGAGGCGATCGGCCATCCAGCCGAGCGGCAGTCCCATGACCGTGTAGAAGATTCCGAAGGCGCCACCTGTCAGGAGCGCGAATTGTGCGTCGCTGATCCCCAGGCTTTTCTCGATGGGGCCCACCATCAGGTTGAGGATCTGGCGATCCAGAAACGAGAAGGTGTACGCGATCATCAGGATCGCGGTGGCGTAGGCACCGTAACGGATGCTGATCGGGGCTGCTGACAGCCGGGCTCGCTCCGCGGGACCCGCGAGGGCCGGTGAATCGCTGCTCTGTGCCCGGACTCCGCTCATGCTTTGCCGCGCGCGCCCGCGCGCCGAATCGGCGGCTCCCCGAGCGGATTCGGCGGCGGTGGCGTCGGTGAAGGGACGAACGCGTGGATGACGGGCCATGGGCTCGCCATCTCACCGACGCGCGCCTCGATCAGCATGGGCCCGGTTTGCGCAGTTGCTGCGCCCAGCGCGTCATGCAGGGCCTCCGGACTCGCGACGCTGCGGATCGGAAGCCGGCATGCCGCGGCCAGCGAGGAGAAATCCGGATTCGACACCTCGGTGGCGAACTCCTGACCGAAGACGCGTCGCTGGATACGGCGTACGTTCCCGTAAGCACTGTCGGCGAAGACAACTATCGTGACGCTTGGCCGATAGCGCGCCGCGGTGAGAAGCTCCTGCATGTTCCAACCAAACCCACCATCGCCGTTGAGGGAGACGACCCCGCCGCCCCGGATTCGCGAATGCCGCGCCAAGTGGGGTTGGCAGGCCATATCCCAGCGTTCCCTGATAGCCCGGGGTGAGGTAGCTGCGCGACCGACTCACTGGAAGAGCCACGTTCGCAAAATGACCGACTTGCGTCAGCTCGCTGACGATGATGGCATCGTCCGGCAACGCTCGGTGGAGTGCGTCCACATACGCCGCCTGCGGCTGAACGATCCGCAACTGCGCCTCGCACCACGACTTCACGGCCGCCATGGCTGCCGTGCGCGCGGGTCTGGCAGGCAGATCCGCCACTGCGTCCGCCAGTCGCTCCAGCGCGAGACGAGCATCCCCCATCACTGCCACACCCGGTTGCCGGGGGGCTCCCGCGTGGCTGGGATCGAGGTTGATATAGATGTGGCGGCAGTCGGGATTGGCGTGGATGGGGTTCGCCTGCGCGTCCAGGAAGCGTGTCCCGACGGCAACGATCACATCCGCGCGTGGGAACACCGCTCGTCCACCCAGACCCGTCAGTGCCAGCGGATGGCTCGAAGGCATGAGACCGCGCGCGCCCTCCGTCATGACCACCGGAGCTTGCATACGCTCGGCGAGCAGCACGAGGGCCGCTCCCGCGTCGGCGGCAGCGGCTCCTCCCCCGGCCTGTATCACGGGAAATCGGGCCGCACGCAGCAGGCGAGCCGCTTCCTGCAGCGTTTCCTCCCGCGGAGCATCACGCTCATCAGGGGCGCGCTCGTGCAACGAGGCATCGGCGCTTTGCTGCAGCACGTCCGGAGGCAGCTCGATTGCCACTGGCCGCGGCATCCCCGAGCGCAACCGGCTGAATGCTTCGTGGACGAGATCAGGCACTTCGTCCGCGGATCGCGCGATGCCGTGCCACTTGGTCAGGTGCCCGAGAATCTCTCCCTGGCCGCGGATCTCGTGCAACAGGCCACAGTTGCCCCCGATGGCTGGGCTCGGGATCTGTCCCGCGATGAACAGCGTGCGCGCGCTGCAAGCATAAGCCGTCGCCAGACCCGAGAGAGCATTCAACACCCCCGGCCCGGGCACGACCATGGAAACGCCCTCCATGCCGCTGGTGCGCGCATAGCCGTCGGCCATGTAGGAAGCCGCCTGCTCGTACCGCGGCACGATGAAATCGACCTCGCCACGCTTCTCGCGCAACGCCTCGACCGCCCAGTCGAGCTGCACGCCGGGGATTCCGAAGACGTGCCTGACACCTTCGCGAAGGAGCTGTGCGACCAGAAGCTGACCACCCGTGAGCTTCACGCGGGCGCAGCCCCGCGGCGCAGCTCGAGCATGTGATGGAGAAAGGCGTCATCCTCCTCGGGCAAACCGATCGAGGCGCGAACGCACTCGGGCAAGCCGTAGCCCTCCATCGGGCGTACGATGATTCCCCGTCGCAACAGGGCCTCATACGTTGCTCGCGAGCTCCCCGTCCGCAGCAGCACGAAATTCGCATGCGACGGGATGAAGTCGATGCCGGCTGCGCCGAGCGCCTGCTGCATCCGAGTCCGCTCCTGCAGGTTGAGCAGCCGGCTCTTTTCGGCAAAACCGGGGTCCGCCAGCGCCGCGACCGCAGCGGCTTCCGCGAGCGCGCTCACACTGAACGGTGTCTGCAGGCGGCGGAGCAATCCCAGCAGCCGCGGGTCCCCGATCGCGTACCCGACCCGCAGGCCTGCGAGGCCGTGGATCTTCGAAAACGTGCGCAGCACCACCACGTTCGGCCGCGCCTCGGGCAGATGATCGGTCGCGGGCCGCTCGGAAGGCTCGAGGTAGTCTCGATATGCCTCATCGAGCGCCAGTATCACGTGCTCCGGCAGGCAGGCGATGAACTCCGCGAGAGCCGCTGGCGAGATACGGGTTCCGGTGGGATTATTGGGCGTGGCGAGATAGAGCAGGCGGACACCGTCATCGATCGCTTCCAGTGTGCGCTCGAGGTCGAGCGCGTAATCGCGGCTCGGCACTACGATCGCTCGCGCGCCGGTAGCGGCTATCGCGCCGCGATAGGCCGGAAACGAATGTTGGGATATCAGGCCGCAGCGGCCCTGCCCGAGAAACGCCCGCGCAACGAGGACGATGAAATCGCTCGAGCCCGCTCCGGGCAGGATTCTTTCCGGCGCGACCCCGAGATGACGCGACAGACTCTCGCGCAGCGCAAACGTGTCGAAATCCGGATACAGCGCCGCGGCGCCGGCGGCCTCCACGATGGCCTGGCGCGCGCGCGGCGACGGTCCCAGCGGGTTTTCGTTGGAGGCGAGCTTGATGATCGACTTCGGGTCGAGCCCATACTCACGAGCCACACTCGAGATCGGCCGTCCCGGCGGGTACGGAGGAATGGCCGCCACGTGCTCGAGCGCCACCCGCTCGGGATTGGCGGCAGCCGGCGGCGGGAGGGTCTCCTCGATGCGGCGCATGCTCAGGCGCTCCCACTACCGGGTTCGCCCACGATCGCAGTGCCCGCGGTGAGCTCGACCCAATCGCTCGCGCCCTCGAAGGCGACGCCGATCGGGTCGCCTCCGCTCTCGACAGCCTTCACCTGACGCTCCAGAAGCGTGCGCAGCATGACCACTCCACGGTCGCTGCTCACCAAGTGCTCCTCGGAGTGCAGCGTGACCGACCCCTGACTGACCTGCGCCTCGTAGTCCCCTGGGAAACGTTGATGCTCCTCGTCGGTGAGCTCCGACCAGAGCTTGCCATTGAAGCGCGACCGGATCGAGCGCAGTGCGCCTGCTTGACGCACGCGCCCGGCAGAATAGATCCTGAAGCTCGTATCATCGAGCGGCAGCACCCAGCCGAGCAGAGAGCACGGTCCGTCATCCTCCGCGCGTGGATTGGCAACGGCCCGAACGGTAGGCAGCACCGCCTCGGTGATGCGCTGCTGGACCTCGCCGGAACCGAGAGTTCGTAGCTGAACGCTGCGCACTCCGTGCGGACAGTACTCGAAGCGCACTTCGGGAACGACATTCATCCGATCCGTGAACTGCGTGCCGCTGAAGAGCCCGTGCAGCACCGGCACATGGAACGGGTCCATCACGTTCTCGAAATGCTGCAGCCAGTTGCAGGGAACGATGGCGGGGCCCCCGCTGCCGATGCTCGAGTCGTCGGCCTCGAGCAGCTCGCCTTCCGCCAGCTGCTCGAGGAGGTTGTAGCGCGGCAGCAGAGGCTGGCGCTCCGGCGGCCCGAAATAGGCAAAGATCAGCCCGTAGCGCTCCCGAACCGGGTACGCCGGCTGGCGTACGGGCGAGCCGTTGGCGCCGGCGCCCGGCCTGCCGGTGCACGGTTGCTCGAGACACTTTCCTGCGACATCGAACAGCCATCCGTGGTAGCAGCAGCGGATACCCCGATCTTCGGTCTTGCCATAGAAAAGCGACGCGCCGCGATGCGCGCAGCGCGGGTACATCAAACCGGGCCGCCCCGAGCGATCGCGGAACAGCACCAGATCCTCGCCGAGCGCGCGCACCATCTTCGGGGTGTCGCAAGCGTCCACTGCAAGGGCCACAGGATGCCAGTATCGCCGCAACAGCTCGCCCATTGGCGTACCGCGACCCACTCTCGTGAGCTCGTCGCGGAAAGTCGCCGCAGGACGGCGGTATGCCTCACCGCCGCTCACCCGGCTCTCTCCCATGTCTTCCTCTGACTCGCCATGCTCAGAAGCGCGCAGACAAGCGGACACCAATGGTGCGCGGACGATTGGTGACGATGTTGTAGGGATCGTCCACGTCGTTGAAAACGTTGACCTCGGCGTTCTTGTCGAACGCGTTATCCAGATAGAGCTGCGCCTGATAGTCCTTCCACCGGATCGCGGCGCGGAAATTGACTAGCGTATACGCCGGCAGCGGAACGTTGAAGTTGGCATAAGTCTCGAGGTCGTAGGACGTCTGTTTCACCAAGCCCGTGTACTCGACGTCACCGCCCACGGAGGCCATATAGTCCCCTGTCAGCGGAAAATTGTAGTCGGTGGAAAGGCTCGCGTTCCACTTCGGAACGTTGAGCACAGGCGCGCCGGCGACCGCAAGAGCGCCGACGTCGAACGCGGCGTTGCCCGTGCCGGAAAGATTCTTCGTCAGCACCGCCTGAGTGTAGTTGCCGCCGAGCTCGATGAACAGCCCGTTGATCGGCTCGGCGTTCACGTCGAGCTCCGCGCCCTTCGATTGCGCATCCTTGCCGGAAGCGTTGCCCACGCCGCTGAAGGCTCCATCGTCGAAGAGCTCCGCCACCTGCATGTCGTAGATCTCGATGTCGTAGATGTCGAAGTTCGCGGTCATGCGGCCGCCGAGCCACTTCGTCTTCGTTCCGAGCTCGACGTTGCGGGTCGAGTCGGGACTGTACTGTGCCGGCACCGACGCCACCGTGGCCGCGTTCGTTCCTCCGGCGCGGAAGCCTTCCGAGTACTCGGCGTAGAGCAGCACCGCCTGCGCGGCCTGATAGGAGAAATTCACCTTGTGAATCGTTCCGGTATTCTGCGCCTGCGCCGGCGGCGAGGCGCCCGGGACGCCGAGCCCGAAGAACGGAATGACGGTCGCGGAATTGAGATTGCGGACGTCATCGAAGTATCGCAGTCCGGCGAGCAGCGACAGCTTCGAAGTGATGTGCCAGGTGGCTTCGCCGAACACGGCGAAGTCGCGCGTCGAGTCCTGGAAATTGCGCTCGTCGATCTGCGTCGCCGCATCCGGAAAACCGGTCGCCGGATTGGTCGCGAAGACATTCGTCGAGAAATCGCTGAGGCGATGGTCGTCGTAAATCCCGATCACGCCGTTCACCGGGAATTGGAAGTCGGTATTCAGGCGCGTCTCGGTGCTGAAGAGGCGTGAGGTCTCGGGGGAAACCGAGACACCGCCCGCGGGTATGGTGAACGGCGGAAATTCGCCCAGGTTCTGCAGGTACCCGAAGAAGCGGAACGACACCGTGTCATCCTGATACTGGACCAGGCTGCGGTCGAAATACGATGCGGCCGCGGTCAGGTGCGCCCAGCCGAAATCGTGCTCCCCGGTCAACGCATAAATCCTGACATCGTCGTCGGAGGGCGTCCGCGAGAACTGCGAGTACTGGCGGCTGCCGTCGGCCGGGAAATAGTTGTCGCCGATCGTGTAGCCGAACGGCCGCTCGACCGGCGCTCCCCCCGAGTACATGTGCTGGTAGAACACCTGCGCCAGCAGGGAGGTATTGCCGTCGATCTGCCATTTGAGGCTGGCGCGGCCGCCGTCCTGCACCAGGTCGTTGAAGTTCGAGTCGTGCCGCAGCGGATTGTCGATGAAGCCCGACAGGCGATCCTCATAGCCGACGAGGCGCAACGACAGGCTGCCGGAGACGATGGGCAGGTTGACCATGCCCTTCTCGGAGTGATTGAACCCGCCGTCCTCGGTATCGGACAGGTCGATGAGGCCGCTGCCCTCGTACCGGTCGAGGACCGGCTTCGCCGTCACGAAGCGGATGACCCCGGCCTGAGAGTTCGCGCCGTAGAGCGTTCCCTGAGGCCCGCGCAGCACGTCGATCTGCTGCATGTCGTAGAGATCGAGATCGGCCTGGGTGCCGCCGAAATCCGTGGCCGCACCGCCGACGCCGGTGAACGGAATGTTGTCGAAGTAGAGCGCGGTCTGCGCTTCTCCCGGGGAGTTGATGCCGCGGATGATGTAGCGCTTGTTGCCCGGCCCGCTGTCGACGAAATTCAGACCGGGCACCGAGCGGGCGAAATCCGCGAAATCGCTGACTCCCATTGCCTCGAGCTGGCTTGAGCCCATCACATCGATGCTGCTCGGGATGCTTTGCACCGACTGCGCGCCCTGCTTGAACGCGGTGACCACCACCTCCTGTAGCACGGGGCCGCCCGAAGCGCCGCTCCCCGCGTCCACGGCCGCCGGGGCGGCTACCTGTTGGGCGCGGGCGGCGTCCAGCGCCGCGATCCCGGAGAGCGCCATGAGGAAAACCAAGGATTTGTGCATGTATTTGTTCGAGTTCATTAGCCTGCTCCCACGACGATGGACCCCCAAGTGCGAAAAAGGTTAACGCGTTATCTAATTTTCTGCAAGCGGCTCACCGCCAGGCTTTTACAGTATGATGTACCGTAAAAGCGGGCGAGTTCAGGACATGCGATGAAGCGGAGTGGCGACAGCCAAGATTGGGTCGATCCCGTTTTCCATGACGGCCGCGATACGGAAGCCGCAGCCGCCACGCGGCGCCTGCCGGTGTTGCTGCACCGTGCCCGCGAGGCGCTCGCCATGCACTTCCGCAAGGTGTTCCTCGTGCACGATCTCACCGACCCGCAGTGGCGCGTGCTGCGCATCCTGAGTGAGTCGGAGGAAATCGACGTCTCCAATCTCGCCCGGCGCTCCTATCTCATGGGACCGAGCCTGTCGCGCATCCTGCGCGACCTGACCGCGCGGGGCTTGATAGTCAGGCAGGTCTCGAGCGGGGACGCGCGGCGATTCTTTCATGCGCTGACTCCCCAGGGCCGCAAGCTCCTGACCGCGATCTCGCCGGAATTCAACCCGATCTACCGCGATATCGAGCGCCGTCTCGGGACGGAGCGCATCAAGCGACTCAACGCCTCGCTGGCCGAGCTGCTGGAGGTCGTGCAGATGGACCCGGAACAGTCGAGGGAAGAGACGGGGCGGCAAGCCAGTGATGTCCGGCCCGGCAAGGTCCGCCGGAGACGTCTCCGTCCGGCGGCGGGACGCTAACGAATCTCATGCAGTCCCATCGCGACCTCTACCGGCAACGGCCGGCCGCAGGCGCCTACTTGGGATTTCGGCGAGGTCCGGAGGCATGGCACGCACGGTTCCGCGGGCGCGACAAGAGGCAGCAATATATCCACCGATGGGGGAACATTGATGTCAAGGCGCTCAGTCACCATTCTGGTGGTGCTCGCTGCGATGACGTTTGCCGCGGCATTCTATGCAAAGGAGCGCCGGTCGCGCTTACCGGTTCACGTCCCTTTGGTCTCGCGCACCGCGGCAAACACTGGAAGGGAAAGGAAAGCTGTCAACATGGCCGTCGCTGCGGACGTCAGCTCGCCTGCGCGGAAGAGATTTTCACAGAGGGAATATGATCTTCTGTGGCAGCGCTATAAGCCAAACTCGGGACTGGCTGACGGGCCCCTGTCAGCAGACCGCCTGGATAACCTCGCGACGATCGTAAAGAATGATACTCGCGATAAGAAAATGTGGCCCGTGTTCCGGGATGTAATCTACGGAAACTCTGCGGCGCTTGAGAATAGGCTCGATACCGGACTGAGCGCCGATGCCACAATCCACCTGGATTACCCATATAACGCTTCCGTCTCGCTGCTCGATATGGCAATCAGGGCGGGGCAGCGGGATATCATACGAGAGCTCCTGCGACACAACTCAAGTGTCGGGCCGCTTACGGAGGTTGCTCCGGATGGCACGCCTCTCAAAGTCGAAGCGCCGCTACCCCTCGCGGCAGCGGACGGCGAGGACGATGTTGTCCGGCTTCTGCTTCAGAGCGGGGCCGATATCGAGCAGGGGCGCGCCTTACGGAGCAATAATCAGACAGCGCTCGATGCGGCTGTGACTATGCAAGATGTCTCGACCGCCTACCTGTTATTGAGCCACGGGGCGGATGTCAATTCAGCCTTGGACCCCGGTGGCACAGTGCCTTCGATATTGATACCACCACAAGATGCGCCTCCACGGATGATTGCGCTTCGCGATCTCCTTATGGAATATGGAGCAAAGATGCCTGCCGGACAGTAAGGTTGAATGCACTCGTTGGCATGCCGTGAGCTCGACTTGCCACAGAGCGCCAGCGAGGGGTCGGGTGAACCGACGCGCACGTAGTCGCGCTTCATCCCGATCTCGGGAATATTTGCCAACTTCCTGATGCCGCTGTCCAGCTCATCGAGATACTTGTCCGCCTGGAGCTCGCCCCACTGTTCGAACGAGTATCGCCGGATATCGATAAGATCGCTCTCAGCTGATCCATGGACATGGATCGTGCGCATCACGAGCCGGATTTAGCGCCGCGCCGGGCCTTCGATTTAATCTTGCGCATATCCAATTCGCCGACGTCACCGCTGCGCTCGCCGTCGAGCAAGGCTTTTCGAAGGCCCTCTATTTTGTGCTCGCGCTCCTCGAGAAGGCGCAGGCTGGCGCGGATGACTTCGCTCGCGGACCCGTAGCGCCCACTGGCTAGCTGCTGGTCGATGAAGCTCTCGAAGTGTTCGCCGAGACTGATGCTGGTGGTCTTGCTCATCTGGGGTCTCCGCTTTGGTTTTCGTACGAGCGACTCGGCCACGGTTGCAGAAGTCGACGCAAGTATTGGATCTGGCGGAGAGAGAGGGATTCGAACCCGATGCAAGGGCCTGAAGAATTAGTAACCTATTGGAATGCCTGAGCCTCTCATCCCCTGCCATCCCCGAGAACCCCCGGATTTGCCACCAGACTTGCCACCATGGCCGGCGGTCGGTCTGGGTGCAACAAATCAGCTCTATGGCACGATCTGGCTGCCCTAACCGCCGAATTTTACTACCGGCAGATAAGCTTCACTGGTCTGCGACGCGTGTCGTCTGATCCGCAAGATTACGTCCTTGAATGACAGCGCACCGGCAAGGAACAGGTATAAATGCTGAGCGTCGAACAGCAGCAACGTCGTTTTCCGGCCCGAAGCCTGTATGACGGCGGTGCTAGTGTAACCGGAAATCGATACCATCACGCCCATCGTATTGTCGGCTTTGTCGTCCACCTTGGACCGAAGGGAGTCGATATCCGTCGCGTCCGCCTGGCTTGCTGTGAACTTCAGCTCTACCAGATAGGTTGTGCCATCCAGGGTTAGGGAGCCATCAATCTGACGGCCGGCATTCATGTAGGGACGCCGGTTCTCAATCTCGCAGAAATCCAGCAGATCGTAGAACCAATCCTGAAAATCGTAACCACCTTGCTGGGTGCCGATGGCGGCATGCAGGCCGTCGAGGCGCTGCTGGAGCTTGAACTTATCGGTGTAGCTGCGTTGAATTTTCTGTCGGATCTCGCGAGCTCTGCTTTTAGCGTCCTCTTTCTCCTTTTCGTTCTGAATCTCCTGGTCCTGTGCCTTGAGATACGCTTTGAGTTCGGCAACGGCGTTCTTGGCGTCAGCGATCTTTTGCTGAGAATCCTCCCAGTTCCGCAAGTCGGGGAAAGTAGTCTGCTCAGACAAGCTGCGCGCCATCTCGAAGATTACCGCCTTGCCCTTGTCTGAAGCTTGAAGCATCTGAAATACCTTATCCAAGAAGTCGCGCTTGCTTTCTTCGCCTCCCCAGGTTGCCAAGAAGTTTTCTGAGATGCACGACGCGCGGAGAAATTTCTTGAGCGCTTCCTTTCGCCAATAGGACTTCAAGGCTGCCTCGTAAGTCAGCTCGACCAATCGAGGTGTAAATTTGGCGGCCACTAGTGCTTTCTCGCCAACAGCTCAGAGTGTCCAATCTCGGTCTTGGGATTGTCCAGTTTTGGCGGATCGGAGAATCCGGTCATGGCGTCGCCGGGCTTCCATTCTCCCATGGCATACATCCGCTTGTCCCTCAGACCGGAGACACCCTCATGCCAGGCGATGAGCATGCGTTTGCCGATGTCATCGAAACCTTGATGGGCGTTCATAGCTTCACGAACCTGTGGCGCAGTAGTAGAGACGGCGTCGCTGATCGCCTCGATGATTTCCGACTGCTCTTTCACCTCGATGCCAAAATTGGCGACGATAAATTTCTGCAATGTCTTGCCCGGCGTCCAGGTCTTTTTTCCCATGAAGCCGATGCCGGGAGGATTGTGCTGGTAGCCCGCGTACACGGCCGTGGTCAGCATGTCGTAGGCTGGCGATAGACGCACGTCGGCGCGGGAGCTGTAGAGGAGCGCCAGATTTTTTGAATGGCAATCAGCGTTGCGCAGCGCGTAGGTCAGGAACAAGATGGTGACGAGCTGACGATGCGTTTCACGGCGCCTCGCACCGGGCACGTGATCGCGCACAGCCTTGAGGATTCGCTCCCATGTGGTTTCGTATTTCGCTGACGGGCGCAAACCCAGCAGGGCACAGAAGTCCTCCATGCCCCAGTGCGGTAGGCCGTTCTCATCGACGTCGAAGCGATCGACCACCAACGCCCTGCCGTCCAGTGAAACCTCAACCTTGGCAGCGGGCATCACGCGAGCAACAACCTGCATGCAGAGATATTCGTTCAGGGCGACGAAGGGCAGCTTGCTCGACGAGCCCTTGATGATGTGTCGACGTGTCAGCAGTGTTGCCTTTTTGTGAGGACCGAGCGTGAGATTTTCGTCCTGTGCATCCAGGAATTTGGGGACCACGCCTGAGACGCCGCTGGTCGCGTGTTGACGCACCAGTTCCGCAAACGCCTCCTCGGAGTTGTCGCCGCGTAGAAGCTCCTGGACCTCGACCGGCTTGGCCGGTTCGTCGAGCTTGGCGCCAGGTGCGGCAACCTGCAGGCGGCCGACCATATTGCGGCCGACTACGGACAGCAAGGCCGTGGGGCTAGCCCCAATGTGCGGCCCGAACTGTTCCTGTAGCACCTGGAGCAGGTACCCTTCCGGTAGGTTCATCTGGAAAACCGGGGGCAGCTGATCGTCCCAGCCGTAGGACTCAGTGCGCACCGGCATGGTCAGTGATACGAAATCATCGGCGGCGGTACCAGCGTGGTAAGTCAGCACGCTTTTGAAGTCGCCGACCGGCTCCAACACGGCCACGTCTCGGCCCAGTACATAGACAGAGAGGTTCATGGCGATGCCCCGCGCTCGCGGCGCAATTCTTCGAGCGAACCGGAGACACCAGCTGGGGTGAATTGCAGCTCGAGGCCAAGCACGGCCAGCAACGCGAGCAGCTTGCGCGAGCCAAACTCGGCAGTGCGGCCACGTTCAAAGCGCGACAAGGACTCTTGAGTGACGCCCGCTTGAAGCGCCACCACGCCTTGCTTGAGGCCCAGCTTGCGACGCTGTGCAGCTACCGCCTCGCCGAGTTCTTGAAGGGTCTGCATTTGATATATACGTCAAATAAGTGGTGTGAGCCCACATATTTTGACGTATATATCAAATAAAGCAAGCCACCTCCGCAGTAGCGGCTCATGAGGCCTATCTTGAGGAAATAGGCGGGCCCAGTGCGGGCTTAAGATTGCTTTGCCGAGCGTCGCCATAAAGTAGACTGCCCAGCCTACCGCGAACCATCAGCACCGGTCCCCAGGATGACGGGTAGCTCAGGCCGCGCTTTTCATAGTGCGCGCTTTCTCTTTCTCTCGAATTCCTCGTGCCAATCCGAACGCCAAGAGGGCAGATTGAGATGGAGCTGCTGGCTCGCATCGCAGACATCGAGCAGCCCGTGCACGTGCTGGAAGCGCTTGCGCGTTACTTCGTCCCAACAGTACGGAGGCGCCGCACCATCAAAGAGCTCGGTTCCGGTGAATACTCGCCGGCCAGATCCAGCACGACAATTTATTCTTCAAGGAGGATGGCAGCCCAATCGGAAATCTTCAGTACCCGTAGGTCCGGTGGCGGCGGACATTGCGTGCCCTGAAGGCGCGATACCGTGACCCGTATAACGCGCGGCACTCGTCGGTGAGCTGGAACCTCATGGTCGGCAAGAATCCGCTGTGGGTCGCGAAGCAACACGGCCACAGCGTGCAGACAATGCTGGAGGTCTATACGGCGTGGACCGAAGGCGCGAAGGAGTCGGACATCGAAGCAATCAGACGCGCGATGGAGTCGCGTCCAACGGAGAATGCATTGCCGAGCATCGCCATCCAGGAACCCGCTCAGGCCGCCGTGAGCACCAACACCGATCCCCTGGAAGTCCCCGGATTTGCCACCAGTACGCCACTAGAGCACCCGAGGCCGGGCGTAACTTGCGGAACCAAAAGGAAAAATACTGGCGGAGAGAGAGGGATTCGAACCCTCGAAGGGCTTTTGACCCTTACACCCTTAGCAGGGGTGCGCCTTCGACCACTCGGCCATCTCTCCGTCCTGGGGAAAAACGCTTGCGGCCCAGGTGCTTACGGACCTTGGGGCCGGCTTGCCACCCGTACCCCGTAGGGAGCGAAGGTGGCCTTCCCGCGAAGAAGGGCCGCCATCATACTGCAACCGAGCGATTTTGTGCTCAGTACGGCATCTGCCAGGCCAGCCCGATGCTGCTTCCCGGGTCATTTTCCGGGGTAGTGCCCTGCGCCGTGGCGGTGCCATTGCCCAGGCGCGTCTGCAGCTTCAGATACTGGCTCAGATCGACGTTCACCTGCACCTGGCTATAACCGGTCGTCGATTGCGACGCAGCGACGTAGACCCTCTTCGAGACGTACTTTCCGGCCGTGAGCATCGCGCCGTTCGTCGAGCTGCTCTGAGAGCTGTTTGCCGCCGTTTGGTTCTGTGGCGTTGCGCTCCCGACCGACAGCGTATTGAGGCCAAACGCCTTCTTGATCCACGTCAGCGGATTCCACTTGCTGCCCCCGCCCCCGCCCCCTCCAATGCCACTCAGGCTTGCGAGCGCCGCCCCCGTCTCCGCCAGCTGTATCGCGGAGAGCTGCGAGGCTGGCTTGCCGAAGAGCAGCAGGCCCAGGAGGTCGTCCTGCGGCAGCGACGGCGTACTGGTGAGCGAGATCTTCGGGGAGTCCGCGAACCCCGAGACGGTCAGGGTCACCGTGGTCGGACCGTTGTAGACCACACTCGACTGCGCAACGAAGTCCAGCGTGGGATCGATCCCGCCCTTCAGACCCTGTCCGTTGAAGCTCACCTTGCCGCTGGTGAAATTGAGGTTCGTCCCGGCGAGCGAGAAGGCGCCCCGGATCATGGTGAAGCCGCCGGTCACCTGGGGACTGTCGGTGGTACCGGCAATCTTCAGTCGGCCGCCCAGCTGAGCGTCTAGGCCGCGACCCTGCACGAAAATTGCCGCGGGCGCATCGAGAGCGATGCCGAGGCCGATGACGAGCTGCGAGGCCGCTGCAGGCGGCGGCGGCGGACTCTGTCCCGGGCGAATCACGTTCAAAGTCTGGACGCTCGGCGGCAGTCCATTTGGAATGGTGATCGAGGCGTGGTTGATGTGAACGGTGCCGGTCACATCGAGACGGTGGCGCAGGGTCCCGGCCACTTTCATGTTGGTATCCAGATTCGCCGTCATGATGTCGTTCGTGATCGGCTGGATATGATGTGCGACCAGCGAGATCTGGATCGGCATCCCCGGCTCGAGCACGCCCACCGTGCCGCTGGCGGAAAGCTGCCCGGGGCCCGCTCGTGCCGTCATGCTCGCGATCCTGAGGATGCCCCGGCTACCGACCAGTCGCGCGTTGATATGGTCGAGATGCGCGCCTTCCGCGTAGTCGCGCAGATCCCCGTTCGCAAGCTCCACCGCGCCGCGGATCTGCGGGTCATGTGCCGTGCCTGACACCGAGGCATTGACCGTGAGCGTTCCGGCAGCGCGCTCCCCGCGCTGCTCCAGAATGGAGTTCATGAGCGCGACATCCAGTTTGCCCGCGAGCTTCAGAGCCACCGTCCCGGTCGCACTGAGTGGTGCACTGCCCCTCACCGTCAGTCGTGATTGCGAGCCCGCATCGAGCTCGGCAGACACAGTCGCGGCATGGTCCCGAAAGCGCGCCGAGCCCCGGAGGTTGACGGCCGGCAGCCCCTGCGCGGCCTGGTCTGCGAGCTTGAGGCCCGTGAGCTCGAGCGAGGCCTGGCCTTCCGGTGCGGCCTGGGTTCCGCGCAGCTGCGCGTCCGCGTTGAAGGTGCCCTGCGCGAGCAGATGCGGCACAAACGCGTCGACCAGCTTCGCGTCAACATGATGAATGGAAGCTCGAAAATCCAGCGCCGGCGAAAGCTCCCCATCGACAGCGATGACCGCGCTCTGTGCGGCAAGCTGCAGATTGCGCACGCGGATACCGCTTGCGAACATCACACGTGAGGGTGAGACCGCATGCAGTGTCTGCCCCTGATAGTGCGCCTGGAGGCGATCGAGGTCGAGCGTTCGCTTGGTCGCATCGAGCACCACGCCGGCCGAGATATCAGCCGGCGCGCCGTGGATGTCGGGCGACTGCGCCGCGAGCTCCAGGCGCAGCTCGTTGAGCGGACCCGCGCCGGAAAGCCGCGCATTTCCCGCCACTCCCGCCGCCACGATATCGCTTGCCGTGACATCGAATCGGGTGTTGGCGCCACTCTTGCCCGGAGTGAGCTCGATGTTGGCCGCGATGGCGCCCCGAATGGGCTTGCCGAGCAACGGTTGTAGATCGTCCAGGTGCGCGATGCGCATGTGGAGGCTCCCGTGCGCCGTCGCCAGGCTCCGGCCCGCCAGATTCCCGTTGACGGCGAGGCTCTTCCAGGTCATGCGCGGGATGGCAATGTGGAAGGTGTTGGCAGCCGTCTGCTCGAGAGACGCTTCGAGCCGCAGCGGCGCACCTTCAAAGCTGCCATTGGCCTGGAACGCTGCACTGGGCGCGGAGGGTATTCCGCGCGCCTGCAGGGTTGCCACGATCGTCCCCGGTGGCGCTCCGCGCGGTGCGAGCGTGGATCGGAGCTGCGCGTTGGCCGTCAGCGATTGCAGGGGGCCGTCCACCGAACCGGTGGCCTCCAACGAGCCTCCGACCGATGGTGAGATGAGCGCCAGCTTCGGCAACGAAACGCGCCAGTGGGCGCGCACCGACTGCACGACGGCGGTCGAGGCGCCCGGCCCGGAGCGCTCCGCTTCCGCATCAGCCGTAACCGCAAGGGCGCGCCCCGAGAGATCCAGAGTGTCGACATCGATGTCGGCCGTCGTCATGCTGCCCGCAACGTGCAACCGTACGTCGCCGCCGAGTAGCTTCGCGGCAATACTCGCGCCGGTCAGGCCACCCGTGCCGCTCACATCGAGAGTGGTATTCCGCCCCTGCTCCGCCACCTTGCCGGTCAGGGTGATTGAGCCGCCGATATCCTGGTGGTATAGCGCCGCCAGAGCGCCGAGATCACGCAGGCGCAGATCGAAGTTGGCGCTGCGCGAGCCGGCGGTGATCGCCTGCACGCTGGCCTCGAGCAACCGATGGGTCACGGTGAGCTGGAGCGGGCGACCGGTGGCGTCCAGATGCCAGGTCGCGCTCACATCGAGCGGCGAGCCCTGCAGCAACCGCGGCTGGGGCCCGGCCAGGATGATGTCGTTGGCCGTCGCGCGCAGCGTCAGCACCCGACCGTTGGCACCGAGGTTTGCCCGCAGCGAGCCGAGCCGCGAGCCGCCGGGTAACTCGAGTCCTTCAAGATCCAACACACCGGTGGCCTGAGGCGCGCTCACGGGCCCAGCCCAACGCCCCTGCAGCGCGATTCGCTGCCAGCCGAGCCCGGGCCGCGGCGACAGGGGCGGCGAAGCCACCGAGTAGGTCAGATCGGCCGCCTGCCGAACGAGATCGATCGTTCCGGCCGCGTTGGCGCTCAACTGCCCGACATGCGCATCGAGTGTCAGGTTTTCCGCGTTCTGAGGCCCCTCGAGTCTGGCCACCACCGATAGTGCGCCGAGGCCGGGAAAGTTCAGTAGATGCTCGAGTGGTCCGCTTGCCGGCTCCTCCAGCTTGAGGCTGGCGTTCATTCCGGAGCGAGCGAGTCCCAGCGTGACCTCATAGTCGCCCATGCCATTGGTGCGGCGCGCGACGAGGTTGCCCTGGGCATCCTTCAGTGACCGGTAGTGGAGATTCCCTTGCACGTGCAGACGCGCCGCCATGCCGGCTGCCGCCGGTTCGAGGATCAGCGTATCTATTTGCATCCCCTCGACGTCGATGCCGGGGATGCTCGGGCTGGAGCTGCTCTTCTGACTGCTCGTCGCCGGAGAGCTGACCGGCCGGCGGGCAACGTCCGCGGTGCGTATGTCGAGGCTCTCCACGTGCATATTCCCCGCTAGCAGCGCTAGGGGCGACCAATGCAGTGAAATGCCATTGACCGTCAGCCACACGCCCTTCGGGTCGCTGAGCTGCAGGCTCGCAATCTCGATATCGGCCGGGAAGCTGCCGCCGAATCCGGTGATACGCACCCGACCCGATGTCAGCCTGGCGGTCTCGGTTTCGAGGAGTCTGCGGCCGCCAGCGGTGTTGCCGACGACAACCATCGTCGCGATGCCCAGCACGATAAGAAACAGAAGGCCGCCCAGGCTCCAAGCCGTGATGCGTTGCCATCTCGGCATCAGAATGCCTGCCCGAGGCCGATGTAGATCTCGAACCGATCGTCGTTGGGCCGCCTCTGAGTGGGCAGCCCCAGATCGAAGCGGATGGGGCCGATTGAGGTGTAGTAGCGCACGCCTGCTCCGACGCCGATGCGATACACGCTCCCACCGACGTGGTAGTTGGTCCCGCCGATGCGGTAGACGGTTCCGGACGGGCTCGAAACACCGCCGCCGTCGACGAAAGTCACGAACCCAAGGTTCGTTCCTACGCGCTGGCGCAGCTCGAGGTTCATCGCTTCCATACTGGTACCACCCTCAGGATTACCGTCCGCGAACTCCGGGCCCACGGACTGATAACGATAGCCACGAACCGTACCGCTGCCGCCGGCGTAAAAGCGTTGATCGGGCGGCAGACTGAACTGCGTGGCGCCGAGGGCCGCGCCGCTCAGTGCCCTCGCAGCGATCACCGTGCGTCCCGGTGGATCGCCCGCGAAGAGGTGGTCGACGTCGAAGTACGTCGTGACACTCGCCTGCACCACCGTGTAGAGCTTGCCCGAAGCTCCCTCGCCATGCGAGAACGTCGGCGTGATGCTCGTCGAGATCCTGAGCCCGTGCGTGGGATCGTCCAGGGGCGAGACGAGATCCGTCGAGTCATAGGCGGCGCTCAGCGGCAACATCACCAGGTTGTATAGATACTGCGCGCTCTCCTGGTCGATGATCTCGTGCTCGAAGGAAAGGCCGGTCGTCAGGGTCCACACACTGGACAGCTTGCGGGTCAACGAGGTACCCACTGTCTCCCCGGTCTGCGTATAGGCTTGCAGTGCCTGACGCAGCGCCCCGACGGAGTACCCCAACGTCTGGTCAGGCTGGAGAAAATCCGGTATCGAATATCCGACCGTGACATCGTAGCCGAGCCCGGTGCTCGCGCTGCCGCCGAGATTGATGGCCGACGCCGAGGCGGTGAGCTGCTGTCCACTGCCGAAGACATTGCGGTCGCTCCAGTTGAAACCGGTGCTGCCACCGAGATCACTGGAGTAGGCGGCGCTCGCACCCACGGTGTATTTCTTGGCCTCCCGCACGACGAACGTGATCGGTACGCTCTGCGCGGAATCGGGCTTCCCCATCTCGATGCTGACCGTGGAGAAGAGGCCGAGAGAGAGCAGGCCCTCGCGCGCCTTCTCGATGGCGGCCGCATCGTACTGCTCGCCTTTGTGCAGCAGAAGCCCGCGGGTCACGAACGACTCACGTACGTCCCGCAACCCTTCGATGCGGATCTGCCCGATCCGCACACGCGCCCCGGCAGTGACGGCGAACGTCAGATCGAGAACCTTCTGCGCGGGCCGCTCATACGCTACGGGTGGATCCACTCGGGCGAAGGCGTACCCGGCATCCTGCAATGCTGTTTGAAGCGTCGCTCCGGCCGCCAGGACGGCGGCGGCGGCCGCTGGAGCTCCGGTGGCAAGAGGGAGCTTCCGCTCGAAACCCGACGGCAGCTCGCCTTTGAAGGTGACGTGTCCCACGTGAAAGAGAGGACCGAGCATCGGGATGATCTGAACATGCGCCTGACTCTTTTTCGGCAGCGCGCTCAGCTTCTCGCCGAGATCCTCACTGTCGAGGGCCATGCCGTTGATCTTGATGGCGACCGAGCCATTGTAGTATCCGAAGCTCTGCAGAACCGTTTGCAGCCTGTTGACATCGCCTCGGGCGCGCGCGATGAGGCCAAACGGATCCGTCGGAGCGGTCTCGCGCAGCGTCTCGAGCTGCGAGGTCAGCTTCATCGTGGAGTCGATCGATTTGTCGTGCGATGAGATCCAATCGATCGTGTACGGCTGCGGATCGGCGGCATGCGCACACTGCATGCCGAGCACACCGCAAGCCAGCAGGATCAGGAGGCCACGCACAGGGCCTCAAACGGTCCGGATCGAGGTTCTGTTCCGACCTCTCACCCGCCCAGCCGAGCCCGCACCAGGTCCGGCACGGAAGCCAGCGCGGCATCGAGCGCAGCCGGGTTATTGCCACCGGCTTGCGCGAAATCCGGCCGCCCGCCGCCCCGGCCCCCGAGCTTGGCGGCAATGGCTCCGGCGAGCTCGCCCGCCTTGATGCGCGCGGTCTGATCCGTGGTCACACCCGCCACGAGCACGACCTTCTCCGGACCCTCCACCGACGCGAGCACGATCACAGCCGACTTCAGCCGATCCTTCAGTCGATCGACCGCGTTGCGCAGCGCGCCCGCATCAGCACCTTCGACTTTCGTGGCGATGATCTTAACTCCTGCGACGTCCACGGCACCTGCAGCAAGGTCCGCGCCTTGGCCGGAAGCCAAACGGTCTTTGAGCGTGCGGACTTCCTTCTCCATCTGGCGGATGCGCTCGAGCACATCCTGTACCTTGTCCTTGACGTCCTCACGCGAACCTCGCAGAAGCTGAGCCAGGTCCCGGAGCACGGCGTCGTTCTGTTCGACGTATTCGATCGCGGCCTCCCCCGTGATCGCCTCGATACGGCGCACGCCTGAGGCAACACCACTCTCGCTGACGATCTTGAAGAGGCCGATGTCCCCAGCCCGCTGCACGTGCGTGCCGCCGCAGAGCTCCATGGAGAAATCCCCGACACGCAGCACCCGAACGTCCCTGTCGTACTTCTCGCCGAAGAGCGCCATCGCGCCCGCGGCCACGGCGCTGTCGTACCCCATGAGCTGAGTCTCCGCGGGAGCGTTGAGGCGGATCTGCGCGTTCACCAGCCGCTCGATGTCGGTCAGCTCCGTGGCGGTAATGGGTTGGAAATGCGAGAAGTCGAAGCGCAGCCGGTCGGGAGCGACCAGCGAGCCTCTTTGCTGGACGTGCGTCCCCAACTTCTTACGAAGCGCTGCATGCAGCAGGTGTGTCGCCGTGTGATTCAACGCGACCGCGCCGCGTCGCTCTCCGTCCACCTGAGCCCGGAGTTGATCGCCGACGCGGATCGTTCCCTCGGAAACACGCCCCAGGTGTGAGTGTGCTGCACCGCGTTTGATCGTGTCGTGCACGAGGAAGCTTGACCCTGCACCCGTCAGATTACCCGTATCCCCAACTTGACCGCCTGCCTCGGCATAGAAGGGCGTGCGATCGAGCACCACCTCGCCCTGTTCGCCGCTGCGCAGCTCGTCCGCCGGGCCACCGCCCTTGAGGAGTGCGACCACGCGACCCTCGGATTCCAACCCCTCGTAACCTTTGAAAGCCGTGCGCGCATCGACGAAGGTAACGCCCTGGTCGCCGACTCCGAACTTGCTCGCCTCCTGCGAGCGGCGCCGCTGCTCCTCCATCGCCACATCGAACCCGGCTTGATCGATGGCCAAACCCCGCTCGCGCGCGATATCGGCGGTAAGGTCGGCGGGAAACCCGTAGGTATCGTAAAGCTTGAAGACGGTGTCGCCCGGAATGACCGCGCTTCCGTCCTGCGACGCACCGCGCGCCTGCTGGATTTTTGCGATCGCGCCTTCCAGCAGCTCCATGCCGTTGGCCAAGGTTTCCGCAAAACGCTCCTCCTCCTGCTTCAAGACCCGCTCGGCGAGCTCGCGGCCACGGCTGAGTTCCGGATAAGCGGCGCTCATCTCCCGCTCGAGGACCGGAACCAGCTTGTAGAAGAAGGGTTCTTCGAGCCCGAGCTTGTAGCCGTGGCGCACCGCGCGACGGATGATGCGCCGCAGCACGTATCCGCGCCCCTCGTTCGAGGGCAGCACACCATCGACGATCAAAAACGTGCACGCGCGGATGTGGTCGGCGATGACACGCAGGGAGCTCGACTCCAGATCCTTCGTGTGCGCGAGATCCGCCGCCGCGCGGATCAGGTTCTTGAAAAGATCGATGTCGTAGTTCGAGTGCACGCCCTGCAACACCGCGGCCGTTCGCTCGAGGCCCATGCCAGTGTCGACGGACGGCTTCGGCAGCGGCGTCAGCTTACCGTCGGCCGTCCGATCGAACTGCATGAACACCAGATTCCAGATCTCGACGAAGCGGTCGCCATCCTCGTCGGGCGAACCGGGCGGGCCGCCGGGAATTCCCGGGCCATGGTCGTAGAAGACCTCGCTGCAGGGGCCGCACGGCCCGGTATCGCCCATCGCCCAGAAGTTCGAGCTCTCGCCCATGCGCGAAAAGCGCGTAGGGGAGACCCCGACTTCTTTCAGCCAGATGTCCGCCGCCTCATCGTCGTCACGGAAAACGGTCACCCAGAGGCGCGCCGGATCGAGCTGCAGCCTTTGGGTGAGGAACTCCCACGCGAAGCGGATCGCGTCGCGCTTGAAGTAGTCGCCAAAGGAGAAGTTGCCCAGCATCTCGAAGAACGTGTGGTGGCGGGCCGTATAGCCCACGTTCTCGAGGTCGTTGTGCTTGCCCCCCGCGCGCACGCACCGCTGGCTGGAGGTGGCACGCACGTAGTCCCGCCGCTCCTTGCCGAGGAAGACGTCCTTGAACTGCACCATGCCGGCATTGGTGAAGAGCAGCGTCGGATCATTGCCGGGCACGAGCGGGCTCGAGGGCACGATCGTGTGGCCGCGCTCGCGGAAAAATTCGAGGAAGGCGCGGCGGGTATCCGCCGCCCCGAGAAATGGAGGCTGCTTCAAGTTCTTCAGTCCGGTTCGAGATCGGCGCCAGTGGCCGCCCGGATATGATCCAATGAAAACCCCCGATACTGCAAAAATCGCGCTTGGCGGGCCTTCTCGGCCCAGGAATCGGGGGGCGCAGCGCCGAATTTGCGTCTGCAGACGGTTTTGGCCACGGCGCGCCAGTCCGGACCGGACGCGAGGGCCGCCGCAATCAGCTCTCGTGGCGCTCCGAGGGAAGCGAGGTCCGCGGCAATTCGCAGCGGCCCCTGGCCGCGCTGCGCCCGGGAAGCGACGTAGCGCTCGGCATAGCGGGCGTCGTCGAGAAGGCGCTCCCGCACCAGCTCGGCGATCGCATCAGCCGTGACCTGGGGGTCGCCGCCGGCAGCCAGCAGCTTCGCGCTCAGCTCACCCGTGAGCCAGTCGCGCCGCGCGAGCAGGGTCAGCGCGGCGGCGCGGATCGCTTCCGGGTCGCCAGCCGCCTCAGGCCGTATTGGCCGCTGCCTCGCCGCCACCGTTGCGCTGCTGCTTGACCGGCAGGAGCCGGGCGCGGATCTGCTCCTCGATCTCCCGCGCTATTTCGCGGTTGGTCTGCAGGTAGGTGCGCGTATTATCCTTGCCCTGCCCGATGCGGTTGCCCTTGTAGGCATACCAGGAGCCGGATTTCTCGATGATGCCCTGTGCGGCGCCGAGCTCGATGATCTCACCCTCGCGGGAGATGCCCTGGCCGTACATGATCTCGAACTCCGCCTCACGGAAGGGCGGGGCCACCTTGTTCTTCACCACCTTGACGCGCGTCATATTGCCGACGACCTCGTCCCCGTTCTTGATGGCGCCAATGCGCCGGATGTCGAGGCGGACGGAGCAGTAGAACTTCAGCGCGTTGCCGCCGGTGGTCGTCTCCGGATTGCCGAACATCACGCCGATCTTCATGCGGATCTGGTTGATGAAGATGACCATGGTGTTGGAGCGCTTGATGTTGCCGGTGAGCTTGCGCAGCGCCTGCGACATGAGGCGCGCGTGCAGGCCGACCTGCATCTCCCCCATCTCACCCTCGATCTCCGCCTTCGGCGTGAGCGCCGCGACGGAGTCGATCACGACGATGTCCACCGCATTCGAGCGGACCAGCATGTCGGTGATCTCGAGCGCCTGCTCCCCTGTATCGGGCTGCGAGACCAGCAGATCGCTGATGTTCACACCGAGCTTCTCGGCATACGTGGGATCGAGCGCATGCTCCGCATCGACGAAGGCCGCCGTGCCGCCGGCACGCTGCACCTCCGCGATGACCTGCAGCGTGAGGGTGGTCTTGCCGGAGGACTCCGGCCCGAAGATCTCGACGACCCGGCCGCGTGGCAGCCCCCCGATGCCGAGGGCGATGTCGAGACCGAGGGAGCCGGTGGAAACGGCCTCGATATCGAAGCTCTGCACGCCATCGCCGAGGCGCATCACCGAGCCTTTGCCGAATTGCTTCTCGATTTGGCCCAATGCGGCGGCGAGCGCCTTCTTGCGGTTCTCTTCCATTGTTAGCTTTCCGGAGAGGATTGGAGAATGGATGGGGAAATCATCTCGCGAGAATTATCCCACAAAGCCACCGCGGCAGGCAGCATATGAAGGGCCGCGTTTCATGTTATTTCTCTGCATTATTGGGCTCAGACAGTATGGGCGAATCGACCGGACTGTATAGGGTGCCGCGCGAGTGCGGTCTCGCGGCCGATCGCTGCGCCGCTGGGGCACCGGCGCCACGCGCAAGCTCGTGTGCCGTGCTCACATGCGAGCTCAAGAGCTTGATTTCATGGTCGCCGCCCGCACGGCGGAGCGAGCTCCGCGCCCCATTTGAAATGGCGGTCCATCTGGCCTAAAGTCCGGAATCGGTCGAGTTCAGGCATAAGCCTCCGGAGTTCCACGGGAGGCGCCGGCGGTACTGCTGTGCGACGTGAAAAGAAATGCCGCGACCGAATGGTGGGAAGGGCGGGGTCATGATGACGACTGGATATCCGGCAGGCGGGCGGCCGATTTTGCTCGCCACCCTCATCCTCTGCGATTGTGCAGCGCGCCTGCTCACGCCGGTTCCGGTCCGCCTGCTGCCGCCAGCCTCACCTACTCCACCTCTCTCTCGATCCTCGGCACCGTCGACAGCGCAATTACGCCCGTCAGACCAACAATATTCGTCGGGAATCTGACTTCCCTGCTGTCGGTCGGCACGGGCAATGTCGTGTGGCTCGGCGGCGATCCGGCTTCAACCTCGGTTCGATGTGAAGAATCTCACAGCGAGCTTGTCAGCACGCCTGTCAGGAGTTGGCTTAGACCTCCGCGCCCTCACCGCGGGGGACGGTTAGAGCTGTCCGATGTGTCGCCGGTTGCCTGGACAGCGGCGATCAGCGTGATGCATGTCTCGGAACGCGCCGCAAGCTCGGCGTAAGCTTGCCATCAGGAACTCAATCGGATACTGCGCGTGCAGCCCAGACTGATACGGATCATTGCGCTCCCCATATCCCGATCCGACCTGCGCCGCGCACTCGCACTCTGCGGGCCGCTTGCGCTGCTGCTGGCCGCTGATAAGGCTCTGAAGCTCACGGATGTCGCGAGCGGCGGTTTCGGAGCCATCGTCTGGCACGGCCTGCTGCACCCCGCTTTCGAGTCCCCGCTCGGGGGACTCGCTCTCGCCGTCGTCGTCATCGGAACTCTACTCGTTCTGCTCATGACGAGTCGCGGCGTCAGCGCCCGCTCATGGGTTGGTTTTGGCCTCAGCATCCTGCTCGTCTACTTCGCCCTGGCGATCCAGGCGTTTCTGCATGGGGCGGCGCGCCCCTTGTGGTCGCCCGTACTGTCGTCAGCGGCGACGGATCTGCTGAGGCTCGTCGGTTACTGGTGGCGCGATGCGGCCACACTCACACTCCTGGCCGGGCTCGTGGCTTGGCATCTTGCACGCCCTGCCCGCGACCGTCATCTCCTTTGCAGCACCGTCGTATGGTCAATCCTTGCCCTCGCCTACGTTCTCACCGCGCTACATATCGCCTTCTTCGCCGCGACCCGCGCACCGCTCGATGCGAGTGACCTGTATTTCGCTCTTTCCTCTCCGCACGAAGCTTGGCTGGTGTCCCGCGGTGGGCTCTCCATGCGCTCGACGATCATGCTGGCCCAGATTCTGCTTTGGGCTGTCGCGTGCGCTGTCGCGGTTTTCCTGTCGACGCGCGGCAACACGTTTCTCCGGTCACGATCGCCCCACAGCCGCGTGGAACGCCTCGGCCTCGCACTGTGGCCGGCGCTCGCTCTCGCCGTCATCTCCCCAGCGAGCGGGCCGCAGGCGCTGGCGGCAAACGATCCTTTGCTCAGCATCTCGGTCGGCGACGCAGAAGATACGCTCGCGGGAATGTGGGCGCTCCACGAGAGAGGTACGCCTTCGGCCCTCGTTCCGACGCTGCAGGTTCAGCCGATTATGCTTGCGCCGACCGCTGCCGCTCGGCCCTGGAATGTGGTCATCGTGATGTTGGAATCTGCGCGAGCCCGTGACACCACGGTATATACCCCGAGTCTGAACGACACCCCTTTCCTGGCGCAGCTTGCGCGAGAGTCACTCGTGGTCGACCACGCGTATGCCGTGATTCCCCGGACCACGGACGCGTGGATCGCCACGCTCGCCGGTCGCTACCCGAGCACGGACGGGATCGTTGGAAACTGGGCGAGGCATGAATCGCCCGTCATCCCCTCGAGCATGCCACGCCTCCTCCGAGCACGCGGGTACGTGTCGGCCTTCTTCCTTCCGACGACGCTCGACTTCGGAGAGGATGTTGCCGTCGTACAGGCACTTGGCTTCGATGAGGTCGTCACGAAGGAATCGATTCCCGAGCCCGCGAGCGGTCTGGTCACGCCCTTCGGCTGGGAAGATCGGGCGCTCTTGCCCCCGATCGGTCGCTGGCTGGATCAGCGGGTATTGGACAAGCGCCCGTTCCTGCTCACCGTCATGACGAATGTAGGCCACACTCCTTATGGGCTGCCCTCCGGCTATCACATGCAGCGCTTCCCCAGCCTCAACACCCAGCACGAGCGCTATCTCAACTGCATGCATTACATTGACGGCTACGTGCACGACCTCGTGCAGGAGCTGCGTGATCGCGGGCTTTTCGACAAAACCCTCTTCATCGTCCTGGGAGACCACGGCGAAACGTTCGGCGAGCACGGCAGCTTCCTTCGTGCGGTCGGCCTGCACGAGGAACTCCTCCAGATTCCGATGATCGTCAGCCTGCCCTCGGTCGCCCGGCGCACCGGGCACATTGGCGGCCTGCGGCAACAGATAGATGTGCTCCCGACCGTGGCGGATGCTTTGGGACTCGAATTGAGGGGCGCAGCGCTTCCCGGCACCTCGTTGCTTTCCGACCCGCGCGGCCACCAAGCGCTGTTCTTCTCACAATATTGGGACAAAACGGCTCTGGCGCTACGCATTGGCCGCCTGAAGTACATCTATGCCTTCGAAAGGAGTCCCCTGGAGGTCTTCGATTTGAGCTCCGACCCGATGGAACGACGGAACATCGCCGCGCAGCTGAATTCGCGTGACGAAACCCAGGCGCGGGTCGACATGCTCGCTTGGCGCGAGAGAGCAATCCAGACCTTCCAGGCGCAGACCCGCGACGGCGCAGCTCCCAAGCTGCACCCTGCGGGCGATCTCGATGAAGCACAGCATCCAGACGCGGGTGACTAGGCGCGGGGGCGCGGACCAACCACGACCTGACCGGAGCATCCTCAGTGGCCACCACCGGCCCGCAGCCGCCGCAGCGCGAGCCGCAGCGCGTGCTCCACCGCTTGGCGGCGTACTTGCTCCCGATCACCGCTGAACTGTCGACGCTCGCATAACGCGGCGGGTCCTGACGCCTCGACCGTGGCGACAGCGAACCAGACGGTACCCACGGGTTTCTCCGCCGTGCCGCCATCCGGTCCCGCGATGCCGCTCACCGCGATCGCCATCTCGACACCCGTGGCGCGCAGCGCGCCATTGGCCATTTCGCGCACCGTCGCCTCGCTTACCGCGCCATGCTCGGCCAGCGTGCGCTCCGACACCCCGAGATCACGCATCTTCGCGATGTTGGAATAGGTCACGTACCCGGAATCAACCCACTGGGAGCTCCCCGGGACATCCGTCAACGCCTTGGCGATCCACCCGGCCGTGCAGGACTCCGCGGTCACCATGCGCCAGCCCGCCGCGAGCGCGCCCTGCCCGACCTCCTCGGCCAGTCGATAGAGGCGGTCCTGATCCGTGATGGGCTGCTGCATCGCTACCACGCCGGCAGTTTACTGCAGGCCGCTGGCCCGGCGGCCGCGGCTGGCGGTCGGGTTTTCAAGCCCGCGGACGTGGAGTAGGCTATCGAGAGCTTGGGGGTAAGCACGGCAGGTTCGCGAATACGAATAAAGCCGGAAAGGGAGGAAGGCACGTGCGCATAGGTCACCTCGGATACATGGCGGCCCTGGCGGCATTGTCACTGTCAAGCGGGGTAGCCACGGCCCATTGCCGGCTGCAGCCGCTCGGCGCCCTGCCGGTCGACCTGGCCGGCCTGAGACCTACGGTCTCGGCCAGGATCAACGGCCTCGAGGCGCGCTTCATGCTCGACACCGGCGCGTACTACAGCATCATCTCCGATGACGCGGTCGCAAAATATCAGCTCCCGGTCCGCTCGGTGTCCACTCGCGCTTTCTACATCCGCGGCGTGGGCGGCAGCGAGGGCGCACGGTTGGCGACCGTGAATTCGTTCGAATTCATCGGAGTTGCAGTACACAAGGTTCAATTCCTCGTCATCGACCAGCCATTCGGCGACGATTACGCGGGGATCTTCGGGCAGAACCTGCTGCGGTTCTCCGATGTCGAATACGATCTCGCCAACGGGAGTGTACGGTTCTTCAAGCCTACGGGCTGCGGGCAGCAGCCGCTCGCGTATTGGGCCGTGAGTACACCGTACACGGCCATCGAGCTGGAGCCCACCGACTCGATGGAAGATCATCTCGTCGGTGCCGCGACGATCAACGGCAAGCGAATCAGGGTTTGGTTCGATACCGGCGCGCCTCGGTCATTCCTGTCTCTGGCGGCGGCGGAGCGCGCGGGCATCACGCCGGACAGCCCGGGTGTGACATTCCTCGGCCTGGTCGGCGGGATCGGCCCTGGCAGAAACAAAGTGTGGTCCGCCCCGGTCGACTCGTTCCGGCTCGGCGGCGAGAAGGTGCAACACACGCACTTGCTGATATCGGATATCGATTCTGGGCACCGGATCGGGGAGGTCGGCGATGACATGCCGGAGATGCTGCTCGGTGCGGATTTCTTCCTCTCTCACCGCATCTACGTCGCCTACAGTCAGAGAAAGCTCTACTTCACTTATAACGGCGGCCCGCTCTTCAACCTGAGTTTGCCGCAATCCGCCCCCGGCGCGCAGAAACAACCGGCGAGTCCTGCCGCGTCGCAAACCAGCGCGGCGGCAGGCGAGCGCCCTGACTCGGACACACCTACCGACCCCGATGGATTCAAACGTCGCGGCATGGCTTACGCGTCCATGGGAGAGCTCGACCGTGCGCTGTCGGACCTGACACGGGCCTGTGACCTCGCCCCGCGCGACGCCGACGATCATTACGACCGCGCCGTGGTCTACGTCAGGGCTGGTCAGTTCAAACCCGCGCTGCAGGATTTCACCACTACCATAACGTTGCAGCCGGATGACATCGACGCGCGCGTGGCGCGCGCGTACCTTCTGCAATCGCACCCTAACATCGATCCGAATGCCACGCCGGACGTCAAATCCGACCTCGATGCTGTCGCCCGGCTGGCCGCGCCGGCCGCGAACGTGCGCCTACGGCTGGCTGAGCTATATGGAACGGTCGGTGACTACCCTGCCGCTGTCGACCAGATCGACCAATGGCTCAGCCACCGCCGGGTTCCAGGCGATCAGCTCAGAGGCCTGAACGCCCGCTGCTGGCTCCGAGCGACGAGCAATCGCGATCTGCGCGAGGCACTGCAGGACTGCAATCACGCGCTCGACCTGAGTTTTGACGACCCGGATATTCGCGACAGCCGCGGACTGGTCTACCTGCGCCTCGGCAAGTTCGACCAGGCCATCATGGATTACAGCTCGGCGCTCAGAATCAATCCCGCCATGCCTACCGCGCTTTATGGCCGCGGCCTCGCCGAGCTGCGCCGGGGCGAGGACACGCAGGGACAGGCCGATCTCGCCGCGGCCAGGAAGCTCGACAGCAGCATCGTCAAGCTGTTCACAGATATGAGACTGTTGCCCTGACGGCGCATGTTGGGCGCAAAAACCGTAATGTCCCCGCGCGTCATCGGCTGCATCTCCGCACTCCTCGCCCTGTCCCTGTCGACGGCTGGCGCCGCCAACCGCTGCAGCCTCGCGATGACCTCGCAGGTGCCGGTCAAGATGGAGGATCTGCGGCCGGTCATTGCCACTCAACTGAACGGCGTCGAGGCGCGATTCATCATCGATACCGGTAGCTTCTGGGATTTCCTCTCGCCCACCGCGGCGACGATATTCAAGCTGCCGCTGACCGATGCCGCGCCCGGCTACTACGTGAACGGCATCGGCGGCTCGTTCGTCCCCAAGATCGCCACGGCCAAGACCTTCACGGTAGCCGGCCTCAGCGGTCATGACGCGCAGTTTCTCGTCGGCAACAACGAGTTTGGCGGCGACATCGTCGGCATCCTGGGCCAGAACCTGTTCCGGATCGCGGATGTCGACTTCGACTTCGCCAACGGCGCGCTGCGTTTCGTCAAGCCGCAGCACTGTGGCGACCAGATATTGGCCTATTGGGCCACCGGCCGGGCTGTCGCAATGGTCCGCATCGACTGGACTTCGGCGGCTCAGCCGCACCTGATCGCCAAGGCCGCCGTGAACGGCCACAAGATCTACGTTCTGTTCGACACCGGGTCGTGGCGCTCGATGCTGTCGCTGGATGCCGCGAAACGCGCCGGCATCACGCCCGAGAGTCCCGGCGTGACCCCCGCGGGCGCGACCATCGGACTGGGAGGCAAACCGGTCAAGGTCTGGGTGGCGCCGGTCGATAAGTTCGAGATAGGCGGGGAGACGATCGAGCACACACACCTTCTGATCGGTGACATCGGACTGCAGAATGCCGACATGCTGCTCGGCTCGGATTTCTTCCTGGCCCACCGCATCTATGTCGCTTACAGCCAGGACAGGCTCTACTTCACGTACAACGGCGGGGCCGTGTTCGACGTGAACGCGCTGCCGCCGGCGGCGGCGCAAAACCCTATTGGCGGCTTGGCCGCCGCGGGTGCGACCCCGGGATCGAATTCCCCGACCGATGCGGCCGGCTTCATGCGCCGCGGCATGGCCGACGCTTCCCGCGGAGAGCTGGTGCAGGCCATCTCGGATCTGACTCAGGCGTGCAAGCTCACGCCCGCCGACGCGGACTGCCACTATCAACGCGGCATTGCCTATTGGCGCAACGAGCAGCCGCAGCCGGCGATGGCAGACTTCGATGCCGCCATCCAGCGTCGGCCTGACGACTTCCACGCTTATCTCGCACGAGCGCAGCTCGAGATGAGCAAGCAGCCGGACGCCGCGCAGTCCGACCTCGATGTCGTGGACCGCCTCGCTCCCCCGCAGGCGGACATGCGCCTGCAGCTCGCGAGACTCTATGGCGTCGCTGGAGAGCATGCCGGCGCGGTGCACCAGTACGATCTCTGGATCGAATATCACCCGGACGATGTCAACCTGTCGTATGCGCTGAGCGGCCGGTGCGGGTCGGAAGCGGCGGCGAACGTCGATCTGGATCGCGCGCTCGATGACTGCAATACCGCGCTGCGGCTCATGCGCAGATTCGACATGGCCCAGGCGTCAGCCGTAACGATGAGCAATCGCGGCCTGGTCTACCTGCGCGAGGGCCAGCTGGACAGCGCCGTAGCCGACTTCCAGGCCGCCCTGAAGCTCGACGGCGCGTTGCCGCTGGCGCGCTACGCGCTCGGCGTGGCGGAGCTCAAGAAGGGTCTCACCGCGCAGGGACAAGCGGATGTGGCCGCAGCGCTGAGCCACAATCGCGACATCGCCAAGCGGCTCGCCGGCTTGGGCTTCAAGCCCTGAGCTTCGGCATCCCGGACGACACTCATGCTCAAACGCATCATCCCTGGTTGGTCTGCTGTCCTGCTGGCGCTGCCCCTGGTAGTCACCGCCAGGGCCGACGATCAGTGTCATATCCTCAGGTCACCGGCCATACCGGTCACGATGCTGGACCGGCAGCCGATTATTGCCGCCAAGATCAACGGCATAGATGCGCGGTTCCTGGTGGACACCGGCAGCTTCTTTCAGCTGATGTACCCATCCGCCGTGGCGGAATTCAAGCTGAAGGTCAAATGGCAACCGGGCCTTTATACCCAGGGACTGGGTGGCTACGACAGTCCCAACAGCGCCACCGTCAAAAGCTTCACGTTCGGGACCATTCAGGTTCCGAACGTTCCGTTCTTGGTCGGCAGCAATGACCTGTCGCAGCCGGGCATCGCCGGAATACTCGGCGAGAACCTGTTCCAGATTTGGGATGAGGAGTTCGACCTGGCGAACGGCGTGATGCGCCTCGTCGAGCCGCAGCACTGCGGCGGCAAAATACTGGCCTACTGGGCGGTAAAGCAGGCCGTCTCCGTCGTCGACATCCAGCCGACGACGAAGGCCGACACGGAGCTGATCGGCAGCGCGTCCGTGAATGGACACACCATCCGGGTTCTCTTCGATACCGGCTCCGACACGTCCTTACTGTCGCTCGAGGCGGCCAAGCGGATCGGCATTACGCCCGCCAGCCCGGGCGTCGTCGCGGCGGGCTCATCCGAAGGTATTGGGCAGCAACAGCTCGTTCAGACCTGGATCGCTCCCATCGCCGATTTCGAGATCGGTAACGAGAAGATTCAGCACACGCATGTGGCAATCGGAAACATCCACTCGCGCTACGAGGATCCTGACGACCCAATTGACATGCTGCTGGGTGCGGATTTTTTTCTTGCGCATCACGTGTACGTCGCCAACAGTCAGGCGAAGCTCTACTTTACGTATAGTGGCGGCCCGGTCTTCGACGTCGGTCTACGGAAGGAGGCGCCGGCAAAGAGCCCGCCGTCCGGCCCAGCGGCCGCAGACGCAGACGCATCACCCTCGGACCTCATCCGCCGCGGACTGGCGGCGGAGTCTCGCGGCCTGCTCGATCAGGCAGTGGCCGACTTCACGCGCGCCTGCACTCTGGATTCTCACGACGCCGACTGTTTCTATCGACGCGGGGCGGCGCACGCACAGCTGCAGCAGCAAGACTTGGCCTTGCGGGATTTCAACTCGGCCCTCCAGATCTCACCGGACGACTACCAGGTCATGCTCGCCCGCGCGGAGTTGCAAGTGTCCGGGCTCCAAGCCGGGGTGAAGCCGGACGTGGATGCCGTGGATCGATTGGCGCCGCAGGCGGACAACCTGCGCTTCACATTGGGCGAGCTCTACAACGAGATCCACCGCTACCCGCAGGCTATCCACGAGCTCACGGTCTGGATCGGTTATCACCCGGATGACGTCCGACTCCGTGCGGCCCTGAGCGACCGCTGTTGGTTCCGGGCCGAAGCCAATCAGGACCTGGACGCGGCTCTGCAGGATTGCAATCGCGCGCTGCACTTCGCGGCGGCAAATGCGGACATCCTCGACAGCCGGGGTCTGGTGTATCTGCGGCTCGGCAAGCGGGATGAGGCCGTGGCCGACTATGACGCCGCGCTGAAGCAGAATCCGAAGCTCGTGACATCCCTCTTCGGCCGGGCCCTCGCGGAGCTTGGCCAGGGTGAGGCGAGCCAGGGTCAAGCGGATATCGCCGCGGCCGAGAAGATCGATCCGAAAATCGCCGACTTTTTCTCGAGTATCGGCCTGAAGCCCTGAAGAGGGGCTCATAATCCCGCTCCCGCCCGCGGCCCGCGGAATCGAGCATTGAACGACCCGATACAAACCCACACCCCGTCGATGCAGCAGTACCTGCGCATCAAGAGCCGGCATCCGGACGTGCTGCTCTTCTACCGGATGGGAGATTTCTATGAGCTCTTCTTCGACGACGCGCGCCGCGCCGCGGCACTCCTCGACATCACGCTGACCACTCGGGGTCAGTCCGCCGGCCAGCCCATCCCGATGGCGGGCGTGCCGTTCCACAGCGTCGAGGGCTACCTGGCGCGCCTCGTGCGCAAGGGCGAGAGCGTCGCCATCTGCGAGCAGATGGGCGATCCGGCGAAGTCGAAGGGTCCCGTCGAGCGGGAGGTGGTGCGGATCATCACCCCGGGCACGGTGACCGACGATGCGCTGCTGGAAGAGCGCCAGGAAACGCTCGTCGCCGCGGCCACCCGTGATGGCGAGCGGTTCGGCCTCGCCTGGCTCGATCTGGCCGCGGGCCGTTTCACCGTGCTGGAATCGAGCGGTCCGAGCGCGCTCGCCGCGGAAATCGAGCGCCTGAAGCCCGCCGAGCTCTTGCTGCCCGAGGGCATGCCGCAGGAGGACGTGCGGCGCAATGGCACGGCGCTGCGCTCCCGGCCGCCCTGGAATTTCGAGCTGGCCAGCGCCTCGCGGCTGCTGACCGATCAGCTCGGCACGCTGGATCTCAAAGGCTTCGGCGCGGATGAGCTGCCGCTGGCCATCGCCGCCGCCGGCGCACTGCTGCAGTACGTGCGCGACACGCAGAAGACAGCTCTGCCGCACATCCGCGGGCTGCACGTCGAGGAGCGCACAGACGCGCTCATCATCGATGCGGCGACGCGCCGCAACCTCGAGCTCGATACGAGCCTCACGGGACGCGAAGATGCGACGCTCTTCGCTCTCCTGGATCAGTGCGTCACTTCCATGGGCTCGCGCCAGCTCCGGCGCTGGCTCAATCGACCGCTCACCAGTCACGCGACCCTCCGGGGGCGCTATCAGGCGCTGGGCGCGATGATCGATTCACGACGTTTCGAAGGTGTGCGTGAACGGCTGCGAACAGTGGGTGACGTGGAGCGGATTCTGGCCCGCGTGGCGCTGTGTTCAGCGCGGCCGCGGGACCTGACACAGCTGCGCGCTTCGCTTGCGGCGCTGCCCGGTCTGAAGTCGGTGTTGCGAGAGGTTGACTCGCCGCTCATCGCCGAGCTCGACGGCCGCACCGGTGCGCACGATGACGTAGTGGATCTCCTCGGCAAGGCGATTGCGGAGGAGCCCGCCACGTTCCTGCGCGACGGCAATGTGATCGCGGCGGGTTACGATACGGAGCTCGATGAGCTGCGCAGAATCGCGACCCATACCGACGATTTCCTCCTCGAGCTCGAGCAGCGCGAGCGCGAGCGCTCCGGCATCGCGGGGCTGAAGCTCGGCTACAACCGCGTGCAGGGCTTCTTCATCGAGATCTCACGCAAGGATGCGGAGCGCGCACCCAAGGACTACATCCGGCGCCAGACGGTCAAATCCGCCGAGCGCTTCATCACCGCGGAGCTGAAAAGCTTCGAGGATCGGGTCCTCGGCGCGCGCGAGCGGGCCCTGGCGCGGGAGAAGGATCTCTACGAGAGCATCCTGACGCGCCTCACGGACGGCCTCGCGCCGCTACAGGCCAGCGCCATTGCGCTGTCGGAGCTGGATGCGCTCGCCGCACTTGCCGAGCGGGCATGCGCTCTACAGTGGACCGCGCCGCAACTCGTGGCGGACCCCCTGCTCGACATCGAGGGCGGCCGGCACCCGGTCGTCGAGGGCTTCGCCGCGACTCCGTTCGTACCCAACGATCTGAAGCTCGACTCCGCCCGGCGCATGCTCATCATCACCGGCCCCAACATGGGCGGCAAATCGACCTACATGCGTCAGGCGGCGCTCATCACGATACTGGCGCACCTCGGCAGCTACGTGCCCGCCGATCGCGCGGTCATCGGCCCCATCGACCGCATTTTCACGCGCATCGGCGCAGCCGACGACCTGGCGGGAGGACGCTCCACCTTCATGGTGGAGATGACCGAGGCCGCCAACATCCTGCACAACGCCACCGCCCACAGCCTCATCCTGATGGACGAGATCGGACGCGGGACGAGCACCTTCGATGGTCTGTCACTCGCCTGGGCGATAGCGCATCACATCGCCGCACGCATCAAGTCATTCACTCTCTTCGCGACCCACTACTTCGAGCTGACCAACCTCGCAACCGAGGTGGACGGCTGCGTCAACGTCCATCTCGACGCCACTGAACACGGCGATGGCATCGTATTCCTCCATGCCGTGAAAGAGGGACCCGCGAGCCGCAGCTACGGACTGCAGGTCGCGCAACTCGCGGGTGTGCCGCGCAACGTCATTGCCCAGGCTCGCCGTTATCTCGAAGCGCTGGAGTCACAGCGGGATCGGCAGGAGGGCGCCGGCGGGAATGCAGACAAGCGTAAACAGGCGCAGAAGGAGTTGCCGCTGTTCGCCGCGCCCGCGCCGCCCGAGGTGCGACCCGACCCGGTGCGCGAGGCTCTGTCTACACTGGCGCCGGATGAGATGACGCCCAAAGCCGCACTGGACGCGATCTACCGCCTGAAGCGATTGCTCGCGTGAGCCGCGTTCCCGCGCTCACCGCAGCGAGAACCGCCCGTCCCTGAGAAACGAGCCGGTCTCCCGCGCGACTCGCGCGGATACCAACATCCCCATGTGGCTGACAGGCAGCACGATGTGGTCCGCCGCGCCCGGAAGGCGCGTCTCGCTGACCGCCACGGTGCCGTCGCACTCTTCCTCGAAACCGGCGACAAACTGGCCGAGCCCGATCGACTGGCTGCCGGCGATGATTCCGAGCGGCCGGCCGAAGGTCCAGCGCCGCTCCCGCGGCCGCAGCAGCTCATCGGCGACCGAGGGCCCCATGAGCAAGCTCACGAAGCGCAACTGCGCCGCCTGCACGGCCGCGCGGCTCTCGAGACACGGCGTGCCGAGGAACACGGCCCGGCCGGGAGGCTGCTGCGGATAACGCTCGAAATAGCGGTAAATGACGAGCCCGCCGAGACTGTGGCCGACGAAATGCACCGCGGGAACGTCCAGGGAGCGGACGAAGCTCTGCAGGTGCGCCGTGATTTCCTCCATTCCCCAGGTGCCGGCGGAGTAGGGAAAGGCATGCACCTGCAATCCGAATTCGCGCAGCAGCCGCTGTGCGAGCAACAGCGACTCGCCGCCACGCATCCATAGCCCGTGCACGTAGACCACGTGTCGCGCAGCTTCGTCTTTCATGGCGCAGCAGGAAACCCGCCGTGCGGCGCGGCGGCCAATGCGTTACGCCGGGGGTGGCGTGCGCACGCGAATGTGCAGCTCGCGCAACTGTGGCTCGCCGATCTCGGTCGGCGCATCGGTCAGCGGGTCCGCCGCGGTCTGCGTCTTCGGGAAGGCGATCACCTCGCGGATGCTGTCGGCGCCCGCCATCAACATCGCCAGCCGGTCGACTCCGAAAGCGATGCCGCCGTGCGGTGGCGCACCGAATTTGAGCGCATCGAGCAGGAAGCCGAACTTGAGCGTCGCCTCTTCCGCCCCGATGCCGAGCAAATCGAACACGGTCGACTGCATGTCCTGCCGGTGGATACGCACCGAGCCGCCGCCGATCTCGGAGCCGTTCAACACCATGTCGTAGGCCTTCGCGATCGCCTTCTCCGGATCGGCACGCAGTGCCGCCGGATCGTCGATCTTGGGCGCGGTGAACGGATGGTGCATTGCGACCCAACGCCGGTCCTCGGCATCCCACTCGAACATCGGGAAGTCGACGACCCACAACGGCTGCCAACCCTGCTGCACCAGCTTCAGGTCCTGTCCGATCTTGAGGCGCAGGGCGCCGAGCGCGTCGCAAACGACCTTGGCGCTGTCGGCGCCGAAGAAGATGAGGTCGTTGTCCGCGGCGCCCGTGCGCTGCAGAATCCCTGCCACCGCCGCATCGCTCAGGAACTTGATGATGGGTGACTGCAGGCCGTCGCGGCCGCGCGCACCCTCATTGACCTTGATATAGGCGAGCCCCTTCGCCCCGTACCGGCCGACGAACTCCGTGTAGCCGTCGATCTGCGAGCGTGGCATCGTGCCGCCGCCCGGCACCCGCAGTGCCGCGACCCTGCCCTTCGGATCCTTGGCGGGACCGGCGAACACTTTGAAGTCGCAGTCCTTGACCAGGTCGGCCACGTCCGCGAGCTCGAGCGGGATGCGCAGGTCCGGCTTGTCGGAGCCATAGCGGCGCATCGCCTCGGCGAAGGTCATGCGCGGGAAGGGATCGGGCAGCCCCGTACCCAACACTTCCTTGAAGAAGTACCGCGTCAGTCCCTCCATCAACTCCATGATTTCCTGTTGAGTCAGGAAGGAGGTCTCGACGTCGAGCTGGGTGAACTCCGGCTGCCGGTCGGCGCGCAGGTCCTCGTCGCGGAAGCAACGCACGATCTGGTAGTAACGATCGAAGCCGGCGATCATCAGCAATTGCTTGAAGATCTGCGGCGACTGCGGCAACGCGAAAAACTTGCCCGGGTGCGTGCGGCTCGGTACCAGATAGTCGCGCGCGCCTTCAGGTGTCGCCTTAGTCAGCATCGGCGTCTCGAGGTCGATGAAACCGTGCCCATCGAGGAACGTGCGCATGGCACGCGTAATCCGATGACGCAGCCGCAGACGCTGACTCATGACCTCGCGACGGAGATCGAGGTAGCGGTACTTGAGCCTGACTTCCTCGCCTACCTGCTCGTCCAGCTGGAAGGGCAGCGGCTCTGAGCGGTTGAGGAGCTCCAGCTCACCCGCGAGCAGCTCCACGCGCCCGGAACCCAGATTGGCATTCACCGTCCCGGCCGGCCGCTCGCGAACTCGTCCTTTGACGCGGATGACGAACTCATTGCGCAGCCGCTCCGCCTCGCGGAAGACCTCGGCCGCATCGGGATCGAAGACCACCTGCAGCAGCCCCTCGCGATCGCGCAGATCCACGAAGATGATGCCGCCGTGATCACGCCGCCGGTGCACCCAGCCGGCCACCTCGACCGTCTGGCCGACCAGCTTTTCATCGACTTGTCCGCAGTAGTGGGAGCGCATTGGGCGGGCGATGTTACGGGTCGCCCGGAGGCCCCGCAACCCCGAATCCTCCGCCCAGGCCTCAGGCGGCGGGCTTCGCCAGCTCGGGCTTGCGGTCGGGGGCGGGCGGGACGACGACTCCGCAGGTGATGATCATCTTCATAGCGGCATCGACGCTCATCTCGAGCTCGATGATTTGCCGGCGAGGCAGGATGGCGAGATAGCCGCCGGTGGCGTTCAGGGCGGCCGAAAGGTAGACACAGGCGTGTGGCTCACCGGTTTTGGCGCTGATCTCGGGAACGTCTTCCGCGGTCAGAAATCCGAGGCTCCAGATGCCCTCGCGCGGCCACTGGACCATCACGACCTTGCGGAAGGAGTTCGACTGCGAGAAGACGCTCTCGGCGAAGCTCTTCACGCCGCCGTACACGCTGCCGACGATCGGAATGTGGTGCAGCAGCTCCTCGCCCCAGATGAGCAGGCGCCGGCCGATGAGATTGGTGACGAGAATGCCGGTGAGGACGATCACCATGAAGACGCATATGGCCCCCAGAGCGGGCAGCGCCAGGCCCATGAGCCCTCGAGGGTGGTACCCCGGCGGCAGCGGCAGCAGCAGCAGGGTCTTGTCCGCGAGGTGGAACAGGAACCCGACCACCCAGAGGGAGGCTGCGATCGGCAGCCAGACCAGCACGCCCGCGACCAGGTAGCGTCGCAGGGGCGAGCCCTTCTTCCTCGGCGCGGGCGGCCCGGGCGGGAACGCCGGAACGGGGCTCTGGATGCCCGGAGGGGTCAACGCCTCACCGCCTCGAGCGGCGCTTCGCAGCCTTTACTCGAGCTGCCGGCTTCGCCTTGCCCCGCGAGCCCGTGGGTCGCGCGCTTGGCTTGGCAGCAGCCGGGCGCTTCCGTGCCGCCGCCGCGTGCTGCTTCGGCGCCGGGGCGGCCGTCGTCACGTTCGTCGCGCTGGACGCCTTCGCCTCCGCTGGCTTTGCCGCGCTCTCGGCAGCGGCGGGCGCCTTGGCCTCCGGCTTCGACTCCTCCGCGGCGGGCTTCGACTCCTCGCGGTCCACCGCGAGATTGCGCTGGCCCTCCTTGTCGGACTTGAAATCAGTCTCGTACCAGCCGCTGCCCTTCAGACGAAACACGGGCGCGGACACCAGCTTCTGCATGGTGCGCTTGCCGCAGGAAGGACACTTCAGCAGCGGCGGGTCGCTGATCCTCTGCATCAACTCGGTGTAGAACTTGCAGTTCTGGCACTCGTATTCGTAGAACGGCATATTGGTGCGTTGGTGGTCTGCGGCAAACGTCCGGATTATAGTCAGACGGCCTTGTTGAAGACGATCTGTCCGTCGCCGACCGTGGCGCTGATCAGGTCCCCGGGGCTGAACTCACCCTTCAGAATACGCTGCGCCAGCGGATTCTCGACCTGCTGCTGGATGGCGCGCTTCAGCGGCCGGGCGCCGTACACGGGGTCGAATCCCGCCTCGCCGAGCAGGTCGCGCGCGGCATCATCGAGCGTCAGGTCCATGTTCCGCTCCTGCAGGCGCTGGCGCAGGTAGGTGAGCTGGATGTCCACGATGGCACGGATCTGCCGCGAGCCGAGCGGATGGAAGACGACGATGTCGTCGATCCGGTTGATGAACTCCGGGCGGAAATTCTGCTGCACGATCTCCATCACCGCGCTCTTCATGCGGGTGTAGTTCTTCTCCCCGGCGTATTCCTGGATCACCTGCGAGCCGAGGTTCGAAGTCATGATAATGACCGTGTTGCGAAAATCGACTGTGCGTCCCTGGCCATCGGTCAACCGGCCGTCATCGAGCACCTGCAGCAGCACGTTGAAGACGTCGGGGTGGGCCTTCTCGACCTCATCGAGCAGGATCACGGCATAGGGGCGGCGGCGGATGGCTTCCGTCAGGTAGCCGCCCTCCTCGTAGCCGACATAGCCCGGCGGGGCGCCGATCAGCCGCGCCACCGAGTGTTTCTCCATGAACTCCGACATGTCGATGCGCACCAACGCATCCTCGGTGTCGAAGAGAAATTGCGCGAGCGCCTTGCAGAGCTCGGTCTTGCCGACCCCGGTGGGGCCGAGGAAGAGGAAGGAGCCGTTGGGACGGCGCGGGTCGGAAAGCCCGGCACGCGAGCGGCGGATCGCATTCGAGACGATCTTGAGTGCCTCGTCCTGGCCGACGACACGGTGAGCCAGGGCCTCCTCCATCCGCAGCAGCTTCTCCTTCTCACCCTCGAGCATCTTCGACACCGGGATGCCAGTCCATTTGGAGACGACCTCGGCGATTTCCTCCTCCGTCACCTTGTTGCGCACCAGCTGGGGCGCCTTGTCCTCGGCCGCGGCGGCCGCGGCGAGGCGTTTCTCGAGCTCCGGAATCCGGCCGTACTGCAGCTCCGCCATGCGGCCGAGATCGCCGGCGCGGCGAGCGGCATCGAGCTCCAGGCGCACGCGATCGAGCTCCTCGCGGATCTGCGCCGCGCCCTGGAGGGTCGCCTTCTCGGATTTCCAGATCTCCTCGAGATCGGCGTACTCCTGTTCCAATCCGTGCAGTGTCTCCCGCAGCGCCGCCAGGCGCTTGCGCGAGGCCTCGTCCTGCTCCTTCTTCAGCGCCTCCTGCTCGATCTTGAGTTGAATGATGCGCCGCTCGAGCCGATCGAGCGCCTCGGGCTTGGAGTCGATCTCCATGCGGATGCGGGCCGCGGCCTCGTCGATCAGGTCGATGGCCTTGTCGGGAAGCTGCCGGTCGGCGATGTAGCGGTGCGACAGCGTGGCCGCGGCGACGATCGCCGGGTCGGTGATGTCGACACCGTGGTGGACCTCGTAGCGCTCCTGCAGTCCGCGCAGGATCGCGATGGTGTCCTCGACGGAGGGCTCAGCCACCAGCACCTTCTGGAAGCGCCGCTCCAGCGCCGCGTCCTTCTCGATGTACTTGCGATACTCATCGAGCGTCGTCGCGCCGACGCAGTGCAGCTCGCCGCGCGCCAGTGCCGGCTTCAACATGTTGCCGGCGTCCATGGCCCCTTCCGCCTTGCCGGCGCCGACCATTGTGTGCAGCTCGTCGATGAAGAGGATGATCTGCCCTTCCTGCTTGGCCAGGTCGTTGAGCACGGACTTCAGGCGCTCCTCGAACTCACCGCGGAACTTCGCGCCCGCGATGAGCGTGCCCATGTCGAGCGACAGGACGCGTTTGTTCTTCAAGCCCTCGGGCACCTCGCCGTTGACGATGCGCTGCGCCAGGCCTTCGACGATCGCGGTCTTGCCGACACCCGGCTCACCAATGAGCACCGGGTTGTTCTTGGTGCGGCGTTGCAGGACTTGTATGGTGCGGCGGATCTCATCGTCGCGCCCGATGACCGGATCGAGCTTGCCTGAGGCAGCGCGTGCCGTCAGATCGACGGTGTACTTCTCCAGCGCCTGCCGGCTCTCCTCCGCATTCGAATCAGAGACCGTCTCGCCGCCCCTCACTTCCTCGATCGCCTTCTCCACTGCGCCGCGCACGACGCCGGTCTCGCGGAAGACGCGCGCCAGGTTACGATCCTCGAAGGCGGCGAGCACGAAGAGCTCGCTCGAGATGAACTGATCGCCCCGCTGCTGCGCGAGCTTGTCGGTGACGTTGAGGATGCGGTTGAGCTCGTTGGAGATGTGGACTTCCCCGGGCGCGCCTTCCACCTTGGGCAGGCGGTCGAGAGCGGCACCGAGCTCGGAGCGCAGGCGATTGACGTCGGCGCCCGCCTTGACGAGGAGCGGCCGTACGGTCCCGCCCTGGCTGTCGAGGAGGGCGAGCAGCACGTGGGCAGGCTCCATGAACTGATGGTCGCGGCCGACGGCGAGCGACTGGGCATCGGCCAGTGCCTGCTGGAATCGGCTCGTGAGCTTGTCCATCCGCATCGGAGGAGACCTTCTAAGGGATTTGGATAGCCCCAAAATTGGGGGTCAACCGGTGACCGTTCAAGCCCTCCAGATCAGGGCCGTCATGCGGCCGCAGCGACCCTGCCGCCGGTAGGAAAAAAAGCGCCCGGCGTCAGCATACGTGCACCAGCCTCCGCCGTGAATCCTGGTCACACCGAGCACGGCCAGCCGCCGCTTCGCCAGTCCGTAGAGATCGCACTGCCAGCGCCCCTGCGCGTTTGCGGTGAAGGCGGTCGCAGCCCCGGGATCGGCGGCCAGGAACGCGGCACGAACCTCCTCACCGACCTCGAAATGCGCCTGTCCGATTGCAGGCCCGAGCCACGCGAGCAGTCCCGCCGGCGGCGTCCGCATGGCGGCTACCACGGCTTCCAACACTCCGCCCGCCAACCCGCGCCAGCCGGCGTGGGCCGCACCGATCGTCGCGCCGTCCGCCGACGCAAACAACACCGGCATGCAGTCGGCCACCTGGATGGCGCAGACCCGGCCGGCAATGTGTGTCACCGCGGCATCGGCAGGCTCCAGCGGGCTGCCTGAGTCCTCCGCATCGAGGTCCGCCACGCGCGCGCCGTGCACTTGTGTGAGCCACGCGGGCTCGGCGGGCAGCTCAAGGCGCTCGCGCAGCCGCCGGCGATTCTCCGCGACAGCGCGCGGCTCATCGCCAACGTGGGCTGCGATGTTGCAGGAGTCGAAAGGCGGCTGGCTGACACCGCCCGAGCGCACTGTAAAGGCGGCGCGCACACCCGCGGGCACCGGCCACTCCGGTAGGATCAGATCAGACGCGCTCACCGCTCAGCCTCGGCCATCCGCTGATCAAGGTCGAGCGCGGACAGCAGGAGCGCCATGTCGTCGGCAAGCGGCGCCTCCCATTCGAGGGCACGGCCCGTCATGGGATGGGTCAGCGCCAGGCGCGCCGCGTGCAGCGCTTGGCGCGGAAACGCATTGAGCGCCGCGGTCAGAGCGGGGCTGCAGCCCGCCGGCGAACGGCCGCGGCCACCATAGACGGGATCGCCGACGATGGGATAGCCAATGTGCGCGAGATGGACCCGGATCTGGTGTGTCCGTCCCGTCTCGAGTTGCACCCGCGCCAGAGTGTGGGCGCGGTAACGCTTGGCGATGCGATAGTGCGTAACCGCCTCGCGTCCATCACGTTGCACCGCCATTCGCGTGCGTTGCGTGCGGTGGCGTCCGATCGGCGCATCCACTGTGCCTCCGCCCGTCATCGCGCCACTGCAAATCGCAAGGTAAGTACGCTCTATCTCCCGCTCCGCGAGCGCCGCGACCAGTGCCGCGTGCGCCTCTGGGGTCCGCGCCACGACGAGCAGCCCGCTCGTGTCCTTGTCCAGGCGGTGCACCAGCCCGGCGCGCGGCACCAGGGCGAGCTTCGGATCGAGTGCCAGCAGTGCGTTCTGCAGCGTGCGGCTGGAATTTCCAGCGCCGGGATGCACGACCATGCCCGCCGGCTTATTGATGACGAGGAGCGCGCGATCCTGGTGAACCACGGCCAGCGGTTGGGCTTCCGGCGCGACGCGCGCGTCGGCCTCGAGCCGCGCCGCGACCTCGACCTGCTCGCCCCCGACCACCCTGTCCTTCACACGCAGTCGGCGTCCGTCGACGAGGACGGCGCCCGCCTCGATCCAGCCCTGAAGGCGCGCGCGGGAGTACTGCGGCAGGGCGCGCGCGAGCGCCTGATCGAGCCTGAGTCCCGCGGCATCTCCGGACAGCACCAGGGAGTGCGTGCGGAACTCCCCGCAGTCCGGTGAGTCGGAAGGGCTGCCGGCGGATTCGCTATACTCCCGCGCCATGCTCAATCTCGTTTCCCATAACGGTCACCCTACGCCCTCCGGGCTACGGGTGACAGGTCACCTACGTCCCATCATTCTGGGCCTCTGTATCTGCGCGCTGGCGCTGGCCGGCTGCGCCCACAAAAAGCAGGGGCAATCCAGTCCCGAGGTGCTCTATCAGAGGGCGCATCATGATATGGACGAGTACAACTTCAATGGCGCCATCAAGACGTACGAGCAGCTGACGGCGATCTTTCCCTTCACCGACCAGGCGCATCAGGCGCAACTCGACCTGATCTACGCATATTACCGCGCGGGCGAGACCGATTCCGCCACCGACGCCTGCGATACCTTCATCCGCGAAAACCCGACCCATCCGCGCGTCGACTACGCCTATTACATGGAAGGGATGGTGCACTTCGAGAAGGAGCCGAACCCCATCGAGAAGCTCTTCCACGTCGACCTCTCGAAGCGCCCTCCCACCACGGCGAACAAGTCCTTCGCGGCCTTCCGCACGGTGGTGACGGAGTATCCGCAGAGCGCCTACGCCTATGATGCCAGGCAGCGGATGGTCTATCTTCGCGACCGGCTGGCTTCGTATGACGTTGCCGTCGCAAGGTATTACCTCAGTCGCGGTGCCTACGTCGGCGCCGTGAGGCGATCGAAACTCGTCATCGACAACTACGAGGGGGCGCCGGCCACGAAGGACGCGCTCGCCATCATGATCGTCAGCTACGATCGCTTGGGGATGAAGTCCCTGGCCGACGAGTCCCGCAAAGTCTACGCCGCCAATTTCACCGGCGAGGTGGCGCAGGTCGCGGCCGCGGCGGGGCCACGGCACTGGTGGCACTTCTGGTAGCCGCTAGCGCCGGTACCCGTTGGTGATGGGGTAGCGCCAGTCGCGGCCGAAGGCGCGGCGGCTCACTCTCACCCCCGGAGGCGCCTGGCGCCGCTTGTACTCGTTACGCTTGACCAGGTCCAGGACTCTGCCGACCGTGGCGCGGTCAAAGCCGCGCGCCTCGATCTCATCGACCGACAGGTCCTCCTCGATGAAGGCCTCGAGAATGGGATCCAGGACCTCGTAGGGAGGCAGGGAGTCGGAGTCCTTCTGCTCGAACCGCAGCTCCGCGGATGGCGGACGGTCGATCACCCGCTGCGGTATGACCCGTCCCAATCCGTTGCGATAGGCGGCCAGGCGATAAACCGTCAGCTTGCTGCAATCCTTGATGGGCGCGAAGCCGCCGGCCATGTCGCCATAGAGCGTGGCATAACCCACCGCCATCTCGCTCTTGTTGCCCGTGGTGAGCAGCATGCGGCCCGTCTTGTTGGAGATCCCCATGAGCAGCAGCATGCGGCAGCGCGACTGGATGTTTTCCTCGGTCGCATCCGGCGGCCGCCCGGCGAGCTCCTCTTTCAGAGTCGCGAGCGTGGCCTCGAACATGCCTTCGATCGAGAGCTCGCTGTACTTGATGCCGAGGAGGCGCGCCTCCTCCACGGCATCCTCCAGGCTCATCGAGGAGGTAAAGCGCGAAGGCATCATGACGGCATGCACGCGATCCGCGCCAAGTGCATCGACTGCGATCGCCAGCGTCAGTGCGGAATCGACGCCGCCGGATAGCCCCATCACAACACCGGGGAAGCCGTGCTTATTGACGTAGTCCCGGACCCCCAGTACCAACGCGCCGTAGATGCTCGCATCGTCACTCAGCTCTGGCGCGACCTCGCCGGGGTTCGGCACTACCAGGTTGCGGCCGCGGCGCTCGAAATCAATGAAGTAGGTGCCTTCCTCGAAGGCCGGGGCGCGCATGACGACTTCACCCTGTGCGTCCATCACAAAGGAATTGCCGTCGAACACCAGCTCATCCTGACCTCCCACCATGTTGACGTACACGATGGGCAGAGCTACGTCTGCCACGCGCGCGCGGGCTACCAACTCGCGCTCCCGCTGCTTGTTGCGCTCGAAGGGAGACGCGTTGATGACGACGAGCAGCTCCGCACGGTCCGATCGCGCCAGCTGCGCCGGCTCCGGCTCCCAGGCATCCTCGCAGACGAGGAGACCGACCCGAAAGCCCTTGCAGTCCACCACGGTGGGTTGCGCGCCGGCGTGGAAGTAGCGCTTCTCGTCGAAGACCTTGTAGTTGGGTAGCTCCGCCTTGCGGTGGATGGCCGCGATTTCGCCGCCAGCGATGAGTGCGGCGGAGTTGTAGATGGTCGAGCGCGTGTATTCCGGATAGCCCACCATGACGCTGGGCTCCGGCACCTGGCGGCAGACCTCCGCCAAGCCCGCCTCGATCTGACGCCGGAAGCCGCGGTGGAAGAGCAGGTCCTCCGGCGGATAGCCGGACAAGGTGAGCTCGGGGAAGAGGACCAGATCAGCTTCGTGCTCCCGGCCCGCGGCACGCGCGGATTCGATCACGCGCGCCGCGTTTCCCTGCACGTCGCCGACCAGCAGATTGAGTTGCGCGAGAGCGATGCGGAGCGACTCGCTCATGCGGCTGCTAGCGGCGCCTGCCCTTGCGTGCGGTGGGCGACTTCTTTTTGCCGACGGCAGCCTTCGCTGCACGCTTCACCGGCTTTGCAGCGGGCTTTTTGGCAGCCTTTTTAGCCGGCTTCGTGGCAGGCTTCCGGGCCACCTTCGCGGCCGGTCGCGCCACGGGCTGCGGGGCTGCCACAGGCCGTACCGCTTTCGCCTTGGCGCTCGCGCGGCGACGCCGCAGCAGCTCATTCATCGCGGTGCCGAGCTCAGCGGGTGACTTGACCGTGCGCACGCCCGCCGCCTCGAAGGCTTCATACTTGTCTGCCGCCGTGCCCTTGCCGCCGGCAACGATGGCACCCGCATGGCCCATGCGCTTGCCCGCAGGTGCGGTCACGCCGGCGATATAGGCCACCACCGGCTTGCTGACGAAGCGGCGGATGAAGTGCGCCGCCGCTTCCTCGTCACTGCCGCCGATCTCACCCACCAGGATGATGCCCTCGGTACCCGGGTCGCGCTCGAAGAGCTCGAGCACGTCGATGAAATTGAGACCGCGGACCGGATCGCCGCCAATCCCGACACAGGTGCTCTGGCCGAGGCCGATGTTGGTCGTCTGGAAGACCGCTTCGTAAGTCAGCGTCCCGGAGCGCGAGACGATGCCGACGGTGCCCTTCTTGTGAATGAAGCCGGGCATGATGCCGATCTTGCATTCGTCGGGCGTGATGACGCCGGGACAGTTGGGGCCGACCAGGCGCGTACCCGAGCCCGCCAGCACCGACTTCACCCGCACCATGTCATTGACCGGCACGCCCTCGGTGATGCAGACCACGAGCTCGATGCCGGCATCGGCCGCCTCTAGAATGGAGTCGGCGGCACCCGCTGCGGGCACGTAGATCATGCTGGCGGTGGCGCCTGTCTCCTGCACCGCATCCCTGACTGTGTCGAACACAGGCAGGTTCAGGTGCTTTTGGCCACCGCGCCCGGGCGTAACACCGCCCACGAGTCGTGTCCCGTAGGCGATCGCCTGCTCCGAATGGAAGGTGCCCTGCTTGCCGGTAAAGCCCTGGCAAATCACCTTGGTATGCTTGTTGACCAGAATGCTCATGCTGGAGACCCTACTTTCCCGCCGCTAGCGCGACTACCTTGCGCGCGGCATCCGTTAGATCCGTAGCCGGAGTGATGGTGAGGCCGCTACTGGCCAGTGTCGCGCGCGCCTTATCGGCGTTGGTGCCTTCGAGGCGGACGACTACCGGTACCTTGACACCCACGTTCTTCACCGCGTTGATCACGCCATCAGCGATGAGATCGCAGCGGACGATGCCGCCGAAAATATTGACCAGCACCGCGCGAACCTTGGGGTTGGAGAGAATGAGCTGGAAGGCCGCGGTCACCCGCTCGCTGGTTGCACCGCCGCCGACATCGAGGAAGTTGGCCGGCTGGCCGCCGTGCAGCTTGATGAGGTCCATGGTTGCCATCGCGAGTCCCGCGCCGTTGACCATGCACGCGATATCGCCGTCCAAGGACACGTAGTTGAGCTCGTGCTCGGCGGCACGGCGCTCCATCGGGTCTTCCTGGCTGGCGTCGCGAAGCTTCGCGAGATCAGGGTGGCGGAAGACGGCGTTGGCATCGATGTTGATCTTGGCGTCGAGGGCCACGAGCTTGCCGGCCTTGGTCACGATGAGGGGATTTACCTCGACGAGGCTCGCGTCCTGCTCCATGTAGAGCTTGTACAACGCCGTGGCGATCGACTGGAATTCCGCGATCTGCGGGCCCTTGAGTCCGAGGCCGAAGGCGATTTGCCGCGCCTGGTAGGGCTGCAGTCCCGCCGCCGGATGGAGGGTCGCAGCGAGAATCTGCTCGGGCGTCTTCGCCGCGACTTCTTCGATGTCCATGCCGCCGGCGGCGGAGGCGATCAGGGCGATGCGGCCCTTCTCGCGATTGAGCGTCAGGGAGAGATAGATCTCCCGCTCGATCTCCGAGCCCGACTCGACGTAGACCCGCTCCACCGGCAGGCCCTCGGGTCCGGTCTGCTTGGTCTTCAGGCGCGTGCCGAGCATGGCGTCGGAGGCGCTGCGGACGGTTTGGCTGTCGCGCGCCAGCTTGACACCGCCGGCCTTGCCGCGGCCGCCGGCGTGCACCTGGGCCTTGACGACCCACACCGGGCCTCCGAGCGCGTTCGCGGCGGCGACGGCTTCATCGGCGCTCGCGGCCACTCGGCCGGCAGGCACCGGAATGCCGTAATTCCGGAATATCTCCTTGGCCTGATATTCGTGCAGATTCATTCGGTGATCCTGGGATTCGATCCGACGTGACGTGAACTTTGCATTGTGTCCAAAAAGGGCCATCGCCGCCAGAGAGGCACCCATCGCGACCCAGGTCGCGGCCTCCAAAGAGCGAAGGTGGTAGAGTCGCGCGCTCCCACCGGTGCCCTCGCGCCGCCACTCCCGTCCGCCCATGCCGGCTACCGCCGCGACCTCAGCTACCCCTTCCGCCGATATCGCCTGGCGCGTCGTCGGTCTGCTGAATCTCTACCGGTTGCTCGTGCCGGTGGTCTTGCTGAGCGCGCTGTGGCTGTCCGGCCTACCGGTCACGATGGTGCCGCATCCGGGCCTGTTCCTCGCGGCCTGCGTGCTGTATTTCACGGCGGCAGTGCTGCTGGTCATCGCGCGCCGACTGCATTGGTCGACGCTGCGGCTGGTGGCACTCGTCAATGCCAGCGTGGATTCGGCGGCGATCGGCCTCATTCTCTACGCGAGCGGCGGCGTGGCCAGCGGCTTCGGCATCCTGCTCGTGCTGCCGGTGCTCGCGATGGCCACGCTGGCGAAGCACCGCGACGCCCTGCTCATCGCCGCGATGGCGGCGCTCGCCGTACTGTTGCAGCAAGTCCTGGTCGGGCTGAGCGCGCCGCCGCATTTCGCCGAGTACACCACGGCGGGTGTGCTGGGCGTGGTGTTGTTCGTGATCGCGGTGCTCGCCTGGCCGCTCGCCAACCGCATCCGCGAGAGCGAGGCGACCCTGCGCCGCCAGGAAGTCGACCTCGCGAATCTCGCCCAGCTCTCGCAGTACATCGTGCAGCATCTGCGCGAGAGCATCCTAGTGGTCGACGATCAGCAGCGCATCCGCCTCATCAACGAGTCGGCAGCGCGCATGCTCGGCGATGACAGGGCCTTTCCGGACGCGCTTCTCGGCGAATCCTCGCCGCGGCTGCTGTATCTGCTGGAGAGCTGGCGGCAGAGCAGCGGCGATACCGGCATCTTTCCCGCGGTGGAGCAGACTTTCGTGGGCGCCGACGGCGCACAGGTCATTCGGGCGCATTTCGCGCCGCTCGGCACCGCGACGCCCGCTCCCGTGCTCGTGTTCCTCGAGGACACGAGTCTCATCACGGAGAAAGTCCAGCAGTCGAAGCTCGCCGCCCTCGGCAGACTCAGCGCCAGCATCGCGCACGAGATCCGTAATCCGGTCGGCGCCATGAGCCACGCCGGCCAGCTGCTCGCGGAGTCGCCGCATCTTGAGCCCCAGGAGCGGCGGCTGACGGAGATCATCCGCAACAACGCCGAGCGCGTGAGCAGCATCATCGAGAGCGTGCTCAGGCTCTCGCGCCGCGAGGAGGCCCACCTGGAGCGCCTGCCGCTTCAGACCTGGAGCGAGGAATTCTGCGAGGAGTTCGTGGAGACCATGCAATGGCCACGGGAGCGGCTGCGGGTGAGCGGCCCGACGGCGGAGATCGAGGTCCGTTTCGATGCCAGCCAGCTGCGGCAGATCGTGTGGAATCTCTGCGAGAATGCCATGCGCTACGCCTACCCGGAGCGCCAGCAGCTCACTGCGGAGTCGGCCATCGAGATGCGGTGTGGGCGCCTCATGTCGAACGGCCGCCCCTTTCTCGAGGTGGCCGACCGGGGCCCCGGAGTGGCGCGGGAGCACATCGACCGCATCTTCGAGCCCTTCTTCACGGGTGGCCGGGGAACGGGACTGGGTCTCTTTCTCGCCCGGGAGCTGGCCCAAACCAATGGCGCGACGCTGCTCTATGAGGCGCGTCACGGCGGCGGCAGCGTTTTTAGGCTGGTATTCGCAGACCCGCGACGCTGGGAGGTCGGGCATTGAACGCACCTTTGACGAGCGCCCGCCCCGAGCCGGCCAGACCGACCGTGCTGATCGTGGACGACGAGCCCGACTTGCTCGAGCTCGTCAGCCTGACCCTGAGCCGGATGAACCTGCGCACCCGGACCGCGGGAGACGTCAGCACCGCCCGGAAGCTCCTCAAGAGCGAGGCGTTCGACCTCTGCCTCACTGATATGCGCCTGCCGGACGGAGACGGCCTCGACCTGGTGGCCTGGATCCAGGAGAACCGCGCGACGGTACCGGTGGCGGTGATCACCGCTCATGGCAATGTCGAGTCCGCGGTCCGTGCCTTGAAGCTCGGCGCCTTCGATTTCGTCTCCAAGCCTCTCGACCTGGGCGTGCTGCGCAAGCTCGTCGGCAGCGCCATTCGCCTGGGTGCCAGCGGCTCATCCGATGCGTCCGCTGATCCCAGCAGCGCACGGCTGATCGGCCATTCCCAGGTGATGGAGCAGCTGCGCGAGATGATCTCGCGGGTCTCCCGCAGCCAGGCGCCGGTGCACATCTTCGGCGAGTCCGGTACCGGCAAGGAGCTGGTTGCCCGCATGATCCATGAGTCAGGTGCCCGCCGCGAGGGCCCCTTCGTGGCCGTCAACTGCGGCGCCATCCCGACCGAGCTGATGGAGAGCGAGCTCTTCGGGCACAAGCGCGGCAGCTTCACGGGTGCCGTCGCCGACAAGAAAGGTCTGGTGCAAACCGCCGAGGGCGGCACCTTGTTCCTCGACGAAGTGGCCGACCTGCCGCTGCACATGCAGGTAAAGCTGTTGCGCGTCGTACAGGAGAAGACCGTGCGCCCCGTCGGCGAGTCGCGGGAGGAAACGGTCGATGTCCGCATACTCTCCGCCACGCACAAGAACCTCGCCGAGCTGGTCGCCCAGGGCCTCTTCCGCGAAGACCTCTTCTATCGCATCAACGTCATCGAGCTGCGCGTGCCGGGGCTGCGCGAGCGGCCCGGGGATATTGCCGATATCACCGAGACGATCCTGGAAAGACTGGGCCGGCGCGCCAACATACAGCCACCGCGGCTCGGTGACGACGCCTTGGAGCTCCTGCAGTCCTATCCCTTCCCGGGCAACGTACGCGAGCTCGAGAACGTCCTCGAGCGGGCATTGACCCTGTGCGTCAGCGGCGTGATCACCGCCGACCACATCAAGCTGCGCACCACGACACGGCCCTCGGCACCCATGCCGCTCGCCAGCCCAGCCGCCGCGGCAGGCAACGCCGCATTGGGAGAGCATCTGGAGGGGATCGAGCGCGATGCTATCGTCAAGGCGCTCGAGAAGACACGTTACAACAAGACGGCGGCCGCGAAGCTACTGGGTATGAGCTTCCGGGCGCTGCGGTATCGGATCAAGAAGCTGGGGATCGAGTAGCTCCGGTCCGCTGGGGAAGGTCAGATAATGAGCAAAATCCTCGAGCGGGCGAAAGCTGCCATTTCGGCATGTCGGAAGCCGTTCGACATCGCGATAACCCGCTCAGGTTCGCTCGACGCAGTACGCTTCGAATTGGAGACCTGGCGACGCAAGCTGCAGACCAGGGGCTTCGTGCAGTCCTGCCCGATCGAGCAGCGAGAGCGGATATCGCAGCTCACGGCCCGATCCAAATCGCAGATCAGGCAGGACCTTTTCGTCCTGTCGGAATTGAGCTTCAAGAGAGACGGATTCTTTGTCGAGTTCGGCGCTGCAGGCGGAGTCGAGGACAGCAATACCCATATCCTCGAGGAAGAATTCGGCTGGCGCGGCATCCTCGCCGAGCCGGCCAGGGCCTTCCATGAGCGACTCCGAGCGAACCGGCGCGCGCAGATATCCACCAAGTGCGTGTGGAACGAAACCGGCAAGGTGCTGACCTTCAATGAGGCGAATTGGGCCTATCTCTCCACGGTCGACAGCTTCAGTGGGCGCGACTCCTGGGCGACACAGAGGAAATCCGGGCACACCTATGAGGTCGAGACCATCTCCCTGACGGATCTGCTGGCGGAGTTCTCCGCGCCCGCTGAAATCGACTATCTCTCGATCGACACCGAGGGCTCGGAGCTCAGGATTCTCGAGAGCTTCGACTTCGCGAAATACCGCATTTCGGTCATCACCTGCGAACACAACTTCACCCCCGATCGCGAACCGATTCGCCTCTTACTGGAGCGCCACGGCTACGTTCGAAAGCGTGAGCAGCTCTCCCGGTACGACGACTGGTACGTGCACCGCGATCTACGCAAAGAGACCTGAGAGAGAACCATGAACGTCGCAATCGTCACCGGGATCACGGGCCAGGACGGGGCATACCTGGCGGAATTCCTCCTCAAGAAAAATTACGTCGTGTGGGGAACCTACCGCCGTACGAGCTCGGTGAGCTTCTGGCGGCTGAGCGAGCTCGGCATGGACAAACACCCCAATCTTCGCCTGGTGGAGTTCGATTTGACCGACATGGGATCGGCGCTCCGCCTGCTCGACAAGAGCGGCGCCACCGAGGTCTATAATCTCGCGGCTCAAAGCTTCGTCGGCGTGAGCTTCGATCAGCCTCATACCACCTCGCAGATCACCGGCGTGGGCGTGCTCAATCTGTTGGAGGCCATTCGGCAAGTGAATCCGAAGGTTCGCTTCTATCAGGCGAGCACTTCGGAGATGTTCGGCAAGGTACGGGAAACCCCGCAGAACGAATTGACACCGTTTCACCCGCGCAGTCCCTATGGCGTCGCGAAGCTCTACGCGCATTGGATGACCATAAACTATCGCGAGAGCTTCGACATCTTCGGCGTGAGCGGCATCCTCTTCAACCATGAAAGTCCGCTGCGCGGCCTGGAGTTCGTCACCCGCAAGATTACCGATGGCGTGGCGCGCATCAAGCTCGGACTGCAGGACACTCTGGAACTCGGCAACATCGACGCACGACGCGATTGGGGCTTTGCCAGGGAGTACGTGCAAGGCATGTGGCGCATGCTCCAGCAGCAGCGCCCTGACACCTACGTCTTGGCGACGGGGCGAACCTCGACCGTGCGTGATTTTGCAACCATTGCGGCCGCCGCGGTCGGCATGAGGATCGAGTGGCGAGGGGCGAAGGAGAATGAAGCCGGAGTCGACGCCGAGACCGGGCGGGTCGTTATCCGGGTGAATCCGGAGTTCTATCGACCCGCTGAAGTGGACGCGCTGATCGGCGATCCCACAAAAGCCAGGCGGGAGCTATCATGGGAATCCAAGACGACGCTCGAACAGCTCTGCACGATGATGGTCGAGTCTGATTTGAACAGGAACCGCATCCATCTGACTTGAACCGACCAATTTCCGCGCCGCATTCATGAAGAGAGTATTGATCACCGGATATAACGGCTTCACAGGCCACCACATGGCCACGAGGCTGCGCCAGCCCGACGTGGAAGTGTTTGGGCTGGTGAATGGCTCAACCGCGGGGCCCGCGGAGTTCCACGGCGATCTTACCGATATCGACGAGACCAGGAGGATTGTCGCGGCGGTCAGGCCGACGCATGTGATTCATCTGGCGGCGATCTCGTACATTCCTCACGGGGATGCCAAGGCGTTTTATGACGTGAACGTCTTTGGGACGCTCAACATCCTCGAAGCCCTCAAACACCTCGGTCACACACCGCAGCGGGTGTTGATCGTCAGTTCGGCGCAGGTGTACGGCACGCCCGCGATCGAGACCATTGATGAAGCGGTGTGTCCGCGACCGGTCAATCACTACGGCAACAGCAAGCTCGCCATGGAGAACATGACGCGCACCTGGATGGATCGCTTCCCAATCGTCATTGCGAGGCCGTTCAATTACATCGGACCCGGGCAGGATGAGACGCGCTTCCTGATTCCAAAGATCATCGGTCATTTGAAGCGCAGAGCTCCGATATTGGAGCTGGGCAACCTGAACGTGGCGCGGGACTTTTCCGATGTGCTCGATGTCGTCGAGGCGTATGCCCGACTGCTGGATTCGCCGGCCGCCGTCGGGCAGACGGTGAACGTCTGCTCCGGAACCGCCCAGCCGCTGCGCAGCGTGCTCGCTCTGGCGTTCGAGATCGCCGGCTTTGCTCCCGAGATCCGCGTGAATCAGACGCTCGTGCGCAGCAACGAATTGCCCAAACTGACCGGGAGCTGCGCGCTCCTCGAGGCGCTGACCGGGTTCAAGCCGTCGATCCCGATTGCGGACACATTGCGACGGATGCTGGCGACATGAATCTCGCGGCCATTGATGGCGGCGGCGGCTGAATTTCATGCGCGTCGCATTGATTCATTATTGGATACACACCTGGCGCGGCGGCGAGAAAGTGCTGCAGGCGATGGCCAAGCTGTTTCCCCAGGCCGACATTTTCACTCACACCTACGATCGGCAGCTCGCGGCACGGGAGCTTCCCGGTCGCAGGATCTTCACCACGTTCATCGATCGACTGCCGCTTTCACACCGCTACTTCGAGCGCTATCTGCCGCTGATGCCGCTGGCGCTGGAGCAGCTCGATCTGCGCGACTACGACCTGGTGATCAGCAACGAGTCCGCTCCCGCCAAGGGAGTGATCGTTGCACCGCACGCGCGCCACCTTTGCTACTGCCTCTCGCCCATGCGTTATATCTGGGACATGTACCCGGATTACCGGGCGGAGGTTGGAGTCTTCACACGGATGATGATGCTGCCGATCACGCATTACCTGAGGATGTGGGATCAGCTCACGGCGCACCGGGTCGATGAGTTCGTGGCGATTTCGCGGTTCGTTGCCGCTCGGATCGCGCGCTATTACGGCCGGCCGTCAAGCGTGATCTATCCGCCCGTGGCGGTCAGCGACTTTGCGGTATCGCCGACCCAGGATGATTTCTACCTCTACGTCGGGCAACTGGCGGGCTACAAGAAGCCCGACCTGCTGGTGGAGGCGTTCAATGCCCTCGGCAAGCCCCTGGTGATCATCGGCGAGGGCGAGCTGCTGCCGCGTCTGCGGCGAGCCGCCGGGCCGAATATCAAAATACTGGGCCGACAGCCATTCGAAGTGATTCGCGACCACTATCAACGCTGCAAGGCGCTGGTGTTTCCGGGCGCGGAGGACTTCGGCATCGTGCCCGTGGAGGCGATGGCCTGCGGTAGGCCGGTCATTGCGTACGCCCTGGGGGGCGCGCTCGACACCGTGCTCGACGGGGTGACGGGAGTGCTGTTTCCGAAGCAGGATGTGGCCACGCTGGTCGCGGCCGTTCGCAAGCTCGAGGACGAGAGCGCGCGCTTCGATCCGGACGCGATCCGTGCGCACGCGATGCAATTTTCCGAGGAAAAATTTGCCGAGCAGCTCAGCGGCTGCGTCGCAAATCTGATGCGGCGATGACCGCCGACTCAGGCGGACTCGAGCTCGCGCAGCTTGAGTAGCGGTCCGACGAACTTCTCGTAGTGGCGCCAGCGCCCGACCGAGCGCGAATACACCGGCTGCCGCACCTGCCAGTGGCTGGCCGTCAACACCGGGCGCTGTGTCTGGTGAAATTGTAGACAACGGGCGTCCCACTCCAGGCCGATGAACTCGACGATCCTGCGGCTCCAGGTCTCCGGGTCCGCGACCAGCTCCGCATAGGGCACGACGAGCAGCGCCCCCTGCGGTAATACCGAGCGCCAATGCGCGCTCAGGCGGTGCTGCTCGCGGTAGTGGTGCGCCAGGTCCTGCAGATCCATGGTGAAGCTCGCCACGTTGGCGAAGTCCTGGAAGTAGCACGACAGGCAATTGTCGATGGGATCGCGCTGCACGTAGATGATCCGGGCCTGCGGCAGGACCAGGTGAATCAGGCCCAGGTGATCGGCATTGAAAGTCGACTTGTCGACGACGCGCGACGCACTCGCGGAATGCTGCTGCAGCACCTTCAGATACGACTCGGCCACCTTCCTCGTGAGCGGCTCGTCCGGCCCTTCACTGCGCAGACCCTCCTGCAGCCTGCCCCCTTGGGTATTCCAGAAATCCAGCTCGCCGGCCCCTACCGCCTGGGGATGTGAGGCGATGATCTGTTCCACCAGGGAGGTACCGGACCGCATCATGCCGGTCACGAATACCGGCTTGGCGGAGTCGGAAGCACCCTTCACGGGCTGCGCGAGACGTTGCCTCGTGTAATTGGCGATCGTCTCGTCGACGAGCTTGGTGCGGGCAGCGGGATCGTAGGGCGCGGCGACGAGTTTCTGCAGCTCGTTCGCGCGCTTGTATTGCTCGAACGCCCGCGAGTATTTCTCCAGATCGTCGAAATACTTGCCCATCGCGTAGCGCAGCTTCGATTCCTCCAGGGGCGGCACACCGTCCGCGAGCGTCCGCTCCACGCCTTCGAGCCAATCCTTGTCGGCGGCTGTCATCCGCCGCAGCCCGGCGAGCAAAGCCCACGACCCCGGATGCCGCGGGTTGGCCGCGAGAGCGGCTCGGTAGCGTGCTTCTGCCTCGGTGAAATGCCCTTCTATGCCGGCGAGCCATCCGAGGGAGCTGAGTGTCGCCGCATCGTGTGGCTTGAGGCGCAGCGCCTTCTCGAAGCATTCCTTCGCCTCGCTCAGCCGACTCCGCATGCCGAGAGTGAGGCCGAGGCTAGCCAGGGCCTGCGAATCCCTCGGGTCTTGCTTGATGGCACGGCGCAACGCCGTTTCCGAGGCTGCGAAGTCGCCTTTGTCACGCAGCAGGGTTCCGAGATTGAAATGCGCGACGGCGAGGCTCGGCTTCAACTCTACGGCACGCCGGAACGCGCTCTCCGCCTCGCCATATTGACCCAGACAGCACAGTACCGCACCGAGCCTGGCGTGCGCGGCCGCCTGACGATCATCCAGAGCGAGCGCCTCCTGCAGGCGTTTGGCGGTCTCGGCGTACTTGCGCTGCGCAAACAACGCGTCGGCTTCACCGAGGAGAACCGGCAGACGCCTCGCCGACAGACCCGCCCCCTGCCTCATGGGCGCTTGGCTTTGAGCCATGGCGGCGCTCTCCCCCTTGACGACCAGCTGCATCAGCAGGACTTGAGTGAGCTCATCAACCGCTTTCGGATCGAATCCGAGCTCCAACAGCCTCCACTTGAACGAATTGAGGAGCTTGGCACGCTTGAACAGGTTCAGCTTGAGTGAGCCTGCCTGGCGCACGATGTGCTGACGAAAGCGCGGCACGTCCTCGCGCCAATCCCTCACTGCCCCGGCTTTTCTTCGCCCCGCCGCCGCCGGGCTCTGCTGGGGCAGGAAGTGGTCTGCCAGCGCCACGCCCACCGTGGAGGCTTCGTGCGCGTCGAACCATTGAAAGATCATGTCTGTACCATAGCAGACGACCAGAGACTCGGCAGTATCACATTATGTCCGCGCCGGACTGGTCGGCTGTGTGATCGGATTGGCAGAATCGCCGCCGCACCGGAGTCTGCCCGAGCGGACACGATCCTACAGATCCCGTCGATTGCGCTTGCGCAGTCAGGCTGCCCGATCCAAAGTGCGCTCATGATGGCGCGCCTCCGTAAGCTGCTCCGATTCTGCGCAGTGGGCCTCACTTGTATGACGCTCGGCCTGGCCGTTCTGACCGGGCTGCACGAGCTGGCGGGCGTGAACTATCTGGTCGCTTACGTCACCTCGTTCGTGGTCTCGAACCTCGCCGGCTATCTGCTCAATGCGCGCTTCACGTTCTCGTCGAAGTCGGTCAATCACGTCGGCGCCATGCGCTACATGACCGTCAATGCCATCCTGCTCGGCGCAAACACGCTCAGCATGAAGCTCCTGGTCGACAGGCTGCACATGTGGTATCTGGCGGCCGCCATTCTCATTGCCTGTGTCAACACGCCACTGAGCTTCCTCGGACAGTGGCTGTTCACGTATCGCCTGCAGGTACGCGACCGGCCGGCAGCAGTCTAAGGGTTGAGCGGACGGACGAAGAAGAGGCCGCTTTCCATACGCCCGCAGGTGATCCGCGGCGGCGTTTTCTCCCACGCGCTTTCCGGCCCCAGGTCATGCACTTCATCTCTGCCCAGCGCTGACTGAAAATACACGCGGCCCTGGCTGACCCACGCATCGACGTCGGTATTGCCATACGAGCGAACCCAATCGTCCTGCCCGTCCCTGGCCTTCACCCGGAAAACGACCGAGCGGCGAGGTTGCAGGACTGCAGGGCAGGTATCTTCCAGGCGATTCAAGGCCCGCTCGGCCGAGCGCTCCTCGGGAGGCATGACACCGTACGCCTGTCCGTCGGCCACCACATCGCAGGTGATCAAATACAGCGTGTACCAGTCCGTCCTCGGTAGGTTTGGTATAGCGCGTCCAACGGTCACGTCGTGCACCTTGGGAGCAGCGGGCACCACGATCCTGGCGCAACGATCCGTATCTGCGCGCAGACCGAAGGGCTGCAGCGCGTCATTGATATCAAGAGGATTCGGAACATCCGTGCGACGAGCGGCATCGACCCGCCCGTCGGCGACGAGCACCTTCAGATGAGGTGAGAAGCGCCGGATCAGGGACAGAATGTGAGCGCCGTTTGCGCCCCCTGGACCGAGCACATAATCGCCGTGAAGATCGATGAATCCGGAGCCGCGCGGCAAAAACGGCACGATGAAAGCGTGGGACTGAACTCCGACGCTGAAGTACAAAGCCGGCGCCGAGTCAGCAGCGGGTATTTTCGAGATGCCGAACCAAGGACCGTCGTTCCATGGAAGCAGCGGGCGGAAATCGGTGCCGGCATAGACCTGATGGATCTGTATGCCGAGTACCACGGCGACGACCCCATAGCGCAACCGGGGCCAGCGCGCCAGCAACCTGAAGAGCAGCACGATCGCCAGCACCCCCGCTACGCACGCCATGGGTAGCAGATACCGACTGTTGCCGGATCTCGCGAGCCACATGATCCAGTCGACGAGAAAGGCGCATCCGAGTGCCGGCAGCGCCCGATCTTCAGACGCCGGACGCGGACCGTCTGTTACGGCCTGTCGCGGCAGCCATCGGCCCGCCAGCCGATGAATGAGGCTCAGGATTGCGACCGTGATCAGCATCACGTACCGCAGATCGGGGGCCGCGCTTTCCTCGTGCACCATTCTGACCGGTGTCGCCATGGCGAACGGACGCCACAATGCCGCACGCCACGACGGTGGAATGAAGCGGTAATCGAGACCAGGTCCGCTCGTGTACTGCGGCGAATGGAACAGACCATTCAACAGAGGCAGGAACGGGTTGCCGAAATGCCGCTCCAGTTGCAGGGACCAGGGCCACGCGACCAGCGCAAAGCCCGCGGCAATGCACAGGCCGAGAAGCGCCGTATGACCAAGGCGCTTTCCCCAGCCGACCGGTAGGAACAAGGGCACGATCGCCAGCGATACCGCCGGCAAAGCATTACTCAGCTTGAATGCGCTTGCTGCGCCGAGCAGGACTCCGGCCCCGGCGATGCGCCAGGCGCCGGGTACGCGCAGCGCGCCAACGAGGAGGAGACAACCGGCGAGCACCAGCGCCGCTGTCGTGATGTCGGCGAAACTGGAGCCGAACTGATCGATGAGCACGGGATTTGCGAAGACGAGGATCGCCGCAGCGACGCCAATTGCGACGCGGGTTTGGCGGTCTTCTGGCGGCGCGACGCTGATCGCGAGCTCATAACTCAACCACAGGATGGCGCTCTGGAAGAATGCGAGGATCGTTGCGGCCGTGAGCGTGGTCAGTCGGGAGGTGGCCAGGAGATAGAACGGCACATAGGCATACGGGTTCAGATAGGACTGGCCACCCGCGGCGAAATAATCGAGCCCGAATCGATCGTGGAGCGCGCTGAATCCGGCGTACAGATGGTAATCCAGCGTGTCCCACTGCATGTCCTTGCCCAACCACCCGCTGGTGAGCACGGCGAGAAGCGTACAACAGCCATAAATCCACAACCGGTGGGATGCGGCCAGCCGCTTCGCCATCAGTAGGTGGCGCGGGCGTTTCGATGGTGTCAGCGTGTCGTCGGCAGAGCTCACGCCCGGCGGCCGTCCGGCGGGCGAACGTCGATCAATCCGAGCAGAAACGAGGCAAACAGTACCTCGCCGCCAGACAGCATGAGTGTCACCGAAGGGATGGCGATACGCATCATCGATACGGGATCCAGCGCGCCGAGGCGAGCGTGAGCCCAAGCGTCGACGGAATACCCAGCGAGGGCCAAGCCGGCCATGCCGAGCGAGATCCCAAGCAGGATGCCCCGTTCCAGCGTGAACAGCCGCAGAAAGCGCGCCAGCGTGGCGGTCATCGGCAGCAGGCCTTTGAGCACGCCGATGGTACGAGCCATGAGTGAGAACAGCAGCAGTTGCAGGCCGAGCACCGTAGCGCCGGCGGCGAAGAGCATGCTATGGATATCGAAACCCACGCCATGGATGATGACCGGCCCCCGCAGGATGGCGAGCTCGCCGGCAACGCCGGCGGTGATCAGGCACAGGCCGGGATAGAGCAACAGCCAACGCGGGCTCATCATGAGCAGGAATCGCAGATGGCGCCAGCCGTCGCGCCAGCTGCGAAGATGCGGCGGCCGCGACCGGCCGGCGGGGGAGAGGACGGTGGGAACCTCGCCGATGCTCCAGCGTGCGAGGGCCGCCTTGACGATCATCTCGCTCGCAAACTCCATCCCGGGGGAGCTCAGGCCGAGCCGCAGCGCCGCCGCGCGCTCTATGCCCCGAAGCCCACAATGGAAGTCGCCGATGCGACAGGAGAAAAACACTCGGCCGAGGAAGCTCAGAACCGGATTGCCGAGATAGCGGTGCAACCACGGCATCGCACCGCGGCGGATGCCGCCGCGAAAACGATGTCCGATCACCATGGTGTGACCTGATCGCAGCGACGCCAGAAACGCATCGAGACGGGAAAAATCGTAGCTGTCGTCCGCGTCTCCCATGATGACGAAGCGGCCCCGGGCCGCCTGCAACCCGCCCAGCAGTGCGCTGCCGTAGCCTTTGGCGGGGACATCGACCACCCGGGCGCCGGCCTCGCGGGCGAGAGCCTGTGAGCCGTCACTCGAGCCGTTGTCGGCAACCAACACCTCGCCCGACGTGCCCGTCCTTTGCAGGAAGCTGCGCGCCTTCTGCACGCACGTGGCGACTGTCTCGGCCTCGTTGAGGCAGGGCATGAGCACCGTCACCTCTAGCTCTTCCATCGCGAACGGCTCGGTAGTCTGTTGCAAAACGGCTGTAGTCGCGACCGCAACCATGGCACACCTCTCAGCGCAAACCCTGCACGTGTAGAAAGTAGCCGTTCGCGTCGCGACCGCAGTCGACGCGCAACGGCGCCTTCACCCACGCGCTCTCCGGACCGGCAAACCCTTCCTGACCCATATACGGCTGAAACTTCACCTGGCCTTTGTGCACCCAGGCAAACACATCGGTATTCGAGTACCGCCTCGCCCAGAAGTACCCGTGCGTTTTGTCTTGCAGCAGCAGATAGGTGGCCGGACGGCGCGGCTGCAGGAGCGCAGGACACGCGTCCTCCAGACGATCGAGCACGAGATTGGCCTCGCTCTCCGACGAAACCAGCGCTGGGTCGCGCGTTTTCGCGGACACGACTCGACACGAGACGAAGTACCCGACGTTTCGTTTCTCCGGCGGCAGTATAGACGGCGCATGACCGGTGGTGGTACCCAGGGCCGGCAGGCTCACCCCCTGGACGATGATGGGCGGCGCACAGTCGCTCGCGTCGAGCTGCAGGCCAAAGGGCTCAAGCGCATCGTTCGAGCTGACCAAGCTCGGCAGGGTGGCGTCATAGCCCGCATCGCGCCTCCGGTCGCGCATCAGCATCCGCAGATGTGGCGAATAATGGGTGATCAATGCCTCGATGTGCTTGCCGTGCGCGCCGTCGGGCCCCAGCGTGTAATCGCCTTCAAGGTTGATGAATCCCGATCCCGGCGCCAGAAAAGGCGCAAGGAACGAATTCGATTGCACGCCGATACTGAAATAGAGCGCCGGCTCGCTGGCCAGACTCTTCGGCACCGAGACCTGAAACCAGGGCTTGTCACCCCAGGCAAGGTCTGGCGGATATTGCGCACCCGCGTGCAGCTGATAGAACTGCACGAGAAAAACGACCAGCAGCAGATAATTGCGCAGCTTCGGCCGCCGCGAGCACAGGCGAAAGAGCAGCACGACGGCAATGACCGCGGCAACGCAGCCCATGGGAATGAAATAGCGACTATTGCCGGATTCCGCCAGCCACAGCATCCAGTCGAGGAGGAAAGCCGATGCGAGGGCCGCCAGCGCCAGCCCGGAGCGGTCTCGGACTGCCTCGTTGGGCGAGTCGGCACTCCCGCGCCAGCGCTTCCATCCCCATGCGAGCAGCGAGCAAAGGGCGAGTGCCAACAACAGCGCATAGCGCAAGTCCGGCGCGGCGTACTCGCTGTGAATGAGGGCACGCGGAGTAACCATGGCGAACGGGCGCCACAGCGCCGCGCCGAGCGATGGCGGAATGAACCGGTAATCGATGATCCGCGCGGTCGTGAACTGCGGCGAGTGAAAGATGCCATTCAGCAGCGGAAAGAATGGATTGCCGAAATGCTTCTCGAGGCCAATGGACCAGGGCGCGGCGACTACCGCGAATCCCACGATCCCCGCCGTTACAAACAGCGCCGCATAGCGAAATTTGCTGCGCCAACTGCCCGGTATGAAGAGCACCATCACACCAGCCGAGACGGCGTGGAGGGCATTCGTCAGTTTCAGCCCGCCCGCGCAACCCAGCAGCAGCGCCGCACACACAACGCGCAGCGCGTTAGGGGTGCGAATCGCTGCCACGAGCGCCAGCCAGCCGGCGAGGACGATCTCTGCAGTCAGGACGTCCGCGAAGCTCGAGCCGAACTGGATCAAGAGGACCGGATTGGCGAATGCCAGCGTGACCGCGCAGATCCCGAGTGCCAGACGGGCTGTCGGGGTTGCCGGCGGCGCGACCGCCAGGGCCAGCTCATATGCCAGCCACAGAATGATGCTTTGCACAGCCGCGAGAATCAAAGCCGCCTGCAGGGCCGTCAGGCCGGAAGCAGCCAGCACGTAGAACGGTACGAAGACGTAAGGGTTCAGATAGCCTTGGGGTCCCGCTGCGAAGTAGTCTTGGCCGAAGCGGTCATGCAGCGCGCTGAAGCCCGCATAGAAGTGATAGTCGAGCGTATCCCACGCCATGTCCTTGCCCAGGTGATAGCTCGTCAACAGAGCTACCAGGGTGCAGCAGGCATAAATGAAAAAGCGCGGCGCCGTGAGCAGACGAGTCACGGTCACGAGCAAGGCGGGCCGTTGGGCGAGAACCAGCGTCTCATCCATGGAGCTCATGGGCAACTCTCGTCTGCTTTGAGGACGTTCGCGCGCATTATGTCTGTCGCTGAAAGCGGTCCGGTGTGATTCGCTCATCAGATTCACTGCCATCAACAAAGCCGTCCCTTGGCTGGCATCGTCCACCGCCGATGTCTGCTTGCACTAGCAGCACGGAAAGAGCCGATGGAAGCCAGATGACAGTTTGCGTCACTTTGTGACGCGAACCTCGGCGTCGCTGGTCAGCGACCCCACACTTTGTCAAGTCACCGTCACTCTCTAGATCGACATTTTTTGTATATACTTCAATAAGTTACGGAGTTTCACATCCGTTGGCATAGGCCTTGCTTTTACCTAGCCAGCAGGCGCCCTCTTGCGCCTCTGCCTGAATCTCTCAACCATCGAGGAGCCTAGCTCATGAAGTCTGCGCAAAAGGGTTTTACCCTGATCGAGTTGATGATCGTCGTCGCGATCATCGGCATCCTGGCGGCCATCGCCATTCCCGCGTACCAGAACTACGTCATCCGCGCACGTATCACTGAGGGTCTGAACCTTGCGGCTGCTGCGGAAACTACCGTTGCCGAGAACGCCGATAACGGCGCCTCGACTTTGGTGCTCGGTTGGACGTCGCCGGCGTCGACCGTGAACGTGACCAGTGTCACGGTCGCGGCCGCCACGGGGATCATCACTGTCACGTACAGCTCAACTGTGGCCGCGGGCGTTGTGCTCACGCTGAGCCCGAAAGTGGACGGCGGCGCGCTCGTCGATAACGCGGTACCCTCGGATGCGATCACCTGGACTTGCGCCGTGTCATTGGCCGCCAACGACAAGTACGTCCCGTCGAACTGCCGCGTTTAATTGCCCTTTCCCCATGGACCCAGGAAGCCCCTCTCCGGAGGGGCTTCTTCTTTTGGGAAGCCGTTCACGCAGGGGGCTACCGCCCTGTGCCACCATGGACGAGATTTGACAATTGCCTGAGCCCCTGGCTCCGGTAGACTTGAGCACCACGGGCGGATCCGATTGTCGTAAGTCCATGAATGAGAACGCTTCTCTAGCGCTTGGAGGCGCACGAACCGGGCTGGGGGGCCTGCCCCAGCGCCTCGTGCAGGACGGGGTCGTGGACGAGGCGGCCATGCTCGAGGCCATGAATGCGGCCAAGGAGCGCCGCACCAACATCGTGACCCAGCTCGTCTCGAGCGGCGCTGCCAGTGCCCGCGACATTGCGGTCGCCGCCTCGAACGAATTCGGCGTGCCGCTGTTCGACCTGGACGCGATCAGCCTGGACGTGGAGACGGTCCGGGTCGCCAACGACAAGCTCATCGCCAAGCATCGCGTGCTGCCGATCTTTCGGCGCGGCAGGCGACTGTTCCTGGCGGTCGCCGACCCGACCAACCAGCACGCGATCGACGAGATCAAATTCCAGACCACCCTCAGCATCGAGGTGGTGCTGGTCGAGGAAGACAAGCTTCAGAGGGCGATCGACAAGGCCATCGAGCAGGCCGAAGCGCAGATCACGCCGCTCGCTGGCGACGATGACGTCGACCTCGATTCACTCGAGGTCACGGGTGGCGAGGACGAGAACGACGAAAAAATCAGCCGCGACGATGTCGAAGATGCGCCCATCGTCCGCTTCGTCAACAAAGTGATGCTCGATGCCATCCGCCGCGGCGCCTCGGACATTCACTTCGAGCCTTACGAGAAGATATACCGGGTGCGGTTCCGCATGGACGGAGTGCTGAAGGAGATCGCGCAGCCGCCCGTGGCGCTGGCGCAGAAGCTCTCGGCGCGCCTCAAGGTCATGTCGCGGCTCGACATCGCGGAGCGGCGGGTCCCGCAGGACGGCCGCATCAAGATGAAGCTGTCGAAGAGCCGCGCCATCGACTTCCGCGTCAGTACCTGCCCCACGCTCTTCGGCGAGAAGATCGTGATGCGTATTCTCGATCCTTCGCAGGCGGCGCTGGGCATCGAATCCCTGGGCTATGAGCCCTTCCAGAAGGCGCTCTACGAGAAATACCTCGCCAAGCCCCAGGGCATGATTCTCGTGACCGGTCCGACGGGAAGCGGCAAGACGGTCTCGCTCTACACCGGCCTCAACATCCTCAACCGCGAGGATACGAACATCTCCACGGCCGAAGACCCTTCGGAAATCAACCTCCCCGGGGTCAACCAGGTCAACGTCAATCCCAAGGTCGGATTGACCTTCGCGGCGGCGATGCGCGCCTTCCTGCGTCAGGATCCCGACGTCATCATGGTTGGTGAGATCCGTGATCTGGAGACCGCGGAAATAGCCATCAAGGCCGCTCAGACGGGCCACCTCGTGCTCTCCACGCTCCACACCAATGACGCGCCGCAGACTCTGACGCGACTGGTCGACATGGGCGTCAAACCCTATGCCATCGCGACCTCGGTCAGCCTCATCATCGCCCAACGTTTGGCGCGACGCCTGTGCAGCCAGTGTAAACAGCCAATGGATATCCCCGAGGAGGCTCTGCTCAAAGAGGGCTTTACCCACGAGGACGTGAAGGGCGGGTTGCGGATATTCGCGCCCAAGGGCTGTGGGAGCTGCACGGACGGCTACAAGGGGCGGGTAGGCATCTATCAGGTGCTGCCAGTCACCGACGCCATCGCGCACATCATTCTGGCAGGCGGCAGCGCGCCGGATATCGGTGATCAAGCGGCCAAGGAAGGTGTTTGGGATCTGCGCCGCGCGGGCCTCGAGAAGGTCAGGGCGGGCCTCACGAGCCTCGAGGAAGTCAACAGCGTCACCGTCGAGTGACGCAGGACGGGGTATTCATGGCACCAGCAGCAGCAGCAACCGCCTCAGTCAAGGCCATCAGGCGCGATGTCTCCTTCGCGTGGGAAGGGCGCGACAAGCGCGGCCAACGCGTCAAGGGCAAGAGCCTGGCGCCGGATGAGTCGGCGCTGCGCGTGGAGCTGCGCCGCCAGGGCATCGCCCCCTCCCGCATCCGCAAGCAGGCGCAGTCCGTCAAAGGCGGCAGGGTCAATGCCGCTGACATCGCGGTTTTCGCCCGCCAGCTGGCCACCATGTTGGCCTCCGGCATTCCCATGGTGCAGGCCTTCGAGATCGTGGGCACGGGCAGTGAAAAGCCTTCGCTGCAGAGGCTGATCCTCGAGATCAAGGCTGACGTCGAAGCGGGCACCTCGTTGCACGAGGCGCTGGCGAAACACCCGCTGCAGTTCGACGACCTGTTCGTCAATCTGGTCGAGGCGGGCGAGCAGGCGGGAGCGCTCGAGACACTGCTCGACAAGGTGGCCACTTACAAGGAAAAGTCGGAGGCGATGAAGAAGAAGGTCAAGAAGGCGCTGTTCTATCCCGCCGCCGTGGTCGCGGTCGCCTTCATCGTGACCACCATCCTGCTGATCTTCGTGGTGCCGGAGTTCCAGAAGCTGTTCCAGGGCTTCGGCGCCAACCTGCCGGCGTTCACCATGCTCGTGATCGATCTGTCGCAGTTCGTGCAGCACAACGGTATCTATCTGGCGGTGGTCATCGCCGCCGGCGTCTGGACATTTCTGTACTTCAAGAAGCGCTCGCGCAAAATGCGTGAGGTGCTCGACCGGATATCCCTCAAGATCCCCATCATCGGACCCATCGTCAACAAGGCGGCGATCGCCCGTTACGCGCGCACGCTCTCGACCATGTTTGCCGCGGGCGTACCGCTCGTTGAGGCGCTGGAGTCGGTGGCGGGTGCTTGCGGCAACATCGTCTACGAGGATGCCGTCATGAAGATGAAGGACGAGGTCGCCACCGGGCAGCGCCTGCAGCGCGCCATGGAAGCGCGCGGCATCTTTCCCAACATGGTGGTGCAGATGATCGCGGTCGGCGAGGAGTCGGGCTCGCTCGATACGATGTCGGCCAAAGTCGCCACCTTCTACGAAGCGGAGGTCGACAACGCCGTGGACGCGATGTCGAGTCTGCTCGAGCCGCTCATCATGGTGGTGCTCGGCGTGCTGGTCGGTGGCCTCGTCGTCGCCATGTACCTGCCGATCTTCAAGATGGGACAGGTCATCTGATCCGCAGCTCACCTCAAACCCCGCGACAACGCCGCGCTCCGCGCGGCGTTTTCTTTGACAGCGCGACATCCCAGCCGTGATCACCCTCCTCGCCTCCTCCCCCGGCTTATTCGTGGGCGTCTGCTTCGTGCTCGGGCTGGTCGTGGGCAGCTTCCTCAACGTGGTCATCCACCGCGTGCCGATCATGATGGAACGCCAATGGCGCGAGGAGTGCGCGGAGATCGAGCGCCCGGACGACGCCGCGACGCTCCCGGCTCACCCGCGGGCGAAGGAGCGCTTCAATCTCGTCGTCCCGCGCTCCGCCTGCCCGGCCTGCAAGTCGCCGATCACGGCGCTGCAGAACGTCCCGATCCTGAGCTACCTCTTCCTGCGCGGCCGCTGCGCCAACTGCGGTGTCCGCATCAGCCCGCGCTACCCCATCGTCGAGGCTCTCACGGGCATCCTCTCCGCGGCGGTGGCATGGAAGCTCGGTTTCGCGTGGCCAGCGGTAGCGGCCCTCGTCCTGACCTGGTTCCTGGTGGCGCTCGCGTTCATCGACATCGACCATCAGCTGCTGCCGGACAGCATGACGCTGCCTCTGCTCTGGCTCGGCGTGCTCCTCAGCCTGTTCGCTCCCGCCCCCGGCTTGGCGCCGATCCCAGTGGACATGCGTTCCAGCATCATCGGAGCTATCGCAGGTTACCTCAGCCTCTGGACCGTCTATCATCTCTTCCGTCTACTCACCGCCAAGGAAGGAATGGGGTACGGTGATTTCAAGCTCCTGGCGGCGCTCGGCGCCTGGCTCGGCTGGCGAATGCTGCTGCCGACCGTGGTGATTGCCGCGGCGGTCGGTGCCGTGGCAGGCATCGCGCTGCTGGCCGCCCGGGGACAGAATCGCTCGACGCCCATCGCCTTCGGGCCTTTTTTGGCCGCCGCGGGCTGGTTGATGCTCATGTTCGGGCATGAGCTGGTGACGGGTTATCTGGGAATGTTTGCGTCCGGCTGAGATCATGGCCAATAGCAGAGTTTTTCGCGTCGGGCTGACGGGCGGTATCGCCAGCGGCAAGTCGACGGTGACAAAGTTCTTCGCCGCCCTCGGGGTGCCGATCATCGACACCGACCAGGTGGCGCGGGAGGTCGTGGAGCCCGGCCAGCCGCCGCTCGAGCGGCTGGTGGAGCGGTTCGGCCGCGGCATCCTGACGGCCGACGGCCACCTGGACCGGCCGAAGCTGCGCGGCATCGTCTTCTCCGACCCCAAGGCTCGGGCCGACCTGGAGGCGCTGACGCATCCCGCCATCGGCACCGCGGTGGAGGCGTGGTCCGCTGCCGCCGGTGGGCCCTACCAGATCCTCGTCATTCCGCTCCTCGTGGAAAAGAGTCTTGCCTCGCAGCTCGATCGCGTGCTCGTGGTGGACTGCAACGAGGAGCTGCAAATTCGCCGCCTGCAGGCGCGAGACGGCTCTACGCTCGAGCAGGCGCGCGCGATCCTGAACGCGCAGACCTCCCGTACCGCGAGGCTCAAGTCGGCGCACGATGTCATCCAGAACGAGGGCGATCTGAGTGTGGTGCGTGATCAGGTGTCGGCGCTGCACACGCGTTATTTGGAGCTGGCCGCGCAAGCGGGCGCCGGGGGCGCCTCCACGATCACCGCCAAGGCCGCGCCGGCGCGATTCTCCTAACTTCCCCGCCGACCGTTTACGGCGGCGGCGGATGTCGCGCACAATAGGTCGTATGACGACCGACGCCCCCGAGGCCGCAGCGCCTCCGCAAGACGCCCCACCCGCAGTCCTCGAGAACGACCGCACCCTGGTGTTCGAGCAGCCGCTGAACGAGCGGATGCGGACGTTCCTGCGCCTCGATTTCCTCTACAACCAGGCGCTCTACCACAACGAGGCGGCGAGCCAGTGGGGGACGCGCGCCGCGGTATCGAGCCTGATCGACATCCTGGCGATCATCACCCGCAGCGACGTACGCTCGGACGCGCTGAAGGAGCTCGAGCGGCAGCTCACCTTGCTCGGCGAGTTCCAGTCGAACCCCGGCGTCGATACCCATCGTCTCAAATCATTGATCGGGAACCTGACGCGGCTACGCTCTGAGCTGCTGAACACCGGCATCGCCAACCTGCAGCCGCTCAAGGATTCGGACTTCCTCAATGCCATCAAGCACCGCAGCAGCATTCCCGGTGGCACCTGCGAGTTCGACCTCCCTGATTACCTCTATTGGCTGTCGCAGCCGGACGAGATCCGGGTCAGGGCCTTCAATCAGTGGCAGACGGTGCTGAGGCCGCTTTGCGATGCCGTCTCCGAGCTCATCTGGTTGACCCGGCAGAACGGCCGCACTCGGCAGGAAACGGCCCAGGGCGGCAACTTCACGATTACGTTCGACCGCGAGAATCCGCTGCAGCTCTTGCGCATCGCGCTGCCGGCCTCCATGGGGCTTTATCCGGAGGTGAGTGGCAGTCACCACCGCTGCAACGTGCGCTTCCTCAGCTGGAAAGGTCTCGCGGAGCGGGCCACACAGGCCGACAGCGACGTGAAGTTCCTCCTCACCTGCTGCGCGTGATGGCCCTCCAGCGCGTCAAGTGCCCTACCTGCCAGCGCGAGAGCGACTGGTCGCAATCGCCCTTCCGGCCCTTCTGCAGCGAGCGCTGCAAGCTCATCGACCTCGGGGCGTGGCTGACCGAGAAGCACACCATCGCCGGTGAGCCGGCCCCGGATCAACCGGTGGATGTCGCACCCGAACCGGACGGCAACTCACCGCCGCAGCGCAGACTCTCGTAGGTAGCGGCGGGGCAGATCCCTGTGCCTGAATTCAACTAGCGGGGGGCTGCGCCCCCAGCCACTTTGCGGCGAAGGCCAGCTCGTCAGTCGCGCGCTCACGCCTTGCCGCGAGTCCCTCATCGCGATCGATTCGGATCAGGATCGGACGGCGGCCACAGACCTGCTCCGCCTGCAGGACTGCCGTGAGCTCGTAGCCCTGCCACGGCGTGATGTTGCCGTCGCGCTCGGCCGTAGTGACGAGAGTCGGCGGAAAGCACTTGCCGGTCACGAGCTGCCGGTACTGCTGCCACGTGCCCGTCGGCAGCGCCACACCGAAGAGATCCGGCCGCAGAGCGACGGCGGCCCCCGCCATGAGGCCGCCGAAGCCGCGCCCATAGATGCCGAGTCGCCCGGGGCGAGTGTAGTGGCGATCGATCAGCGACTGGCCGGCCGCGAACAGATCACTGAGCGCGATCGGCTTGTCATACGGCGTGGCCCTCCCGGGTACGGCGACGTCCGACGTGAGGCTGTTGCGCACCTCGGCGCGCGCATATACGCCCCCCATCTCCAACCAGACCAACACGAATGGCTCGAGCAGAGGCGCCGGGGGTTTGTTGGTCGGGTGGTCGACGGTGAGAAGCGTCGGTTGATTGCCGTCGCGAGCCACACCGCGCCGGTGCGCAATCTCCATCTGTAAGCGGGTGCCATCAGAAGCCACATAAGAGGTGCGCTGCACCACGATATCGGCGGCGACGCCGGCGCGGCTGCCGGCCTGGAATTGCTCGAGCCGCCTTCGGATCCATTCGCGCTGCGGGATCGCCTCCAGCGCCCGGGCCGTCGTCCGGTTCTCGACGAAAATCCAATGTCTCGTGCGGCCGGAGTGGACGTTCTCCATCCAACCGTAGGGATTGGCATCGTGATGTGCGGCCGCCGGATAGAGCTGGACGGCGAACTGATTCATTTGGGGTATCGACGGATTGGGATTCGCGCCTGTCGCAATCTGCGTGGCCGTCGGCTGCGGCACATCGAGCCGTCCCGGACCCGGAACTGTCGTCGGCCGGCCAACCAGCAGCGCGCAGCCAGCAAGCAGCCCTGCCGCCGCCACCGCGAAAATGATCGGACGCAACAGCCTGTGTCTATCCATGATGATGCAGTCCCCGGTAGTAGACCGAACCGCCCATTAAGGAAATTTGATCTTGCCGCCACCACCACCGGCGCCGGGACCCATGCCGCCACCGCCGACCTCGGGCACCACGATGCGCGAGGCGGACTCGCGGCGCATTTCGCGGGCCTCCTCTATCGCCTGCTCGAGCGCGGCATTGACCCCCTCGGGGAACTTGGCCAGCGCTTCCTCGAGCGTGCTCGCCTCGATCTCGAACACGAGCGGCAGCACGCCGGCGGGAGTGAGTAGCTGTGTCTGTCCGGAGAACAGCACCGGCCGCGCGGGGTCGGTGGCCCCGCTCACGGTCACGGGCGTCAGCCGGCGGATCGTACCGGCGCGGCGATCGGTGTAGATCTCCTCCCGGTAGAGACCGGCCGGGTCGAGGTGTACTTCCGGAAGATCGCTCTTCGCAGCCATGGGGAATCCTGTGTGACGTTCTAGGAAGGCAGCGGCCATTGTACCAGCGCCGCCACGAACGGACGGTCGGCCTCCAGGATGTCCTCGCTGCCAAGCTGTGCGCGGGGTACCCATTTCAGGCGCTGGCCGTCGAGCGCCTGCGGCTCGCCGCGGTAACTCTCGACCACCCACAGGGAAAGCTCGACGGCCCGGTCGGGATAGCGATGGTTCAGCCGCATCATCGCCCGCGCCCCGGTGACCTCGATGCCGAGCTCTTCCGCGAGCTCCCGGGCCAAGGCTGCTTCCTCCGACTCACCCGGCTCTACCTTGCCACCAGGAAACTCCCATTGACCAGACATGGGCTTGCCGGCCGGGCGCTCCGCGATGAGGACTCTCCCCGCGCTATCGAAGATCGCCGCGGCAACAACCAGAATCATTCCAGGCACAGGGACCGCGTTTCACAATAATCTCACTCGACGCTCGACAGCGCGCCGTGGCAATGCTTGTACTTCTTGCCGGAGCCGCAAGGACACGGCTCGTTGCGGCCGATCTTGCGCTCGCCGCGAACGAAGGTGCCCGGCAGCTCGGCCGGCGGCGGGGCAGGCGCGTCGACTCCGCCGCGCCCACGCGAACCGCCAAGCCCCAGCGCCGCTTGCGCGGCCGCCGGTATAGCGGCGGCCGGCGGCATTTCAGTGCCACTGGCCAAGGCGGAGAGCGCCTCCGCGTGCTGCGTGTGCAGAGCCCGCATCAAATGCCGGCGGCGCTCTTCCTCCTCGCGCTCGACCTCTTCCTGCGAGCGCACTTCGATCTGCATCAGGCGCGTCACCGTCTCGAATTTCACCCGCTCCAGCATCGCGGTGAACATCTGAAACGCCTCGCGCTTGTATTCGGTACGGTAATCCTGCTGGGCGTAGCCGCGCAGATGAATACCCTGGCGCAGGTAATCCATCGCCCCGAGGTGATCGCGCCAGTGCGCATCGAGAGTGCGCAACATGACGTCCTTCTCAATGTGACGCATCAACGTCGAATCGATGCGGGACACTTTGGCTTCATACGCCTGCTTCACGTCGCGGGCGAGTCGCGCGCGCAGCGCCGGCTCCTCGAGCTCCGGCTCCTGCTCGAGCCAGCCCTTCACGTCCACGCGCACGTTGAAATCACTCTCGAGCGCCTTGGCCAGGCCCGCGAGATCCCAGTCGGCGGGCATCGCATGCTTCGGCAGGTACTGGTCGACCAGCGTCCCGATCGCTTCCTCCAGGATGCCGTGGATCGCCGCCGACACGTCCGCGGTGCCCATGATCTCGGTGCGCTGCTGATAGATCACTTTGCGCTGATCGTTGGCGACGTCGTCGAAGAGGAGCAATTGCTTGCGGATATCGAAGTTGTGCGCCTCGACCTTGCGCTGCGCCTTCTCGATCTGCCGGCTCAACATGCCGCTCTCGATGACCTCGCCCTCCTTCATGCCCGCCATCTTCAGCAGGCGCTGCGTGCGCACCGGATCGCCGAAGATGCGCATCAGGTTGTCTTCCATGGAGAGATAGAAGCGGCTCGACCCCGGATCGCCCTGCCGGCCGGAACGACCGCGCAGCTGGTTGTCGATGCGGCGGGACTCGTGCCGCTCCGTACCGATGATGTGCAGGCCGCCCGCGCCCACGACTTTCTCGTGCCGCCCGCGCCAATCGGTGCGGACCTGCTCGCGCGCGGTCTGATGGGCCTCCTCGCCCAGCTCCTTGTCCAGGCCGGCGAGCTCCACCTCCAGACTGCCGCCCAGCACGATGTCCGTGCCACGGCCCGCCATGTTGGTGGCAATGGTCACCGCGCCCGGCCGGCCGGCCTGCGCGACGATGTGCGCCTCCCGCTCGTGCTGTTTGGCGTTCAGCACCTCGTGCTCGATGCCCTCTTTCTGCAACACGCCCGAGACCAGTTCCGAGGTCTCGATGGAAGTCGTACCGACCAGCACCGGCTGCTCGCGCTGCACGCAGTCGCGGATGTCCTCGATGATGGCCTTGAACTTGTCGTCCTGCGTCAGGTGCACGAAGTCGGCATTGTCCTTGCGGACCATCGGCTTGTGGGTCGGGATCACCATGACCTCGAGACCGTAGATCTCGAGGAACTCCCCGGCTTCCGTGTCCGCGGTGCCGGTCATACCCGACAGCTTCCTGTAGAGACGGAAGTAGTTCTGAAAGGTGATCGAGGCGACGGTTTGATTCTCTTCGCGTATCCGTACCTCTTCCTTGGCCTCGATCGCCTGGTGCAGGCCGTCGGACCAGCGCCGACCTGGCATGGTGCGCCCGGTGAACTCGTCGACGATGATGATCTCGCCACCACGTACGATGTACTCGACGTCCCGTTTGTAGAGCGCATGCGCGCGTAGCGCCGCGTTCAGATGATGCATGAGACGAATGTTGGCGGGATCGTACAGGCTCTCGCCTTCGCGCAGCAGACCCGCTTTTAACATCAGCGCCTCGACGCGCTCGTGGCCGTCCTCCGTGATGTGAACCTGTTTGGTCTTCTCCTCGACGGCGAAGTCTCCGGGGCCATCCTCCTCCTCCCCCGGCCCAGCCTGCTTGAGCTGCCGCTCGAGACTCGGCACCAGTTGGTTGATCCGCAGGTAGAGCTCCGTGCTCTCCTCCGCCGGGCCCGAGATGATGAGCGGTGTGCGCGCCTCATCGATCAGGATGGAGTCGACCTCGTCCACGATTGCATACACGAGCTGACGCTGCACGCGGTCGTCCAGGCTGAAGGCGAGGTTGTCACGCAAATAGTCGAAGCCGAGCTCGTTGTTGGTGCCGTAAGTGATGTCGCAGGCGTACGCCTCGCGCTTCTCCTGCGGCGTCTGCGAGTTCTTGATCACCCCAACAGTGAGCCCGAGGAACCGGTACACCGGCCCCATCCAGTCGGCGTCGCGCTGCGCCAGGTACTCATTCACCGTCACGACATGCACGCCCTCGCCAGGGAGGGCGTTGAGATAGGCGGGGAGTGTCGCGACCAGCGTCTTACCCTCACCGGTGCGCATCTCCGCGATCTTGCCCTGGTGAAGAGCCATGCCGCCGATGAGCTGGACGTCGAAGTGGCGCATCTTGAGCGTGCGCGACGCTGCTTCCCGCACGACGGCGAAGGCTTCGGGCAGCAGGTCATCGAGCGTCGCGCCATCGCGCAGCCGCTGCCGGAATTCTGCCGTCTTGTCGCGCAAGGCCTCATCGCTCAGTGCCTTGAGCCCGGGCTCGAGCTCCGCCGCCTCGCGGATGTACCGCCCGTAGCCGCGGATCAGCCGCTCATTGCGGCTGCCGAAAATGCGCTTGAGAGTGTCGAGCAACTTGAGGATCCTGCTACTGGGAAACGACCCCGGGGACGGGCGGGGTATTCTACGCACGCGAGACGCTGTGCCCAATGGGTTCGCGCGCCGCGGAAATCAAGCTCCAACGGATTTGCGGGGAGGGCAGCGAGTGCGCTTCAGGCAGACGAACCTGCCCGGCCGCCGCAGGTGGCCGGAGGCTGGGCCGGGCAGAGGAGCCCGGATCCCGCGCTGCAACTAGTCCTGACCGGCCGCGCTCACGCCCGGGGCCACCTTCTCAGCGACCACGTGAATGGCAGGTCCCGGAAATGCGGTCGATCCCACGCGCAGTGCCACGAAACGGGCCGGATTCACCTCACGGCCATCCTTCAGCACCTCGAAATGCACGTGCGGCCCCGTGGATCGCCCGGTCGTTCCGACCAGACCGACCACGTCACCGCGCTGAACGGTCTCGCCCACGTGCACCAGCACCCTAAAGGCGTGTCCGTACCGGGTCGCGTAGCCGTTGCCGTGGTCGATCTGCACCATGTTGCCGAAGCCACCGCGAGGGCCGGCCCAGGTGACGACGCCGGCAGCCACGGCGCGGATCCGGGTGCCCTGCGGCGCGGCGAAGTCGATCCCCTCGTGAAACTCCTCCCCGCCGGTGAACGGATCCACCCGCTCACCGAAGCCCGAGGAGATGTAGCCGGTCGTGACGGGCCGTCCCTCCGGGTGGATCTCCTGCCCGAGCTGGCGTGAGAGGATGACGTTCTCCAGCGCCGAGAGCTGCGAGCCGCTCAAATCGACCTGGCCCTGCAGGTTCTGCAGCATGGTCGCCAGATCGGCGATCTGCGGCCGGGCGCCGGGAATGTCCGTATCCGGCCCACCCTGGGGCGGATCCTGGCCGAAATTGAATTCAGTGCTCTTGATACCCGCCATCGCCGTCAGGCGCTGGCCCAGGGCATCGAGGCGGATGACATGCGCCTTCATGTCCCCGATCTGAATGGCGATGGCCTCGGCGCGCACTTGCATCTGGCGCTTGAGGTCGGCGATCTCGTCCCGCTGCTTCGCCAGGACCTGAGTCCAGTGAGCGGTCTGCCCGACCGCGAGGCCGCCCGTGCCGTCACCATGGCTGAGGCTCCATCCCGCCCCGAAAGCGCCGCCCACGACGGCGAGCGCCGCCACGAGCACGCACACCAGCGCGAGCGGCGGCAGGCTCAGCTGGCGGGGGTGCCCGTCACGCTTGGAAAAGATTATGACATTCATACCGTCGTGCGCTCCGGGTGCGTCTACCCCTTGAATATCGGCAGGCAACGCAGCAAGTCGAGCGCACGAGCCAGCCAACTGGGTTCCCGGCAATCGCGCCCGTATTCGCAGGCGCCAAAACCCCTGGAAACCCTTCTTCGAAAATACTTGCGCTTTGCTGGCAACCCCGCTGTCATGGCTCTTCGCTTTAGACCGGTGGCTTTGCGTCCCCGTCTTTCGACGAGTTTGCCCTTTAGCAACGGTTGAGAATATGCCCAATAACAGCCGCGTGCACAAGCGCAACACCCGCAAACTCACCGCGCATTCACCACGGTCTGCGTCCAAGCGGGGCGTTTCGGGGTCCGGGTCACACTCGCCGCATTCTGTCAAAGACCTGCTGGCCCGCTCGGTTCCCGTCCTGGCGCGAGCCGCGGACCAGAGCACCCGCCAGGCCTTCTGGCTCCGCTGGCTGGAAACCCATCTCGCTCCCGAGCTTTGCCCCCGAATCACGGCCATCACCGAGCGTGGCCACACCCTCGTGGTCTTCGCCGACTCCCCTGCCTGGTCCGCCCGGCTGCGTTACGCCGTGCAGGAGCTACACGGTCAAATCCGCGCGGCCCAGCCGGAGATCGAGGAAATCATGGTGCGAGTAATGCCGCGAACGCAGCAGTAAGCGCGGAGAAGACTCAGGCGCCGCCGGATCCAGGCAAAGCAGGCGCCTCAATGTAGGAAATCGGCGCGTCCGCATAAGACTCGAACGCCACCTTCTCCCAGGTACTGACATCGGCCAGCAGCGCCCGCAACAGCCGATTGTTGAGCGCGTGTCCGGACTTGTGGCCGCTGAACTCGCCGATCAGGCTGTGCCCGAGAAGGTAAAGATCCCCGATCGCATCCAGGATCTTGTGTTTGACGAACTCATCCTCGTACCGCAGCCCATCCTCGTTGAGGACCCGGAAGTCATCCAGCACGACCGCGTTGTCGAGATTGCCGCCGAGGGCGAGGTTGCGCTCCCGCAGCCATTCCAGATCGCGCATGAACCCGAAGGTGCGCGCCCGGCTCACCTCCTTCAGGAACGAGGTCGTCGAAAAATCCATCGACGCCTTCTGCGCCCGGCGCTTGAAGATCGGGTGATTGAACTCGATCTCGAAGTTGACCTTGAAGCCGTCGAACGGGCTGAACTCGGCCCACTTGTCGCCGTCCTCCACCCGCAGCCGCTTCTTGATGCGGATGAAGTGCTTCGGCTCGGACTGCTCCTCGATGCCCGCCGACTGCAGCAGGAAAACGAATGGCCCGGCGCTGCCATCCATGATCGGCACCTCGGGCGCCGACAACTCCACGAAGGCGTTGTCGATCCCGAGCCCGGCGAACGCCGACAGCAGGTGCTCGACGGTGGAGACCCGCGTCTTGCCACGGCTGAGCGTCGTGCCGAGCGTCGTGTCGCCGACATTCTCCGCGTGCGCCACCACATCCACCGCCTGCGGCAGATCGGTCCGCCGGAACACAATGCCGGTGTTGGGAGGAGCCGGACGGAGCGTCATCAGGACCTTCTTGCCCGTATGCAGCCCAACGCCCGTGGCGCGGATCGAATTCTTGAGCGTCCGCTGGCCGACCATGTTTATAGCTACGTGAATCCTTCTTGTCTCAACGATCTGCGTGGGCCACGGATGACCTGATCCGCGGCGCGCCGCCTCACGGCCCGCAGACCCGGAGGGTCCGCGGCGCGAAACGGCGCGCTACCGTATCACAAGCTGGCCAGTTGCGCTCAATCAGCTTGGCGGCGCAGGAATGCCGGAATGTCAAGCAGGTCCTCGGGTTGCACGTCCTGCCGCAGGCCGTCACCCACTGCCCGCTGCCGCTGCACCGTCGGCTTGTCGAGTTGCGCGTAGTCACTGCTCGAAAGGGGGCTGCGCCGCACCACCCGCATGGGGGGCTCCCGCGTCTCCCGTTCGCGCACCGGCGGCTCGCCCCGACTGGCAACGGTCTCGCTCGGGCGCGACATGCCGAGCGGATGCGGCCGGGCCGCGGCGGCCGGTCGGCCGAGGCCGGTGGCCACCACCGTCACCCGCACCTGGTTGCTGAGCTCCGGATCGATCACCGTGCCGACGACCACCGTGGCGTCCTCGGAGGCGAATTGCTTGACGATCTGGCCGACTTCCTGGAACTCGCCGATCGAGAGGTCCATGCCGGCAGTGACGTTCACGAGAATGCCGTGGGCACCCGCGAGGTTGATCTCCTCGAGGAGCGGAGATGATACAGCCGCCTCCGCCGCCGCCCGCGCCCGGCCTTCGCCGCTCGCGGCTCCCGATCCCATCATCGCCATGCCGGTCTCGGCCATGACGGTGCGCACGTCCGCGAAGTCGACGTTGATCAGTCCCGGCCGGGTGATGAGCTCGGCGATACCCTGCACCGCTCCCTGCAACACCTGGTTCGCCGACTTGAACGCATCGAGCAGCGTGGTCGTCGCCCCGAGCACCGTGAGGAGCTTCTGGTTGGGAATGGTGATGAGCGAGTCGCAGTACTTGGCGAGCTCCGCGATGCCGTGATCGGCGACGTAGCCGCGCTTGTTGCCTTCCATCTCGAAAGGCTTGGTGACCACCGCCACCGTCAGGATACCGAGCTCCTTGGCGACCTGGGCCACCACGGGCGCCGCGCCCGTGCCCGTGCCACCGCCCATTCCCGCGGTGATGAACAGCATGTCGCAACCTTCCACCAGCTCGACGATGCGATCGCGGTCCTCCATCGCGGCCTGGCGGCCGACCTCCGGGTCGGCCCCGGCGCCGAGCCCCTTGGTCATGTTGGTGCCGATCTGCAGGGCGGTCTTCACCTTGGCGTGCTTGAGGGCCTGCGCGTCGGTGTTGATGCACATGAACTCCACCCCCTCGATGCCGGAGGTGACCATGTGGGCCACGGCGTTACCGCCGCCGCCACCCACGCCGATGACCTTGATGACAGCGCTTTGGCTGTAGGCGTCCATTAATTCGAACATTGCGCGTGCTCCTCGAGAATGAGTCGGTTAGTTGGATTGTTTGGTTTGGCTTTTTGGGAGCCGTTCAGTCTGTCAGCGTCAAAAATTCCCCTGGAACCAGGCGCGCATACGGTCCAGCGCCGTCTTCGCGTTGCCCAGGGACCGCCCGCGACGCGCGGGCATGAAGTTGTCACGGGCATAGAGCAGGAGCCCCACGCCCGTGGAGAAAACGGGATTGCGCACGACGTCGGTGAGTCCGTGCACCTGCTGCGGCAGGCCGAGCCTCACCGGCACGTGGAACACCTCTTCCGCGAGCTCGATCGCGCCCTCCATCTTGGCGCTGCCGCCGGTCAGCACCACCCCCGCCGCAATCACCTCCTCGAAGCCGCTGCGGCGCAGTTCCTCGCGCACCAGGCCGAACAGCTCCTCGTAGCGCGGCTCGACGATCTCGGCGAGCGTCTGGCGCGCGAGGCGCCGCGCCGGCCGGTCGCCGACACTCGGCACCTCGATGCTCTCGTCGGGATTGGCCAGCTGCGAGAGCGCGCAGGCGTAGCGGATCTTGATGTCCTCGGCGTGCTGGGTCGGCGTGCGCATGGACACCGCGATGTCGTTGGTCACCTGGTCGCCCGCGATCGGGATGACCGCCGTGTGCCGGATGGCCCCGTGAGCGAACACGGCGAGATCGGTCGTGCCGCCGCCGATGTCGACCAGGCACACGCCGAGCTCCTTCTCGTCATCGGTCAACACCGAGAAGCTCGAAGCCAGCTGCTCGAGCACGACATCGTCGACCTCGAGCCCGCAGCGCTTGATGCATTTCTCGATGTTCTGCGCCGCACTCTCGGCGCCGGTGACGATGTGCACCTTGGCCTCGAGGCGCACCCCTGACATGCCGATGGGATCGCGGATGCCCTCCTGGCCATCGACGATGAATTCCTGTGGCAGCACGTGCAGGATCTTCTGATCAGCGGGGATGGCGACCGCCTTGGCCGCATCGATCACGTGCTCGACGTCGCCGTGCGTGACCTCGCGGTCGCGAATCGCCACCACGCCATGGGAGTTGAGGCTGCGCACGTGGCTGCCGGCGATGCCGGCGAACACCGAGTGGATCTCGCAGCCGGCCATGAGCTCGGCTTCCTCGACGGCCCGTTGGATGGAGTGCACCGTCGATTCGATGTTGACGACCACCCCCTTCTTCAGGCCCCGCGACGGCTGGGACCCGAGGCCCAGCACTTCGATGGTGCCGTCGACGCCAACCTCGCCCACCAGCGCGACCACTTTGGACGTGCCGATGTCGAGACCCACTATGAGATTTCTATCAGATCGCTTAAGCATGAGTTGCACCTGATCGCCAGCCGATCGCAAAACCGTTTGTATAGCGCATATCCACGTATGAAATGTCCGGCGCGCGATGCTCGACGATGCCGAGCGCCGCGCTCATGAACTTTTCGAATCGCTCATCCACCTGCGACCTCCCGAGCCGCACCGTGATGCCGTTCGCGAGGTCGAGCTGCCAGGCGCCGCGCGCATCCAGCCGCAGCGCGGTGATGTCGAGACCGGCTGCCGTGAGCCGCCGCTGCATGGCGAGGTAGCGCTGCGTGACCTCGGCCTCCGAGCCGTCGGGTCCTGACAGGCGAGCCAGTCCGGGCGGCAAGCGGCTGAGGCCGGAAGCGAACACCACGCCGCTGCTGTTGACGAGGCCGTCGGCTCCCCACCGGGCGGCGGCGACCTGCTCCACCACCAGCACCGACAGCCCGTGCGGCCAGTCGCGCTCGACGCTCACGGCATCGACCCAGGGGAGCGTGTGAATCGCGCGGCTGACCGCTGCAAGGTCGACCGTCAGCAGGCCCTCGTCGCGCACTTGCCGCGCAACCAGTTGCTCGATCTGGGCCGGCGCGACGTGTTGGAACCGTCCCGTCACCTCCACGGTGCGGATCGGCTGGTTGAGTGCCCAAAACACGACGCACAGGGTGGCGAGTAACGCGCCGCCGACGGCGAGCAGCCGGCCGATGAGCCGCAACGGCACCAGCGGCGGCGGCGCGGCGGCGGCGGCGCGGGCTTTGATCCGGTTGCGGGCACGCTTGAGCACTTTCAAGCTCGCCTCCTCACGAAGCTCGTCTCGAGCACCCGCCACACCAGCTCATCGAAATCGATGTCGGCCGCGCGCGCCGCCATGGGCACGAGGCTGTGGCTGGTCATTCCGGGAACCGTGTTGACCTCGAGCAGCAACGCCCGCCCGGCGCAATCCATCATGAAATCCGCCCGCCCCCAACCTTCGCCGCCGGCGGCCGCGAACGCCGCGAGCGCGAGACTCTGCAGGTGTCGCTCGGCCGGCTGCGACAGCCCGGAGGGACAGAGATAGCGCGTGTCGTCGCGGAAGTACTTCGCCTCGTAGTCGTAGAAGCTGCGTGGCGTCTCGATGCGGATCGAGGGCAGCGCCGCGCCCTGCAGCAGCGCCACTGTGTATTCGCGGCCGCTGATCCACGACTCCGCGAACACGCTGCTGTCGACCGCGGCTGCCGTCGCATAAGCGGACGGAAGCGCCTCGGCGCTCTCGACCTTCGTCATCCCGACACTCGAGCCCTGGGTGGCGGGCTTCACGATGAGCGGCAGCCGCAGCCGCTCGACTGCCAGCTCGAAGTCCTGCGGCCCATGCAGCTCCATCGCATCGGGGGATGCCACTCCGATCGCCTGCGCCAGGCGCTTGGTGCGCAGCTTGTCCATCCCGATCGCGGAGCCCGCGACGCCGCTGCCGGTGTAGGGAACGCCCAGATACTCGAGTGCGCCCTGCACCGTGCCGTCCTCGCCGCCCGGGCCATGGAGTGCAATCCATGCCCGATCGAAGCGCTGCTCGAGGAGATCGAGCAACGGCCGCTCGCGCGGATCGAAAGCAGTGGCCGCTACACCGCGGCGCCCGAGCGCCGCCAGCACGGCGATGCCGGAAAGCAGTGAGATCTCCCGCTCGCTCGAGTCACCGCCCAGCAACACGGCCACGCGCCCGAACTCCGTGGGATCGGAGGCGCGCCGGGCAACCTTTGGATCGTAGGTGAGCCGCATCAGCGCGTCTCTCCTGGCTGGCCCGGCTGGCCTGTCTGGCCCACGATGCGCACTTCCGGCTGCAGCCGCACGCCATGCGCACGCTGCACCTCGTCCTGCACACGCGCGATCAAGCTCTCGACATCCGCCGCAGTGGCCGCGCCGTGATTGATGATGAAGTTGGCGTGCTTCATCGACACCGAGGCATCGCCGAGCCGCAGCCCCTTCAACCCGGTCGCCTCGATCAGGCGCGCGGCGTGATCGCCCGGCGGGTTGGTGAACACCGAGCCGCAGCTCCACTCGCCGATCGGCTGCGTCGCCTTGCGGCGCTCGAGCAGGCTATCCATCTCGCTGCGATGCTCCGGAGACCGGGGCTCGAAGCGCAGCCTCGCGGCCAGGAACCACTCCTCCGCCACGGGCGGCTCCACGTGCCGGTAGCTCACCCGATACTCGCTCGCGGTCCGGCGGTGCTCCCGACCAGTCCGATCGATCGTCTCGACCTCCACGACCTGCCGCCAGATCTCGCCGCCGAAGGCACCGGCGTTCATCGCCAGCGCTCCGCCCAGTGTCCCCGGGATGCCGGCAAGGAATTCCGCCGAACCGAGGCCCCATTTGATGCACTGCCTGGCGATGCGCGCACACGCGACGCCCGCCTCCCCGTACACCATGTCATGACTGGCGCGCTCCAGGCGGTCGAGCGTGCCGCGGGTACTGACGACGACTCCCGTGATCCCGCCATCGCGCACCAGCAGATTGCTGCCGAGCCCGACCCAGCACACCGGCATATCCGCCGGTACGTTCCGCAGGAACGCCGCGAGGTCGGCACGGTCGCGCGGCGTGAAATAGAACTCAGCGGGGCCGCCTACGTGCCAGGACGTATGGCGACTCATCGGCTCGTTGCGCCGGATGCGCGCCATGAACTCCTGCGCGATGGCCAGCATCAGCGGGTCCTCCGCGGCGGCAGAAGCACGGCAAAGCGCTCCTTGAGCCTGTGTGCCACCGCGCTGATGTTGCCCGCGCCCATGGTCACGATCACATCGCCGTCGCGGATCACATCCTTCAACGACTCCGCCAGCTTTGCGACCTGCTCGACGAAAAGCGGCTCCACCTGTCCGCGGCTGCGTACCGCGCGACAGATCGCCCGCCCGTCCGCGCCGACGATCGGAGCCTCACCCGCGGCGTACACCTCGGTGACGAGTAGCACGTCCGCCGTCGACAACACCTTGCCGAAGTCATCGATCAGATCGTAGGTCCGCGTGTAGCGGTGCGGTTGGAACGCGAGCACGATGCGCCGGCCCGGATAACCCTGGCGCAACGCTTCCAGGGTCGCGGCCACCTCGGTCGGATGGTGGCCGTAATCATCGATCACGGTGACGGCCCCCGCGGCCGTTTCGATATCGGCGACGTGCTGCATCCTGCGGTCTATGCCCTGAAAGCCGGCGAGCGCGCGAGCGATGGCCGCATCGTCGACGCCGAGCTCCGTCGCCACCGCAATGGCGGCAAGCGAGTTCAATACGTTGTGCGCGCCGGGCAGGTTGACGGTCACCTCGAGGGGAGCGCCGCCGGATCGGACGACCCCGATCCGCGTCTGCAGCCCCAATCGATTGACCTCGACCGCTCGAACCGCGGCCGCCTGATCGAGCCCGTACGTCAGGACGGGTCTGCCCACCCGATCCAGGATGCCGCGCACATGCTCGTCATCCAGGCACAACACCGCGAGCCCGTAAAACGGCAGGTTGTGCAGGAACTGGACGAAGCTCTGTTTCAGGCGCTCGAAGTCGCCCCCGTGGGTCGCCAGGTGGTCATTGTCGATGTTGGTGACGACCGCAAGCAGCGGCTGCAGGTGGGTGAATGAGGCATCGCTTTCATCGGCCTCGGCGACGAGATAGCGCCCGGTGCCGAGCCGGGCGTGGCTGCCCGCGCTCTTCAGCCGCCCGCCGATCACGAAGGTCGGATCCTCGCCGCCTTCCGCGAGGATGCTGGCGATGAGACTGGTGGTCGTGGTCTTGCCGTGGGTGCCCGCGACCGCGATGGAGTAGCGGAATCGCATGAGCTCGCCCAGCATCTCGGCGCGCGAGACCACCGGCACGCGCCGCGCGAGAGCCGCCTCGACCTCCGGGTTGCCCCGCGCGATGGCGCTCGACACCACGACCACGTCTGCGCCTGCGACGTTCTCCGCCGCATGCCCGAGCCGCACCCGCGCCCCGAGCCCCGTCAGCCACTCGGTCACCGGGCCCGCCTTGAGGTCCGAGCCTTGCACCGCGTAGCCGAGATTGAGCAGCACTTCGGCGATGCCGCTCATGCCGCTGCCGCCGATGCCGACGAAATGAATGGTGTTGATGCGGCCCATGCGATCGCGCCGGTCGGCGCCGCGGCGCCGCTCCACGCGGGGATGCTCCTGCAAGGTGCGCCGCTCCTCGATCATGCAGCCCTCCTCGCGAGCTGCAGACAGGACGCGGCCAACTCCTCGGTGGCATCGGGCCTGGCGAGCCGCCGCGCGCACTCGGCCATGGCGAGGAGCTTGTCGCGACCGGCGCAAAGGCGCTCGAGCTCTGCGGCGAGGCGCTCGACGGTCAGCTCACGGTCGCTGATGAGCACCGCCGCGCCCGCGCGCACCAGGAACCGCGCGTTGTGAGCCTGGTGGTCATCGACAGCGGCCGGGAACGGCACCAGCACGGCGCCGATGCCTGCCGCCGCCAGCTCCGACACGGTGAGAGCACCGGAACGACAGATCACGAGGTCCGCCCAACCGTAGGCCTCCGCCATGTCCTCGATGAAAGGCCGCACGTCCGCGCGTACGCCGGCGTCGGCATAGCTCTGGCGTCCCGCCTCGATCCAACGCTCACCCGCCTGATGACGGACATCGAAGCGGATCACGCCGGCGAGCCGCGCCAACGCGTAGGGGACCACGGTGTTGAGCCGCACCGCGCCCTGGCTGCCGCCCATCACCAGGATGCGCACTGCCCCTTCGCGCCCGGAAAAGCGCTCCGTCGGCGGTCTCAATGCGCTGATGTCACGGCGGACGGGATTGCCGACGGTGCGCGCTTTCACGCCCGCCGCAAAGCTGTCCGGAAACGCTTCCAACACCTCGCGCGCGAAGTGCGCCAGGCAGCGGTTGGTGAAGCCGGCGATCGCGTTCTGCTCGTGGATGACGAGCGGCCGCCGCGTCAGCCAGGCGGCGATGCCGCCGGGACCGGTGACGAAGCCGCCCAGGCCGACCACCAGCACGGGCTGGCGCCGCCGCATCACACGCAGCGCCTGCACCAGCGCCACCGTGAGCCGCCACGGCGCCGCGAGCAACGTGCGCCATCCCTTCCCGCGCAGGCCGCCGACCGACAGCCATTCGATCGGAATGTCCTCGGCCGGGATGACCCGGGCCTCGAGCCCGCGGCGCGTACCGAGCCAGACGACCTCGACCGCTTCCTCGCGCAAACGTCGCGCGAGCGCCAGCGCCGGGAACACGTGGCCACCGGTACCGCCTGCCATGATGAGGATCGGCCGGCTGCCGCCGTCCAAAATCGTTCCAGACGATTTTGTCACGAGTCGCTCCGCATGACGGTAGCCGAGCCGCGCCGCTCCAGCATCGTCTCGTGATAGACACGCAGCAGCATTCCCACCCACACCAGCGTGACGATGAGGCTCGAGCGTCCGTAGCTCATCAGCGGCAGCGTCAGTCCCTTGGTCGGCAGCGAGCCCATGTTGACGCCGATGTTGATGAAGGCCTGGATTCCAATCCAGAGCGCGAACCCGGCGGCGAGGTAGCTCTGGAAGTCGAGGCCGGCCTGCGAGGCGAGCCGAGCGATGTAGAACGCGCGCCAGATGAGACCGACGAACAGCCCGAGCGTGAGCAGCACACCGAGCAGCCCCAGCTCCTCGGCGAGCACGGCGAACAGGAAATCGGTATGCGCTTCGGGCAGGTAAAAGAGCTTCTGCACACTGTTGCCGAGCCCGACGCCGAGCCATTTGCCGCGCCCGATCGCGATCAGCGACTGGGTGAGCTGAAAGCCGCTGCCGTAGGCATGGGCCCAGGGGTCGAGGAAGCCGGTCAGACGCCGCAGCCGGTAGGCGGAAGTGACGGCGAGCAAAGCGAAGACAGCGGCAGCCACCGCGGTCACCACGACGACGTAGCGCAGCCGCGCACCTGCAATGAAGAGGATGCCGAAACCGGTGGCGAAGAGCACCGTGGCGGCACCGAAGTCGGGCTCTCCGAGAAGCAGCACCGCCACGAGCGCGAGGAGCAACAGCGGCTTGATGAGGCCGGTGAAGGTCTCGCGCAGCTCATCCTGACGCCGCGCCGCGTAGCTGGCGACGTAGATCAACACCAGCACCCGGGCGAGCTCCGAGACCTGGAAGCTCACGCCCCCGAGCCGCAGCCAGCGCCGGCCGCCGTTCACCACTTCACCGAGCCCGGGCACGAGCACCGCGAGGAGCATGAACAACGCGACGGCGAGGAGCACGGTCGAGAGGCGCTCCCAACGCTCCATCCTGAAGCAGAAGACGAGCACCGCCCCGGCCGTGCCGACGAGCGCGGTGAGGACCTGCCGCTCGAGAAAGTAGAAAGGGTTGCCGGTATCGTGGCTCGCGATGGAGATGGAGGCGGAGGTCACCATCACCAGCCCAAAGAGAAGGAGCCCGAGCACCAGGGCGAGTGTCGTGCCGTCGAGGTGGACGGCGGCTCGACCGGGTGCCCGCGTCCGGGTGGCATGACGGAGGGTCGTGCGCGGGCTTTCCTGCATCATTGTTCTCATGCCGCCAGCTCCTTCACGGCGCGCGCGAATACCGCACCCCGATGGGTGTAGTCGCGGAACATGTCCAGGCTCGCACAGGCGGGCGAAAGCAACACGGTGTCGCCGGCCCGGGCCGCGGTCGCGGCCGCGCGCACCGCCTCCTCCAGCGAGGCGCGGTACTCGGTCGTGCATGCGCCACGCAGCGCCTCGCCCACGAGGCGGCCGTCGCGGCCGATGAGCACGGTGTGACGCACCTTGCCGCGAAAGGCCGCGGCCAGAGGCGCGAATTCCTGATTCTTGCCGTCGCCGCCCGCGATGATGACCAGCGGGCCCTCCATGCCTTCCACGGCGGCGATCGTCGCGCCGACGTTCGTGCCCTTGGAATCGTCGATGTAGGTGACGCCCGCGACCTCCGCGACCCACTGAGTGCGGTGCGGCAGGCCTGTGAATGCCTCGAGCTCGACGAGCATTGCCGGCAATGGCAGGTTCAACGCTTCCCCGAGCGCGAGCGCCGCAAGAGCGTTGGCCGCGTTATGGAGCCCGCGGATGCGCATCGCCGATAGCGCCAGCAACGGCTCGCCCCTGCGGGTGAGCCATGAGCCGCCGGCGCGGATGGCTACCGCGTAATCGGCGCCGATGGTCGCGCGCAGGGAGAAGCTCAGCGTCCGTTGCCCCGGCTTCGGCATCGCCACCACCAGCGGATCGTCCAGGTTGATCACGGCCGTGTCGCAGCGGGCGAAGATGCGCGCCTTCGCATCCGCATACGCAGCCACCGAGGCATAACGGTCCAGGTGATCGGGGCTGACGTTGAGAACGGTCGCGGCGACGAGATCGAGCGAATGAGTCGCCTCGAGTTGGAAGCTCGAGAGCTCGAGGACGTAGAGCCCGACCGCCTCGCCGTCGCGATGCGCCGCCCGCAGCAGATCGAGCGCCGGCTCGCCGAGATTGCCTCCTACTCGCACCTTCACCCCGGCCCGCGCTGCCATGCGGCCGAGCAACGTCGTCACCGTGCTCTTGCCGTTGGTGCCGGTGATGCCGGCAACCGGCGCATCCACGGCGCGCGCGAACAGCTCGATGTCGCCCACGATCTCCAGGCCGCGGCGCCGCGCCTCGGCGAAGAAAGGGTCCTCCAGCGACACCCCCGGAGAAACCACTACGCACAGCGCATCATCGAGCAGCCGTACATCGAGGGCTCCGAGCCGCACCGGTATCTGTGGATCGAGCTCGCGCAGCGCGGTGAGCTGCGGCGGCTCGGGCCGCGTGTCGGTGACCGCCAGCCGCCAGCCGCGCTCGCGCAGGTAGCGGGCGCAGGAGAGCCCGGTGCGGCCGAGGCCGACGATGACGGCTGAGGTAGCCTTGGGTGTGGAGACGCTCATCGCAGCTTGAGAGTGGCGAGTCCCGCCAGCACGAGCAGGAGGGAGATGATCCAGAACCGCACGATCACTTTCGGCTCCGCCCAGCCCTTGAGCTCGAAGTGGTGATGGAGCGGAGCCATGCGGAAAATGCGCCGTCCGGTGAGCTTGAAGGATGCGACTTGGAGGATGACCGAGGCCGTCTCCAACACGAAGATGCCGCCCATGACGAGCGCGACCACCTCCTGGCGCACCATCACGGCGATGACCCCGATCGCGGCGCCGATCGCCAGCGCGCCGACATCGCCCATGAATACCTGCGCCGGATAAGCGTTGAACCAGAGAAAGCCCAGCCCCGCGCCGCTCAGTGCCGAGCAGAAGATCAACAGCTCTCCGGCCCCGGCGATCTCCGGGATTCCGAGGTAGTGCGCGAACACGTGATTGCCGCTCGCGTAGGCGAAGATGCCGAGTGCCGCGGAGACCAGCGCGGCCGGCATGATGGCGAGACCGTCGAGACCATCCGTTAGATTCACCGCGTTGCTCATGCCGACGATCATGAAATAGGCGATGGCGATGAAGGCGCTGGCCGAGAGCGGGGCGGCAAATGTCTTGACGAAGGGCAGGAAGAGTGTCCGCTCCGATGCCTGCGTCGCGGTGAAATAGAGTGTTGCCGCCGTGGCCAGGCCCGCCACCGACTGCCACAGATACTTCCAACGCGCCGCCAGCCCGCGGGGATTGCGCACGACCAGCTTCAGATAGTCGTCGTAGAAGCCGATCAGCCCGTAGGTGAACGTCACGGCCAGCACCGTCCAGACCATTCGGTTGGCGGGATCCGCCCAGAGCAGCGTGCTCACGAGCGTCGTCACCAGAATCAACGTGCCACCCATGGTCGGTGTGCCGGCCTTGGGCAGGTGGGTCTTCGGGCCGTCGTCGCGCACCACCTGACCGATCTGATAGCGCGACAGGCGCTCTATCATCCGCGGCCCGACGATGAGCGAGATGGCGAGCGAGGAGATCGTCGCCAGAATGGCCCGGAATGTCAGGTACGAGAAGACGTTGAAGCCGGTATGCCAGCCTGTCGTTCGTTGTGCGAGCCAGTGTGCGAGCCAGTACAGCACTTAGTGTCCGTCCGGGTTGTCGTTGGCGTTGCCGACGAGAGCCGCGACCACGCGCTCCAGCCTGTTGACCCGCGAGCCCTTGACGAGGAGGGTCGTGCCGCTGGCCAGCCCGCGCTGCAGCTCACGTGTCAGCGCCTCCGTATCCGGAAACCACTGACCGCCGGTGCCGAACTGCTCGACCGCCAGCGCCGCGAGCGGGCCGGTCGCGAGCAGACGCTCGACGCCATGCTCGCTGGCAAAGGCGCCGATCTGCGCATGCGCGTCGGCGGCGAGCTCGCCGAGCTCCGCCATGTCTCCGAGCACGAGCCAGCGCCGGCCCGCGATCGAGGCGAGCACCTCGATGCCGGCGCGGACCGAGCTCGGGTTCGCGTTGTAGGAATCGTCGATGATCCAGGCGCCGCAGGCCGCCTGTTTGAGCTGCAGGCGTCCCGGCACGGGCCGCATGGCACCGAGGCCCCTGACGGTCTGCTCGAGTGTTGCGCCGGCAGCGGCGGCCGCGGCCGCGGCGCCGAGCGCGTTCGCGACGTTATGTCGGCCGCCCACATGAAGCTCGATGTCGGCGTGCCCGAGCGGGCTCGACAAGCGGAAGCGAGTCAGAAACCCGCCGGAGCCGAGGCTCGTACTCAAGTCCGAGGCGCGGAAGTCGGCCGCGCTCGTGATGCCGAAGGTCACCAGCCGCGCTCGTGTCATGCCGCGCCAAAGATTCGCGAACTCATCGTCCGCGTTGATCACCGCCGTGGCATCGGCCGCGAGACCCGCGACCGTCTCGCCCTCCGCGCGGGCCACGCCCTCGAGGCTGCCGAAGCCCTCGAGATGCTCCGCGCCCGCGTTGGTGATGAGGCCGACCGTCGGCCGCGCGACCTTGACCAGGTCCGCGACCTCTCCCGCCCGGTTGGCGCCCATCTCGATGACCGCGAAGCGATGTCCGGCCTCGAGCCGCAGCAAGGTCAGGGGCACGCCGATGTGGTTGTTGAGATTGCCGCGCGTCGCCAGAGTGTTGCCCGCCTCGGCGAGGATCGCCGCCGTCATTTCCTTGGCTGTGGTCTTGCCGTTGCTGCCGGCAACGCCGATGACGGGAATATCCAGCGCCTCGCGCCAAGCGTGTCCGGCGCGCGAGAGCGCCGCTTGCGTATCGGCGACGATGATCTGCGCCAGGCCAAGCGACTGCGGCGCGTCCACCAGCGCCCCGGCGGCGCCGGCCGCGATCGCGGCACCGACGAATTCGTTGCCGTTGAATGTTGGGCCGCGCAACGCGACGAAGAGATCGCCCGCCGACAGCGTGCGGCTGTCGCTCGACACGCCGGTAAAGGCACGATCGGCGCCTTCGAGCCGCCCGCCGCAGGCTCGCGCAAGATTTGCCAGCGTCCGCTCGACTGTCGACTTGCCGCTCATGGCAGCATCGCCTCGAGCGCGGCGCGCGCCACGCTCTGATCGCTGAACGCGCGGCGCTCGCTGCCGTATGTCTGGTACTCCTCATGACCCTTGCCGGCAATCAACACCACGTCCTCCGGACCCGAGCGCGCAAGCGTGGCCCGGATCGCCAAGGCGCGGTCGTGCTCGACCCGAGCCATGGCGGCGGCGGGAATGCCCGCCAGAATGTCGGTCACGATCCGCTCCGGGGGCTCGCTGCGCGGGTTGTCGTCGGTCACCACCAACTCATCGGCGAGCTCGGCGGCAATCCTGCCCATCAGTGGCCTCTTGCCGGGATCACGATCGCCGCCGCAGCCGAAGACCAGCCGCAGACGCCCGCGGCAGTGCCGGCGTGCCGCACGCAGCGCCTTCGCGAGCGCATCCGGCGTATGGGCGTAGTCCACTATGGCCAACGGCGCCGCGTCGCGGCCGCCGAATGCCTCCATCCGCCCGGGCGCTGCACGGCACGACTCCAGCGCCTCGGCGGCTCGGGCCAACGGGATATCCCAGGCGAGCAGCACCGCGAGCACAGTGAGTACGTTGTCGGCGTTGAATTCACCGATCAGCGGCACATTGAGCCGCGCCGGGCCCCAGCTGGACTCGACATCGATGACGAGGCCGGAGATCGTGGCCGCGACACCCACCGCGCGCACTGTTCTTGCACCGGGCGCCGGCGCGCGGGTTGCGCCGGCGCGCGTGGTGATGACCAGCCGCGCCGGGGAGAGTTGCCCGGCAAGCTGCGCGCCGAATTCGTCATCGACGTTGATCACTCTCACGGCGAGTCCCGGCCAGTCAAACAGGCGCGCCTTGGCGTCGGCGTAGGCCGTCATGCTGCCGTGATAGTCGAGATGATCACGCGTGAGATTGGTGAACGCCGCGGTATGGAATCGCACACCGCCGACCCGATGTTGATCGAGCGCGTGCGAGGACACTTCCATGCTCACCACCTCGGCGCCGAGCTCCCTCATCGCCGCGAGGCGGCGGTGAACGGTCACCGCATCGTCAGTGGTGTACTCCGTGGCAGCGAGCACGCCCGGGAAGCCGAACCCGATCGTCCCCATGTAGGCGGCCGGCCGCTCGCACTGCCCGAGCGCCTGCGCCAGCAGCCACGCGCAGGTCGTCTTGCCGTTCGTGCCGGTGATTCCGGCGACTGTCACGGCCTGCGAGGGCTCGCCGAAGAAACGGTCGGCGATGACTCCGGCATGATGGGAGAGCTGCGGTACCGCAGCGACGAATACGTCGGCGGCGCTTCTGCCGCGATCGCCAGCCAGCCCTCTGAGCCCCGCCTCCACGAGCTCGAGCGCCCCGGCACAGGGCTCGTAGAGCACGGCGCGCGCGCCGCGCGCCAGCGCCTCACCGACGAACTCCGCACCGTGACGCCCGCGGCCGCGGCAGGCGAGAAACAGCGCGCCGGGACCGGCCGTACGCGAATTGAGCGTCACGTCGCTGACCTCGAGCGCCGCCGGCGCCTCGAGCAGCCCGGCAGTCAGCCTCGCGAGCCGCGCGCCGTGTGTTGGAGTTGCCGTGGTGCCCGGATTCATTGGAGCGCGGCCGTCCGCAGATCGTCCGTCTGCTCCACCGGCTCATCCGGCGCCACGGCCATGAGGCGCAGCGCCGGCCCAACCACCTGCGCGAATACCGGCGCTGAGACATCGCCACCCTGGTGGATGCCGTTCTGCGGGTCATTGATGAAGACGGCGGCTGCGAGGCGCGGCGAGCTGGCAGGCGCCACGCCGGCGAACACCGAAACGTAGTTGTGTTGCTCGTACGAGCCGCCGTCGGCCCTCCAGGCCGTGCCGGTCTTACCGGAGACCGTATAGCCCGGGATGGCGGCAAGCGGCGCGGTGCCTTCCAGCGAGATGACCGAGCGCATCATCGCTATCAGCTCACGACAGAGTGCCGGACTCATCACCCGCGTGCCCACCGGCGGCGTGTCGACTCTCAGGAAGGAGATCGGCCGCTTGATGCCCAACGCGCCGACGGTCGCATAGGCGTGCGCGAGCTGCAGAGTCGTCACGGAGATGCCGTAGCCGTGCGACATGGTGGCGATGTCAATCGGCCGCCAGGTGTGCAGCGCCGCCAGGAGTCCCGCCGATTCACCCGGATAACCGCTGGTGGCGAGCTGACCGAAGCCGAAGCCACGGAGTGTCGTCCAGATGAGCTCGGGCGGCAGAGACAGCGCCAGGTGTGCCATGCCGACATTCGAGCTCTTGGCGAGAATCATGGCGATGTCGGCCGGCCCCAGGTCATGCTCATCCGTGAACACGTGCGCGCCGACCTTGATGAAGCCGGGCGAGGTGTCGATGATCGAGCGATCGTCATAGCGGCCGGAAATCAATCCCGCGGCGACGAAGAAGGGCTTCATCGATGACCCGGGCTCGAACACGTCGGTGACGGCGCGATTGCGATATCGCTTCTGCACCATCTGATCGCGGTCGTTGGGATTGAATGCCGGCTGGTCCACCATCGCGAGCACCTCGCCGGTGGCGATGTCGATCACGACGATGGCACCGGAGCTCGCCTTCTGCTCCGCCACCTGCTCCTTCAGCGCGCGATAGGCGAGATACTGGATCCGCAGGTCGATCGACAACACCAGGTCTCGCCCCGGGCGGGCGGGGCGAATGCTCTCGATGTCCTGCACGATCCGCCCGTAGCGATCCTGGATCACGCGCTTCTCGCCGTCGATCCCGGTGAGCCACTGGTCATTGGCGAGCTCGAGCCCCGCCTGGCCCTGATCGTCGACGTTGGTGAAGCCAATGAGCTGACCGGTGACTTCCCCCGCCGGGTAATAGCGGCGGTATTCGCGCGAGAGATACACGCCCGGAATGCCGAGCGCCTTGATCCGCGCGGCGTCCGCCGGTTGGCACTGGCGCGCGACATAAAGGAAATCGCGATCGAGATTGCTGGTCACGCGCCGCAGCAGGTCCTGGGCGTTGAGGCCGAGCGCCTGCGCGAGCCGCGTGATCTGATCGCGCGAGGTCGTGACCTGCTTCGGGTTGACCCAGATGGAGTCGACCGGCGTGCTCACGGCGAGCGGCTCGCCGTAGCGGTCGGTGATCGTGCCGCGATGCGCTGCAATGTCGACGGTGCGCGTGAAGCGCGCATCGCCCTGCTTCGACAGGAAGGAATACTCGACCAGCTGCAGTTCGACCGCGCGGCAGAGAAGCGCCACGGCGGCGAGCCCGAGGAGCCCTACCAACAGGTGCGCCCGCCAGCGGAACGAGCGGGGAGCGGCATGACGAGCGTTGCGAGTCTTCATGGCGGCACGATCACGATGTCCTTCGGTGGCGGCATCGTCATGTGCAACTTCTTGCCCGCGACGCTCTCGACGAGCGCGTGGGTGGACCAGGCGCTCTGCTCGAGTTGCAGCTGCCCCCACTGGATGTCCAGGTTGTCGCGCTGCGTGCTCAGCTGTTCGAGCTGGATGAAGAGCTGGCGCGCGCGAAACTTACAGTAAACCGCGCCCGCGGCCGACGACAGCACCGCGACCCAAAGCACCGCGGTCGCAAGCCCGAGTGTGGTTGCCGCAGCCTTCACCGGACTTTCTCCGCGACTCGCAGCAGCGCGCTGCGCGCCCGGGGATTGCGTCCGACTTCCTCCTTGCTCGCGCGGAGCTTGCGCCCGACCAGCTTCAGACGCGGCGTGAGCTGCGGCGGCAGGATCGGGAGCGAGGCGGCCGCCGGATCCGGCTGTGACTCGCGCTGCATGAAACGCTTGACCAGGCGATCCTCGAGCGAATGGAAGCTGATGACCGCCAGACGGCCACCGAGAGCGAGCACATTGACGGCTCCTGAAAGCGCCCTCTCCAACTGTCCGAGCTCGTCGTTGGCGTGCATCCGCAGGGCCTGGAACGTGCGCGTCGCGGGGTGTTTCCCGGGCTCTCGCGTCCGCACCGCGCGCGCGACCAGGTCCGCGAGCTCGCGGGTGCGCTCGAGCGGCTGCTCGCGCCTCGCCGCCACGATGGCCTGCGCCACGCGGCGCGCGAAGCGCTCTTCGCCGAGAGTGGCGATCACCTCGCGAATCTCGTCGACGCTCGCACGAGCGAGCCACGCGGACACCGGCTCACCGCGTGTCGGGTCCATGCGCATATCGAGCGGACCGTCGGCCCGGAAGCTGAAGCCGCGCGCCGGATCGTCGAGTTGCGGTGAGGAAACGCCGAGGTCGAGCAGAACACCGCGGCAAGCGCGGCCGCCCGAGTGAGCCGGCACGAGCGCCGCGATGTCGGCAAACGACGCGTGCACGAGCGCGAGCCGCATTTCGCCGGCGAAGCGCCGGCCGCCGGCCGCGATGGCCGCGGGGTCCTGGTCGATCGCCAGCACGCGGCCCTCGCGACCAAGGACCTGGAGTAGGAGTGAGGTATGACCGCCGCGCCCGAACGTCGCATCGACATAGTAACCGCCCGGCTCGAGGGCCAATGCCCCGAGCGCCTCTTCTGCGAGCACCGGGATGTGCTCGAGCACACCCCTGACTCTTACAACGACAGCGAGTCGAACTCCGACGGCAGGTCCGTCGCAGCCTCCTCGCTCTTCAACATTTCATCGAGCCGCTCGCCCCAGCGCGTCTCGTTCCACAACTCGAAGCGATTGCCCTGGCCGAGCAACACGCCGTGGCGCTCGAGAGCCGCGAACTCACGCAGCTCCGGTGGGAGTAGAATCCGGCCATGCCCATCGAGCTCGAGATCGTTCGCATGACCGACCATGAGGCGCTGCAACCGCCGCGCCTGCGGATGCAGGGTCGGCAGGCTCATCAGCTTGTTCTCGATCAGCTCCCACTCGGGCAGCGGGTAGATGAGAAGGCAGCGGTCCCGATCAACGGTGACCACCAGCTTCCCCAAGGCGCGCTCGACGATCTGCTCCCGATAACGGGTTGGCATGACCATCCGGCCTTTCTCATCGAGGGTGACTTTTGTAGCGCCGCGAAACATAAACCGGTGCGAGGGATTTACCCATCTCCTCCCACTTTGCCCCACTTGCTGCCACTATAGGAATCGCGGCTGCGCTATGTCAATTGAAATAGTGAGAAATCAGTCGCATTCACGCAGAGTTATGTAGAACGCAAAAAGCCCTTCAAACAGGGCTTTAAAGCCATTCGTCTTAGCAATCAGCAGCTTGCCCGAATAACCTTATCCAGTAGGTTATCTAGGCCTCGGCAGTGCCGCTCTCAGGCCGAAAACGCGTGTTTGATCCAGTCGATCTGCGGGGTGTCGCTGCAGGGATCGCAGACGACGATGACGTCGAATCGCGCGCGCAGTCGCGCGAGGTCCCTTCTTCGCTGCAGCAGCAGGCTCGCCGCTCTCACCAGGCGCTGTCGCTTGCCGGCGTCAACGCTCGCCGCGGCTCCGCCGTACGCATTCGATGAGCGGGTGCGGACCTCCACGATTGCGAGCTCGCTGTCGCCCAGCCTGGCGACGATGTCGAGCTCGCCGCAGCGGCAGCGATAATTTCTCAAGAGGATGTGCGCGCCCCGAGCTTCCAGATACGCCGCGGCGAGATCTTCCGCCCGACGCCCCAGCCTCTGTGGCCACGTGAGCGCGACGCGCTCCATGCGAAGATCCCCGCGGTGCTCAGCCGCCCGGGACGCTCGGCAGCTCGGTGACCTCGCCACCCCGAAGCTGCGCCCAGACGAGCTGGCGGTGAATGCGCCCGTCGGGATCCAGAGTCAACTGGCCCGTGAGGCCGCTCAGATCAAGCGACGATGGCGCTCGGCTCTCGCGCAAGGCCTCGGCTATGCGGTAGGCATCGAATCCAAATGCGAACAAGACGCCCGTCTTCGGGCCACCCGCGGGCCACGCCTGGCTGGCGGCGGACCGGACGGCCTCGACCAGCGGGCTGTCGAGCATCCACGGCATTTCTGGGAACATCAGCCCATCGAGATCCTGATTGGCGCGCGGATCGGGCTCGAAGGCATCCGAAGTCGCATAGGTGGGGATTCCCCCAGCGTAGAAAAATCGCAGCTGCGGCTGCAGCGAGCGCTCTACGCCGGCGGTCGCAGGGGAAAAGATGAACTGGATGTCGTCGCGGCGCCGCGGCACGAACTCGAGATGCGTGCCGAGCAGCGATTCCAGCCTATCGAGACGGTCACTGCTCTGATTGATGCCCAGCACCTGCTTGAGCTGGTCGGAATAGTCCGCTTCGGAGGTGTCGATCATGGTGGTGGCGAGCAAGGTGCCGCCGCCGCCCTGCAGCTGCTGGGTGAAGGCGGCGAGCACGCGCGAGCCCCAGTCTCCCGCCGGCACGATGGCGATTCCCAGATGGCGCCCGTCGCTCAGCACGCGGCGGGCAACCAGTTGCGCCTCCTCCACGGGCGAGAGGGCGAACTGAAAGAGGAGCGGCGGCGCCCGCATCCCATCCGGCAGGAAGTTGAGCGCGAGCAGCGGCGGGCGCTGCATGCGGTCCGTGGCCGCAGCGATGACAGCTTCACGCGTCAGGGGTCCTACGATGATGTCCGCGCCGCCCTGAGTCGCCTCGGCGATCTCATCGGCTACGGATTGATCGCCGCCGGTGTCGTAGACACGCACCACCGGGCGCTGCTGCACAGATGTTTGATAGTACGCACTGAGGAAGCCGTCGCGCACGTTGGCCGCCAGCGAACCGGCCGGGCCCGTAATGGGGAGCAGCAACGCAATTTGCGCCTGTGCCGCGAGCGGCTGCGGCTGCTCGCCGAGAAGCTCGCTGCGCACGACCTCGACGGCGGGATGGCCGGGATGATCCGCCAGCCACGTGGTCAGGTCGGCTGTCGCGGTCGTGGGGTTATGTGCCGCCTCGGCTGCCAGCGGCCCGAGCTCCAGCCAGCCCCGCACCACGGGGCTACTCTCGGTCTCCGGCTGATTCTTGACCCCCCGCTCCGAGGCATCGCGCAGCGCATCGAGCAGCGCCACACGGCTTTGCTGCACCGCCCCCGCATTGAGCAGCCAATGCTCGAGCTGCACTTCCGCCTCGACGCCAGCGATGGGGTACCCCGCCGCAAAAGCGACCTGCTGTCGCAAGCGCAGGTAGCGCGCCGCGGACTCGGCCTGCTGCGGCAGGGGGACCGCCCCGATCAGCTGCCACGCCTGAGCCGCCTGGCCGCGCTGCAGCGCAACCTGCGCCTGAATCAGCGAGCGATCGAATGTCTCGTCCGCCGAAAGCGGCTGCGAGAGAAGGTCGAGGACGCGAGCGGCATCGTCGGCACGCCGCGCCGCGAGATAAGCTTGCGAGGCTTGCAGCGCAAAATCGTTGCGTTGCGCGCCGTTGCTCTCATTGGCCAGCGCTTCGTACATCTGCGCGGCACCGGCCTCGTTCCCCTGGCGCGCGAGAGCCGCGGCCTGCTCCGCCGAAGGCGCGGGGCCCAGCGGAACGCTGACGCAGCCCCCCAGGACCAAAGTGACTGCGGCGAGCGCTGCCAGGCTGACGGTCCATCGCGCGTGCATGGTTGAGAAGCCTTTGTTCCAGAGCCAAGCTTGAGGCCGCAATGGTGCGGCGAAGACGAGGATTATAGTGGGCAAGCCACCAGGCCGTTTGCAAGTAGTCGCGACGCCGATCGGCAACATGGGTGATGTCAGCGCGCGCGCCCGCCAGGCGCTCGAGAGCGCTGCCGCCGTCGCGGCAGAGGACACGCGCCACACCGGCGCGCTGCTGCAAGCGCTCGGGATCGCGCGGCCGCTGCTGTCGCTACACGCGCACAACGAGACTCAGCGCGTACCGGAAATCCTGGCGCGGCTGACCGCGGGCGAGACCATCGCGCTTGTCAGCGACGCCGGAACCCCGCTTCTTTCCGATCCCGGCTACGAGCTGGTACGCGCCGCTGCCGACGCCGGCATCCATGTCGAGGCGATCCCCGGTCCCTCCGCCATCACCGCGGCACTCGCCATTGCGGGCTTGCCCGTCAGCCGTTTCTGCTTCGAGGGATTCTTGCCGGCGCGCGAGCGCGAGCGCCGCACGCACCTCGCGCAGCTCGCGGGCGAGACCCGCACGCTGGTCTTCTTCGAGGCGCCGCACCGCATCGCCGCCACCCTCGTCGATCTTGCCGCGGAGCTGGGCGGCGATCGTCGCGCGGTGGTCGCGCGCGAGCTCACCAAGGCGCACGAGACCATCTACCGCGGCACTTTGGCGGAGCTGGCGCAAAGGTCTGCAACTGAAGACAACTTCCAGCGCGGGGAGATTACGATCGTGGTGGCGGGTGCCGCGCCCACCTCTGCTGGCGTCGACACAGCCCTTTTGCGGCGGGCGGTCGATTTACTCTCCAAGGAGCTCTCGCCGAGCAGGGCCGCGGCCATAGCCGCCCAGCTGACCGGCGCCACTCGCAGCGAGGCTTATGCGCTCGCGCTAAAGCACTCTGACGAGACTTGATCGCCGGGCCTCGCCTGCAAATGTCCCCGCGCGTGCATTCGGGGCACCTTGGGGACGGGTTTCGGCGATAATTGAGAGGGGAGTCGGCCGGGCAATCGCTGCTCGACATCGTTCGGGTGGAGGAAAGTCCGGGCTCCGGCGGATCTGGGTGCCAGGTAACGCCTGGGGGGCGCGAGCCCACGGAAAGTGCAACAGAAAGCAAACCGCCTAAGACCTCGTGGCGCAAGCCGCGCGGGACGGTAAGGGTGAAACGGTGCGGTAAGAGCGCACCGCGGCCCTGGTAACAGGGCTGGCATGGCAAACCCCACCTGGAGCAAGGCCAAATAGGGAAGCAGTGGGCTCTGGCAACAGAGCGCGCAGCGTCTGATCCGCACGCGCTTCCGGGTAGGCTGCTAGAGGTTCACGGCGACGTGAATCGCAGAGGAATGATTGCTCTCGACAAAACCCGGCTTACAGGCCGGCTCCCCTCCTCTATTCGCGCCGTGTGACAGGGATTCCTGCCGCGGCCCCGGGAACGTCCCGGGGCCGCTTTTTGGATCGCTTTCGGGCTGCCTCATTTGACGACCCGCAGCTGGGGCCGCTTGGGGGCCCCGCCGCCTTCCTCAGCCGGCGCAGGACCCGCCGGAGGAGGCGTCTCCGGCCCCGCATCCTGCTCCGCGAACATCATCCCCTCGCCTGTTTCCCGCGCATAAATCCCCATCACCGCGCTCACGGGAAACCGCACGTGGTGCACCACACCCGCAAAGCGCGCGTCGAATTCGATGACGTCGTTGTCGATCTTCAGCCGCTGCGTTGCGCTGTAGCTCAGGTTCAGGACGATCTTCCCCTCCTGTATGTACGCGCGCGGTACCTCACCTCCCGAGCGCTCCGCATCCACGATCACATGCGGGGTGTGGCCGCTGTCCGTGATCCACTGATGCATCGCTCGCAGCAGGTAGGGACGCTTGGGGGGAGCTTTCAGCATCGCTCGCCTCAGAGCCGCATCTCGCGCTCCCGCTCCGAGAGCGACTCCCGAAAGGCGGCGCGGGCGAAGACCTGGCTCGCATACTTGAGGATGGGCTGAGCCTTCACCGGCAGCTCGACCTCGTAGTACGGCAGCCGCCAGAGGATCGGCGCGATGGTCGCATCGACAAGCGAGAACTCGTCGGACATGAAGTACGCCTTCACCTTGAAAAGCTCCACGCCCTGCACGATGGTGTCCGCCAGCACCTTGCGCAGCTTGGGAAGGTGCTTCCTGTCGTCCTCGACCTCGATCTGCTGCAGCAGGGTGTACCAGTCGCGCTCGACGCGGTACAGCGCCAGCCGGAACTGCGCGCGCGTCACCGGGTCGACGGGCATCAGCGGCGGATGGGGAAAGCGCTCGTCCAGATACTCGATGATCACCCGCGAGTCGTAGAGCACGAGGTCACGGTCCACGAGCGTCGGTACCGTGTGATACGGATTGAGGTCCAGCAGATCCTCAGGGTACTTGCCAGGCTCGACATCGACGACGTCGATGCCAATGCTCTTCTCCGCAAGCACTATACGGGTGCGGTGGCTCCACGGATCGCGCGGCGCGGAAAACAGCGTCATGATGGAACGTCTGCTCGACACAATTCCGCTCCCGCGGCCCACCCATCACCCGAGCTTTTCCGCTCACTTTACCGGGTCTGCGGCCCTCCTACTTGACGTCCTTCCAGAATTCGCGCTTCAGCAGCCAGGCCAGCCAGGTGAAGACCAGGAGGAAGAGCACCACCCAGATCCCCATGGATTGGCGCTCGGCTTGCTGTGGATCGCCGACATAATTCAGGAAATTCACGATATCGTGCGCGAACTGATCGAACTGCTGCGGCGTCATGCTCCCAGCCGCGATCACCTTGAAATGGTCGAAGACCTGTTCCTTGACCCTCTTTCCATCGGCGCCCTGGGTCTCGACGGTCTTGTAGACCGCGATCTTCAGCCCCTCGAGCGGTGACACCACGTCCGGCATGGCGCTTTCCGGATACGCCATATTGTTGGCGCCGGTCGGACGGTCGGGATCGACGTAGTACGTCTTGAGATACTGGTAGATGTAGTTCTCATCGCGGGCGCGCGACATGAGGGACAGATCGGGCGGGGCCTTGCCGAACCATTTCTCGGCGTCCGAAGCGATCATCGGCGAGGTGATGTAGTCGGTCGGCGCCTCCCCGGGTGGAATGAGGTCCTTGACGAGCAGGGCCTTGGGAATTTTGAGATCGTCCCCGAGGCGCGACCAGCGCTCATACTGCAGCGAGTGGCAACCGAGGCAGTACGCGACGAAATCGCGCGCCCCTCGCTGGAGCGAAGCCATGTCGGTATCGTTGACGTTCGCCTGCCAGCTCTGCCAGTCCGCATCGGAGGTCGCCTCGTCTGCGGCAACTGCGCGGGTGGCGCAAGCTGCTCCCGCCACAAGCGCCACCGCCAGCAGCAGCGCGGGCACCACCTTGTAACGAACTCTAATGGGCATGATAGACCACTCTCTCCGGCACCGGCTTCACTCGGTCGATCCGCGAATAGAACGGCATCAGCCAGAAAAAGGCGAAGTAGCCGATCCCGAAGATGCGCGCGAGGATGACGTACAGGCCTTCCGCGGGCTGCAGGCCGAGGTACCCCAGGCCGACGAAGGAGACCACGAAGATCGCGAGCATGACGCGGGAAATCCAGCCTTTGTAACGGATGGATTTGACGGGCGAGCGATCGAGCCACGGCAGCACCAGCAGGGACACCAGCGCCAGCACCAGCAGCAGCGCCCCGATCCCTTTATTCGGTACCGCGCGCAGGATCGCGTAGTAAGGCGTGAAGTACCACACCGGGTGGATCTCGGCCGGCGTCGACAGCGGATTGGCCGGCTCGAAGTTCGGTTGCTCGAGGAATAGCCCATGAACCGTCGGGGCGTAGAACACGATCAGCGAGAACACGATCAGAAACACGCCGACGCCGACGATGTCCTTGAGTGTGTAGTACGGGTGGAACGGAATGCCGTCGCGGGGATGACCGTCCGGGCCCTTGTTCTCCTTGATCTCGATGCCATCCGGGTTGTTCGAGCCGCTATTGCGCAGCGCGACCAGGTGCAGGCCTACGAGCAGCAGCAGGACGAGTGGCACGGCCGCGACGTGCAGCGCGAAGAAGCGGTTCAGCGTCGCATCGGCGATGCCGTAGTCGCCGCGAATCCACTGGACCAGTCCGGGTCCGATGGCCGGCACGGTGCCGAAGATGTTGACGATCACCTGCGCGCCCCAGAAGGACATGTTGCCCCAGGGCAGCACATAGCCCATGAACGCCTCGGCCATCAGCGCGAGGTACACGAGCATGCCGATCACCCAGAGCAGCTCCCGCGGCGCACGGTAAGAGCCGTACATCAGACCGCGGAACATGTGCAGGTAGACGACGATGAAGAACGCCGACGCACCGGTCGAATGCATGTACCGGATCAGCCATCCCCAGTCGATCTCGCGCATGATGTGCTGCACGGAGTCGAACGCGTGGGCGGCGCTCGGCTTGTAGTACATCGCGAGGAAAATGCCGGTGAGGAGCTGAAGCACCAGGACGACCAGCGCCAGCGAACCGAAGAAATACCAAATATTGAAATTCTTCGGCGCGTAATAGCCCGTGAGCTGGGTGTCGATGAACTCGTCGACGGGCAGGCGCTTGTTGAACCAGGCCCGGAAGCCTCGTTTCTGCGGTATCGCCTCAGGCGGCTCTGTCGTGGCCATCAGGTACCTCCCCTCGCGAGGGCAGGCACGTTGGCAGGCATCCCGGACTGGATCATTCGGCAGGCTCCCCAATGCGCGCGGTAGCGCGGCATTATACACAGCGAGAGGTGGACACATGCTGGAGCGACTGAGCCGAGGATTGACTTTCATTGCCGGGTCGGTGGTCGGCGGCCTGGCGCTTGCGTTCGTGATCGTCGCGGTGCGGCCGGATCTCATCCGCGGAAACGCCGGCTACCAGCCGGCGCCGGCGGCCGCACCGGTCTTCACTGAGAGCGTACCTGCCGCGCACTCGCCCGAGCGTCTCTCCTATGCCGCGGCGGTGCAACGCGCAGCCCCCGCCGTAGTCAACATATACACCGCCCGGCTGGTGACCGAGCGCATCGATCCGTCGCCGCTCGGGGAGCTTTTCGGCAACGTCCTGCCGCAATACCGGCAGCGCATCGAGCGCAGCCTCGGGTCCGGCGTCATCGTCGATGACAGCGGCCACATCGTCACGAACTACCACGTGATTGCGAACGCCGGCGCCATCCGTGTGCAGCTTGCGGACGGCCGCATCGCAACCCCGCAGGTCGTCGGCGTCGACCCGGACACCGATCTGGCGGTGCTCAAAATCGGGCTATCGAATCTGCCGGTGATCACCTTCGGGCGCTCCGATCAGCTTCAGGTCGGCGACATCGTGCTCGCCATCGGGGATCCGCTCGGCCTCTCGCAGACCGTGACGCACGGCATCGTCAGCGCCACCGCCCGGGGACAACTCGGCATCACGACATTCGAGGACTTCATCCAGACGGATGCGCCGATCAATTTCGGCAACTCCGGCGGCGCGCTGGTCGATTCCGACGGCGTGCTGATCGGCATCAACACGGCCATCGTCGCCAAGAGCCTGGGGGTCGAAGGCATCGGCTTTGCGATTCCCGTCGACATGGTCCGCGGTGTGCTACACGACATCATCAAATACGGACGCGTCATCCGCGGCTGGATCGGAATCGTTCCCGAGGACATCTCGGACACGGAGGCGCAGCAGCTCGGCTTGGCCCGTGGCGGCGTCGTCGTCGCCAACCTCTACGTGGGCAGTCCCGGGCAGGAGGCCGGGCTCAAGCCGGGCGACCTGCTGCTCGCCCTTGACGGCACGCCCGTGACCTCCGCCGAGGAAGCGAACGCTCGCATTGCAACCCACAAGCCCGGCTCGACGATCACGCTGAAAGATCAACGCGGCAGCAGCAAGTTTGACGTGAAGGTGCGGGTCGCCGAGCGCCCGCGCACGACCGAATAGGAGCCCCCATGCCTAAAATCGACGTTCGCCGCTTCGCCACCCGCTCCGAGCTCGACGCCGCGCTCGCCGACCGCCTCGAGGAGGCGGTCGCCGCCACTGCCAAGCCATCGAGCGGCGGCCCTCCCGTCATCATGCTCGCCGGCGGGCACACCCCGATCCCGGCCTACCGCGAAGTCGCCCGTCGCCGGCCGCCCCGCGGCGACGCACTGACGATCATCTACTCCGACGATCGCTATGTCCCCGCCGACTCTGACGCCAGCAACTACCACGCGACCCGTCCGCTGCTCGATGCCCTGGGGCTCTCCGAAAACCAGGTGCTGCGCATCAGAACCGAGCTCCCCCTGGAGGAAGCCGCCCAGGACTACGAGAGCAGCCTGCGCACCCTGTTGCAAGCGGGCGCGCACATAGGCCTGGCCCTGTTGGGTTTGGGCCCCGACGGCCACACCGCCTCGCTCTTCCGCCCCGAGAACCTCGAGCAGTCCCGCCATCACCTCGCCATCGCCGTGCAACGGCCGGACGGGATGCAAGGGATCAGCGTCACACCGGAATTCCTGGCGAATGTCGCCGAGCCACTGTTCGTAGTGGCGGGCAGTGGCAAACACGATGCGATCGCCGCATTCATCCGCCAGGACCCGAATCTCGTCGCGCTGCGCGCCGTCGCCAGCTGTCCCCGCGTCGAGCTATGGTTCGAGCGCGCCTCCGAGCTGGCACCGTCGGAAAATCAACAATGAAATACTCGGTCGAGCGCTCGTCGCTGGGCGAGCAGTCCATCGTAGTGCTTCAGGACGATACCGGACGGCGGGTGCGAATTGCCCGCCACGGCGCCGCACTCATCGGCTTCGAGGTCCCGCGGGGTGGGCGGCCGTTCGACCTTGCCGCCGGCCACCGCGACGCCGCCGAAATCGCGGCGCGCCCGGGCTCGCGTTTCGCGATCATGGCGCCCTTCGCCGGCCGCATTGCCGATGCGCGCTACGTTTTCGACGGCCGCGACTACGATCTGCAGCCTGGTGCAGCCGCTGGCAGGCGCGAATCCCGCCACGGGTTCGTCCGCGATGCGGACTTTGTCGTGGCGGAGCTCGCGGCCGACGCCGTCTGCGCCCGGGCGACATTGAGCACGCCGGTCGGCAGACATCCGGGGTATCCCTTTGCGATCGATCTCTCTGTCAGCTTCACCCTCGATCGCGCTGGACTCGCCCTCGCGGTGCGCATGCGCAACGTCGGCGATGAGCCCGCGCCCTGCTTCTTCGGCTGGCATCCCTACTTCCGTGTCAGCGATGGCGTCGCCGATGAGTGGCTGCTGGAGATACCCGGGCAGACGCTGATAACCACCGGAAGCGACCTCATCGCGCTGGCCGGCGATGCCGCCTACGTGCCGTTGGACGATTCGCCAGCGCTTGATTTCCGGCGCTCCCGCCTGATCGGCGGCACCGTCCTCGACCAGGAGTACACCGATCTGGTCGCGCAGGCGGACGGCCGCATCCGTACGCGCCTCACGGATCCCCAGAGTGGTTTCGGGATAACAGTCTGGCAGCAGCGCGGCGTGATGCACGCCTTCACCGGCGACACGCTCAAGCGCGACGTGCGCCGCTCGATCGCGCTCGAGCCGATGGAATGCATGGCCAACGCCTTCAACCGCCCGGAATGGGTCGATGCGCTGCGCCTCGACCCGGGCAGCGAACGGGTCTACCGTTGCGGTGTCGAGCCAACCGCCTAGCCGTCGTTACGGCGCGAATTTGCCCATCGGCAGATGCGCGGGCGCGCAGGAGCGCGTCCAGCTCTGCGCCTCCGCTCCCGGGTTGTGCCAGCTGCAGCCTCCAGTCAACAGCCGCTCCGACTCCTTCGGTCCCCATGTGCCGCAGGTGTAGGCGTAGGGCGTGTCCCCGCTTCCCAACACCGGGTCCACGATCGCCCACGCGGCCTCCACCTCATCCTCGCGCGCAAAGTGCGAAGTATCCCCGATGAGCGCCGCACTGATCAACACCTCGTACGCATCCATCGCATCCGCGTCGTGCTGCGCCACGAATAGCTCCACCTCCCTGCCCTGCATCGCCGCGCCCGCCTTCTTCGCATGGGCGCCCAATGCGATCGCCACGTCCGGCCCGACCCGAAACCGCACGTAGTTGGGATAGTCAGGGCCTGCCTCGCCAAACACGTGCGCCGGCGGCGGCTTCAGATCGACTACGACTTCGGTCGCCGTCACCGGCAGGCACTTGCCGGCACGCAGATAGAACGGCACCCCGCTCCAGCGCCAGGAATCGATCTCGAGCCGCATCGCCGCATACGTCTCCACCTTGGAATCGGGCGACACCCCCTGCTCCTTGCGGTAGGTGGCGAACTGGCCGCGCACGACGTCATCCGGCCTCAGGGGCCGCACCGCCTTCAGCACCTTGACCTTCTCGTCGCGCAACGACTCGCCCTCGGTGTTGACCGGTGGCTCGAGGGTGAGGTGCGCCAGGATCTGTAGCAGGTGGTTCTGCATCACATCGCGAATGGCCCCGGTCTCCTCGTAGAACTTGCCGCGTCCCTCGACCCCGATCGTCTCCGCCATCGTGATCTGCACGCTGGCGACGAAGTTGCGGTTCCAGATCGGCTCGAGGAAGGAGTTGGCGAAGCGGAAATACAGCATGTTCTGCACCGCCTCCTTACCGAGATAGTGATCGATGCGGAAGATGGAGCTCTCCGGAAACTGCTTATGCAGCTTCTGATTCAACGCCTTCGCCGAGGCGAGATCGCGCCCGAACGGCTTCTCGACCACCACGCGCGCGCCCTGTGCGGCGCCGGAGGTGCCGAGGTGATCGATCACCACCGGAAACATGCTGGGCGGGATCGCGAGGTAGTGGAGCGGGCGTTGCGAGTCCCCGAGCGCCTTGCGTAGCGCGACGAAAGTCTCGCGGTCCTTGTAGTCGCCGTCGTGATAGCGCAGCAACCCTACCAGGCGCCCGAGCGCGGCCTCATCCGGCGAGGAAACGAATTTCTTGATGCTCTCGCGCACCCGGTCCGCAAGCTGATCGAGGTTCCAGCCCGCGCGCGCGACGCCGATCACCGGCACGTGCAACAGGCCCCGGCGCACGAGGTTGTAGAGGGACGGAAATATCTTCCGATAGCAGAGGTCTCCGGTCGCCCCGAACAGCACCAGAGTGTCGCTGTCTCGCCGCTCCATCACGCCTCCCTTCAGGACTTCTTTTCGAGATGGCCGCCGAAGCCGAGCCGCATGGCCGAGAGCAGCTTGTCGGCAAACTCCGCGCGCCCGCGGGACTCGAAACGCGAGAAAAGCGACGCCGAGAGCACGTACGCAGGAACGCCGATCTCGACTGCAGCCTGAACTGTCCAGCGTCCCTCGCCCGAGTCCGATACCCGGCCGCCAAACTGCTCGAGCGTGGCGTCGCCGGCCAACGCCTCGGCCGTCAGATCGAGGAGGCGCGAGGCGATGATGCTGCCATGCCGCCAGACTTCGGCGATCGGCGGCGATGTCGAGCTGATACTGGAAGAGGCGCGGGTTGGAAAGCGGCGCGGTCTCGGCATCCGCCTCCTCCTGCTTCAGGCCGGCGTCCGCGTGTTTGAGCAGGTTCAAGCCCTCCGCATACGCGGCCATGACGCCGTACTCGATGCCGTTGTGCACCATCTTGACGAAGTGTCCGGCACCGTTCGCGCCGCAGTGCAGATAACCCATCTCGGCCGTGGCTTGGGCTGCGCTCTTGCCGCCCGCGCCCTGCGGCCGCCGGCCGCCCGGAGATAGTGTCGCGAAGACGGGCTCGAGCGTACTGAACACGGCCGGCTCGGCGCCGATCATCAGACAGTAGCCCTGCTCGAGACCGAGCACGCCACCACTCGTGCCCACATCGACATAGTGCAGACCGGCCGGGCGGAGCTCCTCGGCGCGCCGTATGTCGTCGTGGTAGTGGGAGTTACCGCCGTCGATGAGGATGTCACCGGAAGCGAGCAGCGGCCGTAGCTGCGCAATGACGGTGTCGACGACGGCCGCGGGCACCATGATCCACACGGCGCGCGGCGGCTTGAGGGCCGCAACCAGCTCCGCGAGCGAGTTGGCAGCGACCGCCCCGTCCGCCGCGACGGCCCGGACCGCCTCGGACGACCTGTCGTAGGCGACACACTCGTGGCCACCGCGTATCAGCCGGCGCACCATGTTGGCGCCCATGCGCCCAAGCCCCATCATGCCGATTCGCATACGCATCTCCACAGTTAGTCGCTGAGTCTACGCGCCCGCCGCCGGCCCCGCAGTCAGATATGTCCTACGGCACTCGCTGGATCTGAGCACCGAGCTGGGCGAGCTTTTCCTCGATCGCCTCGTAGCCGCGGTCGATGTGATAGATCCGCTCGACCTCGGTGCGGCCCTCGGCAACCAGCCCGGCCAGCACCAGGCTCGCCGAGGCGCGCAGGTCGGTCGCCATCACCGGCGCGGCGGTGAGCCGGTCGACGCCGCGGATGATCGCGGTGTTGCCCTCGAGACGGATCTCCGCGCCGAGGCGGCGCATCTCGAGCATGTGCATGAAGCGATTCTCGAAGATCGTCTCGATGATCGTGCCGACACCGTCCGCCACGGTGTTCAGGGCGGCGAACTGCGCCTGCATGTCGGTCGGAAAGGCGGGATACGGCGCGGTGCGCACGTCGACGGCGCGCGGCCGGCGGCCGCGCATGTCGACCTCGATCCAGTTGTCGCCGACGCCCACCTTGGCGCCCGCCTCCTCGAGCTTGGCGAGCACCGCATCCAGGTGATCGGGGCGCGTGTTCTTGATGCGCACGTGGCCGCGAGTGATCGCGCCGGCAACCAGGTAGGTGCCGCTCTCGATGCGATCCGGCAGCACCTCGTACGAAGTGCCTCGCAGCCGCTCGACGCCCTGGATCACGATCTTGTCCGTACCGGCGCCCTGGATCTTGGCTCCCATCGAGATCAGGAATTGCGCGAGGTCGACCACCTCGGGCTCGCGCGCGGCGTTTTCGATGACGGTCTCACCCTCGGCAAGCGTCGCCGCCATCATCAGGTTCTCGGTGCCGGTGACCGTGACGGTATCGAGCACGAGACGCGCGCCCCGCAAGCGGCCGGCGCGCGCCCGGATGTAGCCGCCGTCGATCGTGATGTCGGCCCCGATGGCCTGCAAGCCGGCTACGTGGATATTGACGGGCCGTGCGCCGATGGCGCAGCCGCCAGGCAGCGAGACGTCAGCCCGCCCGTAGCGGGCGACCAGCGGCCCTAGCACCAGAATCGACGCCCGCATGGTCTTGACCAGCTCATAGGGCGCGAAGCAATCGCGCACCGTGGTCGCATCGACCTCGATACGCATGCGCTCGTCGACGGTAACCGTTGCGCCCATGCCCCCCAGCAGTTCGACGGTGGTGGTGACGTCCTTCAGGTGGGGGACATTGCCGACCACCACCGGCCCGTCGGCAAGCAGCGCGCCGGCGAGGATGGGCAGCGTGGCGTTCTTGGCGCCGGAGATGCGTACTTCGCCCTGGAGAGGCGTGCCTCCCTGGATCTGCAGCCTGTCCATGTCAATCCCGTCCGGATTCGGCCGGAGTCAGCGCCTCGATCGAGAGGGCGTGGATCTCACGGCCCATGCGCTCGCCGAGGGTCTGGTAGACCAGCTGGTGACGGGCGACGCCGCGCTTGCCGGCGAACTGCTCGGCCACGATGCGCGCCTCGAAATGCGTGTCGTCGTCCGACTGTACCCGAACATCGGCTCCGGGCAGGCCGGCGCGGATCAACCGCGCAATCTCCTCTGGGCTCATCCGTCGGATATTATCACCCCCGTCATGAGCTCCGCCCCCGTACCCGCCGATCAAAGCAGCCTGCTGGCCACCGCCCACCGCGCCCTCGCCATCGAGGCGCGAGCCGTCGAGGGGTTGCTCACGCGGCTGGACGGCCGCTTTGCCGCCGCCTGCCAGGTATGCCTGGACTGCCTGGGCCGGGTGGTCGTCACCGGCATGGGCAAGTCCGGCCACATCGCGCGCAAGATCGCGGCGACGCTAGCCAGCACGGGGACGCCGGCATTCTTTCTGCACCCGGCCGAAGCCAGCCACGGCGATCTCGGCATGATCACCCGCGGGGACGCCGTACTTGCGCTCTCGAACTCCGGCGAGACGCCGGAGCTGCTGCTGCTGCTGCCGCACTTGAAGCGGCTCGCGGTGCCGCTGATCGTAATGGCCGGCAAGACGGACTCCACTCTCGGACGGGCAGCGACGGTGGCGGTCGATGTCAGCGTGCCGGAAGAGGCTTGCCCGCTCAACCTGGCGCCCACGGCGAGCACCACAGCCACACTCGCAATGGGCGATGCGCTGGCGGTCGCCGTGCTCGAGGCGCGAGGCTTCACCAAGCTGGATTTCGCACGCTCACACCCTGGCGGCACACTCGGACGACAGCTCCTCATGCACGTGGAGCAGATCATGCGCACCGGTGATGCGTTGCCGCGCGTCGGCCCGCAAACGCGGTTCGGCGAGGGACTGCTCGAAATGTCCCGCAAGGCCCTCGGCATGACTGTCGTCGTGGACGATGACAACAGAATTCTCGGCGTGTTCACGGACGGCGACCTGCGCCGCGCGCTCGATCGCCACGTCGATGTCCACGGCGTCACCATGAGCGAGGTGATGACCTCGCCCTGCAAAAGTATCGGTCCGCAGGACCTGGCGGCCGAGGCGGTGCACCTGATGGAGCTGCATCGCATCACCGCGTTGCCGGTCGCCGACGAGCAGGGGCGCCTCATCGGCGCGCTGAACGTGCACGATCTTTTTCGCGCCGGCGTCATGTGAGCGCCGCGACCGCGCGCCGCCGGGCCGATGCCGCCGCTCGAGTGCGCCTGCTGGTGCTCGACGTCGATGGCGTGTTGACGGATGGGCGCCTCTACTATGGCCCGCGGGGCGAGGCGCTGAAGGTCTTTCATGTGCGCGACGGCTTGGGCGTGAAGCTGCTTGCAGCCGCCGGCGTCACGGTGGCCGTCATCTCGGGGCGCCGCTCCAGCATGACGGCCAGGCGCTGCCGAGAGCTCGGCGTGCGCCACCTGTTACAAGGTGTAGCGGACAAGGTCGCCGCTTTTCAGCGGCTGCGCGAGCAGCTCGGTGTATCCCCGGCCGTATGCGCGTGCGTTGGGGATGACGTGCCCGACGTGCCACTCATGCGTGAGGTGGGTCTCTCCTTTGCTGTCGCTGATGCCCACCCGCGGGCGCGTAGCGCCGCGCACGTGGTCACCCGGCTTCCCGGCGGGAGCGGAGCGGTCCGCGAGGTTTGCGACTACCTCCTGGAGGCGCGCCGGGGCGGCGCCGCAAACAAGTGATTTACCGCATCCTCGCCATCCTCACCATCGTCGCGGTCATCGTCGCCTCGATTCTGCTCTCACGGCAGCAGAGCGCGACTCCAGCGGCGACGGCCGTGCAACCGAACGAATGGGATGAAGGCTACTCGGCGCAGAATGCGCAGCTGGTGGAGACGGGTGCCGATGGACTGCCGCTTTACACACTCAACGCCGCCACCATGCGGCAGCTGCCGAACGCGGATCAAGTGCAGCTCACGCAAGTACAGATGACCTTTCGGGACCCGAATGGGGACCCGTGGACTGCGACCGCTGATCGCGGCGAGGTCGAACAGGGCTCGCAGCACGTGCAGCTTGCCGGCGATGTGCATATCTCGGGCACCATCGCCGGCGCCGCGGGAGAGGCGCAACTTTTCACCGCCACGCTGTCGGTCGACCTACGGACGGATCTCGTGAACACCAAAGACCCGGTGCAGATGCTCTGGGGGGGGCGGCAGCTGAGCTCCACCGGCGTCGTCGCCAATTTGAAGGACGACCGCGTCCAACTAGAATCTGCCGTACATGGCACTTACTCGCAGTAGTCTCCACCTCCTTTGCCTGGCGCTCGCGCCGCTGGCCGCGTACGCCGCCACTATGCCCGCCGCCGCCACCCACGGCGGCGCGGCCCCGGCCGGCCAGCCCCTGCCCATCAACCCGCGGGAGCCCATCAACGTCGATTGCAAATCAGGAGTCGTGAACTACAAGGGACAGACGATGATCTGCAGCAACATCGTGATCTCCCAGGGCAGCACCCGGGTGACGGCCGATCACGCGCGCGGCACGGGGGGTGTCAATTTCCAGAACAGCCACTGGATATTCACCGGCAACGTGCACATCGAGGCTCCGCCGCGCGGCAGCCTGCGCTCGGACCAGGCGACGGTCGAGTTCCGCAACAATCGCATTACCAGCGCCACGGTCGACGGCAGCCCGGCGGAATTCGAGCAGGAGCTGGCGAGCGGTTTGGGCATGGAGAAGGGCCATGCGGATCAGATCGTGTATGACGTCACCCAGGGCACCGTGGTTCTGACCAAGGACGCCTGGGTCTCGGACGGTCACAACGAGATGAGCGCGCCGTCAATCTCCTACAGCATCCGCGAGCAGAAAGTGCTGGCGAACTCTCCGGGCGCCAGTCAGGGCGTGCACATCCTCATCACGCCACAATCCGTGCCGAAGCACGGCTCGCCGCCAAAGAGCTCCCAACAGAACAAGGGTGCGGCGGCCGCGCCGGCGCCGGCGGCGCCCCATGCACCGGGGCCGGAGGGCGGCGCCGCCCCTCCTCCCCAAGGTCGTTCATGACGACCTTGCGCGCGAGCGGGCTCGAGAAAAGCTACAAGTCCCGCAAGGTCGTCAGCACTCTCAGCCTCGAGGTCTCGAACGGCGAGGTGGTGGGACTCTTGGGGCCCAACGGCGCCGGCAAGACGACGGCGTTCTACATGATCGTCGGGCTCGTACCCTGCGACGCCGGCCGGATCCGCCTCGGCGACATCGACCTCACATTCCTGCCGATGCACCGGCGGGCGCAAATGGGCCTGGGTTACCTGCCCCAGGAGGCCTCCGTCTTCCGCAAGTTGTCGGTGGAGGACAACGTGCTCGCCGTTCTGGAGACACGCCGCGACCTGGATCGGGCGGCACGCGAGCAACGGCTCGAGGAGCTGCTCGAGGAGCTGCGCATCGGACACGTTCGCCGCAGCCTCGGGCTGGCACTCTCCGGCGGCGAGCGGCGGCGTGTCGAGATCGCGCGGGCACTCGCCGCCGAGCCACGCTTCATGCTGCTCGATGAGCCCTTCGCGGGCGTCGATCCGCTGTCCGTGCTGGACATTCAGCGCATCATCCGCGAGCTCACGAGCCGCGGCATCGGGGTGCTGATCACCGACCATAATGTGCGCGAAACCCTGGGGGTCTGCGGGCGCGCCTACATCGTCAACCAGGGGGCGGTGATCGCTCAAGGAACTGCGGAAGAAATCCTTGCCAACCCCCAAGTGCGTGAGGTGTACTTGGGTGAGTCGTTCCGGCTCTGAAGGACCCGACTCCGCTGATAAACTGTGAGAAATCAGAGACTTATCCTAGGAAGGCCTAAGGCCACTTCCGTGCCAGCATGCTGAAACCCTCCCTGCAGCTCAAGCTGGGTCAGCAACTGACGATGACCCCGCAGCTGCAGCAGGCGATCCGGCTCCTGCAGCTGCCCGCCCTCGAGCTGCAGGCGCATATCCGCGAGCTCCTCGAGACCAATGTCATGCTGGAGGCGATGGACGATGGCCATGAGGAAAGCCTCGACACCCCCACGCTCGAACATGCCACCGCGCCGGAACCCGCCGAGGTTCCCGAGGAAGGTCCGCGCGAGAGCGCCGTCGAAGTGTTGGATGAGGGCTGGGGCGAGCACAGCGTCGGTCCGGCCGAGACTTCCTGGAGCGGCGATGACGATGACCGGCAGCAGGAATTCGCCGATTCCGCGGGTCAATCCCTGCAGGAATATCTCCTTTGGCAGCTCGAGCTCGTGCGGCTCGCGCCGCGCGAGCTGGCCATCGCACGCGCGATCGTCGATGCCATCAGCGATGACGGTTATCTCACGGAGCCGCTGGCCGAGATCGCCAACACGCTGCGGCCCGAGATCCACTGCGAGCCCACGGAGGTCGAAGCCACGCTGGCTGAAGTCGTTCAGGCGCTCGATCCGCCCGGCATCGGCGCGCGCTCGGTCGGCGAGTGCATCGAGCTGCAGCTGCGACAACTCGATCCGGCGATCCCCGGGTTCAATGCCGCGATCGAGATCGCCCGACACCACCTCGAGCGCATAGCCGGCCGCGAGCTCGCGGTCGTGAAACGGGAGCTGCGGGCCAGTGACGAGGAGCTCGCCAGCGCGCTCGCGCTCGTGCGCTCCTGCCATCCGCGCCCGGGCGCCACCGTGAGCGCGGGTTCGGCCGAGTACGTGGTTCCCGACGTGTTCGTGCGGCGAACCGAGCATGGCTGGGCGGTGGAGATCAACTCGGCGACGCTGCCGCGGGTGCGCCTCAACCAAAGCTATGCCAGCCTCATCGGGCGCAATTCGACCCATGCCACCATGCGCGCGCAGCTGCAGGAGGCGCGCTGGCTGCTGAAGAGCCTGGAGATCCGGCACGAAACGCTGATCAAGGTCGCACGCTCGATCGTCGAGCGCCAGACCGCCTTCCTCGAACAGGGCGAGGAGCACATGCGGCCGATGATCCTGAAAGACATCGCCGAGGCGATCGGCATGCACGAATCGACCATCTCCCGCGTGACCTCCGGCAAATACATGCACACCCCGCGCGGCGTCTTCGAGCTGCGCTATTTCTTCTCGAGTCACGTCGAAGGCGCGGACGGGTCGGGCACATCCTCGACCGCCATCCGCGCCAAGATCAGAAAGCTCGTCAAGGACGAGGATGCGGAATCGCCGCTGAGCGATGGCCGGATCGCCGAGCTCCTCTCGGCGGAAGGCATTCCGGTCGCACGGCGCACCGTCGCGAAATACCGCGAGGCGATCGGCATTCCGCCCTCCAACGAGCGCCGGCGGGCCGGCCTGAGCCAGATGTGAATCGCAAGTGAACTGAGATGATGTCAGCTACCACAGTGAAAAGGAGACGGTAATGCAGCTCAACGTCACCGGCCACCACGTCGAGGTCACCGCTTCCCTGCGAGGCTATGTGGAAAAGAAGCTCGAGCGCATCGGACGACACTTCGAGCAGGTGATCGATGTGCATTGCGTCCTGACGGTGGAGAAACTGCGACAGAAGGCCGAGGCGACCCTGCACGTCAGCGGCAACTCGATCCACGCCGACGCGACCGAAGAGAACATGTACGCCGCCATCGATCTGCTGGCCGACAAGCTCGATCGATGCGTCAAGAAGCACAAAGAGAAACTGACGGACCATCATGCCGTCGAGGGCCGAGCGCTGCGCGCCTGACGGCGCGCTCGCAAGAGGACCACGGGTAGTGCGGAGGCGGTGGCGCGATGCGCATCGTAGTTCTAAGCGGTCTCTCCGGCTCGGGCAAGAGCGTGGCCCTGCACATGCTCGAGGACCTGGGCTTCTACTGCATCGATAACATCCCGGCGGCGCTGCTCAAGCCCTTCGTGGCCCACGCCGTGCGCGGCCCGGAGCGCACGTATGAGCGCGCCGCGGTCGGGCTCGATGCGCGCAACACCGCGGCCGAGATCGCAACCGTGCCGCAACTGACCGATGAGCTGCGCCGCAGCGGGATCGAGTGCGAGGTCATCTTCCTGACCGCGACCGATGACGAGCTGCTGCGGCGTTTCGCGGAGACGCGGCGCAAGCATCCGATGAGCCGGCGCGATGTCGATCTGCGCGCGGCCATAGCGATGGAACGCCAGCTCCTCGAGCCCATCGTCTATGCAGCCGATCTCGTCATCGATACGTCTCGGCTGGGGGTGCACGCGCTGCGGGACCTGATCAGGCAGCGCGTCGGGGAGCCTCACGCGGGCCGGCTGTCGCTCACCTTCGAGTCATTCGGCTTCAAGCACGGCATTCCGGGCGACGCCGATTTCGTGTTCGACGCCCGCTCTCTGCCCAACCCCTACTGGGAACCGGCGCTGCGCGGCCTCACCGGACGCGACGCCGCGGTCATCCGCTTCCTCGAAGGACAGACCAACGTCTCGGCGCTGGTCGCGGACATCGCGCAGTTCATCCGTGCCCGGATTCCCGAATACGTCGCCAGCAACCGCGGCTATCTGACCGTGGCGGTCGGCTGCACCGGCGGCCAGCATCGCTCCGTCTACATCGTCGACAAGCTGGTGACGCAGTTCGGCGCCGAATTCCCCACCCTCATGGCGCGCCACACGGGCCTAGCCCGGTAGGGGGTCTAGGTTGCCTGGGCGATGCCGGCGGCGGTCATGAGGGGCGGCAGCCGCTCGCCGCTCATGAAGGCGACCAGCGCCGTTCTCGCCTCCATGGCATCGCGATAGCCGAGCTCGATGAGCGCCCGGGTATAGCCCCCCTCGAACATGAGGTAGCTCGCGAGCTGGTATCCCGACACGTCGCGGCCGCCGATGACTCGCAGTAGAGCGCGCAGGCTGCGCGGCATCTCAGCGGTAAATCGGCCGGCCACGTCCCGCGGATCGATGCTCGGGGCGAGCATCAGAGTATCCACGTGCCTCAGGCCCCGCGCGGCGAAAGGCGCCTCCTGCACCAGCTGGTTGATGCGCTCGATCTGCTCGAGATCGCCGTAAATCTGGTCGGTGAACAAGGTATCGATCATGTAGCCGAGCACTTCGCCCGGAGTCGGCATGCTGCGGCTGGTACCGCTGCCGGCACCCACTCCCGCCGCGCGCCGTGCCTGCACACCGATGACCAGCAGCCGGTCGGCACCCAGGTGGATGGCGGGACTGAGCGGATTCAACTGGCGCATCGCGCCGTCGCCGAAGTATTCCCGGCCGATACCCATCGGCGGAAAGAGCAGCGGGATCGCGGCGCTCGCCATCAGGTGATCCAGGGTCAACTGCGTGCGCCGGCCCATGCGGTGGGCGCGGGTCCACTCGGGAATCGCATCGTGGCCGTCGAAAAAGGCGACCGAGTGTCCGGTGGCGTAGCTCGTGGCGCAAAGCGCGAACCCCTGCAGATGTCCACGCGCGATGCTGCGATGAACGCTGGCGCAATCCACGTGTGTCCCCAGGAGCTGCCGCAACGGGCTGTTGTCGAGCAGTGCCTTGGGCGGCGAGAGCACGAGTCCGCCCGAAAGCAGCGCCAGCAGCCAGTGCGTGCCGGCGCGCAGCATGTGCGCGGAATTCACGTGGAAGACCTGGCCGGTACGAAAGTTGGCCCAGACGCGCTCGAGCCCCGACACCGCGCGCCGCCAGCGGTGCGCCTCCGCCGCGAGCACGCTGGCGGCCACCGCACCGGCGGAGGTGCCCACGATGACCGGGAAAGGATTACGGGCGCGCGGCAGCAGCTCGGTCAGCGCCAAGAGCACACCTACTTGATAGGCCGAGCGCGCGCCGCCGCCGGTCAGCACCAGTCCGACGGTCGGGCGCGGCGGTGGTTTTCTCGCAACGTCGACGGGCCCGTCCATCCATGAATAATGCCACGGGAGCCGCCCGTAGGATTACAACCCCGTCGCGGTTGCGGCAATAGGCCTACGCCACCTGAAGGATTTGCATGGAGTTCGTGCCGCCCTGAACCCCCGACAGCTCCCCCTTGGTGAGGATCACCAGGTCCTTGCGCTTGACCAGATCGAGCTCGAGGAGGCGCGAGAACAGGGCGCCGTAGAGCGCTCCGGTGGAAGTGGGGTGGGTGACATCGAAGATAACGGGATAAACCCCACGGTAGATCGTGACGCGGCGACGCGTCGGCTCATGCCGCGTGAAAGCATAGATGGGAATATCGGAGCGGATACGCGACATCCACAGTGGCGTCGCCCCCGACTCCGTCAGGGCGACGATGGCGCGCACCTTCAGGTGGTTGGCCGCATACATCACGGCCATGGCGATCGCCTCCTCGGTTCCCTTGAACTGGCCCTCGGTGCGATGCCGGCTGCGGCTGTGAGTGAGCTGGTACTTCTCCGCGCCCTGGATGACCTCCGCCATCGCCTCCACGGCCTTCACCGGGTAACGGCCCATGGCGGTCTCCGCCGACAACATCACTGCATCCGTGCCGTCCATGACGGCGTTGGCCACATCGCTGACCTCGGCGCGTGTCGGCACAGGGTTCTGGATCATCGACTCCATCATCTGGGTGGCGGTGATCACCACTCGGTTCCGGCTGCGGGTCTGATGGATGATGGTTTTCTGTAGCCCGGTCAGCTCGGCGTAGCCCATCTCCACACCGAGATCGCCGCGAGCCACCATGACGACGTCGGCGGCATCGATGATGCCCGGCAGATTCGTGACGGCCTCGTGCCGTTCCACCTTGGCGACGATGCGGGCGTTGCCGCCCGCCTGGCGGACGAGTGTACGCGCCTGCTCGATGTCGGCCGCATCCCGCGCGAAGGAGACCGCGAGATAGTCGACCTGCTCCTCGGCCGCGAAACGGATGTCCTCCCGGTCCTTGTCCGAGATCGCCGGCGCCGAAATGCCGCCGCCCTGCCGATTCAGGCCCTTGCGATCCGACAACTCCCCACCCACGCGCACGCGCGTTTCGATTCTCGTGCCGCTGACCCGGTCCACGTCGAGCACGATCTGGCCGTCACCGAGCAGCAATGTGTCACCCGGGCCGACGTCCTTGGGGAGGTCCTTGTAGGCGCAGCCCACCTCTTCGATGTTGCCCGCCTTCGGGTCGAGCGCCGTATCGAGCGTGAAGGGTTTGCCCTCCAGCAGCATGATTTTCTTGTCGCGGAAGCTCTCGATGCGGATCTTGGGTCCGCCGAGGTCGAGCAGGACCCCGATGCACTTGTTGGCCTGCTGCGCGGCCTCACGCACCATTCCCAGCCGGCGCCGGCGGTCGTCCACCGTCCCATGGGAAGCGTTGAGCCGCACGACATCCAGCCCGGCGCGCATCATCTCCGTCAAGACAGCGATGTCGTCGGTCGCCGGACCGATGGTCGCCACGATCTTCGTTCGTCTCAACATGGATCAGCCCCTTGTCCGTGCCTCGAGGGCGGCGACGGCCGGCAGCTTCTTGCCTTCCACGAACTCGAGGAAGGCGCCGCCGCCGGTGGAAATGTAGGAAATCCCATCCTCGACCCCGTACTTCTCGATCGCCGCCAGCGTATCGCCGCCGCCGGCCAGCGAGAATGCCTTGCTGCGTGCGATCGCCTGGGCGATCGCACGCGTACCCTCGCCGAACTGCTCGAACTCGAACACTCCGACCGGTCCATTCCAGATGATGGTGCCCGCCGATTGCAGCATTTCGCTCAGGCGCTCAGCGGTATCCGGGCCGATGTCGAGAATCCTTTCTTCCGGGCCGACTTCGTCGATGGGCCGCACGTCGGCGTGCGCGGTGGCGGCAAGTTCCTTGGCGACCACGACGTCGGTCGGCAGCGGAATCTCCGCACCGCGCGCGCGCGCCTGCGTCGTGAGCCGGCGCGCGACGTCGAGCAGCTCCAATTCGACGAGAGACCGCCCCACCGCCACCCCGTTAGCGACCAGGAAGGTGTTGGCGATGCCGCCGCCGACAATCAGCTTGTCCACCTTGGCGAGGAGCGTTTCGAGCACGGTTAGCTTGGTCGATACCTTCGAGCCCGCGACGATGGCGATCAGCGGCCGTGCGGGCTTCTCCAGCGCGCGCTCGAGGGCCTCGAGCTCACCCACCAGCAGCGGCCCGGCGCAGGCGTTGGGCGCGAATTTCACGACGCCGTGGGTACTGGCCTCCGCCCGATGCGCGGTGCCGAACGCGTCCATGACGAAAACCTCGCAAAGATCGGCCATTTTGCGGGCGAGCGCCGGGTCGTCCTTCTTCTCACCCTTGTTGAAGCGCACGTTCTCGCATAACACCGCACTGCCCGGCTCGCAATCGATTCCGTCGAGCCAGTCGCGACGCAGCGGCACGGCCTTGCCCAGCAGCTCCGAAAGGCGCGCCGCCACAGGCTTGAGCGACAGCGCCTCATCGAACTTGCCCTCCTCGGGGCGGCCGAGATGCGAGAGGATGAAGACCTTCGCGTGCTGATCCAACGCGTGGCGGATCGTCGGCAGCGCCGCGCGAATACGCGCATCGCTGGTCACGACACCATCCTGAACCGGGACGTTGAGGTCCTCGCGGATCAGGACCCGCTTGCCGCGCAGGTCCAGGTCCGTCATACGCAGGACTTTCATGCTGCCTTGGCCCAGGCCAGCGTGGTGTCGATCATGCGGTTGGAGAAGCCCCACTCGTTGTCATACCAGGAGAACACCTTGACCAGGGTGCCGTCGATGATCTTCGTCAGCGTGGCGTCGAAGATCGACGAATGCGGGTCGTGGTTGAAGTCGCTCGAGACCAGTGGCGCATCATTATAGGCGAGCACGCCCTTGAGCGGACCGGAGGTTGCCGCCTCCCGCATCAACTTGTTCACTTCCTCCGCCGTGGTGGGGCGCTTGGCCGTGAAGGTGAGATCGACCAGCGACACGTTGATGGTCGGCACGCGGATGGAATACCCGTCGAGCTTGCCCTTCAACTCCGGCAGCACCAGGCCGACGGCCGCGGCGGCACCCGTCTTGGTTGGGATCTGCGACATGGTCGCGGAACGGGCGCGGCGCAGGTCAGAGTGATAGACGTCGGTCAGTACCTGGTCGTTCGTGTAGGAATGGATCGTGGTCATGATGCCGTTGACCAGGCCGATCTTGTCGTGCAACACCTTGACCACCGGGACCAGGCAGTTCGTGGTGCAGGAGGCGTTGGAAATAACGGTGAAGTCGCTCTTCAATACATCGTGGTTGACGCCGTAGACGATCGTGGCATCCACATCCTCACCGCCCGGCGCCGAAATGATGACGCGCCTCGCGCCACCCTTCAGGTGGGCACTGGCCTTCGCCTTGCTGGTGAACAGGCCGGTGCTTTCGAAAACGTACTCCACACCGAGGTCGCGCCACGGCAGCTTTGCCGGATCGCGCTCGGCCAGCACGCGAATGCGATCACCATTGACGACCATCGAGTCGCCGTCGACTTTGACTTCTCCGGGAAACCGGCCATGCACGGTGTCGTACTGCGTCAGGTGCGCGTTGGTCTTCGCATCGCCGAGATCGTTGATCGCGACGATTTGCACTTCTCCGGTGCGCCGGGCTTCGTAGAGTGCGCGCAGGACGTTGCGGCCGATGCGGCCGTAGCCGTTGATTCCCACCTTGATTGGCATGACCCGATAACCTCGTTGATGTTTACCTATTTCACACTCTTGAGCAGCGCGTCGACCTCTTGGTTGACGTGCCCCACGGTGAAGCCGAAGTGCGCCAGCACCTCGGCGCCCTTGCCGGAGGCGCCGAATTGATCGATGCCGATCACCCGGCCCTCACTGCCGACGTAGCGCCACCAAGATAGCGTGGCGCCCGCCTCCACCGCCAGACGGCGGCGAACCGCGCGCGGCAGCACGGCCTCGCGGTACGCCTCGTCCTGGGCATCGAACGTCCCGGTCGAGGGCATGGACACCAGCCGCACGCGCCTGCCGCTGGCATTGAGCGCGCTCACGACCTGCGCGGCAAGGGCGACCTCGGACCCGGTCGCCAGAACCAAGCACTCGGGAGTGCCCTCACAATCGAGCAGAACGTATCCGCCGCGACTGACGTTCGCCTGCTGCTCGGCGGTACGCGCCTGCTGCGGCAGAGCCTGACGGGTCAGCACGAGCGCACTGGGCCCGGACCGCTCCACGGCTGCCGTCCACGCCACCGCGGTCTCGAATGCGTCGCAGGGCCGCCAGAGCGCCAGGTTCGGCATGGCTCGAAGGCTCGTCAGGTGCTCGATCGGCTGGTGCGTGGGACCGTCTTCCCCGAGGCCGACCGAGTCGTGAGTATAGACGAGCACCACATGAGTGTTCATGAGCGCGGCGAGGCGCACCCCATTGCGGGCGTAATCGGAGAACACCAGAAAGGTGCCGCCGTAGGGCAGGAAACCCCCGTGCAAAGCGATGCCGTTCATGACGGCGGTCATGCCGAACTCGCGTACGCCGTAGTGCATGTAGTTGCCGGTCGCCGTCCTTGGATCGAACTCTCGCGCGGCCTTGAACTTGGTGTTGTTGGACCCCGTGAGGTCGGCCGAGCCGCCGAAAATCTCCGGTATTCGCGGTCCAATCACCCCCAACGTGGCCTGCGATGACTGGCGGGTCGCCTGCGGCGCCTGCTGCGCGAGCCCGGCGGCCAGCGCCTGAGATACGGTCTCCGTCCAGTCCGCAGGCAGCTCGCCGCGCATGCGGCGCTCGAGCTCGCGCGCGAGCTCCGGGTGAGCGCTGGCGTAGCGCGCCAGCGTGTCCCGCCAGGCAGACTCCGCGGCGGCGCCGCGGGCGCGATGGTCCCAGGCGGTGCGCAGCTCGGCGGGAATGACGAACGGCTCGTACGGCCAGGCGATCGCTTTGCGGGTGGCGGCCACTTCGTCCGCACCCAGAGCCTCGCCGTGGGCCTCCGGAGTCCCCTGCCTGTGCGGCGCACCCCAGCCGATGATCGTCTTGCAGCAGATCATCGACGGGCGCTTGGTCTCGCCCCGGGCGGCGCGGATAGCGGCAGCCACCGCTTCCCCGTCATGGCCGTCGACACATACGACATGCCAACCGTAAGCCTCGAAGCGCCTGGCGGTGTCGTCGGTGAACCAACCCTCCACCTTGCCGTCGATGGAGATGCCATTGTCGTCGTAGAAGGCGACGAGTTTGCCGAGCCCCAGCGTACCGGCGAGCGAGCAGGCCTCGTGGGAAATGCCTTCCATCAGACAGCCATCGCCGCAGAACACATACGTGTAGTGGTCGACGACGGAAAATCCCGGGCGGTTGAACTGCACCGCCAGCATCCGCTCTGCGAGCGCGAGCCCAACCGCGTTGGCGAGGCCCTGGCCAAGTGGGCCGGTGGTGGTCTCGATGCCGAGCGCCGGCTCGTGTTCCGGGTGGCCCGCGGTGTGGCTGCCGAGCTGGCGGAACTTCTCGATCTCCTCCAGCGACAGCGGGTAGCCGGTCAGGTGCAGCAGCGAGTAGAGCAGCATCGAGCCATGGCCGTTAGAGAGCAGGAACCGGTCGCGGTCATGCCACTGCGGATTGCCGGGGTTGTGCTTGAGGAAATCGCACCACAGAGCCTGGGCGATGTCGGCCATGCCCATGGGCATCCCGGGATGCCCCGAATTGGCGCGCTGCACCGCGTCCATCGAGAGAGCGCGGATGCAGTTGGCAAGCTCGCGGCGGGTGGTCATAAGGAAACCCCGGAGAAACGGGCGCGCATTGTCCATCAGACGCTGGCGAGGCTCAATCGTCTTGTGCAGCGCAATGCGCAGCCAGCCGGGGCTCTGCGCCGCGCACGCAGCAAGCCTGCCTCACCGCGGTGCAGGCGCGTCCCAGCATCTGCAGAGCCGGTTCTGTCCATGAACTGCCCCTTTACCCATGAGCCAGACGCGATCGGGCGTCGCTAGCGCCCGACAGCGATTATGTTCGGTTGGATAGCTTCACAGTATCGCCGTGACAACAGTGTACTGGCGCAGATTTCCGCCACCTTCCAGGCTGTGCGCGACCCAGTTCACTTCAGACCGCGCGCGGCTCTCTGCTACCCTTCTGTCATGGGAACCAGCGTCGTGCGTCTGACTCATCTGACGGATCCGCATCTCTACGGCGGCGAGCGCGAGCTGCTGCGCGGCATTGCCACGCTGCCGTCACTCGAGGCAACGCTGGCCAATGCCCGGCAGCGCGACTGGCCGCCCGATGCGGTGCTGGTAACGGGCGACCTCGTCCAGGACGATCCGGCAGGATATGTCCATTTCAGGCGCCTGCTCGGTGACCTACAGCTACCGGTGCTGTGTCTGCCCGGCAACCACGATGAGCCGGAGGCGATGCGTCGCGAGCTCGCAGGCGCGCCGTTCGTCATCGGCGGCGCCGTCGACCTTGGACTCTGGCGTATCGTGCTGCTCGACAGCACCATTGCGGGATCTGCCGCCGGACGGGTGAGCGCCGAGGGCCTGGCAGCGTTGGAGTTGGCGCTCGCGAGCGCGCCGCGGCGGCATGCGCTCGTCTGTATGCATCATCACCCGGTGCCCATGGACAGTCGTTGGCTCGACCGTGTCGGGCTGCAGAATGCTGCTGAGTTTTTCGATGTCGTCGATCGGCATCCGAATGTTCGCGGCATCGTCTGGGGCCACGTGCATCAAGGCTACGACGCGGTGCGCAAAGGCGTGCGCCTGCTGGCGACACCCTCGACGTGTGCGCAGTTCGTGCCCCACGCCGAGCAGTTTGCGGTCGACCGGCGCCCGCCCGGCTATCGCACGCTCGAGCTCAAGGCTGATGGCTCGATCCTGACAGACGTCGTCTGGCTCGAAAGCGGCGCCGGCGGAAGTTCGAAGAGTACTTGCGCCGCCTGAGCGGCTCCCTCGCCGCCGTCAGCCTCGTGAGCGGCTTGCCTTGGGTCGGTCAGCCGGCACCAGGCCTCGAACACCGCTGCGACCGAAATCTGCTCCACTCGCTCGAACTCCGGCGGCCCGCCGAGCGCCACGACCGGTGCGCCGTTCGAGCTGCGCGGCAACCAGACCCGCGGTGATTGGGTGCCGTAGAGGACGACCAGCGGCACTCCCAGGGCGGCTGCCGCGTGCGCGGGACCGGAATCCACCGAAATCATGCTGTGGGCCCTCTCGCACAGCGCAAAGAGCGGGCGCAGCTCGGTGCTTGCGCAAATGACGCCCGGCAGCGCCGCGGCGGCACGGATTGTTTCGAGCAGCGGCATCTCGGCCGCGGCGCCCCGCAGTACGAGCATCGCCTCCGGCATGCGGGCATGGAGCTGGTGCAGCAGTTGCACCCAGCGCTCGATGGGCCAGACCTTGTCGTCCCGCCCGCGCCAGTTTCGCAGCCGCCGGCGGCCCATGGTGCGGTGATTGCCTGGCTGCACGAGCACCAGCGGTTGACCCTGAAAGCCGCGGGAGCCCAGCCAACGGTCGCGCGCCGCGCGCTCCGCCTCCAGGACTCGCAGCCGTGGTGACCACGTGCCGCAACCCGCCGGTTCGGGATAATCGACCGCGCTCAGCGCAGCGGGCGTCCGCCGCGCGAACCGCAGCATTGCATCGATCCACGGCAACTCCGTCCCCGGCGCCTCATCCATGAAGAGGCAGCGATCCGGATCGATACCGCCGACACGCAGCAGGCGACGGATTCGGCGCACCTGCGGAGGATGATGCTCGAAGACGTAGACCGGCCCGGGGGTGCTACCGCGTAAAGCGCGCAGAACGGCCGGCCAGGAGAGCCCAAAGGGTATGGGCGCCTTGCGCGGCAGAGACCCGCACCATTCGACCTCGGACAAGCCGAGGTAGACGCCGGGCGCCCATGCATCCGCTCCCACGACGTAACACGGCTTACCATAACGCGCATGCAGCAGCCGCAGCGCCGCGGTCAACATGACCATGTCGCCGATACGGCCAAGCTTGATGACGAAAGGACGCAGCGGTGGGCCCGTCATGGCCTCATGGTACCTTGGAAATTCATTGCGCCAGCATCTCACGCCAGCGCTGCGCGACCGCGGAGAGGCGGAATCGCGGGTCGGGCCCGGTCACGGGCCGAGCTCCCGCGCGCCATGCCCGGATGCGGTCGATATAGATATCGAAGAGGCCGACGGTAGCCGCCGTGCGGGCAGGCCAGCGGCGCCAGCCCGTCGGAAGGCCGCCGAGCAGCGCCTCGTAGCAGCGCTTCCCGGCGGTCACCGGCAGCACCTGCGCGGGGTCCCCCAAGACCTCCAGCGCCGCGCCGCAATCGTGGGTGAGTACCGGTGTCCCGAGCGCCTTCGACTCGGCGAACACGAGGCCGAAGGTCTCGGGAATGAGGAAGTTCGGGAAGAACGTGCACAGCGCCGTGCGCGCCTCCGCATGGATGCGCTGCTGCGGCTGCGGCCCGAGATATTCGACCCCCTGGAGCCGCGGGGTCCTGCCCGCCTTGTAGCCGGGATTGCCGATCACGAGGCGCATGTCGGGCATGGCTCTGTTGATGGCACGGAACGCATCCAGCGTGAACTTCAGGCCTTTGTTGGGAGATGACAGGAAGACGAGTTTGCGGTCATCGATCGCCGAGCCGTCGGGCCGCAGATCGTCGTCCACGGGGTTGTAGATGGTGCCGGCCGAGACGCGGTCGCTCACTCCCATCCAGCGCAGTGCCGCCTCGACCGAACGTCGCTGCGTGTCGGAAACACAGATCACGTTGACGGCAAGATCGCGCAGCAGGCGGGCGTCCGCCGCAATTCTCCTGGCGCGCTTCGAGCGCGGTCTCACCCGGTCATGCAGCCAGAGGTGGACGCGCGCGTTGGGATATAGCTCCCGTACCGTCGACAGCGCACGCGAGTCGCGGTTGACGATCACGTGAGCGACGGTGCGGTCGAGCCGCGGCGGCAGATAGCGGCCGCTCTCATCGATGCGGTTGTGCTGCGCGACGCGCGCCCCAAGGGCATCGGCAACACGCACCACGGTCGCTTCCGTGCCCCCCATCGCTTCGCGCCGCAACGTTTCGGAGTCGTACGGCCGGCGGCATGTGGGATCGAAGAAGAGAACGGCGCTCATGGCGGCGATGATTGCCTATCCGGTATAACCCTCGCAATGAGACTGCTCTTCGCCGAATCCAGCACTCGCGGCTACGGTACCGAGCAGCACATCGCCGCCCTGGCCACCGCGATGGCGCGGCGGGGACATGACGTGCGCTGTCTGGTGATCGCCGGCAGCCCGGTGGCGGACCTCCTGCAGGAAGCAGGGGTACCGATGGTTGCCGTGCTCCCCGGCCGGACTCGGGGCATGCGCATCGCCGCGGGGCTGCTGCGGCTGGCGCGGCGGCAGCGGCCGGACTGGATGGTCTCGAACGATCCGCGGTTCTACCGGATGCTGCTCGCCGTTCGCCGCCTCACCGGCGCGCGCGTAGCGCTGTTCCGGCATTGGCACGACGCCCCGGCGAAGCAGCGGACGCGCGAGCTCCTCTCCCGGCGCACCGACCGCTTCATCCTGGTGTCTCATTTCCACCGCGAGGAATACCGGCGCCAGGGAATGGGCGTCGAGCATGCGTCCATTCTCTACAACCCGATCGACACGGAGCGCTTCCGGCCGTCATCGGCCGCGAGGATAAGCACCCGAAAACGTCTCGGCTGCAGCGACTCGGAAGTCGTCGTCGGCTATGTCGGCCGGATGATCGAGGCGAAAGGCATCTTCACTCTATTCGATGCCGCCGAGCGGTTCCTCGCCGCCGGCGCGGCCACGCGCATGCTGTGGGTAGGCGATGGCGAGGACGGCGGAGCCCTGCAGGCGCGAGTCGCGCGCTCGCCGTATGCGAGCCATCATCGGTTCGAGGCCTGGGAGGCCGACATGGCCGTCCTCTATCCGGCTCTGGACATTCTGGCGGTACCATCGATCTACCCGGAGCCCTTCGGGCGCGTCTCCGTCGAGGCGCAGGCGGCCACCGTACCCGTCGTCTCGAGCCTCGCGGGCGGGCTGCCCGAGACCTTCCTCGCCGACAGTACAGGCATCGGTGTCGTCCCCGGTGACGCCGGCGCGCTCGCAAGCGCGGTGCTCACCCTGGTAGCCGATCCCGAGCGGCGGCGGCGGATGGGCGCGGCCGGCCGCGATTGGGCGTGCGCCCGATTCTCACTCGAGCGCATCGCCACCGATTTCGAGCAGTTGCTGGCCGGCGCCGATCAATCCGGTAATTGCACGATACCCACACTCCGGGATTGCAACTCAACCTAGAAGACCACCGCCCCCGCTGGGGCGCGGCTCGGGCTCAACTCCGCGCCGAATGCATTGAGCTGCGCCCTGACCGTGCGCTCCACTGCCGCAAAGTCCACGCATACTCCGTGGCTGTCGCGGACTGGAACTCTGCAATCGCCGAAGTCGACTTCGAGGCCGGTCTCGGCCAGGATTTTATCGCTCACGTTGTCGCGATACGCCGGCGAACAGCCGAGGCGATCCACATCGAGCACCAGGTCAGCCGCGGATTCCGCCGCGGCGTGGGAGAGAATGGAGACGGCGGTGAAGGCGCGGTACGACTGGTCGTCGCTCCAGGGGTAAATGGCGGAGTGCAGGAATTTGAATTGCCGCTGCAAGCCGCGAGGGAGCCGTGGAAGATCGAGCGTACCGGCGAAACTGCGCGCCGGAGAACCCGCGGGGGCGAGCGCCAGGATCAGAAAGTGGCAGAGCTCGAAATAGGAGAGCGACACTTCCGTGCGATAGCTCCGGCACGAGAGCCACTGCTGCAGCGGATTGCGCCGCAGGACCACATGGTAGCCGCCAAAAGCCTGCTTGAGCGCGGCCGCACGGCCGAGAGATCGGGAGAATCCGAGCACGGGATGCGTGCCCCGGCGTTGCGCGTGCCTGATGAGCCGGGATACATACCGCACCTCCGGTGCGATGCCTTCCTCGCCGGGAAAATATCTCGCCAGCGCCAAGTCAGTGCGATACCCCGGGACGCCTTTGAGGAAGGGATGTACGAGAGCGCAATACTCCTGCGCGTAGGGCAATGCGAGTGGCGGATGACGCGAGTTCCAACCTTGAGCCGTCTGGCGCTGAATGCGCTTCGGGGAGCAGCGCGCCAGCGATTCGCCGAACGGCTCGTAGAAGCTCGTCGTGAGTGGGTTGCGGCGGAACCGGCTCCAAACGTATGTGCTCGCGCACCGCCAGCCCCCGTGGAGAAAAACCGCCTTGTGCTGCTTCGGTGACTCTTTCAATGCATTGCGTACCGTCTGCCGACCACACACCCTCCCGGGGAGCCTCGGAAACGGCAGTGGTCCGACGGCTCTGAAAATCGCGTCTTTAGTCTATGCAGGCGCGAGCCCGACGGCCACTAAAAACTGTAACCGCGGCGGTCTCGCCGGCTCATGAAGCCTCGGAAGCGGCACGATGCGAGCGCACCGGATCGGCTTGCAGGCGGTCGAGCAATCCGCACCAGGCCTCGAACACCACTTGCTCGGGAATCTGGTCCAGACGACTCGCCGCCGGCGGTCCGCCGACACCCATCACCGGCGATCCGACGGCGCTGCGCGGCTGCCAGACCTGTGACGGGTAGGCGCCGAAGAGGACGACGAGCGGCAATCCAACCGCGGCCGCGGCATGCGCCGGACCCGTATCGACGGAAATCATGCTGTGGGATTGCGCGCACAGGGCAAAGAGCCCGCGCAGCGGCAGCACCGCGATGTTGCTCGATGGCAGCCGCGCCGCGGCGCGAATCAGCTCGAGGAACGTCGCCTCCTGTGGTGCCCCGACGAGAACCACGAGCCCCCGCGGCATCCGGCGCTGCAGATGTTGCTGCAGCTGCTGCAGCAACTCCGCCCAGCGCTCCACGGGCCATGCCTTGTGGTCGTCCTGCGCGACGCGCGGCCGGACTCCGCCTTTCATCATGCGTTGATTGCCTGGCTGGACGAGCACGAGTGGTCGCCCGAGCCATCCCCGCGCGGCCAGCCACGCCTCGCATTCCGCTTGCTCGACCGGGCTGATCTCGAGTCGCGGCGCGCAGCGCGGCGCCGGCTCGGGCCATGGGAAGTCCGCTTCCTGAAAAGCCGGCGGCGTGCACCGCCCGAGCGCGACGAGCCGGTCCACCCAATGCTCGGGCGCCTCCCCGCGGCGCTCGGCCGCTGCGAGGACATCCACCATGACGACGCAGCGCCCGGCCGGTGTGCCGCTCCAGCGCAGCAGGCGGGTGATGCGCCGCAATTTGCGCGGCGAGTCCTCGCAAACATACACGGGCGCGGCAGAGTCGGCGCGCAGAGCGCGTCTTGCCCGCCACCACTCGCGGTCGAAAAAGAACGCGGTGTGCCGCCCCAGACATATGACTTCGGCTACATCGGGGTGCGAGCGGTAGATTTCCGCGGCCCATGCGCCGGCGCCGATGACCCGGCACGGCCGCCCGAACCTCCGGTGAAGGATGTCGAGCAGCGCGCTCAGCATGATCATGTCGCCGATTCTGCCGAACCAGATGACGACCGGATTGAAGGGGGCTTGCGACACGGGTGCGGGAGCGGATTCCGCCGCGATCTGCGACTTACTTCGAGCGGCGCTGCGCCCTCTTGGGCCGCAGTATACCGCCGCGCCTCATCAGCGGCCGTGACTGTGCATCGGAAACCCCAGTGAAGCCACCGCGCGTCGTCCGTTCTGCCGCGGTGATCAGTCCTAGCTTCTCCAGACGCGCCTCGATGGCACGCAGCGTCCGTCCGTGCTTGCGCGCAATGGCTTCGGGAGAATCGCCGCTTTTGAATTCTCCAACCAGCCTGCTCTCCTCCTCGGTCGTCCATGCCTGGCCGACGTTGTCGGGCAACTGCGAGCGCCGCTGCGCGCGGGCGGCAGTCAGCTCCAGCGCCGAGAGCCCCGCGAGCAGCGCTCGCAGCACATCGGCGTGCTGCAGCACGGTCTCGCGCGGCAACTCCTCGCCGGTGACGGGGTCGACCCCCTGGATGAGAGACTGCAATATCTGTCTGGCCCTGGACTGCTGCATGGCGGCTCTCCGCTCGCGTGATGACTGGCGCGCATTGTCGAAGGGCGCGCACGCGCGCCACTAGAGCGAGAAGTTGCGCCTTCACGGCGATTTGCGGCATTAGCCGGTATTTGCGCCCAAAGGCAGCTTTCCCGTACATTGCGCGCCCCTGCAGACGATTTGCTACATGCGCGCCTTCGCCTGGTTTCTGCTGTTGATCGCAGTGAGCCTTGCGGCAATGGCGGCGCTCACCTATCCGGCGTGGCTGCTGCTACACCCGCATTTCGACTTCCCGTTCCATCGCATCGGGGAGCGGATCGGGATGCTCGCGTTTCTGCTCGGATTCCTGCTCGTGGCGCGCCGGCTGCGGCTCGCGGACCGCGCCAGCCTCGGGTACGGTGCAGCGCGCGGGATCTTCCTGCGCGAGCTGTCGCTCGGGCTCGCGCTCGGCGCGGTCACCATGGCGGCGGTGGCGGCCTCCATGGCCGCCCTCGGGCTGCTCGATTTTCACCAAGCGGCTGCCGACGGCGCCGGCGCGGTTGCGATGCTGGTCGCGAAGCGGCTCGCGAGCGGCCTCGCCGTCGCTCTCATCGAGGAGACGGCGCTGCGCGGCGCCATGTTCACCGGCATTCAGCGGGAGTCCGGTACGGCCGCCGCGGTCGTACTGACCGCGGTCGTCTACTCATGGACGCATTTCCTCGGCAGTTTCCACATCCCGGCGGCGCAGGTATCCGCCTGGAGCGGCGTCGCACTGCTGCACGGCACGCTGCAGTCCTTCGACCATCCTCTCGGCATTGCGGATGCCTTCCTCTGCCTGACGGCCGTCGGCGTGGTGCTGGCGCTCGTGCGCTCGATCACCGGCAACATCGCGGCGGGAATGGGGCTGCACGCCGGCTGGGTCTGGGTGATGTTGGTGGTTCACGGGCTGGCACGGCCCAATCGCGCCGCCGCGCTCGGCTTTCTGCTCAGTCGGCACGACGGCTTCACCGGCTGGCTGGTGCTCGGCTGGACCGTGGTGTTAGGTATCGGCCTGTCGCGCTTTTACGCCCGGCGCCCGAGCTCCGCCAGAAGCTTGCCGTGAAGGCCGCCGAAGCCGCCGTTGCTCATGATCAGCGCATGGTCACCGGGCCGCAGCGTCTGCGCCAGGTCCGTGGCCAGCGTCGACACGTCGCCGCGGGCATGACCGCGTCCACCCAGGGCGCCGATCACGCTCGCCGGGTCCCAACCCAGGTCGGCGGGCGTATACAACCAAACCTCGTCCGCGCCCACCAGGGAAGGCGCGAGCAGATCACGATGGACACCCATGCGCATGGTGTTGGAACGAGGCTCCAGGATGGCGACGATCCGCGCCGATCCGACGCGCCGCCGCAATCCGTCGAGGGTGGTTGCAATAGCCGTGGGGTGATGGGCGAAGTCGTCATACACACGCACGCCGTTTACCTCACCGCGAAGCTGCATGCGTCGGGCCACCCCGGCGAACGAATGTAAAGCCTCGATCGCCCGCTCGACGGCGACACCGGCATGTCGCGCTGCCGCAATTGCCGCGAGCGCGTTCTCCATGTTATGTACGCCGATGAGCTGCCAGCGCACGGTACCGCGCGGCTGTCCCTGCTCGAGAACCTCGAAGCAGGAAAAATCCTCGACGCCGCCGGCGGCGCGGCCCGTCCAGTGCGCGTCCCGGGCATCGTGGCCGGCGAAACCTTCTCGTGGCGTCCAGCACCCCATCGCAAGCGTTTCCTTTAGACGCTCATCCGCCGCGTTCCAGACTATGCGGCCGCCGCCCGGCACCGTTCTCACCAGGTGATGAAACTGCCGCTGTATCGCGGCGACGTCCGGATAGATATCGGCGTGGTCGAACTCGAGGTTGTTGAGGATCACGGTACGCGGGTGGTAATGGACGAACTTCGCGCGCTTGTCGAAGAAGGCGGTGTCGTACTCGTCCGCCTCGATGACGAAGAAGGGCGCTGCGCCGAGCCGTGCGCTCGTCTCGAAGTTCGCGGGCACGCCGCCGATCAGGAACCCGGGCTCGAGTCCGGCGTGCTCGAGAATCCAGGCGAGGAGCGAGGATGTGGTGGTCTTGCCGTGTGTTCCCGCCACCGCGAGCACCCAACGGTCACGCAGCACCTCGCGCGCCAGCCACTCCGGGCCCGATGCATACGGAATGCCGCGGTCGAGCAGCGCTTCGACGACGGGCTGACCACGCGTCATGACATTGCCCACGACCACGACATCAGGCGCGGGATCCAGCTGTGCCGCGCCATAGCCTTCGGTGAGCTCGATCCCGAGTGCCTCGAGCTGCGTGCTCATGGGCGGGTAGACGTTGCTGTCGGAGCCAGTGACGCGGTGGCCGTCGGCGCGCGCTATGGCGGCGATGCCGCCCATGAAGGTCCCGCAAACTCCGAGGATGTGTACGTGCATAATGGGCCCGGATTCTACAGATCATCCTTCACCTCGTTGCAACCCATCGCCGACACTGCCGACGCCGTCACCGAGCTGGCCGCCCGCCTCGCGAGGCAGACGAGCATCGGCCTGGACACCGAATTCCTCCGCGAGCGCACCTATCGCGCGGAGCTCTGCCTGCTACAGGTGTCGGCAGGCGACGACGCGGTGTGTGTCGATCCGATCGCGGTCACCGACCTCACCGCTCTGGCGAGCCCGCTAACCGCGGCCGGGATCGTCAAGGTGATGCATGCCTCGCGGCAGGATCTCGAGGTCCTGCTGCCGGCCGTCGGGCTGGTGTGCCCCGTGTTTGATACGCAGATCGCGGCTGCGCTCGCTGGGTTCGCCGCTCAGATCGGCTACGCGGAGCTCACCCGGCGGCTGCTCGGCGTCGAGCTGCCGAAGGCCCATACCCGCACTGACTGGTCACGGCGGCCGCTCTCACCGGAGCAGATCGAGTATGCCATCGACGATGTGCGTCACTTGGTGCCGCTCAAACTGACGCTGGAAGAGCAGCTCAATAAGCTGGGCAGACTGAGTTGGCTCGCCGAGGAGCTCGCGGGTCTGGCCGACGCTCGCGCTCTGGTCACGAACCCGGAGGAAGCCTGGCGGCGCCTCAAGGGCCTGCGGGGCCTCGATCCCTCGCGGCAGCGGTTGGCGCGAGGGCTGGCCGCGTGGCGTGAACGCCGGGCGGTGGAGCGGAATCGGCCGCGGGGTTGGATTCTTGACGATGCGGCGCTACGCGAGTTGATAGTGCGCGTGCCGCGGTCGCTGGCGGCGTTGGAGGCGATCACCGAGGTTCCGGCTGGTGTGGCGCGGCATTCCGGCGCCGAGTTGCTGGCTTGTGTCGCGGCGGCGAACGTTCCGGATCCCGCGCCGCCGCTGGACCCGCGGCAGCGCCCGGACCCGGCGCAAAGCGCGCTCGTGAAGAAGCTCGGCGCGGTGAATCAGGCGGTGGCGACCGAGCTTGGCATCAGCCCCGAGGTGCTTGCCACGCGGCGTGACCTCGAGCGCCTGGCCGAGGGTGACCAAGAGATCGCGGCGCTGCGCGGTTGGCGCCGATCGAGCATCGGCGACAAGCTGTTGCAATCGATCTAAGAGCGCTTTTGCTTCGCCAAAGCCTGCTCCAATCGTTGTTCGACCTCAGCCACCGCGCCTTCGGCATGGATCGTGCGGAGCAGCCCCTGCTCGCGGTAGTAGTCAACGAGCGGCCGGGTTTGCTGCTCGTAGACCTTCAGGCGCTCGGCGACGGTGGACTCGTTGTCGTCGGGACGCTGGAAGAGACGGTGGGGCTTGCCGGTCTTCGGGCACACCTCACGCTCGGCTGCGCCGGGCGGTGAGGTGAGGAGGTTGACCACTCGACCGCAGTCGGCGCAGGTGCGTCGGCCGGAGATGCGGCGGGATAACTCGGTGTAGTCGACCTCCATCTGCACGACCGCATCGAGTGGCTTGCCGATCTGGCCGAGCAACGCATCGAGCGCGCGGGCCTGCGCCAGATTGCGCGGAAAGCCGTCCAGGATGAATCCGGGCCGAGTGTCAGGCTCGGCCAGCCGCTCGCGGATCATGCCCAGGACGATCTCGTCGGCGACCAGGCGGCCGGCATCCATCGCCTCCTTGGCCTTGAGGCCTAGAGGCGTGCCCTTGGCCACGGCAGCACGCAGCAGGTCGCCGGTGGAGACCTGCGGGATACCGTGATGCTCGACCAGACGTTGACTCTGCGTGCCCTTCCCCGATCCCGGGGCCCCCAACAGGACGATGCGCATGCTATTTATCGAGACCTGATGCGTCCTAAAGGCTCGTCACGTTACCGGCGCCGGGGGGCGAGGTCAAACGCGCGGCCTTACGCTATGCTGCGTTCCCACTCCGGTTGCTCTCCTTTGGCTCACTTGTGGGACTCCTACGACGCCATGAAAAAAACGACGTCCAAGAAGAATGCGCTTTACGCCCAATCTGGTGGCGTATCTGCCGTGATCAATGCTTCCGCCTGCGGCGTCATCGAGGCCGCGATGAGGCAATCCCGGCATATCGGCAAGGTATATGCCGGTCGTGACGGCATCGTGGGCGCGCTGACGGAGGATCTGATCGACGTCAGCCGTGAGAGCGCGGCCATCATCCGCGGGCTCAAGCACACGCCGGCCGGGGCGTTCGGCTCGGCACGCTTCAAGCTGAAGGGTCTCGAGCAAAACCGCGCCGAATACGAGCGGCTGATCGAGGTCTTTCGCGCTCACGACATCGGCTACTTCTTCTACAACGGCGGCAACGACTCGATGGATACCGCCCTGAAGGTCTCGCAGATCGGCGAGTCGCTCGGCTACGCTATCACCTGCGTCGGGGTGCCGAAGACGGTCGACAACGATCTGCCCCATACCGATTGCTGCCCGGGGTTCGGCTCGGTGGCGAAGTACGTCGCCGTGTCCACGCGTGAGGCAGCCCTCGACGTGGCTTCCATGGCGCGGACTTCGACCAAGGTGTTCGTGTTCGAGGTGATGGGGCGGCATGCGGGCTGGATCGCGGCGGCCGGGGGACTGGCGGGCCGCAAACCCGGAGAGGCGCCGCACATCATTCTGTTTCCCGAGATCCCCTTCGACAGGGAGCGGTTCCTGGAGCGGGTCAAGCAGTGCGTCGGCACGGTCGGCTACTGTGTCGTGGTGGTCTCGGAGGGTGCGGCGTACCCGGATGGCAAGTTCCTGGCCGAAGCCGGTACCCGCGACGCTTTCGGCCACGCGCAGCTCGGTGGGGTGGGGCCCGTGGTAGCGGACATGATCCGCGAGGCGCACGGCTACAAGTACCACTGGGCGGTCGCGGATTACCTGCAGCGCTCGGCCCGGCATATCGCCTCGAAGGTCGACGTCGAGCAGGCCTATGCCGTGGGCAAGTCGGCGGTCGAGCTGGCCGTCAAGGGCATCAACGCCGTCATGCCGGTCATCGTCCGCAAGGCATCCAAGCCCTACAAATGGACGATCGGCCACGTCCCCCTGGCCGAGGTGGCCAATCGCGAAAAGAAGCTGCCGCGCGAGTACATCACCGAAGACGGTTTCGGGATCACGGCCGCCTGCCGGCGCTATCTCGAGCCGCTCATCGCCGGCGAAGCCTACCCTCCCTATCGCGACGGCCTGCCCGAATATGTCCGCATCAAGGGCACGCCGGTACGCAAGCGCCTGCGCACGGAATTCAAGCTATAAAGCTCGTGGTATAGTTCGCGGCCTTTTTTATAGCCCTTTAAGTATTCCGGGGGAGATGCCTGATGGATGCCACCACGTGGCTGTGGGCCGCTATTGCGGCCGGTGTACTCGCCGTCCTTTACGGCATCGTATCCATGACCGCCATCCTGCGCCTGCCCGCCGGCAACGCGCGGATGCAGGAAATAGCCGCGGCCATACAGGCCGGGGCAAAGGCTTACCTCAATCGCCAGTACACCACGATCTTCATCGTGGGTATCGTACTCTTCCTGGTCCTCGCCTACTTTCTGCATTGGCCCACCGCCTGCGGCTTCGCCATCGGCGCAGTCCTCTCCGGTGCGACCGGTTACATCGGAATGAACATATCCGTGCGCGCCAACGTGCGTACGGCCGAGGCCGCCACGAAGGGCCTCAACGCCGCCCTGTCGGTGGCATTCCGCGGCGGCGCGATCACGGGCATGCTGGTCGTCGGGCTCGCGTTGCTCGGTGTCTCCGGTTACTTCGCCTTCCTGCGCCAATTCATCGGCATGGAGCCGGCGCTGCACGCCCTGGTTGGCCTTGCCTTCGGCGGCTCACTGATTTCGATCTTCGCGCGCCTCGGCGGCGGTATCTTCACGAAGGGCGCCGACGTCGGCGCCGATCTGGTCGGCAAGGTGGAAGCCGGTATTCCGGAGGACGATCCGCGTAACCCGGCGGTCATTGCCGACAACGTCGGTGACAATGTGGGCGACTGCGCCGGGATGGCGGCTGACCTCTTCGAGACCTACGCCGTCACCGTGGTGGCCACCATGCTCCTCGGCGGCCTGCTGTTCGCCAAAGAGAGCGCAGCGGCCGGCCTCAACGCCGCGATCTATCCGCTGGCGCTCGGCGCCGTGTCGATCGTCTCCTCGATCATCGGCACCTTCTTCGTGTCGACGCGCGAAGGCGGCAAGATCATGAACGCCCTCTACAAGGGCGTGATCGTCTCCGGCATCGTGTCGGCCATCGGCTTCTATTTCATCACGCACGCGCTGATGCCCGCGCAGGGCAACTCGCTCTTCGGCTGCTCGCTCATCGGCCTCGGCCTCACCGCCGCGCTGATCGTCATCACGGAGTACTACACGGCCACGGAGTACAGCCCGGTCCGCAAGGTCGCCGCCGCGTCGCAAACCGGCCATGCCACCAACATCATCGCGGGCCTCGGCGTCTCCATGAAAGCGACGGCGTTGCCGGTCATCGCCGTCTGCCTGGCGATCTGGGCCTCGTACAAGCTGGGCGTGGCGAGCGGCGCCGGCCTCGGCCTCTACGGGATCGCGATCGCCGCCACGGCCATGCTGTCGATGACCGGAATGATCGTGGCCCTCGATGCCTACGGCCCGATCACCGACAACGCCGGCGGCATCGCGGAGATGGCCGGCCTGCCGAAGCAGGTGCGCGACATCACCGACCCGCTGGATGCGGTCGGCAACACGACCAAGGCCGTCACCAAAGGCTATGCCATCGGTTCCGCGGCCCTCGCGGCCCTGGTGCTGTTCGCCGACTACACCCATAACCTCGCAGCCGCGGGCAAACTGGTCGCCTTCTCGCTCTCCGACCCGGCAGTGATCATCGGCCTCTTCATCGGCGGCCTCGTGCCCTACCTCTTTGGCGCCCTCGCCATGGAGGCCGTCGGGCGTGCCGCCGGCTCCGTGGTCACCGAGGTCCGCCGCCAGTTTCGCGAGATCAAAGGGATCATGGAGGGCACCGCCAAGCCCGATTATTCGCGCGCGGTTGACCTGCTGACGCGTGCCGCGATCGGCGAGATGATCATCCCGTCGCTCCTGCCCATCGTGGTGCCCATCATCCTGGTGGTGGTCATGAACTACCTGCTGGGCCCCGGCGCCGGCATCAAGGCGCTGGGAGGCCTCCTCATCGGCACCATCGTGACCGGCCTCTTCGTCGCGGTGTCCATGACGACCGGCGGCGGCGCCTGGGACAATGCCAAGAAGTACATCGAGGAAGGCAACTACGGCGGTAAGGGCTCCGACGCCCACAAAGCCGCCGTAACCGGCGACACGGTCGGCGACCCCTACAAGGACACCGCCGGCCCCGCCATCAACCCCCTGATCAAGATCATCAACATCGTCGCCCTGCTGATGATCCCCTTGCTGTAACTCGAATGGAGCATTCGCAAAGCTCCGGCGCCCGAACGTACACTCTTAAGCGTGTATAGCGCTCAATAGCCGATGCAGCAGATCGGGCGATGCCGGTTTCACGATGTGGTGGTCGATGCTGGCCTCGCGCGAGCGGCGGCGGTCGGCCTCGTGCCCCAGCCCCGTGAGGGCGATGATGGTGGTCGAGGTGCCCTCCGGCATGGACCGGATGCGCGCGGCTGTCTCGAGGCCGCTCAGCTCCGGCATGCTGATGTCCATGAAGACCACGGCCGGGCGCACCTGCCGGTATTTCTCCAGCGCCTCGTGAGGCCCATAGGCCGTGTACACCTCATGGCCCATCATCGACAGGAGATAGGCCACCGCATCGGCCGAATCCACCTGGTCGTCCACCACGAGCACCTTGAGCGACACCTCCGCGTGTGGCAATTCCTCCACGACGGCCCCTCCCGCAAGACTCGAGCATCCCACGACAGCAAGCTCCCAGGCAGTTACCCGGGCCCAAGCTGAGCAAGAATCGTGCGGGGACCTTTGCTTAGGCTCTACCGGAGCGAGACTCGATGAGCAGCGCGCCCACCAAGCGGTTCAGCCGAGCGCAATACGCGGCAACGGGCTCGTCTGCCTGGCGCTGCTTGCTGGCGAGCGCATGGCTGATATCCGCGAGGCGGCGCTCGATACGCTCGTCCACGGTCATTGACCTGCAAATGAGCGCGCTCACGCACGCCGTGATCTCGGCATCGAGGGTACGCGCGTCGCTGCCGGCAATCTCTACGCCGATGAGCTCGCGCGGACAACCTGCGGCAAGATGCTCACGCCATAATCTCGCAAGCTGCATACGCTGGACGCCTCCGTAGCTGCTCGCACTGGTGCATGAATCGGGCGACCTTCTTACCACGGCTGCGGCCAACTTGCACCGTTGGTTTGTAACGGCGCCGGCTGTTGATTGTTGGCGGCAGCCTACAGCGGCGGCCGGAGACGGCCCCGAAACACCGCAACTCCTTGATTGCTCAAGGAGTCTGCCCCACCGGATTATTGTTGCTTTCTCGCCGGATGCGGGCCCCGCGCAGTGTCACCGCCGGCTGGCGCTTGACGAGGCCGCGGCGGACCTGTTGGACTCGGAACGTCAGTGAGCAGATGCGGGAGGTGACCGGCGTGGAATCCAAAGAGCAGTACCCAGTCGAGAAGACCGACGAAGAGTGGCGCGCGGGACTGACTACGGACCAATACCGCGTGCTTCGCCGTCACGGCACCGAGCGGGCCGGCACGAGCGCTCTCAACGACGAGCACCGCATGGGTGTATTTCGCTGCGCCGGCTGCGGCCAGCCGCTCTACGAGTCACAGGCGAAGTTTGAAAGCGGCACCGGCTGGCCGAGCTTCGTTCAGCCGCTTGCCGGATCGGTGGCCACCCGCGAAGATCACGCTCATCTGATGGCGCGGACCGAAGTTCATTGCTCCCGCTGCGGCGGCCACCTCGGCCACGTGTTCCCCGACGGCCCGAAACCGACCGGCATGCGCTACTGCATGAACGGCGCCGCGCTGAAATTCGAACCTAAGACCTGATCAGGCTGCCAGGCGCAAAAGCTGCGGCCGGGCAATCGCATAGCCCTGCAGAAAGTCGACGCCGATGCGGCGGGCAGCATCCAAAGCCGCGCTATCCTCGACCTGCTCCGCGATGACCTTGAAGTTGAGCGTGCGCGCCAACTCGATCATCGCGGTAACCATTGCCTGATTGACGGTATCGCGCGCCAGGTTGCGGATGAAGGAGCCATCGATCTTGAGGTAATCCAGCGGCAGGCTCTTCAGGTTGGAGAAGGATCCCACGCCCGAACCGAAGTCATCGAGCGCGAACTGACATCCCATGCCGTGCAGCACGCCCACGAAGCGACGGGCGTGATCGAGGTTGGCCACCACCGCGGTCTCACTGATCTCGAAGCACACCTGCGCTGGAGTCACCCCGGTGCTGTCCAGGCATTCGACCACGAACTCGAGGAACTGGGAGTCCGCCAACGTCTGGCCGGAGACGTTGATGGCGACACAGCGATCGCTCGCCACCGGAATGGCGCCGCGCCCGAGCGCTGCGAGCGTCGTTTGCACCACCCAGCGGTCGACCAGGCCCATCAGCCGATAACGCTCAGCCGCCCGCAGGAACTCCGCTGGCAGCACGTGTTGCCCGTCCTCCTCCAGCCGCACCAGCACTTCCATCGCGGGGCCGCCGCCATCGGTACCGTAAGCGGGCACGATGGGCTGATAGAACAGCTGGAAGCGGCTCTCCTTCAGCGCGCTCTGCAATTTCTGCAGCCACTGGATCTCGCCCGTGTGGCGCGCCATCGCTTCATCGCGCGCCGAGTACACCGCCACCCGGCCGGTGCCCTGCTTCTTCGCGACATAGCAGGCGGAATCGGCCGCGGTCAGCAGCTCCTCGAGCGTGCCACTCTCGCGCGAGATCTCCACCAACCCCACCGACACTCCGATGTTGAATATCCGGTCGCGCCACACGAAGCGGTGGTCGCCCACCGAGCGGCAGACGTCATCGGCGATCTGGCGCGCCTTCTCGAGCGGACAGCCGATGAGCAGCATGCCGAACTCATCGCCTCCCAGGCGCCCCACCGTGTCGCTGTCGCGCACCGCATCGCGCAACAGCTTCGCTACCTCGCGCAGCATGCTGTCGCCGGCGAGATGGCCGCTGGTATCGTTGACCACTTTGAAGCGATCGAGGTCGAGATAACACAACACGTGCTGGCCGTCGCCACGGTGGCCGATCTCGATCGCCTCCTCCAGACGCCGCTCGAACTCGCGCCGGTTGACCAGGCCCGTGAGCGCGTCGTGAGTCGCCTGATAGGACATCTGGCGGGCGAGGCCGCGCTGCTCGGAGACGTCGTGCAGCAGCACTACCGCGCCGACCTGCTCGCCCGCCACGGTTCGCATCGGCGTCGCCGACAGCTCGATCGAGCGCTCGCCGGCGTCGGCGCGCGAGATCAGCAGCGCACGCCGGCCCAGAGTCACGGCGGCGCCGCTCGTGAGCGCCTGGCGCACCGGATCGGAGAGCAGGCGCCGGTCGGTCTCATCGATCAGTCCGACGATCTCCTCCAGAGTCCTGCCGGTCGCCTGATCCGCGGGTGTCGACGTCAGCCGCTCCGCGGCGGGATTGATATAGGTGATACGACCCTCGATGTCCGTCGCGATCACGGCCTCGACCAGTGAGTTCAGGGCCAGCAGATATGCCGTGGAGTCACCGTCCGTCTTAACCCGCAGCGCCTCGACGGTTTGGGTGGGAAGAATCTCCACGCCCGTCACCAGCAGGGCACTGCCGCCGTCATAATCGACGCGCGAGGAGGTGATCTCGAGCCGACTCACCTGACCCTCGCGGCCAAGGACCTCGACTTCGTACCGCTCGGCCGCCGGCTCACCGTACAGCCGCCGGCGGATGTTCTCGTGCACGAGCTCGGCGTACTCGGGTGCCACGAGGTCGCCCAACCGGCGCCCGGCGAGATCGACGCGATCCGCGCCGACCAGCGCGGCGAACTGCCGGTTGGAGTACAGAATCACGTCGCGATGCACCAGCACCGCCTCGTGGATGCGCTCGCCGAGCTCGGCGAAGAGCTTCGGGGTGACCCGCCCGCCCTCGCGCTCTGCAGCGGCCCGGGTCAGCAGATGATTGATCGCCGTCATCAGCGCCGACAGCTCCGGCTTCACGCTCTCGGATTCCACGCGGCCGCCGAGCGAGCCGCCGATGGCGATGCGCTGCAGCTGCTGCGACACCTGGTTGACGTCTTTCAGCTCGCGGCGCTGAGCGATGTAGAGCCAGAGGAGAACGGCCGCTACGAGCGCCAGCACGACGCACAGTAGGGCGACGGCGGACATCAGCCAGTCCTACCGGCGAGAGATAGACTCCCGACCGCTCGAGCGATTGATTTCGACGTCATGGGGTTGGCGGCTGCCTGACAGTCCGCGTTCTCTTTCGTTATTCTCGTAGTCCGGTGTGCGGACGTCCGGAAGCATAGCGTAGCTGTTCGGTGCCCCGTCGGCGTTTCACCATATCTCATCGCAAAGCGGCTTGGCAGGAGCCGCGAAAACCCGTAACGTCACCTGGCCCGCCCCCGGGCTGCATTAAGTCCTATCGGAGCCCCAAGCAAGATGTCGACGGTCCAAGCACGCGAACAGATGATCGAGCAGCAGGTGCGTGCCTGGGACGTGCTCGACGCGCGGGTGCTCGAGACCCTGCGCAAGGTGCCCCGGGAGGTCTTCGTCCCGCAGCAACATCGCTTCCTGGCCTTCGCGGACCTCGAGATCCCCCTGCCGTCGGGCCAGCACATGCTCCGCCCGAGCGTCGTCGGCCGACTCCTGCAGGCCCTCGCGCTCACCGGCTGCGAGCGGGTGCTCGAGGTCGGGACGGGCTCCGGATTCGTGACGGCCTGTCTGCGGGCGGGTGGCGCATCCGTCCGGTCGCTGGAGCTCTTTCCCGGGCTCGTGGAGCTCGCCCGCCGCAATGTCTCCGCCCTGGGCCTGCGGGACATCGACATCGTCGCGCAGGATGCGACCCTGCTCGACTCCGACCTGCGCTACGACGTCATTGCCGTCACGGCCTCGCTGCCCATTCCTGACGAGCGCTTCCAGCGCCAGCTGGCGGTCGGCGGCCGCCTTTTCGTCGTGGTGGGCGAGCCTCCGGTGATGGAAGCGCGGCTCATTCGCCGGATCACCGAGGACGCCTGGGGCACAGAGAGCCTCTTCGAGACGGTGATTGATCCGCTCGTGCATGCAACTCGGCCGCAGGGTTTTGTGTTCTAAGAGCCTCTCTTCAAGACTCAAGAGCATCCCGGGGAGATTATGCAGCGCGCCGTACGGATATCGAGCCTGGCCATCCTTTGTGCCGGCTTTGCCATTGGACTCCCGGTCGCCGCAGGCGCCGCGGACTTCGCCCAGGTCTACCAGGACGCCCTGGCCAGCGACCCGACTTACCAGCAGGCCTATGCGACCTACATGGCGGCACGCGAGGCCCGGCCGGAGGCCTGGGCGTCGCTGCTGCCGCAGATCTCAGGAACCGCGGGGAAGTCCTGGGACCATAACGCCGGAGAACAGACTCAGATCGAGTCGGTCTCGGCGACCAAGCTCGCCCCGGAACCGTTCTACCTCGATTCGAGCACGGCGGCGAAGCAGTGGAGCCTGAACCTGTCCGAGGATCTGTTCTCCTGGACCGACTGGATGAACCTCAAGGCCGCCGACAGCCAGGTGGCCGAGGCGCAGGCCACGTATGAGTCCGCCGCCCAGGACCTCATCCTCCGGGTCGCCACCGCCTACTTCAATGTGCTCTCCGCCCTCGATACCCTGCAGGCGCAGGAGTCCTCTCTGCAGGCATTCGACCTGCAGCTCGAGCAGGCCGACAAGCGCTACCAGGTCGGGCTGATCGCCATCACCGACGTCGAGCAGGCGCGCGCCGGGCGGGACACGGCCGCGGCGGCGGTCATCGCCGATAAACAATTGCTCGCGACCGCGGAGGATCAGCTCCAGGTCATCACCGGGCGTCAGTACCCGACCCTATCGGAGCCAGGCGCTGGGATGCCGCTCCTCATGCCGAGCCCCGCCAACCAGAATCAGTGGGTGCAGACTTCGCTGCAGCAAAATCTATCGCTCATCGCCAGCCGCCTGGCCGCGGATGTAGCGCGCAATAACGTGCAGGTCGCCTTCGGCGGCCATCTGCCAACGATCAGTCTGACCGCCAGCCGTTCGTTCAACAGCTCGACTCAAGACGAGTCGATCGTTGGCCTCGGTACGTTCAACGGTTTGCCGGCTTGGACGAACGATCGGCAGATCGGACTCGAGATCAGCGTTCCGATCTTCAGCGGCGGAGGGACCGAGGCCCGCGTGCATCAGGCGCAATACCAGTGGATCGCCGCCAAGGATGCCGTTCAGCAGGCGGCGCGCTCGACCGAGCAGCAGGCGCGTGATGCCTACCTCGGCGTCATCAGCGGTATCGCCCACGTCCAGGCGCTGCAGCAGGCGCTGGTCTCCAGCCAGACGGCGTACCGCGCGACGGAGGCGGGCTATCGGGTCGGGACGCAGACGGAGGTGGACGTCCTCAATGCGTTGAGCACGCTCGTGCAGGCAAAGACCAACTATGCCGCCAGCCGTTATGCCTACATCACGAGCGTGGTGCAGCTGCGATTCGCGGCGGGAACGTTGGATCCGGGCGAGGTGCAGGCCATCAACCGCTGGCTCAAAGCGAGCGAGTCGATCTCGCTCGGCGCGATCACGCCGGAGGCCCTGACCCCGCCGGCACCGCCGCCAACTCCAAATCCGCCGCCGCCACCGCCACCGAACCCCTAGGTCGAAAGGGGCAGGACGCCGACTTCGCGCCAATCAATAAGGCTGGTAGGATTTCTCTTCCACCAGCCGTGACCCCAGCGCCGCGTTGATGCGCTTCTTGATCGCCGCCCGCTCGTCGTTCGATTGGTAGACGGCGCGCGCGAGCTCGATGAAGTCCCGGTCGAAAGTCTGCCGGGCCTCCTTGTCGCGGATCCGGTCCTCGATGTCCCACAGCCGCTCGTTGACTTCCTGCAGCGCGCGCTCATCGCGCGCCACATCGACCGCGGCGAACCGCGAGCCGCGCCAGGTCCGCTCCAGGAGATCGAACTCCAGCCGCACGTTTGCCAGCTTCACTGGATCGAGAATGCGCACCGTCTTGATCCTGAGGATGGTGATCTTGTCGAGCAGCTCCCCGGGAGAGACGGGCACCAGGATGTCGTCGCTCATGGCTCGTATGCTAGTACAAAGCACTACGTCCCTGTGGCTAGCAACTCATCGAGCTTTGCGGTGACCTGCGCCGGCTCGATGAGGTCCATCACGCCGGGCTCCTCGATTTTCTCCCACCAGGGCAGCTTCTCGGGCGGACGCCCGCGGAAGCGCAGGGCCGCCTGCGGGTAAGCGTTCACGCACCATTTGCGCGACAGATACGGCCCACTGCGCTCGGGATTCGTGGCCGCGTAGAGGCCGATTACCGGCGTGTCCACCATGGTTGCCATATGGGCAGGGCCGGAGTCCGGTGACAGCAGGGCGGTGGCCCGCGAAAGCAGCGCCAGCATCTGCGGCAGCGTGTCGCACCCGATCTGGTTCATGACGGGCACGTGCGCCGACTGCTCGATCGCGGCTCCGACATCGCGCTCGATCGCCGTGGGTCCGCCTGCCAGAATCACACGCATTCCATGACGCCGCACGGCATGGTCTGCCACGGCCGCGTAAGCCTCCGCGCGCCAGTTGCGTCGCGAGTGACTGGAGCAAGGACTGATGACCAGCGTCGGCCGGGCATCCGGAATCAGGGTCTGGGCGTACTCGAGCGCTTCGGCTGTCAGCGGGACGTCCCAGCGTAGAGTGCGGTCGTGGATGCCGACCGCCTCCAGAAACCCGAAGAAGCTGTCGAGGACGTGCTCGCGGGTACGCGGCGCAATGCGCGCATTGGTGAAGAGCCACTGCAGCTCGCGCGCGCGGGCGCGATCGAACCCAATGCGGATGGGCGCCCGCACTGCGCTCGAGACTAGACTCGCGCGCAGCGACAGCTGCATGTGCAGCAGCACGTCGAAGCGCCTTCCTCCCAGGCGGCCGTGAAGATCGCGACGCGCCGCGAGGCCGGCCCGCTTGTCCACGGTGATAAACTCCACGCCATCGATGAGATCCATCAGACGCGACTCCGCCTTGCCGATGATCCATGTCAGCTTCGTCTGTGGCCACGAGCGCTGCAGCGCCCGAATCATCGGGACGACGTGGCACGTGTCGCCGAGCGACGAGAGTCTCAATATGCAGACAGTGCGAGGCGGTCCGTCGAGCGGCAACTTCACGGAGAGTATCCGGTGAGCGGGCGCTGGCCGCTCGGGTCCGAGGTCAAGCAGGGTGTCATCGAAGGAGGCGCCATGCTATACGACGCCTCCAGGGCCCGCAATTTGACCGCCGCCTGGTTCGACCCGCGCTACTGGGGCTCGCGGAACGAGCTCGACGGCGCCGCGGTGCACGGTCGAGGCACCACACATTTCGTGCGCACCCGCGATCGCCGCCTGGTGTTGCGTCACTATCATCGCGGCGGCCTGATCTCCCTGCTCTCTCCCGACCAGTACATCTGGCACGGTGAGGACCAGACGCGGCCGTTCGCGGAGTGGTCGATCATGTACCGCTTGCATCGCGCCGGGCTGCCCGTGCCGGCGCCGATCGGCGCCCGCTATCTCCGTCAGGGTCGCACCTACCGTGGCGACCTCATCACCGAGCGATTGACGACCGTCGGCTCGCTCGCCGAGTGTCTGGCTCTGGGCGCGCTGTCCATCGTCACCTGGATCTCGATCGGGCGCTGCGTCCGACGCTTTCATGACTTCGGCGTCTGCCATGCCGATCTCAACGCACGCAACGTGCTGCTCAGCGAGGACACCGTCTACCTGGTCGACTTCGACCGCTGTGAGCTGCGGCGGCCCGGTCTGTGGCGCGACGCCAATCTGGTGCGCCTGCGGCGCTCCCTGGAGAAGGTCACGTACGGATTGCCCGCCGAACGCTTCTCCGAGGCGGACTGGCACGGGCTGCTCAACGGCTATTGGCAGTCCGCCACGGCCCGCGAACCGGCGGCCGGCTGACCGCGAGCCAGCGCCATGCGCCTGCTTTACCTCTTGGCGGTGTATCTGGCGGCCCCTCTGATCTCGCTGATGCTCGCTGCCCGCGGCCTGAGGGACCGCGGTTATTGGCGCAATTTCGCTGAGCGATTCGGACTGGGGTCACCCCTGGCGCAACCGACTATCTGGGTGCACGCGGTATCCGTCGGCGAAGTGCAGGCGGCCGCGGCGCTCGTCATCGCGCTGCGGAATGAGTATCCGCAGACGCCGCTGCTGGTGACCACATTCACCCCTACTGGTGCGGCCCGCGCCCGTGCGCTCTTTGGCGGGGCAGCCGAGGTGCGCTTTCTGCCGTTCGACCTGCCTGGATCCGTACGCCGCTTTCTCGATCGCGCCCGTCCGCTGCTCGCGGTCATCATGGAGACCGAGCTCTGGCCGAACCTTTATCGCCAATGCCGCCGCCGCCGCATACCACTGATCATCGCCAGCGCCCGGCTGTCGCGCCGCTCGATTGATCGCTATCGGCGTCTCGGCGCCCTATTCAGGGAGACCGTGTCGGGAGGCGTGGTAGTCGCCGCGCAGGGCGAGGGAGACGCCGAGCGCTTCCGGGCTCTAGGCGCAGCGGCGGAGCGCACGCACGTCACCGGGAATCTGAAATTCGATCTGACGCTACCGCCTGACATCGGCGAGCGCAGCCGGGCGCTGCGCGAGCAGTACGCGCCCAGCCGTGCCGTTTGGGTGGCGGGCAGTACCCATGGCGGGCCGGAGGAGGAGGCTGTCCTCGCGGCGCAGCGGCAAGTCGGCGCCACCCATTCCGGGGCGCTGCTGGTGCTCGCTCCACGTCACCCGAACCGCTTCGACGACGTGGCCGCATGGCTCGAGCGGCAAGGGATCGCCTTCGCGCGACGCTCGCAATCATCCGCGCCGGCTGTGGCCGCAGAGAGCCCGCGCGTGCTGCTGCTCGACACGCTTGGCGAGCTGCTCTATTTCTATGCGGCGGCCGACGTGGCTTTCGTCGGCGGCAGTCTCGCCCCCATCGGCGGCCACAACCTGTTGGAGCCCGCCGCGCTCGGACTCCCCATCCTGACCGGACCCAACAATTCCAACGGCGCGGATGTGGCGCGACTGCTGCTCGAGTGCGGCGCCGCAAAGATCGTACGCAACGGCGCGGAGCTCGGCTCGCGAGTCACCGAGCTGCTCTCCGATCAGACACTGCGCATGGAGATGGGGGAGCGCGGTCGTGCCGCCGTCGAGCGCAATCGCGGCGCACTGCAGAAGCTCATGCATCTCGTCGCCTCTCTGCTGGAGGCGTGAGAGCTCAACGATGCAACGTATACTCCGCGCCGCAGTAGGGACACTTGGCCCAGCCGGTATTCTCGATCGGCAGATACACTCGAGGATGGGAGTTCCACAGATACATCTGCGGCATCGGGCACGAGAGCGGCAGATCCTCGGAGGCGACCTCGTACTGGTTCTGCGCGTTCGGCTGGATCAGTATTTTGGGTTGCGCGGCCATGGCGGCATTATACCGTTTCAGTCCGCACCATCACCTCATCCCATAGTGTAGTGATCGCCGCCCGCTCGGCAACGAACTCCGGCGCCGCGAGCAGACCGGGCTCGCCAGCGAGCGACAGGTGGTGCATCCGGGTGCGGTAGGCGCGGTAAGCCGCCGTCAGGACATCGACGGTCGCTTGCGGCACGAGATCGGCGGAGGCGACCGACTCGAGCTGCCGGATGGTGTCGGAAAACAGGGCCACGGGCGGATAGTCACGGGCCCATTTGAGCGCCCAGTACTGGGCGAGGAACTCGATGTCGGCGATGCCACCGGCGTCCTGTTTGAGATCCAGCTCGCCGTCAGTGCGCTGCGAAAGCTCCCGTCGCATGCGCTCGCGCATCGCGCGCACCTCGTCCCGCAGACTTTGGCGCCGCACCGCATGGCGCAGCACATCCATACGGGTGCGCTCGAATTCCGCGCACAGCGCCGACGCGCCCGCCACCGCGCGTGCGTGCAGCAGCGCCTGGTGCTCCCAGGTCCAGGCCTCGCGCCGCTGATACTCGGCGAAGGCATCGATCTGCGTCACCAGCATGCCGCCCTTGCCACTCGGCCGCAGCCGCACATCCACCTCATAGAGCCGGCCCGCCGCCGAGTGCACGGTGAGCAGGTGCACCAGGCGCTGTGTCAGGCGCACGAAAAAGAGCTGATTGTCGATGGGCCGTGCTGCGCCATCGGTCTCCTGACGCTCGCCGCGGGAATCGTGCAGGAAGACGAGGTCGAGATCGGATGCGTAGCCCAGCTCCAGGCCGCCGAGCTTGCCGTAGCCCACGGCGCAGAGGCTCACGGGTCGGCGCTGCCCACCCTCGCCGCAATGCGGCACGCCGAATTGCGCCGTGATCTGGCGCCAGGCGAGATCGACCGCGCGCCCGAGAATGAGCTCCGCGATGTCCGTGAGCCGGTCGCTGACGCGCATGACCGGCAGCCGACCGGTGAGATCCGCCACCGCGATCCGGAAGACCGCGGCGCGTTGAAAGTGGCAGAGCGCTTCGACCTGCCGCTCCGGATCCTCGTCGCGAAGCTGTTCCATCGCGGCCTGCAACTCGCGCACCAGCGCCTGCCGGTCAGGCAGCTCCGATAGCAGCCGCTCGTCCACGAGCTCATCCAGCAGCAGTGGGTAGGAGGCGATCTGGCGGACCAGGAACTCGCCGTGGCGGCAGATCTCGATGAGGCGCGCGCGCGCCGGCTGACTATCGCGCAACAGCACGAAATACGCGGAGCGCTTGCCAGTGGCCTCGAGAATGGAAATGATCCGGCGCAGCACGGCGAGCTGCACCGCGCCTGCCAGCGAGGCGGCGCCAATGTCGGCCAGCAGGGGCGGCAACAGTGCCTGCAGCCGCCGTCGCCCAGGCTCATCGAGCTTGCGCACCAGCGCCGAGGCGCGTAGCGCCAAGAGCATCTGCAGCGCCTGCGCCGGTTCCGCGAATCCGGCGCGGCCGAGTGACTCCGACAGCACCGCGCTTTCCGCGTCGTCGTCCCACTGACGGCCGAGATCGATCGTGACCGACGGAGCCGCGCGGTCCGCGGTCCCGAAGACGAAGCGGTTAAAATGACTGCTGACGTTCGCCCGATGCGCGCCGAGCTCCGCGAGCAGCGCGTCCCAATCCGCGGCACCCATGGCAAGCGCGATCCGCTGCTGCGAAAGCTCATCGCCGGGAAGCTGGTGCACCTGGCCGTCGGCGAGCATTTGCAGGCTGTTCTCCAGTCGCCGCAGGTACAGATACGCGGCCCGCAGCTCCGCGACGGCCGTTTCAGGCATGAGCCGCAGCTCACCGAGCGTAGTCAGCGCCGTGAGGAGCGAAGTCGTCTGCAGCCGCCGCTCGCGGCCGCCGCGGATGAGCTGGAACGCCTGCACGATGAACTCGATCTCGCGAATGCCACCCGGACCCAGCTTGATGTGGCCGGCGAGCTCGCGCCGCTCGACCTCGCGCTCGATGAGGGCCTTCATCTCCCGCAGGCTCTCGAACACGCCGTAATCGAGATAGCGACGGTAGACGAACGGATCGAGCGCCGAGGCGCGGATCTCGGCATAGCGGTCGGCCGCGGTGATGGGCCGCGCCTTCACATAGGCGTAGCGCTCCCAGTCCCGGCCGTGCAGCGGCAGATAATCTTCCAGCGAGGCGAAGCTTGCGACCAGCGGGCCGCTGTCGCCGAAAGGACGCAGCCGCATGTCGACCCGCAGGGCGAAGCCGTCGTCGGTCGCGGTCTCCAACAGCCGGATCAGACCCTGACCGAGACGAGTGAAGAGCTCCTCGTTGGCGATCACCCGCGGGCCGCTGGTATCACCATGCTCCGGAAAGAGCAGCACCAGGTCGACATCGGACGAAAAATTGAGCTCACGGCCGCCGAGCTTGCCCATCGCGACGACCACCAGCGGCTGCACCACGCCCGCGGCGGAGCGCGGCTCGCCGTATCGGACCGTGAGGGCTTGCCGGGCGTGCTCGATCGATACCCGGATGGCCGCGTCGGCGAAGTCGGAAAGATCGGCGAGCGTTTCCTCGACTTCCGCCCAACCCGCCAGTGCCCGCCAGGCGATCCGTACCATCTCTCGCCGTCGCCAGCGTCGCAGGGCCGAGAGCATGTCCGTATCGGAGCCGGCGCCCGCGGACGGCGCGCGGTCGGCAGGGTCGCCAGGCGCCGAGCGGACGGTCAAGCCGTACCGGCCAGTCAGATCGCCCAGCAGCTCAGCGTCGGTCACGCACGCCTGCGCGACGAAATCACTGCTCGCGAAAACGAGTGGAAGGGAATCGCGAACGGCGGCCGGCAGCGACGCCAGTCGGCCCGGCGAGACGGACTCGAGAGCGTCCAACTGCCGCTGCAAACACGCCCGCAGCTCCGCGCTGATGGCCAGGCGGTCAGCGAATCCCGGCACCCGCGCTCAGTCCCAGGCGTTGTTGCCGAGGTCGTGGATCACGGCTTCACCCAGGCGGCGGGCCGCACCTTTGAACGTCGAGGTCTCGGCGTAGATCTGCGCCCCGCCGGTGGCATCTATGGACGCCTTGCGGCCCTCGATCTCGCTGTTCTCGATGTGCACGCTGGCATTGCGCGCGCGAATGGCGATCCCGCTCGCACTGATGCGGCTGTTGATGATGTGGAGCTCGCAGCCGTCCTCGGCGGTGATGGCGTTACCCTGGAAACGGATGTTCCGGTTGTCGATGCTCAACACGCGATCCCCCTGACACACGATCGGCTCATGGAGTGTCTCGAGCGGAGCATCCGTGACCGCCGCCTGCCCCGCTTGGTTGCCCGCGCTGGGTGACGTCGCGACGATGCTATACCCCGGCCCCTTGGCGAGCACGCGCCCGCCCGCCGACGCCTGCGCCGCCGTCCCAGGATTAGTCGACTGCGCCACCGCCAATCCTGCCAGCCCGAAAACGACACCCACGACCGCTGTTGCACCAACGACACGCTTACAAAATATTGTCATGGGATTCTCCCGCAACCTCGCGCCGCCTCTGATTATGCGCCGTTCGAAAGCAAACCAATAAGCAGGGTGAAAAAAGCCACACGGGCAGCCCGCGCAAATCGCCGGGAGCGATTTGCGCAAGCAGGGACGCAGAAAAAAGACACAAAAAAAAGGCCCGCGTGAGCGGGCCTTTAAGATTGCGCGGAATAGGGGGTCTTGCTCCGCGTCTTTCAGGACGGCCACCCGCTTTGGGGTCGGGCGCCATCCCTAACCAGTGCCGACAGGTTATCGGCTCATCTGAAAATTATCGATACCTCTTTAGAGGGGTCTCCCTACGCCCCTACGGGGCTTCGGGAGACAGCTCCGTTACATGTCCATTCCGCCCATGCCGCCCGGCGGCATCCCGCCATGGCTGTGCTCCTCGTCCTTCGGTGCCTCGGCAACCATGACCTCTGTCGTCAGCAGCAGACCCGCCACGGACGCCGCGTTCTGCAGCGCCAGGCGCGTAACCTTGGTCGGATCGAGAATGCCCTGCTCGATCAGATCGCCGAACTCACCGGTGGCGGCGTTGTAACCGAACGTGCCCTTGCCTTCCCTGACCTTGTTGAGAATCACGGCGGCGTCTTCGCCGGCGTTCTCCACGATCTGCCGCAACGGCTCCTCGATCGAGCGCGCGAGAATGCGAATTCCGACCGTCTGGTCCTCGTTCGCGCCCTCGAGCTTGTCGAGCGCCTTCAGAGCGCGGATCAGGGCGACACCGCCGCCCGGCACCACGCCTTCCTCCACGGCCGCACGGGTCGCGTGCAGCGCATCCTCGACGCGGGCCTTCTTCTCCTTCATCTCGATCTCGGTGGCGGCGCCAACCTTGATGAGGGCGACACCGCCGGAGAGCTTCGCGACGCGCTCCTGCAGCTTCTCCTTGTCGTAGTCGGAAGTGGCCTCCTCGGCCTGCTGGCGGATCGACTCGATGCGGGCCTTGATGTCGGCCTGTTTGCCGTGGCCGTCGATGACGGTGGTGTTCTCCTTCTCCACCACGACCTTCTTTGCCTCGCCAAGGTCATTCACTGTCGCCTTCTCGAGCGACAGGCCGACCTCGTCGGAGATCACGGTGCCGCCGGTGAGGACGGCGATGTCCTGCAGCATGGCCTTGCGGCGGTCGCCGAAGCCCGGCGCCTTGACGGATGCCACCTTGAGGATGCCGCGAATGTTGTTGACCACCAGCGTGGCGAGCGCCTCGCCCTCGACGTCCTCGGCGACGACCAGCAGCGGCCGGCCGGACTTGGCGACGCCCTCGAGCAGCGGCAGCAGCTCGCGGATGTTGGAGATCTTCTTGTCGACCAGCAGGATGAGGGGCTTCTCGAGCTCCGCGGTCTGGCTCTGCTGATTGTTGATGAAGTACGGCGACAGATAGCCGCGGTCGAATTGCATGCCCTCGACCACCTCGAGCTCGTTGTCGAGGCCCGAGCCTTCCTCGACGGTGATCACGCCTTCCCGGCCGACCTTGTCCATCGCATCGGCAATGGTCTTGCCGATCGATTCGTCGCCGTTGGCTGAGATCGTGCCGACCTGGGCGATCGACTTCGAGTCCTTGGAGGGCTTGGAGATCTTCTTCAGCTCCTCGACGGCGGTGATCACACCCTTGTCGATGCCGCGCTTGATGTCCATCGGATTACGGCCCGCGGAGACGGCCTTCAGGCCCTCGCGAATGATCGCCTGCGCAAGCACCGTCGCAGTCGTGGTGCCGTCACCAGCCTCGTCGGAGGTGTGTGACGCGACTTCCTTCACCATCTGCGCGCCCATGTTCTCGAACTTGTCCTTCAGCTCGATTTCCTTGGCGACGGAGACGCCGTCCTTGGTGATGGTGGGGGCGCCGAAGCTCTTCTCGAGCACGGCATTGCGGCCCTTGGGGCCGAGAGTCGCCTTGACGGCGTTGGCGAGAACGTTGACGCCGCGGAGCATCCGCTGACGGGCGTCATCGCTGAATCTGACTTCTTTGGCTGCCATTGTCTTGTTCCTCGCTTACTTGCTCTCGATCACGGCCATGACGTCCTCTTCGCGCATCACGACCAGCTCGTCGCCGTCGACCTTGACTTCCGTGCCGCTGTACTTGCCGAAGAGGATCTTGTCGCCGACCTTGACGTCGAGCGGACGGATCTTGCCGTCTTCGAGAATCTTGCCGTTACCGACCGCGACGATCTTTCCCTGCACCGGCTTCTCAGCCGCAGTGTCGGGAATGACGATGCCACCGGGAGAGGTACGCTCCTCTTCCAGGCGCTTGACGACGACGCGATCATGAAGAGGACGAATCTTCATGGGGGACGCTCCTAGGATGCTGTTTGATGGAAAATGGGCGTGGGAGGTATTAGCACTCTCCCCACGTGGCTGCTAATGATAGGCTGGGAAGGTCGAATTTCAAGCCCCGGCGGGGGGAGAATTTTCGCGCGGCGGATTATGATCGTGCCGCCCCGCGCCCTGCCTCGACCCCGAAGTGACTCCCCCCGCGAAACCGAGCGAGCCCTTGGTGGTACTGACCACCTGCCCTGATGACGCCGCTGCCGCGAGGATCGCCCGCGAGCTGGTGGAATCGGGACTTGCCGCCTGCGTGACCCGGATCGGGGCGGTACACTCGACCTACCGCTGGCAGGGCGCCATTCAGGATGAGCCGGAAGTGCTGCTGGTCATCAAAACGCTCAGTATCCGGTACTTGGAGCTCGAGATGCGCCTGAAGTCCCTCCATCCGTACGATGTCCCGGAGATCATCGCCCTGCCGGCGACTCGAGGGTCCGCCGACTATCTCGCCTGGCTGGGCGAGGCGGTAGGCAGATGAGCCCGATACTGGCTCGGATCGGCGTCGCCGTGCTGCTCGTGGGCGCTGCCGGCGGCCTCCATGCGGCCCCTCAGGCGCAGCCTGGCACAGCCGCCACAGTCGCCGCCCTGAAGGACCCGAGCGCTGCAGCCACCTCGAGCGTGGCGGGGAGCGCGCTGCCTGCTCAGCCCAAGTTCCTGCCGGCGGATCAGGTCTTCCACGTGGGGGCCACCGCAGCCGGTGCCGATGCGATCCGGCTCGATTGGTGGATCCGCGCCGGCTACTACCTCTACCGCAGCCGCCTCAAGGTGACTGCCGGCGACGGAGTTACGCTCGGGGCGCTGCAGCTCCCGACCGGCCAGATCAAGATCGACCCCTATTTCGGCCGCGAAGAGATCTACCGCAACGCCGTCAGCGGTACGGTGCCCGTACCGGGCGGGACCGCCGGCCAGACGCGCACTCTATCGCTGCAAGTGACTTATCAGGGCTGCGCGGACGCCGGGCTCTGCTACCCCCCGATCACCAAGACTCTCGCGGTGGCGTTGCCGCCCACGGGCTCGGCGGCACCTGGCGCCGGGAGCTCGGCCAGCGACACCTCCAACAGTGCCGCGAACAGCGCCCTGTCCGATCAGCAGGGGTACGCGAGCGCTGCTCGCTCCGGCAGCCTGCTGGCGATGATTGCCGCATTCTATGGTGCCGGCCTCCTCCTGGCCTTCACCGGCTGCGTTTACCCGACCATTCCCATCCTGTCCGCCATCATTGTCGGTCAGGGTCGTAAGGTGACCACGGGGCGCGCCTTCGTGCTGTCGCTGACCTACGTTCTGGGCATGGCTCTCACCTACACGATAGCCGGCACGGCGTTCGCGGCGTTAGGTGGGCAGGCGCCTGCCGCAGCCTTCGAGCAGCCTTGGATGGTCACGACCTTTGCCGCGCTGTTTGTGGCCATGGCGTTGTCGATGCTGGGACTGTTCACAGTGCAGATCCCGGCCGCCCTGCAGACACGGATCGCGAATCTCAGTAGCCGGCAGACCGCCGGAACACTTGGCGGCGTGGCGATCATGGGGGCTCTCTCGGCGCTCCTCGTCACGACGTGCGTGGGTCCGGCGCTGGTGGCTGCCCTGGCCGTGATCAGCCAGACGGGTCAGGTGGCTCGAGGCGCCGCAGCGTTGTTCGCCATGTCCATCGGCACCGGCACGCCGCTTCTGATCATCGGCACCTCGGCGGGCAAGCTGTTGCCGAAGTCCGGAGCCTGGATGGACACCATCAAGCGGCTCTTCGGCGCCGTGATGCTCGGCGTGGCCGTTTGGATGCTCGGCCGCGTGCTGCCGGCGCGCGTAACTCTGGCACTGTGGGCCGTGCCCGTGGGCACCGCGGCCGCGGTGCTTTTCGTCGGCACACGGAACGCCCGGGTAGCACGCTGGACGCTCAGGCTCGGCGGCCTGGTCGCCGGACTGTATGGGCTCGCGCTCGTCACGGGAGCCGCCCTCGGGGGCACCAATCCGCTGTCACCCATCCCGGCATGGGCCGGCACACAACGATCCCTGGACTTCTCGCCGGTGCGCACGGTCGCGGATCTCGACCGTCAAGTTGCGCAGGCCTCGAGCGCGGGGCGGCCGGTCATGGTCGACTTCTATGCCGACTGGTGCACCTCCTGCAAAGAGATGGAGGCCACCACATTTCTCGACCCGGTGGTTCAGCGAGCGCTGGCAGGCACGGTCTTACTACGAGCCGATGTCACCACCAACGATGCTGATGACCGTGCTTTGCTGCAGCGCTTCGGAATCTATGGGCCGCCGACCATCGCCTTCTACGGTCGCGATGGCCACGAGCGCTCACGCTACCGGGTGGTCGGTTACATGAAGGGAGCCGAATTCGCCGCGGCCGCCCGCGCCGCCTTCGCCTCGCAGCCCGCCTCTTGATCGATGCGCATCCTGCTGACTCGGGCGCTTCCGGCAGCGGTGGTCATCGTGGCCGCGGGAGTGGCGGGGTTCCTCGCCCGCGGGTACCTGGCGAGGTCGGGAACCTTGCCGACAGTGACGGGGTCGGTAGCGAGTCCGGCGCCAGACACAACCGCGGCGGGAACCGTGCATTCCACCTCTTCCCGTACGATGACCTCCGAAGCCGGAGCGCCGCCGACCCATCCCATTCCGGACGCCCTGCCGGGCATCGCCTTTCAAGACCGCCTGGGGGTGACGCGCCGCCTTTCCGATTGGAAGGGTCGACCGTTACTGGTGAACTTCTGGGCGCCCTGGTGTGCGCCGTGCCGGGAGGAGATTCCGCTCCTCGAGCGTTTGAGCGTGCAGCGCGCCGCGGAGGGGCTGCAGGTCATCGGCGTCGCCGTGGACTCCCGCGCGGCGGTGCTCGAGTACGCCCGCCACGCCGCCATCCCATATCCTTTGCTGATCGGTGAGCGCCCAGGGCTCGAGGCGGTGCAGGCGCTCGGCATGGAGGCGGTCTTCCCGTTCTCGGTATTCGTCGATGCGCGGGGACGCATTGTCACGCTCAAGATCGGGAAGCTGCGCCCGGACCAGGCCGCGCTGATCCTGAGCCGCATGGACGATCTCGACCGGGGTCGGATCGACCTTGCCACCGCGCGACAGGAGATTTCGGACGGGATGGCCAGGCTGGCGGTGGCGCGCGCGCCGCAGTCTCCGGCCGCGAGGCTCTGATCGTCGCGACGCTCGTTTCGCGGCATTCGCCGCAAAAATCACCCATTTCCTTGGAATTAGGGTAAATTCCGGCGCGTCGCTTGATTCGAGCGCGCGTTGCCTGTTCCGAATGACCCGACTGCTGTTGCTCAACGGCCCGAACCTGAATCTGCTCGGAACCCGGGAGCCCGGGATCTACGGCGCGGAGACCCTCGAGGCCATCGAGCGACGGGCGGTGCAGCTTGCCCGCGAGGATGGCCGGGAGCTTCTCTGCTTTCAGAGCAATGCGGAGCACGAGCTCATCGCCCGCATCCAGCAGAGCGCCGCCGAGAAGATCGGGGTGCTGATCTTCAATCCCGGCGCCTTCACCCACACCAGCATCGCGCTACGCGACGCGGTGCTCGGGGCGCGGTTGCCGATGATCGAGGTGCACCTCTCCAACCCGCAGGCGCGCGAGGAGTTCAGGCGCAGGTCCTACTTCTCCGACATTGCCATCGGAGTGATCTCGGGCTTCGGCGCGCTGGGCTACGAGCTCGCGGTCCGGGCGGCCTGTCGGCATCTCGCCTCGTCCTGAGACGCCGCGGCCCTATCCAACAACAGACCAGGGGGAGCATTCCCGGCATGGACATTCGAAAAATCAAGAAACTGATCGAGTTGCTGGAGGAATCCGGCATCGCAGAGATCGAGATCAAGGAAGGTGAAGAGGCGGTGCGGATCAGCCGCATGCCGGCCGGCGGCCCCTTGGTGCAGCCGATGATGCCGCAGGCTTGGTTCGGGCCGGGCCACCCGGCATGGGACCCAAACCGCGGCGCCCCGCCGATGCCACTCGCGGCCCCGGCCGAGGCGTCCGGTCAGAGCGCCAGCGAAGGCACCCCGAAACCCAAGCCCAACGAGCACGTCATCACGGCTCCCATGGTCGGCACGTTCTATGCCAGCCCCTCGCCGGGCGCCAAGGCCTTCGTCGAGATCGGTGACGAGGTAAAGGTCGGACAGGTGCTCTGCATCATCGAGGCCATGAAGATGATGAACCAGATCGAGGCCGATCGTGCGGGCCGCATCACGTCCATCATGGCGCGCAACGGCGACCCGGTCGAGTTCGGCCAACCCCTCTTCGTGGTCGAATAAGCGCGGCGCAATCATGCTGGAGAAGGTCGTCATCGCCAATCGCGGCGAGATTGCTCTGCGCATCCTGCGCGCCTGCCGCGAGCTCGGCATCAAGACGGTGGCGGTGCATTCCACCGCCGATTACAGCCTGAAGCACGTGCTGCTTTCGGATGAGTCCGTATGCATCGGGCCGCCACCCTCGGCGGGTAGTTATCTCAACATGCCCGCAATCATCAGCGCCGCGGAGGTGACGGACTCCGTCGCCATCCATCCCGGCTACGGCTTCCTGTCGGAGAACGCGGATTTCGCCGAGCGCGTCGAGAACAGCGGCTTTGTCTTCGTAGGTCCCCGGGCCGAGACCATCCGCACCATGGGTGACAAGGTGTCGGCGATCCGTGTGATGAAGAGTCATGGCGTGCCGTGCGTGCCGGGCTCGGACGGCCCGTTGGGCGACGATGCGGAGGAAAATCTGCGCATCGCCCGGGACATCGGTTATCCGGTGATCATCAAAGCCTCGGGCGGTGGCGGCGGCCGCGGCATGCGCGTGGTGCACAGCGAGGCATCGCTCCTCAACTCCGTCGGCATCACCCGGGCGGAGGCCCGCGCGGCCTTCGGCAATGACCAGGTGTACATGGAGAAGTTTCTGGAGCGGCCGCGGCACATCGAGTTCCAAGTGCTGGCGGACGATCACGGCAACGTCATCCACCTTGGCGAGCGCGATTGCTCCATGCAGCGCCGGCACCAGAAAGTGTTGGAGGAAGCTCCCGCGCCGGGCATCAACGCACGGCAGCGGCGGATCATGGGCGAGCGCTGTGTGGAGGCCTGCCGCGCGGTGGGCTATCGCAGCGCCGGCACGCTGGAGTTTTTGTATCAGGATAGCGAGTTCTATTTCATCGAGATGAACACGCGCATTCAGGTCGAGCATCCCGTCACCGAGCTCGTCACCGGCATCGACCTCGTCAAGGCGCAGCTTCTCGTTGCGGCGGGCGAGCGGCTGCCTTACGTGCAGAGCGACGTGCAGATCCGCGGCCATGCCATGGAGTGCCGCATCAATGCCGAGGATCCCAAGACCTTCATGCCCTCCCCCGGGCCGATCCGCCTATGGCATGCGCCTGGCGGCCCGGGCATCCGCGTCGACAGCCACATCTATTCCGGCTATCACGTGCCGCCCAACTATGATTCGCTCATCGGCAAGGTCATTGCCCACGGCGACACGCGCGAGACGGCCATCGCACGCATGAAGAATGCGCTCGCAGAGATGGTGATCGAAGGCATCAAGACCAATGTGCCGCTGCATCAGGAGATCTGCAACCACGCGGCTTTCCAGAAGGGCGGCACCGACATCCACTACCTGGAAAGGCGCCTGGGGCTGAGGTAAGCGTATTTCGCGCATCTTCCTCGAGGTCAGTCTGGATCTCGGGCGGCTCGCGGCCGACGACGCCGAGGCCGCCTGCCTCTGCTGCGGGGCGATCGCCGTCACTTTCGTGGATGCGGATGATCGTGAGAGTTCGCCGGTGCTCGAGCCGGCGCCGGGAGAATTCCGGCTCTGGCCGGCAGTGCGCCTCGCAGCCCTCTTCCCACCGGAAACGGATCGTGATGCGGTCGTGCGCGCATTGAGTCGCTCGCTCGGCGTAGATCCGGCGCAGCTGCGCGCGCGCGCGGTAGCCGACCGGGCCTGGGAGCGCGAATGGCTGCGCGACTTCCATGCGATGCGCTTCGGCCGACAGTTGTGGGTGTGCCCGCGGCACGAGCGGGTCGATGAGCCGGGGGCCGCGGTCGTGGTCATGGACCCGGGGCTCGCCTTCGGCACCGGCACTCATCCGACGACGGCGCTCTGTCTCGAATGGCTCGATGCTCATCCACCCCGGGACGGCGCGGTGGTCGACTTCGGCTGCGGCTCCGGCGTGTTGGCGCTGGCGGCGCTGCGGCTCGGCGCGCGGTCCGCGAGCTGCTTCGACATCGATCCTCAGGCCCTGATAGCGACGCGCGACAATGCGAGTGCCAACCACCTGAGCGATCGGGTGCGCCTCTGCGACTCCGCGGCAGCGATTCCGCGAGGCGCGGACCTGCTGCTCGCGAACATCCTCTCCGGCCCGCTGGTGCAGCTCGCGCCCCGTTTCGCCGAGATCCTGCGCCCTGCGGGCGCCCTGGTGCTATCGGGGCTGATGGAGCAGGATGTGCCCGAGGTGGAGCTCGCCTATGGCAAGTGGTTTGATATGCGCACTTTCCGGGTTCGCGAGAGTTGGGTCTGTCTCCGGGGACGGCGGCACGACTGAATGTTCACGGTTTGCCCCAAATGCGCCCTGACCCTGGTCGTCACGGCGGCGGATCTGCGTATCGCGCAGGGCTATGTCCGCTGCGGGCGATGTCTGAACGTATTCAACGCCCTGGCACGGCTGTCGGAGGAGCGGCCCGCCGCCGCGCCGGAGTCGCTCGACGCCGCGGCTTCGCAGACGCCGGTGGAGGCGTCGGTGCAATCGCCGATGGAGGCACTCGCCCCTCTGCAACCGTCCGCATCGACATCCGGTGCTCACGATACCGGCGAGATTGAGATCGAGCTAGACAGCGGTAGTGTCCTCGTAACGGGCGCCCGTCCTCCGGCGGCGCCTGCCGCAGCTGCCGAGAGCACCTCGAGCGAAATAGAAGAAATACAAGTAGAGGAGCTGGGGCCTACCGCCCTCGTCCCGGACGCGAGCCAGCCTGTGCCCCCCGCGACCGTCGTCGCGGAAGCGGTTGCTCAGCCGGTGTCCCTCGCGCCCTTGCCGGCAGCCCCGGAGCCATCGGCGCCGGAGCCATCTCCTCCCGTGGAAGCTCCGGAAGCGCAGCAGACCAACACCGCGCAGGAACCGCCCGAGAGCGCCTTCGAGCTCGTGACGCGTCGCCCGCGCGCGGGACTTGCCTGGATGCTCGGTGCCGGCGCGCTGACGATCGCTCTTGCGCTGCAAATCGTCAATCATTACCGCGACGCCTTGGCGGCCAACCCTTCACTGCTGGGGCCTTTGAGCGTCGTGTACTCCGCGCTCGGTGTGAAGCTTGCTCCGCGCTGGAACATCCACGCGTATGACGTGCGTCAGCTTGGCGCATCTGTTACTGGAGCGGCAGCAGGTGAGATCGTCGTGCACGCAAGCGTCAAGAATTCCGCGAGCCGCTCACAGCCAATGCCGCTCTTGAGAGTGACGTTGCAGGACAGGTTCGGCAATCGCATTGCCGCACGCGACGTACCGCCCGGCGACTATCTGCCCACATCCGCCGCGCCAGGCTCGTTACTGGCCGCCGGCGGTCGCGTGGATGCGACGATGGTGTTCGTGGATCCGGGACCACAGGCGGTGGGCTTTGAAATCGACGCTTGCCTGCGACAGCAAAGCGGCGGGATCGCATGTGCGCACGGACCTTAGTAGCCGCGATTACGCGTGATATGATTTGCCGCTTCGCGGAGAGGCACATATGACAGAAAGAAAGAGGGGTCGGCAGCGGGACGCCTCTGGCGCCAGGTTCAACGGGCACGGGCGCACACTGAACGATCTGCTGCCGCAACGACCGCTGCTGCCGTTACGCAGCCACGCGGAGCGCGCCCTGAGCGATTACTTCACGAGCCTCAACGGCTCCCGGCCGGCGGATCTCTACGACCTGGTGCTGCGCGAGGTCGAGGAGCCGCTCTTTCGCGTAGTGCTCGACTACGCGGAGGGCAACCAGAGCCGGGCGGCCGGCATCCTCGGCATCAATCGCGCCACTCTGCGCAAAAAGCTCAAGCAGCTCGGCCTCTCCCATTGACTGCGAAGATGTTGCCCGTACGGCGGGCGTTGCTGTCCGTCTCCGACAAGACCGGTGTGGTGGAGCTCGCGCGCGCGTTGGCGGCGCGCGAGATCGAAATCCTCTCCACCGGAGGCACGGCCAGCCTGCTCGCGGGCAGTGGCCTCGGCGTGCGCGAGGTGTCGGCCTACACGGGATTCCCCGAGATCATGGCCGGCCGTGTCAAAACACTGCATCCGAAGATCCACGGTGGCCTGCTCGGCCGACGCGGCGTCGATGATCAGGTCATGGCGCTGCACGGCATCCAGCCGATAGATCTGCTCGTGGTGAATCTCTATCCTTTCGCGGAGACGGTCTCGCGGCCGAACTGCCGCCATGCCGAGGCGATCGAGAACATCGACATCGGCGGTCCGGCGATGCTGCGGGCGGCCGCGAAGAATCACGAATCAGTGGCCGTGGCGGTCGATCCGGCCGACTATCCCGCGGTGCTCGCGGAGCTGGCCGCGCACGACGGCTGCACGACCGCGGCGACGCGATCGCGCCTCGCCGCCAAGGTGTTTGCGCACACGGCGCGCTACGACACCATGGTAGCGAGTTATCTCGCTAGCCGGCAGGAATCGGCCGTGGAGCGTTTCCCGCCGACGCTGCCGCTCGTCTTCGAGAAGGCGCAGGACCTGCGCTACGGCGAGAACCCGCACCAGCAGGCGGCGCTCTACCGTGAGCCGATGGCCCGCGAGCCGGGCGTCGCGGGGGCGCAGGCGCTGCAAGGGAAGGACCTCTCGTTCAACAACATCGCCGATGCCGACACGGCTATCGAGTGCGTACGTCAATTCGAGGAGCCGGCTTGTGTCATCGTCAAGCACGCCAATCCCTGTGGTGTGGCTGTGGCCGGCTCGCCGCACGAGGCTTACGATCGCGCCTACCGCACTGATCCAACCTCGGCGTTCGGTGGCATCATCGCGCTCAACCGGGAGCTCGACGCGGCGCTCGCGGCCGCCATCCTGGAGCGCCAGTTCGTCGAGGTGCTGGCTGCTCCAACCGTGACGCCGGAGGCGCTGCGCACTCTCGCCGGCAAGCCCAACGTCCGCGTGCTCGCCGTCGGGGATCTCGGCCATGTTGCCGCCCATGAGATCGAATACCGCAGCGTCAGCGGCGGATTGCTGGCGCAGACGCGCGATACGGCCCGAGTAAGCGCTGCCGACTTGACAGTGGTTACCCGCCGCCAGCCCACGGAGCGCGAACTGGCCGATCTCCTCTTCGCCTGGCGCGTGTGCAAGTTCGTGAAGTCGAACGCCATCGTGTTGGCCCGGGACGGGGGCACGGTGGGCGTCGGGGCGGGACAGATGAGCCGGGTCTACTCGATCCGGCTTGCCGCTCAGAAAGCCGCCGATGAGAAGCTTGCCGTCGCGGAAACGGTGATGGCCTCGGACGCCTACTCCCCTTTCCGCGACAACATCGATGTGGCCGCCGGGTACGGAGTCCGCGCTGTGATCCAACCCGGCGGATCGAAGCGCGATCCCGAGGTCATCGCGGCGGCCGACGAGCACGGTATGGCCATGGTGTTCACCGGCGTCCGCCACTTCCGGCATTGATGAAAGTCCTCGTCGTCGGCTCCGGCGGCCGCGAGCACGCCCTCATGTGGAAATGCGCGGCCTCGCCTCGTGTCACCGAGGTGTTGGTGGCGCCGGGCAATGCCGGCACCGCCCGGGAGCCGAAGGCGCGCAATGTATCGGTCCAGGCGACCGACATCGACGGCCTGATCCGGCTTGCCCGCACCGAGGACGTCGCACTCACCATCGTCGGGCCGGAAGCGCCGCTGGTCGCAGGCCTGGTCGATGCCTTCGAGCGCGCTGGTCTGCGTTGCTTCGGACCACGGGAAGCTCCGGCGCGGCTCGAGGGCTCCAAGGCGTTCGCCAAGGAATTCCTGCGCCGCCACCGGATTCCAACCGCGGCCTCGGTCACGGTTACTCGGGAAAGCTTCGACCCGCAGGCGGTGCGTCGGCAGCGGACGCCCATCGTGGTCAAGGCGAGCGGCCTGGCTGCGGGCAAGGGCGTGGTGATCGCCCAAACGGCTGCCGAGGCCATCGCGGCCGCAGAGGCGATGCTGTCCGGACGGCTGGGCGAGGCCGGCCGCGAGGTGGTGATCGAGGAATTCCTGGAGGGCGAGGAAGCAAGCTTCATCGTCATGGCGGACGGGTCGCACGTGCTACCGCTGGCGACGTCGCAAGATCATAAGCGACTGGAAGATGGCGACCGCGGTCCCAACACCGGCGGCATGGGCGCGTACTCGCCGGCCCCTGTGGTCACGCCGGCCATCCACGCGCGCATCATGCGCGAGGTGATTGAGCCCACGATCCAAGGTCTGGCGGCCGAGGGGATGGCCTACACCGGGTTTCTTTACGCCGGCGTCATGGTCGCACGCGACGGCACGCCGAATGTACTGGAATTCAACTGCCGCTTCGGGGATCCGGAGACGCAGCCCATCCTGATGCGGCTGCAGTCCGACCTGACGGCGCTCTGCGAGGCCGCCCTGGACGGTCGGCTGGACCAGATGCAGGCGACCTGGGACCCGCGAGCGGCGCTTGGCGTGGTGATGGCGGCCGAGGGCTATCCCGATGCTCCCCGTGCCGGCGAGGCGATCTCAGGACTCGATCGTGCCGCGAGCCTCCCGGGCAAGATCTTCCACGCCGGGACGCGGTTGAGCGGCCAAGAGGTGCTCGTGAGCGGCGGCCGGGTGCTCTGCGCCACGGGCATGGGCGCGACCGTGGCCGAAGCACAGCAATCCGCCTATGCCCTGGCCGACGCCGTGCACTGGCGTGGGGCGCAGTATCGCCGCGACATCGGCTATCGTGCGATCGGGCGCGGTTTGTAAATTTAGCGCACCCGCACGGCCAGAGCGCGCCACCGGCCTGAATGGGCGCTTAATCAATTCCTCATGCGGTGCCCGTAGCCGCTGTGAGGCGCATAATCACGGTGCTGGTATGGTCGTTGCATTGCCCCGTATGGATGAAGGGGAGGAGCACTGACGATGATCGCGATTCACACTGCATCGGATCGTTTAGCGTCCTGGCTCGAGAGCGAGTACTGCGCCTCCGTGGCGGCAACCATGCTCGCGCGCAACGAATACTTCGAGCTGTTGGAGGACGCCATGATGTCGCCGGCGCGCTTGGCGCAGGCACTCACCACCTGGCGCGAGCACGCCAGCCACACCGAGGTGCTCGGTGGGCTGGTGGGTACTCATTAACGCGCTGCGCGCGGGTCTTGACGGGGTTCGCGGCGAACCCCGTACATATAGCGGCGCGAGGACGCGCCGAGAAAACCGCTAGCGCTTCATCGCCTCGAAGAATTCGCTGTTGGACTTGGTGTCCTTCATCTTGTCCAGCAGGAATTCGATGGCGGCAAGCTCGTCCATCGGATGCAGCAGCTTGCGCAGGATCCACATCTTGGCGAGCTCCCCCTGATCGGTGATGAGCTCTTCCTTGCGGGTGCCGGAGCGGTTGATGTTGACCGCAGGGAACACGCGCTTCTCCGAGATGCGCCGGTCGAGATGTATCTCGCTGTTGCCGGTGCCCTTGAACTCCTCGTAGATCACGTCGTCCATCTTCGAGCCGGTGTCGATCAGGGCGGTCGCCAGAATCGTGAGACTGCCGCCTTCCTCGATATTGCGCGCGGCGCCGAAGAAACGCTTCGGCCGCTGCAGCGCGTTGGCATCGACACCGCCGGTCAGCACCTTGCCCGATGAGGGCACAACGGTGTTGTAGGCGCGCGCCAGGCGCGTGATGGAGTCGAGCAGGATCACGACGTCCTTCTTGTGCTCGACCAGTCGCTTGGCCTTCTCGATGACCATTTCAGCGACCTGCACGTGGCGGGCCGCAGGCTCATCGAACGTGCTCGAGACCACCTCACCTTTCACGGTGCGCTGCATCTCGGTCACTTCCTCCGGCCGCTCGTCGATGAGCAGGACGATGAGGTAGACCTCGGGATGATTGGCGGTAATGGCGGTGGCGATGTTCTGCAGCAGCATCGTCTTGCCGGCCTTCGGCGGGGAGACGATGAGGCCGCGCTGGCCCTTGCCGATCGGCGCGACCAGGTCGATGGTCCGGGCCGTCAGGTCTTCCGTGGAACCGTTGCCCCGCTCGAGCTTCAAGCGCTTGGTGGGATGAAACGGCGTCAGGTTCTCGAACAGAACCTTGGTGCGGGAGCTGTCGGGCGAGTCGAAGTTGATCTCGCCGACCTTGAGCAGCGCGAAATAGCGCTCGCCGTCCTTCGGCGGACGGATGAGCCCGGAGATGGTGTCGCCGGTGCGCAGGTTGAAGCGGCGGATCTGGCTGGGGCTGACATAGATGTCGTCGGGGCCCGCCAGGTAGGAGCCGTCGGCCGAGCGCAGGAAGCCGAAGCCGTCCTGCAGGATCTCGAGCACGCCGTCGCCGTAGATGTTCTCCCCATTGCGCGCGTGCGCCTTGAGGATGGAGAAGATGATGTCCTGCTTGCGCGAGCGGGCGAGGCTCTCGAGTCCCATGGACTCGGCGACCTTGACGAGCTCGTGGATGGGCTTCGCCTTGAGCTCCGTGAGGTTCATCGAAGCCCGCGACTGGATGAGCTCCGCCGGACTGATGATCTCGGAATCGTCGGCGTCGAACGCCTCCGCCTCCTGCATCAGATCATCGGGACGGCCGCCGCCGTTGCCGTTGGAACGATTTCCGTCGCGGTTGTCGCGGTTGCCGTCGCGGTCACGACCGCCGCCGCCGTGGCGCGGACCCTTGGGCCTGTTGCGGCCCTGATTGCCGAGGTAGCCTCTCATTTTCGCGCCTGCGCGCCGGCGACGGCCTCCAGGTTGCTGTCCAGGAATGCCGCTAGTTGCGACTTGGACAAGGCTCCGACCTTCTGGGCCTCGACGGTGCCGTTCTTGAAGAGGATGAGTGTGGGGATGCCGCGAATGCCGTACTTCGGCGGGGTTTGCGGGTTCTCATCGATATTGATCTTGGCGATCTTCACGCGGTCCTGGTATTCGCTTGCGATCTCGTCCAGGATCGGCGCGATCATCTTGCAGGGACCGCACCACTCCGCCCAGAAATCGAGGAGCACGGGCTTGTCGGACTTGAGGACGTCCTGGGAAAAGGTGGCGTCACTGGTATGCACGATGTGCGGATTGCTCACGCGGTTCAACCTCCGTCGAATGCAGAGTGCGAAAGGTATGGTCTTCGTCTTGCGAAGGGCTTGGATTTGAGAAACGGGCGGGGGACCGGGAAAGTCCGTGCCAGAAGCACCCGTCAAACGGTTACACTAACTCGTCAAATGAGTATGAGCTTGAGCCTACTAGGAAAAGCCTGCTGGGAAGAAACCGGGGCTGGCAGGTGGGGGCCGTTGGCCCGCCGTCTTGGTACGCTTTGTAGCGCTTCCGGGCCAATTTTGCAAGGCCCACCAACCCGTTTCCGTAACAGTATAAGTCCTTATTGATGACTGATCCACACTCTTCCACCTTCAACAGCCTCGGTCTGTCCCCGCCCGTCCTGCAGGGCATTCACGACGCCGGGTTCACCCGCTGCACACCGATCCAGGCCCAGACGTTGCCGATCGCGCTTGCCGGCCGGGATGTCGCCGGCCAGGCACAGACCGGCACGGGCAAGACAGCCGCGTTCCTGGTCGCCCTGTATCACACGCTGCTCACTCATCCCGCGCCGGCGAGCCGCGGCCCGACGTCCATCCGCGCCCTCATCGTGGCGCCCACCCGCGAGCTCGCCGTGCAAATCCATCACGACGCCGAAACGCTGGGCCGACATACGGGGCTCAAGCATGCCGTGGTCTACGGCGGTATCGACTACGAAAAGCAGCGACGGCAGCTCGAGGAGGGTATCGACGTGCTCATCGGCACGCCGGGCCGTCTCATCGACTACTACAAACAGCATGTCTTCGACCTGAAGCACGTGCAGGTCCTGGTCCTCGACGAGGCCGACCGCATGTTCGACCTCGGCTTCATCGCGGATATCCGCTACATCCTGCGCCGCCTGCCGCAGCCGGAACGCCGGCAATCGATGCTCTTTTCGGCCACGCTCTCGTACCGCGTGCTGGAGCTCGCTTACGAGCACATGAACAATCCGGAGCTGGTGCGCATCGAGCCCGACAAGATGACGGTCGATCTCGTGCGGCAGATCATGTACTACCCGTCGATGGACGAGAAAGTGCCGTTGCTCGTGGGGCTGCTGCGCCAGAGCGAGGCTCGGCGCACCATGATCTTCGTCAACACCAAGCGCATGGCGGAACGGCTCGAGAGCGCGCTCAAGGCCAATGGCTTTCACGCGCAGGCGCTCTCCGGTGATGTGCCGCAGGCGAAACGCCTGCGGTTTCTGCGCGACTTCCACAACGGCGATCTGGCGGTGCTGATCGCAACCGACGTCGCCTCGCGCGGACTGCACATCCCCGATGTCAGCCATGTCTTCAATTTCGACCTGCCACAGGACGCTCCCGATTACGTCCATCGCATCGGGCGCACCGCGCGGGCCGGCGCGGAGGGGGACGCGATCAGCTTCGCCTGCGAGGAGTTCGCGGTATCCCTGCCGGACATCGAGAGCTATATCGGCCACAAGATTCCGTCGGCGTCGATCGGACCGGAAATGCTGGCCACCGGGCTCGCCGCGGGGGAGCTATCGCAGCGGCCTAGGCGGCGCATGCACGGCGGCGAGCGCCGGCCCTCAGGGCACTCGGGCTCCGGCCATTCGGGTGGACGCTCGGGGGGGCACGGCAGCGGCCATTCGGCTGGGAGTTCCGGTCGCCCAGGGCACTCGGGCCGCCCGCGACGCAAACCGCCTGGGAAGCCCCACGGCGGGAGATAGCAACGAGGATAGATGGGACCGGCGTCGGCCGTTTCAAGCCTCGCCACACCGGCCAGGCGTATGATACCGCTGCGCCGGCCCCTGAAACCCATGGCGGAAATCGAAGACAATGTCGACCGCGAGCTGTTCCGCAACATGGAGAAGCTGCGTCAGCTGCGCATTGAGCATCGCGACCTCGACGAGGTGATCACGCGCCTGTCGCTCGATGTGCACATCGACGAGCTGCAGCTCAAACGACTGAAGAAGCGCAAGCTGATGCTGAAGGATCAGATCACTCGGCTCGAGAGCGAGCTCATTCCCGACCTCAACGCCTGAGGTTGCCGCTGCCGTGCCCGTCCAGATCACACCGGATGTCACGCTCCCGGACCAGGACCTCGACTGGTCCTTCGTGCGTGCCTCGGGGCCCGGGGGGCAGAACGTCAACAAGGTCGCTACAGCGGCGCAGCTGAGGTTCGACCTCGCCGGCACGCTGTCGCTCGAGCCGGCGGTAAAGGAACGACTGCGGTCGCTGGCAGGGCGGCGAGTGACCGATGACGGCGCGCTGCTCATCTCGGCGCGCAATCAGCGCACACAGGAAGGGAACCGGCGCGAGGCGCTCGAGCGGCTGGCGGACCTCATACGGCGCGCCTCCATAGCGCCCAAGGCGCGCAGGCCGACGCGGCCGACGCGGGGAGCACGGGAGCGGCGGCTGCAGACGAAAACCAAGCAGCGCACGACCAAGCAGTTGCGCGGCCGTGTGCGCTGGGACGATTGACGCCGATCCAGTAAACGAACGCCGCCATCATTCAGCGGGCCTGATTAGGCAGTCTTTCGCGCCGCAAAGGCCGCGGAGTCCTGCGCGAAACGCATGACGGAATGACGGATCTGCTCGCTCAGCACGAACTGCGCATCGGCCGCCACTCGCAGCAGCACCTCGTCGAACTCCAGCTTGCCCGCGGCGCTCGAGCGGATCACGCCGCGACGACGCAAGAGGTCGATGAAATTCTCGAACAGGGTGCGGTCGAAGAATTCCGGGGAGTTGAGGCCGTAGAGCATGGCGAGGCGCTGGGCATTCAGCTGGCAGCGCTCCTCCAGCACCGACTGCGTGATCTCGCCGCTGCCGGCCGCGACCAGCTGGGCGATGGCCAGGTAGTAGCGCTCGATCGTCTGGATGGTGGCCTGCGCAAGCACCGACAGCTGCATGGCCTCGCCCGAAGCCGGCGGCGGCCGGCCCCACACCGTGCGCGTGGCGTCCGCTTGGATCAGTCCATTGTCCCGCATACAGTCGAGGACCCCATCGACCACGGCAGGAAGCTCTTCCTCGCTCCAGGCGAGGAAGAGCTCCGCGGCGATGTACGGGTAGATCCGCCAGGCGAGGCGGTGGATATCCTCGTGTCGCACTTCGGCGTTGCTGGCGAAAACGCATGCCAGGAGGGAGGGCATGGCAAAGAGATGCAACACGTTGTTGCGGAAATAAGTGGCGAGCACGGCGCTCTCATCGCTCATGCGCACGATGTCACCCAACACGTGCTTCTGGCGCTGCAGCACCTTCATTGCCTCACCGTAGGCGATGATGCCGGCGCCACTGAGGTCGGTGAGCGTGATGCGCTCGCTATAAGGAAATCCCCGCAGCAGCGCGCGATAGAGGTCGATCAGCCGCTCGAGATCGGCCTCCGGAAGAGCCTGCCGCGGCATGGCGAGCAGGATGATGGCAAGCAGGTTTATCGGATTGACGGCCGCGGCAGCGTTGATGTTGCGCATGATGCGGCCGGCCAGCTCGTCTACCGTAGCTGCAATCCAGGGCGCCCGAGCGTCTTCGTCGAACGCTCGCGTTCGCCACCCGCTGTCGTGACGATCCAGAACGTCCGCGAGCGCAATGGGCTCGCCGAGGTTGACGTAGACACGCCCGAAGCGCTCCCGCAGCTTCCGTAGCGCCCGCAACAGGCCGAGCACGCTCTCCTTCTCCTTGGGCTTGCCGGAGAGCTCACCGAGGTAGGTGGCGCCTTCGACCACGCGCTCATAGCCGAAATACACCGGCAGGAAGACCACTGGGCGCGCGGGGTCGCGCAGAAAGCTGCGCACGGTCATGGACAGCATGCCGGTCTTCGGCTGCAACAGGCGGCCGGTACGGCTGCGGCCGCCTTCGATGAAGTACTCGATGGAGTGGCCCCGCTCCATGATGGCTGCCAGATATTTCATGAAGACGACGGTGTAGAGACCGTTGCCGCGGAATTTACGGCGAATGAAGAAGGCGCCCCCCATGCGCAGCAGTCGGCCGACGATGGGCAGGTCGAGATTGATGCCGGCCGCGATGTGCGGCACCGGGTAGCCGTTGACGTAGATGACGTAAGACAGCAGCAGATAGTCCATATGGCTGCGGTGGCACGGCACGTACACGATCTCGTTGCCCTGCGCGGCGCGCTCGAGAGTCTCCAGATGTCCGACGGCGACGCCGTCATAGAGGCGATTCCATAGCCAGGTCAGCAAACGCTCGAGGAACCGAACGAAGGCATGCGAGTAGTTGGCAGCAATCTCTTCCGCATAACGTGCGGCTTGAAGCAATGCCATGCGCCGCGTGAGCGACTTCTCGCGCATCTCCTGAGCAACGGCGGCACGCACGGCGCGCGTCCGTAGCACGCGCGTGACGATGATGCGCCCGTGGGAGAGGTCGGGCCCGATGCGGGCGGCGCGATGCTGCGCATAAAGACTGCGCAACGAGCGAGCCACCCTGCGGCCGCGCACCGAGAGCCCGGTCTCATCGCCGAGCAGACTGCGCAAGGAGATGGGCTCATCCAGCTCGACGAGAGTGTTGCGGCCGTTGAAGAGCACCTGCAGGAACTTGCGCGCGCGGCTGGTGAGCGCCCAGTTTTCCACCAGCAGCAGCCGGAACCAGGAGGCTTCGCGCTGCGGCGCGCGCCCCCAGTAGACGGCGACGGGCACGATCTCGATGTCGAAGTTGGAGTCGGCGTCGAGCGCCGCGAGCATCTGATCGAGCTGCGGCGGCGGACGGCGGTCGAGCCGCTCGTCCCAGAAACCGCGCGGCCGGCTCAAGTAGAAGTACGAGCGCAGGTCGGAGGCTCCGCCCAGGAGGCGCTTGCGGGGGCGTGCGAGCTTCAGGCGCACGCAGGCGCGCTGCAGGATGGCGAGGTCGGTGATGCTGCGCCGCTCGAGCACGTAGCACACGGCGGCTGCGCGGCTCTGCAGGCGGGCGGGGATGTCCTCGGGCAGGACCCGGTATCGCACCCATATCGCGAGCACGCGATGCAACAGCCAGTTCAACCCGCCCCCCTGGGTGCTATTCGAAAACCAGCGCCGGAAGGTCTAGCGCAATCAGAAAGTACTCGAAGAGATACTGAATGACGCGGATCTGATTGTGCAGGTTGTGGTCACTCTCCAGAAGATGCACCGCGGCACGATAGCTCTGCGCGAAACGCAGGCTGTGCTCGTAGGGAACGACCTCGTCCCGCCATCCGTGCACCACTGTTGCCGGGCAGTCGAGTACCCCCTCGCGCAGCTCCGGAAGGCCGGGCATGTAGAGGGCCGGTGCCATCAGAAAGACGCCGCGTGCGTGCAGCAGCGACGCCGAGGCCACGGCGACATAGCCACCGAGGCTGGAACCGACGAGCACCAGATCGCCGGCGAGCTCCTTGCAGAACTCGACGAGTCTCCCGACACGCTGGCGTGGATCCTCGAGCCCGCGGTAATCGACGGAATGCGCTTCATACCCCTCGCTGCGGGCGACCTCGGCGAGCGAGGATACCTTCCGTCCCCAGGGTCCGCTTTCCTTGCCGTGCGAGAAAACCACGTGCCGTCCGGACACGACCACGTCCGCCGCGGCTGCGGCTTTGGGGTCGGTCGGTGGAGGGGTATCGCCCTGGCTCATCGGGGCGAATCATGCACGCCGGACCTATTTGTAGTCCATCTTCTTCAGTATCGTGGTCTCTATCTCCCACTCCACCCGCTGGCGGGCGGTGGCCAGCCGGTTGACGCTCACCGGACGTACGCGGCTCGCAGCCGGGTGATGGGTGACCAGCCAGGCATCGAACTCTCCCGGCCTGCTGGTCGCGAAGCCGAACAACAGATTGACACGGCCGTCGGCGACGGTATCCGGACGGTTGACACGCTCGTCGCAGATGACGAAGTGGCGATCATCGGCATCTGCGCCCGCGAACGCGCCCTGCTCCGCCAACACCTCGAGAAAGGTATCGATCAGTGAGCGTGCGCGAGCCCAGGTCACCGGTCCGTTTTGTTCCAGCAGCACCCAGCGCGTGCCGCGCTCGACACTTGCCGCGATCCACAGACCCAAGCGCTGTGCAGAGAGATACTTCCAGCCAGTGAACCCGCTACCGCCCGCCGCCAGCGTACGCGCATCCACGCGCACGCCACCGCCTCCCGGCGTCGTGCGCGGCACGGGCAGCGTGTTGATTCCAACCTGCACGAGCCGCAGGCGATCAGCGTCGGAGACCCCAACCGCCGGCTGCATGCCCGGGCGCAGCGTCACTTCCTGACCTTCGACAGCCGACCACAGGGGGGAAATATCGTCGGAGCGCGCCAGCATGCCGGCAACCGCGCCGCAGGAAGGGAAAATCTCCAGTCGCCCCCGTAACTTATCGAGCGTCTGGACACGCGGGTAGTACATCACCGCGTTATCACTGCGAAACGGCCAGCCGCGCATGCCATCGAGAGCCGCGCGCGCCGTGGTCCAGGTTGCGGGTGGGTCCACGATCAGCGTCGCGTGACGCTCGCGGCAGTAACGCGCCGCGACCAGGAGCGCGCTGAGCCCCACGTCCTGCTCCCGCGAAAGCGGCGGGATACAAAGAAAGTTGAAGCCATCAACGGCTCTCAGAGAGAACAACCCGGTGCCCGCCGCCGCGGAGCCGATGATGTCGTAATCCGTGAGCGCACCACCATCATCGCCGTCGGCGTTGGAGAAGGCGTACCCGATCCCCGAGCCGCCGGGGCCGGCCGACCGGTCCGGACGCTGCGCCGGGAGCGGCTCGACTGCGCGGACCAGGCGCGAGTGCGGCAGAAGATCGACGAGACTGCGGCCACCGGGATCCGGGAGCAGCGATGCGCGGCGGTAGATCTCCTGCTCCTGGATCAGCTCTGAGCCCGCCGAACGGATCCGCTGGATGACCAGGTTGAAGCGATCGGCGTCACCGTCGGGAATGCCATCGTAATCCACCGAGGCGCGCAAATACTCCCTGGAGCCTGGATTGACGCCGGCGAGACGGAGCCTGCCGGTACCGGCCGGGAGCACGATAGTCGGCGGGCGGGCGCCGTTGGCGACACGCACGACGATGGCGCGGCCGCCGCCGTGCTCGAAGAACTGCTCAACCGCGTAGGAAATGGTCGACGGTTGCCACAAGCCACCGAACACCTGTTGGAATTCGGCGAAGCTCGTGACGGCCACGGGCCGGTGCACCGGCCCCTTGAGAGTACGGCCCACGAAGGCGGTGACGGCGGTCGGCAGCCGCGCGACGATCGGCTCGGTCCGGCTTCGTGCGAGCTCCAGTCCGGGCGCGCCGCGTTCAATCACTGTTGTGAATCCCCGCCGCGTTCTTGTTATTAGCGCGGACTCTACCACAGCGCCACGACCGGCGCCGTACTCTCGCCGGACCCGCTTCAGGAGCACGGCGCCGAGATTCAGTTGCGGGTGGGTCCCGTGACGGCCCCGGGCGGCGTGGTCGTTGGAGCGGCGTGTTCGGTGCTGGACGCAGCGCTGTCTGAAGCATTCTGGTCCGCGCCCGACATCAGCTTGTTGAACTCAGCGTCGGTCATCGGCAAGTCCGTCTTGCCATCCCACGTCGAGCCCGCGGGCAAAACGTTCTGCACGAGACGCACGCGCGTAAGCACCTGCTCGAGCCCGTCGCCGCCACTACCGTCGACTGGCTGGTCAGTGCTTTGGTCATCGCCGGAGACCGGGATCGGCACGCCCACCGGGGCGTTCACGAGTTGCACGACACGATCCCAGTCGATTTTGTCTTGGCTCCGCTTGAGCTCGACACGCTGGCTCCGGGTCAGGGTCACGGCGAGCAGCCGATGAGCCTGCTTCGTCCACGGCCGCTTGTCATCCTCCAAGGGCCCGGCCGACTGCAAGTAGAGGCTGCCGTCTTTCCAGCCGAATAGATACGGCTGGTTCACCACCCGCACCTCGGTGCCGTTCGGCACCATCTTGAAGATCTGCGCGATGTCCTCGGGAAACAGGTGAACACAGCCGTGGCTGACCCGTAAACCGACACTGACCGGCTTGTTGGTTCCATGGATCAGGTAACCCGGCCAGCCGAGGTGCAAGGCGTAATCGCCGAGCGGGTTGTCGGGCCCTGGTCCCATGACCTTGGGCAGTTTGTCTCCTTCCTGACGGTGCTCGGCGATAATCGAGGGCGGGACGTGCCAGACGGGGTTCTTCTCGTGCCAGAGGACGTGGGTTACCCCAATGGGTGTCTTCCAGCCCTGCCTGCCGATGCCGACCGGGTGGGTGATCACGGTCTGCGGCTTGCCGCGCTTATGGGGCGGGTAGTAGAAGATGCGCATCGCGGCGACATTTACGACGATTCCCCGATGGGGAGCATCCGGCAGTACGTACTGCGTCGGGACGACCACTGTCGTACCCGGCTTGGGTATCCAGGGATCGACGTTGGGGTTCGCGCGGGTCATCTCCCCGAGGCCGACGTTGAAGCGCCTGCCGATATCGCTCAGTGTCTCGTCCTTGCGAACTTTGACGATCTGCAGGGTGCCGACGACGTCCTGTCCCGGCGCGAGGACGAAGCGCTCCGTTTGCACCGGAAGGGGTGCCGGAGGCTCGACCGGCGCGGCTTTCTTGGGCGCGACCGCCACCGGGTGCGGCGGCGGTCGCAGCAGCGAGCAGGCACCGAGGGCCAGAGCTAGGCAGGCCGCCAGAATGATGTGGTCAGGATGAAACTTCATCGTCAGCGGATTATGGCATTCCGACCGCATGCTGGCGCGCCCTGTCGGACTTTAGCGACCGCCGCCGGAATAAAAAAACCCCCGGTCCGTGAGGGCCGGGGGTTCGAAATGCGGACTTTCGATGAAGGGAAGGAAGTCCGCTAGGGGATACCGATCAAGCTCAGTGCAAACGCGCCCAATGCAGGATCTTGATCTCGTCCGAATCAAGATCGAAGCTCTGCGCGAGCAGACACCGCAGCTCGCGCGTACCACCACCGAACTCCAGCGGCTGGCGCAGCTCCACTACACCACTCCACTCACTCGAGCACGCCGCTGTCAGCGTCTGCGGGCCATCGGTGAGAAAGTGCGTGTAATACTTGGTAGCCACGAAGGAAAGCGTAGGTTCGTGGCGCAACGGCGTCCGTGACCCGTTCCACAGAACCCTGGGGTTTTGACAAAATCGCCGTCATGGGACGATTCCGCGCAGCCGCGCCAGCGGCCTCGAAATACATCACGCCCGAGGGTGAGCGGCGCCTGCGCGACGAGCTCGAGCAGCTCTGGCGGCACGAGCGACCGCGGGTGACACAGGCTGTGGCTGAGGCGGCAGCGCAAGGAGATCGCTCCGAGAATGCCGAATACACTTATGGTAAACGCCGGCTGCGCGAGATCGACCGGCGCGTGCGCTTTTTGCGTAAGCGACTCGACGGCATGGTGATCGTCGATCAGCCGCCCGCGGATCGCAAAAGGGTGTATTTCGGCGCGTGGGTTACCGTCGAATCCGATGACGGTACTCAGTCACGCTACCGTGTTGTTGGGCCCGACGAATTCGACCGTGAGCCTGGCTATATCAGTATGGACTCGCCGCTCGGACGTGCGCTGCTGCGTCGAAGCTTGGGCGATCAAGTAACTGTGGAGCTGCCAACCGGTAGCCGCAAGCTGGCCATCGTGGAGATCGAGTACGGCCTACTCACCAGGCAACCCGAACGTTCTTGAACTGCCACGGGTCAGTTTTGTCCAGGTCCTCGGGGAACAACCGCTCGCGCTCGTGTAACGGCGTCCAGTCCGTGTAGCGACCGACGACCGGGCCGAGATACGGCATGCAGATATCGAGGTTGCGCCGGAAATCGATCTCGTCGGACTCGACGATACCGCAGTTCGGGTTCTCCATTGCCCACACGACTCCGGAGAGGACGGCGATGGTGACCTGCAGGCTGGTTGCGTTGTTATAAGGGGCGAGCTTGCGCGCCTCCTCGATCGAAAGCTGCGAGCCGTACCAGTACGCGTTCTTCTTGTGCCCCGCCAGCAGGACGCCCAACTCGTCGACGCCGCTCACGATCTCGTCCATCAGGATGCGCTGACGCTCCTGTTGCACATAGTTGCGGCCTGCCAGCTCATGAACTGACATGACGGCGGAGTCGCAGGGATGGTAGGCGTAATGCACCGTCGGGCGGTACACGACCTGCGCGCCATCGCGGACGGTCAGGTAGTCCGCGATCGAGATGGCCTCGCCGTGCGTGATGCAGAAGCCATGAAAGTGACCCGCCCGGGGAGTCCAGGTGCGAACGCGCGTGCCGGCGCCGGGCTGCATGAGGTAAATGGCGGCCATGCAGCCGAAGTCATGCCGCTTGCCATCCCGGGGGAAGTTGCGCTCGTGAGTCCCCCAGCCCATCTCGCTGGGCTGCGCGCCCTCACTCACGAAGCCGTCGATTGACCAGGTGTTGACGAACTCGCCAGGCTCCTTGGGCACGCCCGCGACTTGGGTGTCGCGCTCGGCGATGTGAATGACCTTGACGCCGAGCTGGCGCGCGAGCTCGCCCCACTCGGCGCGGGATGCGGGTTTGCCGGCGTCTATCTGGGCGTCAGACGCGAGATTGAGCAGCGCCTGCTTGACGAAATGCGACACCAGCCCCGGGTTGGCGCCGTGTGTCAGCACCGCCGTCGGCGCGCGTGCATTGCCCGGACGCATTGCCAGCGCTTCCTCACGCATGGCGTAGTTGGTGCGTCGGCCAGCGGGGACGGTCGGGTCGGTATAGCCTCCCGGCCAGGGCTCGATGCAGGTGTCGAGGTACATCGCGCCCTTCTCCCAGCAGAGCTTGACCAGCGCGATGCTCGAGACCTCCACCGAGACGTTGATCAGGAAATCGCCCCGTCCGAGCAGCGGGTTGAGAATCCGGCGGTAGTTCTCGCGAGTGAGACGCTCCTTGATGAAACGGATGCCATAGCTTGCCGCCTCGGCATTACCCTTGTCTTCCGCAGTGACGATGGTGATCCGCTCCGGGGCGATGCCGATGTGCCTGAGGATGAGAGGCAGCAGGCCCTGCCCAATGCTGCCGAAGCCGACGATGAGAATGCGGCCCGGGAACTCTACGTGGATCTTGTGCTCAGTCATGATCGCGCTAGGGTACCCGATCAACGCCGCCAATGAGGAGGATACGTGCGCTCGTAACCCGGCAACGATTCGATGCGGGCCACCCAGCGGGCGACTGCCGGATAGTTCACCTCCACGGGCATGAAGCGGGAAGCCAGCTCGCGCGCCTCGGGTCGCTCGAGCGCTCGCTTCAGCAGCTGGAAGCCCGGGAAGATGACCATGTCAACCGCCGAGAAGCTCTCACCGACCACCCAGTCGGACTTGGACAGGCGGCCTTCGATGGTGCGGGCCTCGCTCGCGGCCGCATGCATGGCACGCGTGATCTGGTCACTGCGCAGGTCGGTGCTCTTCGTGAACACCGCCTCCAGGATTCGCGTCAGGTGCGGCTCGATGTACGCCTGGTATTCGCAAATGACGCGCATGATGGTGCCGGCTTCCTCGGCACCGCGACCAAAGATCGGCGGCGCGGGATATTTCAGGTCGAGGTAGTAGAGTATGGCGAGCGACTCGAAGCAGACATAGTCCCCGTCCTTGAGCACGGGCACGCGCCCACGCGGGTTCATGTGGAGCATCTGCGGCGATTTGTGCTCCTGCTTGGAGAACTGCAGCAGGTGGCTCGTGTAGGGCAGGCGCTTGTATTCGAGCGCGAGCAGCACCCGCCAGGCGTACGGGCTGCCGCTGCCCCAGTAAACTTCGATCGCCATAGGGGAATTGTAGCGAGATTGGGAGAGTTCCGGATATGTCTCAGACGACGCTCATAACTCCGCGGCAGCTGGCCGCGCGGCTCGAGGATCGGGACCTGGCGGTCATCGATTGCCGCTTCGACCTCGGGCGCCCGGAATGGGGCCTGGAAGCGTACGCCAGCGCACGCCTGCCACACGCGCTATACGCGCATCTCGACCACGATCTGTCCGGAAAGGCCTCAGCCTCGACGGGCCGACATCCGCTACCGCCGGTCGACGAGATGGCAGCGCGCCTCGGGCGGTGGGGTATCGACGCACAGGTTCACGTGGTTGCCTACGATCAGAGCTCGGGAGCTCACGCCGCGAGGCTCTGGTGGCTGCTGCGCTGGCTGGGTCACACGAGAGTCGCGGTGCTCGATGGCGGCTTCGCGGCGTGGCAGGAGGAGCGGCTGCCGCTCGACATGACGCCTCTCGAGACTCAAGCACAGCTCGAGACTCAAGCACAGCGTGAACGGCCGCCCCGGCGCTTCGAACCGCGGCCGGATGCGGAAATGGTGGTGAGCACGGCCGATCTCGAGGGGCTGATGGCCTCGCGACAGTTCGCCGCCGCGGACGTCGTGTTGGTCGATGCCCGTAGCGCTGAGCGGTTCGCGGGCCGCAATGAGACGATCGATCCTGTGGCGGGCCACATTCCAGGCGCCCGCAACCATCCCTTCACCGCCAACGTGGACGCCGCCGGGCGCTTCCTCGCTCGCGGCACGTTACGCGAGCGGTTCGCGAACACCCTCGAGGGAGTGCCACCGGACGCGGCAATCTGCATGTGCGGCTCGGGCGTGACCGCCTGCCACAATCTGCTAGCCATGGAAGTGGCCGGGCTCCAAGGAGCGCGGCTCTACGCCGGTTCCTGGAGCGAGTGGATCCGCGACCCGAACCGCCCGATCGCCCGCGAGCCTTGAAAAGAGATATTTCTTCCGGCGCGGAGCGTCGGCAGCACTGCGTAGCGGGCCGGGGCCGTTCCCCGGCCCGCGGCGAAACGTGTAGGGTCTACCGAAAATCGTCTCGACGATTTTCGCCAATGTACATGTCACACAGTTTTGGTATCGTGCGCGCCCAGTGAACTCACCGAGACCGATAGCGGACTCTCGCACGTGGCCGTAGACCCAAAGAGCGCCTTGAACGGCGCCCGCAAGTTCAACCCTGCCCAACCCTGGCGCGTCGAGGACTCCCTGGAGCTCTACCACGTCAATGCGTGGGGCAAGGGTTACTTCGGCATCAACGCAGCCGGTCACGTCGTGGTGAGCCCCGACGCGCAGCCCGGCAGGGACATCGACCTCTACGATGTCGTCGAGGGCCTGGAGGCTCGGGACCTGACCACCCCGGTGGTGGTGCGCTTCTCCGATATCCTGGCGCATCGCCTGAAGCATCTGCACGCCGCCTTCGCGCAGGCGATCGCCGAGAACGACTACCGCAACCGCTACGCGGCCGTATTCCCCATCAAGGTGAACCAGCAGCGCCTGGTGGTCGAGGAGGTCTACCGCTACGGCAAGGACTTCGGCTTCGGCCTCGAGGTCGGCTCGAAGCCCGAGCTCCTCGCCGTGATGGCGATGACCGAGAACGCTCCCGAACGGCTGATCATCTGCAACGGCTTCAAGGACGACAGCTATATCGAGGCGGTGACGCTGGCCACGAAGCTCGGGCGGACCATCATTCCGGTGGTGGAGAACTTCGATGAGCTCGGGCTCATCCTGAAGCACGCCGAGCGCTATCAGGTGCGGCCGCGCCTCGGCGTGCGGGTGAAGCTCTTCACCGAAGGCTCGGGCCGCTGGCGGGAGTCCGCGGGGGAGAAGTCGAAATTCGGCCTCTTCATCACCGAGATCGTGGAGCTCTTCGGAGTACTGAAGGCGCGCGGCATGCTGGATTGCCTGCAGCTCGTGCACTGCCATCCCGGCAGTCAACTGCAGGACATCCGGCGCGTGAAAGATGCCATCAACGAGCTGGCGCACGTCTACGCGGAGCTCAAGCTCATGGGCGCGGGACTGCAATACATCGACGTCGGAGGCGGTCTGGGTGTCGACTACGACGGCAGCAGTACGAATTACTCGTCGTCGATGAACTACACCCTCAACGAGTACGCAAGCGATGTCGTCTATCGGGTCGCGAGCGTCTGCAACGCGCGCGACATCCCTCACCCCATGATCATCAGCGAGTCCGGCAGGGCGATCGCGGCGTACCACAGCGTGCTGGTATTCGACGCACTGGGCTCATCGGCGCTCGACAAATTCCGGGTGAGCGGCAAAGAGGAAGAGGACTACGGCGGCGAAGAGGAGCTGCCGCAGCCGATCCGGGACTTGTTCGGAGCGTTCCGCTCCGTGAGCGAGCGTCGGCTGGTGGAGTGCTACCACGACGCCCTGACAGCGCGCGACCAGGTACTGCAGATGTTCAATCTCGGCCTGCTGTCGCTGGAATTCCGCGCCCTGGCCGAGCGCCTCTTCTGGGCCACGTGCGCCCGCGTTCGCGACAGCTGCCGTCGCCTCGAGCGACTGCCGGAGGAGCTCGAGGGGCTGGAGTCGATCCTGTCGGATACCTATTTCTGCAATTTCTCGGTCTTCCAGTCGCTGCCGGACAGTTGGGCCATCGACCAACTCTTCCCGATCATGCCGATCCACCGGCTGGACGAGCGTCCCGCGCGCACCGGCGTCCTGGCGGATATCACCTGCGACTCGGACGGCAAGATTGACCATTTCGTGTCACTGCGGGACGTCAAGCGCACCCTGGAGCTTCATGAGTTGAAGCCGGGTGAGAAGTACTATCTCGCCGTCTTCCTGGTAGGCGCTTACCAGGAAACGCTCGGGGACCTGCACAATCTCTTCGGCGACACGCACGTGGTGCACGTGCGGCTGCACGACGAGGGGGGCTGGTGGATCGAGGAAATCGTGAAGGGCGATACGGCCAACAAGGTCCTCGAGTACATGGAGTATGACGTGGCGGAGCTCTACCCCGCGCTGGCGCGGGACTGCGAGCGAGCGATCCGGGACGGCCGCATGACCCTGACGGAAAGCCAGATGCTGAAGCGATTCTACGAGAGCGAGCTCAACGGCTACGCCTACCTGGAGCCGGCCCGCAGCTAGCCCGGCGGGGTGTTGCGCCAATGCTACAACTGGTGTTTGCCATCGGCAAAAACCGGGAGTAGCATGGTGTCATGTTGGTATCCTCCCAGGGATGAACACGCTTGAGTTCCGCTGTTTCGTTTCAATCCTCTCCACGTCACGTAATCCACGATAACGCGGCACATGCGACCGCCTCGCGCGGCTCGCCGCTGTGCGCATTCCGAAGAGAGACTTCCGGATGACGACGATCTATGTGGGCAATCTGCCCTTCAATGCCACCGAGCAGGACGTGAAGACGCTGTTCGAGCGTCACGGCACGGTGGAATCGGTCAAGCTCATCAACGATCGGGAAACCGGCAGGCCGCGCGGCTTCGGTTTCGTCGAGATGTCGCAGAGCGAGGCGCAGGGGGCAATCCAGGCCCTGAACGGCTTTCAGATGGACGGCCGCGCACTACGGGTCAATGAGGCCCAGGAACGCGCACCGCGAGCGCGGCAAGGCGGCGGTCCATTCCGGCGCTGAAAAACCAGCGTCCGTTACGCCCTTGAGACAAACCCCGCTCCGGCGGGGTTTTTTTTGCTCGGGCGGCCCCGCAGAATGAGCGCTCATGCACCTGCCGTTGAAAGCCACAGCCCGCGCGATCGCCCTGGCCTGCATCCTGGGTGCCGCCGGACTGATGGCGGGCTGCGCCACAACGGGTGGTCAGGAGCCGACTGCCAGCGCCCTCGATGCCGTTATCGCCGGCAACCAGCGCACTGCAGCCGACCGTGGTCGCGACCAGTATCGCCATCCAAAGCGGACGCTGCTCTTCTTCGGCATTCGGCCGGGCATGCGGGTATTGCAGGTGTGGCCGGAGTCCGGCTGGTACACCGAGATCGTCGCGCCGCTGCTGCAGGCCAGGGGCCGCTATATCGCAGGGGTGATCGCGCCGGATCCGGGCAGCCGTTTCCTCGAGGCGCGCCTCACCGCCTACCACCGGCTCCTCGCCTCCCGGCCGGATCTATACGGCGGCGCCAGGATGGTGACCTTTCCGCTGAACGGGAGCGATGTGGTGCAGCCGGGCTCGGTAGACATGGTGCTGAGCTTCGGCGCCCTGCACGAGTGGATGGCGCTCGGGGATGCGCCGCAGGCGCTGGCCACGATCTTTCGCGCGCTGGCGCCGGGTGGAGTGTTCGGGGTGGTGGACAATCGGGGCGATCCGTCGCTGGCTCAGGACCCACGGGCCAAGAGCGGGTATGTCAGGCAGGATTATGCGATCCGGCTGATCGAGGCGGCGGGTTTCAGGCTGGTGGCCAGCTCGGAAGTCAACGCCAATCCCAGGGACACCAAGAACTACCTTGTGGGGGTGTGGACGCTGCCGCCGGATTTTCGGTTGGGGAATATCGATCGCGCCGAGTACTTGGCTATTGGGGAGAGCGATCGCTTCACTTTGAAGTTCGTGAAACCCGGCGCGAATTAGCAAGCCGTGTGAAACCGGCTGCCCGGGGGGACCGGCCAGTTACCACATTTCTTTCAGGCGGGCGCTTACGTCGAGGTCAGCGTCGCCGCTCTCCTCCGTCATCAGGGTTTCGCCGGTGGCGCGCGGGCTTTGGAAGGAGGTGGAGTCCAGGGTTTTCAGGACCTTGTCGGTCAGGAAGCGGCTGCGGCCGCCGTAGACGTGCTGGTCGCTGTGGCGATGTTTTGATGTCAGGTGGAATTTCAGCGGCGCCAGCAGCAGGAGCTCATTCTGGGCACGGGTCAGGCCGACGTAGAGCAGCCGCCGCTCTTCTTCGATGAGCTCGGGCTTGCCGGTGGCGAACTCGTTGGGGAAGCTGCCGTCGACGACGTTGAGGAGGTACACGGTGTCCCACTCCATGCCTTTGGCGGAGTGGATGGTCGAGAGAATCAGGTAGTCCTCATCGAGCGCGGGACGGCCGGCGAGATCGCTGGTCGCGTTCGGGGGATCGAGGGTGAGCTCGGTCAGGAAGCGCTCACGGGAGGGGTACTGGCCCGAGAGCACCTCGAGTTGGTCGAGATCCCCGAGGCGGGTGTGAAAGTGCTCGTATTGCCGCTCGAAGTGTGGGCGATACCACTCGCGTGCGAGATGCACCTGCCCGGTCCACGGGCGCTGCGGGTCGGCGAGCGCCAGGAGGAGCTCGACCAGCCGGCGCCAATCCTGAGCCGTCCCTGCGGCCGGCGTGAAGCTTTGCAGGGAACCGAAGGAGCCGCCGTTGGCTTCGAAGTGATCGAGAGCGAGGCGCGCGTTGCCGGGTCCCATGCCGGGCAGGAGCTGCAGGGTCCGGAAGGCTGCCGGGGTGTTGCGGGGGTTGTCGGCCCAGCGCAGCACCGCGAGCAGATCCTTGATGTGCGCGGCCTCCAGGAACTTGAGGCCACCGTACTTCACGAAGGGGATCTGACGGCGTCCGAGCTCGACCTCGAGGACGTCGCTGTGACTGGAGGTGCGGAAGAGCACGGCTTGCCTGCGCAGCGGCACGTTCGACTCGCGGCGCTTCAGTACTTCGGCGCACACACACTCCGCCTGCGTCTGCAGATCCTCCACGGTCACGAGGCGCGGCCGCGGTCCTTCGCCGCGGGTCGACAACAAGTGCTTGCGGTGCTGGCGAGGCGCCTCCGCCATCGCGGCATTGGCAACGTCGAGCACCTGCTGCGTGGACCGGTAGTTCTGCGCCAGGGTGACCACCTCTGCCCGCGGCGCGAAGCGGTCGGGAAAGCCGAGAATGTTTTCCACGGCGGCGGCGCGGAAGGAATAGATCGCCTGGGCGTCATCACCGACGACCACCAGCCCGGCGCCATCGGGCTTCAGCGCATGCAGGATTTCCGCCTGCAGCCTGTTGGTATCCTGATATTCGTCGACCAACACGTGATCGAAATGCCCTGCCACGTGGGCAGCGAGCCGCGGATGGGACATCATGATCTGCCAGTAGAGCAACAGGTCGTCGTAGTCGAGCAGGCTGTTTTGCTGTTTGCGCTCGACGTATGCGCGATAGAGCCGCGTCAAATCCGATTCCCATTGCGCACACCAGGGGAACTGCGCTTCCAGCGTCTCCTTGAGGGAGCGCTGTGTGTTGACGCGGTGGGAGTAGATCTGAAAACAGGTGTCCTTGCGCGGAAAGCGCTGCTCCTTCTGCGCCAGTCCGAGCTCCTGGCGCACGCTGTCCATGAGGTCGCCGGAGTCGCCGCGGTCGAGCACGCTGAACTGCGGATCGAGCTTCAGCTGCCGGGCGTAGTGACGCAGCAGGCGGTTGCCGACGGAATGGAACGTGCCCGTCCAGCTCATGCGCTGCAGGATGCTCTGGCTGACCCCGCCGAGGGTTTCGTTGAGCGCCAACTTGGTGAGCTCGTAAGCCCGCCGGCGCATCTCGGCGGCGGCCCGCCGGGTGAAGGTCAGCATCATGATGCGCGCCGGGTCCACTCCATGGATGACCAGATGCGCGACGCGATGGGCCAGGGTGTCGGTCTTACCGGTGCCGGCCCCCGCCACGATCAGCAGCGGACCGGATTTGAAGCCCTTGGGCGCGCCGATACCTTCGGGCAGCGGCTCGCCATAAGTTACCGCCCGGCGCTGGGGGCCGTTGAGCTTCGCCAAATGTGACGCCGTCGACATGACGGCGGGGGACTATACGGAATCAGGTGAGCCGCTGTCACTGAATGACGTCACGATGTTCAACGTACAGCGGCGGCGCTGACCCTACACTGGACAGGCACTCTCACTCCATCGCGTGCGCGGGGGCCGGCACCGACCCGAGATCGGCGCTGCAGGAGATGAGCCGCTGTCTGACATCCCGCTCGATGACGGCGAAATCCACCGGCACCAGCCCCGGGTCGCGGCTCGGCACCAGGCAGTCTTCGAAATCGATGCTGAGACCGACGTCGGCCAGAATGCGCGTGCGCACGACCTCGCGGTACTGCGGCGAGCGGGCCAGCCGATCGACATCCAGCACCAGATCGGCGGCGGTTTCGGCCGTCGCATGCGACAGGAGCGAGACCGCGGTGAATGCGCGATAGGACTGCTCCTCGGTCCACGGGTAAAGCTCCGCATGAAGCGCTTCGTACTGCCGATTCAGGCCGCGAGGAAGGCGCGGCAGACCGAGCATGCCGGCGAAGCGGTGCGCGGGACTGCCCGCCGGGGCGAGCGCCAGGATGAGGAAATGACTCAACTCGAAGTACGCGAGCGGCACCTCATGACGGTAGCTGCGGCAGGAGAGCCACTGCTGCAGCGGATTACGACGCACGACGATGTGATAGCCGCCAAGCGCCTGTTTGAGCGCCGGTGCACGTCCGAGAGAGCGCGAGAACCCGAACACGGGGTATGTGCCGCGGCGCCGCGCGTGCCTGATGAGTCGCGAAAGATAGCGCGCCTCCGGCCCTACGCCTGCCTCGGTGGGAAAGTAGCGCGCGAGCGCGAAGTCCTTGCGATATCCCGGCACGCCCTTGATGAGCGGGCGAAGCAGTGGGCAGTATTCCTGGGCGTAAGGCAACGCAAGCGGCGGATGACGTGAATTCCAGCCCTGCGGAGTCTGCCGCCGAATGCGTTTCGGCGAGCAGCGCGACAAGGATTCGCCAAAGGGCTCATAGAAGCCGGTCGTGGACGGAATGCGCCGGAACCGGCTCCACACGTACGTGCTCGCGCAGCGCCAGCCCGCGTGAAGAAAAATGGCCTCGGACTGCTCCGGTGGCGGTTTCAATGCGCAAATCTCCTCGCTTGGACATCGGGACTATACCTCGGTCGGTGCGGTCGTCGACCTGCAGAAAAGCCCCGCAGAGGTTTCAAAGTGTAAGCATGCTAGGCTGGCCGCATGAAGCCTGAGAAGCGGACCGCGCACTTTCAGGGCCGGATCATTTCGCTCACCACCGACGAGGTCCGGCTGCCGAATGGTCATGTGGCAACGCTCGAGGTGGTTCACCATCCGGGTGGCGCGGCAGCAGTCGCGATCGACGCGCAGGACCGCGTCTGCCTGCTCAAGCAGTATCGCTACGTAGCGGATGGCTGGCTGTGGGAGCTGCCGGCGGGGAAGCTGGAACCGCAAGAGCCGCCGCTCCACACCGCGCAGCGCGAGCTCATCGAGGAGGCGGGCGTGAGCGCGCGTGAGTGGCTCAGCCTCGGCTCCTATCTCAGCTCTCCCGGAATATTCACCGAGGTGTTGCATCTCTTCCTGGCAACCGGCGTGGAGCCGGCAACGGCGGCGCACGAGCAGGCGGAGGTGATCGAGGTGCACTGGGTGCCGTTCAGCGAGGCCTGCCAGTGGGCGGAGAGCGGCCGGATCCGCGATGGCAAGACGGCGCTGGGACTGCTGTGGGCACGTTATGTCAGGTCGGGCGCTGCGCAAGCGAGACCGAAGACTGATCCGTGACCGCTGTCTCAGAACGGCGACGGGCCCGCTGCTAAGGTCAATGCGTCCGCGAGCCGCGGATTGCCGTTTCCACTGCTTCTTTGGACGCCACTAGAAAAAAGATCGAGGGCGCGGAGAGCCGCCAGCAGAACAGCGCCAGCGAACGCCGCCGCCTCTCTCGTGTCCGCCATGACGACCGCGGAAACGCCTACGTCGAATGGGTGGATGCGCCCGCGGAGCTGATCAAACGCCCGAAGCTCGAGATCGAACCCGAGCCCGGAGAGTTGCGGCTGGAAGCGTCGCCGGCTTCCAGCGATCCGTACTCGAGTCGCGCCGGCGCCGACCGCAAAAGCAGCGGCAACACGACGCGCACCGACCTGCGCAAGCTTTCCGAGTGGATCAAGTTGATGCGCGAGCTCGAGGACCGTAAGCGCAACGGCGACCCGGAAGAATAGCGGCCCAGGGATGCCGAGCAAATCTTCTCGACGATTGCCGGCTATACAGTAGTCCGCTCGATGTGCGCGAGCTTGCGCGCGTTGCTCAACCGGTAGAAGCGCCGCAGCTCGGTCAGCACCTCGCCTTCCGTGCCTGCGCCCGAGCGGCGCAGCGATTGCTCGAGCCGACGGCAGAACTTCTCGGCGTAACGACTGGCTTCCCGATAGAGGTCCTCTCGCCCCTCGGCCAGCCGCAGGTCGACCCGCGTGCGCTCGAACAGAATGCGGCGCAGCTCCGCGGGGAAGCGGCCGGGAAGCTGGCGGCGCAGCAGCCAGTAGCTCGCGACGTACTTATCGACTTCCGCCTGCATTTCGAGCTCCAGGATGGAGACGGGTCGGTCGTGGCCGGCGTTCCATGCAAGGTATAGGAAGTGACTGACGCCTTCGAGCGCCTTGCAGTAATCCGCGACGTTGCCATCGTGCAGGCGCACGATGGGGTCTTCGCGCCGCAGCCGCTCCAACAGGTCCGGATCGAGGTAAAGGGAGACACCGGCCTCGTCGCCGGCGGCCGCCGGCTGGGCGACGATGAGATCCTCTTCCGAAGCCCGACCGCGGACTGACGCCGGCAGGCGCGTGCGGTCGGTAACCAGGAAGTCGTATACGTTGTGAGCGATGCTCACATCGTATATGCCGCCGATGAGCTGCTGCAGCTGAGTGAGGATCATTCGCGATACTGTATATTCATATAGTATGCAGGCTGTCGCAGATCAGTGGGCGAGCTGCGCTCCGGTGGCCGCGGTCGGATCGACGCCGCGGCGCTTGAGGAGCGCGTAGCAACGGCGGCTGCCGGTCTTCAGCCAGATCTCGTACAGGCGCAGGATGTCCTTGTCGGAATGCGCGTAGGCCGTCTCCGCGAGCGCGTTCAGCGCATCGACCATCGGCTGGAATTTCTCCGACAGCTCCGCGAACACGCTGCCGAGCACCCTGCCCTTGCCGCGGGACAGCGCTTCCGCGAGGACGCCGTAGGCGCGCCCCCCCATGGCGATGTGATAGTCGATGTCGATCAGCTTGCGCGCGAAGCTCTGCGCGAAGAAGCCCGCGACGAAGAGCGATACATCGCCCAGGCGCTGCAGGTTGCGATTGCGGACATCGGCCGAGCGCGCCTCGAGCGCTTCGGACAACATCACGACCAGCGGCTTCAGGCGCCAGCCCTCGGGGGTGCGCTCGAAGAGCGCCTCGGAGCGGGAAAATAGCGTGAGCAGATTGACGACGTAGTGCTCGGTCTGGTCCTCGACCGAGAGCTGCTGGCTTGCCAGAGCGCCGTGCAGAGCGTCCTTGAAGTATTCCTTCAGATTGAGCACGGGCTGCACCCGGCAGGATGAGTGTGTGTCAGACATGGCTGTTATCGACCTCCTGAGCACGTTCTCCCTAGGTAATACAACGGCAGCCGACGCTTAAAGTTCACCGCACATAACGGCCAAGTTCCGTGATGCACTGCTCCGATACAGGGCGGCGGACGGAGAACGGGTCGTATTTATTGGCTGTTCAGGTTTGGCAGCTGAAGGCATCGACTGCTAACAGTTGCGCCAGCTGCAGGCAGTCGGCGACATCGGCGTCGGCCGGCTCCAGCTCGGGCGGCCAGGGCGCTTGACTGCGGTTCATCCATGCGGTGCGCAGGCCTGCGGCGCGTGCCGCCTCGACGTCCAGCAATGGGTCATCGCCAACGTAGAGTATGTTCTGCACATGCATACGCAGGTCACGCGCAAGCTGCTCAAAGCAGCGAGGATGAGGTTTCGCGACGCCGATCTGACGGGCATTCAGTGAGACGCTGAAAAGCGGTGCGAGGCCGATCAGCGCGAGATCCGCATTCCCGTTGCTGAGGGATGCCAGCTTGTAACGCGTGCGCAAGCGTTCAAGCGCCGGGTGTACATCAGCGTAGGCCTGCAGCTCGTTGCGTGCGGCAAAGAATACCTCGAAGGCGCGCTCAGCCATTTCCCGTTCGTAGCCGCACTCGCGCGCGTGTGCGGCCAGCCCGGTCAAGCGCAGGTAGGTGAAGTCGTGGGCATTGTGGGGCTCGCTGCGGGCGAGCTGCTCGCGCGCGGCCCGCATCTGCTCGATCGACACGCGCTCGGTGATGCGCGGGCAATGCTCACGCAGCCAGTCGTGCAGGGACTGCTCCGCGCGAACCAGCACCGGACCAACATCCCACAGTGTATTATCGAGATCGAAGGCGATCGCGCGCAGGTCGCCGAGTTCGGCGGCCCGGGACGCGGCGCGGCCCAGGCTGAAGGTTCCCGTCGTCATACTGCGAAGGTTACCATCCCATGTCGGATCTGACGCTGCTGATCGGCAACAGAAACTACTCGTCGTGGTCGTTGCGGCCGTGGATGCTGCTGAAGCGACTCGGCCTCGAGTTCCGCGAGATCATGATCCGCCTCGACACTCCGACGTCGAAGGATGAGATCGAGAAGTACAGCCCGAGCGGGCGCGTACCTGTGCTGCTCGATGGGGAGCTCTGCGTCTGGGACTCCCTCGCGATCTGCGAATACGTCGCGACGCTCGCCGGGGGCGGATGGCCGCATGACCCCGCCGCTCGCGCAGTCGCACGGTCCGTGTCCGCCGAGATGCACTCGGGGTTCGTCAACCTGCGGACGGAGTGGCCGATGAACGCGCGCGCGCGCAACCGCCACACGAGCGCCACGCCCGGCCTGGAGGCGGACATCGATCGGATCGATGAGATCTGGAACGATTGCCGGGGGCGCTTCGGGGCGTCGGGCCCCTGGCTGTTTGGGGATTATTCCATCGCCGATGCGATGTATGCGCCGGTGGTGCTGCGCTTCAATACCTACGGCGCCCGGATCTCGGAGACGGCACGCTGGTACATGGCCGCGGCGCTCGAGGACGGGATCCTGCAGTCGTGGCTCGCCGCCGCCAAGACGGAGCCGTGGACGATCGCGGCGAGTGAAGTGGGCTAGCCGTAGGTAGCCCGCCACTCCGCGCGGTAAGACATCCCCAGCGACATCAGCTTCTCGAGCAGCTCCGGGTAGGCGATCCCGGCCGCGCGGGCGGACTCGGCGAAGTCCTCGGCCGCCTCCAGGTTGGGATTGGCGTTGGCTTCCAGCGCATAGACCTCGCCGCTGGCGGTTGCTCTGAAATCCATTCGGGCGCATCCCGAGAGACCCAACGCCCGGTAGATTCGCCGCGACAGCCGGTCGAGGCGCGTGATCACTGCCGGCGCGAGATCCTCGGCGGCGCGGGTGGTGATGCCGTATTTCGTCTGATACCGCTTGTCCCATTTCACCTTGCGGGTGGCAATGGCGGCCAGAGAGTCGGGCATCGAGCCGAACACCATCTCCCACACCGGCAGGCGGGTCAGGCGATCGTTGCCCATGACCCCGACGTAGAGCTCACGCCCCTCGATGTATTCCTCGACCAGGGCATCGGTGCCGAGTTGCCCGTGGACGAACTCGATCCGCTCCTTGAGCCGTGCCGCATCCTCCACCACGGACGCCTGCGCAATCCCCAACGAGGCGTCCTCGACGGTGGACTTCACGAAGAGTGGAAAGCGGAGCTTGCGCGGGACGTGGATGCGGGCACCACGCTGGAAGACGGCAAACTGCGGCGTCGGAATGCGGTGGAAGGCGAGAAGTTGCTTGCAGAGAGGCTTGTCACGCGAGAGCAAGAGCCCGCGGGGATTGCAGCCCGTATAGGGCTGACGCATTAGCTCGAGGAATGCGACGACGTGCTGGTCGTACGTAACGATGCCGTTGAATTCCTCGAGCAGGTTGAAGACGATGTCAGGCTTCCACTCGGCAATGCTGCTGCGCATCTCAGTGAGACTGTCGAGCACCCCGAGGCAGCGGACGTCATGGCCGCCGGCGCGCAATGTGCTGGTGACGTCGTATTCGGTACGCCACTCTTCGATCTCTTTGTCGCTACGGCCTTCGAGAGATTCCGGTGGCACCAGGCTCGCGTGCACGACGACGAGCGCGCGCAGTTTCTTCATTGCTTCTCCGGCGCAGACACTCCGGCTTTCAAGTCGGAGTGGAAGCGCCGCTTCAGGAGTCGTGGTAACATCTTCATGTCGGCATCAATGTCCGTCCTTGACGTCGGAGAAGACGTTAAAGTCGCAGGTGGGGAGTCTCGCCTTGCGCATATAGACTCGCGAGCCGCTCGAGCAGCCATCGGGCACTGCGGACGGCATCGCGGCGGTTGCCTCGGACGTAAAGCTTCAAAGTCTCACTGCGCTCAATGAGCATGCGGACGATCTGCTGCACACTATAACGCTCAAGGCTCAGCTTGCGCGACACGGACGTGATCAGCGACTTGCGGTTGGCGCGCAAGAGGGTTGCCGCGCGTATGGCGCCGCGACGCACCGGCGGGGGCGCGAACAACCTCCGGAGGAATTCATCGGCCAGCCCACGGCGGTAATGACTCTGGCGCGCGAGCTTACGGCGATAATGCTGGGCGAGTGTGCGCGTATTCGTCTCGAGAGGCTCCACACGGGCGCGATTGCGCACGGGCGCGCGCCGGCCGCGCACCTCCGCAATCAGCTCGTCGACCGCGCTCAGCTTTTGGAATGCGGGCCAATCGGCATAGCTCTTGCGCCAGCCGGATCGGGGCGTCAGCCAGACGGCGAACGTCTCTGCGAAGTCCTCCGTCGGGTGTGACTGTGCATACCACTCCCCCAGGTGATGGACGTACCGACGGCTTCCGGGGCGCGCCTTGTACCGCGCGGGGTATTGGAGAGAGGCGGGTCCGAATATCTCGCGCCAGCGTTTACGGCGCCGCAGCCTATAGGCATTGTCCAACGCATGTCCCGCTTCATGGCGCAGGATACGCATGAACGAGCGTGAATTGCCGCCTTCCGCTTCGCGCATGATGCGGCGCTCGAGCCGCTCCAAGCGGGGGTGCGCGAGATAGAACGGAATCGCGAGACCCGGAACGCCATCCGGGGAAAACCACTCTTCCGAAAGCCACACGTGCGGGTGGAAGTGGATGCCTCGTCCCTCGAGCTCCGAATAGAGCCGGCGCACGCCACGCTCGAGGCGAGAACCCTGCAGCCTCAGGCCGAGATCGCAGAAGCGCAGGGACAGAAGGCTCTCGTCGGAGAGACGAGTCCATGAGAGATTTTTCTGCTTATTGTCTTTCGGGCTCACGGCCCGCAAGCCTATCCGTTTCCCAGTCCGTTTCCCAAGACCTTTCTGGCTCGCGCACGCGGGCCGCAGAGGACCGACAGCGTTCAGTGGCCCGAATCCGCGATGGCGAGCAGATAATGCTGCAGAAGCTGGTCGGCGTAGGCCTCGATCACCGAGCGTCGCAGCAGGCACTCGCGCCAGGGGGCGGGGATCGCCGCCAAGCCATAATGGGCGCCGGCGAGTTGGCCGCAGGCCGCGGCGGCGACGTCCGAATTACCGCCGTAATTAGCGGCGTGAACTACGGCATCGCGGAAGTTACCGGTAGTAGCGAACGCTTCGAGGGCAATCCCGAGCGCATCGGCCGCCGTGTAGTTGCGACGTGCCCTCTCTCGCTCGCGCACGCGGATCGCGGAGCTACTCCGGTCCGCCATGGGCGTGGCTGCGGCCGAAGCCACGGCCAGGATCTGCGCCTTCGGCTGGCCGGAAAGCGCCCGGAAGAGAGCACGCGCGAGATCGCGGCAGGCGCCGAGGACAGCGGGCGCCTGGCAGGTGGTTCGAGCAGCTTCGCTGGCGAGCTGTATGGCCTCCTCTTGCGCCGCGAAGAAGAACATCGTCACGGGCGCGACCCGCGAGAGCGGCTCCGGGTCGAGCTGCTGAGGAACATGTGAGCCTGAGAAGCTCTGGCGCCGCCAGTCCGCGACCGCGAGCGCGCGGGCGGTGCTTGCCGTGATGCCGAGGCAGTGACCGGTGGCCGAGAGATAGCCTTCGCGCTGCCAACGCTTGTAGCGCTCCACCTGATCTCGGGCATCGAAGCCGTCGGTAGCGAGCAGGCTGTCGGCGAGACACAGCGCCATCGCGGTATCGTCGCTCCATCCCCCTCGGGGCAGCTCATATGGGCCGCCGCCGATCAGATCGCCGACGGGCGTGAAGGTGCCGGGGTGGCGGTACTGCGTCGCGGCGGCAACGGCATCGCCGGCGGCCAGGCCCACCAAGGCGCCGAGGAACCGCTCGCGTAGGCTGCGCGCGGCGGCGAGAGTGGCGGGCTCGAGCAGCGGATCTGGCGCGGCCGGAAGGGATTGCCGCTTCAGCGGGGGAGCTCCGAGCGGTGGCGCAGCCGGCGCGGCCAGCGCGAAATTCAACTTGCGCGCTTTCCAGCGGCGGATGTAGTTGGCCTGGGCGTCCGTCTCCGGAACGCTGGGCCAGACCTTCGAGCGTTCGCTCTGCTGCCAGAGCCGTACCAGCTCATCGAGTGCCTGTTCGCCCGTCAGGCCACGCTCGACGAGCAGGCATCCGACCACCATGCCCGTGCGGCCGATGCCGGCGCGGCAATGCAAGTAGGCCGGCCGGCCGGAACCCAGCGCGTCGTGCAGGCAGTCGAGGATCTCCATCATGTGCTCGCGCTTCTCGGGTACGCCGTGGTCACGGATGGGCTTGCGCAGATACTCGACGTGAAAGGGAAGCTCCCGATCGTACGGGTCGATCTCGGCCGGGTGCGTGAGGTCGAGGAAGCACTCGATACCGCAGCCGAGTAGCGTAGTCAGGCGATGGCGAGTGGCCTCGGGAGTGGGGCCGGAGGGATGCTCGCCGGCGAGCAGTAAGCCTGGGAGGGCCCAGTATGTGTTGGCGAGCGGCGGAGCAGGGAGCGCGATGGCCATCGGCGCTCACACCCGCTCGAGCATGCTGTCCTCGTCAACCATTGACATAGGCTCGATCGCCGTAGCGAAGGGCGACGGCGCGCGCTTGCCGTCCAGGGACGCAAAGTCGAACCGGCGCGGGTCCGCCAAGTGCTCGACCTCGACGTGGCGCAGCGCGGAGAAGATGCTCTCGGTACGGCCCGGATAGGCGCGCTCCCAGTCGGCGAGCATTTTTTTTATGGTGACGCGTTGCATGTTGTCCTGCGAGCCGCAGAGCTTACAGGGAATGATCGGAAAATGGCGGCCGCGGGCGTAACGCTCGATGTCGCGCTCGGCGACGTAAGCGAGCGGGCGGATCACGATGTGCCGGCCATCGTCGGAGAGCAGCTTCGGGGCCATGGCCTTGAGGCGGCCGCCGAAGAAAAGGTTCAGAAAGAGTGTCGCGACGATGTCGTCACGATGATGGCCGAGGGCGATCTTGGTGATGCCGTTCTCGGCGGCGAACCGGTAAAGCGCGCCGCGCCGCAGGCGCGAGCATAGACCGCAGAGGGTCCGACCCTCCGGGATGACGCGTTTGACGACACTGTACGTGTCCTGCTCGATGATGTGGAACGGGACGCCGAGGGAGGTCAGGTAGTCCGGCAGAACGTGCTCGGGGAACCCGGGCTGCTTCTGATCGAGATTGACGGCAAGGATCTCGAAGTCGACAGGTGCACTGCGCTTCAGCGACAGGAGGATGTCCAGGAGGGTGTAGGAATCTTTGCCGCCCGAGAGACACACCATGACGCGGTCGCCCGGCGCGATCATGCGAAAGTCTTCGATCGCCTTGCCGACCGAGCCGCGCAGGCGCGCCTGCAGCCGCGCGAGTGTGCGCGACGGCCTTACGTGGCGTGGTGACATCTCCGTCGTCGCGGGTGCGGGTCTCAGGGGGCTCGCCGGCATCTAGGCGGCGGCCTCGCTAGGCGTCGCTTCCAGGTACTTCGTCTCGATGTAGCGGACGAAGGTGGCGGCTGAAAGGGGCTTGCCGGTCGCGCCCCGAAGGAGCTCCTGCACCGGCACTTTCGCCCCGAGCCCATGCACGTGGGTGCGCAGCCAGCCGAACAAGCCCGAGAACTCACCGCGCGCGAGCTGCTCGTCGAGCGCGGGCACGTCGCTGCGCAGGCCCTCGTAGAGCTGGCCGGCGATGACCGTGCCCAAGGCATACGAAGGGAAGTAGCCGAAGGAGCCGACGGCCCAGTGCACGTCTTGAAGGCAGCCTTCGCTGTCATTCCCAGGGCGGATGCCCAAGCGCTCTTCCATTCCCGCGTTCCATGCGTCAGGCAGGTCTCGCACCGCAAGCGTGCCGTTCAGCAGCTGCTTCTCGAGTTCGTACCGCAACATGATGTGCAAGGGATAGGTCAGCTCGTCGGCATCCACGCGAATCAGCCCGCGCCGTACGCGCGTTAGATGTGCATAGATGTTCTCGACGTCCCATTCCGGCCCGCTGACGCCGAAGTGCTTGACGATGAGAGGCTGCACGTAACGCACGAACGGACGACTACGACAGACTATCATCTCCATGAGCAGGGACTGGCTCTCCTCCAGCGCCATGCCGCGATCGCGGCCAACGGGCTGGTCACGCCAGTCCTGCGGCAGGCCGAGGTCATACATCGCATGGCCGGTCTCGTGCAGCGCACCGAGTAGCCCTGAGAAGAGGTCGTTCGGATCGAGGCGAGTCGTGACGCGGATGTCACCGGGGACGCCTTCAGTAAAGGGATGCTCGCTCTCGTCGAGGCGTCCGCGGTCGAAGGAGAAGCCGACCTGCTTCATCACCTCCACGATGAGCGCCCGCTGCTTGCCGGCCGGGAATTTGCCGGTGAGTGGCGCGGGCAGCCGGCTCTCCTGGACGGCGATCGCCTCGCGGATGAGCGACGGCAGCCGCCGCGAAAGCCCCTTGAACATCGCGTCGATGTCAGCGGTGGTAATGCCAGGGCTGAACTCGTCCACGAGTGCGTCGTACGGCGCGAGGTTCAGCGCCTGTCCGAGGAGCGCGGCCTTGTCCCGAACCAGGTGCACGACCTCCTCCAGGTGCGGCGCGAAGAGCTCGAACTTGCCCTGCTGACGCGCTTCGAGCCAGCGGACCTCGGCTCGCGCGGTGGCCCGCGCGAGACGGGAAATCAGCGATACCGGCGTGGCAATGGCGTGATCGCGCTGGCGGCGCATCTCGCGCAGGTTCGCCACCTGCCAATCCTGCAGACCCTGGGTATTGGCTTGCGCACGATCCAGCAGCCGCGTGATGCGCGGCGCGGTGAGGAGAGCGTGGTACTCAGTCTCGAGGGCGGCAAGCTGCTCACCGCGCACATCTGCGCTGCCACGGGGCATCATGACGGCGGCGTCCCAGCGAAGGAGTGAGAGGGCGCCGCGAAAAGCGTGGAGTCGCTTGAACTCCTGCTCTAGCTGTTTGTAAGGAGAGGCTGACATGTTCTCTTCTCGTCCGTCCGCTCCGTGCCAGGCCAAAGCGGCCCTGAAGGTGCCCCAGAAGGAGCGCATCGACGCCCAGAAGGGGTGGCCGGAAGCGGGAGAATGGGCATAGTCTACCAGGGGGCCGCGCCCGCACCGGGTCTCCTGGGATAGATCTCATTTAAAATCATAGACTTAGAATGAGCCCCAGCCGATTGACACTCGGCGGTGGGGGTTACGGTCCAGGCAGGCCGGGAGCGCGCGGCCAGAGACTTAGAAGATGAGGTGCCGCCACTCAGGCCATCGGGCCACGGCGATACCAATACCGATCGAGATGATGAGCAGAAGAGCGAGCGTGAGTCCTATGAGAAACCGTTGCATCGCTGGAAAGGTCAGGCTTGCGGGTCCCGGCACCATGATAGCCCGCTGGAGACCCGCATGACTTCGGCCATTTGCCTGCTCTCCGCGGAGGTCGCGCCGCTGTCCAAGACCGGCGGCCTCGCCGATGTGGCCGGCGCGCTCGCCAAGTACCTGACTGCGGCAGGTCACGACGTCAGGCTCTTCACGCCCTTATATGCATCCATAGACCGCGCTAAGTTCCCGATGCGGCCTGTCGACGGCCTGCAGCAGGTGCCGCTGCAAATCGGCCCGCATCATTATGTCTATTCCGTCGCCACCACCGGACTTCCGGGATCCGACGCACTGGTGTACCTGGTCGACTGCCCGGCACTCTACGGGCGGCCGGTGATCTATACGACCGATCCGGACGAGCACTTGAGATTCCTCGCCTTCACCCGTGCGGTGCTGGCCTCATGCCAACGCCTGCAATGGTCGCCGCAGATCCTGCACTGCAACGACTGGCATACGGCTTTCGGACCGCTCTTCGTCAAGGCACAGCTGGCCGGCGAGCCGCTCTTCGCGCGCACGCGCTCGGTGCTGACGATCCACAACATTGGCTACCAGGGAATATTCAGCTCGGCGGCCATCGCCGACTTGGAGCTCGGTGGCAAAAGCTACCTGCTGCACCAGGACGACCTGCGCGCGGGAAAGATCAATCCGCTTCGCCATGGCATCCTGTATGCAGACGCGGTCACCACCGTCAGCCCCACACACGCGCGCGAGATCTGCACGGACCAGTACGGTATGGGACTTCAGGACTCGCTGCGTATGCGAGGGAATGCGCTGACGGGCATTCTGAACGGCGTCGATTATCAGGTGTGGGATCCACGCAATGACCGGTACCTGCCGGCGCATTACGGTCCGGACACGTTGTCGACCAAGGCCGGCTTGAAGAGTGACTTCATCCAGCGGCTGGGCCTCACGGTACCGGCGGCGACGCCGCTCGCGGGAATGGTGAGCCGGCTCGCCGCTCAGAAGGGCATCGAGCTCATGTTCGAATCGCTGCCGCAGGTGTTGGAATGGCGCGATCTCGGCTTCGTCGCGCTGGGAAGCGGGGAGCCGCAGTACGAGCGCTTCCTCGCCGAGCTGCAGCACCGTTTCCCGGGGCGCGTGGTATTTCGCCAGGGTTACGACGATGAGCTGTCGCACTGGATCGAGGCCGCGTGCGACATGTTTCTCATGCCTTCGCTCTACGAGCCCTGCGGCCTGAACCAGATGTACAGCCTGCGCTATGGCACCGTGCCGATCGTCCGGCGCACGGGTGGACTGGCGGACTCCGTGGAGCAGTACGCCCCCGAGACGGGCGCAGGCACCGGCATCGTCTTCGACGACTTCGACTCCGAAGGGCTCGAGTGGGCACTCAACACCGCGCTCGACCTGCACGCGCAACCCGAGCAGTGGCAGCGCATCGTGCGCAACGGGATGGCGCAGGACTTCTCTTGGGACCGGCAGGGAGCGCAATACGTCGCGATCTATCGGCGGCTGACGGGATAGTTCGGATCGAACGAGTGCCTCCAGGTGGCGACATGTCTGCCGCCTGAGTCATTGCGCTCGAGCTCGCGGCGGCGTTTACTCTCGCCAAGCCAAGGGCAAACCTGCCGCAAGGCGGGGACGCAAAGCCTCCGGTCTGAATGTCAGACAGCGGGGCTGCCGGACCGCAGCCGCCATCGAGCGGCATTGCACCGTCACACGATCTGGGCGGGTCGACTCGCACTCGAGCCGCGCAACGTGTTTGCCGCCCTGGCGAACCAGTTCGGGTTGCCGCACGGGGTTGGTCATGATGTCCATTGTCAAAATGGCCGCGGTGTGTCCGCGGCAAGGGGCCGTTTACGCACTGGTCCTCGCTTTGTCGTTGTCTGCACCGCTCGCGAGCGCGAGCCCAGCGGCGACGATCAGGGGTAAGCCGGCCACCAGCGTGATTGCGAAGCATAAGTACGAGTTCAGGCCGTCCGTGCGCGATTCGAACCACGGCAAGCTGACCTTCTCGATCACCAACCGGCCGCGGTGGGCGAGGTTCAATTCCTCCACCGGACTGCTGGCCGGCACCCCCCTCCGTGCCGCCACCTTCAGGCGCATCGTCATTTGTGTGCGAGACAAAAACTCCCGCAGCTGCCTGCCCGCCTTTGCGGTGAAGGTCCTGCCGGTAGCCGACAAGCCTCCGGTCCTTTCCGGCACGCCGGCGGCTACGGCGACGGTCGGGAACGTGTACTCGTTCCAACCCAAGGCCCACGACCCCAACGGACTGCGGCTTACCTTCCAAGTTTGGAGCAAGCCCTCCTGGCTCAAGTTCGACCAGGCCACGGGCCGCCTGTATGGCACACCGACCGAGGCGGACGTCGGCAAGTACATGCACATCGACGTCAGCGCGTCCAATGGCCACAGCGAGACGGATCTGCCCTCCTTCTCGATCACCGTACCCTCCGAGGGGTCTGAGCTGCCCCCGAGCGCCGTGACGATCGCATGGACGCCGCCCACGGAGAATACCAACGGCAGCGTGCTGACCAACCTCGCGGGCTACCATCTCTACTACGGAAACAGCGAGTCCAATCTCAGCGAGGTGGTGGACATCACCAACCCGGGGCTGGCCAGCTATGTGGTGAGCGACCTGTCATCAGGTACCTGGTATTTCGCGCTCACGTCCGTCAACGCGGTGGGCGAGGAAAGTGTGCGCTCCGCGGTCATAAGCACCGTGGTCGAATAGCTGCCAACTCCGCGAGGCTGTCGCCGGGTCTGCCGAAGAGCTGCCGCAGGCGCTGCCGCCACGAGCGCGCGTGCCGGAAGTCGCGCGCCATCTGCAGCCATTCGTGCACAACGATCGTGATCGGGTTGAGGCTGCCGACGGGGCGCACGAGGCCGTACACGATCGGAGCTTCGGGCCGGCTCCTGCTCGGCATCGCGCGATAGACGCGCGGGGTGAGCTCAGGGCCTGACGGGGCTCGCGACCCCCTGCTTGCCCTCGAGTCGCTGCTGGCGTGCATCGACCAACCGCCGCCGTCCCTCGGGCGAGATCGAGGACAGAGCATCGATCAGCGGACCGCTGAAATCGCCGACGAAGCGATCCCAGCTCGTGCGCCACACCGCGAGCGCCTGACTCGTGGCGCGCGGATCGAACGGCTCCGCAACAATCTGCCGGGCAAGCGCGCGCCGCGCGGCGGTGACCTGCTCGGCAGACTGCCCATAGCGAAGTCCGTCGCGATCGAGCGCGGCGCGGAAAGCGGCCGCATCCGCCGGGCCCAGGACGGCCTCGGCACGCTCGAGGGCGCGCGCCATGGGCGCGATGGGAGCCTCGGGCGGAGCGCCTCGACCCAGAAAGTGCCCGGCGATCACGCCGAGGAGGAAGAGATTCAGAACGGTCGAGAGGGACAGTGCCAGCCAAGGCCAGGGTGGCCTGGCCCGAGTGTGGGTGAAAGTGTTCATGTTAGTCATTGAGAAGTTGAATGGGTCCCGGCTGCAGCAGTGCCAGCAGATCCTGATGCGAGGCGGCCGGCGAGTACACGATGCCAAGCACGACACCGGCGAGGATTGCGACGCTTGCCGCGGTGGCCAGACTGATCCATCTCACGCGCCCCGGGCCACCGCGGGCGGCACGGATGAGAGCCTCGTCCGCGACGCTGGTAGCCCGGCCGATTCGCGCGGCCACGCCGTTACGCAGACGAGCGAGTGCCGCTTCGGGCCGGTCACGGGACCAGAGGTCCTCGCTGCGCGCGATGGCGGCGGCCCCGATCGCCTGATCGATCTCGCTGGCACCCGCCATGATCTCTCGGGCTTGCGCAGAGGATTCGAGCAGAGTGCGGGCCCGGGGGCGCAGCCGCTGCGGCCAGCGCCGCAAGTCGGCCCCGTAGCTGTCAGCCAACTTCTGCAACCGTTTGAGCGTCATCATGTGCCGACCTCCGACTGCCGATGCCCAGACACCAGGAGCTCTCGCAGGCGCGCGCGGGCGCGGGCGAGCAACCGCTCCACGGCCTTGGCGGAGACTCCGAGCACCTGGGCGGCCTCCGCGCCCGAAAGACCCTCGTCGTAAACCAACATCAGCGCGGCACGCTGCCCCGAGGGCAGCTCCTCGATTGCCCGCCTGAGCGCCACACGGCGCTCGTCAACCTCCACCCTCTCGGCGGCGCCCGCCGACGGATCGACGGGGTCGAAATCCTCGGGCAGCGGCGCCGGCTGCGGCCTGCGGCGTAAATCTATGCACAAGTTGACCACGATGCGATACAACCAAGTGGTAAAGCGAGCGCGGCGGCCATCGAATTCGTCCGCGCACCGCCAGATCCGGACCATCGCCTCCTGGGCGATATCCTCCGCGGATTGCCGATCGGGTGCCATCCGGGCCGCCACGCGCAGTGCCACCGGGCCGTACCGGGTGACGATCTCATCGAATGCGCGCCGATCACCGCGCGCCGACCGGGCGAGCAGCTCGGCAGCGTCAGCCATGTCCGCGCCGTGCCTTTCCAACTCATGGACATCACCCTCCCGGACCATCTCGATAGCCTACGCCCCACGCACGCTCGCGTCTCAAAAGTGGTACGCGATGCCCGCACCGACGGCGAATTGGGTTCGCCGCTCGACGACGGGGCTCTGCGCGGCACCGCCGGTAATGGCGCTGACTCCCGCGAAAAAGCGCAAGAGTATGTGCCGCGAGGCACGGCGGGGCAGGCCCGCGTGCAGCCCTACCCTGTTGACACCGGCGCGAGGCGCATAGACCGGCAGCCCCGACGTCGTCGCTTGTGCGGGCGAAATGCCAAACCAGGTGCGCTCGAAGTCGCCGTCGCCGAACTCGAGATCGGGGCCGGCGGCGACGTAGGTCTGCACGCCAGCGAACGTATGGCGCAGATCGACTTGCAGCAGACCCGAGAGCCCGTTGGTCGAATGCGAGATCGCCTGACGTGCAGTCGCAGAGACCTCGACCGGACCCGCGCGATATCCGGCAAAGACTCCGGCCGTTACGCTCGCCGGGATGTCGCCGAGCCCGGCGAGGCGCGGGTCATCACTCTCGTTACGGCCACGGTCGAAGCCGAGGATCGGGCCGGCCCGAAACCCGTTCCATCGCACCGCCGCGACGCCGACCCCGAGAGGCCCGATGAAGAGCCGGTCGCCGTAGTTGATGGAGACGAGGGGCTCGAGGCGTGCCCGGTCCGTGCTCGCGCCGGGATACTTGGGAACCGCAGCCAGTCCCAAACCCACTGCGCCCGTCCAGCCCGCCTGCCCCTGGGCGAGCCCTTGCTGCTCCAGTGCCTGCTCCTCGAGGGATTGCTGCGCCCAGCCCAGCGTCGGCGCGACCATGGAGGCCAGCAGTAATAGAGCCGCAAGGGCATGGGCGGCCCGCGGGATCCGCATACGCGACAGCTTCACTTGAGCGGCTCATCCATGTCGGTGGCGCATGGAGGCTGATACGCGCGCGACCTCGGGTTTCCCCCTCCGTGACTGGGGTCAGGTGACGCTGAACTGGGATTTGGACCGATGCCGTTTCGGATCGCGACGTCGAAGGCGCCCGGCGGTAGAATGCCCTGCGCCGTGTCGAGTGCGATGATGTTGGCGCCGGCGAGGGCATGGTAGCCGGCCATGCGCGGCAACAGCCAACGGGCGGCAAAGGTAGATGGATGGGGTGCTGGCCGATGTCGGTGCCCGCGCCGGACATGATGTCGCTCCTCGGACTGGCCCGAATGGACCCTCGGCAGACGGAAACCAGCATCCTACGTCAGCCGAGCAGGCGGTGGCGCCAGACACCACCGCCCGCAGGCAGCTCATCGCATCTTCAGACTCAGAAGGCGGCGCGCACGCTGAGTTCGTAGCGAGCCCCGTAGTTGAGCAGGCTCAGGAACTCGTCCGGGCGGGTGTCGTACTCCTGCAGCACCGACTTCGTGAGATTGGTGCCGGACAGCGCCACGATCACATGCTCGTTGATCTGGTAGCTGACCTGCGCGTCGAGCTCGCCATATCCCTTGATATAGATCGGCGCCAGGTCGTTGTACGGATCGCCGATCTGGTAGATGTACGTGTTGCGATGGCTGTAGGCCAAGCGCATACCGAACCCGTATTTCTGGTAGATCAGAGTCAGGTTCTGATAATCCCCGAGTCCCGTCAGGCCAAACGTCTGCGTACTGCTGCCCGCGCCCGATCCCGAGTTGATGCCGGCGTTGGTCGACAGGATGGTGGCATTGGCGTTGATGCCGAATCCATCGAAGGGCGACGGCAGATAGTTGAACATGTGCTGCGCGGAAAGCTCCACGCCGTGCACGTTCGCACTGCCGATGTTCGTCGGCGCCGTGAGATTGAACGTCGCCACGTTGTTGGCGAATTGCGGCAGGTGCTCGGAGTTGACGATCGGCACCGACAACGGCGACTCCACGTACTCGATGAAGTTCGTCAGCTTCTTGTCGAAGCCATCGATGGCCAGGTAACCGCCGGGCTGGTAGTACCATTCCAGGCCCAGGTCGTAGTTCACCGAGGTGTACGGCCGTAGGTTCGGATTGCCGCCGGTGGCCGCGAGGTTGGTCGGCGCCAGGATACCACCGCCGTAGTTGACCACGGGCGTGAGCTGGTTCGGCTCCGGCCGGGCCAGACTCTTCGAGGCAGCCGCCCGCAGCACCAGGTCTCGGGGCAGGTTCAGGCGGAAATTGAGGCTCGGCAGCGCGTAGTTGTAGCTGCTGCTCGCCCCCTGCTTGATCGTCGCGCCGCTGTTGGCGTAGATCGCGTTGTCACCCGTCGGGTCGTTTGGAATGGCGGTGATGTCGGTGAGGATCTGGCCATAGCCGACTGAGGCCTCCTCGGTGTGGACGAATCTCACGCCGAGGTTGCCGCCCCAGGACAGGCCGAAGAGATCATCTCCGTTAAAATCACCCTGAACGTAGGCCGCCGTGGTCTTCTCCACCACCGTCGCCAGCGACTGCAGCGCCCCCGGTTGACCGGGCGACCACGGCGTGTAGCCGCCGGACCCCTGCACCGTCGCCTGCGTCGTGCCGGGCGGATAACCTGCGGCCGCATCCTGTTCGTTGAAGGCCGTGGAGCTCTGCAGGAATGCCAGGTACTGGGAAGGGTTGTAGCCCAGCCAGGAAGTCGGGAAGCTGCCGGAATAAGGGCTGACAAAGCCGCTGGAAAGGCCCGTCGGGTAGAAGAGATCGCCGGGTACCGAAGCCTTGTAGCCGCAGTAGGCGCACACATCGCCTTCGTTGTAGGAATTGAAGGAGTAGTAACTGTTACGCTGCCAGTAGGCGCCGAAGCGAATGTCGGTCAGCGGCTTCCAGGAGTCCGGGTCGATCCAGGTCTCGTCCGTGGTGGCCTGGCGGATGTCGTTCTGATTGCTGTAGGCGGAGACGTCGATGTAGTGCGCCAGCGGCAAGCTGGTGTTGATCAGGTCATCGGGAGTGCTCAGAGTTGGGACTCCGTGACCGCCGTTGGAAGTGTACGTCACCGGAATCGGGAATCCCGCGACGGTGAAGAGAGATGGATCGGTGTAGTCGCTGGCGCTGTTCTGAGCATCGGAGGCATCCACATTCCACACCAGTTGGCCGCCGAACGACCGCCCATGGAGCTTGAAGTGCAGCGAACGCAGAAACTGCGGACTGATCTGATCCGCCTGGGTGTCCTCGATCAGATCCGCGTGCGAAGCCACGGTGAAGTTCTGCACGACGCCGTCGGGCCGAACCGTCACACCGTTGCTGATCGGATTACCGTCGACGTACAGCCCCAGGTCCTGATCGAGGTTCGTCTGTGTGAACTTGTTATACAAGCCATCCAGTGTCGCCGTGATGTCGGAGGTCACGTGCCACTGGAGCGACACGTTCATGTTCAGCCGCTTGACATTGTATTCGTTGTTCTGGATGTCGACCGTATCGGGCATCAATACGCTGCTCGGCGTTCCCGACTTGCCTCCCACATACGTCGCCGTCGGGTTTCCCGCCGAGTTCACCGGCATCGCCCACCAGCCGTCCGATTCGATCTGATACGCCCGGGTGGCCTGCTCCTGCTCGCCCACCGAGAACAGGGCGCCGAATTTATCGTCGTCGAACGTATTGCTCAGCAGCAGGAAGCCCTCGGGCTCGACGTTCGTGTCCTGGGACGCGTAGCTGCCACCAAGCTTGGCGATGGCCTTTGGGCCGTCAAAATCGAACGGCTCCGCGGTATGCAGCTCGACGAGACCGCCGATCGCGCCGTCTGCCTGCCAGGCTTCGCTCGTCTTGTAGACCACGGCACTGGTAATGGAATCGGACGGCAGAGCGTCGAAATTGAACTGGCGCGCGCTGCCTGTAAGGGTGTTCCCTTGTGTCGGTAACTCCTGGCCGTTGACCGTCACGACGTTGAAAGCCGGCCCGAAGCCCCGGATCGTGGCCTCGCTGCCGGCGCCGGTGCCGTCGCGGTCGATCGCAACGCCCGGCAGGCGTGAGAGCGACTCCGCAACATCCGAGTCGGGGAACTGACCGATATCCTGTGCGCTGATCGCATCCAGCACCTGAGTGGCGTCTTCCTTGAGCTTCATGGACGCTACCAGGCTGGCCTTCAGACCGGTGACGACCACCTCGTGCAGAGTCTGGGTGGGGGCCGCCTGGCTCGGCTGTGTGGAATCCGCCGGGGTGGCACTTTGCTGCGGCGAAGCCGCCGCCGCGGCGCTCGGTTGCGTCGCGCCCGCTGCGCACAGCGGTACCACGAGACCCAACACACCCAACAGGGCGAGCGGACGTTGGTGGCAAATGGTTTTGATCGGTCTCATGTGGCTCGGCTCGTTAGATTTCACGTGGTCCCCCCGACGATCTCCAGACACGATGGTTTGGCACAGGCCGCCGAGACTGAATGTAGTAAAGTCTCGGCAGATGTAATAGAACTATATTACGTGAAAATTTGCAATATCTAGTTGTTGTTGCGCCGTCGCAACGGTGGCGGCGGAGACGCTCGAGTGAGGCCTTGTCGAGGTCTGCTTATTTTGGCGCTCAGCGGCATGATAAGTCGCTGATTAATAAAATATTACTTGCTTTGCAACAGAATCGGCTCAGGCTTCCGGTGGCGACCCGGGTCGGGTTGCGGCGGCTCCGGCCGCGGCGCCACGCCTGCCGACGGCGTTTCTGTAATTAACCTTCAGATTGCTTGCGGCACGCCGCTCAACAGCATGTAGCGGATATCCAGGGACCCCGGTTCGAGCAGCAGCATGCTCGCGGGCGTGTTCGCCGCGAGCATGCCGTGCGGGCTCTGTAGCCTCCCCGCGCGAGCGGGGGCCGAGGTAATCATGGCCAGCGCCACCTCCAGCGGCAGCTCCACATTCTGTACCAGCCGGCGGAGCGTTCCGATCATGTCGATGTGCACCCCGGCCAATGAGCCGCGCGCGTCTATCAGCCGGCCCTCGTGCAGACGCAGAGTGTTGCCGTAGAGTTGGAATTGTGGCGGCCCATGCACGGTCGGCATGGCATCAGTGACTGCGAAGAGCATGCCGGGGCCTCGCTTCGCGCGCACGGCCAATCGCAGCATCGTGTCAGCGACGTGGTGACCATCCGCGATGATCCCACACCAGGCCGGACTATCGAGGGCAACGCCCGGCAGTCCCACCTGCTTGGTGCGCAGGGCCGGCATGCCGTTGAAGAGGTGCGTGAACAGGGTGGCGCCCGCGGCCAGCGCATCCCGAGTCTGCAGCTCGGTCGCGCCGCTATGCCCGATGGACACTCTGACGCCCAGTGCAGCCAGCTCCGCCAGTGCACCCGGCGGCAACCGTTCCGGCGCCAACGTCAGTATGACGGGAACGTCCCGGGCACGCAGGCGGCGCAACAGTGTCCAGGTATGCTCATCCAGCGGGCGGATGTATTCGAGCGCGTGCGCGCCGCGGAAGTCGGGCGAGATGTGCGGGCCTTCGATGTGCATGCCGGCCACACCATGCTGTCCGTACACGGCGAGCACCGCATCGACCGCGCTGGTCATGATTTCCGGCGTCGTGGTAATCAGTGTGGGCAGCCAGGCGCCCGTCCCACCCTTGCGATGCGCGGCGGCGATCGCGGCGAGAGCCTCGGGAGTGGGCTCGTTGTTGAAGAGCACCCCGCCGCCACCGTTGACCTGAAGATCGACGAAGGTCGGGCAGGCGATGCATTCGGTCCGCCAAACGGGACCGTGGTCGGCGCGCGGCGCGAAAGCCTCGGCTATTTCCGTTATCCCGCCGGAGTCGATGCGCAATCCAACGCCAGTGCGCAGTCGCGTTCCATCGAAGAGCCGCGCCGGCTGTAGCCACCAGGATCCAGCCGCCGGAGGCTCGAAGGCCGCATGTGCCGCCGGCAGCGGGCTCATGCCGCTCGACCCCTGCTCACGGCCGGGCGAGGAGCAAGGCCGCGCCGCGCGTGCCGCTGGCATCTCCAAAGCGCGCGATGGCGAAGCACGGCTCACGCCCGGCGAACTGATGTGAGCGGTAGGTCTGCGCCAGCATTTGCTCCACGTTCGGAATCCGCGACAGGCCGCCACCCAGCACCACGCAATCCATGTCCATCGTGCACTGCGCGGTGTTGATGAGCTCGGCGAGCAGCGTCAGCCATTCGCGCAGCGCCGCGGCCATGGCGGGAGCGCCCGCCGCGGCGAGCCTCACGATCTCGGCGGGTGATCTGGCCGTGGGATCGTGCCGGATCGCCAGGCGCACCAATCCCGGGCCGGCCAGCAGCGTCTCGTAACACCCGACGCGCCCACACCCACAGGGAAGAACGGGTAGATTCAACTCCGCGACGCAGCGCGCCGGTATGCCCAGATGGCCAACTTCTCCCGGCAGGTCGTTGTACCCCAGCACCAGCCGCCCGCGATAGGTCACCCCGCCACCGACTCCGGTACCCAGGATCAACCCGAACATCGTCGCGGCGTTCTCACCCGCGCCGCCGTTGGCCTCGGAAAGCGCAAAGCACTTACAGTCATTGGCCATGGCGACCGTGCGGCCGAGCCGCGCGGTGAGATCCTCACGCAAGGGCCGCCCCGTTGCCGGGAGATTGGACGTCAGGGAGCGCCCGCTCGCGTGATCGACCAGGCCCGGAAGGCCGATGCCGAGCTCGACGGCGCGGCCTGCGCGGGCATCGAGCCAGCGGACCTCGCCCACGATGCAGTCGATGAGTTGCTCGTAAGTCGCGCAGGCCGTATCCACGCGCCGCCGCTCGAGCGGTTGAAATCGCTCATCGAACAGGCAAGTCTCGATTTTGCTGCCGCCGACGTCCATCCCTCCATACAAGCTGGCGCGGCGGGTCGACGGCGGGTAGATGCGCACACCCTGCACGACGCGTGACAATTCACCATCCGGAAACGGATCGTCGACGTTGAACCCCATGCGATCCGACCAAGTCACCGCGATCACCTGCGCCGGCAGGACGTAGAGGGGCACGTTCCAGCCTGCCGGAATGCCCGCGAATGCGATATCGGCGCCCCCTTCCTCCGTGCCGACGGTGATCACCCGCTCCGGTCCGTACTGACTGCGCAGCTCGAGCACCACGTCGTCGTCATAGCGACGGGCATCGGGGTCGGGCGACAGGAGCACCACGATCCGGGTCTGCTCGTTCACCAGGGATTTCGGACCGTGCCGGAATCCGAGCGGCGACTCCCAGAATGCGGCCACCCGCCCGGCGGTCAGTTCCAACACCTTGAGCGCGCTCTCGCGCGCGGCCCCGGCCAGCTCGCCGCCGCCGAGAAATGCCACCCGCTGCGGTGGCGGCAGCTGCGCCGCGATCCTGCCGGCCACTTTCAACACGCCGCGGCCGGCGGCGGCGATCTGCCGCAGCCGTGGCGCGATGTCGGCGATCGGCAGATCATCGAAGCACGCGAGCGCGTACAGCAGCATCGTGCTGTAGCTCGACGTCATGGCAAAGCCGACATCGTGGGTTTCCGGGGGCAGGACGAGCGCTCGTTGCCGCGGTCCCACGGATCGCGCCAGTGCGCCGTCCGCGTTGCACGTGATATGCAGGGCGTCGGCGTCGGCGCGTTCGAGGAGCGCCAGGGTCGCCAGCGTTTCCGGACTCTCGCCGCTGCGGCCGAAGGACACCAGTAAACGCCGCATCCCCGGGCGCAGCAATCCCTGCGGATGCGCCACCAATTCCGTCGTCGGTACGGCCCGATAACGCGCCGGCGTCCGCTGCTCATTGAGATAGGCGCTCAGCGACTCGCCGATGAAAGCGGAGGTACCCGCGCCGCAGAACCAGACTTCGTCATGGCCGCGCGCTCGAATCCATTCCCGCACATCGGCGACCACGGCGGGCAACTCGCGAGCAGCGGTCAGCCAGACATCCGGCTGGTGCATCACCTCCCGCTGTGTCTGTGACCCCTGGGGCGTGTCCTGTCCCTCCGAGGTCACCGTCGCTCCCGCCGTCGAGTCGCAGCCCGTTGGCCAGTGCGCGCGTCGACGCAGTGCACGGCGACACCGAGTCCCTCGAGTTGCTGCACCAGCACCGGATCGACCTCGGTGTCCGTCACGATGACATGCGCCTTGTGGATGTCGCAGATACGGTGCAGGCTCGGAGTACCGAACTTCGAGGAGTCCGCCAGCACCACCACCCGATCGCTGGCGCGGATCATGGCGGCGTTCTTCTGCGCTTCCTCCTCGTTGAAAGTGCTGAGGCCCAGCCGCAGGTCTATGGCGTCAGCCCCGAGGAAGAACGTGTCGAAATGCATCTCCGCCAGGAATCGCTCGATGAACCGCCCGCCGATCGACATGGTGTCGTAACGGACCGTACCCGCCGGCACGATGACCTCGTGGTGCTTGTAGCGCTTCAGCAGATTGACGATTTCCAGGTCAGCGGTGAGGATCGACAGCCCGCGTATGTCGCCCAACTGGGTGGCGAAGATACGCAGCGTCGAGCCGGAATCGATGATGATCGAGCGCTCGCGATTGATGAGGGTGGCCGCATAGCGCGCGATGGCCCGCTTCTTGTCGACGTTGACCTGCTCGCGATCCGAGATGTTGGGAGCGATCAGGTTCAGGCGGAATTCCGGCAATTCCCGCGCCAACGACTTCGCCAGCTCGATGCGGAACTCGGGCACACCTTTGCAGCCGTAGCGCTTGCAGTAGCGCACGATGCTCGGCTCGCTGACACCGGCCCCGGCGGAAATGGCTCGCAGGGGCGCGTGCATGAACGAGTCCGGATCGGCGACCAGATAGTTGGCAATCCGTGCGAAGGCCTTGGAGAGATGGCCGATGTCGGCGCGAATGCGCTCGAGCAGATCCCCCGTCCGGGCCGCGGCGGCTACGTCGGCTTTCGGCGCCGGCGGCGGCGCGCTCGGTTCGTCTCGTCGTGAGGTGCGACTCATGATCTGGCTCCCACCAGTGCGTGCGCGCTATGCGCGCGACGAAGCGCATACAGCGCATAGGCCGTCATGGCCGCGTACATGGGCACCAGGGCAAGATACGCCATCTGATTGCCTATTACGCGCGCCAGCAGACCATAACAGGGGGGCACCACGGCCCCGCCCACGATGGCCATGATCATGATAGCCGCGCCCGTCTTGGTGTGCTCGCCCAGGCCTGTGAGCGCGATGGGGAAGATTGCCGGCCAGAGCACGGCGTTGGCAAAGCCCAGCGAGGCGACGAACAGCACGCTCACCATGCCATGCGTGAGAGTGATTGCAACGGTCAGAACCATTCCCAGGGCGGCGGACAGAGCCAGTGCGCGCTGCTGGCTCAGGCGTTTCGGGATCAGGATGATCCCGCAGATGTAGCCCAGGACCATGGCCCCCAGGGTGAAGCTCGCGAAGAACCGGGCGGTCTGGATGGGAACGTGCAGTGCCTGGCCGTAGAGCACGATGGTGTCGCCGGCAATGACCTCCACCGCCATCTCGAAGAACAGCGCCCAGAATCCGAACAGCAGCAGCGGGTGCTGCGACCAGCGGAATTTGGTCCCGGCGCCCGTTCCCGGCTCGATCGGCGGCTCCCGCGGTTCCGGCAGTCCGGACCGCTCGACGCCTATGGCGAGCGCCACCAACCCGACCGCCATCCCGAGGTACGGCGTGATCAGCCGATGAGCCAGGGTGGCGAGCGCCGCGGCGGACGCCGGGCCGTGGCCCGTCGGGGCGATGCGATCGAAATCCGCGAATACCAGTGCTCCAAGCGCCATCGGACTGAGGGCGCCCGCGAGCTTGTTACACACGCCCATGATGGAGACGCGGCGTGCCGCGCTCTCGGGCGGACCGAGGATGATGACGTAAGGATTGGCTGCCGTCTGCAACAGGCAAAGCCCGGTGCCCTGCATGAACAGGCCGGCGAGGAACAGGCCGTATGAGCGCGCCAGCGCCGCGGGGAGGAATACCACAGTCCCCGCGGCCATCACCGCCAACCCGAGCGCCATGCCGCGCCTGTAGCCCGTCGCGTTGAGCACGCGCGCGGAAGGCAGCGCCATCACGAAATAGGCGATATAGAAGGCAAAGGTGACGAACAGCGCTTCGAAGGTATCGAGCTGGCAGACGACCTTGAGGAACGGGATCAGAACGCCATTCAGCCAAGTCACACAGCCAAAGAGCGCGAACAGGCCGGCCATCAGCGCCAGCGCTCTCCTGTCCGCCCGCCCCGCCGCGCCGGCCATGGCTTTACCGCTCTATGTCGTTAGGGAGAGCCCATATCTGGGACCGCAGATTGTTGCCGCAGGCCGTCACCGAGACCGCCCCATGCATCGACCCGGTCAGGCACTGACGGCTTGCGGAGTTGATGAGTTTTCCGAGCACGTCGTAGTGCCACGCCTGATCCGCAGCCGAGCTGCACGCGGCGAGGACGGCCCGAACACCCTTCTGCGCCAGGCACTTGCCGCCTGATCGCAGTGCGCCGTCGCGCATCACTTCCCAACTCTCCGCGGTGGTGCCGTCGCACTGCGCCACCGCGCCAGGAGCGGCCAGACAACGAGTGTAGCGGCTCGCGTTGGGATGAGTCTCATCATCGGTCGGGTTCGGCAGGACGCGCGTAATGGTGCCGATCCGAGCCGGCGTGCCGCAGGCGGCATTCGGCCGAATCGTCCAGATGGCGGTATCGTGCGAAGCGATGTCAGCGTGCAAAGCGGCGGCGGCAGCCTGGTGCTCGCCGCTCCAGAGGTTACGCGCATCGAAACGGCAGTCATTGCCCTCGAAACCGAGGTCACCTGGACTCAGTCGCGTCGGCAGCGTCGCGGTGCCGCGATCGAGCACCGCGACGGCATAGCCATCCCGCAGCGGCTTGATCAGCACGTCGCTCGAAGCGCTGCGACGAAGCAAGGTCGCCATGCGGCCCAGCGGATCCTGATCGACCGCCAACACCGCGCGGTTTCCCAGGATGTGCACCGCTGCGGGGGTCAGCCGATCGATATCGGAGCTGAGAATCAGCGGCGCGGACATCATCGCCCAGAGCGCCAGCTGACTACGGCTTTCCGCGAGCGTCATGCCGACGTCGCCGCCGATGATGAAATCAGGGTCGTTCCAATTGCCGGGAGTCTGAAAGCGGCCGAGCGGCAGGTTATAGCTGTAATTCCACAGGACGCTGGCAAACCGCGTGCGCGGCGGATTCTTGGTGTGGTAATTGGCCATGTCCGTGCCTTCGCGCCAGAGCTGGCCGTAGCCACGGACCCAGCTGAGGACGTCATACCACGCTGGCTGGCCCTGGAAATACGCCGGGGCGGACTCCGAGAACACGATGGGACGGCCCACCTGGGCGAGCGCGACGCTCTCGGCGCGATAGGCAGCGCGATAGGCGTCATTCGCTGACTGACCCTTGCGTACATAGACGTTGCAGCCATCGAGCTTGAGATAGTCGACGCCCCAGGATGCGAACAGCCGGGCATCGGCGAGGAAGTGCGCGTTGCCACCGCCCTGCGGCTCGCCACTGCCGGCAAAGCGGCCGCAGGTTTCGGAGCCGGCGTCCTCGTAGATGCCGAACTTGAGGCCGAGGGCATGGATGGCCGTCGCCACTGGCTTCATGCCCTGCGGAAACAAGCGTGGATCGGGCTGCAGGTTGCCCTGACTGTCGCGCGTCTTCTGCATCCAACAGTCATCGATGGTGACCGTGTCGTAGCCACGCGCCGCGAGCCCCGTCCTCACCAGCGCGCGGGCGTTCGCCACGATCGTCGCCGCGGTATAATCGCATTGATAGTGAGCCCAGTCGTTCCAGCCCATCGGGGGCGTCGCGGCCAACCGGCCCGCGGTAGCCGCGCGGGCATCCGATCCCGCCCAGGCGGCAATGGAAGCGAGCAGAACTGCCGCCAGGAGCGTCACGCCCCAGCGACGGGTCGCGGCAGGCGCCGGCAGGACAGACAGGAACGGCTTCTGTGAAGGCATGCTTGTTCTCATGGGGCCGGCGGAGGGGGTGGACTCAGAAATGTAGTTTTCTTCCATCTGATGAAGCATTCTTCACAGATCGCAGCTGGGCGTCAAGCTTAAATGTAATTACATTACAGCAGCCGCTCGCGCTTCCCTGATCTCCCGCGCCACGCGTCGCGCCGACCGAATGCACGATTCCATGCCGCGACTGAGGAGGTCGGCATACGTTCCCGCAAAGTAGATCCTTCCCTCGGGCCGGAGGATTTCCGGCCAGAATTTGTGCATCTGTCCCAGCGGAAACGGCTCCATTTCACAGTTGGGCGCCAGCGTATCCTGGGTCCAGTCCTTGGTGAGCGCCTGCACGATAGTGTCGCGTTTTCCCGGGTATAGGCGCCGAAATGCCGCCAGGACTCGCTGCGGCGCAAGCCCTCCCGGACCATACGCCTTCAGCAGGACCCGCGTCGTCTGCGTCTCGGTCGGTATCTCCCAGATCGAAGAGATTTCAGGGTGGTCGAACTCCATGTTGATGCTTCTCAGGCCATCGGCGAGCCAGAATCTGGAGCTAGCCTCGAACACGTAGAACGGGTGCGAGGAGTACGTCAGATTGTCCACCACGTACTGCTTCGCCGGCGAGAGCGCGGGTGTGATGGGAATCCCGCTGAAGACCGTCAGGCTGATGCAGTTCACGAAGAAATCGGCGTCCACGGTCCTGGTCTCGCCATGACCATACTCACGGTAGCTCACCGTAACGCCCTGGTCGCTTTGCCGGAGCGCGGTGAGCGGATGGGCCAGTTTCACCCGCGTGCCGAGGCGTCTCGCAAAGGCGATGGGGAGCTGCTCGTTGCCATCCTGCAGACGAAACATCTCCCCTTCGGAAGGAGGGATGCGCCGTGATTTCATGGCGGCCAGTGTCCAGATGCGGAAGAGCGCGCTGGTCTGCTCCTCGCCAAAGAAGTTGATTGCCGCGGGTGAGGCGCCCGCCTTCTGATAGATCGCGGTAACGGGCACTTTGTCGAGATCGTCCAGGCCCACGCCAAAAGGATGGTAGGGATCCTCGAGCCTGTCGACGTAGGGCCGCAGATAGAGGCCCTCGAGCTCATACCATGGATGTTGCGCCAGAAACCGGACCTCACGACCGTTGAATCCGAGCCCGGTGAGCGTCGCCGGATCCGCCAACATCCTGTTGGTATAAAACTTGCCGCCGATCATCCGCAAGTCGTGGTCATTGTATGGAAGCCACGCGCCTTCGGCGTTGGGATAGGGAATCAGCGGCAGGTCGAATTCCGCGGCATACTCCAGCAGCCGCTCATAACCGGGTTTGGTGATGTGATCGGCGCCGAAGTCGGCGTACAGTCCGTCCGACAGGCCGTCCCGGCCGGTGAATACATGACCACCGTACCTGCCTGCCGCCTCGAGTATGGTGACATCGAAGCCGGCCTTCACGAGCTCGTAGCCGCAACACAACCCGGTGATCCCGGCGCCGCCGACCACGACCTTCCCGGGTCTTGAACGAACGGCAGATGGCACCTTTACCGTGGCATCCGCGGCCGTCCCACGCGCATCGATCACGGACGCGCCCGCGCTGGCCATCAGCGTCTTCAGGAATGTTCTTCGAATCATCCGCCGGTCCCGATCACTTCATCGCGGGCGCCAGAGCCTCCAGACTTGCCGCGCTGAGCGGAGTTCCATTGAGTCTGGCGGCCTGGATGGCCGCTCCCAAGTCGGGCGGCAGCAGGGCCGCCGCGAATCGATACCGCATGCATCGCCGCTGCAGCTCCGACTCGAATAGTTCGCGCAGACCGTTTTCCGGTCGAAACATGCCCCCGGAGGAGGACACCGGGATGGGCGCCTCGGCCGGGATTGGCAGTTGGTGACGCACGGCATCGACGATGTCCGCGAGCTCCCGTGCGGCACTCCGCAGGAGCTCGAGCGCGGCTGGGTCCCCATCCTTCCCGGCTGCGATCACGAGCCTGGAGAGCTGCGCGAACTGGCTGCGTTGTGCGGTTATCTTGCCGTAGATGGCGGCGCAGAGATCGAGGTCGCTCTCCAGTGCGAAGTGCCGGCGTACGTGCCCGTGCAGCGGGCCGCGCGGCGAGCGGCCGTCGCTCATGCGCGAGAACAGTCGCAAACCTTCACGCGCCAGCCAATAGGAAGAGCCTTCGTCGCTGAACAGCTCGCCCCAGCCCCCGGCACGGGCGTTGCCGCCGGCAAACTCTCCGTAGGCGATCGAGCCGGTACCCGAAACGATGTTGATGCCGTCCGCGCCCGCGAGTGCACCCGCCCAACCGCATACCATGTCATTGCCGCAGCTATATCGCCGGTGGGGTAGAGCCTGCACCGGGGCATCATCCAGGTCCGGCAGGAGGCTGCTGTCCTCTCCGTATGCGGGTAGCCCCAGGAACGCGCGGCTGAGCGCCTCCTCGCGCACGTGCCCCTCGCGAAGCGTGTGCGCTATTCCCCGCGTCAGCATCTCGCGCAGCCCGTCCAATCCGATCTCCAGGTAGTAGGCCGGCCCCTCGCGATGCGACGCCAGCACCCTGCCGGTCTCGTCGATCAATACAAATCGAGTCTGGGTGCCGCCGCCGTCAACTCCGAGGAAGGTCTGCACGTCTAGCCTGGAAACGGATGGATCGATACACCCTGGACCACTCGATTCACCGTCCCGGCCGCGTTTGGAATATCCGGCGACAGTCCGAGCGAAATCGAGCGCAGCAGCGCCAGTGTCTGCGCGAATGCCGCGTAGGGCAAGCAGAGCTCCAGGTCCGACAACGAGCGCGGCGCGAAACCACCCGCACTCAGCGCGATGGTGTCGGGACTCTCACGCTGATCCGCTCGAGCCGTGAGAGCGACCACCCGCCCCGCCACGGCATCGTTCCTCAGCTCCTCCAGCAGGTCGAGATCGTACTGATGCGTATAGGTGTCGCTGCTCAGAAACGCCACCACCAGAGTACTGCCGTTGACGATGGTCTTCGGGCCGTGCCGAAAGCCGAGCGGCGACTCCCCAATGCTCACCACCCGGCCGTCAGTCAGCTCGAGCATCTTCAGAGCCGACTCGAGCGCCAACCCCTTGAGCTCGTTGCTCCCCACGAACACCACCCGCTCGAACTGCGCCGCCACCAGGCCGGCCGCGAGCGGCAAGCAGGTCGTGAGAATCTCGGTACCCAGCGCGGCGATCGCCTCGATCCGGCTCTGCTCCGCACTCACGGCTCCGAGGCCCAACGCCGCCGCCAGGAGCATTCCCGTGAAACTCGAGGTCATGGCAAAGCCCTGGTCGTTGCACGCCTCGGGCAGCACGACGGAGTAGGCATGCCGCAGGCCGCCGGCGCGGCGACCGAGCTCGCCTGCGGCATTGCACGTCACGATCAGATGATGACAGTGCTCGATCCGCCGCTCCGCGAGCTCGAGCGCGCCCACGCTCTCCGGACTGTCGCCCGAGCGCGCGAAGTGCACCATCAACGTGGGCGCCGTCGGCGCCAGCGTGCTCTGCGGGCTTGCGACGATGTCCGTGGTCGGGATCGCTTCGGCCTGGCGGCCGGCCTTCACCAGCGCCGGCGCCAGACACTTGCCAATGTAGGCCGAAGTGCCGGCGCCGGTGAGCACAATCCGCAACGCCGGGTTGCCGAGGAGAGGCGCCACGAATGCGCGCAGGCCGCCGTCCGCGCCGATCTGGCGCGCGATCTGCGGCCACACCTTCGGTTGCTGGGCAATCTCACGCGCCGTCCATTGCGCTCCGGCGGAGCGGATCTGCGCCGCGCTCATTCCGAGCGCTTCCATCGAGTCGTTCACCGTGCCTCCCTTCTCAGTAGCGCCAGGCGAGCCCCACGACATAGGTGCGGCCAAAGGCACTGTAGCCATAGCCTACGCCGCTCTCGCTGCCGCCGGTATTCTGGCCGGGCGCCCAGGGCAGGAGCGGATTGCCGTTGAGGTAGCTGCGCGCAATCGAGTTGCTGAGATTCTTACCTTCCCAGTAAATCTCCAGGCCGTAGGGGAGGTGGTAGTGCAGGCTCGCCGTCACCCAGTCGAACTTCTCGGTGATCGCCGGCCAGCCCGGAACCTCCGTGCATTCCGAGCATGCGGCGGTGAAACTCGACTGGTGATCCCAGTTGACATCGGCGCTGATCGGGCCCTTGTCGTAGAAGAATCCGATCGTGAACGTGGTAGGCGGCGCGGCATTGATCGCACCCACGAAGTTGCCGTACTGGTCGTAGCTGCGGGTACGCGTGGCCGTGAACTGCATGCGGGTGCCGAAGCCATCGAGCAGGATCTCCTGCCAGGTGAGCTCCACGCCCGAATACGTGCTCTCGGCACCGTTCGCCGGCGCTGTGACCGTCCACAGGAAGGGCGTGCCCTTTACCGTGCCCGGTGGGCCGCCGATGTACTCCGTCGTCCCCAAGTTGACGTTGGTCGTGACGGCATCGTAGATGTCATCCATGACCCTTTTGGCAAACACGTCGGCGGTGAACGCGGAATGCGCCGAATAGTACCACTCCAAAGACAGGTCCGCCTGGTTCGCACGGATCGGCTTCAATCCCGCCGTGCCGTTGTAATAGAGCTCCGGGGTGCCGTTCTCGGCATTGTTGGTCGACGTCGGCGCCAACTCGCTCAAGTCTGGTCTGGCCATCGTCTGGGCCACCGCCAGTCGGGCCTGCAGCTGATTGCGGACCACCCAGTAGGCGAGGTTCAGCGAGGGCAGCGCCAGCGTATAGCTGCCTTTGCCGCCGAGCGCCTGCGAATTGCCGTATTGGACGTTCCAGGTCTGGGTACTGCTGGCGGTATTCGACGGCGTCCACAGTGACACCGGCACGGCGGGCGCGGTATTGGCAGTCGTCGTGGTGTGCACCAGACGCACGCCCAGGTTGCCCGACCAGCGCGAGCCGCCGAAGTCACCCTCCAGATAACCAGAGATGGTCTTCTCCGTCACCGCATAGGAGTTGGAGGCGTTGACCTGAGGCAGGAGCTGCGAGTAATCGAAGGGCGTGTAGGGGCCCGTGCAGGGCTGGGTGGTGCAGTAGAAGGGATTGGGCTTGCCGTTGAGGCTCTTGAGGAAGGCAAGCAGTTGCCCGACGTTCAGCTCAGGCAACACCATCGGATACGAGCCGCCCGCGCCCTCCATGAAGTTTGGCAGCGACATCAATTGCACCACGTTGTATCCCTGCGAGCCGAATGAATAGGGGTTGCATTGCACCGGGCACCCGTACGTCTGATACAACGTGCCGTATTCGCCCGAGCCGTTGGTCCAGTCGTTGTCCGAGTCCACCTGCTCCTTGTCGCGGTCGGTGCCTTGCAACCCAAAGAGCAGCTGCTCGAACGGGCCCATGTCAGCCTGCCAGGCGCCGCTAAGTGTCAGCCCGGTGATCTTGTCGTGCACCGAGAAACCATTGAGACCCACATAGTGCGTCGACCAGTATTTGTTGTTGTTGAGATAGCGGGAATTCATCAGCGCGGTGTAGGAGCAATACCCGGCGTTGGTCGTGCTGGCCGTGCCGGTGGGGCAGGCCGAGAGGCCGAGCTGGCTCGGCGGGATGACCACGTTGATGTCCGGCAGGCTATTGGGCACGTCGGCGAAGTTGAGGATATCCTCGGCGGTGGGCTGGTCGTTCACCAGGCCGGCGGTGACGAAGCTGTCCTGGCCGCCCTCGGGGCGGCTGGCGGTCGAACGGTAGAGATCGGCGCCGAAAGTGAGGCTGTCCGTGGGCTTCCATTGCCCGTTGAGGCCGTAGAGGAACGTGTCGACCTTCCGGTTGATGGTGTTATTGACCATCTCCGGCTGGAAGTTGTTCACCGTCATCGAGGTGATGACGCCATTCTGTATTCCCGGATTGTTCCCGAACGGCGTGCCGTTGGGATTAGCCGCGAAGTAGTACGACTCGTTGTAGCCGATCTGCGGGTCGTTCAAATGGGTCCACAGTCCGTCGGCCTTGAGCCGGAAGGTGTCGCTGGGGCGCCATTCCAGGTTGCCGATCAGCCCGGTACGCTTCTTGTCATCGAAGATCGAGCCGAAGGTGATACAGCACGGTGTAGCGACGAGTGGCGTGGATCCCGCAGGCGGCGTGACCCCATCGGGCGGATACGGATAGCTGATGGGACCGTAGATGTTCTGATTGTAAGCGTTCAGCGAGTCGGTCCGCGACTTCAGGTCCGTATCCACCGCGCCGAGCACGAACCCCAGCGTACGGTTTTCGTTGGTGTCGCTGATGAAGGCCGAGAACTTCTTGCTGGCGAGCTCCGACATGTCGTTCCAGTCGCCTTCACCGTGCGCATCTGCATGGAAGCCCGGATGATCGAAGGCACTGGCGGTGTGCAGATTCACCGTACCACCGATGCTGCCCTCCACCGCGGAGGCCTCCGGCGACTTGAGCACATCGGCGCCGGTGATGAGCTCCGCCGGCAGCACGTCGAAGGCGATGTCGCGGCCGGAGTCGTCGCTCGCGAGGATCCGGTTGTCCATCGTGACGATGTTGTATTCAGAGCTCAGGCCCTGCACGGTGATCTTCTGACCCTCGCCACCCGTGGTGCGCGAGACGGTGATGCCGGGCAGGTGCTCGAGGGAATCCGCGACATCGGAGTCGGGGAAGCGGCCGAGCTCGGTCGAATCGATCGAATCGAGCATGACGGGCGCGAACTCCTTGGTGTCGAGCGCCTTTTCCAGGTCCGCCGAGATGCCGGTGACCACGATTTCGTTGAGCTGTTCGGATGCATCGCTCGTGCTGTTGGCGCCGCCCGTACCAACCGTGCTGTTCGAGCCGCTCGAGCTGCTCTGAGTACTCTGGCTGCTCTGAGTACTCTGGCTGCCCTGGGTACTTTGGCTGCTCTGACTGTTCTGAGCGGTATCGGCGGCGTGCACGGCCGCCGGCGCCGTGAGCTGCAGAGCGAGGAAGAAGCCGCATGCGCCGACTGCAGCCGTGAGACCGGGGAACGTCTTCATGGTACGTTTCCTTCTTATGTGGTTCGCGGGTCGCAGGCCCGCGAGTATTGGGAAAGAACCTGCCTGATATGGTGGATGACGAGGTCTGTCATCCGCGCCGAAATCGTGCCGGCGCGCACTGCGGCGTACGCCGCGGGGAGATACTGGGAGAGGAGCGCGAGCGGCGCCGCACCACCGTCGAAAGCGGCGCGTAGCCGCTCGAGCGCTGCCACCACGACGGGATCAGGCCAGTAGTAGCGGATGCGGTCGCTCAGGCTGTACTCCAACTGCAGATCGAGGGCGTGCCCACTGGCGTGGTAGTACTTGCGCCAGTGCCGTGGATCGGCGCGCATGACATCGAGGAGCGCCGTGCGCATGTGGACGGCATTCGCCTCGCCGTGCCATTCCCGCTCGATGCGGTCGAGCGCCCATACCGCCTCACGCAACGCGAAGGTGACTGCTGGCCCTACCTTGAGAATCGCGAAGTGATCACGCACCAGGGTCCCGAGGGCTGCTTCGGTCTGGTAGTCCGTGGAGTGCGCCTCGAACACGAGGTTAGGCAGATCGTCGAGGCACTTGCTTAGGTGTCGGGCCTTTTCCGGCCGGTAGTCGATGACCCGGTCATGATCGAACTCCACTCCGGGTTGTACCACGAGACCGATGACCCGATCCCAGGCGCCGTGGAGTCCATTCATGATGAAAGCCGAGTGATGGTCGCTGACGGTGGCAAGCGCGGCGCGGGGCTCTGTCACCGCGAGCTCGCCGAGAGTCTCCTGCGCGCCACCGGGCACGGGCACTTCGGTGCCTACCACGTAGACCGGCGGCTCACCGCCGGAGCTTCGCCATGCCTCTTCGGCATGGGCGCATAGCGCAGCGGTGCGCCCTGCCACGATGTCATCCGAGAGAGCCCGCGGGTCGTCGGCACAGGACATCGAGCAATCGAGGTGGATCTTGCGGTATCCGGCGCGCACATACTCGCTCACCATGACGGCCGCGCGCGCAAGCGCCTCCTCGGCCGGCAGCGACTGCCACGCGTTGGGACCCAGGTGGTCCCCACCGAGCAGGACGCGCTCGCGCGGCAGGCCACTCTGATCCGCGAGCCCCAACACCAGGTCGCGGAACTGCGCGGGCCGCAGCCCCGTATAGCCGCCCTCCTGGTTGACCTGGTTGGAGGTTGCCTCGATCAGCGCGTAGCCGCCCACGGCGTGCGCGTGCTCGAGCGCGGCGCGCAATGCCAGCGGATGCGCCGAGCAGACGGAGTAGATTCCGACGGCCTCGCCAGCCCGGTGGCGGCGCACGAGCTCGAGAAGCGCTTTCATGTCGCCTCCTCCGGCTCGATGGCCAGCAAGGCCGCGGCGATGAAGGCCAGCACGATGCCGGTGATCTTGAGCGGCTGCGGGACCAGGCCCAGGAGCGCGAGTGCCAGCAGTGCGGTGATGAGAGGAGCGCCGGCGTTGGTGAGCGGGGAGACGACGATCGCCTTACCGTAGCGGAACGCGTAGACCAGCGTCAGCGCGCCCACTGAGTTGAGGATTTGGGTGGCAGCGGCGAGGTAGGGACCGTCGCGGCCGTAGTTGATGGGGTGCGAGAAATCCGTCATCCATAGCGCCACCGGTACGAGCGCGAGCCCCATGAGCGTCATGTAGAAGAAGATCCCTTCCGCGCTCATGGTACGGTTGGCGAGTTTGATGAAGAAGGCCTGCACGCCCCAGGCCGCGAGGATGATGAGCGAGTAGATGAACCAGGCGAGGCCGTGGCCGCCCAGGCCCTGCCCCGGCTGGTAGTCGAACAGCGGCAGGGCGACAAGCGCAATCACGATCCCGAGCGCGCCGATCAGCGTGGTGCGCTCCTGCAGCCACAGAAGCGACATCGCGATGGTCACCACGGGTGACAGTGCGATGAGCGGGAAGATGAGGTACGTGGGACCGGTGTGGACGGCGTGGAAGAGCAGCATCTGCCCTCCCGCGCCCGTGAGCCCAATGACCGCACCGAGCAGTACTGACCGGCGATCGGTCGACAGCCGCCAACCCGCGCGCCCGAGCGCATAGAGCGCCGGCGGAATCATCGTGATCGCCCACACCACATAAATTAGCGTCTCGGGAAAGCCGTGATCCGCGGGCATTCCGGCGAATGCACCCCACACGCCCCAGAAGAGGGTAGTAACGAGGGCGAAGATGAGCCCCGCGCGACGGCTCACGGGTTGCACCTGCAATTCAGCAGGGGCCTCGCACGGGAGGCACGGCGCGGCAATTGGTTCACCCCTTCCCCCTTGTAATTAAAAGAAACCGAAAGTCACCTAATCTATACGGATTATTTCGAGACCTTACGCATTCGTCAAGATGAGCGTGATAAGGTGATTTCCGAAAGGTAAATGACCTATATCGGAAGCTTTCGAAAGTTCAAGTGGCTGAATTTGCGGGCGCACGGGTCCCTTATGTACCTTTGCACATTGAACGTGATCGAAAGAGCTATGCACGATCCCAATCGCCGCGCTGAAGCGGGCGCCGAGCTGGGCGCGGCGGACAACGCGGTGGAGCCCGGACTGCTCGTCGAAGAGCGGCGGCGGCGGATCTGTGACCTGTTGCAGCAGCGCGGCAGGGTGACGGTGGCCGCGTTGGCGAGGCGGTTTGCGACCTCCGCGGTCACGATTCGCGCGGATCTCGCAGCCCTCGAGCGGGCCGGGGCGCTGGTTCGCAGCCATGGCGGGGCGCTGTTGCCGCGGGAGGATCTCGACCAGCCCCTCACGGTCAAAGAAACGCTGCATCACGCGGAGAAGGTTCGCATCGCACGTGTTGCGGTCTCACTCATCCGCGACGGCGAAACGATCATCCTCGACTCCGGCACCACCACCGCCGAGATCGCCAAGCAGATCCGTGACACGCCCCTGCAGTCGATCAACGTGATCACCAATGCACTCAACGTGGCCATGCTGCTGGCGAACGCGCCGATGGTCCGTCTGATCATGCCGGGCGGGATATTGCGCCGCGAATCCAACTCTCTGTCCGGCCACATCGGCGAGGCCGCGCTTGCGGAGCTCAGGGCCGATCGGCTGTTCCTCGGCGCGGATGCCATCGATCCGAAGCTGGGCGTCATGACGCCACACCTGCCCGAAGCGCACCTCAATCTGAAGATGATCGACATCGCGCGCCAGGTGGTCGCCGTCGCGGATTCGTCCAAGCTGCTGCGCAGGAATATCTCGGTGATTGCGCGCGTGGAGCAGCTGGACGCCCTCATTACCGACTCCGCGGCACCCGCCGCCGTCGTCGACGAGCTTCGTCGCCGCGGTGTCGAGGTGCTGCTCGCCTGAATGAAAGCGCGAATTCTCGCGGGACTGCTCGCAGCCGGCGTGGCGTGCCTGCTGGCATCTGCTCCGGCGAGCGCACGACCGCAGGAGCGTTATTACTCGGTAGGGGACTTCGCACGTGTGCAGAAGGTGGACGCGCACATGCACATCTGGGGACCCGCCGACTTGCTGGTCGCCGAAGCGACTCGCGACGGCTTCCATATCCTCACGATCAATGTCGACAATCCCGAGCATGGCCCAGTGCCGCGTCAGCTTCATGACGCGGCATCGCTGCGTCGGCGCTATCCTGGACGGGTCGCTTTCGTCGGTACATTCCAGGCCGCAGGTTTCACCAAGCCTGGCTGGTCGAGCAAGGCAATGGGCGAGATCAACACGGCACTGGCGCAAGGCGCGGTGGGCGTGAAGATCTGGAAGAACTTCGGCATGATCGTGCGCGACAGCAATGGCCGCTACGTGATGCCGGACGACCCGCGGCTGGAGCCGATCTACTCCATGCTGCAGCGCGAGCACATCGTTCTGCTCGGACACCTGGCCGAGCCGCTCGACTGCTGGCTCCCTTACTCGAAGATGATCGTGAAGGGAGACGCTGATTACTACCGGGAATTCCCGCAGTACTACATGTATCTGCATCCCGAGCGGCCGGGACACGATGAGATCCTGGCCGCCCGCGACCGGATGCTGGCGGCCCACCCGAATCTGCGCTTCGACGCATTACATCTCGCGTCTCTGGAGTGGGATGTCGACCGGGTAGCGGCCTTCCTCGACCGGTTCCCGCAGGCGGATGTCGATATGGCCGCGCGCATCGGACAACTCGAGTATCAGGCAGAGACCCATCCCGAAAAAGTCAGGCGATTCTTCATGCGTTACCAGAATCGCATCCTGTATGGGACCGACAACGGCTATGGACCGTCGGAGGATCCGAAGGAGGTGGCCGGGATCGCCGCCGATTGGCGCCAGGATTGGCTGTTCCTGGTCACGGACCGTGAGCTACGCTCGCCGGACCTGGACCGTCCGTTCCGCGGGCTACACCTGCCGCGAAACGTCGTGGACGAGGTCTACCGGCGGAACGCCGTGGCGCTCTACCCGCGCGCGTGGCCGGGCCTGCGCTGAGGCCACGGCTCAATCACCCAACCGCCGTATCTTCGCTGGGCTGAATATGGTGGACAGGTGGCCGCTGATCCGGATGTCGGCGTGCTGTGTCAGCTGTGAGCCATCGAGGGTCGTTGCCTCGAGGCCGATGCTGTAGGTGCCGGGCTCCGTCCAGGTATGTGTCGTGCTGCCACCGCCGGTGGAGGTACCGTCGCCGAAGTCCCAGCGATAAGCCACCACCGGTTGGCCGCCCTGCTCCGTTGCCACACAGGCCACCTGCCGCCCTGAAACCGACGCTCCGGGACAGTTGATAGCGAGGCGCGGCATCGTGGCCGGCTGACTCGCATCGATGATCTTCAGCACGCGTACCGAGTGCGGCGGCAGCACGATGCGGAATGCAGCTGCCGCAAAGGACACGGGTTGCCCCGGGCGCAGAGCATCGGTGGCACGGTAGCCGCCACTGGGCGCAAGACCGAGGCTCGCGAGAGGAATCACATGTTGGCTGGAATGCTCCGTCCAGTTGAAGACGGTGAGGATGCTCTGTCGCGGGGATTCTTTTAGAAAGAAGATGCTGGGCTGGCGATCGCTGTCGGCATAGCTCAGCAGATCCAGCGGAACGGAAGCCTTGCCCAAGCGCACCATGTCGATGAGATCACGGTTCTCGATCAGCGCGGCCCGATCCGGGGAGCCCTGCAGGGAGGGGAGATTGTCGCCGATCTCGAGCATGCCGCCGGACACGGCGGCGAGCGCGATGGAGACCTCGGCCTCATCGAGGGTCAGCGGCTCGCTGCCTTCATGCCAGGTCTGATCGGTGATCCGTTGGGTGGACACCGTGAAGGCGTCGGGATCCGAGACGAAGAAATTGCGGTCCATGAAGTACCGGGCGGCGATACCAACGGCGGCATCACGGCTCGCTCCGAAGCTGTGTCCGGTATCCTGCGAGATCCGTCCGTAGTCGACATATCCCACTGGATTCAGCATCACGCTGCCGTCCTTGTCGAGATAGACATCATTGCCCACGGCGTCGCGGATGGTCTGCAGTCCGATGCGCTGCGCCTCCATTGCCGTGGTATGCGGCCGGTAGTAGTAACCTTCTATGGCGCTGTCGTCCATGAAGTCCAGCTTGATGTAATGGATGCCCCACTCGCGGACCAGAGTGCGGTAGGTCGTCCGCAAGTACGCCTGCGCGCCGGGATTGGTCGTGTCGATGATGTAGAGAGCATCCTTGCCGTCGACCACGGTGCCCGCATGGATGGGTCGGCCTGCCGCGTTCTTCACCAGCCAGTCGGGGTGATGTTGAAAGAGCCATGAGCGCTCCGACACTTCGAACGGTGCCGTCCACATCCCCGGGGTCAGTCCGAGCCCGCGCACGGCGTACTCCACCGGGGTGAGGCCCTGGGGAAACAGCGTCGCGTTAGGCGTGGTGTACTCGCCCCGCGCATACTGATAGCCCTCATCGATGTGGAACAGCGTGTAGCCGTAGCGCGCAAGGTGCTCGGCCAGCCATTGCGCGTTGGTCACGGCGGCGCCCGCGTCCAGGCCGAAGTAATAAGCCGTCCAGCTCCACCAGCCCATGAGCGGCGGCGCCGTGACCCTGGCGTGATGCAGCCGCCGGATGAGACCGCCATAGGTCTCGAGTTGCCGGTGGTAGTCGCGGCCGACGCTGATGGCCAGGGCCTCGGAAGACAGCGCAGCGCCCGGCGCGACCGGCAGGCTGAGCGTGATGCGATCGGCGGCCGCCGATTCTTCGAGAGAGTTTTCCAGTTCCAACTCGGTCGTACCAGTCGAATCGACCTGATAGCTCGTAATCTTCGCGGCGCCCGCTGCGGCGGCGACCCGCAATCGCAGGATGGTGAGGAAGCGATTCGAGCTCAGTGCACCGAGGAAGAGACTCTCGCGGCTCTCGAGGTTGTAAATGAGCTGACTTCCGACCGCGCGGTGCATGCCGTGCCGGGTATCGGCGAGCGCGTGAATCGACATCGCCGGACGGTCCTCGCTGAAGCTGTCCGACAGGACGCGCTCGTTGCCTGCGGCGGCCCCGAGGTCGGCGATGTCGCCGCCGCTGGCATCCACGACCCGGATGGCTTCAACGTGCAGGGGCCGCGAGCCGGTGTTATGCACGGTGGCAGTGAGGTCAGCGAAAGGCATTGCGGCGTAGACGCGCAGCCGATAGGCCAGCTCGGGCGCCGCCTCCAGTCCCGAGCACGTCACGTCCCAGACAGTGGCAGCTCCGAGAATACCCTGCCCGGCGGAGCGGGCGACCCGACACGCGGGATAATCGCGGGCGTGCAGCCAGTGTCCATCGACCTGCGCTGCGACGTCGGATATCAGGGTTGGCGCCGATGCGCCCTGTAGGCCGAGACGGTAGGTGCCGTGAGCATCAACCGATGCCAGCAGTGCCGGCTGCGCGCCCAAGGCCAAGGACGGCAGCACCATAGGCAGAATCCAAGCGCTCCGACGTTTCATCTCCATGGCCGCTCCCAATGAGTTTCGATTTATTGCGTTTTTAGCTTCGATATCTTTCTTTTATACCGTGACCGCAATCGGAGCGCAACGCATGGCCGGCAGGGGTCAAACGACGGTTCCGAGGCACATGGAGGTGCTCCGCCGCCGAAGGTGCTTATTATTGAAGCGTGAACGTGCCGCTCTGCTGGAAGGGAATCGAGCGCAGCCAGCCGTGGGCGAGCTCCACTCTGCCCTGCATGTGGTAGTCGATGCCCCGGCCGCGGGGCTTGCTGAGCAGGGCAAAGATTGCGCCGGCGGCGTTCGCGTTCACATCCATGTTGAATTCCGCGGTGCCGAGCGCGGGCACCACGAAGCTGGCGTCGGATGCACCGGTGGCGAACTCCTGGTCGCCGAGGTAGACCGTATAGGAAAGGCCCTGGATGGGGAGGCTGCGGTCGTTGGGATTCTCGACGCGCACACGCACCCGCAGCTGCTGCTCGAGGAAGCTGGCCTTGACCACTTCGACGTCGACGATGGAGAGCCTCGGGGTCTGCAGCTTCGGTACGAAGAGCGCGCAGCCGGAAAGGGCGACGGTGAGAAGCAGAAGCGGCACGGAACGCATGGCGCGGATGTTACCGGGCATCAAAGCCGTCCGTACATGCCGTTGAGCCGCGCAAAATGGCGGGCAATGTCCGGTGTCAGCGCGCCCGCGGGCAGGCGCCAGCGCCAGTTGCCCTCGACCGTGCCGGGCGTGTTGAGGCGCGCCTCGCCGCCGAGGCCCAGTATGTCCTGGGCGGGGATGATGGCCAGCTGTCCGACCGAGCCCAGGGCTTCCCGGATGAGGGCTTCCGGCATTGAGCCGGGCGCCACTCGCAGCATGGAGTCGACTCCGCGACGCGTTTCCTCACCCAGGCTCCGATACCAACCCAGCGTCGTGTCGTTGTCGTGCGTACCGGTGTAGACGACGCTGTCGTGCTCGTGCATGTGGGGCAGGTGGGGGTTATCACCCTCGCCGCTGAACGCGAATTGCAGCACGCGCATTCCAGGCAGGCCGAACCCCTTGCGCAGCGCGACGACATCGTCGGTGATGAGGCCGAGATCCTCGGCGACGATCGGCAAGTCGCCGAGCTCGTCCATGAGAAGCCGCAGGAGATCTTCGCCGGGCGTCAGGCGCCACTCGCCATCGCGTGCGTCCGGGGCGCCGGCAGGCACGGCCCAGTGCGCCGCCAGAGCACGAAAGTGATCGATGCGCAGCAGGTCGACACGCTCGAGTTGCTCGAGCACGCGCGCGCGCCAGTAGGCGAAGTTATCGCGGCGCATCGCCTGCCAGTCGTAGAGCGGGTTGCCCCAGAGTTGCCCGGTCTGCGAGAAATAGTCGGGCGGAACGCCCGCCACGGCGGCTGGCCGGCCTTGCGGGTCGAGCTGAAACTGCTCGCGGTGCGCCCACGTCTCGGCCGAGTGCGGCGCCACGTAGAACGGCAAATCGCCGACAAGCCGCACACCCCGCAGGCGCGCATGCTGGCGCAGTCGCCGCCACTGCGCGAAGAAGGCGAACTGCTCGTGCTTCGTGCGCTGCAGCTCCGCGGCAAGGTCGTGTGCCACCCGATCCAATGCAAGGCGGTCGCGGTCACGCACGTCCGCGGGCCAAGTCCACCATGGCGCGCCGGAGTGCGCACTGCTGAGGACCTCAAAGAGAGCATAGTCGTCCAGCCAATGCTCGCTCTCAGCGATGAACCCGGCATATTCCGCAGAGTCGGCTTGCGGCAACTCATTCCGGTCGAGAAAAGCTGAATTGCCCGCAAAGTCGGAGCGTACCCAATAGGGAGAGCCATCGGGCCCCGCCGGTCCCAAAGGCAAGACCTGCCAGACGCTGAAGCCGGCTGCCGCGAGCCAATCGATGAACGCACGCCCGCCGCTGCCGAGCGCGCCCTCGAGCGAGCCGAGATGCAACAGCACTCCAGCACGACGCCGATCGAGCACTGGCAAGCGCATGTCTTCGCAGACTCCTTGTAGCTAGTTCCCATCGAGCGCCGGTCTTGGCGACTGGCGACCAGGCACATGGATGTCCCGCCTTAACTATGTAGCGTAGGCCCGTCGCATGACACCGCCATGCTCCGGGCTGCCGCGGCCGACTGAGATCGGCTGCGCCAGACTCTCCGGCGCCGGCAGACCGAGGAGGCGGTAGAGAACGACGAGCTGGCGGCGATAGAGACTATCGAACTGGTTGACGGCATCGGCCGGGTTGTAGTCGCCGAACCACCAGAACCAGTCGGAGCTCTCGCACAGAGCGAGCTGGCGCTCGGCGGCGGCGCGCTGCACCGTGTCGAGGGCGCCGGATGCGATGACGCCATCAAAGGCAATCTTGGCATCGCAAAGGAGATCCCACGCACGATTCTTCGCCGGATCACCCATCCAGGTGGCAAGCGTCCCATGCACCCAACTGCCGGCCACGACGGTCGGCAGGGGGAGGGGCTCGAGGCCGCGCGCGACGCAGTCCGAGAGCGTCGTCAGCTCCAGCAGCGGGTGCGCGGCCAGCAGCGAATACAGCGCGCGCAGGAAATAGTAGCCGTTGAACGGGTAGTGCTCCCACGCGTTCTCGCCATCAAGCGCGATCAGCACGACATGACCTTGAGACGACCCCGCCGTCGCAGATTCGGCGTACTGCCTGGCCAGATTCGCGAGCTCGTTGACGAGGTTATGGGCGGCATCATCGCCGTGCCACGTCGCGTAAGTGAAGCCGATGAGGTCGGAGAGCGTATCGTCGCGGAAGAACTCGACCATGTTGCCGCCAGGCAGGCGGTAGGGCCGGTTGTAGGCGCGCGAGTCGCGGGCGGAGTTGGGATCATTGCGGGTGAGAGCGCCCTGCAACACGTTGGCGCTGGTTGCCGCCCATTTGAAGCCGGCCCCGTCGAGCAGCTCCAGCGCGCCACGACTGATCGCCCCCTCCGAGGGCCAGCAGCCGGTCGGGTTGGTGCCGAACACCTGTTTGAAGACGCGAAGCGACTCCCGCACGTGCCACTGCGCACGTTCCGCGCCTCCCGGATAGCAGGGATGTTGCGGCAGAGCCATGTTGGGCACGACATCACGGGCGGCCTGAAAATCCAGCAGCAGCGGTACGATTGGATGCCCGTATGGCGTCACCGACAGCTCGCACTGCCCTCGCTCGGAGAGCTTGCGATAGCGGGGCACGATGGCGCCGACGAGCCCCCCGATCAGGGACAGGAGCTCCCGCCGCTGCACGGCCGTGAACGCCCGTCCCTGTTGAGTCAGGATGCTCACGAAGGTGTCGGAGCGGCGCACGGTCTCGCCGAGCCAGGCGAGGTGGTACCAGACGGCGAGATCGTGAATGAGCTGATCGGAGGCGTAGCTCACGCGCTCCACCGTGGCGAGCGTCTCGGCGAGCGTGGCGAGCTCGAGGTAAGGGCCGAACCGCTCGATCATCTGCTTGCGCTGGGCTCTGAGACACGCGCGCAGCAGCTCCAGGCGCTCCGCGGGCTCGGCCGGCACCGGATCGGGACCGAGGAGCGCGAGCACCGGGTCCGGCAGCGGGCTTCCAGTCCGCAGGTGAGCAGCCACTCGCCGCGAGATCTCCTCGAGCTGCTCGAGCAGCACGGGCGTGAAGTTGACCACCGCGCGCGCCGCCGGGTTGGCCTCCATGTGCGCGGCCATATCGGTGTAGTCCTTGATGGCGTGCAGGTAGGTCCACGGCAGAACGTAGCGTCCGGTAAGCGCGTCCCGATACTGCGGCTGGTGCATGTGCCACAGGAGGACGACGGGCAGTCGCACTTGGGATCCCGTGGGACTCAAGGGGGGAGCCGGCGCAGCATGTCGGGAGTCACGAGCACGACGCCATTCTCCGTGACGACGAATCGGCGGGCATCTTCCGCTCTGTCGAGCCCAATGCGCATTCCATCGGGAATCTCGCAGCCCTCGTCAATGATGGCCCCACGGATGCTGCAGCCGCTACCGATGAGCGCGTGCGGCAGAACTACGGAGCGCTCGATGGTCGAGCGATCCTCCACACGTACGTCCGAGAAGAGTAACGACTCTCGTACGAGCGCGCCGGAGATGATGCAGCCGCCGGAGACCATCGAGTTGATGGCCATGCCCCGCCGCCCCTCCTCATCGAGGACGAACTTGGCCGGAGGCTGGTGCATCTGATAGGTCCAGATGGGCCAATCCTCGTCGTAGATGTTGAGCTCGGGATTGACGTGCACCAGCTCGAGATTCGCCTCGTAGTAGGCGTCCAGCGTACCGACATCGCGCCAGTAGCTCTGCGCGCGTGTCTTGACGTCCTGGAACGGATACGCGAACACCTGCAAGGTGGTGCTGAGGGTTTGGGGGATGATGTTCTTGCCGAAATCGTGTGCAGAGGATTCGTCGGCCGCATCCTCTTCCAGGAGCCGCTGCAAAAGACGCGTGTTGAAGACGTAGATGCCCATCGACGCCAGGATCGTGTCCGGCCTGGCCGGAAGCGTGTCAGGGACGGTGGGCTTCTCCGAGAAACGGGTGACCCGGTTCCATTCCGTCGCGGTAAGGACGCCGAAATGCCGCGATTCGCTCGCGGGCACCTCGACCACGCCGACGGTGATGTCGGCGCCCTTCTCCACGTGGTAGGCGATCATCGGGCCATAGTCCATCTTGTAGATGTGGTCCCCTGCAAGCACGAGCACGTGCTTGGGCCTGTGGGAGAGGATCAGATCGATGTTCTGGTGGACGGCATCGGCCGTACCGCGGTACCAGACGGCGCCCTTCTGCTGCTGCGCCGGGATGGTTTCGACGAACTCGCCGAACTCGCCGCGCAGGTAGCTCCAGCCGCGCTGTACGTGCGCGATCAGTGACTGCGCCTTGTACTGAGTGAGAATCGAGATCTGGCGGATGCCGGAATTGACGCAGTTCGACAGCACGAAGTCGACGATGCGGAACTTGCCGCCGAACGGCGTTGCCGGCTTGCAGCGATGCTCGGTCAAGTCCTTCAGCCGCTCGCCCCGGCCGCCGGCCATGATCACCGCGAGGGTGCCGCCCGTCAGACGGCTCACGTATCGTCCGGAAGAGGCGCGCGCAGGCTGTCGGGACATGATTGCGGTGCAGTCGGCTTGTTATTGGGCCAATCTTATCCTGCGCGCGGACTAAAGCCACTTCATCAGGCCGAGGCCGTACTCGTGCGACAGCAGGTCGTGGCGCGGGTAGGCGCGCACTTCCGTGGCGAACTGGCCACATTCGGGCGGCTCTGCGTCGAGCGCGAAGACGACCGCGCCATCGGACTCCTGCTCCCCGGTCGCCGTGAGCGGCACGCGCCACAGGCCATCGCGCTCCGGCGGCACGAACGAGCAGAGCAGTGGAGGTCCCTGCTCGCCCTCGGGCAGTATCCGCCACGCCACGAGCTCGACACGCACATCGGACGGGTGCAGGCCATTCAGCCCGACCGCCACTCGCAGCCTCAGGTGCTCGCCCCGCGGCAGCTCCAGGGGCGCATCGGCGACCACTCGCAGGCTCACGCGGGTCCAGGCCTGCCTGATGCGTTGCTGCCATTCCGCCAGCTCCCGGGCGCCGGCGAAGCCACGGTCCGCGAGCCGTCGGTAATGCTGCGCCGCCGGCCGATAGAGCCCGCGGGTGTAGTCCTCGAGCACCCGGCTCATGTTGAACCGGGGGATGACGGTCATCATGGCGCGCTTGGCGCGCGCCACCCATTCCGGCGAGCTGCCGCTCTCGCCCACGGCGTAATAAAGAGGAATGATCTCCTCCTCGAGCGTATCGAGGATGAGCTCTGCCTCGAGCGCGTCGCGGCGCTCCGGGTCGTGCACATTGGCCGGCGGGATGCCCCAGCCATTGTCCTGCATCCAGCCCTCCGCCCACCAGCCATCGAGAATGCTCAGGTTCAGCCGCCCGTTGATGGCCGCCTTGATGCCGGAGGTGCCGCTCGCTTCGAGCGGCGCGATAGGGTTGTTGAGCCAGACGTCGACACCCGAGACGAGCGAGCGCCCGAGCTGCAGGTCGTAGTCCTCGAGGAAAATGATGCGGCCGACGAACTCGGGCGACGTCATCAGCTGGCGGATCTCGCGTAGCACCTGCTTGCCGGGCTCGTCCGCGGGGTGCGCCTTGCCGGCGAAGAGAAAGATCACCGGCCGCTCCGGATCATTGACCAGGCGCGCGAGACGGGCACGGTCCCGCAGCAGCAGCGTCGCGCGCTTGTAGGTTGCGAAGCGACGTGCAAAGCCAATGGTCAGGACGTTCGGCCGCAAGGGATCGAGGAAGCGGATGACGTGGCGAAGCTGTGCCGGGCTCATGCCCTTGCGCGCGTACTCACGCTGCAGGCGCTCGCGGACGCTGGCGAGCATGCGCGACTTCACGGACTGAGCTGCCGCCCAGAAACGCTCCTGCGGTACCGCCTCGAGCGCGCCCCAGAACGCGACATCGCTCAGGCGGTCGCTCCAACCGGCGCCGAGCTCTGTATTGAAGAAGTCCACCCAGGTCTTGTGCAGGAAGGTGGGGACGTGCACGCCGTTGGTCACGAAGCCGACGGGGTTCTCCTCGGGCCGGATCTCCGGCCATTGGTCGGCGCACAGGCGCGAAGAGACGGCACCGTGGATGCGGCTGACAGCGTTGATGTGCCGCGCGCCATTCAAGGCCAGCCGGGTCATGTTGAACAGGCCAGGCGCCGCCGGGGAGCGCGCGAGATCGAGGAAGCGCTCGACGGGGATGCCGAGCTCGCGGACGAAATCGCCGAAGTGCCTGAGGATGAGATCGTGCCCGAAAGCATCGTGGCCGGCAGCTACGGGAGTATGCGTGGTGAACACGCAGGCTGCAGCGACGGCCTCGAGCGCGCTCTCAAACGGCAACCCAAACGCCAAGTGCTCACGCAGCAGCTCCAGGATGAGGAACGCAGCGTGGCCTTCGTTCAGGTGCCATACCGCGGGCTTCATGCCGAGCGCGCGCAGCGCGCGAGTGCCGCCGATACCTAGAATCATCTCCTGCCGGACGCGGGTGGACTCATCGCCACCATACAACCGGTGCGTGATATCACGGTCGGTGGGCGCGTTTTCCGGAGTGTTGGTGTCGAGCAGGTACACGGGTACCCGACCGACCTGCGCCTTCCACAAGCGCGCGGAGACGTCACGGCCAGCTATGCGTACGGTGACCTTTACCCACTCTCCGCTAGCGTTGCGCGCGGGCTCGACCGGCAAATCCCGTGGGGCCTGCTCACGATATTCAGCATGCTGGACGCCGTCGTTGTCCACCGTCTGGGTGAAGTAGCCTTGCTCGTAAAGAAGTCCCACGGCGACGAAATTCGCGCGTCCGTCGCTCGCAGCTTTGCAGTAATCGCCGGCCAGGACCCCGAGGCCGCCCGAATAGATGGGGAAGCTCTCATGAAAGCCGTACTCGGCGCAGAAATACGCCACCAGCGGGTCATCGCCCCGCGGCGCGGGAGCCGTCACGTAGGTATCGAGCGCTTCCAGCGCCGCGCGGTAGCGCGCCAGGTAAATAGGGTCCCGGGCGGCGCGATCGAGGCTCGTCTGGGCGACGCAGCGCAGCAGCATCCGCGGATTGCCGCCCGTCTGCTTCCACAGCTCCGAATCCAGATCCTCGAACAGCGCGCGGATCGGACGATGCCAGGAGAAGAACAGATTTCCCGCCAGCTCCGGCAGGCGCTTCAGGGCATCAGGCACGACGGGGGTGATCTCGAGGAGCGTATTACGCATTGCGATCCAGTCTCGGCCTTCCTGCGGACAATGAGACCTCGCAGTCTAGCTGGTCGGGCCACGGTCTGCTCGAACAGCGGTCTCGAACCCGGCAAGCCGCTGGTCTCGCCCCCGCCTCCGTTGACCGCAGGATGGGCTCCCGCCGGACCGACAGGTGGCTCGACCCGTCGCAGTCGTGGCATAGTTGCCAACTATTCTCGTCGCGTGTTCGCCGCGCGACCGTAAGAACAAACATTCGGAGGAGCGATCCGTGAGACGTGTACTGCCCCTTTCCGCCATCGGTCTTCTACTGCTCTGCGTTAGTGTGTCCCGGCCCGCCCCGGCCGAAGAGCCCAACGCCAACGCCCAGCCCTACGCAACGCAGGCGCACCCCGAGACGCTCGTACTCGATGCGCGTAATGTTGGTCGGGGACTGATGACAGCAACGATGCGCATCCCGGTGAAGCCGGGTGCATTCACGTTCGTCTATCCCAAATGGGTTCCGGGCGAGCACGGCCCGACCGGCCCGCTCACCAACATATCGGAAATCAAGGTGTCGGCCGGAGGGCGGCCGTTGCAGTGGTGGCGGGACCAGGTGGACATGTACGCCTTCCACGTCGACGTGCCGCACGGAGTTGATGCGCTGGATGTACAGTTCACCGTGCTGGTCAATTCCGACGGCGACCACATGTCGACGCCGAACCTCGCGATCATCAACTGGAACCGCGTGCTGTTCTACCAGGCTGACACCAACTCCCACCACGTCTACTTCAAGCCGAGCATCATCCTGCCGGACGGCTGGAGCTACGGCACGGCGCTTCCCGGTCCGCAGCAGTCGGGCCAGCGGGTGGACTTCGCCGAAGTGGCGCTCAACATGCTGGTGGACTCGCCGCTCGACTGCGGCCGCTACTACAAGCACATCGAGCTCTGGCGGCAGGGCAGCGCCTACCAGATGCTCGACATGTTCGCCGACAGACCGCAGGACCTCGACGCCTCGGACAAGCTGATCGCCGAGTACAAGCAGCTCCCGCCGCAGGCGTTCGCGCTTTACGGCTCGCGGCACTGGGACGACTACCATTCGCTGCTCACGCTGTCCGATGACATCGGCTTCCAGGGCATCGAGCACCATCAGTCGAGCGACAATCGCGCCCCCGATGACTTCATGACCAACCCCAAGGAGCTGCTCTTGGGCGGTGATCTGCTGACGCACGAGTTCTCGCACTCCTGGAACGGCAAGTACCGCCGGCCCTACGATCTCTTCACCCTCAACTTTCAGATCGCCATGCGCACGGACCTCCTGTGGGTCTACGAGGGCATGAATCAGTACCTCGGCGACCTCCTCTCCTTCCGCACGACGATCAGGAAGCCGAGCGATTACCCCGAATACCTCGCGACCGTCTATGCCGCTCTGGCGAACGAGCCTGGCCGCAACACCGAGCCGCTGATCGACACCACGACGGCGGCGCCCTATCTCTATCAGGCAGACGGCTCCTATCCGAACGTACACCGCACCGCAGGGGACTTCTATGCGGAGGGAGAATTGCTCTGGCTCGATGCCGACACGCTCATCCGCGAGAAGACTCACGGCGCGAAGTCGCTCGATACCTTCCTGCATCTCTACAGCGCCCCCGCACTCACCGGGCCGATCACCAAGACGTACACCCGTGCGGAGATCGAGCGCTTGCTGAACCAGGTGGTGCCGTATGACTGGCATGCCTTCTTCCAGAAGCGCGTGTACGAAGTCGCCCCGACGCCGCCGGATGCCGAGCTGGCGCGCTCTGGCTGGCGACTGGTCTATACGAGCAAGCCGAACCCGTTCATCGAGGCCAACGAGACGCTGCGGCACTCGAATGATCAGTGGTATAGCTACGGAATCCTGATCAACAGGGACGAGACGGTGAGCGACGTGCGCGAAGGCTCACCGGCATGGGACGCCGGCATCGCCCCGGGGATGAAGATCGCCGCCATCGACGGCCAGGAATACACGGGCGACGTGCTGAAGTACGTGTCGACCGAGGCGGAGCATTCCAACGGGCCGACCGCGTTCCTGGTGCAGCAGGACGGCTGGTACCGCACTCTGCAGGTCGATTATCACGGTGGACCGAAGTATCCGCACCTGGTGCGCATCGCCGGGACCCCCGACATGCTGGCGCAGATCATGGCGCCTCACACGGGCTCCTAAAACAAACCTTCGGGAGATCGCCATGAAGCGTTGGACGGCACCACTATTGACGGGTGTTCTGCTTGCTTTGCTCGCGCTGAGCGCGCTCACGGCAACACGCCGGGCATCTGCGGCGGAAGGCATGTGGCCGCTCACGAACCTGCCGGCGGCGCAGCTACGGCAGCAGTTCGGATTCACTCCGTCGAGTCAATGGATCGAGCACGTGCAGCTCGCATCCGTGCGGCTCGCCGGCGGTTGCTCGGGCTCGTTCGTTTCCGCCGAGGGTCTGGTGCTGACCAACCACCATTGTGTGGTCGAGTGCCTCGAGGGACTTTCCCGTCCGGGGCACGACCTCATGGCGACCGCGTTTTACGCGGCGACGCGCGCGCAGGAGCCCAAGTGCCCGGCGATGGAGGTCGAGCAGCTCGTGGGGCAGACCAACGTGACGGCGGAGGTGGATCGGGCGACGCAGGGCAAGACTGGCGCCGCGTATACCGCGGCAGAGCGCGCAGTGTCCAGCAAACTGGAAAATGGCTGTGGCGGTAGCCACTCGGACGAGTGGCGCTGCGAGGTGGTGACGCTGTATGACGGCGGACAGTACTGGCTCTATAAATACAGGCGTTATCAGGACGTGCGCGTGGTGTTCGCCCCCACGCAGCAGACCGCGTTCTTCGGCGGCAATCCCGACAACTTCAATTATCCGCGCTACGACTATGACATGAGCATGGTGCGCGTGTATGCCGACGGCAAGCCGGCGCACACGCCCGCTTATTTCCCGGTCTCACCACAAGGACCGCAGGCCGGCGAGCTGGTGTTCACCTCGGGCAACCCCGGATCCACGGAGCGCAGCTTCACCGTCGCTCAGCTCGAGGCGTTGCGCTATCCGATGTTCCCCGACATCCTGCAGTCTCTGTCGCACTACCAGGGACTGCTGCAGGCCTACGCGGCCGCAAGCACGCACAATGCAGCCATCTCGAGCGGCGATCGCTTCTTCGTCGATAACTCGATCAAGGCCATCGACGGCCTGGTGCAGGCGCTGAACGATCAGAGCCAGTTCAACCGCAAGGTCGACGAGGAGCAGGAGCTGCGCGCGAAGATCGATGCCGACCCGAGCTTGCGCGCCAGCACGCGTGGCGCCTGGGAGGCGATCGCCGCCGCGCAGCGGCGAGGTGTCGAGACTCGCCTGCCGTATCTCATGATCGTGCGGCAGGAAGGTTTCCGCGGCGCTCTGTTCGACATTGCCCTGAACCTCGTGGTTGGGGCGCACGAGCGCACGTTGCCCGATGCGAAGCGGTTCGACGATTATCGCGATGCCGGCCTGCCGCTCCTCGAGCAGCAGCTCTTCTCGACGGCGCCGATCTACCCGGATTACGACAGCCTGCGGCTCGCGGACTCGATGGCGACGATGCGCGACCTGATGGGCTCCGACGCCCCGATCGCCAGGGTGCTGTTCGCCACGAAGTCGCCTGAGCAGATCGCTGAGGACGCCGTGAGCGGTACCAGGCTCGCCGACATTCAGGTGCGAAAAGCATTGTGGAACGGCGGCGAGCAAGCCGTCGCCGCCTCGCGCGATCCCATGATCGTGCTCGCGCGCGAGGTGTTGCCGTATTATCTCGAGACACGCAACGCGTACGAGAACGAGGTCAAGGCGCCTATCGAGGCGAATACGGCAAAGATCTCGCGGGCGCGGTTCGCGCTCTACGGCACCAGCGTCTATCCCGATGCCACCTTCACCGAGCGGCTGTCGTATGGCGTCGTCGAGGGCTGGACGCAGGCTGGCCGGAACGTGGCACCCTTCACTGCGGTCGCAGGCCTTTATCAGCATGCCCGCGACTACGCGCCACTCAAGCTCGATGCCCCCTGGCTCGCGGCGCGTGGACGGCTGGATCCGGCCACGCCGATGGACTTCGTATCCTCAAATGACATCGTGGGCGGCAACTCCGGCAGCCCTGTCATCGACCGCGACGGCAGGCTGGTGGGCCTCGTTTTCGACGGTAACCTGCCTTCCCTGGGCGGCGCGTTCTGGTACGACGAGAGCCTCAACCGCTCGGTCGCCGTCGACAGCGCCGTCCTCCTCGCGGCGCTGAAAGATGTCTATCACGCGCAGGCGCTGGTTGCGGAACTGACAGCCGCCCGATGACTCGACCGCCCAACTGGTACCCGGGGGCCGATTTTTTTTCCGCCACTCGGCTTCAGTCGCCGCCCAGCGTGTACTCGACGGTGGCGTAGATGTAGCGACCGTAAGGATTGCCGTAGGAGAGATCGTAGCCGCCGACGAAGTTATTGGTGGTGGACGCGTAGTTCGCGTACGGCGGATTCTGGTTGAAGACGTTCTTCATGCCGAGAGTGAAATCGAAGTTGTGCAGCCCCATATAGGATCCCTGCACGTCGAACGTGTCGTAGGCCGAGACGTAACGCGACACCTGGGTGATCGTCGACGGGCTGTCCAGGTAGGGCTCCTGATAGTTCTGCGTCATCGAAACCTGCCAGGAGGGCGCCGTATACCCTAGCGTGAGGGTATGACGCCAGCGGACGATGACGCCGCCATCCACACCGGCCTGCGAGTCGCCCTGATTGATCTGGCTGATCCAGGTGCCGTTGTACTGCTGCTCATTGAAGGTGTAGTAGTACGAGCCGTTGCCGCGCAACAGAATGTAACCGGGCCCCAGCGGGATGTCATAGTCGATATTGAGGTCCAGGCCGCTGACATTCTCCTTGAAGAGATTGGCGTTCGTCTGACTGATGTAGACGATATTTCCCGCCGAGTCGCGCTGCACGTAGCTGGCGAATTCCGTCGCCGTCGCCGCACTCTCGAGAATGACGTTGTAGGGAAGGCCGCCCGGCGTGATGGCATTACGCAGGAAAATCCAGTACGAGTCCGCATCGACGGTCAGGTTACGCAGCGGCTTGAATACCAGACCGAGGGTGTAGTTGACCGACTTTTCGGGTTTCAGGTTGGGATTGCCGCCCGTGAGGGTATAGAACTGGAAGCTGCACGCGGGATTGTTCGCATCGAACGTCGGGCATTTGATGGGGTCGCGCGTCCCGTTGGACGTGATGCTTTGGACCTGAGGCGCATAGAGATCCGTGAGCGCCGGCGCGCGAAAGCCCGTGCCCACCGCGCCCCGCAACAGGAGCCACCGCAGCGCCTGCCAGTGCAGCGTCAGCTGCGGATTGCCCGTATTACCGACCTGCTGATAGTGGTCCCACCGCCCCGCCAGATCCGCGCCGAATGTATGAGTGATGTTGGCGCTGAACTCGACGTAGGCGGCCTCGGCCGTCCGTGAGGCCGACTCCGGCAGCTCGTTGCCGCCCAGGCCGGCGATGTCGCCCGACATGAGCTCCGCCGACGGTGAGAATGTGTAGGTCTCGCGGCGCAGCTCCGCGCCGACGGCCATGCGCAGGGGTCCCGCCGGCAGGTCCGCGAGCTTGCGGCTGGCGGTGGCGTCGAGGGCGGAAAGCGAGGTCCGGGTCGAATAGTCCTCGGAATCGAAGTTGGTCCCCATAGCCTCGGACAACGCGCTCGCATCCGTCGTCGGACCGAAGGGGTTGATGACACCGGTATCGAGCAGCGGCATGATCTTCGAATAGAGCGGCCATCCGCTCTGCAGGTCGTCGTAGACGGCCACGCCGCTGAAGAGCAGCGAGGAGTCGTAATGCCACCCGCCGGCGTCGCCCTTGATACCGCCTACCACGCGCGTCGTGTCCGCCGTATCCTCCGTCTGTCGCAGACCAGTCGCGAAGCTGCGGTAGATGAGATTGAGCGGCTGCCCGGCGAGCCCGTGCTGGTCCGCCCAGGTGGTCGGATAATAGGGGCTGCTGGGGGGCAGCAGGAATGCGCCCTCTCCTGCTTTGACGGCCGCGTACCCGGGATACTGCGTCGCCAGCAGGTTCGACAAGTACCCAATGTACGGATCACCGGGCGTCATGTCGTTCGCGTACGAGAGGGGCACCGGCTGCTCCCACTGTGTCGTCTCATTTTGCGCGTACAACGCATTGGCATAGAGCTGGCTCGAGTCCGTCAGCTTGAAGCCGCCGTTGAGATAGACGCTGTACTTCTTGTTCAGCGGCTCGAGCGCGTCGGACGAGGAGTTGTCGAAGCGGCACTGCTTCGGGTAATTCGGGTCGTTGAGGGAATACGGCCCGCAGTCGCCGGCCATCGGATTGGCTGTGGCGCCGGCGGGATACAGGGAATTTCCGGCCGGAATGGCGACATTGGCGGGGAAGGCGAATGACGAGGTGACGTCGTTGCCATATCCGGGACTGTAGCGGGTGGCGAAGGAGCGCGAGTCACCCATGATGGGCGACGAGTGGTCGAACATGAGGCCGATACCGATGTTGTAGCGGTCGCTCTCGAGAGAGCCCATGCCCCCATAGATCGATACGGTCTCCTGGGTGCCGCCCCCGGCCTCAGTCGGCGTGCCCATGGTCGCGCTCGCATCCAGGCCTTGGAAATCCTGCTTCAGGATGAAGTTGACCACGCCCGCGATCGCATCACTGCCGTACACCGCCGAGGCGCCGTCTTTCAGGATCTGGACGTTGTCGATCGCCGCCACGGGAATCGAGCCGACATCGACAGAATCATCGACCGCCGTGCCGCCGTAAAGCGTCGAGCGCAACCCATTGATGAGCACGAGCGTTCGGGCGCTTCCAAGCCCGTGCAGCGAGACCGTGGCAATGTCGCCCGTCGTATAGCCCGTTCCTTGGGCCGGCACTGAGCTACCGACGCTGCTGACGGCGCTGACCTCCTGCAAGAGGTCCGGGACATTCACCGCACCGGTGCGGGCTATATCCGCCGTACTCAGGATCTGCACGGGCAGCGCTTGGGTATTCCCTCCCGAGATGGAGGTACCCGTGACCACCACTTCCTGCAGCGTGGTGGTGCCGCCGGTGGCGGCGGCCGTGCTCTCGGCGCCATTACCGGAACCGACGGTCTGCGCCTGCGGGTCGGCGGGTGCACTGGCGGCAATCGCCGGCAAGCCGCCAATGAGGGCAATGACACTCAAAGTCGGAATCGCGCCGGCGATACGCACCGCTACGCGCTGGGAATTCAGTTCGATGCTCACGTTCCCCCCCACACGGCTCTCAGGCCGCCTTCAATGGCAATCGTGGGAGACTGTACACGCGCTGACATCCAGGGGCGGCCACCCATGCGACGCTTTTCGTCGCCGCGTTCCCACTGCTCGCCGCAATGTTGGCGTTACCATGCAGCGCGCGTCGCCCCGGTACGGATCAAGCCCACGCCTCAAATGCGCAGCCGCTACACTAGGAGCATGCGCAATGGCTCAAGTGTTATCGGGACGCTCAGCGGAATTGCCGCGGTCGTGGCCGCGCTAGCGGTCACACAGGCGGTTTCGATTGCACCGGCGCACGCGCAGCAGCACTCGCTGCTCGGCGCCGGACTGCCGACGGTCTCGCTCGGCGGTCCTTGCCTACAGTCGGGCAATGCATACTTGCGGGCGCGCGTCCGCGGCGCGGTCCGGCTCGATGTCGATCTGCATGGCCCTGCATTGGCGTGCGAGGGCGGCCCGCGGCTCGATGGCAGCGGCATCCGCATGGGCTTCGAGGGACGGGTCGGGCCGGGGCAACGGCGCATGCGGATGGTGTTCGGCATCGACGGTGTCAAGGAAGGTCGCCCCGGGCGGGAGCTGCCGACCAATCTGACGGTGATCTTCGAGGGTCAGAAGCTGCTCTTCGCGACGCAGGGCGACGGCAACTGCACGGTGGACCGGTTGACCCAGTCGCCCCTCGTCATCCATGGACATGCCGGCCACGCTTACCGCATAGTCGCGCACGGTTTCTGCATCGCGCCCGCCAATGATCTCGGCGGCCATCGGCGAATTCTGGTGACGACCTTCGATTTTGCCGGGCGTGCTGACTTCTTCAATGCCGGATGAGAGACGAGGGTATCGACCCGTGACAAGTCGTTTGCGTCCCCTGCACTTCCTGACGGTGCGGCTGGCCCTGGGGCTGTCCCTGGCCTGCGCGCTCAGCTCCATTTGTCTGGCGCAGTCGGCGCCGATCGAGAGTCTGACTCATTTCCCGCGCACCACACTCGAGATCGTCGCGCACGGCCACCGGAACCGCTTCCAGGTCTGGATCGCCGACACACCGCCGCGCCAGGAGCAAGGACTGATGTTCGTACGCGATTTGCCGGCGGCCCAAGGGATGCTCTTTCCGCAGCCCTCGCCGCAGGTGGCGAACTTCTGGATGAAGAATACGTACATCCCGCTCGACATGGTCTTCGTCGGCGCGGACGGACGGATTGCCAAGATCATCGCCAACGCGCAGCCGTTCTCCCTGGATTTGCTGTCCTCCGACGTGCCGGTGATCGCCGTGCTCGAAATCCGCGGTGGCGAGGCACACGAGCTCGCGCTCAACGTCGGCGATCGGGTCAGCTGGACCTCTCACTGATCACGTTCGAATTGTTACCAAACGTTGCCAGTCTGCAACGTATCCAACCCAAAGTTGCTTCACAGTAGGGCTTGAACCCTGTCATTGCCCCATTTCGGGTCATTTCAGGCTGCATTCGCATGCCTGCCAGTGTTGTTTTTGTACAAAAAATGTATCTCATTTTTGTGACCCGCTGCTAGAATCAGATCAAGCAAATCCGACCTGAGCGCGAGCTCGGGCGAGACGAGCAAAGCCAGAAAGAGCCGAGTCGCCGCCGGCAGGGGGCACCGGCAACACACAGAGACGGCCCGAAGAGCCGTCCGTGAGAGGAGACCTTGATGAGAACGAACCGTCAACTGTCACTTGCCATCAAACGCGCTCTTGCGACAGGCACCCTAGCGTTATGCGGTGCTGGAGCCGTGGTGGCGTATGCCCAGCCATCTCCCACCTCGAAGGCGACCACCACCCAGACAAACAGCAAGCAGAAGGCGACCGCGAAGACGACGCCAGCGAAGGTGGCCACGACCAAGGCCCCTATTGTGCTCGCGCAGACGACGCCGGGCCCAGCCGGCTCCGGCCCCAACTCGCAGCAACTGCAGACCATCGTGATCACCGGCTCGCTGATCGAGCGCACGAGTGTCGAAACGCCGAACCCGGTGCAAGTCCTCAGCAGCAAGGATCTCGTGCAGTCCGGATACACCGACATCTCGGACGTGCTGCGCAATATTCCAGCGAACGGCGCCAACACCCTGAGCCAATCCTTCAGCTTCGCGTTTGCGACGGGCGCGTCAGGCATCTCCCTGCGCGGACTGACGCTGGGCGACACCCTGGTGCTGATCGACAGCGAGCGCTCAGTGCCCTATCCGCTGCTCGATGACAACCAGCGCAGCTTCGTCGATCTCTCTTCCATCCCCTTCACCGCCATTCAGCAGGTGCAGATCCTGAAGGACGGCGGCTCGGCTCTGTACGGATCCGATGCCATCGCAGGGGTCGTCAATGTCATCCTGAGAAAGGAATACCAGGGCTTCCATGTCACGACAGAAGGCGGCACGTCTTCGCACTGGGACGGCACCACGGAGCACATCGGCTTCATCGGCGGCGTGGGCGACCTCGCGAGCGACGGCTACAACTGGTATCTCTCCGGGGATTTCCGCCACCAGGACGACATTCTCGCGTCCAACCGCAGCGGCTTGTGGGACACGTTCGACTTCACCGGCTTTGGCGGTTACGACCGGGAGCCGGGCATCAATCCCGCCGAGAATCCCCTCATTCCGTATCCCCAGTCGCTCACGGGCTACCTGGTCAACCCCAACTACAGCTCGACGAACCCCGCCACCGGCGCGGAGTACTACTATTTCCCGGGCTGCGATGCCGTCTCGCAGCAGGAAAACAAATGCGCGTTCAGCTATCCCGGAGCGCAGCTGCAGCCGTCAGACACCAACATCGACCTGCTCGGCAAGTTCACCAAGGAGCTCGCCGGCGGCTGGGAGGCCGGCGCACAGGTGTCCTGGTTCGACAGCAAGTCGGAGCAGGTGGCTTCGTACACCAATGATCTGAGCGCTCAGGGTGGCGGCGGCTACGGTACGGGCGGCATCACCAATATCGGTCTGGCGCCCGGCGGGCTGCCCAACGTAATAACCTACCCGCCCATCACGGTCCCGGCCGGCTACCTCGGCAGCCCAAATTACGGCACTCCGGCGCCGCTCATCTACAACTTCCCCGAGCTCGGCGGCCAAAGCACCCAGGTAGAGACCAACACCTACCGGTTCCTGGCTTCTCTCAGCGGCCACGCCGGTGGCTGGGACATCAAGGGTTCCGCCGGCGCGATGTACGCCAAGATGGATCTGGAGGCCTACGGCGACATCGAGCCCGGAGCGTTACAGAACGCGCTGAACAACGGCTACATTCTCGGCAGCTCGAGCGGCGCTTCATTGTTCGCGCCGGTGGCACAGACGACGCCGACCAGCCAGCTCGACCTGATCGACATCCACGGCACGCGCAGCCTGTTCGAGATGCCCGGCGGGCCCCTCAGCCTGGCGGTCGGCGTGCAATGGTACAAGGAGCAGCACGACGAGACGCCCCCACCCGCCATCGAATCGGGCATCCAGGAGGGCGACTCTATATACATTATCGGGACCGAGTACGACCGGGCGGCGTTCCTGGAGCTGGACGGCAAGCCGATCCAGTCCCTCGAAGTTGATCTGCAGGGTCGCTACGACAACTACCAGACCTTTGGATCGGACACCACGCCGAAGATCGGCATCAAATACACCCCGTGGAAGTTCGTCTCGGTGCGTGGCACCTGGGGGAAAGGGTTCCGGGCCCCCTCGGCCGCGGAAGGCATATCGTCGGGTGAGACCTTTGGAGCGGGCACGTACGACGACGCGAAACTCTGCCCGACCGCTTCTCCCGGGACCAATCTGACCGGGCCGGGTGACTTCCCGAGCCAGTGCCTGCTCGCGCTGACGGGCGTGGACGTGGCGAACCAGCACCTGAAGAACGTCACCTCGACGAACTGGACGACCGGCCTGGTCGTGCAGCCGACGGAGCAGCTCAGCGCGACGCTGGATTACTACAACATCAGGGTCAACAACGACATCATCTCGTCCTTCGAGGCCGGCGGCTTCAACAACTATACCGCCCTCATCCGCGGCCCTCAGGCCGTCCTGCCGTACTGTCCGACCACCGCCACCGGCGGATGCAACACTTCGACGGGGGCAGGGCTGGTCAATCAGCTGACGCCTGACGGGTTGATCGTGGAAGCGACTTATCCGTACGAGAACGCCAGCTCGACCCAGACCAGCGGTTACGACCTGGACGTCCAGTACCACTGGGACATGGGCGCCATCGGCCACTTCACGGGTGAGGCGTCATGGACGCATTTGCTGACTTACCAGCTCACGATTGCCGGCGCGGAGTACGAGCTGGCCGGAACCCACGGCCCGTCGGGCATATCGGGTGACACAGGCAATCCGAAGGACCGCTTCAATGTGCGACTCAGCTGGAACAAGGGCCCGCTCACGATAACGCCGAGTATCGACTTCATCGGGCACTTCAGCATCGTCGATCCGTCCGCGGGCTACCCGACCTGCGCCTCGGTCCTCGGTTACAACGGGAACTTCCCGACTCCGAGCGGCAATGTGCCCGCGGACCAGCAGCCGTTCTGCAATGTGAAGTACTTCCTCGAGACGGATGTGTACGCGCAGTACCAGATCAGCGCTCGCCTCGAGGTGCATGCCTCGGTGACGAACATGTTCAACAAGACTCCGCCTGTGGACGTGGTCACTTATGGCTCCGGCAGCATGTTCTATCCGTACGACGCGGCGATGCATCAGGATGGCGCGGTTGGCCGCTTCATGCTGGTGGGCATGAGCTACGACTTCGACTGATCGGGTCTCTTTTTTTCGCTCGAGTAGCGATGGGCCCCTACGGGGGCCCATTTTTTTGCCGGCCGGCCCCGGCGGCGCGCCAAGGGGTGCCGTTGCATGCCTGCTACGCGAGCCCCCCTGACTTTCGTTGCGCTCTCGCCACGAAATTACCGCCCCTGAGCCCTCTTGGGCAGGCACTGGTCTCCAAAGCCCCCCTTTCCGGCACTCTGGTTGGTGCCACCGACCGATGCAATCGTTGTTTTTATGCTAAATGGGTATCGCCTTTTGGAGACGCACTGCTAATATCCGTGCCCACGCAGATCTGGGCCTGGGCTCGAGCCCGACCTTAAATATCCACATAGAGGACCGGTGCTGCCTCCCAGAGAGGCCCCGGTGAAATCTAGAGACGGCCGAGAAAGCCGTCCATGAGGAGAGAGATTGATGAGACCGAACCGTGAACTGGCACTTGCCATCAAGCGTGCGCTTGCGACGGGCACGATCGCGCTGTGCGGCGCAGGCGCGGTAGCCGCCTATGCACAGCAGGCGACCACCGCCCAGCCGGCCACCACGCAGGTGAGCGCTGCAAAGACCGCTGTCGCGAAGACCGCCACTGCAAAGACGACCTCGGCGAAAGCACGCATTGTGCTCGCGCAGGCGACCCAGACGACCGCATCGCCGCCCTCCGAGACTCCCCCGCCTGCCACGCTGCAGACCGTCGTAGTCACCGGCACCCTGATTTCGAGGGCGGATGCGGAGACCGCCGAGCCCATCACCATCGTGAAGTCGGATGCCCTCAAGGCCCAGGGCTTGACCACCGTCGAGCAGGCGGTCGATCAGATCACCGCGAACAATCCCTCGCCGTTCAACATCGCCCAGTCCACCAGCCAGTTCACCGGGGGCGGCTCCTACGTCAACCTGCGTGACCTGCAGGCCTCGCGAACATTGGTCCTCATCGACGGTCAGCGGTTGGCCCCCAACGCTTATACCGGCGAAGGGGTCGACATCAGCGGCATCCCGTTCGCGGCGATTGAGAACGTGCAGGTGCTGCGCGACGGCGCCTCGTCGCTGTATGGCTCGGATGCGATCGCCGGCGTGGTCAACTTCGTCACCAACCAGAATTACCAGGGAGGCGAGGTCGAGACCGACCTCAACCATCCGCAGGATGCCGGTGGCGGCTCGGGTGATGCGAATTTCATCTTCGGGCACGGCGATCTGGCGAGCGATGGCTATAACTTCATGATCACGGGAAGTTACAGCAAGCAGCAGGAGCTCAAGGCGCAGCAGCGGGCCTTTTCTGCCACGGGCATCAACATTCCGGAAGGTCTCGACAACACGAACGGCATCGGCACCTGGCCGGGGTCGGTCGTCGATGAAGCCGGCGGAGAGGTCAACGGCACATATCCCAACGCCAATACATGGCAGGCGGGTTATCCGGCCTGCGAGGGCGACCCGTTGTACCTGAGCAGGCAGAACAACGAGTGTCTGTATGCGTATTCCGCCGCAACCGACATCCTGCCGGAGTCGGACGAGGCGTCCGGGATGGCGTCCTTCACCAAGGCGCTGCCGGATAACAACCAGATTCGCGTGCAGTACTTCTATACCCGCTCCAAGGTCATCGACTGGGGCGGCGCCATGTTCTATTCGTTCCAGATGACGCCGCAGGACGATCCGACTTATTTCCCGAAGGCATCGCAGTTGACCTGCGTGAGCACGCCCTGCACTGCGTTTGATTCGACCGATCCCATCACCGCGTACTGGAGCGACCCGAACAATAATCGCTACTTCGATAACATCAACACCGAGCAAAGAGCGCTGATAACCTTCTCCGGCAACAATTTCGGGTGGAGTTACACCACGGACTTGAACTTCAGCCAGAACCAGGGCACGGAAGGCACCGAGGGTGGTCTCCCCAATGAGGCGGTGTTCGAACAGGCCGACGGCTCGCTCAGCAACCTGATCAATCCCTTCGGTCCCCAGAGTGCGGCCGGACAGGCCCTGATCAACAGCTCGTACATCAACGCGGTACTGAGCAACGGCAAGGACAAGCTCTGGAGCCTCGACGGCCATGCCAGCCACGAATTGGGCGACGCCTTCAACGCAGGGACCCCGGCGACGGTGGCCCTCGGCTTCAGCATCGGCGGTGAGAACTTCACTTCCGCCACGACGCCATCGGCCGCCCTCCTGGCCGCGGCAACCGCGTACAGCCCCCAATTCGTCGAAGGCAGCCGCTCCACGCAGGCCATCTATGCGGAATTGGACGTGCCGATGTCGTCGCATCTCGATGTCGACATCTCGGATCGCGAGGACCGGTATAGCGATTTCGGCAACACCAATAACGGAAAGGTGCAGCTACGCTATCAGCCGTCCCGCTATGTGACGTTCAGAGGGTCCGCGTCCACCGGTTTCCGTGCGCCCACGCTTTTCGATCTGTATCAGCCCAATGTCATAGGCGCAACGGGCGGCTCAGTGGGCGTCGGGACACATAATTCGGGCTATGGAAATCCGGCCTGCGCAGCGGGACTGGCGTCGGGCACCTACAGTACGGAGTTCAGCGAGACAGTCTGTGACAACCAGGGATTGGGACTGTACGGCGGCAACCGGAACCTGAACCCGGAGACGTCGGAGAATTTCGACATCGGCATGGTCGTCGATCCGATACAGAATCTGGGCATTACGCTCGACTACTATCGGATCCTCCTCAAGAACCCCATCGGGACCATTCCGTACACGGCCATCTACGAAAATCCAACGGCGTTCGCCAACGAATACGTATTGAACGGGGCCGGGTCGCTTACCAGCTCGATCAATATGGGGCCTGATTGCACCCCGTACACCGAGTCGACCTGCGGCTACGTTCTGCAGGAAGCAACGAACACCGGGTTCATCACGACCGACGGCGTCGACATTAGCGTGAACTATACTCAGCACACCCCGATCGGCCGGTTCAACGTGGACTTGGAAGGAACTGCGATCACGCAGTACAACCTGCAGGAGTACACGGGCGGACCCGTGCTGAACCTGGTGGGTTGGTACAACAGTGGCAATCAGCCGGCGCTGCGGTGGCAGCATAACCTCCGGATCACCTGGATGAGCACTGGCGGCAGATGGGGTGCGGGACTTGATAACCGCTTCATGTCGACGTACATCGACCAGAACGTCGATGCCGCGGGCAATCCGAGAAACGTGGGTAGCAATTCGACCTGGGACATTTACGGTTCCTACAAGCCGATTCAGCCGCTCACCGTACTGGTGGGAGTTCGCAATCTGTTCAACACGTACCCGCCATTCTCCAACCAGCTGGGCAACTGGGGCGCGGGCTACAACCCGGTCTACTCGGACCCGACACTGCGGACGTTCTACGTCAATCTGAAGTACGACTTCTGATTCTTCCGGAATCCGAGGTTTGACTCAAAGCCCCGCCTCGCGCGGGGCTTTTTTTTGGGCCGGCGCCTCGGCCCGTGGCATACTCGCCCATCGCCCATCGCCCATCGCCCATCGCCCATCGCCGGGAGCCGGGGGCCGGCCCGTACCGTGCAACAATAACGTCGACGGAGGAATGTTCCGTGAAGCGTCTTCTCCCGCTGCTGTGCGTTTTCTGTTGTTTTCCATATCCATCGGGCGCGGCCGGCTACGACACGACCTGCAAGTCGGCCGGCGACGAGTCCGCGGACCTGGCGGCCCATCGAGTGACGTCGCAAGCCCTGGTCGATGACTACCGGGCGCGGATTGCGGCCCTCAATGGGCAGCTCCATGCCGTCATCGGCTTGAACCCGACGGCACTGGCCGAAGCGCGTGCTTCGGACGCGCGCCGCTCCTCGGGTGCTGCACGCGGCCCCCTGGATGGGCTTCCCATCCTGATCAAGGACAACATCGGCATCGCCGGCCTGCCGACCACCGCCGGCTCGCTTGCCCTGGCACAGAACGTCCGCGGCACGAGCTCGACCGTCGTGAGCAAGATGGCTGGCGCCGGCGCGGTGATCCTGGGCCGGACCAACCTATCGGAGTGGGCCAACATTCGCTCGCGGCACTCGAGCAGCGGCTGGAGCGCGGTGGGCGGCCTCACGCGCAATCCCTATATGCTGGACCGAACGGCGTGCGGGTCGAGCTCGGGATCCGCAGCCGCGGTCGCGGCCGGAATGGCGGCGGCCGCTATTGGCACCGAGACTGACGGCTCGATCAGCTGTCCGTCGTCCATGAACGGGCTGGTCGGATTGAAGCCGACGGTAGGACTCGTCTCTCGCGCCGGGATCGTGCCTATAAGTCACACCCAGGATACGGCAGGACCCATTGCCCACACGGTACGTGATGCAGCAATTCTCCTGACGGCGATGGCCGGCACCGATCCTGCCGACCCCGCCACGGCCGACGCGAATGCGCATCGCATCGACTACACCTCCGCACTCAATCCGCACGCGCTCGCGGGAGTCCGTCTGGGCGTCGCGCGCTTTCTCGTCAAGGGCTTCACAGGCGAAACCCTCGGGGTGTTCAACCGCACGCTCGCGGTGCTGAAAGCGCAGGGCGCCACCCTGGTGGATGTCGATGACTACGACATGCACAAGCTCGGCAAGAACGAGAATCTTGTCCTGCTGACGGAGCTCAAGGCTGATCTCAATTCCTATCTCGCCGGCTCGCCGCCAGCGGTGAGCTCCCGGACACTCGCGCAGCTGATCACTTTCGATGACGCGCATCCGCAGGAGATGCAGTGGTTCGGACAGGGCTTCTTCATCAACGCGGAACGCGCGAAAGGCCTGCAGGACCCGGCGTACATCCGGGCGCGGGCCACCAATCTGCGTCTGGCCGGCCCGGACGGGATCGATCGGCTGTTGCAGGAGCATCGGGTCGTGGCGCTCATCTCTCCGACGCAGAGTCCCGCCTTCGTGATCGACCTGGTGAACGGTGATTCCGGAAGCGCGGGCGACAGCAGCCTGCCGGCGGTCGCCGCCTATCCTTACATCACCGTACCGATGGGCGAGGTCCATGGGCTGCCGGTGGGACTCTCCTTCATCGGCCCGAAGTGGTCCGAGGCGCGGCTGCTGGGACTCGCTTATAGCTATGAGCAGGCGAGCCATGCCGCTCGTCAGCCGACATTTGCGGCAAACGCCCTGCAGCCAGGGGTCGCGCCGTCATGCAGGTGACGGCGGCGGCGCGGGGTCCCTTGCTGTCGACCATGACGGAAGCCACCACCCTGCCGACATAGTCCCGGGTGGTCGGACATGCGAGCAGCGCACAAGACCCCCTGCGCCGCAAATCGACTGCTTCTCCCTTACGCAAGGGCGGGTTGCTCGGTTCGGCAGCCCATCGCCCTATCCTCAATGGCCACTCCTGTTGTCGCAATATGACCACGTGCTGTCAGCTTAGCTCAACTCGAGGGGCGCCCCTATAATTGCCGCTGCTCCAATCTGCATCTCCCCACGGGGGCTGGCCATGAGAAGCGCTGCGACGTCGGGATTCCAAGCGATACTGGCAGGCGGTCTGGTCGCAGGCACCCTCGACATCGAGGCCGCCGCGCTCATCAACCATGTTGGTCCCGTGCTGATTGCACACTACATCGCCACCGGCGTCATGGGAAAGGCCGCGCTGTCGGCCGGCGCGCCGGCGGCATACCTCGGGTTGCTGCTGCAGTGGGCGATGTCAGTGGTGATCGCCGCGATTTACTGGCTGGTAACCACGAGGATGCCGCGGCTGCGCGAGCGGTGGTGGCTGGGTGGCCTCCTTGCCGGGATCGTGATCTTTCTGGTGATGAACTTCATCGTCATGCCGTTCTCGGCCGCACCGGTCACTCTGCACCAGGTGATTGCCCGCTTCCGGCCGACAAAGGCAGCCGAGAATCTGGTGGCGATGTTCGTCTTCGGCCTGATAGTCGCGTACTGCGCCCGCTACGTGCCGTCCAAACGCGCGGCATAGAGGTTCGGTGACGCCGCCGCTGCCGGCACCGCCTAGCCTATCGGGCCCGCGGTTACTTCCAGGGCCAAGGCTTCAGCGCATAGTTTTCAGGCGGCACGTCGCCGGCGAGATAGCGTACGAAGTAGTCCCATCGGCGGCGCGTGATATACGGTGTCGCGTAGAGATACGCGTGGCGCGCATTGGGAATGGTGATCATGTCGAAGTTCCTGTTCGCCTTGATCAGCGCCTGCACCACGAGGAGCGTGCTCTCCGGCGGCACGTTGTCATCCATGGTGCCGTAGGTGAGCATCAGATGACCCTGGAGTTGCGGCGCCAGGAGCTGGTTGGCCTGGTTGTCGTAGTTGGTTTTTTCGCCCTTTTGGCCGTCCTTCTGACTCACCAGGAGACCCTGGTACATCTCGCCCCAGGGGTTCTCATAGTTGCGGTTGTCGTGGTTGCCGCTCTCGGCCCAGCCTACTTTGAAGAAGTCCGGATAGCGGAACATGGCGTCCGCCGTGGCATTGCCGCCGCCCGAATGTCCCCACATGCCGACACGAGTGAGATCGATCCATGAGTACTTGGCGCCGAGCTCTCGCAGCGCGGCGACCTGGTCAGGCAGGGTGTTGTCGCCCATGTTGCCGTACCAGAGTCGTTGAAAACTGGCCGAGCGATACGGAGTGCCCATACCGTCGATTGCGACCACGATGAAGCCGAGCTCCGCCAGGGACTGGTTATCGTAGCGCGAAGGCTCGAAATCGAAGTTGAATACGGAGCCGATCTGCGGGCCGGGATAGACGTAGTCGATGATCGGATAGCGCTTGTGAGGATCAAAGTTCGTCGGCCTGAAGAGCAGGCCGTAAAGGTCCGTCGCGTGATCGCGCGCCTTGACGACGATCAGCTCCGGCGGCTGCCACCCGCTGGCCTTCAGGCGGGAAACGTCCGCGGTAGCCACCCGCTCGCGAACACGCCCGTTGCTGGCCTTACGCAACGTAGCGACCGGGGGCTGCGTCGGGGTGGAGCAGCTGTCGACGAAGTATTTTCCGTCAGGAGACAGGCTGATGGTGTGATCGCACGGCTCCGGCGTCAGCAGCGTAGCTCGACCTCCGTCCAGGTCCGCTTTCCAGAGCTGCTCGTAGTACGGATTCAAGCCAGGCGTGCGGCCCACGGCTCGAAACCATACCGTTCGCGATTTGGGGTCGACGCGCACAACCTCCGTCACGTCGCCGGAGCCCGTGGTGATGGGGTGTTCCAGCTTGCCGGTCTTCAGGTTGTAGAGATAGAGATTGCCCCAGTTGGTGCTCTCGCTGTACCAGATGGCCTCGTCCGAACGAGGAAGGTACCGCCAGCTCACCGAGTCGATTCCGCTGCGGTAGTAGGTTGTGACACTGTCCTCGAACGCCGTGCGTACCGCACCGGTGCGCGCCTCGGCGATCCGAAACCATTCGTGCTGGCGGTCGCGCGAGGTGCTCACCAGCGCCAGGGTCTTGCTGTCCGGCGCCCACTGAACATCATCCCAATTGCCATCCGATTTGCAACTGATGTCATCACACAGGCTCGAGAGCCGCTGCTGCGGCGGGAGATCGAGCCGTACCACCTGATGGGTGGCGACGCCGATGACCACCGGCTCGATCATGAATACCTGCGCATCCCCGGGCACGGGATATTTCCATTGCTCGAGCGTGGGGTGTCCCACCCGCGTGCTGACCAGATCCATGTCTCCCACGTGGCGCTGGTCCTGTTGGTAAGTCGCGATCTTGGTCGAATCCGGCGACCAGTTGAGTACCGGGCGGTCGGAGTGAAGCCAGCCCGCATTGTCGGTGGCGTAGCCGAAGTCCTTGCTGCCATCGGAAGTGAGCTGCGTCTCTTTGCCAGTGGTCGTGTCGCGTACCCACAGGTTCCAGTCACGGATGAAAGCCTCCAGCTTGCCGTTCGGTGAGACGCGGCCGGGCTCCTTGCCGGTCTTGACCAGACTCGCCTTGTCATCGCATCGACCGGCACCGGCAAGGTCGCACACGTACTGCTTGTCGTCGTAGGTGATCTCGTACCGGCCGGTGCCCTTGATGACTATGGCGCTGATCGAGAGTTTGGTGGCCGCGACCGGCTTGCCGGCGGCCTTGGCCAACGCGGCAGCGAGCTTCTGCTGATCGAACACGGGGCGGACGCGACCGGTCGCCGCGATCATCAGCTGGTAGTGGTCACCACCGGAATCGTGGTCGACATACCAGAAGCTCCTGTCATCGAGCCAGTGGACGCTCTGGACGTCATGATCCACGAGCGGCTCGGTGTCGTAGGGCATGAAGCGCTCCGCCCGCGCGTAGTCCCGGGCGGTCAAATGGCGGCCCTGGGCCATGCCGACACTGGCGGACAACAGCGTCAGCAAGCCGAGCAGCGCACCAAGCGCACCTCTGCCCCGAGAACCAGCCGGATTGATCACGGACATGCCGCATCCCCTTGTTGTGCCCGCCGTGCGGGCGCGTGAGTCGAGCGTGCGAGCCTACGCCCGGCAGGCCAAATAGGGAACTCCGCCCTACCGCCCCAAGGTGTCCGCTCATCGAGAGCGGTAAGCCGTCTCAGCTGCGTAAACAGCGCTCGAAGCGACCGTTCACCCGGCGCGCATACCAACCTGTTGTCAGTGGCCGCACGATCTTCGGGCCTTCGAGGCGGATTTGGGGCAGGACGGCGCGCGGCTGCCGCCGCCCGCTCCTGCGATCGGCCAACTCGAAGACACGGCGATAGAGGGCAGTCTGCCCGAAGCTCGCCGCGGTGCCTTGCTCGAGCGCGGCATGAATGTCGGCATTGCTCAGCTGCAAACGCCCCGCAATCGCGAGCAGCAGCCGCTGCGTGCTGCCGGCGCCCTTGACGTGCGGATCGTGGGCGAGCAGCGCTCCGTCGGCGGTCAGCGGCTTGCCGGCGATGATGCTGGCCGCACGCTGGAAGGCGGCATTGCGGCTGGCGTATTGGCCCGAGTTGTAGTCGGCGAAGCGGTAAAGATAGCGGTCATACGGCGCCTGATAATCGAGCAGATGCGCGATGCCGAAGTAAACACTGGCGCGGCGCGTGAAGAGCTCGTCGCCCAGGTCGTGTCCGGAGGCGTGATAGGGGTACGGCTTGATCGCCTCGAAGCGCTCGGCGAAGGCGACATTGACCTGCATGGGACCGCGGGTGCGGATGGGATTCCAGCTGGCGAACAGTCGCCGGCCAAGCGGTACGCGACCGATGAAGTCTTCGTAAACGTCACTCAGCTGCTTCTCGGTGCGCGCGGCTCTGAGTCGCTCACGGTACGTTCGTCCGTCCGTGGACTTCAGGTCAAGCGCGGCGTGCACCAAGTCGAGCGGAACCCCCGCGTGCGCGGCCCGCTCGTCGACGGTGCGCAATGCCAGTTTGCCCAGACCGGGAATGACCGTATCGACCTGGAAGCCCGATTCCTGCTCGATGACCGCCGCGACCGCACAGGCGTTCTCCCGCGTGGGCGGCAGGCCAAGCTTGGTGAAGGTCATGGTGATGTCGGCGGTCCAACCCGCCCGATCCGAGACCGCGGCTGGCAGAGCGCTGTCGATGACGGCTCGGACGTCCACTGGATGGGAAGCCTCGCGAGCAAACCTCGAGCCCGGCCCGGCGCAGCTCGCGAGCTGCAGGACTGACAACGCGCAGACGGCGAGTCGCCACGCCCTGGAGACGCGCCACGGTTCACGAGCCCGCCCGGATCGCTCCATCGACTAACGCTCGCGCAGCTGGTGACTGTCCTCGGCTCGCAGATCGAGGCCGTAGACCCGCCGCAGATCGGCGATCCTCTCGAGCGTCGCCGCCTTGAACGGTGACTTGTTGTCCAGAGCATGGAGCGCGATGCCTTCGAGAAGGTCGCCGAGAGCACACGTCAACGTCAACCCCGGCTCGGCCAACCCGATCGGCGGCCAGACCGTGGCGATCAAGTGCTGGGGTCGCACGGTCGACGAGATGGTGCTGCGCGAGCCGGCCGGCCTGAAGTCCGCGCTCGGCGAGAACCCCAAGCGGGTCTACGGGGAGCGGAACGTGATCCCCTCGACCAGGCTGGGCACAGCCGCCGTCATCCGCAGCGCGTTCGTGGCCGCCCTCAATTACCAGGCGAAACTGGCCGCGGCGGAGAACAACCCGTCGCCCGAACGAGCGGTGGTAGAGCGTGACCTCAAGCTCGAGGCCCTGGTACGGGTCCTCCGGAGGGAGATCCCGTGGCGGCAGCATTGCCATCGCGCGGATGACATCGCCACCGCGATGCGGATGGCGAAGGAGTTCGGGTATGACCTGGTGATCGATCACGGGACCGAGGCGCACTTGCTGGCCGACCAGATCGCGGCCGCGTCGATCCCGGTGATCATCGGGCCGCTGTTCACCAGCCGGTCCAAGGTGGAGCTGCGGAACCGGTCGCTTTCCAGCCCGGGCCGGCTGGCCGCGGCCGGGGTGATGATCGCCATCACCACCGACCACCCGGTGGTGCCGATCCACTTCCTCATCCACCAGGCCACACTGGCGGTCAAGGAGGGCCTCGACCCGGTCACGGCGCTGGAGTCGGTCACCATCAACCCGGCCAAGATCATCGGGTGTGCCGACCGGATCGGGTCGCTCGCGGTGGGGAAGGACGCCAACGTGGTGGTCTGGTCCGGCGATCCGCTCGACGTGATGAGCCGCGCCGAGCGGGCGTTCATCGACGGCCGGGAGATCTACCGCTACGACTACGACCGCCGCGAAGGCGTCTTCGCTGACCGGTAGGTCCGCCGTGGCCAGGCTGGACGGCAAGGTTGCCCTGGTGACCGGGGGCGGCACCGGAATCGGGGCGGCGATCGCGGAAAGCTTCGCCGCCGCCGGAGCGGCCGTGGCCGTGACCGGCAGGCGCGCCGCGCCGCTGGCGCAGACCGTGCAGCGCATCACCGAAACGGGCGGAGCCGCCCTCGCGGCCAGCGCGGACGTGACCGACCTGGCGGCCATGGCCGATGTCGTGCAGAAGGTGCTCGACCGATTCGGCCGCCTTGACGTCGTCGTGGCCAACGCCGGGATCGTGCCGCCGGGCGGTCCGGTGCTGGACTACTCGCCGGAGGACTGGCACCAGGTGCTGAGCACCAACCTGACCGGGGTCTGGAATACCGCGAAGGTGACCGTTCCGGCGCTGATCCGCACCGGAGGCGGATCGATCATCATCATCGGGTCCGGCCTGGCCCGGGTCATGGCGGGAGGCTCCGGGGCCTACGCGGTGGCCAAGGCGGGGGCCAGCGCGTTGACGCGGGTCCTGGCGGCCGAGCTTCGCGGGTCGGGCATCGCGGTGAACGAGCTGATCCCCGGGCCGACGCGCGTATCGGGGACGGACGGTGACCATGAGCGCGACGACGGGAGCGAGCGGCGCTGGGCCGATCTCGGCGAGTGGGTCAAGGACCCGGACGACGTCGCTTCGCTCGCCCTCTTCATCGCCTCCCTGCCCCCACCTGGGCCTACCGGCCAGGTGTTCAGCCTCGCTGGCCGCCTCCTGTAGCAGGGCTCGGCAGCGGCAGGCCAGCGCCATCGAGAACGACAGGGAAAGTTCACCGGCCTTGGAGCGAGGTCGCGTAGGTTAGAACCCGCTGTGTAATCTGGGAAAATGGATGCCTTGCGGCTTGCGGCGATCCGCTTCTTCGCCGACTTGCCCGAAGATGAGCTTGCCGCAGTCGCGAGCATCGCGTCAGAGGAGGAAATCCCTCCCGGGCAATTGCTCGCTGCAGAGGGACGAGTGGGGTATTCGCTGTATGCCATCGAGAGCGGTACTGCCGATGTCGTCATCAATGGTGAGACGGTGGGAACGATCGGCGCTGGTGATGTTGTAGGCGAAATGGCCGTGCTTATCTCTCCGCCTGACTGGTCCGCGCCGCCGGAAGTGGCGATAGGCGGTTTGCGCACTGCCTCGGTCGTTGCGACCTCGCCGATGCGGCTGATAATGCTCTTCAAGCGCGACGTTTGGGCGCTGAACCGGCGAGCGCCGGTCATGACTCAGCGCTTGCGAGCAGTGCTCGATGAGCGTCGTGCGCAAGACGCTGACCGCGCGCTGGGTAATCAGCCCGCGCAAAGCGAGCCGGGCGGTTCTGCGGGCTCAGATCCGCCCGCCGAAAGCACCTAACGGCAGCTCCCCCACCTGTTGGCGGCTAGGAGGTTCCGCGAAGCTCGGGTGACTAGAGCTTAGGTCATGTCCCCGACCTGGACATACCCAAGTTTCCGGCTAATCTGACCCCATAGCCCGCGTGTCGCGGATAGCGACGCAGGGGAGGGAACAAGATGCACATTCCGGGGCTAGCGCAAGAGTACGAGAGAACGTGCCAGGACTGCGGTCACGCCTGGCGCGTGCCTAAATGGGCCGTGCACCCGCACATGCAAGGGCTTCCCATGACTGGCGGTGCTCGCGGCGGCGGGGCGGCGGGGGCCGTAGGCGAGCAGGCTGCGACGGTGGCCGCCGCAAATGCGGAGCTGGCCGAAAGAGCGGCGGTTTTCCGCCAGTGTCCCGAGTGCGAGTCGGTGCATTACAAGCAGCGGGCGATCCGGTCCTGAACCGATGGTCCAGGATTCCGTGATCGTTACCCCACTTGTCGGGACGGGCCGTCCTGCGTGGTCTGCCCGGCGTCGCAGCACCTCCCGGGCCGACAGGTGATTCAATCGCGGCGGCGGCGCATGGCGGCAACGAGGTCGGCGGGGGCGCGGTCCGGGGAGCCTGCGTCGTAGGGGGGCTGGGGGTCGTATTCGATGCCGAGCTGGATGGCCTGAGCGGTGCGGTCGCCCGCGATCCGGCCGGCCAGGGCCAGGGCCATGTCGATCCCGGAGGACACGCCCGCCGCGGTCACGTACTTCTCGTCGAACACCACCCGCTGCGCCACGGGGGTCGCGCCGTATCGCCCGAGGGCGTCCAGGGCCAGCCAGTACGACGTGGCGCGGCGGCCGGTCAGCAGCCCGGCCGCGGCCAGGATGAGCGAACCGGTGCACACCGACGTGGTCCACGTGGTCGTCTCGTCGACCGTCCGCAGCCACGCGTGCAGCGGGCCGTCCTCCATCTGGTCGTTCTGCCCGGGGCCGCCCGGCACCAGGACGACCTCCGGGTGCGGGACGTCGGCGAGGGAGGCTTCGACCTCGATCTTCAGGATGCCTTCCTCGTCGGGGATGAGGCCGGGCCGTTCGGTCACGAAGGTCACCTCGGCGCCGGGCAGGTTCGTGAGCACCTGGTAGGGGCCGATGGCGTCCAGCACGGTGAACCGGTCGTACAGGACGATCGCGATTTGCATGGTTCTCCTTCGAGGCGATGGGCGGGGCGGGTGTCAGGGGTGATGGCTGGCAGGGTCAGGGGCGATGGGTGGCGGGGCGGAAACGGCGGCGGTACTCGTCCGGGCTGACCCCGAGGGCGCGGATGAAGGCGCGACGCATGGCCTCGGGCGTGCCGTAGCCGCAGAAGCGGGCGGTCTGCTCGACGCTGTCGGCGGTGTCCTCCATCCGGTGCCGGGCCAGCTCGAGCCGGACCCGGTCGACATAGCGACCTGGCGGCATACCGACTTCGGTGGCGAAGGCCCGCGCGAACTGGCGCGGGGACAGGCGGGCCCGGCTGGCCAGCGTCTCCACCGTCAGGTCCGCGTCCGGGTGATCGGCGATCCACCGCTGCACCTCGCGCAGGGGTTCGCGGTTGGCCAGTTGCGCGGAGAGCTGGGCGCTGAACTGGGCCTGGTTGCCCGGGCGGCGCAGGAACACCACCAGGTGCCGCGCGATCTCCAGTGCCGCGTCCCGTCCGAGGTCCTCTTCGACCAGGGCCAGGGCGAGATCGATCCCGGCGGTGACCCCCGCGGAGGTGAGGACGTTCCCGTCCCTGACGAAGATGGGGTCTGGGTCCACGGTGAGCTCGGGGTATCTGGCTGCCAGCGTCGCGCAGAAGGCCCAGTGGGTGGTCACGCGGTGCCCATCCAGCAGGCCCGCCTCGGCCAGCAGGAACGCGCCCGTGCACACCGAGACCAGGCGCGCCGGGGCACGGCCGTGCTCCCGTAGCCAGGAGACAAGCTCGGGATCCGCGCGGCGCGTACCTTCCCCGCCGGGGACGATCAGCAGGTCGGCCGCCTTCCCCTGGCTGACGTCGCGCAAGTCCTCGTCGGGGGCTAGGCGCAGCCCGCTGGAGGTCCGGACCGGGCGGCCGCCGAGGCTGGCGATCCGGATGTCGTAGCAGGGGGAACTGCCGCCGGTCTTGGACCGGCTGGAGTTGGCCCCTGCGAACACTTCCAGCGGCCCGGTGACGTCCAGGCTCTGCACCCCGTCGAACACGACGATCAGCACGCTGCGCATGCACTCAGTCTGTCCGGCCGTTTCGATGGCAGCAATGACGAATATCCCACCTTTCCTGTCATGGATCGCTGGGGTCAGAGTGGCGGGGCGGAGCTGCCATGGAGCGGCGGGGTCTGGCCGGCGGGGCGGAGCTGCCATGGAGCGGCGGGGTCTGGCCGGCGGGGCGGAGCTGCCATGGAGCGGCGGGGTCTGGCCGACGGTCCCGGTTGCGGGCGAGGTCGGTTGGCTCAATACTTGAGACCGCCTGAACGGAGGCTTAAGGAGCTGCGAGATGGACGACCGTACCGAGGGTGAGATCCTCGCTCGCCTGGACCACATCGAGAGGTACCTGGTGCAGTTGGGCGGGCAGTCCGGCCTCCCGTACACGCCGTTCGCAGCCGACCCGGAGGCGTTCTGGGGGCCCGAGTGGGCGGATGGCACGCCGTCCGGCGCCAACGGGGTGGGGGCCGATATCGTCGCCATGGCCCGGTCCGGCCGGATGATCGAGGCGATCAAGATGTACCGGTCGCAGACCGGCGCCGACCTCAAGCAGGCCAAGGCGGCGGTCGAGCAGGCGGTCAGGGGTTACTGAGCCTACGGCAGTCCGTTACTGGCTGAAGGCCCAGTTCAGGACCCGGGTGGGGTCAATGCCGTTGACGGTGGTGCCGACGCCGGGGCTGTCGAGGGTGACGCCGATGAAGGAACGGCCGTCCCGGGTGGCCTCGAACAGCAGGCAATGGCCCGCGGCCTGGGTGAAGCCGGTCTTGATCCCGATGGCGCCGGGGTAGACGCCGAGCAGGGGGTCGGTGTTGTGCCACACGTAGGCGCGGTGGCCCGCTCCGGCGGCGACCCGGTAGGTGCGCTGGTCCACGATCGAGCGGAAGACCGCCGACTGCATCGCGAAGCGGCCGAGCGTGATCAGGTTGGCCGCGGTGGAGTAATTCGAGTCCAAGGCCGGGTAGGGAAGCCCGTCGAAGTTGGTGAAGTGCGTGCGGGTCAGGCCCAGGGCCGCGGCGGTGGCGTTCATCTTGGCGACGAAGGCGGGGATGCCGGGGCCGTAGGCGGTGGCCAGGGTGTAGGCGGCGTCGCTGCCCGAGGGAAGGAGGAGCGCGGCCAGGAGTTGCGTGGCGGTCAGGGTGTCCCCGGGGCGCAGGCCCGCGGTGCTCGCGTCGTTGCTGCTCACGTAGCCCAGGACCGCGGCGGGGACGGTGATCTGCCGGTCCAGGTCTCCCGCGTCGAGCACCACGACCGCGGTCATCACCTTGGTGATGCTGCCGATCGGGCGTTCGGTATTCAGGGCGCGGCTCCACAGGACTCTCCCGTCGGAGGCGTCGGCGATCGCGGCGGCCGGGGCCTGTACGTCGCTGGGCCCGGCGATGCTGGCCTGGGAGGGCCGGGCGGTGGCGGCCAGGGCCAGGCTGGTGAGCAAGATCGCTCCGCCGACGAGACGGGCCGCCCGAACCGCCCGCCGTGCGCGCGGCACCATGGGGACCCCCGTCCGTAGCCGACCGACATTAGGCGAAAGATTGTCAGGTCCGGCAGGGCATGGCAAACGTGCCGGTAAGGGCGGGCCGGGGGGTGGAGGGGTGAGGGGTGGCGCCGACCGGGCGGGGCCCGAGAGGGGGGCTGCGGGCGAGGACGGTAGCGTCGGCAGGGTGAGTGCTACGGGAGAGTTTGTGCGGGATACGCGGTATCTGAACCGGCGGATCACGGCGGGCGGGAGAGACGGGTCCCTGCCGGTCGAGGCCGGGCGGTACCGGCTGGTGGTTTCGCGGGCGTGCCCGTGGGCGAACCGGACGATGATCGTCAGGCGGCTGCTCGGGCTCGAGACGGCGCTGTCAATGGGGATCTGCGGGCCCGAGCACGACTGGCGGAGCTGGACGTTTGACCTTGACGCCGGCGGGGTCGACCCGGTGCTCGGCGTGCACTGGCTGCGGGAGGCCTACGAGAAGGCGGTGCCGGGGTATGACCGGGGCGTGACCGTCCCGGCCATCGTGGACGTGACCTCGGGGGCGGTGGTGACTGCGGACTACCGGGAGATGACGCTGGACATGGAGGCCGAGTGGGCCGCGTACCACCGGCCCGGCGCGCCTGACCTGTACCCGGAGCGCCTGCGCGACGAGATCGAGGACGTCAGCGCCGGCGTCTACATCGACGTGAACAACGGGGTCTACCGGTGCGGGTTCGCCGCCACGCAGGAGGCGTACGAGGCGTCGTACGCCGCACTATTCGCGCGGCTCGACTGGCTGTCCGAGCGGCTCGCCACCCGGCGCTACCTGGTCGGCGACGCGATCACCGAGGCAGACGTGCGGCTCTGGCCGACGCTGGTCAGGTTCGACGCCGTATACCACGGGCACTTCAAGTGCAACAGGAACAAGCTCACCGAGATGCCGGTGCTGTGGGCGTACGCGCGGGACCTGTTCCAGACGCCGGGGTTCGGCGACACGATTGACTTCGAGCAGACCAAGCAGCACTACTACCGTGTGCACACGCGCCTGAACCCGTCAGGGATCGTGCCGGCCGGGCCGGACCTGAGCGGCTGGCTGGCCCCGCACGGGCGCGAGGAACTCGGCGGGCGGGCGTTCGGCGACGGAACGCCGCCGGGCCCCCCACCGGCCGAGGAGGGGGGCCCGGTCATCACGGCGCGGGCTGGCAGGGACTAGACCGCGCACGCGCTAGGCAGGTCCATCTGGACGATGCCGGCCCGCTGGGCCGCGTCATCCTGGTAGTAGGCGTACGTGTGGGCGCCGATCACGGCGGCGCTGCTGAAGTACTCCAGCGTGCCGTGGTCGCTGGGCAGAGTGGCGGTGGCCAGGATCTGGCCGGTGGAGGGATTGACGCAGACCAGGGTCTGCCCGCCGCCGATCCAGATGCGGCTGCCAGACAGGGCGGGCACCGAGGCCAGACCCGCGCCCGCGCCCTGGGTCACCCGGGCCGCGCGGGAAAGGTCTCCGCCCGGGGCGAACCAGGTCCACTCCGACATCCCGACCCCGACCGTGCCCCAGAGTCCGCCCGAGGTCGCCACCAGGTTCCCCCCGTTGCCGCCGAGGTCCAGGGTGGACTGCCCCGTCACCTGGCCGCCCGTGACGTCGAAGGTCACCACCTTGAACGAGCCGGTGCCGACGTACAGCGTGTTCCCGTTGGGGGACACCGCTACCGAGTTGGCCACGCCCGAGTCCACGAAGTACCGGCGGAGCAACGAACCGTTGGACGGGTCAACCGCCACGACGGTGATGCCCGCGGCCACGAACAGGGTGCCGTCGGGTCCGGCGGCCAGCACGCCCTCTGGAGTGCTGGAGAGTGCGCCGATGGAGGTGACCGTCCAGGTCTGGACCTGGGCTAGCGTGCTGGCGTCGTAGCCCGTCAGGTCCACGACGCCGCCGCCGTGGTAGGACACCACCCACACCGTGTGGCCGACCACGACCGGCGGGCCCGGGACCGAGCCGCTGATGGCGACGTCGGCGACGACGCCGGTGGACGGGTCGATCCGGGCCAGGGAGCCCGGCGCGATCGCGTACAACGAGCCGCCCGCGCTGACCAGCGAGTCCTGAGTGAACGTGTGGTGGTCGATCAGCTCAGCACCCCACGGCGCACCGGTGATCGCCTCCGGCCCGGTGGCCGGTCCCGTTGAGGCCGTCACCGGCGTCGACGGGACCGAGGACGTCACCAACCCGGGCGCGGACGTCGTCGGGTTCAGCCCGCCTCCGGACGACTGGGGCGGCGCATTGTGGTGGGAGGCGAGGACGGCGACGCCCGCGCTGAGGCCGGCCACCGCGACCACGCTCAGCGCGGCGAGCGCCGGTACCAAGCCTCGGCCCCCGAAACGGCGCGGGGCGCGCCGCGGGCGAGGCTCACGGTGTCCGGCGTGGGCGTTCCCGGCCTGGTTGGCCAGCCGGAACGCGATGTCCTCGATCGTGACCCGGCGCGGGGGCTCGGGGGTGAGGCGGTGCAGCAGGTCTGACAGCTGCCGTTCCTCGGTGTTCATGACGTCACCCCTCCGGTCATGAGCTCGGCCAGGCCCGGCGCATCCCTGAGGCGGGCCAGGGCCTTGGCCGCGTGCGCCTTCACCGTGCCCACCGAGCAGCCCATCGCCTCGGCGGTCTGGGCTTCGGTCTGGTCGGCGAAGTAGCGCAGCACGACGACGGCCCGCTGCCTGGGCGGCAGCCGGTCCAGGGCCCCGATCAGGGCCTGGCGGGCGTCGACCTGGGCGAACACGTCACCGTAGGCCTGCAGGTCGGGGACGTACCCGGTCGCGACCTCGCCGTTCCAGCGGCGCTGCCGCCAGCGTATGAACGTGTTCACCATGATCTTCCGTACGTAGAGTTCGGGGGCGTCCTGCCGGCGCAGGTCGCCCCAGCGCGGCCAGGCCGCGGCCAGCGCGGTCTGCACCAGGTCCTCCGCGCTCGGCCAGTCGCCGGTCAGCAGCCAGCCGGAGCGCAGCAGCGCGCCGGACCTGGCCTGGACGAACTCGCGGAATCCATCGGGCTCATACGGACGACCCACACCGGGTGGCGTATACACCGATCCTCCGTTCCGGGCCGGCGGCCTCATCTGTAATAGAGACACCAGCCGGGCGAGATGGTTTACTCCCTGAGCCTGCCGAGCGTCACGCTCGCCCGCCGCAGCCGCGACTCGGCACGGTAGGCCTCGCGCCGGGCTTCGGCGAGCTGCTGGCGGGCCTGCGCCAGCTCGGCTTCCAGTCGCCGGACGGTGTCCTCGAGTTGCTGCTCCGCCTCGGTTGCGGCCTCGGCGGCTTCGGTGGCGTCTGCCAACGCTCGTTCGGCTATATCGATCTTCTCGCGACGGCGGCGCTCGGTCTCGGCAATGGGCTCAGCCGGTGCGGGTTTTTTGGAGGATTTGACCGGTGCGGGGGGCGGGGCGGGCGCGGCGTCCGGGTCCAGGCCGAAGCCGGCCCAGCGCTCGGCGCGGACGAGGTGGCCCAGGCGCCCGGCCACCGCGGGGTCGGCGATGGCCGCGTCCAGGGTCGCGCTGACCTCCTCGCGCTGGCCCGCGGGCGGCGCCGGCTGGCCCGCCAGGGTGAAGGCCTGCCGGGTGAGCTCGTCGACCAGTCGCGCGCGGGCGGTGGTGAGCTCCCTGATCGTGGCGGCGTCGGGGGCGCTAGCGCGGAGTTCGGTGTGCAGGGCGGCCAGCCGGATCGTGACCTCCGGGTCGGCGCGGACCAGGTGGTTCACCACCCAAGCCGAGCGCGTCGGCTTGCGCAGGCCGGTGATCTGCTTGGCCGCGTCCTTGTCGCCCGCTTCCTTCGCGGCGTCGGCGAGTTGCTGGCGGCGCGGCATGAACTCGTCCGGGTCGGCGTCGTACAGCGCGGCCACCGCCTCGGCCAGCAGGTCGGACTCTGCTTTCTCCCGCACGCCCACCCTAGCCAGAATAGGCAGCATGACACCGATCGTGCCATCGGGGCAGGGGCACCTGCTCACCGCGCGGGGAAACGTGCTGGCCTTCAAGGCCGTCGCGGCCCAGACCGGCGGCGACTTCTCGCTCATGGAGCGCACCGTGCCGCCGGGGGCCAGGATGCCGCCGGCGCACCGGCACGTGAACTGCTCCGAGGCGTTCTTCGTGCTATCCGGGACTATCACGTTTCTTTTGGACTCGGCTGAGCTGTCGGGAGGGCCCGGGGATTTTCTGCTGGTGCCCCGCGGGGCGGGGCATACGTTCGGGAACCGGGGTGTCGAGCCGGCCCGGCTGCTGGTGTTGCACGCGCCGGCCATGGACGCGTACTTCGAGGAGCTTGCTGTCTTGTGGTCGGGGGCGGTGCCGCCGACGCCTGAGACCGAGCGCGAGCTCATGAGCAGGTACGGGATGGAGCCCGCCTGAATGTCGGAGGGCCGGCGTAGGGTGTCCGTATGGCTCATGTCGCTCCCGCTGAGGTCAGCCCGGACGCACTTGAGCAGTACCGCAGGGAACTGACCGGGTACTGCTACCGCATGCTCGGCTCGGGGTTCGAGGCCGACGACGCGGTCCAGGAGACCATGCTGCGGGCGTGGAAGGCGGCCGACGGGTTCGAAGGCCGGTCTTCCGTGCGGTCCTGGCTTTATCGGATCGCCACCAACATCTGCCTGGACATGCTGCGCAGCCGCCAGCGCCGGGCGCTGCCGATGGACCTCGGGCCCGCCTCGCCGCCGGTCGAGGCGCTGTTCGGCGACCTGCACCCCGACGAGGTTCTGGATCTCCCCCATCGGGGACGCGCGCGTCGTGCCCGAGCACGGCGACCCGGCCGAGATCGCCGTGGCCCGCGAGACGATCAGGCTGGCGTTCGTGACCGCGCTGCAGCACCTGCCGGCCAGGCAGCGCGCCACGCTGATCCTGTGCGAGGTCCTGCGGATGCCCGCCGCCGAGGCCGCTTCGACGCTCGGCACGAGCGTGGCGGCCGTGAACAGCGCACTGCAGCGGGCCCGGGCCACGCTCGCGGCGCTGCCGGAGGAGCAGCGGCCGGCGACGGTCGAGGCGGATCAGGCCGACCTGCTCGCGCGGTACGTGGACGCGTTCGAGCGGTTCGACATGAACGGGCTCCTCGCGCTGCTGCACCAGGACGCGGTGATGTCGATGCCGCCGTACACCCTGTGGCTGCGCGGCGCGGAGAACATCTGCCGCTGGATGGTGCTGCCGGGGCCGAGCCTGTGCAAGGGTTCGGTGTTCGTGCCCGCCGGTTACGTCAACGGGGTTCCGGCGCTGGCGCAGTACAAGCCGGATCCGGACGGGGGGTTCGCGCCCTGGTCGCTGCAGGTGCACGAGGCCTCGGGCGGGCGGTTCAGCCGACTGACGTACTTCCTGGACACTGAGCGGGTGTTTGCGGAGCTGGGGCTCGCGCCGCGCTTGCCGTGAGTGGGTTCTCGGTGGCCGGGCTCGGTCGCGTCCATGACGTGCTGGCCCGGCACGTGGCGTCGGGCGCGGTGCCGGGGGCGGTGGCGCTGCTGGCCAGGGGCGGTTCGGTTGACGTGTTCGCGGTCGGGGACGTCGGGCGGGACACGATCTTCCGCATCGCGTCGATGACCAAGCCGGTCACCGCGGTGGCCGCGATGATCTGCGTCGAGGAGTGCCTGCTGCGGCTGGACGACCCGGTGGACGACCTGCTGCCCGAGCTGGCCGGGCGACGGGTGCTGGTCCGCGCGGACGGGCCGCTTTCCGAGACGGTGCGCGCTGAGCGGGCGATCACGGCGCGGGACCTGTTGACGTTTACGTTCGGGCTGGGGCTCTCGTTCGTGGCGAGCCCGGTGGGGGACGCGCTTGAGGCGTTGGCTCAGGGGATGCCGCGGCCTTCGATTCCGCCCGCGCCGGATGAGTGGATGCGCCGGATCGGCGCGCTGCCGCTGATGTATCAGCCCGGCTCCCGCTGGTTGTACAACACCGGGTCGGACGTGCTCGGGGTGTTGATCGCGCGGGCCAGCGGGCAGCCGTTCGAGACGTTCCTCGCGGAGCGGATCTTCTCCCCGCTCGGGATGAGCGACACCGGGTTCAGCGTGCCCGCGGCCTCGCTGGGTCGGCTGCCGGCACAGCTCGCGACCGACTTTAGTACGGGCGAGACGGTGGTCTTTGATCCGCCGGGCGGGCAGTGGTCCGCTCCCCCGGCCTTTCCTTCGGGCGCTGGCGGGCTGGCGTCTACGGTGGACGACTACGCCGCGTTCGCTGGGATGCTCCGCGGGGGCGGGGTGTTCGGCGGGTCGCGGATCCTGTCGCGTGCGGCGGTGTCGCTGATGACGGCCGATCAGCTTGTGCCGTCAGTCAAGGCGGTGTCGGGGCTGCTGCCTGGGCAGTTCGACTCTGCGGGGTGGGGGTTCGGGGTCAGCGTGGTGACCAGGCGGACCGAAGTGGGCAGGTCGGTCGGGAGTTACGGGTGGGACGGAGGGCTCGGGACCTCCTGGTTCAACGACCCGGCCGAGGACCTGACGGCGATCCTGATGACCCAGCGGGCGTGGACGTCGGCGACTCCGGGTCCGGTGTTCCGCGATTTCTGGACCACGGCTGCGGCGGCGCTCGCGGACTAGCAGTTTCCGCGCTGTTTTCCGCGCTGTTTTTTCGCGCTGGTTTTTGCGGATTCCTGGGGCTTGATCGGCCAGGATTGACTCTCGTGAGCATTGATCCTTCTGGTGTCGGGCAGCCGGGGTTCGTGGGCCGGCACGGCCTGGCCTCACCGGAGCGGGAAGCCCTCGCCCGGGACGTGGCGGACTCGATCCGTTCCGCGCAGCTTCGGACCGTCCGGCTCGTCGTGGTCGACCAGCACGGCGTGCCGCGGGGCAAGATGCTGTCGCCGGAGGCGGCGATCGCGGCCATGTCCGACGGGCTCGACTTCTCCGGCGCGATCTACAGCCTGGACACCGGCAACCAGGTGTTCGTGCCCGCGTTCGCCCAGGGCGGGGGCTTCGGCCTCGAGGAGTTCACCGGGTTCCCTGACGTGATGCTGGTGCCTGACCCGGCCACGTTCCGCGTCCTGCCCTGGGCCGACCGTACCGGCTGGATGCTGTGCGACGTGTACTTCGCTAACGGGCAGCCGATGCCGCTGGACGGGCGCGGGCTGCTCCGGCGGGTGCTGGCCTCGCTGGGCGACGCGGGGTACGACTTCCTGGCCGGGATCGAGGTCGAGTTCTACATCGTGGCCTTGTCCGGCGGGCCGCTGTTGCCGGAGAACGCGGGGTTCACTCCCCCACCGCCGGCGGTCACCGCGTTCGAGCGGGGTTACCAGTACCTGTCCGAGGTGCGGCTGGACGGGATGAGCTCGGTGCTGGAGGCGATCCGCGACGCCCTGGACGGGGTCGGGCTGCTGCCCCGGTCGATGGAGGACGAGTGGGGACCCGGGCAGCTGGAGTTCAGCTTCAGCCCCATATCTGGGCTGGCGGCGGCCGACGCGGCGGTGCTGTTCCGCTCGGCGGTCAAGCAGGTGTGCCAGCGGCGCGGGCTGCTGGCGACCTTCATGTGCCGGCCTGGGCTGCCGAACTTCTTTTCTTCCGGCTGGCATCTGCACCAGTCCCTGGTGAACCGGCTGGGCCGGTCGAACGCGTTCGCCTCGTCTGCTGCGGCGCTGTCGGACGTCGGGCGCCGGTACGTGGCCGGGCTGCTTACTGTCGAGGAACTCGCTGGAATCACCCATGCCCGCTCTCTGTGCCTTCCCAGCGTGGGTGTAACGATGCCGAAGTCGACAACGAGTGCTGTTTGCGGTTGTTCGCCTGCTCCTTCCTTGAGATTGCTCACGCGAACCGCCATCTCCTGTCGTATTCGGCCAGTTTCCATGTGAATCAGGCGCACAACTTCCGGCCGCCTGTGGGGTTTTGCCGGAGAACAGAGCGTTTTGCCCGGCGGATTTCTATGCCGGGACGAACGCCACGGGCCTTGGATAGACGTGCGAGGAGAAAAACCCATGAAGATCAGTAA
>CAWEJB010000011.1:0-201851 GCA_963809305.1 uncultured Pseudomonadota bacterium
ATGTCCTACTGGTTCGGTTGGTGTCTTGCTTGTGAAGACTCCACTCATTCTTTTTGTTGAGCACGATACGCCGCTGGTAGATGGTCCAGACCCGCCCGACTTTTATTGACTGGCCCATGTTAAAAGAGGCTGTCCTATCGAAGCGAGCTTAACATGGATTCGTCTTCGCTACGGATGACGAGATTCACCCGGACCACCAGCACTTGATGCGCGGCAAACTGACAGACAACCTAATTAAGTGCGTGCAGTGGCACCAGCGCCCGCATATTGCAGGAACAGAGTGGTATATGAAGCAACTTGATAAATATTTCACAACTGCATCTGTGACCTTCATTGAAGATAAAATGTACAGCCCCGTCTCCTATAGTGAGTGGGAAGAATTCAAGCTGACGATTTTAGACCCCAAGGGCGACGGAACTGAGAACAGACGCCCGCCGCCGAGGCGACCTCGAAGGGGTACTGGGAGAATACCGGCGCGAGGAAGTCGCGGGCGTTTCCCGGGGCATCCTGGACCACTGTGTTGCTGCAGAGCTCATGTCATCTCATCTCTCAGGTCCAGCCGGGCGCGCAGGCCGTGAGGCCCGTCGTCTCAGGCAGACCGAATATGCGGTTCATCCACTGCACGGCGCCGCCGGCCGCGCCCTTGTTGAGATTGTCGACCACACACATCACCGCCACCGTGCGGCCGCTTGCGACCGCGGAGATATGTGCGTAATTGGTCGTCGCGACCTGTTTGACCCGGGGAGCGGAGTCCGTCACCCGCACGAAAGGCGATCCGGCATAGAACTCGCGCAGCGCCGCGAGCACCCGTGGAGTGTCGAGCGATGTCTTCAGCGGCGCCTGCACCGTGACGTGAATGCCACGGGCGAATGGCCCGGAGTGCGGCACGAAGGCGAACTCCGCCTCGACGCCGGTCGCGGCGAGGGCGCAGGCGGCGATTTCCGGCGCATGCCGATGCGACAGCGCGTTGTACGCATAGAGATCGCTGTGCCGCAGCGGATGATGGGTGCCTTCCACGGGCTTGCGCCCGGCGCCGGTGCTGCCGGTGATTCCCGTCACGAACAACACGGGCGGCGTGAGTCCCAGGGAGAGGAGTGGTACGCCGGCGAGCAGCGTCGCCGTGGCGAAGCAGCCCGGATGCGCGACGTGCGGTGTATCGAGCTTGCGCAAGTGCTCCGGCACGGCACAGGTGAACTCCGGCAGGCGCGCCGGAGCATCGTGCGCGTGTTTGTAGACCGCTTCGTACTGCGCCGCGGAGCGGAAGCGGAAATCGGCCGAGATGTCGACCACCCGCGGCCGTGTCCCCGCGCGAGCCGCGGCCTGCAACAGGGAGTCGATCAACTTCGCCGCAACGCCATGCGGGGCCGCGGAGAAGACAGCACATTGCGGTGCTGCGGTGAGCAGCGCCTGCACTTCGGCCTGCGAGGCGAACCGCGTATCGCCGTAGGCGGCCGCAAGATGAGGGAACGCCTTCGCGACCGGTTCCCCGGGCTGGCTGTCGGACATCACCGCCGCGAGCTGGAAGCTCGGGTGTCCTGCGAGCAGGCGCAGGAGCTCACCGGCGACATACCCTGTGCCTCCGAGCACGACTGTCGGGATGGGAGGGCTCATTGTTCGGGGCGCTTGGCGAGTCCGATGGCTTCCATCACGTGGTCGCCCAACGCCGCGCCGGCGCTGAGCGCATTGAAGGCCGGCACGCCCATTTGTGTCGTGATGATCTCGACACCCACCTGATTGTCGGTGGCGGGACCCGTGACCACGCAGGGCTCGATCCCGAAGCGTTCGCGCAACAGCTTGACGCCGCCCCAGGCCGCGACCGGATCGTTGGCCGAGAGCACGACGCCGGTGAGCGCGGCGCGGATGTCGGGACATTCCAGGATGGCGTCGACGCCGTAAGTGCCGAGAATGCCATCGCCGAGCTCGAACACGATCACATCCGGCTTGCCTGCCGAGAGCTCGGTCAGCATGGTGCGCGTGAGCGCAGGTCCGTTCGCTCGCGTCGTGGTGATCACACCGAAGTCGGTGAAGATGGCGGAGCGGCGCGCGCCGGCATCCTCCATCGCGAGAACATCGCGGCGTAACGAGACGCCGGTGGCCTTGAAGGCGTCGACCGCCAGCCCGCGGTGGCGCATGCGGCTGATGATGGCGCAGGCGGCAGCCGTCTTGCCCGCCTCCATGCAGGTACCGGCCAGCGCCACTACGGGTACCTGCCGCGCATCGAGCCGCGCCTCCGGGTCGAGCCGGCGCGCGCCGGCGCGCGCCGGCACGCCGATGCGCTCGCCGAGATAGGGGAATTGCAGTGCCACGCCGAGCACGCGGCAGTCGAAGGGCATGCCCTTGTCGGGATTGATGGAGTCGCAGATCCCGAGCACGCCGCCGATGTTGAGCATCTGGATGACGTCACCGGCCTGAACCGCGGGGGGCACGTGCCCCGAGTAGCCGAACAGCGCCTTGCGGTGGCCGAGAGCGCCCACCACGATGTCGCCCCTGCCCACCTTGGCCATGCGGCCGCTGGTGAGCTCCAAGGTGTTGTAGGTCGACTTGTTGGTCAGCACCTCGACGACGACCACGACTCCCTCCTCGGAGGGGATCTCCGTCGAGATGCGTACCTCGTGCGACAGGCCGCAGGCCTGCGCGACGGAGGCGATCTTGTCGACGACGACGCTTCGCATGCCGCTCACCATGTCACAGGTCCTTGGCGCGCTCGCCGGCGCGCCGGTGAAAGACGCCCGTGAGGGCGACGATCTTCGAGAATCCGAGCGCATCGACCGGGGTCCATTCACCCGCCGCTTCGCCATACACGCCTTTGGAGGCGGCCATGAGTGAGTAGGGTGACTCGACGCCTTCGATGAAGAGGTTGCCGGGCCGAAGCTGGATGCGCACCTGGCCGGTCACCCGTTCCTGCGAGGAGAGGAGCAGCGCCTCGATGTCGCGACAGACGGGATCGAGCAGCTGGCCCTCGTGGACGAGGTCGCCGTAGGGCTGGGCGACCGTCTCCTTGATGCGCTGCTGGCGGCCGGTGAGCACGAGCTTCTCCAGCTCCCGGTGGGCGGTGAGTAGCACCTCGGCGGCGGGCGCCTCGAATGCAACGCGTCCCTTCGTGCCGATGATGGTATCGCCCAGGTGGATGCCGCGGCCGATGCCGAAAGGCGCGGCGAGCGCTTCGAGCGCTTCGATGAGCGCCACGGGCGAGAGCTCGCGGCCATCGAGGCCGACCGGCCGCCCTTGCTTGAACTCGATGACATGCGACTCGGCGGGACGCGGGCGCGTAAAGGCGTCGCGTGTCAGCACCCACGCGTCGTCCGGGATGCTGCCGGACGACGTCAGTGTCTCTTTGCCACCGATCGTGACACCCCAGAGGCCGCGGTTGACGGAGTAGGCTGCCCCGAATGGTGGCACCGGAAGCTCGCGGCTCTGCAGATACTCGAGCTCCTCCTGGCGCTTGAACGCCCGGTCGCGCACCGGCGCGAGCACTTCGAGCTCGGGCGCCAGCGTGCGCATCGCGACCTCGAAGCGCACCTGATCATTGCCCGCCGCCGTGCAGCCGTGGGCGATCATGTGGGTGCCGAGCTTGCCTGCCATGTGCGCGATCGTTTGCGCCTGCATGACGCGCTCCGCGCCCACGCAGAGTGGATACATCTGGCCGCGTTTCACGTTCCCCATGATGAGGAAACGCAGCACCTGCTCGAAATAGTCCGCGCGCGCATCGACCTGGTGATGCGCCACTGCGCCGAGCGCTCGCGCTCGCTCCGCGAGCGTACGCGCCGCGGCCTCGTCGATACCGCCGGTGTCGACCGTGACGGTGATGATGGGACGGCCGTAGTTCTCTTTCAGCCACGGCACCAGGAAAGAGGTGTCGAGACCGCCGGAGTAAGCGAGGACGATGGGCTGCTCGCCCTTCATGGGTGCGGGATTGGGCATGCTCAGACTCGGAATATGCCGTGCAGCCGGGCGATGAGGGCGTCCTGCGCGCGGGCGTGGGTGGTTGCGATGAAGATGGTGTCGTCGCCGGAGATGGTGCCGGCGACCTCGGGCCACTCCGCCCGGTCGATCGCGACGGCGACGCTTTGCGCCGCGCCGATCGTGGTCCTGAGGATGGTGAGCGACGGGCCGGCGCGCTTCAGCCCGCGCACGAACTGCGCGAGCATGGCGAAGTCGCCGTTGGTGCGCGAAACCTCGTCAGCAGGCAGCACATAGCCGCCGCTCGCCTTGAGTACGCCGAGGTCCCGCAGGTCCCTGCTGACCGACGACTGGGTCACCGCGAAGCCCGCGGTCTTCAGCAGGCGCGCCAGGTCCTCCTGCCGGCGCACGTGGCCGTCGCGCAGGATGCGCACGATCGCTTGGCGGCGCTCGAGCTGCTCGGCGTCCATGAGCGCTCAAATGAAGTGGTGCGTATGCATAAAGTTGCATCAATTATGCATAATAATGCGCGACCCCGTCAAGCGTGCGGCTACTTCTCCACGCTGAACACTAGGTCGGCTCCCTTGAGCTGCCCGGCCGTGGTGCGGATCGTCCAGTGATTACCCAGGCTGTAGCGCAGGCGGATGGCATTCAACTCCTCGGTGAGTCCGACGCCGTAGCTCACGTAAAGGCGCGGCGAGAGATATTTGCCCAGGACCAGCGAAGTCTCGTTGTTGAGATCGGTCTCCACGCTGATGTCCGGCAGGCCGATCCGCGACCCGAGCTGCTGCGCGAGGATCGCGCCGCCCTGCGCCAGCAGCTCGCTGGCGGCAGTCGCCTGCTGGTTCTGCGCGGCCGTCGCTTGCAGCATCTGCATCGTGCTACCGCCGCCGCCGCCGGAGAGGAGGAGGGAGACGATTTGCGACTGCGGCAGCGAAGGGTTGGAAAAGAAGGATAACCGCGGTGCTTGCAGGGTACCGCGCACATTGATCCCGGCGGTGACGTCCGGATACTTCTTGACGGCGCGGATCTCAATGCCCGGATCGTCGATCGGGCCGCCTGTGAAGATGAGACGGCCGCTTTGGATGTCGAGCTTGCGAGCGTAGGCGGAGTACTGCCCCTTCTGGACCGAGAGCTCACCGGCGGCGCGGGTGATCGCATCATAACCGCTACGTACCGTGATGCTTCCCGCGAGCTGACCGGTCAGTCCCATCGTGTCGATGTTCACGTTGGGCCCGAGTGTCATGGTGATGGTGGTTTTCACCTGGAACTGGTTGGCGGGATTCTGCGATTCCTTGTCGACGATGACTTCATCCGAGGACGAGGTCACCGCCCCCGTGAGGTCGGTCGGGACGACCTTGGCATAAGGCACGGCTACCGTGCCCGTGATGTCGACCTCGTGGGCGGCGACCTTGAAGTCGAGGCTCGGCGAGGCGTCGATCTGCGCTTCCGGGATGTCCACCACCCGAAGGTTGGTTCCATCCAGGTGCAGCTGGCCATAGGGCAGAGTATCGCGCCAGCGCAGCTGCCCTTTGGCGTGCACCGATCCCTTGCCGGCCTGCGCCGTGCCGTCGAACATCAGACCATCATCGCTGAGCTTCGCCGCCAGGCTGATCTGCCGCAGGCGCAAGTTAGTCTGGTAGAAGTCGAGCTCACCGTCCGAGACCGCCACGCTGCCGCTGAGGTGCGGCTCCGCCACCGTGCCCGTGATCTGGGCGTTCGCGCTCAGGTTGCCGGCTGCACGGTCGATGTCCGGGAGATACACCGAGACAAGATCGAGTTTGGCGGTCTGAGCGTGTAGCTCGCCCGAGATCGGCATGTCCTGCCAAGGCCGCGAGCCGCGTTCGATCTTGAGGGCGCCCGCGAGTGTGCCGATCTCTCCCGCGGCCAGCGATGCATTCGCGTCGATCGAGTCCGTAGTGGCCGTCGCCGTGAGCTGGCCCGACCCGATGGAGGTACGATCGACCCGGCCGCTTACCAGGCGCCGCGACAGCACGGCGTCGTACAGCTCGACCCGTAGTCCGCCTTGCGCCGGTTTGTTCCCGCCTCCGAAGAGGCGCGCCCCGACGTTGATCGTGCCCAGGTACTGGACTGCCGGCGTGCGGCCCGCGGTCAGCGTGCTGAGTGGTAATCTGCTGGCAGTCAGCGTGGTCGACCACGCGGCCGGCGTCCAGCTCGCCTGGGCGCAGAGGTTGGCCGGAGCGCCGATCAGGCAAAACCGGTCGATGGTGCTCGATGAGTGCGACAGCGTCAGCGATGCGGCCTGCTCGAGATGCAGTCGCAATGACTCATCACCCGACACGCTGAGAGATTCAAGCCTGCCGCCGAAGGCGCCGCCGCTGAATCCGCCACTCGCCATCGCGGTCAGATGCAACCCCGGAGCCAGCATCTCCAAATGAGCTGTCGCGCCCGAAGCCGGCCCGTCGAGCGTGAAGTCCAGGCTGCGCATGGTGCGGTGACGGAACCGCAACTGCCCCAGGTGCACGGCGATCGATGACCGTCGCTGCGAGGTGGGGTCGAAATTCACCTTCGCATCGAAGGCTGCCAGCGATACCCCGTCGTAAAGGATGCCCGACCCGCGCGCGGTGGCCACAATGTCCGGATTATCGAGCGGTCCATGGATGGATCCGTCCGCCTGCACGCGGCCGCGGCCGTCCGCCGCCAGCAGGCTGAGATCCTCCGCGGTCGCGGCGAATCTCAGATCCACGGTACGGTCGATGCTGCCATCGAGCGCCAGGCGCGTGCGCCCGAGGCCGACGCGAACCTGTTGGAATGTCCACGTGTCGCGAGCATGTGTCAGCTTGCCACCGCCGCTCGCGACAAGGCCCCGCAGCCGTCCGCTGAGCCCATCGAGAGCCACACTGAGCGGATCGCCCGGCTTGAACCCGCGGCCGCCGACGTCGACGGTGAAATTGACACTGCCGGGCAGATCGGGCCGCAGCTCGCTCGGATCGATGCCGGTCGCACGGCCGCTGATATCCCAGCGCTGCGTCGGGGCCCAGGTCACCTCGCCGTGCACATCGGCGTGGCCGCGAAAGATGTCGAGTTGCGCGCGGCTGATGTCGACGCCATCGTCACCCAATTTGCCGACGACGTCGGCGGGAAACGCGGCGAGTCCGGGGACGAGTGCCGGGACCTGGCCCACTCCCCGCGTATGGAAATCATACGGCCGCAGTCCCGAGATCTCGAACGTTCCATCGCCGCTGCGAAACGGTACGTTCCGTCCCGCGAGCGGCCACTGCAGGTTGCTCCAGCTTCCCCGCAGGTCGAGACGCGGTCCACCCGCAATGGGGGCGACGCCGATCGCACCGGAGGCAAGCGCCCGTGTCCCCGAGGCGACATTCGTGATGTCAATGCGGCGCGCGATCAGGGTTTGCCGCGAGAAGCCACCGTCGTATAGCACATTGAACGAGCCGGCCTTGAGCCCGGCCGGATCCAGCGTGCCGCTCGCGGTGAAATTCTGCCCTTCGCCGCTCACGGCCAGCTTGCCGCTGATGACGCCCAGCGCGCCCGTGAGATGCCACGCCCGCAAATCGAAATCGCGGATCGCGGCCTCGCCCTGCCAATGCCAGTGGCGGGTCAGATCGAGCATCTCGCCGCCCACTTCACTGTGGAAGGGTGCGAAGGTCTGTGCGCTCAGGGCCAGCTTGTCGAGATCGCCCGCGGCATTCGCGGTGAGCCGCCACACGGGCTGACCGCTCGGCTCCCAGGCAATACTGCCGCTGGCCGCAAGCCCCAGGGGATCGCTGGCGTGCAGTCTGCCCGTCACGGCGAAACCCACGTCACCCATCCGCACCTGTGCCTGATAGAAGTGAATGTCGCGGTGGCGCAGCAGCGCGGAGACGGCGATGTGCTCGCCTTCCAGGCGGGTGCCGCCCGGGACCACCAACACCGCCTTACCGACGCTGGCATGGCCAACGTAAATGGCGAGCCAGCGCGGCAGGAATTGCGGCGCGCCGCCATGGCCCGGCGCCCTCGGCGGCCCGGTTGGGCGCTCGATCTCGATATAAACGTTGTCGACGCTGGTATCGGGTGTATCGATGGTCTGCCACAGGAGCGGCTCCAGCTTCACCCGGGTGTAGATGCCGCGGATCTCGAGGTGTACCCGCTCCTGGTCGATCACCAGCAGCCGCGCGCGGACGCCGCCGGCGAGCGTGCCGCTGATGTCCTCTATCTTCACGCCAACCTTGCCGTATCGCTGCGGCAGATGGCTCACGACGAATTGCAACCCGCTCTGCGTATAGATCACAGCGTAGAGCGCGGCGCACGGCAGACCGACGACGATCAGCAGGAAGAATGCGATGGCGAGCAGTAGAAAGCGACGCATCGACGGCTACCGCGCTGTCACAACTTCGGTGAGAAGTTGATGTAGAGCCGCGGACTGCCGGGCTGCGACAACGGTTGCCCGATGTCGATGCCGAGCGTCAGGACCGGCAGGCGGAACAACAACCCGATGCCGGCGCCGTATTGCAGCAGCGGCTGCTTGAGGTACACGATTTGCTGCTCGTCGTTGTAAACGGCCTGCTGCTGCGATCCGAGGTGATTGAAGGCATTACCGTAGTCGAAGAAGAAGGCGAGGCCGAAGTTCCGGGGCAGGTCGCGATCGAACTCCACCGTCCCCGTGATCACGTCCTTGCCGCCAGCCTGCGCTTCGGCGCAGATCTGACTGCCCGAAAGACAGTACTTTTGCGTTGGCGACAGGCCGTCGTATTCGAAGCCGCGGACGCTGCCCTCGCCTCCGGCGTAGAAGCGCATCGCGGGGGGCATCTCGCCGAAGTGCGAGGCGGCGGTCGCCCCGAACTCGTCGCGCAGCAGCAGGTGCCACTTCTCCGAGAGCCTGAACACCCGCTCGAGCTGGAGGTGAATCTGCAGGAAGTTCGCCTTCGAGCCGAAGGCGCCCTGCGAGCCGCGGATCTCGGCAAAGAAGCCGTGCTCGAACATGGGCTCGCCGAGATAGCCCTTGGGCACGGAGGCGAGGTCGACGCCCGGAACCAACATGTCGTTGGTAGGTATGCCGATCGTAACGTTGGCGTTGCATTTCGTGCCGGTCATGGCGGCCGCGATACACTCCTTGTTGGAGGGGTCGATGGCTCCGGGCCAACTCGTAGTCACGGTGCCGGTGCTTTGCACTCCATTCACGAACCATACCGTCTGCCAGTTTCCCATGACTCGCGTGATGCTCGGTCCGACCGACATCGTGCGCGCGTCCACGTCGGCGAGCTCCTGTTGCACGACAGTGCCGGTGAGAGTCAGGTTTTCCACCGCTGGATCGCCGAGTGGAATGACGTAGCGGCTCTGCAGGCTGTACTTGGTGACCTGCGCCGCTTCCAGGTCGACGCTCATCTTGTGGCCGTAGGAGTTGACCCGCCGGTCCTCCCAGCTGAGGATGCCGCGCGCGCCGGTGTCGTTCTCGTAGCCACCCGCGAGGGAGTAGACGTTCGACCGGTTGCGGGCGGCGTGGATGCTGATCGGAACCGTGTGCTGACTGTGGTCCGGATCTCCGGGCAATACCTCGAGGTTGGTGAAGTATTGGGAGTCATCGAGGGCGAACTGCGTGCGCAGGACCTCCGTCAGATCGAACGGGTCGCCCTGGCGGTAACGGAGGTATTTGCGTACCAGCTTTTCGCGAACGGAGTTCTGCACGATCGTGGTCACGCCGAAGCGGTAGCGCACGCCGGTCCGTAGCTCCAGCTCGATGCTCGCGGTACGCGCGCCAGGGTTGACCAGCAGCTCGTGGCGGGTCAACGTTGCATCGAGATAGCCGTAGGTGGCGGCAGTACGCAGGAGGTCGGCCCTGACGCTGTCGTATTGCGCCTGTTCGAGCCGCTCGCCGGCATGGAAGGGCAGATGGGAGGTGATGCGCTTGAAGAGCCGGCTGGTGGCTCCCGGGCCGACGACGCGCACGTCCACACGTTTCAGGATCACCGGGGGCCCTGGATGCACCGTGATCGACACCTTCCAGTTGCCTGGACCGGCGGGCGCCACGTTCGAGCTGACCGTCGGCTGAAAGTATCCGAACGGCTTCAGCGCCGATTGCACCTCGGCCGCGATCCGGCTTTGGAGTCTCTCGACGGTGTCCGCGCTCAGGCTCTTGCTTTTCTGGTAGCGGGCGAAGCTCAGGTACGCCAGCACGTTGCTGCGCAGCGGGGCGCTCACGCCTTTGACGGTGATGGTCACATTCGCTAGCGCTAATGGGCAGGCGAGGAGCAACAGGAGTACGCCCGAGGCCCGCCATTGCGACCGAGCCCCGTGTGACGAATTGCACTGCGCCATTGATCGTGCGACGAAGAACGCGGGCGGATGAAGCTTGAATTGTAACGGCGCATGCGCCCTGCCGCTTACTCGGCTCCATTCGTGCCGGGCCATTCTCCGGGCCGCAACCGGTATTCGGTCTGGCCGCTGCAGGCGCCGGTCGGGTCGAAGCGCCGCTCGGCCAGGTAACAGGCGCCCGAGGGCTCGATGGCCACCAGGGTGGAGCAGCGCGTACCGTAGCTCTGGTGCAGGACGAAGGGGGAGGACAGGGTTCGCTCCCATTCCGGCGCGATACCGGTGCTCGGCAGGCCCTCCTCGTCAGAGGCCGGCGCGCGGTCCGCGAGCAGCGCGAACAGGTCCCCGTCGTCCGCGTTGCCGCCGCCGCGCAGCCAGGTCTCGAAACCGCGCCGCACGCGCAGCAATTTTGGCCAGGGCGTGTCCAGCCGCTCGTTCGACAGGCCATGGATGCCCGGCGACAGAGCCCGCGCGAAGGGGGTGCCGCGGTTCGATGCGTACCAGAGGGATTCACCGTCGGCCAACAGCAGGTTGAAGCCGCCATAAGCCGCGGCCTCTGGCGCCAGCGCCGTGAGGTAGTCGCCCGGCCTTGCCGTCCCACCGAGATAGTCGGGAATCAGGCCGCCGCGTGAGGGTGCCTGCGGCGGCGCCCGCGCCAGATCGCGGAAATTCGTGACCACGCCAAAGCGGCGGTGGGGGTCCATTCCCAGCCATGTGCCGCCCGCGCGCAGGTCCCGCCCAGCGAGGATCCCGGCGGGTAGGGGCCAGGTCTCGAGTGGGGCGCTGGGCCGGTCGTGGTACTCGTCGCGATTGGCGGCCACCACCAACCGGTAGCGGGGGTGCGCGTTCGATGCGAGGACGAGCAGGCACACGTCCTACTTACCCCCCCATCCAGGCGGTGATGAGGCGGTGGGAGATCGAGTGCACGGGCGGCAGCAGTGCGGCGCCTGCCAGGATTTCCTCGCGAGTGAACCAGCGCGCATCCTCGAGCTCGCCGCTGACCCGGACGGGGCTGTCGGGGCGCGCCCAGGCGCGGAAGCCCAGCATGATCGAGGCGGGGAAAGGCCAGGGTTGGGAGGAATCATAGTGAGCGTCCGTAACCGGCACGCCTGTTTCCTCCATGACTTCCCGGGCGACGGCGTCCTCGAGGCTCTCGCCCGGCTCCACGAAGCCGGCGATGGTCGAGTAGCGTCCGGGCGGCCAGCTCGCCTGCCGGCCGAGGAGCGCACGCTCCCCGTCCGTGACCAGCACGATGATCGCGGGCTCCAGTCGGGGGAAGAACTCGACCGCGCAGCTCTCCTTGGAGCAGCACATGCAGTGCCCCGCGCGCCGCGGAATCGTCGCCGCGCCGCACACGCCGCAGTACCGCTGGCGCGCCCGCCAGATCGAAAGCGCGCGCGCGTAAGCGAGGAGACCTGCCTCATCTCCCAGCAGCAGGGGTGAGAGCGGACGCAGCTCCTCGAAAGAGGCATTGTGCGGCAATTGATCAGCGGCGGGACCCCCGACCTCCACCAGGACACAGCGCCGCTCCCGGAACCATCCCAGGAGCACGAGTCGACTCTCATCGGTGGCGGCGATGAGCCGGGCCGCCGCGCCCTCGAGAAAGGCGATGCGCGGCTGCGGCTGAGGGTAGACCAGCTGCCGCGTGCCGCTGGCCAGAAGATAAAGCGTAGCCGGATCCTCGAGCGCTGATTGCGCCCAGCCGGGTTGCTCACGCTCCTCCGCGCGCCGGTCAATATAGGGACCTGCAAAGAAATTCGGCCGCTCGGAGTCCATGACCGCATTCTATCAGCCGGTGCGAGCGGTGCGGCGTCCTGCTCCTGTCATCCTTCGGATCATCCGGTGGCCGTTGAATCGGCTGTGCGGATGGAGTCAGTCATGTTGACAAGCCGAAGATCGCTGGCGCTTGCCCTTGCCGCAGCGCTGCTTCTCACTTCGAGCGTGCGTGCCTTCGGGCAACAGCAGCTCGCAGCGCGCAAGGCCGCTTCATTCGTCGATTCCGTGGGCGTCAACGTCCATTTCGGGTACGCGCAATCGCCGTACGTCGAAAAATATACGCGGGTGCGCTCCGCGCTGCAGGGGCTCGGGGTCCGAAACATACGAGATGAAATCAACTCCGTGCTGATCGCAACGCCCGCGCGCTCGCTGACACTCGGCTTGCGCCCCAGTGTGCTGATCGTCAGGATCGGCTCCTGAGCCTGCCGGTCACCGCGGCGCTGACGGCTAAGAATCCGAAAACCATACCAGTCGCAGTTGTCAGCCCGTCTTCGGACGGGTGTCACCCCGCGCGGCCGTACAGTGCTGGCAGCGCTTGTCCCGGATGGGGAAGCGCTCCACGACGAGCATGCCGCCGCATTCGCAGCACCTGCCGAGCCGAAGCTGATCACCCCGGGCGAGGCATTCCGCGAGGAAGACCGCGTATTCGAATGAGATCGAGGCGGTCGGGATCAGGGTAGCGTAGGACTCGAACGCGGCGCAGAGCGAATTGCCCCGGGGAATGTCCGGAAGTGCCGTGGCCGCGGCCGGGGAGGGCTCCCCCGGCACCAGCCCGGCAAGCGCGAAAAAGCTCGCCAGGACGGCAGCTTGCTGTTGGATCTTCAGCGAGCGCGTGAAGTAGGCGGCCTGGTGGGGCGACTTGCCGCGGTGACGGGGAACATAACAGGCGGCGCGGCCGAGGTAGGACCGATAGAGCTTGCGGATACGGTCGTCGCTGAGCCCCGTCCAGATGCGGATCGTCTGGGTGCGCGCCTCGTGTGTCAGGAACCTGAGTGCCAGATCCAGGCGCTGCCGGTCACGGTCGTAGCGGTCTTCCGAGATGCGCATGGCTGGTTCCCCCCGCCGTCTATCAATTGCCGGACGAGACTCCGTGGCCTATTGTTGGGAAATATTTCCCAAAACACAATTGGGTCATTTTGGGAAAAAATGCCCAATTTCATCCGTTGGCCTCCGGCGCGCGCCCGGGTACCATGCTGGCGGGCGTCTTGGGAGGGAGTTGCCGTCATGTTGCGTAACGAAATAGCCGTGGCGTTGGAACCGCGCTTTCTCAGCCGGGCCTGCTGGCTGCGGCGGGACATGCTCGAAGCGCTGGCGGAGGTCAATCACACTTGTCTCGGGCTCCTCGCGGAGCAGGTCCTTGCCCAGGGGTCCGAGGCTCAGCAGCCGCTGCGACAGGTCGGGGAGCTGTGGCGAGCGCTCGATGAGCGCTCCCGCTGGCGGGCGGCCGCCTGTCCCTATCTGCTGGTCGATGCCTGCTTCGGTGAGCCGCAGCGGTGGCAGTGTCTGAGCGGCTCGCGGGTCAACGACGCGATACGCCCCCCGAGCGCCTCATTCTTCACTGTGCCGCGGACGGCCGCGGTGGCGCGTACGGTCTTCGTATACGCCTGGTCGCTGGTCATCAACCACTCGGAGGGTGCGCCGAATGTTCTCGGGATTCACCCCTATTGCGCAGGCCTGCTGGGCGCATGTTCCGTGACCCAAGTGCACGAGCTCGCGGAGCATGGCTGCGGCTGGCTGCAACCGCGCTGGCTCAAGCATGCACGACTCTGGCGGCAGATGCTGGTGGCAGCGGCGGAAGACGACGTGGCGACGTTGGAGCGCTCGCGCACGCACGGGGTGCAAATGCTGGCGGCGGAAGTCTGGGACGCCGCCCATCACGGCCGACTCGTGGCCCGCAGCTACGCTTCCTCAGTGCAGCTGCAGTGAATCGATCAGATCGCGCAGCGCATCGGGTGCCACCGGCTTCACCAGGTGGTGGTCGATGCCCGCCCGCCGGGAGCGCAGGCGATCGTCATCGTGACCGTAGCCAGTGAGGGCAATGAGCACCGCGTTCTTGGCAAGCGGCAGCTCGCGCAGGCGCTCGGCCACCTCGTAGCCATCCATTCCCGGCAACCCGATGTCGAGGAACACGGCCTCGGGCTGCCACCTCTCCGCGGTCTCGAGCGCGCTCGGACCGTCGAAAGCGAAGGCTACCTCGTGACCCCACATCTGGAGCAGCATGGACATGCTCTCCGCGGCGTCTCTGTTGTCATCGACGACCAGCAGGCGGCGCTTCGCTGTCGCTTGCCCGTTGTCTTGCCGCGCGAGTGCCATACCCTCTCCTCTCAGTAGATGTCGATCCGCCGTACTCCGCTCGAGTCGCGGGCGCCACGAAACATGCCCTCCGTGCTGAAGTCCATGACAATGCGGCCGCCCTGATCGAGTCCAATGACCCCGCCGCTGCCGCCCAGCTCACGGAGCCTCTGGTGCAGCAATTCATGTACCGCTTCCTGGAGGCTGCGGCCGCGAAACTCCACGGCGGCGCAGATGTGGTGCGCGGCGACCGTGCGGATGAAGTACTCGCCATGGCCGGTGGCGGAAACCGCGCAGACCCCGTTCTTGGCGTAGGTTCCGGCCCCGATGATCGGGGAGTCGCCCACGCGGCCCTGGCGCTTGTTCGTCATGCCGCCGGTGGAAGTGGCGGCGGCGAGATCGCCGGCCGCATCGAGAGCAACCGCGCCGACGGTGCCCTGGGAGGAGGGGACCAGGTCCGAGACCGGGCGGCCGCCGCGCTCGCTCTCGAGCTGTGCCCACCGCTCCTCGGTCCGGAAGTAGCTGTTCGGCACCAGCGCCACCCCTTCCTCGAGGGCGAATTCCTCGGCTCCGGCCCCTACCAGCAGCACGTGCCGGGACTTCTCCATCACCCGGCGCGCGAGCTCGATCGGATTTCTCACGTGCCGTACGGCCGCGACGGCGCCCGCCCGCTGTTGCCGCCCTTCCATGATGGCGGCGTCGAGCTCCGCGGCTCCGTCGCGGGTCAGAGCGGCGCCTCGTCCGGCATTGAAGAGTGGGTTGTCTTCCAGGGTCCGGACGGCGGCGGTGACCGCATCGAGGCTGGAGCCACCTTTCTCTAGCGTCGCATATCCGGCATCCAGAGCCGCTGCGAGGCCGTCGCGGTACCGCAGCTCGCGCTCGGCGGTAAGAGTGCTGCGCGGCACGGCACCGGCGCCGCCGTGAATGGCAATCGAAAGCATGGGAGAGTCCGCTATGATTTGCGGGAATATTACCGGTAAAGGCTCTCATGTCGCAGGGGATCCGCAGCATTCTGGTCGCCAACCGTGGCGAGATCGCCATCCGTGTCATGCGTGCGGCGAGCGAGCTGGGTCTACGCACCGTGGCCATCCACTCGCAGGAGGACCGATTCTCGCTGCATCGCACCAAGGCGGATGAGAGCTACCTCGTGGGCCGCGGCAAGGGGCCGATCGAGGCCTACCTGGACATCGACGACATCCTGCGCATCGCGCGCGAGGCTCGGGTCGATGCCATTCACCCGGGCTACGGCTTCCTCTCCGAGAACCCGGAGTTCCCGCAGGCCTGCGCCACGGCCGGGATCGTGTTCGTGGGCCCGCGGCCCGAGACCATGCGCGCCCTGGGCAACAAGGTGGCAGCGCGCAACCTCGCGACCGCGGCTGGCGTGGCGGTCATGCCGGCGACCCCGCCGCTACCGGCGAGCCTGGAGGACTGCCGCCGGCTCGCGCACGAGGTCGGTTACCCGGTGATGCTCAAGGCGAGCTGGGGTGGCGGCGGCCGGGGAATGCGCGTCGTCGAGAGCGATGCGCAGCTCGCGGAGGTGCTGCCCGTAGCGCGCCGCGAAGCGAAGGCGGCGTTCGGCAACGACGAGGTTTATCTCGAGAAGTTGGTCCGACGCGCGCGCCATGTCGAGGTACAGATCCTGGGCGATGAGCATGGCGGCCTGGTCCATCTCTACGAGCGCGACTGTACGGTGCAGCGCCGCAACCAGAAGGTCGTGGAGCGCGCGCCCGCGGTGTTTCTCAGCGATACGCAGCGCGCGGAGCTGTGCGCGGCCGCACTCGCCATCGGCCGTGCCGCGAGCTACCTCAATGCCGGCACGGTGGAGTTTCTTCAGGACGCCGACACCGGCAAGTTTTATTTCATCGAGGTCAACCCGCGCATCCAGGTCGAGCATACGGTCACCGAGTGCGCGACCGGCATCGATATCGTGAAAGCGCAGATCCGCATCGCGGCGGGTGCGCGGCTCGGCACGGCCGAGAGCGGCGTACCACCGCAGGAGGAGATCCGGATCGGGGCGCACGCGCTGCAGTGCCGCGTCACCACGGAAGACCCGGAAAACAACTTCATCCCGGACTACGGCAAGATCACCGCCTACCGCAGTCCCGCCGGTTTCGGTATCCGTCTCGATGCGGGCACGGCGTACACCGGCGCGATCATCACCCGATCATATGATTCGCTGTTGGTGAAGGTGACGGCCTGGGCGCCGACGCCGGAGGAGACCAACGCCCGCATGCATCGCGCGTTGTGGGAGTTCCGCATCCGCGGAGTCGTCACCAACCTGCGTTTTCTCGACCAGGTCATCACGCACCCCCGGTTCGCGCGCGGCGAGTACACGACGCGCTTCATCGACGAGACGCCGGAGCTCTTCCGCTGGCCGCCCAAGCGCGACCGCGCGACCCGCATCCTGACTTACATCGCCCAGACCATCGTCAACGGCAATCCGGAGACGCGCGACCGACCGCGCCCGGTGAGGCTCGAGACGCCGAGGGTGCCGCAGGCGGCCCTGGCGTCGGAGCCACCGCCCGGCACGCGTCAGAAGCTCGAGGAACTCGGCCCCGAGCGCTTCGCGCAATGGATGCTGGCGCAGGAGCGTGTGCTGCTCACCGACACGACCTTGCGCGACGCCCATCAGTCGCTGCTCGCGACGCGCATGCGCACGATCGACATGAGCGCGATCGCCCCCTACTACGCCAGCCTGTTGCCGCAGCTCTTCTCGCTGGAGTGCTGGGGCGGGGCGACCTTCGATGTTGCGATGAGATTCTTGAAGGAAGACCCGTGGCAGCGCCTGACGATACTGCGCGAGAAGGTGCCGAATCTGCTGCTGCAGATGCTGCTGCGGTCGGCGAACGCCGTGGGCTATGCCAACTATCCCGACAACGTGGTGCGGTTTTTCATCGCGCGTGCTGCCGAGCGCGGCATCGACGTGTTCCGCATTTTCGACTCCCTCAACTGGGTCGAGAACATGCGCATGCCGATCGAGGCCGTGCTGGAGTCAGGCAAGCTCTGCGAGGCGGCGATCTGCTACACCGGCAACCTCAGCGATCCACGGGAGAAGAAATACACCCTGGACTACTACCTGCGCCTCGCACGCGAGCTCAAGGCCGCCGGCACACACGTGCTCGGTATCAAGGACATGGCGGGATTGTGCCGTCCCCGCGCGGCGTACACCCTGGTGAAGGCGCTCAAGGAGGAAGTAGGGCTGCCGGTGCACTTCCATACTCACGACACCAGCGGCATCGCCGCAGCCAGCGTGCTCGCGGCGATCGATGCCGGCGCAGACGCTGTCGACGGTGCAATCGATGCGATGAGCGGACTGACTTCCCAGCCTAACCTGGGTTCGATCGTGGAGGCGCTGCGTCACGGGCCGCACGATTCCGGAGTGGATCCCGCGAAACTGCGCCTGCTGTCCTCATATTGGGAGCAGGTACGTAGACTCTATGCGGCGTTCGAGAGCGATATCCGCTCCGGCGCGTCGGAGGTGTACGTGCATGGCATGCCTGGCGGGCAGTACACCAACTTGCGTGAGCAGGCCCGTTCCCTCGGCATCGACAACGCCCACTGGTCGGACGTTGCGCAAGCGTATGCGGACGTCAACGAGATGTTTGGCGACATCGTCAAAGTCACTCCGACATCCAAGGTGGTCGGCGACCTCGCGCTCCTCATGGTGACCAGCGGCCTGACACCGAAGCAGGTCCTCGATCCACAGGTGGAGGTGGCCTTCCCGGAGTCGGTGGTGCAGCTCTTCCGCGGCGACCTCGGCCAGCCTTACGGCGGCTTCCCGGAGGCGCTGCAGCGCAAGGTACTGAAGGGCGCCGCGCCGCTCAAGGGGCGTCCGGGAGCCGAGATGCCGGCCACCGATCTTGCCGCCGAGCGCGCCAAAATCCAAGAGAAGATGACGCGTCCGGCGACCGACGACGATCTGGCTTCGTATCTGATGTACCCGCGGGTATGGCTCGACTATGCCGCCGAGCGCGCGCAGTACGGCGATGTCGGCATTCTGCCGAGCACGGTGTTCTTTTACGGCATGGAGCCGGGACAGGAGGTCAGCGTCGAGTTGGAGCGTGGTAAGACGCTGATCGTGCGGTATGTTGCCGCGAGCGAGGCTCACGAGGATGGTACGCGCACCGTGTTCTTCGAGCTCAATGGCCAGCCGCGCTCCATGCGCGTGTCCGACCGCAGCCAGATCGCCAAGCGCCCGCCGCAGCGAAAGGCGGAGCCCGGGAATCCCAAGCAGGTCGGCGCGCCGATGCCTGGGACCATCGCGACGATCGCGGTCGCGGCCGGCCGCAAGGTCGTCCGCGGCGACCTGCTCGCCACGCTCGAGGCGATGAAGATGGAGACCGCGGTGCGCGCCGAGGCCGATGGCGAAGTGGCGGAGGTGCTGGTCAGCCCGGGGCAGCAGGTGGACGCGAAGGACCTGCTGGTGGTGTTGAATTAGGAGATCATCCCATCAGGCAGGGCGCCGACCCGGGCCAGGGGGTCCCGCACGCAATCCATGAACGAGCTGTTCATGTTTGCCGATCGGCGCAGCGCGCCGGCTTTCTGGCTGGGCACTCTGTCGGTGGTGATCGGTGTGCTCCTGCACCTGCCGATGTTTGTGATGGCTCGGTCCATGCACTATCGACTGGCCGGGATGCCGATGGGCACGGGGATGCTCTGCGGGATGGCCTGCATCCTGGGTGGCCTCGCCGCGGCCGTCTACGGGCTGAGACCCAAGGAGGCGAGCTCCGCCCGAGCGATGATGCACGAACGGATTGCCGCGCCGGAGGATGCACAACTCACGGTGTGGCACTGGGCCGCTGGCGGTGCGCTTGCGATTGCGCTCGTCGTCGACACCATGAAGATCAGCAGTCTGGGCTTCGTCATTCCCGGGATGAGTGTCGAATACGGGATCAACGCGGCGGCCGTCGCACTCCTGCCCTTGTCGGCGTTGACCGGTGCGACGCTGGGCTCGTTCGTCTGGGGCGCACTTGCGGACCACTATGGTCGCCGCGCCACCATCCTGCTCGCGGGCGTTATGTTCATCGGCACTTCCATCTGCGGCGCCATGCCCTCGTTCCGTTGGAACCTGTTCATGTGCTTTCTCATGGGCGGGTCGGCGGGCGGAATGCTGCCGGTCGCTTACGCGCTGTTGGCGGAGATCATGCCGACGCGCCATCGCGGCTGGAGCCTCGTCGTCATCGGTGGCGCCGGCACGCTGGGCGGATATTTTGCCGCCTCGGGTTTCTCCGCGCTGCTTCAGCCTACTTTCGGCTGGCGCATCATGTGGTTCTTGAATCTCCCCTCGGGGCTGCTGCTGATTGCGCTGAGTCCGCTCATCCCTGAGTCCGCCCGCTTCCTCATCCATATCGGGCGGCCCAAGGAAGCGCTCGCCACCCTCGAGCGTTTCGGGTCGGTGGTCGTCAAGGCAAGCGATGATTGGGACGAAGAAGCCAAGCTGGACCATTCACACTTGCCGCCGACCGACAGCCGCTATCTCGGTACTACCGTCGCGCTCACCATCGCCGCACTCGCCTGGGGACTCCTCAACTATGGCGTGTTGCTGTGGTTGCCGGGCCAACTCATCGCCGAGGGCCGTGATATGGGCGTCGCCGCCGCCATCATCGCCCGCTCGACGCTCATCTCGGTGCCCGTCATCGCGATTGCGGCGCTGCTTTATTCCCGCTGGAGCACCAAGGGCTCGTTGCTCGTCATGATTGGCACTACGGCGGTAGGGCTCGTGGCCATCGTGTTGCGCGAGAGCGGTGTGCGCGCCGCGTCCGACCCTGTCCTGGCACTCACACTGCTCATTGTTGGGACCACCGGCGTCATTTCCATCATCCTTCCTTACACGGCGGAGAGTTATCCCGTGCGCATCCGCGGCCGCGCCACCGGCTGGGTCGCGGGCATCAGCAAGAGCGGCGGCCTCGTATGCCAGGGTTTGAGCAGCCTCGCGCTCGTTCCCGTGATCGGGACCGCGGCGGTCGCGACCGTCATTCCCGTACTACTCGGTCTGGGGCTCGTCGCGCTCTACGGCCACGAGACGCGTGGCCGCGATCTGCGGGCTCTGGAGGAGACGATTTCCTGACACGATGCCTTCATGTATTCCCGCCCTAGGCGCCCAGGAACATCCTGTAGGCCGGATTGTCCGTCTCTTCCGCATAGGCGTAGTGCAGCTCGTTGAGATGCTGCAGGAAGTCGGTGCGCTCCGCGGCAGGCACCTGAATGCCGGCGAGCACGCGGCCGTAGTCGGAGCCATGGTTGCGATAGTGGAACAGGCTGATGTTCCAGCGGCCGCCAACTGCCTGGAGGAACCTGAGCAGCGCCCCAGGGCGCTCGGGGAACTCGAAGCGATAGAGCAGTTCGTCGCGGATGCCGCGTGCGCGGCCTCCGACCATGTAGCGCACGTGCAGCTTCGCCATCTCGTTGTCGGTCATGTCGGTGACCGTGTAGCCGCCCTGGCGCAGGGCGGCTACGACCGCATCCTTCTCGGTGCGGCCCTGGGAGAGGCCAAAGCTGACGAAGATCCGCGCGGCCTGCTCGCTCTCGTAACGGTAATTGAACTCCGTGACGTTGCGGTTGCCGAGCAACTCGCAGAAGCGCAGGAAACTGCCCGGACGCTCCGGAATCGTGACCGCGAGCAGCGCCTCGCGCTCGCCGCCCAGGTCGGCGCGCTCCGCCACGTGGCGCAGGCGGTCGAAGTTGATGTTGGCGCCGCTGTTGATCGCGACGACACGCTTGTCCCGCCACCCTTCGCGGGCGACGTACTTCTTCAGTCCCGCCACTGCCAGCGCGCCGGCCGGCTCCACGATGGAGCGGGTATCCTCGAACACGTCCTGTATGGCGGCACAGATCTCGTCCGTGTCGAGCAGCAGGATCTCATCGACATGATCGCGGCACAGCGCGAAGGTCTCCTCGCCCACCCGTCTCACCGCGACACCGTCGGCGAAGATTCCGACCCTCTCGAGGGTAACCCGCCGTCCGGCTTTCAACGACTCGTACATGCCGGCCGCGTCCTCGGGCTCCACCCCGATGATGCGGATGTTGGGATAGAGGTACTTGACGTACACCGCGATGCCGGCGATGAGCCCGCCGCCCCCTACGGGCACGAAGATCGCATCGAGGTGACCGCCCGTCTGTCGCAGCAACTCCACGCCGATCGTGCCCTGGCCGGCGATGACATCCGCATCGTCGAAGGGATGGACGAACACGAGATCGCGCTCCCGCGCCAGCTCCAGCGCCCGTTCGAGCGCCGTGTCGTAGTCATCGCCGTGCAGCACGACCTCGCCGCCGAGGGCGATGACCGCCTGCACCTTGATCTGCGGCGTAGTGCGCGGCATGACGATCGCCGTCGGAATGCCGCGCCGCCGTGCCGCCAGTGCAACGCCTTGGGCGTGGTTGCCGGCCGAAGCGCACACCACGCCACGCTTTGCCGCCGCATCCGACAGATGCGCAATGCGGTTATAGGCGCCACGCAACTTGAAGGAGAACACCGGCTGTAGATCTTCGCGCTTGAGCAGCACCTGGTTCCCGAGCCGACGCGATAGCCGCGGCGCCTCCTCCAGAGGCGACTCGATCGCGACCTCATAAACGCGAGCCTTGAGAATCCGCTCGATGTATGGGCTGGCCATGCGGGCAGCTTAGCGGAGGAAGGATTCCACAGCCTGCGCGGCGACTTCCGGCGCAGTTTCGAAAAGCGAGGCATCCCGATCCGGCAGCTCGACGATCCGGGTTCGCGCGGGGACATCGCGCATCTGTCCCTTGTGGGCTACCACTTCCTCGCCGAGGAGCAGGATGAGAATCGGAATCGCGAGCGGTGCCAATCGAGGGCGCAGTCGATAGACGCTCTCTGCGGCTGCGGCCGCAGCTGCCTGAGCGCCGTTGCGCAGCCGCTCCGCCAGCGCGGCGGTGGCGACCTCGGGCGGCGCAACCGGTCCGCAATACGCCACTGCCCGGCGCCACTCCTCGAGCAAATGACTGCCGTCCACCGCCGGCGCCATGGACGGCGGCTCGGCTGCGCCCGCGGATAGCGGCGGCGAGACCAGTACCAGGCGCCGCACCTGGGCTGGCCGCGTCGCCGCGAGCTCGGCGGCGACGGCGGCACCGAAACCATGGCCGAGCAAGTCGACCTGACGCAGGCGCATGGTATCGAGAAAATCGGCGATGGCCGCGGCATGCTCCGCGACACCTGCCCGGAGCGGCGGTGGATCTGAATCCCCGAATCCAGGCAGATCAGGGGCAAAAATCGAGCGACCAGTCCCGTTAATTGTAAGGAATTGGGAAAAAACTCGTCCAGAATGGGGGAGCGAGTGAAGACAGAGAAGAGGCGTGCCCTCCTCGAAGCCACCGCCGGACGGAATGGCGTTGTGGACGTGCAGTTGGCCGTAGCGGCACTCGAAATAGCCCCGACGAAGCCGGGGCTGCGCTACCGCCGCGGGGCGAGAGTGTGAGGCTTTAGGCATGGTAGATCCTGATTGTGCCGCAGTGGCCGTTCGGGTTTAAGCTATTCGCATCATGCAAACCCTCGCGAAGTCTCTGGCGAAGTCCCTGACTGTCCTCGTCCCGGTGCTCGCGCTCGCGGGCTGCGGTCTCGCCGCAACCAGCGTCACCGCGGCGGCCGGCGGCGCTTCGGCGGCGCAGGATGCGAAGCAGGCGAAGGATACCGAGGCGAAGATGCAGCAGCAGATCAATGCCGCCTATCAGCAGGATGCGGCAAATCGCAAGGCGGCAGAGGCTCAAGCTCAGTAGCGAGCGGCTCCATGCGCAACCTCGAAGTCAGGATCAGGCGGCCCCCGGCGACAGCCGAGGACTTCGAAGTAGTGCCGGGTGAAATGCCCAGCCTCACTCACGGCGGCATACTCTGCCGGACACGCTGGCTCGCGGTCGATCCGTTGACGTACTCGCCGTCCAGTACCGCGGCGCGCTCGGGCACGGGCGCGCGGCCCGGTGACGTCGTGCCGGCGCTAGGTGTTTGCGAAGTGCTGGAGTCCCGGCACGATGTCTTCGCGGTCGGCCAAAATGTCGTCATCCAATGCGGCATGCGGGAGATCTGCGTCTCCGACGGTCACCATGCTTCCGCGCTGCACCCCGGTCACTCTCCCGCATCGACGGCGCTGGGCCTTCTGGGCCCCTCGGGCATGGCGGCCTACTTCGGGTTGCTCGATCTCGCCCGGCTGCGCGCCGGCGAGACAGTGTTGATTTCCGCGGTGGCGAACGTGGCCGGCGCGATGGCCGGCCAGGTGGCAAGGATCAAGGGCGCCCGTGTGATCGGCGTGGGCAGCTCGCGCGACAAGTGCGAGTGGGCGACCCGGCGCGCGCGTTTTTCCGCGTGCGTCAATCCGCATGCGGAGGATCTGGGCGCCCGACTACGCCAGCTCGCGCCGCACGGGTTCGACGTCTACTTCGACAACTCCGGAGGTGACCTGCTCGACGCCGTAATCTCAGGCCATCATCTCGCCCCTGGCGGACGGGTCGTCCTCAATGGCGTCCGTGAGGGCGTTGCTCCCGAATTGCTGCAACGGGCGGGTTACGCGCCAGGGGAAATTACCCTGCGGCGGTTGCACGCAGCTGATTACGAGCACCGCCGCCGTGAGTTCCTGAAGGACGCGATCGCCTGGCACGGCGCGGACCGGTTGGTGTATCGGGAAGACGTGACGGAAGGACTCGAGAGCGCACCGCCGCACCTGGTCAAGGCCATGCGCGGCGAGAACTTCGGTCATCCGCTAATCAAAGTCTGAAAGTCGCGACCCGAGGGTGGCCTCGGGTCGCTGAGTGACGTGCTTTCGGACCTGCCAGTTTCGATTGCGGTGGCGCTATTTCTTGCGCGCCGGTCGCTTGGCCGATTTCTTCTTGCCCGCGGTTTTGCGGGCGGGGCGTTTCCCGGCCGATTTCTTGGCCGGTGATTTCTTCTTCTTCGCGTTCTTCTTCGCGGCGTGCTTTGCAGTCGCGGGTCGCTTCTTCGCCTTGGCGGCCGCCTTTCTGGCGGGCCGGGCTTTTGCCTTGGGGGCGGGTTTAGCGGCGGCCGGCTTCGCCGGAGCCTTCCGCGGCGCTGCCGCCTTTTCGGCGGGCGCGCTTGCCGCGGCGGCCTGCTTGGCCGGCTCATGGACCGCGAACGCGCCGCCCTGCGGATCCAGGATCTGAGCAATGCGGCTGCCTCCAGGAACCTCCATCGGCCCCTGCGTCACCCGCCCGCCGGCCGCTTTGGCCGCGGCTGCCGCCTTGTCTACGCTCGCTACCCGGATGTAGGTCAGCCAATGCGGCGGCTTGGAGGCATCCATCAGCTTGTAGGCGCCGCCGATCTGCTCGCCGCCGTGCTCGATGAGCTGGTAGCTGCCCGCGGGGCCCATGTCGTGGGCGGGTCCGCGGCTCCATCCGAACAGCTCCGAGTAGAACGTGAGCGCAGCGTGCTGATCGCTCGTTGCAAGCTCGTGCCAGGAGAAGTCGGTCGTGGGGGCGCCGTCGGGGGGCGGATTGCCGCCCGGCTTGAACACCGCGAATGCGGCGCCTTGCGGGTCCGCGATCACGGCAAAGCGGCCGACGCCGGGAATGTCGGCCGGGGCCTTCAGCACCTTGCCGCCCAAGCGCTCGGCGGCTGCCGCCGTGGCATCGACATCGGGCGTCCCGATGTATACCAGCCAGTTCGGCGGGGCGCCGGACTGGCGGGCGGATTCCGGCTGCGCCATGAGTCCGCCGGTCTGTGTCTTGCCGGCGACCCAAAGTGCGTAATCGGGTACGCCGGAAGGCTGGGTCTTCCACGGCAGGACCTTGGAATAGAAGGCGCCTGCAGCCTGCGGGTCGGTCGTCATCAGCTCGTGCCAGACGAATCGCCCCCGAATCTCAGCGTTGCTCATGTGAGGTTGCCTCTTCTTGACGAGCGGAGTTGTTTCCAACTCCCTACATTCTGCACTGATGTGCGTTGCAGTTCCATGTCTGCGCGGAGCCACAGTTACGCAGCAAGCCCGCCACTGGTCGCAAATCAAATGATTCCGACGAAGTCCCCCTCGAACGTCGCCATCCGCTGGGCGTCGTAGACCAGATGAGCCGCGAGCGTCAATCGCGCGCGGCCGCGGCGCACCAGGATGAGCCGGAACCGCTCCCACGCCAGCTCGTCGGTGAAGCGGCAGACGGCGTCGAAGTCCCCGGGGATCGGCTGCTCGAACTCCATGGTGCTGCGCTGGATGACCGGCCGTGCCTGCAGCCCCGCGCGCGCGAGTCGAAGGTGCAGCAGTGACCACGCGGACAGAGTGGCCAGCGCGGCGACGCTGCCTCCGAAGGCGGTCTCATTGTGATTGAGGTTCGGGGCCAGAGGGGCCGCGAGCTGCACCTGTTCCGGGGTGGCCATCCGCACCCGCGCGCCCATCGCGGCCGAGAGCGGTATCTGCTCGTGCAGGTAGCGCTCGAGGAGGATCTCCGCATCGAACGACATGGCGTTCACATGACCTTCGGACGCAATTGCCACCCGTCCGGTGCGGGCGCGCTTCCCGGTCCTACCAGCTTCCTGAATTCGGCATCGATATCCACGGTTCCGCGGGCGCAAGCGCGGTGCCGCGTTGCAGCAGCTCGATCGAGATCTGATCCGGAGAGCGTACGAACGCCATGCGTCCGTCCCGCGGAGGCCGGTTGATCGTCACGCCGTGCTCGCTGAGGCGCTGGCAGGTGGCATAGATATCGTCCACCTCGTAGGCGAGATGGCCGAAATTGCGGCCGCCGGCGTAACTCTCAGGGTCCCAATTGAAGGTCAGCTCGACCTGCGCCGAGTCGTCGCCGGGGGCGGCCAGGAACACCAGGGTGTAACGGCCCTGCGGGTAGTCTTTGCGCCGCAGCTCCACCAGCCCCAGCGCATCACGATAGAAGCGCAGCGAGGCGTCGAGATGGGTCACCCGGACCATGGTGTGCAGGTATTTCACAATACTGTCCTCAGAACATCTCCGAGGGACCCGGCGGCTTGATGTCCACCTTGTGGCGTGAGGCGATGAACTCGCCGGTGATCATCTCCTCGTAGCCCTGGCCCGGGCCCACCATCGGATAGACGCCCGCGTCCGGGTCGATCATGACCTCGAGGAACGCCGGCCCCTCGAAGCGGATGAACTCTTCCACCACCCGCGGAACGTCCTGCTTGCGGTCGAGCCGCACCGCATAGTGAAAGCCGTCCGCCTGAGCAGTGCGGATGAAGTCCTTCTTGTGCAGTGACTTGTCGCTCGCCGAGAGCCGCCCCTTGAAGAAGAGCTTCTGCCACTGCTTGACCATGCCGTCGCCGAAGTTGTTGAGCACGACGATCTTGATGGGCAGATCGTAGGTGGTGACCGTCTCGAGCTCGCCGATGTTCATGCGGATGCTGGAGTCGCCGTCGATGTCCACGACCAGGCGCCGCGGATGCGCGAGCTGTGCACCGATCGCCGCGGGTAGCCCGAAGCCCATCGTTCCCATGCTGCCCGAGGTCAGCCAGAGCCGCGGGCGGCGGAAATCGCAGTACTGCGCTGCCCACATCTGATGCTGACCGACGCCGGTGGTGATGATCGCCTCGCCGCGGGTGAGCCTGTTGATCTCCTCGATCACGTAGTACGGCTGAATGAGCGGGCTCTCGCGGTCATATCCCATCGCGTGCACACGCTTGAGCTCCGCGAGCGCCCGCTGCCACTCTCCATAGTCCCGTTTGAACCCGGTGCGGTGGCCGTGTCCGGTCAGCGCGGTCAGCGCCTCGCTGAGGAGACCCACGTGGCTCCACTGCACGTGCTTGACCTTGTTGATTTCCGCGCGGTCGATGTCGAGGTGCGCGATCCGCTTCGCGCCGCGCGCGAACTTTGCGGGCACGCCCGCCACTCTGTCGTCGAAGCGCGCTCCGGCGGCGATGAGGAAGTCGCAGTCTTCGACCGCGTAGTTTGCAAAAGCGGTGCCGTGCATTCCGAGCATGCGCATCGATAACCGATGTGTTGTATCGATGGCGCCGATGCCCATGAGCGTGGTCACGACCGGAATGTCGAAGGCCGTCGCGAACTCGGTGAGGGCGCTGCCGGCGTCGGCATTGATCACGCCGCCGCCCGCGTAGATCAGGGGCCGGCTCGATTCCCCGAGCATCTCGAAGAACCGCTCCGCGTCCCGGGTCTCGACGCTCTGATCGGCCAGCTCCTTCATCCGGCGGCGATACCCGGGCAAGGGCAGGGTGCCGGAGCCCTGGAAGACCCCTTCCCAGTTCTGGACGTCTTTCGGGATATCGATGACCACCGGGCCTGGCCGACCGGTGCGCGCCAGCTCGAACGCCGAGCGCACGGTCGCCTCGAGCCTCGAGGGATCAGTGACCAGGAAGACGTGCTTCGCGACCGAGCCCATGAGGGCTGCGACAGGTGCCTCCTGGAAGGCGTCCGTACCGATCGAAGCGCGCGCGACCTGACCGCAGACCACCACGATCGGCACCGAGTCCGCCATGCAGTCGCGAATGGGAGTCACCGTATTGGTGGCGCCCGGACCTGAGGTTACGAGACAGACGCCCACCCGGCCGGTGGCGCGCGCGAACCCCGCGGCCATGAAACCTGCCCCCTGCTCGTTTGCCGGCACGATCAGCGGAATCTGCGCCTCGCCCCGCTGCGCCTGCTCCTCGTTATAGAGAAACACCGCGTCGTACGTCGGCAGAATGGCGCCGCCGCTGTAGCCGAAGATGGCTTCGACGCCCTCATCGGCCAGCACCTGCACGATCATCCGCGCTCCGGACAGGGTCTGGCCGGCAAGCGGATTCCCGACAGGGCGGGGCTGGATGACGGTGTCGCTCATGCGGAGCTCTCGGAATCGCCTGGATCTCGGCGGCGCTGGTCTTGGGAGACTAGCAGGTCGATCTGCGGCACGAAAGCGGCGCCAATGGCCGCCTGGCGCCCGATCCATTATTCTGCCCTCCGTCACTGCCTCGAGGCCCATCCGAGCGAGCATGCGTCATATTATTGCCATTCTGCTGCAGAACGAAGCCGGCGCCCTGAGCAGGGTCGCCGGGCTGTTCTCCACTCGCGGCTACAACATCGAGTCGCTCTCCGTCGCGCCGACGGACGATCCGACGGTCTCGCGGCTCACTCTGGTCACCACCGGCTCGGACGCTGTCATCCAACAGATCGTCAATCAGCTCAACAAGCTGGTGGACGTCGTCAACGTCGAGGACATGACGACCGGCGAGCACCTCGAGCGCGAGCTCATCCTGCTGAAGTTGCGGGTCCGGCCGGCAGACACCGATGCAGTCCGCGGCTATGTGGTACGCACGGGTGGCCGCGTGCTCGATCCGGCACCCGACGGATTCATCGTGGAGCTCACGGCGAGCGAGGCGGAAATCGACAGTTTCACCGCAGATCTCGCCCGCGGCGCGGAGCTTCTCGAGGTTGTGCGCAGCGGCGCTCTCGGGATCGGGCGCAACGCGCGGCCGCTGCGCGTCGTGCGCTGACCGGGACGTACCAGGACAGGCGTGTCACGCAGCAGCGACACGGATCCGGATGGGGCGTCAGGCGCGGGCGCGGCCTCTGCGCCGCGCGCACGGATACTGATCGTAGATGACCTGCCCGAGAAGCGCCTGGCCTACGGCGCGATTCTCGAGGGGCTCGACGCTGACGTGGTCATGGCCAGCTCCGGCGAGGAGGCGCTGAAGCGTGTCCTCGAGGGTGAGTTCGCCGTCATCCTGCTGGATGTCAACATGCCGGGGATGGACGGCCTCGAGACCGCCGCGCTTCTACGCCAACACCGCAACGCACGGCATACGCCCATCATCTTGGTGACTGCGTATGCGGACGACCTGCAAAGCGCACGCGGCTACGAGCTGGGTGTCGTCGATTACATTCAGGTGCCTGTCGTCGTGCCTGTGATGCGCGCCAAGGTGGGGGTATTCCTGGACCTCTTCCTGACACGGGCGGCGCTGGCGCGCGCGAACCAGGACCTGGAGTCACGGGTCGCGGAGCGCACCGCCGAGCTGGTGCGGAGCAACGATCGGCTGCGGGCCGAGATCGAGGAGCGCCTGCGCGCGGAAAACGAGCGCGAGGAGTTGCTCGCGCGCGAGCGACTGCTGCGTGGCCATGCCGAGGAGCTCAGTCGCCTGAAGGACCAGTTCCTTGCCACCATGTCGCACGAGCTGCGCACCCCCCTCAACGCGATCTTCGGCTGGATCACATTGCTGCGCACGGGTCGTCTGGATGAGGCGACTCAGGCCCGGGCGCTGGAGACCATCGAGCGCAACGCCCGCGCGCAGAAGCGCCTCATCGAGGATCTGCTCGATGTCTCACGCATCGTGACTGGCAAGCTCGGCCTCGAGCTGGCGGACGTAGCGCCGGGGCGCGTCCTCCAGGGCGCGATAGCCACGATGCAACCCGCCGCCGAGGCCAAGGATGTCAGGATCGTGCCCGCGCTCGGTGAAGTGACGGCGCTGGTCCGGGGGGATCCGGCACGTTTGCAACAGGTCGTCTGCAACCTGCTCTCCAACGCCATCAAATTCACCGCGCCCGGGGGCCGGGTCGATGTGGAGCTCGCGATGAGCGGCGATCAGGTGCAGATCGTGGTCGCGGATACCGGCCAGGGAATCAAGCCCGAATTCCTGCCGCATGTGTTCGAGCGATTCCGCCAGGAAAACGGCTCGCTCAGCCGGCGCCATGGCGGGCTCGGGCTGGGGCTCGCGATCGTCCACCACCTGGTGGAGCTGCATTCCGGAACGGTCGATGCCCAAAGCGACGGCGAGGGCTGTGGGGCGCGCTTCGTCGTGCGCTTGCCGGCGCGTTAGGGAACCAACACCGTGGCCCCGGTCGTGCGGCGGCCTTCCAGGTCAAGATGAGCCTGCGCCGCATCCGCGAGCGCATATCGCTGCCCGATCCTGACGCGCACCGCGCGGCTCTTGACCGCCGCGAAGAGCTCACGCGCGGCCGCATCCAGAGCCGGCCGCGTGGCGATGTAGTTGAAGAGCGTCGGGCGTGTGAGGTAGAGCGAGCCGCGCTTACTGAGCTCGAGCGGACTCACCGCGGGAGGCGGACCGGATGCGTTGCCGTAGGCCACCATCATGCCGAGCGGGCGCAGGCAGTCGAGCGAGTCCATGAAAGTGTCTTTGCCCACGGAGTCGTAGACGACCGCCACACCTGCGCCCTTGGTGAGTCTTTTGACTTCCGCCGCGAGCGCCTCGCGACCGAGAATCAACACGTGCTTGCAGCCGTTGCGGCGCGCCAGCTCCGCTTTGGCGTCGCTGCCGACCACGCCTATCACCTTGGCGCCGAGTGCCTTCGCCCATTGACAGAGGAAGAGTCCGACACCGCCCGCCGCCGCATGCACGAGAATGTCGTCGCCGCGGGCCACGCGATACGTGCGGCGCAGCAGATAGTGCGCGGTCAAGCCCTTCAGCATCAGCGCGGCCGCCTCCTCGTCCGAGATACCACGGGGCACCTTCACGAGGCGATCCGCGGGCACGTTGCGCACCTCGCAATAGGCGCCGGGCCGCGAGTGGACGTAAGCGACGCGGTCACCGACCTTGAAGCCGCGGGCCTTGCGCCCGAGCGCGATGACGACGCCCGCGGCCTCCCGGCCCAAGCCGCTCGGCAGCTCTCCCGGGTAGAGGCCGGTGCGGTCATAGACATCGATGTAGTTGAGGCCGATGGCGGTGTGGCGCACTTGCGCCTCGCCCGGCTGCGGCTTCCCCGGATCGAGCTCCTCGAGCCGCAGGACTTCAGGGCCGCCGTGCTCGTGAAATCGAATGGCTTTCACGTCTACAACGCAGAGTCGTCCGTCTCGCCGGTGCGGATCCGAATGACGCGCTGGATGTCCGTGATGAAGATCTTGCCGTCGCCCACCTTCCCTGTCTTCGCCGATTTCAGCACGGCCTCGATGACCTGATCGACCAGGTCGGCGCGAACGGCCACTTCGATTCGCGTCTTCGGGACGAAGTCGACCACGTACTCCGCGCCGCGATACAACTCTGTGTGCCCGCGTTGACGTCCGAAGCCCTTGACCTCCGTCACCGTCATGCCCGAGACGCCGATGTCGGAGAGCGCAGCGCGCACGTCGTCGAGCTTGAACGGTTTGATGATCGCGGTGACCAGTTTCATGTGCGAGCTCTCCGTCGGGTGTCGGTGCTGTGTCTTTGAAAGGCGGGCTGCGTCGTTGGCGCCAGGTGCGATTTTGCAGCTTTCATGCCACGCAGGGGAATACGTTTAAACGGCGGAGATCGCGGCCGCACCCTTTTGCGGTCCGGAGCTCCGACGCACCATTATGGCGCACCGGAGCTTATCTGGCGCCCGCAGCTGGTGCAGGGTGCGAAGGCGATACGCTAAGCTCGCGAGCGATGTACGAGCGAATTGTCATCGTGGGTGGGGGCCAAGCGGCTGTCCAAGCCATTGATACCCTTCGCCGCAAGGGCTTTACGGGCAAGCTCGTCCTGATCGGCGACGAGCCCTGGCTACCGTATCAGCGCCCGCCGCTCTCCAAGAAATACCTCGCCGGCGCAATGGAGCGGGACCGCCTGCTGCTGCGGCCGCAGCATTTCTACGAGTCCCACTCCGTCGAGACCCGGCTGGGACGCCGCGTCGAGGAGATCGCGCCTCGCGAGCAACGTTTGCGGCTCGACGATAGCTCGACCGTCGCCTACGACGCTCTCCTGATTGCCACGGGCAGCCGTCCGCGGCCGCTCGGCGCGCCTGGGAGCGATCTCGAGGGCGTTTATTTCCTGCGCACCATCGCCGATGTCGAGCGGATCCGTGCGCGATTGCTCCCCGGCAGCCGCCTGGTCATTGTCGGTGGCGGCTACATTGGACTCGAGGTGGCCGCCACGGCCCGGGAGGCCGGGGTCGAGGTCACCGTGCTGGAGATGGCCGACCGCGTGATGAATCGAGTCGTCTGTAGCCAACTTTCCGCGTTCTACCAGGCCGAGCACGCCCGGCATGGCACCAGGATTCTCTGCAACTCGAAGGTGCGCGCGCTCGCGGCCGCGCCTGGCGCGAGGCACGTGCGGGCGGTCGTGACCGAGGACGGGCAGGAGCACGCCGCGGACATGGTCGTGGTGGGCTGCGGGGTGCTTCCCGCCGATGAGCTGGCGATCGCCGCGGGCCTGGCGTGCGAGAACGGCGTGGTCGTCGATGACCGCTGCCGGACGTCGGACCCGGTGATCTACGCAGCAGGGGACTGCACGAGCCACCCGAGCCTGCATTACGGCCGGCGGCTCCGGCTGGAGTCGGTCGACAACGCCTTCGAGCAGGGTGCGAGCGCGGCGCTGAATCTCCTGGGGCAAGACACGGTCCACCACAAAGTGCCGTGGTTCTGGTCGGACCAATACGACCTCAAGCTGATCATCATCGGTATCGCGCAGGGATACGACACCGTCATCATGCGCGGCGACCCCGCAAGCCGTGCTTTCAGCGCCTGTTATCTGCGCGGCGGCGAGTTGATCGCCGTCGATACGGTCAACAGTCCCAAGGACCAGATGGCGGCGCGCAAGCTGATCGCGGCGCGCGCGCGCCCGAGTCCGGACAGGTTGGCGGATCACACCGTGCCGCTGAAAGACACGGTGTAGGGTCTCGCGACAGAGCGGCTAGTGCACCAAGCGCAGTGTGAAGCGGTGGCGGAATCGCAGCCCTTCGGACGCTTTGACGGCACCCAGGATAGTGCCGACGAGCCAGGCGATGCCTAGCAGTATCCCGAGGGGGATCCCTATCCCGACGATGAAAAGCACACCGCAGGCGATCTCCGCGATCAGCACGGTGATGTTGAAATTGAGCGCTTCCAGTGACTGGTCAGCGACGAACGCCGACTTCTCCCGCTGAGTGAGCCAGACGATCAGCGGCGCGATCACGTTGCCGCCGGCCGGGAAGATCAGCCCGGCAAAAGCGGACAGGTGCGCGAACATCGCCAGGTTGCGCTCGTCCTTGCTCACGGCGCCGCCGTAACTCGCCGGCTCCCCTGATTCGCTCATGTTCTCCTCCCGCGGGATCGGGCCCGCATCAGCCGCCATTATGGCCCGGCGCCGGGCACTTTACCGCGTACCTGGATGGATGTACAGTATCCGCATGGCCTCTCCGCGCGACAGGAATCAGCCGCTCAAAGGTCGCGGCGCACTCTCGAACCCCGCCGGCCGCTTCGAGCGCCGGCAGCACGAGGCCGTCGATGACGGTTGGTATCAGGAGGAGGTTCCGGACTTCATCCCCACCTCCATCGAGCCGGATCGCGCCCGCTCGGTCATCGCGAGAAACGATTCACCCGACATTCCGTTCGAGCAATCGATCAATCCCTACCGTGGATGCAGTCACGCGTGCCCATATTGCCTACGGGGTGATACACCCATTCTGATGGGTGATGGGAGCGTGAGAGCCGTCGCGAAGGTGAACTCAGGAAGCGAAATCTACGGGACGGTGCGACGAGGCTCGTACAGACGATACGTCAAAACCAAGGTGTTGGCGCATTGGAGTGTCATCAAACCCGCTTACCGTGTCTCGCTCGAGGACGGCACTGAGATGGTTGCCGGGGGTGATCACAGGTTCTTGACCGAGCGAGGCTGGAAGTTTGTGACTGGCGCGATGGCGGGAACCCTGCAGCGGCCGTACCTGACCGAAAACAACAAGCTGATTGGCACCGGAAAGTTTGCCGAGGAGATCGCAAAGGACTCGGATTACAAGCGAGGATATCTCTGCGGCATGATTCGCGGAGATGCCCATCTCGCTACGCATCCCTATCAACGAAGGAACGGCAACTGGAACTTGCTCTATCAGTTCCGTCCAGCTCTCTGTGACGATGAGGCGTTGCATCGCGCGCAGAGTTACCTACTCGATTTTTGCGTCTCAGCGCGAGAGTTTGCCTTGCAGGAGGCGGGTGGAGCATACCGCGCAATGAGGGGCATTCGCACCGCGTCGCGCTGGAGCTTCGAGCAGATCCATCTCCTGATAGGCTGGCCGCCATCGCCCTCGCGCTCCTGGTTCGCGGGCTTTCTGGCCGGGATCTTCGATGCGGAGGGTTCGTACAGCACCGGGATCCTCCGAATCAGCAATACGAATCCTCAGATCATTCACTGGATCTGCCAGGGCCTGCGGCAGTTCGGGTTTCGATTTGCGGTTGCGGAGTCCACCCGCGGGCGAGCCGAGCCGACCAAGGTGGTGCGCCTGGTGGAGGGGCTGGCGGCGCATCTACGGTTCTTTCACCTGCTTGATCCGGCAATAAGTCGGAAGCTTGATATCGAAGGTCGGGCCGTCAAGAGCGAAGCACGGCTGCGGATAACATCGATCGAGCCGGTGGGCACCATGCGGCTCTACGACATCACGACGGGGACGGGAGATTTCATTGCGAACGGCGTGGTCAGTCACAACTGCTACGCCCGCCCGAGTCATGCTTACATGGGATTGTCCGCCGGTCTGGATTTCGAAACCCGGCTGTTCTACAAGAAGGACGCGGGCAAGGTGCTGGAAGAGGAGCTGGCGAAGCCGGGGTATGTCTGCAAGCCGATCACCCTCGGCGCCAACACCGATCCCTATCAGCCCATCGAGCGGCGCATGCGGGTGACGCGCGAGATCCTCGAGGTGCTGACCCGCTGCCGGCATCCGGTCACGATCATCACCAAGAGCGCGCTCGTCCTGCGCGACCTCGACCTGCTGGCCGATCTCGCCAAGGACGGGCTTGCCGGGGTGGGAGTCAGCATCACCACGCTGGACGTGGAGCTCAAGCGCCTGATGGAGCCGCAGGCCGCTTCACCGCGTGCCAGGCTCGAGGCTGTAAACCGCTTGACCGTGGCAGGCGTTCCTACAGGGGTGATGGTCGCTCCGGTCATTCCGGCGCTGACCGATCATGAGATGGAAGCCATCCTGGAAGCGGCAGCGGCGGCCGGCGCGCGTTGGGCGGGGTACGTTCTGCTGCGGCTGCCTTACGAGGTAAAGGATCTCTTTCGGGAGTGGCTGGCGGCGCACTATCCGGACCGGGCCGGTCACGTGATGTCGCTGGTGCAGCAGATGCGAGGGGGCCGGGACTACGACTCGGCCTTCGGTACACGCATGCGCGGTACGGGACCGCTCGCGGAGCTGCTGCGCAGCCGCTTTCAGATGGCCTGTCGACGGCTGGGCCTCGGGAAAGGAAGGCACCAGCCGCCGAGCACGGCTCTGTTCCGGCCCCCGCGTTCGGGCCCGCAGCTCACGCTCGACCTCTAGCGCGGCTGGGCAGGGTTCTTGCTCGCTTGAAGGGGAGGTGCTCCCGCGACCGTGTTCAAGATGCGACAAGAAGGGACGGATCGGGCACTGCCGCATCGTGCTCGGGTCCAACGGTCCGAGTACAGTATTCCCCAGGAGCGAAACCAGTTAAGGTGGAGGTCATGTCACAGGTTCGTGCAGCCACGCCGCCAACCACACTCGGCCACTACACGCTGATCGAGCGTATCGGTTCGGGCGGACAGGCTGAGGTCTGGAAGGCGCACGACGAATCACGCGGCGTCGATATCGCCTTGAAAGTGCTGGCTCGCGCTGCCGCCCGCAGTCCGGGGGCTTGGGAAACGCTCGCGCGCGAGCACGACCTTTCCACCCGTCTGCAGCATCCCGGGATTCTTCAGGTCCTCGCTCCGGAGAGAATCGGCGACGTCATGGTGTTGCCGATGGAGCTCGCCGCCGGCGGTGACTTGAAGCGCCTTCGCGGCGCGGGATATCTCGAGATCGTGCCAGTGCTGCTCGAGGTCGCCGAAGCCCTCGAATACGCGCACGCACGCGGTGTCGTGCACAGGGACTTGAAGCCCGGGAATGTCCTGTTCGACAGCCGCGGTCGGGTGAAGCTGGCCGACTTCGGTATCGCCGCCCTGTTGCCGGCGGCGGGTGCCGCGGCGGAGCCCGGCAGTGGGCATTCGCCTTTCTCGTCGAGTCCAGAGCAGCTTCGCGGCGAGCCAGCGAGTGCCGCCGATGACATCTACGGCTTGGGCGCGCTGGCGTACGAGTTGCTGTCCGGCAACCCGCCGTACTATCCCAACTTCGAGCTCAAACGGGTCCTGAACCAACCCGTTCCGGAGCTCGTGCCCACGCGGCAGGTTCCGCCCGAGCTCAGCGCGATCGTGATGCGACTGCTTGCCAAGAGAGCCGCGGAGCGGCCGGCGACCATGCAACAGGTCATGGACGAGCTCGATGCAACGTTGAACGCAACATTGTCATTTGCGCCGGAGGGAGTGGAGACGGACGAGGACGACACTCCGCCACCGAAACCAATTCAACCTCCGAAACCAGTTCAACCACCGAAGCCAATTCAACCCGCCGGCCGTCAGGCGTCGGGAGCGGTAGCCCCCGCGCCAGCCAAGGTGGCCCAACCTGAGCGCCCCGCGCGCGCCGAAAACCGCCTCGAAAGCCGTCCCCCCGAACGTAGTGTGGTCCGAGGGCAGTCTGAGCCTGGCGAAAGGACTGTGAAACGGCATGTGGCGCCGGCCCCTCCGCCGGAGCCTGTACCGGCGGACGTGCCGACTGCCGATGCCCGCTATCGACCAACCGGACCCGCTCCGGCACAAGCACCGGTGCGACCGGTGGTGATGCCGCAGGCAAATCCTCCTGTAGGGGTAGCCGTAGAGAGGGACTTAGCCGATGCGATCCCGCCGCAGCGGCCCGCGCCCGCTGAGCTGCCCCGGCCCGTAGACGCTGTACCGACGCCGGCTGCCCCGGTCGCGGCGCCACAGTCCGCAGCCGGGGTGCCCCCCCGGCCCGAATACGCCATGCCAAAGTGGGCTCCGTCGGCCGCGCCGCATGAGCCGCCTCAAACTGCCGCAGCAACACACAGCTTCGCTCCGCCGATCGAGACTGCCGCGTCGGACGATTTCTTCGATCTGGGAATTGGACAGCCGGAACTGCGGGCAACGCCTCCGCCGCGACATTGGCAGGCCCAGGTGCGATTCGGAGCCAAGCGGCCCAGCCGCTGGCTGTATCTCCTGTCGGGGCTGCTGTCCGGCGCGGTGCTGATCTGTGCCGCCACCGCGGCCGCGCTCTTCTGGCTGCCACGCCAGGACATCGCGGGCCTGCAGCCGCTGTTGGCAAGAATCAGCGCTCTGGCGCCGTCGCAGTCGGCCACTTCCTCGGCAACAGCCCCCGCGAAGCCGGCGGTGCTACCGGCACCGGCCGCGCCAGCACCGAAGGCGAAGATCGACGCCGCGGCGCTTGCACGGCTCAATACTGCGACCTCCGACTTCCAGAAGCGGGCGGCGGCGCTCGCATCGCGAGGAGCCGTGGCGTGGGACGGAGCGGATTTCTCAGCCGCGCAGACGCAGGCCGCGGAGTCGAGCGGTGCGGCGGCCGCGGGCGGTGTCGGGATCGCGATGCAGCATTTGAGCCGCGCGCAGCAGCTTCTCGACAAAGTGGCGCAGCGAGCGCCGCGGGCGCTGGCCGCGCAGCTCAGAGCGGGGGACTTGGCACTTGCGGCGGGTCACCGGACCGTTGCGAGTCAGGCCTACGACCTTGCGCGGCGCATCGATCCCAACAGTCGGCGCGCCATCGAGGGCCTGCGGCGGGCGGGAGTGCTGAGCGGTACGGTGCCGCTCCTCAACGACGCGCAGAAAGCGGAAGGGATGCGAAACTATTCACAGGCCGCGCAGGACTTCAGTCAGGCGCTGGCACTCGATCCGGGCAACGCGGTGGCGAAGGCGGGACTGGCCCGCGTCAACGCCTCCTTCGGCAGTGACGGCTACGCGCGCGCCGTGGGCGCGGGTTTCGCGGCGCTCGGGGCCGGAAGGCTCACGGAAGCGCAGGCGCATTTCCAGCAGGCGCTCGGCTTCCGGCCGCAGGGTAAGGAGGCTACCGAGGGGCTGCAGCGAGTCAGCCTGGCGATGGAGGCGGGCCGGATCGCGCAGCTGCGCCAGCGGGCCGCGGACCTCGAGGCGCAGGAGCGTTGGAGCGAGGCCGTGGCGGTCTATGACAGCGCCTTGCAGGTGGATCCCGCGCTCGAGTTTGCCAAGCGCGGCAAGGCGCAGGATGAGGAGCGGGCACAGCTCTCCTACTCGCTGCAGCAGATCATCGCTCATCCGGATCGGCTCGATTTTCCGGCCGTGCGCGATGAGGCCGTGACTCTCCTGCAGCAGGCGCGCGAGCAGACGCTCGGTCCGGTGTTGCAATCGCAGGTCGAGCGGATCACGCAACTCATGCCGGCGCTGGATCGGCCGGTGCAGCTCAACATGATTTCCGACAATGTCACGGAAGTGAGCATTCCGGGCATCGGCGTATTCGGCAGCTTCGCCCGCAGGGAGATACGGTTGAAGCCAGGCACTTACACGGTCATCGGCACGCGCGACGGCTATCGGGCCGTGCAGCTGGAATTCACGGTGGAGCCGGGCCAGCAGAGTGTCACCATCACTGTGACCGCTGCCGAAGTGCTTTAAAATGGTGGGGCACATCCATGTGCCTGAACGCTGAGACACACTCTGCCTGATGGTCGGCTTGTGCCTGACATCACGATCCGTTTGCTCTGGGCGTGATCGGGGTCACATTGTTGGAATTATGTCAGAGCGGCAGCTTGTGCAGCGCCGTCACCTGGCGCTAATTAGCTGTTATGGCCGATACCGCCCCCATCGTGGCGCTTCTTGCCGGCGCGAGCGGCTTCGTCGGTACCCGCGTCCTCGATGCCCTGCTCAATGCGCCGGAGATCGCGCGCGTTCACGCCGTTACGCGCCGTCCGCTGGGGCGGGAGCACAGCCGACTGGCCAACCGCATCGTGCAGTTCGAGCATCTGGAGCGGCAGCTGGCGGGAGTCAAGTGTCAGGTTGCGTTTTGCTGCCTCGGCGCGCGAGTCGGAGACAGCGACGGCGCGGAGGAGGCGGTGCGTCGGGTCGAGCTCGGCTACACACTTGCGTTCGCCCGCGCCGCGAAGACGGCGGGCGCGGCACGGTTCGTGGTCATGTCCGCCACGGGGGCGGATGTGGCGGCGAAGAGCGGATATCTGCGCATCAAGGGAGAGCTCGAGCAGACCTTGGCCGGCCTGAGCTTCGCTGCGCTCGATATTCTGCAACCCTCGATGGTGCTCGGCTGGCCGCGCGAGATGCGGGCCGCCGATCTGTTGAAGCGAGTTGCGATGCCGCTGGTCAATCCCTTCCTGGTCGGTGAACGCCTGGCGCAGCGCGGCATTCCCGTAGCGACCGCGGCGGCTGCAATGGTCGGGACGCTGCGCTCCGGTCGTCGTGGCCCGCAGCGTTACACTTACGAAGGGATGCGCGCGCTTGCGGAGCTTGGGCCACGCCGGCCCGCGGGGCTCGCGCCGGCTGTTCGGTAGACGACTGACACCCAACCGACCGGCCTGACGGCAGGTCATTCATTACATATCACGCGCGATGCTCTACATAAGCGGGAGCGCGGCAATCTCTGGCCTCACCGTACGCGCTCTTTGAGAGCCGCGCCACACTCGCGGGCCTTGACTCCGTTTCGTTGGGCTTCGAAACTTGACGCCAGTGACAAGGGCAAACCCGTCGAAAGGCGGGGACGCAAAGCCACCGGTCTAAAGGACGGTTCCTAAGACGGCGGGGCTGCCACGATCGCGTATGACGCGATCGATCGCATTCCCCTCGGCCTCTCGAGCCGCGTCCCATTGCCTGTGGCTTTGGACTGTCCGGGGAATTTATGACACCAACGGCAAACCTGGCGTCCACTGAGGAGGGCGCGGAACATTTAGCAGCGCCTGCCGCTGAGGCAGGGTCGTTCGTGCTCAATTTGTGCTCCTCGACGACCCCGATGGCGCTCGCACAGACCGATCTGCCCGAGCTCAAGCGTTTCACGTTCTTCGTCAGCCGCCGTTTCGAAGAGGGACGCGAACGCTTCCGTCTCCACATGGGATTCTTCGCGAGCCAGGCGGAAGCCGAGGAATGGCTGAGCGTGGTGCGCGATATCTATCCTGGCGCGTGGGCTGGCGAGGCGCCGGGCAAGAAGCTGCGAGCTCGAGCGGCGGAAGCCGCCGCGGTGCAGGCCCGGCACGCCGTCGGTCCACAGAAGACCGCGGTGGCCCCGGCAGCTCCAGCGCCAACACCCCCTGCGCCTGTTGCGGTCAAACCGCAACCCTCGCGACCGCAGGCTCCGCGTCCTGCGGCGCCACCCAAAGTCCCAGCGTTGGTGCCCACCCTTCATCCTCCGACAGCAGCGCCTGCGAGCACGCGCGCGTCCGTGGGGCATGCAGGAGCGGCGCGTGCCGCGGCCGCGCAGCCTCCCAAGGCCGCGCCGCAACCGCTGACAAAGCGTCCCGCCGCAGCCGCTCCGGCACCGCGCGCCGTGTCACCCCCGGTGGCTCGAACTGCCCAAAACCCAGCGGCTTCGCGACCGGCGCCCGCAGCACGATCCCCGGCAGCAGCCCCGCCGCAGCCACAGCGAGCGCGCGCCAGTGCCCCTGCCGCCGGTGCCCAGCGTCCGCCTGCCAAGGTGGCGCCCCTGAAACTTGCGGCGCCGGCCTCCATCAAGCCTGCCGCGCCCGCGACCGTTAAAGCCACCGCGCCCGCGGCCGTGACGCCTGCGGCGCCTGGCGCCGCGAAGCCGATACCCGCGCCGCAGAGTGCCTCGCGGACTGCTGCACAACAGCCGGCGAAGCCGCTCTTCGGTGACTCCAACGTGAAGGAAGTGATGGCGGCATTGGATCGACACGGAGATACGACTGGGGAGACGCGCCTCATGCCGTCCCTCATCGCTCAGACGGACACCGTGGAGGACCCGTCGCTCACCGATACTCAGGTGTTGCGATTTCTCGAGACGCGGCGGGAGGAAGACGTCAGCGCTCGGCCCCAATCCGGATTGCAGGTCGACGCCGCCGCCGAGTCCGGCATCTCGCTGCTGAAGCCCGACGATACCGGTACGCGGCGCGCGCTGAAGGAAGCCGTTTCCCACAACGAGCCGGTTTCCTTCGCAGTGCAGCTCCAATGGTCGGTGCAGCCGGTGGAGCTCGACAAGGTGCCACCGCTCGCGATCTTCAGCGCCTACACGCTCTATTCCGTCGAGGGCAGCCGCGAAGGGCGCAAGTGGTATGGATTGCGTCTCGGCTTCTTCAACGATGCGATCTCGGCCAAGCAGGTTGCCTATTACGTGCGCTCGGAGTTCAACTCGGTTGCCGTCGTGCCGGTGAGTCCGAAGGAGCGCGAGCGTGCCACTCAGGACCACCAGCGATTTGCCGGCGCCGGCGCAGCGCGCAAGCGGCGCGACAGCGACGAGAGCGAGTTCAAGCTGATCGATTCGGAGGAGACACCCGGTCCTGCGCCGGCTGCTGCGGCCGCTCCGGCCGCTTCCGCTCCACCGGCTTCACCCGCGCCAGCCCCCGCGGCACGTCCTGCGGCGGCGGCGACCAGCGGCCACGAGAAAGCGGGTAGAGTCGGCGCGCGCGAGCGCCGCACGCCGCAGACTCTGGAGGAGACTCTGGAGATTCTGGGCGCGAATGAGCTCGCCATCGACAACGGCAGGCGCGAGTCGGTGAGTGACACAGGGGTGCGCCATCTGCATATCCAGGTGCAGAAGAACACGCCGTTCTCCCGGTTGCTCGAGCGCCTCAGCGAGAGAGTCAGGAAGGCTTAGGACTTCCCGAAGAGCTTGTCCAGCGCGGCGCGCGCGCGGTCGGCTGCGGATGTGTTGGGTGCGGTGTAGGCGTCCGGCCGCGGCTCGAAGAAATCGCAGAAGTTGGCCCGAGCTTTCTCGTAGACTTCCTCGGCCGTGGGCTCACGGCAGTGCTTGGCGACGCTCGTGTCGTAGTCGGCGCACATCCGGCACACGTGCAGCTCTGACCGACACTGCGGGCATTCCTCGAGACGGCGCAGCGGGAGGGTGAGCGCCGCAAGCGAGGCGCCGCATTTCCAGCAGACGAGCTCGGCGGGTCTAGCGTGCGGCATGAGGCGGCGATTATGCGCCGATCACACGTTCTTTGAGAAATCCGGCCAGCGCGCGCCCAGTGTGAGAGTCGCGCTTGCGCCGCGCCACCTCGGCCGGGGCGCCCTGAGCGACGATGCGGCCGCCGCCTTCGCCGGCCTCAGGGCCCATGTCCACGATCCAATCCGCCTCCGCCATGATGTCGAGGTTGTGCTCGACGACCACCGCCGTGTTTCCAGCGGCGACCAACCGGTGGAGCACGTGAATGAGCTTCTCGACGTCCGCCATGTGTAGGCCGACCGTTGGCTCATCGAGCACGTACAGGGTGCGCCGCGCGCCTGATCGCGGGCCTTGCCGCGTTTCTGACGCGGACGGGTCCTGGCGCGCATCGACATTCTCGGTGCGCACTTTGGCGAGCTCCGCCACCAGCTTGATGCGTTGCGCCTCGCCGCCCGAGAGCGTCGGGCTCTGCTGGCCGAGGGTGAGATAGCCGAGCCCCACGTCCTGGAGCAGCTTCAGGGCGTGGTGCACGCGTGAGTGCGCGCGAAAGAACCCGACCGCCTCGTCCACATCCATGGCCAGAACATCGCCGATGCTCTTTTCCCGCCACAGAACCGACAGCGTCTCGGTGTTGAACCGCCGGCCCGCGCAGACATCGCACAGCACCTTCACATCGGGCAGAAAGCTCATCTCGATGGTCTTGACGCCCTGGCCCTCGCAGGCCTCGCAGCGGCCGCCGGCGGTGTTGAAGGAGAAACGGCTCGCGGTGTAGCCGCGCAGCCGCGCCTCGGTGGTGGCGGCGAAGATGCGCCGGATATCGTCCCACAGCCCGATATAGGTGGCGGGGCAGGAGCGTGGGGTCTTGCCGATCGGTGTCTGGTCCACCTCCAGCACGCGGTCCACCTGCTCGAGTCCCTGCATGCCGGCGCAGCCGATCAGCTGCGGGCCGCTGGCGCGGCGTCGCCTTGGCCGGGTCCCGTTGCCATTGCCTCGACCGACGTCGCCGAGCAGGCGACGCAGGTTGGCGTAGAGCACGTCGCGCGCCACGGTCGATTTTCCGGAGCCGGAGACTCCGGTGATCACCACCAGCCTGCCGAGCGGAATGCGCACCTCCGCGCCTTTGACGTTGTGCATCGATACGCGCTCGAGCTTCAGGTGTGGTGTGCGCGCGAGCACCGGCCGGTACGGCTGCGCCGGGTGCCGCAGCGGTTGTCGCAGGAAGCGCCCGGTGGTCGAGCGCGGGTTGCCGATGAGGTCTTTCACCGTGCCTTCGCCCACCACCTCGCCGCCGAGCACGCCCGCGCCCGGGCCGAGATCGAGCACGTGATCGGCCCGGCGGATGGTCTCCTCGTCGTGCTCGACGACGACCAGCGTGTTGCGATGGCTGGAGAGCTCCGCGAGCGAGCCGAGCAGCACCGCGTTGTCGCGCGGGTGGAGGCCGATCGTCGGCTCGTCGAGGACGTAACATACTCCCTGCAGGTTGGAGCCGAGCTGCGCGGCGAGGCGGATGCGCTGGGCCTCGCCACCGGAGAGCGTGGGCGCGGAGCGATCGAGCTGCAGGTAGCCGAGCCCCACCCGGTCGAGGAACTTGAGCCGGGCGCGGACCTCCGCCAGCAGATCGCGCGCGATCTGCTGCTCCCGTGGCGCGAGCTTGAGGCGGCGGAAGAACTGCGCCGACTGCGCCACCGCGTCGGCGGCGAGGTCGGCGATGGAGCGCTCGCGGAAGCGCACGCTGAGGGCGACCGGATTCAGCCGCTTGCCGGAGCATGCGACACAGGTCTGCGGTGCCTCATCGCTGTCGCCGTCTCCCTCGGCTTCCGACTCCGCCTCCGTGGGCACCTCCAGGCCGGTCCCGTAACAACTTTCGCACCAGCCGTGCTTGGAGTTGTAGGAGAAGAGACGCGGATCGAGCTCCGCGAAGCTGCGCCCGCACGACGGGCAGGCGCGTTTGGTCGAGAAGACCGTCGGCTTGTCGCTCTTCGGGCCCAGCACGTTCACCAGGCCCTTGCCGAAGTCGAGCGCACGCGCGAGCGCCTGATGCAGCGCGGTGTCGGTCTTTACGCCGACATCGAGTTCCGCGACCGGGAGCTCGATCGTGTGCTCCTTGAAGCGCGATAGCCGCGGCCACTGTGCCGTGGAAAGGTAGGCGCCGTCGACCCGCAGGGTCTTGAAGCCCTTCTTCGCGGCCCACTTGGCGAGGTCGGTGTAGTAGCCCTTGCGCGCCACGACGAGCGGAGCGAGCAGTGCGATCCGCGAGCCCCGGTGCTCGCGCAACAGCCGCGCGGCGATCGAGGCGGCGCTCTGCGATTCGATCGCCACATCGCAATCGGGGCAGTGCTGGGTGCCCAGCTTGACGTAGAGGAGCCGGAGGAAGTGATGGATCTCCGTCAAGGTCGCGACGGTGCTCTTGCGGCCGCCGCGACTGGTGCGCTGCTCGATGGCCACCGTCGGCGGAATGCCGTATATCGCGTCCACGTCGGGCCGGGAAGCAGGCTGGACGAACTGCCGCGCGTAGGCGTTGAGTGACTCCAGATACCGGCGCTGACCCTCGTTGAAGAGAATGTCGAAGGCCAATGTCGATTTGCCGGAGCCTGACACACCGGTGATGACCGTGAGCCGGTCCCTCGGGATCTGCACGTTGATGCTCTTCAGGTTGTGCTCACGTGCGTTGTGGATGACCACGCAGTCGCGTGCGTTCCCGTTTCCGCGCGCACCGCCTGCCCGATAGGTCGCTGCGGGCTCCTTGACCGCCCGAAGCGGCGCGCTCGCAGCGGGGGTTGGCTCACCGTCGAGAGCCCGCGCGTATTCCGCCAGCGCGCGGCCGGTGTGCGACTGCGGGTGAGCGCGCACCTCCTCCGCCGTGCCGGCGCAGACGATTGTCCCGCCGCGATCGCCGCCCTCCGGGCCGAGATCGATGATCCAGTCGGCGGCGCGGATCACATCGAGGTTGTGCTCGATGACGAGCAGTGAGTGTCCCGCGGCGAGCAGCTTGCGGAACGCAGTGAGGAGCTTCGCCACATCCTGGAAGTGCAGGCCCGTGGTGGGCTCGTCGAAGAGAAAGAGCTTGCCCTTGTGCGTTGTGCTCGAGAGCACCGAGCCCGCTGCGGCCAGATGGCCCGCCAGCTTCAGGCGTTGCGCTTCGCCGCCCGAGAGCGTGGGCACCGGTTGTCCGAGCGTCACGTACTCGAGGCCGACGTCGGAAAGGGGCGCGAGACGCGCGGCGACTTCGCGCGAGTCACGGAAGAACGCGAGTGCCTCGGTGACGGTCATTCCCAGGACTTCGGCGATGCTGGCGCGGCGGCCGTTGGTTCCTTCGCGCTTGATCTCCAGGACCTCGTCACGATAGCGGCGGCCGTCGCAGTCGGGGCAACGCAGGTAGACATCCGAGAGGAACTGCATCTCGACGTGCTCGAAGCCATTGCCGCTGCAGGTCGGGCAGCGGCCGTTACCGGAGTTGAAGCTGAAAGTGCCGGCGGTGTACTTGCGCTCCTGCGCGGCGGGCTCCGCCGCGAACAGGTTGCGGATGGCATCGAAGGCGCCGACATAACTTGCCGGATTGGAGCGGGTGGTGCGGCCGATGGGACTCTGATCGACCATGACGACATCGTCAATGAGCTCCGCGCCGGCGAGACCGGAGAAGAGCCCGGGGGCTTCGGTCGGCTTGCCGTGATATTTGAGGAGCGCGGGGTAGAGGACGTCCTCGATCAGCGTGGACTTGCCGGACCCGGAGACGCCGGTGACACAGACGAGGCGCTTCAGCGGTATCCGGACATCGACGTCCTTGAGGTTGTGCTGGCTGGCGCCGCGCAATTCCAGCCAGCGGTTGGAGCGAGCTTCGGCGACAACCTCTTTGCCGGATGGCGGCGCCGCGGTACTGACGGCGCGTTCACCGCCCACCCGCCTTTTCCCGCTGAGGTACTCCCCGGTGAGCGAGCGGCGATCGCGGCGGATCTCGCGCGGAGTGCCGAAGAACACGATCTCGCCGCCACGCTCGCCCGCTCCCGGCCCCAGGTCGAGGATGCGGTCCGCCTCCAACATGATCTGCGGATCGTGCTCCACGACGAGCAGCGAGTTGCCGGCGTCGCGCAGGCGCTTCATCACGGTGATGACGCGCTGCATATCGCGCGGATGGAGGCCGATCGACGGCTCATCCAAAACGAACAGGGTGTTGACCAGAGAGGTGCCGAGCGCCGTGGTCAGGTTGATCCGCTGCACCTCGCCGCCGGACAGCGTGCGCGACTGGCGATCGAGCGTCAGGTAGCCGAGGCCGACATCGGTCAGGTAGCCGAAGCGACCCCGAATCTCCCCGAGCAGCAGGTCGGTTGCCTCATCGAGCGGCCGCGGCAGCTCCAGCCGGCGGAAGAACTCGCAGGCGCGCTCCACGGGCAGCAGCATCAGATCGTGAATGGCAAGGCCCGGCAGACTCCGCAGCGTCTCATCACTCCATGCCACACCGCGCGGCCGGAATCGTGGTGTCGTACCGAGCGCCGCAGCGGCGAGGGCGCGGTCACCGACGCGCCACAGGAGGCCCTGGATCTTGAGACGCGCGCCGCCGCAGGCCTCGCAAGGGGTGTAGGCCCGGTAGCGGGAAAGCAGTACCCGCACGTGCATTTTGTAGGATCGGCTCTCGAGCCAGGCGAAGAAGCGCTTGGCGCCGTACCAGACGCCCTTGCTCCAATCGCCTTCGCCTTCGATGACCCAGCGGCGGTGCTCGGGCTCGAGCTCGCGCCACGGCACATCGAGCGGTATGCCGCGTTTCTTCGCGAACTTCTCCATGTCCTGCTGGCATTCGGCGTACGACTTGGTCTGCCAGGGCTTCACGGCACCGCCGCGCAGCGACTTGGTCTCGTCGGGAACCACCAGGCCGTAATCGATCCCGATGGTGCGTCCGAATCCGCGACAGCTCTCGCAGGCACCGACCGGTGAGTTGAACGAGAAGAGGCTGGGGGTCGGCTCCTGGTAGGAGCGGTCACACTCCGCACAGTGCAGCGTGCTCGAGTAGCGCCAGGTCGCGAGCGGCCGCGGCGGGTCGCTGTCGTCGACGAGCTGTGCGCTGACGCGGCCACGGCCAACACGCAACGCGGTCTCGAGCGACTCGAGCACCCGGCCGCGCTCCGCCTGGCCGGCGCGGAAGCGATCCTGGACGACTTCGAGCACCGTTGCGATCCGCGCCGCGGGGCGGCCCGAGCGGCCGCGCTTGCCGCGCTTCGCCGCCACCGGCTGCGCATCGGTCTTCGCAGCGGCGGGCGGCGCCGGTCCGGCCGCGGCCGCTCCCGCGGGGCGCTCGAAGAACCGCGTGTAGCCCTGCTTCTCGAGCAACGCGCGGACCTCCGCCTCCTGGAAACTGTCGGGCACGGGCACGGGAAAGGTGAGCAGCAGCCGCGGATCGCCAGCGCCGCTCGCGCGCTCCCGCATGTCGGCATAGATGCTTTCTGCGGTGTCGCGTCGCACCGGCCGGCCGCAACTCTCGCAATGGAGCGTCGCCGCGCGCGCGAACAACAGCTTCAGATGATCATTGAGCTCCGTCATCGTGCCGACGGTCGAGCGCGATGTGCGCACCGGGTTGGTTTGATCGATCGCGATGGCCGGCGGGATGCCCGCGATCGAATCCACCTGCGGCTTGTCCATGCGGTCGAGGAACTGCCGCGCATAGGGAGAGAAGGTTTCCACGTAACGCCGCTGACCTTCGGCGTACAGCGTATCGAAGACGAGCGAGGACTTGCCGGAGCCGGACACGCCCGTGACCACGACGAGCTCGTTGAGCGGCACGTCGAGGTCGAGATTCTTCAGATTGTTCTGGCGCGCGCCGCGCACGAGAATCGCATCGCGATTGGCGTCGGTCATTCCGTCACCGGTGTCGACATGGTGTCTCGAGGAAAGGGGCCGAAAGGGAGGGCAACAGCGAGCGGGAACCGCTCACGGATGCACCGATTTTACCGTAAATGTGGGCGGCGCGGCGATGCACAAGGGCGCCCCGGCGCGGGCGTCCCGCAATACAGCGGCGCGGTCCGATGGCTACTGGATACTTTCGGGCGCGGCGCCGGGGTGGCGTAGAATTAACGGTTTCGGCACTTCGGCACCGAGGAGTTCCCATGTCGCCGCAGTCCTATAGCAATATCCTGCAGCTGATCGGCCGCACGCCGCTCGTGGCCGTCAATCGCCTCGACACCGGTCCGTGCCGGCTTTTTCTCAAGCTCGAGAGCCAGAACCCCGGCGGCTCGATCAAGGATCGCGTCGGCCTCTACATGATCGAGGCGGCCGAGCGCGAGGGGCGGCTGCCTCCCGGCGGCACGCTGATCGAGGCGACCGCGGGCAACACCGGGCTCGGCCTCGCGCTGGTTGCGGCGCAAAAGGGTTATCGGCTGCGGCTCGTCATTCCCGACAAGATGAGCCAGGAGAAGATCTTTCACCTGAAGGCCATGGGCGCCGAGGTCGTGCTCACCCGCTCCGACGTCACCAAGGGCCATCCGGAGTACTACCGCGATCTGGCGGAGCGCCTCGCGAGCGAGACACCCAACTCCTTCTACATCAACCAGTTCGGCAATCCCGCCAATCCCCGCGCGCACGAGGAGACGACAGCGCCCGAAATCTGGGAGCAGATGGAGCACGACCTCGATGCCGTCGTCTGCGGCGTGGGGACGGGTGGCACTATCACGGGAATATCGCGCTATCTCGCGCGTGTTGCGCCCAACGCCGAGGTCGTGTTGGCGGATCCGGTTGGATCGGTGCTCGCCGAGTATGTGAAGACCGGAAAGATGCCGCAGGAGCACGGCACCTGGCTGGTCGAGGGCATCGGCGGCGATTACGTGCCGCCGGTCGCGGACCTCGGGCGCGTCAAGTCCGCCTATACCATTTCCGACGCGGAGGCGTTCAAGACCTGCCGTGAGCTCCTGGGCAAGGAAGGCATCATGGCCGGGACTTCCAGCGGCACGCTCATCGCCGCCGCCCTGCGCTACTGCCGCGAGCAGACCAAGCCGAAGCGAGTCGTCACCTTCGTCTGCGACAGCGGCAACAAGTATCTGTCCAAGGTCTACAACGATTACTGGATGCTGGATCAGGGATTCCTGGAGCGCGAGCGCTTTGGCGACATTCGTGACCTCATCGCGCGGCGTCACTGGGAGCGTGCGGCGGTGACCGTGAACTCGACTGAGCCCGTGATGGCCGCGTATCGGCGCATGAAGCTCTACGACGTCTCGCAGCTGCCCGTCATGCAGAATGGCCGCATCGTCGGCATCGTCGACGAAGAGGACATCCTGCTCGAGGTATTCGCCAATCCCAAGCACTTCAATGAGCCCGTCACCGCGGCCATGGAGAGCCACCTGGTCACCGTGCCGGTGGACGCCCCGGTGCAGCAGCTCATGGAGATCTTCAACCGCGGCATGGTGGCCATTGTGACGGATGGCACCGATTTCCTCGGCCTGGTCACCCGCATCGACCTGCTCAACTGGCTCCGCCGCCGAACCTGAGGGGCTAATGACCGACAAGCAAATGCGCTTCGCCACCCGCGCCATTCACGGGGGCCAGCATCCCGACCCGTTGACGGGCGCGGTGATGCCGCCGATCTATGCCACCTCGACGTATGTGCAGTCGAGCCCGGGCGTGCACAAGGGCTACGAATACTCGCGCACCCGCAACCCCACGCGCGATGCCTTGCAGGATGCACTCTGCAATCTGGAGGCCGGCGGCACGGCATTCGCGTTCGCGAGCGGACTGGCGGCGAGCTCCACCGTGCTCGAGCTGCTCGATGCCGGATCGCACATCATCGCGATGCATGATCTCTACGGCGGCACTTACCGGTTGCTCGAGAACGTGCGCAAGCGTTCCGCGGGCCACACGGTATCGTTCGTCGATCTGACCCGGCCGGAGGCGCTGGCGGCGGCGATTCGCCCCAACACGCGTCTCGTCTGGGTGGAAACGCCCAGTAATCCATTGCTGCAAATCGTCGATCTGACGGCCGTGGCCGGGATCGCGCGCGCGAAAGGACTGCTCAGTGTTTGCGACAACACATTCGCGACGCCCTTCCTGCAGCGACCCCTCGAGTACGGCTTCGATATCGTCGTGCACTCGACCACCAAGTATCTGAATGGCCATTCCGACTGTGTGGGCGGCGCGGCCATCGTGCGCGCCGACAGCCCCCTGGCGGAACGCCTCGGCTACCTGCAGAACGCGCTCGGCGCCGTCTCCGGGCCGTTCGATTCCTTTCTGACATTACGCGGCATCAAAACGCTGGCGCTGCGCATGGAGCGGCACTGCGCCAATGCCCTGGCCGTGGCGCAGTTTCTCGCCAGTCATCCGAAAGTCGAGCGCGTCAATTATCCCGGTCTGACGAGCCATCCCCAGCATGCGCTCGCGCGCCGCCAGATGACGGGCGGCTATGGAGGGATCGTGACCGCGGTATTGAAGGGAACACTCGATGATACGCGGCGCGTGCTCGAGCGCTGCCACCTCTTCTCGCTGGCCGAGAGTCTGGGCGGGGTCGAGAGCCTCATCGAGCACCCGGGGCTCATGACGCATGCCTCCCTGCCCGTCGCCATTCGGGCCTCGCTGGGAATCGGCGACGGGCTCATCCGGCTGTCGGTCGGAATCGAGGACGCGCAGGATCTGATCGCGGAGTTGAAGGAGGCGCTGGGCTAAGGCAGGGCGGCGAGCGTCACGTTGCGTGTGACGGTGCGCGTCACGTAATCCTGCGCACCGTAAGTACCTTCGGACGCGGTAGCGCTGAGAGCGTAGGCCATGTAGTTCTGGGCAGTGGCGCCGGAATAGATCTGATGTGGCGTTGGGGTGCAGGTTACCTTGACGATGAACCCGTTGAGCGTCCCCTGAGTCAGCGTGAGCGAGGTGGTGCTGGGGGCGCTGGCGCAGATGAGCGGGGAAGCCCGCAGTGTCAGGTTGGCACCATACTCGATGCCCGCCGCCGCCGCCGCTTGTGCGCGTGCCTGAAGCAGCTCCAGGGTCGACGTCTGATACTGCGTCAGGGCCACCTGGACGGCGAAAGCCCCGAGCGCCGCGAGGATCACGATGAGGAAGATGGCCGCGACCAGGGAGAAGCCGGCCTGTTTGCCGCCGCTCATTGCGCGTACTCCGTCGGCGCCTCGAGGAATACCTGCAGAGTCTCACCACTGCTCGAGAGGGTGAGCGCGAGAATGGCGAGCTCGCCGTACGGATATCCCGGAGGGGCGGCGACGATCGAGATCGTGCACTTCGAGACGTCGTGAGCGATGAGCGCGCCCGTACCGGCCGGGGGCACACGCTGGGCAACCGTGACGGTATAACCGGAGTAGCGCATCAGGGTTCCCGCCGAGGGGTTGGCCGCATTCGGTTTGCAGACGTAACTCACGGGCCCTGATACGAGGTAGGCGCTGTGCACCACCGGCTGCGTCGCCGGAGCCCCCGGCGCCTTGAAGGTCATCGGGGCACTCAGCGTCACCAGATTCTCCCCCGCTACGGCGGGCGGTGGTGGCGGCCAGCTCGGGTTGGGGCCGACCGTGACCACAGTGCTTGCGGGCGTCATCACCTTCGTCGCGCTGTTGTAGGCGGTGTAGGTCGCAGTGCCGAGGTTTCCTATGGAGACGGAAAGGCCCGGCGTCTGATACGGCAGCGGCTGGGTGGTGAAGGAGTCGAGGGTGCCGAAGGTCGTGGCCGGGATGCCTATGGTGAGCTCCTCTCCGGTCTGGCCGCCCGGGGCGGCGGCATTCTTGTCTCCCAGGCCGTAATATCGCCCCACTCCTCGAGTCGCCAGCAATTCCAGCGCCGTTCCGGCCGGGTTGATGCGCAGGCTGTTGGGAAGCGCGGTGCGGACATCGCCCGTGACGGCGTCGCTGATGCGGTGCGCGGAATCGGCCAGGTCCGACCGGCGCGTCTGGGCGAAGTATGACTCGATCGGCGTGTTCAGAAACAGCACGATGAACACCGCCACGATCGCCGAGATAACGATCACGACGATGAGCTCGATGAGTGAGAAGCCCGCGACCTGGCGCATCCCGCGGCTCACGGGTATGAAGTCCTGTAGCCGCTGAGGGCGACGGTCTGGCCGTCGGGAGAGGTGACCGCCACGGTGACCAGCTCCGATTGCGCGGCTGGCACCACTGGCGCCGCTCCAAGCGCGCTGTTGGCGACCGTCACCCGCACGGTGTAGCTCCCCAGATTCGTCACGGGAGTACCGGTCGCATCCTGGGCGCCGACGTCCACCAACCCGTTGTAGTCGCCGACTTTGTCCATCTGCGTCCGGGCGCAGCTGGCGCAATCGACCCCGAACGGCTTCTGCAGGATCTCATTCAGATAGGACTCGGCGATCGCCACGGCCTGAACCTGCAACATGTTCTCGGCACTGCGCGCGGCGGTCACGGAGACCAGGGCCAGCACACCGGAGACCGCAACGGCGACCACTACGATCGTAACGATCAGCTCCACCAGCGAGACGCCGCGGCAACGTGCGGGCGATGACATGGTCGCCCGCTCTAGGGTGAGGTCACGAAGCCGCTGAGCGCATCGATCTGCAGCGTAAGCGGTTGCGTCGCGCCCGATGCCGCGGCGACGACAGTGATGGTGGTGGGATTCGTGACGGGCCCGGGACCAGCGATCGCGCCGTTAGGCTCGAAATTGAGGACCACCGAGGCCGATACATCGGCGTCTGATGGCGGTGTTCCAGCGAGGGCGCTCCCGTCAGCTTGTAGCACCGCGACAGTGAACGAGCCGGAACAGGTAGTGCCTGTCGCCGGTAAATCGGCGCTGTAGCCCGTTACGGGAGCGATCGTGAGCTGCACATCGCAGCCGCTTGCCGCCGCCGCGGATTCGGAGGCGCGGATGGCGGCGGCCAACACGTCCGTGTAGCCCCGTGCGTCGAAGGCGGCTGTGTCGAGGAATTTAGCGCCGGCCACCGCCGCCAGGATGCCGGCGATGACGATCACGCAGCACATCTCCAGAAGCGTGAAGCCCCTGATCGAGTCCTGGCGCCACATGGCTCGACCCCTCGCCGGCGGCCCGAGCGTGTGGCAGGGACAGGGACGTGCCCCGCCGCCGCAGGTAGCGGAGCCGTGGGCAAAAACCACGCTTTTTGCCCGCGGCGCGCTGGGCCGGGCAGGAGCCCGGATCCAGCGCTTCATACTAGTTGCAGTTGGTCGTCGTCAAGGTCACGACCGGGGCAATGTCCTGTGTCCCGGAAGCCGTTGCAACAGTCTTCGCATTGGCGTACCGCGCGCGACAAGCGGTGGGAGTGCCGGCCCCATTGGGGACGTACTCTCCGGTTGCCGGATTCGAGTATCCGGTTGCCGTGCTCTGATCCAGCAACAGGCCGATGCTGGCCGCGTTCGGATAAGTATTCACGAAAGTGATCGACTCCCCCTGGATCGTGAGCGGGTTGGTAGGGCTGGCGGTTGCCTCCCAGATGCCGTGCGCCATCGAGTCCGCGGCCTCCATGCTGCCGCCGATCGATTCTACCGCGGCGACCCGCGCTTGGCCTTCGAGGCCCATGAACTTGGGTACCGCGAATGCTGCGAGGATGCCCAGGATGACGATGACGACGACCAGCTCGATGAGCGTGAAGCCGCGCTGTGTGGAACGAATCATGCGGTTGACTCCGAAGGCGGACCCGCAGGGGTCACATGGTTGTCATCATCATAGGTGCCGCCTGCGCAACACGTTGAAAACAGTAAATAAACTGTGACGCGGATCGAGGGGTCCCGGTCCGTGATGTGATCGCCCTCACGCGTTCGCGGGACCGACACGGTCAGTGTCCCGCGCCTACTTTGGCGATCATGTTCCACATGGGCAGGAAGACCCCGAGCGCGAGAATCAGCACCATGCCGCCGATCAGCACGATGAGGATGGGCTCGATCGCCGCGCTCAGCGTGGCCAGGGCGAATTCGACCTCCCGCTCGTAGAAGCCTGCGACCTCGTCGAGGAGCTGCGGCAGCTCGCCGGTTTCCTCGCCGACGGCGAGCATCTGCACGACGAGCGGCGGAAACATGCGGACACCGGCCGCGGCCCGGCTCAGCGGCTCGCCGCGCTCCACTCGGTCGCGCAACCGCAACATCCGGCGCGCGAGGTAGTCATTGCCGCAGACGCGGGCAATGATGGCGAGCGTCTCCAGCATGGGCATGCCCGCCCGGCTTGCGATCGACAGGGTGCGGCTCAGGCGCGCCAGTGCGGCCTGATGGGCCAGGGGCCCGATCACCGGCAGCTTCAGGAGGAGCTTGTGCCACCACAGCCGCCCGTCCACCGTGCGCACGTAAGCGCGCGCGCTGACTACGAGAGCCGCCCCGACGGCGAGCACCCAGTACCAATCCCTGCGGGCGATCACTGACACCCCCATGATGATGCGAGTGGGCAGGGGAATGTCGTTGCCGAGGGCGCGGAAGAGCGGCGCGAAGCGCGGCATGACAAAGGTCGTGATGACGCCGATCGCCACCGCGATGGCCACGATGACGATGAGCGGATAGCGCAGGGCGGTCTTGACGCGCTCCTGCATGTTTCGCTCCTGGGTGAGGAAGTCGCTGAGCCGCAGGAACGCGGCTTCCAACGTTCCGGTCGCTTCGCCAACCGAGATGATGCCGAGATAGATCTCCGGGAAGATCTTGGGGTGGCGCGCGAAGCTCGTCGCCAGATCCCGGCCGGCCTCGAGGCTGCGCAAGATGTCCTCGAGGGCCTGGCGCAGCACGACGTTATGGGTGGAGGTCGCGAGCCCCCGCAGGCCCCGCAGCAGCGGAATGCCCGATTTGACGATCGTGTACATCTGGCGGGTGAACAGCACCAGGTCGGCCGTCTTGGGTTTGCCCAGGCCCATCCGTTGTGCGAGCTGCGTCAGCGGCGCCGAACCCAGCGAAACGTCGAGACTCGCAGCGATGCTGATTGGCGTGACGCCGTCCTGCTGCAGGCGTGTGGCAACTGCGTCCTCGGACTCGGCTTCGAGGCTGCCGTTCACCAGCTCGCCGCGCGGCGATCGTCCACTGTAGAGGAACTGGCTCACGGCAGATCGTGTTGCAAGCGCCGGGCTGCGCTACTTGCCGCTGCCCATGGCATCCGCCTGGAGCGCTTCTTCCAACAGCGGGTCATCTACCTGGACGATGGGCAGCGCGTCGTCCGCGTCTGCGCCACTGATCACACCCAGTACCTCGGAAACGCTCGTGACCCCGCGCAGCGCCAGGTCGAGGGCGCTGCGCGCCAGCGGCACGAAATCGGCGCGCGCGCGTGCGGCTTCCTCGAGCCGTCCGAGATCGCCCCGCCGGATCGCATCGGTGATCGTCCGATCGATCTCGAGCAGCTCGTATACCGCAATGCGGCCGCGGTAGCCGGTCAGGTTGCAATACGTGCAGCCGGAGCCGGAGCGGAACGAAGCGCCCGCCGCCTCCGCGCCGAATTGGGCCTTGAGCAGCGCCGCTTCGTGCGGTCCGGCCTGCGTGGGAGTCGCGCAGTTCTCGCAGACGCGCCGCAGCAGCCGCTGCGCGACGATGCCGTGGACCGCGGCGGCGATCATGTAGCCGGGAGCGCCCATATCGAGCAGCCGATGCACCGTGGCCACCGCGCTCATGGTGTGCAGGGTCGAGAACACCAGGTGGCCGGTAATCGCCGCGCGCAAGCCGATCTCGACTGTCTCGCTGTCGCGCATCTCGCCGACCAGGATGATGTCGGGATCCTGCCTGAGGGTCGTGCGCAGCACGCGTGCGAAATCCAAGCCGATCTTTGCGTTGACCTGCACCTGATTGATGCGGTCGAGGCGGTATTCCACCGGGTCCTCGGCGGTGATGATTTTGGTGTCCGCCTGGTTCAGGTGCCGCAGCGCCGAGTAGAGGGTCGTGGTCTTGCCGCTGCCGGTGGGGCCGGTCACCAGCACCATGCCGGCATTGCGCTCGATGAGCGCGCGAAAGCGCGCGAGCAGCGGCGGCGGCATTCCGAGCGCATCGAGACTCATCAGGCTCGAAGACTGATCGAGCAGCCGCATCACCACGGACTCGCCGTGTTGGGTCGGCATGGTCGACAGGCGCACATCGATGGCCTTGCCGCCGATCTTCACGGAGAACCGTCCGTCCTGCGGCAGGCGCTTCTCGGCGATGTCGAGGCCGCTCATCAGCTTCAGACGCGTGGTGAGCGCGCTGGCCACGCGCCGGCCGCCCTCGATCACCTGTTCCTGCAGATGCCCGTCGACACGCTGGCGCACTCGCAGCGCGCTATCGCCGGGCTCGATGTGCACGTCTGACGCGCCAACCTGCATGGCGTCGTGAAACACTGTCTGGATGAGGCGGATGACGGGAGCGTCAGGCGATCCTTCCTCGGCCGCCAGCTGCTCGATGTCGATATCCGCTTCGAGCTCCTCGTGGACCTCCTGCGCGATCGACGCGATCTCATCGGTGCGCCGGTAAACCGTGTCCATGGTCCTGAGCAGATCGGCCTCCTTGACCAGCGCCAGGCGGATCGGTCGCTTGAGGGCCGCGGTGAGCTCATCGTAGGCAAAGAGGTCGGTGGGATCCGCCATGGCGACGAGCGCGCCGGCGGCGTCCGCCTTCAACACCAGAGCGCGGGAGCGGCGGGCCTGAGTCTCCGGCAGCAATCGCACGGTGTCGGGCGCCAGCTGCACCTGCCGCAGGTCCATGTAGGGGATGCGCAGATGCTTCGCCAGCGCCTCGTGGAAGACCTGCTCGCTCACCATGCCCAGGTCCGTCAGCACCCGGCCGAGTCGCCGACCGCTTCGATTCTGTTCGGCCAGCGCGGTCTTCAGCTGCTGCTCATTGATGAGCTTCTGCTCGAGGAGCAGCTCGCCGACCCGCACTCGCTTACGACGCGGTGGCTCGCTCACGGCGACTTTTCCTTCGTCTTCGGCGACTTGTCCTCCATTACCGGCGACTCGCTGACGAGCTTCGGCCAGTCGCTGCCGTTCACGACCATCGCCCGCAGGAGGATCACGAGCTCCACCTTGCTCTTCGTATCCTGCTCACTGCGAAACAAGCGGCCGACTCCGGGAATGTCACCCAGGAGCGGCGTCTTGTACTGCTCTTTGTCCACCGTCTCCTGCATCAGGCCACCGATCACGATGACCTGGCCACTGCGCGCCCGCACCATGCTGTCGGATTCCCGCACGGAGCTCTCGGCCATGGGCAGCACGTCGGGTTGACCCTGTACCTCGATAGTCAGAGTCTGAGTGGTCACCTGGCTGACGATCGGGTGGATGTGCAGCAGTACCTCGCCGTGCGCCCCGATCTGCGGCGTCACATCGAGGGCCACGCCGGAGAAGAACGGCGTCAGGCTCACGTTGTTCGAGATCGTGGGGGCGCTGCCGTTGCCCACTATGGTGTTGCTCGCTACGCCGGTGACGTAGAACTGGTCGACGCCGGCCTTGATGATCGCCTTCTGGTTGTCGAGCGTGGCTACCCGCGGGCTCGACAGCACGTGGGTGTTACCCTCAGTGCTCAGGAGCTGAATGACGGTATCAAAGTTGGCAAAATCGGCGGCCACCGTGAACGCGCCGCCGAGACTGTTGGTGGTCAGGCTGGTCAGCGGGTTGCCCGGCCCCACGGTGAGCGGCGAGTTGTTGGGAGGAGTGAGCGCGTTGGCGGTACCGAAGCCGTTCAGCGGGCTGGTCTGGCCGATGAGATAGTGGCTGCTGCCCAGGGCCATGACCTGGGCCCAGTTGATGCCCGCCTGGTAGGCGTGATTGAGGTCCACCTCGACGATCTTCGCCTCGAGGAGTACCTGCCGGGTGACGGTCGCCTCGGTGGTGCTCAGATATTCGCTCACCTCGGCCAGCTGTTCCGGCAGCGCTCGCACCACGATGATCCCGGACTGGGGGTCGATGATGACTTTGCGTCCGAGTCCGTTGCCGACCATCGCGTGCAGATTGGCTTCGAGATTACCCCAGAAGTCCGAGTCGTCGCGCGTCAGCACCGACGTACCCGTCGTGTCAATCGTCGTTCTATCACCGCCGCTGCCGACCGTGGCGGTAGTCGGGCTCTGAATGGGGGCGGTCTGTGAGCCGCCGTACTGGGTGTTGTAGTTCCCCTGGGTGACCTGTCCCGAGCTGATCAGGGTGTTCGACACTCCATAGCGCCGCAGGTCGAGGTAGCTGATGTGGAAGATGCGCGTCTGCAGGGCTGCGGGCAGGATCAGGTAACCGGCGGCGGTGCGCCGATAGTCCAAACCGTACAAGTCCCGAGTCGCATCCAGCAGTTGCTGCAGGGTCACGTTCTTCAGAGATATCGTGACACGGCCGGTGACGTCGGGATGCACGAGGACGTTGTATGGAGTGTTCTCGACGACAGCCTCGAAGAAGACGCCCGCGGGCGCACCGGCCACATCCACGCCGAGGAGCGGCTCGCTCGCGGGCTGCGAGGCGGACGCGGCGCCCGCGCACCCCTCGAGCCAGGGTTCGGGCGCGTATGCGAATCGCTTGCGCGCGCCGCGAGAGTAGCTGACGCCCGCGGCGGAGATGGTGCGGATCAGTACACCGTTGACGCGGTCGCCGGCGTGAACGAGCCGGTCGTTGGCGATGGCCACGAAGATACCGGCGTGACACAGCACGCCCTCGAGCTGCAGATCGCCTGCCTGCCGCACCCGTGCGCCCGCCGTGGGCGGCCGGGTCGGGTCGGTGAGAGAGTCGGCGCCTGCGCCGCCGGTCATGGCGGACGCCAGCAGCAGTCCCAACACAGTGATGGCGAATTTGCGGCTCATAGCTGGATCCACTCGGGGCTCATGCTCACGGTGCCGAGCCTGACAGTTACTTGGGTCATGGGATAATGAGTCGCATCGAGATCGAGGCTCTGCCAGTAGAAGTGCCATGGCAGACCCTCGAGGGCCTGCAGATAGGCCAACACATCGAGATACGGCCCCTGCATCACGAGCACCACGGAGTGCACGTACGGGCCTGCGGCGGCGCCGGTGCCTGAGCCGTCGACCAACGCGTGCGGTGCGACACTTCGCAGGCTGATCAGCGTCACGCCCTGTTGCCGGCTCAGCACGTCGTGGATCACCTGCGTCATGCGTTGCGGAGAGATGAACCCGGCGGATTGGGAATCGAGGCGCGCGGTCACCTGGTTGAGGTGCACGGCGAGCGCGACCGTGCGCTCCAATGTCGCGCCGGCCGAATCCGCGCCGTCCCCCGTCCCCGCGGTCTCATTGACGGCGGCAACGATGTCGGTGAGTTGCTGCGAAAGTTGCTTCCGGCGCAATTCGAGTCGCTGGAGCACGAGCACATGAAACACTGCGATCAGCACGATGATCATCGCGGCACTCGTGAGAACTCGCTCGCGCAGGCTCAGTCGATCGAACCGTTTCGCCACGGACTCCAGGGCGCTGCCGCTCTTCATGGCTGCGGCGCCCCGGTATTGGCCTGGGCATTGGCTCGGGTATCGGCAAGCTGGATCGGCGAGCCGGCGCTGCCGTCCGCGCGAAACCCGAAAGCCGTGGTCTGCGTGCCCGCCCGCTGGATCGCGAGGCGATCGAACCGCATGCCCGCAAGTGTGCGCTCGGTGCCGAGGGCGTGCAGATAACGCGGTACTCCGTCAGGGTCCAGCACCTCGCCGGCCAGACTCATCGCGCCGGTCAGGTCCGAGAGGGTGATTTGCCGCAGCCACAAGCCCGGCATGGGATGTCGCGCCAGGGCGGCGAGCTCTGCCGAGAAGCCGCTGCTGCTGCCCGCCGCGTCGCCCTGCAGGAGCGCGAGCGCACGCTCACGTGCTGCAAGGTCCGCATTGAGCTCCTGGGTCCGTGACTGCAGATCCGTCGCGCTCGCGGCCCCCCCTGGCAATGAGCCGAGCGCGCTCAGCATCGCCTGCTGTGCCTGCTGTTGGTGTTGCAGGGCGCCCACCGCGCGCTGCAGATGATCGACCTGCCACGTGCCGAAGCCCCAGATGATCGTGAGACAGCCGCCCACGGCAGCCACCGCCAGGGCGAGCGTCGCGGATCCGAACGGACGCCAGGGCGGTGCCGTCTCCTGGTAGAGATTGACCTGCTGCCGCGGCTGGCTCACTGCCGGCTCCGCTCGCTTCTCAGTGCGGCGCCGAGCGCCAGCAGTCCGGGCCAGTGCATATCGGGCTCGACCCCGTCGGTGATGTCGAACACATCCTGCACCTCGAGCAACTTGACCGAGTGTCCGGTCGCCGTACCGAGGCCGCCGAGCAGTTGGTCCGCCCGCGCATCGCCGGAGGCGACCACCACCTCCGTGATCGCGGGACGATCGAAATGACTTTCGTAGTAGTCGAGCGAGCGCTGCAGCTCGAGAGCCAGAGAGGCCACATCGATCCCCACCGCCGCTTCAGCCGCGAGCCGATCTTCGCCGCGACGGCCGAGGTCGATGCGTCGGGCGAGATAAAGAACGCCCTTGTAGGTCAGCGTCAGTTGTGCAAAGTCCTCCCCGAGCGCGATCAGGGCGACGCCGTGCTCGTCCTGTGGCAGCAGGGCAGCGACGTTGCGCAGACACATCTCCGGAATGTCCACACAGTCAAAGCCGCGCACCCGCGGCTTGACCAGCCCCACGACGCGCTTTACCGCCTCGGCGCGCGCCGCGACGGCGTAGATCATCCGCGACTCGACGTACCGGGCCTGCTCGGGGATCTCGAACACATCGACGACCGCCTCGCTCGGCGGGAAGTTGATGATGTCCTTCAGTTTCCAGCGGACGGCGGCCCGCAGCTCCTCCGGCCGCACGTCAGGGGCCTCGATCTGCACCAGTTGGTACTCGTCGGTGCCCAGCACCGCGCTCACCGCCGCGTGTGTGAGCTCGCGATTGTGGGCGAGGGGAGCCAGGACGTGCTCGGCGCGTATTTCCAGTGACGGATGCACGGCACAATGCCGCAGCAGCGGCCGCGCGGATTTCGTGGTGCGCACGATGGCGAGGGCGGTCTCGCGGTCCGCCGGCATGATGCCGACCCGCCAACCGCTGGCCTGCGCTCGATTGAACAGCGACAACTTACCCCCCGAGGCGCGATGGCAGTGAAATCAAGGGCAGCCGCGCGACTGCCGGGCGAGCCTCACGGCTCATCCAGCGTGTTTGTCTCATCACGGGCCCGGACTTGGGCGTGCGGACTTAACAGAATCAGCGGCTTGCCCGGTAACGGGGGCTCGAAATGAGGAATGGCTCACAAGGGCTGGTGTCACGGCCGGCCAACACACGGGTCGACGGGCTACCGGGAATCACGCGGGACAAAACACACTTTCAGCCCAAGAACGAGAAGAAATGGCCTCTTATTGCCGGCACGCGCATATCTCAAGATCATCGCTCGCGATCCGGATCGCATACACCGGCTGCTGACCGAGCGATGAGTGCGGCGGCGGCTGAGAACGGCCGGTCAACCCGGCATCGTCAGCGGCCGCGCGCGCTCGCGCTCCAGGCTGGCGGCGTGGGCGCGGACCCGCAGCAGGTCGCGTCTCGCGAGCAGCCCGGAGAGCTTGCCGGTGGTCCGGTCGACGATCGGCACGCGGCCGACATCGGCTGACGCCATCCGGTCCGCAAGGTGGCCCACCAGCTCATCCGTGTAGCCAACGAAGACTTCCCCGACGTCGGGCGTCTCCTCCAGCGTCTGCCCTTCGGGCCAACCTTCCCGTGACCAGCGCAGCACATCGGCGCGCGAGACCATGCTGACGACGCCGCCGGCATCGTCGACGACCGGGTAGCTCTTGTGGCGTTTGATACCATTCTCCGTGTCAAAAAATGCGAGCGCATCCTCCGTCGACATGCTCGCCGGAAGCGTGTCCACCGGCTGCGTCATGATCTCGCTTACCCGCATCACCTCGAACGGATCGACGGTATATTCGTAGGTGAGATGCCGGCCGCGTCTTGCGAGCCGCTCCGTCAGGATGGAGCGCCGCATGATCAGCACCGTCACGGCAAATGAGGCGACGCACGCCACCAGCACCGCCGGCATTACGCTCAGATCGCCCGTGAGCTCGATGGCGAACACGGTCGCAGTCAGAGGGCAGCGAAGCGTTCCGCCGAGCACGGCCGCCATGGCGAGAAGCGACCAGAAGCCGGCGTCACCAAAGGGCAGGACGTGAGCCTCCAGTACGCCCACGGCGCCACCCATCATGAGAAGCGGCGCCAGGGTGCCCCCCGAGGTTCCGGAGGCGAGTGCGATGACCCAGATGACGGCTTTGACGACGAGCAGCGCTATGGCCGCGTGGATCAACACGGTACCGCTGATCAGTGCCTGAATGTTGTCGTAGCCGACTCCGAGGGCCGCCGGATCGATGAGGCCACCGACACCGACGACGATACCGGCCAGCGCTGGCCACCACATCCAGTGGATCGGCAGCTTCTCGAACAGCTCCTCGACCCAGTAGAGCCCGCCGGTGGTGATCGCGGATTGCAGCCCCGCCACCACACCCACTCCGGCGCAGAGCGCCAGCCCCCACCACGGCATCGCGGGAATGCCGGTGTGCGGAAAGAGCGGCCACGCGCCCACCAGCCAGGGGCGCCAGGCCATGGCGACAATGGCGGAGACAACCACCGGCACGAAGCTGCGCGGCTTCCACTCGAAAAGCATCACCTCGATGGCGAGGAGGACTGCGGCCACGGGCGTACCGAAGATCGCCGTCATGCCCGCTGCCGCGCCGGCGACCAGCAACGTCTTGCGCTCCGCGGCGCTCAGGTGGAAGAACTGTGCGAACAGCGACCCCAGTGCGCCGCCCGTCATGATGATGGGGCCCTCGGCGCCGAACGGGCCGCCGCTGCCGATCGCGATCGCCGAGGACAACGGCTTCAACACTGCCACCTTGGGCTCTATTCGGCTCTGTCCGATGAGAATGGCCTCGAGCGCCTCGGGAATGCCGTGCCCGCGGATCTTCTGCGAGCCATAGCGGGCCATGAGTCCGACGATCAACCCACCGATGATGGGTATGAGGACGGAGCTCGGCCCGAGCTTGGCATGACTGAGGTAAGAGGTCGCCGTGGAGTAAACGTGGAAGTAGGCGAAATTGGTGACGAGGGCGATTAGCTTCAGCAGCACCCAAGCCGCGCCGGCGCCGAAGCTGCCGGTGGCGATCGCCATCGCGGACAACACGAGCAGGCGCCGGTCGGCGGTGAAATCGCGCAGCGTGTCGTGCACTCCGAGGGTGGAAACAGAGCTCTTCATGGTTCTCCAGGGATCGCGGCGACCCGCGGGGCGCGCGATTTATATCGCAATACGATATTATTCTCCATGAGAAGCCCGATGTCCGCCACCCCCAAAAGGCAGAGCCCGCAAGCGCCGCCGCCCCCCGAGCTGGCGCCGCATGACTACGAGATCCTGGCGGAATTTCGCTATTTATTGATGCGCTTCGCGGCATTCAGCGAGCAGGCGGCTCATGCGGCGGGCCTCGCGCCGCGCCAGCACCAGGCGTTGCTCGCCATCAAGGGCTACCCGGGCGGCGCCGAGGCGACCATCGGCGATCTGGCGGCGCGCCTCGGCATCCGCCATCACAGCACCGTCGGCCTGGTCGATCGGCTGGTGAGCGGGGGCTATCTGGTCCGTGGCGAGGATCCTCGCGATCGGCGCCGTACGCTGCTGTCGCTCACCGCCGCGGCTGAGCGGGCGCTCGCCGGACTCTCCGCCGCGCACCGGCGGGAGCTGCGGCGGGTCGCGCCGCTGTTGAAATCGCTGCTCGGCCGCCTGGGATCAGCGGAGCTTCACGGCAGGTCTTGACCGGACTCGTCGGCGTCATCCGCGAGGTGCCGACTCACCTCCAGGGCGGCGCGGGTGCCGCTGCGCAGCGCGCCGGTCACGGTCGTGGCCTCGCCTGTCGTATCCGTCGCTTCGCCGGCGAAGAAGAGGGTGCCGCGCAAGGGTGTCGCCAACACCTCGCGCGCAGTGCCGCCGCCTGCGGCAACATAGCTGTACGCGCCACGCGCATAAGGGTCGCGCTCCCAATTGTGAACGTAGGCCGCCTGGAGCTCGGGTACCGCAGTTCCGCCGCGGAAAACCGCGCTCGCGCAATCCAGCGCCTGGCGGACGAGCTCCTCGTCGGTCAGCTCGCAGAGGCGGGCGGCGGCAGGGCCGCCGACCCACGCGTTGAGAAGAGGCGCGCGCACCGGCAATGTCGTCCAGAACGTCGGGAACGGTTTGCCGGCCGCGTGGAAGAACGAGGCATCTGCGTAACGGCCGCCGTCCAACTCTCCCCAGAAAGGGCGGCGGAAACAGAGGACGACTTTCAGCACCGGGCCGGAGAGGAGGCGCGCCAGCGCATCCTGCTTGGCGGCGAGAGGCGGCATGAAGCTGATCGCGCCGGGCGCGTCGCCGGGAGCTTTGAGCACACCGATCGGGACGGTGATGATGGCCTTGCGCGCGGTGACGCGAAACGGTTGGCCAAGTCGGATGCCGTCGACGTCCACCGCGCGCGCGCTCCAGCGGACCGCGGTGACGACGCTCTGCAGCCGGAGGTGTACCCGGCTGCCGTCGAGAGCCGCGCAGAGCGCGAGCAGCGCCGCGCGATAACCGCCGAGCGGCCGCGACTGCGACGAATCCAACATGCCGCCGGCGCGCCATTCCTCCGCGACGGAGTGCAGGCTGACGAGCCGCGGATCGGCGGCATCGAAGCCTGAGACGAAAGCGCGGGCCATCGTGCGCGCCTCTTCCGGCAGCGCGCGACCGTGAGCGCTCGCCAGGAAATCCTCGAGCGACATGTCGGGCTGCGACAGAACATCGGCGGCCTCGAGCGCGGCGCGGACCTTGCCGAGCGGACTCTCGGCGCGCCGCTGCAGCCGGCCCTCGAGCAGCGACCAGTACTCCCCCGATGTGTCCAGGGCGGCCGCGCCTGCCTGGCGCAACAGCTCGCCTGTTTCCGGCGAGTCGCCATGGATGAATTCGGCACCGAGCTCCACCGGAGCGGCGAGCGCCGGCTCGAGGCGTGTCCAGATACGTCCGCCGATGCGATCACGGGCCTCGAGGAGCAATACCGAGCGACCGGATCTGGCGAGGGCGGCCGCCGCCGCAAGCCCCGCGGCGCCCGCACCAATGACGATGATATCGTGATGCTCCACAGTCGTTCCCGGGCCGGTCAACGGTTGGACGGCTCTCCCACCGGAATGATGATGCGCGCGCCGCGCCGGTAGCTCCAGTAGGCCTCGGCCCAGTCGATGAGCACGACCAGGCGGTTGCGGAAGCCGATGAGAAAATAGATATGTGCCGTGAGCCAGATCCACCAGGCGAGGCTGCCGGAGAGGCGAATGCGGCCAAAATCAACGACCGCGGCCCTGCGGCCGATGGTCGCGAGCGAGCCGAAGTGACGGTAGCGGAACGGATCGAGCCGCCGGCCGGAGAGCCTGGCAAGGATGGCTTCTGCCGCATAGCGCCCCATCTGCTTCGCTGCCGGCGCGATCGCAGGGATGGGGCCCGTTCCGTCGGGCACGGCCGCCAGGTCGCCGACGACGAATATCTCAGGATGTCCGGCAACGGTGAGCTCCGCGGTGACTGGCACGCGGCCTGCACGATCGAGGGCAACACCCAACGTCGCGCCGAGCGGCGAGGCAGCAACGCCGGCGGCCCACAACACGGTGCGAGCAGGGATCCGCTCCTCCCCGATCCAGACACCGCGCTCGTCGACTCCCGTGACGGGGCGGCCCGTGCGCACGAGAACCCCGAGTCGCTCGAGTTGACGCTGCGCCTTCGCCGACAGCGACGGAGGAAAGCCTGGCAGCACGCGGGGGCCGGCTTCGATCAGCAGGACTCTCGCCGAGGCCGGGTCGATGTGGCGAAACTCCCGCTTGAGAGTGTGGCGGGCGATTTCCGCGAGCGTACCGGCCAACTCCACGCCGGTGGCGCCCGCCCCGACGATCGGGAACGTGAGCCATTCCATCTGCTCGGCAGGATCGGCCGTAGCCTCGGCGCGCTCGAACGCCGTGAGAATGCGGGCCCGGATGCGAAAGGCGTCCTCCAGCGTCTTCAAGCCGGGCGCGTATGGCGCCCACTCATCGTGACCGAAGTACGCATGCGTGCTTCCCGTCGCGACGATCAGGAAGTCGTAGGGACGGGAGACTCCATCGACGTCGACGGTCTTGCGCTCGATGTCTATCCGCCGCGCCTCGCCGAGGAGCACGGTCGCGTTGCGCTGGCCGCGCAGAATGTGCCGCAGCGGGGCGGCGATGGAGGGCGCGGCCAGGCCTGCGGTCGCCACCTGATAGAGCAGCGGCTGAAACGTATGGTGATTGTCGCGATCGATCAGCAGGACGTCCACCGCTGCGGCGCGGAGGGCGTGCGCGGCGGAGAGCCCGCCGAAGCCGCCGCCGACGACGATTACCCGGGGCTTGGTATGCATTGCGGTGGCCGATCACCCGCGAAGAAAAGCCTGGGTCGCAATCTTACCGCGATACGATAATGTGTACTCAGTTGAAGACGTGGGTGATGAGTATCCATGGGCGGGCACGCTGAGGCGATTCTCGAGCCGTTGACCGTTGCGCTGTACGTGCTCTGCGCCGCGTTCGGCGCCGTCCACGCTCTTCTCACCAAGCCCGATCCGCGCAGCGCGCTGGGTTGGGTAGCCACCTGCTGGCTGCTCCCGTTCGCTGGTACCCTCCTCTACCTGCTCTTCGGCGTCAACCGTGTCCGCACGCGCGCCCGGCGGCTGCGCGCCAGGTTGACGACCGTCAGCACCGGGTTCGACGGGCGTGCGCCGGACGATTTCGCCGTGCAGTTGATACGCATCGGCGATGCGGTGACGCAGCGGCCGAGACTGCCGGGCAATCAGGTCGTGGCGCTGGAGAACGGTGAGAACGCGTTTCCGGTCATGCTGGCCGCGATCCGCGCGGCGCGGCATTCGGTCTGGCTCTCGACCTACATCTTCGAGACCGATGAGGTAGGTCGGGAATTCATTGCCGCACTCGCCGCCGCCGCTGCCCGCGGGGCGCAGGTCCATGTGTTGGTGGACGGAATCGGAGAATGGTATAGCTGGCCGCACGCCGTCCGCCTGTTGCGCCGCGCTGGCGTGCGCGCCGCGCGATTCCTGCCGCCGCGCCTGGCAATGCCGGTCTTCTCCCTCAATTTGCGCAATCATCGCAAGCTCCTCATCGTCGATGGCGAGACCGGTTTCGTCGGCGGCATGAACATCGGCGGCCGCGAAGTCGGCAAGGCGCACCACCGGCGCATGGCCGACCTGCACTTCCAGGTGCGCGGACGCGTGGTGACTCAGCTTGCCGAATGCTTTGCCGCCGACTGGCAATTCGCCGCCGGCGAAACTCTAACGCTCCCGCCCATGGCGAAGGCGAATGCGGGTGACTGCGTCTGCCGGGTGATCACCGAAGGCCCGGATGAGGACAGCGACAAGCTGCTGTTCGTGATCCTGGGCGCCATCGCAGTCGCGCACCGCCAGGTGTTGATCATGACACCGTACTTCATTCCGCCTCCGGAGCTCACCGCAGCGCTGCAGACGGCGGCGCTGCGCGGCGTGCAGGTGTGCCTCGTGCTTCCGCAGCGCAGCAATCTGCGCTACGTCGACTGGGCGACGCGACGCTGGCTGCCGCCGCTGCTCGAGCGCGACATAGAGATCTATCTGCAGCCACCCCCCTTTTCCCATACCAAGCTCATCGTCATCGATGGGTCGTACGCGCAGATCGGCTCGGCCAACATCGACCCGCGAAGCCTGCGGCTGAACTTCGAGATCGCGGTGGAGGTGTACGATGCCGCAGTATGCGTGGATCTCGCGAAGTACGTCCTGTCCGCACGCGATCACGCCGCCCGTCTGCCAGCGAGCCCTCCTTCCGCGCAGACCTTCGTCGGCCGGCTGCGCGACAGTCTCTTCTGGCTGCTCTCGCCTTACTTATAAGAGGTCCGGATGAGCCGCTCCAAAGCCGCGTCCGAAGTGACGATCAAGCGCGTGTACGAGCCCCCATCGCCCGATGACGGCACCCGGATCCTCGTCGATCGGTTGTGGCCTCGCGGTGTGAAGAAAGCGGGCGCCGGTATCTCGCAGTGGATGAAGGAGATCGCCCCGAGCACCGAGCTGCGTCAATGGTTCGGGCACGATCCGGCGCGCTGGGAGGAGTTTCGCCGCCGCTACAAAGTGGAGCTCACGGGCAAGCGGGAGCTGGTCGGCCGGTTGCGGGAGCTTGCCAGGGAAGGTCCACTCACGCTCGTCTACTCCGCGCACGATGAGGCGCACAACCAGGCCGTCGTGTTGCGTGAGGTGTTGCTGCACTGAAACTCGTGTGGGCCCTTCAGGCTGCGCGCGGCTGCTCGGCCTGGTGTCGTTCGAGACGACGCGTTGTCGGGTCATTCACCAAGCGAAGGACGCGTGAATAGAACTTGTTATTCGGATCGGCGCGACCGATATAAATGATGCCCGAGTGGGCGAGATCGCGGGTGAACATGTCCCTGACCCGCTCGCGAGTATCCATATCGATGGAATCGAGAGCCTCGTCGATCAGGACCCACGGCGGTACGTGCAGCATCAGACGCGCAAAGGCGACCGCCTGCTGCTCGTCCTCGTTCAGTTCATGGTCCCAGCGCCGGACTTCATTCAACAGCGGCACCAGACGGTCCAGCCCCAGTCGTTGCAGCGCTTGCGCGTAGTCCTCGTCCTTGAACCGGTCAACGGTCGAAGGATAGGCCAACGCATCCTTCAGCGTGCCGGCCGGAAGGTAAGGTGTGCGCGGCATGCAGTAGAGGTCCTGTCCCGGGGGGTGGTCGATGCGCCCCGCGCCCCAGGGCCAGAGCCCGGCCAGGGCACGGAAGAGCAGAGTCTTGCCGACGCCGGGGTCACCGATGATGAGTACGCGCTCGCCGGGCTTGATCTCGACACGCCCGCCCTCGAGGCTCGTGCAACCCGAAGGCGAGGCAATCTCGAGGTCGTCGATCACGAGTGCCTGCGCCTTGCCGGCGCTTGCCGGCTCGCTCTCGCGCCGCTCGATGCGGCTTTGGTCGCGGTGCAGGACCTCGGATGCGACCACCGCGCGCCGGAACATCGCCACTCTGAGCAGGGTTGCCCGCCAGTCGGCGATGGTGCTGAAGTTGTCGACGAACCAGCGCAACGACGATTGCAGTTGCGTGAACGCCGCCGCCGCCATCATCAGGCCGCCGAAGGAAAGGTTGCCGGTGAAGTAGAGCGGCGCCGCGACCAGGATCGGGACGACCAGCGTGACCCAGCCGTAGCCCGAGGTCACCCAGGTCAGCCGTGTCAGGTCGGTCACGAGCAGCCGCATGGCGGCGAGTACCGCGGCGAGATCGAGCTCGATGCGCCGCGCCTCGTCGGCTTCGCCGCCGGCAAGCGTGATGGCATCGATGTGCTCGTTGACGCGAACCAGCGTATGGCGCAGCTCGGCTTCGCGCGCGTAGCGGGCCGCATTGTCCGGAATGAGTCTGCGGCCGGTCCAGTACGTGAGCAGGGATGCCGATAGCGCGTAGATGATCGCGGCCCACACCATATATCCCGGCACGGCCAGTGTGAAACCGTCCCACTCGAGCGCGAAGCCGCGCGAGATCGACCATAGAACACCGACGAAGCTGACGAGGAGGGCTGACGACTGCACGAGTCCGAGCGCGAGATCGCTCGACAGCTCGGTGAGGTGACGGGCGTCCTCGTGCATGCGCTGGTCGGGATTCACACCGATCGGGCCGGCGCTCTCCAGTTGAAACGCGCGGCGCGGCTGCATCCAGTCTTCCACCAGATCATGTACCAGCCCTTCGCGCAGCTTCAGCTTCAACATCTCGCCGAGCCAGCGCTGCCCGACATTGAGCAGGAGCAGCAGGCCGGCGATGACCGCGAACACGGTGAGCTGAACCGCGAAGCCGCGCATGTTCCGCCGCGACAGGGCATCGTAAAACGGCTGGTTCCAGCGGTTGAGGCGCACCTGGCCGTAGGCGGTCGCCACCACGACCGCCACCGCCGCCCCCGTGATCGCCGCGATTGCGCCGCGGGCCGGAGAAGCCCACAGCGCGCGGAACATCATGTCGAGCTGCGACAGGAAGCCGATCTGCGCGGCGTCGTCGCTCGGTCCGGCGATGGGTGCGGTGTTTCCCGAAGGTTCAGCCATGCTCGATGCTCCCGGCGCGGCCGCGCGGTTTCGGCACCGAGCCGCAGAAATACGCGCGAAGTGCGCGTCGAATCGGCACGATACCAGTCATGAGGCTGCCTGGCGGAGGTACTCCGGATTCCCGCAGGGTGACGACCCTTGGGCTGGCTCGCGGCGTAGCGCTTGTGACTGCCGTGCTCGCACTAGGCGGTTGTGCGTCAGGCCCGCCGAGAGCTCACGCACCCGGTCGCGGATACTGCGTGGCCGGGCATGGTTGTTATCGCGTGCTTGCCTCGGGAGCCGGATACCGCGCGAGCGGCATCGCCTCCTGGTATGGCACCGGCGATACGGGCCGGCCGACCGCGAGCGGCGCTCCCTTCGATCCTGGTGCGATGCGGATCGCCCACAAAACGCTGCCCTTCGGCACCTGGGTCAGAATTCGCAATGTGAGCAACGGCCGCGAGGCCGTGGCCATGGTCAATGATCGCGGGCCTTTCCATGGCGGCCGCGTCATCGACGCGACACCCGCCGTCGCCGAGCGGCTGGACTTCTACGGCAACGGGACGGCGTCGGTGAAAGTGATGGACGTGCCGGTCGCGGAGCTCAGCGCCGCGCAGCGGGCTGCCGCGCGGACCGACGAGCAGAGCGCCGTCACTTACGCGCGCCGCCATCCCCACGGGATCCTCGCAGAGGCAGGGCACGTGGCGATACGTGGTGTGGTCGATATCACGACTACCGGCGTCAAAGTCGTCGTGGGTGTGGTGCGCGGCGTGTTCGATCTGGGATGGGACGTTCTCAAAGCGCTGTGAGCGGTGACCGTTGCCGTCGCACCGGACCCCCTTAATATGGCGCCATGGCCAAGGGCGATGCCTCGCTTCTTTCTCTGTTGGCGCATCCGGACATGCTGGAGAACGGTGTGCGTCGGGTGGCTGCCGGCGCAGATCTCGCAGGCCCGGACGGGCTCCGGTTTCAGTACGTGCTCGAGGCCGATCCGCGGCTCATTCGTCTCCCCCCGCCGGTGGCGGACGCGGGCAGGACGGATAAGCTTTGGACGCATACGTGCTTCGAGGCGTTCGTCGGCTTTCCGGGCTCGTCCGGCTACCTGGAGCTCAATTTCTCGCCTTCCGGCCAATGGGCGGCGTATCGCTTCGATTCCTACCGGCAAGGAATGGCGCCCGCCCTGGAGGCGGCGCCGCGGCTCGTGCTGCGGCGTCTCACGGATAGGCTGGAGCTGCAGGCCGAAGTGCGGCTGGGCGTGGGCATGCTCGCCCCAGCCCAGGGCCCGAATGCGCCCCAGCCACGGCTGCGGGTCGCTTTGAGCATGGTAGTAGAGGACCTGGAGGGCAGGCTGTCATACTGGGCGCTGCGCCACCCGGCCGGGCGGCCGGATTTCCATCACGCCGAAGGCTTTTCGCTCGCGCTCGAGCTTCCCAGTCAACCTGCCAGTCCCCTATGAAGTTCGGCATCGATCGCCTGCTCGAGGAGGCGCAGCTCCGCAAGCCCCTTGGGGGGCGGCGGGTGGCGCTGCTCGCCCATCCGGCTTCGGTCACGCGCAATCTCGTGCATTCCCTGGATGCCCTGGCGGCGCTCGGTGACGTCCGACTGACAGCCGCTTTCGGACCCCAGCACGGTCTGCGCGGCGACAAGCAGGACAACATGGTGGAGTCCGGCGACTTCATCGACCCGGTGCATGGGATACCCGTGTTCAGCCTCTACGGGGAGGTCAGGCGACCGACCGAGCACATGATGGACAGCTTCGATGACCTGCTGGTCGATCTGCAGGATCTCGGTTGCCGCATCTACACCTTCGTGACGACGCTGCGTTATGTCCTGGAGGAGGCTGCCAAGCGGCACAAGACGGTGTGGGTGCTCGACCGCCCGAATCCCGTCGGCCGGCCGGTCGAGGGCCTGTCGTTGCGCCCGGGCTGTGAGAGTTTCGTCGGCCCGGGGCCGATGCCGATGCGACACGGACTGACGCTCGGGGAGCTGGCGCGCTGGTTCGTCTCGACGCTGAAGCTCGATGTCGACTGCCAGGTCATCGCGCTCGACGGCTGGGAGCCCGGCGCCGCGCCGGGCTACGGCTGGCCGATGTGGCGGCGCACCTGGGTCAACCCGAGTCCCAACGCCCCCAGCCTGTGGATGGCGCGCTGTTATCCCGGTACGGTGATGTTGGAAGGAACGACCCTCGCGGAAGGGCGCGGCACCACGCGTCCGCTGGAGCTTTTCGGCGCGCCCGATCTCGATGCCCGCGCGCTGCTCGCCACCATGCGCGAGTTGGCGCCGAGCTGGATGCGCGGTTGCCGGCCGCGGCTCTGTTGGTTCGAGCCCACCTTCCACAAGCACGTGGGCAAGCTCTGCGCCGGCGTGCAATTCCACGTCGAGGACCCGATCTACTACGACCACGACGCGTTCCGCCCGTGGCGGCTCATGGCGCTGGCTTTCAAGGCGCTGCGACTGCTCGCGCCCGAGTATCCGCTGTGGCGCGACTTCCCCTATGAGTACGAGCGCGACCGTCTCGCGATCGATGTGATCAACGGCAGTGATTTCCTGCGCCGCTGGGTCGACGATCCGGCGGCCACGCCCGATGACCTCGACGCGCTGGCGGCGAAGGACGAGGCGGCATGGAGCGCCGAGCGGCAGCCGTACCTGTTGTACTGAATCCGCATGCAGACCGCTCGCGACATCACCGGCTATCGCAGGCACTGGGCCGAACGCTTCGGCACGGCGCCCTTCCTGCCCATGTCTCGCGCCGAGATGGACCAGCTCGGCTGGGACAGCTGCGACATCATCATCGTCACCGGCGATGCCTATGTCGACCATCCGAGCTTCGGCATGGCCATCGTCGGGCGAGTGCTCGAAGCGCAGGGCTTCAGGGTGGGGATCATCGCGCAGCCTGATTGGCACAGCGCGGACGCGTTCGCCGCTCTGGGTCGTCCCAACCTCTTTTTCGGCGTCAGCGCCGGTAACATGGACTCCATGGTCAATCGCTACACGGCCGATCGCCGGCTGCGCAGCGACGATGCCTACACGCCCGGAGGCATCGGCGGCAAGCGGCCGGACCGCTCGGTGATCGTCTACGCCCAACGCGCGCGGGAGGCTTTCAAGGATGTGCCGATCGTCGTCGGCGGCATCGAAGCGTCATTGCGCCGCATCGCGCATTTCGACTATTGGTCGGAAAAAGTGCGCCGCTCGATCCTGCTGGATGCGAAGGCTGACTTGCTCGTCTACGGCAATGGCGAGCGGCAGATCTGCGAGATCGCCCACCGCCTCGCGGCCGGGGAGTCGATCCGCGACATCACGGACATGCGCGGCACTGCGCTCGCGCGCAAATCGGTCCCCGACGGTTGGATCGAGATCGACTCGACGCACCTCGACGCGCCGGGACCTGTCGCGCCGCACGCCGATCCCTACGCCATGGAGCCCGCGCAAGCAGTCTCGGACCGCGCGCAGGCGCAGCCGGCCGCTGCGGAAACAGAGAAGATCGTGCGCTTCGTGCGGCGTGTGAAGAACGCCGATCGCGGGCGCAGCGTCATCCGCATGCCCGCCTACGAGCAGGTGGCCGCGGACCCGGTGTTGTATGCGCATGCCAGTCGCATCCTGCATCTGGAGGCGAATCCCGGTAATGCCCGCGCGCTGGTGCAGCGTCACGGCGACATCGAGTTATGGCTCAACCCGCCGCCGATCCCGCTGACCACGGCGGAGATGGACTGGGTCTACGAGCGCCCCTACCGCCGCCAGCCGCACCCGACCTACGGCGATGCCAACATTCCGGCCTACAAGATGATCCGCTTCTCGGTCGCGATCCAACGCGGCTGCTTCGGCGGCTGCACCTTCTGCTCCATCACCGAGCACGAAGGGCGCATCATCCAGAGCCGCTCGGCGCGTTCGATCGTCCGTGAGGTGGAGACGATCCGGGACGAGGTGCCGGGCTTCACCGGCGTCATCTCCGACCTCGGCGGTCCCACCGCCAACATGTACCGACTCGCCTGCCGCAGCCGCGAGATCGAAAGCGCCTGCCGCCGGCCGTCCTGCGTGTATCCCGGTATCTGTCCCAACCTCGACACCGATCATGCGCCGCTGATCGATCTTTACCGCAAGGTGCGCGAGCTGCCCGGCATCCGCAAGGTGCTGATTGCTTCCGGAGTGCGCTACGACCTGGCGGTCGAGTCGCCGGAGTACGTGAAGGAGCTGGCGCAACATCACACGGGCGGCTATCTCAAGATCGCCCCGGAGGCGATCGCCGAAGGGCCGCTGTCGATGATGATGAAGCCCGGGATCGGCGCCTACGATCGCTTCAAGGAGCTCTTCGACCGCTATTCGCGCGAGGCCGGCAAGGAGCAGTACCTGATCCCGTACTTCATCGCGGCCCATCCGGGCACCAGCGATGAGGACATGCTCGAGCTCGCATTGTGGCTGAAGAAGAACAGCTTCCGCGCCGACCAGGTGCAGGCCTTCCTGCCAGCGCCCATGGCGACGGCGACCGCCATGTACCATTCCGGGAAGAACCCGCTGAAACGCCTGAGCCGCGGCGGCGGCGAGGTGCGCGTGCCGAAGGGCCTGAAGGTGCGGCGCCTGCACAAGGCGTTCCTGCGCTACCATGATCCCAACAACTGGCCAGTGCTGCGTGAGGCGCTGCGGCGCATGGGCCGCGTCGATCTCATCGGCAACGGCAGGCATCAGCTCGTGCCCGCGTACCAGCCGGCGGCCACCGGGGAGAAGGCCGAGGGGCAGCGGGCAAGCGGTCCGCGGCAGTCGTTCCGTACCCAGCACACCGGCTTGCCGCGCAACCCGCGGAGCGCGCGCAGGAAGTAACCGAGACCGTCCATGACGAGGCCGACATCGATTCGTGCCGCGACGACAGGCGCCCTGGGAGTCCTGATGGCCCTGGCTGTTCTGACGTCGGCGGTCATGGCTCGTGAGGCGGCATCGTCCGTCGACAAGACGCCGGCGTTGGGGCTCGAAATTGGCGGCGCCATCGGGCCGGCGACGGCGCTTTACATCCGGCACGGTCTCGAAGTGGCGCAGCAGCGCGGCAGTCCGTTCGTGATCCTGGAGATCGACACGCCAGGGGGCCTCATGACCTCCATGCGCGAGATCATCAGTGGCATTCTCGCCTCATCGGTGCCGGTCGTCGCCTATGTCGCGCCGCCCGGGGCGCGGGCGGCCAGTGCGGGCACCTACATTCTCTATGCCTGCCACTTCGCGGCGATGGCGCCCGCGACCAATCTCGGTGCTGCCACGCCCGTGGGGATCGGCGGCTCCGAGCCGGCGCCGCCCAAGAGCGCGGAGCAGCAGAAGGTCCTCAACGACTCGATCGCCTACATCCGGGGTCTGGCGCAGCTGCGCGGCCGTAATGCCGATTGGGCCGAGCAGGCGGTACGCGGCGCCGCGAGTCTGCCCGCGAACCAGGCGCTGCAGCAGCACGTCATCGACTTCATTGCTCCTGACTTGCCGAGCCTGTTGACGCAGTTGAATGGCCGTGAGGTCAAGGTGGGCAACGGCACGGTGCGCCTCGACACTCGTGGAGTGCAGGTCGACTGGATGAAGCCAGACTGGCGCATGCGGTTGCTCGCCGTCATCACCAATCCCGAGATCGCCTATGGGCTGCTGCTGATCGGCATCTGGGGGCTGCTCTTCGAGGGCTATCATCCGGGCGGGGTACTGCCCGGCGTGGTCGGTGTCGTCTCGCTCCTGGTGGCACTCTTTGCTTTTCAGCTGCTGCCGACCAATTTCGCGGGGCTGGCGTTGCTCATCGTCGGCGCCGGCATGATGGCCGCGGAGTTCTTCTTTCCGGCCTACGGGTCACTCGGCGTCGGCGGCCTGATCGCCTTCATCGTGGGCTCGCTCATCCTCTTCTCGGGGGCCTCGGGCATCGAGGTGGCGCTACCCCTCATTGGGGGGCTTGCCACCGTGGGTGGGCTCGTGATTCTCGGGATCGTGTATCTTGCCACTCACGCCAGGCGCAGCCCGGTCGTGACCGGCACGCAGGCGATGCTCGGCGCCGTGGTCGAGGCGGTGGAAGATTTCACGGCGCGCGGGCGTGTCCGCTATGGCGGCGAGCTGTGGAACGCGTGCAGCGCGGCGCCCCTGAAGGCCGGACAGACGGCGCGCGTCATGAAGGTGGAAGGTCTAACATTGTGGGTTGAGCCGTTGGCATAAACGGCCGGTTTCGCCCGGAGATGCTCATGTCCTACGCTGTCCTCGTCATTGTCGTCATCATCGCGCTGCTGGTGTTCAGCGCCATAAACGTGCTGAATGAATACGAGCGGGCGGTGATGTTCACGCTCGGGCGTTTCACGGGCATCAAGGGGCCGGGGATCATCCTGATCTGGCCCATCATGCAGAGAATGAAAAAGGTGGACCTGCGGGTCATCGTGCTCAACGTGCCCAAGCAGGATGTGATCACCCGCGACAACGTGTCGGTCAAGGTGAATGCGGTGGTCTACTTCCGCGTCGTCGATCCCGGCAAGGCGATCATCCAGGTGGCCAACGCCTGGGAGGCCACGAGCCAGGTGGCGCAGACGACGTTGCGCTCCGTGCTGGGTCAGCATGAGATGGATGATCTGCTCTCCCAGCGTGACAAGCTGAACATCGACATCCAGCGCATCCTCGATCAGAACACCGAGGCCTGGGGTATCAAGGTTGCGAACGTGGAGCTGAAGGACGTCGACCTCGACGAAAGCATGATCCGCGCCATGGCCCGACAGGCGGAAGCCGAGCGCAATCGTCGCGCCAAGGTGATCAATGCCGAGGGCGAGAAGCAGGCCGCGCGGGCGCTGACCGAGGCGGCGCAGGTCCTGGGCCAGCATGGCAGCGCGCTGCAGCTGCGGTATCTGCAGACTCTGGCCGACATCTCGCACGACAAATCGTCGCTGATCATCTTCCCTTTGCCGCTCGATCTCATCCGGCCGCTGTTGGGGGCACTGGATCGGAACGGGCCGTCGGGCTCCTAGAGGGGCGTTCCCCGCCGCATGCGACTCAGATACAGCTTCGTCATCGACGGGCATTCGCGCTTCATCCTCGAGAGCCGGATATTTCTGCGGACGATACTGGGGGCCGGCATCAGCCCAACCGATGTCGTGGCGCAGGTCACGGCGCGCAGCGGTGAGGTCGGCAAGCGGCTCGCGGCGGAATTCGGCATACGCGCGCTCGAACTGCCTCTCGGGCCGGACGGCGCCTACTGCAACAAGATCAATCAGCTCTTCACGCTGGCTGCCGAGGACTTCGATGTGCTCGTCGCCTGCGACACGGATGTGGTGATCACCAGACCGCTGGATGAGGTCGCGACGGCGGAGTTCGTTCTCGCCAGACGCGTCGATCAGGAGAATCCGCCGCTCGCGGTGCTGGAGCGGATTCGAGAGTTCCTGGGTGTGCCGCAACAGCCGGCGCTGGCCGCGCCGAGCTGCTGTCCCTCGGCAAGCACGTACGCGCTGAACTGCAATGGCGGCATGCTGCTGATTCCGCGGCAGTTCATGCAATCTCTGGGTGAGGCGTGGCTCGGCTATGCCATCACACTGACCGAGCACCGTCACCTTCTCGAGCAGTGGGTCAACCATATCGACCAGGTGAGCTGGGCGTTTGCGATGCTGAAGCTGGGTCTGCCGTTTCAGGAATTGCCGGTGGAGTACAACTTTCCCACCAACCTGGCGAAGCGGATTCCGCGGGGTACGTATGCGCGTCCGGCGGTTCTGCATTACCATCGTGCGCTCAATCGCCAGGGGCGGTTGCGGTCGAGCGGTGTCCGGCTGGTCGACAAAGCCATCAAAGAGGCTAACAGCCATCTGCGGAATGTCGGCGGACATTCCGCTGACTCGAGGGGCATGATGACAGGCTTCTATGGTCGATGGGTGCTTCCGGCTGCAGGCGTGTTGCTGGCTCTGGCAACCTTTGCCGGGGCGTTGGGCGCTCACCTGTTGGCGGGTCGTTTGAGCGCGAGCAGACTCGACATCTACGAGACTGCCGTGCGGTATCAGTTCTACCAGTCCCTGGGGTTGCTGCTCATGGGCCTGGTGCTCAGGGGGTACCATCCGGACAATCTGCCGGCGGTCGAGCGGCTGTCGCTCCAGGGGTTCGCCGGCGCGCCGCGGTCGCTCTTTTTCGGAATCGTGCTTTTTTGCGGCAGCCTTTACGCGCTGAGCCTGGGAGCGACATCGCGCTGGATCGAGCTCGCGACACCTTGTGGCGGGGCGGGGCTCATCTTGGGGTGGCTGCTCTTTGCTTATTACAGCTGGCGGATGTGAAGGCGTGATCCAGTGGATAGGAGCTGCCGCTCTCTCGTACATTCGGGACTACCCATAGATGAGGCACTGCCGCAGTTGCGGCGGGTGCTTCAGGAATGTTCGTCGGTGGTGCTTAGAGCTCCCCCGGGGGCGGGGAAGAGCACTGTCGTGCCGCTGGTGCTTTTGCAGGAGAGCTGGGCGGCGGGCAAACGCATTTTGATGCTGGAGCCGCGACGGCTGGCTGCACGCGCGGTGGCCGCGCGTATGTCAGAAACCTTGGGGGAGGCAGTCGGCCGCACCGTTGGATATCGGATGCGTCTCGATACGCGGGTGTCGCGGGATACGCGCATTGAAGTCGTGACGGAAGGCGTGCTGACACGAATGCTGCAGTCGGACCCGGCACTCGAAGGTGTTGCCGCTGTCTTGTTCGACGAGTATCACGAGAGGAGTCTGCAGGCTGATCTCGGACTGGCGCTCGCGCTGGATGCGCGCGAGAACGTGGCGCCTGAGCTCAAGATTCTAGTCATGTCGGCAACTCTGGAGGGAGCCGCGGTGTCACGGTTGCTCGGAGATGCGCCGGTGATCACGACTCACGGCAGGTCCTTCCCGGTGGCGACGCGATACGTCGGCAAGGGAGCCCCGCCGCTGCCTGACATGGGGGCGGGTCGCGGGACGCAGGAGTCGCCGGAGGCGGTGACGGCGAGAATCGTCCGGCTTGCATTGGAGGAGGAGCAGGGCGATGTACTCGTGTTTCTTCCGGGAGCGCGGGAGATTCATCGGGTCCGCGCGCTGCTCGAGAGCTCGGCGGCGGCATCCGGCAGCGCCGGGCGGCCGCTGTTGCTGCCGCTCTATGGCGAGCTCTCGAGTGAGGAGCAGGAGACGGCGCTCACCCCCGGCCGCCCGGGATCTCGCCGCGTCGTGCTGGCGACCAACATCGCCGAGACGAGTCTCACCATCCCCGGGGTGCGGGTGGTCGTGGACTCGGGGCTCGTTCGCCGCCTGCGCTTCGATCCGGCGACGGGCATGAGCCGCCTCGAGACGGAACGCATCTCGCGCGCTTCGGCGGAGCAGAGACAGGGCCGGGCGGGCCGGGTGGAGGCGGGGGTGTGCTATCGCGCGTGGAGCGAGGGGGCGCAGCGCAGTCTCGCCCCGTTCAGCCCCGCCGAGATCGTCGAGGCGGATCTGACGCCGCTGGCGCTGGAGCTTGCCGGTTGGGGAGTCCGTGACGCGGCAGCGCTCAGATGGCTCGATCCGCCGCCTGCCCCCATGCTGGCGAGCGCGCGCGACCTGCTCGAGCGTCTGGGCGCTCTCGATGCCGGCGGACGCATCACAGCGCACGGGCGCGAGATGACGCGACTCGGTGTGCACCCACGGCTGGCGCATATGCTGCTGTGCGCGAGGCAGACGGGCTCCCTGCCGCTCGCCGCCGATCTCGCGGCGCTGCTGTCGGAGCGGGATCTCCTGCGCGGAACGGTGGCAGCGCGGGATGCCGACGTTCGCGGCCGCATCGAGGCCTTACGGGGGGAGAGCGAGTCAGGCGGGACGGATCGAGCGGCTTTGCACAGAGCCCGGCGCAGTGCACGCGATCTGCTGCGCCAGCTCGGCACGACCGCCGATTCCCATCCCAGTCCTGCCGGGAAGGGCGGCTCCGCCGGGGGACTGCTCGCGCTCGCCTTCCCTGATCGCATTGGGCGGCGGAGAGCTGGCGGCGAAGGACGCTTCACGCTCACCAACGGGCGGGGTGCGCACTTCAGCGAGCCGCAGGCGCTCGCGCGCCACGAGCTCATCGTTGCGGTCGATCTCGACGACCGCGAGCGGGATGCGCGTATCCGCCTCGCCGCGCCGCTCAGTCGTGAGGACATCGACGCGCACCTGGCCTCGCGGCTGGTGCGCAGCGACTCCGTCGAGTGGAACGCGCGCGAGCAAGCGGTCCTTGCCCGGCGGGTCCTACGGCTTGACGGCCTCGTCCTGGAGGAGAGCGCCCTGCCCGAGGTGCCACGCGAGGAGGCGCGAACCGCCATGCTGGAAGGCATCTGCCAGCTCGGAATCGAGTCCCTGCCCTGGGGCCGCGAAGCGCGCGATCTGCAGGCGCGTGTCGCCTTCGTGCGGCGGCTGGGGCGTGACTATGAGCGGTGGCCGGACCTTGCCGACGGGGCTCTCGCGGCATCCATCGGCGACTGGCTCGCGCCCTGGCTGGACGGAATCACTCGCCGCGGGCACCTCGACCGGATCCCGCTGCTCGATGCGCTGCTGGCGCGGCTGGGTTGGGACGAGCGGCGGGAGCTCGATGAGCTCGCGCCCACGCATCTGCCGGTGCCGAGCGGTTCGCGGATCCACATAGATTACACGGACGAGAGCGCGCCTGCGGTATCCGTCCGCCTGCAGGAGGTCTTCGGCCTCGAGACGACGCCTCGGATAGGCGGCGGCCGGGTGCCCGTCACCTTCAAGCTGCTGTCGCCGGCGCAGCGGCCGGTGCAAGTGACGCGCGATCTGGCGAGTTTCTGGCGTGGCGCCTATGCCGAGGTGCGCAAGGACATGCGGGGCCGCTACCCCAAGCATCACTGGCCGGAGAATCCCCTCGAGGCGGAGCCTGTCAGAGGCGTGCGGCGAAGAACTTAAGCCGGTACACTCCGCGTCCATCCCGCATTGCATTCGGGCGCGCGGCACGCGTTACGGTCGTGCTATGCCGGATTACGGGCGCAGTACATATCAAGCAAGCGTTCTGACGGGTCGTCAAATACCGATGATGACGCAGCCATTGAATGCCGCCGCAACAGCGCCGGCCGTCGACTTACGTTTTGGGCAGGTGGGCCTCATGCAGGTGCGCATCCGCTCGACCGATCCGGGCGCCATTCTCGACGAGCTGACTGGCCGTGTGGTCAGCGCGCCGCTATTCTTTCAGCGCACTGGAGTGTGTCTCGACCTGACTGCGCTCGGCCGGGATCCGCAGCTCGAAGAGATGCGCGCGGTGATGGACGCGGTGCGTCGCGCGGGCATGCTACCGGTGGGACTCGTAGGCGGCTCCGCCGGCGTGGAATCGCTGTCGGCGGCGCTCGACCTGCCCGTGCTCGCGCCTTTCCGGCAGCAGACTCAGGCCGCACCGATCGTGCATGCAGCGCAGCCGACGCAGCCGGCGCCGCCAGCGGAGCGCAACGAGCCCGGCATTCCGGCGCTGATCCAACACCAGCCTGTGCGCTCCGGACAGCGCTTGTATGCGCGCAGCCGCGATGCTGTCGTCACATCGACCGTCGGTGCCGGGGCGGAGGTGATCGCGGACGGGTGCGTGCATATCTACGGCTCGTTGCGCGGCCGCGCCGTGGCCGGGGCGCGGGGAGAGACGAGCGCGCGTGTGTTCTGTCAGGATTTCCATGCCGAGCTGGTATCGATCGCCGGTGTGTTCCGGGTCTTCGAGACCCTGCCGCCGGAGCTTGCCGGCAAGCCGGTGCAGGCGTGGCTGGATGGCGACGATTTGCGTTTGGCCCCAATTGGCGGTTGAAATTGCGGTGAGGAGGCGATATTGACCGAGATCATTGTGGTGACTTCAGGCAAGGGCGGCGTCGGCAAGACGACGACCTCGGCTAGTGTGGCCTGCGGCCTCGCCCGCCGCGGCAAGCGCGTGGCGGTGATCGACTTCGACATCGGGCTGCGCAATCTCGACCTCATCATGGGGTGTGAGCGCCGGGTCGTGTATGACTTCGTCAACGTCATCCAGGGCGACTGCACGCTGAAGCAGGCACTGATCAAGGACAAGCGCCTCGAGACCCTGCACGTGCTCGCTGCTTCGCAGACGCGCGACAAGGATGCGCTGACCCCAGAGGGCGTCAGACGTGTGCTCGATGAGCTGGTTGCCGACGGCTTTGACTACATCGTCTGCGATTCCCCCGCCGGAATCGAGAAAGGCGCGCACCTGGCGATGTACTACGCAGATCGCGCGGTGGTGGTCGTGAATCCCGAAGTCTCTTCGGTTCGCGACTCCGATCGGATCCTGGGCCTCCTCGCCAGCAAGACGCAGCGTGCAGAGCGGGGTAACGGCGGCGTCAAGGAACATCTTCTGCTGACGCGATACAACCCGAAGCGAGTCGCGAGCGGAGAGATGATGAGCGTGGATGACGTGAAAGAGATCCTGGGCCTCGATGTGATTGGCGTGGTGCCGGAGTCCCCGGACGTCCTGGCCGCGTCCAATGCGGGCGTTCCAGTGATTCTCAATGATGAGAGCAACGCTTCGCTCGCCTACGATGATGCCGTGGCGCGTCTGCTCGGCGAGGAGTTGCCGATGCGGTTCCTGGAAGAGCCGAAGAGAGGCTTCTTCGCCCGGATGTTCGGAGGCTGACGTGGGGTTGCTTGCTCTATTTCGCCGCACGCCTTCGTCGGCCAGCGTCGCCAAGGAGCGCCTGCGCATCATCGTCGCGCAGGAGCGCAGCGCACGGGGCAGTCCGGATTACCTGCCTCTGCTCAGGCGCGAGCTGCTGCAGGTGATCCACAAGTACGTCAACGTCGATCCGGAGGCCGTCCAGATCAACCTCGGCAAGGACGAGGGGCACGAGGTCCTCGAGCTGAGCGTGGCTCTGCCGGAAAAGACCCGGGCTTAGCGCGCGGCCAGCCGAGAGAGGCAGGCGACGGAGAGGGCGGCACCGCTGACGCCCCGTGGTAGCTTCTGCCGCCTGCGTGCCGCGAGTCGCGGCAGATCGAGGAATCCGGCCATGATCCGAGTCGCGCGAGCCAGCCTGCTCCTGACTGTCCTCCTGTTCGCCGGTGCCGCCGGCCTGCCGACAATCGCCGCTGCGGCAACCGCCGCTGCGTCTCCGAGCGCCGCGGCAACCGCCCTGCACGCCCTGATGCAATCGCAATGGCAGCGGGAGATGCGCGAAGACCCGCTGGACGCTTCCGCGGACGGCTTCCACCAATATGATGGCCTCTGGCCGGATGTGAGCCTTGCCGCACTCACCCGGCAGCACCAGGAGGACATCCAGGCGCTCAAGGATCTTGCGGCCATTGACCGCAATTCCCTCCGCGGCGAGGACCGGATCAGCTACGAGCTGCTCGAGTATCGCTACCGGATGCGAGGGGAGGATTACGGACTCGAGGACCAGTTGATGCCGGTGACCGAGCTGGCCGGTATCCAGACCCTGAGGACTTTGACGGAGTCATTACGCTTCCAGAACGAGACTGACTACCGCCACTACCTGCAGCGGCTGCAGACCTTCAAGCCCTACATGGACGAGACGATCGCGCTGCTGAAGGCGGGCGTTGCGCGGGGCATGACGGAGCCGCAGGTGGTGATGATGCGCGTGCCGCACCAGATCGCCGCCTATGTCGTGGCTGATCCTGCCGCGAGCCCGTTCTATGAGCCCTTCGAGAAGATGCCGGACATCATTCCCGCGGCCGAGCAGGCACGTTTGCGCGCCGCGGCCAAGGCGGCGATCGTGGGTGAGGTGACGCCGGCGTATCGTGAATTCGAGCAGTACTTCGACCATGAGTACCTGCCGCACTGCCGCACCAGCCTCGCGGCCCAGGCGCTGCCCAACGGCAACGCCTACTACGCATTCCAGGTGCGGCAGTACACCACCACCGACCTGACACCCGAGCAGATACACGCCATGGGATTGCGCAAGGTCGCGCAGATCCACGCGCAGATGGAGCAGGTCTTCAGGCAGATCGGCTTCAAGGGCAGCTACCAGAGCTTCGTGCGTTACCTGCGCACCGACCCGCGCTTCTACTACAAGGACCCGAAGCAGCTTCTGGAAGCCTACAGCGCCGCCGCCAAGCGTGTGGATCCGCTGCTCGTGAACGAGTTCCCCATCTGGATCCTGCCACGGGTCCCGTACGGCGTCCGTCCGATTCCCGCATCACTCGCCCCTGACACCTACCCCGCCTACTCGGATCCGCCCGCCGGCGATGGCAGCGTCGCCGGTTACGTGTCGGTCAACCTCTACAAGCCGGAGAGCCGGCCGAAGTACGAGATCCAGGTGCTGGTCTGTCACGAGGGCCGTCCCGGCCATCAGCTGCAGATCCCGATCGCGATGGAGCAGAAAAATATCCCGGACTTCCGCCGCTTCGACTATTACAGCTCCTACGGCGAGGGTTGGGCGCTCTACACGGAGACGCTCTGCGATGAGATGGGTCTCTACGACGACGCCTATTCCAGGTTCGGCTACCTCGATTTCCAGATGTGGCGGGCTGTGAGGCTGGTCGTGGACACGGGTATCCACTCCCAAGGTTGGACGCGCGCGCAGGCGGTGCGTTATTTCGAGGAGAACAGCGCCCTCAGCGAGCAGAACATCAACACGGAAGTCGACCGTTACATCGCGTGGCCCGGGCAGGCGCTGGCCTACATGATCGGTGAGATGGACATCCAGCGCCTGCGGCAGAAGGCCGAGCGTGAGCTGGGATCGCGGTTCGATATCAAGGCCTTCCATGCCGCGGTGCTGCGGCACGGCGCCCTGCCGCTCACCGTCCTCGATCAGGTCATCGACGAGTGGCTACAGGATCAACGGCGCGGCAAGGACCCGGGTCACTGACAGACGCTGTAAGAATGAGCGGCGCAGGCTGGCAGTTCTGGATCGATCGGGGTGGCACCTTCACGGACATCGTCGCACGGGCGCCCGACGGCAGCCTGCGCACGCAGAAGCTGTTATCCGAGAGCCCCGACCTGTATTCGGACGCCGCCGTGGAGGGGATTCGCCGGATTCTCGGGCTGCAGAACGGCGCGCCGATCCCGTCCGATGCCATAACGGCGGTCAAGATGGGAACGACCGTGGCGACGAACGCACTGCTCGAGCGGCGCGGCGCGCGCACGCTGCTCGCCATCACGGCCGGATTCGGCGACGCGTTACGGATCGGATATCAGAACCGACCGCGGCTCTTCGACCGACATATCGTGCTGCCGGAGCTGCTGTACGAGCGTGTTCTGGAAGTCCAGGAGCGCCTCACAGCCCAGGGCGAGACCCTGACTTCCATCCGACTGGACGAGGCGCGCGCGGACTTGGTACGAGCCTTCGAGGATGGTATCCGCGCGATCGCGATCGTCTTCGTGCATGGTTATCGCTTCCCACAGCATGAGCACGCGTTGGCGCAGCTTGCCCGCGAGATCGGCTTCACTCAGGTATCAGTCAGTCACGAGGTCAGCCCTCTCATCAAGCTCGTGGGGCGAGGTGACACGACCGTGGTCGACGCCTACCTCTCTCCGGTGCTGCGCAAGTACGTCGATCAGGTGGGCGGCGAGCTGGGAGAAAGCGTACGGCTGCTTTTCATGCAGTCGAATGGCGGCCTCGTGCAGGCCCGCAGATTTCACGGCAAGGACGCGATTCTCTCCGGACCTGCCGGCGGGATCGTCGGTATGGTACGCACGGCCACGGAAGCCGGCATGGAGCGCGTGATCGGATTCGACATGGGCGGTACGTCTACCGACGTCTGGCATTATGACGGTGAGCTGGAACGCACCTTCGAGACGGTCGTCGCGGGCGTGCGGATCCGGGCACCCATGATGCACATTCATACGGTGGCAGCGGGCGGCGGCTCAATCTGCCGCTTCGACGGCATCCGGCTGCGTGTCGGACCGGAGTCAGCGGGCGCCATCCCCGGGCCGGCATGTTATCGTCGCGGCGGCCCGCTGACGGTCACGGATTGCAACGTCATGTTGGGGCGCCTCCAGGCCGACTTCTTCCCCCGCGTCTTTGGCCCGAGCGGCGATGCCCCGCTCGATCTCGCAGCGGTGGCGATGCAATTCGATGCCATGGCGGCAGAGGTCGCGCACGCCGCTGGAGGGCGAAGATCGCCGCAGGAGCTCGCGCACGGCTTCCTGCGCATCGCCGTGGAGAGCATGGCGAATGCGATCAAGCAGATCTCGATCCAACGGGGTCACGACGTCACGGCGTACACGCTGGCGTGCTTTGGAGGGGCGGGCGGGCAGCATGCCTGTCTGGTGGCTGACGCCCTGGGGATGCGCCGGATCCTCATCCACCGCCTGGCCGGTGTGCTGTCGGCTTACGGCATGGGACTCGCGGACCTGCGGCTGATCAAGCAAAGGGCGATCGAGGCGCCGCTCGCAAATGCGCTGCGACCGGAGTTGCAGCGTGTCCTCGTCGAGCTCGAGCGCGAGGGTGTGGCGGAGATGACCGCCCAAGGCGTGGCCTTATCCGACATCACCGTGCTGCGGCGGCTGCACGTGAAGTACCAGGGCACGGATCTCGCGCTGGTGATTCCCTTTGGTGAGATCCGTGCGACCGCGGCGGCGTTCGCCGCCGCACACCACGCCCGATTCGGGTTCGATGTGCCCGGTGGCGTATTGATCGTCGAGGCGGTCTCCGCCGAGGTCATAGGCGCCGGCGACGTACCGAGCGAGTCTCGGAGCGCTCCCGTCGAAGCGGTCTCGCCGCCCCCGATCCGTGCTCGACGAGCAATCTGGTTCGGCGTCGCGGCGGCCGAGACGCCGATCTACTCCCGGGATGACTTGAAGTACGGACATGCGATCGCGGGCCCCGCGGTCATTATCGAGGCTGCAGCCACCACCGTGGTGGAACCGGGTTGGCGTGCGAGCGTCGATCGCCTCGAGAATCTCATCCTGGAGCGCGTGCAGGCATTGCCGCGGCGGCCCGCAGTCGGGACGGACGCCGACCCGGTCATGCTCGAAGTGTTCGGTAATCTCTACATGTCGATCGCGGAGCAGATGGGCGTTGCACTGCAGAGCACCTCGCGCTCGGTCAACATCAAGGAACGGCTGGATTACTCCTGCGCCGTGTTCGACCGCGATGGTGCGCTGATCGCGAACGCGCCCCACATGCCGATTCACCTCGGCTCGATGGGGGAGAGCGTCAAGGTCGTCATCGCTGCGCGACAACGCGGCGTCGACGGACGTGGAATGCTCGCGGGAGACGTCTATGCGCTCAATGCCCCTTACAACGGCGGCACGCACCTTCCGGATATCACAGTCATCATGCCTGTGTTCGATGGGGAGGCCGAAGTTGCGGCAACGAGCGCGGCTCAGCCGCTCTTCTATGTCGCCTCACGCGGACATCATGCCGACATCGGTGGCATCACGCCCGGCTCTATGCCGCCGGGCAGCCGCACCATCACGGAGGAGGGTGTGCTCATCGACAACTTCCTGCTGGTCGATGCCGGCCGCTTCTGCGAGGCGCAGACTCTCGCGCTGTTGCGTGGCGGCCCTTATCCCTCGCGCAATCCCGAGCAGAACATCGCCGATCTGAAGGCCCAGGTCGCGTCCTGCGCCAAGGGTGCGGAGGAGCTGCGGCGAATGGTCCGTCAGTTCGGGCTATCGGTGGTGAATGCATACATGCGGCACGTGCAGGATCATGCCGCGGAGGCGGTTCGTCGCGTCCTCGACGTGCTGCGTGACGGGGAGTTCGCGTATGAGATGGATGACGGGTCCGTGATCCGGGCTCGCATCACCATCGATCGCGTATCCCGGCGCGCGACCATCGATTTCAGCGGCACGAGCCCGCAGCGCCCGAATAACTTCAATGCGCCGCCGGCCATCTCGCGCGCCGCCGTCCTTTACGTCTTCCGCACTCTCGTCGACGACGACATCCCGATGAACGACGGCTGTCTGCTTCCGCTCGAGATCGTCATTCCGGAAGGGTCGATGCTCAGCCCCCGTTACCCTGCCGCCGTCGTCGCCGGCAACGTCGAAACCAGCCAGACGATCATCGACGCTCTCTATGGGGCCTTGGGCGTCCTCGCCGCCGCGCAGGGCACGATGAACAATTTCACCTTCGGCGACGGTGAGCACCAGTACTACGAAACCATCTGCGGCGGCTCGGGCGCGGGGCCTGATTTTGATGGCACCGACGCCGTCCATACTCATGCAACCAACAGCCTGATGACGGATCCGGAAGTGCTGGAGTGCCGTTTCCCGGTGCTCTTGGATCGCTTCGAGATCCGCAAGGGGTCTGGAGGCAAGGGCCGTCATCACGGGGGCGACGGTGTCGTCCGTCACATCCGTTTCAGACTACCCATGACCGCGGCGATTCTCTCGAACCGGCGCCGGGTGCCGCCCTTCGGCTTGCAGGGAGGTGAGACGGGGCGGCTCGGCAAGAATGAGGTCCGCCGGGTGTCAGGAACGATCGAGCCCCTCGCAGCAACTCAGGCCGTGGAGATGGCCCCGGGGGATGTGTTCATCATTGAGACTCCCGGTGGCGGGGGCTTCGGGCCTTCCGGCTAACTGAGATGTGAGGGCCTAGCCGCTGAGGATCCCTGACAAGTCAACCGTCGCGCCGCTGACGCCGGGAATAGCGGTGAGGCCGCCGTCCGCTACAGAGGTTACGTGCTCATAGCAGTCGTCGACAGGCGACCGATAGAGATGCAGCTTGTGATGCTTCAGATCGATCACCCATACTTCGGATACGCCGTGTCGCGCGTACAGCGGGACCTTGACATCGAGATCGTAACGCAAAGTTGAATCGCTGATTTCGACGATCAGAAAGACGTCGGCAGCTGACGGATGCGCGCGATCGTTGTGGCCGGTCCTCGCCCTCATGACCACGAAGTCGGGCTCCGGCTCCGAATAATCGCCGAGCCGCACTGGCATCTGACAGCGGACCCGCGCGCGGCCGGTTACGGCCTGGTGGAGCAGCTCATCAAGCTCCTCCACGGCGCTGCCATGCCGATCCCCAATCGGTGCCATGCGAACGACGTCTCCCTCGATCAGCTCCACTCTGGCGTCCGGCTCGATCAGACCGGTCCGCGCCATGTCGTAGTATTCGGCGACGGTGATCCGGCGATGAGAGGAGATGGATTCAACCATGGCATGGCTTTGCAGCTTGGGTCGCACGAGTCTACCGCTCCCGCCGTCCTCAGTCACGGCGGCAGGATGTCAGTGGGGGTGTAGCGAGGCAACGCGATTTGCCTGCGCGTTTGTTCAGAAATGCGACTGTGCGGTTTTCAGGGGTAGAGCGGCGCGAGGCCGTCGCGTGGGTGTGATCCCTTGCCAGGGGGCGGGGGCAGCTCCGTGAGTGCGGCGGCGAGGCGCTCGCCTTGCCACTCCCCGCCGGCGTAGCAGGCGCGGTCGAGATCCCGAAGCAGCTCATCGACAGCGGGATCGCCGACCCGGGCGCCGATGGCGTTGACGCCTGTCGGAGCACTCCCCCAGAGCGCGGCCGCCCAGGCCAGCAGGTGCGCTCTCGCAGCTTGGGGGCTGTTGGCCTGGCACGCGGCGCGAAAAGCGGCGCGCTCTTTCGTGGGGTCGGGCCGGAGTTGGCGCGGGCCGGGCGCTATAGGGGCGGGGTTGGGCCGGCCCGCGGCGCGTGGCCGGCGTGACCAGAACCATGCTCCCAGAGTCGCGAGCCAAACCACGGCCAGGCCGATACTGATCCATTCCCACTCGGAAGGAGAATGGGCTGGCGCCTGTGTCTGTTCAGCGGGTGGGGGCGTCGCATGTCGGGGCGCAATCGGCGCCGGTGACGGCTGCGCCGCGGGCGTAGGTGCGGCGGCGGACGCTGCCGTGCTGCCGGCCGCGGGAAGGATGGTCAAGGTGCGCGCGGGCAATGTCGCCGTCCGAGGTTGGTTGGCTTGGGTGTCCCACCATCTGACCGTGAGCGCCGGAATCGTGTACTGCCCGGGCGAGTCGGCGATCAGGGCAATGGTCTGATCGCGACTGCCGACCAACTTTCCGTCCTGTATCGAGTCGTCCAGTTTCGGTTGGTCCGGGTACGCCTTGAGCTTGGACGGAAGATTCAACAGCGACGACACGTCGGGAAGCTGCGCCGCGGCAAGTCCGATCGCCCGCATATCGACATCGAGGGTCACCGGCTCGCCGGTCGGCGCGCTGAGCTTCGTCGGGTTCCAGGCGGCATCGAGCGTGACCCGACGGGCCGGGAGCCAGTAATTGCCGACGGCCTCGGGCGGACGAGGCTGCACTGACAGTACGATCGGATTGCCTTGTAGGCGCACGGGGCGAACGGTCTGCAAGCCGCCGAACGCAGGCCCACCGTAGAAGCCGGCGAACGGATCGCGACCGTACATCGACGAGGGCTGCTGGACGGCGACGTCCGCCTCGAGAACCGGGCCGCGCAGAGTCAGCTTGCCGCTGTGCAGGGGAAAGAGCAGGTATTGCCGGGTGACGACCTGATAGTTCTGGCCGTTGCGCTCGGCTTCGCTGCTCGCATCCGAGCCGAGGCGCTTCACGACTACATCGCTGCTCTCCGGCAGCTCGAGCTCGGCATGATAGAGGGGCTCGGCCATGAAGAGACGGACGGTCACCTGGACAGCACCCTCCACGTAAGGTTGCTGCGGCGACGCACTGGATTCCATGAATACCGCAGCCGCGGTTGGCGCACCCGCCGCGCCCGACTGCCCGGCGCGTCCCGGTCCGACCACCTCGAGTGAGAGTGGCCGGGTTTGCTCGCCGCTCCACGAGAGCGGCGGAATCGTCAGGTGCCCGGAGACCTTCGGAGCCAATGTCAGGACGACCTGCGTCTTTTCGGAGGCGCCGCCGGTGCCGAGCTGAAAGACTGTGCTGCTGCTGGTGCCGAGGATGTCGAAGTCCTGCTGTAACGCAGTGACATCGGGCTGACCGCTGGTCTGGCCGTCATGCTCCAAGGTCAGCTGCACCGTTTCGCCGGAAGTGATCTCGGACACATCGAGTGACGCCTTCACGGCCGCGAGAGCCCCGGCGGCCGCCGCGCAGCCGACAAGCGACAGCAGCAGGATGCCGGCCCTCCGAGCTCTCATTGTGAGTCCTCCGGCGGGTTGCCGCCGTCCTGCTGCCGGATCATGTGCTCGATGAGGAACTTGCGCTGCAGCAGGCCGGCGGGGCTATCGGGGATCTGCCGCAGCCATTGATCGAGCGCCATTTGCCGCTCGCTCTCGGGCTGCTGCTTCGGTGTCTGGTTGCCACCCGTCTGCAAACTGTCGCTACCGGGGGCCTTCCCGTCGCGACCAGAGTCCTGCCCTGGCGCTGCCTTGGCGGTCGCGCCCCGTTGTTGCTGCGCACGAGCCTGAGCCGCGGCGGCGGCCGCGTCGCGCTGTGCCTGTGCGGAGGTATCCGGCTGATTGGCGCCGGCCTGCGAGCCGCTGGAGGCCTCCCGACCGTCTTTGGTCGACTGTGAGCCGCCGGCGCGCGACTGTTGTGATGGGCCGCCAGGCTGTTGTGATCCTGATGAATTCTGCCGGCCGGCCCCGGACTGTTGCTGCCGCTGTCCTTGCGAGCCGCCAGCCTGGTTGTTTTGCTGGCCATTCCGCGAGGACGACCGCGGTGATTGCTGCTGCTGCTGTTGTTTCCGCAGTGCGCGCGCCACCAGATCACGGTTGTGGCGGATGTCTTTGTCGGCCGGAGCCTGCTTCAGCGCTGCATTGTACGTCGCGAGCGCCGCCTGCAGCTGCCCGGATCTGGCGAGCGCGTTGCCACGGTTGTATTCGGACTGCGCGTCGGTAAAAGGAGCGAGGAGCTTCGCCGCTCCCGCGTAACCACCTGCCTGCAGATCGGCGTAGGCGCGTCGCCTCGGATCCTGGAAGCGCGCCGCGGCCTGTGCCGGTTGTCCGGCATCGAGCAACGCCTGACCTTGCTGGTCCGGTGTGCGCCAGAGGCTCGACCAGGCGCTCGATGCGGTGGCGGCGAACGCCGTCTCGCTCATGAGCGCGAGGCAGCAGAGTTGCGCGGCGGCCCGTATCCTGACTCGCGACTTCCTCATACCCAGCCTCGGCGGGCAATCAGCGCGGCCAGGAGAAGGAGCGCGGGCAGGAGCCACACGCCGTCGTTGAGCCAGCTCGCCAGCTTCACGTGTGCGGCGACGCCGGAACTCATCTTGCGAGAGCCGGCTGCGTGCAGTTCCGCGGTCAGCTGCGGCAGGGCGCTCAATGGCACGAAACGGCCGCCGCCAGCGGTCGCAACCCGCTGCAGGAGCCCGGCGTCGAGGCGCGTCAGTACAACCTGACCGCTCGCACCGCGAACGAAGCCCCCGTTGCCGTCCGGCTCCGGTGCACCGCTCTCTGTGCCCACGCCGACAACGTTCACGTCGACTCCGTGACGGTGTAACTGCTGCGCCGCGATGAGAGCCTGCGCGGGATCCGTGAATCCGTCGGTCAGCACGATGACCTGACGATCTCTTCCAGGCGAGGCCTGCAGCAGGTGCAAGGCCTCCTCGAGGCCGGGCGCCAGCCGGTTGCCGGACTCCGGCATCAGGCTTGGAGCCAGCGGCTGTGCGAGATTGCGGATCGTAGTCACATCGCTGGTGAGCGGCGCCACCGTGTAGGCGTCTCCGGCGAACACAATGAGACCCACGCGTGCGTCCTGCGCCGCAGACAACAGATCGTCGACCGCGTAGCGCGCGCGCACCATCCGGCTAGGCGCAACGTCCGCGGCGTCCATCGAGGGCGATACTTCGAGCGCCACTATCCAGGCGGCCGGCGCGCGGTAGGCGGGAGTGATCTGGCGCTGCCAGGTGGGGCCGGCGAGCGCGACGACGGCGAGCATCCAGGCGAGCCCGATGAGCGGCCAGGGCGAGCGTCCGGCGCCGCCGTCGCTCAGCCGCAGGAGCGACAGCAGCTCGCCATCCAACAGGCGCGGCCACGCCCCGTCGCGGCCACGGCGGCGAGCGAGCCACACCGCGAGCGCGATGAGCGCTGGCAGCGCCAGCAGCCAGTAGGGGTACAGAAAGTGGAAGCGGCTCATGGTTAGATCCGCTCCGCCATCAGCCAGGCCGCCGGTAGGCTGAGAAGCAAGGCGAGCCCCAGCGGCCAGGCGAACCATTCGGCGGCGGGCCGCAGCCACCGCTTGCTGCCGGAGGCGGGCTCGAGCTTGTCGATCCTGCGGTACACGGCGCTCAGTGTCGCGGCGTCGGTGGCGCGGAAGTATTCGCCACCGGTGATGCTCGCAATCTTCTGCAACAGATCCGCGTCGAGGTCGCTGTTGCCCGCGGTGAACCCGAACAGGGATTGCTGCGCGGCCGCACCCACTCCGATCGTGAAGATGCGCAGTCCCGTCTGTGCCGCGAGCCGAGCCGCTTGCAGCGGCGGCATGATTCCGGCGTCGTTGCCGCCGTCGGTCAGCAGAATCAACACCGACTGCCGCATCGAGGCGCCGCCCGTGCTCTCGCGCTGGCGCAATTGCTTGATCGCCAGCCCGATCGCATCGCCGATCGCCGTCTGCGGGCCCGCAACGCCAACCACCGCCTCGTCCAGAAACTGATGCACGGTTGGGATGTCGGTCGTGAGCGGTGCCTGCAGATAAGGACGCGTACCGAAAAGAATCAGGCCGATCTGATCGCCGCGGCGCTGATCGATGAAGCTCCCGGCAACCTGTTGCACGACCTGCAGGCGGCTCTCGCCTCCCTCCATGTCCTGCGATGCCATGGAGCCCGAGCAGTCGATCGCGAGCAAGACCTGCCGCCCGGTCGTGGGTATCGGCAGGGGCTGGCCGAGCCATTGTGGCCGCATCCCGGCCAGCACCAGCAGGGTCCAGACCGCGGTGAGCAGCGCCAGCGCGCCGCCGGGGAGTACCGCGGTCGCGGCAGGGGCTGCAACCGATGTGGCGAACGGCAGGTACAAGGCCGCGCCATTCGGTCGGGCGGCACGGCGCAGCCGCACCATGATCCAGGGTAGCGGTAGCAGCAACGCCATCCACGGCCACGCGAGATGGAGCATCAACGCCTCTCCAGGCGCGTCGCCGGCGTCGAGCGTCGTGCCTGACGGACGAACGCATCGGCGCCCGCAATCCAATAGTCGCGATCGTTGCTCGCACTGCCGCCGAATGCAGTGGCGAGCAACGAGCGTCCCGCGTCACCCGCGAGCTGCGTGCCCCCTTGAGCGGCGACGAACGCCAGCCAGGCATCGCCCGTCAGCCGCGCGACCCGTGCGGTGCCGAAGACGGCGATGGCGAAGCGGCGCAACAGGCTCTCGACGGCACGCGCAGTTGCCGCGATGTCGGAGTCCTCCGCTCGGATGGTGCGTAGCTCGCCTAGCGCTGCCCTCCGGCTCCGCCGGTACGGATCACGCCACCACCAGGCAATGATCGCCGCTGCGGCGAGCAGCAGTACCGCCAGCAGCCACCAGCCCGGAGCGGGCGGCCACCATCCGGGTGGCGGGGGCGCATGTGCGGGCGCGAGTTGTGACAGCCAGCCCGGTGTCATGCCGCCGATTGCCGCGGCCGCAACAGCGGCCGAAGAACATCCTCCACCGGCTCGCGGGTGTCGAGTCTCACGACTGGAGCCGCGTTGTGTTGCGACAGCGCGGCGATGCGCGCCTCACGCTCTCGCCAGGCCTGCCGCCAGCGCTCGCGCGTACGCGAGCCATCCAGGATGCGCAGCCGACCCGGCAAGCCGGCGCGAAAGCGGCCGTTCGGCAGGCCTTCTTGCTCCAGCGCGTCGGTGATCCAGAAGAGTCTCAGATCCGCACGTGCCGCGAGCGCTGTCCAGAGGCTGCCGGCTTCCTCCCGCAGGCCCGCGAAATCGCTGATGGCAAGAATCTGACTGCCGGGGCGTGCCAGCGGCAGGAGGGCGCGCAGCGCCTCCTCCAGCGCGAGCGGTGAGGGTTGCCCCGGCGCCCGCGGTTGCGATTGCAACAGCGCCTCCAGCAACGGCAGGACTCCCGCCTGGCGGGAGCGGGCCGGCAGAATGCGGGTCTGCGCGGCACCATGGGCGATCACCGCGCCCACGCGATCGTCACCCAGCGATGCGACCCACGCGAGCAGCGCCGCCGCGCGCACCGCGAGTGCGGATTTCAGTTGCCGCCGCGTGCCGAAGAAGAGCCCGGGCTGCAGGTCGACCAGCAGCCACACCGGCCGCTCCCGCTCCTCGCGAAAGAGCTTGGTATGCGGCCGGCCGCGGCGCGCCGTGACGCGCCAGTCGATGTTGCGAGGGTCATCGCCGGCGACGTACGGACGTACTTCCTGAAACTCCAGGCCGCGTCCCCGCTGTGCGCTGGAGTGTGCTCCGAGCAGGGCCGCGCGTGCTGTCTTGCGGCCATGGAGCGACATGCCGTGCGCGGCGCCGCGCAGCGTCAACAACTCCGCGAGATCGGGAACGATCATGGTGCCGGAACCCGGCTCAACAGCTCCTCGATGCAGGCCTGTGACGACACGCCGCGCGCCTGCGCCGTGTAGTCGAGCAACAGACGATGGCGCAACGCATCGGGAGCAATCGCCTGCACGTCCTCCGGCGTGACGAACTCGCGCGCATCGAGCCAGGCCAGCGCCCGCGCACCGCGCTCCATCGCGATCGCCGCCCGCGGGCTCGCTCCCCAGCGCAGCCACTCGCGCAGTTGCGCGCTGTAGGGCTCGGGCCGGCGCGTGGCATCGACCAGTGCCGCGATGTAGTCGGCGACGGGCTCCGAGAGCGTCAGGCCGAGCACTTCGCGGCGCGCCGCAAACACCGTTTCCTGCGCGACGCGCTGCTCCGGCGGCGGCAGCTCCCGCCGCGTGATTGCCTCGCGTCGTGCTAGCGCCATGATTTCCAGCGTCGTGACCCGATCGGGGTAATCGACGCGGGTGTGCAACATGAAGCGGTCGAGCTGGGCCTCGGGCAGTGGATAGGTCCCTTCCTGCTCGATGGGGTTCTGAGTTGCCATCACGAGGAAGAGCTGCGGCAGCGGGTAGGTCGCCGCCCCGACGCTGATCTGCCCCTCGGCCATCGCCTCCAGTAACGCGGATTGCACCTTGGCCGGCGCGCGGTTGACCTCGTCGGCCAGAATCAGGTTGTGAAACAGCGGCCCGCGCTGGAAGCGAAAGACCCCTTCCTCCGGGCGGTAGATATCCGACCCTGTCAGGTCCGCGGGCAGCAGGTCGGGGGTGAACTGCAGGCGCTGGAAGTCGGCATCGAGCGCATGCGCGAGCGCCTTCACGGCCCGCGTCTTGGCGAGCCCCGGGGGACCCTCGACCAGCAGATGCCCGTCGGCGAGCAGTGCGACCAGCAGCCGCTCGACCAACGAGGCCTGCCCGATGATCTGGCTGCTCAGGTAGTCCCGCAGCCGCAGGAAGGCGGCGTGGGCGGCGCTGCCCGTGCGGGGGGTCTTCACGGCAAGGGGGCTCAGGCCAGCAGTCGTCATCGGTTTCCTCTCTCTTGGGCTTTGGCGCCGGATTGACCACCGGCCGGCGGCTCCGGTTCCATGAACATTTTACCCGGCCGCGGGGTACCCATTAACCCCACTGCAGGCGACGGGCGTACAATTGCGTCCTGAGGCGAAGTACTCCCCTGCGCCGACAGCGGCTTTACCGTGAGGAGGAGAGACATGAGCGCAGTCCTTCTGGCCGTGTTCAACGACTTCGACACCGCCGAGCGAGCACGCCTGGCCCTGTTCCGCGACGGCTTCCCGACGGATCGCATCGAGCTCACCTGCCGTCATGAGCGAGGGCGCGCCGCCAGTGAGCCGGCGTTCTCGCTTCACGACCGCCTCGCACAGTACTTCGGTGCGCTTTTCGCGCAAGGCGAGGGGGCGCAGCACGCTCATCGCCTGGCCGAGAGAATCGAGCAGGGTGCTGCCACGATCACGGTCCTGCCGCGCGGTGACGTCGAGGTGCGGCGTGCCGGCGAGCTGCTCGGACACGCTCGTCCGGATGAGTTGCTGGAGCGTGACCTGCACGATCCGTCGTGGGAGTTTGCCGCTGCCCCGCACAACCTGCCGTGGGTCCGTACGCTCTGGCTGGAGTCAGGGCCGGATGCGCCACACTGCGTGTACTGTCGCCTGTTTCCGGGAAGCACTCACGGCTCTCATTGAGTCGAGTGTCAGGCCGGCAGACGGCGCTCGGCCAAGCTTGCCAACAGGGCGGCACCCGCGGGCAGCACCTCGTCGTTGAAGTCGAACGACGGGTGATGCAGCGACGGGCTGCTCTCGCCCTTGCGGCTGCCGACCCAGATGTACGCGCCAGGCACCTGCTGCAGCATGAAGGCGAAGTCCTCTCCCGTGGCCGCGGGTGAATCCGCCCGCAAGGCCTGTCCAAAGAGCGCACCGGCGGCATCGAGGGCGTGCTGCGCGCATGCAGGATCGTTGATGGTCGCCGGATAGATGCGGCGATACTCGATCTCGGCGCTGCATCCGGCCGCTTTGGCAGCAAGCGCCACCCATTCCCGGAGCGTCGCTTCCAGCTTGTCCTGCACCGCGAGATCGAAGGTGCGCACGGTGCCGAAAAGCTGCACCTCGGGCGGCAATACGTTGAACGAGGTGCCACCCTGGATGCGAGTGATGGAGAGCACCGCGGTCGCCGCGGGATCGATACGGCGCGCGATGAGAGTGTGGGCGCCAGTCACGATCTGAGCTGCACAGAGCACGGTATCCGACGCGAGATGCGGCATCGCGGCGTGGCCACCGGCGCCGCGCACCGTGATGGTGAAGCGGTCGGAGGCGCCCATGATGGGGCCCGCGCGGGTGGCGATGGTGCCGGCGGGCAGCGTCGGCCAGTTGTGCAGGGCGTAGACCTCCGTGCACGGGAACCTCTTGAAGAGGCCGTCCTCGATCATCGCCCTCGCGCCGGCCAGCCCCTCCTCAGCCGGCTGAAAGAGCAGGTGCACGCGGCCGTTGAATCGGCGCGTTTCCGCGAGATAGCGTGCGGCGCAAAGCAACATCGCCGTGTGCCCGTCGTGCCCACAGCTGTGCGCAACACCGGCATGGACGCTGGCGTGCTCGGCGCCCGAAGTCTCCTGGATTGGCAACGCGTCCATGTCGGCGCGCAGACCAATAGCCTTGCCGCCGCTGCCGCCGGCGATGACTCCGACCACACCGGTCTTGCCGATGCCCTCGTGCACCTCGATGCCCCATTCGCGCAGCAGCTTCGCGACCACCGAGGCCGTCCGACTTTCGTTGTACGCGAGCTCGGGATGGCGATGCAGATCGCGGCGCACCGCGCGCATGTCGGTCGCCAGCTCGTTGATGCGGGCGAGGAGGGGGGACGGCTGTGTGGGCTTGCTGGGGCTCATAGGCCGTCGAGTATAAGTCACGCCGCAGGCTGATGCTCCGGGGGCGCCGATGCATTGGGCTCCGCAATCAGCAGGCGGCTCACTTTCGGGCCCAGCCAGCGCTCGATGTCGTCTATCACCGTAAAGCCCGCCGGCACGACGATCAGCGTAAGACCGGTCGAGGTGATGAGGCCGCCGATCACGGCGATCGCCATCGGCGCGCGGAACGAGTCGCCGATCGCCAGCGCCACGGGCAGCATGCCCGCGACCATCGCGACGGTCGTCATCACGATGGGCCGGGCGCGCTTGTGACCTGACTCGAGGAGGGCCGTCAGCCGGTCCTTGCCGGCGCGCATCTCCTCGATCGCGAAGTCGACAAGCAGGATGGCGTTCTTGGCGACGATGCCCATCAGCATCAGGAAGCCGATCATCACGCCGAGGGAGAGCGGGTTCCGACTCAGCCACAGCGCCAGCACGGCGCCGCCGAGAGACAGGGGAAGCGACGAGAGGATCGTGAGCGGCTGCAGCACGCGCACGAAGAGGAGCACCAGCACCGCGAACACCATCAGGATGCCGGTGCCCATGGCGATGCCGAAGTCCGTGAAGAGCTCATTCATCAGCTGTGCGTTGCCTGTCTCGACCAGTCGCACACCCGAGGGCAGATGCTTCAACGACGGCAGCGCGTAGATCTCCTTCAGCGCCGTGCCGAGCTCGATGCCGTTCAAGTCGGCATCGATGGCGACGCGAAGGCTCTGATCATAGCTGTTGATGGTCGTCGGCCCTTCCCCGAAGCTGAAGTCCGCGATCGCCTTCAGCGGCACCGTGCCGCCGGCAGAGGTTGGCACCGGCAGGTTCTCGAGAGCGGTGAGGTCCTGCCGCGCCGAGCGCTGCAGGCTGACGAGGATCGGGACCTGGCGATCGGGCAGGGTGAACTTGGCGTCGTTCTGCACCAGATCACCGAGCGTCGCGATCCTGATGGTGTCGCTGATGTTCGCCACCGTGACGCCGAGACGCGCCGCGAGGTCGAATCTCGGGTGGATCAGGATCTCGGGTTGCGGCAGGTTATCGTCGGAGCCGACGTCGACGATGCCCGGCAGCGAGCGCATCTGCTCCATGATCTTGCTGGCCGTTCGCGAAACCAACCCCAGGTCATCGCCAGTCAGGTCGATCGTGATGGCGTGACCGTCGGAATCGCCGTTCTGTGTCTGGAAATTCATCCGTGCGTCGGGCACCGCTTTCAACAGTCCGAGAACGCGGCTCTGCCAGACCTGCTGGCTCACAGTGCGTTTGTCGCGGGGCACCAGCGTAATGTAGAGATCGGCGACATTCAGGGAGCCGTCCCCAACCCCCTCGTCCACGCTGGCGACTTCGGGCTGTCGCGCGATGATGTGGTAGACGTCGTCGGCGATGGTCTTGGTGTCATCGAGCGACACACCGGGCGGCAGCTCGATGTGTAGTGCGGTGCTACCCGAATCCGAGTCGGGAATGAAGGATTTCGGCATCAGCATCAGGCCGACGATGGACACCGCAAAGAACAGCGTGCCGCAGACGATCGTCTTCCAGCGGTGCCGCACGCACCAGCGCAGCACCCTGAGGTAGCCGAGCATGATCGGCCCGTCGCGTACCTCGGCATGGCCGCCGTTGGACTTCAGCGCGTAAGCGGCGATCACGGGGGTGAGCAGTCGTGCCACGAGCAGTGAAAAGAAGACGGCGGCCGCAACCGTGAGCCCAAATTGCCTGAAGTACTGGCCGATGATGCCGCCCATGAAGCTCACCGGCATGAAGACGGCGATGATGGTGGCGGAGGTCGCTATGACGGCGAGGCCGATCTGGTCGGCGGCATCGAGCGCCGCCTGAAAGGCGGTCTTGCCCATGAGCTTGTGGCGCACGATGTTCTCGATCTCGACGATGGCATCGTCCACCAGCACACCGGAGACGAGCGACAGCGCAAGCAGGCTCACCTGGTTGAGTGAGAAGCCGACCCATTGCATGAAGAGGAAGGTCGGGATGGCCGCCAGCGGGATGGCGAGCGCCGAGATGAGCGTGGCGCGCACATCACGCAGGAACAGCCACACCATCAGCACCGCGAGGATGGAGCCCTCGATGAGGGCGCTCATGGCCGAGTGGTAGTTCTTCTCCGTGAAGGTGACGGTCGTGAAGGTCCGGTTGATCCTGACGTCGGGATACTGTTTGCGGATCTGGTCGAGCGACTTTTCCACCCCATTCAGGATCGATACATCCGAGACGTTCGGCGCCTGGGATACCGAGAACGAGATGGCCGGGCGGCCGTCGTAAAAGTCATAGCTGCGGACTTCGGCGGCGCCGTCACGCACGTCGGCTACGTCCCCGAGCCGCGCGAAGCGCCCGCCCGGCAACACGATCTGCGTGTTGGTGAGTTGCCGCACCGTATCGGCGCCGCCCAGCACGCGGATCAGCTGCTCGCCGTCGCCGAGGTCCGCCTGGCCGCCGGGCATGTCGATGTTGAGATCGCGCAGCTGATCGTTGATCTGCGAGGCGGTGATGCCGAGTGCCTGCATGCGGGCAGGGTCGAGCTCCACGTTGATCTGCCGATCGACGCCACCGTTGCGCGTGATCTGCGCCACGCCCGGCACCGTCAGCAGGCTCTTGGTGATGGTATTGTCGATGAACCAGGACACCGCTTGCGGCGTCATGCCGGCAGCGCTGACGTCGTAATAGGCGATGGGACCGCCACCGACCTTGATCTGCTGAACGATCGGCGGCTGGATGTCCTGCGGCAGGTCGACCTGTACCTGGTCCACCGCGTTGCGCACGTCGGCCACCGCGCGGTCGATCGGCGTACCGATGCGGAACTCGATATCGGTTTCCGCGCCGCCTTCCTCGGCGATCGAGTTGATGTGATTGATGTCGCTGACGCTGGCCACGGCGGCCTCGACCCGGCGGACGATCTGGGTCTCGACTTCCTCGGGGGCGGCGCCCGGCTGACTGATGTTCACCGACACCATCGGGTACTGGATGGGTGGGTTCAGCGTGACCGGCAGCCTGATGAACGCCACCGTGCCCGCGAACAGCAGTACCGCGAACAGCACCATGGGCAACACCGGATGCCGGATCGCCCAGGCGGAGATGTTCTTCATGTCTGCGGCGCTCCCGTCGACGTGACGGTCACCTTCTCGCCGCTATGCAGGAAGCCGCCGTCCACCGATACCACATGCTCACGCCCTGACAAACCCGCCGTGATGACGACGCCGTCGGCAATCACGCCGCCGACGCTGACGGCGCGGCGCTGGACTTGGCCATTCCCATCCACCACGTAGACGTATGATCCATCGTTATCAGCCATGACGGCGGTCTGGGGCAGCACCGGCCGCCGCGCCCGGGCCAGCGTCACCAGGGTGCGCGCGAATGCGCCCGGCCGCAGCGCGGGATTGGGAGTGAGCGCGATGCGAACCTCGCCCAGGCGGCTCTGCGGATCGATCACCGCGCCGAGCAGCCAGATCCGCCCCACGAACGGCTGTGGGTTGCCGATCAAATAGACGGCGGCCTGCTGGCCCACCCTGAGAGCCGCCATGTCCTGCTCCGCGACCTGACCGATCATCTCGACCTGGCCCGAGTCCTCGAGATCGAACAGCGCCGGACCGCCCGCGGCGGCGATCTGACCCACCTCGGCGGCTCGGGTGAGGACCAGGCCGTCCACTGGAGCGACGATCCGCGTCAGCGCGAGTTTGGCGCGCATCACTGCGAGCTCGGCCGCCACGACCTTGATGTTGGCCGCGTCCATGACGGAAGCAGCCTGCAACTTCTCGATGTCCTGTGCCGACAAACCGCCGGCCGGCCCGACGGCGACGCCGCGCCGGTATTCGGCGGCGGACAGCGCGGCCTGGGCATGCGCCTGATCGAGCGAGGCGCCCAACTGCGCGACCTGCGGCGCGAGCACTGAGTCATCGAGCTGCGCGAGAACCTGGCCACGCTTCACATGATCGCCCACCTGCACGTACACGGCGACGACCCGCCCGGTGTCGCCCGAGTTGCCGATCGGCAGCTCGTGAAGCGCTTCGATCGTGCCGGTGAAGTTCACGTCGCTCGCTACCGGCTGTATGCCGGGGGTGACCACACTCACCAGGGGAATGGAGGTGCTGGAGGCGAGGGTCACGGGCTTGGGCGCCGAGGCTCGGCTCATCCAGGCGGCAGCCGCGATAGCGATCGCGATGGCGACCCCCGCCGCTCCAAACAGCCACTTCCGTCGCGATCGCGTCTGAGCCGGATCAAACACCAGCACCTCGGATTCTCCATCTTCTTGCAGCTGAGCGCTCATGACAGCTCCTAAACCAGTCCAACACCCTTAGGCACCCGCACCACCAATGTGCCGGCGATCTTGTCGTGCCATGCCTGATGGTCATGATCGACCGCGATCCAGATGAAACCCAGGCCGCAGATCACGACAGAGAGAAAACAACCGAGCGCGCGCACGATCGCGGTGCCCCAGTCGAGCGGGGCGCCGCCGATGCGCACCACTTTCAAATCGCAGACGATGCCGCCGACGGTGGTGCCCTTCAGTTTCCACATGATGGCGCCGTAGGTCGCCAGCAGTAGCAACGTCCCTCGGCCTTCATGGTGCACCCAGCTCATGGCGACACCGACCAGGATCAAATCGATCAGCAGCGCCAGCATGCGGATCCAGAATCCGGCGCGCGGCAGCGTCGCAATGTCGAGCACGGTCGGGTGGCTCGTCGGTCCGCCCGGGGGCGGCGGCGGGGGCGGTGGGGCTCCCGCGGCGGCAGTGCCCGCCGCATCCTCACTGCTGGCCATCGCGGCCGCAGCGCCCGCCGTTGCTACACCCGCAGCCGCGGCGCCAGCCGCGGGAGTCCCGCCGGACACCGGCTTCGTCGCCGGCGGTCGCATCGCGAGCAGAAGTGTGTAGATCACCGCACCGAAACCGAACACACCGAGCAGTACGTAAACCAGGAACCCGAGGACGGGCACCATGTAGAGCGCCAACACGATCACGCCGCCGACGAGCACCTCGAGCGGGGCTCGCGCCGAGGCAAGCTCGTTGGTGAGCCGCAGGCAGCGGCCGCCCAGCCAGCCGATCGCGACCACCCGCCCGAAGATGCCCACGCACATCAACGCGATCCAGAGCAGGGGAACGACGGGGATGCCGACTACGGTGATGACGAGGGCCAGCAACACGAGCGGCAGGAGCAACACCACGATGAGAGTGGCGAGGATGGACGCACCGGGGCGCGTTTCGAGGGTATGCACACAGCGCCGCAGTCCGTCCCGGAAAATCGCCGCGATCAGGACGTAGAACGCAAGGGTCCCGAGCGCGAGCCACCACGCCCAAGTCAGGGCGAGATCGGGGGCGAGCGGCCGGCCGAAAAGGAAGCAGTGCCGGATCCAGGAGTGCAGCCACTCCACATCACCGAATATTCCAGACATGACACCGACGGTGCCGCCGTGTATCACGGTCGTGGGACTGCGTTCGATAGTCCCCATGACTTCCGTGACGTCGCCGCCGATCACCGCCTGAGGTCCGAGCTTCACATTGCCCAGCACCGCGACGACGTCGCCGTCCACTTTGCCGTTGATGTAGACGTTACCTAGCACCGCCACCGCGCCGCCGCTGCCGACGGTTCCGTTCGCAGTCACGTTGCCCATCACCGCGACGACGGAATCGGAGACATCGCCGTCCGCCTCGGAGTTACCCATGATCGCGACCACGTCGTCGGCGCTTTCGCCGGCGGGCAGGATGGAGTTGTGTCCGATCGAGACGATGTCGCGATCGTTCTGGCTCGTCGAGCTGCCGCTGTCCTGCGCCTGTGCCGGAACCATACAGCCGCAGAGGCATGCGAGCATCGCGCAGGCCAATAGCCAGCGGAGGAAGTTCTTCATGTCAGGTGAGCCTTGGAATATTCGGTTCTGGGGTAGAGCAGCGAGTAGCCGACCGCGACGAGCGCGAACAGGACGGCGTACAGAGTGGCGGTGGCGATGATTCCACCGAGAAGCCAATCGCGCGGGATGCTCTGAATGATGTGAGTGGCGAGTGTGCCGAGCGATGCGAGAGTGTGCCGCGTGCCCTGTAGCGTGGCCAACGGGCCTGCGATGCGCGAACGAGTCGCGGCGGCCAGGCGTGTCGCAAGCCACAGCGACAGAACCCAAACCAGCGGTACGCAAACGGCGCAGCCGGTGATGACCGGCACCCGCACCACGGCCGGCCAGGACGCGATGCCCCGGCGCCACCATGGCAGCCGTGCCCGCGCCGCGAGCTCGCTCAGCACGCGGGCCTCGAGCGAAGCCGGCGCCTGTCGCAACGGCTGATCCCGCAGCACCTGGCTCACCAGGCGCTCGAGCTTCTCGTCAGTCTGATCTCGTGAGCTCATGATGGTGCACCGGGCGAGGTAGAGGCGCGCCGGCGGCCGTCGTCCGGCGCCCCGAGGCCGCTGGGGGTGAGGAAACCCGCCATGGCGACTCTTCCGCGGAGGATGTCGGTCTTGACCTTGGCGAGGGAGATTCGCAGCCGGTCCGCGATGTCCTGGTAGGGCATCTCCTCGTAGTGATAGAGGACCAGGGGGATGCGCTGATGGTCGGGCAGACGCTCGAGCGCCCGCTCCACCTGCACCCGCCGCTCATCCGTCTCCAGCTCCGTGAGCACCGTGTCGAACACCTCGGCGGCGGAGTTGAGTTCCTCATCGCGGGTGTCGTCCGAAAATACCTCCGAGAAGAGCCGCCAGCGTTTACGGTGACGGGTGAGGTGGTTGAGGGTCAAATTGGTGGCGACCGTCTTCAGCCACCCGCCGGCCTTCGGGCTCGAGCGCAGGTTGTCGAAGTTCTCATAGGCACGCAGGAATACTTCCTGGCTGATGTCCTCGGCCTGGGCGGGGCTGGAGGTCAGCCGGACGGCTGTCGAGAAAACCATGTCCTGATAGGCGCGCATGAATGCTGCGAACTCGTTCGGGTCGATGGGCCGGGGGCTTGCCTGGTGCACGGGTGTGTCATCGTTTGGGGCAAGAACACGGCGGCCGCCGGAAAGTTACAGCCAGAAAGAAGGCGCCACCCGGCGGGCCCCACCCCCAGGGACGGTCACTGATGTGGCAAGGCTACCATCAGCGGGCAGCCCGGCGCCCGGTCGGAGCTGTAATTATGTCCAGCTCAGTGCCCAACCCCACCGCCAGCGTGATCAGCGTTTCCTGCCGACGTACACCATGTAGACATTGCTGCGCTCGTAGTGCGAAGGCGCCGGGCGGGGTGAGTGCACGAAGCCCGCGGACTCGTACAGCGTGATCGCCGGTGTCAGTTTACGGTTGCTCTCGAGGAAGAGCTGGCGTCCGCCACGCTCCAGGTAGCAGCCGATCACCGCCTCGATGAGCTTGCGACCGATGCCGAGTCCCTGGTGTCCTGGGGTAACGGCCATCTTCGAGAGCTCGAAGCGCTCGCTGCCGGCGTTGAGCAGGGCGCAGGTGCCGACGATTGCGCCGTGGTATCGGGCGAGGAAAATCGCGCCCCCGTCGCGCAGTATGCGCAGGGGCCTGGACAGCACCTTTTCGTCGATGGGCTCGACGCGAAAGTGCTTCTGCAGCCATTCGACGTTGAGTCGCTTGAAATCGGCGGTGTAGCGGCGCTCGAACGGGATGACCTCGACCGCGGCCGCATCCCCGAGCCGGGAGCGGATCCGCGCGGCGAAACCGCGCGCCTCGAGCGCCCGGTCGATGGCCGTCAGGTGTTGGGAAAAGGGATGATCGGCCTCGAGATCGGCCACCGCCGAGACGACGGCTTTCCAGACCGGCTCCAGGCGAGTCATGACGCTGCGGCCGCGTGGCGCGAGCGTGAGCAGCCGCCGCCTGTCATCACGCGGATCGGGCGATTCCCTGATGACGCGGTGGCGCAGGAGCTTGCGGCTCATCTGACTCACCGCGGGATGCGTCTGCCCGAGTCTCGCCGCCAGCTCCGAGATCCCGAGGCGGCCGTGATCGCGCAGCAGGAAGAGAATCGGGAAGCAGCGGGATGGCAGCGTCACGCCGGCGCTGCGATAGACCTCATCGACCCCGGTGTAGAGCGCTTCGCTTATCTTGCGCATGCGCGAGCCCAAGAGCAGCGAGCCGTAGTCATGCAACGTCGTCATGCGCCCTCCGTGCCCAGCACTATATCCGTAAGTGCTTACGGATCGCAACGCCCTGCGGCGAGTCGTCATCCGTAACTGCTTACGAATGGCAACGAGGCAGGTGCTGCGGCTATATTCCGCCCGCCACGTCCAGCACCGATCCCGTGACGTACGAGGCGGCATCGCTCAGCAACCAGACGATAGCCTCCGCGATCTCTTCGGGCTGGCCGTGTCTGCCCAGCGGGGTCGCGGCTCCCAGCTTGCGGAACCGGTCGGGATCGCCTGTCGTCGCATGAATCTCGGTCTCGACCAGGCCCGGCCTGATGGAATTGACCCGTACACCCTCGGGCCCCAGTTCCTTGCCGAGCCCGATGGCGAGCGTGTCGAGCGCTGCCTTGGATCCTGCGTAATCGACGTACGTCGCGGGCGAGCCGAGCCGCGCTGAGCCGGACGATACGAGCACCACCGAGCCGCCGTTGCCGCCGCGGCTTCGCGACAATGCGCGCGCCGCTTCACGGGCGCAAAGATATGCGCCAAAGACATTGACGTCGAACATTCTCCGCAGGCGCTCCGCGCTCATGTCCGCGAGACGCATGGCGGGTGCGGTGATGCCGGCGTTGATGACGACACCTCGGAGCGGGCCGAGATCGGCCTGCGCCTTGGCGAACATCGCGATCACGTCAGCCTCCACCGAAACGTCGCCCTGAACGATGGTTGCAGGTGCGCCCAGCCTTTGTGCTTCCGCCGCCGTGTCGGCGGCCGCTCGAGCGTCGTGGCGATAATTGATGGCGACTGGCCAACCGTGGCCTGCCGCAAGCAAAGCTGTGGCGCGACCAATACCTCGCGATGCGCCGGTGACCAACACAGTATTCATGGGTCCATTCTATTCGGGAGTGGCACGGATGCGCACCCCGATTTGGCGCCAGGTGGCCTTGGCTCATCGAGCGCGGCGGAGCCATAATAGGGGAGACAAACACTTCGATACGCTACGAAGCGTCCTCGCGATGGGAGTGCTAAGGTAAGCCGCGCCATGAAGACGCAAGCCGCATCCGCAACAACCAAACGATTCCGCAGCCTCGCGCTGCGAACGGCGATCTGCGCGATCGGCATCGGCGTGAGCGTGGTGGCGGGGGCAACGTCGGCGAGCGGCGCATCGCCCCAGGAAAGCCAGGATGACGCCTGGTGGACGGGCCCATTGCTCGCACCCAACGCGGCGACGCTGCCGCAGGGGCATTGGCTGATCGAGCCCTATGTGTACGACTCCATGACCTACGGCCGATTCGACCGCAACGGAACGCTGCAAAGCACGAGCGCAGCGCACTCCTGGGGGTCGCAGTCCTATATCGAGTACGGTCTGACCGACGGGTTCACGCTGGGCCTCATACCTCGCCTCGGGCTGCACGAATCGAGCGCGGGACAGGACGCAGCGGATTTCACGGTCGGCGACACTACCCTGCAAGGCGCATTTGGCCTGACACGGTTTCATCAGGGCAGCTACGTTCCTGACACTTCGCTCGTGATCGGGGAGACCTTTCCGACAGGTAAGTACGATCAGCTCGACGGCCCGACCGACGGTGCCATCGGTAGCGGCGCGTACTCGACCACGATATCGCTGTACTCGCAGATGTATTTCTGGATGCCCAACGGCCGCATCCTCCGCACGCGCCTCGATTTGTCGTATCAGACGTCGCAGTGGGCGTCGGTGCACGGAATGAGCGTTTACGGTACCTCCGGTGGCTTCGACGGACGAGCACATCCGGGCCCCAGCGTCTTTGGCGATTTGTCATTCGAGTACAGCCTCACGCGAAGCTGGGTGCTCGCGAGTGATTTCTGGTGGCAGCATGACGGCAACACGCAGGTGCGGGGAAGTTACGTGTCGACTGTTGCATCAGCGCCGCCGCCCTATCTCGTGCAGAACTCCGGATCGGACGACGTGCTCTATGTCGCGCCCGCGATCGAATACAACTGGAGTGCGAAGATGGGCGTGATCGTCGGCGCCAGAATCATGGCAGCGGGCCGCAATGCTGACGCGACGGTCAGTTCCGTGGCGGCGATAAATATGTTCTTCTGAATACCGGAAGGAATTTCGCGCATGGACAGAGCTATGAGCCTCCTATCAACGACAGCCCTGCAGGCGGAACTGCGGTCGGGCCGCATTTCGGCCGTGGAGGCGCTGGAGCAGGCCATCGGGAGGATCGAGGCCAGAGACGGCGATATCAATGCCGTCGTCGTGCGCGACTTCGAGCGGGCACGGGCGGCGGCAGTTGCGGCCGATGCCGCACTGGCCCGGGGAGATCGGCGCCCGCTGCTCGGCGTGCCGATGACCGTCAAGGAGTCTTTCAACGTCGCAGGGCTGCCGACGGCGTGGGGTATCGCGGGTATCGATGCGGCGAGGCCGCTGCATGATGCCGTCGCCGTTGCCCGCCTCAAAGCGAGCGGGGCCGTCATCATCGGCAAGACCAATGTAGCGACTTACCTTGGCGATTGGCAGAGCGTCAACGCCGTGTACGGGCGAACGCGCAACCCGTGGGATCTGGCCCGCACGCCGGGCGGTTCGTCCGGCGGCGCTGCCGCGGCGCTGGCGGCCGGTTTCGTATCACTCGAGCTGGGCTCGGATCTGGTCGGCTCGCTGCGAGTCCCGGCACATTGCTGCGGTGTGTTTGCCCACAGGTCAACTCATGGTTTGATTCCGATTCGCGGTCACGCTCCACCGGGTACGCCGGAGCTGTCTGTCGCCCTCGACACTCAGCTCGGCGCGGTCGGGCCCCTCGCGCGGAGTGCAAGCGATCTGATGCTGGCGCTGAACGTTCTCGCGGGTCCTGACGATTCGCAGGCCACCGCGTACCGGCTCGCGCTGCCGGCCGCGCGCCATGAATCCCTCAAGGACTTCCGGGTGCTGATGCTCGAGAGTCATCCGCTGCTGTCACTCTCGAGCGAGGTAGGCGCGGCGTTTCAGCGTTTCGCGAGTGATCTGCGGAGAGTCGGCGCCACCGTCGTGGACACGAGCCCGCTGCTGCCGGATCTCACGCATCTCGCGGAGACCTTCAACTGGCAGGTGATGGCATTGCTCGGCGCCACCTTCCCGGATGAGGCGTATGCGAGCCGGCAGGTGCGGGCCGCGCGACTGCCAGCCGAGGACAAGAGCCGCGAGGCTGCGCAGCTCAGGGCGCTGGTCTCGAGTCACCGCGATTGGTTTCGCGCGCAACGGGCGCGCGCCGCCATCTCACATCAGTGGCGGCAGTTGTTTCGCGAGTGGGACGTCGTGGTGTGTCCGGTCCTGCCGACCACGGCTTTCCCGCACGACGATACGGAAATGGATCAGCGCGTCATCGATGTCGACGGGCAGCGGATTCCCTACGGATTGCAGGCGATCTGGGCAGGGCCGGCCTCATTGTCGGGCCTGCCGGCCACGGCAATGCCGATCGGCGTCGGCAGCAGCGGCCTGCCCGTCGGCGTGCAGATCATCGGGCCTTATCTCGAGGATCGTACGACGCTCGCGTTCGCGCAGCTCGCCGAGCGGGAGTTCGGCGGCTTCCGCGCCCCGCCTGGGTTCCCCTGAGAGCGCGACAAGCCGGACGGCGCCTAGTTCGATCCACTGACCGCGATCTGACCGGTCTCGAGCAGAGATTTGAGGTTCGAGAGCACCTTCGGCTGCTGTTCCTGTTTTTGCATCGCCGGCCGCAATAAAGTATCTGACGCCCGCGGAGCGTCTTCTTGCAGAGGATGCAGGCCCGGGGTGCTTCCATGAGCGGAGCTTGGCATATGGTCGAGCGGCGGCCCAGCACAAGTATTGCCGTAATTGGTACAATAATTCCGCGTTGGGCCTGTAGCACAGCGGTTAGTGCAGGGGACTCATCGGGAGAAGGTGCCTGTGCGCGGAAACGTGCACAGTGGACGGGATGAATTCAGGGGAACCTTCGAGCTGCCGATCACAGAGCAGCTCATGGCAATCCTGAGCCGAGCCGGCGGTACACCGCCGGAAGGTGCAGAGACTACCTGAGGGCTTCAGTGCCCTTAATGACAGGCAGGAGCATCCCGCACCCACACGGACGGAGTGAGTCGCCGAGGCTGGCGGCGCACCCTGTTCACGGGTGAAGAGATAGTCCACTCCCGGCGGAAACGTCGGGGCAGAGTGAATCCCTTGGTCGTAGGTTCGAATCCTACCGGGCCCAAATTCAACTCAGTCAGCCTGAACTTGACTGAACACGGGTGCTTCAGATGGCACCCACCCGCATAGCCGCTCACGGTGACACCGCAGGCATTCTGCGCGTGCTCGCTGCCGATTTCTCCTGCTGAGTCCGTTACGGTGTAGCGATGTGCGCGGGGATCGCTTGCAACGGGTCGGCTGCGAGAGCAGCGCTCGCGCCGGCCGCGGCGGCAATGCGCATCCATTCCCGCCGGGTAAATTTTCTGTCGCCTCGCGAACGATCAGTTTTCATTGTGTCATCCCCCCGGCGTTTCGGGTGAATCATGCCAAACGGAGCCACTCATTCAATAGACTTTCTCGATCGCGGCGTTGAAGGAGTAGCCGACCCCGCGCTCGGTGACGATATAAGTCGGTTGCGAGGGGTCTGCTTCGATCTTGCGCCGTAGCCGTAGTATCTGCACGTCGATCGCCCGATCGTACACCTCGTTGTCATATACCCGGCTCGCCTCGATCAGCTGATCCCGGGTCATGACGTGCTGCGCCGAGGCGATCAGGGCGGCGAGCAGGTTGAATTCGCCATTGGTGAGCTCGATACGCTCGCCGCCCTTGCCGCTGAGGCGCCGGGTGCGCAGATTCAGCTCGAACTCCCCGAAGCGGAACGCCCGTATTTCTCCCTCGCGTGCCTGTGTTGGGGTCGCGGCTTTGGCGCGCCGCAGGACCGAGCGGATCCGTGCCAGCAGCTCACGCGGACTGAAGGGCTTGGTCAGGTAATCATCGGCTCCAAGCTCGAGGCCCATTACGCGGTCGGCTTCGTCGCGAACGCCGGTCAGCATGACGATGGGAATGGCGGATTCGCCGCGCAGGCGGCGAGCGATCGCCATGCCGTCCTCGCCGCCCAGACGCAGGTCCAATACGACGAGATCGATCGCCGACTCGGCGAGGACCGCCGACATCGCGGCGCCCGTCGCAGCGACGCTGATACGCAGGCCGTTCTCGGTCAGGTACTCCGTCAGGAGCGTCCGGATCGCGGCATCGTCATCGACGATGAGGATATGTGGCTGAATCGCGTCCGTCATGGTTGCCACCGGGCGAGCGGCCCAGGCAACACTACTATACCTCAGCGAGGATGTCGTCGACGGCGGCCACCAGCTCCCTGCGAGTCAGCGGCTTCGCCATCACGCGCGCGACGCCGAGCTCGCGGGCCAGCCCGCCATTGGAGGACAGGCCCTGGCGGGCCTGGCTCGAGAGGGCAACGATCGGCGTTCCCGGATGGACGCTCCGGACGCAGTGGGTCAGCAGATCGATCTCCCGCTTCGGGCCGGAGATGCTCACGATGACGAGATCGGCGCGCGGCATGTCGCTGCCGTGAATCCTCGTCGGATTTCCCACGGTGTGGCCCGCGCCACCCAGCCACTCGCAGAGCAGCCCATACATGAGATCGTCGCTCTCGTAGGTCGCTATGATTGCCATGGAGATATGTCACTCGCCATGGGCAAGCAGTCTGGCCAAAGACTCGGCGAGGTCACGCCTCTTTAGCGGCTTGCGCAGTACCTCGCTGACGCCGGCTGCAGCGGCGCGCTCCGCCAGGTAGGGCCCGCCGTGACCGCTCATCAACAGGATGCGCGCGCCGGCGCGAACCGTGGAGATCTCACGCGCAAGGTCGGTGCCCGGCAATTCCGGCATCACCTCGTCCGTCAGAACGACATCAAAGCGGCCGGGATCGGCCCTGAAGGCGCTCAGCGCCGCGACGCTCGATCCGAAACCTACAGGCTCGTAACCGAGCTCAGCCAGCGTCTCCTCGGTCAGTGCTACGAGCGCGGGCTCGTCATCCACGATCATGACCGTCTCGCCATGGCCATATGGCGGCTCGACCGGCGGGCTGGCCGCGGGCCGCGCGGCCTCGGAGCTTGCCGGAAGCCATATTTGAAAAGTCGTGCCTTCGCCGACGACGCTGGCCACTTCGATCTCGCCGCCGAGGTCTGCAACGATGCCGTGGACGAGCGACAGACCAAGGCCCGTACCTTCTCCCACCGATTTGGTCGTGAAGAAGGGGTCGAAGATTCGATCCAGGATCTGCGGCGGAATTCCCGTCCCGGTATCACTGACCGTCAGCCGCACATAAGGTCCAACGGCAAGTTGTCCGCGCCTGAGGGCGCGCGGTGCCGCAAGCTCCACCCGTTCGAGTACAACGTGCAGGGCGCCTCCAGCGCGCATCGCCTGTACCGCATTCGTGCAGAGGTTCATCGTCACCTGATGCAGACGCGTCTCGTCACCGATGACCGTCGAGTCCGCAGCGAGGAGATCCTGCTCCAGTCGCACCTTTGGTGGCAGAGAAGCCCGTAACAGCTGCAGCGTTTCGGCGACTACGGCCTGGACGCGGACCGGTACCTGCTCGGTAAGGCCGCTGCGGCTGAAGCCGAGGATGCGGTCGACGAGCGCGCGAGCGCGACCGCCGGCCTGCATGATGTTGTCGAGATAGCGCCGCAAGGGGCTCCCCTCGGGCGCCTGTTGCTGCGCGAGCTCGCCGTAACCGATGATCGCTCCCAGGATGTTGTTGAAGTCGTGCGCGATGCCGCCCGCCAACGTGCCGATTGCCTCCATCTTCTGCGATTGTCGCAGCGCGAGATCGGTCTGCTCGACACGCCGCAGCTGTCGGACCAACACGACGATCGTCGCGGAGCCGAGCAGGACGAGGAGGAGCGTGCGTATCGCGCCGTGGATCGTCTCCTGCTCGACGCTCGCGAGCGCGATGGCCTCGCTGCGGGCGACATCGACGATCAGAGGCATGGAGGGAACCGGTGCGATCGCAATGAATTCCCGCTGGCCATCGATCGGGCTGCGGATTCGAGCGGGCATCCCCGGACGCAGCGCCGTCAGTGCCGCAAATCTGTGACCGATCAGCGTCGGTGCGGCCGGCCGGCGAACCAGCAGTGTGCCGTCATCGCGCAATAGTTCGACGGTGAACTCGCCCCGAAGCATCACGGCCGCGTAGAGGTGGCTCAGGTCGGTGAAGTCGACCAGTGCGCTCACGACTCCGGCGAATCGGCCCTGGGCATCGAGGATCCTGCGGGAGACGATCACGACCACACGTCCCGACGGCGTGGTGAGGGGCGGCGTGATGAACAGGCTGGCCGTCGAGCTCTGCTGCGCCACGAAGTAGGGGCGCATGGACAGGTTCTTCCCCACGGGCACGCTGTTGTCCGAGGTGTATCTGACGATGCCCTGAGGGTCGATGATCCGCAGGGCGCGTAATTGCGGGACGCCGGCTACGCCCGCGGCCAGAGCCCGGTCGATTTGCCCGGCTGACAGCTGAGCGTGGTCCGGATACCAGCTGGCCGTCCTGGCGAGGAGGAGGTCGGTTCCCGCCCAGCTCCACGCGGTTTGTTCGGCCAGAGCGTTGGCCAGATTGGCCACCTCGCGATTCGTCGACGTAACAACGTGCCGATACGCGCGCCAACCGTCGTATGCGGAGGACACGGCGAATGCCGCAATGACGATCGGTCCAAGGAGGACGAGGGGAGCACGCAATCGCGCGTGCTCCCCCGCATTCGCACCTGGTCGCAGGAGCCTGATCATCTGTGTTGCGTGTGTCCACGAGCCGACGAGAATCGACCGCGAATATCGTACCAGAGCGCCGCTCTCAACCGACTTCTCCTCCGGACGCGGGTGATCTCACCGGCGTCCACCGCCACCGCCATGGGAGCCACCGAATCCCCCGCCACCGTGAAAGCCGCCTGCGCTTGCGCCATGAAAGCCGCCGCTGCCGGCGCTGCGAAAGCCGCTGGGGCTTGCACCGCGGAAACCGCCGAATCCGGCGCCGCCACGTGAGGCGAATGCTCCTGAGCGGACGCCGCCGCTGAAGCCGGCGCCGCGGGCAAGGCCGCCGCTGACGCCGGCGTTGCGAGCTAACCCGCCGTTGAAGCCGCTGCTGCGGGCAAACCCGGCGCCGTGATTGAATGTGACAGGTCGATGTTGGTCGAAAGTCAGATCGTGCGCAACGTAGGGCTGATGATTGAAATAGACGCCGTGACCGCGCCAGTCCGGCCGCCAGTGATTCCAGCCCCAGCCGTAATCGCCGAACAGCCCGATTCCGATCCCGAACCCGAAGTAGATGCCCGGCTCGTCGAGGTATAGCCCCGCAATCGGTGTCCAGTCGGGATAGAACAGGACGGGAGCGCCGTAGCAGAGCCATGGGTCATATTCAGGAACGTAGATGACCGCGGGGTCGGCCGGCTCGACGTCAATCGTCTGCCCGTCGTTCGTGACCGTCTCCTGCGGGGTGCTCTTGAGGTTGCCGGCTTGCTCAGCTCGTGCGCGCATCTCCTGAACCGCATTCATCAGGGATTGCGAGTCGCGCATGTAGGCACCGCCCAGCGACGTCGTCCACGACAGGTTCTTGTCCATCATGGCCAACACCGAGGGGAACTGTGCCAGCGCTTTGACGCTGCTCGCCCAAGGCTGCGCATTCACCGCGTTGGCGAGAGCGTCCCCCTGCAGCTGAGCATTCGTTTGCATCCAACGGTCTGCCTCCACGACGTCGGTGGGATAGGTGGCGGCGGCAAGAACCTCCGCAACGAGCTCATCCGGGTACAACGCAATCGGCGCCACCAGCTGGTCGAGCTGGTCGGTTGTGAGCGGAGCCGCCACGTCCGGAGAGGGATAGTCCGCCGCCGCCTTCACAGCGCTCCCCGGCACGGTGGCGAGGGCAAGAAAGCCGCTGACCATGAACGGTAGGGCGCGGCTCAGTCGGGCTCGACCCGGTGGTGCTGTTCGATGATTCATACCGATCACCTCTGCAACGAGACGGCATCTGGGCCGTCCTTTGACGCGGTAATCATTACGGGTGGGTGCTGCCGCGATATTTCCAGGCAGATTTCATCTGTAACCGAGCGTCGCCGAATTGATATCGAGCGGATGCGGCTCGGGGTGATGCTCGCTCCCGACCCGCTGCTCCTTGGAGATCCATTTCATGATTCACAGAAAGACGCTAATGGCCGCCGGCCTGATCTGCGCGACGCTGGGCCTGCAGGGGCTGGCGTATGCGAGCCCCCCGGCGCCCCAATTACACGGCATCACCTGGACCCTGTCGCAGGCCCCTGCCGAGGGCTGGACGGAAGGCCAGCCCATCTCTCTATTGCTTGGCGTCGGTGCCAGCGACCCGCACCACCGCTGGATGAGCGCGAGCCAGCCGCCGCCGGATGCGTCTTTGGTCACGGCGACCGCTCCAGGCTGGACCCGGCCAATCGGGCTGCGTCTGGCGGTTCGGTGGTAGGCGCGCCGGGCGATTCAAAGGAGACTCAACCATGATCCCTGCAGTCCGTAGGCGTCGCAAACTGGCCGGCGCCGCAGTGTTGGTATTCGCCGCCGGCGGCCTCGTGCTCTCCTGGGTGAGCGCGCACGCCACTACCCTCGAGCCCGTCACCATCTCCGCTCCGGCCGTCAAGGTCGCAGGCCGCCGTGACACCTCCACGAATGATCCGCTCCAGCAGATCAGGATCACCGCGCACGTCGCGCTTGATCCGGTGACGCTCACGACCAAGGGCTGATGCCAGCAGCCACGGCGGCCCGCTCGGGCACGCTTGTCGCTACCCCATACCCGCAGGTCGGCGCCGGGCGCTAGGCTTGCAGGACGCGTGATCCGGCGCGGGGGCTTGCCCCCGTCCGGTTGCGCTCACGCCAAGGTAGCTCATGGCCAGCTGGAGACACTCTACTCATCGCGCCAAGCGAGACCTCAGCCACACCGCGAAGCCGTCGGGCGGCGGAGCCGTGGGCTCGTCCGCGCGCCTGCGGCTCGCCGGTGTCACGATCTCCAATCCCGACAAGGCGATGTGGCCGGATGCGGGCGATGGCCGTCGCGTCACCAAGCGCGAATTCGCCGAATATCTCGTCGCGGTCGGCGAGTGGATGCTGCCGCACATCGCGGGTAGACCCTGCTCCCTGGTCCGCTGCCCGGATGGTATCGGGGGCGAGCGATTCTTCCAGCGCCACGCCATGCGCGGCCTCTCGAGCCTCATCAGCCTGACGCGGGTGCCGGGCGACCGTCAGCCTTATCTCCAGGTCGATCGCATCGATGGACTCGCCGCGCTGGCCCAGATCGCCGCGTTGGAGCTGCATCCGTGGAACTGCAGCCCCCGTCGGCCGGAAGTACCCGGCCGGTTGGTGTTTGATTTCGATCCCGGGCCGGACATCGGGCTCGAAGCGGTGATCGAGGCGGCGCGCGAGCTGCGGGCTCGGCTCGAAGAGCTGGGCCTCGAGAGCTTCCTCAAGACCACCGGCGGCAAGGGACTGCATGTGGTGACCCCCTTTACCCAACCCAGGAATCGCACGCTCGACTGGCCGTTGGTGAAGTCCTTCGCGCAGGAGCTGTGCGCGCGAATGGCGGCAGACAGCCCGCGACGATACGTCATCAACATGGCCAAACGTGTGCGCACCGGCCGCATATTCCTCGATTATCTGCGCAACGATCGCACCGCAACCGCGGTGGCGCCGCTCTCGCCGCGGGCACGCGCAGGGGCGCCGGTGTCGATGCCGCTCACCTGGAAGCAGGCGCGCGCGGGACTCGATCCCAGTCAGTTCACGATCCGCACCGCGCGGTCGCTGCTGGATCGCAGCGGGGCCTGGCAGGACTACTCCGGCTCGTCGCGGCCGCTCTTGCCCGCGATCGAGAGACTGGCGGCCCGGCAGTTGATGACCGAGCGGCGGTCGGGATGAATCCGACGCAGGAGGGTGCGCTGGAATGGGAAGTTCAGCGGCGCATCATGGCGGAACGCCTGCTCGCCGATCGCGACCGCGAGCTCGGCGACTTTCTCGAGAACGCGCTCGAGGGTCTCCTCAAGGTGGGGCCGGAGGGTGTCGTCTTCTGGGTGAACAGAGCGGCCCTCGAGGTGTTGGGTTGCGACGGCAAGCAGTGCATCGGCCGGTCGATCCGGGAATTTCACCTCGACCCGAATGACGCCGGCGAGTCGCTTCGCCGGCTGCTCGCGGGGGAGACGCTGCACAACCACGCAACCGCGCTGCGGCGCAGCGACGGGTCGGTGCGCCACGTGCGGATCGCAGCCAACTCTCACTGGGATGCGGGCAGACTGATTCACAGCCGCTGGTTCGTACGCGACATTACTCAAGAGCGGCTGGCCGAGGGCGCCCGCGCGCATCTGGCGGCGATCGTGCAGTCTTCCGACGATGCCATCGTGAGCAAGACGCTGGAGGGCATCATCCGCTCCTGGAACAGGGCCGCCGAGCGTCTGTTCGGTTATTCCGCGGAAGAGGCGGTAGGGCAGCCTGTCACGCTGATCATCCCTCCGGAGCGCTTGCAGGAGGAGGAGGAAATTCTGCAGAAAGTGCGCAGCGGGCAGCGGATCGATCACTTCGAGACCGTGCGCGTGGCGAAGAGCGGACGGCGCATCGATGTCTCGCTCACCATCTCCCCCATCCGCAACGCCAATGGCGTGATCGTCGGTGCCTCCAAGATCGCGCGCGATATCAGTGAGCGCAAGGCATCCGAGCAGGCCCAGCAGCGGGCCATCGGCGAGCTCAGACGCGCGGAGGAAGCGCTGCGCGAAGCGGACCGGCGCAAGGACGAATTTCTCGCCGTGCTGGCTCATGAGCTGCGCAACCCGCTGGCGCCGATCCGTTATGCCGTCGCGATGGCGAGGAAGGACGGCAGGCCCGAGGCCGAGCGGCAGCAGGCTCAGGCCATCATCGAGCGCCAGGTCGAGCACATGAGCCGGCTGCTGGATGACCTCCTCGACGTGTCGCGAACCACGCGTGGCACGCTCATGCTGCGGCGCTCGACGGTCGACCTTGCCGCGGTGGTGGCCGCCGCGCAGGAGTCGGCGCGGCCGCTCATCGAGTCCCGGGGCCACACCCTGGTCGTTCGGCTGCCGGAAACGCTGCGGCTGGTGGCAGACCCCCTCCGGCTGGCGCAGGTGCTGGCCAATCTCCTCATCAACGCCGCCAAGTACACCGACCCCGGGGGCCGCATCGAGCTCGAAGGGCGGCGGAAAAGCGGCGAGCTGGTCATTTCCGTCCGCGACAACGGCATCGGCATCTCCGCGGAGATGATGCCGAGGGTGTTCACTCTCTTCGCGCAGGCGTCACCGGCTTTGGAGCGCTCCGAAGGCGGCCTCGGCATCGGCCTCGCGTTGGTGCGCGGATTGCTCGATCTGCACGGCGGCACTGTGAGCGCGCACAGCGATGGCGTGGGGCGGGGGAGCGAGTTCCTGGTGCGGCTGCCGATCGGCAACCCCGGGGACGCCGCAGGTGTCTATGAGACGAGCGCCCCGGCATACGCCGGGGCGAAGCAGCTTCGAGTACTGGTGGCGGATGACAATCTCGACAGCGCGGCGACCTGCGCCGCTCTCCTCGAGGCATCCGGTCACGAGGTCAGTGTGGCGCACACGGGACGCGAGGCTTTCGACCTGGCCTGCCGCATCGAGCCCGATGCGCTGCTGCTCGATATCGGGATGCCGGAGCTCAACGGCTACCAGCTTGCACAGCGGGTCCGCGGCACGGACTGGGGGCGCCGGGCGATGCTCATTGCCATCACGGGCTGGGGCCAGGAGCAGGACAAGCAGCGGGCGCGGGCGGCCGGATTCGACCGGCACCTGACCAAGCCCATCGACCCCGACGGCCTCGAGCAACTACTGCAGAGTGGCGCGGCGAAGCGGTCGGAAAGTGACTGAACCAGGACCGTGGCGGGAAGAACTGGCCTTCGGTCCGCGCAATGGCGCAGAATTGGGGCCACGGGCCCGTCGTAAACGAAAAATCAGCTGAGGAATGACATGGCTACTAAGCTCGAGAAGACCCTGAAGCGCGAGATCGACGTGGACGGCAAGGCCTATATGGTGGCCATCTCCCCTGAGGGTCTTAAGCTGACTGAGAAGGGCAGGCGCAAGGGGCAGGAGCTCAGCTGGAAGGGCGTGCTCAACGGCCAGGCCGCGGCGCCCTCGGCGCTCGCCGGCGGCGCGGAGACCGAGACGGAGACAGCGGCCGAAGAGTAGCCGAGTCGGCCACGGATCAGCGGATACAGCCGGTGATCGGTGCCCGGGGCTTGATGGTCTTCATACAGACCGTCGTCTCGAGCTTCTGCACACCCGGCATGCGCCGAATCTCCATCCGCAACAGCTGATCGAGCTGCGCGATCTCGCCCACCAGCACGTGCATCAGGTAGTCGGCCTGACCGGCGGTGGTGAAGCATTGCAGGACGGAGGGGTGGCTCGTGGCCGCCGCTTCGAACTCCGCATGCTTGGCCGCATTGATGGTCACGTGAACGAATGCGTGTACCCGCAGGCCGAGACCCTCCGCGTCGAGCTCCGTGCGGTAGCCGCGAATCAATCCGCGCCGCTCGAGCTCCCGTACCCGCTGCCAGCAGGGAGTCTTCGACAGCCCGACCCTCTGGCCGAGCTCCGCGAAGGACGCTCGGGCGTCATCCTCGAGCAGGCGGACGATCTCGTAATCGATCTTGTCCATCGTCTGACGTTCTGTGACGTAGGCTTTGACCAGGCCGCTGTTCTACCCGCTGGGCTGGCAATAGTCCACTAGGTATCGCAACCGGCTGGCGTCTACAATCGCCGCACGATGGCAGAGGAAAATCGGCAATGAGCGGCGGTTCGGCGGGCGAGACGAGACTGCGCGACCTGCTGGCGCGCCTGCGCGAGCGGCTGACCCAGACGCGATCGGTGGACGCCGACTCGCGCAAGCACCTCTCGGCCGTGGTAAGCGACATCGATGGCGAGCTCGGCCGCGGCAGCACAGCGAGCGCTCATACCTCGAGGCTCGAGTCGCTGGCGGCCCGCTTCGAAGTGGATCACCCCGCGATCGCCGAGGTGATCCGCGAGCTCATCGATGCTCTGGTAAAAGCCGGGGTCTAATCTTCCATCAGGAAGCTGCGCAGCTGCTCGCTGCGGCTCGGATGCCGGAGCTTGCGCAGCGCCTTCGCCTCGATCTGGCGGATACGCTCGCGCGTGACATCGAACTGCTTGCCGACTTCCTCCAGGGTGTGGTCGGTATTCATATCGATGCCGAAGCGCATGCGCAGGACCTTGGCTTCGCGCGGGGTGAGCTGAGCGAGCACCGCGTGCGTGGTCTCGCGCAGCGACTCCATGGTCGCCTGATCGATGGGCGAAGCCACCGAGGTATCCTCGATGAAGTCGCCAAGATGCGAGTCCTCGTCGTCGCCGATCGGAGTCTCCATGGAGATCGGCTCCTTGGCGATCTTCAGCACCTTGCGCACCTTGTCCTCGGGCATTTCCATGCGTACGGCCAGCTCCTCCGGAGTCGGCTCCCGGCCCATCTCCTGCAGCATCTGTCGCGAAATGCGGTTCAGCTTGTTGATGGTCTCGATCATGTGCACGGGAATGCGAATGGTGCGCGCCTGATCGGCGATCGAGCGGGTGATCGCCTGGCGGATCCACCACGTCGCGTAGGTGCTGAACTTGTAGCCGCGGCGGTATTCGAACTTGTCCACCGCCTTCATCAGGCCGATGTTGCCTTCCTGGATGAGGTCGAGGAACTGCAGGCCGCGGTTGGTGTACTTCTTGGCGATCGAGATGACGAGGCGCAGGTTGGCCTCGACCATCTCCTTCTTCGCGCGGCGGGCCTTGGCTTCGCCGATCGACACCTCGCGGTTGATTTCCTTGATGTCGTTGATCGAGAGATGGAAGTCGCCTTCCAACTGCTCGAGCTTCTTCTGCCGCCGCTCGATCTCGTCCTTGAATCGGGCGAGTGGCGCGGAGTATTTCTTGCCCGCCTTGACGTGCTTGGCGAGCCAGCGGGAGCTGGTCTCGTTCTTCGGGAAGGTGGCGATGAAGTCCTTGCGCGGCATGCCGGCATCACGCACGGCGATGATCATGATCTCCTTCTCGAGCTGGCGGACCTCGGCGACGTGGGTGCGCAGATTGAGGATCAGCGCATCGAACATCCGCGGCGACAGCTTGAGCTCCATGAACTCATCGGCGAGCTTCTTGCGTGACTTCAGAGTCTTCGGGTCGCGCGCGCCGTGCTTCTCGATCCCGACGAGCACGTGCGCATACGCCTTTGCCACGCTCGCGAACCGCGAGGCGGCTTCTTGCGGGTCCGGTCCGGTGTCGACGGCTTCTTCCTCGTTGTCGACGCCGTCCTCTCCTTCTTCATCGTCCTCGGACTTTTCCTCTTCGGCGGCGAGGTCTATCTTCGTCGGATTCTGCGGCTGCGCAATGACGTCAGGCGCGTTGGGATCGACGAAGCCGACGATGACATCGACGAGGCGTGCCTGGCCGGCCTTCACCGGCTCGTAGGCCTTGAGCAGGAAATCGTGGGTCGGCGGGTAGAGCGAGAGCGCCCCGCGCACGGCCTCGAGACCTTCCTCGATGCGGCGGGCGATGCGGATCTCGCCCTCGCGGGTGAGGAGCTCCACGGTGCCCATCTCACGCATGTACATCCGCACCGGATCCGTGGTGCGGCCGAGCTCCGCATCCAGCGCCGCGAGCGCGGCGGCGGCTTCCTCGATCGCCTCTTCGTCGGCGGGCGCGGAAGGCTCGCTTGCAAGCAACGACTCGGTATCCGGTGCCTTCTCGTACACCGGAATTCCCATGTCATTGATGGTGTTGACGATGTCCTCGATCTGCTCCGGATCGACGATCTCCGACGGCAGGTGATCATTGACCTGCGCGTAGGTGAGATAGCCCTGCTCCTTGCCGCGGGCGATGAGCAGCTTCAGCTGCGACTGCCGATCCTCAGGCATCACAGGCGGGCGGCGCTCGAGTCCCAGCGGCCGCTTGTCAGCAGCGTGCGCAGCATTGTTCGCACCGTCCTTGGCAGCATGACGCGTTGCCGCCTCGGGGGCCGGTGCGGGCGCGGTGCCCGACCCGGCGACCTTCTTGTGGGCCGGGGCCGATTTCCCGTGAGCCTTATCGCGCGCGGCCGCCACCGGCGCCGCTTTCTCAGCGGCTGCAGTCTTGGCAGGCTTTGCCGCGTGCGCGGCCGGACGTTTCCTACTGGCAGAGGCGGGCTTTTGCTTGGCTTTCATGAGTACCGGGGGTTTTTGGCGGCGGACTGTTGATCCCCTATCTGCTGGCGGCAGCGGGCCACCTCAAGGGGCGCCAAAGTAAAGCCGGCAATTCTATGTGAGCGCCTCGGAAATACCAAATTCTTCATCCGCCCGCCCTCTTGCCCCAGGGCGGCTCAGCGGCCGGCCTTACGGCGCATAAGATTCTGAAATTCCTCAAGTTCTTTCGCATCCAAGCGGGCCGTCCGGCTCTTGGCCTCGAGCGCCTCCAAGCGCCGCTCGACCGCCTGATCCGCGAGCTTTGCCAGGGTGGCCTCGAGCTCCAGAGCTGCGGCCTGGGCGTCGCCCAGCACCTCCTCACGCTCGAGCAGCCGCCCCAGATGCTCTCCCCCGCTTCTGTCGGCCCAGCGCTCCAGGACTTGAGCCGGAACTGAGAGCGGGTGCACACGCAGATCGTCCAGCAGCTCGCGCAACAGATCGATTCCCGGCTCCTCGCACGTGTTGAGACCCGCCCGCACCGCCGCGCTGATCGAGCCGGCGATCGAGGGGAATCTCACCAGACGCGCGATCGCCTGACGTACCAGACTGCCGCGCCCGGCGCTCATGCGGACGCGAGGCTTTTCAGTGGCCGCGGGTGCCATCGCAGCCTCGCCGCGCCCCGGATGGGTGCCGGCCCAGATCTCCTGCAGCCGGTCGGCCGCGAGCCCCACGACTGCAGCCACTCTGGCGGTGAGAAGCTCGCGGAAGACCCCTTCCGGCACCTTGGCGATGAGTGGGCGCACGCTCTCGGCGAAGCGGGCCCGACCATCGGCGTGGCTGAGCTCCGTTTGCTCGGACAATTCCCGCACCAGGTATTCGGACAGCGGTAGCGTCGACTCCAGGCGCCGCTCGAAGGCCTCACGGCCCTCCTCGCCGACCAGCGTGTCCGGGTCGTGGCCCTCGGGCAGGAAAAGGAAGCGGATCTCGCGGCCTTCGCGCGCTTCCGGCAGCGCATGCTGCAGGGCGCGCCACGCCGCCGCGCGGCCGGCGCGGTCGCCGTCGAACGCAAACACCACCTCTCTGACCAGCCGAAAGATCCGGCGGAAGTGCTCGGGGGTGGTTGCCGTGCCGAGTGTTGCGACGGCGTACGGAATCCCGGACTGATGCAGGCGGACGGCATCCATATAGCCTTCGACAACCAACAGGCGCTCGAGGTTGGAACGCGAGCGGCGGGTCTCGTGCAGCGCGTAGAGCTCGCGCCCCTTGTGGAAGAGGACTGTCTCGGGAGAATTGAGATATTTGGGCTCACCGCGGTCGATGACACGCCCGCCGAAGGCGATCACGCGGCCGCGCGCGTCCCGGATGGGGAACATGATCCGATCGCGGAAGCGGTCGTAATGCCGGTCGCCGTCCGAGGCCCGGGCCGCGTCGCGCTCGATGATGAGTCCGAGATCGGCGAGCGCGCGACGCGCCGTTTCGTCCGTCCCGAAGCGCTTCAGCACGCTGTTCCAGGAGTCCGGCGCATAGCCGATTCCGAACTGCGTGAGGGTATCGGAGGTCAGTCCGCGGCGTGTCAGGTACTCGCGCGCGCGCGGCTCCCGTGACAGCGCTTCGACATAAAACTGCGCCACCCGGGACATGAGGTCATAGAGCTTCTCGGAATCACGCTCGGGGGCGGTGCCGCTGCCGGCTTCGCGCGGCACCTCGAGGCCGAGCCGGCTCGCCAGCTCCTCGACCGCCTCGGGAAAAGCCATGCGGTCGTGCTCCATGAGGAAGCGCAGCACGGTGCCGTGAGCACCGCAGCCGAAGCAGTGATAGAACTGCTTCTCCGGGCTCACCCAGAAGGAGGCGGTCTTCTCGTTGTGGAACGGGCAGCAGGCCTTGTACTCGCGGCCGGCCTTCTTCAGCTGCACGCGCAAGCCGATCACCTCCACGATGTCCGCGCGGGCGATCAGTTCGTCGATGAAGCTCTGCGGGATGATGGGTCGAAGGCGCTCAGCGTGGGGTCAGTTTCTCTTTCACGCGCGAGCTGACCGCGCCCATGTCGGCTCGGCCCTGTGCCTGGGATTTCACCAGCGCCATCACCTTGCCCATGTCCTTGGCGGAAGTGGCGCCCGTGGAGGCGATGGCGCCGGCAATGAGCGCGTCGAGCTCCGCATCGCCCAGGCGGGCGGGCAGGTATGCCTCGAGGACGGCGATTTCGGCGGTCTCCTTCGCCACCAGGTCGGCGCGGCCGCCGGCCTGGAACTGGGTGATCGCCTCCTTGCGCTGCTTGATCATCTTTTCCAGCACCGCGAGCACCTGGCCGTCATCGAGCACGATGCGCTCGTCGACCTCGCGTTGCTTGATGCCCGCCAGCGCCAGACGGATGGTCCCCAGACGTTGCTTCTCGCCGGCGCGCAGGGCGCTTTTCATGTCCTCGGTGATGCGTTCCTTGAGGGTCATGCCGGCAGTGAAACCCACGGTCAGCGGGAGGGGCGCATGCCCTCACGCGAGATGCGCTTCATGTGGCGCTTGATGGCGGCGGCCTTCTTGCGTTTCCGCTCCTGGGTCGGCTTCTCGTAGAATTCTCGCCGGCGCAGCTCGGTGAGAATGCCGGCCTTCTCGCACGCGCGTTTGAAACGCCGCAAGGCGGCATCAAAGTACTCATTCTCACGGATACGGACGCTCGGCATCGAAACCTCAGGGCCTATTGGGAAACCGGGTGAGCGGAAAAACGGGCGCGTGATTCTAGTTGAGGCTCATGGCAAAGGCAAAGAAAGCATTTCGCGTCCTCGCGATCGAGTCGTCCTGCGACGAAAGCGCCGCCGCGGTCCTCGACGAGGCCCAGGGGCTGCTGGCGCATGAACTCTACAGCCAGGTGGAGCTGCACCGCACCTACGGGGGCGTCGTCCCCGAGCTGGCGTCCCGCGATCACGTGCGCCGGCTCCTGCCCCTGGTGCACCAGGCCCTGGAGCGCGCCGCGACGACCCCGGAGCAGCTGGATGGCATCGCCTTCACGGCCGGCCCCGGGCTGATCGGCGCGCTGCTCACGGGGGCGGCGCTGGCGCGCAGTCTGGCCTATGCCTGGGCGGTGCCGGCGGTGGGGATCCACCACTTGGAAGGACATCTGCTCGCGCCACTCCTCGAGCCCGAGCCGCCGCCCTTTCCGCACGTGGCACTCCTCGTTTCGGGCGGCCATACCCAGCTCATCGAGGCCAGTGGCATCGGCCGGTACCGGGTCCTGGGGGACACACGGGACGATGCCGCCGGCGAAGCCTTCGACAAGACGGCGAAGCTGCTCGGACTGCCTTACCCGGGCGGCCCCGAGCTGGCGCGACTGGCGCAGGGCGGCACCCCCGGCACCTTCCAGTTTCCGCGCCCGATGCTCGACCGGCCCGGCCTCGAGCTCAGTTTCTCGGGCCTCAAGACCGCCGTGATGCACTGCCTTCGCGGGCGGGAGCTGACGGCGAAGGTGCGGGCGGACGTCGCCCGCGGCGTCGAGGACGCGATCGTCGGCACGCTCGTCGCCAAGGCTGAACGGGCACTCGAAGCCGCCGGCCTGGATGTGCTCGTCGTTTCCGGCGGGGTCAGCGCGAATCAGAGCCTGCGTACGGCAATGACCCATGCGGTCGGTCGGCTGGGCGGCCGCGTGTACTACCCGCGTCTCGAATTCTGTACCGATAACGCCGCGATGATCGCGGTGGCGGGCCTCGCGCGGCTCAAGGCCGGAGAGCACGACAGTCTTGCGATCCAGCCGCGCGCGCAATGGCCGCTCGAGACGCTTACGATGGTGCCGTCATGACCAGATCGACTCAATCCGGCGACCACATCTTCCTGCGCGGCCTGGCGGCCGAGTGCATCATCGGCTTCATCGAGTGGGAGCGACGCGTCAAGCAAACCGTCGTAATTGACCTCGAGCTGCCTGTTGACTGTCGCCGCGCCGCGACCACCGACGACGTCGCCGACACGGTGGACTACAAAAGAGTCGCCAAGCGGGTGTTGGCTTACATCGAGGCGTCCGAGTTCAAGCTGGTCGAGACGCTGGCGCATAGTCTCGCCATGCTGCTACTCGAGGAGTTCGGGTTGGAGTGGGTGCGCATCTGCGTCAACAAGCCGGGTGCGATCCGCAACTCCCGCGATGTTGGGGTCGTGATCGAGCGCAGCCGGGCGGATCTCACCGCGGCCGCGGCGGCTCGCATTTGACTCGATGACGCCCATGCCTCAGGTCTACATCGCCGCCGGCAGCAACATCGAGCCCGAGCGGCATCTCGCCATGGCCGTGCGCGAGCTGGAGCGGCAATTTGCCGGCATGCGCTTCTCGCCCTGGTATCGCAACACGGCCGTGGGGTTCGAGGGCGAGGACTTCATCAACTTCGTGGCCGGCTTCCCGACCGACCTGCCGGTCGACGAGGTGCTGCCGCGGCTGCATGCCATCGAGACGCTGTGCGGTCGGCCGCGCGAGGCGCCGCGGTGGGCGCCGCGGTCCATGGACCTGGATGTGCTCCTCTACGGGGATCTGGTGTGTCAGGAGCCGCATCTGAAGCTCCCCCGGCCGGACCTGCTGAAGCGGGCCTACATGCTCGGTCCGCTGGCGGACCTGGCGCCCGATCTCATGCATCCGACCGAGAGGGAGACCATCGGGGAGCTGTGGCAGCGCTTCGATCGCGCGGCGCACCCGCTGGTGCGAGTGCGCGCCGGTTAGTTACCAGCCGATGCTCCTGCCGCCGTCCACCGCGAGGATCTGGCCCGTGACGAACGGCGCCTCGGAGGCGAAGAAGAGCACGGCGCGGGCAACATCTTCGGCCGATCCGATGCGCTTCAGGGCCGTGCGGCTGATGATCTCGTCGCGCAGTACCGCCTCGACGCCGTCTTCCGGCCACATGACGGGTCCTGGGGCGATCGCGTTGACTCGCACCTGCGGCCCGAGCTCCCGCGCCAGCGACTTCGTCAGCATGATGAGGCCGGCTTTGGCGACGCAGTACACCGGATGACGGCGCATGGGACGCACGCCGTGAATGTCGGCGAGATTGACGATGAGGCCGCTGCGCTCGCGCAGCGCGGCCGCGGTCGCTTGCGTCAGAAAGAGCGGCGCCTTGAGGTTGGTGCCGATCAGGTCGTTCCAGTCGTCCTCATCGATGTCCCCGACCGGGGTCGGATAAAAGGACGACGCGTTGTTGACCAGGATGTCGAGACCGCCGAAGGCTGTCGCGGCGGTGTCGGCCAGCTGGGTCAAGGCGGAGCTGTCGAGCAGATCGCATTGCGCCAGCGTCGCCGAGCCGGGCCTGACACCATTGAGCTCCTGCGCCAGGGCGGCGGCTTCCTCCGAGGAGCTGCGATAGTGCAGCACCACGCTGGCGCCGGCCGTGTGCAGGGCCCTCACGATGGCCGCGCCCACTCGCCGTGCGGCGCCGGTGACCAGGGCGGATTTGCCGGCGAGAGGCGCGGCGCGGGTGCTGTCGGTGGCGGCGAGTTCTGGCATCGGCCTACATTATGACGCCGGCGCTGTCAGCGGAAGAAGAAGAGCACTCCGGTGCCGTCGCCGCGCTGATCCGTGAGCGAGTGAGCGCGGCGGGGGGCTGGCTCCCGTTCGAGCGATTCATGGACCTGGCGCTCTACGCCCCGGGGCTCGGCTACTACAGCGCGGGCAGCGTGAAGCTCGGCCCGGGCGGGGATTTCGTGACGGCACCGGAAGTCTCCGATCTCTTCAGCCGCTGCGTGGCGCGGCAGTGCGCGCCGGTCCTCGCCGGCGGCGGCGAGATCCTGGAGCTGGGCGCGGGCACCGGGCGCATGGCCGCAGTGATCCTCGAGACCCTGGCCGCGGTCGGCAGGCTGCCCGCTCAATACGCCATCCTCGAAGTCAGCGCGGATCTCGCCGAGCGCCAGCGGGCGCGCCTGGGCCAGCTGCCGCGCGAGATCCGGGAGCGGGTGGTGTGGCTCGAGCGGCTGCCGGGACGGCCGATCAACGGAGTGATCCTGGCGAACGAAGTGCTGGATGCGCTGCCGTGCCGGCGGTTCATGCTGCGGGGCGGCGCCGTGACGGAGCTGGGGGTGTCCGTTGCCGCAGACGCCCTGTTCGTCGAGCGTGAGGCGGAGCCGGATGAGGAGCTGGCGGGTGCATGCGCGGCGCTGCTGCGCGAGCTGCCGGCATCGCTGCCGGCGGGATACACGTCCGAGGTCTGCTTACGCGTTGCCCCGTGGATCGCGGGAGTCGCGGCGTGTCTCGGCCGGGGACTCATGTTGATGTTCGATTACGGGCTGCCGCGGGCGCACTACTACCATCCGCAGCGGACCGCGGGCACCCTGCGCTGTCACTTCAAGCAACGGGTGCATGACGATCCCTACAGCAACGTCGGCGTGCAGGACATCACCGCCTGGGTCGACTTCACTCGTGTCGCGGAGGCGGCAGCCGCTTGCGGGCTCGACGTCGGCGGCTTTTGCACGCAGGCCGCGTTTCTACTCGGGACGGGTGTGGAGCAACTCGTCGCGCAGTCCACCGACACAGTGGCACATGCGCGGCTCGCCGGCGAGGCGCGCCGGCTGCTGTTGCCCGGGGAGATGGGTGAGGCGTTCAAAGTGATGGCGTTGACGCGGGAATGCGATGTCCCGCTGGAGGGATTTGCGCTGCAGGATCTGCGGCACTCGCTGTGAGCGAGGCGGCGCTGGGGCAAAGCTGTGCGTCTCGTGCCGCCTTCGGTTCCCGCGCCAGTTTGCGCGCGGCGTCGTAGAAGCGCGGCAGGTCGTCGTGCTCCTGCCGCAAGAGGCGCTCGAACCCGGGCACGCAGTCGTTGTAGGTGCCCACGGAGACCAGCTGCGCGTTATTGAGGCCTTCGGCGATCCATTGGTCGTACTCCGGGAAGTGGACCGCGAGGCGGCGCTCGAGTGCCTGGATCTGCGCGGCCAGCTCGGCGAAGAGCTGCTGTTTCCGGCGCAGCTTGACGGTGCGCGGAGCGCTGGATGCGTAAACCTGTGCCAACCGGCCGCGGGTCTGCTGCAGCAGTGCGGTGAATTGCTGGTCCTCGGCGCGCTCTTGCCGCAATTCCGCGATGCGCGCCGGTCGTGCCTTGTATTCGAGCCAGCGCTTCAGCCCCTCGTCTTCGACCGTGACCGCGAACGCCTCATCGAACCGTGAGTCGTTCTGAACGTAGAGCAACTGGTGGGCGAGCTCGTGAAAGATCATGGAGGCAAGCTCATCGCTGCCGTAGCGCATCATGGTGCTCATCACCGGATCGGGAAGCTTGCCGAGGGTCGAGTAAGCGGGCACGCCTTCGATCACGACGTCATATCCACGCTGCTTTAGCCCGGCCGCGAAATCCCGCGCGCGCTGCTCCTTGAAGTAGCCGCGATAGGCCACGCAGCCGGCGATGGGGAAGCACCACTCCTTGGCTTGCATCGAGAGGACGGGCGCGGCGACTACGTTCCACACCACATAGGGACGGTCGATATCGACGTAGGTGCGATAGCTGTCGTTGTTCGGCAGGTCGAGCTCACGCGACGCGAAATCCCGCGCCTCGCGCACGTCGGCGAGCTCGCGGATCAGCGGTTCGGGAGTCTGCGGATCGTCGATCACCTGCACGATCGGCTGGCGCCCATGGATCACGTGCCACTCACCGTTGGCAGCCTGAAGCAGATACATCGTACTGGTGCAGCCCGAGAGCGCGGCAAGCGCGGCGATGGCGAGCACCAGCCGCAGGACCCTGCGCACGGCGTGCATGCGGGTGGACAGGGCCTTCTCGGTTAACATGTGCGCATTATGCAGGTGTATTTGGTGGGTGGTGCCGTCCGGGACCGGCTGCTTGGGCGTCCCGTGAAGGAGCGTGACTGGGTCGTGGTCGGCGCGTCGCCGGAGGAGCTCGAGCGGCAGGGGTTCGTTCCGGTCGGGCGCGAGTTTCCCGTTTTTCTGCACCCCGAGACTCACGAGGAGTACGCGCTCGCTCGCCTCGAGCGCAAGGTGGCTCCGGGGTACCGTGGGTTCACCACGCAGTTCTCGCCGGATGTCACGCTGGAGGAAGATCTGCGCCGCCGCGATCTCACGATCAACGCGATGGCGGAGACTCCTGCGGGCGGCATCGTGGATCCATACGGTGGCCGCCAAGACCTCGAAGCGCGGCTGCTGCGGCATGTCTCGGCAAGCTTCATCGAGGATCCCGTGCGGGTCCTGCGTGTGGCCCGCTTTGCTGCGCGTTACGCGCACCTCGGGTTCCGGGTGGCGCCAGAGACGGTTGCGCTGATGCGCAGGATGACCGAGTCCGGGGAGCTTGCGGCGCTGGTGCCGGAGCGAGTCTGGCAGGAGACCGAGCGTGCGCTCGGCGAGTCTCGTCCCGATGTGTTTTTTGAGACGCTGCGCGAATGCGGCGCTCTGCAAGTCATTTTCCCGGAGCTGGCGGCGCTATATGGCGTGCCGCAGCCGCCGCGTTGGCATCCGGAAGTTGATACGGGCGTGCACGTCATGCTGGCGTTGCGCCATGCGGCGGCCAGCGGGACCCCCACGACGGTGCGGTTTGCAGTCCTGACGCATGATCTCGGCAAAGCGTTGAGCGCGCCAGAGCACTGGCCGAGCCACCGGGGGCACGAGGAGGCCGGCGTACCGGTGATCGAGGAGTTGTGTGCGCGGCTCAAGGTGCCGAATGGGTTTCGGGATCTGGCGGTGCTCACTGCACGCCACCACGCCGTGGTGCATCGCGCGGGGGAGCTGCGTCCGTCCACGGTGTTGAAACTACTCGAGGCGACGGATGCGTTTCGTCGGCCGGAGCGGTTCGAGGAGATGCTGGCGGCTTGCGAAGCTGACGCGCGCGGGCGCACCGGTCTCGAGCAGCAACCCTATCCCCAGCGTGACTTGCTGCGCCGAGCACGTGCCGCGGCGGCGGCGGTGACCTTGGATGAAAGCGAGCGTCAGGGACTCGCCGGTCTCGCGATCGGCGAGAAGATGCACGACAAGCGGTTGGCGGCGATCAAAGCGCTCGACTAGGACGACGCAGCGGGATCGTCGAAGCGATAGTGCTTGATCGTCGGCGATCCCCGACGATATTAGTCGATGCTCTTGCGGGCCGCGTTGAGCTCGGTCGGCCCGGTGAAAGGCCCCAGGAAGAAGGGGAGTACCGCCATGATGTGGCGGGGTGAGATCCCGAGCCTGGCAAAGCCGTTCTGGGTGCAGACGCTGTCGACGGTGAGCGAGCGGAAGTTGTCGAGTGAGAACGGCTTCCCTGGCATCAGCCCGAGGAGCGCGGCCTGCAGCCATCCGAACACGTCCGGGAGCCTGAGCATGTGGCAAGGGAGCTCTGCCACGGCCGCGCTCATGCGCACGATCTGCTCGAGCGTCAGGATATCGGGGCCGCAGAGCTCGTAGGTTTCGCGGAAGCTCTCGCGTTGCTCGAGCGTCTTGACGAACGCGTTCGCCACATCTCCAACATAGACGGGCGCAAAGCGCGCCTGGGAGCGCGCCAACGGCAGGAACCCACCGGACACGCTAAGGAGCGAGGCTAAGCGGTTGGTGAGGGAATCGCCGGGGCCGAAAATCACCGACGGGCGGAAAATCGTGTAGTCGAGATGCGGGCCGGCAGCACGAATGAGCGTTTCCGCCTCGCCTTTGGATCGCAGGTAGTGGCTCGGCCCGCGCTCCCGATCGGCGCCGGCCGCGCTCATCTGCAACAGTCGCCGGATCTTGGCACCCCGAGCGACCGCGACGAGCTTGGCGGCGAGATCCACGTGCACGGATTGGAAGGTGGCGCGGCCACTCGCGTTGAGGATGCCGATGAGATTGATGACCACATCCATTCCGGCAACAAGCTGACCGAGCGTGCGCAGGTCGTGCACGTTCGCGCTCATCAGCTGGACCGTCGAGAGGACCCTCAAGTGCTGGCCATGGGCGAGGTTGCGTGTGGGGACACGCACCCAGTGTCCTTCGCCGACCAAACGGGTGATGACCTCCGTGCCGACGAAGCCGGTGCCGCCCAGCACGCAAATGTTCAGCGGTGAGGTCATTTCAGTTCCGGTGCCCGCGCCCCGGCTTGCCGTAACCGGTGGTCGGCGTGCTGGCGAGGGTGTTCGCCAGAACGGCACGGCGTTGCTCGCGCCGGCCGTCGCGCAGCGTATCAATCGAGACTCGATCGCCGACGCGAAGCAGTCCGATCGCTTCCCGCAGGTCGGTGTTGGACCCGATCCTGTGGCCGGCTATGGCGGTGACCACGTCGCCCGCGCGGATGCCGGCCTTGTCCGCGGGCGAGCCGGGGATCACCTGCTCCACGAGGCCGCCCGCCGCCTTGTGCAACCCGAGCGAACGAGCCACCGCCGGTGTGACCGCGTACAGGCTGAGGCCGAGCTGCCCACGATCCACGGCGCCGTACTGAATGAGCTGGCGCATCACCCGCTTGGCGGTGTTGACCGGAATGGCGAAGCCGATGCCGATATTGTCGCCGCTCGCGGAGAGGATGGCCGTGTTGATGCCGACCAGATCGCCCCTCAGGTCGACGAGGGCGCCGCCCGAGTTGCCGGGATTGATGGAGGCGTCCGTCTGAATGTAGTTCTCGTAGTCATCCGGACTGAAACCGGAGCGCTTCAGGCCGCTGACGATTCCCGAGGTCACCGAGTGCGGCAGGCCGAACGGGTTACCGATCGCCACCACGAAATCGCCCACGGCGAGCCGTGCGGAATCGCCGAACTGAATTTGCGCGAGGCCGTGCGCGGTGACTTTCACCACCGCGATATCGGAAGGCGGATCGGTACCGACTACCTTGGCTTTGAGATTGCGGCCATCCTGCAAGGTGACGGTAATGCTCGTGGCGTGATCCACCACGTGGGCGTTGGTGAGAATGTATCCGTGTTTCGCATCGACGATGACGCCGGAGCCGGCGGCCGCGAACGGCTCCTCGCCGGGACTTTGTCCGGGAAGGTCATGGAAGAAGCGGTTGTAGAAGGGATCGTCGTGTTGGTCGTTGCCGTCACCATCACCGGCGCTGCCGCTATCACTATCACTATCGGGCATGACACCGCGTATTGCGATGGTGACGACCGCGGGGGATACCTTGCGGATCATCGGCGCGAGGGAAGGAACGCGCATGCCGGCAGCCGCGGCAGGTATCGCGGCAGACGCCGCCGCGAAGGGTGTTCCTCCCAAGACCGCTGCGAGCAGCGCGGCACAGACGAGATCCCGGGGATTCATGAGACTTCCGAGTTACGGACCTCCGATTCTACAAGTCCGCGGCCCCGGGACGAAGCGCCGCGTGAACATAAGTAAGGACCCGACCGGTTGCTGCGTCAGGAACGCAGCAGCCGGCCGGGTCATGGGCTCATCGGGATGAGCCGCGGGGGGGGCTTAGGCCGCCGCGACTTCGATGCGCCGCGGCTGCAGCTTCGCCTGCTTCGGGATCGTCACCTCGAGTACGCCCTGCGTGTGCTTGGCGCTGATCGCGTCGAGGTTGGCGCTATCCGGGAGAGTGAAGCGTCGTAGAAACTTGCCACTGCGCCGCTCGAGCCGCCGGTAGGCGCTCGAATTTTCCTCGGTGCGCGCGTGCCGCTCGCCACGAATCGTCAGCACGCCTTTCTCGGCAGTGATCTCGATGTCCTTCGGCTCCACGCCGGGGACGTCTACCAACACCGCGAAGCGCTCCGGCTCCTCATGGACGTCGACCTGCGGAATCCACCAGGTGCCGTCGGACTCGCCGGCATCGGCGGTAGTGGAGAACGCGTCATCGAGCTGCCGCTGCAGGCGATTGACGAGCGACCAGGGCTCGTAACGAAGAATAGTCATGTTGAAAACCTCCAATCGTGAAATGGATGTCAGGCTCGTGGGCCGCCAAATATCGTTGCCGGGGATTTGCGGGCGGGCAGGAAGGTTTCAAGTGAGCATTGACTCGCGAGCGCGAAAAATCGCGGGCCGGACGGTCGGCTGCTGCGACCGGCTTTCTCCTATGGCTAGGACGGAAGCCGGGGCGACGCGCTGGGGCAGCGAAGCCTCTGCCGCGGCATGTGAGCATGCTGTGCAGAACGTGTGCGCGGCCTGGGCACACAAGATATAGGGGGTGGCGGTACCTTGAAAAAGAGCCATCCAACAAAATCTTATGGTAGCTATGTCGCGGCCCGAATTTCTGTAACTCTTTGTTTTAATTGTGGTAATTCTGCAGGTAGAAATATGTCCGGGAATCTTGACGCGTGCCGGAGTGGTCATTAGGCTCTGTACCCCGACACAAGATCTTGTGCCCGCCTGGCGGCTCCACGAGATTGCGCCGTCGGGGAGGTTCAGGGGGTTCCGGCTGCAAGCGCAGCGTCCGGGTAATCCCGGTACGCGTCGTTCCGTGAAAACCGCGCGGCCCGAAATCCCCTGTGATCCGTAAAGCAGGCGTGCTAAAGACAATCGGAGCGCCGCGGACACATGAATACCGTCGTGAAGATCGAGCCGAAGGACGTCGATGCGATCCCGTTCCAGGAAGCATCGCTTGATATCTGGGACAAGAAATACCGCCTCACCGCCAAAGACGGTTCGCCCATCGACAAAACGATGGACGATACCTACAAGCGTGTTGCGCGCGCGCTCGCCGACGTCGAGCGTGAAGAGATCCGCGATCATTGGTACGAGCGCTTCCTGTGGGCGCTGCGCCGCGGCGCCATCCCCGCTGGGCGTGTGACTTCCAACGCCGGCGCGTTGGAGCACAAGCCGGCGACTTCGACGATCAACTGCACGGTGTCGGGAACGATCCGCGACTCGATGGACGACATCCTACGGAAGGTTCACGAGGCCGGACTGACACTCAAGGCCGGCTGCGGCATCGGTTACGAGCACTCGACGCTGCGGCCGCGCGGTGCCTACGTATCCGGCGCGGGCGCCTACACGTCGGGTCCGCTGTCGTTCATGGATATCTACGACAAGATGTGCTTCACGGTCTCCTCGGCCGGGGGCCGCCGCGGCGCGCAGATGGGCACGTTCGATGTTGGCCACCCCGATGCGATGGAGTTCATCCGCGCCAAGCGCGAGAACGGCAGATTGCGGCAGTTCAATCTGTCGCTGCTCATCACCGATGAGTTCATGGCGGCGGTGCGCGGCAATAAGGACTGGAAGCTCGCGTTCCCCATCACCAGCGCGGAGCTCGAGGGTGAGCGCCCCGATCTGACGGACGGCTCCAAGTTCGTCTGGCGCGAATGGCCGGTGCACGAAGGCTACGTGGTGAACGACGAAGGCCTGGTCGCCTGCAAGATCTACAAGACCCTGCCGGCGCGACGCATGTGGGACGTCATCATGACGTCGACTTACGATTTCGCCGAGCCGGGGTTCATCCTCATTGACCGTGTCAATGAGATGAACAACAACTGGTGGTGCGAGAACATCCGCGCGACTAACCCGTGTGTCACCGCCGATACGCGGCTCGCGACTCGGTTCGGGCTCGTCCGGATTGGCGATCTCTATGACGCCAAGGTCGATATTCTGGCGACGGTGGATCGCCGCGCTCTCGGCGAGAGCGAAGGCGGAGTTGCTGTCCGTCCCGCCGTACCGGCTTTCATGACGGCTCCATCCGCGGACGTATACCGGGTAGTTACCGACGCCGGCTACGAGATCAAGGCCACCGAGTGGCATGACTTCTACACCACGCGCGGCAAGATCAAGCTCAAGGATCTCAAGCCGGGCGACGAGCTGCTCATCCAGTCCGGTAAGGGACAATTCGGTGGCTGTGGTCACGAAGCGCTCGGCGTGCTGCTCGGGCTGATCACCGGGGACGGACACATCACCAATCGCGGCAAGGGACAGCAGGCTGCTGTCGTCAATTTGTGGGGTGCCGATCGCGACCACGCTGACGTCCTCGTCTCCTACATCAACGACATGATCGCCGGCTGGTCGAAGCGCTCCAGGGATTACCGTGTTAGTGCAGTTGCGGTCCCGCAGCGGAATCTGATCATGATTCGCTCCGTGATCCTGATGCGCTATCTCACTGAGTTCTTCGGTGTGACCGCGAATTGCAAGACGACTGTGCCGGAGATCATCTGGCGTGGCAATGAGAAGTGCGTCAAGGGCTATCTACGCGGACTGTTCCAATCGGACGGGACCGTGAACGTCAGTGGAAACTCGGGCACGAGTTGTTCCGTCCGCCTCGCCTCGAGCCATCCGTTGCTCCTCAAGGACGTGCAGATGCTGTTGGCCAATTTCGGCATCTTCTCGCGTGTACTGAAGCGCCGTGCAGCCGGCCCGCGGTTCCTGCCGGACGGCAAGGGAGGCAAGAAAGCCTACGCGTGCAAGGCCGATCATGAACTCATCGTCGACGGCGAATCCCGTGAGCGTTTCATGTCGGAAGTCGGCTTCCTCACGGATGCGAAGAACGCAAAGTACGAAAGGTGGGTCGAAGGCAAAGCGCTAGGCAAGTCGCAGCGGTTCACCAGTCGAATTGCGGAAATCGAGTATGTTGGCAAGGAGGCTGTGTTCGACACCACACAGTCTGATCACAACACCGTGATCTTCAACGGCATTGTGACGGGACAATGCGGCGAACAACCGCTTCCGCCGTATGGTTCGTGTTTGTTGGGTTCTGTCAACCTGACACGATTCGTGCGTGAGCCGTTCACCGAGCGGGCGAAGTTCGACTGGAACGAGTACCGCGAGGTGGTGAAGGTCTTCACGCGCATGCTCGACGACGTGGTCGAGATCAATGGGCTGCCGCTCGAGAAGCAGCGCGACGAGATCATGCGCAAGCGCCGCCACGGCATGGGATATCTCGGGCTCGGCAGCACGATGACGCTGCTGGGCATGAAGTATGGCTCGCCCGAGTCAGTGCGCTTCACCGAGGAGGTCTCGCGCGAGATGGCGCTCGCCGGCTGGGAGGCGGGCCTCGAGCTGGCGCGCGAGAAGGGGCCGGCTCCGATCATGAACGAGGGTTTCACGGTCACCAAGGAGATGCTACGCAAGCGACCCGAGATGGCTCGCGACGGGTGGAAGCCGGGCGACAAGATCCCTGGCCGCATTCTGCACGCGAAATACAGCCGCTACATGCAGCGGATCGGCGGGATCGCGCCGAAGCTCGTCGAGGAGCTGGCGGAGAGCGGGTGCCGATTCACGCACCACACCTCCATCGCCCCGACGGGCACGATCTCCCTGTCGCTCGCCAACAATGCGTCGAACGGCATCGAGCCGTCGTTCGCCCACTATTACTTCCGCAACGTGATCCGCGGCGGCAAGAAGTCGAAGGAGAAGGTGGACGTCTACTCCTTCGAGCTGCTGGCTTATCGCGAGCTCATGAATCCCAAGGCGAAGCCTGGCTCGACCGCGGAGAGCGAGAAGCTCCCGGACTACTTCATCGCTTCCGAGGACGTCACTCCGACGCAGCATGTGGACGTACAGGCTGCGGCCCAGAAGTGGGTGGACTCCTCCATCTCCAAGACCGCCAATGTGCCGACGAACTTCCCCTACGAGAAGTTCAAGGACATTTATCTCTACGCCCACGAGAAGGATCTGAAGGGCTGTACGACGTTCCGCTTCAATCCGGAAGCGTTCCAGGGCGTGCTGGTGAAAGAGCAGGACCTGAAGAACACGATTTACAAGTTCACGCTCGATGACGGCACGGTCGTGGAGGCCCGCGGTGACGAGGAAGTTGAATACGACGGCGAGATGCACACCGCGGCGAACCTATTCGACGCCATGAAGGACGGCTACTACGGACGCTACTGAGGACGTTGTAATCGAACGTCTGCGGCCCCATACATCGGAACTCGGATCATGACCATCAAGATCGAGCGGAAAATCGTCAAGTACCAGGTCCAGAAGCCGGACGAGAAGCCGGGTGCGGCACCTGCGGAGGCCTCGAAGCCGTCGGCGGCGCCTGCCGAGGAGACCGTTCGGGACAAGCACGGGCACATGGCGAAAGTCATCCGGATGCACGAGAAGCTCGAGCGTCCGGAAGTCCTGATCGGCTCGACTTACAAGATCAAGACGCCAATCTCCGATCACGCGATGTACGTGACGATCAACGACATCGTGCTCAACGAAGGCACGGAGTACGAGCAGCGCCGGCCGTTCGAGATCTTCATCAATTCGAAGAATCTCGATCACTTCCAGTGGATCGTGGCGCTCACGCGGATCATCTCGGCGGTGTTTCGCAAGGGTGGCGACACCACCTTCCTGGTCGATGAGCTGAAGGCCGTGTTCGATCCCCGCGGCGGCTACTGGCAGCCCGGGGGCAAGTTCATGCCCTCGATCATCGCCGAGCTCGGCTATGTCATTGAGAAGCACCTGCAGACCATCGGTCTCATGCGCAAGCCGCAGCTCGACCAGCATCAGCAGAAGCTGGTGGACGAGAAGCGGGCCGAATATGAGGCGCGCGCGAAGCAGGCCGACGCGTTCGCCAAGCCGCACTTCCCCGATGGCGCGCAGCTATGCAGCAAGTGCAGCACCGCCGCCGTCGTCATGATGGACGGCTGCATGACCTGTCTCAATTGCGGCGATTCGAAGTGCGGTTAGGCTGCTGAGCCTCCACGCCGGAACAGTCCTCCGGCTGCCATGACACCGCACACGAGGATGGGTGAGGCGCAGCGGTGGCTCCGCGGCACGCTGACCTTGGCGCTTGCCCTGGTCGTGGCTGGCTGCGGGGTCCACCAGAGCTCTGGGCTGCCGCTCTCACAAAAGCGCTCCTGGGAGGACTCTTTCAACAGTGGAAATTCGGCCGCGGTCGCGGCGCTCTATGCGCCTGATGCGCAGCTCATCATGTCCGGGGTGGCTCCGGTCCGCGGCCGCCCGGCCATCCTTGCAGCGGTCACCTCGATGGTCCAGTCCGGCGTCAAAGTGCGCATCGACACGGCTCGGGCGGAGCAGGTCGGCGACTTGGCGTATTTCTATGGTCCTTACAGCGTGTCATCGAAACAGGGAGTCGTGGAGCGGGGCACATATCTGGAAACATGGCGCCGGCACCGCGATCAGTGGCTGATTGAATTGGACGTCAATGCCACGGGTGCGCCGATCGTTCCCGCCCCCTGAGTTCGGCCCCGTCAGCCAGAGTCCCACCGCGGCGATTCTTGGAGTACGCTGGAGCCCGAATGAAATACGAGCTCTATTACTGGCCGACCATCCAGGGAAGGGGTGAGTTCGTGCGCCTCACTCTGGAGGAGTCGGGCAGCGAGTACGTAGACGTGGCGCGCGAGAGAGGCAAGGGATTCGGCGTCCCTCGGCTGCTGCGCTTTCTTGACGGCCGGGAAGGCGGCGAGTTGCCGTTTGCTCCCCCGTTCCTCAAGGCTGGCCGGCGAGTCATGGCTCAGACAGCGAACATCCTCCTCTTTCTCGGCGGCCGGCATGCGCTCGCACCGAAAGACGAGAGCGGCCGGCTGTGGACCCAACAACTGCAGCTCACGATCGCTGACCTCGTCAACGAAGTCCACGACACGCATCATCCGGTTGCCTCGGGTCTGTACTATGAAGACCAGAAGCCGGAGGCACGACGCCGCGCCAAGGATTTCCTGGCCCACCGGCTGCCGAAATATTTGGGCTACTTCGAGCAGGTGTTGGCGCGCAACGCACGCGCTCGAGGCTGGCTCGTCGGGAGCCGGCTGACCTACGCCGATCTGTCCCTGTTTCAGCTTCTGGCGGGTCTCGAATATGCGTTCCCGCACACGATGAAGCGCGTTTCCCGCCGGTATCGGCGCTTGCGGGCGCTGCGCGGGGCTGTCGAGGAGCGTCCGCGGATTGCCGCATACCTGCAGTCGGATCGCCGAATACCCTTTAATGAGGAAGGGATCTTCCGCCACTATCCGGAGCTCGAGGGCGGCTAGCCCGCCACGTTGAGCGCAAGGCCTACGTCACCACGGAATCGCCGAGTTTTCCCAACGCGTGAATGTGCCCGACGGGCCGTCCGGACCGAGCAACGCGACGCGTACCACTTCGCGGGAGCCTTCCTCGAGAGGCTGTGTGCCCTCGTATCCGTTGAGGTTGCTCTTGGTGAATCCCGGGGAGACCAGGTTGACTTTGATTCCGGTCGACTCCAGCTCCACCATCATGGCCAGTGTCATCGCGTTGAGCGCGGCCTTGGATGCGGGATATATCGGCCCGAAGGCGGCGTGGGTGGGGTAAGCCGGATCCGCGTTCGCCGCCAGCGAGCCGACGGCGCTCGACACATTGATGATGCGGGCGTCAGCCGAGGCTCGCAGGAGCGGTAGCATCGCTTGATATACGGCTAGAACGCCGAACACGTTGGTCTCCCATACCGTGCGTACTTCGTCGAGCGGTGCGTTGCTCGCGCGGCTTACCTCACGATATTCCGTAAGGGACAGGTTGCCCTTGCGCGTATTCGAGATGGCCGCGTTGTTGATGAGCAAGTCGAGGTGTCCAAACTCCTTGCCGACGCGCGCCGCCGCGGCCGCGATCGAGACCTGATCCGTCACGTCCAGCTGGAGCGCGACCGCACCGGCGCCAATCTCCCTGGCCGCGGTCTCCCCGCGCGCCAAATCGCGTGACCCGACCAGGACGGCGAGACCCTTTGCCGCCAGTTCCTTTGCGACCTGAAAACCGACTCCTTGGTTGGCTCCGGTGACCAGAGCGACGCGTTTGTCGTGCATGGCAATCTCCCTTGGGGGACGACACGATAGGACGGGGAGGACATCCGCGCCACCGTCCGGAAGTGGCGCTTTTTTCTGTATCTTTAGGGCTGCAAAAGCGGCTGATCCATTCATATAGCGAACGCTCTCGGTCCGGGCTATAGCAACGAACCGGGTCCGGGCGCCGAGGCTCTGTCAGCCTGCCGCCACTTCTGCCAGGCGTAGAGCGGCAGACCCGCAAACATCAACAGAGTGCCCCAGTACAGCGTGTCCCTGCCGGCGCCCGCGGTGGCCCATAAGGCGAATGCGAAGGCCAGGGAAGCGAGGCCGATGTTGCGGCCGCGCGGCTTGTCGTCCCGACCGAGCAACAGCTCGGCCAGCGAGCAAAGCATGTACGGCACCAGTGAGAAGAAGGTCGAAATCAGGATCATGACACCGAACATGGTGACCAGGTTGCCGCGGCCGCAGCTCATGAGGACCAACAGGGTGGCGACCAGGCTGGAGAACACCAGGCTGAAAACCGGCGTGCCGCGAGTCGATTCCGCGGCAAACGCCTGTGGAAACAGTCGGTCCCGTGCCGCCGCCTGTGCGAACTGGCCTGATATCAGGACCCAGCCGTTGAGCGCGCCGAAACAGGAGACGACCGCGACAGCGGCGATGAGACTACCGGCCCATCCGCCCCAGATGACCTTCGCAGCGTCGGCGAACGGCGCGTTCGAATTGGCCAGCGAGCCGGCTGGGATGACCCCCATCACCGCCGCGGTGCCGAGAATATAGAGTACGGCCGCAATTCCAGTACCCCACAGGGTCGCGCGGGGGATGGTCCTTTCCGGATCCTTGACGTGGTCGGTCGGAATCGTCGCGCATTCGAGACCCAGGAACGCCCACATTGCCAGTGCGGCGCTCGCGTTAATGGCCGCCGGTACCGATTTGACCGTCTCGCCGGCGGTGAGCATGTGAGGATTGAAGTAGAAGATTCCCCACAGGGCGAACACCAGGAGCGGGGCGGCCTTCAGAATCACGGTGATGAGCTGCATTCGACCGGCCGCGCGCACGCCCAGTATGTTCACCCCGGTCAGCAGCCAGGTCGCGGCCAGCGCGGCGACCACGCCCACCAGCCTGCTGGTGCCGAGCAAGGGCACGAAAGTCGCCAGGTAGCTCACGAAGGCCAGCGCAATCGCCGCGACGGCCGCCGGACAGCTCAGCCAATACATCCACGCGAGCAGAAAACCCGCAAACTCACCAAAGACCAAACTTGGATAGGCGTAAGGGCCGCCTGCCCGCGGCGCGCGTCGCGCAAGATTGCTGAACACACGAGCAAGGAGCAGCGCGCCTGCCGTACTGATGACCCATCCCCAGAGACTGTAGGCCCCGTACGGCGCCATCGATGCCGGTAGGAGGAATATCCCGGAGCCCACCATATTGCCGATCACGATCGAGGTGGTCGCCGCGAGACCGAGGCTGCGACGCGGTTCGCCAGCGGATTGCATGCGGGTGCTTTCTAGTTCTTGGACGGCGAAATCCGAGAGTCCCACGTTACCTGATATCCTCCCCGATTGGTATGAGCGCGCTTATCGCCGTGACCCGCAAGATCAGCTCCGCCATGACGCGGTGTGAGCTGACTCATTTGACGCGTACCGTCATCGATGTCGCTTTGGCACGGGAGCAGCATCATGCCTACGAGCAAGCGCTGCGCGCTCTCGGCTGGCAGATCGAGAGTCTCCCCGAGGAGCCCGAGCTTCCCGATTCCGTCTTCGTGGAGGACACCGCCATCGTTCTCGACGAAGTGGCGGTCATCACTCGGCCCGGTGCTCCGTCACGCCAAGCGGAAACCGCAGCCATTGCCGCCGCGCTCGGTAGACATCGGGAGCTCGTCCGCATCGAAAGCCCCGGCACACTGGACGGGGGTGATGCGCTGCGCGTCGAACGCTCGGTCTATGTAGGGACCTCGAGCCGCAGCAGCGCGAACGGTATCCAACAGCTCGGCGCACTGCTTCTACCCTTCGGCTATCGCGTGCTGCCCGTGGCGGTGCAGGGTTGCCTGCATCTCAAATCCGCCGTGACGCAGGTCGCGACGGACGCACTGCTGATCAACTCCAGATATGTCGACCGGAAGCATTTCGCGGGAATGCGCTTCATCGAAGTGGACGAGTCGGAGCCGTCCGGCGCCAATGCCCTCATGCTCGGCGGTACCGTCATCTATTCCCGCTCCTATCCCCGCACCGCCGAAGTCCTGCAACGGCACGGCATCCGGGTGCACACGGTCGAGATGTCCGAGACGGAGAAAGCCGAGGGTGCTGTGACCTGCTGCAGCCTGGTGCTTGCGGAAGCGTGAACTCCCAGGGCGCCCGCCATTCCGCGAGCACGTAGGCTTGCGCCAGGATGCGCGGCGTGTTGATGCGGCAGATCGGCGATTTCGATGCCGCGCTGAGTGTCAACGCCAAGAAGATGGATTGGGACGCGGCCCACGGCGACACCCTGGCGCTTTCGACTTCCACTTAATCTGCAGGGTGAGACGCTGGCTGCCGGCTCAGCTTTTCTCGACGACCACGTCGCTCATCTGCAGCACGGGCGACAGGTCCGTGTAATTGGGAATGTCGCCGAGGATCTCACTGGCGTGCGGACCGAAGCCGGCCTGAAACGCCTCGGCCGAGTCGCAGAAGATATGACACATGGCGATGTAGGTGGGCGGCTTGCCGGGCGCATCGCCCGCCAAGCCCTTGTCCACGGTGTAGTACCGGCACTTGTCCCCCATCAGCCGTTTCACCAGCGGCATGTGCCGGTCGCGGTAATAGTCGTGGTCGAACCGGGCCCCAGGCTTGTTGGGGTACATCACACTGACTTTGATCATGGTCTCTCCCGGACGATCGGCGGCGTGGCGCTCGCCGGGGCATGCTACCAACTCCCGCGCCCGCTACAAGATCAGCGGCCGCGCAATCTCCCGCAAAATGAAGATCGAGCGCGCCTGTCTCACGCCTGGAACACGGTAGAGCTTTTCCCGCAGGAAGTGCTCGTAGTCGGCGGTGCTCGAGGCGGCGACCCGCAGGTAGTAGTCGAAGTCGCCCGCGACGAGTGAGGCTTCGATGACCTGGGGCATGCGCTCGATGGCGGCCTCGAACCCTTCCAGCACGTCGCCGGTGTGCTTCTGCTTATCGACCGTCACCTCGACGACGACGGTCTCGGGAAAGCCGATGGCGGCGCGATCGATGACCGCCGTATAGCCCTTGATGATGCCGCTTTCCTCCAGTGCGCGTACGCGAGTCCAGCAGGCGGACGGGGACAGCCCGATGCGCCGTGCGAGGTCGGTGTTCGACAGCCTGCCGTCGCGCGAGAGCTCGCCCAGGATCCGGTGGTCGATGTCGTCGAGCCGGTGTGCCCCGACTGAAATCGGGGCTGCGGGAGCGTTGGGATCGGCCATGAGGGGTTCACCGGGTCGTGGGGCTGCCGAAGTATCTATCACAGAATAGCCGAATGACAGAAGATTCTTTTTCGGAGGCCGCCGCCCAGCCCTTCCTTTGAAAGCACATTCGATCGGCCGGGCACTAGGATTTCTGGAGGAGGGGTAGTCAAGGTTGCGGCCACGTCGATCGCGGAGGGGAGTGGTGCGCGCCACAACACCACAAGGGGAAAAACCCGTGCTCAAGAACAACCCAATCGGTGGCCCAGCGGTCTGGGCGTTTTCGGCGATCTGTCTGGCGCTCGCCGGCGGCCTGGCGGCGGCTGATCCTGCTCAGCCCGCGGCGGCGGACGGCAGCTCGACGCTACAGGAAGTCGTGGTGACCGCCGAGACCTATACGTCCACGGCGCAAAGCACACCCATCAGCATTTCAGCGGTGACCGGTGCTCAGCTCGAGAGCCGGGGCATCACCTCGCTGGAGGAGGTGGCCCGCGACGTGCCCGGTCTCTCGATGCGTAGCGCCGGCCCGGACCAGACCGAGTTCGAGGCCCGCGGCATCGCCTCCAACGGCGGTAACTCACCGACCGTCGGCTTCTATCTCGGCGACATTCCACTGTCTCCTCCGGCCATGGGGCAGATCGGCAAGGTGGTCATCGACCCGGATCTGTACGACCTCGACCGGATCGAAGTGCTGCGCGGTCCCCAGGGAACGCTCTACGGCGCGAGCTCGATGGGCGGCACCATCAAACTGATCCCGAATCAACCGCAGGTCAACAACATCTCGGGCTCCACGGACGCCACGGCGTCGCACACGGATGGCGGTCGCGCGAACGGCGGCGTGGACGGGATGTTCAACTATTCCAACAGTGATTACTGGGCGGTGCGCGGAGTGCTCTCCGACGACTACCGCAGCGGTTGGATAAGCCGGACGGTGCTGAATCCCTTTCCGGCGGATGTGCTCGCGGGCGATGGGCCGCCATACACGCGCGGTAATGTGTTGGACGCGCCGATACAGAAGGTGATCCCCGACGTCAATAGAGAGCAGGAGCTCTCGGGGCGTCTCGAGGTGCTCATCCAGCCGAACGAGAACCTGCACATCAACCTGCTGGCGCTCGGCCAGCTCACGAAACTCGGCGGCTACGACGAGTTCGATCTGCCCCCGGGGTCCAACTACGAGACACACTATCAGCCGTATCCGATCGCCGAAGAAGTGCACGATCGCGTGAGCGTGTTCTCGGCGACCGTGGTGGCCAATCTCGGCTTCGCCGACCTCACGAGCGCCACGGGCTATTTCGACCGCCGCTCGTGGCAGATCCAGGATGCTTCGGAGGCGACTTCCTGGACCCTGGAATCGTTTCTGGTGTCGCCGCAGGAAATGGCCGCGCTCGGCATGCCGACGTACATCGACACGCCGATCTACGAGGCGGAGCCGGAGCACCAGGTGAGCGAGGAGCTGCGCCTCAATTCCACCGGCAGCGACACGCTCCACTGGGTCACGGGGCTCTTCTACAGCTCGTTGAATTCCGCCTTCGTGGAGCGGCAGAACGCGCCTTACATCGCGCAGCTGTCGGAGACACTCTCGCCGCCGATGGACAACCCCACGGGCCTGACCTTCGGCATCAACAATCTGTACGAGATCACCCAGAAGGCGGCCTTCGCCGATGCCTCCTGGCAATTCGTTCCCACGTTCAAGGTCGAGGGCGGACTGCGCTGGTTCCGCTATGACACCTCGGCCTTCAACAACGAGTGGGGCTACTTCTTCACGCCGCAGGCGGCACCGCTGGCGAATCCGCCCGGAAACTTCGCTTCCGCGAGCGGCGTGATCCCGCGCGCCGATGTCGCCTGGATGCCGAACCACAACCTGACGACGTATCTCTCGACCTCGAAGGGCTTCCGTCCCGGCGGGGCGAACATGACGATACCCCTCGTCGCCTGTCCGGAGGGCGGGCCGGAATCCTTCGATTCCGACACGGTATGGGACTACGAGGCCGGCGAGAAGGCGTTGCTCGACCAGAACCGCATCCGCCTGAATGCCGATATCTACTACATCAAATGGGACAAGGTGCAGCAGACGGCGCTGCTCTCCTGCGGCACGGAGTACACCACCAACGCGGGCGATGGCCGCAGCTATGGACCGGAACTCGACTTCGCCGCGAAGATCACTGACGCGTGGACGGTCTACCTCTCGGGTACCTATACCCGCGCCGATATCACCAACGTCAATCCAGCCTATGTGAGCTCGCTCGGGAACTCGGGGTACTCATTCCCCGGCTGCACGATCGGCGGCTCCTGCAGCAGCGTGCCGATCCTCAACGTACCGAAGGAAGCCGGGAGTGCCGCGATCGAGTACGCTCGGCCGGTCGGGAATCTGACCTTGACCGCGCGCCTGGATGAGACGTATACCGGCTCGTCCTGGGACGAGGCGTACTCGGTGATCCAACTTCCCGGCTACGCCATCGCGGACTTCCGCGTCGGGCTCGGCGGCGATCGCTGGACCGGCTCGCTGTTCGTCACCAATCTCACCAACAAGGTACCCTGGGTGTCGGCCAACAACACGAGCTTCAGCTTCAACATAGGGCCGTTGACCCGGATCTCGACGCTGCAGCCGATGACCATCGGCACGCAGTGGAGCTACCGCTTCCAGTAGGAGATTTCGTATGACACGTAGAATTGCGCTGATCGCATCCACGCTCGCCTGCGCATCACTCGGCGGCGCATGCTTGGCCAATGCCGCGCCGGCCCCGGCTTCGATGCAAGCCGTATCGGCGGCGCCAACGCATGTGGACGCAGTGGGCCTCTGGCCGGTGTACGAGCGCGTGCTCTCCAGAGCCCGTTACGTTGACCTGACGCACGCGTTCGGGCCCGACACCCCGCACTGGAAGGGCTTCGGCTCGATGACAGTGCGCCATCTCTACACCATTCCCAAGGCTGGCTTTCAGGTCGATCAGTACTGCCACGTCGGTCAATGGGGTACGCACGTCGATGCGCCGTCGCATTTCCACCTGGGGTTGAAGAGCGTGGACCAGATCGCTCCCCGGGACATGCTGTTGCCGCTCGTCGTGCTCGATGTGCATGAGCAGGTCGCGCGGAATGCGGATTACCGGGCCAGCATGCAGGACGTCAGAAACTGGGAGCGCGTCCACGGCCGCATCCCCGCGCACGCCTTCGTGGCGATGCGCACTGATTGGTCGAAGCGCTGGCCCAACCAGGCCGCCATGCAGAATGTCGACGCAAAAGGCGTGGCGCACTACCCGGCGTGGAGCATGCCGGTGCTGAAGTTCCTCTTCGAGCAGCGGCATGTCGCTGCCATCGGCCATGAGACGACGGACACCGACGGCGGGGCCGGCGCCACCCGCGACGACTACTCGCTCGAGTCGTACGTGCTCGGCACCAACCACTATCAGATCGAGGTACTCGCGCACCTCGACAAGGTGCCGGATGCGGGCGCGCTCGTGATGGTGAGCTTCCCGAAGCCCGCTCACGGCACCGGATTTCCGGCGCGCGTCGTGGCGATCGTGCCCCAATGAGCACGCTGCGCCACCCAATCGAGTACGCCGATGCCTCGGCCGAGGTGCGCGCGGTCTATGACGACATCATGGCCACGCGCAAAACGGATTGGGTCAACAACTTCTGGAAGGTGCTGGCCCATGATCCGCCGACGCTGCGGCGCATTTGGAGCAACATCAAACAGGTCATGGCGCCCGGTGCGCTCGACCCGCTCACCAAGGAGTTGATCTACCTGGCGGTGAGCGTCACCAACGGCTGCCGCTACTGCCTCGCTTCCCATGGCGCGGGTGCGCGCGCCAAAGGCATGACCGAGCAGCAGCTCGCGGAGCTGATGGCCGTCATCGGGCTGGCCAACGAGACCAATAGGCTCGCGACCGGCTACGACGTGCCGGTGGATGCGAGATTCACCGAAACCTGATCCACTCGAGGCACTTCTGCATGAAATCTGGCACTGCGGAACTGGTTCACCACTATCGCTGGGACGACATACCCGCCGAGCCGCTCAAGAAGGGGCTGAGCCGCAAGCTGATCACCGGCGAGCGCATGATGATCGCGCACGTGTATTTCGAGACCGGCGAGGAAGTCCCGCGCCACTCGCACGACAATGAGCAGCTCACCTACATTCTGAGTGGCGCGCTCCGCTTCTGGTTCGGCGCCCATGACGAGCAGGAAGTCACGGTGCGGGCCGGCGAGGTGGTGGTGATTCCCTCCAACGTGCCGCACCGGGCCGTGGCGCTCGAGAAGACCCTGGATGTCGATGTGTTCGCGCCCCCACGCCAGGACTGGCTTGCCGGGACTGACGCTTATCTGCGAGGCTGAATGCAAGCGTACGACATCGACGCCGGAGTCGCCGCGGCGGTTGCAGATTTCAAGCCGCCGGCGCGCCTCGGTTTCGGACTGATCAGTGCGCCGGTGATGTTCGAGGCCGATTGGCGTGGCGGCGCGTGGCAGAAGGGGCGGCTGCGGCCCTACGGGCCGATCGAGCTGTGGCCGGGGTCACGTGCCCTGCAGTATGCGGAGCTGGTGTTCGAAGGGCTCAAGGCCTATCGAGTCGGGCACAGCCGGCCCAATCTCTTTCGCGCCGACGCCAACTGTCGGCGCCTGGCGCGTTCGGCCGCGCGCCTGTCCATGCCCACGGTGCCGGAGGCGCTGTTCTTCCAGGGGCTCGGCGCGGTGGTGCAGGCCTGCAGCCCCATCATGCCGACGGAGTCGGGACGGTCGCTGTACCTGCGGCCGTTCCTGTACGGTACCGAGAGCGGCTACATGCTGCGCAACTCGCACACCTTTCGCTTCATGGTGATCGGAAATCCCGTCGAGGCCTACGCCTCGGGGACGATGGAGGTCGCCATCGAGCGTGTCGATGTGCGCGCGGCCGCCGGCGGCATCGGCGAGGCAAAAGCCGCCGCAAACTATGCGGCTTCGCTGCGGGCGTCCACGGCGGCGGTAGTCGGCGGCCGCACCATCGCCCTGTGGCTGGACGGGGCCGAGCATCGCTACCTGCAGGAGCTTTCGGGCATGAACATCTTTGCCGTGCTCGACGGCGAGGTACATACGCCGGAGCTCGACGGCGCCATCCTGCCGGGAGTCACGCGCGACTCGCTGCTCACGCTGGCGAAAAGTCTCGGTTACAAGGCTCATGAGCGGCGAATAGCGCTCGATGAGGTGCTCGAGGGCATCGGCAGCGGTCGTTGCAGCGAGCTCTTTGCCTGCGGTACCGCCGCGATCGTTGCCCCGATCTCCGTGCTGGTCGACGGCGATGGGAGCGAGTACCGGCTGCGCGCGACCGATGTCGTGGCAAAGCATCTGCGCGAGTCGTTGCTTGCGATCCAGGAGCGGCGCGCCCCGGACCCCTTCGGATGGACGCAAGAACTGACATTCAACTGACTGCATTGACTGCAGGCGCCAGGGACCGAAATCATGAACTACGCGATCATGCTCCGCGATACAGGTGGGCCGGACAGGCTCCGCTACGAGCGTGTGGACGTCGCGGATCCGCGGCCAGGTGAGCTTCAGATCCGCCACACGGCCATCGGCGTCAACTTTCACGACACCTACGTCCGCTCCGGGCTCTACGACACGCTGAAGCTGCCGGGAATCCCCGGGTTGGAAGCTGCCGCCGTGGTGGAGAAGGTCGGGGCGGGGGTGCAGGGATTCGCGGCCGGCGACCGGATCGCCTACATCGATGCTTCGTACGGCGCGTATTCGGAGCGACGCCTGCTGCCGGCTTCGCTGGCGCTGCGCCTGCCGGACAGCATCTCGGACGAAGCCGCCGCAAGCCTGACCATCAAAGGCTTCACCGCCTGCATGCTGCTGCGCAAGGTTCATCCCGTGCGCGCCGGCGAGACACTGTTGATTCATGCGGCGGCCGGCGGAGTAGGCCAGCCGCTCGTCAGGTGGGCCAAGCATCTGGGTGCGACGGTCATCGCGACGGTGGGCTCCGAGGAGAAGGCCGGAATGGCGCGCCAATGCGGCGCCGACCACGTCATTTTGTATCGCAGCGAGAATTTCGTGGATCGTGTCGCCCAGATCACCGGCGGCAAGGGGGTCGAGGTCGTGTACGACTCCGTCGGCGCCGATACGTTCTCAGGCTCCCTCGACTGCCTGGACTACCTGGGAACGCTGGTCAACTTCGGCCAATCCTCCGGCCCGGTACCGCCGTTCGCGGTCTCGAGACTGGCGGCAAAGTCGAATACCATCGTGCGGCCGATGCTGTTTCATTACATCCGCGGCCGCGCCGCTCTCGAGGCCGTGGCCCGCGAAAGTTTCGAAGTCATCGAGAAGGGCGTCATCCGGCCGCAGGTCGGCCTGCGCCTGCCACTGTCTCGCGCCGCGGAGGCACACACGCGGCTGGAGTCGCGCGCCACCAGCGGACAGATAGTGCTGGTACCGTGAGCGTCGATTCGCAGGGACTTCCGGCCGCGCCGCCCGCTCCCGGCCGGCGGGAGGAGGGCACCGCCGACTCACCGCCGCAGCTCAGACGCACTCTCTCGGTGGTGGGCCTGACGGCCTTCGGCATCGGCTCCATCATCGGGACGGGAATCTTCGTGCTGACAGGCACCGCCGCGGCCAACCAGGCCGGTCCCGCGCTGGTGCTCTCGTTCGTCATCGCCGGTTGCAGCTGCGCGCTCGTCGCCCTGTGTTATGCGGAGCTCTCCGCGATGATTCCGGTGTCGGGAAGCGCCTACTCCTACGCGCATGCGGCGTTCGGCGAGATCCTCGCCTGGTTCATCGGCTGGAACCTGGTTCTGGAGTACACCTTTTCGGTCGCCACCGTCTCGGTCGGGTGGTCGGGCTACGTGGCGAGTCTGCTGGCGCAGTTCGGCCTGCACTTGCCGTACGCGCTGGCGCAAGCCCCGTTCGATCGGGGTGCCGGCAGCTTTGCCATCGTCACCACGGGCGCGTGGGTGAACGTTCCCGCGGTGCTCATCGTCGCCGCGATCGCCACCCTGTGCTATGTCGGTATCCGCGAGTCGGCGGGAGCCAACACCATCATCGTTGCCTGCAAGATCGCGGTCATCGTGCTCTTCATCCTTGCCGGCGTCAGCTATATCCATCCCGGCAACTGGCATCCGTTCATTCCGCCGAACACCGGGCACTTCGGGCAGTTCGGCTGGAGCGGTGTGGTCGCCGGCGCGGGAGTGATCGTCTTCTCCTACATCGGCTTCGACACGATCTCGACCTGTGCGCAGGAGGCGAAGCGTCCGGAGCGCGATATGCCGCTCAGCATCATCGCCAGCCTCGCCATCTGCTCGGTGCTCTACATGGCCACCGTGGTGGTGTTGACCGGCATGGTGTCCTACCGGGACTTGAACGTCGCGGCGCCTGTGGCGCTGGCGCTCGACAAGTACCGGGGGCTGCGCTGGCTGGGCGTTCCGGTGAAGCTCGGCGCGATTCTGGGCATGACCTCCACCATGCTCGTGATGACCGTCGGACAGGCGCGGATCTTCATGTCGATGGCGAGGGACGGCCTGCTCCCGCCGTGGTTCTCCCGGATACATCCGAGATTCAAGACCCCCGCGAACGGCACATGGGTGACGGGTCTTGCGGCCGCAATCATCGGCGGCCTGCTTCCGGTCAGGATCCTGGGCGAGCTGGTTTCGATCGGCACGCTGCTCGCCTTCATCACGGTGTGCGTCGGCGTCCTGTATCTGCGTCGAGCGCGACCTGACCTGCCGCGTCCCTTCAGGGTTCCGTGGCCTCGATTCGTCTGCATCGGCGGCGCGCTGGCCTGCTCGGCGATGATCCTGGCGCTGCCACGCGATACCTGGATCCGTCTGTTCGCGTGGACGGCGATCGGCTTCCTGATCTACGGCTTCTACGGCCGCCGCTCGAGTCGCCAACGGCGGCAATCGCTCTGAGCTCCGCGCGGGGAAGTCCGGCGACCCGGCGTCTCTGCCAGGTCGCCGGTGATCCTCACATGCCAGGCGTCAGGCTGAGATCCTTGTCGTAGCTCCATGCGTCCTGCCAGTGCTCGGCGATGCTCGCGAGAAACTGCTGGTGCATGCTTTCGGCGGCGGCCATGCCGTACACCTTGGCCATCATGTCGTCGGCCGAGGGGCTCGGATCCTGACCGGAGTCGGCCCATGACTTATTGGGCCACACGATGACGAAGTCCTCCCCCCCTTGGCCCGACCCCGCGATGTCATAGCCTGCGAAGTTCGCGTCCCAGTGAATTTTCGCCGCTCCCGCCGCGAATTGCCGCAGCGCATCATGGAAAGCCGTGTCTTGCCCGGGTTTGATCCGGTAGGCATCCGCCCAAAGCATGGGCGCGGGGTCGGAATCGCCTGCGGGCATATAGCTTTCCTTGGCATTCAGCATCGCGACCTCACTGAATGCCGCACCGACGTGCGGCAGCACCGCGGTCTGGAATGTACCCATGCAGGCCTTGCCGGCCGCATCATGAGCGTCCATAGCGCCCCACGTGCTGTACTCATTCAGGAAGAGATAGCGCGACATGTCTCCGGTTTCCGCGTCGTAGGTCAGCGTGGCCTGCTTCCTTCCATGATCCCTCAGACACTTCTCCCAGGCCTTCACGCCGACGTTGAAGGCATGGTCATGTGCCGCTGGCACCGAGACGACGTAGACGCGAGTGACGGACGTTGAATCCGCCGCCTGGGCCACGCCCATCGAGGCGGCGAGTACTACTGCAATACCGGCGAGCCGGTATCTCGAAGCACGGACGAAATGCGAGTTCATTTTTCTGTTACCTCGATTGAGGCGTCGCCGGCCGGCTTACACTCCCCCCGGGCCCGGCGCCGCGAGGCGGCGATCATTGCGCCCGGCATGACCGCCGCGTCAAGGAGATTCGTGCAAAGCGGCGGGAGGCCGGCTCTGCGCCGATGGATATGCCCAAAAAAAAACCCCGCTGGAGGCGGGGTTTTATTGGTCGCTTGCTTGTGTGGAGGAGTGTCGTTCTTTTTCTTCAAGGGACACAGTGCTGGAGTGCGCCATCCCGCGCTTCTTCCCGCCTGTGCTTTCTTCGTATCTCTTAGCTGCTTCCTTCCGGGCCGCCTGTCGGCCCTCGGTGATATGGATATAAGCAACGCCCGTGCCAGAGCGACCGCAACCCGATTTGATATGACATGTTGCATCTGCGACGCGGTTCAATTGTGACGCAGTGCGCGTTGTGAGAAGTTATCGGCCATCCGGAGGAGCGTTTGCCGCACCCGCTTGGCGCCCTGAAAGGGGCGCCGACGGGCCGGGTGTCAAGTTCACCGACACCCAGGCGGCCGCGGCAGCGCCCCCATCCGGCCGGTCAAATTGCAAGTCATTGAAATTCAAGTGCTTCCTCTACGGGACGGTGTGTAAATGAACTCGACACGGCGGGCGGATGCCTCGCGGAACTGGGGCTGGCTGTGGGCGCTCGTGCTGATGCCGCTCGCCATGGCGCGCGCGCCGGCGGCTGATCAGGCGCTGCCCTATCCCCCGCAGTTGCAGCGGGACGTCAATTTCTGGGTGCATGTCTATACCCAGGTGGATACCGACTCCGGCTATCTGCACGATCAATACAATCTCGCCGTCGTCTACGACACGCTGCACTTTCCGCCGTACAGCTCGCAGCGCACCCGCCAGCGCATCGTGAATCAAGCTCGCGATCACTACGCCGCGGAGCTCCGCCGGATGGCCTCGGGGCAGGGGCCGCTGTCGGCGGAAGATGAGCACATCAAGGCACTCTGGGGTCCGCAGGCGACGCCCGAGCGGCTGCTCGAAGCGACGGACGACATCCGCTTCCAGCTCGGCCAGGCGAATCGCTTCAGGGCCGGGCTGATCCGCTCCGGCGCGTGGCAGCAGGATATCGCCCACGCCTTGAAGGACGAGGGACTGCCGCCCGAGCTCGCCGCCCTGCCGCTCGTCGAGTCCTCGTACAACCCGAGCGCTTACTCGAAGGTCGGCGCGGCGGGGCTCTGGCAGTTCATGCCCTCGACGGGCCGGCGCTTCATGCGGATCAACCGCGCGGTCGATGACCGCATGGACCCGTTCGCCGCCACCGAGGCGGCGGCACAGCTCCTCGCCTACAACCACCGCATCCTCGGCACCTGGCCGCTGGCACTCACCGCCTACAACCACGGCGTGGCGGGCATGCGCCGCGCGGTCGAGACCCTCGGCACGACGGACATCGTCACTATCGTGCGGGATTACCAGAGCCGTACGTTCGGCTTTGCCTCGCGCAACTTCTATGTCTCTTTCCTCGCGGCCCTGAGGATCGAGCGCGACCCGCAGAAGTACTTCGGCGCGCTGGTGCCTGAGCGGGAGGAGCAGTACCGGCAGGTGAGAATGCCGGCGTACGTGAGTGTCGGGCCGCTCGAGCGCGCGCTCGACGTCGATCCAGAGAGGCTGCGGGAGCTCAATCCCGCCCTGCGACCGGCCGTCTGGCGCGGCAGGCTGGCGGTGCCGCGTGGCTACGAGCTGCGCCTCCCGGCCGCCGGCCCAACCCTGACCGCGGCGATGCTGGTGAAGCGCTTGGGCCCGCAGGAATTGCTGGCGAGCGCGCCGCGCCGCCGCGCCCACCCGTTTGCGGCGCCCACGCAGCTCGTGGCTGCTGTCATGAGGCCGGTGTATGCGGGCAGTGCACCGCCGGTCGTTGCGGTGGCGGCGCCGGCTTATTTCTCGCGGGTGGCGTTGGCCGCCTCTTCGGCCGACTCGACGTCCATACCCGCAAGCACTCACGAGGGTGACTCGCTGCCGCGGGCCGCGGCGCGGTTCGGCTTGGGGAACCAGCACCTGCTCGACTTCAACGGCATCGACGGCGACGCGCCTGGCGCCGGCAGCGCGACCGATTCCATGCTCGTGAGCTCGCAGGGCAGCGTTCTTACCGCTCCCGAGCAGACCGATGAGACCGCTGCTGAAGGTGATGAGGGTGAACAGCCGGTGTCCGCCGCGCAGGCGGACGCGGATAGTCCGTCACTCGGACCGGCGGACGTCTCCAATCAGAGCCAGAACCCCGATCCGACCGATTACTCCGTGGCGCCGAACGAGACCATTCAGGTCGCGGCCGCGGAAACACTCGGTCACTACGCGGAGTGGCTCGGCGTCAGAGCGTCCGATCTGCGGCGCATCAATCACATGCGGTTCCGCACGCCGGTGATCGTTGGACACCGCATCCGCCTGGATTTCCGCCGCGTTCCCGCCGGTGAGTTCGAAGCTCGCCGCCGTGAGTACCATCAGGCGCTGGAAGCCAGCTACTTCGCCTCGCACCGCATCGCGGGGACGGAGCAGTACGTCGCGCAGCGAGGTGATTCGTTATGGACTCTGACGCAGCGCTTCCAGCAATTACCGCTGTGGCTGCTGCGCCAATACAACCCGGACACGGATTTCACCGACCTGCGTCCGGGCACGCAATTGGTCGTGCCGCGCATCGAGGATGTGTCCGCGGGCGAGGACTGAGGAGAGACGGGTCACACTGTCAAGCTTGACGCCGCTGGCGAGCGCCTATAATTCAGCCATGTCTTCATTCTTATCGAAAGCGATTGTCGCTGCCGCCGTGCTCGCCTGCGGGCTGACGGCGGCTCGCGCCAACACGCCGGCCCTGCCGGCCGTCACGCCGATCGTAGCCCCGCGGGAGGCGGTGAGCCCACTGCCCAGCGCCGTGCCGGCGCAGCAGTCGGCACGCATCGCGCTGCTGCCCTCGCCCGACCTGCCGGACGTCGACCATCTCGTCGTGAGGAAGTCGGAGCGCCGCTTGTATCTCATGGACGGCTACAGGATCGTGCGCTCGTACAAAGTCGCGCTCGGCCGCGACCCGGTCGGGCCGAAGGAGCGCAATGGCGACTTTCGCACGCCGGAGGGCCGGTACACCCTGGCGCGCCGCAATCCACGCAGCGAGTATTTCCTGTCCATCGAGATCTCCTATCCCAACGCCCAGGACATGGCGCGCGCCCGCGTGCATCACTGGGAGCCGGGCGGCTCGATCATGATCCACGGGCTGCCGAACCGTCTGAAAAGCTCGCCCTGGTACTACCAGCACAATGACTGGACGGATGGCTGCATAGCCGTCTCCGACGCCGATATGGTGGAGATCTGGCTACTGACTCGCGACGGTACGCCGATCGACATCCTGCCGTAAGATGGCCGTAGACATGGCCAAAGAGATGGATAGCGACGTCGTCGTGCCGGAGTTCATCGACGCGCGGGTGGGTCCGCGCGGCAGCCTGGAGAACCTCTCGCAGGCGGAGATCGAGAAGCTCCTCGACTCAGGGCAGGGCGGCCTCTACGCGCTGTTTCGCAAATGCGCGCTGGCGGTGCTCAACAGCGGCGCCGACACGGATGACGCCAAGGCGGTCTTCGACCGCTACCGCGACTTCGACATCCGCATAGTGCGCCATGCGTGGGGCATCAAGCTGGAGGTCCACAACGCTCCGGGCTCGGCCTTCGTCGATGGCCAGATGATCCGCGGCATCAAGGAGCATCTCTTCGCCGTGCTGCGCGATGTGGTGTTCATCGCCAACGAGATCATGGCGAGCGGCCGCTTCGACCCCACGAGCTCGGCGCAAATCACCAACGCGGTGTTCCACGTGCTGCGCAACTCGCGCGTGCTCGACTACAAAGCGCGGCCCAACCTGGTCGTATGCTGGGGCGGCCACTCGATCGGCTCCGAGGAGTACAAGTACAGCAAGCGCGTCGGCTACGAGCTCGGCCTGCGTGGACTCGATGTTTGCACGGGCTGCGGACCGGGCGCGATGAAGGGGCCGATGAAAGGGGCGACCATCGGCCATGCCAAGCAGCGCATCGAGCACGGCCGCTACATCGGTATCACCGAGCCCGGCATCATAGCGGCCGAGCCGCCCAATCCGATCGTCAACCAGCTGGTCATCATGCCGGACATCGAGAAGCGCCTCGAGGCGTTCGTGCGCTTCGCGCACGGCATCGTGGTGTTCCCGGGCGGCGCCGGCACCGCCGAGGAGATCCTCTATCTTCTCGGCATCCTTCTCGATCCCGCGAACCAGGAGCAGCCGCTGCCGGTCGTCCTCACCGGCCCGCGCGAGAGCGCGGCGTACTTCGAGCAGATCAGCCGCTTCATAAGCGGCACGCTCGGCGAGGCGGCCGCGGCGCGCCTGACTGTCATCATCGACGATCCCGCCGAAGTCGGCCGCCGCATGGTGCGCGGCATCGAGGCGGTGCGCGAGTTCCGCCGGCACCGCAGCGATTCCTACAACTTCAACTGGCTGCTGTCGATTCAGCCGGAGTTCCAGCAGCCGTTCGAGGTCACGCACGAGTCGATGCGCGCGCTGGCGCTCGCTCGTGGTCAGCCCGTGCATCAGCTCGCCGCCAATCTGCGTCGCGCCTTCTCCGGAATCGTCACCGGCAACGTCAAGGAGCACGGCATCAAGGCAATCGAGCAGCGCGGGCCCTACGAGTTGGCCGGCGACCGCGGCATCATGCAGCTGCTCGATGAGCTGCTGGCGGCATTCGTCGCGCAGCGGCGGATGAAGCTGCCCGGGAGCGTCTACCGGCCGGTGTATCGCTTGGTCGGGTAAAGTCCGGTTCGGCGTGACATAAGACGCGCGCAAGCGAGAACTGCACGCGAACTGTAGGCAAGGGGCGACATGCTTGTGAACCAGTTCCCCGCGTGCGGCAGCCAAAAGCCGTAGGCTGCAGGAAAGGTCAAGGTGGTTCCATGAGCTCAACCGACAGGGGGCGAGGTAGCGCGCCCAGCAAGCAGAAGGACTCGCCCTCCAGTGGGCCGACGGCCGCGGATCCCGCCGAGCCGTTCCCGAACTGGATGGATCGCATGCAACGCGCGCGCGCGCGTCACGCCGCCATCACGCGCAATCTCAACACCTGGTCGAGCTACAAGACCTGGGCCGATCGCATGCGCGACACCTGGGAAGACGAAGAACGCCGGCCGGACGCCGGTACGCCGCCACCCGCGGGCGGCAGCGGCAACAAGCCCCGTTAGATCGGCGGGTTATTCGACGCCTGCGGGCACAGGCACCGTTGCCGCGGGAGTCGGCGCCGCCACGGGCCGCGCGCTGGGCGCAACCTCCAGCCACTCGATCAGCGGCTGCCATTCCTCGATGTCCCCTCTCACGATATAGCTCTTCATCTCGTGCACGCCGATGCCGAGCTCGGCGGCGCGTAGATAGTTCTGTGAGTCGCGCAGTGTCGCCACGATGGGGATCCCGAGCGTCTTCAGGAAGCGGATCAGCGACTGATAGGTGAGGGTGTTGCGGCGGATGCGATTGGCCACGACGCCCATGCGGTTGTCCTCGCGCCGGATCTTCGCCACCAGCAGCAGGTCACGAATGATGCGCGAGCAGGCGTGAATATCGATGTCGGAAGGAAGCACCGGCACGATGATCTTGCACGCGTTGCGCGTCAGCTCCGGCAGCAGCCGCGGCTCCACCGCCGCGGGCGTGTCCACGATCACGTGTGTCGAGAAGTCAGGCACGCGAAGCTGGAAGGTGCGCGTCTTTTGTGGGTCCAGGTCGAAAGCGTTCACGGAGTGAACCGGCGGCAGTGCCGAGTTGCGCTTACGCACCCAGCGCAGCGATGACCCCTGCGGATCGAAGTCCATCAGGACCGGCTTTTGCTGACGCGAAGCGAAGTAGCCGGCGAGGTTGGTCGCGATGGTCGTCTTGCCGGAGCCCCCTTTCGGGTTGAGGACGACGATGCGATTCATGGTGGACCGATGTTCTCTGAACGCGCACTGAACGAGACGGCCTCAAGCCTATCATTCCCGTGGGCTGCGCAAGCCGACGCGAGTGTGAAAATCCTCACGACAACAGCACGCGGCTGCGAGTAGAGTTGGGTCCGATGGAAGTCTTTCTGCATTTTTGGGACGAACTGGACGATATGACAGGCGCGTGTCGCCACGTCGCGACTACGGCGCTCGTCGAGGCAGCGGCCCTGTCGACCCCGCTTCTCGCCTGGGGCTCCGCGCTCGGTGTCTGGGTGCTGATGCCGCAACTGCGAGTGAACGCAGCCCTCCTCGCCGGCAGCGTCACCTTCTTCGACCTCTACCGCCGACTGCTCCGCCTCCCCGGCTGAGCTCCCCTTGAAAATCGGGGGCTATCGCCCCCAAAGTGCCCCCTCCGAGTGACATAAAACCAGGAGCGGAGCACCCCGCATGTCGAGTCCCGAGAACGTCACGGCTGCCACCGCCGACCGGCAGACGCATGGATTTCAGGCCGAGGTTCGCGAGCTGCTGAAGCTCATGATCCATTCCCTGTACAGCCACAGGGAGATCTTCCTCCGCGAGCTCATCTCGAACGCCTCGGACGCGAACGACCGGCTGCGCTTCGCGGCCATCGGCGAGCCAGCGCTGCTCGCGAGCGATCCCGAGCTCGAGATCCGCATCGAAGCGGACCCGGCCGCGGGCACGGTCAGCATCACCGACAATGGGATCGGCATGACGCGCGAGGAAGCGGTGGCCAACCTCGGCACCATCGCTCGCTCCGGCACCGCTGAATTCTTCCGCGGGCTGTCCGGCGATCAGCAGAAGGATTCGCAGCTCATCGGCCAGTTCGGGGTCGGCTTCTACTCGGCGTTCATCGTGGCCGACCGCGTCGAAGTGCTGTCGCGCAAGGCTGGACTTCCCGACGACAGCGGCGTGCACTGGGAGTCGAGCGCCGACGGCGACTTTACCGTAGAGAGCGTGTCGCGGCCGCAGCGCGGCACGACGGTCAAGCTCCACCTGAAGCCCGAGGCCAAGGAATTCGCCGATCCCTTCCGCCTGCGAACGCTGATCCGCCGCTATTCCGACCATATCGCCTTCCCGGTGCGCATGCGCAAGGAAGGTGAAGCGTCGCTCGAGCTCGAAGTCGTCAACCAGGCGAAGGCGCTGTGGACCCGGCCGCGTACGGAAATCAGCGACGAAGAGTATCGCCAGTTCTACCAGCATCTGGCGCACGACTTCACCGATCCGCTCATCTGGAGTCACAACCGCGTCGAGGGCAAGCGCGAATACACGAGCCTGCTCTACGTTCCCGCGCGCGCGCCGTTCGATCTCTGGCAGCGCGATGCCGCGCATGGACTCAAACTCTACGTGCGGCGCGTCTTCATCATGGATGACGCCGAGCAGTTCCTGCCGCTCTATCTGCGCTTCGTGAAGGGCGTGGTCGACTCGAGCGATCTGCCGCTCAATGTCTCGCGCGAGCTGCTGCAGCAGGAGCCGGAGGTCGAGGCGATCCGCGGCGGTCTCACCAAGCGCATCCTCGACATGCTGGCGAAGCTCGCCAAGGACGAGCCCGAGAAGTATGCGACCTTCTGGAAGGAATTCGGCTCGGTGCTGAAGGAAGGCGTGGCGCAGGACACGGCCAACCGTGCCGCGCTGCTGCCACTGCTGCGATTCGCGAGCACGCACGAGTCCGGAAACGAGCCCACGGTGAGCCTCGCGCAGTACGTGGAGCGGATGAAGCCGGGCCAGGACCGGATCTATTACATCATCGGTGAGAGCGTCGCCGCGGCGCGCAGCAGCCCCTACATCGAGCGTTTGAATCAACGCGGCCTGGAAGTGCTGCTGCTCTCCGAGCGCATCGACGAGTGGCTCATGGGTCAATTGCTGGGCGAGGTCGAGGGCTTCCCGGGCAGGCGATTCAAGGATGCCGCGCGGGGCGACCTCGAGCTCGGCACGCTCGAGAGCGAGGCGGACCGCAAGCGCCTCGACGAGGAGCGCAAGGAGAGCAAGGGGCTGCTCAAGCGGGTGAAGGACGCGATCGGCGACCGTGTCCTCGAGGTGCGGGTCAGCGACCGACTCGCGGACTCACCGGCGTGTCTGGTTCTCGGCGAGCATGATCTCGGCGCCGGCATGCGCCGGATTCTCGCGGCCAGTGGCCAGGCGGTGCCGGAATCAAAGCCGGTGCTCGAGCTCAATGTCGGTCATCCGCTGGTGAAACACCTCGACGGCCTCGCCGATACGGTGCGCTTCAAGGAGCTGTCGCTGCTGCTCTACGAGCAGGCCGAGCTCGCGGAAGGCAGCCAGCTCGGCAACCCGGCCGAGTTCGTGCAGCGCCTCAACCGGCTGCTCGTGGAGCTCACGGCCGCGCATTCCGCGTCATGAAGCCGCCGCGCGCCGAGCGCGTGCGGATCGCGGGTCCCGCGGGAGAGATCGAGGCGCTCGTAGAGATACCGGCCGACGATAGTGCCGCTACAGGCGCTCGCTTCGGCGTCGTTTGCCATCCCCATCCGCTCTACGGCGGCACGCTCGACAACAAAGTCGTCTACACGCTGGCGCGAGCGTTCGTCGAGGTGGGTGTGCCGAGCATCCGCTTCAACTTTCGCGGCGTCGGTGGCAGCGCAGGCGGCTACGACGAGGGTAACGGTGAGACCGCGGACACGCTGGCGGTGATCGCCTACGGCCGCGAGCGCTGGCCGGCTGCTTCGTTGTGGCTCGCGGGATTCTCCTTCGGAGGCGCCGTCGCAGTGCGCGCCGCCGCGCAGGCTGCGCCCGAAAGACTCGTCACCGTGGCGCCGGGAATCACGCGCGTGGCGATGACTGACGTTGACTCACCGGCGTGTCCCTGGCTCATCGTGCAGGGCGATGCCGACGATGTGATCGAGCCAGCCGCGGTGCTCGACTGGGCGAGCCGGCAGTCGCCCGCGCCGACCCTGCATCTCGTGCCTGTGGCCGGGCACTTCTTTCATGGGCGGCTGCACGAGCTACGGAACGTGGTGCTCGATTTCCTCAACCACCCATAAAAAAAGCCCGGAAGGCCTATGCGGCGCTTCCGGGCTCTTGGATATCGTCCCCGCTCCTTACGAGTTCACCATCGCCTTGAGGCTCTTCAGCGGCATCACGCGTACTTTCTTGCTGGCCGGCTTGGCCTTGAACATCATCTTCTCGCCGGTGAAGGGGTTGATTCCCTCACGAGCCTTGGTCGCAGGCTTCTTGACGACCTTCATCTTCAGCAGGCCGGGCATGGTGAAGAGGCCGTTGCTCTTCAGGCTCTTCTTGATCACGCCGTTGAGCGAGTCGAAGACGCCGCCGATCTGCTTGCGCGACAGCCCAGTGTCTTTGGAGATCTGAGTCAGAACTTCCGACTTGGTCGGAGCACCACCCTTTTTCGCCATATTGCGCTACTCCTCGATATTTAATGGTTGTGAGCGCGCTGTACCGCAGTCGCGCCAGGTGAATCGGCGCGGAAAATAGCACATGCGAGTGCCTGCGCAACAGCTTTTTTCGCTTGATGGTGCGCTGAAATGCCTTTTTTTAAAGGGTTTGCAGCGATGTCGTCGCTAAGCGCTTGGTTTGCAGGGGCCGGGCAGCGATCTCACCACGCGAAAAAACCGGGGCGGGGAAGAAAATAAAGGATCACTTGGATGGCCAGGCATGCCCAGAGCGGCGACAGATCGATGCCGGCGATACCGGGAATGATCCGGCGAAAGGGGCCCAAAACCGGCTCGCAGAGGCTCGCCAGCACGGATTGCAGCGGCGAGTACCCGCCCGGAGCGACCAGGCTGAGCAGCGCGTACACGACGATCGACCAGAAGTAGATCCACAGCACCGCGTAAGCGACGGTGAGCACGACCTCCTGCACCCAGATCAGCCCGTCGGCGGGAAAACTCGAGAAAGCGAAGCCTACCGCCACGAGAATGGAGGCGATGATCACGACCGCGATGACGGTCGCCGTGTCGAGCTTGCGAATGGGCGGCAGGATGCGCCGCAACGGAATCACCAGCGGATTCGTGAGGCGCACGATGGCCTGGCAGATCGGGTTGCGGAAGTCCGCTCGCACCAACTGCAGCAGCAGGCGCATGAGCACCACGAACAGGGCGAGCGAGAGCAGCTCGTTGACGATGATGGCCAGTAAGGTCATAAGGTGCTCTTGGCCTCCTCGGCAAGCTCCCGGCTGCGGTGCGCCGCCGCTGCCAGCGCGCGGCCGATGAGATCGTTGAATCCCGCACCCTCCAGGACGCGCAATGCCGCTTCCGTGGTGCCGGCCTTCGATGTCACTTCCGCGCGCAGCCGTGCGAGATCACCGTCACCGACTTGCGCCAGAAGTCCCGCGCCGTGCAATGTCGCAATCGACAGACGCCGCGCCGTCTCCATCGGAAGCCCGAGGTCCACGCCGGCCTGTGCCATTGCTTCCGCGAGCAAAAAGAAGTACGCGGGCCCGCTACCTGAAAGCGCCGTCACCGCATCGAGTGCGTCCTCCGTTGCGACCCAGACGACTTCACCTACGGACTGCATAACCTGTGCCGCCAATGCGCGGTGCGAGGCGTCCACCTCTGCGGAGGCGAAAAGCCCTGTCGCTCCGGCGCCCACGAGGGCGGGCCTGTTGGGCATCGCCCGGATCACCGGCACGCCGGCGCCGCACCAGCTCCGTATGGCCTCGATTCTGACGCCTGCGGCCACTGAGAGGACCACGGGACGACGTTGCTGCAGCTGCGAGGCGAGCGGCGAGAGAACGGGGCGCGCCTGGTAAGGCTTCACGGCGAGGACGATCAGATGGGCCTTGGCTACGGCTGCCGCATTATCCGCGGTCGCCGCGATGCCGAGTTCCCGGGAGAGCGCCGTCCGCGCGGCCTCATGGCTCTCGCCGACGGTTATCTGCTCCGGACGCATGCCGTGGCGCAGCAGACCCCCGATGAGCGCGCGCCCCATGTTGCCGCCGCCCAGTACTGTCAGCTCAAGATGGCTCATGCCGCTGATTGTAGCGGGTAGAACAGGCACATGGATGTGCCCCGCCGCCGCAGGTGGCGGAGCGGCGAGCAAAAACCACGCTTGGCCGCTTCGGCGCCGGTCGACGCTAAGCACGCGGCCCAAAAATCGCGGTGCCGACCCGAACCAGCGTCGCGCCTTCCTGGATCGCGGCCTCGAAATCCCCGCTCATCCCCATCGACAGCGTATCGAGGCCGAGGCCGCCCGCGTTCAGGGAATCCTTCAGCGCCCTGAGCCGGGCGAACCATTCGCGCTGACGCCGGGGATCGGACTCCTCGGGCGGGATGCCCATCAGCCCGCGGAGCGCGAGACCCGGCAGCGCCCCCACGGCGGCCGCGAGAGCCGGCACCTCCGGGGCGGGCAGTCCCCCCTTGCTCTCCTCGCCCGCGAGGTTTACCTGGATGCAGACGTTGAGCGCCGGCGAGTGATAGGGCCGCTGGGCGGCGAGCCGCTCGGCGATTTTCAGCCGATCGAGGCCGTGCACCCAGGCGAAGCGCTCCGCCACGTGGCGGGTCTTGTTGGCCTGCAGCCGGCCGATGAAGTGCCAGGTGACGGGCAGGTCGCCCAGGGCGTCCATCTTGGCGAGCGCCTCGGCCAGGTAGCTCTCCCCGATGTCAGCCAACCCGGCGGCCGCCGCCGCGCGGATCATTTCGGCGGGCTGACCCTTGGAAACCGCCAGGAGTGTGACCGAGTCGACATTCCGGCCGGCACCGGCGGCCGCCGCTGCGATCCGGGTGCGCACTGCGGCCACATACTCCGGCAAATTCTGCGAGGACCTTAACATATGGATGCCCAAACTGCTCCGCTATACTGACGCGGGCCCCCTCTCAGACACGCCGTCGCAAGCGGCAGCAGCCCAGGAAACCCCTATGGCCGTCGACATCGCGCAACTGCTGGCCTTCGCAGTCAAGAACAAGGCATCGGACCTGCACCTGTCGTCCGGTGTTCCACCCATGATCCGCGTCGACGGCGACATGAAGCGTATCAACATGCCGGCACTGACCCACAAGGAAGTGCACAGCATGGTGTACGACATCATGAACGACAAGCAACGCAAGGCATACGAGGAATTCTTCGAGACCGATTTCTCCTTCGAGATCCCCAAGCTGGCGCGCTTTCGCGTCAACGCCTTCAACCAGAACCGCGGCGCCGGCGCGGTGTTCCGCAACATTCCGTCGGAGATCCTGTCGCTCGATGACCTGCAGTCGCCGAAGATCTTCCGCGACCTGTGCATGCTGCCGCGCGGCCTCGTGCTGGTCACCGGACCCACGGGCTCGGGCAAGTCGACGACCCTCGCCGGCATGGTCAATCACTGCAACGACAACCGGCCCGACCACATCATCACGATCGAGGACCCGATCGAGTTCGTGCACGAGTCGAAGCGTTGCCTGGTGAACCAGCGCGAGGTGCACCGCGACACGCTCGGCTTCAGCGAGGCGCTGCGCTCGGCGCTGCGCGAGGATCCGGACATCATCCTGGTCGGCGAAATGCGCGACCTGGAGACCATCCGGCTCGCCCTCACGGCGGCCGAGACCGGCCACCTGGTTTTCGGCACCCTGCACACGAGCTCCGCCGCCAAGACGATCGACCGCATCGTCGATGTGTTCCCGGCCGCGGAGAAGGACATGGTGCGGTCCATGCTCTCGGAGTCGCTGCGGGCGGTGGTCTCGCAGACGCTCATGAAGCGTAACGGCGGCGGCCGGGTCGCCGCGCACGAGATCATGATCGGCACCCCGGCGATCCGCAATCTGATCCGCGAGGGCAAGATCGCACAGATGTACTCCGCCATACAGACCGGCCAGGCGCAGGGCATGCAAACGCTCGACCAGTGCCTGACCGATCTCGTGGCGAAAGGTATGGTTACCAAAGAGGAAGCCCGCTTCAAAGCTCAGAACAAAGACGCGCTCTAGCATATTCGGGAGAGTCTCGTGGATCGTGATCAGGGTATTAAGCTGATGCAGGACCTCCTGCGTCGGATGGCGGAGAAGAAAGCCTCCGACCTCTTCATCACCGCGGGCTTCCCGCCCGCCATCAAGATCGACGGCGAGATCCGCCCGCAGAGCGAGCGCGCGCTGACGCTCGAGCAGTCCGCGACGCTGGTGCGCGCGATCATGAACGACCGGCAGTCGCGGGAGTTCGACGCCACCAAGGAATGCAACTTCGCGATCGCGCCGCCGGGGATCGGCCGGTTCCGTGTCAGCGCCTTCGTCCAGCAGGGCGCCACCGGCTGTGTCATCCGCCTGATCAACGCCAAGATCCCGAGCTTCGAGGAGCTCGATCTGCCCCCCATCCTGAAGGAAGTGGTGCTGTCCAAGCGCGGCCTGGTCATCGTGGTCGGCGGCACCGGCTCCGGCAAGTCGACCACGCTCGCGACCATGGTCGGCTACCGCAACGAGAAGACTCGCGGCCACATCGTCACCATCGAGGATCCGCTCGAGTACGTGCACCAGCACAAGGGCTGCGTCATCACCCACCGGGAGATCGGCGTCGATACCGACTCGTGGCACGCGGCGCTGAAGAACACCCTGCGTCAGGCCCCTGATGTCATCCTGATCGGTGAGATCCGGGACCGTGAAACGATGGAGTACGGTATCCAGTTCTCCGAGACCGGGCACCTCGTGCTCGCGACCCTGCATGCCAACAACGCCAACCAGGCGCTGGACCGCATCGTCAATTTCTTCCCCGACGAGCGCCGGTCGCAGCTGCTGATGGACCTGTCGCTCAACATCCGGGCGTTCGTCTCGCAGCGGCTGGTGCCGCGCGAGGGCGGCTCGGGGCGCATCGCCTCCATGGAGATCATGCTGAACTCGCCGCTCATCCAGGACCTCATCTTCAAGGGCGAGGTCACGAAGATCAAGGATGTCATGGCGCGCTCCACCCGGCTCGGCATGAAGACCTTCGACCAGTCGCTGTACGAGCTGTACGAGACCGGCTTCATCTCCTACGAGGACGCGCTGCGCAACGCCGACTCGAAGAACGAGCTGCGCCTGCGGATCAAGCTCGAGAGCAAGCGCGAGAACAAGGCGGTCGAGGACGGCGGCGCGCTCAAGATCGTCGAAGAGGAAGACGGTAGGCCGATATGACACTGAGCAAAGAAGCGCCGGACCCGAGGCTCGCGGTCACGGGATCGCACAGCTCGCTCGAGGCGACCGGGACGTTCGCGACCCAGCCGGCGGCGGCGACCGGTCCGCACCCGCAGCTCAACACCAAGCCGCTCTTCCGGCTGATGGTGGACAAAAAGGCCTCGGACCTCTTCTTCACCTGCAATGCGCCCATCAAGATCAAGATCGAGGGTCAGATCCTTCCGGTCAACAAGCAGGTGCTGTCGCCGGAAACGGTGCGGCAGACCGCTCTCGCCCTGATGACGGCCGAGCAGCGCGAGCGGTTCGCGGCCGACCTCGAGATCGACTTCGCCATCTCGGAGCCCGGGCTCGGGCGCTTCCGGGTCAACATCTTCCTGCAGCGCAGCTTCCCGGCTATCGTGCTGCGCTACATCACGGCGGACATGCCGCGGCTGGATTCGCTGGCGCTGCCGGATGTGCTCTCGGACCTGGCGATGCTCAAACGCGGGCTCATCCTGGTGGTCGGGGCCACGGGCTCGGGCAAGTCGACGACGCTCGCGGCGATGATCAACCTGCGCAACGAGACCGCCTCGGACCACATCATCACCATCGAGGACCCGATCGAGTTCCTGCACACCAACAAGCGCTCGATCATCAACCAGCGGGAGGTCGGGCTCGATACCAAGTCCTACTCGCGGGCGCTCCGGGGCGCGATGCGCGCGGCGCCGGATGTGATCCTGATCGGCGAGGTGCGGGACCGGGAGAGCATGGAGGCGGCGATCAACCTGGCGGGCACGGGCCATCTGGTGCTGGCGACGCTGCATGCCAACAACTGCGCCGAGACGATGGATCGCATCATCAACATGTTTCCGCAGGAGCAGCACAAGCAGATCTTCCTGGACCTGTCGCAGTACCTGCGGGGGATCCTGGCGCAGCGGCTGGTGATGGGGAAGGACAATCGGCGGGTGGCGGCGATGGAGGTGATGCTCAACACGCCGCACATGTCGGAGCTGGTGAAGAAGGGGGATGTGATCGGGATCAAGGAGGCGATCGCGGCCAGCAGCGAGCGCGGGATTCAGAGCTTCGATGTGGCGCTTTATGGGCTTTGCAAGGATGGGCGGGTGGAGATGGCGGAGGCTTTGGCTAACGCGGACTCGCGGGCTAACTTGGAGGCCAAGATCAATTTTGGCTAGCGGGTGGTGTCGGATCTCAGCGATACCAGCCTCCGAGCGCAGCACAAGATGCCTCTTGGCCAGAACGCCGCAAGTACGTCCCTGTAGGCTTAGAACACTGTTAACGCATCGAACACCGGGCCGTCTACGCAGACGCGCTTCATGGCGTCGCCGTCAGGCGTCCGCACTAGGACAGTACAGCCGGCGCAGCCGCCTACGGCGCAGGCCATGAATTCTTCGAGAGAGGCCTGACAGGGCACGGAGTGGCGGCGTGCTACGGCGGCGACCGCGACTAACATGGGGGTGGGGCCGCAGGCGAAGAGCTCCACCTCCGCGAGTTGGGGAGGGGCTAGGGTGGTCAGCCATTCGTCGGCCAGCTCGGTGACGAAGCCTTCGTAGCAGCCGGGATAGCCGGCGCGGCTGGCCAGGCGGCTGGGGATGCCCCACTCATCCAACAGGGGCATGCAGGCGATGGTGGCGGTCGGCATGCCGGCGACTACGATAGTCGAAGGGCGGGTGCGGAAGGGGAAGGGGATCTCGGAGCCCATCAGGACGATGGGTTTGTAGCGGCCGGGCGGCTCCTGACGGAGGCGGTCGGAGAGGAAGACCATGGGGGGGATGCCGACGCCGCCCCCGATCAGGATGGGGCGGGGCCGCTCGGCGTGGAGGGTGAAGGGCTTGCCTATGGGGCCGATGAGGCTGACGGTATCGCGGGCCTTGCGGGCGGCCAGCGCGTGCAGGCCGGGGCCGAGGACTTTGTAGAGGACCTCGATCCAGCCGCTGTTGGGGTCGGCGCGCATGATGGAGAGCGGCCGGCGCATCGGGATGGTGGGGTCGCACGTCAGGTGTACGAAGCTGCCGGGCTCTGCGCGGGCGGCGCAGGCGGGGGCCTGGAGGCGCAGCACGAATTGATCGCCGTCGTAGGCGGTCTGCTTGATGACGCGCGCGTCTTCGACGTGCAGTGTGCCGCGGTCCTCGCGGCTCATCCCGCGCCCTCTGCGGCAGTCAACACTTCCTCGAGTACGGCCATGCGCACGGCGACGCCGTTGCGTACCTGGTCGCGGATGACGGACTGCGGACCGTCGGCCACGTCGGAAGCGATCTCGATGCCGCGGTTCATGGGCTGGGGATGCATGACGATGGCGTCAGGCCTGGCGCCCGCCAGGCGCTCCGGGGTGAGGCCGAACTTGGCGAAATAGCGGTCCGCGTCGGGAAGGTCGGCTTGGCCCATGCGCTCCTTCTGGATGCGCAGCATCATGACGACGTCAGCGTCCTTGAGTCCCGTTTTCAGAGACGTATGGCGCGAGCACCCGGCGAATTCCTCCGGCGCGGGCATCAGCGCGGCCGGCGCAACGATCCGCAGGTCCGAGCAGCCGAGGGCACGAAACACATGGTAGTCGGAGCGTGCGACGCGCGAGTGCCGAATGTCGCCGACGATCGCGATGCTCAGGCCTTCGAGGCGCTTCTTGTGCTGCCGGACCGTCAGAGCGTCGAGCAAGCCTTGTGTTGGATGGGATACGTGCGCCTCGCCGGCGGAGAGCACGCTGACGTGCGGGGCGACATTTGCGGCCACTGAGTCAGGTACCCCAGCCTCTGCGTCACGTATGACCATCGCGTCGACGTGCATCGCCTGCAGTGTGTACACCGTGTCGAGCATGCTCTCGCCCTTGACGCGCGAGGAAAGCTGGACTTCGAGATTGACGACGTCGGCGCCCAGGCGTTTCGCGGCGAGCTCGAAGGAGACGCGGGTCCGCGTGGAGGGCTCGGTGAAAAGGTTGGCTACAGTGTGGCCGGTGAGGGATTGGCTGACGGGCGGCCGCGTGCCCAGGGGTCTGACGAAGCCTTGGGCCCGCTCGAGCAGCCGCTCGATGAGCCCGGGCGACAGTCCTTCGAGGGTGATGAGGTGGCGCAGCGTTCCGTCGGGCCGCAGTTGTGGTGTCATTTCAATGCTTCTCCGCTCTCGCCCGCGAGCCAACGCTCGAGGATGACCGCCGCCGCCGCGCTGTCGACGTCCTCGCGCTGGATCCGCCGCCGTCCGCCGCCGGCGCGTCGCGCTTTGAGCGCCGTGCCTGCTTCCAGCGAGGACCAGCGCTCATCGACCATGCTGACGGGAAGCTTGAAGCGGCGCTCGAGCTCGTGGGCGAACCGGCGGGCAGCCGGCGCGAGCGCTCCCGGGGTGCCGTCGACATTATACGGTGCGCCGACGATGAGACGCCGCGGTTTGAGTGCTTCGACCTCGCGCGTGATCGTCTGCCAGTCGGGTCCTGTGCGGGTCACGAGAGCGGCACGGCGGGGCGCGGCGGTGGCGGTCAGCGTGTCCCCTGCCGCGATACCAATACGTTTGAGTCCGAAGTCGAAAGCGAGAACGGCCTCGATCGGCTTCTCAGGCATGCCCGGCGACGAGGCTCAGCCGATCGACATCGATGCCGAGCAGCCGCCAGGCGCCGATCCAGCGCTCCTCGTAGGGCAGCTCGAACACCACGCGCGCATCGACCGGCATGGAGGTCCAGGCGTTCTCGCGCATCTCGCGCTCGAGCTGGCCGGACTCCCAGCCCGCGTAGCCGAGCGCGATGAAGGCATCGGACGGGCCCTCGCCGCGAGCCATCGCCGCCAGCACGTCGCGCGAGGTCGTGACCTGGATGGTCTCCGATACCTTGTGCGTGTGGTCCCAGTTGCCGCCCGGGCGGTGGAGCACGAAGCCGCGGTCGGTGTGCACGGGGCCGCCGCGCAGTACCGGCTGGGCGGCGATGATCTCGGTCGAGGGCTCGAGCTTCATTTGCGCGAGCACATCCGACAGGTGCATGGGCAGCGGCTTGTTGAGCACGATGCCGAGCGCGCCGCGGTCGGTGTGCTCGCAGATGAGCGCCACGGTCTGCGCGAAGTTCGGATCGATGAGGGAAGGCATGGCGACCAGCAGGTGGTTCGTCAGGCTCGCGCCCGTCGCGGCATCGAACAGCGCTTCGCCGCCCGCTGCTTCGCTTTCGCTGCTCTGCTCGCTCATAAACCCCAAGTATGGGGACGCAGCCCGGCACTCACAAGCAACGGCGCTCAGGGCGCGGCACTGACCGATCCGGTCGTGAGGCGTCCGCCGACGAACTGCCATTCGTAGACGAAGCGCAGAACGCGGTAGCGCTGCGCGAGATCCGGCGGGAACGGCGCGAATGGGCTGGCGAGCCGCAGAATGGTGAGCGCCGCCTGATCGAGCTCCGGATCGCCGCTCGAGCGCTGGATGGCCGCCTGCTCCAAATGCCCGTCCGCGTCGATGGCCACCTGGATGACCGGGTTGGCGTTGGCGCCAGCGTTGCGCGCGGCCGCCGGGAAATTCAGGGTGCCAATGCGCTCCACTTTAGTGCGCCAAGCGACGAGGTACGGCGCGACGATGGAGGCGCGCGTATCCGGTGTGACCCAGAGCTCGTCGCGCTTCGGCCCACGCAACTGCACGGGGCCGGTGTCGTCCTCAGGACCGTTCTGCGCGGAAGTCGGCCGGTCGAGGAGCATCGGTTGCTGCGCGGCCGTGCCGGCGCTGCCTTGGTCGGTCAGGTACTGAACATCGGTGCTCCAGCCGGAACTCGTGAGCACGCGCCGGTCGAGTGAGCCGGCCGACTGAGCATCCGCCGACAGGGCGGTGCCGTCCGCAGTCCCCTGCTGCGGCGGAAGGACGGGCGCCTGCGAGGGGTTGCGCGGGGCGACATCTTCGCGGGTATTGCCGGAGCCGAGCTGCGTCCGCTGCGCGAGGTAGGTGGCGTGATCGTTGCGATCCGCCGCCGGGACCTCGTCAGAGACCAGCAGCACCTGCAAGCCGGGCGCGCTGTCGTTGCGGACGATCGGTGACTTGAACGTGAGACCCAGGATGATCATGCCGTGCAGCAGGGCGACGAAGAAGAGCATGGTCAGCAGGCGGTCCCAGACCGGCGCTGTCCCTTCCCGCAGCATGAGCGCGTTTTTAGCCACCCGGCTATTCCGCGGTGAGCCGCCGCTCGATCGCGCTCATGAGCTGGCCGGCGATGTCGATGTGAAATTGCTTCTCGAGCTCGCGGACGCCGGTGGGGCTGGTGACGTTGATCTCGGTCACGAAGCCACCGATGACGTCGAGCCCGACGAACAGCATCCCCTTGGCGGCAAGGGCCGGCCCGATCTGGCCGGCGAGCCAGCGGTCGCGCTCCACCAGCGGGCGGCCCACGCCACGCGCCCCGGCCGCCAGATTGCCGCGATGGTCATGGGGCTGCGGGATGCGCGCCAGGGCATAGGGCACGGGCTCCCCGTCGATGAGGAGCACCCGCGAGTCACCCGAGTCCACGATCTCCGGCAGGTAACGCTGAGCGACCGCGAAGCGCCGGCCGTAATCCGTCAGTGTCTCGAACACCACGTGCATGTTCTTGTCGTGACGCTCCAGCACGAAGATCGAGCGGCCGCCCATGCCGTCGAGCGGCTTGCAGACGATCTTGCCGTGCTCGCCCAGGAAGGCTTCCATGTCTGCCATGTCGCGCGTGATCAGCGTCGGCGCGCAGCACTGCGGAAACCAGGCCGTATATACCTTCTCGTTGATGTCGCGTAGGCCCTGCGGCCGGTTGACGATTAGCGCGCCCTGCTCCTCGGCTCTCTCCAGCACGTAGCTCGTGTAGATGTACTCGGTGTCGAAGGGCGGGTCCTTGCGCATCAGGATGCAGTCGAGCTCCCCCAGCGGCTCGATGCGAGGCTCGCCGAGCTCGAACCAGCCGGCCGGATCCGCCTTGACGGTCAGCGGCCGCAGCCGCCCAAGGGCGATGCCGTCGCGCAGGGAGAGGTCGCGCTGCTCCATGTAGAAGAGTGTCCAGCCGCGCGCCTGGGCCGCCAGGAGCATGGCGAGCGTCGAGTCCTTGGCGTAGTGGATGGCGGCGATGGGGTCCATGACGACCCCGAGGCGAACGGGCTTCGGCATGGGGACATAATGCCAGCCGCATCGGCTACTGGCGACGTGCGAAAGCAAATCAGAGAGCGGCCCGGGCCGCTCCCGGGCCGCGGGCGTGAATCCCGTCACAGAGCTGGCCGCACAAATCGACGGCAGCGATGTGCGCCAGTAGAAAAACGTGACAGGCGTAGCATGGCACCCCGTGGGCCGATATGTTAAAAAACCGCAGCACGTGATTCCGGAGGCGAAGGGGTCGATGGCGAACCGCCAGGCATTGCGTGTAGTCTCCGCCCCCGCTCGAGCACCCAGTCAAGTTGAAGGAGTTGCCTGACCGTGACCGGCAGCAACACTAAGCTCCAGGGCCTCAAGGTTCTGGTGATCGACGATAGTAAGACGATCCGCCGCACGGCCGAGACCCTCCTGGCCAAGGAAGGGTGCGAGGTCTTCACGGCGATCGACGGCTTCGATGCGCTGGCGAAGATCGCCGACCATCAGCCTGACATCGTGTTCGTCGACATCATGATGCCGCGACTCGACGGTTATCAGACGTGCTCGCTGATCAAGCACAACAAGGTGTTTCGCTCGATTCCCGTGATCATGCTGTCTTCCAAGGACGGCTTGTTCGATCGCGCCCGCGGGCGCATCGTGGGCTCGGAACATTACCTGACCAAGCCCTTCACCAAGGACGAGCTCCTGAGCGCCATCGAGACGCATATCGGGAGATGACGGTCATGCCGCTGATTCTGATCGTAGACGACTCGCCGACCGAAGTGCACGTGATGCAGAAGGCGCTGGAGAGGCATGGTTACCGCACCGCAGCCGCGGCCGACGGCGCCGAGGGCGTCCGGCTGGCGCGCGAGATGAGTCCCGATCTGATCTTCATGGACATCGTGATGCCGGGCATGAATGGCTATCAGGCGACCCGCGCGCTCGCCAATGATCCGCGGACGCGCACGATTCCCATCATCATGGTGACCTCGAAGGGGCACGAGACCGACCGGATCTGGGGCCTGCGCCAGGGCGCGGTCGACTACATGGTGAAGCCGGTCTCGCCGGACCAGCTCGTCGCCAAGGCCCAGGCGACTCTGTCGCCCTGAGTGGCACGGCACCCGCATGAGTGAGGAAGTTGCTCTCAGGTCTCTCAGGGATCGGCCCTTCGAGCTGCTGGCGGAGCTCGAGCGGCGCGGCCGCGCGGTCTCGGCGCAGATGGAGAAGGAAGGCGCCGCCGGGCGCGAGTGGGTGGGTGTGGCGCTGCGAATGGCGGGGGATCTGTATCTGGTCGCACGTGAGGAAACGCGCGAGGTCTTCGGGGTGCCGGCCGGCATGACGCGTGTGCCGGGCGCCAAGCCTTGGATCAAAGGGCTCGCCAATGTGCGCGGCCAGCTGCTGCCGATCATCGATCTGCGCCAGTTCCTCGGCAGCGGCACGACGCAGATCACGCGCAACACGCGCGTCATGGTCGTCAACCATCGCGACATCCCGGCCGGCCTGCTGGTGGACGAGGTCCTCGGCTTCCGGCGCTTCGCGGAAGGTGAGTTCACCGGGGATGCGCCACCGACCGTCGCCCGTTGCGAGCGTTACCTCGCCGGCGCGTTCCGGCGCGCCAGCGAGCAGTGGCCGGTGCTGAGTCTGCGCTCGGTGCTCGAGAGCCCGGCGTTCGCGGAAGCCGCGGCATGAGCGCAACCCAGCCCACCAATGCCACGCGTCCAGGCGCTTCCCTCACGGGGCTGCTCGGCGCCGCGGCCGGCGTCGCATTGCTCGCGGCGATCGCCTACTACCTCGTCGCCAGCCATCCCGCGGCCGTTGCGAGCCTGCCGGCCGCGGCCGTGGTTTTCGGCCCGGCGGCGCTCGGCGTACTGGCCGCGCTGCTCCTCGCCGCCGCGGCCGCCATGGCCGCGCGGCTGTATCGGACCGTCGCGGACCAGCGCCTCGCGGCCGACACCCAGCGGCAGGAGAACGACCGCAATCAGCAGGCCATCCTGCGCCTCCTCGATGAGCTGTCGAGTCTCGCGGACGGCGACCTCACGGTGCAGGCGACTGTCACCGAGGACATCACCGGCGCGATCGCGGATTCCATCAACTACGCCGTCGATGCCCTGCGTGGCCTGGTGACGACCATCAACCAGTCGGCCATCCAGCTCGACGGCGCCACACGCCAGACCCAGGCGCTGTCGCAACATCTCGCCAAGGCGAGCGGCGCGCAGTCGAAGCAGATCTCCTCCGCCACCGAGTCGGCCGCCGGCATGGCGGGGTCGGTCGCCGAGGTTTCGGGCAACGCGGAGCGCGCGGCGGATGTGGCGCGCCATTCGGTCGAGGTCGCCCACAAGGGCGGCGATGCGGTGCGCCGCACCATCGACGGCATGAACACCATCCGTGAGACCATCCAGGAGACCTCCAAGCGCATCAAGCGCCTCGGCGAGAGCTCGCAGGAGATCGGCAACATCGTCGAGCTGATCAACGACATCGCCGAGCAGACCAACATCCTGGCGCTCAACGCCTCGATCCAGGCATCCATGGCCGGGGAGGCCGGGCGCGGCTTCGCCGTGGTGGCCGACGAGGTGCAGCGGCTCGCCGAGCGCGCGGCCAATGCGACCAAGCAGATCGAAGTGCTGGTGCGCACCATCCAGACCGATACCAACGAGGCGGTGGTCTCCATGGAACGCAGCACCACTGACGTCGTGGGCGGCGCGCTGCTCGCGGAGAACGCCGGCGCCGCGCTCGAGGAGATCGAGCAGGTGTCGAATCAGATCGCGAGCCTGGTGCAGAATATTTCGGCCAGCTCGCGCCAGCAGACCGGCGGCGCGCAGAACATCGCCCGCAACATGCAGGTGCTCAAGGAGATCAGCGTGCAGACGGCGGAATCCACCAACGCCACCTCGACGGCCATCGCCAAGCTGGCCGAGCTCTCCGCGGGCCTGAGGCGCGCGGCCGCGGGCTTCCGCCTGCCGGGCTCGTCCGACAACGGGGCTTCCGGCGCATTCCGGCGGCCACCCGCGGACGGCAAGGGCGCCAATACCAACACCGCCGCCAGCGGCACGGTGCGACAGGTCTCCGCCCTGGGCGGCACCTGAGTTGCAAAGTTTCCGAGACCCCTGAATGCCGGAAGTCGCCTCCCAGACGCTGGACCTCGTCGGCCGCGAGCTCAATGCCACGTTGGCCGAGGCCCGCACCGCGCTCGAGACCTACGTCGAGCAGCCCGACAACGTGTCGCTGCTCGAGCGCTGCAAGCAGGAGCTGCACGAGGTGCACGGGGTGCTGCGGGTGCTCGAGATCTATGGCGCGGCGCTGCTCGCCGAGGAGATGGAGCACGTCGCGGGGTATCTGCTCGCCACCGCCACCGAGCGCAAGGGCCAGGCGGAGAGCCTGGATGCGCTGCTGCGGGCCATGGTGCAGCTGCCGGGCTATCTCGAGCGCGTGCTGGCGGGAGGGCGTGACCTCGCGCTGGTGCTGTTGCCGCTCCTCAACGATCTGCGCGCGGTGCGCGGCAGCTCGCTCCTCTCCGAAGGCACGCTCCTCGTCCTCAACCTGAAGTCGGACAAGCAGGCGGAGCCGGTCGCCGCCTCGGCGGGTGAGGCGCCGCTCAACATCGAGCAATGGGGCCGCAGGTTGCGCGCGCGATTTCAGCAGGGGCTCATCGGCTGGATCCGCGGCGAGCGCATCGAGGCCAACCTCGAGACGCTCTCGACCGTGTCGCAGAAGCTCGAGCAGAGCGCCGCCCGCCAGCCGGTCTTCCAGCTCTGGTGGGTGGTGGGCGCGGTCATCGAGGCGCTGCGCGAGCACGGCCTGGAGGGCGGTCAGTCGGTCAAGCGGCTGCTCGGGCTCGCGGACCGCGAGATCCGCCGCCTCTACGAGCTCGGCGAGGCGCGCTACTGTCAGAGCCCGCCGGTCGAGCTGCTCAACAACCTGCTCTATTACGTCGGACGCGCGGATTCCACTGGCGTGCGCGTGTCCGCGGTGCGGGCCTCCTTCCGCTTGGCGGAGCTGCTGCCGGTGGACGAGAGCATCGAGCAGGAGCGCGAGAGCCTCTCGGCGCCGAGCGTCAAGCTCATGCAGACCGTGGCCGCGGCGATCCGGGAGGACCTCTCGAAGGTCAAGGATGTTCTCGACATCTTCGTGCGCCGCGGCGCCGGCCAGCCCCAGGAGCTTGGCCCGCAGGTGGAGCTGCTGCGCAAGATCGGCGACACGCTCGGGGTGCTCGGCCTCGGGGCGCTGCGCGCCACGGTGCAGGCGCAAACCGAGCGGTTGGACAAGATCGTGGCGGGGAGCCTGCGCGCCGACGAGACGACGCTCGTCGAGATTGCCGCCGCGCTCATCGGTGTCGAGGACCGGCTCGACGACAGCCTGGTCGGCATGATTCTGCCGAAGGCGGCCGCGGCGTCCGAACAGAGCGAGGATCACGAGTTCCAACAGGTGCAATCCGCGGTGTTGCGCGAGTGCATCCTCAATCTCGCGCGCATCAAGGAGGCGGTGACGCAGAGTGTCGGCGGCACGCTGGATGCCGCCGGGCTCGATAGCTGGCAGGACCTCCTCCGCGGACTGAAGTCGGCGCTGCTGATCCTCGGTAAGACGCGCGCCGTCGAAGTCGTGGAAGCGCTCACCACGCAGTTGAAGCGGGTCATGCGGCCGGGCGCGCCGGTACTGCCCATTGGCTTTCTCGACCGGTTGGCCGATGCCATCGTCAGTGTCGAGTACTACATGGAGACGCTGCAGGCCGGACGCAACGATCCCTGGTACATGCTCGACAACGCGCAGGCCTGCGTGCAGGCGCTGGAGCTGCAAGAGGCTGTCCCCGTGCCGACGGTGCCGCCGCTCGAGCCGTCCGCGTTCGCGAAGACCGTACAGATTGCGCGGCCGGCGCACTTCGACGCTACACAAGTGATGGACGTTGCGTCCACGTCGCCGGATCTCGACGCCCCTCCTCTTCTGTCGCCGTCTTCCACCGCGAAGCTCGCGGCGCTGGCGGAGAACGCGGATCCGGAGCTGGTGAAGCTGTTCATCGAGGAGGCGCGCGAGGAGCTGGTCAAGATCGAGCGCAGCTTCCCGGTGTGGGATCAGAACCCGCTCGAGCGCGAGGCGCTGGTCACGGTGCGCCGCTCGTTTCACACGCTGAAGGGCAGCGGCCGCATGGTCGGCGCCCGCGAGCTCGGGGAGCTCGCCTGGGCGGTTGAAAACCTGCAGAACCGCGTGCTCGACAACACGCTCACTCGCAGCCCCGCGATTCTGGAGGCGATGCGGGATGCGATCGCGGCCCTGCCGCAGATGATCGATCACCTGGAGAAGGGTAGCCCGGTCACGATTGACGTCGCGGGTATCGCGGCGCGCACGCACGCTTTGGCGGCAGGGCGGCAACCGAGTTCCTCGGGACGCGCCGCGTTCGCAGCGCCCGCACCGGAAGCCGTGCCCGCGGAGGAACCGCGATCCGCCTCGATCGCCGGACAATCAACACCGGCCGAAGATTCCAACAGCTTCGGTCTGGCCCCGGAGCTGCCGACGCCGCCCGCGCAGGCGCAGGCGCAGCCCGAACCGGAGGCGGCGGCCCCCGAGCCGGCGCCGGAAGCGCCGCCAGCGGCCGCGATGGACGAGGCGCTGCGTGAGATCTATGCGCGCGAGACCGGCGCGCACGTGGCCACCATCCGGGGCTACCTCAACCGCGAGGCGCAGCTCCCCGAGCCGCACCTCCTTCCCGAGGACGTCTACCGTGCCTGCCATACCCTCGCCGGCAGCTCGAAAATGGCGCAGGCGCGCCACGGCGTACGGCTCGCGGAGCCGCTCGATCACTGGCTGCGCCGCGCCTTCACCAGCGGCATCGGCCTGCGCTCCATCGACCTGACATTGCTGGCCGACTGCATGGGAGCGATGGAATCGGTGGCCGCGCATCTCGACGAGCCCACGGGTTATTTCGTCAATCACTGGCAGCTGCTCGAGCGTCTCGGCGAGGCCGAGCGGGCACTCGATGCCAGGATTGCAGAGGCTTCGCGGGCGGCCGCCGGCGCGGCGACACCCGCACCGGCGCCTGCCGAGCACACGGCGGCGGCAAGCGAGCCGGCCGTGGAGCCCATCGCGGTCGAGGAGCCCCCCGAGGAAGAAGTGCAGGAGCCAGCCGATTTCGACCCGGAAGTCGCCGCGATCTTCACCGAGGAGGCGCTCGAGCTGATCGATGCGTCCGAGCGCGCGTTGAGTGACTGGCGCGACAAGCCGGGTAGCCCGGAGAGTGCCACCGCGCTCAAGCGGCCGCTGCATACGCTGAAGGGCGGCGCGCGCATGGCGGGCATCATGGCCATGGGGGATCTGAGCCACGAGCTCGAGACGCTGGTCATCCAGGTCGAGGTCGGCACGATCGCCGTCGATGGCGCGGTGTTCGATGTCATCCAGGCGAGCCTCGACGAGTTGGCGAGGATGCGCGAGGCGGTTGCGAACGGTCGCCGAGTCGCGCCGGCGCGCGCGATGATCGGGCGCATTCAGGCGCTGACACGGCCGGGATCGACTGCGTCGGCCGCCGTGCAGCCCGCTGCGCCGGCACCCGTTCCGGAGCCTGTGAAGCCGGAGGAGAGTGCCCTGGCGGTTGTCGCGACGGAAGCGGTCGAGCCCAGCGCCCCTGTCGAGTCGGCGCCCGCCGATGAGCCGGCCCCACCGGCCGACGACGGCATGTTGGCACCGCCGGAGCCCGAGCCGGCGCCCCTCGAGTCTTTGGCGGGCGATGGCGCGACGGTCGAGTCGGTGGAGCTCGATCTGGCGGACCCGCCGGTGCTGGGGGCCGCCCCGGAGCCGCAGCCGATGGAGGAAACCGCGCGGGCGCCGGTCCTGTCCTCGGCGCCGCCGCCTACCGCGTTGGACCCCGAGTTCCTGCCGCCTGAGTTCGCGGCCGCGGAATTGCCCGCGGCCGAAGCCCCGGCGGACGATGTGCTCGCTGCGCCGCAGCCGGTACCGCCGGGCCGGGAGCCGGTCGCCCCCGTCGAGCGGCAGGAGATGGCGCGGGTCGATGCGGATCTGCTCGACAAGCTCCTCAACATCTCCGGCGAGGCGAGCATCTCGCGCTCGCGCCTCGAGCAGCAGCTCGGCTCGATCGACTTCAACCTCGGCGAGCTGTCGCGCACGGTGACGCGCCTGAAGGAGCAGCTGCGCAGTCTCGAGATCGAGACCGAGGCGCAGATCCTGCACCGGCACGAGGATGAGGGCGCTCACCGCAGCGAATTCGATCCGCTCGAGCTCGACCGCTACTCCTCCATCCAACAGTTCTCGCGCGCGCTCGCCGAGACGGCCAACGACGTGGCGAGCATCCAGCAACTGCTCGAGAACCTCGCCAAGGACGGGCAGAACCTGCTGCAGCAGCAGGCGCGTACCATCACGGAGCTGCAGAACGGCCTGATGCGGACCCGCATGGTGCCCTTCCAGCGGCACGTGCAGCGCCTCGCCCGCATCGTGCGGCAAGCGGCTTCCGACACCGGCAAGCGTGCCGAGCTCGTCGTCGAGGGCGCCTCCGGCGAGCTCGACCGGCAAGTGCTGGAGCGCATGTTGCCGCCGTTCGAGCATATGTTGCGCAACGCTGTCGTGCACGGCATCGAGACACCGGAGGAGCGCACGCGCCGCGGCAAGCCGCCCGCGGGACGCATCCTCCTGGAGCTGCATCGCGAAGGCGCCGAGGTGATGGTTCGGCTCACCGACGACGGCGCCGGCATGAACCTCGAGGCCATCAGGGCCAAGGGGCGCACGCTCGGGCTGATACCGGCGGCCCGGGCGCTGAGCGATGAAGACGCCATGCAGCTCATCCTCGAACCGGGATTCTCCACCGCCGGCTCGCTGACCCAACAGGCCGGGCGCGGCGTCGGCATGGACGTGGTCGCCACCGAGATCAAGCGGCTGGGCGGCGCGCTGCACATGGAGACCAAGGCCGGCGAGGGCAGCGTGTTCACCATCCGCCTGCCGTTCACCCTGGCGATCAGCCATTCGCTGGTGGTGCGCACGGGTGAGGAGTTCTACGCGCTGCCGCTGCCCACCGTCGAAGGCGTGCTGCGGCTGTCGAAAGCGGAAGTCACCGCCCATATCGGCCGCGAGGCGCCGATGTTCGACTACGGCGGGCAGAAGTACCGCTTCCAACACCTGGCGGCGTTCGTCGGGCTGGAACCGTCGGCGCTTCCCGAGCAGGATGTGACCATTCCGGTGGTGCTGGTGCGCGCCGGCGAGCACTCCACCGGCCTGGTCACCGATGAGCTCGTGGGCAGCCGCGAGATCGTGGTGAAGTCCGTCGGACCGCAGATCTCAGGCATCCGCGGCATCTCCGGGGCCACCATCCTCGGCGACGGGCGCATCGTCATCATCCTCGATATCGGTGCGCTGGTGCGCGCCGAATGGCGCGGGCGCGCGCAGCTGCCGACAGTCCCGCGGGAGAAGGAGGATCGGAGAACGTTCGCTCTGGTCGTCGACGATTCAATCACGGTGCGTCGCGTGACGCAGCGGCTGCTCGAGCGCAACGGTATGCGCGTGTTGACGGCGCGCGATGGCTTGGATGCGGTCACGATGCTGCAGGAGAACGTGCCGGACATCATCCTGCTCGACATCGAGATGCCGCGTATGGATGGTTATGAAGTTGCGGCCCACGTGCGCAACGACGCGCGCCTGAAGGACGTCCCCATCATCATGATCACATCGCGCGTCGGCGAGAAGCACCGGGCGCGAGCGATCGAGCTGGGCGTCGACGATTATCTCGGCAAGCCCTACCAGGAGGCGGAGCTGCTGGATGCGATCACGCCGCTGGTGGAGCGCCGGCGCGCGGCGCAGGAAAGTGCCTTGCAGGATGAGCCGCTGCAGGCCGAGGGCAGGTGACCCATGAGCGAGCGCGTACAAGAGATCTACAGCCTGCTGGTGCCGCTCGCCGATGGGCGGCTCATCGTGCCGCGCGCCTGTGTGGCCGAGGTGGTCGGCTTCCAGGTGCCTTCCGAGATGACGGGCGCGCCGCCCTGGTACATCGGCACGGTGCCGTGGAACGGCAAGGCGGTGCCGCTGGTGTCCTTCGAGGGGGCGTGCGGGCAGAACATTCCGCCGGCATCGGGTCGCACGCGGGTCGTCGTCTTCCATTGCCTGGGGACACGGCTCGACGGCGGCAACTTCGCGGTCGTCTCGCAGGGCTTTCCGCAGCTCGTGCGGGTCAGCTCGGATGTGGTGCGGCCGGACAACTCCCGGGTCTTTCCGGAGCGGGCACCGGTGATCTGCCAGGTGCGGATGGTCAATGAGACGCCGCTGGTGCCGGACCTCGAGAGGCTGGAAGAGATGATCGCGGACGAGACGCGGGTCGGGGCCTAGGCGCAAACGCGCCATCGCGCTCCAGGCCATTGTGATATCGTTACCAGCAAAGCTGGTCTAACCACCTCAAAACCGCTCGAACGCGCTGCGTACCTTACGAGCGCAGCGTCGCTCGAGCGGTCCTCCACTCAGTTCAGTAACGAAGCGCTTCCCTGACGGCCGGATGCAGCGGACCGTTGGTTGCGAGCACCGTGGTCGTATCGAGCGTCACGTCCTTCCCCTCGAGATCCGTGAAGGTACCGCCAGCTTCGCGCACGATGACCGTCAGGGCGGCGATATCGAGGATGTTGAGGTCGGACTCGATGACGATATCGAGAGAGCCGCTGGCCAAGAGATGGTAATGCGCGAAGTCGCCGTAGCCGCGGGCGCGGCTGACGCGGGCGATCAGGGAGCCGAGGCGGCCCCACTGCGCGGTGCGGGTCATGCTCTTCAGATTCCCCGTGGAGAGAAATGCTCCTGAAAGATCCCCGATGGTGCTCACGCGGATCGGACGATCGTTGAGGTAGGCGCCGGCACCTTCCTCCGCCCATGCAAGCTCGCCGTACGCAGGCGCGTTGGAGACACCCACCACGAGCCGACCGCCGCGCATCAAAGCGATCTGAGTGGAGAAGTAAGGACACTCGCGTACGAAGGACTTGGTGCCGTCGATGGGGTCCACGAGCCACACGCTCTCGGCGCCCGCGGAATGCTTGCCGGTCTCCTCGCCGTAGAAGCCGTAGCTCGGGAAGCGCTCACTCAGGAGCGCGCGAATGGTCTCTTCCGCCTTGACGTCCGCCTCCGTGACCGGTGACTGGTCCTCCTTGGTGCGGACGGTGAGGTTTTTCTGATAGAAGCCGAGGATCACCTTGGCGGCCGCCTGCGCGGCGTCGATGGCGGCTTGCAGCTCTCGGGATGGCATGGCGGACGGGTCATTCCGTGCGATCGGATGAGCAGCTAGGTTTGCCGGGCGGGAAGCTGCTGTCAAGGTTCAACCGATCCGCCACCATGAGCGCGGTAGGCAAGCAATTTTCGGAAACACCGCGAACGGTGGCGGAAGTAAACGCCTATGCCGCGGCCATGAGCGATGTTCTGCGCCTATCTCCAGGCTCTCGAGCGCAGTTGAGCCTTGCTCACGGAGCGGCGGGCGGCTCACCCTCCACGGCATCCGCAAACTTCCGCATCAATCGCACGAGCTCATTGAAGTCGTGCGCATCCCACGTCTTGAAGATCGCGCGCCCGAGCCTCTCGCGCGCCGCGTCCACCATGTCCGTCATTTTCTTGCCCGTCGCGGTGATGACAGCCTCGCGTACCCGGCCGTCGGCGGCATTTTCCCGGCGCTTGACCAAGCCGAGACTTTCGAGCTTCGCGACCTGGCGACTGACGGTGGTGTAGTCGCGACCGACGCGGTCGGCCAGGTCCACCACGCCGATGGGTCCCAGCCGCTCGATTCCAACGAGTAACGGGAATAGCGCGCGATCGAGTCGAATGCCCGCTTGTTTGATGAGTACCTCGTCCCGCTGCGGGCGGTTCATGGCGCTGACGATGCTGAGCAGCGCACCGTGGAGTGCCCTCAGCTGGGTTGAGATATGTGTATCTTGCACTTTTCTTTCTGATGGCATAGGATGTCTTATGTGCATATTACACATAGTGAGCCACTCATGAAAGCCGCCATCGTTCGCCAAGCTGGCAAATCGCCCGTCTACGGGGATTTCCCCGAGCCAACGCCTGCCCCGGGCGAGCGCCACATTCACGTCACCGCTGCCGCTATCAGCCAGGTCGCCAAGAGTCGCGCCGCGGGTACCCATTACAGCGCCACGGGCCAGTTTCCCTTCGTCGTGGGAGTCGATGGAGTAGGGCGGCTCGATGACGGCAGCCGGGTCTATTTCGCTCTGCCGCGCGCTCCCCATGGCAGCATGGCAGAGCAGACGGTCGTGTCTGCTTCGCAGTGCCTGCCTTTGCCCGACGATCTCGATGACTTCACCGCCGCCGCGATCGCGAACCCCGGCATGTCGTCATGGGCCGCTTACAGCGAGCGCGCCAAGCTCAAACGCGGTGAGACTGTGCTCGTCAACGGTGCCACCGGCACGGCGGGCCGTCTCGCCGTGCAGATCGCCAAGCATCTCGGCGCAAAGAAGGTCATCGCCACGGGTCGAAACATCGAGGCGCTGCGGGATGTCGCCGCGCTCGGCGCGGATGTGACTATCCCGCTCGTCGAAGACGAGGATGTCCTCGAGGAGGTCTTCAAGCAGCAGTTTGCCGCACGCGTCGACGTCGTCATCGACTACCTGTGGGGCAAGAGCGCGGAGCGCCTTCTGATCGCCGCTGCCAAGGCGAGTGAAGATGGCGTACCGCTTCGTTTCGTTCAGATCGGTGCCGTCAGTGGGCCGAACATCACGCTACCCAGTGCAGTGCTGCGTGCCGCGGCGATCGAGTTGATGGGGAGTGGTATCGGCAGCGTTCCTCGCGAGCGCTACATCAGCGTGATCGCCGACCTGATGCAAGCAGCCGTGCCCGCGAGGCTCAAGATCGCGACGCAGACTGTTCCTCTGTCGCAGGTCGAGGACGCATGGTCAAGGACGGAGAGCAGCCGACGTACGGTGCTGACGGTGGGTAACTAAGCGTGCCGAGCAGAAACGTGCGATGGAGATAGAGCTTGTGACTGAGAGCTTCGATGCGGAAGGCGGCGGCGCGTGCTTTGATCGGCGACGCACGAAGCATTCCGAGACGATCTGCGAAGGGATAAGTGGGCCGTGGCACAATCGAGTCTCGGCGATCACGCGCCGTGAGGCGGCTCCATGGGAAACAGACTCAGCAAGATCTACACGCGTACCGGCGATGACGGGACCACCGGCCTTGGTGACGGCACACGCGTGCCGAAAGACAGCGCTCGCGTCGAGGCGTACGGCACCGTCGATGAGCTGAATAGCGTGCTCGGAATCCTGCTGGCCGTTCCGGGTCTGCCGGATGCAGTGACCGCACTCCTTACAGAGGTGCAGCACGAGCTCTTCGACCTCGGTGCGGAGCTTTGCGTCCCGGGACACCTCGTCATCACGGCCGATCACGTCACCAGGCTCGAGACGGCGCTCGATGGGTTCAACGACGCCCTGCCGCCTTTGAAGGAGTTCATCCTTCCCGGCGGCGGTCCGGCCGCGGCGGCCTGCCACCTGGCACGTACCGTGGGGCGGCGCGCCGAGCGGCGCGTATGGACGCTTGCCAGAGCCGAGACCGTCAATCCCGAGGTGCTCCGCTACCTCAACCGGCTGTCGGACCTGCTTTTCGTCCTCGCACGGGTGCTGGCGCGCCACGAGCGGGGCTCCGAGGTCCTCTGGCGCCACGATCGCGGCAAGCGCGGCTAGCCGGCGGGGAATCCCCGCCACCGGGAACCCACCTCACCCGCGCGGTCTCCAACCTCAGTCGTCACCAGGCCAAAGGAAAAGATCATGACTTTCACGCAAGCATTCAAGGTGTGGTGGAGCTACAGCTGGCGGGTGAGCCTGCTGGTCATCCCGCTCGCGATCATCATGGCCGCCTGGTCGCTGGCCGGGCTCTTCACCACGGTGGAGGGCATGCTGCGGTCGGGTCAGAGCCTCTCCAACCTGAACATCGATCAGCTCGCGCGCCTGGTGTCCGGTGGGTTCGCCATGGGAATCCTGTCCATGGTGCTCACCGCCGTCATCCAGATATTCGCGATGCGCTGGACGCTCAACTCGCGCTGGTCGGACTTCAGGCTGAAGGCCGTGCCGCCGGACGCGGATGTTGGGAGTGGGCCTTTACGACCAGGTACTTGACGACGTTGACCACATCGTCCACCGAGTGCATGGAATCCATGTTGACGCGGTATTTCCCGGCCACCACGATGCACGGCGTGCCCGGAACCTGCATGGCTTTGATTTGTGCGTCTGCTTCACGCATCTGCATCGCTACGCCGAAGGAGCGGGCGGCCGTCAGAAACTTCTGCTCGCTTACGCCTGTAAGCTTCGAGTAGTAGCGCGCCGCGTCCTGCAGCGACGGCAGAGGGTGCTTGAGTTCATTCGTCGCCTGATCGACAGTCGCAAGCTCGCCCGTCTTCCACACAGCGTCGTAGATGGCCTGATGGGTGCGGTCCGCGATCCCCAGGGATTGAGCCGCGAAGTACGCCTGCTGAAACATGGGCCAGTCCTCGGTCGGAATGAAGGAGGCCGGCAAAAACACGATCTGCGCATAGGGCGGCAGGCTGTGTTTCACCCGATCGATGACCGGTTCGAACTTGTCGCAGAACGGACAGGCGTAGGAGAAGATATCCATCACCTCCACCTTGCCCGCGGGCACGGTCGTGGCTTGCGGCCGCTCGAGCACGATGTAGTCGGTTCCCTCGACCCACCGCGCCGGCGCCGCCCGGACGGGAAGCGCCGAGCTGCAGAGGACCACCGCAATCAGCGCCAAACCACTCTTCTTCATTCGAGTTTCTCCGTCGTCTGCCGATGCTCCGCGAGCAAATGCCGGAATCGCGCCCATCCGAATGCCGGACCGGGGTCGGTCTTGCGGCCGGGGGCGATGTCGCTGTGTCCGGTGATGCGCTCCGCGGAGAGTGTGTGATACGTCGAGAGCAGCGCGGTGACCAGAACGGCGAGGCTCTCATACTGAGCATCAGTGTAGGGAATCGAGTCGGTTCCCTCCAGCTCGATACCGATCGAGAAGTCGTTGCAGCCGCTCCGGCCCTGATATTCCGATTGGCCGGCATGCCATGCGCGCATGTTAAATGGGACGTACTGCGTGATGCTGCCGTCGCGGCGGATTACAGCGTGCGCTGAGACACGCAGCGTGGCGGTGTCGCGGAAGGATGGGTGTGCATCCACCGGCAGGTCGCCGGCAAAGAGGCGATCGATCCAGGGGCCGCCGAACTCGCCGGCCGGAAGACTGATGCCGTGCACCACGATCAGCTCCGGCGCAACGCCCTTCGGGCGCGCGTCGCAATGGGGTGAGAGCACCTGGCGCACACCGGTGAGAAGGCCGGTGGCGGGCTCGATCGGCGACGGAGTCGGTCTCGGTCTAGTCATGCAGGTAGCGCGATAAGCCGGCCCACAGCACCGCCATCAGGCCGGTGACGAAGATGCCATCGAACGTTCCGGCGCCGCCGATGGAGGCGACCGGGGCGCCGAGCGATTGGACCGCGCCGAGGTTGAGAAGGTCCGCGCCGATGAGAACGCCGAGGCTGCCGATGATGTAGGCAAGCGGGGCGGCGCGGCGGCGCGAGAGCGCGATGGCGATGATGGCGGTCGCGATGATCGGCACGAATATCGGCAGGGCGATACCGAATCCGCGCACGGGCTGGGCGAGGAAGTGACACACCGCGGCCACCAGGACGGTGCCGAGCGCGCCCAGGAGGAACAGGCGATGCTTGACCAGCAGATAAAGCGACAGGCACACCGGCACGATCGCGCCCCCGACATTGAGCGCCAGTACGGTCGCGTGGGTCTGGCGCACCACGGGCACGATGTAGGTCATGCCGAAGAAGCTGATCGCGCCCGCCGTCACCGTCTGATGCCCGGGAAGATAGGCCACGGGGATGTTGATGTAACTGCCGAGCAGAGACAACGCGAGCACGGCGATCAGCGCGCCCTCCGAGAGGCCCATCGAGACCGAGGCGAACCGCAGCAGCCGCAGGGTCGCGAGGCCGACGAGGACGATCAGCAGTCCCCAGAAGATCAGCAGGAAGGGCAGCGAGACCGGAAAATACTGCAGTTGCGAGGCGTGCATGGCCGCCGCATCATGCCACAATGTGGCCATGACTTCCGGCAACGCCTTGTACTCCGCACGGGATCTGGCGCACGTCTGGCATCCCTGCACCCAGATGAAGGACCACGAGGATCTGCCGATGATCCCGGTCCGCCGCGGCTCGGGAGTGTGGTTGGAGGACTTCGAGGGCAAGCGTTACCTCGATGCGATCAGCTCCTGGTGGGTGAATCTCTTCGGCCACGCCAATCCGCGCATCAACGCCGCGGTGCGCGAGCAGCTCGAGCGACTGGAGCAGGTGATACTGGCCGGCTTCACCCACGAGCCCGTGATCGCCCTTTCCGAGGCGTTGACCGCCATCGCTCCCGCCGGACTCAACCGCTGCTTCTATGCCGACAACGGCTCCTCGGCGGTGGAAGTCGCGGTCAAGATGAGCTTCCACTACTGGCGTAACGTCGGTAAGACCGCCAAGCAGCGCTTCATCACACTCTCCAACAGTTACCACGGCGAGACGCTCGGCGCGCTCGCGGTCGGCAACGTCGAGCTCTACAAGGAGATCTACCAACCGCTGCTCATGGACGTGATCACCGTGCCCTCGCCCGACTGCTACCTGCGCGAGCGCGGCGAGAGCTGGGCCGAGCATTCGCGGCGCCAGTTCGCCCACATGGAGGCCGCGCTCGCACAGCATGCCGATGAAACCGCCGCCGTCATTCTCGAGCCGCTGGTGCAATGCGCCGGCTCCATGCGCATGTACGATCCCGTCTATCTGGCGCTGCTGCGTCAGGCCTGCGACCGCTACGGTGTGCACCTGATCGCGGATGAGATCGCGGTTGGATTCGGCCGCACCGGAACCCTGTTCGCCTGCGAGCAGGCGGGTATCCGGCCCGACATGATGTGCTTGTCGAAGGGCCTGACGGCAGGCTACCTGCCGCTGTCCGCGGTCGTCACCACCGACTCCATCTACGGCGCCTTCTACGACGAGTACGTCAAGCTGACCGCCTTTCTCCATTCCCACAGCTTCACCGGCAATCCGCTCGCCTGCGCCGCGGCCCTGGCCAGTCTCGACATTTTCCGCACGGACGACATCCTCGCCCGCAACCGTGCTCTGTCCGCGCACCTCGGCTCGCGCGCCCGCGAGCTCGAAGCGCACCCGCATGTTGCCGAAGTCCGCCAGCACGGCATGATCGTCGCAGTGGAGCTGGCGCGAGACAAGACGACCCGCGAACCCTACCCCTGGCAGGAGCGTCGCGGTCTGCGGATCTATCGTCACGCTCTCAGCCGTGGCGTGCTGCTGCGGCCCATCGGCACCGTCCTTTACTTCATGCCGCCCTACGTGATCACACCGGACGAGATCGACCTGATGGTCGACGTAGCGCGCGAGGGCATCGAGCTCGCGACATGCGATTGACGCGGGTCCACGTTGCCGATCCCCTGAGCTCCGGCCTGCGCCACACGATAGAAGGTGACGCCGCCAACCACATCGCCCGCGTCCTGCGCCTCGAGCCCGGGGAGTGGCTTACGGTGTTCGACGGCCGTGGCGGCGAGTATGCCGCTCGCATCGAGGCGGTGCGCAAAGGCGCGGTGATCATCGAAGTGCAGGCGCGATCGACTCCCGATCGCGAGTCGTCGTTGTCGCTGACCCTGGCGCAGGGAGTCTCACGCGGCGAGCGAATGGACTGGGTGGTGCAGAAGGCGACCGAGCTCGGCGTGAGCCGGATCATCCCGGTTCTCACCGAGCGCACTATGGTGAAGCTCGATGCCCGGCAGTCCGAGCGCAAGCTCGCACACTGGCACGGAATCGCCGTTGCCGCCTGTGAGCAGAGCGGCCGCGACAGGATCCCTGACATTGCCGTACCGCTGGCGCTGCCGGAGCTCCTGCGCGACACCGATCAGGCCACACGGCTGTTGCTCTCCCCGACGGGCACGCAGCGCGTCAACGACCTGCAGGCGCCGGAGGGCGGGATCGTCGTGCTGATCGGACCCGAGGGCGGCTTGGCGGAGACCGAGCAGCGCGCGGCGCTCGCGGCCGGCTTCCTGGCGGTGAGGCTCGGACCGAGAGTGCTGCGCACCGAGACCGCGGCGGTCGCGGCCTTGACGCTGCTGCAGCATCGGTTCGGGGATCTTGTTTCCTAGTCAAGCGCTGACGAAGATGCGCCGGCCGTCCTTCTCCAGTTCCAACATCGGCGCCAGATAGAGCTCGCTGAGCTTCTCGGCCGTGAGCAGCTCCCGTGCCGGGCCCGCGGCCCAGCGACCGTCGCCGTGCAACAGCAACACGCGGTCCGCGAATCTCGCCGCCACCGTCGGATCGTGCAGCGTCGCGATCACCGTCCTACCCGCCGTACACAACTCGCGGAACAGCCCCAGAATTCCCAGCTGATGCGCCGGATCCAGGTGATTCGACGGCTCATCCAGCAGGAACATCGCCGGCGCCTGCGCCAGCAGCGCCGCGACCGCCACCCGGCGCAGCTCCCCGCCCGAGAGCGTGTCAGTTTGCCGTGTGGCGAAGCCCTCGAGGTCCACCGCCGTCAGCGCCTCATGCGCGATGCGCTCATCGGCCGCCGTTTCCCACTGCCAGAGCTTCAGGTGCGGATGCCTTCCCACGAGCACCGCCTCCAACGCCGTCGTGACGAACGACTCCTCGACATCCTGGGCGAGCAATCCCAGCCGCAGGGCCACGGTCCGCCGGCTGAGGCTCTCCATCGCCGCGTCGTCGAGATACACCTTTCCTGCCTGAGGCGGCCGCAGCCCCGCGAGCGTATGCAACGTCAGGGTCTTGCCGGTGCCATTGCGGCCCAGGATCGCCACGAACTCTCCAGGGAGGAACTCGAGCGACAGTCCGGCGACCAGCCGTCGCGCGCCAACCGACACCTCGACATCCCGGGTCGCCAGCGAGCAGGGGCTTACACTTACGGCTGCAGTCGGGTGGCGGTCCAGGATCCGGCCTCGAAAGAGCCACTCGGCAACTCTGTGAACTTGCGCGTCCAGCGCGCACGGTCGTGCACCCGTGCCTCGCCTTCCACCCAGAGCTCCACGCAGTCTGCCCAGAGGTGATAACCCCCCCAGTGCGGTGGCCGCGGGATGGTGACGTCGAGCTCGCTCTCGGCTCCCGGTTGCCCCGGGATCGGCGCGCCGAAGCGCTTCGCCGCGGCCGCCACCGACTCGAGCAGCTGCTGGCGCGAGGCCACCGGCTCGCTCTGCGCGCTGGCCCAGGCGCCCAGCCGGCTCGCCCACGGCCGGGAGGCGAAATACGCGTCACTGTCCGCAGCCGGCGCCTGCAGCACCCGTCCTTCGACCCGCACCTGGCGATGCAGGGCGTCCCAGTGGATCACCGCGGCCGCCCGCGGGTTGTCCGTCAGCTGCCGCCCTTTGCGCGACAGATAATTGGTGTAGAACACCAGATACCCGGGCAGCGGCACCACCTCTTTGCAGAGCACCACCCGCGCCGTGGGCCGGCCGGCGGGATCGCTGGTGGCCAGCACCATGGCGTTGGGGTTCGGTTGGGTCCGGAGCTCCCAGGCCTCGGCCATCCAACGGCTGAGGACGACCAGGGGCTCTGGGGGCAGGGGCTCGGACAGAAGCTCGGTATGTCGCGTCACGTAGACATGTTAAGGGAAATCGTTGCAGCGGCCACGCTGGGCCGATAAAAAGGGAGTCCCAATACAGATCTGATGGCCGGAAGATCCCTATGCCGCGGGACGATGTGACCCTGGAAGACCTGCGCCGCCGCCTGAGTGCGATCGACCGCCAGCTCCTCGAGCTGGTCGGCGAGCGCAAGGCGCTGAGCGGCGAGGTGGCTCGCGTCAAGCGGGCGACCGGCCATCCGACCCGCGATTTCGGGCGCGAGCGCGAGGTGATCGAGGGCGCCCGAGCGGCGGCGCTCGAGGTCGGGGTACCCCCGGCGCTCGCCGAGGAGCTGTTGCGACTCCTCATCCGATCCTCCCTCACCACCCAGGAGCAAGCGAGCGTCGCCGCGCGCGGCGCGGGCTCCGGCCGGCGGGCGCTCGTGGTCGGCGGCGGCGGCAAGATGGGCAGGTGGTTCGTCCAGTTCCTCTCCTCGCAGGGCTTCGGCATCGAGGTGGCGGATCCTCATGGTGGACCGGAAGGCGTGCCGTGCGTGGCGGACTGGCGCACGACCGATCTCAAACACGACTACATCGTGCTCGCGACGCCGCTCGGGGTGACCGATGCGATCCTGCGCGACCTGGCCCTGCGCCGGCCGGCCGGCGTCATCTTCGATGTCGGGTCGCTGAAATCGCCGTTGCGCGCGGGTCTGATGGCGCTCAAGTCGCACGGCTGCCGCGTGACCTCCATCCATCCGATGTTTGGACCTGACACGGAGCTTCTCTCCGGACGGCACGTCATCTTCGTCGACATGGGGCACGCCGAGGCGTTGACCGAGGCGCGGGCGCTGTTCGCGTCCACCATGGCGGAGCAGGTGGTCATGAGCCTCGACGATCACGACCGGCTGATCGCCTACGTGCTCGGCCTGTCGCACGCGCTCAACATCGCCTTCTTCACGGCGCTCGCCGAGAGCGGCGAGGCGGCGCCGCGGCTGGCAAAGCTCTCGAGCACGACCTTCGACGCGCAACTCGATGTCGCCAGCCGCGTGGCGCAGGAGAGCCCGGATCTCTACTACGAGATCCAGAGCCTGAACGACTACGGCGCGGAGTCGTTGGAGGCCCTGTCGCAAGCCGTCGAGCGCATCCGGGCGGCGGTGTTGTCTCGTGATCACGACGTCTTCGTCGCGCTGATGCAGCGCGGTCGGGACTACCTCGAAGACCGGCGCAGCGTCGCGCAACGCCGGGCATAGGAGAGGGGTTAAGTGGAGCTGGCCATGGCTCAAGATCGGCTGAAGGCGCTCGAAGAGGAGAATGAGCGGCTGCGAGCGCGGCTGAGGGAGCTGACGGAAGAGGTCGGCCGCAACGACTCGCTGTTCCGCAAGACCCACGAGCGGGAGCTCGAGCTGCTGCGGGCCGGGTCGCTGTCACAACTTTTGCAGCGTCTGATCGAGGGTCTGCGCCAGTCGTACCAACTCGATGCCGTCACGCTGCACCTGAATGACCCGCAGCACGATATCCGGCACCTGCTGTTCTCGGGCGACGGGACCCTGTTCGAGGAGCTCGAGGGGGTGTACTTCGTCGATGCGCTGGGCACTGCCGCGCCGCAGGCCGCGCATCTCGAGAAACCCTGGCTCGGGCCCTTCCGCCTCGCCGACCACGAGCTGTTGCTGCCCGGCATCAGCGGCGGCGGTAGCCTGGCGCTGATTCCGCTGACACGCCAGGAGCAGCTCGATGGGGTGTTGGTCTTCTTCAGCGCTGATCCGGTGCGTTTCACCGGCGATCTCGCCAGCGACTTCCTCGCCCACCTGGGCGTGGTGTCCGCCATCTGTGTCGAGAACGCCGTCAACCGGGCGCGGCTGGTGCGCAGTGGCGATACCGACTTCCTGACCGGCTTCCATAACAGGCGGTACCTGCAGTCGCGGCTGCGCGAAGAGCTGGCGCGTGCCCAGCGCGCGCGGCAGCCCGTCGCGTGCCTCATGATCGACGTCGATCACTTCAAGCGCATCAACGACCAGTACGGACATCTGGCCGGCGATGCCGTGCTGCGGGAGGTGGCACAGCGCATCGATACGGAAATGCGCATGAGCGATACCGGCGTCCGCTTCGGCGGCGATGAGTTCGCGATCGTGCTGCCGCAAGGCGGCGTCGGCGACGGCGAGCGGGTCGCCGCCCGTGTGTTGGAAGCGCTGCGCGGCCAGCCCATGTCGATCCCCGGACACGCGGCGGAAACGGTGACTCTGTCGATCGGTGTAGCCGCCGCCGCGCCTGATCAGGGGACGCGCGACTTCAAGGTGGTTGCCGACCGCCTCATCGCGGAGGCCGACGCGGCGCTCTATCGCGCCAAGAGCGCCGGGCGCAATCGCATCGCCGTATCGAAGAACATCGTCAAGTAGTCTTCGTCAGCCCCGGCGCCGCAGCAGCGCAATGAAGAGGGGCGCACCCACCAACGCCATGATCGCGCCAACGGGCAGCTGGCGCGGAGCCACCACCGTCCGTGCTGCCACGTCGGCCGCGGCGAGGAGCGTCCCGCCCAGCAGGGCCGATGCCGGTGCGACCACGCGATGATCACTCGTGCGGAACGAGAGCCGCACGATGTGCGGGGTGACGAGTCCGACGAAGCCCACCGTTCCGGCGCTCACGACCGCGACCGCCGTCAACGCGGCGCACCCGACGAAGACGAAACTTCGCCACGCCTCCAGATTCATACCGACGCTGCGGGCGCGAAGCTCACCGGCGGCGAGCACATTGAGCGGACGGGCCAGCAGCACCGCCAGGGCGACCGCGAACAGAGCCGTGACCGCACTGATCCAGGGATTGACCGCCCATTCCAGGTCACCCGCCAGCCAGAACACCATGCCGCGAAGGCTCGACGCATCGGCCACGGACAGCAGTACTGTCACGATCGCGCCGCAGGCGCTCGCGAGCACGACGCCCGTCAGGAGCAGGCGGGTCGTGCCGCCGCTGCGAGCCAGTAGGTGGACGATGACCACGGCAGCCACGGCGCCCGCCATGGCCGAACCCTGGATCGTCAACATCGCCGCCCCCGCGATCATGGCGAGCAGCGCCCCGATGGCCGCACCGCCGGACACGCCGAGCACGAACGGGTCGGCAAGGGGATTGCGGAACAGGGCCTGCAGCAGCACACCGGCAAGCGCGAGCAGACTTCCCACTCCGAATGCGGCCAGGGTCCGTGGCAGGCGCACGGCCAGCGTCACGCTGCGGGCGACGCTGTCGCCGGAACCCAACAGTACCGCCAGGATGCGCGCCGGCGACAGCTCGGCACTGCCGACGAGCAGCGAGCCGACGAATATCGCAGCCGCCAGCAGCAGCAGGAGGGCAAGACGTGTGGAAACCGACTTCAAATCACAGCCGCCAGGGTGGAGGAGCGAGTAGCCTAGAAGCTGGAGCTTGCCCAGTACAAGCCGCGCTTGATAAAAGCCTCGTATGGTCAAAGACCTGATCGACTCGGACGGCTTTCGTGCAAACGTCGGCATCGTACTGATGAGCGGCAGCGGCGAGGTTTTTCTCGGCCGCCGGACCGGCGGGCGCGGGTGGCAGTTCCCGCAGGGCGGCATGCGGATCGGCGAGAGTCTCGAGGAAGCGGTTTTTCGCGAGCTCAACGAGGAGACCGGGCTCGAGCAGGCGGACGTCGAGCTTATCGGGCACACTGCTCGCTGGCTGCGCTACCGGCTGCCGGCGCGCTACGTTCGCCGCAATCAGAAGCCGCTCTGTATCGGGCAGAAGCAGCGCTGGTTTCTATTGCGGTTGCGGCGCGAGCCGGTGAGGTTTGACTTCAGGCGCACGGAGGAGCCGGAGTTCGACGAGTGGCGATGGGCAAACTTTTGGGACCCGCTGCGGGAGGTCATCTACTTCAAGCGCGGAGTGTATCGGCGGGCGCTGCTGGAGCTCGCCCCGCTGGCTTTCCCCGCAGGGCCGCCGCCGCTGCCGAGCTGGTGGGACGAGGCCGTGCGCCGTCCCCAGCGCGAGCCGGCGCGAGCCGAGTGACCGTAGGAGTGAGCATTGCCCGTGACGCTGTTCGATAAGGAGCATCACCCGGAGCTGGTCGTTCGCGCGCACGCGCCCATGCTGCGGTTGATCCTGAGCGTCTCGCTCGCCGTCGTCATGCTGGTGGGACTGGGCGTGGCCTTCGAGCTCGGACAGCACCGCGCCGGTTACAACATCGTCGCCGCCATCAAGGAGCGCGCCAAGCTCGACAGCTCCATCAGGCACCTCGAGAGCAGCAACACCGCCCTCCAGGGCCGCATCATCGCGCTGCAGACGATGGATGCCGGTCATTCGCGCGAGGATCAGGTCGTGTCCAGGACCATCGGCGATCTACAGGCACAGGTCGCCCGGCAGACCGAGGAGCTGGCGTTCTACCGCGCCGTGGTCGCCGAGGGGGCCCCGGCAATCGGGGTACGGGTCGGCACAGTGCGCGTGGCGGCCGGTAAGCCGGCAGGACATTTCCTGGTGGACGTGTCCCTGGTTCGGGCGGGGAAAACCGACGGCATGACTACCGGGAACGTCAGCTTGGCGGTCGATGGCCAGGATGCGGGCGGCAAGCCTGCGACCCTGGCGAGTCAGGCGCTGGGGGGCGATGCGACCTATGATTTTCGTTATTTCCAGGATCTCGAGCAGCCGCTCGCCCTGCCACCGGGCTTTCGGCCCGAGCATCTCACGGTCGAAGTCAGTTCCACCCGCAAGGACGTTCCCCCGGTGACGCAAACATTGCCCTGGAGCGCGGTCTTCACGCCATGACTATGTTCAATCGCGATTCCAAGCCGGCGCGCATCGATACGCTGATCGCGAGATCCGTGCGGGTCAGCGGCGACGTCGAGTTCGCCGGTGGAATGCACCTTGACGGCCAGGTGGCGGGGGGCGTGCGGGCCGATCCTGCGACCCCGTCGTCCTTGTCAGTCAGTGATACCGGCTCCATAGAGGGACCTGTGGAAGTCACGGACCTGGTCCTGCATGGGGCCGTCCGGGGTGACATCGTGGCGCGCGGGCGCGTCGTCCTGGGGGCGAGCGCGCGCGTGGCAGGTAATTTGTGCTACGGTGTCATCGAGATGACCCTGGGCGCCCAGATCGAGGGCAAGCTGGTGCGCCTGGACGCCCCCCCGGCCCCTTCTTTGACGCCCGAGGCACCGCCTTCTAGACTGAACACATGAGCACCGTAGAAGCCTCGCTGGAAGCCCCCTCACTCCTGTTCACCGACGCTGCCGCGCGCAAGGTCGGGGACCTGGTCCGGGGTGAAGGCAATCCCAATCTGATGCTGCGCGTCTTCGTGCAGGGCGGCGGCTGCTCGGGGCTGCAGTATGGCTTCGAGTTCGACGAGCAGGTCCAGGACGGCGACACCTGCATCGAGAACATGGGAGTGAAGCTCCTGGTCGACCCCATGAGCGTGCAATACCTCATGGGCGCGGAGATCGATTATCGCGAGGGCCTGGATGGCGCGCAGTTCGTGATCCGCAACCCCAACGCCACCACCACCTGCGGCTGCGGCTCGTCTTTCTCCGCCTGACGCTGCGCCGGTAGCGTGCCCCCCGCCGCCTCCCTCCGCGACAGCCAGAAAGCCGGCGCGGAGCCGGCGGTACGACCCGTCCCCGACGTCCTCGCCGCGGTAGACCTCGGCTCCAACAGCTTCCACATGGTCGTGGCGCGGTACACGCACGGCCAGCTCGTCATCATCGACCGTCTGCGTGAGATGGTTCGCCTGGCCGCGGGCGTCGCGGAGAACGGCCGGATCGACAAAGAAGCAGCAGCGCGGGCGCTTTCCTGCCTGCAGCGTTTCGGGCAACGGCTGCGGGATATGCGTGCCGACAGCGTCCGCGTCGTGGGGACGAATGCCCTGCGCCTCGCGCATCGCAAGCAGGCCTTTCTCGAGCGTGCCCGTGAGGCCCTCGGCCACCCGATCGAAATCATCTCCGGCATGGAGGAAGCGCGACTCATCTACGGCGGGGTGGCGCACACCATGCCGAGCGAGCCCGGCAAGCGCCTCGTGGTGGACATCGGCGGCGGCAGCACGGAACTGATCATCGGCGAGGGCCTCGCGCCGCTCGACCTCGAGAGCCTGCAGATGGGCTGTGTCAGTCTGAGCGAGCGGTTCTTCCGCGACGGCAAGATCTCCGCCAAACGAATCGCGGGCGCGCGCCTGGCCGCGCGTCTGGAGCTCGAGCCCGTGCAGGCGGCCTTCCGGCGCCGCGGCTGGGACCGCTCCGCCGGCAGCTCCGGCACCGTGCGAGCGATCGGCGAAGCCATCCGCGAGCTCGACAACCAGGCCGTGCTGATCACTCCGGCGGGACTCGAGCGTGTCATTGCCTACATGGCGGAGGCGGGTCACATCCGCGAGCTGAAGCTGGCGGCGCTGACCGAGGATCGCCGGCCGGTCTTCCCCGGCGGCGTTGCCATTCTGGCGGAGGTGTTCGCGGGGCTGAATCTCAAGGAGATGCGGATCGCCGAAGGCGCCATGCGCGAGGGACTGCTCTATGACATGGTGGGACGCTACACGGATGAGGATGCGCGCGACCGGACCGTGCGCGGAATGCAGCAGCGCTATCACGTCGACTTCGCGCAGGCCGAGCGAGTCGAGGCGACGGCGCTCAATTTCCTGGAGCAGGCCCGGGATACCTGGAAGCTCCAGGGCGATCCGCCGGCCGACCTGGCGCTGAAATGGGCTTCGAGACTGCACGAGATCGGCCTCGACGTTTCGCACAGCGGTTATCAGCGGCACGGCGCCTACCTGCTCGAGAACGCCGACATGCCGGGGTTCTCGCGGGAGGAGCAGCGGCTGCTGGCGCGCCTGGTTGGCGGTCATCGCCGCAAATTGGCGCTCGAGGGCATGGAGGAACTGGTGCCGCCCTGGGACCGCAACGCGACCTATCTCGTCATCCTGCTGCGCCTCGCAGTGCTGCTGCATCGCGGTCGCAGCTCCGCCGCGCTACCGCCGATCGCTCTGACACCGGGCTCGAAGTCGCTCGAGCTGCGGTTCCCCGCGCGCTGGCTGAACGACTACCCGCTCACCTGCGCCGATCTGCAGCAGGAGGTCGATTACCTCCGTGCCGCCGGGATCCGCCTGCGAGTGTTCAGCCGGGGGCGTTGACAAAGGCCGCGAGTCGCTAAGTCGAGGTGTCGGCGGGTACGGCGCCCAGCATCGATCCGGCCGCGTAATTCGCGAGCAGGTCCGCCTGCGCGCTCCGCGGCCGGTCCGACCCGGGCGTAAGCCGCACGTACCGGCCGTCCGCCAACAGTGTCCACGCCTGCGTGTTGTCGTCGAGATAGCGTGTCAGATCCTCGAGGATCCGTTCCCGGTGGGAGGCGCGCTGGATGGGGAATGCCACTTCGACGCGGCGGAAGAAGTTACGCTCCATCCAATCGGCACTGCCGCAGTAGAGCTCCGGCTCGCCGCCGTTCTCGAAGTAGAACGCGCGCGAATGCTCGAGGAAGCGGCCGACGATCGAGCGCACCGTGATGTTCTCCGAGACGCCGGGCACCCCGGGACGCAGGGCGCATACCCCGCGCACGATGAGGTCGACCTTCACGCCGGCGCTCGAGGCGCGGTACAACGCTTCGATCGACTGCTGCTCCACCAGAGCGTTCATCTTGACGATCACGCGCGCCGGCCGGCCCGCACGCGCGTGATCGGCCTCGCGCTCCAGCTTGGCGATGAAGGCCGCGTGCATGCCGAATGGCGACTGGATCAGGCGGTTGAGCTTAGGGGTCTGCGTCAGGCTGGTGAGCTGCAGGAAAAGCTCGTGCACGTCCTGGCCGACCTCGTCATTGCAGGTGAAGAGGCCGTAGTCGGTGTACTGCCGTGCGGTGCGCGGATGATAATTGCCGGTGCCAAGGTGGCAGTAGCGGCGGATGCCGCCGGGCTCGCGGCGGACCACCATCGCGAGCTTCGCATGCGTTTTGTAGCCCACGACGCCGTACATGACGTGCGCTCCGGCCTCCTGCAGACGATTCGACAGCTCGATGTTGGCTTCCTCGTCGAACCGCGCGCGCAGCTCGATGATCACCGTGACGTCCTTGCCGGCGTTCGAGGCGGCGACCAGCGCATCCACGATGGGCGAGTCGTTGCCAGCGCGATAGAGCGTCTGCTTGATGGCCAGTACATGGGGGTCATTGGCGGCGTGCCGCAGGAAGTCCATCACCGGCGCGAAGCTCTGAAAGGGATGGTGCAGCAGCAGGTCTTTCTGGCGGATGACGGCGAAGAGGTCAGGATTGCCCACCAGGCGCTGGGGCATGCCCGGCGTGAACATCGAGTATTTCACGTCCGGCCGCTGCACCAGATCGTACACGGCCGACAGCCGATTGAGATTGACCGGACCCGGCACGCTGTAGGTGTCGACCTCATGCAGCGAGAACTGCTGGCGCAGGAACTGCACGATGTCGGCCGGGCAGTCGTTGGAAGTCTCGAGCCGCACCGCGGCGCCGTAGCGCCGATGCGCGAGCTCGCCTTCGAGCGCCCGGCGCAGGTCATCGATCTCTTCCTCGTCGACGAAGAGATCGCTGTTGCGGGTGACCCGGAACTGGTAACAGCCGACCACCTGGATGCCGCTGAAGAGCTTCTGCACGAAGGCCTGCACGATGCCGGTGAGGAGCACGAGCGTGCGTTTCGCGCCTTCGAGCGGCACCGGCACGACGCGCGGCAGCGAGCGAGGGGCCTGCACGATCGCGAGCTCGCTGTCGCGGCCGAACGCGTCCTTGCCTTCCAGGCGCACGATGAAATTCAGACTCTTGTTCTGGATGCGGGGAAAGGGGCGCGCCGGATCGAGCCCCAGGGGACTCAACACCGGCTCGACCTCGAGCTCGAAGTACCGCTCGAGCCATTTGTGCGCCTCCGGCGTCCACTCATCGCCGCCAATGAGGTGGATGTCGCGCGCCGCCAGCGCGGGCAGCAGCACCTCGTTCAAACAGCGGTACTGCTCGGCCACCAGCACCGCGGCGCGCTCGTGGATGGCGGCGAGCTGTTGCTCGAAAGTCATGCCGTCGGCGGTCGACTGGGCGGAGCCGAGCTCGAGCAACTGCTTCAGGCCCGACACCCGGATCTCGAAGAACTCATCGAGGTTGCTCGAGGAGATACAGAGGAACTTCAACCGCTCCAAGAGCGGCACGGACTCATCGAACGCCTGGACGAGCACGCGACGGTTGAACTCGAGGAAGGAGAGCTCGCGGTTGAAGTAGAGGCCGGGCGACTTGAGATCGGGTGCGTCCATCCGCCAAGTACAGCAGACTACGGGGGCTTGTGCACAGGGGGGGTAAACCATGATCTACACTTGTCCGAAGCGCTGGATCCGGGCATCCTGCCCGGCCCAGCGCGATCGCAGGCAAAAGCGCGGTTTTTGCTCGCGACCTCCGCCACCTGCGGCGGCGGGGCACGTCCATGTGCCTGCAACCGCACGTACCCGAGGCACCCAACTCCGGCCAGGAAATCATGAACTCCGACGACCAGCTCGCCGAGCTCGAACGCGGTGCCCACGAGGTGCTGCTGCAGGCCGACCTCGCCCGCAAGGTGGCGCGGGGTCAGCCCTTGAAGGTGAAGGCGGGTTTCGATCCGACCGCCCCGGACCTGCACCTCGGGCACACGGTGCTGCTCAACAAGATGCGCCAGTTCCAGCAGCTCGGGCACGAGGTGATCTTCCTCATTGGGGACTTCACCGGCCTCATCGGCGACCCGAGTGGGCGCAACCAAACGCGTCCGGCCCTGACGCCGGAAGAGGTACAGGCGAACGCCCGCACCTACGAGCGGCAGGTGTTCAAGATCCTCGACCCGCAGCGCACCCGGGTGGACTTCAACTCGCGCTGGCTCTCGCCCATGCAGGCGGCCGACTTCGTGCGGCTGGCCGCGCATTACACGGTGGCGCGGATGCTGGAGCGGGACGACTTCGCCAAGCGCTACAAGAGCGGGCAGCCCATCGCCATCCATGAATTTCTCTACCCACTGGCGCAAGGGTACGACTCGGTGGCCCTGAAGGCCGACGTCGAGCTGGGCGGCACCGACCAGAAATTCAACCTGCTGGTCGGGCGGCAGCTGCAGACGGCCCATGGGCAGGAGCCGCAGGTCGTCATCACGATGCCGCTGCTGGAAGGCACCGACGGCGTCAATAAGATGTCGAAATCGCTGGGAAATTACATCGGCATCGACGAGCCGCCGGGCGACATGTTCGGCAAGCTCATGAAGATCTCGGACGATCTCATGTGGCGGTACTTCGAGCTGCTGTCGTTCCGGCCGCTGGCGGAGATCGCGGGCCTCAAGCAGGCGGCCGGCGAGGGGCGCAACCCCCGGGACATCAAGCTCGAGCTGGCGAAGGAGATCACCGCGCGCTTCCACGGGGCCGCCGAGGCCGAGCGGGCGGAACGGGACTTCCTGGCCCGGGTGAGCGAGCGGGCGGTGCCCGCCGACCTGCCGCCGACGGCGGTGCCGGTGGATGCCGGGGGCATCAAGCTCCCGGGCCTGCTCAAGGCGGCGGGCTTGGCCGCGAGCACGTCCGAGGCCACCCGCAAGATCGAGGAGGGCGCGGTGCGGATCGACGGGGAAAAGGCGAGCGATCGCGCGCTGGTGCTGCACGCCGGGGCCGACCACGTGCTGCAGGTGGGATCGCGCCGA
>CAWEJB010000012.1:0-101424 GCA_963809305.1 uncultured Pseudomonadota bacterium
TGCGGCAAATCCTCTGCTACACCGGGCACTCGCCGCAGCTACCGCAACCCGTACGAGAGGCGTAGGGCGATTCGTTGGAGCACATCGACCAGCATGTCGTCATTGAGGGCGCGGTGAAATCGCGGCTCCTTGGGCAACGCTCCCTGCGCGCGCTCGTTGAGCACGATCGCTGGGGCGTGTCCATTCATCGATGAGCCGTATTGGAAGCCTTGAATATCCGGATAGGCTTCGTACAACTGACGCGCCCAAGCGCGCGCACCGGAGCGCGGCCCGGAATGAATTGCGGTGGAAGCGCCGATCCTCATGGCGAAAGCGCCGCGTAGGTCAAGCAAGATGACCGGCACGTGCAGGCCAAACACTGCGAGGGCAGGCGCGTTGCGGATCCGGTCAATCCGGCGGGTCGCCTGGAAGACTTCCGCAGCGCAGGTGTCCACCTGCGGCGCGCAGTAAAGGACGGCGCGGTCTTGCTCGGTCGGCTCATCGCTGGCACTTGGCAGATGATGGTCCCAGCGCGCCGCGGCAGGTCCGACGTGACGGAACCGGTTCCAGTGCGAAGGATACGGGCCGGCGGAGAAGTAGATGCGCGTCAAGGGTGTGCCGGGGGGCAGCTCCAGGGTCTCGGCCTCAATCCGGCGTAGCGCCTCGACACCGGGCGGCTCCGGGAACTTGCTCACCGGCGTCAGGCGTGCGTCAGGTCACGGGCGAGCCTCGCCACGGTCTCGATTGCCCGGCCCGAAAGCAGCCAATCGCGAGGGCTCAGAGGGGGCGCATCGCTGTCGGACTGGAGCTCCGGATCAGGTAGCAGGAACCAATCGACCACATCCAACGGGAATAGATCGGGCGGGAGCGCCTTCAGGACTTGGGCGAGACCCGGGATGACGAGACGGCGCGCGAACTGAAAACGCGGCAAGCGCCAGCTCCCCTCATATTCCAGGCCAAAGAGAGATCGCTCCCGCAGCCTCTGGCGCACTCGGCTCACGTCCACACGCAAGAGTTTGGCGGCCTCGGCCGCCGTCAGGCTTTCCTCGAGCAGCGCCATGTACTGTGCTTGGCTGCGTATGAGGGGATCGTTATCGGCGCCGACGACCACATCGTCCTTGAAGGCGCCGACGCCACGCAGGGCGTCAAGCTCGGTAGTCGAGATCTCCGCGGCGTGGTGGCGTCCGGAAGGCGGGGTGGTGGCTGTGGTCAGAGGGCGATTGCTCGCCAGCGCAGCCTTGGCCGCGGCGTACCACTTGGCCAGCGAGCGCTTCTCCGCCGCGCTGCCACCCGGCAGATAATCCAAGCCATCCGACGAGAGAGTCGCGGAATGCTCAGCCATGTGCTTCCCTCCGTACCTGAACAAGAATTCCCGGTAATATATTACCAGGAGAACGCGGGAGAAGCATCAACCTGTACCCGATGGGCAAGGCCCTGTGCCAGGAATGTGTCGAGCGCACATTGGGTGTGCCGTAATTGTGCCGTGGTGGGCCTGGGAGCGGGGCTGACAAGCAGGCTCAATGGCTTGCATGCGCAAGGCCGGCGCCGCCGACCTCGTACTCCGGCGGTGTGGTTCGTATCGACTCCCCCCGTATCAAGGTCCGCTCGAAGAAGTCAGCGGTGGCGTCGAAGTTGCGCACCCACGTCCGCCACATCAGGGAGTCGTGAGTTTCGTCGGGGAACACGATCAGCTCATAGGGGATGGCGTGCGCACGCAGCAGCGGAACCAGATCGACCGTCTGCTCGAAGGCAACGTCGCGATCATCGTCGGACTGCATCAGCAGCACCGGCGATTTCCAGGTACCTATCGATGCGACTGGCGATGCCTGGTAGGCGATCTTCTTCGCTGCCGGCGAAGCGCCCGTCATGTCCTCCGCCCAGTCGTGCACCCCGGCGTAGTCGACGCCCGCCTCGAAGATATCCGAATTGCGTGCCAGGCCCATCGCCGTCAGATAGCCGCCATAGGAGCCGCCCCACAATCCGATCCTGTGCGGATCGACGAACGGCAGCGCCTGCAGGTATCTCGCGCCTGCGACCACGTCCTGATACTCCGAGGCGCCCCATGGCCCCCAGTGTGCCGGCTCGCGAAACGCGCGGCCATATCCCGTGCTCAAGCGGTAGTTGACGGAGAGGACCACGAATCCGCGGCTCGCGAGGTATTCGTTGGCGGCATACATGTAGTTGTAAGCATCCATCGGATGGAAGCCGAGCATCATCTGCCGGAACGGGCCGCCGTGCGTGAAGATGAGGCCGGGGCTACGTGCCGTGTGATTGCGCGGCACGAACAGCTGGCCGTGGATCTGAAGCCCATCGGGGCTCTTGAAGACCACCTCTTTCGGCGTCACGAACTGCTTTGAGGGATAGGTAGCGGGCAGCATGTCCGCGGCAATCATGTCGCGCCCGCCTGCCGTCAAGCGATAGGGCATTGCGGGCTGGGTCGCGGTCGAGCCAAAAAAGGCAACATGGCGTCCATCGCCCGTGACCACGGGTGACCACTCGATCGAGGCGCCGCGCGTCAACGCGACCGGATCGGGGCGGTCGATGTCCACACGCCAAAGGTGCCGGCGGTCTATGTCGTTCTCGTTGGAGGAATACAGCACCGCTTTGCGGTCTGCCGTCAGTGTCACGGGGCCATTGAAGGAGAAGCTCCCGGGCGTGAGGAGGACCGGCGTTCCGCCGCTCGCTGCCATCGAATACAAGTGCAGCCAGCCGTCTTCCTGCGATGCGAACACGATGCGCTCGCCGGCGGCAAACTGGAACGTGTCGTCCTCCCAATCGCCTTCGTTCAGATACGATCCGTTCGCATCGTTGGTGCTCTGCCAGATGACCTTCGTCCTGCCGCTGGCTGCATCCCACACTTCGATCGTCCACGGTTGCGGCTCGCTGGAAAGGAATGGGTCGCCGTTGCCCATCACCCGGATGAAGGCCAGCTTGGAGCCATCGGCAGACCAGCGCGGCAAGGTGTCATGAAATACGCTGGGGTCGATGTAGCGCACCGTTGCGCCGCCCAGCCGGAAGATGCCGATCAGTGCGTGAGTGCCGCGGTCGCTGACGTAGGCGATTTCCTTGCCGTCGGGCGACCAGCGCGGCTGCGAGTTGTCGCCGCGGATGTAGGCGAGCGGTCGTGCGGGCGTCAGGCCCGAAATCGGCGCCAGCCACAGTTGATGCTGGCCGCTCCAGACCGCGTATTTCCCATTCGGGGAGATCTCGATGTCCTCGCACCCCTCGGGGGTGCAGTCCATCGTGCCGAGCAGCCGCGGCCTGCCGTCCGCGACGTCGGCCGCCCATACCTGTTGCTCAGGCTCGTGCACGTTGCTGGTCGGGTCGGCCACTTCCCCCTGCGCGTTCGTCTCACTGCCGCGCGCATACACGGCCGTGCGGCCATCCGGCGTGAGCCGCAGACCCGTCATTGGCATGCCATCGTCCCCGGTGTAATGGGTCACCTGCCGGCCGGCGAACTCCGGACCGTCGGCCACCCACACATTGCGCGCGCCCCGCAGGTTGAAGACCCAGGCGATCCGCTCGCCGCGCTTTGCCGCCGTAAGCTCATCGGGATAGGGATAGCCGAGCGCCTGCGCGAGGGTGAACCCTTGCGCCAGCGCGGGTTGCGCAGGCAGCAGCAACACCGACAGGAGCGTTGCGGCGAGCCCCGGGATTCTGCCGCGCTCGAGAACGTCGCTGATGCGCATCATCGATACTCCTATTACTTGCGGCTCACTGCTGAGGCACCTGGTGGGTGCGCGCGAGCTCGGCCGCGACGGAGGCGCCGGCGATTCCCGCGCCGATGACCAGAATGTCGGGTCGTGAGCTGATCACGGCGGATTTTCGGGTCCGCTGAAGCCGACGAACTTCTTGCGTAGCTCGTGGATGGCCTCATAGCGCTGCTTGCGTCCCTTCACCCGTTTGGCCACGTCCACCAGCAGCAGCTCGAGCAGTGTCTGCGCGATGCTCAAGCGCTCCCAGGAGGAGTCGAAGCCTGTCTCCAACATCAGCACGTGGTCGGTGATCTCGCGCGCCCAGTGGCAGTAGGTGTCGGTCACGATCACGGTCTTGATCTTGCGGGCGGCGGCTTCCTCGGCCAGGAGGCGGAAGTGCTGCGAATAGCGTTGCCAGTCCAGGAGCACGATGCAGCTCTCGGCGTCGCTGTCGAGCAGCGCATCGATGTACGCGCCGTCGCTGCCGTCAGAGAACTGGACGTTGGCGCGGATAGTATGCAGGGCGGAGGCAAAGCCGAGTCCGAGGAAGCGCCCGAGCTGGAAGCTCGCGATGTTGACCTTGTTGGCGGTCGCGAGCAGCGACACGATCCGCGGCCACTCGGCCGTCAGGGGCACGCGATGCGCATCGGTCAGCGCCTTGATCTTTGCATTGAGCGGCGCGTCATCGAAGAGGGTCTTCGTGATCTGACTCGACAGCCAGCCGCTCTCCGGGACACGGGCGCGCAACGCCGCCTTCACCCCGCGCAAATCGTCAAAGCCGATCTTCTTCAGGAAGCGGCCCACGGTCATGGGGCTCACGGCCAGGCGCTGGGCGATCGACGCCGCGGTCTCGAAAGGGAGTTGCTCCAGGTGCTGCAGAAAGAAGGTCGCCAGCCGCTGCTCCGAGGCGGTGAATTTCTTCCAGTCCTTCTTGATGACGCTCTCGATGGTGAGCATGGCGGGGTCGGTTAAATGTGATTTTGCTATCATATTGTACATCCGGAGGAATACATATACCATTCAACGCAGGCAGGTGTTCCTTGCAGGGGGGTCATCATGAAGACCGTTCACTGGCGGCATGCGGCTGGTTTGATCAGTGCCGCGTGCGCAGTCGTGGCGGCGCTCGGTTTGATCCTGACCGGGCCGGTCGCGGCCGCGGCACAGGCGGCCCCGGAGGCGAGCCCGCCGCCGCCGGACCTGGATCGATTCGTTGCCCGCGCCATGGAGGCGTTCGGTGTCCCCGGTCTGTCGCTCGCGATCGTGGAGAACGGCAAGGCGGTGGTCGCGAAGGGCTATGGGGTGCGCAGCATCGTCAGTCGGGAGCCGGTCACCCCTGACAGCGCGTTCCCGATAGGGTCGGAGACCAAGGCATTCACCTCGGCCGCGTTGGCGCTCCTCGTCGATAAAGGCAAGCTGAAATGGACCGACCGCGTGGTGGACAAGCTGCCCGGCTTCAGGACGTACGATCCGTACGTCACCGAGCATATGACGGTGCTCGATCTGCTCACTCATCGCACCGGCCTCGGGCTCGGCGAGGGTGATCTGCTCATCATACCGGGCACCACCCGCAGCCGCGCGGATGTCGTGCATGCATTGCGGTATCTCGCCCCCAAGACCGGCTTCCGCGAAGTATTCGCCTACGACAACATCACGTACATCGTCGCCGGCGCCCTGGTGCAGGCGGTCTCGGGCGAGACGTGGGAACACTTCGTCGAGCACCATATCTTCGCGCCGCTCGGAATGACCGATTCCCGCACGTCTTATGATCCGACGGCAGCGAATGCCGTCGCGCTGCATGGGCGCACCGATGGGCCGATCCGCGGTATGGGCAAGGAGAGGGTCCTGACCCAGATCCTGAACGGGCAGGCTGCCGCGCCCTGCGGCTTCATCAACGCCAGCGCAGTCGACATGGCCAAGTGGATGGCCATGTGGGAAGAGGGCGGCAAGCTCCCGGACGGCAAGCCGCTTCTCAGCGCCGCGGCGGTGCACGAGCTCTGGACGCCCGTGGTCGTCATCCCCGCCGATGCCTTCGGCGCGGCGTCCGCGCTCTTACCGGAACCCACCTTTCAGGATTATGCGCTGGGCTGGTTCGTGGAGGATGACCACGGCCATACGGTGGTCGAGCACGATGGCGCGGTCTTTGGCGGGCTCGCCTCGCTCTATTTCATTCCGGACAAGCACATCGCATTCTCGGTCGACATCAACTCCGAGGACTGGGCCGCCAAGCGCGCGGTGGTGGATTACCTGCTGGCCTACTATCTGGGCCAATCGCAGCAGGATTGGATCGGCGGCCTGCAGCGTATCCACAAGCAGCTCATCGACCAGACGCTGGCGAAGCTCAGGAACCTGCCGCAGCAATACCGGCCCAACGACAGGTCCTCATTACCGACCGCGGGCTATGCGGGTAGGTATACCGACCCGTGGTACGGCAGCATGACGATCACGGTGCGCCCCGGTAATGAGCTTTGGATCAACTTCGATCGCACGCCGAACATGGACGGCCCCCTCCGGCACGTCGCCGACGACACCTTCCGCGCGCACTGGACGGAGAGAGGCATCGAAGACGCCTATGTCACGTTCCAACTCGACAACGGACACGTCGAGTCGATCGCGATGAAGCCGGTATCACCGCTTGCGGATTTCAGCTTCGATTATCAGGACCTGCACTTCCGTCCCGCGCCTCACGGCGCGCCGGTGACGTAGTCGCGATCCGCAATGGAACACATGTTGCCTTTCATCAAAACAAAAACGTCACCGAGATCAACTGCCGGCGGCCTGGCCGTCAGGGGGAGAATGGTCATGTCAAGGTCATCCCGCATTCCATCGCCCGTCCTGCTCGTTCTGGCATCGACCTTCGCGGTGGCCCAGGCGGCGCAAGCGGACGATGCGCCCGCGCAGCCGCAGTCCGCGGCGATGCTGCAGGAGGTCGTCGTCACCGCGCAGAAGCGCCAGGAGAAGCTGATCAACGTGCCCATGGGAGTCACCGCGATCACGAGCCAGACCCTGCAATCGATGCACCTCGTCGATTTCGCCGACCTCGAGACACAGGTGCCGGGTCTCTCGGTGGAGCTGACCGCTCCCGGCCTCGACCGCCTGAGCATCCGTGGTGAGAACGTGGGCGGCGTCGGCTCGACGGTGACCACCTACATCGACGATGTCCCGTTCGGCTCGAGCAACGCGCTCGCCAACGGCTACGGCCTGGCCGGGGACTTCGACACCTGGGACCTGCAGCGCGTCGAGGTGTTGCGCGGGCCGCAGGGCACTCTGTACGGTGCCGGCAGCGAAGGCGGCCTGCTCAAGTATGTGACCGCCCCGCCCGACCCGAGCCATTTCGCGGGCGCATTCGAGCTCGGCGACGAGGATGTGGCGCATGGCGGCAACGGGACCTCCTACAAGGGGATGGTCAATATCCCGGTCGGCGGCATTGCTGCACTCCGTCTCGACGGCTTCTACACGAAATTACCCGGTTACATCGACGACCCGCAGCTCGGTGAGAATGATGTCAATCGCGGTTACCGCGAGGGCGGGCGCGCATCGCTCCTGCTCGATCTGGCTGACAACTTCTCGATCCGATTGTCGGCCTTCGGACAGACGCTGCACACCGACGGCACTCCCGACATCGACGTAATCGGAGCCGGGGGCTATCCCGTCACTCCGCCGGCCAACCAGCTGCAGCCGGCCGATGGCAGCTATGACCAGCAGCGCTTCGTCAACGAGCCATCCACGTTCAAATACGATGTCTACAGCGCGAACCTCGAATGGGGCCTCGGCTGGGGCACCCTGAGCTCGATCACCAGCTACGGGACGACCGATTCGGACCAGTACGAAGACGTGACCTCGACCGAGCTGACTTCGGGAGTTCCCTTCAGTTACGGCATGCTCATAGACGAGCTGTTGCCTCCCGGCAGCAACGCCGCGATGGCGGAGATCAACGACGTCAACGTCAAGAAGTTCACCCAGGAGGTGCGGCTTGCCTCCCCGACGGGCCAGACGATCGAGTGGCAGGCGGGCGCTTTCTATACGCGTGAAGCCTCGACCATCATCCAGTCGCTACCCTCGTTCATCATCCCGAGCCAGGCGCCCACGGGGCTGCCCTCGCTCGAGAATGTGAATCTCGATGCGCTGTATCGCGAGTGGTCCGGGTTCGGGCAGATCACCTATCACTTCAATCCGGCGCTCGACCTGTCGCTCGGCGGCCGCTGGTCGGAGAACAAGCAGTCCGAGGACCAGGCGATCAGCGGCATCGCGGCCGTGGTGGGTCCACCCACGACGACCAGCGGGGCGTCGACCGGCACCGACTTCCTCTACTCGATCGCGCCGCGATGGCATGTGACTCCCAACACCATGGCCTACATACGCGTCGCCAGCGGCTACCGGCCCGGGGGTCCGAACGCGCTGCCGCCGATCACTCCGGTGGGCGTCGATCGCACTTATCAGTCCGACTCCACCGTCAACTATGAGCTGGGCGTCAAGTCCACGCTGCTCGACAACCGCCTGTCGGTCGACGTCGACGCGTTCTTGATCCATTGGCAGAAGATCCAGCTGTTCGAGTACGTCGACAGCTTCGGCATCAATGCCAATGGTGGTACGGCGACCAGCAAGGGCCTCGAGTGGACCTTCGGGTTCACCCCCTTCCAGGGCCTCAATCTCACGCTCACGGGCGCCTATGTCGATGCCTACCTCACGGCGGATGCGCCTGCGGCAGGCGGCCTCAACGGAGATCCACTGCCGTATGCGCCGAAAGTGACCAACTCGCTCGATGCCGAATACACATGGAGGGTATCCGCGGACTACAGGGCGTTCGCCGGGGCGACCTGGAGCTACATCGGATCGCGCGACAACGACTTCACCTCGAGTGCGACTGTCGTGGGCAGCGCCGTCGTCTTCGTGCCCAATGCGCGCTATGACATGGGCGGTTACAACACGCTGGATCTGCGTGCGGGCGTGGACAACGGGCGCTGGTCGTTCGAGCTGTACTGCAAGAATATCGCCGATTCCCGCGGGCTTGCGACCTACGCCAGCCAGGGGACACCCAATTTCGGCGGGGCGATCACCTTGCAGCAGCCGCGCACAATAGGCGGCACGATCGATCTGCACTTCTGAGGGCGCGTCGATGGCGAGCAGCGGGAGATTGAAGCTGACGGTGGCCGAGGAGCACTGGCGAATGAAGGAGCCGTTCGCGATCGCAGGCTATACGTTCACTGATTGCGATGTGATCGCGGTGGAGCTGGCGCGGGACGGCGCTGTCGGGCAGGGGGAGGCCGCCGGTGTCTACTACCACGGCGAGACTCCCGCGGGCATGATCGACCAGATCGAGCAAGTCCGGTCCGCGCTGGAGGCGGGCATCTCCCGCCAGGAGCTGCGCGAGCTGCTGCCACCGGGCGGTGCGCGCTGCGCCCTCGACTCTGCCCTGTGGGATCTCGAGGCGAAATCGAGTGGCGTGCCAGCCTATCGGGCCGCGGGCCTGAACGCACTCGCACCCCTGAAAACGACGCTGACGGTGAGCGTCGGCACGCCGCAGAAGATGGCGGAGGTTGCCCGGTCTTTTGCCCTGGCGCCCCGCCTCAAAGTGAAGATGACCGGGAAGGATGATGCGACGCGCCTGCGAGCGGTGCGCGCGGCCCGGCCTGACGCGTGGATTGGAGTCGATGCCAATCAGGCGCTCACGCGCAGCTCGCTGGAAGCGCTGCTGCCGCTGCTCACCGAGCTCGATATCAGCCTCATCGAGCAGCCGGTCAAAATCGGCCACGAGGAGGAGCTGCGAGGCCTGCGCTCGCCCATTCCCCTGGCAGCCGATGAGAGCGTGCAGTCGCTTGCGGATATCGAACGCGTGGCCGGCCTCTTCGCTGTGGTCAGCATCAAGCTCGACAAGTGCGGCGGCCTCACCGAGGCGCTGGAGATGGCGCACGAGATCCGCCGCCGGGGCATGAAGGTGATGGTCGGCTGCATGCAGGGCACTTCACGGGCCATTGCGCCGGCCTGCGTCGTCGGCCAGCTGTGTGAGATCGTAGACCTCGATGCGCCGGTGTTTCTCGACATCGACCGCCCGGCTGGGGCAGTGTACGAGAGCGGGACCGTCCGCTGTCCCGATGACTGGGGCTTTCCGGTATCGGCCAAAGAAGATCGCCAAGGGGAAAAGAAATGAGTGTTCGAATGGGTCGGTGGCGCAGATTTTTCACGGCATTGCCGGCTATCGTGGCGCTGCTCGTCGGCGCAGTCGGCACCCCGTTGGGTGCCGCTGCGGCGCCAGCCGTCCAGCCTCCGCTTGGCCCGGCGCCGAGCGTGAGTCCAACGTCGCCGACCGCCTCATCGATGACCGCGGTGGCGCCCGCGGATACCGGGCCTCACGCTCTCACACGCGACGACGTGGCCGCGTTCTTCGACGGCATGATGCCGTACGCCATCGATCGCGGAAACATCGCCGGTGCCACTATCGCCGTCGTAGCGGACGGCAAGTTGCTCTTCGCGAAGGGCTACGGCTTCTCCGATGTGAAAACGCGCGCCCCGGTGCTGCCAGATCAAACGCTCTTCAGGGTGGGCTCGATCTCGAAACTGTTCACCTGGACGTCGGTGATGCAGCTGGTGCAGGCTGGCAAGATCGACCTCGATCGCAACGTAAACGACTACCTCGACTTCCACATTCCCGACAAGTTCGGCCAGCCGATCACCATGCGCGATCTGATGACGCACACGGCGGGCTTCGAGGACACGATCTCCCAGTCGTTCCTGCAGAAGCCCGGGCAACTCATCCCGTTGCGCGAGTATCTGGTGAATCACATCCCGGTGCGCATCTTCCCGCCGGGAAAGGTCGTCGCCTATTCCAACTACGGGGCGACTCTCGCCGGCTACATCGTGCAGCGGCTTTCCGGTGAGCCGTTCGAGCAGTACGTGGCGAATCACATCTACCAGCCGCTCGGCATGCAACACTCGACATTCGTGCAGCCTCTGCCGCCGGCGCTGGCACCCGACATGTCACAGGGGTATGCCCAGGCGTCTGACGGCAAGTCGAAGCCTTTCGAGATCGTCGAAGTCGCGCCCGCGGGATCGGTCTCCGCCAGCGCTACCGATATGGCTCGCTTCATGATCGCGCAGCTCGATGACGGCAGTGACGGCGGCGCGCCGATCCTGGATGCCAAGACGCTGGCGCTGATGCACTCGCCGCAGTCCCGCATGGCGCCGGGAATGAACGGCTTCGATCTTGGGTTCTATCAGGAGAATCGCAACGGCCTGCGCATCATCGGGCACGCGGGAGATACCAACTATTTCCATTCCGACCTGCACCTGCTCCTCGATCGCAACGTCGGCATCTTCATGTCCTTCAACAGTGCGGGCAGCGAAGGGGCCTCCGACACTGCGCGCACGGCCGTGTTCAGGGCGTTTCTCGATCGCTACTTCCCGTATTCTGCGCCACACGAGTCGACAGTTGCCCATCCGCAGGTCGATGCGGCCCGGGTGTCCGGATGGTATGAGTCCTCGCGGCGGATCACGAGCGCGCTGAGCATCATCAACAGCTTCCTGCAGACGAAAGTGGTGGCCTCACCGGATGGCACGGTGCGGGTGGCCGCGCTCACGGATCTCAGCGGTACGCCGCTGCGCTGGCGCGAGGTTGGCCCGCTCACTTATCGCGAGATCGGCGGACAGACGCATCTCAAGTTCGTCGCGGATCCCAAAGGACGGATCCTCTATTGGATTTCCGACGATTTCCTGCCGGTCCTGATATTCCAGCGCGCCCACGGCTTGAGGCAGACCGGCGACATGATATGGATGATGTCCGCCTTCTGCGTGATATTGCTGCTAACCATCATCCTCTGGCCGGCCGGCTGGGTGACGCGGCGCCGGTTTGCGGCTGGCCTGACGCTCTCGCCGGAACGAAAACGGCTGCGCCTCGCCTCCCGGGCGGGTGCCGTGCTGCTTCTTGCCATGGTGGCGAGTTGGGGATTGATAGTCATGCTGCTGCTCGAGGGCAGCTGGGGCCTCGATGGGGCCATGATCGTCGCTTACTGCGTATCGGTACTGGGGTTCCTCGGCGCGCTGGCGATCCTGGTCGAGACGGTGCCCAGAGTGTGGCACGGGCCCGGCGGCTGGCTGGTGCGCAGCGGTGAGGCGCTGCTCGGGCTCGCGGCGCTCTACGGTGTGTGGTTGATCTTCGCCTACGGATTGATCAACTTCAGCCTGCGCTACTGAGTTTCGCTGCGGACAATGGGCATGGCAGGAGACATCGGGCCGGCACCGGGTGCCGGCCCGGCCGCGGGGACGGTGGCCGCATTTGGCTACCGGCAGGAGCTCAAGCGCTCTCTCAGCGTCGCTGATCTTCTCGTCTACGGCCTGTTATACATCTCCCCCACGGCTCCTTTTGCCACCTTCGGCATCCTTTACAACGCCAGTGGCGGAATGGTGCCGCTGGTGTACATCATCGGCTTCGCGGCCATCGTCTTCACCGCGCTTTCCTACATGACGCTTTCGCGGGAGTTTCCGCTGTCCGGATCCGCGTACGCCTATGCGAAGCTGAGCTTCGGAGAAGGCACCGGATTCCTTGCGGGCTGGGCCGTGACACTCGATTACCTGCTGGCTCCGGCGCTGATCTATATCGCGGCGGCGGTGGCGATCGATGCGGTGCTGCCTGGCGTGCCGCTGGCGGTGTGGGCCGGCGTGTTGCTGGTGCTCAATACACTGGTCAATCTGCGGGGCATCCAATCCGTCGCCCGAGCGAATGCCGCGCTGCTCGCCTTGCAGGTGCTGGCGGTCACGCTTTTTCTCATATTCGCGCTGGCTGCGGTCGTCCATGGCACGGGAGGAGCGCATTTCTCTCCGGCGCCGATCCATGGCGGTGGACGGATCTCATCCAGGCTGGTGCTGGGCGCCCTCTCCATCGGTATGCTCAATTTCCTGGGGTTCGATGCCATCTCGACGCTTTCCGAGGAAGCCAAGGGTGGGGCTTCCAGCGTGGCAAAGGCGACATTGCTGTCACTGCTCTTAGCGTCGGCATTCTTCATCAGCGAGAGCTATCTGGCATCTCTGTTCGTCCTCGGACGTAAGGCGTTCCCCCCGGGCATCCCGACCTACGCCGCCTTCTATGACATCGCTGCGCTCGCGGGCGGCTCATGGTTGAAGGCGACCCTGTCGATCGCGGGAGTGTTCCTCGCCAACGTCGGCGCGGGGCTTACCGCGCAGGCGGCGGTCTCGCGGCTGTTCTTCAGCATGGCGCGCGACGGTCGGTTGCCGCGCGCACTGAGCCGCGTGAATCCACGGCGGGGCATTCCGGATCGGGCGACGCTGCTCGTGGCGGTGATCACGTTGGGGCTCGTCATCTTCTTTGCCACTCGCCTGGAACTGCTGGTGACGATCGTGAGCTTCGGTGCGCTCACCGCGTTTCTATTCGTGCATGCGTCGGTGGTGAAGCATTTCCTGTGGGACCGGCGCAGTCGCAACTGGGTCCGCCACCTGCTTGCGCCGGCAATCGGATTCGGGGTGGTTGCGGTCGTCATTTGGGGGATGAGTGACAACGCCAAGATCATGGGCGGATGCTGGATGGCTGTGGGCCTGGCGGTCGCTATGGTTCAATATGTGAGGCGGCCTGCCCGGGCGGCTCAATAATGATTTGGTGTCCCGAGGACTGGGGATTTCCGATGCCTACCGGTCGTCGCAACGCGCCGACGCTCTAGCTCCCAACCAGTAGGGCTGGTTTAATCGAGACTGGCTCCAGAAATCGTGGGGAGACGAGCGATGGCGACAAAGATCACGAACGTCTTCATCCTGGTTCTGGAGAATCGATCGTTCGATCACATGCTCGGATTTTCCGGACTCACCGGGACGGAGGCTGGAGCGAATCCTCCGACGGCGACTGCGATACGGGGACTCAGCGGCTCGGAGTCGAACGGATACCTGGGTGCTCCCTACTTCGTGGGCAAACCGTTCCACGAGCCCGTTGCTGTCGATCCCGCGCACGAGTTCCTCGACGTGCTGGAGCAACTCTGTGGGACCCAGGCCGTGTACACCCCCGGGAAGCCCTACCCATCTGTCAATAACAGCGGATTCGTGAGCGACTACGCCCGGTCGCACACGAGGGACGAGGGCAACGCGACGGGAAACTTCGGACAGATCATGGATGGATTCGCGGCCGACCAGCTCCCGGTGCTGACCACGTTGGCCAAAAGCTTCGCGGTCTGCGATGCCTGGCATTCATCGCTCCCTGGCCCGACCTTCCCCAATCGGCTCTTTGCCATGGGCGCCTCTTCGGGGCGTCTCGATCACAGTCCTTTGACTTCGGAGCTGCTGACCTGGGAAGGCCTGGACGGGTTCGTGTTACCCGCCGGCTCGATCTTCGATGCGCTGCAGAAGAAGTACGCGGCGGAGGCGTGGCGGATCTATGCCGGGAGCCACTTTCCGCTGGTCTCGGCTCTGAAGGGCATCAATACGCCCGACGTCCAGTCGATCGACGATTTCGCGGGTGATGTTGGAAAGACGCCTTACCCGTGGCGCCTCACGTGGATCGAGCCGGACTATGGCGACATGGTCTTCGGCACTTTCAGGGGAGGAACGTCGCAACACCCGATGGACACTGTCGCGGGAGGTGAGCAGCTCATCAAGCGGGTCTATGAGGCGTTGCGGGCCTCGCCGGTTTGGGAGACCAGCCTGCTGATCATCACCTGGGACGAGCACGGTGGATTCTACGATCACGTTCCGCCGGGCAAGGCCATTGCCCCCGGAGACACGAAAGCAGGCTCCAAGTACAGCCAGTACGGCTTCACTTTCACCCAACTCGGCGTCCGCGTGCCGGCCGTGGTGGTCTCACCCTTGATCCCACCTGGGACCATAGATCACCGGCCGTACGATCACAGCTCGATCCCGAGAACGGTTGAAGACGCTTTCGATCTGCTGCCCCTGACCCGGCGCGACAAGAGCGCCAACTCCGCGGCCGCTCTGCTGACATTGGCTTCGGGGAGAGGGGATACGCCGCTAACGTTGCCCAATCCTCCGGCGATAAGCCTGCCGGCGGCGGTGCCCAGACCGGGCACCGAGCCGGTCGACAGCGGCAGCCTGCCGCTGTTCCTGCACATAGCCATGCGGCACGACCTGGCGCTCTCCAATCCCGGCAAGCGGCAGGCGGTGCTGAGTCGCGCGCAGTCGATCAAGACACGAGCCCAGGCCGCGCAGTACCTCGCCGAGATCAATGGTCGAGTGAGCCTGGCAAAAGCCAGTAGAGCTCGCTAGGGCGATCGATGCGATGGGGCGTCTGGATGAGCCCCGGGAGTCCTTTATAACGGACATTCCAGTTATGTCCTTTAAAAGGGATATGTACTTCCAAAGTATCAGGAGGACGGCGGTCCCGGCATTGCGCAGATCACAACGCTCATCCGGCGCGTGAGCGCGAGTCCTGAGATCGACGTGGAACGGTTCATCAAAGCCAACATGTTCAATTGGCTGATCGGGGGAACCGATGCGCATGCCAAGAACCATTCATTCCTGATCGGCGCGGGCGATGAGGTACGACTCGCGCCGCTCTATGATGTCTCCAGTCAGTTGCCATACCCGGATCTGATTGGACAACGTCTTGCAATGAAGATCGGTGATCACTACGACTTCGCCCTCGTGACCCCGGCGGATTGGCGAGCCCTGGCGCGCAGCTGCGCTCTGGACGAGGAGCAGATCATCGGCACGCTGACTAATATGGCTCGGGCATTACCAGATGTAGTTTCCGGCGCCCATGCTCAGGCGCGTACCGACGGGTTATCCGAGCGGGCTCTGGGGCCGTTGGCTCAGCGGCTCAGCACTCGCGCCGGCGAGCGGCTCGTTTCCATCACAGCCATCAGGTCCGGGAGACCTCTCCGCAGAAGGGCGCGGCCTGGCATAGGTTAGAGCAATTCGCTGAACCCCCCCGGGCATCTGTTTCGGTTCACACCCTCAATCGCCAGCCCCTGGAGCAGAACGCGCGTGAACAGGAAACGGTCCTGACCCCGGTGCGCGAGCGCCTGGGTCGGCGCTGCGCACGTATTGGGCCAGACTCGAGGCTGCAAGCCTCAGCTCGGTTTCCGTGATGTCTTGGGGTTCGCGCTCTATGAACGATGCCAGCGCCTTGGGCTCGAGCACCCAGGGAAGCTCGGGCGATCGACGCCAGGCGGGACTCATTCTGTCGATGAGCCACCCTGGAAAGAGTACCGCGCCGCGTACGGCAAATCGTTGGCCTGTCGAGTCTTCGAGTAAGCGGGCGAGCCATTTGGCTGCAGCTTGGGCCTGCGCGATGGGATCGCGGCTGGGGCGATAGCCGTTGGCGACAATGCCTGTCTGCGTGAGGTGAATCCGAGCATCCCCTGTTCGCGGCTTGCTCCAGGTCTTCGTTTCGATGGCGTAAAAGCCTCGACGGGTCAGCACGACGTGGTCGATGTTGAATCCAGGAGCCGGCACATCGTGTATGACGTCGGCGCCGTTCGCGCGGAGCTTTTCGAGCTCTTCGGTCACCACCCGCTCACCGTCCTGTCCGAGCACGAGATGTCGGAACCGAGCTCGAAGCTGCGCGAACTTTTGCGCTGCATAAAGCGACGCGGCGACAGCCAAACCAGTGTAGAGCCAGGGCTGCGGCGGCACCCGCGTGAGCGCGATCAACCACTCGAAGGCGGCGAGAACGACGAGGATGAAGGCAAAGAGGAGAGGAGGGCCGAGCTCGTCCCAGAAGAGTGTCTCAATGGCCTCGTCTAGGGACTGTCCGGGGAGGCGGCGGGGCTTTCGTTTGACGGGAGACCGTAAGCGCGGAATTTCCATTGAGCGGCCGCTGTCCTGAATCGTAATCTCGAGAATAGGACGGCGGGGGGAGGAATTCCGCCGAGCGAATCACGGAACCTGGAACAATCAAGGATCGTGTTGCGGCGCCAGCTCGATGGCGTCAGCGAGGCTGCTGATCCCAGCTTATTGAAAATGCTCTCTCGCCTATTTTGCTCGTACGCCCGCCTCTGCACAGCAACCGACAACACGACAGCCCGCTTCCAGCACGCGGTCGACAGAATCCGTGACCCATGTGAAGACGTCGAGAGTAGCCTTCAGGGCGGGCCAGAACTGAGTACCCAGAGCGCCGAAGAACTCTGCCAGGCTGACAGCCCGGATGTGCCGCCCCGATAGGGGCCAAGCCTATCGGACCTTTTCTATGCCAGCCAGGATGAGGTTGATGCCGGCGAGAAATTGCTCGCGGTCGTCGTGCTCGGGCAGCGCCTTCGCGACCTGCCGCACGAACGGGTGCTCTGCGGGGTCGAGCTGTGCCCATTTTTTGGCGACGGTACCGAGGAACGCGGTGCGGTCCGCGTCGCGCGGGAAGAGACGGGCTCCCGCCGCATACTGTGCGGCGAGGCCGAGAATGAAGCTCATGAGCGCGGTCGCGGCGTTGAATTGCGCGTATTTCGGGATGCCGAGCGCCTGAATCTGGCCGCCGACGCCTTCCAGCATCCGTAGCACCGCGGACTGCCACGGGTCACGGGAGAGTTGTGCCCCCACCCAGGGATGGGTGTTGATCGCATCGAACACTCCGAAGGCGAGAGCGCGGACCGCGTCCTGCGGCTTTGACTTTCTCGCCGCCCCGGTCGTGACACGAGCGATGATATGGTCCGCGGCCGCCGCGAGAAGATCGTGCTTGTCGGTGACGTGCCAGTAGATTGCCCCACTCCCGGTCGTCAGGCGCGCCGCGAGCGCGCGGAAGGTCAGTGCGCTCTCGCCTTCGCTATCGAGTATCTCGATCGCGGCCTCGACGATCCGCGCCTTGGACAGGGCGTCTGGGCGCCGTTCGCCCCTGATCTTGGCTCTCATGGCCTGGCTTGACATGAATGGAACATTGTTCCAGTATACCTATGGAACGATGTTCCAGTCCACCCTCTTCGCGACGTAATCGGAGGACGAGGTGACCGTTCGGGCCGGCGCTGAAACTTTTCGCGGGCGCTGGCTTGTTGGATGTGATGGCGGCCGCAGCACGGTTCGCAAGGCTGGCGACTTTGAGTTTGTGGGCACCGATCCCGAGTTCACCGGCTATTCCGTTGAAATCGAGATGGCCGATCCGGACACGCTCCGTCCGGGCCGCCACTATACGGCGACGGGCATGTATACCTACGCACGGCCCGGAACGATCGCGATGGTCGAGTTCGACGGCGGCGCCTTTCATCGCACCCAGGCGATCACGCTCGCGCATGTGCAGGCGGTCTTGCGCCGTGTTTCCGGCACAGACGTCACTCTGACAGACCTGCAACTTGCCACCACCTGGACAGACCGCGCCTATCTGGCGACGGCTTACCGCAAGGGGCGGGTGCTGCTCGCGGGCGACGCCGCGCACATCCATTCTCCCTTGGGTGGCCAGGGACTCAACCTCGGGCTCGGCGACGCCATGAATCTGGGTTGGAAGCTGGCTGCCACGATCCGTGGCGACGCGCCGGCTGATCTCCTCGACAGCTATCAGAATGAGCGGTATCCCGTGGCAGCGCAGATTCTTGACTGGTCGCGCGCCCAGGTTGCGCTCATGCGGCCGACGAAGAGCTCGCGCGCGCTCGAAGCCATCATCCGTGACCTGATCGACACGCGCGATGGCGCGACATACTTCGCCGAGCGCGTATGGGGTGTTTCTCTCCGCTACGACTCTGGCGGCAGCCATCCGCTCGTGGGCCGTAGTGTTCCCAACTTCGAGCTCGTCGACGGGACGAAGACCGGCGAGATCCTCGAGAAGGGTACGGCCCTGCTCCTGGACTTCGACCCTCGTTCACCGCTGCGAGCGCTTGCAGGCAGCTGGGGTGGCCGGATCATCTACGTCGCCAGTGACGCCAAGGATCGGTTGGGCTTGAGCGCGGTTCTCGTGCGCCCCGATGGCTTCGTCGCCTGGGCCAGTGAGGGGTCTGCCAACCTCGAGGAAGGTGCGCAGGCTGCGGCGCGATGGTTCGGTGAAGCCAAGGAGCGCAAACGCCGGTAGGCGTAACGGTAAGGTCACGCTATGGTGATGCCCTTTGGCACAAAAAAAGCGACGGGGGTCTGCCACTATGTCACTCCCTGGCAAATCGGGAACCCGCCGGCCGGACGGCGAGAGGATTCCACGGCTCATTTATCTCGCTCGCGTTCTCCAGCTGTGTTTCTTTCCCGTTGCGACTGTGCTCGCCGGGGACTTCGTGTTGCTTTTTGTTCCGCAGGCACGAGAAGCCCTTCGAGCATTCGGCGACGGCTCGCGGTTCATCAGCCAAGTTGTCGCGCTCTGGGCTGCATATGTACTTTGGATGGTGTCTGCCTGGTATGTGGCTCGCCTACTGTTGGGACGACGGTTCGCGCCGGACCTGGTGGGCATTTGCAGATCGGCAAGCTTCGCGCAAAGGGTCGCTGAGGAGTTGCCACGGATCTTGGCGGTTCTGGCGGCGCTTCCGGTCCCCCTTGATCTGCTCCATGATCCGGAGCTCAGGACGACGGGCGCGCTGTTGATCGCCACCGGCGTCCTCGTCCTGCTGGGCCTGGTGTTCAGGCGCCGTTGGGCCGAGCGGCGTCATCAAAAATGGGTCGCGGAATGGCAGACGAGGGGGCTCGAGGACTTTAAGCGATTTGATAGGCTGGCAACCACCGCCTGGTGGTTCATCGCAGCTCTTTTCGTCGTCTCCTTCGGACTGCTCATAGCCCTTCCATGGGGCATGGAAACCGTGGCGCGGCCCATCGGATCGCCCGCTCTACTCCTGTGCGCGCTGATGTCATGGACGATTTTCGGTGGTTTCGTGCTTACCTACCTTCCGAAGTCCCTGGGCTATCCGGCGGCCACGTGGGTGCTGCTTCTTGCCCTGGTCCTCTTTGCACGATGGAATGAGAACCACTATGTCGCCCGCGGTCCGGGAGCCGAAAACGCGCTCCCCCAACCCATAGCCACAGTGTTCGCTGGCTGGCTCATGCGGCGGCCTGATCCGCGGGCTCCAGTCATCTTCATCGCAGCTTCGGGCGGCGCCTCGAGAGCAGCTTACTGGACGACCTCCACCCTCGGACTTCTCGAGGATGAGTCTCGATCACGCCCGTATCCGCTATCGACGAACACGTTCCTCATCAGCGGCGTGTCCGGGGGAAGTGTCGGCGCAGCGGCATTCGTCACGGCGGTCGCCGTCAAGGGCCGCAGGGAAGCCAGTGCGCCGGGCTGCCGGAGCGTTCGCGAGCTCGCGGATGCATTCACGGGTCGTGACGATCTGGCGACCGTCATGGGTCTCTTGCTTTTCCCGGACATGGTTCAGCGATTTCTGCCGTTCCCCGTGATGGCCTGGGATCGCTCCCGCGGTCTCGAGGAGGTTTGGGGCCGCGATTGGGCGGACGTGGCGGCACAATGCAGTGTCCGTGGGGAGCCGCCAAATCCCTGGACGCGCCCTCTGACGGATCTGTACTCGACTTCCTCAAGCAATCTCGAGCTGCCGGTACTGGCACTGAACTCCACGGCGTTGAACGCCGGACAGCTCGTTTTGGAGTCAGACTTCCAACTTTCCAGAGCGGATCTGATCCAGATATTCTCGCCGGGCCTGGCGACACGGACTCTCACCTTGGCACAGGCGGTTCACAATAGCGCTCGGTTTCCTTATGTGAGTCCGGCCGGGGTCGTGCAGATGACGCCACCACAGCATTCGCCCGGCGGGGCAGCGCCCGCCGCCCTCCGATACTGGGACCGGCTTGGAGACGGTGGGTACGTGGAGTCGAGCGGAGCGTTCACGGTCGCGGAGGTCATTCGCGAGCTCTTGCAGGCGGGTCTGATTCGCGACGCGGCAAATCCCGGCACGTGTGTCGCCGGAGATCCGCATCTGACACATTGCTTCATAACGCGGACGCAAATTCGCGTATTGATCGTCGACAACGCTCCAACGAGCGGTTCCGCCTACCTTTGCGCGCCAGGCGAGGCAGGATCCTCCGGGCTTCGGCAAATACGGCCGCGCAATTCAATCGTTGCTGGAAACGAAGACCGGCCCCCCGTGGCAGATGTGACGTTCCCTATCCTGGGTGCTTTCCGTACGCAGGGCGGTCGCGCTGACGTGGCCCAGCTCGATCTGCTCGGCTTGATCGATTGCACCCAGCAATTCGCCGAGATCCGCATGCCGAAGCCGGTTGGCGGGCAGGCGGAGCCGTCAATGAATTGGATGCTCTCCGGCGCGTCTCGTCGATTCATAGATCAAGTCCTGAGCGCGCCGGATGAGCGTCAGGGTGAGGCCTACGTTCAGCTCGCACAAAATCTCCGGCGAGTGCGGAGCTGGGGGGAGCCTGCGAGGAAACACCGCTGCATGAATGAGAGTCACCGCTAGAGATCGTGTTGCCGAGCCAGTTCGATTGCGTCAGCGCGGCTGCTGACTCTCAGCTTGTTGAAAACGCTCTTCAGATGGAATTTGACGGTGTTTTCCGTCATCTGCAGCGTCCGCGCAATCACCTTGTTCGAGGCGCCGCGCGCGAGCGCCGCGAGTACTTCCGTCTCACGCGGGCTCAGGGGTAGGGGACTGCCGCGATCGCCAACCCGGAATCGCTCCACCGCCGTGCTGAGCGCGGACAACGCGTGTCTGACACGGATGCTGGCGGTTGATTCGCTCGCCTGGATTCGGGTCCGGGCTATACGTAACAGAGGTGCGATCACGGAGCCCAATCGCGCGATGCTCTGTACGTCGTCTTCCACCATGCGGGCCTCGATGACTTCCAACAGGGTGTGGCTCGCTCCAGCGGCATCCCCCCGGCGCAGCCGCAGTACCGCCTGGAGTGCGCGCGCCAGCGTCAGCGGCGCTTCCCGCCGACTTGCCTCGGCGGCCTGCGACAGGTCGTTGAGTGCGGCCTCGGCGCCCGGCAGGTCCTCGCGGGCGAGGGCGAGCAGAGCCGTGGCGAGCGCGGCCTCATCGTCCACGCGCCACCAATAGGGATCATCACGCCATCTGCCGGGACGGTAGGGCGGCGTGAGACGAGCGAGCGCGGCCTCGGCCTCAGGGTAATCGCCGCGGAGAATCGCCAGCCGTGCGACCAGGGTTTCCCGCAGCGCCGCGAGCCGGCGCAGACCCCGTTCGCGCGCGGTTCGCTCCATGCGCATGAGCACATCCTCCACGGCGCGCAGGTCTCCATCGGTGAAGGCGATGGCGGCGGCGGTCTCGTAGCCCTCGAGGTACACATCTATCCATCCATCGCCGGCCTCTGCCTGCGCGAGCGCGGGCTCGAGCCGCTCGCGCGCGCCATCGATGTCACCGCGGGCGTAGAGGGCCGCGGCGAGCATCACGTCAGAGCACGCGCGCAAACCGCTGTCGGCACCGAAATTCTCCTCGGCCAGAGCGCTCGCCTCGCGGAATACCGCTTCGGCATCACGCAGCTGGCCGAGTCTCAAGTGAGCGCTCCCGACGTGCAGGTAGCAGTGGTTGATACCCACGACGGAGCCCACGTGCCGCATTGCCCGGACGCCCTGGTTGGCGAAATCGAGAGCGGCGGGCATGCCTCCGAGGCTATGAGCGTAAAACGCGGCCACATTGAGCAGCACGGCGCGCGGCACGCTCTCGCTCGCCGGTGACTCATCGATCAGCCGACGCACACTCTCGAGCGTGTCTGGACTGACCGGCAGGTCGCAGTAGCCCCCCACCACGTGGAATACGAGCCGGGCGTCGCGTCTGGTCGCCTCGATCTCATCAGGCGGGAGACGGGAAAAGCCCGCGGTGGCCTCTTCGGTGGCTTTGTAAAGCTGCAGCGCTTCGAGCGGTCTCGAGCTCTTGGCCAGAAGAATCGCCCGTCCGAGCTGAACACGCGGATATTCCCGCGCGCGTTCCGCGGGGATGGGGGCAAGGAGACGCTGCAGCAGCGCGACTCCGCCGTACTGGGTCAGCTCCCAGATGCCCTGACGGCCGATCACGTGCGCCGCGTGTTTGAAGTCGCCGGCCGCGCTCGCGTGGCGCACCGCCTCCGCAGGCATGCCATGCGCCTCGAACCACTGCGCGGCACGGCGATGAAGCGCTGCGACCGCCTCCAGGGGTTGATCACGCAAGCGTCGACGCAGGATCTCGCCGATGAGGTGGTGGTAGCGCAGCCAGTAGCGTTGGTTATCCAGCGGCACGATCAGATACTCGAAGGCCCGGGCCCCGATCACTTTGGACCACGCATCGGCGTTGCCGGTCACGGCGGTGACCAGATCCGGATTGAAGGCGTCGAGAATCGAGACATCGCGCAGCAGCGCGGCTTCTCGGTCGCTCAGGTTGGCCAGTACCTGCTCCGTGAGATAGCTCACGATGCCATCGACACTGCCGGATAGCGCGTCCGGCGCAAGAGCGCTTGCCGGGTGAGTCTGCAGCCAGCTGCGCAGCAGCTGCAGGACGATGGGCCAGCCCTCGGATTGCTCTGCGAGCCGCTGCGCCTGCGCGGGCTCGAAGCCGGCCAAGAGCGCACGCGCTTCGTCACGAGAGAAGCGAAATTCCGCCGCATCGAGCCGCACCAGCAAGCCGCGTCCTTCGAGCTCCGGCACATTGAGCGGCGGCGGATCGCGGCCACTCAGGACGATGTGCATCGAGTCCGGCGGCGCGCGCAGCAGGGGACCTAACACCGTGGCGAAGGCCCCAGGCGAAAGCCGATGGACGTCGTCGATGATGAGAACGAGCGGACGAACCTCCTGCGCCAGCGCTTTCGTGAGTCGGTCGACGACCGACCCGGTAGGCAGGTCGGCTAGTCCGTCCTCGGCGAGTCCCGCCAGCCTGCCAAGACTGCGGCCGGCGCGAGTGATAGCCAGTACGAGGTCGCCGACTAGCGTCTGCGCGTCTGTGCCATCATCGACGACGCTGAGCCACGCGACATCTGTGCCTCTTTCGAGCTGGTCGCAGCGCCACTGCGCGAGCACCGAGCTCTTGCCGTAGCCGGCGGGAGCCGCGATGGCGGTCAATGGATAACGCAGTGCGACATCCAGGCGCCGCCGCAGCTCCGTGCGCGGCAGCAACTCGACGCGGTAAAGAGGTGGGTGGAAGCGGTCATACGCACCGACGGAAGAGAATTCTGTTGCGCGCATACGACGATCGCGGGAAAAGCTTCGCTCAGCATCCTACCCGATGGTGGGCGCCGAGCGGAACACCTACCCGAAATCGCAGCCGCGCCCACACCATCGGAGCGACTGAGGGCGCCGCAGGGCCGATAGCATCGAACCACCCTGTCCCATTCGCATCACCGCCTGGTGGGACTCGGGTACGCGGGTCTCGCAAGAAGACCCTCGTCGGGTCCGCGGGTCTGCTCGCGGATGGGGAAGGCGGCACGTCGAAAGAATGAACCGCATGATCATCCGTCACCATCCATTGCGTCGCCGCGACGGATCGAGAGCCAGACTGGGGATCGCCTGTCTGCTCATCGCTTCCGGCGCCCCTCTGGCCGCTGCCCACGCCGCGAGCGCTGACACTGCGCAATCCGCGGAAGACGACACGGGCACTCCGACGCTGCTGCATGAGGTCATCGTCACTGCGGAGAAGCGCGCGGAGCCACTGCAGAGGGTCCCCGCCCAGGTCGAAGTGTTCACGTCGCAAGAGATCGAGCAGCGCGGCATCACGGACACGGCGGACTACATCGCCCAGATTCCGAACATGACCTTCGACCGTGCCGACACCTACAACAACAGTTGGGTAGTGGTGCGCGGCATTGCTTCCGTCACCAATGCGGACCCGCCCATCGCGGTCGTGGTGGATGGCGTGCCGCAGGTCGATCAGCTGCAGCTCAATCAGCAGATGTTCGACATCGACAGCATCCAGGTACTCAAGGGGCCGCAAGGAACGCTCTACGGTCGTGACGCACTCGGAGGCGCCATCGTCATCCAGACGCAGGCGCCGACGCCGGACTTCTCCGCCAGCGGCGATCTCACCTACGGCAACGGCGGGATGACTGACCTGCGGGGCGAGGCCTCCGGACCCATGGGGTCTCAGGCGGTGGGCTACCGGCTCGCGGCCACTTATCTCACTCAGAACGGACTGATTTCGGACACCTACCCTGGGGCGGGCGGCCACTCCGACTTCATCCACTACGACTATGACACACGCGGGACCATCCTCGCTCATCTGCCCGCGGATTGGACGCTGGAGCTGAATGGCGACTTCGGACGGCACAGCGGCGCGACCAACCAATACAGCTGGATCCAATCCGACAATCCGAACCAGTTTCTCAATCCAACCTATGGGTTCTACCCGAGCGATGTCGGCATGACAGGGGGCATGAGCGCCAAGCTCGAGGGCCCGCTGTCATTTGCGACGCTCACCTGGATCAGCGGTTACAACCGGATGTACGAAGATAACCGCGCGAGCATCTCCTACAGCAATCCCGTTCAGGATCCCCTCGGGCTGTTCGATCTCGGATTCCAGGCCGCACAGGGCCAGGATCTGGGCCTCACCAGCTACTTCCAGGAGCTGCGCCTCACCTCGCCCTCCCAGCAGCGCTTTCGCTGGGTGACCGGCGTCTCTTACCAGTATCTCGACAAGTCCCTGCTGACACGGGTCTTTATCGACGAGAACGGCAGCCCAAGCCAGTTCTGGGATTCGAGCCTCGTCATCGCGAACTCCGATTATGAATGGGTCGAGAGCTCCTTCGGCGCCTACGGCCAGGCCGACTACGACATCCTGCCGGACCTGACGTTCACCGGCGGACTGCGGTACGACTTCGATGACCGGACGCAGCAGAATCTGGTGACCGGCTCGTTCCTGCACTCCGATTTTCTCGCCTGGCAGCCCAAGGCCACCCTGAGCTGGCGCCCCACCGACCGGCAGACTTACTACATCACGGCGAGCACGGGTTATCGCCCGGGCGGGTTCAACCCTACGGGCACTCCGTCGACCTTCACCAGTGAATACCTGCGCAACTATGAGGCGGGATGGAAGACGCTGTGGCTCGCAGGGAGTGTTCACGTCGACGGCGCCGTGTTCTACGACACCGACCATGGGTATCAGTACTTCAACGTCTTCAGCTCACCCGGCGGCGGTTTCACGCAAGTCAACCAGAACATCAACCTCGTGGTGATCAAGGGCGCCGAGCTCGAGACCCAATGGTATCCGACCCTGCAGTGGGAGCTGTTCGCCAATGCCGGTTATACCGATTCAGACATTGCCAAGCTCGACGGCGTGCCCTCTTGCTCCGGTCTGTCCGCCTCGCAGGTCGCGGCGGTGGATTACGGGTGCTACGGTTCTTATACGCCCTACCTGACGCCCTGGACCGGGCAGGTCGGCACGCAATATCGCCAGCCGATCACCGCCAACCTGAGCTTCTTCGGCCGCGTGTCGCTCGGGATGTACAGCAAGAAGATCTGGGAAGTGAACAATATCGCCGTGCAGAATCCGAAGCAGTACCTGGATCTGCGGGCCGGCATCGAGGGTGTTCGCTGGAGCGCGTGGCTGTGGGGGAAGAACATCACCGATACCCGCGCTTACAGCCAATACGTGCGCGCGAATCCCTTCGGCATCGGCGTCGCGGGGATCGGATACCTCGTGCCGCCGGCGACCTACGGCATCGAGCTGAGCATGAAGTATTGAGCAAGGGAGGATCGCCATGGCTCTGAAGAAGAATGCCCCAGGTGATGCGCGTCTCGTCCTCGGGATCGACGTAGGGGGCACCAACACCGACGCGGTGTTGATGAACGGGCGCGAGGTCCTCGCGAGCGCCAAGCGGGCCACCACCGCGGACGTGGGCGACGGCTTGGTGGCTGTCGTGGACGCGCTGCTGCGTGATGCGCAGGCCGCTCCGCAGTCGATCGGCTCGGTCATGATCGGGACGACCCAGTTCATCAACGCCTTCGTGCAGCGGCGCGGGCTCTCACGGGTGGCAGCGGTGCGCGTCTCGGCTCCGAAAGGCGATGGAGTGCCGCCCTTCGCCGCCTGGCCCCGTGATCTGCTCGCTGAGACCGGGGAAGAGAGGTACTTCGCGCAGGGCGGCGCCTTCTTCGATGGCAAGGAGTATGCGGCCCTCGACCCCCGGGAGCTCGAGCGGATCGCCCTCGATATCCGCGCCAAGGGGATTCGTGCGATCGCGGTCACGAGCTGCTTCGCGCCGGTGCGCCCGGACATCGAGCAAGAGGCCGCCCGGATCCTGCGGCAGGCCCATCCGGAGGCGGACATCACGCTGTCGGCGGAGCTCGGCGGGCTCGGGCTGGTCGATCGCGAGAACGCCGCCATCATGAACGCCACGCTGCGGGAGATGGCACGACGCGTCGTCGACGGGCTCTCCCAGGGCCTGAAGCGGGTCGGCATTTCATGCCCGGTCTTCTTCAGCCAGAACGATGGCACGCTGGTCTCGGCCGAATTCGCCAGCCGCTTCCCGATCATCACCTGCTCGGCCGGCCCCACGAACAGTCTGCGCGGCGCCGCCTTTCTCACGGGCCTCGAGGACGCCCTGGTGATGGACATCGGCGGCACCACCACCGACCTCGGCTTCCTGGTGCACGGATTTCCGCGCGAGAGCGCGCTGCCGCGCGAGATCGGCGGTGTGCTCACGAACTCGCACATGCCGGACCTCCTGTCCATTGCGCTCGGCGGCGGTACCCTGGTGCGCGAGAGCGAGACGGGGTTGAAGCTCGGTCCTGACTCAGTGGGTTACCAGCTCACCGAGCGGGCGCTGGTGTTCGGCGGCTCGGAGCTCACGGCGACCGATATCGCGGTGCGGGCCGGTCAGGCGCATATCGGCGATCCCGCACGGCTCAGCTCGGTGAGCGGCGCGGTGGTGGAGCGGTCGATCAGCCTGATGCATGCGCGCATCGAGGATGCGATCGACCGGATGAAGACCAACAGCAAGCCGGTGCCGGTGATCCTGGTCGGCGGCGGACACATTCTGCTCAGCCGGCCGCTGCGCGGCACGCTCGAGGTGCACCGGCCGCGTTATGCGGAGGTCGCCAATGCGGTGGGCGCGGCGATCGCCATGGTAAGCGGCCGGGTGGACCGGCTGTACGACTACTCGAGCGGCCGGGAGGCGGCGCTGCAACAGGCGAAGGACGAGGCGTGCCAGGCGGCGCGCACGGCCGGCGCGGATCCGGCAACCATCACCATTGTCGAGATGACCGAGCTGCCCATGACGCACATTCGCACCAACCTCGTGCAGGTGCGCGTGCGCGCGGTCGGCGAGCTCGCTTCGTTGAGGAATTGAGCATGTACCAGGTGGAATCGGAGATCGATGTGCGGGACATGGCCCGCGGGGCCGTGTTTCTGGGTGGTGGCGGCGGGGGTGACCCGCGGGTGGGCGCGCTCTTCGTCATCGACCAGATGCGCCGCGGCCGATATCCTCGGGTGATCGACGCTGCTGATCTCGCCGATGATGCGTTCGTCCTCTCGATTGCGGGGGTCGGTGCCCCGACGGTGCTCGAGGAATACCTGGTGTCGGCGAAAATGTTGCGACGGCTCCTCAAGGCGTGCACGGAATTTTACGGAAAGCGGATCGATGCCCTGATCAGCGCCGAGATCGGCGGATTCAATTCGCTCATGCCGTTGGCCGCGGCAACGGAGGTGGATTTGCCCGTCGTCGATGCAGATGGGATCGGACGCGCAGTGCCGCACATAGAGATGACGGCATTCTCGATTTATGGATGCCGTGCGACGCCGAGCGTCATCACCGATGACACAGGCAACGTCGCGCATATCTTCGCGGTGGATGACCGCACGGCCGAGGTCATGATTCGGGCAGCCTGCGTGGGCATGGGCAGTAGCATCGCCGGCGCCTTCTATCCAATGTCAGGCCGTCAGGTCAAAGAGGCCGCTGTGCTCGGCTCGCTGATGCAGACACTGGATATCGGTCGGCGCATTCGCACTGCGCGCGAGCAGCAGTCGGACCCGGTTCAGGAGCTGCTGACGTACCTCGATGTCCCGTCGGAGCAACGCTTCGCGCGGCTCCTGTTCGAGGGGCGCATCGTGGACGTGCAGCGGGAAACGCGCGATGGCTGGCACTGGGCACGGGCGCTGCTCAGTGGCTCGGCGGGCGGTGAGCCCGAGTTCTCGCTCGAGATCCAGAATGAGATCCTGGTCGCCCGGAATCGGGGGCGCATCGTCGCGACCGTGCCGGACATCATCACTGTCGTGGATTCGGAGTCCGCCGAGCCCTTGCCGGCCGAGCGGTTGAACTACGGTCAACGGGTGCACGTCATCGGCTACAGCGCCGATCCGAAAGTCCGCCGGCCCGAGGCCGTGGCGGTCATTGGACCGCGCGCCTTCGGCTTCGATTTCGACTTCGTGCCGATCGAGGGGGTCCTGACATAACGGTGAGAGGCTTGATATGAAAGAGATCGTATCGGCGATCTTCGGCGCCGGGCTGATCATCAACGCGGGGCTCTTCGTGCCGCAGGCGTGGCATCTCTGGAAGGCCAAGCGCGCTGACGGGGTGTCCATTCCGTCGTTCCTGGGATTTTGCGCCATCCAGCTGGTTGGTGTACTGGACGGCTATTATCAACACGATAAAGCGCTGCTCGTGGGCATGACCGCGACGGTTCTCACCTGCGGTACCGCGACGGGCCTCGCAATCTACTACTCACTGGTCAGACGTACGGCGAGCCATGGCGCTGCCGGAGAGTAAGCCATGATCATCGTGTTTTCCGACGTCAAGGTATTCGATGGCGAGTCCCCGGACATCGGCGATCCTCGACACGTAGTCGTCGAAGAAGGGCGGATTCGCGAGGTGGCAACCGGGCGGCGCCCGACGCTTCCCGACGCGCTCGAAATTCCCTGCCAAGGGCGCTATCTGATGCCGGGTCTCATCGACGCTCATTTCCATGCCTGCTCGCCGAGTTGGGACATACGCGGCTCCGACCGAATGCCACCCTCGCTGATGACGCTTCACGCCAGCCGCATTCTGGCGGATGCCCTGGATCGCGGCTTCACCACGGTGCGCGATGCAGCTGGCGCGGATATCGGCTTGGCACGCGCACTCGAGTCGGGGCTCATTAAGGGTCCGCGCTTGAGGTATTGTGGGCGTGCGCTGTCGCAGATCGGCGGACACGGTGACATGCGTGCCGCGGATGAGGCCGAAGCGTGCGGCTGCCATGGCTACGGCGGACTCCTGTCTCGGACGGTCGATGGACCTGACGAATTACGCCGTGTGGTGCGCGAAGAGCTGCGCCGGGGCGCACATCAGATCAAGCTCTTCGTCTCCGGCGGCGTGTTGTCGCCCACCGATCCTCTGCGGATGCGGCAATTTTCCGATGACGAAGTCCGTGTGGCCGTGGAGGAAGCAGCCTCGCGCGAGAGATATGTCATGGCGCACTGCCACACGGACAGCGGCTCCGCGCGCTGCGCTGCCTTGGGCGTCCGCTCGATCGAGCACGGCACGTTGATCGATCGCGACGAGACCGCCCGGTCCATCGCCGCAGCAGGCGCCTACGTGGTGCCGACGCTGTCGGTAGTCGAGGCCCTCGGCAAAGCAGGCGGCGGCAAGAGCCTGGCGCCCGCGATGCGGGAGAAGCTCGACGTGGTGGGGGATGGAGCCCTCCGTGCGATCGAGATCTGCCGCCGCAACGGGGTCAAGCTCGGGCTGGGAACGGATCTGTTCGACTATGCGTCGCATCCGTTGCAGTCCGGGGAGCTGGAGCTGCGCGGCCGGGTGGAACGTCCGATCGACGTGCTTCGCTCGGCCACCTCGGTCAATGCCGAGCTGCTGCAGATCGATGACGAAGTAGGGCGCATCGCGCCCGGGATGCGCGCGGATCTGCTGGTGTTGGACTTCGACCCCTTGCAGGAGTTGGGCGGGTTTCGCGACAAGGCGCGGATCCCGATCCTCATGCAGGCGGGACGCTTCATCCGCAACGCGCTTTGATCACGTGTTCCGGGAGGGGAGCTGGAGGCTGGGGCAATATGTGCAAAATTTGCACAGACTCAGGCAGACACCCCATATACGGTACGTCAGCACCAGAAAATTGCATCTCGAGAAAAGCGGGAATGGCCGCGTGGTCAATATCGTGTCGGTGAACGGGCTGCGGGGCACGGCCAAGCTCGGTGGCTTACAATTCGGCAAAAGCCGCCTTGATCAGTATTACGCAGTGCCTCGCGGTGGACCTGGCCGCACGGGGCATTCTGGTCAATGCCGTCGCACCGGGGTTCGTGGATACGCGCATGTCGAAACGGCCTGACGGCTCCTCTGAATACGATACCGAGCTCTTTCGCGAGGTTTACATCAAGCATCGCAAGATCCCGCTCGGCCGTCCGGGTCAGCCCGAGGACATTGCCGGCCCGGTTGCGTTCCTCTGCTCTGACGATGCCTGTTATACGACCGGGCAGGTTCTGGTCGTGGACGGCGGCTTGCTCGCCACTTTCTGACATGGGGCGATTCATTCCGCGCGCCGTGGTGTTCGACTGTGACGGCACCCTGGTCGACAGCGAGCGCATTCACGCCAAAGCGCTTCAGGGCGCGCTGGCGGCCCTGGGAGTCGAGTTTAGCCTCGAGCAGATACAGTCCGAAAGCGCTGGTGTGGCCAACGCGGATTTTCTGCGGCGCATTGCGGAGGAACGCGGCCTGACACTCCCTGCCGATATCGGGATGGCAGTCGAGGACAATTCGCTCCGGCTCATTGCGGAGGAGCTCAGGCCCATCGAGGGCGCTGGCGCGGTCGTCAGAGCGTTGACGGCACGGGAAGTGCGGCTTGCCGTCGCATCCAATTCCAGCCGGCGGTTGGTTCGGCAGATGCTGCGTGCGACCGGCCTGAGCTCGGGTTTCGGGGACCGGATTGCCACCTGTGACGATGTAATGGCGCCGAAACCCGCACCGGACGTTTATCGGTTGGCGGTGAGCCTGCTGGCGGCCCGCGCCGATGACTGTCTCGCGGTGGAGGACTCTCCGATCGGAGTAACCGCCGCGCAGCGGGCCGGTGTGGCGGTGGTCGGCTACTGCCCACCGTCGGGGACCTTCACAGCGGACGAGTTGCTGCGGTCGGGGGCTTTCGCGGTGGTCCCTGATCTGGGAGAGCTGCTGTGTTGGCCATATCAACAACACGCGAACAACATGCGAGGCCGCCCCCCATGAAGATCCGCTGCACCGTTTGGGGCGAGGCCATTCATGAAAGGGAGAGTCCGCTCGTCGCTGCGATTTATCCGGATGGTATGCATCACACCATCGCGGCGGCGCTGCAGCGCGATCCGCAGCTCGAGGTCGTTACCACCGAGCCGCTGGACTCGAGGAGCGTGGTCCCACCATTCACCAGAAGGGCGAGCCGGGGTTCCGCCGCGACCAGGGCCGCCCGAATCTACGGATTACCGCGAGCTCCGCATCGCTACCTGATCACGGGAATCGCGCCGCATTTGTAACTCCCCGACCATCGATATGGCCTCCTAACCTGTCGCCGACAAGCGACGAACAGAGGTGAAGGGCCATGACGGCACGCACGATCGGTACCCGCGAAGAGTGGCTGGCGGCACGGCTCGAGCTGCTCAATGCCGAGAAGGAGCTCACCCGGCGCAGTGATGAGGTGGCGCGGCGGCGACAGCAACTGCCGTGGGTCCGGATCGATAAAGAGTATCGGTTCGCGATCGACGAAGGTAGCGTCTCATTGGTCGAGCTGTTCAAAGGTCGCTCGCAGCTCCTCGTCTATCACTTCATGTTTGGGCCCGACTGGATGGCGGGCTGTCCTTCGTGCTCGATGATTGCCGACGCTTTCAATGGCTCCGCGATTCACCTGGCCCACCATGACGTGATGCTCGTGGCAGTGTCGCGCGCGCCGCTGCCGCAGTTGCAGGCCTACAAGAAGCGGATGGGCTGGGGTTTTCCCTGGGCCTCCTCATCCGGCAGCGATTTCAATTTCGACTTCAATGTGTCGATCACCGAACTGCGCCAACGAAAGGGCGCTCAATACAACTACCGGATTGAGCCGCCCACCAGCGACGCATTTCGATGGCGCGACGGTCAGCAAGGGGGCGGCGAGTCGGCCGAGGCCAGGTTGGCCGGTATGAGCGGTACGGACGTGTTGTCGTACCATCGTGATAGGCCAGGTATGAGCGCGTTCGCGCTCGAGGACGGCGGTGTGTATCACACATATTCCACCTACGCGCGCGGTGTCGATCCCTTCTTCGGCGTCTACCACTGGCTCGATCGCGCCCCCAAGGGACGCAACGAGACGGGCGTCTGGTGGTGTCGCCACGACGAGTACGGCAAGCGCTGAGCGAAATCACAGGGAGACCACAATGAAGATCACAGATTCGAAGGGCGCCGCGTTCTCCCTCTCGCAATCGCTGCGCGCTCTTCTGGCCGGAAAGGGCATGACCGTGCACACAGCTCTGCCGGGCCCGATAGACACCGACATGACACGAGCGCTGGACGTTCCGAAGGCCTCTCCGGAGTCGGTCGCGCGGGCAATCCTGGACGGAGTGGAAAACGAGGACGAGGAGATCTTCCCTGATCCGATGTCGGAAGCTATCGCCGAGGGCTGGCACAGCAGCGCCGTCAAGGCGCTGCAACGCCAATTCGCTGCCTAAGTAGACCAGAATCCCGTCAAACCGAGCGCGAGTGGTCAGGCGGCCTGAGTGAGCCCTGGCAATAGTTCCGCCTGGATTCGTTCGAGCTCACGGGCGCGAACACCGGCCTCAGTGGCAAATGAACGCCACGAGAGAACTGCGTGACGTACCTGGTCGATGATGCGCGGCGCCGTGCCGATGGCGAACCGATCGGCCTCCGTCAGGAGGTCTCCTTCAGTGATGGCATTGAATTTGCCGTTGACCGACATCAGGTGCTGTGAGGTCCACTCTCCCCGGGGGTTGTGCGCAAAGGTGACATCGTATGCTGGGGTGAGCTCCCACGGCCGTCCTTGACGCAGTCGGAACGAGAGGTTCTTGGTGTGGTCGTCGCAGTTGCGGGCCATGACGTTGAATACCATACGCCGAAAGGCTTCTTCCTTTTGCTCGTATGGCAGGCCAAGCCGGACAATGGTGTCGAAAAGCTGCGTGTAGGAATTCGTGCCCTTTTTCTTGAAGTCGAGGTGCGCCATCGCGCAGAGCGTCTGGACGTGGTGGCGTACGCTTCCATCCTCTCGATCGAAGCGCCGTGTCATGAAGTGCGCACGGCCGTTCTCCTGTAACAGGCGGCACTCGTTCATGCTGATGCCCGCTGCCCGTGCCATGAGGTGATAGCCGTATTCGATGCGGCCATAGTCCTGCGAGGCGCCGAGCTCGAAATCCTTCCCCATGCCGTCGAACTTGAGCAGCCAATGCTCAAAGCCCTGAGGTGCCTCGAGCTGTCCGGAGCGGATCTCCCCGGTCTGGCGATTCCAGGCGATGACCGCTTTGGCGCGGGCGCCGCCGGCTGAGGTGCCCACCGCGATGAGGTCACGAAGTGCCGCTTGGGCGCGCTGATCGCGGTCAAATTCGCCATGTACGGCTTTTCGTGCGGTGGCGACCAGCTGGCTCAGCTGAATGGCGATTGCGCGTTGCGTCCCCAGGCCTCGAGCCGGCTTGAATTGCAGTGCCCCCATCGCGCGGTTGCTCATGTACGCGAGTCGATCAAGGGAGTTGATGCTCTCGGCCCTGATGCCGCGGTCCAGCATCCAGCGATCGATGAGGGCGTTGCCAAATTCATCCGGTAGTGGATCCGCGAGCATTGCCGGCAGGCGCCGGTAGGTCGCGACAGGCAAGTCAGTGAAGAGGAAAGTCTGATCGACCGAGGTAGGCATGTGAATCGGAGCAGGCTCGATACCGCGAGCCTGAAACTCCGGCGTATAGCGGAACGCATAGAAACCGTACGTCGGATCCAGTGCCACTACACCGATCCGTTCATCCCACAGATACACCTCGACGCGAGTGACATGGGTGTATCCGGCGCTGCGAGTGCGAGTACGCGTCTTGCGAGCAGCCACGCGATCAGCCCGTCCGGCGACCGGCCGCGCGCTGGCGGACTTTGGCCGTCCGAGGCAAGGTGAGCGGGTTGATCGTCGGCACCGGGGCGATCGTCGAGAGCCATATCTCGCGACCGAGCGCACGAACGACCTTGATGAGCGTATGGGTGGTCGATCCTTTCCCGAGCTCGAGTCGTTGCAAGGACCTCAAGCCGATGCCGGCGCGACCGGCGAGGGTGATCTGCTCGAGGTTCCGATCCAGACGCAAACGGCGCAGGTTCGCGCCCAGCTGCGCTTCCAGGTCGCCGACGGTCGTGTGGGCGGATTCAGCTACTAGTTGCTGTCCCATAACAAGCTATATTTGACATGTAAATAGGCGAACGCACGCTAATACGTCAATTTAGACGCATCATAGCATAAGAATGTCTATGCTACAATGCGCTATAAATGGCCTGTTGTAGTAATTTTGACCTATAACACGCCCATTTTTGCATGTTAATCTTTACATTAGGACCGGGCAGCCGGCTGCGGCTACGGCGGTCCAACAGGCCGTCGCTGAACTGAAATCGCGGACTTCTCCCAACTACCTGTCAGCTAGCCAGTCACGTCTGGTCGCAGCGATTTGGCGGGTGCCACGCGGAGCGGATCAGGAACCCTGTTGGTAATCCGCTCCGATCGACACGGCCTTCCAGGCCTCGACGTCCGCCGAGAATGCCTCGAGCATCCGCCGCGTACGGCGGTAGGCATCCGACCCCAGGACGAGATGAAGAGGAGGGCTGGGTGAGTCCACGGCCTGAATGATGGCGGCGACGGCACGCACGGGGTCCCCGGCCTGCTTGCCGTCCATTGCGGTGAGACGATCGAGTGTGGCGCCCGCCGTCTCCGCGTAGTCCTCGTGGGTGGCGCCGCTGCGGCGGATGGAATGCTCCGAGAGGAAATCGGTACGGAAGGCGCTCGGCTCGACCAGAGTCACGCGAATGCCGAGCGGCCCAACCTCTCTCGCCAGGCTTTGCGACAGTCCTTCGACCGCCATCTTCGCGGCCGAATAATAGCCGCTGCCCGGGTTCGGCGCCACTGCGGCCATGGAAGTGATGTTGATGATGTGTCCGCTGCGCTGGGCCCGAAGGTAAGGCAGCGCGGCTTGAATTACCCGGCGCGTGCCATGGAAGTTGACGGCAAACACGTGATCGATCTGATCATCGGTGGCTTCCTCGACCGAGCTCAGCAAGCCGTAGCCGGCGTTGTTGACAACGACATCGATCCTGCCGTGTAGCTTGACGGCGGCGGCCACGGTTTTCTTTATGGCTTCGGCGTCCGTCACATCGAGTTTGAGGACATCGAGGCTGCCCTTCCCCGGCGTCACGTCGGCGGAGCCGTCGCGTGTCGTCCCGATGACTTTGTCACCGCGACCCAGCAGTGCGTCGACGAATGCGCGGCCGAAGCCGCGAGAGATGCCGGTAATGAACCAGACTTTAGGTCCGACGGTCATGGAATCCTCCTGTGGAGAGAGACGCTGTGCAATTGCCGGCGTGCCTGTCATTATAGGCATCTGGACCCGGCGAATGTGACAGCTCTGTTACGTTCATGGGCTGCGACCAGGCCAGCGACGGGGAGTTCAACACACGTTTCGCTGGGAGCCCACACATGAGCGAGCCGTCATCCCTCGATCACGAAGAGATTATCCGCCGCATCGGCCTCGATCTGGCTGACTCTTACGACGAAGAGTTCGAGATGGAGATCGAGGACCGCGAGCCTGCGACGGATGGGCGACGTCCGCCTATCTCCGACGAGGGATCGAGGGTGTACCGGCAGCGCTATTTCAGCGACCTGTTCCGGCTGCAGGCCGAGCTGGTCAAGCTGCAGGACTGGGTAGTGGCGGCAAAGGAGAAGGTCGTCATCCTGTTCGAGGGCCGGGATGCGGCGGGCAAGGGAGGAATGATCAAGCGCATCACTCAGCGACTCAACCCGCGTGTCTGCCGCGTCGCGGCGCTGCCCGCGCCCACCGAACGCGAGCGCACCCAGTGGTACTTCCAGCGCTACGTCGCACATCTGCCCGCCGCGGGCGAGATCGTGCTCTTCGACCGCAGCTGGTACAACCGCGCGGGGGTCGAGCATGTCATGGGATTCTGCAGCGCCGAGGAATACGAGGAATTCTATCACTCGGTCCCCGAGTTCGAGCGCATGCTGGTTCGATCCGGCATCCGTCTGCTCAAGTACTGGTTCTCGATCACCGACGAGGAACAGCACATCAGATTTCTCGGCCGTATCCATGACCCGCTGAAGCAGTGGAAGTTGAGCCCAATGGATCTCGAATCGCGCCGCCGCTGGGAGGACTACACCCAGGCGAAGGAGGTCATGCTCGCGCGCTCGCATATCCCCGAGGCGCGCTGGTGGGTGGTGCATGCGGTGGACAAGAAGCGCGCTCGGCTCAACTGCCTGGATCATCTCCTCAAGCAGTTTCCCTACACGGGAGTGAAGCACGACCCCGTCAACCTGCCGCAGCGCGAGCATCACGAGCACTATTCCCGACAGGCCGTGCTGCCCGAGTTGCTGGTGCCGGAAATCTATTGAGCTTGCGCCGCCGTCTCCTCGGACACGATCTCCTTCACGAAATCCAGAAACGCGCGGATCTTGGCGGGCGGCAGGTGGCGCGATCGGTAGTAGGCGTAGAGCGGGTACCCCTCGTCACACCAGTCGGACGGAATCTGCACCAGTTTGCCGCTCCTGAGCCATGGGCCCATGCCCAGCTCCAGGCTCTGGAACACGCCATAGCCGGAGACGCAAGCCGCGATCGCCGCTGACGGATCGTCGGTCAACATCCGGCCGCGCACCGGGATCGCGAGCACTTTCCCCCTGCGATGAAACTCCCACGCAAACGGCCGGCCGGTCTGCGGATCGCGAAACAGCAGGGCCTCGTGCTGCAATAGGTCCTTTGGCGTACGAGGCTCGCCCTACTTTTTCAGGTACGAGGGAGCCGCAACGGTGAGGACTCGCTTGCCCGCGCCAAGCCGCAAAAGGTCGTGGCTTTGTCGACCATTGGCGCGGATTCGCCGCAACCGAACCTCCTCAACGTTCTGCGCCGGATGGAGGAGGCACTGGGCAGTCTGGCCGTCCCCGTGACCTTCCTGCGCGCGGCCTGGTTTATGGAAAACGCCGCCTGGGACATCGCCTCGGCGAAGGACGGTCTCATACAGAGTTACCTCCGGTGCGGTCGGAAGTGGTGCCCCGCCACCGGTGGGAATCGATCTTTCGTGCCCAAGGCATGAAGAATCCGATCCCGCGCATGCAGATGCTCGACGGATTCAACGCTGGATGGATCGACTTCCCGGATCGCGGCGCACACGCCCGCAAGGGCTCCATCAGCCTCAACCAGGCCATTGCCAGCCTCGTTGCCCATTCCTGACCCGGCCTTGCGAGGGACAGTCCTGCCGACAGAACGGCTGGAAAAGTGCTCCGGAAGAGCCTAATTCGGAGTAAAGTAACGCTTGCCGAAGCACAGGTCCGAAAGGCCGCGCTTGCCGGCCAGTGCTCTCACCGCGATTATCGAAGGAACCTCGTGGCCAAACCGAATTACCGCCAAGCCAAGAAGCAGAAAGAGGCGAGCAGGAAGGCGCGTCAGCTGGAGAAGCAGCAGCGCCGGGCGACTCGTCCGAATGCTTCGGGCGAGATCGCGACGCCGTTGCAGGATACGCCCGTCGGCCCCGGCGATCCGACCTTGAGCAGCGGGACATGAGACTGGGCAACGCCCGCGGGGCCCCCCCGCGCCACGATCGCTCCCATCAGCTGCGTCGCGACCAAGAGGCTGCGCCCAAGCTGCGCGCGATGTTCCCGGCGGTTGAGCAGCTGCGCTTCGAGTTGAGTTTCGAGGGCGGCGCAGCGACAACACCGGTACCTCAATCGCACGTCCTGCACCCTCCAGCCCGCGCGTTCTTTTCTTTCCGCTGCCCGTACGCAGACTGCGACGGACGGTTTGACCTGGCCGCGGCCGTATCGGCAGCGCTGGAGGATCCGTCGCATCGGGCGGAAGGTGTGCTTGAATGTGCGGGCTCGCGTGCCAGCGATTTCGCGGCCAAGCCAGCGTGTCAGCTGCGCCTCCACTTTACCCTCACGGCGGTGTGCTCATCGGCTCATTGACCGGTGCGGATGGCGACGGGCAACCGTCGCACTGACACTCCTGCCCCAATACCCTTTTCTCCCACGAGTATTCTGCAGTGACCAAACTATACGTTGGAAATCTTCCCTTCTCCGCCACCGAAGAGGGCGTGCGTGCCCTGTTCTCCAAGCACGGGACGGTCGAGAAAGTCTCGTTGATCACCGACCGCGAGACCGGTCGCCCGCGCGGTTTTGCCTTCGTCGAGATGTCGAACGCCGACGCTTCCCGGGCGATGCAGTCGCTGAACGGCGCCGACTTCGACGGTCGCCCTCTCAGGGTGAATGAGGCACAGGATCGCGAGCGGTCTGGCGGTGGCGGCAACCGCGGCGGAGGCCCACGCCGTTACTGACGGCCCACTATTCAGCGCCGCTCCCGGCCACCCGGGAGCGGCAGGCTGAACTGCGCCGTGGTGAGGACACTCCCATGAGCGAGTATGAGTTCACCGTTTCGCTCCGTATCCGTCATCCGACGATCGACCCACCAACGATTACCGCCGCGCTCGGCCTCCAGCCGCAGCACAGCTGGCGAGCGGGCGAGCCGCGCTGCGACCCGGCGGGCACGGAGCTAGGCGGCGCGTATCGGGACAGCTACTGGCTGGGACGGCTGATGGAAGAGCCGCAGCTTTCCTCCGACAGCATGTCGGTGGAAGGCGTGATCCTGAAGACCCTCAGTAACCTGCGACGCGTCCAATCCTTCCTCGAGCAGCTCAATGCGGAGGGCGGCATCGCGGAGTTGCTCGTGAGTCTCTATGTGCGCGACGACTTCCGGCTCGAGCTCTCGCCGGACTCCCTGACATTGCTCGGCCGGCTGCATCTGGCGGTCGTCCTCGACATTCATCCTCATCCCCCGCTCGAGGCGCCGGTGTCGCGGGCCAATTGATTACGCTGAGCTTTCGACCGCTGAACGGCGAATCGGCGATCCTGGTCCGTGGAATATATTTCAGGATTTGCGCCGATGGAACACTTCGCGGGCCCGACAACGCCGTCACCGCCAGCTACAGCGACGGCCTCTGGCAGCTCGGGCGCAGGCAGCATAGGATGCTGGAGTGTCGCGAACCGGTATATCTGCGCGTGACGACCTCGCGGGGCCGGCGCGAAACCGTTGGGCCTTACGAGTGTCTCAAGGTGGCCGGGGGCGCGATCTTCTCGAACGATACCTATCTCGGCGCGCACACGCGCGCCGACTCATGCTTGCCGGGCACCGACATCTGGAAGGAGATCGCGCTTTTGTCCGACATTTGAGGCGGGATTAAACTTAGGAGAAGACCATGTTCGACATGAAGAATCTCAGTCGGCTGAAAAAACTCGACGAGCTCGCGCCCCAGCCCATGAAGGCCTTCTGGGCCTTCGACAAAGCGGTGTTCACGCCAGGTGCGCTCGATGCGCTGACCAAGCAGTTGATGGCGGTCGCCGTCGCCCTGACGACGCAGTGTCCCTACTGCATCGAGATCCACAACAAGGCGGCCCGGGAAGCCGGCGCCACCGACGCGCAGTTGGCGGAAGCCGCCTTGGTTGCCGCCGCCATGCGGGCGGGCGCCGCCATCACGCATGCCACGCATCTTTTCGGACCCTCGGGCTAAACACTTCGCAGGGCGGTATGCCGAAGGTTCAGGAGGCAGCGCTCCAGGGCCTGCATCCCACGCAGCTCACCGTGGGAATGATCGTGGTCCATGACAAGCGGAAGCATCTGGCGGCGATGAAGCCCGCGGATCGGCACGATTTCATGCAAGCGCACCCCATGCCGGCGGTAGTCGGGCCACAGGGGAAGCTCTACATCACCGACCATCATCATCTGGGGCGGGCGGCCCTTGAGGCTGGCGTGTCGACGGGGTGCTTCCTCGTCGAGGCGGATCTCTCCAAGTGCACCCCGGAATCCTTCTGGGAGGAGATGAACGAGAACTTCTGGGTGCACCCCCTGGACGACAACGGGGTGCGACATTGCTACTCGATGATTCCCGACAGTCTCGGCAAGCTGGTCGACGACGTCTATCGCTCTCTGGCCGGGTACGTGCGGGATGCCGACGGGTTCGACAAAACGCCGACCGCCTTCGCCGAATTCATCTGGGCGGATTTCTTCCGGCGCAACATAGCGGTCGAGACGGTGCGATCGGATTTCCAGACGGCGGTGCACGCGGGCATCTCGCTTGCCCAAAGCAAGTGGGCGAAGAACATTCCGGGATACAACCGCAAATGAATCAGCCTAGCGTCAGCGCGAGGATGAGAACGAGCAGGGAGCCGATCAGCCCGAGATAGAAGTTGAGATCGCCGGATTGCAGCGCCCGCAGCCAGCCTGCCAGTCGCCAGACCGCTCGCCGGAGTGGCGTGAACAGCAGCGGCCCGAAGACATCCGCTACATCGTGCTCGACTTCCAGCCTGTGGATGAAATACGCCGTGGCCCTGTGCTCGCGCGCCGTATCGAGCGTCGGTCGATAAATGAAGCTGTAGAAGGTGCGCATCGCATTCGAGAAGGTGAGGGAAGTCGTGGCCGAGCGCTGCGGGTCCTCGCGCATGCCGCCATACCAGACCCTGGCGCGCCGCAGGGGGTAGCGTCGTCCGTTGATAAGCAATAGCAGCGGAATGATGGCGAGCAACGGCATGACGATGACGAGCAGCGACGGCGAGATGAACGCGAACGTATCGGTCAACGGTACGAGGATCCAGCCGCTCGTCATGGCCTTCGGCGCATCGATTCCAAACTGCGCGAGGCTCGCCTGCTGCAGGCCGTGAAGCCAAACCGGCATGCCCACCGCAGCGGCCAGCGTGGCGACGCCCAGGATGAGGGCTGCGGCGTCATAGCCCGGCCCCACAGGGGGTGTCTCCCGCTTCTGCCCGTCCCCCAACAATCCGATGCCGAATGCCTTGATGAAGGTGGCGAACGCCACGGCCGCGGTGAGCGCCAGGCCTGCGCCGGCAAGCGCCAAGGTGACACGCCCGCCGATGGTCGTCAGGTGAAAGCCCTGGAACACGGTCTGGAAGGTGAACCACTCGGTGACGAAGCCGATCTGCGGCGGCATGGCCGCAAGGCTCATGGCGGCAAAGAGCGCTCCGATACCAAAGACGAGACGCGTCGTCCGCAGCCAACCGCGCTGCGCGAGGCGATAGCTGCTGCCTGCCGCGAACACGCCGTCGGCACAGAGGAACATTCCACCCTTCGCGAGCGCGTGGCCTGACAGATGCAGCACGGCCACCGTCCAGGCGAGCCCTGCGAGAGCATTGAGGCCGTCGGCACGGAAGAGGAGACTCGCGCCGAGACCCGTGACCGCGATGGCCGCATTCTCGGCGGAGGAGAAGGCCAGCAGTCGCCGCCAGTCATCCTGTTGGAACGCGTACAGTGCGGCCAGGATCGAGGTCAGCACCCCAATCGCCGTCACCATGATGCCGAGTCCGAACAACCCGCTGCCCGGTGCCAGCCAGTCGATCAGGGCACGCGACAGGCCAAAGAAGGCGGCGTTGAGCACCACTCCGGACATGATCGCGCCCGAAGCCCCGCTGCCGTTGGCGTAAGCGCCGGGAAACCATTCGTAGAAAGGCAGAAGGCCGAGCTTGGCACCGAACCCGAAGAGCGCGAGGAGGCCCACCGCGATGCGCCCGCCCGAAGACAGCGCCTGACCGCCCACCGTGTAGCCGTCAAAGCCAACGCTCCCACCCGAGCTTTGCGCGAGGAGGAGCAGCGCGAGAAGAATCCCCACGACGCCCGCCTCGAGAAGCGCGAGCATGTAGAGCGTGCTTCGCCCGGCTTGGGCCGAGGTGCGCTCCGAGAGGATCAGCACCGCACCGCCAATGCTCATGAGCTCCCAGGCGACGAGAAAGGAGTACGCGTCCTGAAGCCCGAACACACCGAGCGCGCCGATGAGCGAGAGGGCCGCGCCGGCGAGCCAGGCAGGCCTCGCCTTGCGGATGGGGGTCGCGAGCGCAACCGCGAGTCCCGCCGGCAAGAGACCGAAACCCAGAAGCCATAACGCTTCTGGTGCGTACCGCAGGCGAACCACCTGGTCCGCCAGTTGGATCGGAAACGTGATGACACTCCCGCCCCGCGGTAGTGCGATCACCGTTCCCCAGATGCCGTCCGCAGCGCCGATCGCTATCAGCACGCGCGCCAGGCGGGCAGCGCGCCCTAGCGCTAGAACGAGCCCTGCGACCCACAGCCAGAATGCGATGACGAGCTGCTCCGGCATGTTAGGCTCCTGACTGGCGACCGGCCCCCACGCGCTGCGGCATCCGCTCGAGCAACATCAGTAGCGCGTGCATGATGGCCGGTGGATTGGGCGGACAGCCCGGCAGGTAGACGTCTACCGGCAGCACCCCATCCAGCCCGTTGCCGCACGCATATCCGCCGCCGTTGGTCCCACCTGAGACCGCGCAGGTACCGGTTGCCATGACGAATCGCGGCTCGGGCATGGCTTCGTACGCTTCCTCGAGGGGACCGTGCATCGCGTAGGTCACGGGTCCCGTAACGAGCAACAGGTCGGCGAATCGGGGCGACGGCGTGAAGAAGACACCGAGGCGGTGCAGGTTGTAGTAGGGATTGTCGAGTGCCTGCAGCTCGGACTCGCAGCCATTGCAGGAGCCGGCATCGACGTGCCGCACGTGGAGGCTGCGGCCGAAAACGCGACGGATCTGGCGCTTGATGGCCGCACCGTCATCCGATGCTGCCGCTGTCGCCCACACGAGATCCTCGCGCCGGCGGACGCCGAACGCCCAGTCACCGGATGGCGTGAAGGCTCCCGTCGGGCAGGACTCGATGCACAACTGGCAGGCGACGCAACGGCCGTAGTCCACCTTCACCCGCTCCGTGCCCCCGGCTGGCTCGAGGCTGATCGCACCCGGCAGGCAGGCGTCCGCGCACTCCCGGCAGCCGGCCTGGCATTTGGCCGGATCGAAGCGCGGCATACCGAGAAAGCCGACCTGCCCGCACGCGGCATCCTCCTGTGATCCGGGCTGCGCCCGATCACCGGCCGGCCAGCGCAGCGTCGCCTTGCCCTGCCGAAGTCCATAGAGCGTCCAGAGAGGAATGATTTTCTGGGACATCCGGCTTCCTCAGCGGTCGCAACCGGCCATCGTCAGGCCGAAGCTCGCCTCGTTGATCGCGTAGTCCATCATGTTGCTGTCATGCACGGTGTAGGGAAAGACCCGCCAATTGGAGAAGCTCGGCGACTTGATCTTCACTCGGGTCAGCGCGCCGGCGTCATCGAGGTGCACGGCGTAGTAGAGGGTCCCGCGCGGGGACTCCGTCCAGCCGAGCCCCTCGGCACCCGGCAGCGGCTCGCAGTCGGTGCGCAGCGGGCCTTCCGGAAGCCCTTCCAGGACGTGTTGGACGAGCCGCATGCTGTGGTCGATCTCATCGATCCGTACCTGTTGGCGGGCATGCGCATCGCTCCCCTGGCGCAACGCGACCCGCAGTGGCAGCTCCGGATAGGCGCCGTAGGGCTGATCGCGCCTGCAGTCCCGATCGACTCCGGATGCGCGCTCCACCGGCCCCGTGGCCCCCTGATCGAAGGCGAGCTGCCTGGCGAGCACACCGGTCGTGAGCAGCCGATCGAGATGGCTCGTGCTCGACTCCAGCATGGTGGTGTAGGGCTCGAGCTCCTTGCTGAGGCGATGGAGGAGCGGCGCAATCCCCGTAAGCCGCGGCTCCCGCCTCAAGCCCCCGGGCGTCAGGAGGCCGCGCAACAGACGGCTGCCGGTCGCGATACAGTTGATTTGCTTGGCAAGCTCTTCCAGATAGAGCCCCTCCGCCTCGCCGACCTTGAGGGTGGTCGTGTGCGAGAGGTGACCGAGGTAGTGCAGGTGATTGTAGAGTCGCTCGAGCTCCGCGAGCAGGACACGCAGCCAGGCGGCACGGCGCGGCACGATGCACCCGGCGGCAGCCTCCAGCGCCTGACAGTAAGCAAGCGCATGGGCCACGCTCCCCACCCCGGAAACACGTTCCGCCAACACGGCTCCGAGCGATGGCGATACCCCCTCGAACCGCTTCTCCATGCCGCGGTGCTTGAAGAAAAGCTGTGCGTGGTAGTGAAGGATCGCCTCACCGATGTAAAGGAATTTGAACTGAGCGGACTCGAGCACGCCCGCGCGGATGGGCCCGAAGGGAAGGAGTTGGATGTCTTGCGCGGTCCGGCCCAGGATCTCGGGCAGCCCGCAGGGCTCCGGGGTGTAGCTCATGCGCGGCGCCGGCCCCGGCCGCAACGGGGGGCGTTCGACGCTCGCGCCGGGCAGGAGCACGAGAGGCTCCGGCTGTGGCTGATCCCGAAACCGGATGCCGCAGAGATCGGTGATTTCCCGCTCGTACCAGGAGAGGAGCGGAGCGATGGCCGCCAGGCTCGGTGGCGATTCGGTGCCGGGGCGGCATCGCCAGATGTGCGGCGCCTGACTCGGTGCCGGATGCACCACATAGCGTAACTCCGGATCGGCGGCCCTTTCGGGATACCAGGCGTAGACGAACTGCATCCGTGCGCCAGCATCCAGCGCGGCGCGGCAGCGGTGCTGTAGATCAGCAGGCGCAACATCTTCGGGCAGCACACCGTCAGGCGACCCGCTCACGGGCGAAACCCTCCACCCAACTGCGACGCAATGACCGTAAAGTAGTGGCTGATCGCGCCCGGCCACCATAGCCCGAGTATGAGGATCGGAAGGAGCGCGAGCCACATCGGCAACAGGCACCAGAACGCTGTCCCGGGCTGACGCTTCCAGGCTCCCGCGGGGGGCTCCGCGCCGGAAGTCTCGCCGAAATACATGGCCCGGAAATGATTGAGGAATCCCGCGAAAATCACCACGAGCAGCACCAACATCACGAACACCGCCCATGAGTTGGGCCCGGCGAGGCCCGCACGCATGATCGTGAGCTCGCTCAGGAACAGGCCGAACGGCGGCGCTCCGGTGATCGCGAGCGCGCCCACGATCCAGAGGACACCGGCCACGGGCATTGCGGTGAGCACGTGGCGCACGCGCCTTATCCGCTTGGTGCTGAAGGCATGCATGGCGTCGCCCGCACCGAAGAACATGAGGGATTTGTTGAGCGAATGGTTGAGCATGTGATAGAGAGCCCCGGCGACTCCGAGCGGACCGCCGAATCCGAGCCCCAGCGTTATCACGCCCATGTGCTCGACGCTGGAGTACGCCATCAGGCGCTTGACTTCCGTCTGGCGTGTGATGAAAAGAGCCGCGATCGCCAGGGATAGAGCGCCGATCACGACCACGAGGGTGCGGGGCATCAGGCCGAGGCGGGTGGCGTCGGTGATACTGATGAAACGGGCGACGCCGATCATCGCCGTGTTGAGAAGCGCGCCGGACAGCATGGCGGACACCGGCGCCGGGCCCTCACTGTGCGCATCCGGCAGCCAGGTATGCATCGGCGCAAGTCCCACCTTGGTGCCGAAGCCGACGAAAACGAGCAGGAATGCCGCGAGCGCGATGGTCGGATTCAATTGTGGCGCGACGGCGCGCAGCGTGGACCAGGTCAGGTTGTAACTCGGCCCCAGGTGCAGACTCCCCGCCCAGTAGAAGAATACGATCCCGAGGAGCGCCAGGCTGATTCCCGCCGAGACGACCACGATGTACTTCCAGGCGGCCTCGACACCCTCACGGGTGCGCTCGAAACCGACGAGGAAGGTGCTCACCAGGGTCGTGAGCTCGATTGCGATCCAGTAGACACCGACATTATTCATCACGGGTCCGAGGAGCATCGTCAACGCGAAGCCGGCAAGCAGCGCATAAAAGCGGGGCAACCGTGACGGCTTGTCGAGTTGACGCATGTAACCGATGGCGTAGAGCGATGCCAGGAGGTACACGGCCGTGATGGAGAGCATCACCCAGGCGCCGAAAGCGTCCACGAGGACGTAGCCATCCCAGAAGATGTACGGCCCGGCCAGCGCGATCGGCAGCAGCCGCAGCACTGCGGCGAAGTCGATCAGAGCGGCCGCGAGGTTGAGGCACTCCGAGATCCGCGCGCGCCGGCTGACGAGACTGCCGGCCACCGCGGCGAGCGGCGCAAGGAGAATGACGGCAACCAGAGGAACTGGGCTCATCCCGTCAACCTCGTGAGCTCGCGGGTGCTCGAGGTGCCGGCGTGCAGCAGAAGATATTGTACCAATACGCCGAAGCACGCCACGACCACCAACAGATCGAAGAGGATGACGAGCTCGAGAAGCATCGGCATGCCCGGCACGAGGATCTGCGAGCCGAGAAAGATGCCATTCTCGAGGACGAGGATCGCGAGGATCTGACTCACCACCTCGCTGCGCACCATCAGCATGAGAAAGCCGATGAGCTTCATGGACAGCATCACGGTGAGCGCCAGCACCGCCACCGTGCCGGCGAGGCCGAGCGCCGCCCCGAGATGCGCCGACACGACGAAGGCGAAAACGACGAGCAGCGCTCCCACCACGAGGCTCGCGCTCGGTGACAGCAGCTCGTGCAGCTCGCGATCGATCTTGAGACGGCGGATGATGCGCAGCAGGAGGTATGGCAACACCAGGCCGCGGAAGAGCGCCGTGAGTGCCGCGATGCCGTAGAGCTCAGGATAGCCGCCGTAGTAGGCGACCGCCGCCGACAGAATGGCGATGAGCCAGGACTGCGCGGCGAAGGCGAGCATGTATTCGTACAGCCACCGCGAGCCCAACATCACGAAGGCGAGGAGCAGGCTCGTGATGGCGAGGAGGCTGAAGAGCGAAGCGGCGAGCGGCGGCAGATGGGCGGCGAGCATCGCTATCTCAGTTGATTGGCCACGATGGCGAGGATCGCAAGCAGGAACGACGCGGCCAGGGGCTCCTGGTAACGGTAGTAGCGCAGCCGGGACTGCGCGGTCTCCACGACCACCACGGCGGCTGCAACCAGGAAGAATTTGAGAAGGAGGGCCGCCGCCGCTCCGAGCGCCCCGAGCGCGAGTCCCTTCAGGGAAAGTGCCCAGGGAAGGAGCAGTACGTTGCAGAATATGGCGTAGAGGATGAACTGCTTCATGGCGGAGGCCCACTTGAGCAGGGCGAGGAGAGGGCCGGAGTACTCGAGAATGCGTGCCTCCTCGATCATGTAGACCTCCACGTGCGTGCTCGAGTGGATTGGCAGACGGTCCGTCTCGACGAGGAGCAGGATGAAAAAGGCCGCAACCAGGAAAATGTGAGCGGGGCTCCAGTACACGGCCGGCTGCCCGACCAGCAGATGATTGACCACGAAAGGCAGCATCGACTTGGCGAGGAGCGTGATGCCGACGAAAATCAGAATGAGTGTCGGCTCCGCGAGGATTCCGAGCATCACTGCGCGCGATGCGCCGATGCCGCCGTAGGCGCTGCCGGAATCGAGGGCGGCGAGGACGATGAAGAACGACCCCAGTGTGAGAATGAAACCGCCGCCCAGGATGTCTCCCATGTCGGAGAGCGGCAGCGGAAAACTGGTGAGCACCGGGATCAGGATCGGCACCGTCAACATGCAGGTGAAGGCGATCACGGGGGCGATCCAGTAGATGAAGCTCGCGGTCTCCGGCACCACGAGCTGCTTATGGAAGAGCTTCCAGAGATCCCGGTAGGGCTGGAAGACCCCGGGACCCTGCGCGCGCTGCACGCGCTCCTCCCATTGCAGGATGAGACCTTGCAGGAGAGGCGCGAGCGCCAGAACGGTGAGGATCTGCGCAACCTGAAGCAGGATGTCGCGCGTCACTCGGCGCCACCTTTTCGGGGCGGTCGACCGCACGCGCCATGCAGGTTGGGTATCAGGCTCGGGCCATGCTCGGGTCTGCGCACTACCACTCCTCTCCGTCAACAGACGGAACGGGTAGGCATCATCAGCCGAGGGCGGCGGTTCTTGTTACGGGAGGAATGCCATCTCCCTGACGACCAATATACGGAGACAGCACGTGTTCAGCAAGCACCGGCGGGATCCCCGCTTCACCCTTGCGGGTCATCAGCACCCGCCCTAGACTGCCTGGCTCGAGGGGAGATGGCATGCCTCCCTGAACCGTCGCGTTCGCGGCTGATGATGCCTGCGTCGTCCTCCCTATAGAGGCAGACTCAGCCGATGCAGCTACACCCTCCCGAGCTCGCCGCCGAGTTGCAGCAGCGGCTCTTGCGTGGCGAGCATTTGACTCTTCTCGGTCCTCGCGGCAGCGGCAAGTCCACTCTTCTTGCGAGCTTGCACTCGCGGCTTTTGGTTGCCGGAATTCCGTGCGCGTATGCCACTGTCACGACCTGCCTCGATGACATCACGCGTGCGCTCGAGCGTGCGTATCCTGGTGTCCATGCGGCGGAGGTCACGCGACGCACGGCACGTGCGCGGCTCTGGGCTGCCGCGGACCAACAGGCCGGCGTGTTGCTGCTGGATCATTTCTCCTCTGTCAGCAATGCAATGGTGTTCTTCCTCAAGCGGCTGCACGGCGGAGTCGCCGGTGTGCTGACTGCCGTCGATGTTGAGGGGCAACGGGATCGCTCGCGGATACGGCGGCCTTCCCGTTACGGAGCCATGTCGATACGGATGCCCCGCGCGCAGACGAGGCAGCTTCGGCGGCTGCTCCATACGCTGACTGGCGGCCTTGGGTTGCCGCCGCTCGCGCCGAGACTCGAGCAGAAGCTGTTGCAAGCGGCCCGGGGTCGTCCAGGCTGGATAGTGAAATGCACGCAGCTCGCATGCGAGGCGCGCTACTGGTGCGAGCATGGCTTGCTCGTCAGCGCGCTGTGTGTCGATACCGAGGCGGTGGTGCGCTATCGCGTAGCGGTAGTCGATGATCCGGCTGGCTCGCAACACTCTCCCACCGATGGTGGGTCGGAGGCGTCCGGATTGATCACGCCGAAGCAGGCTGGCGTGTAGGCGTAGAAGAGCCGCACCTTCTCCTTGTGCAGCAGGTCGAGGAGTTTCTGGGCCTCCTCGGGCAATACGATGAATTCGACTTCGACCGTGAGACTTCCGGCGAGCTCGAAGAAGCGTGCCTCGTGCAGGACGTGATGCCTACCGAAGCCGGCCATGGCCTTGAAGGCGGAGCCGCCGCGAATACCGAGCTTGTTGCCCTGCTCGAGCAGCCATTCCCACACGAGGCGGCCGTGGTGCCGATGACCTTCATGCACGTAGAAGCGGAATAGAGATCCCTGCACGGCGGACCCTCACTGCGGCCTTTGGCGTCGCGTTGCGGTGTCTCGGAGAAGTCTAGGCCCGAATGGGCTAACCATCAATTGGTGGATCTTCGCGGCGGTCGCGTCAGGGGCCCGCTGCCGGGGTGCGCGGCAGCCTGATCATCGTCTGCTGGGCCATCGTGCCGTTGGAGATGATGATCTGGCGCCGGTCCGCGGTCTGCAGCACCGTATAGCCGAGGGAAATCTCCTCCACCTCGCCGACTTCCAGTCCGGTCGGCGCCTGGATCTGCAGCCGGTCGCCACGCTCGAAAGGCTTGTAAAGTACGAGGGCGATGCCCGCGACGAGATTCCCGAGGGTCGTCTGCGCCGCGAATCCCAGGATGACCGACATCAGGCTCACTCCGGCAAGGAGCGCGGTACCGAGTCGGTTGAGAGCTGGAACGAGATGCGCGTAGATCGTCAGCAGCAGAATCCAGAGGAGCAGGGTTGAGAGGTGACCGAGGAAGGAAAGGGTGATCTGGTCGATACGCTCGGATCGGTCCTGTCGCAGCGCTTTGCCGAGACGGTGAACCAGCCGTGAGAGCACCGCACCCGTAAGAAGAAACAGCACCAGCAGGAGCAACGCTCCCACGATGTGGCTCGGATCGAGAAAATTCGGCATGGTGCGATCCTTCGGGACGGCGCAAGGACACTCTATTCTGGCATCGAACCGCGATTGCCGGGGTGGAAACCCGCCTATTTCGGGGCGGGCATTCAGCTAGAATGCGCCGACCGGTCACCCTGGGGTCAAGCGTGCCAGCCATCGCTCCACAACCCGTCGTCGCCCAGCTCACTCGCGCCGCAATTTTTCTGGTCGCGACCGTCAACCCGGGAGCGGACAACGAGGCCCGCGTGCGCGCGTCGTGCGGTGACCTGGCTTCCCTGTTACGTGCGGTCGGGTTTCGGGACCTCCAGGGGCGGCTGTCCTGCGTCATGGCGTTTGGTTCCGATGCCTGGGACCGTCTCTTCGGGACACCCAAGCCGAAGGGATTGCATCCGTTCCGCGAGATTCAGGGGCGCCATCGCGCGGTCGCCACGCCGGGCGATGTCCTGTTGCATATCCGCGCCACACGCATGGACCTGTGCTTCGAGCTGGCGACCCAGATCATGTCACGGCTCGACGGCGCCGTTTCCGTTGTCGATGAGGTACACGGTTTCGGCTACTTCGATAATCGCGATCTGTTCGGCTTCGTCGATGGGACGGAGAATCCGGTGGCTGAGGCCGCGACTCGAGCCACCCTCATCGGCGAGGAGGACGCGGCTTTCGCGGGTGGCAGTTATGTGATCGCGCAAAAGTATCTGCATGACGTTGCAGGATGGAATGACCTTCCCATCGCGGAGCAGGAGAAGATCATAGGCCGGACCAAACTGGCCGACATCGAGCTGGACGATGCCGTGAAGCCCAGCTACGCACACAACGCGTTGACGACGGTCATGGAGGACGGGGAGCAACTGGAGATCGTGCGCGACAACATGCCTTTCGGTGAATTCGGCAAGGGCGAATTCGGCACGTATTTCATCGGCTACGCGCGCTCCCCACGCCGGATCGAGCAGATGCTCGAGAACATGTTCATCGGCAAGCCGCCGGGAAACTATGACCGGCTGCTCGACTTCAGCCGCGCGGTGACCGGCACGCTGTTCTTCGTGCCGTCAGCGACGTTCCTGGAGGACGTTGCTGCGACAGCGGATCCCGCCCCATCGACCGCGGGCCCGACGCTTGCGCCGGATCCGGCGGCCAAGTCCGAATCGCGCCCGCCGCCGTCCGATGGCTCACTCGGTATTGGTTCTTTGAAGAAAGGTAGCCCATGAACAATCTGCATCGGGAACTCGCGCCTATCTCCGAGAAGGCTTGGGCTCAAATCGAAGAAGAGGCGACTCGTACCCTGAAGCGCCACCTGGCAGCGCGACGGGTGGTGGATGTGCGAGGCCCGAGGGGACCTGAGCTTGCGGCTGTAGGCACCGGACACCTCCGGGAGATCAAGCCTCCGGCCGATGGCGTTCAGGCCGCCCAGCGCGAGGCGAAGGCACTCGTGGAATTGCGGGTTCCGTTCCAGCTCTCGCGCGAGGCGATAGACGACGTCGAGCGCGGTGCAACGGATTCGAACTGGGCGCCGGTGAAGGAAGCGGCGCGCAAGATTGCCTTTGCCGAGGATAGCTCCGTCTTCGAGGGCTACGCCGCGGCAGGGATAGAGGGGATCCGTCGAGGATGCAGCAATCCGAAGTTGGTGCTGCCTGCCAGCGTGAAGGCCTATCCGGGTGCGGTGGCGCAGGCGGTGAGTCAATTGCGCCTCGCGGGCGTGAACGGGCCCTACGTGCTATTGCTCGGTGCGGAAGCCTATACAGCCGCCACCGGCGGAACCGACGAAGGCTACCCCGTGCTGCGTCATATCGAGCGTCTCGTAGAGGCCGAGATCGTGTGGGCCCCCGCCATCGAGGGGGGCTTCGTGGTCACGACCCGCGGCGGCGATTTCGAATTGGATATCGGTCAGGACATCTCGATCGGTTACTCGAGTCATACCCGCACGAGCGTCGAGCTGTACCTGCAGGAGACCTTCACTTTCAGGATGCTGACCTCCGAGGCTGCGGCCGTGCTTACGCCTGGGAAGAAGTAAAATAGCTCGATTCCGTGCGGTCAGAAGTTGACGCCGGTCAAGGTCGGGCACGGCCTTTGCTCTTCCAACCTTGGTCTCAAAGTCTTTGGAGGGGCAACATCATGGATCTGGTTCTCATTCTGATCCTGCTATTGCTGCTTTTCGGCGGTGGTGGCGGCCTGTGGTGGGGTTTCGGCGCCGGCTGGGGCATGGGTCCCATCGGGCTCCTCATCCTCATCGTCATCGTAGTCGCGCTGCTGGGTGGTTACCGCGGCCGCAGGGGTCCGCGGCTCTAACAGTTGATCCTGACCGGGCCCGCGGCCTGAATCCCGAGCCGTGGACACGCGCGTCAAGGGAGGCCTAAACTGATCTCGCGCAACGGCAAGTAACAACAGGCGCGAGGAATCGGCGATGAAGGGCGGGCTCGGGAAGCGGTCATGGATACTCGCCGCGGCGCTGCTGACCGTGCTCGGGAAGGGCGCGGCCGCAGGCGAGCACGAGACGAGCACCGCTCAGGTGCGGCCGGCGACGCCGATCCGGCATCTGGTGGTGATTTACGACGAGAACGTGTCGTTCGATCACTATTTCGGCACCTACCCCGAGGCGAAGAATCCCCCCGGCGAGCCGCGGTTCGTGGCCGCCCCCGGAACGCCCCGGGTCAATAACCTTCGTACCGCGGGGCTTCTGACGAGCAACCCGAACGCCAGCAACCCGAAAAACGGTGACGAGGCGCATCTACCCTTCCGGCTGGACCGGACCCAGGCGGCGACCGTTGACCAAGTGCACGCCTACACGCCGGAGGAGCAGGCGGAAGACGGCGGCAAGGCGGACCTGTTTCCGATTTTCACCGGCAACAGCCAACCGGGCGGCGCCAGCCTCTTTGCGACCCGGGGCCTCGTCATGGGCTACTTCGATGGCAACACCGTGACCGCGCTCTGGAATTATGCGCAGCACTTTGCAATGAGCGACGACGCCTATACGAACACGTACGGGCCGTCTACACCTGGCGCGCTGGAAGTCGTTTCCGGACAGACGAACGGCTTGCAGCTGGTGAAGTCATCGCAAAACTACTACTACATTGCGGATGGTCAGGGCGGCTTGACAATGATCGATGACGTGGATCCCGCTGGAGACAAATGCTCGAAGCGGGATGAGGTGAGGATGCTCGGGAAGAACATCGGCGACCTCCTGACTGCGCGCGGCGTATCGTGGGGCGGATTCATGGGCGGGTTCGATAACACGGACTGCAAGCAAAGCACCTTCTCCTCGGTCACCAATGGCTCGATGCGCGACTACATCGCGCACCACAATTGGTTTCAGTACTACGCGTCGACTTCAAACCCGGATCATTTGCTGCCCAGGACGACCGCGGCGATCGGGCACACCTACGATGCCGACGGCAGACGGGATCCGGCGAACCACGAATACGGTATGAGGCAATTCTGGAGCGCGCTCGACACTGGCAATCTGCCGGCCGTATCGTTTCTGAAAGCCCCCGGGTATGAAGACGCTCATGCGGGTTATTCCGATCCCCTCGACGAGCAGGCATGGATCGTTCAGGTAATCAATCGCCTCGAGCAGCGCCCGGAGTGGCGACACACCGCCATCATCATCACGTATGACGACTCGGACGGCTGGTACGATCATGCCTTCATTCCACCCGTGCGTTCTTCCAAGGATCCGTCGGGCAATCCCTCTTTTGACTCAGGCGCCGACCGTCTCAATGGCCAAGGAGTTTGTGGCAGCGGCACGGCACTGCCCGGCTTGAAGGGCCGCCCGGTCAACGGCCGTTGCGGTCCGGGCATGCGAATCCCGTTCCTGGTCATTTCTCCCTATGCCCGGGTGAACTATGTCAGCCATGAGCTGATCACCCAATCCTCGGTGACGCGCTTCATCGAGGACAATTGGCTGCAGGGCGAACATCTGGGCGGTGGCTCATTCGACGCCACGGCGGGACCCATCGCCGACATGTTCGACTTCTCGAAGCGAAAGCCGAATCCACCGCTCTTCCTGGATCAGCAGACCGGCAACCCGTCCCGTTCCAATTGATTTCCTTTTCCGTCTGTCAATGGATGACGCGGAGCGCGCTGAGCTGCTCCGCCGCCAAATCGAGAAACGCTCTGACCTTCGGCTGCACGTAAGCTCGACTCACGTGCAGCAACTGAACGGGTAGCGGGGGTGGCTCGAAAGGACGCAGCAAGCGAACCAACCGTCCGCCTTCGAGGTCCTCGAACACCTGATAGGACAGCATGCGGGCGATCCCTTGGCCGCTGCGTGCCGCTGCGAGCCGCGCGTCGACATCGTTCACGAGGAGGCGGGGGGAGAGCCGCACTGCCTGGCCGCGCGGCCCGAACCGCCATTCGAGCGGGTCCGAGCCGCTGGCGCTGAAGATCGTATCGTGGCCGGACAGGTCCTCGGGTCTGTCCGGCGTTCCCCGCCGCGCCAGATATCCTGGGCTGGCGACGAGCACCTCGCGTACTTCGCCGACACGCCTCACCAGCAAGGAAGAATCTGACAGGGGGCCGATCCGGACTGCGAGGTCCAACGCTTCCTCGATCAGATCGAGGTGACGGTCATGGAGCACCAGCTCCACCTGGGTATCGGGGAATTTCTCGAGGAACACCGTGACGAGGGGTGCCACGTGCCGCCGGCCGAATTGAACCGGCGCGGTGATTCGCAGGAGACCGCGAACCGGAGCAGGGGAGATCTCGGCAACGGCCTGATCGTATGCGCTCAACAGGGCTCGCGACTCCTCAGCAAGCTTCCGCCCGGCCTCCGTCGGCGAGAGCTTGCGCGTCGTCCGTTCTACCAGACGCGCGCCGACACGGCTCTCGAGGGCTGACAAGGCCCGCGTCACGGCCGGCGGCGATCGCCGCAGCCGGCGCGCGGCGGCGATCAGACTCCCCTCATCGACTACCGCTACGAGCACCATCAGCTCATCCAGACGATCCATGGGATAATTCCTAAAAGTGAAATTATCACTTGCGAGCGTGCCAGATTGATCCTGTTCCGTGCAACTATAGAATGGCGGCAAATCTCAGGAGCACCTTCATGAGCGAGCCCCAGATCACCGTGTTCGGCACCGAGTACTCCGGCCACGCACATCGCGTCGTATTGCTCCTGCGCATGCTGGAGATTCCGTTTCGGTTGGTGGCGGCGCCGAAGGAAGTCCGTCGCTCGGCCGAGTTCCTGCGACTGAATCCGCTCGGCCAGATACCCGTGCTGCAGGATGGCCCGATCACCCTCGCCGACAGCAACGCCATCCTGGTGTACGTGGTCATGCGCTACGCGCCGGATAGCCAGTGGCTTCCCGAGGAGGCGCTTGCGGCCGCGCGCGTGCAGCGCTGGCTTTCGATTGCCGCCGGGGAGCTGGCGCATGGCCCAGGGGTCGCCCGCCGGATCGTACAGTGGGCCGGTCCGGGCGATCACCGGCAGGCCTTGGAAACAGGCGCGCAGCTCTTCAAGTTCATGGACGCGCATCTGGCGGGTACGCCGTACCTGGCCGCTGCGCATCCCACGCTCGCGGATCTCGCCTGCTACTCGTATACGGCGCATGCGCCCGAGGGCGGGCTCTCGCTGCAGCCGTATCCCACGGTCCGTCAATGGCTATCGCGTGTCGAGGCGTTGCCGCGCTTCGAGCCGATGCCGAGCTCTCCGCTTCCCCCAGACAGGCCCCAACATGAGCTTCAACACGGATGAGCTCGCCGCGCAGGCTCGTGCCGGCGTCAGCACGAGGAGCGCGGGCATTCGAGACGTCATGCCCGATCAGCATCGGGCGTTCTTTGCCGCGCAACCTCGAGTCTGGGTCGCAACGCTGGACGCCGACGGCTGGCCCCTCGCGACCCTGCTGGAGGGGGAGCCAGGCTTCGTGACGTCGCCTGACCCGAGCACGCTCCGCATCGATTCGTTGCCGGGCCCGGACGATCCGGCCCATGGGACGATTCGCAAGGGCCAGGAGATCGGGTTGCTCGGAATCGACCTGACGACTCGCCGGCGCAATCGCGCCAACGGAGTGATCTCCGACGTCGATGCCTCCGCCTTCACGGTCGCCGTGCGGCAGAGCTTCGGCAACTGCCCGCAGTACATTCAGCGCCGGGCCCTGTCGCGAGCTGAACCCGCCCCAGGGCGAGTCCGCAGGCTCGAATCTCTCGATGGCGATGCACGTGGACTCATCGCGCGCGCCGACACTTTCTTCGTCGCCAGCCGGTCGCGACCCGATGTCGGGGCGGCCGGAGGCGCCGACATTTCTCATCGCGGAGGACGCCCCGGGTTCGTGCGCGTGGACGGCGAGACACTGTCCATTCCGGACTTCCGCGGCAATGGCTACTTCAATACGCTCGGCAATCTGTTGGGGGAGCCGCGGTCCTCGCTGCTGTTCCCCGATTTCGAGACCGGCGACCTGCTGCAGTTACAGGGCGTCGCCACCATCGATTGGAGTCCATCGGCCGCCGAGCGCTTCCAAGGTGCCGAGCGCTTCTGGCACTTTCGCATCGCGCGCGGCTGGCTCCGCCCGCGAGCCGCCGCCTTGCGCGGAACCTTCGTCGATTACTCGCCCGTCACCCTCCGCACTGGGGCCTGGATGACGCCCCACGAAGCCGCCCGCCGTTAGCCCCATTTTTGCGGTACGCTGATCGGAGTCGCGGAGTGGAGTGGAGTGGGCAATCGTGGCGAGTCATCCCTACCGGCTGCTGAATGTCTTCACGCGGGGCGCGGAAGTTCTCTCCGGCAACCCGCTGTGCGTATTCGAGAAGGGGGACGCCTTCGATGATGAGACGATGCAGGCGCTCGCACGGCAATTCAATCTGTCCGAGACCACATTCATCCTGCCGTCCAGCCGCGCAAGCGCACGCGTTCGGATCTTCACGCCGTCCTATGAGATGCCGTTTGCAGGGCATCCCACGCTCGGCACCGCGCATGTTTGCCGCGCGCTCGGGCTCGGCGGCAACGAGCTGACGCTCGAAATGACCGCCGGCGTGATTCCAGTGAGCGCGCAGTCGGATCGCTGGACGCTGCAGGCCAATGCGCCACGATGGCGGGAGGTCGTGGAGTCGCGCGGCGCTATCGCCGCGACGCTCGGCCTCGAGGCAAAAGACATCGGCGAGCGGCCGCTCTGGGTGAGCACCGGCCGTGAGCAGTTGGTCGTGCCGCTGACGACCGAGGAAGCCATTCGCCGCGCGCGGCCGCAGCCGGACCTGCTGACTCGCCTCCAGAGCGAGGACGGCGGGAGCATGGCGTACGTGTTCGCGCTGCGGAAGGGTGCCGTGACGGCCAAGCGGGAGCTCCTCCTCGCCCGCTTCTTCTTCCCGCAGGGACCGGCGGTGCTCGAGGATCCGGCGACTGGCTCCGCCACCGCCAATCTCGGCGGATGGTGTATCGCGACCGGACGCGAGCGGCCGTGCCGGTTCGAGATCGCACAGGGTGAGCAGACGGGTCGGCCGTCGATTCTCTATCTCGATGTCGATGCGGACAGTCGGATACGCGTCAGCGGTGATGTCGTCGAGCTCGGACGGGGGACCATCACGATCTAGGCGTTCGCTGTTCGTTGCGGGCGCGCTCGAGCTCACTGATCAGCGTGTTCAGGTGTTGGCTGGAGCCTTGGCGGACCCGATCGATGGCGCGGTCCTGCTCTTCAAGGGCGAGTCTTCGCGTGTTGCCGAGGATTTTGCCAAAGCCGACCCCTACGTCACCTCCGGTGCGGTCAAGCGGTGGTATGTGCGGGAATGGACCACCGTGGTGGGTGAGGAGGCGATGACTCCGGTTCACCCAGAGGCGGCTGCCGGCAACGTACCGGCAGTATCGTCGGCGTCGGACTCGGCAAAGGTGCGGTCTCGAGCGGAGCTCTCGGGTGGAATTCTGCGGCTATGGAAGGGGCGCGCCACGGCAGCCAAGGCCGGAGACTATGTCAGACATGCGAGTCAGACGGTGTTTCCGGAAGTTCAATCCCTCCCCGGGCATTGCGGTGCCTACCTGCTACGGCGCTCTGTCGGCAATGGCATCGAATTCATGGTGCTGACGCTCTGGGCTTCCATGGATGCGGTCCGGGGATTTGCCGGACCCGACCCGGAGCGAGCCGTTGTGGAGCCAGCCGCACGTGCCGCACTGTCGGACTTCGAGGAGACGGTCACACACTATGAGGTGCTCGTGCATACCGGGGAGGGCGTCTAGCGGGCGTAGGCGCGACTAGCGCAGCCTGCCGCTGTGGCTCACTTCTCTGTCTCTTTCGGCAAGATACTCCGACGCAGTGGGCGCCATTGCTGGCGGAGCGGCTGGCATGGGCGCTGCGCGTAGTCGAACGGCTTCCTGCCGGAGGACGGACTCGAGTGGCTGCGCTGATTCCAGTGGGGCAGCCGCCGGCGAGTTCGCATCCGAGGCAGCGGGCTGTCGCGGCGTGCTCACAATTCCAGGGTCGGCAGCTTGGGCGGGACGCCAGAGGCCGTCGTGCCAAGAGCGGATCGTGAAGGTTAGTAGGAACCCGACGCTCGCCAATGCCGCGGGAATCATTCGATAATCCGTCGATCGGGCCTGAAGCTTCCGCCCCGACGGTTTTCTCGTGGCACCGCGCATCGCTCCGACGGTACGCTCTGATTATGACAATTGTTTTGCGCTCGCGCCTGTCACCAGCTTGTAATGCGCGCAGGCTAGCTTCACCCGCTTCCCAAGTGAAAATCCTCCTCGCGACATCCTGCCTGCTCGCCATGACGTTCGGCTCGACCGGTCGAGCCGCTGCTATTGCGGGTGATCTCACCGGCGACTGGTGTCCGCGCCCGGCGCCCGGCAGCGTCGTGCAGCAGCCGAAGGACCTTCGCAGCCACAACGGCGTGCTGAAGCTCGACCTCACCATTCACGATTTCAAGGAAAAGGATGGCTCGGTCCGCTACTGCTATCTGCTGCCCGACGGCACTCAATCGCCGACCCTGAGACTGCATCCCGGCGATCTGCTCATCCTGCATCTCACGGACCGACTGGTAGACTTGCAGACGGCCGTCGCTGGCGCGCAGGCCGTGCCCGGCTCCGCAACTACTGCGGCGGCGCCGACCGCCCCGGCGATGAAGATGACGATGCACATGAAGCGGGCCTCGTCGGACCCGTGCACCCGCAGGACGATGTCCGCCGTCGCGACGAATATTCACTTCCACGGAACCACCGTTCCGCCGGTGTGCCACGAGGACGACGTGCTCAAGACATCGATCCTGCCTGGTGACCCGCCGTTCGAGTACCGCTTTCGCATCCCAAAAAACGAGCCTCCCGGGCTTTACTGGTATCACCCTCACATCCACGGCTTCACCGAGGCCGAGGTGCTGGGTGGCGCCTCCGGCGCACTGATCGTCGAGGGCATCGAGCGCTCCAACCCCGCCCTTGCGGGCCTGCCGGAGCGCGTGTTGGTGATCCGCGATCAGGACCTGCTGAACCCGAATGCGCCGCCTTCGAAATCCGAGCCGGTGGTGCCCAAGCTATTCATTGACCACGATGGCGACTCGGCGAACAACGGCACCGGCTTCGGGCTGCCGGCCAAGGATCTCTCGATCAACTTTGTGCCGGTGCCATACCCCGACTATCCGCCGGCGCGCATCACGACCAGACCGCACGAGCGAGAACTCTGGCGCGTCCTCAACGCCTCGGCCATCACCTACCTCAATCTCGCGGTGCTGTTCAACCGTGTGCCGCAGCAGATCGGAATCGTTGCCATCGACGGCGTTCCGCTTCGCTGGGGCGGAAGTCCGTCGCCCCCGATCGTTTGGGTGGATCACATCGGCCTGCCGCCTGCCTCGAGAGTCGAGTTTGTCGTCGAGGGGCCCGCGGTCGGCGTTCCCGGGTTGCTCGTGACCCGCACGGTAGACACAGGACCCGGCGGTGAAAACGATCCCAACCGCGCTTTGGCGTCCATCACCGCCGCCAGTGACGCGCCGGAACCGCAGTCGGTGCTGCCGTCTCACCCGAAGCCCTTGCCGCCTCCGGTGCTCCCGTGGCTCGGCGACGTGCAGCCGGTGCGGGTGAGAAGGCTCTATTTCTCCGAGAAGCTCCAGAATCCGAACGATCCGACCAGTGCCGTCGAGTTCTACCTCACCGTCGATGGGCAGACGCCGAAGCCGTTCGATCCGAGCTCGTCCATGCCCAACATCGTCGTCAGGCAGGGAACCGTCGAGGACTGGATCATCGAGAATCGCTCCGCTGAGCTGCATGCCTTCCACATCCACCAACTGCATTTCGAGCTGGTGGCGTGGAACGGCGTGGCGATCAACGAGCCTTTCCTGCGCGACACGGTCAACGTTCCCTATTACAACGGCCGCATGCTCGAGTATCCGAGCGTGCGGCTGCGCATGGACTTTCGCGATCCCAATACCGTCGGCACCTTCCCCTATCACTGCCACATCCTCGACCACGAAGACGCCGGCATGATGGGAACCGTGACCGTGCTGCCGGCCGATGCTCCGGATCCGGCGCATCACTGAACCCCCTGGCCGCATGAACCCGCGCCGTAATCTTACGGACATCGCGCGGTAACACTCGTGCTCTAAAAAGTCGCTGACTACTCAGCCAGCTACAGGGGAGCTTTGCGTATGACCATCCAAAGTTTCAGGTCACGGCCCGCAAATTGGTTGCGCTGCGTGCTCGGAACGCTCGCGCTGCTGCAGATGTCGATCAGCCCGGCGCTCGTGAGCGTGGCCGTGGCGGGCAACTCGTCGTCATTCGCCGACAACAATACGGCAAGTCCGATCAAGCACGTCATCGTCATCATCGGCGAGAACCGCAGCTTCGATCACGTCTTCGCCACGTACGTGCCCCAAAGGCGCGGCGTGACGGTCCGCAATCTCCTCTCCGAGGGCATCATCGCCTTGGATGCCCACAAGAATGCGATTGCCGGCCCTAACTTCGAAAAGGCGCACCAGCTCGCCGCCACGGACATGGGTGCCAGCGATCCGTTCCTGCTGAGCCCACCCAAGCAGGAGTTTCCGCACAATCAGCTGCCCGCCCCGTTGGTCGGTGGACCCAAAGTGTCCTACATTCCGAACGAGTGCAACTCGAGCACGCCGATCAACCAGTGCGCCGCCAGCCTGACCCTCGCCCGGCAGTCCGAGAGCGGGCTACCGCAGACGTATTACCCGGATCTGCTCACCGGGGGTACGGGTCAGGCCAGTGGAACGCCTGATCAGCGCATCAGCAACGTGACCACGCTGCCCGCCGGACCCTTTCAGCTCACCAATGGCTCGACGTTCGTTTACGACGACTACGCCCAGAGCCCGGTACACCGCTTCTATCAGATGTGGCAGCAGTTGAACTGCAGCGTCGCGCGCTCCACGCGGGACAACCCTTCAGGCTGCGACGAGAAGCTCTTCTCCTGGGTCGAGGTGACCGTCGGGGCCGGCACGGATGGCGTCACGCAGCCGGCTGTGTGCAACCCGAGCAGCCCGACTCCGGGCTGCTTCAGCACAAACTACCTGCCGGGCGCGACCACGACCGGTGAAGGCTCGAGCGCTCTCGGCTTCTACAACGTGCAGAAGGGCGACGTGCCCTACTTCACGAGCCTCGTGAGCCGCTACGCGATGAGCGACAACTTCCACCAGTCCGTCAATGGCGGCACCGGCGCGAACCACATCATGTTCGGGCACGGCGACATGATCTGGTTCAGCGACGCGAACGGCAGGCCGGCCGTACCGCCGAACGGTGTCGAGGTGTTAAAGGGCACGCCGGACGCCGGCACCGTCCACGAGGTCGAAAATCCCGATCCGGAGAGCGGTACCAACAACTGGTACACGGAGGATGGCTACGGAGCCAGTTACAACGCCGGCTACCCGCCGCCATACACCAACTCGCCCGTCTACGGCGGCGGCTCCTACACCGACTGCTCGGATCCGCATCAGCCGGGCGTACGGCCGATTCTCAATTACCTCGCCAGCCTGCCGCGGCCGATCGATCCGCATTGTGAGCCGGGACACTACTACCTGCTGAACAACTACAACCCAGGGTACTTCGGTAACGGTAAGAATGCGTTCGTCGATCACAATCCGGCCAACACACCGTTCACTGTTCCGCCGTCATCGACGCCGAGCATCGGCGACGACATGAACGAGCACGGTGTCTCCTGGAAGTACTACGGCGACCAGTGGAACAACTACGTACCTGACCCATACCAGCTCAACTATGGTACGGCTGGGCCGAAGGCGGACGAGTATTGCAACATCTGCAATCCGTTCCAGTACGATACGTCGATCATGTCGCGCCCCGATCAGGTGGCCGCTCACATCGCGGACTCGGTGAACCTGTACTCCGACATCGCCAAGGGCACGTTGCCGGCCGTATCGATCGTCAAGCCGAGTGGCTACACCGACGGGCACCCGTCGTCCTCCAAGCTCGACCTGTTCGAGGGATTCGTGCAGAAGATCGTGAGCCAGGTCGAGGCCTCACCGTATGCCAACGACACCGCCATCTTCATCACCGAAGACGAGGGCGGCGGCTACTACGATTCCGGTTACGTGCAGCCGCTGGACTACTTCGGCGACGGGACGCGCATTCCGCTCATCCTGGTGTCCACATACGCGAAGCCCGGGTATATCTCGCACGAGTACACGGATCACGTCTCGCTGCTGAAGTTCATCGAGCGCAACTGGCACCTGCCGCCGGTGTCCTACCGCAGCCGCGACAATATGCCGAATCCCGTCACCCGGGACGATCCCTACGTGCCGGTCAACACGCCGGCGATAGGCGATCTGTTCGACCTATTTGACTTCTCGCAGGGACATCACGGCTGGGATCAGAACTCGCGGTGACGAGGCTCTGAGCACTGGCATTTGCAAGGTCCCGCAGGCCATGAGCCGGCCTGCGGGACCTTCCAATATCCGCTCGCCCCATGCGGTAATATCCGGTCCAGCGGGCTGACTCAGCCCGCGATGGGGAGCTTTGCGCATGACTATCGAAGGTTTCAGGTCTCGGCCCGCCAATTGGTTGCGCTTCGTGCTCGGAACGCTCGCGCTGGTGCAGATGTCGATCGGCCCGGCACTCGTGAGCGTGGCCGCAGCGGGCAATTCGGTGTCGTTGGCCGACAATAATACGGCGAGTCCGATCAAGCACGTGATCGTCATCATTGGCGAGAACCGCAGTTTCGATCACATCTTCGCCACGTACGTGCCCAAGAGGCCCGGCGTGACGGTGCGCAACCTCCTCTCCGAAGGCATCATCGCCCTCGATGCCAACAAGAACGCGATTCCCGGCCCGAACTTCGAGCGGGCGCACCAGCTCGCCGCCACGGACAGCGGTGCCAGCGATCCGTTCCTGCTGAGCCCCCCGAAGCAGGAGTTTCCCAGCAACCAGCTGCCCGCGCCGCTGGTCGGCGGGCCCACGGTCTCCTACATCCCGAACAAGTGCGGCTCGAGCACGCCGATCAGCCAATGCGCCGCCAGCCTGACGCTCGCCCGGCAGTCCGAGAGCGGACTGCCGCCGTCGTACTATCACGAGCTGCTCACCGGCGGCACGGGTCAGACCAGTGGCACGCCGGACCAGCGCATCACCAAGGTGACCTCGCTGCCGGCCGGACCCTATCAGCTGACCAATGGCTCGACGTTCGTTTACGACGACTACGCCCAGAGCCCCGTACATCGCTTCTATCAGATGTGGCAGGAGTTGAACTGCAGCGTCACGCGCTCCAAGCGGGACAATCCTTCAGGCTGCAACGAGAAGCTCTTCTCCTGGGTGGAGGTGACCGTAGGGGCGGGTACGGATAGCGTCACGCAGCCGCCCGCCTGCAAGCCCAACAGTCAGACACCGGGATGCTTCAGCACGAACTACCTGCGGGGGCACAAGACGACTGGCGAGGGATCGACGGCTCTCGGCTTCTATAACGTGCAACAAGGTGACGTTCCCTACCTCACCAGTCTCGTGACCCGGTACGCGATGAGCGACAACTTCCACCAGTCCGTCATTGGCGGCACCGGAGTTAACCACATCATGTTTGGCCACGGCGACATGATCTGGTTCAGCGACGCGAACGGCAATCCGGCCGTGCCACCGAACGGTGTCGAGGTGTACCGGGGCACACCGGATGCCGGCGTCATTCACTCGATCGAGAATCCCAATCCGGCGACCGGCACGAACAACTGGTACACCTCAGATGGCTACGGGACCAGCTCCAACGCCGGCCATCCTCCGCCTTATACCCATTCGCCCGTTTATGGCGGCGGATCCTATACCGACTGCTCGGATCCGCACCAGCCCGGTGTGCGGCCGATCCGCGCTTACCTCGCGAGCCTGCCGCGGCCGATCGATCCGCATTGCGAGCCGAACCACTATTACCTGGTGAACAACTACAACCCCGGCTATTTCGGCAACGGCAAGAACGCGTACGTCGACCACAATCCGGCCAACACGCCGTTCACCATTCCGCCCTCGTCGACGCCGAGCATCGGCGATGACATGAACGCACACGGCATCTCCTGGAAGTACTACGGGGATCAGTGGAACAACTACGTACCCGACCCGTACCAGATCCGCTTCGGCACGGCCGGCCCGACCGCGGATGAGTATTGCAACATCTGCAATCCGTTCCAGTACGATACCTCGATCATGTCGCACCCGGATCAGGTGGCGGCTCACATCGCGGACTCGGTGAACCTGTATTCGGACATCGCGCACGGCACGCTGCCCGCGGTATCGATCGTCAAGCCGAGCGGCTATGTGGACGGGCACCCGTTGTCCTCCAAGCTCGACCTGTTCGAGGGGTTCGTGCAGAGGATCGTGACCCAGGTCGAGGCCTCACCGTACGCCAACGACACCGCCATCTTCATCACCGAAGACGAGGGTGGCGGCTACTACGATTCCGGTTACGTGCAGCCGCTCGACTACTTCGGCGATGGGACGCGCATTCCGCTCATCGTGGTGTCCGCGTACGCGAAGCCCGGGTACATATCACACCAGTACACGGATCACGTCTCGATCCTGAAGTTCATCGAGCGCAACTGGCATCTGCCGCCGGTGTCGCACCGCAGCCGCGACAATATGCCGGATCCAGTCACTCGGGACGACCCCTACGTGCCGGTCAACACCCCGGCGATAGGCGATCTATTCGATCTGTTCGACTTCTCGCGGGGGCATACCGGCTGAGGCCTGGGCCGTCAAATGTCCGTGGTCAGGTAAGCGAATATCGTGCGCGGGCCGGGAGTCAGGATGTAGCCGGGCGTGTTGGCGACCGTCCACCAGCTGGAGTCCAGCACGTTCTGGATCTGCATCCCGGTCGGCGCAGGAAAGGCATATCTGATCTCGCTCACGCCGACCCGTGTCGTCGACCCTTCCACCACGAGATTGGAGGGCGAGCCCTGCTGCAGCTCCACTGGATCGAGGCTCCGGGCTACTACGCCTGCCTCCATGTGGGTGGCGACACGCACGTCCTGCGCCGGCCGCTGGCCGAGCTCGAGCAGGACTTGGGCGAAGAGAGGTTCGTCCGCATTCACCGCTCGACCATCGTCAACCTCGAGCGGATTCGCGGGCTCGAGCTGCAGACCGGCGGCGAGTACGCGGTGGTGCTGAGATGCAAGGCCCGACTGCGACTGAGCCGCCGCTATCGCAAGCGGCTGCAGGAGCGCATGGGGGCCAGGCCCAGACCACTGGCAGCGTCTTGATCACCACAGATCCACGGTGGCCGAAAGCTGATACGTGCGGCCGATGATGCCCGCGAAGTAATACGAGGTCGAGGCCGTGAAGTTGCCGGACGCTCCGGCAAGCGCGGCGAACGGCGGCTGCTTGTTGAACACGTTGTTGGCGACCAGGCGCAGGTTGATGCTATCGGTGATGTAGTAGCCGACCGATGAGTTGATCAGCCACCAGTGGCCCACCGTCAGGATGTCCTGCGACGTGGCGGTATTGAGATTGCTGAAATTCATGCCGCTGGTGTATTGCGCCTGCCAGTACCAGTTGAACGATCCCTTGACGTAGTTGGCGGAAAGGCTGAACCGGGTCTTTGGCGCGAGCACATTGCTGGTATTGGCGAGCTCGCCGGCCTCGTTGAGGGGCACCGCATCGCCGACCTGCAGCTTCAGCGTCTTGGTGTCGAGGTAGTTGCCGCTGAACGACATCCGGCCGAGCTTCCACGGCAGCTCCGTCTGATAGTTGATGGTGATGGTATCTCCCTGGAAAGTCAGCAATCCGGCATTGACGAAGCCGTCATGGAAATCCGTGATCTGGCCGGCGGAGTTGCGCGTGAAGTTGCCGCATTCCGGCACATTCGGGTAGGACGGCGAGTCGTAGCAGGCCTCCAGGATGTCGCTGAGATTCAATTGCTCGATGGCATTCGACATCTTGATGCTGAGGTAATCCAGGGCGATGTTCAGCGACGGCACCCAGCGCGGCGTGATCACGGCACCGAAGGTGTACGACTTGGCGACCTCGCTCTGCAAAGCGGTATTACCGGACGTCAGTCCCGCTACCGTCGCGTTGATGGCATTCGAAGTGAACGTCGCGGTGTTGATGCCCGCGGCCGCGCAATTCTTCTGGCGGGTGCCCGGGTCAGGCCCCTGGCCGACGTAGTTCTTGTCGCACGGATCGGGCGTGGCGAACTCGTCATCGGTCGAGGCCGGCAGGAAGAGCTCGGTGATGGCCGGGGCGCGAATGGACACTGTCCTGTTGCCGCGGAACAGGATGTCCTGGGTCGGCGCCCAGCGCAGACCCGCGTCCCAGGTGTCGGAGTCGCCTGCGATCGAGTTGTCGACGCGCCGGATGGCGCCTTCGATCTCGACCCGGTGCAGTGCCATGATGTTCTGTTGCGGCTCGAACAGCGGAATGAGGGTCTCGACGTAGGCCTCATTGGTGTGATAGGACCCTTCGATGAAGGACGAGCTCAGATTCCCGACCGGCGGGTTCGAGGTGTAGTAATCGTCAGGCTCGAACACCGACGCTTCGCGCCGGTTCTCGAGGCCCAGCGCGAACTTCCAATAATCCGCGGGCAGCTTGACGATGGGGCCGCTGAGGTTCGCCGTGACGTCGCGTTGCGTGTTGTAGGATTCGGCCGTGGCGACGTGGGTGATGTAAGCCTTGGCGGCGGCGCTCGGGTCGCCCTCGCCGAAGATATCGAGCGGCGAGCAGGTCTCCGATTCCGTCGCAACATAAGAATTGACCACCCCGGCCGGGCAGGCGATCTGTCCGCTCGCGTTCATCACCGGATTGACCGCATTCTCCAGGTTCTGGAAGACCACGGCGGGTTGGCGCGAGATATCGCGGGAGTAGCCGTAATTGGCCGCGACGTCCCAGTGATAGGACTGGCCGAATGCGGCGAAGTCGCCCTTCAGGCCGAGGACGCCGCGGCCGACCATTTGGTCGCCGGTGAAGTCGCCGGCCTCCAGGTCAGTGCTGCCGCGATCGAGGTAGAAGTAATTCGATTTCCAGTTGGGATCGAACGGAGTACCGCCGTTCAGCGCGAAGCCGCCGGCCTGGTAGGCGTTCATGGCGCTCTGGATGAGCGCCTGGTTGGCCGACGACAGGTAGGGATTGGTGGTGCTGATGTAGATCGGGCCGTTGGGCGTTCCGGGATTGCCAAAAATCGTGGCGTTGTAGAGCGGCTGGGAGATGAGACTGTGGGAGTGACTGTCCGAGAACCAGCCGTTCCAGTAGCTCTGCACGTGGTCGGTCCAGTCGAAGTGACCCAGCGAAACGACATTGACGCGCTCGGTCCATGCCTGGAGATTGCTGTAGTTGACGAGATTGATACCCTGGCCTCCCGAATAGAAGATCGGGTTGCCGGTCGCGTTGCCGAGATTGTACGGCGTGAGGGCGTTCGAGCCGGGTGAGAAAGCGAGTGGTTGCCCGGCGGCGTTCGTGATGCCGATCGCCGAGTCGGGGACGCCGGGTGTATAGAAGAAATTGTCGACGTAGGGCACTCCCGAGGTGCTCAGCTGATTGACCGTGGGATTGGGCGTGTAAACCAGCTGGTCGGTGCCCGGCGTCGCCGGCGCCTCGAACCCGCCCTGGTTGGCGTAATCCGTGCGAGCCGTGCCTCTGAGGCCGGTACTCTTGGTGTACTCGACCACGGTGGTCGTGTTGCCGCGACCGCCGGCGAAGTTATGACCCCCCAGGGCGCTGAACCGGTAGTTCCAGGCATCGCCGTCATTCGACACGCCGGTCATGGCGTTCATCTCGAGTCCCTGATAGTCGTGCTTCAGAATGACGTTCACCGTTCCGGCGATGGCATCGGCACCGTAAATCGGTGCGCCGCCGACCGAGACCGTCTCGATGTGGTCGATGAGCTGGACCGGGATGACGTTGAAGTCGACCTGGCTGCCCGGGCTTGCCGCGCCCGCGAGGCTGGCGGTATTGGAGGAGACGAACCGCTGCCCATCGACCAGCGTCAGGGTGCGTTGCGAGCCGAGCGAATACAGGTCGACGAAGCTCTGCCCGACGCTGAAAGCCGACTGCTGGTTCTGCTGGCTCGTGGGCGGGACACCGAACTCAGGCATCTCGTCCAGGGCCTGGCTGACGTTGGTGTAGCCGCGCTGCTCGAAAGTCTGCGAGCTGATCTCGACGGTGGGCTCCAGCGTATCGTTCAGCGCGCGCGCGATGCGTGAGCCGGTGACGACGACCTCATTGAGTTGCGGCGCTTGAGCGGCCTGCTTCGCTTGCGGCACGGTCTGCGCGGCCTGGGCCAGCATGATGCTCTTGGCGGCCGGCTTGCGTTGCGCCGGCGTTTTGCTTTTGGCCAGCGCTTTGCCCTGCACCTGCGCAGTGCTTGGGGGTTGCGTGCCGTTCTGGGCTTGCGCGCAGAGCGCCACCATGAAAAGGAGAGGCGCAACGAGCCAACCGGAGCGGCGCGGGTCGCGGTGAGGGGCGATCTGATTCATGTGGTGGACTCTTTCTCGAGGTGGATCCGGGCCGTTGATGCGTTCGAAGGCCAGGGAGCAGCGACACAGAGGTGGGTGAAATCGGCGCTTGAGACCTGCCTCTGGCGCAACCACGCCAGCCGCCCAGCGGGCGCGGGGGGCTGCGCGCTGGCCGGCTCTCCGGGCAGATCAGAGGCACACGCCGCCGCTGCGACGAGGGCCTGGGCCTGTAAGGCACGCCGTGTCACTGTCACTTTCTTTGTTTTGCCGAGACATCGCTCGGCCTCCCGTTTGCCGATTACGACTGGCCACCGTGGCATTTCCGGTAGTGCGAGGCGAAAAAAAGACAAAGTGCATTGGCAAAACTTGAGATCTGCTTGCCACTGTTGCGAATGTGCAATAGCCTCGTTCTGAACAGAATTCAGGGGGATCGGTACCTACCGAGAGTGGACGCTACCAGCACCACAGCTTGGTTCTTCGGGGTCCTCGGGCACGAGCGGGACTTGCGCGCCTTCCTGGCCCGCTCCCTTTCTCACTCGGACGATGTCTCGGACGTCGTCCAGGAGACCTACGTCCGGTTGCTGGCCCTGTCCCCGGAGCGGCGCAGCGCCGTGCGGACCTGGCGGGCGTTCCTCTTCACCACGGCACGCAATGTCGCCATGGATCACCTGCGCAGGCGCGAGGTGGTTTCTCTCGATGCCTTACCGGAAATCAACGCAGCCGACGTCGTATTGCGAGGCAGTCAAGAGCGGAGACCTGACGAGATCGTGAATCTGACGCAGGAGCGGCTCCTGCTATCGCGGGCGATCGCATCGCTTCCGAAGAAGTGCCGGCGGGTACTCATCCTGCGCAAGATTCACGGTTTGTCCCACAAGGAGATCGCGCTGCGGATGGGAATCGCCGAGCACACCGTGGAGAAACATGTCAGTCACGGTGTCCGGCTCTGCGCCGCGCGACTGCTCGAGGCGACAGGTACCGCCCAAACCGAGGTCTATCCTTCATGCCCGGCAGACGGCGCATGGCGTCGGGAGAGCGCATCGCGGGTTGCGCCGCAGACTGGCTGGCTCGTCTAGACGGGCCGGACGCGTCCGCTGCGATCCAAGCGGACTTCGAGAGTTGGTGCCGCGCCGACCCGCTGCACCTCACGGCTTATATGCGACTGCTGGGCATTTGGAATCGGCTGGATACCCTCAGGGCGTCCGGCCGCCTACCGACCAGGCCGTAATGATAAGGCGGCAGTTGCACCACCGGGCCTGCCAGGTCGAATCCCGCCGCCTGCATCCATTGCTGACACTGCTGCGGGGTGGGCCGGATCTCGAGCGGGGGTCCGCGAGGCGTGTCGAGGTTCGGGGCCCAGTGGATGACGGCGACCCGGCCGCCCGGGCAAAGGACCTCGTGCGCCTGCCGCAGCAGGCCCAGCGAATCCTCCGTGTGCAGGATGTTGAACAGCATCGCATAGCTGCAGCTGCCGGCAGGTAAGCCTGCTCCGAGGGCAACGAAATTCCGTTCCATCGCCCGGACGTTGTTCAGACCGGCCCGTTGCGCGCCCCTGGCGGTGGTAAGCACCATTTCAGGATCGATGTCGAGCGCGTAAACGGTACCCGTGGTGAGCGTTGCGGCCGTCAGCGTGAACGTGCCGTAGCCACACCCGAAATCGACGATGTCTCCCGCTATCGGCAGCGACAGCAACTCGAGGATCTCGGTGGGCTCGAAAAACGACTCCCACAGGACCTGCTCAGGCATGCCGCTGTCGCGCACCTTCATGGCGGCAAGGTAACACGGCGCCGGCGGCTCTGCCTTCGCCTCCCCAATCGCGGCATACTTGTAACTCCCGCCTGCCACCGGCCCGTGTCAATCTGCCGCCCGTCCGCTGAACACCGCACGGAGATCATCATGACCTCGACCCAGCAACCGACCCTGCAGAGCCCCCCGATCGTGTCCGCCGAGGCCTGGGAGGCCGCGCGCCAGCAGGTGCTCGTGAAGGAGAAGGCGCTGACTCGGGCCCGCGATGCCCTGGCTGCCGAGCGCCGGCGGATGCCGTGGATGGCCGTCGAGAGCGAATACCGGTTCGAAGGGCCCCACGGCAAAGCCAGCCTCGAGGATCTCTTCGCGGGCCGCCGGCAACTGATCGTCTATCGCGCTTTCTTCGAGCCGGGGGTCTTCGGTTGGCCTGACCATGCCTGTCGCGGCTGCTCCCTGGGTGCCGATCAGATTGCGCACCTCGCCCACCTGAACGCCCGCGATACGACGCTCGTCTATGCCTCGCGGGCGCCGCAGGCCGACATCGCGCGCCTGAAGGCGCGTATGGGCTGGACGATGCCCTGGTACACGATCACCGACAGCTTCGACGCTGACTTCGGCGTGCGTGAATGGCACGGCCACAACGTGTTCTTTCGTGACGGCGACAAGGTGTTTCGTACCTACTTCCTCAATAACCGCGCTGACGAGGCGATGGGGAGCACCTGGAGTTATCTCGATGTGACGCCTCTTGGCCGGCAGGAGACCTGGGAGGATTCGCCCAAGGGTTATCCACAGAGTGCACCCTACAAGTGGTGGAACTGGCATGACAACTACGACGCCGAGCCGTCGGTTGACCCGCGGTGGCTCGATATCCTCACCGATCCCGCGGGAGCTGCCGTCCGCAGGAGCGAGGCGGAGAAGAAAGGCTGTGGCTGTTGATGCGCGGCGATGTCAATGACGCATCGCCTGCCACGCCGCTAGCGCGGCCAGCTTCTGGTCGCGACTCCACGGTTTGGTGTCGATCCTGCCTATCGCGGTGATGTCGAGGGAAGCGGACGGTGTGATGCGACACGGGATCCGACAGGCTTCGCGGAAGACATCGCGATAAAACAGCCCTTCCGCGCGATGGATCCGCATGTGGCTCGCCAAGGCGGCAGCCGGGTCCGGTAGATCGCCGTCCTGCGCAACGAGGGCGCCGATGCGTACATTTGGTGTCAGCAGGGGCATGAGCTTGCTGCGCGCCTGAGTCAGCGCTTGCGCGCGCACTCGCGCCAGCCACTCCGGAACTGATGCCGCGCTCATCTCGGCGGCACGGTGGTAGCAGAAGCGTTCGGCTCCCTGCAACAGCTCGATCACCGTGTTGCCGATGATCCGTGGTTGGCGTAGCGACCCGCCGACCACGACGCAGGCGCCCCACCCGGTGTGCACCGTGATACCGATCGCGGACCCCAGGCCGCGATCGTCGGTGCCGGCACTCTTGTCCATGACGAAACGGTAACATAACCAACGCCTTTTGCAGCGTCGCAGTATCATGTTGCCGGTGCTCGCGCGGCGCCGATCACTCTGTCGTTTTTTAGCGACGGCGGGCGCAAGGCCCGGCAGGCTGGAAGTGTGAGCCGCTGTGCACCCCGGCCGGCGAGCCGCGTTCATCATGTACAAGCGGTGATCAGCACCGCGACCGTAGTTCGAGCAGAGGTTCACATGACTCGTGTTGTCTCACGCGCACGCAATGCAGCAATCGTTCTTGGGCTCGCCGCGGCTCTCGGAGGCTGCATCGTGGCGCCGGTCCCCGGGCCTTACTACGGCGGCGGCGCATATGTAGCGGTCGCACCGCCCGCGCCGCGTGTGGAGTATTACGGCGTGGCGCCGTATCCCGGCTACTTCTGGATGGGGGGCTTCTGGCGTTGGGGACCGGGCGGTTACGCCTGGGCGCCCGGACACTGGGCGGCGCCGCGTGCCGGGTTTCGCTGGGTGCCGAACCACTGGGTTCGTGGCGGTCACGGTTGGCATATGACCGGCGGCCGCTGGGCACGTCGCTGAGCCGCTGATCAGTCGCGCCGCCCTTGTCGCTTGAGAGCGGAGGGCGGCGCGCCCAGCATGCGCAGAAAGCTGCGCCGCATCCGCTCCGGATTCCCGAACCCGTACGCCGCGGCCACCTGTTGGATGGTAGGGTTGCCGCTTTCCAGGTCGGCGCGTGCCGTGTCCACCCGCAACCGCTCGACTGCCTTGGCGGGCGCGATGCCGACCTCCTGCTTGAATGCCCGCGAGAAGTTCCGCGGGCTCATGCAGCTCAGCCGCGCCAGCTCGGCAACGCTGAGCCGGTCGCGAAGATGCATCCTGACATGATCCCATAACTCGCCGAAGCGTCCGTCGGCGCGCTCCATCTGCAGCAGCGGTGAGAACTGCGACTGACCTCCGGGCCGGCGGCGATAGACCACGAGCTGCTGCGCCGTGCGCCGTGCGACGTCCTCTCCCAGGTCCTCACCGATCAAAGCCAACGCGAGGTCGATGCCGGCCGTGATGCCTCCCGAGCTCCAGATCCTCCCATCCTTGATGTAGATCCGATCAGCGTCCAGCCGCACCTTGGGAAACCGCCGGCTGAAATCCGCTGTCACGCTCCAGTGAGTCGTCGCGCGCTTGCCGTCGAGCAATCCGGCAGCGGCCAGCACGTACGTACCGGAGCAGACGCTCGCAACCCGGCGGGACCGCTCAGCGCAACGCAACACGAACCTCTGTGTTTTGCTGCAGAGGGCAGCGTCGCGCGAGCCGTCGCCGCCGGCAACGATCAGCGTATCCACGGCATCCGCGCGGCCGAGCGGCGATGCCTGCAGGCGGGCGCCGGATGAGCTCGCCACGGGACCCGGTACCGCCGCGACGGTGCGCAGCAGGTAGCTCCCCGGGCGATAGCGCTCCGCGATCTCGAAGGCCGCGATGGGGCCGGTCGCATCGAGGATCTGGAAGCGAGGGAAGACCAGGAACGTGATGCGGCGGGCCATGGCATGAAAGGTGGGAAGAATGTCGTTTACGCCAAAAGCGTAGCGGAGCATCCTGGCGTCGTCAAACCGGGGCGGCCTTGCCCCCGAGGCCAGAGAGTTCAAGGAGTCGTCATGAGCGCCGATTTTCCGGTCGTGTTCGCGCTGTATCCGAATATCACCCAACTGGACTTCACCGGTCCCTATGAGGTGTTCACGCGCCTGCCCGGGGCGCGGTGCCTCCTGGCATCGGTCGCGGGAGGCACCCTCGAGGCGGGCGGCGGCATGAGGTTCGCGGATGTTTGTCGGCTCCGGGACGTCGCTGCCTGCGCTTTGCTCTGCGTCCCGGGAGGTTACGGCACCATTCAGGCGCTCGAAGACCGCGACTACCTGGCGGAGCTGCGGCGCTTGGCCGGGTTGGCGCAATACGTGACCTCGGTCTGCACCGGGTCATTGCTGCTCGCGGCGGCGGGACTCCTCACCGGCAAGCGGGCGGCATGCCATTGGAGCTGGCGGGATTCGCTGGCAGCCTTCGGCGCAGTCCCCGATCCTGCCCGTGTCGTCCGCGCGGGCAACATCGTCACCGGCGGTGGCGTGACGGCCGGCATCGATATGGCGCTCACCGTGCTGGCGGAGATCGCCGGCGTGGATCACGCCCAGACCGTCCAGCTCGCGATCGAATACGCGCCCATGCCGCCCTTCGACTCGGGACGACCGGAGAGTGCTCGGCCGGAGATCGTCGCCGCGGCGAGGCGGCGATTGGACGCCGCGAAGGCGGAGCGCGATGCGGCGGTCCGTCGCGCCGCCGCCGCGCTCGCGGAGCAGCGGGTTGGTCTACAATAGACCCCAGCCGGCTTTGATCAGACGAGCCGTGACCCGTCGATTTACCGAACAGGGGTTAGACATGAACCGCTTATTGAAGTCCTCGCTGGCGCTGGTGGGTACGCTGTTCCTTGCATCCACTGCGTTGGCTCAGGGTGGCGATGTGGCGAAGGAACTGGCCACTGCCCGCGCACACGCGCAGCTGGCGGAGGCGTCGCAGAGCATGGTAGTGGCGAAAATGCATCTGCACCACGTGATCAACTGCCTGGTCGGACCGCATGCCGAGGGTTTCGATGCCGCAGCTGGGAATCCCTGTAAAGGGATGGGCGAGGGCGCGGCGAAGGACGCGCAGGTCAACCGTATGCGGACGACCTATTGGACTGGTCAGGTGCGCCACGCGCTCTCATACGCAAACAGCGGGATCGCCGCGAAGAATCTAGCCGACGTGCACAAGGCCGCGGCCGGCGTCGTCCAGAGCATCACTGGCGGGTGAGGCTCGTCGCCTCGAGGCAGCTAGGCCTCGGTCCAGACCGAGCCGCCCGGAAAGCGATAGTTGTCGAGCGTTTCGCCGCGGATCTCCGCGGAGAAGCCCGGCATCGTGGGCGCACGGTAGCGCCCGGCGGCCACGTGCACCGGATCCAGGAAGTGCTCGTGGAGATGATCCACATACTCGATGGCCCGATCCTCCATGGAGCCGCTGATGGCCACGTAGTCGGCCATCGCCAGGTGCTGCACCAGCTCGCATAGGCCAACACCACCCGCGTGCGGAAACACGCGCACGCCGAACTTGCAGGCCAGCAGCAGAATGGCGAGATTCTCATTGACGCCGCCGACACGGGTGGCGTCGATCTGCACCAGGTCCACGGCCTTGGCCTGGAAGAGCTGTTTGAAGATGACACGGTTGTGCGTATGCTCGCCCGTCGAGATCGGCATGGGCGCGACGGCTTGCCGGATCGTGGCGTGACCCAGGATGTCATCCGGGTTGGTCGGCTCCTCGACCCAGGCGACATCGAAGTCCGTGAGCGCCCGCAGCCAGGTGATCGCGGCCGGCACATCCCAGCGCTGGTTGGCATCGACGGCGAGTCTGACACCCGGGCCGATCGCCTGCCGGGCGACCCGGCAGCGGCGGATGTCATCCGGGAGGTCGCGCCCTACCTTTATCTTGATCGTACGAAACCCGTCCGCAACGGCTTCCTTTGCTAGCCGCGCGAGCTTCTCGTCGGAGTAGCCCAGCCAACCGGGTGAGGTCGTGTAGGCGGGATAGCCGCGCGCAAGCAGCGTCTCCATCCGCGCCATTCGGCCCGCAGCCGCCCCTTGCAGCAGTGCCAGCGCCTCGCCCGGTGTGAGCGCATCGCTGATGTAGCGGAAGTCGATCAGATCGACGATCTGCTGTGGAGCCATCTCCGCGATCAGCCGCCACACGGGTTTGCCCACGCGACGCGCCGCCATGTCCCAGGCGGCGTTGATGACGGCACCGATCGCCATGTGAATCACACCTTTCTCGGGCCCGAGCCAGCGGAGGTGCGAATCGTGGGTGAGACTGCGGGCGAAGTCACCGAGATCCGACAACACCGAGTCCACGTCGCGGCCCACGACGAGGTGGCGCAACGCCCCGATCGCGGCCGTCTGGACGTCATTGCCGCGACCTATGGTGAATACGAATCCGTGGCCGCAAAGGCCGTGCGGGTCGCTCGTGCGCAGCGTTACGTAAGCGGCCGAGTAGTCGGGGTCGGGATTCATGGCGTCCGACCCGTCGAGCTGTCGCGATGTCGGGAAACGGATGTCGCGGGTCTGCAGATCGGTAATGACGGGTTTCATGGCGTAGGAGCATCGATAGTCAACAGTCCCGACTCTCGCAGCTTGCGCCACAGGGAGGCAGGGATGACCGCGCGGGTCCGGGCGACCGCGCTTGCGACTTCCGTCGGCGAGCGCATTCCGGCGATGACCGACACGACGGCCGCATGGGCCAGCGGAAATTGCAGCGCGGCGGCGCCGACATCGACGCCTTCCGCGGCGCAGAGCGCATAGATGTCGCGCGCGCGCCGCAGCGTGCGCTCGTCCGCGGGCTGGTAGTTGTAGGTGGCGCCGGGCATCCCGGGCTCGGCCAGAAGGCCGGAGTTGAAAGGACCCCCGGCGAGGATGCCGACCCCGCGGCGCGCGGCCTCCGTCAGCACTCCGGCGCCGGCCTGCTGTTCGAGCAGCGTGTAGCGGCCGGCAAGCAGGATGCAATCGAGATCGAAGCCGGCCATGACCTCGAGGCATGCTTTCCGCTCGTTGACGCCAATCCCGATGGCACGGCAGGCGCCCGATGCTTTCAGCTCGGCCATCGCCGGCAGCGCCTCATCGAGTGCGCGCTGCAGCATCTCCTGGTGATGTGGCCCGTGCGTCTCGCGGCCGACATCGTGCAGCAGCAGGATGTCGACAGATTCTCGCCGCAGCCGCCGCAGGCTCGACTCGAACGAGCGCATGATGCCGTCGCGCGAATAATCGAATATCGCGCGCCTGCCGCTTACGGCGTAGCCGTCATCGGACCGCTCGCCCGGCGCAGTCGGCTCTATCAGTCGTCCCACCTTCGTGGAGATCACGACGTCCTGCGCGTTGAGCGCGGCCAGGGCATCGCCCAGGCGTTGCTCGGCGAGGCCGTAGCCGTAATAGGGCGCGGTGTCGAAAAGGCGTATGCCGAGACGGTAGGCCTCCTCCACGGCGGCGCAGGCCGTCTCGTCCGTCACGGCGGCGTAGAGGTTGCCGATGGCGGCGGCTCCGAAGCCGAACGTCGGCACGGCAAGCGGGACGCGAGGCAGCGGTCGCCGCGAAGCAGTTGCGCTTGGGTCCATAGGTGAAATAAAGTTCTACCAGTAAAATAGCATACACGCCGCCGACTGGCATCGGGCGGACCGCATCTGGCCGGCCATCGTGGCGGCACTGGGCGGCTCGGGTCTCACGGGTCTGGAGCTCTTCCGCACCGGCAATCGCCTCTGTCTCATCATGGAGGCGCCGGGCGATTTCTCGCTGGAGGCGAAGACGGCCGCGGACGCGACGAATGTGGAGGTGCAGGCTTGGGAACGCCTGATGTGGACGTTTCAGCGAGCGTTGCCGTGGGCGGCTACCGGGGAGAAGGGGGTCCGGATGGCGCGTATTTTCTCCCTGACGGGCATGCCTGCTCAGCGCTCGTAATCGCCGCGGCCGCGCGCGTAGTGTTGTTCCCACTTCCGGCCGTCGACGGAGTCGACGCTCATCTCCGCGAGCGTACCGGGATCCAGGCAGCGGGCGTTGATGCTGAAACCGTCGGGATGGGAGCGCGGGACGTAGAAGGACTTGACGCCGCACACCGAACAGAAGAGATGCTTCGCCGTGCCGGTGTTGAAGGTGTAGGTGGTGAGCGCGTCGCCGCCGGAGAGCAGCTTGAAATGCTCGGCGCGCACGATCAGGTGCAGGTACCCTGCCTTGCTGCATATCGAGCAGTTGCACTCCGATACCTGCGCTCGCGCCGGCGCCTGCACCTCGAACCTGACTCGGCCGCAGTGGCAGCCGCCGCGGTGTGTGACCAGTGGTAGCTCTGACATCGGTCCCCGGCTCCTATCGATGAGTCTGGTTGCCGAGCGCGGCGACGAGCGGCCGATCGGACGAGATGTTGTCAGTGAAGAAGTTTGGATAGACGGGCGCCAGCGCCGTGGCCGCGTCGAGCTCGGCGATCTGCGCGGCGCTGAGCGTGACCGCCGCTGCCTTCAGGTTGTCATCGAGCTGGCTCAGTTTGGTGGTGCCGACGATGACGCTGGTCACGCCCTGACGCGCCAGCAGCCACGCGAGCGCGACCTGCGCGACGCTGGCATCGTGGGCGGCGGCGATGCCGCGCATCCGTTCCACGAGCTCGAAGCCCTGCTGCTTGTCGAAGGGCAGGATGTCGAAGCCCGACAGGCGGTTGTTCGGGTCGGAAAGTGTCTGGCGCGTGTACTTTCCGCTCAGGAAGCCGAATGCCAGGGGGCTCCAGACCGTGAGCCCCAACCCGTAATGCCGCATCATGGGAATCACGTCGCGCTCGACGTCACGGCCTACGAGGGAGTAGTACATCTGGCCGTGGGTGAAGGGCGCCAGGCCGTTCGCCTTCTGGACCTCGAGCGCGGCCGCCGCTCTCCATGCCGACCAGTTGGAGAAGCCGAGATACCGGACCTTGCCGGCGCGTACCACGGCATCGAGCGCCGCGAGCGTCTCCTCGATCGGCGTGTAGGGATCCTCGCGGTGCGCGATGTAGATGTCGATCCAGTCGGTGCCGAGTCGCTTGAGGCTCTGATCGACCGACCAGAGAATATGCCTGCGGGAGAGCCCGGCGCGCGTCAACGCGGGCCCGGTGCGGAAACCGACCTTCGTGGCGATGACGACCCGGTCGCGGTGAGGCTTGAGCGCCGCGCCCAGCATGGCTTCGGATTCGCCGCCAGCATACCCGTCGGCGGTATCGAAGAAGTTGATCCCGGCGTCCAGGGCCCTGCCGACGAGGTCGCCCGCCAAGTCCGCGCCCACCTTGTAGACGGCGCCGATATCCTTGTTGCCGGCGGTGAACGTCATGGCGCCGAAGGCGAGGCGGGAGACGGTCAGGCCGGTGTTGCCGAGGAGACTGTATTGCATCGCTGGACTCCCGGGCGGCGACCCGCCACCCCTGCGGCCGCACGATACAGCCGGGCCGGGCGCGCGAGAATCCACCGGAAGGTGGATTTAGTCAAACCGGAGGTGCCGTTCAGCTCGGGCTCAGGTACCTTGCGGCAGTCTCTCGGCAAGTCTCTTGCTGCAATCTGCAGTCGCATTCACGTAGAGGGTGTTCAAAAATGAAGCGAACAATCATGGGAGCGATGGTGCTGTCGCTGGCGGTGGGATCCCTGGCGCTGGCCGATCCCCCGCAGGGCTACGACCAGGACCATCACGACCAGCATCATGTGGTCCAGCATCATAGAGCGGTGGTCCATCGCGCGCCTGCCAGGTTTGCCACGGGCCGGTACGTGCGGCCGCACGGATACTATGCGCACACTTGGCGCAAGGGTGACCGGCTCCCGCCGGCGTACCGCGCAGGTGCGTATGTCATCCCGAATGTCGCCGTCTATCATCTCAGTCCGCCGCCTCGGGGCTACGCCTGGATCCGGGTAGACGACAACGCGGTGCTCGCGTCTGTTGCGACCGGCGCCGTGCTAAGCGTCCACGTCAATTTGTTCTAGATTCCTCCACTGTCACTGTCCATCGGTGACGCCCGTGCCGCGATCCAGTCCCGGCACGGGCGTCATGCCTGAGGGATCGTCCGTCTCTTTTCGCCACAATCCTTCATTGCCCCGACACCGTTGCATCCTCAGGTCGGCGCGGATCGAGGCGCCCAATGCTCCCAGTTCCACCACCGGGAGTATGCCGTGGTCCGCTCACCGATCTCTCTGACCGATCCGCGACGGTTGCGAAGACTGATGCTGCTGCTGCGAGCGCTGTATCTCGCCCGACCCGGCCTCATGGCCAGGGTTCTGGCCATCGTCGCATTCTTCTCGATCGGCATCGTCTAGCACGCTCCCGACCCGCGCGCTAAAGTGGCGCCCCTTCAGCCCGGCCTATGGTGGGGCTTCTCGGGAGTTTGCCCTTGCGAATGCGCGCTCTTGCATGGCTCTTGCTCGGATGGTCGCTGGCGAATCTGGCGTGCGCCGCCGCCGGTCCGACCGCTGTCGATCCTACGGATTATCAGTCGCTGCAGTGGCGGCTCATCGGTCCGTTCCGCGGCGGGCGTGTGCTCGCCGTGACCGGTATCCCGGGCGATACCCGACACTTCTACTTCGGCGCGGTCGATGGTGGTGTCTGGGCGACGCAGGATGCCGGGCGGACCTGGCAGCCGATCTTCGATCGCGAGCCGGTGGGCTCCATCGGTGCCATCGCGATCGCGCCCTCCCGTCCAAGCACGATCTATGTCGGGACGGGCGAGGCGGATATGCGCTCGGATATTGCGCAGGCCGATGGCATGTACAAGTCCGCGGATGGGGGCGCGCATTGGTCGCATATCGGCCTGACCGACTCGCGGGAGATCGCGCGCGTCCTCGTCGATCCTCATGATCCTGATCTGGTGTATGTCGCCGTACTGGGGCACCCCTATGGACCCAACACGGAGCGCGGCGTCTTTCGCTCGCGTGACGGTGGACAGCACTGGACCAAGATCCTCTACACGAATGCCGACACCGGTGCCGCCGACCTCGCCTTCAAGCCCGGCGATCCGCAGACGATCTATGCCGCACTGTGGCAGACGCGGCGGCCCCCGTGGAACGTGTATCCGCCGTCCAACGGACCGGGCAGCGGGCTCTACATCTCTCACGACGGTGGTGATCACTGGAGCCGCGTCCACGGCCACGGCTTCCTGACCGCGCCCGGGCGCATGGGCCTCGCCGTCTCGCCGGCCGCGCCTGACCGGGTCTACGCCTTGGCCGACGGCCCCCGGGAACAGGGAGGCCTCTATCGATCGGATGACGGTGGCAGCAACTGGCGCCACGTCTCGCCCGACCCGCGGATCTGGGGCCGCGGCTGGTACTTCTGCGCGCCCACGGCCGATCCACGGAACGCCGACCGGCTCTATGTCATGAATACCATCGTCCTCGAGTCTCAGGACGGCGGCGCGCATTTCATCGCGCTCAAGGGCGATCCGACCGGTGACGACTTCCACGCCTTGTGGATCGACCCGACCGACACCGAGCGGCGCATTCTAGGCAGTGACCAGGGCGCGCAGGTCACTCTCAATGGCGGTAAGACCTGGAGCAGCTGGTACAACCAGCCCACCGCGCAGATCTATCACGTCAGCACGGACAACCGCTTCCCGTACTGGGTCTATGGCTCGCAGCAGGATTCCGGCGCAGCCTCCGTCCCCAGCAGTACCTCGAGTGGTGATGGCATCACCATGGAGCAGTTCCACGAGGTCACCCCGGGAGGCGAGAACGGCATGATCGCCCCCGATCCGGATGATCCGGACATCGTCTATGGCGACGCGACGGACAGCGGCGCGAGCGTCCAGAAGCTGGATCGCAAGAGCGCGCAGACACGGGATGTCAACCCCACGCTCGCGTACCCTTTTGATCATTACCGTAGCACCTGGACGTTGCCGCTCGCCTTCTCGAAGCGCGACGGTAAGACGCTGTACTTCGGCAGCCAGCGGCTCTTCAGCACGGAGGACGGTGGCGAGCATTGGAAGCTGATCAGCCCGGATCTCACTCGGCACAATGCCGACATACCGGTGAATCTCGACCCGACGACTGCCGCGGATGACTTTCACGTCGGTCAGCGTCGTGGCGTGATCTACTCCATCGCGCCCTCACCCTTGAGCGCCAACATCGTCTGGGTGGGGACGGATGACGGACTGGTCTGGCGCACCGAGGATAGCGGCGCGCACTGGGTACAAGTGACGCCCGCGGCGCTGACGCCGTGGTCGAAAGTCGGTGGCATCGAGCCGTCGCACTTCCAGCAGGGAGTGGTCTATCTTGCGATCGACCGCCACCGCCTGGATGACGATACGCCCTACATCTACCGTACCAATGATGACGGCAAGAGCTGGGTGCGCATCGATTCGGGCATTCCGCGCGGCAGCTTCGTCAACGTGGTGCGCGAGGACCCGGTGCGGCCGGGACTTCTCTATGCCGGCACGGAGTTTGGCATCTACGTCTCCTTCGATGACGGTGCGCGTTGGCAGCCGTTGCAGCAGAATCTGCCGATCACCTCGGTGCGCGATATCGATGTGCATGGCGATGATCTCGTGATCGCCACGCACGGGCGCGGGTTCTGGATCATGGATGACGTCAGCTCGCTCCGTCAGATGGATCAGGTTGGGTCCGGAGCTGTCACGCTCTTCAAGCCCGCCGTCGCGATCCGCGTGCGGGTCGCGCCCTTCACGGGAACGCCAATGCCGAAAGATGAGCCGATGGCGTCCAATCCGCCGGCCGGCGCGATCATCGACTACGTGTTGCCTGCCACCGCGCAGGGCCCCGTCGTCGTGACGATCCGCGACTCCAATAATGGAGTCGTGCGGCAATACAGCAGCTCGGAGCACGTGTCGGCCCCCAATCCGGCGACGCTGGAGTTCGCTCCGGAGTGGGTGCCCCCCACGCCGGTTCCGTCTGCAGCCCCGGGCATGCAACGGTTCGTGTGGGACCTGCGTTACCCGAAGCCGGCGGCGCCCGGAGCCCAAGGGCCGTCCGAGGATGGAGCGTGGGCGCCCCCTGGCCGTTATACGGTCGAGCTGACGGTGGCTGGCCGCGACTACCGGCAACCGCTCACCGTCGTGGCCGATCCGCGTGTGAAGGTCTCGCAAGCCGGCTTCGAGCGGGAGTTCGAGCTGACGCGTGAGGTGGAGGCCGAGCAGACTCAGGTGTCGGCGGCGCTCGATCGTGCGACGATGCTCGTCAACACCCTGGCCGACAGACTCGCGCAGGCCGGCGCTGCGCGCCGGCAAATGGCGGCCGTGATGGCAAAGGCCAGCAACATCTCCGGTCCGCGCCCGCATGCCATCCCGTTCCCGGCGGTTCCCCCGGTGCGGACCGATAGCCTGCAGGCTCTTGCCGCCGATCTCGACAATCTCGAGTCAGCCGTGGACGGCGCGGACGCGGACCCGAGCCCCGATGCGGTGTCCTCTTACGCGATGGTGTCGCGGAAGTTGACGGCCACAATGGCGGAGTGGACGCGTTTCGAGACGGTCGACGTGTCCAAGCTCAACGCGCGGCTGAAGGCCGCGGGGAAGCCGCCCATTTGAACGCCGCCTGCGGCCCGGACTCCTCTGCGCCCGCACCCTCGAGCGCGAGCAGGGTGCGCTTGATCGGCAGGCCGCCGCCGAATCCCGTGAGGCTGCCGTCGGCGCCGATCACCCGGTGGCAGGGCACGATGATGGGCAACGGATTCGCGCCGTTCGCGAGTCCGACGGCGCGCGATGCGTTCGGCTTGTCTATGCCGCGTGCGAGCTCGCCGTAGGAAATGGTCTTCCCGTAGGGAATCTCCGTCAGCGCGCGCCAGACTCGCCGCTGAAATTCCGTGCCCCGGGGCGCGAGCGGCAGCTCGAACCGGCGCCGCTGGCCGGCGAAGTACTCGCCGAGCTGCGCGATCACCCCGCGAAACGGCTTACCGGCGGCAATCCAATCCGCCGCCGGCTGCTGCGGACGTGGACCGCCCTGGAAGCACACTTGGATGAGGCTTTCGCCGTCACCGGCGAGGAGCAGCCTGCCGACCGGTGAGTCGATCTCGTGCCAGTAAATCGCTGTCGTTTTCATTTAGCCTCTCCACGATGTTGCGGGTCGCCGGCCGCGCACCAGAGGTGCATGACCGCATAACCGCGCCAGGGACGCCAGGCATCGGCGCGGCGTTCCAACTCTTTCAATGTCAGCGGTGCGCCGCCCGCGGCCGCCATGCGCCGCACGATCAGGTCCGCGGTCAGGAAGGCATCGGGCTCGCCCAGCGCGCGCAGCGCAATGTACTGCGCGGTCCATTCGCCGAAGCCCGGTAGCTCCACCAGGCTCGCGACGACCTCCTCGGCGGGGCGGTCGAATGTGACCCGGCCCTCGGCCACGGCGAGCCCCAGCGCCTTGAGCGCGGCGATCCGCGCGCCGGTGAGCCCCAGCCCGTCCAGATTCGCGGCCGCGAGCGCCCGCGGTGTTGGGAATAGGCGGTCGAGTCCGGTTACCGCGGTCGTCACTGACTCGCCGATGCGCTGGACGAGGCGCCCGGCCAGAGTGCGCGCGGCCGCCACGGTGACCTGTTGACCCAACACGGCGCGCACCGCGCACTCGAATGCGTCCCAGGTGCCCGGAATGCGTATGCCGGGCCGGCGGCGCACCAGCGGACGCAGCAGCGGATCCGATTCAAATCCCGCGGCGAGAAGCGCCGGATCGGCGGCGAGATCGAACACGCGCCGCGCGGCCGTGGCGATCTGGAAGAGCGCCGCGGCAGGCGCCCCCTGGACGCGAAGCTGCAGCGCATCCTTGCCCGCCAGCGGCCGCACCTGGATCACGGCATGACTGGCATCGGTGCGAATCAGCCGGCCATAGCCGTGCTCATCCACCCGCTCCACGCCCGGCGTCGCGCGCAGCGCGAGGAAATCGCGCAGGTGATCCCAGTCGTAAGGGGGCCGGTAGGAGAGCGCGAGCGACACCTCATCGCCCGTGCCACGGGCCGGCAGTTCGCGGCGCGCGCGGCGCAACTCCCGCGGCGGCCGCTGATAGGCGTTGCGGAACGCATCGTTGAAGCGGCGCAGACTGCCGAATCCGGCGGCGAGCGCAATCTGCGTCATCGGCAGATCGCTCTCATCGATCAGCCGCTTGGCGAAATGCAGCCGGCGCGTCTGCGCGACCGCGAGTGGTGAGGCGCCGACGTGCTGCAGGAAGAGCCGATCGAGGTGCCGCGCGCCGACACCGACACGGGTGGCGAATTCACCGACACTGACCTCATCGAGCGCGCCCTCATTGATGAGGCGTAGCGCCCGTCGCACGACCGCGGACGTGCCGAGCCACGCCGGTGTGCCGGGGGCCGCCTCCGGACGGCAACGCAGGCATGGCCGGAATCCAGCTTCGGCCGCTGCCGCGGCGGAGACGAAATAGCGGACGTTGCCTCTGCGGGGGGAAGGCGAGGCGGGACAGATGGGACGGCAGTAGATGCCCGTCGAAGTCACGGCGATGAAAAATTTGCCGTCGAAGCGCGGGTCGCGGCTCAGCCGCGCTCGCTCCAGCACCGTCGGATCGAATGGCAGCGTCTCTTGCATGGGAGCCACGATACGCCGCGTCGCCCCGACGAACTAGCCATTTTCGGACCTGGACGCGCCTCGCGGTGTTGTCCCCGCGATGAGACGCAAGTCACAACGTTGCGAACAGACCCGGCAGCTTGCCATAGTATCGTCAGAGCGCTTCGCATGGAGCCCACTGGCGAAGCATAGGATCGCAGCGGGGAACCCATGACGCTCTCTACCTCGACTCGCGGGCATCGGCCCATCACACTCGCGCTGCGCGCGGTGCTCGTCGTGGGCTTGATCGCTGCCGCCTCCCCGCTGCTGCACGCGCAGCAGCTCGCCGCCAATCAGGTCAACCAGCTCAAGCAGCTCAGCATCGAGCAGCTCACCAACGTCATGGTGACCTCCGTGACCCGCGCTCCGCAGCGGCTGGCGCGCTCCGCCGCCGCCGTCGCCGTCGTCACGAGCGGGCAGATCGTCAGTTCCGGCGCCATGAATGTCCCGGAAGCGATCCGCTACGTTCCCGGCATCAACGTCGCGCAGCTGACCGCGAGCCAGTGGGCCGTCAGCTCGCGCGGCTTCGCGAGCGCGAACTCCCCGGATCTGCTCGTGTTGAGCGATGGGCGCAATATCTACACCCCGCTCTTCTCCGGCGTGTTCTGGGATGTACAGGATTACCTCATGCCGGACATCGACCGCATCGAGGTGGTTCGCGGCCCCGGCGCGGCGCTGTGGGGTTCCAATGCGGTCAACGGCGTCATCAACATCATCACCAAGAGCGCCGAGGACACACAGGGCGGTTGGGCCGAGCTCGGGGGTGGTTCCGCGGTGAACTCGCTGGCGGCGGCACAGTACGGCGGCGAGACCGGTGATCAGCTGTACTACCGCGTGTTCGCGAAGTATCAGAATGACGCCCCCGAGGACTACCCCGCGGGCGCGAGCTCGGACGGATGGGATCTCGGGCACGTCGGCTTTCGCACGGACTGGAAAGCCGATTCGGCGGATGTGTTCACCGTTCAGGGGGACGCCTACGACGGCCGTATCGGGCAGGTGAGCCCGGCGGTCAACATCATCGGCCGGCCTGGGCCGGTACCGCCACTGGTGGCGGGTGTCGGCGGCGGCAACGTCCTGGCACACTGGCAACACACGATGAGCGATGATTCCGACTACGAGGTGCGCGTCTACTACGACTACACGCACCGCGACGATCCCACCTTCACCGACGACCTCGGCACCCTCGACCTCGATTTCCTGGAGCATCTGCCGCTCGGCAGCGACCAGACGATCACTTGGGGGCTCACCGGCCGGACCATGTACGACATGACTCATGGCAAGGGACTCATCGCGCTGAATCCCGCGGACTCCCGCTACAATCTCGCCAGCGGCTTCGTACAGGATGAGGTCTCTTTGCCTCACGCCGTGCGACTGACGCTCGGCACCAAGCTCGAGCACAACGACTTCAGCGGCTTCGAGGTGCAGCCGAGCGTGCGGGTGGCCTGGGACCTCACGGACACACAGACGCTCTGGAGTTCAGTCTCTCGAGCCGTCAGGGTGCCGACACGCATCGAGCAGGATGAGGACATCGATGCCACCAATCCGGCCGGGAACCCGGTGGTCGTGTTGCTCGGCAACCGTGACTTCCACGCCGAGCAGGTGCTCGCCTTCGAGCTCGGATACCGCTGGCGGCCGCTGACCGATCTCTCGCTCGATCTGGCGGCGTTCCGCAACCGCTACACCGGGCTCGCCTCGCTCGAGCTCGGCACGCCGTACCTCGATGCCGCGACCGGCCAGACCATCTACCCGCTGCTTACCGAGAACCTCATCGATGGCCATGCGACGGGGCTCGAGGGTCTCGCCCTGTACTCACCGGTCGACTGGTGGCGGCTCTCGGTCAACTATTCCTATATGCAAATGAGCCTGACGCCGCTGGGTGAGGACCTCAACCGCAACCGCTTCTACGCCGGCTCGACCCCCCGCAACCAGGCCGGCGTGCAGTCCTATTTCGATCTGCCGCACAATGTGGAGGTTTACGGCGGTCTGCGCGTGCTGTCGGCGGTCGAAACGCTGCCTGAGATTGTCAACGGCACCGGCGATCCCGGGTATCAGGAGCTCGATCTCAACGCGATCTGGCATGCCACGGCGCATCTCACCCTCTCGCTCGAGGGAGACAGCGTGCTCCACGCCAGCCACGTGGAGTTCGGCGCACCCTACGAGCGCAGCGCTATCAAGCGCAGCGTCTTCGGGCGGCTGACATGGGATCTCTGAGAGCCCACATTCGGGCCACAGCGGTGGCGCTGCTCATCGCCGCGAGCCTGCTCGGCGGGCGCGCGCCCGCGGCGCCCGCCGCGCCCACGGCGCAGCAGGTCGAGGCCGTATTTCTCTTCTATTTCTCGCAGTTCGTCGACTGGCCTCCCGGATCCTTCGCCGACCAGAGCTCCCCGATCGTGATCGGCGTGCTGGGCGCTGATCCTTTCGATGGCTCGCTCGATCAGGCGGTCGCCGGCGAGCGTGTGAATGGGCGGCCAGTCGTCGTGCGCCGTCTGAAGAGCCTCACGGATGCGACCGGCTGTCACATTCTCTACATCAGCTCGTCGGAAGCGCCGCAACTGCCGCAGATCCTCAGCTCGCTCAAGGGGCACAAGGTGCTCACGGTGAGCAATCTCGATCACTTCGTGCGGAGCGGCGGCATGATCAGCTTCGTGCTGATCGCTCAGCACGTGCGGTTGCGCATCAACCCGCAGGCGGCGCAGGCCGCCGGTCTCAAGCTGAGCTCGAAGCTGCTGGGCGCCGCGGCTCCCGCCGGGCCAGGGGAGGGTTAGTCGTGGCGCTGCGCAACCTGCCCATCCGCCGCAAGCTCATGATGATGCTGCTGGTGACGAGCGGCGCGGTACTCGCGCTCACCTGCGCGGCCTTCATCCTATATCAATACGAGAGCTATCGCGTCGTCGCGCGGCATACCGTGCAGACTCTCGGCGAGGTAATAGCAAACAACAGCACGGCGGCGGTCGCTTTCGACAACGCCGCCGACGAGACTGACGTCCTTGCCGCACTGCACGCGGAGGGGCGCGTCACGCTCGCCGCGGTATACGACGCTGGCGGCGCGCTCTTTGCGCATTATCCGGCCCATGCGCCGCCGACAGCCTTCCCGACGCATCCGGAACGGGACGGTGTGCGCTTCGACGCGGGCACACTGATCTACTATCTGCCGATCCGCCAGGGCGGCAACACGCGACTGGGTACGCTCTATCTGCGTTGGAATCTGGCTTCGCTGCACCGCGAAATCGCCCTTTACGCGCTGATTGCCGCGGGCATGACCGCCTTCGCGATGCTGGTCGCGTATCTTCTCGGGCGCTCGTTGCAGCAGCAGATCTCCAGGCCGGTGCAGACGCTCGGGCGCGCCGCGCTCGCGGTCTCGGAGAAACGGGACTACTCGGTGCGGGCCCCCAAGTTCGGCAATGACGAGCTGGGCGCCCTGACGGATGCCTTCAACCACATGTTGGATCAGCTCACCACCGACATCACCGAGCGCAAGGCATTCGGGACGAAGCTGCAACGACAGCTCTCCCGCCTCGATCTGCTGCACCGGATCACCCGCGCGGTGGGTGAGCGCCAGGATCTGACCAGCATCTTCCAGGTGGTGATCCGGCATCTGGAGGAGGACGTGCCCGTCGACTTCGGGTGCATCTGTCTCTACGACCCTCACGAGCAAATACTGACTGTCACGAGCGTCGGCACGCGCAGCCGGGACACGGCGCTGGAGCTGGCGCTGACAGAGAATGCGCGGGTGCCCGTCGACCGCAACGGCTTGAGTCGCTGTGTGCACGGCGAGTTAGTCTACGAGCCCGACATCGCGGCGAGCGCGTATCCGTTCCCCGGCACCCTGGCGAAGGGCGGACTGCGCGCCCTGGTGGTGGCGCCCCTGCGTGCCGAGAGCAGAGTCTTCGGTGTCCTCGTGGCCGCGCGCCGTGAGCCGCAGTCCTTCAGCAGCGGCGACTGCGAGTTCCTGCGGCAGCTGAGTGAGCATGTCGCGCTGGCCGCCCACCAGGCGCAGCTCTACGACGCGCTGCAGCATGCCTACGAGGAGTTGCGCCAGAGCCAGGAGGCCGTGGTGCAGCAGGAGCGGCTGCGCGCACTGGGACAGATGGCCAGCGGCGTCGCGCACGACATCAACAACGCTATCTCTCCGATCGCGCTCTACACCGAGTCGCTACTCGAGCGCGAGCCCACACTGAGCGCGCGCGCGCGCTCTTACCTGACGACCATCCAAACGGCGATTCACGATGTGGCACGGACTGTGAGCCGCATGCGCGAGTTCTATCGTCCGCAGGATGGCCACGCGGCTCTGGCGAGGGTCGAGCTCGATCGTGTCGTCAGCGGGGTGGTCGAGCTGACGCAGGCGCGCTGGCGGGATCTGCCGCAGGAGCGCGGTGCGGTCATCGATCTGCAGACGGACTTGGCGCGTCCCCCGGTCGCGATCATGGGGGCCGAGAACGAGATCCGTGACGCCCTCACCAATCTCATTTTCAACGCTGCCGACGCAATGGCCGATGGCGGAACGCTCACCGTGCGAACGAAGAATGTGATGCGGCGAGCCAAGGAGGCGGCTGAGACGGACGCGCCGACTGAGATGGTCTGTGTCGAGGTCTCGGACACAGGCGTCGGCATGGACCCCGAAACCCGGCGGCGCTGTCTCGAGCCTTTCTTCACCACCAAGGGCGAGCGGGGTACGGGAATGGGCCTCGCCATGGTATACGGCATGGTCCAGCGTCATCGGGCGGAGCTCGAGATCGACAGCGCGCCGGGTGAAGGCACCACGGTCCGGCTCGTGTTCCCCGCCGCGCCGGGTGCGGACGAAGGGACGATAAAGCAGCTCGCGCTCGGCTTGCCGGTGCAGCCGATGCGCATTCTGATCGTGGACGACGATCCTCTCATCATCGAATCCCTGCGCGAAACCTTGCGCGGCGACGCTCACCGGGTCACGGCGGCCGAGGGCGGACAGGCGGGCATTGATACGTTCGAGGCGGCACGGACAAACGGCGAGGCGTTCGAGCTCGTGATCACCGACCTCGGCATGCCGTACGTGGATGGAAGACGGGTCGCAGCCGCGGTCAAGGCGGCGTCGCCCAACACGCCCGTAGTGCTGCTCACCGGATGGGGCCAGCGGCTCATGGCGGAGAACGACGTGCCACCGCACGTCGATCGTGTCCTCAACAAGCCGCCACGGCTGAAGGAGCTGCGAGCCGCCCTGGCGGAGCTCGCCCGCAAAGGCTGATTCCGCCGAACTTCCGCGGCTCTCGCGAATTCTAATGGGGGCTGCACACCCCGCGTGCCCGGGAGGAGGGTTCCCATGGTTCGCCCCATTCAGATCCTCGCAGCCAGCGCGGCCGCGGTCCTGCTCGCGGCTTGTGGCGGAAACAGCAACACCGGCGCTTCGAGCCCGCCGCAGTCCACGACTCCGCAACCCGGACAGCTTCTGCAGAGCCCGCCGACCCAGACCGGCTCCTATTCGGCGTCCGACCTGCTCTCCCTGCTGGGTGGGGACAGCGATGCCGCGCAGCTCCTCAAGCTCGTCTTCACTCCGGCATGCACGGTTACCGTCTATCACCTGGAATACGAGACCGTCGGTGGGCAGGGTGAGGCCACCACCGCCTCGGGGGCCCTGATGGTGCCCAGCGGAACCGATCCGTCCTGCCAGGGACCGCTGCCCGTGGTGCTCTATGCGCACGGCACTTCGCCGGACAAGTCCTACGACATCGCCGATCTGACGGGCCCGACGGGCGACGTCAACGACGAAGCGGTGCTGATGGCGACGGTGTTCGCGGCCCGGGGATATATCGTGGTCGCCCCGAACTACGCGGGGTATGACACCTCGACCCTCTCCTATCACCCCTATCTGGTGGCCGCTCAGCAGTCGCAGGACATGATCGATGCCTTGACCGCGGCGCGCAGCGCCTTGCCGGGCCTGGGAGCAAGCGCCAGCAGCAAGCTCTTCCTCACAGGGTATTCGCAGGGCGGTTACGTGGCGCTGGCGACCTTGAGCGCCATGCAGACGGCCGGAATAGCCGTCACGGCCGCCGGTCCGATGTCGGGACCCTACGCGCTTTCCGCCTTCGGAGACGCGATCTTCATGGGTGAGCCGAATGGGAGCGCGGTACTCAACTTCACGTTGGTCACCGACTCCTACCAGCACTCATACGGCAATCTCTATACCAACGCCACGGATATCTTCTCGCCGCAGTACGCCACCAATATCGGCTCGCTGCTGCCGAGCACGACCACGGACTCCGAGCTCTATGCGCAGGGCCTGCTCCCCGAGAACGCGATCTTCAGCAACACGCCGCCGGCTCCGCAATACGCCGCCATCACGCCCGCAACCACGCCCGCGAATCTCGCGCCGGTATTCGCTCTGGGCTTCGGCCCGAGCCCGCTGGTGATCAACACCTATCGCCTGAGCTATCTCCAGGATGAGGCAGCCAATCCGGACGGTGGCTTTCCCACGACGACGACGGATGTGCCGCCCGCGAACGCGGACAATACCTTGCGACAGGACCTGGCGAAGAACGACCTGCGCAACTTCAACCCCTCGGTCCCTGTGCTCCTCTGCGGCGGCGACAACGATCCGACCGTGTTCTACTTCAATACGCTGCTCATGCAGGACTACTGGGCCGTGCATGCACCGAGCGCGCAGGTCACGGTGCTTGATGTCGATTCGGCGGTTGGCCCCAACGACCCTTACGCCGCCGTCAAGGATGGCTTCGCGGCCGCTAAGGCGGCGGTGGCTGCGAACGGCGGGCAGACCGCGGTGCTCACCGACTACCATGCGGGGTTGGTGCCCCCGTTCTGCCTCTATGCGGTGGAGAGCTACTTCGGCGGGTTCTGAGCGCCACCGGGCCGGTTGGGCCAGACACGATGACGTCGAGCCTGGGTGCCGCTCAAAGCGGCTCCCGGTCACTCGCTTGCACCGTAAGCCTGCAGCGAGCAAACGTTGCGCGCGCGCCACGATTGATGAAATTGCCAAGCTAATAGGCTATCTTCCCCGCCACTCATGGGCCACATGACCGCCTGGTCCCGGTCCCGCCGCCCATTCCACGTCATATCAGGGTCTACAAATGAACCGAAAAATTCACCTGGTCTCCGTCGCTGTCGCATCCGCGCTCGCAAGCAGTCTCGCCGGCATCGCGTGGGCCGATCAGCAATCCGGGCCGGCGGCAGCCGCACCCACGACCGAAGCAACGGCGTCCGCCGATCAGCTGGCCACGGTGGTGGTCACCGCCACGAAGCGCAAGACGCTGGCGCAGGACACGCCGATCAGCATGACGGTGCTCACCGCCGCCAACATCGCCGATCGCGGCGTGACGGATTTCAACACTCTGTCGCAGGGCATCCCGGATCTCGCGATGCGTACCTCTGGCCCCAATCAGACCGAGTACGAGATGCGTGGTCTGAATTCTTCGGGCGGCAACACCTCGATGGTCGGCGTGTACCTGGACGAAGTTCCGCTGTCCTCTCCCGCCTCGGAGCAGCTCGGCAAGGTCATCATCGATCCCAACCTGTATGATCTGGATCGGGTCGAGGTCCTGCACGGACCGCAGGGAACCCTGTATGGATCGAGCTCCATGGGCGGAACAGTGCGGCTCATTCCGGCGGCCCCGGAGCTCAACACTTTCGACGCCTCCGGCGAGACGACCGTCTCCGACACCGGCTCCGGCGGCAGCATCAACTTCGCGCAGAACGGCATGGTCAACCTGCCGTTCGGATCGACGGCGGCTCTGAGGCTGGTCGGTTCCGCATCCTCGCAAAGCGGTTGGCTCAACCAATATGTGCTCGCCGACGGCGCGGTGCAGACGGACACCTGCCCGAATGGCTCCCCCTGCGGCCGACCCAGCAATTTCTACACGGCACCGCTCCTGTCGACCACGACGGGCGTGAACTCTTCGACCAGCGACACGGTCCGCGCGACCCTTCTCTGGCAGCCCACCGACGAGCTCAAGATCACACCGATGATCATGTGGCAACAGGGCAATAGCGCCGCGCCCAACGCGGTGGACGTCGATGGCTCGCCGACCAATCCCACCTACCCGAGCCAGGCGGGACACTTTGAGATCTATCAGACCAGCGAGCCGCAATGGGATCGCTTCACGTTGGGCAGCTTGAAGGTCGAATACGCGCTGACGCCGGACATCGGCCTCAGCTCGATCACCGCGCTGTGGTCGAATAATTCCCTGGTGACGCAGGACGGAACCGAGGAAAACGACGGCTCGGCGGGTCTCGGCTCATCCGGCGAGTCTTTCCCATACGATACCTCCGCCGGCGGTGTGGGGCCGACGGGTCCCGGCCCGTTCGGCCCGGGAGTCGAGGAGCGGGATTACACCAGGCAGTTCAGCCAAGAGCTCCGCGTCGCCTCCACGGGTTCAGGACCGTTGCAGTGGCTGGCGGGCTATTACTATCAGGACCTGCAATCGGACTGGGACATGTGGTCGATCAATCCGCAGGCCGGCCCCGTCTCCAACGTCTACGTCGACTACATGCCGCAGGACATCCTGCAGAACGCGGCTTTCGGCAATATCTCCTGGACGTTCCCGCAGGGCATCACCGCCAGCGCCGGAGCACGCTACTACCACTACTCGTACTCCCAGGACAACACGGAGTGGGGTGATTTCACGCCGCTAGGCTTCAATAACCTGCTGAGCGGCGCCCCGACGGTGGCCGGAAACCTGGCGCCCTTCAACACCAATGCCGGGGGCAGCGCCAATGGAACCAATCCGCGCTTCAATCTGACTTGGCAGATCGACAGGGATCACATGGTGTACGCGACGATCGCCAAGGGCTTCCGCCTGGGCGGCACGGACCAGCCGTTCGTCGGCTATGACCATCCGGAGACAGCGGCCTCGTGCGGAGCCCCCTCTTCGCTGCTCGATCTGCAGCAGTGCGGCCTGCAGACCAAGTTGTCGTCGACCGCGAGCAGCGCCGGCCACTGGTTCACCTCGCTCGCCAATTTCCCCAATGTCAACTCGCAGGGCGTACCGCAGTTCAAATCCGATTCCGTGTGGGACTACGAGATCGGATCCAAGAACGAGCTGTGGAACGACCGCGCCATGCTCAACCTGACGGGGTATTTCGAGCGCTGGATGGACCCGCAGATCTCGACCAACATCGCCGGCTTCGGCTTCACGGTTAACGGCGCTGACGCCAACATCTACGGCCTCGAGGCGGAGTTCCGGGTCAATCTCGGCTATGGCTTCGATTTCTCGACGGATTGGGGCTATACCCACACCAAGTTCCTGACCGACAGCGCCATCGACGGCATACCCAGCGGTTACGGCGTGCCGGATACGCCGAAGGTCACCGGCTCGGCGTCGATCAACTACAACCAGGCTCTGAGTGATGCGCTGTCGTTCTTCGGCAATGTCACCTACAGCTATGTCGGCTCGCGGTACGACCTGCCGTACGGCGTCACGGTCTATCTCAACAACATCAACCAGACCGAGATCAATCTGCAGTCCTATGGCATCCTGGATCTGCGCGCGGGGATTCGCGCGGACCGATGGAGCCTGGCCTTCTTCGTCGACAACGCGGCGAACAACCAGGTGCTGCTCGATCCGCTGCCGCAGATCAATCTGGCGTCGCCGCAGTTCACGCGCTACATCGTGAATCAGCCGGTCACGTACGGCATGGATGTGACCTACAACTTCGGGAAGTAGTCGCGGTAAAGTTTGCGGGCCGCCTGCTGTGCGCGACAGGGGCGGCCCGCTTGTCATCGGGAGGTAAGTGACGTGCGCATGCAGCATCGAAGATTGCAAGCCTGCCTCCCCGCCGCTCTCTGTCTCATCGCCGCCCGGTACGCGTGGGCGGACACGATGCGTTGTGGCAACGGGCTGGTTGAGGTCGGCGATTCCATGGCGGCCGTCAAGGCGCTCTGCGGCTCCCCGGCCACGGTGCAGCAGGGCGTCAAAGTGAGTGCGACCACCGTAGGCGGTGACCACGGCAGTCCGTCGCAAACCGTGGGCGGCGCGGTTCCCGTCGAAACATGGACCTACAACCGGGGGCCGAACCAGCTCCTGGTGAATATCCGCTTCGTCAATGGGCAGGTCGTCAGGATCACGACGCTCCACCAGTACGGCAACTAGGTCCAAGGGCTGGTTTTAGCCCATAATCCTGCAGGTCGCTCACGTTGCCCGGCCGGGGAGCCGGCGCGCGCTGCAATGATTACCAGGCAGGAGAACCGATCTCTATGACGTGGCTTCTTCGTCAGGCGACTGCGGCGGACTCCGCGGAGATCCGGGAATTGATCGCGAGGTCCATTCGCGCGCTGGGCGCCGAGGACTACTCCGCGGACCAGATCGAGGGCGCGCTCAAGGGCGCCTTCGGCCTCGATAGTCAGTTGATCGCCGACGGGACTTTTTTCGTGGTGGAGAGCGACGGCCAGCTTCTCGGCTGCGGCGGCTGGAGCTATCGGCGCACGCTCTTTGGCGGCGATGCGCGCGCGGATCGCGATGCCAGCACCCTCGATCCGAGCACCGATGCCGCCGCGATTCGCGCCTTTTTCGTGGATCCTGCGGCGGCCCGTCGCGGGGTCGGGAGCGCCATCCTCGAGCGTTGCGAGGAGGAGGCGCGCCGCTACGGCTTTCGGCGCGCGGAAATGATGGCGACGCTCCCAGGTAAGAGACTCTACGAGGCGCGCGGCTACGTTCCGGGAGAAAGGATCCATTATCCGGTCGGGCCAGGCGTCACGATCGAGTTCGTGCCGATGGCCAAGAATCTCACCCGCTAGGCTCCTCCAGGGTGAAGTAGAAAGTCGCCCCGCCATCGGGCGCCGCCTCTGCCCAAATGCGCCCGCCATGGCGGCGAATGACACGCTGCGCCGTCGCCAGTCCGATGCCTACCCCTTGGAACTCCCGTTCGGAGTGCAGGCGCTGGAACGGATTGAAGAGTTTATCGGCGTAGCGCATGTCGAAGCCCGCGCCGTTGTCACGCACGAAATAGACCGGCGGGTGGGCGGGTTGCACCCCGATCTCGATCCGCGCGGGTTCACGGCCGCGGGTGAACTTCCACGAGTTTTGCAGGAGCGCTTCGAGTGCCGTGGTGAGCAGCGCCGAATCCGCATCGGCCGTGAGGTTCTCGGCGATCGCCACCTCGACCGGTCGCGTCGGCTCCGCCGCCTGGAGCCGATCGACAATGCCACGGACGACGCTCCCCAGCTGGAGTGTTACCAAATGTAATTCGGCTCGCTGTATGCGCGCGAAGCCAAGAAGGCCCTCGAGCATGACCGACATCCGCTGCGACGCATCCAGCACATGCTGCAGGTAGCGGCGGCCGTCTTCGTCCAGTCCCGCGCTGTAATCCTCACTCAGCGCGCGAGCGAACCCCTCGATGGAGCGCAGCGGCGCCCGCAGGTCGTGGGCAATGGTGTAAGTCAGTGACTCGAGCTCACGCCGCGATTCCGCGACCGCCGCGAGCGTCTTATCCGGGTTTGTCTGCTCGTTCGCCAAGATGTCATCTCCGGCCGCGCCAGCAGCTAGAGTGCCAGGAATCGAGCTGTCCGAGTCAAACCGCGCGGGCGGCGGCGTAGCTTTCCATCATGAGGCCGGTACCGCCGCGCGAGACGTGCGCGACCACCGCCGTGCGCCGATGCAGCTTGGTGATGGCGCCGAGATTGATCGCGAAGGAGAGTACGACGGTCTGGCCCTTGCGCAGTCCGAGGTTGGTCGTCTCGATGAACACACCGGTGGCGCTCAGATTCACGGCTTTGCAGAGCTTGCGGCAGCCGCCGGGAACGGTGATGTAGACGGTTGTCCGGGCTCGATGCCTTGTATGCAGGCGGCGTTCCACTATGTCCTCGCGGAATCTTGGCTTTTTGTAGGTCGCGAACGGAACCATTATGCCTTGACCGTATAGAGAGAGCATGCCGGTTGAACTTAATCAAGAGAGAAAGCGCCAACCTGACAGTACCGCGAGGCGACTTGACGTATTGGCGCGCTGAGTCGCGGGATTCGGCCCGTGGCGCCCCTAACCCAGGAATGCCTTGATTTCCCGCCCGAAGCGCTCGATGTCCAGGAGGAAGGAGTCATGCCCCTCGATGCACTTCAGAGGCGCGAACCGCGTGGTGGCGCCGGCGGTCCGCAGCGCCTCGGACACGGCCCGTTGCTCCGTTATTGAAAAGAGCAGATCCGACTCCACCCCGATGACCAGCGCCTGCTCCAGGCCGGCCCTGCCCAGCACGGTCACCGCGTCCCCGTGGGCGGCGAGCTCGAAGCGGTCCATCGCCCGTGACAGATAGAGGTAGCAGTTGGCGTCGAAGGCGGTTACCCAGCGCCGTGCCTGGGACTCGAGGTATCCCTGGACGGCGAACTCCGCGGTGAACGGCCCGTTATGCTCGTGGTCGGGCCTGGCCGGCTGGCGGTCGAAGCGTTGCTGCCACTCCGCGGCGGAGCGGTAGGTGACCGTCCCCAGCTTGCGGGCCAGGCTCATTCCGGTGCGCGGCGGCCGGTCGGACGCGTAGTTGCCATTCCGCCAGTCCGGGTCACCCGTGATGGCCTCGCGTTGAATGGAGCGCAAGGCGATGGCGAAGGGTGAGGCGGCCAGCGTGCCGGAGATGCTGACCAGGCGCCGAGCGGCGCCGGGAAAAAGGGCGGCGTAGGCCAACACCACCATGCCGCCGAGCGAGGGGCCCATGACCGTATCGACCCGCTGGATTCCCAGCGAGCGCACGACCTCGTACCCGCCGCGCGCGATGTCCTCCAGCGAAAGATCGGGGAAAGTCAGCCGGTACGGCCGTCCGGTGGCAGGGTCGATCGAGGCGGGGCCGCTCGATCCGAAGCAACTGCCGAGGGAGTTCACGCACACCACGAAGAGTTGGTCGGTGTCGATCGCCAGCCCCGGTCCCACCATGCGTTGCCACCAGCCGTCGCGAGGGTCTTCCGCAGAGGACGCGGCATGGGCGGAGGGTGAGAGCCCCGTGAAAAGGAGCAGCGCATTGTCGCGCGCGGCGTTGAGCCGTCCCCAGGTCTCGTAGGCGATCTGTGCGCCATGCAGCACGTCCCCCCGCCACATCGGGAAAGGGTCGGACAATGTCGCGTAGCGCCTGGCATCAGGCTCGCGCTGCTCGGGTTGCGGCATGGGGGTCGCCATTTTGGGTTCGGCCGGGCTCCGTAGGGGCTTGCTGAGGTGACCTTCTACCCTCGCCGCCATGGGCCCACAAGCACCGGAGAGCTATCTGTTGAGACCTTCGGATTATAATTGCCCGTGACCATAAGGCTGCAAAAGCTGCTTGCCACCGCCGGCCTGGGCTCGCGCCGCCAGGTCGAGCAATGGATCAGCGAAGGCCGCCTGACCGTGGGCGGGCATATCGCGAAGCTCGGTGATCGCGCCGACCCAGGCGATGAGATTCACCTCGACGGCCGCAAGCTGGAGCTCGGCCCGCCGCGGCCGGCTGCGCGTCAGGTCCTGCTCTATCACAAGCCGGTCGGCGAGGTGACGACACGGCGGGACCCGCAGGGCCGGCCCACCGTCTTTGACCACCTGCCACCGCTGCAGCAGGGCCGCTGGATCGTCGTCGGCCGACTCGACGTCAACACATCGGGTGTTCTCCTCTTCACCACCGATGGCGACCTCGCGCATCGCCTCATGCATCCCTCGAGCTGCATCGAGCGCGAGTACCTGGTGCGGGTCCGGGGCCGGCCGGACGACGCCACCCTCCGCAAGCTCCTGCGCGGGATTCCCCTGGAAGACGGGCCGGCGGCATTCGATCGGGTGGTCGAAGAGAATTCGGAGCGCGGCGAGGCGCAGAACGCCTCGTATCGGCTGGTGCTCCACGAAGGACGCAACCGGGAAGTGCGCCGCATGTGGGAGGCCGTGGGTTACGGCGTCAGCCGGCTGCTGCGCATCCGTTACGGGCCGATCGAGCTGCCGCGCGATCTTCGCGCCGGCAAGTGGCGGCTACTCGAGGACAGCCTCGTGGCGGCGCTGGCCACCGCGGCGGCTGCGCAGAGGGACGCCGCTGCGGCCTCTGGGCCGGCATAATCCTTGCGTCCAGGCCCGGTATGCAGGTGTTGGTCAACTCGGTGGGCGGAGGGGATCTGACGGAGCGCGTGCAAGGCCTGATCGAGGGCCGGCTCGAGCGCTTCGCGGGGCGTATCGCGCGTGTCGAGGTCCAGCTCGACGATCTGAACAGCCGCCAGCTCGGTGAGCGCGACAAGCGCTGCCTCATGGAGGCCCGTCTCGGCGGCATGAGGCCGGTCGCGGTGAGTCACGAGGCCTCGACGCTGACCGAGGCCATCCACGTCGCGACCGATAAGCTCGAGCGAGCGGTCGAATACGCGCTCGAGAGGGTCGAGGACCTGCCCGGACCGGCTCCCTCCGAGGCTCACGTGGCCCCCATCGAGGTCATTCGTGAGCTCCAGCCCACCGCGGCGGATCGCAAATGATCCCGATTTAGCCCCGGGCTTGCGGCTCCGATTACGCTGCAGCCCGCGGCGGGGGGGGGTGGGGTGGGGGCCAGCAAAATACGCGCCACGCGCATTGACACCCGCACGCCTGGAAATCAAAATACGCGGCTCGTTTTCGCGGAGGGGTACCCAAGCGGTCAACGGGAGCAGACTGTAAATCTGCCGGCTTACGCCTTCGTAGGTTCGAATCCTACCCCCTCCACCAGTCTAAGCGTGGGCGGGGTAGGTCGGGACTGCGCAGGGGTGGACCGGTGGAGAAGCGTCATCAGCAGCGGGTGTAGTTCAATGGTAGAACCTCAGCCTTCCAAGCTGATGACGTGGGTTCGATTCCCACTACCCGCTCCAGTATCCCTTCGAGCCAAGCCCACGTAGCTCAGTTGGTAGAGCACGTCCTTGGTAAGGACGAGGTCAGCGGTTCAATCCCGCTCGTGGGCTCCAGATTGATTTGTAGTGGCGATGTTTTTTGATCTTTCCGGCGGGCCGAAGTGCCCTGAAGATGTCTTGAGGAATATTCCATGTCCAAAGAGAAATTCGAGCGCAACAAGCCCCATGTGAACGTGGGGACGATCGGGCACGTGGACCACGGGAAGACGACGCTGACGGCGGCGCTGACGAAGGTGATGGCCGAGACCCACGGCGGTCAGTTCATGGCGTACGACCAGATTGACAAGGCGCCGGAGGAGAAGGCGCGCGGGATCACGATCTCGACGGCGCACGTGGAGTACCAGAGCGCCAAGCGGCACTACGCGCACGTGGACTGCCCCGGGCACGCCGATTACGTGAAGAACATGATCACGGGGGCGGCGCAGATGGACGGGGCGATTCTGGTGGTATCGGCGGCCGATGGGCCGATGCCGCAGACGCGCGAGCACATTCTGCTGGCGCGGCAGGTGGGGGTGCCGTACATCGTGGTGTTCATGAACAAGGCCGACATGGTGGACGACAAGGAGCTGTTGGAGCTGGTGGAGATGGAGGTGCGGGAGCTGCTGACGGTATACAAGTTCCCCGGGGATCAGACCCCGATCATCATCGGCTCGGCGCTGAAGGCGCTGGAGGGGGACAAGAGCGAGATCGGGGTGCCGGCGGTGGTGAAGCTGGTGGAGGAGATGGACAAGTACATCCCGGTGCCGAAGCGAGAGGTGGAGAAGCCGTTTCTGATGCCTGTGGAGGATGTGTTCTCGATCTCCGGGCGCGGCACGGTGGTGACCGGGCGCATTGAGCGCGGGATCATCAAGGTGAACGATGAGGTGGAGATCGTGGGGCTGAAGGCCACGCAGAAGACCACCTGCACGGGCGTTGAGATGTTCAGGAAGCTTTTGGATCAGGGAGAGGCTGGGGACAACGTGGGCGTGCTGCTTCGGGGCACGAAGAGGGAAGAGGTCGAGCGCGGTCAGGTGCTGGCCAAGCCCGGCAGCATCACCCCGCACACGCAGTTTGAGAGCGAGGTGTACGTGCTGACCAAGGAGGAGGGAGGGCGGCATACGCCGTTCTTCAAGGGATATCGGCCGCAGTTTTATTTCCGCACGACCGATGTGACCGGGACGATCGAGTTGCCGGCGGGAGTGGAGATGTGCATGCCCGGTGACAACATCAAGATGAACGTGGAGCTGATCAGCCCGATTGCGATGGAAGAGGGGCTGCGCTTTGCAATCCGCGAGGGCGGCCGCACCGTCGGTGCCGGCGTCGTCGCGAAGATTATCAAGTAAGCGCGCTTTTTTTTAGGTAC
>CAWEJB010000013.1:0-420740 GCA_963809305.1 uncultured Pseudomonadota bacterium
ATGATCATCGACTGCCATGGGCATTTCACCACGGCCCCCTCGAGCCTTCGCGCATGGCGGGAGAAGCAACTCGCCGCCGCCAATGATCCGGCCAATGCGCCGAAGAAGAGCGATCTCGTCATCTCCGATGATGAAATCCGCGAGGCCATAGAAAAGGGACAGCTCAAGCTGCAGAAGGAGCGCGGCACGGACCTGACGGTCTTCTCGCCCATCGCCGGCCAGATGGCACATCACCTCGGCAACGAGCGCACCAGCATGGTCTGGGCCGAGGTCTGCAACGACCTGATTTATCGTGTCTGCGGGCTCTTTCCGGACAGTTTCGCGCCCGTTTGCCAACTACCACAGTCGCCGGGTGTTTCGCCCGCCGGCTGCGTGGCCGAGCTGCGGCGGTGTGTCGAGGAGCTGGGCTTCGTCGGCTGCAACCTCAGCCCCGATCCCTCGGGTGGCTATTGGAAGGACCCACCGCTCACAGACCGCTGGTGGTATCCCATCTACGAGGAGTTGGTGCGCCTCGACGTGCCGGCGATGGTGCATGTCAGCTCCTCGTGCAATCCATGCTTTCACGGTACCGGCGCGCACTACATCAACGGCGACACCACAGCCTTCATGCAGTTCCTGACGGCGGACCTCTTCAAGGACTTTCCGACGCTCCGCTTCGTCATACCGCATGGCGGCGGCGCGGTGCCCTACCACTGGGGCCGCTACCGCGGCCTTGCGCTCGACATGAAGCGGCCGCCGCTGGAATCGTTGCTCAATAACGTGCTTTTCGACACCTGTGTATACCATCATCCGGGCGTCGACCTTCTCACTCGGATCGTGCCGGTGGACAACGTTCTTTTCGCTTCGGAAATGATCGGTGCGGTCCGCGGCCGCGATCCGCGGACCGGCCAGTACTTCGACGATACCAAGCGATATGTCGATGCCTGTGAGCACCTCAGCGAGGCGGATCGACACAAGATCTTCGAGGGCAACGTGCGTCGCGTGTATCCGCGCCTGGACGCCCGGCTCAAGAAGCGTGGCAAGTAACGGGACGATCTTCATGTCAGACACTCAACGCCTGAACGGCATCATCCGCGCCTGGGAGCAGGGGCGGCCCGCGCTCGCGTCCTTCGCCAACGCGGATCGCCAGTCGGCGCTCGAATTCAGCGTGGCTCCCTACGACGGCATCGTGTTCGAGATGGAGCACAACCCTTGGGACGTGGTTGCGTTGCAGGACGCGCTGCAGTACCTGTTGAATCGTCGCCAGATACACGAGGCGGGATCGCTCGCGCCGACCGTGACGCCGATCGTGCGGATTCCGCCGAACGGCGAGGAGAAGAACCAGTGGCTGGCGAAGCAGGCGCTCGATCGCGGCGCCTATGGCATCGTCTGGCCTCATGTCAGCAATGCGGAACAGGCATACAACGCCGTCGCATCGTGCCGCTACCCGCGCCAGAAGACCGCGCCGCTCTACGAGCCGGTCGGCGTGCGTGGTGACGGCCCGACGGCGGCATGCCGGTACTGGGGGCTCAATCAGCAGGATTATTACGCTCGGGCAGATGTCTGGCCGTTGAACCCCCGCGGCGAGATCCTGGTATTCCTGATGATCGAGGACCAGCAGGGCATCGCCAACCTCGACGACGTCCTGCGCGTCCCCGGCATCGGCTGCGTCCTCATCGGGGAAGGTGACCTCAGCCAGGAGCTGGGCTTTCCGCGGCAGTACGAGCACCCCGTCGTCAAGGAGGCGATGGCGCAGATCGTTGAGACCTGCAAGAAGCGCAACGTTCCGGTGGGCCACCCGCACGTGACTACCAAGAACGTGGAGAGCGTGCTCCAGCAGGGATACCGTTTCCTGATGTCGGCGCCGGTGCGCACCTACGCCGCCATCGAGAAGGCCCGCGAGACTTTTAAGAAGTAGAGGAACCATGGCTTCCGGCGTCATCGATATCCATCCACACATCATTTCCGCCGATACGGAGCGCTATCCACGCATCCCACTCTTCGGAGTGCAGTCCGACTGGTCGCGCGAGCGGCCGGTGACGCTCGAAGGCCTCATCGCCGCCATGGATGAGGCCGGCGTGGAGAAGGCCGCGATCGTCCAATCCTCCACCTGCTACGGCTACGACAACTCATACGTCGTCGACTCGATCGCGGAGCACCGCGGCCGATTCACCGCCGTGGGGTCGGTCGACGTCTGCCAGCCGGAGGCCTGCGAGCGCATCCGGCACTGGGTCAGCCGTGGCGTCAGGGGCCTGCGCCTCTTCACCGGCGGCAGCACGGCCGCCTTCGATCCCAGCTCACTGGACGATGCGCGATCGTTCGCCGCCTGGAGCCTATGCGGGGAGCTCGGTCTTTCGATGAGCATCCAGACCGATCCCTCCGGCCTTGCGCAGGTCGCGGGCTTGGCGAAGCGCTTCCCCAAAGTCCGAATTGTGCTGGATCATCTTGGCAGGCCGGACATTTCGGATGGTCCGCCATACAAAAAAGCCTCGAGCCTCTTCGGCCTCGCTCCCTTCGAGAACATCTTTCTGAAGCTGACGCCGCGCATCATCGGCGATGCGCAGCGCGGCCAGGCTTCTGCGGAGACATTCTTCCCGCGGCTCGTCTCGATCTTCGGCAGCGACCACCTGGCCTGGGGCTCGAATTTCCCGGCCTCCGAGGGCAAACTCCAGGATAATCTGGCCAAGGCCCGCAAGGCCCTGGCTTCTCTTACCGCGGAGGACCAGGCCTGGATCTTCGGCAAGACCGCGCAGCGTCTCTATCCGGCGCTGGCGGGAAACCCCGGGCATGAGCTTTCGATTCGAGTCCCCGAAGGCCAAATCGAGTCAGGTAGGTCGATGTCAGCACGGGTCCGTAAAGCTCAGCGTCCGCAACGTCTGCAAGACGTTCCGCTTGCGCGCCGGCGGGACCAGCAAGGACCGCATGCTGAACGTGCTGCGCAACATCAACTTCGACGTTCAAGCCAGGGAGAAATCGTCTCTCTCATCGGCGAGAGCGGCTGCGGCAAGACGACTCTGCTGCGCATCATCCAGGGCCTGATCCGCCTCGATTCCGGCTCGGTGCTCGTGGACGGTAACGCGGTCAACGGACCCGGCCGGGACCGCGGCTTCGTCTTTCAACAGGCCAGCCTCCTGCCGTGGCGATCTGCGCGTCAGAACGTCGAGTTCGGCCTGGAGCTGCAGGGTATCGCTCGGGCAGCGCGCACAGAGCGTGCCGTGCAGCTGCTCGAGCTCGTGGGTCTCGGTCACGCGGCCGATCAGTACCCGCACCAGCTCTCCGGCGGCATGCAGCAGCGCATCGGTCTCGCGCGGGCGCTGGCGGTCGACCCGGCGATCATGCTCATGGACGAGCCATTCAGCGCGCTCGATGCGCAGACTCGCGAGGTCCTGCAGATCGAGCTGATGCGGATCCATGAAAAGACGGCCAAGACGACGCTCTTCGTGACGCACGATCTCGACGAGGCGATCTACTTCAGCGACCGGGTCGTGGTGCTCGCTGCGAAGCCCGGCCGCGTGAAGCGACTCATCGACGTCCCCTTCGCCCACCCGCGCCCCGAACTCGCTGAGCTGCGCAGCGACGCGCACTTCCAGGAGATCCGCAGGGAGATGTGGAGTCTGATCCGGACGCCCGCCGCGGTCGCCGCATGAACGGCGCTCGAGTGACACAAATCCCGGGTAGAGCGCAAGAGGTCGAAACCGCCACGGAAGCGGAGGTAGAAGATCTCGCTCCGCCCCCGCGATCGCGTCGCAAGACCTGGCTCGTCCGGTTGATCTCGATCGTGGTGGTGCTGGTCGCCTGGGAGTTCTTCGGCCGGCACGTCAACCCGCTCTTCATGTCCTATCCGAGTGCGATCGTCAAGGCGGGGATCGCGCTCGCAAAGAGCGGCGAGCTGGCGACCGCGCTCGCGAGCAGCCTGCGGACGCTGTTGAGCGGTTTCGTCATCGCATCAGCCATCGGGATATCCCTCGGCCTGCTCATCGGTCGGTATCAACTCGCCGACGCCGCCACCGACTGGCTGGTGAATGCGCTCTACGCGACGCCCCTCATCGCCACTATTCCCCTGGTCATTCTCTGGTTTGGCCTGGGCGATGCCGCGAAGCTCTTCATCGTGACACTCACCGCCGTCTTCCCGGTGCTCATCAACACCGCCTCTGGCGTGCGCAACGTCCCCACCGCCCTGATCGATGTGGGAGCGGCGTTTGCCGCCAACGAGTGGCAGGTGTTCACCAAGATCATCTTCCCGGCGGTGCTGCCTTACATCATGACCGGGCTCCGGCTGGGCATCGGCCGCGCAATCATCGGCATGGTCGCGGCAGAGTTTTTCACCTCCATCACCGGCCTCGGCGCCCTGATCGTGAAGTACGGCAACCAGTACGACACCGCCTCCATGTTCGTGCCCATCCTCATTCTCATGATGCTCGGCGTCGGCCTGACGGCGCTGGTGCGCAGAGTGGAAGAGATGTTCGCCCCCTGGCGGGCGGATACGGATTGAGCCCGCGCGACGCACCCGGCACTCACCAAGACCATATCTAATAGCCTCTAAGCCCGTTTGGATTGGACCCTCCGTGCCGGCGGCCACAGCATGCCGGTATCGATGCACCCATGGGTTGAGAGGCTCGAATGGACGTTCCCGCAACCGGACCGGTGAAGCTGCGCACGAACCTGGCCGACTATCCGGTCACCCTGGCGCTGAAGGAGGGGCGGCTCTCGTCGCCTCTGGTCGACCTCGAGTTCTGCGGCCCGAAGACCGCCCACAACGGCTTCAAGGACATGCTGCGCCGCAATGCCTACGACGCGGGCGAGCTGGCTATCGTCACGTACCTGCAGGCCAAGGTATACGGCAAGCCCTGGGTGCTGCTGCCGGTCCCTATCCATGGACGCTTCCAGCACCACTGCATCGGCTACAACATCGAGCACGGCGCGATACAACCGCAGGACATCGAGGGCCGCAAGGTCGGTGTACGCACCTATGCGCAGACGACCGGGCTCTGGGTCCGCGGTATCCTGCAGCACGAATATGGTGTCGATCTCAACAAGGTCACTTGGCTGACCATCGACGAATCACACCTCTCGGAGTACCACGACCCGGCCAACTGCCGGCAGCTGCGCCGCCGGCAGCAAGATCGGTGACATGATGCTGCATGGCGAGCTTGCCGCCGCCATTCTGGGCGTCGATATGCCGAAGGACCCACGTGTGCGTACGCTGATTCCCGACCCGCATGCCGCGGCGCAGGAATGGTACCGGCGCGAGGGCGTGATCCCGATCAATCATCTCTTCGTCGTGCATCAGGACTTGTCCAGGCGCCGGCCCGACATCGTGCGTGAGATCTATCGCCTCCTGTCGGCGAGCCGCGCACAGGCGCCGGCCGCGGTTGTCGCGGGACTGCCACCCCTCGGCATGGAGGCGAATCGCAAGGGTATCGCCATGGCCATCCAGTGGGCCTTCGAGCAGAAGATCATCTCGCGGCTGCTGTCGGTCGAGGAGTTGTTCGACGACACGACCGGCGCCCTGGAATGAGCCCGTGAAGCTCTCCGGCGGTCAGATCCTGGTCGAGGCGCTGCGCCGGCAGGGCGTCGACCGCATCTACTGCGTGCCGGGCGAGAGCTACCTTCCCGTGCTCGATGCGCTCTACGATGCGCCGGAGATAGCGGTCGTCAGCGCTCGCCACGAGGGTGCTGCCGCCAACATGGCGGAAGCCGACGGCAAGCTCACCGGCCGGCCGGGCGTGTGTTTTGTAACACGAGGACCGGGTGCGACTCACGCTTCAGTCGGCGTGCACACCGCATTCCAGGACTCGACGCCGATGGTGCTCTTCATCGGTCAGGTCACCCGGGGTGCCCGGGATCGGGAAGGATTCCAGGAGGTCGACTTCCGCGCGATGTTCTCGCCGCTCGCGAAATGGGCTGCGGAGATCGATCATGCCGAGCGGATTCCGGAGTACGTCGCCCGCGCCTTCCGGACTGCCGTGTCGGGGCGTGCCGGCCCGGTCGTATTATCGCTGCCAGAAGACATGCTGTCGGAGACTAACGAGCTGCCGGTCGCGTCCCAGGCGGCTGCGCGCGACGCCAACGCCGTGCTCTCGACAACAAACCTTGGGGCAACCTCTGCGCCGCGTGGCTCTGACATACGCGCTCTCGGCGAGCTTCTGCAGGCAGCTTCGCGCCCGCTGCTCATCGTCGGAGGCAGCGGCTGGACCCACGACGGCTGCAAGGCGCTCGACGAATTCGCCTGCCGCAGCGACCTGCCCATCGTCGCCAGCTTCCGCCGCCAGGACCTGATCGACAACCGGTCGGAGAATTACTGCGGTCACCTCGGCCTCGGCGTCGACTCGGGTCTCGCCGAGCGGGTGAAATCCGCCGACCTGATCGTGGCGATCGGCTCCAGGCTCGGAGAAAACACGACCAACGGCTACACTCTGCTCGTGCCGCCGGATCCGCGCCAGACGCTGGTCCATATCCATCCGGACCCCGATGAGCTCGGGCGCGTGTATCAGCCCAGGCTTGCCATTGCCAGCAGTTTGCCGGAGTTCAGTCAGGCGCTGTCTTCGCTCGATGTCGGCCGTCGCGAGGACCGAGTGGCCGGGCTGCGCGAAGCCCGTCAGGCTTATGTCAGATTCAGCACACCTGCCCCCGCTTCCGGCGCGTACGTCGACCTGGCCACGGTAGTCGGTTGGTTGAGCGACCATCTCGCGGAGGACGCGATGATCGCGAGCGGCGCGGGCAACTATACCGTCTGGGTTCACCGCTATTTCCGCTACCGGCAGCCACGCACGGAAATGGCGCCGACCAGCGGTGCAATGGGCTACGGGGTTCCGGCGGGTATCGCCGCGAAACTGCGCCATCCCGACAGAGAAGTCGTCGCCTTCGCCGGCGATGGCTGCTTCCTCATGTATCCGCAAGAGCTCGGCACCGCTGTCCAGCATGGTGTCAGACTGATCATCATCGTGGTCAATAACGGGATGTATGGCACGATCCGCTTGCACCAGGAGCGGCGCTACCCCGGCCGAGTGATGGCCACTCAGCTCGTCAATCCGGACTTCGTTGCATTCGCCCACAGCTTCGGGGCGTTCGCGGAGCGGGTCGAGTCCACCGAGCGCTTCCCGGAGGCTTATCGGCGGGCGCAGGCCGCGCCGGGGCCCGCGTTGATCGAGCTGCGTGTCGACCCGGAGCAGCTGACTCCGACCTTCAGGGTGGTGCCGCGGTGACCATCACGCCCACGGCAAATTGACGCCCCGAGACCCAGCTTGTATACCAGCGTGCCATGACAGAGCTCGATTCCCGCAGACGGGAGTTTTCCGCCAGCATCCGGCACCTCAAGGTGTTCGAGAGCGTTGCGCACCTGCAGGGCTTCCAGCGGGCTTCGGAGGAATGCCACCTGTCGCAGCCAGCGGTCACTCAGGCCATCGCCAAGCTCGAGGAGCAGCTCGGCGTGTCCCTCCTGGTACGCCGCGCAAGCGGCAGTTACCTCAACGAGATCGGCGTGGTGTTCCACCGGCGCATGCAGCGCCTCTTCGCCCAGATGGAGCAGGCACTCACCGATCTCGGGGTCCCCAACAGCCCGGTGCCGGTCTCGCAGCTCGCCAGCCGCATCTCGCGCTCGCAGATCCGCAGCCTCATCGCGATTGCGGAGAACGGCTCGTTCGCGCAGGCGGCACGCGCACTCGACATCTCCCAGACCTCCCTGCAACGGTCCGCGCGCGATCTGGAGAGAACGCTGCGGACGCCGCTTTACCTCCAGACCGCATCGGGTGTCGTCGCCGCGCAATCGGCGGTGGAGCTCGCGTGTAAATTGAAGCTGGCTCTTCGCGAGATCGACTGGGGCGTGGACGAGGTCGAGGCCGCCAGAGGCAACATCGGTGGTGAGATCGTCGTCGGGGCCATGCTCTTGACGGGAAGCGTAGTGATCGCGTCTGTCATCAACGAATTCGTCTCAGTGTATCCCAATGCCGATGTGCGGATCATCAACGGCAATACCCGAGACCTGCTGAAGGAGCTGCGGGCCGGCGACGTCGACGTCGTCATCGGCCTGCTGCGCGAGCAACTATCCGACGGCCTGCTCCACAGGCCGCTGGCGGAGACGCCGTATGTCATCATCGGACGACACGGGCACCCGCTCGCGGAAAAGGAGCACGTGACGCTCGATGACCTCGCAAGCTTCGATTGGGTCATCGGTACGCCGGGTTCCAACCGGCGCAGCCACTTCGATCGGCTGTTCGCGGGCCGGCAGCGGCCCCGCGCGCGCATCGAGACGTCGTCCCTTCCGACCATTCGGCTGCTCCTCACCCAGAGCGACCGGCTGACCCTGCTCACCTCCTACGAGCTGATGTACGAGGAGGACACGCTCACCGCCATGCGGTACGGGCCGATCGAGCCCGTGCCCTGCATCGGCCTCACCACGCGCGAGAACTGGCTGCCGACCCAGCTGCAGACGAGCTTCATCGAGCTCGTGCAGAAGCGCATCGTGGGCTCCCTCATGCCGGTCGAGGCTCTGGCGAGAGCCGGCGCGCGGCCCGCCAGACGGCGCGTCACACCAACAGCTTGAGTGCGTCCCTCGCCAGCGACATATCCGCGATCCGCGCGACCGGCAGAACGCTCGCCTGCGCCTGAAACTCGACGTTGACCTGCTGCACCAGGTCGATCTGCGCGTCCGAGAGCAGCAGCCGGGCGTCGTAAGGCTGATTTGCCTGGATCCAGCTCCACTGCGTGGTCGCCTCGGTGACATCGCTTTGTCCCGTGACCTTGCGCCAGGCGGTCAGGAACGCCTCACGGGATTGCGGCCCCGAGACGAACCGATAGGCTTTCGCGTAGGCCGCGAGGACCCGCACCAACGCCTCGCGGTCGTTCCGGATCGCCTCATCCGAGGCGTAATTCGCCTGGTTGGTGTATTCGGGGATCTCCTTCCACAGCAAGCCATCGGCGAGCGCATGAATGCCGAACTTCTGCTGCTCGCCGAACACATCCACGTCCGCTAGCCCGGCGTCGACCGTTTTCGCGGTCACGGCCTTGAGGATATCCGCGGTGCTGCCGACGTTGCGGAACCGCACGCTGTTGGGATCCATGCCCTTCTTCCTGAGGAGCAGCACGGTCATCTGCTGCAGAACCGAGCCCGGCGCCCCGATGCCGATGACCTTGCCCGCAAGGGCGGCCACGCGTTGGATGTCTGGCCGGCTGGAATACATGGCGAGGGACGAAAGGGTTAGGCCCCCCGCCAGGATCTTGAGCGGCGCGCCCTTCGCGATGGCCGGCGTGACCTGGTTGAATCCGGAGCACAGGCAGATCTGCGAGGCGCCACTCACCAGCGCCGCCACGCACTTGGAGCCGTCCGAGACGAGGAGCACCTGCGGCTCGATGTCGAATTCCCGGAAGAAGCCCTGGGCGGTGGCGAGCTCCTGCAGGGCAAGGCCAGCCAGACCCTCGGTGAGCACGATCCCCACTCGCTTCCCATTGTTGCCCGGCGCGCGGCGCCCGCAGGCGGGTAGCGCGAGCAGTGAGGCTGCGAGGCACCCGGCACTCAGGACCTGCCTGCGGGTCATCGTGGCGGGCCGCCGATCCCGATGCGTCACCTCGGATGTGCTCACGCAGAAGGACCGTCTCCGGCGGCCGGAAGCCAGTACATGAAGGCGAAGCCTTCGCCGGTGCCGGCCTCGGTGCGGTAGCAGGGAACGTAGTCGATGAGGTTCATCTCGCAGCCGAGCTCTTTCATGGCCACCAGCACGGGAACGTAGAGCTTCACCTCCGAGGTCCCCGACTGATATGAGCGCTCGTCCACCTGGGCGAGCCGCTCGAAATCATAGGTCCGGAAGGAGCTGAGGAAAAGCTGATCGAGCTCCTCGTCGCAAACGAAGTGCGTGAGCCCGCCGGAGGCGATGATCGCGACCGTCTTGTCCGTGTCCCATGCCCGGATCGCCTCGAACAGCGCCTGCCCGAAGGCGAGGGCGCGCCGAAACGGCGGCTGGGTCGGCGGATAGAAGGTGTTCATCAGGATCGGCACGTTGGGCGGCGGCTGATCCACCATGATCTGGTGATAGATGAAGCCAAAAGCATGCGGCACAACGGGCTGCTGCTTGAGCCACACGTTCGGCGGCCACCTGATGATTTCCGTGATGTCGAAACCGCCCTGCTCCAGGGAAGAGGTCAGGTGCAGGGCCAGCTCGGGCAGCGCATCGTGAGTGACGGTTCGTGGGGGTGCGTACACCGGTCGCTGGGGCGGACCGTTCTCGATGATCTTGCCCGTGTAAATGGCGATGGAGGGAGTCGTATCGATGAAGATCTCGCGCTGGTCCTTGCCGAGGATCACTGCGACATCGGGCTTGGCTTCACGGTAGACGCGCCGCAGATCATCCAGTGCATCCCAACAGCGCTGCGCACGGGTGCGGCGCTCCTCGAGTGACAGCGGCGCCATGAAGCCCTTCTGGACCCGCTCCTTCTCGAGCTCCGCGTAAGTCCAGGTGCGGTTACGGTACCAGAGCTCGTCTTTCCTGCGGTCTCGCTCCCCATCCTCGAACCACGCCTCCGGAGCCTTGCCGAGCATGCCGCTGTGCGGCACTGCCATTCCAAGCACGATTCTCGCCATCAGCGGACTCCAGGGAGTGAGCAAACTGCTCCAATTCTCGCCGCCTCCCGACGCGCGGCGCCAATCACAAGCGCATCGCGCGTGATTGAATATCGCTCAGGCGACGCGGCGGACCGAATCCCGGACGGCGCCCGTATCACTGAATCAATATCGCAGCGCAGAACACTTATACACGGATGTATCTCTCAAGTGGCATCGTAGCCCCCTCGAATCCCGGTGTGTGGCCCGGGCGCAACGGAGTCACCCTCGCGTGATTCCGCAGTTGTGGAGGGGGAAATTCTCAATGAAGCGTAACGCCCAAGCTGTGTTGGTGTCGGGAGCGGTCGCGCTCGTCCTTGCCGCGGTGGCCCGCGCCCAGGACGCCCAGCCGGTCGCCGCGACTGGAGCAGGGCCGCCAGCGAGTCCGGTGCAGCTACAGGAAGTCACCGTCACCGGCTCCCGCGTCATCACGAGCAACAGCAACAGTCCGACGCCGATCATGGGCGTGAGCACCGATCAGCTGAAGACGGCCGACCCGGGCACGCTGTCCGAAGCCGTCAACCTGCTGCCGGTGTTCTCGGGCTCGCGCGGCTTGAGCAGCAACCCCGGCATCGGCGATACCGCCGTCCAGGGCGGCAACGGCGTGGCCGACGTGCTCAATCTGCGCAATCTGGGCGCGCAGCGAACGTTGATTCTATTCGACGGCCAGAGAATCCCACCGACGCTGGCCACCGGGATAGTCGACGTTGACATGGTCCCGCAGGCGTTGATCCAGCGCGTGGAGGTGGTCACGGGCGGTGCCTCCGCCGTCTACGGTTCCGATGCAGTCAGCGGCGTCGTAAACTTCATTACCAACAAGCACTTCAACGGACTGAATGTCAATGCACAATACGGAATATCGCAGTATGACGACGACAAGACGCCCGATTTCAGCGCCGTCGCCGGCGCCAACCTGTTCGGTGGCCGGGGTCACATCGAAGGCAGCTACGAGTACCGCGACGACCCGGGCATCCCCTACCGGTCCGACAGGTCGTGGGATGACCTATGGTCCGTCGAGGGCGCCGGCACCGCGGCGAGTCCCTACCATCTCGTCTCGGGGGTGCACCTCGCCGGCTATCCGTTCGGCGGCCTGATCACCAGCGGTATCTTCAAAGGGCAGACTTTCGCATCCGCTGGCGTTCTCGGCGCGTTTCAAAACGGTGAGCCGACCGGCACGTCCTGCTGTCAGATTGGTGGTGGCGGCGGCTACGAAGACGGATCGATGAAAGCGTCCCTCAGAAGCCAGCAGCTTTACGGCCGCTTTGACTATGATTTCACGGACAACCTTCACGGCCACGTGGTGGCCGCGGCCAATCTGAAGAGCAACGAGGACTACGGCACCTACCAGCAGCTCGCCAATGTGACCCTCAGCGCCGACAATGCCTTCCTGCCCACCGCCGATCAGCAGCAGCTGGCCGCCGCCGGCCAGTCGACATTCAAGCTGAGCGAGCTGCTGGCGGACGCGCCGCGGGAGCAAGGTGTGGTGGCGTCGGATCAGTACTACCTCAACACCGGGCTGGATGGCGACCTCGGCAGATACCACTGGGAAACCTCCTACAACTGGGGGTTGACGCGGATGGACACGACCGCCATTGGCGACCTCAACGAGCAGAATCTGGCGGCGGCGCTCGACGCCGTGGTCGATCCGTCCAGCGGCAAGACGGTCTGCGCGGCGTCCCTGACGAATCCAACGGCTTACTCGGGCTGCGCGCCGCTCAATGTGTTTGGCCCGGGCGCCGCGAGCGGTGCGGCGATCAACTACATCCTGGGAGACGTCAATTTCGTGAACTATACCCGCGAGGATGATGTCGACGGACAGATCACGGGCGCGCCGTTCAGCACCTGGGCCGGACCCGTCTCCATGGCGCTCTCGGCGGAGTGGCGCCGTATGAGCTACAGCGCCGACAGCAACGGGCCGCCGAGCGAGTATGCGAATTGCGCCGATCTGCCCTACAACTGCACGCCCGGCGTCACCACCGTCTGGAACCAGACCTTCACGGGTAGCGGCGCGGTGAGCGAGAGTGTGTCGGAAGGGGCGATCGAGTTCGACGCGCCGCTCCTCGAGGACTTGCCGCTGGTGAAGTCCCTGAGCCTCAACGGCGCCGCGCGCTATACCAGCTACAGCACGGTCGGAGATTACGTGACCTGGAAGATCGGCGTGGATTGGCACCTCAGCGACGACTTCCGGATCCGGGGCACCGAGTCGCGCGATATCCGGGCGCCGACGCTGTGGGATCTTTACGAGCCGACTTCCGTCGTGCCGGGCACGTTTCCGGACGCGCTCACCGGGCTGGCCCCCTATGTCCCGTCGATCAACTACGGCAATCCGCATCTGAAGGCGGAGATTGGCAAGACCACCACGGCCGGATTCGTCTGGCAACCGGACCGGCTGCCGGGGGCCAGCCTGTCGCTCGACGGCTACGACATCACGATCGACGACGCGATCGTAGACCTGCAGGGCTTCAATACGGCACTGCAGAATGTCTGTTACAGCAGTGGGGGAACATCGCCCTACTGCGCACTGCAGGCGCGCCCCGACGGCTTCACCGACACATCGCCCGCCAACGCGGTGACGGCGTGGTACATCGAGCCGTATAACATAGCTCAGATCGAAACCTACGGTGCCGACCTCGAAGCGGACTACACCCACGAGATACTGACCAGGCCCTTCGCCGTGCGCCTGGTGGCGAGCTATCAGCCCCATATCTACTACCGGCAGCCCGGAATTCCGACGATCGATCAGGGCGATGCGGCCTGGGGACAGAACGGGCTGACCGCCGCGCCCTCCGTGCAGCTCACGGCCTTCTTCGCCTACGAGGTGACGGACAAACTGACTGCCAATCTGACCGAGCAGTGGCGCAACGCGATGAAAGAGAGCGGTGTCCCGGGACAGGTTTGGATCGACAACCATGTGCCTTCCTTGGGCACCACCGCCGTGACGTTGTCCTATGACCTCGACAAGATCCTCGGCGTCGGCGACAGCCAGGTCTTCGTGACCGTGCAGAACCTGTTCAATTCCAACCCGCCGCCGGATGGGTATTACAGCGCGAGCACCGATGCCGGGTATTACTACGAATTCTCGGACAACCCCGTCGGGCGGTACTACACGGTCGGATTCCGGTTCAGTCTCTGACATGGCCGCGGTCAGTGGCCGCCGGAGCAAGCCGGCCAGGGGAAATGCATGAGGGTGGAGACTTCGTGGCTCGGAGCGGCGCTTGCCGCGGGGTGTGTGGCGATGGGCTCGAGCCCGATCATGGCCGCCATGATCGGACCCGTCCGGACGAACTCGGGGCTCGTGACCGGGGCGAAGAGCTTGTGGATTCCGTCGGTGACGGTGTTCAAGGGCATCCCCTATGCGGCACCCCCCGTCGGAAAACTCCGGTGGCGATCACCGCAACCGCCGGCGCCGTGGCGCGGAGTTCTCCAAGCGGATCGCTTCGGTCCGAGCTGTCCGCAGCTGGGCGCACCACCGGCGGTACGGGCCGCGATGAGCGAGAGCTGTCTGTTCCTGAATGTCTGGACCGGCGCATCGACTCGGACGGCGCTTCGGCCGGTCTTCGTCTGGATGTATGGCGGAGGCTTCACGGTAGGCACGGGCTCGGACCCGCTGTTCGACGGGGCGGGACTGGCCCGCAAGGGTCTGGTCGTCGTGACCTTCAATTACCGGCTGGGCCCGCTGGGTTTCCTGGCGACTCCCGCATTGAGCAAGGAGTCCGGGCATGATGCGTCGGGCAATTACGGCATGCTCGACATGATTGCCGTGCTCAAATGGGTACACCACAACATCGCGGCATTCGGTGGGGACCCGAGCCGTGTGACCATCGCAGGACAGTCGGCAGGCGCCGGCGCCGTGGGTTTCCTCGACATGTCGCCGCTTGCGAGAGGGCTCTTCGAGCGCGCGATCTCCGAGAGCCATGCCCGCGAGCCGCGGGATCCGGCCCTGCGCTACCTGTCGACGTCCTATCGAACGCTCACCGAGGCGGAGCGCGAAGGCGTGGAGTTCGCGAACGCACACGGTGCGCACTCTGTCAGCCAGTTGCGGGCCTTGTCCTGGCAGCGGCTGCTCGCGGGTAGTGACGTTTCCGATGAGAGCGTGTCGACGGGAAGCTCGTCGAAGCCGCCACTGTTTCGGCCCGTTGTCGACGGCTGGGTGATCCCGGAAGACTACAGCCGGACGTACGCCGTGGGCCTGCAGTCGAGTGTGCCCTACGTGGCCGGCAACAACGAGAACGAAAGCGGCTCCGTGCCCGCGACCGCCTTTGCCCGGCTGCAGGCAGCGGCGAAGGCAGGCACGCTGGGAAACCGAGCCGGCATGCCGGAGTCACCGGTGACGCTGGCTGCGTTCGTGCAGGCGGCCAGGAAGAGATTCGGTCCGCTGGCCGACCGCTTCCTGCAGCTCTATCCGGCTGCCACCGATGAGCAGGCCGCTGTCGCAAACGACATCTCCGCCAACGACCACTCGCGCACGTCGACCTTCCTGTGGGCCGGTGATTGGACCCGGCACGCCAACGGCCCCGTATACACCTATTTCTGGACTCATGCTCCCCCCGGACCAGGCCACGACATGAGAGGCGCATACCACGGCTCGGAGATCAACTACGTATTCGACAATCTTTACGCCACGGACCGCCCCTGGAGCGCCGCGGACCGGAAGATCGCGGACGTCATGTCATCGTACTGGGTCAACTTCGCGCGCAGCGGCGACCCCAACGCCGCGGGCCTGCCCCACTGGCCGGCGTTCAATGCCGGGAAACCCCGCGTGATGGAGCTCGGCGATCATTTTGGGCCGATCCCCGTTGCCAGCAGTCCGGCTCGCCTGCAGTTCTGGAAGCGGTTCTTCAGCACGCAGGCGGCTTGGTAAGGTCCGCGAGCCGACATGAGCACTAGGTTGGATTCAGCCGCGTACGGGCGCGTCAGGCTCTCCGGGCTGGCGGTGATCGCCGCGGCCGCGGCACTCGCCGCGACTCGCGCCACAGCGGCCATCGATCATCCGCTGCGCATCGACTCGGGCCCCGTTCAGGGCGTCCCGGCGCGCGATCCTTCGATCACAGCATTCAAGGGCATTCCTTACGCAGCGCCTCCGGTGGGTAGCCTGCGCTGGCGACCGCCGCAGGCCGCCGCTCACTGGGCGCGAGTGCGCGTGGCTGATCATTTCGGCCCGATGTGTCCGCAAGCGCTCGGTCAATCGGACCAGCCTGTGTCGGAGAACTGCCTGTACATCAACGTGTGGACCGGCGCCTCATCCTCCAACGAGCGTCGCCCGGTGATGGTATGGATCCACGGCGGCGGGTTTTTCGCAGGCTCCGGCTCCGATCCGGTAACCGACGGGACCGGACTTGCACGCAAGGGCGTCGTCCTGGTGACGTTCAACTACCGGTTGGGCCCGCTCGGCTTTCTCGCGACGCCGGCTCTGAGCAGGGAATCCGGTCACCATGCGTCGGGCAACTACGGACTGCTCGATGAGATCGCCGCACTCAAATGGGTCAAGCGAAACATTGCCGCCTTCGGCGGCGATCCTGATAACGTCACCGTGTTCGGTCATTCGGCCGGCGCAGGCTCGGTCAATTTCCTGTCGCTCTCGCCGATGGCGCAGGGCCTCTTCGAGCGGGCGTTGGCCGAGAGCCAGGTCCGCTGGCCGCGGGACCTGGAGCTCCGCTATCTCTCATCTTCGTGGCGAAGCCTGCCCGACGCGGAGAAGGAGGGCACCCGTTATGTCCAGAGCCTCGGCGTGCATACGCTCGAGCAACTGCGCGCTCTACCCTGGCAGGAGCTCGCCAAAGGGGCCGACACGCCTGACCTCAGCGTCTACACCGGCAGCAGCGCGCGGCCGCCGATATTTCGGCCGGTGATCGACGGCTGGGTGTTGCCGAGCGATTTCAGCCGGACTTTTGGTGCGCACGAGCAGAATCGCGTCGAATACGCAGCGGGAAACAATGAGGACGAAGGTGGGGCCGCGCCCGCGACGGCGTGGGTGTGGCTACGCGCGCATCCGCCGCGGTCGGACATCAAGATGGGCTCTCCAATCCCAATTGTAATGCTGGGTGCGTACCGCGCTGCCGCGCGCAAGAAGTTTGGGTCGATGGCCGCGGAGTTCCTCGACCTCTACCCGGCCGAGAGTGACGATCAGGCTGCACGGGAGAACGACGTTGCGATCCACGACAACTCGCAGATCTCGACCTACCTCTGGGCGCGGCAATGGATGGCGCAGACCCGCAAGCCGCTGTATGCGTATTTCTGGACCCATGCGCCGCCGGAGCCAACTCGCGACCTCCGCGGCGCCTACCACGGCTCCGAGCGATACTACGTGTTTGACAGCCTCGACAACTTCAGGCTTCCGTGGACGGCCCAGGACCGCAAGATCGCCGACATGATGTCCTCGTATTGGGCCAATTACGCGAACACCGGCAATCCCAACGGAGCCGGCCTGCCCCACTGGCCCGCGTTCGATCCGAAGGCGGGGACCGTGATGGTGCTCGGTGACAGCTTCGGCCCCGTGCCGATCGCGCGCGGCGCCAGGTTCCGGTTCTGGAAGCGCTTCTTCTCCAGACAACAGGCGTGGTGAGGATCGGCATCGGCCGGCAGGACGGGCGATCGGTGACCCCCCTCAATCGTCGCCAGGTACTTGCCGCCGGATGTTGGGCCGCTGCCGCGGGTGCTCTATCGGGTTGCAGTCGGGCGTTGCCCTCAGGCTCGCTACGCGTGGTCATGACGGCGGCGGCGTCGGGACTCGCGGTGCACGAGATCGCGCAATCCCAAGGCTTTTTCCGTGAATTCCGCATCAGTCCCGAGGTGCTGGTCGTCGCCGACGGCGGCAAGTGCGTCGCCGCGCTGGTGAGCGAAGCAGCCGAGATCTGCATCTGGTCGGGCTTCAATCAGGTGATCCCGGCGATCGGGCAGGGCGCGAAGCTGAAGATCCTCGCCGGCGCGCTCAACCTCGCCACCCTGGCGATGTATTCCAGCCGGCCGGACGTCCACAATGTAGCGGACCTGCGGGGCAAGGTGATCGGCATCGGCGCGACCGGCGCGGTCGTCGATCAGATGACGGTGCTTCTGCTCGAGAAAAAGGGACTGACCGCCGACAGCGTCAGGTTCCGCAATGTCGGAAGCAACGATGACATCCTCAAGGCGGTGATCGCCGGAACGGTCGACGGGGGTCTGGGAGACGTCGATGTCATGGGTCAGCAGCAACAGCTCGGTATTCACGCTCTGCAGGACGGGATGCTGTGGAAGGAGATCCCGGAATACACCAACCAGGCGAGTTACGCCTCAGGCGCAGCGATCCGCGCCGAGCGGGAAACTCTGGTCCGCGTTCTCGCGGCATATGCCAAGGCGTATCGGTACGTTTCCGGACCGGATTCGCGGGACGCCTACGTTCGGGCCTGGCAGAAAGTCTCTGGCTCGAGCGACCCGCGAAAGCCGCTGGCGGAATGGAACTGGATCCAGCAGTACCACCCGTACGACCTCGGTCTGGTGCTCACCGATCGGCAAATCGATTTCGTGCAGCGGGTCAATGTCAAATTCGGCGTTCAACGGCGGATCCTGCCGGTTGCCCAGATCTCCGACATGTCGCTTGCGACGGCGGCGCTGCGACGCCTCGCATGAGGCGTGCGGCTGCGTGGATCCGTCCGAAGCTGAGCCGCGCGGGTACCACCTCGGTGTCTGCGCCCTGAGGCAGTTCTGCCCGGACGGCCGCGCCGGCGCTAAGGGGACGACCGCCGTGTACGGCGGCACGAGCGCCGTGACCCCTCTCTGGGCCGGGAATTCATGGGGTCATTCTATCCCAGTCCTTGAGCCTTGCGCGCGCGACCCGGCAGCTCAGCGAGATCGAGCGCCAGCGCCCGAGTCAGCCGCAGCATCGCTTCGGCGATGTGCTTTTCCACCATGCTGGCGCTGATGCCCATGCGATGCGCGATGCAGATGTAATTGAGCCCCTCGAACCGATGCAGCTCGAACGCCTCGCGACAGCGCGGCGGCAGCGATTCGATCGCCGCAAGCGCTCGCATCAGGGCTTCCTCGCCCGAGGTGATGCGCTCGGGGTCCAGGCCGTTGGGGCATGCGCACTCGGCCTTCGCTGAAGGATCGAACAGGGACGCTTCGCGTTTCCGGCGCCGGCTGCCGTCAATCGAGAGGTTGCGCGCGATGCGCGCCAGGTAGCGAGTCGGCTGCCGCACGGTCTGCGGCGCGGCAAGTCGCAGCACGTGTATGCAGGCGTCCTGCGCAACGTCCTCGGCGTCTTCGCGACGGCTTTTTCGACAGCGGCGTAGCAGCTCGGTACAGGCTGCCAGGAACTGCCCGAGCGGCGGCTTTGGTGTTTCCAGAGGCAAGCAGAATCCCCCTACAGCGTGACGCCATCCGTCTCAAGCGACGGAAAACGGCGGTGGCTATACTTGGACCGGACCTGGCTTCCCCTCCGGCTTTATACCGCATCACGCACATGGCGGAGAAGGTGGATTGTGTCGTTATCGGCGCAGGCGTCGTCGGCCTTGCGATCGCGCGCGCGCTGGCGATGCGCGGCCGCGAGACTCTCGTTCTCGAGGCGGAGGGCGGCATCGGCACCGGCACGAGCTCCCGCAACAGCGAGGTGATTCACGCCGGGATCTACTATCCGCCAGGCTCGGCGAAGGCGAGGCTTTGCGTCGCCGGCAAGCAGCTTCTTTACACCTACTGTGAGGCCCGCGGAATCGAGCACCGACGCTGCGGCAAGCTCATCGTAGCCGCCGACCAGGAGCAGATTCGAGCACTGGAGAAAATCGAGGCCACTGCCCGCGCCAATGGCGTGGCCGACCTGCGGTGGCTGACCGCCGCCGAGGCCGGCGGCATGGAGCCAGCGCTCAGTTGCGTGGCCGCGCTGTTGTCGCCCTCCACGGGCATCATCGACAGTCACGGCTTCATGCTCGCGCTGCAAGGTGACCTCGAGAAGGCGGGTGGCACCATTGCGTTTCAAACACCCGTCAGGCGCGGCCGGTGTGAGCACGACGCCATCCATCTCGAGGCCGGCAACGAGGACACCTTCGAGCTGGCGGCATCAGTCGTGGTCAACAGCGCGGGCCTCCGGGCTCAGGATCTGGCGTGCCGGATCGATGGCATCCCGAAGCCGAGCATTCCTCCATCGTTCTACGCCAAGGGTAACTACTACGTGCTGCAGGGAAGGGCGCCGTTCCGCCATCTCATCTATCCGGTTCCGGAGCCCGGCGGCCTGGGCGTACATCTCACGCTCGACCTCGCCGGCCGGGCGAGGTTCGGGCCCGACGTCGAATGGGTGGAAAAGTTGGATTTCAGGGTCGACCCCGGTCGGGCGGAGCGCTTCTATCGCGCCATCCGCGGCTATTGGCCCGGGGTGCCGGCAGGCGGGCTCCAACCCGGCTACGCGGGGATTCGCCCCAAGCTGAGCGGCCCCGGCGCCCCCGCTGAGGATTTCCTGATTCAGGGACCGGAAGCGCATGGCGTGCGCGGCTTGATCAATCTCTATGGCATCGAGTCTCCCGGCCTGACAGCCGCCCTGGCGATTGCGGAGCGGATCGCAGACTCAGTCGCATAGCTGTCTGCGCCTTGAGACAGCTCTGGCCGGCCGGTCGCACCGGCGCTAAGGTAGCCGCGGAACCTGCACCCGCAGACCAGAAGGAGGCGCCATGGCCAGACGTCCACTCAAGGGAAGCGAGCGAAGCCCGCTTCCGAATTCGCGCACGGTGGGACCCGCGGACCCGGCCGAGCGCCTGGAAGTCACGGTCGTGGTTCGCGCGACCGACCCGCAGGGTCTGCAGGCTCGCATGCGGGAATTCGGCCGGAAAATCGGCACGGGGCAGGGCGCGAGAAAGCACCTGTCCCGCGCCGACTATGCCCGGCGCCACGGCGCGAGCCGCGCGGATCTGGACGCGGTGCGGGAATTTGCCGAGGCGCACGGGCTGGCGGTCGTGCAGGAACACGCCGGGCGCAGGGCGTTGGTGTTGGCAGGTACGGTCGCGCAATTCAACGACGCGTTCGACGTCGCGCTGCAACACTGCTCCCATCCTGGCGGCACCTATCGTGGGCGAACAGGGCCGGTCAACGTCCCCGCCGAGTTGGACGGCGTCATCGAGGCGGTCCTCGGCCTCGACAACCGGCCGCAGGCCGAGGCGCACTTTCGGACGAAGGCAACTCAACCGGGCCGGCGCTCGCGGCCGGCTCGCGCGGGAGCGGCTTCCTTCACCCCGGTGCAACTCGCCGCGATCTATGACTTCCCGCAAGGTGACGGCGCCGGCGAATGCATCGCCCTCATCGAGCTCGGGGGCGGCTATCGGCCGCAGGATCTGCAGACCTATTTCAGTGGTCTCGGTGTTGCCCTGCCGGCCGTCACGGCGGTCTCCGTCGATCAGGCGACGAATCAACCGACCAGCGATCCAGACGGGCCGGACGGTGAAGTGATGTTGGATATTGAGGTGGCCGGTGCGATCGCTCCGGGTGCGGCCATTGCCGTGTACTTTGCGCCGAATACCGACGCCGGATTTCTCGATGCGGTGACGACAGCGATCCATGACGAGGTCCGCAAGCCGTCGGTGGTCTCGATCAGCTGGGGCGGCGCCGAATCGACCTGGACGCAACAGGCGATGACTACGATGGACCAGGCGTTTCAGGCGGCCGCCGCCATGGGAATAACGGTGTGTGTCGCCGCGGGCGACAGTGGCTCGACCGATGGGGTGAGCGACGGCAGCAACCATGTTGACTTCCCTGCTTCCAGCTCCTACGCGCTTGCCTGTGGTGGCACCAGCCTGCAGGCCAATGGAACGACAATCGCCAGCGAGGTCGTCTGGAACGACGGTAATCCAGCCAGCGGTGCAAGCGGAGGCGGTGTCAGTACTTTCTTTGCCTTGCCGTCATGGCAGCAAGGCCTCGATACCACCGATACCGAAGGGACCCGCAGCCCGTTGACGATGCGTGGTGTTCCTGACGTGTCGGCGGACGCGGATCCGCAAACCGGCTATAGCATTCTGGTTGATGGGACTACCGCCGTGTACGGCGGCACGAGCGCCGTGGCTCCCCTGTGGGCCGGTCTCATCGCGCGCATCAACGCCGCGGCCGGGCACTCCGCGGGCTTCATGAACGCCGCCCTTTACGGCCAACCCTCGGCCCTGCGCGATATCACGCAGGGCAACAACGGCGGCTTCGCTGCATCATCCGGTTGGGACGCCTGCACCGGCCTTGGCAGTCCGGACGGCGTCAAGGTGGCCGCCGTCACAGGCCTCTGACCGCCCATCCCGCAATCCTGTGCCGGTGCGACAAAGGCGACCGCGACCGCCAGGCCGTGCCACCTTCCGGCCCATTCGATGAGTGAGAGCGCCTTCGTGCGGGTCGCCCGCATCGCCGATGTGCCCGCGGGAAGGATGCTCGAGGTCGTCGTCGGCGTACGCAGCATTCTGCTCTGTCACACCCGCGAGGGATGGTTCGCCGTGGACAATGTGTGTACGCACGCCGACGCGAAGCTGAGCGAGGGACGGCTGCGCAAGACGCGGCTCATCTGTCCCTTACATGGCGGATCGTTTGATTGTCGCACCGGGGCGGCGACAGGCACTCCAGCGGCGGCGCCGCTTGGAACCTACGCCATACGGCTGACGGGTGATGATGTGGAAATCGCTGTGGAGACCCCGCCCGCCGGTTCATGACCAGTTCAATCGGCGGCGCCTAGCATGTGCACTCATGTCGGTGCCATGCCACACAAATGCAAATGCTTCGCTCACCATGAGGGATCTTCAGGATTCTTCACACAACGGCGGGGCCCAGTCCTTACCCCTTCGCGTAAAATCGCTGGCTCTGTCGCCGCTCCCGTCATCGGCGGATCGGCAAGGGCGTTGAACCGAGAGATGACGGAGTTATGGAAGTGATGCAAAAGCCTCTCATGCGAACGTTCCAGAACCAACAGACGATCTCGGGCTCGGCCGCGCTGGCCGTCGTACCGCCTCCGAACATGACCGCGGCCTCCGTGGAGCCGGGCGAGCTGTGGAATTACGCCGTGTACGGCCTGATCGCCCTGGCCTGCGTCATCGTCGGCTACTACCAGTTCCACATCATCGTGCTGCGCATCCTGCGGATCGCGGAGAGGGATCACGGAGTGCGCGCGCTCGCCTACCTGGGTCTTTTCTGGCTCGGTCTCGGATTCGTGCTGGTCGTGATCCGGACGGCTTTCTGGATCGTGTACCGTCCGGCGGCCGCGGCCACGCGGGAAGGCGCGCCCAGCCTCACGGTGATCATCCCCGCCTACAACGAAGGGGCCATGGTGCTGCAGTCGATCGAGTCGGTTGCCAGAGCCGACTATCCGCACGATCGGCTGGAAATCCTGGTGATCGACGACGGCAGCAAGGACGACACCTACAGTTATATCGCACAGGCTGCGGAGCGCTATCCGGGCCTCGTCACTCCGCTCCGTCACGAGCGCAACCGCGGCAAGCGCGAGGCGCTCGCCCTGGGCTTCAGCCGCGCCCGCGGGGAAGTTCTGGTGACGATCGATTCCGACAGTGTGATCGAGCGCGACGCGCTGCTGGCGCTCGCCGGGCCGTTCCGCGACCCCAAGATCGGCGCGGTGGCGGGGAGGGTGGAAGTCTACAACCGCGGCCACGGCATCATTCCGCGCATGCTGCACGTCCGCTACATGCTCTCGTTCGACATGCTGCGGGCGGTTGAATCCGTCTATCGCAACGTCTACTGCTGTCCCGGCGCCCTCACGGGCCTGCGGGCGGCGGGCGTCCGCCAAGTGCTCGAGCGTTGGAAGAATCAGCAGTTTCTCGGGTCCCGCTGCACGTTCGGCGAGGACCGCGCCATGACCAACTATCTCCTCGACACCGGATACGACACCGTGTACCAGCGTACGGCGGTGGTCCGCACCCTGGTGCCGATCTCCTACGTGAAGCTCTGCAAGATGCTGCTGCGCTGGGATCGCTCCTATGTACGCGAGGAGATCCGGTTCATGGGCATCGTATGGAAGCGGCCGTGGCCCACGCGCCTCATGGCGATGTTCGACCGCGCGGTGACCAACTTCCGTTACCCCGCCTCGTATTCCAGTCTCGGACTGCTGCCGCTGCTGGTGATGCAGGACCCGACTGTCACGATGCCGATAGTAGCCACGATCGGGGCGATGTCGCTCTTCAGCGTGCTCTATTTCCTGCGCACCGAGCGCTCGATGAGCTTCCTGTACGGTGTGTTGTATACGTACTATTCGGCCGTCGCCCTCTTCTGGATCATGCCCTACGCCGTGGCCACGGTGCGCTCGCGCAAGTGGATGACGCGCTGACCCAACCGGGCTAGCGGTCGCCAGCGGTCCCCCCCGTTCGGTCCTCGGCGAAGAACTCGGCGTGCTCACGCCGGTACTTCTGGTATCTCTCGCTGGTTGCGCGGATGTCGGCCACGATGGCTTCTTCTGCCGCGGCCGGACGTCGCGCACGAATGGCGTCCAGCGCCTGCTGGTGATGGGTGGTGGCACCGCGCTTGATCTTCTCCACTCCGAGGTCCACGAACAGCGCCACGGTGCACGGCCCGCACCGCACCCACAGCGGCTCGATCAGCTCCAACATCGTCGGCTGATGCGCCGCCTCGTAGATGGCAAAGTGAAATTCACGGTTCCGCTGCTGGATGACACTCGGCGCGCTGGGCACCTTGGCGGAAAGGAACGCGCGGCTCGCCTCCTCGATCCTCTCGAGCTCGGCGGTGTCGGCACGTTCCGCGGCGAGCCGCGCCATGTGTCCTTCGAGCAGCATGCGCGCTTCACAGATCTCCGCGAACTCCTCCGCTGACAATACCGGTACCCGGACCGAGCGGGTCGGCAGGAGTTCCAGCACCCGCTCCACGGTCAGCTTCTGCAGCGCCTCGCGCACCGGCATGATGCTGGTGCCGAGCTTCTGTGCCAGCTCGCGAATCGTCAGCACCTGACCCGGCTTGAACTCCGAGTGGATGAGCGCCTGGCGGATGCGCAGATACACCCGCTCCTGCAGCGTGTCGCGCGCGATCGGTGTCAGCGAGTGGGTATGAGGCTTGTCCAGGGAGCCGGAGGCGATGGAAGCGGAGCGCGGCATGGGGGTTCTTTTCACCTTGGTGCATTCTGCCTGAAGGACAATCGATACTGTTGCGGTGACATGCCACTCTTGGCATGGAAGAGCCGGGAGAAATACGCCGCATCATCGAAGCCGAGATCGAGTGCGATGGCGCTGATTGCTGACGAGGAGCCGATGAGCCGGCGCTTGGCTTCATGGATGAGACATTCGTGGATGAGCCGTACCGGCGGGGCGCCGGTGACCCTGACGCACATCGCTCGGAGATGGCCCGCGGATACATGCAGCGCCGTGGCGTAATCGCTCAGGCGCCAGCGGTCGCGGCAGTGTGCTTCCGCCAACCGCACGAACTGCGCGACGAGCCTTCCCGGGCGGTCTTCGCTGCCCGCCCCGTGGCCTCTCGCGTCGGCGAACTGCTGATCGAGGAGATTCAGCGCCTCGGTGAGCAGGGTCTGAACGCGAGCTTCGACGTCACCCTGCCGGGCAGTGCTCGCAACCCGCAGCTCCGCCAGGAGCGAGGAAATGCTTGCCGCCAGCGAAAAGTCCAAGTCACTGCTCCGAATCGTCCATTGGGCACTGCGCCTGGAAGCGCTATTGTGATCACAAGTACTGCTATTACGTCATGCTACCCCGTGAGGGTGGCCAAAAGCCAGAGGGGGCGCGCGTGAAGATGATTCAGCCGATTGCCATGACCGCGCTCTCCATGGTGGCCTCGGCGGGTGCGCTGGCGGCGGCCTCGCATCATGCGGTGCGGCCGCTGAGCATCGCGCAGATCGCTAGCGCGCCCTTCCCCTACGATCTGACCGCTTCCCCGATCGATGCGACTCTGGCCTGGGTCTACAACGAGCGCGGCGCGCGCAACGTCTGGGTCGCGCAACCTGGGACGCATGGCGGCTATTCCGCGCGCAGGCTCACTCCCTACACGGCCGATGATGGCAATGTCATCTCGAACCTCGTATGGAATGGCGATGGTCAAACGCTTTTTTATACCCGCGGCGGCTTGTCATGGAATGCCGAGATCCCCGTCAATCCGCAGAGCCTGCCGAGCGGCCCCCAAGCGGGCGCTGTCTGGGCGGTCTCCCTGAACGGAGGGGCGCCGCGTCGGATCGGCGTGGGCACGATGCCGGCGCCGTCGCCCAAAGGCGATGTCGTGGTCTTCCTCCGCAACGGCCAGCCGTGGGTGGCTCCCGCCCATGAAGCTGCCGACCCGACGCCGCTGTTCGTCGATCGCGGACGAGTGACCGCTCTCACCTGGTCGCCTGATGGCACTCGCCTCGCTTTCGTGAGCAACCGGCCGGCGCACAGCATCGTCGGTATCTACGACTTCGGGACCCAATCGATTCAGTGGATCGCGCCCGGAATCGACTACGACATCGATCCCATATGGTCGCCGGACGGTAAGCGCATCGCATTCGTGCGCACCCCGTCCGATCCGGTCGTCCCATTCACGTCCAATCGCGAAGGCACACCCTGGGAGATCTGGGTCGCCGCCGCCGCGACGGGGCAGGGTAAAAGGATCTGGCGTGCCGCGGACGGCGTCGGCAGCCGCTTCCGGCTCCTCTTCAACAGCCGCGACAGCATCTTCTGGGGCGCCGGAAACCGTTTGGTGTTTCCCTGGGAGGTCAGCGGATGGGTGCGGCTCTACTCGATTTCCGCGGACGGCGGCGAGCCGCTGTTGCTGACACTGGGAGAGTCGGAGGTGTTCGGCGCGCAGCTCAGCAACGACCGCTCGCATCTGGTCTACTCGTCCAACCAGGGCGATCTCGACCGGCGTCACATCTGGGAGCTGTCGGTGGAGGATGGGCGGCCTCGCCAGGTGACCCGCGGCGCCGGGGTGGAGGACATGCCGGTCGTCACGGTCGACAACCGGATCTTCGCTCTGCGTGGCGAGGCGCGCGTACCGTTACGACCCGTCGAGATCAAGGACGACGGGATGACCGATCTGGCACCCGGCGCCCTGCCGAAGGACTTTCCTTCGAATGATCTCGTCGTGCCGCAGCTCGTCACCTTCAAGGCGACCGATGGCACGACGATTCACGGACAGCTCTTCATCCCGAGGGGACGCACGGCTCCGGGACCGGCGCTGCTCTTCTTCCACGGTGGCCCCACCGATAGGCAGATGTTCGCGGACTGGGACCCGTTCGAGACGCACAGCCACCTCTACGAGTCGAGCCAGTATCTGGCCAACCACGGCTACGTGGTCCTGTCGGTCAACTACCGCGGCGGCGCCGGCTATGGTTTCGAGTATCGCGAGCCGCCGCGATTCGGCGCGGGCGGAGCATCGGAGCTCGATGACATCATCGCGGCTGCGCAATACATGCAGTCACGGTCGGATGTCGATTCGAAGCGCCTCGGCGTGTGGGGAGGCAGCTACGGCGGACGCATGACCCTGCTCGCGCTCGCAGAGGCGCCGCGATACTTTGCCGCCGGTGCGAGCTATTCGGGCATCTACGACTGGGTGACGATGCCGGAATTCGCCGTGAATGGCGCGCAGCCGGGCAACGAAGCGATCGTGAAGCTCGCTTATGACTCCGGTCCGGTCGCGCACATGGACCAATGGCGTGCGCCAGTGCTCCTGATGTTGGGTGACGCCGATCCCATCGTCAACATTGAGCAGACGACCGCGCTCGCCGCCGTCCTGCGCCGCAGGAAGATTCCGGTGGACGTGCTGGTGATTCCCGATGAGGTCCACTTCCTCCTCAAGGACAGCTCCTGGAACCAGGTCTTCGAGGCGACGAAGGATTACTTCGACAAACATCTATGATCAGGTTCGAGCGCGCGCGCACGGCCGCAGCCGCGGTCCTACTGACGACTGCCTTTCTCACTCGCAACGCCGCACATGCGGCGCCGATGCCGCAACTCACGATAACGCTGACACCCGCGGCAGCCGGCCCGAGCGGCAACATTCCTTATGTCGATGTGCAGGTCGTCGCGGCTGACATGAGCGTGGCAGCCGGCAAACCGCTGCTGCGCCTGCCTCTGGTCTCCAGCAACGTCACTACCCTGGCGAACAGCCTCGAGGGTCTGCGGGTCACTGATCCCACCGGCACGTTGTCGCTCACGACCCGTGACGATCCACCGTCGGGTCTCATGTACTTCCGGCATTGGTACGCCGGTCGGGCGGTCGCCGGAACCGTCATCATTCGCTACCGCGCGCCGATCACCAACGCCCTCAATCCCGGGGGCGCCGCTCCGCCGCTCGAGCTGCGCACGGAAGACGGCGGCTTCTCGGCCGATGCCAGTACCTTCCTCGTGCTACCCGACTCCGACACTCCGTACCGCATCGCGCTGCGATGGGATTTTGCCGCGCTGGGGCCGAAGGCCGTGGGACTGTCGACCCTGGGCGCCGGGGATGTCGGCGCCGCGCCGGCGGATCAGAGCACGCAGCGCGCGCCGAACACGGTGTACGACAGCGGGCTCTACGTGATGGGCGGCCTGGTGCATGTCTATCCGGCGCCATTGCCCACGGACGGATTCATGTCCGCCTGGCAGGGAAGTCCGCCATTCGACGCCGCCGGCCTCATGCGCTGGACGCGAGCGCTCTATGGCAGCTATCTGCGCTTCTTCCGGGCACCGCCGCGGCGACCGTACGAGGTCTTCCTGCGCCGCAATCTCATCAACGCCGGGGGCGGGGTTGAAGTCGGCGGCTCGTTCGTCGGCACTTTCGACCGACAGACGAATGAGCAGGACTTCAAGCTGACGCTCGCGCATGAGATGGTGCATACCTTCGCCGGCGCCCTGGATGCCCCCGACGGGCTGCTCTCATCCTGGTACGCGGAAGGGCTCGCGGTCTATTACGAGCGCGTGCTGCCGTGGCGCGCACGCCGCATCTCGACCGCTGACTTCCTCGACGATCTCAACAGGACTGCCGCACGCTATTACACCGACCGGCTGAACGACACCCCCAACAGCCAGATCCCCGCGCGCTTCTGGGCGGACACCCGGGTTCGGGTGCTGCCCTACGATCGCGGCTCGCTCTATTTCGCGCAGCTGAATGCCGAGCTGCGCCGCCGTACTCACGATAAGCGCTCGCTCGATGACCTCGTGCTGAAGATGATCGCGCGACACCGCCAGGGGCAAGCGGTCGACGAAGCGGCCTGGATCGCGCTCGTGCGCCAGGCGCTCGGGAGCCGTGGCGTGACACAGTTTCGCGCGATGATGAGCGGTCAGCTCATCGTCCCCCCAGCCGATGCGTTTGGACCCTGCTTCGAGCGCACGACCGCGCCGCTGCGGCGCTACCAGCTGGGTTTCGACAGCGAGGTACTCATCGAGCCCGCGCGAATCGTGCGCGGGCTCGTTCGGGGCACCGCCGCGGCTCGCGTCGGTCTACGCAACGGCGATCGGATCGTGAAGCCGGTGCCTCAGGACGCCATTCAGGCGGATCAGGGCGCAACGCTGACATTGCTCATCGAGCGCAACGGCAGGACCTTCCCGATCACCTACCTGCCGCGTGGCGCCACGGTGCAGGCGTACCAATGGCGACGGCGGCCCGGCGTTGCGGACGCCGATTGCGGTCTCTGAGGACGACCCGCCAAGGAGACAGGGGACATCGAAAAGTCCAAATGCCTGCGCTGCTTCGTCCATTTGCGCTTCCGCGCGACGGTGTTACTGTGATCACAGATTGTTCTATTACACGTTGGGGGAGTTCGAGATGAACGTACGGTCGATCGTGCGATTGCTGCTGCGCCGCGCGCCGCCTCCGGCGGCCGCACTGTTGTTGCTCGGTGTCTCGGCGGTGGCCGGTGCCCAAAGCGCCGCGACCGCCACCACCCAGCAGGCGGGCGAGGGTCCGATGCAGCTGCAGGAAGTGGTCGTCACCGTGGAGAAACGCAGACAGCCGCTCCTCGAAGCACCAGTATCGGTAACGGTCGTCTCCGGGCAGACGCTCGATCAGCGGCACGAGGTCAAATTGGCCGACTACCTGGCACAGATTCCGGGAATCTCCGTGCAGGACAACGGCTACGGCCAGGTCGACTTCTCGATACGGGGAATCGGCTCTTCACCCAACCTCGCCCCAACTGTCGGGGTGGAGGTCGATGGCGTGCCGATCGGCTCGAGCAATGCCGCGGGTGACGCGGCGCTCAAGCCCGACATAGACCCGAATGACATGGCGAACATCCAGGTGCTGTACGGCCCGCAGGGCACTCTCTACGGCGATGACGCGATGGGCGGCCTGGTGGAGTACACGACCGTGAAACCGGATCTCACCCATTTTTCCGGCCGCGCCGAGGCGGATGTCTCGCAGGTGCAAGGCGGTGGTGTGGGCGATGCGCAGCGAGCCATGGTGAATCTCCCGGTCATTGACGGCTCGCTGGCGCTGCGGATCAGCGGTTTCCTGCGTCACGATCCGGGCTTCATCGATGACGTCGAATCGGGACAGCAGAACGTCAACGACGACGCCGCCAAGGGCGGACGCCTCGACATGCTGTGGCAGATCGCAAGCAATGCCTCACTGCGCCTGAATGCGCTGGCGCAGGATGGCGATGCCAACGGCGACGCGGAAGAAATCCTGAACGCGAGTTACCAGTCGGTCAATGGGGATCTGAAGAGCGTCGGCCGCGCCGGTTTCAACGGCTTCCAGAGCAAGTATCGCTTCTACACCGCCACGCTCGACGTCGACCTCGGCTGGGCTCACTTGCTGTCGCTGTCCGGTTACAACACCACGGAGTACGACTCGAGCCTGGATCTCACCAACGTCTTCGGTCCGATCTTCGGCACGCCGCCGTTCGTCCTCTTTCCGCTGGCACAGGCCGACCGCACCAACAAGTTCAGCCAGGAGATCCGGCTGACTTCACCGTCCAATCAGCCGCTCGAATGGATCGGTGGCCTGTACTACACCCGCGAGAACACCAGTTTCGGCCAGACTCTCACCAATGTCGATACGACGACGGGCCAGGGTTTCGCGGCCTTCCCGAGCTCCGTCCTGTCGGCGCCGCTGGTCAATCCGCCCACGGCTTTCCACGATTACGCCGGCTATCTGACGCTGACTTACCATTTCTCGCCGAAGTTCGATCTCGAGGCGGGCGGACGCTATACCAGCGAGACCACTGACGTTCCCTACTCGAGCGCAACCGGGTTCATCGCCGGTGCGCCGACACCCGCGAGCAGCGAGAAGGACACCGCTACGACCTTCCTCGCTTCCGGCCGATATCACATCTCGCCGGACCAGATGGCCTATCTGCGGGTGGCTTCGGGCTTCCGTCCGGGCGGCAGCAACGGTGTCCTGCCCGGAGTGCCGGCCACCTATGGGCCGGACAAGACGGTCAACTACGAGCTCGGCTACAAGGGAGCCTTCCTCGATCGGCGGCTCGAGCTCGAGACGGCGCTCTTCTATATCGACTGGACCAACATCCAGCTCTCGGCTCTCAACGAGTATGACGAAGGCTTCACCGTCAATGGCAACAAGGCGCGAAGCCAGGGCGCGCAGTTCAGTGGTCAGTATCTGCTCGGCTATGGCTTCTCCGCGCAGCTCGCCCTCACGTATGCCGATGCCGCAATGATTCAGGCGGGACCGCCGAGCTCCGGCGCCGTGGCCGGCGCGGCGCTACCTTACGCCAACAAATGGAGTGGCAGCTTCAGTCTCGAGAAGCGCTTCCCGATCACGCCGCGCTGGCAGGGCTCGGCGCAGCTGATCTACGACTATTTCGGCGACCGCTATGGGCCATACAACTCCATCGTGCCGCCGGCTCCGCAGGAGCCGCAGGTCTTCATTCCCGACTACAGCACCGTCGATTTCCTCGCAGGCATCGGCGACGGCCGCTATTCGCTGAATTTCTTCCTGCGCAATATCGCCAATAAGCGCGGCATCAACAGCCTGCAGGCCGAAGGCGGTGGCGGCAACGGTGATCTGCAGGCAACCATCATCACGCCGCGTACCATAGGCGTATCTCTGACGGCGAATTTCTGACATGCAAGATCATTGGACCGCAATGCGAATCCCGCTGCTGACACTGCTGGCGCTCGGAATGATCTCGGGCGCAGCATGGGCCGGCAGTGCGTCGGCACCGAGATCGGCTGTCACCCATCACGTCGGGGAATTCAACGGCGCGCGGGTGAGCTACACCGCGTGGGTCGAGGACAACTTCGTCAACGACGCGCACGGCAAGCCGGGTGCCTCCATCATCACCGTGGCCTATACCCGTGAAGGCGTCGCCGATTCGACGCGGCGACCGGTGCTCTTCGCCTTCAACGGTGGCCCCGGGGCAGCGGGATCGATGCTCAATTTCAGCGGCATCGGGCCGGTCCGACTCGTCGGCGGCCGGCAGGGCGAGCCGGGGGTCCGGCCGGGCATGCCGGCATCGGGGACCTACCAGGACAACCCCGACAGCCTCATGGATGCGGCCGACCTCGTCTTCATCGACCCGGTGAGCACGGGATTCAGCCGCGCTTTTCCGGGCGAGAATCCGCGGCAGTGGTATTCCGACGCCACGGATGCCGCCTCGGTGACGCAGGCGATCGAGCACTGGCTGACCGTGCATCATCGCTGGTCCTCGCCGCGATACCTCATCGGCGAAAGCTATGGTACCGACCGTGCGGGGACCATGCTCGCGAGGAACAAGCGCCTACGCTTCGACGGCGTAGTGTTGATTGCTTTAGCGGTCCCGGAAGACGGCCGTCTCGTCCCTTACGTGACCTCGCTTGCGACCATGGCGGCCGGAGCCTGGTATCACGGCAGGATCGCTCGCGATGGCCGCACGGTCGAGCAGGTGTTCGATGCGGCCGGGCAGTTCGCCCGCACCGACTATCTGACGGCTCTCTATCGCGGCAGTAACCTGCCTGCGGCGGGCCGGGCCCGCATCGCACAACGCATGTCCGAGCTCATCGGATTGCCGGCCGGTCTGATTGCGGCGCAGGATCTGCGGATCGAAAAGAACACTTACATGTTCAACCTGCTCAAGGACCAACACCTGCGCACCGGGCTGCTCGACGTGCGGGTCACCGGCCCACTCATCGCCAACGGACAGGGCGCCATCGACGATCCGGCGCTGGGCGTGCTTCCCAGGAAGCTGCTAGGCTCCAAGCACCTGACCGCGGCGAGCATGGGTATCCTCAAAAACCCGAAGATCGGCTCCTATCTCGAGCAGAAACTGCATTTTCCGACCGTGGAGCCGTACTACAGCATCAACTTCATTGCCAACTCACAGTGGACGTACGATCACGGCTTCGACCCGGTAGCCGCCGTCAGCGGCGCGATGAAGGCGCAGCCCGGTCTTCGCCTGATGTGGGTCCAGGGACTCTACGATCTGACGTGCCCGGCCGATCTCGCACGCTATACCATCGATCAGGACGGCATCCCCGCTGATCGGCTGACGGCGGTGCTTCTCCCCGGTCCGCACAGCGCCTACACGACACCGGATACTCTGCCGATCTTCACGGCGGCGCTGCGGAAGTTCGTGACACAGGGGGAGCGCACGCCGTGACGGTCGGTCGTCGCCTCGTGAACACGGCGACGGCCGGCCTTCTCGCCATTTTTCTGGCGACGCAGGTATCGGCGTCTCAGCCTACACTCCAAGTCGTCGACGGCTTTACCTTCGCCGCCGGCGGGGATCTCATCGGGCCGAACAACACTCTGGCGGCGGCTCCGGACGCCAGGCTGCAGGCCGTGGCCGGGCACTTCCGTGCCGCCGACCTGGGTTTCGCCAACATGGAGGGGTCGCTGTTCGATCTGCCCGCCTTCAACGGCTGGCAGGCGCCGGAGACCGGGGGCGGATACCAGATTGCGCCGGCCGCCGTGGCCAAGGATCTCCGGTCTCTCGGCATCACGGTGGTCTCCAAGGCCAACAATCATGCGACCGATTGGGGCGCGGAAGGACTGGCAGCGACGCTCGTGTCGCTGCGCGCCGCGGGAGTGGCCGCAGCGGGCGCGGGCATGACGCTGTCGCAGGCTCGTGCGCCGGTGTATCTCGACACGCGCAAAGGGGTGGCAGCCTTAGTCGACACCGCCTCCACATTCACCCCCATGTCGGTCGCCTGTCCGCCACCCAACGCGCGCTACGGTCCATACGCTCGCGGTTGCCCCGGCATCAGCGCGTTGCACGTGCGCGAGGTCCACCTGTTGCCCGACGCGCAGTTCGACGAGCTGCGCCGTCTCCTCAGTGGGCTCAGGGTGACGTCGCCCGCCCAGTCGTGGTCGGGTGAGCTCGACAGCGTGCTGGCGGGGCAGGGCAAAGGGGATCTGTTCGTGGGCGATACCGTCTTTCGGGCGGCGTCGTCGCGCGGGCTCACGTGGGAGATGGACCCCGACGATTTCCGCGCTGTGATCGATAGCGTCCGCGAGGCCAGGCGACACGCCAACTTCGTGCTGTTTTCCATCCATGCTCACGAGATCACTCCATACGAGAACCCTTCGCAGGGAGACGACAACGATACGGCACGTCCGGCGAGCTTCGAGCCGATCCTTGCTCACGCCGTCATCGATGCCGGCGCCGATGCCGTCATCCGCAATGGCCCGCACGTGCTCGGCGGCATCGAGATCTACAAGGGCAAGCCCATCTTCTACAGCCTCGGCAGCCTCTTCTTCGAATTCGGAGGCACGCGTAGCTACAAAGTTCCGGGCGGCATGCTGCTTCACTTCTCGGATGCATGGTTTGAGACGGCCGTGCCGGTCGTGACCTACCGAAGCGGTGAGGTCAGCGAGATCAGGTTGTATCCTATGACCATCGAATCCAGTCATGCGCCGACGGACGGCCGCCCCCGTCCAGCCGATCCTGAGCAGGCGCGGCAGATCCTCGCGCGGCTCCGGGCCATGTCGGCCCCTTACGGCACCCGGATTGAGATCGTGAACGGCGTCGGCATCATTCACGGGCCAGGATAAGGACATGACGCTCACTCGCTACCGCGGCGTCTCCCGTCTGCGCGCGCTCTGGCCAGCCGCGGTGCTGGCGTTGCTGGGCCTGGCGCCGACGCTCCTCGCCGCCAATCCCGCGGACGACGCACCGATCGTCACCCAACACAACGTGCAGGTCGAAGGTCACGCGTTGGCGTATACTGCGGAAGTCGGGCGAGTCGCCATCCGCGACGTCGCGACGGGTGAGCCGCACGGCTACATGTTCTATACCGCCTACCGCGCCGCGAGGTCGCAAGGCAGTCATGCCAAGCGTCCAGTGATGTTCGTATGGGACGGCGGACCGGGCGCGCCTTCCGCATGGCTGCACTTCTACGTTGCAGGCCCGAAGCTTCTGCAGGGACAGCAGTGGGTAGATAACCCCGACACCTGGCTAGCCGACGCAGACCTGGTTCTGGTCGATCCGATCGGTACCGGCTTCAGCCGTCCCGCCCGCGCAGCCTACGAGGGGGAGTTCTACGGCACTGTCGGCGATGTCGCCTCAGTCACGGAGTTCGTCCGCTGCTGGCTCATCCTGCATGACGCCGGCGGCGCTCCCGTGTTTCTCGCGGGCGAGAGCTGGGGTGCGGGCCGGGCCGCGAGCGTCGCGTACGCTCTCGAGAAGCGAGGCATCAACGTCAACGGCCTGGCACTGATCTCCGGTGGCTTCGGACTCGATCAACAGTACGGCTCACCGCCACTGCTACAGGCGCTCGGCGTGGTCGACATGGCGAGCACGGCGCTTTACTGGCACCGCAGCGCGCCCGGCCTGGGAAATGATCCGGCCACGGTGCGCCGCGCGGCCGAAGCCTGGGTGCGCGGGACCTACGCACCCGCGCTCGCGCGTCTCGGAAAGCTGTCGGCCGCAGAACGTGATCGGATCGCCGAGCAACTCGCACGCTTTACCGGCATCGCGGCTGCGTCGATCGATCGTCGCACGCTGGTGATCTCGCCCCACCAGTTTCGCACCGAGCTGCTGCGGGGCGACGGCAAGGTGCTCTATCTGCTCGACGGTCGCCGAACGAGTCCGCCAAGCGAGGCAGGCACGCCGCAGATGCTGCGCTACTTGCGCGAGACGCTGGGTTACCGCACCGATCTGCCTTACCTCGACCTCGAGGACCTGACCCGAGGCTTCGCTCCATCGGGCACCTACCCCAAGAGTGTCGGCGAGCAGTGGAACTATGCCACCGCGCCCATGACTGCCGAGCAGGTGAAGGCCGCGATCGCGGCGGCGGTCGCTTCGGGCGCCGGGCCGCCGCAACTCGGGCCCCCGTTGCCCGGCACGCGGCAGGCGCTCGCGCTCAACCCGCATCTCAAGGTGCTCGTGGCGGTGGGGATGTATGACCCCTATCAGCAGTGCGCGCGCGGGCAGGCGACCGAGGACGCGTTACCGCCCGAGCTGCATCGCGCCATCCTTTTCAAGTGTTATGCCGGTGGCCACGCGATGTATATGGGCAGTGCCGCGATTCGCGCCGAGCTGAGCCGCGATATATCGAAGCTGGTCGAGGAAGCGCGTTAGCGCGAGCGGACCCCAGGGGAGCGGAAATGCCTCGGATATCTCGATCGATGACCTTCGCGCTTGCCTTGTTGGCAGGCGCGACGGCGCCCGCTGGCGCGGAGACCGCCGGGCAACTGTTTCCCCCGCCACCATTGGCCCCGCTCGTCATGACGGCGGTGGATGGAGCGCAGGTGTTCAGCACCGAGCACAGCGGCGTCTTCAACGGGCATCGCATCCGCTACCGGGCCACAGTCGCCGAGACGGTGGTCGAAGATCCGGGCGCGGTGCCGGCCGCCGATCTCTACTCCTTCAGCTACGTCGCGGAGGGGATCGACAATGCGGGGGCACGGCCCGTCATGTTCATCTTCAATGGCGGCCCGGGCGCCTCCTCTGTGTTCCTGCACCTCTGTTCCCTGGGGCCCAGGATCCTTCGCGATTGCACTCCGGCGGGCACCTCGAACCCGGCAACACCGCTCATCGATAACTCCGAGAGCCCGCTCGACGTGGCCGACCTGGTATTCATCGATCCCACGGACACCGGCTGGAGCCATACGCTACCTGGTGTCTCACCCGAGCAATTTCATTCCGTCGACGGTGATTCCGACGAGGTGACGGCGCTGATCGTGTGGTGGCTGCGCAAGCATGCGCGTCAGAGCTCGCCGGTGTATGTCTACGGCGAGAGCTACGGCAGCATGCGCGGAGTCGCAGTGGCTCGCGATCTCGCCCGCAGCAAGCCGAAGGTGGTCGTGGCCGGCCTGCTGCTGGGGGGCTTCGCGATCACCTTCGGTCGGGGTAACGGCACTTCGGACCCGATTTGGGATGCTCTGCGTCTACCTACCGCGGCGTCGATGGCCTGGCATTACGGCAAGATCGACAACAAGCATCAAACCTGGGAGCAGGCCGTCGACCGGGCCGACGTCTTTGCCCGGACACAGTATGTCGGCGCGCTGATGCTGGGAGAGCAGCTCGATGCGGCCACGCGCCGGCGAATCATCAGGCGCCTGCCGGCGCTGAGTGGCATCCCGGAGAGCTACTTCATCTCGCACCACACCATCGAAACGGGAGACTTCGCCAGTGTTCTGCTGCACGATCAGGGGCTGGTGCTCGATGGCAACAACGGGCTCTGGGCGAACCGTGCGGACGCAAAGCGCCCCAAGGACGGCTATGTGGCTTACTCCCAAGGCATCGCCCGGGACGCGAGCGAGGAGTTGCGGGTGCATGGGCTGGGCAGCTACCTGATCCTCACCCCCAACGACATGCAGGTATTCGAGTCCTGGAACTTCCGTACCAGCGGCGCACCTTCTCTCGAGGTCACTCTCGCCCAGGAGATGCGCGACGATCCGCAGATGCGGCTGCTGGTGGTGCAGGGTCGATACGACACCCAGACCCAAGTGGCCGACACGCGCTACGTCCTCGACCAGACGGCCCTGCCGCGCGAGCGGCTGACGATGGCCTACTTCGACGGCGGCCACATGCTCGAGCCGAAACCCGAAGTGATGACAGCCATTCGCGCTTTCATCGCGGAGCACAGGTAATGAGTGCCGAGCCCGCGAACGCTCTCGAAGCGGCTCGCGCCTCCTTCCCGTTCGTGGACGAAGCGGTGTATCTCAACACCGCCACCGCCGGGCTGGCGTGGAAGGGACTTGGCGAGGCATCGGCGGCCTTCTACGAGGCGAAACTGCGTGGCATCTGCGGCCGCAGCGATTGGGTTGCGACTGCCGCCCGCGCACGTGCGAGTCTCGCCTGGCTGTTGGGTGTTCAGGAGGACGCCGTGTCCTTCACCGGTAGCGCGACGGAGGCGCTCAATCTGACATTGCTCGGGCTGCCGCTGCCGGCGGGCAGCCGGATCGCCATTGCCGCCGATGAATTCCCCTCCGTCTGGCAGGCCTGCCTGGCGCTGCGCAAATCGGGAGTCGATATCCTGCCGATCGACATCCCCGCCGAGGCCGGGCGCAGCGTTGCAATCGCGCGGGCGGCCGCCGGGGCGCAGGCCGTGGCTGTGTCCCACGTCCATTGGCGTACCGGCACCACGGTCGATCTCGAGCAGATCGGCGCAGCGTGCCGCGCGAGCGGCGCGTGGTTGATAGTGGATGGCGTGCAGGCCGTCGGCGCCATTCCGGTGCGCGCCGCACTGGCCGATGCGTACTGCGGCTCCTCCTTCAAATGGCTCCTCGGCGGCTTCGGCCTCGGATTCATGACGTTGAGTGAGCGTCTGGCGCAGAGGTGGACACCGCCCTTTCGCGGTTACGCCAACGAGTGGCCGAGCCGCGATCCGCAGTACGGACACCTCGACTATCCGGCCCTCTACGCGCTCGGCGCCTCGCTCGCCTTCCTCGGCTCGCTGGGCTGGGAGCCGATCTTCCGGCACGTGGCACAGCTCTCGCGCCGGCTTTCGGAGCAGCTGCTCCGGCACGGGTTCGAGCTGTTGACGCCGCGCGCGGCTGCCGCTGGAATCGTCTCCATTCGTCGCGACGACGCGGGAGAAGTGGTGGCACGCCTGGCACGGCAGTCGATTTTCGTCGAGGATCGGGACTCGATAGTGCGTGCCTCGCCGCACTTCTACAACACGGAGGCGGAGATCGACCGCTTCGTGGCCGCGCTCACGCAGTGATGAGCGCGACGACCGGCCGCGGGACGTGGCGACGGCCCGACTGGTCGGGATTCGGCTGGGCGAGCGGCGAGGTCGGACTCGCCTGTTACGCCGCTCTCTCCACCATCTACCTGCTCTACTTCGCGACGCACGTGCTGCGCTTCCCGCCGGTGTGGGCCGGGCTCGCACTGCTCGTGCCGCGCGTGTGGAACGTCGTGGCGGACCCCATAGTCGGGATCTTTTCGGACCGGACGCGCACGCACTTCGGTCGCCGCAGGCCGTATCTCCTCGGCGGCGCGATATTCTGGGGGCTCTGCTTCGCCGCGCTCTTCAACCTGCCGCGGGGCCACGCATCGGCACTCGACATTCTCTGGTTCGGCGCCGTCTTTCTTCTCAACAACACGGGCCTGTCGCTCTACCAGGTTCCCTACTCGACGATGCTCGCGGAGATATCGCGCGACCAGAACGTTAGAACGCGCCTCGCCGGTTACCGCGAAATCGTTGCGCGCGCCGCGGTGCTCCTGACACTGCTGAGCGGCCCTTGGCTGCTCGGGCGCTACGCTTCCGAGTCCAAGGGCTTCGGCATCATCGGCGGGGTGTTCGGCGCCGCCATCATCCTCAGCGGACTCGTGGCCTTTTTCTCGACCGCGGACGCACCCGAGCCGGATGCCGCGCTCCCGCAAAATCATGGTCTGCGAGCGCAGCTTGCGACGTTGGCGGGCAACCGCCCGCTCGCGTGGCTATCGGCCAGCTTTCTCATGGTCAATGTCGGCGATGCCGTGTTCAGCGGGGCGCTCGTCTACTACCTGACGCGGATTCTCGGTGAAAGCCCGGCCGCGATCGGTACGCTCTATCCGGTGAGCTCCATCACCGGCATCCTGGTCGCCCCACTCTGGTGGCGCGCCGCCAATCGCCTGGGGAAGATCCCGGTTTGCCGCGCGGCGCTCGCCCTCAATGCCCTGTGTTGCCTTCTGCCACTGGCGATAACCCCCGGGCATGCCGGGCTCATGTATGCCTTCATGGTGGTCTACGGACTATCCAACACCGGCGCCCGGCTGTTGCCGAACGCCATGGCGCCAGACACGGCGGACCTCGATCAGGCACGGACGGGAGAACGCCGCGAGGGCGCGATCTTCGGCATCTTCGTGTTCATGCAGCAGACGGGGTTCGCGGTCGGCGGCTTTCTGCTCAGCCTGTTTCTCGCAGCCGGTACCCATCCCGGGGCAATGTCCCTGCCGCAGGAGCCGACCACGATCGCGATCCTGCTGACTTTCACGCTTGCGTCCGCGGTGCTCTACGGCGGCGCCTTCGTCGCCATCCTGCGGTATCGCATGCCGTCTCAGCCGATGTGGTCGACGTCGATTCCGAGCTGAGCCCGCAGCTCGCGCCGTCCCTTTGGCAATACTTCGACGACACGACCCTCCCGTCCTCGCCGCAGCCAGCCGGACGTGCAGAGCACGTTCATGAGCTCGACACCCAGCGGGCCCGCGACATGGTGTTGCCGCTCCGTCCAGTCGAGGCACTGGCGCGCGAGCCCGCCGCGCGAGGGTTTGATGCCGCGCAGGTCGACACCGAGACGCCCGAGCCACTCGGACCCGGCGGGTGTGACCTCCAGCCGCTTGTTCTCCATGGGCAGGAGGTACTCGCGCTCCTCCAGCGCCCGTGTCAGTGCCACCCCGACCCGGCCCGCCAGGTGGTCATAACAGCTCCGGCAGAAGCGCAACCGCTGCGCCTCGGGACTGAGCGCCCGGTGCCGGATCTGCGTGTCAGGCCGAATCGCGGCCAGATGCTCGAGCGCCTGCGCCACCTGGGGGCCCGCCAGCCGGTAGTAGCGGTGCCTGCCCTCGATCTCGAGCGCGACCAGTCCTCCCCGCAGCAGCTTCGCTAAATGGGAGCTTGCGGTCTGCGCGGTGACCCGGGCGGTGTACGCCAGCTCGCCCGCGGGTAATGCCCGCCCATCGAGCAGAGCCGTGAGCATCACGGCACGCGCGGGGTCGGCCAGCAGGAATGCCGTGCCGGAGAAGCCCGGAGCCTCGCGATGTCCATGGTCGACCATGGTCTTACGGTACCACCCTCAAAAACGGTAGGCTTCGATACCCGTCGAAACGTCCCGGACCTTGCGGGGGATACGCTCGCTCCCGGACTCACGAGGAGGAGGCACTCTGGATACCACCGTGCAGCGAAACGGAACCCAGCGGGTCGCACTGAGCCATTTTTCGGCACTTCTCACGCTGTGCCTGGCCGTGCTGGTGGCGCAGATCGACACCGCGGTCGTCAATCTCGGCACACACCGGATCGGCGCCTATTTCCACGCCAGCGTCGGCGCCCTCCAGTGGGTGGTCGATGCCTACAATCTCTCTTACGCCGTCCTGCTGCTGACGGGGGGATTGCTGGCCGATCTGCTCGGCCGCCGCATGATCTTCATCATCGGGGCCGCGATTTTCACCGCGGCCTCGCTCCTGGCCGCGTTCTCACCCTCGGTCGGCCTACTGATCGCTGCGCGCGCCGTGGCCGGTGTCGGCGCCGCGCTCCTGATTCCGGCGTCCCTTGCCATTACCCGTGTCATATGGCGTGACGGCCGCGAGCGCGGCCGGGCGCTCGGCATCTGGGCCGCGTGCAACGGGCTGGCGCTCGCCATCGGACCCACGCTGGGCGGAGTGCTCATCGAGCGGTTCGGCTGGCGGAGCATTTTCCTGGTCGTCGTTCCCGTCAGTCTCGCGGCCGTCGCGCTGGCGCCGTTCACGCTGTCGGAATCGGCCGATCCGCACGGCCGCAGCTTCGATACGGGTGGACAGACCCTGGGTGCGATTGGGTTGGGTGCCCTGGCCTTTGCCGCCATCGAGGCGCACACGAGTGTCTGGCCGGCGCTGATCGCATGTGTCGTCGCCCTCGTGTGCATCGGGTCGTTCGTCCTGGTCGAGCGGGGTGTCGGGCCATCGGCCCTCGTGCCGCTCGAATTGTTTTCATCGCCGCCGTTCACCGCGGCCTCGGTGGCTACCACAGCCATGACCTTCGGCATGTACGGCGTGATCTTCCTGCTGCCGCTGATGTGGCAGAGCTCGCGCGGGCTGAGCGCGACAGCCGCGGGAGTTGCGCTGATCCCCATGGCGCTGGTGTTCGTCATCGTCTCGCCGTTCTCGGCGAAGCTCGGCGAGCGGCTCGGCATGCGCTTCATGACCGCGGGGGGCGTCGCCATCGTGGGCGTCGGCCTGCTCTTGATCGGCGCGACTGCCGGTCAGGTGTCGCTCCTGGATGCGGAGATCGGTCTGACTCTCACCGGCCTCGGCATGGGGTTGGCAACCGGCCCGCTGATGGGCGAGGCCGTGGGAGCCGTGCCTGCCGCTCGCTCCGGTACTGCCTCGGCGTTGATCAACGTCGCGCGGATGGTGGGAGCAACTGTCGGCGTTGCCGCGCTCGGCGCCATGTACGCGGTCTTCAAGGGTGGGCCTGCGGGCCTGCGCTTCGCGATGGTCATTGGAGGGATCGCTCAGCTCTCCGGTGCGACTTACGCGTGGATTTCCACCCGCGACAGGTGACTTCACTTACCCTGTGGCCACAACACCTCGAGGTACAGCCCGGCGGACGCTACGGTTGCAGGCTCGCCACCGTGGCCTCGATCCACTCCTGGATCTCACGGTTCACCTCGCGAACATCACGGCCGCCGGCGGCGACCGGGTTCCCGATCACGACCCGGATGGTTCCCGGCTTCTTGAGCAGCCCACGCCGCGGCCAGTAGTGGCCGGCGTTGTGTGCGACGGGAACGAGGAGCCTGCCGGTCTCCGCCGCGAGCAGCGCGCCGCTGACTCCGTAGCGACGCGTCTCACCCTGCGGCATGCGCGTGCCTTCGGGAAACACAATCACCCAGTCGCCCTCGGCGATGCGCTCCCGCCCCTGGGCGACCACCTGGGATACGGCCGAGTGGCCCGACTTACGATCGATGGCGATGGCATGGAGTTGCCGGATACCCCATCCGACCACCGGAACCCACAGCAACTCGCGCTTCAGCACCCATACCTGCCGCGGGAAGACCACGGTCATCGCGACCGTCTCCCAAGAGGAGGAATGTTTCCACAGCGCGATGTGATTGCCCGGGGGCAGGCGCTCCGAGCCCTCGACCCGGAAATCCAGCCTGCAGGTCCACTTGAGCGCTTTGAGCAGCACCCATCCCCAGAGCCGTGCCAGCAGGAACCGATGCCTGAACGGCAGCAGCAGGCAGGCGAGCACGAAGAAGATGGCGTAGCAGAAGGTCCAGACGAAGAAAAACGTCGTGAAGACGATCGAGCCAATGAATTGCATGGCCGCTCGCCGCTCAGCCCGGCAGTCGTGACAGGTCTGCAACTCCCGCGAACAGGTCACGCATCTGGGAGAGCAGCGCCAGTCGGTTGGCGCGCAGCTTCGGGTCCTCATCCATCACCATCACCTGGTCGAAGAACGCGTCCACCGCCGGTCGCAGCTGTGCGAGCAGCGCGAGCGAGCCGGCGTAATCCTTCCGAGCCGTGGCGGCTGCGACGCCGTCGCGCCGTGCACGCAAGGCCTCGAACAGTTGCCGCTCCGCCGGAGCGTGCAGGATGCTCTGATCGATATCCGACTGTGCGCTCTCGCCCGCCTTGCGCAGGATGTTGGCGACGCGCCTGTTGGCGGCAGTCAGGCTGGCAGCCTCCGATAGAGTCAGGAAAATACTGAGTGCCTCGAGTCGCGCATCGAAGTCGAGGGGCGACGCCGGGCGGGTCGCCAGTACGGCGTCGAACATCTCGGTGGTGATGGATGGGGTGCGCTCGAGGTAGTAGGCTCGTAGCCGCTCGAGGATGTAGTCGTACACTTCAGTCGCGACACTCGAGGTCGTGAGCGTCGGGGGTGGCTTGCCGGCGGCAGCCGCCGACTTCTCGATGTCGGCGCGCACCCGCGCCACGGCGCGATCCAACAGCCGGACGAGATCGAGCTCGAGCCGCTTCTCTACCAGGATGCGGATGACGCCGATCGCCGCCCGGCGCAGTCCGAATGGATCCTTCGTTCCCGTGGGCTTCTCGCCGATGGCGAATATGCCCGCCAGGGTGTCCAGCTTGTCGGCCAGCGCCAGCGTGGTGCCGGTCGCGGTGCCCGGGAGCTCATCGCCGGCGCCGCGCGGTTGGTAGTGCTCGCGGATTGCCGTGGCGACCTCGGGCTCTTCTCCATCGGCGAGCGCGTAGTAGCTGCCCATGACGCCTTGAAGCTCCGGGAACTCGCCGACCATCGCGGTCAGGAGGTCACATTTGCAGAGCTCCGCCGCGCGCTGTGCGCGCGCGACCGGTCCGGGATCGCCAACGGCGATGGATTCCACCCGCGCCTGCGCGATCTCCGCGGCCAGCGCCCCGATGCGCCGCGTCTTGTCGCCGAGCGAGCCGAGCTTCGCCTGGAAGGTGACTTTCGCCAGCCCCTCGGCCCGAGTGGCAAGAGGAGTCTTGCGGTCCTGCTCCCAGAAGAACGCCGCGTCCGCGAGGCGCGGCCCCACGACGCGCTGGTTGCCTTCGACGACCTTCTCGGGATCGCGGCTCTCGATGTTGGCCACGGTGATGAAGTGCGGCAGCAGACTGCCATCCGCGCCTTCGACCGGAAAGTAACGCTGGTGATCCTCCAGAGTCGAGATCAGTACTTCGCGCGGTAGCGACAGGAAGCGCTCCTCGAAGCGGCCCGCGAGCGGCACCGGCCATTCCACCAGGGCGGTGACCTCATCGAGCAGCCCGTCGGTCATCAGTGGCTGGCCGCCAAGATCAGCGGCGAGGGCTACGACGCGCTCGCGGATCAGTGACCGCCGCGCCTCGAAGTCCGCAACGACATGGCCTCGCTCGCGCAGCGTCCGCTCGTAAACGCCGGGGCTGGACAGACGCAGCGGCTTCGGCGCGTGGAAGCGGTGTCCCCAGGTGAGGTTGCCCGAGGGGGTGTCGAGAAGGCTCGCCGGGACCACGTCCGTGCCATAGAGCATCGCGATCCAGTGAACGGGCCGCACGAACTGCGCCTCGCCCGCGCCCCAGCGCATGCGGCGCGGAATCGGCAACGCATCGAGCGCGCTCTGGACCAATCCGGGCAACAGCGCCACGGCGGGAGCACCGGCTTTGACTCCGACGTAATAGAGGAATGTGCCTTTCCCCTCATCTCGGCGTTGCAGCTCCTCTATGGAAGTCTTCCAAGTAGCGGCGAAGGATTGAGCGGCTCGTGTCGGCAGACCCTCCGCATCGAATGCCGCGCTCACCGGCGGGCCGCGGCGCTCGATCTTCTGGTCTGGCTGCTGTGCCGCCAGGCGCCGAACCAGAACCGCGAGCCGCCGTGGCGTCGCGAAGGACCGCAGCTCGCCGTGCTTCAGACCCGCCTTGGTCAGTCCGGAGGTGAGCTCGCCGGCAAACGCCTGCTGCAGCAGGCGCAGCGCCTTGGGCGGCAGCTCCTCGGTCCCGATCTCGACCAGGAAGTCGCGCTTCTCCGAGGTCATGCGCGTGGTGCTCCTTCTCGGGCGAGCAGCGGAAAGCCCAACGCCTGGCGGCTCTCGTAGTAAGCCCGCGCGACGCCACCCGCGAGCGCGCGCATGCGCAGGATGTAGCGCTGCCGCTCCGTCACCGAGATCGCGCGCCGCGCGTCCAACAAGTTGAAGGTGTGCGAGGCCTGCAGCACCTTCTCATAGGCGGGCAGTGCCAGGCCGGCCTCGAGCAGCTCCTTGCAAGCACGCTCGTGATCGTCGAAGTGGCGGTACAGCGTCGCGACCTCGGCCTGCTCGAAGTTGTAACGCGACTGCTCGACCTCGTTCTGGTGGAACACGTCCCGGTAGGTCACTCGACCCAGCGGCCCATCGGTCCACACGATGTCATAGATGCTCTCCACTCCCTGCAGATACATCGCCAGCCGCTCGAGACCATAGGTGATCTCCCCCGTCACCGGCCGGCAATCGAGGCCGCCGACCTGTTGGAAGTAGGTGAACTGCGTGATCTCCATGCCGTTCAGCCACACCTCCCAGCCCAGGCCCCAGGCGCCCAGGGTCGGCGATTCCCAGTTGTCCTCGACGAAGCGGATGTCGTGCACCAGCGGGTCGAAGCCGAGTGCGCGCAGGCTCCCGAGATACAGCTCCAGGATGTCGCGCGGCGAGGGCTTGATCACCACCTGGAACTGATAGTAATGCTGCAGCCGGAAGGGGTTCTCGCCATAGCGGCCGTCGCCCGGGCGGCGCGAGGGCTGAACGTAGGCGGCGCTCCACGGCTCCGGTCCGATGGACCGCAGGAAGGTGGCGGTGTGGAAGGTGCCGGCCCCGACCTGCATGTCATAGGGCTGCAGCACGACGCAGCCGCGCTCTGACCAGTAGCGCTGCAGCGCGAAGATCAGCTCCTGGAAGGTGCGGGGCGCGGTGCCAATTCTCATGGATCGAGTGGAACGCACAAAAGAGCCGGCGAGTATATCTCGCCGAAACCGGGCCAGCGGCAACCCGGCGGTGCGCAGTGAAACGAGGCGCCCTCGACCGCGGAGGGTCCTGCGGCATGGAAAATTGGCCGCTTGGAATTGCACTAATTTGGTGCTAAAAGGAAGTCGCTCTGCACCACAGCGGTGCAGAACTGTCACCCCCTCGTCACTAACTCTTTGATCTATCTGGCAGCTATGGCTGGCACAGCGCCTGCACTGCTACAGCGCGCCACATGCCCCGGGTGACCGCTGCGCCCGGTGGCACTCTCTTTATTTTCTTCCGGAGGAGATATGACACCGGCCGATGTGCTCAAGCTGATCAAAGAAAAAGAAATCAAATTCGCGGACCTGCGGTTCACCGACACGCGCGGCAAGGAACAGCACGTGACCATCCCGGCGCGCCTCGTCGACGAGGATCTGTTCCGCGACGGCAAGATGTTCGACGGCTCCTCCATCGCCGGATGGAAGGGGATCAACGAGTCGGACATGATCCTCATGCCGGAAGCCGGCACGGCGGCCATCGATCCGTTCTTCGAGGACGCGACGGTCAACATCCGCTGCGATGTCATCGAGCCGGCCACCATGCAGGGCTACGAGCGCGACCCGCGCTCGCTCGCGAAGCGGGCCGAGGCGTATCTCAAGTCCACTGGCATCGCGGATCACGCGCTCTTCGGTCCGGAGAATGAGTTCTTCATTTTCGACAGCGTGCGCTACGGTAACGACATGCGCGGCTGCTTCTACTCGATCGATTCCGCGCAGGGCGCATGGAATTCGGGTACGGAATACACCGACGGCAATCGCGGCCACCGCCCCGGCGTGAAAGGCGGCTACTTCCCGGTGCCGCCGGTCGACGCGTTCCAGGACATCCGCTCGGCGATGTGTCTCGCCTGCGAGGAGCTCGGCCTCGTGGTCGAAGTGCACCATCACGAGGTGGCCACCGGCGGCCAGAGCGAGATCGGCATCGGTGCCGGCACGCTGGTGCAGAAGGCCGATCAGGTGCAGCTCCTCAAGTACGCGGTGCTGAACGTGGCTCACCGCTACGGCAAGACCGCGACTTTCATGCCGAAGCCGCTCGTCGGCGACAACGGCAGCGGCATGCACGTCCACCAGTCGCTGCAGAAGGAAGGCAAGGCGCTCTTCGCGGGCGACAGGTACGGTGGCCTCTCGGACATCGCCCTCTACTACATCGGCGGCATCATCAAGCACGCGCGGGCGCTCAATGCCTTCACCAACGCCGGCACCAACAGCTACAAGCGTCTGGTGCCGGGATTCGAGGCGCCCGTGATGCTGGCGTATTCCGCGCGCAACCGCTCGGCCTCGATCCGCATTCCGTGGGTGTCGAACCCGAAGGGCCGCCGCATCGAGGTGCGCTTCCCGGATTCCTGTGCGAACCCGTACTTCGCCTTCGCGGCCATGATGATGGCCGGGCTCGACGGCATCCAGAACAAGATCCACCCCGGCGACCCGGCCGACAAGGATCTCTATGACTTGGAGCCGGAGGAGGCCAAGCACATCCCGACGGTCTGCCACTCGCTCGACATGGCGATCGACTATCTGAACAAGGACCGCGAGTTCCTCACCCGCGGCGGGGTGTTCACCAATGACGTGATCGATGCATACATCGGCCTGAAGATGCAGGAGATGACGCGATTTCGCATGGCGACCCACCCGGTGGAGATGGAGCTCTACTACAGCTGCTGATCGATGGACACGCCGTGAAGCCAGCCGCCCCCGCATCCGGTGCCGGAGCCTCCCTGCTGTCCAGGGTGTGCTCCGGCCGGGCGGTCGGCGGAGCCTGCGACGTCGTTCCTTTGTCCCCGGCTCCGCATAGGACTATGCTCGGGCCCTATGCGCCACACGCGATTTGCCTTAATCCGGACGGCGGCAAGCCTTGTGAGCCTCGGCCTGCTCTGCGCCGCCGCGCTCGCCGACAACGGCGGCACGACGACGGTCTACAAGTGGGTCGATGCCCAGGGCGTCGTCCACTACAGCGACCAGCCGCACCCCAACGCGCAGAAACTGGAAGTTCGCGGCGCCCAGACCTTCTCGGATGCGCCGGTGCCGCAAAGCTCGGCCGGCGCACAGACCGCACAGGCGGCGCCGACCAGCGCTGCCTACGACAGCTGCTCCATCGCCCAGCCCGGCGATCAGCAGATGCTGATGAACGCCTACAGCGCGACAGCGGTGGTACAGACGTCGCCCCAGCTGCGTCCGGGCGATCAGGTACATTTGTTCGTCGACGGCAAGCAGATCCCCGGCTCCAGCACCTCCTTCACGTTCCCGGTCTTCCGCGGCCAACATTCGGTACAGGCCGTGATCGAGGACGGCAGCGGGCAGATCGTTTGCGAGACGTCCAGCGTCACCTTCTTCGTGCATCAGCCCTCGATCAAGAACCCGCAGAATCCTGTCCATCCGCACTAGCGGCTGGCCATGATTCAGCAGCGAGGATCCCGGCCGGGAAGTGCTCTTTAAGCAAGCCCGCGCCGAGTGCAAACGCACCAGGAGGCTCGCGTCGTGGCCGCTGAGTACAACCTCCCGTCGGCGCTGTCGCATTTCGAGCCGGCCGACCTCCTTGACGCGCTCGCCACCGGCATCATCGTCCTGGACGCGCAGCTCTGTGCCATCTACGCCAACGTAGCCGCGCAGGACCTCCTGGCTTTCAGCCTGAATAAAGCCCGCGGCCGCCCGTTCTCCGATTTTCTCCACGATGGCAACGGCCTGACCGGCATCCTGCGCCGGGCGCTCGAAGCCGGCGAGAGCATCGCCGATCGTGAGCTCACCGTCCGCCCGATCGGCATGCCCCGCGAGTCCCGCACGCTCGACGTCACCATCACGCCGCTCGAGGGCCAGATCACCGGAACCCACTTGCTCCTCGAGCTGGCCGACACCACGCAACGGCAGCGCATCTCGCGTGAGAACGACCTGATCGCGCGCCTCGACGGCAGCCGCCTGATGATTCGCCAGCTCGCCCATGAGATCAAGAATCCGCTCGGCGGCCTGCGCGGCGCTGCCCAACTCCTCGAGCGCGAGCTGCAGGGCGCCGCGCTGAAGGAGTACACGCAAGTCATCATCGGCGAGGCGGACCGACTGGCCGCGCTGGTCGATTCCATGGCGGGCCCGAAGCGCGTGCCGCAGAAATCGCTGATCAACGTGCACGAGGTCTGCGAGCACGTGTACCACTTGCTGCGGGCGGAGGCCGGCCCCGGAGTCAACATCGAGCGCGACTACGACCCGAGCCTGCCCAACGCCACCCTCGACCGCAATCAGGTCATTCAGGCGCTGCTCAACGTGGCCCGCAACGCCATGCAGGCGCTGGACGCTCGTGGGCGGATCGTGCTGCGCACCCGCGCGCTCTCCAACGTCAGCATAGGTTCTGCCCGCCACCGTCTCGTGGCCGTCGTGCAGGTGGAGGACGACGGCCCGGGCATTCCACAAGAGCTGCGCTCGAGCATCTTCTATCCCCTGGTGACCGGCCGCGCGGACGGCACCGGCCTCGGCCTCGCGGTAGCGCAGGAGCTCGTGTCCCGCAACGGAGGCCTGATCGAATTCGAGAGCGAGTCGGGACGTACCGTGTTCACACTGCTGTTGCCGCTGGAGGAGCCTGCATGAACGCCGTTGCTCTGCGAGTCTGGCTCGTCGACGACGATGCCTCCATCCGCTGGGTGTTGGAGCGCGCGCTGCGCAATGGCGGCATGACGCCGCGTGCGTTCGAAGCGGCGGAGCCTGCGTTGGAAGCGCTGCGGCGTGAAGTCCCTGACGTGTTGATGACCGACATTCGGATGCCGGGCCAATCGGGCCTGGCGCTGCTACGCAGGATTCGCGACACCCGCCCCGCGCTGCCCGTGATCGTCATGACGGCCCACTCGGATCTCGGCAGTGCCGTATCGGCGTATGAGGGCGGTGCCTTCGAGTATCTGCCGAAGCCGTTCGACATCGATCAGGCGGTCGCGCTGGTACGCCGCGCCGCCAGCGCCGTCGGTCACAGCGGCGCGGAAACAGCCGCGACGCCCCGCATTCCGGAGCTTCTGGGTACAGCGCCGGCCATGCAACAGGTGTTCCGCGGCATCGGACGCCTTTCCCGCTCCAGCGTCACCGTGCTCATCACCGGTGAGTCCGGTACCGGCAAGGAGTTGGTTGCGCGTGCGCTGCACGATCACAGCCCACGCGCCGGCAAGCCTTTCATCGCCCTCAACACGTCCGCCATTCCCGCCGACCTGCTGGAATCGGAGCTCTTCGGCCACGAGAAAGGCTCATTCACCGGAGCCGATGCACAGCGTCGCGGTCGGTTCGAGCAGGCTGACGGCGGCACGCTGTTTCTCGATGAGATCGGCGACATGTCGACGCCCCTGCAGACGCGTCTCCTACGCGTCCTCGCGGAGGGCGAGTTCTATCGAGTGGGTGGCCAGACGCCGATCCGCGTGGATGTCCGCGTCATCGCGGCGACGCACCAGAACTTGCAGGACCGCGTTGCTCGCGGCCTCTTCCGCGAGGACCTCTACCACCGCCTCAACGTCATCCGACTGGAGCTGCCGCCACTGCGCGCGCGTGCGGAGGATATTCCGGACCTGCTCGCCCACTACCTCAGACTGGCGGCTCACGACCTCGGTGTGGAGCGCAAGGCGCTCGCCAAGGAGGCGGAAGCAAAGCTGTCCGTGTACGGCTGGCCCGGCAATGTTCGTGAGCTGGTGAACCTGTGCCGTCGCCTTTCGGTCCTTGCGCCCGGCCGCGAGATCCATGTGGAGGATCTGCCGTCCGAGATCCTGGTCGCCGACGCGGCCGCCGGCGATGCCGACTGGGAGAAAGCCCTGGCGGGCTGGGCGGACCACCACACCCTCGGCGGCAACCGTCCGCTGCTGGAGCTGGCGCTGCCCGCCGTGGAGCGCATCCTGATTCGTGCCGCGCTCAAGCGCACTCAGGGCCATCGCCAGGACGCCGCGAGGCTCCTGGGCTGGGGTCGTAACACGCTCACCCGCAAGCTGAAGGAGCTGGGGATGAGCGAAGGAGAGCTCGGCGCAGAGCCGGAGGATCTACCGCCGCTGTCGGCTCAGCCCGATACCGGGGCGTCCTGAACCTCTGTGCCCGTGCGCAGAGTGCCGACGAGCGCCGCGACGCTCTCGAGGCCACTCTCCCGCAGGTACTCGGCTATCCCCTCATTCACTTTTCTGCAGACGAGGGGGTCGTAAAACAGCGCCGTCCCGATGCCGACCGCCGTCGCACCGGCTATCAGGAACTCCACCGCATCCGTCGCGGTGGTGATGCCGCCCTGGCCGATGATGGGAATGCCGTGCGGCTTCGCCACTTCGTAGACCTGGTGCACCTTCAGAAGCGCGATCGGCTTGATCGCCGGTCCTGACAACCCACCCTGGATGTTGCCGATGATCGGGCGGCGGGTCCGCGCGTCGATGGCCATGCCCATCATCGTGTTGATGACCGACAGCGCATCCGTCCCCGCCTCGATGCACCGCCGGGCATTCTCCCGGATGTCAGTCTGATTGGGCGACAGCTTGGTGATCAGCGGCTTGTTCGTGACCCGGCGGCAGGCCTCCACCACCTGCGCCGACATGTCGGGATAGTTGCCGAACGCGACGCCGCCCTCCTTGACATTGGGACAGGAGATATTGATCTCGATCGCGTCGATGGACGACTGGTCGAACAGGCGGGTGACCTCGGCGTATTCCTCCACGGTGGAGCCGGACACGTTGGCGATGAACCGTGTCTCGCTGAAATCCAGCTCCGGCAGAATGCGGCGTACGACGTGCTCGGCGCCCGGGTTCTGCAGGCCGATGGCGTTCAGCATTCCGGCCGGTGTCTCGTATACGCGATGCGGCGGATTGCCGAGCCGCGAGCTAAGGGTCGTCCCCTTCAGCACCACCGCGCCCGCATCGCGGTTGGAGAAGCCCTGGATCCGGGTGTATTCCTCGCCGAAGCCGACGCAGCCGGAGAGGAGCACGATCGGGGAGGCGAACTCCAGTCCGCAGAAATTCAGCCCCAGGGCGCTCGGGGGGGCATTCGTATCGGTCATGTCAGCACCTTAAAGCCTGCGTATCTGAACGTCTATTTTCCCTCGCGGCCCGATCAGCACCGAGCCGAGCCAGCCCGTGAGCCAGACGATGAGCGCAGTCGCGAATGCCGACCAGAATCCGCCGTAGATGCGGAAGCCGGGCAGGATCAAGGCGACCAGCGCCACCATCGCCGTGTTGACGACCAGCAGGAACAGCCCGAGGCTGAGGATCGTGATCGGCAGCGTGAGGATGATCAGAATCGGCCGCACGATGGCATTGACGATCCCGAGCAGCAAGCCCGCCAGGACGAGCGTGGCGGCGCTGTCGATCCGGATGCCCGGCACCCACCGGGTCGCGATCCAGAGCCCGAGGGCGCTGATCAGCGCCCGCAGAAAGAAACCGGTCACTTCGCCCCCCGCTCCCGCCGCACGGCACCCTCGATCAGGGCCTTCAGGCGAGTCATGGCCGCCTGCCAGCCCGTCCGCAGGCGCATGTACTGCGCATCCCACTCCGGCGTCCCCGGAACCCCCGAACCCAGCAAACGCAGGATGGTCCCCCCGGACTGGGCGGGCTCCAGGATGAAGTCGTCGATCAGCGCGCTGTCCGTAGGCGGTAGCGCCGCGGTGGGCAGATAGATGAGTCGCAGCCTCCGCCCGGGCTCATACACATCGATATGTGCCTCGAGCTCGGTCACGCGATCGACGCAGGCCCGGAAGAGCCCGCCCGCGCGCGCGCGAATTTCGGCCTTGGGCGAGCACCAGGTGATGAGCAGCGCCGGATCCGTCAGCGCGCGCCAAACCGTGCTCACGTCGGCGGTGACGTCAATCCGATGGGCGTAGCCACGAGTCTTGTCCTTCATCAGGACGCAATTGTGCCACCATCCGGCGCCGAGGGCAGTGACGAAGGTCGACGAGCCGGGGCGCGCTCAGAGGAAGTACGAGAATCCGATATTGAAGGAACGTCCGCGGCCGTCGTCTATCCTGGTGGTTACATTTACGGAGGTTTCCCGTGGCTCTCGTCAACCTGATCGTCGCACTCGCTCTACTGCAGTTCTTCGCTTTCGCGACCGCCGTCGGGAGGGCGCGGGAGAGATACAACGTCCCGGCTCCGGCAACCGTCGGCAATGAGGTATTCGAGCGCTATTTTCGCGTGCAGATGAACACGCTGGAGTTGCTTGTCATGTTCGTGCCTGCCATCTGGATGTTCGGCTTCTACGTCAGCGCCAAGGTGGCCGCAGGGCTTGGCGCGCTCTATCTCATCGGACGCTGTATTTATTATTTCGCCTACGTCAAAGATCCGACGAAGCGGTCGCTCGGCTACGGACTGTCCGCGGGTCCGGTCGCGGCGCTGGTGATCGGTGCGCTGGTTGGCGCCGTCATAGCCTCGATACACAATTCCTGACGGCGTGCTGCCGCCTGGTACGATTTAGTCGGTCTCCGGCTTGATCGGCCGTGTCATCAGCGCGCGGACCGCATCTCGCGCCGGCACGCCCTGGTAGAGCACCCGATAGACCCCCTCGCAGAGAGGCATCTCCACTGCCGCTCGCGCGGCGACGGCGTGCAGGGCCTTCGCAGCCGGGTAACCCTCTACGACTTGCCCGATGTCCACGAGCGCCTGCTCGGCCGTCTTTCCGACCGCCAGCTCCAGGCCAAAGCGGCGGTTGCGGGACTGATCGTCGGTGCAGGTGAGGACCAGATCGCCAAGGCCCGCGAGTCCCATGAAGGTGTCACGTTGCGCTCCGAGTGCGACCCCGAGCCGCATCATCTCCGCCAGGCCGCGCGTGATCAGCGCCACACGCGTGTTGGCCCCGAAGCCCAGGCCATCCGATAGGCCAGCGCCAACCGCCAGCACGTTCTTGACGGCTCCGCCCACCTCGACACCGGCAATGTCGGTCGACGTGTAGGCGCGAAACTGCTCAGAAGAGAGGTCTTGCGCCAGCGCCTTCGCGAACGCCGCGTCCGACGACGCTATCGTCATCGCTGTTGGAAGTCCCGCCCCAACCTCCCGCGCGAAGGTGGGTCCCGACAGCACAGCAACTGCCCGCTTGGGACCCAACACCGCATGCGCAACCTGATGTGGCAGCAGGCCCGAGGTGAGCTCGAAGCCCTTCGTCGCCCAGGCGAGCCGCATTTCAGGAGCCAGGAGCGGCGCAATGCCCTCGAGCAGCGCCCGGAGGGCATGGCTCGGTACCGCGATGAGCACATCGCGCGCGCCGCGCATCGCCTGCTCGAGCTCCGGCTCCGCGGTGAGCGACTGCGGAAATGTCCCCGCGGCAAGGTAGCGCTCGTTCCGCCGGTCCCGCGCCATGGCGGCAAGGCGCGCGCGATCACGCCCCCAGAGTCGCGTCGGGCGTCCGCTGCGCGCGAATTGAACGGCCAGTGCCGTCCCCCAGGAACCCGCGCCCAGCACGGCGACCGGCGCGCCGCTCCCGGTGTCAGGGCTCATGGCGCGAGCCTGCTGCTCAGTTGGTCTGCTCGGGGGGGCGATTCTGGTTCGCTGCGTACAACGCTTCGAAGTTGACCGGCGGCAGCAGGAACTGCGGGAATCCGCCCTGTGTGACGAGGCTCGATACGGCTGCGCGCGCATACGGGAAGAGCACTCCAGGGCACACGCTGCCGATGGCGCGCTTGATGTCCTCCTCCCCCAGGTTGCGCATCACGAAGAGGCCGGCCTGCTTCACTTCGACCAGGAAGATGGTGGCGTCGTTCTGCTTCGCGGAGACCGTCACCGTCAGCACGATCTCGCGCACGTCAGCGCCCAGTGTTGCGGCGGCCGTGTGCAGGTCAAGATTGATCTGTGGATTCCAGTTGCCCTCCACGCGCGGGCCGTTGGGGGCCTCGTAGGAGCAGTCCTTGAGGTATACGCTCTGCAGGGCGAGCACCGGGCCAGTGGCGGCCTCGGGCGTCGGCGCGATGCCGGCAGCTTCATTCGTCATCTGTCACTCCAGGTTGCAATAGTTTGTCGAGACCGCCGCCGGCATCGAGATCGTGCAGATCATCGCACCCGCCGACATACGTCTCACCGATGAAGATCTGCGGCACCGTGCGCCGTCCGCTGCGGGACATCATTTCCACGCGGGCTGCCGGTGCCGCCTCGATGTCGATCTCTTCCACCTCTACGCCCTTGCCCTCGAGCAGCTCCCGCGCGCGCGCGCAGTACGGACACCAGCTCGTGGCGTACATAACGATCTTGGGACTGCTCATCCACCTGCCTTCGAGCCCTTTTCGAGCGGTAGGTTGTCGGCGCGCCACGCCGACAGGCCGCCACGCAGGTTGAAGGCCTGCTCGAAGCCCTGGGCCTTGAGCTGCCGTGCCGCGGAGGTGCCGAGGGAGCCGGACTCGTCGTAGATGATGAGCGGCTTCTGCTTGTACTTCTTCAGCGTGTCGCCGGCCTTGAGGATCTGCTCGCCGTCCAGGCGGCGCGCGCCGGAGAGGTGCCCGGCGGCATACTGCTCCGCGGGCCGCAGGTCGATCACCACCGCGCCTCGATTCATCAGCCGTATGGCGTCCTGCGGTGAGATGGCCGCAAGACTTTCCACGCGCGCGCGTAGCTCGTACACGAGGACCAGCACGAGCACCACGGCGGTCGCGGCGGCGAGCCAGTAATTCAGCTGGATATATTGAACGAGACGGTCCATGCGAGAGACGGCAGAACGGTGCGCCGGCCACAAAAAGGGCGCGCATTATAGCGCTCATATGCGACGCCTCCGCATCATTGGCCTGATCGCGCCACTCCTGCTCGCCGGGCTCCTGGGCGCGCCGGCGGATGCCAACGGTGCCCATGCCGCTCGAGCTGGCACTCATGCGGACGCCCGTCAGGCGCGCGCGCAGCTCCAGGCGCTGCGGGACCAGATCACGCGCATCGCCCGCCAGGTGAGCCGCGGCCAGGCCGAGCGGGATCGCCTCACCCGCCAGCTGCGGGCTACGGAAGAGTCGGTGGGAAAAGCGAAGGCGGCACTCGATGGCCTGCGCGAGCAGCGTCAGGCGGGCGCCACACAGCGGGCGCAGCTCGAGGCACAGAGGCGCCAGCTCGAGGCCGACCTCGCCGGTAATCGGAGCACGCTTTCCGGACAGCTTCGGGCGGCCTACCTCATCGGGCGGGAGGAGCCGTTGAAGCTGCTGCTGAATCAGGGCAGCCCGGCGCAGGCAGGCAGAATGTTCGTTTACTACAGCTATTTCAGTCGCGCGCGCGCCCTCAAGATCCAGGCCATAGAGGCCGACCTGCAACATCTGGGGCAGGTCGATGGCCAGCTTCAGGCGCAGGACGCGAAGCTTGCCGGCTTGCAGCAGGCGCAGCAGGCCCAGGTATCCGCCCTGCAGCAGGCACGCTCGCAGCGCATGCAGGTGCTGGCGAGCATCTCGGCGCAGACCCAGAACCACGCCGAGCGGCTGGCCCGCCTGCGGCACCAGCGGAGCGATCTCGAGTCACTGCTCGCGCAGCTGCGCCGCGCGACCGCGAGCCTCCCTTCCGAGAATCAGGGTCATTCTCCTTTTGCCCAGCTGCGGGGGAGGCTCGCTCGTCCGGTGGCCGGTACGATCATCGAAGGCTATGGACAGGTGCGGGCCGGGGGCCTCAAGTGGCAGGGGGATCTCTTCGCGACGCAGCGCGACGCCCCGGTGCGCGCGGTATCCCGGGGCCGGGTGGTCTATGCGGACTGGCTGGCCGGGCTCGGGCTCCTCATCATCATCGATCATGGCGATGGCTACATGAGCCTGTACGGCCACAATGACCGCCTGTACGAATCAGTCGGACAGCCAGTGGCCGCCGGTCAGATCATTGCGCAGGCCGGCGATAGCGGTGGCAGCGCCCGGCCGGAGCTTTACTTCGAGATCCGCCGGGACGGCGAGCCGCTCGATCCGCGGCAGTGGCTCGCCCGCTGACCTGTGAGCGAGTTCAAGCTTTGGGACCGCGAGCGCGGCTTTCCTGGCTGAACCGCCAACTCGCGCAAGGCTCGGCGCATCCCTTCCGCGCGACAGTGGCGGCCATTTCTCACAGCAAACCAGAGTTGCCTCGGCATGAGCCGGCCTCCGGACGACATAAATCTGTCCTCTGAGACCCCCTCTGGCGGGTCCGAGGGTCCCGGCAAACCCGCGGATCCGTGGAGCGGCTTCGAGCCCCATGCGCAGCTCTGCCGCGCGCTGCTGCCGCGCGTTCAAGTCGTCGCGATCCTGGATGCCCGGGGGGGGTTGCGCTGGTCGACCGACTCGGCCGCCGCCGTCATCCTCACGCCCATCATCGCCGGCGCTGTCGCCGCGGCCCGCCTCGATCCCGAAAGCCCCGGTGACCTTCAAATGCTGCCCGGCAACGTGCCGGCGTATGTCAGTTGGATTCGTGACGAGTCGCGGCATCCGCTCGCGATCTTTGCCGTCGCCTGCGCCGCGAGCGGCGAGGGCGAGGTGCGCGGTTACTCGCTGGTGCAGGCGCTGCTCGCGCCGGTCCTCGAGTGTCTGCGCCGCGAGTTGTTGGCGCGCGTGACCGTCGGCAGGCTCAAGCGAGCCATCGCGGAGCTGAAGAAGGTGCGCCCCGGAGCGGACGTCGGCAGCTTCGACACCCTGACCGGCCTCTATACCCGTCCGGCGTTCGAGACTCGCGTGCGCCTCGCCGTGGCGACCGGCGAGAGCTCTTCCGGCTGGAGCTCGCTCTACATCAACGTCGATCAGCTGCACGTCATCAACGACAACTTCGGCATGCGGGTCGGCGACGGCATTCTCGGCCAGCTCGGCGAGCTGCTGCGTGGCCGGCTGCCTGCGGGCGCGTTCGCGGCCAGGATCTCGGGCGACCGCTTCGCGGCGATGTTGCCGGGCCACCTCGATGATGCCGAGCGCTTTGGCGAAATACTGCGCGAAGCCGCCGAGCAGTTGGGCAACATGCAGGGCAACTCACGGTTGCGTGTCTCGATCAGCATCGGCGTGGCGGCGCTCGACTCCAGCGAGGGCGAGCTCATGCACTCGCTGGCCGCGGCGGAGACAGCCTGCAAGGCTGCCAAGGACCGCGGCCGCAATCGCGTCGAAGTCTACCGCGCCAACGATGTGAGCCTGGTGCGCAGGTTTGCTGATATCAACATCGCCGGACAGCTCCACGATGCCATCAGCGCCGGGCGGCTGCGGCTCGATGCGCAACTCATCCTGCCTTTCGGCACCGGCACGCACCGGCGGCCCCACTACGAGCTGTTGGTGCGCATGCTCGAGGAGGACGGCACCGCCGCGGGTCCCGACAGTTTCATGTCCGCGGCAATTCGCTACCAGCTCATGCAGAGCATCGATCGCTGGGTGATCGAAACCGCCGTCGCGCGGCTCAAGGCCCACGCCGACACGTTCGCCAGCGGGCCGCTCACCTTCGCCATCAATTTTTCGGGCCAGTCGCTCAACGACGAGAGCTTCAGCGAATTCCTGCTCGAGCGCATCCGCTCGAGCGGCCTGCCGCCCGATCTCTTCTGCCTCGAGCTCACGGAAAACACCGCCGTCGCCAGCGTCAAGCGCGCGGCCGAGCTGATGCGCAGGCTCCGTACGCTAGGCTGCGGCATAGCGCTCGATGATTTCGGCACCGGACTTTCCTCGCTGTCCTATCTGCGCGAGCTGCCGGTAACCATGCTGAAGATCGACGGCAGCTTCGTGCGCGACGTGATCCGCGACCCGCGCGCCGAGTCGATGGTGCGCGCCATCGCGCAGCTCGCACGCACCATGTCCCTGGCCACGGTAGCCGAATACGTCGAGACGAAGGAAATCCTGGCGCGCGTCGCCACCCTCGGCGTTGACTATGGGCAGGGATTTGCCATCGGAAGGCCTGTGCCCCTGGACGATCTGCTGGCGGAGCTCACGGCATCCGGGAACGCGGCAGGCAGCTCTGCGAGGGCACTCGGGGCCGCGGGCTCGGCCTACTGATTCATGGGTCGATCCGCGCTCGCCGGCGGTCGGGCGCCCATTGACCGGCCGGGCACGCCGTAGCATCGTTGGATCCTTTAGATCCCACGGGGGAATTCATCACATGTCGACGCGATCGAGGACGCTGATCGCTCTCGTTGCGGGGGCCATTTTCGGCTTTTCCGCCGCTCTTGCGGGCGGCGTGCTGGCGGACGATCCGGGCGCCCAGGGCGACTCCAATGATCCTGCCACCCTCCCCTGGCAGGAGGCTCGCCTCTTCGCCGAGGTCTACGAGCGCATCAAGCACGATTACGTCGACCAGGTCAGTGACCGCAAGCTGATGGACGCCGCGATCCGCGGCATGGTGTCGTCGCTCGATCCGCACTCCGCTTATCTGAACAGCGAGGAGTTCGAGGAGACTCGTCTGAGCACCATGGGCTCTTATCCCGGCGTCGGCATCGAGGTCATGGCGGACGGCTCCGCCGTGAAAGTCGTCGATGCCATCCAGGGCTCCCCGGCCGATCACGCTGGCCTGCGGGCTGGCGATGAGATCGTGGCAATCGATGGCAAGGGGGTCGGATCGGACGTGAGCGGCGCCATTGAGCACATGCGCGGAGCTTCGGGAAGTACGGTAACGCTCACCATCCGCCGCGCAGGCACGTCCAGCTTGCTGAAATTCGCGCTTCGCCGCGCGAACGTGGAAGTGCACAGCGTTTCATATCAGAGCCTGGTGGCTGGGATTGGCTATGTGCGCATCGAGGATTTCAGCGATACGACCCCGGACGAGGTGAGTGCCGCGATATCGGCCCTCCAGCGCGACAATCAGGGCGGACTCAACGGCTTGGTGCTCGATCTGCGCGACAATCCCGGTGGGGTCCTCGAGTCTGGCGTGGCGGTGGCTGACGACTTCCTCAACAGCGGCGTCATCCTTACAGCCCAGGGTCGGACGCCGGATGCTCGATTCGAGATGGACGCTACGCCGGGTGATCTGATGAACGGCGCGCCCATCGTCGTGCTGGTGAACAGCGGCACCGCGTCAGCCGCGGAGATCGTCTCGGCGGCGCTCAAGGACCACGGCCGTGCGCTGCTGATCGGGCACCGAACCTATGGCAAGGGCACCGTGCAGACCGTCATCCCGTTGGAGTACGGCGGCGCGGTGAAGCTCACCACCTCCCGATACTTCACGCCGTCGGGCGGCTCGGTACAGGGTAAGGGCATCCTTCCCGACATCATCGAGAAGGGCCCGGAGCAGCAGCCCGCGGATGTGATGACCGCGAAGGGCGCGGCTTCCCTGCAGTCGCGCGATCCCGAGGTGCAACTGGCTCTGAGCACGTTACAGGGCGAGGAACATAGTGGCAGCGCCCAGGGCCACATGGTCAAAACGATGGCGTTCGCCGGCGACGACATGCTGCCCTAGCAGCCCGGTCGGACCCCTGTGCTGTCATGGCTGATTGGTCTCGTGCTGCATCTCGACCGGCATCTGGTCGAGCTGCTGGCGCGCGTTGGCCTCTGGATCTACCTGCTCCTCTTCACGGTCATTTTCGCGGAGACGGGCCTCATCGTGACGCCGTTTCTGCCCGGCGACTCCCTGCTGTTCGGTATCGGTGCCCTGGCCGCGGTCGATAGCAGCGGAACGCTCAATATGCCGGTGCTGTCCATCCTGCTCGGCCTGGCGGCGGTGCTCGGCAACACCGTCAACTACTCGGTGGGCCGGCTGATCGGTCCTCCCGCCTTCAGCGGCCGCTATCGCCTGCTCAAGGTGCAGTACCTGCGTCGCACGGAGGAGTTCTTCCTGCGCCACGGTGGCCGGGCAGTCGCCCTGTCGCGCTTCGTCCCCATCATCCGCACCTGCATGCCGTTCGTCGCCGGCATCGGCCGTATGCCCTACGCGCGCTTCCAGGCCTACAACATCCTGAGTGGCTTCGCCTGGGTGATACTCTTCCTCTCGGGCGGCTACCTTTTCGGCAACGTGCCGGTGGTGAAGCGCAACTTCGGGCTGGTTACGATCCTGATCATCATCGTGTCACTGATACCGGTAGCGCTGGGTCTGGTCAGACGCCGGCGGCCGACGCCGGCAGAGTCGAGGTAGCTAAGATGACAAAATTGTCCGGAACAATTTTGGACGACGAGAGCCGGCCCGCAGGGCGAGGCGCAGGGACGGCGCCTCGCAAACCGTGGTTGACGACCGAGCCGAGGCTGCGGGAAATCCTGGAGGAGCTGCGCAGCCGCGAGCCGGTCTTCCATCGCCCGGAATTCGGCACGACCCGGGCGGACTTCGAGGGAATGACCGCGGAGGGTTTCTGGGAGGTCGGCGCTTCCGGTCGCCGCTACAGCCGCGAGCACGTTCTCCATGTGCTGGAGGATCGCAACCAGGTCGCAAGCCATCTCGAGCTCGAGGATACGTGGGAAGTCACTGACTTCGCCTGCCGGGAGCTGGGAAGCGACACTTATCTGTTGACGTATACGCTGGCGCAGGGGCAACGCAAGACGCGGCGGGCGACCGTCTGGACGCGCTCGGCTGACGACTGGAAGATCGTGTTTCACCAGGGAACGGTGGTCGAGGACGATACGTCAGAATAGGCGCTGCAAGCGCTAAAGTATGCGGCTGTATCGCACCGTGCCCACGCTGAGGTTGCCTATCTGCCGCGGCCGCTGCGACTCATCGCGGCTCCAGCCGTCAGCACGGTAGAACCGTTCCGCGCGGGCGTTGCCTGCGACTACCCACAGTACCGCGTTCCTGAATTCCAGCCGGAAGAGCTGGTCGCGAGCGGCCGATGCGAGCGCCTGCCCGATTCCACGGCCCCAGCAGTCGGGCTCGACATACAGTGCGCAAAGCTCTCCCTGACCGGCTACGTCCGCATCGCGAGCCGGCGAGATCGTGGCGAAACCGAGGATCGTATCCGCTTCGACCGCCACCAACGTTCTGGGTTGAGCCGGATCGCGACCGGCGAAGTCGTAGCGTTGCGCCCGCTCTTCCGGGCGCAGCCCCTGCAGATACTCTGGTGGCATCAAACCGCGGTAGGCAACTTGCCATGCGCGCACGTGAACCCTGGCCACCGGCATGGCATCGTCGGGTGCCGCGGGCCGCAGGATCATCGCAGTGCCTCCTCGAGCGCGCTCGTGAGCGGCTTGAGGAAGAAGGATTCCGCCGGCATCAATCGCGGGTTGATCCCGTGCCGGCGCAGCGTGTCCGCTACGACGGGTCCGATTGCCGCCACCAACGTGTTGGCGAGCGCAGTTCTGGCGCCATCCTCCGAGGCGACGGCCATCAGCCGCTCGACCTGTGCGGAGCTGGTGAAGGCAATGGCATCGACTTTGCGCTCGCGCAACGCGTTCACCAGGTCGCGCACGGCCTGCTCGTCAGAGTCGTCTGCATAGACGTACGGCGCTACGGTCGACACCGTTGCGCCCGCGCTCTCGAGGAAATCGACGAGCGGACGGTTGGGCTCCGTGCCGTAAAGCTGCACGCCGACACGCTGGCGGCGCAGGTCCAGGTTTCGTAGGGCGGCCACCACCCCGTCTGTTGTTGGCCGCTCGGCGGCAAGCTCCGGCTTCATGCCCAGCTCGCGCAGCACCTTCGCGGGCTTGGGGCCGCGTGTGATCTTGCGCGTAGCGCCCAGCGCCGCGATGAATCGCGCCGTCAGGGCCGGTTCGTGCTGTTCGATGCACGAGAGAATGCGCCTCAGTCCCTCGCCCGTGAGCAGCACGAGGTCATCAAACGCACCCGCGGCGAGCCGCCGACTCCACTCGAGCACCGGCTCAGGATCGGGGGCATCGCGGATCGCCACCAGCGGACAGCGAATGACGCGGGCTCCGCGCCGCTCGAGCAGGGAAGCGAAGACCTCGACCTCGCGGCTCTCGGGAACGGCGATGGTGCGGCCGAGGAGGGGCTGGGCGATCATTGGACGCCAGTGTACCCGGCTGCGTGCCGCCACCCATGGCGGCTTGCGCCCGCGTGAAATCTGGCTGAAATCCGCCTGAAATCTGTGTTAGCGATCACTCTTGCCGCTGCAAAGTCGGGTATGCTCCGCGCGGGGGCTGCGACAGCCGGCCCTTGGGGGATTCTTGTACATAGATACCGCTGCGCGGGTGCGTGCTGCCGCATGGGCAGAGTGCCGGGCCCGCATTCTTGCGCCTCGTTACTGGCCAACCTGGATCGGCGTGGGCCTGCTGCGGCTGCTTGCGCTGCTGCCATTCTCTTTGATGCTCACCGTCGGGACGTTGCTCGGCGCAATCCTGCGCCGACTGCCGCTGGGCTGGGCGCATACCGCGCGCCGCAACATCGAGCTGTGCCTGCCGGAGCTCGACGCCGCCGAGCGTGAGCGCCTGCTCAACCGGCATTTCGCCAGTCTCGGGATGGCGCTGCTGGAAGTTCCGCTGGCCTGGTGGACCTCGCAGGCGCGCATCGATCGGATCATCAGCGTGGAGGGTGCGGAGCACTTGCGTGCGGCGCTGGCCCGCGGTCGCGGTGCAATATTACTCACGGCTCACTTCACGCCGATGGAGATGGCCGGGAGGATGCTCGCCACCGTCACGCCGGTGAATGTCCTTTATCGTCCGACGAAGAACGAGGCGCTGGCCTATGTGCTGGGTCATTGCCGCTGCGACCTCGGCGTCACCCCGATTCCCCGGGACGACATCCGGGCACTGATTGCGGCCCTGAAGAACAACGAAGCGGTCTGGTACGCGCCCGATCAGAGCTATCGCAAGAAGGGAGCGGAGATGGTGCCGCTGTTCGGCATCCCAGCTGCCACCAACACCCTCACCTCGCGGATCGCCCGCATGACGGGGTCCGCCGTGCTGCCCTACTTCATCGAGCGGCTGCCCGGCACGCGCGGCTATCGCGCGGTCATTCACCCACCGCTCGAGAATTTCCCCGGCGACTCCCCGAGCGGCGATGCGGAGCGCTTCCACCACCTGATCGAGGCCCGGGTACGCGCCGTGCCGGAGCAGTACCTCTGGATCCACCGTCGCTTCAAGGGACTGAGCTCCGACTATCCCGACTACTACGCACGCGAGCTGCCGCGTCGCGGGTGAGATGAGCAGGAAAGCACGGCGGCGCTTGCCAGTGTCGGCACCCATCGACAGGTCCGCTCCCCCCGCGGCAACGCACGTGGGCCTTCCCTCCATACGCTTCCGACTCGACTTCCACGATCAATGCTCCGTCGGGATCGGCAAGATAAGCCTGCTGGAGGCGATTGCGCGCACCGGCTCCCTGTCGCAGGCGGCCCGCGCCATGGGTATGAGTTACCGACGCGCGTGGCTGTTGATCGATAGCATGAACGCCGAGTTCGATACCCGGGTTATCAGCGCAACGGTCGGCGGCAACGGTGGCGGTGGCGCGCAGCTCACGCCATTCGGAGGCGAGCTGATCCGGGCCTACCGCAACCTCGAGGCTCGCATCGCGCCACTGGCCGTGAAGCACATGGGCGAAGTCGCGACGCATGTCGCCGCCCCGCGCAGGGCTCGGTCAGCCAAGCGTCAGAAGTTGACAGTGCCTCTCACGTAGTAATAACCCCCGTCGATCCCAAACGGCGAGAACATCGGGTATTGGAACACGCCCAACGAGTCGCCGTAGGCGAAGCTGTTGTAGTGGTTGAGCAGCGTCGAGTTGTATTTGTCCGGGTAGCGGTTGAGCAGGTTGAACGCCCCGGCGCTCAGCGTGAAGTAGCGGGTGAACTCGTAGCTCACATCGAGATTGGTGATCGGCGTGACACCGACGGTCGACTGGAAGTACTCGGGTGTATTCGTCGGGTTGTCGCCGTCGTCGTTCTCCCACTCCGAGGTTTTGCCGTAAATCTGCTCCTCGAGGTTTATCGCCAGCTTGCCTACCGTCCACAGCCCGCCGAGATTGAGCACGAACCGGGGGCTCGCGGTGGATAGGTCCGACAGCGCCGTCGCGTCGTACAGAGTCTGCCCCGTCAGCTGGATTGGCGTTCCCGGCACCTTGGTGATCGACGTCTGGTTCATGGTCGCTCCCACTGACCAGTCGACATGACCGAAGCGGTAGTCGGATGGGAAATTGAACACCAGGTCGGCTCCCTGCGTGCTCGTATCGATGCCGTTGGCGAAGGTGGTGACGCCGGTCGATCCGACGGACGGGTCGAGCTGATTGCCGTTTGCGGCGATCGCAGCATTGATCGCCGCAGCCGAGGGCTGCGCCACACCATTCAGTGTGCCGTAGAGATCGCCGGTCGCCCAGATGCGGTTGGTAACGTTGATGTGATAGAGGTCCAGGGTGCCGATCACCCCGGGTGCCGGTCGCCATACGACGCCGACGCTGAAGTTCACCGAGTGCTCCGGTTGCAGGCCGTTGCCGAGGCCGATCAGCCTGCCTCCCGGTGAATTGGGAGGCAGCTGCACGAAAGCGCTCGACGGTGTGACATTCGTCGAGGAGTAGTATTCCTCGGCGAGCGTTGGCGCCCTGAAGCCGCTGCTTACCGTGCCGCGCAGCGCGAGCTGCTGGGTGAAGTCATACCGTGCGGTGAGCTTGCCGACGGTGTCGCTGCCGAAGTCGCTGTAGTGCTCGTAGCGGGCGGCCGCATCGAGGTGCAGCGGATCGATCGGCTGCGCCGCCAGATCGAGGTAGATGGCCTCGGTATGGCGAAAGTGGGTGCCGGCATCGGTCGGAGTGAATCCCGGATAGGACTGTGCGCCGCCATCGATATAGGAGATCGGAATGCCGGCTCCGATGCCGTAGCTGTCGCGCCGGTACTCCAAGCCGTAGGCCACGTTCAGCGGGCCTGCCAGCCCGACCTCAAAATTGCGGTTCAGATCGAGGTTCGACGTCCACTGCGTCGTCTGCATGTACCCATCGTAGTAATCGAGTGGCGTCGCATCGCCGGTGCTGCCGTATACGCCTGCATTGGCGGAATTCAGTGTATAGGCGTTGAACTGGTCGCGGCCGTAGGTGCTGCTGAGGTCCCAGTTCCACGCCGCGATCAGGCCCTTGAGGCCGGCAGTCGCCGAGTAGTCGTGCTCACCGCTTGCTTCCAGGGGATCGAAGCCGAACGGAAACGGATACGTCGTGACGCTCGTCGTGGGATCCGTATAGGAGACTTTGTTCGGCAGTCGGTACTTCTGGAACGACTGCGCGTCCTTGTCGCCATAGGTGGCAAAGGTATAGAACTGCGTGCCGTCGGGGAAATCGAAGCCGGCGTTGAGCTCGAAGATCTTGAGATCGTAGTGAGCGTCGCCTTCCTCCGCGCCGAGATACGGATATCCGTTCACCTCCGGCATGTTGGAGTCGGGGTAGGTGGCGAGGTTGGCGGGGTTGATGACGCGCTCGTCGATGGCGCTGCGGTTGCTCGCACCGTGGTCATGAACCTCCGCGGTCACGTTGAGGTAGCTGTTCTCGATGGGCTGAAAGCCGGCATTGCCCGAGACGTCGTCGGTGTCCCCGCCGCCATCCATGTAGCCGCCATAAGTAGCAGAGAGGGTGCCGCCGGAGGAGTTCCGCTTGAGAATGATGTTAATGACGCCGGCGATGGCGTCACTGCCGTACTGCGCCGCAGCGCCGTCCGTGAGCACCTCGATGTGATCGATCGCGTCGACCGGAATGAAATCGAGATCGACCCCGGCGCACCCCTGGAACGGACCGCTGTCGACCTCGATGTTGGCGGCGCCATGGCGCCGCTTGCCGTTGACGAGCACCAGCACGTCGTTGCAACTCAGTCCCCGCAATCTCGCCTGCAGGGTCTGGCCGGCCATGTCGTTACCGAAGGCCTGGGCGACGAAAGAAGGCACTACCTGCGCGAGGGCGGCCAGCAGGCCGGGATTGCCCGCGACCGTCTTGAGCGCGGCGGCGCTCATGATCTGTACGGGCGCCGCGCTGTTCGCTGCGGTGATACCGGGCTCGCGCGAGCCGGTCACGATGACTTCGTCGAGCACGTTGGCGGTCGCGGGGCTCGCCTGGTCGGCCGCACTCGGGCCGTCGGCCACGGTCTGTGCGCTGACCACACCGGCGCTCAGCAATAACAGGAGCGGTGCCGCCGATGTCGCCGTGCCTCTTCGTTTGCTCATGGGTTGCCGCCTCTCCCCTGGATGATGTCGTGCGCTATATCCGGCGGGATATTACGGGGCCGGCCGCCGTGCGGCAAGAAGCGACCCGCGGCGCGCGCGAGTCGTTGCGGCGGTGAACCGGGTTTGGAACAGGTGGATCGCGCCCGGCCGCCGGCGCTGGCACAATGAGACCATGACCGACTCGCGGGCAGCGTTGCGGCTCACGGCAATCCTCGCCTCCTACGGCCGGTTCCATCGCGACCCGTGCAATCGCCTGACTCGCGCAGATACTCGTCGCGCCGTTATATCTCACGGCGGAGCTGGGATTCTCCATGGGTCTGCGCCTCAGACTCCGCGGCGCCATCGCGCGTCATCTGACGTCGCCGTAGTACCACACGGCGTCGCAGTTGATCAGCGCACGCCCGCCATCAGCCGCTTCACGAGTGGCGTGATCAGCAGCATTACGGCTCCGCTGACCGCGGTCCAGAAGAAGAGCTTCAGGTAGAGCGCTGGCAGGGTCGCGAGATGCTGCGCGTCGTAGTCCCCGGACAGCAGGCCGGCCAGAAAGCTGCCCAGTGCCAGGGTCAGGAAAAACAGGCCCATGGTCTGGGCGGCGAAGCGTGCGGGCGCCAACTTCGTGGTGGCGGACAGGCCCACGGGCGACAGGCACAGCTCACCGCACGCGGTGAAGAGATATGTGACTATCAACCACAGCGGCGAGACCTTGTCGCCATGCAGCACGCGTAAGGCTGCGAGATACATTACGAGCATGGCCGCCGCCATGAGCAGCAGTCCCCAGGCGAACTTGGCAGGCGAAGACAGGTCACGGTTGCGCTTCCCGAGCGCAACCCACAGTGCCGCGAAGGCCGGCGCCAGTACGATGATGTAGAACGGGGGTACTGTCTGCAGGTCCCCCGCCGGCATCTGCCATCCGAAGACATCGAGATCGGTGTAGCGCTGCGCAAACAACGTCAAAGAGCTGAATATCTGCATGAAGGCCATCCAGAAAACGGTGGAGGCCGCAAACAGAGTCATCATGGCGAGCACGCGGTGGCGCTCCGCGCGGGTGAGCCCGCCGAGGAAGGCGATGTACAGCAGATATCCGGCGAGCAACAGGCCCACCACCCATGACACACGGCCGGCGAGGGTTACCGCATCGACCCTGACGACACCGGTCAACAGCAGCGCCGCAAACACGCCGATCACCGCCACGATGACCCACAGGGCGAGCCAGGAGCGCGGCCGGGTGCTCGCCGGCGCGGCGCCGGCGGCGCCCAAGTAGCGGCGGGTGGCGAGAAATTGCACCACACCGAACAGCATGCCGAGCGCGGGCAGAGCGAAGCCGGCATGCCAACCGTAGCTGCGGGCCACAACGGGCACGAACATGGGGCCGAGGAGTGAGCCGACGTTGATGCCGACGTAGAAGATGGAGAAGCCGGCATCGCGGCGCGAGCCGCCTTCGGGATAGAGCGCACCGACCGTGTTGCTCACGTTGGGCTTGAGCAGTCCGACGCCGAGCACGTTGCAGCCCAGTCCGAGGAAAAAGAGGCGCTCGCCGCCCGCGGCAAGCAGGGTATTGCCGAGGGTGATCAACACGCCGCCCGACGCTATTGCGATGCGGCCGCCGGTCAGCTGGTCCGCCACCCAGCCGCCGAGGAGCGAAAGCAGGTACGTGCCCCCCATGAACAGGCCCCAGATGGCGCTGGCGCTCTGGTCGTCGAAACCCAGACCGCCACGGCCGCTGGCGGCGACCAGAAACAGGATCAGGATCGACTGGATGCCGTAATAGGTGAATCGCTCCCACATCTCCGTGAAGAAGAGGGTTGCGAGCCCGCGCGGATGACCGAATAAGGTAGGCTGCGCTGAGGCAGCATCGGCAGCCGCTGCGGCCGCGGGCCGGTCGGCAGATTCCGCCGTATCAGTCTCGACAACTCGGCTCATGTGGGAGCGCGCCGCATCAGGATGCCTGGGGCTGCTCGGCGTCCTGCCGTTTCGAGCGCTGCAGAATTCGCGCCATGATGAGTCCGCCTTCGAAGAGGAGATACATCGGGATGGCCAGCAGCGATTGCGACACTGCGTCTGGAGGCGTCAGAAACGCCGCGACGATGAAGACACCCAGGAGAACGTAACCGCGGTAACTCTTCAACTTCTGCAGCTCGACCAGGCCGGTGAGCACCAACAGTACCACGGCCACAGGGAGCTCGAACGCGGCCCCGAACCCGAAGAACATCAGTAGCACGAAATTCAGGTACTGCGAGATGTCGGTCATCATCGTGACGCCTTTCGGCGTCGTGCTGGCGAAGAAATGGAACATCGCCGGGAAGACGAAGAAGTAGGCGAACGCCATTCCGCCATAGAAGAGCAGGATCGACGAGACCAGCAGCGGCAGCGCGAAGCGCTTCTCGTGACGATAGAGTCCCGGCGCCACGAAGGCCCAGATCTGATAGAGCACGAAGGGCATCGCCGCGAAGAGCGCCACGAAGAACGACAGCTTGAAAGGCGTGGTGAAGGGAGCCGCGACGCTGGTTGCAATCAGTGTCGTGCCTTTCGGCAGCCGGTCGATGAGCGGTCGCGAAGCGAGCGTGAACAGGGGATTGGCGTAGAACGCGCACGGCACGAACACGATGCCCACCACCACCAGCGCGCGGATCAGCCGGTCGCGCAGCTCCAGGAGATGCGAGATCAGGGTGCCTTCGGCGAGCTTCTCAGGTTCCTCACTCATGAGTACCCGGGGTCATGGGCTCCGGGGTCTGCTCGCCACTCGGGGTGGCGGTCTCGGGAGGCGGGGTGGCCGCGGTCGGCCACGGGTCGGCGATACTGGGTACCGCTTCCGCATGCTCCTCCGGCGGCTGAGCCATGGGCGGGGTGCCCCCCACAGGTCGCACGGGCTCCGGCCGGCGGCTCGTCCGCGTGCGGTCGACGTCGACCTCGTCCTCGAGCTGCTCCTGGAATTGCCGGGCCATGGCTCGCGCCCGACCCACCCAGCGGCCGACCTCGCGCACCACGCGCGGCAGCTTCTCCGGCCCCAGCACAATGAGCGCCAGGATGAAGATGACCAGGATCTCGGAAAATCCGATGTCGAACATGAAAATTCAGAACCGCAGAATTGCGCTCGCGTGCCCCACGGCCGCGTCGGACCCGCTGCGCGCGGTCACGGGAGGCTCAGGCGCTCCGCTCGCTCTTTGCGGCCGCCTCTGCCTTGGGGGCGGCCTTCGCCTCGGGAAACTCGGCATCGGGGGTGTCGGACCGGATCTGCCGGCGCTGGGATGCAACGGCGCTCTCCTCCTGGTCGCCGTCGTTCATCGCCTTCTTGAAGCCGCGCACGGCGTGGCCCAGGTCCTCGCCGACGCTGCGAAGCTTCTTGGCTCCGAAGACGACGAGCACCACGACCAGAATGATCAGCAGCTCCTTCATTTCCATAACGCTTGAACTCCGCTCCGCTTACGCGTGAGAGAACATAATCAGTCGACAATCATAAGATAAATGAGCCCTTCCGGCCGCTAAAATTCGCGGATTTGTGGACTGGGCGAAAGTCGCCTGCGGCGCTTTCGCCGATCTGCGCTGTTACGCCTACGGCCCCGCGGGCCAAAGGCGGCCTTGGCCCGCTCAATTACAGGGTCTTGTGCTCACCCTTCCAGCCAGAAGGTCACCGGTCCCTCGTTCACCAGCTCCACCTGCATATCCGCGCCGAACTCACCGGCTGCCACCGGTGAGTGCGCGCTCAGCGCCCGCTCGAGCAGGTAGCTGAAGAGCTCGCGCGCGGCCTCCGGCGCGGCGGCGGTGCTGAAGCCGGCGCGCGTGCCCTTGCGAGTGTCCGCGGCCAGCGTGAATTGGGGTACCAGCAGCAATCCACCGCCGATCGCCTGCAGCGACAGATTCATCCGGCCCTCCGCATCGGGAAAGATGCGATAGCTGAGCAGCCGCTCGAGCAGCCTGTCCGCCGCGGCGCGATCATCACCGCGCCGCACGCCCACCAATGCGAGCGTGCCCCGGCTGATTTCTCCCAAGCGCCGTCCTCCGGTGCTGACGCAGGCCCGCGAGACGCGTTGGATGAGGCCGATCACGGAATGCTGCTCCATCGGTGGACCCAGCGGGCCCTCCGGAGCGCCGCCGGCTCCGGTTGACTGGCGTCGGACGCGGCGGGTCCGATAAGATGCGCCGCGGTTTTGCGCACCGGGGCGGAGATCACGATGGCGGGACGTTGGTTGCGTTCACAAGTGTGTTCTAGCGTGCGGGTAGCTATGACGGCCTTCAGGGTCGGCGTGGCGGCCTGCGTCGGGTCGCTTGCGGCCGCGGCGGCCTTTGCGCAGCAGCCGCAACCCGCGGCCAGTCCGCAGCACGGCGCGACGCTGGCATCGACCTGCCTCGGCTGCCACGGCATCGAGGGCTACCGCAACGCCTATCCCGATTATGCGGTGCCGCGCCTCTCGGGTCAGCACGCCCAGTATCTCCAGGACGCACTCAAGGAGTACCGCAGCGATGCGCGGCAGTATCCCACCATGCATCTGCAGGCGCTGTCGCTCTCCGATCAGGACATCTCGGACGTCGCGACTTATCTTGCGGGCAAGCCGCTCGTGACCGCGAGCAGCGCCAGCCCGCCGCAGATTCCGCAGCCGGCGGTCGTCTGCACTTCCTGCCACGGCCAGGACGGAGTCGGTGTGACGCCGATGTATCCGTCACTCGCCGGGCAGCACGCCAGTTACATAGAGCGCGCGATCCAGGAATATCAGACGGGCTATCGCAAGAATCCGATCATGAACGGCATGGTCGCTTCCCTGAAGCCGGCGGACATCGCCGTCATCGCGAGCTACTTCAGCAGCCTGAAGCCGGGACTCCATACGGAGTCCCGGCCGTACTTCAGCTGGACCGACCACGGAAGCAAGTAACTGAGCGGCGCAGGCCGCTCACTTCACCTGCACCGGCACGAAGATCCGCGTGCTGCCGCGCTGAATCAGCAGGGCCACGTGGCCGCGCGACTTCTCCACCGCGGAGCTCAGCTCATCCTCCGTGCCGACCCGCTGGCCGTTGGCCGCCAGCACCACGTCACCGGGCTGTATGCCGGCATCTTCGGACGGACCGGTGACGCCCTCGACGAGGAGCCCACCGTGCGTGTGCGCCTCCTGCTGCTCATCGTGCGTGAGGGGTCGCGCCGTAAGCCCGAGGCTGCCGCTCCGCTGCTGTGGGTTCTGCGCGGACGCGACGGTCTCGTCGCCCATCGATGAGAGCTTCACGTCGATTTCCCGCTTGGCGTGATTACGCCAGATCGTCAGATGCACGGTCGTGCCGGGCATCAGGCTCGCGATCTGTACGGGCAGCTGGCTCGAGGTCTGAACGGGCTGCCCGTTGAGGGCGAGGATGACATCGCCAGGCTGCACCCCTGCCCTGGCCGCCGCGCCGTCCTGCTCGATGCTCGACACCAGCGCACCCTCGGGCTGCGGCAGGCCGAAGGAGTCGGCGAGACCCTGGTCGACGTTCTGGATCACGACCCCGAGCTTGCCGCGCTCCACGTGACCGGTGCTCAGGATCTGATGCGCCACCTGCATCGCGACATTGATCGGGATGGAGAAGGACACGCCCATGTAGCCGCCGGTGCGGCTGTAGATCTGCGAGTTGATGCCGATCACCTGGCCCTGCATGTTGAAGAGCGGACCGCCGGAGTTGCCCGGATTGATCGGCACGTCGGTCTGGATGAAGGGCACATAGCCGGAGTCAGGCAGCGTGCGCCCCTTGGCGCTGACGATGCCCGCGGTGGCGCTGTTCTCGAAGCCGAACGGCGCGCCGATGGCGAGCACCCATTGGCCGACCTGCAGTGTGTTGGAATCTCCCAGGTTGACGGTCTGCAGACCGGTCGCGGCAATCTTGATCACCGCGACGTCGGAGGTCTTGTCCACACCGATCACCTTGGCGATGTACTCGCGCCGATCCGTGAGCTGCACCGTCACCCGGGTCGCGCCCTCGACCACGTGGGCATTGGTGAGGATGAGCCCGTCCGACTGAATGACGAAGCCCGAGCCCTCGCCGCGGATCGGCTCCTGCTCGGGAGGCGCCTGGAAGGGGAGGCCGCGGAAGAACGGCGCAAACGGACTATTCGGTCCGAACGGATTGTCGCTGCCCTCGTCCTGCGCCTTCTCGATGACGCGAATGTTGACCACCGCGGGACCGTACCGCTTCACCAGCGTGGTGAAGTCCGGCAGCATCACGGCCGGGCCGCCTCGCGGCTGGGTCGAGGTCACCGCTGCAGGCGGAGGGGATCCCTGCGCATTCGCCGTGGCCGGTGTGGCGATGCCATATAGGGCGGCGAGCGGCGCTGCTCCCAGCACAACGCCGAGCGCGCCGGCGATCAATGGATTTCGAACGGCTGTCCTCACTGTCATCGCTGCACTCCCGCGGATTGGTCCGGATCTACCGGTCCGCAGAATAGGCGCCGAACACTTAAATGAGGCTTAAGGAGCAGGCGCAGGCGGCGCTCAGACCCGGCGTCGCTCGAGCCAGGCGAGCAGTCCCTGGGTGTTGAGCTCGAGATCGCCCTCGAGGAGCGCCAGCACGCGCTCCGGAGCCAGCCGGCAGCCGTGGCGCGCGGCCAGCTCCCGCCAGAGGTCGCTCATGGCGGCGCGGATCGCCGCCGCCCGATCGGGTGCCGCGGCGCTCTGCTCGGCAATGCGGGCCAGCTCCCGTATCTGCCCCTTCAGCGACTCCGCCAAGCGCACGACGTCGGTGACGCGGCTGAAATGCATGAGGTACATCGCTTGGGGAGAGTACGACAGCAGCCGGTCGATGGAGGCGATGGCTTGCTCCGGGTCGAACTGCGTGGGCGTCGTCGTCGGGATGATGAACGCGCCCCGGGGCGAGTCGAGCTCCCGATAGGAGAGGCCGAAGGTATCACCGGTGAACACGCAGGCATGCGCCCGGTCGACGAACACCTGGTGGTGCAGCGCGTGTCCGGGTGTATGCAGGATCTCGAGCTCCCGCCCAGCCAGGCTCAGCGTGTCTCCGTCCCGGGTCACCCGTACGCGCTCGGCCGGAATGGGCAGGATGTCGCCATAGAGCCGCCGGAAGGGCCCGTCGCCGTACACGGCCCGCGCCCCTACGATCAGCTTCGCCGGATCGACCATGTGCGGCGCGCCGCGCGGATGCAGCACGGCGGCGGCATTCGGCAACTCCTGCATCAGCCTGCCTGCGCCGCCGGCGTGATCCAGGTGGACATGAGTCAGCAGCAGATAATCGACCGACTCGCGCGCGATCCCCAGCGCCTCCAGCCCAGCCAGAAGGTAGGGCACCGAGTCGTTCGTGCCGACGTCGATGAATGCTGCCCGTCCGCGATGTTGAACGATGTGCGACGCCGCATGTCCCGGATGCAGGTACTCGGTATCGACTGCCGTGATCCCGTCCGGATGACGGAACAGTCGCGGGGTGGGCAGGGCTGTGGACCGATCTGGCATACCGCATAGGGTAGCAGGTGAGTGCCGGAGCACTCCTCGCAGTGACGGATTTCAGGCAAGCTTCAGCACATGATCCAATTCCAATTCTCGCGCCGGGCGGCTTCGGTCCCGGTGCTGGCCGTATTTCTGCTCTGCTTCTGCCTGCGCGCACACGCGCAGCCCTTCGTTGTGCCGACTCATCGGATCGACGGCACCCTGGTTTTCGACGGTATCCCGCCCCTCGATGCCAGCCTCGAATCGCGAGCGAGGCAATACGAGGAATGGCGGCAGGCTACCTTTCTGGACTGGCTGCCCGACGGCAGCATGCTCGTCGCGACGCGCTTCGGGCTGCAGAGCGAAGTGCATCGCGTTGCCGCGCCTCTCGGCATGCGCGAGCAGCTCACCTTCGGCGACGGCTCGGTGCTCGAGGCCCGCGCGCCGCCGAGCGGCACCGGTTTCGTCTTCGTCAGGCAGGTCGCCGGCTACCCCCAGCTCTTCGACTATTCGGGCGCGGGCGCAGCTCGTCAGATCACGCGAGGCAACTACCAGCACGGCAATCCCGTCTGGTCGCACGACGGCAAGCGCGTTGCGTTCTACGGCACCGAGCGCACTGGCGTGAACGAGGACATTTACATCGTCGACATTCCGGCGGGAACGCGGCCGCGGCTGGTGGTCGCGGGCGCAACAGGCAGCTGGCTGCCGCTCGACTGGTCGCAGGATGACAGCAAGCTCCTGTTGTTGAATACGGCGCCCACGCAACAGAGTGCGCTCTACGTCGCTGATGTCTCGACCGGCGCCCTCACTCCGGTAGCCCTTCCCGACTCCCACATCGTTGCGGCAAGCTTTGCCCCCGACGGCGTTGGGTTCTACGTCATCTCCGACGCCCAGAGTGATTTCGAGCAGCTTCTCTATTCCAACCCCATTACCAAGGTCACTCGCCGTGTTTCCGCCGACGAGCCCTGGGACGTGGAGGAATTCGCGGTCAGCGCCGGCGGTCACTACGTAGCCTATGTGCTGAATGACGATGGCCAGAGCCGCCTGACCGTCCTCGACACCCTGCGCAATCTGGAATTCAAACCCCCCGGGGTGCAGGACGGACGCATCGACAGTCTCCGCTTCGACGCCACCGGCCAGAAGCTCGCTTTCTCCTACGAGTCGGCCCGCTCGCCGCGGGATGTGTATGTTTACAACGTTGCCCAGGGCGCCATGCAGCGCTGGACGCAGAGCGAGATCGGTCCGATCGATCCCGCCAACCTCGCGACCGCGCAGCTCATCCATTATCCGACCTGGGACCGTTTGGGCTTGAGTCGGCGGACACTCTCCGCCTACGTCTACCTGCCGCGCGGACCATCGCCGTGCCCGGTGTTGATCGCGCTCCCGGGCGACGAGGGCCTGCATTCACAGTCCCGTCCCGGTTGGAAGCCGTTCATCCAATTCGTCGTCAACGACCTCGGCTACGCGGTAATCGCGCCCAACGTCCGCGGCTCATCCGGTTACGGCAAGGCATTTCGCGCGCTGGACGGCGGCAAGCTTCGCGACGATGCGGTGCGCGACGTTGGGGCGCTGCTCGTCTGGATGGGTCTGCAGCCCGGTCTCGACTCCCGCCGTGTGGCCATCATGGGCCGGGGCTATGGCGGCTTTCTCGCGCTGGCTTCCCTTGCGACCTACGGCGATCACCTGCGGGGCGCCATCGACGTCTCCGGTATCGCCAATCTGGTCGACTTCGTCGGCAGCTCGCCCGCGGGCGAGCGCGCCCAACGCGTGGCCGAGTTCGGCGACATCCAGGACGGCGTCATGCGCGCCTTTCTCGACCGCATCTCGCCGCTGGACAACGTGGCCCTGATCCATCATCCGGTGCTCATCGTGCAGGGACTCGATGCACCGGGCTCGCGCGCCGCCGATTCGCAACAGCTCGTCTGGCACCTCCGTTCCGAGGGTGATCAAGCCTGGTACCTCAGCGCCAGCGACGCGGGTAATGCCTTCACGACTGCCGCCGACCAACAGGCCTATCGCCACACCGCCGCACAGTTTCTCGAGATGTTGGCCAATTGAGCGCTGCCGTGGGTCATCCCGCGGGAAACGCCACGATGACGGCCAAACCGTCGCCGTTCGCCCCCTCCCCAAGAGTCACCGTGGCCCCGTGCGCCATGGCGATCGCCTTGACGATCGCCAGACCGAGCCCGCTCCCCGGCGACCGAGTCCCTGGCTTGCGATAGAACCGGTCGAACACGCGCTCGCGCTCCTCCTGCGCGATTCCGGGGCCGTTGTCCATTATTCTGACGAGTGCCTGCGCCGGGGTCGCCGCCGGGCATTCGACCGATACATCGACCCGCCCTCCCGGCGGCGTGTAGCGTACGGCGTTGTCGACGAGGTTCCTGATCAACGTGGCCACCGCATCCCGCTCCCCCTCCACGAGCACGGCCTGCGCTTCGGACATCCCGAGGTCGATCCGCCGCGCATCCGCCAGCGGGACCAGCTCCGCCACGACTTCACGAGCGAGCTCATCGAGCGCGAACCGCGCGCGCACCGGTTCCGCGCGCGGCTGCTGACGCGCGAGCGCCAGCATCTGCTCGACCAGCCGGATCGCTCTCTGCACCCCTTCCGACAGCATGCCCATCGCCTCGACGCGCTCCCCCTCCGTCGCGGCGCGGGCGAGCGCGCCAAGCTGGAGGTGCAACGCCGTCAGCGGCGTGCGTAGCTCGTGCGCCGCATCCGCCATGAAATCCCGCTCCCGCTCGAGCGCAGCCGTCAGGCGTCCCAACAGGTCGTTGAGTGAGCCCACGAGCGGCCGCACCTCCTCCGGCAACCTCTCGTCCGAGAGTGGCTCGAGCGCATTCACCCGCCGCGCCTTCACCGCCTTGGCCAACCGTTGCAGCGGTTGCAGGGCGTGACCGACCGCCAGCCAGACGATGAGACCCAACAGCGGCATGAGTAAGGCGAACGGCGTCAGTGTCCGCACTGCGAGTTGCGCCGCCTGCTGTCGTCGCACGCTCATCGGCTGCGCGATCTGCACGACCTTGGTCAGCGATTCCGTGCCGTACACGCGCCACTGCCCGCTGCTGGTGCCGACCGTGGCGAATCCGATGGTCGCGAAGTTGGGAAGCGATGCGTGCGGTCGTGACTCGTAGACGAGCTCGCCGTCCAGGGTCCACACCTGCACGACGAAGTCATAAGCGGCGTTGTTGGAGGGGATCGCCGGCGGCCCCAGATATTCGACCGGTTGATCGCGCAGGATGAGCGCGGTTTCCTTGAGGTGATAGTCGAAGAACGCATCCGCTTCGGCGAGCGCATTGCGATAAACGACCAGGCCGCCCGCCACACCCACGAGCAGCACGCCGCCGAGCAGCCACACCAGCAGGCTCGTGCGCACACTTGCCGGCCGCGAGCTCAGCCTCATGTGGGCGGCACCCGATAGCCGACGCCGCGCACGTTGAGAACGTAATCGGCGCCCAGCTTGCGCCGCAGCCCGTGGATGTGGACCTCCACCGCATTGCTTTCGACTTCCTCGCCCCAGCCATAGAGCCGCTCTTCGATGCGCGTGCGTGACAGGATCGTGCCCGGCCGCTCCATGAGCAGCTGCAGCAGCGCGAATTCCTTCGGCGAGAGCGCCACCTCGCGGCCATCGCGAGTCACGCTGTGCTGGGCGGGATTGAGGACCACGCCGCGATGCTCGATGGCCGGCGCCGTGCGCCCGGACTTACGGCGCAGCAGCGCGCGAATGCGCGCCGCCAGCTCGTCGAGGTCGAAAGGCTTGACCAGGTAGTCATCGGCGCCGGCATCCAGGCCCTGCACCCGGTCGGAGACCGCATCGCGCGCGGTGATGATGAGAACCGGCAGCTCTTGCCCGTGGGCGCGGGCGGTGGTCAGGACCTCGAGACCTCCCTTGCGTGGCAGCCCGAGATCGAGCAGGACCAGGTCGAAAGCTTCCGTCCGCAGGACCTGCGAGGCGGACTCACCGTCATACACCCAGTCGACGGTGAAGCCCTCTCGTCTCAGGCCTTCGCGAATCGCCTCAGCGATCATGGCGTCGTCTTCTACGAGCAGCAGTCTCATGGGGCAGAGAAAGGGAATATGATCCCGCGATGCTGCAGCGTCTCGTACACGATGCCGCCGCTTTGGGCGTGGCGCTGACGGAGCACGATGCCGCCCGGCTGCGGCGGCTCCTCGAGGAGCTGGCGCACTGGAACCGCCAGTTCAATCTCACCGGCATCACCGACCTCGAGAGCATGATCAGTCATCACGTGCTCGACAGTCTGGCCGTGCATCGTTATCTGCACGGTGCCGCCATCGCCGACGCCGGCACCGGCGCGGGGTTTCCTGGCCTGCCGCTCGCGCTCGTAAACCCAGAGCGCCGCTTCACCCTCATCGACTCGAACGGCAAGAAGATCCGCTTCGTCTCGCATGCGACGCGGACCCTGGGACTCATGAACGTCGAGCCGCTGCAGACGCGTGTGGAGACACTGCGCCCGGAACGGCCGTTTGACACTGTGGTGGCGCGCGCGTTCGCCCCACTACCTGAGTTGCTCGAAACCGTGGCGCCGCTTTGTGGCAGCGAGACGCAGGTGCTCGCCATGAAAGGTAAATGGCCGCAGGACGAGCTCGATGCTTTGCCGCCGCATTGGCGCGTGGCCGACTCGCACATCCTAACCGTGCCCGGACTTGCGGAAAGCCGCTGCCTCATCGTGCTCATGTCAGGTGTGGCTCATTAGGACTTGGCGACCAGTGGCAGCGCCGTTGTCTCCTTGATGACTGAGAGCGCGATGGAGGAGTGGACCGATTGCACGCCCGGGAAGCGCGACAGGTGGTCGAGGAAGAATGCCTCGTACGCCTTGATGTCGCGGCAGACGATGCGCAGCAGGAAGTCGGTCTCGCCCATCAGGGTGTAGCACTCGAGGATCTCCGGGTGCTGGCGCACGGCCTGCTCGAACCTCAGCAGCGCATCGCGTCCGTGGCCGGCCAGCTTGACGTGCGAGAACACGAGCACGTTGAGCCCCACCTTCTCCCGATCGAGCACCGCCACGCGTTTGCGGATGACACCCAGCTCCTGGAGCCGGCTCACCCGCCGCCAGCAGGTCGAGGCCGTCATGCCCAGCCGCTCCGCAATCTCGGCGGCGGACAGATCACCGTGCTCCTGGATCAGTTCGAGGATCCGCGCATCGCCGCGGTCGAGGTCTGCCTGCATCGCCCATCTCGCCCATGCCGCCTGAGGTGCAATGAATGATTCATCGTGGCGCGCCGAAGAGCAACCTTTGTGACGCGCCGTGCAGGGTGCGGCGGGTATCGTGAGCTTTCTCATGGGTCGGCGGAGCCTGGCGCGATGGACCTCTTTCAAATGCAGGATTTCGATGGCCACGAGCAGGTGACTTTCGGCTATGACGCCGCATCCGGACTGCGCGCGCTCATCGCCATCCACTCCACCGCCTTGGGTCCCGCTGCCGGCGGCTGTCGGATGTGGCCGTATGCCGCCTTTGCGGATGCGGTCGCGGACGCGCTGCGGCTTTCGCGCGGCATGAGCTACAAGAACGCCATGGCGGAGCTGCCCTTCGGCGGCGGCAAGGCCGTGATCATCGGCGATCCGCGGGAAAAGACCCGGCAGCGGACGGAAGCGTTCGGGCGGCTCGTCGATTCACTCGCCGGCCGCTACATCACCGCCGAGGACGTGGGCACCACCACCGCTGACATGGAACAGGTTGCGCACGTGACGCCGTTCGTGAGCGGACTCGCCCGTGAGTCCGGGCGCGGCGCGGATCCCGGCACGCCGGCGGGCGGTGACCCCGGCCCGAAGACGGCGCTGGGCGTGTTTCTCGGCCTCAAGGCCGCTGTGCGGTTTGGTCTTGGCCGCGCGAGCCTGGAAGGGCTCAAGATCGCGGTGCAGGGGCTGGGCGGCGTCGGCTATCCGCTCTGCCGGCTGCTCGCGGCCGAGGGCGCCTCGCTTCGGGTGGCGGATGCCCGACCGGCCGCGGCGCAGCGGGTTTGCGCCGAGATCGGCGCGCAGGAAGTCGCTGCGGAATCGATTCTCTCGCAGGACGTGGACGTCCTGGCGCCGTGTGCTCTCGGCGCGGTGCTCGACTCGCGCTCGATCCCGACCGTGCGTGCGCGCGTGATCGCTGGCGCGGCGAACAACCAGCTCGCACGCAAAGAAGATGGAGAGGCATTGATGCGAGCGGGAATTCTCTATGCGCCGGATTACGTCATCAACGCGGGCGGCATCATCAGCGTCGCGCGTGAGTACCAGGGCGGCGCTACCTCGGCCCAGGTGAAGGCGGAGATCGAGAGGATTCCGGCGCGCCTGACCGAGATTTTCGAGCGCGCGCGCCGCGAGGGGCTGCCTACCAGCGCGGTCGCGGACCAGATGGCTCGCGAGCGGCTTGCCACGGGCGGCCGGCGGATGGTGGCGTAAGCGGGGAACTCTGAGGTTCGGTGCCCGGCCCCGCTCAGTGATTGCGGCGTTCGACGATGTACACTCTGGCGGATGAAGCGCGTCATCGCGGTCGCCAATCAGAAGGGTGGTGTCGGTAAGACCACTACGGCGGTCAATCTGGCCGCCTCGCTGGCGGCCACCCGCCGCCGGGTGCTGCTGCTGGACCTGGACCCGCAGGGCAACGCGACCATGGGAAGCGGGGTCGACAAGTCGCAGCTCGCGCGCGGCACGCTCGAGGTGCTGCTCGGGGAGGTGGAGATGGCCGCGGCGCTCTGCAGCATCGAGCACGGCGGATATGCGCTGCTGCCCGCGAATCAGGATCTGACATCCGCGGAGGTGAGGCTCCTCACCCAGACCGTTGGTCGTGAGACGCGGCTGCGCCGCGCGCTCGAGCCGGTGCGCGACGCCTACGACATCATCCTCATGGATTGCCCACCGGCTCTCAACATGCTCACCGTGAACGCGCTCGTCGCCGCGGACAGCGTGCTCATTCCCATGCAGTGCGAGTATTACGCTCTCGAAGGGCTCTCGGCTCTGCTCGCCACCGTCGAGCAGATCCGTGTGGCCGTCAACCCGCCGCTCGAGATCGAGGGTATCCTGCGTACCATGTTCGACCCGCGGAACAACCTCGCGAACGAGGTGAGCGCACAACTCCTCATGCATTTCGGCGACAAGGTGTTCCGCACGGTCATCCCGCGCAACATCCGCCTCGCGGAGGCGCCGTCGTTCGGACGGCCGGTGTTGTTTCACGACAAGGAATCGCGCGGCGCGCTGGCATACCTCGCCCTCGCGGGCGAGATGATCCGGCGCGAGGAGGAGGCGCGGGAGCCCGCAAGCGCGCCCGCCGCGGCCGATGTGGCGGTCGGGGGCGGGGCGTCATGATCCAGAAGAAGCCGTCGCTCGGGCGAGGATTGGCCGACCTTCTTGGCCAGATGAACTCCCAGCGGCCGCCGCTCGCGGCTGCGGAGCCCCGAGCCGCCGCTGCGGCAGACCCACGGGCCGAGGAGCTGGCGCGCTTGCCGCTCGATGTACTGCAGCGCGGGCGGTATCAGCCCCGCGTCGACATGAGGCCGGAGACGCTGGAGGAGCTGGCCGCCTCGATCAGGGCTCAAGGAGTGGTGCAGCCGATCGTCGTGCGCCCGATCGCCGCGCCCGCCGCTGGCGAGTCGCAGCGCTATGAGATCATCGCGGGCGAGCGCCGCTGGCGCGCGGCGCAGATCGCGGGCCTGGCCGATATTCCCGCGGTCATCCGCCATATTCCCGACGAGGCGGCGATCGCCGTCGCGCTGATCGAGAACATCCAGCGCGAGAGCCTCAACCCTCTGGAGGAGGCGCGGGCGCTCTCGCGGCTGATCACCGAGTTCGAGCTCACCCACGCGCAGGCGGCGGAGGCGGTCGGCCGGTCACGCGCCGCCGTCAGCAACCTGCTGCGTCTGCTCGAGCTCGCCCCGGAAGTTGGCTCGCTGCTCGAGCGGCGCGAGCTGGAGATGGGCCACGCCCGGGCGCTGCTGGCGCTCTCGGCCCGGCGCCAGCAGACGGAAGTCGCAGCGCTGGTGGCGAAGAAGAGCCTTTCGGTCCGCGAAACCGAGGCGCTGGTGCGGCGCATGCAGCAGCGGGGTAAGGAAGCCGAGGGTGCCGCGGCGAATGGTAGCCCCGGCGCCGGGGGCGACCCGGACGTCCGCCGGCTGGAACAGGAGCTCGCCGACAAGCTCGGGGCGAAGGTTCTGATTCAACACTCCCAGGGCGGCAAGGGGAAGGTCGTGGTGAGCTACAACAGCCTCGACGAGCTTGACGGAATCCTCGCTCACATAAGCTAGGCGCGGATGCGCCATTTGCGGGCAGTTGCAGGTCCGCGAGCCCATACGCGAAGGGTGTATGGCCTTTTCGGAACGGGATCACTATAATTCCGCGACTTTGCCCTTCGATCGGGTGCAAGTACCTGTCGGACAAGGCAAAACTGCAGATTGGTGCTGCGGTTTCAGGGGCGACAGGGCGCCTCGATCGAACCCCACGTAGCTGAGTGACACGCTCGAGCGTGAGGGCAGGGGCGCGGGCGTGTCGTTAACAGTTGGCGGGGTTGAGAGCGTGGCGATCGTCATCGATCAGCCGGCTGCGAAGCGGCTGGCCTTCGGAGTCGTGCGGGGACAGGCGGCGGTGACCGCGGCCGCGGCGCTCGTGGGCTTTGCGCTCGGCGGCTTTCATATCGGGCTCTCCGCGGCGCTCGGTGGCGCCATCGGAACGATTGCCAGTCTCGGCATGGCGCTCGTGGCCTTCGGCGGCAAGGCCGCCGCGAGTCCCGCCCGGATTCTCGGCACGTTCTACCTGGGTGAAATCGTGAAGGTAGCGCTCGCGATCGTATCGTTCATCCTGGTGCTGAAGCTGACGGGCGCCGCGCCGCTGCCGATGTTTGCCGCCTACATCGCGACCTTCATCGTTTACTGGATCGTGCTGGCGCGCATGGCGCTGCCGGCGCTGGCGGCGACGCGCCGGGCGCGAGCCTGACGGGACCGAGGAACATCACCATCATGATGCTGCCACAGCTCTCAGCCGCCGAGACTCCGAACCTCACGGAGTACATCACCCATCACATCACCTTCCTCACCAACAAGCAGCCGGCGGGGTTGGTGGATTTCTCGGTGGTGAACTTCGACAGCGTCTTCTTCTCCATCGCGCTAGCGATACTTTTCCTCGGGACGTTCTTCGTCGCCGCGCGGCACGCCACGACCGGCGTGCCGGGCAAGTTCCAGTGCACGATAGAAATGCTCCTCGAGCAGGTCAACCAGCAGGTGACGGACACTTTCCAGGGAACCAGCAGGTTGATCGCGCCACTCGCGCTCACCATCTTCTGCTGGGTGTTTCTGTTCAACTTCATGGACCTGCTGCCGGTGGACCTGCTGCCGAGCGCCGCGACCGGCCTCGGCCTCGCGCATCTGAAGGACGTGCCGAGCACGGATCTCAACATCGTGTTCGGCCTTTCGCTCACCGTGTTCGCGCTCATCATCTTCTACAGCATCCGCATGAAGGGCCTGGGCGGCTTCATAGCGGAATTCACCCTGCACCCGTTCTCCAGCAACAACGTGCTGGTGCAGGCGCTGTTCGTGCCGGTCAACCTGCTGCTCGAATCGGTCATGTTCTTCGCCCGGCCCATCTCTCTCGCGCTGCGTCTTTACGGCAACCTCTACGCCGGCGAGATGGTGTTCGTGCTCATCGCGCTGCTCACGCTGACGAGTGGCTATCACGCGTTGGGGAGCGTCGGTGGCTGGGCGCTCGTAGTCCTACAGTTCGTCCTCGGGCTGGGTTGGACCATCTTCGACTTCATCATCGGGCTGTTGCAGGCGTTCATCTTCATGATGCTGACCGTCGTCTATCTCTCGCAGGCGTACGAGCATCATTAGTCATCGATCGCGTAGAACCAGCAATCGTCGAGAGTTACGTTTCATCCGGAGGCTCATAAAGTGGAAGGTATCGCACAAGTTCAGGCCATGACCGCAATCGCAGTCGGGCTCATCTTCGGGATGGGCGCGCTCGGCACGGCCATCGGTTTCGGCATCCTCGGGGGACGCTTCCTCGAAGGCATGGCGCGCCAGCCGGAGCTCGCACCTGCGCTCCTCGTCAGAATGTTCATCGTCGCAGGCTTGCTCGACGCGGTCTCGATGATCGGCATCGGGTTCGCGCTCTTTTTCATGTTCGCGAATCCCTTCCTCACGGCCCTGCATACGGTCGCGCACTGATCGGGGCACTCGCAACGGGAGACCAGCGTGAACATCAACCTGACGCTCATCATCCAGATGATCGTCTTCGGCTTGCTCGTCTGGGGCACGATGAGCTTCATCTGGCCGCCGCTCATGCGCGCGGTGGAGGAGCGGCAGAAGAAGATCGCTCACGGGCTCGCCGCCGCCGACCGCGGCGAGCAGGAGCTGCAGCAAGCGCGCCAGGGCGCCGAGGAGATTCTGCGTGAGGCGCGCGACCGCGCCCGGCAGATCATCGACCAGGCGCAGCACCGCGCGAACGACATCCAGGAGCAGGCGCGCGTCAGTGCGACTCAGGAAGGTCAGCGGCTGATGGCCTCGGCACAGCAGCAGATTGGCCTCGAGGCCTCGCGCGCGCGTGAGAGCCTGCGGCGCGAAGTCGGCGGCATCGTCGTTGCGGCGGCGTCCAAGCTCCTCGAGCGCGAGATCGATCCGAACGCGCACCAGGATCTCATCAGCAAGCTCGCGGCGCAGATCTGACGGGGCGGTGACGCATGGCGGATAAAAGCACCATTGCCCGGCCCTACGCGAAGGCGGCCTTCGAGGAGGCACGGGACCACAAGCGGCTCGGCCCCTGGTCGGAGGCGCTGCGCGACGCCGCGACTGTCGTGAGCGATTCCAGAGTCCAGGCGCTTGTCGGCAACCCGCGCGTCACGCCCGAAGAGCTGGCCGCGCTCATCAACGACACCGTTGGGCCCCAGTTGGATGAGGAGGGCCGCAACTTCGTGCGCACGCTCGCCGACAATGGGCGTCTGGCTCTGCTGCCGGAGATCTCTGCCCGTTTCGATGAGCTCAAGGGCGAGGCCGAGGGTGTCATCGATGTGACGGTGACCTCCGCCGCGCCGCTCGACGAATCTCAACGCGGCAAGCTCGCCGCGGCCCTCGAGCGGCGGCTGGGTCGCTCGGTGCACCTGCAGTGTGCGACGGATTCGACGCTCATCGGTGGCGCCGTGCTGCGCGCGGGGGACATGGTGATTGACGGCTCCCTCCGCGGCCAGCTCCAGCGCATCGCCTACGAGCTGACCGCCTAAGCAATTTTCCGGGGAAACATTCTCATGGCCATCAAGGCAAGCGAAATCAGCGATCTCATCAAGCAGCGGATCGAAGGCTTCAAGTCCGTCACGGAGGCGCGCAACGTCGGCACGATCGTCTCGGTCACCGACGGCATTACGCGCATCCATGGCCTGGCCGACGCCCGCTACGGCGAGATGTTGGAGTTTCCAGGCAACACCTTCGGCCTCGCGCTGAACCTCGAGCAGGACTCCGTCGGCGCGGTGGTGCTCGGCGAGTACATCCACCTGCGAGAGGGCGATCAGGTCAAGACCACCGGCCGTGTCCTCGAGGTGCCCGTGGGCGCGGAGCTTCTCGGCCGTGTGGTCGATGCGCTCGGCCGGCCGATCGATGGCAAGGGTCCGATCAATGCCGCGCGGAGCGCGCCTATCGAGCGGGTGGCGCCCGGCGTCATCTACCGCAAGTCGGTCAGCCAGCCGGTGCAGACGGGTTACAAAGCCGTCGATTCCATGGTGCCTATCGGCCGCGGTCAGCGCGAGCTCATCATCGGCGACCGCCAGACCGGTAAGACCGCGCTGGCGGTCGACACGATCATCAACCAGAAGTCCTCCGGCGTGAAATGCGTCTATGTGGCGATCGGCCAGAAGCAGTCGACGATCGCTAACGTCGTGCGCAAGCTCGAAGAGCACGACGCCCTCAAGCACACCATCATCGTCGCAGCTTCGGCCTCGGCGCCGGCAGCCATGCAGTACATCTCAGCCTACTCGGGCTGCACGATGGGCGAGTTCTTCATGGACAACGGTGAGGATGCCCTCATCGTGTACGACGATCTGTCCAAGCAGGCGGTCGCTTACCGGCAGATCTCGCTGCTGCTGCGCCGCCCGCCGGGGCGTGAGGCATTTCCTGGCGACGTGTTCTATCTGCACTCCCGCCTGCTCGAGCGCAGCGCGCGTGTCAACGAGGAGTACGTCGAGCAGGTCAGCAAGGGCGCGGTGAAGGGCAAAACAGGCTCGCTCACCGGACTACCGATCATCGAGACGCAGGCCGGCGACGTCACGGCGTTCGTCCCGACCAACGTGATCTCCATCACCGACGGGCAGATCTTCCTCGAGAGCGATCTCTTCAACGCCGGCATCCGCCCGGCGATGAACGCGGGCATCTCGGTGTCGCGCGTCGGCGGCGCGGCGCAGACCGACATCATCAAGAAGCTGGGCGGCGGCATTCGTCTGGCGCTCGCTCAGTATCGCGAGCTGGCCGCGTTCTCGCAGTTCGCTTCCGACCTCGACGAGGCAACCCGTCGCCAGCTCGAGCGCGGCCAGCGCGTCACCGAGGTCATGAAGCAGAAGCAATACGCTCCCATGTCGGTGGCGGAAATGGCGCTTACCATCTACGCCGTCAACAACGGCTACATGGACAAGGTGGAACTGAAGAAGGTAGTCGCCTTCGAGGCGGCGCTGCAGGCCTTCGCGCACACCAGCTACCAGCCGATGCTCGATCGGATCAACAAGGAGCCGAAGCTCAAGGACAATGAGGCGGAGCTGAAGAAGTGCGTCGAGGATTTCATCAAGACCGGAACGTATTAACGCTCCGAACGACAGATTTGTAACATGCCAGGTACCAAGGAAATCCGCTCCAAGATCGCGAGTGTGAAAAGCACTCAGAAGATCACCAAGGCCATGCAGATGGTGGCCACGAGCAAGATGCGCCGCGCGCAGGACCGTATGCGCAGGGCGCGCCCCTATGCGGAAAAGATGCGCAATGTCATCGGGCATCTCACCGAGGCCAACCCGGACTACCGGCATCCCTTCCTGCAGCCGCGCGACGAGGTCAAGGGCGTGGGCATCATCGTGGTCTCCAGCGACCGCGGGCTTGCCGGCGCGCTGAACGCCAACGTCTTCAAGCAGACGCTGTATGTGATGCGCGACTGGCAGGGGAAGGGCGCGACGTCCAGTCTCTGCCTGATCGGTGCGAAGGGAATGGTCTTCTTTCGCCGCCTCGGCGTGCCGATTCTTGCCAACGTCTCGCATCTGGGCGACCAGCCGCACATCAAGGATCTGATCGGCACCGTCAAGGTGATGCTGGACGCCTACCGGGAAGGCAAGATCGACCGGCTGTTCCTGCTGAATGCCCAGTTCGTCAACACCATGACGCAGAAGCCGGTGGTGGAGCAGTTGCTGCCCATTCAGCCCATCGACACCGAGGGACTGCAGCAGCACTGGGACTACATCTACGAGCCGGAGGCCTCGAAGATCCTCGACGGGCTGCTGATGCGCTACATCGAGTCGCAGGTCTACCGCGCGGCCGTCGAGAGCGTCGCCTCGGAGCAGGCGGCGCGGATGGTGGCCATGAAAGCCGCATCAGACAACGCCAGCGAGCTCATTACCGAGCTGCAGCTCATCTACAACAAGGCCCGCCAGGCCGCGATCACCAAGGAGCTCTCCGAGATCGTCGGAGGAGCTGCCGCGGTATGATTTTTCTTCTGAGGAAATTCCATGGCTAACACGGCCGAAGGCACCATCACCCAGATCATCGGCGCCGTCATCGACGTCGAATTCCCGCGCACCGCCATCCCGCGCATTTACGAGGCCCTGAAACTGAAGGACGTCGAGCTGACGCTCGAGGTACAGCAGGAGCTCGGGGACGGCATCGTGCGCACGATCGCTATGGGATCCTCCGAGGGGTTGCGGCGCGGTCTGTCCGTCGTCGCGACCGGCGCCCCCATTACCGTCCCCGTGGGCAGGGCGACGCTCGGCCGCATCATGGACGTGCTCGGCCACCCGCAGGACAACCGCGGCCCGGTGCAATCGCCCGAGCAGATGCCGATCCATCGAGCGCCGCCGTCCTTCGAGGACCAGGCGGGCGGCCAGGACCTGCTGGTCACGGGCATCAAGGTCATCGACCTGCTGGTCCCGTTTGCCAAGGGTGGCAAGGTGGGCCTGTTCGGCGGCGCCGGCGTCGGCAAGACCGTCAACATGCTGGAGCTCATCAACAACATCGCCAAGCAGTACAGCGGCCTATCGGTGTTCGCGGGCGTCGGCGAGCGTACCCGTGAGGGCAACGATTTCTATCACGAGATGATCGAGTCGGGCGTCATCGACCCGAAGACGCTGTCGAACTCGAAGGTGGCCATGGTCTATGGCCAGATGAACGAGCCGCCCGGCAATCGCTTGCGCGTGGCGCTCACGGGACTGACGATGGCGGAGTACTTCCGCGACGAGACGCGCGAGGACGGCGGCAAGGGCCGCGACGTGCTTTTCTTCATCGACAACATCTATCGCTATACGCTCGCGGGCACGGAGGTGTCGGCGCTGCTCGGTCGCATGCCGTCGGCGGTGGGCTACCAGCCGACGCTCGCCGAGGAGATGGGCGTGCTGCAGGAGCGCATCACTTCCACCAAGACCGGCTCCATCACCTCGATCCAGGCCGTGTACGTGCCTGCGGATGACCTGACTGACCCGTCGCCTGCCACGACCTTCGCGCATCTTGATGCGACCGTCGTGCTCTCCCGGCAGATCGCTTCGCTCGGCATCTATCCGGCGGTGGATCCGCTCGACTCGACCAGCCGGCAGCTCGATCCGCTGGTGGTGGGCGAGGAGCATTACAATACCGCGCGCGCCGTGCAGCAGGTGCTGCAGCGCTACAAGGAGCTGCAGGACATCATCGCCATCCTCGGCATGGACGAGCTGTCGGAGGAAGACAAGCTGACCGTCTATCGCGCGCGCAAGGTGCAGCGCTTCCTGTCGCAGCCGTTCAATGTCGCCAAGGTGTTCACCGGCCAGGATGGCAAGATCGTGCCGCTCAACGAGACGATCCGCGGCTTCAAGGGCATCATCGGTGGGGAGTTCGACTCGCTGCCGGAGCAGGCCTTCTACATGGTCGGCTCCATCGATGAGGCGGTCGCCAAGGCGAAGACGCTGCAGTAGAGGTCCTTCATGGCCGAGTCGCACACTATTCACGTCGACATCGTCAGCGCCGAGGGAGAGATCTTCTCCGGAGAGGCAGCGATGGTGTTCGCCCCGGCTTCGGAGGGAGACATCGGTGTGGCGCCGCGGCATGCGCCCCTCCTGTCACTGCTCAAGGCGGGAGAGGTGCGGGTGCAGACGCCGGATGGACAGGAACTGCACTTCTACGTGGGCGGCGGGGCCATCGAGGTGCAGCCTGCCAAAGTAACGGTGCTGGCTGACACGGCGCTCCGGGCCAAGGACATCGATGAGGCGGCAGCGTTGGCGGCCAAGCAGCGGGCAGAGGAGGCGCTGCGGGACCGCAGCGGACACGTCACTCAGGCAGAAGCGCTGGCGGAGTTGGCACGGGCAGCGGCGCAGTTGAAGATCATCGCGCGCTTGCGCAAGCCGAGAAGCTGAAGACCCTCGCGCGGGTCCCGGCACGGGGCCTAGCTCGCAAAGGCCTTTACCGAGGGAGTCATGGCCAGATCACGTTCCGGGGCCGCCGGGTCCCCTCTCTCTGTCATCATCCTCGCGGCCGGGGAGGGAAAGCGGATGAAGTCCGCGCTCCCGAAAGTCCTGCAGCCATTGGCGGGACGGCCGCTTCTCACTCACGTCATCGATACCGCGCGGGCGCTCGAGCCCAGGGCGATTCATGTCGTTTACGGCCATGGCGGTGAGCGAGTGCGCGCGTCGCTTGCGGCGGAAGCGGTGGAGTGGACGCTGCAGGCAGAGCAGCTGGGCACTGGCCATGCGGTGCTACAGGCGATTCCGCACGTGCCTGACGCTCATCTGGTACTCATCTTGTATGGTGATGTGCCCCTTCTCAGTCAGCGGACGCTCGCGCAGCTAGTGGCGCTCGGCGGCCCACGACAGGTGGCGCTGCTCACGATGACTGTGGACGACCCGACCGGTTATGGACGAATCGTGCGTGACGGACAGGGGCGGGTGGAGCGCATCGTGGAGCAGAAGGACGCGTCGGCCGAGCAGCGCGTGATCCGGGAGTGCAATACGGGTGTGTTGGCGGCGCCGGCGAAGCTGCTGAAGCGCTGGCTGGCGGGGCTGAAAGCCCACAATTCGCAACGAGAGTATTACCTCACCGACGTCATTGCGATGGCCGTCGAGGACGGCGTCACGGTCAACCCGTTGGGGTGCGCCGATGCCATCGAAGCGCTGGGTGTCAATGACAAGGTGCAGCTCGCCGTACTGGAGTCGGTGTGCCGACAGCGGGCCGCGCGCGAGCTGATGCTGGCCGGGGTGACGGTCGCCGACCCGGCCAGGATCGATGTCCGGGGGCGGGTGACTCACGGCAGAGACGTCTCCATTGACGTCAATGTCGTGCTGGAAGGGACGGTGAAGCTCGGTCATCGGGTCCGCATCGGGCCGGGCTGTGTGATTCGCGACGCCGAGATCGGCGACGACACACGGGTTTTTCCGCATTGCGTCATCGAGGGGGCGATAATCGGCCCCCATTGCAACGTCGGGCCGTTTGCCCGGCTCCGGGCGACATCGCATCTGTCAGGCGGCGTGCACATCGGCAACTTCGTCGAGGTCAAGAATTCGACCATGGCGGCGGAGTCGAAGGCCAATCACCTGTCTTACGTGGGCGATGCGCAGGTTGGGGCGCGCGTAAACATCGGTGCCGGCACGATCATTGCCAACTACGATGGCGTCAACAAACATCTTACCGTGATCGAGGACGACGTACACACCGGCTCAAACAGCGTGCTGGTGGCGCCGATCACGATCGGTGCCGGCGCGACCGTGGCGGCGGGGTCGACGGTCGCGAATCAGGTGCCCGGGGGCAAGCTCACCATTGCTCGTGCGCGCCAGACGACCATCGAGAGCTGGAAGCGGCCGACGAAGCAGAAACGGTAGGCTTCCGGTAACGATGCCCCCCCGCTATCCGCGGCTGGAAATCGAGTGCGGATCAGCGCTACAGTCCGGCTGCCGGCACCGGGCCGGACATCGTTACCTCGATCGCCATGCCGAAACACCTCGCTCGACTGGTGCAGCCCTTCCTCGGATCACTCGCGACGGCGCTGCTCTGCCTCGCCGCGGTGGGCCCGGTTCGCGCGGCGGACCTGCACACGGGCACGATGCCGCCCATCCGCCACGTATTTCTCTTAGTGCTCGAGAACAAATCCTTCGAGGCGGCCTTCGGGCCAGGCTCGCCGGCGCCGTATCTCGCCAGGACGCTGCCCGCCCGCGGCGCCCTGCTGACGCAGTACTATTCCACCGGACACTGGAGTCTCGACAACTACATCGCCTTGGTGAGCGGACAGGCGCCGAATCCCGCGACCCAGGGTGACTGCCCGCGGCCGATCGAGTTTCAGCCGAGCAGTCCGGCTCTCGATGCACATGGACAGCTGCTCGGAGTCGGTTGCGTATATCCGTCGATCGTGAAGACTCTGCCGGATCAACTCGAGCCGGCGGGTCTCACGTGGAAGGGCTACATGGAAGACCTGGACCGAAATCCGACTCGCGACGATTCCCAGACCTGCACCTCAGGCAGGGTCGGGCAGGCCGATCAGACGGAGCACGCGGCCAGCGACGACCAATACGCCGCCAAGCACGACCCCTTCGTCTACTTTCATACCATCCTGGACAACCCCAGCCGCTGCGCGGCGCACATCGTCGGCCTCAATGAGCTCCGGACGGATCTGCGCCGAATCGCCACCACGCCCAACTACTCCTTCATCACTCCCAATCTTTGCAACGACGGCCACGACCTGCGTTGCGCCGATGGTGAGACCGGAGGGCTCGTTGGGATCAACAGATTCCTCAAGAAATGGGTGCCCGTCATCACCCGCTCCGCCGCCTTTCGCAAGGATGGCCTCCTCATCATCACATTCGACGAGTCCGACGGCCAAGCGCCCGACGCGTTCGATGCGTGCTGCAGCGAGCAGCCCCTGGCAACGGACCCGAACCGGCCAGGCTTTCGGGGACCGGGAGGCGGCAGGATTGGAGCCGTGGTGCTGTCGCCATACATTCGCCCCGGCACGATATCTTCGATGCCCTACAACCACTATTCGCTGCTGCGCAGCGTCGAGGATATTTTCGACCTCGGACATCTGGGTTACGCGGCGGAGCCAGGACTGCGTCCTTTCGGTCAGGACGTATTTACCCACCGCTAGTAGACGTCCTGCCGGCTAATGGACCCGGCCGAGCCGCAGCAGATTCGCTGCGCCAACCAGAAGGACCGCACCCAGGAGCGACACGAGTAGCACGCTCAGGTTGAACGAGCCCTCGGTCGCTCTGCCCAGGAAAGGTGCGAGCAGCCGTCCTGCCAGAAGCGCACCCAAAATGCCGGCCAGAGTGCTCAGCACCGCGCTGCGGTCGGTGTCGCATCGCATGATCAGGCTGCCGAGACAGCCGATGACCACGCCGATGATCAGCCAGATGAGGTAGCTCATGGGGGTCTCTAGGGCCTCCCAACGTATTTGTAGCCTGATACAGCTAGAGCAGCCGGCGTGCCCGGCCAGGCTCACGCCTCGGCCCGACCCCGGGGTTCTGCCCGGCGGGAATTCAGGCAAACTGGGCGTTCCCTGGAAGACTCAAGGCCTGGTCCATTATGTGCGGAATCGTCGGTGCCATCGCGGAGCAGAATATCGTCCCCATCCTGATGGAGGGTCTGCGGCGCCTCGAGTACCGTGGCTACGATTCCGCGGGCATCGCGGTCCTCAATGGCAGTGGGCAGCTCAGTCGGCTGCGCACCGTCGGTAAGGTGCGGATGCTTCAGGAGGCCCTCGAGCGCAGCCCGACCGCTGGCAAGCTCGGCATCGCCCACACTCGTTGGGCCACCCATGGAGTACCGAGCGAGCGCAACGCCCACCCGCACGTCTCGCTCGACGGCTTGGCAATCGTCCACAACGGCATCATCGAGAATCACGAGGAGTTGCGTGCAGATCTCGAGCGTCGTGGGTACGAGTTCGCCTCGGAAACCGACACGGAGGTCGTGGCCCACCGGATCCACCATCACCTGGAGACTCTCGGCGATCTCTTCAAGGCGGTGCGCGCCACCGTGGCGGAGTTGGAGGGTGCCTACGCGCTGGCGGTCGTCAGCGAGAATGACCCGGGCCGCTTAGTGGCGGCCCGCCAGGGTTGTCCTGTGGTGATTGGGCTGGGCGTGGAAGAGAACTTCGTCGCTTCGGATGTCTCCGCGCTGTTGCCGGTGACCCGCCGCTTCATGTTCCTGGAGGAAGGCGATGTCGCGGAGATCCGGCGCAAGACGGTGCGCATCATCGACGGCAACGGCAACACGGTCGAGCGGCCGGTGCGCGAAAGCGAGCTCAACGCCGATGCGGCCGAGAAGGGACAGTACCGGCACTTCATGTTGAAGGAGATCCACGAGCAGCCCCGAGCCCTTGCCGACACGCTGCAGGAGCGTGTGGCCAACGGGCGCCTGCTCGAGGCAGCCTTCGGCCCCGCGGCCGCTGAGGTCTTCAAGCGCACGGCTGGCGTGCATATCGTGGCGTGCGGAACGAGCTTCCATGCGGCCGCGACCGTCCGTTACTTCATCGAGCAGATCTGCCGCATCCCGTGCGCGGTGGATATCGCCAGCGAGTACCGCTATCGCAACCCCCTGGTGCCGCCCAACTCACTGTTCGTGACGATATCCCAATCCGGAGAGACCGCCGACACGCTGGCGGCGCTGCGTCTGGCGAAGGAATCGGGCTACCTCTCGACCCTGGCCATCTGTAACGTCCCGGAGAGCTCGCTCGTGCGGGAGTCGGAGCTCGTCATGCTCACTCGCGCGGGTCCGGAGATCGGCGTGGCCTCGACCAAGGCCTTCACCACGCAGCTTGCAGCGCTCTCCATGCTCGTCATCGCCCTTGCCCGCCATCATGGGGCGGACGCGGAACGCGAGCGCGGGCTCGTGACGCGCCTGGTGGAGCTGCCAGCGATCATCGAGAAGACGCTCGCGCTCGATCCCGTCATCCACCGTCTCGCCAAACGCTTCGCCGACAAGCGTCATGCCCTCTTCCTCGGGCGCGGCGCGCTGTATCCCATCGCCATGGAAGGAGCCCTGAAGCTCAAGGAGATCTCCTACATCCACGCCGAGAGCTACCCAGCCGGCGAGCTCAAGCACGGTCCCCTGGCCCTGGTCGATGCCGACATGCCGGTCATTACCGTGGCCCCCAACAACGACCTGCTCGAGAAGCTGAAATCCAACCTGATGGAAGTCCGCGCCCGCGGCGGCGAGCTGATCGTCTTCGCCGATCCCGAGTCAGGCTTTCAGCCGAGCGACGGCGTCACGGTTATCGAGATGCCGAAGCACGTGACGTACTTCCAGGCCCCCGCGGTCTACACCGTCCCCTTGCAGCTACTCGCCTACCACGTCGCGATCCTCAAAGGCACCGATGTCGACCAGCCGCGCAATCTCGCCAAGAGCGTAACGGTGGAGTAGCGGCCGCTCGAGCCGCAGCGCTCGACGTCGCAACGGGCGAACCGGGCCTGTATAACATCGCTGGGAACGACAGCGCGGTGTCGAGCAAGAAGGCCCGGCGACAGCTGGGCTAGTTGGTTGGCTGGCGCTGGCTGGTCTCACTCACGTGCCGACCCTGACGGGGATGATCAAAATGGCGTATTTCCTGCGCCCGAACATCTGGCGCGTAATTCAACTTTCTTTGTGCGGCCGCGATGTCGAGGACGTCGTCCATCGTGTAGACGCGCGTCGTCCGTGAGGGAGAGCTTGCCCTGCTGCGCCAGCAGCAGGATCGATGCGGCGGTGAATTGCTTGGAGACCGCCCGGGTCGTCAATGAAATGGAAGCCTGCGTACGCCTTCGGGTACGCAGGCTTCCGATATCCGCCAAGCTCTCAGGGCGGATTATTGTTCGGCTTTTTCTCGGTGTGCTCCTTGTCCGTGCTGCCGTGTTCCTTGCCGTGAGAGCTCGGTGTCGGTGTCTTTGGCCGCTGGATGTGGCCACCCTTCGGCGGACCCCTTCCCTCCGGGGAAGTGGCGGCGCCATGCATCTGGCTTCCGGAGTGCTCCGCAGCCGATGGCCGGGAATGGGTCATCGGACGCAGGCTAGGCTGGCGTGGAGCGGTATGGTGTGGACCAGACTGGTGTGAACCACCGGATTGGCGCGGACCAGGTCCGTGCGCACCACGCTGCGGCGGTTGTCCCGACGGTCTCGCGAGCCTTGCGGGTCGGGCAAAGTGGCGATGGGCCCACGTTTCGCGCTGCCCATACCATGGACGGCCCTGGTAGTACTGGCCCCAGTAGGTGTCGACGGAGAACGTGATGATCGGCACACCCACCTGCGGTCCGTAGGAGTACAGCCAGACGTTTCCGCCGTTAGAGTCGAAGTAAATGCCGCCGCCGTACATCCAGCCTCTGCCGCCCTCAGCCGAGACATCGCACCAGCTCCAGCCATCCAGGCAACCATGCACTTCGAGCGGCGTGCCCTCATCCACTTGCGCGACCAATGGGTAATCCCGATCGGGCCCTGCGCGTAGGTTCATGGGTTTGGCGGTATATGCGTTCTGTGCGCCCGCAATGCCGCATATGGCAAGCAGTAGCACCGCGAATGAAGAGACGAGATAACGTCGATACATGGGCCAAGCCTCCGATTGTTCTGTTTTGGTGGCCGACATTCAGGGGGCAAACCAGTTCAATACATAATTCATTACATACGAGTGGAGTTCCCGATCAAGCCTCGAGGGCTGATCCCAGCAGCATTAAAGGGTCCCGAGTACCCTGCTCGGGCTTATTCTGAGCCGTTGGCACCTGTTACGTCCACCCGAGCGATTGCCAGAATCGGAGCTCCTCCCCGTTCGGGTCCGGGGCCACCCGGCAGCGGCTGTTGAGCAGCATGACTTCGCGCGTAGCCGTCTCGTAACGCGGCCACGCAGGCTGCCCGCGCGCGGTCGGAGCGCCGCTACGGGCGAAGCCGGCGAAATAGCCGCTCATCGCCCTGGAGGCTGCCGCGAGTCCCGGTCCATCGCCCTGAAGATCGCTCATTTCGTAGTTGTAGAACACGATGGCGATGTCGCTGGCATGACAGGCGCGCAGCGTCCAATCGGTGCCCTGAATCGGCAGGTTCGAGCGAAAATCCTCGCGATACCGATAGACCGGCGCGGGTTGCAGCGACTTGCGATCCGCCAGCAGCGCCGTATTGTTGCCCATGAACGTTGCGGTCTCGATCGCGATGGCCCGCTCGACCGGTGTCGCGGCCGGCATGAATGTGGCATAGGCGGCGAGAATACGCGCCGCCACATCGCCGACTTTGTGACGTTGTTGCGCGGCCAGTTCTGCGGCGCTGGAATGGAAGTAATGCGGATCGTCCCGATGAAAGAAGAGGGCCTCGTCGTGTGTGTTACCGATGAGGAGCGGCACGGCCGCAGCAAGAGGCGATGCGTTCGGTTCGAAGGGGTCCCGCGGCAGAAAGGCGCCATCCACCACCGGGCCCCAATCACCCGGCTGCTTCGCGCGCAGAGCGGCGATGCCGGGAGGCGGATTCGGATGGGCGGCGAAATAGCCCCTGCTCGGCACCGACAGCGGACCGTCGCCGGCCAGCTGAATGGCGATGAGCTTCTCCGCGGGCACCTCAACGAGTCGGCTTACCTCGTGCGGCGCGAGGCCGACGCCCGCCAGCACGCGGCGAGCGGTTTCCGTGGCAACGTAGGTGGGCAGCCCACGCAGCGTGGCGCCGCTCTGAATCCCCGCTCTGTGGAACAGGCCGTGTGCCGTCGGCATCGCCATCAACGTGCCGGTTTTCGCCCCACCTCCGGACTCTCCGAAGACCATCACTTTGCTCGGATCGCCGCCGAAGGTGGCGATGTTCCGGCCGACCCACCGCAGCGCGGCGACGATGTCGAGCATGCCCTGATTGCCTGAGGTGGCGTATTCGCTGCCACCCAGCTCGGCGAGATACAAGTAGCCGAAGAGGCCCAGTCGGTGGTTGATGGCCACGACTACTACGTCGTAGGTCGCGGCCAGACGCGCACCATCCTGGATATTCTGGCCGCCCGAGCCGGTGGTGAAGCCGCCGCCGTGACAGTAGAACATCACGGGCCGCTTGCCACCGTCATTCACGGCCGGTGTCCAGACATTGAGCACCAGGCAATCCTCGCTGTAGGCGGGCTCATGCTCGCCGTAGGTGGTGCCGGGTCCTTGCATCGCGGGTGGTCCCAGGCGAGTGGCATCGCGCACCCCCGTCCACGACGTCACCTCGGGCGCCTCCTTGAAGCGGTTTCTGCCTGACACCGATCCCGCATACGGGATTCCCTTGAAAGCAAGTGCGCCACGGCTGTGACCGCCGCGGATATGCCCGCTATCGATCTCAACCTCGATGAAGGGAGCCACCGTCTGTGTAGGCCACGCGGCCTCGGCGGCGCGCGCCGTCAGCCAGAGGCAGGGCGCCGCGATCAGCGCCGCGCCAGCTTGCAATACACTCCGACGGCCGACAGGCTGTGCCATCCTCGGGGCCTCCAGTGGTACCGCTACCACTCTAGCACAGCAAGCGCGTTCAGCTCAGCCGCGGCCGAAAATCTCGCGCAGCTCTTGCTTCGCCGCATTCAGTACGTGGCGCCGCTCCGGGGTGCAGCGGCAAGCGCTTTTGGCAGGCGCGCGCCCGGCTTTTGCCCGCTCGCCCGACGGTTGGCCGATGCTGGCGATCAGGATCGACAGCGGACACCGCGTTCTTTGGGCCACGGAGGTGGCATTGACGGGGCTTCGCAGCGTTCCCCGCCACGATTGGGGGCGCTCCGTCATCCTCGAATTCGATCTGGGCACGGCCCGATTGCTGCGGCGGATCGAGGGGCCGCGCGGCAGTCAACTCGGGGATATGACGCTGTCACCGGGCGGAAATCTGCTCGTGTGCGATTCCAATAATGGCGGACTCTATCTCGTCCGGCGCGGTGGCTCCCATCTCGTGCGCTTGCCCATCAACGAGTTCGTCTCCCCGATGACGCCGGTATTCGTCTCGTCGGACAGGGTGTTTGTTGCCGACTACGTGCGCGGCATCGCACTCCTGGATCTCGGGACCGGCCGAGTCACATGGCTGCCCATGGAGAACAAATACGCGCTGGCGGGCACCGATGGGCTCTACTGGCATCAGAATCGGCTGATCGCCATCCAGAACGGCTTCGCACCGGAGCGTATAGTCAGTTTCACCCTCGATCGTGCGCGTACGCGGATCGCCGCCGAAACGATCATCGAGAGCGGCACGCCCGATCTCGATCCGACCCACGCCGTCATCGTTGCCGACGCCCTTTATTTCATCGAGAACTCCGGCTGGAACGAGGTAACCGGCGATGGCTCGGTGCGCGGCGGGGCCAGTCTGACTCCCGCCGCCATAAAGCGCGTACGGCTGTAGTCTCAGTTCAGGTGCGTGGTCATCCACCCGACCCAGCGGCGGAAGACATCTGTCGTCCGCACGATGTCCCCGGGGAAATGAGTGTCGGCAGGGTAGGCGTAGAAGTCGACTTTCACGCCGTTGTCGCGCAACGCGTGGTACCACTCGTAGCTGTTGACCAGTGGCACGTTGGGATCGCCGACATCTCCCATGATGAGCGTCGGCGCCTTGACGTCCTGCGCATGGGCGATCGGTGATTGCGCCCGCCAGATCTGGAAGTAGCGGCTGCTCCAGGGCGAGCCGCCGAAGAAATATACGTCACCTTGCTGATAGTAGGAGACCGTGTAATCCATCACCCAATCGTTCAGCGCGGCGCCCGAGACCGCCGCCTTCCATACCCGCGGATAGCGGCTGGAGAGCCAGTCGGTCATGTAGCCGCCATACGACCAGCCGCTCACGCCAATGCGCTGCGGGTCCACGATCCCCAGCTTCTCGACCGCGGCCAGGCCGGCCATCACGTCCTTGCCAGGCCCTTCGCCGGTGTCACGGTAGATCGCATGCTGGTAGGCATCTCCGAGATTGGTACTGCCGCGATAATTGGGCTCGAACACCAGGAAACCTGCCGCCGCGAGCAGCTGTGACAGGTCCGAGAATCGCAAGCTGGAGGCCCCTTCCGGGCCTCCGTGGATCATCAGTACGAGCGGGTACTTGCGCCCCTGCTCGAACCCGGGCGGATAGGTCAGGATACCGTCCTCGCGAAATCCGTCAGGTCCCCGCCAGTCGATCGTCGCCATGCGGCCGAGTGACAGAGAATCGAGGAATCCGTTGACGTCCGTCAGGCGTCGAGGCTTTGCATCAGGAGAGGCCATCACGTAGAGCTCGTCCGCGTGGCTCGGCGTGGCGCCGATGAACGCGATCACTCCCTGGGGCGAAACGCTCGGTCGATCCCCGACGTCGACGCCGCCTGAGATCGAGTTCTCTCGCAACGCCGTCTACCGCCTGTTCCCACATCACGGAATGAGCGCCGTCCTGCCCCACGAGCAACAGGTGCTTGCCGTCCGGCAGCCACGTATAGAAGTCGATGTTTCGAGCCAGCGCGTGAGTCGCATCGAACGTCCTGCCGCCCTGCTGCACGTATACGGCGGTCCCGTTGTTCTCGTCGCCGTCACGTGGCCGCGTGAATGCGAACGCGTCACCCGAGGACGCATAATTCAATGTCGTCGCGCCCTCCAAACCGACGAGGGTCGACGGGCTCCCGCCCTTTGCTGCCACAGTGTCGATAACCGACCGGTAGGAAAGGGCCCAGTAGGGGTCCGGGAAGCGGCTGAAGGCGATCGTGCCGCCATCCGGGCTCCACGCCGGGTCCGGCGCCGAATCCTGCTGATCCGTGTAGAGGCTGAACTTCCCTTGCGTCAGCCGCACCGCCGTGCCTCCCGTGCTCGGCAGGACCCAAAGGTGCGACGGGGTCAGCGCCGCGCGGACCATGAAGTTGTTTTCCGTGACCTTGAAGGCGTCGTCGTGGGCCTCGAGCGCCTTCTCGTTTACCGGGACATCCGCTGCGATGTAGGCAATCGACTTGCCGTCCGGGCTCCAGGAGAACGAAACAACATCGCGCCTGGCGTCAGTGACGCGTAGCGCATCTCCACCACCCATTGGCAACACGAACACCTGATCGCATTTCCGGGTCGCCGCAGCGGTGGTGGGGTTCTTGGCATTCGCCGGGGCGGGCACCGCCGGTGTCGTATCCATGGCTATGAACGCGAGCCGCGTTCCATCCGGCGACCAGCGTGGTGAGGCGACGTCCGTGCGGTAACGTGTGAGCGGCCGCCGCGCGCCAGTCGCGACGTCGATAAGATCGATTTCGTGCCTGGACTCGTCGCTACCCCAATCCTGGGTCGAAACGACCACAGCGATCTCGCGGCCATCGCGAGAGACCTGCGGATCGCTCAGGGACACGAGATTGCGCACATCGGTGAGCCCGAAGTCGCGCGCCGCCGCGCCGCCGGTGCCGCAGTGGCTGAAGCCGATGAGTGTCGCGACCCCCACGACCAGTATGCTTTCGGTCCTCATGGCGTGCTCTCTTTGATTTTGCGGCCTGAAGCGATGGCTCGGCATTTTACCGAGGGTGGCCTCGGGTCCGCATCGGCCAGCGGCTGTCCGCGATGAACGGCGTAGAATCTGCGGCAGGCGGCTCCGACACGATCGTGGAAGGCAGGCGTTGCGGGTGAAGAAGGCATTCCGTGCGCGGCGTTACCTGGCGGCAGCGCTACTCGTCATGCTGCTCCTGCCAGTCTCTTCACAGACGACGTCGGCTGCTGGCGTGCCCGCGAAGCCTGCTGGCCCGCACACGGGTGCGCGCTCAAACACGCTGTCGTCGATTCTGATTGTGGCCCAGGACGTCGTCTCGGACCCCAATTTCGGGGGCTCGATCGTGGTCGTGATGAACAACCTCGGACCGGCGCCGGTCGGCATCATCATCAACAGGCCGATGCCGGTCACCGTATCGCGGTTCTTCCCGAAGCTGAAGCACCTCGCGCAGGTGCGGGACAAAGTCTATTTCGGTGGTCCCGTCGAGTTCGGCACGGTGTGGTACCTCTTGCGCGCCAAAACGGCGCCCGCGCCCGCGATCCAGATCTGCGACGGGGTATACGTCAGCTCTGATGACAAGCTGCTGCTCAAGCTGCTCAGCCGCCCCAATCCGATGCAGGGCCTGCGGATCTTCCTCGGGCACGCGGGCTGGTACCCGGGCCAGCTGGAGGGAGAGATCCAGGGCGGTGCCTGGAAGCCCAAGCGCGCCGACGCCGACTCGATCTTCAACCCCGAGCCGCGGCTCCCGTGGCCGTCGGCGCCAGGTCCCAAGCGCGGGACCTGACGCCCCGCCGAATCAGTTGCTGCTCTTCACCCGGGCACAAGCCGGCCGCGCCGCGCAACGCTTGCTCCAGGCATTCAAGTGCTGATACTTGCTGAAGTCCATTTTCATGAATCGCAGCCAGTCGACCAGGGAGTTCACGTGCGTATCCGCCAGCGTGTAGCCCGCCAGCAGGTACTCCCTGCCGCTGAGCGCCCGGTCGAGAATCTGCAGACAGCCGTGCGTGTCGGATTCGGCGGCCGCGGCCGCCTTCGCGTTGTGCTGCTCGGCCGGGTACCAATCTGACGTGTTGCGAACGAAGCGGCCGAACGCATCTCCCAGGGTCACGTTGGACCAGATCACCCACTTCATCGCTTCGCCGCGTTCCGGTCCCGGCTCGGGGTACAGGCCCTTGGCGACGCCGAAGATCTCGCCGAGGTAGAGCGTGATGGCGGCCGACTCCCAGATGGCAATGCCGTCGTGGACCAACACCGGGACCTTGCCGTTGGGATTTACACGGAGAAATTCCTGGGCGTGGGTCTCGCCCTTCTTCAGATCGATCAGGACGCGCTCGCAGGGCACTGCGAGCTCTTCCAACACGAGTTGGGTGATGACCGCCGTGCTCATCGGAGAATAGTAGAACGTTAGGCTCATGACGCTCGGCTCCATGTTGGTTTGGACGGGAATCCAGTGTAGCGCTAGTTCCTGGCGCCGGTCCAACCAGCCGCTACGTTGCAGCGGCACTGGATGAGACATCCAGCCGTGCCGACAGGTCGTAGGTATCGCTCGAGGTGATCTCGACGTCGCCCCAGTCGCCCGGCCGAAGCTTGCCCGCGGCCGCGATCCGCACCACGCCATCGATCTCCGGCGCGTCTGCCTCGCTGCGTGCGATCGCGCCGTCCCCGCTCACGGCATCCACGAGCACGCGCATTCGGGCGCCGACGCGCCGTGCCAGGCGTCTTGCGCTGATGGCCGCCGCACGCTCCATGAACCGAGCGTAGCGCGCTTCCTGGACCTCGGCAGGCACGTGTCCTTCGAGAGCGTTGGCCGCCGCGCCTTCGACCGGCGAGTACTTGAAGCAGCCGACGCGGTCGAGCTGTGCCTCGTCGAGCCAGTCGAGCAGCTCCTGGAACTCGCTCTCGGTCTCCCCGGGAAAACCTACGATGAATGTGCTGCGCAACGTCAGGTCAGGGCACTGCTGCCGCCAGGCCGCGATGCGCCGCAGCACATCCTCGGAATGCGCGGGCCGCCGCATGCGCTTCAGCACCGACGGGCTGCCGTGCTGGAACGGAATATCGAGGTACGGCAGCACGCGGCGCTCCGCCATCAGCGGCATGACTTCGTCGACGTGCGGATACGGATAGACGTAGTGCAGCCGGACCCAGATGCCGAGCGTTCCGAGGCCGCGTGCCAGGTCGATGAATCGAGTCCGGTATTCCTTGTCGCGCCAGACTGCGGGCGCATAGCGGATGTCCGCCCCGTAGGCGCTGGTGTCCTGGGAGATGACCAGTAGCTCCCGGACACCCGCCGCGGCCAGTCGCTCCGCTTCGCGCAGCACGTCGTCGATGCGGCGGCTCACCAGTCTGCCGCGCAACGCCGGGATGATGCAGAAGCTGCATTTGTTGTTGCAGCCCTCGGAGATCTTGAGATACGCGTAATGACGCGGCGTCAGCCGCACGCCCTGAGGCGGCACGAGGTCCAGAAATGGGTCGTGTTGCGGCGGCAGATGCTCGTGAACGGCCGACATCACCTCCGCGTAGGTCTGCGGCCCCGTGACCTTGAGCACGCGCGGGTGGCGCTCGAGGATGCGCTCGGGTCTTGCGCCCAGGCACCCGGTCACGATCACCTTGCCGTTCCGCTCCAGAGCTTCCCCGATCGTCTGCAGCGACTCGTCGATTGCCGCGTCGATGAAGCCGCAGGTATTGACGACCACGAGGTCGGCCTGCTCATACGTCGGGGCTACTTCGTAGCCCTCGGCTCGCAGCGTCGTCAGAATGCGCTCGGAATCGACCAGCGCCTTGGGACAGCCCAGGCTGACGAAGCCGACTTTCGGGATGCGCTCGCGCGGCTTGGCGCGGCGCCGGGTTGCGGGGCGGGAGGACATGAGGGGGCGCGAAGACTACCTGCCGGTCCTCGCCGCCGCAATAGCGGCCGGCCCAGGCCCGCCTAGCGGCCGTAGAGCCCGATGATTTCCGCCTGGGCGAGCGCGTTGGCCTCTACCTTGGCTGCGACCTGCGCCGCACTGGCTCCCGCGCCGAGCCCCAGCTTGGCCACGCTCAGCGCATAGAGCCGCAGCCGATAATGGTGCGGTCGGCCGGGCGGGGGGCAGGGTCCCCCATAGCCCATCGCACCCCAGTCATTGCGCACCTGGATCGCACCGGTGGGCAGCAGATGTCTTGCCGGATCGCCCGCACCGGCCCGAAGCGATGTGACCACGACGGGAATGTCGAACACCGCCCAATGCCAGAAACCCCGCGGCGCATCCGGATCGAACAGCAGCACCGCGAAACTGCGGGTCCCCGCCGGCGGATGATTCCAGGAAAGGGCAGGGGAGGCGTTGCCGCCATGGCAGCCCCACCCGCGGTAGACGCAGGCGGGGGCGACGGCCCCGCCCGGTGCGAAATCGCTGCTCCGCAGCGCGAGCGCTGATGCAGTGGTGGCGGCCAGAGCGATGAGCGGCGGGCGCGTGGCCGCCGGGTCCGCCAACGCCACGGGCGGTGTGGCGAAGAGCGCCGCCGCGAGCGCTGACACGATTCCCCGAGCGCTGATGATCCGCACTGTTCGCATGGCACGAGACCCCACACCGTCTGCCGAGCGGACGGAGTGTGCAGCGCTGCGCTTCATCCGGCAAACTCAGCGTGATGAATAACGCACAAGTGCGGAAAGTCGCTCTGATCACGGGCTCCACCGATGGTCTCGGCCGCGAAGTGGCGCGCGCGCTCGCCGCCGCCGGATTCGAGGTATTGATTCATGGCCGCGATGAGCCGCGGGGAAGCGATCTCGTGCGGCAGATCTCCGAGCAGGGCGGCTCAGCGCGCTTTCACCGCGCCGACTTCACCTCCCTGGCAGAGGTGCGCGCGCTGGCCGATAGCGTGCGCCGCGACCACGACCGCCTCCACCTCCTCATCAACAATGCCGGCATCGGAACCGGTGACGACGGCCGGGCTGCGCCGCGGCGCACGAGCGCCGAGGGGTATGAGCTCAGATTCGCGGTCAATTATCTCGCCGGCTACCTTTTGACCCGGCTGCTGCTGCCGATCCTGGTGCGCGCTGCGCCGGCGCGCATCGTCAATGTCGCCTCGGCGGGCCAGTACCCCCTGGACTTCGACAATTTGATGTTGGAGCGAGCCTATAGTGGTATGCGCGCGTACGCCCAGAGCAAGCTGGCCCAAGTCATGCTGACCCTCGACCTCGCCGTGGAGCTGCGCGACATGGGCGTAACCGTCAACTGCCTCCATCCCGCGACCTACATGGACACGACCATGGTGCGCGCTGCCGGTGTCGCGCCCGTGAGCCCGGTCGAGGAGGGGGCAGCGGCGGTGATGCGTCTTGCCAACGCCCCGGAGCTGGAGGGCCAAACGGGCGGTTACTTCGACGGCTTGCGCCCGGCCCGGGCAAACGCCCAGGCGTATGACCCGCAGGTCCGGCAGCGGCTGGCGGAAGTCAGCGCCCGGCTCGCAGCATCATGAGCCGGCACGGGTCCCAGGACCAGGCACATGGACGTGGCCCGTCGCCGCAGGTGGCGGAGTCGTTCGATCGCGAGTACTACCGGCGCTACTACTACGACCCGCGGACCGCGGTGACGACCCGCCGGGAAATGAACGCGCGCGCGCGCCTCATCACCGCTTTCAGCGACCACGTCGGCCTGCCGGTGCGCAGACTCCTCGACGCCGGTTGCGGCACCGGTCTGCTGCGCGCCCCGCTCAGGCGCCTGCTGCCGAAAGCCGAATACGTCGGTCTGGAGACGAGCGCCTATCTCTGTGGCCGCTACGGCTGGGAGCGCGGCCGCATCGAGGAGTATCGTAGCTCCTCGGCGTTCGACCTCGTGATCTGCTACGACGTGCTGCAATACCTCGACTCCCGTACGGCCGCGCGCGCCCTGAGCAACTTTGGGCGGCTCTGTCGCGGAGTGCTGTACTTCAGCGCTCTGACGCGCCGCGACTGGGAGTGGAATTGCGACCCCGTGCGCACCGATGCCAACGTGCATTTGCGCGCCGCGCGCTGGTACCGGCTGCGCCTGCAACGCAACTTCCGCGAAGTCGGTACCGGGTTCTGGCTGCGACGCGGCGCCCCGCTCACCGTCTGGGAGCTGGAATCCCAGTTCTGATCCAGGATTGCGCGTGACTGACACCGATCCCGCCGCATCGCTTCGCGCCGCTTTCCGCGGCCAGGTCACGTGCAGCCGCACGGCGGACGCCCTGACTCTCAGCGGTGCCGCCGCCGACTCCGCGGAAGACCGCCTCATCCTGACATTCGGTTCCTCGTCTATTCCCGACATCCCACACTCGTTGACCGCCGCCAACGTCCGCGCCGTTGACGCGCACCACTATCGCATTACTTCAGCGTCTGGGGATTTAACCGTCGCGGCGACATCCCTCCACATCCACCGCGACATCGGCAAGGCGTTCTATCGCGCCGTTCCGCCGCGCCCGGTGCCGCTTGGGAAGCGCCTTTTCTGGCGACTGGTGCTATGGCTCGCCGGCAGCCGCACCGGCAAGCGCGTGTTGTCGTCTCTTCGCCGCCAGTCCTAGTTTGAAGCCACCCATGGCGGCGGGGCACATCCATGTGCCTAGCTCGGTTCGGCGAGCTCCGTGGCCGGCACGGCGGCGCGCTCACGGCCCAGCAGCGCCTTGTAAGTGGCCATCTGCCCCTGAAAAGCCCGATTCCAGGTGAACTTCCGCTCCACTCTCGCCCTGGCGTTGGCTCCCAGCGTCTCGATGTCGCGCTCGTAAAGCTCCGCGATCGCTTCCGCCATCCTGGCCCCGCTGCCGGGCTCCGTGAGCAACCCCACGGTGTCGTCCACGAACTCCGGAATCGCCCCGGCGCGTACCGCCACGACCGGCCGCCCGCAGGCCATTGCCTCCAGGATGACCAACCCGAACGTTTCTTTCGTCCCCGCGTGCACCAGCGCATCCGCCGATGCCAGCCATTCCGCCAGCTCGATGCCGTCGCGCCGGTAGGGCAGCATGGTCACGTTGGCGGCTAGCCGCCCCTCGCGCTCACCACCGATCAGCAGCAAGTGATATGGCGAGCCTAATCGTGCAAACGCCTCCAACAACACCGGCAGGTTCTTTTCGCCCGAGAACCGTCCCGCGTACACCAACACGCGGGCCGCCGGCGCGAGTCCCAGCCGCTGCCGCAGCCAGCAACCGCGCCGCTGCGGCCGGAACACTTCCGCGTCGACTCCGAGCGGTTGCTGCACCGCATTCGAAATGCCCAGGCCGTTGAGCACGTCGCACATCACCCGGCTCGGGGCAAACACCACGTCGAAGCGCTCGTAGAGCCAGCGCAGGTAGCGCTCGAGCGTCCGCCCGGTGAGGCGTCCGCCCATGCGCCGGCTGATGATCTGCGGCAGGTTGGAGTGATAGAACGCCGCGATCGGGGTGCCGCGGCGCCGCGCCAGGCGCCAGGCGGCCCAGGCGGGATGAAACGGGTCGCCTGCCTCGACCAGGTCCGGCTGCAGCGCATCGAGCAGCCGCAGCCAGCGGCGCGGATCGAGCGGCAGGCGGTAGTTGAAACTGCCCGGCACCGGGTAACCCGCCAGGGTACATACGCCGCCGCGCTCCGTTCGATCGCGTTCTCCCGGCACGACCAGGGTGTGCTCCCAACGGCTGTGCGCCGCCAACCAGGCGTGCTTCGTGGTCAGGTAGCGTTTGACGCCGCCGCTCGTCGGCGAATAGAAAAGCGTGGTATCGACGAGGTGCAGGCGGTCGTTCAAGATCAGGGGTTCAAGTCAGATTGCGTCCCCGCATTGCACCTTTCCCGAGCGGGCATTGTCAAGATGCGCCGAGCCTCTGACGCGAGGCTCGGAGGCCCGCCATCAGGCCGCCGTTGACTGTGCCTGGGAGGCGGAGCCGTGGCGCAGCGCGGCAGTGGCTTCGATCACCTCATCGGCCGTGTTGAAACGATCCTCACGCCGCTTCGCCAGTAGCCGCGACAGCGCCGGCATGTGACGGGAGAGTGACAACGGCAGCTGGGGCGGCGGCGCGTTCACGTGCTGTTGCAACACCTCCATCGCCGATCCGCCGGTGAAGGGCTTCTTGCCGGTCAACATCTCGTGGTAGATGACGCCGAGGCTGTAGAGGTCGGAGCGCGCGTCCAGCTCCTCGCCCAGGGCCTGCTCCGGGCTCATGTAGTACGGCGAGCCGCGCAGCACCCCGGTGCGGGTGCTATGACAGGCGCCGTCCAGCGTACGCGCCAGCCCGAAATCGATGAGCGCGATCTCGTCGTTCTCGCGCAGCATGACGTTGGGCGGCTTCAGGTCGCGATGCAGGAGACCCGCGCCGTGCACGACGCTCAGCGCCACGGCGATCTGCTCCAGGTAGCGCAGTGTCTCCGCCTCCGTCACGCCGAAGTACATCCGGGCCTTGAGATCACCGCGCGGGAAGTACTCCATGGCGAGGTATTCGAGTCCGTTCTCGATACCGTAATCGTGAATTCTGACCACCGCCGGATGGCGGATGGCCAGAATGGCTTTGTATTCCCGCTCGAGCGCCTGACGCTCGGCGTTTGCTTCGCGCGAGGTCCTGCTGACTTTCAACGCCACGTCCGTGCCGAGCGCCGCGCTGGCGGCCAGGTACACGACCGCCTTTTCCGACTCGCCGATCTTCTTGGCGATGGAATACCCGGGGATGACCGGCAGCGTGTCGCTGTCGCGTGCGGACGGTTCGCCGGCGGCATCGGCCGGCTCCGCGCGCTGCTGCTGTGGGGGCGCGTCGATCGCAACGGACTGACCCGTGTGTGCCAGGTCCGCGAGGCGGCGGGCGACGCGCTGCTCGATGCGGCGCAGCGCCACGCGCACGGAGGTCTTCAGCCGCTCCGGGGTGAGTAACCGCTTCGGCACGTAGTCCGCGGCGCCCAGCTGCAGCGCCCGCACCGCGGTGAGCTCGTTGCCGTCGTCGGCCAGGGCGATCACCGCCGAGGCGATGTTGCGTGTCCGGAGCTTGCGCAGCAGGTCGAGACCATGCGCCTCGGGGTCTTCGGGGCTGGTGCCGAAGCTGGCGGCGAGCAGCAGCACGTCGCACTCGCGGCCCGTCACCAGGGCGCTCCACGGCTCGAATTCCGTGAGGTCAATGGCGCCTATCGCGGCATCCGGGCATACGATACCGAGATGCAGCCGCAGCCACTCGCGATACTTTACATCGCGATCCACGACCAGCATGCGCGCCGGAGAGCCTGTCCGTCTGGTATCCACCTGCCACCCGAGAACGGCCGTTCTCTTAAGCAGAAAACGATGGACCAGCCTGGGCTCGGTTGTCGCTAGGCTCCGGGCGATTCTGTGAAGCCCGTCATCCGGTCCGACGGGACCTGTGACCGGCGTCTAGCTGTCAATTCCTGGGTAGCAGGAATTGCGTACCCTGGTACCTGAGGACGACGCCATCCGGCCGGATGGCATCCACGTGCACGCCGCCCGGTAGGGAGTCTCCCTCCCCCAGCCTGTGCATGTTGATCAGGACGAAGCGATCCCGCGGGCGCTCGGCATACACATGCATGTCCAGGTGGAGCGCCGGCAGACCGTCGCTGGTGACGATCTGCTGGTAGAGCGGCAAGTTCCCAGCCGAGCCCCCGGCTGGGGTCGCAAGGCCAGGCGTCGCGGCCGGCTCGGCTGCCGGCGCGTTATCGCTCGGATTCGCGTCGCCGGGGGGTTGGCCGCCACCTTGACCGGTGCTGCTGGCGACCGGGGCCGGCGTGGGGGGCTGACCCGAGCTGCCGGTGGGAGCCACGGCCGGAGCGGCAACCCCAGTGGGCGTCGGGGCGGCGCCTGCCGCCTGTCCTGAAGTCGGGGAGCCCTGGGTCGGTGGCGTACTCGGTGCGCGGACCGCCGGGGCTTCGTGGACGGCCGGAGCGGTGGGCTGGGGGGAAGCCGCCGGCTGCTGCTGGGTCGCGGGACGCCGCAGCAACATCCAGGAGACGACGATGACATTGACCCCGAGGAGCACGGCAATTGCCGCCGCCCAGATGGGCAGCGCCCGCCGTGGTGGGGCGACCTTGACCTCGAAGAGTGATGGCCCGCTCTGCCGCTGCCGGTCGCTCTCGGATTTCTTCAATGCATCCAGGATGAACGACATGTTGGTTATTCGTGCGCGGCGGTCAGGAGGGGAGAGCCGGGGCTCGCGAGTGCACCGGCGAGAGCAACCTGCGTTCGCACGCCCGCGATACCGTCCACCGTGAGCCGGTGATTGCGCTGGAACTGACGTACGGCGCTCGCCAGGCTGGCATCGTATACATTGCTCGGGGAGCCGGGATCGGACGCACCTGCCAGCTTCTCCAGACCACGCCGCAGCCAGAGTACACCATTGCCCGTCATGCCGGGGGAGAGTGTCTGCACCGGCGCGGTTTCGGGCTGCCACAACATCACGTAATCGCCCATCCAGTAGGTCGATAGCTCGCCGTCGCCGACCTGGTGGGTTGATTTGCCGAGATCGATGCTGGCGTTCTCGCCGTCGAGGCCGGTCAACACCACTTCATGGCTGCCGCCGCTGGCATCGGTCAGGATCAGGATGGCAGGGCGGTTGTAGAGACGCAGCTGCCCGAGAGAGCCGCGCTCGGTGAGGCAAGCGAGCCCGTGTTGGGTCGCTTGTGTGCAGGGGTCCGTGCCATCCATGGTGTAGTGAATACCCCAGAGGTCGAACAACGTCCTGAACGCTCCATCGGTGCTCGTCTCGCTCGAGTGCTTGGCCAGCAGAGTCGACAATGGCTCCACGGCCTGCGCGCTGGCCGTGGCCGCCGGCGGCGCGGCATGCACGATTTGCGCTGGCGCCGCCCCGGAGCCTGCTGCTCGCACCGGCGCCACCGGCTTTGCCGCCGCGCGCGGTACCGCTGTTGCCGCAGGCGCGCGCGTGTGGATCCAGTCCCACGGCTGCAGGCGCCAGAGCGCGAAGCTGCCAACGGCCAGTATCGCCGCGACCGCCGCGGTCCCGGCCCAGGGCAGCCATGGGGGCGTGAATCGCTTGCCGAACACCTCGGAGGCGGCATTGCGCACCAGGGGGCCGGTGATGCGGTGGCGGTCCTGCGAATAGCCGCCGAGGAGCGAGCGGTCGCAGATGACGTTGATTACGCGCGGCACGCCACCCGAGAGCCGGTAGATCTCCTCCAGCGCGAAGCGGTTGAAGATGTCGGCAGTTGCGCCCGCGACGCGCAGACGATGGCGGACATAGGCCGTGGTCTCCTCGGTGCTGAGTGGGCTGAGGTGGTACCGGCCGGTGATGCGCTGCGCCAGCTGGCGCAGCTCGTTGCGCGCGAGCAGGTCGCGCAACTCCTCCTGCCCGATCAGGATGATCTGCAGCAGCTTCTGGGTGTTGGTTTCCAGGTTGGTGAGCAGCCGCACCTGCTCGAGGACCTCGGGCGCGAGGTTCTGCGCTTCGTCGACCACCAGCACCACCCGCCGCCCACCCGCGTGCGCGCGCAGAAGATACTGGCTCAGGATGTCGACCAGGTCCTTGAGGCTTTCGGTCGCCGAGTCCGGTACGCCAATGCCGACCTCCTCGCATATGGTCAGCAGGAACTCGGTCGCGGTCATCTTCGGATTGAGGATGAGCGCGATTTCGGCGTTCTTCGGCGCCTGCGCGAGCAGGGAGCGCACGATCGTCGTCTTCCCCGTGCCCACCTCACCCGTCAGCTGCACGAAGCCGCCGGCCTCGTTGATGCCGTAGAGCAGGTGCGCCATTGCCTCCGCGTGCCGCTCGCTGAGGTACAGATAGCGCGGATCCGGAGTGATGGAGAACGGCTTTTCGTTGAGGCCGAAGAACGAGAGATACATGGACGGATGAAGCTACTCGATTGTATTGCCGCGCCGCAGCGCACCCCGGCCAAACCGCGCGCGCACCTCATCCACCGTGGAATCGAGGTGCGGATCCCGAGCGCTCTTACCGGTCGGGCGCTGGTCCGGACGCCGATCGAAGAGGCCGAGCTGCGAGGCCGGGCTCAGGTCGGTCAAGACCACCCCCAAGAGCCGAAGTTTCGCACCGGAGTGCTCCGCGAGCCAGCGCGACAGCAGCTCTCGTGCGACGTTGCGCACGGTAAGCTCCTCCTGAGTGGGTGGCGCGATCGCCCGCTGACGCGTGAACGTCGCGAAATCGTGACGCCGGATCTTCACTCCCACCCGCCCGGTCATCAGCCCACGACCCCGCAGCCGCTCGCAAGCGAGGTCGGCCAGCCGGCAGAGCTGTGCGTCGAGCCGACGCGGATCACCAAGATCCTGGGCGAAGGTATCCTCGGCGCTCAGCGACTTCTCTTCCAGATCTGGCTGCACCGGACGGTCATCGACGCCGGCTGCCCGGTCGCGCATTCGGGTCGTGTCGCGGCCGAACAGCGGCCAGAGGATCGCGTCCGTCGCCCTGGCCAGCTCGCCCAGGGTGCGCAACCCGGCGGCTTCCACCTTCTCGCCAAGCTTGCGCCCGAGTCCCGGGAGACGACGCACCGACAGCGATGCGAGCACCTCGCGAATCCGCTCCTCCGGTACGACCGTGAGTCCGTCGGGCTTGTCGAGATCCGACGCGATCTTCGCCACCAGCTTGTTCGTGGCCACTCCGACCGAAGCGGTCAATCCCGTGCGCGCCCGGATGCTGTCCTTGATGCGCCGGGCGATTGCCGCCGGCTGGCCGAGTAGCGCCTGGCTCCCGGTGACGTCCAGGAACGCCTCGTCGAGCGAGAGGCCCTGAACGAGCGGCGTGATCTCGTGAAATACGCCGAACACCTGCCCGGAGACCTCGCGATAGCGCTGCATGCGCGGCGGGATGCAGATCGCTCCGGGGCACAGCCGCAGCGCGGTGTGCATGGGCATCGCTGAGCGCACACCGAACTTACGCACCTCGTAGCTCGCCGCCGCGACCACTCCGCGGCCGCCGGGCCACCCGACGACCACCGGTTTGCCGACGAGCTCCGGGTTGTCGCGCTGCTCTACCGACGCGTAGAAGGCGTCCATGTCAACGTGGAGGATGGCGCGACTCATAACGTCAGGAACGAATAGGAGAACGAATAGGAGAACGAATAGGAGAATGTGGCCACCAGCATCAGCGAGCCGAGCAACAAATAAGCGACACCCAGCGCGGCCACCTTGCTCAGGGTGAGCCATGGGCCCTGACCATAGACCCGCCGCATCGCCCGATAGAAATAGACCGGTGTGTAGATGACGACGATGGTGTCGATGGGATCGAGCACTGCGGCCGTCACACGGCCCGGACGGTGGTCCTTGCGTCTGTGTCCCGTGCCCCCGGTTGCCGGACCTCGGGTTCCGGGCGTGCCTGCACGCCAAGCTCGTCTGGCGCGAAGTCGTCCACGCGCACGAGGCTCATCACCTTGCGGTCGTAGTCGCATAGCGCCGTAGCTTCCTCCTCGGAAATGATTCCGAGCGTCTGCGCCTGTGCGACCTGTCCGGGCAGGTCGAGCGCCGTCACGCGCCCCGTCTTGACGCCCTCGACTCGGATGCGCTTCTCGATGGGCTCCATCCGCTCCGCGAGCCGCAGCGCTTCCTCCAGCAGCCCGAGCGGATTGCCGGGCTCGAGCGTCCGGTAGATGTGCTGACAGAGCCGCTCGCGCGAGTTGCCGGCGCGGGTCACGAGCTCCGCCACCCTGCGGCCGAGGCGATCCGACGGCGCCGAGTAGGTGCGGCCACGCGGGAAAACGATCGCCCGCATCACGCCCGCGAGCAGACGGTTGGGGAAGTTCCGCAGGAAACCGTGCAGCTGCTCCTGGGCGTGGTAGAGGAGGTTGCGGCATGCCCACTCGACGATCGGCAGATCCTCCGCCGGACGGTCCTGGTTGTCATGATGCTTGAGCACCATCGAGGCGAGATACATCGCCGACAGCACATCGCCGAGCCGCGCCGACAGGCTCTCCTTCTTCTTCAGGTAGCCGCCGAGCGTCAGCATCGCCACATCCACGGTGAAGGCGAACGAGGCGCTGAAGCGCACGATGTGTTGATAGTAGCGGCCGATGGAACCCGACACTGGAGCGCGGGTGAAGCGCGCATGCGTGAGCGCCATGACAAGTGAGCGCACCGCATTGGAGATGGTGAAGCCGATATGCGCGAACAGCGCCCGGTCGAATTCATTGACTCCGCGCGTGCGATCCGGATCGCGCGCGGCATTCATCTCCCGCAGCACGAACGGATGACAGCGCACGGCCCCCTGGCCGAATATGATCAGGTTGCGCGTGAGGAGGTTGGCGCCCTCGACGGTGATGGTGATCGGCACCGACTCGTAGCTTCGAGCCAGGTAATTGTGCGGACCCAGGCAAATTCCCTTGCCGCCGTGCACGTCCATCGCATCGTTGGCGACCTGCCGGCCCATCTCCGTCACGTGATACTTGAGCATCGCCGAAGGCACTGACGGCTTCTCCCCACCGTCGATGGCGCCGGCGGTAACGGAGCGCGCTGCGTCCATCGTGTACGTCAGACCCACCATCCGCGCGAGCACGGCTTCGACGCCTTCAAAGCGTCCGACCGGCATGTTGAATTGCCTGCGGATCCGCGCATAGGCGCCGGTCGCCCACACGGCCGCCTTGGCGCCGCCGGTGGCATTCGAGGGCAGGGAGATGCAACGTCCGACCGACAGCTGCTCGACCAGCATGCGCCAGCCCGCGCCAGCCATGCGGGGGCCGCCGATGATGCAGTCGAGCGGCACGAAGACGTCGCGGCCTTCGATGGGCCCGTTCTGAAACGGGACGTTGATGGGGAAATGCCGCCGGCCGATGCCGATGCCGGGCGTATTGCGCGGAATGAGGGCGCAGGTGATGCCGATGTCCGCCCGCTCCCCGAGGAGCTTCTCCGGATCGAACATGCGGAAGGCGAGGCCGATCACCGTCGCGATGGGCGCGAGAGTGATGTAGCGCTTGGTGAAGTTGAGCCGAATGCCGACGACCTCGCGCCCCTGCCACATGCCGCGGCAGACGATGCCGGTATCCGGGATGGAGGCCGCGTCCGAGCCGGCCCGCGGACCCGTGAGCGCGAAGCAAGGCACCTCCTCGCCACGCGCGAGCCTGGGCAGGTAATGGCTCTTCTGCTCCTCGGTGCCATAGTGGTTGAGCAGCTCAGCCGGGCCGAGCGAGTTGGGCACTGCGACGGTGGATGCGCAGGTGGCGCTGCGGCTCGCGAGCTTGGCGAGCACGCAGGAATGCGCATAGGCCGAGAACTCGAGGCCGCCATAGCGCTTGGGGATGATCATCGCGAAGAAGCCGCGCGACTTGAGGAAGTCCCAGACGTGCGGCGGCATGTCGCCCAGTTGATGGCTGATGGCCCAGTCATCGAGGGTGGCGCACAGTTCCTCGCACGGCCCGTCGAGGAAGGCCTGCTCCTCGGCGGTCAGCTGCGGCGCGCGGGCCGACAATAGCTTCGACCACTTCGGCGCTCCCGTGAACAGCTCGCCGTCCCACCAAACCGTGCCGGCCTCCAACGCCTCCCGCTCCGTCTGCGACATTGGCGGCAGGAGCTTCAGATAAGTCCTCATGAACGGCCGGGTGATGATGGCCTTGCGCAGCGGCCGCAGATTGAGCAGCCACAGCCCTCCGAGCAGCAGCCAGAGGAATCCCTTCCACGCGCCGGCCGGCGGGCCCGAGGCCCCGAGGAGCGTATAAGCGATGAGGAGGGCGGTGAACGTCGCGGTGAACGCGAGCAGCGACAGGCGGCGGTACGCGAGAAAGAGCACCGCCGCCACGAAAACCAGGGTGATGAGTACTCCCGTCACCCCGGGGAGTTTACCCCAGTGGCCGGCTCAACCCAGCAAAGCCTTGACACCCTCCCTCTCCTCCTTGAGCTCCGCCAGCGTCGCGTCCATCCGCTTGCGGCTGAACTCGTCGATGGTCAGCCCCTGAACGATCTTGTATTCGCCGTTCTTCGTGGTCACCGGGTAGGAGTAGAGCACCCCTTCGGGGATGCCGTAACTGCCGTCGGAGGGGATAGCCATGCTCACCCAGTCACCCTCGGCCGTGCCGTGAATCCAGGTATGGACGTGGTCGATGGCGGCGGAGGCGGCCGATGCCGCCGACGAGGCTCCGCGCGCCTTGATGATGGCGGCGCCGCGCTGCTGCACGACGGGGATGAAGGTCTGCTCCACCCACGCGGTATCGACCAGCGAGCGAGCGGGCTTGCCGTTGACCAGGGCATGGCTGATGTCCGGGTACTGCGTCGCGGAGTGATTGCCCCATACCGTCATGCGACGGATATCGGTCACCCGTGCGCCGGTTTTCTCCGCGAGCTGTGATAGCGCCCGATTGTGGTCGAGTCGCATCATGGCGGTGAAGTTGCCGGGGTTGAGATCCTTGGCGTTGGAGCGGGCAATGAGCGCATTGGTGTTGGCCGGGTTGCCGACCACCAGCACCTTGACGTTGCGATCGGCAGCCTCGTTGAGCGCCTTGCCCTGGGCGGAGAAGATCTGCGCATTGGCGAGCAGCAGGTCCTTGCGCTCCATGCCCGGTCCGCGCGGTCGCGCGCCGACCAGCAGCGCCACGTGGCAGTCCCGGAACGCGACTTTCGCGTCGTCCGTGGCCAGGATCTTGTTGAGCCGCGGGAACGCGCAATCGGATAACTCCATCACGACCCCGTTGAGCGCTTGCAGCGTGGGGGTGATCTCGAGCAGGTGCAGGTTGACCGGCTGGTCCGGTCCGAGGAGCTGTCCGGAGGCGACCCGGAAGGCGAGGGCATAGCCGATCTGTCCGGCGGCGCCGGTGATCGCGACGTTCAAGACTGGCTTCATGGCGTGCTTCAGCTTCGCGAAGGGAAAAGAAGGAAAATTCTACCTTATGATTGGGGAAGCATGGTCCTTGAAGTGCGCACTACCGAGCAGGGTCTCGCCCTTGATCTGACAGGGGAGTGGCGGGCGCTTGCCTACCAGGAGATCGATTCCGCGCTTGCGGCGGTGGATCTCGCCGGCGCCCGCCGCATCGAGATCGCCACCGGGCGGCTCGCCGCGCTCGATCTGACAGGTGCCTGGTGTCTGCGGGAATTCGTGCTGCGGGCCCAGAGGATGGGGGCACAGGTTACTTTCGCCGGTACCCCGCCGGATCAGCTGCGCCTGGTCGACGAGACCCTGCGGCCGATCGAGGCGGCGGCGGTTGCGACCCATACCGTCAAAGACCTGCGCACGGAGCTCGAAGAGCTTCCCGTCGAGGTCGAGGTTGCAACCCTCACCTTCATCGGGCGCCGTGCGGTGACCCTCTGGCGCGACCTGTCCGGCGCACTCGGTTTCCTGGGTAGGGTCAGCGTCACCGCGTTCAATGCGCTGCCCCATCCGCGAAGCCTACGCCCGACCTCCATTGCCCGTCACGTATATGACACCGGAATCACGGCTATCCCGATCGTGGCGCTGATCGCGTTCCTCATCAGCGTCATCGTCGCCTACATGAGCGCGCAACAGCTCCGCAGTTTCGGCGCCGAGATCTTCGTGGTGGACCTGGTCACCATCGGGGTATTGCGCGAGCTGGGCGTGCTGCTCACCTCCATCGTCGTCGCGGGCCGCTCCGGGAGCGCTTTCGCGGCCGAGATCGGCTCCATGAAGCTCAACGAGGAGGTCGACGCGCTGCGCGCGACAGGCGTGGATCCGTTCGAGGCGCTGGTGCTGCCGCGGGTGCTCGGGCTGGTCATCTCCCTCCCACTCCTGACCGTCGTCGCGGACCTGGTCGGCCTCGTCGGCGGTGCGGTGCTGTGCGCGTCTCTGCTGCACATGCCGCTCGACCAGTACATCACCCGGGTCAGCCAGGCGATCTCCCCCACCACCTTCTGGGTCGGCGTCATCAAGGCTCCGGTTTTCGCCGTGCTCATTGCGCTGGCCGGCACTCACAGGGGAATGCAGGTCACCGGCTCGTCCCGCGAGCTGGGCCGGCTGACCACGGTCGCGGTCGTCCAGGCCATCTTTCTGGTAATCCTGGCCGATGCGCTCTTCGCCGTGCTCTTCCTGGAGATCGGCGTTTGATCCCCCCGGTCCTCGAAGTGCGCGGTCTCGTCAACCGCTTCGGCTCCCAGGTGGTCCACGACGGCCTGGACATGGAGGTCCGTGAGGACGAGGTGTTCGGCATCGTCGGCGGCTCCGGCACCGGCAAATCGGTGCTGCTCAGGAGTGTCCTCGGTCTGCAGCGGCCGCAGGCCGGCACGATCCGCCTCGAGGGGCACGACATCACGCAGCTGTCCGGCGCCGCGCTGCGCGCGGTGAAGGCGCGTTACGGGGTGACCTTCCAGCAGGGAGCGTTGTACTCCGCTCTCAATGTGCTGCAGAACGTGCAGCTGCCCATGGTCGAGTATCTAGAGGGGCTGTCGCCGTCCGGGCGCGACGAGCTAGCCATGCTCAAAATCCGCCTGGTGGGCCTTCCCGCCGACGCTGCGCGCAAATATCCTGCTGAGCTCTCCGGTGGTATGGTCAAGCGGGCTGCCCTGGCCCGGGCACTGGCGCTCGACCCCCGGCTGCTGTTCCTCGACGAGCCGACCTCCGGCCTCGATCCGATCAGTGCCGCGGAGTTCGACGAGTTGATGCTGTATCTGCAGAGGCAATTGCGGCTGACCGTCGTGATGATCACACATGACCTCGACTCCATCTTTCGCACCTGCAACCGGGTCGGTGTGATCGTCGATCGCCGCATGGAAACGGACACGCTGCAGGGCATCGTCGATCATCCCAATCCGTGGATACAGGCGTACTTTCACGGCGAGCGCGCCAACATTCGCCTCAAGGTGACCCATGGAGCGTGAAGCCAACTATGCTGCCGTCGGAGCTTTCGTGCTGGTCGTCGCGCTGGCGGCGGCGCTGTTCGTCTACTGGTATTCCGGCACTCGCGTTCACCGCACGTACGATCGCTACGAGATCTATTTCGACGGCACCGTCAGCGGTTTGGAGCAGGGTGCGCCGGTCCGATATCTTGGTGTACGGGTCGGCCGGGTCATCGAGATGCGCATCGATCCGCGCAATGCGGGGCGGGTGGAGGTCATCGCCGCAATCGAATCCACGACGCCGATCTCATCCCGCACGCTCGCGGAGCTTGACCTGCAGGGCTTGACCGGCCTGCTCTACATCGACCTGCAGCACTCCGCACAGGCAGGGGCGACACCGTTGGTGCCCAGCCTCGAATATCCGGTCATCCGTGCGGCGCCGTCACAGCTCGATGTCTTCATGGGACAACTTCCGCGCCTGGCTGCCTCGGCAGGCGGGGTGATTCAGCGTCTGGATCGCCTGTTGAGCGACCGCAACATCGACGACGTCTCGCGCAGCCTCGACGATCTCACGCAGGCCAGCAACGCCCTGCCTGAGACGGTGCGTAGCGTCAACGCGCTGCTGGTCCAGCTCCGCGCCGCGACCGTCGAGCTTGGCGCGACGGCTCACAGCGCACGCACCCTCATGGATACGAGCGGCCCGCAGGTTGCCACCACCATACAGCGCCTGCAGACGGTAGCGGACAAACTGTCAGACGCCGCGGATCAGCTCGACAAGATGATCGGGGAGAATCGCGGTGCCGTGCGCTCGTTCGCGCGCTCGAGCCTGCCGGAGATCGAAAGGTTCGTGCGCGAGGGCCGGGCGGCCGCGCAGTCGATTCGCCAGCTTTCCGACAGCCTGCACCGGAATCCATCGCAGCTCATCTACCAACCGGCCCCGACAGGCGTGGAGATTCCGCGGTGAATGCAACCTGCAAACGTCTGCGACACCTCGTGCCGCTTCTGCTCGGGCTCATCGCTGCCGGCTGCTCGAGCCTGCTCCGCAGCAATACGCCGCCCGTGCAGGTCTACACGCTGCAAGCCCCGTCCGCCTCATCCGATAAGGCCGCCGAGCAGGCTGCAGCTGTGGATGCGTCCTTGCGCGTCGCGCACCTGCGTGCCGGGCCCGGCCTCGAGACGTCGCAGATCGTGCTGCTGCAGCCCGATCACCGCTTGAACGTCTACGCGGCCAGCGCCTGGGCCGCCGATGCGCCGGCACTCCTCGAGTCGCTGGCGGTGGCGACCTTACGCGGGTCCGGTGATTGGCGCTCGGTCGTGGATGCCGAGAGCCCCTTTCCATCCGACTATCTGCTGCAGATCTCCGTGGCCCGTTTTGACGCCGACTACTCTGACGACACGAGTGCCCCTCCCACCGTGCAAGTGACGCTCGACTGCACGCTGGGCAAGGAAGAGGGTCGCGACATCATCACGACTTTCGTGGCGAGCGGTTCGGCTGTTGCAAGCGCCAACCGCATGGCCGAGGTGGTCGCCGCATTCCAACAGGCCACTGACGCCGCGATGGCCTCGCTGTCGCAACAGGTGTCGGCGGCGACGCGGCCGCGCGGATAGGCGCGCTTTCACACTTGAAATACCGCCACGAATACCACGCTGGTAACTTCGCAGACGTCCACAAGCATGTGACGCTGCTGTCGCTGCTTGCCGCCTTGAGGCGCAAGGACAAGGGCTTCCTTTATCTCGAGACGCACGCCGGTCGCGGCGCCTACAACCTGTCCGCATCGTCCGGTGAGTCGGCCTCCGGTATCGGCCGGCTCGAGGCGTGGCATCGTTCACCGGGCGCAGGTCAGTCGGCCGCCGAAGAGATTGGGCACTACCTGGCGCGGATCGAGTTGCTGCGTCGCGAGCGCGGCGAGCCGCGGCTCTATCCCGGCTCACCGTTGCTGGCCGCAAGCGAGCTACGCGCCGTGGACCGCGCGGTCATGGTCGAGAGCCACCCTCCCGAAGCGCGCGCTCTGGAGCGGGCGCTGTTTGGTCAGGCACACGGACGTGCGCACGTCATCGTAGAAACCGGCGACGGCTTCGAGCGCTTGCGAGCCTGGCTGCCGCCGCGCGAGCGCCGCGGATTGACGTTCATCGATCCACCCTACGAGGAGAGCCGTGAGGACTTCGAGCGCACCCGGCATGCGGCCGCCGAGGCGCTACGGCGCTTCCACACGGGCGTGGTCGCGATCTGGTATCCGATCAAGGACGAGCGCGATACCGCGGCCTGGCATGCGGCGCTTGCCGCGGAGCTCGATTGCGGACTGCTTGCGGCGGAACTCTCCCTCTACCCACGCGATTCACGTGTCGCGCTCAACGGCTCGGGGATGCTCATCCTCAATCCTCCCTACCAGCTCGCCGAGCGTATGGCGATCTGGCTGCCGCAACTGCACGCCTGTCTCGATCTGGGGCATGGCGGCGGCGCGAGCGTGCGGCAGCTGGCATGAGCGGCACCGTCGATCAATATGGGGTCGTAGGGCACCCCGTGGCCCACAGCCTCTCGCCCTTCATCCACGGCATGTTCGCGCGCCAGACGGGGCAGTCGATGAGCTACCGCCTGTTCGACTTCTTGCCGGAGGAGCTCGAGCAGCGGATCGCCGCGTTCTTCGCCGCGGGCGGCCGCGGACTCAACATCACGTTGCCCTACAAGATCGCCGCCGTGGCGCGTGCCGACGAGCTGTCCAAGCGAGCGCAGCATGCCGGGGCGGTCAATACGCTGGCACTGCGCAAGGATGGCACGATACTCGGCGACAACACCGATGGCGTCGGACTGACCCAGGATCTTTGCGTCAACCAGCACCTGGTTGTGACGCGCCGGCGAGTTTTGATCATCGGCGCGGGTGGCGCTGTCCGCGGGGTGCTCGCACCGCTGCTTGCGCTGACGCCGGAGGTGATAGTCATCGCCAATCGCACGGCGGACCGGGCGAAGGCACTCGCGGCGTCATTCACCCAGATGGGTAACGTGCAAGGCGTAGGCTTCCGCTATATCGCGGGCGGCCCGTATGACCTCGTCATCAACGCCACGTCCGCCAGTCTCACCGGCGAGATCCCCGACGTGCCGGTGGGCGTGATAGGACCCGACACATTCTGTTATGACATGGCGTATGGCAAGGGCGACACGGCCTTCGTGCGTTGGTGCATGGAACTTGGCTGCCGTGCGGCCGCGTCGGGCTGGGGAATGCTGGTCGAGCAGGCGGCAGAATCCTTCCGCGTCTGGCGCGGCGTAAGGCCGCTCACCGGGCCGGTGCTCTCGGCGCTTACCGCATCGTGACGAGCTCTTCGGCGCTGGTGGGATGGATTGCCACCGTGTCGTCGAAGTCCTCCTTGGTGGCCCCCATGCGCACGGCGACGGCGAAGCCCTGCATCATTTCGTCGGCACCCGGACCCACGACGTGGATGCCAACGATGCGTCGTTTGGGGCCGACCGTGACCAGCTTCATGTCACAGCGCGGCTTGACGGTAGTGAGCGCGTGGTACATCGGGATGAAGCTCGACCTGAAGATCGTGACGGCCTCGTCGCCGTGTTCGTCGCGGGCCGCCCGCTCGGAGAGCCCGACCGTGCCGATCGGCGGGTGCCCGAATATGACCGTCGGGATGTTGTGATAATCCAGATGCCGCTCGCTCTTGCCGCCGAACAGGCGATCGCTCAGCCGGCGGCCGGCGGCGATCGCCACCGGCGTGAGCTGTGCCCGGCCGGTGACATCGCCGATGGCGTACACGCCGCTGGCGCTCGTGGTCTGGTACTTGTCGGTGACGATGAAGCCGTGAGCGTCGAGCTCCACGCCCGCGCGATCCACGCCCAGCTCCGCCAGGGCGGGCGTTCGCCCGACGGCCCACAGCACACAATCGAACGGCTCGAGCCGTCGGCCGTCGCGCAATGACAGCGCGAGATGCCCGTGAGCGCCGCGGTCGAGTTCCGAAGGCCACGCCTGTCTGACGATGCTCACACCGTCGTCGCTCAGGACCCTCGACATCGATTCCCCGATCATGGAGTCGAAATGGTTGAGCATCGTCTCGCCGCGCAGCAAGAGCGTGACGCTGGAGCCAAGCGCCGCGAAGATGCCGGTCAGCTCGACGGCGATATAGCCGCTGCCGACGATTGCGACTCGCTGCGGCCTGCGCGGCAGCTCGAAGAACCCGTCGGAAGTGATGCCGAGTCCCGCGCCCGCGATGGGTGGCAGCAACGGCCGGCCGCCAGCGGCAATGATGATGTGCGGTGCGGAAAGTGAGGAGCCCGCCACCGCCACCGTCCGGCTGTTCACGAAGTGCGCGCGCCCGCGGACCAGGGCCACGCCGCGCTTGGCGAGATTGCTCTCGTAGATGCCGTTCAGGCGCAGGACGTAGGCGTCGCGCTTCTCCTTGAGCAGGGCCCAGTCGTGTGCTCCGGCAGAGAGCGCGAAGCCGTAGTCCGGCGCATCGCGCAGCTCCTCGGCGAGGCCGGCGGCGTTCCACATGATCTTCTTGGGCACGCAACCCATGTTCACGCACGTGCCGCCGAGGCGGTGCGACTCCACCAGGGCAACCCTCGCCCCGTACTCCGCAGCCCGCTGCGCCGCGGCCAGACCGCCGCTGCCGCCACCGATGACAATCAGGTCGAACTCACTCATTATCTGATTCTAGTATGAAGCGCTGGATCCGGGCTCCTGCCCGGCCCAGCGCCGCTCCGCCACCTGCGGCGGCGGGCACGTCCGTGTGCCATTGGTTCACGCCCGGAGGTCGCGCGATGCGGCTGCATAGCTCGAAAATAGGTGCCTGATGGACAATCCCCTGCTCGCCCAGGAGCCGCTGCCCCCCTTTCCCCGCATCCGCCCGGAGCACGTCGAGCCGGGAGTCCGCGAGGTGCTGTCGAGCGCGCGAACGAGGATCGAGGAGATTGCAGCCGGGGATACCCTGACCTTTGCGACGGTCGTGGAGCCACTGGAAGAGTTGCAGCACCAGGTCGCGCGCATCTGGTCGCCGGTGAGCCACCTGAATGCGGTACTCAACTCCGAGGCGCTGCGCACCGCCTACAACACATGCCTGCCGCTCCTCTCGGCCTACCAGACGGATCTCTCTCAGAGTGAGCCGCTCCACCGGGCATACCGCGCCATCGAGGAGCGTGAGGGCGCCGCCCTCGATGCCGTGCAACGCCGGGTGCTCGAGCACGCGCTGCGGGACTTCCGGCTTGCCGGTGTCGGACTCGACGCCGCCGACAAGCAGAGCTTCAAGGACGTGATGCTGGAGCTCACCGGTCTGCAGGCGAGGTTCGAGGAGAACGTGCTCGATGCGACCAACGGCTGGAGCTACCGCGTCACTGACGCAGCGCTGCTGCGGGGTCTCAACGAGATGCTGGTCGACCAGGCTCGCCGGCGAGCCCACGATCAGCAGGTCGAAGGTTGGATACTGACACTCGATCAACCGACGTACGTCGCTGTGGCGACCGACGCTGAGTCTGACGTTCTGCGCCACGCGTTTTACGAGGCATGGACCACACGTGCGTCTGATCAGGGTCCCAACGCCGGCAAGTGGGACAACGCGAACGTCATGGAACAGATCCTGCGCAAGCGGTACGAGGCCGCGCGCATTCTCGGTTTCGGCAACTACGCCGAATATGCGCTCGCTACACGTATGGCGCACACCGTGGCGGAGGTCATGCAGTTTCTGGACGAGCTGTCGCGATCGGCGCGGCCCGCGGCCGTGAAGGAGTTCGAGGAGCTCGAGGCTTTCGCCGGGCGCAAGCTGGAGGCCTGGGACGTCGGCTATTACACGGAGCGTCTGCAGCGCGAGCGCTATGCCGTCTCACAGGAGGAGCTGCGCCGCTTTTTCCCGCTGCCGCGTGTGCTCGCCGGCCTGTTCGAAGTCGCCGAGAGGCTCTTCGACGTACGCATCCGGGAGCGCAACGGCGCTCCGGTCTGGCACCCGGACGTGCGCTTTTTCGAGATCGAGAGCGGGGCGGGACGTCCGATCGGCAGCTTCTATCTCGATGCCTACGCCCGGCCCAACAAGCGCAGTGGCGCGTGGATGGACGAGTGCATCGGGCGCAAGCATCTGGCAACGGGTTCCGCCCTCCCCACGGCCTACCTGGTGTGCAATGTGTTGCCTCCGGGTGAAGGCCGGCCGGCGCTGCTCACGCACGACGATGTGCTGACACTCTTCCACGAGTTCGGGCACGGCCTGCATCACCTGCTTACCCGAGTCGATTACCCGAGTATCGCGGGCATCAATGGCGTCGCCTGGGATGCCGTCGAGCTGCCCAGCCAGTTCATGGAGAACTACGCGTGGCATCCGGATGTCCTCAGCCGTATCTCCAGCCACTATCTGACCGGGGCGCCGCTGCCGGCTCAAACTCAGGATCGGCTGCGCGCGACGCGCAGCTTCCACGCCGGTCTGCAGATGGCGCGGCAGCTCGAATTCGCGCTGTTCGACTTCCGCCTGCATGCGGAGTACTCCCCTGACCGCGGGGCACACGTGCGCGAGGTACTGCAGGAGACGCGTCGGCAGGTGGCGGTGGTGCCAGCCCCCGAGTGGAACCGGTTCGCAAACAGTTTTGGACATATTTTCGCCGGCGGCTACGCGGCCGGCTATTACAGCTACAAATGGGCCGAGGTCCTCGCCGCGGACGCTTTCTCGGCCTTCGAGGAGAGGGGTGTCTTCGACCGGGCCACCGCGCAGCGGTTTCTGGACTCCATCCTGTCCCGGGGAGGCAGCCGGGACGCCCTGGAGGCCTTTGTCGAGTTCCGCGGGCGCCGCCCGGATATCGGCCCCCTGCTGGCGCAGCACGGGATCTCCGCACCGGCCCGATCCGGCGCGTAGCCGCCGCTACATGGACGGGGTTGGCTGCCCCAAGCCCGTTATGACTTGCGCGCCAGCGCATGAAAAGTGTGCGGTACGTCGCAGTGGCGAGGGAGGACGCCTCCTAGACTCACCCGATTCTCGCTCCCGGGGAGCGGCACGACCGTGCCACAAATCGCCAGAATGAGCAGCGCACGGCGCAGTGACTTCGATGTAACCAATTCCGTCCAGGTGAGCTCCCCGGAGGCCGTGCTGCGCGCCGTCGAGGCGCTCTACCGGCCGACCTGGCCGGATGCGCCCATGGAGCCGCTGCGGCGGTCGTTCGAGCATTTCGAGCGCCTGTTCGCTGGCGAGGTTGCCGGCTTCCACGGCGTCGACACGGTCTACCACGACCGCCAGCACACGCTCGACATCACCCTGGCGCTGGCGCGGCTGCTGGTCGGCTACGAGCGCCAGGCTATCGATGGGGAGCGGCTGGGCGGCGAGCGGGCCGTCGCGGGCCTGCTGACCGGTCTCTTCCACGACGTCGGCTATTTACGGCGCACCGACGACGAGGAGTCGCGCAACGGCGCGGAATTCACCCGCACCCATGTCTCCCGGGGCGCGCGTTTCCTCGAGGAGTTCCTGCCGCAGGTCGGCCTCATCTCCTGGGTGCCGATCACCCGCGAGATCATCCATTTCACCGGCTACGAGGTACCGTTCGCTGAGATCGAGGCGCGCGTGCGGGATCCGCGCGACATCATCGTGGGCCACCTTCTGGGCACGGCCGACATGATTGCGCAGATGGCGGACCGCTGTTACCTCGAGAAGTGCCGCGACCGGCTGTACGCCGAGTTCGTGCTGGGCGGGGTGGCGCTGCCGATCGCCGCCAACGGCGGCCGCCAGGTCAAGTATGCCTCCGGCCTCGACCTGCTCCGCCAGACGCCGGATTTCGTGGCGGAGGTGCGCGAGAAGCGCCTTGACGGGGATTTCGGCTCCGCCTACCGGTACCTGGAGATCCTCTACGGGGGCAGGAATCCCTACCTGGAAGCCATCGATCGCAACGTCGATTACCTGCGGCAGGTGCTGCGCAGCGAGAACTGGCGGCTGCTGCGGCGCAACCCGCCGATCTTCTCCGCCGTCTCCGACCCGATGTCGACCATGCGGGGGCTGATGGTAGGTTACATAAAGAAGGTCTGGTCCGGGTTTTAGCCCCCGGCTAATATCATGGGCCAAGCGAGCGATTTGGCCCCAAGTGACCTCTGCGAACCTCAAGCTGAAGTATGCGACCGCCGCGTTCGCGGTCGTGCTGTTCGCGACCGCGGCGGTGATCGGCCTTTTCGTCTGGCGCCACCCGCCCGATCTGCTGACGGTCCAGGGGGTCAGCGCGCTGGCGGTGTTCGGCAGCATCGCTGCGGCGGTGCTCGCCTGGCGGGCGGCGCGCGGCATCCAGTTTTCCACGACGGCGCTCATCCGTAGCGCCGAGCGGGTCGGCCAGGGTGACTACACCCGCCAGATCGAGGTACGCCGCAAGGACATCATCGGGGAGCTGGAACAGGCCCTGGAGCGCATGCGCTCGCGGCTGCGCCAGTCGACCATCCACAAGAACTACCTCCACAACGTCCTCAACAGCATGACCGATGCCGTGTTCGTGACCTCTCCCGATGGGGTGGTCAAGGTGGCGAACTCGGCGGCCTGCAAGCTCCTCGGCTACACCGAGGAGGAAATCCTGGGACGCAGCATCATCGCGATCCTGGATGAGCGCGAGCGCGAAGGCTTCGACCTGCTGCAGGCCGCGCAGGAGACGCGTGAGACCGTGGTGCGCACCCGCGGTGCGCAGACCATTCCCGTATCGCTCACCGGCTCGAGGATCGAGAGCGCCGATCCGCAGTTCCAAGGCAACATCTTCGTCGCGCGCAACATCACCGATCGCAAGCGCGCGGAGCGCCGCATCCGTTATCTCGCCCGGTTCGATGCGCTCACCAAAGTCCCCAACCGCATGCAGTTCCATCACGTGCTGCAGCAGACCATCGCCAGGGGGCTGCGCAGCGGGCAGTCGGTGGCGCTCCTTTACCTCGACATGGATCGCTTCAAGGAAGTCAACGACACGTTTGGACACGGGGCCGGCGACCGCGTGCTCGAGGTGCTGGCCGAGCGCCTGACCGGCGCGCTGCCGAAGGGGGCGCTTCTCGGGCGCCTGGCCGGCGACGAGTTCGCCCTGTGCATCGACGGCCTGCCCGCGGAAGGCGACAATCGCGGCCCGATCGCACACCTGGCGCGCGCCGTGCTCACGGAGGTAAGCCGCGCCTTCCAGCTGAACCAGCACGAGGTGTTTCTCACCGCCAGCGTCGGCATCGCGTTCTGTCCGCGCGATGCCGAGAACGTCATCGACCTCATCCGCAATGCCGATGCGGCGATGTACTACTCCAAGCAGAACGGCGGCAACACCTTCGCCTTCTACTCCCCGGAGATGAACGCCGCGGCCGTGGAGCGGCTGATCCTCAAGAGCAAGCTGCGCCGCGCGCTCGAGCGGGACGAGCTCTTGATCCGCTACCAGCCCAAGGTCGACCTCGTCACCGGTCGCATCATCGGCGCCGAGGCGCTGCTGCGCTGGCGCCTGCCCGGGCATGGCGACATCCCGCCGTCGCAGTTCATCCCGCTCGCAGAGGAGACCAACCTCATCCTGGACATCGGCGAGTGGGTGTTGAATCGCGTGTGCATGGATTACCGGCTGATGCAGGCGGAGATCGGCGATCCCGGCCGCATCTCGCTCAACCTGTCGCTGAAGCAGCTGCGCCAGGCGAGCTTCATCCTGCGCTGCCGCTCGGTGTTCCGCCGCCACAGCGTTTCGCCGACCGCCTTCGAGCTGGAGATCACCGAGACCACCCTGATGGCGGACGCCAAGCGAACCCTGCGCCTGCTCGATGAGCTCTACGCGATGGGCCTGCACCTCTCGATCGACGACTTCGGCACCGGCTACTCTTCGCTGTCCGCGCTGCAGCAGTTCCCGATCGATACGCTCAAGATCGACCAGTCCTTCGTGCGCGATGTCGGTGAGAACACCGGCAACGCCACCCTCGTGCGCACCATCATCGAGATGGGTCGCAACCTGGAGATCGACGTCATTGCCGAGGGCGTCGAGTCCGTCAGTCAGCTCGAGTTTCTGCGCCGCAACGGCTGTCACTACGCGCAAGGCAGGCTGTTTGGCGAGCCGCTGAAGTCGGAGGAGCTGCTGGGCTTGTTGCAGCGGCAGGCGACGGCGGGGCCGGCGTTCAGACGCTATACGCAGGAATCCACTGCGATCGCCGTGGGCGAACCCACTCGCTGACGGTCGATGCTCACCCTTGACGAGGTTCGCCTGCGGCGCGGCCCGCAGGTTCTCATCGACGGCGCGACCTGCGGCATCTTCCGCGGCGAGAAGACGGGCATCGTCGGCCGCAACGGCTGCGGCAAATCCACTCTGTTGGCGCTGATCCGCGGCGAGCTCGCGCCGGATGCGGGCGAATACCGTGCGCCCCCCGGCCTCGCGATCGCGGCCGTCGCCCAGGAGTTGCCGGAGGCTGAGGCGAACCTCGTCGAATACATAGCGGGCGGTGACCTGGAGCTGGCGGCGCTCGAGGAGCAGATACCCGCGGCCGAAGGTACGCGCGTGGCCATGTTGCACGCCGAGTACGATCGGCTGGGCGGCTATGCCGCGCGCAGCCGCGCCGGGCAACTCGCCGCCGGCCTGGGATTCGCGCCCGGGGACCTGGAGCGTCCGGTGCGCCAGTTTTCCGGCGGGCTGCAGATGCGAGCCAACCTTGCACGCGCACTGATGCGCCGTTCCGACGTGCTGCTGCTCGATGAGCCTACCAACCACCTCGATCTCGATGCGGTTCTGTGGCTGGAGAGCTGGCTGAAGAGCTACGCCGGGACCCTGTTGCTGGTGTCTCACGACCGTGAATTCCTCGACGGCGTGGTCGACCGGATATTGCATATCGACGCCGGCCATCTGCGCAGCTATACGGGCAACTACAGCGCCTTCGAGACGCAGCGTGCGGCGACAGCGGAGCGCACGCAGGCGATGTTGGCGAGCCAGGCGCGCGAGCGAGCGCGGGTCGAGAGCTTCGTCACTCGCTTTCGCGCCCAGGCCAGCAAGGCGCGCCAGGTCCAGAGCCGCATGAAGTGGCTGGCCCGTCTGCCCGACCTCGCACCGCTGCATCTCGAGGAGGGCTTCGAGTGGGAATTCGCGGCGCCGGCGAAGCTGCCTCGGCCTCTGCTGACACTGGAGCATGCCGCGGCCGGTTACGGCGATCGCCCGGTGTTGAGCGACGTGTCACTGAGTGTCAGCCCCGGAGATCGCATCGGAATCCTGGGCCGCAATGGTGCCGGTAAGTCGACGCTGATGCGCGTGCTGGCCGCACAGCTGCCACCGCTCGCCGGCGCCATGGAGGCCGCGCCGGACATCGCGACAGGCTTCTTCGCCCAACTGGAGCTCGAGCATCTGGATGCTGACGGCACCGCCCTCGCCGAGCTCGAGCGCCGCGGGGGCCCCGAGCAGCCAGGCTGGAGCGAGCTCGAGCGGCGCAATCACCTGGGGCGCTTCGGCTTCCGCGGCGATCGGGTGTTCGAGCCGACACGACAGTTCTCCGGCGGCGAGCGCGCTCGCCTGGCGCTCGCCATCCTGGTCGCCCGCAAGCCCAACCTGCTGCTGCTCGATGAGCCCACGAACCACCTGGATCTCGACATGCGCCACGCGCTGCTCGTGGCCTTGCAGGATTTCGCCGGCGCAGTGGTGATCGTCTCCCACGATCGTGCGCTGCTACGCGGCGCGTGCGACCGATTTCTCCTGGTGGCCAATGGAGCCGTGACCCCGTTCGACGGCGATCTCGAGGACTACGCGACATGGCTCGCCCGCGGCGCGGACGGCCCGCAGGCTCAGGGCTCGGACGCCGCCGCACCGTCCCGCAAGGAGCAGCGCCGCCTCGAAGCCGAGGCGCGCAATCGCTTGACGCCCTTGCGCGCCGAGCAAGGCAAGTTGGAGAGTCTGCTCGAGCAGTTGACGGGCGAGCAGCGGCATATCGAATCCCGCCTCGCCGACCCCACAACCTATGCCACTGCGACTGTCGAGGAGCAGCGGCGCCTGAGTAGTCGACACCGCGAGCTGGCGCAGGAAATCGCGACTGTGGAGGAGCGGTGGCTGGAGGTGGCTGCGACCCTCGAGGCGGCCGGCTGACGGAGCGGGTATTTCTGCACGATCGCCGTCGATTCTCGGGGGACCTGCCTCGGCCGGGGGTCTATATGCTCTCGGCGCATGAGCATGGCGGTGATTGGCGCGAAGTTGGCGCGCTGCTGGGGTCTGACGGGTGACCACGTTCAGGCGCTGAAGGCGCAGTCTGGCGGGGATCTGGAGCGGCTCTGCGAGCCGGAAGTCCTGGCGCGGGTAGACCTTACGCCCGCGGCGCGCGAGTCTCTGCAACACCCTGACCAAGGGATGCTCCAGAGCGACCTCAAATGGCTGCGCGCGAGCGGCGCGCGGCTACTGTTGTGGGGAGAGAAGGACTACCCGACGCAGCTTGCGGCGACGCGGGGGGCGCCGGCCGCGCTGTACGTGCTGGGCGATGTCTCGGCATTGCAGCTGCCGCAGCTTGCGATGGTGGGAGCGCGGGGCGCATCCCCTTCGGGGCGGGAGATCGCCCGGGAATTTGCCGCTGCTTTGACGCAGGCGGGGCTGACCATCACCAGCGGCCTGGCAGTTGGCATCGATGCGGCGAGCCATGAAGGGGCTCTGGCTGCCGGCGGCCGCACCCTGGCCGTTGTGGGCACGGGACTGGATCGGGTGTACCCCACGGAAAATGCGAGGCTGGCGAGGCGAATCCGCGCCGCGGGGGCGCTCGTCTCGGAGTTTCCCCCCGGGACCGGTCCGCAGCGGCAGAACTTCCCGCGCCGCAATCGCGTCATCAGCGGGCTTGGGCTTGGGACTTTGGTGGTCGAGGCTGGCCAAAGGAGCGGCTCGTTGATTACCGCAGAGCGGGCGCTGGATCAGGGGCGCGAGGTTTTCGCGGTACCAGGCTCGATCCGTAGCCCGCTCTCCTGGGGGTGCCACAAGCTGATCCAGGACGGAGCGCAGCTCGCCCAGAGCCCCACCGACGTGCTGGTGGCTCTTCAATTTTTCTATAAATTCCAACGATTTGCATGGCCCGTCATGTGCGGGGCCGCTGGCGGCGGGGGACTCCCGGGCGAAGGCACCCCATTGGACAAGGAGTATGAAATGCTGTTAGATGCGCTCGGTTTCGAGCCGGCGACCCTCGATGCGCTAATGGCCCGCTCAGGCTTGCCTGGCGAGTCGATCGCCTCGATGTTGCTGATTCTCGAGCTTGAAGGGCGCATCGCGCCGTATCCCGGCGGCCTGTACGGCCGAATATCCAAATGACCACCGGCAGTGTTCTGAAAGTGCTGATTTACGTTTACGACCACTACATGCTGGCCGATCCGGCGGATGTGCCGGAGCGCCACCGTATGCTGGAGGACCTGCAGCGGCGGGGCTTCTCGGTGAGCGAGGTCGTGCAGGCGATGGAATGGCTGTCGGCGCTGGTGGGCGACCAGCGTGCGTCGCCCGAGCCGACGGACTCGGAGTCCGCTCGCGAGGCGCTGCGCGTGTTCGATGATGGTGAGCTGTCGCGTTTGTCGGCCGACTCCCGTGCCTTCCTCATGCTGCTGGATCGCCAACACGTGCTCACCCCACAGCAGCGGGAACTCGTCATCGAGCGCGCGCTGGCCTTGGACGTCGACGAGATCGAGGTCGAGCAGCTGAAGTGGGTGGTGCTCCTCGTCCTCTCCAGCCAGTCGGGACAGGAGCTGGCGTTCGCCCGCTTCGAAAGCGTCATGTCGTCGGCTGGCGGCACCGTCCGGCACTGATGGCGTTGAGGGACTCGCTGACTCATGGCTGAAAATCTGGTCGTGGTTGAGTCGCCCGCGAAGGCGAAGACCATTAAAAAGTACCTGGGCAAGGATTTCGAGGTGCTGGCCTCGTATGGCCACGTGCGCGATCTGGTGCCGAAGGAAGGCGCGGTCGATACCGAGCACGGCTATGCGATGCGATACCAGGTGCTCGAGAAAAACGAGCGGCATATCGAGAGCATCGCCCGGAGTCTCGCGAAATCGAAGTCGCTGTATCTGGCCACCGACCCCGATCGCGAGGGCGAAGCGATTGCCTGGCACCTGAAGGAGATCCTCCAGGCACGCGGCGATCTCGCCGGCAAGACGGTGCATCGGGTGGTCTTCTACGAGATCACGCGCAATGCGATCCGCGAGGCGGTGGCCCAGCCTCGAGACCTGTCGCTCGACCTCGTCAACGCACAGCAGGCGCGCCGGGCGCTCGACTACCTGGTCGGCTTCAATCTCTCGCCGCTGCTGTGGAAGAAGGTGCGGCGCGGCCTTTCGGCGGGCCGGGTGCAGAGTCCCGCGCTGCGCATGATTTGCGAGCGTGAGGCGGAGATCGCCGCCTTCATCGCCCAGGAGTACTGGACGCTCGAGGGCGAAGGCACGCATCGATCCCCTCCCTTCCCGCTGAAGCTCACCGAGTTCGCCGGCAAGAAGGTCGAGCAGTTCTCCTTTACCAACGAGGCGCAGGCGCGCGAGGTGGAGCGCTCGATCCTCGCTGCGGCCCGCAACGCCGCGGCCACACCGGACCACCTGGGCCAACTGCGCGTGATCGCCGTGGACCGCAAGCAGCGGCGGCGCACGCCTGCCCCGCCCTTCACGACCTCGACGCTCCAACAGGAGGCCGCTCGCAAGCTTGGCTTCAACGCGCGACGAACGATGCGGCTCGCGCAGCAGCTCTATGAGGGGCAGGATCTCGGTGAGGGCAGCGCCGGCCTCATCACCTACATGCGTACGGATTCCGTGTCACTCGCGGCCGAGGCGGTGCGGGAAATTCGCGAGGTCGCCGGGCGTCTCTACGGTGTCGCCGAGGTGGCGGAAGAGCCGCGCATCTACAAGACGAAATCGAAGAATGCGCAGGAGGCGCACGAGGCCATCCGCCCGACATCGGCCGCCATCACACCGGGCGATGTCGAAGGTAAGGTCGAGAACGATCTCTACCGCCTCTACGCGCTGATCTGGAAGCGTGCCGTCGCCTCGCAGATGGCACCGGCGGTCTTCGACACGGTCGCGGTCGATATGCTCGCGGGCCCGGACGGTCCGGAGCGTAATGTGTTGCGCGCCAACGGCTCGACTCTGGTGAAGGCGGGATTCATCGCCGTGTACCAGGAGAGCGCGGACGACGCCAAGACGGACGAAGGCGATCATGTGCTACCGCCGCTGGAAGAGGGCGACCTCGTCGATCTGGTCACGTTGCATGCGGATCAGCACTTCACGGAGCCACCGCCGCGCTACTCCGAAGCCTCGCTGGTGAAGGCGCTGGAGGAGCACGGCATCGGTCGTCCGTCGACTTACGCGGCCATCATTTCCACGCTGCAGGACCGGGAATACGTGGAGATGGACAACCGCCGCTTCATCCCGACCGACATCGGCAAGATCGTCAACCGCTTCCTGACGGACCACTTTCATCGTTACGTGGAGTACGGCTTCACGGCGGCGATGGAGGATGAGCTCGATGCGATCTCCCGCGGCGAGGAGGAATGGACGCAGCCTCTCGACAAGTTCTGGAAGCCCTTCATCAGCCAGGTGGAGCGCATCGAGAAAAACGTCTCGCGCGAGGAAGTCGCGCAGGCGCGCGAGATCGGCAAGGACGCCGCCACCGGCAAGCCGGTCAGCGTACGGATGGGCCGCTACGGCCCCTTCGTGCAGATCGGCACCAAGGATGATGTTGAAAAGCCGCGCTTCGCCGGCTTGCGGCCCGGGCAGAAGATGGATGCCATTACGCTCGCCGATGCGATGGAGCTCTTCAAGCTGCCACGCGCGCTCGGCCAGACCGCCGCAGGCGAGGATATCGTCGCCAATGTCGGGCGCTTCGGCCCGTATGTGAAGTACGGCAGCAAGTACGTATCGCTGAAGGAAGACGACCCCTACACGGTGACCCTGGAGCGGGCGCTCGAGGTCATACGGCTGAAGCAGGAGGCGGACGCCAACCGCATCATCACCGACTTCGCCGTGGACGACATCCAGGTGTTGAACGGCCGCTACGGCCCGTACATCACTGACCGTAAGAAGAACGCCAAGGTGCCGAAGGATCGCGAACCGAAGTCATTGACTCTGGAGGAGTGCCGCGTGCTGCTGGCCCAGGCGCCGGAGCGCGGCAAGGGCAGGTGGGGGCGAGGCAGGCGGGGTGCCGCCGCGTCGACAAAGCCCGCCGCACCCGCAGCGGCGACGGCTGCCCGCGGCCGCGCGCCGGCTCCGGGCCGAAAGGCGGAAGCGGCTCACGCCGCGGCGCCGCGCCGTGCGAAAGCTTCCGCGGAGCGCAGCAACGGCGCAAAGGCCGACGGCGACCGCCGCCGCCCCGCCAGCGCAGCCAAGCAACCCGCGAAGAAGAAGTCGGCCCCGCGCAAGGCCGCCGGTAAGCCGCCCGCCCCTCGCCCGCGCGGCGTGAAATAACACGGCTGTACGAAGGCGAGGCACAGGATGTGTCCCGCCGCCGCAGTGCCATCAATCAAGGGTTGTGGACTACGTCCCCCACCTGCACGGTGTTGGATGCTCCGACGATGAGTCCGAAGCTCACGTTCTGATAGGTCCTGAAGATGAGCAGCGTGCCCGCGCGCTCGTCCGGCAGCCGCACCCGCGGTGCGAACGCGGAGCTCAGGTCGCCCATGAAGCGCATCACCCCGTTGGTCGCGTTGATATCCCGCACGACGCCGCCGACCTTGTCCACCTCAAGGACATTTCCCGGCTCGAGCCCGTCATCCGACCCGCGGTTGAGCACGACGATGTCGTACTGGCCCGCAAGGTCGCTGACTCCCGTGTCTCCCACGATCCAGGCGACCTTGCCGTGGACATCGGTGGACGGGGCGTGCGGCACCAGGTCGAGCGGCACCTGAATATCCGTGGAAATGAGCTTATCCCCGCGAAGCGTTTCGCGCGCCGTGTCGATCAGCTCCGCCCGCGCGGCCGGATGGGTCGCTGGCTGAGTGATCAGCGCCGTGGCCGTGTAGATGCCGAGATAGCCGAGCGTGCGCCCCGTGTCGGGGTCGCGCAGCCGATCGCTCACGTGCATCACGTTATAGCGGCCGTGCGGATCGGATCCGAGCCCGCTGACATAGGCGATGACACCCGAGCCCGCAATCTGGTGATCGTCGCGGAAGGCGACGACATGCGGCGCCTCGTTCGCCTCGCTCTTCGTCATCACCGTCGGCCGTGAGAGAAACGAGGCGATCGCCGCGTACGGAATCGTTGGGATGGCCGCCGCGATCGGCGTGCTGCGCAACCGCGGCTCGAGCCGCAGGGCACTCGCCTCGATCAGGCGCACCTGTGGCCTGCCGTTGCTGTCATACGCCAAGGCCAGCTTGTCGCCCGGATAGATCAGGTGGGGATTCCTGATGTTCGGGTTGATGTACCAGACCTCTGGCCAGTCCCACGGATCGCGCAAGTACATCGAGGCGATGCCCCACAAGGTATCGCCGCGCTTGACGGTGTAGGTCAGTGGCGCATTGGGATTGACCTGCGGGACCGGAGCCGCCGCAGCCTGCGGCTGGGTGTCGGCGGCCGAGATCGCGGCCTGGGTTGCCGTTTGGTTGTCGCTCGCGCCCTGCGCCTGGCTGGCGGCAGGTGGAACGGCATCCTGCGAGGCCGACGGTGCCGTCTGGCGGGAGCCATGCAGCAACGAGCAGCCGGCCAGCGTGACCGACAGGACGAAACCCGCCGTCAGGCGGGCCCGGAAAGCTAGATTCGAGACCATCCTCCACCCCTTGAGCTATGCGAACGGGGCACTCCGGCCACTGCCACCCGCGAGCTACGACCAGCTTGAATGGGCGCGTTATAATCGCATGCCGGTATCGGGGGCAGGGCGACTTAATGTCAAGTTGTGCGCTCGGTCACGGGCCGGACCGGCCGCAGGCTACCCTTGAACCACCTTCTCCCCGCCGCAATCGAACCCCAAATGGCGATTAGAACGATTCTCGAGTTCCCCGACCCCCGGTTGCGCACGCGGGCCCAGCCCGTCACGCGATTCGATGCGGACCTTCACCGCACCATCGCCGATATGCTGGAGACCATGTACGCGGCGCCCGGGATTGGCCTGGCCGCGACCCAGGTGGACGTTCACCAGCGCCTGATCGTCATCGATCTCTCGGCTGATCGCAACGATCCGCTCATTCTCATCAACCCGGAAATCCTCACCCGTGAGGGCGAGACCGCCACCGAGGAGGGCTGCCTCTCCGTCCCTGGCTATTTCGATGAGGTGAAGCGCGCGGCCAAGATCCGCGTCCGCGCCCAGGATCGGGACGGCAATGCCTTCGAGCGCGACTGCGAGGAGATTCTCGCCGTTTGCGTCCAGCATGAGATGGATCATATCGACGGTAAGCTGTTCGTCGACTACCTCTCCAACCTCAAGCGCGAGCGCGTCCGGAAGAAGCTGGAGAAGGAGCGCAAGGAGCGGGCCGCCCAATCATCCTCGCCTGAGCGCCGCCGCAGCGCCCTCTAAAATGGGCGGAAATCGTCGCGACGATTTGCTCCGCCCCTCCCCACATTTCGCCGCGGGCCCGGGAACGGCCCGGGCCCGCTAAGCGGCTGAACGACTATGCGCCTGGCATTCGCTGGTACTCCTGACTTCGCTGTGCCGACATTGCTGGCGTTGATGCGCTCGCCGCACCAGCTGGTCGGCGTATTGACCCAGCCCGATCGCCCTCAGGGCCGCGGGCGCCGCTTGGCTCCTTCGCCCGTGAAGACGGCTGCAACCGCGGTGCCGTTGGCGCAGCCGGCGAGCCTGCGATCGCCCGAGGACCGCGCGGAGCTCCTGGCTTGGAAGCCCGACGTACTGGTGGTCGTGGCATATGGGCTCATCCTGCCGCAGGCCGTTCTGGACATTCCGCGACTGGGCTGTGTCAACGTGCATGCCTCCTCGCTGCCGCGGTGGCGAGGCGCGGCGCCGATCGAGCGCGCTTTGCTTGCCGGCGATGAGAGCACCGGCGTGACGGTCATGCAGATGGATGCAGGTCTCGATACCGGTCCCGTTCTGCTACAGCGGTCGGTCGCAATCGGCCCGCTCGACACCGGCATCAGCTTGCGCGCCAGGCTCGCCGCCGAGGGCGCCCCGCTGTTGCTCGAGGCGCTGCAAGGGCTCGCAGATGGCACACTGCGCCCCCGCGCGCAGTCCGCCGAGGGCGTGACCTATGCCCGCAAGCTGGAGAAGCGTGAGGCCCCCATTGACTGGACCCGGCCGGCCATCGAGATCGAGCGGCAGGTCCGAGGCCTGCAGCCGTGGCCCGTGGCCGAGACCGCCTCATCCGACCCGCGGACCGGTGCCGCGGATCGTCTTCTCGTCTATTCGGCCCGGCTGGCGCCTGCCGGCAGGGCGGGTGCCCCGGGCCGACCCGGCTCCGTCATCGAGACCGAGGGGCGTCATCCGGAGGGATTCATCCGCGTCCAATGCGGTGACGGTGCGCTCGACCTGCTGACGTTGCAACGTCCCGGGGGACAACGCCAGTCAGCCGCGCTGTTCACCCGGGGACCCCGGGCACTCGAGCCGTCGATGGTACTGGGTGGGGTGAGTTGAGCGGCACAGCGGGGAACCCGGGCGCGTTGGCGATAGCGCAGGCAGCCCGCGCAGTCGCCGCCGTAGTGCGCGGACGTTCGGCCGACGAAGCGCTGGCAGCCTCGGAGGCCAGCTCCCAGCGCCCTGCCATCCGCGCGATCGCGCTCGGCACGATACGCTGGTATCTGCGCCTGCGACCCGCCGTGGACGCGCTGCTCGGCTCGCCGGAAACGCTGGCCCGCGAGGTCCACGCACTGCTGGTCACCGCCGCCTATCAGATCGAGTATTCGCGCGACGCTCCGGCGCTCGTCGTGAGTCTCGCGGTCGACGCGACCCGTGTGCTGGCCCAGCCGCGTGCCGCCGGGCTCGTCAACGCTGTCCTGCGGCGCTTCGTCCGCGAACGCGTAGCACTCCTTGCTCGGACAGACGCAGATCGCGCCCCGGCAACCGCGCATCCTGGCTGGCTGGTCGAGATGCTGGCCGACGCCTGGCCCGAGCACTACGCCCGCATCCTGGAGGCCAACAATGCCCATCCTCCGATGGTGCTCCGGCTGAATACCCGCCGCCGCTCGCGCGCCGAATACCTGTCCGACCTGAGGGCAGCCGGACTGCACGGGTCGCTCGTGGACTGGGTCTCACCAACCGCCGAGTCCGTCGCCGTGGCGCTCGAGCGGCCCGTTCCGGTCGGATCTCTGCCCGGCTTCAAGGAGGGCTGGGTATCGGTGCAGGACGCTGGCGCGCAGCTCGCGGTGCCACTGCTCGCGGCACAGCCGGGTATGCGGGCGCTCGATGCGTGCGCGGCTCCCGGCGGTAAGACCAGCCATCTGCTCGAGGCCGCTGGTCCCATCGAGGTGACTGCCGTGGACGTCGATGCCGGCCGGCTGAGCCGGGTCGCGGAAAATCTGCAACGGCTGGGGCTCGTCGCGCGGCTCGTCGCCGCCGACGTGCGCGATCCCGGCGCCTTCTGGGATGGCCGGCCTTACGAGCGGATTCTGGTGGATGCCCCGTGCTCCGGCACGGGGGTCATTCGGCGCCATCCGGATATCAAGCTCCTGCGCCGCGCCGAGGACGTGGGCGGCTTCGCCCGAACCCAGCTCGAGATCCTGCGGGCGGCCTTCGGGATGCTGGCCGCCGGGGGCCGCCTCCTTTACGCGACCTGCTCCGTCCTACCGCCCGAGAACGAGGCCGTGATCGCCCGGTTCCTGGAAGAGCAGCCGCTGGCGAGTCCGGCGCCGATGCCGCGCGGCATGGATCTCGCCCCTGGGGGGATCGCATTGGCGCGCGGCACTCAGCTTCTTTGCGGAGGAGCGGCGGGAAGCGACGGGTTCTATTATGCTTGTCTCGAAAAGACAACGCGCGGAACCTGAGCATAGTGTTCTGGTCCGAGAGACTCAATTATCAGCCGTTGCATTGATGCCACGACGGTTCTTACCACCGGGCCGCGCGCGCGCGCGCCCGCGCACGGATTTCTGGCCGGCCCTGATGGGTCTGGCCGGAGCCCTGCTCATTGCGTTCTGGAGCACACTGGCCCTCGCGGATGCCCTGGATGGGGTACTGCAGGTCAGCTCCGCCTACGTCAACTTCGACAGCGGCGTCATCCAGCTCTATGCCCGAGTGCAATACCCCCAGAATCCGGCGATCCAGAAGGCGCTGCAGGACGGGGTCACGCTGACGTTCGATCTCGAGGCGAAAGTCGACCGCGTGCGGCATCTCTGGTTCGACTCGAACATCGTCGACCTCACGCTCCAGCGGGAGCTTGCCTACCACGTGGTCACCGATCAATTCGTGGTCCGCGAGGTGCGCAGTGGCGATGAGCGGAGCTTCGATACGCTCAAGGAGGCGCTTGCCTACCTCGGCAAGGTCGACAGCTGGCCCATTCTCGTCGAGCCGCAGCTCGACGGGGGCCGCTATATGATCAGCGTGCGCGCCGGCGTGCGGCGCGGCAAGCTTCCGTCCTCCTTGCGGGCGCTGCTCTTCTGGACCGATGACTGGCAACGCGTGAGCAAGTGGTACTCATGGTCTCTGCCGGTGTAAGCGACGATCGCGACGCGGCGCAGCGGTTGCGTGCCCGCCGTCGCGGCGCGTGGTCGCTTGCGCTCTGGGGTGTTCTCGGGCTGGGCGCGCTGCTGCTCCTGCTCGCCAAGAGCGTGCAGAACTCCGCTGAGTTCGGCCGCTTGCAGCCCTGGATCCTGCTGCTCAACTTTGCCGGCGTGCTCACTCTCGTCGTGCTGCTGGTGCGCAAGCTCTGGCAGCTCGTGCGCGACTACCGCAACCACGTGCCGGGCTCGCGCCTGACGGCCCGCACGGTGATGATCTTCGGCTCGCTGGTGGTGGCGCCGCTTCTCATCGTCTACCTGTCCTCGCTCCAGTTCCTCAACCGCGGCATCGACAGTTGGTTTCGAGTGGAGGTACGCCAGGGCCTCAAGGATGCGCTGGTCCTCTCGCGCGAGGCGCTGGATCTGCGCGTGGAGGACTGTTCCCGGCGGACCGAGGCGCTGGCACGCGCGCTCACCGAGCGCTCGGGGATGGAGATCCAGATCCGCATCGACGAGGAGAGGCGCGCGACGGCGGCCTCGGAAATCGTCCTCTTCGGCGGTGACGAGCGCATTCTGGCCGCGAGCCTCGACAATCCGCTCGCCACCGTGCCGCTCACGCCGCCCGCGGACCTCGTCCGCCGCGTGAACGAGCACCGCCCCTATGTCAGCCTCGAGCCGCAGCCGGGCGGCCAGTACGTCATCCGGATCGGTGCGCCCCTCAGCGAGTCGCCGGAGAGCCCGGACGATCGCTATCTCATGGCGCTCTATCCCGTGCCGACACAGCTTGCGGACCTCGCCGATGTCGTGCAGCGCGCCTACTCGCAATACGGCAATCTCGCCGCGCTACGCGAGCCGCTGAAGTACAGCTTCAGTCTGACGCTGACACTGGTGCTGCTGCTTGCCATGTTGGCGGCCTTCTATGGCGCCATTTTCTCCGCGCAGCGGCTGGTACGTCCGGTCCAGGACCTCATTGCCGGCACCCGTGCCGTCGGCAAAGGCGACTTCGACACGCGTCTGCCGCTGCCTTCGCGCGACGAGATGGGATTCCTGGTGCATTCCTTCAACGATATGACCAAGCGTCTGCGGCGCGCGCACGAGGAGGCGACCCGCAGCCAGCAGGCGGTCGAGCGCGAGCGCGAGCGTCTTGCGATCATCCTGGCTCGACTCTCAACCGGTGTGCTCGCCGTGGATCGAACGCTCACCGTGCGCACCGCCAACGAGGCGGCAGGCGCCATTCTGGGCACCGACCTCTCGGCGGCAACCGGCCGCTCCCTGCCCGAGCTGTCGGCGGGCAATGAGCGGCTGGGACAGTTCGTCGCGGCGCTCGCAGTCCGTTTCGCGCGTGGCCGCGAGGAATGGCGCGAGCAGCTCGATCTGGAAGGCGGCCCGGCGCACGGGACGTTGGGGCGGCGCAATCTCATGTGCGCGTGCACGTCGCTGCCGGGAGAGGGCGGCGACATGGGATATGTGATTGTGTTCGATGACATCACGACCCTGCTGCAGGCGCAGCGGGACGCCGCCTGGGGCGAGGTCGCGCGCCGCCTGGCGCATGAGATCAAGAATCCCCTCACCCCGATCCAGCTCTCCGCCGAGCGCCTGCGCCGCCGGCTGCTTGCCAGCATGGGACCGCGCGATGCGGAGATCCTCGAGCGAGCCACGCATACCATCGTGCAGCAGGTCGAAAGCATGCAGCAGATGGTGAACGCGTTCAGCGAGTACGCGCGCGCGCCCGATATGCGGGTGAGCAGCTTCAGCCTGAATCAGCTGGTGACCGAGGTCGCGGAGCTCTACCGCTCGCAGGACCCGCGCGCGGCCATCCATCTGAGCCTCGATGAGCGGCTCGAGGGCATCGAGGCCGACCGCGGCCGGGTGCGCCAGATCCTCAACAATCTCGTCACCAACGCGTTCGAGGCGCTCGAGGGTGCGCCGCAGCCGCGGCTCGACATCGCGACCCGGCTCGAGGGCGGCGACGGTGGGCAATACGCGGCGCTGTCCGTGTGTGACAATGGGCCCGGATTCCAGCGCGAGCTCCTGGGCCGGGTCTTCGATCCCTACGTCACGAGCAAGCCCAAGGGCACGGGCCTGGGTCTCGCGATCGTGAAGAAGATCGTCGAAGAGCATGGCGGCCAGATCGATGCCGACAACCGTCCTGAAGGCGGCGCCCGTGTCAGGGTGCTGTTGCCGGTCGTCGATAGCACTCGGACGGCGGCCGGCGCGCGTGACCGAAGAGAGCAATTGCGGAGAGAGAGGGCATGAGCGCTCCACACATTCTGGTGGTCGATGATGAGGCGGACATCCGCGGCCTGCTGAAGGAGATTCTCTCCGAGGAGGGCTACGAGGTCGATGTCGCCGCCAACGCCGCCCAGGCGCGCGCCTCGCGCGCGCGGCAGACACCCGATCTCGTCCTGCTGGACATCTGGATGCCGGATGTCGATGGGATCACTCTGCTGCGTGAGTGGTCGGCATCAGTGACGGATGGCTGCCCTGTCGTCATGATGTCTGGTCACGGCACCGTCGAAACTGCCGTCGAGGCCACGCGCCTTGGCGCGTTCGACTTCGTGGAAAAGCCACTCTCGCTCGCGAAGCTGCTGCGCACGGTGGAGCGGGCGCTCGATGCCGGTAGGCGCCGCCGCCAGTCGGGCAAGCTGCTCGTACCTGCGCTGATGGTGCCGGCCGGCAAGAGCAAGCAGATGCAACAGCTGCGGACCGAGTTGCAGCAGATTGCCAGCCACTCCTCCTCAGTGCTGCTCATCGGCGAGCCTGGCTCCGGTCGCGAAGCGTTCGCGCGCTATCTGCACGAGCGTGGGCCGCGCGCCGGCTCGCCCTTCGTCACCCTCATCGCCAGCAGTCTGCGCGAGGCGGAGGCGGAGAGCAGACTCTTCGGCCGCGTGGAGGGCACTCACCGTCATGCTGGGCTCATCGAGCAGGCGGCCGAGGGCACGCTGTTCGTGCAAGAGATAGAGGACCTGCCCGCGGGCGCGCAGCGCCTGCTGGTGGGCGCGCTCGAGTCCGGGCGCTTCGCGCCGATCGGCGGCGCGGAACCGGTCGAGTTGCGTGCGCGTGTCGTGTCCTCTGCCCAGCCTGGTGTGGAGAGCAGGGCTGGCGCCGAAGGCCTGCGCCGTGACCTGCTCGCGCATCTCAACACCTTCATCGTCAGGGTCCCGCCGCTGCGCGATTACGCCGAGGACGTCCCGGAGCTGCTGCGCCAACAGGTGGATCGCATAGTCGACACCGAAGGGCTGCCTTTCCGCCGTTTCAGCGTCGCGGCGCAGAACCGGCTGCGCAACTACCCATGGCCCGACAACGTGCGGGAACTGAAGAATCTGGTCCACCGTCTGTTGATCCAGGGCGGTGGCGAGGAAATCAGTCTCGATGAGATCGAGCGCGAGCTGGCGGTGCAGGCGCCCCCGGGCGAGCCGCTGGTCAAGCAGGATCTGCTGGCGCTGCCGCTGCGCGAGGCCCGTGAGCAGTTCGAGCGCGCGTACCTGCAGCAGCAGCTGATGCTCTGCAACGGCAAAGTCGGCCAGCTGGCGAAGCGCGTTGGGATGGAGCGCACCCACCTCTATCGCAAGCTCCGCTCGCTCGGTCTGGATTTTCGCTCGATCGGCGAAGATTAGGCCCGCCGGCGGCGGGGGGTCCTCATGCCTGGGATGGCCGCGCTGGCGCGATTGTTGTACCCTGTCCGGGACAACGTTGTCGGAGTGTGACAACTGACAGGCGCCGGAGAAGGCAGGAGCAGGGCGCCCGCTCGAGCGCGGAACGGTTCCGTGCCGACAGCGGCAGGGAAGGGCGTTGTCGCCGGCAAAGGGCTGCGTTTACTCATCGTGGAGGACGTCGCGGCCGAGGCCGAGCTTGCGGTCCGGAGCCTCGCCTCCGGCGGCATCTCCTGCCTGCCCCGCACGGTGGCGGATGAGCGGCAGTTCCGCGCGGCTCTCAAGCAGTTCCGCCCGCATCTCATTCTTTCCGATTTCACGCTGCCCGACTTCGATGGCCTGGCGGCGCTCGATATCGCCTGCGAAGAGGCGCCGGATACTCCCTTCATCTTCCTCTCCGGCACCATCGGCGAGGAGCGCGCCATCGAGGCGCTGCGGCGTGGCGCCGTCGACTACGTCCTGAAGACCAATCCCGCGCGGCTCGTGCCGGCGGTCCGCCGCGCGCTGCGTGAAGTGGAGGAGCGCGCGCGCCGTCGCGCCGCCGAGCGCCAGATAGCGCGCCTCACGCGGCGGTTGCGGATGCAGAGCGGCATCAACAGCGCCGTGATCCGCATCCGCGACCGTGACGAGCTGCTGCGGGAGGTCTGCCGGCTGGCGTACGAGGTAGGAGGTTACGACCGCGCGGCGATTTTTCTCATGGCCGCCGACGGGCGCACCGCGACACCCTGGTATTCGCTGGGAGTGGCACCCCCCTCCGAGCAAGCCCTGCCGGTGCTCACGATCGGCGATGGCACGGAACCTGACACCACGTTGATCGGCCAGGCACTGCGCACGGGAGAGATCGCTCTCAGCGCGGATCTGACTCGCTCGCAGCCGCCGATCTCGAGCCGCGAGCGACTGCTGGAAGCGGGGCTGAGGTCCCTGGTGGCGCTGCCGCTGATCGTCGGCGGCGAGCGCGTCGGTGCTTTGGCGCTCGGCTCGCGCGAGACCCATATCGTCGGCGATGAGGAGCTCAGGCTGCTGCAGGATGTTGCCGCCAACATGTCGTTCGCGTTGCGCTATCTCCAGCAGGAGGACCGGGCCCAGTACCTGACGTCCTTCGACCCGCTGACCGGCCTCGCCAAGCGTGCCTTGTTCTGCCAGCGGCTCGACCAGCGCCTCGGCGATCGCGCCACGCTCGAGAGCACTCCCACGGTGGTTGCCTTCGATGTCATGCATCTCAGCAAGGTCAACGACAGCTTCGGACGACATGTGGGTGACCTGCTGCTGCAAGCGGTCGCGAAGCGGCTCAAGTACCACATCACGGACGATGACCGCCTCGGATACCTGGGCGGCGGGACCTTCGTGTTGGTGTTACCTCAGGACGAGACTTCCGCGGAGAGTGTCACGACGCTGCTCGAGAACACCGTGTTTCGCGAGCCGTTCCGCATCGAGGGCCGGGCGCTGCGTACCTCCTTCCGCTCCGGCATCGCGCGCTCGCCTGCTGACGGCAGGGATGGGAACACGCTGGCGCAGCGGGCGGAGGCGGCGCTCAAGCAGGCGAAGGAGGCAGGAGAGCAGTATCTGCATTATCAGATCGAGATGCGCAGCGACATTGCCGAGCGGCTTGCGCTCGAGCATCGCCTGCGTGCCGCGCTCGACGAGCGGCAGTTCGCGCTGCACTATCAGCCACAGGTGAGTCTCGCCACCGGGCGGATCGAGGGAGTGGAAGCGCTGTTACGGTGGCAGGACCCGGAGCAGGGACTGGTCCTGCCTGCCCGGTTTCTGCCGGTGCTCGAGTCCTCGGGCATGATAGTGGCCGTGGGGGACTGGGTGCTGCGTCAGGCCGTGGAGGACTGTCTGCGCTGGTCGCGCGCCGGGCTCGGGCCGCTACGCATCGCGGTGAACGTTTCGGCGCAGCAGATCCGGCGCCGGACATTCGCCGCGCACGTGCTCGCGGCGGCGAAGCCTTGCCTCGGCGAGGGCTGCGGCATCGATCTGGAGATCACAGAGACGGGGTTGCTGCACGACGTCGAGGGAGCGAGCCGCAAGCTCCGGGAGCTGCGCGCCGCGGGCCTGCGCATCGCGCTCGATGATTTCGGTACGGGCTATTCCTCACTCGGGCTGCTATCGAAGCTGCCGGTGGACCTGGTGAAGATCGATCGCTCGTTCATCACTGGGCTGCCGGAAGACAAGGCCAGCGTCACGTTGGTGTCGAGCGTGATCGGACTGGCGTCAGCCTTCGGGCTGAAGGTGGTGGCCGAGGGCGTGGAAACGCCCGCGCAGCTCGAGATGCTGCGCACGTTGCGCTGCGATCACTCGCAGGGCTATCTGCATTCGCGGCCCGTGCCCGCCGCCCGGCTGGAGACGCTACTGCGGGAGCAGGGTAACGGCAGCTCCCGCGGCTGAACCGCTGCGACATCAACGCTTGGCGCGGGCTTTGCTTCGCGTGCGGCGGCTCGCCTTCGACTTCGCGGCGCGCCTGCTGGGAGCACGGCGCGCCGCCGTCTTCGCCGGCCGGCCACCAGGCTTGGCGGCGTGCGCCCGCGCGTTCGATTTGCCTTTCGCCGTGGGGCGTGCCTTTGCTTTGGCCTTGGCTTTTGCAGCCGTCGATTTGGCGCCGCCGCGCGTGTGCGCCGCCCGTTTGGCGGCTGGCGGTCTGGGTTTCGCGCTTGCCGCAGGCGCGTCGACGCCGCGCAGCTGATCGAGAATCGCCGGGTTTTCCAGCGTCGACACATCCTGCGCGATCTCCTCGCCGCGGGCGATGGCGCGCAGCAGGCGCCGCATGATTTTGCCGGAGCGGGTCTTCGGCAGGTTGTCGGCGAAGCGGATCTCGTCCGGCTTGGCAATCGCGCCCAGGTGCTCCGCCACCCACGTGCGCAACTCGTTGACGAGGGCGCTGCTATCGCCCGTCGGGCGTTGCCCCCGGCAGACGACGTAGGCGAAGACCGACTCGCCCTTGATTTCGTGCGGCTTGCCGACGACGGCGGCCTCGACGACCCGCGGGTTGGAGACCAGCGCGGACTCGATCTCCATGGTGCCGAGCCTGTGACCGGCCACATTCAACACGTCGTCGATGCGACCCATGATCCAGAAATAGCCGTCCTTGTCGCGATGGGCGCTGTCGCCTGCCACGTAGAAGCGTCCGTTGAATTTTTCCCAGTAGGCGGCGCGATAGCGCGCGTCGTTGCCCCAAATGGTGCGCAGCATGGCCGGCCAGGGCTTCTTGATGACGAGATAGCCGCCGGCATCCGGCCGCGTCACCGATTTGCCGCGCTCATCGACGATATCCGCCTCTATGCCGGGCAGCGGCAGCGTGCACGAGCCCGGCTTGGTGGCCGTGATCCCGGGGAGCGGCGAGATGAGGATGGCGCCAGTCTCCGTCTGCCACCAGGTGTCGACGATCGGGCAGCGGTCGCGGCCGATCACGCGTTGATACCACATCCACGCCTCGGGATTGATCGGCTCCCCGACGCTGCCGAGCAGGCGCAGCCGCGAGAGATCGTAGCGCGCCGGGATGTCGTCTCCCAGCTTCATCAATGCGCGGATCGCAGTGGGCGCGGTGTAGAAGACGCTGACGCCATGATCCTGGCAGATCTTCCAGAAGCGTCCGCCATCCGGGGTCGTGGGCGCACCCTCATACAACACCACGGTCGCGCCGGCGGCGAGCGGCCCGTAGGCCACGTAGCTGTGGCCGGTCACCCAGCCAACGTCCGCGGTACACCAGAAGACATCGTCGTCACGCAGGTCGAACACCCATTGCGTGGTCAGCTTCGCACCCAGGAGATAACCGCCGCTGGAATGTTGGATTCCCTTCGGTTTGCCGGTCGATCCCGAGGTATAGAGCAGGTAGAGCGGGTGCTCCGCCTCGACCCACTCGGGCTCGCAGACCGGCGCCTGCCCTTCGAGCACCGCGTGCCACCAGAGATCGCGCCCGCGCTGCATCGATACCGGCCGCCCGGTACGTTTCAGGACGATGACATGCTCGATGGTCTTGCAACCCTCGGCCAGCGCCTTGTCCGCCGCCGCCTTGAGCTCTATCGGGTGACCGCCGCGCCAGCCGCCGTCCGCGGTGATCAGCATCTTGGCGCCGGTGTCCTCGATCCGATCTTTCAGCGCCGGCGCCGAGAAGCCCCCGAATACCACCGAGTGGATTGCCCCGATGCGGTTGCAGGCGTGCATCGCGACGACGGCCTCCGGCACGAGCGGCAGATAGATCGCCACCCGATCGCCTTTGGCGATGCCTTGCGCTCGCAGCGCATTCGCGAACCTGCAGACTTCACTGTGCAGCTCGCGGTACGAAAGCCTGCGAGAGTCGCCCGGCTCTCCTTCAAAGATGATCGCGGTCTTGTCTCCGTGCCGCTCCAGATGCACGTCGAGGCAGTTGAACGAGACGTTGAGGCGGCCGTCCGTGAACCAGCGGTAGTTCGGGGCGGCGGACTCATCGAGGGTTACCGTGAAGGGCGTATGCCAGGCGATCTCCTCGCGGGCGAGCCGAGCCCAGAAACCGCTGGAATCCGCGGCCGCCTCGCGACGCATGCGCTCGAGGTCCACGGGCTTGACGCGTGCCCGGGCGGCGAATTCGGCAGCGGGGGCGAACGTGCGCTCCTCCCTAAGGACGGACACGATGTTCTTGCTCGCCATGACCAACCCCTCCGATTACCGATTGCCATCACATAGCCCGGATCCAGCGCATCATACTAAAGTCCGAGCTACCCTCTGACCTCGGCCAGCAGGCGGTCGATGCTGGCGCGCGCCTGGCGGGCGTAGGCGCCGCCAAACAGGTTGGCGTGATTCAACACGTGATAAAGATTGTAGAGCTCCGCGCGCACCGCATGCCCCGCGGGCAGCGGCGCGGCCGTCAGGTACGCATCGTAGAACGCCCGGCCGAAGCCCCCGAAGAGCCGCGTCATCGCGAGATCCGCCTCGCGGTCGCCATAGTAGACCGCCGGGTCGAAGATCAGCGGCTGGTCCTGCTCGTTCGCGAGCCAGTTGCCCGCCCAGAGATCGCCGTGCAGAAGCGACGCTTGCGGCCTGTGCCTGGCCAGAAGCGCCGCGATCGATTCGAGCAGGCGCGCGCCGGGCTGCTCGAGGAGCGGTGCGAAGCCGTTTTGTACCGCCAGCGCGAGCTGATGGCGCAAGCGCCGCTCGCGAAAGAATTCGGCCCAGTCCGCCAGCCAGCCATTCGGCTGCCGTGTCCGGCCGATGAAGTTGTCGTCCGCGAAGCCGAACTGCGGCGCAGTCACCTGGTGCTGCACGGCGAGCTGCTCGCCGAGCGCCCGCTCCGCGGCCCGGCCGGCCGGCCGGGATTCGATCCATTCGAGGGCGAGGAAGGCGGTGCGCCCGGCGCTGCCGCGCGCCAGCGCGCGCGGGACACGGATTGCGTGTGCGCCCGCGAGCGTGAGCAGCCCGGTGGCTTCGGCTTCCAGTCCAGCGGCGCCGCCCCGATCCGCCACCTTGACGAAGAGCTGCGTGTCGCCGCAGCGCCATCGGTAGCTGCGATTGATGCTGGCGCCCGAGACGGCGCTCTCCGGCTCCGGCGCACACTCGCCGCCGATTTGCGCGGCGATCTCATGCGCGATGCTCTCGAAGCCGCTGTCCTCGCTTACGTCCTCGCTCAAATGCCGAATCTCCCGCTCAGCTTGCGACTGCCACAGTGCCGGTACTGCACTGCTGGGCGAGCCGTTCGCCCTGACGGCGTAGCAGCGGCCCAAAGCCCAGGCGGTCATAGAGCGCGCCTAGAGACGCAAGATCCGGCGTCCTTGGCCGGAGGTCCGAGGAAGATACGCCCAGCGGCATGTCGCAAACGATCCGCGTCAGACGTCGCGCAAGGAAGACCGAATCGCGATGCGCGGCCAGCCGCTCACCGAGCGCACCGCCGCCGCGCAGTCCGAGGGCAGCGACGCGGCCGACATTGGCGTAGAGCTCATCGAGCGAGCCGAATTTTCGCATCAGCGTGGCCGCGATCTTCGGCCCGATGCCCGGCACGCCGGGAATGTTGTCCGAGGCGTCGCCGGTAAGGGCGAGGAAGTCGGCAAAGCCTTCAGGCGCCACGCCGAAATAGCGCGCGACGTCCCGATAGCCGAGCTGCGTACGGGCGCCGAAGTCCCACAGCAGATCGCCGTCACGCACGAGCTGTGCCATGTCTTTGTCGCGCGTGATGAAGGCCGAGCGGATGCCTTCGGAGCGCATCAGGCATGAGAGCGTCCCGATGATGTCGTCGGCCTCGAATTCCGGATTGACGAACGCCGCCAGGCCGAGATGCCGGCAGAGCTCCCGGCAATACTCGAATTGCCGCGGCAGGCCGGCGGGAGTCGGCTCACGGTTGGCCTTGTACGCGGGGTAGATCCTGTTGCGGTAGGACGTCTTCAGCCGCTGATCGAAAGCGACGCCGATATAGCGTGGGCGGATGCGCTCCATCAGATCGCCCAGAAAGCGCGCGAATCCAAAGACTGCGTGCACGGGATTTCCGTCGCCGTCGACCATATCCGGCAGCTGCGAGTGGTAAGCGCGGAAGACGTAGACCGAAGCGTCGACCAGGAAGATCAAGTCAAGAGAGCCAGCGCTGGATGCGGTCGTGCAGCGGGCTCGAGCGCGGAAAATGCGCCAGGAGATACTGCATCTGGTCGGCGAGCACGCGCCGGCCCTTGAGGAAGATGTATTCCGCGTAGGTGGGCGTGAACGGCACGGCGATGAGCTGCATCTTCGCCTGCTCCGGAGTGCGCGACGCTTTCTGGTTGTTGCAGCGCCGGCATGCGGTCACTACGTTTGTCCACACATCGAGTCCACCCTGACTGAACGGCCTGATGTGATCGCGTGAGAGCTCGCGTGACGGGAAGCGAAGGCTGCAGTACATGCAGAGGAACGCGTCCCGGCGAAAGAGCGTCTGGTTGTTGAGCGGCGGCACGTAGTCGTGACGCGTATTGCCGGGATTGCCCGTGTGGCCGACGGTGGCGACGATGGAATTGATCTCCAGCACCGTGCGCCGGCCGCTGAGCGCGTTCACGCCGCCGTAGAGCTCGAAGAGCGGCGAGCCGCAGGTATAGGCCACCTGTTCCTGGTGATAGAGCCGGGCAGCCTCCTTGTAGTCGATCCACTCGAGCGGCATGCCAGCGACGTCCGTTCGCAGGACGAGTTGGGAGAGCCCGCGCGCCGTCCCCGCTGGGACGATCCGCAGGTCGTCCGCCAAGCCGCGGTCCGCCCGTTCGAGGTCTATGCCCATCATCGCAGGTGTAAGATACGGCAATTTTATGCGAATATTCAACATCCCACGCCCGGGACCCCCAATTAGGGCCGTAAGATGCCAGTAACCATCGGCGCGCTCCGTGAGAGCGCAGCCCGCGAGACTCGTGTCAGTTTGGTTCCCGAGGTGGCCGAGAAGCTCACCCAGAGCGGCGCGCGCGTGCTGCTCGAGCGCGGTGCGGGCACGAGCGCGCAGTTTCCGGATTCGGCCTACCGCGGAGTGGAGTGGGCCGATTCGGCCGCCGGCGTGCTCGAGCAGTCGCAGGTGCTGCTGACGGTTCAGCCGCTTTCTCTCGAGGGGATCCAAGCGCTGAAGGCGGGGACAGTCCTCGTCGGTTTCCTGCAGCCGTACGCGCGCCGCGAGGAAGTGAAGGCGCTCAAGGAGCGGCGGATTACGAGCTTCGCGATGGAACTGGTGCCGCGCATCTCGCGCGCGCAGTCGATGGACGCCCTTTCGTCGCAGGCTGCCATCGCGGGGTACAAGGCGGTTCTGATCGCCGCCAGTAACCTACAGAAGTTTTTTCCGATGCTTACGACGGCGGCAGGGACGATCCGTCCCGCGCAAGTGCTCGTCATCGGCGCGGGCGTTGCAGGACTACAGGCGATCGCGACGGCAAGGCGCCTCGGAGCGGTTGTGGAGGCTTACGATGTTCGGGGTGCCACGCGCGAGCAGGTTAAGTCACTGGGCGCGAAGTTCGTTGAGACCGGCGTGAGCGCCGAGGGCGCGGGCGGCTACGCGCGCGAGCTCACCGAAGAAGAAAAGCGCAAACAGCAGGAGGTGCTCGACTCCCGCATCGCCGCTGCGGATGCGGTTGTGACCACGGCGTCCGTTCCCGGACGCCCGGCGCCGAAGATCATCCCACGCGGCGCGGTGGAGCGCATGCGCCCGGGATCGGTGGTCGTCGACATCGCCGCGGAGCAGGGCGGCAACTGCGAGCTCACCCGCGCCGGCGAGGTGGTGATGCACCAGGGTGTCAAGGTGATCGGCGCGATCGGGCTCGCCAGTGAGCTTGCCTACAACGCGAGCGAGATGTACGCCCGCAACCTGCTCAATTTCCTGAAGCCCGCCATCCAAAAAGGGGAGCTCGTCATCGACTGGAACGACGAGGTCTTCGCCCAGGCCTGCCTGACGCACGCCGGCGAGATCAAGCACGAGCCGACACGCAAGGCAATCGAGGGTTGACCCGATGACCGGAATCGTAGCGCTCTATATCTTCATGCTTGCGGCTTTCACCGGCTACGAGGTCATCTCTCGCGTGCCGGTGATCCTGCACACTCCGCTCATGTCGGGCTCCAACTTCGTGCACGGCATCGTGCTGGTGGGCACCATGGTGGCGCTCGGGGGCGCGCACACGCCGCTGGAAAAGACGATCGGCTTCATCGGCGTGCTGCTGGCAGCCGGCAATGCCATGGGAGGCTACGTCGTCACGGAGCGGATGCTGGAGATGTTCACATCGAGCAGGGCGGGCGCCGCGCGTAAGGGAGGGCACTAGATGCCAGCCGCATCGATGTCGGCGTTCCTGGGGACGGATACGCTCATCCAGGCGAGCTACTTCGTCACCGCGGTGCTCTTCATCGTCGGGCTGAAGCGCATGAGCTCGCCGGTCACGGCGCGCAGCGGCATCCTCTGGGCCGGCGCCGGCATGCTCGTGGCGACGCTGGTCACCTTCGCTTACCCGGGGATGACCAACTTCCCGCTCATCGGTGCAGCCATCCTGGTCGGCGCGGTCCTCGCCTGGTGGAGCGGCAAGCGCGTCGCCATGACCGACATGCCGCAGATGATTGCGCTCTACAACGGCATGGGCGGCGGCGCCGCCGCGGCCATCGCCGCCGTGGAGCTCTACCGCGGCGGGGCGGACGGCTACGGAGCGGCGACCCTTGCCGTCGTAGGCGGCCTGATCGGCGCGATATCCTTCAGCGGCAGCGCCATCGCCTTCGGCAAGCTCCAGGGGCTCATCAAGCGCAGCTTTCGGTTCCGCGGGCAACAGGTGCTCAACATCCTGCTGCTGGCCGCGGCCCTGGTGCACGCGGTGCTCCTGGCAGGACATTTCAATGATTCCCCGCACGTCGTTACCGCGCTCTTCCTCCTAGCGCTGATCCTCGGTGTCACCATGACGCTGCCGATCGGCGGCGCGGATATGCCGGTGGTGATCTCGCTCTACAACGCACTCACCGGCCTTGCGGTCGGTCTCGATGGGTTCGTGCTGCACAACGCGGCGATGATCGTTGCCGGCACTGTCGTCGGGTCGGCCGGCACGCTGCTCACACAGCTCATGGCGAGGGCGATGAACCGCTCGCTCGCCAACGTGCTCTTCTCCGGCTTCGGCGATACGGGGGCGGGGCCCGCCGGCACCGTCACGGGGAGCCTCAAGCCGATCGAGGCTTCCGACGTCGGTGTCATGCTCGCGTTTGCGCAGAAGGTGATCGTAGTGCCCGGCTACGGCATGGCGGTCGCCCAGGCGCAGCACAAGATCTGGGAGCTGTGCCAGCAGCTCATCGAACGCGGCGTGACGGTGAAATTCGCGATCCATCCGGTCGCTGGCCGCATGCCTGGGCACATGAACGTACTGCTCGCGGAAGCCGGCGTACCGTACGATCTGATCGCCGATCTCGATGAGATCAATGCGGAGTTCGAGACCGCCGATGCCGCCCTCATCATCGGCGCCAATGACGTCGTCAACCCGGTCGCCCGCACCGACAAGTCGAGCCCGATCTACGGCATGCCGATCCTGAACGCCGACCGCGCGAAAAATGTCATAGTCATCAAGCGGGGCCAGGGCGCCGGATTCTCGGGCATCGAGAATGCGCTCTTCTATCTCGACAATACCCGGATGCTCTACGGCGATGCGCAGAAGGCCGGCGCGGAACTCATCCAGGCGGTGAAGGCGGTCGGCTGAGACGGAGGTGAATAGTGCGGAATGCGCTTGCAATGGGCCTGGCCCTGGCGGGTCTCGCCGCACTCCCATGCCATGCCCAGGATGCGGCCTACAACACACCGCCCTCCGTGCAGGGGCTCCACGCCCACGCCGCGCCGACACCCGACGCGATGCTCGCGAGCGCGCCTGCATCGGCGTGGCGTGCGCTCGATCCCGACGATACTCTCTATATAACACTGCCGCAGGGCCGGGTCGTCATCGAGCTAGCGCCCCGGTTTGCACCCCGCTATGTCGCCAACATCAGGAACCTGGTGCGGCAGGGCTTCTTCAACGGCCTGCCCATTTTCCGCGTGCAGGACGACGCCGTGGTGGAATGGGGGGACCCGACCGGCCGCAAATCGGTAGGCCTGGCCAGGCGCATGGTGCCGGCCGAGTTCGAGCGGCCGTCGCGCAACTTGCCCTTCACTGCGCTCCCGGACCCTGACACCTACGCCCCGCAGGTCGGGTTCTCCGACAGCTTCCCCGCAGCTCGCGATCCGGTGTTCGGCCGCACGTGGCTGGTCAACTGCTACGGCATGGTGGGCGCCGCGCGTGGTAACAATGTCGACAGCGGCGGTGGCACCGCCCTCTATACGGTCATCGGCGGCCCGGAGAGGCAGTGGGACCGTAATACCACGATGATCGGGCGCGTCGTGGAGGGGATGCCGCTGCTCGCAACGCTGCCGCGAGGCAACGGTCCACTGGGCGTTTACACGGACCGCCGCCAGTGGGTGCGGATTCAGTCGGTGCGGATCGCGGCGGACCTGCCTGCCGGGAAGCGTACGCCGCTCGAGGTGCTGCGCACCGACACGCCGACCTTCACTCAATACGTGGAGTCCCTCCGCAACCGACGGGGACCCTGGTTCAAAGTGCCTGCCGGGCACGTGAGCGTCTGCGCAATACCGATTCCGGTCAGAGCGGCGGCAACCAACTAACGACTAAGGTCTCGGTCCGCGCGGTCGCATCATCGGGAAGCGCTGTATCTGCATCGTCTGCTGGCGTCTCTTCTGCCAGGTGCGCCGCATCATCTGCTGCCGCTGCGCGGGCGTCGCCCTTTGCCATTGCCGCCGCAGCATACGGCGCCGCCAGGGCGGCAGGTGCTGGAACTGGCGGTAGCTCTGGCGAATCGCCTGCTGTTGTTGCGACGGCAGAGATTTGAAACTCTGCCATCGCTGGCGCAGCATCTGCCGCTGCTGCGGACTGAGCCGCCGCCACTGCTGGAAGCGCTGGCGCGCCAGCGTGCGCTGCTGCGGGCTCATGTTGAGCCAGCGCTGGCTGCCGCGCGCGAGCGCCTGTTGGCGGGCCGGGGGGAGTGATCCCCAGCGATCGGAGAGCGATCCGAGTAACTGCTGTTGCCGCGGTGACAGACTCGACCAGGGAACGGCGGCGGGCGCCACAGCCGGCCCTTGCGAGACCACAGCGGGCGGCTGCCCCCCGACGCTCTGCGGACTCTGGGGGGGGGGCTGCGCCAGGGCACACGTCGGCGCTGCCGCCAGCAGCAGCAGCGCGAGCATCGGCGCCTTGCGCGCGTTGATCATCGTTTCGAACACCTTACCCACCCGGCTTGTCGGCGGCAGGCGCTGAGCCTGCCGGCTTCGTCTGCCCCGGCACTTGCGGTGCCGGTGATGCCTGTGACGCCTTGGCTACCTTGCCGATGTCGATCTGCGACAGATATGCGAGCCAACTGCCATCATCGGGTTGCGTCGAATCGCTCGCGGGATCCGCGCCTCCCAGAAATTCCAACAGACCCGGACCAGGAACAGTCGCAGCCCCCTGCGGCGGATCGCCGGCACGCCCGATGGCTGCCCCGGCGGCGAAGGCCGCCGCCACGACCGCGATTCCGATACGGCGCGCGACGCGCATCTCAGCCGCTGTTCTGGTTCGTGTTGGCCCCAGCGTTCTCATCGCCGCGCGCCTTGCCCTGACCCGCAGGGCCGGACCCGGCCGGCTGATCGCCATCGTCGGCCTGCGCCATCGCCCACTCGTAGAACTGCCCATCGCCGCTCTGCATGAGGTCCATCCCCTCGTGATCGGCGACGAGATCCAGGTCTTCCACGTTGGTGGGACTCGCCTCGACTGCGGGGTATCCCTGGGGCGCATGCGGCCAGAGCACGAAGGTAACCAACACCGCGGCAGCCATTGCGCCCGCGGCCGGCATCCAGAGCAGCCGTGGTCGGCTCCATGCCAGCGCACGCAGTGGCCGCTGCCAACCGCCGCTCCGCGCCGCCTCGGCGAGCGCCGCGTGTCGCGCCTGAGTCAAACGTGAGCGAGCGCGGCCGCCGACGCTCTGCACGCTCTCCTCGAGAAGAGCCTGCAGCCGGCGCTCGAAATCGGTGCTGCCGTTGAAGTCCCGGCTCATGTGTAGAGGTCCCCGAGCTGCGCGCGCAATGTCTGCAACGCGCGAAAGTAATGTGTCTTGACGCTGCCCTCTGAGCATCCCATGGCGCGCGCCGTCTGCGCTACGTCGAGCGCTTCCATCGTGCGCAGCATAAACGCTTGCTGCTGCCTCCTGGGCAGGGCCCCGAGCGCCTTCTCCAACGCCTCCATGGCTTCCGCGATCTCCAGCCGCCGCATCGGCGGCGGATCCTCGCTGGCGGCCTCCGCGATGGGGTCCGGCTCATCCTCGTCGGAGTCCGACCGAAACGGCAACCAGGACATCACGCGGTTGCGCACCGTCCGCCGGCGCTGCATGTCGCGGATACGGTTCTCTAGAATCCGGTAGAAGAGGGGTTTCCATTCCTCGGCGGGCCGGTCCGAGTAGGCACGCGCCAGTTGCAACATGGCGTCCTGGACGGCGTCGAGCGCGTCATCCTCGTGTCGCAACGCTGCTTGAGCGATCTTGAACGCGCGCACCTCGACGCCTGCCAGAAACTGGCTGAGCGCTCTGCCGCGCGCATTGCTGGAAGAATCCGACAGGTCCACGTCGCCGTAAGAGGCACCCGGCATGCTATAAGGCGGCGCGAGCGTAGCAAACTCTGGCATGACAGGTACAACGCGGCTGCGACGGGTACGGTTGACCGAGGCTACTGCGCGCGTAAGTCTCTGATTTATCTAGGCTCATGAATTCCCTCCCCGTCGTCCGCGTGGCGCTGCCCACGCCGCTCAGGCGCCTTTTCGACTATCGCGCCGACCCGGCCGGCCACGGTGCCATCGTGGCTGGCACGCGGGTCCGGGTGCCATTTGGTCAGCGCCGGCTCATCGGCGTAGCCATGGAGACGGCAGCCAGCTCTGAGCTGCCCGACGAGCGGCTGAAGACCGTGCTGGAGAGGCTGGACCCGCAGCCGATCTTCGACCCTGCCACCCTTGCCCTGCTGGGGTGGGCGGCGGACTACTACCATCATCCGATCGGCGAAGTCCTGGCCGCCGCGTTGCCCAAGGCCCTGCGGCTAGGCGCCGCGATCGATTCTGCCGAACCGCGCTGGATCGCCACCCCGGCAGGCCGGGAAGCCCTCACCGGAGGCGAGCCGCGGCGCGCGCCGCGCCAGAGGCAGCTGCTGGCGGCGCTGATCCCGAGCGACGGCGCAGCCCCCGGCACGGCAGATCCGAGCCCACTGGCGGCCGGCCTCACGGCCGCCGAGCTCGACGAGAAGCTGGGATCATGGCGGGAAGCGGCGCGCGCGCTCATCGCTCGCGGCTGGGTGACCAGCATCGAGTGGGTTCCGGCCAGCGGCGCTGCGCCGACCGCGGCGGCGCTCGAGGTGAGTCCGGGCCCCGAGCCGAACGACGAGCAGCGTCTGGCCATCGACAGAGTCTGCGAGTCGCTGGGCGCCTTCGCCGGCTTCGTGCTGCACGGCGTCACGGGCAGCGGCAAGACGGAGGTTTATCTGCGCGTGACCGAGCGCGCCCTGCGGCTCGGCCGCAGCGCCCTCGTCCTCGTACCGGAGATCGGCCTGACGCCGCAGCTGGTGGACCGATTCCGCAGGCGGTTCGCCGTGCCGCTGGCCGTGCTGCACTCGGCCCTCACCGATCACGAGCGGCTGCTCGCCTGGCGGGAGGCCTTCAGCGGGCGTGCGCGGATCGTTCTCGGCACCCGCTCCGCGGTGTTTGCCCCCGTGCCGGATCTGGGCGTCATCGTCGTCGATGAAGAGCACGACACGTCCTTCAAACAGCACGAGGGAGGTTTTCGCTATTCCGCGCGCGACCTGGCCGTCGTGCGCGCGCAGCGCGCCGGCGTGCCCGTCGTGTTGGGATCCGCGACCCCTGCGCTCGAGACGCTGCAGAACGTCACCAGCGGCCGATACACGCGCCTGTTGCTGACTCGCCGGGCGGCCGCGGCGCTGCCACCGCGGCTGTCGCTGATCGATCTGCGATCGAGCGCCGTGCGTGCCGGCATCTCAACGCCGGCGGTGCAGGCCATCGAGCGGCACCTGGCGGCCGGTGGCCAGGTGCTCGTGTTCCTCAACCGGCGCGGCTATGCGCCAACACTCCTCTGCACCGCATGCGGCTGGCTCGCGCCCTGCCGTGACTGCGACGCGCGGCTCACCGTGCACCTCGCGGCTGCGCGGCTGCGCTGTCATCACTGTGGGGCCGACACCCCGCTGCCCGAGCGCTGCCCGCAATGCGGGTTCGCGGTCAAGGCGGTCGGTCAGGGCACGGAGCGGATCGAGGAGACGCTGGCGGCGCTCTTCCCCGGCATGCCGTGTCTGCGATTGGATCGCGACGTGGTGCGGCGCCGCGGCGACATGGAAGAGGCGATGCGCAGGATGGCTTCGGGCGAAGCGCGCATTCTGGTCGGTACACAGATGGTGACGAAGGGACATGACTTTCCCAACGTAACACTGGTCGTCGTGCTGAACGCGGACCAGGGCTTCTTCAGCACCGACTTTCGCGCGCCCGAGAGACTCGCGCAGACCATCGTGCAGGTCGCCGGCCGCGCAGGTCGCGGCGAGAAGGCCGGCGAGGTGCTCATCCAAACGGAATTCCCGGATCATCCTCTGCTGCGCAGCCTGCTGGCGGAGGGGTATGACGGCTTCGCCCACGTGGCGCTGGCCGAGCGCAGCCAGGCTGCGTGGCCGCCCTTCAGCCGACTGGCGGCCGTGCGTGATTCCGCGAAAACGGCGGAGGCTGCGTTGGCGTTCCTGACGGAGGCACGCAAGTCAGCCGAAGACCTGCGCGCCGCTGGCGGCCGCACGGAGGCGCGCGCAATTCGCCTTCTCGGCCCCGCTCCAGCGGCCATGGCGAAGCGCGCGGGCCGGTACCACGCGCAATTGCTGGTCGAGAGTGCGGATCGCGCGGCACTGCACCGCTTCCTCGATGCATGGCTGCCCGTGCTCGAGTCCTTGCCCAGCGGGCGCCGCGTTCGCTGGGTGCTCGACGTCGATCCCATTGAGATTTTCTGATAGCCGGATCAGGTAAGATTCACGATTCATTACTTCGTGGATCGTTTAGCTCTTGAAGCAGGAAATCGAGCAACTCCTTGCGAGCGCAGTCAATTCGCTCGTCGGCAGCGTGCTACCCGAGCCGCCGGCGCCCGGGGCGCTGACGGTCGAGCGCACCCGCGACGCGCAGCATGGCGATTTTGCGACCAACGCGGCGCTGCGCCTCGCGAAGGCCGCCGGTTGCAAGCCACGGGAGCTGGCGCAGCGGATCATCGCCGCCCTGCCGCCGAGCCCCCTGGTTGCGCGCACGGAGATCGCGGGCGCCGGCTTCATCAATTTCTTCCTGACGCCCGAGGCTTACGGCCGCGAGCTGACCGTGATCCACGAGCGTGGCGAGCGCTACGGCCGCAGCGAGGGCGATGGCAGTCTCGGCCGCGGCGAGCGGGTACTGCTCGAGTTCGTCTCCGCCAATCCGACCGGGCCACTGCACGTTGGACACGGACGTCAAGCCGCGTACGGAGCCACGCTGGCCAACATCCTGGCTGCCGTCGGATTCCAAGTCTCGCGCGAGTACTACATCAACGACGCCGGACGGCAGGTCGATATTCTTGCGGTGAGCGCCTGGATACGGTACCTGGAAGCCTGCGGTGAGACGCTGCCGTTTCCGGAGAACGGATATCGCGGTGACTACGTCCGAGCATTGGCGCAGAAGGTTCTCACCGCGGAGGGGGAGAAGCTGAGGCGTCCCGCGGCAACAGCGCTGGCCGGCTTGCCGGCGGACGCGCCGGTGGGAGACAAAGAGATCTATATCGATGCGCTGATCGCGCGCGCACGTGAGCTGATCGGAGCGGACGGATTCGACCTCATCCTCGAGAGCTCGCTGATGGAGATGCTCGCGGACATCAGCGAGGATCTCGACCGGTTCGGAGTGAGCTTCGAGCGCTGGTATTCCGAGCGCGAGCTGGAGAGGAGCGGCGCCATCGACCGCGCGCTCGCGCGGCTCGAGCGCGAGTCGCGGCTCTACTCCAAGGATGGAGCGACCTGGTTCCGCGCCACCGAGTTCGGCGATGAGAAGGACCGCGTCGTGGTACGCGAGAACGGGCAGAAAACCTACTTCGCCTCGGACATCGCCTACCACCTGGAGAAGCGCGAGCGCGGATTTCAACGTCTGATCGACGTGCTCGGCGCCGATCACCACGGGTACGTGGCGCGAGTGCGGGCGGGGCTGACGGCCATGGGAGAGCCCGGCGACTGTCTCGAGGTCAACCTGATTCAATTCGTCAGCCTGTTCCGCGGCGGCGAGAAAGTGCCGATGGGCAAGCGTGAGGCGCAGTTCGTGACGCTGCGCCAGCTGCGCGAGGAGGTCGGCAACGATGCCTGCCGCCTCTTCTATCTGATGCGCAGCCACGAGCAGCCGCTCGATTTCGACCTCGAGCTCGCCAAGTCGCGCACCAACGAGAATCCCGTGTACTACATCCAGTACGCCCATGCCCGCGTCGCGAGCGTCATGAAGCAGCTCGCCGCCCGCGGCTTGTCATTCGACCGCGCCGCAGGACTCGCCGGCGTGTCGCTTCTGACCGGCACGCACGAGCAGACGGTCCTCGGGTCACTGGTGTGCTATCCGGAAGTGCTGGAGCAGGCGGCGTTGAACCGCGCGCCCCATGCCATCGTCCACTACCTGCGCGACCTGGCCAACACCTTCCACACCTACTACAACGCCGAGCAGTTCATCGTCACCGATTCCAGCGCGCGCAATGCGCGCCTGGCGCTGGTGCTCGGCGTGCAGCAGGTGATCCGCAACGGCCTTGGACTGCTCGGCGTCTCCGCGCCGGAGAGCATGTAAGTCCTCAGCATGCCCCGGCTGACCACGCGCGATTACAAGCGGTCGTCCCGCAGCTCGAGCGCCGCGAGACTCAAGGAGTTCGGTCTCGGTGTTCTGGTGGGCGCCGTGCTGGCGAGCGCCGCTTTCCTGATCGCGGGTGCTCACGCGCATCAACACGCCACGGCATCGTCGCGCATGGGTGCGGGCGCCGACGCACAGAGCAAGGCGCCCCACGCACCGGCAGCGGACGACGATACCTCGTCCGACAACCCCGACCCGGCGAGCCCTACCGGCTCCGCCTCGTCGCCGCAGTCGGCATCGGCACCGGGAGGCGCGCAGGCTCAACGCTACGACTTCTACCGTATGCTGCCGAGCTTCAAGGTCCCGGTCTCTCACGGCGATGATCATCCGGCCGGTACCACGCCGCCAGCCGCGACAACTGCGCCGGAGCGCACGGCAAGCTCCGGTCCCTCCTACGTGGTACAGATAGGATCCTATCGCAGCCCCACGGAGGCCGATGAAGTCCGCGACCGGCTTGCGCGCGCAGGAATATCCGCGCAGGTGCAACGCATCGTGGAAGGCTCGAGCACCTGGAACCGGGTGCGGATCGGTCCGCTGAGCGATGCGGCGCTGACTCGAGTCCGCGCGCAACTGCGCACCGCCAACATCCACGCTCTGGTGATCCGAACCGACCGCTAGCGATCGGCATCGGATGATGGTGTCCCGGTTCAGTCGTCGTCGCTGGTCGGTACGTGCGCGCTGATTTCAGCAGCGATGCCGGTGGGATCGTCGCTCGTCACGGGATACGATCTCGACCACAACACCGAGCCGTCATCGGCGCTGATGATCTTGACCGTGAGCTGTCGATCGGACGCGCCTCCCGCTACCGCGCCATAGACGACGTAGCTCGAGTCATGCGCGTGCCCCTGTGCCAGCGCGGCCGCCGCATCCAGGGTTGGTACCGGCTGGTCGGCCAGCGCCACGTGTCCGTGACGGGCAAGCGCGAGCCGGCCGTATAACTGCGTGAAGACGGAGCCGGCGAACTTCTGCGCGCTGGGATCTGCCGCCGGCGCGGCAAAGGGAATAGCGAGCACCGGAGAGGCGGACGCATCATCGAGGGCCTCAGCCGGGACCTCCTTCGCGATCTGGGCGATGAGGTGCGCCGTATCGGCCGCGGTCCAGTTGCCGGGATGGCTGGCCGCGAGCTGCTTCAGCTGTTGCTCCTGCGTGGAGGAAATCCGCGGCGGATTGTCAGCATGCGGGCGATCGTGCGAATCACTGCAGCGCGACACGAGCAGGATCCCGATCCACAGGTAGATGACGATGCGCAGCCAGCGCGGCAGACGCTGGAAAGCGACCCACGCCGACTGCAGAGCCCAGCCCGCGACCTGGAACCAGAAGCGGAGCCGCTGTCCCGGTTCCTCGCGCGGGAATGGGGGCAGCTCTCGTGCCGCCGGGCCGTCGGTCTTGACTGGCGGTGAGGCCGCGGGCCCCCGCGGCGGGCGCGGGCGCTCGCCGGCCGAAGGCGCTGAGATCTCACCCGACACCAGTCGGCGGCAGAGCGCCTCGAGCGCCGCGGTCGACTGTCCGTCTGGAAGGCGTAGCCACTGCACCGCGCGGAATTTGTCCGGAACGCGCGCGCCCGCCTCGGCGGTGTTGTCGATGACGACAGGCAGCAGAAATACGTGGTCGTCGACCATGTCCAGCGTCCGCTCGACGGCCAGGCGCCACTCCCGCCGGAAGTACCCCTCGTGGCGCGCCTCGGTATGTGCGGAGATGACGGGCATGAAGTAGTCGCACTCGCGAATCTGGCGGCGGATCTTCTGATCCCACGCATCGCCCCCGGCCAGATCGCTCTCGTCGTACCACACTTCCATCCCGTAGGCCGGCAGAGAGTCCCGAATGAGCTGTGCCGCGCGTCGATCCTCGGAGGCGTAGCTGAGGAAGACGGTCGGACGCGGAGCTCCGGAGGCTGCAGTGTTGTCGGTCGGCATCGGGATGGAAGGTCCTGACTTCTTGCGGGGTGGCGGCTCCCCGTGCTTATGTGGCCTACCCGGCCGTCGGCGCAGTATAAATTGGGGCCAGTCCGCGGGAAAGTCCGCAAATCTGCGCAAACGCGTGCCAAACGCCCCCTGTTCCCGCGCTGCAGCGCGGGGCTAGGCTGCCCATCGTCGTTACTGGAGGAGTGTCGCAGATGGCTCGCAGAAAGAACCGCTCGTCCACGCCGATCTCGCCGCAGGCGCGCTACGAGTTCGCCGTGGCCTATCTCAACGCAATGCTGGAAGACGCCGGCCCGGAGGAGTTGGCGGCCGCGCTCGGTCGCATCGCGCACGCCTCCGGGGGTCCGAAGTTGGCGGAAAAAGTGGAGCTCAGCGCGGACTCGCTCTATCGCACGTTATGTCGGCGCGGCAATCCGGAGCTGCGGAGCACAGCGGCCTTGCTGAAGGCGATGGGCATGCGGCTGGTGCTGCAACCGGAGACACGGCACGGAACTTGCGTCGGGTCTCCCGCCGGAAGAGATTGAGAGAGCAAGTCATGGGTGAGGTCATACATGTGGCCTTCGGCACGGAGCGCGAGTGGGAACAGACCCGGGCGAAGACGGTCGATGGCCTCGTCGCCATAGGGTCGCTGTTCGGCGACGATGAATCGCTGATGCGCGCCAAGGCTGACTGTGTCTACACGATACTGCGACAGATCGTGGAGGAAGTCCCGAGTGTACAGATCACCACGAAACTGCCGGAGAACCTTTCCGCTGAGCAGCTCGACCTGCTGACCGGCGCCATCAAGGAGGCGGCGTTGAAGGGCATCGAGATCGCCATGACACACTCCGTGCAGGTGCTGATGGCATCGATCTACGACCTCTGCACCTCGAAGCTCCATGCCAGGCCTTCCTGATTTGGCCGCTTACCGACCTGCGGTCAACGTCAGCGAGAAACTGACTGTTACTTTGTTGCCCACCCAGTCCGTCGACTGCCACTGTCCCTGGCCGACACCGAAATCGAGGCGTTGCAGGGCCGCCTGTCCCGCGAGATAACCGACTGTGCGACCCTGCACGACGGCGGTGCGCCACGTGAACGGAATGGCGATATTGTGAGTGACACCTCGCAGTGTGAGAGAGCCTATCGCCTCGTAACCCGCGGCCGTCTTCGCGATGCGGCTGGCGCTGAAGCGTGACTGCGGGTACTGCGCGACGTCGAAGAAATCCTTGCCTCCGAGGGTGTCGTTACGCTGTTGGTCGCCGGTATCGTAAGACCGCATGTCCACCACGACATCGAGGCGGTTGGCGCCAGGATCGAAGCTGACGGCGAAGGACTTGAACCGGCCCCGGTTCTCCGCCCCCGCCTGGGTGAACGCGTAGCTCAGCGAGCTTTGCGCCGCAACCGCCGTGTACGTCGGCCCGGCCGCGCGCGCAGCTGCGGGCGCGAGCATCGCGGCGGCCGCGACAGCGAGCGTCATTCGCCCGAAAGGCAGCATCCGCCGCAGCGTATCGTCCTTGAGCACGAAATGATGCTTGAGTGCGCCCGCTATATGCAGCCCGACTGTGACCGTCAGGGCAATCGCGAGCGCCGCGTGGGTCGTCACCATCGCGTCGTAGAGTGCCGTGCTCTTCGGCACCAGATCAGGCAGCTGGTAGAGGTTGAACCAGCTCACGGGGAAGCCGCGCGCCGACGACATGATCCAGCCGGTGAGGGGCATGGCGAAGAGCAGCACATAAAGCGCCGCGTGCGTGCAACGCGCCAGGAAGCGCTCGTGGGGCGCCAGGTTGGACGGCAACGGCGGAGTGGGGTTGAGCCAGCGCCAGAGCAGGCGCAGCGCGGCGAGCCCGAGAATGGTGATACCGATCGACTTGTGGCGCGCCAGCACCGCCAGCTTCTCCACGCCGAGCGGCAGCAGGCGTCCCGTGAGCCCCAGGGTGGCCTGGATGGCGATCAGCGCGACGATGAGCCAATGGAGGAGCTGGGATACTGCGCCCCAGCGGGCTGACGTGTTCCTTAGGGTCATCGGCAGAGCTTAAGGGGTGGCGACGGCCGAGGACATATGCCGGGGGGGAGACAGATGATCATGGCGCGTGCGTTCATCCGCCGGCGGCTGGGGTTCAATCGGCGGCAGGATCGTGGAGCAGCAACAGCGCGGTGCCCTCTGGCGCCCTGAGCAGGGCATTGCTGCGCTTATCGAGCCCTCGCGGCGGAGGCTCGACCGGGCAGAGCGCCAGCTCCCGCAGAAGCGCGATTCGCTCCGGCATGGCCGGGTCCCGAAAGACGAGCAGCGGCTCGGCGCCGAGCTGCGGCCGGTGCAAGGCCAGCTCGAGGCCCTCCCGCGACAGAGGCAGATGGGGATAGGGGTGCGATTGTGGCTCGCCCGCAATGAAACCGAGGGCCTCCCAGAAGCCGCGGACCGGGTCGAAGTCGGTCGCCGGCATGCTCAAACCGTGGCATGGGCCGCAGCGGGACGGCTCGAGCGCGGAGCGGTCCGACGGCGAGTAGGTCCGCGCCTCGAGCAGCCGCACGGGCTGGCCGGCGGGATCGCGAAAGCCGACTTCGTTGAACACTTCGCCGCCGATGTTGACCGTCGCGGGCTCGACGCCCATTCGCTCGAGCGTGGCCAGGTGATCCGCGATTCCGGGGCGCACGAACGTCAGGGCGGGGGAGTCGAGCCGACTCTGGTGCAGTCCGATGTAGACGCGCCCGTCGGTGAGCACGCCGTACGGATGCGGCCAGGTATCGCCGGTCCGCGCCTGAGTGAAGCCGAGCCGCTCGTAGAACTCGACCGACGCCCGGACGTCCGTCGTGGCTATCCCAATCTCGAGGAAGCGGCCAATCAAGTGCGGTCAATGGCCTGGCCACCGGAGCCGCCGTAGGCGACTTCGGGCCAATCCAACGACGCCCATCCCTGGCAGTGCCGGGCGACGTGGCTCGCGAGAAAGCGCGCATGTTCGGGGCGGTCGTTGAGCGCCGGCACGTAATCGAAGCGCTCCCCGCCGGCGCGCAGGAACCGGTCGCGGTTCTCGATACCGATCTCCTCCAGTGTCTCCAGGCAGTCGACCGCGAAACCCGGACAGACCACGCTCACGGTGCGTACGCCGCGCTCGGGAAGCTGCGCCAGCACCTCGCTCGTGTAGGGCTTCAGCCATGCCGCCGGCCCGAAGCGCGACTGGAAGCTGACACTCCACTCACCGTCGCGCAGCATCAGCTCCTCGGCGAGGAGGCGCGCAGTCTTCTGACATTTGCAGAAGTAAGGGTCGCCGTTGTGAAAGTAGCGCTCGGGGATGCCATGGAAGGAAATCAACAGATGCCGCGTCGGGCCGTGCTCGCGCCCATGCTCTTGTATGGTCGCGCGCAGCGCATCGATGTAGCCCGGCTGATCGTGATACTCGGCGATGAAGCGCAGCTCCGGCAGCCAGCGCCAGCGCCTGAGCTCCGCCGTCACCTGGTCGTAGACCGCGCCGGTGGTGGCGCCGCAGTACTGCGGAAAGAGTGGCACCACCAGGATGCGCTGTGCTCCCGACTCGCGCAGACGGGCAAGCCCCTCCGGCACGCTCGGGTCGCCGTAAAGCATCCCGAGCTCCACCGAGAACGGCGCCAGCATGCGCTGCGCCAGCGTGCTGGTCAGCTGCGCGCGCAGCCGCTCGCTCAGGTCGCGCAGCGGCGAGCCGGACTGTGACCAGATCGCGCGGTACTTGTGCGCGACCCGCCGCGGCCGCAGCGGCAGGATGAGGCCGTGAAGGATGGGCAGCCACAGCGCCCGCGGCATCTCCACCACCCGCGGATCGGACAGCATCCGCGCCAGAAACCGGCGCACGGCCCGCGGCTCCGGCGCTGCCGGGGTGCCGAAGTTAACCAGCAGGATACCGATCCGCTCGGCGGAATCGCGGTGGAAGTCGGGGGAGCTGATGTAGCGCATGGGGATCAGAAAACCTTATACCGCGCGGCATAGGCACAGGGAAGTGCCCCGCTTCACCCAATTCCCGTGCACAGGTACTTGAGCTCGGTGTAATCGAGGATGCCGTATTTTGAGCCTTCGCGGCCCATGCCGGATTCCTTGATGCCGCCGAAGGGTGCCACTTCGGTCGAGATGATGCCGGTGTTCAGCCCGACGATGCCATATTCCAGGGCCTCCGCGACCCGCCAGGAGCGCGCGAGGTCGCGCGTATAGAAGTAGGCCGCGAGGCCGAATTCCGTGGCGTTCGCCATGCGGATCGCGTCGGCCTCGGTCTGGAAGCGAAACAGTGGTGCCACGGGCCCGAAGGTCTCTTCCCTCGCGACCAACATCTCCGCGGTGACGTCGGTGACCACGGTCGGCTGGAAGAACGTGCCTCCGAGCGCATGGCGCTTGCCGCCGTGCACGACGCGCGCGCCTTTCGCCACCGCATCCGCAATGTGCTGCTCGACCTTCGCCAGCGCTTTGCGATCGATGAGCGGTCCCTGATCGGTCGGCCCCTCGAGGCCGTTGCCGACGCGAAGCCTGCCGACCGCGTCCACCAGCTTGCGCGTGAATGCTTCGTACACGCCGCTCTGCACCAGCAGCCTGTTGGCGCACACGCATGTCTGACCGGTATTGCGGTACTTGCTCGCGAGCGCGCCCGTCACCGCCGCATCGAGGTCCGCATCATCGAACACGATGAACGGGGCATTGCCCCCGAGCTCCAGGGACAGCTTCTTCAGCGTGCCTGCGCACTGCGTCATCAGGCGCTTGCCGACTGCCGTGGAGCCGGTGAAGGTAAGCTTGCGCACCGCGGGGTTGGAAGTCATCTCGCCGCCGATCTCGACGGCGTTGTCACCGGTCACGATGTTGAGGACGCCGGGGGGGAGGCCGGCGCGCGCGGCCAGGTCCGCCATCGCGAGCGCCGAGTATGGCGTCTGCAACGCGGGCTTGCACACGAAGGTGCAGCCGGCCGCGAGCGCGGGTCCTGCCTTGCGGGTGATCATGGCCGCGGGAAAGTTCCAGGGTGTGATCGCGGCTACCACGCCCACGGGTTGCCGCAGCACCAGGATGCGCTTGTCGGCCTGGTGGCCCGGGATCACATCGCCGTAAAGCCGCTTGCCTTCCTCGGCGAACCACTCGATGAAGGCCGCCGCGTAGGCGATCTCGCCCTTCGATTCGGCCAGCGGCTTGCCCTGTTCCGCGGTCATGAGCACGGCGAGATCGTCCTGATTCGCCATCATCAGGTCGTACCAGCGACGCAGCACCCTGGCGCGCTCCCCGGCCGTCTTCGCGGCCCAGGTGGGGAACGCCTTGGCTGCCGCCTCGATGGCGCGCCGGGTCTCGGCCGCTCCCATGTCTGGAACGGTGCCGAGCCGCTCGCCGGTCGCCGGATTCGCGACCTCACGGGTGGCGCGGCTGTCGGCATCCGCCCACGCGCCGTCGACATAGGCCTGTTGGCGCAGCAACGTGGAATCCTTCAGTTGCAACATCACTCGCTCTCCCGTTCTTCGTCCGGGCGCGCGCGGTTCTCACCGGCCAGCCGGCGCGCGAGAAACTCGAGGGTGCGCTGGCGGGCGAGCGCGGCGGCGGCCGCGTCGTAGCTCGGTTTCAGATCGCAGTTGAAGCCGTGACCCGCGCCGTCGTACACGTAGAAGATGCCCTGCGGGTTCGCGGCCTTCAGCCGCTCGACCTGATCCAGCGGGATGCTCTTGTCGGCGGAGCCGAAGTGATACATGACCGGGCACCTGGGCGTCCGGCCGGTGTCCCGGGGATTGCCGTAATAGACGACCGCACAGGCGATGGGCAGCTCACATGCCGCGCGGTAGGAGAGCCCCCCGCCCCAGCAGTAGCCTACGGTGCCGACGCGGCCGGAATGCCTGACGACCGCCACAGCGGCCGCCACGTCCTTCAGCGTCTCGTCGGGCTTGAGCTGCTGCACATAGCCGCGTCCTTCGTCGCGCCCAGCATCGTCGTAGCCGAGCTCGATACCGCGGCGGATCCGGTCGAACAGCGCGGGGGCGATCGCGGTGTAACCCTCCGCCGCGAAGCCGTCGGTCACTGCGCGGATGTGGCGGTTGACTCCGAAGATCTCCTGCAGCACCACGACCGCGCCCCGGGGGCGGCCGGAGGGGGCGGTGAGATAGGCCTGGAACTCATGGCCGTCGCGGGCCATGAGGGTCGTGTAATCACCCATGGCGGGGACACCCTTCGCAGTGATGCTGATCGAGCGTGGCAGAATACCGCCCGCGGGCGCCATACTGCCACTCGCCGTTTCCCCAGCGAATACGTGGCCTCGGCCGGGCGAGCAGTGGTAGCGTAGGCGGATCGGGGCAGTCCTTCCCGGGTTCCGGGGCATGTCCACTGGAGGTTCCATGCTCGTCGGCACAACAGTGCGGCGCGTCGCGATCGTGGGCGGTGTGCGCATCCCGTTCGCCCGGGCGCACACGGCGTATGCCACGGTCGGCAACCAGGAAATGCTCACGGCCGTCTTTCGCGCCCTGGTGGAACGCCACGAGCTTGCCGGCGTGCGGCTCGGGGATGTTGCCGCCGGCGCGGTGATCAAGCATTCACGCGACTACAACCTGACGCGCGAGTGTGTGCTGTCGTCCGGACTCGACCCGCAGACGCCCGGGCTCGACCTGCAGCGCGCGTGCGGCACGAGCCTCGAAGCGGCGATCGCCATCGGCAACAAGATCGCGCTCGGGCAGATCGACTGCGGCATCGCGGGCGGTGTCGATACCATCAGCGATCCACCGATCGTGTACCCGCGCGCGTATCAACAGTTGCTGCTCGCTAGCGCGCGCGGCAAGACCCTCGGACAGCGCCTGGCGCCGTGGCTGCGGCTGCGGCCGCGCCACTTCAAGCCCGTGTTACCCGCGGTCGTCGAGCCGCGCACGGGGCTTTCCATGGGCCAGAGCACCGAGCTCATGGCGCACCGCTGGGGTATCGGCCGCGAGGAGCAGGATCGGCTCGCCTACGAGAGCCACACGAAAGCGGCCGCCGCCTGGCGCGAGGGATTCTACGATGATCTGGTCGTGTCCTATCTCGGCCTGAAAACCGACAACAACATCCGCGCCGATACCTCGCCCGAGAAGCTGGCGCGGCTGCGGGCGAGCTTCGATCCGCGCGACGGAACCCTCACTGCGGGCAACAGTACTCCTCTGACCGACGGGGCGAGCGCGGTGCTGTTGGCGTCGGAGGAGTGGGCGGCGCGCCGGAAGCTTCCCGTGCTCGCCTGGCTGCGCTACGGCAAGGTGTGGGCCGTCGATTTCGCCAGCGGCAAGGAGGGCCTGCTCATGGCCCCCGTTTACGCGGTGGCAGCGATGCTGCGCGATGCCGGGCTGACGCTGCAGAACTTCGACTACTACGAGATCCACGAGGCGTTCGCGGCGCAGGTGCTGTGTACCCTGGCCGCCTGGCAGTCGGCGGAATTCTGCCGCGATTCGTTGGGCCTCGCGGCGCCGCTCGGCGCCATCGACCGCGCCCGTCTCAACGTCAAGGGCGGCAGTGTCGCCATCGGTCACCCCTTCGCCGCCACCGGCACGCGCATCGTCGCCACGCTGGCGAAGCTTCTCGCGGGCGACCCGGCCGCCAAGCGCGGACTGATCTCGGTGTGCACCGCGGGTGGGATGGGCGTCACAGCCATCCTGGAGCGCTGAGACAATCCCCGCCGCCGCGAGGATATACTGGCGTTCACATAACAGGGGGCGTACCGCGGGGTGCGATAGAGATCCGTCGAATGGATGGCAATCCCTTCGAAGAGACTGTGACGCTGCGCTCCGACTTGGGGGTGCTCCTCGCCGAGATGCCGATCTTCAGCGGCCTCGATGCGGCGCTGCTGCGCGAGATCGCCTCGGCCGTGGAGTGGCTGTCGCTACCCGGCGGCGCCAAGCTCTTCTCCGCCGGCGACCCAGCCGACGCGCTTTACATGGTGCTGAGCGGCTGTCTCGGCGCTTTCTCCCCTGATCCCACCCGGCGACGCTTCCTCGCCCGCATCGCCGCGGGCGACATGGTAGGGGAGATGGGACTGATCTCGGGCCGGCCGCGCAGCGCCGACGTGGTGGCTTTGCGCGATACCGAGCTCGCTCGGATCTCGGCGAAGGCGTTCAACGAGGTGCTCCGCGGCCAGCCGGAGGCGATGCTGCGCCTCGCGCGCCTCACGGTCGATCGACTGGCGCAGTCGCAATCGCCGGCGGCGGCGGCCCGCAGCCGCGGCGCCTGCACGTTCACCATACTCCCGCAGAGCGTGGAGGTGGATTTCGGCGGCTTCGCCAGCAGGCTCGTCAAGGCGCTCTCGGAGCTCGGTCGCGCCGAGCTCGTCTGGAGCGTGCGCGCCAAGACCCACACCAGCCAGTGGTTCAACAAGATCGAGGCTTCCAACGACTACGTGGTGTATGTCGCCGACCCGACTCCGGACCGCTGGACCAAGCTGTGCGTACGCCAGGCGGACGCGTTGCTGCTGCTCGCGCGCGCGGAGAGTCCAGCAGGCAGCTGGACTGCGCTGCGCTGGCCGCACGACCACAGCATGGCGCCGCAGCGCTCCGAGCTCGTTCTCCTGCACGACAGTACGCTCGAGACCGGCGCCGCGGCGCGCTGGCTCGCGGACCTGCCGGAATTACCGCATCACCACGTGCAGTCCCCTGGCGATTATTCACGCCTGGCGCGCGTGTTGACGGGCCGCGGTGTTGGCTTGGTGCTGTCGGGCGGCGGCGCGCGGGGATTCGCGCACATCGGCGTCGTCAAAGCCTTGCGCGAAGCCGGTGTCCCGGTGGATCTCGTGGGAGGAACCAGCATGGGGGCCATCCTCGGCGCCGGCGTCGCGCTGCGGTGGAGCACCGATGAGCTGAAGGAACGCTTCCGGCGCGCGTTCGTCGATTCCAGGCCGCTGCGCGATTACACGCTGCCCTTCGTGTCGCTCGTTTCCGGCCGCAAGGTGAGCGCCAGTCTCTATGAAGCGTTCGGCGACCTCGCCATCGAGGATCTGCCGATCGATTTCTTCTGCGTGTCATCCAACCTGACCACCGGTCAAACGATGGTTCATCGCCGCGGTACCTTGTGGCGCTGGCTGCGTTCCTCCGTGTCCGTTCCCGGAGTCCTGCCGCCGGTACTGTATCGGGGCGAGGTGCTGGTCGACGGCGCTACGATGAACAACCTCCCGGTCGATGTGATGCGCGAACTCGGCCGGGGCCCGGTGATCGGCTGCGATGTCGGTGGCGCGGACAGGGCTTTCACCGCGCGTACCGACGAGATCGACGTTCCCTTACCCTGGCAGCTCGTGCGTTGGATCAAGGCGCGGCGGCAACGTCCCAGCATTTTCCAGATCCTATGGCGCGCCGGCATGGTCAACAGCAACGCGAGCACCGTCGCCCACCGGGCACAATCGGACCTGATCCTCCAACCTCCGCTCGCCGAGGTCGACATGCTCAACTGGGACGCCTTCGATCGGGCGATCCAGGTGGGCTACGAGTACGCGGTGAAGAGGCTGGAAGAGCTGCCGGCGGACTCGCCGGTGTTGAAGTGCGCAACGGATTTGCCCGGATGATAGACGATCGTGCAACGGGTCGTTGCACGGTGACCCTGGCGACAGAACACTGCGCCGCGTGCTCAGTCAACGCGCGCCGGCGCGAGGCGCGGCGACAGCAGGTGCACGACGAGTAGCGCGAGCAGGTAGGCGCAGCCCGCATAGGCGAATAGCGGCCTGAAGCTGCCCAAGCGCTCGAGCACCCAGCCTGCATACTTGGCGAGCAGCATGCCGCCGATTGCGCCGGCGGTGCCGCCGATACCGATGAGCGAGCCGACCGCGCGGCGCGGAAAGACATCGGAGGGCAGGGTGAAGAGATTGCAGGAAAAGCCCTGGTGCGCCGCGGCCGCGAGGCCCACGATCGCGACTGCTCCCCACAAGCTGTCGATCGTGGCCGCCGCGAAGACCGGCAGCACCAGCACTGCGCACAACAGCATGGTGTATTTGCGCGCCGCATTGAGAGAGAGCCCCGCGTGCAGTAGTCGTGATGACATCCAACCGCCGGCGATACTGCCGATGTCGGAGATGACGTAGACCGCGACGATGGGTGGGCCGAATGTTCTCAGGTCGAGGTGATGGCGCTTGACCAGGAAGTCGGGTAGCCAGAAGAGCCACATCCACCAGACCGGATCGATGAGGAATTTGCCGAGCGCATACGCCCACGTCTCGCGCAGCCGCAGCAGCCGCCGCCAGGAGATCGACCCTGTGGAATCGGGCGGATCGCTATCGATCAGCGCGAGCTCGGCGGCGCCGACCCGGGGATGCCGCTGGGGCGGACGGTAGACGGCCAGCCATACGACCAGCCACACCATGGTGAAACTGCCCGTGATCACGAAGGCCGCCCGCCAGCCGAGCGTCAGTGTGATGACCGGCACGATGAGCGGCGTCACGATCGCACCGATGTTGGTGCCGGCGTTGACGAGTCCCGTCGCCAGTGCGCGCTCGCGCTTGGGGAACCATTCGGCGACGGCCCTCAGGCTCGCCGGGAAGTTGCCCGACTCCCCGAGTCCGACGGCGAAGCGCGCCACCATGAAGTCGGTGAGCGAGCTGGCCCATGCGTGCGCGACGTGCGCCACCGTCCAGATTCCGACCGCGAGGGCGTACCCGGCGCGGGCGCCGATCCGGTCGATCAGCTTACCGAAGATGAGGTACCCGACGGCATAGGCGACCTCGAACCAGAAGACGATGTTGCCGTAATCGAGCTCGCTCCAGTGGAACTGCTGCGCCAGGGTGGGCTGCAGAATGCCGATGATCTGGCGGTCGACGTAGTTGAGTGCCGTGGCGGCGAAGAGCAGCGCGCAGATGATCCAGCGGAATCTGCCGACATGCCGGCTTGCCGCATCAGTGCCTGCAGCCGGCGTCGCCCTCATGCTTCGGACACTGCTGCCGTGACGCTGGCGAGAGACCCTCGAGCCGCGAGTGCCTCGTAGGTCTCACTGAGCACACGCGTGAATCGCGGCTCCTGCACCAGAGGGGCTGGAAAGACGCCAGGCAGGGCGAAGAACAGGGGCAAATCCTGACTCGCGTGGCCGGTGACCTGCCGGCCCAACGCGGCGAGTTGGGTGGTGAGAGGGTCGACGAGTTCAACACCGTCCCTGGCTCGCGTGCGAACGAAGTGCATCCAGGCTGCGATCGGCACCGTCAGGCGCGCGAGCGACCGGCCCGCCTGCAAGGCGTCTGCAATCGTGCCGAGGATGCGGATGGGCAGCTTTTGCGAACCGTCGCACGCGATCTGCGCGAGCTGGTGTCGCATGGCCGGGTTCTCGAATCGGCGCAGGATGGACTCGCGGTAGGCGGCGAGGGCACCGGGCTGCGGCACGGTGAGCGTCGGCTCTATGTCCTCGATCATCAGGCGCTCGATGAACCTGCGCAGCACCGGCTGCGCCATGGCTTCCGCGACGGTCTGCAGTCCTGCCAGCAACCCCAGGTAAGCCAGAGTGGAGTGCGCGCCGTTCAACAGGCGCAGCTTCGCGCGCTCATAGGCCGCCACGTCACGGCTCACCGTGATGCCGACGGAGGCCCAGTCGGGCTGCAAGGGGCTGTCTACTTCCTCCATGACCCACTGCACGAATCGCTCGCGTTGGACCGGCCACGCGTCCTCGAGGCCGGTTGCCAGCGCCACGCGCTCGCGCAGCGGCTGATCGGTGGCGGGCGTGATGCTGTCGACCATCGTGCGCGGAAAGCGCGCCGTCTGCTCGATCCAGGCGGCAAGGCCGGGATCATGCCGTGTCGCGAAGGCCAACACCGCGCGCCGCAGTGTCGGGCCGTTGCCGGACAGATTGTCGCAGGAGATCATGAGATAGGGCGCGAGCCCGCGCGCGCGCCGCAGCTCGAGGCCGCGCACCAGCCAGCCGATGACACTGCGCGGCGTTCCGGGGTGTCTCAGGTCGTGGGCGATGTCAGGATGCGTGAGGTCGAGCCCGCCGGCGCCATCGAGGCAGTAGCCTTTCTCGGTCACCGTCAGGGTAACCACGGAGGTGTCAGGATCGCAGAGACGGCTCTCGACCCCCGCCGGGCTTTCGGCGGCGACCAGTAGCTCGCGAATGGCGCCGATGACGCGCATCGTCGGCGCCTCGTCGAGCTCCACCAACGTGTAGAGGCCGTCCTGCGGCGCTAGCGCGTCGCGGACAGAAGTCGTCTTGAGCGAGACCGCGCAGATCGCACGCGCCGCATCCGTCTCCAGCAGGCGATCGAAATAGAATGCCTGGTGTGTCCGATGAAATGCCCCCGGGCCGAAGTGCACCGTGCCGATCCGCGTTTGCGAGCGGCGGTAGCCGGGCCGGATGAGCTGCTGCGAGCCTCGATCCAGGGTGTTTTCGCCGAGGCGGATGGGGCGCATCGGCATATGGTACCGATAACAGGCTGCGACCGCACCGGCTCGGTCTCTCTCCATCAGCCGCTTGGACGCGGTACTCTGCTGCCCCATGCGCACGCTCCGCAAGGTATTGGCTGCCTCGGCCCTGCTCATGATCCTGGTCCCGCCGCTCGGATGGGCCGCCGCGCCGTCTTTGCCGCGCACTCCCATTCACATCGTGGTGGATGGCGATGCTCCTGCACACCCCTTTCCCCATTTCTGGGAGCAGATGTTCGGATCGGGCCGCGCCACGCTGTCCTTGCGAGCCAGCTATCGCGACGACATGCGTGCCGTCAAAGGCGCGACCGATTTCCGCTACGTGCGGTTCCACGGCATCCTCGATCGTGACGTTGGCGTTTACACCGTCGATGCGCAAGGCCGGCCGGATTACAACTTCACGTATGTCGATCAGATCTACGACGGTCTGCTGCGACAGGGAGTCCGCCCGTTCGTGGAGCTGAGCTTCATGCCGCCGGACATGGCGTCACGCCAGCAGAGCCAGGGCTTTTGGTACAACCCCATCGTGGCGCCGCCCAAGCAATGGGCGCTATGGAGCGACCTGATGCGGCGTTTCGCCGAGCATCTCGTGGCGCGGTACGGGATCGCCGAGGTCTCGAACTGGTACTTTGAAGTTTGGAACGAGCCGAATGGCTCCTTCTGGGGCGGCGATCCGGAACAGGCGAGCTATTTTCAGCTCTATGACCTGACGGCGCGCGCGCTGAAGAGCGTGAGCCCGCGGCTGCGTGTGGGTGGCCCGGCTACGGCGCAGGCGGCCTGGGTCACCGCGTTCATCGAATATTGCGCGACTCACCATGTCCCGGTGGATTTCGTTTCGACCCATGTCTACGGCGATGATACGGCGGAGAACGTCTTCGGTACGCATGATAAAATAACTCGCCGCGACATGGTCATTCGCGCGGTGCGGAAGGTACACCGGGAGGTGGCGGCATCGCCGATGCCTGTCCTGCCCATCATCTTCAGCGAGTTCAATGCGACCTACACCGGCACCGAAGTCGATGTGACCGATTCGCCTTACATCGGGCCGTGGCTTGCCAACACGATCCGAGCCTGCGATGGGCTGGTCGATTCGATGTCGTACTGGACATTCTCCGACGTGTTCGAGGAGGGCGGTGTCGCGAAGAGCCCGTTCCACGGCGGCTTCGGGCTGATTGCGGCGGGTGATATCCCAAAGGCCTCGTTCAACGACCTGAAATTGCTGCACCGGTTGGGCAATCAACGATTGACAGTGTCGTCCGACTCCGCTTTGGTAACGCGCCGCGCCGACGGGACGCTGGTAATCGCCGTGTGGAACTATGCGCCCCCGGGACCCGGCGGCCAGATGAAAACGTACCAGCTTGCGTTCCGCAATCTACCGGACGCGCCTCGCGCCTATATCTGGCTGGTCGATCGTGACCACGGCTCCGCGCTCACGGCCTGGAGGGCGATGGGCGAGCCGAGATTCCCCAACCTGAAGCAGCAGCGCCTTCTGCTGCGGGCCGCGGAGCTGCCCGGGCCTCGTATCGAAAGGTTGGCGCCCGGCAATCCGCGCCTCACTCTGCAACTTCGTCCGCACGCGCTGGCGCTGGTAGAGCTCGCACATTGAGCCGCGAGCCGGCGGCCGAGCGCTCGCTCAGCCGTGTGGTGTTCCGGTCCGCGGCTGCTCGCGAATCGGGCGGAGGGGTCGGACTTCGATGCAACCGACTTCCGCCGGCGGGATCTTGCCGGCGATCTGGATAGCCTCGTTGAGGTCGCGCGCCTCGATCAGATAGAAGCCAGCGAGTTGCTCCTTCGTCTCCGCAAACGGACCGTCAGTCACCGACAGGCGGCCGTTGCGCACGCGCACCGTGGTCGCGGTGGCGACGGGCTCCAAGGCTTCCGAGGCGATGCATTGCCCGCGCGCGCGCAGCTCATGATCGACTGCCAGGCACTTGCGGTCATCCATCTCACCGATTTTCCGCTCCTCGCCGTAGACCAGACACAGATATTTCATTTGCGTCACTCCGCTGAAGCGCCCAAGGACCAGTGCACGCCGAAGGCGTCGCGAAGCCGCCCCCACCGGTCACCCCAGAACATGACCTGCAGCGGCGTCACGATCTCCAGGCCGGCGGCCACTGCCCGTTGCCACCATGCGTCGACGTTATCGACTTGCAGGTGGAGCGTATAGCCCTGGTGTGGCTTGAAGGGACAGCCGTGTTCCGGATAAGGGTCCGAAAGCATGAGCGAGCCGCCGTTTACGTACAGGTGCACGTGCATCGTGCGGCCCTTGGCGTCGGCTGGAGCTCGCCCGACCTCACGCGCATCGAAGGCGCGCTGATAGAGCTCCGAGGCGCGCAATGCCCCGTTGACGACGAGGCAGGGAACGGGACCGCCCAGAGCTTCGGGGCGGGGGGTGGTGGCATGGAGTGCGGCGTTCATTCGAGGCCTCCGCTGGAGGGGCGCGGTGCGGGTCACCGGGTTTCCCCCCCTGATAGCCGAACCAGGACACGCAGGATCGACATCGGCGCTCGACCGACGACCTCAAGTCCCAGCCAGCTCGGCCAGCCGGCGCTGCAGGAACTGGCGCTCCGGCTCGAGCTGCACCAGAGCAAGGGCCCGCCGATACGAATCGCGTGCCTCGGCGGGCCTGCCCAGCCGGCGGCACAGGTCTGCCCGTGCCGCATGGGCCAGCCGGTAGTCCGCCAGCTCCCCCCTGGCGAGCAGGCCGTCGACCAGCGCAAGCCCTGCCCCCGGCCCATCACGCATGGCTACGGCCACGGCGCGGTTGAGCTCCACGATGGGCGTAGGCTCGATCTGCAGCAGCAGGTCATAGACATGCACGATCTCATCCCAGTCCGTGTCCGCGGCACGCGCAGCGCCACAGTGTACGGCAGCGATCGTGGCCTGCAGGGAGTAGGGGCCCAAGCGGTGGGAAGACAATGCACGCTCCACCAGTGCCGATCCCTCCTCGATCTGCGCGCGGTTCCAGAGGGAGCGGTCCTGCTCCTCGAGCAGGATGAGCTCGCCGGCTGCGGAGGCGCGCGCGGCACGGCGGGAATCCTGTAACAGCATCAACGCCAGCAGCCCGATCGCTTCGGTCTCCGGCAGCATTTCGACGAGCAGCCGCCCGAGCCGGATGGCTTCGCTCGCCAGATCGAGGCGCATCAACTCCGGGCCGCTGGTCGCGGTGTAGCCTTCGTTGAAAACGAGGTAGACAACCCGTAGCACGGTCTCGAGGCGCTCCGCGAGCTCCCCGGGAGCGGGAACCTCATAGGGAATCCGGGCATCGCGGATCTTGCCCTTGGCCCGCACGATCCGTTGCGCCAGCGTGGGCACCGGCGTCAGGAACGCCTGTGCGATCTGTTCAGTCGTCAGGCCACAGACCTCGCGCAAGGTCAGCGCAATCTGCGCATCGGGCGCAAGGGCGGGGTGGCAACAGGTGAAGATCAGTCGCAGGCGATCATCAGTGATGCCCGGGTCATCGTCATATTCGTCGATGACTGGCGCGTTCTCGGGAGCGAGATCATGGGTCAGTGGATCGAAGGAATCGAAGCGAGCCAAGCGTCGCAGCTGATCGATGCTGCGAAAGCGGCCGGCCGAGACGAGCCATGCGCGCGGATTCTGCGGCATGCCCTGCTCGGGCCACTTCTCGAGGGCGGCGCGGAATGCGTCGTGCAGCGCTTCCTCGGCACGGTCGAAATCACCGAGCAGTCGAATCAGAGTCGCCAGGACAGCGCGCGACTCGCTTTGATAGACGGCCTCGATGCGTCGCTTGTAATCCGCTTCGGGCATGACGATGGTCGCCACTCAACGCGGGCCGAGGCGCTGCGCTCGGTATGCTCCGGGCGGGAGTCCGGTTGCGCGCCGGAACTGACGGTTGAAGGTCGAGAGGTCATCGAAGCCGCAATCCAATGCGACCGCCGCGATGGCATCGTTGGAGCGGCGCAGCCTGACCGCCGCATGAAGGAGGCGCGTGGTCAGCATGTACCGACCGGGCGTTAAACCAACGACCTGCTCGAAGATGCGAAGGAAGTGGAACGGGCTGACCGCCGCTTCGGCCGCCAACGCGTCGAGCGAGAGCTTCGCCCCTTGTTGCGACTCGATGCGCCGCAGTGCCGCAGCAACCCGCCGCTCGTCTCGAGGCGTTGGCGGCCGCCGCGAAACCGAGCGCTCCTCGTTGAGCGCCGCGCAGACCGTTCCCGCCAGTTGCAGCGCCAGTTCTCGGAACTCTGCGGGGCTACTGCCGCTCTCTTCTCGCAACGCTTGCGCCCTCGCAAGCACGGCAAGTACGGAAGGAACCGGCGGCAGCCGAGCCGCGGGCAGCGCCAGGCGCTTGACGCCCGGCACGGCGGCGGCGACGGACTCGAATACTTCCGGCGAATAATGAAAGGCCAGACAGCAGTCGCCCCGGCTGTGCTGATGCCCGCATTCGAAGCAGCCGCCCTCGTTGCCGAGCAGTAAGGATCCCGGCGTCATCAGTGCCGAGCCTTGGGCGGTACGATATTGAAAGGTGCCGTCCGTCACCAGCGCGATGCTGTAGGTGCGGTGCTGTTCCACATAACAGGGATCGCGTGGGCCGGATGTACATACGAAGTCGCTCACGCTCCAACCGGTGCCCGATGCCAGCAATTTCGCGTCAAGAGACATACGCCAAGGATAGCAATTTTTCCCAAGCGACTGAGTAGAGAGCGCCTTACTTTGACTCCACGAACAGACACGATCGGAGACCTGTCAATGATCGACCACGTTTCGATAGGAGTGCGAAATGTCGCAGCAAGCAAGCGCTTCTACGACGCCGCCCTGCAGCCCCTTGGGTATCAGTGCCTCAGCGACTCACCTGGCTCTCTCGGCTATGGTGCCAAGGCGCCCACGCTCTGGGTCAACGCGGCGGATAGGCCGGCCCCGCCGGACGACGGCTCAGGCCTGCACTTCTGCTTTTCCGCCCCGAGCCGCAAATCGGTCGACGCCTTCCATACCGCCGGTCTCAGCTCCGGTGGTCGCGACAACGGCGGCCCGGGCCTGCGCGCCGACTACGGCGCCGGCTATTACGCCGCCTTCCTCATCGATCCGGACGGCTACCGCATCGAGGCGTACTTTGCTGAGCCGTCCTGACCGTGCCGACGCCGTACTTCCTCATTTGAAGTACTTGACGAACAAATAGAGGACACCCAGCAGCATTGCGCTCTGACCCGTGATGGCGACGAAGACCCAGCGCACCAGATCCGCCTTGATGCTCTGTCCATCAACCTTGAGCTCGGTGCGCAATGCGCCTAATTCACCCTTCAGCTCGGTGCGAAGACCGGTGATGTTATCCTTCAGCTCGGTGCGAAGACCGGTGATGTTATCCTTCAGCTCGGTGCGAAGACCGCTGATGTTATCCTTCAGCTCGGCGTGAAGACCGCTGATGTTATCCTTCAGCTCGGCGTGAACGGCACTCAGCTCCGCACGTAGTGCCGAGATGTTTCTATCAGTGTCTGCTCTGAGTGCTCCGATTTCTTCGCTCAAGATGCGCCGACAGTCACTCAGATCTGCCTTGGTGACTGACGCGTCGCGAGACCTGGCGATCTCCAGGTCGATCGCGTCGCCGATCGCCCGGGCAGCCTGCGGGTTGAAGCCGCCCTTCTCGGTGAGGATGTCCAGCGTTGCGACGTACATGACTGACACGGTGAGCCCTCCTGGCAGCGGCTGAGCGAACCTTCAGCAATCTAGGAGTAGCGGCATACTACGGGCCGGAAGAGCGCGCCGGAATCTGGGATATGTGTGGCAAACACGCAGAAACTCCCGTGAAATTGGGTCGCTTGGTCATAAACTCATGCGACCCGGGCCGATCGGGTGCGACCGCTTCCAGGCGGCGGAGGCCCAAGGAGTTGTGGCGTATCTTGCGAAGAGTGGCGCGGAGGTCTGCCGACCTCGACCGTCAGGATAGGGTCGAAGGCCGCGTTGAGCTCGAATGGCCCATAGCCGCGGGGGTTGCAGATAACGCGCGTGCCCTCCTCAATGTAGTCGCAAGACTCATGGGTGTGACCGTGAATCCAAACGGCTACAGGTGGACCTACCAGATGCGAGAGATCGCTTGCAAAGCCCGGATTCAGTTTCGAGCCGCGATATTTCCGATGAATGCTGCGCGGATGCGGTAGATGGTGAGTCACGAGAATCGTAGGGCCGCGGAATTCGTCGGCCAAGGCCTCGCGGATCCAACTCACCTGCTCGAGGTGCATCGTTCGGGCGTGTTCGGGCCGGAATAGTCCGGTCCCATTACGGATGATGCTGAAATCGCTCATGCCGTACCTCGCTTCACGCATCGCAATGCCGATCGAGTCGGCATCGGTGCCATGCAGCGCGAAATCGGTCCACAGTGTTGCGCCAAGAAAGCGAACGCCGCCGATCGCGACGCCGCGTCCGTGCAAAACATCCACGCCGAAGCGCCGTCCCGCTTTCTGCAGATCCGAGAGAGTCTCTTGCAGGTCGCGGCCGTAGAATTCGTGGTTGCCAGGCACATAGAGCACCGGCGTGACCGGGAAGTGGCGGCGCGCCCACTCGACTCCGCGAGTACCAGCGTGAATGTCGCCTGCGAGAACGACGATGTCGGCCTCCGTAGCGGGCGGATGCCAGTCCTGAAACTCCAGGTGCAGATCGGAAAGGATGCGGATCTTCACTTTGATGACTCACTGGCAGTGATAGGTTGGAACGGAATCAGTAGGATATATCCATCGGAAGCTCTGTCAACTCTGCAGTACATTCGTGGTGTAATTTCAAACGCTAAAGTACACGTCTGAGATAACGTCCATGTTGAGACGCGCCGGATACGTCCTTACATGAAGCGACCGCCTGCCGCGCCCGCAGCGCAACGCGCGGCTGTCGTTGGGGGCGCGCCCGGGGGCGTCACCTTCGCCACGAGCGGGACGGGGCGACTCGAGGGTCGTCGCCCTCGGCCGCCTTAGATGGCGAGGAAGTCCAGGATCTTCTTCTGCTCGGCGGTCATCTGCTGCCGCGGCGTCACTACTGCCGCCCTGAGCGCCTGCCGGCACGGCCGCGACTCATCTTCCACGTACTCCGCCACGACCCCGGCAATCAGCCTTTGCACCCTGCCCAGACTCTCTTTGAACTGCGTCATGACCTGCTCCACCGACACATGCTGGGAGGTGTCGTCCAGCCAGCAGTCGTAGTCCGTCGCCACTGTGATGACGCAGTAACCCACCTGCGCCTCCTGGGCCAGGAAGGCCTCCGGGACATTGGTCATGCCCACCAGGTCCGCCCCCGCCGCGCGCAGCCAGAAGCTCTCCGCGCGTGTGCCGAGTCGCGGCCCCTCCACGCAGGCGTAGGTCTTGTCGCGATGGAGGGGCTGCCCGATCGAGTCCGCCACCCGCGCGATGAGCGCCGCCGTGTGGGCGCAGGTCGGGTGAGCCGTGGACACATGGGCTACCAGTCCCCTGCCAAAGAAGCTCGCGGCCCGCAGGCCCTTGGTGAAATCGAGATACTGCGACGGCAGCGCCAGGTCGCCCGGACGGATTTCCTGGCGCAAGCTCCCCACGGCCGACGCCCCGATGATGGTTCGCACCCCCACGCTCTTCAACGCCCAGATGTTCGCCCGGAAGTTGATCTCGCTCGGCAGCAGGTCGTGATTCAGCCCATGCCGGGCCAGAAACGCGATCTCCCGCCCCGCCAGCCGCCCGAGCATCACCGGACCGGAGGGCCGCCCGAACGGCGTGTCGATCTCGCTCGTGTGGGTGACTTCGAGACCCTCCATCCGGTAGAGACCTGTGCCGCCGACAATGCCGATCATCTGGGAATCTCCGTTGCGCGGGTGGCCCGCGAGGCGGCAAGATGCCAGATGTGCAGCCCTCGCGGTAGGCTTGGGACTTCGCGCCTACCCACAGCGAACAGCAAAGCATTCACTTCATGAGTAGCCCCGGCCTCGATATCGCCTTCGAGCGGCGCCTGTCCGCGCTCGTCAACAGCGGGCAGCCCGAGATCCTCCAGGGCGGCCGCAAGGGGCTGGAAAAGGAGTCGCTACGCGTCACGCCGGCAGGGCGTCTGGTCCAGACCCCCCATCCCCGGGCGCTCGGCTCCGCGCTCACCAGCGAGCACATCACGACGGACTATTCCGAATCGCTGATCGAGCTCGTGACCCCTACCTTCACCACCACCTGGGAGCTGTTGCAGTACCTTCTCGACCTGCATCAGTTCGTCTACCGCCATCTCGGCAGTGAGCTCCTGTGGGCCACCAGCATGCCGGGGGCCATCTCCCGGGACGAGGAAATCCCGATCGCCGAGTACGGCCGCTCGCACATCGGCTGCATGAAGACGGTATATCGCCGGGGGCTCGGCGTGCGCTACGGGCGCATGATGCAGGCAATCTCCGGCGTGCACTTCAACTACTCCTTCCCGCTGCCCTTCTGGGACGCCTACGCCGATCTGGTCAAGTCGCGGCACGGTGATGCCGCCTTCGTGTCGGCACGCTACTTCGATCTGCTGCGCAACTACCGGCGGCACGGCTGGCTGGTGTTGTATCTATTCGGAGTGTCGCCGGTCGTCTGCAAGTCCTTCCTCAAGGGGCGTGACCACTCGCTCCCCGATTTCACGGCCGACACCGCCTACGAGCCGTACGGCACGAGCCTCAGGATGAGTGACATCGGCTACCGTAATCGCAATCAGGCGGATCTCACCGTCTCAGTCAACAGTCTCGAGGAGTACACGCGCGACTTGAGTCGCGCCATAACGACCTTGTATCCGCCCTACGCGGAGCTCGGTGTCAAGGTGAACGGCGAGTACCAACAGCTGAATGCCAACATCCTGCAGATCGAGAACGAGTACTACAGCTTCATCCGCCCGAAACGAGTCGCGCGCTCCGGCGAGCGCCCGACCAAGGCTCTGCGGCGCGCGGGCGTCGAATACGTGGAAGTGCGGGCGCTGGATGTCAGCGCCTTCGATCCGGTGGGCGTGAATCAGAACAAGCTGCGCTTCCTCGAGGCGTTCCTCGCCCTCTGCCTGCTGAAGGACAGCCCACAGATCAGCGCCGATGAGCAGCACTCACTCGATCAGAACCATCTCGCCGTCGCCCGCCGCGGCCGAGAGCCCGGGCTCACCCTGCGACGGGACGGGCGCGATGTGGCAATGCGGGATTGGGCCCGGGAACTGCTCGACTCCATGGCCGGCATCTGCGAGATCCTGGATCGGGGCGACCCGGCCCGGCCCTATTCGGCGGCGCTCGCCACCCAGACGGCCAAGGTGGAGGACGTGCGGCTGACGCCATCCGCGCGGATGATGAAGGAGCTCAGCGACACCGGTGAGCCCTTCTTCGATCTGGCGCTGCGCATGTCTGCGACCCACAAGGGATACTTCCTCGATCTCCACCCGCCGAACGAGGCGCGGCTGCAGGAATTGGCGGCCGAGGCACAAGAGTCGCTTACCCGTCAGCGGGCCATCGAGGCCGCCGACCAGGGCACGTTCGACGATTTCCTCGCCCGGTACTTCAAGGATTGAAGCCCGGCGCTTACGGCGGGCGATCTACCGAAATGGGCATTGCGGCGGCGCGGCAGCTGGCGGATTCTCGATGGTTATGAATGCGCTCTCGGTCCATGGACTGACGAAAACCTACAAGAACGGCGTGCAGGCGCTGAAGGGCATAGACCTCGAAGTCGAGCAGGGCGATTTCTTCGCGCTCCTCGGCCCGAACGGCGCCGGCAAGACCACCCTGATCGGCATCATGACTTCCCTCGTCACCAAGAGCGCCGGCGAGGCGACGGTCTTCGGCCACGACATCGACCGCGAGCTCGAGGCGGCCAAGGCCTGCATCGGCGTCGTGCCGCAGGAACTCAATTTCAACATGTTCGAGACGCCGGAGACCATCGTGGTCAACCAGGCTGGTTTCTACGGCATCCCTCGAGCCGAGGCGCGGCGCCGCGCCGAGCATTATTTGAAGCAGCTGCAGCTCTGGGACAAGCGCGACAAGGCTTCCCGGAGCCTTTCCGGCGGCATGAAACGCCGGCTGATGATCGCCCGCGCGCTGATGCACGAGCCGCGGCTCCTCATCCTCGATGAGCCTACCGCCGGCGTCGATATCGAGATCCGCCGCTCGATGTGGGATTTCCTGCGCGACATCAACCAGCGCGGCACCACCATCATCCTGACGACCCACTACCTCGAGGAAGCCGAGACGCTTTGCCGCGACATAGCCATCATTGACGGCGGACGAATCGTCGAGCGCGATCGCATGAGCAGCCTACTGCTGCGGCTGCATACCGAGACCTTCGTGCTCAATGTGAACGCGCCCCTCGCGGCGGCGCCCAGGCTGGAGGGCTATCCGGTGCGGCTCACCGATGATCACACCCTGGAGGTCGAGGTCTCCAAGGAGCAGAACCTCAATGATCTCTTCGCGCGGCTGTCGCAGCTCGGCATCGAAGTGGTGAGCATGCGCAACAAGGTGAATCGCCTCGAGGAGATCTTCATGCGCCTGGTGGACAAGGGAGCGGCGGCATGAGCACTCTGGCCGAGAATGCCACCACGGAGACGTTGCATCTCGGACTCGTCCGCTGGATCGGCTTCAGGACCATCGTCCTGCGCGAGTACCAGCGGATCATCCGTATCTGGACCCAGACCATCCTGCCGTCAGCGGTGACGCAGGCTCTGTATTTCGCGATCTTCGGCGGCCTGCTCGGCAGCCGCGTCGGGCCGATGGGCGGTTTCGGGTACATGCAGTACATCGCTCCCGGCCTGATCATGATGGCCGTCAACATCAACTCCTATTCCAACGTCGTGTCTTCCTTTTACGGCGCGAAATGGGGCAAGCACGTGGAGGAGCTGCTGGTCTCGCCGCTTCCCAGCTGGCTCATCGTATCGGGATACGTGGCGGGCGGGCTGGTCCGCGGTTTGCTCGTCGGTATAGCGGTGACGGGAGTGTCGCTGCTCTTCACCAAGCTGCACGTGCATCATCCGCTCATCATCGTGGGGGCGGTGCTCCTCACCTCGACGACGTTCGCGCTCGGCGGCTTCCTCAATGCGCTGTTCGCCAAGAATTTCGATCAAGTCAACATCATCCCGGTGTTCGTGCTGACGCCGCTCAACTACTTCGGCGGCGTTTTCTACTCGGTGGCGTTGCTGCCGCACTGGGCGCAGGCGATCTCGTACTTCAACCCCATCCTCTACATGATCAACGCCTTCCGCTACGGCTTCCTCGGCGTGTCCGACGTCAACGTGGGTGCCGCCTTCGCCATAATGGGCGGCGCCGTGGTGGCGCTCTTCGTCACCGCGATTGCGATGATGGAGCTGGGCGTCGGAATCCGCGAGTGAGGGCGCGAATAGCGTTGGTGAGCGCGCGCGCCGCGCGCCACCTCGATGAGGATTTGCCGCCGCTTCTTGCGGCGCTCGCTGCGGCCGGCCTGGACGCCGATGTGGCTGATTGGGACGACCGCGAGGTCGATTGGGCGCGCTTCCGGCTCGCTGTTTTGCGTTCAACGTGGGATTACGCCGAGCGCTGCGCGGAGTTTCTCGCTTGGGCGGAGCAGACGGCGAAAGTCACCACGCTCGTGAATCCGCCGCCCGTCATTCGCTGGAATACCGACAAGCACTATCTGCGCGATCTCGCGCGGGCCGGCGTACCCACCGTGCCGACGCACTTCGTCGAGCCCGGCGAGCGTGCGACGGAGGCGCTGCAGAGATTCCTGAGAGAGGGGATCGCGGAATGGGTCGTGAAGCCCGCCGTCGGTGCCGGATCCCGGGATGCGGCGCGCTACACGAAGGGCGAGGATCGCGCCGCGAGCGCTCACATCGAGCGGCTTCTCGACGCCGGGCGCAGCGTGCTGCTGCAGCCCTATCTCGAGCAGATCGACCTGCACGGCGAGACCGCGCTCATCTACTTCAGCGGCCGATTCAGTCATGCGATCCGCAAAGGGCCGCTGCTGCGCCGGGGTAACGCACCCACGGAGGAGCTGTTCCTGGAAGAGCACATCACGCCGCGCGTGCCTGGAGCTGACGAGCTGGACGTCGCGGAGCGCGCGCTGACGGCATTGCCGTTCGCGCCGCCGCTCTATGCGCGTGTGGACCTGATCCGGTCCGCGGACGCCAAGCCTTGCCTGCTCGAGCTCGAGCTCACCGAGCCGTCGCTTTTCTTTGTGCACGCCCCCGGCGCCGCGGCGCGGTTTGCCGAGTTGTGCTCACAGTCGACCATGGCCGTAGCCGTAGGATCGATCTAAGGCGTATTGTGTGTGGGTTCCTGATGCCGAGGTGGCGAGGAGCTCCGCATGATGAAGCCGTCCCGATCCCGTGCGCCGGCCGGCCACCTCGGCGCATACGCGCTGATTGGTGCCACGGTGGTGGTCGTCGTCGCGGCCTTTGGATACGTCGGCGGCTGGCTGGCGCCGCAGCGGCTCACCCCCGCGCGCCTCGTCAGCCAGCTCCAGGCCGACAGCGGCGGGGTGTTCCCCGGGTATCGGCGCAATCACGCCAAGGGCGTGTGCGTGATGGGTTATTTCCAAAGCAGTGGTCAGGCCGCTGCCTATTCGCTGGCGCAGGTTTTCGCGCCGGGAGAGCGCACGGCGGTAGTCGGTCGCTTCGCTATTCCAGGCGGCAACCCGTATGCGCCGGACAGCAGCGTCCCCATCCGCAGCATGGCGTTGCGCTTCGCGCTCGCCAACGGCCAGCAGTGGCGTACGGGCATGAACGACATGCCCGTCTTCCCCGTCTCGACACCGGAAGCCTTCTATCAAATGCTGCAAGCGCAGCAGCCCGACCCCGCGACGGGCAAGCCCGATCCGCAGAAGATGGGTGCGTTCTTTGCCGGTCATCCGGAGACCGCTGAGTTCCTTGCCTGGGTGAAGACGGCCAAGCCGTCGGCGAGTTTCGCCGACCAGAGCTATTGGAGCCTCGACGCGTTCGAGCTCGTCGACGGACACGGGCGGCGCCATCCGGTGCGGTGGCGCATGGCGCCGCAAACGCCTGTCAGCGACGCCGCGGGTCCTGTCGGCGATTCTGACTACCTGGCTGCCGATCTGCGGCAGCGCCTGGCGCAAGGTCCCTTGCGGTGGCATCTGCTGATCACCCTGGCTCAGCCGGGCGACCCGATCGATGACGCGGCCGAGGAGTGGCCGGCTGATCGATCCAACGTCGATGCCGGCACACTGGTGCTCACTAGCACGGCGCCGCAGCGGAGCGGGCCGTGCCGCGACATCAACTACGACCCCACCGTGTTGCCCAATGGCATTGCGGCATCCGGCGATCCGCTGCTGCCGGCGCGCTCGGCTGCCTACGCGGATTCCTACCTCCGGCGCACCAGCGAGGAAGCCCATCTGCCGGGCACGGCCAGCGCGAAACCGGGCAATCGGTCATGAACGACGTAACCCGCCCGTTCTCTCCAACCGCCCGCCTGCTGCATTGGCTGATGGCGCTCATGATCCTGACGATGCTGCTCATCGGCATCGGCATGGTCTCGACCGTGTCGGAGTGGCACACGTGGCTGGTTGACATCCACAAGCCCCTCGGCGTGGCGATTCTGCTGCTCGCGATCGTGCGCCTCATCGTCCGGTGGCGTCGGCCACCGCCGCCGCTGCCGGCGGACTTGCCCGGGCCGCAGAAGCTGGCGGCGCACGCCTCTCACTGGCTGCTGTACACGCTGATGATCGCAATGCCGCTCATTGGCTGGGCGATGCTGTCGGCGGGCGGTTATCCGGTCATGCTCAGCCACTCACTCCGCCTGCCGCCGATACTGCCCTTCGATCCGGTGGTGTTCGCCATATTGCGTCATCTGCACACCTGGCTCGGGCTGTTGCTGTTTCTCACCTTTCTCGCGCACCTGGCGGCGGCGTTGTATCACGGGCTCATCCGCCGCGACGGCGTTCTATCCAGCATGACCGGGGTCGGCGTTCACCACTGACATTGCGGTCGCAACGGGCAGGGACGGAAAAACTCCGCTGTAACAAAATACTCATATTCCCGTCATGATCCCGACGCCTTCTTGCGGCAGTCTTTTGGTTCGTGCGCATCCTTTTCATCTCCGACGTCTATTTCCCAAGAGTCAACGGCGTCTCCACCTCCATCAGAACCTTCCGGGAGGATCTGGCGCGGCGCGGTGTCGAGACACTGTTGATCGCCCCCGAATACGAGGGACAACCGCAGCCGGAGGAGCACGGACTGATCCGTGTGCCCGCGGGACGTGTTCCCAAGGACCCGGAAGATCGGCGCTTGCGGTGGGGCGCGCTCAACCGCGCACTCGAGGCGCTGCAGTCGAGGGATTTCGACCTCATCCACATACAAACCCCGTTCCTGGCCCACTACGCCGGGACTCGGTTTGCCCGGCGATGGCGCATACCCTGCGCCGAGACGTATCACACGTTCTTCGAGGAGTACGTGCATCACTACGTCCCCGCGCTGCCACGCGCTCTCGGACGTGCGTTTGCGCGCGCCGTGACACGCTCGCAGTGCCATGACGTGCAGGCTCTGATCGCGCCGTCTGAGCCGCTGCGGCAGTCGCTGCTGGAATACGGTATCACGACCCCCGTGCACGTCATCCCGACGGGACTGCCAGCCGATCGCTTCACTCCAGGCGATGCCCACCGATTCCGTGCGTACGCGGGCCTGCCTGCGGACAGGCCGCTGGTGACTTACATCGGCCGCGTCGCGCACGAGAAGAACATAGAGTTCCTCGTGCGCATGTTCGTCCGGGTGCGCGAAGCAGTACCACACGCCATGCTGGTCATCGCGGGCGAGGGACCGGCGCGCGAGTCGTTGCGGCGACTCGTGGCCGGGCTCGGACTCGAGGGTGACGTTCATTTCGCCGGCTATCTGGACCGTGACACCATGCTTCTCGACTGCTATGCGGCGGCGGCGGTATTCGTCTTCGCTTCGCGTACCGAGACACAGGGACTGGTGCTGCTCGAGGCGATGGCTCAGGGCGCGCCCATCGTCTCCACCGCGGAGCTCGGCACGCGCTCGATCCTCCTTCCGGGCTGCGGGGCCCTGGTCGTCGAGGAGAAGGCGACGCCCTTTGCGGCGGCGGTGGTCCGTGTGCTGACCGAGCCCGGTCTGGCGAGCTCACTGTCGCAGCAGGGGGGGCCGTACGCTCGCGCCTGGTCCTCCGCGGCCATGGCGGGGCGCCTCGCTGACTTGTACGGCGCGATCACAGAGTCGGCAAATACCGTTGCACGCTGCGCTCAGCGCATGTAAGACTCTCGCGCATGGCGCACAAGCGGGCGTTGATCGTCGACGACTCGAGATCGGCGCGTCTTTTACTCGCGCGTATCCTCGAGAAGCACGAGATAGACGTCGATAGCGTCGATAACGCCGAGGCCGCCATCAGCTACCTGGCGAACCGAAGGCCCGACGTCATCTTCATGGACCACATGATGCCGGGGATGGACGGCTTCCAGGCTGTGCAGGCCATCAAGAACGACCCGCGCACCGCCACCATTCCCATCATGATGTACACGTCCCAGGAGGGGGAGGTTTACCTGGGACAGGCGCGCGCGCTGGGGGCCGTCGGTGTGTTGCCGAAGCAGATCAAGCACGCCGACGTCTCGAAGGTGCTGTACCAGCTGCACCTGATCGCCGACCGCCGCAGCAATGAGCAGACGAGCTTCAGGCCGTTGGAGGCGATCGTGCCGCCCGCGGCCAGGGAAGGCGGCGACAAGGAAGCCTCGGGGCGGGATCACGAAACACCGGATTCGCTGCCGGCCCTGCGCCGCTGGCTGCATGCCAGCCTGGAGGCGCAGACGGAGCAGATCACGGCCGAAATGCGCGATCTGCTGCCCGCAGGGCTGGGTTCGCCCGCGTCCGGGTGGCCTGCCGGTGTGGCAGCCGTGGCCTGCGCCGTCGCCCTGGTCGTCGCCGGTTTCTGGTGGGGCGATCACGCCCGATTGCAGGCCGCTCGCGCTGAGCTGGCGCAACTGCGGCAGTCGATCGCCTCGCAAGTGGCTGCGGCGCCAGCGGCTCTGCCCGCGCCGGCGGCAGGTGCCCTCTCGGCGCCGAGCGCTTCGCCAGCGGCAGCGCCGCAACCGGTTGTGCTCGAGGTCCCGTACGGGGCCGATGCCCTCGGGGGCTCACGGCTGGGCGTCATCAGACGGTTGCTGGACCGCCTGATGGCGGGTAACGTGGACGGTGTGGTGCAGATCCGCACTTTCGCCGGCCGATTCTGCCTGAAGGGCGATTCGGTGAGCGGGTACTCCCTGGCTTCCGGCAAGACTCCCTTTGCCCAGTGCGACGTCGTCGGCAACCCCGCCGATGACGCCCTGCCACCCGCGCAGCGGATGCCCCTGGCTCTCGCCAACCTGATCGGTGGCATCCGCAATTCGACCCATGGCGCTCTGGACGTTGAGACCTCCGTGGGCGATCCTGCGAGCCTCCGAACGCCTTATCCTCAGGTTACCGACGAGCTGACGGCAGGCGAATGGAACCAAGCCGGCAAGGCCAACAATCGGGTCGAGATCCTGGTGCGCTGAGCGCCGCCGTGAGTGAACTGGACGCGGCGGGCGCGGCATGGTCCATGGTGCCTGCGGATGACTTCCGTCCCCCGGCGTGGCTTCGCAGCCGCCATCTGCAATCCATGCTCGCGAGCACGGGCGCGAGGCGCGGTCCCATTGCGCGCCGCTCCGCGCCGCTGGTCACCGCCCAGCGGGAAATGCTGCTCGATTGCGGCGGCGGCGTACGCCTGCAGTGCTTTCGCTCCACTCCACCACAGGGCCGCGGCATCCCCGTGGTGCTGGTGCATGGTTGGGAGGGGAGCGCGGAGTCGCTGTACGTCCTGTCGTTGGGACAGCAGCTGTTCGAGCGCGGCTTCGATGTTCTGCGGCTCAATCTGCGCGACCATGGCGACACCCATCATCTCAACCGCGGGCTGTTCCACTCCTGCCTGCTGCCGGAGGTGGTAGGCGCGCTACAAGCGCTGCAATCGGACCTCGGCGGCAAGCCGTTGCGGCTGGTCGGCTTCTCGCTGGGCGGCAACTTCGTGCTGCGCGTCGGTGCACAGGCCCGCGCGGCGAATCTCGAGCTGGCGCGGGTCATCGCGGTCTCGCCGGTGTTGGATCCGAGCGATACCCTGCAGGCGCTGGAAAGCGGCTTCGTCGGCTATTCGCTCTATTTCGTGCGCAAGTGGTGGCGGTCGCTGCTCAAGAAGCAGGCGGCGTGGCCGACGCACTACGATTTCGCGGCGCTGCGCCGCGTGCGCGATCTGCGGCGCCTGACCGCGGAGCTCATCCGCCGCTTCACGGATTTCGCCAGCCTGGAGGAGTATCTCGACGGCTACTCGATCACCGGTGAGCGGCTGCAAGGGCTCGAGGTGCCGACGACCATCATCACTTCGCTCGACGATCCCATCATCCCCGCGGGCGGTCTCGAGCGGCTGGCGCATCCGCCATCGCTGCGTGTCGTGGTAACTCGGTTCGGCGGTCACTGCGGATTTCTCGACCGGCTCACCGGTGCCACCTGGGTGGAGCGGCGCATTCTCGCGGAGCTCGATGTTGGCGAGCAGCCCGCGGGTCTCGCTCCGGTGCTCACCGGCGCCTAGCGGTCGTTCCTGGCGTGGTTGTGGTGGCGCTTCTCATCGAAGTGCACGACCGGCTGACCGCCCGTGACTGTCATGCCACCGTCGACCACGGCGCCGCGCGCAATCGCGACCGCATGCGCCACGATGTCCGCGTGGATCACCGCGGATGCGCCGATCTCCAGCTTCCCTTCGATGACCAAGCGTCCGGTGAAGCTTCCGGAAATGACAGCCGCAGCCGCGTGCACCTCGCCTTGCCAATGGGCCCCCGCGGTGAGGCTCAGCGCCCCGCCCACGCGGCCGTCGCCCCGGATCGAGCCACAAAGGAGCAGCGGTCCGTCAGTCTCGACGTCGCCCGTCAAGTGGCAGCTCGCCGCGAGCAAGGTCGGCGATGCTCCCAGCCGGTCCAGCAGCCGGCGCTTCGGCGGTTCATTCATCGTTTGACGATAATAGGGGGAAGCCTTACCAGGAGTGGCGATGGGATTCACGTATCGTGCGGCAGGTCTGATTACCGCCGCCGTCATCTTGACTCTGCTTTCCGGCTGCAGCCGTACCCAGCAGGACTGGCGCGCGGCGCAGCAGGCCGGTACTCCCCAGGCCTATCGGATCTTCGCGCAGCGACATCCCGACAGCGAGCTCGCCGCTGTCGCGCGCCAGCGTTTTGCGCAGCTCACCGAGGCAGCCGCGTGGCAGCAGGTGACGCGAACGAACACCACCGCCGCATATCAGGATTACCTGGCGAAATATCCGAACGGATCCTGGTCGCAGGACGCCCGCATCAGGATGGAGAGTCAGTCGCTGGCACAGGTGCCGGAGGCCGCCGCCGCGGCCACCACCGCCGCAGCGCCCGTCACGGCGCCGGATGCGCCCGCGGCCGCGATTTCCCCGCCACCGGCGCCGGTGGCTGCCGCGCAATCCAACATCGCGGTACAACTGGGCGCCTTCAGCAGCGACAGCAACGCCCACATGGCATGGCAGCAACTCTCCTCCAGGTTGCCAACGCAGCTCGCGGGACTGATCCCGGCCATAGTCCCCGTCACGTTATCAGGGCGTCGGCTCTACAGGCTCGAGGCGCGCGTCGGCAGTCCGGCCGCCGCGCGCCAGCTCTGCCGACAGCTCCAACAGCACTCCCAGGGCTGTCTGCCGCTGCCGTAAGCGGCGGCCAACCGTCAAAACCTGACAATTCGCGTCACCCGGCGCCGATGGCCAGCGGTACCCTAAGTCATTCTTTTTACACATAAAATACCGTTTGGCACGAGCTTTGCTCCAACATCCGCACAGACGCCGCCTTCTGCGAGGCGACGTCGTGGAAGCGCGAACAACTTCCCCGGTGTTCGCTCGACTTATGCGCCGCGACGCGCCTTCCCCCGCGCGCGGCGCAAATTTTTTTCTCCTCTATCCCAACCTATCTCAACCTGGCCTATTTCAACCTGGGTGCCGCCGCGCTCACGCTTGGGGTGGGCGATCTTGGCCGCGATCTTGAGCGAGAAGATGCGGCCAAGGAACACCGGGTATCTTCCCGCGTCATAATGCGGTATGACTACATCCGCCGACTCCGTCGAATCAGCTCCTGATCCGCGGCGCGCAAGCCTTGCGGCGCCGCGTCGGCACTCCGTGTCGGGTCGTGAGGCGGTGCGCGCCGTGACGCTCGCCAACGGAGTGCGTGTGATCGTCTGGCCGGTGCGCAACATTCCGAACGTTGCGCTCTACAACTGGGTGCGCGCCGGCAGCCGCAACGAGGCGCCCGGCGCCACCGGCCTCGCGCATTTCTTCGAACACATGATGTTCAACGGCACGAGCCGGCATCCGCCCGGGGAGTTCGACCGGTTGATGGAGGCGCAGGGTGGTGCCAACAACGCCTTCACCAGCGATGATGTCACCGTCTACCAGGACTGGTTCCCGGCGAGCGCCCTGGAGCTCGTGCTCGACCTGGAGTCGGACCGCGTGGCACACCTCGCCTTCACGCCGGCGGTGATCGAGAGCGAGCGCGGCGTCGTCGCTTCCGAGCGGCGGCTGCGCGTCGATGACAACAGTCATGGCCTGCTCGCGGAGCAGGTGCAGGCGACGGCATTCGTCGCGCACCCGTACCGCTTCCCCACGATAGGCTGGCCGGCGGACATTCAGTCCTGGCAGCTGCAGGACCTGCAGGCCTTCTACCGCACCTACTACGCTCCCAACAATCTGACGCTCGCGCTGGCGGGCGACGTCGATGTGGATCGGGCGATAGCACTGGTCCGCCGCTTCTTCGAGCCGATTCCGGCGCAGGCGCCGGCGCCGCTCGTGCGCGCCGCGGAGCCCGAGCAGCTCTGCGAACGGCGCGTGTTGATTCGACGCAAGGCGCAGACGCCGCTCCTACAATGCGCCTACAAGGCGCCGCGTGCGGCTGATCCGCGCGCGCCGGCGGTCAACCTCCTGCTCTCCGCTCTGGTGGAGGGAGACGCCTCGCGGCTGCACCGTGCGCTGGTGGAGGACCGGCAGCTCGCGATCGAAGTGAGCGGTCACTGGCAGGAAGGATTCGACCCCGGCCTGCTGTGGCTGTCACTGATGTTGCCGGAGGGCGCGGACCCCGAGGAGGCGCGGGAGGCGCTCGATGCGGAGCTGGCGGCGGTCGCCGCCGACGGCGTCACCGAGGCGGAGCTCGAGCGGGCGCGCAATCTGGCCGCGGTCGGCCTGTGGAAGAAGCTTGCTGCGATCGACGGCAAAGCGCAGCTACTCGGGGAGTACGAGGTGTTTCATGGTGACTGGTCGCTGCTGTTCGACGCGCCGGCGCGGATCGCGGCGGTGTCCGCCGAGGAGCTGCGCACCGTCGCCGCGGAGATTCTCGATGTGAGGCGGCGCACGCTCGGGGTGTTGGTGCCGACGGACGAGGCTGCGAGCGCGAGCCCAAGCCCAAGCATTCCGGCATCGGGCGCCAGCTCATGACGGTGCGGGTGCCGGCGCACGAACGGCTCTCGCTCGGCAACGGAGTCGCGCTCGTGCTGATGCCGCGCCGCGACGTTCCGCTCGTGGCATTCAACGCTGTGCTGCGCGGCGGCGGGCTGAGCGATCCCGCCGCGAGACCCGGCGTGGCTTCAATGGTCGCGGGGCTGTTGGAAAAAGGTGCGGGAGAGCGCAGCGCATACGCGTTCGCCGATGTGGTCGAGGGGGTGGGCGGCAGCTTCGGTGCTGCGGCTGGCCCGGAGGCGATTACCGCGCGTGGACAGTTCCTCGCGCGCGACCAGCAACTGATGCTGGAGCTGGTTGCGGACGCGCTGCTGCGGCCCCTGTTGGAAGGGGAGGAGCTCGAGGAGCTCGCGGCGCGCCACATCGAGCTCATCAAGGCAGCGAAGGATTCCGACCCGGCGGAGCTCATCGACACCTACGGCCGGGCGCTGCTGTTCGGGGATCACCCCTACGGGCGGCCGGTGTTCGGCAGCGAGGCCTCGCTCGCCGCCATCGACCGCGAGGACGTGCTGCGTTACTACGGCGGGCAATTCGGCGGCGAGCGACTGATTCTCGTAGTGGTGGGCGACATCGATGCCGACCGGCTCGCCCGGATGGCCGCGGACAGCTTCTCGCGCTGGCCGCACACGCCCGCGCCGCCCCCGGTTCTCGCCCGCCCGCGTGCGCTTACCGGCCGGCGCGTGCTGCTGGTCGACTTTCCCGGATCGGCCCAGACCTATTTCTGGATCGGCAACGTGGGTGTCGACAGACGCTACCCGCGCCGCGCGGCGCTCGACCTGGTCAATACTCTGTTCGGCGGCCGCTTCACCTCGCTTCTCAACACCGAGCTGCGGATCAAATCCGGCCTTTCGTACGGCGCCCGCTCGAGCTTTGCTCGCGGCAGCGTGCCCGGCGAGTTCTCGCTCCGCTCTTTCGCCCAGACCGAGAACACCGGCCGGGCGCTCGATCTGGCGCTACGGACGCTGGAGCGCCTGAGACAGGAGGGGGTGAGCCGCGAAATGCTCGATTCCGCCCGCGCCTACACGCTCGGTCAGTACCCGCTCGGGCTGGAAACCGCGGCCGACTGGGCGGAGATGCTGGGCGAGATCGAGCTTTACGGCCTCGGCAAGGGTTATATCGACGACTATGCCGCGCAGGTTGCCGCGGTCGGAGTGGCCGAGGCGCAAGCGGTGATCGAGGAAGCGTTTCCGCGCGCCGACTCGGTGGCGGTGGTGGCGATCGGGGATGCGGCGAGAATCAGGGGCGCGCTCGGCGAGTACGGTTCGGTGCGGCAAATTGCGCTGACCGACCCGGAATTCGCGGCAGCGCCGACTCGGTGAGCATCGGGGACTTGGCTTTGCCCAGGGCGCCCCCAATGTCACCACCCACCGTTTCCTCAACCTCTTGAGGGCTGCCTCACTCATGGAATATCGGGATTACTACAAGGTTCTCGGCGTGGCCCGCACGGCCGCGGCCGACGACATCAAGAAGTCCTATCGCCGGCTGGCTCGCAAATACCATCCGGACGTCAGCAAAGAGAAGGACGCCGAGCAGAAGTTCAAGGAGGTACAGGAAGCCTACGAAGTGCTGAAGGACGCGGACAAGCGTGCCGCCTACGACCAGCTCGGCAGCGAGTGGAAGTCCGGCCAGCAGTTCCGGCCGCCGCCGGACTGGGCGAGCGGCTTCGAGTTCAGCGGCGGTACCCGCTCCCGCGGTGGCGCCGGTGCGCACGTATTCGAGGAGGAAGGCTACAGCGATTTCTTCTCGTCGCTCTTTGGCGGAGCGAGCTCGTTCGGCGCGACAGGACGGCGGCAGCCGCAAGCTGGACGCGACCACCATGCCCGCATCGACCTCGACCTGGAGGAGGCCTTCGGCGGCGGTGCGCGCACGCTCGAGCTCAAAAGGCCGGAGCTGAAGCCGGATGGAACACTGGAGCTGCGCTCGCACTCCGTGCGTGTCACGATCCCCGCGGGTATCACCGATGGCCAGTTGATTCGGCTCGCCGGCCAGGGCGAGGCGCCGCCTGGCGGCGGGCGGTCCGGTGATTTGTACCTGGAGGTGCACGTCCGCCCGCATCGCCTGTATCAGGTGGAAGGACGGGACGTCACTCTGACACTACCGGTCGCGCCATGGGAAGCGGCGCTTGGGGCAACGGTCACGGTGCCGACCCTCGGGGGAGCCGTTGACATGCAGGTTTCCGCGGGCGCGCAGTCCGGTCAGAAGCTGCGGCTACGGGGTCGCGGCCTGCCGGGTCAGCCCGCTGGCGATGAGTACGTGCAACTGAAGATCGTTCTACCGCCGGCAAACTCGCCCGAAGCGCGCTCGTTGTACGAGGACATGCGCACGAAGCTCGCCGGATTCGATCCGCGTGCCGATCTCGGGAGGTGACGGTATGACCGACATGGTGGAAGTGCGCGACGTCCGCGTGGTGGGAGACGCCGATTGGATCGCCGCCGGCGAGCTCTGTCGCCTGTGCCGGCTCGACCTGGAAGCCGTCATCGAGCTGGCCGAGCTTGGCCTGGTGTCGCCGCGCGGCTACTCCCCGCAGGAGTGGCAGCTGCCCGCCGCGGCCGTGCCGCGGCTGGCGCAGGCGGGCCGCCTCATGCGCGATCTCGGACTCAACGTGAGCGGCGCCGTGCTGGCAGTGGAGCTGTTGGAAGTCCAGCATGATCTCGAGCGCGAGATCCGCCGCTTGGAGCGCCTGGCAAGCCCCTGAGGGGGCGCTACTGGCCGAAGCTCTCGCCGCCCTGATCGAGGTGCTTCTCTTCCTCCGCCCTGTTGGCGCGCCCGAGCGCGCGGTTGCGATGGGGGAACCGGCCGAAGCGTGCCACGATGGAGCGATGCAGCTCCGCCGACTCGAGCGCGCTCGCGAACATCGCGCTGAGCTCGGCCGGCGCCTCGTTGATGAGCCTGCGGTAGGCCGCCACCGACTCCTCTTGCGCATCGCGCAGCTCCGCGTGCTGCAGCGGCATGTAGAAAAAGATCCTTTCCACCGGGGTCAGCGCCGCGTCCGCGGCGGATTGCATTCCCGAGAGCGTCAGCGCCAACGCCTCCCGGTCGGTCGCAAAAGCACGCTCGGTGCCGCGATAAACCTGGCGCGGAAACTGATCCAACAGCAGGATGAGGGAGAGCCGGCGTCGCGGGCTGTCGGCCCAGGCGGCGAGCTGACCCGCGGCCGCGCGCTCGATGAGCGGGCCGAAACGGGAGCGGACCAGCTCGTCGTTTGACGGCTCGTCGGCGTCGGTGCCGAACCAGAGCGCGAGGCGCTCGCTCACGCCGTCAGGCTTCAGCGGCAGCTTCCCGAACCAGAACCGGCGTACCTCCGCGGCCTCATCCATGAGCCATTATACTGTTGACACGGCGCCAATTCTTAGACACCGGGTATTGCAATGCCGGTCGCACTGGCTCAACATCGCGCCGCGTCGCGAGGTGTGGTGCCGCCTGCGGCGTCCAGCGATGGTTGTCCGGGCTTTTTGGAGGTGTGACAAGCTAAATGAAGACGAGACAAGCGTCGACTGACAGCGACCCTGGCCCCTCTCTTCGCACTGTTAACTCGTATCTCGAGAAGAATTTCCCCGACTTTTTCGCCGAAGCGCGCTTCCAGGTCGGGGATGACGATTATTTCCTCTACGCGCGCTTCGGTCAGTACCTGGCCCGCTCGATCGAGCAGAACCGGGCCTCCCGAGACAAGATCAATCGCGGCTTCACCGTGCTCAACAAGATGGCGCGGGCGTCGGCGCGGCATCCACGCATCCGGCAGATGCTGGTTTCCGGTCCGCTCGAATACATCGTCGATGCGCCGAAGGCGCGCGCGCTGGCGCTGAAGCGGCTGACGCCGGTGGCGCAGGGCTACCTGGAAAGTCTGTGCGAGTAGCCATAAAAAAAGCCCGCCGGGTAATGACTCGGCGGGCTGATTTTTTGAATGATCATGTCCCGGTAAATCGCTGTCAGCTTGCGTCACGGACATCTATTTGACTCGGCTGAAACGCTGGAGCCTGTGCTCCGGCCCAATCTCGAGGCCCGCGTGTCAATCCACGCGTTGGATCGTTCCTGACAACCACTGCAAAAGTTGCGGCTGCCATAACCCGTGCCCGCGTCGACCTCCGGATTTCTGCTTCGTTATCCCGTCCCTCCGCAAATCTTGGCGTGTGCGCATCATCCACGGCTCTCGCACCGAAAATCATACCGATTCCAGCTTGACTTTATCGTTGTAATTGGGCAACAACGGAGTGTCCGCAAGCGGTAGCCGGACGGCAAAACGTGCCCCTTCCCCGCTCGGCAGATCCGTTGCCGCCACCCCACCACGGTGGTGCTCGGCGATCAGCCGCACGATGTAGAGGCCGAGCCCAAAATGTGGCCGGCTGTCGCTGCCGCTGCGCGACTGCCAGAGGGATTCGAAGAGCTTCCCCCGGACCGCGGGCGCCAGCGGGGGCCCAGGATTCTCGACTTCGAGAGCGGCGGCCGCAGGATCGCGCCGCAGACGGACCGTGATCGTGGCGCCGGCGGGACTGAAGTCGACCGCATTGTCGATGAGCTTGTCGAGAAGCTGCACGATCAGGTCGGGCGAGCCGTCGATCTCGATCGGCTCCGACGGCAGCTCTGCCGCGAACTGACGCTCCGGGAATGCGACGCGGTACGCACTTACCGCTGACGCGATTACTGGCGTCAGATCGAAACGGAAGCGATCGGCGTTACCGATGGCTTCCTCGACCCGAGTGGCGGCGCCCATTGCCACCAGAATCGCATTCAGACGCTCGCTCCCCTGGCGCGCCCGCTCGAGGTATTGCCGCGCGTCCGGCGACACTTCCTCGGACTCCAGGTTCTCGAGCGATGAGCGCACGATCGTCAGCGGCGTACGGATCTCGTGTGCGAGCTTGCCCGCGAGTGAGCGCAGATAGTCGGTGTACTCGTTGAGGCGGCGCATCAGGCGGGAGAAGCTGCGCGCCACATCTCCGAGCTCATCCGGCGCCGCTGTTTCCGGGAATTGCGTCACCAGCCCCTCGCGCGTCAATGCGGACTCGCTCGCCCGGCGCAGCCGCGAAAGCCGCACCGCCAGATGAGCGGCGAATACGAACGTGACAATGAGCGCGATCGCGCTCGTGACCAGCGTCACATCCAGCATGCGGGTCAGGGCGCGATCCCGCAGCCCCTCCCAGCGATTCGCCGCTTGCGTGACTTGCAGCTCGCCGATCACCTGGTGGTGGCCGGTGTCGTAAATCGGCGCGGCGGATGCGATGAACTGCGGCTCGCCGCGTCGATCGACGAACCGCCGATAGACCTGTGTCAGGATGCCGGGCTCCGGCGCCAGCACCCCCGGCACCGCCAGCTCGTCCGATTGCGCCAGCACGGCTCCGCCCGGCGTGGTCACGGACAGCCTCATTCCCGGCTGCATGAACTGCGCGAGATACGGCGTCAGCGACGGCGAGGCGACGATCAGCTCCCCGAGCGTATGCAGGTCATTGCTGCGCAGAGTCCCGTAGCTCAGCGCGTTGGTACCTCGGCGGTCGCGATCGTCGAGCAGCACCCCGAATTGGCCGCCGACCATCGAGAGCGGCATGGCGACCTCGACGTCGTAGCCGCCGGGGTTGGGTTGCAGCGCCCCGATGATGCGCGGGTCCTCCACCGCGGTCTCCTCGCCGTACTCTCCGGCCTCGATGCGGCGCGCAATAATGGGCCCCGGCCCGGTCAGTGCGAGAAACACCTGCTGCTGGACACCCTGCGGATCGTCGTAGGCGATCCAGACACGATCGCCGAGCGCCGAGGAGTCGAGCGGACTGGCCCCGGGCGCGTCGAAGACTAGGTGAGGGTCGCGCACTTCGAGAAGTACGTAGAGCATCCGATCGTTGACGCCGGTCAGGATGCCGAATCGGTGCGCACCCGCGCCGTAGTATCGCCATGCGTCGGGATCACGGGGCCAGTCGTCCGGATAGCCGTCAATGTAGGGCGGCGCCGTCAAGACCAGCGGTGTCAGATCGTCGGGCCCCGTGCTGGCGGGCGCCGGCTCCCCGGGGTTGCGATAAAGGAGATCCATCCGGCCCTCGAGCGAGGCGGCCATGGTTTCCGACACCGCTTGCAGCTCGTGCTGCTCGCTCTGCCGCAGCGCGGCTTCCATCTCGCGGGCGTAGCGGATGCCGTCCCACGGCAGTACGAGGGTCGCGAGGCCCAGCAGCAGCAGCTTCAGTCGCAGTGACATCGCCGGCTCACTCGACCCAGCGGTAACCCATCCCGTAGACGGTCTGCAAGGCGTCGAACGCCGGATCGATGCTCTGGAACTTGCGGCGGATTCGCTTCACGTGCGATGTGATCGTGTTGTCGTCGAGCACAACGCTGGCCGCGTCCATCAACTGCTGGCGGTTCTTCACGTGACCTGGATGACGCGCCAGCGCGTGCACGATCCAGAACTCGGTCAGCGAGAGCAGCACGACCTGCCCGTTCCACTCGACGCGCATGCGCTCGGCATCCAGCGTGAGGGGGCCGCGGCGGACCCGCTGCTCCTGCTCATCGGGCGGCTTGCGCAGCGCCTCGACGCGGCGAAAGAGGGCGTTCACCCGCGCAATGAGGTGCGCCAGGCTCAGATCCTTGGTCAGGAAATCATCTGCCCCGAGGCGCAGCCCCGATACCGCGTCCAGTTCCGAGTCGCGTGCGGTGAGAAAGATGATCGGCAACTCCGCCGACAGCGCCCGCAGCTGACGGCAGAGCTCGAAGCCTCCCTCCGGCTCATCCTCGAGCGAGATATCGATCACGGCCAGATCAGGCAGTCGGGCGGCAAACGCTGCCATGGCCTGCGCGCGGTTGCCGTAGGTCCGTACGACGTAGCCCTCGCGCGTGAACGCCGCGGCGTAGTTGTCGCGGATGGCCGGCTCGTCTTCCACGATCGCAATGAGGCGCTTCATGAGCGCGATTATAGGGGTATGGGACGCTCCGCTCGCGGCCGTGGCCGGGCTCGGGCGGCGCTGGTATCGTCGGCGGCCTTATGAAGATACCCGAGATCCTGCTCGTCGAGACCATCCACCAGCCGGGCAGCCTCGCCAAAGTGCTGCAGGTAATCGCCGATGCCGGCCTCACGATCGAGCATCTGGTCGCGATCCGCCGCGACCAGGGCCGAACCCTGTGGGAAATCACACTGGAGATGGACGAGGAGGCGGATCGGAGTCTCTACGAGCGCATCGACCGCCTGCCGACGGCCCGCTTCATCGGAAAATCCGATCGTGTCTTCAACCGCCACCGCGGCGGCAAGATCCGCACGATCGCAAGTCTGGCGATCAACACGCTGCAGGTACTGCGCGACATCTACACGCCTGGCGTGGCGAGAGTCTGTCTCGCCATTCAGAAGGACCCGCAGGCCGCGCGCGAGTTCACCACCATCGACAGTACCGTGGCCGTCGTGACGAACGGCACCGCGGTCCTCGGGCTGGGCAACATCGGGCCGCTCGCGGGGCTGCCGGTCATGGAGGGCAAGGCGGCGCTCTTCGCCGATCTCGTCGGGCTGTCAGCGGTGCCGATCCTGCTCGAGGAGCGGCAGCCCGAGCGGGTCGCGGACCTCGTCGCCGGTATCCACCTCTCCTTCGGCGCCATTCAGCTCGAGGACTTCGCCGCCCCCGAGTGCTTCGAGATTGAGCGGCTGCTGCGCGAGAGGCTACGGAAGCCGGTGCTGCACGACGATCAACACGGTACCGCGGTCGTGGCGCTCGCCGCGCTGATCAACGCCATGCGCCGCGCCGGCAAGAGCTGGGAGGAGAGCGTGATCGGGCAGATCGGGCTGGGTGCCGCCGGCATCGGCATCGTGCGGCTGCTCCGCGCGAGCGGGGCGAAGCGCGTGCTCGGGGCGGACCGCAACCCTGAAGCCGTGGCGCGCCTCGTGGCGCTGGGCGGCGAGGGCGCGACGCTGCAGTCGATCATGGAGCGCGCCGACATCGTGATCGCGACCACGGGTGTCAAGGGCCTGATCAAGCCCGAGTGGGTGCGGCCGGGTCAGGTGATCCTGGCGCTCTCCAACCCAGATCCGGAGATCGAGCCGCTGGCGGCGCGCGAGCGCGGCGCCGCTTTCGCGGCCGACGGCAAGGGAATCAACAACGTGCTTGCCTTTCCGGGGCTCTTCAAGGGGGCGCTTGCGGCTCGCGCGGCCTGCTTCACGGATGCCATGCTGGTGGCCGCCGCGCGCACGATCGCGGAGCAGGCGGAGGGCGATGCACTGGTGCCGAGCCCGCTCGACAAGTCCATGCACGAGCGAGTCGCGGCGGCCGTCCAGGCGGCAGTCACGCCGCCAGGACAGCCTCAGGTCCCATGAAGCCCTTCAGCTTGCCGAGCGCGCTCGACTCGATCTGACGGATCCGCTCCGCGGACACGCCATACTTGTCAGCCAGCTCGTGCAGAGTGGCCTTGTCCTCGGTCATCCAGCGGCGCTGCACGATGTCGCGGCTGCGGGCGTCCAGCTGCTCGAGCGCACCGCGAAGACGTGCCGAGGAGTCGTCATCCCACTCCGCGCTTTCCACATTCTCGGCCGGGTCCGCATTCGGCGCCGGCAGGTAGGCTGCCGGGCTGTAGATCTCTTCTTCGTCCGCTTCCGGCGTCGGATCGAACGACATGTCACGCGCCGCCAGGCGCTTCTCCATCTCCGTCACTTCGGTCGGCGTAACGCCCAGGTCGCGCGCAACGGCCGCCGTCTCCTCCGCGGAGAGCCAGGTCAGGTTCTTCTTCATCCGGCGCAGGTTGAAGAAGAGCTTGCGTTGCGCCTTGGTGGTGGCAATCTTGACCAGCCGCCAGTTGCGCAGCACGTACTCATGGATCTCCGCGCGGATCCAATGGACGGCGAAGGACACCAGCCGCACGTTCTGCGCCGGGTCGAAACGCTTTACGGCTTTCATCAGCCCGACGTTGCCCTCCTGGATCAGGTCTCCGACCGGCAGACCGTAACCGCTGTAGCCACGCGCGATATGCACCACGAAGCGCAGGTGTGAGAGCACCAGCTTGCGGGCGGCGTCGAGGTCGTTCTGGAAGCGGAAGCGCTCAGCCAAGTCGCGCTCCTCTTCCCGGGTCAGCACCGGGATTCGGCTCACGCGATCGAGGTAGGCATCCAGGCTCCCGACCGGACCGGTGATCGCCAGATCACCAGGGCGGGCGATCAATGCGGTATTTGCGGTCATGCACTCTCCGAAGGTCGTTGGGCAGCCATCTTAGCACTCGCGGTATTGGAGTGCTAAGGGGCCGGAAAGTTCCCCGGCTCAGCCTTTTCCCCTTGTGGTACAGAAGCTTGCGCCGCTCCAAAGGCTTCCGGCATCCCCCTTAGGAGGGGTCTCCCAGCCCACCAGGAGGACCACCACCCTAGGGGGTGGGATGCGCCCCGGCTCTCTCTCAATTCGCGTAGGCTTCGGAGCTCGGTAAAGCCCCAGGTGGAGCCACTTCATGCAGCCGGTGGTACTGGGGGCAGGTCTGCACGCCGCCGCCGCGCTCGCGCATCACTACCTGCTGCGCGACCGCGTGCTGCGCAGGATGCTGCCGTAACGGAGAGGCCATGCCTGAGTTGCCAGAGGTCGAAACGACACGGCGCGGTCTGGATCCGCACGTCTCCGGGCACCGGATCGCGGCGCTGACCGTGTACGAGCCGCGGCTGCGCTGGCGGGTACCCGATGACCTGCCCGCGAAGCTGGCTGGGCAGCGGATCACCGGCACTGGACGGCGTGCCAAGTATCTGCTGATCGAGCTGGAATCGGGCACCCTCTTGGTGCATCTCGGCATGTCCGGGAATCTGCGCGTGCTGCCCGCGAATACGCCGCGCATCGACCACGACCATTATGACCTGCTGCTCGAGTCGGGCCGGACGCTGCGATTCAATGACCCGCGCCGGTTCGGCAGCCTCCATTACACGAGCGGCGATCCGAGTCAGCATCCGCTGCTCGTGCACCTCGCCCCCGAGCCCTTCGATCCGGAGTTCGACACGGAATACCTCTGGCGGATCACCCGGCGCCGGCGCGCGTCGATCAAGCAGGTGGTGATGAACAGCCGACTGGTCGTCGGCGTCGGCAACATTTACGCCAGCGAGGCGCTGTTTCGCGCAAAGATCCGGCCGCGGCGGCGGGCACAGAGCCTGTCGCGCGCGGAGGCCGGGCGGTTGGCGAAAGCGGTGCGGACGGTACTGTCGCTGGCGATCAAAGTCGGGGGAACCACGCTCAGGGATTATGTGGGGGCGGATGGCTCGCCGGGGTATTTCCGGCAGAAGCTGTACGTCTACGAGCGCAAGGGGAAAGCCTGCCGGGTATGCGGCACGGTCATCCGGCAGCTCACGCAACAGGGCAGGTCCACGTACTACTGCCCCGGCTGCCAGAAATGAGAATTCGAGCTACTTCGCTCGGCGCTGTTTCTTGAGCTCGGCTTCGACTATCGGGTGCACGAACTCGTGCACGTCGCCGCCCAACACCGCGATCTCCCGTACGAGCGATGATGAGATGAAGGTGAACTGCTCCTGCGGGGTCAGGAAAACCGTCTCGATGTCCCGGTCGAGGTGGCGGTTCATGTTGGCGAGCTGGAATTCGAACTCGAAATCGGAGACGGCCCGCAGGCCGCGGATGATGACCGTGGCCCGGTGCTTGCTGGCGAACCCGACGGTCAGCTCGGAATAGCCGACCACGTCCACGTTCGACAGGTCATTGAGCACGCGCCGCGCGAGATCTATGCGGGCCTCGAGCGGAAACATCGGCGCCTTGTTGGGATTGGAGGCGATCGCGACGATGACGCGGTCGAAAATGCTGGCCGCACGGCGCACCAGGTCCTGGTGGCCGTTGGTGATCGGGTCGAAGGTGCCCGGATAGATGGCGTTGCGGCTCATTCGATTCGTGTCCCCCTCTCGGCTCTCGAATAGAGATGATACCCGACCTCGCCCGCCCGCTTGGCCTTGAGCGGCGTCCAGGCGAGCGGGAGGGCCGGCGGCTCGCGATCCGCCGGGCACTCAATGTAGATGAGCGCGTCGTTTGCCAGCCAACCGCTCTGCTCGAGGCGCCCCGCGGTCTCGGCCAGGAGGGCCGAGGCGAAGGGTGGATCGAGGAACACGATGTCGAAAGGCTCCGCGGGCGGGCGCTCGAGAAAGCGCCGCGCGTCGACATTCTCGACGCGGGCTCCGTGCGCGCCCCACTCCTTGAGGCGCGCCGCGATTTCGCCGGCGGCGCTCCGGTCGCTCTCGACGAAGGTGAGGCGCGCGGCGCCGCGGGACAGTGCCTCGAGGCCGAGCGCGCCGCTGCCCGCGAAGAGGTCCAGGCAGCTCGCGCCCGGCACGCGGGCCGCGAGCCAGTTGAAGAGGGTCTCGCGCACGCGATCGGGTGTGGGGCGGATATCCTGCGCCGGCGGAAAGCGCAGGCGGCGTCCGCGCCAGGCGCCGCCGATGATCCGCAGCGTCCGGGCGGAGGCGCCACGCTGATCCGAGGGAGGGGACCGTCTCAAGGGACTGCTCTCACGTTCCGCTACGATACACTACCGATAGAAACACCCATGTTCGGACGCAAATCCAAAGACGGCGCTGCCGAGACCGAAGAGCGCCAGGGCTTCTTCAAGCGGCTGCGCGGCCGCCTGAATCGCGGCAACTCCTGGCTCACATACGATCTCGCCAACCTCTTCAAAGGCCGGCAGATCGATGCGCAGATTCTGGAAGAGCTGGAAACGCGATTGCTCACTGCCGATGTCGGCGTCGACGCCACTGAGGACATCCTGAAGAATCTTCGGGCGCGGGTGGCGCGCAACGAGCTCGCGGACGTCGAGGCGCTGATCAATGCGCTACGGGACGCGGTCGTCGAGATCCTGCAGCCTTGTGCTCAGCCGCTCGCGATCGACGAGAGCCGGAAGCCGTTCGTGATCCTCGTGGTCGGCGTCAATGGTTCCGGCAAGACCACCACCATCGGCAAGCTCGCCCGGCGACTCGCGGACGAGGGGCGCAGCGTCACGCTGGCGGCAGGCGATACCTTCCGGGCGGCCGCGATCGAGCAGCTGCAGGTCTGGGCGGAGCGCGCCGGGGCCGCATTCGTCGCCCAGCGAACGGGCGCCGATCCGGGCGCCGTCATCTTCGATGCGGTGCAGTCCGCGCGCTCGCGGGGAGCGGACGTGCTGTTGGCGGATACCGCCGGGCGGCTGCACAGCCAATCACATCTCATGGAAGAGCTGAAGAAGGTGAAACGTGTCGTGCAACGCGTCGAGCCCTCGGCTCCGCACGAAGTCCTGCTGGTCCTCGACGCCAACCAGGGTCAGAATGCGCTCTCGCAGGCCATCCAGTTTCACGAGGCGATCGGGGTGACGGGCATTGCGCTCACCAAGCTCGACGGCACCGCCAAGGGCGGTATCGTCATCGCCATCGCGCGCCGCCTCGGGATCCCGATCCGCTTCATCGGCATCGGCGAGCAGCCGCAGGACTTCGGCGAGTTCGATGCCAGCGCGTTCGCCAGCGCGCTCGTCGAGGGGCCGCGCGAGCCGGCGCAATGATCCTTTTCGAGCGTGTCAGTAAGCGCTATCCCAACGGGCGGGAGGCGCTCACCAATGTCGGCTTGAGGATCGAAAGCGGCGAGATGGTGTTTCTCACGGGACGCTCGGGTGCCGGCAAGAGCACGGTCCTGAAGCTGGTCGCGCTCCTCGAGCGGCCCACCCGCGGCACCGTGACAGTGAACGGCAAGAGCACGGGCACGTTGAAAGCGCGTCACATCCCGGCCTTCCGCCGCCAGATCGGCGTCGTATTCCAGGATCACAAACTCCTCGCCGACCGGCCGGTCTTCGATAACGTCGCCCTGCCGCTCGTCGTCGCCGGAACGACTCTCAAGGAGATCGACAAGCGCGTGCGCGCCGCCCTCGACCAGGTGGGCCTCCTCGGCAAGGAGCGCATGCTCCCCGCGGAGCTGTCCGTCGGTGAGCAGCAGCGGGTCGGTATCGCGCGCGCCGTCGTCAGCAAGCCGCCGCTCATCATCGCCGACGAGCCGACCGGTAATCTCGATCCGGATCTGGCGCTCGAGGTGATGCGCCTCTTCCGGCGCTTCAGCGATGTCGGCGTCACGGTGCTCGTCGCGACCCACGACCAACACATCGTCCGCGACCTCGCCAAGCGCGAGATCGTGCTCGCGAGCGGGGAGGTTCAGAGCCAGGGCCAGGGAGATGGCGATGGCAGCGACCCGCTGCCGCACCTGGTGGCCAAGCGGTGAGGCCGGGCATCTTCGGCACGCGCCACGCGCAGGCCCTCCTGGGCTCCCTCGGCAGGCTGAAGCGCAATCCGCTCGCGACCGTCCTGACGCTGCTCGTGATCGGACTGGCGCTTGCGCTGCCGGCGGCGCTCGGCCTTTTTGTCACCAACGCCCAGACGGCAACGGGCGGCTTCAGCAACGCCGTCGACATGTCGGTGTATCTCAAATCCGGGATAGCGCTCGCCAAGGCGCAGCAACTGGCCGCCGCCGCGCGTCAGCGGCCGGGCGTCGCGCGGGTGACCGTGATCGCGGCGGATCAAGGGCTCGCGGAGTTTCGTCAGTACTCGGGCTTCGGCGCCGCCCTCGATGCGCTGCAATCCAACCCGCTGCCCAACGTGCTGCACGTCGTGCCGCGCAGCGGGGCCAACAGCGCGGCGGACCTCGATTCGCTGCGGCGCTATTTCGCCGCCTGGCCGGAGGTCGACGTCGTGCAGCTCGATACGGAGTGGGTCCTGCGCTTCAACGCGATTCTCGCCGTGCTGCGGCGGCTGGTGCTCATTGCCGCCGTAATGCTCGGCGCCGGGGTGCTCGCGGTCGTCGGCAACACCATTCGGCTGGAGATCCTCAACCGCCGCGCGGAGATCGAGGTGACCAAGCTGGTGGGGGGATCCAACGCGTTCGTGCGCCGCCCGTTTCTCTACACCGGGCTACTCTACGGTCTGGGGGGCGCGGTTCTCGCGGCCGCGATCCTGGAAGCGGCGGTATTGGTGTTGGACCCGTCCGTGGTGACACTGGCACAGCTCTACGGCAGCCGCTACACGCTGCAAGGCCCTTCGGGACAGGTGCTGGCCGTGCTCTTCGGCGGCGGCATGGCGTTGGGCTGGCTCGGGGCGTGGATCTCCGCCCATCGACACCTGCGCAGCATCGAGCCGCGCGCGTAGTTTACCGCTCTCGTGGCGCCCGTGAACGACTTTGCCCCGCCGGTCCCCGTCGACCTCGTCTGGCTTTCAGACAACTACCATGACCTGCATGACCCATTCTTCGCGCCGGCAGAAGTTGCGAAGATCAACGCTGCGGTGTTCAAGGCGCTGAAGCCGGGCGGGATCTATCTGATTGTCGACCATGCCGCCGCGGCGGGTTCGGGGCTTCGAGATACGAACACGCTGCATCGGATCGACGAGGCGACGGTAAAGTCAGAGGTCGAGGCCGCCGGATTCCAGCTGGTCGGGGAAAGCGAGGTGCTGCGCAACCCCGCTGACGATCACACGAGGAAGATCTTCGACCCGGCAATCCGTGGCGGGCACCGATCAGTTCGTGCTGCGGTTCGCAAGCCCGCTACTTGATCTTCGACTTTCTTTGTAGGCGACGTGCTTGCGCGCCACCGGGTCGAACTTGCGCAGTTCCATCTTGTCGGGGTGCAGGCGCTTGTTCTTGGTGGTCACGTAGAAGTGGCCGGTGCCGGCCGAGGAGAGCAGCTTGACCTTCTCGCGCATGGGGGCTCCTTCAGACCTTCAGTCCCTTGGCACGCAGCTCGGCAACGACCTTGTCGATGCCTTTCTTCTCGATCGTGCGCATGCCATGGGTGGAGACGCGCAGCGAGACCCAGCGCCTCTCGGTTTCGAGCCAGAATCGCTGGGTGTGCAGGTTGGGCAGGAAGCGGCGGCGCTTCTTGTTGTTCGCGTGAGAGACGCGGTTTCCGACGGCCGGACCCTTGCCGGTGATCTCGCAGACGCGCGACATATGAATCGACCTTGAAATTCAGCTACTTGGGCGCGAAGAAGCCGGAGCCGCCTCGCGGGAGCCGAGCTTTATACCAGCCTCAGGCTTCTGGAACAAGCCTTAAAGGAGTCCCTGCTCGGCGAAGGAGTAGCAGCGATTATCCCCGACGATGATGTGATCCACCAGCCGCACGTCCATCAGGGCCAGGAGGTCCTTCAGGCGACGAGTGATGAAATCATCCGCGGGGCTGGGCTCGAGGGCGCCGGAGGGGTGGTTGTGGGCAACGATCAGAGACGTGGCGTTGTGCAGCAGCGCCTGCCGCAGCACCTCTCGCGGGTGGACCTGCGCACAGTCGACGGTACCGCGGAAGAGCTCCTCGAAAGCGATCAGGCGGTGGCGATTGTCGAGGTAGAGGCAGCAGAAGATCTCGTACGGGCGGTCGCGCAGCTGCGCCAGCAGGTAGCGATAGGTGGCCTGCGGGGTCGTGAGCGGTGAGCCGATCCGCATCTGCTCGTGCAGATGGCGCTTCGCCAGCTCGACGGCCGCCTGCACGGCGGCATAACGCGCCGCGCCTATGCCCTTGCGTCGCCAGCGGGTGAAGCGCGCATTCAGCAGCTCGCGCAGGCAGCCAAAGTCCTTGAGGAGCGAGCGGGCCATGGCGACTGCCGAGCAGCCGGGGATGCCCGAGCCGAGGAGCAGAGCGAGGAGCTCAGCGTCAGAAAGAGCGTGGGCGCCGCGGGCCAGCAGCTTCTCGCGCGGGCGCTCCGATTCCGGCCATTCCCGGATGGTGAGGGGGCCGCTCTCGCCGAGAGTGCCAGCCTCGCGTACCGCGCTCGCTGTTGGACGTTCCATGGTGATTCCCGCTCGACGCTGCGACCCGAGGCCATGATGGCCCCCCGAAGCCCTCTGCCGCGAGGGGCTCAATGGCGGCCCTTTGTGGAGAAATGCCGCATTTTGCCTCCGCCGGTTTGCGAAGCCGGGAGGCGCCGTCCGATAATCCACCCATGCAAGGCAAACGCATCCTGCTTGGCGTGACCGGGGGCATAGCCGTATACAAGGCGGCGGATCTGGTGCGGCGGCTGCTCGAGCGCGGCGCCGAGGCGCAGGTCGTGATGACACCCGCGGCCCGCGAGTTTGTCGGGCCCATTACTTTTCAAGCGCTCTCGGGCCGCCCCGTGCGGACGGACCTCTGGGATGCGGCAGCCGAGGCTGCGATGGGGCACATCGAGCTGGCACGGTGGGCGGAGCTGGTGCTCGTCGCCCCGGCGAGCGCCGATTTCCTGGCGCGCCTGGCCGGCGGTCACGCGAACGACCTGCTCGCCACCCTGTGCCTGGCAACGCAGGCGCCGATCGCGGTCGCGCCGGCGATGAATCGCATCATGTGGGCAAACGCCGCCACGGCGGCGAACGTCGCGACCCTCCGCCAGCGAGGCGTTCAGGTGCTCGGCCCCGCGGCGGGCGATCAGGCCTGCGGCGAAATCGGTGAGGGGCGAATGCTGGAGCCCATCGAGATCGCTGACCGCATCGACATGCTGCTGCCGCGCAGCGGACCGCTCCAAGGCCGGCGCGTGTTGATAACGGCGGGCCCGACGCGCGAGCGAATCGACCCGGTGCGTTTCATCAGCAACCGCAGCTCGGGAAAAATGGGTTTCGCGGTCGCCCAGGCCGCGCGCGAGGCGGGGGCCGAGGTCATCCTCGTCGCCGGCCCTGTCAGCGTGCCAACACCCTCCGGCGTGCGGCGAGTGGATGTCGAGAATGCGGAAGGCATGCTGGCCGCCGTGCTGCGGGAGGTGGCGGCGGCCGATATTTTCATCTCGACGGCGGCGGTGGCCGACTACCGCCCCGCGAATCCGCAGGGCCAGAAGATCAAGAAGACCGCCAGCACCCTCGATCTCAACATGGAGCGCACGCCCGACGTGTTGGCGACAGTGGCCGCGCGTCCGGTGCGCCCGTTTGTCGTGGGCTTTGCCGCGGAGACCGAGTCCGTCGAGCAGAACGCGCGCGGCAAGCTCCTCAAGAAGAACCTCGACATGATCGCCGCCAACGAGGTCGGCGACAACAAGGTGTTCGAGTGCGAGGACAACCATCTCGTCGTCCTCTGGCGCAACGCGCGCCGGGATCTCGGCCACGGCACGAAGCTTTCGTTGGCGCGTGAGCTGGTCCGCCTCATCGCGGAGTCGTACGCCGCATCCCTCGGGGGCGCGACTCAACGCGATTCGGCGCAGGCATGACGGGCGCCGCGCGACGGCCTCTCAAGGTCAGGATCCTCGACCGGCGCCTCGGTACCGAATTTCCGCTACCGGTTTACGCGACGTCGGGGTCCGCGGGGCTCGATCTGCGCGCCTGCCTCGACGCGCTGCTCACGCTTGAGCCAGGCAAGGCCGAGCTCATCCCGACCGGCATCGCGATCCACTTGGAAGACCCGGGGCTGGCGGCGGTCGTGCTACCGAGGTCCGGCCTCGGCCACAAGCACGGCGTCGTGTTGGGCAACCTGGTCGGGCTGATCGATTCCGACTACCAGGGCCAGCTCATGGTGTCCTGTTGGAACCGTGCCCGCGAGCCGTTCACAATCCAGCCCGGCGACCGAATTGCGCAGCTGGTCGTGGTGCCCGTGGTCCAGGTGGCGCTGGAGGTCGTCGATTCGTTCGCGGACAGCGCGCGCGGAGCCGGCGGTTTCGGACACTCGGGCCGAGACTGACCGGACTCCGCGCGCTGAGTCGTCAGTGGCAGTGCGGGTCGTTGGGGCCGCAGTCCTGCCAGCCGTGATTGTGCCACCACCGATGGTGCGCGTGGTCGTAGTAGCCCTCATGGTGGCCGGGCCCAGGGGCGACAATGCAGCCGGCCAGCATGAAGATCAGGCTGATCAGGCAGCTGCCTCGAGCGATGTATCTGATTGCTGACATGGGAGGTCCTAACGGCTGATGGGATACTCAGGCAACCGCAAGGGTCATGCCCGGACCCCGGGTGAGTCAAGCCCCCTGGGGCAGCATGGACCGCAGTTGAATGCCATCGTGATCGGCGATCAGCGCCGACAGCCAGTCGACGAATACACGGACCCGCCGGGAGAGATGCCGGCTCTGGGGATACACGACGTAGAGCGGTGACGGCTCGGGAAGCCAGTCCGCGAGCACCAGATCGAGCGCGCCCCGCTCCATGCCCTCTTTGAGCACGAACGCCGGCATTTGCGCTATCCCGAGCCCGGCTTCAGCGGCGCTCACGTAGCTGTTCTCGTCCTCCAGCGCCAGGTTCCCCGGAAAAACAGCCTGCACGCGCTCGCCGTCCTTCGAGAAGGCCCACTCGACGGTTTGCCCGGTGGCCGGTGAGAAGTGGTTGATACAGCGATGTCGCGCGAGCTCGCGGGGGTGAGCCGGCGATCCGTGTGTTGCGTTGTACGCGGGCGCGGCGCAGGTCGCGAAGTAGAGAAACCCGACTCGACGCGCGACCAGGCTCGGGTCGGCAGCCTCTCCGATCCAGAGCGCGCAGTCGATGCCTTCGGCGACCAGATCGAAATGGCGCTCGTTGCAGGCTAGCGCCAGCTCGATGTCAGGGTAACGTGCGAAGAAGCGCGGCAGCGCCGGTACTATGACTGAGCGGGCGATGAGTGTCGGAGCATCGACGCGGACGCGCCCGTGTGGCACGGCGCGCTGCGACAGCGCCTCCTCTGCGTCTCTAACCTCAGCCAGGATGCCGGCCGCCCGCGTGTAATAGGCGGCACCGTCGGGTGTCACGTTGACCCGTCGAGTCGTGCGATTCAGCAGCCTTACGCCGAGAGAGGCCTCGAGCTTCTGCAGCAACGTCGTTGCCGTCGCTTTTGGAATTCGCAGGCTTTCGGCTGCGCGGGCGATGCCGCCGGTCTCCACGACCCGGACAAAGAGCGCCATGGCTTGTAGTTTATCCACTGATTATTCAGAAATCAGAATAATGATTTCATAATAGCACGCTTTATTTCGGCTTTGCCGGGTAATAGTTTCAGGGCTATAGATCAACCCGGAGAGTTCAGCCGATGAGCCAAGCCACCAAGACCGTGACCGACCAGAGCTTCCAGGCGGAAGTCCTGGCTTCTTCGAAGCCTGTGCTCGTGGATTACTGGGCGGAGTGGTGCGGTCCCTGCCGAATGATCAGCCCCCTGGTCGAAGAGTCCGCGACCGAATACGGGGATCGCGTGACCATCACCAAGCTGAACGTCGACCAGAATCCCGCCACGCCGACGCGCTACAGCGTTCGCAGCATTCCAACCTTGATGATTTTCAAGGACGGTCATCCGGTTGCGACCCATATTGGCAGCCTGAGCAGGTCCCAGCTGCATGCGTTCCTCGACGCTCACACCTAGCCATTGCTGGACTTTGCTCAAGGGAACCTGGCACTTTGCGCCTCGTTGAACCGCGTCGGTTCCCGCCGGAGATGCTTCCATGGCAAAAGTTCTCGTTCTCTACTATTCCGCTTACGGACACGTGGAGCGTATGGCGCAGGCGGTGGCGGAGGGCGCCCGCTCGGTTTCAGGGACGGAGGTGGCCGTCAAGCGCGTCCCGGAGCTCATGCCGGAGGAAGTTGCCCGCAAGGCCGGGGTCAAGGTCGATCAGAAGGCGCCGATCGCCACCGTCGATGAGCTGTCCAGCTACGATGCGATCATCTTCGGGACCCCCACTCGATTCGGCAACATGGCGGCGCAGATGCGCAACTTCCTGGACCAGACCGGCGGCTTGTGGATGAAGGGCGCGCTGGTCGGCAAGGTCGGGAGCGTGTTCGCTTCGACGGGCACCCAACACGGCGGGCAGGAGACCACCATTACGAGCTTCCACAGCACGCTTCTGCACCAGGGAATGATCATCGTGGGCCTGCCGTACTCCTTCGCCGGCCTGCTACGGATGGATGAGATCACCGGCGGCGGCCCCTACGGCGCAACGACGTTGGCGAAAGCCGATGGCTCACGCCAACCGAGCGAGAACGAGCTCGATGGGGCGCGCTTCCAGGGGCGGCACGTCGCCGAGATCGCCGCGAGACTCGTCCGCGGGGCAGCGCCTTGACCCGCTCCGCCGGCCGTTAGGTCGAAAGTTGCTAGCCCGCCCGGATAACGGTAGATTGCACCGCTATGGCCGCAAAGCCCGGCAATCGCTGGAGCGCTGTGTCGATAGTCTGCACCAGCGGGAGTTGTGGCGCGGCTCAGGCGTTGAAGGGACGACGCTACCTCGGTGCCAATGCGCCGCGAATCCCCCTCGCGAATTGCACATCGCCCGAGACTTGCCCTTGCACGTATCACAAACATGCCGACCGGCGTGCGGGACCGCGGCGCGAGTCGGAATCAGGCGGTAGCCTTCGGCGCTCCAGTTCCAATCCGGAACGGCGCAGAGGCCGCGGCCGCCGCAATACGGATTGAAATCCCCGACCGTCGCGCTGTTGGTATACCCCGGTTGCTGTGCCGCGCGCTCACTGCGTGGGCAGCGACCGTTCCACCCACTGCCGCCATTGCCGTATGTCGTGCAGCCTTTGCAGTTGCGGCGGCAGACTGCTCAGAAGCGAAGCTGCTCGTTTGAGGGCGACGTCGCGTTGCTTCGGCTCAGCGAGGGCCTGCGCGTACAGAGCGCGCGCGAGCTCGTAAGGAACCCAGACGTCGCCGTGATTGCGCGCCTGCAGGCCTTGCTCGAACGTCACTATCGGGTCGATTACCTGCGCGGCCCGTGGGAGCTTGCCCTCCCGCGCCAGCGCCATCGCGAGCCAAGTAGAGATCTCCGCGCTGTCTCGCTTGCTCGCGAGGACTGATGCGGCAAAGGGCAGCAGGGTTGCATTTCGTTCCAGCGCGATACGCTCAGCGCGCTCACTCGACTCGAAGTGCCCGAGCTGGTATTCGGCGCGGCCATGGATATTGGACAAATCGTAGAGCAGATAGGCTTGCGCGAGTTTTTCTGCGCTCCCCTGTGCTTTCTCAGCTTGCAATTGCATGGTCGCTTGCCCGGCAACACGGCTTGCTCCGGTGAAGTCGTTACGCTCGTATCTCACCTCCGCCTGCACTATCTGGGTGTCGAGCACAGAGGCGAACCAACCGGCACCGCTCGGGGGGTGGGAAGGAGAACCCGTCTCGAACAGACGTTGGTCACTAACTGCGGCGTGCAACGCGCCGGTAAGATCGCCGGCAGCCGCTTGCCAGTCAGCCAGTCGGCTCCCGAGGTACCTGATCTGAACCACGAAGCCGCCGGCCAGATGCTGGGACGCTCCCGCCCATATGGGGAACGATTTCTGACACCATTCCAGCGCCTCACTCAAGTGGCCGCCGCCCCACAGCGAGAGGCATACGTCGGTCATCGCAATGGCGGCGTTGTTTTCTGAACCCACATCGCCCGGGTCGAAGTTGACCAGCGTCTGCGCCGTCTGCTGCTCCTGGAGCGCAAATCCCAGTGCCTCGCGCGGATCGAGCGCGCTTTGCGCGGCGTCAACCATCGAGCCGTCGGTGATCTCCCTGGCATTCAGGGTGAGCCGGTACCAGGGGCGTTTCGCCAGCACCCCGTCCGCAACCGCCAGGGCTTTCTTCCCTACCTGGAGCGCCTGCATCGTTGCGGCCGAGGTTGACGAGCGCGCTCACTCGCCACGCGCCCGCAAAAGCGTATAGGCTGCTGATGTGCAGATCGCCGAGGCTCTCCGCGCCGAGCGCGGAGGCGACCTGCATCGCTCGCCCCGTGGTCCTCGCCGATCCCTCGTAGTCGACGTCGAAAGTCTGTTCAGACCAGCCGAGATTCGTGAGCGCCTGCAGGTAGGCCTCCCGAACCGGACGGGACGCTCCCGGCCGCTCGGCCAGTGACTGGATCATGCTCACGGGACGACGGCAGTCGACCGGCACGCCCGATGAGCTCGTCTGCGAGGCGCTCAGACAGCCGACCGAGTACGCGCCGACGAGCGCGACGAACGTTGCCTCGGACCGGTCGCCATTCCTTTGCAGACCGTCGAGCAGCCGCATCGCCTCGGCGATGCTCAGCGTGGCCCGCTCCGGTGCGCCGAGCTGCGTCACTGCCGCGGCATTCGCGGTCAGCGCCATGGCGTGGTAACGAACTGTCTGCGGGTCGCGCAGCGCAGCCGGCAGGGAGCGGAAGTAGTCGATCTGGCGCTGGGTGAACTGCGCGACCACTCCGTCCTGCCCAAAACTCGACAGCTGCTGCTCGAAGTCATCAGAGAGATACCCCAGCAGCTGCTCGGCATGAGTTCGGGCCTGTTGAGCCAAGTTCCGGTTCTGCTGTGCCAGGCGCTCGGCGCGATGGGCTCGTTCGGCGCTCACATACCCGAACACCGCAGCCGACAGCGCGAGAACCGCGAGCAGGATGCAACCGGTGGCAATCGAGCGCGCGCGCCTCAACGCATGACGCGCCGCGCGTGCTCGCTCGCGTTGCTCTTCGAGTACGTGCTCGGCCGCTTCGCGTGCCTCGCGCTCGTTGCGCTGATCGCGGCTGGCCTTGACCACGCTGCAGATCACATCGTGTGTCAGCTCGACCCGGCGCACGTCGAGCCGCTCTTCGATGCGCAGCAATCGACGGTTGACCAGCGTCGCAAGCGCTCCAGGGGCAGCGCCGGCGGCCTCGAGGCGCTTGACCAAGGTCTCCTCGGCCACGTTCTCCCGAAAGCCGGAGTCCGTGAGCAACTCGTCCTCGATGATTCGCCGCACGGCCACCGGTTGCTCGGCGAGTGAGCGCTCGTAGAAGCTGCCGAGGATGCTCTCGTGGGAGCCGGCCAGGAGATCGAGCGAGATCTCCTCTCGTCCCTGAGCCACGCGTGCGTCGTTCAACTCGCGACAGATGAGGCTCAAGAGCGCCGGCTCGACTTCCGCGCTGGCGAGCTCCGAGGTGCCGGCGACGAAGCGCACGATCGCGGTCGCTACTTCCTGCGACACCAGGTGTTGTCCTGGCCGCAGCACCGCCTCCAGCGCTTGCACGCTTCCCATCGGAGCCAGCCGCAACCTGTTCTGCGACAGGCTGGGCATGATGCTCTTCAGACTCTCGAGCGGAGCGAGATAGTCCTCGCGGAGTGCGATCAGGACGCGATAATCGCTGCGCGCAAAGTCGAAATTCTCGGCCGCCAGGTCATCCTGCTCGAGCCGCGCCTCGAGCGCCTTCGGCGGCCGGTTCTCGGCCAGGTCGGCGAGCTCCTCGATGAAGCGTGCCGCACGGGCTCTGCCGAACTCATCGGTCTGCGCCAGCGTGAACAGCTCTTCGAATTGATCGAATATGAGGAGTGGAATGAGTTTCGCGCCCGCGGCATCGCGCAACACATCGTCCCTGTGATGCAGGAACTCCCAGAGTGATTCCCCGGCGGTGGAGACGCCGACCTTCGTCCACTCCCCGGAAGCGCCTGCGGCGCGCCGTACGGCGTCTTTGATCTGCTCGGCGGGTTCCGGCGTATCACGCTCGTATGCAATGCGTACATACACCGGACAGTAGTTGTGTTCACGCAGCTGCGGGACGAGGCCGGCACGCAGGATCGAGGTCTTGCCGAGCCCCGATTTGCCGAACAGTACCGTGAGCAGTTTCCTTTGCACCCGCCGCGCGAGCTCGGCCACTTCCTGCTCGCGGCCATAGAAGAACGGGCGCGTCTCTTCGGTGAAGGAAACAAGCCCCAGCCATGGATTGCGCGCATCGACTGTCGCTTCCGGGCTGACCGGTGCCGCCGCGGCTCGAGCCTGGGGGTCGGCAGTCACGCGCGGCGCGCTTTCGTCAGCTCGGCGAGGCGCCGAGCGAACTCCGGAGTCACCTCGCCACCCTGGAGCGCAGTGGCGTGCAGCGCCTGAAAGCGCTCGGGCACAGTCGCGCCCACCGCACTGACTCCATCCAGTGCCACCGGCAGGATGAAGAGCGCCCCGTCGGCCATGTTGCGGGCCCGATCGAGCGCGTAGCTCCACTCACGCCGGAAGTAACCTTCATGGCGCCTCTCGGTGTTGTGGGAAATCACCGGGATGAAATACGAGCAGCGGGCGATGTTGCGCTGGATCTTGCGGTCGTAGTCATCACCGCTCTCCAGCCGGTCGATGTCGAACCAGGTGGTGATCCCGGCCGCTTCCAGTCCCGCCTTGATCTGCTGTACTGCGGCGAGATCCTCGCGGGCGTAGCTGATGAACACCGCCTGCTCGGGCATCTCGCGCGCGGGCGGCAGGAAGCGCGAAGCACTTGCGGGGCTGGCTCGCGCCGCTCCGCCGTGCCGCGCCTGCCAGCGCTGGTGGAGCTCTGCTACAAAGCGCTCAGCGCCGCGGTAAATGCGGGTATGGACGCTGACCTGCTGCAGGAAGGCCACGAGCTTCTCATCCTGATTGATATGGTCGTCGGCGAGCACCTCTCCTACGTCGCGCGGCGCGGAGAGCCGCTGGCGCTTGGCCATGCGCAGAAACAGCCGCGCCACCCAGTTGGTGAGCGAGCTGCCGATCAGGAGCAGGTGGTTGTGTTCGAGCTCGTAGAAGAGCTTCTCCGGAGCGAGATGCTCGCTCTGCAGTGCGCACATGTACTCCAGCAGATCCTCGTCCGAAATCACGTAGGTCGGAGAGGCCGAGACCTTCCCGAAGAGGTGATATACCGTCGGCCGGGTAAGACGCTCGCGCTCGGCCGGGAGGTCGGTCACGCGGTTCGGCGCGTACGCGAGCACGTCGGTCGAGGATGCGCCGCTGAACCGCTCCAGGTTGATCGCCGTCTCGAGGAGCGAGTCAAAGGTGGTGGAGACGAAGAGATCGAAATCAGTGATCGCAGCCAGTTGTCGCAGTGCCGCCGGCGGCTTGAACTCCACGTCCTTGAGCACCCCGCGCAGCCGAACGTAGGCTTCCTCGCGCCGCCCGCGGTAGGCCAGGAACAGGCACACCACGTCATTGAGTGTGTAGGGCTGCGGGAGCTGGCGCGTGTCTACGTTGAGCTTTGCCGCCAGTCGCTCTGCCACCCAGTCGTAGAGCAGCCGCGGCCGATCATCAGTCTCGACCATCAGTAGCTCAGGTCCCACGATGGGAATGACCCGCCGCTCCTCGATGAAGCTTAAGAGGTCCTCCCAGGCGTTCTCATCAAGTGCGGTCTCGTGCAGGGCAGGGGCTGCGGCGTTCATCGTGTGCGGCGGATTTCAGCAGACCCCTGCGTTTATTTGCGCCGGATGCTACGTCGCGGTCGCGTACCCGTCCACCCCGGCCTACGCTCAAGTGCAGCCGGCGGAGCGGCGTCGAGATTTTTTACAGGCCCGAACGCGAGCCGAGCGCACGGGCGCGCAACTCACTGAATTCACTCGGCTCGCCTGTGCTGGCATAAGGCTTGCTCAGCTATAGCTTTGACTGCTGGCATGGAAATCACAACTCAATCAGGAGCTTGGACATGTTCACGCGCTTCTCTCAGCTAATCGTTGCCACCGCCGTCATCGGCGGCGCGATGTCGGCGGGTACTGCCTCCGCCGGGCCGATTGAGATGTTCCTGACGAGCGGTGGCCAAAGCACCAGCGTGCTCATCGGCAATACCGGCGACCCATCTTCGGTTTCCTACTCCGGCACGCTCAACGGCTGGACCATTACCAGCGGCACGGGCGGCACCAGCTATGCGCCGGGCCTCAATACGGCTGTGGGCATCGATCTGGGTGGTTACACCGCAACCTGCGTCGGCGTCGGCGGGTGCTCGAAGGACCCGCTGACGATTGCCGTCAGCGCAACGGGTTTCACGACGCCCATCGATACCAACGGCTTCCTGATGGAATTGAGCGGCAATGTTCACGGTGGGCAGGTAACGAGCTCGGCTTATTGGGATACCGCCGATACCTATTTCTGCAATGCCGGCAACGGCGCCGGAAATGATTGCGGTTCCTGCGATCTCATCCACTCATTGACGTTGGGTGATGGTACCGGGAGCAACTCGGCGCTCGGTGGCCCCGACACCATCAGGTCTTATTCGCTGACCGTCGTCGATACGTTCTCGGCCGGTCTCGGCGGCGATCCGTCCTACAGCGTCGACACGACAGTCACTCAGGCCGTTCCCGAGCCTACGACGCTCGCGCTCTTCGGCGCTGGACTGCTCGGCTGCGCCTGGGTCGTCAGCCGCCGGCGTCGCGCCCGGCAGTAGCGCCTTCCCGCCCGAGACCTCGATCCGGAACTCCCCGGTGCTGAATCAGGGACTCCTGCCTGTTCAAGCACAGTTATTCCGTGGGCATCAATAGCACTTGCCGCGCGCGGACACCGGCCAGACCACCTCGACTTTGCCATTGCGCACGCCGACATACCAATCGTGCAGATTGCACGTTGGGTCGCAGTGCCCCGGAACGAGCTTCAGCCTTTCATTGATGCGGAGAACGCCGCGCAGGTCCTCGATGACGCCGTGTTCATCCGAGGCATTGACGTATTTCACGTCGGTGCGGCCATGGATGAAGGGAAGGCCGCTATCGAGCGACTGCACCTTGAGTCCTGCGTCGCAGATCGCCTGACCGGGCTTGGCACGGCTCATCACTGAGGTAAGGACGAAGAGCGCGTGCTCCCATTCGCCGCGATCGATGCGGTTCCCATCTTTGTCCCTGATGCGCCCGTAGTCTGCATCCATGAACGCGTAACTGCCGCATTGCAACTCGTTATAGACGCCGGAATCCGACTCGAAGTAATAGGAGCCCGTGCCGCCGCCCGAGACGAGCTCCGATTTCAGCCCAACGGCTTCTAGAGCCGCGAGGGCCGTCTCTACCGGAACGATGGCGTCATCGAACCTGGCCCTACGGTCCGCGTAGCTCTCGAGGTGCTGCATGGAGCCCTGATAAGCCTGCACGCCGCTGAATTCCACTGCGGGCGCGGCATCGATCGCTTGCGCAATCTCAACTGCGGCGCCGGCACTCTGGACGCCGCAGCGGCCCGCGCCACAGTCGATTTCGACCAGGCACTCCAGGGTCGTATCGTGCCGTTGCGCGGCAGCCGAAAGCTCTGCCACGTTCGCCAAATCATCGACGCAGACAATGATTCGCGCGCCGTGTTTGGGCAGCCGGGCGAGGCGATCGACCTTGACCGGATCGCGCACCTCGTTGGACACCAGGATGTCCTTGATGCCGCCGCGGGCGAAGACCTCCGCCTCGGAAACCTTCTGACAGCAAACACCTACCGCGCCGCCCAAGCTCTCCTGCAGCTTCTGCACGTCGATCGACTTGTGCATCTTGCCGTGACTGCGGTGGCGCATGCCGTGCGCCTTGGCGTAGTCACCCATCTTCCTGATGTTGCGCTCGAGCGCACCGAGATCGAGGATCAGGCAGGGTGTTTGGATATGGGCCTCCTCCATGCCGGGCAGTGCCGGGACGTCGTAGCCGACCACATCATTACTCACAAGCACGCTCTCGCTTGAAAGCCAGGTCCTCGTAGTCGTCACTGAAGTCCGCGTCGGGATCGACTTTGGTCATGTGCAGCGCGTCGTCAGCCTGTTTCGGGAAAAGCAGCCATGCCTCGGAGTTGTCGCTTCCCCAGTGCACCAGGTAGCGTTCTCCGACCCGCATGACTTGTCCTGAGAGCCTCGGTGATTTCTGCGAGGCGAAGAAAACGCTCTTCCCGCGCGCACAGATTCGTGTCTCGCCGAACCATGGATCGCGCCACACGCCGAGTTGATACTTGAGATCGCCGGGCGTCGCAGGCCTGCGGAAGGACGTATCGGGAACGCGCGAAGCGCGTTCCCGCTGCTCATTGCGAGCCAGTTCGTCGGCGTAGCTGGCCACACTGCGTGCATTCTGCGGGGCAGTGAAACGCTTGGTCAGCACCTCGTTGAGCACGGTGCGCGCATCGTCGGCATCGGCGTCGATGAGGAAAACATACCCGCTTTTCCGGAACGGGAGCAGCGTCACGGCCGAGTACATACCCGACAGCGTGCCGGTATGCGACACCGTCATCTGTCCGTCCGCATCGGCAATGCGCCAGCCGTACCCATAGCTGTAAAACAGCGTGCCGTCCCAGGCATGCTGGCGTGCGGATATCGGCATGGGCGTATAGCCGGTCCATTCCTTTTGGCGCTGTTCCGGCGACAGCCAGGCAAGTTGACTCGGTGTCGGCGCCAGCCAGTTCATGGCCCAGATCAGCATGTCGTTCAGGCTGCAACGCACGCCCCCTGCCGCGTCCATGGTGGCCGCATGCACGATGGGCCCGCTGGCGGGCTCTTCGACGAAACGGCCGTCGCGCCATATGTGTGGGCGTGCCACGTTGCCCACCGCGTCCCGGTTCCAGGTACCGATCTGACAGCGGCTCATGCCGAGCGGCTGAAAGACCTCCCGGCGCATGAGTGTCGGATAGGGCGCGCCACCGGCGGCGGCCGCGACCTGGCCGGCCACGATGTATAGCGTATTGTCGTAGGCGTAGCCCGCGCGAAAGCTGTATGCCGGCTTGAGGTAACGCAGCCCCTGCACCACGTCGCGGGGGGTGAAATGATTGGGCTCCGGCCACAGCATCAAATCGCCCGCGCCTTCAGGCAGGCCGCTGTGATGTACCAGCAAATCGCCAACCTGCATATTCGCCGTGACCCATGGGTCGTACATCCGGAATGACGGCAGGTACTTGGTAACCGGGTCGTCCCAGCGCAACTTGCCTTGTTCCACCAGGCGGGCCAGGAGCGTCACGGTCATGGACTTGCTGTTGGACGCGATCTTGAAGAGCGTGTCAGTGTCCATCGGCTTGCCGGACTGCAGATTTCCGCTGACGTGCGTATAAACCACTTTGCCGTCTTCGATGACGCCGACCGCAATCCCCGGCAGGTGGTACCGGGCCACCACGGCCGCCACCAGACGCTCGTAGCCGGAGCGCGAGTCGCTGCTCGGCGCTGCAGCCCAGGCATGCGTTGCGAACGAAGCCAGCACCAGCGGCATCAGGGATCGGGCAAGTCGTTTCATGTTCCAACCCAGCTCGGGGGAAGCTGTTCACCGGCGATCATCTCATCAAATGTCTGCCGCCGCCGCACAACCGCGTAACGACCCCGGTCGAGCATTACCTCGACGGCCATGGGTCGCGAGTTGTAGTTCGACGCCATCGCCGCGCCGTACGCCCCCGTCGTCTTGATCATCAGGAGATCGCCCGGCTCGCACGGCGGAAGCTCGCGGTCGACGGCGAAGGTGTCGCTGCTCTCGCAGACCGGTCCGACGACGTCGTAGATCCGGGGCGGCCCTGGTCGGGGCGATATCGGCGCGATGTCGTGCCAGGCATCGTAGAGGCTGGGTCGCAGAAGCTCGGTCATGGCCGCGTCCACCACCAGGAACTGCCGGTGCCGGCCCTGCTTGACGCGCATCACCCGCGTCAGCAGCACACCAGCCTCGGCCACGAGCCAGCGGCCCGGCTCGAGCAGGATGCGGCCGCCGAAGCCGCAGAGCGCTTGCCGAATGACGTCCGCGTAATCCTTCACCGTAACAGGCTGGTCGCGGCCCTCGCGATAACATACGCCGAGGCCGCCACCGACATCGATATTGGCGATCGCATGTCCGGCGGCGGCCAGCTCGCGCCAGAAAGCCGCCACGCGCTGCAACGCGAGCCGGATCGGGTCCAACGAGAGCAGCTGCGAACCGATGTGCACATGCATGCCATCCAGGCGCACGTGTGTCAGCAGCGCACTGTCCGCGAACCATTGGCGTGCCTCGTCGATGCCGACGCCGAACTTATTTTCCGATTTGCCGGTGGAAATCTTGGCGTGTGTGAGTGCGTCCACGTCGGGGTTGACTCGCGCCGAGGCGCATGCGATCGCGCCACGTGCCGCCGCCAAGTCCTGCAACAAGCGCAGCTCGTCTCTGGATTCTACGTTGAAGCGGCCGATACCGGCGGCCAGCGCGTCGCAGATCTCCTCGGCGCTCTTGGCAACGCCCGAAAACACGATGCGGTCCGGGAGAATGCCCGCGCGCAGGCTGCGCTGCAACTCGCCGCCCGACACGATGTCGGCGCCCAATCCGGCATCGGCCATCAATTGCAAAACCGCAAGGTTGGAATTGGCTTTGACCGCATAGCAAACCAGTGTGTCGAGCCCTTGCACAGCCGTTTGCAGCGCACGAATGCGGTGTCGGATCGCGGAAGCCGAATACACATGGGCCGGCGTGCCCACTCGCAGCGCCAGGACTTGCAGGTCCACGCCGTCCAGACGCGCGCCGTCGCCGCCCACGGAATCAGTAACCGGCCGCGAGGCCGGCCGGCCGGCGCCGATCGTTCGCACCTTCCATGACGCCCGTCTTCGGGTCGATCAGGATGGCTTCATCGGCGCCCATGGCGTGGACGGTTCTGAATCGGTAGCCCATTTCATGCAACCGCTGTTGCGATTCGGACGAGAGCATCCCGTCTTCGACCCAGATTTCGTCCGGATACCACTGCTGGTGCATTCGCGGTGCGTTCACGGCCTGTTGCACGTTCATGCCGTAATCCACCACGTCGAGGATACTTTGCAGCGTCGTGGAGATGATGGTTGCGTCGCCCGGACTGCCGGTCAGCAGGAACGGTTTGCCATTGCGCATGACGATCGTCGGTGTCATCGAGCTCAACGGGCGCTTGCCGGGCTCGACCTGGTTGACCTCGCCCTGCACCAGGCCTGCTGCGTTCGCCACACCGGGTTTGGACGTGAAGTCATCCATCTCGTCGTTGAGGAAGAAGCCGGTGCCGCCGGCGATCTGCCGGATGCCGAACAGGAAATTGATGGTGTACGTTACCGCAACCGCATTGCCATACCTGTCGGCCACCGAATAGTGCGTGGTGTGGTTGCCTTCGCTGGCGCCGAGATCGCCACGGATCGCAGCGGAAGGCGTGGCTTCGTCGGGCAGGATGTTGGAGCGCCACTTCGCCGCGTGCGCGGCCGACAGCAGCTCGGCGATCGGATTGTGGACGAACGCCGGATCGCCGAGATAGGTGTTGCGATCGGCGAATGCGCGGCGCTCGGCCTCGGCCAGATAGTGCACTGCGTTGACCGAGCCGTATCCCCATTTGGCGAATGGATAGGGCTTGATGATCTGCACGATCTCGCATAGCGTCGTGCCGCCTGAGCTCGGGGGCGGCGCCGAGAGAATGGTGTAGCCGCGGTAGCTGCATTGGATGGGCTTTTGCCAGGTTACGGAGTAATCCGCGAAGTCCTGCGACGACAGGATGCCGCCGTTGGACTGGCTGGCCGCGACCACTGCACGCGCGATGGGGCCCTTGTAGAACGCGTCGGTGCCGCCATCGGCGATCTGCTCCAGCGTTCGCGCCAGGTGCTTCTGCACGAGCCGCTGGCCAGCCACGTAGGGTTTGCCCTGATTGAGGAAAATGGCTGCGACGTTTCCATGCCGGGCGAAGTCTGCGGTGCCGTCGTTGAGGATATTCACGTCGCCCTGGCGGAGCACATAGCCCTCGCGGGCCAGCTTGATGGCCGGAGCCATCACCTCCGGCAGCGACATCGTGCCGTAGCGTGCGAGCGCAGTATTGAGGCCCATGACGGTGCCCGGCACGGCCACTCCCAGGTAGGAATCGGTGCTGCGACTCGGCACGACCTCGCCGTCGGCATTCTGGAACATGGTCGGTGTGGCTTTCCGCGGTGCTTTCTCGCGGAAGTTGAGGAACAGGTTCTGGCCGCTCTTGAGATGAATCGTCATGAACCCGCCGCCGCCGATGTTGCCGCAGCATGGATGCACGACGGCCTCCGCGTAGCCGACGGCCACGGCGGCATCGATTGCGTTTCCCCCTCGCTCCAGGATGTCCAATCCGGCCATGGTCGCCAGATGCTGAGCGCTGACGACCATGGCGTGTCGTGCGATCACTGGTTTCGTCCCGGCCAGCGCCTCGCGGGTGACGGCAGGCGCGTCGGCTATCGCACCGGTCATCGCGCTGACAGCGATTGCCAGGGCCAGCGCCGCTCGCAGCGCGACTTTGCAGCCGCTCATCGTCCGCCCCAGAATCCCGGTGCTGGCGGCACCAACAGGCCGTCTTGCAGGGTGATGCCATCCGAGTGGTCGCCTGCCAGCCACAGCGGTCCGTCCAGATCGATGAAATCCGCTTCCCGTGCGATTTCCAACGCCGGCGCGATGCCGAGCGATGAACAAACCATGCAACCCACCATGACAATGAATCCTTGGGCGCGCGCAGCGCGAAGCAGGCGCCAGGCTTCGGTCAGGCCGCCGGTCTTGTCCAGCTTGATGTTGACGGCCTGATAACGATTGAGCAGCGACGGCAAGTCCGACGCGGTGTGGCAGGACTCGTCGGCGCAGACCGGAATGCGGCTCGAAAACTCCAGCAGGCCATCGTCTGCATCGGCGGGCAGCGGTTGTTCCAGTAGGCTCACCGACGCGCGCTCGAGCGCCGGTTGGATGTCACGCAGGATGTCGATCGTCCAGCTCTCGTTGGCATCCACGATGAGTTTGGCCGAGGGCACCGCCTGCCGCACGGCTTCGATTCGCGCGACCGGATCGTCGGCATCGACCTTGACTTTTATCAGCTTGGGATTCGCAACATCGGCCGCCGCCTTCCCCATCTCCTGTGGCGTGTCGATGCTGATCGTCAACGCAGTCTCGAGCGGCGCGTGGCACGGCCGAGCCAGTTGCTTCCATACCGCTACATGGACAAGTTGCGATTCAAGGTCCCACAGTGCCGCATCCAGCGCGTTGCGCGCTGCTCCCGCCGGAAGGCGCGCTTGCAGCTCGTCCCTGCCCATACCGGCACACATGGCGCCTCGCAATGTCTCGATTTCATCCATCACGGAGGTCACGGACTCGCCGTAGCGCCCGTAGGGCACGGATTCGCCACGCCCGACGCAGCCTGCCTGATCGAGATCGACCGTCACCACGTCCGCGGCGACCTTGACACCACGCGAGATGCGGAAGGGCGATCGCAACGGCAACGTGCGATGGCGGAGGCTCAGTGTGCGCAGCACGAGAGCAGGTTATCCACGATGGATTCGACTCCCATGGTCACGGGATCCTCACAGGGTAAGGCCATTCGCTCACTGATCTCCCGGCATGCGGCGCGCGCTTCCTGTCCGGATACATTGGATGTATTGAGCGCAACGCCGACTGCCTCGACGCCGGGGTTGGTCAAGCGGGCAGCGGTGAGGTTGGCTTCCAGGCAGCGCGCCAGGTCAGGTAGCGGGCTGGCGGGGAGCCCGCGCATGTGCTTTCTCGTCAGCTCGTGACACAACACGAGGGCGTCCGGCTGGGCACCGTGAAGCAAGCCCAGTGACACGCCGGCGTACGACGGATGGAATAGCGACCCCTGGCCTTCGATGAGATCCCAGCCGCCGTCTTCACGGGCGGGCGAGATCATTTCGACCGCTCCGGAGATGAAATCGGCGATGACCGCATCCACGGGTATACCGCTGCCGGCGATGAAGATGCCAGTCTGGCCGGTGGCGCGGAAATCCGCCTTGAATCCACGTTTGCGCATGCTCCGCTCGATCGCGAGCGTGGTGTACATCTTGCCCACCGAGCAATCGGTACCCACCGTCAACAGACGCCGCCCGGATCGCCTGCGACCCGTGCCGACGGGGATCCTTTTGGTGTATTCGCGAGCATCGAACAACGTCCGGCCATTGCGTCTGGCGGCAGCCACGATGTCCGCGTTTCCGCGCAGCTTCTCATGCAGGCCCGAAATCACGTTCAAGTTGGCATCGAGCGCGGTGATGATGTCGGTCACGGTCTCACGCGCCATCACACCGCCGGCACTTGCGGTGCCAATGACCATGGTGTTTACCCCGGCGGCCTTTGCGCGCGCCGGTTCCATATCCGGTAAACCGAGTGTCAGGTGACAACCGGGACTGCGGTATTGGCCGAGACACCACTCAGGCCGCCAGTAAGCCAGCCCCCGGGCAGTCTTGATCGCCAGATCGTCCGGCGCCTTACCGAGATACAGCAGGAAGGGCGGGCCCCAATGGCCATGGTCGACCGCATTGGCATGATTGGACATGAAATCCGAGCTCCAACCGATTCCGTTCAGCGTGAAAAGGCCAAAGAAGCATAACCACGGCAGGCGCCAGCGACCAATGAAAAGACGGCGGCATGGCATAACTCTGGGTTGTGGAGCGCAGGGTGCGGGTGAGGACCGGATGCGTCGGCGCGGTGCGGTTTGCCTGAAAGTGACAAATTGTGCTGAACTCCAGGATGTCACGGCGTGGCAGATACGGGGTGGATTGAGCGCTATGCGGCTGCGATACATCGAATTGTTTCATGCGATTCTGACCTCCGGCAGCATCACCGGGGCGGCGAAGCTGCTGGACATATCGCAACCGGCGGCCAGCAAGGCGCTGCAGCACGCCGAAAATCAGCTTGGCTTCGCCCTGTTCAGCCGCGTACGCGGCCGCATACAGCCGACCCAGCAGGCGCAGCTGTTGCGCGAGCGGATCGAGAATATCATTCAGGAGGTGCAGGACCTGGAGCGCCTGACAACCAATATGGGCCAGCCGGGAAGCAGCCCGTTGCGTGTGACTTGTACGCCGACACTGGCGCAGGTGCTGCTTCCGTCCGCGACCGTATTGTTGCGCAAGGATTTTCCCGATGTGACGGTCGAGCTGTCCACCGAGCATTCCGCGGCGATGTGCGAGTCGCTGACGCTCCGTGAAACGGACATCGGCCTCACGTTGCAGGATACCGGTCACCAGAACCTGCGCCAACGAGTGCTCTGCCGCGGCCAGGTCATGGTGATCGCTCCGCCTGATCGCTGGTCCCCGCTGGAATTGGCGCAGCCATTGCCGATCAGCGCCTTGGCCAGTCAGTCGATGATCGGCATCACGGTGCGCGACGCCTTGGGCAGCCTGCTGCAAAGCCACCTGGCGAAGATCGATCCGCCACCGAAAACCGCCGTCGCGGTGCAGACGTATCAGTTGGCCCGCTCACTGGTAGCCAAGGGCGAAGGGGTGGCGCTGGTGGATCCCTTCACGGCGCGCTGCGGCGATGCGAGCAGCGTCCAGATGCGTCCGTTGAAGCCATTCCTCGAAGTCGTTTTATATGCGATGCATCGGCCCGACAGCCCACTGAATCGGGTACAGAGGCGTTTCCTGCAGGTCGTTCGAACCCTTGCCCAGGGAATGCTCGCCAAACACTAGGCTCATGCCGCTTCGCGCTGTTTGAGCGCCTGATATTCATCGACGACACGGCGCCAGATCGGGCCGGGTTTCCCGCTGCCCACGGCACGGCCGTCGAGGAGCGTAACGGGCACCACCTCGCGGGTCGCGCTCGCGACCCAGATCTCGTCGGCTGTGTAAAGCTCGTCGCGATGCATTTCGCGCACCCGCAACGGCAGCCCGAGCGCGACCAGCACATCGCCGACGACGAGGCGCGTAATGCTCGGAAGGCGCTCATGGCTCGCGGGCGGTGTGGCAATGCGGCCGTCGTTGACCACGAACACGGCGCTGGAGCTTCCCTCGGCCAGGCGCGCCTCGCGCACCAGGATCGCCTCGTCCGCGCCGCGGCGCTGGGCTTCCATGCGCAGCATCACGGGCGCAAGCAGGGCGATGGACTTGATGTCACAGCGCAGCCAACGGATGTCATCCAACGTGACGGCGGTGATGCCTTGCGCGAGTTGCTCGGGCGGCACCAGCGACAGCCGCCAGCAGAAGCCGAATACCGTAGGGACCGTGTGCAGATCAGGCAAAAAGTCGCGACCCTCGCCGGCCCCGCGCGTGACCTCGAGGTAAATGCCCATGTCGCCACCGCCGTTGGCGGCGATGAGCTCCCGTATGAGCTCGGTCCAGCGCGCCCACGAATGAGGATTGGCAATTCCGATCGCATCGAGACCTGCCTGCAGGCGGTCGAAATGCGCTTGCAGGCGGAACGGCTTGTCGCCGTAGCAGGGCACGACCTCGTAGATACCATCGCCGAAGAGAAACCCGCGATCGAGCGGCGAGATTCGCGCCGCGCTGGTGGGCACCAGAGCGCCATCGAGCAGACACGTGGCAAGAGCGTTAGCCATGCACTGCCACGCCCGCATCCCGCAGGCGCCTCCGCAAGGGGTCCAGCTTGTCGCCAAAAAGTGCGCTGCGCGCGGTGTCGCCGCGCAAAGGTTGCCGCACGAGCGCGGCACTGGGCAGGCTCTGCACCGTGCGCGCCGTCTTGTGAAATTCCAGGCATTCGGGCGCGAACGAGAGATTGCAGAAGTCGAGCAGGCGACGGATCATCGGTTCCGGCTGCGCCACCAGCGCTTCGTACTGAAGATCGAACACCTGATTCGGATATTTTTCCAGCCAGAAACGTGTCAGGCGCAGGAAGTCGCCGCAATAGTCGGCCATCTCGTCGAGGTCGCAGGCGAAGCCGCTGGCCTCGCTGAAGCATTGGCGGAAGCAGCCCAGGCAAGTCTCCACCGGGTCGCGCCGGACGACGATCACGCGCGCGGCCGGCAACATCGCCAGCGCCGCGCCCACCAGGTACCACGTGACCAGACTCTTGTCGGTGAACCGCGGCTTGGCCTGCCGCCAACGTGCGGTTCGCGCGAGATACTCGCGGCCGAGACGTTGCCAATCCCCGGCCGTGGCGTCGGGCACCCACAGTGGAAAAGCCGAATTGCGGCGCCCGGTTTCCGCATCGATGACCTGCTTCATGTCCTTGATCTCATTCGCGCCCTCTACCTCCGGATGCGAAGCCAGGATCTGCTCGACCAGCGTCGAGCCGGAGCGCGGGATGCTGACGATCAGGATGGCTTCATTCCCCAGCCGGGCATCGATTGGCGTCGGCGTCTCGGCCGCAAATACGTTCAGGATCGCCTCGACCCGTCTGTGCTCTCCTGCCGCATCCCATTTCACCCGGCGGCGCCGCGAAGCGTTGGCAGCACGGAATGCCTCGAAGGCCTGCGCGTAATCTCCCTGGCTCTCCAGCGCCTTGGCGAAACTGAAACCGAGCAGCTCGCGATCGCGGTGGGGCAAATCCTCCCGACGCAACGCGTATTGCAGAGAAGCAGTGTCCGCGGCGTCAAAGTGGACCACATTGAGATTCGACAACCCGAACCATCCTTCGGCATTGGCGGGATCGCGCCGTAGCAGCTCGCGAAACCCCGCCACCGCGGCGCTGACTTCGCCCAGGTTGGCCTGGGTCCGGGCCAGAGAGAGCTGGGCGGATTTGTGGGCGGGATCGAGCTCGAGCGCGCGCCGCAATGCCTCGACGGCCTCCTTGGTGAGCGCGTGGCGCCCGAGTGCCTCGCCGAGATTGAACCATGCCGAAGCGGAGGCCGGCTCTAGCTTGCAGGCCTGGCGAAAGTGGGTCAGGGCTTCGTCGGCCTCGCCCTGCTCGAACAGGGATATGCCGAGCCCGAGTCGCAGATCGGAATCCCCGGGACACATCGCCAGGACCCGCCGGAAGCACTCGATGGCCTGCATGTGCCTGCCGAGGCGCTGCACTACCATGCCCAGCAACCGGACGGCATCCGGTTCATCCGGCGCCAGTCTCAGCACATTGATCAGCGACTGTTCCGCAGCTTCAAACTGCTGTTGCTCCCACTCTCTGCGGCCCCTCGCCAGCAAGCGGGCGGCCACTGACGAGAGCGGCCGCCGCGAGACGCCCTGCGCGGACTGTGTCATTTTCCAATGCTACGCCCGCATCACTCAAAAGTCATAGGCGATCTGGAAGCGGACACTCCGCGGCGGCGTGTAATTCTCGACATAGCCGTAATCGTCGTTGGGACTATTTGTCGTCCCGTACGAGTCGTCGAGAAACAGCGGCGTCTGCCGGTCGAGCACGTTGAACACTGCGAGATTGAAGTCGAGCCTGTGGTCAGTCCAGCCCCATGACGGCTTGTAATCCAGGTTCAAGTCCAGGCGGCTGGTCCATGGCAACCGGCCCAGCGAGCCCGGCGGCACCGGCTGTCCGCCGCACCAGTAGTAGGTATGGGAGCCGTTCAGAGGCAGCTGGTCCGGTCCGTACGGGCCACGGCACATCTTGGGTGTACCGGAGGCGGCATATAGGTTGGCACCCACCGCCCAGTCCGGGGTGATCGCGTAGGCTCCGTAGAGCTTGATCTGGTGCGTGCGATCGTTCGGCAGTATGCCGTACGAATTCTGCATTCTTTCGGGAAAGTCCCACGCGGTCGTGATTGACTCGTACGATCCGCTCTGTTGCGAGTAGGTGCTGACGGGTCCTTCCGTGTTACCCCATGTCTTCGAATACACATAATCGAATTTGACCGACCACTTGCCGTCCCACACGCGATCCAGCGAAAAGTCCAGTGAGTAATATTGACGGCTGACTCCCTGCGGGAAGCCTTGATCCTGAGGTGTGAGGGTGACCGGCACGAGGCTTCCGGTCGGCGACTTCATCAACAGATGTTGGGTCACGCCTGGGTTGATCAGGACCAGGCTTTGCGCCCAGCTGTTACAGGTGGCCGGCGTCATCCAGGTATATCCCTGCGCGAGCCCGGCGGCGCACTCGTTCTGCTCGGCGTCGAAATCGTCGATGATCCGAGGCATCTTCTGGTATGTGCCCGTCAACCCGCCTACCCACTTCTGTTGCAGCAGCTCGAACTGGTGCTGCAGGCCGAGCACGAAGTTGTCCGAATACTCGGCCTTGATGTTCTGGGCAGTCGATATTCTGGGGTCCTTCGCCTGACCATATTCGCTGTCGATCGACACGCCCGTCGACGGCAACTGTGGCAGCGGCGTGAAACCGATCGGCGCGCCGGTCGCCGGGTTGATGCCGGTGTAGGTGCCAAACTGGCCGGCATCTACCACGGGCGAGGCGATCGAGGTCGCGGTGGTCAGCGGCAGCGCCAGGTAATAGCGGCCGGCGTTGCCGAATACCTTGAAGGTGGAATCCCCGTTCACGTCCCAGCTGAAACCGAAACGGGGAGCCCATTGAGGGCTGGTCAGCTTGATGTAAGGGACGCCGAACGAATCGTAGTTGGTGAACTGGTCATTGCGCAGTCCCATGGACAGCAGCAGGTTGTCGACAACCTGCCAGTTGTCTTCGATGTACTGGGCTTGCTGTTGGACCTTCACCGATGCTGATGACTGATTGACGTACTTCTCTACATAGTAGCAATGCGTGTTGCCGTCGTATCCGACGGTGCACTGGTTCGACGGGCCGACATAGGGCGGGACATTGGGGTTGGTGCCGAAAACCGCCACGCCGGGGTCGCCATATCCGTAAATCCACGAATAGCCCGGCCCGGTCATCTGGAATCCGTCGTCGATGTCCCAGGAGTTGATGTTGTCGATACCAACGCTGATGTCATGGGTTCGCCATTTATAGTCGAGGCCCACGCGGTAAGACGTGACGTTGGTGTGATGTGTGGGGATGTCCTGCGTCGTGTTGAAGTTCGAGTTGACGATGCCGCCTGGCGGGGAGAACCGCGGGTCCTCCGTGGACGGGCTGCTGATGTTCGGCAGGGTCGAGTCGTAACCGGGATAGGGCGGCTGCTGGGTGTCATAGTCGCCGTGGATCTGGCCGAACATCGCATCCAGGCGGAGGTTGTCGGTGAGATAGGAAGTGTAATTTGCCACCCACATCCTGAAGCTGTTCTTTACCGTCGGACTCCGGTTGGCGAAGGCGCCGGATTGCAGGGTGTCGTAATCGAAGTTGTATCCCTGCTGCCACTCCTTGAACGCGCTCTGCAGCCAGGTCACGGTGAGGAGATTGCTGTGGTTGATGTTCCAGTTGAGCTTGCCGTAATACTTCGGCGCGTCGGTGTGATAGTCGGTGTCATAGGGATCTTCGACCGAGCCTACGTTGGTCGTGACCTGGCCCGAGCCGGTCGCGGCAAACGTGGTTCCGCCCACGTTGTCCTGTTCGGCGCCCAGGAAGAAGAACAGCTTGTCCTTGATGATCGGGCCGCTGACATAGACGTCATAGATCGCCTCCTCGGAATGCGAGCCCTTATTGTAGGTGTGGAGATTCCCGGGGCTATAGCCTGGCGCGGTTTCCAGCGGATTGTCGTAGTAGGAGTTCCGCTCGTCGCTCTGCAGAGCGGCCGGCTGGTACGAGGCGCGCGCGCCGAAGTGCCACGTGTTGCTGCCGCTCATCCCGATCTGGTTGATGACGCCGCCGATGGAGCGGCCATATTTGGCGCCGTAGCCGCTGGTGAAGGTCTGCTGCTCCTGAATGGCGCCATACGGCAGCTCGAGGCCGCCCTGCCCATAGAGCGCATCGGTGACGTTCATGCCATCGATGTAATAGGCATTCTCGGCGGTCGAAGCGCCGCCGAACACATTGATCGGCGTGCCCAGCGGACCACTGAACAGTTGTGGCGAGCCCATGCCGACACCCGGTGCCAGCTCCGCGATGCTTGCGGCGTCGCGCGGCAGCGGCAGCCGTTCCAGGTCCTTGGCGGTGATCGTGGTCACCTGATTGGTGGTCGTGACGTCGATCGCCGGAATCGATCTGGCGGAAATGGTGACGGTTTGCAGGCTGGTCGAGCTGGCGGCCGAACTGGCAAAAACCACCACCACCGCGCCCGCGGCCACCGGACTGACGTCCGTCTTCGTCTGCACGACCTTGCCGCCCTGCAGCAGGGATACCGAGTAGGTACCCACCGGAACGCTGAGCGAATATCTGCCGGATGACCCCACTGTGATGGTGCGGTCGAAGCCGGAGCTGTTCCTGACCCGTATGGCTTCGCCGGGAGCCGCCGGAGCAGTACCTTCGATCGTGCCGGTGACCGCCTGCCCCCAGGCGGCGCCCGGGAACCCCATGATGGCGGAGCTGACCGCGACCGCCAGCGCACTGCGCTGTAAGGCGCTGTTGCGATGCAATCGACGCAAAGACGCTCTCTTCATAATCTCTACTCCCCTACTGCCGATAGGTGGGTGCGCGACAAGGGCGCAGCCGCTGTTTGTCTTTATCGCATCGGTGCAAGTAAGCGACACGGCGCTCGCGCGTGGCGTAGGCAAACCCCACGCGGCGTCGTGTCGAAGATACGCACCCGTCAGCGGAAACCACCAATGAAAAGACCGACATTTGGCATAGCTGAGGGTTATGGCCACGTTGGCCGCATGCGACCTGAAAGGTCCCGAGAACGGCGGGCTACCGCGGAATTCAGTCTGTCTGCTGGTGCGCGCGTCCACGGGGCTCGTCCCGTACGAAGCGCCTCTACAGCTTGGCGCAGACCATGTACGATCGCCCGCCATGGCCGAATCGTCTGTGAGGGCACCGCGCGAACTGCCGCGCAAGCTCGGACTCGTCACCGGCATGGCTGTCGTGGTTGGGGTGATCATCGGCAGCGGGATCTTTCGTGTTCCCTCGCCGATCGCGGCCTCGGCCGGCAACCTTACCGGCATCGCCCTGGTGTGGATTTTGGGCGGGATCATCGCGCTCTTCGGGGCGCTTTCGCTGGCCGAGCTCGCTGCAATGTATCCCGCGGCCGGCGGCCCCTACGTGTACCTACGCGAAGCGTACGGCCGCCCGCTCGCATTCCTGTTCGGTTGGATGTGGCTGCTGACTGAGCCGATCTCATGGGCCGCGCTGAGCCTGACGTTCGCGGAATACCTCGGGTATTTCGTGCCGGTTCGCGCGGCGGTGCAGCACGTGATCGCGGCGGTGCTGATCATCCTGGTCGCTGCCGCAAACTATCGATCGGTGAAACTGGGCGCGGCGATCCAGAACCTGTCGGCGGCCGCGAAAATACTGGCGATTGTGGGCCTGTCCGTGGCGATTTTCGCCTTCGCGCCGGGGGGTCAGGCGAATCCCTTGCATACGGAGTCCATGGGGACGGCGAGCTGGTCCGGCATCGGCATCGGCCTGATCGCCGCGCTATGGGCGTACGACGGCTGCGAGAATCTGACCGCGTTGTCGGGCGAGGTAAAGAATCCGCAGCGCAATCTACCTATTGCGCTGATTGGCGGCATCCTGATCGTCGTCGCAGCGTATTTGCTCATCAATGCGGCCTATCTGCGCGCGCTGCCGTTGGCGGAGCTTGCGGCGTCGAAATCCGTCGCAGCCGACGCCGCGGGAGCGGTGTTCGGGCGGGTGGGGGCTTCGCTCGCCGGCGCGCTGGTGATGCTGTCCGTATTCGGTACCCTGAATGGCAGCATCCTCTCCAGTCCGCGCGTTTTTTTTGCGATGGCCGACGACGATCTGTTCTTTCGCACTGTCGGCCGTGTTCATCCGAAGTTCGAAACCCCCCACGTCGCCATCAGCTTCATCGCGATTCTGGCCGTCATCTACGTCCTGCAGCGCGACTTCATGCAGCTGGCCGAGGGCTACGTGCTGGGTGTCTGGCCGTTCCTGGCGCTATGCGTCATCGGGCTGTTCGTCCTGCGGCGCCGGCGTCCGGATTTTCCCCGCGCCTACCGCGTGCTTGGTTACCCCTTCGTTCCCGCGCTGTTCGTACTGGCGACCTTCGCCGTCATTGCAAATGCCCTGTATGCGCAGTTCCGGTCCACCATCCTCAGTATCCTCATCACGCTCGCCGGCGTGCCGTTGTACTTCCTCTGGATGGCGTGGCAACGACGCCGGTGAGACGAGCCACGCGGCCATCAACTCATTCGGAGAGCGATATGACGCGACTGATACTACTTCTCGCCACGGCGGCTCTCATGGGATCCATGACCTGCTCAGCCGCCGGGCGCGAGGCTCCTCCCGGTCCCGTTCTGTTGACGGTTGAGCTGCCTCATCCCAGCCAGAGGATTCTCGATGTGGATGAGGTGATGCCGGCCAAGCCCGGGCCGTTGACACTCTACTATCCAAAGTGGCTTCCCGGCGATCACTCACCGGACGGCCCCATTGGAGACATGATGGGCGTGGAAATCACGGCCGGCGGCAAACGGCTCGCATGGCACCGTGATGAGGAGGACATGTTTGCATTCCATGTGAGCGTGCCGGTGGGCGTGAATCAGATCGACGTCCGCTTCCAGTTCCCGTCATGGGATCGGATCACACCGCAATTGATGGGGCTCGCATGGAATACCGTGGCGCTCTACTACGCCGGATATCCGACCAAAGTGCAGATATACCAGCCGACGCTGGTGATCCCTGCCGGGTGGGGATATGCCAGCGCGTTACAGACGTCAGAGCGCAGCGGCGGGCGCATCACCTTCAGGCCCGTGCCGTTCAACACTCTGGTCGACTCGCCGGTGATCGCCGGGAAATACTTCCGGGAAATCGATGTCACTCCGCCGGCGTCGTCGGTGCATCGCTATCTAGACCTGGTCGGAGATGACGCCTCCGCCATCGCGATCTCCGATGCGCAGATCGCAGGGTATAGGCATCTGGTCGAGCAGGCCCAGGCATTGTTCCACTCGCATCACTACGACGCCTATCACTTTCTGCTGACGGCGAGCGACTACACGTCGAAAGGTGGCCTGGAGCACCATCGATCGAGTGACGACCGCGCCCGTAGTGGGGCCAAGATTTTCGCGGACGCCGATCACTTCATGCTCGATGCGTCCCTGCTGCCGCACGAATACACGCACTCATGGAACGGCAAGTTCATGCGGCCGGCGGGACTGTGGCAGCCGGACTTCGAGCGCGCCGAACATGGCTGGGGGCTGTGGGTATATGAGGGCCTCGACGTCTATCTTGGTGACATGTTGACCGTGCGCAGCGGCTTATGGTCGCCGGATACCTGGCGCGACGTCGTCGCCTACCGCGCGGCAGCCATGGTCCACCGACCTGGACGCGATTGGCGCCCGCTGATCGACACTACCGTCGCCGCACAGTTGGTCTACGGCTCGTCCATGCCATGGTCGAATTGGCGTCGGGAAACCGATTTTTATCGCGAAGGCCAGCTTCTATGGCTCACCGTTGATATGAAGATTCGGACCTTGAGCCAGGATCGGCATTCCATCGACGATTTCGCGCGCCGGTTTTACGGCGTCGACAATGGCAGTTTCGTCACCCGCACCTACACGTTCAACGATGTCGTGAGTGCGCTCAATGCGGTCCAACCCTATGACTGGGCCGGCTTCCTGCACGGCTGGCTGAACGGTGTCGGGCGGCAGGTGCCGCTGCTGTCCGGTATCGAGGCCAGCGGCTGGCGACTCGTGTACACCGACCAGCCCAGCCGGTATCAGAATGCGCTCGAAAACGTCGGCGAGGGAGAGCTGGAAGGAAAGGGCGTCGACGAAATGTATTCGGTGGGCATGTTCCTCGAGAACGGCGGCAAGGTCCTGGACGTGTTGTGGGACGGCCCGGCTTTCAAGGCTGGACTCGCACCGGGCATGAAGCTCCTCTCGGTCGATGGACAACCCTACAGCACGCAGGTCTTGCGGGCCGCAATCGTCCACTCGCAGACGAGCGGGCAGCCATTGCGCATACAGGCGCAGGATGATGGCACCGCCGACCTGTATACGGTCCATTACGACGGTGGACTGAAGTATCCACACCTGGTCCGGGCTCCGGGCACGACTGATTACCTGGAGCAGATCCTTGCGCCAAAAAGCACGCGGTGAATGGCCGGTCAGGCAATGCACGCTTCCACAATGGGGCCGTAGACATGCGTAACGCCACGATTCTCCTGGTCGCCTGCGCGCTCCTGACCGTAGGTCGCTTCGCATCTGCGCAAACGCGTACCGTCGAGATCGATGCCCTGATGAGTCGCTATGCCGGCGATGTTCCCGGCGCCTCGCTGCTGGTGATCAAGGACGGCCACGCGGTCGTTCGCCGCAGCTATGGCTACGAAAACCTGGAAAAGCAGATCGAGGCAACGCCGGCGACCCACTACCGGCTGGCTTCGATGACCAAGCAGTTCACCGCCGCGGGCATCCTGCTGCTGAGACAGGACGGCAAGCTGCGACTGAGCGATCCGATTCGCAAATGGTTGCCGGAACTGCCGCCCTCCGACGCCGCCATCACCATCCACAACCTGCTCGCCCACACCAGCGGACTGATCGACTATGAGAGCCTGATTCCGCAGTCCGTCACCGCGCAGATCAACGACGACGACGTGCTGCGCATGATCGTTTCCCAGCACCAGCTCTACTTTACGCCGGGCAGCGCCCACCGCTACAGCAACGGCGGTTACGTCCTTCTCGGGCTGATCATCCAGCGGGTCTCGGGTATGGATCTCGCCGACTTCATGAAGAAGCGGATCTTCCAGCCGCTGGGCATGAATAGCACGCTGATGTACGAACACCACCGCGGTCCCCAGGTACCGGACCGGGCCTATGGCTACAGTGATATCGATGGCAAGTGGGTACGCACCGACCAGGACGTCACGAGTGCCACCCGAGGTGACGGCGGCATCTATACATCCATCGACGATATGGCCCACTGGGACGCCGCCTTGAACGACGACCGGTTGCTCAGCGCCGCGTCCCGGAAAATCTCCTTCACGCCACAGGAGCCCTTGGATGATCCCGACGTCGATTACGGGCTCGGATGGCGCATCAGCGGCGATACCGTCTGGCATTCCGGCGAGACTGAGGGATTCCGAAACGTCATCATCCGCTGGCCGAAGCAGCACGTCACCGTCGTCATCCTCAGCAACCGGAACGACCCGCAGCCGTATCCCACGGCGCTTACCATCGGCAAATTATTCCTGCCGCAGAGCAACGCCCCGTAGGCGCAGGGCGCGCCGCGATGCATCCTGCGTCAGCCGGCCGGGTGGTCCGCCTGTTGCGGCGACGACAGGACCTTCCATTCGAAGTGATAGCTCCACTTGCCGTAGTACAGGTTATCGTCCCATTCGACTTCACCGCGCTGCGAATCGACGTTGTCGGAACGAAAGAAGCGCTTGGGCGGCACGAACGCCTGGGAGAAATCGTCGTTGAACGCAATGCGGAAGTTGTCCAGTCCGCCCAGGTAGAACCATTTCAGCGCCGGATCGCCGGACTGGAGCCGGCCGTAGGTGACATCGATCGGCACCCACCCGTACGGAGCCAGATAGATCTGCGCCCAATCGTGGATGTCGTTGTCGTCGCCGCGGCTGAAGAACCAGCCCGACTGCCAGCGAGCCGGGATGCCGTTCATGCGCATCAGCGTGATCAGCAGCATGGTCTGCTCGCCACAATCGCCGTGGCCCGCTTGCAGCGTATAGGCGCTCAAATCTGGAATCGTGGAATACTCGCGCGCGCCGGCCCACGGAATCTCGTCCACCGCCGCAAAGATTCTTTGCGCGATGCGGTAAGGGTTGGTCGCGTCGCCGACCACCTGCCGCGAAAACACCCGCAGCGGCTCGGTGAACACGATGTGCGGCGCACGTTCGGCTACATAGGGTGCCAATTGCGGCGTGATCTTTGCCGGGACCACCCTGCTCGGGTCGATCGCGTGGTACTGCGCGTAGAGGGTGACTTCATAAGTCACCGAAAACACCGTCGGCTGTCGGGCGCGCGCGGTTTCTTCGAGGTAGATCGTGCGTTGCAGGGCCGATCGGGGCGCGAGGCGATGCCCGCTCGGGTGGCTGGCCACGAGGCGGATGTCTTCCTGTTGCCCGCGAATGTAGCGCGGATAAGGAATCCACGCGCGAAGGGTCTTGCCCGCCGGTACGGCATCGGCATCCACTGTCACGGACTGCGTCACCCGCACCCGCTGCGGGAGCACGCTCGAACGGCCCGCGGTCCGCGCGCGCTGGATCACCTTGCCGTCGTAGCTGGTGATCTGCTCGGTGAACTGTGTCGAGAGGCCACTGTCGGCAAATGGCATCTGCACCCTCGACCGGCCACGCGCCTCCGCGCTCAAATGGAACAGGTTGGAGGGCGAGCGATCGAAATACATCCGGTTGCCGTCGATATCCATGTGCTCGAACAGCCCGTGGGCGTCCCAGCCCTCGAATTCAGCCTCGGTAAGATCGGGGATCTGCTGGCGCACACGGGCCTCGACCTCGTCCGCGGTGAGGTTGAAGTCCGCGCGCATGCGCTGCATGCGCGCGCGCTGGAATTCGAGCGCTTGCAGGGTCGCCGCCGGCAATCCAGACTGCTTCAGCGCCGCATCGATGCGGGCACTGGCCTCACGGAACTGACCGGCCGTCACCAGCCCGACGATCGTCGGCAACTCACCGTTGCCTGCGCCTGCACCTGCGCCTGGTCCGGCGGATGCCGTCGCTGCTACCGCCAGCAACACCACCAGCAACAGGATTGGCCCTGTGGCACACCGCCGCGATACCCGCCCTGCAACCACCATCATGCGGATTTGATTCTCGTACACCGGCACGCTCTCCCCGTGGGTTGCCTCGACCCGTGGAGCGTTACACGCCTTGCGCCGCATATCAACAATCCACGCTGTCGCCCGAGGGACCCATCATGAAGAGGATTTGGCTGAGCGCCCTGATTGCAACGCTGGGGCTTGCGCCGCTATCGGGATGCGCGAGCGCCCCGAGAGCTCGGGAGCCGGCACCCCTGCACGGCTTCGACGCCCAGGTTTGGCGCGCAATGAAGGTCTGGGGCGTGCCGGGCCTGGCTATCGCGATCGTCGACAACAACCACATCGTGATGGAGGAGGGCTTCGGCGTCCGGTCAGTAGGCTCACTAGAGCCAGTGGACGTACATACGCTGTTCGGAATTGCCTCCGACAGCAAGGCATTCACTACCGTCGCACTCGGCATCCTGAAAGACCGGGGCAAGCTCGATTGGGACGACCCTGTCACGCAGTTCCTGAAGGGATTCCAGCTTTATCAGCCCTACCCGACCCGCGAGGTCACGATCCGCGACCTGCTCACCCACCAGACCGGGGACTGCGGCGCCGATTTCCTCTGGTACGGCAGCGCCAATACCCGCACCGAGATCATTTACAAGCTGCGCCTGTTGAAGCCGAGGTATGGATTCAGGCGACGATATTGTTACAGCAACAACATGGTAATGGCCGCCGGCCAAGTTATCCCCGCCGTCACCGGCGTCGAGTGGGGCACCTTCGTCGAGCAGAACATCTTCAAGCCGCTCGATATGACGGAGAGCAACACGTCAATCACGGCATTCAAGCCTGACGGAGATATCGCCACGCCACACGCGGATATCGATGGCAAGATCACCCCAATCCGCTGGGCCAATGTCGATAACGTCGGACCGGCGGCATCGATCAACTCGAACGCCAACGACATGGCCCACTGGATCGAGATGCTGCTGAACGACGGTACCTATAACGGCCGCCGCGTCGTCAGTGCCGCGGTGATCCATGAAATGGAATCGCCACAGGTCGTGATCCCGTCCGATGTCGAGAACGGCGCGGGCGAGATCATCAATTCCTTCCCGACAGCGCTGTCGCCCGCTTATGGCCTGACTCTGCGCACCGAGGACTTCCGCGGCGTGCGCATCGACTGGCACGCCGGGTCGATCGATGGAATGGGGTCGGTGGTCGGGTTGATCCCGTCGCGCCATCTCGGGGTCGTGATTCTAGCCAACAAAGACGATACCAACCTGCCCATTGCACTGATGGACGTGGTTTTCAACGACTATATCGGGCCGCCGCACATCGACTGGGGTGCGCGTCTGCTGGCGGTGATGGCGAAGGCACGGACGGACGAGGAAAAGTCGCAAGCGGAACACGAGATATCACGCCAACCGCACCCCGAGCCCTCGCTGCCGCTCGCCGACTACACCGGTACCTACTCCGATCCCCTCTACGGGCGGGCGACCGTCTCGCTTGCCCACGGACACCTCGTGCTTGAACGGGGTGGCGAATTCGTTGGCGATCTCGAGCCCTGGAACCGCGACACTTTCAGGATAACCTGGCGCTACCACTTCCTCGGCCACGACTTCGTGCAGTTCGGCCTTTCGCCGGCGGGAAATTCGCACTTGCTCTATTTCCTGCGCGGGGAGGGCTATCCGCCGCAGATGGTCCTGCACCGCGAGGCGGCCGGTCAGCGATTTTCCGGGATGATGCACCATGCCAACTGAATCGGCAGAGCACGCGACCTGGAGCGATTTCGAGCGTGTTGGGATGCGGGTCGGGACGATCCGCAAAGCGGAGCCATTTCCTGAAGCCCGCAACCCCGCGTACAAACTGTGGATCGACTTCGGGCCGTTCGGGACCAAACAGTCGAGCGCACAGCTGACCGCACTTTACGAGCCCGATGATCTACTCGGGCGTCAGGTGATCTGCGCCACCGGGCTCGGGCCGAAGCGGGTCGCGGGCTTCAAATCCGAGGTGCTCGTAACCGGCTTCACGCGTGAGGATGGGGCAGTAGTCCTCGCGGCCCCGGAGCGTGCGGTTGCCGACGGAAGTCTCCTGGGCTGAAACCCTGGCCGAACTCGAGGGTCACGACAAACCGATGGCACCAGCCGCCCGCCAACCAGGGACCGAGGAGATTCTCGAGCACATGACGCGGTCCTGCGACCAGATCGGCCCTGCCCCGGATTTGCCTGCCTGAGCCCGGCTGTTGGATGCCTCGCGTGGGGTGGAGCGGGTGAAGGGAATCGAACCCTCGTCACTTGGTTGGGAACCAAGAGCTCTACCATTGAGCTACACCCGCGGCGGCATCGATTCTACGAGAGACCGGTCCCGGCCGGCAATCCGGGGACGGGCGGCTGCGCCACTTGCCCTTCGGCAGGCTATCGTCGGATCATCGCCTGCCATGTGCCGCCGCAGGAATAACTCTCATGAGCGCTGATCCAAAGGCCATGCTCGAGCGCGCGGTGTGCGTCTACTGCGCATCGAGCGCCTCGGCGCATCCCGAATACCGCGAAGCGGCGTTCAGACTGGGCGAGTCACTGGCCGGGCGCGGGATCACGGTGATCTACGGCGGCGGCGGCAGGGGGTCGATGGGCGCGCTGGCCGATGGCGTGCTCAGCAAAGGTGGCCGTGTCGTCGGCATCTTGCCGCGCTTCATGGCCGACCTCGAATGGGGCCATCAGGGACTTTCGGAGCTCAAGCTCGTCGAGGATATGCGCACCCGCAAGCACCTGATGCTCACGGGCGCGCAGGCGGCCATCGCGCTGCCTGGCGGGTGCGGCACTCTCGAGGAGCTGCTAGAGGCGATTACCCTCAAGCGGTTGGGGCTCTTCCTCGGGCCGATCATCCTGGTCAACACACGCGGATTCTTTCGCCCGCTCCTGGAATTGCTTTCTCACGCCGTCGGCGAGCACTTCATGGATGAGCGTCATGCGCTCATGTGGCAGGTGGTCGCTCAACCGGAGAATGTCCCGAACGCCATCGAGCAGGCGCCCGCGTGGACAGCGGAGTTCCGTAACTTCGCCGCTGTATAGCATCATTTGAGTTTGAGCCTCGGTGTGGCGGAGCAGCCGTTCACGGTGCGCGCGCAGTCGCTGGCATTGCGCCCGGGCATCGATCCTGGACTGAATCAGGTTGCTGATGAGCTGGAATCCGATGCCTTCGGCGATCTCAGCCAGCGCCTGCTGCGAAGCGAAAAGCTGTAGCTCCGGCGACGGAAGCCGCCTCCGCTCGGGCTACGCCTTCTGTGAGCTAACCGGTTTCAGCGGCCGGCAGCACCTTGCCGAAGCGCCGTTGGCGCCGGGCGTAGTCCGCCAGCGCCGCTCTGAGCTCCGCCTCGCCGAAGTCGGGCCACAGCCGGTCGGTGAAGTAGAGCTCCGCGTAGGCACAGTCCCAGAGCAGGAAGTCGGACAACCGCTGCTCGCCACCCGTGCGGATCAGAAGGTCGACCGCGCCGGTATCCGGCTCCGAATGGTCGACCTGCGCCAGTAGCCCCTCGAACTCCTCGATGCTCAAGCCATCGTTGCGGGGTGCGCGCCGCACGGCCTCGAGGATGCTGTGCTGGGAGGAGTAGTCGATGGCGATCCGCAGGTGCATTCGCGAGCAACCTGCGGTCAGGCGCTCGCTTTGCTCGATCGCACGCACCAGACTCGGCCGCAATCGGTCGCGGCGGCCGATGACATTGATCCGAATGGACTGCTCGATGCACTGACGGGTCTCGGTGGTCAGATAGCGCTGCAGCAAGCGCATCAGCGCATCGACCTCGAGATTCGGGCGTCCCCAGTTGTCGGCAGAAAATGCGTAGAGCGTCAGCGTACGGATGCCGGTGCGGCCGGCCGCCTCAACGATACCGTTGACCGCCTTCGCGCCGTGAACATGTCCGACGCTACGCGGCATGCCCCGGCGCTGCGCCCAGCGGCCGTTGCCATCCATGATGATCGCGACGTGCAGACTCATGGCGCCGCTCATGACCGCCGCGTCGCCTTGATGACCGCCTCGATGTGCTCGAGGTAGCGGTATAGCGCCTGGCGGCCCACCGGCGTCAGCTGGTATTCCGACTTCGGGCGTCGGCCGGCGAACGACTTCGAGCATTCGATGTAGCCCGCCTCCTCGAGTTTGCGCGCATGCGCGCTGAGATTCCCGTCGCTGACATCGAACAGCGCCTTCAACTCGTTGAAGGTGAGCCGCGCGTTCACCGCGAGGGCGCTCATGATGCCGAGGCGCACGCGCTCATAGACCAAGCGGTCGAATTTCGACTCCTCGCCACCGCCGCGAGGAACCGGCACTGGCACGGGTGCGGGCGCGGGTCTGTTGGCTTCCGCCGAGCGCATCACTTCACGCCGCCGCGCGACCGTCTTCATGCTGGCGAGCTCTCCATACCGTCGATGCGTCCGATCAGAAATCCAAAGACCAAATGCAGCAGGCCGAAGCCGCCGCCGAGGATCAGGTTGTGCCAGTGCGGGCTGATCTCGAAGGCGAGCGCCCCGCACACCACGAAAAGTGCCCCCATGGTGCCGATGAGGCGCATCATGACCGGCGCCGTCATCAGCGTCGCGGACAATACCGCGCAGCCGTAGAGCAGCAGCCATACTCCCGGAAGGAGTCGTGTCTCGCCCGCCTGGCAGAGTACGGCGGTCAACACGCCGCCCGCCAACAGCGCCGGGCACAAGCACAGCACGAAGCGTCGCGCCGGCCCCCTATAAAGCGGCAGACCCACGCCCGAGCGATGGCGCGCGACCAGCACGACACCGAGCCCCGCACCGACCGTGGCCGCCACCAGCCAGATGATCAGCCAGTGCCCGGCCAGCGCCGGAATCGACGCCACCGCCGCGGCCACGAGCCCGACCGCTCCCATGGCGATGCCTGCCGTGCCGGGAACGACGAAGGCTCCGGCCGCATCTATCGACGCGCGGATGTAGTTGAGGGTCCCGAGCGCGTGGCTATCTATGGCGACGGTATTGTTCGAGCGCATTGCGGGCAGGAGGACGGAAGCCGGGCGTGTGGCGACTCTATGCAGGGGGGTTCATTGCGTCAAGTACTCTGCAATGCAGAGTATCGGAAATGCGCACCGGTACCGCCAGGTCCCCTGGAGTGCCTGCTTTGAGGGTTTCCAGGCACAGGGAAGTGTCCCGCCGCCGTAGGCGGCGGAGGTCGCGAGCAAAAACCGCGCATAGCCGCTTCGGCGTGCTCGCGACCGCGCTGGATCCGGGCAGGATGCCCGGATCCAGCGCTAGAGCTATCGCTAAAACTTCAAGAAGAGTCCGGCGTTGAGGTTCCAGCTCGAATTCTGCTGGTTGGCGTCGCTGAGCGACTCGATCCGGCTGAACTCCGCGACAAAGAGCAGATTATCCGTGACGTTCTGATACAGGCCCAGCGACCACTTGTCGTTACGCCTCACCAGGCAGCCCGTGACTCCGCCGCAGACCGTCAGGCGGTCGAGCGTCGTCCCCTCCAGGTTGCTGTCGCCGTAATTCACGCCGACCTTGGTGCTCCCCATTTTATAGGTGACTTGGGCGAGATAGCCGTCGGAGTCGCGTGAATTACCCATCGCATCGTTGGAGTCGACGAACAGACCCGTCGTGCCAACACCCTTGCCGCGGTAGTACCAGCCCATGAACTCGAATCCGCCGATGTCGTATTTGCCGCCGAGATCGAAGGCCGAGCTGCCGTAGCCCACGTAGGCCCCCGTCGGGGACGCGGTAGCGCAGGCGCCCGCCGCAAGGTCGACGCAGAGCACACGCTGCTGCTGGTAGAGCATGCTGGCCGACAGATACAGCGGCCCGGCGGTGTAGGCGATCTTGCCCTGGAAGCCGGGTGAGCTGTGATTGACCGGCACCTGACCCAGCGTGTTGAGCGGATCGAAGATCCCAACCGTGATCTTGGCGCCGCCCATGTCGGGTGACGTGTAGTCGATCTGGGAAAGCCAGTCGGTGTAGATATAGCCGAGACCGATCGATCCCAGCGAGGTGTTGGCCGGAGCGGCATAGTCACCGTTGCCCGCGCCGACTCCCAGCAGCGTCATGTCGTTCAGGATCGCGTCGGCCCCGAAAAGGCCGATGTTGCGGCCAGCCATGACCGTGCCCCAACTGCCATTGCCGACGGTCAGGAAGACCTGGCGGACATCGAGGCCGGCGGTGCCGAGGGCGGTATGACCGTCGTCCGTATTCGCGATGTCCTCCAGGTTCGGGCTACCCCCGTCGTTGGTGCTGATGCCCGGGTAGAGTCCGAACGTGAATCCGATGTTCTGGCCCTCTTGGGTCGTCGCGCCACTCACCGTGAGGGCGGCCGGTAACAGTCCGTTACTCACCGAAGAGGAGCTGTCGGACGTCGTGTCCGAGACGCACGCGAGGCCGCCCGCAACGTCGTTGTGATCCGCGCAGTCCGAATAGATGTAGTTCGCATTGACGTTGCCGTCAAAGGATAACGTCCACTGACCTGCGGTCACGTCGATGGCACGGGCCGATGGAGCCGCTAGCGCTGCCAACACGGTGGCTGCGATAAGGCCGGTTCGTTGGTTTTTCATGAATGCCCCTCCTTGACGCAGACCGAGTGCAACGCGCGTGCCAGAACGACCGCCACCCACGGCTCGTGTTGCGCGGACGACACAAGCTTCTTGCGCTGCCTCATCCTGTTCCATTTTGCGGTACGGAACGGCACAGCGCTGTCACGGGTACGGAACGCCGCCTGGCCGGGCTGCTGACGCCCGCGCCGGGACCGCTCTCCGCGCCCGAAAAACACCGTGTCGGAGCCAATGCTGAGCTTGCAGTCGCCGCGCGGGCGTGTTTCTCTACTGTGACAGTGTCACGACGGGGCGTGGCATTCCTGACGCACTCCCCGGACGATGGCTGGGAGGCTCGTATGACGAACGCAACGCGTGGCTGGCAGGCTCCTGCACTCGATGATTCTCCCGCCCTCGAGGTGGAGGGGCCGCGGGCGCGCGCCCTCCCGCTGACACTCGAGGAGCTTGCAGGCGAGGACGCGCAAATGCTGCGCAATATCCGCTGCGCGCACCGGATTGCAGACACCAACGTATCGGTGCTCATCCAGGGGCCGACAGGCTCGGGCAAGGAGGCGTTCGCGCATGCCATGCATCTCGCCAGCGCGCGCGCCGGACGCCCGTTCATCGCAGTGAACTGCGCCGCCATCCCGGAGACTTTGATCGAGAGCGAGCTGTTCGGATACAAGTCCGGGGCGTTCACGGGAGCGCGGCGCGAAGGACTGCGCGGCAGGATCGTGCAGTCCTCGGGCGGGACGCTCTTCCTCGATGAGATCGGCGATATGCCGCTCGCGTTACAGAGCCGGCTGCTGCGCGTGCTCGAGGAACGCGAGGTCGTGCCGCTCGGCAGCGAGAGCGCGATCGCCGTGGACCTGCACGTGCTGGCGGCATCGCACCGCAACCTGCGGGAGATGATCGCGCGCGGCACATTCCGCGAGGATCTCTACTACCGGCTCAACGGCATCACGCTCGACTTGCCGGCGCTGCGCGAGCGAACGGACAAAGAGCGGCTGATCCAACATGCGCTCGCGGCCGAGACCGGCAACGGCCGCCCCGCGGCCATCGAGCGCGATGCGCTGCAGCGCCTCCTCACCTATTCCTGGCCGGGTAACATCCGCGAGCTGCGCAATGTCATCCGGACGGCGCTCGCGATTTGCGAGGGAGGAGTCGTGCGCGGGATGGACCTGCCGCGGGAGATCAGGGATGGCGAGTTGCTGCACGAGGAGCGGGCGGAGGGGATCTCCGGGCACTTGCCGATACCGCTCGCGGTTTCCGCCAACGGCGCGCTTGAAGACCCCGTGCCGCCGTGCAACCGACTGCAGGCCGCGGAGCGCGCCGCCCTGCTGCGCGCCATGGAGGAGCTCCACGGGAACATGAGCCGTGTCGCGGCGGAGCTCGGTGTCAGCCGCAACACCCTGTACCGCAAAATCAAACGTCACGGCATCGCACCGGTCAGGCGCACCTGAGAGCGGATTCTGTGTCCCCAGCCGCCGCTCGGCGGCGTTGGCCCGCCGCTTGCACCCCGGCAGTGGGCGGCCCGCGCGCGGGCTGGCGACAACATGAGGGCAAAGAGCTCAATGCGGCGGCCGAAGGTCCGCCTCGCAACGGCGCACCGACTCCTGGGGCCGTCGGGGGGCGGTGGCCCGGTGCTCGAGACTCGCTCCGGCCGGGTCCGACTCAACGCGACTGCGGCGGCCATTCTGGCGCTGTGTGACGGCAACTACACGCGGGCGGACATCGTCACCCGTGTCGCGGGTACTGCGGATCCGATGCTCGCCGCGGACGTGCAGGCGTTTCTCGATGCGGCGCGGCGCAGCGGCTGGGTCGTGGAGCGTTGATGCGACCGGCGGGGCCGCGCGAGCGTTCCGCACGGCCACTGATACAATCGCCCCATGAGCCATACCACACCCGACGGAATCACCGAGTACGACCCGGAAGAAGTCCAGGCGCTGCTCGACCAGGGCCGCGTTCTACTGGTCGATGTCCGGGAACCCATGGAGTTCGCGGCGGAGCGGATCTCCGGCGCGCTGCTCTATCCCCTGTCGACGTTCGATGCCGCGCATCTACCGCCTGAAGGCGAGCGCGCGGTCGTTTTTCAATGCGCCGCTGGCGGCCGCTCGCTCACGGCAGCGCGGATGCGCAAGTCGGCGGGGCAGCCGGCAGCGCACATGGCCGGCGGAATATCCGAGTGGAAAGCGCAGGGCCTGCCGACCGTGCGCGGCGGCTCGCGCCCGGCTTGAGCGACTCGGACCACCCGCGCGCGATTCGCTCATTCGTCACTCGCGCCGGCCGTATCACGGCCGCGCAAGAACGGGCGCTGGAGGAGCTTTGGCCGCGATACGGCGTCGAGCTCGAGGCCGCACGGCTCGACCTCGACGCGCTCTTTGGCCGTCGTGCCCGGCGGGTCGCCGAGGTCGGTTTTGGCAACGGCGACAACCTGCTCGCGCTGGCGGCGGCACGTCCGGCGGACGATTTCCTCGGCATTGAGGTGCACCGGCCAGGTATCGGTCGGCTGCTGCTGCAACTGGAGGAGCGAGCGCTCGGCAACGTGCGGGTAGTCTGCTGCGATGCCGTGGAGGTGCTGGAGCGTTACCTCGACGGTTCTTGTCTGGATGAGATCCTGATTCTCTTTCCCGATCCTTGGCCGAAGAAGCGTCACCACAAGCGGCGGCTCATCCAACCGCCTTTGGTGGCGCTGCTGGCCGAGCGGCTGAGAAGCGGCGGCGCGCTGCGTCTCGCGACGGATTGGGAGCCATATGCGGCAGAGATGCTGGCGACGCTGTCAGAGGAGGCCCGGCTGCGCAATGTTGCGGCCGATGGTGGCTTCGTACCTCGCTCGGCGGAGCGATCCCCCACGCGATTCGAGCGACGGGGCGAGCGTCTCGGCCACCAGGTCTGGGATCTGGAGTTTCGCCGCGCCTAGCTCGCTCTCCGCTCAGCCGGGCTTGAAGAGGAACGCTGCGCGCAGCCCATCGATCACGAACTGCACTGCCAGCGCCCCGAGTATGACGCCGAAGAGGCGCCCGGTGACGTTGACCCCCGTGACGCCCAACAGCCGCATGAGCGGCTCCGCGAGCAGCATCAGCACCAAAGTGATGGCGAGCACCGCGGCCACGGCCGCGAGCAGGATGAGGAAGACCACGGGTTGGCGTGTGATATGCACCGGCCCGAACCAAAGCAGCACGGTGGCGAGCGCTCCCGGTCCGGCGATGAACGGGAAGGCCACCGGAAAGACGGAGATATCCGCGCGCCGGCGGCTCTCCGCCCGCTCATCGCTCGAGGTGCGGCTGCCTGACTCGCGCGCGAATACCATCTCGAGCGCGAGCAGGAAGAGCAGCACGCCGCCGAAGATTCGGAACGCCGCCAGGCTGATGCCCATCAGCGCGAGAAATGGCGCTCCGCCCAAGGCAAAGAGCACGATGATGAGCGCCGCGACCCCAACGGCTTTCACTGCCATGCGTTGCTGGTACGCCCTCGTGGCGCCGCGCGTCAGACCGCTGAAGAGCGGGATCAGCGAGATCGGCTCGACGACGACGAAGAAGACGAAGAAGAATTTCAGCGGCTGCTCGAGCATAGGCCCTCGCGGTCATCATTCGCTGCTTGAAAGCGGCATACGCGAGGCGCAACATCGGAAGCCTTCCGCCGCGCGGCGGCCGGAGAATAACAGCTCCGGGACCTAAAGCGTGGTGTCATGCGTTCACCACGCACGCGCGATCCGAAGCCTCGGGATCAGGCCTTCTGGAGGTTCCAAATGGCGGCGTCTCAACCCAGTATCGGCAACTGGTATCGCTTGACCGGCGGCGAGCTGTTCGAGGTCGTCGCGATCGACGACGACGAGGGCACGATAGAGATCCAGTACTTCGATGGCACCGTCGAGGAGATGGACCGCGAAGACTGGGTCGCGCAGTGGGAGGACGGCGCGCTCGAGGCAGCCGAAGCGCCCGAGGATTGGAGCGGCTCAGTCGACGTAGAGGGGAGCGACGACGAGGGTCGCAGCTCCGACAATATCAACGACGACCCCACCCTGCGCGCGGGCTCGCTCGACGGCATCGACCTGTTCGAATTCGATTAGAAAGCGGCGAGCGCCGCGAGATCCGCATCCGCCGCGATCAGTATCAGCTCGCCGATTACCTCGAGCGGCACCGCTCGCAGCCGCTCTCCGGCGCAGGGACCCGCGAGGCAATGGCCGGCGTCCTTCTCGAACAATGCGCCGTGTGACGAGCAGAGAATCACCGCCCTGTCAGGCGTGAGGAATCGATGCGGCAGCAGATTCAGCGGATGACCGGCGTGCGGACAATGGTTGACGAAGCCGCGGACCTCGTTCCCGCAGCGCACGACGAAGCCGCGTAGGGGCCAGTCACCGCCCCCGACCGTGAACGCGCGCGCGCCGTACTCCTCCAGGTCCACGAGGCGGCAGATGACCCGCTCGAGGTCGAGCTCACGTCCCGGCATCGACGCTGCCGATACTCACGGTGGCTGGCGCGGGCAAGCCGTGGCCGGTCATCGCGCGCCGGTGCAGCCAAAGCAAGAGCAGCAGCCCCGGGATGCTCAAGCTGGCGGTGTACACGAAGAAGAGCGGCCAGCCCGTGGCCCGCGACACGAAGCCACAGATGCCTTCGAGGAGCTTGCCGGTCAGCGCGAATAGCGAGGTGAAGAGCGCGTACTGCGTCGCGGTGTACTTCGGGCTGGTCAGGCTTGAGAGGAAGGCGATGTTCGCGGTGCCCTGGACCGCGGTCGCCAAGTTGTCGAGCACGTTGGCGAGAGCCAACCCGAGAAGTGTCGGCGTCTGAGTCGTGGCGAGGAGCGCGAAGCCGGTGTTCGACAGCATGACGAGCAGGCTGCCGATGACGAGCGAGCGCAGCAAACCCAGCCTGGCAACCAGTAGGCCTGCGACGAACACCCCGGGCACGGACACGCTCATTCCGATGAGCTTCACGATCCAGGCGATCTGGCCGAGCGAGTAGCCATGATCGATGTAGAACGGGTTGATCTGCGAGCCCATGGCGTACTCCGTCAGCCGGTACGTGCCGACGAGCACGAGCGTTCCGAACCCGAGTCGCGCGCCGTAGCGGGCGAAGAAATCCACGAACGGGCAGATCACCGCGCCGATGAACCACGCGCCCGCCGCCTGCAGCGACTGCGGCCAATGCGCGCGGCGCTCGAGCCACGCGACAACACGGGCTTCGCGCTCCACCTCCTGCCGCGAAGCAGCGGGCTCGGGCTCCTTGACCAGCAGCGTCGTCACGATCCCGACGGCCGTAAGGGAGGCGATGCAGAGGTAACTGATGTGCCAACCGAAAGCCTGAGCGGCCCCGAGCGCGCCGGCGCCGCCCGCGATCAGCGCAATGCGGAAGCCGATCTGGTAGGCCGCCGCCATGGCGCCCTGCCTCTCGGGGGGAGCCGACTCGATCCGCCACGCATCCATCGCAATATCCTGGGTCGCCGCGAAGAACGTGATGAACAGGTCCCATATCACGATCCGCAGCATGCCCGTGGCCGGGTCGCTCGCGGCGAGCTGCACCAACCCGAATGCGATGCCCGCCTGCGCCAGCAGCATCCACGAGCGCCGGCGCCCGAACAGCCTGTCAAGGAGCGGCAGACGCCCTCGATCGACCACCGGCGCCCACAGAAACTTCAGCGAGTAGGGGATCGTCGCGTAAGCCAACATCCCGATCACCGGCAGCGCTATGTGCCCCTGGCGCAGCCAGGCCGTCAATGTCTGAAAGACAGGGTAGAACGGCAGCCCACTCGAGAACCCGAGGAAGAGCATCGCGAGCATGCGGCGCTCGCGATAGACGGCGAGCGCCTGCAGCCACCCCGGGCGTTGGGCATTGACGCGGTCCCTATGCATCGGGCAATGATAGCGGCATGCAGGACTATCAGCTCACCTTCATCGACCTCGCGCTGTCGCGCCAGGCGCTGCGCTTCGGGCAGTTCACACTCAAATCCGGCCGCGAGAGTCCGTACTTCTTCAACGCCGGCCTCTTCAGCGACGGCGAGGCCATCGCCGTGCTCGGTCGCTGCTATGCGGAGGCGATCGTGCGCTCAGCGCCCGTGTTCGATGTGCTCTTCGGACCTGCCTACAAGGGCATTCCGCTGGCCGCGGCCACCGCGGCCGCGCTGTTCGAGCATCACGGTCGCAGCGTCCCTTACGCTTTCAACCGCAAGGAAGCCAAGGATCATGGTGAAGGCGGCAATGTCATCGGCGCGCCGCTTCGCGGGCGAGTGCTCGTCATCGACGATGTGGTCACGGCTGGCACTGCGGTGCGGGAGTCACTCAGCCTGATCCGGCAGCAGGGCGGTCAGCCGGCGGGGGTCATCTTCGCCCTCGATCGGCAGGAGCGGGGCCAGGGGGCACTCAGCGCGACCCAGGAAATCGAGAAAGAGCACGGTGTTCCATGCGTGAGCGTCGTCACACTCGCGGACCTCATCGAGGCGCTGTCTCACAGGCGCAATGGGCGGGCTGCGATTTCTGACGACCAGCTCACAATGTTGAAGGCGTATCGGCAGCAGTACGGCGTCTCTTGACACTTGCCTCCGCGCGACAGAAGGTCAGAATATGCCCCTCTATGCGGATATCGCGTCAGGCTCTGGCTTTGACCCTAGCGCTCGCCTGCGGCGCCGGATCGGCGTGGGCGCAGGTTAGCGACAAGGGAGCCGTCGCCTACCGCTGGGTGGACGAGCATGGTGTCGTCCACTATGGCGACACCATTCCGCCGCAGTACGCGCGCAACAGCAAGCAGATCCTCAACGGCCAGGGCGTGCAGATCGGAGAGATCGATGCCGAGAAGACGCCCGCGCAGCTCGCCGCGGAAGCGCATGCGCAGGCGAGGCGGCAGGCGCAGCGGCAACGCGACTACTTTCTTCTCGGCACCTATACCTCGGTGAAGGACATCGAGTCGCTGCGGGACGAGCGGCTGTCGCAGCTCGAGGCGCAGCAGACCGCGGCGCAGCAGTACGTGCAGAGCCTGAGCTCACGGCTCACCTCGCTGCAGAGCCGTGCCCAGCAATTCAAGCCCTACAGCTCACGGCCCGATGCGCCGCGTATGCCCGACGATCTCGCCCAGGAGTTGGTGCAAACCCTCAGCGAAGTCCACCTTCAGAGCCAGGCGATCGAGGCGCGGACTCGCCAAGAGGAGCAGGTCAAGGCGCAATTCCAGTCGGATATCGAGCGCTTCGAGCAGCTGAAGGCCCAACCGCCTTAGCTGCAGATTCCGCCGCCCTCCTCGGCGGGCGCGGCGCTGGCGCGAAAGGCGCGGAAGAGCTCGCGTCCCACCCCGAAGGCATTGGCGGTCAGATCTGCCCCTGCTGGCGGCCGTCGGTTCCAGGTTTCCGCCGCAACGTGCGCCTCCAGCGTTCCTTTCACGCTGTCGAGTCGGATGATGTCGTCGTCGCGAACCTTGCCGAGGGGACCTCCGCATGCAACTTCAGGCGTTAGGTGAATTGCGGCCGGCACAGTCCCGGAGGCGCCTGACATCCTTCCGTCGGTGACCAACGCGACTCGATGCCCCTTGCTCTGCAGGGAAGCCAGGGCAGGGGTGAGGCCGTGCAACTCCGGCATGCCGTTGGCGCGCGGGCCCTGGAACCGGACGACCACCACCACGTCGCGTGCAAGCTCGCCGCGCTGGAAGCTCTCCAACACCGCCTCCTGACTATCGAAGACCCGTGCGGGCGCTTCGATGACCCGGTGGTGGGATCCCACGGCGGAGACTTTGATCATGGAGCGGCCGAGGTTGCCGCGCAGCAGCTTGAGACCGCCGTGGGCGCTGAAGGGGTCAACAGCGGGACGTAGGACGCTGGTGTCGCCGGTCGCGATGGAAGCCTCGCGCCAGGCCAGGCCGCCGGGCGACAGCCAGGGCTCGAGCGCCGAGGCGCGAAGTCCGCCGCCGGAGATAGTGTGTGCGTCCTCATGCATGAGGCCGGCCCCGAGAAGCTCATTGATGAGGAACCCCATGCCGCCGGCGGCGTGGAAATGGTTGACGTCGGCGTCGCCGTTCGGGTAGATGCGGGCGAGCAGCGGTACGGCATCCGACAGGTCGCTGAAATCGTCCCAGTCGATGAGGATGCCCGCGGCGCGCGCGATGGCGACCAGGTGCAGCGTATGGTTGGTCGAGCCGCCGGTGGCGAGGAGGCCGACGATCGCATTGACGATGCTGCGCTCATCGAGCACCTTCGAGAGGGGCAGATACTCCTTGCCGAGGGCGGTGATCTGCGCCGCGCGGCGAGCCGCGGCGGCCGTCAGCGCATCGCGCAACAGCGTGTTGGGCGGAACGAAGGCGCTGCCGGGCAGGTGCAGACCCATCACCTCCATCAGCATCTGATTGCTGTTGGCCGTGCCGTAGAAGGTGCACGTGCCGGCGGAGTGATAGCTTCCCGCCTCCGATTCGAGCAGCGCGTCGCGCCCTGTTTTGCCCTCGGCGAACAGCTGGCGGACACGCGCCTTCTCCCTGTTGGGCAAGCCCGAGGGCATCGGCCCCGCGGGCACGAACACGGTTGGCAGGTGGCCGAAAGAGAGTGCGCCGATGAGCAGGCCCGGCACTATCTTGTCGCAGACGCCGAGGCACAGTGCCGCATCGAACATGCCGTGTGACAGGGCGATGCCCGTCGACATCGCGATGACGTCGCGACTGAAGAGCGACAGCTCCATGCCGGGCTGTCCTTGAGTCACACCGTCGCACATGGCGGGGACGCCGCCCGCGACCTGGGCGGTCGCGCCCGCTTCCCGTGCCGCCGCGCGGATCAGCCCGGGGAAGCGCTCGTAAGGCTGGTGTGCCGACAACATGTCATTGTAAGCGGTGACGATGGCGAGATTCGGCCAGCGCAAGTCCCGCAGCGCCTGCTTGTCGTGCGCAGCGGATGCCGCAAATCCATGCGCCAGGTTGGTGCAGGAGAGACGCTTGCGCGCCGGCTCCTCGCCGGCTTGGGCAGACGTGCGCTCGAGGTACGCGGCACGCGAGCCACGGCTGCGCTCGGCTATGCGCTCGGTGACCGCGCGAACTCGAGGATGGAGGGGAGGGGGTGTCGTCTCGGACATGTCGGACTTCACTGCTCGCCTGGGGGCGCCTGGTAGCCTTCGGGCCTGCTCGAGCCGCCGCCGAAGAAGAACTTCTCCATCTCCGCTTCGAGGAATTTGCGGGCCTTGGGCTCCATGGGCGTCAGCCGGTACTCGTTGATGAGCATGGTCTGATGCTGCAGCCAGCGTGCCCACGCCTCGCGCGAGACGCTCTCGTAGATGCGCCGGCCGAGGTCGCCCGGATAGGGCGGCCGATCGAATCCGGGCGCTTCGCGCTTGAGCATCACACACTGCACCATTCGGGCCACGATCATTCTCCAGTCAATCGAACAGTAGTGCTTGTAGCTGCACGGGTGTCCCCGCCACGCCGGCGAGCTGCTCCAGCAGCACCCGGATGGGGGCCGGCAGGCCGAGTCTCGCGGGCGCGCGGACAGAGTACCACTGAGTCTGCCTCGGATCGGACGCGGACGCGCTGCCGGAACAATGGGCCAGGAGGGGTGTGATGACAAGATCGAAATGCGTGAACGCGTGCTCTACAGCCGCCAGCGGCACCGGCCCGCTTGCGGCACCCTGCAGCGCGTGCCGCGAATAATCCGCCGCTTCCGTTGCGCTCTCAAATTCCGGCAGGCACCAGAGCCCGCCCCATACACCGCGTTCCGGGCGGCGCTCGAGGAGCACACCCCCGTCGTCGCGAACTGCCGCCAGCATGAATACCCGTCGCAACGCGCGCTTACGTGCTGGCTTCGGTGACGGCAGCTCGTGCTGGCGTCCGGTGCGGTGTGCGATGCAGGTCGCCGACACAGGGCATGTCGCGCACAAGGGGTTGCGACGCACGCAGACAGTCGCTCCCAGATCCATCACTGCTTGCGTGTAGGTATCAACATGCTCCGTGGGCGTGCACTCGTCGGATAGATCCCACAGTTTTTGTGCTCCTGCGTGATCAGACGTACTCCCCTCCACCCCAAAGTGCCGTGACAACACTCGGCGCACATTGCCGTCGAGAATGGGAAACCGTGCTCCTCCGCTCAACGCAAGAATGGCTCCAGTCGTGGAGCGCCCGATACCGGGCAGTGCGGCCACCGCATCGAAGCTCTCGGGAAAGCTCCCCGCGTGCTCCACCGCGATGCGCACGGCGGCACGATGGAGGTTGCGCGCCCGGGCGTAGTAGCCCAACCCCGACCAGAGATGGAGCACCTCATCGAGTGGCGCTGCGGCAAGCGTGGCGACATCGGGGAAGCGCTGCATGAATCTCTCGTAGTACGGGATCACGGTCGCGACCTGCGTCTGCTGCAGCATGATTTCCGAGACCCACACGCGATACCCCGTGCGGTGGCGCTGCCACGGTAGGTCGTGCCGCCCGTGGCGTGCATGCCAGTCGACGAGAGATGCAGCGAAATCGCGCGCGTTAGCGGGTAATCGGCCGGCTTGAGTCACGGCGCCTGCAATCTATTCGCCGTCGCGGATCGGGCGCGCGCGCTGCCGCGATGTCGGGTCGACTGGAGCACCAGGATGCGCCTCGATCGCCGCCTGCACCGCCGTGCGCCAATAGGCATCGGCGGTGTTGCTCCAGGTCGGGTCATCGAGGTTGGGCCATGCATCCGTCGTGAAGCTCGGCGCTCCCTGGAGCTGCGCCCCGTCCAATACCAGGTGCCCGTCTTTGACACTGGCCATGGCGGCGTCCCACGGCATCGCCGTGAGCTTGCCGTCGGGAGCGGGTGCCGCCTCGCCGTCGTTGGGTGGCGATCCGGGATTCGCCTGGAGTTCCTTACCGTACGCGATGACTAGATGCGTGGCCCGACCCTGACGATCAAAGATGATGTCCTTCACCGAACCCAGAGAGACCCCGTCCGTCGCGATCACCGTCATGCCGATCAGTGTTGAGGCACGACGTTCAGCCGGCGTGCTGGTGGGCGCATCCGCATTTGCATCCGCTGTGGATTGCGAGGCGGCTGTTGTAGACGTCGCGTCGGATGAGGGTGCTTGGTCGGACGATGTGTCTGGGGGTTGCGACGTGCCAGCAGCGCTCTGATCGGTACCGGAGGCGGCCTGACCGGTGCCGTTGGCCTGCGCCGAGTCGGGCGGGCTAGCCGTCGAGACGGCGGCGGTGCCACGTGTCGGCTGTGCCGGGGTGGGTGCCTCAGCCGCGGGCGCGCGCGGCCCTTCCGACTGGCCGCAGGAGGCTGCCGCGAAGCCCAGTGCCGCGCAGATGACCGGCAAAACAATCCTGATCATGGGCGCACTTTAGATTTCGCGGGCTGCAAGCCGCATTCCCATCCGCAACATTCGAGCTCACCATTTGACGACCGGCGGCAGGCTCATGAGGTAGGCCTCTGGGTCCGCATCGGTCTGAAATCCGAATTTCGTACCGCGATCATAGACGAGGTTGAACTCGACGTAGCGCCCGCGCTTCACCAGCAACCGATCACGGGCCGCCTCGTCGAAAGCACTGTCCTTGCGGCGTCTGACGATCTTCGGATAGACGTCCAGGAAAGCTTCCCCGACCCGCCGCACGAAAGCGAAGTCCGCTTCGGTGTCACCGCTGGCGAGATCATCGAAGAATATACCTCCGACGCCGCGCGGTTCGCGACGATGCGGCAGATAAAAGTACCGATCGCACCATTCCTTGAACTCGCGATAGGCGTCAGGCCGGTACGTGTCACATGCCGTTCGCAATGCCGCGTGGAATTCCGCCGTATCGTCCTCGAAGGGAAAGGTCGGCGTCAGATCCGACCCGCCGCCGAACCAGGCGGAGCTGGTATTCAGGTATCGCAGGTTCATGTGGACGGCGGGGACATAAGGGTTCCACATGTGCGCGACCAACGAGATGCCGCAGGCCACGAACCGGCCGCCCGATTGCGCGGCGCCGGCGACTTGGCCACGTGCCTGATCGCTCAGTACCCCACGGACGTGGCTGACGTTCACCCCGACCTTCTCGAAGACCGTGCCGCGCATCAGGCGGGATTCACCACCCCCTTGCAAACGGTGCCCCTCCGGTCGCTGCCAGCTGCGTGCCTCGAATCGGCACGCGGGCTCGAAAGCCTCGAAAGTCGTGCAGATGCGGGCCTGCAGGTCCCGGAACCAGGCCGCTGCGGCTTGTTCGAGCTCGCCGCCCGCGTGCTCTTCACTCATTGGGGCGGCGGCCCGGGGGCTGCGGGTCGCGAGGAGCGCTCGTGCACATAGTCGACGAGTCGCGCCACCGCATCGGGATCGGTTTCCGGCCAGATGCCGTGTCCCAGGTTGAAGATGTGCCCGGGACGGCCGGCGGCCTCATCGAGCACTCTTGCGGCGTGCCGTCGCAAATCCTCTGGCGAGGCGAAGAGTGCTGCCGGGTCGAGATTGCCCTGCACGGCCTTCCCGGGCCCCAACTTGCGCCGCACCTCACCCAGCGGCGAGCGCCAGTCGACACCGATCACATCAACACCGAGGTCGGCGACGCAGTCCACGAGCGCCGAGCCCTGATTGATGTAGTAAATCAGCGGCACGCCGATATCGCGGAGTGAGGCCACCGTGCGCCGCACGGCACGCAGTGCAAAGCGCTCGAATTCAGGCGGCGCCAGCAACCCGGCCCACGATTCGAACAACATCAGCGCCTGCGCTCCCGCGGCGGCCTGGGCGCGCAGGTACGCGGCCATGGCGTCCGCCAGCCGATCGAGCAGGCGCTCCGCGGAGTCCGGACTCGAGTAGAGGAATGAGCGTGCGGGTCCAAACTCCTTCGAGGGCCGACCGCAGACCAGATAGCACAGCAGCGTGAATGGGCCGCCGGCGAAGCCGATCAGCGGCACGTTCGGCGGCAGCCCGGCGCGCACCAGCCGGATCGACTCGAGCACAAACGGCACATCGCGCTCCGGCACCAGCGGTGCGAGCGCATCGATGCCGGTGTCCGTCCGAACCGGCTCGCGCACCACGGGGCCGGGCTCGAACGAGAGGTCCACGCCCATTCCCTGCAGCGGCGTCATGATGTCGCTGAAGAGGATGGCGGCGTCCAGCGGAAATCGGCGCAGCGGCTGCAGGGTGACCTCCGCGGCGAGCCCGGGATCGCGCAGCAGCGCCGTGAACTCAGCCTGCGAGCGCACGCGCCGGTACTCCGGAAGGTAGCGGCCCGCCTGGCGCATGATCCAGATGGGTGTGTACGGCACCGGCTGCCGGCGGCAGGCGGCAAGGAGCGGCGGTAGCCCGGCCAGGCTTCCGCCTGCGATTCCTGGCGCGCTTGCAGGAGGGCCCGGAGTGATCATTGGCCTGCGAGCCACCGCGCCACTTCGGGCGCGTAATAACTGATGATCAGATCCGCGCCCGCGCGCCGGATACCGGTGAGGGTCTCGAGTACCGCCGCGCGCTCATTGATCCAACCGCGTTCAGCGGCGGCCTTGATGAGGCTGTACTCACCGCTGACCTGGTAGGCCACGACAGGCACCGTCACCGCGTCCCGCACCTGACGGATCACATCGAGGTAGGGTCCCGCGGGCTTCACCATGACCAGGTCCGCCCCTTCCTCGATGTCGAGCAGCACCTCCCGCAGGGCTTCGCGTGAGTTGGCCGGATCCATCTGGTACGAGCGGCGGTCGCCGAATGCAGGAGCCGATTCGGCTGCCTCGCGAAACGGTCCATAGAAAGATGAGGCATATTTGGCCGCATATGAAACAATTGGCGTCATCGCGTAACCCTCGCGATCGAGCAGGCGTCGAATGGCCTGCACTCGCCCGTCCATCATGTCACTGGGCGCGACCGCATCGGCGCCCGCTCGCGCGTAATTGAGCGCTACCTGGGCCAGCGTCTCCACCGAGGGATCGTTGTCGATGGCGCCACCGGGCAGGACGTGGCCGCAATGCCCGTGATCCGTTGCGCCACAGAGGCAGACGTCGGCCCAAATCAGGAGATCGGGACAGGCGTCTTTCACTGCGGCGATCGCCTGTGCGGCCAGTCCCTTCGGGTCGAGCGCCGCGCTGGCGCGAGCGTCCTTCTCCGAGGGCGCTGCAAAGAGCAGTACCGCAGGCACGCCTGTGGCAGCCACGGCTCTTGCCTCCTTCACCAGCTCATCCACCGACAGTTGGGACACGCCGGGCATGCTAGATACGGGGTGTCGCACCCCTCGGCCCGGGACGGCGAACAGCGGATAGATGAAAGCTTCGGGCGAGAGCCGGTTCTCTCGAACCATTCGCCGCCAGGCGTCCGACTGGCGCGTGCGACGCGGTCTCGTAGCGGGATGACTCATGGCTTACCTCTTGGGACCTGCGCGAACGGCATGCAGGCTGCTGCGTGCCAGGCCTCGCAGGGTGGCCGACTCCGCCAGACGGGGGGTGTAACCCCGCTCCGTCAGCGCGCGTGCGGTGGTGGGGCCGATCGCGACGGCCGGTGCGTGGCCGAGCAGGCGCCGGAAGTTCTCCTCGCCGAGCGCGCTCTCGAGTTCGGTCACGGCCGAGGGGCTGGCGAAGGTCACCGCGCCCACTGCGTCGCGCGCGATCCAGGACCGGCAGTCCTCGACATCGAGTGCTGTGCCTGACACCGTCCGGTATGCCTCGATGGTAGTAACCTCCGCGCCGAGCTGAGTGAGGCCGGCAGCGAGTGTTGGGAGCGCGCGCGAGCTGGCGGGATAAAGAATGCGCGCTCCCCGTGCGGCGCCGGAGGCGGCAAATGTCGCGACCAGGCCCGCGGCGCTCGGCTCGGCGGGCAGCAGGTTGACAGACCAGCCGCTCTGTCTGAGCACGGCGGCAGTGGCACGACCCACCGCTGCCGTCCGCATGCTCGAGGGTGGTGCTGACAGACGGGTGGTCACGGCCGCGACCGCATGACGGCTGGTGAAGACGATCCAATCGAATGACTCCGCGCGGCCCAGTGCCTCGTCCAGAGCCGCGGCGTCAATCGGCAACACTCCGACGGCCGCCCAAACCAGGACCGCCAATCCCAGGCTCTTGAGCTCGCTCGACAGCGGTCCGTCGCGCTCCTCGGCACGCGTTACGACGACTGGCTTCAACATTGGTTTTCCATGCATAGGCTACGGCGCCTCCACGTGGTCCTGCGCCGCACGCTCCGCCGCGATGAGGTCAGCCGCACCATTGGCGATCAGCTCGACTGCCAGGCGAACGCCCAGCGCCGCCGCCGCCGCGGGCCGTGTCGCCTGGGCGCTCCCGCTGGCCTGCAGAAGCCGGGATCCATCGAGCGCGCAGACGGCGGCATGCAGGTGGATGTCCTGGTGCGCGGCCGTGGCGAGCGCACCGAGTGGCACTTGGCAGCCGCCTTCAACACGTTCCAACAACGCGCGCTCCGCCGTGGTGGCGAGGCGTGTCGGTAGGTCATCGAGCGGCTTCAGCCAGCCGTAGGAAATCTCATCATCCGCGCGTGTACAAACGCCGATGGCGCCTTGCGACACTGCCGGCGGAAACTCCTCAGGAGAAAGGTGCTGCGTGATCCGGTGCTCGAGCCCGAGGCGTTTGAGCCCGGCGGCCGCAAGGACAATGGCGTCGTAGTCGCCCTGCTCCAGCCGCTCGAGCCGGGTCGGCACGTTGCCGCGCAGCTCGAGCAACTGCAGGTCCCGCCGGGCGCGAGTCAGGAATGCGCGCCGTCGCAGGCTGCTCGTTCCGATACGGGCCCCCGGAGGTAACTCTGAGAGCGGCACCCCGGTACGGCTGAGCAGCGCATCGCGGGGATCCTCACGCTTCAGCACGGCGACCAGGGCGACTCCCGGTTCCATGGCGGTCGGGAGGTCCTTCAGGCTGTGCACCGCGACATCGATCCGGTCCTCGAGCAGGGCGCGATCGATCTCCTTGGTGAAGAACGCGCGGCCGCGCACTGCCCACAGCGGAACATCGACACGCAGGTCGCCGGTGGTGGCGATGGGAACCAATTCCACCGGCGGCGGAGCCGGCAGCGCGCGTATCAGGCTCTCGACGTGCCGGGCCTGCCACAGGGCGAGCGCGGAAGCGCGCGTGCCGATCCGAAGCGGTCGCGACGTTTGCGGTGTGCGCGAGATGCTCAAGACTCGCCCTCGGTCATGAACCGATAGCCCACACCCCATACGGTGAGGAAGTGACGCGGGTTGGCCGGGTCGCGCTCGAAGCGCTTGCGCAGGCGCAGGATGAAGTTGTCGACGGTCCGGGTCGAAGGGAATACGTCGTAGCCCCACACGCGCTCGAGGAGGTCCTCGCGCGAGACGATCTCGCCGGGCCGCTCCGCCAGGACCTTCAGGATCATCGCCTCTTTCTCCGTCAGCTCCTGCGTGACACCGTTCCAGGAGCGGGCGCGAAAGGCGCGGAAATCGACCTCGTTGCCGCTGAAACGCAGCACCGCGCCCTCGGCGGCCGAGGCGCTCTGGTACCAGTCCCAGCGGCGCAGGATCGCCCGCACCCGCAGCAGCAGCTCGCGCAGATGGAAGGGCTTCGCCAGGTAATCGTCGCCACCGGCCTCGAGGCCGCGCACGCGATCGGCCGGATCGCCGCGCGCGGTGAGGAAGAGCACCGGCGTGTTGTCGCCGCGCTCGCGCAGCGTCCGACAGACCGCGAAGCCGTCGACTTCCGGCAACATGACATCCAACAGCACGAGCCCGCACGATGCTCCCCGCAGCCACTCGAGAGCCCGCCGTCCATCGGCGACTGAATCGACCTCGTAGCCTTCCGCGCGCAGGTTCTCGACGACGCCCGCGGAAAGATGCGGGTCGTCTTCCACGACGAGTATGTGGCGCATGTGCTCCGCGGACTCGGTCATGACTGCTCCCGCCGCGCGGGCCACGTCAGAACGAACGTTGCGCCTTGTCCGGCGCCGGCGCTCTGCGCGCTGACTCGCCCGCCCGCAAGCTGCATCAGCCGCCTGACAATATAAAGGCCGAGGCCGGTGCCGAAGCGGCTGCCGCCGCCGGAGTGCAGACGTGTGAACTTATTGAAGAGCCGCGCGGAGTCGCCCGCCCGAAAACCGACGCCGCTGTCACGCACCGTGAGCTCGACTTCACCACCTGCCGCCCGCCGGCCGGTGAAGGCGACGCTGCCACCGCCGACAGGCGCGACGGCCGCAAGCGCGTTCTCGAGAAGGTTGCGCAAAATGACATCGAGCGCCATCGGGTCGGCCATTACCTGCAACCCGCGCTCGATGTCGGCACTGACGGCGATGCGGTCCTTGGCGGCCCGCTCTTCGAACCCCGCGACCACTCGGGCGACGGCGCCGTCGAGGTCCACGGACTCGCTCCGCAGGTCGATCCGGCCGCGGTCCAGTCGCATGCTCTCGAGGATTTGCGTCACCATGCTTTCCATGCGCGCCAGGTCGGCGAGCATGCGATCGATCAGGGCGCGCAAGTGTTCCGCTGACAGCGGTCGCATCGCCATGGTCTCGAGCGACAGCTGCAGACTCGCGAGCGGCGTCTTGAACTGATGTGACACCAGCGCCAGGAAGCTCTCCTGCTCCTGGATCACGCGCGCTTCCGCGCGCAACGCGCGCGCGATCACCGCGATGCAGGCGGCCAGCGCGAGGAAGAAGAACGACCCTTCCCAGACGTACTGCGCGATATGGCGACGCTCTTCGGCAAGGAGGTGCTTGTCGACGTCCGGGGAGAGTGCGGCATGCCGGCTCTTCCCGACGATGACGTTCGGCAACAACGCGTGCACGCGGGCGGCGGACGTGCCGGCATCGAGCAGCGCTTGCGCGGCAACGACCTGCTGCGCATAGACCTCATGCATCTCTCTGACTTTGTCGACGGCAAAGCGATGCTGGTCGAGCAGCCACCAGCCGACTTCCACGGCCGACACCAGCACCAGGACGAGCGCGGTGAGTTGGAATAGTCGCGGTGCTTTCATCGATGATCTGTCAGCGCAGGGTGTGGAGCGCGCTGCGCAGTCCCTGCGCGAAGCGCTCGAGGTCCGTGTCCGTGTGGGCGAGGGACAGGAAGCAGGCTTCGTATGCGGATGGCGGTAAGTAGATGCCCTCGGCCAGCATGGCGTGAAAGAGGGCCGCGAATCGGCCGACCGCCTGCGGCGAGAGTGTTGCCGCCGTGCGTGGCGCCCCGCTCTCGTGCAGCGACAGCCAGAAGAGCGACCCCACGCGCACCAGGTGCATGGGGAAGGGCGCCTCGCGCAGCACCGGCTGCAACAGCCGCTCGAGCTGCGCGCCCAGAGCCTCGAGTTTTTCCCAGCCGTTCTCGGCTGCCAACACATCCAACGTCGCGATACCGCTCGCCATGGCCACGGGATTGCCGGAGAGAGTGCCCGCCTGGTAGGTGTCGCCGTCGGGGGCGAGTCGCGCCATGATCCGCCGCGGCCCCGCAAAGGCGCCGACTGGCATGCCGCCGCCGATCACTTTGCCGAAGGTGGCGAGATCCGGGACGAGACGCAACCGCTCGGCCGCGCCGCCGCGGGCGAGCCGAAAGCCGGAAATGACCTCATCGAAGATGAGGAGCGTGCCATGCTCGCGGGTCAGCGCGCGCAACCGCTCGAGAAATTCGGCGCGTTGCGGCAGCAGGCCGTGGTTGGCGGGCACCGGCTCGATGATCACCGCGGCGATCTGTTGTCCGTCGCGCGCGAAGAGCGCCTCCATGGCTGCTTCGTCATCGAGTGGCAACACGCGTGTGCAGGCCGTGAAGGCTTCGGGGACGCCAGCGGAAGACGGCCGGCCGAACGTTGCGAGGCCAGAGCCCGCCGCCACCAACAGGTGATCCGCATGCCCGTGATAGCAGCCGGCGAACTTGACGATCAGATCGCGTCCGGTGAACGCTCGCGCCAGACGGATGGCACTCATCACGGCTTCCGTACCCGAGGACACCAGTCGGACCTGCTCGATTCCGGGGTATGAGGCTACCACGCGCTCTGCCAACTCAACTTCCGCCGGGCAGGGGGCACCGAAGGTCGTTCCGTGACGGGAGGCCTGCGCTATGGCCTCGACCACGGCCGGATGCGCATGACCCAATATCAACGGACCCCAGGAGCCGACGAGATCGAGATAGGTGCGGCCATCGCTATCCGTCAGGTGCGCGCCGCGGCCGCTGACGAAGAAAAGCGGCGTGCCACCGACCGCGCGGAACGCCCGTACGGGCGAGTTCACGCCACCCGGGATGACGCGAGTGGCGCGCTCGTAGAGCCGCTCCGAGCAGGGATGCGACTGTCTGGTTGTGCCCTCTGGGGAATGGCGCATCAGGGTTCCTATGGTAGTGGGTCTTCAGGGGCTGGCGCTTCGGTCGCGTCGGCGGGCAGAGTGTCCACGCGCACTCCGCGCTGCAGGCGCGCTTGACCGAAAAAGGCCTCGATCGCCTCCGGGTCCAGGTGTGTGGCTGCTGCGCGCATGCCGGCAATCGGCAGATGCGCGAGACGTCTTGCCAGCCGGGAGGTCACGTGCCCCATGGCCTGGCGCTGCGCCTCCGTCAGCCCGCTGAGCTCCTGCGACAAGGCCCGCTCGAGCTCGTCCGCCGCGATCCGCTCGAACGCCTCGCGGAGCTGCGCGAGCTGCGGGCCGATGGCGCGCGTGGCCATCTCCTCGCGCAGGCGCACCATGCGCTCATCGATCGCGGTCCGCACCGGCGCCAGGCGCAGCAGCTCGGTCCCGCGCCGCTCCCGCACCGCCTGCACGAGCTCGCTCATCCCGATTCTCACGATGCCGGCGCCGCGTGCTTCCTCGGGGTCGAGGTTTGGCGGCACGCCGAAGTCGATAGCCAGCGGCGGTTGGCCTCGCCCCGAATGCGCGGCCGCGAGTAATTGCAGTGTAGGGCCGTCGAGCACGGGGTCGCTGCCCCCTGCGGCGAGCACCAGCGCTGCGACCGCTCGTGGCTGCGTCCGGAACTCCTCGAGGGAGACGGCCTGCCCGGACACGCTCGCGGCGAGCTCTGCCGCGGGCGCGAGCGACCGGTTGACGATCAGGAGTGGCACACCGGCGCGATGCAACGCGCGGCCGCAGCGGCGCGTCATCGGGGAGACGCCGATGAGGGCGACGGCGTCAGGACGGCCAGCCAAGTGCTCGAGAACGCGAGCCGCGGCCAGGTCGGCGAGGGAGGGTGCGCTCGTCCCGGCTTGGAGCCTGCGAACCCGGTTGGCCATGGCGAGCGCCTCACCCACCAACCGGTCGAGGAGAGCGCCGCTCGTCCCGGCGCCGCGGGCGGCCTCCCAGGCGGCGCGCAGTTGTGCGGCGATCTCGCGCTCGCCGGCTTGGGCGGAATCGAGCCCACAGGCCAGGAGCAGTACGTGCTCCAGGGCTGACTCGCCGGCCCAGGCGCGCAGCACCCGCGCAGCCTGCCCCGGCTGTGGCCGCCGTCCGGTCAGCTGCTCGAGGGCGGCCTCGCGGAGGTCGCCCGCGGGCTCGCCGTCAGGGCTGACGAAGAACAGCTCGATGCGGTTGCAGGTCCCGAGGTAAAGAAGCTCGGAGACCCGCAGCGCCTCGCGCAACGAGCGCAGGCGGGCCTCGAGATCAGCCTTGGGAATGGAGAGGCGCGCAACCTCGTCGATGCCGGCATGCCGGTATGAGAGGCCGACGACACCAATCTGGTGCATGGGCCAAGAAGACCATGGCCCCCACCCGGATGTGTCACAGAACCATCACGGACCTCATCCGGCCGGTTGGCGCGGATGCGGAGTGTGATGCTATCTGCGGCTTCGCAGCAGTCCCATGAGGAGCAGCCCCGCCGCGAACCCGATCCCGAGCGCCCAGGCCGTCGATTGATAGGGCTGGGACTCGACGCTCTCCTGCAGGTCGTGCCAACGGGACTTGGCCCAGCGTTGAGCCTGTTCGGCCCGCTCGCGCGCCGCGCTGGTAGCCCTCGCGGCGGTTTCGCTCGCGGTGTCCGCGAGATGCTCCGCCTGGCGTGTGGCCTCGGCGGCAGCTTTATCACCATTCGTCGTGAAGCTCGGATTCATGTCGGCCTCCTAGTGGGTAGTCTTTGCGTCCCGCGCTGCGGTGAACGGGATCCGCCGCCGAAAGTTCCGGCGCTGGCCGCGAAGACTGGGGCTCGGCATTTAGCCTAGAGTCGGATCAGGCCGCGCTTGTGAGCGACGGCGACGGCTTCGGTGCGGCTGATCGCATCGAGCTTGGTCAGTATCGACTTCACGTGCGTCTTTGCCGTTCCCTCGGTGATCGACAGGCGCCGCGCGATGTCTTTGTTGCTTCTGCCCTGCGCCACGAGCTCCAGCACGTCCAACTCACGCTGCGTCAGGCTGGGCTTGGCCATCCGTTGCAGCGCCTTCGCCGCCACCGACGAGGAAGTGTAGGGCCGGTCCTCGCTCACGGCGCGGATGGCGGACAGAATTTCCTGCCGCGGGGCGTCCTTGAGGAGATAGCCCTTCGCCCCCTGACTCAGGCACTGGAAGATGTCCTCGTCCCCGTCGTAGGTGGTCATGATGAGGATCCGGGCCTTGGGGTTGAAATCCAGCACCCGCTGCACCACCGCGACGCCGTCTCTCTTCGGCATTCTCAGGTCCAGCACCAGGACGTCCGGCTGATGCTGCTCGAAGAGCGAGATCGCCTCATCGCCATCGCCGGCCTCCGCAACCACCTCCATGTCCGCCTGCTGGTTCACCATCGCCGCCAAGCCGTCCCTCACCACTGGGTGATCATCCGCGAGGATCACCCGGATCTTCTTTTTGGTGAGTACCGCGACCATTACGCGGCTGCCTTGCGCTTCGGCAGCCGCACGCTGACCCGCGTGCCGGCGCCAGGTTGGCTCTCGATCTGCCACTCGCCGCCGATCGCACTCGCCCGCTGGCGCATGCTCGTGAGGCCGAACCCCTCCCGCGCGTAGTACTCCGGCCGTTGCTCCATGCCGGTGCCGTCATCCTCCACCGCGAGCACCCAGTGGGCCGTCTCGTCTTTCATGGTGATGCGGACCAGGCGCGGCCGTGCGTGGCGCACCGCATTGCTCAGCGCCTCCTGTGCGATGCGCAGCAGCTCATGCTCATGCTCCGGCTTCAAGCCGGTGGTGATGCCGTCGCCGTCGAAACTGCAGGTCACGCCGCCCGGCACCGTCGAGCGCTCAGCCAGTTGGCGCAGCGCGATCTCGAGCCCGGCGCGCCGTGTCTGATCAAGCCTGAGTGCCATCACCGAGCGGCGCGCCTCGGCGAGCCCTTCGCGGGCGAGGTCGCGGATGCGCGTCAGTGTCAGCGCCAGCCCCGAGTTCTTCTTCTTGCAGGACGGGAATTCCTCGACCGCCCCGAGCTGCATCAGGATCCCGGTGAAGGCCTGCGCCAGGCCGTCGTGGATCTCCTGCCCGATGCGCGCGCGCTCGACGAGCACCGCCGCCTCTTTCGCCTGATAGGCGAGGCGGGTGAGCTGGACGGCGAGCGTCGCCTGCTGGGCGAGCGCCACCAGCAGCTCGCTGCGCTGCACGTCGGCCGCGTTGCGGCGGAAGCGCAGAATGAGGAAGCCGACATTGCGCGAGCCGAACACGAGCGGATAGACCACCGTGCCGGCGTAGCCTTCCTGCCGGTGGAAGGCGAGCATGCCCGGCCAGAATTCCTCCGATTGCTGCTCGACGTCGAGATACATGGGCTCGGTCGGCTTGGTGAACCTGTCGCCGAAGGATGAGCCATCGGTCGGCACGCTGATGGGGTAGGGGGGCTCTTCGATGCGGCCATCCCTGACATGCGCCGCGATCCGCCATTGCTGCAGGCTGTCCTTGGAGACGACCACCGCGCCTGATGCCGCATCGAACTGGCGCGTCGCTTCCAACAGCACGTGTCCCAGGAAGCTGTGCAGGTCCGGCTCACTCGCTAGACGCTCCAAGTTGCCGCGGATGACGGCGTTGGCTTTTGCCAGCTCAGCGACGCGTTCCTCCGCCGCGCGCTCGCGCTCCCGCCTCATGTCGTCGATGAGGCGCTGTCGATGAAGGGCGGCGCCGATGACGCCCGCGGCGTTCTCGAGCGCGGCAAGCTCCGCGGAGTCGATCGCACGGCGCTGGCGGGTGTTGTCGAACCCCACCACGCCGATGAATTCGCTGGCGACGAAGATCGGCACGATGGCCTTCGTCTTGGTGCCGATGCCCTCGAATCCCGTCACGCCGGCGTAAGTAACCGGTGTCTCACTCTTGTTGAGACAGACGCTGCGGCCGGCGCGCAGCTCAGCGGACACAGCGGAGAACTGACGCTCATCACATGTACATACCGTGGGGTCGTCGATGTGCGGCGGAACGCCTTCGGCGGTCCATTCGCTGACTACGACCAATAGGGGCTCGCCTTGCGGTCCGCGGCGCGCCAGCATGACGTTGACGCGATCCACATGAGCCGCCTCGCCCATGAGGACCAGCACCTCGGGAATGGTGCCGCGCACGTCCGGGGCCTCCAGGAGCATCCGGCTCGCCTTGGCGGAGGCCACGAGCAATGCCTCCCGGCGCCGCAGGGACTCGTTGATCTGGCTGAGTTCCTCGGAGCAGGGGGTGGATACCGTCAAAGGCTCCAGCAGGGCCAGGGCCGGATCGACCACCGAAACACTCATGCGACATGCTCTCTATCGGGAAATCGAAGCGTCAGTGTACCTCGGCAGGGGGGCGGTCTCCCAACCACCGCCCAGCGATTTGTAGACCGCTATCAGGCTGGTGGCGGCCTCGGTCCGATCCTCGGCCAGGGCGTCCTCGGCCTGCAGCTGGGTCCGCTCCGCGTCCAGCACCGAAAGAAAGTCGACCATGCCGCCTTCGTAGCGGATCCTGGCCAGCCGGGCCGCGGTTGCGCTGGCGCTGGCGGCATCCTCGGCATGCTTGAGCTGGTCACGGTCACGGGCATGGGTCACGAGGGCGTCCTCGGTCTCCTCCAAGGCGTTGAGGACGGTGCTGTGGTATTGGTCGAGGGCGATCACGGCGCCGGCCCGGGCGCCGGCGACCTGCTCGTGTACCCGGCCGAGGTCGAAGGCGGGCCAGTAGATCCCCGGCCCGATGCCATAGCTACGCGAACCCGCCGTGCCGAAGCCGCTCGGCGCGGCGGCGGCGAAGCCGAAGCTGCCTGTGAAGGTCACCTTGGGGAAAAGATTCGAGATGGCGACCCCGACCATGTCCGTGGACGCCTCCAGGTTTCGCTCCGCCGAGCGGATGTCCGGGCGCCGGCGCAACATGTCCGCGGGGCTGCCCACGGGGACGATGTGCGGCAGCGGCGGCAGATCGTGGGGCGCGCTCAGAGCTCCCGTGAGTGCGTCAGGATCGCGGCCGGTCAGCACGCCGAGCCTGTGAATGGAGCGCGCGACCGCGGCCTCGAGAGGTCCGATCGTGGATAGCGTGGTGCTGAGCTGCGCCTGTGCCCGCGCGACGTCGAGATCGGTGCCGCTGCCGGCGGTGCGCTCGGCCTGCGCCAGTTGCAGTACCTGCTGTTGGTTCTCCACATTGGCGCGGGCAACGGCAAGTTGTGTCTGCTCTCCGCGCAGCTCGAAGTAGTTGCGCGCCACCTCGGCGATCACCGAGACCTGCGCATCGTGCAGGTTGGCCACTTCGCCCTGCAGTGCGGCATTGCGCGCCTGGATGTTGCGCCTGACGCCGCCAAAGAAGTCGAGCTCCCACGTTGCGTCGAACCCGGCATCATAGTACTTGGTGGTGTAGGCGCCGCCGAACGGCCCGGTGAACGGGTCCTGCGCCGCCGGTGTGCGCTGCTGGTTGTAGCCGCCAGAAGCGGTCACCGTCGGAGCGAGGTCGAACTCCGACTGGTTGCGCAGAGCGCGCGACTGCACCAGCCGTCCGACCGCAATACGCAGATCGTAGTTGGCGCTCAGGGCGTCGCTGACCAGCCCGTCGAGTGTCGGGTCGTCGAACTGCTTCCAGAACTCGACCTGGGTCTGCTGGTTCGTATAGACGTCAGGCTCGGCGCCGGCGAACTGTGCGGCCACCGAGGTCTTGGGTCGAACGTAGTTGGGGCCAACGGCGCAGGCGGAAAGGGCCACTGCCGCAGCCAGGGTGAGTAGCAGGTGAGTCTTACGCATGGTGAGGGTCCGGTGAAGGTAACCGGTCGGACGCCGCTTCGGACTGGTCCGAACTTCGGCGTATGACCACATAGAAGACCGGCGTCAGGAGGAGACCGAAGAAGGTCACGCCAAGCATGCCGGAGAACACGACCGTGCCGAGCGCATGGCGCACTTCGGCTCCGGCGCCGCTCGCCAGCATCAATGGCACGACGCCCATGATGAAGGCGAAGGACGTCATTAGGATCGGTCGCAGGCGCAGTCGGGCGGCCTGCAAGACGGCGGACACGGCGTCATGACCCTGCTCTTCCTGCAGATGCTTGGCGAACTCCACGATCAGGATCGCGTTCTTGCAGGCGAGGCCGACCAGTACGACCAGGCCGACCTGGGTGAACACATTGTTGTTGCCGTGATCGAGGAACACGCCCGTGATGGCCGCGAGCAGACACATCGGCACGATCAGGATGATGGCCAGCGGCAGCATCAGGCTCTCGTACTGCGCGGCGAGCACCAGGAACACGAACAGCACGCAGAGCGGGAAGATGATCAGGCTCGTGTTGCCCGAGATGAGCTGCTGATAGGAGAGGTCGGTCCATTCGAAGGACATCCCCGGTGGCAGCGTCGATTTCAGGATCTGAGTCATCGCCGCTTGCGCCTGGCCCGAGCTGTATCCCGGCGCCGGGCCGCCGTTGATATCGGCGGCCGTGTAGCCGTTGTAGCGCTGCACGATGTCGGGCCCGTATGTCGGGGTGACAGTGAGGAATGCGCCCAGCGGGATCATCTGGCCATCGGCATTGCGAACCTGGAGCGTCGAGATGTCATCGATGCGGGAACGGAACGGCGCGTCGGCCTGCGCAAGCACCTCATAGGTCCGGCCAAAGACGTTGAAGTCATTGATGTACAGCGACCCCAGATAAACCTGGAGGGTCTGGAAGACGTCGTCCAGATTGACGTGGTCCTGCAGGATCTTGACGCGATCCACGTTGACGTTGAGCTGCGGTACGTTCACCTGGTAGCTGCTGAAGAGGCCGGCGAGCGCGGGGTTGCCGTAACCCTCCTTCAACGCGCTTTGCACAGCGTCGTAGAGTGCCTTGGGACCAGCCTCGCCACGATCTTCAACCTCCAGCTTGAATCCGCCCAGCGTACCGAGGCCCATGACCGGCGGCGCCGGGAAGACGACGACCATGCCGTCCTGGATGGCGGAGAGCTTCTGATTGAGCTGTGCCGCGATGGCATCGGCCGACAGGCCTTTCGAATGGCGCTGGTCGAAGGGCTTGAGCCCGAAGAACACCAATCCGGCGCTCGAGCTCGGCACGAAGCCATTGACGGACATGCCTGCGAACTGCACGGCGTGTTCGACTCCGGGCTGATGCATGCCAATCTGGCCGATCTCCTTGACGACCTGCGAGGTCCGATCGAGCGATGCCGCGGGCGGTAACTGCGCGATCGCGACCAGGTATTGCTTGTCCTGCTGCGGGATGAAGCCGTGCGGGACGGCGGCAAACCCCAGGTAGGCAAGGCCAATCAGGCCGGCGTAGACGAAGAGCGCGATGCCCACGCGGCGGACCGTGCCGACGACAGCTGTCTGATAGGCGTTGCCGACAGCCATGAACCCGCGGTTGAACCGACGGAAGAAGCGGCCGAGGACGCGATCCATGAGACGCGAGAGCCAGTCGGGCTTGGCACCGTGGGGCTTCAGCAATACGGCGGCCAACGCCGGAGACAGGGTGAGTGAGTTGAAAGCCGAGATCACCGTGGAGATCGCGATCGTCAGGGCGAACTGGCGATAGAACTCGCCGGTCAATCCGCTCACGAAGGCGACGGGTACGAACACCGCGCACAGCACCAGCGTGATCGCGATGATGGGCCGGCTGACCTCGCTCATCGCGGACTTGGCCGCCTCACGTGGGGACTGTCCGCTTTCAATGTGGCGCTCCACGTTCTCGACTACCACGATGGCATCGTCTACGACGATACCTATGGCCAGCACGAGACCGAAAAGCGACAGCGTGTTGATCGAGAACCCGAACGCGAGTAACACCGCGAAGGTCCCGACGATCGACACTGGCACGGCGATGAGCGGGATGATGGACGCGCGCCAGGTCTGTAGGAACAGGATGACGACGAGGACGACGAGCAGCACGGCCTCGAGCAATGTATGTACGACGGCTTCGATCGACTGACGCACGAACACGGTCGGGTCATAGACAATCGTGTAGCTCATGCCTTGCGGGAAGTCCTTCGAGAGTTGCGCCATCGTGGCGCGCACTTCGTCGGAAAGCTGCAAGGCATTGGACCCGGGCGCCTGGAAGACCGGGATCGCCACGGCGTCCTGGTTATCGAGATAGCTGTTGGTGCCATACGACTCGGCGCCCATGTTGACGCGAGCGACATCGCCGAGACGCACGACCTCGCCGTTGGCGCCGGTCTTCAGCACGATGCTGCGGAACTGATCCGGACTGGTGAGGCGTCCCATCGCGTTGAGGGCGAGCTGGAAATCGGAGCCCGGAGCCGGCGGCGCGCCGATCTGGCCGGCAGCGACCTGGATGTTTTGCGCTCGGATCGCGTCGACGACATCGCCCGCGGTCAGATTGAGCGCGGCGAGCTTCTGGGGATCCAGCCAGACGCGCATGGCATAGTCGCCGCCGCCGAAGAGCTGCACATCACCCATGCCAGGTAGCCGTGCCAGCACGTCGCGGACGTTGCGTACCGCGTAGTTGCGCAGGTACAGCGTGTCAAAGCGGCCGCTGGGCGAGTAAAGGTGCACCACCATCGTCAGATTCGGCGAGCTCTTGGTGGTCGTGACGCCGAGATCACGCACTTCATCAGGCAGTCGCGGCAGAACCTGCTGCACGCGGTTCTGCACCAGCGTCTGTGCGCGATCGACGTCTGTCCCGACGCGGAAGGTGACCGTCAGGGCCAGCGAACCGTCCATGGTCGAGGTCGAGGACATGTAGAGCATGTTCTCGACCCCGACGATCGACTGCTCGAGGGGCGCGGCGACGGTGCTCGCCACGACCTTCGGATTGGCGCCGGGGTACGTCGCCCGCACGATCACGGACGGTGGCACCACTTCCGGATACTCGCTGATCGGCAGCTGCGTGATCGCGATCGCGCCGGCGATGAAGATGAAAGTCGACAGCACCGCCGCGAAGATCGGGCGGTCGATGAAGAAGTGTGAGAGTTTCACCGATTCTCCCTGGAAGCAGAGCCGTGGTTGGCGGACTCCGCGTCGTGAGTCGTGTTCTGGGCCACCATGGCGCCCGTCTTGTGGTGCTCACCCATTGCAATCAGCTGCGGGTTCACCTGCATGCCGGGTTGCACGCGCATCAAGCCGTTGACGACGATCGTGTCGCCAGGCTTCAGACCGGATCGCACTACGCGCAGCCCATTGACCAGAGGCCCGAGCTCGACGGGGCGATACTCGACCTTGTTGTCAGGACCCAGGAGGAGCACGTAGCGCATGGTCTGATCGGTACCGATGGCGCTGTCGTTGATGAGCACGGCACTGTAATGGTCGTTGCCGATCAGCTTGACGCGGGCGAAGAGGCCCGGGACGAAGTGGCCGTCCGTGTTGGTCAGCAGCGCACGCGCGTAGATGGTGCCGGTCTGCGAGTCGAGAGAGTTGTCCATGAAGACCAGGCGGCCTTCGTGCGGATAGCCGTTCTCGTCGGCCAGACCGATATACACCGCGTTACCAATCGCGTCCGGACCTGCTCCGGCAGTGGCGGGCGCGTCCTTGCGCCCACTGTTACCGGCGTACTTTTCGAACATCAGATAGGCCTGTTCATCCGCGTTGAACTCGACGTAAATCGGGTCCAAGGACACCACCGTGGTCAGCAGCGTCTGGCCGTTGCTCACCAGGTTACCGGTGGTGACGATCGCGCGGCTGACACGACCTGTGATGGGAGCCGTCACGCGCGTGAACGTGAGATTGAGTCCCGACGCAGCCACCGCCGCCTTCGCTGCTTCCACGTTCGCGGCGGACTGACGCGCATTGGCCGTTCGAGTGTCGAACTCATCCTTGGAGATTGCGTGGGCCGCAAAGAGGTTCACGGCTCGGGTCTGCTCGGCCCTGGCCAGTGCCGCTTGGGCGCGCGCCTGGTCGAGATCCGCCTCGGCGCGCTGATAGTCCGCCTGGTAGGGGCGAGGGTCGATGACGAACAGCAACTGGCCTTTTCGGACCACGGAGCCGTCCACGAAATTGACCGAAGAGATATACCCGGAGACGCGCGGGCGAATGTCGACGTGGTTGACGGCGTCGAATCGGCCAGAGAACGTCTCCGAGTCGGTGACGGTCCGCGAGATGACGCGCGCGACCGTGACTTGCGGCGCCGGGGGCGGTACGGCGGCATGCTGGGCTGCCGCATCGCCGGAACAGCCGGACAACGTGACAACAGCCGCGATCGCCGCGATGGCGAGAGGGGCAAGCGAAGCGAAAGTGATTGAGCGATTGCGCACGTTTGAGACTCCCTTGAATTCCCTGAGTAGACGTAGTCGAGCCCTAGGGTTCGACGGCGCCGGGCGAGAATAGTGGTGTTGACAAGCCGTTTCCGATATGGCTCGCGCGGAGGGGGTGCGCGCTGTCCGGCGGCGGGTGGTGGTCTATCTCTTAGTGGGTAGATATGACAGCTCAAGCCGCGCGAGGGCGCGTGGGCGCCCGCACCGATGACCTTCAGTCCGCTCTGGCGCCGGCGCTGGATAGCTGCCGGCGCGCGCTACATCGTCGCGGAGTGCACTTCGCCCACGAGAGGCGGTGGCTGGATGCCGGGCCGGCGGAAATTCTGAGCACGTGCAGGCCGGCACGCGCCGCGCGCTCCGTGTAATCACGATGCATCGAGTTGGGCAGTGTGATGTAGACGGCGTCGATCTGACCACTATGGAAGAGGTCGTCGGCATCCTCGTAGCTGCACACGCGTCGCACGCCGTAGCGGCGCGAAAGCTGCGTCAGCTTTTTCGGATCATCGGAGACCAGCGCCGCCAGTGCGCTGTTCTGCCGCGCCTGCGCGAAGGCCGGCAGGATTGCGCTCTGTGCGATGTGTCCGAGGCCAACGACGGCGTAGCGGATCATCCCTCCCGGAGCGACGCTCGAGGTCGCCCGGCCAGCGGGGGCGCTGGCCCGGCCTCTGCGGAGAGAGCGCTCCTGGGCGGCGGCCTTGCGAGTCCGCGTACGGCGGCGGGGCGGGTGGTCGTGTGGCCATGGCCGGAGCCGAAGCAAGCACGGTGCCGGAACAGCTGCCCGGGCTGTCGCCAGAATGTGCGGAATGGACCCGGAATCAAAGACTTAGGCTTGAGATTGCTTGACGGCCGTCACCGGTCCCGGTCTAATACGCGGCCCTTCCTCGAGGCGGCCAGGTAGCTCAGTTGGTAGAGCAGCGGATTGAAAATCCGCGTGTCGGTGGTTCAATTCCACCCCTGGCCATATCCGCCTCCTTCTCCCCGCTTCGCTGGCCTACGATCCACTACGCTGTGGTTCGCTTAAATCACTGATTTTCAGCAGAAATAATCTCTAAATCGACCGCAAGTGCCTCACAGCTCAGCTCTTGACAGCGGGCAGGGGCTGGGGGCAACTGGGGCGATTCGCTCCAGAGGCCGATTTCCAGGGCTCCGGGACCCCGGACCATGCCGCTCACAAACACCGAGATCGTCAACGCGAGGCCGCGTGAGAAGCCGTATCGGCTCTTCGACGGCCGAGGCTTGTACCTCGAGGTCGCGACCTCCGGTGGCCGGTGGTGGAGATTCAAGTACCGGTTCGACGGCAAAGAGAAGCGTCTGTCGCTCGGCGTGTTTCCCGACGTCAGTTTGAAGGCCGCACGCGACCGGCTGGACGAGGTGCGTCGGAAGCTTGCTTCCGGCATTGATCCCGCTGAGGAGCGCAAGGGGAATGGGCCGGCTCCCGACGGTGTACCAGGCGACAACTTCGAGAGCATCGCGCGGGAGTGGTTCGCGAAGCACTCGCCCGCCTGGGCGCCCGGGCACGGCGAGAAGATCATCCGGCGGCTCGAGCTCAATATCTTTCCCTGGGTCGGACAGAAGCCAATTCGCGACATCAAGCCGATGGAGCTGCTTGGCGTCGTCCAGCGCATCGAGCAACGCGGTGCCAATGAGACAGCACACCGCGCCCTCCAGAATTGTGGCTGCGTGTTCAGGTACGCAGTCGCTACCGGTCGCGCCGAGCGCGACATCACCCGCGATTTGTTCGGCGCGCTCGCGCCGGTGATCGAGCGCCATCATGCGAGCATCGTTGAGCCGAAGGCTGTCGGTGCACTGCTGCGGGCGATCGATGGGTACGCCGGATCGTTTGTTACGCGCAGTGCGCTGCAGTTAGCGCCGCTTGTCTTCGTGCGGCCCGGCGAGTTGCGGATGGCCGAATGGGCCGAGTTCAACCTCGAGGAGGCGGAGTGGAGGATTCCGGCGATGTGCATGAAGATGCGGACTCCGCATTTCGTGCCGCTCGCACGCCAGGCCGTCGAGATTCTGCGGGAGCTCCAGCCGCTGACCGGCAGCGGGCGGTTCGTGTTTCCCGGCGAGAGAAGTCGCGGCCGCCCGATGAGCAACAACACCGTCAACGCGGCGCTCCGGCGGCTCGGGTATACGAACGCTCAGATGACCGGGCATGGGTTCCGGAGTATGGCATCGACGCTGCTCAATGAGCAGGGCTGGCATCCGGACGCGATCGAGCGGCAGCTCGCGCACCAGGAGCCGAACGAGATCCGGGCGGCGTACAACTACGCCAAGCATCTGCCGGAACGGCGGAAGATGATGCAAGCGTGGGCAGACTACCTTTATCGGCTTCGCTCCACAGCCGCCGCGATTTCGCCAAAGAACGGCGAGTTGGTACGCGGACGTAGACTCGGAACCCCTGCGGTGTCACAGAGGAATGTCTGAGTGACGAAGACGAGGAGACGAGGGCGACATCGCCCGCGCTGCCTGCTCATCGCCGGCCCGAACGGCGCGGGGAGACGACGTTCGCCCGGGAATACTTGCCGAACGATGCTCGTGTACTGAATTTCGTCAACGCTGATCTCATTGCGAGCGGGCTGTCACCGTTGCGCCCCGAGCTCGCAGCTGTCGCTGCGGCACGATTGATGCTCGACGAGATCGATCGCCTTGTGGAACGGGGTGCAGACTTCGCATGGGAGAGCACGCTGAGCGGTCTTGGCCATGTGAAACGAATCCAGACGATGAAGCGGCTTGGGTACCATATAGAGATCATCTATCTGCGACTCGCCACGCCGCGGCTTGCCCTTAGACGCATTGCGGCCAGGGTGAGGCAAGGCGGGCACAACGTACCAAGAACCGACGTACTGCGTCGCTTCGCTCGAAGCTGGCAGAACTTCGAAACCCGCTACCGGCCGCTGGCAGATGCCTGGGCGGTGTACGACAATTCCAGCAGGCCGCCGAAGCTGATAGAGTCAGGCCCGTGAAGACCAAAAGCGCGAACAAGGGCAAGAGCTCCAACAGGAATCCGAAGCTCGCTGCGCGCGTCGAACGTGCGCTACTCCGCGCCGGCGAGAGTGCCAGGCGTACAGCGCGGATGTATGGAACGCCGCTCTATGTCTGGGAAAACGGCAAAGTGGTCGCCAAGCGCCCGTAAGAGGCCGGCCCCCTCTAGCCAGCTCCGGCCGCAAGGATGACTCCGGCGGCTAGTACCCGTGTGACCCCAAAAACCTGGATCAGAATTGCCTGGACGTTCACAGCTCAGAAGCGCGAGCGGTGCTCTCGATAATTCCAGAGGTGCTTTTGCGGGATTTGCGACGCGATCCTGTGTTTTGCGGTTCGACCGAATTGGCCCCGACGCGAGAAAGCAGATCGTTCAGTACCTGGCATTCGTGGGCGCTTAGTGCTGCAACGAGTTGCCGCTCGTGCGCTTCGATGATTGGTCGCGCCTTGTCTAGAATTGCCCGGCCCGCAGGTGTCATACGCAGAGCATAGAAGCGTCGATCATCCTTACGCCGGGTGCGACGAATCCAGCCGAGCTTAACGAAGCGATTCGTAATCGGCACGATTGTAGAACCATCGAGGCCCGTTGCTTCGGCAAGTGCATTCTGACTGAGCCCTGGATTGAGTCCGATCAGCAGCAGCACACTGTATTGGCCAGGAGCGAGATTCAAGTCCTTAAGCATCGCGTTGAAGGTCTGAAAAAGGTAACTGTATGCTTTTCGAATCCGATAGCCTATGAAGGAGGGCAAGTGTCCGTAGTCGATCTCGGCAGTCGTGTCCGGAGGGACCATTCCACGCGCTCTGGGTTGTGAACTCATCGCCGTAAATTGCCACTGTCAGCCTGGAAAATCAAACGATCGAGCTCAAAAAAACTTCCTAGACAGGAGGCAACCATTCGGACTCCAGGACCAATAGATCTTCGCACTGCTCTAGCCCCACAGCGCCAGCCCCGGGGGGTACATCCGATCGTCTTGATACAGAATTGGATGAAACACGTCTTTGGCGAGCAGTAGAGGGCCGTCGAGATCGATGAACTTGCAGAGCTGGCCGACAACAAAAGCAGGCGCCATGGACAAGGAGGAGCCAGCCATGCAGCCCACCATGAGTTTCAGGTTTCGTACCTGCGCCTCACGCGCCAACGCCAGCGCCTCGGTCAGGCCGCCGGTTTTGTCGAGCTTGATGTTGATAAATTGATACTTTCCGATCACGGAATCCAGCGATAGTCTTGTCTGACAGGATTCATCCGCGCAAAGAGGAATGGGACTGTCAAAGTCTGCGAGCGCCCCGTCCCGCCCCACGGGCAGAGGTTGCTCAATCAGCACAACCCCCAGGTCCGCCAACTTTGGCGTGAGCTCATGCAGTTGTCTCTCGTTCCAGGCTCGATTCGCATCCACGATGATCTCGGCGTCCCTGCGTACCGCGCGGACGGCGGCCACGCGTTCCAGGTCTCCCGTGCCTGAGAGTTTCAGCTTCAATCGCGAGTAGTTTCGGGCGGCATAGGCAGCTCGAGACATCGATTCGGCATCGTCCAGGCCGAGAGTGAGGTCCGTAACCAATGCGCTCGCCGTAGGAACGCCTGCGAGTTCCCAAGCACGCCGTCCAGTGCGCTTGGCTTCAAGGTCCCAAAGAGCACAGTCGACTGCGTTTCTGGCTCCTCCTGGAGGCAGAACGAGCTGAAGATCAGCTCTAGAGATGCCGCCAGCGAGTGCGCCCTCCACGGCACTAAGTTGGTCGAGCATTGAGGTGACTGTTTCGCCGTGATATGAGACTCCCAATCCTTCGCCTCGACCGGTGTATTTGCTGTCGACAATTTCCACACAGACGGCCTCACATGACGTGTATACCTGATAGGCAATGCGAAATTCCGTGATAAACGGGTAACTAACCCGGCTAAAGGCGATTTTGATGGACTTTCTCCAGCACCGAGTCGGTAGTTTACAGTACAAATAATTTGTAGAACAATATATACAGGTAGACGCCGGATCGCCGCTGTCGGCCGCGTGGTAGTCCTCGAGCCTTAACGGGGCTCGAGGTTCGCTATATAGATCGATAGGTTGCCTGAAATGCCATTCACCTATGGCCGGAATAAAGAGCCGACGGGCTCAATGATTGCCGGCGGTATTAGAGTTCTTGCGTGTCTGGCGAGCCTCATTTCGGCATTCCCGCCCATCCCAGCCTGGGCCCTCAGCCCGGGTATGACGCCGGCGCCTCCAGGATTTCGCTACCAGGAGGTGATGGTCCCGATGCGCGACGGAGTTCGTCTGCAAACGGCGATCCTCACTCCGCTTCATCAAGCGTCCTCGCTGCCGATTTTGCTGCATCGATCTCCGTATGGGATCCCCGAAGCGGCGCCAATCGCAATGCCTAGGGATATGGCTGCGCTGGCTCGAGCAGGTTACATATTCGCGCTACAGAATGTCCGCGGGAGATTCAAGTCAGGAGGAACGTTTCAAGTAGCCCCATTGATACCCCGAAAAATCGGGCCGGGTGTCGTTAATGATGTGACCGATGCATACGACACGATACAGTGGCTTGTGAAACACGTACCGGATAACAACGGAAGGGTCGGCCTGTGGGGTGTCTCGTACGCTGGGATGACGGCGGCTCTCGCCTTAATAGACCCTCCTCCGGCCCTTAAAGCGGTAAGCGAGCAAGGCGCCTCGGCGGACGAGTGGTTGAATGACGATTTTCACCACTATGGGGCGTTTCGGTTAAGTTATGCCTTCGAATATGCGGTTATGGAGGGGGCTGCAAGAAGTAAAAATAGCGCGTTCCAATTCGACCGCTGGGACACATACGAATGGTACCTGGGTCTCGCCTCCGCACGTGATGCCAACGGTAAGTATTTGCACGGCGACTTGCCATTCTGGAACGATTTGATGGCTCATCCCGACTATGATCAGTATTGGCAGACCCGGGCGTGGGCGAAGAGGCTACGGCATGTCACAGTGCCGGTTCTGAACGTGGCAGGCTACTGGGACCAGGAGGATCCGCACGGCCCATGGCAGATATTCCGACAGATTCGCGGGAGCAGTCCTGACGATACCGATCTGATCGTAGCGGGCCCTTGGAATCACGGAGCCTGGGCTCTCGACGCGCAGGGTAACGACATCGGAGGAATTGCTCTGGGCGAGGATACCGCGCGACAATTTCGGGAGGACATCGAGGTCGCCTTCTTTCGTTATTATCTGCACGGAGAAGGCAAGGAGCCAAACTGGCGGGTTGCATCCTTTCAGACCGGATCAGACGTCTGGCATCGGTACCTGAGTTGGCCGCCCAAGGGTGCGCGACAGAGGGACCTCTATCTCCATTGCGACGGCAGTCTGTCCCTCGAGGCGCCGGGGAGTCGGACTGCTCCAACATCCTATCGGCAGTATGTTTCTGATCCGGCGAACCCAGTCCCGTATGCGCTCAGGCCGATTGCGCCGGTAACACCGGATCCGACAGACAGTGAATGGGCGACGTGGGAAGTCGCGGATCAACGCTTTGTAGATCATCGTCCCGATGTGCTTACTTACGTCAGCGAACCACTCAAGTATTCTCTTACGATTACCGGTCCGATTAAAGCGGTGCTGTTCGCCGCGACATCGGGCACCGATACCGATTTTATAGTCAAACTCATTGACGTGTATCCGGAGACTCAAGGCCAGAGGGGGGAGGCCAGGGATCGGCGGCCACCTATCGAGCATCGCTGAACGGATACGAATTACCGATTGCCATGGAAATCCGACGTGGACGATATCTAAGAGCCTTCAGTCATCCGATGGCACTGAAGCCGGGAGTGGTGACCAAATGGGTTGTCCCACTGGGCGATCATGACCATGTATTTCTCGCAGGTCATCGGATTATGGTTCAAATCCAGTCGAGTTGGTTTCCACTGTATGACATGAACCCACAGAAGTTCGTGCCGAATATCTACCTGGCGGATCGATCTGATTACAGTAAAGCAATAGAGCGCGTATACAGTTCCGGGATCGACGCGTCACGCATAGTCCTTCCAGTGGTCCCATCGGCGGCGCCGGGGAATTGACATAGGCTGGCGTCCAGGGCAGTCGGCGACGGCCCATCCGCGAATCAGCCGCCAATCGCCATTCTGGCGCGAGTAGCGCGGTAGTGGGGTAGCGACAATCGTAGTGCGCCCGCCATCAAGGCTACTATGGGGACCGAAACGGTGACTATGGCTACATTGACCATTCTGGGACTCCGGAAGAGAAGCTCGGTCACGCCGGCGACCAAAGTCGGTCCGAGTCCGAGTCCCAGGAGGGTGAAGAGGGACGCCTGTATCGCGACTACCATCCCGCGCATTTCGCTCGGCGCCGCATTCTGAATCGCGGTGAGCCCCGAGATGGCTGCCAGAACCAGTACGTTGTACAAGCCGTAACCCAGGAGCACCAGGGACGGAGTTCCAGCCAGCGGAAAAGCGATGAACAGGAACTCCAGAAAGGTGGCGACGAGGGCGAGGTATACGCCGGCATCGACCCTGCGCTTCGCTAGGCGATCGCATAGCAGCCCACCAAGAGGGGCACCGAGCATTCCGCAGATAAGAGATGTATATCCAAGGAGAGTTCCGGCACGTGAGGCCGGAAGCCCAAAGTCTCGGACGAGTACGGACGGCATCCAAGAGTCGGTGCCGTAGCCTCTCACGTTATCCAAGCAGAATGCCGCCACCAGGAGCACGAACGTCCAGCGATTCCGTTTGAGGTAGGAAATGACTATGCGCAGGTGTTCACGTCGGTCCGGCCCAACGTGGGTCGCGATGGTATCTTGACGAGCCGGCTCGCGCACGGTGAATAGAAGCGCGCCAACCACGACACCCGCGATCCCCAGCGACATCAATACCGCACGCCATGGCGTCAGGTTTCCGAGCAGCGGGATTCTAGCGAAGCGCCCGCTGGCAAAGCCCGCGATGAGCAAGCCCCCGATTAGGTTCACGGCCCCCTGCCCCGCATTGAATGCCGAGCAGAAACACTCCGATCGCGGCGCCGCGCCGTTGCGGGGGAAAATAGTCCGGAATCAGGGACATTGCTGCGGGTGCGAGAGCCGCTTCGCCGATACCGACACAGAGTCGCAAGAGAAACAGATCTTTGAAGACTCGCCGCAAAACCCACACGCTGCGGTCGCGAGGCTCCATGTCGAGATGCCGAAGAGTAGCAGTTTACGGCGACTGTGCCGGTCGGCGTAATTACCCATGGGTAAAGCGATAATGGCGTAGATGATCGCGAAAGCCGCACCCTGCAGGTAGCTGATCTGCACGTCAGTCAGTTGGAGATCACGCCTGATCGGATCTACCAGGAGATTCAGAATCAGTCGGTCCGTGTAAGAAATCATCGCGGCGCCAAATAAGATGGCTAGCACGTACCATCCAGCGGCCCTGGGAGGGTAGGCCGGCGGGACAGACCGCTGCGGTGCCTCCTGCGCGGCGGGGCGCGCGCTGCCGTTCACCGGCACGGATCCACGCTTGGCTCAAAGAGCGATCGTGTCAAGGCGGGGGCTCGGCCGAAATAACGATTGCGAATGATGGCGCTCTGGGTCATCGGAAAGCTATCCGTCAGCCATTCGAGAATTTGCTCTAGTGGCGCAGCGTTTCATATATTATATAATGACACCAATGATTGGTATAAACTTCTTAATCGATGACCAAGTGGGTTAGCAGGAGAAGCGCTTGCGTATCTATTCGAATCGCGATCGGCCGGCGCACATGAGTCAATATGCGGTCGAAAAGCTCAGGCGGACGAGTGTCGCCGCGCACGAGGATGGGCGGTTACCGGGAGAACCCATTCGCGGCGGCATGAATTCGGTCCGTGACTCCTTGCAGGAGTACCTCGAGCTCTTCTCCGGTCTCCTGCAGGGACCGGTGGCGCCCGCGCGCGCTCCGGTCCCCGAAGACCCCCGGCGCAGGTCCGAAAATCTCCTGGCGTCAGCGTATTTTCTCGACGCCACGCTCGCCGGCTGCTGTGAAATCGAGAGCGGGGATTGGCTCTCCGCGGCACCCGCTGAGCACCGCTTCGGGTTGGTCTTGCTGGTGGAATTCGCACGCGAGCCGCCGCAAGGACAGCCGGGCGACGAGTGGATACGTGGTGCCAATGTGCTCCGCTGCGACACGCGGGTCGCAGAGATGGCCGCGATACTGGCGGGCTATCTCAGATGGCTTGGATTCGAAGCTCGGGGACATTGTGCCAAAGACACTCTGGTGAGGCTCGAGCATCTGGCGATCCGCGCAGGCGTTGCCCGATGTGAAGAAAACGGAGAGCTCAAAGCGCCTTTTCTCCGACGGGGCTTCCGGCTGGGAGTGGTGACGACCTCCTATCAACTCGCGCCGGATCTTCCGCTGGCCCCGGACGCGGATCTCGTGCCCTGCGATCCGGACACATACCTGGGAGTTGGCGGTACACGGCCCGGCTGGGAATATGACGAGGAGGAAACCCGCCCTCTGCATATGGGACGGTATCCGATGGAGACGATGAAGCGTGGGGAAAATCCGACAACCCTCGTCATCCGGGAGGAAATCGCGAGGCTGCCGAAGAGGGCCGACTTCTTTCAGCGTGCCGAGGCCGGGGACATGGGTGAGCGGCCGCAGCGAGAGAGGCGTCGCTTTCCCATGAAACACCCATTGGCGCTCGGAATGCAGCCGTTGATCAAGGCGATGGTACCGCTTCAAGGGACGCGCCATAAGCTGACGCCGACGGGCTTCGGCGGCAATCTCAGTGATCCCCGGCGCAATGCGGAAAGCATCAAGGCCCTGGGATATTACCTTGGCGCCGACTTCGTGGGTGTTTGCATCGCCGAACCTTGGATGTATTACTGCAGCGATGATGTGGATGGCAAGCCCATAGAGGCCTACCACCGCTTTGCGATCGTCATGCTCATTGATCAGGGCTTCGAAACCATGGATGGAGCCTCGGGTGACGACTGGATTTCGGCCTCGCAGTCCATGCGTGCCTATCTTAGAGGCGCTGAGATTGCCGGAATCATGGCGGCCCACTGCAGGCGGATGGGATATTCCGCCCGAAGCCACTCCAACGCACATTCGGAGATCATCCACAACGGTGCGATTCTGCTGGCCGGGCTCGGCGAGGTATCCCGAATTGGGGATACAGTGCTGAACCCTTTTATCGGGCCCCGATCCAAGTCCGTCGTCGTTACTACGGATCTGCCGATGGAGATCGATCACCCAATCGATTTCGGGCTGCAGGATTTTTGCTCGCAATGCCGCAAGTGTGCTCGCGAGTGTCCCTGCAACGCGATTACGTTCGGCCCGAAGATCATGTTCAACGGATACGAAATCTGGAAGGCCGACATAGAGAAGTGTACTCGATACCGCGTTACGCAAAAACGAGGCTCGGCGTGCGGACGATGCATGAAGATGTGCCCGTGGAATCGCGAGGACACCGCCGAGGCGCGGCATTTGATCAGTCTGTCGATTAACGCGCCGGGAAGCCGATCTGCGATCATTAAGCTAGACGATGACCGAGAAATGGGTCGACGAAACCCCCTCAAACGATGGTGGTTCGATCTGGAAGTCATTGACGGCGTCGCGCGCGTGCCGCCCTTTGGAACAAACGAAAGAGACATCACGCTCGGACGCGACACGAGACTTCAAGAAACCCAGAAGGTCGCCATTTTCCCTCCAAGTTTGCAGCCGCAGCCTGGCACTACATTGAGTCAAGTGGTGCCAGTGGATCGCGCGGCCGCTCTGCTGGAATATCAGCGTGCGGAGACGCCAAAAGCAGCGCGCGCGCGGTTGGCTGCGGCGAGCCCAGATGTGCCCGATATCGAGTCCGCACAGGGCACGTGCCCAGATACCGCTGCCCGCGACTAGCTCTTAAGCGAAATGGGCGGGAAGCCAAGGCATTTCTCGCGCTTCTCATATTAGTTATTGATACAAATCATCGGTAATGCTATATATGTGCCCGGACCTGATCGCTATTGGCGAAAGCGTTCTCGTATCAAAAAGGGGCCTGCGGCTGTGCAAAAGACAAAAGAGCAGATCGACCCACATTCAATCTTTCACACGCCATCTACTGATAAGGCAAGTGGGTGGGTGGGGGGCATAATGACCAAGATACGCATCTCCAAGCTGCTTACGGCGACGGCCATCTGCTCTGCCATGCTTGCGGCCGGCCCGCACGCAGGTGCGGCCACAAAGTCACGCAAATCGAGCAAGCCGGAAGCGGCGGCCTCACTATCGGAGGTGGTTGTTACTGCGCAAAGAAGGCGTGAAACCGTACAGACGGTGCCGCTGGCAGTCACCGCGATCACGAGCCAGCAGCTTGACGCTCTCAACGCCCAGACTTTTCAGGACTACTTCCGTACGGTCCCGGGACTGATGATGAACGAGGCATTCGGAACCACCCGCGGTTTCGACTTTTCGCTACGAGGGGTGAGCGATTTCAACGACTACGCTCCGCAGATGACCGCAGCGACAGTCGGCCAGTATTTGGACGAGATCCCGGTAACTGCGGCTGGCCTCGAAATCGATCCACGGCTGGTAGACATCGACCGAATCGAGGTGCTCCGTGGTCCGCAAGGTACGTTCTTCGGAGAGGACTCGCTTGGCGGAACCATCCGAATAATCACCAAGAAGCCTGATCTCAATCAATTCTCAGGATCCGCCCAGACGCGTATCTCGAATACCCAAGGTGGAGCGTGGAACGACGAAGTCGACGGCGTAGTCAACCTTCCTCTGATCTCAAATATGCTGGCGGTGCGTATCAATGCGTTCACGGCATTTGACTCGGGGTTTGTCGATGAAGTATGTACTCCTGCCCCATTCACGCAGCCCGAATGTGCATCAAACGGGCAGGTCAACAAGAGAATAAACCCGGCATGGGCGAACGGCGCTCGCTCCGAGGTGCTTTTTAGCCGACCGACGCGGTTTCTTTCAATTTTGAGTACGTGCATGAAAGAAACACAACCGATGACGGCTCATTTTACGAGCCGGAAATTGGCGATCTGAAGATCGCGAGTCCGGACGCCATCAACGCAAGCGTGGTGGACGAGACGAATCTATACAATCTGACAACAAACATATCGTTGGGGTGGGCCGACTTGGTCTCATCGAGCTCGCTCGCCAGGCGGGGTTTTGGGGAGCAGGCGGCGGGGTTGGCGATCGGCTATGACAGCTATGCTCAGGAGCTGCGCCTGGTCAGCTCAAAGGACTCGTCACAGCGCTGGGACTATGTGACGGGACTGTATTATCTGCGCAACGATCAAACTCTCGCCAGGACCCTTATGCCAGGATCGGTTCAGGCTTCAGCAGTTGATAACAAAGAGGCCGCGATTTTTGGAGAGCTGGGATACAAGCTGACATCTGCTCTCAGCGCCAGGCTGGGCGCTAGGCAGGAGTATTTGCAATACGGATTCTCGCCGACCGCAACCGGCCTGGTACCGGCGCCGGGTCCGCCAGCAAAGGGCGACGGTCCGGCGACGACGGGGCGATTCGTGGTCTCGGACGATATTGCTCACGATCAGATGGTCTACGCATCAGTCTCTCGTGGCTTTCGCCAGGGCGGCGTGAACCAGAGTTACTACGACGCGGCGACCGGCGGCCCGAATCCGAACGTGTCCCTGACATACGGGCCGGATACGACCACCAATTTTGAGCTGGGCTGGAAATCCACCTTTGATTCCGACCGGGTGACATTCGATGCCGACGTCTACCACATCAACTGGGACAACATTCAAATCCCAAGTGTGGTCCCGGAACCGGGCTTTCCGAACGGATACATCCAGTATTACCACAACGCCGGAGACGCCAAGATTGATGGCATCGAGGTCGAGTCGTCTGCGAGAGTGGTCCCGGGACTGACAACGACGCTCAGTTTCTCCGTTCTGGATCCGCGGATCACCAAGAATGAACCGCTGCTTCAGACGATCCACCGGGCTTCTATGCGCCGGCGTACTGCTTTCGCGGCTGTCCCGCCCGGGAGGGTGATGAAATTCCCTACGTATCCAGAGTTACCGGGAGCCTTTCCGTCAACTACACCCATTCAATCGGAAGTCAGCTGACCGGATTTGCCATCGTTAGCGAGCAATACGAGGGGGACAGACATACGGATTTCGCCGCGACATGGGAGGGGCCGACTCAGGGGCCGGTCCTCGGATGTCCTGTACAGGTCCTCGGCCCGTGTCCGTTTCCGGAGCAGCCGGTGCCGAGAACCGTGAATGGAGCGTCGAACGGCCAATACGCCACGATGGCGGCCTCCTATCTGACGAACTTTCAGCTGGGTGTGCAGTCGGAGCTGTGGCGCCTCGGCATATATGCAAACAATCTATTCAACGTTCGCAACCAAATCCTGATTCTGCCGGGCGATGGTGCGCCCAACGGAGATGAGGACGAAGTAGGGCGGCCACGGACCATCGGTCTCTGGGTAAGACGAGATTTCTGAGAACAGCTGATGGCACCGGTGGTTGGCGGCCGGGAGCTTGCGGGCGCGTTTTGATCAGCCTGCAGCAACCATTGCGAGTTTTGACGAGGTGGATCTAATGGCAAAGAGTGAATCGGATCGTCTGGCAGGTAGGAGATACTCCGGCGCCATAGCTATTGTCGCCGCGATTTTCCTTGCAGCCGTAGCGGTGCCCGCTTTTGCCGATATAGGGGGCGTAAGTGATCCGGGGCGGGTTGCGGCTCGGCCGGCAGTGGCGGGCGTCTTGGACCTGTTCGCGAACCATTCCATCGTCGCGCTCGGCGACGCCCATGGGTTGGCCCAGGAAGAGGCCCTCTATAGCAAAATCGTGGAAGATCCCCGTTTCGCGGCGGACGTACAGAACGTGGTCGTAGAATTCGGCGACGCGTCCGAGCAGACGACGATTGATCGTTACGTAAACGGGGACGACGTATCGTTCGATCAGCTGCGGCGGATCTGGACCGATACCGCGGGAGCATTCGATCCGGGAGAACCCATTCCGGTGGGTCTGGAAAACTTTTTCGCGACTGTTCGTGCGGTCAATCTCAAACTGCCGTTGAACCGGCGCATCAAGGTATGGTTGGTCTACCCGAGCGTCGAGTGGTCGCGGATCCATTCCTTTCGGAAGACCTAATGCCTTTCGTCAGGCAAAGGGATGCGTTCTTCTTCAGCGTACTCGACAAACTTCTCGTCGAACGCAATAAGGCCCTGGTCATAATCGGTCTCGGACACCTGTTCGGCCCGCCCGCTCTGAATGCGCTCAATGCCAGGATGGATCAAAAGTATCCCGGAGAATGGCCGTCGTCGCGCCGTTCCTAGGGTACATTGAAGATCGGTGCAATCGTCGATTTGTCTCCGATGCCCACAGCTGGCCCGTACCGTCGCTCATCGGCCCGGTGCTAGGTACGAATCTGGCGCGGCGTCTGCAGATGCCTGGATGCAGCTACATGCCGGCTTCGCAGATAGCGATGATGAAGAACATGAAGGGTCCTCCGCCCGGCGCGCACACACTATCTGGAGCGACGCCTCCGTCGCCCCAGGAAATGCTGGCTGCGAACCTGGACGTACTGTCAGGCAGAAAGGCCACCGCCATTCTATACCTGGGCGCTCCCACGACTTTGACGGAATCGCCGAGATCCGAGCACCTATCTGAACCTGGAGTACTTCAAGGAAGCGGACGCCAGAGCGCGTTGCTGCTCGCGAGATCACTCGCCATTGGTATGGGAGGAGCTCGTTCGCGAGGGTTCTGCCGTACCTGAGCGGTTCCAAGTCCCTCGATAAACAAAGTGTCGGAGTTTTGTATGAAGTCCAGGTCGCATCTGTCTCCAAAGACGGGAATGGCAAGTCTGCTCGCAATTGCGCTCTCATTTTCGGTCGCATGTCCCCCCGCGGTGGTGTCGAAGATGATGAGGGAGTCGCCTGCGAGACTGTCGGACGCGCGGATCACCGGAGACCTGAAAGCGCACCTCAAGGAGCTTGCCGCGGACGATGAGTTCTCGGGGGGCTGTCCTGCGGCGAAGAATGGCAAGATATTGTTCGAGCAGGCGTACGGTGATGCGGATAAAAGCTTCGATGTACCTAACTCCATCGATACCAAGTTCAATCTCGGTTCCATGGGAAAGATGTTCACCGCGGTCGCAGTGTTACAGTTGGCCCAAGACCACAAGCTTTCGCTCGAGGACAAATTGATGGATTCAAGATCTGCCTGATTATTCGAATCGGCAGGTCGCGAACGAAGTCACGATAGGAGAACTCCTGACGCATACCGCAGGTTTGGGGGATTTTTTGGGACCGGAGTTCCTCAATACTTCGAAGGATAGGTTCGACACTCCGAGTCCCTTCTGCCACTTTTCGTGAACAAGCCGTTGCTGTTTGTGCCCGGTCACGGGATGGCAGTACAGCAATGCCGGATTCATCGTTCTCGGCTTGGTGATTCAGGAATGTTCCCGGAGAGACCTATTACTACTACGTTCAAAAGCATGTGTTTGAACGGGCTGGAATGCAGACTGGCGATTGGCCAGCGGACGCCGTAATTGCGAACCGCGCAGTCGGATATACGAGATTCGGGGAGCCTGAGGGCGCGCCGCGGAAGTCCAACGTCTTTGAGCTGCAACGGGAAGGCTCGCCGGCGGCGGTTACTCCACCGTTGGAGATCTCTTTCGGTTTGCGGAAGCTTTGCAGTCGTACCGGCTGCTCGACAAGAAGTACACGCGGATGATCATGGAAGGGCACGTGGAGACGGGACGGCCCGGTGTTAAGTATGGTTACGGAATGGAGGAATCATATATTAATGGAGTGCGAATCGTTGGCCACGGCGGGGGCGGTCCAGGAATTCAATGTATGCTCGATATGTATCCGGACCTGGGCTATGTAGTCGCAATCATGACGAATTACGACGATGCGATGGCGCGCGCGGATGGGCGGCTTCGGGTCGAACTGTCCGGGCAGCGAATACCGCCGGCGGTTCCTTTGAGTGCGGCTGCCATGCTGGAGTTCGCGGGGCAATATCAACCGGTACTGCCTCCGGGCGCGCACATAATGGGGACGCCGCCGCCCATCGAGGTCAAAGCCGGTGCGGGAAAACTGCAGGTCAATCCGGGAATGGGGCCATCTTTGGACTTTGAACCGATGTCCAAGGACGAATTCTTTGAGAAGGACAACCCGGCGGTGCGCATTGAGTTTGTGAGGGACGCCGGAGGGAAGGTCGTGGAACTGAGCACTAAGACCGGCTTTGGACCGGTTCCGCCCGTCACGGCGAAAAAATCCCCGCATTAAACGGAACTGCGGCTGTCAAACCAGCAGTGCCGAGGCCCGCTTCCGCGTTCAGAAGGTGGTGGCTGCCGGCATTCGCCTTCAAAGCGGTCGTGATTGGCGGCGGCTACGCCACTGGCCGTGAGCTTGTCGAATATTTCTTGCCTGGCGGTCCGATTGGCGGCATCGCAGGAATTGCCTTTACCGCGGTAATATGGAGCGGGCTCTGTACTCTCACGTTTTGGCTGGCACTTCCAGACGAAGAGCTACGATTACCGGACGTTCTTTCAGAATCTTCTCGGCGGCCTTTGGACAATCTTCGACGTTGCCTACCTGGTCTCCGCTGTTGTGGTTCTGTCGGTCTTCGGCGCGGCGGCAGGGGCAATTGGAGCCGCAGTGTGGGGCTGGCCGCCCTCGTGGGGAACAGCAAGCCTCTTGGTGGCTGTTGTATTTGCGACCGCGTGGGGCGATGGCTTCCGTCGAGCGGCTTTTCAAATACGTCACCATTCTGCTCTACGCCGTATACGGAACCTTTCTCGCGTGTGGTCTCGCCCACTTCGGTGGGCGGATCGCGTATGACCTGGCGCACGACGGGCCCTCCGGGCCGTGGGCGCTCAACGGCATGACCTACGCCGGGTACAACATCATCGCGGCGGTCGTGATATTGCCGACGCTCCGCCATTTGACTTCCACCAAGGATGCGATCATTGCGGGCATCCTGTGTGGGCCGCTAGCGGCGCTGCCGGCTTTGGCGTTTTTCCTGTGTGCGTTGGCGTTCTACCCTGAAATCGGACAGCAAGTGCTGCCGTCGGATTTCGTCCTGGAGCACATGCACATGCCCTTCTTCAGAGTGGCATTTCAGTCCATGATATTCGCGGCTCTCCTGGAAAGCGCAGTGGCCACGATTCATGCGGTGAACGAGCGCCTGGGTGCGGTGCTGCGCGAGCGGGGACATACATTGTCAACACTACTCCGGGCGGCTCTCAGCGGGGCTTTACTCGTGGTATCGATCTCTTTCGCTGCGCATTTTGGGCTGGTGGCACTGATTGCGAGGGGCTACCGGGTGTTGGCCGGGTTGCTCCTGTGCGTTTACGTGCTCCCATTGGGCTGGGCGGCCCTGAGGAGGGCCTCCAGTCGGGGCGTCGCCGCATCGAAATAGATAGTAATACCAATCATTGGTACTGCTGTGATATGCTCCGGATGGTATTGCAGAATTCCATCAGCCGATTCGCGCGGAAAATTTGGACTCGGGATCGAAACAGAGCGCGAGCGTCGAGATCGAAACGCCCCGTCAGGAGTGCCCCATGAAATCTAGTGCCATCGTTCTTTGCGCGCTCTGCGCGAGCGCTTCCGTGTTTGCGCAGAACTACATCTCTGGAGGTGAGCATGGGGTCGATTCGGGCCCCGTAACGCGGACCAAAGCGGGACAACTGAAGGCGTCTCCGGCCGCAAGCTCCGCAACTCCGGGTGATCTCGTTGCATTGGACCTTGGTTTGAATGCTACTCAGCGCGCCAGCCTGAGGCTTGTGCTCGACGAGCAGCGCATCGATGTCGATCGGTACATCGCGGAGCAGCTGAGCGCGGGCAAAGAGCCGAGCGCGAAGGCCATTCAAGCAATCGTAGCGCGAGCGCAAGCCGATACCCTTGGGAAGCTCCGTACGCTGCTTTCGGCGGGACAGTGGCGCCGTCTTAAGGACTCGGGCGGTGCTTCGACTCTAACGGAGACGGCCGAGGGGATACTCATCCGCATCAGGGCCGGTGACGGATACTGCGATACCACGGGAAAGTGCGTGGCTCTGTAGGAGAGCGTTTCAGTGCAGTTGGCGCGGTTCCCGTAGGCGCTATACGATTGAGCCGACGCCGCTGCAGCCCGTTACCGAGACTCTCGAATTACTTTGGTGGGCCTGAAATTTGGATCAAACGGGACGATCTGACGGGCCTGACCGGTGGCGGCAACAAGGCGCGGAAACTCGAATTTCTGCTCCGGCGGCACTTGCGGCGGGCTGCGATACGCTGATCACAGCCGGTGACGTGCAATCAAATCACTGCAGGCTCACGGCTGCGGCCGCGGGGCGGGAAAGCCTCCGCTGCAGGCTCGTGGTGGAACAACACGAGTTGCGGGCTGTTGCGCCACAAAATGGCGGCAATCGATTCTTATCCCGATTGCTGGGAGTCGAGTCAGTCACCGAGGTTCCCGCCGGTACCGACCTGCGGCGCGCAATGGGGCAAGTCGCGGCGGAACTCGCTGGCGTGGGCCGAAAGGGCTACATCATCGATCGTGGCGGCTCGAGCGCTCTGGGCACCCTGGGATACGTAGCCTGCGCGCTGGAATTGATGGGGCAAGCGCTCGAGGCAGGTCTGGCTTGGGATCATATCGTTTGCGCGAGCGGCAGTGGTGGCACGCAGGCAGGTCTTCTGGCGGGCTTTCAGTTATATCACGCGGATATTGGTGTCACGGGGATCAGCGTGCGTAAGCCGAGCCGCGAACAGGAAGGTCTGGTTCGGGCGCTGGCAGAGGACACTCTGGCGCTTTTACGGCTTCCGGAACCACCCCTCGGTGCAGTAAGGGTGCTCGACAGCTGGATAGGCGACGGATATGCGGCGGCCACCGATGAAATGGTCGAGGCGGTGGGTCTTCTTGCGCGGCTGGAAGGCATTCTGCTCGATCCGGTTTATACCGGAAAAGCAATGGCGGGCCTGATCGGCCTCATCCGCGGTAAAGAGCTCACAAGCGGTCAGAGGGTAGTGTTCCTCCACACGGGCGGGGTGCCAGCGCTCTATGCGGCGCATAAGATGCTAAGCGATTGGCACCCGGGGCCAGCGGCCGCGAATGGGGTCGAGCGGGCCTGCTAGTGAATGATCAGAGCCAAACCACAGTAACAGGATTGCCGAAGCAATCGAGCAGCATCGCAACCGAGACCGCCGGTAGGCAGAAGAGTCTGTTCAATCAGCCGATCGGGTTCACGGTCCTGTTTTTGTCGCAGATGTGGGAGCAGGTTTCGTTCTTCGGCATGAGATCGCTCCTTGTCTATTACATGATTATGGAGCTGAAATTCGCACAGCCGACGGCTTCCGAAATCTTCGGAATCTATTCCGCGAGCATCTTACTGCGCCGATTTTAGGGGGCATTGCATCGGACCGAATACTCGGCCGCAGGCGCTCCATCATTTTTGGGGGCCTCGTCATGGCCGCGGGTCATTTCCTGCTGGCTCTGCGCTGTTCCTTCGTTGCGGCTCTCATCTGCATTGCAGCGGGCGCAGGCTTGTTCGTTCCGAGTTTGGCGAGCCAGGTCGGCACGCTCTACGGGAGAGGAGATCCCAGGCAGGCCTCTTCGTACAGCATCTACTATGTCGGAGTGAACGCAGGAGCGTTTCTCGGGCCACTTTGTGCGGGACCCTGGGAGAGGAGTTCGGATGGGACTGGGGGTTCGGCGCAGCTGGCTGCGGCGTATTGATCGGACTGCTGGTTTATATATTGGGACAGAAATATTTGCCGTCCGGACAAGGTGGTGCGGCGGGGCACGCTACCCCTGATCTGCGCGAGCCGGATTTGCGCGCGAGCATTACTACATTGATCATGATCGGGTTGATCGTGGCTGTGTTTCGCATATCCCTGGACCAGATTGCAAACACGTTGATGCTGTGGATCGGCTCGAGTGTCAATCGATATGTCGCCCTTGGGTTCGAGATCCCGAGGACATGGTTCCTATCGTTGGACCCTTTCTTCGTGCTCCTCCTCGGCCCGGTGCTCGCCTATGTCTGGGCCAGGCAGGCGGAAAAGGGCCGCGGACTCTCGACCGTGCGTAAGATGACAATTGGCGCGCTGTTGGTGGGATGCGCGCTGCTGCTGATATCTGCCATAGCCGATTGGTCCGAGATGCGAGGGCGACCCACCTCATGGATATGGCTGGTGGCATTTTTCTTGATATTCACCACGGGCGAGCTCTTCATCATGCCGATCAGCCTTTCAGTCTTCGGGCGCAGCCTGCCGAGCAGGTACGCTGCGACGGCTGTTGCGGGTTGGTTTCTCGCCGGTGCGGTCGGGAATTTCGTGGCGGGGGTCGTCGGAACATTGTGGGCGATCTATGATCACGCGATATTTTTTCTGGTCGCAGCCGCTCCCGCATTTTTTGCGGCCGCTGCGCTGTGGCCCCTCGAGGCCCGAACGCGGCAAATGGAAGCGGTGCCGGCGGGTAGGTGAGGCTCACGGCTATGCACTTCGCAAGGCGAACGCCTGCGGGTCGAACGGCCGGGCGCTTGGCCGAATGGTTCGATCATGTACTGGGGTAACGATATGACTGAGTCGGGTGACACGGCAGACATGGCCGCTAAGTTGGGGGGCAAGATGCATACCAGAATGACACTGCTCGGGACGGGCAATTGGACTTGCTGATCCGCGGTGGAACGGTGGTGGACGGCTCCGGGGCGCCGGGGGTGCGAGGTGACATAGGTGTACGTGATGGGCGCATTGCCTCGATCTCGCCGGGCACCGATGTCTCCGCAAGGACTGTGATTGATGCTCGTGGGCTTGTCGTGGCCCCGGGGTTTATCGATGCCGCCAATCATTCCGTGCCGCAGTTGGCGCAGGCTGGTTCACACCTTGACGAGGCGTTCATTCGGCAGGGAGTCACGACGGTGGTGGGGGGGCCGGATGGAGAATTCTCTCCAACCGCTATTCGCAAGCTGCTCAATGGATATGCGAAAAGTGGAATCGGCCCGAACGTTGCCTTCTATATTGGACATAACGGAATTCGGACTGAAGTCCTGGGCGAGCTTCAGGACCGTGCGCCAACCGCGCGGGAGCTCGGCGAAATGCGGGCTCATGTGCGGGAAGGGGATTTGAGATGGGTGCGGTGGGCCTTTCCACCGGACTGATGTACTCGCCCGGCCTCTTCAGCGCTACGGACGAAGTGATTGCTTTGGCGAAGGAGGTGGCTCCCTTCTGCGGTGTCTACGAAAGTCACGTGCGAGACCCGCATCGGGCTCTGTTGCAATCAAATTGGGAGGCCATCGAGATTGGGCGGCAGGCTGCCATAGCGGTCGATCTCACGCATTTGACGACCCCGGGCAAACACCATCGGGGGCTGATGAAGGCTGTGATCCGGCAAATCGAGGACGCGCGCGAAGAAGGGATTGAGGTGGTCGCTGATCAGTATCCGTACAACGGGGTTGCAGTCGCATCCCTGCATAGGGTCTTGAAATATCCTGTGGAGCTCGATTTGCAGCGGCTGCCGGACATCAAGACGGCACTGCGCGATCCGCAAACCCGAGGAGTGATCCGTCGCGAAACCCTCACCGGCGGGGCGAAAGGTTACAGCAGCTTCAAGGCTTCGGGCGCGACTTCCATTCTCGTTTTGAGCTGCCCCGGTAACCAGCGATACGAGGGTAAGTTTCTTTCGGACATCGCGGCTGAGCGACAGCGTGATGGCTTCGATACGGCCGTTGAGCTGATCATCGAGGCAGAGGGCGAAATCATAGTTAGCCAGGGTGGGTTCTACGAAGAAGATGTGCAATTGCTCATGGAGCAGCCGTGGACCATGATCGCGAGCGACGGAGCGATCCCCGTAACCGGAGACTCTCCGAAGTCGCATCCTAGGTTTACCTGTACTTTCCCGCGGGTATTGGGCCATTACGTACGTGGGCTAAGCCTCATCACGCTCGAGGAAGCCGTTCGGAAGATGACTTCAGGTCCAGCCGACTTTCTGGGGCTCACAGGGCGAGGGCGGCTGCAAACTGATGCGGTTGCGGACATCGCCATCTTTGATGCCGGCGCGATAGAGGGTCCATCGACGTGGAAGGAGCCCTTGCTGGCGCCGGCCGGTATATCGACCGTCATCGTAAACGGTCAGGTCGTATTTCAATCGGACGCTATGACGGGCGTTGCGCCCGGCCTGCTTCTCAAGCGTGGCGGCCGCTTCGATGCCGTTGCAATGGGTTAGCGAGGCATCGTTATGTTTCTTGCACTCGATGACTTCCAGAAGGCGCGTGTACACATTGCACCGCACGTGCATCGCACCCCTGTATTCCGGTCCCGGACTCTCAGTGGCGTTACCGGGTGCGAAATATTCCTGAAGGCTGAATTGCTTCAGAAGGCGGGGTCGTACAAGGTGCGCGGTCCGCTGAATGTGCTTGCGAACATGGCTACGGAAGATAAGGCGCGCGGCGTCATCTGCTCATCGGCGGGCAATCATGCCCAGGGGGTGGCGCGTGCCGCCAGGATTCATGGGATACCGGCGGTTGTGGTCATGTCGCGCGCGGCAAAACCGGCCAAAATTGCCGCAACTAGAGGCTATGGGGCCGAAGTGATCCTGCACGGGGAGATCTGGGATGACGCATATCAGCATTCCCTGCAAATAATGGCGGAGCGATCGCTCACCTACGTACATCCCTTCGATGACCCGCTGCTGATAGCCGGCCAGGGGACCGTTGGTCTTGAATTTATCGAAGATGTGGCGGATCTCGATGTGCTCCTGGTCCCTATCGGCGGCGGCGGACTGATTTCGGGTTGCGCCATGGCGGTGAAAGCGGTCAATCCAGCGATACGCGTCATTGGGATCGAGGCCGCCGGTTCCCCTGCGATGAAGCGCAGCGTTGAGGCAGGAACACTCATCTCGCTGGATAAGGTTGGTCCCATGATTGACGGTTTGGTCGTCCGCCGCGTCGGAAAATACACGCTGGAGGTCGTGAAGAAGTTTGTGGATGACATAGTGCTGGTGCCCGAGCGCGAGATCTTCGATGCCGTGGTCTGGATTATGGAACGCCTCAAGCTCGTCGCGGAAGGGGCGGCAGCGGCGCCAGTAGCGGCGCTTCTGAACGGACGCATTACTGTGCCGGCGGGTTCGAAGGTCGGCTGCGTGTTGAGCGGTGGTAACCTTGATCTTACCGCGCTGCGAACCATGAGCTGGAACTGAAGGATGTCGCCTCAGAAGTAAGTGCGAAGCGCATCGATTACATCATAGTGCTGATTGACCACGGGCAAGATGGTCCATTTGTCGAAGGTTGTGCACGGATGCGATATGCCGAAGGCGATCATATCGCCGACCCGCAGGGGTGTGTCGCTCGGCAGCTCGAGATGGGCGTGCTGGTCGCTCAGCCTCACCACACGGTGATTCGAGGCGAGTGGCTGCGGTTGCGAATGCCAACCGGGTCGGAACCAGCGGAGTGGTTGCGGAAATCCTAGATCGTGGCCGGCGTCTCGCTTGCCCAAAGTCGCAAAGCCCAGGCTGGGTTCGGGTCGCGACTGGAAGTACGCCCAAAGCTCCAGAGCGGGCGATAACCCCTGTTCGAAAGGTGTCATGCCGGGAGAACGCAAGCTCATCCGCTGGAGCGCATGGGCATAGTGGCCGTCGTCATGAATGAGATAGCAGCCGCTGCGGAGCACGACTTCCGTGGGCCGGCCGATATCGACCTTCTTCAGCCTATCCGCGGCCATGTCTGGAAACTGAGAGCCCCCCGCGGTGAGCAGCACGGCTCCCTCGGAAGAAAAAAGTCCGGCCTGCGCCGCCTCCAAGGCGACTGCCGATTGGAACTCGAGCATCCTGGAGACATTCGCCTCGAGGATGTCGTCAGTGCTTCCAGAGACGACCCCCTCGTAGCTGGCGACCCCCGCCAGTGCGAGCGCGGGTTGCGCTGCGATGGCCTGGGCAAGGTCGAGTGCCTCGGCGATGGTTCTGACGCCGGTGCGCGCGCCGGCCTGGCCGATCTCCACGAGAATCCGCAGTCTACGACCACCGGCTTCGTGGCTCGCCACCTCCGCCAGGTTCGAAATGGCAGCGACTGAATCGGCAATGGTATAAAGCTCGAACTGTGGATCGCGCGCAATTTCCCTGCATACAAATGCAACAGCCTGCCGGCCAAGCAGTTGATTAGCGAGGAGCACGCGCCGGACGCCGAAGGTGCGATAGACCTGAAGTTGTGCAGGCGTCGCGCATGTCATTCCCCATGCGCCGTCCGTGATCTGGCGCAGGAAAAGCTGTGGGCACATCGTGGTTTTGCCATGGGGAGCGATCTGCACACCGGTACGCGCCAGGAATGCGCGCATCCAGCGGCTGTTCTGCTCGAGGACTTCGGATCGGATGACCGCGACGGGTAGCGGTAAGTCCTCGCGAAGGACATTCCAGCCCTGGCGGCCAATATCGGCGAGTAACATGCGTCCGACATGATGCGGCATACCCTTGCAGGTTCTATCCACCTCACTATCCATTACGGATCGCAGGTTTTCAGGGGTCATCCGCTACGGCCCGTCTCGGTATGCATTCTCCAGGATCAGGTGACCAACGGCGGTATTGGAGGCCGGCACATGGTAGAAGCGGTGCAGCGTGCGCACCTGTGGATCGAGTGCGCCACGCATGATGAGCCACATCACGAGCTCGATACCCTCGGAGCCGGCTTCCCGCAGATACTCGATGTGCGGCATGCGCGAGAGCGTTTCTGGATCATTAATCAATCCATCGAGCCAGCGGGTATCCCACTCACGGTTGATAAGCCCCGCGCGCGGGCCTTGCAGTTGATGGCTCATGCCGCCGGTACCCCAAACCTGGACGTTGATGTCTGCGTCGAACGACTCGACGGCGCGGCGGATGGCCTTGCCGAGCTCATAGCACCGTCTCCCGGACGGCGGCGGGTAAAGCACCACATTGACTGCGAGCGGAATGACTCGGACGGGCCAGTGCTCGGGTTGTCCGAACATCAGCGAGAGCGGCACCGTGAGACCGTGATCAACATCCATCTTGTGGACAATTGTGAGATCGAAATCCTGTTGGATTACGAACTGAGCAACATGGGCCGCGAGTTGCGGATGTCCGTCCACTCTCGGCACGGGTCTCGGACCCCATCCTTCGTCCGCCGGCTGGAAGTGAGCGGCACAGCCGATCGCAAAGGTCGGCACGATGTCGAGGCTGAACGCCGAAGCATGATCGTTGTAGACCAGCACGATGGCATCGGGACGAGCCTGAGCGACCCATTGCTTCGAGAGCTCATACCCTTCGAAAACCGGCTTCCAGTAGGAGTCCTGGGTGCGTCCGTTGTCGAGCGCCGCGCCGATCGCGGGCACATGCGAAGTCGCAACGCCGGCCGTGACTCGAGCCATCAGACCGCCTCCCTGACAGGGGCTTCTGCCGTGCGGCGGCTGCCGTCCGGGGATCGGCCACCGCGCAGCATCATGGCAACGTAGGCTTCCGGCGACATCCCAGTCATGAGAGCCGCCGCGTATTGGAAGCTTTTGCCGTCGGTCGAGAATATCTTCGACAGGAAGTAAATGTTGCCACCGAGCCCGATCATGAGATTGTAGTCGCGCGCAAGAACGGCGCGTTTTTGATCATCCGACATCATCCACTCGTCGAGGTAGGCGCGTTCATCACACCGAAATCGTTCGCGGTTCTCGGGTTTCATGAGCGACATGCAGAACTGGTTCAGGTGATAGCCCTGTTGTGCCCGATCGATGTCGAAGATCACCGTCCCGGGGATGTCCAGATAGGGTTTGATGAGTGCCAAAGAATTCTCCGCCGACCTGTGGAGCGGTCTCCGTTATGCGAGCAGGGTGAGCCATTCGGTGTGTTTGGAATCCGCGCCCGTTACCACCTCGGAGTAAGCGACCTGCAACCGCTCCGTCACCGGCCCGCGTGAGCCGGAGCCTATTTTCCGATTATCCAGCTCGACGACCGGAGTGATTTCTGCAGCAGTTCCCGTGACGAATACCTCGTCGGCGCAATACACCTCATCGCGTGTGATCCGACGCTCCGCAACGCGAAAACCTCGGTCTTTGGCCAGGATCATGATGGTGTCCCGGGTAATTCCCTCGAGGATCGAGCTTCGGTCCGGTGTCGAGATACTGTTTTTGTGAACGAGGAAGATATTGGATGTGGAGCACTCCGCCACGCAACCCTGAGTATCCAGCATCAATGCGTCGTTGAAGCCCTGTTGCTTGCCCTCCTGGATTGCCAACATGGAGTTGAGGTAATGACCGTTCGCCTTTGCCTTTTGCATGCATGAATTGATGTGCAACCTTGCGAATGAGGAGGTTTTGACGCGTATACCGCTGGCGGCCGCCTCCGATCCGAGATACGCGTTCCACTCCCAAGCCGCTATGGAGATGTGTACGTCGTTTCCCTGTGCGGAAACGCCGGGTATCTTTCCGTCGTAGTACACATTGGTACGAAGGTAACATTGAGAGAGGTTATTGGCACGGATCACATCAAGATGGGCGTGACAAAGGTGCTCTCGGTTCATCTCCAGCGGAATCTGCAGGATTTTCGCGGACGCGAACAGGCGTTCTATGTGATCTTGCAGCCGAAAGACGGATGTTCCGCGTTCAGTGTGATATGCCCGTGTCCCCTCGAACACGCCCGCGCCGTGTTGAAAAGTATATGAGAGTATGTGAACGCGCGCATCTCTCCAAGCAATGAGCCGGCCGTCCAACCAGATATGGCCATCGCGGTCTTCTAGAGACATTTGCTGGCTCCTGACAGGGGATTCTGCGTACGTGGCAACAGCGAACGCCCTAGAACGGATGGTGTCGAGGTCCCGTCTGGATTGTAATCCAGCGAAGCTCCGTGAATTCGTCGATGCCCGCTTTGCCACCGAAGCGGCCATAGCCCGAGGCCTTCACGCCTCCAAAAGGCATTTGTGCTTCGTCGTGGACGGTCGGCCCATTGATGTGGCAGATCCCGGACTCGATGCGCTTTGCAAGCTCGATCGCACGCGCGACGTCGCGACTGAAGATCGCCGCCGAGAGGCCGTAGTCGGTCTCGTTGGCTAATCTGACCGCTTCCTCGGCGGAGCTTACGCGGGTAATCGACACCTGTGGGCCAAAGGACTCCTCGCGGAAGAGGCTCATCTCGGGTGTGACGTTGTCCACCACGATGCCCTTCATGATCGTTCCGTCGCTTTCCCCGCCGCAAAGGATCTTGGCGCCCTTGGTGACGGCTTCGTTCACCAGGCGCCGCACGCGCTCGACGGTCTCAAGGCTGACGACCGAGCCCAGGACGAAGTCTCCCTTGCGGGGATCGCCCACGGGCAGCGCGGCCACACGGCGCGCCAGCTTGTCTGCGAACTGGTCAGCGACACGCTCCTCGACGATGACGCGCTCGGTCGACATGCAGATCTGCCCGGAATTGGCGAATGCGCCGAACACCGTAGCATTGACCGCCGCGTCGAGGTCTGCATCTGCGAGGACGATGAGGGGGGCCTTGCCGCCGAGCTCGAGCAGAGCAGGCTTCAGGTTTTGCGCCGCCAGCAATGCAATGACTTTGCCGATTCGCGTCGACCCGGTGAAGTTGATGCGCTTGACCGCCGCGTGGGAGATCAGCGTTTGCACGATTTCCTGTGCATCTTGTGGATCATGGGTCAAGACGTTGATGACACCGCCGTCGAGCCCCGCTTCGTTGAGGACCGTGCCGATCAGCCGGTGTGTCGCGGGGCAGATCTCCGAAGCCTTGAGAATCACCGTGTTGCCACAGGCGAGCGGCATTGCGATCGCGCGCACGCCGAGGATGACAGCGGCGTTCCAGGGCGCGATGCCCAGCACCACTCCCACGGGCTGCCGAATGGCCATCGCGAGACTCCCCGGTACGTCCGAGGGCAGCACCTCCCCGCTGATCTGGGTGGTCATCGCCGCTGCCTCGCGGAGCATTGCGGCTGCGAGGTGCACGTTGAAATGACCCCATGCAGCCGTGGCGCCGGTCTCTGCCGACAGAATCGTCGCAAACTGGCCGCCGCGGGCCTCGAGGAGGTCCGCGGCGCGGTTGAGCCGCGCGCGGCGCTCTCCGGGGCCGAGCGCAGACCAGGCAGGAAATGCCGCGGCCGCCGCGTTTGCTGCCGCCTGCGCGTCTTTCACGGAGGCGGCCGCGGCGAGCGTGGCGATCTCTCCGGAGATCGGGTTTTCCCGGGTAAACGTCGCCGAGTCGGCGGCCGGTACGTCGCGACCGCCAATGAGCAAGTTCATGGTTTCCACAGTCGACTCCACAGGCTTGGCGCAGGCGGCTCGCGGGCATTGCTGCAGGATGTAAGACGAGCATCGAGCCTCAAAGTAGGCCGTCCTTCCTGAGCAGGGCGGCCGCCCGCGATATTCCGCCGACAAACGCCTCGATGTCACTTTCGGTGTGAATGGCTGAAAGCAGGCCGCTGCATCTCGTGTTGACGTCGAAACCCAGGACATTGAGCGCCATTCTGAGTCGGTTGGTCAGCGGCTGCGGGCGGGCGAGGTACGTACCGAGCGTGCGCCCGTCGTCGGCAGCGTCGACAGCCGGTCCGCGAAAGAAGAGGTGGAACGCGGAAAACTCGCCGTACCAGGAGAAAGGCAAGCCTTCGTAGGCTGCGAGTTCGTTGAGACGTCGGCGGGCAAGGGCGCCCAGGATATTGGCCCGGGCGCAGCCGGCGATGCGCTCGAGCTCACGCAGTACTGCGAGCCCGGCAGCCATGGATACCGGATTCGCCGTAAAAGTACCTTGATGCAGAACCTTGGAGCGACCTTTGCGGGCGCCGGCGTCGAAGTCGAGCACGTCCATGATTTCTGCGCGGCCGATGAGGGCGCCGCCAGGCATTCCACCGCAAAGTATCTTGGCCAGTGTGGTGAGATCCGGCTTCAGGCCATAAATCTCTTGGGCGCCACCCAGTGCCACCCTAAATCCACTGAGCACCTCGTCGAGGATGAAGAGCGCGCCGACGGAGCGAGCGACCCTCGCCACTTGATGCAGGAATTCTGCAGGCGTCGGTACCACGCCAAAGTGCGTGCCGACAGGCTCGATGATAAAGCAGGCGATTTGCGGACCGTGGCTCTCGACGGCTCTTTCAAGCCCCGTCCGGTCGTTCGGTTGCAAGAGAATCGTCTGCGCGGCGATCTCCGGCAAAACTCCAGGTGCGGCGCCTCCGTCAAACTGCGCAACGTAGCCGGAGGCGGCGTGATCATGCCACCCGTGGTAGTGACTCGCGAAGCGCACGATCTTCGGCCGACCGGTGAAAGCCCGCGCGAGGCGCAGCGCCAGCAGCGTCGCTTCAGTACCGGAGGCGGTGTAGCGAACTCGCTGCGCGCTCGGAAAGTGACGCAAGACTTCCGCTGCCAATGCGACCTCGAGTGGCTGGTTCGCCGCGAACTGGACACCGCGCTGTATGGCCCGCGTGACGGCCTCGACTAGCACGGGATGACTGTGGCCCAGAATGTTCGCACCGTGTCCACCAAAGAAATCGAGGTAATCATTTCCATCGACATCCCATTTGTGAACGCCGGCTGCTCGCTCGACGTAAATTCCGTAGGGCTCAAAGAATCTGGTATCCGTGACGATCCCGCCCGGAATAACAGTACGCGCGGAGCGGGCCAGGACCTCGGACTGCGAGGTCCTGGCAAGATACCGCTCCAGGATTGTTGCGTTATCGCTCATCCGGTTCCTGAGTGCACGTTGAGCCCATTGTACTACCAGCGTCATATAGATGACAATACCAATAATTAGGATTACGATATGTATGACTGGGATTGACCCTGGATCTTCGGGGATTCCAAAGAAATCCTCGATCACGAGAGTCCTGCACGAGCTGATGCATCGCTTGCAGGTGCAGACGATCGCACTTGACCCGATCAGCAGGCTCCTATGCGCTTATATATATCGGCAGATATGGAAGGAATAGCGGGTGTCGTCTCGCGTGAGAATCTCGCACCTGGCCGTTTCGAGTACGAGAGCGCCCGTGACTGGATGACGCAGGCTGTGCTCAGCGCTTGTGAGACGGCACACGAGATGGGCGCAAGCGAAGTAGTGGTGAGTGATTCGCACGGGAACGGTCAAAATTTGCGCTTCGAACGTCTGCCGGAATACGTGCGGCTGGTTCGCTCCTGGCCACGGCCGTTGGGAATGATGCAAGGCGTCGAAGTTGGCCCCTACGTTGGCGCGATGCTGATCGGGTACCACGCCGCGTCGAGTAACCGGGCTGGAACTCTTGCCCATACCATCAGCGGAGAGTTCATCCACGAAGTCCGGTTGAATGGAAAGCCGGCCTCGGAAGCGCACATCAGCGCGGCGATAGCCGGGCACTTCGGAGTGCCAATTCTCATGTTCGCCGGAGACGACGTTGCTGTCGCAGAGGCGCGCGAGGAATTTGGTGATCTCGCCACGGCAACACTCAAAGTCAGCACTGGCTGGCTCTCGGCGCTACATCTCTCGATCGGAGCAGCCGACGTAGCCCTCCGGGAGGCAGTGCGCGCTGGGATCCAGCGCGCAGGACAGCTACAGTCGCGCCCGATGCAGACCCCGGTCGTGCTCGAGATTCGTCTGCGCAACCGCGTGATGGCTGAGTGGCTTTCCTACCTGTCGGGGATTGAGCGGGTGGATGCCTTTACGGTGCGTCAGACCTCGCCAGACATGCTGTGCGTGTCGCGGTTCCTGGGCTTTCTCGCCTCCGCGCGCACAGCAATCGGGTAGTGCTCACATCCATGGGAACACCAATCAAATCTATGTCCACCGGCAGTTCTGCCTTCCTCGAAGCACTCGTCGACGCGCGCGTCAGCCACATTTTCGCAAACCTGGGTAGCGACCATCCGGCCCTGCTGGAGGCGATCGCCGCGGCAAAGGCTTTCGGCCGAGAGGTTCCGACACTGATTACCTGCCCGACGGAGATGGTCGCGCTGAGCGCGGCTCATGGTTTCGCGCAGGTGAGCGGCGTTGCGCAAGCGGTGGTTGTCCATGTCGATTGCGGAACGCAGTCATTGGCTGGCGCCGTGCACAATGCGGCAAGGGGGAGGGTCCCTGTTCTGATCTACGCTGGCATGTCGCCATTTAGTCAGCGTGGGGAGATGAGGGGTAGTCGGAACGAGTTCGCACAGTGGCTTCAGGACGGATTCGATCAACGAGGCCTCGTCCGCGGGTTTGTAAAGTATGACAACGAATTCCGCAGTCCCGAAACCATCAGGGAGGTTACGCATCGCGCGCTGCGCTTCGCGTACAGCGATCCAAAGGGACCGGTGTACCTCACCGCAGCCAGGGAGGTCATGGAAGCTCCAGCGAGTGTTCAACCCGCCGTGGAAACTCACTGGAACGGCATTTCGGTGTCGGCGCTGCCGGCAAATGCCGTCAAGGCAATCGCCGAGAGCCTCGTTGCGTCCCGGCGCCCCTTGGTGGTGACTTCCTACGTGGGACGCAAGCCGGGAGCAGTCCAGGAGTTGGTCAAACTTTGCGAACGACTATCCATCGGTGTCCTAGAATCCATCCCCACGTATGCGAATTTCCCCCACGATCACGCCCTTTATCTGGGCAGTCGATGGAACGATCCGCGCCAAGAGCCGCATCTTTCGGAGGCGGACGTTGTGCTCGTCGTCGACAGCGACGTTCCATGGATTCCGGTGCATGGTGAGCCGAGTGGGCAGGCGGTGCTGCATCACATCGATGTGGATCCACTGAAAAGCCAGATGTCGCTCTCGGCCGTATCGAGCCGATACGCCTATCAGGTCGATGCGGAGACGGCGATCCGGCAGATCAACTCCGCGTTGGATGAGTTGCAGCATCCAAGCCAGCTTGTAGGGCAGAGGCTGGCTGAATACCAGCACCGGCACGACGATAGAGCGCGAAACCTGCTAGTGCGAGAACAGCCGCGGGAAGATGTCGTTACGCCCGAATATCTAACGGCATGCTTGCGGAGGAAGCTCGGCCCGGAAGCATTGATTCTGAGCGAGGGGGTATCGAACTACCAGGTAATTTGCGATCACCTTCGCTCGAGCGGGCCAGGAAGCCTGTTTGCGAGTGGTGGTTCGTCGCTGGGGTGGAATGGAGGGGCGGCCATAGGAGCAAAGCTCGCTCGACCAGAGAAGACGGTGGTCGCGTTGACGGGTGACGGCTCCTATATGTTCTCCATTCCCTCGAGCGTGCATTGGATGGCTCGTAGATATGCGACGCCGTTTCTTCAAGTCATCTACAACAACGGGGGCTGGAAGTCGCCAAAGCTCTCGATGCTGGCAGTTCACCCTTCTGGTTACGGAAGCAGATCGACCGATATAGGTGCTTCGTTTGCGCAGGCGCCCGATTACGTCGCGATAGCGGCAGCGGCGGGGGGGGCATTCGGGCGGAGGGTGGTGCGGGCAGAAGAACTGGACGGCGCGCTCGATGAAGCCCTACATGCGGTTCGTACCGAGCGCAGGGCGGCTGTTCTCGACGTTGAGCTGCCTCCGTTGTAGGAGCTGCGGGACATTTCTACCAGAACGCGCGCCCCTTACGGAAACCCTTCTAACGCGACTGCTCTCCATCTGGCCGCGGCTCCAGGGGCGGCCACGAGATACATTTGGGCTGCCCTAATGGAAGAGGTCGCCGATGCGATCCGCGGATATGCCCGAGCCTGCAATTGTACGAGAGCCTCTGCGAAGTTATTCAGGGAGGCAGTCCCCGACGCGCTATCCGTTGCGCTTGTTCTCGCTATCGGCAATTCTGGCGAGGAGCATTCGCGCTCTGTCGACCTCGGCTCTGGTAAGCCCGGCAGTCAGCCGTCGCTCGTGCTCCTGAATCAAAGGCCACGCGCGATCCAGAATTCGCTCCCCTTCAGTAGTGAGCTCGAGGGAGTACACGCGCCTGTCCTCCGTGCGCCGCGAGCGACGAATCCATCCGAGCCTCTCGAATCGGCGTGTAATAGGCACGAGCGCCGTCCGATCGATTCCGCAGGCATCGGCCAGGGCATTTTGACTGAGGCCCGAATTCAGGCCGATCAGCACCAGAGCGCTGTACTGACCTGGCGCCACTTTGAGGCCGGTCAGCATGTCCGCGAACATTTGAAAGAGGCGTGAATGCGCCTTTTGGACTCGGTACCCGATCAAGTCAGGTAGCTGGCCATAGTCGATCGAGGGGCTGCCCACCGAGGAGTCTGACGGCGGATCACGCTCTACCCGGGATCGGGCGCGCTTTGGAGCGGATTTACGCGGTCTCGGCGCGCCGGACTGTTATTGCGTGTGGTCACCGGGGTCGCAGTGTAACCGCAACGCGCTGACACCGCCAACCCCGCGGCTATATCTTCGTGTCGCCGGTGATTCTGGCCAAGACATCGATCAATTCGCGCCGCTCTTCAGCGCTCAAGATTGAAGCGAGCCGTCTTTGGCGGGCCGCGATCAGCGGTTTCGCCTTGTCCAGAACTTCCTGACCGAAGGGCGCAATGCGAAGAGCATAGAGGCGACGATCGTCGCGTCGCCTCATTCTGCGGATCCAACCGAGCTGCTCGAACCGCTCTGTTATCGGCACGATCGTGGACGCGTCGAGAGCTGTTGCTTCGGCGAGGTCTATCTGGCTGAGCCCTGGATTCAGGCTGATCAAGACCAGCGTCGAGTATTGGCCAGGAGCGAGCTTCAGTTCCCTGAACTCGGCGAGGACGTTCGATAGAGATAGGATAGGCGGGTTGAGGTCATATCCGAAGAGCTGTGAGGGCGGTTCGGAGTCATTGTATCAGGCACATCATCGGCCGTTCGCGTTGCGGTTCGTCTCATGATGGAGCTTTTCTTCCAGGTGTTCTTCCCGCGAGGATCTGCAAGAGGTGTTTCGTATCGATATGGCCACCGGACACGATGCAAACCGATGGGCCGCGCTCGCTTGTCTCGCGCAGTGCATCCTCGGCAGTGCGGAGAGAGATGCTCATCTCCATTACTCAATCGCAGCCGTGGAGCTGGGTCGTGAAAAGATGATACAGCAATTTCGAATTGGGATGTGGTCAGTATCCAGATGGATATGTGTGGCCGACTATCGACGACGTGTAGATGAATTCACCAATCAATGGTGATATTGTCTAGCATCGAAATGCACGCCGCAAGAGCGTCCTGCGAAGTTGGGCCGCGGAGGCTGATCAAATGCATATGGCTCGCAACGGTGGGTTTCATCGAGCTTTCGCTGCGGTGCTCGCCGCACTCGCGCTCACGGGGATCGGGGCTGAAGCCCCGGCCGCGCAAACCCCACCTGCGCCGAGCGCGAGGCACATGAACGGGAAACTGGATGCGGTCACACGCGAGGTTGTTGCCAATGCACTTGCAGAAGATCTTGCGCGGGACTACGCGTACGCGACCACCGGCGGGAAAATGGCAACAGCCATCAGGGCCAGGCTTGCCGCAGGTGCTTACAACGGCATCGAGTCGCCCGCGGCCTTCGCCAGCGCCCTGACCGCGGACGTCGACGCGGTTGCTCCTGATAAGCATTTCGGAGTCTGGTTCAGCGGTCGCGCCGGCCTCGATGCCTTCGATTCCGCGATCGCGCGCGCGATGATGGCCGGGATGGAAATGATGAACGGCGCAATGTCCCGTGTGGAAATGCTCGAGGGAAACATAGGGACATGGAAGTGAATGGCATGCCTCCCGCGCCACTCGCGAAGGCTGCGATTGCAGCGGCCTTCGCGTTTCTGCACAACACCGATGCGCTGATTATCGATTTGCGTGCGAACGGAGGGGCGGACCCCGAGACGGTCGCTTTCTATATGAGCTATCTCAGCTCCACGGCGCCCATATCGTCAATCATTTTCACTGGCAAACCCTGAGCGCGTATCGGCGACCAGTACAACGCAATTGGGCAGGTTGTCCTACGGCTCTCAGAAGCCTGTCTTTTGCCTGACGTCGCGGCGGACGTTCTCCGGCGGCGACGCGCTCGGGTACTATATTGAGGCGTTCAAGCGCGGAGCGATTGTCGGCGAGAGGACCGGGGGGGCGCCAACGTCGGTCTCGAATCTCTTGGCAATGGATGTTGGGCTCTCATACCGGACGGATTCGTCGTGAACCCCGAGACGGCGGCTTGGGAAGGCCGGGGCGTGGTACCCAGCGTGCATATTCCCGCGGATCTGGCTCTGCTGGCTGCCGAGCGCCTGGCGATCATACGCCTGGAAGCTCGCAGCATCGATCCCGGAGAGCGAGCCGCGTTCGAATCGGTCGGCCAGGAGTTGGCCACGCGGGAAGCGGCGCTGGAAGGGCACGCTGTCCCAAAGCTCGAGCCGGCGCAAGTCGTTGGGGCCTATCGAGCAGCGTTCGGGCGCCTAGGACCCGCGCCAGGGGGCGGAAGTCTTACGGACGTGACTCAACCCGGCGGGCAGTTGCTCATCACGGCCGGTGTGCCGAATATGCCACCGGTGCGTTTGGTGGCAGACGGACGCAACATCTATCATCTGAGCGGGTATCCGTCGGATTTTACCGCCGTGTTCAGCCGATCTCGGAGCGGCGAGGTGCAGCTCGTGCTGTATCTCAATTTCTGGCCGGCAGCCATCATGCGGCGTGTGACGACACCGTAGCAGAAGACGAGGGCGGGGAACCGCAAAGCTTAGGGAATGCTCAGCGGCCGCCGGCGTAGCTTTCGGCAAGACTCGCGTTGGCCAGATGCGAGTGCGCCAAGTGCTGGAACTCCGCCAGCTGCAGCTTGCGGTCGAATGTGTCCCGGTCGAATTTATGGGTCAGCTCAGTGAGCCACCACGAGAGCCGCATGGCCTTCCATACGCGGGCGAGAGCCCGCGCGGAATACTCGTCGAGGAGCTTGCTGCTTCCGGATCGATAGAACTCCGTGAGCGCAAGATGCAGTATCTGCACATCCGCGGCCGCGAGATTCAGGCCCTTTGCACCGGTGGGTGGAACGATGTGTGCCGCATCGCCCGCGAGCAACAGCCGTCCGAATCGCATCGGCTCGGCCACAAAGCTTCGTAGGGGAGCGATTCTTTTCGATCGAAGGACCGGTTATCAGTCTTCTGGCGTGGCTTTCCGGCAGACGCTGGCGCAGTTCGTCCCAGAATCTCTCGTCGGACCATTCATCGACGGACTCATTCAGCGAGCACTGGAGGTAGTAGCGGCTGCGGGAGCGTGAGCGCATGCTGCAAAGGGCGAAGCCGCGCGAATGGTTGACGTACATGACCTCGTCATCGACAGGTTTCACGTCGGCGAGTATCCCCAGCCAGCCGAAAGGGTAGATGCGCTCATAAGTAGTTAGCGCTCGGCTCGAAATGCTACTTCGGCACGCGCCGTGGAATCCGTCACAGCCCGCGATGAAGTCGCACGCAATCTCGGTTCTCTTACCGTTTCGTGTAAATGCGACTCGGGGGCGATCGGACAGATCGCTGAGCGAGACATCCTGTGCTTCGTAGAGAACCGGCGTGCCGGCTGCATCCTGCGCCCGGTCAAGGTCCCTCTGGATTTCGCTTTGGCCGTACACGGTCATGCACCTTCCGGCCAGCCTTTTGAGATCTACGCGATGCACTTCGCCCTCGCAGGCGATACTGAACCCCTCGTGCACCAGACCCTCGTGCATCAAGCGATCACTCACGCCCGCCTGGACGAGCAGGTCCACGGTTCCCTGCTCGAGGACTCCCGCGCGCACGCGGGCCTCGACATGGTCGCGGCTATGCTTTTCCAGCACGAGCGTTTCGATGCCTTCGCGACGCAGGAGGATGGATAGCAGAAGACCCGAAGGCCCGGCTCCAATGACGACGACCTGAGCTCTCTTGAGCATGCACCAAGTCTCAGTTTCGCTCTAAGATAGAGATAGATACCAATGAATTGTACCACGATATATAATCGCTTACCGTATTCGCGACTATTACTCTCGTCGCGGCTCAGCTCATCTATCGGAGTTTGGATTTGAGCTTCACAAGTCAGCTGCTTGCGACTAGGCCGGTAGGCCACATCGGTTCAGGGGATGGAGGGGGCGCCGTCGGGTATCGCCTGAGCCGCACACTTTCGGCGCCCGCTCTCACGATGCTGGGTATCGGTGTGATCATCGGCACGGGCATTTTCGTGTTGACGGGCGTGGCGGCGGCCGAGTATGCGGGTCCCGCGCTCGTGCTGTCGTTCATCATTGCTGGCGTTGGGTGCGCTTTGGCGGGCCTGTGCTACGCCGAATTCGCGGCCATGATTCCGGTTTCAGGCAGCGCTTACGCGTATGCCTACGTGACGCTCGGGGAAGGAGTCGCCTGGTTCATCGGCTGGAATCTCATCCTCGAGTACTTGTTTGCGGGCCGACTGTTTCGGTCGGATGGTCGGGATACGTCGTCAGCCTGCTCGAACAGTTCGGCATCCATATCCCCGGGTGTTTTCCACCCCGCCTTTCGTGCAGGTCTCGCCCAACAGCCTCGACCTTGTGCGCTCTGGCGCGATCGTCGATGTTCCGTCAGTGCTCATCGTCGCCGCTCTCGCCGCGATCTGCTATGCCGGGATGAGGAAGTCGTCCAGATTCAACATCATCATCGTGACGCTGAAAGTCGCGGTTGTGACGATGTTCATCGTGCTGGGCCTTGGCTTCGTTCATCAAGCAAACTGGCATCCCTTCATTCCGACCAACGGTGGCCGTTTTGGCCGATACGGCTGGAGTGGCGTATTGGCCGCTTCGGGAGTGATCTTCTTTGCCTACATCGGCTTCGACGCCATCTCCACAACCAGTCAGGAAGCCAGGAACCCCCAGCGCGACATGCCGATAGCAATGCTCTTGAGCCTCGGGATCTGTACGCTGCTTTACGTGGCGGTCGCGGCCGTGCTTACGGGCATGGTTAGCTACAAAAACCTCAATGTCGCAGCACCGATCGCCCTGGCGCTCGATTCCAATCCGCGGCTGCGCTGGCTCGGTATTCCGGTCAAGCTCGGCGCCATCTTCGGCATGACGTCGGCGATCCTGGTGCAGATGCTGGCGCAGGCGCGCGTCTTCTATTCTATGGCGCAGGATGGGCTCCTGCCGCCGGTTTTCGGGAGAATCCATCGAAAATTCCGCTCACCGTCGACCGGCACGATCGTGACAGCAATATTTGCAGCCCTGATGGGGGGACTGCTCCCAGTCGGCTTGCTCGGACAGCTCGTGTCGATCGGAACGCTGGCGGCCTTCGTTACCGTCTGTATAGGTGTGTTGGTTCTCCGCTACACCCGCCCGGAGCTGCCCCGTCCATTCAAGGTACCCGCCCCGTGGCTGGTGTGCACCGGTGGTGCAACAGTCTGTCTTGCAATGATCGTCGCGCTTCCGCCCAGTACCTGGATCCGGCTGGCGGTCTGGACAGTGATTGGTGCCGCGGTCTACGCGCTCTACGGCTACCGCCACAGCAGGCTGCACAGACACCGCCCAACGCCAATGTAACCACCGGTCGCACGCCAATTTAGACAAGCCCGCCGTTTTCGTTTAGTTAGGCGTGCACCACGGTGCGCTACTTGGCGCAGAGCCTCCTATCGCAGGCGAGCCTCTGTCGGTGATGCTGGAGACCGCGCTTTGCCGTCGTCATGGGGCCGGCGCAGAGTGGTACGTCACACGCTCCATCAGCTTGGCGGCCTCAAGCCCAGCGGCCCTGGCGATCTCGATGAAGTCGAGCACTGACCTGACGTTCGCCGGCCTCGATCCGCCATACGAAGTTATTGGACCGCCTCAGTTTGGCTGCAAATTCCCGCTGACTTAGGCCCGTCGCTTTGCGGGCTTCTACAATTGCAGCAATCAATGCGCGATGTCTCGCACTGCGTAAATGTCTCCCCATCGAGGCGCCTCCCAACGTGAAAGCGCCTCATTTTCGGTAGCATGCACCTTGCCTGTCGACGCGATAGTCGAGCACTTTATCAGCCTCATCGAGAACAACGACCCTTGGCTAGCGCTATGGCACAATGGAAAGCGCCTACTAGAACATCATGCCAACTGGTATTCCTTGCCGTAGCTGATGCTTATTGCCGGGCTAACAATGTCGATATCACGCCAGAAGCCGGAGCGGGCGGTGGACCAGTGGATTTCAAATTTTCAGACGGTTACAACGGGCGGATATTGGTGGAAGTGAAGATATCGGACAATCCGCAACTCCTCCACGGATACACCGTACGACTTGAGACCTACAAGAAAGGGCAGGGTACTTTTTTCTGGTGGTAGACGTAGGGTCCGGCTACAAGCAGTTACAGTAAAGGCAGTGATAGCTCTTGAGACAGAAGCGAAGAACGAAGGCCTGAGCCACTCCGCTGTCGCAATTGCGGATGCGACACAAAAGTTGTCGGCGAGCAAGCGTTAGCATTTCCCTAATACGGACATCAATCTATTTCTGGACGATGTGTCTAGTACGTCGACACGTTAATTACGAAACATAATGTCGTTGCAACTTCCGATCCGCATCCCGACGTGTGAACGTCCAGTCGATGCCGCAGCGGGCGGCGTTGCGGCGCCTCTGCCAGGCGGCCACTTCGCTCGCGAGGACGGAAGGCTCGGCGGTACAGCGGGCCAGGCACTGACGCTGCAGCACGCCGATCTCGATCTCGGCCATGTTCAGCCAGCTGGCGTGCGTGGGAGTGTAATGGAACTCGATTCGGCGCAGCAGGATCGCCGCGTGCTTGATCCCCAGCACTTCCTCGAAGCTCTCGCGCATGTGCGTGTTGAGGTTATCCAAGACCAGATGCACCTTGCGCACCCGAGTATAGCCGCTGCGCAGCAGACGGCAGACGAAGGAGACAAAGTCCACCTTGGTGCGTCGGGCGGTGACCTGGACGAAGCGACGCTGACCGCGCGGTTCGACGGCGACGAAGAGATTGCAGGTGCCGGCCCGTTCGTACTCGTAGTCCTGCTTGGCTGATCGTTCCAGGCTTGACCGGCAAGGGGCGCCGCGTCTCGCGCAGCAGTTGTTTGCACTTCTCGTCCAGGCAAATCACCGGCTCGCGTGGATCGTGCGGCCGAGCATACAGATCCAGCAACTCGTACATGCGCCGGCGGTATTCCTCGGTGAGTTCGCCAATGCACCACATCAGCTTTCGCCAGGGTTTGAGGAGGTTTTTTTTAGAATCCGCCGGACGGTTTCTCGACTGATCTCTTCATCGGCCCCTGGCGCCGCACCACTTCGGTCAGTAGCGCCACCGTCCAGCGTTGTGCTCCCGCAGGCGGCGTGGAGCAGGCCAGCGCCGTCACCTGCGCCTCGACCTCCGCCCGGTACTGCTTGGGCTTGCCCGGTCGTGCCTCATCATGGAGCGCAAACTCCAAGCCACCCTGCAGGTATGCCGTGCGTGTCCGCCACAGCGCCGTGCGTCCGACCTTCAGCACCTCCATGATCTGCTGCTCAGGCAGCTTCCGATCCAGCGCCGCCAGCATGTGGGCGCGATTGAACTCCCGCGCCCGATGCAGACCCTTGGATCGGAACTCATCCACGATCCGACGATCTCGCTTGCTCAAGCTCAGTTCGGTCTGTCGCATGCCTGATTCCTCGGGCTATCCCAGGTATGCGTCATTATACATGTTCCGTTATTTATGAGTCACGCTACTAGCCCGCGCCAAAAAACAAGTAGACACCATCCTCAGTCACTCCTTCTCAAGAGTGTAGGACGGCCGACAGATGACGCTTACGATTACTCGGACACCATGGGCTGTGGCGGATCAGACGCCAGGCTCAAATACTCCAGCCGCCACTCGGAGAGCTTTTCGCGGTCTTGGAATGGTGAGGACGTTGTCAGAAATGGGATCGCAGTAGCGTAGGTCGATGTACTGTCGGGCTCCGCCCTGGCGCTCGAACGCCTGAGCAAAAACCTTCTCGAGGGCTTCGGCTGCCGCGCATGCGGCAACGTAGGCTTTCGGTTCGTCCGATGCGCTGACGTAGAGGACAGTGATTCCGAGTCGATAGAGATCATCAGGTCCATTACGCTCGCAAACCTCACCGTCGTCCAACTCGAAGAGCAGGCATCGAATCCACTCACGCCCGTCATCCAAGATCGATTCGATATGTTCGACCACCGTACGGCGACCGATCTTGGTCCGCAACCGGTCTTCGAACGCTTCCGGGAAGGCGGCGCGATGGTAACGGGCGGCAAGCCACCTCTGGAGAATGCGGCGATCTGAGGGGGCGAGCCAGAGATCCTTCCGCGGCGCGTACTCGAAGAGCGCTTCTTTCTGTATCGTGCGCTTGTCCGGCGCTAGCAGCTCCACGGCTCGAGATCCCGTCTCACTCTGCAGGGCGAGCTCGAGGCGACGAGCGACTTTGGCATTCGTTGCCGATCCCAATCTGTCGATGGACCGACCGATCAGGATTTCTGCGGAAGGTTCCCTGTCGAGCGCCGCGGCGAGGTCACAGTCGTGCGTGATGACGAGCGGGAACCTGCTCGCGAGTTCTTCTTCAGTGACCAGATTGAAATGCGAGCGCCGCTTCGGGAGTCAGGATCTGCTCCTGACTCCACGAAGTTCTTCGTTCGCTATCGGCACTCGGCATTCAGTCCTCGTCCTTGAGGTGGGGTCTCCCGAAGTCGCTTGGCTCGAGAGCGGGTGTTTGCCGGTTCGCGAAACGCGCCGCTAATCGCCGACGCTGGGCTGCTTCGCGCGCGAGCGTCTCGATCAAATTGCGTGCGGTCGTCGAGACGTCTCCGTCCGCTCGAACCGTGTCAAGTAAAGAGGGTCCCCCTCGTACAGAGCGGCGCAGATCCTGGACCGTCACGCTTCCCGCAGCGTCCAGGAGGGCCGCCATCGCAGCGGCGAACTTGTCGAGCTTCTGAGCATTGTGGCGTGCGAGCGGCGCCCCCTGGCACCACTCGTGCACAGTCTGGCGGGTGACTGAAAAGACCCGGGCCAGCTCGGTGACCGAAAGCCGGGTGGTCGAACGGATGAAATCGAGTTGGCCGGCACTGGTGTGCGTCGCATCGATGTCATCGTCGTCGTACAAAATGTTGTCGACGGATGTTGAGGAGAGCTGGAGGCTGGTATCGAACGGCAGCAATCCACCGGTGTTCCCGGTCTCATAGAGCTGAATGCGAAGCGTCGCCGGGGCTTCCAAAGTCGCAATGCCGAATGCCAGTAAGGGCAAGTACCGAGCCGACGACGTGCCGGACCAATTGTGATGAAGAACTCTTTCCTGAAGGGCCATGACGATCTCCTCGGATATTACTTTTGCCAGGCAGCGCGGGCGTGTGGCGTCACCGTCGCATCGAAGGCGATTCCCACTGCTTCACGGAGCTTGGTCATCAGCGTGCGGAGGGTTTCGATCTCAAATGTTTGGCGATTCCGATACAAGGCGTCAGTGTCCAGGATCGCATGCACGCCGTTGATCGTGGTGAAACGCTCCGCGATACGGACGGCAAGGGGTTGGAGGTCGAGCGGCAGCGCGATGCGTCCGGATTGTATCCGCGTACGCGCATTGACCTCGACGTGGTCCTCGGTTTGGAACTGAACGAGGCACTCGGCGTGGCGGATCGTGACGCGATGCGTGATATGCGGCGTGAGGCCCAACACTTCAGGCACCAGATAATCGGATAGACCTGGCTCGCCACTCGGCGGAACCACGGCATCCAGGTAACGTGCGCTGATCTGGTCGACGTACTCGAGCTTCAGAATCGCCTGGACCGAGGCGAGAGCTTCGAAAAACCCGTCCCTGAAGCCCTGGAAAGTCTCGTACTCGCTCATCCAATAGGTGAGCTTGTCCGGGTCGACGACACAGGCACGCGTCCCATCGCGGTCGGCGCAAACGATGCGCGGGACCTGCTCGAAGCGCGGCGGCATAGGTGGCGCGCCGGGCTCTTTCGGAGGTGGTGGCAGGCGCACCAGGGCGAGGGACTCCATACGCGCGTCTGGATAGCCAATCTGGCGCAAGGCCTCCTGGATCTTCGGAAGGTACTCCCCGATCTGCCACACCGGGTTGTGGCGTACCTGTGCTAGCGCGCAGAAGACGGGCGCATGCGCCCATTTCATTCCCATGATCACCCCGAGATATGGACCCGACAGATTAGCCGACAGTTTACACTTTAGCTGACAGCTGAGGGTGGCAATGGTTCACAGGCCGCGGTGCGTTCGGCCGGGGGCCGCGCCGCGCTATAAGGCGATCGTCTTTACCTCGACATTGCCCTGGTGCTCATTACGGATCGCCGGAGCGATAGGGCGGGACTGAGAGCTTTGGGGGGAATGCCGAGAGGAGCTTCGTAAGTGATTGATTCGCAAGCCCCGGTACGTTCAGCATGCTGTTCATCGTGTCAGGCGCTATGCTCCGGTAGTTACAGCACTGCCGAAGCCCTCGCCTGGAGGCGCGCTACCGCACTGCTGACAAGCTGCCTGGATTGGCTCCGTGAGAAGCGCCAACCGAACACGCAAGAAAACCGGATCACGCGCCGCGCCCGCAGGCCCAGTGTTGCCGGTGCTCGCGAAGATCGATCGGCCGCGTGTGTCGAGCAGCCACGCGCGTGCGCGTCTTTTCGCGCATCTCGATAGCCTCTGTGATCGGCGTTTGATCTGGCTCTCGGCGCCTGCCGGCTCCGGCAAGACCACGACGGTAGCAACCTGGCTGCAGTCGCGCGGGGCGACCGTCGTGTGGTACCAGTGTGATGAAGGCGATGCCGACACTGGTTCCTTCTTCCATTTCCTTTCACGATCGCCTGCGCTGAGGACACCGCCGACAGGCGCGCCGCTGCCGATGTTGGCACCCGAGCTGTATGGCGCGCTGCCTACCTTCGTGCGCAACTTCTTTCGGGAGTTCTGTGCGCGACTGCCGGCGCCGGGCTTCATCGTGTTCGACAACTGGCAGGATATTCCGGCGGAGGCAGCCCTCCATGAGCTGCTGCCGCTGGCCCTCGAGGAGCTGCCGCGCGGTATCATCTGCGTGGTCCTCAGCCGCGGAGAGCCGCCGAGCAATGTCAGCAGGCTGCTGGCCAATGAACAAGTGGGCCACCTCGGATGGACGCAGATCAAGCTCACGCTGCAGGAGGTTGAGGAGATCGTCGGGCGGCAGCTGCCGGCGGACGCGCCGCGCCCAGACCCGAAATCGCTGTACGAGCTCACCCAGGGCTGGGCCGTCGGCCTGGTGGCGATGCTGCGCGCGGGAAGCGAGACGGCCGCGGGGCATCTCGCGGTCGATTTGCCGGCCGCCCCGCACGTCTTCGACTACCTGACCTCGGAGGTGCTCGAGCGCCTCGGTCCCGATATTCAGCAGTTCCTGCTGCAAACGGCCTGTCTGCAGTTCATCACAGTGCCGGTCGCCGAGGCGCTCACCGGGCGCGAGGACGCGAGTGCGATCCTTGACTCGCTGGTGCGCACCAACACTTTCACCCTGCAACGGCCCGCCTCCGGGAGCTATCACTATCATCCCTTGCTTCGGGAGCTGCTGCGCCGCCGTGCGGCCGCACAGTGGAGCCGCGCAGAGCAGGAATCGCTGTTGAGGCGTGCCGCGCAGATCCTGGAGCGCCAGAACGAGCCTGAGATGGCGATCGAGCTGTTGCTGCGCGCGTGTTGCTGGTCGGAAGCTGCGGGCCTGATTCAGCGGCAGGCGCCAGCCCTCGCGCAGCAAGGGCGCTACAAGACCCTGACGGACTGGATTGACGCGTTGCCCGCGGCACGAGCGCCGGAGTGGCCGTGGCTCACGTACTGGCACGGCATGGCGCGGATGGCGATCGCCTTTCCGGAAGCCGCCGGTACTCTGGAGCGGGCCTATCGACGCTTCGCAGACCTTGATGATGCCCTCGGCCAGATGCTCTCCATCGCCGCGCTGTTGCAAGTCCATCTCTTCGGGTTCTCCGACTTCGGCCAGATGCGACCTTGGATCGATGTTCTGCTCACGCTGCTGGATCGGCGCACGGATTTCCCATCGCCGAGCGTCGAGCTGATGGTGCTGACGGGCCTGTTTTCCGCGGTAGTATCCGCGCGCCCCGATCACCGCAGCCTGGAGGATTGCCAAAGGCGCATGATCGACCTGTTGCACGCGGGGGTGGACCTCCATAGTCGGTTCTCAGCAGGTGCGGCGCTGGTCAGTCACCTTGCGGTGTCGGGTGATCTGATCACTTGGCGTCAGCTCGCGCCCGAATTCGGGCTGGAGGACGTTGCCCATACGTTGCCACCGGCGTTGCGCCTGCAATTTCTCTGGTTTCGTACGGCAACGTCTCTTATGAGCGGGGATCTGGAGCTGGCTCACAAGCTGCTCAATGAGGGAGTGCAGATCGCGCAGGACAACGGCCTGCCGTCGTTCGCCGCACGGTTCGAGCTCTCGAAGATCCATTCGACTGACTGTGAAGGGCGGACCGTCGAGGCGCTGGAGCGCTTGGCACGGCTGGAGCCGCTGTTCAGGCAGGCCCCGCCCCTGACGAGGGCGTTCTACGCCTATGACCGGGCAATCGTGCAACTCGTACACGGCGATCTGTCCGCGGCTGAACGCGACATGCAGCTCTCGTACGACATCGTCGATCAGGCCGGCTATGTCCTGGCCAAGTCCTGGACACTGGCTGCCATGGGTGAAATTCACTGGGCAGCCGGCCGCTTGGACGAGGCCGGTGCATGCGTGTCCCGCTCGAGACACGTTATCGGCACGCTGCCCATGCCCATCATGGAGTTCGATATCGCCCTGCTGAGCGCAGCGATCGCACTGGAAAAGGGGCAGCGGTACGACGCCGACAGGGAGCTGCACGACGCCCTATCCGTGGGCCGCGCTCAGGGGCTTGCCTGCGGATTTCACCTCGCGTCGCGTATTCTGCCCCGCGTCGTCCCGTATGCGCTGCAGCAGGGTATCGAAGTTGACTACTGCCGCTGGCTGATTCGTCAACAAGGGCTGCAGCCCCCGGCTGGCGATGTGCCCGGGTGGCCGTGGAGCGTTCGGATCGAGGCGCTGGGATCGTTTCAGGTCTATGTGGGTGAGAAGCCGTTGCTCATCTCCGGCAAGGCACAGCACCGGCCGCTCAATCTGCTCAAGGCGCTGTTGGTCCACCAAGGCGGATGCGAGATCGACACTCTGATCGATCGTTACTGGTTCGACCTGGACGGCGATGCGGCCCGAAACGCCTTCGATCTGGCGCTGCATCGGTTGCGGAAGATGCTGCTGCGCAAGGAATCCATCGTGCTCACCCAGGGCCGCGTGCAGCTCAATCGCAGCATGGTCTGGGTTGATGCGTTCGCGCTCGAGGCGGCGCCCGACGAGGATCAAGATCCGCCGCCGCCTGCCGAGCAGGTGCGGCGTCTGTTGCAGCTCTATCGCGGGCCATTGTTCGCTGGCGAGTCGGAGCCGTGGATGCTGGCACCGCGAGAACGGCTGCGCGGTACTTTCCTGCGTCGCGCGGCGCGGCTCAGTGACCTGCTCCAGGCATCACACCAGTATGAAGCGCTCATCGACCTCAACCACCGCGTGCTCGACGTGGAGCCGCTTGCAGAAGAGGTCTATCGTCGCCTGATGCAGAGCCTCATCGCACAAGATCGCCATGGAGAGGCGCGGCAGATCTATCACCGTTGCGAGGAAGCGTTGAGTCGGAGTCTCAGCGTCCCGCCGTCGCTTTCGACGCAACAGCTCTATGCTCGCTTGCGGAGACCCTGAAGCGAAGAGGGAGACTGCCCGTAATCCGCACGGGCAGTCTCTATTCCGAGATACGAGTTTCGATGTTACGGCGCGCCCGGCACGGTGGAGTCGATGTCCACTCGTACCGCGGTCAGCGTGCCGCTAACCGTTTGCACAGCGGCGCCTGAGGCGTCAAGGGAATCCGTGGTGGTCCACGGGTAGACCTTGAGTGTGAACGTGCCGGTCATGTGATCCCTGTCCTTGAGCCGCACCGTCTCTGTGAGCCGGATCGCGGCGGCAGGATTCAATCCGTTGGAGTCCCAGGCGAGAGGAAGGTGGTTCAGCTTGTATGAGTTGGATCCGACTTGCTTCCAGACGCCGAGACAGAAATTGCTGGTGATCGGCGCATGCATGCCGGAGTTCTGGATTTCGGTGCCGTCGGAATGCCACTGCGCATAACCGTCATCCACCACCACTGGGGTACCGTTGGGGCCCGGCGTCACCAGTAAGAAGCGCCACATGCCGACGATCGGCGCGTCGTAGTGCCAGCCGCCGTCATACGCTGTCAGCAGGAAGCCTCCCTGCTCTTCGCCGGGTCGAAAGTAGGCGAAGTGCAGCATGTCAGGAGCTTGCGTCGATGGGTTCCAGGCGTTCGGCTTGAGCGTCGCTGGCGCAAAAGCGCATCCAGCGTGCGCGGGGTGCAGCTGTGAGAGACCGGCAGCACCCATTACGAGTGCGGCCACCAGGGGTCGGATCGAGCTCTTCATGGCATTCCCTCAATGGTTGTAGGATTTATGATCTGGGAGCCCCGTCTGCATGGCGGGCGGTCATTGATCGGCCGGCTCAGCCTACCGGACGCCATCTTTCCGATGTCTGTCGAACCAGCTGAGATGGGGTGTGCCAGGAATCTGCCTGAGTGAGACTGGGATCGAGGTGGGCAAGCGCTGCAAATAGTTGATTAACAAGGTGGTGGTGGCAAGCGCTGCCCCTTGGCCGAGGAGATGTTGAGATGCAAACGATGAGAAAGCCGACCACCGGCAGGTGCGTTCCCGTGAGGGAGTTGACGCCGCGCGAATGTGCCGAGCTGGTCCGCGCCAGTAATGAGGTGACGGCCTACTGTCGCGCTCGGCTCGCGGCGCGGAAGCACCCCGCTGTTTCGTCCTGAGGCTGAGGCTGGGGCCGTGGCCACCCCCTCAGTCGCCCTCGCTCCGTACGTGCACGGTCCCCTTGACGCCGTGATAGCTCATATCGCCGCTGCCGGTTGCGCCGACCTCGAGATTTCCGGCCACATCATCAACCATCAGGTCGCCGGAGCCGATGGCGTCAACTTGAACATTGCCGCCGATGCGCTCGAGTCGTAGATCCCCCGAGCCGACAGACCCGAGCGACACTGACCCCAGAACGTCGCTGAAATTCAGATCTCCGGATCCGGCATGGCCCCCTCGCACTTCCCCAAGTACATCGCTGACGGTCACATCACCGGAACCGGTGCTATGCAAGTCCACGTTGCCGATGCCATGCGCATCGACGTCCGCCGAGCCGAGTTCCAGAGCCAGTGCGCCGTGGATTTGGCTGGCCTTCAGGTCTCCCGAGCCGGAATGGAAGTCGAGCGATTCGAGCGACTCGGCGACCACATCGCCTGACCCGCTGGCGATCGCAACGGCAAGTTGGGGAGGCACGTTCACGGACAGCTTTATGTATGCGTAGCGCGAGAAGCCGAACGTGTTGAAGGTGTTCCCGTGATCCCCCGTCCGCGCCGTGACTGTGGCTTCTGAGCCGTTGCGGGCGGCGTCGATTCTCAGATCGTCCAGCCATTGCGCATTCGATGCGCATGCGGTGCCACGGACTTCGATCTTGGATAGGCCGGCCACTCCCTGGATGTGCGCGTCTGTCGCACCCAGATTGAGCAGCAGTGATTTCAGGGCGGTGGCATCGAGGTCCATATTGCGCGGCGCGCTGTAACGGCATGGCTCGGCGCTCGCCGCGCCTGTAACAACCAGCAACGCAAGGCCGGCCAACAATGGAATCGCTTTGCGCATGAAAAATCTCCCGCCGTGCGGACTTGTCGGCTGATTCAGACCCGCGCGGATGAGGTGGCGTGCCGCAGCTCGGCTGCGAAGCGATGCAGACAGCCCGCATTCCCCTGGTGGGCGTGCGCCACGACCTGCTGTGAATCGGCAAGCGCCATGGGTGCGTTCACGAGCATGGCACCGACCAGAGTGATGGTGAGGGCGATTGCGGCGGCGGTGGCTTTCTGGATGTGACTCATGATGAATTCTCCTCAGTTCTGCCCCAAGAACACGGTGGTCCGCGGAAGGTTGCAGCGATCGATGGGCTGCTGGAGGGGCGGACACGAGCTCTTCCTGGCCATTAGATGCCGGCCGGACGGATTGGTTTGAACGGTGCCGCACGCCGCTGGGCGTAGGGTCTGACTTACCCCACTGGCGAGGGCTTGAGGCCCCAGATCTCGTTCGCGTACTCGGTGACGGTGCGATCGCTGGAGAACTTTCCTGAGCACGCCACATTGATGATGGCGCGTCTCGCCCAGGCGTCCTGATCCAGATAGAGCGTGCTCAGATCGCAATGCGCCCGGGCGTAGTCCGTCAAGTCCGCAAGGTGGCGAAAGCGATCGCCATGCCTGAGCAGGGTGTCGCGGATCGGATCGAAGACGCCAGGCTCGTTGCGACTGAAATAGTCGGAGGCAATCAGGTCCAGCGCTTCGCGTGTCTCCGGCTCATGCGCGTAATGCCAATTGGGGTCGTACCAGCCGGCGCTGTCGGCCACCTGCTGGGCGGTGAGACCGAAGAGAAAGAAGTTCTCCTCGCCGGCTTCCTCTGCCATTTCGATGGTGGCCCCGTCGCGCGTGCCAATCGTCAGCGCTCCGTTCATCATGAATTTCATGTTGCCCGTGCCACTCGCTTCGAAGCCGGCCGTGGATATCTGCTCCGACACATCGCACGCCGGAATGAGCCTTTCGGCCATGCTGACGTTGTACTCGGGCAGAAACAGCACCTTGAGGCGCCCGCGCACGAGGGGGTCGCCGTTCACGGTGCCCGCGACGCTGTTGATCAGCTTGATGATGAGCTTGGCGAGATGGTAGGCCGGCGCCGCCTTGCCGGCGAATAAAAAGGTGTGCGGTGTAATCTCCCGCTCGGGATCGTGCCGCAGGCGGTTGTACAATACGACGACATGCAGGATGTTCAAAAGCTGGCGCTTGTACTCGTGAATGCGCTTGACCTGACCATCGAAGATCGAGTCCGGATCGATGACGTCTCCCGCAGTCGCCTTGAGCCAGTTCGCGAAAGCGATTTTCGCCTGCCGCTTCGCGTCGCGGAATTCGGCACGAAATTCGCTGTCATCCGCCAACGGCAGCAGCAGGCGCAGCTCGGCCAGATTGGTGATCCAATCAGGTCCGATTGTCCGGGTGATCAGCTCCGATAAATAAGGATTCGCCTGCTGCAGCCAGCGCCGTGGGGTGACGCCGTTGGTCTTGTTGTTGAAGCGAGCCGGGTACATCTCGCTGAAATCACGTAGCACGTGGGTGCGCAATAGATTCGAATGGATAGCGGCGACGCCGTTCGTGCTATGAGAGCCGAGGACCGCCAGGTGCGCCATGCGCACCCTTCTGATAGCGGTCTCCTCGATCAGGCTCATGCGCTGTACGCGTGCCTCATCGTCAGGATAGACGCGGCGTACCTCATCGAGAAAGCGGTGGTTGGCCTCGTAGATAATCTCGAGGTGACGGGGAATGAAAACTTCGAAGAGCTCGACCGGCCAGCGCTCCAGAGCCTCGGGAAGCAGAGTGTGATTGGTGTAGGCCAGCGAGCGCACCGTGAGGTCCCAGGCTTCGTCCCAGGAAAGTCCTGCCTGATCGAGAAGAATGCGCATCAGCTCGGCGACGCACAGCGCGGGGTGCGTGTCGTTCATCTGGATGGCCACGTAGTCCGGCAAGCTCGACCAGGGTGTCTGTTCTTCCCGGAAGCGGGCAATGATATCCTGCAGCGAGCAGCTGACCATGAAGTACTGCTGCACGAAGCGCAGCGCCCGCCCGGCCAGAGTGGAGTCATCAGGGTATAGCACCCGCGTGAGCGATTCGGCCGCCACGTTCTGAATGACTGCGCCGGCGAAATCGCCGTGAGAAAATTCGACGAAATCGAAGGAATTCGGCGCAGCCGCCGCCCACAACCGCAATGTGTTGATGCAGTGGGCGCCGTAACCCACCACCGGCCGATCGTAAGCGATGCCGAGCAAATGCGATGGTTGATTGCGCCGCACGGTGATGCCGGCGCCTTGTAGCTCGAATTTGCTGTTCAAGGGCACCGCGTACACCTTGCTCGGGCGCGCGACCTCCCAGGGATCGACGTTGCGCAGCCAGTTATCGGGCTGCTCGCGCTGCCAGCCGTCGCTGATGGTTTGCCGGAAGATGCCGTACTCGTAGCGCAGTCCGTAGCCGATCGCCGGATATTGCAGTGTGGCCAGCGAGTCGATGAAGCAGGCGGCGAGGCGGCCGAGGCCGCCATTGCCGAGCCCTGCATCCGGTTCCTCTTCGATCAGTTGTTGGAGATCCCAGCCTTGCTCGGTCATGGCGCGCCGAACGATGGGCTCGGCGGCGAGGTTCATCATGTTGTTGCGAAGCGTACGCCCCAGCAGGAACTCCATCGACAGGTAGTGGATACGCTTGGGTTTGGCGTCCGCCCTGGCCAGGCGTGTCTTGGCCCAGCGATGCGCGATCAGATCGCGGATGAAGCGGCTGGTGGCCTCGAATTTCTGCCGTGGCTTGGCGGACTGCGGGCTGAGGAGGTGATTGCACAGGATATAACGCTCGATCCAGGTGTCCTCGCGATCACCCAAACCCAGCCGGCGCAACCGACGCTGCAGGGTGGGATCCGGATCCACTCCGTCCTCGCGGGAGATGCGTTGCGCCATGGCATTGACCCCAAGTGCTCGAATAGGTAGAGCGCCAGATTAGTGCGTTGTGTGTAGGGGTAAACCGACCGCTTTAAAGGAAGCAGAATTTTAGTGAGTGGCGCGTCACACTTCATTGCTCCGTAGGCCAAGGTGAAGCAGCCGTCGGAAGCCGCGGTCAAGGTATTTCACGGCCAATGAGCCACCCGGGCAAGGCGCGTTCACACGAGCATCGTGGTTCTAGGCTTACTGATCTGGTTGAGTTTCGTGTTCCAGCGGCCGCTTTTCGTGCGCATACTCGCGACTCCAGACGCATTGTGGTTGTATCGGCGACGGGCTCCGTCTTCTCGCTCATGAAAGCCAAGTGCAGGAACCAGCTTTCCGGTGCCTGAATTCGCCCGCGGGCCTGACTCGGGTTACACGGGCTGGGGTCAGGAGCACGACAAGCGCCGCTCCCTCGACGCGGAGTTCGCAATGCACCTCACCAAGCCGGTGGATCCGGATCGCCCGCGCGCTCTCTTGGCGCGGTTACAGGCGGATGGCCCTATTGCATCAGCCCTGCCGCGGAGCGGTCCGACTAACACCCACGGCCTCTGCTCGAGGCCTGTTCCCGAGCAAGGACGCGTTAGAGGGCGTCGTCGCTTCCGGAATGGAACGCGGGATGCGCGAGACTTTCACTCAACTCGACGCGCTTGTCACTTCCGGAACACCGTTGGGCGGTGCGGTGCGTCGCTGAAAGAGCAACTGTAGGCTGCTCGAGGACTGGTGGTCCGCGCACAGTACGTTCGGCTTGGTGTCTCGTCCCAGTCGCGCCCGCAGCTTGGTGGGGGTGCCGCAGATCTCGCAGGCGTCAGCTTGCCGCCGCTCCAGCCAGAGGTCGGTTTCCCGGTCCAGCTGAAACTGCAGATGATGCGTGAGTGCCGCAAGACTCGACTCGTGCCCTGGGCAGCCCCGAGCGCAGTAGCCGATCCGGTGTGTGAGCCCGCCGGGTTGGGTTGCAACGACGAACCATTTACCGGCGTCCTTGCCCAGCTCGCATTTTTGCGCGGTAAACATCTTGCTTGCCTCTCGAGAAGGCTCGAAGCGCTGCTGTGAGTTAGACCGGAAGCGGGTTTCTGCCGTCACTGTGCTTTGGCCACAGTCGTCGTAATCTCTCCAGAAAACGCTGCCAGCCCGTTTGAATGCCGTCGTCGCTCATGAGTCACCATTCCTCGCCGGCGCGGAACATCGCCGCCCCGGCGCATCTTCAACGTGTGCAGGCTGCAGTAACGCACAGATCAGGCCCCATGTGGGCTTTATTTTGCACGGCGAGGCGCCAAGAGGAGTATGCTCGACGTCCTGAGCGCACGGTTCCGTAGCGCCATGGTTGCGATTTAAGCCGGCTGAGGCGGGTGGCAACTGCACATACCGCTGTGCCCATCAGAAAGCCGCGGCGCGCGACCATACGTCAGCACTCGAGGAGGGTCCATGTCATTCGATTTCTTCGCCGGCCGCGGCCATGATCCGCTGCCGCTCTCGGGAGCCGGAAATCTCGTTGCAGACCATAGGGCGCGCATCGCGCAGGAACGGCAACAGGAGCTCGAGCGCAAGCAACAGGAAGTCCTGGAGCAGATATCCGGACGCAACACACCCTCGCAGCGCATCACGATCTGGGAGCGCCGCCACGGCTTGACCTTGCCACTCGATTCCAATCACCCGGCACTCGGAATCATTGCGGCCGCAACAGGCCTGGCGCTCGAGCAGATGCATGAGGAGCAGCGCCGACGTTCCGCGGCCAAGACGGAAGCCGCGACGCACGGAACCGCTGCCATTGCCCAGCCTTAGCGGCCGGTGTGCGTAGCGGGGCACTGACGATGGGATCGCGCAAGACAGGACTCTTCCGCAAGCCCGAAGAAATCCTCGTACTCACGTGCGATGTCTGCGAGCGCGACATCGGCACGGAAGACGAGCATCGCCCGCACGCGCATTTCCGTGTGACCTGCCACCCCAATCGGGGTGCCCTCGATGATCAGGAGCCCGCCGCCGTGGTCTGTTCCAGGGAGTGCCTGCAGGCATTCGCCGCGAAGGTCGAAGGCCTGGATCGCACGCCACGCGGTGTTGATCCATCGCGCGGCAAGCCGCCGAGGTAGCGACGTGACAGCCGTGACCATCGTTTGTTTGGCGGTACTCGCCCTCTACATGGGCGGCCGATGGCTGACCTCCTCGGCCGAGAACGTGGAGCTGCGAGCGCGTATTACGGCGCTGAAGCGGGAACTCGCACGGCGGACAAGCTGATGCCAGCCTCCTCACGCGCGCCCGCCGGTTCCGTATACGAGATGCATCGGCAGCGATGGCTGCGCGACCGAGCCGCCGCGCGGACGCTGCGCAGCGCCTTTCCCGGGGTGGAACGGATCTGCGTGGATCTGACTTTTCGCGACACTGCAGCGGCACCGCCGGGCGGGCAATCGCACGCAGTACATCCCGGAGCACGTGCGTTCTTCGAGTTCCTCTGCCCCCACGCCGACTGCGACGGCTCGTTCGATCTCTCTGAAGTCGTTAATTCAGTGATGCGGGACGCATCTTCGCATGCGGACGGGACGCTCGACTGCAAAGGCATGCGTCCTCGTCCGGGTCTGGTGAAGGGGCCTTGCGGAGTAAGCGTTCGCTACAGCATCGTCGCGCACTACCGCCCGCAATCCAGCTGACCGCGTCGACCGGTCTCAGTGCGCGGCCAAGTCGCGCCACGATTGCTGCCGGTATTCCGCCACTGACACGATTCGCCGCGCGTTCCTGTCCCACAGAATGCATTTGAGGGCGCCGGGCACCTCGTGCAACCTCAAGCGGGTGACGCCCGCAAACAAGTGTTGATATTCGTCGTGACACTTGGCGAGGCGGTAATTCGGAATGCTGGCGGACAGGTGGTGGATGTGGTGATAGCCGATATCGACGGTGAACCAGTTCAGCCAGCGCGGCAGTATCAGGTGGCTGGTGCCTTCGATTGCGCCGCTGTCCTGATCCCAGTGCTCGCCGTCGCTCGCATAGGAATGCTCGAAGTTGTGTTGTACGGTGAACAACACGATGCCGGCGCCGCCCGCGATCGATACGGTGAGCACGTAAATGCAGAAGAAATTCGCGACGCCGCACTCGAAGCACATCAATGCCCAGGCGCTCAACAGCACGAGGTTGTTCCACAGCATGTGCCGGTATTCTCTCGGCGACTTCCAGTAGCGACTCTGGTAGGTCGCGGCATGCGCCTGTAACGAGACGCCGGGGTGCGCCAGCTTTTGCCGCAACGTGTGGATCACCAGCCCGATGCTGCCCTTTATCCAGGTAAAGCGTGGATTGAAGATCAAATAGATGAAACCCACGATCGGGGCGGCGCCCAAGCTGCACTTGAACCGATAGAAGCCCTGCTGCGCATGGCTCAGCGCCGCATACTCGTCGACCGAGAGTGTTGTGTAGGGACCACGATATTTATCCCAGTTGCCGTTATGCGCGTGGTGATAGTTGTGGTGCTGAGACCACACATACTGCGGCATCCCCGACATGACGCCGAGAAGGAATCCGACCAGGCGATTGAGCCAGCGGCTGCGGAACAGGCTGCCGTGGCCGCACTCGTGCATCAGTCCAAAGACCCGCACGGTCAAGAGGATGATGAACGGCAATGGCAGTATGGCGGACCACGGGGATACGCTGAGCAGCCGGATGGCGGCCCACCAGAGGAGCCCGAAGGGCACCAAGGTCGTGAAGAGTTGAGCCAAGCCCCTGATATCTTCGGACTTGCCATAGCGACCGATCATGGTGCACTTCTGCTGGCTCAGGCAGTCATTCGACTCCACCACGATATAGCCCCCGGCCGCCTCGAAATCGTACTTATATGAATGCGCCGTCTCCCGTTCTCGCGCAGGCACGGCGATGCTCTGTATCGACCGTTTGGCGTCACGGTGATCACGGGCGCGACCATACGACGGACAGCTCTCAGAGTCGAGAGTTCAGGTCTCATTCTTGCATTAAGTTTAATTTCGGCCGCCTCTTGGGTGCGACGGGCATTGGGTTCACCTGATCAGCGGCGAGCCAGCGTCTCCTCGATCGGCAGCTCGCTGCTGGAGACGACGAAGCCGGCCCAGTAGTAGGGATGCTCGTAAGGACGCCGGTGTCGCGTGAGGACATCGCGCACGCGTGGTGGCACTGGTTTGGGAAGGTCTGCATCAATGCCTTCGACGCCGGGTCGATCGTAGCCCGTGGCTCGGACGCCGGCTGCGCGCAACTCATCGAGGAGCTGCATCTTCAATGCGATTGGGTCCGCAGGTGCTCGACGGCGCGAAGCAGAAAAAGGGCGATATGAAGCGCGAGCAGGCTCGGGTCACCGAGGGTAAGGACGGCGCCCGTAATTTGCGGGTGCAGTGGATTGACGTCCGTTTGCCCAACGCCGATTCATGCCGGTTTGCCATTACGACCGCAACGGGCAACGCCATCGAAGCCGTGATGGAGCAAAAAAGCTATCGTCGGTGCTATCAGGGCACCTCCTCTCTGCAGACGGACATCGTGTCGTTCGCCCCGCTCGGCACGAAAGGCAAACTGACCGTGCCCGACCTGACCACCGGTGAGACGTTCGAGCAGCCCTGGACGTGGCGTACCCTGGGAGGCGGGTTGTCGGGGTTCTGGGCGCTGCTCAAGCGCTTGTTCACCTGAGCGTCAGCGCGCAGACAATCTGACGGTCGCCGCCCCCGGCAACGGGCTTTTGACGCTCGGTCATGGTGTAATACTCGATACATCATGAACGTGGTCCTCTTCGGCGCGACAGGTATGGTGGGGCGCGGCGTCCTGCGCCAATGTCTCCTTGATCCCGAGGTGGCGTCCGTCCTCTCGATCGGCCGCAAGCCTTGTGGTGTCTCGCATCCGAAGCTGCGCGATCTCATCCGCGCAGACATGTTCGACCTTGACGTCGATGCGCGCGAGTTGAGCGGCTACGACGCGTGTTTCTTCTGCCTCGGTGTGTCTTCCGTGCGCATGTCCGAAGCCGACTACACCCATTTCACTTACGACCTCACGATGGGTTGGGCGCGCTTGCTCGCGCGGGCCAATCCTGCGCTGCGTTTTCTGTATGTTTCGGGCTTGGGCACCGGCGGCAAATCGATGTGGGCGCGCGTGAAGGGCCGAACGGAACAGGATCTGCTGGCCCTTCTGCCGCGGGCGGTCATGATCCGCCTGGGCGCACTGCGCCCGATGCATGGCGAACGCTCGAAGGCGCCGGGGGGTGCTGTGCTCCTCACATTGGTAGCACCTCTGTGGCCGATCTTCCAATGGCTCTGGCCGAACGGTGTCATCACCACGGAAGAACTCGGGCGCGCGATGATCGTCACCGCGCGCCAGGGCGGCGCCAAGCGCGTGCTCGAGAGCGCCGACTTGGTGGCCTTGGGGCGACGGGCGAGTATCGCGGAGGGTTGAATGGCGGCGAAATCGAGGGGATCGGGATCGTCCCGTCGGACGGTACTCGTCGGCATGGCTTCCTGGGGTGTCAGCCTGCCACTGTTGGCAAGTGGCGCTCGACGGTCGCGGCGAAGTGTGCGCGTCATGCTGACGACGGCGCTTGGCCCCATCGAGCTTGCCGTCGATCTGGCGCGCGCACCGATCTCGGCCGGTGACTTCCTGAAGTATGTGGATCGAGGGCTCTTCGACGGCGGCGCGTTCTATCGCACCGTGCGACCGGACAATGACATCAATCCGGTCAAGATCGACGTCATCCAGGGTGGTCTCATGGATGACAAGAAACTCCTGCCGCCGATCCCGCACGAGCCGACGAACAAGACGGGACTCCATCACCGCGATGGGACGATCTCGACCGCACGCGACGCGCCGGGTACGGGCTCGGCCGGCGCCTTCTTCATCTGTATCGGCGATCAACCGGAGCTCGACTTCGGGGGCAGGCGCAATCCCGATCGCCAGGGCTTTGCCGCCTTTGGGCAGGTCATCCGCGGCATGGACGTGGTGCGGGCCATCTGGAAGTCCAAGACCGGTCCCTCGGACGGAGGCATGGGCGCCCAAAAGCTCGTGCCGCCGATCGAGATCGTGAGCGCGAAGCGGATCTGATCGTCAGCGGCTGACCAAACCCCATCCTACTGAGGACATTGCCTTCATGAACCTCCCATCGACGCTTGTCGCACTGGCCGCCCTCGCACTGACGGGCGTAGTGCCGACGGCCGACGCCCAGAACATTCCGCCGAAACTACAAGCCTTGGGCATTGCCGTCGGGACCTGGGTGTACAACGGGGAGGACATCGCGACCGCGGACCAGAAGGCCGGCAAATGGATCTGGCTGGAGAAGTGCGGGTGGTCGGACAATCAGGCGTTCATGGCCTGCAGTTTTGCCATGAACGAAGCAGGCAAAGTCGTCAAGTCGCTGGCCATCAGCACCTACAACGGCGGCGACGAGAGCTATTGGCACTACGAGGCGTTCGATTCCGGCGGGGATGGCGGCCATCCTTTTATTGCACGCATGACCGTGTCAGGCGGCACGTGGACGTACGACGGCAAGGCCGGGAACAAAACCTATCGCGTCATCTACCACTACGACTCACCGGCAAAGGTAATGCTTCGGATCGAACTGTCCAAAGACGGGGCTCACTGGACGACCGTGGCACGAGGCGAGGGGCTGAAGCAATGAGCGTCGCTCACTCTGGTGCTACGCAGGGACGCGTTCGGGCCGCTCCTCGGATCGAGACGGACCGGTTGATACTGAGGCCGCATCGGACGGAGGATTTTGCGGACTGCGCCGCCATGTGGCGCGAGCCGCAAGTGATCAAGTACACGATCGGCGCGGAATCCCCACCGCAACGCACCTGGCAGCGCCTGTTGGCGTATTGCGGCCATTGGGCGTTGCTGGGCTTCGGCTACTGGGCCGTCGAAAGCAGGTCCACCGGGCGATACATCGGCGAGCTGGGATTCGCCGATTTCCATCGTGAGCTGCCTGAGTCCGTTCAGGGCCTGCCCGAGATCGGTTGGGCGATGACGATGGCGGCGCAGGGGCAAGGGTATGCGACCGAGTCCCTGCGCAAGGTACTCGAGTGGGGTGATGCAAATTTCACGGGCGCAACGACCTTTTGCATCATTCATCGGGAGAATCATCCGTCCGTCCATCTGGCCCACAAATTCGGCTATTCGACTACAGTCCGCGCCGCGACGGACAGCGTCCCCAGCATGCTGCTGGCGCGCAGTGTTCAGCGCTGAAGGAATGGGCGGGCGGTAACGACCTTTGCGAACCGAGAAGAAAGCCCGGAAGCGCATGCGGATAGCGGCTCCCGCGGAGACCGGGGAGCGCGCCGCGAAACGGATGCGCATCCTGGAGGCGGCCTTTGCCGCCTTCATGGAAAGCGGATACTCCGACACCAGCACGCTCGAGATCGCCACGCGCGCGAAGGTCTCCAAGCGCGAGCTCTACGCTCTGGTCGGCGACAAGCAGGACATCCTGGTCTGCTGCATCACTGAGCGTGCGACACGGATGCGCTCGCGGCCGGCCGAGATACCGAAACCGCAGAGTCGGGAAGCCCTCGAGGGCCTGCTCGAGACCTATGGGACACGGCTCCTCAGCGAGGCGACCCATCCCACGGTAGTCAGCATGCACCGGCTCGCGATCGCCGAGGCGACGCGATCGCCGGAGGTCGCACGTGCGTTGCAGTCGATGGCCCGCCAGCCCATCCGCAGGGTCCTCAGGGGAATCCTCCTCGAGGCGCGTTCCCAGGGCCTTCTTTCCGGCGATCCGGCCGACATGACCGAGCAGTTCATGGGGATCCTGTGGGGCGATCTCATGATGAACCTGTTGTTGGGTGACGTCGAAACGCCGGGCGCTGCCGAGCTCAAACGTTGCGCCGAGTACGCCGCCAGGGCACTGCTGCGGCTGAATCCCGCTTGCTAGAGGCCCGCGCGCTTCAGCGCGCGCAACGCATTCTTGCTTTAGTTGGTACCATGTAGTACCGTAATCGCAGTCTGACGGTACCTGCTGGTACCGGAGGCCAGGGCCCATCCGAGCCCGCAACTCATACTCCTCGGAGTCCCCATGTCGACGACCGTTATCTTCCTGACGCAGCTCGCTCTGGGCTATGTCCCGTGGCTGCTCTTTTTCGGCGCATACGCGTGGCCGCGGCTCAAGACGATGGCGCCGGTCGACGCGCATCGTGCCATCGCCACGCTCCACAGCTTCCGCTTCTTCGGACTCGTCTTCATCGTTCCAGGAGTCGTCGGTCCCAATCTGCCCGCCGGCTTCGCCACCTTCGCGGCCTATGGTGATTTCGCCACCGGGATACTGGCCATGCTGGCGCTTCTTACGGTAAGGATCCGGCCGCTCTTTTGGCTGTGGGTCATTGCGTTCAATCTCTTGGGAGCGGTCGACATCCTCGTCGACTATTACCACGGCATCACCCTTGGCCTGCCCCCACTGGCAGGGCAGTTGGGCGGCGCATACGCAGTCCCGATCATCTACGTGCCCCTGCTGATGATCACGCACGTCGTCGCGTTCTATCTGTTGCTCCGTCCGAGCACGACTTTGGCCAGCTTGCGTACGGCCTCATCGACGCTGCCGGCAGCCACGCCGCCGTAACCGAGTATCAATCCGCCGCGCTGCCGTGAGTCCAGGCAGCAAGTCGAGAGAGCGGCGCACGCAATCCCGGCGGTCGTGGCCCGCGCAGCCGCGGCCCTGTCGTCGATGCCGTGTGGCAGTCGGACGACCAGATGCAGGCCTGCCGCGGCGCTCGCGATGTCTGCAACGCCGCCGAAATGGCGCTCGATCGCTGCAATCATGCGTTCGCGCCGGACGGCGTAAAGTGCCCGCATCTTGCGGATGTGCCGCGCGAAGTCACCGTTGCGGATGAAATCCGCAAGTGCCCTCTGATAGAGCACCGGCGGAAAGATATCGACGGCGTCCCGCACGGCGCGGAAAGTTGGAATGAGGTCCTTCGGCAACACCAGATAGCCCATGCGAAGCGCAGGGAAGAGCACCTTGCTGAAGGTCCCGATGTAAATGACCCGGTGATCCGTGTCGAGGCCCTGGAGTGAGGTGATCGGCTCCGTGCCGAAGCGATATTCGCTGTCATAGTCATCCTCGATGATCCAGGCATCCGCGCTTTGCGCCCAGTTCAGCAACTGGATGCGCCTGCCGGCGCTGAGCGTCATGCCCAGGGGATACTGATGTGAGGGGGTGACATAAGCGGCCCGCGCGGCGGGTCGGCGACGGATCCCCTCTTCGACGTTGAGTCCTTCGCCGTCGACCGGAACAGGCACCGGCTCGCACCCGGACCCCACCAGCGCGCGGTGCGTACCGGAATAGCCCGGCTCCTCTACCCACACCGGATCGCCCGGGTCGAGCAATGCGCGCAGGGTGATCTGCACCCCCTGCTGCGAACCGGAAGTCACCATGATCTGCGAGGCGTCGCAGCGGACCGCGCGAACGGCACCGAGGTACTCGGCAATCGCGGCCCGGAACTCAGGCTCGCCCATGGGATCCCCGTAGGCCATATCCCTGATGGAAGCGCTGCGCGCATGCCGCGATATCAGGCGTGACCACGCGCGGCGCGGGAAATGATCGAGAGCAGGCAGGCTCACTCGAAAGGGGCCGGCGACCGCGAGTTGACGTTCCTCGGGCATGCTCAGAAGCGCTTTTGCGCGCTTGGCCGTCCGCCGGGTGCCTCGTGCTCTCCTTTCGGTCCTGCCAGTCCGCCCACGGCCGTGCCGAAGCAGCTCCGGAATCGACGCTGCGATGCAAGTGCCGGCGCCGCGAAAGGTCTGCAGATATCCCTCCGCTTCGAGCTGCTCGTAGGCGCAGACCACGGTCAGACGGGAGACCTTCAATTCCCCGGCAAGGCCGCGACTGGAAGGAACGCGTTGGCCGGACTTCAGGCGACCGTCCGCGATCGCACGGCGAAACCACTCGTAAAGCTGACGACGCAGAGGCGTGGGCGCGGTCGGATCGAGTCTGATCGAGGGCAGGAAGCCGGCACGAAGGTGGCTCATGGGTGGTCTGGTCAAATGCCACAAAGGTGGCGATCGAAGCGCTCCACTCCAATGCTCCCCTTTTTGCGCCTGCCGCGCAACGGTCTCGCTGCGAAGACCAATCACGACACTCTTGTCACTCCCCGTATCCCGTCTGCCACCGCTATGTTCAGTCTCGACGGTGGCAGTCATCTGGAGGCGGAGACCATGAAGATCGCAGACGCGACGTTCTCGAAGGCGATGTCCGACAGGGTATTCTGGGCCTCCTCGGCGCTACTGTTCGCGCTGAGCCTGGGCGTCACCATCGTCTGGTCCGCCTCCATGTCGGCCATGGGCGGCATGCCGATGCCCGGCGGTTGGTCGCTGTCAATGGTCTGGATGCGAATGCCGGGACAGTCTTGGTCCGGCGTCGCGATATCCTTCGTTGCCATGTGGCTCGTGATGATGATGGCAATGATGCTGCCATCTCTGGCGCCAATGCTGGCGCGGTATCGCCAGGCTGTCCGTGAGGTGGAGACGTCGCGCCTCGGACTACGGACGATGTTAGTCGGCGCCGGTTATTTCTTCGTGTGGTTCCTGTTCGGGGTTGCCGTCTTTCCGCTGGGCAGCGCGCTGTCGGCGATGGAGATGCAACAGCCGGCGCTTGCGCGCACCGTGCCGCTGGTGACTGGCCTCGTCGTCGTGATCGCCGGCGCCCTCCAGTTCGGGGCCTGGAAATCACATGACCTCGGGCGCTGCGCGGTCGCGCTGGCGCGACCCGGAACGCGGCCAGCTAACACTGTCATCGCCTGGGGGCACGGTATGCGCCTGGGCCTGCACTGCGGCTCCTGCTGTGGAAATCTAATGGCCATCCTGCTCGTCATCGGGATCATGGATCTGCGCGCAATGGCCCTCGTGACGGCAGCGCTCGCTGCGGAACGTCTGGCACCCGCCGGCCAACGTGTCGCAAGAGTCATTGGCGTCATAGTCATCGGGATCGGACTCTTCCTGATCACGCGAGTAGCCGCGGCTCGATGACTAGTAGCGGAAGCCCGGCCGCTGCCATATCATCTGGTGGTCGGTTTCGATAACGATAACAGGGGGCGGCGTGCGGTGGTCTCATCTGGCGCTCTGCGCCGTGCTGAGTGTGCTCTCGGCCTGTGGGGGCGGGGGCGCTGGGAGTGGCGGTGGCTCGACAGGTGGCCAACCGAGCGGTGCCTTCACGATCAGTGCGAACAGCGCGACATTCTCGGCGCTGCAGAACGGAGCGAACCCCAGTCCGCAGACCCTGACGATCCAAGTCACCGGGCCGAATGTGACATATGTGGGCGCCGCCTACACGGCGGGGCAGACGGAACCGTCGTGGCTTGGCGTCGGCATCAATGGCAGCGGCACCACTTACTCTCTCGTGCTATCGATCCTATCGACGTCTGTGGCGCCGGGGCAATACACGACCACATTTCAGGTCGGCACGGCGAACGGCAACGAGACCGTTCTGCAGTATCAGTCCGTGACAGTCACCTACACGGTCACGGCGCAGGTCGCCATCACGTCGCAGCCGTACTCGGGGACGTTCACGTATGGCGACGGCACCACTTCTGCAAGCGTCCCGTTAGGGGTCTCAGCGCCGGGACTGCAGTGGACGATCTCATCGGACAGCGCGTGGCTCGCGGTGCCGACGGGCCAGCAGTCCGGTACGGGGACGCTTCAGGCCACCGTCAATGTGGCTGGTCTCAGCCCGGGTACGTACCAGGGTCACGTCACAATCACGGACGCCGCGGACCCGAAGAACGCGGTGACGGTGGCGTTCTCAGTCACTGTACAGGCACCCACACTCAGCGTGACCCAGAGTTCGGTCCTGCTAGGGGGCGCGGACGGACTCTCGACGAGCACGCCGCAAACCATCACGTTCTCCCTGTCGACGAATATGGCGGCCCATCCGTTCAGTGTCACTTTGCAAACCGGTAGTGGAGGAAGCTGGCTCACATCCAATGTGACTTCCGGGACGGTGAGCTCGGCCGGAGCGAGCATCCAGGTATCCGGAAATCGGACGGGCCTCGTCGGGGGGACCTATACCGGAACGGTCGAGATCACCGCCACCGTCGGCAATCTCGTGCTGACGAGCGCAGTGCCGGTCACTTTCAATGCGGAGGCCAACCGGATCGTGGTTGGTGCATCGGGCGTCGGCTTCTCGTCGTCGCCAGCGGGTTCGGTGCTTACCCGGGACGTGACCGTGTTCAGCACGCTGGGCCTGATGAATGAGCCCTGGCAAGCGAGCTCGGACCAGTCGTGGCTCACTGTCACCCCTTCAGGAACCACGGGCGGCACTATTACGCTCACGGCTTCCACGTCGGGGCTGTCGACGGACACGCCTTATTTCGCGACTGTCACGGTGACCTCTCCGGATACGAGCGTCGAGAACCAGCAGACCATCCGGGTCGGGCTCTACGTGAGCAGCACTGCGCCGACGAACTTGAGTCAATCCGTCGCCGACTCCTTTGTGGCAACCAGCCCGGTGGAGCCGATCGCGTTTGTCTCTGACGGCGGAACGGATGTCACGGGCTACAACGTATATACCGGCGCAATCGACCGGACGTTCACGGGCGTCGTCGCACAGGCTGGCCCGATGGCGGTGAGCGGGGACGGCCAATATCTGTTCGTCTACGACGAGACTAACGAGCAGGTCACGGAGCTCGATGCAACGAATGGCAGCGTCCTTCAGCACTTTCCATCGAGCGGGAGCTCGGGCAGCGCCCTCGCCTATGTGCGGCCGAACGGCTACCCGATGCTCATCACGCCCTCATCGCAGGCATATGACCTTGCGACGGGCAACGTGTACGACAATTCCGTGCTCGGCGGCCTCGCGAGTTCGGTCAGTCTCGAGGCCTCGCCGGATAACTCGAAGCTGATCAACGACGCAGGCACCGTCTTCAGCATCGTCCGGTCCGCGCTGAACGGTGGCGAACTCAATGTGACGACGCTTTTCAATACCGGTACCGTCGCAGGGTCTCAGGGCCAGGCGTGCATCAGTGGCGATGGGCAAACGGCGTATACGGCAAGCGGTTACCCATATGACTTTCCCGGAACGAGCCTCACCACAGAGCTCGGCACGCAAGTGCTTCCCGGAGAGGCCTACCCCGACTCGGTTGCTTGTGTCTGGAATGGGCTCATCGTCGGGGGTGCGAACGCCTATTACGACGCGACGGACGTGTTCGTCTACTATGGTCCGACGGGTGTGCAGCTGGCACTGCTCGATTCTTCGTCTCTCGCAAGCTATCGCTCGCTTGTGCCGCGCGGGCTCGCGATCTCTGCGGACGGGACACGGATGGTGACCGTCGTGTCGACTGGCGGTTCGGGCACGGGAGAGGAGCTGCGGTTTCAGTCACTGCCGGCGCCGCCGTAAGGACCGCCGAGGGAGACTCGGTCCAATCGCGCCTCCTGGCATCAGACTTCCACGTAGCTGGCTTCATAGCTGACCGGGAAATTCACCGATCTCGCGATGAAACAGAAGTGGTGCACCTCATGATGCAGTGAGTCCGCCTTGGCCAGATCGCTGCCGCGCTCCACGCGGATCTTCGGCCGCAGCACCGCGCGGAGGAAGCGACCCTCGCCACGCGATCCGGTCTCGCCGACGCCAACCGGAGCATCTTGGTATCCCCGCACGATGATTCCGGCGGTGCTCGCCAGGTGCAGGTACCAGAGCATATGGCAGGCTGACAGACTCGCAAGCAGCAGGGTCTCGGGATTTGGCTTGGAGGGATCACCGCCCAGTATCGGGTCATTCGAGCATTCGATCGGTGTCTGACCCGGCGTCGCGATGCGCCAGCTGCGGTCATATCCCCGATACTGCTCCGTGCCCTGGCCACGGTCGCCGGTCCAGACAATATCCGCTGTGAAGTCATGCGTCTTGGACATACGAGGCTCCTGGCGGGTGTAGACGGGGCTGACCATTATACAGTGGTCATGTGATTTCGACCGGATGTGGCCCTTGCCGGGAGCCGGCGTGTCGTGGACGCTGTACTCATGAAAGCTCAACCCAACGCCATGATGAGACGGGCCGCGGCTGCAGGTCTGATCGCCGTGACAGCGGCTCTCCTCATTCGAACGGTCCACGCCGCGCCGCAGCCGCGTGACGGTTCCCATGACTTTGACTGGGAAGTAGGCGTCTGGAACACCGAGCTCAGAGTTCTGAGGCAGAGCCCCAACGGGACCGCGGCGTGGGTGACGTATCAAGGTACTTCCAACGTGATTCCGATCTGGAACTGCCGCGCGGACATGGTGCAGCTCGAGGCGACCGGGCCGGACGGCAGGCATATCGAGGCAATCAATCTGCGGGTGTACAACCCCGATTCGCACCAGTGGAGCCTCAATTTCGTCAACGCGGCGAATGGCGTGGTAGGGGTGCCCACCGTTGGAGAATTCCGGCACGGCATCGGCACGTTCTACGATCAGGAGCCGATCGGGGGGCGGGTGGTCCTCGTTCGCGGCATGTGGTCGGACATCACGGCGACTTCGGCGCATTTCGTGCAATCCGTCTCTGACGACGGCGGCAAAAGCTGGAAGATCAACTGGATCGCCGACGACACCCGCGTGAAGGGCACGGTCAACGAGTGCGCGCCAGGCGGCGCACGTCGTGGAGTGTCTGCAGCGCCGTAAGCGTGCTAGACGGTACGGTGGAGCAAAACACCGCCGATGACCAACGCGATGCCGCCAACTTCGGCCGCGCTGGGCAACTGATGCAGGACCACCGCGCCGATCAGGCTTGCCATGGCGGGAAGCATGGACAGCAGTAGCGCGAACGTCGCTCGCGGCAGCCGCGCCATCGCGAGCTGATCGCATACATACGGGATCACGGAGGAGCTGACGCCGACGCCGATTCCAGCCGCAAGCAGCAACGGACTCACGAAAGCCGGCACTGCCTGGCGAATTCCGATGGGGAGGGCAACAACCATCGCGACGAGCATGGCGAAACCCAGGCGGTCGATTCCCGCCGTGCCCCCATCGGCCGCGATCCGATGGCCGAGAATGACGTAGAGCACGAAGAAGGCGCAGTTGGCGAAGGCGAAAACGAAGCCGAGCGGCTGACCAGCGAGTCGCACGTCCGTCAGGACATACACGCCAGCCACCGCGAAGGCGAGGGCGGCGAAATTCCGCCGCGACCGTACACCGAGCGCCGCGAGCCCGATGGGTCCCAGGAATTCGATGGCGCCCACCGTACCGAGCGGCAGGCGATCGATGGCGAGATAGAAGCAGACGTTCATCAGCGCGAGCACGCTGCCGAGCATCAACACCGTCCGACGCGCCGAAGACTGCAGGCCGCGGTAGTAGCGCCACGGCCGGCGCCACACCGCGAATACGGCGGCCGCGCTTGCAATCCGCAACCACGCCACGCCGAGGGGCTGGACGTGCGCGAACAGCAGCACAGCGAATGCTGGACCGAGATAGTGGAACAGCGCGCTGACCATGAAATACGCGTGCGGCGGCACACGATCGACGACCGGCGAGTGCGCGGGCGGATTGCCGTGCTCAACGGCAGAGACTGGCGCAGGCTTCATGATGGCCGCATAATCGCAGCCGATAGTCTTTATTTGAATGGCATCCCTAATGTCTACACCCAAAAGGTCGGTCATTTTGAAGGGAAAGGCCTCTCGTGGCCTTCAGATCTCGGATTTGCTTCTCGACGTCCGCAACGTGCAGATCCTGGCGCTCCTCGGGGACGACCCCCGCACGAGCGTGTCGGAGCTGGCGCGATGCGTAGGGATGTCCGCGCCCGCCATCCGCGAGCGGATCCAACGCATGGAAGAGGCAGGGATCATTCAGGGCTATCGGCTCGAGCTCGACCCGGCCGCGTTGGGCTATCCGATCGCGGCCTTCATTCGCGTGCGCCCCATGCCCGGCAAACTGCCGAAGATCGCGGAGCTGGCGATGTCGCTACCGCAGGTCGTGGAGTGCCACCGCATTACGGGTGAGGACTGCTTCATCATGAAGGTGGGGCTCGACTCCCTGGACAACCTGGACCTCATCCTCGACCAGTTCCTCGCCTACGGACAGACCACGACATCGATCGTGCAATCAACTCCCGTTCCTGCGCGCCACCTGCCGTTGCCCGGGAAGAGGTGAGGGGCGGTTGACGGTCCGCCGCCCCCGAAGAGCCGCCTGGAATGCGGCTCAGGCCGCCGAAGACAGCGATTTCGCCGCCGACTGCTCCGAGCATACGGTAGGCAATACCGAACAGCCGTGGGCGATGATGCTCGAATTCCGCGGAACGGTCCTGCACGTGAAACCTCGAATATTGGGCTCCTCTCATTAGACGGGCGAGTTAGACGGGCGAGCTTGCCGTCCTGTGACAGGAAAATACCGCAGTCACATTCGGCCCCCTGCCATCCGTCATAGTCATAGAGGTACGGAGGTAGCCATGAAATATGTACTGCTGATCTATCAGGGGCTCAATCCCCCACTGCCTGGATCCGATCGCTGGAATGCCTTGTCGAAGGCGGAACAGGAGTCGATCTACGCGGATTACGCGAAGCTCACCCAGGCCCCGGGTGTGACGCCGGGACTTCCGCTGGGGCTGCCCAACGCGGCAAGGACAGTCCAGGTGCGCAACGGCAAGCCCGAGGTCAGGAATGGGACATACCAGAGCGAAGGAGCCGGCGGCTACGCGGTGCTCGAAGCAGAGAACATGGACGCCGCGGTGGCACTCGCCGCGCGCATCCCCGCGGCCCGCTATGGCGGTGCCATCGAGGTCCGGCCGGCCGAGCAATACTGGTAAACGCTTGCGGCACAGGCAATATTGGCCGCCGAAAGAGGAGGGCTCAGGTTGGACGGTGACGAATGGTTGGCGAGGCGTTTCGACGAGAATCGGACTCGGCTGCGATCGGTGGCGTACCGGATGTTGGGCTCGGCGAGTGAGGCCGAGGATGCCGTGCAGGAGACATGGTTCAAGCTCAACCGCTCAGGGTCGCAGGAATTCGACAACCTGGGCGGCTGGCTGACCACCGTCGTCGCCAGGGTGTGTCTCGACATGCTGCGCTCGCGCCGCTCACGGCGGGAGGAGCCGCTCGCGGCCGCGGGCGATGCGCCCGGCGGCGACAGTCCGGAAGATGACCTTGCACTGGCCGATGCGACCGGCCCGGCATTGGTGGCAGTGCTCGATACGCTGGCGCCCGGGGAGCGGGTGGCATTCGTGCTGCACGATATGTTCGATCTGTCGTTCGAGGACATCGCGCGCATTCTCGACCGCACACCCACCGCGGTTCGGCAACTCGCCAGTCGCGCCAGGCGCCGGGTACAGGGAGGGGAAGCTCGGCCAGCGGACATCGAGCTACACCGCGAGTTGGTCGGCGCTTTCCTGGCGGCATCGCGCGATGGCGATTTCGAGCGGCTGGTCGCCGTGCTATCGCCGGAGGTGGTGTTGCGCGCCGATGAGCGCGCCGTGCGCGCGGCGGCCGTGAACCGCGGGCGTGGCGCTCCTGAGTTGGCCGCTGAGATCCGTGGCGCCGAGCGCGTTGCGAACACGTTCAAAGGCCGTGCCCGAGCCGCGTTGCCCGCCCTCATCGACGGCGAGGCCGGTGCGGTGTGGGCGATCGGCGGCCAGGTCCAGTCGGCTTTCGTGTTCACGATCGAGGGCACGACGATCACGGGGATCGATATCGTCATGGACACGGCGCATCTCGCCGGGCTCGACCTGCAGATCGGCTGACCGGTGTAGGGCTACTCGCCGTGTGCGCCGCCGGCGCTGCGAATGATGCGGGCAAAGAGTCGGGAGCGAGTGGTGCGCCGGGACTCGGACTCGAGTCCGACCTCGATGCAGAGCGTGGCATAGCCGTGCACCAGCGACCAGGCTGCCAGGGCCAGCTCCTGTACCTGCCCGGGCGGCGCGAACGCGGCGACGATCTCGGTCAGCTTGTCGAAGGCCCCGCTGCCGGCCGCGGCCGCCGTCGGGAAGCGCGACAGGTTCACCAGCTCCCGGGAGAACATCAGCCGGAACAGCGTCAATATCCAGCGGTATATTGACGCCGTCAATATAAAGGGGTGTGCGATGACTGTCCGCAACCTCGAGCCGAATTCGGAGGCCCCCGCCATTAACGCCTCAGATCTGCGTGGCCGGCAATTGCAGGGCTATGCGCGCTATCACCAGTCGCGCTTGAATCTGCTGCTGCACATCGTCCTGGTGCCGCTCTTCCTGGCCGGCAACGTGGCACTGCTGGTCGCGCTCCTCGAGGGGCGTTGGACGCTCGCAATCGGTGCGCTGGTGAGCACGGTTCTTTCCATTGCGATTCAAGGGCGTGCCCACAGTGGCGAGCCGGTCCCGCCCGAGCCGTTCACGAGTCCGGGCAATGCAGTGGCGCGGATCCTGCTCGAGCAGTGGGTGACCTTTCCGCGATTCGTGCTCTCCGGCGGCTGGAGCCGGGCGCTACGCCGGCGGTCGACTTAGGCGAGCGGCGGTGCGTGGCGCTGCGGCCGCTCAGTGGCTGAACAGTCCCTTCAGCACGTTGTGCAATTTGTTCTTGATCACCGATTTGACGACGGCCTGCGTGTCAGGGCGGACCGTAGGACTCGTCATGGTTCCGGTGATGACGAGCGGGATGTTGGCCAGGGCGGAGCTTGCCGCGGCCCCATTCAGGATGGCCGCATTCACGCGGTAGTTCAAAGCCTCCGTTACGAGGTTCGCGGTGCCCTGTCCTGTCACATGCAGGTTGCCCGAGTCGATCTCCAGGTCCTTCGTGGTGGCCACTCCGTTGCTCAGATCGGCCGATGCCTTGAAAGTATCGAACGGCGTGCTGTTGCCGCCCGATTTGGCGGGCAGCGCCTGTCGCCCCGTGAGCGCGACCGCGCTGTTGATGTCCGACCAGAGATTGATGCCCTGGAGCGCGCCATTGGTGATGTTCACGGCGGCGTGCCCGTCCAATGAGGCGGTCAGGGCGGTAGTGGTATTACCGTGCGCAGTTACGTTGAGGGTGATGTTGCCGCGACCGGTGACGCGACTGAGCTTTGCGAAGTCCGTCAGCAACGGTTGGACCGCTATGCCCGCCAGATTTTCGTTGAGACGGAGCACCGGCACGTTCGCGTGAGCATCGAGCGTGATGTCACCCGTGGATGTGCCGCCGTAGAGCTCTGCGGCGGCGGGATTGATGTGCAATATGCCGCCGTCGGCGGCAAGGCCCACCTCGATCTGCGAAAGCTTCACGCCATAGACGGTCGCGCTGCCGATGGCAAGCTTGCCGTTCACCTGCAATGTCTTCAAGGCATCCGTAGGGAGCTCGGTGGGTTGTTGGCCTGGCGCCGCCGGTGCGGGTTTCGTCCCTTTTTTGGCGGATTTGGGTGCGGTGCCGAGGTAACGGTCGAGGTCCATGCGGTCGATGGACAGGTCGAAGCCCAGTGCCCCTGTGGTGAGGTTCGTTACCGCAGCATCGCCGCGCACCGTTGAGTCGTCGATTCGCGCATCGAGGCCGGTGAGGTGGGCGGACCTGGCGTCGTATTCGAGCGTGGCATTTCCCGACAGGACGATCGGGCGCGCTCCCGCGGCGGTGGCCAGGTTGAGATTCCACTTCATGGGCACCGCGATGCCCGTCGCCACGTTGCCGATATTGACATTCACCCGGTCGGCCACCATGTCCTGGTAGCTGATGCGGCTGTTCTCGATCACGACGCCGCCAATTCCGCCAAGCGTAATTTGACTCGCCGGCGTGGTCGATGCCGGCGCTTGCGGCGGAGTTGTCTTCCCAGCCGGCATCGCCCAGTTGCCCTGACCCTGCGCATTCTTGAGCAGCCGCAGATCGAGCCCGTCGATCGCCACGCGCCCTACCTCGAGCCGGTGGTGCAGCAGCGGAAGCAGGTGCACGCGCAGTGACACTCGCTTGAACGATGCGAACGGTTGCGCCGAGCTGAACCCCGGCGGATTGCCGAGGCTCGCGGGCCCGAGCTCCAGCGCAACAGTTGGGAAGATGGCCAAGCGTATGTCGCCGGTCAGGATGAGGTCCCGCCCCGTGGAGGTCCGGACAGCGGCTTCGATGCGGCCCTTGTAGTCGTTGGGGTTGACGATCAGCCACAGCACGATCGCCGCGGCGATGAGCAGCACCACGGCGCAACCGATGATGATGCCGATGGTTCGCAACGCGCGCATGGCATGCAACCTCGATGGGAGCGGAGCGCGATTGTAGCGCAAGGGCCGGCCAATCGGTTTTTTGTAACTTTCGGCCGCCGGCGGTGTTCTAGGGGCGAGAAAAGAGGAGAAGACATCATGAACACCATCCAGAAAGCCACTTTCGTCGCCAGCGCCCTTGCCATCACGCTCGTTGGCGCGGCTCTCGTCACCGCCCCCATCGCCTTCGCGCGGCCGCTGCCGGTCGCGGTCGCGGCACACACCGGCTGGGTCGGTGCCACCGCGGCCGCGGGACTGGTCGCCCGCAACCGCAGGTGATCGATCAACCCAACGGCGTGCGCCACACGAGGAATGCGGCGCACGCCGTTTTTTTGTGTCCGCGGAATCGATCGCTGATGTCGCCGCTGTAACTTTCGGCCGCCGGCGGTGTTCTAGGGGCAGAGAAAAGAGGAGAAGACATCATGAACACCATCCAGAAAGCCACTTTCGTTGCCAGCGCCCTTGCCATCACGCTCGTTGGCGCGGCTCTCGTCACCGCCCCCATCGCCTTCGCGCGGCCGCTGCCGGTCGCGGTCGCGGCACACACCGGCTGGGTCGGTGCCACCGCGGCCGCGGGACTGGTCGCGCTCAATCGCGGGTAATCGATCCCACGGCATGCGCCGCACGGGTGTGGCGCATGCCCCATCGCTCGATTCAGGCGCGCCCGTAACAAAATCAATAGCTTACCAGCGCCAGGCCTTGCCTTCGATCGGTCCTTGCATCTGCCCCTGATTCGCGCGGCATAGCCCTTGCGGGCGTGAGGTACTCGTCACTTGACAATATTTGCTCAGACAAGTATTGTCTCGACAACTGTTGCTGGAGCAAGCATGGCCGAGCCGTTCTACACTGTTGATAGCCTCGAAGCCCCGAAGAGCATCGGCTTCCTGGTGAAGCGCTGCGGCGGACTGATGTCGCAGCTCGCCGAGCGTCACTTCGCGACCGAGCAGGTCTCGTTCACGCAGTGGATGGTGATTGCAGTCCTCGGCCGTTATGAGCGCCTGACGGCCACGGCGCTGAGCGAGGAGACCTGCCACGACATGGGCGCCATGACGCGAATCGTCGATGATCTCGAGGAGGAAGGCCTGGTGCGCCGCGAGCGCACCGAGCGTGACCGGCGCGTGGTGGAGATCGCGCTCACGCCACAGGGCCGGCGGTACCTGCAGACCGGCAAGCGCCTCGTGGTGGAGTTGCTCAACTCGCTCGTGGAGCCCTTTTCCCGACAGGAGCTCGAGACGTTGATCGTGCTCCTGCAACGACTGATGACCTGCCTGCAGGAGGCGCAAGTGACGACCCCGCCAACGCAGCCGCAGCAGAAGCCCCAACGTTCGCGAGCACTGTCCGTGACGGACCCGCCCGGGCTTCGGCAGGTGCGGCGTTCGAGAAAAGGAGGCGCGACATGATCCTGGCAAATCTCCCGGCCCCGCGTGCCGGTTGGATCGCGAAGGGTATGAGGCTGTTGAAAACCCTCGGGCCGTACGCGCTCGTGGAGTTCGTTCTGCCGGGCGGTACGGTGCTGGCCCTCCTGCTCTGGCTGTACCAGCACCGCCGGCACCCGGCCAACCGCTCGGTGGCACATCGTGCGGTCCGTTCGTTCCGGGCTTTTGCTTCGAGCGCCGCAGTGACGCTGCTTGCCGCTTGCACCGTCGGTCCCAATTTCGTGAAGCCCGAGGCGCCGGCGAGCGCCTATTCGCGCTCCGTGCCAGGCTCCGGCACGACGCGCAGCTTCACTTACGGCGGCGCGGTCGCGGGCGACTGGTACCAGTTGTTTCGCTCCCACGCGCTCGACCAGCTGGTGCATCAGGCGCTGAGCAACAGCCCGGATCTCGACGCCGCCCGTCACGGCCTCGCAGCCGCGCAGGACGAGCTGAAAGCCGTCTCGGGCGCCTCTTTGCCCCAGATCAATGCCGCCGGACAGATCGGCCGCGGCCACATCAACGGCAGTCAGCTCTACGAGCCCGTGAGTGCATTCCATGCGACCGGGAATGTCTACGAGATCGGCCCGTCACTGGCCTACAACCTCGACATTTTCGGCGGCCTCCGCCGCTCGATCGAATCTCAGCGGGCGCAGACTGCCGCCGTGAGCGATCAGCTCCGCGACACTTACGTCACGCTGGTCGATCAGGTCGTCATCACCGCATTCGACTACGCGGCCGTCGATGCGCAAATCAAGGTCACTCGCTCGCTCGTGGGCGAGCTGCAGGCGCAATACAACCTCAACGTGCAACTGGAGAATGCGGGCAAGATCATCCACAGCGATACCCTCCAGGCCGAAACCCAGCTCGAGAACGTACGCGCAACGCTTCCGGGCCTGGAGCAGCAGCGCGACACCTACCGCGATGCGCTCGCGCGGCTCTCGGGCCGGACACCGGACGAATTCCGGATGCCCGCGCTGACGCTCGCTGACTTCACTCTCCCTGGCCGGTTACCGGTTTCCCTGCCGTCGGCGCTGGTGGAACAGCGTCCGGACGTTCTTGCGGCCGAGGAAAGCCTCCACGCGGCCAGCGCCCAGGTCGGCGTAGCCGCGGCGGCGCGACTGCCGCAGCTGACGCTCTCCGCGCAATATGCGCAGGAGTCCAGCACACTCAACGACCTCTTCACCCAACCCGGTGGCGTCTGGTCGGCCGGCCTCGGTGTCGCGGCGCCCCTGTTCCACGGCGGCACGCTCGCCGCCCGGGAGGATGAGGCCAAGCAGCGATATGACCAGGCGCTCGCGACCTACCAAGGTACCGTAATAGGTGCTTTCGTGGATGTCGCAGATGCTCTGCAGGCTCTGCAGCACGATGCGGATAGCTATGCTGCGCACAATCGCGCGCTCGATGCTGCCCGGTCGAACAAAGAGCTCGCCGCGCAGGAATATGACGCGGGCAAGTACACCGAGCTCCAGGTACTGACCACCGAGCAGCAATACCAGGACGCCGCGCTCACCCAGGTACAGGCCGACGCGCAACGCTTCACCGATACCGCCGCGCTGTTCCGTGCCCTCGGCGGCGGCTGGTGGAATGTCCGCGACCGCACGCCGCTCAGCGCGGCGAACCCTTCGAACTCCGATCACAACAATCCGACCTCATCAGGGAGCACCCATGACTGAGCAGAAACCCGCAAACGAGCCTGCCAAGGGCGGCAACCTGCTGCGGCGCGGACTCATCGCGCTGGCAGTGGTCGTGGTTGCCGTTCTCGTCGGGGTCTATTACCTCCTGTTCATGAAGAACCACGTCACCACCGACGATGCCTATGTGAACGGTAATCTCGTGCGTCTGACGCCGCAAATCTCCGGCACCGTGGTCGGCATCAACACCGACGAGACGCAGTATGTGCACCGCGGGGAGGTGTTGATTCAGCTCGATCCACGCGATGCGCGGATCGCGGTGGCACAGGCGAAGGCCAGCCTGGGCGAGACCGTACGGGAAGTCTCCCAGGTCTTCGCCGAGGAGCGGCGTGATGCGGCCCTGGTCGATGGCGAGCGGACCCAGCTGAATCAGTCGAACGAGGATCTGACTCGTGACAACTCGCTGAAGTCCGTCCACGGCGTCTCCCTCGAGACGCTGGAGCACGATGAAAATGCAGTGCGCGGCGCTCGTGCCGCCCTGCAGCAGGCGCAGGCGAGCCTCGCCAGCACTCAGGCTGAGATCGCGGGAACGACACCGGCAACCCACCCACGGGTATTGCAAGCCGAGGCCAACCTGCGCGCCGCCTGGCTTGGGCTGACCCGCACGCGCGTGCTCGCGCCGGTATCCGGTTACGTGGTGCGCCGCTCCGTGGAGCTCGGCCAGCAGGTCGCGCCGTCGACGGAGATGCTGGCGCTCGTCCCGGTGACCTCGATGTGGGTCGATGCGAATTTCAAGGAGAACCAGCTGGGAAGCCTGCGCATCGGCCAGCCGGTGAAGGTCACCGTGGACATGTATGGCTCGCACGTCGACTACCATGGCAAGGTTCTGGGTCTGACCGCGGGAACCGGCAGCGCGCTTGCCGTGCTGCCCACCGAGAACGCCACGGGCAACTGGATCAAGATCGTGCAGCGCCTGCCGGTCCGCATCGGACTGGAGCCCGCGGAGCTGACAAAGCATCCGCTTTTCCTGGGCCTCTCCGCCAACATCGACGTCGGTGTCAGCGATCTCAATGGGTCGTCGCTGTCGCAGAGGCCGGCGTGGCCCGCAGCCCAGAGCACCGATGTTTACGCCGACCAGGATGCCGGCGCGGACCAGATCATCAATACCATAGTCTCCGCCAACCTGAGTGGCAGCGACAAGGCACTCTACGCCCGCTCGACTGGGGGAAGCCCGCGGTGACTGCTGAGACACCCCAGGCAAGTGGGATAGGCTCATGGCTGATAGCGGTGGTCGTCGCGCTGGCGGCATTCATGGAGATCATGGATATCTCCATCGCCAACGTCTCGCTACCGCACATTGCCGGCGCGCTCTCATCGAGCCAGGACGAATCCACCTGGGTGCTGACGAGTTATCTCGTGACGAATGCGGCCGTCATGCCGATCTCGGGCTGGCTCTCGGCCCGCTTCGGTCGCAAACGCTTCTTCCTGTTCGCCATCACTGGATTCACCGTGGCATCCCTGCTTTGCGGATTGGCGCCGAGCCTCGGGGGCCTGGTGCTGCTGCGCGCCGTCCAGGGTGCCTTCGGCGGCGGCCTGCAGCCGGTCGGTCAGGCCATCCTCGCGGACAGCTTTCCGGCCGAGAAGCGAGGCATGGCCACGGCGATCTATGGCATCGCCGCCGTCGTTGCTCCGACGATCGGTCCGACGCTCGGGGGTTGGATCACGGACAGTTACGACTGGCGCTGGATCTTCTTCATCAACGTTCCGGTTGGATTCGCTGTCTTCGGCCTGGTGAGCGCGTTGATTCACGAGGCCGCTCCAACCCGGAAACGCACCGGGCAGTCGCCCATGGACTGGACGGGCTTCGGGTTCGTGGCCCTGAGCCTGGGCTGCCTGCAGGTCGTGCTCGATCGCGGCCAGGAGGACGACTGGTTCTCGTCTCACTTCATCACCGTGCTCACGCTGGTTTCGGCCGTTTCCTTCGTGCTGCTGGTCTGGCGGGAGCTCAAAGCCCATGACCCGCTGGTCGATATACGTCTGCTGCTCGAGAAAAATTTCGCGGTATCGTTCACCCTGATGCTCATGCTCGGCTTCATGCTGCTCGGGAGCACGTACCTCATCCCGGCCTATGCCCAGAGCCTCATGGGCTACCGAGCGATGGATGCGGGATTGGTGCTGACTCCGGGCGGGGTCGTCATGATCGCACTGCTGCCGTTTGTCGGTCGCTCGATCAACAAAGTGGACCTGCGCGTGCTGATCGCCATCGGTCTGGTGGTCGGGGGCCTGAGCCTCCTCTGGATGACGAACTTTTATCTCGGCATCTCGTTCGGCTGGATGGTGCTTGCGCGCATTGTGCAAGCGGCCTCTCTCGCCTTTCTCTTCATCCCCATCAACACGTTGGCGTTCCGCGACGTTCCGCGCGACAAGACCAACAACGCCTCGGCGCTGATCAACCTGGCGCGAAACTTCGGTGGCAGCATCGGTATTTCGGTCGCCTCGACCATGCTCACCCGGCGGGAGCAGTTCCACCAGAGCCGCCTCGTCGGGCTGATGCAGGGAATGAACCCGGCGTACACCGACTACACGCATCACCTGGCCGCCGCGCTCGGCAGCACGCCCGACTCACAGCTGACCCTGGCGGTCGTTTACCAGAACATCGTGCAGCAGGCGACGCTGTTGTCGTATCTCGATGACTTCAAGCTGTTGGGCCTGTTTTTCCTCGCTTTGCTGCCGCTGCTGCTGTGGGTGCGACCCGGCAAGGGCGGTGGCCCTGCTGCGGCCATGCATTGATCCGGAGGCCTCGCGGCTACGCGGCGCTGCCGCTAGCCGTGCCGCCGCTGGAACTCGGTTAGCCAGCCGGCCAGAGTCGCGGCTGCCTCGGGCGTGACGGCGTTGTAGAGCGAGATGCGCAGCCCGCCGATGGAGCGATGGCCTTCCAGGCCGGCGAACCCGGCCGCGGTGGCCGCGCGCAGGAACTGCGCCTCTGTCGCCGCATCGGGCAGCTGGAATGCCACGTTCATCGTGGAACGGTGCGGGCGCAGCGCGTGGATGCGAAAAAAATCCGGATGCGCATCGAGCGCGCCGTAAATCAGCTCGGCCTTGGCGCGATTGAGCGCCGCCATCGCCGCGAGGCCGCCGACCTCGTCGCGCAGCCAGCGTGTCACCAGCATCAGCACGTAGATCGCGAATACCGGTGGCGTGTTGTACAGGGAGCGCGCCTCGGCGTGGACGCGGTAGTCCAGCATGGTCGGCAACGGCGAGGCGGCCCGTCGCATGAAACCATCGCGCAGGACGACCACGGTGATGCCGGCCGGACCGAGATTCTTTTGCGCGTGCGCGTAGATCAGGTCGTAGCGGCTTACATCGAGTGGCGCGGCCGTGATGTTCGACGACATGTCGCACACCAGCGGCACGCCGGGCAGGCCGGGCGTCTCCGCGAATTCGACTCCCTCCACCGTCTCGTTGGAGACGTAGTGCAGGTATGCGGCGTCGGGCGAGAGTCGCAGCTCGCCGGTTGCCGGGAGGCTGCGATAACCGTTGGACGCACCGTCCCACACTACACGCGTGTCGCCTTCGAGATGGGCCTCCGGCGGCGCCTTGGCGCTCCAGTACCCGGAGACGATGTATTCGGCTGTGCGTCCGGTGCCGCGCAGGAAGCTCATCGGCAACGTGGAGAATTGCAGACTGCTGCCGCCCTGGACGAAGAGCACGTGGTACTCGTCCGGAATGGTGAGCAGCGCACGCAGATTACGTTCGGTCTCGTCGAGCACGCCGCGGAACCAGTCGGAGCGGTGGCTCATGCCGAGCACCGAGAGGCCGGTCCCGGGTAGCGTCCCTACTGCCCGCTGCGCTTCCTGCAGCACCGAGGCCGGCAGCGCTCCGGGTCCACCGGAAAAGTTCAGCTCGTTGCTCATCAGGTCAGGGCTCCGACGGGCGCAGCCGCAAGCTCGTCATCGCGACCGGCGCGCCTCAGAACCATGCCTGCCGCCGCGGCCATGACCGCATCGATTGCCGCACGCCGGTAGTCCCAGATCGGATCGGGGTCCGGAGAGAACACGATCATCGTGGCATTGGCCTCGAACAGCATCACTGATCCGTCCGGTGCGAGTGCGAAGTCGATACCGGCGTAGTCGAGTCCCAGCGTGGCACAAATCTGCGCCAGGGCCGCCATCGCCCGCGGGCCCAGCACTGCGGGCATGCACTCGAGGAACCGGCGCTCCTCCTCGCGCAAGGCAGCGCTGTGGCGCATGGCGGAGGTGACGTAGTGCACCTTCCAGTCCGCCGATATCGCCAGATGCAGCGGGTAGGCGACGCCGTCGATGAACATGACGCGGTACTTGCGCGCCATGCCGTCCGCGCCACGGGCGTCGAGGTACTCGATGACCAGCAGCTCGTCGCCGCACAGGGCGGCGACCGTCTCGGACAGGCCGTCGCGATGCTTCACGAGAGCGAAGTATTCGCCATTGTGAAAGCCCGGCCGCCGCAACAGCAGGGGGAAGCGCAGATCGTTGGCCGAGAGCACTGCTTGCGGTGTCATGGCGCGGATTGCCGGAGCGATTACGCCGTCGATCCCCGCGAGGCGGCGGGCATTGTCGAGACGTCGTGTCAGCTGCACGCGCGCCGGCGCGTTGAGCACCGGTACATCGCTGGCGGCGATCAGGATCCGTGCGCGTTCCAACGCCGGGCCGCAGAGGTCGGCGTCGCTGACGGCGTTGACGATAAGAGCGTGCGGCGGCAGTCTCGCGTCAAGCGGGTAATAGTCGGCGTAGATCGCCGTTATACTGTAGCGTCGATCACTCAGCCAATGCGCGGTGGCGATGTTGCCAACACGCGCCGACACCAGCAGCAGCAACGGTATGCCGGCACCCGTACCGCGGTAAGGCTGCGTGACCAGGGCATGTCCCGCATAGCCTTTCTCCCGATGCCATTCGGCCCCCGGCGCGCCGAGCTCGTCCAACACCCAGCCGAGTCCCTGATGAGCCTCGGGCATTTCCGGGTCGATTGCCAACGCCGCCTCGTAATGCCGGCGGGCGCCGGCGACGTCGCGCTCGACCCGCAGCAGGTTGGCCAGATTGACATGCGCGACCTTGTTGGCGGGATGGTGCTGGACGGCCTGCAGGTACGCCGTACGCGCTGCGGATCGAAACCCGCCGGACAACGCGAGGTTACCGAGCTCGTTCAGAGCGATGCAGTGTGTCGGGTCCCGGCGTAGGACCTCCAGGTACGCCTCCCGGGCCGCCGCATCCTCCGCCCTCGCGGCGAGCGCGCGGGCCCGCGCCAGCGGCTCGGCGATCTCGCGGTCCGAAATGGAATCCATGCGCCATTGTAGGCGATCTACCGAGTAGTTTCGCCACCGGGATCGCAGCAGCGCGCGGCAGGCTCGGATAAGCTGCGGTGTCGATCTTAAGGACGCAGGCGATGGAAAATGTAATCAATATTACCGGAGCTGATTTTCCTCCTTCTCCCGTCTTCGTAGACTTTCTCGCGCGCTATTTGGATAGCGCGGGCTTCACCGATGAGATCTGGCATGACCAGCTGTCTGAAGAGCTGAGTGGCGCACCGCGAAAGATGCGGGAGCGTGCCCGCGTGCAGCTCGAGCGTCTCACGGCCGACGGCACCGCCCGTACGGCCATCAGCAGCGCCTACGGTTGGTTTCAGCAGCTGGCGGTATCGGACCTGGATGCCCTGCGCAGACTGCATCAGCGCTTCCGATTCATTGCCGTCATCGGCGTACCCAGAAGCGGCGGCTCGTATCTGATCGCGGAATTGTTTTCGGCTTTGGGATATGAGGCGTCCTCGGTCCCCGGGGCCATCGCCCACGATGGATTTCCGGAGGCTGGCCCGAGCGTCTTCATGCCCCGCCATAACGGCTGGATGCGCACGATGCTGACGACCGCCGAGTACATCGCAATGCTCGAGCTCTTTTTTAAGCGACAAGGCGCGAGGATCCACGTCCCCAAGAAGCTGACCAAGGCAATCTACGCCAGCGGCTTCTTCAAGCAGGTTCTCGGCGGCGACGCAGAGTTCGTCGTCACGGTCCGCCATCCGCTCGCCTGTTTCATATCGACCTACGAGAAGTCGGGAGGGTTGCCGCCCGACGGCGCCTTTACGCAGCGCTCCACGATAGAGCACTGGGTGAGGAGGGACCTGCTGAGTGTCGGTGTCAGCTCCGACGAACTGGCGACTCTGGATTACTTCTCGGCGTACGTCAGATACTGGGAGCACTATTACATCGCTCTGGCGATGTCGGGGCTGGTGCGCAACAGGCGGACCACCGTCGTGGGCTTCGGGCCGGAGCGGATGCACCAGCTCGCCGGGCATTGGCACGGCCGCTTCGCGAGCGGCCGGGCTCCCGCGAGATTCCTGACCCGAACCGGATTGCAGGACCGCCACCCGCAGTGGATTCAGCGCAGCCTCGAGGCCATCGAGCGGGTTGCCAACCTGTGGCAAGCGATGGGCATCCCATTCCCCGTCGCCGAGCTCGGCGAGTGCCTGTAGACCCGTCGCCGCCTGCGGTCAGGCCCCTCGCGGGGCTGCGGACCCCCACCCGCTGCAATAAGGCTCGGGCTTCATGTCCTCCGCTGATCCGAGCTCTCCTGAAGCGGGATAGCGCTGACTGAAGGTAAACGCTCGCGGCCCGGGACCCTCGCGACGCAGATGTGCAAGGCGCTCCAACGCTTCCTCGATGCTGGGAATGTGTCCCGCGGGAATCCACCACAGCACCTGATAAGCCTCCATTGGCTTCTCGAACCACTCGCGGCGTCGCTTCATCACCTCGGTGTGTCCCGAGCGATAGACGAACGCGAACAGCGATTCGACCGAGCTCCACACCGACATATTCACCAGAGCTCGTGGATCCTCCGACACCAGGATATCAGTGGCATTGCCGCTGGCCGACTGCAGGCGCCACACGAAGCCGGGCAAGGATTCCGCAAGCGCGTTGATCCGATCGAGAGCCGCCATGAAATCGGCCAGCTGCGGGCTGCCGGGCGGAGCGACGGCGCGTCCGACATTCAATTGCGCTATGTGCCATGCATTCATGAGGTTTTCCTCGTGACGATGATCGCCAGTGCCGAGGCTATCTCTCAGGAGCCCGGGCGGTCTTGCACGCTATTGCACTGCCGCCGCCCTGCGCCAGGCTCCGGGCGTGAAGCCGTGGTGACGGACGAATACGCGAGTCATATGGCTCTGATCGGAGAATCCGCTCGCCGTGGCCGCATCGGCCAGCGTTTCTCCGCGACCAATGAGACGTAGCGCGTATTCGGCGCGGCGGGAAAGGAGCCACGCGTGGGGCGGCAACCCGTACATCTTCTCGAACCGCCGCAGGACCTGATATCGACTGAGTCCTGTCGCCGCCGCCATTTCGGCGAGAGAAGGAGGGTCGACGAGCTCATCTGCGAGTCTGTCTCGGATCCGCCGCAAATCCAGGTCCGGAGGGTCGGTGCGCAAACGCACCGTGCCGTGGAGCGTCACGAGACGCACCGCCGACTCGACCAGCGCCTCTTCGCAGGCCAAGGCCTCCGCGGCTCTATTACCAGTGCGCGTGTCCCAACGCTCGAGCCGGCGGAAAACCCGCCGCAAGGCGTCGAACAGAGTCGGATCGTCAATCACGGGACGCGTGATTTCCGCAGGCGCGCCGCTGTGCTCGATGAGCGACGAGAATACGTCTGCGTCCACTGACAGGATCCGCCAACGCCGTGTGAGGCCGCCCAGGGGGCTGCCGTCATGTACCTCGCCGGGATTGGTCGTGATCACGTGTCCGGCAAACGCATCGACCCGACCGCGCCCGCTCACGGAGCGCTGTGCGCCAGTCTCCAGGGTGCCGAATCCGTAGGCGTCATGCCAATGTCGGCCAAAATGTTGGCCGCTCAGCGTATGTGTGCTGTGAGTGCCGCGCAGCGGACCACCGAGCACACGGGCAACATGCGGCGGTGCATTCACCCGAGCAGTGTATCAGCTCCCGAATCCGTCCTATTGCAGCAGTCGCTCGCCGGCCGCGGTCGCGGCCTGCAATCTGGCCTCCCCGCTGCGTGCCTCATCCTCCAGGCGATTGCAGGCGGCGATCTGCGCGACATTCGGCGCTTCGTAGTCCAGGCCGATGTCCGCCTGCAGGTAGGCGAGAAAACTTCGCAAGCGCATCTCGTTCATCACGTCGCCCTCGCTCGAGCGAACGCTTCGCTGCACGACGGCATCGACTGCCTTGTCGAGCGCATCGAGCGCGGGTGCGGCCGCGGAGGCATCGATCTTATGCGCGGCGACGGCCGTCGCAAGCCGCTGCCGCACTCCGATTGCAGTGTTGACCTGTCGATCGAGCAGGTCCATGGCCTCGTGCAGGGCGAGCTGCAGGCCAAGGTGCTGTTGCAGCGCCGCCGGCGTGGTGTGCCGTCGCGGGTCGAGATTGACCTGGAAAGTCTGGGTATACGACTTGTCGCCGTACTGGAGCACGACCGTATAACGGCCGGGGTTGACGAGCGGCCCGCGCGCGTCGGCGACCTCCTCGTCCGTCTCCTCCGGCGGCTCGAACCCGATCACATCCGTCGCGTCGGGGTAGCGAAGGTCCCACTGCAGGCTGTTCATGCCTGGAGCTATCGCCGTCAGCTTCTCATTGGCATTACGCTTCTGCTGCGAAGGCAGCAGGTTGTCGCTGACGACGGGCGACAGCTTCGGGCGCTTCTTCTTGAGGTGAAGCGTGAATTGCCGCACCACGTGACCTTGATCGTCGCGGAATTCCAGACTCGCTGGCGTCCTGCCGTCGTATTTCGAGGGAATATGGAAGAACGCCGTTGCCCCGAACGGCGGGTTCAAGCCGATCGACTCACTGGCTGGGACATCATCGCTGCGTCCATAAGCGCTGGTCAGCCATGCCGTCTGCGGTGCGTACAAGTTGGCCGATTCCGGCGCCGGCGGCGCATCATGGGCCAACTGCTCGAGCAGCGCGAGGTCATCGAGGATCCAGAAGGAGCGGCCATGGGTTGCCGCGATCAATTCACCCTCGCGTGTATCGATCGCGAGGTCGCGTACCTCCACATGCGGCAGATTGAGGCCGAGCGGGCGCCAGTGGCTGCCGCCGTCGAAGCTCGTGTACACGGTGTTGGCTGTGCCGGCGAACAGGAGCGAAACGTCATTCGGATCCTGCCGCACGACGAAGACGGATTGATCGTCCGGCAAGCCGTCCGTGATAACCGACCAATGCCGTCCGAAGTCCGTGGTCTCGAGCACGTATGGCCGGTAGTCGTCCCACATATAGCGTGATGCGGTGAGGTAAGCGGTCCCCACCGAAGCGTGCGAAGGCTCGATCGACGAGATCTCCGCCCACTGGGTCAGCTGTGGAGGCGTTATATCCCGCCAGCGCTGACCGCCGTCAGTCGTCACATGAACCAAGCCGTCAGAAGAGCCTGCCCAGATCACATGCGCGTCGACTGTCGACACCGCGAGCGCTGAAATGTCGGGAAATACCTCGGCGCCGGTCTGGTCCAGGTCGACGGGGCCGCCACTCGGCTTCTCCGTCGCCGGCTCGTTACGCGTCAGATCCGGGCTGATGACGTTCCACGTGCTGCCACCGTCGTCGCTCACCATGACGTACTGCGATGCGAGAAACAGGTCGCGCGGATCGTCCGGCGAGAAGAAGATCGGGTGAGTCCACCCGAAGCGGTATCTCATCTCGGCAGAGGAGACACCGTCGAGGTATTGCGGCCACGGGCTTACCGATTTCCGGGCGCCCGTGACTCGGTTGTAGCGCTGCATCAGCGTGTAGTAATCGCTGCCGTAAGTGACGTCATCGGAATGCGGCTTTGGCGCGACGAAGGTGCTCTCGCCGAGCGCCACCGTATGCCATGCGTCGGTCGTTATTGCGCCGCCCGGCATGGCGCTAGGGCCTTGGAAGGAGGCCTCATCCTGTTGCGCGCCGTAGACGTTGAACGGGAAATCGTCATCGATCGCGACATGATAGAACTGACCCGTCGGCTGGTTGTGCTCCGTGCTCCAGGTCTTGCCACCGTCCGTCGAGACAGTGCCGCCGCCGTCATCGCCGACGAGCAGAATCTTCGGGTCTGTGGGATTTATCCATACGATATGATCGTCGCCGTGCCTCAGGTGGAGCATGGAGAATCCCTTGCCGCCATTGTGGGACACCCAGACACCGTCGACGTTCGGAACGTAAAGCGTATCCGGGTTCGTCGGATCGACGTAGACGCACGTGTAATAGAATCCCCGCTGGCGCAGGCTCCAATTATCGTTGACGCGCTTCCAGGTTGCGCCGGCGTCGGCTGACCGGAAGACGCCGCCGTCTTTGGCCTGGATGATGGCAAACACGATGTTGGGATTACTGGCCGCGACATCGACGCCGATTCGACCGAGGACGCCGCCGGGCAGACCGGGATTTCGCGTGATGTTCGACCAATGCGCGCCGCCGTCCGTGCTCTTGTACAGGCCGCTTCCCGGCCCGCCGTCATCGAGCGACCAGGGCGTCCGCTGCGCCTGCCACATCCCCGCGTACAGTACATTGGAATCGTGCGGATCCATCACCAGACTGATGGCGCCGGTTCTGTCATCGACGAACAGGACCTTTTGCCAGGTCTTGCCGCCGTCGGTCGACTTGAACACGCCGCGATTCGAGTCCGGAACGAACACGTGACCCATCGATGCGACATAAACGACATTCGGGTCATGGGCATCGATGGCGATCGCGCTGACGGTGCGTGTGTCGCGCAAGCCGGCATACTTCCACGACTTGCCGGCATCCACGGACTTGAACAACCCGTCCCCGGTGACCATGTCGTTGCGGATGTCAGGCTCGCCGGTACCGACGTAGAGGACCTTCGGATCGGATGGCGCAACCGCGATGGCGCCGATGCTATCGCTTGCCGACGGCCACTTATCGTCGGTGATGTTCTGCCAGATGACGCCGTAGTCCGTGCTCTTCCAGACGCCGCCATCGACGCCCCCCATGTAGAACAGGTTCCGCTCGCTCGCAACTCCCGCAACCGCCACGGACCGTCCGCCAATGTTCGGTCCGATGCTGCGCCAGTTGAGCTTGCCGTCGAGGAATTTATGGGGTGCCGCCGCGTGCGCGGCGGTCACGAGAAACAGCGCCGCAAGAGCCACAACCCAGGATTTGCCGCGGACGAGCCGCGCATCGGCGAGTAACTGCATCAATCGAACTCCCTTTTTGCGCTCATTTTGGCGCGGAACGCGGGAAACGCGAAGCCAACAAGCTTAGCGAACTCGATCAGGCGCCGCAATGAACGCGGGCGGCCCGCATGCTCGGTGGCATAATCGTCGCGGCGAGGTGATCGACATGCAATCCGAGCGAACAGAAGCGCCCTACGCGGGCCTGCGCGTGCTGGAACTGGCCCGCGTGCTGGCGGGGCCTTGGATCGGCCAGACATTGGCCGATTTGGGCGCACAGGTCATCAAGGTCGAATCTCCCGACGGCGACGAGACGCGCCGCTGGGGACCCCCTTTCACCACCAACGCGGACGGCTCGGCGGCGGATGCTGCCTACTTTCACGCCTGCAATCGCGGCAAGGAATCGCTGGTGCTGGATTTCCGCCAGGCGGCTGACCGCGAGCAGGTGGTCCGGCTGGCGCGCGGGGCGGACGTGGTCATCGAGAACTTCAAGGTGGGAGGGCTCGCGAAGTACGGTCTCGACTACGCCAGTCTGGCGCGACTCAATCCGGCGCTGGTGTACTGCTCGATCAGTGGCTTTGGTCAGGACGGGCGCTACGCCGAGCGGCCGGGCTACGATTTCGTCGCTCAGGCCATGAGCGGGCTGATGGATATCACGGGAGAGGCGGGGCGCGCGCCGCAAAAGGTCGGCGTCGCCGTGGCTGACATCGTCACCGGCCTGTATGGCCTGATCGCGATCCAGGCGGCACTGGCCGAGCGTGCGCGGTCCGGTCGCGGGCAGCAAGTCGATGTGGCGCTGCTCGATTGCACGATAGGCATTCTCGCCAATCAGGCCATGAACTGTCTGGTCGGAAATCTGACGCCGGCGCGGATGGGGAACGCTCATCCCAACATAGTTCCCTATCAGGAGTTTCGTACGGCTGACGGCTTCATCGTCATCGCGGTGGGTAATGATGCCCAGTTTCGTTGCCTCTGCCAGGCTCTGGGGTGCGCGGAACTCGCGACCGATCCGCGATTTGCCGGTAATGCGGCCAGGGTCCGTAACCGCGCCGCCCTGGAGCAGACGCTCGCGCCGTATCTCGCGGCACTCGCGCGAGTGGATGCACTCACGCGACTGGAGGCAGCCGGAGTGCCCTCGGGACCGATCAATACGGTGGCCGAGGCGCTCGGCGACCCTAACACTACCGAGCGCGGGATGGTGCTGGCCTGTCCGGCGGGAGGCTATCAGAGCGCATCGATCCCGGGCCTCGCGATCCCGATCCGCTTCTCGCGATCGCAGACCCACTCTTCGCGGCCCGCGCCCCGCTTGGACAGTGCCGGCGATCGCGCCGACTGGCGCTAGGCCCCCGGTCAGCGGTTTGCGTGTCCCAGCCCCCAGACGTAGGCCGCCACGGCCGTAACCTGTGCGTGTGTGAGCTGGGCGCCGCCCATCGGAGGCATGGGACTGCGGTATTCCTTGGGATGGGGCACCCCTTGAAGAATGGTCCGCTCGATGCCGCTCAGGCTGCCCTTGCTCCACAGCCACTTGCCGGAAGTGAGATTGGGGCCAAGCGGAGTGCCTTCACCGTCAGCACCGTGACAGCCGGCGCAGGTGCCCGAAGCCACCTCACCGTGGAAGATGCGATCGCCGAGCTCGACCGTTTCCCGGGTGGCACCCGTCGGTATCGGGAGGCTTGCCGCCGCTCCCGCCAGAGGATGGATGCCTTCAGGCGGCGATGCGTTGGCGGCGTATGTCGTACCGCCGAGAGCCGTGACGTTCGGGCATTCGGTGACTCTGGAGGGTCCCGCGCCGGACCCTGGGGCGCCTCGGTACACGATCCTGTAGATGCGTCCGCGTACGTCGTCTGATACGTAAAGCGCTCCATCAGGTCCGACTGCCAATCCCGCAGGGCGATGGGCCGCCGCGCCCGGGTCCTTGGTTCCTCCCGCGAATCCCTCGGCGAAGATCTCGCAATTTCCCGACGCCTTGCCGCCTGTGAGAGGTTGGAACACGACGTCATAACCTTGCTGCGGAAACGGCGCACGATTCCATGATCCATGGAAGGCGATGAACAAGCCACCATAGTAGGGCGACGGGAACTGCTTTGCGTAGTAGAACGACAGGTCGTTGGGTGCCCAGTGCGCGGGGAACGCGGCTACGGGGTCGAGCATGTTTGCGCAGCGGCCGACCGTCTTGCCGTTACCGCCGTATTCGGGGGCGAGCATGAGCTTCTGACGCACGCCGTCGTAGAAGCAGTAGGGCCAGCCATAGTCGCCACCGCGCACGATGTGCAGCACTTCCTCGGCGGGCAGATAAGCACCCTGTTGCGGCGTGAAGAACTTCGGCCAGTTCTGCCCGAGCTGATCCCGGCCCTGCTGGGTCGAGTAAACGTCGTGGCCCATGGGATCGATCGTGATGCCGTCCGCATTGCGGATACCGGTGGCATAGCGGGCCGCGGGTGAGAATCTCTGGTGCAACTTGTTGGCGCTGTACCGCCAGATGCCGCCACGGGTCGCCAGCTCCGGGCAGGGGTCGAGACCCGGCGATTTCAGGATCCGGTTCCGCTTCTGGCACGAGTTACTCGGGCTGGCGGAGTCGACATAGATCCAGCCGTCAGCATCGATGGCGAACGGGTGCATCGGGTGATCGCCGGTGAGCGGTAAGCCGGAAACGACGGTCTGCTCAGGACCCGTGGGCGTAATTGCGGATGGCGACATCCGGTAACGCACGATCTTGTCGTTTAGCTCAGCGTAGAGATAGCCCTTGTAGAGTGCGATGCCGGTGCCGCCGCGCCCGCCACGCGCGGGCGTCGCGCCAAACCGGCGAATGACACTGGCCTTGCCTTGGCCGGTCGTGTCCTGCAGAGCGATCAGGAAGGCGCCGGATGGCGTTGGCGAACCGGCATAGTAACTGCCGCTCCACGTATTGACGTAAAGCACGCCATTCGGTGCCATCACCATGTGGCGAACGTGGCCCAGGTTGTCGGCAAAGATGCCGGCGCAAAAGCCGGCGGGAAGCCTGAGGCCGGCGTCGTTGGTGCAGGCCGGAGCTTGAGCTGCCATATCCGCGCCGGCGGTTTGGCTTCGAGCGACTCGCGGCCCCGCCAGCAGGAGAAGGGCGGCCGTCACCGCCGCGGGCAAAATGAATCGGTAAGGCGTGTCAGTGCTTCGCATCGGTCTCACCCGGATCAGGGATTGCGCGGCGCTTGGTGCGCGCGAGGCGGCGGGCAGCAAGCTGCGGCCCCGCGGACAGGCTATTGTGGACGGGTATCTCTACGGCTCGGTTTCGCTATGGCGCGTCCAGCCAACCGCACAGCGCATCCAGCGCGGCCGCCTGCACATCCGAGTCCTTACGGCCGCTTCGAGCAGGAACGTGGAAGGAATGATCCGCATCCTCCAATAGATGGAGGGTGGCACGGCTGCCCAGGCGTGCGACGAGCGGGCGCAGCAGACCGAGGTCCGCCAGCTCATCACGCGTCCCCTGAATGAAGAGCATCGGGAGGTCGACCTGCTGCAGGTGTGTGGCGCGGTCCGTACCGGGCCGTTCGCCGGGATGTAAGGGGAACGCAAGGAACACGAGCCCACGGACTCGCGCCAGCGGAGCCTCTGCCTGCGCTTGAGATGTCATGCGGCCGCCGAACGATCGGCCGCCGGCTATGAGCGGCAGATCCGGCGCCAGCCGCGTGGCTTCCGCAACCGCAGCGCGAACCGTCGCGTGGCAGAGGGCAGGCGGATCCGGACGCCGGCTCTTGCGCTCCATGTAAGGGAATTGATAGCGCAAGGTCGCAATACCGCGCTGCGCGAGGCCGACAGCGACGGCTTGCATCGACGGGTGCTCCATGCCGGCGCCGGCCCCGTGCGCCAGCACTAACAGCGCCCGTGCCGCTTCCGGCCGGTCGAACAAACCGGACACGCTGTGGTCGGCGCCGACACTGATCGTCAGGCGCATTCCGGCGGCTCGTCGCGCTGCTTGATGAGCTTCGCGGGCACAACCAGCCGCCAGGCGCGCTCCACTGCCTCGGCCATCGTCGTCTTGGAGGCTTTCTCCAGGCGCATGAGGATCATCGGATAGTCGCGATAGTGATCGGTCAGGAAAAATACGTCCGGCTGCGCAAGCAGGAGAATCTGCCGATCCAGGAAATCACAGCGGATGGCGAGCGCCCCTTCAGCCTCGGTACGCCAACGCGACATCAGCTTGCCGCGCACTTTGACCGCCGGAGTTCCGTACGAGCTGCCGGTCTCCGCTCCGGGCATGGATAGCGCGATCCGGAGGAAGCGCTCATGACCCTTGGTGATTGCCGCCGGGATCGAATGGGTCCGGTGGGCTGGATTCCGGGTGCGCTTTCTGCTGGATCGCAACAATCGCCTCTCCCGAGCCGGGCTCTAGTAGCGCGCTCTCGTTGATTATACTATCTGCGAGCTCAACGCTCCGGGCCGAGACATCCGGGCCCCTGATTCCACTCCGTCAAACGCGAGGCCGCCGTGAAGTCCATCGTTCTCATCGCGCGCTCACTCATCAGCCTCTTCGGCATTGCGCTCCTGGTGCTCGGGATCCTCTTCTGGACCGGCCGAGCGCTTTCGCTGCTGCAGCTCCATACGATGCTCGGCGGTCTTTTCGTCATCTGCCTGTGGGTGCTCGCCGTCATCGGCTTCCTGGTGCCGGGAAGTCGAGCGCTGGCTGTCATCGTCCTCATCTGGAGCTTCGTCGTCCCGGCGCTCGGCGTCACGCAGCTGCGCCTGCTGCCGGGTGCTGAGCACTGGGTGATTCAGACGGCGCATCTGCTCGTCGGCATCATTGCCATGGGCCTCGGCCATTCGCTCGCCCGCCGCCTCAGGCTGCGCCTGACAGCGGCGGCCGGCATTCCTCAGAGCTCCTGAGATCGTAGAAAGTCGATTACATGCTCAAACGCTTGGCCGCGCTCCTGGTCGCGTCGATCGGTCTTGCCTCCGCGCAGGCTCCGAAGCCGCATTATCCGCCCACGCATTGGCCGATCCGCAACGTCGTCTATCACATTCACGACTTCCGTTTCGGCACCGGCGAGACGCTCGCGGATCTGCGCCTTCACTACGTGACGCTGGGGAAGCCTCGGCGAGACGCAGCGGGACATGTGATCAATGCCGTCCTGTTGATTCACGGCACCAGCGGGGATGCGCATTCACTGCTCAACCCGATCTTTGCGGACGTGCTGTTTGGGCCCGGGCAGCCCCTGGACATCGAGCGCTACTTCATCATCCTTCCTGATTTGATAGGGCACGGCGAATCCAGCAAGCCTTCGGACGGACTGCGGATGAAATTTCCGCGCTACACGTACGACGACATGGTGCGGGCCGACCACGAGGTGCTCCTCGACGACATGCACGTCGATCATTTGCGGCTCGTGCTGGGGACCTCGATGGGGTGCATGCAGTCCTTCGTCTGGGGGGAGATGTATCCCAGGTTCGCCGACGCGCTCATGCCTCTGGCCTGCATGCCCATGGAGATCGCCGGCCGCAATCGCATCTTCCGGTATATGGGGATCCAGGCCATCCGTGATGACCCCAATTGGGACAACGGCAACTACACGCATGAGCCGATCGAAGGCCTGCGCAGTGCCGCGAACATGTTCATCATCGCCGGGTCTGCGCCGCAGCAGATGCAGAAAGAGTTGCCGACCCGCGGACAGGCCGAGGCTTACTTCAATCAGAGGGTCGGCCGGCTGGTCGCAGAGATCGACGCCAACGACCTCATCTACCAGTTCGACGCTTCGCGCGATTACAACCCGGAGCCGCGCCTGGGCTCCATCATTGCGCCCGTGATGTGGATCAACTCGGGCGATGATTTCATCAACCCGCCGGAGCTGAGTGACATCGCGCGGAAGCTGGTGCGTCGGATACCGCACGGGCGGTATGTCCTGATCCCTGCGTCAATGAACACCTATGGGCATGGCACGCACACCCATGCCGCGGTGTGGAAGCAATATCTCATCGAGCTGCTGGCCGAGTCCGCGAAACACTAATCGCCGCAGGTAGCCGCCCCGCGCCCCGGCTTTGCCAATCAAGCGTGCGGTGCGTCCAGGAACACGGTTTCAGCTTGAGCCTTCTCGAAGCATAGATTCACGGTACGGCCTACACCGCTCGTGCGATGGACGACGCCCGCAGGAACCGTCGCGGCCTGAAGCGGGCCGACGCGAATGGAAGAGCCGTCGTTGAGCTCTATGACGACGGCCCCCTCCAGAACGACGAAGAGCTCGTCGGAGGCAGGATGCACGTGCCAGCGATACGTTCCCTCGAAGACTGCAAGGCGCAGACAGCTGTCATTGACTCGGTTGAGCACCTGGTTGCGGTACGCTTCCGTCACCGCCTCCGCTTCCTGTGGCAAATCGATGACCCGCAGGCTCGGGTATTTCACCGGTTCTTGGCTGTATCCGGCTGCTGTTACGCCTTCACCCATGGTCGCAAGGTATGCCTGCCATCAGTCGGCGGTCAACTGCGCGGCTTGTGCCTGGCTGTCGCCAAAGACGAGTCCGGACGCCAATCGGATCCGACGGTTGAGCGGCTCCGAGTAACTGCGGGCAATGAGATAGCCGAGTAGAACGCTGCCGCCGAGCATGGCCGCGTACCAGAGCGGGAAGCCGCGCGTCACGTGCAACTGTCTCGCGACCGCGATCAGGCCGAGGACTATCAGCATGTGGAACAGGTAGATCTCGTAGCTGCAGCGGCCGATGAGCCGCAGCCAGCGTGTGCCGCGCGCCACGCCCAAGTTGCCGACACCGCTGCCGAAGGCGACGACCATCAGTGCGACACCGAATTCCAAGACGGTGAGGTGGAATCCGAATCGGCCAAAGCCGGTATGGGCGTTCTCCTTGCAGAGCGCGATCGTGAGCACGCTCATCAGGCAGCCGATCACCAGTGCGCGCCGCAAGCCCCGCGGCCCGAGGAGACGGTGATGGGCGACCAGCGCCGCGATGCACCCGAACGCGATCGCGTCGGTACACGAGAAGTAGGCGTAGCCCCACCACGGGTCGGTATCTCCGAGCCAGGCGCGGTTACAGGGTGCGATGATCACCAACGCTCCCAACAGCAGCAGAAACAGTCGCTCGCTGCGTAACAGCACGGCTGCAAGCGGAAACACGAGGTAGAAGCTCTCCTCCACGGACAAAGACCACAACACGTCCCATCCGCCCGGAAGGTAGCCGTGATGCCCCTCGAGCCAATTCACATGGAAGGTGAGAGCGGCCGCCAGGGCGCGACCGAGCGTTGCGCGCTCGGGTCGAATGACGAAATCCGCGGCGCCGGCGAGATGCAGCGCGGTCAGAATGAGCAGGAGGAGCAGCAGGCAGGGGGCAATGCGCGCCAAGCGCATGCGATAGAAGTCACCGATGTTCACCGCGGCCAGGCTGCCCCACCGGCGCAACGACAGGCTGGTGATCAGAAACCCCGAGATCACGAAGAACGTCACCACGGCGTAATGCCCCGACCAGAAGAGCACCTGCTCCATGCGCGCGGGCAGAGCGTTCCCGACCGGCAAGTCGTTCAGCAGGAACCGCAGCTTGATGTGGTTCAGCAGAACCAGAAGGACGCACAGGCCTCGCAGCACGTCGACCCCGGCCAGTCGCGAGGCACCAACCTTGAACGAACCGCCTGCTTTCCCGCTCACGCGAATTTCTCCGAAGCGCTCGGCCCCAGGTTAGCAATTTTTCCCAAGCAGAGCGGCCCATTCGGCTCTGGTCTGACCGCAGCTTGGGGTGGAGGTGGGTGATGGGATCGATTACAAAAGAGGTATCGGCGGAGGCCACGCCGGATGTGGTGTGGGATGCCATCCGCGGTGTCGGCGCACTGCATACGCGGTTGGTGCCCGGCTTCGTGGCGAGCACGGAGCTCGTTCCCGGCGGTCGTCGCGTAACGTTCGCCAATGGACGCACGGTCGTGGAGCCCGTCGTCAGCTGTTCCGACTCTCTGCGGCGGCTGGTCTGGAACCCTCAGGGATGCGGCGTATCCGCGCCTGCGCGAGCTGTCAGCATGGGCGGAGCAACTCCCCGAGTTTCTGTCGGCGCCGTACGGCGATGGAACCGTCCAGCCGCGTAGCTGATCCCGGTACCGGCTAAGGCAGTACTTTGATCCGCATGTTGCGGATTTTGACGCCCCCCGGATGGTTTCCCTGGATCCCGATCAGTCCCTCGGGCGCCAGGCCATATCCCGGATACGCCGAGAACTTCCCGGCGGCAACCCGCTTCTTCCAGTCGGGGCTGCCCAGGTCATAGTCGACGATCCTGTGCCCGTTCATCCAGTACGTGACATGGCTGCCGCGTACTACGATGCGCGCCCTGTTCCAGTGGCCATAGGGATGCACGATACCTGCCGGCGCGGGGTACATGGCGTAGACGGAGCCGGCGGCCGTTATTCTCTGCTTGCCATCCTCAGTGTTCTGGTCGTCCAGAAGTTGGTATTCCGGCCCGGTCCAGTAGACCTCGTCGTACTGGTGCGTCGCCCGATAGAAGATGCCGCTGTTGCCTTCCCTGCCGATGTTCCACTCGAGCTCCAGGTCGAAGTCCCGGTACGTTCGCGTGGACACCAGATCATCCACCGGGCCCCCCTTCGAGAGCACCCCGTCGTGTATGGTCCAGCCCGCAGGCAGTCCCGGATGCGTCCAACCGCGAAGCAGCGGCGCGGAGTCGCCCTGGATGAGATACACCCACGTGCCGTGGTGACTCTTGGCGGCGGGGGCCGCCGTCGCGAGATTGGCGCCACCCAGCGACAACGCGAGAGTCAGCGCAAGGCCAACCGATCCAAGAATACGCCCGATGCGCGCGCAGGAGATTTTCATACGAGCCCCAGTTTTTGCAGTAGCTCGACGGGAGGTCCGTCGAATTGAGTGAGAGCCACGTTGCCGATGTACTTCAGGTCCTTCCGGCCCGCCAGGGTGGTGTAGAACCCCGCGGCCGTCAGGTCGCGGTACATGGCGAAAAATTGCGCCGGCGCCTGCTGGTCAGCCGCGGCGCGGCTCGCATCGCAGATGCGATCACAGATCGCGCGCTGTTGCCCTGCGCGCAGGTTGGCGAACGGGCGCTGCGCCCGATGCTGAGCCTCTCCGTCCAGCCATGCGAAGCCCTGCAACACCGTGGCACGATCCTCACGTTGCTGCGGGTAGGGCGCACTGATCCACTCGTCGATAAAGTCCACGACCCCCACCGCGGAGGCCGACGGGGAATGCTCGTCCTCGGGGATGATGAGGTCGGAGAGCGTGGCGGCGAGCTGCCGTTGCGGCGCGCTCATGGTCAACGGCCAGAATGCGCCCTTCTCGTAGGCTTTGATCAGGTCGGGGTCGGGGCCGTATCCGTCCATGGTGGGCTCGAACCGCCGCACATTCCCCGGCGTGGCCGCGCCCGGCTCCAACTTGTAGTTGGCGCGGGCACGCAGCGACGGGAACACGGCAGTCGCGGCGACGATCAGCTTGAGGGTGGTACGCCTGTCGGTCACAGTTCTCTCCGGCGCATTCGCTCCAGGATGTGATCGGACATGCGCCACGACAGTGCCATGATGGTCAAGGTCGGGTTCTTGTCCGCGTTATAGGGGAACACGCCGCCGTCGGCCACGAAGAGGTTGGGGACGTCCCAGGTCTGTGACCACTTGTTGGTCACTGACGAGCGTGCCTCCGCCCCCATGATGGTGCCGCCGACCTCGTGGATCATGTAGCCGCCAGGCGCGACCGCCTTGACGGGATCGGTGATCACCGGCGACTGCACGCGCCCGCCCATGGCCGCGATGACCTGGCCGAAGGTTTCCTGCATGTGGACTGCCTGGCGCTGCTCATAGTCACCCCACTGCCAGTGGAAGCGGAGCACCGGAATGCCGAATTTGTCCCGCACCTTGGGGTCGATCTCGACGTAGGAGTTGTCGTTCGGCACCATGGCGCCGCGGCCGTCGAAATAGACGAAGGAGCCGTAATATCGCCGGGCATCCTCTTTGAATTTCTTGCCGTAACTACCGCCCGTCAGCCACTCGAGGCCGGCGAATGTCCCGACGGAGGGCATCCCTTTGCCACCGCCGTACTCGATGTGATAGCCGCGCGGGAAGGGGAGCTTGTGCGCGAGCTGCTCTCCGTACAGCCACCAGGGTACATACACCTGCAGGCCGTCGGCGGCATCTTCGTTGAGCGGCGGCAGACTCTCGAGCAGCGGAATCTGTCCGCTCACGGAGCTACCGACGGTGTCCAGCACATAACGCCCGACGAGGCCGCTGGAGTTGGCCACACCGTTCGGGAACTGGCCGTTCTTGGAGTTGAGCAGGATGCGCGCGGTCTCGAATGCGCTCGCGCCAAGCACGACTACCCGGGCCGTCACATGCTCGTGCCGCCCCGTCGTCGCGTCGACGAATCTCACGCCATTCGCCCGCCCATCCTTGCCCAGCGTGACTTCATACACCATTGCGTGCGTGATGATGTCGAGGTTTCCCGTCGCGAGCGCCGGCGGCAGGTGCACGGTGGTGGATTGGTAGTTCGCCGCCACGGCGCAGCCGCGCCCGCAAGGCGTCGCCCATAGGCACGGCGAGCGTTGGCGCATCGCGTCCGCGAGGATCTTCTGTGCCCGCGGGTTGCCCGGGTGCAGCTTGCCCGGGATGGTGCGGTGATCCTGCGCGCGTGTCAGCACCGCTCGTCGCCCGGGGAGCACCGGGATGCCGAGCCGCGGCGCGTGCTTCATGAGAAGGTGATCGCTGACGATGGGTTTCGGCGGTGGCAACAGAGTGTTGCCGGGTCCGGCCGGCGTGTTCTCGCGCGAGATGTCGCCGCCATACACTCCGATCAGCAGCTCCACCTTGTCGTAGTAGGGCGCGACATCGTCGTAGGTGATCGGCCAGTCGAATCCCAGCCCGTCCCGGCTACGGGGTTTGAAGTCGTAGGGGCCGTTACGCAGCGATATGCGGCCCCAATGGTTGGTGCGCCCCCCCAGCATGCGCGCCCGCCACCAGGTGAAGTGCCCGCCCCACTTGTCGGGGACGGAGACGTAGGGCTCGCCGGGCACATCCCAGCCGCCATCCAGCGTTGCGTCGTAGAAGCCCTTATTCTTGTCGGGAGTACCGGCCTCGCCGAGCGGCGCCATATCGGGCGTCTGAAACATTGGGCTCTCGCGGGCCGGCGTGTACTCGCGACCTGCCTCGAGCATCAGCACGTGCACGCCTTCCATGCACAAGGTGTAGGCTGCCTGCCCGCTGCCGGCGCCGGATCCCACGATGATGACGTCGTAGGGACCGCGTTGGGTGCTTGCCGTGACGAATGGCATCGATCAATGCTCCTTCGTTGAAGTCATTCAGGATCGGTAGGCTTCACGGCCGTACCCTTGTATCGGGATATCCCGCCGTGCCAGCACTTCGTGCTGCAGCGCATACATCGCCGCCGCCGCCTCATCGATCGCCCGCGTGAAGGCGAGCGAGCCGGCGAGGATGGGTCCGAGGAGGGCCTTGTCCTGCACTCGCGCCGGCGGATACTCGTGCTCCAGCACCAGATAGGTCTTTTCCGGATCGAGATCGAGGAGCTCGCGCGCCGCGAGCTGGTGGTCCAGCCAGTCGACCGACCGGTTCTGCAGATAAGCCAGGGGATCATGGCGGGCGGTACCCGGCAGCTCGTGCTCGGCGAAGACCGTCTGCTTCTTCCAGGCGTTCAGCTGCTCGGCGGGGTCGGTGCGCGGGGTGTCGCCATCACGGTCGCCGCGCTGCATCGTCTGGCCACCATATCCCCACGCGGCAATGCCCCGTGAGTTGATCACCTGTCCCTTGACGTGAAAGCGCTGGATCAGGAAGGCGTAGCCTGAATCCCTGAGGTACTGGAACACCGAGCGGGAGTCCTGCCCCATGAGGATGGCGTGCGAGGGATCGTAGTGGATACGGAACTGGTCGCCGACGCCGTGGCGCTCGCAGATACGGTGCAGCGCGATCCACGGACCGGGCGCATAGGCGATGTTGTTGTGCCATGAATCAGAGACAGTCCAGCCCGGCATCGGGCACTGCTCGACCAGGTAGGTGAGGCCCCGTGATTTGGCCTCCCGCAGCAGCGGAATGAATACTTTCTCGAACATGTCGAGGTTGGCGTCCATGCCGATCTGCGGGTTGCGCCCGACGAAACCGACCACGGCGTCGCAGCGCAGCAGCACCGCGGCGTCGAACACACGGAGCATCAGATCGTGTTTGACTGCGCGGGCGGCCTCGTCCGCGGCCAGCATGTTGTCGAAGTAACCGAGCTCCGATAGCCCGACGCCGGTGGCACGCATGGAGCTCGCCACGCGCGCGGCCCGTGCCGCCGTGAAGGGTTTTCGCAGGTCGAGCGTGTTGGCGACGGGATCGAGCAGCGCCGCGGCCGGGACGTCGCTCTGTGTAGGGTGCAAGGCGCAGGACAGCTCGATGTGAGGTGCGCCGATCTCCGCCGCGAAGGCGAGCCACTCTTCGATCGCAAGATCGGGATCCGCTTCCCGTCGTTCCCTGGGCGTCAGCTCCTGCAGCGCCGCCGTGAAGATGCTGAGCTTCATCGGCCGCGGCCGGAATGCTCCAGGGCTAGTGCTGGGGGACGGCATGCGCGAGCCTCTCGTTGCGGAACGAGAAAATGAACAGCACGGCAACGACGAAGGCGAATACCGCGGGATAGGCCCAGATCCGCACCCAGTCATGGCCGTCGGCCACGCTGTACCGGTCCGTGATCACGCCGGCGGCGGAGAAGCCGATCAGCATCCCGACACCGTAGGTGGCCAGCGTGATGAGTCCCTGCGCGGCAGCCTGGCGCTCCTGACCGGCGCGTGTGTCGGTGTAGATCTGGCCGGAGACGAAGAAGAAGTCATAGCAGGGTCCGTGCAGGGCGATCCCGACGAGCAGCAACCACTCGATGTGCGAGGCATCCCCCAGGGAGAAGAGAGCATACCGGCACGCCCAGGCGACCATGCCGATGAGCAGCGTCGCTTTCATCCCATAGCGCTTGAGGAACAGCGGTAACAGCAGCATGAAGCAGAACTCCGAAGCCTGTCCCAACGTCTGCTTGCCGGCCGCGTGCGCAATGTGGATCTCGGTGAGGAACTGATTGGCGTCCTGATAGTAGAACGCGAGCGGTATGCAGATGAGGATCGAGGCGAAGAAGAAGACTGCAAAGTTCCGCTCGCGCAGCATCTCCAGCGCATCGAAGCCGAGCAGGCTCCCCAGGCTCTGCCCGCGCCGCACCGCGGCGAGCGGCGGGGTGCTCGGTAGCGTAAAGCTGTAAACGCCGAGCAGGAAGGACGTCACTGCGCACATGGTAAAGGTCTTTTGCAGCGCGCCGTGGCCACTGGCCACCGGCGCGTCCCAGGCGAACACATAGCTGATCGCCAAGCCCGCTACGATCCACCCGATCGTTCCCCATACCCGCACCTTGGGGAAGTCCCGCGCCGGTACGTCCATCTGCCGGAACGCGATGGCATTCACCAGCGCCAGGGTGGGCATGTACAGAATCATGTACGCCAGCAGGTACGGATAGAAGTGCGCGAAATCGTGGGCGCGCGCGAGCATCAACATCAGCGCGCCGCAGATGATGTGAATGATGCCGAGCAGTCGCTGCGCGTGAAAGTACCGGTCGGCGATCAGTCCCACGATGAAGGGCGCGATGATCGCGCCCCAGGCCTGCGTCGAATAGGCGACCCCGCTCTGCTCACCGGTGGCGTGCAAGTTGAGGGAGAGGAAGGTCCCCATGGTTACGAACCACCCGCCCCACGTGAAGAACTCCATGAACATCATGACGTTCAGCCGCAGCTTCATGGTGTTGTGCAGCACGAGGGGGCGCCTCAGTCGAAAAGCGGGAGCCCGGCGTGTCGCAGCGGACGCCACGGTGTCGCCAGCAGTCGCATGGCGGGCAGGTTATTGCAATGCAATTTCGCTGTCAAAAACATTGGAACATTTGTTCCATCGCGCGGCTGCGAGACTCATCTGGCCGGCGGGACCTTCCGCCACACACCACCCGCGGCGTGACTCGCGAGCATCGTTTCGACGAGCAGGTCGCTGCGATAACCGTCAGCGAACGTCGCGAGCGCAGCGGGCCGTGCCTGCGCTCTCGCCCCTTCTCTTATCCATTGATAGGCATCCGCGATCACATTGCGGAAGGCGTCCGCCCAGCCTTCCTGGTGCCCGGCCGGCAGATGCGCGTAGCGTGCGGCGTCCGCCGATAGGATGGAAGGATCCTTGCCGATCACGCTGCTCGGCTGGCCGAATCGGCCGACCCAAAGCTCGTTCTGCCGCTCCTGCAGCCAGCGCACCGAGGCTTTGCGGCCGCAGACCTCGAGTTGCAGGTCGTTCTTGTGACCGTGCAGCACCTGGCCGATGGCGACGCATCCCTTGGCTCCGCCGCGAAACCGCAGCAGCACGGTCGCGAGGTCCTCGCTTCTGACGCGGATCTTGCGTCGTCCCCGGGTGGTCGTACGTGAGAACGTACCGCCACCCGCGCCGGGCGCCTCGCGTTGGGTGACCACCGTGCCGAGGTCTGCCAGCACTGCCTCGATCCGCAAGCCCGTCACGTGCTCCGCGAGGTCACACCAATGCGAGCCGATGTCGCGCAGCGCGGAGCTTGCGCCGCCGCGCGCCGGATCGAGTCGCCAGGAGTACGCCCGCGCGTCGGCCAGCCAGTCCTGCAGATATTGCCCGTGCACGTAGCAGAGCCGGCCGAGGTCGCCGCGACTCACCATCGACCGCGCCTCCTGCACCAGCGGATTGCCGCGATAGTTGAAAGTCACCACATGGGCGACGCCGGCGCGGCGAGCGGCGTCCCAGAGCGCGCGGCTATGCTCCGCGCTGTCCGCAAGGGGCTTGTCCGAGATGACGTGCTTGCGTGCCGTGAGTGCCGCGAGCGACACCTCGAGATGGAGGTGGTTCGGCGTTGTGTTGTGAACGACATCGACGTCCGGGTCGGCAATGAGCTGGCGATAGTCGCCGTACGCCCGCTCGACACACCATTCGGCGGCGCGCCGCCTTGCCGAGTCAGGGCTCGAGCCTGCGAGGGCCACCACTTCCACGTCTCCGAGACGGCGCACCGCCTCGATGTGCTGGGCGGCGATGAAGCCAGGACCAACCAGACCCATCTTCAGCCGTTTCAATGCAGGCCCCTTTTTTGCGCGTCATCCGATTGTAGTCGATCGGAAACAATCGCGCGCCACAATGCCGCGGCCGTCATGCCGGCCGAGTGGCGGTGCGGCGGGTCACCAAAATGTCCATTCCAATCGTCTTGACATCGAAATTTTCATTACAGTATGCTCATCGCCCTTCAACAAGGGGGAGGGCATGCCGATGAAGACCAACAGTGTTTCCGGCAGGAGCGCGCGATCCGTCCGGCGTCCAGCCGCCAACCTCGGCAATCCGGCTCCCTCCAACTGGGCCGGCATCGGCCCCAGAGGTACTCGCAGCGGCAGCGTGGCAGCCGTGGTTGCCGGCATTCTCGGCGCAGGCGCGTGGGTCGCCGGACCGGCGCAAGCGCAGACCGCTCCGGCCGAGACTCAGGCCGCGACCAGCAGCACGCAGAACGTGCCGACAGTCGGCTCGGCGCAGACTTCACAGAGCCTGCAGGAAGTGGTGGTCACGGCAACCGCGAGCCAGACCACCAAGCTGGATGCCAGCTACAACGTGGTCACGGCCGACGCCGAGCTTCTCAAGGAATCAAACCCTCTGAGCGCCGCCGACATCCTCAAGATCGCCCCTGGCGTGTGGCCTGAGTCCTCGGGTGGCGAGACCGGTCTCAACGTCGAGGTGGCAGGCTTTCCGAGCGGCGGTGACACGCCGTTCTTCACCACCATGATCATGGGCATGCCGGTCTACGGCTCGCCGATGCTGTCTTACATGGACACGGCCTCGTTCATCCGCCTCGACGATACGGTGCAGCGCCTCGAGGTGGTGCAGGGAGGACCCGCCGCGGTGTTTGGACCTGGCCAGATGGGCGGCACGGGCAACTACATCCTGAAGACCGGCGACACCTCGCCGGGTGGCACCGTGAGTGCCACCTACGGCACAGAGGGCGAATGGCGTGGTGACGCTTACGACGGCTTTACCATCGCCGACGGGTGGTACGGCAGTGTCGGCGGCTTCTACCGGCAGTCGGATGGGGTCCGAAACTCGCAGTTCCCGGCGGATACCGGCGGTCAGTTCACGGCAACGCTCAAGCACGACCTCGACGGTGGCTCGGTCACTTTCTGGGGTCGTGTGCTCGATGACAAGGATCAGTACGTTACTCCCATTCCGCTGACCGAAAACTCGAACGGCTCCTTTTCCGGCTATCCGGGCTTCAATCCGCTGACTTCGACCTTCAACGGTTATGGCAACCAGGTGGTGACGCTGGCCAATAATGCCAATGACAGCTTTCTCAGCACCAACCTGGCGAACGGACGCAGCAGTCAGCTCTACTTCCTCGGCTCCGACTACGATCAGCGCCTCGCCGGCTGGACGCTGCACAACGGCTTTCTCATCGACGGCGGCGGCATGGATACCAACGGCTGGTTCTCGGGGCAGAACCCGCGGCCGCTCAGCATGTATCTCTACGGTTGCAACGTCGCTGAGCCGGCCGGCTGGTGCAACGGCACGACACCGGCGGACAAGAACAATCTCAATGGCGGTTTGGGCTACGACCCCGCCACCTACAATATCCAGGCGCTATATGGGGGCAGCGGTGCGGCCGTTCCCCTGTCGACCAATGTCATCACGCAGAGCTACCACTACATCCAGAAGTCCATCCAGAGCGTCACCGACGAGTTGCGGGTGAGCCGCGAGCTGTTTCCGGACGATACCGTGACTGCCGGCGTTTATTTTGCGGACTACACGGAAAACGACACGTGGATCGCGGACCAGGCACTGATGACGGCCACGCCGAACGCCTCGCTGATCACCCTGAGCTATCAGCAGAACGGCAATACCTACAATTTGAGCAGCCCGCAGGGTTTCGTCAACGACAACGGCACTTATAACAATCCGGCGCGGCACGGCGACGGGCGCAATGTCGCGCCGTATCTCTCCGACAGCTGGCATGATGGCCCATGGCTCGCCGATGTCGGCGCGCGTCTGGAGAACGAAGACCTGCACGAGCGCGCCTGCCTCACGACCATCGAGGCGATGGGCACGATCTACGATCTCTGGGACAACAAGGTGCCGGTCTGCAACGGCGGCTGGGATTACGAGCACTACACGCACACCATGCCGTCGTTCACCGGCGGTGTGAACTACGAGTTCTCGCAGAACATGAGCGCCTACGTTCGCGCCAACTCGGGCAATCACCTGGCCTCGCTCGACGACATCACCTACGCGCACGTCAATGCGCCGTATGATTTCGCGCCCGTGGAGACCATCCGGAACTACGAGGCCGGGCTCAAGTTCCAGACCTCCTTCTCGTACCTGGACCTCAGTGCCTATCACCGCACGTTCAACGGCATACGCTATCAAGGCACCACCCTGGAAGGCGTGGCGATTCCCGGACAATACGGGGAGTATGGCGCCCTCGCCAACGGCGTCGATCTCGACGGCTACGTCAGGGTGTTCAAGGGCCTCACGGTGCGGGTGGTCGGGGACTACACCAACGGTCACTACGACCATGACTATGCCTGCCTTGCCTACACGACGATCCTCGGAACCTCGGCGTGCGCCTCCATCGACGGCGCGCCCCTGCAGCGCCAGCCGAAGTTCCAGGTCCGGGTGACGCCGAGCTACTTCGCGGCAACTCCCTGGGGCGATGTGACCGCCTGGCTCACGTACGAGCACGCCGGTCAGCGCTACAGCGACATCGCCGGGACGCAGCCGCTCGGAACGTACAACATGCTCAGCGGGGGCCTGGTCACCGACATCGGCGATCACTGGCAGCTCCGCGTGCAGGGGACGAACCTGACGAACACGCTCGCGCTGACAGAAGGCAATGCTCGGGTATTCGGCGGTGCGGTGGGCGTCGGCGATGTGGTGCTCGCGCGTCCCTACGAAGGCCGAGAAGTCAACTTCACGGTGGGCTACAACTTCTAGCCCGCTCGCGGCGGCCCCTTCCCGCGTCTCCCCCGCGCGGGGAGGGGCCTGATAGTCGCCCGCTCAGCGACCCGCCGAGTGCGGGCGCGAATAGCGCCGCTGCAGCAGCTCCTCGATGGCCTCCAGGGCGCGGCCACCGGTTTCCGGGACGTAGCGGGCGGAGAAGGCGACCGCGAGAATCCCCACGACCACGAAGCCGAAGAATGTCGCGGACACCCCGAACCCCGCCACCAGCTGCGGGAAGGAGAACGCGACCACGAAGTTCGCGCCCCAGAGCACCAGTGTCGCGGCGCCCATGCCGAGGCCACGCACCTTGAGTGGGAAGATCTCCGACAGCAGCAGCCAGGTCACCGGTGAGACGAAGCCCTGCTGGAAGCAGAGAAAGAGCGACATGGCGCCGAGGACCAGATAGGCGAGAGAGGGCGAGGGCTGGAAGAGGAGGGAGACCACCCCGAGCAGCAGGAGCGAGGAGGTCGTGCCGATGAGGCCGATCACCAGCATCGGCCGCCTGCCGGTGCGGCCGACGAGCGCGATGCCGATGAATGTCGCCGCCACCGATATCACCCCATTCAGCACGTTCGCGACCAGGGCGCCCTGGATTCCGAGCCCCGACCGCGACAGGATCTGTGTGCCGTAGTACATAATGGAGTTGACGCCGGTTACCTGCTGCACGATCCCGATCCCGATGCCGACCAGCAGTACAGCTCGCACCCAGGGGATGCGCAACGCCGACCAGCCGCGGAGATCGGACGAGGCTTCCGCGGCGGCAAGATCGGCGATCGCGCGCGCTTCGATGGCCGCCATTTCCGGCGGGCGCAGGCGGCCGAGCACGGACTCCGCCTCGGCGGCGCGCGCGCGCGCGATCAGCCAACGGGGGCTCTCCGGCAGAAACACCGCGCCGATACCGAGTGCGATTCCCGGTACCGCCGCGACACCCAACATCCAGCGCCACACGAGATGCGACTCACCCCACACCTGAGCGATCACGGCGTTGACGGCAAAGGCGAGGAGTTGCCCCGAGACGATCATCAGCTCGTTCTGGGTCACCAGCCGGCCGCGCATCGCGGGCGGGGCGAGCTCCGCGAGATAGGTCGGCACCACGACCGACGCGCCGCCGACGGCGAGCCCGAGCAGGAAGCGAAAGGCCGCGAGCTGCGCGCGGTCGGGCGCCAGGGCGCAGGCGATCGCGCCCGCGACGAATGTGCCGGCCAGCAGCCACAGCGTCTGCCGGCGCCCGATCCGGTCCGCCAGCCGCCCGGCGAGGAGCGCGCCCAGCGCCGCGCCCAACAGCAGCGCCGCGGTGATGAAACCCTCGTCGGCCGGCGTCAGCCTCAGGTCGCGGCCCATATAAAGGAGCGCGCCGTTCACGACGCCGGTGTCATAGCCGAAAAGCAGGCCGCCGATGGACGCGATCAGGCTGATGAGGAGCAGCCGCCGCCGCAGCTGACGGCTGATCGCTGCCGGGATCGTCGGCGAGCCGCCTTGCAACTCGAGGTCACCGCGGAGCATGGCTGTTACCTCCCGGTGACCGATGGTATGATTATTTTAAATTCTGTCAATGTGAAAAATATGAAGCAACTCCTGCACTCGGGCGCGGCTCGCGCCGGTTCCCGCAGCCGATGAGCCGCGTTTCACAGCAGGTCACGGCGCCGACAACGGCCGCGGAGCTCCGCGAAGCGATCCTCGCGCGCTATGACTCGTTGAGCGGACGGCTGCGTCAGTTCGCCCACTACGTTCTCGACGCGCCGAACGACGTCGCGCTCGAGACGCTGGCCGTCATAGCGGAGCGCAGCGGTGTCCAACCCTCCGCCATCGTGCGCTTCGCCAAGCAGTTCGGCTTCGATGGCGCGAGCCCGATGCAGCGGGTGTTTCGCGCCGATCTGGTCGCGGCCAATCCGGCGGCCGCCTACGGCGAGCGCGTGCGCCAGACCCTGGATCGGCTGGAAAACGCGCCCTGCGACCCCGCGAGCCTGCTACGCGAATTCGCCGAAGGCACGGATCTCGCGCTGCGGCAACTGACGCACACGGTTGGCACGGTGGAGCTCGCGTCAGCCTTCCGGCTGCTGGAGCAAGCCAACACGGTTTACGTCGTCGGTGTGCGCCGTGCCTTTCCCGTGGCGGCCTATCTCGCCTACTCCCTGCAGCAGAGCGCCAAACGCACGGTATTCGTCGATGGCGTGGCCGGCTTGTGGCGCCAGCAGGCAGCCGCCATCACCTCGGGAGATCTTCTGATCTGTGTCAGCTACCGCCCGTACGCGGAGGAGACCTTGGAAGTGGTGAGCGTCGCGCACGCGCAGAAGGCGGCCATTCTCGCCATTACCGACAGTGCGGTGAGTCCAATCGCCAAGGAAGCCGATAACGTCCTGCGGGTGCAGGAGGCGGAAATCCGCGGCTTCCGCTCGCTGGCGGCGTCTATGTGTCTCGCGCAAACACTCGTCATCGGCTACGCGTTTCGCAGCAATCGCAAGCCGCGGCCCGAAGGCCGCGGAGGCGGTGGCCGACGCGGGCAGTCCTCGCGCGAAAGGACGTGAGCATGTCATCGAGACAGGACACTCGTGCTGCGGTGGCGCTGATCGGTGGCGGGCGCATAGGCAAGATTCACGCCGCCAATGCCGCGGCACACCCGGCACTCCTGCTGAAGTACGTTATCGATCCCCTGGGGGACGCCGCGGCCGTGCTGGCGGCTCGGTACGGCGCGACGGCGACGACGCTGGAAATTGCGCTCGCCGATCCTGCCATCGCGGGCGTGATTGTCGCCAGCCCGACGGATCAACATCTGGCGCATTGCCTGCAGGCGGCGACCGCGGGCAAGGCCATCTTCTGCGAGAAGCCCGTCGATCTCAGCGCGGAGCGTGCGCGCTCGGCGGCTGCGGCGCTCAGCGGGACGCGGTTCTTCCTCGGGTTCAACCGGCGCTTCGACCCCAACTTCCGGGCGTTGCAGCAGAAGCTGCAGGCGGGCGCGATAGGCAACCTCGAGACGCTGCACATCATCAGCCACGACCCGGCGCCGCCGCCGGTGAGCTACATCAAAGTGAGCGGCGGCCTGTTCAAGGACATGACCATTCACGATTTCGATGTCGCGCGCTGGCTGCTCGCGGAGCCGGTCGTGGAGGTGTACGCGATGGCCTCCTGCCTGGTGGATCCCGCAATCGGCGCAGCGGACGATATCGACACCGCGAAAGTGCTATTGCGCACCGCCTCGGGAAGGATTGCGCTCATCAGCAACAGCCGCCGCAGTGGCTATGGTTACGACCAGCGGATCGAGGCGTTTGGGTCGGATGGCTCGGTTCGCGTGGACAACCTGACGACCACGACCGTATCGGTCTGGGACGAGGAGGGGGCCAGCCGGGCGCCGTTCCAGAATTTCTTTCTCGAGCGCTACGCCGAGGCGTACCGGCTGGAGATGGACCACTTCGCGGCCGTGCTGCGTGGAGAAGAGCCGGCAGTCGGCTTCGCCGATGGCGTTCACGCGCTCGAGCTCGCCGAGGCGGCAGGGCGCTCTTACTCCAGCGGCCGTCCGGTAGGGCTCAGCGGCGGCGCTTGAGCCAGGCGTGGGCGGGATCGTCGGTGACGATCCAACTCCGGACCGGTCCGGCCATCACGTTGAGATAATAGAGATCGTAGCCGTGAGGCGTGCCGACGGGATGGTAGCCGCGCGGTACCATTACGAGATCGCCGTCCTCCACACACACCGTCTCATCGATGCTCCTGTCGTCGGTATAGATACGCTGAAACGCGAAGCCCTGCGAGGGGTTCAGGCGGTGCCAGTACGTCTCCTCGAGTTGGGTCTCGGCCGGCGGTGTATCGGTGTCGTGCTTGTGCGGCGGGTAGCTCGACCAGTGTCCCCCTGGCGTGATCACCTCCACGACCAGCAATCGGTCAGCGGGCTCCGTCTCGGGCAGCACGTTGCGCACGAAACGACGGTTGGTTCCTTCGCCCCGAACTTCCTTCGGCATGCGCTCGCCGGGGATGGCGCGCGGCTCGCCCGCCTTGGCGCTCGTCGCGCTGCACAGCGCGATCTCGGCTTCGGTGACGGTGTGGATACGGATGTGCGATCCCGCAGGCGCGTATACCGCGCCCGGCGGCGCGTCGTCGAAGACGCTCTTGCGGCCGCCCAGGCTTGTGAAGCTCCGCTCGCCAATCTCCACGTTCGCCTTGCCGGTGAGGACGAGCACGCATGTCTCCTTCCCCTCCGAGGTCCACGCCAGCGTTCGTCCCGCGGCAAGTCGCCGGATCTCAAAACCGACATACTTCCAGCCCGCGTTCGCGGGGGTGACGGTGAGAACGCGTCCTTCCGAATCCGGCGCAGTCGGCCGTACTCGCAGGCTCATCGCCCGCCTCCCGCCGCCCGCTGCGGGGGTCCGAGCAGGCGCCGTACGGTATCGAGGCCTAGCCGGCTGTAGACACGCGGATCGGCCCGCGCCGGGTCTTGTTCCGCCTCTACCACGACCCAGCCGCCGTAGCCGATATCGATGAGCGCCTGCGCCACGCCGCGGAAGTCGAGATCGCCATCGCCGGGCGCAGTGAACATTCCCGCCAGCACTCCGTCCAGAAAGCTCCCGCCCCGCCTCGAGTTGTCGTCGAATACCTGCCGGCGAACGTCCTTCGTGTGCACGTGCGCCACGCGATCCGGATGGCTGCGGATCAGCCGCTCGGCGTCGATGCCGCCGAGGGCGGCGTGCCCCGTGTCGATGACAAAGCCGACATTTCGGTCGGTGTGGGTGACGAACCGCTCGATGTCGTCCTCGCCGTCCACGACGGTACCCAGATGGAAGTGGTAAGCGAGACGCAGACCCCGCTCCTCCAGATAGCGCGCCAGCACGCTCAGCCCCTCGCCGAACGCGGGCCACTGTGCCTCGGTGAGCCGCGGGGTGTCGGCAAGCGGCCGCCGGCGGTCGCCGTGAATGGTGTTACTGCATTCGGCGATGATGAACACGCCGCTGCCCAGAGCCTCGAGCAGTCGCAGGTGCGATTGCAGCGCGGCGATCTCCTCTGCCACGGAGCGCACGAGCAGGGCGGCGGACCACCAGCCGCCGATCAGTGCCAGCCTGTGCCCGTCGAGCTGCGCGCCGAGACGAGCCGGCTCGCGCGAGAATTTGCCGCCGAGCTCGATGCCCTCGAAACCCAACGCCTGCGTATCGCGCAGCACCGTCTCGACCGGCGTCTCGCCGCCGAGCTCCGGCAGATCGTCGTTGATCCAAGCGATCGGGCTCACCCCGAAGCGAACGCTCATGAGTCCTCCCGCCGCGCGCGGCGAAGCTTTTCGTATTCAGCACGGGCGGTCCGCACGGAGTCCCGCTCGGATATCTCCGGTACGGCCACATCCCACCAGGCACCACCCGCTTGGGTCGCGGCTTGTGGATCCGTGTCGATGACGATCACACAAGTGCGCGCTGCCGCGCGGGCGCGCTCGAGGGCCGCGGACAACGCGCCGATGTCCGGCACCTTCTCGCTCTGGGCGCCGAGCGCGGCGGCGTGCGCGGCAAAATCGACCGCTGCCGGAGTTTTCTGCCGGGAATCCGTCAGCAGATTGTTGAACGGGGCGCTACCCGTGGCTTTCTGCAAGCGATTGATGCAGCCGAAGCCGCGATTGTCCAGCACGACGATCACGAGCTTCAGTCCCAGCATGACGGCGGTGGCGATCTCGGAATTCAACATGAGATAGCTACCGTCGCCGACCATGACGACGACCTCGCGCTCGGGGTCGGCGAGCTTCACACCGAGGCCGCCCGCGATCTCGTAGCCCATGCAGGAGAAGCCGTATTCGACGTGATAGCCTCCCGCGCGCGCTGGCCGCCACAGCTTATGCAGCTCGCCCGGAAGACCGCCCGCCGCGCAGACAACGGTGGTCTCGTTCCGCGCCCAGCGGCCGACCGCGCCTATGACCTGCGCATCGGAAGGCAGGTCCCGCGATTCTTTCGGCGGACGCACCGCCTGGCTCCAGGCTTCTTCCCACGCGATGCGCGCGGCCGCGACCGAGTCGCTCCAGGCCTGGGCAACTCTATGGCCGGCAAGCGCCTGCCGCAAGCCCTCCAACACCTCGCGCGCATCGCCAATGATGGCGACAGCCCCGTGCTTGTAGGCGTCGTACGTGTTGACGTTCACCTGTAGAAAGTGCGCGCACTGGGGAAACAGCGTGCGCGAGGCCGTGGTGAAATCCTGCAGGCGGGTACCGATTGCAAGCACAACGTCGGCGGCGGCTGCCGCGGCATTGGCTGCGCTCGTGCCGGTGACCCCGATCGCACCAAGCGACAGCGGGTGCTCCCAGGGAAGCGCGCCCCGTCCGGCCTGGGTCTCGGCCACGGGAATTCCTGTCGCGCGTGCCACTTGATCGAGCGCCGTCTCGGCGGCGGAGTAGAGCACGCCGCCGCCTGCGATGATGAGCGGTGCGCGCGCTGTGCGCAGGTAGTCGGCGGCCCGACGCAGCTCCTCCGGTGCCGCAGGCGGACGGCGAATGGACCAGGTGACAGGCTCCAGCATCCTGGCGGGAAAGTCCCAGGCCTCCGTCTGTGTGTCCTGACAGAACGCCAGCGTGACCGGTCCACAGCCCGCGGGGTCGAGCAGAGTCGACATGGCACGCGGCAGCGCCTCGAGCAGCTGTTCCGGCCGCTGTATGCGGTCGAAGTAACGTGATACCGGCCGGAAGCAGTCGTTGGCGCTCACCGTGCCGTCGGCGAAATCCTCCACCTGCTGCAGTACCGGATCCGGCTCGCGGCCCGCGAACACATCGCCCGGCAGGAACAGCACCGGCAGCCGGTTGACATGCGCGACGGCGGCGGCCGTCACCATGTTGAGCGCACCGGGACCGATGGAGCTGGTGCAGATCATGGCGCGCCGGCGCCGCGAAGCCTTGGCGAAGGCGATCGCCGCATGGGCCATGGATTGCTCGTTGTGCGCGCGAAAGGTCGGCAGTGCTTCGCCGGCCGCGTACAGCGCCTCGCCGAGCCCGGCGACATTACCGTGGCCGAAGATGGCCCACGTGCCCGCGAAGTAAGGTACCGCGGCACCATGTTGATCGACGAACTGGCTCGCCAGGTAGCGCACGGCGGCCTGGGCGGCGGTGAGACGAATCCGCATCACGGGGCTGTCTCCTGCGAAATCAACCCGGCGGATTCGGCCGGCCCTCGCGCCACGCGGCCACGACGGCCCGCAGGTTGGCGGCGAGCGCGGCCACCGTCTCGGCATCGCCGATCTCGCCGGCGAGCCGCCGCCGGGCGGGCTCGGCGAAGATGGTACGCCCAACGGCGAAGCCGCGTACCAGCTCGAAGGGCGCAGCCGCCCGGAAGGCGGACGCCAGGCTTTGCGCATCGGCGGCCAGACCCAGCACGAGAATGCCACGGCACCACGGATCGCGCCGGCGGATCGTGTCCTGAATCGCGGCCCACGTGGCCGGCTCCGCGCTGGGCTCGAGCTTCCACCAGTCTGGGCGGATGCCGAGGCCATACAGCCGCTCGAGCACTCGGGCGCTCGTATCCCGCTCGATGTCTCCGTACGGCGATGCGATGACCTCGAGCAGCAGCTCGTGGCGCGTCTCGCGACAGGCGCTGTAGAGGCGCAGCAACTGCTCCTCCTGCCGTTGTCGCAGCATCTCCGGGTCATCGGGATGGTAACGAACCAGACATTTGACGACGTGATTCTGCGGCCAGGTGCGCAGCGTCGAGCCAACATCCGCGGCGCCGTCGAATGCCAGTGGGCGGGAGCCGCTCTGCTCGATCGGCCGCCCGATCCAGTATGGATGATCGGCGGCGCGCTCCAGGCCCTGGCGGCCGAATCGGCCGTCGAGCAGGATGCCGAAGCGCGCGTCACCGCAGGCGACGCGGTCGACCGCGTCTATGGCCAGCGCCTTGAATGCCTCCAACGTCGACTCCTCGGCGTCCAGCTCTGCGGCGAGCGCCTCGAGCGGCCCGCGATGATCCATCGCGAGCACCAACAGTTCCGCGGGCCGCGGCGCACGCGTCGTGGCCCAGTGCACGTGCTCTAGTTCCTCCGATTCACGCAGCCGCCGCGGCCATTTTGCGTCGAGAAACATCGAGAGCTCTGTCCAGGTAGGCATCGCTGGCGCACAACCGTGGCGTGAGACCACGATGGCGCCGCAGGCGTTGCCATACCGGCAGCACGTCTCGATTGGCAGCGCGGATAGCCAGCCGCGCAGAAAGCCGCTCATGAATGCGTCGCCGGCGCCCAGGATGTTGAATACCTCCACATCGAAGCCGGGTGCGTTCACGCCGCTATCCAGCCTCGTGCCGATGGCGCCTTCGAACGCCACGCAACCGTCCGCTCCCAGCTTGCACACCAGCGTGGCCGTCGTCAGCGCGCGCACGGATTGCAGCGCGCTTATCGTGTCGGTCGAGCCGCCGAGGACGTGGAATTCCTCCTCGGTGCCGACGATGAGATCGCAAAGCGGCACGATCTCCTGCAGCCTCGCCGTCACGGCGGGACTGGCGACGAAACGATTCTCACCGGCATCCGGCGCCGTCAATCCCCACAGCACGGGCCGGTAGTCGATATCAAACACGACGCGGCCGCCGGCCGCGCGTGCGAGCTCGACCGCTTTGCGGCTCGCGGCGCGCACGCCCGGCTGCGACAGATGAGTACCGTTGATGAGCACGGCGTCCGCGCGGTGGATAAAGTCGGGATCGACGTCCTGCTCGCAGAGCGCCATGTCGGCGCAGCTCTCGCGGTAGAAGAGAAGTGGAAAGCGCCGCTCGTCGCGAATTCCGAGGATGGCAAGGGCTGTCAGTCGCTCGGGATCGGTGATGACGCCGGACACTTCCACTCCGCAGCGGGCGAGATCCTCACGGATGAAGCGTCCGAAGTGATCGTCCCCGACGCGGGTAAGTAGCCCGGCGCGCAGCCCCAATCGCGCCGCACCGACGGCCGTATTCGTGGGGCTTCCCCCCACATACTTGGCGAAGGAGCCCATGTCTTCCAGCCGGCTGCCGACCTGCTCGCCGTAGAGGTCCACGGAGGACCGGCCGACCGTGATCAGGTCGAGCGATCGGCTGCCGATCGGTTTCGCCATGTCGTGTCCCGGTGCTGTGGAAAGCTGCTGTAATTCTTATTCTATTACAGTAGTCAGCAGAATTGCCATTCCACGCCGAGGGTCACAGCTGCGCATGCACGCGCACTGCGAAGATCGACACCGGCCCGCGGTCGCGGTTGTACGCCGGGTTCTGCACCCACTGGTAGTCGAGCGTCACATGCAGGGCCGCAACGACGGCCAGCTCATAGTAGGTCTCCAGGATGTCCTCATGTCCGGCATGCGGCAGCCGTCCGTCGCCAATCAGCGGGCCCAGGCCGCCCACTGCGAGATACTGGCGGAGATCCCTCGACGCCACATTTACGACGTGGGCAACACCCACCGTGTCTCCCGGCCGGCGCCACAGATCTCCGCTTACCGACGTCCCGACCGATGCCGTGTAATCGATGTCCGTGAATTCGTAGGTTTCGACGTTTCCGCCAGCGTCGCCCAGGCGTGCAAACATGCCAACATCGGCCGTGACTTGCTGCTCGAGGTTCAACGAGATGCCATCCCGCTTCCGGTAGCGGCGCACAGGCGCCACCGCCGCTGGTAATTCGTTGGCCTCTCCGTAAGCGATCGCGTCCCGGTACAGCGCCATGCGGCCACGGCTCTCGAACGCCGTCAGGTCGAGCTTCCCAGGCTCTCCGAGCAGCTCGTGACGGTGCTCGGCCTCGAGGTCCACCTGATGCTCATCGAAGCCCGGCTCCAGCGTCTCGCTGTTGGGTATGTTCGACAGGTCGAATACCCCGGCGCGCCAGGCCCACGAGCCCACGTACCACTCGGCGGCGCCGCCCAGCGTGTATCCCCAGGAATCCGCCGCGTAATCGAAGGTCCCGGCGTCGATGACGGACCAGTTGAGGAAATCACCCCTCGGGTCGTGCGCGTAGCGGTTGGTATCGAAGATGTCGACGACGCTGATCTTGCCCAGTGTGAGTACCAGCCTGTCGGAAGCTTGCGGCAGCGCGAACTGATTGGGTGCCGCATCCACACTGCTGACCTCGCCGCTCAGGTTCAGGGTCTGCCGGATGAAGGCGCGCTGCAGGCGGAAATAAGGCGCATTGCTTCCGACCTTGTACGCTTCTCCGCTCGAGAAGCCGGCGAGCCCGAGCGTGTTGTCCAGCCCGAACCCCTCGTCGACCTCCGGATTGACCCAGAGCTCCGCACCGCGCCACAGGCGCACACCCAGAAAGAGCGTCGCGTCGGTCGTCTCGTGACCGCTGTCCGGCGTCAGACTGTTCGGCCCGGTATATGGAGAGTGGAAGCCGTCCGTCTCCTGCTCGGTGTAGGTTGCCTGCCCATGGACGGCGAACCAGGATGGCGACGCAGCAGTCGCCACGGTATGGGTCGTGGCCTTTGCGGGCGGCGCGGACTGGTCGGCCTGACCGCACGCCTGCTCGCTGCGGCAAAGGGTCAGCACCACCGCGGCGAGTGCCGCGGCTGCGACCGGCATGCGGGGACGAGCGTCAGCGATCATCACGCGGCAGCCCTTATCGCAACATCCTCGGCATCCGACTGCACGCGGCTCTCCCGGGCGGGCCGCCACCGGAGCTCGAGCCTGCCGGAGGCCGGATTGCGCCACCAAACTCCGACGCAGCCGCGTGACGGCCGCGCCACCGCCAGCCGCACCACGCGCGCGGTTCCCCGCTCGTAGCCATTGATCCTGACCGGAAAAGTGCGCTTTGCGAACATGATCCACCACCCTCGAGCGCATGACGTTCGCTCGATCGCGGCCGCAGAGCGGCCGCACTGTCCAATTACACGTCGGCGCAATCGGCCGTGGCAGTGCCATGCACTCCACAGGATACGCCGGCTTTATTGACGGCCGGGTGACAGCGAAGGAATGGGCGGCGCCGGCCCCGCGTGGGGCATCCGGCTCAGCGGCTTGCCGCGGTGAGTTTTCCCGGGGCGAGTCCTGCCGAGCACAGGACTTCGCGGCATGCGCAAGACCTGCCATCACTCGTACGACTACTGCCCAACTGGGAAACCCTCTGCTCCGAAAGAAGGGCGCGGAGGGTACTCCAACGTTCGGATGAGGTAAAGAGGGCGGATGCCCCGCGAGTCGGGGTGGCTCCTTACCGGACCATGATCACCCGGCGTGCCCACGCGCGCCGGGCGTGACGGATATAACGTGATGCACTGGGAGGCAAACGCGATGTCGTTCGCCGCCGTCCTCGGACCTCGACTCGTCCGGGTTGGGGAGGACTTCATCCGTGACTGGCGGCAGGCGCCGTGAGCGCTCAGCGGTATCTTTCGGCCAGCGCCACCGCCAGCTCGCCCCGTCCCGTCGCCCGCAGCCGCTCGAGATACCGGGGCAGCTCGCCCCGCACATGGAAAGGTCCACCCTCCAGAATCACGTTTTCCAGCGGATCGCGCCCGCGCGCCGCATCGCGCACCATCGCGGTGTGCCAATGCGATAGCAGCGTGAGCCCCTGAGCCGCCACGTCCGGCCGCTGCGCCGCAAGATCGTGCTGCTCGAAAGGGTCGTTTGCGAGATCGAACAACATGACGTCATCGAACAGGTGGTAGCCGCCGTGCAGGGTGTTGATCAGCATCCACTGGCCGAAGCGCACGCCACGCTGACAGGTCCATGCGCCCTGGGACACGATGAGATGGTCACGGCCGACGTCGGCTCCCTGCTCGAGGCCTATGGCGAAGGATTGCCCGTCCCAGCTCTCCGGGACCTTTTGACCCAGAAGCTCGAGCAGAGTCGCCGTGACATCGATCTGATAATGCAGCGCGCGCCGCCGGCCGGGTCCGAGACCGGGCCACCTGAGGACCAGCGGCACGTGGGTCGTGTGCTCGTCCGCGGCCTGATGATCGCAGTAGATGTTGAGCTCGCCCAGCGTTTCGCCATGATCGGCCGAGACCATGATCGCCGTGTCGCTCTCGACCCCGAGCTCTCCGAGAAGCTCCAGCAGCCTGCCGACGCAGCGGTCTGCAGCCAGCACGCCGACGTCATAGCCGTCGAACATTGCGCGCACCGCCGCCATGTCGGCGATCTCCTGCGGCTGGCGCGGGTAGTGGGCGCGGTCATACTCGTTCGGACTGAAGCCGCGACCCTCCTGGGCGCTGTGAGGTCCGCAGCCCTGCCAGTGCCGGGCGCGAACCTCCTCGGTCAGCCATCCGGGCGTGGGCGAGTTCCTGAAGGGCTCTCCATAAGAGGCAGCCGCGCGATAGGGCGTGTGTGGGTCCCACAGGTGGACGTGCAGGAACCAGTCGTCCTCGCGGCCGCGCCGCCGCAGCCAATCGGAGGCGACGACATATACGTCCTCCGCGGTCTCCATCCCCCACTTGCCGACGTTGTAGGTTTCATCGAAGCCCGCGTGCCAGTGAAATGCCGAATGGCGCTGGGCGAAGGAGCTCACCGTTACCGTCCTCAGTCCCCTCTCCCTCAGACGGTTGGGAAACGAGTCGAGGTGCAGTCGCGAGAAGAATCCTCTCTTCGCACCGTCAATGGCCGGGTCAGCGTCGGTGCCGCCGTGGTTGACCACGCCGTTGTGGATCCCGAAGCGACCAGTCAGAAGGGCCGTGCGGCTCGGAAGACAGGGCACATCCGAGGCATACACGCTCTCGAAGATGATGCCGGCCTTCGCGAGCCGGTCGATGTTGGGGGTGGTTTCGCGGTGATAGCCGTAGCAGCCGAGATGATCGGCCCGCAGGGTATCTATGTCGATGTACAGCAGTCGCATGCGACGGCTCCGCCGGATCCAAGGGCCGCTAGGGCGCGCCTGCCGCTACCCCGCCGCTCGGCATGTCGCTCGGCTTCCGGGTGGCCGCGCTCTGCTCGGGTGGCATGGGCATGGGAGCGGTCTGGCTCCCCCGGACTACTCGCCCACCGTGCTGCGCCAACTCCGTGTTGATCAGGCCCAACAGCTGGTGCGCCACCGCGGGCTGCTGCGCCGCGACATTGTGGTGCTCGTCAGGGTCCGAAACGACGTCGTAAAGCTCATCGTGCAGCGGCGGCATGAACGGATAGTGCAGCCTCCCCATATAGTGAATGAGTTTCCACCTGCCGTCGATCACCGCGACCGATCCGGTCCGCAGCGCCGCAAAGCGCGGGTTCTGCTCGAAGTTCATGGTGAAGATGGGGCGGCCGGCGACCGGATCGGTCTGCCCGGGAGCACAGGCATCGACGAGGGAGCGGCCCGCCCACGATGCCGGCGCGGCGACACCTGCCAGCGCGGCCAGCGTCGGCGCGATATCCGCCTGTTGCACGACATCATCACAGCGCCGCCCGGTGGTCTCGCCCGGCAGCTTGAGGATGAGCGGAATACGGGTGATCTCGTTGTAGAGCCCGGGCCCGGTGTGTGCGCCGTAGCTGTGAGAGAAGCTTTCGCCGTGGTCGGCCGTGACGATGACCGCGGTGTTGGGTCCCAGCAGCTGCAGCGCGCGCTGCAGGAACTGGCCCGAGTAATAGTCCGAAAACACCAGCGCTTCGTCGTATCGGGCCGTGAGCGTGTACACCTGCTCGCTCGAGAGCTGCGTCTGGATCCAGCCCCAGCTCGGCTCGGTCTGCGCGACGTCGCGAGCCTCCGGGGAATCATCGAACTCGCCCAGCCACGGCGCTGGCGCCGCGTATGGCGAGTGCGGCGGGAACAGATGCACCCAGAGGAAGACGGGTCTTCTGCGATCGACGTTTGCCAGCCAATGTAGGGCGGGGTCCGTCGCGAGGCGTGGATCGTGCTCGTCGTTGTCCACCGGTGGGCGGAATCGGGCGACAAGCCCTTGAATCTCCTCCAAGGGAGCGAGTTCCGACGCGGCGCACACGTATCTCAAGTACGCCGACAACCCATCCGCACACAGCGTTACATGGCCCAAGCGATCGGTGCGCGCAAACTGAAAGTACTGACCGAAGCCCTGCATCGACGCGCCTGCATATGCATTGGTTGATACGTATCCCATCGTGTATCCAGCACGACGCAGCACAGCGGGAAGCGACACGGCTCGCGTGGCTGCACGCGGCCACACGGCCAGCTGCAGTGCCCGATGCGTCCATGGCAGCGTGCCGGTCAGGATGCTGGCGATTCCGGGAGTCGTGAAGTTGCTGTTGGAGTAGGCGCGGTCGAATGTGACAGCGCCGCTGGCGAATTCAGCGAGCTTCGGTGTGGTCGGTCGCGAATAGCCGTAGAGCGACATGTGCTGCGCGGAGAGCGCGTCTATCGTCAGAATGACGATGTTCGGCTGGCCGGCGCGCGTCGCCGGACCCGTGGCGGACGTCTCCACCGGGATGGCCTGACCGGTGCCAGCCTGCGGCGAAGCGGTTGCGTCGGCGCCGGCGGACTGCGACGCCAGCTCAGTGCCGCCATGCGGCCAACCATGGAACGGTAGACTGGCCAGCGACAGCACGCCGGCCAGAGTGCAAGCCACGGCGATGGGGCCGACGGCCCGCAGGACGGCCCGGCCCTTCGCCGTCACGGCCGCAAGAGCGCCAATCAATATGATCAGGGTCAGTCCGGCATCAGCGGACAGCGGCAGACCACCGCCGAACGTTCCGAGCCACGTCCGCAAGCAATGGATGAGTGTCGCGACGATGATGGCTGCCGTCAGGGCGAGTAGCACCGTGCGGATCGCGGCCGCGATGAGCGGGCCGGGTGAGCGGCGCACCGCCTCGAGTCCCAGCAGTGCGGCCGTCGCCAGGATCCAGAACGGTATGACCACGGCCGCAAGGATCAGCCAGGCGGTCGCATAGAGCGGCAGCAGGTCGATCGCGCGGAAATCGTAGAGATACGATTCGCAATGGCTTGCGAACGTCAGCGGCAGCGCAATGCCGAGGACCGCGAGGCAGGGCAGCGCGGCGATGCGCCAGGCCCGAAGAACATTCGGCATGTCTGCCCGCGCGCCGATGCTCCTACGCTCCTTTGTCGCGGTCACCTCGCACGATCGCGACTACTGCGTGCGCGAGCTTCGTACAGGCACGTACGATTGTGCGTCGCAGAAAAGCGAAAGCGGACCCGATTGCAATGAGCACCGGGAACAGGAACTGGTAGAGGGCACCGGCGGAGTTCGGGTCGAGATAGGCGTAGGCGGGCTTCAGTGGCATCAACGCCAGCACGGCAGTGACTGCCGCCACGCCGATGAGGGTGGTGCGCTTCATACCAGCTGTGAGCAAGGGCTGTACCCGTCAGCCTTCGCCCTCGCCGAACCGCTGCCGGGCCGCCTGCATCACCCGGTCGAGCTGCAGCACGGACTCGTCGTCCGGCATGGCCGCGCGCTCCCCGCGGTGGATCGGGACTGACGTGATCGCCGCTGCGACGTCGGCGGCGAGCGTGCGCTCGTTGCGACCGGGCCTGTCGCCGGCGAATTGCAGGATTTGCCGCAGGACCCGCTCTGGATCCGTCTGCAGCGCCTCGAAATCGACCCAGAGCATCTGCTCGCGGGTGATCTCGGCGATGCAGCGCTCGAGAACGCCGCTGCAGGCCCGCATGGCTTCGCGCAGAAATCCGTGGAGCGCGTCCGTAGGGCAATCCCACAACGCATACGCACGGGTCATCGCTGTCCACATCCTCACGTTCGATGCCAGGACCTCGCCGGGATGGCGGCCGATCCAGATGAAGCGGGCTCCGGGGAAGAGCTGACGCAGCGTCGGGATGCGAAACGTATGACCGGGTGACTTCAACAAGAGTCGCGCACCACCGTCCCCGGCAACGCTTCCCACGAACGACTGCCACCGCCCGAGACCAGCGCCGTCTGCGACGCCATCGCCCGACCAAGCCGCGCCGCCGCATTCGTGCAGTCGCCGGGGATCGATCAGTCCGCGGTAGATCGAAGGCTCGCCGAGGAGGAGGAGGGCGAACTCATCTTCCTGCGGACCTTCGGTCGCAATCATGCCACGGTCCATCGGTCGCTGCGCGACCGCCGCGCGCGTGGGCGGCCCCGTCAGGAAGCAGGTCGACGGATGAAAGCACTGCCAGGTCTGGGGCGTTACCCACCCGCCGCAGGCGTTCACCAGCTCATGGAGCACGGTCGTCCCTGAGCGCCAGAGGCCGAGGATGAACACCGGATCGGCCGGCAGGCCGCCAGGCGGCTTCCGCTCGAGCTGCGCGCGCCAGTTGAGCTCGAACCAATGAGCCTGCCATCGCAACCGCAGGCTGTAACCGAACGGTGCGCGGGCGGGGGTGCCGCCGTCTCGGATCCAATCCGCGAGTGCGCGCCCCCCGAACAGGGGTTGCAAAGCAGAGCCTGGCCGAGCCGTCACCCCACGATAACTGCCCGGGCCACCTCTGCGTTCCACACCGGGGGCCTCATCTCTATCCGGGACGCTCGCGGGATGCTAGAACTCTCGCATGAGCAAAATCGAGATCAAGACCCGCGACGGGCTTTGCCCGAGCTACATCTACCGACCCGCAGGCGCCGGCCCCTGGCCCGCGGTGCTCGTCTTCATGGATGGCCCCGGCATCCGCCCGGCCATGCTGCAGCTCGGCGAGCGCCTGGCGAGCCACGGCTATTTCGTGCTGCTGCCGGATCTCTTCTATCGCGCCGGCCCCTACGAGCCCATGGACCCGAAGTCCCTTTTCTCCGATCCGGAAAAGCGCAAGGTCCTGATGGAGAAGTTCTTCCCGGCCGCGGCGTCGGCCAATGTCATGGCGGATATGCCCGCATTCGTGGATTTCCTTGCCGCGCAGCGCGATGTGCGGCCGGGCGGAATCGGCACTACGGGCTATTGCATGGGCGGGCGGCTCTCGCTCATTGCCGCCGGGACCTACCCGGAGCACATCGTGGCCGCCGCCTCGTATCACGGCGGCCGGCTCGCCAGCGATGATCCGGACAGTCCGCACCGGCTCGCCCCGAGGATGACAGCGCGGATCTATGTCGCGGGCGCGATCGAGGATCAATCCTTCCCGGACGAAATGAAGGCGCGCCTCGAGAAGGCGCTGACGGACGCCGGTGTCGATCACAAGATCGAGACCTATCCCGCCAAGCACGGCTGGGTCTTTCCCGATTTCCCCGTTTATGACGCCGCCGCCTCGGAGCGTCACTGGCAGACGATGCTTGCCTTGTTCGATTCGAAATTGAAACGCTGACTCCGGATCCGCACCAGCCGGGTGCAATGCGGCAGATACAGGTAACACCGTGGTGCGTCCAGGGACCCCCGCCTAGCGTCGCCATACCCCAGAGCCGGGGCGCCCGTCATGCACGGAATTTGCAACTGCCGGCGCCAGGGGGTGTGCACCATGAGCGTACGTGTCCTTGACCCGCTGGCGGCGGCCCGGCGCGAGGACGACAACGTCCTCAGCCGCGAGGCCATCAAGCGCGCCTTCCTCGACAATCTCTTCTGCGTACAGGGGAAGACCCCGGCTCTCGCCACGCGCCACGATCACTACATGGCACTGGCCTACACTGTGCGCGATCGCATGATGCACCGCTGGATCAGCACGGCCGAAACGTATACCTCCCAAGGCTCGCGCACCGTCGCCTACCTCTCCGCGGAGTTTCTCATCGGCCCGCAGCTCGGCAACAACCTGGTGAGCCTCGGAATGCTGGAGGAGGTGCGTGCGGCCATGGCGGAGCTAGGCTTCGATCTCGAAGACCTGCTCGAGTGCGAGGACGAGCCCGGTCTCGGCAACGGCGGTCTCGGCCGTCTCGCCGCCTGCTTTCTCGATTCCATGGCGACTCTCGAGATCCCCTCCCTCGGTTACGGCATCCGCTATGAATTCGGCATCTTCGATCAGGAAATCGTCGACGGCTGGCAGCTGGAGCGCACCGACAAGTGGCTGCGCTTCGGCAATCCGTGGGAGATCGCCCGGCCGGAGTGGGCGGTGGAGGTAAGGCTAGGCGGCCGCACGGAGCATTACCAGGATCACGCGGGGCGCCTGCGCGTGCGCTGGATTCCCCACCGGATCGTCAACGGCGTACCCTATGACACGCCCATCCTCGGTTACCGGGTCAACACCGCCAATACGCTGCGCCTCTGGCGTGCGGAGGCGCCGGAGTCGTTTGATTTCGCGGTCTTCAACCGCGGCGACTACTACGGAGCGGTCAACCAGAAGGTAGTCTCGGAGAATCTGAGCAAAGTGCTCTATCCCAACGACGAGGTGATCCAGGGCAAGGAGCTCAGGCTCGAGCAGGAGTATTTCTTCGTGTGCTGCTCCCTGCAGGACATGCTACGGATACTGCGTGTGCAGCGCATCCCGCTCGCGCGCTTGCACGAGAAGTTCGCCGTCCAGCTGAACGATACGCATCCCTCGATCGCCGTCGCCGAGCTGATGCGGCTGCTCGTCGATGAGCACACTGTTGACTGGGATGCCGCGTGGTCCATCACCTGCAGCGCGTTCGCGTACACCAACCATACCCTGCTGCCCGAGGCACTCGAGCACTGGCCCATAGCGGTTTTCGCCAAAGTGCTGCCACGGCACCTCGAGATCATCTACGAGATCAACGCGCGTTTCCTCGACGAGGTGCGGATCCGCTTCTTCGGCGACGAGGAGCGCATCGCGCGCCTGTCCCTGATCGATGAGCGCGCCCCACGGTGCGTCCGCATGGCCCATCTTGCATGCGTCGGCAGTCACGCGGTGAACGGGGTGGCGGCTCTCCACACCCAGCTTCTGCAGGAGAGCGTCCTCAGGGATTTCCACGACCTATGGCCCGAGAAGTTCAGCAACAGGACCAACGGCGTGACGCCGCGCCGCTTCCTGTCGCTCGCCAATCCCAGGCTCGCACGGCTCGTTTGCGAGGCGATCGGTGACGGCTGGACGCGGGACCTCGAGCGGCTGCGCGAGCTCGAGAAGTTCGCGGACGACCCCGCCTTCCAGCTGCTGTGGCGGCAGATCAAGCGCGCCAACAAGGAGGACCTGGCAGCCTACGCGCGCGACCGCACCGGTGTGGCTATAGATCCGCAGTCGCTGTTCGACGTGCAGGTGAAGCGCATCCACGAATACAAGCGACAGCACCTGAACATCCTGCACGTCATCGCGCTCTATCATCGGCTGAAGTGCGATCCCGATGCCGATATCCATCCGCGCACTGTGATCTTCGGCGGCAAGGCCGCTCCCGGCTATCATCTCGCCAAGCTCATCATCAAGCTGATCCACTCCGTCGGCGACGTCGTCAATCGCGATCGGGGCGTGCGCGATCGCCTCAAAGTCGTCTTTCTACCAAACTTCAACGTCAAGAACGGCCAGCGGATCTATCCCGGCGCGGACCTCTCGGAGCAGATCTCGACCGCGGGCATGGAAGCCTCCGGTACGGGCAACATGAAGTTCTGCATGAACGGCGCCCTCACGATCGGCACCCAGGACGGAGCCAATATCGAGATCTGCAGCGAGGTAGGCGCCGACAACTTCTTCATGTTTGGCCACACCGCGGCGGAGGTTAAGTCACTGCGCGACGGTGGCTATCGTCCCGCCGCCCTCTACGAAAACAGCACCGAGCTGCGTCAGGTGATCGATCTGATCCGCGACGGGTTGTTTTCCCGGGGTGATCCCGGGCAGTTTCGCCCCATCGTGGACGCGCTCCTGCGGCGGGACGCATTCATGCTGCTTGCGGACTTCCAGTTGTACGTCGATTGCCAGAAACGGGTCGGCTTTGGCTACGAGGACGTGCCGCGATGGACCCGCATGTCCATTCTCAACGTCGCCCGCTCGGGCCACTTCTCCTCGGACCGTACCATCCGCGAATATGCGGACGACATATGGCGCGTACCCAGGGTGCCCATCCAGCTGTAGCGCCGTGAATTCCGGCTCCGCTAAGGCGGCGGGGGTCGCAGCCAGTCGGGCTCGGGGAGCCGCGCGAACGGCTGCCGTGCCGTAAGCCGTCGGCTGGTCGCTACCGGAACGTCGCCGTGAGGCCCGCGAACACGTTGAATCCGGGCGCCGGCTCGAAGTAGCCGGCGTTCGAGTCGTCCACGATGACCGAGCCGGCGTAGCGCCGGTTGAGCAGGTTGTTGATCCGTACGAACGCCCTGAGCCGGGTCGAGCCGAGCTCCACGCCATAACCGCCCGCCACGTTGAATACGGCATACGCCGGCGCGAACGCCGTATTCACATCGTTGGCCGCGATGTTGCTCATGTACTGGGCGCTGACATTCGCGTTCCAGCCGAGCTCACCACCCCAGCTCAGTCGCGCATACGCATCGCTGCGGGGCACACCGGGCAAGCGGTTGCCGGAGCTGATGAGCAGCGACGGTGTGATACAGGGCGCCGCGACGCAGGTTCGATAGCCGTCGATGTAGAGCGCCGCGACGTAGGTGTAGGCGATCTGGGCCCGCCATTTCTCGGCGAACCGGTACTCGATCGATCCCTGCGCGCCGCTACGGCGCGTGCGGCCCGCGTTCTGGTACGTCGAGCGCCCTCCGGCATTGGTGGCGACGACTATCTCGTCGTCGGTGCGAGTGTCGAATGCGGCAACATCGGCCGAGAAATCGCCGCCGGTCGCGAACTTGGCGCCGACCTCGCCGTTGTTGCTGCGGGCGGGCCGCAGCGCGAAATTCAATCCCGGCGTGCCGTCGGGGCGATACGCGAGCTCCGAGTCGAGCGGCGTCTGGAACCCCTTGCCGTACGATGCATAGAGATGCATCCACGGCTGCGCCGCAAAGAGCAGTCCGGCGACGGGCGATGTGGCGGTGTAGACGATCCCGCCGCTGTCATTGCCGTTGGTCGGGGTGATGAAGTTGTCGACTGATATGAAGCGAACTTCGCTGTGACGCGCGCCCGCGGTGAGAGTCCAGCGCGGCGCAAAGCTCCAGCTCGCCTGCGTGTACTCGTCGATGTCCCTGGCGATGTCGTTCTCGTCACGCCGCAGGGGGCCCTCGACGCCGAGCAGGTTGCCGAAGAAGTTGTCGTACCCGCGGCGCAGCTCATTCTGCGTGTCGAAGCTCACCCCCGTCACCCAGGAGAGCGGTCGGCCGGCGACCGGCCCCTGCCATGTCCAGCGGGTATCCCCGCCGCCGAAGCGGCGGTCGAGCGATATCACGCCTCCCGAGCTCGTCGGCGACTTCTGGGCGGCGACGGGAATGTCGAGATACTGCAGCACCGTGCGATGGCCGTAGTACGCCATCAGGCGGATCGATTGATGGTCGGTGAGACCGAGGGTGTAGATGAGGCCCCCTTGCTGTTGCTCGAGGCCCTTGCGGGTATTGAATTGCAGCGCCGCGGGCGCCGTCTGATCGGGATTGGCCGCGAGCTGGGCGGCCGTGAGGCCGATCGGGTCGTCCGCGCCCGGCCGGGAGACGACGTTGGCGACGAGGGTCAGCTTGCTGCGCGGCCCGAAGCTGTAATCCACCTTGGAGTTGAAAGATTCGTTGTGCGCATCCTGGTGTGGGCGAAAGCCATCCCAGGAGAAGTGCGTGAAGTCGACATTGTAATCGAGCGGGCCCACCGCATCGTTCGCGTCGACCCCGGCACGCACTTGGCCGAAGCTGCCATAGCCGAGGCTGGTGCGAATCTCCCCGGGGGCGGTGCCGTCGGCCGTGAAGATCTGGATGACTCCGCCGGAGGCGTTGCCGTAGAGCGCCGAGAACGGCCCCTCCAGCACCTCGACGCGCTGCGCGGAATCGAGATTGAACTGCGAGATCTGGCCCTGCCCGTCGGGGCCTGTCTGTGGGATGCCGTCCTGGTAGATGCGCACGCCTCGGATGCCGAACGTCGAGTTCGCGCCGATGCCGCGAATCGATACCTGCTGGTCCTGCGCATAGTTGTGGCGGTCGAATGCGAGCAGGCCGGGGACGGTGCCGATGTCGTCGGAAAGATTGATTCCGAGTGCGTCGTTCCGCAGGTCCGCAGCAGAGACGTCGCTGATTGAGGCCGGGACGTCATAGGCCGGCATCGCGACCCGAGTCGCGGTGACAACGACATCGCTCAGTACGGGAGTCTCCTGGCCGCGCGCGCTGCCTGCCCACACTGCGGCGGCTACGCAAAGCGGCACGAGTATCGCAACCCTGAGGGAGAACCGTTGTTGTTGTCTCATCGCAAACCGATGCGTCGCGCGGGTCGGGGATTATTGCGCGTTGCGGCCAATGGTTCCATCCATCCAAGGGCTCGGCGCCCAGGCTGTACCGCTCGCGAGACAACCCTGGCTGCGCCTAGCGTTTTTCTCTAGGCGGCGTTCGCGATTTTCTGTAGCAGTCCGATCCGCTCAGTCGGCCTCCGGAACCAACGTGCAGGATTGGCGCTTGCCGCGACGCAGCAGCCGTATCTCCACTTCACGTCCGGCGCGCTCTGCGGTGAGAAGGCGATGTAGACGGTCGACGCCTGTGATGGACTCGCCATCGAGCTCCAGCAGGAGGTCGCCGCGCTCGAGGCCGGCACGCTGGGCGGGACCATCCGGCAGGACCTCGGAGACCATCACGGCTGCGGGCTCCGTCCGCTCGAGCGCGCGCAGCACGCGCCGGTCCAGCGCGATGGTCTGGCCCGCGAGCTTCAGTCGGCTGCGCCGCACGCGTCCGTGGCGCATCAGCTGATATGCGACCTCGACGGCGGTATCGATACCGATGGCGAAACAAATCCCCTGGGCGCCACCCGCCACCGCGGTGTTGATGCCGATCACCCGACCGGTCGCGTCCGCGAGCGGGCCGCCGGAATTCCCGGGATTGAGCGGCGCGTCAGTTTGAATCACGCTCTCGATCAGACGTCCCGAGGCTGTGCGCAGCGTGCGTCCCAGAGCGCTGACGATCCCGGCGGTTACAGTGGCCTGATATCCGAGCGGATTGCCCACGGCGATCACCAGCTGGCCGACGCGCAGCCTCGCCGAGCTGCCGAATGCGGCGTGTGGAAAGCCGCTGCCGCTGAGTCGCAGAACCGCGAGATCGGTGGCGGGGTCATCGCCCACTCTCGCCGCCTCACAGCTGCGACCATCCGACAACGAGACCACCGCGGTGTCCGCGCGCTGCGCGACGTGGCTGTTCGTGAGCAGGTAGCCATCGGGGGTGTAGATGACCCCTGAGCCCGTGCCCCGTGCGCGGCCCCTCGCCGAGCGTGCTTCGATGCCGGCGACGGCGGGGCTGATGCGCTCGACGCTCTGCGCGACGAGCCGCGAGTAGGGATCGAGCTCGGGCTCGATGGCTTCCGTCTCAGGCATGCCCTCCAGCATCGGGGTCCGTCCCGTGTAATCCACCCGGTCAAACGGCCGGGCCGACCCCGGTCGTCCGGCCGGTACCGCCTCGAGGTGGCGCGCAGCAGACTTCGGCTATCCTAAAGCGGAGATTCGTATGGCTCAGGAACCCAACCTTCTCGGCGCAGTTTCGGACGCAATGGTGGCGTGCTTCGCCGCCGCACGCGACAGCGTTGCCGCGCTCAGACTGTCGGAAAGAGCTCATCTCGGCGCGATTCTGTGGCGGAATGATGTGCTCGTGACCTCGGAGCAGTCGCTTCCCGCCGGCGATGCGCTGGAAGCTGTCCTTGCCGATGGCTCACACGTGCCCGGAAAGGTGGCCGGACGCGATCCGGCCACCAATGTGGCCGTCATTCGGCTCGACACAGCCGCTCGGGCCCCAGGGCTCAAGGCGTCCGCACCTCAAGTTGGCATGCTGGTGATCGCGGCCGGCTCGGATGGCGGCGACCGCCCGAGTGCCAGGCTCGGCATGGTCAGTGCCGTCGGCCCCGAGTGGCACAGCATGCGGGGCGGTCGGATCGAGGCACGCATTCAGCTCGACGTCCGGCTCGCGGCCAGCGAGGAGGGCGGCCCCGCATTCGATGTGGCGGGGGGGTGGCTTGGCATGACGACCTTTGGTCCACGCGGACAAATTCTCGTGATCCCCGCTGCGACCGTGGAGCGCATCGCGCCCGCATTGCTGACCGGCGGACGCGTGCCGCGCGGCTGGCTCGGAGTGGCGTTGCGTCCGGTCGCGGTTCCCGACGAGTTGCGTGAGACCGCCGGCGAGGTGACGGGCCTCATGGTCATGTCGCTGAGCCCGGAGGGCCCCGCGGCCAAGGCCGGCCTCGTCCCCGGCGACATCATCCTCTCCGTCGACGGCACATCGGCGCGTCGCTTGCGGAATGTGCTCGCGCACCTGGGCGGTGACAGCGTCGGCAAGTCAGTTTCGCTGCGCCTCATTCGCGGCGGGGCTGTGATCCCCGTCGAAGCCACCATCACGGAGCGGCCCGAGGCATGACGGAGCCCGCCGTCGGGTCGCTCGCGGGCAGGCTCCGTGTCGCGATCGCGGCCCGCGGCGAAGAGCGGATCGCCACACTGACGAGGTTGCTGCAGTCGTTGGGCCACGAAGTGGTCGCTGGCGACGACGGCCCCGACGCCGTACTCGCTGATCAACACCGGCCGGAGGAGGGCCGGACTCCCGCAGTGGTTCTAGGGGGTACGGACGCTGACGCGGAGGGAGTTCTCCTGGAAAACGCCGGAGCCGCGGAGATCGACGCCGCCCTGCGTGCCGTGGCGCACGGTCTCATCGTGAGATCGCCCCATGCGCACGGCGGCGGATTCAGCGCCGTGCAGGAGGCCGAGGCGCGAGCACTGCTGACGCCGCGCGAGGTACAGATACTCGATGCCATCGCTGACGGTCTGACCAACAAGGCGATCGCCCGCCGCCTGGGCATCTCTCTGCATACCGTCAAGTTTCACATCGAATCGGTGTTCCGCAAACTAGGTGCGAATACACGTACTGAGGCCGTTGCAAAAGCCACTGAGCGGCGGCGCGAGGAGACGATCGATCTCTGACTGCGGCCGAGTCGCCTCATACTCGCCGGTGCCGGCGATGTTCCCGGTAGGCCTCGAATACGGCGCGATCGAGGTGCTCCGAGCGCGCCGTGATCGCCGCGGCGCCGAGCGTGCGGAGCGCCCGCACGTTGGCGGCAAGAGTGCTGCAGTATTCAGTCGCCGCGAGGGCACGATAGGCGCCGAGCGGCTCCTGGACGCTCGCCTCGGCAAGCGCTGCGATGCGCGCGCTCTCGAGCCCCGCGATCAAAGCGAAGTGCTTGGGGCTCAACAATTTCGCCGCCTGGACGAGTTGCTCGGTCGCCGAGGCATCTTCGAGATCCGTCAGCAGCACGATGAGACTGCGGCGGTGGGTGAGGGTCCGGATGCGGGCTGCCGCGAGTATGGGATTGGATTCGCCCGGGTGTACGCGACAGGCAGAGAGGGTTTTGCGAATGCGCGCCACGCCAGCATCGCCTCGCGCCGGAGCGAGCACGGTGAGCGGTCGATCCGCAAAGACCAACAGCCCCACCGAGTCTCCCAACTCCACCGCACGCTGTGCGAGCCGCGCGGCCACATTGACGTACAGACTAAGACGGTCGATTTCGCCCGCCGCCAGCCCGCTCGCGCGTCCCGCATCGACCGCTACCACTATCTCGAGGTGTTGGTCCTCGGTCATGTCGCGACTGATCGGTCGTCGCCTGCGGGCGCTCGCCTTCCAGTCGATCAGGCGCAGCGGATCGCCGCGCCGATACTCGCGCAGTTGAACTATCTCCGTCCCGGCTCCCATCGCCCGCGCACGCTGCTCGCCCTGCTGCCGACTCCCGCTGGCCATCCCGGCGCGGACGACGAGGTCGGGGACGACCGTCACCTTACAATCCATTGCGATGCGTCTCGGCCACCAGGCGAGGCCCAGTACTCCACCGACGCGGATGGCAGGCGGCGGCCAGGTCACCGATCCCAACCGGCGCCCGACCGCTTCGAGAGTCGTCGCGGTCTCCAGGCCACGCAATATCTTCAGAGTCTCGACGCGCGGCTCGGCTCCAACCTGCTCCGGAGCTGAGATGGCGGCCTGGACCCACAGCAGCTCTCTGCCATCTTGCCGGAAAGCGAGCTGCAGTGGTTGCGCGCGGCCAAGGAGCCAGCGGTCCGCGGTGACGAGCCTCAGCGTCAGCTGCAGTCGGCCGAGCGCCGCCGCTTCGTAGGCGAGGCCAAGGAGTAACGCTCCGGCCGGAAGACACCACCATCGCGTTAAGGCAACGCTCCACTCCCCCATGATCGCGAGCAGCCCCGCGAGGAGGATCAGCAACAGCGCGTGGCGCCTCAGGCTCACGAGTGCCGGCTCACCGGGGAACCGGCACCCGTTCGAGCAGGGAGCCCGTGAGCTCACGATCGCTGCGGCCCTCGAGCGCTGCCTCCGACGATAGTGTCAGACGGTGGGGTACGACCCAGGGCACGACAAGCTTGACATCGTCGGGCGTAACGAACTCGGAGTCACGCAACCCGGCTGCAACCCGCGCTGCCAGGAGCAACGCGAGTGCGCCGCGCGTGGAGATGCCGAGCGCGATCTGCGCGTGCTCGCGGGAAGCTTTGGCAATGCCGAGGATGTAGGCGAGCAACTCCGGAGAAACGTGCACCTGGTCGGCGCATTCCCGGGCCGCATCGATCTGCTCGCTCGAGGCATCGCCGGAAGCGGGCTCGCCCGCCGCAGCGGCCATGGCAGCGATGGTGCCGTAACGTCCGAGAACCGCTGCCTCATCCTCAGAGCCGGGGAAACCCACGGTGATGCGCATCATGAAGCGGTCGAGCTGCGATTCTGGCAGTGGAAAGGTGCCTTCGAACTCGTGCGGATTCTGGGTGGCGATGACGAGAAAGCCGGGCGGCAGCCGATAGGTCTCGCGGTCGATCGTCACCTGACGCTCCGCCATCGCCTCGAGCAGCGCCGACTGCGTCTTTGGGCCTGCGCGGTTGATCTCGTCGACCAGCAGCACGTCGGTGAAGATCGGACCGGGGTGCAACACGAATTTGCGAGCCGGCTCGTCGAACACGTGCACGCCCGTGATATCGGCCGGCATCAGGTCCGCCGTGCCCTGGATGCGGCTGAAGTGGCCGGAAAGTGCCGCGGCCAGCGATTTGCCGAGAAGAGTCTTGCCCAACCCCGGCGGCCCTTCGACCAGCACGTGTCCGCGCGCGACGATGGCGATCACCAGCGCGCGGACCAGTTCCCGCATGCCTATCACCGTGCCGTGCAGCCGTTCTTGAATCCGGGTTTCGAGTTCCTGAAGCGCGTTCATGCGAGGTTCCCGCGAAGTTGTGCCAGAAGATTCTGCAATCGAGTGAGATCGACGCGCTCGCCGGCGCAGGCGCGTGCGTAACAGGCTTGTAGCTCCTGTCGCTCCGCGGCCGATACGGCTGGCTGAGTCCGCAGCCACTGCCATACCGCGTGCGGTGCATCGTCCTCGGCGTGCGACTCGAGATTCAGTCGCGCGCGCAGTGACTTGAGGAAGTCTTCGATCAGGCGCTGCGCGGCATCGGCGGGACGGACGACGGCTGCCAGATAGCGGCCCCCTGCCTCGACGTAGGCCGTTTCATCCAGCGGCCGCCACTCGCGCCGCCGGGCGCGCAGCGGCTGCGACCCGAGCACGAAGGCGAGCCAGAGCAGCACTATCCACGCAAGCGTGGCGTGGAGCCGCGGATCGGCGAAGAATGCCTTGGCATCGTAGAACGCCGTGAGTCCTTGGTGCGCATCATCGAACACGACCGCGCCGCCGGGACCGCGCGACCAGGCGATTACGTTGGCCAGCAGCTGCGCATTGTCACCACGCAGCACGCCGGCGTTGGAGAAGAGGCTCGCCACGGTGCAGAGAATGATCTGTCCGGCACCGCTGCGCTCCAACCAGATCACCGGATGGCCGTCGTCACTGCGCGCGGCCAACTCCAACGGCAGCCGTTCATCGACGCCCGTGGCGTGCCAGCTCCGGGAAACGTATTGCAGACTCTCGATATGCCCGACGCCGCCCAGCAACGGGAATCTGCCGTCTCGCGGACGAATCTCGAGCTTACCGACCGAGACCCCTTGAAGGCTGGACGTCGCGTGGGTCGGCGTAGTGAAACGAAGTCCTGTCAGACGCTGGAGCCGCTCTCGCATCAGGGTATCGAAGGTTCCAATGGCCCATGGCGGCTCATCATCGACCGCCGCGGCGATCAGCAGCGTGTTGCCGCGCGCGACCCAGCTCTCGAGCGCCTCGAGCTCGGTCTCGCGAGCCCCAGCCTCCTGCGGCATGGTCACCAGCAACACGTTGCCCTGCGGTCGCCTGAGCAGCCCATCGAGGTGATCATATTGCAGCCGCAGGCTCACTCTCGGGATGTGCTCCTTCCCCAACCACAGCCACACCGCCAGGTAGCCGTCGGGCCGGGTGTCCGTAGTGAGAGGCAGCCCGTTCTGGAAGCCGAGTCGCCGCGTCTGCGGCTTGGGGAAAAAGAGCGCGTAGAAGAGCGCCAGTGCCCCCGCGGCCAGACCCAGAACCAGCAGCCGCTCCTTCATGAAGCAGCCGATCGCGCCGCGGGCGCAGCCAATAGCTGCTGGTAAAGCGTCTGTAGAGTGGGCCGCAGCTCATCAGGCACGGCCAGGGGAAAGCCGCGGGGGCCGAACAGCTCCCGCTCTGCCAGCAGCGCGATGGCGGCAAACCCTTCGCGCTGCCCCTGCGTATCAAACACGGCGCGGGCGAGAACCTCGCGACAGGTCAGGTTGCCGTCCCGCTCAATGCGTCGCGAGCGCCTGAGCGCTGCGATGAGCATACGCAGAGCCGACCCTGGATGGTCGAGCGCGTGCGCGGCGTCGACAGCATCCTCAGCATTTTCTTCGGCCGTCACAACCCGCGTCAGCGCAGAGTGGCGCCGAGCATCGGATCGTCGGCGGCGGCCTGAACCCAATGGACCCTCACCCCGCAGTCCCGTGTAGATCATCGCCGCGACGCCGAGCAGGATCAGCGCGCCCGCGCCTATCAGGGGCACTGCTCGGACGCCGGACCCGGGACTGCCGCTCGGCAGGGCGTGCAGCCACTTCAGCAGGGCCTCGAGCGGAGCGAGATGGCGCAGCCGATCCTTGATGTGATCCCAAAGCGATGACCAAGCGGAGGGGGCGGGCGGCTGCTGCAGCGGTAGCGCGATTGCCCGCAGCTCGGATGCGGCCGGCAGCGCTGACGAGGGTCGGACGGCATATCTCTGCGCGAGCGCATCGAGGTCCCGGAGCGTCGCGGCGCTGGCCTTCTTGTCCCAATCGGCGGGGAGCAGACGGCCGACTCCCAGGCTTGCTATCGCCTGGTCGATGCCGGGACAAGCCCTGCGGAGTGCGTCGAGACCCTGGAGATTGGCGCCGGCTGTCACGGCGCAACGGCTGATCGCTGCGTGCGCATCGAGCGCATCCGCCCGCAGCGGGCAGAGCATCGAGCCTGCGAGCGCCGCCGCCAATACGATCCACCGCGCCTGCATGACTCAGGCGCTGTTCAGAGCCCCCACGCGCGCGGCGAGATCACCGCCTTCGCGGCGCAGCTTGAAGTCGTGGTACATCGACACCCACACTGCGGCTCCCAGCGGGTAGATCGCGGTGTATGTCGCCACTACCAGGAGCGGGGCGATCAGGAAATGATCGACCGGACCATGGTGAGTCAGGTAGCCACCGAGGTAGCCCAGCGCGGAGAGCGCGACATACAGCACCATCAGCATGATGATCACGGTCGTGAGGATGGCTATCGCGCGCCACCAATGACCCCGGGTGAGGCGCCAGCTCGATTTCAGCGACGCCAAGGGCCCTTCACGGTCGATGTAGATGGCCGCCATGAACAATTGCATGCGGCCCATGATTGCGAGCATCGCGACGAATACAGGCAGGCCAAAGGCGATGGGTGCGACGGCTCGCGACATCAGATGCGTAGCGCCGAGCAGCAGAGCGAGCGGGATCACCATGACGGCCATGAAGCCGATGATGACGAGATACAGCAGGATCGAGCTCAGTATGAACGCGGGGAGACGCAGGATACTCGTCGCGAACGCACGGCCGAGCGTGAACGAGTCGTCGCCGCGCGCCACCGCAGCCTGTTTCGCGGCCAGCGCTCCCTGGAAGCTCAGCGAGATGAGCGAGAGAATCATTATGTAGAAGACCATCACGCCGGGAAGAGGGTGCTGTTTTGCGATCGCAATCCGCGCTGCTGGCGAATACGCGGTGTCGTAGCCGGGTAGGTGGCGCGCCATGATGAGCCCCCACGCGCCGAACGCAACCGCTGGGAATAACGCAAGCAACCAGCAGCGGCTGAAGGAGTACCGGTACAGGCGTATCGCGTCGTCTATGACCCCGCCGATGGACAGCGGCGCCGATGGTGTCACGTACATGATGACCCCCTGCCCTATGGCCACGTACTTGTAACATATCCTGCGACATCATGGTAACAGCACCGCTGCCACCGCTCCCAGTCGCTGTTGTCCGAGCCTAGCACAACGGCTAAGCTTGGGGATAGTAGGCCAATCTCGGCGTATCCGGTGGCAGCGGACGAGCTGACTGTCAGAGGGTTGACCGGCGTCGACATGACGCTGAAGGTGGCTGGTCCCGGCACGCGGAGCTACGCGTTCGTGATCGACTGGCACGTCCGCGTGCTTGGAGTTCTGGCGTGGGGATTGCTTGGCGTTCTGCTGCGTGAGGACCTGCCGGCAGCCGCGGCCGGCAAGCTGGCTTCCAATCCGGTCATGGTCGCGCTCATGGTAGGCGCGGGCCTGACCTACTTTCTCTATCACCCGGTACTGGAGTTGGCGCTGCGGGGCCGGACTCCCGGCAAGCGCATCGCCGGTATCCGCATCGTCACGACCGAAGGTGAAATCGCCGGTGCCGGCCCGCTGTTGATGCGAAATCTCTTCCGCCTGATCGATTCGCTCCCTATCCTCTACGTGGTGGGGCTGGTGTGTTGTCTCGTGACTCGGCAAAGCGTCCGAATCGGCGATATGGCCGCTGGTACGGTGCTCGTGATTGACGCGGCGGACTTCGCGAAATCGCTGAGCAGGCTCGGCGCGATCCTGGAGCGCTCGTCCCTGCCGCCGGAAACCCTCAAGCTGGTGCAGGACCTGCTCGATCGTTGGCAGGCATTGGAGAAGCCGCGGCGGGTGGCACTCGCGCGGACCCTGCTAGCCAGAATCGAACCGCAGCGCGACGCGGCGGCGTTCGCCGCCCTGGACGAGCGCGCCCTGCACGCTCTGCTGGAGAGTCACATTGCCTCCGGCTAGCGCTGACAGCAATGCTGCGGCGTGGATCAAGGCGCGGGCCCGCGCGTGGCAGGCGCTGGCGGCCGACGCGGCTTCCGCTCCGCGCCGATCCCGAGCCACACCTGAGGAAGCGCTGCGGACGATGCAGACTTACCGCACGCTGGCTCGCAACCTTGCCAACGCGCGGCAGTTGTTGCCGGGCAGCTTCCTCACGACTGCCTTGGAAAGTGCCTGCGCGACGCTGCACGTAGCCATTGGGCGCCCACCGAGGTTCGGGCGCGCCCGGCTGCTGAAGCTGGTTCGCGATGACATTCCTGCGGCCGCTGTTTCCGTCCGCGCCACGACGCTTTGGATCGCAGCTCTCTTCGTGGTGAGCGCGTTCGCCGGCTGGTGGCTGGTCGCGACCTATCCGGCGCTCGTGAGTATCATCGCAAGTGATCGCATGATCGATGGTGTCGAGCGCGGGCACCTCTGGACCGACCAGCTCTTCAGCCTCGGACCGCCGGAGCTCCTGTCGGCTCGCATCTTCTCCAACAACGTCGTGGTGACGCTGGGTGCCTTCTGCTCCGGAATGCTGTTCGGCCTGGGCGCGTTCTACATGATTTCCATGAACGGCTTGATGCTGGGTGGGCTGCTGGCGTTTACCCACCAGCACGGTCTGGCGCACGGGCTGGTCAGGTTCATTCTCGCGCATGGCCCGGTGGAGCTGTCCGTCATGTGTCTGGCCGCCGCGGCCGGGACGGCGCTCGGCGAGTCGCTCATACGGCCGCGGCTCGGTACCCGCACCGAGTCCCTGCGCCGCCGCGCGGCTGAGCTCGGGCCGCTGCTCATTGCCTGCGCGCTGCTGCTGTTCGGCTCCGGGCTGATCGAAGGATTCCTCTCTCCGAGCCCGCGTATCTCGATTCCGGTGCGGCTCGCCGTCGGGCTCGGCTACTGGACGCTGATGCTGCTCTTGCTCAGCGGCAAGCTGTTTCCGGCGAAGAGCTTGCGCACAGCCTCCACGTCATCCGCGTCCGCCGCCAGCTTGTCGTCTCGATAGCGCTTCACACGCGCAAGCCGCAGCGCCATGCCGCCCGGATAACGGCGGCTCGCCTGCAGATCGCTGAACGCGATCTCCACGACCAGCTCCGGCCGCACGTATACCGTCCACCGGTCGCGATGTGCCTCGCGCGCCAACAGCTCGCGTGTCTGCCAGTCGAGCATCGCGTCCGTCAGGCCTTTGAACGTCTTCCCCAACATCACGTACTGCCCGGTTGCGCGATCGAGCGCGCCGAGGTGCAGATTGGACAGCTTGCCCGTGCGGCGCCCGTGCCCCCACTCCGCGGCCAGCACCACGAGATCGAGAGTGTGTGCGCGCTTGATTTTCAGCCAGCTTGCGCCCCTGTTGCCGGCTTCATAGGGCGAGTCGAGCGATTTCGCCATGACGCCCTCGTGACCGGCTGCCAGCGCAGCCTGGTAGAAAGCGCGCGCCTCCTGGGAGGAGGAAGTGATGATACGCGGTACGCGCATGACTTCCGCAACCATCGCGGCGAGGGCCTCGGCGCGCTCGCGCAAGGGCTGATCCACGAGGCTGCGGCCGTCGAGCCGCAGGCAGTCGAAGAAGTATGCGCGGACGGGCAACTCTGTCAGCAGCTTCTCGACATCCAGCCGGCGGCCGAAACGACGCATCGTGATCTGAAACGGACGCGGCCATCCCGAACTGTCGTACGCGATAGCTTCGCCGTCCAACACCAGTGCCTGTGCTGGCAGCGCGCGCACCGCAGCGACGATCTCCGGCAGCGCGTCGGTGACCTCATTCAGAGTTCGGGTATATAGGCGCACGCTCTCGCCTTGCTTGTGCGCCTGCACCCGCGCGCCGTCCAGCTTCCACTCGACGGCAATCTCTCCGCCCCCCAGTTCCCGCAGCGCTTCATCCACGTCCGCCGCCGTCTGTGCCAACATTGGCGCCACGGGCGAGAACAGGCCCAGCTGAAACCGGCCGAGTCCCGCCGCGCCTTCTGTCATGGCGACAAGGGCAACTCCACCGAGACCCCCGGCGTACATGGCCGCTCGGCGGACGTCCGCACCCGAAACATCCGCAGCGGCGGCGATCGCATCGATCATCACTCCGGCGAGCGCTCCTTGACGCAGCTCTCCGACCAGCAACCGTAGGAGGAATGTGCGCTCCTCGGCGGTCGCTCTCGCGAAGAGATCACCGAGTGCCGCGCTGCGGCGTTTGCCGGAGCCGCCGCCGCGAATACCCGCCAGCTCCGCGACGTACTGGTCTACCTGCGCGACCGACAAACTCGGCGCCTCCGGCGCCTGTCCCGCCGCCGCCGCTGCGGCCTGCAGTGCGGCGTATCCGGCGCCGATTCGGCCCTGTGGCAACTCGCCGGCAAGGTAGCTGACCCCGATTGCGATCTCTTCCCGCGAGAGCTTGCCGAGGAGGCCGGCGATTTCCCTGACCTTTGCCAGGCGGGAAGACGTCCCGCCCACTCGGGAAGAAGCACTGACGAGCTCGGTGAGCAGAGTCATGGCGCCCATCTTGCCAGCAGGGTGCCGCACTTGCCTCTTTCGGACGATTCTCCCGGGACTTGGACGCCTGATATAGTCCGCCCAATGGACGCACACCCACAGGCTCCTCAGGCCATGACGGGCGGCGGACTCGAGATCAGAGCCATCCGCCGCGGCGACTATGACGGTTGGCGCCCCCTATGGGACGGCTACAACACTTTCTATGGCCGCAGCGGCCCGACGGCGCTCCCGGAGCCGATCAGTCAGTCGACGTGGGAGCGCTTTCTCGATGCCGCAGAGCCCGTGTTCGCGCTGGTCGCGGAGCGCGAGGGCAGGGTGGTGGGCCTGGTGCACTATCTATACCATCGCAGCACCACTCGCCTGCGCGATGTCTGTTATCTGCAGGATCTTTTCACGGTGTCCGAGCTGCGCGGCCTCGGCATCGGCAGGCGATTGATCCAGGGTGTTTACGATGCCGCGCGTGCCGCCGGCTGTAGCCGTGTGTATTGGCAGACGCACGTGACCAACCGGGCCGGCCGCGCGCTCTACGACAAGGTCGCGCAGGATCACGGTTTCATCGTTTACTCGCACGAATTGACTTAGGAGTCGGGCGCTCCCGGATCGACTGGCAGCGCCCGGGTCAGATGCAGCATTGGGTCGCAAGCCTCGGGCCGCCGCTTCTCTTCCTGCTGGTACTGTTGCAGCAGGCGGGTGTGCCCTATCCCATCACTCCGGTGCTGATCGTCGCCGGCGCTGCCTCGGTTCATGGGCACCTGCCGGCGGCGGCGGTGATCGGTCTGGCGGTCGCCGCGGCACTCATCGCTGATCTCGGCTGGTATACGGCGGGATTCCGGCTCGGTGCGCGGGCGCTCAAGGCGCTATGTGTGCTCTCGCTCTCGCCGGACTCCTGTGTGTCGGATACGGAGCGTTGGTTCGGGCGATTCGGCATGCGCGTTCTCGTCATCGCCAAGTTCGTCCCCGGACTCGGCCTGGTCGCGACGGCCATGGCCGGCGTCGCCCGCGCCAGTCTCGAGGGATTCGTTCTCTATGATCTGATCGGCAGTTTTCTCTGGGCGAGCACGGCCGTCTTTGCCGGTGTCCTGTTCCACAACGCGGTCGGCCAGGTTCTGCAAGTGTTGGCAGAGCTCGGCTACTGGGGCGTCGCGCTGCTCGCCGTCGCGCTCGCGGGCTTCATTGCGGTGAAGCTGTGGCAGAGGCATGCGCTCATCCGCGAGCTGCGTCTGTCGCGCATTTCCGTGTCTGAGCTCAAGGAGCTGGTCGACCGCGGGTCCGCGCCCGTCATCATCGATGCGCTCGCGCCAGCGAGCCGGCAGCGCGAAGGCGTCATCCCCAGTGCAATCCCGGTGGAGACGTTGCGACTCGATTCCGGCACTGCAACAGTTCCCTTCGACGCGGAGGTCATCGTCTATTGCGCCTGTCCGAATGAAGCCTCCGCTGCGCGCATCGCGCAACAGTTGATCCGGATGGGCTGCATCCGCGTCCGGCCCCTGACCGGCGGAATCTTTGCCTGGAAGGACGCGGGATTCCATGTCGAGGGGGTATCGTGCATCGAGAAGAACGTCACGGCATGATCGCGGCCAGCTTGCATGCTGGGTCTGCTAAACCAGCACCCGCTCGATGCCGCCGTTGTTCGCTCGCGCCACGTACTCTGCCATCCAGTTCTCGCCGAGGACGTGCCGGGCAATCTCGACCACGATGTAATCGGCGTCGAGATCAGCGTCGTCGTTAAAGCGCTTCAGACCCTGGAGGCAGGAGGGACAGGAGGTCAGAATCTTGACCTGCGCGGCGCCCGCCGCGCGCAGCTTGTCCGCGCCTGTCCGAACTTCCTCCTCCTTGCGAAACCGCACCTGAGTTGACACGTCGGGCCGGGTGATGGCCAGCGTGCCGGACTCGCCGCAGCAGCGGTCGTTCTTGTCGATGCGGCCATTGCGCGAGTCGTTCATCAGCGTGTTGACGACCTGCAACGGATCGTAGCTCTTCATCGGCGAGTGGCAGGGATCGTGATACATGTAGCGCGTCCCGGTCACTCCCTCGAGACGCACTCCCTTCTCCATCAGATATTCGTGAATGTCGATGATGCGTGAGCCCGGGAAGATCTCCTCGAACTTGTACCCCTGCAGCTGGTCGTAGCAGGTGCCGCAGCTCACCACCACGGTGCGAATATCCAAGTAGTTCAAGGTGTTGGCCACGCGATGGAAGAGAACACGATTGTCCGTCGTGATCTTGTTCGCGCGCTCGAACTGACCGGCGCCGCGCTGCGGATAACCACAGCAGAGATAGCCCGGCGGCAGGACGGTCTGCACGCCGACGTGCCACAGCATCGCCTGGGTCGCAATTCCCACCTGCGAGAAGAGCCGCTCCGAGCCGCAGCCCGGAAAGTAGAACACCGCCTCGGTGTCGCCGCTGGTGACGACCGGATTGCGGATGATCGGCACGTAGTCCGGGTTCTCGATGTCGAGCAACGCGCGCGCCGTCTTCTTCGGCAGGCCGCCCGGCATTCGCTTGTTCACGAAGTGCACTACCTGCTCGCGCATCGCGGGCTTGCCCGTGGTGGCTGGCGGCCGGCGTGTCTGCGCTCTTGCCACGGTCCGTAACAAGCCGTGCGCCGTCCGCTGCGCCTTGTAACCCCACTCGATCATCAGCTTGCGTGCGAGGCGGATCGTCTCGGGATTGGTCGCGTTGAGGAAGAACATGGATGCGGCCGCGCCCGGATTGAAGCGCTTCTTGCCCATCCGCCGCAGCAGGTCGCGCATGGCCATCGATACATCGCCAAAGTCGATGTCGACCGGGCAGGGGCTGGCACACTTGTGACAGATGGTGCAATGGTCGCCGACGTCGGCGAACTCGTCCCAGTGGCGGATGCTCACGCCGCGGCGAGTCTGCTCTTCGTAGAGGAACGCCTCGATGAGAAGCGAGGTGGCCAGAATCTTGTTGCGCGGGCTGTAGAGCAGGTTGGCGCGCGGCACGTGGGTGGCGCAGACCGGTTTGCACTTGCCGCAGCGCAGACAGTCCTTGATCGAGTCGGAGATCGTTCCGATGTCCGACTGCTGCATGATGAGCGACTCGTGACCGAGCAGGTTGAAGCTCGGCGTGTAGGCGTTGGAGAGATCCCCGCCCGGCAGCAGCTTGCCCCGATTGAAACGGCCGTCCGGGTCGACCGCGCGCTTATAGGTGCGGAACTCCACAACCTCGGCCTCGTCGAGGAACTCAAGCTTGGTGATTCCGATGCCGTGCTCGCCGGAGATGACCCCGTCCAGGCGGCGCGCAATTCCCATAATGCGCGCGACCGCAGCTCTGGCCGTCTGCAGCATCTCGTAGTCGTCGGAATTGACCGGGATGTTGGTGTGTACATTTCCGTCGCCGGCATGCATGTGCAGCGCCACGAAGACGCGTCCCCTCAGGATGCGTCCATGAGCAGCCTCGCATCCAGTCAAGATCGGAGCGAACACACGGCCGCCGAAGATCTGCTGCAGCGGCGCGCGTAGCTCGCGTTTCCACGAGACGCGAATCGTGCGGTCCTGCACGACATCGATTACGCGCAATGTCTGCGTACCCGTGATTCGCGCACGGAGCTGCGGGACGAGCGTGTCATAGCCCAGTGCCTGAAGGTGCGGCAGGGCAGCCTCGAGTCCCGTGTCCAGATGCGTCGCGAGCCAGTCCCAGCGCGCGCGAACCCCGGCGAGCAGCTGACGAGCCTGTGCGGCCCGCTCGCCGATGACCTCTTGGTCGGGCATTCTTTACCAATAAATACAGCACGATTTAAATAGTCATAATCACAAAGGGAATTACCATCAATCTGTGAATCACATGCAGTATCAACACCACTCATTGTACAAGTATATTGACAAATATTATAATAATCAATATAATAAATAATTTGATTAGTAAAATCTGCAACAAAATTTTAATCCCGAAGTACTATTCATAAAGCTGGTACGATTAAATTCCCCATCCTGTTGATAGGAGGCAATACCGAAAGCGTTCTGAGTCTCATCAGGCTGAACCATTGTGGTATTCACAGAAGAATACCAATTGTAAAAAGGGGTGAGAGTAGGAGTGGCTAAAAAAGAAAATAAATAAAATAAAAGTATAGTAAAGTAAGCTCCTATTCCTTCTATCAATCTCCTGTCTTCCTCCGCACTCTTTCCCCCTTCCCCCCCTTTCTTACCCTTATCCATACCATAATCACTCTTTTCAGTATTACCATATACGCATAATACGGATAATAATAATACAACACTTAATAATGCAATACGTTTCATCATGATGATAAATTTATAATTTAATATACTTTGCGAGCTTGTGAGAATGCGAATCGAATGCCATTGTGAATTGAATTCAAATTCCTCAATTGCCATTGCTTTAAGAAGCATGTCAAGTCAAGGTAAGAAGGGGAAAAAAATGAAAGAGGAAAAAACAAAGACTCGTATGATTCAGTGAAAGGATAGAACAAAAACAAATTATTTTTTACCTTTACGTTTAGAAGCAGTTTGTGATGAACTACTGGAAGCAGCTCCTGCTCCTCCTGTTGCCTCTCCCTTCGCAATCTCTTCTGCATCACCTTCGGGGACACCATCTTCCTCAAAACTCTCTTTACCTGCGGCATCATCAAAAGCACCAATAGTGACAGCACCTAAATCATCTAATAAAGCATCCATATCAATTTGTGGAAAATCACCATCTTCTTCCTCTTCCACTACAACATCATCACTCATTGCTGATTGTTCCATTGAAGAGGAAGAAGAGAAGAAGAATTGGCTGCATTCGTATTATTATTGAGTTTCTTTGTGAAGGGACTGGTGCACCACCTCTTCTTTTATATAAATTAACTTTACCTTGTAATTCTGGATCTTCTTCAATATCATTTAAGAATTCTTCCATATCTTGTTCTGAACGTAATAAATCCGTCTTTTTTAATGGTACATCTGGTTCAACTTTTGGTAATTGTTTTAATGCAAAAGAACGACGAACTGAACGATTTTTACGAGGATACATACATATAAACAAACAGAAGGTAAACCACGACGACGACTAGCACTTAATTGTATATCATCACTAAAATTTGATTTACTTAAATCATATCCTAATACCGTATCCCCTGGACTCAACATATTACCTAAATGAGTATGTACTTCAAAATTAATATCATTCTTTCCATATCACTACTACGTGCAACTGTTGCTACAGCCATACATAATTTTTGATTTAAACTTAATTTTTGTTTATTAAATGATCTCATATCAACACTACCATGTTCAATTTCTTTTTTTGATGAATCTAATTTTTCAATATCTAATACTATATATTCCACTAATCTTACCACTTGTTTGTGAACAAAAACGATGATGAAAATAAGTACCAGCAGATATTTCAACTAATTTTAAACTAATTGGATCTAATAAATGTATACCAGCTGTAATACGTGTACATAATAATAATTGTGAAATACCACCTAACATTGAAGCTAATTTTGGTTCTAAACAAACTAAATCATCCTTACAAATAGGTGCTATTTCAGCATACATTGAATATTTATAATTAAATATATTACTCTATCATCTTGACTTATTAATTTTTTACTACTTGTTGTACGTACTGGTACAACACTCTTAAAAATTCAATTAAATGATTAGCACCACTCTTACTTCCCCCTAAACAAAAAAAAAGAAAGAAAAAAAAAAAAAAGAAAATCAAAAACAAAAAATTTAGAAATATAATCAAAATAATCAAATATAGTGCAAATTAGTTAGTTTTCTTTATTTTTCTTACAATAAATATCCATTCCCCCTGGCATTTCTTTAATCGATTGTGCTTTTTCACAAATATTATGTTTTAATAACATTTGTTCTAAATATAACATTGTTTTTTTATGTTCAACTTGTTGACGTATTTGTACTACAGTATCCATATATGTCAGTATAAGATTTTTGACAGGTTTCACATTGTTGATTTTGTATTATAAATTCAACAACAAACATTTGTTGTAAAATAGCACCATGATAAATTTCTTTTTGTATAGTTAATTTCACTTTTATTCTTTTACTATGTGGTTCTGTCCATATAAAACTTGCATCAACTAATTTAACTTCTTTATTTAAACCTTTTATTTTTTGTAAACATA
>CAWEJB010000014.1:0-514353 GCA_963809305.1 uncultured Pseudomonadota bacterium
GTATCACGGCGCGTGCCGCGTGACGCCATGGCCCGAAATGGACGAGCGCGCGCCCCGATTGCAGCGTTCTCGTCAACCTCGGTGACTTCAGGAGAGCTTGTCTGATCCTTGCCTGAATGCAGGGCGCTTCGTGAATCGTGACCTTGCCCATCTGCGTATCCCCCCGCCGAGCCTCTTTGCGAGCTCGACCCAGACACGACAAATTGCCTCCCTGTGGTGTCGCTCATTATTTCCTGCTCTGACTATATCCCTCGCCAGCTTGCTCGTCACGGTCGGCATCGCTGGTGGATCTGATGGACTGATAGCGCTACCATCATGGTCCGCGGTGCCATCCCGCCACTGCCACAGTCTAGGGGAACAGCCCATGATCGAGTCCGAGCAGAACAACATGACTCCGGACAAGCAGGACGCGTGGCTGAAGCGCTCCGAGGAAGTCCTCGCCACGATCGTGCACGGCGGCCGGTTCATCCCCAACGTGACCCTCACGCGCCCGGTTGCGGCAGGGTCCGTCTCCGCCGCCCGACCCTGACTCGCGCAGGGCGGACCGATATCCGACTGCGACGAGCCCGCCGCGCCGCGGCTGGCCAGAATCACGGCGGCGCGGTACCGTGCACCAATGAGTCTCTGGCCGTTGCTCGGGATCGTCGTCCTCGTGATCGGCTTCGCCGCCGGCGTCAATCCGCTGATCGCCATCGTGGCGGCGGCTCTCACGACAGGAGTTGCCGCCGGCTTCTCGCCGCTGCACGTCGTCGCCGCGCTCGGCAAGGCCTATAACGACAGTCGCTACGTGTCGATCGTCTGGCTGATATTGCCGGTGATCGGTCTCCTCGAGCGCGAAGGCCTGCAGGAGCGCGCGCGCATGCTGATCGTGCGGGTGCGCACCGCGACCGTCGGGCGGCTCCTGATCGCTTATCTTGCCCTGCGGCAGATCACGGTGGCGCTGGGACTGACAACGCTCTGCGGCCAGGCGCAGACGGTGCGGCCGCTGATTGCGCCCATGGCCGAGGCCGCCGCGGAGGTTCGGTTCGGACCGCTCTCGGCTCGTACACGCCATCTCATCCGCGCCTATGCCGCCTCCGCGGACAACGTGGGGGCATTCTTCGGCGAGGATATCTTCATCGCAGTCAGCTCCATCCTTCTCATCAAAGGGTTCCTGCAGCAGAGCGGTTTCGACATCCAGCCGCTTCGCCTGTCCCTATGGGCCATCCCGACAGCGTTGACGGCGTTCGCCATCCACGGCTTTCGCCTGTGGAGACTCGATGCGCGACTCAAGCGCCTGGCGGCGGAGAAGTCGCCCTGATCGGGTTGGAACAGGCGTACTGGCTCGCGGGCGCCATGTTCGCCGCCATCGCGGTGCGCAGCTGCTGCGATTACGCCAACCGCAAGCGCTTTGGCAATGCCGCCTTCTGGGGCCTGCTCGCGGTGAGCTTTCTGTTCGGCTCGCAGTTGGGGGACCTGACCAATGGGATCCTGGTACTGGCGCTCACCGCTCTGGGCGCCACCGCCATGGGAGTGGGATCACTCAAGACGACTTCCGTCGAGGAGCGTGAGGCGAGCGCGAGGACCAGAGGCAATGCGGTCCTCACCCCGGCGCTCGTCATCCCCATCGTCGCCATTGCCGGCACGCTGACGCTGGGCAGGCTGAGGATCGACGGTACGACGCTCGCGGACCCCAAGCAGGTGACGCTGATTGCGCTGACCCTCGGCATCGTCATCGCGCTGGTCGTCGCCATGCTGCGATTCAGACCGCCGGCACTCGCGCCGGTGGAGGAGGGCCGGCGCCTCTGCGACGCCATCGGTTGGGCCATCATCCTGCCGCAGCTCCTGGCCTCGCTCGGCGCGGTGTTCGCCATTGCGGGTGTCGGGGCCGCGGTAGGGCGCATCGCGACGACGTGGCTGCCGCTCGGCCATCCCTTCGCGGCGGTGGTCGCGTACTGCACCGGCATGGCGCTATTTACCATGGTGATGGGCAATGCCTTTGCCGCGTTCCCCGTCATGACGGCGGCCATCGGCGTGCCCCTCATCGTGCACCGCTTTGGCGGCGATCCTGCCATCATGGGCGCGGTCGGCATGCTGGCCGGATACTGCGGTACGCTCGCGACCCCGATGGCCGCCAACTACAACATCGTGCCGGCGGCGCTGCTGGAGCTACCCGATCGCAATGGCGTCATCCGGGTGCAGATCCCGACGGCGATTCCGCTACTGCTCTGCAATATCGTACTGATGTACATCCTGGTCTTTCGATTCTGAGCGAGGTCGCCCGTGTCACAAACGCTCACCGCGGAAATCGCCAGGCCCTTTGCCGCCATCGCGCTCGGACACGTCACCCGCGAGTATCCCAACAAGCTCGATCATGTGCTCACGGGCCCGCCGGACATCAGGAGTCCCCGGGAGCTGCACCCCCTCTTTTTCGGCAGCTTCGACTGGCACTCCTGCGTGCACGGCCACTGGCTTCTCGCCCGCCTGTATCGCCGATTCCCGCAGCTGCCGGAGGCGGAGTCGATCCGGGCGCTGCTCGAGGCGCAATTCACCGACGAGAAAGTGGCAGGCGAGCTGCGCTATCTCGAGCAGCCGGCGACACGCGGCTTCGAGCGGCCCTACGGCTGGGCCTGGGCGCTGATGCTCCAGGCCGAACTGCTGCAGCACGAGAGCGGGGCAGCGCGGCGCTGGGCCGCGACCCTGACGCCGCTCGCGAAGGAATTCGTGCGCCGTTTCGAGGCGTATCTGCCGCTCGCCACCTATCCCATGCGCGCCGGCGCACATTCGAACACCGCGTTTGCGCTCCTGCTGGCACGCGAATACGCGGTCGCGGCCCGCAACTCCGGCTTCGCCGGGCTTTGTGGCGCGGCGGCGCTCAGATGGTATCGGGCGGACCGCGCCTGTCCTGCGTGGGAGCCGTCGCAGGATGACTTCCTGTCGCCGGCGCTGATGGAAGCCGCGCTCATGGCCGATATCATGCCGAGGGAGGACTTCGCCGCGTGGCTGGCGGCATTCCTGCCGCAGGCCGCTCGCGGCGAGCCGGCAACGCTCTTCAAGCCCGCGACGGTGAGCGATCGCACCGATGGCAAGATCGCTCATCTGGATGGCTTGAACCTGTCCCGCGCGTGGTGCTGGCGCCGTATCGTGGCGGACCTGCCGCCCGCCGATTCGCTGCGAGCGCCGGCGCAGGCGGCGATCGACGCGCATTTCGCCAGCGCTCTCCCCCATGTCGCCGGGGACTACATGGGCGAGCACTGGCTCGCGACCTTCGCGCTGCTTGCCCTGGACGATCCGCCCGGGAGCTGAGCCCGAGCCTGCCGGCTGGCGGCCTCTGCGGCCGCTGCCGGCGGCCGCCGCTTGAACCGCGCCGCGGCCGCGGGGAACTCAGTCATTGTGTCAGCACTGCCGCGCCAACCTGATGCGCTCCGGCGCCTGCCGCTCGTGACTCTGTACCTGAGCGAGCGCTGCAACTCCCGGTGCAAGACGTGCGACTACTGGCGGCACGGGCGCGCCGATCTCGATCTTGCCGCCGTCTCACGGCTGCTGCCGAGCCTGCGCCGGCTCGGTACGCGCACCGTGATGCTCTCGGGGGGAGAGCCGCTCCTCAACCGGCAGTGGCAGCAGATCGCGGCACTGCTCGCCGACGAGGGGATCGAGGTGTGGCTGCTGACCTCGGGTCTTTCGCTCGCCAAATACGCGCGGCGAGTCGGGGCGCTCTTCAGCACGATCACCGTTTCTCTCGATGGAACCGATGCAGAGACCTATGCCTCGATCCGCGGCATCGATGCCTTCGATGTCGTATGCAGAGGCATCCGCGCGGCCTCCGATGGCGGCGCGCGGGTCACCGTGCGAGTGACATTGCAGCGCTCCAACTTCTGGCAGCTCACGACCTTCGTGGATCTCGCGCGACGGCTCGGGGCCCTGCAGGTCTCGTTCCTGGCGGTGGATGTCGCCAATCCGCATGCCTTCGCACGGCACGAGGGCTTCGAGTCGGATCTCGCGCTGCGTCCGGTGGACCTCCCGGAGCTCGAGCGCCTGATCCGCGCCCTCGAGCGGGATCAGAGCGAGGCGTTCGCCTCCGGATTCATCGCGGAGAGTCCGGCGAAGCTGTGGCGGATCCATCAGTACTTCTCCGCGGTGTGCGGTGTTGGCGATTACCCGCCGGTGCGCTGCAACGCGCCGCAGTTCTCGGCCGTCGTGGACGCGCAGGGCCATGTCAGCCCGTGCTTCTTCATTGCCGGACCGAGCGACGCTCGGGTGCGCAGCGGGCTCGATGAGGTCCTGAATCGCGCGGATATGACGGCGCTTCGCGCCTCCATCCGCGTCGGCGGCCGGCGCGAATGCAAGACTTGCGTTTGCTCGATGTGGCGGGAGTGCGCGTGAACGCGTCCGAGGAGCAAGTGACGCTGCAGCTTTACGATCGCTGGGCCGAAAGCTACCCGCCGGTGCCACACAACCCTCTCATGCGCGCCGAGCAGGAGGCCTTGTGGGTCCTTTGCCCGGCGATGAGCGGACGGCGCGTGCTGGATCTCGCCTGCGGGTCCGGCCGCTATGCGCGGCTCGCCGGCGCGGCGGGTGCCGCGAGCGTGCTCGCGCTCGATCGCTCGCCGCAGATGTTGCGTCAGGTCGTCGGCGCGACGGCCGTGCAGGGAAGCATGCTGCGGCTACCGTTCGCGGGCGGGGCATTCGATGTAGTGATCTGCGGATTGGCCGTGGGCCATGCGCCGGATCTCGAGGCGTGGATGAGTGAGGCGGCGCGCGTGCTGGCCCCGCGAGGCACGCTCGTCTATTCCGATTTTCATCCACGAGCGGCCGCCGCAGGCCATGCCCGCCGGTTTCGCGACTCGAGCGGCGAAACCCATTCCGTCCCACACCATCGGCATACCGTTGCCGCTCACGTGCGTGCCGCGGCCGCCGCCGGCCTCACGATCGAAGCGATACGCGAGGTCCGAGTCGGTATCGAGCTGCGGGAGACGTTCCCAGGCTCGCCCGGGTTCTACCAGCGCTGGCGCGGCCTACCGGTCGTGCTCGCGTTGCGGGTGAGAAAGTGACGCCCGAGCCAACATCCCGGCCCGGCGGCGTGGCCCTCGTCAACGCGGACCTGGACGGCCGCCACACGGCCGTCAGGATTGCAGGTGACCGAATTGCCGCCGTCGGCGAGCGGCCGGTGGTGGGCGAGCGGATCGTGGACCTCGAGGGCGATCGGCTGTTGCCCGGGCTGATCAATGCACACGACCATCTGCAGCTCAACCATCTGCCTCGCCTCGAGCCGCCGCGCCGCTACGCGCACGTGCGCGGATGGATCGCGGACATCGATCGGCTGCGGCGGATGGAGGGACCGCTGCGGTCCGCGGTCGCCGTGCCGCTCACGGAGCGCCTGCTGCTCGGCGCCGTGAAGAATTTGCTGAGCGGTGTCACGACGGTCGCGCACCACGATCCCCTCCATTCGACCCTGTGCGAGATGCAGTACCCGATCCACGTAGTGGCGCGTTACGGCTGGTCGCACTCCCTGTATCTCGACGGTGAGAGCGCGACCCGCGAGAGCCATCGGCACACGCCCGCCGAGTGGCCCTGGATCATCCATGCGGCAGAGGGAGTGGATGAGGAGGCCCGGGAGGAGTTCTGGCGGCTCGAGCGCCTCGGTTGCCTGCAACCCAACACCCTGGTGGTGCACGGCGTCGCGCTCGGTGCCGACGAGCGCCGCCAGCTGCTCGCAGCCTCGGCCGGACTCATCTGGTGTCCCGCGTCCAACCTCCACCTCTTCGGCGCCACGGCCGAGGTCGCGGATCTGGTCGCGGCGGGGCGCGTGGCGCTCGGCACCGACTCGCGACTGACGGGCTCGCGTGATCTGCTCGAGGAATTGCGCGTCGCCTCGGAGCAGGCGCCGCTCGGTTCCCGGGTGTTGCAGACCCTGGTGACCCGCGATGCGGCGCGGTTGCTGCGGCTCACGGACTGTGGTGTCCTCACGCCGGGTGCGCGTGCGGACCTGCTGGTGCTTCCGGCTGGCGCGACGCTGGAGTGCGCGCACCGGGCGGACGTCCGCCTGGTGATGGTCGACGGGATCCCGGTTTACGGGGATCCGGATCTCGCTCGAGTGCTCGCGCCCACCGAACATTGGGTCGAGATTGGCGTCGACGGCAGATGCAAGGCGCTGGCACGGTTCATCGCCGACCGCCTGCTCTCGCTCGAGGCGCAAGAGCCTGGGTTGGAGCTTCCTGGTCGCCGCAAGAGGGGCCGTCCAGAACGGCTCGATGCAGCAATCGATGCCGGGCGTACTTACGCATGAGCGGCCGTCGCCACATCGTCCTGGTGAATCCCACGATCACGAAGGCGCGGACCGCGCGTTTCCCCCTGGCGATTCTCAATCTTGCCGCCGCATTGGAGGGGAGGTTTGAAACGACGCTGGTCGACGGCAATGTGGATTACGACTTCATTTCCAGGGTACTACAAGCGATCGACAGCACCCCGACGGACGCGTTGGGGGTTAGTGTCATGGGAGGTCCCCAGCTTCGTTCCGCCATCGCGCTAGCGCGCGCGGTGCGCGAACGATTCCCCCGCGTTCCTATCATCTGGGGCGGACATTTTCCGACGCTCTGCGCCGATGCGTGTCTTGCCGTGCCGTATGTCGACTATGTGGTGCGAGGCCAGGGTGAGGAGACCCTGACAGAGCTTCTCGACGCACTCTTCACGGGAGCGCCTTCGCTGGAATTAGTCGGCGGCCTGACGTGGCGTCGAGACGGTGCGATCGTACACAACGCCAGGCGTGCGTTCTCGACGGCAAGTTACGCGCGGACCCTTCCGTACGCGAGTCTGGGAGATCCGGCGCGCTACCTCGCGAGAACCTATCTCGGGCGGCGAACGAGCGGCTACCAGGCCGCACTGGGCTGCCGCTTCCGTTGCACGTTCTGCGGCGTGGCGGCCATGTTTCGCGGCAAGACCGCGGTGCCGCCCATCGCGCGGCTGGAGCACGATCTCAATCACCTGACCGGCCGGATGGGGGTCGATTCACTCCTGCTCTATGACAACAACTTCTTCGACCGTGAGGCCGACACGGTGCCGCTGCTCGAGATACTGGCGAAACACGAGCTGCCCTGGTGGTGCTTCGCCCGCGCGGATGCGCTCGTCAATATGAAGGCCGACTCCTGGTCGCTGGTGCGCCGCAGCCACCTGCGGATGGCCTATATCGGCGCTGAGTCGCCGAGCGACTGGCTGCTGCACGATAATCGCAAGGGTACCCGCGCCGATCAGACTCTCGAAGCGGTGGACCTCTGCCGCGCGAACGGTGTCATTCCAGAGCTGTCCTTCATGCTCGCGCCTCCCCAGGACCCGGAAGGGGAGACCGAGCGCACGTTCGAGTACATTCGGCACATCAAGCGCATCCATCCGGCCACGGAGATCATGCTCTACGTCTATGCGCCGTTGCCTCCGGCTGCGGGAGTTCACGATGCGCATGTGGAGCGTGTCGTGGCAGGCCTGCGCGATTCCACTGGCGCTCCGCTCGTGTTTCCCGACAGTGCCGAGGAGTGGGCCGAGCCGCGCTGGCTCTCATACTGGTGTCACACCGATACGCCGTGGCTGACACCACGGCTGCGACAGCGGATCCGTGATTTCACCACGGTGCTCGGGTGTAGGTTTCCGACGGTCACCGACGTCCGCTCACCGCACTGGGGAAAGACATCCCTGCGGGCTCTCGCCTCCTGGCGCTATCGGTACCGGCGGTACCGCGGGCCTTGGGAGCTCGATGCCGCCAGGCGGTTCGTGCGCCTGTGGGACCCGCGCCTCGCCGGCCTGTAGGCGCACGTCTCCATGGGCGGCGAATCACTCCATGCGGTGCAGGTCGGATTCTATCTCGATCCGCGCGGGCGGCCGCCGGCGCAACTGCTGCAAGATTGGCCGACTCTGGTGGATGTCGCCGAGTCCGCGTGCCAAGGCGGCTTGCGGATCACGGTGGTGCAGGCCTGCCATGGCCCGGATATCCTGAGTCGCAACGGCGTGCGCTATCACTTCTTCGCCAGAGATGCGGATGCGCCGGCGTTGATCTGCAGCCTGCGTCCGGACGTCATTCACGTACACGGACTGCACTTTCCCCGCGAGGTCCTGCGGCTGGCGGCGCACCTGCCCGAGGTGCCCATCCTGATTCAGGATCATGCCAGCGGGCCGCCCCGGCTGTGGCGTCGGCCCCTGTACCGGCGCGCGTTCGCCGCCGCGGCCGGCGTTGCTTTCTGTGCACGGCCCCAGAGCTGGCCCTTCGAGTCGGCCCGGCTGATCCAGCCGCCCACGTCCATCCACGTCATCCCGGAGTCGAGCAGCCGCTTCACGCCCGGCTCCCGGGACGAGGCGCGGGCGCTCACCGGGCTCGCGGGCGATCCGTGTCTGCTCTGGGTGGGACATCTCGCGGCCAACAAGGATCCGCTCACGGTGCTCGAGGGCGTGAGCCGTGCCGTGGATGCGCTGCCGCGGCTCGAGCTCTGGTGTTGCTTCGGTGAGGCGCCGCTGGCGAAGGCCGTCACCGAGCGCATCGAGCGGGACGGGCGGCTGCGAGGACGAGTGCATCTGCTCGGACGCCGGCCGCATGCGCAAATCGAGTCATTGATGCGCGCCGCGGATGTTTTCGTCTCGGGCAGTCATCGCGAAGGCAGCGGCTACGCGCTCATCGAGGCGCTCGCCTGCGGTCTGCCGCCTGTCGTCACGGACATTCCATCCTTCCGCACGCTGACGGGCGATGGCGCGGTCGCCCGGCTCTGGGAGCGCGGCGAGCCGCAAAGCCTCGCCGATGAGCTGCTCGGGATCGCCGCGGACCTCGGTCCCGCGCGCCGCGCGCGGGTGCGGGCACATTTCGATCGGGAGCTCTCCTTCCCGGCGTTGGGTCGCAATCTCGCCGCCTGTTATCGATCTCTCGTCAGTGGATGCGCAGGCCGCCAGTGAGGCAGCCCGAGGTCTCCGTCATCATGCCGACCTTCAACCGGCTCGATTGGCTGCATGCCGCGGTCGATTCCGTTTTCGCCCAGACGCATCGGCAGTGGGAGTTGATCGTGATCGATGACGGCTCGGAGGCGCCGACCCGGGATTACCTGCGCGCCTTGGCGGAGACCGGCGATGGTCGCGTCAATGTGATGTTCCGTGCGCACTGCGGCAATCCACCGCGGGTTCGCAATGAGGCATTGCGTGCCGCGCGCGGCGAATACGTCGCCTTCCTCGACTCCGACGACATCTGGCTGCAGAGAAAGCTCGAGGTGCAGCTCGCTTCGCTGCGCGCGCGATCCGACCGCGACTGGAGCTACACGGGCGCCGTGTTGGTCGATGCGGGCGGCAGGCCGCTCCTGGGGCACTCGCTGCCCTATCCGGCGGTCAGGGACGGGTGGATTGCGCATTCTCTGCTGCAGGGCGAGGCGGCCGTGACACAGTCGAGCGCGCTGGTACGGCGCGCTGCGCTCGAGAGCGTCGGCGGCTACCCGGAGGACTTGCCCGTCTGCGGCGACTATGAGCTCTTCGTGCGACTGGCGCTGCGAAGTGAAGTCGACTACGTGGATGAGGATCTGGTGCTCGTCCGCCGCCACGGCCACCACTACAGCAATGACCTCGAGGCGCTCACCGACCTGTATCGGTTCATTCGCAAGGTCCAGCGCTCGGGATGGGCGCCTGAGATGGCGGCGGTGCTGCGCGCCCGCCGTGCGGGCATCGCCGCGAGCATCGCGCGCGCCGTCGTCGCCCGCAACACACCGGCATGGCTCAAAACGCTGGCTCGTGGTTGGATCAGCAGGCGCGGGACGTGATCGCACGCACGGTATGGCAACTGCTCGACCGCCGACAAAGAGCGTGTCTGCTGGGATTGCAGTTTCTTGCCGTTCTCATGGCCATCGCCACCGTGACGGGGATCGCCGCCGTAGTGCCATTCTTCAGCGTCCTCGCCAACCCGGCGGGCGCGGGCCACAGCCTGGTGCTGCGGCTGTTGCGCCAGCATCTGGGATTGCACCCGGCGGCGCCCGAACTCGCGCTGGTGCTGGGAGCGGGCTTCATCGGCCTGGTCGTGCTCGCCAGCGCCATCAACCTTGCGGGCACGCTGCTCATGAACCGCTTCGCCTGCGCCGTCGGCGACTCGTTCAATATCACTCTGTTCGAAGACTACCTCACCCGCGGATACGACTTTCATCTACTGACGCGCACCGCGACACTGACGGCCCGCCTTCTGCACGAGACGAGTCGCGTCACCACGGGTATTCTGCAAAGCGGCCTCACGCTCGGGACGAACCTGGTCGCCGGCGGCCTCATCGTCGTCTCGATGATCGTGGTCGACCCCATCACGGCGGCGGCCGCTCTCCTCACTCTGGGGGGGACCTACGTCCTCATCTATCTCGCGGTCAGGGGAAAATTGCTGCGCAATGGCGTGACGGAAAGCGGTCACTATGCCGAGCGCACGCTGATCATCGGCGAGAGTCTCGGCGCGATCAGGGAAATCCTGCTGGCGCAGGCGCAGCCCGCGTTCACGGCGAGGTACACCGGCGTATGCCGCTCGATTTCGCGCACCGCGCTCAGCACCCTGGCGATCTCGCAGACTCCCCGCTACGCGTTGGAAGTGGCCACGGTATGTGCTTTGGTCGGCAGCGCGATCGATCTCGGCAGACACGGGCAAGCTCACGGGAGCTGGATCGCATCGCTCTCGTTCATGGGGTTTGCCGTGTATCGCCTGTTACCGGCATTGCAGCAGGCGTTCGCGGCGCTCGTGAGGATCCGCGCCGATCGGCCCGCACTGGCGACCGTTGCCGCGGACGTGTGCGCGGCGAGAGCGAGACGGCCGGCACGACGCGAAGCGGCGCTGCAGCCGCCCTGGCACGGACGGCCGCACACCGAGATCCGTCTCGATGACATCTCCTATCGCTATCCCTCGGGTGAGGCCGAGGGACTCTGCGGAGTCAGCCTGCGGATTGCGGCGGGTGCCATCGTGGGGCTGGTCGGGCACAACGGCTCGGGCAAGAGCACCTTGCTCGATATTCTGGCCGGGGTGCTGGTGCCGCGGTCGGGCCAGGTCGTGGTCGATGGTGTCCCGCTCGATGCGGTCAACCGCGCCGCCTGGCAGGCGACGCTCGCGTACGTGCCGCAGCGGACCTTTCTGCTCGATGCCCCGCTCGAGGAGAACATTGCTTTCGGGGCGACGATCACCGCTCGCGACCGGGAGCGCCTGCAAAGCGCCATCGCGGTCGCCAGATTACGGCCGGAAGATCCCGGGTGGTCGGCGGCAGACGACGAGCGCCTCGGCGAGCGGGGTTCCCGCCTGAGCGGCGGTCAACGGCAGCGCGTCGGCATAGCACGCGCGCTTTACCGGGATGCGTCGGTACTGATCATGGATGAGGCGACCAGTGAGCTCGACGTGGCGGCGGAGGAGGGCATCATCGACGCGTTACAGACAATCCGGGCGGGACGGACGATCATTCTCACGGCGCATCGGCTCACGTCACTGCGCCACTGCGACGTCATTCTCGAGCTCGAGAAAGGCAGGATCGTCCGCTCGTCAACCTACCCGGAGTTGTGTGCCAGGCGCGGTGAGGCGCCGTTGATCGGGCGACGGGCGGCGGCAGGTGCGCATGGCATGGGCTGAGGATCCGGTGACGCCTTGAGCACGCGCGACGGCTCCGTCGCCGGCAAAGAGCGCTATCCGGCGCTGACGGGCATCCGCGCGTTCGGCGCCATGGCGGTGTTCTTCGCCCACTTTCCGCTGCATCCCGAGTGGCATGTCGTCATCAACGTGATGGCGTTCTTCTACGCCTTGAGCGGCTTTCTCATCGTGCGCATTTATCACGAGCAGGCCGAGATCACGCGGGCGTGGCTGTCGAAGTACTTCATCAACCGGTTCGCGCGTATCTACCCCGTGTACTTCCTGCTGCTGACTCTCGCGGTATGTCTGCAGCGGCACGCGGGACCGGTCGTACTGCTGACGAACTACACCCTGACTCATGCGCTTTTCTATCACGAGCGAATCATCCTGCCGCCGAGCTGGTCCCTCACCGTGGAGGAGTGTTTCTACGCCCTGGCGCCGGTGTTCATGATCCTGCTGCGGCGGCGCGGGTTCGGGGCGGCCTTCGCGCTCGGGGCGGCACTGCTCGCAGCAGCCCTGGCGGTGTCGGAGCTGCGCATCGGCTTCCTGCAGACCTCCGTCTTCGTGCTGTCGACGACGTTCTTCGGACACTTCGCGGAGTTCTTCGCGGGAGTATGGCTGGCACTGCATGTCACGCGGCTGGAGCGCTCGGGGAGCCTGGCCGTCGCGGGGCACCGGCGCACGATAGCGGGCCTCATCGGAGTGTCGCTGCTCTCGGCGGCCATGTTGCTCATCTACCGCCGTCCCCCTCTCGATGCGCTTGCGATCATTCTGATCAACAACTTCCTCATTCCGGCGCCGATTGCGCTCCTCTATTGCGGGCTGATCCGGGAAGACACGGTCTTGTCGCGGGTGCTCTCAGGCGGGCCCGCGCGACTCCTCGGCCGCAGCTCCTACTCCTTCTATCTGCTGCATACGCTCGTCATCGACTACCTCGGCGTACCGCTCCTGCGCGCGTTGCCGGGATATCGGCCCGCCCTGGTGCTCGGCACCTTCGCGGTTTCCTGGGTGATTGCCATCGGACTCTTCATCTTCTATGAGGAGCCGGTGAACCTTGCCATCCGACGTGGCGCAGCGCGTCGCGCCGGCAGCCACGCAGCCGCGCCGTTACGCAACTCGTGCCAGAGCTCGAGATAGGTACCGCCGAAGTATTCGCGCACGGCGCCACCGACCGTGTCGAGCGGCGGCGCGGTGCGCGAATGAACCTGCGGGCACCGCCCCGGCACTCATGCCCGGTATTCCTTCGCCGAGCAGGCCTGCCTGTGCGCTCAACGCTTCTCCATGACGATGAGGAAGTGATCGCCGAGGCGCCGCAGCCCCGGCCAGCCGGCGAGGCGTCGGTCCCAACGCCACAGCCGCTGGTAACACCCCGGATGACGATCCCGCAGCGAGGTCATGTAGGGCGGGGGGGCGAACAGGCACAGGGCGCGGTGATGCACCAGCGAGAACTCCCGCGAGAATTCGCGGTAGAGCTCCGCGGGCGTCCAGTACTTCGTCCATACCGTGTGGCCATTCATTCTGACCGCCATCATTCGCCTGCCGAAGCGCACCCGGACCCGGCTCCAGTCGCGCCGCGCCGCGTAATATCCGATTTCCCACGGACACCAGCGGCCGATCACGGTGAAGACGAGGCGCCCCCGGGGTCTCAAAAGCCGCGACAGCTCGTGCGCGGCCGCCGTCAGATCCGGCACACAGTTGAGGGCGCCGAGGTCCGAGTAGGCCCCGTCGTAGAGCGCATTGCCCTCGACCCGCTCGAGCTGGTGCGCGCCGAGCGCCGCCGTCTGCACACGGTCACTCACTTGCGCCTCGGTCGCGCGGGCACGGGTCCTCTCCACCATGCGCGGCGACCAGTCAATGGCGGTCACGTGGTGGCCGAGCTGCGCCATGCGCACGGCATCGAGCCCGGTGCCGCAGCCGAGGTCCATCACGTGGCTGGGCGCGGCGAAAGTCGCATCGAGCCAACGCCACATTTCGTGGCGCATGTCCTGAATCAGATCGTTGTTGCCCCGAGGTCCGTCGTAATCGACCGCGACGCTATCGAATGCCGCACGCGTATCTTCGAGAAGCATACTCATCTCCCATGAAGTCGAGAATCATCCAACCCAGCACCGACATTGCGGCCGATCCGTTCAAGGAGCACGCCGGCGGCCTGCTGCGAGTGCGTCACCAGGTGCTCGGCGGCGCGTTCGAGTTCGCGAGCGACAGCCCGGAGCTGATGCGGCTCGTCCGCTGGGCCTATCACGGCTTGCCCCGCCACCGGCTGTCGGTGTCGCCGCCGCGCATGGTGGTGAGACTCATGCTGGGTGGACCCGCGGCGGGCGAGCCGCGGCGGCGGGACACTCGCGGCCGTCGTGATAGGGCGGAGCCGGCGCCCTTCGCCATGCTCTCCACGCCGGGCCTGCTCTGCGGCGCGAGTCCTTCGTCGACCCTCGCTGTCATGTCGGCGGAGCAGCGGAGCGCGCTCATCGTCGTCCCGCGGCAGCTGCTGCGCTTTCCCTACCACCTGCGCTACGAGCTCATCGAGCTCGCGGTATTCACTCTGGCTGCGCGAGCGCAGGGACTCATGCCGCTGCATGCCGCCTGCGTCAGCCACGGGCCGCGCGGGCTGCTCCTCATCGGCGACAGCGGTGCCGGGAAGTCGACCGCGGTGTTGCATTGTGCGCTGCGCGGCCTCGGGCTCGTGTCCGAGGACAGCCTGTTCGTTGCGCCGCGGTCGCTGCTCGCGACCGGTGTGGCCAACTTCCTCCATGTCCGGCGCGAGTCGCTGCGCTTCCTCTCGGCCGCGCAAGCACGACTCATTCACCGCGCGCCGATCATCCGTCGCCGCAGCGGAGTGCGGAAGTTCGAGGTGGACCTCCGGCAGAAGCCGTTTCGGCTCGCGGCGCGGCCCCCGGAGATCCGGGCACTCGTAGCCCTTAGCGCCCGCAGCGCGGGCCGTGAGCCCATGCTGGTGCCGCTCGCGCCCGGCGCTGCGCTCGCCCAGCTGCGGCGAAGTCAGCCCTACGCGGCTTCCCAACCGGGCTGGCAGACTTTCACGCAGCGGCTGCGCGGCGTGCCGTCCTTCGAGCTGCGCCGCGGGCGACATCCGGGCGAGTCCGCGACCGTTCTCGCCGAGCTGTTGGCGGGTGTCGCCGGGCCGGCGGACGGCGGCTGAGGTCCGGGCGTCATGAAGCTCGCGCTCGTGGTTCCAGGGGGAGTTGATCGCAGCGGCGAGCGTCGGGTCATTCCCGCACTGCTCGCGCTCATCGAGCGGTTGTCGGCGCGTCACGAGGTGCACGTATTCGCCCTACGACAGGAAGTTGCGCCCGACACCTGGATGCTGCGTGGTGCGCAGGTCCACAACATCGGTGCGGGCTGGACCCGAACACGGGCCGTCCGGGCAATCCTGACGGAGCACCGGGCGTCGCGCTTTGACCTCGTGCAGTCGGTGTTTGCCGGGGCCTGCGGGCTGGTGGCGGTCTGCGCCGCGCGCCTCCTCCGGCTCCCGAGCGTCGTTCACGTCGCGGGAGGAGAGCCCGTGAGTCTGCCCGATATTCGCTTCGGCGGGCGCGTGACGTGGCGCGGCCGCCGGCAGGAAAGCACGGTGCTGGCCGGCGCCACCGCCATCACCGCGGCGAGCGCGCCGCAGATCGAGTTGCTCGCGCGACTCGGTGTCACGGCGCGCCGGGTAGCGCTTGGCGTAGACCATGCTCATGACTGGCCGGCGCGGGCCCCTGTGGCGCGTTGCGCGGGAGAGCCCGGGCGCCTCATCCATGTCGCGAGTCTCAATCGCGTCAAGGACCAAGCCATGCTGCTTCGGGCCATGGCGCGACTCACCGCCGATCATCCCGGGTTGTCGCTCGACATCGTCGGCGAGGACACATTGGGCGGCGAAGTGCAGCGATTCGCGGCTGCGCTCGGTCTCGGGGGCCAGGTCTGCTTTCATGGCTTCCTCATGCAACGGCAGCTGCATCCACGGCTGCGGCAGGCGCATATTTCGGTCATTTCGTCCCGTCATGAGGCGGGTCCGCTGGTCCTGTTGGAGGCGGCTGCGGTTGGTGTTCCGACCGTGGGCACCGCGGTCGGGCACGTGGTCGAGTGGGCGCCGGAGGCGGCGGTAGCCGTCGCGGTCGGCGATTCCGCGGCGCTCGCAGCCGCGCTGCATCGCCTCTTGAGTGACGAGCCACTGCGCCTTCGTCTCGCCCAGGCAGCCTGGCTCCGGGCCCTGCGCGAAGACGCCGACTACACAGCAGCCTGTTTCGAGGGGCTCTACGCGGAGCTGGTCTCTCCGGGTCGATAGCACCGGGATTGGCGCATCAGTATGCACGCGACAGAGCCGCCCGCACGGGCTGCAGCGCCTCTGTCCGCGTCGGACGGGAGGACAACCACTGTAGTATCCGTCGAATCTGTGACTGACCGAGCCACCGTGGCTCGGCGGACCAGGGCTCGGTTCGCGATGCGACCGCGTTTTGCGTTCGCTGCTCCTCACTCGGAAAGATTCGTGAGCTCACATAGCGCAGCGCCTGCGCCGGGGAGCGTGCCCAGATGATGCCGGGCACAGGGTCGATGTAAATGTGCGAATAGGAGAACGCGGTGACGCCGCGGCGGCGCGCAACCTGCCGCAGGAGCCACGGGCAGCCCGCGGTGACCCGTGTCAGCATTTCGGCCGGCACCGTGTTGGGAAAATAGCGCGCCGACACCATGAGGGGCGGCGCGGCCCACCAGAGACGCCGATCGGCGCCATGGAGGTGTAGGAGCTCCTCCCAATCGGTTGCCGTCATCTTTCGCGCCAGCCGCGCGATGTCGCAGAGCTGAATCAGCCTGAGGCCGCGATGGCTCATGCTCCCCGCGGCATGCGCCAATATGTGCGCCATCAACGCGGCAGCGCTGGGATAGGCGTTGACCCCGGGTTGAGGACGAGAGGGGTAGACGATGTCCGTCAGCTGGGTGGGCTTGAGCGGCAAACGCTCGCAGATCCGGTGGTGCAGGTCGATCTTGATCGGATTGTCGGCATGCTCTCCGAGAATGGCGCGGCGCTCGGCGCTCGGCGGCTCGAAGCCCTGGTGTTTCCAGGTGGTGCCCGCGGCACGATAGCTCAGGGCGAGGAGCACCGCCACCGCCGCTTGCGCATCCGTCGGGTGTGTCAACAGATCAAGGTCCGCCATCGGGCGCTCGCCCGCGACATAGACGCCGGCGGCCTGCAGCGCCGCTCCCTTCAGGGGTACGATGGCGATGCCCGCGCTGCGCGAGCGCTCGTCGATCGTCGCCAGAAGCTCGGCGACGCGTTGCTGCCGCAACAGGGTATGTTGGCGTTGCTCGGCGAGAAATCCGCTCCAGTGTGGCGGTCCTCGCCAGCGAAGCGTCCCCGCGAGCAGCGGTGATATGCCGTGGATGGCGACCACCGCGGGCGCGAGCCGCCATTCGAGATCGCTCCACGCGGGGGGCTCGGCACGGTCGTCGCCCAGCGCGATCGCGAGCGACTCGGTGATGTGGCGCAAGGCCGACTGTAGTTCGGCGAGGGGGGGCATGGGGTTGGAATCGGCGGCCATGATGTCTCCTCATGGAAGACCGGCTGCCGCCGGTACGGTGGCTGCGAGGGGCGGGAGCGTGGCGTTGCGAAAGTCTTCCTGCCGCGCGAGGAGACGTTGCCAGCGTCGCCGCAGCGAGCGGTGCGCGCGGTTGCCGAAGGCGCGCTGGCTGCCGTCCTGCTCCGAGATCCGGACCTGCTCGTGCAGCAGATCGCGCACCTCGCGATAGAACGGAGTCGTATAAGTACCGGGGAACATCATGGCGAGCTCGCCGCTCGCCTGCCAACGATCCTTCGGGCCGAGCTGTGCCCTGACCAGGTCGTGAAACTTCGTCCCTGGCAGGGGATAAGCGACGCTGACACCGACGTCGTCCGGGCGCGCGGTCTCGATGAGCTCACGCGTGGCGAGAATGTCGGCGAGCTCCTCGCCGAGGTAACCGAGCTGGATGAAGAAGCCCACCCTGATGCCCGCGGCACCGAGCCGCGCGCGCGCGGTGTGAATCTCGGCCACCTGGGTGCCCTTGTTCATCGCATCGAGCACGCGCTGACTGCCGCTCTCCGCGCCGAGCCAGGCCTCGCGGCAACCGGCCTCGCGCAAGGCGTCCGCCATGCGCTCGCTGATGAGATCGGCGCGTGTCTGGATGGTGAAGGGAATCAATCCGTCCGCGAACGTGACCGCCTGTGCAAAGTCGTGCACCCAGTCGGCGCGAAAGCCGAAGATGTCGTCGGCGAACCAGATGTGGTCGGGGCCGATGTCGCGCTTGATACGGGTCATCTCCGCGGCGACCTCGGCCGCGGGGCGCTGCAGATAGTGATTGCCCCAGATGGGTTTCGCACACCAGGCGCAGCGAAAGGAGCAGCCGCGCGAGGCTGCCATGTTGAGACTGAAATGACCGTGCGCGCGACGCCAGACCGCGCGGTAGCGCTCGACATCGATGAGATCCCAGGCGGCCGCCGGCAGCTCGCCGCGCGCCGGCGGGATGCGCATTCGCGGACTACGGCCGGAAGTCCCGGCGGTGACAGCGGTGGTCACGCCAGCTATTCCATGCACGAGCTCTTCGGTGGCAACCGACGAACACGCATCCAGCCGCTCGAGTAACGTCTCCAGCGCCTCGATTCCTTCGCCGGCGAGAACGAGATCGGCACCCGCCGCCAGGTAGACTTGCGGAACGTCGGTGGCGTCGGAACCGGCCACGATCACCCGCGCGCCGGCTCGCCGTGCCGCCCCGATCATCTCGCACGCGGCCGCGCGCATCCGCGCGAGGCACATCTTGGTCAGGAAGTTGTAATTGTCCTCGTAAAGGACCACGACCCGCGGCGCGACCCCGTGGAGGTGACGCTCATATTCTCCGACGCCCTCCGCCAGCATTGCATCGAAGAGCTCCACCTTGTGTCCCAGGGCGCGAAGCCGCGCGGCGACCTGCAGGGTTGCGAGCGGGGGATAGGGCTTGGCGCGCCGCCATTGCTTGGGGTCGAGGCGCAGGAAATAGGAATGGCTCAGCAGGATCGACAGCATGGTGCACGTATGTGCTCCGGTACCACGATCCGGGTTCACTTTGAACCCGGCCCGGCGCGTGCACGCACTAACGCCCCAACAACGGAGGGCAGTGCATGACTTTCGCTCGGAAATGTCTCGTGGGACTGCTCTTGCTGAGTGCCCTGGTCGGCTCGCAGGCGTTCGCCGAGCCCTACCTCGCGATACGGATGGGCTTGAAGTGCGAGGTTTGCCACGTCAACCCGACGGGCGGCGGCCTGCGCAGCGACTACGGCGACGTGTTCGCGCAAACCGTCTTGCCGGCGCACCCCATCCAAGGGGACTGGGGCCTATGGACCGGAGAGGTTGCGAAGGTTCTGCGGGTGGGCGGCGACCTGCGCTACGATTTCAACGCTACCCAGACGCCCGGATCGAAGACCACCGCTCAGCTGGAAGTTCAGCAGGGACGCGTGTATGCAGAGGCTGAAGCCATTCCGGATCGGCTCATCTTCTATGTCGATGAGCAGGTGACGCCAGGCACCGCGGTCAATCATGAGGCCTACGGCCTTTTCTGGTCGGCGAACCACGACTGGTACGTCAAGGCGGGACAGATGTATCTGCCCTTCGGTTTTCGCTTCGAGGATCAGACCGCATTCGTCTATGACGTCAGCAGCATCACCATGTATTCCCCGGACGACGCCGTGGAGTTCGGCTGGGAGCGTGGTCACTGGGACGTGCAGGCCACCGTCAGCGAGGGCACTGCGGCAGGCGAAATTCCTTCGAGTTCCGGCAAGGAGTACGGGCTGCAGGCGCAATATGTCGAGCGGGGCTGGCGGTTCGGTGTCGCAGCCAATGACGACGATGACTCCTACGCCAGGCGGAAAATCATAGGTGTCTTCGGGGGCTTTCATACCGGGCCGGTGGATTGGGTCGGGGAGGTGGACAGCGTCGAGAACGAAGCGGCGCCGGCTACCGGCGTGACCGAGGCGGGCGCGCTGCTCGAGGCTGACTGGCTCATCCGCGCCGGCAACAATCTCAAGCTCACCCTGGAGCGTTTCGATCCCGATAGGGGCGTGCAGGACAACGAGCGGTCCCGGATAAGCCTCGTGTACGAGCTGACACCGGTGCAGTTTCTACAGCTCCGAACCGGTGTGCGCGACTACTACGGCCCGACCGGAAACGCCGCTGAGAAGACGCGGCTCTTCTTCACCCAGTTGCACGTATTCTTCTGATTCGAGTCTAGCGGACCACTGATCTGCGGCCGAGCCAGCGCAGTGCGGCGAGCTGTTTCTTCAGCGCGGTCCACCAGAAGGGGTGACTGACCTTCGACCGGCGCAGCGCGGCGCCGCGCAGCCGGCGACCGATTTGCGGATTCTGGATGCGCGCGAGCAGCTTCTGAAACGAGGATACCGCCGCGAAGACGAGCGGACTGTCGGCGCGCGTCGCGGCGCAGACGAGCTGCTGATCCTCGAGGTCTTCGCGGCACTCCAGGCAGCTCGCGATGTGCTGGCGCGCGGCCGGCTCGGCCTCCGCGGGCAGCGACTCGTTGGCGAGCCAAGGGATGACGAGCTCGGCATGAGCGTGCAGCGTGGAGCGTGTTGAGCGCAGTTTCGCAAACATGGCCGTGCGTACCCGGCCGCCCGTCCCGGGTTCTCGCTACGGGCTTGGCGATCTACGAGCCGGCGTGCGCGACTACGATGGTCGGGCGAGGGCCGGGGCCAAGCGCACGCAGCGTCTCTTGGTCCAGCTTCACCGACTCTTCCGACTGCGTTGAGGACGGGTCGCTGGCGCCGCAGTCGCTGCGCGCCAGCGCGTCAGCCACAGCAGCGCAGGCGTCGACCGAGGTGAGGACGCCTGTGGTGGTGGTGAGCTGCCGGGAACTGCGAGTCAGGATTTGCGCGACCCGCGCCTGCGGCAATCGCCTGCCGTCAGCCAGCATCAGCGCCACGATCCCTGTGACTTCCGCCGTCGCCAGGGAGCTGCCGGAGGCGAAATCATAACGGCCGGCCGGTACCAGCGTCAGGATGCCGTGGCCGGGGGCGAGGAGGTGCCCGGAGCTAACGGCCCCATCCTCAGCGGATTGCACACCGAGCACCCCCGGTATGGCGACCGGAAAGGCGTTGACGGGTCTGCTGCTTGCCGGTGCGACCGCGCCGACGTAGATGATCCCGTGCGCCATGCCGTAACGGATGAGACGCGCGAGCAATGGATCGGGCGGCCCGGCGAGACTCAGGTTGACGACGTCGGCCCGCGCGGTAATGGCGGCCTGGAGAGCTTGGGCCAGCGTGAAGCTGTCACAAGCCGCCTCGGCGGGATTCTGCGGCAGTGGCCAGCAGGCCTTGAGAGCGATCAGGCGTGACTTCGGGGCGATCCCCAGCACGCCGGCTCCGCCGTCCGCGGTCGCTGCGATCACGCCGGCGACTTCCGTACCGTGACGGTCACCGGTGAATTCGGCGCCGCCGGTGACGAAGTCGGCGTGCGCGATGATGCGGCCCTGGAGGTCGGGATGCTGGTAATCCACGCCCGTGTCGATGATCGCAATCCGAACCGCGGCGCCCAGCGAGAGCCTGTGCGCCTGCTGCACCTCGAGCTCCCTCAGGTTGACTTGCAGGGGGAGGTACGGTCGCTTCCCCGCGGGCGGTGATCGGTTGTCCGAGGCGGCGTTGTCGCTGGAGTCGGTCTCAGTGGTGAATTCGTTGAGCGGCTGCACCGACTCGACCCGCGAGTCGCGCGCCAGCCGCGCGATCAGGGTCGTGCGTGGAGTCAGATCCGGCAGACGCACCACGATGCAATGTACCCGCAGACTCTCGATCGGCCACGCCGAAACTTCCCGCAGCTTGTAGTCTCGCTCCAGTGAATGCACGGTCGCGCGGGCGCTGGCGCTCACTTGATACGCGCTCACCCCGCCATAGCCTCGTGGGGTGGAGCCGGGTGTTGCAACGACGGGCTCCAACTCGTTGCGCACGGTAATCACGACAAAACGCGTCGGGTCCGCTCGGGCCTGGGCCGGAAGCGCGGGCGCGACCAGCGCACCCTGACTCAGCGCACAGCCCGCCAACAGTCCCAGAACAGCGAGGGAAAGTAATTTGAGCGGGGCGCTTCTCACGTCAGCGCACGCCCTCCTGAACGGGTTCCGCGAAGAGCACCGCCGGGTTGGCGCGCAAGCTCGTGATCCGCTTCCCGAGTGCGGCAGGAGAGTCGAGGGGTGGGGCAAATCCCAGCGTATAAACGTTCCCGTCTCCGGGTCCGTCGATGATGTGCGCGCCGGCGCCCTGCAACAGCGTCTGTAAGGCTCCTACCGAAAGATCCGTTCTGAACAAGATGCGCACCCGTGGACCAGAGTCGTATGCAGGCGATGTCGAGGTCAGTGTCACGTAACGAGCGTCACTGGCACCGTGGGACGAATGCCATATCCACGCGCCGAGACCGATCGCGAACGTCTGCAGGATCACCGCGGCGGCGAGCCAGCGCACGACCGGTGAGGTACGGCGGACGGTGTACATCGCTTCCGGGGGGGTGAACTCTGCCGTCGCGGGCGGCTCTCGCCCGAGTTGCGGATTCTGGATGCGCGCGAGCAGCTTCTGATACGAAGACTCCGCCGCGAACACGAGCGGGCCCTCGGTGCGCATCGCCTGACAGACCCGCAGCTGCTCCTGGTAGTCCGCGCGGCACTCGGGGCAGGTTGCGATGTGCTCGCGGACCAGCGGCTCGGATTCCGGCGGCAGTGAGCCATTGGCGAGCCAGGGGATGAGGAGCTCGGCGCGAGCGTGGAGCGTCGAGCGGATGGGGCGCAGTTTCACTAGGGATCTCCGGTTCAATCGGGGCCGGCCAGGGTGGTGAGCAGGGTCCTTAGCTTGCGGCGTGCGTGAAACATGCGGGTCTTCACCGTGTTGACCGGGCATTGCATGATGGTGGCGATCTCCTCGCACGAGTGGCCGACGTGGTAGGCGAGCTCGATGGCCATCCGCTGCTCGAGCGGCAGACGCTGCAGCGCCGTGTCCACCCATTCATGGAGCTCTTCCTGCCGTGCGGGCTCGTCCGTCCCGATTTCCGTCGCGAGATCGGGATCCATGGGCGGGGGGCCCGCGTAGCGCAGGGTTTTCAGTCCCCGCCGGTAGGCGATGCCTAGAATCCAGGTCGACACCCGCGACGCACCGCGAAAGTCGCCGGCATGCTGCCAGATGACCCAGAAGGTGTCGTTGATGATCTCCTCGGCAAGCTCGTAGCGCGTGGTGAGGCGCATGAGAAACCGGGCGAGCCGCCGGTGATAAAGGAGATAGAGCTCCTTCATCGCGGCGCTGTCGCGGGCGGCGATCCGGGCGAGCAGGGCGCATTCGCGCTCGTTGGTCGAAGAGCCGCTTGCGGGTCTCGAGTCCTTCTCGGCCGACATCATCGAATTCTCCGGCTGGTGCGCTGCAGCCGCCGGGTAAATGGCGAGCATGTGCGTGGGTGCCCTGCCGGCGGCGCCGGGTTCATGCCCGTGGGCTCAGAAGCGCCACAGCACGGTCGCCGAGACCCGCCCGCCGGCCGATTCCGGCCCGAAGAGGCGCATGGCGCGGTCCCCCGTATGGAAATATGCGAGATCGAGCTCCAGCGGCCCCGCCAGGTGGGTGAATCCCAAGCTCCAGAAGCCATACCCCGTGCCGAAGGGATCGGCCATCCGATCGTAGCCCGCACTCGCCTCCACGGATAGCCAGGAGACGAGCGGCTGGCGCCACTCCGCGCCATAAGTCAAGGCGCTGCGGTCATGGTCGGTCTGAAACTCGCCTTCGTACGACTGGTAGCCTATGGCGTCCGGCGTCCAGGCCAGGGTGAGATACAGGCGGTCCATGATGCCCCAGCTCGTGGCGAGCTGATCGTAGTCGTACCGCTGCCCGGCTAAGTGGGGATTGGCGTAATCCCCGCCCGGGAAGGCGTAACGGGTGTAGGTGAAGGACGCGTTCAGGTCATCGTTGAGGGCTACATTGTAGCCAGCGTAGAAATCGAGCTCCCGCGCCGACCCGCAGGGCGGGTCGCTCACCCCGGCCGAGGCCCACACCCCGGCAAAGGCGGCCCACCCGGATGCCCCGACCTCACGAGCGTGTACGTCGGCCTGCACGGCCGGATGTCCACAGGTCATCGACACGCCCCGATAGACGTCGTCCGAGGTCACTGCCACGGAGCCGCCCGTATCGACGGCCGGGCAGGTCACCGGCCAAAGCGGTAGCAAACACCAGGCGGCTACCGCCGCGGGCCCCAGAGCGCGCATAGGGCCTGATCTTACCGTTTCCGGCGGCCCGCGAATCAGCCGCCGCGCATTTCCAGCAACGCCTTCGCCGGGATCATGTTCTGGTTCATGTGGTACATGACCCAGATGGAGCCGAAGAAGATCAGGGAGACGATGAGCACCCCGAAGGCGAGGGCGAGCGCGTTGTTGGTATTGTCCGGGGAGGTCGTGAGGTGCAGGAAGAAGACGAGATGCACGCCCACTTGCGCGAGGCCGAACACGATGAGCGCCATGACGATACCCGGCCCGTAGATGACATGCTCGTCGAGGGCCCAGAACGAGGCCGCCGTCAGGAGGACGGCGAGCGCGAGGCCGATGAGATAGCCGCGCAGCTCCGAGCGCAGGGTGGGGGCCTCGGCGGGCGCCTCGCCGGCGACCTGGTCCTCGCCGACGTGCGACCCTAAGTCGTATTCCTCGAATCGTCCGGGATCTGAGCTCATGGAGTAATTGTCCCGATGAGATAGACGACGGTGAAGATGCCGATCCAGATGATGTCGAGCGCGTGCCAGAAGAGGGAGAAGCAGAGATAGCGGTGGCGAATGGTCGCCTTGAAGCCCTTCGCGGGAAATTGCGCCATCATCGTGCCGAGCCACAGCAGTCCGGCGGTTACATGCACGCCGTGACAGCCCACCAGCGCGAAGAAGGCAGTCAGGAAGGCGCTGCGGGTGGGTCCCGCGCCCTGGGCCACCAGGCCGTGGAACTCATGGAACTCGAGTCCGAGGAACGTGAGGCCGAGGAGTCCCGTGATCGCGAGCGTGATCTCCGTCCAGAAGAGGTTGTGCCGCGCGACCGCGAGGCTCGTCATCCCGCAGGTGAAGCTCGAGAGGAGCAGACATGCGGTCTCCAGCGCCGTGTTGTGCAGGTCGAAGAGTTGCTGCGGGCCCGGGCCGCCGTTACGCGCGTCGATCAGCACGGTGTAAGTGGCAAAGAAACAGGAGAAGAGGATGACGTCGGAGAGGATGAAGATCCAGAATCCGTAGCCGACGACGATGCGCTTGGGGGAGGGGCCGCCGCCACCGTGGCCGGTGTACTCCGGCTCGTCCGTGCCGGCCCCGTGTCCCATGTGGTAGGGGTCGCGTCCGGTGCGCAGAGCGGGGCTCGAGGCGCTCATTCCGCGGACTCCCGCTGCGACTCCCGTCGCAGCTGCCGGTGTTGCAGTGCCGCACTGCGCGCGGCGCGGTTGGCGCGATCGATGCGTGCCACTTCCTCCACGGGGATCAGCTCCTCGTCATGGTCGCGCCACGCGAACACGACGAAGGTAGCGTATGCGCCGGCGAGCCCGAGCAGCACCAGCCACCAGATGTGCCAGATGAGCGCGAATCCCGTGATCACCGCGAGGAACGCGGTGACGAATCCCGTCGGGCTGTTGCGCGGCATGTGGATGGGCTCGTACTTCGGCTCCGGCTTGCTGAGCTCGCCGAGCTCGCGTGCGCGCTCTTTCATGTCCCAGTAGGGCTCCTGATCGGTGACATCCGGCAACACCGCGAAATTGAAAGCCGGCGGCGGCGAAGCGGTTGCCCACTCGAGGTTGCGCCCGTCCCAGGGGTCGCCCGTCACGTCGCGCCGCTGCTCACGAGTGCGCACCGAGACGACGATCTGCGCAATCTGGGCGATGATGCCGAGGAGGATGATGAAGACGCCGATCTCGGCGATGATCAGCCACGGACGCCATTCTGCAACGTCATAGCGCTGCAGTCGCCGCGTCATGCCCTCCAGGCCGACGACGTACCCCGGAGCCCAGGCAACCCAGAAGCCGATCAGCCACAGCCAGAAGGCCCACTTGCCGAGCCGCTCATCGAGCGTGAAGCCGAACGCCTTGGGAAACCAATAAATATACCCGGCGAATACTCCGAATATCACACCGCCGATGATGACGTTGTGGAAATGCGCGACCAGGAAGACGCTGTTGTGGAGTTGAAAGTCCGCTGGCGGCACCGCCAGCAGCACTCCCGTCATGCCGCCGATCGCGAAGGTCACCATGAAGCCGATGGACCAGAGCATCGGCGTGTGGAAGCGCACCGAGCCGCCATACATGGTGAACAGCCAGTTGAAGATCTTCACCCCGGTCGGCACGGCGATGATCATCGAGGCAATGCCGAAGATGCTGTTGACGTCCGCGCCCGCGCCCATGGTGAAGAAGTGATGCAGCCAGACCATGAAGGAAATGATGCAGATCGCCATGGTGGCGTAGATCATCGAGCGGTAGCCGAACAGCGGCTTGTTCGAGAACGTCGACACCACCTCGGAATAGATGCCGAATGCAGGCAGCACCAGGATGTAGACCTCGGGGTGTCCCCAGGCCCAGATGAGGTTCATGAACATCATCGAGTTGCCGCCGCCGGTATCGGTGAAGAAATGAAAGCCGACGTAGCGGTCGAGGAGCAGCATGGCCAGAGTCGCGGTGAGGACGGGGAAGGCCGCGACGATCAGCAGGTTGGAGGCGAGCGCCGTCCAGCAGAACATCGGCATGCGGGTGTAGTGCATGCCTGGCGCGCGCAGCTTGAGGATCGTGGTGACGAAGTTGATCCCTGTCATGAGCGTGCCGATGCCCGAGATCTGCAGCGCCCAGCAGTAGTAGTCGACGCCGACGCCTGGTGAGTATGCCAGCTCCGAGAGCGGCGGATAGGGCAGCCAGCCGGTGCGGTCGAACTCGCCGACCAAGAGCGACAGATTGACGAGGAGCGCCCCGGCGGCGGTGAGCCAGAAGCTCACGGAGTTGAGCGTCGGGAAGGCCACATCGCGCACCCCGAGCTGCAGCGGCACGATGACATTCATCAGGCCGATCACGAACGGCATGGCGACGAAGAAGATCATGATGGTGCCGTGCGCCGAGAACACCTGCGCGAAGTGCGACGGCGGCAGGAACCCGGGCGCGTTGTAGGCCATGACCTGCTGCGTGCGCATCATGATCGCGTCGATGAATCCGCGCAGCAGCATGATTCCGGCGAGCATGCAGTACATGACGCCGATGCGCTTGTGATCCACGCTCGTGATCCACTCGCGCCAAAGGTACGGCACGTATCCCTTGAAATACACCCAGGCCGCGACCGCCAGAATGAAGACGAAGACTCCCAGGCCGGAGAAGAGCGGCAACGGCTCGTTCCACGGAATCGCCTGCCAGGTGAGCTTGCCCAGGAAGCTCATTGCAGCCCCGCCGGGTGGCCGTTGGGTACGGTGTCGGTCGGACCGTAGCCCGGCGGCAGCCTCTGCATCACGATGTCGGCGAAGAGGCCGGGTCGCACCGAGCTATAGGTGTAGGGATGGGGCGGTACGCTTTGCTGCAGCAGCCCGCGGTAAGCCGCATCATCCAATGCGGGACCGGTGCTACGCGTCGATGCCACCCAGGCGTCGAATTGTTCCCGCGGCACCGCATCGGTGTCGAAATGCATGTCGGCGAAGCCATCGCCGCTGACCATTGCGGACTCGCCGCGATAGGTGCCGGGACGATCAGCCTCGAGATAGAGGGTCCCCGCCATGCCGTTCATGCAATAGAGCATGCTGCCGAGTTGCGGAATCCAGAACGCATTCCATACCGACGCCGAGGTCACGGTGAGGTGCAAGGGCACGCCCGCAGGAACCACGAGTTTGTTGATGCTCGCGATGCCGAGCTTGGGATAGATGAAGAGCCACTTCCAATCGAGCGAGACCACCTGGACGTCGACCGCGGCGGCTTTCGAGGGCAGCGGTTGCGCTGGGTCGAGATCGTGGGAGCTGATCCAGGCGATGCCGCCGAGGAAGATGATGACCAGCGTGGGAATCGACCAGACGAGGAGCTCAACGCGGCCCGAGTACACGAAGTCCGGCTGCCGGCGCGCGCGCGCGTTGGAGCCGCGGTACCACCACGCAACGCCCAGCGTCGCGATGATCGTCGGAACGACGATCGCGAGCATGATCGCCACGGAATCGAGGAGGATCTTGCGCTCGGCGTCGCTGATGGGGCCGGCCGGCTGCAGCTGCGCCCGGCCACAGGCCGACAGGCCGCCGAGCACCAGCAGTGCCACGAGTAATGAGCCGAGATTGCCCGCTGTGCCTGCGATTATTTTCCGGTCGATGGCGGCGTCTCCCTCCGGCAAGGCGAGGATAATACGCCGAACTCATTTCAAAGTTCCTGCCGGCGTCCGTGCGCGCAGATGGGGCTCGAGCGTGGCGGCCGATCCCTGAGCGGGCTCCCATCGTGACCGCGCCGCCGTCGCAAAACGCTACACAGTTGTACAATAGCGACGAACGGGCCCTGGGCGTGCTCGCAGCCGGCGCGGTCGTCGCGGGCGCGCAACGTTATTTTATGCATTACATCTTGAAATAAAGATGTGCCTTCGGGCAGATTAGACACATCTTGAGCAGCCGCGCAGAGCCTGTCGGGACACTCGAAGTCGCGCTGGCGCATGCATCGCGCCTCCTTGCGGTCGAGCCCGCTGTCGCCGCCGTACAGGCCGGCGAAATCCTGAAAGTCGTACCGCGGCAACCCCAGGCGCTGGTGATTCTGGGACTGGCGCGCGCCCTGGCTGGCGACGTCGATGGCTCGATCGACGCGCTGACGCAGGCCGTGTCCGAGCGGGCGGATCTGCCCGATGCCTGGCTCGCTCTGGCTGATCAACTGCGGATACGCGGTGACGCGGAAGCCGCTGACCGTGCCTACGCGCGCCACATCAAGGCCGCGACACGCGATCCGCGGCTATTGGGGGCCGCCGGGGCGCTGTGCGACAACCGGATTCCAGAGGCAGAAGCCCTCCTGCGGGCCCATCTTGCGCGGCAGCCCAATGATGTGGCGGCGCTGCGCATGCTGGCGGAGGTGGCGGCACGCCTGGCTCGTTATTCCGATTCGCTGCGCCTGCTCGCGCGCTGTCTCGAGCTCGCGCCGTCCTTCGATGCGGCCCGGCAGAACTACGCGACCGTGCTCAATCGGCAGGGCCGGAGTGCCGAGGCGCTGGAGCAGTGCGCCCGGCTGCTGGCCAAGGAGCCCCACAACCCGGGCTACCGCAGCCTGCAGGCGGCGATTTCGGCCAATCTGGGCGATTATGCCGAGGCCATCGCGGCGTACGAGTCGGTGCTGCGCGAGTACCCGCAGCAACCGAAGCTGTGGATGAGCTACGGCCATGCCCTGCGCACCACCGGGAAGGTGCCGCAGAGCGTCGTGGCCTACCGGCGGGCGCTGGCGCTGGAGTCGACTCTCGGCGAGGCTTGGTGGAGTCTCGCCAATCTCAAGACGTTTCGCTTCAGCGACGCCGACGTGCGCCGCATGCGTCAGGCTCTCGGTCGCGGCGACCTGCCCGATGAGGACCGATTGCACTTCGAGTTCGCGCTCGGCAAGGCGCTCGAGGACACGGCCTCATACGAGGAGTCTTTCACCCACTACGCCGCGGGCAATGCGCTGCGCCGCAGGCAGCACGGCTACGATTCCGGTGAGAGCTCACGCTTCGTGCAGCGCTCGAAGCGTTTGTTCACCGCGGAATTCTTTGCCGAGCGCGTTGGCGCGGGCGCCATGGCCCGGGATCCGATCTTCATCGTGGGGCTGCCGCGCGCCGGCTCGACGCTCCTCGAGCAGATGCTGGCGAGCCACCCCCTCGTCGAAGGAACGATGGAATTGCCGCAGCTGCCGCGGATCGGCCGCGAGCTCGCGGGACCCAAGCAGGAGGAGGAGGGGACCTTTCTGAAGAGCGTGGCTGCGCTCGGCCGTGATGAGCTGCGAGCCCTCGGCGAGCGCTATCTCGCTGAAACCCGCATCATGCGCAAGACCGACGCGCCGTTCTTCCTCGACAAGATGCCGAACAACTGCATGTACGTCGGCCTGATCCATCTCATCCTGCCCAACGCGGTGATCATCGATGCCCGGCGTCACCCGCTCGGGTGCTGCTTCTCCTGCTTCAAGCAGCACTTCGCCCGCGGCCAGTGGTTCAGCTACGGGCTCGAGGACCTCGGGCTCTATTACCGGGATTACGTCGAGCTCATGGCGCATTTCGATGCGGTCCTGCCGGGCAGGGTCGGACGAATATTTTATGAACAGCTGATCGAGGATCCTGAGACGCAGCTGCGGCGCCTGCTCGAGCGTTGCGCGCTGCCTTTCGAGCCGGCGTGCCTCAAGTTCTACGAGAACGAGCGGGCGGTGCGGACGGCGAGCTCCGAGCAGGTCCGGCAGCCTATTTTTCGGGGGGCGGTCGAGCACTGGCGTCACTACGAGCCGTGGCTCGACCCGCTCAAGCAAGCATTGGGTGATGTTCTAACCGATTATCCACGGGTTCCGGCCTTCCGCTAAAGCGGGCCGGACCCGGCCGATAGCAACACAACAGTTCGGGGCAAGGGGAGTGAAAACGAATGACTCGCAGTCGACGTCGAAAACTGTCACGGGTACGGGCGAATAAAGTCCGCGCATTCGAGCTTCGCACGCTGATCCGCGCCGGCGTGCCTCTGGCATCCGCGATCATCGCCTCGATGCCCGCGGCCCGAGCGCAACAGGCGCCGCTGGTGGCAGCGACCGGCACGAACACGCTGGAGACGGTCGTGGTCACCGCGGAGAAAGTCCAGGAGAATCTGCAGAATGTGCCGATCAGCGTCGAGGCGTTCGATAACAAGAAGCTGACCGAGCTGGGCATCGTCAACCTCGACAACTACGTCGAGCTCGCACCTGCCGTGACCTACGTGCGCAGCCAGGGCGAAGGCGACAACGGCGGTCCGGGCTCCTCCATCATCTACATCCGCGGCGTGGTGAGCGGTGGCGATGGCAATCACTCGGGCTCCGAGCCGAGCGTCGGTGTGTACCTCGATGAGCAGCCGGTGACGACCATCACCGGAGCGCTGCCCCTGCACATGTACGACATGAATCGCGTCGAGGTGCTGGAAGGGCCGCAGGGCACGCTCTTCGGGGCGAGCTCCGAGGCCGGCACGGTGCGCCTGATCACCAACAAGCCGGATCCCACGAGATTCGAGGCCGGATACAACGTTCAGGGCAACGACATCGAGGGCGGTGGGCCCGGCGATGTGGTCGAAGGCTACGTCAACCTGCCGATCACGGATAAGATGGCCATCCGCCTGGTCGCCTGGCAGGAGCGCGACGGCGGCTACATCAGCAACGTCGCCGGCACCGACGCCAATGCCTGTATCTTCAACGGCGTACGGACATTTCCCACCTGGGCGCTGTCGGCGAGTGGTGTCGGCCCCGGCGGCGGCACCGGACAGTGTACCCCGTCAGCGCCGATCGGCGCGGGTGCCATCACCAACGCGCCGTGGCGAAAGAGTGACTACAACACCGTCGACACTCGTGGCGGTCGCGCTGAGCTCTTGTTCGAGCTCGGCGATAACTGGACGATAACGCCCACGATCCAGGGCGAGTCGGATAACACCGACGGATTCTTCGGTTACGATCCGGCCATGGGCGCCTTCCAGGTGGCGCATTTCGGGCCGGAGAACTCCCAGGACGATTGGGTGCAGAGCGCCCTCACGGTCGAAGGCAAGGTCCACGACTTCGACATCGTCTATGCCGGCGGCTACGTCAAGCGCAATCAGCATTCGGTCGCGGACTACAGCGACTATTCCGAGTTCTACGACAAGATGACCACCTACGGCTCCACCTATGTGGGCAACAACGGCAAGCCCATCATGCCGCAGCAGTTCGTGATCGGCGCGGGCGATTTCGAGATGTGGAGCCAGGAGCTGCGCGTCACGACCCCCGTCGATGAGCCGGTGCATGCCACGGCCGGCGTGTTCATGGAGCGCCAGATGCACAACATCTGGCAGAACTACACGATGCCGGGCTACGGCTGGAGCAACGTCGCGGGGGGTAACCCGAACGGCTTCGGCTACATTGCCCCCAACGACTATTCGGTTCCGGGATTTCCGAATACGATCTGGCTCACGGACGAGCAGCGCGTCGATCGTGACCGCGCGGTGTTCGGTCAGGTGACCTGGGACATCAACAGTCAGTGGTCGGTGTCCGGTGGCGCGCGCTATTACAAGTACGACAATTCGCTGCTCGGGTTCTACGGCTATAACAGCACCTACTCCTCTGGCGAAGGCGTAGCCACCTGTTTCGAGCCGTCGGTCGTCAAATACTCGCCCTGTACCGATCTCAACGCTCGAACCGCCGACACCGGTTGGGTCCCCAAGGGCACCGTTACCTACAGGATAACGCCCAACAAGATGGTCTACGCCACCTACTCGAAGGGCTTCCGACCGGGCGGTGTCAACCGCATCGGCGGCAACGTGCCGTATGCGGCCGATTACCTGATCAACTATGAGGCAGGCTGGAAGACGCAGTGGCTGGGCAACACCCTGCGGTGGAACGGCGCGTTCTTCTGGGAGGACTGGAAGAACCTGCAGTTCTCGTTCCTTGGGGCCAACAGTGTGACGGAGATCGCCAACGGCGGCGAAGCGCACATCAAGGGCATCGAGAACAGCCTGGAATGGCTGGCGACTGACAATCTGATGCTCAGCACGGACTTCACCTTCATGGATCCGATTCTGGCGCAGAATTACTACGGCTGCATACCGGGAACTCCCGCCTGTACGCCGCTGCCGCCCGTGGAGACGCCGGAGGGAACCAACCTCCCGGTCGCGCCGAAGTTCAAGGGCAACGTCGTCGCCCGCTATTCCCTGGCGACGATCGGCAACTGGAAGCCCTATGCGCAGCTCACCGCGATGTATCAGAACAAGACGGCGCAGGTGCTGCTGCAAAGCCAGGCCTCGGTCGTCGGTAACCTGCCGGCTTACGCGCTCGTCAATCTGAAGCTGGGAGTCGATGGCACCAACGGCATGCACATCGATTTCTTCATCAGCAACCTGATGAATCGGCTCGCGGAGCTGTCGCGTTACACGGCCAGCAACCCGAGTCTCGACAGCGAGGTGTACATCCTGCCGATGCAACCGCGCACGTTCGGGATCGAGTTCGGACAGGACTTTTAGTTTGATTTGAGTGCGCTGGGCCGGGCATCCTGCCCGGCCCGGCGCTTCATAGCTTGAATGTCGTCAGCAGCAGGCTCGACTCGCTGCTCGAGACGCCGGGCGTGCGGCTGATTTTCGCCAACACACGGTCGAAGGAGGCGAGGCTGTCGGTGCGCAGCTCCGCCACCAGATCCCACCTGCCGTTGGTGCTGTGCAGGCCGGCCACGGCCGGCTCGCCGCGCAACGCTTTGACGACGGCGTCGACCTGATTGCCGTCCACCGCGATCGTCATGATGGCGCGGATTTGCTGTTGTTCCTGGATGTCAGGCTTCAGGCGGACGGTATAGCCCACGATGGTGCCGTCGGCCTCGAGGCGCGCCATGCGGTTTTGCACCGTGCCACGTGCCACGCCGAGCTTCTTGGCCAAAGAGGCGACGGATTCGCGCGCATCGTGGCGTAGGAGAGCGAGGAGCCGATGATCGAGGTCATCCATCGGTGGCGTTACCTGTTTCGCAGGGTCTGGTGGAGAACTCTAGCAAATCGTCCAAAGCATTTGGCGATTTGATCAATCGGCTGTGAGTTTTGATCAGGTTTCTGCCTGTTTATTGGCCGTGGCGGCGGGGATGATCTCCGGGTGACGGCGCGCGCCGGCGTGCCGCCCCTCCTTGGAGAAGCATCATGGTCGACTTCATTGGCATTCGGCGAGTCCAGGAGCTGGTCGCGGATCTGGGTCCGGCGCCTTTCATCGCGGGATTGGCGCGGGAGATCGAGGCGGACTATCGGCGTTGGGGCGAATTCGAGAAATCGCCGCGTCACGCCACGCATTCTTCTCTCGGCGTCATCGAGCTGATGCCGGCGTGTGACGGTCGCCAGTACGCCTTCAAGTATGTCAACGGTCACCCGAAGAATACGGCCAAGGGCCTCTTGACCGTGATGGCGTTCGGGATGCTGGCGGACGTGGAGACGGGCTACCCTCTCGTGCTCTCGGAGATGACACTCACCACCGCATTGCGCACCGCCGCGACGTCAGCGGTCGCCGCACGTTGCATGGCGCGAACCAATAGCAAGGTCATGGCGCTGATCGGCAATGGCTCGCAGGCCGAGTTCCAGGCCATCGCCTTCCACGACATGCTGGGCATTCGCGAGCTGCGGTTGTACGACACCGATCCGGCGGCAACCCACAAGCTACAGGCAAACCTGGCCCGAGTGGCTTTGACGGGATTGCGCGTGGTGCGCTGCCGGTCCGCGGCGGAGGCGGCTCGCGGCGCGGATATCGTGACCACGGTCACCGCGGACAAGCGCAATGCCACCATCCTGACACCGGAGATGATCGTTGCCGGGATGCATCTGAATGCGGTCGGCGGGGATTGTCCCGGCAAGACGGAATTGCATGCCGATATCCTGCGGCGCCCCGATGCCCGTGTGGTGGTCGAGTTCGCGCCCCAATCCCGCATCGAAGGCGAGATCCAGCAGCTGGCCGCGGACTTTCCGGTCACCGAGCTCACCGAGGTGGTGACCAGCCGCAAGCCGGGTCGCGGCAACGATGCCGAAGTCACGATCTTCGATTCGGTCGGGTTCGCGCTCGAGGATTTCTCGGCGTTGCGTTATCTGCACCGGCTGCATCAGCAGCGCCGCGGCACGCGCGCCGACATCGACCTGATCCCTGATCTCGACGACCCGAAAGACCTCTTCTCCCTGGTCGGCGGGCAGCCGGCCGAGCGGGCGCGTCCGCACCCGGTCGCGGAGTTGACGGCGTGAGTGGATCGCCCCGGACGGTGGCCCTCATAGGCGCGCCCACGGATGTGGGTGCAGCCGAGCGCGGCGCCTCCATGGGGCCGGAGGCCATGCGGGTTGCGGGAATTCAGACGGCGCTCGAGCAGCGTGGACTGCGAGTGGTGGATCGCGGCAACCTTGCCGGTCCCCCCAATCCGCGCGAGCCGCCGGTCGATGGCCACCGCAATCTGCAGGCGGTGCTGCAGTGGAACCGCCTGGTGCACGAGGCGGTATATCAGGAGCTGCGCGAAGAACGGCTGCCCGTGCTCCTCGGCGGCGATCATTCGCTCGGCATCGGCTCGATCAGCGCGGTGGCGCGGCACTGCCGCGAGGACGGCCGCAAGCTGCGCGTGTTGTGGTTGGACGCGCACGCCGATTTCAACACGGGCGAGCTGTCTCCGAGCGGTAACCTGCACGGGATGCCGCTTGCGTGCCTGTGCGGCTTCGGGCCGAAGCCGCTGGTGGAGCTGGGCGGTGCCGTTCCGAGCCTGCATCCGCAGTGGATCCGACAGATCGGGATACGCAGTGTCGATGAGGGCGAGAAGCGCTTCGTGCACGAGCTCGCGGTCGAGGTGTTCGACATGCGCTACATCGATGAGATGGGCATGCGCCAGACCATGGAGCAGGCGCTCGCCGGTCTCGATCGCGATACCCACCTGCATGTGAGTTTCGATGTCGACTTTCTCGATCCCGACATCGCGCCGGGGGTCGGCACCGTGGTGCCGGGAGGGCCGACCTATCGCGAGGCGCAGCTCTGCATGGAGATGATCGCCGACACGCGCCTGGTGGGCTCGCTCGATGTGGTCGAGCTCAATCCCGCCCTCGACGTGCGCAACGAGACCGCTGTGCTCGCGGTGAGTCTCCTGGAGTCACTCTTCGGCAAGAGCACGCTGGTGCGGCGTCAGGTCACCGCGCCGCCGCTCGATTTGGTCGTCAATAAGCGCTCCACGACCGGCTGACACCCGCCGCGGCTTGTCCGGCCGAGAGGCGTATGCCATCTTGGAGGCGTGGCAGATCGCAACCCGAAGAGCCGCCGTGCGCCGTCCGCCCCGAAGGCGGATCGCCCACTCGCCCCTTACGCGGCCAAACGCACGTTCACGCGCACACCGGAACCCGGTCCGGCGGTCATTGCCGGGCGGGACGGTCCGCTGCTGTTCGTCGTGCAGAAACATGCCGCCAGCCGGCTGCACTACGATTTCCGGCTGGAGCTGGCGGGAGTCCTCAAGTCGTGGGCGGTACCCAAGGGACCTTCGCTCAATCCCGCCGACAAGCGCATGGCGGTCGCGGTGGAGGATCATCCGTTCGAGTACGCTTCCTTCGAGGGAGTGATTCCGGCCAAGGAGTACGGCGCCGGACGCGTCATCGTGTGGGATTGCGGCGCCTATTCGCCGGATGAGGATCGACAATACTCTTTCGATGACCGCGCGGCGGCGGAGCAACGGGTCCGCGCCGGAATCGATCAGGGTAAGCTCAGCATCTGTCTGCGCGGCGAGAAGCTCAAGGGCTCGTTCGCGCTGGTGAAAACCGCCGCCTCGGGACAGTGGCTGCTGATCAAGCACAAAGACGGGTTCGCAACCGGACAGGACGTGTCGCTGCAGGACCGCTCCGTCCTTTCGGGCGTCTCACTCGATGATCTGGTCACGGGGGAGTCGCCGCGGCGGCTCGATGCGGCGCGGCTCGCGCCGAGCGGGGCTGCCGAAGTGATGCCTGAGACACTGGCTCCGATGCTGGCCATGACGGACGAGGCCGCGCGCTCGGACCCCGACTGGCTCTTCGAGCCCAAGCTCGACGGCTATCGCGTGATTGCGTTCGTCGCGGGTAGCACCGTCCGGTTGCAGTCACGGCGTGGCATCGACCTGACGGCTCAGTTCCCGGAGATTGTCGCGGAGCTCGCCGGCCTTGGCGGCGATCACATGATCCTCGACGGTGAGGTCGTCGCACTGGCCGCGGATGGGCGGCCGTCCTTCAACGCACTGCAGAATCGGGCGCAGCGACGCGGCGCGAAGGACATCGCGGATGCGCAGCGACAGTCGCCGGCGGTCATGATGTGCTTCGACCTGTTGCATTTCGCCGGCGTCAATCTTCGGGCCGCCCCGTACGTGGAGCGGCGCCGCTACCTCGCGCAATGCCTGTTGCCCTCGGCTCACATTCAGCTCATTCATGCCGGCAAGGACGCCGAAGCGCTCTACGCGGCCGCGATCGCGAGCGGCTACGAAGGGGTGGTCGCCAAGCGCCGCGACAGCATCTACCAGCCGGGGCGGCGCGTCGCCACCTGGCGCAAGGTGCGGCCGGTACGGTCGGCGGAATTCGTGATCGGCGGCTGCACTCAGGGCAAAGGTGCGCGCGAGCCCCTGGGCGCGCTGCTGCTCGGATACTGGGAGGCTGGTGCGCTCAAGTACGCAGGTCACGTCGGCTCGGGGTTGGATGATGCCGCCGTCGTGGAACTGACGCGGCGGACCCGGGAACTGAAAGTCAAGCGCTCGCCGTTCGCCGACAAGCTGCCGATCCATCGGCCGACGACATGGCTCGAGCCGCGGCTGGTGGCCGAAGTCAACTTCAGCGACTGGACACCGGCGGGCTTGCTGCGTGCGCCGGTGTTTGCACGGTTGCGCGATGACCTGCCGGCGCACTCGATCGGCAGGCCGGAGGAGGCGAGCGCGGGCGGCAGCACCGCACCGCAAGCGGCGCCGGATCCCATCGCTGACGTGTTGCAACAGCTTGCCGGGGCGGGGGCGCGGCTCGACCTGACGGTGGCGGGCGCGCGGCTGCGGCTCACGAATCTCGACCGTGTTTACTGGCCCGCCACCGACGACGGCCCGGCCATCACCAAGCGGGATTTCATCCGCTATCTCGCCGCCGTCTCGCGCTGCATGCTGCCGCACCTCAAGGACCGGCCGCTCACCATGATCCGCATGCCCGAGGGCATCGGCGGGGAGCGCTTCTATCAGAAGCACTGGGAGCAGGAGCGGCCGGAGTACGTCGCCACGGTTCCGATCTTCACCGACCATACCGATCGCAGTGAGCACTACATTCTGGTGAACAACCTGCCGACGCTCCTGTGGCTGGGTCAGAACGGCACCCTGGAATTTCATGTCTGGCACTCCCGCGCCAACATGGGGCCCGATGCCGGCGCCGGACCCGGCCTCGGCGGCGACTATGCCGGTTCGCGCGCGACCCTCGAGCAGTCCGCGCTCAACTACCCCGACTTCCTGGTGTTCGACATCGACCCCTACATCTACTCGGGCAAGGAGGCGAAGGGGGCGGAGCCCGAGCTCAACGACAAGGGCTTCGCGACCGGGAAGAAGGTTGCCTTCTGGCTGCGCACGCTCCTGGGGGAAATGGGACTGCGCGCGATCGTGAAGACCTCGGGCAAAACCGGCCTGCACGTATTCGTGCCGATCGAGCGGACAGTGACCTTCGACACGGTGCGACAGCTCTCCGAGATGGTCGGCCGCCACGTCGTCAGAGACCACCCCAAGGAGGTCACTGTCGAGTGGGCGGTGGAGAAGCGAACCGGTAAAATTTTCATCGACTACAACATGAATGTGCGCGGCAAGACCCTGGCCGCCGCCTACTCGCCCCGCGGGAGCCCGGGGGCGCCCGTGTCCATGCCGCTGACGTGGGACGAGCTCGAAAGGGCCCGTCCGGAGGACTTTACGGTGGCCAGCGTGATCGGTCGCTTGGAAAAGACCGGCGACCGGTGGCATGATTGGTGCTCTACCAAGCAGAATCTGGCACGAATCCTAGGGACCGCCAGCAGTTAGGGACCCGTTAGTCATCAGTCAGGCACCCGACAGGCGGGGCGCCGCGCCCCGGAGGCAATCATGGCCGCAGCACGGTCGATCGGATCGGTCACCATTTCGTTCGGGCTCGTAGCGATCCCGGTCAAGCTGTACAGCGCGACCCAAACCGCGAGCGCGATCTCCTTCAACCTGCTGCACAAGGGTTGCGGCTCGCGCCTGCGGCAGCAATATGTTTGCATCAAGGACGGCTCCATCGTGGAGCGTGACCAGATGGTCAAGGGTTATGAGTTCGCCAAGGACCAGTATGTCACCTTCGAGCCGCAGGAGATCAAGGCCCTGGAGGAGGCGGGCACGCACTCCATCGACATTTCGGAGTTCGTTCCCGTCGAGTCGGTCGATCCTGTCTACTTCGACAAGACGTACTACCTGGCGCCCGACAAGGGCGGCGCCAAGCCGTACGCGCTCCTGACCGAGGCTCTGAAGGAGTCGAAGCGCTGCGCGATCGGCCATTGGGCGGCACGGGGCAGGGCTTATCTCGTCATGCTGCGCCCGGTCGGCGACCGGCTGACCCTGCAGCAGCTGCACTTCGCGGCTGATGTCAGGCCGGCGAGTGAGATCGAAGTTCCGCAGCAGGAGGTGAAGGCGACGGAGCTGAAACTCGCACAACAGCTCATCAACCAACAGGCGGCGGAGAAGTTCGAGCCCACCGCCTACACTGACGAGCTCAGAGCGCGCATTCAGGAGGCCATCGAGAAAAAGGTCGAAGGTCATCAGATCTCGGTAGCCGACTTCCCCGCCGAGGGGGGCGGCAAGGTCATCGACCTCATGGAGGCGCTGCGCGCGAGCCTGGAGAAGGCAGACGCGGCGCGCGCGTCGACCGCTCAGTTGGGACCGCGCAGGGCACCGAAGCGTGCGGAGCAGCCGCAACCGCAACAGCAGCCGGCCAAATCCTCACGCAAAGCGGGCAAGCGTTAGCCGCCGGGGATCCCGATGCAAGCCTACAGCATGCGGGACGTGGAACGGGTCCTGCAGCTGCCGCGCAGCACCCTGCAGGGACTCGTGCGGCTCGGTTTCGTCCGTCCCTCACGCGGCCCGCGGCGCCAGTATCTCTTCTCGTTCCAGGACCTGATCATCCTGCGCGCAGCCCGCGCGCTGGTGCAGGCGAACATTCCGCGTCGCAGAATTCGCCGCTCGCTGGGTCAGCTACGAGAGCGTCTGCCGGAGGCGATGCCCCTTTCGGGCCTCGCTATCTGCGCGGTAGGTGACCGGGTCGTGGTACGCGAGGGGTCCAGCCACTGGCAGGCGGACGACGGCCAATACCTTCTCGGACTCGATGTCAGTGTGCAGAACGGCACGCTGCGGGTGATCGAGCATCGGCCGGCGAAGACCGCCGCACCGGCGTCGGCAAAAGTGACTGACGATGTGGCCGCGAATCCCAAGCGCACCGTGGGCGGGGATGAATGGTTTGCCGAGGCCGTGCGCCTCGAAAGCATCGACCCCGCCGCGGCCATCGATGCCTATGCGCATGCTGCCGAGGCGGACCCGGGCAATGCGGCGGCGTGGATCAACTGGGGGAGATTGCTGCACGAGAAGGGCGAGGCGCGTGCCGCGGAGCGGGTGTACCGCCGGGCGCAGGAGCACTGTGGCGCCGAGTCGCTGCTGCTGTTCAATCTGGGCGTTGCGCTCGAGGATCTGGGTGACAAGGATGGGGCGTTGGCCGCTTACCACGCGGCGGTCTCCGAGGACCCGGACCTTGCCGATTGCCATTACAACCTGGCACGGCTGTACGAGTCCGCGGGGAAGACGCAGCATGCCATCCGCCATCTCGGGCAGTATCGGCGGCTCGTGACGCGGCACGATCATTGAGCTACGCGGGCGGGCGTCATGGCGATCTGGGTCGGAACGTCCGGATACAATTACCCCGAGTGGCGGGGTAGCTTTTATCCGGAGAAGCTTGCGACGGCGAAGATGCTGCCGTTCTACGCCGAGCGGCTCGCGACTGTCGAAATCAACTACACCTTCTACCGCTCGCCCAATCCGTCGATCCTCGCGGGCTGGAGCCGGCAGACACCGCCGCATTTCAAGCTCACGCTGAAGGCGCCGAAGCGCATCACGCACGATGCGAAGTTGCACGACTGCGCCGAGTCCTTGAAATACTTCCTCGAGACCGCGGCAACCCTCGGAGGGAAGCTCGGGATGCTCCTGTTCCAGCTACCGCCATTTTTGCGCAAGGACCTGGCGCTGCTCGATGCCTTTCTCGCGGAGTTTCCACCGGATGTCCGCGCCGCCTTCGAGTTCCGGCATTCCTCATGGCTCAGCGACGAGGTGTTCGAGCGCCTGAAGGCCAGGAATCTCACCCTCTGTGTCGCCGACAGCGAGAAGATGACGACGCCGGTGGAGATCACGGCGGATCACGGTTACTTCAGGTTGCGCGACGAGGGCTACAGCCCCGACGACATCGCGCAATGGGCGGCCAGGATCCGGGAGAAGACCTCACGCTGCAGCGACGTCTATGTTTACTTCAAGCACGAAGAGGCGGGGAAGGGGCCGCAGTTTGCGCGGCTCCTGTTGGATGCGCTCGGCACCGCCGTGGCTAGCGGCTGAGCGGCGCGAGCTCCAATGCCGTCTCGATGAATGCCCGGACTTTCGGCAGCGCGTATTTGCGTCCGACGTAGACGAAGTAGACCGCCGCCCGCTCCTTCGGCCGCCATTGCGGCAGCACCGGCACGAGAGGGCGGGGCTGCGTGTCCCCTTCGGCGAGGTAGTCGGGCAACCAGCCGATTCCTTGTCCCAACAGCAACAGGGCCTTGATCGTCTCGAGATCATCGGCCCGGATAGGGCCGTTGAGCGGCACCTCGACGTCAGCCTTTCCGTTGGTGAACACTGCGGAGCTTCGTGCCAGGAATCCCACGAGTCTCGCGCCCTTCAGATCACGCGGGTGGGTGAGGGTGCCCAGTCGCTGCAGGTATTGCGGTGAGCCCCAGAGGTTCGACCCCATATCGAAATAACGCTGGGCGATCAGGGAGGAGTCCTTCAAGACCGGGGAGGGTCGAATCGCGAGGTCGATGCCTTCCGCCACCAGATCCAGCACCTGGTTGCTGATGAAGAGCTCGATCGTGACCTCCGGATATCTGGCGGCATAGGCATCGACGATCCTCGGCAGCAACGTGCGGCCGAGATCCACGGGCGCGGTGATTTTGAGTGCTCCCGATGGTCTGCCTGAAGTCGATTGCAGCGTTGCTTCGGCGACCTCGACTTCGCGAATGGCCTGCGCACATTGACGGAAGTATTGCTCGCCGGCCTCCGTCACCCGCAGTTTGCGGGTCGTCCGCTGGATGAGGGTGAGTCCGAGGCGCTGCTCGAGCCTCGCGACCTTGGCGCTGACGGTCGCTTTGGGCATGGCCAGACGCCGCGCGGCGGCCGAGAAGCTGCCGGCTTCCACGACCCGCACGAAGACGGCGATATCATCCAGGCGGGTCATTATCTATCCCAATGGACAGTGATTCCATATTTTACCGTCTAGTGGACGACGACGCGAGGGCCTAGAGTCCGTTGTCGAACCGCACCCTTCGCCTCCAGGAGCCGACTCATGACCCCGCCCGCAACCCCTTCGATCCCGTCCCCGGTGTCCCTCGACGCCGCTCCCTTCAGCCGGTACTTCGAGCTTGGCGGCCGGATTTTCCTGGCCTCGCTCTTCCTGCTCTCCGGGCTGACGAAGATTTCGAGCTACGGCGCGATAGGCGCATACATGCATTCCGTGGGCGTACCCCCGGTGCTGCTGCCGCTCGTCATCGCGACCGAGGTATTGGGCTCGCTGGCGGTCATCGCCGGCTGGCATACCCGCATCGCCGCATTCCTGCTCGCCGGCTTCACCATGCTCGCCGCGGCTCTGTTTCACAACAACTTCGGCGACCAGACTCAGATGATCATGTTTCTGAAGGATGTCTCGATCACCGGTGCCTTCCTCATGCTGGTGGCCAACGGCGCCGGCCCGTTGAGCCTCGATCACCGCCGCGCGCGCTGAGTATCCGACTCCGAGGTCACACCGGTGAGTACCCGATTTCCGACATTCTATCTGAGCCACGGCGGCGGCCCCTGGCCGTACATGAGCGAGGAGGTGCGCCGGCCCTACGCCAGGCTGGAGCAATCTCTGCGGGAGTTACCGCGGCAGCTCCCGCGCCAGCCGGAAGCGATCCTCATGGTCTCCGGCCACTGGGAAGAAAAGGACTTTGCCGTCATGGCGGGCGCGGCGCCGTCCATGGTGTACGACTACGGCGGCTTTCCCGAGGAGTTGTATCACATCCGCTATTCCGCGCCCGGCTCGCCGCGGCTGGCGCAACGGGCTCAGTCCCTGATCCAACAGGCCGATCTGCCGGCGCGGTTGGATACCGAGCGGGGTTTCGATCATGGGAGCTATTCCCTCCTGGCGGTGACGCACCCGCAGGCGGACATCCCGGTGGTTCAGGTCTCGCTGCGGGCTGACTACGACCCTGAAACCCATCTGCGGCTCGGCCGGGCACTTGCGCCGCTGCGGGATGAAGGGGTTCTCATCATCGGCAGTGGCAGCAGCTATCACAACCTGCGTCGCTTCTTCGGTCCGCGTGCTCGTCGCGAGGACGCGGCTCAGTTCGACACCTGGCTGCGGGTGACGCTGGTCGAGTCCGCGCCGGCGCAGCGCTCGCAGCGCTTGCTCGAATGGGAGCGCGCACCGGCTGCGCGTGAGGCGCACCCGCGCGAGGATCACCTCATGCCGCTGCACGTCGTCGTTGGGGCGGCCGAGGAGGAGCCGGCACGGATCGTCTACAGTCAGGACGACTTCCTCGGCGCGATCGCGCTTTCCAGCTATCGCTTCGGGTAGCGTCGGTCCCGGCAAAGGGTGCCAGCGAGAGACTCTGGCACCGCCGGCATGGTAACGTTGTAATCCTGTCTCTGCGTATCGACCGAAGGGGATTTGGCATGAAACTGTTCTACTCCAGCGGGGCGTGCTCGCTCTCGCCGCACATCGTCGCCCGCGAGGCAGGCATCGAGCTGCAGCTGCAGAAGGTGGACCTGAAGACGAAGACCATCGCCACCGAGGGAGATTTCTTCGCCATCAACCCCAAGGGCTATGTCCCGACGCTGCAGCTGGACAATGGTGAAATCCTCACCGAGGGTCCGGTGGTCGTCCAGTATCTTGCCGATCTCAAGCCCGAGAAGGGGCTGGCGCCTCCCGCCGGCACGCTGCCCCGTTATCATCTGCAGGAGTGGCTCGGCTTCGTCAACTCGGAGCTGCACAAGACCTACTCGCCGCTGTTCAGGCCGGACACGCCGGCGGAGACCCGCGCCGAGCGGCAGGCCTATCTCGCCAAGCGTTACACCGTGGTCGAAAAGCAGTTGGCGGGCCGGTCTTTCCTGATGGGCGATCAGTTCACGGTGGCGGACGCGTATCTCTTCACGGTCACCACGTGGGCACACAAGGTGAAGTTCGATCTCGCACCGTTTCCCAATGTGCGCGCCTTCCAGGAGCGTGTCGCAGCGCGTCCGGCGGTGCAGGCGGCGATGAAAGAGGAAGGGCTGATCAAGTAGCTAAGGAGTATGCGCCGAGGCGTTGGTCCCGATACGCTCGCCGTCCTCGGCGCGATCCTGCTTGCCGGCCTGACTGGATTGCTGGGCGGCTGTGTGACCCGGCAGGTTGCGCCGCCGGTTGCACGCTGGGTGCCATCGTCCCTCATCGGGCGCCCGTTCGATGTCATTGCGGCCCAATCCCGGCTCATCGTGCGGGTCTATCGCGCCGGTCCGCTGGCGGCCCTGGGCCACAATCACGTCATTGCCTGCCGCTGTCTCGCCGGAACCATTTACCTGCCACGCGATCCTCTGCACGCCAGCTTCGATCTGCGCTTCGCGGTCGCGCAGCTCACGGTGGACGATCCCGCCTTGCGTGCGGCGGAGCACGGCCCGGACTTCCCGCCGGATGTTACGGCTTCCGCGCGGCAGGGGACGCGTCATAACATGCTCGGCGCCGCTGTGTTGAATGTTGCAAAGTACCCCGATATCGCGCTGCGATCGGCGGGCTTTCGGCCGTCACCCGACGGCAAGCGCGCCGACTTCGTCGGCGAGGTGCTGGTGCGGCTGGATGGCGAATGGCATGCCGTCGCGGTACCGGTACGCTACGAGATCCGGGATGACGAGATCGTGGCGACGGGTGAGTTTCCCTTGAGACAGACGGACCTGGGTCTCACTCCATTCAGCGCCTTGGGCGGCGGGCTGCAAGTGAGAGATGGCATGGAGGTTTGGCTCAGGCTGGTGGCAAGACGGAGGAGACACTCGTGAAATACCGCAGGTTTGGTCGGATCGGATGGGATGTATCGGAGATCGGCTTCGGCGCCTGGGCGGTGGGCGGCTCGTGGGGCGCCGTCGATGATGAGGAATCCGTTGCCGCGATGAAGCGAGCCCTCGAGCTCGGAGTCAACTTCTTCGATACGGCCGATGTCTACGGCGACGGCCGTTCGGAGCGACTGCTGCGGCGTCTGCGCAAGGAGACGAAGGCACCATTCCACGTGGCGACGAAGGCGGGGCGCCGTCTCAGCCCGCATGTCGCGGCCGGTTACAACAGCGAGAAGCTCACGGCCTTCATCGATCGCTCGCTGCAGAATCTCGCGGTCGATTCGCTCGAGCTGGTGCAACTGCACTGCCCGCCGACGGACACCTATTACCGGCCGGAGACGTTCGCCGCCATGGACGATCTGGTGAAAGCGGGCAAGGTCCAGCATTACGGCGTAAGCGTCGAGAGGGTCGAGGAGGGGCTCAAGGCGATCGAGTTCCCCAACGTGGAGTCCATCCAGATCATCTTCAACATGTTCCGTCAGCGCCCGGCGGAGCATTTCCTGGCGGAGGCGCAGCGCCGCGGAGTTGCAACCATCATCCGCGTACCCTTGGCCTCCGGGATGCTCACCGGCAAGCTCACCGCGGCATCGACATTCGCGCGCGACGATCACCGCAACTTCAATCGTCACGGCGAGGCGTTCGATATCGGCGAAACGTTCTCGGGCGTCCCCTACGAAGTCGGATTGCAGGCCGTTGAAGAGCTGAAGTCACTGCTGCCCGGCGGGGCGACGCTGGCGCAACTGGCCCTGCGCTGGATCCTCATGTTCGATGGGGTCTCGACCATCATTCCCGGCGGCAGGAATCCCCGCCAGGTCGCGGATAATAGCGGCGCCAGCGTATTGCCTGCGCTGACCGAGCAGCAGATGCAATCCGTGCGCGCCATCTACGATCGCCATATCCGGGGCAGCGTACACCAGCGATGGTAGAAATCCCGCCCGCAAGCGTCCAGGCTCGCAGGGTCCACCGGCGCGATGCGATCCTGGTCGCCATTGTGGCCGTTGCCACCTGGGCGCTGTGTGCACGCTTCAATGTCACCGAGCTGTTGCGACGCCTGACCGCGCCTTACGAGCGGTACCAGCTCGATGAGCTGCCCACGGTGCTGCTCATGCTGGGCCTCGGGCTGACCTGGTTCGCCATGCGCCGCTATCGCGAGGCCACCCGGGAAATCACCCGCAGGAAATCGGCGGAGGCACAACTTGCGGCGGCCCTGGCCGACAACCGCCGACTGGCTCAGCAGTACGTCGAGCTGCAGGAAACCGAGCGTAAGGCGCTCGCCCGCGAGCTCCACGACGAGCTTGGGCAGTATCTGAATGTCATCAAGCTCGATGCCGTCGGGATCCGCGACGATAGCGAAGCGTCGCAGGCGGCGACCCACCGCCGGGCGAGCACCATCGTCGAGATCTGCAATCACGTCCACGGCACTCTCGCCACTCTCATCCGGGAACTGCGGCCGACGGGCCTGGATGAGCTGGGACTTGCGGCCGCGTTGGAACACTGCGTCGAGACCTGGCGCGCACGCCTGCCCGATGTGTCGCTGCGGCTGGATATCGCGGGAGATTTCAACGCGCTGCCGGAAAGCATCACAGTCACCCTGTACCGGCTCGTTCAAGAAGCGCTGACCAATGTGGCAAAGCACGCCGCCGCAAGCCGCGTGAACGTCCGCCTCGAGCGCGCGGTAGGCCTCGGCGCGGAGGACGACACGATCGTTGCTTCCGTGTCGGATGATGGTGTCGGCATTTCGCCCGGGCTGCCGACCCGGGGCCTGGGACTGATTGGGATGCGCGAGCGCGTCATGACGCTGCGGGGGAAGCTTGTGTTCCACAGCTCGCCCGGGCGCGGATTCGAGCTCTCGGCCCGGATTCCGGTGCCCCCGGAGACGGCCTCATGACCGGCCCGACTCCTGGCGGCGTGAGGCAGTGGCGAGAAATAACCGATCACCAGCATCAGTAGACGTACGCCGACAAAGGACACGATGACCGGAGGAGACGAAGTTGGTCGCTTGCGACGAAATGAGAGTCTATAATGACTTGGCATCTTCGCCGCCTGACACTTGGCTCGGCGAGCGCTGAGGGGGAGCAATACGATGGCCGCCGCCGTTCTTCGAGTGCTCGTTCTCGATGACAACCCTCATGACCGGCAACTCACTCTGCGGGAGCTGCGCAAGGAGTTCCCGGAGGTGGAGGCCATCGAGCCGCTGGACGATGGCGGGTTTCGCGAGGCGCTCGCGAATGCGACGTTCGACATCGTCGTCACCGACTTCAATCTCAAGTGGTCGAACGGCGTGGATATCGTGCGCGCGGTCAAGGAGGCTCGGCCGCACTGCTCGGTGATCATGTTCACCGCGACCGGGACGCAGGAGGTCGCGGTCGACGCCATGAAGGCCGGCCTCGACGATTATGTGATCAAGAGCCCGAAGCACTACGTGCGCCTGGCTGTGGCCGTTCGATCCTGTCTCGATCGCGCCGAGATCAGGCTGCGCGCGCTGCGCTCGGAAACGCGGCTGCACACCCTTCTCGAGCGGCTGAATGTGGGAGTGCTGCGCACGACCGTGGAGGGCGATGTGGTCGACGCGAATCGTGCTTGCAAGGCATTGCTCGAGCGCTTCGAAGCGCACAGCGAAGGCTCCGGCAATGCGCTTCTCGGGACGGTCCGACAGGAGTTGCCGCGATTGACCAGACTCAACGATCAGGCCGAGCGCGAAGTCGAGCTGCCGGCCAGAGATGGGGAATCGGTGTGCGTGTACCTATCGCTGCTCCGCGTGCGCGTCAATGGTCATGATGCCGTCGACATCCTGGTGGAGGACGTGACGAAGATGCGGCGCTCCACCGAGCGCAACGAGGAGCTCGAGCAGGCGAACCGGGCGCTCGAGGCGTTCGCCTACACGGTTACGCACGATCTGAGAGCGCCGCTGCGGAATCTGCAAGGCTATGTCCGCGCGCTCGTGGAGGACTGTTCGCAGGGACTCGAGGAGGCCTGCCGCGGGTACGTCCGCTCCATCGAGCAGATAGCCGTCAATATGGATGGCATGATCGCCGATGTCCTGGAGTTCAGCCGGCTCGCGCGAACGGAGCTGCCGACACGCAGGCTGGAGGTCCGGCCGGCGGTCGATGAAGCTCTTGCGCTCCTCAACAGCGCGATCGAGGCGAAGACCGCCAAGCTCGAGCTGGCCATTCAGCCCGAAGCCAGTGTGATGGCCCATCAGCAGACCCTCGTGCAGGTTCTCACCAATCTCGTCTCGAACGCCCTCAAGTTCGTGGCGGAAGGTACGCCGCCCGAGGTGCGCATCCGTACCGAGCGGCGAAATTCCAGCCGCGTGCGCCTCTGGGTGGAGGACAATGGCATCGGCATCGATCCGGCGCAGCAGAGCAGGATCTTCGAGGTCTTTCAGCGCCTGCACGGCGAGGAGAAGTACCCTGGTACGGGCATAGGACTTGCGCTCGTCAAAAAGGGAGTGGAGAGGATGGGTGGGCAGGTCGGCGTCGATTCCACGCCTGGTCAGGGAAGCCGCTTCTGGATCGAGCTGCGAGCGGCCGGGTAGCTGTAAGTCCACGCGTCGGCTAGACTGCCGCGTCGAGAATGGACGGAACAGTCCGCCTCCCGGGGAATTTAAAGAGTCGCGCAGGTAGCGGCGAGCGAGCGCTCGCTCGAGGGGCGGCATTTTTGTCTCAGGCAATTCCCTACGTTCGCGCGCGCGTGTTGCGGCCGCTGCGGCTATTGCTCATCGACGACAATCCGCACGACCGCGACCTCGCCACCCGTGCCCTGAGCCAGCATTTCGGCTCGGTCAGTGTCGCGCTCGCGCGCGACGCCCGTGAGTTCGAGCAGGCGCTCGTCGATGGCGGCTTCGATGCCGCTATCATCGATCACGAGTTGCGATGGACTACGGGGATCGAGGCGCTGCGCAAGATCAAGCGCTCGCGACCCGAGTGCCCGGTCCTGATGTTCACGGGCTCGGGCAGCACCGAGGTCGCCGTCGAGGCGATGAAGGAAGGGCTCGACGACTACGTCACGAAAACACCCAAGCACTACGCACGTCTGCCGTACGCGCTGGAGTCGTGTCTGGAACGGCGCGCGGCCGAGCATGCTAGCGCGCAGTTGGCCGCCGTCGTCGAGTCCTCCGAAGACGCCATAATCGGCGTGACATTGGATGGCCTCGTCACCTCGTGGAACGGTGGGGCAGCCTTGCTGCTCGGCTATGCGAGCGGTGAGATCGTCGGACAGCCGATCGCAAAGACCATTCCGCCGGAATTGCGCGACGCGGAAGAAGCTACGCTCGCGCGCATTGCGCGCGGTGAGCGCGTGGACCATTACGAGACTCTCGGACTCCCCCCAGATGGCCCGGCGATCCCCGTCTCCATTCGGTTGTCTCCGATCCTGGATCGCTTCGGCCGGATCATCGGTATCTCCAAGATCGCCAGAGACATCACCGAGCGCCGGCGCGTGGAAGAGGCGCTGCGCCTCGCAGATCAGCGCAAGGACGCGTTCCTGGCGACGCTGGCACACGAGCTGCGCAACCCGCTCACGCCGATCCGCTACGCGACACGGCTGCTCGAGCCCGGGGTACCGCCGCAAATGGCGGCGGATGCGCGGAAGATGATCGACCGCCAGCTCGCGCAGATGGCGCGCCTGCTGGATGATCTGCTCGATGTCTCGCGAGTCACGCGCGGCGTGCTCGAGATCCGCCGTGAGCAGCTCGATTTGCGCGAGATTATCAAGAGCGCGATCGCCCCAGCGCAGCCGCTCCTCGAGGCAGCTCACCAGGAGCTCGCGCTCACCCTGGGCGACGAGCCGCTCTTCGTGAGTGGCGATGCCGTGCGTCTCGCGCAGATTCTCGGGAACCTGCTGCACAACGCGACCAAGTACACCCCTGCAGGCGGCCACATTGCGGTGACCGCATCCGCGGAGGGCGAGGAAGTCATCGTTACGGTCAAGGACGACGGGGTCGGCATCGCCCCGGGAGCGCTGCGGACGATCTTCGAGCTCTTCGTTCAGCTCGAGGCGCCGGGCACGAGGTCCGCGGGGGGACTCGGCATCGGACTATCGCTGGCGCGAGATCTCGTGAGGCTGCATGGGGGACGGATCGGGGCCAACAGCGATGGGCCTGGGCGCGGCAGCGAATTCGTCGTCCGCCTGCCGCGCGCCAAAGAGCCGGCGGCGCTCGCCGGGCCGATCGTCGCGCCCGAGAAATTCACGGCGCTCGGTGCCGCCGGTGTTCGCGTGCTCGTCGTGGATGACAACGTCGATGCCGCGACTTCGCTGTCGCACGTGTTGGCGCTTGCGGGATATCACACCGCTGTCGCCCATGACGGCAAGCGAGCGCTGGAGGTCGCCGAGACGTTGCGACCCGCCATCGTGCTGCTCGATATCGGTCTGCCGTTCATGTCGGGACACGAGGTCGCACGGCGGCTGCGGGCTGCGCCTTGGGGACGCGACTTGCGGTTGATCGCCGTCACCGGTTGGGGACACGAGAGCGATCGGGCGAAGAGCCTCGAGGCCGGCTTCGATGCGCACCTCACCAAGCCGATCGATCCGGAGATGCTGCTGCGGCAGATTGCGCAAGCGGTGCGCACGGTGGCATAGCGGGCAGCAGACCCGCCTGCGTCAGCAGCGCCAGCCAGTCGGGGAGCGAGTCCATGCCGAAGCGATCGAGCAGGGCATCCGTCACGACGAATGTGCCGTCGATGCCGTGCGTGGCGCAGGCGAGCGGGCCACGCTCGGGAATGTGAACGAACTTTCTGTACTGAGCCAGAGCCGATAACGGTAGATGCATACCCCAAGGATCGGTCAGGAGCTTCACATCTCTCCAGGCGCCGGAATCTGCCGCGCACTGTGCGACGTCGCGGAATCGAATTCCCAGGAACTTCCGCTGCGAGTCCGTCAGGTGTCCCGCGGTCGTCAGTCCGCGGATGACGAGAGCTTCGATCACCTTGCGGATGGCCGACCAGACCGGGCACTGCGACTCCACGGCATTTCTGGCGAAATTGAGCTCCAGCGGCTGCTTGGAGACCACCACGCCGCCGATGCTCAACTGCCAGGTGTTGAAGTGTCGGACGAAGACGTCCTCGCTATACACCTCGAGCCCGTGTGCGCCCCGGACGATCCGGTAGCAGGCGAGATCGTCCTCGAGTGTCCAGAAGTCGTGCATAGGTACTTTGCATCACAAAGTCTGACTTTACGATGCAGAGTACATGCAATGCAAGCCCGGCCGATCAGCGAGCTGCGAGGTGGCGCAGGCCTTTCGGGCGGCGGTCCTCGGACTCGGGCGGCGCGCCGGCATCGAGCAGTACCTGCTCGAGTACCGCCAGATAGCTCAGAAAGCGCTTGCGCCCCTCCGCCGTGATGCGGCAGAGGGATAGCGGACGCGCTTCCGCGGTCTTGGTGATCCCGATGACGTCGGCTGCTGCTAGCACTTCCAGGTGACGGGCCAGATTTCCGTCCGTCAGCCCACAAAGCTTCCTGAGCACCGCGAACGGCACCCCCTGCGGATGCGCGAGCAGTGCGGTGAGGACACCGAGACGCGCACGCTCGTGCATGACGCGATCGAGGCCCTCGTATGCGAACGGGTGAGCCCGCGGAACCTTGGGCTTCGCTCTATTCCTGCTCATGTCGATATCCGAACTGCAGCACGCCGGCCACCATGAAGTGACCGAGTCCGAAGGGTATGCCCATTTCCCAGGGAGATGCCGCGGCATTGGGCCCAATGACGAGGCAGCCCATTCCGGTCGCGAGATACCACACGCCGACCCAGAAGATGGCGCGCGGCAGAAAGCGACACGAAGCGAATACGCCCAGGCTGAACAGCATCTGCCACAAGCCAGGCAGCATCCACAGGCTCTGCGGTGCGGCGCGCGCCATCGCGGCCGTCAGCAGAATGCCCGCTACGATCGACGGTAGGAATTGCTCCAGAGCGGCGTGCAGCATCTGCATCGCCAGGGTCGAGTGAATGCGGCGAGTGCGTGCGAAAGTCTCGAAGCCGATGAATGTGAGCGCGACGGCGGCGGCGCCGATCCACGTCGCCAGGAAGCGCGCGGGCTCGTGCTCGAGATCGACCGTCCAGGATCGCTGCAGGGTCGCGATCACGATCGCGAGCAGGCCAGTGCCGGCGAGGGTGAGCGGGCCGTAACCGCGAAATTCGGTGTAACGGGCCATATGCCCGCGGATCGACCGGATCTCCGACAAAGCCTCGCGCACATCCGGCATGGATTGCCACCTGTCAACTTCGCTCGACTGAGTATAGTACAGGCCGGGGATGGCGCATAATCCGGCGATGAAACATCATATTGCACTGCGCCTGCTGCTGGGCCTGAGCGTGGCGATCGCGGTGGGCTGCCAAAGTGTGCCGGCGCGGAATTGGCCCATGTTTGGTGGCGACCTTCAGAGCACCAGCGCCAATCCCGACGCCACGGGCATCACCGCAGCCAACGTTCGTCGGTTGAGTCGCCGCCAGATAGAGCTGGACGGCCTCGTGGATGCGAGCGCGATCTATCTTCATGGCGCCACGATCCGCGGCGCCCAACATGACGCCATCTTCGTAACCACCAGCTACGGCAAGACCCTGGCGCTCGACGCCGCCAGCGGTGATGTTCTGTGGGAGTACACGCCTGCGAGTTATCAGGGCTTGGCGGGTACCCGCCAGTTCACGAACTCGACCCCTGTGGCCGACCCTGACAGCAGATCCCTATACGCGGCTTCGCCCGACGGATACATCGAAAAGCTCGCCGTCAGCGACGGACGGGTCCTATGGCGCACCGCAATCACAGAGCTGCCGCTGCGGGAGAAGATGGACTCGCCGCTGAAGCTCCTTCACGGCCGCGTGATCGCGGTGACCGGAGGATACATAGGCGACCGGCCGCCCTATCAGGGCCACGTTGCCGTACTCGACGTTGCTTCCGGCAAGCTGCTTCAGGTTTGGAACTCCCAGTGCAGCAACCGGACCGGGCTGCTGCAGCCCAGCGCCTGCCCGCAAACGCAATCCGCTATTTGGGGCCGCGCCGGCGCAGTGATCGATCCCAGCGACGGTCGGATTTTCATTGCCACCGGCAATGGCGACTGGAACGGCACGACTGATTGGGGCGATACGGTCGTTGAGCTCAACTCCAGTGCCACGGCGATGCTGGGCAACTACACGCCGACCAATACCCGAGAGCTCAATGATGACGATCTGGACTTGGGCTCGGCCTCGCCCGTGCTGTTGGGTGGCGACCTGATCGCTCAAGGGGGTAAGGATGGCAGGATCCGGCTGCTCAGCCGGCAGGCGATCGCGGGGACAACACCCCACAAGGGCCACGAGCTGCAAATCGTTGCCACTCCCGGCGCCACCGACCTATTCGCCCAACCGGCGGTGTGGCGGCACGGGGATCAGCTCTGGATGTTTGCCGCCGACAACGGCGGCACCGCGGCCTGGCAACTGCGGGGCGGGAAGCTCCACGAAATATGGTGGCACGACACCGGCGGGACCAGTCCGTTCGAGGCTGATGGCCTGCTGTTCGTTTACGCGCCGGCAGGCGGCCTCAATGTCTATGAGGCGCCTTCCGGCAAGCGGATTGCGACGTTGCCCTGCGGGCCGGGGCATTGGAGCAGCCCCATCGTGGTCGACGGCAGGATCATTCTGCCCGAGGGCAATGCCAACAGTCGCGCCACCCGCGGCGTGCTCGATATCTGGGCCCTGCCCACGGGCTAGCGGCCGGCGCCAAATACATCGACCTGGCCCCGATGGCGTGCTGCGCGAGCGCTAGTGGCGCGGAGGCGCGAGGTCCGGCGCGCGAGTCACTGTGAGCTCGGTTTGCGGACTCGGCCAATCACTCAACTGCAACAGCGGATCGCCAGGCGCGAGCCGGTATAGGAGGATCTTGTGGGGTGAGCTGCAGCCCGGCGCGCCGGTGAAAGCCACCGGATCAAGCAGCTTGCCTGCGGACACGACATCGACCCAGAAACGCTGGCTGAGTGCGATGCGGTAGAGTCCGGCGGCGGCGATGTGCAGTCGCACGAGGCCGGCATAGGCGCGGTTCCGGTGCGGCTTTTTGCCCTGCGGGAGGGTGAATGCAACCTGGTTTTGCGGCGCGAACTGCAGCCGGTAGAGTCTCTCCAGGGAGAGCATCGGTGCCGACGCGACGGCCGCTCCGGCCTTCTGATCCTGAGCCTGGGTGGCGAAAAGTGCCCGCTCGTGCCGCACGTCCCACTTGAATGCATCGCATGCCCCGGCGGCGCCGGCAACATCGGTGCCGGCGAAAAGCGCCACTACGGTCAGCAAAGGAGCGAGTCGTCGCAATTCACGCATGGCTGGGTCCTCGGGTTATGTAGCAGGCGCCGGAAGCGGGACTGCCGTGGTGCGCTTGAGCTCTTCCATCGAGAATACCGCCCGGACTTCCGCACAGCGGATCGAGCCAATCAGGAGCTTGTACACCTCGTCGTAACTGGCAACGTCCGCGAGCTGCAATTTGAGCAGATAGTCGACGTCGCCGCTGGTGCGATGAAACTCCGTCACCGAAGGAATGGCGCGGACGGTTGCGGCGAAATGGTCGAACCATTCCTGTGAATGCTCGGCGGCGCGGACGAGCACGAACATCGTCAGCCCCGCGCCCACTCTGGCGGCGTCCAGGAGTGCAACGCGTTTCTGGATGATGCCGGCCTCTTCCAGGCGCTTGATTCGATGCCAGCAAGCATTGGTGGACAGGTGCACCTGCTCGGCCACGGCGGCCACCGATTGCGAGGCATCCGCCTGGAGCAGGCCGAGAATGCGCAGATCCGTACCATCGAGATTGGGCATTGGGATATTTTCCCGTAAAAGCCGTTCCGCGTAGTCTAAATGGTGAAGATATTCGACGCCACTTTGGATATTGTCCTACGGGTCGACCTAAAAAGCAGGGGCACCGTGTTCAGCCGCTTATTTCTCCAGCACCCACGGTCCATTGGGGAGTCCTATCTGGAGCACCAGCGCCATGCGCTGGGGTTTGGGTTTTCGCTGCTCTTGGCCTCCCTGGCGTGCTTCGTCCATGCCCTGGTCCCGGGCCTTTGCGTCCGCACGGGCAGCGAAGCCATCACGCGACTGCATGAGCGGATGGTCGTCAATCGGACTGCGCGTGGGGACGCTCAGGGTCTGCGGATCCAAACCTGACCGGTCACGGCCGCGTAGCGCTGTCGAGCGCCTCGAGGACCTCTGTCAGCGGCTCGGCACGCTCCAACACCAGGCTCGCGACAGCGGGAATATAGTTGAGATCGACCACGGGGACTCCGGCGTCGGGAAAAGGATGATCGCTGGCAATTGCCACGATACGCCTGTCATCAGGGTGCAGGGGTGGAGTTCCCGCCGCTTCGCGGAAGACCTCGAGCTTCGGATGCGACTCCATCTTGAAGCCTTCCACCAGGATGAGGTCGCAGGGCGAGACCTTGGCGAGCAGCTCCCGCAGGGTGGCCTCCGCTCCGTCTCCCAACTCGTGCATCTGTACCCAGCGCCGTGCCGACGAGACGATCACCTCGCAGGCGCCCGCTTTGCGGTGCTCATACGAGTCCTTGCCCGGCTGGTCGACATCGAACTTGTGGTGCGCGTGCTTGAGCGTCGCGACCCGAATTCCCCGGGAGGTCAGCACTGGGATCAAGCGCGTGATCAGCGTGGTCTTCCCGGACCCACTCCATCCGACGATACCAAGGACGCGCGCGCTACTGAAGGTCTGTTGGGACATCGAGACTCACCACCTGTAGAGGTCAGCGACGAAGCCTTCGGGGTACGCATCCGGCCGGGGCGGCAACTCGATGAAGCCGTATGTGCCGGCCAGGGCGAGGAAGTCCCCGGATCCACTCGGCGTGCGCGGCAGGGCGCAGCGGGCGCCGTCGGAATGGTATTGAATGGAGACGGGGACGAACGTTGCCACCGGCCGTCCGCGCGTGATCGGGGAGGCCAATCCGATGGGTTCCGGCGCGGACACATGAGCGGCCATGGCGGCACTCATGGCCGGCACCACGTATCGGATCAGACAGATCAATGTCGACACGGGATTGCCGGGGAGGCCGAACACCGCTTGCCCGCGGGGCCCGACACCAAACCACATCGGCATGCCCGGCCGCTGCGCGATCTGATGGAAGACTTCCTCGACGTGCAATGCTTTGAGGACCTTCGGCACGAAGTCGAATCTGCCCTTGGAGACGCCGCCGCTCAGGATCAATACGTCCCGTTCGGCCAGATGCCGTGCCAGGCGTTCCCGCAACATCTTCTCGTTGTCGAGGATGTGGTCGTCGCCGACTTTGCCGAAGCCATGCTCGCGCAGCGCGGCGACCAGGGCATAGGCATTCGATCGGCGAACCTGGTGTTCCGCGATGGGCTCGCCTGGCTCGATGAGCTCATCACCCGTGGAGACGACCATGAAGCTCGGCCGGCGGCTCACGCTGATCCTGGCCAGCCCGGCCGAGGCCACCACGGCGATTTCCGGCGCGCCGAGTCGTATGCCTGCTATCAGCATGGGCACGCCGGGCTGGCTGTCTGAGCCGCGGCGCTGCACGTTGCGGTAAGGATCACCGGACGCCTCATCCTTGAGGGCGACGATTCCGGCTGCGACGTCGTACTCTTCCACCGGAATGACGCAGTCGGTGCCCCGCGGCATCATGGCCCCGGTCATGACCTCGATCGCAGCCTCCGCGCTGGAGAGAGTGAGCGCCGGAGCGCCGGCTGCCTGCATCGCTTCAATGGCGAAGCGACGGACGCCTTTCCCGAAGACATCGCTGCGGATCGCTATGCCATCCATGCATACGCGATCGAACGGCGGATTGTCGCGTTCCGCGTGGACATCCTCGCGCAGCACCTGACCGATGCATTCGCTCAATGGCCGCACCTCGGCGGGCGAGGGGGTCAGGCGAGCGTCAATTGCCTCGCGGGCCATTTGCGGTGTGATGGGCGTAAATCCTCCGCTTGAGTCGGAAGCCCGCGCGCCTGGCGCAAAGCCCACCCTATATTAGCGCTAGTGCGTCGCTTGAAGCAGTCCACTCAGACGTCGGCCGATCCTTGCCGGTGATTTGGCCACTGATTTGACGCCTCAAAGGGCCGTATTGTACAATCGTGCAACAGCGGCTATCGCCGTCAAGTCTTCTTGGAATGCCCGCCATGAGCGTCGCCAGCCGTCAGTTTAGAAATGTCGCGCCCGCCGACGCCGACCAGGAGGGCCTCAGCCTCCCGGCGTGGATCTACCACGATCCGGAGTTCTTCGAGCTCGAGAAGCGCGCCGTCTTCCGCAGCGCCTGGCACGTGGTCTGCCACGTCAACGATATCCCGGCGGCCGGCGATTTCCATTCGTTCGAATTCCTCGGTGAGTCTGCGATCGTGGTGCGTGCCGACAACGGAGAGGTGCGTGCGTTCCACAACGTCTGTCGGCATCGCGCGGCGCGGATCCTCGATGGCCCGAAGGGCAACTGCGGCCGTCGCATCACCTGCCCGTATCACGCGTGGACTTATGCGTTGGACGGTCGGCTCGTCGGCGTGTCTAACCGTGAGTCGTTCCGTGGCCTCGATTTCGCTCGCCACGGCCTTGCGGCGCTCGAGCATGAGATCTTCATGGGATTCATTTTCGTGCGCTTCGAGCCCGGACTTCCGAGTGTGCGCGAGATGGCCGCCCCGTACGCGCACGAGCTGGCCGCTTACCGCTTCGAGGAGCTGGTTCCGCAGGGGCGCGTGACGCTGCGTCCGCGCAACGTCAACTGGAAGAACGTGGCGGACAATTACTCCGATGGGCTGCACATCAACGTCGCTCATCCGGGCCTCACGCGCCTCTTTGGCCGCAGCTATGGCATCGAGGCGAAACCCTGGATCGACAAGATGTGGGGCACGCTGCGCGATGAGCCCTCGAGCAAGTTGTCCGAGCGCCTCTATCAGCGGCTGTTACCGCGGGTCGAGTACCTGCCCACCGAGCGGCAGCGACTGTGGACCTATTTCAAGCTGTGGCCGAACGTCGCTTTCGACATCTATCCGGACCAGATCGACTTCATGCAGTTCCTGCCGGTGTCGCCCACACAAACGATGGTCCGTGAGATCGCCTACGTGCATCCGGATTCCCGGCGCGAGATGCGCGCCGCGCGTTATCTCAACTGGCGCATCAACCGAGGCGTCAGCACAGAAGACAAGGCGCTGATCGAGCGCGTGCAGTCCGGGATGGCCTCCAGCAGCTACACCATGGGTCCGTTGAGCGAGGGCGAGGTGTGCCTGCGCAGCTTCGGGCGGCGCATGCGCGGCCTCATCCCCCAGTGCCGCCTGCCGCACCCTCCCGCCCCGGGATGGAGTCAGGGGTGAGTTAGGCTCGGTCCGTTTCGGGGGGTGATCTTGAACGGACCGCGGGTCCGCTGGCGAATCTTCGGGTTGCTGTTTGCGCTCGGTCTGCTGGCCTACGCGCAGCGCACCAACGTGACGATCGCCGCGGAGCGGATGATGCCGGCCCTGCACCTCACGCAGCTGCAGATCGGCTGGATCGAGCAGGCATTCGTCATCGGCTATGCGCTCTTTCAGCTACCCGGTGGGCTGATCGGCCAGCGACTCGGCGCCCGCCGCGCACTCACGCTCTTCGGCTTGGCGGCGTTCGTTGCCGTCATGATGATTCCGGTGGCACCAGAGCTGCTCGGCGGCACGGCGCTGTTCCTGGTGCTGGTCGCCGCGCAGCTGCTCCTTGGCGCGGCCCAGGGCGGACTTTTCCCGGTCTCGAGCGGTGTCTTCGAAACCTGGTTTCCGGTACGCCAGTGGTCGTTGGTGCAGGGCGCGCAGAGCATGGGCCTGAATCTCGGCTCGGCGATCACGCCGCCCCTCATCGCCGCGCTCATGGTGGGCGCCGGCTGGCAGCGGGCGCTCGTGTGGTCCAGCATTCCCGCGGTCCTGATCATCGCGCTCTGGGCTTGGTACGCGCGCGATACGCCGCGAGAACACCGCGCGGTCGCAACCGCCGAGCTGAGCGAGCTCGGCGAGCACGCGCATGCGACAGTGGATGCGAGGATCTCGGTCCGGCGCCTGCTGCACATGCTCGCACATCGGAATACGGCGCTACTGACGGTGTCGTATCTGCTGATGAACTACTCGTTCTACCTGGTAGCCAACTGGTGCTTTCTCTATCTGATCCAGCAACGTCACTTTCCCGTTCTGGAGAGCGGATGGTTGTCGGTGGCGCCGCCGATGGCGGGGAGCCTCGGCGCTGGCATCGGCGGTGTCCTCACCGGGTGGCTGTGCCCAAGGCTCGGACTGGTCTGGGGGTTTCGGACGGTGCCCCTGGTGTCGCTGCCGCTCGTGGGTGTGTTGCTTCTGATCGCGACACGCACCGCGAACCCATACCTCGCCGTGGCGGCACTGGCCGGGTCCTTCGGCTGCATCGAGCTCAATGAGGCGGCTTACTGGGCGGCGTCAATGGCCGTTGGCCGCAGCGACGCGATGGCGATCGGGGGCGTGCTCAACACCGGCGGCAACCTGGGGGGCATCATCGGCATTCCCGTCGTCGCCTGGCTTTCGGGCCGGCACGCCTGGGGGACGGCGTTTGCGATCGGGAGCCTCTGCGCGCTGGTGGCCGCGCTCCTGTGGCTCAAGATCGATGTCGACGAGGTCGTCAGCGGCGAGGGAGCAGCAGGCTAGGCAACGCGCCTGAGCACAGCGCGTGGATCCAGTCATCGCACATCGCGACCGCCTCGGCGGGCTTGAAGGCGCGCGGGTTCAGACTGGCCTCGATCCACAGGCCATCGAGCAGCGCTGCCAAGGCGATTCCGGCCGGGCGCAACTTGAAGGCCGGGACGCTCTCGGCCGCACGCAGTTGTCCCAACAGGGACTCGAGGGCGGTGCGGTAGGCGACATAAGTGCGGTCCTGTACGGCGCTCACCTCATCGTCGTGCGCGATCATGCTCCAAAACACGAGCCAGGCATTGAACAGTCCAGGCTCGAGCAGCGCGGGCGTGAAAGACGCCTCGAAAAAGCGCCGCAGCCGCTCCCGCGGGGTCGCGCTGACCTCGCGCGCGTGCTTGCGGATCGAGCTGAGAAGCGACATCGCGAGCGTCTCGTACGAAGCGGCCACGAGCGCCGACATGCTCGGAAAATGATGGGTGATGAGCCCCGCCGACACGCCGGCTTCGGCGGCGATGCGTCTGGCGGATGCGCCCTCGTGGCCGTGCTTGCGCAGACACGCCAGGGTTGCCTCGATCAGCGCCTCGCGGCGCGCGGTGGGCGAGGCGCGGCGGAATTTAGGCGCGTGCTGCTGTTTGGCCATTCTCGGTTCCCGTCACTTCATTGACGCAGTCGAATCGCTGCTGTACACTTGTTAAATAGTATTGAGACCCGCGTGTCGTCATGAGCACTTCCGGCAGCGATAATTATAACTCGTCGAAGTCGCCGCGGGAGTGCGATGCCGTCATCATCGGGGGCGGCCACAACGGACTGGTCTGCGCCGCATACCTCGCCGCGGGCGGACTCAAGGTCACGGTGCTGGAACGCCGCGATGTCGTGGGTGGCGCCGCCGTCACCGAGGAATTTCATCCCGGGTTCCGCAACTCGGTGGCTTCCTACACGGTCTCCCTCCTGAATCCCAAGGTCATCCGCGACCTGGACCTTGCCGGATACGGGCTGCGCATCGTCGAGCGCAGGATCGCAAATTTCCTGCCGACCGCGGACGGCCGTTACCTTTGCAGCGGTGGCGACAGAACGCGTGCGGAAGTCGCGAAGTTCTCGTCCAAGGATGCCGCACGCCTGGATGCATATGGAGAGCGCCTCGAGGCCGTCGCGGACGTACTGCGCGGTCTCGTGCTGGAAACGCCGCCGAATGTGGTGCAGGGCGGCTGGTCCGCCGCGCTGCCGGAGCTGCTGCGGGCCGGACGTCTCGGCACGCGCCTGAGCGGGCTCGACATGAGCCTGCGCCGGGAGCTGCTCAAGCTGTTCGCGACCTCGGCGGGAGAGTTTCTCGACGGCTGGTTCGAGAGCGATCCGATCAAGGCGTTGTACGGTTTCGACGGCATCGTCGGCAACTATGCGAGTCCCTATGCGCCAGGCTCGGCCTATGTGCTGTTGCACCATTGCTTCGGCGAGGTGAACGGCAAGAAGGGGACTTGGGGCCATGCCATCGGCGGCATGGGCGCCATCACACAGGCGATGGCGAAATGCGCCGCCTCGCGCGGTGCCGTCATTCGGGTGAGCAGTCCCGTGCGCCAGGTCCTCGTCGAGCGCGGCCGCGCCGTGGGAGTGATCACGGAAGCCGGCGAGACCATCCGCGCCAGGGCGGTGGTGTCGAATTTGAATCCGAAGCTGCTCTATCTGCGGCTGATCGATGGGGCGGATCTGCCGCCGGATTTCCTGGAGCGCATCGCGCAGTACCGTTGCGGCTCGGGCACGTTCCGCATGAACGTGGCGCTCTCGGAGCTGCCGGATTTCACCTGTCTGCCGGGCCGGGCGGCCGCTGATCATCACACTGCCGGCATCATTCTCGCCCCCACCCTGGGTTACATGGAGCAGGCGTATTTCGACGCCCGCACTTACGGGTGGTCGCGGCAGCCGATCGTCGAGCTGCTCATTCCCTCCACGCTCGATGACAGTCTCGCGCCGCGGGGCCAGCATGTGGCGAGCCTCTTCTGCCAGCACGTCGCGCCGCAGCTGCCCAACGGAGAGTCCTGGGACGCGCACCGGGAGACGGTGGCGGACCTGATGATCGAGACGGTCAACCGTCATGCGCCGAACTTCAAGGCCGCCGTGCTCGGCCGCCAGATCATGAGTCCGCTCGATCTGGAGCGCACTTTTGGTCTGATCGGCGGCGACATCCTGCACGGCGCGCTGCAGCTCGACCAGATGTTCTCGGCCAGGCCGATGCTCGGACACGGCAACTATCGCGGTCCGCTGCCGGGTCTTTACATGTGCGGCTCGGGTACTCATCCCGGTGGTGGCGTCACCGGCGCGCCGGGCCACAACGCGGCCCAGGAAATTCTCGCGGATTTCCGCAAGCGGCGGTTACGCCGGGTGGGCTGATCCGACCTACTGGTGGTCACGCGGGATCTTTTCCCGCCAGGTTCTCGAGATGACCACCTTGCCATCCCGCATCAGCGTGCGCATGTATTCGTAGTAGAAGTAACTCACGTCACTGCGTATCGAGAGATGACCGTGCCAGGTCAGCGTGTGCGTACCGAGCGCTTGCACGTATACCGAGTCACCGACGTCAATGGCATCAGCCGGATGCGCGTCATCGATGTCATAAGTGAGCTTTTCCGTATGGTGGAAGTGGCCCCACGGATAGTGGGTATCCGTCGCGCCCTGCCAGACGACCTGGGCGTGGCCGTTCTCGTTGCGCAGCACCGTTTGTGATCCTGGCCACGCGGAGTTTCCCGCGACGATGTCCGCTCGAGACTCGACCTGAGTGGGTCGTGACAGCAGCGACGGCGGCGGCGCGGGTCCTGCGAGCGGTACGCGCGGCAAATCGATCCAGGATGCCTGACCGCCGCCCAGGTCCAGCGTCGTGTCCATGGCAAAGGGTGTTGGCCACGCCACCGGCCACAGGGCGTTGGATACGGCAAGTCGGATACGATGGCCTTTGGGGAACACGTACGATGCCAGATGCAAGTCGAACGACAGCGCATAAGTCTTGCCGGGCACCAGACTCTTCGGATCAGCCATCGAGTCGCGCTGAGCCCCGTTGAGCGCCGCGCCGGTCACGAGCGTGACGCGACCATCCGGGGCGACGTCCTCCAGCCGCGCAAACCAGTTTGCCTGCGGCGCACCGGCTGCCGCGTGTAGCATCACATGCGGAAGGCCGATCATGGCAGTGTCTTGCGATAGCGGCTCAGTGTCGTAGACGAGACTGTACGCATCGACCGGACGCTGGTCAGGCTGCAATTCTCCCCACCAGAAGATGTCGCCCTCGGCTCCGGCCGACGGAACATACCGCAATTGGTCTTGTCCCGACGCCTTCGGCTCGTCGCGCAGCGCGTGATCGGGCTGCAGGTACAGTCGCTGATGCCACGTGCCAGCAGCCGGCCAGCCGTTGTAGGCGCGCCAGGTGCCAGGCACGGTCTGATCCTGTGGGCCAGGCGGGTGCCCGTGCTCCAGGTAGATGACCACCTTGGGGTCCGCCAGAACGCCGGTGTTGCGTCCCTTCAGCCAGTAGTCGAACCAGCGCACCGCCTGGTCGCGCCACTCGTAGAGCGGCCCGTAGTCACTGTCGTCGGGCCAGGCGTGATTCCAGGGACCGATCCACGCCTTTACCGGTGCGGACACCTGCCGCAGCATGCGTGGAATGCTGTCACGGTAGCCGTCGTGCAAGCCACCGATCAGGAAGGAGGGTACGTGGATGGACGCCAGCGGACGCTCCGGGCTCTGCCAGAACGCATCATTGCGCTGGTGCTCCAGGTAGGTGAGCGACCAGGGTTTGGAGTTCATGCGCGGCCCGATGACGCTCGCGGCGAGAGTGTAATCGGGTGCGCCGCTGCGTCCCTGGTCGAGATCCATGGTCAGCTCGAATTCGTCGACGTGGAAAATCCCATCGAAGTAATGGACGTCCTCGTTGAACAGCCTCTCGGTGGCATCCACGGCAATGATCGCCTTGAGCGCCGGCGGGTTGCGCATCGCCAGTTGGATGGAGTTGAAACCGCCCCACGAGATGCCGAACATCCCGACCTTGCCGTTCGACCAGGGCTGGCGCGCAAGCCAGGCGATGACCTGCTCACCGTCGGCTTGCTCCTGTGCCGAGTACTCGCGCTCGGGCTGAGCGCCGCCGCTGTTGCCGAAGCCGCGGATGTCGACTGCCGCGCCCACGAATCCGCGGCGCGCGAAATAGCTGAACAGGCCGTACTGTTCCTGGGCCTCGTCGTCGTCCTTGCGGTAGGGCAGGTAGTTGAGAATCACCGGGAAGCGAGTGCCGCGGGCCGCTCCCTTCGGCATATAGAGCGTGACCGCGAGCGCAACGCCATCGGGCATCACAATACGGGCCCGCTCCAGGGTGAAACCGTACTGTGCCGGCGACGGGGCTTGGTATTGAGCGGGCGAGGCGTCCGCGGTGTCTCGAGCCGGCGCGATGCCGACTGTCAGCAGCAGAGCGAGAAGGGCTGTCAGTGATCGGCGCATGACTCTTTGCCTCACTCTTTTACGGTGCGCAGCGGTGCATCGCGCTTGAGGTTATGCTCATCTTCACCCGCGTCTATCTCCCGCGCGCAGCGGTGACCACTATAAACGGCATGTGCGATGGCGCCTGGCGCGAGCGCATCCCCGACCCGCGTTACCGAGGCGATTCCGGCCGCGGCGAACTCTTCCCGGTGTGCCATCAGCTCCTGGTGGAGAGCATCATTCGGCAGACGCGCGCCCACGATCACCAGGGATTGGCACGGGAGCTGAGCCCGCGCCGCGGTAAATACATGGATTAGGGTCAACTTGCCGCCGGTGAAAGACTCGACCCGCGCGAGCGTATGCAGGCGCACACCCGCGGCGGCGAGCGCACGATAGATCTGTGGCTGCTCGTTGGTCATGACTCCCCAGGCCGAGGCAAGTCCCGACGGCGTCACATAACTCACGTTGTGGCCACCCCTTGCCAAGTGTTCGGCCAGGGCGGAACCCATGTAGTAATTGTCGAAGTCGAACACGACGACGGGGTCTTCCAGCGGCGTACCGGCCGCCACGTCGTCGGGCGTGTAGACGCCAGGGCTGTCGAGCGTGCCGGCAGGCACCTCGAGAGGCGTGTAGAGCAGTGGCATCCAGCGTGAGCCTGTGGCCAGTACCACGTGCCTCGGCTGCAGCTCCAGGATCTGTCCGGCCTCCACTCGGTTGCCCCGATAGAGCGTGACGTTGCTCAGCCGCTGCAGCTGGCTGCGCCGCCACTCGAGCACGCGTGACCAGGTCGCGAGCCCTGGCAAGCGCGTCTCGAAGCGCAGCCGGCCGCCGAGCTCGTCTTCGGCCTCCGCCAGCATGACTTCGTAGCCGCGGCGGCCGAGCGTCAGCGCGCACTCGAGTCCGGCCGGACCGGCGCCCACCACCAGCACCGTGGCGCTCGGTTGCGCCGGCGACACCCGTTCCGGATGCCATTGCCGGCGCCATTCCTCGCCGATGGTGGGATTTTGCGTGCAGCGGACCGGAACACATTCGTGCCAGCTCGAGATGCAGATGTTGCAACCGATGCACTCGCGGATGTCTTCCTCGCGACCTTCGTCGATCTTCTGCGGCAGGAAGGGATCCGCGATCGATGGCCGCGCGCCGCCGATCAGGTCGAGCACTCCGCGGCGAATCTGCCCCACCATCGCATCCGGGGAAGTGAAGCGGCCGACGCCGACCACCGGTTTGCTCGTGATCGACTTGACGAAGGCGATCACCGGCTCGTGGCTGCCCTCGGGCGTGAAGCGTGACGGTGCGCAGTCCGTGGTCTCGGAGTCCATTTTGACGTCCCAGAGGTCCGGCACGTCGGCGAGCAGCTGCACGACCTCGTGCGCCTCCGAGGGCGCGTTGTCGCTCGGCCGGGTGCGCAGCTCCTCCAGGCTGATCCGCAAGGCCACCGCGCATTGGCCGGCCACCGCCTCGCGGGTGACTTCGAGCAGCTCGCGGACGATGCGCACCCGATTGCGGACGCAGCCGCCATAAGCGTCCGTCCGCTGATTCCACTCGGAGAGGAGGAATTCGTGCGGCAGGTAGCCCATCCCGGCATACACGTAGACGATGTCGAACCCGGCGCTGCGAGCCCGGCGAGCGGCCCGCCTTTGTTTCTCGAGCAGTCCGCGAATGTCCTGCTCGTCCATGACACGGGGCCGCTGATTGCCCATGTAGCTGACATGCGTGGGCATCCATGCGGTGCCCGACGGCGACATGGAGGGTGTTCGGTTGAGCCGGTTCGTGACGGCGCCGCCTCCATGCCAAAGCTCGATGCCGGCCAGGGACCCGTGCCGGTGGACCGCTTCGGTCATCAGAGCGTGGGAGCGGACGTCATCGTCATCCCAGAGCGTGGCGTAGGGCAGGGGAGCGTCGTCCGATTCCGGATCGATCGACACGTAGCCCGTGCAGACCACACCCCACCCGCCCTCAGCCTTCGTCTCGCGGAACGCCGCGCGCATGTGCGGCATGGCATTCGTCATGCCGCTCGCATGGGGCACGGCGTAAAAGCGGTTGCGGGCCGTCACTGGCCCGATCCTGACCGGCTCGAACAGGACGTCGTAGCGAGGATTGCGACCCATGCAAGGCTGTTCCGGTGTTGCTTCGCCCGCCGGCGCGGGACGGCGGCGATTCTTGTTGGTCGATCGTACAGTAAGAGCTGGAGCGCTCGCAACTGCTGCCCGAACGGGCAGCGCGGAATTGACTCGCTCGGGTAGTGAAATTATACTAGTGTACAAATACAAACGGCACTGGGGGTCTATGAAAACCGCTCGTGGGCTGCCTGTACGGGGGTGTGTGCGCGCCGAGAGTGCTCGCATCGGCCCAATCGGACTCGCCGTCGCCGCCGCACTGTACGGTGCGGCAGCCGTCCAAATCCCGTCGGCCCTTGCCGCCGACGCGGGGAGCGCTGCCAGCCCGGCGGCGCCAGTGGTTCTCGAGCCCGTCGTCGTCACCTCCACCAAGGTGGCGGAAAACGTGCAGGACGTGCCGGAGGCCATCCAGGTCCTCACGACCAAGGCCATCGAGAACCTGTCCATCACGCACTTCGAGGATTTCGCGACCAAGATGCCGACGGTCTCGTTCGTGAGCGACGGGCCCACCGAGCAGACCTTCTACATGCGCGGCGTATCGGACGGCAGCAGCGCAAACGCCTCGAACACCTCGACCACGGGATACTTCCTCGACGACGCTTCCACCAGCTACTACGGTGAGATTCCCGACCTGCATCTTTACGATATCGAGCGCATCGAAGTGCTCGATGGCCCGCAGGGCACTCTCTATGGCGCCGGCGCCATGTCGGGCGCCATACGCATCATCACGAACAAGCCGAACTGGGACGCCTTCAGCGCCGGAGTCGACCTCGATGAGGGCAAGATCGAAAACGCCGGGCGCGACGCCACCGAGCAGGCGTTCGTCAATTTTCCCCTGGTTCCGGGCTCGACGGCGGTACGGCTGTCGGGCTACCTGGTGCACCAGGGCGGCTTCATCGACAACGTGCTCGAGACACGGGATTGGGTGAATGGGGCCGTGTCCACCGATGCCGCGTGGGCGCGCAACGACTACAACACGGAGAAGCAGTACGGCGGACGCGCGGCCCTTGCACAGAGGATCAGCGACTCCTGGAAGGCCACCCTCACCATCAACTATCAGAACCAGGGGACCGCCGGCTCGTGGTCGCAGGAACCGAGCATGGCACCCTACGAGCTGCGCAAGGATGCGCGCTTCGGACCCGAGAACATCTCGGACTCCTTCACGGATTACGATTTGAACGTCGAAGGCGACGTCGGGATCGGAGATCTGGTTTACTCCTCGACGTTCTGGACGTATCCGTACCATTACACCACCGAATACTCCAACTACGTCCAGTACAACCCGTTCCCGTCCTATGAGCAGAATTCGCCGGCGCTGATGCAGAGCCTGACCTGCCAGACCGGCCCAACGATCGAGGGTGGAACCGACTCGTACGGCGGCTGCAGCGCGCCGACCATGTCCTACACGTACAACCAATGGACGCATCAGTGGTCGAACGAGCTGCGCCTGCAGTCGAAGCCCGGCGGCCGCGTGCACTGGCTCGGCGGCCTCTACTGGGAGAAGACGCGCCAGACCTACGAGTACTTCTACGACATGCCGGGAATGCAGCCCAACGGTGAGGCGTACCAAAGCGCGCTTTCTTACTACAGCAGCTACTACACGGGTACCGCCACACCGCTTCCGGATGAGTGGTACAGCAGCCTCTCCCGGGACGATCTGTTGGAGACGGCGGAATTCGTCGATATTGCCTATGACATCACCAAGCACTGGACCTTCGAGGCCGGTGCGCGCAACTACGACGGCGACCTGACGAGCAGCAACCAATGGGCGGGCTACTTCTGGCAGCCGAAGACGCCCACCGGCCTGATCGGCGTCTCGGCGCACAAGGTGACCAGCAAGGCGAGCCTTTCCTACAAGGCCAGCGATCACCTGATGTTCTACGGAACGTTCAGCCAGGGCTTTCGCATGGGCGGCAGCAACGCGGGCGCGGGATCGGACTGTTACCAGCACGGCGTGCCGGAAACCTTCCAGCCGGATACGCTCAACAACTTCGAGGTGGGCTGGAAATCCGGTCTGTTGAACGGGCGCATGACCTGGAACGGCGCGTTCTATTACATGCCCTGGAAGGACTTTCAGGCGCCGATCTTCGACGAGTCCATCTGTCCGACCACCTTCAATGCCAACTTCGGCAACGCGCGGGTCTATGGCGCCGAGTCGAACGTGGATATCCAGATCACCGAGGGCCTGACCTTCGAGGCCTCGGGGAACTATAATGACTCACGCCTGACCAGCGTCAAGCCGAACTTCACCGGCGTGCTCACCGACATGATCATCCCGGATGAGCGGCTGCCGTTCGTTCCCTATTTCAGTTACAGCGCGAACGTCCGCTATGAGAGGTTCCTCAGCGAGGAGCTGAAGGGATACATCCAGTACGACATCGCGCACAAGGGCGACATGTGGAGCGACCTGCGCGCCCTGTCGAATCCCACGCTCGGCAAGGCGGGCACGTCGCGCGTGCTGCAACCGGAGTACAACATCTCCGACATCCGTCTCGGCGTCGAGCGCGCCAGCTGGACTCTCGAGGCGTATATCAGCAACCTGTGGAACACGAACGCGGTCATCTACGTCAATACGGGCAACTACGACAATCGCCAGACGACCAACGAGCCGCGCGTGTTCGGGCTGCGGGCAAGCTATAAGTGGGACTGAGGGAGTCGAGGAGCGCGTGCGTCAGCGGCCGACGAACACATCGTCAAACGTCCGCGCATACTGATCGTTGCTGGTCATGGCGGGCAGGCCGAGCGCGGCCTCGATGGTGCGCGCCGAGCTGTAATGATCGTAGCGGATGCGGCTGACGTAGCCGGACTTCACCGTCAGCCGCGAGCCGAGCACGATGGTAGGGATGTGATTGTTCACCGTGGTGTCGGATTCGTCCCAGGTGAGAATGAGCAGGCTTTTCTGCTCGCGCCACGCGGGGGAGCTGAACAGGGGCTCGAGGGTCGCCCTGAGCCACGCATCCTGCACCTGGAGGCTTTTGGGCGAGCCGTTACCCGGCAGCTCGCCGTCATCGTAATCGTCGGCGGCGAGCCATGCGAATACCGGCGTGCTCGCGACGTGCTGCAGGTCCCGCGGCCATTCGCGCAGATCCACCAGATGAGCGCGGCATCGCCCGGGATTGCCGCGTATATCGCGGAACAGGATGAACGGGGCGTCGTCGGGCTCGTAGTTCTTGTCGTAGCGGGTGCTGGTATTACAGGGCGTGCCCATGCCTTCCTCATAGGCCCGCCAGGTCTTTCCGGCCGCTTCCACCAGGTCACCCAGATTCCTGGCGGCGACCTGGAGGTTGGGAAAATAGACCCCACGCATGACGAAGGCATCGCCGCCGGCGATGGCGAGATAGTTCTCATCGCTCGGGTGATAGATCGCCTGATAGTTTGCCAGCAAGGCGCCGCGGGCGGCCAATGCATTCATGTACGGCGCATTCTTGTCATCACCGATCAGCTGGCCGTAGTCGGTGTTCTCCATCATGATCACGAACACGTGATCGAAGTGCGGCACGTTCGCCGGCGGCGGGGAAGGCGGCCGCAACGCCAGGGGCGGCTGCACCTCGAGCCGCAGGGCGGCGACGTAGCTCCTGGCATGGGCGGTTGCGCCAGCGAGGTCGAGCCGCAGTTTGAGCGCGGCCGCGCCCCTGGGGATATCCCCTGCAACGCTCAGAGCCTCGAATCGGAGGGGCCCGGTGCGCGGCGGCGCTCGCGGGCCACTGAGCACGTCCGTCGAGCCGAGCATTTGACCCGAGGGCCCGAGGAAGATGGCGCTGAGGACCGCGCGCGCGGGCGTATGCCCGGAAGCGGCGAACCATGCCGACAGCGTGAGGCGACGGTGAGTGGGTGTCTGTGTGCGCAACGGAATCACCCGCTCGAGCGTGCTCGCGCCATAGGGCCCGCTGGTGATCACGACCCGCGGGACGTGTTCCGCGGGCCAGGCCGCGTGCAGCGAGTTGGCGCAACGGAGCGACGGGCTGCCCGCGACGGTGATCCAGCCCGGAACGGTCGTTGCGGCGTCCGGGTCGGCGGAGCAACGCCAAGCATCGGCAAAGGCGAGGGGGCCGGGGCTGCCGGCACGCGCTGGAAGAATCGTGACGAGCGCTGCGGCGAAAACGGCTACGGGCGCGACCGCGCAACGCGGGCCACGATAACCGTTACGGGTGTTGGGGAGCATACAGGCGCAATTGTAGCCGACGGCGCGTGGCGGCGCATCGGAGCAGCGAGGTAGAATCGGCGAGGCGGAGTGCGCATTTTGCGCAGTAATTTGAATCGAGGTCGGACCGTGCCGCAGCAGGCTCCAGCACATCTTCGTACCGCCTATCTGCGGGCGCTGGAGGCCGTACGCGTCGGACGCTTTCAAAGCGCGGAACGGCAGTTGCGGGAGATCCAGCGCACCAGCCCCGGGGAGATCAACAGCCTGCACCTGCTGGGAGTGGCGCTGCTGTCGCAGGGTAAAGTGCCCGCTGCCCTGGAGATCCTCGAGCGCGTGGTCGCCGACTCACCGCAGTTCTCGCACGCGCGTGTCGACCTTGCGCGTGCCTATCGTCGGAGTGGACGCCCGGAGGCTGCGCGCCTGGAGTTGCGAGGCGTCCTGAAGGAGAGGGCTTCTTTCGAGCCCGCGTGGCTCGCCTACGGCGATGTGCTCGTCGACATGGGTAAGTTTGGGGACGCGCGCTTTGCGTTCGAGCAGGCACGGCTGTTCGATCCGCATCGTGAGCGCGTCGAGGAAGCGACAGCGGCGCTCAGTCGGGGCGATTATCGCACCTCCGAAGACATCTTTCGTGATGTCCTGAAACGCGATGCGAGTCACCTGGCCGCTCTCACCGGTCTGGCCGCCATCGCCATCCGGGCAGGAAATACCCGGGATGCCGAGCGCTTGCTCGGCCACGCCCGCGGTCGTTCGCCCCGCCATCCCCTCGTCCAACGCGCCTTGGGTCATACTCAGTTGGCCGGCCACCGACTGATCGAGGCTGAGGCAACCTTCCGCGAGCTGCTGCGCCTCGAGCCGCAAAATGCCCAGAACTGGTCCGCACTGGGCTCGGTCTACATCCGGCTTCTGCGCCAGGAGGCAGCGCTCTCGGCCTACGAGGAGGCCGCTCGCCTCGATCCGTCGCAGAGCGGCTTCCGACTCGCGGTCGGACATGTCAACAAGTCACTCGGCCGGCGCGCACAGTGCGAGGACGCGTATCGGGAGTGCCTGCGAATGGAGCCGGGGTCGGGCGAAGCCTACTGGAGTCTCGCCGATCTCAAGAACTACTTCTTCAGCGACGCGCAGCTCGCGGCGATGCAGGACCTGCTGACATCGCCGCCCGGCGCGGACAGAGCGCAGCTGCACTTCGCCATCGCGCGCGCCCTGGAGCAACGCGAGAGGTGCTCCGAGGCGTTCAGCCACTACGCGCAAGGCAATGGACTGCGCAGAAAAACCGCGCCCTTCTCGATCACGACCTTCGAGGCCAAGTCCAGGCGGATCGCGGCTTGCTTCGACCTCGAGTTCTTCCGTGCCCGCGCTCTGGCCGGCCATCCGGATCCGGCGCCGATCTTCATCGTGGGGCTGCCGCGATCCGGCTCGACGCTGGTCGAGCAAATCCTCGCCAGCCACTCGCAGGTCGAGGGTACGATGGAGCTGCACAACATCCTGGCGCTGGTGCGTGAGCTGGATCATCGCGATCCCGACCGGGACGGTTATCCGGAGCGAGTGGGCGCACTGTCAGCGGACGAGCTCACCGCGCTCGGCCGCCGCTTCATCGCGGAAACCGACGCTTTGCGCTCCGGCAAGCCGCGCTTCATCGACAAGATGCCGAACAACTTCAGCCACGTCGGGCTGATCCACGCCATCCTGCCGAACGCGAAGATCATCGACGTGCGCCGCCATCCCATGGATGCCTGCTTCAGTACCTACAAGCAGCACTTTGCCGAAGGCCAGTCCTTCAGCTACGACCTCGAGGATCTGGGACGCTATTACCGCTGTTACCTCGCCCTGATGGACCACTGGGACGAGGTGCTGCCGCGCAAGGTGTTTCATCTTCAGTACGAGCAACTCATCCGGGATCCGCACCGGACCATCCAGGATCTTCTCGACTACTGCGGGCTGCCGTTCGAGGCGGCAACGCTCAACTTTCACCAAACCGACCGGCCGGTGCGGACGGCGAGCTCCGAGCAGGTGCGCCAGCCGCTCTACGCCTCGGGGGTAGGCTACTGGAAACGGTTCGCGACCGACCTCGAGCCTCTGCGGGCCAGCCTCGGCGACTGCCTGGAGCGATTCTCTTCCTGGGAGACCCAATGACACAGCAGCAAACCGCAGTGGCGGGCCTCGAGCCGAGCCTGCCCTCGACGTGGTATCGCTCCGCCGACCTGTTCGCGCGGGAAAAGGAGCGGATCTTCTGCCGCGAATGGATCTGCGTCGCACGCGAGGAGGAGTTCGCGGCGGCCGGTGACCACCAGGTGTTCGATGTCCTCGGCGAGAGCCTGATCGTCGTGCGCAACCGTGAAGGACAGCTACGCGCCTTTTACAACACGTGCCGTCACCGTGGTTCGCGTCTGTGTCGCGAGCAGACAGGGTCCACTAACGGTAGCGCGCCGTTGCCACGGGGCGGCGTGGCCGGCGGCCGCATCACTTGTCCCTATCATCAATGGAGCTACGATCTGGATGGCAAGCTGGTTGCCGCGCCCTACCTGACCACCGACCCGGGTTTCGACAGGGCACCCTTCAGTCTCTATCCTGTGGGTCTTTCCTGCTGGGGCGGCTTCGTGTTCCTGAACCTCACACCGGCGGGCGCGGGGACGCTCGAGCAGCAGCTCGGGCCGATACCGGCGCGCATCGCGCGCTATCCGCTGCGGGAGCTGCGCATCGGGCACACGATCTGTTACGAGGTCGCGGCCAACTGGAAGCTGCTGTGCGAAAACTACAACGAGTGTTATCACTGCGCGGGAGTGCATCCCGAGCTGTGCGCCCTGGTGCCGGCGTTCCGCGAGCGGGGTGGCTCCAATCTGGACTGGGAGCGCGGCATACCGCATCGGCAGGGCGCGTACACGTTCACCGCCTCCGGTACCACCAAGCGCCGTGCGTTTCCGGGATTGAGCGACGATGAGCAGGTGCGCCACAAGGGCGAGCTCGTGTACCCGAATCTTTTCGTGAGCCTCGCCTGCGATCACGTGGCGGTTTTCATACTGCAGCCACGGAGCGCCACGCATACGCGCATCGTCTGTCATTTTCTATTCGAGCCGCAGGAGCTCGCCAAGAGCGATTTCGATCCGAGCGATGCCACGCTGTTCTGGGATCGCGTCAACCGCCAGGACTGGGTGATCTGTGAGGCGGTGCAGCAGGGCATCGGCGCTCGAGTTCACGAGCATGGCTGGTATGCTCCGATGGAAGACGTGAGCCTCGACATCCGCCGCTACGTCCTCGAACGAATCAAGGAATAGTCCGCAACATATTGAAAATAATATGCAATATATCAACCTAGGGCGGACCGGCCTCAAGGTCTCGCGCATCTGCCTGGGCTGCATGAGTTATGCAGTGAGCAAGGCCGCCTGGCGACTGGACGAAGCCGAGAGCCGGCCGTTCATCCAGCGGGCGCTCGAGCTCGGCGTCAATTTCTTCGACGTCGCCAACATGTATTCGCAAGGCGAGAGCGAGGCGGTTCTCGGACGCGCGCTGCGGGAGTTTGCCAGGCGCGAAGAGATTGTAATCGCGACCAAGGTCTACTACCCGATGCGCGCCGATGTCAACGCCGGTGGCCTGTCGCGCAAGACGATCTTCACCGAGATCGACGCGAGTCTGAAACGCCTCGGCACGGATTATGTGGATCTCTATCAGATTCACCGCTGGGACAGCGCGACCCCGGTGGAAGAAACGCTGGAGGCGCTGCATGACGTCGTGAAGAGCGGCAAGGCTCGTTACATCGGTGCTTCGAGCATGTATGCCTGGCAATTCTGCCGGGCGCTCTATCTGGCGGATCTCCATGGCTGGACACGCTTCGTCAGCATGCAGCCGCATTACAACCTGCTGTATCGGGAGGAGGAGCGCGAGATGCTCGGGCTCTGTGCCAGCGAAGGTGTTGGTGTCATTCCCTGGAGTCCGCTGGCCCGCGGGCGGCTGGCGCGCTCCTCGGCAGCAGGAACGAGCTCGGTGCGCGCCAAGACGGACGAATACGCCAAGCAACTCTATACCGCGACGGCAGAGGCCGATAGGAAAGTGGTCGATGCGGTCGACCGCCTCGCCGCCCGTCGCGGCGTCTCCAATGCCCAGATCGCCATCGCGTGGCTGCTGTCCAAGTCCGTCGTCACGGCGCCTATTGTCGGGGCCACCCAACTGCGGCATCTCGAGGATGCGGTCAACGCCCTTGATGTGAAGCTCTCCGGCGAGGAGATCACCGAGCTCGAGTCGGTCTACGCGCCCCATCCAATCGCCGGGATTGCTTGATCTCGGAACGGGTGAGGGCTAAGGACGTGAGCAAGCCGGCACCGCTCGACCTCTTCGGGGCCGTGCGCCCCGTCGGGGGGCGATGGGGCGCGGTCCGCGATGCGCTTGCGGGCATCACGCTCGCATCCATGAACATTCCCCAACTGTTGGGGTACGCCCGCATCGCGGGCATGCCGTTGATCACGGGCCTCTATACGGCGCTGCTGGCACCCATTGCGTTCGCGATGTTCGGCTCTTCGCGGCATCTGGTGGTGGCGGCGGACTCCGGTACCGCGGCGATCCTCGCGGGCGCGCTCAGCCACATGGCCGCGCCCGGCAGTGCGCTTTATATTTCGTTCGCGGCCACGACCGCACTGCTGGTGGCGGCCATGCTTCTGGTGGCGAGGATCTTCAAGCTCGGATTCCTGGCGGATTTCCTGTCGCGCACCGTGCTGGTGGGATTCCTCACCGGGGTGGGTGTGCAGGTGGCCATCGCAATGCTCGCGGACATGGCGGGCATCACGGTCAACGCGCATAACTCGATCCTACAGCTGTGGCAGATTGGGCGCGGACTGCCTGCTTTGAGCCTGCCCACCGGCGTATTTTCCGCGGTCGTGGTGGCGGCGATCCTGGGCGGGCAGCGGAGCGCGCCAAAAATTCCGGTCTCGCTGGCACTCGTCGTCGGCGCGATCGCAGCCTGCCGGGTCTGGAACCCAGCCCAGCTCGGATTGGCGACGATAGGCCCGGTTCAGGGCGGCTTGCCGGCGTTCGGCCTGGACCTCGCGAGCTGGAGCCAGACACTCCAGCTGTTGCCCATCGCCGCCTCCTGCTTCGTCGTGATCATCGCTCAGAGTGCGGCCACGGCGCGCGCCGTCGCCACGCGCCACGACGAGCGCACGGATGAGAACGCCGACATACTTGGGCTGGCGGTCGCGAATGGTGCCGCGGCTGTGAGCGGCGCGTTCGTGGTCAACGGGAGTCCGACGCAGACTGCGATGGCCGAACGCGCGGGGGGGCGTAGTCAACTCACTCAAATCGTGTTCGCAGCGTGCGTCTTCGTCGTCGTCGGCGTGCTCACCAGTCCCTTGCAGTACCTGCCGCGCTGCGTCCTGGCATCGATCGTGTTCACGATCGCGATCGGGATGGTCGATATCTCCACGCTGCGTGCGATGCGGCTCGAGAGCCCAGGCGAGTTCAAGCTTGCAGTGGTCACCGCCGCAGCGGTGGCGATCATCGGAGTGGAGCAGGGGGTGCTGCTCGCGATTACCCTTTCGCTGCTGCGACACGTGCGCCAGAGCTACCGGCCGCATACGGGGGTACTGCAGTTCGAGCCGGTGCGCGGGTGGATCTTGGTGTCGGCAGTGCCGGGACATGAGACCGAGCCCGGTGTCATTCTCTATCGATTCGGCGCTGATCTCTTCTATGCCAACGCCACACGTTTCGCCGACGAGGCGCGAGCCCTTGTCGAGGGAGCCCCGCATCCGGTCCGCTGCCTGGTCATCGAGGCCGATGCGATTACCAACCTCGACTATACGGCCGCGAGAGTAGTCCTGGCGCTCATTGACGAGCTGGCGCGGGAAAAAACCACGATTGCCTTCGCGCGGGTCAGTGCGTCATTGCGTGCGGACATGGATCGGCACCGGGTCAGTGCCGCTCTTGGCTCGGACAAACTGTTCGTGAGTCGTCACCAGGCACTGGTCGCGGCCGGCTGCGCAAGCGTTACGCGCTGAGGGTCAAGGAGATGCCCGTGCCATCAATCCGGTACGGGAGCCGCCACGCCTTGCACAGTCGAGGCGCTACCCGCTGACGCCACGATGATCAGCGCGATGGCCATCCACTGCAATGGCGTCAGCCGCTCATCGAGGAGTATCCAGCCGCATAGCGCGCCGACGGCCGGATCGAGACTCATGAGGACGCCGAAGGTGCGGGCTGGCAAGCGCGTGAGCGCCACCATGTCCAAGGCGTAGGGAAGCGCCGTGGACAGTATGCCAACGGCTAGCCCGAATAGTATGACGGAGCGGGAGAAGAGGGCGGGGGGCGCACTCAGAACTCCGGCCGGCACGACGATCACGGCGGAGATCAGGCTGCCGAGAGCCACGCTTTGCGCACCATGATCCACCCCGGTCTTGCGGCCGAACACGATGTAGAGCGCCCAGCACGCGCCGGCACCCAGAGCGAAGAGCGCGCCGATCGAATTGATTCCCTGACCGGTGTGGGCGATGGGCAGAATGAGTCCGAGACCGACGAGGGCGAGCCCGATCCAGAGGAAATCGACCGGCCGACGCGAGGAGAGGACCGCGACCGCCAGCGGGCCGGTGAACTCCAGCGCGACGGCAAGGCCGAGCGGAATGCGACTCAGCGCCAGGTAGAAGCACAGGTTCATCACGCCGATCGAGACGCCGTAGAGCGCCAGCGGTTGCCAGTTCGTCTTGCTGATGCGCGTGCGCCACGGGCGTAGCGCCATTACGAGGACGAGGGTTCCGAAGCCAATCCGAAGGGCCACGGTGCCGACGGGGCCGATGACGGGGAACAACGTCTTCGCAATGGAGGCACCCGTCTGAACCGACACCATGGCCAGCAGAGCCGCTGCGATCGGCACGAGGGTCCCGCTCTTCGTCCTATTGTGGAGCAACGGATTCAGCGACCGAATTCGAGCGTCTTCTCGAGGAGACAATCGTCCGCAAGAGGCTTCAGGGGCGTGACATCCCGGTGATGCTGGTAGTCGGGTCGACTTTCCGCGGTGAACCGGTTGGCCACTGGGTTCAGAATCAACGAGAAGATGGCGCGCGTCCATGGAGAGAGATTGGGCGGCGAGCCGTGCACGAGGCAGTCGCCGAAGATGAGGGCCGTGCCGGCGGCACCCGTCGCGGACACGAGACTCCCTGACTTGGCCATCTCCCTCACCGCCTCGGGCGGTACCACCCACAAGGGATAGCTCGTCGTCGTGGTGTCATGAAACGTCGCCGCGGGCCCGAAGCGGTGCGAGCCTTTGATGAAATACAGAGGCCCGTTGAATTCGTTCACTTCATCCAGGAAGACATGAAGATTCAAAGCGAGGGGAGCGGGCACGCCGTCATCATGATGGTGGGTGGAGAAATCCTGGTGCCATTGCCACTGTTCGCCCGTGAAGGCCTCCTTGACATTGATCTTCACCTGCTGGACGTACAGATCCGGACCGGCGATCTGTTGCGCCGGCTCGACGAATCGCGGATGCCGTACCAGCTTCGCGAAAGTCTCGTCGCGCAGATGCAGCGCCATTGCGGTGCGCACGACCTGACTGTGCTTTTCCCTGATGTTGGCCCGATCGTCCTGGCGGAACACCCGGTCCATTGCGCGCCGCAGGACGCCTACCTCATCCGCCGAGAACAGCTTCGGCAGAATGAGAAAGCCGTCCTGCTCGTAGCTTTGAAGTTGTTCGCTCGTCAGACGCATCTCAGGTCTCCTGGCGCCGGGTGGAAAGTCATCTTGACGGGGTACGATCTCATGCTTCCGAAGGCAGCGGGACGCCAAGCTGACGCAGAGCGGTGACCAGCGGCTGCAGGTGCGAGCGATAGTGCAGCCAGCGTCCGGATGAGGAGCCGTAGATAGGACGGCGTATCTGCGCGGCACTGGCGGTTAGCGATACGGATGCGCGCGTGTGAACCGCGAGTGCGCTTGGATCCCACTGCAAGCCGCAATATTTCGCGACGGCGGCGCAAACCGTGGCCGGGTCCCTGACGAGCTCCTCGTAGCGGACTTCGTGCAAGCCATGACCGAAGCTGGCGCGCCAGTGGCCCATCAGCCGCTCATAACCCGCATAGTACTTCGCCAGGTCGTCGAAGTCGTAACTGAACGGGTAGGCGCTGGCGAACAGCGTGCGATACATCGCGAAGCAGCTGTCGAGCGGCTGGCGGCTGACGAGCACGAGTCTGGCATCCGGCAGTGCACGGCGGATGGCGCCCAGATAGAGATAATTCATCGGCTGCTTGTCGATGACCTTGTCGCGCCCCGCATCCCCGTCGGCAAGGCGGGCATAGCGGGTGGCGACGGCATCGGGGTCGGACGCGGCCGCTCGCGCGAACACATCGCTTCCTGCCGGCGGCGCGGCAGCCAACAGCGCTTGCGCAAAGTTGTCGGTTTCGCCGTTTGAGCGCACGCCCGGGAGCCCCAGCAGAATGTGCTCGAGGAGTGTGGTGCCCGATCGAGGCAGGCCCACGATGAAGATATACCGCTCGGATTCCTGGACGGTGGGGGATCTGTTGGGCGACCCGCTGGGCTCGGTGGCGAAGACTTCCGCGATCCGCAGCAGCTTGCGCTGATCCACCGCGACATCGTATGCCAGATGCCGCCTGCGCAGTCGCGTGGCCTCGGCCAGCCTGCGAAAGGCCTCGTCGAACTGACGCAGGTCGTCCAACTCCTTGGCGAGCGCGTAGCCGAGGAAGGTGCGGGCGCCGTCATTGAGCTCGGCGCGCGACAGCTCCGAGCGCAATTGCGGGACGTGATTGCGGTCCGGAGACTGCACACGCAATTCAGAGCGCAGTAGATAACTGGGATACTGCGATCCATCGAGAGCGATGGCGCGGTCGCAGGCAGCTTCGGCCTCGGACAGTCGACCGATGCTGCGCTCACTGGATGCCAAGTTGTACCAAAACCGCGGCTCCTGCGGCGCCAGAGCCACGACTCGCTGATAGAGCGCGTGGGAGCGCTCGTGCTCCCCCAATAGCATCGAGACGTGCGCGAGGGCGTCGTATGCATCAGCCGACCCCGATGGATACCCCAGCGCTTCCGACACGACCGCATCGGCCTCACGGCGATGACCGAGTTGGAGCAAGACAGTGGCCAGCATTCCGTGCGCAGGCAGGCATACCCGCTGCCCGGCGACCGCCTGCCGAGCGAAGGGTAGCGCCTCCTCCGGCCGGCCGGCTTTCATCAGCTGGTACGCTTGAATGTCTGGGGTGGCCAAATGGCAGTCTCACCGGATCCTACGCCCCAGCAGAATATCCCAAAGCGCGGTTCCGGCGGCATGGGACGTGAGCGGGAGATCAGTCCTCGTGCAGGTAACGGGAACCGCGCCACCAGGACGCGGCCGCCGCGATCAGGCATGCAATCGTTGCGAACGTGAACGCTGCAATCAGGCCGGAGCGGAAGGGCGCGGCAATCAGCTCCGGGAAGAAGGAGTGTCCGATCAACGTCGCGCGGTTGGCGGCCGAGAGATGCATCAGCACGCCAGGGCCGAGCAGGGTCCGGATCGGGTTGTAGCCGAGGAACGCGGCAAATAATACCGAGACGGGTGGCAGGGAGCCGACGTGATCGGCGACGGCAGCGGGGACCCCGTGCTGCATCAATCCCTGCTTCAGGGTCGTCGACAGGGTCGTGGCAAGCCCGGCGATCATCAGGGTGAAGAAGATTCCGATGGAGAGCACCTGGGCGGAATTCTGAGAAGTGGCATTCATGCCGCCCCCGGCGCCGCGGTCGCGTGCGGGCAGGCTGTTCATGACGGCTGCCCGGTTGGGCGCCGCGAAGGCGCCCATCGACACTCCGAACAGCAGCAGGATGGCGGCGAATGCCCCGTAGTTGAAGTTGATCGGCAGCAGCATGAGCAATATCAGGCTGGCGGCGGCACCGATCATGCCCGCGGTGGCAAAGTACCGCTGCCCCAGACGATCGGAGAGCACACCCGCGACCGGGCCGGCGATGAGGAAGCCGATGCTCAACGGCAGCATGAATATGCCGGCCCAGAGGGGCGTTTCCTCGAAGCTGTAACCATGCAGAGGCAGCCAGACTCCCTGCAGCCAGATGATCAGCATGAACATCAGGCCGCCGCGGCCGATGGCGGACAGGAATGTGGACAGCGTGCCGAAAGTGAATGCTCTGATCCTGAAGAGGGGGAGCCGGAACATCGGCGCGGCGACGCGCCCTTCGATGATGACGAATGCGACCAGCGACGCCGCTCCGGCCGCCAGCAGCGATATGACCGGCACGCTCGACCAACCCATGGCGTGGCCGCCTGCGGGCTGGATGCCGCAGGTGATTCCGATCATGAGCAGCGTGAGCCCGGTGGCGAAGGTGATGTTGCCTCCCCAGTCCATGGGCGTGGGCTGGCGGTGTCCGATCTCCTTCAGCTTCAGATACGACCAGACGGTTCCCAGGAGTCCGAACGGCACCGACACCAGGAATATCAGCCGCCAGTGAATCGCGGCAAGGACGCCGCCCAGAATGAGTCCCAGGAAATTGCCGCTGATGCCGGCAACATTATTGATGCCCAGGGCGAGCCCGCGCTGATCGGCGGGAAACGCGTCGGTCAGGATGGCGCCGGAGTTGGCCACCAGGAAGGCCGCGCCGACACCCTGGAAGATGCGGCCGATGACCAGCCACAGGGCCCCGGCCTGCCCGGTGTACGGGTCGACCGTCAGCACCAGCGATGCCACGGTGTAGGCGATGAACCCCAGGTTGTACATGCGCACACGCCCGAACATGTCGCCGAGGCGGCCCAAGCTCACGACCAGGACGCTGGTGACGACCTGATACCCCAGGATCATCCACAGCAGATACAGCGTGTTGCGCGGCTCGAGCGGATCGAGCTGGATGCCGTGAAAAATGGCCGGCATCGCGATCAGCATGATCGACGAGTCGATGGTCGCGAGCAGTATCGCGATCGTGGTATTGGACAGCGCTACCCACTTGTAGCGCGGGGAGACGGCTGTTTCCATGAATCCTGAGTGGCGCGACGATTAACATGAGGGTATCCTCATGTAATTGCATTATGAGGTTAGGCTCATAAATGTCAAGCGATACAGAGGCCGGGGAGCCGCGCATCCCAAAGCGCGCGCGCGGTAAAGAGCGGGTGGCAAAGCTGCTGCAGGCGGCAACGGCGGTATTCGCCGAGAAAGGTTATGAAGCGGCGACCATGACCGAGATTGCGGCCCGGGCAGGCGCGCCGATCGGCTCGTTGTATCAATTCTTCCCGGTGAAGGCGGCGCTCGCCGACACCCTGGTGCAGGGCTATGTGGCGCTGCTCGCCGCCGACCTGCAGCTGTTGGAGAGCCGGGCTGGCGGTATCGACACACAAACTCTCGTCGAGAGTCTGCTCGGGCTCCTGCGCGCGCACCCGCAAGAGCGCGCAGCGGCGCAGCCGCTCGCCGAAGCACGCATGAGCGAGCAGGATCGGCGCACGACCTTTCGCCAGATGTTGCGCCGGCAAATCGCCGCGATTCTCCGCGCCCGTGCACCCGCACTCGGCGCCGAGGAAGCGCGGGAAATGGCGATCGTCATCGTGCAACTGATGAAGGCGAGCAGTACGCTCAGTGATGAGGCAGGCCTGCCCGGTCGCACCGCGGGTCTGCGCGAGCTTCGGGCACTGGCGGTGCAATACCTGGATCAGCGGCTGCCGACGCGGGCGGCTCGATGATGCGACTCGAGGAGAAAACCCATGCCTTGGTTTGACTATGTCTCGTATTTCTTTGGCGGCTTCTTCCTCGCCAACTCCATCCCGCACCTGGTGAGCGGAATGATGGGACGGGCGTTTCAAAGTCCGTTCGCCAAGCCGCCCGGGAAAGGCCTTTCCTCCTCGACGATGAACGTGTTGTGGGGCGCATTCAACCTGGCAGTCGGGTACGGCCTGATCCTGCATGTGGGAGCTTTTGACTTGCGTAATCCGGCCGAAGCGGGCGTAGTGGCGGCGGGCGCCCTGGTGATCGCGCTGCACTCGGCGCGCCACTTCGGCCAATTCCATGGCGGCAATGCCGCCAGCGGCTGAAGCTTAGTGTCTCGTCGCAGGTGCGGCCAAGAGCTGCGCATGCAGCGCCTCCGTGGCATCGTCCGCTGGATACATGCATTCGATTCGAAGCTCCTGCGCCGCGATGGTTTGGGGAGTGCCGACGGTCGTGATCAGGGAAAAATAGTTCATCATTGCGCCGTCTTTGACGAAGCTGATCGGGATCATGGGCGAGGCTTCGCTCGTCGCAGGCGCCCGCCAATCCGACTGCACGTCCGGATAGGCAAGCAGACTCACCAACAGCTCCTGGGTCTGCTGATCGACGATATGGCCGACGGCTTCCCGGTAAACGCGCTGAATCAGCGCTTTCGCCAGCGCCTGCCAATTGGCGATGAACGGTCGCATCCCCTGCGGATCGAACATCAGGTGCAGCAGGTTGCGGGGCGAGGGTCGTGCGGACATATCGATGAAGCAGTTGAAAAATCGGGGCGCTGCGCCGTTCGTCAGCAGGACGTTCCAATGGCGGTCCATGACGAGCGCCGGAAACGGCTCGTGCTGCGCGAGCAGCCGCTCCAGCGCCCGGGTAATGCTCTTCATTTCTTCTGAATTCCACGCGGCGTCCGAATAGAGCGGCGCATATCCGGCCGCCAGCAGGAGGACATTTCTCTCTCGTAAGGGGATCTCCAATGCTTCCGCAATGCTCATCAGAGTGGGCCGGGTTGGAACACTCCGGCCACTCTCGATGAAGCTGATCTGTCGCTGTGAGATCCCGGTGTCGACGGAGACGTCGAGCTGGCTGCGCCTGCGCAGGCCCCGCCACTCTTTCAGAAGATCGCCCAAGTCATTCTTCTTCGGCATCGGGGTTCACCGGTTACGGAGCGCTCCAGGCATGCGCGCCGAAAGCGGCCTCCACAGGCGGCTGGGTAATGCTGCCAGTGTAGTTCGTGATGGTGGACGCGGCGACCACCCCGACCACTTCGAGCAGGCGAGCCTTGTCGAAGCCAGCCTGCAGGAATCGCGATACGTCCGCATCGTCGAGCTGGCCGCGTTTCTCGATCAGGGTCCGTGCCAGCGTGGAGAGGGCGGCGTTCTTCGGGTTCGACGGCATGCCGCGCTCGCGGATCGCCTTCACGTCGGCGGGATCGACGCCTGCCTCAAGCGCGAGCGCCGTGTGGAATGCAACCGGCCAGGGCGAGGCATTCGTCACCGCATTGGTGAGCAGGAGGACCTGAATCTGATCCTCGGAAAAGCTGCCGGCGTGTACCTTCTGGAATAGCCCGAGCAGGCTGTCGATGAGCACAGGCGACGTGGACATGGCGCCGACAAGGTTGGGGATCATGCCAAATATCCCCTGGAGAGCTTCCAGGGATGACTTCGACTGTGCGGGCGCGGATTCCATGGTGTGAACGGGAAAGGCGTTCATGATTCGACCTCGGCAAGGGTAGGGGTGGTTACGGTGGGCTGCATGAGTAGCCCTGCTGTCGGATCGAATCATTGTGGATGCCGTGCGCAGCGGCAATTACACGCTATGTAATAGAGTCATGCTTGGCGGTGACTTGGCTTTCAACCCGGGCAACTGCCCTTGGTCGGCTCAAGAAATCAGGCGACCCCGTCGCCGTAGCTCGACATCAGACCGGAGACACACCCGGGTCCGGCGGCGAACTACGGTCGTCCCGGTCCGAGAAGGATCTTGCGAGCGTTTGGGATCACCGGCTCGTTACTGGGCGAAGCCGCCTGCTCCATGGTTTGGTTGTCGAGGTCGGCCGCGCGCAATTCGACTGGCGCGGCGCGCTCGAGGATCTCGATCGCCCGTCGTGTCTCGATATCTCCGCGGGGGTGGACTGCGATCACGGCGCCCCCTTGGATGATGCCGCGGCAGAGAATTTGGGTGGCCCGCGCATGCTCGGGGAAGAGCTGCTGGAAATGCAGTGTCAGCTTGTCGGTCATCGACTGGGCCGGAACCAGTTCCGCCGCGTGGGGCTCCTTGCGCGACGTGAGCTCCACCCGATCCGTGGGGAAGCCATCGTTGACGAGCTGGGTTCGGACGCCGTCGGCGATCTCATGGCTGGAGAACAATGCAGCTAGAACTGCGCTCATGTCGTGCACTCCGCTGGTCGGATGACACCTCTCGGAGCATTTGCTGTTCCTCGCCTGTCGAGCCACAGCCTGCGCGCACGGCCTGGACCGCGCTCATGCAAGCGTGCTGCCGTTCACAAATTCGGCGGGGCGGGGTTCGGCTTTTGCGGTCTCAGGCCGAAAACCATTTACCGTAACGTCCAGCGTCGTGGACGAGGGTCGGCCCTAGCGTGTTCTGGTTGCTGTCATTGCTGTTCATCGGAGGCTGCGGACTCGCGGGCTGGCCTGTGCTGCGGCGGTTTGCCGTACGCGGCCCCGCGCGGGCGCGCGGACCCGAAAACGTGAACGGGCTCCCGTTCGAGCTGCGGCACCTGCCCGAGCCGCCGCTCCTGCAGGCGGCCGAGGTGCAATTGGAGGACGTCACCGAGGCGCCCATCGTCGAGGTCGCGGAGGTGCCCCTCCTGGATTCCGCCGAGGCGCTGCGCAGACTTCGAGGACTCGAGCTGGGAGCGGATCTCCCGGTTCCGTCGGGGCAGCAGGATCCTGCCCATGAGCTCATTGTCGCCGCCGCGTTGGCGGCCATCGGCGATCCGGCCAGCCAGAGAAAGTACTTCCCGCGGCGCCCGAATCTCCTGCCCGAGCTGATTCGCGCCATCAATGACGAGGGCGTCTCCGTGCGCAAGCTGGTGCCCATCGTCGCGCGCGATCCGGCGTTGGTCGGAAATCTCCTCAGGGTGGCGAACAGCTCGTACTATCGCGTCACTGAGCACGCCGTGGAGACCATCGAGCGGGCGATGGTGGTGATCGGGAGCGACGGGCTTCGCTCGGTGATGGCGGCAGCGCTGATGCAGCCGATCTTTCACGTGCCGGGTGCCAGGGGCGCGGCGCGGTTTCCGGAGATCGTCTGGGAGCACGCGGTACGGTCAGCCCACGCCGCCATCCCGCATGCCGCCCTGGTGGAACGGACGAATCCGTTTGCTGCCGAGCTGCTGACGCTCATCAGCGGGCTTGCGGAGATCGTCCTCTTTCGCGCGGTGCTCGAGCATTGCCCGCGCACAGCCGAGCGAGACGCCATCGACCCTCTGGTGTTCGCCTCCATCCTCGATTCGCATTCGGCATCCTTTGCCTGGCACATTGGGGCCGACTGGCGGCTGTCGGAGGAAATGCTGGCGGCACTCGAGGAGCAGATGCTCTCGGGGTCCGAGCCGGCAACCCCGCTCGGGCGCTCGCTTTGCTTCGGCCGGCGCGCGGGGGCACTGGCCGTGCTTCATGCCAACTCCATCATCAGCGACGCGAGCCTTAGAGTTTCGCTGCCGCCGTCCGGACTATCTCCGGCGCATCTCGAGTCGATGGTGAAACGTCTGCTGCGTCCGCATGAGGACCCGAGGGCGCTGGCAAGCCAGGTGAGCTCCCCTCGGGTCGGATTCATCGAGCCACGCAGGGCCGCGAGGCAAGAAGCGCAGCGCAGCGCCGCCTAGCCGCTCACGACGTCAAGCCGTCCGGCCGTGCTTGGCATACCTGCGCAGGTGATAGACACGATGCACGTGGTTGGCGCCTATCCAGCCACCGATTGCGGCGGTGATCAGGGACACGAGCGAGCTGGCGAACGCCACCCACATGAAGGCGGCCACATAGTGCGCAACCTTTGTCGGCTCGAGCACCGCGCCGCCGCTCTCGGGCATCGCGCTGACGAAAGCCATGTGAGGCAGGCCACTCACCACCAGCGCTGCCGTCGCCGCCATGGAAAGGCCCCATACCGCCAGGCCTCGAATCACCCCCATCTCCGTATCATTGCGGCCGTCGAACCAGCTTGCGAACATTCCTCCGGCCCACAGCGCCGCGCCCCAGGTCAGGACCGACCAGACGAAAGCCCCTGCTGAGATACCGTGCGTGACGGCCGCGGCATCATGCGGGTTGAAGGCGGAAAAGCCGACGGCGAGCCCAAATTCATACAACACCAACGCGATGCCGGTGGCGACGAACCAGCCGGCGAACACAGCGCCCCAGCGCATGAGGGGATGCTCGTCGATGACGGGCCGTGTGAGTTCACTAGACGTTGTGATTGCCATCAGGAGCACCCGCGTAGAAGGGCGACGATGATGAGGATCGGAATCGGTACTCCGAGGAGCCACGCCAGCACGTAGCCCATTGCGCCGCGCTGTTTGCTGCGGCTGTTGGCGCTCGTCAGAGGATGCATCAAGCGTGTCATGGTCACCTCCTGAGGGGTGCTATGACACAACCAGCAAGTATCGACCCCGTCGGAGCGATGCCCTCATGGCGGGACCGAGCTCCAGCTGGGCCGCATTCCGGGGGCACCAAGCCCTCATCGCCGGGGGCCGTCTCCGGCAGGGGAAGCACCGCCGCAATCGCCTCCGCCCGCGAAGGCGCGGACGTTGCCATCAACCATTTCCCGTCCGAGCAGCCAGGGGCGTGCAAGGTGATCGAGCGGCTCCTCTGCACCGCGCGCTCGGTCACATCGCCGTACCCCTCGGCGTGACGGCGGTCACGGTAGTTATGTCTCGTGGAGAGTCTCATATCCGACGCTCATAGCCCTCGGCGGGAGGGCTGGCATGTCTGTCCCTTGGCCACGACCACTGGAGATGCGGATATGAAACGGAAAATGGTAATGCCGACCGCCGGTGCGGCATTGCCTGGGCGCGCGACCGCGCTGGAGGTTGCGCCGACGCATTTCGTCAATGGGCAGCGCATCCTGCCCCCGTTTCCGGCGGGCCTGCGGGAAGCGATGTTCGGCATGGGCTGCTTCTGGGGCGTGGAGCGGCTGTTCTGGCAGCTGCCCGGGGTGTATTCGACCGCGGTCGGCTACGCAGGCGGGTTCACTCCCAATCCGACCTACGAGGAAGTCTGTACCGGCGACACAGGACACGCCGAGGTCGTGCGCGTCATTTACGACCCCAAGAGGGTCCAGTACGAATATCTTCTCAAGGTCTTCTGGGAGTCGCACGATCCCACGCAGGGAATGCGCCAGGGGGAGGATGTCGGTACGCAATACCGCTCGACTCTCTACGGAGCACAGCGGGACGCCGCCGAGGTTTCGAGACGAGCTTATCAAGCCCGTCTCACGGCTGCCGGACACGGTGTCATCACCACGGAAATCGGCGACGCGCCGCAGTTCTTCTATGCAGAGGAATATCACCAGCAATATCTCGCGAAGAACCCCGGCGGCTACTGCGGCCTGGGGGGCTGCGGAGTGCTCTTCGAGTCTGAATTACCGGTAGATGAGAAAGCTTACCGGTAGGGATTGCGGGGTCGAAAAGCCATGAGCAACGCAGATAGAAGCATTGACGAGCAGGAGATGGAATCTCTCCTGGAGGAGACCCGCTCCTGGCACGTCGACATGTTGTTCCGCAACACGGTCGAGGAGGCGCCGGTCGCAATCGCTTTCGCCGACCGCGCGGGTTGCTATCGCTACTGCAATCGGGCCTTCTCCACCCTCATCGGCTTCGATACGGAGGAGCTCAAGAGCGAGTCCATGGCCGGCCTCACGCACGCTGCGGATCTTCAATCCACGACCGCGGGCCTCGAGCAGTTGTGGAGCGGGGCAATTGAGCATTTGAGCGTCGAGAAACGCTACCTGCGCAAGAATGGCGGTGCGGTGTGGGTTCACGCCACGACCTCTCTGGTGAGCCGCGGCGATGCGAAGCGCGAGTGCTCGGTTGAGTTTTTGCTGGACATCTCCGCGCGTAAGCAGATGGCAGCGGCCCTGGCGCAGAACCAGACGCTGCTCGGCACCGTCATCGCCGAGCTGCCCATCGCGCTGGTTGCGTGCGATGTCAGGGGGCAAGTGACACACCACAATCGTGCCGCGGCCGATCTCCTGGGCATTCCCAAGGAGGAGAGCGGGCGGCCGGCGCCGCGCAAACCTTACCCCCTTACCTCCAAGGTCTACCAGGCGGATGGCACGACGCCGGTACCGCGTGAGGATCGTCCGCTCGCGCGAACGCTGCTCGGCGAGAAGGTGCGAGATACCGAGTTCGTCATCGTCCGGCCGGACGGTGTACGCCGCAACGTTTTGTCGAGCGCGCAGCGCATGGTTGGCGATGGTGGCCAGCCGCTGGGGGCTCTCGCCGTGATCGAAGACATCACCAAGCGTCGCCTCGCCGAAGAGGAGCTCGAGCGCGTGCACAAGCAGCTGCTGGTCGCCTCCCGGCAGGCGGGCATGGCCGAGGTGGCGACGAACGTCCTGCACAACGTCGGGAACGTACTCAACAGTGTGAATGTCTCGGCGAATATCGTTTCCGAGCGCATCAGGAAATCGAAATCGGCCGGGTTGGCCAGGGTGGCGGCGCTGCTGCGTGACCATGCCTCTGACCTGACGACGTTCCTGAACACTCCGCAAGGCAAGCACCTGCCGGTGTACCTTGCGGAGCTCGCCGCCGAGCTCATCGCGGAGCGTGACGTGGCGAGTGCGGAGCTCGGGGTGCTGCGTGGCAACGTCGAGCACATCAAGGAAATCGTGGCGATGCAGCAAAACTATGCGCGCCGCGGTGGCTTGACCGATAAGGTGGACATGCGCGCTCTGGTCGAAGACAGCCTGCGGATGAACGATGGCGCCTTCAACCGTCACGGCATCACGCTCGTGCGCGAGTTCCAGGAAACGCCGCAAATCACAGTCGACAAGCACAAGGTCTTGCAGATCCTGGTGAACGTGATTCGCAACGCCAAGTACGCCTGCGCCGAGTCCGATAACCCCGAGAAGCGTGTGACGGTTCGCGTATGGGCCGCCGATGGCGCGATGAGCATCGCCATCGTTGATACCGGCGTCGGCATTCCGGCGGAGAATCTCGAGCGCATCTTCGGTCACGGGTTCACGACGCGCAAAGAGGGTCACGGCTTCGGCTTACATAGCTGCGCTTTGGCAGCCAAAGATCTCGGGGGCTCGCTGCAGGCGCAGAGCGCGGGGGCGGGCCGGGGAGCTACCTTCACCTTGACGCTGCCCCTCACCCAGTCGGAGCCGTCTCATGACCGATGAATCCGAGCTGGTGACGCATCGTCTGCTGACGATTGACGACAATCCAGCCATTCACGAGGACTATCGCAAAATCCTTGCCGGCCGCGATGACACCCGGATTTCCGCGGCCGAAGCGGCCCTGTTCGGCGAGGAACCGCCGGCGGTATCGCGTCCGACCTTCGACCTGGATTCCGCGATGCAGGGCAAGGAGGGCGTGGAGTTGGCGCGCCGCGCGCTGCTCGAGGGACGCCCTTATTCAGTGGCCTTCGTGGACATGCGCATGCCGCCCGGCTGGGACGGCCTCGAGACGATCGAAAACCTCTGGCGAGTGGATCCGGATATCCAGGTTGTGGTCTGCTCGGCCTACAGCGACTACGACTGGATGGAGCTCCTGACGCGACTCGGGCGTTCCGACAAGCTCATCGTCATCAAAAAGCCCTTCGAGCCGATCGAGATTCTGCAGTCCGCGAGCGCGCTGAGTCACAAATGGCAGAACGCCCGCGCGCTCAAGCGCCACGTCGAGGGGTTGGAGCGGGTCGTCACCGATCGTACCCGCGGACTCGAGGCGGCGAACAGACAGCTCCGGCACCTGGCCTCGCATGATGCGCTCACCGGCCTACCCAACCGCCTGCTGCTCGATGACCGTATCACTCAAGCGATCGCCCAAGCGAACCGTCAGTCGCATGGTTTCGCGGTGGCGGTTCTGGATCTCGACCGCTTCAAGCTCATCAACGATTCGCTCGGCCACCGGGCCGGCGATGAGCTCCTGTGCGAAGTGGCGGTGAGGCTCCAGGGAGCCATTCGCGACGTCGATAGCATCGCGCGCCTCGGCGGAGACGAGTTCGTCATCATTTTCGACGGGCCGATGACGCGGGCAGAGCCGATGGAGATGGGCAAACGCCTGCTGAAGGTGATGGAACCACCCATGCGGCTGCTCGGTATCGATGTGCACGTCTCACCGAGTATCGGCATTGCCTACTACCCAGGTGATGGCTCGACCAGCGATACGCTGCTCGCGCACGCGGACGCTGCCATGTATGCCGCCAAGGAACGTGGCCGCAACAACGTGCAATGTTATACGGAGAGTATGGGCTCGGTGACGCAGGAGCGCGTGAAGCTCGAGAGTGAGCTGCACGCGGCGCTGCGCGGTGGCCAATTCGAGCTGCACTACCAACCCAAAGTCGATACCGCGACCGGCCGAATCAGTAGCGCCGAAGCCCTGATCCGCTGGCGTCATCCGCAGCGCGGCCTGCTGCTGCCGGGCGAGTTCATGCCGGTCGCCGAGACCTGTGGGCTGCTCGATGCGATTGGCGAGTGGGTGCTGTTTGAGGCGTGTCGTCAGGGCAGGATCTGGCAGCGGCGCGGGCCGCGTGCCCTGCGCGTCGCCGTCAACCTCGCGCCCTCACAGTTTCGCGTGGTGGATCTGGTGGGTCAGATTCGTCGCGCTCTCGATGCTTCCGGCCTCGACGCTTCACTCCTCGAGATCGAGCTGACCGAGACCGCGGTCATGAGCGATGCCGAGGAATCGGTGCATATCCTGGAGGCCATCAGCCGGATGGGTGTGCTCGTCTCGGTCGATGACTTCGGCACCGGTTATTCCAGTATGAGCTACCTGCGCCGCTTTCCGATCGACAAGCTGAAAATCGATCGCTGCTTCATCGAGCAGATGACGGCACGTCCGGAAGACGCTTCCATCGTGGGCGCGATCATCTCGCTTGCCCATAGCCTGCGCCTGAAGGTCATCGCGGAGGGCGTGGAGACACCCGAGCAGCTGAAAATGCTCGCTCACCTCGGCTGCGACCAGTATCAGGGCTTTTTCTTCAGCCCCGCGCTCCTGCCCGCGAAGTTCGAGGAGCTGGTGCGGGAGGAACCGTTGGTGACGGATGAGGATTTCGCGCGCACCCACAGCAGGCTCGCCGGGTTGAAGGGCTGAATCTCTCCACGCGGGACTTGCTATCCTCCTGAGCTGCTGGCCCAACGGGAGATAGCGAATGGCAACGATTAAAGCGCTGAAAGACGGTCCTTATCAGGTCCAGGGTGACGATGTGACGGCCGTCGACTGGAACGGGTCGACGTATCCCGTGACCAAGCGCCCGTTCTATCTCTGCCGCTGCGGCGCCTCGACAACGAAGCCGTTCTGCGACGGCACGCACTCCAAGGTCGGGTTCGAGGCCGCAGAGGCGGCGGTGCCGGGGAGCGCCGATCGGCCGGCGAAGGGCTGAACGCGCCGCGGATTTGAGCTTAACCGGTACCTTAACTATATGCGCACCGGCGCGACCATTTGCCGGGTATATCGACCCGATGGGTCGTGAACGCCTCCAAAACAAACCTTCAGGTATGCACAAAACCGGGGCAATCTCACTTCAGCCCTCAGACTGACGTTGTATCCGCACCGGCGAAGGGTGATACTCCCCGCAAACGGCCCGAATCCAAATCGGGTGCTCAAGATTAATTAGTCGCGGCGGTGAGGATGTTCCGGTGGGCGTATAAGCATCAGCGCTTCATGGAGGAATCCGAGCGCTGCGTAGAAGCGACGGCTCGGTCCGGGAGGCCCGAGGAGCAATCGCTGGCGCACCGCATTCTCGATCACCCGGTTGCCTATCAACGGTGGTTGTCGGATCACGACCGGCTCATCAGGAGTGTGTCGGAGCAGGCGAAGCTCGAGCGACAGGTGTACGCCCTGAGACGCTCTACCTTCAGTCTCATTCATCGCAAGGCGCTGTTTGGATATCTGCGCGATCAACACGTCGTCGGCGCACGCCGGCAACACCTGTTTGCTTTGTTTTATGGGCCGCGAGATTACGCCGGCAGCGTGGTAGCCGAGCACGGCAACTACCTGCGCTCCAATTCGAGTTATCTCTGTACACGCTTTCTCGCCGACGAGCTCATGCACGATGGCGCCATGCAGGCGCCGCTGCAGCTTTACGAGGAGTGGTACGCCGAGTACTTCAGAATGTTTTGCGACAACGCGCTGGCCGAGACGCTGGAGGAGAAGGAGGCCGCGAATGTGATAGTGGCGCTGCAGCCGTTGCTCAAGTATCGCCTGACCGAGGCCCGGCAGGCGATCCTGGAATTGCCCCGCGAGACCAGCGACGCCTGGCGCGAGTGGGAGCTTCGGCAGCCGACCGGAGACACGGTGAAGCTTCGCGTCACACCCGGCGCCCGATGAGGATTTGCCATACGCTCAGCCGGCTCGCCGGGTCGAAGGGTCGAAGGGCCGAGGAATTCCGTCACTTCACGTGCCATCGAGCCAGGAGGCGCTTCGGCTGACGGAACTCGTAGCCTTCGACTGTCATGGGCTCATCGGGGGCAGGCTCGAGATCGGTTAGCCCTAACAGCAGAGTTTCGAGCGCGACGCGCGCCTCGAGCTTCGCCAGATGAGATCCCAGGCACGCGTGCGAGCCAAAAGCGAACCCGAGATGCTTGCGGGAGTTCGGCCGGTCGATATCGAATCGGTCTGGATCGGGGAACATCGCCGGATCCCGATTGGCGGCGCCCAGCATGCAGCTTACGGTGTCACCGGCTCGAATCTGCACACCGTGTAGAACGACATCCGTCGTGGCATGTCTCATCGCGGATTGGACCGGAGACAGCCAGCGCATCACCTCCTCGAGCAGGGCAGGTATCAGGGCAGGGTTGCTTTTGACGCGCTCCAATACCGCCCGGTGCGTGAAGAGCGCGTATAGACAGTTGAGAATGAGTGCTTCGACGGTGGAAATCCCACCGAAGAAGATGATGGACGCATTGCGCTTGATCTCCGCATCCGATAGCCGTTCCACGGCTGGCCGGTTGGCGACCTGAGCGAGCAGGTCGCCGCCCTCGTTCCCCGCCACCGCCCCGATATGCTGCTGCAACAGCTCGTGCAATGCGGCCACGTCGGTGCGTGCCGCAGCTCGGATCGCCGGATCGCCGCGGAAGTTCGCCAGCGCCTGCTCGAAGGTGTCGTACCAGCGGCGCAGCAGCGGCTCTTCAGCCGCCGGCAGCCCGAACACGGCGAGAATGCTGAGGATCGGCAGCCTGGCGGCGAAGTCGGCGCGCAGTTCCGCCGAGCTCCGTGCGGCGAATCCTTGGATGAGCGAACCGGCCAGCTCCCGTACACGTCCCTCCATGTTGCGGCGCACTGCCGCCGGAGTGAACGCGCCGCGGAAGGGGTCACGATAACGCCGCTGCTCGGCGCCATCCGACGTAAGCATGTGTGCGCCAAACGTGTCGAAGATAGTCGAGCTCTCGAAGCGTGTGGTAAAGCGCACAGGATCACCCAGCACCGCCTGGACGTCTCGATATCGGGTGACATACCACATCTGCAATTCGTCGATCCAGCTCACAGGCTCCGCGATACGCAGACGCTCGAAAATCGGATAGGGATCGCGGCTCAAGTCATGCAGCCTGACGTGTGCGCCAAGGGAGCCTGGGGGACGTGAGAATGCGTTTGTCATGTCGCGCCCTCGAGCCAGAGCAGAAAATGACTGGCGAATCCGCGGTCGATGAGGCAGCGGAGGCGGTCCGGTTTGCCGGGATTCCACAAGATCGCGGGAACATCCGCGAGCGCCGTGCGCGCGACTCGGCCGGGGGGGAAGGCAGGGGACCTCAAGTCGAGACTGCAACCGGTCATGAGAATTTCCGGGACGCCCGCGCCGCTCAGCTCGAATGACACGAGGGCGTCACTGATATCGGTGACAACTGCGAGAGAAGAGCTGAGCCGCCGGGAAAGCTCGCTCTCGACGGCGCCGGTCTCGTTCACCTGGAGCTCCAGAAGCCATTCCGCAGGGGCCAGCCAGAGGAGGGCGTAGTCGCCGCGCACGGAGGTGTTCTGTACCTTGGGCAGCGTCAGGTCAATGGTTTCGTCGAGCGCGTCCTGCAACGCGTGAACGGAAGCGGCCTGAAGAAGGAGGAGTCCCCGGTCACGGACCGGGGTGACGCGAAGATCGACATGCTCGATCGCCAGGCCGCTTTGACCCAGGCCTTCTCGCACGGAATCAAACGGCAGGTGGTGTTCAAGCACTGAGACGCTCTCCCTCAGGGTCATACCAGCGGGGAGAGACAATACGGGCCGGGTACAGCCGGCCGTCGGAGTAGACCTGAACGGCCTCTCCGAGGCGGCGTCGGCCGGCTTGAACGAGCCCGAGGGCGATGCTGCGCCCAAGGGTTTCGCTCATGCAGGTAGAAGTCACATACCCTTGGCTGCCGGTGCGCCTCTTGGCATCCGCCACCACGTGCGCTCCGATGGGAAGCACTGTGTTTCGGCCATCGGCCTCGAGCCCTACGAACTGGAGTCGGTCCGCTCGTGTGGCATCGGTGCGCTCCAGAGAGCGCCGGCCGACGAAGTCGTCGGACTTCCTGGCGAGCACCTCGCCCATGCCGATGTCCGCAGGCAGCGTGCGACCGTCAGTATCGGTTCCAACGTGGATATAGCCTTTCTCGGTGCGCAGCTCCTGCAGCGCCTCGATTCCGATCGGCATAACCCCGAGGGAGGCACCGCGCTCGAGGAGGTGCTCCCAGAGCGAGGCCGTGTAGCCCGCTGGAACGTTGAGCTCGAAGGAAAGCTCACCGGTAAAGCCGACTCTCGCCATGCGGATGCGCACCCCCTCGAGTGTCCCGCAGCGGATCGAGAGGTGAGGGAAGGAACCGCGGTCAAGGTCGATATCCGTACTCAGCAGAGAGAGCAATTCACGCGCTCGAGGACCTGCGACGGCGATGTTGCCCCAGGCGGAGGTCACATTCGTGACGAGAACGCGCAGGTCCGGCCACTCGCACTGCAGCCAATCCTCGAATCCCGCGAAGACGCGGCTCGCGCCCGCGCTGGTGGTGCTGATGAGGAAGTGGTCGTCCGCGAGGCGCATACACACCCCGTCGTCGATGATTACCCCGTGCTCGCTCAGCATGAGCCCGTAGCGGATCCGGCCGACGGCGAGAGTCCGCATCGTGTTGTAGTACATGCGGTTGAGGAACACTGCCGCATCGGGGCCTCGAACCTCGATCTTACCGAGCGGTGAACCATCGAAGAGACTGACCGCTCCTCGAGTGACACGCTTTTCGGCCCGGATGCACTCGACGCGGGTTCTCCCATGCGAGGCATACCAAGCCGGGCGCCTCCATCCCCCGAAGTCCTCGAACACCGCTTCATGGGCGGCGTGTTGCCGATCGAGCGGCGTGCGCCGCTGCGGGTGATAGAACTCCCCGACATGCCGGGCGGCAAGTGTCCCGAGCGTTACCGGGTCGTAAGGGGGGCGGAAGGTGGTGGGGCCGATTTCGGCGATCGGCACTTTGGTGAGCTCGGAGAGAATCCCGAGCGCGTTCATGTTGCTCGTTTTGCCCTGATCGACCGCCATGCCGGTCGTCGTGTACCGCTTGACGTGCTCGACGGAGCGGAGGTTCTCTCTCACGGCAAGCTCGAGATCCGCTCGGGTCACATCGCTCTGGAAGTCCACCCAGGACTTGCGAGGACGGACTTGAGGGCAAGCCCAGAAGGCTGTGACGGCGCAGCGCTCCGGTATTCCGATAGGTGCGAGTCCCGCATCCGACCGGGCTCCAGCGGCCTTTGCAGCCTCGCGACCGGTGGCAAATCCGTCGGTGAGGCATTGATGCAGGGCAAAGTTTCCGGCTGCCGCGCCCGCGCACTGCAGGCCGTTGAGACCTGTCACTGGAATGAGGGCGGCCCGCCCCGGGTCATATCGCAACTGGCCACGCGCTTGCGAGAAAAGATGCACGGTCGGCGTCCAGCCGCCCGAGACGCAGATCAGATCGCAGCCAAGGCGCAGAGATGATCCTGTCCCTTGGGCGTCAGCCGATTGCGGCCTGACGTCGATTGCCTTCACGGCGCGAGTCCCATGGACGCGCACCGGTACGTGACCTGCGAGAACAGCGATGCCCGTGTGCTTCGCACCAGCGGTGATTTCCCCGGGTTCTACGCGTGAATCGATGATTGCTGCGATTTCAACGCCGCGCGCTCTCAGGGCCTCGGCGGCCTCATAGCCGGAATCCGTGCTCGTGACCACGACGGCACGTCTCCCTGGACGGACCGCGTACTGCACCGCGTAGCTTGTGGCGGCGGAGGCCAGCATGACCCCCGGCACGTCATTCTCGGGAAAGACGATCGGACGCTCGATGGCGCCCGACGCGACCACGATTTGCGCGGCGCGAACGTGCCAGAGCCGCTCCCGCAACGGCTCACGGTTCTGACCGCCAAGCCGCTCTGCGAGCGCTGCAAGACGGTGGTCGTAACAGCCAAACGCTGTCGTATTCGTGAGCACCCGCGCGTTCGAGGCTGTGCGCAATTGTCGCTCGGCAGCTGTGACCCACTCGAGCGCCGGTCGTCCATCGATCACCTTCTCTTCCCACTGCAGCGAACCGCCGAGAATAGGCCGGTCATCGCACAGCACTACGCGAGCGCCTGCGCGAGTGGCCGCAAGTGCGGCCGCGAGCCCCGCGGGCCCAGCACCCACCACCAGCACATCACAGTGCTCGAAGCGCTCCTCGTAACGGTCCGGGTCGGGACGGATCGGGGCGGTCCCAAGCCCCGCGGCCCGGCGGATCACTGGCTCGAACCAATGCCAGCTCGGCCACTTGAAGGTCTTGTAATAGAACCCCGCGGGCATCATTCGCCCGAAGAGCCCGAGGAAGGCGAAGATGTCCCAGCGTGCGCTCGGCCAGCAGTTGACACTGCGGGCTTTGAGGCCATCGATGAGCTCGATCTGAGTGGCCTTGAGGTTGGGAACGGCTGTCGCGCCGCTGCCGATCTGTACGATGCCATTCGGCTCTTCGGACCAAGCCGCCATGAGTCCGCGAGGGCGGTGCAGCTTGAAGCTTCGTCCGATGATGCGTACCCCATTTGCGAGCAGTGCGGAGGCGAGTGTGTCGCCCGCGAATCCGTAGTACTGCCTGCCGTCAAACTCAAAGGCCAGCCGACGGCTGCGATCGATGCGACCGCCGCTCTCGAGCCGATGAGAGTTCATGCTCACGGTGCGATCTCCGGCAGCGAGTCTCCCAGCTTGCCGGTGGTCCGGATCTCGTGCGTTATCGTGTTGCGCACCACGATGAACCAGCGACGACAGCCGAAAGCATGTACCCAACGCTCTCGGACCCAGCCCTTGGGGTTGTCGCGCATGAAAAGGTATTCCGCCCAAGCGGTCGCGGACACGGTCTCGGGCGGCCCGGGTCGCAGGATCGGTACCTCACCGCCCCAGTGAAACTCGGGCTCATCGCGAGGGCCACACCACGGACAGGGAATGCGCAGCATCGGGGTGTGCTTTCAATGAGAGATGCCGGCCGCGGCACCTTCATCAATCAACGCACCACTGGCAAAGCGGCGCAGCGTGAAGCCGGCCGCGGCGGGGTGCGGGCGATCGGTCGCTAACAGGTGTGCGAAGACGACGCCGCCGGCTGGAATCGCTTTGAATCCTCCGGTCCCCCAGCCGCAGTTGAGATAGACACCTTCGACCGGCGCTTGGTCGATGATCGGGGAAGAGTCGTGGACCACATCGACGATGCCGGCCCACTGGCGCAGCAGCCGCAAGCGGCTGAAGGAGGGGAAGAGCTCGAGGAGTCCAGACACGACCCGCTGCAGAGTCGGCAGATTACCCCGCTGAGCATACGATGGGTATAGGTCGAGACCGCCGCCGACGACGAGCTCACCTTTGTCGGACTGGCTGACGTAGGCTCCCGTCGCCATGGAGATCGCGACGCATGAGAGCACCGGCTTCAAGGGCTCGGTCACGAATGCCTGCAGTGCGTAGCTCGTCACTGGCAGCCTGAAGCCTGCCTTGGCGGCGAGCACGCTACTATGGCCGGCGACTGCGAGGGCGACCTTAGGCGCACGGATCTGGCCGCGAGTCGTTTCGACGCCGACCACCCTAGCGCCTTCGCGCAGGAATCCGATGACCTCGCAGTTCTGAACGATATCGACTCCGAGTGCATCGGCCGCCCGGGCATAGCCCCACGCGACGGCGTCGTGACGGGCAATCCCGCCTCTGCGCTGCAGCACCGCGCCTCTGAGCGGGTACCGGGCGGCAGGGGACGGGTTGAGAAGGGGAAGCCACTCGCGGACCTGCCGCGGCGACAGCAGCTCCCCGTCGATCCCGTTCAGGTGCATCGCGTTCAGCCAGCGCGATAACATCTCGAGCTGATGGGTGCTGTGGGCGAGCGTGAGGATACCGCGCTGGCTCAACATGATGTTGAAGCCGAGCTCCTGTGAGAGGCCTTCATAGAGTCGCAGCGACAACTCATAGATACGCGCGCTCTCGGGATAGAAATAGTTCGAGCGAATGACCGTGGTGTTTCGGCCCGTGTTACCGCCTCCCAGCCAACCTTTCTCTATGACCGCAACGTTGCGTATGCCATGGTGCCGGGCAAGATAGTAGGCGGTAGCGAGCCCATGGCCGCCGCCGCCGACGATGAGCACATCGTAGCGCGGCTTCGGCTCGGGACTGCGCCAGAGCTCGGGCCAATTCTCGTGGAAGGAGCCCGCATTACGGGCGAGGGTGACAATTGAAAGGCGCACCGTGCCTCACCGACTCAACACACGGAAAAGGCTTGGAAATCCAAACAGAAGGCCCAAAGCACATCCGACAGCTCCGAGCACGCCAGTCGATGAGTAACTGAAGTGTTCGGCGAGTATGCCGCCCGCGCCGGCTCCCAACGCATAGCCAAGCCGCTCGAGGCCGCCACCCAGTGTCCCCACTCTCCCGGAGGGATCCAGTATGGCGGCGGTGCCGAGCAGATAGGAATAAAGGAGCATGTAAAAGATCCAGTAAACGAAGATCCCTGTGGCGAACCAAAAGAGGCTGGTGGCAAATCCAATAAACAGGCAGGAGACACCGCTGCCGATCATCCCGATATTGAGCACGAGCTTCCGGCTGATCCGACCTGTCAGTACGGCGGCGGCTCCGGTGCCCGCGACGCCCACGAACACTCCGGCGGACAAGACCCAGGCGATCTCATCCTGAGGAATGTGGATGTTCTTTCCGATTCGTTCCGTGAACGCATATAGCGCGGTGGTCCCGAACGAGGCCATCATCCAAGCGAAGAGCAGGCCCGGTGCTCCCGGGGTGCGCCAGGCGGATAAGCGAGTGAGGACTGGAAGTTGCGCCCGACGCAAGCCGAGAAGGAACGGGGAGCAGCCTGTGATCAAGAGGGCGAGAGACCCGAAGACTCCCAGCGCCCCAAGGCGCGCGGTTCCGAAAGGTATTGCCGCCATGAAGGCGACAATGAGGAGGAGTGCGCCGCCGTTTGCGATGGCATAGATCCGATCGGGGACCGCAGTGCCCGCCGCCGCGGCAACCGTGGCCGAAAAAATCGTTCCGTACCCGAGGCCCGCGCACGCGGCGAATGACAGCTGCAATGGAAACGAGGCGGCGCTGAACAGGCCGATATTCGCAACTGCTGCCACCAGGCAGCCGATGAGAGCCAGTGGGCGGGTGGAGAGGCGATCCGCACGCGCGGAGACGAGAATCATGCCGAGAGCCAGCGCGCCGACCTCGATGAATCCGAAGGTGCCCGCCTGCGCCGCGCTGCGGTGAGTGCCGTCCATTAGCGCCCCGATCTGGAACGGCATGGCGCTCGTGCCGATATGGGCGAGTCCTGCGCCCGCACAGACCGCAATAATCAGCATGAGCTGTCGCTTCATCGATGGCTCCGAATTCCGGGAGCTATTTTTTGCTGGAGTCCCGGATCGACGGAGCATGCTAGCGCGGCAGAGCCGCAACGATTCAAGTGGCGGCCTGTTTGCCTCGGCTTTTAGACCGTTATCCTCAATACCGCGCTGACCGCCGGCGTATTCTTGATGCGGGGGGACGAAGCGGGGGACGAAAATGAATGCCACTAAACTCAAGGCCGCCATCTCGCAAGCCGCCACGTTCGGCGGTTGTACATGGCTCCTGTTATCCAGCGGGATCGCATCCGCCCAGCAAGCGATCCCGCAAACCGATCCGACGACGCAAACTGCAAGTGCTTCCTCCCCGGGGGGACTTCTCCAGGAAGTGATCGTGACCGCCGAAAAGCGGGCACAGCCGCTTCAGGACGTTCCAATGGGCATCACCGCGGTAACCAGCGCAGCGCTGCAGAACCTGGGAGCGATGACGCTCTCCGACATCGCGCGCGCGGTTCCCGGGCTCTCGGTCTTCTCGGCTGGCCCGGGGCAAAACATCATCAACATTCGCGGTATCTCGTCGGCCGGCGGCAGTGCGCCGACAGTCGGCTTTTACATCGACGACACCCCGGTACCGAATGGTACGGGAAATGGTTATGACCCGGATCCGGTCCTGTTCGATCTGGCTCGGGTCGAGGTGCTCGAAGGCCCGCAGGGCACGCTTTATGGCGCCAGCTCCATGGGGGGCACCGTCAGGTACATAACACAACAGCCGGATTTGCAGAATTTCGACGCGACCCTGAAGGCCACGGGTTCGTTTACCGAGGCAGGTGGTCTGAACAACGAATACGACGGAATGATCAACGTCCCCTTGAGCCCGACCACCGCCATCAGGGCAAGTGCGACGTACCGGAATTATTCCGGTTACATCGATCGGGAAGAAATAGATCCAACCAATATTCTAGAAGCGGCTCCGGACACCCCGGTGGATAAGGACGTCAACACGGAATCGACCGCGGCAACGCGTATCGCGCTCGAGTACAAGCCGCTACAGTCATTGACGCTTACGCCCTCGATAATGTATCAGCGCATGGACTTAGGCGCGCCATTCAGCTTCGACGATCCGCCGGGTTCATTCGACAACCCCGTGCAGCTGCGCGACACCAATGAGCCGGTTGCCAACGAATTCACGCTGCTCGCGCTGCCGATAGAAGCCGACGTGGGACGCGTACATCTCGTGTCCGATGCCTCGTACTATGACAGCTTCTTCCAGGCGGTGGAGGACGAGTCCAAGGTAGGTTACTACTATTTCTCGCCGGCCCCGCAAACCTATGTTTACCCGTCGCCGTTCTGGAACGACTTCCACCAGAAGCAATTCACCGAGGAGGCGCGGGCGACGGCGATCGTCGGTCGCGTGCGGGGGCTGGTCGGCGCCTATTACTCGCGCTCGAACGCGCCGGCATACTTCGACGAGCCCATCCTGCCGGGGTACAACGCGGCGTTTGGAACTCCATTCGGAAACACGGAATTTTATACTCAGGACGCCGGCAACCGTACTCAGGACGTGGCCGGCTTCGGCCAATTCGACATCAGTGTCACGCACGCCCTGCAGCTCACCCTGGGTTACCGCGTGTTTTCGCATACGGATGCCAGCAGCAGCCAGGGGAATGGGGTTTTCAACGGCGGTCCGGTGGGGAGCTCCGAGATATATCACACCAAGGAGAATGGGAATACGCCAAAGGTGGGGGTTAGCTATCACCTGACGCGGGACGCCATGGTGTACGCCAACGCGGCAAAGGGTTATAGGCCCGGCGCGACCGGGGCTGGCGTGCCGGCCGGCATTTGCGCCGGGGATCTGGCGGCCATCGACCGGAGCGCAGCGTCCACGGGGTCGTATGGACCGGATACCCTCTGGGACTACGAGGTTGGCGAGAAGGTCACTTCGGAGCAATTGGGGGTGAGCGTCGATTCGGCCGTCTACTACATGAAATGGAAGAACCTGCAGCAGCTCATACTGCTGCCCGTCTGCGGGTTTGACTTCACCGGGAACTTCGGCACGGCGGTCAGCAAAGGTGCCGAGCTACAGGTCCATTACGCCATCAGCCAGGCGCTGCTGGTGTCCGCGAGCGGCTCGTTCACTCAAGCCCAACTCGCTTCGACGGTTGTCGGCGCTCAGGGAGAGGCCGGCAATCCTCTGGAGAATGTGCCGAAATGGACGGGCAGTCTGGCCATTGACTACCATAGGATCATTCGTCCAGGTGTGAGCGGCTTTGCGCATTTGGACATGAGCACGAGCAGCCGGCAATACAATAACTTCGTGCCGACAAGCATCTATTATGCGACCGGAGGGTACACGCTGGCCAATGGCCGGGTTGGAATCAACACTGGAAACTGGCAGGTGTCGTTTTTCGCGACCAACCTCCTCAACAAACACGCCGAAACAGCGCTGCCGAACTCGTACGCCATCAATCTGCCGGACAGCCGTATGGTGTCGTTGAATCGGCCGAGGACGGTGGGTTTCGATCTGCAGCGCGAGTTCTGAGGCACGAAAATGATCATATTCCGTCGTCCCCGCGAGCGCTCGGGTCGGGTTGGGCCGCTGTTCGGCCTCGCGACTGGCGGTCTCATGTTTCTCGCCATCACCGCGACGGCCTTGCCGCAGAACGAACCGTACCCTGTCTATGGCGAGTCCTGGGTGGCTGCGGCGGGCGTGGCCGGCAGCGTCCAGTATTGGCCGCAAGTCATGGTTCCCATGAGAGACGGCCTGCGGCTGTCGACGGATATTCTGCTGCCGAAAAATGCCAAACGGCCCTATCCCACGGTTCTGGTGCGTACCCCCTACCCGAAAGGCGGCACATTCACACACGGATCCGACCTGCAGCTGCTGCAAGAGTTGATAGACGGCGGATACGCGGTCGTGGTGCAGAACGAAAGGGGAGCCTTTCCGTCGGAAGGCGACTACCACTATCTCTCCAATGCGCGCCTCGATGGCTACGACACGGTGGAGTGGGTCACCAAGCAACCCTGGTCCAATGGGCGGGTCGCGACTTACGGCTGTTCCTCGCCGGCCGAGAATCAGATGGCTCTATCCGCGGCGAACCCGCCCGGATTGGTCGCTACGACACCCAAGGCGGCGGGCGCGGGGATTGGCCAGTTTCCCGGGGCGTGGGATCAGGGGCTGTTCTACGATGGGGGAATACCAGAGTTCGAGTTCGTACCGTGGTACCACTCGTGGGCGTGGATCCACCGCCTGCAGCCTCCGAAGAGCCTATCCGACAGCGAGCGCTCACGGCTGATGCAGTTCTACCTGCAGACCTGGCAAAACCCGCCCGATATGCCGCTGCTTCCTGCGGTATGGCACCTTCCCGTCAAGGACATCCTGCAGACCATCGGCACGCCGGCCTCCGATTGGGACACGTTCATCCAGCGTTCCCCGGGGGACCTGGCTTGGCAGCATGAAGAAGCGCTGACCATGCACGACCATCCGCGCGAGCCGGCTCTGCTCGTCTCCAGTTGGCACGATATCGGCACCTGGCCGGAGATCAAGGAGTTCGAGTATGAGCAAAGCCGGGTGCCCAACCAGTTCCTGGTCATGGGGCCCACCGGACACTGCATGATGGGAACGGAAACCGCGCACACCATGGTCGGCGAGGAAGATGTGGGGGACGCGCGCTTCGACTATAACGCGGTCTATATGCAGTGGTTCAATCACTGGTTGAAGGGGGAGCACGATGGCGCGCTCTCTCGACCGAAAGTCGAGTATTACCTGATCAACGCAAGCAAATGGCTCACCGCCGACTCGTGGCCGCCGCCGGCGGTCGCGCACAGGCTCTACCTCAACAGCAGCCGCGGCGCGAACTCCGTGTTCGGCGATGGCATGCTGGAGGCGAGCTCGCCCAGACGGGGCGGAAGGGACAGCTATCGCTACGATCCCGCCGATCCGGTCCAGACGACCAACCGTTACTTTGAGCCGAACATCATCGCGGACCAGAAGCCTGTCGCCGAGCGACACGACGTCCTGGTATATACGTCGGCGCCCCTGCAAAACAATCTGGATGTCGTAGGAGACGTAACCGCCAAACTTTACGTATCGACTTCCGTGAAGGACACCGACTTGATGTTGCGGCTGGTGGACGTCTTCCCGGACGGGCGGGCATACAACGTCCGGGATGAAGTATTGCGGTTGCGCTATCGGGACGGCTTCCGCTCCCCTGAATTGATGACCCCCGGCAAGGTTTACCTGGTCAATCTGCAAGGGATCGTGACCGCGACCCGCTTCGGGCGCGGACATCGAATTCGCATTCAGATCACCAGCAGCAATTTCCCACTGTTGGAGCGCAATCTGAACACGGGGGGCGACAACGAGGCGGGAGTGAAGTTTGACGTCGCCGATATAAGCATCTATCACGGGGGGAGTCATGCTTCGTACGTCACGCTGCCGGCCCTTGGCAACTGAATTGGCAGCCGCAGTGACCCCGAGGCTAGGAGACACCAATATGAATATATCTGATCGGGCGCGTCTGCTCATGGCCCGGGCGCTTGCGCTTGGACTCGCGCTGCTGGTGGTTTGCGGCCATGCCAGCGCCGCCTCCGGGCCGCGCTTCGAGCTTTCGTTTCCCGCCGGCACACATGCCGGTCCGATTACGGGCCGCGTTTTCGTGTTCGTGAGCCGGAGCGCCACGCCGGAGCCGCGGTTGCAGGCGGGCGCCTGGTGGGGAGCGGCGCCGTTCTTCGGCGCCGACGTGCAGGCCCTGCGGCCGGGCCAAACGGCGGTGATAGATGCCGGCACGCTCGGCTATCCGGTGACGAGCCTGGCGAAGCTGCCGCCCGGAAATTACTACGTCCAAGGGTTGGTCAACATCTACACGGAGTTTCGCCGTTCCGACGGCCACACCATCTGGGCCCACATGGACCAGTGGGAGGGCCAGAAGTCAGATCGCTCGCCCGGCAATCTGTACAGTGCCGTGCAGTTGGTGCATATCGATCCCGCCGGCGGAGTTACTATTCGCCTCAGTCTGAACCAGGTGATCCCGCCGGTCGAGGTGCCCGCGGACACGGTCTGGGTCAAGCACATCAAGATTGAAAGCCCTGTGCTGACGCGTTTTTGGGGCCATCCCATGTACCTGGGAGCGACGGTGCTCCTCCCTGCCGGCTACGCTCAGCATCCGGGCCTGAATTATCCGGTGCTCTATGATCAGACTCATTTTACGCTCGCACCTCCGTTTGGCTTCACGACCGACAGCGCGGACCAATCGAAGGCCCGGGATCGGCAGCTGGCGTCCATTCTTGGCGTGAAATCCCTGTCGGTCCTCGGCATGGAATCCGGATATCGGTTCTATAAATCCTGGAGCGGCAAGCATTTCCCGCGGATGATCGTGGTCATTTTCCAGCACCCGACGCCGTACTACGATGACTCCTACGCCGTGAACTCGGTCAACAATGGTCCCTATGGAGACGCGATCACTCAGGAGCTCATTCCCTACATCGAGACTCATTTCCGGATCATCCGCGAGCCTTATGCGCGCGTACTGACCGGTGGCTCGACCGGCGGGTGGGAGTCTCTCGATCTGCAGGTCAAATACCCGAAATTATTTGGCGGCACCTGGACCTTTTATCCTGATCCTCTGGATTTCCATCACTTCCAGATGATCGATCTCTACGACGATCCCAACGCGTTCGCGGCGCCGTTCGGCGGCGAATGGCAGCAGGTCGAACGCTATATGATGCGACAGCCGGATGGGCAACCGCTGGTCACTGTGCGCGAGATGAGTCAATACGAGCGCGTCCTCGGCAGCGATGGGCGCAGCGGCGGCCAGTTCGATATTTTCTTCGCCACCTTCGGCCCGATCGGCGCCGACGGTTACCCCGTTCCGCTCTGGAATGCACGCACCGGGGTCATCGATCGCTCCGCGGTCGAGTACGCGCGTGATCACGGCTACGACATCACAGCCTATTTACGGCAGAACTGGAGCCGCATCGGGCCCGAGCTGACGGGCAAGATTCACGTGTACGTCGGCGACATGGATACCTTCTATCTCAACCTCGGCGTGTATGACTTGCAGGCATTCATGCAGGCGACGGTCGGCCCCCACTACTCGGGCACGTTCGTCTACGGCCGCCCGGAGAAGCCGCACGGGTGGAATGGCGGCATGACCAATGCGCAACTCATCGAGACGATTGCCGCGGCGATCGCGCGCGATGCGCCGCCGGGTGCGCCCTCCGGCTGGCGCCAGTAACAGACGAGAACCGGGTCGCTCAGCGAATCTTCGTCCTTGCATCGCGCGGAGAGAACCCGAAGTGCTCCTTGAACGCCGCCGCGAAGCTCGTCTGATGTCGGTAGCCGACGGCGTGTGCGACCTGTCCGACGGACAAGCGAGGCCCTCGTAGCAGCTCGACCGCATGCCGCATGCGGCACTCCAGCCCGTAATCGAAAACCGTAACGCCGTAACGGGCCTTGAACATGCGCTTGAGCTTGGACGGACTCATTGCGACGGAACTCGCGATGTCGCTGATTGTCCGGGAGAAGCCGAGCTGGCTGGTCAGGATGCGGCGGGCGGCTTCCAGTTGCCGCAGCTCACGCTCGCTCAACGTTGCTCCGCCGCTCACCCCGAGCTCCGCGGAATGCAGAACATCGCACAGCAGGTCGAGTGCTTTCGCTTCCGCGTGCAGCAGGCGGACACCCTTGCGGAACGGGTTGTCCAGCAGGCTGTGCGCGACGAACACCAGGTTGACTGAAAGTGGGAGCAGTTTCCACAGGATCGTCGGCTGAGCGTGTGCTTCGATCTCATCCAGCATCGGCCAGCCGCCGATGCCGTTGCGGCGCACCAAATCAGAAATGAACTCGGGCTTACAGTAAAGAGACACGCAGGTGTCCTGAAGATTCGGCACAACCTCCTCGGAGTAATCGACGCCCGGCGGCTGGTACAGAATCAACAGCTGGGGGCCCGTTACGGTAATTTCCCGGGCCTCTCCCGCGAGCCGCAGGTTCAGCTCCCCTCTCACGCGCAGGTGAAACTCGACCAGCCCCTCTCCGGGAACAGTCTCGACGCGAGCCGTGTCGTACACGCAATCGGCGGCAACGACATAGACGTCGCTCTGCAGCCGGTAGAATTCCCACACGCCGCTGCCCTGGTTTCGGTCGATGGTAAGGCGTGTAGCCTGTGAATGACGGACGGGATCATCCGCGATCAGCTCGCCGCGATTGACTCGTGGAAGATTCTTGAAAATGGTGGCGGTCGTCCGTGCCGGGGCCGATCCGATGAGCTCTTCCCGAAACAGGCCGTGGGGTATCGCTCGGGACCTTTGGGAGTGCTTCATTGTGAGTGGTCAACCGTTGCGCCAAGCTGAATCAGGCTAGCAAATTGCTCTGCCGGGCGCAGGCTCATTCACGCGGCTCGGGGCGCCAAGAAGGAGGGGTACGGCATCCGCCCGCAGGGCAGGTGTTGTACCGTAGCCGACGATGCGACATACTTACCACACAAAACGGCCCGCCATCGAACGGGCGCTCAAAACCAATCAATCGCGATGGTGAGCGAATGTTCGAGCGGGCCTATAGGCACGAGCGCCTCATGGAGGAGTCTGAGCGCTGCGTAGAAGCGACGGCTCGGTGCGGAAGGCCCGAGCAGCAGTTGCTCGCCAGCCGCATTCTGGAGCACCCGCTCGCCTATCAGCGGTGGCTATCGGATCACGACCGACTCATCCGGGGCGTGTCAGAGCAGGCGAGGCTCGAGCGACAGATGTACGCCCTGAGACGTTCCACCTTCAGTCTCATTCATCGCAAGGCTCTGTTTGGGTACCTGCACGATAAAAACGTCGTGGGCGTACGTCGGCAGCAGCTGTTTGCGCTGTTTTACGGGCCCCGGGATTACGCCAGCAGCGTGGTGGCCGAGCACGGAAATTATCTGCGCTCCAATTCGAGTTACCTCTGTACACGCTTTCTCGCTGACGAGCTCATGCACGATGAGGCCATGGAGGGGCCGCTGCAGCTTTACGAGGAGTGGTACGCCGAGTATTTCAAAATGTTCTGCGACACCGCCCTGGCCCAGACGCTGGAGGAGAAGGAGGCCGCGACCGCATTATTGGCGTTGCAGCCGTTGCTCAAGTATCGTCTGAACCAGGCCCGGGAGGCGATCCTGAAATTGCCTCGCCAGGCAGGCGAGGCCTGGCGAGAGTGGGAGCTTCGGCAGCCGACCGGAGACACGGTCAAGCTTCGCGTTTCGTCCGGCGCCCGATGATTGATTCGCTCGGTGCGAGGATTTCGGGCGCGAGGCCGCTCCACAAGTTCGCGAAGCTCGCGTCCGAAACAAGGTGATGTAATTATCACAACACCTTGAAGAATAAATGAATTGGCTCCCCGGATTGGACGCGAATTGCCCTCTAAGCTGCTGATCGAGAAGGGAGATTTTCGCGAAGGTAGGCGGGCTACCGCAATTGCTATCCCTGGAGTGGTGAGCTGTGCCGGTACAGGGTGATGCGCGCTGATCCGCTACCGACCTCCGCCTGTGAGAGGAAAGCGCTGGTCGTTTCCGCCGCCTTGACGAGCCGCTTCGATCGTGGCAGTTTTGCGCGTAACAAGGAGCAATTCTGCCATGAGCGTATTGACCCTCACCGAACGTCCGCTTGGTGAACAGATTGAGGTGCTCGAGCGCGGGCTACCGAGTAGCGCGCTCGGAGAAATCGCGACCGCTCTTGGTTTGCCGAAAGCACGAATCATAAAGGCGCTCAAGCTCGTGCTGCGTACGATGACGGACCGTGAAAAGAAGCACGAGCGCTTCTCCACTGCGGAGTCTGAGCGCCTCTACAGGATCGTGCGCGTTCGGAGTCTCGCTCGGGAGATCTTCTCCTCGGATGCTGCAGTGGCCGAATGGCTGGGCGCTGCGGATCGCAGTCTGGGCGGTCGGGCGCCGCTTGAGATGCTAGCCACAGACCTCGGCGCGCAGAAGGTGGAGAGACTCCTGCGCGCGATGATGCACGGTGTGCCAGTCTGAGCATTGAGCCGTGAAGGCTTGGCGAATCGTCCTGCGCAAGTTCGGGCGCACAAGCCGGGCTGCCTTTGGGGGCTTGAGCGGGTTCTCGGTGGATGGCTGCTGGCACACCGCCGGTCGCCATCTCGATTACGCCGCTCAGAGTCTTTCATTGGCGATTCTTGAGCGTCTGGTGCACTACAAGCGTTTTGATGCACTCGAGCCGCATGTCTTATACGCCCTTGATGTTCCCGACGCTGCAATCGAGAGCGCGCCCGTGCCTCCCCATGGCTGGGACGGGGACGAGCCCACGCCGGCCGCGCAGGCAATTGGTGATAGCTGGTGGCATGAGCGGAAAAGCCCGGCGCTCTTGGTGCCGAGTGCCGTGACGCCGGGAGAGTACAATCTGATGATCAACTCCCGGCATCCAGATTGGCAATGGAAGTGGGTGATTTCCGGCCCTGTGTCGTTTGTCTTCGACGCTAGGCTCGCTCAGCTGATCGAACAATCGCAGAAGCCCGCCACATGACGGCAGATCGCTAGCCGACCATGGGTAGAAAGGGTTGATTGTTGATGGGCTGATTCGCATGTCAACGGACCGGCAGGTCGTACCGGGTGTCGCCCAGGCTGCAGGATCGTCTTCCGGTGGAGCTCGCCTTTTTTTCACCGCCCCGCCATTTGCGTCGGGCTATAGATGCCCTGCGCGACGGCCTCTGCGAACGTGTGCGTGCTCAGATAGAGCTGAGTGATCAGCGGCGCCTTCGCCGAGCGAATGGCGCTTGCGAGGGCCTTTTCATAGCAACCCGTAGAATCATCGACGGGTACGAGATCGACACGGTCGCCGCCGGTACAGACGACCCAAGCGGCCTTCTCGAGTCGTGTGTAGAACGTGTGCGCGTCCTTCATCCGCGTCAGATCGAGCCCCTTTGCGTTGACCCGCGCGGCGACGGTGACCACGGCGACGGTGACCATGCGATCCTGCGCTGCCAGCGCGCCAGAGAACAGCATGCAGACAAGCGCGGCGCCTAATACGGGGCAGGTGCGGACCAGGTATGTCTTGGTGTGCATATGGATTTCTTCGTGAAGCGGTATTGATCTGGGAGCTGTGTAGCGAGCACTCTTACGATGCAGTGCGTTGATACGAGCCTGCGGGCTCGAAATCGGGTACCGCTCCGTGAGCGGCCGTCGCGTCAGCGGCCCGACGGTCGGGGAGAGACGTTTTCTGGTACCCGAACACACCGCCAGGGACTCCTGGCTATTGGTGAGGCTCCGCGAATTCGAATTGAATGCTGAAGGTCGATGGCCGAAACCAAGAAAGCGTTGCTGGAACGACTGTTTGCACAGCACGGCGATACGCTGCGGGCATTCCTGCTGCAGCGTACGCGGCGCCATTCCGACGCCGCGGATCTGGCCCAGGAGGCGTACGTGCGGCTGCTGCGCGTGCGCGATTTCGGGGCCATCCGCAATCCCGAGGCGTACCTCTTTACGGTGGCCAGCAACCTCGCCAGGGAGCACGCGCATCTCGAGCGCCGCGACCGGGAGTCAGTCGACGTGGACGACCCCGCCGTGGCGGAGCAGCTCGCCGAGCTGCCCGTGCCGGGCGGTGCAGTCGACGCGGAACGGCGAATCCGGAGACTACGCGAGGTGCTGCAACAGCTGTCGCCCAAGTGCCGTGCGGCGGTAGAGCTGCAGTACTGGCATGGCTTGAGCTACGAGGAGATCGCTTTGCGCCTCGGTGTGTCGACCCACATGGTCAAGAAATACCTGACTCAGGGCCTGCTGCATTGCCGCCGACGCATGGCACGGCTGGGGTGAACACCTATGAGCACTCTCACAGGCAGTAAGGAACGAGTACGGGACCTCATCGCCCAGCAGGCGGCGGACTGGTTCGTGACCAACCGCGCCGGCCTCAGCGATAAAGAGCGTGCTGCCTTTGTCGACTGGCTCAAGGCGTCGCCCGTGCATGTAGAGGAGTACATCCTGGTGGCAGGCGTCGTGCGCGATCTGCGGCAGGCACGCAGCGCGTCAGGGGACTCCGTCGAGGCCATCGTGGCAGCTGCACAGACGATGGAGGAGGGCACCGGTCAGACTTTCGGGTCCCGTCTCATCGGGAGTCTGCACGAGTCGCTATTGGAGCGCTGGCAGCGCGCTGCCGTCGCGGTGGCCTTGTTCGGCGTCGTGTGTGTGGCCTTCCTGATCGCATGGCGGTCGATCGCACTTAGAACGAATGAGGTCGCATCTGGCGCGCTTCATTTTCAGACGCGTCACGGGGAGCAGCACAGTTATGTGCTTGCCGACGATTCCGTGCTGCATCTGAACACGAACAGCGCGGTGACAGTGCGCTACAGCGACACCGAGCGGCTGGTCGTGCTCACCTCGGGTGAGGTCGACTTCGAAGTGGCGCACGAGCCGCAACGAGCGTTTCGAGTGCTTGCCGGCTCGGCCGAGATTGTTGACGTCGGCACTCAATTCGATGTGCGCTTAAGGGCGAGCTCGACCCTGGTTACGGTGCAGGAGGGGCAGGTGGAGGTGGCACTGTCTGGAACACGTCCAGGGCCGAGCGCCGACTCGGGGCAGGGCGGCGCGTCGCCTTTTGTCGCGGTGCGCGCCAACCAGCAGATCAGCGTAGCGACCGGCGAGTGGCCGGCTGCAGCGGTGGCCGCGGACGCGCAGCGCTGCACCGCATGGCTTCACCGGCAGATCGTGTTCGAGCATGAGCCGCTTGCGCGCGCGGCGGCCGAAATCAATCGCTATGCGGTCAAACCGATCGAGATCGCGACGCCCGGGCTTGGGAATCTCGAGATCAGCGGGGTGTTCGCCACTGACGATGAGCAGGCGTTCATCGCCTTCCTGCGCAGCCTCGACAACGTGCACGTCAAAGAGACGGCCACCCACATTCGCGTATCCCAAAAGTAGGGGTTGCTACAGCGGCGATGGACGCTCCGGTCTATTCTGCATTAACCTTGCGAAGTCAGCACACAGAAAGCGCGCAGAGGGTTGATGGGCACCCGCTTGCCCCACCACCCATCGAACCAGGTTGCGGCCGTTGTATCCGGCGTGCTGCGGGCACTCTCGATTTGCGCGCCGGTAGCCCTGGCTCATGCGTCGACGGCCATGGAGCAAGAGATCCCATCCGCGAGGCTCAGCGCAGATATTCCAGCGCAACCTCTTGCGCAGGCGCTTGCCGCGTTCGCTGAACAGACGGGTCTGCAGGTCGCCTATGTCTCTGGCCTCATCCGCGATCAGAGATCCAAGCCCGTCAAGGCCGGGCTCCCCGCCCGCGAAGCACTTACGCAGCTGCTCGAGGGAACGGGACTTCGTATCCAGGAACTGACTCCGAGCAGCGTCCGTATCCTCGCGCCCGTGCCGCGCGCAGAGGCTACCCTGTTCAGCACGGCCGCGGAGACGGAGTCCGCGGTCATCGTGACCGCCGACCGCCGGACCGAATCCGTCCAGGACGTCCCGATGACCATCCAGGTCCTCACCAACGCCACGCTCAGCGGGCTCAATGTGACGACCTTCGAAGACCTCGCGATGTACCTGCCCGGTGTCACCGTGCACGGCGTCGGGCCTGCGCAAAACAACATCTACATGCGCGGACTCGGCACGGGGGAAACTGGCATTCAGGCGGCCGGCAGCGCGGGAACCTTCCCCAATGTCGCGGTCTATCTCGATGAACAATCGGCTCAGCTTCCCGGGCGAAATCTGGACGTCTACGCCGCCGACCTGCAGCGCATCGAGGTGCTACAGGGCCCCCAGGGCACGCTGTTCGGGGCGGGAGCAGAGGCGGGCGTTCTGCGCTACATTACTAACAGGCCAAAATTGAACGTGACCGAAGCAACGGTCGACGCCGGGTATGCGACGACGACGGACGGTGCACCCAGCAGCGCGCTGCAAGCGATGTTGAATGTCCCCGTGATTCCCGGTCGAGTGGCCCTGCGGGGCGTAATCTATAGCGAAAAGCGCGGGGGGTATATCGATAACATCCCGGCCACCTTTATCCGCAGTTCTGCGGACGCCAGCATTCAGGCGGCCGGTGCCGGTGGCCAGGTCCCCGTGAACAGCGTAGTCATCAACAATTCCGCGCTGGTGGCGAAGGATATCAACCCGGTCACCTACAGCGGAATACGCGTGGAGGCGCTGGCCCAACTGAATGACGACTGGAGCGCGTTGCTCGCGCAGTCCTATCAAAGCATCGAGGCGGATGGTGTGTCCACTGAGGCGGCAAGCAACTGGGCCGGACAGCCGCAGCCGGATCTTACCGTGCAACTATTCAACCCCTCCTACGACAAGGACCGCTTCGAGAATACCGCACTCACGATCAAGGGTCGTCTCGGCCCGCTCCGGGCTCTATATGCCGGCTCCTACCTCGCGCGCACAGTGGATCAGGTGCAGGACTACACGAACTACGCGCACGGCGGGGCGTACGCGGACTATTACCAATGCGTCAACACGGGGACGACGGCGGCTACGGCACGATGTTTCAGCCCGAGCTCCGTATGGCGCGACCTCGAGCGCAACACGCACCAGAGCCACGAGCTGCGCCTGACCACGCCCGATGACTGGCGGGCGCGCGCCGTTGGCGGCCTGTTCTACGAGGATTACAAAATCTACGACGAGGGGGATTGGTCCTATTTGACCGCCATTCCCTACTTCAACCCGATCGCGCCACCGACCGGCTATTGGGAAGCCGACGGCCAACGGGGCTGCTTATGCACCCTGCCTGCCGGTGCGATATTCGTACCAGGACCCGTGACATCGAACAATCCCAACCCCCGGCAGCCGGGCGATGGCTTCTTCAACGATGTCACGCGCGGCTACACTCAGAAGGCAGCATACCTTTCCGTCGATTTCGATCTGATACCACAGACACTCACGCTGACCGCCGGCACGCGCTACTTCCGTGCCCGCACCTCCGAGGTCGGTTCCACCGTGGGCAGCATCGGCTGCAGCTTACTCAACCCCGAAGCTGCGCCGGTGCCCGATCCGTGCATCAATCGCTATGCCGTGGATCTCGATGCGCTCGGGCTCGACCGGACCTACTCCGGGTTCAGAAGCCGGGCGAATCTCAGCTGGAAGCCGGCCGCGGATGTGCTCATCTACTACACCTGGTCGCAGGGTTTTCGTCCGGGTGGATTCAATCGCGGGTTCGCTGGCCCGTCGATTGAGTCACCCCTGTACGCGGGCCCCGCAGATTACCAGCAGCAGGCGCGTATGCACGGTGGTTGGACGCCACCGATCTCCTACGCACCCGACAATCTGACAAACAACGAGATCGGCTGGAAAACGAGCTGGTTCGAGCAGCGCATGGCGTGGAATGGTTCGCTCTATCAGGAGAATTGGAATAACGCGCAAGTCAATCCCACCACGACGCTGACCGGCGGCGACATCTTCAACGGCGGCGACTACCGCGTGCGGGGCGTTGAAATCGCAGTCGCAGCAAGCCTCATAGGCGGCCTTACCATCGACGGTGGCGCTGCATGGAATCACGGCGAGCTGATCAAAGAGGCACCCCTCTACTGGAACGACGGGACCCCGATCGATTTCAGCACGCTGCGCACTGCGACAGGACCCTTGCCGAATCCACTCGGGACTCTCGGGAGTCCGCTCCCCGGTGCGCCGGCCTTCCAGGGCAACATCACGGCGCGCTACGAGCTCCTGCTCGAGAACTACGAGGCTTTCATCCAAGTGGGCGCAGTGCACCAATCCCACTCGCTTTCGTTCACCGGTGTGTTGCAGCCGGATCAGGCGAGCTACGACCTGCCGCCTTTCACGACCTACGAAGCGGCCGTCGGTATAGGCAAAGATGATTGGCTCGTGCAGCTCTATGGAGTGAACCTCACCGATGCGCGTGCTCAACTTTTTGCGAGCTACTACCTATGGTACAAGGCCGTGACGGTCAATCGTCCCCGGACCATCGAACTACGTGTGAGCTATGGCTTCAGCGGCGAGCGAAATTGAGTTTTGGACTCGAAGTAAGACGCGGACCCCGCGTAGCGGCTCATGCCCCCTCAACACGTCCATTGGTGTAAGCCCTCTGTTGGCCGCGCCGCGGGACTGCACGAGGCAGGGGCGTACTGTTTCTGGCGATGAAAACCTTCCCGGCGAGGCCACGAATTGCGGAGCCGCAACTTCATTTCAAATTAGAACGAGAAATACGCTATAAGGCCGCTCCACGTCGCCGCGGCGCCCCAGAATATCGTTCAGAAACTTCATCGGATTCGGGGTGTGGGTCAGCGAGACGAGCCCCGCGGCGTGAATGGCGGCCATGAGAAGCCCGGTCGCGATGTCAACCGACTCATCCGTGTATCTGCTTGACATGATTGAATGACTAAGACGATACTCGAAACCACAACGGTAGCGCTACCAAACACTTGTGAAAGACCGCACGCGCGACCAGATGGTGATCACGGCGTCCACACTGGAGCGTTCGCCGATCCCGCCACGTTCGCGAGGTGCGTGCACTTGCTCTGGCTCGGCGTCGGCACCAAGGAGGTCGAGATGATCCATCGCGGACTCATGGCTTTTCAGCAGGACCTCGTGCAGGCTCATATCGAGCACGTGTTTTACCAGTCGCCCGGCACGGCGCATGAGTGGCTGACTTGGCGCCGAGACTTGAACGATTTCGCTCCGAGACTGTTTCGCGCTGCTCGCGAATGAGGTGGGGGGGCGACGGTGTTCTCATCTTCCCGACGCCGATTTCTCCGCCGGGCATCGGTTGCGAGTCTTGCGGTGCCCGCGGGCGCGTTACGCAGCCGCCTGACATTCGCTGCGCCACCAGAGGACCCGGCGCGGATCTACATCGATTCCCGTAGGAGCATCGGCCCGCTTCACCGGACGGTCTTCGGCTCTTTTCTCGAGCATCTGGGCCGTGCCATCTATGACGGCATTTTTGATCCGGGCTCGCCGCTGGCGGATGCGCAGGGCTTTCGGACAGACGTTCTCTCGGCGGTGCGTGCGCTCGGCGTGCCTCTCATTCGGGGTCCCGGAGGGAGCTTCCTTTCGCAGTACGACTGGCTCGATGGCGTCGGCCCGGTCCGGCAGCGACCTCGGGTACTCGATGGGGCGTGGAACACGATCGAGACCAATCGCTTTGGCACCGACGAGTTCATGGCCTGGTGCAAGGCTGCGGGCGCCGAAGCGCTGATGACCGTGGACCTCGGCAGCGGCACACCCGAGAAGGCCGCCGCGCTCGTGGAGTACTGCAATCTTCCCGGGGGCACGCGCTGGAGCGACTTGCGTCGCAAGAACGGGCATTCCCAACCCTACGGGGTGCGTTATTGGGGGCTGGGGAACGAGCTCGACGGGCCATGGGAAATCGGCCACATGAGCGCCGATCAGTATGGATGGAAGGCGGCTGATGCCGCCCAGCGCATGCGAGCCGTCGACCCTTCGGTGTTTCTCACCGCCTGCGGCTCGAGTTGGACGGGGCTGCCGACCTATCTTCAGTGGGATCGACAGGTGCTCGATCATTGCTACGAACATGTGGATGCGGTCTCCATACATGGCTACTTCGGGGCGGCGCCCGGTCAGGCGAGTCAGCGCAGCGAGAAGCACGTGGCGCTCAATCTCGAGATGGAGCAACAGATTCGCGATACAGTTGACGTCTGCGATTATGTGCGCGCTCGCAAACGGTCCTCGAAGACGTTGTGGATCTCGTACGATGAGTGGAACGTCCTGTACGGCAACCTCGTCAACGACGGAGCGCGCCAGGTCGCACCACATCTGCGCGAGGAGAACTACAACCTGGAGGACGCGCTGCTCGTCGGCGGGCTGCTCAATACCCTGATGCGGCACGCGGACCGCGTGAGGATCGGGTGTCTCTCGCAGCTCGTGAACGTGCATGCTCCGATCATGACCGACCGGAAGGGACTCTTCCTTCAGACCACCTATTTCCCCTACCGGTGGGCTCTCGAGCTCGCACGTGGCTCGGTGCTGGATCTTCTGGTGGCGGCTCCGACTTACGAGCTGCCTGATGCGAAGCCCGTGCCCTTCATCGATGCCGCGGCGACAGTCTCGCGGCGCAGCGGCGAGACTGCACTGTTCATTCTCAATCGCGACCTCTCGGCCGCACGCCCGATCGAGATCGTCTGGGAAGACAGGGCTCCCGGTCCCGTGCAAGTGGCTCTCGTGCTCACCGGCGATGATCTCAAGGCCCGCAATGATTTCGGCACTCCGCGTCGCGTGCATCCGACAAAGCTGCCACGACCTGTGACGCGTGGCGCCATAACAGGCCTCGAGTTGCCGCCGCGGTCGTATGCCGTGATCCAATGGGGCGCCTGAGATTGCAACCGCCGCTGAGAGCATGAGAGCGCGATGAGAGGGAAGGAATTCACGCCGGCTTTGCTTTTGACCGTGCTGGCGAGTCTCCTGGCCGGCGCGAGCTGCGTCTCAAGGCCGGCTCGGCACGGCGGGCCGGCGGGCAGCAGCGATGGAGCGACCACAGAGTCGCTGCCGCTCGTCAGCGCGATATTCGGCGACAACATGGTGCTGCAGAGGGGAAAGCCTGACACGATCTGGGGCTGGTCGACACCGGGGGAGTCGATCCACCTGCAGATAGCGGGGGAGATCGTCAGCGGCATAGTGGGACCCGAGAGGCGCTGGCAGTTGAAATTTTCCCCACCGGCAACGGGCGGCCCGTACACCATGAAGATCACCGGGGGACGGCGGACGGTCGAGTTCCGCAACGTGATGGTGGGCGATGTGTGGGTTTGCGGGGGCCAATCCAACATGGAGCTGCCGCTGCGCTTCACCGACAACGCAGTGGAGCTCGCGAAGGAAGCGGAGTACCCGGACATTCGCTACTTCACGGTGGCCGAGCACACTGCCTACCGGCCTACCCACGCCCTCGAGGGAACCTGGAAGGTCGTTTCGCCGCAGACGGCGGCAGAGTTTTCCGCCGTTGCCTTTTATTTTGGGCGCAAGCTCGAGCAGGAGACCCATGTTCCGGTAGGCTTGGTCGTGGACTCCGTTGGCGGCTCCGCCGGCGAGACCTGGGCCAGCGCTGCGGCTCTTCGGCCGCTTCATGATTACGACATCCCGTTGGCAAAGCTCGCAGAGTTCGCGAGCGGGGGTCAGCCCCCTTACGGCAACTATGTCATGCCCTGGTATGATCAATACGACGTTGGACTGAAGCAGAAATGGAATTCTCCCGGCTACCAGGACTTCGGGTGGAAGACCGTGAACCTTCCGGGCGGCTTCGCCGAGCTCGGGGTTCCGATCATGCCCGCCGTCGCCTGGTTCCGGAAAGAGATCACCCTGCCGCATCGGCCGCCCAAGGGGCTGACGCTCATCTCATTGGGCGAAGTCCAGCGAATGGATTCGGTATACGTCAATGGAATCCTGGTCGGCGCCAGCGCCTGGGTGGAGCATCCCCGCATCTACGACATTCCTGCGGATCTGCTCAAACAGGGTCGCAACCTGATCGCCATCCGCGTCTTCAAGACGGAGCCCGACGGCGGCTTCCTCGGCAAGCCTGCGGATTTGCGCCTCACTCTCGCAGATCACACCGTCATTCCGCTCGCCGGCGCGTGGCAGGGAAGGGTCAGTGTCGATGCGCGCCCACCGCATCCCATGCCGCTTCACTTCGCCAACTGGCCGGTGATGCCCACGGTTCTCTACAACGGCATGCTCGTGCCCATCGCGCCGCTGACGATCACCGGTGCCATCTGGTACCAGGGCGAACAGAACTCGCCGCGCGGGTATGAGTATCGCAAGCTGCTGCCGGCGGTGATCGCCAGCTGGCGGCGGCTTTTCGGGCAGGGCGAGTTTCCCTTCTACATCGTGCAGCTGCCGGCTTTTGGCGCGCGCAGCGCCACGCCCACCGATGATGGCTGGGCAGACATTCGGGAGTCACAGTCGATAGTGGCCGCGACCGTTCCCCATTCCTGTCTCGCAGTGACCATCGATACCGGCGATGTCAACAGTCTTCATCCCGGAAACAAGCGGCCGGTAGGCGAGCGCCTGGCGCGCTGCGCGCTGGCCCGCTACTACGGCAAGCATGTGGTCGATTCCGGGCCGACGGTGGCGTCGGTCGCGCGGCTGGCGCATGCGATCCGGCTCCGCTTCAAGAATGCGAGTGGTGGCCTGGTGGCGAAGGGAGGCAGGTTGGAAGGCTTCATCATTGCCGGGCGGGATCGGAAATGGCAGCGGGCAGAAGCTCGCATCCGGGGTCTGGCGGTGATCGTCTTCGCGCCGGAGGTGCCGCATCCCACGCAGGTGCGCTACGACTGGCAGTCCAATCCCGCAGCCACCTTGTTCAACGGTGCCGGTTTGCCCGCCGGTCCGTTCCGTACCGACGCGTGGCCTCTGATCACTCAGCATCAGAGGCCTTACTGAGAGCACTCATTGGGATAGCCATGACGAAAGACCTGCTCATATCACGTCGCACGGCGCTGAAGGGTTCCCTGGCTCTCACTTTGACGTCGGCGCTGCCGGCGGCGGCGGCTTCACGTGGCTTGTCCGCAGTCGTAGACGCCAGCAAGCGGGGCCACCCGATCTCGGACTATATGTATGGCGGCTTCATTGAGCACATCGCGAATCTGATCAACTACAGCCTCTGGAGCGAGGTGCTAGACGACCGCAAGTTTTACCATGCGGTCGACTCGAAGCCGCTGCCGCAAGCGGCGGGCCTTACACGCCGGATGATGCCGCCGCCGAACAAGTGGGTGCCGGTCGGCCCGGATTCCGGCATCACCATGGACCGCATCGCGCCTTATGTCGGTGGGCAGAGCCCCGTTGTGCATCTGGCAGGAACAAGTGCGCGTGGCATCGCTCAATCCGGCCTGTCGCTGGCCCGGAAGGGATACACCGGCCGCGCCGTGTTGGCAGCAGATCCCGGCGCGCAGCTTTCCGCGACTTTGATCTGGGGCGAGGGTGCGGACGAGCGGCAGACCGTACACATTGTTGGCGGCCGGGATTGGTCGGTGGTCCCGCTGAGATTCGCGTGCCGCGCCGATACCACCCAAGGCCGGCTCGAGATCGTTGGCAAGGGCGCTGGTACCTTCCGCATCGGGGCGGTGTCGCTGATGCCGGCCGACAACGTCAGGGGATTCCGCGCCGATACCATGGCGCTGATGAAGGAGATGGACTGCAAGATCCTGCGCATGCCGGGCGGCAATTTCGTCTCGGGCTACGACTGGCAGAATACGATCGGCGATCCCGACAAGCGCCCGCCGGTGATGGATCCCCAATGGCACGCCGTGCAGCCCAACGATGTCGGCGTGGACGAGCTGTTGCAGATGTGCCGGGAGATTCTTGGCGTGGAACCGGAGTGGTGCGTCAATACCGGCTTCGGCGAGCCGCGCTCCGGTGCGGAGCTCGTGGAATACGTCAACGGCGCCCCGAGCACGCAATGGGGCGCCATGCGTGCCGCCAATGGCCGTCCCGAGCCCTACAAGGTTCGCTATTGGAACGTGGGCAACGAGATGTACGGCCATTGGCAGCTCGGCCACATGGCGCTCGACCAGTACGTCATCAAGCACAATCTGTTCGCTGATGCGATGCGCAAGGTCGACCCGTCGATCTACATCATCGCTCCGGGCGGCTTCGTCGACGAAATGACGACCGGGCAAGGCATCGTGGACAACTCCGGCAGTCCTCTCGTCCAGTACGGCTCGGAACGCGACTGGGCAGGCGGGATGTTGCAGCACTGCCGGGGGAAGTTTGATGCGCTCGCCACGCATGCCTATCCGCCGGAGAACAAGCACTTCGACCTGAGCACCGGCAAGAACGAAGACATCAAGCAGACGCTGCTGCAGTGGGCGCAGGCCCCGGCACAGCGGGTGGCAACCATGGCCGACTGCTGGGAGGAGTACAAGAAGCGCTTCCCCGAGCTCAACCAAGGCAAGGTGAAGGTGTTCTTCGACGAGTGGGCCTATCACTTCCAGCCGGACTTCAAGGGCTGCTTGGCGATCGCCCGGGCTTTCCACGAGTTCTTTCGCCACTCCGATTTCATCGAGATGGCGGGCTTCACCATGGCAACGAACTGGCTGAACTATGACCGCACGCATTCGGTCGTCAACGCCTATGGACGGGTCTTTCAGCTCTACAGCAGGCATTTCGGCAAGGTTCCGCTGGCCGTCACCGGAAACGCTCCGGTACCGGCGCCGAAGTATCCGATCGGAGGCGATCAGCCAAAAGTCAACACCGGCAGCGACACCTGGCCACTCGACGTGTCGGCGGCGCTTACCGCCGACCGCAAGGCGTTGACCGTGGCGGTGGTGAACGCAACAGAGGCGCCCCACGTCCTGCACTTGGCGGTGCAAGGATTCCAGAGAGGCTCGATGGGGCGCTGCTGGAAGCTGGTTGCTCCGGGTCTCGATGCCCAGAACAGCGTCGGCAAGCCGCCTCAGGTCGTCATTCGACAAGCCGATTTCGATCCGACGGCGACGAGCATTGCGGCTGCTCCGACCAGCATTGTGCTGTACGAGTTCGCTCTCGCCGTGTAGGGGCAGTCCGTGGTGCTGGTGGCGCATCAAGCGTGCTGAGGCGCCCGCAAAGCGGGACCTGCATAAGGACTCCAGACGAGGCCGAGCAAGACTCCGACGAGGAACTGGCCTCTGCCGCTCGTAGTACTGGCGCTACAGGTATCGGAGCCTGGTTCCGAGTATCTAAAAGAACGCGCCTTTGAGCCAGTTTACAAAAGCTCGTCTGCGGGCCGTAGCCGCTGCCGGGGTCCGGAAAGCTGGTCTTGGGGCGGCTTCCGTGTAACTCGTTGATTTATTGGCTCCCCGGGTTGGACTCGAACCAACGACCAACGGATTAACAGTCCGACGCTCTACCGACTGAGCTACCGGGGAACCGAGCGATGGAATCGCGAAAGGGCGCGAATTCTGAGGCGGGGGCCGGGAAATAGTCAAGGAACCCTGCGGCGCGGGTGCCGGTGAAGGCGAAGCAGGGTGCCGTACGCGACGATATTGATCGCGAGCAGGAGCACCGCGAGCACCCACTGCTCCGGCTGCGTGAGCCCGGGTGGATAGAGAATCGGGAGCAGGTAGTGCTCAAGGAAGCCGCCCTGATAACCGGCCTGGCCGGCGAGGTGGCGCCAATGGTTCTCGAGCGGGGTGAGCGGACAGATGTGCCCCGAGGTTTCCACCCAGAACCCCCAGGCGAGCGCGGGCACATGGGCAAAGACCGCCCACCGCCACTTCCAGGCGAGAAAGCCACCGAAGACCACGAACCCCGCGAACGCGAGGTGAAGGACGACCAGCAGGTCCGCCAGGATCCTCCAGCCCATCGATCTTCAGGCACTCTTCGCGACGGCGCCCCCAGTAGCCAGTACCCGTGCGATGCGCTCCATCGCCTTCTCGAGCGTCTGCAGGCTGCAGGCGAATGAAATGCGCATGTGACCCGGCGCACCGAAGCCGGAGCCGGGTACGACCGCGACGCCGCCCTCGTTGAGCAGCAGCTCCGCGAACTCGCCGTCCGTGGCGCATCCGAGCGTCGTCATCGCCTTGGAGACGTCGGCGAAGGCGTAGAACGTGCCAGCACCCGGCAGGCAGCTCACTCCCGGCAGGGCATTGAGCGCGCTCACCACGTAGTCGTGCCGCTGCTTGAAGGCCTCGTTCATCTTGCCGACGCAGGCCTGGTCACCCGCTAGGGCGGCGGTCGCCGCCTTCTGCGAGATGCTCGAGGCGTTCGAGGTCGACTGGCCCTGGATGGTGGCCATGGCCGTGATCAGCTCCTTGGGTCCGCCGCAATAGCCGATGCGCCAGCCCGTCATGGCATAGGCCTTGGAGACGCCGTTGATGGTCACGGTGCGGCCGTAGAGCTCCGGCACGGCGGTGACGAGGCTGCAAAAGGGCTCCGTGCCCCAATAGATCTTCTCGTACATGTCATCGGTGCCGATGATGATGCGCGGGTGCTCGAGCAATACCTCGCCCAGGGCGCGCAGCTCCGCGCGCGTGTAGGCCGCGCCCGTCGGATTGCAGGGGCTGTTGAGGAGCAGCAGCCGCGTCTCCGGCGTGATGGCAGCGGCGAGCTGGCGAGCGGTGATCTTGTAGCCCTGCGCGGCACCGGCGAAGGGCATCACCGGTTGCGCATCGGCGAGCAACACCATGTCGGGGTAGGAGACCCAGTAGGGCGCCGGGATGATGGCCTCGTCATCCTTGTCGAGGATTGCCATGCAGAGATTGAAGATCGTCTGCTTGGCGCCCGAGGACACCAGGACTTGCGAGCGCTCGTACTGGATACCGTTGTCGCGGGCGAACTTCGCGATGACGGCGTCCTTGAGCTCATTGATGCCTTCGACATTGGTATAGCGCGTGAACCCGCCACGGATGGCGTCGACGCCCGCCTGCGCGATCGGCACGGGCGTATCGAAATCGGGCTCGCCTGCGCCGAGGCCGATCACGTCCTTGCCCTCCGCCTTGAGGCGAGCAGCGCGGGCGGTGACGGCAAGCGTCGGCGAAGGCTTGACGCGCTGGACGCGTCGTGAGACGGATAGGGTCACGGGATTACCTGTGGTTCACCGAAAGGGAGCGGGCGCCACTATATTAAGGGATCGGGGCAGTCCCCACCATCTATGGCATCTCGGCTCGGCGCAACGACAGGAGCGGCATGGATCAGATTCCCTTCAAACTCGAGGCGGACTTCGAGCCCGCGGGCGATCAGCCCGAGGCGATCGCGAAGCTCATCGAGGGCTTGCGCGACGGCTTGGGCGCGCAGACCCTGCTGGGCGTCACCGGCAGCGGCAAGACCTATGTCGTGAGCCAGGTGATCCAGCAGATGCAGCGCCCCACGCTGGTGCTCGCGCACAACAAGACACTCGCGGCGCAGCTCTATGGCGAGTTCCGCAGCTTCTTTCCGCAGAATTCCGTCGAGTACTTCGTCTCTTACTACGACTACTACCAGCCCGAAGCGTATGTGCCGTCTTCCGACACATACATCGAGAAAGACGCCTCCATCAACGAGCATATCGAGCAGATGCGGCTCTCAGCGACCAAGGCGCTGCTCGAGCGTCCGGACTCGATCATCGTCGCCACCGTGTCCTCGATCTACGGCCTCGGCGATCCGAAAGCGTATCTGTCGATGATCCTGCATCTGGACCGGGGCGACCGCACCGATCAGCGCAAGCTCCTGCGTCGTCTCGCCGACATGCAGTACACGCGCAATGACATGGACCTGACACACGGCACTTATCGCGTGCGCGGCGATGTGATCGACATTTTCCCGGCGGAGTCGGAGCGCGAGGCGGTCCGGGTCGAGCTGTTCGATGACATCATCGATTCGATCGCGCTTTTCGACCCGTTGACCGGAGTGGTCTCGCGCAAGGTGCCGAGGTTCACCGTCTATCCGGGCACGCACTACGTCACGCCGCGCGAGCGCCTGATCGGCGCGGTGGACGAGATCCGCGAGGAGCTGCGCGAGCGGCTCGCGCAGTTGCGCGAGGGCGGCAAGCTGCTGGAGGCGCAGCGGCTCGAGCAGCGCACGATGTTTGACATGGAAATGATGAAAGAGGTCGGCTACTGCGCCGGCATCGAGAATTACTCGCGCTATCTTTCCGGGCGCGCCGCGGGCGAGCCGCCACCCTGCCTCTTCGACTATCTGCCGCGCAACGCGCTCCTGGTCATCGACGAGAGCCACCAGACCGTGCCGCAGCTCGGCGCCATGTACCGCGGCGACCGCTCGCGCAAGGAAGTGCTGGTGGAGTATGGCTTTCGCATGCCCTCGGCGCTCGACAACCGGCCGCTCAAGTTCGAGGAATGGGAGCGGCTTGCGCCGCAAATGATCTTCGTCTCGGCGACCCCCGGACGCTACGAGGCCCAACACGCCAGTCAGACGGTCGAGCTGGTGGTGCGCCCGACAGGCCTCATCGATCCGCGGGTCGAGATACGGGCGGTGGGCACGCAGGTCGACGATGTGCTGTCCGAAATCCGCAAATGCGTCGCCCAGAGCGAGCGAGTCCTCATCACCACCCTCACCAAGCGAATGGCGGAGGACCTGACCGATTATCTGCGCGAGCACGGCGTGCGGGTGCGCTACCTGCACGCCGACATCGAGACGGTCGAGCGGACCGAGATCATCCGCGACCTGCGGCTGGGGAAGTTCGATGTGCTGGTCGGCATCAACCTGCTGCGCGAGGGACTCGACATGCCCGAGGTGTCTCTGGTCGCCATCCTCGATGCCGACAAGGAGGGGTTCCTGCGGTCCGACAACTCGCTCATCCAGACGATCGGTCGCGCGGCGCGCAACATCAATGGCCGTGCCATCCTCTATGCCGACAAAGTCACGGGCTCCATGCAGCGCGCGATCGATGAGACCGACCGCCGCCGGCGCAAACAGGTCGAATACAACACCGCCCATTCCATCACTCCCCGCGGCATCCACAAGGCGGTCGCGGACATCATGGAAGGCGCGCGCGGCGGGGCCCCCCAGGGGCCACTGCGGCGCCGCGACAAGCGCGGCGAGGCCGCCGCGGGCGTGGATTTGAAGCCCGAGACGCTCGCGAGACAGATGAAGAAGCTCGAGGCGGAAATGCTCAAGCGCGCCCGCAACCTGGAGTTCGAGGAGGCAGCGCGCCTACGCGACGAGCTCGAGCGCCTGCGGCAACTGGAACTGGGTATTGCGTGATCCGTTAACAGTGCATAAAGGGTAAGCCGCTCCAAGCGCCGCAGGCGACTTCGAGCTATTTATGAATGCATCACGGCAAGCGACCACCAACGGATCCGTGCTCCTCACGGTGATCGTTGTAGTGGCGGTCCTGCGCCTCGCGCAGGATCTGTTCGTGCCGCTCGCGCTCGCAATCCTGCTCACCTTCCTGCTCGCGCCCATCGTGGCGCGGCTGCGGCGCTGGCACATCAATCGGCTGATTGCCGTCATCGTGTCCATCGCGCTGGCGCTCGGTCTCATCGGGGTCGTCGGCGCGGTCATCTTTGGTCAGCTCTCCGATCTCGCGCACCAACTGCCACAGTACGAGCTGCAACTGCGCCAGCACATCACCCATTTGCGCGGCTTCATGCGCGGCGGCATCACGGACAGCCTGAATGGCCTCGATCGCCTGACCGGCCAGATCGAGAGCCTGAGCCCGCTCGCCAGGGCCCCCCTTTACGTCCAGAAGGTGCAGATCGTCGAGGCGCCCGCGAGCCTGCTCGAGCTCATGCGGGAGCTCATCGGGCCGCTGGTGAAGCCTCTCGGCTGGGGTCTCGCGGTCACGGTGCTGGTGGCATTCATGCTGCTCAGGCTCCTCGACCTGCGCGAGCGTGTCATCCGCCTCCTGGGTCCGCGCAATCTGCATGCAACCACGGCCGCGCTCGATGACGCCGCCGGGCGGGTGAGCCGCTATCTTCTGTCACAGCTCCTCATCAACTCACTCACCGGTCTGTGGGTGGGTGTCGGGCTCTCGTTTCTCGGCGTGCCGAACCCCGGCCTCTGGGGCGCGCTCACTCTCGTGCTGCGATTCATCCCCTACATCGGAATTTGGGCGGCGGGTGTGGTGCCGTTCGCGCTCGCATTCGCGGCCTTTGGCGACTGGATGCATCCGCTGATCGTCCTCGGCATATACGGCAGTATTGAGCTCTTCAATTACGCGGTGCTCGAGCCCTGGCTCTACGCCGCCAAGACCGGTGTCTCGCCGGTCGCGCTCTTGGTCGCCACCGCCTTCTGGACGTGGCTGTGGGGCATCGCAGGTCTGTTGCTCTCAGTGCCGATCACCGTGTGTGTGGTCGTCATGGGAAAGTACGTCCCGCAGCTCGAGTTTCTGGAAGTGCTGCTCGGGGACGAGCCGGCTCTCGAGCCTTATCAGCGACTCTATCAACGCCTCCTCACCAGCAGCCGTGACGAGGCCGATTCGGTCCTCGAGCAGGCACTGCGCGCGCACTCGCTGCGGGAGGTCTGCGACATTGCCATCGTACCGGCGCTTCGCCTGCTCGAGGCCGAGTTCGCCCGGGGGACGCTCAAGCCCGCGCGCCGCCGCGCGATACTGGACCAGATCCAGCTGTGGGTGGACGAGCTGCTCGAGGGAATGCAGCGCACCGATGGGCGCGGCTTGTCATGGCAGTCACCCTCGATTCTCTGCTTTCCAGCCGAGGACCAGGCGGATGCCATCATCGCCAAGCTCCTCACCGCGGTCCTGATCAACCGAGGTATCAGCGCTCGCGTGGTGGCGCTCGAGCGGCTGGACGACGAGATCTCTACGAGCGCCGAGGGGCTCGAAGCGGTGGTCATCTCGGCGTTGCCACCGGACGCGGTGCCGCCGGCACGAGCTGCGGTCAAGCGGATCCGCGCCCGCACAGAGGGGCTGCCGGTCATCGTCGGTCTCTGGGGGCTCGATCACGATCTCGATCGGGCGGGGCAGAGGCTCGGCAGCGTGGGGGTAAGCCTGTTCGAGACACGAGTCGGCGACTGCGTGGAGCGGATCGAGAGGCTGCGGCATACACCGGCGCAGAGCGGCGCGGAGCCGTCGCCAAACCTGGTCCATGGGACCTGATCCCTTGGTATAATTATTGGCTCAAGCATAGGCGCGTAGCTCAGTGGTAGAGCACCACCTTGACATGGTGGTGGTCGGTGGTTCGATCCCACTCGCGCCTACCATCGATTAATTGCGGCGCTTCCTCGCAGTGACAGCGGGGAGCGCTTTGTTCAGCGATTCAGAGAGCTTTCGCTATGCCAGTCGTGACTCTGCCTGACGGCAGTCAACGCCGCTTCGACCGGCCGGTGACGGTCGATGAGGTCGCAGCCGACATCGGCGCGGGACTGCGCAAGGCTGCGCTCGCGGGGCGGGTCAACGGCAGGCTGGTTGACACCTCGTATGTCATCTCGAGCGATGCCAACGTCGCCATCGTCACCGACAAGGATCCGGCGGGACTCGAGGTCATCCGCCATTCCGCCGCACACCTGCTCGCGCAGGCGGTGAAGCAACTCTTCCCGGAGGCGCAGGTCACCATCGGACCGGTCATCGACGATGGGTTCTATTACGACTTCGCCTTCAAGCGCCCGTTCACCCTCGAGGACCTGGCCGCGATCGAGGCCCGGATGACGGAGCTTGCCAAGGCCGACCAGACAGTGACCCGCCGCGTCATGGGACGCGACGAGGCGGTGGTGTTCTTCAAGAGCCTGGGCGAGCACTACAAGGCGGAGATCATCGCCAGTATCCCGGCGGAGCAGGAGATCAGCCTGTACGGCCAAGGCCACTGGGTCGACCTGTGCCGTGGGCCGCACGTGCCCTCAACCGGCAAGCTCAAGGCGTTCAAGCTCACCAAGGTGGCTGGCGCCTACTGGCGCGGCGATTCGCGCAATGAGATGTTGCAGCGCATCTACGGCACCGCGTGGCCGGACAAGAAGCAGCTCGAGGAGCATCTGCATCGCCTCGAGGAGGCGGAGAAGCGCGACCACCGGCGCATCGGCAAGGAGCTCGACCTGTTCCACCTGCAGGAGGAAGCGCCGGGCGCCGTCTTCTGGCACCCCAAGGGCTGGAGCGTCTTCCAGCGGCTGATCGCCTATATGCGAGAGCGCCAGGCGGCCGCCGGCTACCAGGAAGTCAACGCCCCCGAGCTCATGGACGTCACGCTGTGGGAGCAGTCCGGGCATCGGGAGAAGTTCGGCGAGAACATGTTCCTGACCGAGACGCCCGATCACCGGCACTATGCCATCAAGCCGATGAACTGCCCTGGCCATGTGCAGATCTTCAAGCACGGCCTCACCAGCTACCGGGAGCTACCGGTGCGTCTGGCGGAGTTCGGCAAGGTGCACCGCTACGAGCCCTCGGGAGCTCTGCACGGCCTGATGCGGGTGCGCGCCTTCACCCAGGATGATGGGCACGTCTTTTGTACCGAGGACCAGATCACCGAGGAATCGGTGGCGATCACCAAGCTGATTCTCGATATCTACCGCGACTTCGGCTTCGAGGACGTGCGCATCAAGTACGCCGACCGGCCGGCGAAGCGCGTCGGCAGCGATGCGGTCTGGGACCAGGCCGAGGAGGCGCTGAAGACCGCCTCACGCGCCGCGGGCATCGAATACACCCTGAACCCGGGCGAGGGCGCCTTCTACGGCCCCAAGCTCGAGTTCGTCCTGCGCGATGCCATCGGCCGCGACTGGCAATGCGGCACGCTGCAGGTCGACTTCAACATGCCGGGCCGGCTCGGGGCCTATTACATCGACGAGCACAGCCAGAAGCGCACCCCGGTCATGCTCCACCGGGCGATGTTCGGCTCCCTGGAGCGCTTCTTCGCCATTCTGCTCGAGCACCATGCGGGCCGGCTCCCGGCCTGGCTGGCGCCCGTGCACGCGGTAGTGATGAGCATCACGGACCGCCAGGACGAGTATGTCCGCTCGGTTATGGAAATCCTGAAAAATCAGGGTGTTCTGGCCGTGTCCGACTTGCGCAACGAGAAAGTGGGCTTTAAGATTCGCGAGCACACGCTGCAGCGTGTTCCGTATCTTTTGGTAGCAGGCGATAAGGAGGTCGCCGCACATCTATTATCAGTGCGCACCCGAAGCGGCAAGGACCTGGGCACGATGACCCCGGAGGCATTCGTCGAACGCCTCCGCATCGAGCTCTCGAGCCGCGGGCGCCGTACGTTGGAGGATTGACGCATCGCTAGTGCAACAAAGCGGGTCCGGCGCAATGACGACATCAGCGCGCCGCAACTGCGAGTGATCGCGGCCGACGGGTCGCAGGCGGGAGTCATGTCCCGTTCCGAGGCGCTGCAGATGGCAGCATCGTCGGAGCTCGATCTGGTAGAGGTATCGCCGACGGCGGAGCCGCCGGTGGTGCGCATCATGGATTACGGGAAATTCTTGTTCGAGCAGAACAAGAAGGCCCACTCCGCGAAGCGCAAGCAGAAGCAGATTCAGGTCAAGGAGGTAAAATTTCGTCCGGGCACGGGAGAGGGGGATTACCAGATCAAGCTGCGTAATCTGATCCGCTTCCTTACCGAAGGCGACAAGGCCAAGGTGACATTGCGTTTCCGCGGCCGTGAGATGGTGCACCAGGACATCGGGCGCAAGCTCTTGGATCGGGTCTCTACTGATCTCGCTGTCCACAGCGTGGTCGAGCAGAACCCGCTCATGGAGGGCAAGCAGATGATCATGGTCTTTGCACCAAAAAAGAAGTAACGCTTCCAGGTAGTTGATCTGCCTGGGATCGTTCGCCCGTAGCGGGTGCTCCGAAAGGGACGCCTGGCGACCGGGGCTATAGCAACAAAGTTGAGGAGTTTCCGTCGATGCCCAAGTTGAAAACCAACCGGGCCGCGGCCAAGCGCTTTCGCAAGACGGCGAAGGGCTTCAAGCGGTACGCGTCCAAACGCCGCCACAACCTCGGCCACAAGGACCGCAAGGTCAAGCGTCACGCCCGCTCGGGCGGTACCAGCCTCGTGCACGAGACCGACACCGGTCGTCTCGAGCAGCTGCTTCCGTACCACAAGTAACGCACGCACGAGGTAATCCAACATGGCAAGAGTCAAGCGTGGCGTGACGGCCGGGCGCCGTCACAAGAAAGTTCTCGGCAAGGCGAAGGGCTATTACAACGCCCGCCGCAAGGTCTATCGTGCAGCCAAGCAAGCCGTCATCAAGGCCGGGCAGTATGCCTATCGCGATCGGCGCCAGAAGAAGCGCGAGTTCCGCGCGCTCTGGATCACGCGCATCAATGCTGCGGCGCGCATCTACGGCCTCTCGTACAGCCGCATCATCAACGGGCTGGGCAAGGCCGGTGTCGAGATCGACCGCAAGGTGTTGGCGGATATTGCCGTTCACGATACCGCGGCGTTCGCCGCGATCGCGCAGCAGGCCAAGACCGCACTCGGTATCGCTTAACCCCGGGGAGGGCCTTGCGCAATGCAGGACCTGACCTCCCTCATCACTGAGGCGCTGGGCGAGGTGGCGGCAAGCCCTGAGCTCGGCGCGCTCGATGAGACGCGGGTGCGGTGGCTCGGGAAGAAGGGCACCCTCACCGAGCAGCTGAAGTCCCTGGGCGGCCTGCCGGCCGCCGAGCGGCCAGCGGCTGGCCAGCGGATCAACGAGGCCAAGGAGCGCGTGGCGGCCGCCATCGAGGCGCGGCGCGGCGAACTTGCGCGGGCGGAAGTCGAGCGCGAGCTCGCCGTCGGGCGCATCGATGTCACTTTGCCGGGGCGGGGCGAGCAGCGTGGTGGACTGCATCCGGTCACTCTGGCGCGCCTGCGCATGGAAGAGATCTTCCGCCGCGCCGGCTTCGAGATCGCGACCGGACCGGAGATCGAGGACGATTTCCACAATTTCGAGGCGCTCAATTTCCCGCCGAACCATCCGGCGCGGGCCATGCACGATACGTTCTACTTCCCGGACGGGCGGCTGCTGCGCACACATACCTCGCCGGTGCAGATCCGCGAGATGCTGAGCAAGGGGGCACCCATCGCCATCGTTGCGCCGGGACGCGTCTATCGGTGCGACTCCGATATGACGCATTCGCCGATGTTCCACCAGGTCGAGGGACTGAAGGTGGACGAGAACATCAGCTTCGCCAACATGAAGGCGGCGCTGCACGGCTTCCTGCAGTCGTTCTTCGAGCGCGATCTTGCCATGCGACTGCGGCCTTCCTACTTCCCCTTCACCGAGCCTTCCGCGGAAGTCGACATGTCCTGCGTGTTCTGCGAGGGCAGGGGCTGCCGCACTTGCAAGCACACCGGGTGGCTGGAGATCGCCGGCTGCGGCATGGTTCACCCCAACGTGCTCATGGCGAGCAACATCGATGCGGAGCGCTACACCGGCTATGCGTGGGGCATGGGCATAGATCGCCTCGCGATGCTGCGCTACGGGGTGAGCGACCTCAGGCTCTTCTTCGAGAACGATCTGCGTTTTCTCGAACAGTTCCGGGCGCTCTGAGGATGAGGATTCCCTCTTCATGGCTGGCCGAGTGGGTGAGCGTGCCCTGGACTCCCCAGGAGCTGGGCTCGCGACTCACCATGGCGGGTTTCGAGCTCGAGGCGTTGGAGCCGGCGGCACCGGCGTTCTCCGGCGTGGTGGTCGCCGAGATCCTCACTGCGCAGAAGCACCCTCAGGCCGACAAGCTGCGCGTCTGCCGCGTCTCGACCGGACAGGGTGAGCCGCTGCAGATCGTCTGCGGTGCCCCCAATGCGCGTGCGGGATTGAAGAGCGCGCTGGCGGTCGTGGGAGCGAAGCTTCCCGGGGATCTCACGATCGGGGCCGCGAAGCTGCGGGGCGTGGAGTCGCAGGGGATGCTGTGCTCCGCGAAGGAGTTGGGTCTGTCGGACGCCTCCAGCGGTATCGTGGAGCTGCCGTCCGATGCCCCTGTAGGCAAGGATGTGCGCGAGTACCTCGCGCTGGATGAGATGATTCTCGAGCTCAACATCACTCCCAATCGCGGCGATGTGATGTCGGTCATCGGTGTCGCGCGCGAAGTGGTGGCGCTCTCCGCCGGGCGGCTGCAGGGACCGGCGGCGGCGAAAATGCAGGACCATTTGCGCGATACCTTGGGCGTGCATCTTGACGCACCGGCCGGTTGCCCGAAGTTCGTGGGACGCATTATTCGCGGCGTCAACAGCAAGGCCGAAACGCCCGTCTGGATGCGGGAGCGTCTGCGGCGTGCGGGCGTGCGCTCCATAAGCCCGGTAGTAGACGTCACCAACTACGTGATGCTCGAACTGGGTCAACCGATGCACGGCTACGACCTGGCGAAGCTGAATGGGGAAGTACACGCCCGCTTTGCTCGCGCAGGTGAGAAGATCACGCTGCTCGACGGAAGGACCGTCGACGTACAAGCGGATGTGCTGCTGATCACTGATGGTGCGGGACCCATCGGTATCGCGGGCATCATGGGCGGGGAGCGCACCTCAGTCAGCGCTGAGACTACGGACATCTTCTTCGAGGCCGCCTACTTTGCACCCGACGCCATTATCGGGCGCGCCAAGCGCTGGGGGTTGACGACGGAAGCCGGCCAGCGCTTCGAGCGCGGCGTGGACCCGTCACACCAGGAGCGGGCGATAGAGCGTGCGACGGCCCTGCTGCTGCACATAGCTGGCGGGCAGGCCGGGCCGATCTCCGCGAAGCAGTCTGACGAGCATTTGCCGGCGCGGCCAGCAGTCACGCTGCGTCGCAAGCAGTTGGCCCGCCTTCTGGGTATCGAGCTCGAAGGCGCGCGAGTGCACAAGAGCCTGCAGGGCCTGCAGATGCGTGTCGATCCAACGCAGGACGGGTGGCGCGTGACGCCGCCGACCCATCGCTTCGACATTGCAATCGAGGCGGACCTGATCGAGGAAGTTGCGCGCATCGTCGGGTTTCAGGCGATTCCAGAAGCGGATGCAAACGTCCCACAGCGCTTTGGTAGCTTGCCGACTTCTCGAGCGTCGGAGCAGGCGTTGCTAGAGACGCTGGCGCTGCGTGGCTATCAGGAGGCTATCACCTACGCGTTCGTCGACCCTGAGCTGCAGATGCGGCTCTTCCCCGAGGTCCCGGGGATCGCACTCGCCAACGCGATCGCCAGTGACCTCTCGGTAATGCGGGTGTCGCTTTGGCCGGGACTTCTGAAGGCGGCGCTGGAGAATCAGCGGCGGCAGCAGGATCGCATCCGGCTGTTCGAGCATGGGGCGCGCTTCCTGGCAACCGGCGCTCAGGGTCTTGGCGCGACCCATGAAATCGACACCCTGGCCGGCATCGCCTCGGGTCACCGATTGCCGGAGCAATGGGGCCTGCCGCGCGAGATGCGTGCGCCGGTAAATTTCTTCGATGTCAAAGGGGATATCGAGGCGCTGCTCGCCGTCACGGGTGGCCACGCGGAATTCACCTTCGAGCCGCGTGCGCTTTCGTGTCTGCATCCCGGTAGGGCGGCACGGCTGCTGCGCAAGGGCGTAGCGGTCGGCTGGCTCGGGGAGCTGCATCCTTCACTGGTGAAGGCACTCGAGTTTACATATGCGCCCGTGCTCTTCGAGCTCGACGTCGGGGCTGCCCTGGCCATCGAGCTGCCGACTTATCGCGAGATTTCCCGCTTTCCGCAGGTCCGCCGGGACCTCGCGGTGGTGCTGGATGAATCCGTAGCTTTAAGTAGCCTCACCGAGCGTGTAACCTTCACGGCTTCAAGCCTCTTGCGAGATCTCCGCGTTTTCGACGTGTATCGCGGCCCAGGCGTAGAAGCAGGTCGAAAAAGCGTCGCTTTGGGCTTGATTTTTCAGGACATTTCTCGCACTCTTACCGAAGACGATGTGGCCGGCCTCATGGCGGCGGTCGTTGCGGATTTGCGCGTGAGCTTGAACGCAAAAATACGAGAATAAAGAGATGGCCCTGACCAAGGCCGAGATGGCGGAAGCACTCTTCAACCAGCTCGGGCTCAACAAACGGGAGGCGCGAGAGCTGGTGGACCTGTTCTTCGAGGAGGTGCGCGCGGCTCTGTCGAGAGGTGAGCAGGTGAAGCTCTCCGGCTTCGGCAACTTCGACCTGCGCGACAAGAACCAGCGTCCGGGAAGAAATCCAAAAACCGGCGAGGAGATACCGATCACCGCACGACGGGTGGTGACCTTCCGACCGGGACAAAAACTAAAGGCGCGCGTCGAAGCCTATGTTGGAGCCAAAGAATAACTCGCAGCTGCCGGCCATTCCCGGCAAGCGCTATTTCACCATCGGAGAGGTCAGCGAGCTCTGTGGGGTGAAGCCGCACGTGTTGCGCTATTGGGAGCAGGAGTTCCCGCAGCTGAAGCCGGTGAAGCGGCGCGGCAACCGCCGCTACTACCAGCGCCAGGACGTCATCGTCATCCGCCAGATCAGGAGCCTCCTCTACGATCAGGGCTTCACGATCGGCGGCGCCCGCAACAAGCTGACCGGCGAGGAGGCGCGCACGGACACGTCGCAGAGCCAGCAGATCGTCAAGCAGGTCAGGCTCGAGCTCGACGACCTGCTGAAGGTCCTGCGGCGCTGAGGCGGCAATCGCCGGCGATACGGGGTATGATTACCCCTCGCGCGAGACTACCCCGCTCGCGCCGATCGCAAGCCTGAAAAATCAAACCGTCGGAGCGTGGCGCAGTCTGGTAGCGCACTTGCATGGGGTGCAAGGGGTCCCGAGTTCAAATCTCGGCGCTCCGACCAGTCTTTCAGAACATCCCTTTTCGAGCTTCTGGACACCTTCATGGACACCCTGTGAAAGCAGGGCGCCTGGCAGCCATGAGCCGTCCCACGATCTTAACTGGGCAATCCGTTGGCCTTCGGCGCGTATGGCCTACGCGCTGCGTTGACCGCATCATTTTTTGTACGTACAATAAATAACGTGGACTTCGAGTTCGATTCCAAAAAGGACGAGGCGAACCGTAGGCAACACGGAGTTTCGCTCGCGTTGGCGCGCGAACTCGACTGGAACGCGATGCAGGTCATCTTGGATGACGCAAGCCAGCCTGAGCGAAGAGCGCTGGATCGGCATCGCGCCCAAAGATGACCGCCTCTACGTGGCCGTCTATACCGTCCGCGGCGAAGACACGATGCGCATTATCAGTGTTCGCGCCGCAACCAATACCGAGATTCGACGCTATGAGCAGCAGCAAGGCAGTAAACAGGGGAAAATTCAGGCGGAACACCGGCGCCCAAGACGCCCGCATAAAGGCCGGGATAAAGGCCGATCCTGATACCCGCGAGCTGACGGCGAAGGACTTCGCCGAGGCGGTGCCGTTTGCCGAGATGATGAAGCGCCGGCGTGGCCGACCGAAGGCGGCGAAGCATAAGGTACCAGTGACCGTTCGCCTCGAGCCGGATGTTGTTGAGTTCTTTCGCGGCTCGGGTCCGGGGTGGCAGACCCGCATGAACGACACGCTCGCGCGTTACGTTGCAAGACAGCGGCAGAGTCGGTGAGCTTTATCCGGCACCGGTCAGCCATCTCTCGACATCTGAACGAAGCCAACCCCGTCCACCGCCGGCCCGCTTTGCCGGGAATGTACCGGCGCACACCCAGCGGTAGATCGTGCACCGATGCCGCCCGGTGATCCGCTCGACGTCGCGAGTACTCAGTACCTGATCGATGCCCGGCAACCGTTCCTCTTTGCGGCGTCTCCAATTCTCTGGTCGGACAAAGACTCTGGTGCGCGGCGAGTTCGCCGCGGCGGTTGCAGCGATAGCTGCATCTGTTTGTCTTGCATGCAAACCTCTACCGTGATCGATCCAATGTCCGATCACGTACGTTCTCATCCTCTGGGGTCTTCTCAGGTGTTCCTGGCATTCGTCGTCAATCAGGTGAGCTGCCAGGCGCTCTCGGTCGGTGCGGACGGGCGGGAGATGCATCGCGAAATAGCGCACGTCGGCGCCGAGAGCGATCTCGCCCTGAGCTTCGAGTTTAGCGGCGACAGCATTCCAACCGGCGATCACGGCCTGGCGGGTCCTTGAGCAGGTGAGGCTCGTGCTGGATCTGAAATGGCTTCGTTCGAGAAAGCTCTCGCGCAATGCCCTCGAGCGCATCGCGGAGCGCGTAGGACTGTCCCCGCTGGCGGGTCCGATAGAACACATCCTTGGCTGGCGCGCTTCGTCTGGCCTCGTGCGGCCCGTGGGGTCGCATTGGCGGCGATCCCTTGTTCGCGCATCGCGCGGGCGAAGTCTTGCCGCCACTCCCGCAGCATCGCCTTGTCGATGTGCAACCGCCCCGGCTCGGTCTCGCGTTCAGCCTTTACGACCAGGTGCACATGCGGATGCCGCTGATGGGTGTGAAGCGCGAGGACGTAACGATGCGCGCTGAACTTCTCTCGCGCGAAGGTCCTCGCGGCGGCGAGTACTTTGTCGGGCGGGGTACCTGCAGGCATCGCGAGCACGACGTTGTGCACCAGCTTGATACCCGATGCGACAGATCGCGCAGGGAGTTTCGATCGGTACTGGCCCGTGGACACCTCCAGATGCCATGTCGTGAGGAACTGCTTCCTGCGCGTCCTCGAGAATGCGCTCACCCCGATCGGACTGCGAGCTCGACCTCCCCGTGATGGCTGATGTAAGCGATGTGGGCGGCAACGGCGCGGACGCTGCGTCCGCCTCCGGTGACTTTGACCATGACCTCCGGCGTGCGCCGGATGGTGCGTCGGATCTGCTCGATCTGGGGGATGCTCAAGCGCTCCGGAGGACCTCGCCGAGCGGCGCTGTAAACGTCGAGGAGCGGCTGATCGGTCGAGGTCAGTCGGACTACACGTCGGGTCACAAGCGCGTCTCCCAAGCGATGAGGGCGGCTTTGGCGAGGTCAACGATGTGACGCTCGAGCGCGGCGACCTCGGCGCGAGTGCGCCCGATCGCTTCCCTGTAGACCTCTCCCTGAGACCCCGATGGAATCCCGTGTCGGCTCGTATTGGCGAGGAGCGTTCCAAGGCCTGCGAGCACCGCAATGCTCTTCTTAAGGGCGTTGAGTTCCGCGGCCGGCAGGGGAGGGTTGCAGGCAATATGGGCGCGCACCAGAGCGCTGATATACGTCGCCGGCTTCATGCCGCGTTCCGTTGCACGCCGAATGACCTCGAGTCCATCGCCTCGGTCGCAGGCGGATGGTGATTCGATCGCTTGCTGCGACGTGATCCCATCTCAGATCTGGCTGGCGGGCGAGCCACTGTTCGTCGCGATCGAGAAGGAGGCGGATCGCTCGAAGCGCCAGCGCAGATTCCGAAAGTCCGACGTGTCGAGCGATCAGCGTGAAGCGGGCTTTCTCCTCGGGTGACGGACGCGCGGTGATCGAGGGATTGGACGGCCTTGAGATATGGGACTGCCCGAGCATGAGCCTCTACGGCCCCAGAATCTGCCCGCTCTTCTGTCTGTAGGTCGTTCATTGTCGAATTGACTATAACTCCGATGTCATCGTGTTTGAAGCGATAGTTTACGAAAAAATCGCATCGACTCACGACATAGATCAGGCATCGTGTTACGTGTTGGTACGCCTTGGAATGTCTTGAGCGCCGTTGGACATCGTTGGACGACATCTGCCGCTGTGGCGCAACTCGAACTGTGCGGATGACGATCCTCGAGAACTACGCAATTGGGATTTGGTCCAGGGCTGTCCAGGCGCATCGAGTCACGCGTGAATGGTCCGAGAGGAACGCTTGTGCCTGGGTAGCCCGTAGCGGGGGCAAACGGTCAGCGAGGCATGGTCAACCGATCGCCGAGCGGGTAGGAAGCGAAAGCGAGACACACGGAGGGCGCGGCGCATGCGTCTCTTGCTGCAGATGCGGACATACCGCTATCCTGCACTCATTGCCCTCCACTGGACCCCAAACTCGACATTGATGTCCGTTGCCCGCATGGACCAAATCTCGCTCCGAGCATTCAACCGGTTAAGTTATCGCGACCCGCGGGCGGTTCTCGTAGACATGCGGCGGTTGGAGCTGAGAATACGCTCGGCCGAAGTCGACCCGCGGGTGAGGCATCTGCGCACCAACGATCTCCGGAACGTCCGCGAGCTCCGATCGGCGTGCCTGTTCTGCCACGGGATGAGCAGACTCACGGGGCAAAAGTACGCGGTGGCGCACTCCGAAGCGGTGGACTATGACGCGGTTGCGACGTGGGTCAGGGATGGCACAGTACTTCGCGCCATTCAGCTCAAAGAGGTACCGCCGACGGCGCATCTGCGTCGTGCAGGGAATCATCAATGCGCTGGCGAAGTACCTAGGCTCGGAGGACCTCACTGTGGTTGTACACCTCAACCAGGACTCGCTTCCTCGGAGCTGACCATCCCGCCGGTTCGGGTCGCCGCGCTGTCGGTATCGGCAGATCAGCCATCAATCGGTCGTTGAACCCGTCGACTCGCAGGCCGGTACGTTGATCCGGACGGTCTAGAACTCCAGAGCGCAGTGTATTCGGGTCCCGTGCGCGCCTTAGCTTGGAATGGATGATGCCGCAAATTTACCGCTGGCCCCGCGCGTACCGCATTCCGGATTCCGATCTCCTTGGTGCGGCGTTCGGCGGTGAAGACCGTCAGACCGAAAAGTCCAAGACAGGCGATAAAAATGCCTAGCGCGACAAAGAGAGTCAGCACGGTACGCTGGGTCTCATCTGATGTGAACAGGCTGTTGAACGTGTTGCTGAGGAGGTACTGATTCATCGGAATGCCCGGTGCCCACGACCGCCAGGTTCGACTCATGAACGATAGGGACTGAGAAAGCTCGCCGCCGCTCATTCTCACTAGAAGGTACGACGCGCGGACGGGATCGACTACGTAAATGGTAGGCAATACGGGCGCCCGCGCACCCTGCATCTTTGCATCCGCCAAAACGCCGACAATCCGGCCTCCCGGTACGAGAATACGGCCTACGGCGGCGGCGGGCGAACCGCCGAGCCGGCGGGCAATTTCCGCGTTTACCAGAATATTCTGCACCCCTGAACCCGGAGACACGTCCTGCCCATAGGTCGGTGACAGAAGTCGCCCTGCGAGCAGTCGAATTCGATATAGCGAAGGGTAATCGGGAGTGATATTGATGAAGCGGGCGCTGAACACCTGCGAGTCACCCTGTGCGTGCAGGAGCCCGGTAAAGGTGTTCTCGTCCCTCTGGAAAGGGACATCATCCGATAGCGCGGAATCGACTATCCCGGGGCCGCTTCTCAAAGCGTGCATCAATCCCTCCCTGGCGGCTGGCGTCATGTTGCTCGTCCCGCTGATTACAAGGACGTGATCCCGGTTGAATCCGAGGTCGAGCTGGCGCGCGAAGCTTATTTGCCGAAAAATCACAATCGCGGCAACACCCAGACTGATGGAGACCGCGAACTGCCCCAGAACGAGTGCCGAACGCAATACACCAGAGCCGGTCTGTGCGGTACCACTCGTCGTGAGGGCCTCAGCCGGGCGAAACCGTGATAGCACGAGCGCGGGATACGCCCCGCCCAATAATCCGAGGCCGACGGCGCCGCCAACGATCGCGGCAAGCAGTTTCCAGTCCGAGAGGTACTGTAAGCCGATGGGCTCGTCTAAAAGACGGTCATAAGCTGGCAACAGGACTTCGACCAGTGCCATCGCGACAGCCAGCGAGAGCACGCTCATCAGAACGGCCTCGCTCAGAAACTGCACGATTAGCTGTCCGCGTTGCACCGCCGAGCTTGCGAAGCCCTTCCGAGCTCGTAATGTCGCCCGGGCGGTCGCGAGATTCATGAAATTGGCAGATGCAACCGCACATATCCGTAGGCAGACCAGTTAAGCTAGAGTGCCCGCGGAGAAGTCTGGCACGACGATATTCGAAATGAGCTGCGTGTTTCGAGGTAGATCACGCAACACACCGGTAACTTCGAGCGTACTCGTGTCAGGCGAACAAGCAGGGTCGTTCCCTAGAAAGGGGCAGCCGGTTTTCAATGGCCCCCACATAGAGTCTCAAGGAATTGCCGATCTCCGACCGTGACGGTCATTCTTTCCGGTACCAAATACGTGATTGCCGCGACTTCTGGGATTTTGGTCCGCAAGTCCTTCAGGGCCGAGAGGGGAACCTGAGCCTCTGGAAGCGGCGGCCTCCCGATCATATGCAAGGTCACCTCGAGTCGGTAGAGATCCGAGGTATCGGGAATCCACGCGTCATACGAGAGTTCGTACTGAACGAACAACAGGATCAGGGTGGCGCACCCGAAGGCGACCGACAACCCCACCAGATTGATCAGGCTAAAGAGCTTGTGGCGGGCGAATCCTCGTACCGCCATCTGGAAGTAATACCTCAGCACAGTTGCGCCCTCCGAGGACCTGTCTTGCCTTAAAGCGACTTCCTCAACAGCCCGCTCCGTAAGCCGGCGTCATGGCCTAAGCATATGGTGAGGACGCTCGCATGTCGACAAATTGCCTCGCCGCATAGCATAGCGGCCGTTTGAACGAGCAGCTTTTGGGCCCCGGATGAAGACTGGGGCCGGACCTATTTGGACCGCTGGCCATGAGACAGCTTTTCGAGGTACTTCGCCCATATCTCGAGGGCCTCGCGCTTCTCCTCGATGTAGTCATGAACGTCGTACGTGGCTTCGATGCGTTCACGGGCGTGGTTCAGGATTCGCTCGGCGATATCGACCTTGATACCGAGTCGCGCAAGTCCGGTGCGGCCGGTGCGGCGTAAGTCATGCGGAGTGAAGGCGGCGACGCCGTGTGTCTTGAATCGCTTGAGGCACCGGGCGACGCTGCGCGTGATGTATTTCGGATCGATCGGTTGCGATTTGTCGCTGCTCGGAAGAACGTAGCGGGAGCCGCCGCCATGACCTTGAGCCTCTTGAGCTCCTCGACCGCCCAGTCCGATAGAGGTAGCACGTGGCCTTTGCCGGTCTTCGCGTGAGCGTCCGGGATCGTCCAGTTCTTTTCCTCGAGGTCGAACTCGCGCCACTCGGCCAGCGCAAGCTCGCTCCGGCGCTGGAGAGTCAGCAGGAGCACGCGAAGCACATGCGGAAGGCGCTGAAAGCGGCAGGCGTCGTCGAGGTTCTGCAGGAATGCCTGTAGCTCGTCCTCGGATAGTGCGCGCGAGCGGGGTTTTTCCTTGCCACCGGGGCGGTAGAGGAGCATGACGGGAGAGTTCTCGACGATCGCCCGATGGATTCCGAACTTGAACATCTGCACAAGCAGGCTCGCCGTCCGGTTCGCCATGACTCGCGAGCCACGGGCTACGATGCCGTCGAGGAGCTCGATCACTTCGCGCGGCGTGATGGTGCGAGCGTCACGTCCTCTCCATTCGGGTAGCACGTCGCGCGTAAGGATTCGCTCGGCGTACTCGGGCCTTCGCCGGTGAGGCCTCACGTGGCGTTCAGGAACTCGCGAGCCAAGAACTCGATGACTGTGCTTGTCGCTGGGAGAGGCTGCTTCGGAGAGCGGAGCGGGGCGGCGTGCCCGGCGCGCGGTGCGCGGATCGACGCCACGATCCAGCAGGTCCCGGTGCGCCTGGGCCTCGGCGCGCGCCAACGCCAGGGTCATTCCGGGGTACGCCCCGAGCGCGAGCCGGTGCGGTTTGCCGCCGAACTTGTAGCGAAACAGCCAGAGCTTGGAGCCGGAGGGCTCGATCCGGAGGACCAGCCCGCGACGCTCAGGATCGCTGATGTCCCGTTGCTTGAGCCCTGGACGCAGGCTCTCGACCCTGGACTTTGTCAGCCGCGTAAATCTCGTTTCCATGGACACCTTGTGGACACTTTCGTGCGCAACTCTGCGTATAGTAATGCAACGGGGTGCAATGGCAAGTATGCTCGAGATTGCCGTAAATCATAGTGTTTTGTGCTAACTGCACGTTGCGAACCGTTGCAGGTCGTTGCAGCCCTTCATTGCATGGGGTGCAAGGGGTCCCGAGTTCAAATCTCGGCGCTCCGACCAGTCTTTCAGAGCACCCCGAAAACCCCTGGTGGTCCCATGTTGACGGTCACCGTGAACAAGAACGCGTTCGCTGAAGTCAACTATGGCACCGGCAAAGACGTCGCCAACGAGAGCATCAAGGACGCGGGCGCACCAATGACCGTGGACTGGCTCACGAGCAGTTACATCGGTTTGAGGGTACGTGACCCAGCCAAAGTCCATTGACTTGGGAGGCCGAGATTAATTTGTTCCAGCGAGTGGCGCATCGTTTCGGCATTCCGAGGACCATTGCGGCGCGCTTGCAGTGGTGCACGGGTTGCACTATAGTGGCTCATGCCCGCCGTAAGGCGCTTCGATCGGTGTCGGATCGAGATGTATTTCCGTGACCATTCGCCGCCGCATTTCCACATCATCACGCGCTCTGATGAGCGGGTAGCCGTGCTCATTGAGACCCTTGGAATTATGGCTGGAACGGCGGATCGTCGTGACCTAGAGGAGGCGCTGGCGTGGGCGGGAAGTAATCGTGAAATGTTGCGCCGCCTGTGGCGGCAGTACTCGGGTCCATCATGAGAGTCAATGAAGGCAAGCTCCCCCGGATCTTGAGCGTCAAATCTGCCGGCGAGTTCCGGCTTCGGTTGCGCTTTACGAACGGAAAATCTTTCGCTATCGATTTGCGTCCGGAAGTGCAACGACTCAGGCCGTATCGCCCGCTGCGCGATCAGGCGCTCTTTGCGCGTGTGACGGTTGGTGAGGGCGGTCACAGTGTGATTTGGCCGGTGGGTGAGCTCGACATGGGGGCTGACACGCTGTGGCAATACGCACTTGAGCAGAACGGTCGCACCGACGCCGCCGAGTTCATCCGTTGGCGGTGGCGTAACAGGCTGAGTCTCACGGCTGCTGCGGAAGCCCTTGGTCTATCGCGGCGCCAGGTTGCGTATTACGCGAGCGGACAGCATGAGGTACCGCGCACCGTCCTCCTGGCTTGCAAGGGGTGGGAGTCGGAGCAGCAGGACGCTGCGGCGTAGCTGACCGGGCGTACTGGGCAGGCAATCCAGGCTCTTGAGCGATCATGGAAGCGATCGAATTTCTGGCGGCTTCACGCGGTTTCCAGGTCGTTTCAACGTCGGAGGGCATGGGGTGCAAGGGGTCCCACGTTCAACCGCCAGCGCATTCTGGATCTCATCGCTGTCGCTGCACTGATGCGGCTGAGGCAACTCGCGACACCTCAAGTGCCGCTGCGAGCTTGGCGACGTTCCGCTCCACCTTCCCCGGTTTTGCGAACCGACTGACTTGAGTAATGAGTCCGTCGAGAAGTGTTGAAGGCTCTTCTTCGAGAAGAGCGCGAATTTGGGCGCGACGCGCGACTGGGATCCTTCCAAGCAATGTGGCGGGACTTCGGACATTGGGTACTGACCAGTGAGTATTGATCGGCGCTACGGTAACCGCTGGCTCGCCATGGGTATCCTGTGTCTGGGGGCGCTCATGATCGTGCTCGATGTCACCATCGTGAACGTGGCCCTGCCGTCCATCCGGGCGGATCTGCACTTCGACGACGCCTCGCTCGCATGGGTCGTCAACGCGTACATGCTGATCTTCGGCGGCTTTCTGCTCCTTGGCGGGCGCCTCGGGGATCTCTACGGGCACCGCCGCGTGTTCTTGCTGGGACTCGGATTGTTCACGCTGGCCTCGCTCGCGTGCGGTCTGACCGCTTCGCGCTCGTTCCTGGTGTGGGCTCGCGGTGTGCAGGGCCTCGGTGGCGCAGTCGTCGATTCGGTATCGCTCTCGCTCATCATGAACCTGTTCACGGAGACGGTTGATCGCACCAAGGCAATGGGGGTGTATGGTTTCGTCTGCTCCGGTGGCGGCTGCATCGGTGCGCTGCTCGGTGGTGTGCTTACCAGCGACTTCAACTGGCACTGGATCTTTCTGGTGAATGTACCGATAGGGGTGTTTGTTTTTGTGTTGTGCTGGCGGCTGCTGCCGACCCACGCAGGCGAGGCGGACCGCTCGCGGCATCTTGATGTGAGCGGGGCGGTGAGCGTGACACTCGCGCTGTTGCTGGCGGTATACGCGACAATCAATGGCAACGGGGCAGGGTGGACTTCGCGGCGCACGCTTGGGCTGTTCGCTGCTGCGGCAGCCGTCTTCGGGCTGTTCCTCGTGATCGAGTCCCGTGCGCGCAAGCCGCTCGTGCCGCTCGCGCTGTTTCGCCGGCGGGACCTTTCGATCGCCAGCATCTGCGCAATGCTCTGGTCGGCAGCGATGTTCACCTGGTTTTTTGTCTCGGCGCTGTACATGCAGCTCGTGCTGGGATTTACACCCATGCAGGTCGGCGTCGCGTTCATCCCTGCCAACCTCATCATGGCAGTGTTCTCGCTTGGTCTGTCCGCGCGTCTGGTGATCCGCTTCGGCGTGCGCCGGCCTCTCGGCGCGGGTCTGCTGCTCGCTTGCGTGGGTCTGGCGCTGTTTGCGCGCGCGCCCACACACGGGACTCTGGTCGGCGACATCCTGCCCGGAATGGTGTTGCTCGGCGTCGGCGCCGGCATTGGCTTCAACCCGATGCTGATGGCGGCAATGAGCGAAGTGTCGCAGGCCGAGTCCGGTCTCGCCTCGGGAATTGTCAACACCGCGTTCCTGCTCGGCGGCGCGCTGGGGCTCGCAGCGCTCGCGAGTCTAGCCGCGCTGCACAGCGCCTTGCTCATTGCCGGCGGCGCGGGTCATTTGCAGGCGCTCGCGGGCGGTTATCGGAGGGCGTTTGCCGCGGGCGCCTGCATCACAGCCGCTGCGGCCCTGCTTGGCGGACTGGGACTGCGGCCCCAGCAAAGGTTGACGGCAGACTGACCGGCCGCCGCGGATGCGGCATTAGCACGGTCTCAGAGCGCAGTCACTTGGGTTAAGCTTCTGTCCAATGAGGCCGTGCGCAGACCTCTCATTTACGGGGGACCTTGGTGACTGAACCGTCGCATGCGGTGTTTCTCAGCTATGCCTCGGAGGACGCTGCGGCGGCCCAGAGGATTTGCGAAACCCTGCGGGCGGCCGGCATCGAGGTCTGGTTCGATCAGAGCGAGCTGCGCGGCGGGGACGCATGGGACAGCGCGATCCGCAAGCAGATCAAGTCCTGCAAACTCTTCGTCCCGATCATCTCGCGGAACAGCCACGCACGAGGCGAGGGGTACTTCCGGCTCGAGTGGAAGCTGGCAGTGGACCGCTCGGATCTGATGGCGACCGACCTGCCGTTCCTGGTACCGGTGGCGATCGATGATGCGCCGAACGCGGATCCGCGGGTGCCCGAGCGCTTTGGCGCGATTCAGTGGACGCGCCTGCCGGGCGGGGAGACTTCGCCGGCGTTCGTGGAGCACATCCAGCGCCTGCTTTCTCGGGAGAGCGCTCGCCCACCGCATCAGCGCTCCCACGCAGCCGATAGCGGTGTTGCAAGTCGTGCGCCGTCGCCCTGGCCCGCCCGCAGCCGGACGGCCGCGGCAGGTTGGGTGATCGCGACGGCGGTGCTCGTGGCACTGGCACTGGGATACTTCGTGGCGCAGCGGCTCAGCCGGTCAGCGCCTGCCGCCATCACCACCGCCGCCCCTGTTGCGAGCAGTGCGTCCATCGAAGCCTCCATCGCCGTACTGCCGCTGACGATCGAGAGCGGGGATGCGACCCAGCAGTACTTCTCGGATGGCATTTCGGAGGACCTGATCAACGCGCTGGGGCAATTCCCGGGACTGAAAGTGATCGGGCGGATCTCCTCGTTCCACTTCCGCAATTCCACGGAGGACGCCCACAGCATCGGCGCGAAGCTCGGGGTGGCGCACCTGCTGGAGGGCAGCGTGCAGAGATCGGGCGAGATGGTGCGGGTGAGCGCCGAGCTCGTCGACACCGCCGACGGCACGATACAGTGGTCGGAGAACTACGACCGGCCCTACAAGGATCTCTTTGCGCTGCAGGATCAGATCACGCAGGCGGTGGTGGTGGCGCTGCGCGCGAAGCTCCTGCTCGGCGAGCATGCGGCGGCGCAGAGCGATCGGCCCCCGAGCGGAAGTCTCGAGGCGTACAACGCTTTTTTGCAGGGCCAATTCTACTTCGCGCGCGGCACGGACGCCGATGTCCGCAAGGCAATTCAGTTCTATACACGGGCGACGCAGCTCGATCCGAGCTATGCGCTCGCCTGGAGTTGTCTATCCATGTCCTGGACGGGTCTCAGTGGCCTGTCTTTCGAGGGCAGAGCCGCGCAGGCCGCCTATGCCACGGCGCGCGAGGCGGCGGATCGGGCGCTTACCCTGTCACCGGACCTTGCGGCCGCGCATATTGCTCTGGGCTACCTGCTTCTGCTCGCGGACCTCGATTGGCGGGGGTCGGAAGCGGAGTATCGGCGCGCGCTGGCGCTCGCACCCAACGATGGCGATGCACGGTTCGAGCTGGGAGTCCTGCTCGCAGCTCTTGGGGAGGTAAAGCAGGCGATCGAGCTGACGCGCCAGGCGCTTACGAGCGAGCCGCTGCGGGCCAACTGGTACAACACGCTGGCGGGATATTTCTCGGGACTCAACCGGCTCGATGAGGCCGAGCAGGCGATCGATAAGGCCATAGAGCTGCAGCCGGCCGCTTCGTCGTTTCGTGAGACGCTGGCCATCATCGAGATCCAGCGCGGGGATGCCCGAGCGGCGCTCGCCGCCGCGCGACAGGAGCCTCCCGGACTGTGGCAGGATGTCGCGCTCACGTTGGCACGTCAGATCGGGGGCGATCGCAGCGCAGCAGATGCGGCGCTCAAAGCTCTGATCGAAAAATATGCGGACAGCGCCGCCTACCAGATCGCGGAAGTCTACGCGCTGCGTAACGACGCCAACGCGACCTTCCAGTGGCTCGCCCGGGCCTGGAGCAGCCGCGATCCGGGGATCGGCTACCTGCTCTACGACCCCTTCATCCTGCGCTACCGGAGCGATCCGCGCTTCGCAGCGTTCTGCCGCAAGGTGGGCTTGCCGGTGCCAGGAGAATGAGTGGCCCCCTGTTACGATGGCGGCCACCTGATGCATCGCGACGGGCAAACCAGGTTGCAGCTTTCACGCGACGTCACGCGCTTCATGACTGAGTCGATGGAGCAGTCGCAGAAGTCCATCCGGGCGCTGACGATTCCTCGCGTCAGTAACCCGCGGCAAGCCCCGCCGGGCGGCGGCGGTCATTCGCCCCCTGCAGCAGATGGGACCGGGGCTCCACCACAATAGCCTCGTCCGCGCCCCAAGACTTGATCACCTTGAACCGATAGCCCATGGCCTCGAGGCGCCGCTCGACTGTCGGGCTCGTCAGGCCCGGCTCGACGAACACCAGGTCCGGGTACCACTGCTGATGGACGCGAGGCGCATCCACCGCCTGCTGCATATTCATGCCGAAGTCGACCACGTTGAGAAAACTCTCGAGCGTCGTCGAAATTATGGTCGAGCCGCCGGGGCTGCCGGTCACCATGAAAAGTTGCTTGCCCCGCATGACGATGGTGGGAGCCATGGAGCTCAGCGGCCGCTTGCCTGGCTCGATCTCGTTCGCCTTGCCTTGCACCAGTCCGAAGGAGTTGGGTACGCCGGGCTTCGAGGTGAAATCGTCCATCTCATTGTTGAGGAAGAAGCCGGTGCTGCCGGCGATCTGTCCAAGCCCGAATAGATAGTTAATGGTGTACGTGACGCCCACCGCGTTGCCGTGGCTGTCGACGACCGAGTAGTCGGTGGTATCGGTGCCTTCGTACGGGCCCAGGCTGCCCTTGATGTCGGCCGAGGGAGTGGCTGCGTTCGCCTGGATGCTCGCGCGCATCGCCGCGGCGTGCCGGGCCGAGAGGAGTCCGGCGATCGGGTTGTGCACGAATGCCGGGTCGCCGAGGTACGTGTTGCGGTCGGCGAACGCGCGCCGCTCCGCCTCCGCCAGGTAATGCAGGCTGCTCACCGAGCCGTAGCCCGATTTCGCAAACGGATAGGGCTTGATGATCTGCAGAATCTCGCAGATGGTCACGCCGCCGGAGCTTGGCGGGGCAGCTGACAGCACGGTATAGCCGTGATAGCGGCACTCGATGGGCTTCGCCCACTGCACGGTGTAATCGCTGAAATCCTTCATCGACAGAAGTCCGCCGTGCGCGCCGCTTGCCGCCACGACCGCGCGGGCGATCGGCCCCCGGTAAAAAGCGGCGCTGCCGCGGCGCGAAATCAGCTGCAGAGTTTGCGCCAGCTGCGGTTGGCGCAGGCTTTGGCCGGCGACGTACGGCTTGCCGTGGTCAAGAAACACGGCCGCCACATTCGGATGCCGGGCGAAATCCTTGGCACGGGCGTTGAGGATGTTGACATCGCCCTGTTCCAGCACGTAGCCCTCACTTGCCAGGCGGATGGCCGGGGCCATCACCTTCTCCCGACTCATGGTGCCGTACTTACGCAGCGCCGTATCGAGGCCCATGACCGTCCCGGGCACGCCCACGGAGAGGAAAGTCTTGGTGCTCAAGCCCGGCACGACCTGGTCCTGAGCGTTCCGGTAGAGCGTCGGCGTGGCTTTGAGTGGCGCCCTTTCCCGGAAGTCCAGGAAGACGTCATGGCCGCTTGCCATATGAATCATCATGAATCCGCCGCCACCGATATTGCCGCAGCACGGGTGCACCACAGCAAGCGCATAACCCACCGCGACCGCGGCATCGATCGCATTGCCGCCCTCCTTGAGGATCTGCAGCCCGACCTCCGAGGCCAGGTGCTGCGCCGATACCACCATGGCGTGCCGTGCGATCACCGGGCGATCCTGGGCGAGCGCCGCCACGGTGGTGGCCGGCGCGTTTGAATCGAGCGCCTGGCTCGGGATGATCTGCCCTGAGGCGGACGCGGCGTACGCTGCCGACGCCGCGACGAGCACGGCCGTGGCCGCGCATACCAGAGAGACCTTGCGCGTGTCCATCCGCGGTTACCAGTGATAGGCCGCGGTGCCGTAGTAGTACGCGCCGCTGAAGCCGAACGGCGAGGAATTCGGATAGGGCAGCAGCCCGTTGTCGTTGTTGACACTGCTCACCTGCTGCGGGTAGGTGTTGGTGATGTCGGTGCCACCCACCGACAGCGCCCACCGCGACCAATGGTAGGTCAGGCTGGCATCGAGCAGGTAACGCACTCCGTACGTTTCGTCGTACGCCGGGCCGTTGTCGCTGAGATCGCTCCATGAGCCGTAGCGGGTGAGCTGGCTATGAACGGTCCAGCGGCCAACGTTCCAGTCCGCCAGGATGAACGCCTTGGTGATCGGGGCGCCTACCGTGAGGAAGCCTGTCTCCTGAGTGTCGATGATCGGCAGCACGAGTCCATGCAAGCCGTCCTGCAGCGGATTGGGCGCAACGCCGAGCAACTGGGTCTTGTTGTAATTCATGCCGGCGCTGAGAGCCAGCTTCGAGCGGCTGAGCGACAGTGTGTAGTGCGCCACCAGATCGGCGCCGCGAGTGCGGGTATCGACGCCGTTGTAGAAGAAGGAGCCGCCGTCCACATCCGGAATGCCTGCCGAAGTCAGGTACTGCTGCACGGGCGTGCCGGTCAGATAACCGCTGAGCACGATGCGATTCCCGATGGTGATCTGGTAAGCGTCGAGCGTCACATACAGATCGTCGCGCGGAGTGAGCACGAGACCCGCCGAGTAGCTGTGCGACTTCTCGGCCTTCAGCGGCTGGGCGCCGAGCGCGACCGCGGCCGGATTGCTCACCGGGAACTGGCGTATCTGGTACGGCACGTTGTTGATGAAAATCGTTGACGTGCTCGAGTAGTACTCCTGCTGCAGTGTCGGTGCCAGGAAGCCGGTCGAGGCAGTTCCGCGAAAGGCAACGGCATGATTGAATGCGTAGCGGCCGGACAGATCATATGTGGTCGAGCCGCCGAAATCGCTGTACTGGGTTCGGCGCCCAGCGAACTCCGTCGAGAAGCGCTTGGTCCAGTTGCTCTCGAGGTCGAGGTATGCCGCCCGGCTGTTGCGCGCGTGCGAGCCGGCATCCTGCGGTGTATAGCCGGGGAACACCTGCGCCCCCTCTCCGGCATAGGAGTCCGGATCGCCCTGGTACACGGTGAAATCCTCGTAGCCGTAGTTCAGGCCCCAGGCCACCAGCAGCCCGTCCGTTACCCAGCTCGGATTGAACACGCGCTTGAAATCCGCGTTGACCATGCTCTGGCGGATCTTGTTCATGCCGATATAGAAGCCGGTGGGTGAGGCGCTGCCGAGCGAGTAGTTGAAGGAGTCCGCCGTGTTCAGCTTCCAGGCGTTGCCGCCGGTATCGCCGCTGAAATCATAGCGCCAGCCGAGCACTGACCCCCGAACGCCGAGTACCTCCTGGTCGTCGAGGAGATTGCTGTCTTCCATGGGCAGGTAGCCGTCGGGATACGCCGCGGCCGCGGCAGGCGTGCTCGTGTCGTATTCCGACAGAGAACGGAAAAAGCCGCTCGACCAGACGTCGCGGTGGTTGATTTCGGTAAAGCCGTACAACTCGACGTCGGGGGTGAAGTCGTACTGCATGTTGATGCCACCTTGCAGGGTATGCGTCTCCGGCAGCCCGTAGTGCATGGTGACATCCCCAGTGCTCGGATCACCCGGGTATTGGAAGTCCGGGTTGGATCGGTTGGTGGAGCCCTGGCGGGTGCCGTCGAAACTCAACCGCACCCAACCATTCTGGCCCAACGCCACGCCATCGTCGGCCCCACCCGTTATGGTCCTCCCGTCGCCCTTGAGGTATTGGCCGCCGGTGAGGCTCGCCGAGCCGCCGCTGGATCCGCCTTTGAGAATGATATTGATGACGCCCGCGATGGCCCCCGAGCCATACTGGGCCGCGGCGCCGTCGCGCAGCACCTCGATGTGATCGACGGCGTTGATTGGAATGGCGCTGAGATCGACAGGTGAGGAGCCGCGTCCGAACTCACCGTCGACGTTGACTATGGAGCTGGTATGGACCGGCTTGCCATCGATGAGTACCAGGGTCTCATTGGGCGACAGGCCACGCAGCTGCGCCGGCTCCGAGGCGTCCGTCGCGTCGGTGATCGACGACTGCGGGAGATTGAACGACGGCAACAACACGCTCAGCGCCGAAGCAAGATTCGTTGAGCCGGTTGCCACGAGCTCCGTGGGAGTGATGACATCGATCGGGAAGAGCGAAGTCGCCTCCGTAACGCCGGCCTGCCGCGTGCCGGTGACCACTACCGTACGCAGGGCGGAAGGGAGCGCGAAGGCCGTGGGGGCCGTGCCCGTATCGGGCGGCGGAGGCGGCGGATCTGGGTCGGCGGGCGCCGCGGCAGGCACGGGCGGCGCGCTCGCGGGGGTGGCCGCCCGCGCGGGATTTGCTGGCTGATCAGCGGCGGCGTTTGGCGCACTGAGCAGCCGGATCTCGATGACGTTGCCGCTCAGATGGCGATACGTGAGCCGCGTGCCGTCCAGCAGCCGGCGCAAGGCGTTGTCGATGGTCACTTGGCCTTGCACCGCCGGCGCCACGTGTCCGTCGGTGAGTTTCGAGAAGAAGATGATCTCGATACCACTCTGCCGTGCGAGCTTCTGGAGTGCCGCCGCGAGCGGCTGGCTGCGAATGGCGATGGCGAAGGTTGGCGACACGGCCGCGCTGGCTATCGGGCCCCCCAGCAGCAGGCCGGCCAGGGCGGCGAACGTCGTCAACAAAGGCGCACGACGTGACATGAGGTTCTCTCCCCGTATCCGTTATACAAGTCGGTGGTAATTGCCCTTTCAATTGAGTAGAGGAGATTCCCGCGCGCTTGTACCCCCTAACACAGAAAAAATATTGCGGGATCGTTTCAGCGCGGGCGCGCGGTGGCGCCGCGCCCGAGCGTCACGACGCTTGTGCCATCGGGCATCGTACGAATGACGACGCCAGGCACGTCGGACAGAAATTCGAGCAGTGATTGCGGATCGTCCAGTTGCATCACACCGGTTACCCGCCACGCGCGCAGCACGTTGCCATCGATCACGATGCGGTGGCCTGTCTCGCGGTCGAGCTCTGCGACCACCTCGCCGAGCGGCCGGTGCTCGAAAACCAGCTGGTGGCGTGTCCAGGCTGTGGTCGCGGACGGGTCACTCACGGGCCGAGGGAAGCTCAGGCCGGTAGGGGTGATGAACACGTGTTGGGCCGCGCCGAGGATCAGTGCCCCAGTGGGAGCCGGAAAATGCGCGAGCGAGAAATGCTCGTGCGGCGAGGTATTGCCGGCCGCAATCGTCGCCGTGCTCACCGGTACGGCGGCCTGCGACTCGCTCATCACGGCGACGCGGCCTTGCAGCACCGTCAAGTCAGCATAGCTTGGCAGCAGATCGACGTTGAACTCGGTACCGATCGCCCTGACCACCGCGCCGGCCGCATACACGTCGAACGGCCTGTCCGGGTCATGGCTCACCTGGAAGAGCGCCTCGCCCTCGAGGAGACGTACGATCCGGTGACGCTTGCCGAAATCGACGGCCATGCTCGAGGCGGAGTCGAGCGTGACTCGCGAACCGTCCGCAAGCAAGATGGAGCGTTGTTCGCCAGGCGCGGTCGCGTAGCGTTGCGCGGCGGCCGGCACCAGCAGCCAGCAGGCCACGAAGACGACGGCGAGAACTGCCGCGGCGGCAGTGAGCGAGTGCTTCCAATGCGGGCGCATCCTTCTGCCGCGCAGATGCGCACTGGCAGAGCTCTCCGCGATGTATCTCGTGGGGAGATCCACGATCGTTGTCGCCGGGTCCGCCTCGCCCGAGGCTCGCGCCTCGCGGATCAGGACCTCGGCCGGCGTATCCGGCCAGCGCACTTGTCCCGAGCCGAGCACGGACAGGAGCCGCTCTACGCGCAGGTAGGCCTCGATACGGTCCGGCGAGCGCGAGACCCAGGACAGAAACTCCCGCCGCTCCTCGGCCGTCACCCCGTCGCCGTGCAGCAGCGTCCACCAGTGGGTTGCTTCCTCGCACCACGGTCGCGCGGATTTCGTCGACCGTTCCATGTCAGGCCTCGAGAGCATCTCGCAGACGCTCGTAGCCCCGTGTCAGATACCGCCGGACCTGCCGCAGAGTCAAATCGAGCTCCTGCGCGACCTGCTTGTAGGAGTACTCATCTCGTAGGCGCAGCAGCACGACCGCGCGCATCGTCGGTGACATCTGCGACAGTTGCCGGTTGAGGCGTTCCTCGGAGAGCGTCGCATCGAGCGTGAGCTCGGGCAGACATTCGTCGGCCCGGGTGTCTTCCTCTGCGGCGGAAAAGGGCTCCATCGGTGGATACTGTCGGCGCCACTCTGCGACCACGTTACCCGCTACCCTGAGCAAATAGGCCTGAGGATTGCGCACCTGCTGCAGATCCGGCGCCCGGAGCAGCCGCAGATAGATCTCCTGCGCCAGATCCTCGACCTCGATCGCCGATCGTACCCGGCGCCCGAGGAACTGCAGCAGGCTCCGGTTCCAGCGCCGCCGCCAGCCGTCCAGCACGGGCCCATTCGCCATTCGTTCCATACCCTCCCCGGGGATGAATGGTTTCCACAAGTGTCTCTACAAGTATAGAGTGCCGGCGGGCGAATATTGACCCCCATCATGTGCCGCTTGGCGTCGGAGAGGATCGAGAATGGTGGTCGTTCATCTGGTCGACGGCACGTACGAGCTGTTCCGGCACTTCTACGGGCTCAGAAGATTCAACAAGGGCGAAGATAAGCCGCTGGGCGCCGTTGCGGGCGTGCTGACGACCGTGCTCCAGATGGTGGAGAAGGGCGCCACGCACCTCGGTGTGGCCACCGATCATGTGATCGAATCCTTTCGCAACGACCTGTGGAGCGGTTACAAGACCGGCGATGGCATCGACCCGGCACTGTGGGCACAGTTCGCGCCTTTGGAGGAGGCGCTCCGCGCTCTCGGAGTCGCTGTGTGGGCAATGGAGGAGCTGGAGGCTGACGACGCACTTGCATCCGCGGCGCGGCTCGCGGGCGATGACCCGCAGGTGCGGCAGGTCTGCATCTGGACGCCGGACAAGGATCTCGCTCAATGCGTGCAAGGCGAGCGAATCGTTCAGGTCGACCGCAAGACGAACGCGATCCGCGGCGAGGATGGGGTGCGGGCGAAGTTCGGGGTTGGCCCGGAGCGGATTCCGGACTACCTGGCACTGGTAGGTGATAGCGCCGACGGCTACCCCGGAATCGACGGCATCGGCGCCAAGGGGGCAGCGTCGTTGATTGCCCGCCATGGCCCGATCGAGGACTTTCCCCAGCAGGTGCTCGGTGAGCGGCGGGATTTGGCGCTGCTCTTCAAGAACCTGGCGACTCTGCGGACGGACGCTCCTCTCTTTGGGAAGGTAGAGGAGATCCGCTGGCGAGGATCCACGAGTGGGTTTGCGGATTGGGCGGAGCGGCTGGCTGCGCCCAAGCTGCTCGAGCGGGCGCGGGCCGCCGCTGCAGGACTGACGTAGGGGCTGACGGCAGGCGCGGCCGTAAGCGCAGCGTCACCGTGAATGCGCGGAGCGGGCGCGGGCCGAGGCTGAAGCGCTATACTCGCGCCGCAACGTTGCCGCGGGAAAAGAGCCGGTAAAAGGTCCTCGAACCAACGTCAGAAAAACCTGTAACCAACGCTAGGGAAATAATCATGCGTCTTCACACGTGCCTGTTGACGGCCGCATGCGCCGTGGGGTTCCTCGGCAACGCCGCAGCCGTGCCCTATCCGCGTTCCAACATGCCGCCCGCAGTCGATCTGGGCCTCATCCAGAACGTCGCGCCGGGGACGGAGGTGACACTGACCGTCGCGCTGAAATTGCGCAACAGCGAGCAGATGCAATCGCTCCTGCAGTCGATCTACACGCCGGGTAGCGCGAACTATCGGCACTTTCTGACGTCGCAACAATTTGCCGCGCAGTTCGGCCCCACGTCCGATACGATCACGCAACTGACTCGCCATTTCCAGGCGGACGGCTTCACGGTCACCCGGTCGGCCACCGCGCAATTGCAGATCACAGGCAGCGTGCAGGCGGTGCAGGCGGAGTTCGGTGTCAACCTGCATGAGTACCAGGTAGCGTCCACCGTGGAAACCCCGGCGTTTCGCTTCCGCGGCGCCGATGGCCCGGCCAGACTCTCCGCCGACATCGCCGGCTCGGTCGAGACGGTGGCCGGATTGAATACCCGGCCAATCTTCCATCCCAATATTCTCCGCCCCACGCAGCTCGGCGCGGGACAGGTGAGCGCGCCGCTGATGACGCAAGCGGCGCCGACGACGTCCGACCCACCTGGTCAGTGGACGGTAGTCGACTTCGGGGAGTACTACGACGTCGATCCACTCTATGACAGCGGGATTTCGGGCCGCGGCCGGACGATCGGGATCGTCACGTTTGCCTCGTTCACGCCGAGCGATGCATTCGCGTACTGGAACTCCCTCGGCCTCAAGGTCAACCCCAACCGGATCAGCCAGGTACTGGTAGACGGCGGCTCTGGTCCCATCAGCGACGCCGGCGGCTCGGACGAGACGACCCTCGACGTCGAGCAGTCGGGCGGCATTGCTCCTGGCGCGAACGTCGTGGTGTATGAGGCTCCCAATACCTCGCAGGGGTTCATCGACGATTTCGCCAAGGTTGTCGACCAGAACGTCGCCGACACGTGGTCGGTGAGCTGGGGTGAGTGGGAATGGCTCGACATCATCCCGGTCGATGACGTCGTGGACCCGACGACGGGCCGGACCGAAACCACGCTCCAGGCCCTGAACGATGTGCTGGTGCAGGCGGCTCTGGAGGGACAGAGCGTGTTCTGCGCCGCGGGTGACGCCGGCGCCTACGACGCGAACGACCCGGCGTTGGGGCTCTTTGTCCTTCCATTCTTCAGCAAGACCCTCTCGGTGGACGATCCGGCCGCACAGCAGTTCATCACGGTGGGAGGCGGGACGACGCTGCCGGGTAAGCAGACTTACTCGCTTCCCAACGGCAGCACGATCTCGATCAACGTACCGAGAGAGCGGGCGTGGGGCTGGGATTATCTGGAACCGCTGTGCAACGCTCTCGGTCAGGACCCGGTGAGCTGCGGGATCTTCCCCGTCGGCGGCGGTGGCGGGGTGAGCAGCTACGTGCCGCTGCCGCTGTATCAGTGGTTCACACCCGGCGTGACGACGACGCCCCGCGATCAGAAGCTGGTCGAGCTGTCGCCGCCGCCATTCACGGAGCCCCCGGGGATCAACCTGCCGGTGAAGCTGCCGGGCGGCTATCACGGCCGCAACGTGCCAGACATCTCCGTCAACAGTGACCCGCAGACCGGCTATGTCATCTTTTACACCTCCAGTGTGAGCGGGTTCGGGGAGTTCACGGCCGGCGGTACGAGCTTCGCCGCGCCGCAGCTGAACGGTGTGACGTCGCTCCTCAACCAGGCAATGCATCGCCGTGTCGGCCTGCTCAACTTCGCGCTGTACGCGATGGTGGACTCGAATCGCGCTTATGCCGGACCGGAGGCGCCCCTGCGCGACATCAAGAGCGGGGACAACTGGTTCTGGAACGCGACGCCGGGATACGATCAGGCGACCGGTGTAGGCGTACCGAACGTCGCGAATCTGCTCCAGACGATGGAGAGACCGCTCTTCTGAGGCTCGGTCAGCCGCTTCAGGGTTGCGCCGGCGGTGATGGCTGCTGGCCGGACTCACCGTCCGGACTGGAAACCACCACGACATAGCCGTCGAGATCGCGCAGCCAGATCTCTCTGTGCCGTGGCGCGGGGTTGAAGTGGGGCCCTTGGATGATCTCGGCACCCAGGCTGCGCGCCCGCTTCACCGCCGAGTCGAAGTCGTCTACCTGGAACCATATCACGACGCCGTGTCCGTGCGGTGCGGCATCTGCGTTCACGAGGTTGGGGTGCTCTTCCTCGTCCCACGCATGCAGTTGAAGAACATGACGGCCTGCGCACGAGATCCGATCGTAGAAGTCGCGATGCTCGTGGTCCGCAAGAGAGTCCGCGCCCAGCAGCTCGGTGTACCAGCGACTACTGATTCTGACATTGCGCACGGCAATCAGGGGTTGAGCTTCGAGCATGGGTGTCCTCGCCGGAAAGCTTTGTGCGCGAAGCATAATACTGACAACAATCCCGGTCCATTCCCGCGCCGGGCTGCAACTTTTCCGGCTGTGTGGTGTTTTTTGCCAAAATTGCGCATGCTAAGATGAAAGCGGTAATGGCCGTTGCCGGGCTCGGCTGCGGTGGCAGTTACGCACACAAATTGGGGAGAGCGTACTTGAGGAAGACGACGGCCGGATTGGCGTTTGCGGTATCCATTCTCATCCTGGGGCCACTCGCCGGCGAGGCCGGTGCGGCCGAGGCGCCGTTCAGTTTCGACCGCGCCCCCGGCCGGCTGCCGAAGAACGTAGTGCCGCTGGATTACGCCGTTGCGGTGACGCCCGATGTCGCAGCGCGAACCCTCACCGGCACCGAGTCGGTGTCTCTCGAGTTCCGCACCGCGACGGACAAGATCGTCTTCAACACTCTCAATCTCAAATTGCAGAACGTGCGTCTGGATGGCCGCCCGGTCGCCAACGTGAACACCGACAATGCCGCGCAGCTCACCACGGTGACGCTGAGCGCACCCGCGCCTGCTGGGATGCACAAACTCACGCTTTCCTACGCTGGCCTCATCGAAACCAGACCGCAGGGCCTGTTCGTCCAGCCGTACCGCAAGGCAGACGGCAGTCAAGGCGTCATGCTGAGCACCCAGATGGAGTCGACCGATGCTCGGCGCATGTTCCCCTGCTGGGACGAGCCTGCGTTCCGCGCCAGATTCGGCCTCACGGCCACGGTGCCTGCCGGTTGGGCAACGATCGGCAACATGCCGGTCGCCAAGCGCGAAGTACACGGTAAGCTCGCCACGACGACCTTCGAGCGCTCCCCCCGCATGCCCTCGTATCTCGTGGAGTTCAGCGCCGGGGACCTGCGCGAGGTCCGCGCGAAGTCCGGCAAGGTTGCTTTCGGCGTGTGGGCGGTTGCCGGGCAGGAGTCCGAGGGCGCCGTGGCGCTTGCCAACGCGCAGCAGATCCTGGCCGACTACGACGCTTACTTCCGCTATCCGTTTCCGCTGCCGAAGCTCGACTCGATAGCGATTCCGGGCGGCTTCTCCGGAGCCATGGAAAACTGGGGCGCCATTACCTACAACGATCAGCTGCTGCTCATCTCGAAGGGCAGTTCCCTGTCGGACCGTCAGGGTGTGTACGCCACCCAGGCCCACGAGATGGCGCACCAATGGAACGGGGATCTCGTCACCATGGGCTGGTGGGATGACCTGTGGCTCAACGAGAGCTTTGCATCGTGGATGGCGGCCAAGGAGACCGACCGGCGCAATCCCTCCTGGAGGTGGTGGGAATCGGAGGACGCGAGCAAGGAGCAGGCCATGGCCGCCGATGCGCAAGCAACCTCGCACCCGATTCAGGTCCATGTCACTGACGAGCTGCAGGCCGCCAACGCCTTCGATCCCACGATCACCTACAACAAGGGTGAGGCGGTGCTGCGGATGCTGGAGGCCTACCTCGGCCCCGACACCTTCCGTGACGGTATCCGTCGTTACATCAAGGCTCGCGCCTTCAGCAACGCGACCTCGCCTGACCTCTGGAACGGCCTGAGCGCCGCGAGCGGGCAGAACATCGGGCGGATCGCCGCGGATTGGACCGAGCAGGCGGGCTTCCCACTGGTGAGCGTTACGGCCGACTGCCATGCGGGCCGGCGCACGCTGTCGCTGTCACAGCGGCGGTTTTTCCTGACCCCACCCGCCGATCACGGCCTCGAGGCGGCGCACTGGAGTGTGCCCTTGCAGATCCGTGCCAGACCGGGGGACACGCCGCGAGCGGTGCTGCTGACACATGACGGCCAGCAGGTTGCCGCGGGGTCTTGCCGGGAGCCATTGAGCGTCGATGCAGGCGCGATCGGCTACTATCGCGTGCAATACGATCCGGCGACGCTAGCGCTCAACACACACGGCTTCGATGCCCTGCCGGACGGAGATCGCATCGCGCTGCTCGACGACCAATGGGCGCTGGTGCAATCACGCGGCGCACCGCTGCCGAGCTATCTCTCTCTGGTGGAACGGATGGGCGGCGATCTCGATACCCGTGCCTGGCAGCAGATCACCGGCGCCCTCGGAACCGTCGAGTACGACGAGCGCAACAGCGCCGGACATGAGGCGTTTGCCGCCTATGCGCGCTCGATCATCAAGCCGCTCGAGGTCCGGCTCGGATGGAAGAGCAGGGCCGGCGAGACTCCCAACGTACAGCAACTGCGCCGCGCCGTGATCGAGGATCTCGGGGCCTGGGGTGATCGCCAGGTCATTGCCGAGGCGCGCCAACGCTTTGCCGCGTTCGTGCGGGATCGCAGCGCCATTGCCCCTGATGATCAGCCGATGATCCTGGGAGTGGTGGGGCGGTACGCGGATGCGGTCACCTTCGATGAGCTGCACACGCTCGCGAAGCAGTCCCAGGACGAGGCGCAGAAGAACCGGCTCTACCGGGCGCTGGCCCTGGCTCGCGACCCGAAACTCGCCGCCCAGGCCGCCAGCATCGCGGTCGGGCCCGAGATTCCGCCGCAGTTGCAGATGCTGCGTCTGCAGATGTTCTTCGCGATGGCGACGGAGCAGCCCAAGCTTGCCTGGTCCACATTCAGCGGCAACGTCGGGCCGTTGCTGTCGCCGTTCGGGTCCCTGGCGCCCCTGGTCGAGGCGCAATTCGTGCCGCAGATCTTCTGGGATAGCCTGCCGCCGGATCAGATGGAAGCGTGGCTGAAGGCACACGTGCCGGCGGAAATGAGCCCGCAGCTCGCCAAGGGCATGGAGGGGGCACGATTCCGGGTGGCGGAAAAAGCGCACCTGGTGCCGGCGGCGAACACCTACCTCGCGGTGCGGGCAGACACCTGAGCGGACTCGTTAGTCGGCTTCGGCGTAGTCGGCCGACTCGCCGGACTGGGAGTGGTTGCCCGGACTGGCCTTGAGCAGGGCGGCGAACTGCTGCGCCGGCAGCGGCTTGCTGTGCAGATAGCCTTGCGACTGATCGCAGCCGAGTTGCCACAGGGTGTCCAGTTGGTCCTGGGTCTCGACGCCTTCGGCGACCACCACGAGGTCGAAGGCGCGCGCGATCGAGACGATGATCGAAACCAACCGCTTGCTGCGCGCGTCCGCGGCCATCTCGCTGATGAAGCTGCGGTCGATCTTGAGCGTATCGATCGGCAGGTGCGCCAGCCTGCTCAGCGAGGAGTAACCGGTGCCGAAGTCGTCGATCGCGATGTTGACCCCGGCCGCGTGCAACATCTTCAGCTTGTTGATCACCGCCGAGGAGTCATCCACCAGGGCGCCCTCGGTGATTTCCGCGTCCAGCCCGCAGTTGCTCGTGGCCCAGGGGTGGACGTGCTTGAGGAAGCGCCCGACGAAATCCGCCTGGCGAAGTTGCAGCGGCGAGATGTTGACCGCAATGCGCATCAGCGCCAGGCCGTCCCGTTGCCACTGCCGGCACTCGAGCGCGGCGCGCTCGATGACCCAGTCGCCGACGTCCACGATCAGACCGGTCTCCTCGAGGATCGGCAGGAATCTCGCCGGTGAAACCACGCCGGAGTCCGGATCGTTCCAGCGGATGAGTGCTTCCGCGCCCTCGATACGCCGCGTCTTCACGCTCATCTTCGGCTGATAGTAAAGCTCGAACTGCTGACGCTCCAGCGCCACGCGCAGCTTTCTCTCCAGGGCAACGCGGGCGAGCGCTTCGGCGTGCTGCTCCGCGCTGTAGTGACCGCGACGTTGTCCGCGCTCCTTGGCGCCGCGCAGGGAGGCCTCGGCGCGATTGACCAGGGTCTCCGGATCATTGCCGTCCTCGGGATACGAGGCAATGCCGCTGCGCGCCGCCACGGGCACGTCCTTGCCCTGCAACGAGAAGGGCTCCGCGAACAGGTGATCGAGGTGTTGGTTCAGGGTGTCGAGCCACGCCGCCGACCGGTCCATCGGTTGCATCAGCGCGAATGTTCCGCCGCCGAAGTGCGCCAACAGCTCGGTGTCGGTGAAGCGTCGCTTGAGACGGTCGGCGAGAAGTTGCAGCAGTTGATCGCCCGAGTGGCGGCCGAAGGCATCGTTGATGGCGCTGAGATTTTGTATGTCGAGCACCGCGATGGCGTGGGCCGAGCCGAAGCCGCCGCTCGAGTCGCGAAGGGTCCGGCCGAGGCGCTCGCAGAAGAGGGCGCGCTTCGCGAGACCCGTGAGCACGTCGAAGTACGAAAGCAACCGGACCCTGCTGTCCTGCCGCAGGTATTGCAGCGCGAAGGACAGGTTGGCCGCCACCTCGCGCAGCATGGTGAGCTCTTCTTGCGCGATCGCGCTGTGCTCGCGCGGGCATAGCCCGAGAACGCCGACGACTGTCTTGTCGACGATCAACGGCAAACCGATCAGCGCGGCATGAGTGGCGCCGGCATCCTGGCAGATGAAAGGCGCGGCAGGGTCGCGGGCCTTGTTACGGCTCTGACCGTCCCGCGCCATCTTGCTTTCCAGGAGCTCGCAGAGCGTATGAGCCAGCAACGGATCCGAGCCCTGATGCGCGACCGGCTCGAGTCGCTGCGCTTTCGGCTGGCGCAGGGCCACGAGCGCCGTGGGATAGCCGCCGACGGTGACACTCAGCCGGCAGGCCTCGAGCAACAGCTCGGTACGGTCGCGGATACGCACGACCGCGCCGTTGATCCCGCTCAACATGCGCAGCACGCCGGTGAGGCGGCTGATTTGCTGCTCCTGACGGCGCCTCACACTACGGGCTTCCGCGTCCTGTAGCGCTCGCTGTACCGCCGAACCGAGGCGGCCGAGATTGTTCTTGAGGACATAATCGACCGCGCCGCGGCGCAGCGCCTCGATGGCGCGCTCCTCGCCGATCGTTCCCGAGACGAAGAGGAAGGGGACTTCGGGAGCGTGCTCGCGCGCGATGTCGAGCGCGCGCAAGCCGTCGAAGGCCGGCAGACTGAAATCAGACAGGATGATCGTGGGCCTGAATTCCCGCAGCGCCGCACGCATGGCGTCGTCGGTTTCGACGCGCTGCACGAGATGATCTATGCCGTGCTTTCGCAGGTGATGACAGGTGAGCTCCGCCTCGAACTCCACATCCTCGACCAGCAGAACGCGGATCGGGTCGCGGCGGCCAGGCTCGCTCCTGTGCTTCTCAGCCATGACGCTTTTTCCGAGATCCTCGCAAGATGAAGACCATAGCACGCGAGTTGTATCTAAAGTGTGAGCTTGTTCACCCCCCGGGTGGCGCGCCGCATGCTTGCGGCAAGCCGACTATTTCACGCGGTCCATGGCGAACAGAATTGAGACCAGCGGCACGTGGCGCGGCTGGCCGAGCGCCATGCCGATGTCGCCCTGGTAGACGCCGTAGGCGCACAGAAGTCGCCCGGGCGTGTACGGGTGAACCATGGTCGCGCGCGCGCCCGACTGTTGCTGGGCTTCCTCCTGCTTTTCCGTGTATTCCGGTGTCTCGATCGCCTGGACTTCGCTGCCGTCCTGCAGCTTCAACGCCCAGACCGAGCCGCCGGAGGGCATCGACTGCGCGGCCTTGATCGTCCCGGTGACGAACACCTCGGAGGTCTTCGACAGACCCGCGGGCACACCCGCTGAGATGTAGGTCATCACCTGATTGAAGGGACCGGCCTTCACGTCCGGCGGCCGATTCCATCGCATCGCAATCTCGAGATCGTGGCACGATTTGGCCTGCTCGAGATGGTCGTACAGGGGACGCCCGTCCGGTCCCTTGGACTGCGACATGTATGCGATTGCCTTGAGCTGTCGCGCGCTGGGGAGCTGTTTCGATTGTGTGGGCTGACCGCTAAGCCCAAGCTTGCTGAGGTCGAGCTTGTTGCAGCCCGCGAGCAGGACGGTGAGCGCAAGGGCCGCCAGGGCGGTTGGCAAGATAAGGTTACGCATCAGTTATCACAACGATCGACACCGGACGGTTGATCCACGGCCAGCCTATTGTACGGCTACTGCCAGGCTCAGGTATCGCTCGAGCGAAAGCCGATCTTCGCATGCGTGCCGTCGCAGAAGGGTTTGTTGCCGCTGCCGCCACAACGACACAAGCGCCCCTGCGTGACGCGCGCGACCACCCGACCGGTACCGGAGACGATCTCCAGATTGCCGCGCACACGCAGCGGACCGTCAGTTTCCGGATCGATGGCCAGCACCCCGTCGCGAGTGGCGAGCATGTCTGTTTTGTCCGATGCCGGTTCACCGGACGCAGCGAAGCGCGCCTCGTTGTGCGAGCCATCGCAAAAGGGCTTGTTCTTGGAGGCGCCACAGCGGCACAGAGTGGCGCGGAACGCGCCCCGCTGCCCGTGCAACTGCATGTCGGCGCGCACCGCATAGGGACCGTTCTCGCGGATCGTAATGAGGTTCACGAGTGGCGCGGCCTCGTCCGGCTTCCCGTCTTTGCGCCGGTAGCGGATGGCGCCTGACGGACAGACATGCGCGATCTCGACGAGGCGCTCGACCTCCATGGCGTCGGGATGGATCCAGGGGCCTTGCACATTGGCCTGAAACACCTGGGGCGCCCACGTGACGCAGAAGCGTGAATGGATGCACCTCTTGGTATCGAAGAGCAGCGTGAGATCCCTGCCTTCAATCTCGTCCACACCGGCGACGGTTCTGGGGGCGGGTGGCGCGGCGGCGGCCACCGAAGGGGTCGTTGGGATCGATGCGGTCGGCCCGGGAATTTCGGGTGAGGCACCCAGGAGATCACGGTGGGAGCGCGCGGCGAGGTCGTTGAGCAAGCGCGCCGCGCGGCGCGTGCGCGGGTCCTCGGCGTCGATTGTCGCGGCGCCCTTGGCAAGCTCGTCGAGGCGCTCGATGAAGAACTGATGTGCGGCCACGCCGGGAGGAAGCGGTGCCGAATCCCGCAGCGCGATGAAAGTCACGCCGGCATGACATTCCGGATTGGAGGGGCCGGCGGGCAGGCGCGCGGCGCGCTCGGCCAGCAAGGTCATGGCCGTCATCAGGCCGATGCCGAGATCGAGGACCACTGCCTTCGCCGGCGCGGGGCGGGGTACGCCATAGGAGTAAGCGATGAGGCGAACCATCAGTGCGTAGGCCGCATTAGCGAGGTCGACGCACTGGGCGGCATCCTCGTTCTCGATCCACACCCGACCCTCGGGGAGGGGCGGGCGGCGTAGCACCGGATTGATTGCCGCGGGGAACGCGGGGCGAAAGCTGCGGTTCGCCTCCATGAGCGCGCGCAGCTCGCGGCGGATGGCCGAGAACTTCTGGTAGTGGGAGCCTTCGCTGTCGGCCGGCGCCCCTTCGCCCTGGCGCACGATCGCATCGAAGGCGGCGAGCGCCGTCTTGGCACAGATGACCGGTTTCGCGCCGCCGAGATCGATTTCCGCCGCGGACAGCTGCAGCGCCGGATCACCGCAGAAGGCCGCCTTCTCGCCGACTCGCTCGACGAAGCGCGTGACGCTCTCGCCGAGCGATGCATAGAAATCGCCCACCGTGTCATAGTCGATTGCCATCGGCGTCAGCCTCGGCGCCGTGGCTCCGCGCCGATAACGCACCGGCGGCTCGAAGCCCGTGCCGTCCGCCTCGGTCGAATCCTTGGGGCGCTCGAGATAGATGAAGTGCTGCAGCACCGCCTCATTGAAGGGCGCGAGCTTCACTACCACGCCCGCCGGCAGATAGCCGGGATCGAGCGGGAAGTTGCCCCGGCCAAAGCGTGGCACGGCCCCGAGCGCGGCGGTGATGTTCCACACCGCGCACAGATGCCCCATCTCCTCGATGGCGACCTCGAGGATGAGGCGCCGCCAGCGTGCCGTGGCCGCGGCCTCGTCCGCCGCAAGGCCGTCCTCGGCGTCCTTCAGGCTGAAGGCCGCATAAAGATAAGTGCACATGAGGTTGTGCTCGAGCTCCGCGGCTTCGTAGAGCCTGTTGATGAGCCCTTCGCGGGTCGGCCGTGCGATTTCCAAGGTGTCCTCCCGGAACGGCGTCGAGCGGCGCTAGCCGGAAATCAGCCCGGCCGTGATGTTGATCGCGAAGCCGAGTATAGCGACGTTGAAGGCGAACGAGACGATCTCGTGCAGGATGACGACCCGGCGGATCGAGACCTCCGTGGTCGACACGTCGGCGGTCTGGCAGGCCGCCGCGATCGTGAAGGCGAAGTACGCGAAGTCCCAGAACGCCGGCATTTCCGTGCGCGGAAAATGCAGCGGCCTATTCTCCGCCGCGGCACTGTAGAACATGTCCGCGTAGTGCATGGTGAACATCGTGGGCACCAGCAGCCACGAATCGATCAGGGTGATGGCCGCGAGCGCGAAGCCCCAGACCCGTTGGTCGTAGGTGGCGTGCCGGAGCGTGACCAGCGGCTGCACGATCGCGATCAGGCTGAGCAGCGCCGCCGCTGTGATCGCTACCAGGATGATCGGTCCGGAAGCATCCTCCTCGATGTAGCGCGAGCAAATTTCCTTGGGAGTGAAACGCCGCATCCACAAATAAATCGCGACGAGGAAAAAGCTCACGCCGCAGTCCCAGGCCACCAGCATGCGGCTGATGAGCGGCTGGCTTGCCGGAAGAAAGCAGAAGACCGCGATGCCGAGGGCGAGAGCGATCCAGATTCGCAGGTGCCGGAGCGGCCACTTGATCGGGGGCATGCGACTCATTCAGGGCCTTTTGGGCCTGATTATCCCAGCAATCTGCATTATGTGAAGTCCCCCTGAACCCGGATTCGGCCGCGAGGGACTCACGTCGGCGGAATTTTCCCCTTCGACGGCGACGCTCTTTTCGTGCTCGGCGGCGATGCATCCCCGGTGCTCGCACGCGGCATCGATCGCAATTCAAGTGCGCGCGTAAAGGCGACGTAACAGCAGCGTAATCGCAACGCGAGCGCAGCAGCAGCTCGAGCCCGACGGCGAGGGCAGCTTACTCTGCCTCAGGCGGAAGCGCTATACTCGTGCCACAACGTTGCCGCGGCAAATGCCCGCGCAGAAGGGTCGCCGCGCAACGTAGAACAAAGCGTAATCAACTCCAGGGATACACTTATGCGTCTTCAAACTTGCCTTCTAACGGCAGCGTGTGCCGCGGGATTCCTCGGTGCTGCTACCGCCGCAACCAACCAGCCATTCAACGCTCAGAGTCAGAGCTCCGTCACCACGGCGCCGGCCACCGATATTACGACCTCGATCATCCTCAACGTGACGAACCTGCAAAGCCTGGAGAGCTTCGTCGCGCAGACGACGACGCCTGGCAGTCGGCAGTTCCACCACTTCCTCAACGTCAACCAGTTCGCGCAGCAGTTCGCGCCCTCGAACCGGCAGATCCAGCTGTTCGTGCAGTATCTCGAGTCCTACGGAATCACGATAGACAAGATCTACGCCGACAACCTGGATATCACCGTCACCGGCACGGCGGCACAGCTCAATGCGGCCTTCTCGACGCAGCTGCGCAACTACACCCGCAATGGCCAGACTTTCCATCGGCCGGCGTGGAAATTCGTCCTGCCGGGACAGCTCTCCTCGCTGGTGTTGTCGGTTCCGGGCCTCAGCAACGAGGCGGGCGATTTTCATGCGCACAATGCTCGCCTCGGTCAGGGCGCAAACGCCGCCTCCACCCCGGCGGCGGTCACATGGCCCAAGAACGGCACGGCGAGCGGTATTCCGCAGGACTACACCGTGGGCGATGTCGCCAATTTCTACGACTTCAATCCGCTCTATCGTGCCGGCATCCAGGGTCGCGGCCAGACGATCGGCATCATGACGCTGGCCAACTTCAATACGGCGGACGTGTATTCCTACTGGCAGGACATCGGACTGCAGGTGAAGCCCAACCGCATCACCGTGGTGCCGATTGACGGCGGCACGCCGGTGGCGGCAGGGGTAGGCGACAATGAGACCTCGCTCGACGTCGAGCAGTCCGGCGGACTCGCGCCGCAGGCCAACATCCGCGTCTATGTCGCTCCCAACACTCTCGGTGGCTTCCTCGACATCTTCTATACGGCAGCCTCGGAGAACGTGGCCGACACGGTTTCCGTCAGCTGGGGTCAGGCGGAGGAGGATTATTTCGCCGCGGTGAATGGCGGCGTCGACTACACCGACCAACTGACGGCTGTCCATCAGGCGTTGCTCGAGGGCGCCGCGCAGGGCCAGTCGTACTTCACCTCCGCGGGTGATGACGGCGCTTATGACGTGAATGCCTCCAACAACTCGCCTGTTCCGTACTTCAGCGCGCAGTTGACCGTGGACGCGCCGGGGAGTGACCCGGCCATTACCACCGCCGGTGGCACCACGATGGCGGCGACCGAGCCGGCCATTGCCTCGGCTGGCTGTGTGGCCATCACCCTCCCGCAGGAGCGGGTCTGGGGCTGGGACTATCTGGCGAAGGACTGGTCGGCGACCTGCCTGGCGAACCTCGGGATCACGGCGCAGGACCTGTTTCCATCAGGCGGCGGCGGCGGCGTGAGCTCCTTCTGGCGGATCCCCTACTATCAGCAGTTCACCTCCGGCACCCAGCGCACGGAACCGCGACAGAGCCTGATTTATTACCCGAACTATCCGAGCCTGAGTGGAGCGCAACTTCTCAATACGCTCCCGGCCTACTTCAACGGCCGCAACCTGCCCGACCTTTCGTTCAACGCGGATCCGCAGACGGGATACATCGTCGTCGACTGCACCGACTTCCCGCCGGCGACCAATCCGGGCTGCGCTGAGGGTGGCTGGGGCGGCACGAGCTTCGTCGCGCCGCAGTTGAATGGCATGACGGCTCTGATCGACGAGGCGTCGGGAGGACGCGTGGGTCTGCTCAATCCCGTGGTGTACGACCTGCAGCAGCAGGGGTGGTCTGCCTACGGCAGAGGCGGACCCTTCAACAACATCACCGCGGGCGACAACTGGTTCTACTACGGTGTGCCTGGGTACAATGACGGCTCGGGGATCGGCACCGTCAACGCCGCGAATCTGGCGTTCATCTACATGGCACTCGCTGAGTTCCGCTTCTAAAGAGATCCGCTTCCAGAGAGACGATCGTTCCAAGCCTCTTCCCGGTCCGCCGGGGAGAGGCTTTTTTTTTGGTAGAGTACGAGGCGTGAAATCGAAGCTCATACCTGGCCTGCTCGCGACGTTGGCGCTGACGACGGCATATGGTTCCCTCGCCGGTGACCTTCTCGTACCGACGCCCTCGCAGCTTTACGGCCCGCTCTTCGTCAGCGTGCAGATGGCTGGGCTGCATCCGGGCAATGACAACTTTGTCGATGACGTACCGAAGGTGTCTCCTCGCGTCATCATGCAGCGCTACCGAGCAGCCAACCCACGCTCGCCAGAGGCGCTGCTGCGCTTTCTCGACGACAACTTCACTTTTCCGGTGAGGCCGCGTACGCCGCCCATCCCTGCCGACCGCACCGTCGCTGCCCACATCGCCAGACTCTGGCCGCTGCTCACGCGGGCGGCCATCGTGCCACCCGCTTACTCATCGCTCCTCTATGTGCCGAAACCCTATGTCGTGCCGGGGGGCTCGTTCCAGGAGTTCTACTATTGGGACTCCTACTTCACAATGCTCGGCCTCATTCCCGATGGGCACCGGGATCTTGCCCAGGACCTGGTCGATGATTTCTCTTATCTGATCGAGACGTACGGCCACATCCCCAACGGCGCACGTACGTTCTACCTGTCGCGCTCGCAGCCCCCCGTCTATTACCTCATGGTGGGTCTGTTGGATCCCAATCCGGAGCGGGCGTGGGCGAGCCACCTGGCAGACCTCGAGCGCGAGTACGCTTACTGGATGCAAGGAGCGGAGGGACTCCATCCCGGCGAAGCACGGCGCAACGTGGTCGGGATGCCTGACGGCTCCATTCTCAACCGCTACTGGGACGATAGAGACACACCGCGGGATGAGGGGTATCGCAATGACGTGTTGACGGCGCGTGCCGCCGGCAGGCCGCCCGCGCAGGTGTATCGCGATATCCGCGCCGCCGCCGAGAGCGGCTGGGACTTCAGCTCGCGCTGGTTCGGCGATCAGAGTCATATGAGTACGATCCACACGACCGACGTCGTGCCGGTCGATCTCAACAGCCTGCTTTACGGCATGGAGGAGGCGATCGCCCGCGGTTGCGAGGCCAAGCACCAGCTCGCCTGCGAGCATGACTTCGATGCGCGCGCGCACCGCCGCAGAAAGGCGATGGACCGCTACCTCTGGGACGACCGGGCGGGCTATTTCACAGACTACGACTGGCGCAGCAACACCCGCAGGGACGAACTCAGCGCCGCGACGCTTTACACCCTGTTCGTGGGGCTGGCGACACCGCGACAGGCTGGGGAGATCGCCGCGGTCGTGCAATCGCAATTGCTGAAAGGCGGCGGCATCGTCACCACGACGATTCATTCGGGTCAGCAGTGGGACGCCCCGAACGGCTGGGCGCCGCTACAGTGGATTGCCGTGCGCGGGCTGGCGCGATACGGCAATGATGCGCTCGCTCACGATATCGCCCGGCGCTGGGTTGCGACGGTGCGGCGTGTCTACGCCAACACCGGCAGGATTTTCGAGAAATACGACGTCGAGGATGCGCTGCCCGGCGGCGGCGGTGAATATCCGGTGCAGGACGGGTTCGGCTGGACCAACGGCGTGACCCGCGGCCTGCTGCAACTCTACCCGGACCTGTGATCGGCCGCGGAACGCGCGCCGCTACTCCAGCTCATGTGTGCCCGCTATCAGACCCCTGCACAAGCCGCGGCCGAGCGCTACTGGCGGGTCCTCGAGCCGCTGTGGCAATTCGAGCCGAGCTGGCGCGTCCTGCCGACGGATCCCGTGCCTGTAGTTCTCAGCATCGGCGGCGCGATCACGGGCCGCATGATGCGCTGGGGGCTCTTACCGCATACCGGCGAGCCCAATTTCCCGCTCATCAATGCGACCGTCGAGAAGCTCGAGACGTGGTACGCCTGGAAGCAGCCGTGGGAGCGCCGCCAGCGCTGCATCCTGGTGATGGGGGGGTTTTATGAGCCGCACGTCTTCGAGGATGGCCGCAAGGAGCCGTTCTACGTGCACCTCGCCGACCGTCCCGTCTTCGGCGTTGCCGGGCTCTGGGACCGCAGGAGGCAGGCGGATGGCTCGCAGGTGCTGTCATGCGCCCTCATCACCCTGCCGCCGAACAGTCTGATGGCTGAGATCCACAACGAGAAGCAGCGGATGCCGGCCGTGCTGCGCGAGGAGGATCACCAGGCCTGGTTGCAGGGCAGCCCGCAGGAAGCAAAGGCGTCGCTGGTGCCGCACCCGAGCGATACGATGGTCGCGTGGCAGGTCGGCCGCCGCCTCTACGCGGTCAAGACTTCGAACGATGCGGCGCTCATAGAGCCTGTCACCCGATGACGCCTGCGCCGTACCGATCCCGCAAGTTCGCCCCCGGGTGCCTGCCGAAGGGCGTAATCTCCTTGCCGTCTCAAAAGATATGGGGGCGTCGCTGATGCCGGACGACCATGCGATCTTGACCGCTACTTTGCCCGCGGGTCTGCCTGCGGGAGTCGACCTGCGGCGTACCGCCGCCAATCCTGATTACTGGTATCCCCTGGCTTGGTCCGATGAGCTCAAGCCGGGACGGATCGTGGGGCGGCGGTTCGCGGGCGACCCCATCGCGCTCTTTCGTGGCACGAGTGGCCGGGTGGTCGCGCTCGAGGACCGCTGCGCGCACCGGCAGGTGCCGCTACATCTCGGGGTGGTCCAGGGCGATGGCGTGAAGTGCCACTACCACGGCTGGGCGTACGACTGCACGGGCAAATGCATCGACGTGCCATACCTTGGCAGGGAGCGTATTCCCAACGGCGTCCGCTCTTATCCGGTCCGCGAGGTGGATGGGCTCGTGTTCGTCTTCCCAGGCGATCCAGCGCTGGCGGAAGGGCGTCTGCCGGGCACTCTCGGCGCCTCGCAGCGCCGCGACTACAAGACGCGACGGCTCAATCGCGAGGTGGCGTGCCACTACACCTTCATGCACGAGAATCTCTTCGACATGAACCATCAGTTCATGCATCGGAAGAACATGGGCTCGATCCGCGCGAGCTGTCTCGGGCGGCGCCATGGCGAGCACTGGGCGGAAGTCGAGTACTCCTTCACCCGCACGGGGGGCAAGTCCTCCATGGGCGAGCGTGTGATCGTCGATATGATGCGCAAGCGCGGCGAGCCCCAGACGGACTTCCGCGACCACATGCGCATCCGCACCGATTATCCCTCGCAGAGCCTACGGGTTTGGGTGGGACGTAACATCACCGAGGAACAGGACCCCGTGCTGAGCGTGTGGCTCTGCTACGTTCCCCTCGACGCGCAGCAGCGGACCAACCGCACCTTCGGGTATCTGTCCGTCAAGAAGCCGCCCATCCCGGGCCTCATCCATCTGGCGTGGCCGTTCTTCGTCTGGTTCACGGAGCGGATCTTTCTCGAGGACAAGGACATCGTCGAGCACGAGCAGCGGGCGTTCGACGCCCAGGGAGCCGACTGGAACAACGAGGTGTTCCCGGCGATCCGTGACCTGCGGGTCGTGCTGGCCCGTAGCGGGGTACCGCTCGGCACCGTGTAGCTAGGCAATCCCGAACGCCGAGGTTGGCGTCAGCCGATGAGATCCCTATAGGCGTGCCAGGTTGCGTGCCCGAGGAGCGGGGCGATCACGATCATGCCGAGGAGGAAGGTCACGAAGCCGAGCGCCGTGAGTCCGACGATGAGCGCGGCCCATACGATCATGGCCGGGATGTTGTGTACGCTTGCCTTGACGCTCGCCCACATGGCTTCGGACGCAGTCGCGTGCCGGTCGATGATGAGTGGTACGGCGACGACCGACAGCACGAACACCGTGACCGCGAAGATCGCGCCCGATGAGAAGTAGGCGATCACTTCCCGAGTGCTCGCGAAATCGCCGGCGCCGCCCCAGAGGGCGACAGAGAGGCTCGGCATGTGGATGTCCAGGGTCGATTGCAGCAACACGGTCGATGCGACGAACCACACGATGGCGATGACGGCGAGGATACCGCCGAAGTGCATCAGCGCATCCGGGTTACGGGTAACGGCTTCCAACGACTCGTCGAACCCTAGCGGCTCGCGCGCGGCGCGGCGCCTGGAGAGCTCGCAAAGGCCTGTGGTCATGATGGGTCCGACCAATAGGTAGCCCGTAACCGCTGCTGCGACCAGGTAGGGGTGGGTGCCACCCAACATGAGCAGCACCGCGCCGATGATGGCGATGATGATGCCGTGCCCGAGGCTGGCGCGCTGCGTGTGGCGAAGGTCCTCCCACCCGCGGCGTAGCCATACGATCGCCTGCAGCGCCGGGACGCTGCGCACTTCCACGTGGAGGAAAGGTCGCTTTCCGAGGCTGAGGGACGTGCTCATGGAGGACTCCCGTAACCGTAACCCACTGTCGGACTGAGCATACTCCCTTTACCCGCGGGCGCGCAGGCAGGGCGCCGGGCGCGGGGTCGCATCACCGTGAGCCGAGTCGTCGCCGCAGTGATTTTTATAAGAGAAACGTTGTACCATTAGTGATCGGAGACAACGTGGCGTCTTTATGAGCAGAGAACTGTACCTGCGTCTGATCTGTGTCGCGGCCGCCGTGGACAGCTCCGTCTACGGGTACGACACCGCCGTGATCTCGGGAACTGCCGAAGCGCTCCGTGCGCACTTCCATCTCGATTCCCTGGCTGTCGGATGGGTGGTCGGCAGCGCGCTCCTGGGCTGCGTCATCGGGGTCCTCGCCGTCGGTCGTCTGACGGATTGGCAGGGGCGGCGTCGGATGTTCGTCGCGTCCGGAGTGATATTTCTGCTCTCCGCCCTCTGGTGTTACTCGGCGCAGTCGGTCAGCCAGCTGGTTCTGGCGCGCGTCTTGGGAGGTGTCGGAGTCGGATTCGCCTCCCTCCTGGTGCCGGTCTATATCGCCGAGATCTCCCCGGCGAAGGTTCGCGGCGCTCTGGTGTCGCTGCATCAGTTCGGCATCGTCACCGGCATGACATTGGCCTACGTCGTAAACGCCTGGATCGGCCGTGGCGGGAATGATCAGTGGCTCGCCGACCGAGGCTGGCGGCTGATGCTCGCCGCCTGCGGGGTACCGGCCGCTATCTTCATACTGCTCGTCCTCGTCATGCCGGAAAGCCCCCGCTGGCTGATGAAGCGCGGTCGGTCGGCTGAGGCGCTTGCCGTGTTGCGGCGCCTGCACGGCGAGCGCGCCGCCGAGGCCGAGACGCGGGAGATTCGCGCGGCCATTGGGCAGGAGCAGGCAAGCATTCGAGAGCTCTTTCGCCGCGGTGTCCGCGGCGTGATGTTGATGGCGATGACGCTGGCGCTGTTTCAGGCGATCACCGGCATCAACGTGATCATGTACTACGCGCCGAGCATCTATACGTCGGTCGGCGTGGGTACCTCGAGCGCGCTCACCTATCAGGTCATCAATGGGCTCGCGCTGATCGTCGGCACGATCTCATCCATGTTCGTGGTAGATCGCCTGGGCCGCCGGCCCATCATGCTGATGGCGATCACGGCGATGGGGGTGGCGATCGGACTCATGGGGGCGCTTTTCGGCCGTTCCGCAGGCGGCGGCCTCGGCTGGGGCATGGTGGCCTGTACGCTGCTTTACATCTATGCGTTCAACTTCGGCATGGGGGGCATCTACTGGGTCATGGTCTCGGAGATCTTTCCAACACGTATCCGCGGCGCGGCATCGTCGCTCTCGGTGATGTTCCTCTGGGGTGGCAACTGGGTGGTGTTGCTCGTCTTCCCAACGCTGCTGGATGCGTTCCGGGGTGGGGTGTTCTACGTCTTTGCCGGCATCTGCGCGCTGTGCCTCGTTTTCATGTGGTACTTCGTCCCCGAGACCAAGGGCAAGACTCTCGAGTACATCGAGCGGCAGCTCTTCCACGGCGGCAAGGATTCCACGCAAGCCGCGACGGTCACGGCGAAGACCTAATGTCCTACCGCAGAATTAGTCTATAAGTATATGATTGGCGCCCCCGGCCGGAGTTGAACCGACGACCTACCGCTTAGGAGGCGGTCGCTCTATCCACTGAGCTACGGGGGCACCGCAACCGCGAAGTTTACTCGCTTTGCTGGCGGGCGGCCTGACCGCGGGGACTCACGGCGCGGCCCGAGGCGCTGATTTCGCGCTCGATGCGCCTTCAGTGCCCACGTTGCCGATCATCGGCAGCACGCCGCTGCCACCGACGAAGGTCGGCAGATGGCCGTCCCATTTGGCAATCGCCTGCTGTTGGATGATCTCGGGTGTCAGCGTCGCCTGCAGCAGTTTCTGCGACTCGGATTGCGCGGTCGCCTCGACGATCCGCTGCTGGGCGACGACCTTCGCCTGGTCCAACTCGTACTGCGCCTGCAAGGCGCGCTGCTGGGCAACCTGCTTGCGCTCGATGGCCTGCGCGAACTCGTCGCTGAAGTGGAAATCGGTGATGTTCACCGAGTCGACCACGATGCGATAGGGCTGCAGCTCCGCGGTGATCTGCGACTGGATCTGGTCGCGTACCGCATCGCGATGGACGATCAGGTCCTCCGCGTTGAAGTGAGCCGTGACCGCCTTGACGGAGTTGCTGATCGCCGGGCGGATGATCTTGTCGACCAGGTCCGACTCGCTGCCAATGTGCTGATAGACCCATTCCGCATCGGCCGGCAGGATGTGCCAGTTGGTTGCGACCGTGGTGGACACGTTCTGCAGGTCGAGGCTTGCGGAAGTCTCCGCGGCCTGAGAGTTCTGCACCTGCACATCCATCCTCACGACCGACTGCACGAAAGGCAGCTTGAAGTGCAGGCCGGGATCGAGAACCCCGTCGTGCACCGCGCCGAAGGTCATCAGCACTCCGCGCTGACCGGGGCCGATCTGCACGAACGCGCCACCGATGGCGAGCAGAGCGATCACGACGATCGCGCCCGCGACGACCGCGGGGCGAAAGGGTCGGGTGTTCGGCAGGGACGATGTTCGGGTATTCATGGCGGGGTCGGCTCCTTGAGGCACAGGTCTAGTTTACCTCAGAACCTGAGCACTACCGTCGCGCCGCCCCCTGGAGTCTCCGTAACATGGACATTGGCGCTATGCGCTGCGGCGATCTGCCGGACGAGCGTGAGGCCGATGCCGCTGCCCTGGCGTTTGGTGGTGAAGAAGGGAACGAATACCTTCTCGCGCTGCTCGGGTGGAATGCCCGGTCCGTTGTCCGCGACGGAAATGGCGATCCGGCCGTCTGACTCGCGGTAGGCCGAGAGGGCGATTTCTCCGGCAGGAGTGTCGCGCAACGCCTCGATGGCGTTGCGCACCAGGTTGATGAGCGCCTGGTCTAGGAGCTCGGCGTCGACCGCGAGCTCGAGGGTCTCGGGCTCGACGCGGCTCACCATGCGGATGTCGCGATCGCCGAGATCGCCCACGAGCAGCCGTTGGATGCGGGCGAACAGGCGTTGCACCGTGATCAATTCCATCCGCGCGGCGAGCGGCCTCGTCAGTCGCCGGTGGCTGCGTATGAAGTGCAGCAGGCCTTCGCTTCTCCGGGACACCGTTTCCAGCGCATCACGGGCATCCGCCAGCGCGCCCGCGTGTGGGTCATCAGCGGGCAGCTGCCCGAGAACATCTCGCACGAGATCATGCGCCGTGGTCGCCAGGGAGGACACCGGTGTGAGCGAGTTCATCACCTCGTGAGCCATGACACGGATGACCGTCTGCCAGGCCTCCAGCTCCTGGGCACTCATCTCGTTCTCGATGTTCTGCATGGATACGAGGCGGGTGCGCATGCCCCGCGTGGCAATCTCCGTCGCTGCCGCTTTGAGGAGCAGGGCGCCCGACGGACGCTCCATTCGCAGGATGGCGGTTGTGCCCGGCGAGAGGGACTCGAGGCTCACGGCAAAAGGCTCGCCGTATCGTGACAGCTGCGCAGCCTGGGTGAGCGAGCTTTCGAAGAGACGCCGCGCGGCCATGTTGAGCATTCTCACGGCGCCGCGCTCATTGATGGAGATCAGGGCTACGGGGACATGGTTGACCAGCGTTTGGAGGTACTGCGCCTGCTCGTCCCGCTCCGAGCGGCCGGCACGCAGGCGCGCCAGGACGCGCTCCATGGCGGTGCCGAGCTCGCGGTGAGCCCCGTCGGCCGTGAGCCCGTTGAAGCTCTGCGAGAGATCGTCCATCGACAGTGCATCGAGAAAGCGGGCAATCTCGCGACTCGACTGAGTCGAGAACCGCACCAGGGCGATCGCCTCGTAGATCGCGGCGGCGATGAAAAGAGTGATGGTCACGTACCACTCGGTGTTCGCGATCATCCACGCCGCCGCTCCGGCCGTCAGGAAGAGCGCGGCCGTGCGCACGGCAACGCCGGTGCGAAAGGGACTAAAGGCCATATTTCTGCATCCGCCGGTAAAGTGACGGTCGCGTGAGCCCGAGCGCTTCGGCGGCGCGGCTGATGTTCCTGCCATGCGCTTCCAGTGCTCGCAGGATCGCCTCCTTTTCCATGGCGTCGAGCGTCGACGCCTCCGGTAGCGGCGATGCAGACGCGGCTCCGCCGACACCCGGCCCCGCCAGCGAGAAGTCGCTTGGCTCGAGCAGTTCCCCTTCGCTCAGGATGACGGCGCGCTCGACTGCGTGACGTAGGGCACGGACATTGCCCGGCCACACGTGGACGGTCAGGCGATCGAGTGCCGCGGCGCTCAATCGCTTGGGCGGGGCGTTGTACTTCTCCGCATAGATCGCGATGAAGTGTTCGAGCAGCAACGCAATGTCTTCCTGCCGCTCACGCAACGGTGGCAGGTCGATCTCCACCGTGTTGATGCGGTACAGCAGGTCCTGGCGGAACACGTTCTCGTCGGCGAGACGCTGCGGGGCGAGGTTGGTGGCGCTGATCAGGCGAACGTCGATGGCCTCGGGCTTCTCGGCCCCGACCGGCGTCACTTCGCGCCGCTCGATGGCGGTGAGGAGCTTGCCCTGCAGGTGCAGCGGCACGTTGCCGATCTCATCGAGAAAGAGTGTGCCGCCGGAAGCCGCACGCAGCAGCCCGATCCGATCCTGCCGCGCGTCCGTGAACGATCCGCGGCGGTGGCCGAAGAGCTCGCTCTCGAAGAGCTGCGGCGAGAGCGTGCCGAGATCGACCCGCACGAAGGCGTGCTCGGCGCGCGTCGAGTGTCGGTGAATCTCGCGCGCAACCAGCTCCTTTCCCGTTCCGTTCTCCCCCAGGATGAGCACGTTGGCATCCGTGGGCGCCGCGCGCCGGATCGTTTGGAAGACGCGCAGCATGCGCGGGGAGGTCCCGATCATCTGTCCTTCGATGCGCGTGGCTTCCGCGAGCCCCTGGCTGCGGGCGCGAAACTCCGTGGCCTCGATGCGCGAGCGACGCAGGTTGGCTGCGGCGATCAGCGTCGCGAGCAGTCGCTCGTTCTCCCAGGGCTTGGTGACGAAATCCGCCGCACCTTTCTTCATCGCCTCGACCGCCAGGGAAAGGTCGCCGTGAGCGGTGATGAGCACTACGACCGCGTGGCTGTCGAGCGCGAGCACCTGCGTGAGGACCGCCAGCCCTTCGGCGCCTTGGTCGGCGCCGATCGAGAAATTCATGTCGAGGAGCAGAACGTCGAAGGCATTGCGCCGCACCAGATCCGGCAGAGTAGCGGGATCGCGCAGCGTTTTCACGGACACGAAATGCCGCTTCAGGAGCAGACGAGCGGCGAGGAGGATGTCCTCCTGATCGTCGACGATGAGGATGCGGGCGGGGTTGGGCTGCATCTGTGGCAATGTCCGAATCCGAACAGTTGTCCGCCGCAGTTGTACACCGGCGGACACCCCGCGGCCAGTGTTCGATGCTAACACACTGATAAATAGCGTATTTTTCGGTGGCATAGGCATTGCACGAGCAGCGCATGCACCACGGCCGCGTCGTCGACGTATCGAGCAGGCGGGCGGGCGGCCCCGAGCCGGGTCCCCCTCCGGCCGGCGGCGGAATGGACAAACCCATCGCCCGCCCGCCTGCCTGGCGGCGTTACGGCCTCTACGGCTCGGCGGCAGTGCTGCTCATCGGTGCCGTCGCGTGGCTGCTCCACGGTGTTGGTATCAGTACCTATCGCCTTCCGGCGGATCAGCTCACCCTCGGTACGGTGACACGAGGGAAGTTCGAGGACTACATCGCCGTGCGCGCGACCGTCGCGCCGTTCACCATTTTTTATCTCACCACCGAGCAGGGAGGAGGCGTGCAACAGGTGCTGGCGGAGGACGGCGCGACCGTGAAGGCGGGTCAGCCGTTGCTCGTACTGTCCAACACCGCGCTGCGGCTTCAGGTCGCTTCGCGGGAGGCCGACATCTCGGGCCAGATCAACACCATCGAGGGTACGAAGCTGCAGCTCGAGGACACGCGCTTCAAGTATCAGAGCCGGTTGCTCGATATCGAGCACCAGCTCGCCGTGCTGAAGAGCGACCTGGCGCGCGACAAGATCCTGCTCGACGGCAATGCGATCGCACCCATGCTCTACGCGCAGGAGCGGGAGCAATATCGCTACGAGCTCAAGCTCCGCGATGCCACCATCGCCTCGCGCGATGCGGAGCAGCGGTTGCGCACGACCCAGCTCGCCCAGCTCGGCAAGACCCTGGCCTGGCTCAAAGACAACATCGCCACCGCGCATGCCAGTCTCGATGCGCTCACCATCCGGGCGCCGACTGCGGGGCAGTTGACGGCTCTCGATGCGAAAGTGGGCCAGTCCAAGGTGGCCGGGGCCGTGCTCGGGCAGGTCGATTCCCTGGATCGCTTCAAGCTGACCGCAGAAGTCGATGAGTTCTATCTCGGCCGCATCGCCCTCGGGCAGACGGCGCTGTTCTCCGTCGGCGATCGGGACTTCCGCGCCACGGTCGTCAAAATCTATCCGCAGGTCTCCGACGGCATATTCAAAGTAGATCTCAACTTCGAAGGTGTCGTGCCGCAGGCGATCACGGTGGGGCAGGCCATCGACACGAAGCTGCAGCTGGGAGGCGCAGCCACGGCACTCATGCTGCCCAACGGCCCCTTCTACCAGGATACGGGCGGACAGTGGGCGTTCGTCCTGACTCCCGACCGGAAGTACGCCACTCGCCGCAGAATCGAGCTCGGTCGCCGCAACCCTGACCACGTCGAGGTACTCGAAGGGCTCGAGCCCGGCGAGCGTGTCATCGTCTCCAGCTACCAGGGGTTCGAGCGCGTCCAGCGGGTCGAGCTCGAGAAATCCAACCACCAGAACTGATCCTGCAGGAAAAGTCCGATGCTGTCACTGAAACAACTGACCAAGGTCTATCGCACCACAGAAGTGGAGACTACTGCGCTGCGCAACGTCGATTTCGACGCCGCGGCCGGAGAGTTCCTCGCCGTCATGGGACCCTCGGGCTGCGGCAAATCGACGCTGCTCAACATCGTCGGCATGCTCGACAGCCCGTCGTCGGGGGAGTACTGGTTTGCGGGCGAGAACATCGCCGGGTGGACGGAAGGGCAGCTCTCGGACCTGCGCAAGAACAGCCTCGGCTTCATCTTCCAGAGCTTCAACCTGGTCGATGAGCTCAACGTGTTCGAGAACGTGGAGCTCGCGCTCCTCTACCACAAGGACGTTCCGGCCAAGGACCGCAGGACACGGGTGCGCGCGGCGCTCGAGCGCATGAAGATCGCCCACCGGGCGCGGCACCGGCCGCAGCAACTGTCGGGCGGTCAGCAGCAGCGCGTGGCGATCGCGCGCGCCGTGGTCTCGAGGCCCAAGCTGATCCTCGCCGACGAGCCGACGGGAAACCTCGACTCCGCGACGGGGGAGGAAGTGATGCAACTCCTCACCGAGCTCAATGGGGAGGGTACGACCATCATCATGGTCACGCACTCCCGCCCGCACGCCGAATATGCGCATCGCATTGTCAATCTCCTCGACGGCGCGATCGTCACCGAAAGAGTGCGAATGGCGGTCTGAGAACGCCTGACATGTGGCGTCATTATCTGTCGATCGCAGCGCGCGGGATCATCCGCCATCGGCTCTACAGTGCGATCAATATCGCGGGCCTGGCGGTGGGGCTGACCTGCATGATCTTCGTGATCCTTTTCGTGCGCGACGAGCTTTCTTACGACAAGTGGATCCCGGACACTGAAAATCTCTATCGCGTGGAACTGACGATCTCCATTCCCGGCCGCTCGCCGCTACCGATGGCGGTCCTGCCGTACCCATTGGTGGCCACGATGCGCGATCAGATCCCGGGAGTGACCGGGATGACGCGGCTCTACACGTGGAGCTTGACGTTGGCGAGTGGTGACCGCCAGTTCGCGCAGGGAATCGATGTCGTGGATCCCGACTTCTTCAAGATCATCCGGCTGCCGCTCCTCGAGGGAGATCCGGACACGGTATTTCGCCAACCGGAGTCGGTGGTTTTGAGCCAGAAGGTCGCCAAAGAGTACTTTGGTGATGCCGATCCCATCGGGCGGACGGTCACGACCGTCCAGGGCAATTGCGACAGTCATGGGGACGCGTGTCCGCAGGTCGCGCTGCGGGTAACGGGAATCATGCGCGATCTGCCGCATAACACCCAATTGGTCGGCGACGCCTTCATTCCGACCAACTCGCTGGCGAGTCCCATCCCCGAGAGCTTGAAACAGGACTGGTTCAGCCAGGACGGCGGGGGCTACGTCCGCCTTGCGCCGGGAGTCGCTCCGGCAACCGTCGTGGCGGCCCTCGCGCCGATCTTCGACCGGGACGTCTCACCGGTGCTGAGCCGGTTCGCCGGCGTTCCGGTGATGGGTAGCAGGGTATACAAGGCGCATCTGACGCCTTTCACGCAGGTTCATCTCAGCTCCTCACAGTGGGGGTTCAATCTCACACCCGGGGGAAGCTGGAGCACGCTCTACGGCGTCGTGGCCATCGGTGTCCTGACCCTCATGGTCGCCTGCTTCAACTTCATGAACCTGACGACCGCTCGGGCGACATTGCGCTCGCGTGAGATCGCTTTGCGCAAGGTCCTCGGTGCCGCCCGGGGGCAGCTCATTTTGCAGTTTCTCGGCGAGGCGGTGCTCGTGGCACTCCTCTCCCTCATGCTCGCTCTCGCGCTGGCGGAAGTGCTGCTGCCTCTTTTCGATGGCTTCCTGCAGCGTCCGATCAGCCTTCATTACCTGAGTGACTGGCGGTTGCCACTCCTACTGGCTGGCGTCGCGGTCGCGACCGGCCTCATCAGCGGCAGTTATCCGGCGCTGGTGCTCTCCGGGCTGCGTCCGATCGCCGGCCTGAGAGCGGGTGATGCGAAGCCGGCGCGGTCGGGCGGACTGCGAAACGTGCTCGTGGTGCTGCAGTTCTCGGTCTCCGTCGGCATGGCTATTGCGGCGGCGGTCGTCTTCAGACAGGTCAGTTACGCGCGCACCATGGACTTGGGGTTTCTTCACGACAAGGTCGTGGTCATCAACGGCGACAGCCGGCTCGTGGGCGAGAAGCAGCAGGCATTCGTCGAGGCTCTGCGGGCGGATCCAGGGGTCGCCGCGGTGGGTCTCTCGAACTACGTGCCGTTCTCGCCGGGCCAGTCCAACTCACTGATCCAACTGCCCGGCCGCAACGGGGACTTTGTGATCAACACGACGGTGATTGGTCCCGATTATCCCGGAGTCTACGGCATACCTCTGGTCGCCGGCCGGCTGCTGTCGGTCGATCGCGGCGCGGATCACCTGAAGAGCATCGGGATCGGTGGCGCGGCTGATCCGCTCAACCAGGATCGAAACGTACTCATCAACGCCGCGGCGGCGAGACGGCTCGGCTTCAGTCCGCCGCAGGCGGTTGGGCAGGTGATCCTGTACAACCACAATCGAGTGCGCATCGTCGGCGTGCTCGCTGACGCCAAGCTCCAGGGAGCGCGAGAGCAGATCGCGCCCATGATCTACGTGTACATCCCGGCCTGGGGGATGAACATCTCGGTACGGCTGCGTGCCGGACTGATTCCGCAGACCCTGAGTTTCATCGATAGAACCTGGCACGCCTTCATGCCGACCGTCGCCATCCAACGGATGTTCCTCGATCAGAGCTTCGACGACCTTTATCGCGAGGACGAGCGGGAGGGCGCGATGCTGGGTGCGTTCGTGATCGTCGCCGTTCTGATCGGCTGTCTCGGCCTCTATGGGCTCGCGGTGTTCACCGCCGAGCGGCGGACCAAGGAAATCGGCATACGCAAGGTCTCCGGTGCACGTACCGGTGACATCGTGCGACTGATGTTGTGGCGGATCTCGGTCCCGGTCTGTGTCGCGAATCTCATCGCTTGGCCGGTTGCATACTTCTATTTGCGGCATTGGCTCGACGGTTACGCCGACCGGATTGCGCTCAGCCCGCTCTATTTCCTGGCGGCCGGCGCCGTGGCGTTGCTGATCGCCTGGGTGACCGTGTACGGAAACACCCTACGCCTGGCGCGCACGAGCCCTGTGCGCTCGCTGCGATACGAATAGCCCGATGCTGCGGCACTACCTGAGAATGGCGTTGCGCGGGCTTGTCCGTCACAAGCTTTACAGCTTCATCAACGTCGCCGGTTTGGCGATAGCTTTGGCGTGCGCCGTCCTCATCCTGCTGTTCGTGCGCGATCAGCTCTCGTACGATGGCTGGATCCCGCGGACGAAAAACCTCTATCGGCTCGAGCTGACCGCGCATCCGCCGGGCGGCGACGCCTTCACGACGGCGCAGTCTCCATTCCCGGCGCTACGGGCCGTGGGCGAGCAGATTCCGCAGGTGCGGGCGGTGACCCATGTGGTTCCGGAGACGATGACGGTCACGGTTGGCCAGCATCAGTTTCTGGAAAAGGCCACCGTGGTCGATCCCAATTTCCTGCAGGTCATCCAGCTTCCTCTTCTCGAGGGCAACCGCACGCGCGTCCTGGCTCAGCCGGAATCGGTCGTACTCTCCGAGAGCATGGCTCGCAAGTACTTCGGTAACCGCGATCCCGTCGGGAAAGTACTCGAGGTGACCGGAGTCTGGCCCGATGAGTGCCAGTCGAATGACCCCGGGTGCTATTTCGCGGTGCATGACCTGACTGTCACGGGCGTGCTCAAGGACCTGCCCCACGATACGCAGCTCCTCGCCAACATTGTGGTGCCGAATACTTCTTCGGCGGATGAGCTTTCGGCGTCCGACAAGATGGGGGACTGGACGGCTACCGACGGGGATTACGGCTATGTCGAGCTTGCGCCCGGTGCCCGTCCGGCGGCGGTACTGACGGCACTCAAGTCGATACTCGACCGAACTGTCGACCTGAGAAAGCACGGTGTGAACATGGCCGCCAGCGACTTGGAGCAATTCAATCTCACTCCCTTCCGGGACGTGCATCTGACGAGTGATCAGTATGGCGGCATGACGCCGGCCGGAAGCCGCACGACCGTTTTTGGCTTCGCGACAGTGGCGATACTCATCGTCCTGGTTGCGTGTTTCAATTTCATGAATCTCGCCACGGCGCAGGCAACGGTGCGCGTGCGGGAGATTGGTTTGCGCAAGGTGGTAGGCGCGAAGCGCGCGCAGCTCACCGTGCAATTCCTCGGGGAGGCCGTGCTGATCATGTTGCTGGCGCTCGTCATTGCGCTTTCCCTGGTCGAGATTCTGCTGCCGGCCTACGACCGCTTCTTGAACGAGCCCTTGCGGATCTATTACCCGGGCGACTGGCCGCTGCTCGCCGCGCTGGTGGCCGGGGTGACCGCCGTTGGGCTCTTGAGCGGCCTCTATCCCGCGCTCGTACTGTCCGGGTTCCGGCCAGCCGCGAATCTGAGCGGAAGCGCGCCCACGGGCCGGGGTGCCGGCCTGCTGCGGTCGACGCTGGTGATCGGGCAATTCGCTGTCTCCATCGGCCTCGGAATCGCCGCCATGGTGATATTCCGGCAGATCGACTTCGCACGCGCCTTGGACCTCGGGTTCGACCGCTTCAACGTGCTCGTGGTCCCGAGCATCGCCAATGTGCCGCTGCAAACGCGCGAGCGTCTGGCTCACGTTCTTGAAACGGGTCCCGGCATAGCAGGTGCCGCGCTTTCGGATGCGGTACCGTTCGATCTCGTCGCCATGGGCAGCAGGTCCGTGCGGCTCGATGGGCGAGGGCAGATGCAGGATGCGTTACTTGTCCAGATGAGCCCGGAGTTCCCCTCGCTTTACGGCATGCACCTGCTCGCCGGGCGGCTTCTTTCAACGACGCGCGGCAATGATATGTCCGCGGATTGGGCTGACAAGAGCGCCTTGATCAACGCGGCGGCGGCCCGTCGTTTCGGCATTTCGGCCCAGGGAGCGGTGGGACGGACGATCGAGCTGGTCGGCCGTGGTACCCGTCTGAGAATCGTTGGTGTTCTCAGCGATGCCATGAGGGAGACGCTGAGCGATCCGGTGCTACCGATGATTTATCTCGTCGATCCCAGCCGCTACTGGCTTCTCTCGGTCAAAGTAAGCAGCGCGCAGCTGCCGCAGGCGCTCGCGTTCCTCGACAGAACCTGGCGAGCGTTCGCCCCGGGCATCGCGATGAGCCGGTATTTCGTCAGCGATAGCTTCAACGACTTGTTCCGCTCGGACGAGAGGCAGGGGACGATGTTCGCCGTCTTCATGGGCATCGCGATTCTCATCGCCTGCCTCGGCCTCTTCGGCCTTGCCGTGTTCACCGCGGAGCGCCGCACCAAAGAGATCGGCATCCGCAAGGTCGCGGGAGCGCGCACGGCCGATATCGTGAGACTCATGCTGTGGCGGATTTCCGTCCCGGTACTCGCGGCGAACTTGATTGCGTGGCCAGTCGCCTATTACTACCTGCATCGCTGGCTGGAGAGCTACGCGGACCGGATCTCCCTCAGCTTCTGGTACTTCCTGGCCGCCGGCACGGCGGCGCTGTTGATCGCTTGGGCGACGGTATATGCCAACACCCTGCGTCTGGCCCGTACCAGCCCGATCCACTCGCTGCGCTACGAGTAGCGGCCGATGCTCCAGAACTACCCTTTGATGGCGTTGCGGGCACTTCTGCGGCACAAGCTCTATAGCTTCATCAATATCGTCGGAATGTCGGTCGCTCTCGCATGCGCCATCCTCATCCTGCTCTTCGTCGGGGACCAGCTTTCCTACGACACGTGGATCCCCCATGCGGAGAACCTTTTTCGCCTGGAGGAAACGCTGAACATGCTCGGTCGGCCGCCGATGCCGCTGGCAAAGAGCCCATTCGGGCTGTTGACCCAGATGAAAGAGGAGATACCGGAGGTCGCGGCGATCACGCATGTGGACCTCGCCAAAGTCACGATCGGTGGGCGGGGCGCGGAGTTTCTGGATACCGCAACCGTGGTCGATCCTGATTTTCTCGACGTGATCGGCTTGCCGTTGATTGCGGGTGACCCCGCTCGCGTTCTCGCCAATTCCGGCTCCGTCGTCCTTTCCCAAAGCGAGGCTCGAAGGTTCTTCGGCGATGCGGACCCTGTCGGCAAGATTCTGACAATAGGGGGCCTTGGGAGCGCCCACTGCAGACCCGCACATTCGAGCTGCGCCATCGTGGCTCGCCCGTTCACCGTGACGGGGGTGCTGCGCGACCTGCCTCACAATACTCAGCTGATCGCCGGCATCGTGGTGCCGAATACCTATCAAACGCCGCCGCAGGCGCAGACCGGTGGCCTCGATTACGGCTATGTCAGGCTGGCGCCCGGCGCCAGCCGCGACAGAGTGCTGGCGGAGGTCCGCTCCATACTGAATCGGTCCTTCAACCCGCGGAAATTCGGCCTCAACCAGAGCGCAAGCGACCTCGAGCAAATGCACCTGTTCCGATTCCAGGACGTTCACCTTACGGACGGCCGGGACGGGGAGATGAAGCCGGCGGGAAGCCGGCCGACAGTGTATGGCCTCGCGATCATCGCGCTGCTCATCGTGGTAATGGCGTCGTGTAACTTCATGAATCTCGCCACGGCGATGGCGACGTTCAGGATGCGCGAAGTCGTCTTGCGCAAGCTCACGGGGGCAACCCGCTTTCAGGTATTCGCGCAGTTCCTGATTGAAGCCATCATGGCGGTCGTGATCGCACTGATCATCGCGCTCGCACTCGTCGAGATGGTGCTGCCGCTCTACGCGAGCTTCCTGGGTGCGTCGCTGGACGTTCACTACCTGAAGGACTGGAAGGCGGCTTCCTCACTTCTACTGGGTGGCGTGGCGATCGGCGCTCTGAGTGGCCTTTATCCCGCGCTCATGCTTTCGAGTCTCCGGCCTGCCGCGGCATTGCAAGGGAAGGTGTTCGGAGCAGATTCGGCCCTGTTGCGCTCGGCGCTGGTCGTCGGACAGTTCGCGGTATCGATCGGCCTGGGTGTGGCGATGATTATCGTCTTCCGGCAGATGAATTTCGTCCGCAGTCTGGCGCTCGGGTTCGATCGCTACGACATGGTAGTGGTCCGCGGTACACGCGGCATCGCGCGAAGCGTCATGGAGGAATACGCCCGCGTAGTGGAGGCCGGACCGGGAATTGCAGGCGCGGCTCTTCCGAGCGCTGTGCCTTTCGACCCGTCTACATTCGTCGATCTTATCGTGCGATCGCCGGGAGGTGGAAATCCGATCACGGCGAAATTCGTCAGCGTCGATCCGGGGTTCACGACCGTGTATCGGGTCCCGATCGTCGCCGGAAGGCCGTTTGCGGCGGCTTTCGGCAGCGACGAAATGACGAGCGCGGAAAGTCGCAACGTACTCGTCAACGCAGCTCTGGCACAGCGTTTCGGATATTCGCCGCAGGAGGCGGTCGGCAAGACTTTGACGGGAGGACCGGGGCGGCTGGAGGTGGTTGGCGTCGTGGGAGATGCCATGTTCGACGGCGTGCGCGAGCTCGCTCAACCGATGGTGTTTCTCGATGATCCCGGCGCGGGCACATTTCTTTCGATCCGCGTGCAGCCCGAGCGCATTCCGCAAGCGCTGTCATTCGTGGATGGCGCGTGGCGCTCGCTCGCGCCAGGTGTCGCGATGGATCGGTACTTTCTGAGTACGGCTTTCAGCGGCCTGCTCGCGGATGATGACAGGCAGGGCGACATTCTCGGTGTCTTTGTCGTGATCGCGGTACTCATCGCGGCACTGGGGCTTTTTGGCCTTGCAGTGTTCACCGCAGAGCGGCGGACCAAAGAGATCGGCATCCGCAAAGTGTCCGGTGCTCGTACGAGTGACATCGTGAGATTGATGCTGTGGCGGACCTCCGTGCCGGTGTTGGCCGCGAATGTCGTGGCGTGGCCAGTAGCCTATTACTGTCTGCGTCGGTGGCTCGAGAGCTACGCCTACCGGGTCACGTTGGACCCGGTTTACTTCCTCGCCGCAGGCGCGGTGGCGCTCCTGATCGCGTGGGCGACAGTATACGCTAACACCCTGCGCCTGGCCCGCATCAGCCCGGTGCATGCCCTGCGTTATGAGTAGGTCATCTAGAATGCGGGGTGAGACACAACTGCGAGGAGTGGGCCGGACGCGCGGCGCGGCCGTCGGTCTAATAATTCTCTTCTCGGCGTGCGCAACTCGTCCGCCGCAGGTTCTGACGCCAAAGCTCGTGCCGCCAAAATTCGTGGGGCCGGCGACGGTCGCGGCGCCGGTGTGGCCCACGGCGGGGTGGTGGCACGCGTTCGGCAGTCCGGAGCTCTCCAACCTCATCACCTTGGCGCAGGCCGACAATCGCGATCTCGCCGCTGCTGCCGCGCGGCTGCGGGAGGCGAGGGCGGAGGTCATGATCCAGCGCGCCGCGCTCTTTCCGCAGGTCGACCTGGAGGGCGAGGCGATTCGTGCGGGCGTAGGCACGGCCGCCGTGCAGACGGGAAGCCAGCATGTCTCGACCGGCAATGCCTTCGGCCTCAATCTCGATGGGTCCTATGACCTGGATGTCTGGGGACTGGAGCGTGACAATCTGCGGTCTGCAACCGAGGCCCTCAAGTCGTCGCACTTCGCGCAGCAGGCGGCGGCACTGACGGTCCTGGCAGCCGTTGCCGACGGCTATTTCAATGTGCTGGCCTTGCGGGAGCAAATCTCCATCGCCCAGGAGGACATCACGGCGATCGAGGGAATTCTCGGCACTATAAAGCTCAAAGTCTCCGCGGGCACCGCATCGCATCTGGATCTGGCGCAGGAGGAGGCGCAGCTCGAGTCGGTCCGGGCCCAGCTACCCGCGCTCGAAGAGCTGGAGCTGGAGGCGCGCGTGGCGCTCGCGGTGCTGCTCGGCCGGCCGCCGGAATCCTTCGACGTCCAGGCGCGCAATTGCGACGGTATTCGGCTGCCCGCCGTGGCCGTGGGCTTGCCGGCGCAGCTGTTGTTACGCAGGCCGGATGTGGCCGAGGCGGAAGCCAATCTGGCTGCGGCGCACGCGAGCCTCCAAGCGGCACGCGCTGCGTTTCTACCGCAGATCGCGCTGGGTGGCAGCGATGGGTTCGGCAGCACCGCCGTCAGTACGCTATTGCATGGCCCGAGTGCCCTTTGGGACGCCGGGGCTCAGCTCGTGCAGACGATATTCGCGGGCGGGAAGCTCGTCGGGCAGAAGGATCTGGCTTACGCGACGCAGGAGGAGCTGGTGGCGGATTATCAGGCAGCCGTTCTCAACGCCTATGCCGACGTCGAGACCGCGCTTGGCCAAGTGAACCACTACGCACGAGAGGAAGAGCACCTCCGGCGCGAGGTCGATGCGGCGCGCGAGGCGTTCGGCATCTCGCAACTGCAGTACCGCCAGGGAGTCGCCGATCTGCTCAACGTTCTGCAGGCGCAGCAGACGCTTTTCCGCGCGAGGGCGCAGCTGGCCCAAGCCAAGGCCGCTCGCCAGCAGGCGCTGGTCCACCTCTACGAGGCGCTCGGCGGCGGCTGGCAGGAGCTCTCGCGCGAGCGCACGCAGGGGCTATCTACTGCTGATCGTCCTGCGGCTCGTTGACCTGTTGCTGGTGCTCGGTGTTCGCGATGAACGCCGCCACGTTATCGTGCAGCTCCTTCAGCGCCGGGACATGGGCATAGACCATGTGGCCGGACTCGTAGTAGTGATACTCGATGTTCGCCTGCAGCTTCCTCGGCATCGGCAGGTGCGCCATCTCGTACATGCCCTGGTAGAAGGGTGTTGCCAGGTCGAAGTACCCGCCGTTCAGCATGACTTTGAGGTCAGGGTCGTACTTCATCGCGTTGGCGAGGTCCGGCATCACGTTGAGCGCTTGCGGTTGCGGCGTATCGGACCCTGGAGGTTGATGGTCGTAGTTCCAGGTGCGAAAGAGCGGGGTTGACGGCCTGTACCGCATCCGCATCCCATAGTGGAGGTCGTTGCGGACGTAATCATTGAATGCCGCGACGTACGCTGAGGCGATCGATGCAGCCTGCGGGTCGTAGTCGGAGCTTTCGCTCAACGGGTCGAGTGACGGGCCTGAGAACCGGGAATCGAGCCGTCCGGTAGTCATGTCGGTGTCAGCCTGCAGGCTGTGCTCGAACTGACCGCCGGTGATCCGAAGATTGGCCTTTTCGATGTAGCTCACCGGCAGCCCGGTGTAGTCGTGGAGCTTCGCGGCGATCGCGTCACGCTGATCGTCGCTCAGGGTGGAGCCGGCGCGCAGCGCGGCCGCGTAATCACCCATGGCGAACAGCTCGACTTCCCCCAGCAGCTGCTGCAGCGGCTCGCTTCCCGGCAGCTTGTGGTGGTACCAGGCGGTGGCGGCATAGGTCGGCAGTGCGAGCTCGTAGGCGACATCGACGCCCGGGTTGCCGTGCACGATGTCAGGTGAGTCGTCGTAATTGAGAATCTGCGACAGCAGGATCACACCGTTGAAGTCGGTGTCGTCCTCGGTCTCGAGTACGTTGATCAGGTTCGCCGAGCGCGGCGTGCCATAGCTTTCGCCGTAGAGGTACTTGGGCGAGTTCCAGCGGCTGTACTTCGACAGGAATTGCATGATGAATTCGGAGAAGGCATGCACGTCCTGATCGGCACCGAAGAAGTCCTTCTCGGCACCCGGCGTCACGCGCGAGAACCCCGTGGCCGGGGCATCGATGAACACCAGATCGCTCGCATCCAGCAGGCTGTAGTCGTTATTGACCACCTGATAGGGTGCCGGCGTAGTGTGCGTGTGGTCCGCGGCCACCACCCGGCGGGGGCCAAAGGCGCCCATGTGCAGCCACATGGTCGAGGAGCCGGGGCCGCCGTTGTAAAGGAAGGTGATCGGCCGGTCGCGTGGGCTCTCGCCGTCCTTGAAGTAGGCGACGTAGAACATCGATGCCTCAGCCGGCTTCTTTCGTGCGTGATGTCCGTGCCTAGGGCCCATCGACGGATCGTCGCCGCCACCGTTGTCCGCCGCATCGTTCCAGCTCTTCGGATGCACGATCAGCAGGCCCGCGACTGCGTGGTAGTGGATTGTGTTGCCCTCGACGGTCACCGAGCCTTCAGTGGTGCTGGTGGCGGTGCGGAAGTAGGGATTGCCCTCGTGCCCATGGGCTTGCGCCCAGCGGTTTCGTCCGGCAGGTTTCGGGTCGGCCGGCCCGGAATCGCCGGACCCGGAGTTCGATGAGGTGTAATCAGGCGAGCTCTGCGTCTGCGCCGGCTGCATGGCGCAGCCCTGAATGACCGCGAACAGACCGGCGGCCGCCGCTGCGGCGATGCTGTTTTTGATCAGTGTCGGGCGTTTGTGGTTGCTCATGGTCAGCCCCCCGCATGATTGTGGGTCTTGCGGATGAAGGCCGCGACGTTGTCATGCAGCTGCTTCAACGAAGCCTCGTTGGCGTAGACCATGTGACCCGACTGATAGTAGTGATACTCGATGTTGGACTGCAGGCTCGAGGGGATCTCGAGGTGGTGCATTTCGTACATGCCCTCGAAGAAGGGCGTCGCCAGGTCGAAGTAGCCGCCGTTCAGGCAGATCCTGAGGTTGGGGTCGTACTTCATCGCCGTGGCGAGATCCGGCATCACGTTGACCGAGATCGGCAGCGCGAACGGCGCGCCGGGCGGCTGATGCTTCATTTCCCAGGAATCGTTGTCGATCTCGGGCTCGTAGCTCTCGTCGGTGCTGTAGTGGAGGGTGTGGCGCACGTAGTCGTTGAACACCGAGACGTAGGCCGAGCCGATTGAGGAGGCCTGTGGGTCGTAGTCCGCATACTCCCCCAGGGGATCCATGCTCGGACCGGAGAAGCGCGAATCGAGCCTGCCGGTGGTCAGACCGGAATCATTCTGCAGCTCATGCTCGAACTGCAGGCCGCTGATGCGCAGGTCCGCCTTCTTGATGTAGGCAAGCGGCAGGCCGGTGTACTCGCGCAGCTTCGCGGCGATAGCGTCGAACTGGTCCTGAGGCAGGTTTGCCCCCTGTTCGAGCGCGTGCATGTAGTCGCCCATGGCGAATCGCTCGACTTCACGCAAGAAGCTCTGCAGGTCCGCCGGCTGCGATCCGAGCAGATGGTGGTACCAGGCCGTGGCCGCGAAGGTCGGCAGCTCGATCGCATAGGGCAGCTCAACTCCGGGATTCGACTCCGGCGCATCCGCTCCCAGGTCGAAATTGAGGATCTGGGAGAGGAGGATGACACCGTTGAAGTCGATGTCGCGACCGGTCTCGAGGTCGTTGATGAGCACCGCGGAGCGCGGCGTGCCATAGCTCTCGCCGAAGAGATACTTCGGTGAGTTCCAGCGGCCGTATTGCGACAGGAACTGCGCGATGAAGGCGGAGAACGCATAGCCGTCCTGATCGACGCCATAGAACGCCTTGTCCTTGTCCTTGCCCTCGATGCGGCTGAAACCCGTGCCCGGCGCGTCGATGAATACCAGGTCCGACGCATCGAGGAGGCTGTAGGCATTGTCGACCGCGCCATAGGGCGCGGGAGGCGTGTGCGTGTCGTTGCTCGTGACCACTCGCACCGGGCCGAACGCGCCCATGTGCAGCCAGACGGTCGATGAGCCGGGGCCGCCGTTATAGAGGAAGGTCACCGGGCGCGTGCGCGGATCAGCCCCCTGCTTGAAATAGGCGACGTAGAACATCGCGGCGACGGGCGGCCCATCCGCCGTGCCGATCGCATCCTTCTGGCCTTGGGGCTTGGCGGCATCGTCCCATCCCTTGGGGTGCACGACGATACTGCCCGCCATCGCTTCGTAGGCGATCTTGTGGCCTTCGACAGTCACCGTCCCCGTGCTCTTCGCGGTCCGCCCCGCGAAGACGCTGGCGGGGGTCGCGCCGGATTCAGGCGGACTCTTCCCGGGAGCGGCTTTGGGTGGCGCCGCAAGAGCGGCGGTGGCGAGCGAGAACGCCGCAACGAATGGGACCAGCTGCTTCACTGTTGGTGCTCCGTGTTCGCGATGAAGGCCGCGACGTTGTCGTGCAGCTCCTTCAGTGCCGGGGTATGCGCGTACACCATGTGGCCGGACTCGTAGTAGTGGTACTCGATGTTCGCCTGCAGGCTCCTCGGCATCGGCAGGTGCGCCATTTCGTACATGCCTTCGAAGAAGGGTGTCGCCAGATCGAAGTAACCGCCATTCAGCATGACCTTGAGGTCAGGGTCGTACTTCATCGCGTTGGCGAGGTCCGGCATCACGTTGAGCCCCTGGGGCACCGGCGCGGAGGTACCCGGTGGCTGGTGCCGGGAGTCCCACATGCGGAAGAGCCGCAGCGACGGCCGGTAGCGCATCTTCATTCCGTAGTGCAGATCCTTGCGGACGTAGTTGTTGAAGGCAGCGACGTACGCGGAGCCGATCGAGGCCGACTGCGGATCGTACCCCGCGCGCTCGCTCAACGGGTCGAGCGAGGGCCCCGAGAAGCGGGTATCGAGCCGGCCCGTGGTCATATCGGCGGCGCCCAGGAGGTTCTGTTCGAACTCGCCACCGTCGATGCGCAGGTCGGCTTTCTCGATGTAACTCACGGGCAGGCCCGTGTAGTCGTGTAGCTTCGCGGCAATCGTATCGCGCTGATCGGGGCTCAGGGTCGAGCCCGCGCTCAGCGCGTGCGCATAATCCGTCAGCGCGAACTGCTCCACCTCCTTGAGGAACGGCTCGAGCGGTTGGCCGGAGTTGGGCAGCTTATGGTGGTACCACGCGGTCGCGGCATAAGTGGGCAGCGCCAGCTCGTACGGCAGATCGACGCCGGGGTCATAGTGCGCCTGACCGGTTGACTCGTCGTAGCTCAGGATCTGCGAGAGCAGGATCACGCCGTTGAAGTCCGTGTCGTCCTCGGTCTCGAGCACATTGATCAGATTCGCCGAGCGCGGCGTGCCGTAGCTTTCTCCGAACAGGTACTTGGGGGAGTTCCAGCGGCCGTACTTCGACAGGAACTGCATGATGAACTCGGAGAAGGCGTGCACGTCCTGATCGGCGCCGTAGAAGTCCTTCTCGGCGCCCGGCGTCACTCGCGAGAACCCAGTGCCCGGGGCATCGATGAACACGAGGTCGCTGGCATCCAGGAGGCTGTAGTCGTTGTTGACCAGCTGATAAGGCGCGGGCGCCGTGTGCGCATGGTCCGAGGTCACCACCCGGTGGGGTCCGAAACAGCCCATGTGCAGCCACATGGTCGCGGAACCGGGGCCGCCGTTGTAGGCGAAAGTGATCGGGCGATCGCTCGGGCTCTCGCCGTCCTTGAAGTAGGCGACATAGAACATCGACGCTTCAGCTGGCTTCTTTCGCGCGTGATGTCCGTGCCCAGGGCCCATCGACGGATCGGCGCCGCCGCCTTTGTCCGAAGCATCATTCCAACCCTTCGGATGCACGATCAGCAGGCCCGCGACCGCGTGGTAGTGGATCGTGTTGCCCTCGACGGTTACCGAGCCTTCCGTCGTGCTGGTGACGGTGCGGAAGTACGGGTTGCCGTCGTGTCGGTCGTGGGCCTTGTTCGCGCCGCTTCCCTGGGTCGAGGACATCGAATCTGCCGTTCCGGAATCGGTTGTCGACGTATCGGTCATCGACGCATGGTCGGACGACTGCTGATTCTGTGACGGCTGTAGGGCGCAGCCTGCCAGCGCAAACAGGGAGGCGGCCGTGACCGCGGAAAGGCCCTTCATGAGGAGCTTGCTGCGTACGAGGTCGCTCATGGTCATTCCCCTGCCTGGTTGTCGGTCTTGCGGATGAATGCCGCCACGTTGTCATGGATTTGCTTCAAGGACGCCTCGTTGGCGTAGACCATGTGACCCGACTGATAGTAGTGATATTCGATGTTGGACTGCAGGCTCGGCGGGATCGGCAGGTGGCGCATCTCGTACATGCCCTGGAAGAAGGGCGTGGCCAGGTCGAAGTAACCGCCGTTCAGCATGACCTTGAGATTGGGGTCGTACTTCATCGCCGCGGCGAGATCCGGCATTACATTGACCGCACTCGACAACTGGAAGGGTGCGTCAGGGGGCTGATGCTTGAATTGCCAGATGTTCCAGATATCGATCTCGGGGTAATAAGGCTGCTGCACGGTGTAGTGCAGGTCGCGGCGTACGTATTCGTTGAATGCCGAAACGTATGCCGAGCTGATGGCTGCCGACTGCGGGTCGTACGCCGCTTCCTCGGCCAGCGGGTCCATGACAGGGCCCGCAAAGCGTGAATCCAGCCGGCCGGTGGTGAGGCCTGAATCGTTCAGGAGCTGTTGCGAGAACTCCGGCCCGTTGACGCGCAGGTCCGCCTTCTTGATGTAGTCGACCGGCAGCCCGGTGTAGTCGTGGAGCTTCTCCGCGATGGCGTTGAATTGATCCTCGGGAAGATTCGCGCCCTGTGCGAGCGCATCCGCATAATCGCCCAGGGAGAACTGCTCGACCTCCTGCAGCAGGCTCTCCAGGTCACCCGACTGCGAGCCGAGCTTGTGGTGATACCAGGCGGTGGCGGCAAAGGTCGGTAGCGCGATCTCGTAAGGCAGATCGACGCCGGGATTCGTCTGCGGCGCATCGGCCATCAAATTGAAGTTGAGAACCTGTGATAGCAGGATGACGCCGTTGAAATCGATGTCCTGACCGGTCTCGAGGTCGTTGATGAGCACGGCGGAGCGGGGCGTGCCATAGCTCTCGCCGAAAAGATATTTCGGCGAGTTCCAGCGCCCGTACTGCGACAGGAACTGGGTGATGAAGGAGGTGAACGCGTAGCCGTCCTGGTCGACTCCCCAGAAGGCCTGTTTCTTGCCCTTGCCCTCGATGCGGCCGAAGCCCGTCCCGGGGGCATCGATGAAGACGAGATCCGAGGCATCGAGCAAGCTGTAGGCGTTGTCCACCGTGCGATACGGGGCGGGAGGCGTGTGCGAGTCGTTGCTCGTGACCACTCGCACCGGGCCGAAGGCACCCATGTGCAGCCAGATGGTCGATGAGCCGGGGCCGCCGTTATAGATGAAGGTCACCGGCCGTGTGTGTGGATCCGCGCCTTGCTTGAAGTAGGCGACATAGAACATCGAAGCGACGGGCGGTCCACCCGCTGTGCCGGGTGCATCCTTCGGCCCTTGCTTGGCGGCATCATCCCAACCTTTTGGATGGACGATGATCGTGCCCGCCATGGCGTTGTAGGCGATCTTGTGGCCTTCGACCGTCACCGTTCCGGCGCTCTTCACCGCTCGTGGCGTGAAGATGCTCGCGGGCGCGGTGCCGGATCCGGATGGGCTCATGCCCGGCGCACCCTTCTGCGGCGCGGCGAGCGCTGCGGCGGTGGTGATCGAGAACGCCGCGATCAAGGCGACCGCTTGCTTCATGTCGGATACCTCCCAGCCTGGCCGGCCGGGGACTCGAGGCCGGCGGCACAAGGCGGCAATGATGCCCGATCGCTGCCCCGCCCGAGCACCCGATAGCGCCTCGCCGGGGGCGATCTGCGGCAAATGCCCCTGGCGCCGCGACGAAACGAGGGTGGCCGATCGCTGTCACCGGGTCGTCACAGTGCCTCGCTAAAGTCCTGCCGACCGGACTGGAGCGTGGCTCGGACCCCAAGCGCCCGCCCACCGGCTCATGACAACCCCAAAATTTCTCTGATGAAGGGAGCCCGCTCCATGAGAAACCTGTTTTGCAAGCTGCCGACCGTTCTCGGCGCGGCAGCCGTCGTGTCCTGCATCGGATCCGTGGCGCTCGCCCAGAGTCCGTCGTATTACGGCGGCGGCGGCGATCAGACCTCGACACCGATCAAGCACCTCGTGGTCATATACGATGAGAACGTCTCGTTCGACCACTACTTCGCCACCTATCCGAGCGCGAGCAATCCGTCCGGTGAGCCGTCGTTCCATGCGCTGCGCGGTACCCCCGAGGTCAACAACCTGGCGACCGCCAATCTGCTGACCCACAACCCCAATTTCACCAATCACCTGAACGGCGCCAATGCCGCCAACCCTTTTCGTCTGGATCGAACGCAGGCTGCGACCGCGGATCAGAACCACGGCTACACGGCTGAGCAACAGGCGTATGACGGCGGCAAAGCCGATCTCTTTCCGCTCTATACCGGCAGCGGCACCGCGGGCGGCGTCGGCGCCTTCGGTACCAACGGCCAGGTGATGGGCTATTACGATGGCAACACCGTGACCGCGCTCTGGAACTACGCCCAACACTTCGCGATGAGCGACAACGCCTATACCGACACGTACGGACCGTCGACGCCCGGTGCGCTCGAGGCGGTCTCGGGTCAGACCAACGGCGTGGATCTCGTCGCCACGAACGAGAGCGCCTATTACATCCAGGACGGCGCGGGCGGCCTCAACCTGATCAGCGACGTCGATCCGGCCTATGACGTCTGCTCGAGCACCACCAACCAGGCGTCGATGCTCGGCAAGAATATCGGCGACCTGCTGAACGCCAGAGGCATCTCCTGGGGCGGCTTCATGGGCGGCTTCGACCTCGACGTCACCAACCCGAACGGCACCACCGGCTGCGCCCGCACGACCACTTCGACCGTCACCGGTGTGACCGAGAACGACTACGTCCAGCACCACAACTGGTTCCAGTACTTCAAGTCGACGGCCAACCCGAATCACGCTCGGCCAGAGTCCGTCTGGACCGTCGGCCACACCTATGACACCCGCGGCCGCACCGATCCCGCAAACCATGAGTACGATGTAAATGACTTCTACGCGGCGGTGCGCGCGGGCAACTTCCCGGCGGTGTCCTACCTCAAGGCGCCGGCCTATCAGGACGGCCACGCCGGCTACTCCGATCCGATCGACGAGCAGGCCTGGATCGCCAACGTGGTCAACTTCCTCGAGCAGCAGCCGGAGTGGAAGGACACGGCGGTCATCATCGCCTGGGACGATTCCGACGGCTGGTACGACCACGCCTTCGCCAGGACCACGAGCTCCTCGTTCGACTATCCCGCCGACCAGCTCAACGGACCCGGCATCTGCGGCAACGGTGCCAAGCCCCTCGGCCTCGCGGGCAAGCCGGTCAACGGACGCTGCGGTCCAGGCACACGCACGCCGTTCTTCGTGATCTCACCCTGGGCCCGGGCGAACTACGTGAGCCACACGTCCATCTCGCAGGCATCCATCGTGCGCTTCATCGAGGACAACTGGCTGCGCGGCGAGCGGCTCGGCGGGGGCGCGTTCGATGCGACCACCGGGAGCATCATGGACATGTTCGACTTCTCGCAGCGCCGGATGAACCCGCCGCTCTTCCTGAGCGAGCAGACCGGCGAGCCCATTCACACCTCGCCGTGGCCGTGGTACACCTCTGCCCACGTGAAGCAGGAGACCAAGGCTGGGGCCTAAGACTTCGACGCGACTCGCCCTCTCAATCGCCGGCGTGCTGCTGGGAGCCTTGCTCCTGGCAGCCGCCGGCTTCGTCATTTCCTCGCCGGTCCCCTGGGACCTGTGGTGGAGTGCGCCGAGGGACGCGCTGCGACTCGCGCAGGGTGAGAACCCTCACCCCGTCAGGCTCGTGGTACCCGGTGATCCGCCGCTTTCGGCCGTGGCGCTGCTCGGCGTGCGGCTGTTTCATGATCCGAGCCTTTCGGGCTCGGGTCGGATGTCCTGCGCAAGCTGTCACGATCCGGCGCTCGCCTATGGGCCCGCCGGGAGCCTGTCAGTGGTCATGGGAGGACCCCAGGTGAGCACACCGGGCTTTCGCGCGGTGCCGTCGCTGCGTTACCTCTACCGCCAGCCGGCATTCACGATCGGTCCGGACGTCGAAAACGGGAATGATGTTCCGGTGCCGCTCACTCAACAGGCGCAGGCGGCCACGGGTCAGGCCCGCGAGCTGAAGACGGCGCTGACGCCCCAGGCGGCGGCGACCAACCTCGTGCCGGAGGGCGGACTCTTCTGGGACGGCCGCGCCGACACGCTCGAGCAGCAGATCAATGGCCCGCTCTACAATCCCGCTGAGATGGACGGCGGCACGATGCGGCAGGTGGCCCACAAGCTGGCCTCGGGACCGTACGCGGCGCAGCTGCAGCAGCTCTTCGGCGCCGGCCTGTTGGAAAATCCGGGCATGACGGTCGACGAGGCGATGTTTGCCATCGGACGGTACGAGATCGAGGATCCGAGCTTCCATCCCTTCACCAGCAAGTACGACGCCTGGCTCGAGGGCAGGGCGCGGCTCACACGCGCCGAGCTCGCGGGCTATTTTCTCTTCAACGACCCGGCGAAGGGCAACTGTGCGGCGTGTCATCTCGACCAGCCGGCGAGTGACGGCGCGCCGCCGCTGTTCACCGATCATCAGTTCGAGGCGCTCGGCGCGCCGCGCAATCCGGCCATCCCCGCGAACCGCGACCCAAACTACCATGACCTCGGGATCTGCGGCCCGTACCGCACCGACATGCGCACCTCGACGCAGTACTGTGGCATGTTCCTGACACCAACTCTGAGAAACGTCGCGCTGCGGCGGGTGTTCTTTCACAACGGCGTGTTCCGCAGTCTCACGCAGGTGCTCGATTTCTACGTCAATCGCGACACTCATCCCGAGCGCTTCTACCCACGCGACGCCACCGGCCACGTGATGAGGTACAACGACATTCCCCCGCAGTATCGGGACAACGTCGATACCGTCGACGCGCCATTCAATCGCCACCCCGGCGATCAGCCCGCGCTCACTCCCACGGAGATCCAGGACGTCATCGCCTTCCTCGATACCCTGACGGACGGGTACACCCGGTCGCCTCACTGAGCAGCGGAGTGCCGGTGGGCGCGGCAATGGCGGATATTGGGCGCTCAGCCGTCGTCACATTGGATGGAGCAGCCCCGCATGAGGATTTTTCGTACCTTCGCCGCCGCCGCGGCGCTGCTCGTTACGCTGCCGCAGGCTCATGCGACGACCGCGATCACCGCGGGAGACGCTCGCTTCGAGTTCCTGACGCCCTCGCTGGTGCGCATGGAATATTCGCCCCAGGGGCGGTTCGTCGATGCGCCGACCGCGGTCGTGCAGAAGAGGGACTGGGCCGCTGTCGCGGTCACCCAGGTCCGTAGCGGCGGTTGGCTGATCCTCACCAGCCGGGCGATGCAGCTGCGCTACCGGCTGGATTCGGGCGCCTTCAGCGCCGCCAATCTTTCCGTGATCTGGCGCGATCCCGCGGGCGGCCGGCATGCGTGGCTCCCGGGGCAGGCCGATCCCGGCAATCTCGGCGGCCTCACCTATTCTCTGGACAACATCGAGAGCGCCAATCTGCCGCCGCCCGGCGACGATCTCGGTAGTCCCGTGCACGATGTGATTCCCGGCATCGAGGTGTTGCTGAAGCCGGCGACGCCCGGGCTCTTGAGTCGTAGCGGCTATGCCGTGCTCGATGACAGCGCCACTCCAGTGTGGAACGACGGGCGCAGCTGGATCGAGCCGCGGCCGGGACCGGCGGGACAGGACTGGTACCTCTTTACCTACGATCACGATTACCGCCGCCCGCTGCGGGAATACGCCGAGCTCTGCGGGCCGGTGCCGATGATTCCGCGGCAAGTGCTCGGGCCGTGGATCACCGACCTCAACTTCGAGTACTTCCCGGGCACGGCGCAGACTCGCCTGCCCGCGATGCGTCGCTACGGCGAGCAGCATCTCGAGACCGAAGTCGCCCGAATCCTCGCCAGTCACACGCCGCTCTCGGGACTCGTGCTCGATTTCGCCTGGCACAACTACGGCTGGCAGGGCGGATACGACTGGAGTCCGCTCGTGCCGCAGCCGCAGGCGCTCATCGACTGGCTGCACGCTCGCGGCGTCGAGATCTCCCTCAACGACCATCCGGGTTACGCCAACACGGACGAGAGCATTCTTTCCTACAGCGACAGCCATGCGCCCGCGGCGTTGCGGGCGCTCGGGCGGACAGTGCCGCCGCGGCCGTCCTACGACCAGAATCTCGCGGCAGGCTGGAGATTCGCCGCCGATCCGCAGGACGCGGGACTCACGGGACACTGGTATGCCAGCGGCTACGACGATGGCCGCTGGCACCCGATCCGGACCGCGGACCCGTGGCAGCAGCAGGGCTATCCCGGCTACCACGGCATCGGCTGGTACCGGCTGGCTTTCCGCGTGCCCGCCACACTGCCGCGGGCCGTTTATCTATATCTGGGCGAGGTGGCGGGGGACTACCGCCTGTTCGTCAATGGCGAGGAGGTGCGACACAGCCATGTGCAGTGGCCGCGCCGACTGACTTACGCCGACATCACGGGTGCGCTACATCCCGGCCAACGGAACGTCATCGCCTTGCGTGTGGAGCCGCCGCCGCTGGAGCAGCCCGCAAGGCCGGCCGGCATCCTGAGCGGGCCGGTCGCTCTGCGTGATGCGGTGCCGCCGCCGCGCATCTACTTCAATCTGGCCGACCGCAAGCAGGCGGCCATTTCCATGCAAGACCTGCATGCGCCGCTCATCCGCCAAGGCGTCGATTTCTGGTGGGTGGATGGCGGCGGCGGTGCGGCGCAGATGCCCGGCCTCGACCCGCAGCTCTGGACCAATGAGGTCTTCTACGACGCGACCCAGCGGCAGACCGGCAAGCGCGGCTTCATCCTCAGCCGCTATGGCGGTTGGGGCAGTGAGCGCTACCCCGGATTCTTCACCGGCGATGCGTATTCCGAGTGGCGCGTGCTCGCCTACGAAGTTGCCTACACCGCCCGCGGTGGCAACGTGCTCGTCCCCTACATCAGCAACGACATCGGCGGTTTTCATGGCGCGAAGATTCCTTTCGACCTCTACGCGCGCTGGATCGAGTTCGGCACCTTCAGCCCCATTCTGCGTATGCACAGCGCGCACGCTAACCCGCTCGAGGGCAACACGCGCATGCCCTGGGTGTACGGGCCCCAGGGTATCGCGCTCATGCGGAAGTATTTCACCCTGCGCACACGGCTCATGCCGTACCTTTATACCTACACCTGGCAGGCGCACCGGAAATCCTTGCCGATCCTGCGTCCGCTCTACCTCGAATGGCCGGATCTCGAGCAGGCCTACCGGCACTCCCACGAGTATCTCTTCGGTGCGCAATTGCTGGTTGCACCGGTTCTTGAGGCGGACGGCAAGCGCTCCGTCTACCTGCCGCCGGGGAGTTGGATGGATTTCTTCACCGGCACGCATTATCGCGGTGACAGCACGTTTACCGCTCATTACGCAGCGGCTGCGATCCCGGTCTTCGTGCGCGAGGGAGCGATCATTCCGGAGCAGGCGGTAGCGCGCGAGGATGTCTTGACGGTGAACGTTTACGGCGACGGCAACGGCCGCTTCGATCTTTACGAGGATGATGGAGTCTCCCTCGATTACGGGCGCGGCGCATACGCGTTGACGCCGATGACGTACCACACCGCGGACGCCAACCACCGGCTCGTCATAGGTCCCACGACCGGCTCCTTTGCCGGGCAGCGGCAGGCGAGGGCATATGAAGTGCGCATCCATACCGCGCACCGTCCGGCTTCGATCACGGTGGGCGGCAAGCGGTCGGCTCGTTGGCAGTGGGACGCGCACGACTCGACCGCGTATCTGGTGCTGCCTGTCGCGAGCATCAGGCGGTCGGTCACGGTCACGTGGTAGGCTTTCGGGCGCTTTCAGGAGGCGCGGCCGCGAGACATTAACGTAGGGCAGGTTGTGACCAGCGTCACGATCCGCTGTCGGGCGAGCAGACGGCCTGACCGCTACAATTAGGAGACAGGAACACCAGCCGAAAAGAACAAGGTCGTGCCCATTCTGTTCAATCGCCGCCCGCCCGCCGCCACCAAAGACGGATCGGAGCGACGTCACGGACCTGACAGGCGCACTCGCGTGGCACGCGCCATTGTGTATGGCAGCTTCAAGCCGCGACGGCTCGGGCCCCGCCGGACCGGAGAGGAGCGACTCGGCGCCATCGACTGGTACCACCCGTGGTGGCTCGCGATCGCGACTCTCATTCTCGCGCTCTGCGCGAGCGATGCGGCATTGACCGTCGCGCTCATCGACCGTGGCGCCTACGAGCTCAATCCGCTGCTGGCACCGCTGATCGGCCGCTCGGGCGCGCTCTTCGTGCTGGTGAAAGTCGGCCTGACGGGGATCAGCGTCGTGCTGCTGACGCTCCTTTCGCGCATCCGGGCCTTCGGCCGCATGCGCGTGGCGCTACTCCTCTACGCCGTGCTGGCCGGGTACGCGGCGTTGATCGCCTACGAGCTGCATCTGCTCGGCTGGCTGTAAGAAGCCTTTATTCCTTTTAATTCAACCAAGTGGCCGCGGGTGCCAATTTCCTCGCGCGCGCGTTTCCGCTAAACTACCGCTCCGCAGCTTGCCCTTCCCCATGCTCGAACCTACACCCCTTTTCGGCGGCAACGCCGCCTTTCTCGATGCCCTCTACGAGCAGTACCTTCGCGATCCGGCGAGCGTAGAGGAAAAGTGGCGGCTCTACTTCGACAGCCTGCCGGGGCCGAAGGGCGCGGAGCGTAGCCAGGAGCCAATCGAGGCGGAGCTCGCCGAGCGTGCGCGTGAGCGGGGCGTCCCCCTACGCCCTGCGGGCTTCGGGGGACAGGACGTAGGGGGAGTCAATGCCAAGCAGGCGGCGGTCTCCCGGCTCATCCAGATCTGGATCAATCGCGGCCACCTCGTGGCGAGGCTCGATCCTTTGGGACTCACGCAGCGGCCGCGGCCACAGGTACTCGACCTCGGCTATTTCGGTCTGGGGCCGGCCGATCTCGATGCGGAGTTCTTCACCGCCAGCCGCAACCCCGCGGTACCGCGGCGCATGAAGCTGCGGGACATCCTGCAGCAGCTCGAGACCATCTATGCCGGTCCGATCGGCGCCGAGTTCGCCCACATGTCGGAGTCGCGCGAGCGCCTCTGGCTGCAGGACCAGTTCCAGGCGGGCATGCTGCAGCAGCGCTTCACGGTGGCCGAGAAGCGCAATATCCTTTGGCAGCTCACCGCCGCCGAGGGACTGGAGCGCTATCTCCACACCAAGTACGTCGGCCAGAAGCGCTTCTCGCTCGAGGGCGGCGACACCCTCCTGCCGCTCCTCGATGACCTCATCCAGAGCTGTGGTGGCGCGAAGATCGAGGAGGTCGTGATCGGCATGGCGCACCGCGGGCGCCTCAACGTCCTGGTCAATCTTCTCGGCAAGTCGCCGGCGACCCTCTTCTCGGAGTTCGAGGGCGCCTACGATCTGAGCCACCTCAAGGGCTCGGGCGATGTGAAGTATCACAAGGGCTTCTCGGCGGACCTGCGCACGGGCGCGGGCAACGTTCACACCGTTCTCGCTTTCAACCCCTCGCACCTCGAGGTCGTCAATCCCGTGGTGGAGGGCTCGGTGCGCGCGCGTCAGGAGCGGCGCAATGATGCGAAGGGCGACCGGGTGCTGCCGCTGCTCATCCACGGCGATGCCGCGTTTGCCGGCCAGGGCGTCGTGATGGAGACACTGCAGCTTTCCCAGGCGCGCGGTTTCTACACCGGCGGCACCGTCCACGTCATCATCAACAACCAGGTGGGCTTCACCACCTCGGAGCCGAGCGATGCGCGCTCGACGCTCTATTGCAGCGACGTCGCCAAGATGTTGGAAGCGCCGATATTCCACGTCAACGCCGACGATCCGGAGGCGGCTGTTTTCGTTGCGCGCCTGGCGCTCGAGTATCGCATGCTCTTCCACAAGGATGTCGTGATCGACCTCGTCTGCTATCGCCGGCACGGCCATAACGAGGCAGACGAGCCGGCAGCAACCCAACCCGTCATGTACAAGGTCATTCGCCAACACCCCACCACGCGGCAACTCTACGCGGAGCGGCTCGTGGCCGAGGGTGCCCTCACGCAGGCGGACGCCGAGGCGATGCCGGAGCAGTATCGCGACGGGCTCGACCAGGGCCGGCCGCAGGCACGCGCCGCGCTCGGCATGATCGGTAACCAGTTCACGGTCGATTGGACGCTTTATTCCCAAACCGACTGGACCGAGAAGGTGCGCACGGGTGTCGAGCTGGCGCGCCTCGAGTCGCTGGGCAAGCGGCTTCTGGAGTTGCCGCCGGAGCTGACGCTGCACCCCCGCGTCGCCAATATCATGGCCAATCGCAAGAAGATGCTCGCGGGTGAAAGCCCGCTCGATTGGGGTTGTGCCGAAACGCTCGCCTACGCCTCGGTCGTAGAGGATGGCTTCTCCGTGCGCATCTGCGGGCAGGACAGCGGCCGCGGCACCTTCTTCCACCGGCACGCGGCACTGCACGATCAGGGCTCCAATCGCGTCTACATCCCGCTGCAGCACCTCGCGGATCCGCAGCCGCGGGTCGAGATCATCGACTCGGTGCTCTCGGAAGAGGCGGTGATAGGCTTCGAGTACGGCTACTCCACCACGGAGCCTAACTGCCTCTCGATCTGGGAAGGCCAGTACGGTGACTTCGCCAACGGCGCCCAGGTCATCATCGACCAGTTCATCAGCTCGGGCGAGGCCAAGTGGGAGCGCTACTGCGGGCTCGTTCTGCTCCTGCCGCACGGTTACGAAGGCGCGGGCCCGGAGCACTCCTCCGCGCGCCTGGAGCGGTATCTGCAGCTATGCGCGGAATTCAACATGCAGGTGTGTGTGCCCTCGACGCCCGCCCAGATGTTCCACATGCTTCGCCGGCAGATGCTGCAGCCGTTCCGCAAGCCGCTCATCGTCATGGCGCCGAAGAGTCTGTTGCGCCACGACCTCTCGGTCTCGAGCCTGGAGGAGCTGACCCGCGGCGGCTTTGCCCGGGTGATCGCCGAGAGCGACGATCTGCCGGCGCAGGCCGTGCGCCGCGTGGTCTTCTGCAGCGGTAAGGTGTACTTCGATTTGCTGAAGGCGCGCCGCAAGGACGGTACCCGTGACGTTGCACTGGTGCGCGTCGAGCAACTCTATCCGTTCCCGGCGGAGGACTACGAGGCGGCGCTCGCGCGCTACCCCAATGCGCGTGAGATAGTATGGTGTCAGGAGGAGCCGCAGAACCAGGGTGCGTGGTATCAGATCCGCCACCGCCTGCAGGAGCCGCTGGGCCAGCGGCGTGTCGTGCTCTACGCCGGCCGTGCCCCGGCCGCGGCGCCCGCCACCGGGATCGGCAAGATTCATGAGGCCGAGCAGCAGTCGCTCATCAATGCGGCGCTGCACGCCACGGCGACGGAGGATTCCGCCAGAGAGACGACACGGCTCACCCCGGATGCCGCCGCCGCGACACCGCTCAGAAAGAAGACATCGTAAAATGACCGAGATCAAAGTTCCCCAACTGCCCGAGTCCATCACTGACGCGACCCTGGTCGCCTGGCACAAGCAGCCGGGCGATGCCGTCAAGCGCGACGAGAACCTGGCCGATCTCGAGACCGACAAAGTGGTGCTCGAGGTGCCGGCTCCCGCCAACGGAGTGTTGCGGGAGGTCAGGGTGCCGACGGGGGCGGTGGTCACCGCCGGGCAGGTGCTGGCGGTGCTGGAAGAGGGGGCGCAGGCCGTCGCGACTGCTGTTGCAGCGAAAGAGGCGCCGGTGGCGGAGGAGCTCAAGGTTACCGGTGCGGACGCCGGCAAGGAGAAGCTGAGTCCGTCGGTGCGCCGACTCATCGAGGAGAACCGGCTCGATGCGACCGCCATACCGGCCAGCGGCCGGGATGGTCGGTTGACCAAGTCTGATGTGGTGGAGTTCCTCGGTAAGAAGCAAAGCGCTCCCCCCGCCGTAGCTCCGGCGCCATCGGTCTCTGCGTCAGCAACGCCAGCCTCGCGTGCGCCGACAGCTGCGGCGCCTACTCTGCCGGCAAGCGCTCGCGGCGAGCATCGTGTGACGATGACGCGTCTGCGTCAGCGCATTGCGCAGCGCTTGATCGAGGCGCAGTCAACGCAGGCACTTCTGACTTCTTTCAACGAGGTCGATCTTGCCGCGGTGCAGGAACTGCGCGCCCGGCACAAGGACCGCTTCGAGAAGGAGCATGGCGTGAAGCTCGGCTTCATGTCCTTCTTCGTCAAGGCTTCCATCGAAGCGCTGAAGAAATTCCCGGTCGTGAATGCCTCGGTCGACGGCAACGACATCGTCTATCACGAGTTCTACGATATCGGCGTCGCCGTCTCCACGGAACGCGGGCTCGTCGTCCCCATCGTCAGGGATGCGGACGTCAAGGGCTTCGGGACTCTCGAGAAGGAAATCGGCGAGTATGCGAAGAAAGCGCGGTCCGGCGGCCTCGCGATCGAGGATCTGACGGGCGGCACCTTCACCATCACCAACGGCGGGGTGTTCGGCTCCCTGATGTCGACTCCGATCGTCAACGCGCCGCAAAGCGCCATCCTGGGGATGCACAAGATTCAGGAGCGGCCGATGGTGGTCGCCGGCCAGATCGCGATCCGGCCCATGATGTACATCGCCATCACCTACGATCACCGCATCATCGATGGCCGTGAGGCCGTACAGTTCCTCGTGACGGTCAAGGAATGCCTCGAGGATCCCGGCCGCATGCTGTTGGGGATTTAACCATGTCAGACTCCTTCGACGTCGTCGTCATCGGCGGCGGCCCGGCCGGCTACCCGGCCGCGATCCGCGCCGGACAGAACAAGTTGAGCGTCGCCTGCATCGACGAGTGGAAGAACCGCGACGGCACCCTGGCCTTCGGCGGCACGTGCCTCAATGCCGGCTGCATTCCCTCCAAGGCGCTGCTCGAGTCGACCGAGCTGTATCACCGTCTGCAGGAGGAGTTCGCGGTGCACGGCATCCGCGCCAGCGGCGTCAGCTTCGATGTCGCCCAGATGCAGAAGCGCAAGTCCGGCATCGTCAAGACGATGACGCAGGGCATTCTCGCGCTCTTCAAGGGCAGCGGCGTGACACCGCTGCAGGGACACGGCCGGCTCCTACCGGGCCGGCGAGTCGAGTTCACCGCCCCTGACGGCACGCGCCGGGAGCTGACCGCGAAGCACGTCGTCCTCGCCTCGGGCTCGGCGCCGATCGAGCTCAAATCCGCTCCTTTCCAGGCGCCGCACATCGTCGACTCCTGGGGTGCGCTCGATTTCGATTCAATCCCGAAGCGCCTCTGCATCATCGGCGCAGGCGTCATCGGCCTGGAGTTGGGCAGCGTCTGGCGCCGCCTCGGAAGCGAAGTGACGGTGCTCGAAGCGTTGCCGGACTTCCTGCCGATTGCCGACCAGCAGCTCGCCAAGGAAGCCGCGCGGCATTTCAAGAAGCTCGGGCTCGATATCCGCCTCGGGGCCAAGGTGACCGGCGCTCGCGTCACCGGCGATGCAGTCGAAGTCCGTTACACGGACTCCAAGGGTGATCAGACACTCACTGTCGACAGGCTGTTCGTCGCCATCGGTCGCCGGCCCTATAGCCGTGATCTCCTTGCCGCCGGCACGGGAGTTGAGCTGGACGAGCGGGGTTTCATCAAGGTCGACCATCAGTGCCGCACCGGTACCGAAGGCATCTGGGCAGTAGGCGATTGTGTGCGTGGCCCCATGCTGGCACACAAAGGCAAGGAGGAGGGCGTGATGGTGGCCGACCTCATCGCCGGCCGCTTCGGCGAGGTCAACTACAAAACGGTTCCGTCGGTCATCTACACCGCGCCCGAGATCGCGTGGGTGGGTCAAACCGAGGAGCAGGTGAAGGCAAGCGGCCGTCCCTACAAGATCGGGACGTTCCCCTTTCTGGCCAGCGGCCGGGCGCGGGCCATGGAGCAGGCACAGGGCTTCGCCAAGATCGTCGCGGCGCAGGATGATGACGAGATCCTGGGCGTGCACATCATTGGGCCGCTCGCCGGTGAGCTGATCGCGGAGGCGGTGCTGGCGATGGAGTACTCGGCGAGCACCGAGGACCTGCAGCGCACCATTCATGCGCATCCGACACTGTCGGAAGCGGTGCACGAGGCCGCTCTCAACGCCGACAAACGTGCCATCGATTCGATCAATCGCTGACGCCTAACGCACCCTCTTTACCTGGATGACGTTGAGCACCGCGCCCAGGCGGTGCAGCACCCGCGCGAGCTGCTCCAGGTTGCTCACCGGCACCGTCAGCCGCACGTGCGCGGTGCCGGCGCCGTGATCGGTCACGGTCGACATCGCCTCGATGCTCAATCGCTCCACGGCGAGCACGTCCGTCAGATCGCGCACGAGCCCTCGGCGATCGTAGGCGGTGACCGCGATCTCCACGGTCAGCCCGGCGGCTTCTCCTGAGCTCCAATCGACCTGCAGCACACGCTCCGGCCTGAGCTCGCGCATGCGGGTGAAGCTCGGACAACTGCTGCGATGGATGGTGACCCCCCGTCCCACGGTGACGTAACCGGTGATCGGCTGCGGCGGCAGCGGCGCGCAGCAGTGGGCGAGGGTGATCGGCAGATTACCAACACCCTCGATTTCCACCGGCGAATCGCCGCGCCCGCTTCTCGGGCGCGACGGTCGCGGGGCCAGCAGGGGCGGCGGCTCTGGCTCGGGACGGGCTTCCTCATCAGCGGCGGCTGGCTCGTCACCGTCGGTCGCGTCTGCATCGCGCTTGCGAAACCACGCCCGCACCTTCGCCCGGTTGCGGGGCGAGGCCAGAAAACCCTGCTCGGGCGCCAGCCAATCGCGGCTCGGCGCATCCTGCTTGCCGGTGATGATCTCGACGATTTCGCCATTCGATAGGCTGTAGGTCAGGGGCACGATTCGACCGTTGACCTTGGCTCCCCGGCAGCGATGACCGAGGGACGTGTGGACGCTGTAGGCGAAGTCGAGCGGGGTTGCGCCGCGGGGAAGATCGACCACCTCGCCCTTCGGCGTCAGCGCGTAGACACGGTCCTCGAACAGCTCCGAGGTCACCTGCTCGAGGAACTCCCGGTCGGCTTCCGCTCCCGCCTCGGCGCGGGCTTCGCCGGGCTCGAGAAGCCGCCGCACCCACTCGATCTTTCTCTGGTACTCGGCATCCGTCGGCGCGCCTTCCTTGTAGGTCCAGTGCGCTGCGACACCGAGCTCGGCGTGCTCGTGCATTTCAGCGGGTGCGAATCTGCACCTCGACGCTCCTGCCCTGTGGTCCGATGACGGCGGTGTGGATGGAGCGATAGAAGTTGCCTTTGGGCGTGGCGATGTAGTCATCGAACTCGCCCGGGATGTAGGTCCAGAGGCCATGGACCACGCCGAGCGCGGCATAACAGTCGCGTATCGTCGCGACGATGATGCGTACTGCCCTGACGTCGAATAGTTGCTCGAAAGCCAGCTGCTTGCGCTGCATCTTCCGATGGATGCTGTACATGTGCTTTGGCCGGCCGTAGACGTCCGCCTGGACGCCGGCCGCCTGAAGCTCGGCGCGCAGACGCTCGCAAAGCTCCTCGATGTAGCGTTCGCGGTCGGCGCGCCGCTCGTTGAGCGCGCTCGCGATCTGCCGGTACTCCTCCGGCTCGAGATGGCGGAACGCCAGGTCCTCGAGCTCCCATTTGAGCTGCCAGACCCCGAGGCGGCTGGCGAGCGGCGCGAACACGGCCCGCGCCTCGAGCGCCCGGCGCTCCCGCTCGGCGAGCCCGGCCGTATCGCTCGGCAGATCCTTGGCGTGGCGCAGCGCTACCAGGTGCTCCGCGAGGCGCGCGAGGATGAGCCGCGGATCGCTCACCACCGCCAGCAGCATCTTGCGCAGTGACTCCGCCTGGCGGGCATCGAGCCCCTGGGCGGGGGACCAGTTGTGCGGCAGTCCCAGATCCCCGAGCTTGAGGAGGGCGACGGCCGTGTCGGCGGCAGACCGCCCGGCGGTGGAGGCAAGGCTGTCGGCAGCACGCCGGGGATCCAACCCGGCCTGCCCTGAGGAGTCGACGGCGGCCTTCACCAGCACCGCTTTCGCGAGGTCAGCGTCGGTCGTCAGCGCGCCCAGAAGCTCGGCTGCCTCGGCCGCTGTGGCCAGCACATCGGGACCGAGCGCGCTCAGCTCTTCGAGCCCACGCCGGGCGGCGGCGAGCGACTCGATCAGCTCGGGTGGGCAGAGTTGCCGGGTCTCCATTGCTGCCTGAGCGGGCCCTTTGCGGCTATCATGGGTGCCGACAATACTTTATGGCCAGTCACACCAAGTGGGCGAATATTCGGCATCGCACCCCGCCCCCCGGCAGGGTCAATGGCGTTGCGCCGGTCCGCTTCGAGGGCTACGGCCCCGGTGGCGCGGCCGTGCTGGTCGAATGCATCACCGATGACCATAACCGCACCCGGGCCGACCTCCGCGAGACCTTCAGCGAGCATGGCGGTCACCTGGGGGCCACCGGCTCGGTGAGCTATCTCTTCAATCACGTCGGTCTCATGACCTACCCGCCGGGTACCGACGAGGAGCGCCTCATGCGCGCGGCGCTCGAGGCCGGCGCCGAGGACGTCGTTGCCAACTCGGACCGCTCGATCGAGGTGCTGGCGGACCCGATGGAGTTCGAGACGGTACGTGCACTCCTCAGAGACCGCGGTTTCGTCCCGGCCGCCGCGGAAGTGACCGAGCGCGCTTCTCTGACCACGCCGCTTTCCGGAGAGCCGGCGGAGCGGATGGTGCGCCTGCTCGAGTCGCTGGAAGAGCGGGATGATGTGAGGAACGTGTACTCGAATGTCGAGATATCGGACGAGGTCCTGGCGCGCATTTGACCCGAGCGCCGCGCGCATGCCGCCCGCTCGTGCGGCGGCCATTCGAATTCTCGGCCTCGATCCGGGATCGAGGCGTACCGGGTACGGTGTCATCGAGCGCCGCGGCGCGGACTGGGTGCATGTTGCGCACGGGTGCGTGACGGTGACCGCGGTGGACGAGTCACTGTCGGAGCGACTGCGGGTCATCTTCGAGAGTCTGCGTGATCTCATCACGAAACATGGCCCGGGCGAGGTGGCCATCGAGCGGGTGTTCGTCAACCGGAACGTCGACAGCGCGCTCAAGCTCGGCCAGGCGCGTGGCGCGGCGCTCTGCGCGGTCCCGAAGGGCCTGCCGGTATTCGAATATGCGCCGCGGGCCATCAAGCTTGCCCTGGTGGGCTCGGGCGCCGCGGAGAAGGCCCAGGTGGCTCACATGATTCGCACGCTCCTCGGCCTCCAGGGGCGGATTTCACCCGATGCCTCGGATGCGCTCGCCGTCGCCATCTGCCATGCGCACTCGCTGCGCCTGTACGAGCTGGCGGCGCAATCGGAGCGGGGCGCGATGCGCGCGGCGTCGCAGCCCCCACGATGATCGGATCGGTTCGGGGGCGCATCGTCTCGAAGACTCCACCGCAATTGTTGGTGGAGGCCGGCGGTCTCGGCTACGAGCTCGAGGCGCCGATGTCGACCTTCTTCCTCCTCCCGGCCGTCGGCGAAGAGGTGCGGCTGCTCACGCACCTCGTGGTACGCGAGGATGCTCATATCCTCTATGCGTTCGGCACTGACGATGAGCGGCGCCTCTTTCGCAGCTTGATCAAGGTTTCGGGCGTCGGCCCCAAGATCGCCTTGGCACTGCTCTCAGGCATCAGCGTCGAGGCATTCGCGCTGTGCGTGCAGACCCACGATGTGGCCGCTCTCATCAAGGTTCCCGGCATCGGCCGCAAGATCGCGGAGCGCCTGGTCGTCGAGATGCGTGACCGCCTGGAGGCCGGTGGCGGCGGTGCGGCGAGCGCCGTGCCCGTGGGGGCGAGCCCCGAGGCCGAGGCCTTCGGTGCGCTGGTGGCTCTTGGTTACAAGCCGGTGGAGGCGACACGCTTGCTCAAGGCCGTGGGTCCGGGTACACATTCCACCGAAGAGCTGATCCGCCGCGCCCTGAAGGGCGCGGCGCCGGAGTAGACCCGCTTGCAAGCTGAAAGAACGATCGGTGCCGAGGCCACGCGCGAAGACGACGCGGTAGAGAAAGCCATTCGGCCGCGACGCCTCGCCGAGTACGTCGGGCAGCCGCAGGTGAAGGCGCAGCTCGACATCTTCATCAGCGCCGCGCGTCAGCGCGGCGAGGCGCTCGACCACGTGCTCATCTTTGGGCCGCCCGGCCTCGGCAAGACCACACTCGCCAACATCATCGCCGCGGAGCTCGGGGTCAACCTGCGTCAGACCTCGGGCCCGGTGCTCGAGCGTCCCGGCGATCTCGCCGCGATCCTCACCAACCTGCAGCCGCGCGACGTGCTCTTCGTCGATGAGATCCACCGCCTCTCGCCCATCGTCGAGGAAGTACTGTACCCGGGGATGGAGGACTTTCAGCTCGACATCATGATCGGCGAGGGGCCGGCGGCACGCTCGATCAAGCTGAACCTGCCGCCTTTCACTCTGGTCGGCGCGACCACCCGCGCCGGGCTTTTGACCTCGCCGCTGCGCGACCGCTTCGGCATCGTGCAGCGGCTGGAGTTCTACGCGGTGGAGGATCTGGAGCGCATCGTACGTCGCTCCGCGGACATCCTTGGAGTGCCGGTGGAGGGAGAGGGGGCGCGCCGGATCGCGCAGCGCTCCCGCGGCACGCCACGGATCGCAAACAGGCTGCTGCGCCGGGTGCGCGACTTCGCCCAGGTGAAGGCCGACGGGCGCATCACCGAGGCGGTCGCGGACGCGGCGCTGGACCTTCTCGAGGTGGACCCACAGGGCTTCGACACCCTGGATCGCAAGCTCCTGACCACGATCATCGAGAGGTTCGACGGCGGACCCGTGGGCATCGACAGCATTGCAGCGGCCATCGGCGAGGAACGCGACACGCTGGAGGACGTGATCGAGCCCTTCCTCATCCAACAGGGCTTTCTGGTCCGCACCGCGCGGGGACGCATGGTGACGCGCGCCTCGTACCTGCACTTCGGACTGAAGGCCCCGGAGCGCGCCGCGTCCCCGCTGCCGCTGTTCGAGGACGGGCGGTGAGCGTCTTCTCGTGGCCGGCCCGTGTATACTGGGAGGATACCGACGGGGGCGGGATCGTTTATTATGCGAACTACCTGCGCTTCCTGGAGCGGGCCCGCACGGAGTGGCTGAGGTCAGTCGGCTACTCGCAGCAGACCCTCGCCCGGGAGCCCGGCATAGTGTTCACGGTGGTCAGTGTCAACGTCGAGTACCGGCGCCCGGCGCGGCTCGACGACGAGCTCGCCATTACCTGCGAGGCGCACGCCGATCGGGCGGCGACGATCCGATTCGAGCAGGCGATCTACCGGGACCGGTCTGGGGACGGGCCACCGATCCTCACCGCGGGGGTGCTCGTCGCCTGTGTCGATGCAAACACACTGAAGCCGAAAAGGCTGCCCGAGTCCCTGATGAACGTGTTGATCTCACCACCGTCTGACACAGTATGAGCGGACAACTCTCCATCATTCGCCTGGTGGTCGAGGCGAGCATCCCCGTGCAGATCGTCGTCGGGCTGCTGCTCCTCGCCTCGCTCACCTCCTGGGCCATCATCTTCAGGAAGCGCCTGCTGCTCGGGCGCGCGTCGCGCGAGGCCGATCAGTTCGAGAACAACTTCTGGTCGGGCGGCGACCTGGCGCAGCTCTATCGCGCGATCGAGTCGCACGGCGGCGCGACCGGCATGGCGAGCATCTTCGAGTTCGGCTTCCGCGAGTTCGCGCGCCAGCGCCAACACGGGTCCATTCCGGCCGATCAACTCCTCGAGGGCGCGCGGCGCGCCATGCGTGTGGCGCAGCTGAAGGAGATAGACCGGCTGGAGCACAGCCTGGCGACGCTGGCGACGGTGGGCTCCACCAGCCCCTATGTCGGCCTCTTCGGCACGGTGTGGGGCATCATGACGGCGTTCTCCTCCCTCGGCGATGTCCAACAGGCGACATTGGCGTCGGTTGCGCCGGGCATCTCTGAGGCGCTGGTGACCACGGCGATCGGGCTATTCGCGGCCATCCCGGCCGTCATTGCCTACAACCGCTTCGCCGACCAGGTGGGCCGCCTGGAAATGCGCTTCGACGCTTTCATGGAGGAGTTCTCCACCATCCTGCAGCGGCACGCACAGCGTGGCGCACCGGTCCCGCCGGTGGGCAACGCGCCTGCCGCCGGCAGCGCCGGCGTGACTACGGCAGTCATGCCGGGCGCCGCCGGAGCCCGGTAGGAGGTCCGCATGGCGCAAGTCACCCGCGGCCGCCGGCTGATGGGCGAGATCAACGTCGTTCCCTATATCGACGTGATGCTCGTGCTCCTCATCATTTTCATGATCACGGCGCCGCTGCTGCAGCAGGGCGTCAAGGTCAACCTGCCGAAGGCCCATGCGCAGCCGCTACCGGCAAAAAATACCAATCCCGTGGTGCTCTCGGTCGATGCGCAGGGCCAGCTGTATCTCAATATAGCGTCCGACCCGCGCGCGGCCCTGGATTCCGATGCGGTCCTGACCCAGGTGACCGCGGCTCTGAAACAGGACCCGGACCGGGCCGTGGTCGTCAAAGCGGATAAGTCCGTGTCCTACGGCATCGTCATCCAGGCCATGGTCACTCTGCAGCGCGCGGGCGCGAGCAAGGTGGGAATGGCCACCGACCCGCTGCCGCCGCCGCCGCGGCCGAGCAGCTGATCACCCCGCGATGCCCGAGTCTGTACGCGACCGGTGGCTGTCGATTGGCATGTCCGTGCTGCTGCACGGCAGCCTGATCGTATTGCTGGCGGTCGGCTGGTGGCACTTCCGGAAGTCGGCGCCGGCGCCCAGCCTGCCCATCAATGCGACCGTGGTGGATGCCCGCACGATGAAGGGCGTCGGCACCGCCTCGACGCCGTCACCCCGGCCCAAATCGCCAGCGCAGACTCAACCGCAGCCGCCGCCGCCCACCCCGGTCGAGGGGCCGCCGCCGCCCACCCCGGACGAGGTCGCGATGCGGGAGCAGGCCGCCAAGGAGGAGGTTGAGCACGAGGCGCAGGCTCAGCAGCAGCTTCAGGCGCGCGAGGCTCAGCGTCAGGCGGCGCGAGCCGCGGCGGCGGAACAGGCTACGGAGGATGAGAAGGCCGCGGAAGCGCAGGCGGCTGCGCAGGCCAAGAAGCTCGCTGCGGCCAAGAAGGCGGCGGCCAAGCTTGCGGCAAAGAAGAAGCTTGCGGAGGAGCGCAAACTTGCTGACGAGAAGAAGCTCGCCGAGCAGCAGGAGGCGGCGGAGCGCGCGGCCCGCGTGTCCGACCTACAGCAAAGCCTGCAGGAGGACGAGCGTGCCACCGCGGCGAGCGGCGCCCTGGCAAGCTGGCAGAGTGAGATCACCTCGCGTATACAAAATGCTTGGATCAAGCCGCCGACAGCTCAGCCGGGCATCGAGTGCGTACTCAATGTGGGCTTGGTGCCCGGTGGCTCGGTGACCTCGGTGAGCATCGGAGATTGCAATGGCGATGACGCCGTGCGCCAGTCCATCCAGACCGCGGTGTACAACGCCGCGCCCTTGCCGCCGCCGCCCGACGGAATTCCGTTCCCGCGCCAGCTCATCATCACCTTCAAGCCCCAATGATCTATTCACATTCATGAAATCGACACCGAAAATGGCATCCCCGCTGCGGATTTTCCTGGCGGTCCTGGCGGCCGCGTGCCTCGTGCCCCCCGCCGCGCGAGCACAATTGCAGATCCAGATCACCTCCGGGGTGAACAACCCCGTACCCATTGCGATCGTGCCCTTCGCCGAGGCGCCTACAGAAGGTACGGACGTTGCCGCGGTCGTCCAACACGACCTCGTCGGCAGTGGTCGGTTCACGGAGTTGCCGCGCAATAAGATGCCTGCGACGCCGACCAACGCGGCGGACGTGAAGTTCGCGGACTGGAAGGCGGCAGGCAGCGACTACGTCGTCGTCGGACAGGTTGAGCCGGTCGCGGGCGGCCAGCTTGCGGTGGATTTCAACCTGCTCAATGCGCTGACCGGGCAGAGCATTGCGCGCCAGCGGTTCGTCGGCACGTCCTCGGCGCTGCGCAACGCCGCGCACCGTGTGAGCGATGTCATCTACCAGGCCATCACTGGCATCCGTGGCGCCTTCGCCACGCGCATCGCCTATGTCGCCCTCGCGGGGCAGGGCGCCGACGAGCGCTTCCAACTGGTGGTCGCTGACGCCGACGGCTACAATCAGCACTTGATCCTCGAGTCGCGCTTTCCCCTCATGTCTCCGGCGTGGTCTCCTGATGGTCAGTGGCTCTCCTATGTGTCGTTCGAAAATCACCTTTCCGCCGTGTATGTACAGCGCGTACTGACGGGGGAGCGGACCCGCGTTTCCATGCGCGCCGGCATCAACGGGGCACCGGCCTGGTCGCCTGACGGCAAGAAGCTCGCGCTCACCCTGAGCGGCAACAGCGGCCACCCGCAGATCTACGTGCTCGATCTGAGCACCCAGCACCTGACGCGGATCACCGATTCACCGTCCATCAACACGGAAGCGGCCTGGTCGCCTGACGGGCGGTCCATCTACTTCACCTCGGATCGCGCGGGCGAGCCGCAGATCTACCGTTGCGCCGCGACCGCGGGCAGTAACCCGGAGCGCATCACGTTCACCGACGAATACAACGCTGGCCCGCATGTGTCTCCGGACGGGAAACTGCTGGCCATGGTCACGCGCGACGATAGCGGCAGCTACCGCATCGCAGTGCAGAACCTCGTGACCGGCGATTTCCGGGTGCTCACGCCCGGCCGGCTCGACCAGTCGCCGAGCTTTGCGCCGAACGGCGCCAGCATCATGTACGCCGCCAGGCCCGGCCAGGCGACGGAGGGCATGCTGGCGACGATCTCCGTCGATGGGCTCACGGGTCTATCGCTGAAGCCCTCTCAGGGTGAGGTGCGCGACCCGGCGTGGGGTCCGTTCATTCAGTAGCGGTTCAGTAGTCAAGTCCGAACGTCCAACAAGAGCTGCCACGTGGCGGCGAATCTGGAGAAGGGTCTATGTATCGTCGAATTGCTGTCGTGATGTTGCTGGCCGGATGTCTCGGGCTCACCGCATGCGCGAGCCACAAGCCGAAGCCATCGGCCGAGCAGCAGTCGTCTTCTGAAAATGGCGCCGGCGCGAATGCCGCGGGCGCTGGCGGCGCCAATGCCAACGGCGGTCCGTTCGGCAACCAGAGCTCGGTTGCCGGCCCGCAGGCGGGCATGCTCGCCAAGCGCACGATTTACTTCGACTTCGATAGCGCCGTGATCACCGGCGATGGCACGGATATCGTTTCGGCCCACGCGAAGTACCTCTCCGACCATACGGACGCCCGTGTGCGCCTGGAGGGCAATACCGATGAGCGCGGCTCGCCGGAATACAACATCGGCCTCGGGATGCGGCGCGCGCAGGCCGTCCGCCAGGCGCTGCTGCTGCAAGGCGCTTCGGCCACGCAGATCACGGTAGTGAGCTACGGCGCCGAGCACCCGGTGGATCCGGCACACAGCGAGGATGCCTGGCAGAAGAACCGGCGCGTGGACATCGTCTACCTGGCCTCGAACGGGCAGCCGGCTCAGCCGCCGCAGTAAGCTTCACTCCGGCCCCAGTCTCACAAGGAGTCCGCCATGCGCTCGATCATCCCCCTCGCGCTCGTCACGGTGCTGGCCGCCGGCTGCGCCTCGGTCCCGCCCGACCAGGATCCGGTGCAGATCAGGCTGAACGACCTCGATACGAGGGTCTCGAAGGTCGAGCGGGTCGTCACCAACCAGAGTCTGGTCCAGCTTGCGAGCGAGGTCGATACGCTGCAGGCCCAGGTGCGCGACTTGAGCGGGCGCGTAGATGATCTGCAGAACAGCAATCGTGAGCTGCTCAAGCAGCAGCACGACCTCTATGCGGATCTCGACAAGCGGGTCGGGGCGCTGGAGCACGGCGGCACCGCTGACGGTGGGTCCGCTGAGAGTGGTGCGGCGGCTGGCGCTGGCGCCAGCGATGCCGACAGCGGCGGCCAGGGCGCCTCGTCCACGGAGCAGTCGATCTACGGGCAGGCGTTCGATGCCCTGAAGGCCGGCAGCTACACGGTCGCGATCAGCGGCTTCCAGGGCTTTCTCAAGCAGTACCCCTCGAGCCCGCTCGCGCCCAATGCGGAATATTGGCTGGGCGAGGCGCACTACGTGAACCAGGATTTCGCGGCCGCCGGCAGCGCTTTCCAGACAGTGCTCGACAAATGGCCGAGCTCGAGCAAGGCGGCCGATGCCATGCTCGACCTCGGCAACACTCAGCTCGCGCAAGGCAAGACCGCGAAGGGGCGGGCGACGCTGCGGGGAGTCGTGAGTCAGTACTCCGGCACGGATGCCGCCGCGCGGGCGCAATCGCGCCTCAAGCAGTTGTCATCGCATTGATGGACCCGGTGGCGCGACTCAAGATCAGCGAAATCTTCTACTCCCTGCAAGGCGAGGCTGACACGGCGGGGATGCCGACCGTGTTCGTCCGTCTCACCGGCTGTCCGCTACGGTGCCAGTACTGTGATACGGAGTACGCCTTCCACGGCGGTGACTGGTGGGAAGTCGAATCCGTGGTGCAGCGAGTGAGCGAGCTGGGGGGCCGCTACGTCTGCGTGACAGGCGGTGAGCCCCTGGCGCAGAAGAGCTGCCTGGACCTTCTGACCCAACTTTGCGATGCCGGCTGCCGCGTCTCGCTCGAGACGAGCGGCGCCATGCCGCTCGCGGGAGTGGACGAGCGCGTGGTGCGGGTCGTCGACGTCAAGACCCCGGGCTCCGGCGAGGAGTCGCGCAACCGCTATGAGGAGCTCGCGCGCTTGGGCGCCCGGGACCTCGTGAAGTTCGTGATCTGCGACCGCGGCGACTACGAGTGGAGCTGCACAAAATTCCGCGAGCTCGGCTTGGAACGGCGCTGCACCGTGCTCTTCTCCCCGAGCCACGAGCAGTTGCCCGCCCGGCAGCTCGCCGACTGGATCCTCGAAGACCGGCTGCCGGTGCGCTTCCAGATCCAGCTGCACAAGTACCTCTGGGGCAACGTACCAGGGAAGTAGGCGGACCACACATGGCATCTCACCGGGCTGTCGTCCTCGTTTCTGGCGGCCTCGACTCCGCCACGACGTTGGCCATCGCACGCGAGCAGGGTTTCGAGTGCTATGCGCTCTCCGTTGACTACGGCCAGCGGCACGCTGCGGAGCTCGACGCGGCGATGCGAGTTGCCGGGGCGTTGGGTGCGCGTGAGCACCGGATCATGCGCGTCGATCTCGCGGGGATCGGCGGTTCGGCGCTGACGGATACGTCCGTTGCAGTGCCCGAAAGCGCTACCGAAGGTATCCCGGTCACGTACGTACCAGCTCGAAACACCATCTTGCTATCGCTTGCGCTGGCTTGGGCGGAGGTGCTGAAAGCCGAGGCGATCTTTGTCGGTGTCAATGCTGTCGACTATAGCGTCTCGGGGGAAACGCGCATCTGGGTTCGCTGCAGCAAGGGCGCGTGCCTCATGCCGATTTCCGAGGTTTGGGGATTACCACCTTCGGTGAACCTGGAGACGCTCGCAGTTGACCCCCAGAGCTTGAGGGTGGAATGGAGAGCGGTGACTGGTCGGCATCGACATGATGTAGGCTTGAAACGATGCTACCAAGTCACGCTCGAGCGAGGTCAGCAAATCGATATTACGGAAGACCACTCTCTGTTCTCGCTGGACTCGACCGGTTTGCTTTGTACCGTGCGGGGCGACGAGATTGTGAAGGGGATGCCCTTGGTTGCGCCCTTCGATCTCTCAGATCACGCCGATGCGTGGAGTGATGACCTCGAAATCCTCGATCTGCGGGACGGAACGTCGGTCGTACGGCGCAGTGAGCGCCGGTCTTCGGTTATTGAGGATGATGGTTACCTCACCAATAAACTGCGACGAAGCAAAGTTCCGGTAGATCTGCCTGTTACGGATGATTTCCTGAGGATTGTAGGATTGTGGCTTGCAGAAGGTGGCAAGACGCCTGGCGGCAAATCACAGACGCTGTCGTTCTCGATCGGTGGTCTCAATGGGGCACCAGAGCTGCTGCACCGATATCTCGCAGCGTTCGGCGTATCGGTAAATAAGTCTCCGGCAAACGATTTCGATTACCGGGTCCATTCCTCGGTCTTTTGCGAAGTATTCGGGCGCTTGTCCCTGCTGAGCACTGCCAAGCGTGGCACCAAACGGTTCCCTTCGTGGTTTTGGTCATTGTCCCAACGGCAGCGTCGAATCGTTGTCGCAGGATTATGGGATGGTGATGGTTGCCAAGTGTGGAACGGAGAGGCGCCCATCTATCAAAAATCGCATCAGCTCATTGATGAGCTGTATCACTGCCTGCTTCTCGACGGCATCTTCCCCAGCCTGAAATCCGCGGCGCACGAACAGAAGCGTCTCGCTCTGACAAGGTCAGTTGATTTTGCCCGATTCGTCGATCTGTATCCGCTCTGGCACGATGCCAAGCGTGAATCGCTCCGTTCTGCCGCCGCAATCGTGGTTCGCGAAAAAACTACCGGGCTCTGGAAAAGCAGCAGTTTGTGGCAGTGCGTCGCCAATTCTGATCTTCCGCCCGGAGAGAAGACTCGTATCTACAACCGGGGTGGAAAGTACGATAGGAGCTACAGGGCTCAGCGTTCGGCCTTCCGTGAAGTACCCGATCTAGATCCCATACGCGAGTCGAGACTGGCCTTTCTCAGGGTGGTGGCGATTGAGCCTGTATCCTATAAGCATATGTACGATCTATCAGTCGAGGGCGCCGAGAATTTTCTCGCAAATGGCTTCCTAGCCCACAACTCGGGTTATCCCGATTGCCGCCCTGAGTTCGTGTCCGCCTTTGAGCGCATGGCCGCGGTGGCGACGAAAGCAGGAGTCGAGGGAAGGCCATGGCGAATTCATACCCCGCTTATTGCCCTATCGAAGGCCGAGATAATCCGGGAAGGCACCCGTCTTGGGGTGGACTTTAGCTTGACGGTGTCGTGCTACCAAGCGGACAACGAGGGAGGAGCATGCGGCCGCTGTGACTCCTGCCGCCTGCGCCGCGCCGGCTTCGAGGCCGCCGGCGTTCCCGATCCCACGGTCTACCGGCACCTGTAGCATCCGCGGAGGTTCCAATGGTCAGCTCAGACACACTCTGGCCCGAACTGGCCTAACCGACATGGCGCGACGCCGCCGCGACGCTGCAATTGTGGACCCAAATCGTGGGCAAGGTGCGCCTGGCGCTGACGCGGTGGCTCAATCACAGCTGGCAGGTCCCACTGTACGTGACCGCCCGCGGGCTGAGCACGTCGCCGATCCCGGCAGGCGGGGAGATCTTCGAAATCGATTTCGATTTCATCGCGCACCGCCTCGTCGTGCGCCTCAGCTCCGGTACCGAGCGGGCGCTCGCGCTCGAACCGAAGTCGGTTGCCGACTTCTATCGTGAGGTGATGGATCTACTGCAGGGGGACCTGGAATCGCTGCAGCAACATGCGCAAACGACGGCCGCGATCGTCGCGGCGCTGACCAGCGGGACCGTCTGGGCTGATGATGCGGTTCTCGCGGCGCTGCTGCACGACATCGGATACTGGGTCCTGAGCCAGGAGTGCCCCGGTGACCTGGCGCGTGCGCTCGATCTCGCAGTCGCAGCAGGCATCCCGCTGCATCGCGCGGAGACGCGCATCATCACGAGCCAGATAGAGTGCGCTCCGGGCGCTTCGAGGTGCTCTCGGCGCTCGCCGTGGCGCTGGCGTTTTCCGGTACGGACGACGGCGACGCTTTCCGCATCGCACCCCCGCGGACCGAGACGGTGGGACCGTCCTACCTGCAGGGCCTTGGCGCACCCTTCAGCTGGAATGAGGCCGAGGCGCGGGCGGTCGCCTGCCTGGCGGCTCCGAATGCGGCGGTGGGCTGACGTGTAGTATCATCCCCGCCCCGCGGCGCCCGGCCCATCCCGGACCTCGGGCGCCGGCCAATCCCTGGGGCGTTAGCTCAGTCGGTAGAGCATCGGACTTTTAATCCGCTGGTCGTGGGTTCGATTCCCACACGCCCCAATTAAATTTCTAGGGTACGTTCCGATCACATCGGTAACGTTCTATACCGGAGACATGGGTAAGGCGGTCTCAATGGATTGCGTACAAACCTCGCAACAGTATACCGGGATCGCAGCAACTTAAGACTTTCCCATCAGTGGCATCTTCAAGCCATGCAGATGGGCGACGGTGACGCCGCTGTAGATGCGGGTTACGATTTTCTCTACGGGATTGGCGTACGAACTTTCTTTGGCCGACCAGCGCCGGATCGGTGGTCCCCCTGATCGACCCTGGGCTGCCGTTCGACCGGCCGATCTTCAATTCCCGATGATGCCGATCCTACGTAACCACGCGTCCGCCAACTCCGGCCAATGCGTTATCGGCGAATTCGTCGACCTGAGTCCGAACGCATGGCCGCCCGTGGCGTAGATGTGCAGCTCCGCGGGCACGTGAGCCTTCGCGAGCGCCTTGTAGTAAACCAGTGACTGTTTCAGACCGTCTACGTAATCGTCCTCCGCCTGTACCAAAAAGGTCGGCGGTGTGTCACGTGACACTGGTACGTTGGGATTCAACGCGTCGTTATCGTTAGCAAGGTCCCTGTTGATCGCGAGATGCCCGGGGTAGATTGTGATGGCGAAATCGGGACGAGCACTTCCCTTGTCGGCCGCGTCCACCGGTGCATACAGGCGACGCATGAAGTCTGTGCTGACTTCGGCCACGAGATACCCACCCGCCGAGAACCCGAGCACGCCGATCTTGTGTGGATCGATATGCCACTTGGCGGCGTCCATGCGCACCAGTCGGATCGTGCGCTGTGCATCCTGCAGCGAAGGCAGCGATAGCTCGAGGTCGTTCGGGCGGCATTTGCAATGCCAGTCGTACGGCGCACTCGGAACGCGATACTTCAATAGCACACAGGTGATTCCGATGGATGTCAGCCAGTTACAAGCGTCGGTGCCTTCGAGATCGATTGCCAGACCTACGAACCCGCCGCCAGGAAGCACCACCACGGCAGCACCTGTGTTCTTCCCCGAGGGGGCATAGACCGTCATCGTGGGCCGCGACACGTTAAATGCGGCCGTGACCGGTCTGCCGCCGATTAGTGTGTGGCCCGTCAAGGCGTATTCGGGTCCTGGCGTAGGCAGGGCATCGGGTGGCGTGCCCGGCCACACGGGGATTTGCGCGTGCCCGGGAGAAGGCTGCCAAACCTTCGCGTGCGCCTGCATGCACCCGCACGAGGCAAGCAACCACAAGGCATAGGCGCATACTTTCACGGATCGGTTCCTGGCGACATTCGCCTAAACCCAAAGGGACGCTTCTGGCAGTGTTGGGACAGGATAGCCGATCGGCGGCTCTTTGATGCAATTCGTTCGGAGCAAGTCGTCGCTTTTCGGTGGCGAGGACGCGACCAACCGGTCCGCCGGATTACTAGCGTTAGCTGTGATGCACCGCATCTTTTGGCGCTCGCGTGTCTCGATTCACGCGCACGCGGAGGCTTTTTGGCTGCGTCGCCATTTCATGCAGTTAAACAGCGTCTGTGTGTGTCTACCGGTTAATGTATTTGCAGCGCGTCAATTCTTGGTTTCAAATGCGCCGATGCTCGGTAGAACGCACCTGTCGACTTGGATCAGCAACGAGACGAAGCGGCGCTTTGCGGTCGCAGCTGCGAGCCAGAGTCTTTCAGATTCAGCTCTGCTCCGGGAGCAGGGCCCGCTACTCAGCTTGCCGCCATATGCAGCTCGCGTATGATGCACATCGCCACCTGAGCGTCTTCATCGAATTGGCGGTTTCGAGCGGAGCAGCGAGAGCATGAGAAAGAAACGCAACCTGTTCAATGAGCTGATGGAAGGGTTCGACGCTCTGGCTGACCAGCGTGCTGGCAAACGAACGCTTCGGACGCATGCGGTGAAGCAGAGGCCCGCGCTGCAGACCATCTAGGCAGATGTGCCGTGTTGACGCTGCGCTGCGCGCAGCGCGCGCGGAAACGGCTGTGGCTCCCGGAACAGCTCCCACAAGCCCCCGCGTCGAGTGGTGCTCTCGGGGACTGGTATGTTCATCTCGTGCGTTTTGGACGCTCCGAATTCGCCATCGCGACGAGCGAGCGCTGCTTGCTCACCGTGCTGCTCCCTGCGCGCGAACTGCTTACGAGGCTAGTGCCCAACCTTCACGCGACACTGCGGAGCCTTCTCGAGCGGCTGGGCGTTCCGGAGGAGCAGGTTGGCCGTGAGCTCGCTTCCATGGAGCCGGTCAGCTTCGCTCGCGCGACCAATCGCGGCGTGCTCGGCTCAATGAACGATTTCGTGTTCCAGGCGGGCCACCATCTGGCGCGCGGCGATGATCTGGGAACGATCGCGGACCGTCTTGCACATACCCCCATGTCCGCCAGCGGAGAAGGGCGAGGGCATTTAGGTTTTCCGGATATGCTGGCCCACGCTCTGCTTGCGGGCGGTGTGGCATAGAACCGTACGGCGGTTCTGCGCCGATCGGATGCTTCCCCACTCGCAAATAGAACCGGTGCCAATTATGTTGGCCCCTGTTCTCAATCGTGGTACGAGCGTTCTCAATTTGAGAACCGGGGGCGTTCAGCTCGCTTCGGGAAATTGAGCGACCTTAAATTGGGGCGCGCGTCACTGACGCTTGTTCCCAAATTGGGAACATGGTAGCATTTCGTAATGAGGATCATTGCCCGGAGTACGCTCAAGCGGTTCCTCGAGTCGCAGAGCGGACGCAGCGGGCAGGGGGCTCTCAAAGGGGCTCTGGATGCTTGGTTCGACGAGGCCCGGCGAGCCGAATGGACGAGCATGGCGGCGCTGAAACAGCTGTACCGATCGGCGAGCGTGGTGTCCGCAGATCGCGTCGTGTTCAATATCAAGGGAAATGATTATCGGCTCGTGACCGCGATAGATTTCGAGAAACGGATCGTTTGGATCAAGTGGATCGGTACCCACTCGGCTTACGACCACGTTGACGTGAAGACGGTAGCTTATGAAAGACCTAAAACCGATTCGAAGTGAGCGGGACTACGCCCATGCGCTCGCAGAGGTCGAAGAGCTCTGGGGCGCAAAGGCCAGCACGCCCAAAGGCGACCGCCTCGACATCCTTGCTACTCTCATCGAGGCGTATGAGACCGAGCACTATCCGATGGATCCACCGGACCCCATTGAGGCGATCAAGTTTCGGATGGAGCAGCAAGGGCTGACACGCAAGGACCTGGAAGAGATCCTCGGTACTCGGACCCGTGTCTCGGAGGTCCTCAATCGCAAGCGCGGCCTGTCGATCAACATGATCCGCGCGCTGCACGACAAGCTCGGCATCTCGGCAGAGATTCTAATTCGGTCAATTCGCGGGCCGAAGGCCGTCTGAGCTCGCCCGCGCTCAGTGCAAATTCAGTGCAGCGAGGTACTCTTCTGCACTCGCCGGGACACTTCTTGACGCTTTCAGCGCGAGACTGGATCGCGGCAAATAAAGCACTTGCGAGACAGCCCATAGAGGGGGTTGGAGTCGCGGCGAGCATCGCCCACGACTTTTAATCCGCTGGTCGAGGGTTCGATTCCCACACGCCCCAATTAAATTGCTTTCCGCGGCAGGGGCTGTGCCGCGCGGCATCAGAAAGAAGTGCAACCTGTTTGACGCTCTGATGGAAGGCTTTGACGCTCTGGCCGATGAGCGTGCCGGCAAACGAACGCTCCGGATGCATGCTGTGAACCCGAACGCACCATGCTGCCCGTTTGGGTCCGGCATTCCATAGCGTCTGGGCGGAGCGTGCCGTGTTGACGCTGCCGCAGCCTGGCTATCTACAGGGGCCGCCCGGTGTCTTGCCCCCTGGCCACGCCGCGGGATACTATCAACCCGCCGCGAACACGGCGATCGGGTTGTGAGTGAGACAGGGGACAAGTTCCCCCATGGTTTGGGTCCCTCGTTTCGTGGGAGGCGATCACATGCCGCATATGAACCTCGATACGGGCAACACGGGTTTCATGCTCCTCTGCTCGAGCCTCGTCATGCTCATGACACCCGGGCTCGCGTTCTTCTACGGTGGCTTGGTCGGCCGCAAGAACGTGCTCGCGATCATGATGCAAAGCTTCGCCTCAATGGGCTGGACGACGGTCATCTGGTGGGCCTTCGGCTTCTCGCTCTGCTTCAGCGGTGATTTCAAGAGCGGGACGGACTTCGCCGGCATCTTGGGCAACTTCCACTGGTCGTTCCTGAACGGCGTGTCGCTGACGACCCCGTCCCCCGCCAACGACACCATCCCGCTCTTCGTGTTCTTCGGCTACCAGATGATGTTCGCCATCATCACACCGGCGCTCATTACCGGAGCCTTTGCGAATCGCGTCCGGTTCCCCGCCTATATGCTTTTCCTGACGGCGTGGCTGATCCTTGTCTACTTCCCGTTCGTGCACATGATATGGGGCGGCGGGATCATGGCGCACTGGGGCGTCCTTGACTTCGCCGGGGGCATTGTCGTGCACAATATCTCCGGAATCGCGGCGCTCGCCTCCGTGCTCTACGTCGGACGGCGGAGGGTCGAGGATCGCGCGCCGCACTCGATTCCGCTGGTGGCGCTGGGCACCGGCCTTCTCTGGTTCGGATGGTACGGCTTCAACGCCGGCAGCGAATTCCGGGTCGACTCAGTGACGGCTGTCGCGTTCATCAATACCGATCTAGCCGCCAGCTTCGGGGCGATCACGTGGCTCACGATGGATTGGATGACGACCAAGAAGCCGAAGTTCCTGGGACTCCTCACCGGGTCCGTAGCGGGGCTCGCGACGATCACGCCCGCGTCCGGATACGTCTCGCCCGCAGCAGCGGTACTCATCGGAGTCCTGGCGGGAATTGTCTGCTTCTACGCGGTCGCGCTCAAGAACCGATTGCAGTGGGATGACGCGCTCGACGTTTGGGGCGTGCACGGTGTCGGTGGATTCCTTGGCATCGTCAGCCTCGGCGCCTTCGCCAGCCTGGCGTTCAACCCCGCGGGCAGCAACGGGCTATTCAACGGCAACTCACACTTCTTCCTCGTGCAGCTCGGTGCGGTCGGCATCTCCACGATCTGGGCATTTGTTTTCACCTACGCCATGCTCTGGATCATCGACCGGATCACGCCAGTGAAGACAAACGAGGCCTTGGAGACAGCAGGGCTCGACATGGCGTTGCACGGCGAGGCCGCGTACACGGAAACCGTCTGATACCCAGTCCTGAGTAATACGGCGATGTAGCTCTTGCTCGACAGCTGCTGAGCGAGCTGCGTGATGTCCTGAGGCTGTGTTTATGGTGGCGTAGTCGTGGGGCAGGGAGGCCGTCGACCTGGCCGCTCGTTGCGGCGCCCAGAAGGGGTAGAACCCAGGTGAGATAGTCTACCGGTTGATCTTCAGCAGCTTGCAAGTCCCAGTGATCGAGTAGATGACCGCGGAGCGCCGGCCGGCATCCGGATGCCCGATGTAAAGCCAGATTGATTACACCGACGCCTTCAGTTGCAACAGGTCCCAGAGATTTCCGTAGAGGTCCTGGAAGACTGCGACTGTCCCATAGCTCTCTTCTCGAGGAGGCCGAACAAATACGACGCCCTTTGCCTGATAAGCTCGGAAATCTCGCCAGAAGTCGTCCGTATGGAGGAAGAGAAATACTCGCTCGCCGGTCTGATTGCCAATGCGAGACGCTTGCTCTTCACCGACCGCGCGGGCAAGCAGAAGCCGCGATTCTCTGGATCCGGGCGGGGCCACCACGACCCAGCGCTTGTTCTGAGCCTCGATGCGCGCGTCCTGGACCAGGGTAAAGCCGAGTCGGTTGACGTAAAAATCTATGGCTTCATCGTAATCCCTAACGACAAGGGAGACCATGCCAATGGATTGCTTCACAGGCATTTTGCTTTGAATTGTGCGGCAGGCATATGCATGGGGAAACTCAGATGGCGACCCCAAATTATGATCACGCCCGCATTGGGGTCTCTATACGTATATTATACGTGGAGGAGTAGGGTTGCCGGGGTAGCATGGTGAATGTCCTCGAGGTTGAAGGACTCACGAAGCGGTACGGGACGAAGCCTGCCGTGGAGGATCTTGGCTTTGCGGTAGGACAGGGGCAGATCTTCGGCTTCCTGGGCCCCAACGGCAGCGGCAAAACAACCACGATCGGCATGATGTTCGGGGTCATCAGGCCAACGCGTGGGAACATTTCCGTATTCGGGGAAAGTAATCGTGCAGCCCTTGCGCGGGGGCGCATGAGTGGAACACTCGAGCAGCCAAACCTGTATCCGTATCTGACGGGCTGGGACAACCTGGCGGTCGTTGCAGCCATCAAGGGACTCGATAAGCGGCTCATCGAGCCCGCATTGGCAGCAGTCGAGATGCTCGAGCCGGCGCGCCGGGTGGTGAAGTCCTACTCGCTGGGTATGAAGCAACGGTTGGCCCTGGCGGGCGCGATGCTTGGGGATCCGGAGCTCCTGATCCTCGATGAGCCCACGAATGGCCTGGATCCGGAAGGGATGCGTGAGATACGGGAGCTTGTCGTACGTCTATCGCGGTCCGGTCGCACCATCATTCTTTCCACCCATCTTTTGGATGAGGTCGAGAAAATCTGCACGCACGTCGCGATTCTGCAACACGGCCGCCTGCAGCGCAGCGGTGCGGTGACCGACTTCACCGGCGCCAAGGTCACCTTTCGGCTTTGCGCGGAAGACACCCGGCAGCTCTTCGAGGCGGTAAGCCAGTATGAGTTTGCAACCGATGTACGCGTTACGGGTGACGCCGTTTATCTGGATCTGATCGATGAGGCGCCGGCGAGGCTGAATCGCCATCTTGCCGCTCGCGGAATTTATCTCAAAGAGCTTTCGAGTCAGCGCCAGACTCTGGAGGAGGCCTTTCTTGCGGTTACGGCTGCGAAAGCAACCGCCAGAGCGGGGGAAGAGGCATGATCCGACAGGCGATCTGGCTCGAGTGCTTCAGACTGCGCAAACGCCTTGCGACCTGGGTTCTGTACCTGATTTTTCTCACCCTCACGATATTCCTGGTCGGCGCGCTCCTCTACAGCGGCCATCATGGGCATGTGCGCGGGCCCTATTCGGGCTTTCCGGGTGCCTGGGAGACTGTCCTTACTGCCGGCGCCCCGGTTGCCAGTCTCTTCGCCGCGGTGCTGGTGGCGTTGTCGGTCTGCAGTGAATTCGAGTGGCGAACGAGCCGGCAGAACCTCATTGATGGTCTCTCCAGAGAGCACTGGCTTCTGGGTAAGGTGTTGCTGATACCGATCATCTGCGTGGCGCTGTATGGCACGCAAATCATTCTGGGCACTTTATGGGCCTACTTCGAGACCTACCCCCCACACAGGCTATTTCTATATCCGGGGTCCACGTACGTAATGGCCGGAGTCGGCGTATTGGTTGGAATGTTCTGGTATTCGCTCACTGCGCTGCTCATTTCGGTGCTGGTGCGCAGCTCGGGGCCGGCCATCGGCCTGATCCTCGTTTACCAGGTGTTCGACAATATCGTGGCGAGAACACTCCGCGGATTCCATCTCGACGGCATTGCGGCATGGTTCCCGTTTCAGGTGCACAACTCCCTACTGGAGTTCAAGCAGTACTGGCCGCAGCCATCGCCGACCCTTGATTATCACTGGGCCACCTGGAATCTGCTGCTTGCAGGGGTTATGTGGGCGATCGCGTTTGCCGTTGTCGCCCGTTGGGTCTACCTGCGGCGCGATTTGTAGATCGTCAGGCTTGGGTCGGCGATTCGCCCCCAGTAATCGGGCAGGCAGGCGTGTCGAAGTCCTCGGCGGGTCCCAGAAACCGGCGGCTAGCAGAAAAGCGACCTCCAGAGGCTTCCGTTCGACGGCCACGCGCTTTCCCGGTTTTCAGCCGCTACAGCCTGCGCTAGGATAGGAACGTTGAAGGTGCCCGCTGCAAGGCGGGAGAATTGGGAAGCCGGTGAGAGTCCGGCGCTGCCCCCGCAACGGTAGTGGAGTGTCGACTCGGCATTGGCCACCGAACCCGATCAGGGTTTGGGAAGGCGCCGAGCCGGTCGCCGAGAAGGACTCGGCGGCTCCTCCAGAGCCCGGAAACCAGCCTTACAGCAATGCAGCCGTCGGATCGCGGTGGGCGATCATCGGGCACGAAAGTTCAGCGTCCGGCTCCCGGCCGCGCTGCTCTGAATGCTCCTCCCCCCAAAATCCATCGCGGCGTTTTTTTGGCCGTTTCACGGGGAGTGAGCATGACCGCGACTACGATCAGCGACCAGGTGCTCCGCAGCCTGCGCGAGCGCGCGCCCGGCGTGGGCCTGACACGCGAGTTTTACACCGACGCCGAGATCTATGAGCTCGATCTGGAGCAGATCTTCTACAAGGATTGGCTGTTCGTGGCGCACACCGCCGAGCTGCCGGAAGCCGGCAGCTTTCTCACGCTGCAGATTGGCGCATATCCGATACTGCTCGTCCGTGCCGCTGACGGCGTCGTCCGCGCCTTCATCAATTCCTGCCGGCATCGCGGCGCGCGCGTCTGCCCTGAAGCGGCAGGCAAGGTCCCCAAGCTCGTCTGTCCCTATCACCAGTGGACCTATCACCTCGACGGACGACTGTTCGCCGCCCGCCACATGGGGTCGGGCTTCGATCGCTCGCAGCTCGGGCTGAGAGCGCTGCATTGCGAAACGGTCGCCGGCTACATCTTTGTCTGCCTCGCGGCCGAGCCGCCTGATTTCGGGCCCACCCGGCGGCAGCTCGAGCCCTATCTGCTGCCGCATCGGCTGTCCGAGGCGCGCGTGGCGTTTCAGTCGACCATCATCGAAGACGGCAACTGGAAGCTCGTCTGGGAGAACAACCGCGAGTGTTATCACTGCGCGAGCAACCATCCGGAGCTTGCGCGAAGCTACCCTGACACGCCCACCGTCACGAGTGTCAGCGGCGCCGAGGACGACCCGAGGATTACCGAGCACTGGCGCCGCTGCGAGTCGGCGGCGCTCGCCAGTCAATTCAAGCTTTCACCCGATGGCCAGATGCGCACCGCCCGCATGCCGCTCCTGGAGCCGGCCGAAAGCTACACGATGAGCGGCAAGCCTGCGGTTCGCCGCCGTCTCAGCGATTCCATTCCCCGCGATCTGAACATCGGCGCGCTGCTGCTCTTCCACTACCCGACGACGTGGAACCACTTCCTCGGCGATCACGCGGTGTCCTTTCGGGTATTACCGCTAGGGCCCACCCGCACCGAGCTCACTACGAAGTGGCTCGTGCATCGCGATGCGGTCGAGGACGTTGATTACAACATCGACGAGCTGACGCAGGTGTGGCTGGCGACGAACGAGCAGGATCAGCGAATCGTGCGCGAGAATCAGATTGGGATGAACTGCCCCACGTACGAGCCGGGTCCCTTGTCGAACGTGACCGAAGAGGGCGTGCGGCAGTTCATCGATTGGTACTGCAGTCGCTTGCAGCAGCGGTTGCCAGCGGACGCCCTGCGCAAGGCCTCCTGATGCATCCCTGGCGGCCAAGATTGTTTTTCTCAATCCGGCCGATAGAGAAAATCGAATGTGCTCCCCGGCTCGCAGGTCATAGTATCTCGACGCCAGTATGGCACCGCCGCATCGGAGACGACTATGACAACCGAGAACGACAGCATGGCAGGGGAGGAGAAGTGTCCCTTTGCAGGCAGTAGCAAGGCCCGCACCAACCGCGAGTGGTGGCCGAACCAGCTCAGCCTCAAAGCGCTGAACCAGCATGCGCCGCGGTCGAATCCGCTGGGCCAGTCGTTCGACTACGCCCGGGAATTCAAGAGCCTCGAGCTCGAGGCCGTGATCAAGGACCTGCACGCACTGATGACCGATTCGCAGGACTGGTGGCCCGCGGACTTCGGTCACTACGGCGGTTTGTTCATCCGCATGGCATGGCACAGCGCCGGGACTTACAGAATCGCCGATGGACGCGGCGGTGCCGGCGGAGGCCAGCAGCGGTTCGCACCGCTCAATAGCTGGCCTGACAACGCCAATCTCGACAAAGCCCGGCGGCTGCTCTGGCCCATCAAGCAGAAATACGGCCACAGGATTTCCTGGGCGGACCTGATGATTCTCGCCGGCAACGTGGCGCTCGAGTCGATGGGGTTCAAGACCTTCGGCTTCGGTGGCGGTCGCGCGGATACCTGGGAGCCGGAAGAGCTCTATTGGGGCCCCGAAGGCAGCTGGCTCGGCGATGAGCGCTATAGCGGCGAGCGCGAGCTGCAAAATCCCCTGGGTGCGGTACAGATGGGACTCATCTACGTGAATCCCGAAGGACCGAACGGCAAGCCGGATCCTGTGGCGGCGGCCCGCGACATCCGCGAGACGTTTGCGCGCATGGCCATGAACGATGAGGAGACCGTGGCGTTGATAGCGGGCGGCCACAGCTTCGGGAAGACGCACGGCGCGGGCGATCCGTCCTTCGTGGGCCCGGAGCCTGAGGGTGCGGTCATCGAGGATCAGGGTCTCGGTTGGAGAAGCAAGCACCGTAGTGGTGTTGGGTGTGATGCCATTACCGGCGGCCCTGAGGTCACCTGGACGCAAACGCCCACCCGGTGGAGCAACTATTTCTTCGAGAGCCTGTTCAAGCACGACTGGGAGTTGACCCGGAGTCCAGCCGGCGCCTATCAGTGGACGGCGAAGAACGTTGCAGCCACCATTCCCGATGCCCACGATAAATCCAAGAAGCATGTGCCGACCATGCTGACCACGGATCTGTCGCTGCGCTTCGATCCTGCCTACGAAAAAATGGCACGACGCTTCTACGAGCATCCCGAGCAGTTCGCGGACGCGTTCGCGCGCGCCTGGTTCAAGCTGACACATCGCGACATGGGTCCGATCGGGCGTTATCTCGGTCCACTCGTCCCGAAGGAAAGCCTGATCTGGCAGGATCCGATTCCCGCGGTGAATCATTCCTTGATCGATGGGGCCGATGTCGCGGCGCTCAAGCGCAGGATCCTCGCATCCGGATTGTCTGTTTCAGCGCTGGTCTCGACCGCGTGGGCGTCGGCTTCGACCTACCGCGGTTCCGACAAACGGGGCGGCGCCAACGGGGCGCGCGTTCGATTGGCACCGCAGAAGAACTGGGAGATCAACCAACCGGCGCAGTTGCAGACCGTGCTGCAGAAACTCGAGGCCATTCAGAAGGAGTTCAACGCCTCGGCGACGGGCGGGAAGAAGGTTTCGCTCGCAGACCTCATCGTGCTCGGCGGCTGCGCGGCAGTCGAGAAAGCGGCGAATGATGGCGGTAACGCGCTCAACGTTCCCTTCGCACCGGGTCGCATGGATGCATCGCAGGAGCAGACCGATGCTGACTCATTCGCTCCCCTGGAGCCGGTGTCTGACGGCTTCCGCAACTACTCCCGCGGACCGCAGCCGATGTCGCCCGAAGAGGCTCTGGTGGACCGGGCCCAATTGCTGAATCTCAGTGCGCCGGAAATGACCGTGCTGGTCGGCGGCCTGCGCGTGCTCGGCGTCAATGCAGGGCAGTCCAAGAATGGACTGTTTACGCGGGACCCGGGTACGTTGACCAATGACTTCTTCGTCAACCTGCTCGACATGCGCACGGAGTGGGAGGCGGCGGGGCCCGCTGGGGTGTATCAGGGCCGCGACCGCAAGACGAGGGAATCGCGATGGACCGGTACGCGGGTCGACTTGATTTTTGGCTCTCACTCGCAACTGCGCGCAATCGCAGAGGTCTACGCGTCCTCGGACGCCAAGCAGAAGTTCGTGCAGGACTTCGTCGCGGCTTGGGACAAGGTCATGAGCCTCGATCGCTTCGACCTGGCCCGGGACTAAAATGGCCTCAGCTCGCCGTTTGCGGATCGCTCGGCCGGCCGATCGAATTGACAAACAATATAGTCTGATGAATTATCAATCATCGTTCAGTCGCGCTCCGCATTGCGCAAATGAAATCAACCCGGCGCGGTCTCATTCAAATGGCGGCGACGCTGCCGGCTCTCGCTTTGCGCCCCGGTAGGCCGGGGCTGGCTGCCTCGGCCGATGTTGTTCGCGTCAGGCGGCCAGCGGCCTCGCCGCGACCCATCGCGCTGCCCGACAAAGCGAATTTCGCTTTTGGCGGAACGGATCTCAACGCTGCTTACACGCATCCGGTAGGGAATTGGACGCGGGCCGCGCTCGAGGCCTATCTGGACGACCGTCAACGGGATGCGGCTCGAAACTGGCCGGCGCAGAACTCGCGCGATGAGGCGGTCGCTCTGTTCGCCGGGTTGATCAATGCGGCTCCCACCGAGGTCGCCGTCGTGCCCAGCACCTTGGAGGGCGAGAATCTGATTGGCGCCTCGCTGGGCCTTGGGCCGGGGAAGGGTGTGGTCACGGACGCATTTCACTATGACGCTTCGCTCGTCAGGTACAGTGAATTGCACCGGCAGGGGATGCCTCTCGTCGTGGTCCGCAATCGAGGCGATCGGATCGATTATTCGGATCTCGAGGCGGCCATCTCGCCCGCGACCAGGCTGGTCGCCGTGTCATGGGTATCCAGTGCGACGGGTTACCGGCACGATCTGAAGCGCGTCTGTGACATAGCCCATCGCAAGGGCGCCCTGGTGTACGCCGACATTATCCAGGGCGTCGGCGCCGTGCCGCTCGATGTGAAGGATTCCGGCGTTGATTTCTGCTGCTCGGGTTCCTACAAGTGGCTCATGGGGGAGTTCGGCGTTGCGTTCCTCTATGTCAGGCCGGACAGCCTGAAGGACCTGAAGCGAGTGCAGCTGGGGTGGCGCGCCATCACGGCGTATACGCCTCACTTCCTCCCGTTCGACTCTCCAGGCCCGGTTGCCGGGGACTATCAGCTCGGCACGGACACGGCGAGAATATTTGAAGTGAGCACGCCGGATTGGGCCGGCCTGGCGGCCATGACGGGCGCGTTGAAGTATGTCAAGGCGCTCGACGTCGCGAGAATCGCCCGACATCGCGAGCCGATGCTCGACCGCCTGCAGCGTGAGTTGCCCCGATATGGGTTTGCCCCATTGACGCCGGCCGATCAGCGAGGGCCGTACCTCGTCTTCTCGAAGGAAGGAGCAGACACGAAGTACGCAGCGGCGCTGAAACAGGCGAAGATCTACGTCACTCTGACGAAGAATCGAATTCGCATATCACCCTCGGTATACAACGACATGGCTGACGTGGCGAAGCTGATCCGTGTTTTGGCGGCATAGGCAGCGCTGATCGTGGGGACACCCAGAACAAAGCCCAAGAAAGGGGCGGTTCAGGGAACGTTCCGGGTGCGCGGAAGAGCGCCGCGCTCCTCGATCTGCGCACCGTGCGGGTCGTCAAGATCTGGAATTGCTGGAGCGACCGGCGCCCGGGGGATCTATCGAATCTGGACCATCCCGAGCGGCAGTTCACGGCGGACCAGGCCATTCTGAGTTAGCTATCTAGCAGGGACTCGTCGTCCTCCTCAGGGCTCACCGTCACCTATTTCCGAGCGGCGGCCGTCTACGTACTCATCGAGCGCCTCGGCGATGGCGGGGTCGAGCGCGGGCTCCTCGTATTCGGCGAGCGCTCGCTTCCAGATCCCGGTCGCGCGCTCGGTGGCGTCGTGGCCGCCGCCGATCTGCCAGTTCTCGTAGCTCTGCCAGTTCGAGACCAGCGGCTCGTAGAAGGCGTGCTCATAGCGCTCGAGGGTGTGGGGCTCGCCGAAGAAGTGCCCGCCGGCCTTGACGCCGCGGATCGCCTCGAAACCGAGCTCGGCCTCGTCCACCTGTACGGGCTCGAGGAATTGCATCATGAGCTGGAGCATCTCGACGTCGAGAATCAGCTTCTCGAACGAGGCGGTGAGTCCTCCCTCCTGCCAACCGGCTGCGTGATAGATGAGGTTTGCGTGGCCGAGAATGGCTCCCCACAGGGCCATCTCGGTCTCGTACGCACCCTGAGCGTCGGCGGCGTTGGAGGCGCTGGCGTTGGAGGTCCGATACGGTAGCCCATAGCGTCGCGCTAGCTGTCCGCTCGCGACATTGGCCTTCGCGTTCTCCGGTGTGCCGAAGGCCGGTGCACCGGAGCGCAGGTCGACGTTGGATGTGAAGGCGCCATATGCGACAGGTGTTCCGGGACGTACCGTCTGCGCAAGAACCACGCCGAAAAGTGCCTCGGCGTTTTGCTGCGCGAGCGCAGCGGCCAAAGACACCGGTGCCATCGCACCCATCAATGTAAAGGGCGTGAGGACGACCGGCTGTCCGTGGGTGGCCATCGCGAGCAATCCCTCAGTCATCCCCTCATCGAAACGCCGCGGGCTGTTGACCGAAATGATCGTGATGACGCCTGGGCTTGCGGCGATCTCATCGAGGGTGATGCCGCGCGCGATCGCCATCATCTTGATCCCATCCACGGCGCGCCCGGCGCCGATTGCGCTGACGTGAAACGCCAGATCGGAGTAGCGGATGTTCGCCCGGTAGGTATCGAGGTGACGTGAGTTCGCGGGCAGCTCGATCGGCGCGCACACCTGGTTGCCGAGCAAATGGATGGCGTTGAAGTAGTGCGCGAGTCGGATGAAGTCGCAGTAGTCCGCAAGGTTACCTGAGCGGCGGCCGCGCTCGCGATCATGGACGTTCGGCGGTCCGGCCACCAATCCGAAATTGATGTGATTGCCGCCCAACGTTACCTGACGGGCCGGATTGCGTGGAGTCAGCGTGAAGGACCGTGGCGCGGTCGCGAGCGCCCGCTCCACGAGAGCGCGATCGATGCGAACCATCCCGGTAGCGTCGACCTGCGCGCCCGCGGTCCGCATGATGTCGCACGCGGCGGGCGATCTCAGCTCGACGCCGAGCTCCTCGAGAATGCGCAGTGACGTGAGATGAATGGCCTCGAGCTGGTCCGCCGTGAGCACTTCCATGGGCGCGTAGGGATTGCGGACGGTGCGCCAGGGAAGCTGTCGCAGATGGGTGGGGGCCGCGCGGCGGCCCCTGCCGCCTTCGCGTCGTCGCCGTGATTCCATGTTTTGATGATCCCGGAGGCCATCCACCCGGGTTTGCGCAAAGCCGACACTGCGAGTGCGCGAGTGCGACCTCTTGGAAAGCGGGCTACCTCCCTGTGCCTGCCGTCGGCGCGAGTCGGGATTTTGCAACCGGTCGTCGCGATTACGATATTCGGCCAACAGGCTGCCTGCCATGCTGCTGCACCACCATGAAATCGCGAGCGCACACGTCCATCGGGCGAGACCGCGCGTCGGTCGCGGGCAAGCAGCCGCCCATCGACGAATCGACAGACCTGCTCATCATTGGCGCGGGATCGGCAGGGATCTCGGCCGCACTGACCGCAGCGGCGGGCGGGGTGCGGGTGACCCTGGTCGATGAGAATCCGATACCTCTGCAAACCATGGGTGAGGATGTGCCGCTGCATTTCGGTGGTCGCATGGCCCCGAGCGTCGCGAATCGTAATGCCGCCCTCGAATCGATCCTCCGGGCTCGACCGCAGCTCGCAGAGGTGATCGACGCTGGCGTCGACGTGCGCCTCGGGACGGCTGCGTGGGGTCTTTTTCCTCAGCGGCGCACGGCTGGGTGGATCGACGGCCATGTGGCGGGGCTTGCGGACGAAGAGCGCGTATACCTACTTGGTTTCAGGCAGGTCATCGTCGCCACCGGGTGCCGCGATATGGGTGTCGCGTTCGACGGCTGGCAGCGGCCCGGGGTGATGGGCGCTGCGGCAGCCTACCGACTGGCAACCCTCTACGAAGCATTGGACTCCAGGGTCGCCGTGCTGGTCGGCAGCGGCGCGGAAGCGCTGCAAATCGGCAACGCCCTGATGGATGGCGGCGTTCGGATCGCGGCGGTCGTCGAGCAGGCAGAGGCCGTTGCCGGCCCGGAGGGCCTGTTGTCCCGACTGGTCGAGAAGGGCACGCGCGTGTTCACCCGCCACGCCCTCCGGCAGACGGTGGGTGACGCGCAGGGCGTCGTCGCTGTCCAGCTCACCGGTGTGGAGGAGCACGGACGGCGGCTGTCAGGTCCTCTCGAGGAGATCGAGTGCGATACCGTGGTGCTCGGGCTGGCTGCGATTCCAGCCATCGAGCTGCTGGAAGCCGCCGGCTGCGCCGTGAGCTTCCAGGGCGCGCGCGGCGGCCATGTAGCCGTCATCGACGACTCGCAGCGAACGTCATTGTCATTCATGTATGCCGCCGGCGATTGCGCTGGCGTTTGGCGGTCGAAGACGCTCTCCGACGATACGGCTCACCGCGAGGGCCGTATTGCGGCCATTGCAGCGCTCGGAGCTCTCGACAACGACGGCCCGGGGATCCATGAGGATGCGGTATCCCCTGATCCACCGGCGCGGGATATAGCGCTCGAGCGCTTGGCGTGGGTACGGGCGATGACTCTGGAATCGACGGCGACTCCATTCGTGTGTCAATGCGAGGAAGTGACGGCCGCGGACATTCTCGAGTTGAACCCGCCCCGCTATCTGCATTGGCGGCGCGGTGGGCCCGAGTCCTATCGCCTCGGCGCGGTGGATCCCGAGGCGGGTGCGCCCCATCCGGACGTGGTGAAGCGGCTCACCCGAGCCGGAATGGGGACGTGTCAGGGAAGGCGCTGCCGCGAGCAGATCGCGGCGCTCATGGCCCTGGGCACGGGCGGTGCGCTCGCCGACATTCCGCTCGCGACCTACCGACCGCCGGTACGGCCCCTGCGGTTGGCGCAACTGGCGGCGATGCCCGAGGCGGCTGCGATGGGCGATGGCTGGGAGAGTTGGTTCGGCATCCCCTCGCAATGGATCCCCTTCTGGCGGCTCCGGCCCTCGTACTGCGCGGCCGACTGCGCGCAAGAGCCGGTGGCCGGCGAATGAGCCCTCGCGATGGCGCGGGCGCCGAGGTGGTCATCATCGGCGGCGGCGTTACCGGGCTGAGCGCCGGTTGGTGGCTCGCTCGCGACGGGCTTGACACGCTCGTCATCGAAGCCGACGCGGCGGGGTGGGGCGCCTCGGGGCGCAACGGCGGCGGTTGCTCGCATCATCACAGTCCGCTCTTCCAAGAAGAGCAGCGGCTGTGGCCGCTGATGGACGCGATGCTCGGCTATCCGACCGAATTCCAGCCCAATCGGATCCGCATCGCGCTCGACGAGCGCCAGTTCGAGCTATACCGACGCGCGCTCGACAACGGCGCCCGCCAGGGCTTCCGCTCCGACGTGTTGGATCCCAGGCAGGTGCGGGAGCTGGTGCCGCTTGCGGGCGACAGCGTCTGCGGCGGCTACTTTCATTATTTCGGCGGACACGCGAATCCTCATCGCACGCTTCAGGCTTACGCCTGGGCAATGCGCGATCATGGCGGCCGCCTCCTGCAGCACACGCGAGCGTTGGGTTTCGACACGCTCGGCAACCGCGTAGTCGGCGTAAAGACGACCCGCGGCACGTTTGCCTGTGATCACCTGGTCATCGCAGCGGGGCCTGCGACCGAGGAGCTCGCTTCTCTCCTCGGCGTGACAGTGCCGCTGGTGAGCGCTCGCGCCGAGATGATCGTGACGGAAGCGCTGCCGCTGATGACGCTGGGTGGCGTGGACGGCAACGGTCTCTATGGCCGGCAGACTTTGCGCGGCAATCTCGCGTACGGTGGCGGTCCTCATGAATGGATCGATGTCACGGACGTGGAGCACACGCGTCCGTACTCAACGCCGCTGCAAGCCAGCATTGCACGCCGGCTCTGCGAGCTCCTGCCAAAGGCCTCTCATGCGCGCGTGATACGCAGCTGGGCGGGATTCATCGAGAATACGCCCGACGGACGGCCCATCATCGACCGCCCCTCCGCAGTGGAGAATCTGACGATTGCGACGCTTTCCAGCGTGGGCTTCGGGCTCTCGCCCGCCGCCGGGCGGGCGATCCGCGATCTCGTGATCGGCGGTGCCTGTGGTTTTGCCGATCTGTCGTCGCTACAACTCAGCCGGTTTGCGAGTCTGGAGCCGCAATGGCCGTCGCTGCAGGGATGGCTGCCCTGCGCCGTCGGCGGCGAATGAGCGGCGCTCGTGAGTGGGGGGTATTCCGTACCGGCGCTTGTAGGCGTGACAGAAATGAGAAGGCGAGCCGAAGCCGCATTCGAGCGCGATCGTGCGCAGCGAGCCGAGCGTCCGGCGCAGCAGAGTCCGCGCCTTGGCGAGGCGCAGATCGAGGTAGAAGGTCTTCGGCGAGGAGCCGATGTGCTCGCGGAAGAGCCGCTCGACCTGACGGACCGAAATGTTGGCCCGTTGCGCCATCTGCCGCAGCTCCATCGGCTCATCGAGCGCCGCTTCCATGAGAGAGATCACCTGGATCAGCTTCGGGTTCTCGATTTGATAGCGCGCGTGAAGATCGAGACGCTGCTGTTCCTCCTGCGTCCGTACCTGCGGGTGGATGAACTGCTCGGCAACCGCCAGGGCGAGCTGGCTGCCGCCTACCTGACTGATGAAATGCACCATCATGTCGAGCGCGGCCGTTCCTCCGGAGCAGGTGAACATGTTGCGGTCGATGACGTAGAGGTCCTCAGTGACCTCGAGTTGCGGATAGCGCGTGCGAAAGGCCTCGAGATATTCCCAATGGACCGTGCACCGCCTCCCGGCGAGCAGTCCGGCCTCGGCCAGCAGAAACGAGCCGCTGCTGATGGCGCCGACCACAGTGCCGTGGCGTGCGAGTCGCCGCAATGGGTGATGGACCTTGACGTCGCGCTCGACCTCGGGTGCCTCGAGACCGGCGCACACGATGACCATGTCGACTTTGTCGAGCTCGGCGAGCGAGCCCTGGGCCGCAACGGAAATTCCGTTGCTGGCCGCCACGGGGTTGCCGTCGGCCGAGACCAGTTGCCACTCGAACAGTGCCGACCCGCTCAGGCGATTGGCGGCGCGCAGGGGCTCGACGCCGGCCGCGAACGCCATCATCGAGAAGCGGGGAACGAGCAGGAACGCTATCCGAACAGGCTCATCGGAGGATCCGAGCGCCATCGCGCCTCCTTCCCGGCAGGTGCGACACCGGGCCGCTGCATTACTGTAGCACGGGTAAGATAAGGGCCCATGCGCTATTCGATCTTCAGCCTGCTACGACAGGCCGCGGCGGGCCACCGGGGATGGGAGCCCGCGTGGCGCGATGCCAGCCCAAAGCCAGCCTACGAGATGATCATCATCGGTGGCGGAGGGCACGGGCTTGCGACTGCGCATTACCTCGCAAAAATGCACGGCGTTACCGACGTGGCGGTCCTCGAGAAAGGGTGGATCGGGCTCGGCAATGCGGGCCGCAACACGACCATCATCCGCTCGAATTACCTGCTGGCTGGGAACAACCCGTTCTATGAGCTCTCCATGCAGCTCTGGGAAGGGCTCGAGCAGGATCTGAATTACAACACCATGGTGAGTCAGCGCGGTGTTCTCAACCTCTACCACTCGGACTCGCAACGCGACGCTTATGTACGCAGGGGTAATGCGATGCGCATGCATGGCGTCGATGCCGAGTTGCTGGACGCTCGCGGGGTGAGGCGCATGCTGCCGTTTCTCGACTTCGAGAATGCGCGCTTCCCCATCCAGGGCGGACTGTTGCAGCCGCGCGGCGGCACGGCCAGGCACGACGCCGTGGTCTGGGGCTACGCGCGTGCAGCGAGCCGACGCGGTGTCGACATCATTCAGAACTGCGAGGTCACCGGATTCATCCGCGAGGGTGACCGGATCGCCGGCGTGCGGACCGCGCGCGGCGACATCAGGGCGCGCAAGATCGGCATGGCGGTCGCCGGCAACACCTCGAACGTGGCGCGCATGGCCGGATTGCGCCTGCCCATCGAGAGTCACGTGCTGCAGGCGTTCGTGTCGGAAGCCATCAAGCCGCTGGTTCCCTGTGTCGTGACCTACGGCGCGGGACATTTCTACGTCAGCCAGTCGGACAAAGGCGGCCTCGTCTTTGGCGGCAATATTGACGGCTACAACTCTTACGCGCAGCGCGGCAATCTGCCGACCGTCGAGGACGTGTGCGAGGGCGGCATGGCACTGATGCCCGCGATCGGGAGGGTGCGCGTCCTGCGCTCGTGGGGCGGCATCATGGACATGTCGATGGATGGCTCGCCGATCATCGACCGCACCCCGATCGAGGGGCTCTACCTGAACGGCGGCTGGTGTTACGGTGGCTTCAAGGCCACCCCCGCCTCCGGTTATTGCTTCGCGCACCTGCTCGCGCGCAACGAGCCTCATGAAGTGGCGCGTGCCTACCGCCTCGACCGGTTCGCGACCGGCAGCCTGCTCGACGAGAAGGGGCAGGGGCCACAGCCGAATCTGCACTGAATCGCCATGCGCATCGAATGCCCTTTCTGCGGGGAGCGGGATATCAGCGAGTTCAACTATCTCGGTGACGCCGGTTTTCGGCGCCCGCCGCCGGACACCGCGGACCCCGTCGACCGCTTTTTCGAAGCCGTGTATCTGCGCGAGAACCCAACCGGGCCGCATCAGGAGCTGTGGTATCACGCAGCCGGCTGCCTGTCGTGGCTGCGGGTCACCCGCAACACACGCACTCACGAGATCCTTGGCGTGCAGCTCGCAGCCGAGACGCCGCGCTGATGGGCCCGAACCGGCTGCGGGAAGGCGAAGGAGCCATCCGGCGCGACCGGACCCTGGCCTTCATGTTCGACGGCAAGCGCTACGCAGGTCATCCGGGCGACACGCTGGCTTCCGCACTGCTCGCATCAGGAGTCAGGCTCGTCGCCCGCTCTTTCAAATACCATCGGCCGCGAGGCATTCTCACGGCCGGCTCGGAGGAGCCCAACGCCCTGGTGGAGCTGCGGACCGGGGCGCGTCGCGAGCCGAATACCCGCGCCACGGTCGTGGAGCTCTTCGACGGCCTCGAGGCCCGCAGTCAGAATCGCTGGCCGTCGCTCGGTCTCGACTTCGGCGCGATCAACTCCCTCCTGTCTTCCGTCTTCATCGCCGGCTTCTACTACAAGACCTTCATGTGGCCGGCAGCCTTCTGGGAGAAGGTCTACGAGCCGGCCATCCGGCGGGCGGCGGGGCTGGGCCGTGCCAGCCTCGAGGCCGATCCGGACACCTACGAGAAGGTGCACGCCTTTTGCGACCTGTTGGTCATCGGTGGCGGCCCGGCGGGTCTTGCCGCAGCACTGGCGGCCGGCAGGGCCGGTGCCCGAGTGATCCTCTGCGATGAGGACTTTCTTCTCGGCGGGCGCTTGAACGGCGATCGTCACGAAATCGACGGCACGGGCGGCGCACTCTGGGCCACGCAAACGGCCGACGAGCTTGCCGCGCTCTCCGAGGTGCGAGTGTTGAGGCGAACCACGGTCTTCGGGGTCTACGACGGCAACACGTTCGGGGCGCTCGAGCGCGTCGCGGACCATCTGGCCGTGCCGGCTGCGCACCAGGTTCGGCAACGACTTTGGAAGATCGTCGCTCGGCGCACGGTGCTGGCCGCGGGCGCGCTGGAGAGGCCGATCGTATTCGGTGGCAACGATCGGCCGGGTGTCATGCTCGCCTCGGCCGTGCGCACGTATGTGAATCGCTTCAGAGTGACGCCTGGGCACCGTACAGCGGTATTCACGGCTTGCGACGATGGGTGGAAGACGGCTTTCGATCTCAATGACGCCCAGGTCGATGTACCGGTGATCGCCGATGCGCGGCGGGAAATTCCGGCGATGCTCGAGAATCAAGCGACACGTCGCGGCCTGCGCGTCATGCGGGGCGCGCAGATTCTCGACGCTCATGGCGCCAAAGGAGTCAGCGGGATCGATGTGCGCGACGAGCATGGCCGCATCACACGGATCGGGACGGATGCCCTTGCGGTCGCAGGAGGCTGGGATCCAAACACGGCGTTGTCCACCCACCTTGGGGCACGCCCGTTGTGGTCGGATGCCATCGGCGCGCACGTACCCGCCGGCCTGCCGCGCGGAATGACTGCTGTCGGCGCCGCGGCCGGTGAGCTCTCATTGGCCGGCGCGCTGCGTGCCGGCGCCGCAGCCGGCAGGGAGGCCGCCAGCGCCGCGGGTTTCGAGGCGCCGGCGCAGAGCCTGCCGCGTGTCGATGACGAGGCGGTGGGCGGCGCGCCGCTGTGGCTCGTGCAAGGCTTTCGCGGCAAGGCGTTCGTCGACCCCCAGCACGATGTGACGACCAGGGATATCGCCGTCGCGGCCCGCGAAGGCTTCGGCTCCGCCGAGCTGCTCAAGCGGTACACGACGCTGGGTATGGGTACGGATCAAGGCAAGACGTCGGCTCTCAACGGGCATGCGATAGTTGCCTCTCTCACGGGGCGAGCGCCCGCTGATCTCGGAACCATCACCGGGCGGCCGCCTTACACGCCGGTTGCGATCGGTGCTCTCGCGGGAGTGCACCGCGGGCCCGACTTCAGGCCATGCCGGCTCACGCCGAGCCACCGCTGGGCCGAGAGCCGGGGGGCAACTTTCGTGGATCTCGGCGAGTGGCGGCGGGCGAAAGCATTTCCGCTGAGCGGCGAGGGTGACTGGAAGCGCACACTGGTACGGGAGGTCCGCGAGGTGCGTAACGGTGTTGGCGTCTGCGATGTCTCGACGTTGGGAAAGATTGACGTGCAGGGCGCTGAAGCCGGCGCTTTCCTCGACCGCATTTACGCCAACATGATCTCGACCCTGCCCGTGGGCAAGGCGCGATACGGCATCATGCTGCGTGAAGACGGCATCGTATTCGATGATGGGACCGTGGCCCGTCTGGCGCCTAGTCATTTTTTGCTCTCGACGACGAGTGCGCACGCGGTGAAGGTGCTGCAGCACCTCGAGCACGCGCGGCAGATTCTCTGGCCCGAGCTGGACGTCCAGCTCGCATCGGTGACCGAGCAATGGGCGCAGTTTGCCGTTGCCGGGCCACGATCTCGCGCTCTCCTCGAGCGGCTGCTCGACGGCGTCCTCGATGTCTCGAACGTGGGCTTTCCCTATCTTGCCTGCGCGCAGTTTCAGTGGCAGGGCCGGCCGGCACGCCTGTTCCGCATTTCCTTCTCCGGGGAGCTCGCCTACGAGCTGGCGGTGCCCGCGCGCTGGGGGGATGCCACCGTACGTGCAATCATGACCGCCGGTGAGCATTTGGGGGTCGTGCCCTACGGCATGGAGGCTCTCGGGACAATGCGCATCGAGAAAGGTCACGTCACCGGCGCGGAGCTCAATGGCACGACGACGGCGCACGACCTGGGACTCGGACGAATGATGTCGGCGCAGAAGGACTACATCGGCCGGGTGCTGGCTGCGAGACCGGGGCTGAGCGCGCCGGATCGGCCGGCACTGATTGGTGTGAAGCCCTCGAGGCTTGATGCGAAACTCAGCGCGGGCGCCCATTTCCTCCAAATCGGCTCGCAGCCGAGCCTGGCGAACGATGAAGGCTTCATCAGCTCGGTGACTTTCTCGCCGATCCTGGGACACTGGATCGGGCTCGGCTTCCTGAGGAGGGGTCGCGAGCGTATCGGCGAGAGGGCCCGGGCGCACAGTCCGCTGTCTGGCGGTGACGTCGAGGTCGAAGTCACGAGTCCCGTGTTCTACGATCCGGACGGCAAGCGGCTGAAGGAGTGAGCATGCGCGCCGATCCAACGGTCATCGAGACTTCGGCCTTTACAGGACTGCCGACCGCGGCGGGCAGCGGCGGCGGCGTGCTCGCCACGGAGCGCAACGGGCTCGGAATCGCGCGAATCGCGGCGCGCAGGGGGCAGAGCGCGAAGCTGGCGGAGATCTTTCGCGCGAGCTTCGGAGTCGATCCTCCAGACGGGCCGCGGCGCGCGACTCGCGGCGACATCGCGACCGCCGGCATGGGTCCGGAGGCTTGGCTCGCCACTCGCGATGACGCGGGGAACGCCTTCGCCGAGTCGTTGCGGTCATTGCTGGGCGACTGCGCATCGGTTGCCGACCAAAGTGATGCCTATGTCATCCTGCGGGTTGGCGGTCCCAAGGTGCGCGACATGCTGGCCAAGCTGATCCCCATCGACATGCATCCTCGAAGCTTCCATGTGAATGACGTCGCGCAAACCATCTGCGGTTACGTGAATGTCACGTTGTGGCGCCTCGAGGACAGCGCGCAGCGCGATCCTGTCTTCGAGATCTGGGTGGCGCGCAGCCTTGCGGTCAGCCTGCATCAGGCGATCTACCATGCCGCGGCCGAGTTTGGCTTCATGAGGCAGACCGAGTGAGCGACATACCAGCCGGCACGAGCCCGGTAATTGCCCCGCGCACGGACAGGGTGCCCGGCCAGACCACCTCGCTGGCGCAGCGGTGGTACGTCGCCGTCATGATGTGCCTGGTCTACTCGCTCAGCATCTCCGATCGTTACTCCATCTCCACGGTGCTCGAGCCGATCCGAAAGGAGCTGCATCTCTCGGATGCGAACATCGCTTTCCTCACCGGCGTATCGCTCGCCATCTTCTATGTCATTTTCGGCTTTCCATTGTCGTGGTTGCTCGACCGCCGCAGCCGCCGCAACATCATCGGCATTTGTCTCATCGCCTGGTCCGTGTTGACGGCGGCCACCGGCGTCGCACGCAGTTACTGGCAGCTTCTATGGGCACGGATCGGCGTAGGCGTCGGCGAAGCCGGCGGAACGCCCGGCGCCAACTCCATCCTGTCGGATTTCTTTCCGGCCTCGCGCCGCGCCATGGCATTGTCAGTCTTCTCCCTGGGCGCCCCGATCGGCGCCTGGCTCGGCTCGCAGGTCGCCGGCGCGCTCGCTTACCGGCTCGGCTGGCGCACGATGTTCCTCGCCCTCGGGATACCGGGAGTCCTGGTGGGGCTGCTCGTCCTGCTCAGCATCCGCGAGCCGCGGCGCGGCTGTCTCGACGAGTGCGCAGATCGCGGCGTGTCGCCGTCCTTCTTTGAGACGTTGCAGTTCCTGCTGCGCCAGCGCTCCGCCATCCACTCCATCGTCGCTCAGTCCCTTACCGCGCTCTGGGGCTGGGGGCTCATGTGGTGGACGCCCGCGTTCCTGATGCGCAGCTATTCACTCAACGTGGCTCAGGCCGGCGGTATTCTCGGGCCCATACACCTGGTGGGGGGCAGTATCGCGATGGTCGGGAGTACGTGGCTGCTTTCCCGTCCGTGGCTCTCCGACGAGCGGCGCATCATGCGGCTACTCGGCCTCAACATCGCACTCGCTACCGTCGTGACGGGGGTGATCTACTCGACCCACTCCCTGGCCCTTACCAAGGCGCTCTTCTGGCTGTATATACCGTCCATTTACGTGTATCTGGGCCCGGGTTTCGGGATCCTGAACAATCTGGCGCAGCCGAGGATGCGCGCCATGTATTGCGCGGTACTGCTGTTCCTCGCCAACATCTGCAACCTCGTCATCGCGCCGCAGATGGTCGGGTTACTGAGTGACTGGTTCGCGCCCCACCACGCACCCGACGCGGAGTCGCTGCGGCTCGCGATGCTCTGTCTCGTGCCGACCGGCTTTTGGGCGGCCTGGCATTACTGGCTGTCGGCACGCGACCTGTTGGAGGATGAGAAATTGGCGGCGAGGACCGCGGCCGAGAGCCAGGCCACCGGTCAGTCCGCCTGAATGCCGGCCCCGGTGCGACCTCAACCCGAGCTGCCCGCGTCCAACGAATACTTCCGCCCGCCTGCGGCTGCGCGCGCGGCAGCGGAATTCTCGGGGCTGCTGCACATCGCACAGTCAGCGATCGAGACTCGCCCTCGGCTCAACAGCCCGAGGATCGAGGGTCGCGATGCGCGGCTCTTCCCGCGCATCACGCTCGGCTTCGTCACGACGGGAGATGTCCTGGTTCCGCTGCAGCGCGGACAGATCGTCTGTGAACGGCGCCCAGGTAAGACTCCGAGCTACTGGTCGGTGATCCCGCAGTTCGGCCGGATCTGGCGCGATCCCGGCGAGGAGGGACCCTGGTCGCGGGCGGCGTTCCCGCTGATGCTCGTGGGAGACACCGAGAATCATTCCCATCAGGGTGTAGCCACCTTCAGGTACAAAGGACGTGAGGTCAGCGAGCTCGAATTCCAGTTCGTGCAACAGACCGCGCCCTACCTGCTCCACCAACATTTCATCGGCTGGGGCCGGGCACGCATGAGGTTTGCGCCGCTTGCCGCTGGTGAGGCGGCAGTCCGGCGCGAGTCGGCTCAGGCGGAGCTCGCACGGCGCCTGCCGCACCGGCTGTGGGCGGAGCTCATCCGCGAGGGGGCACCCAAGTCGCTGCAGGGGTTTGGCGGCCCGGTGCTCGAGCAGTGGCGCGTTCTCGCAGCCCTCGTCCGCGATGGCACGATCTACTATCAGGATTCGTCGACGCCGTGCGGCACCTATCCGTATCCGCTCGAGATGCGGCTCGGGGTCCGCTCCATCATGAAGAGCATCGGGGCGCCGCTCGCGCTGCTGCGCCTCGCGCAGGTGTGCGGGCCGTACGTTCTCACGCTCAAGATCGGGGACTTCGTCGCGGGACTCGACCCGAAGTATCGCGCCGTTCGCTTCATCGACGCGGCTAATATGGCCACGGGATTCGGGGGCACGGGAAGGTGGCAGACGAACCCGAACGATCCGCTTGATGGTTACCTCGAAGGTGATTACGACGCCTGGTACACCGCGCCTTCCCACCGCGAGAAACTGAAACAGATCAGGCGATCGCTGCGGCCTTATCCCTGGGAGCCGGGCAGGGTGATGCGCTATCGCGATCAGGATTTCTACCTGCTCGGTGTCGCGATTGACCGCTTCCTCAAAGCCGCGCGAGGGCCAGGGGCGGATATCTGGGACATGCTGCGGGCGGAGGTGCTCGAGCCCATTGGTATCGCGCACGCTCCCGTCGTTCGCACCCGAGAAGCCAGGAGCCGTCGCGGGATCCCTTGGTTCAATGCGGGTTATTATCCGACACTGGATGACCTCGCGAAGATCGCGCAGCTCTATCAGAGTCGGGGCGCATACGGCGGCGAGCAGATATTGCATCGCGGTTTTACTGACGATTTGCTCGCCGCCCGGGGAGCGATTCCAAAGCGCGGCGATCTATCTCCAGGCAACCACGAGAGGGCTGCAACGGAGCGAGCCGAGGGCGAGCTCTACAAGATGGGGTTCCACTTCAGACCCTACGTCGATGCCCACGGCAAGCGCTACTATCTACCTACCATGTGGGGCGCGGGTGAAAGCGAAGTGATCCTCTATCCAAACGGTCTCGTCTCGATAGTAATTGCGAAGGCGCTGGAGCTGCCTGCCGGAGAAACGGCCAAGTCCGCTGCGGGTCCCGAGACCATTCGAGCGGTGGAGAGTCTGCAGGCTTTCGATTGAGGCGACACCGTGATGGGCTCGATTCCAGTAGTCGACGTCGCGCCGCTCTTCGACACGGAGGGGACCGGGTGGCAGGTCCCCGATCGCGCGCTTGCGGCGGCCGCTCGGGATATGGGATTCGTGTGCGTACGAGGACTGCCGAGCGAGGCGGCGCCGGGGCCGGCTGAAAGAGCGTGCCTGCTCGCTCTATTCGGGCTGAACGAGGCCGACAAGCGGCGGCTGTATCGGCGCAAGTTCGCTCCTGAGAACCTCAACGTATATCGCGGTTGGTTTCCCCTGCAGCCAGGCAACCTGACTTCCAAAGAGGGCATCGACATCGGCGGCGACCTGGTCCACGGGCCGGCCCTCACCGTGGCCGGCGATCCGTTGCGCGAGGCAAGTCCGCTGCCGCCTGAGAGCCGGCTGCCGGGCTGGCGCGAGGCGGTTGCCGCCTACTACAGGGCGATGGAGCGGGTGGCCCGGCTGTTGATGAGCTCCCTCGCTCGCGGTCTGAGCCTGCGCCCGGACCACTTCGATGACTCGTTTCACCGCGGACTATCGACGTTGCGACTGATCCGATATCCGCCACGGGACGCCGCGGAGCTCGCCGCCGTGCAGGATCCCGCGATTTGGGTGGAGTTCCAGGGGACACGACGATATGTCGTCGGCGCGCCCCATACGGACTCGGGCTTCGTCACGCTGCTGGCACAGGACGGTGTCGCAGGACTCCAGGCGCGGTCGCGGGACGGCCAATGGGTCGATGTGCCGCCGCTCGAGGGCACGCTGGTGATCAACTTCGGCCAGGTACTCGAGCAGTGGTCAGCGGGCCGAATCCGCGCCACCGAGCATCGCGTGCTGGGCTCCGGCCGCGAGCGTTTCTCCATTCCATTCTTCTACGAGGCCCGTGCGGATGCGACCATTGCGCCCTTGCCGCTCGATCGGCCTGACCTGTTCACGCCGTTCGAGTATGGTCATTTCCTGTGGCAGCGGATGACTTCATTCGTGGAATTTCGCGGCATGGAGCGCGAGAGAGGTCGCTATGTCTGAATCACCGGTTGCCCGTGGCAGTTGCCTGTGTGGAGGCGTGCGGTTCGAGGTGCATGGGCCGCTACGGCCCATCATCTACTGTCACTGCACCATGTGCCGCCGCTCGGGTGGCCATTTCGACGCCGCCACCGCCTGCGCGGCCGAGCACCTGCGGTTGCTCTCCGGCGAGTCGCTACGCTGGTATCAGTCCTCCGCGATCGCTCGGCGGGGATTTTGCGGCGCCTGCGGCTCGCAACTCTTCTGGGAGCCTGCCCACGGGGGTCACATGAGCATATGGGCCGGCACGCTGGACACCCCTACGGGCCTGAAGCCGTCGATGCATATCTTCGTGGCTGAGAAGGGCGACTACTACGAAATCGCGGACGGGCTGCCGCAATGGGCGGCGGATGCGCCCACGGACGACTGAATGGATTGTTGACAATTAACAATCGGGCTGCTTGAATCTCCCGGAAACAGCCACAGCGACCGCCATGCGCACAGTCAGCTTCCGGCAGATGAAGGACGGTACCCGGACCGAGTACCTGTTCCTGAGCCGCCTGGAACGCGAATACATCGCGCGATTGCCGGATCGCATCCTGCATGCGCTGCGTGCCATGGATGACGGACTGAACGGCTACCGGGTCACGCGCCTCGCACATTCCTTGCAGACGGCGACGCGGGCCGAGGCGGACGGCGCTGACGAGGAGATGATCGTCGCCGCGCTCGTCCACGACTTGGGCGACTGTCTCGCGCCTGAGAATCACTCCAATTATGCCGCCGAGATCCTTCGGCCCTATGTCAGGGCGGAAGTGACCTGGGTGGTCGAGCACCACGGCATCTTCCAGAAGGTCTACTACGCTCATTTCATGGGCGAAGACCCGGAGCTACGTGCGGCATACCGGGACCATCCTCATTACGAAAGCTGCGTCCGGTTCTGCGAGCGATGGGATCAGGCGGCCTTCGACCCGGACTATCCGACCGAGCCACTCGAGCATTTCGAGCCGCTCGTGCGCCGGATCTTCTCTCGCCGGGCATTCGACCCCGCCGTCCTGGGTCGTACCACCTGAGGCGAGCGCCATGATCATCGGCTTCATCGGCCTGGGGAACCTGGGCTCCAAACTGGCGGCGACCCTCGTGCGCAATGGACGCGAGCTGATCGTCCATGATCTCGACCCGACTGCCGCGAAGCCGCTGCTCGAGGGTGGCGCGCGATGGGCAGCGACACCGAAGGCGCTCGCCCTCGAGTCGGATCTGGTGATTACTTGCCTGCCTTCGCCGGCTATCAGCGCGCAGGTGCTCGAGCAACCCAACGGAGTGCTCGCAGGCCTGTCAGCCCACAAGCTCTGGCTGGAGATGAGCACGACGGAGGCGGGCGAAGTCCTGCGCTTGGGTGAGAAGGTCATGCGCGCGGGCGCCCAAGCGCTCGATGCGCCGGTGTCGGGTGGCTGTCACCGGGCCGCATCGGGGAACATCTCAATCTTCGTCGGCGGCGACCGCGATGCGTTCGAGCGGGCGCTGCCGGCGCTGCGCATCATGGGCCGCAGAATCATTCATAGCGGGCCGCTGGGCAGCGCCTCGATTCTCAAGGTGATCACCAACTACCTGGCGTTCGTCCATCTGGCCGCTCTCAGCGAAGCGTGGATCGTGGCGGGCAAGGCGGGCATGGATCCCAAAACGACCTATGAAGCCATCAAGGCCTCATCCGGCAATTCCTTCGTTCACGAGACCGAAAGCCAGGTCATTTTGAACGGAAGCTATGACATCAACTTCACGGTCGACCTGGCGTTGAAGGACATTGGGCTGTTTCTCGGCGTGGCCCGCAAATACGGCGTGCCGACCGAAGTCGCCGACACCGTGACGGACATGTTCCGCGACACGCAGTCGCGATATGGCCCGCGCGCGCTGTCGCCACGAATCATTCAGCGACTGGAGGACGATTGCGGCGTGCAGGTGCGCGCGCCCGGATTTCCGCCGCAGCTCGTGGATCATGAGCCCGAGGAGGTCGGTCAGGAGGTCATTCCCTTCGAGACCCGCTACGTATGAGCGCCATCGAGGCCATCAACAGGCAAAGCCTGGAGGGGCAGGCGGCCGACCTGCTGCGACGACAGATTCTGCGCGGTGAGCTGACAGCCGGTGAGCGATTGCTCGAGACTCCGATCGCGGAGCGCTACGGATTGTCACGCGGCACCATCCGTGCGGCACTGCGCCGCTTGATCGAGGAAGGACTGGTGTGCCACGTGCCCTATACGGGCTACCAGGTCGTCGAGCTCAGTGAGCAGGATCTGTGGGAGCTCTACACGCTGCGTGCGGCGCTCGAGAGTCTCGGCACGCGCCTCGCGGCGCTGAGAATCGATGGCCAGGGCATCGCGCAGCTGCGCGCCGCGTTCGCGCAATTGATGGCGGCGGGGGAGTCGCAGGATCATGAGCGAGCGGATCGCCTGGACCGCGAGCTGCACAAGCTCATCGTCACGCTGGCCGGCCACGAGCGGCTGCTGCAGCACTACCTGCGCGTGGAGAATCAGTTCCAGGTCTACATCGCGCTCTCGAACCGGGAGGTGGATGCGCGTGAGATCTGTGAGTCGCATCGGGAGCTCGTCGACAGCATTTGCGCCGGCGACGCCGAACGCGCGGAGAAGCTGGCGCGCGCGAACATCGTTCCGCCCGAACAGATTCCGGGGAGAGGCCGGTGATGGACAGCGTGCATCTCAAGCTGGAAGCGGATCCGCCGAGGGTACTCGCGCAACGCGGCGCCAGCGCCGTGGAGTTGCCGGCGCTCTGGCTGCGGGAGCGCTGTCAGGATCCCGCGCATCTCGATCCGCACACCCAGCAGCGCCTCTACGACCCGCACCGCTTGCCGGATGATCTCGCTCTGGTCCACGCCGAGCAGAGCGGTGCGGACCGGGCATGGCTCGTCTTCAGCGATGGCTATTCCGGCGAGTATGAATTGAGCAGGCTCGCTGCCGACTTCGACCTGGAGGATGGTCTGCCGCGAGAGATGCCGTGGCGCGGCGATCTGTCCCTCGAGGCGATCAGCGTGGATGGGCGCGCCCTGGACACTGACGAGGTGCGTCTGCGGTCCGTCCGCACGTTCCTGACCCATGGCCTCGTCATCATCCGCAACCTGACCAGCGATCCTGAGGCCATTCTCGAGGTGGCGCGTCGATTCGGCCATGTGCGCGAGACCAACTTCGGCCGCCTGTTCGAAGTGTATTCACGACCCGGCTCGAATGATCTCGCCTATCGCCCGGTGCCCCTCGGGGCGCACACCGACAACCCGTACCGCGAGCCGGTGCCCGGAATTCAGCTGCTGCATTGTCTCGTGAACGAGACCACGGGTGGCTGGTCGACGCTGGTGGACAGCCTGTCCGTCGCGCAGGCACTACAGGCGGAGGATCCCGAGGGACTGGAGCTGTTGGCTTCGCTGCCGGTGCGGTTCCGGTTCATCGATGCGCACGAAGAGCTCATCGAGCGCCGGCCGATCGTGCAACGCGACGTCGATGGCCGGATTACCGGCGTGCACTACAGCCCGCGACTGGACTATCTGCCGCTGCTCGATCGCGACACCACGCGGCGGTTTCAACGTGCGCGCCGGCGCATGAGCGAGCTCTTCGCCGATCCGCGGTTCGAATTGCGATTCCCGCTCAGGGCGGGCGAGCTCATGATGTTCAACAATAGCCGCGTATTGCACGGGCGGACCGCTTACGATCCGAACGAAGGCCACCGGCACCTGCAGGGATGTTACATCGACCTCGACGGTCCCAGGAGTCTGTATCGCACGCTCAGCAGGAGGCTCACGCCGGCGCCCGGCGGATGACGACGCTGCTCGCACGCTATGCCGGGGAGCGCGCGTCCGCTCAGGATCCGACAGGCGATCGTCATCCTGCTTCTCTTTGGCGGCTACGCGTCGCTGTACTTCTGCCGCGCTGATCTTTCCGTTGCGACGCCGCTGCTTGCAAAGGAGCTCGTGAAGCGCGGTCTCTCGTATGACGATGCGCTCGTGCGCATCGGCGGCATCACCTCGCTCGGCATCCTGGCTTACGCGCTCGGCAAGCCTTTCATTGGCGGGCTCGGTGACTACTGGGGCGGCCGCATCAACTTTCTGGCCGGCCTTGCGGGCGCAACGGTATTCACGCTGCTCTTCGCCTTCTCCGGTGCGCTGCCGATCTTCACGCTCGCGTGGTTCCTGAATCGCCTGGTGCAGTCGGGCGCCTGGGCAGGCCTCCTCAAGATATCGTCACGCTGGTTCGACTACTCCTCGCACGGCGCGATCATCGGCGTACTGAGCCTGAGTTATCTCATAGGGGATGCCGTCGCGCGCGAGTGGATGGGGCGCCTGATCGCGCATGGCCACGGTTGGCGGAGCCTGTTCGCACTTGCGGCGGCGGTCTCCGGCACGATGCTGATCGCCAATTTCATTCTCTTGCGCGAGTCGCGGCTCGCCGCCGGCCATGGCGATACGATTGCGAATCCGCTCAACGTGTTCGGGAGCTCGAAAGCCCCGCCGCTGACCGTCAGGGAGCGGCTCGGACCGCTGGTGAAGAGCCCGGCATTCCTGATGGTCTGTGTGTTGTCGCTCGTCTGCACGATCGTCCGCGAGACCTTCAATGATTGGACTCCGGTGTACATGAGGGACTTCGTCCACCTCAGCATGAGCGACGCCGCCGGGCTGAGCGCGATCTTTCCCGGGGTCGGGGCGATTTCGGTGCTCCTGACAGGCTGGTTTGGCGACCGGCTCGGGCCCAACGGCCGACCGCAGGTCCTGTTCCTGGGCTTGACCGCGACGGCTGGCGCACTCTTTCTTTTGACGATGATCCATCGCGGCGGAACACACACCGCTCCGATCGCCCTCATTGGTGTCGTCGCCTTTTGTCTGCTCGGGCCATATGCCTACCTCGGCGGTGCGATGGCACTGGATTTCGGGGGCAAGGCGGCGGGCGCCGTGGCCTCGGGTATCATCGATGGTGTCGGCTATCTCGGTGCGGTGTCTGCCGGTGTCGGTGGCGCCAAGCTGGCCGTTACGTTTGGCTGGAGAGGCGTGTTCGCCACGCTTGCCGTGATCGCAACGGTCGGAGCGATCGGCGCCGGGTGGCTCTACGCCATGGAGCGGCGCGCCGCCGCGGCACGTACGGCGGTGAGCTCATGACAGAAGCGGGGAGGGCTCGGATTATGAAAGCAATGCAGGCCATCACGGAGATGCGTTGGACGCCGTCGGCGTTGACGCTGCAGTGGGCTGACGGCGATCCAGTCGAGCTCGCGAGCGTCTGGCTGCGCGACAATCTCCAGCAGGATCGCGACCCCGGAAATGGTCAGCGTCTGACCGATGTCGCGGACCTCCCGGTGACGCCACGGATCCGCCATGCCGCCCTCGAGGGCGGCACGGTCCGCATCGAGTGGGAGCACGAAGAAGGCGGCGCGTCCTTCGCTCTCGACTGGCTCGAAGCACAGGCCGCGGCGATCGCGGGTACGGGCACGCTGCGGCGGCCGCGGCTTTGGCTGGATGGCGCCCGGCTCGATGCGACTCGCGACTTCGCCTGGGCGCCGCTCGCGGCCGCGCGTGCCGACATTGGCGTGCAGGCGATTTGGCTCGGCCGGCTCGTCACCGATGGTCTTGCCTTCCTGGCGGATGTTCCAGTCGTGTCCGAAGCCATACTCGAGACGATGTCGCTCGTAGGGCAGGTGGCGCAAACAAACTATGGGCTGTTGTTCGACGTGCGCGCGGTGCCAGAGCCGGAGAACCTCGCCTACTCCGATCGCGGGCTCGGGCTACATACCGACAACCCGTATCGAGAGCCGGTGCCCGGCTTCCAGGCGCTGCACGTGCTGGTCGCGGCGCCGGATGGCGGCGGCAGTCTGTTTGCGGATGGCTTCGCGCTCGCGGAACACCTCCGGCAGGAGGATCCGACCGCGTTCGAAGTTCTCGCACGCACGCCGGTGCCGTTTGCCTATCGCTCCAGGAACGCGGCGCTCAGCGCCGAGCGGCCGCTCATCCAGCTGTCCTGCCGCGACGAGGTCCTCGCCGTCCATTACAACAATCGCTCGATCCAGCCCCTGCCGTTTGCAGCCGAGCGGGCGGAACGGTACTACGCGGCCTATCGGCGGTTTGCCATGCTGCTCAAGGACCCGCGCTTCATGCTGCGATTCATGATGCGGGCCGGCGACCTGGTGGTGTTCGACAACCAACGGATCCTGCATGGCCGCACGGGCTTCGCATCGGCCCGACACCCGCGTCATCTGCAGGGATGCTACCTCACGCGCGACAGCGTCTTCAGTCGGGCGGCGCTGCTCGCGGAGGCGACCGCCAAATGAGTGTCATCGACGAGATATTCTCCCTCTACGCCGCTCGCGGCGCCGCGGCCTACTTTGGCGAGCCGGTGTCGATGACCGAGCATGGACTGCAGGCGGCTCATTTTGCCGAGCTTGCGGGCTCGGGCGAGGTGGTCGTCGCTGCCGCACTGCTGCACGACATCGGCCACCTGATTGCAACGGTGCCCGATGACATCGCCGAGTGGACCGTTGACGCGCGCCACGAAGCCACGGGTGCCCGATGGCTCGGCGAGCGATTCGGGCCGGATGTCGCCGAACCTGTGCGGTTGCACGTCAGGGCAAAACGATATCTGTGCACGACCGACCCGGCCTACTTTTCACAGCTCAGTCCCGCCTCCGTTCATACGCTGAAGTTGCAGGGCGGCCTGATGTCGGCGGAGGAGATAGCGGCGTTCGCGGCCGAACGGGGCTGTGGCGACGCGGTGGTCGTTCGGCGCTGCGACGATCGCGGTAAGGTGGCGGGACTCGCGACCCGGCGGCTGGAGGACTACCGCGAGCTCCTGCAGTCGCTCGCAACGCGCCGTCGCTGAGCAGGCCGACCCTACCGTAGGAAATTCCGCGCCAGGGGATTGCAGGACGCCGGCCGCCGCATTATATTATCGACGCGATAATAAATAGCAGCGACCAGCTTCCCGCGAGGTGTCTCATGAGCGAAGACGAGCCGCCGCAACGTCAGGGGCTTCTGCGCCGTGCCGCAGGGGGGCGCAGCCTGGCGCTGCAACTGCTTGCCGTGGCCTTCGTGTTCCTGTCGGCCCGAGCCTCGGCCACGGCAGCCGCCATGCGGGTGGATCTGCGGCCGCTCGATGCCGCGCGGCATACCGTCGCGTTGCCGGATGGCATCACCCTCGGATATGTGCAGCTCGGCGACCCGCGGGGGGTGCCGGTGGTCTTGATCCACGGGTATACCGATAGCGACCTCGACTGGGCGCCGCTCGTCCCCTATCTGTCGCCACAGTTGCGCCTCGTGCTCATCGATCTGCGGGGTCATGGGGTGTCGAGCAAGCCGGAATGCTGCTATACCCGGCTCGATTTCGCCTATGACGTGAAGCTGCTGCTCGATGCGCTCGGGATCCAGCGCGCCGACATCGTCGGCCATTCCCTGGGCAGCATGATCGCGCAAACCTTCGCCGAGTACTGGCCGCAGCGCACCGCGCGGGTGGTGCTCATCTCATCGACGGGCGGTCCGCCTCCCGGATCAGGCCCACGCAAGCCGGAGTTCGACTATGCCGCGGCGATTCGCCGGCTGAAGGAGCCGATCGATCCGGACTCGGCCTTCATGAAGGAGTGGTGGGCCTCGCCGAAGCCCGTTGACCCGGAGTATCTGCGGCGCCAGCGGGTCAACGCGGCAGCCATTCCACTCGAGGTCTGGCTGGCCGTGCTCGACCAGGGACTGGTGGACTCGGACCTGCAGCGGACGTTGCCGCGGCTGCGCGCGCCGACACTGCTCATCTGGGGCGGCGCCGATCCGATCATGGAGCCGGCGGTGCGCTGGACGCTGCGTCGCGCGTTGCCGCGCGCGAAGGTGGTGATCTTCCCGGGGCTTGGTCACAACCCGTTCTGGGAAGAGCCGCGCGCCTGCGCGGCCGTCATAAATAAATTTCTCGCGCCTGGGACTCGGGTCGCGCGCTACTCGGCCGCCGGCTGATCAGTAGCAAGGGGTGTGTGGCAGGAGCCTGGTCCGTTCAACTTTGGGGTATTTCATATTATGATCGTGATAATACATAGACTCCGCCGGTCCTGCGCCGGCATCCAGCCCGTCATCCTGCTGATGGCGGGCCTCATGGTGTCCGGCCCGCTCGCCGCGCAGGGCCAGCCGACGGCCGCCGCCATGCCAGCGGGTGATGCAACACCGCAGCTCGGGCAGATCGTGGTCACGGCGCAGAAGATCAGCCAGCCCGTGGCACGCGTTCCGGAGAGCATCACCGCCTTCACCTCGCGGGCGCTGCAAGACTTCAACATCAAGTCCTTCAACGACTACGCCACCAAGACGCCCAACCTTTCCTTCTCCTATGGCGGGGGCCCGACCGGCATCGCCGAATCGCGCACGGTCGCGATCCGCGGCATTACCGGTCAGAACCTGTTCGGCACTTCCGGCGCGACCGGCTTCTACATCGACGACACGCCGATGCCCGCTTCCGTCGACCCGCGCGTCGTGGACATCGACAGCATCCAGGTGCTGAAGGGACCCCAAGGCACGCTCTACGGCGAGAGCTCTCTCGGCGGCAACGTCAAGCTGGTCACCCAGCAGCCTGATCTCGAGACGACCAGCGGCCATGTCGCGGCCGACATCGGCGCCACTTCCGGCGGCGGCAGCCCCGATTACGGCGGCAGCGCTGTCGTGAATCTGCCGATCGTGTCCGACGTGCTCGGGGTCCGCATCGTCGCGTTTGAAAACAGCGATGCCGGCTATCTCACCCGCACCTTTCCGGCGAATGCTTCGGGCCCGGGGGCCACCGACTCATTTGCCAACGTACCGCGCGACAGCGTCGGCGACCAAGGCGCCATCACGACCTATGGCGGCAGCGCCACCGTCCTCTGGCAGGTCACCAGCCGCTTCAGCGCGGATCTGCTCTTGATGACCCAGGAGGAGAAGTATCACGGTTTCCCGGCCGCCTTCGCGCCGTTGCCGAACTTCGATCCCGATTACACTCTCAATCGCGCCTTCAATGTCCAGCCGACGGCGTTCGACCGTTGGCAGACGCCGTCGCTCACGTTGAAGTACCGCGGCAACGGCTGGGACGTGGTGTCCGCCAGCAGCTACTTCCATCGCGATACACAGGACGTCGAGGACTCGACGTACGGCACGCAACAGGAACTGACTTCCTACTATCAGGTCTCGGGTCTGCCGGCCCAGCCGTATCTGTGGCAAGGCGATCATTACTCCAATCAGGTCAGCAACGAGACACGCTTCTCCTTCACGCCGATTCACGGTATCAGCGGCACGTTTGGCGAGTTCGTGTCGAGCTCGCGCGCGCGCTTTTACATCCCGCCGACCGATGCCAACGGCCTGCCCGCCGCGACGGCCGACAACACGGTCGTGGGGCCCTGGCCCAACAATCTCCTGTGGACGCAGAACAATCCCGGCACCGAGAAGGATTACGCGCTATTCGGCCAGGTCTACTGGCAGTTCCTGCGCCAGTTCACCCTGACGCTCGGCGCGCGGCAATACTGGCTGCAACAGTCCACCGACTACACGGCCAACGGCTTCATGAACTTCGGCTCCACCCCGAGCAGTCCGCAGAGCAACAGCCAGCATGGCCTGGATCCCAAGGTGGCGTTGTCCTATCAGGCGAGCAAGTCGACCATGCTGTATGTCTCGGCCGCGAAAGGCTTCCGGGCGGGCAACGCGCAGGCCAACTTTCCCGGCTGCTCCAGTGACCTGCCCACCAACGTCATCACGCACGTGCGGTCCGACACGCTCTGGACATACGAGGCGGGTGCCAAAGTCCAGCTATCCGATCCCGGTATGCTGATCACCGCCGACGCGTTTCGCATCAACTGGAGCAACCCTCAGGAGCAGCTGGCTCTGCCTTGCGGCTTTTACCTCGTCGTCAATGGCGGCCAGGCCACGATCGACGGTGGCGAGGTCGAGGCGATGGGGTACGTGACGCCACACCTGCAGTTGCGGTTCGGTATCGGATACGAGAAGACCGATCTCACCGACCCCGGGGAGCTCAGTCTCGTGAATCTGACGCCGGGCTCGCGCCTCATGGGCGTGCCGGCCTGGACCGCGACGCTGGGCGGAATCTATCGCCAGCCGATCACCGCCGATGTCAGCGGCTTTGTGGGCGGCGACTACAGCTTCACCGGCAACAGCGAGTCGCTGCTCAACGGTGGCTCCGGCGCGATCGCCACGCGGCCGAGCTATTTGCTGCTCAATACGCGCCTCGGGGTAGACTGGGGCGAGTCCGAGCTGGCGCTGAACGGCACCAATATCACCAATGCCAAACCCAACCTCGGCGACATCGGCTACGTCGGCTACGCGCAGTTCAATGCCGCCCAGACGGTCATCCCCCAGGTGGCCACGCTCATGCCGGCGACCGTGACCTTGGAGTACTCGAGGTCGTTCTAGGCCACTGAGAGCAACAAAATGAGGCGCGGCAGCTTGCTCGAGAAGCGCTCGATCGACTACGTGCCGCTCGCGGAGCGGCACGGGAAGGTATGGCATCTGTGGCCGGTATGGTTCTCGGGCGATGCGCATCTGGCGACGCTGACCGTCGGCGTCCTCGGCATCGCCCTCGGCGGGAACCTTCTCTGGACGGCAGTGGCGGTGGTGCTCGGCTGCCTCATCGGCACCTTCTTCATGGCCTTCCACTCGGCGCAAGGGCCACAGCTCGGCCTGCCGCAGATGATCCAATCCCGGCCGCAGTTCGGCTACGTCGGCGCGTTGCTCGTCTGGGTCGTCGCCCTGGTGACCTACGTGGGCTACAACTCCTTCAACCAGGTGCTCGCGGCGCAGGCGCTGCACCAGCTCGTCGGCCGCATACCGGTCGACTCGCCCGCGGTGGTGATCGGATTCGCGGCGCTCGCCGCGAGCCTCGCGGTCATCGGTTACGACCTCATTCACCTGGCGCAGCGGGGGATCGCGTTCGTCATGATCACGCTCCTCACCGTGTTCTCCGCGGGCGCGGTGCTGATCGGGATCCCCGCGACGCAGTGGCAGGTCGGCGGCTTTCGCGCGGGGCCGTTCCTCACGGAGCTGCTGGCCGCGGCCTCGTATCAGTTGAGCTGGTCCATCTATGTCTCGGACTACTCCCGCTACCTGCCGCGTGAGGTGAGCATCCGTGCCTCCTTCTGGTGGACGTACCTGGGCGCCTTTCTCGGCGGGGCGTGGATGATGCTGGTGGGAAGTGTCGCGGCGGCGAGCGCACCGCAGCTGGATGTCGCCGCGGCTCTCGAGCATGCGGCGAACCGCATCCTGCCCGGGTTTGGACCGGTGCTGTTGCTCGGTACTCTGCTCGGACTCGTCACCGTGGCGGCACTCAACTTCTATGGCGCATCGCTCACGCTGCTCAGCGTCTGCGATACCTGCAAGCAAGTCAAAATCGGACTGGGCAAGCGCGTCGCAACCCTGGGCGTCGCCGCCATCGTCTCGACGCTCATCGCGCTCGATTCCTCGAGCAATTTTCTGCTGCGCTTCTCGGCGCTGCTGTCTCTACTGCTTTATCTCTTCACGCCCTGGACGGCGGTGAACCTCGTGGATTTCTACCTGGTACGCCGCGGGCACTATTCAGTGCGCGAGATCTTCAATCCGCGCGGCATGTACGGCCGTTGGCAATGGCGGGGCCTGTTCGCCTACGGGCTCGGCTTCGCCGCCATGGTGCCGTTCTTCAGCACCGACTTCTACACCGGGCCGGCCGCCCGCGCGCTCGGGGGCATCGATGTCTCGATGTTTGTGGGATTGCCGGTGGCCGCGGGGGCCTATCTGCTCGCCTGTCGCTCGCTGGATCGCGCGGCCGATCGCGCGGCGGCGGCCACGGCCGACCGCGGGCTCGAGCCGCAGGTCGGATCTGACGCCGCGGCGGCAACCGATCCGGCAGTCGTCGCGAGCGTTGATTCGCTGGGTGCCTGACGATCTTGTTATATTATTATGGTCATGATATAAAAGTAGAATGCGACAGGTCAAAGTACTGGGGCTTCTGGGTACCGGCGTCATCGGCGGCGGCTGGGCCGCGCGTGCCCTGCATCTCGGAATCGACGTGCTGGCGATGGACTCGAAGCCGGAGATGGAGTCATGGATTCGCGGCGCGGTCGACAACGCGCGCGCGGCGCTCTCCCGCCTGACGCTTGCGCCGCTGCCGCCCGAAGGCAAGCTGACATTCACCACCGACCTCGAGGCCATGGCCCGGCAGGTGGATTTCATCCAGGAGAACATCCCCGAGCAGCTGGAGTTGAAACAGCGGATCCTGGCGCAGGCGAGCCGAGTGGCGCCGGCCGACGTCGTCATCGCGTCCAGCACCTCGGGACTGTTGCCGAGCGACCTGCAGCGCGACCTGCAGGCGCCGGAGCGTTTCCTGGTCGGACATCCGTTCAACCCGGTCTATCTGCTGCCGCTCGTGGAGCTGGTCGGCGGCCGCGCGACTTCCGGCGCGGCACTCGATGCCGCCGCCCGTTTCTACACCGAGATCGGGATGCATCCCTTGCGCGTACGCCGTGAGGTGCCCGGTCATCTGACGGATCGCCTCCAGGAAGCGCTGTGGCGCGAGATCCTGCATCTGGTCAATGACGGGGTGGCGACCACCGGCGAGCTCGACGACGCCATCGTCTACGGTCCCGGACTGCGTTGGGCAGGCATGGGAACCAACCTCATCTATCATCTTGCGGGCGGTGAGACCGGTATGCGGCACATGCTGCGGCAATTCGGGCCCTGCCTGAAGTGGCCGTGGACACGGCTCGAGGCGCCGGAGCTCACGGAGACGCTGATCGATCGCATGGTCGAGGGCACGCAGGCGCAGGCCGGAGGCCGGTCGATCCGCGAGCTCGAGCGGCTGCGCGATGAGTACCTCCTCGCCACTCAACAGGTGCTCAAGCAGTTCGACCTCGGCGCGGGCGCAACCCTGCGGGCGCTCGAGGAGAGGTTGTACGAGCGCAACGGGCGTGGCTCGGCCGCCGGCCTGGATGCGGTCCTGGCGGACGGTGCCAGAGGCCCGGTACGCATGTTGGACACGTATGTGCGCCCGGAATGGATCGACTACAATGGTCACATGACGGACTCGCGCTATCTGCAGGTGTTCGGGGACGCCACGGATGCGCTGTTTCGCTGGGCCGGCGTGGACGATGGCTACAGGAAGACGGGAAAGGCCATGTACACGCTGGAATCGCACGTCAAGCACGTTGCGGAGGCGATGGCGCTCGACCCGATCTACGTCACCACCCAGATCCTCGAGCTCGACACCAAGCGCATCCGGCTGCAACACGCCCTGCATCGCCGCCGGGACGAGGCGGTCATTGCCACCGCGACGCAGCTCTATATTCACGTGGACACCCATGAGAAGCACGCCGCTCCTTTCGAGAAGTCGGTGCACGGGAAGCTCGATCGACTGCGAGCCGCCCAGGCCGCACTGCCGAGCTGAGAGTCGCCATGCCCAAGATCGTCGACCATGAAAAGCGTCGCGACGAGATCGCGCTCGTCGCGTGTCGCGTCGTCGCCGAGGGCGGCTTCGATCAGGCGACCATCGTGCGCATTGCGCGCGAGGCCGGCTATACCACCGGGATGGTGGCGCATTACTTCGACACCAAGCAGGACATCATCACCGCCGCGTTGCGGCTCATGTTGCGGCGCATCGACGAGCGGTTGCAGCGCAACAGTGAGGGCGAGCGGCCGGATCTGCTGGCGTTACTGACGGAGATGTTGCCCGTCGATCAGGAGCGCTACATCGAGTGCGCCTTCTGGACCGCGTTCTGGGGCCAGGTCACGGCGGACAAGCGCCTGAAGCGCATCAATTCCTGGCTGCACCGCGAATACCAGCGGCTGTTCGAGCGCTGCCTGTCCCGCGCGTGGCCGGAATGGTCGCGCTGGCCGGCGGAGGCTCGCGACAGTGTGCTGCGCTCGGTGATCACCTTCATCAACGGTCTGACGGCGAGCGCCGTCGCAAGCCGCGGCGATTGGCCGGCCGAGAAACAGGTGGAGCAGGTGCGGCTGCAGATCGCGATGCTGCGCGAATGGGCGGCGAAGGTCGCAGCGCCGGCTACCGCCAAGCTGCGCAAGGAGCGCTCCTCGGCAGCCTGAGACTGATCGCGATGCAATTCTCACTCACCGAAGAGCAGCAGCTCATCGTCAAGACCACGCGCGATTTCGTGCAGCGGGAGCTCGTGCCGCACGAGCAGGAGGTGGAGGGGAGCGGACACCTGCGCGAGGAGCTGCTGCGGCAGCTCAAGACCAAGGCGATCGACGCGGGCCTCTATGCCGCCAACATGCCGGCGGAGGTGGGCGGCGCGGGGCTCGATCCGGTCACCTGGGTGCTGTACGAGAAGGAGCTCGGTCACACGAGCTACGTGCTGCATTACTCCTGCGTCGCCCGGCCCTCCAACATCCTGCTCGCCTGCGAGGGCGAGCAACGCGAGCGGTACCTATTGCCGGCGGTACGGGGCGAGCGCGTCGAATGTCTGGCGATGACCGAGCCCCAGGCCGGCTCCGACCTGCGCGGCATGAAGACCACTGCGAGGCTCGACGGCGACGACTTCGTGATCAATGGCACCAAGCACTTCATCAGTCACGCCGATCACAGCGACTTTGCCATCCTGTTCGCCGTCTCCGGCGAGGAGTCGACACCGCGCGGCGCGCGGCGGCTCATGACGGCGTTCCTGGTCGACAAGGGCACGCCCGGTTTCGAGGTGCTGCCCGGATACAGCAATGTCTCGCACCGCGGCTACACCAACAGCATCCTGCGGTTCACCGACTGCCGGCTGCCCAAGTCCGCGGTGCTGGGCGAGGTCCACCAGGGCTTCGAGGTCGCCAACACCTGGCTCGGCGCCACGCGCCTGCAGGTCGCGGCCAACTGCCTCGGGCGCGCCGAGCGGGCGCTCGGGCTCGCCAGGCAGTGGGCGGTCGACCGCACGCAGTTCGGACAGCAGATCGGCAAGTTCCAGGGAGTGGCGTTCAAGCTGGCGGATATGGCGATGGAGCTGCGCGCCGCCGAGCTGCTGACCCTGGAAGCCGCCTGGAAGCTCGGCGAGAAGAGCGCGACGGACATGGACATGGCGATCGCGAAACTGAAGGCCACCGAGATGCTGGCGATGGTGGCGGACGAGGCGCTGCAGATCCACGGCGGCATGGGCCTCATGACGGAGTTGCCGCTCGAGCGCATCTGGCGCGACGCCCGTATCGAGCGCATCTGGGACGGCACCAGCGAGGTGCAGCGTCACATCATCTCGCGGGCGCTGCTGCGGCCGCTGGGGGGCTGAGGGAAGCGGCGGCGCTGCTTAAGACTAGCGCCCCTGCCACTGCGGCTTGCGCTTCTCCGCGAAGGCGCGCGCGCCTTCCTTGAGGTCTTCCGATTGGATGACTCGTCGCACGGCATCCAGGCTGTCGTGCAGCTCGAAGGCCGGGCTCTCAGGCACCATTTCCGAGTGGCGCAGCAGCTGCTTGATCGCCGGGAAGAGCAGCGGCGGTCCGGCGGCGAGCTGGGCGGCGATCGCGCGCGCTTTCGGCAGGGCCTCACCCTGGGGCACCACATGGTTGGCAAGTCCCCAGTGCTTCGCCTCGGCCGCGTCCATCCAGCGACCGGTCATGAGGAATTCCACCGCGACGTGGTAGGGAATGCGTCGCCGCAGCTTGATCGTGCCGGCATCGGCCAGCACGCCGACGTTGATCTCCGGCAGCGCGAATCGCGCGTGCTCCGCCATCACGATGATGTCGCAGCCGAGCACGAGCTCGAAGCCACCGCCGCAGGCGATGCCGTTGACTGCGGCTATCAGCGGCTTGTCGAGATTGCGCGGGTGGTTGAGACCGCCGAAGCCGCCGCTGCCCCAATCCTCGTCGGACTTCTCACCGGCCGCCGCAGCCTTGAGGTCCCAGCCGGGAGAGAAGAACCGGTCGCCGGCACCGGTGACGATGCAGACACGCAGCGCTGGATCGTCGCGAAAAGCGGTAAACACCTCGTTCAGCCGCCGGCTCGCGGCCAGATCGATGGCGTTGGCCTTGGGACGGTCGAGCGTCACCTCGAAGATGGGTCCCTCGGCGAGGGTACGGATTCCGGCGCGCTCGCTGACTTCGGTCATCTCAAGTCTCCTCGGCAAGGCGAACCAGCGCATCGACCGCCACGACACCGAGGCCGGCGGGGCGGACGATCACGGGATTCAGGTCTAATTCGAGCAGTCGATCCACATTGTCCTCCGCGTAGCGCGCGCAGGCCAACACGGCGCGCGCCAGCGCGGGCAGATCTCCAGGTGGCCGACCGCGGTAGCCGCCCAGGAGCCTGCCGATGCCGAGCCGGCCGAGCGCCGCCCGGACGGCGGCGGCAGTAAAGGGGGGCAGCAAAGTCGCGGTGTCCTGCAGCAGCTCGGCGAGCACGCCGCCCGCACCCAACATGAGCAGAACGCCGAACTGCGAATCGACCGTGATGCCGACCAGGACCTCCGCGATGCCATCGGTCACCATCTCCTCGACGAGGAGAGTGCCCGAGATCCGTGATAGTCGCTCGGCCGCGGTGGTCGCATCGGCGGCCGTACGCACATCGAGTACCACGCCGCCGACGTCGGATTTGTGCTCGATCGTCCCAGCCGCCTTGATGACGACAGGAAAGCCAAGTGCGCTCGCGGCGCTCGCGGCTCTGTCGGGGGTCACGATCTGCGAGCGCGGAACCGGCACCCCATACACGGCAAGGGCCGCTTTGCCCTCGTGCTCGGGCAGTGTTCTGGCCGCGGTGCGGCTCGCCCGCGGTCGGCGCAGCTCCACGGTCCCGCCGCCAGCCCAGGCCGCTCCGATCGCCGCCGCATGATCGAGCGCTTCCAAGGCCTCCCGCTGTCCTTGCAGGGGAGTGACTCCGGCCGCGAGGCAGCGGGCTCGCGTGCCGGCGGCAACGGACTCCGGCAGGGAGCTGATGACCGCCGCGCGCGCGGGTGAACCCGGATAAGCGGCGATGAACTCCTCGATGACGGCAACATAGCTGGTCGGGTCCGCCTGTGCTTCCGGCGGGGAGTCGACCATCAGTCCGACCGAGTCGTATCCGGCCCCGTGCACGAGGCTGAAGAGCGAGTGCAGGCGTGGCCTGTCGAACCAGATATGGGTGTGGAAATCGAAGGGGTTGGCGAGGGTCACCCGCGCCGACAGAAGCTCGCCCAGGCTCGCGGTCGTGGCCGGCGAGAACGGCGGAAACTCGAGCGCCAGATGTCTCGCGGCATCGGCCGTCATCGCCATGTCGCCGCCCGATGCCCCCATGATCAGCAGCCGTCGTCCGGTCAGCGGGCCGCCGGTATGCAACACCTTCAGCGTCTCGCAGAGTGTGGCAAGCGAATCGCAGCGGGCAATCCCGGCTTGTCGGCAGAAGGCGTCGAAGGCTCCGTCGGCACCGGCGAGTGAGCCCGTGTGGCTGCGAGCCGTGCGTGCCGCCGCCTCCGTGCGGCCCGCCTTGACCAGCGCGATCGGTTTGCCCGCGGCGCGTGCCTTCGCGGCGGCGCCTGCGAAGCTCGCAGCATCCTTGATGCCTTCGATGTAGAGGCCGAAGGCGCTGACCCGGGGATCATCCGCCAGCCGGTCGATCAGATCTTCGACCGCCAGCCGTGTCTGGTTGCCGGTGGTGATGAGGTAGCCGATCGGGAGCGAGCGCTGGTTGAAGAGCAGATTGAGCGCGATGGTGCCGCTCTGACAGATGAGCGCCACCCCGCGCGCCGGCCGCCCGCCGACCAGCTGGTCGGGCCACAGCGCCGCGCCGTCGAAGAAGTTGATGAAGCCGTAGCAATTGGGGCCGAAGTAGGGCAGCGCGCCCGCGGCGCTCTCGAGGGCGGTGGTGAGGCGCTGACCCTCGGCGGTGCCGGTCTCGGAGAAGCCGGCGGCGAAGCAGACGAAGCCCCCGGCGCCCCGGCGCGCCAGGGCGGCGGCGATGGCCGGAACCTCATGGTTGGGAGCGGCGATGAAGGCCGCATCCGGCGCCTGCGGGAGCTCATCGACCGAACGAAAATAGGGCCTCTGCGCGCTCGACTGACGGCTGGGATGAACGCGCCAGACTTCACCGTCGTAACCAATGGCCTGCGCCGCAGCCGCGGCGGCGTCTGCCCACTGACCCCCGATGAAGGCGATGCGCTGCGGCGCCAGCAGGCGCTTCAGAGAGGTGCCGCCCTTCGGGTCGTCGTCCGGCATACGTTAGCGGGCGTTCAATTCCATGTCGCGGGATCCCGGTCCCGAGGCGGGCATGGCTGCAGTCGCGCGCCGCAGCTCGGCGATCGCTGCCGCAACCCCCTCCGGGAAGGGGGCGGTTCGCGCCGCGGGCTTCTGACAAACGTGCAGTAGCATCACCTCGCACGTAGCGGCCGCCTTTTCGCTCCCGTCGCAAACCAATTCCAGGGCCGCGTGGATACGCTTCGTGTCGGCGCCGAGGATTCTGACTCGCACCTCTACGGTGTCATTCGCGGCGATCTCCCGCAGATAATGGGTGTGCATCTCTACGGTGTAGAGCGTGCCGCCGGACTCTTCACGGTAGCGCGCGTCCATCCCCAGCTGGTCCATCAGCGCGTCGATGGCGTAACTGGCGATGAGCCCATAGTAGGCGTCGCGGACGTGGCCGTTGTAGTCGATCCACTCCAGCGCAATCGGCGTGCGATAGATCGCGACTCCGCTCACGAGCCCTCCCGTCGATCTGTGTGGCGCCCTCAGCGCAGCTTGAGGCGCTCCCGGACCTGGGCCGGAGCCAGTATCCGGGCCCCCATTGCTTCGATGATCGTACGCGCCTTCTCGACGAGCTGCGCGTTACTCGCGTAGACGCCACGGCTCAAGTAGAGGTTGTCCTCCAATCCGACGCGGACGTTACCCCCGAGCAATATGGACTGTGCGACCCAAGGCATCTGCATGCGCCCGATGGCGAAGGACGTCCACACGCAGTCCGCGGGCAGCGTGTTCACCATTGCGAGCAGGTGCCCGGTATCGGCCGGTACGCCGTAAGGGATGCCGGTGCACAACTGGATGAGCGCCGGCGCGGGAATGAGGTCCTCCTTGATGAGCTGCCGGACGAACCAGAGGTTGCCGGTGTCGAAGACCTCGAGCTCCGCTTTGACGCCAAGGTCGCGCAGAATGCTGGTGCCGCGACGCAGGTAGTTGGGCGTCGAGACGTAGGCCCGGTTGTCGTCACCGAAGTTGAGGCTGCCGCAGTCGAGCGTGGCGATGTCGGGACGGTAGAGCCCCTCCTGGCACAGCTCGATGACGTGGCGCATCCGCTCTTCCTGGCTGACGAAGTCGGTGCCTGGCGCGGGGGTATCCTCGAGCCCGCGGTCGCCGACGCAGATGTACCCGCCCATGCCGCAGGTGAGATTGACGATGACATCGACGCCGCTTTCGCGGATGAGCTTGACGACCTCGCGGTAATGGCGGGTAGCCATGCTGAAGGCGCCCGTGTCCGGATCCCGTACATGAATGTGTACTATGGCGGCGCCGGCCCGTGCCGCCGCGAGCGCCGAGTCGGCGATCTGCGCCGGGCTGATGGGGCAGTGGGGATTGCGGGTGACCTTGGTATCATCGCCGGTGATCGCACACGTGATGATGACGTCGGAATTCATATGCCTTCTCGCGCGCGTTTTGATATTATGGGCGTTATAATAAAATAAACCGGCGCTGGCCGCAAGCGACTGCAACCGTGCAGCGCCCGCGACGGCAGCGCCTTCGGCGGAGGCGATCATGCAGACGCAGATGTTGATCGATGGCCGGCTCCTCACGGGCCAAGGGCCGCAGGAAGACATCCTGGACCCGGCGACGGGAGCCAGGATCACCGCCGTGCCCGAGGCGACGCCGGAGCAGGTGAACGCCGCCGTGAGCGCCGCCGAGCGCGCCTTTGCCGGCTGGGCGGCGACCGTGCCGAAAGACCGCGCCACCGCGCTGTTGCGCATCGCGGACAGCCTGGAAAGCGATGCGGCGGACTACTCCCTGCTGGAATCGCAGAACACCGGCAAGCCGCTCACGGCGATGCTGTCCGATGAGATACCCGCGATCGCCGACGTGTTCCGCTTCTATGCCGGCGCGTGCCGCACTCCGATCGGACCCCTGGCGGGCGAGTATCTGCCCGGCAACACCAGCCTCATTCGCCGCGATCCCGTCGGGGTCGTCGCTTCGATCGCGCCTTGGAACTACCCATTGATGATGGCCGCGTGGAAGATCGCGCCAGCCATCGCCGCGGGTAACACGGTGGTCCTCAAGCCGTCCGAGCAGACGCCCCTCACCGCATTGAAACTCGCCGAGGCGCTGGCGGAGCTAGTACCGCCGGGCGTCGTGAACGTAATCTGCGGCCGCGGCGAGCCGGTCGGCAAGACACTGGTTTCACATCCCCGCGTGCGCATGGTGTCCCTGACCGGTGACGTATCGACAGGGCAGAAGGTGCTGGCACTGGCAGCCGCCAACCTCAAACGAACCCACCTCGAGCTGGGCGGCAAGGCGCCCGTCCTGGTGTTCGATGACGCCGATCTCGAGAGTGTCGTCGCCGGCATTCGCACCTTCGGCTACTACAACGCCGGCCAGGACTGCACCGCCGCCTGTCGCCTGTACGCCGGCGCCGGTATCCACGACCGCCTGGTTGCCAGCCTCACCGACGCCGTCCGTAGTATCAAAGTCGGCTCCCAGCGCGAGCCCAGCGTGGAGATGGGCCCACTGATCTCCAAGTCCCAACGCGACCGCGTAGCCGGTTTCGTCGAGCGCGCGGCATCCCTTCCCCATATAGAGATCACCACAGGCGGTCGCTCCCGGACAGGAAGCGGTTTCTTCTACGAGCCGACCATCATCGCCGGCGCCCAGCAGTCCGACGAGATAGTGCAACGCGAAGTCTTCGGCCCCGTAATCTCCATCACCCGCTTCACCGACCCCGAACAAGCCATCAAATGGGCCAACGACTCCGAGTATGGCCTGGCCTCCTCAGTCTGGACACGCGATATATCGCGAGCGATGCAAGTGGCCGCCCGTCTCCAGTACGGCGTCACCTGGATCAACACTCATTTCTCCACCATCAGCGAAATGCCCCACGGCGGCTGCAAGCGCTCCGGCTACGGCAAAGACCTCTCCGTCTTCGCCCTCGATGACTACACGGTACCCCGCCACATCATGATCAAACTGTAGTCCCTTAAAGCACAGTCGATGTCGCGCAAACTTGCTGCACGGCGGCCCGGGAAATGCCTTTCCATGCGAGTCCCCGCTGTACTACTTGCAACCGTTCTCATCTTGGCTGCCTGCAGCCACAATTCCTCCCACGACAAAGTCCTCTACGTCTACAACTGGGCCGACTACATCGGCGAAGACACCGTCAGGAACTTCGAGAAGCAGACCGGCATCCGGGTCATCTACGACACCTACGACGCCGATGAGGAGCTGGAAGCGAAGCTCCTGGCCGGCGATGCCGGCTATGACGTCGTGACCACCTCGTCCGACTATTTCGCCCGCCAGATCAAGGCCGGCGTCTATATGCCGCTCGATCGCAGCAAGCTCCCCAACTGGAAGAACCTCGATCCGCACGTCCTCCAGCTGATCTCCCAGGCCGACCCGGGCAATCGTCATGCCGTGCCCTACATGCGGCACGTGAACGGGTTTGCCTACAACGTCGATGCTATCCGTGCCCGCATGCCCGATGCGCCGGTCGACAGCCTGGACATGATCTTCAAGCCGCAGGTCATCTCGCGCTTCGCGGGCTGCGGCGTCTCGTTCCTCGACTCGGCGGAAGACGTGCTGCAGCTCGCGCTCAACTATCTACACCTCGACCCGAATACCACCAGGCCGCAGGACTACCTCGCGGCGGAGAAGCTGCTGCTGTCAGTGCGCCCGTACATCCGCGCCTTCGATTCGGAGGAGTACATGAACGGACTCATCAATGGAGATTTCTGCATCTCCATGTCCTACTCGGGAGATTATGCCGTGTCCGAGGCCCGGGCGCGCGCCGCGGGACAACACATCGATCTGGCCTTCACCGTCCCGCGGGAAGGCTCCGGTCTATCGTTCGACGCCTGGCTGATTTCCGCGGGCGCGCCCCATCCGCAGGCCGCGCTCGAATGGTTGAATTATCTGATGGAGCCGAAGGTCATCGGGGCGATTACCAACGACATCCATTACGGCAACGACAACGTGGCTTCCGACCCGTACGTCGATCCGAAAATCCTCCACGACCCCACGATCTATCCGACGCCCGAGCTGGAGAAGAGGCTGTACGCCTCGAAGGAAGTCTCCGTAGAGGTCGAGCGGCTGCGCACGCGCATCTGGATGAAGGTCAAGACGGGGATTTGAGCGCCGGGGCCGGCAGGGTGGAGGGCACGAGGCCTGGGCCACTGTCGTCGGCACGCTCCGCCATCCGCATTTCGAGCTCCCGCTGGTGCTCCGAGCGGCGCATGAGCCACGCCGCGACGATGACGCAGGTTCCGACCGCGCAGATGATCAGGCTCGCCAGCGCGTTGATGTCGGGGCTCACGCCGAGTTTCACCTTGGAGTAGATCAGCATCGGCAGGGTGTTGGCTCCCGGGCCGGTGACGAAGCTCGAGATGACGAGATCGTCGAGCGAGAGCGTGAAGGAGAGCAGCCAGCTCGAGACGATGGCGGGCGAGATGAGCGGCAGGGTTATCTCGAGAAACGCCCGCGCGGGCCCGGACCCCAGGTCCATCGCAGCCTCCTCCAGCGAGCGGTCGGCACCCTGCAGACGCGATTGCACCGTGACCGTCACATACGCGATGCAGAAGGTGACGTGGGCGATGACGATGGTGAGGAAGCCCCGGTGCGGCCAGGAGAAAGTCTGCAGCAGCGAGACGAAGAGCAGCAGCTGGGTCGTGCCGGTGATGATTTCCGGCATGACGAGCGGCGCCGTCACCATACCGGTGAGCAGCAGCCGTCCCGGGAACCTGGCGAAGCGCACCAGCGCGATCGCCGCCAGCGTGCCGAGGACCACGGCGGCCGTGGACGCGCTGACCGCCACTTCGAGCGAGAGCAGCGCGGCATCGAGCAGCTCGCGGTTGTGCACGAGCTTCACATACCAGGCGGTGGAGAGCCCACCCCAGACGCTGACCAGCGGCGAGGCGTTGAATGAGTAGGCGATGAGCACCAGGATGGGGATGTACAGCACCGCGAAGCCGACGCAGAGCACCGAGATGAAAGCCCGCGGGTAGCGTTGTTCCACGGTGTTCAGCTCTCGAGCTGCCGGCCACTCACGTGCTGGTAGATCGCAATCGGGCCCACGAGCAGCACCAGGAAAGCGATCGCCACCGCCGCCGCCACCGGCCAGTCGTGGTTGCCGAAGAACTCATCCCACATCACGCGGCCGATCATGAGGTTGCCGGGGCCGCCCAGGAGTGACGGAATGACGAACTCGCCCACCGCCGGAATGAACACCAGCAGCGAGCCGGCTACGATCCCGGGGACGGAAAGCGGCAGGGTGACCTCGACGAAGGCCCGCCACGGCGGGCTGCCCAGATCGGCGGCGGCCTCGAGCAGGCTGCGGTCGAGCTTCTCCAGCGTGGCAAACAGAGGTAACACCATGAACGGGAGGTAGGAATAGACGATACCGATGTAGATAGCGAGATTGGTGCGCATAATGACGAGCGGATGGGAGATGAGCCCGAGGCGCAGCAGCAGGGTGTTGAGCAGGCCGTCGTTGTCGATGATGGCCTCGAGCGCGTACACGCGCAGCAGGAAGGAGGTCCAGAAGGGCAGCATGACGACCATCAACAGGATGTTCTGGGTCGAATGTGGCGCGCGCGCGATCGCGTACGCCAGCGGATAGCCGAGCAGCAGACAGATCACCGTCGAAAAGAACGCGGTGCGCAGCGAGAAGAGGTAGGCGAGCCCGTACAGCTCGTCGGTGAACAGGTAGCGGAAGCTCGTGAGACTCAACGTGAGGTGCAGGTGGTGGTCCGGGCTGCGCGTCACGATGTCGGTGAACGGCGGGACTCGGATCACCGAATCGGCGAAGCTGATCTTCAGGGTGAAGAAGAACGGCACCAGGAAGAAGATCAGCAGGAAGAGGAGCGGTGGCAGGATGATGAGCCAGCGCCGTGTATTTCCCGACCGGTGCAGCATAGTTGTGCTAATCGTCGCCCCCTTCGGGCATAGTGCAGGCTAAACTCGGTACCGTGTCAACCCAACGTGCATCCGCCAGTGCGGCCGCGGGGGCCGAGCCGGGCTCCGGCCGCGCGCGGGGCTCCCGGCAGCGGCAGCGGCTGATCGACGCCTGCATCGCGGCTCTGCACCTCTATGGGCCGTCGCGCACGACAGTGGAGAAGGTCGTCGCCATCGCCGACCTCTCGCCCGGAATCGTACGCTTCTACTTCGATTCCAAGGACGCCATGCTGGTGGCCTCCCTGGGGTACCTGGCGGCGGAGTTCGAGGAGCAGGTGCTCGTGCCGGTGGGCCGCCTGCGGGATTCGCCGGCGCGCGCGCTCGAGCTGCTCGTGGATCTCTACCTCGATCCCGAGATCGCGAGTACCCGTAAGATCTCGGTGTGGTACTCGTTCTGGGGCGAGGCGAGCTCGCGCCAGGAGTATCTCGATATCTGCGGCAAGAACGACGAGGACTTCGCCGTGTTGGTGCGGCAACTCATCGAGCGGCTGATCGCAGAGACCGGCGCCCGGCACCTCGATGCCGATGGCGTCGCGCTCGGCCTGATCGGCGTGCTCGAGGTGCTGTGGCAGGGGTTCGCCTTCCAGAGCGAGGAGAGCATCGACCGCGCCGCCGCTCGCGAGCGTTCGCTTGCCTATCTGCGCTCGGTATTCCCGGGGAAATTTGCCGCGGGGGCGCCGCCGGTCACCGACGCATCGCTGCCCGCCTGGGCCTACGCGAGCGGACCTCTCCTCGCGCTCGAGCGCGGGCATCTGCTGCGGCCGGCGTGGCAGGTGGTGGGTTACACGGTCCCCGAGGAGCCCAAGGGCCGAGCGGCCGGCAAGCGCCGCTGGGTGGTTCATGACCTGACCTACGCACTCGAGGACGTGACCCCGGGTGACCTGACTGCGCTCGAGATGACACTGGCGGGTCCGCTGCTGCTCGCGCGCGCGGCTGCGCCCGGTGGCGATGCGCGCTCGCCCGAAGCCGCGGGCTGGCCGGGAGCATGGCCTGACCTGCGGCCGGGACGCGTGGCGGAGATTGCCGTGGCGGCAAATTGGAAAGTCCTGGTCGAGCAATGGCTCGTCAGCGCCGCGCCCGAACGCCATTTTCTGGCGCCGAATCAACTGCTCGACCTCAGCGCGGCAAGCGCGCGACTGCTGCAGGTCGTGCCGGAGGCTGCGGACCGCTCGCGCCTGGTGTGTTTCGAGCTACGGGCGGGGCATCGCGGCGGCCGGCTCGTGGCCTCCCGCCGCCGCGGCGCGAGCCCTTCGCTCGACCAGCAGGGTGTACTGGCGGAGTCGATCCAGCGCGGGCTGGGAGCCTCGCCCTCGCTGCCAGAGGGGCGTCCTGCCGTTGCAGCCGCGCTGGCACAGTTCAGACGCTCGGTCGCCACGCTGCTACCGCTTGTTGTGTCGCAGGCGAAGGATACGCGGCCCTAGGCGAAGCGTGCGGGCGCGCGCGGCTCGCGCGTCTCGGGAATCCGACTGCGCAGCAAGTCGTGGAACTGCAGCATGCAGCTCTCGAGCTGAGACAGCGGTCCGGGCTCGTAGGAGCGCGAGCCGAGGCCGCGCTGCACTCTGGCGCAGAGGAACTCGTCCTCGCGCTGAACCTGCCTGTTGATCCTCGAGCCGAGATAACGCAGCACGCGCATCTCGCGCCGCGAATCCGGATGCGCGAAGCTGCCGCCGCGAATCGTGCACTTGCCGGGTCCGCGCGGCAGCACCTGGAAGAAGTCCATCTGCTCCGGAAAGATGTCGATGCCGATGTTAGGCAACATGCTGTAGAAGCTCCAGCGCCGCCGCTGCTCCTCCGGCAGCGCCACCGTGGTCGGTACCACCAGGCTCTGGTAGAACCGCTCGCTCCAGCGGCTCGAGGGTCGGTCGCGCAGATAACTGATGCCGCGCGCCACACCACCTGGCAGGAGCACCTGGTCGTCGTAGTCGGGTGAGAACATGCGAAAGAGCCCCGGATGCCCGATCGGGACGTGGTATGACTCCAGATAGTTGTCCATCGCGATCTTCCAGTCGCAATCCCAGTGCTCGGTGTACATCGGCCCGACGGGCTGCATCTCCGCGATCCGATGCGGCGCCAGCTCGCGGGCGAGCTCGCCCCAGACTTCCTCCACCGGCGGCGGATCGCCGTCGAGACAGACGAACACGAAGCCGAACGCCACCTGCGAGCGCACCGGCTTCAACCCCCACTCCGAGCGCTCGAGGCCGGGGAAGCTGTCGCGCTCGGTGACCGCGCGCAGCTCGCCGCTCAGCCGGTAGGACCAGCCGTGATACGGACAGTTGATTGCGCCGGGACAATGCCCGCTGCCATCGAGAATCCGCGCGCCGCGGTGGCGGCATACGTTATGGAACGCGCGGATCCCGCCTTCCGAGTCGCGCAGCGCCACCACGCCGTTCGTTCCCAGATCGAAAGTCATGAAGTCGCCCGGCTGCGGGATGGCGTTGACGTGACAGGCGATCTGCCAGCTCGGCGCGAGGATCCGCTCGATCTCCAGGCGGGTCATCTCAGCGTGCCCGTAGGTCCAGGCAGGCAGGGCGCGTGGCAGCATCGGGGGGGCTACTGGCAGGACGGCGGCGGATGAGGTCATGGAACGACTCTCGCGCTAAATTTATATGACCGTGCAATTCTAGCGCAAAAATTTATATGAACATATAGACGCGCATGCCATCCGATGCTACCGTTGCGCTTCAGACCAGACGCTTCAACCGCAAGCGCAGGAGGGGCTATGTCCCGAATCCTCGACAAGAGCCACGCCCACTACCGGCGCGCGCTCACCCGGCTGCCGCTCGGCGTCGCCTCGAATTTTCGTTTCTGGGGCGAGGAACGGACGATCTACGTGAAGTACGGCCGGGGCGCCCGGATCGTCGATATCGACGATAACGAGTACATCGATTACCGCCTGGGCTACGGGCCGGCGATCCTCGGGCACGCCGATCCAAGAGTGGATGAGGCCGCCTGCGAGGGTATGAAGGTCGGTGGCGTGTTTGCGCTCTCCACGGAGCGCGAGTACCACGTTGCGCAGCGCATCGCGAAGATGGTCCCGGCCGCGGAGCTCGTGCGCTTCTCCAACTCCGGCACCGAGGCGGTGATGGCGGCGCTGCGTCTCGCCCGCGCCTATACCGGCAAGGACGATTACGTCATCCTGGAGGGCAGCTATCACGGCCTCTTCGATGCCGCCATGTGGTACACGCCCATGGACAAGTGGACGCAGGTCGGCGACCCGGTGGTCTATCCCTATAGCGAGGGCATTCCGCTCAGCACGCGGAGCTTCGCGCATTTCGTGCAGGCCAACGATGCCAACCAGCTCGAGGATGTGCTCAAGCGTCACGCCGACAGGGTCGCGTGTCTGCTCATCGAGCCCATCATGGGCAACTGCTTGGGGATAGCGGCCGACCCCGCCTACCTGCGCGCTGCACGCGAGCTTTGCGACCGCTACGGCGTGCTGCTCGTCATCGACGAGGTGAAGACCGGATTTCGCGTCGCGCGCGGCGGCGCCCAGGAGCTGTACGGCGTCAAAGCCGATCTCTGCACTTTCGCCAAGGCCGTGGCCAACGGCTTTCCGATCTCGGTGCTCGCCGGGCGCGAGGAGATCATGCGCAAGCTTGGGCGCGGTGTCGCCCACGGCGGCACTTACACCGCGCATTCGGTATCGCTGGCGGCGGCGGAGCGGACCCTGCAGATACTCGACGAGACCGACGCGCTGGAGCGGATCGCCGGCTATGGGACGGCGCTGCGCCAAGGGATGAGCGCCATCCTCAAGTCGCGCGGGATCGCGCACAGCTTCGTCGGCCATCCGTCGATGAGCGGGCTCTACTTCGCGCACGAGCCGCCGCGCAACTATCGCGATTGGAAGGGCAGCGACTATACGTTCTACGACGCCGCGGCGAAGGTCCTCCACGATGAAGGGGTGCTTTGCGAGCCGGACTCGCGCGAGCCGTGGTTCGTGTGTGCGGCGCATGACGACACCTGCCTGAAGCAGACGCTCGCCGCCTTCGAGGTGGCGATCGACAAGACTTTGAGCGCCCTCGGCGGACGGCGCCAGGCCGGTGGGTGAGCATGACCCGTAGGCATGACGGCCAGGGCCGGCCGGATGCGGTCGTGGTCGGCGCCGGTCACAATGGCCTCGTGGCGGCCTGCTTCCTCGCGCGCGCGGGCCTGAAGGTGCAGGTGCTGGAGCGCAATTCCTATATCGGCGGCGCGGCGGTCAGCCGGCGGCTGTACGATGGCTTCACGTATTCCAACTGCTCGTATGTCTGCAGTCTGCTGCGCACGGAGATCATCCGTAGGCTCGATCTGCCGGGCTACGGCCTGCAGATCATTCCCTACGAGGGCGGCTGCACGCTGATGCGCAACGGTGGCCACCTCGCGCTCTACGACAATCACGATGCGCTGCGGCGCGAGATCGCCCGCCATTCGCCCCGCGATGCGGAGGCCTATGACCGCTTCGCGCGCGACATGCTGCGACACTGCAAGTTCATCAAGCCGCTGCTGCTGCGCGCGCCCCCGGACCCGACATCCTTCAAGCCCCGTGACCTGGGCGAGCTGCTGTATCTCGGGCGGCATTTCAGCGGCCTCGGCGAGCAGCGGATGTACGAGACGCTGCGGTTCTGGACGCTCTCGTGCGCGGACCTTCTCGATGAGTACTTCGAGAGCGAGATCGTCAAGGCGCACCTCGCCGGCAGCTCGATCATCGGCACGGCGCTGGGGCCGCGCTCGCCGGGCACGGCCTATGTGCTGCTGCACCACTACATGGGCAGCATCGACGGTACGGTCGGGGCGTGGGGCTTCGCCCGCGGCGGCATGGGCGCGATCACGCAGGCGCTCGCCGCCGCGCTCGCGGCGAGCGGCGGCGAGATTCGCTGCGATGCGCCCGTCGAGCGCATCCTGACACGCAATGGGCGCGCGACCGGCGTCGTGCTCGAGGGCGGTGAGGAAATCGCGGCGAAGCTCGTAGTATCCAACATGGACGTGCGGCGCACGTTCCTCAAGACCATGGACCCGAGCGAGCTGCCGTCGGAATTCGTGCAGCGGGTGCGGCAGTTCAAGATCCGCGGCTCTTCCGGCAAGCTCAACATCGCGCTCGACGGCCTGCCGCGCTTCCCGGCGATCCCGGACGGCTCGCCCTGCATGCGTGGTGACCTGCACGTGACCGACTCGATCGACATGGTGGAGCAGGCCTACGACGACTGGAAGGAAGGCCGCTGGTCGCAACGCCCGTATCTCGACATGCTGATCCCGACGCAGATCGACCCCAGCATGGCGCCTGCGGGCAAACATTACATGTCCGTGTTCGTGCAGTACTGTCCCTACACGCTTGCCGACGGACCGTGGACGGATGAGAAGCGCGCCAGCTTCGGCCGCACCGTGATCGATTCCATCGCCGAGCACAGCCCCGGGTTTCGCGACCTCATCCTGCATGCGGAAATCCGCACGCCCCATGACATCGAGCGCGAGGTCGGCCTCACCGAGGGCAATATCTTCCAGGGCGAGCTCACGTTCGACCAGCTGCTCTTCAACCGGCCGATTCCGGGCTATGCGCAGTACCGCTCACCGATCAAGGGCCTCTACATGTGCGGCTCGAGCACTCATCCCGGCGGCGGGGTAATGGGCGCGCCCGGCGCCAATGCCGCGACGGCGATCCTCGGGGACCTGCGGCGGTGACTGCCTCGCGATACGACTGCATCGTCATCGGCGCCGGACACAACGGGCTCACCTGCGCCGCCTACCTGGCGCGAGCGGGACGCCGCGTGTTGGTCCTGGAGGCCGCCGAGCGAGCGGGCGGGGCGGCAGGCACCCGGGAGTTCGCGCCCGGCTATCGGGTGTCGAGCTGCGCTCATCTGCTGCACCTGATGCCCGGCTGGCTGCTCGCGGAGCTGGGACTCGCCGGTCACGGCTTGCGCATGGCGGCCGAGCGGATGCCAACCATCGCGCTGTCGGCATCGGGCGCCCTGCAGATCCCGCTGGATCCGGACTCGTCGGCGCAGAATCTAGGTGACGCTGACGCGCATGCGCTCGAGGAATATGAGGCCAGGATGCGACGCCTCGCTCGGGCGCTGCGGCCGCTTCTCGAGGCGGTGCCGCCGCGGCTGGGCTCCGGCGCCTGGCGCGATCGGCTGGCGCTGCTCGGTCTGGGGGCGAAACTGCGGCTCCTCGGCCGCGCCGACATGCGCGAGCTGCTGCGCATCGCCGGCATGTGCGTGCAGGACCTGCTCGATGAGCACTTCGAGAGTCCGCTTCTCAAGGGGGCGCTCGCCTTCGATGCGGTGCTCGGCACGAACCTCGGACCGCGCTCGCCAGGCAGCGTGTTCACGTTGTTGTACCGTCTGGCGGCCGGGGGCGGAGCCACTACCTCGCTGGCCCAGCCCGTGGGCGGTCTCGGCGCGCTCACCGAGGCTCTTGCCCGGGCGGCACAAGGGGCCGGCGCCGAGCTTCGCCTGGCAACGCCGGTAGCACGCGTCATCGTCACCGAGGACAGCGCGGCAGGCGTGGTTCTGGAATCGGGCGAGAGGCTGGAGGCGGACTGCGTGGTCTCGAGTGCCGATCCGACGACGACCTTCCTCCGGCTGTTGGGCGCGGAACATCTCGATGCCGGGTTCGTGCGCCGTATCACCCACTTGCGCAGTCAGGGCATGACTGCGAAGCTGCATCTCGCGCTGGAGCGCATGCCGCAATTCACGGCGCTGGCCGGCGCCGCGCCGACGGGTCGGCTGGTGCTCGCACCCTCCCTGCGGGCAGTGGAGCGGGCGTTCAACGACGCTAAATACGGAAGGTTCTCGGAAGCTCCGCTGCTCGAGGTGATAGTGCCGACCGCCGTCGATCCCAGCCTGGCGCCTGCTGGACGGCATGTCCTCTCAGCCGTGGTGCAGTATGCTCCCTACAGGGTTGCCGGGGGATGGGAAGGGCAGCGTGAGCAGTTCCTGGATACGATCCTGCAGACGCTCGAGGCGCACGCGCCGGGGCTGCGCGAGTCGGTGCGCGCGGCCGAGCTCCTCACACCTCAAGACATCGAGACGCAGTTTCGCATCAGCGGCGGCAACTGGCACCACGTGGAGCTGGCACTCGATCAGTTCTTCATGGTGCGCCCGATCGTGGGCGCGGCGCAGTATCGCGCGCCGCTCAAGGGGCTCTTCCTCTGCGGCGCGGGCTGTCATCCGGGTGGAGGCGTGATGGGCCTCGCCGGCCACAACGCCGCCCGTCAGATTCTTGCGCGGGCGGCTTGAGATGCTGATCGAGACCGAGCCACACTATCGCCAGCCACTGCTGCGCACGCCGTTCCACGAGCGCATGCGGGCCTTCAGCCAGGTCGACAGCTTCATCCCCTGGTCGGGCTACAGTACGGTCGATGTCTTCAGCACCGTCGAGCAGGAGTACTTCGCGATCCGTAACGGCGCCTCGCTCTATGACCTGACGCCCATGGTGAAATACCGGATCTCGGGCCCGGACGCGACGCGCTTTCTCGATCGACTGGTCACGCGCAGCATCGCGAAGCTGCGGCCGGGGAGGGTGGCCTACGCGGTCTGGTGCGATGATGCCGGATGCCTCATCGATGACGGCACCGTCTTTCGCCTGGCGGAGCAGGAATACCGGCTCTGCACCGGCGAGCGGCAGCTCGATTGGCTGCTCGACTCGAGCATCGGCTTCGATGTCCGTGTGGACGAAGTGACCGCCGAGATCGCGGCGCTGGCGCTGCAGGGTCCCTGCTCCTGTTGGATCCTGAAGGCGCTCGGCCTCGAGGGTATCGAGACGCTCGCGCCCTTTCAGCACCGCGCCTGCGTGCTCCCGGACGGCACGGCCGCTGCGGGGGCGGCAATCACGATCTCTCGCACCGGCTTCACCGGCGATCTGGGCTACGAGTTGTGGGTGGATCCGGCGGACGCCGAGCGCCTGTGGGATGCGCTGATGGAGGCCGGCCGCGTCCGCACCATCAGGCCGGTGGGCTCGCGCGCACTCAACATCGCGCGGCTCGAGGCGGGCTTCCTCCTGCCCAATGTGGATTTCGTCTCGAGCGCGCACACGCTGCGCAACGGCACCGCGCGCTCACCCCTGGAGTTGGGACTCGGCTGGTGTGTCGATTTCGGCAAGGGGCATTTCACCGGCCGGCGCTCACTGCTCGCGGAGCAGAGCCGCCCACCCCGGCGTCGGCTCGCCGGGTTGGATGTCGATGGCACGAAGCCCGCCCACAACGCGCTCCTCTACGCGGACCGCAGCGGTCGGCGGGAGATCGGCAGCGTCACGTCGGCCGCGTGGTCGCCCACCTGCAAGCGCAACATCGCACTGGCGATGCTGGAGGCGCCGCACTTCGAGACCGGCCGCGTGGTGTGGGCCGAGATTTACCTGAACCGGGAGCTCACGTGGGAGCGGCGCATGGTGCGCGCACGGGTGGTCGAGCGGCCGTTCTTTGCGCCGGCGCGGCGTCGCGCCGTGCCTCCCGGGGACTTCTGAATGATCACCACCGCGGTCAAGAGCGTGAGCGAGAGACCGTGGTTGGACCCGGCCGCAAGGCCGCAGATCACCATCGAAAGCGTCACCAAGACATTCGGCGACTACGCTGCGGTCGATAACGTCAGCCTCAACATTTACCAGGGCGAGATGTTCGCCCTCGTCGGCGCCTCCGGCTGCGGCAAGACGACACTGCTGCGCATGCTGGCGGGCTTCGCGCGCCAGAACAGCGGCCGCATCGTCATCGATGACATGGAGATGAGCGACGTCCCGCCCCACGAGCGCCCCGTGAACATGATGTTCCAGTCGTATGCGCTTTTTCCGCACATGACCGTGGAGAGCAATGTCGGCTACGGCATCCGCCGGCTGGGCATCGGGCGCGCCGAGCGCGAGCAGCGCATCGCGCAGGCGCTCGACATGGTGCAGCTCGGACATCTCGGCAAGCGCAAGCCGCACCAGCTCTCCGGCGGCCAGCGCCAGCGCGTGGCGCTCGCCCGCGCGCTGATCCGCCGTCCCAAGGTCCTGCTACTCGATGAGCCCCTGTCCGCTCTGGACAAGAAGCTGCGCGAGAAGACGCAGTTCGAGCTCATCGATCTGCAGTACCGGGTCGGGATCACCTTCATCGTGGTCACCCACGATCAGGACGAAGCCATGGCGCTTGCCACTCGCATCGCGGTCATGGACCGTGGCAAAGTGCTGCAGGTGGGCATGCCGTCCGAGATCTACGAGTTTCCGCGCAGCCGCTTCGTCGCCGACTTCGTCGGCACGACGAATCTGTTCGAAGGCACCGTGACGGGGGGTGAGCCCGGCATCGTCACCGTGCAGTGCGCCGAGACGGCATGTGATCTGATGATCGACGATCTCGGACGTTTCTCGCCGGGACAGCGGGTCTGGGTGGCGTTGCGGCCGGAGAAGATCCGACTCAGCAAAGAGCCGCCCGCGGCCGGCCGTGTCAACCTGTTGCGCGGGGTGGTCTGGGAGCTCGGCTATCTCGGCAACCGCTCGACGTACCGGATCAAGATGGCGAGCGGCAAGCTGGTCACGGTGCAGGCCCAGAACGAGCGGCGCACCTCCGAGTGGTCGATCGATTGGAGTGATGAGGTGTACATGAGCTGGCAAGCGGACGCCGCGGTCATTCTGCAGTCATAGGGTCAAAAAAACGAGCCGCGAGCGCGCGGCCGATGGGGTAGAGCGAGATGAGCGCATATCGAACGCGTCGCGCGGGGCACAGAATCCCGCTCCTGACATCGATCCTTCTGGGGCTCGCCGTCCCACTCGTACAGACGGCGGCGGCTGATCCGGCGACGGGTGCGGCGCCGGCGAGCGCGAACCCGTCACTCCAGGAGATTGTGGTAACGGCCACCCGGCGCAGCGAGCCGCTGAGCAAGGTGCCCCTCAGCATCACGGCCGTCAGTCAGGATCAGATGGATCAGCTCGGCATCAAGGACATCCAGGACCTGGTCAAGTTCATGCCCGGCGTGTCCATCGACACCTCGGGGACGAATGCCATCTCCATCCGCGGTATCTCGTCCTCGGCCGGCGCCGGCACGACCGGCATCTATATCGACGATACGCCGATCCAGATGCGTGACGATGGGTTCAACCCGGACGATACGCTCCCCAGAACGTTCGATCTGGAGAGGGTCGAGGTGCTGCGCGGTCCGCAGGGAACCTTGTTCGGCGCCGGCTCCGAGGGCGGAACCGTACGCTACATCCTCACGCAGCCCAGCCTCACTCAGACAAGCACCTATGCTCGCGCCGACGTCTCCTATACCGAGGACGGCGAGCCCAGCTACGAAGTCGGTGTCGCCCACGGCCAACCGATTATCGACGGCGTCCTCGGCGTCCGAGAGAGCATCTGGTATCAGAGCATCGGCGGCTGGATCAACCAGGTGAACCCGACCACGGGATCACTCGTCGCTCCCAACGTCAACCACGGCCAGGTCATGGTGATGCGGCTCGCGGCGGTGTGGCAGCCGGCGGACTCCCTGCAGATCACGCCGAGCATCATCTACCAGAGCGCGCAGAAGCACGACGAGGACACGTACTGGCCGGCGTACTCCAACCCCGCCGCCGGGCAGTTCAACACGGCGACACCGGAGTTGATGCGCGTGCCGGACCAGTACTATCTCGGTGCGCTCAAGATCGAGAAGGACTTCGCCACCACCAGCCTCATCTCCGACACTTCCTACTATCACCGCCACGAAATGTCCGCCTATCAGGGGACCGTCTACGACCTGAGCCTCTTCCAGGGGCTCGGTTGGGCCGACAATCCGGCGACCGGCGGCCTGGGATGCGGCTCGGCCTCCACGACGTCGACGCCGCCCTGCTCCTGGTACCCGCTGCTCGACGGCAGCGGCATCCATCTGCCGGCGGGCTTCGAGAACTATCAGACGCCAAACATCATGACCAACGCGCAGGACAGCTACGTGCAGGAGGTGCGTTGGCAATCGAACCGGCCGGACGCCCGGGTCAAGTGGACCGTCGGGGTGTTCTGGCAGCTCGCCAAGGAGACCAGTATCGAGGAGCTGCGCGATCCCCAGGTCAATCAGTTCTTCCAGGCGCTGTTCGGTGTCAATGCCACCGACGTCTTCGGTGATTATTACAGCTGCCCCAACAATTCGGCCTACCCGTCGATCCCGGCCTGCGACATCTACTACAACAGCAACACGACCTTCGATCGCCAGATTGCCGGTTACGGCCAGGCGGAAATCAAGCTGACGCGACGGCTCACTCTGACTGTCGGAGAGCGCGTCTCGCAGACGTCCTTCTCGCTGAACAACTATGCGGACGGCCTCGAGAATTACGGTCCGAGCAGCGCGCAGGCGAGCGAGAAGGAAACGCCCAATACGCCGAAGGCCGGACTGTCCTTCCAGATGAACGACGCGAATCTCTTTTACGCCAATTACGCCAAGGGCTTCCGCGAGGGTGGCGGTAATTCGCTGATGCCGTCCTACTGCAATCTGCCCCTGGCGCAAGAGGGTTATGCCAACGGAGAACCGCTCAAGTACGACTCGGATTCAACGCAAGACTACGAGGTGGGCTCCAAGGACGTCATCGCCCACGTGTTGCGAATCGCGACCAGCGCCTACTATATCCAATGGAACGGCATCCAGCAGAGCGTGTATGTCGGCGGCAACTGCGGACTGCAGTTCACCGACAATCTCGGCACCGCGGTCTCCAAAGGCTTCGATCTGCAGGGGGAGCTCGCTCTCGGGGCGCTGGAGCTCGACCTGTCGACGGGCTACACGAATGCGCGCTATACGCGCAACTCGCCGCACGGCGGCCTCGCCAGCATCGGCGATGCCATCTCCGGGCAGGCCGCGATCAACTACGCGCCGGGGCTCTATCCGCCGTGGACCGTCTCCGTGGGCGCCCAGTACAACCTCAACCTGTTCTCGCACACGGAATTCGTGCGCGCGGACTGGGAATACGAGAGCCGCAATCCCTGGGCCTCGGTGCTGCAGGATCCCAACTCATCGCAGTATTATCCCTATACGTACACCCTGTCTTCCACCACCCAGACCTCGCTGCGCGCGGGCGTGAGTCTCGGCGACTGGTTGGTGTCGGCGTACGTGGAGAACCTGACCAATTCCCACACGGTGATCAACTACCAGCTGAGCGCCGCGGACTACTTCAATCCGGTCGCACCGCCCTCGGTGGAGGAGAACGACTATACGTTCCGCCCGCGCACGATCGGCATCACTGCCACGCTACGGATCGGAGGAGAGTAGGGGTCAGGCTATTTCAGAACGACGGTTCTGCTGCCGTTCCGAAAGACGCGCCGCTCGGCGTGCCACTTGATGGCGCGGTTGAGCACTACCGTCTCAAGCTCACTGCCGACGATCGTCAGGTCGTCGGGTGATTGGGTGTGGTCGACCCGCGAGACTTCCTGCTCGATGATCGGTCCCTCGTCGAGGTCGGTCGTCACGTAGTGCGCCGTGGCTCCGATCAGCTTCACGCCCCGGGTGTGCGCCTGATGATATGGCTTGGCTCCCTTGAAGCCCGGCAGGAAGGAGTGATGAATGTTGATGGCGCGGCCCTCGAAGTAGCGGCACGCCTCCGGGGTCAGGACTTGCATGTAGCGGGCCAGCACCAGAATCTCGGCTTCCACCCGTTCGAACAGCTCCATCAGCCGCTTCTCCTGCTCCTGCTTGCGCCCATCGATGATCGGCAGGTAGTGATAAGGCACGCCGTGCCACTCGGCGAGGCTGCGCATGTCCTGATGGTTCGATACCACGGCCACCGCTTCGAGGGGCAGGGTATTGGTGCTCCAGCGGTGCAGGATGCTGTTGAGGCAGTGCCCCTGGCGTGAGACGGCGATCAGGGCGCGGCAGCGGCGCACCTCATTGAAGTGCCACTCCATGCGAAAGCGCTGGCCGACGGCTTCCGCGAACTGGCGATCCAGCTCCTCGACGGCGGGCATTCCCTGTCCGTTATCGTGGAAGACCGTGCGCATGAACGACGTCCCGGTGTACGGGTCGTCGTAGTGCTGCGCCTCGGCGATCGACGCATTGTGCCCGGCCAGGAACCCGGCGATTCCCGCCACGATCCCTGTGGTATCCGGGCACCGGGTGGTGAGGATGTACAGGGTCGGAGCGCCCTTGCTCCGCTGCGACGCGGCGGTGCGGGCAGGGGTGGCGGTCGATTCGTCTAGAGACGTAGGCATATGTCTCCATGCTAGTGGTGGACGAGGGCTCGAGTCGGTGCATTTTCGACGCAGGCGTGTCCGGGGGCGACAGGATCCATCCTACCGGACGCATCTCGGCAAGTGGATGCCGCAATTCGAATGGCCGCCGGCCATGCCGGCGGCCATACTTTCCGCAGCGCCGCCACGGCAAACCCTATGACGCGGAGTTCCCATGGACGAGCAGCCAGCCCCGACCCTTCGCTCTCGCCGTCCTAGCGGCCGGGACGCCAAGCGAGCCGCGCGCACCGCGCGCAGCCACGCGTCCATCCCTTACATAACGCGCAACATTCCGTACTACGAGGTGCTCGGCACGGAGGGGCTCGAGCTGCTCGAGCACAATGCCGACACGATCCTGGAAGAGATCGGCATCGACTTCCGCGATGACCCTGAGACGTTGAAGATCCTGGGTGATGCCGGGGCCGACGTGAAAGGCGAACGCGTCCGTTTTCCGCGCGGCATGTGCCGCACTCTCGTCACTCGCTCGGCGCCCAAGGAGTTCGTGCAGCATGCGCGCAACCCCGCGCGTAACGTCGTGATCGGGGGCAATCGCACCGTCTTCGCGCCTGCCTACGGACCGCCTTTCATTCGCAACCTCGACGAAGGCAGGCGCTATGCGCGCATCGAGGACTTCCGCAACTTCGTCAAGCTCGCTTACTCGTCGACGTCGCTGCACCACTCCGGCGGCACGATCTGCGAGCCGGTCGACCTGCCGGTCAACAAGCGGCATTTCGACATGGTCTACAGCCACATGAAGTACAGCGACAAGCCGTACATGGGCTCGGTGACCCTTGCGGAGCGGGCGGCCGATACCGTCGAGATGACGCGGATCCTGTTCGGCGACCAATATCTCGATCCACTCACCGGCAAACCCAAGACCTGCGTCATCAGCCTGATCAATGCCAATTCCCCGATGACCTGGGATGCGACCATGCTCGGCGCGTTGAAGGTCTATGCGCGTGCGAATCAGGCGACGATCGTCACGCCGTTCATTCTCGCCGGGGCGATGTCACCCGTGACGGTTGCTGGCACGGTCGCGCAGACCCTCGCCGAGTCGCTTGCCGGCATGACGGTCGCCCAGCTCGTCAATCCGGGCGCGCCCGTGGTGCTCGGCAGCTTCGCATCGTCGCTGTCGATGCAATCGGGGGCGCCAACGTTCGGGACTCCCGAGCCGGCGCTGGTGCTCTACGTGATGGCCGCCCTCGCGCGCCGCTTGGGCGTACCGTTCCGCTCCGGCGGCGGGCTCTGCGGCTCGAAGATCGCCGATGCTCAGGCCGCCTTCGAGTCCGCCAACACCTTGATCCCGACCTGTCTCGCCGGAGTCAACTTCGTGCTGCACACCGCCGGCTGGCTCGAAGGTGGTCTCGCCATGGGCTACGAGAAATTCGTCATGGATGCCGACCAGGCGGGCATGATGCACACCCTGCTGCAGGGCGTCGATCTGACCGACAACGGTCAGGCGATGGATGCGATCCGCGAGGTGGGCCCGGGCAAGCATTTCCTCGGCTGCGCCCACACGCAGGCCAATTTCGAGACCGCGTTCTACCGCTCGCCGCTCGCCGACAACAACAGCTTCGAGCAATGGGACTCCGAAGGGGCGACCGACATGGCGCAGCGCGCCAACACCCTGTGGAAGAAGCAGCTGGCGGAGTATGAGGCGCCGCCGCTCGATCCGGCGATCGACGAGGCGTTGCTCGACTACATGACCCGGCGCAAGGCCTCTTTCCCGGATTCCAATGTCTAGCGTCGTGCGCGGCACGACGATCATCCTCGATGGCAAGGCCGTGGCCGCCAAGGTGCGCGGCGAGGTGGCGGCACGTGCCGCGCAGCTCGCCGGCCGCTTGGGCCGCCCGCCCGGACTGGCTGTCGTGCAGGTAGGAGAGGATCCCGCCTCCAGCATCTACGTGCGCAACAAGCGCAAAGCCGCCGCCGAGGCCGGCATCGCATCGTTCGCCTATGACCTGCCGGCAACGACGAGCGGCGCGGACGTGCTTGCGCTCGTGACTCGGCTCAACCAAGACGACGCCGTGGACGGCATCCTCGTGCAGCTGCCGTTACCCGGTGGTCTCGATGCGACCCGTATCATGGATGCTGTCGACCCGAGCAAGGATGTCGACGGCTTTCACCCGGTCAACACAGGCTTGCTGGCGCAGAAGCGCCCGGCGCTGCGTCCCTGCACACCGCATGGCGTGATCCGTCTGGCGGCCGAGTACGGGATCGCGCTGCGGGGACTCAAGGCGACGGTGGTCGGTGCCTCGAACATCGTCGGCCGCCCGATGGGGCTCGAGCTCTTGCTGGCCGGAGCGACCGTGACGGTCTGCCATACTGGCACCCGTGACGTCAGGGCCGAAGTCGAGCGCGCGGACCTGGTCGTGGCGGCCGTAGGCAAGCCGGGCTTCGTGCCCGGTGACTGGATCAAGCCCGGGGCCGCGGTTTTCGACGTCGGTATCAACCGGGACAGCACCGGCAGGCTGGTCGGCGACGTCGGCTATGAGCAGGCCTTCGAGCGCGCCGGCTGGATCACTCCCGTGCCCGGCGGCCTGGGCCCCATGACCATCGCCATGGTGCTGTCGAATGCGGTGGAGGCCGCATCCCGTAGACTGGAGTCGCGGGGCAGGTGAAGGAGCTCTGGATCGGGCTCGACACGGGCGGCACCTACACGGATGCGGTGGCCTTGGAGGGCGGTGAGCGAGTCATCGCCAGCGCCAAAGCGTTGACGACGCACTGGGACCTCTCGGTGGGACTTGGAGAGGCGCTGCGCTCCGTTCTGAGCTCGTTGCCCGACGGTGCGCGCCAGCGCATTTCCCTCGTGTCGGTATCAACAACCCTCGCTACGAACGCGGTCGTCGAGAACCGCTTCAGTCCGATCTGCGCCATTCTCGTAGGCTTCAATGACCGCATGGCGGAAGAGACCGGCATCGAAAAGCGGCTGGGGGGCGTGGTCTTGCGCGTGCGTGGCGGGCACGACCCAACGGGTGTGGAAGAGCAGCCGCTCGATGAAGCGGCGGTCGAGGCGGCGGTACGGGATCTCGGGTCTCGAGTCGAGGCATTCGCCGTGGCAGCGCAGTTCTCGGTGCGTAACCCCGAGCACGAGCTGCGGCTGCGGGAGCGCATTCGGGCTCTATGCGACAAGCCTGTCACCTGCAGTCACGAGCTGAGCGCGCAGTTGAATGCGCCCAAGCGGGCGTTGACTGCCGCGCTCAATGCCCGCCTGGTGCCGCACATCCGGCATCTGCTCGAGGCGGTGGGCCAGACGCTCGAGCGCGAGGCGATCGGCGCTCCATTGATGGTCGTGAAGGGTGATGGAACCCTGATGCGCGCGAGCGTGGCCCTCGATTATCCCATCGAGACCGTGCTCTCGGGACCCGCGGCGAGCGTCGTGGGCGCGGGTTTCCTCACGGGTCTCAAGGATTTTGCGGTCGCTGACATGGGCGGCACGACCACAGACGTGGCGATCATCGTCGACGAACGTCCCGTGGTGCGAGCCGATGGCGCCGTGATCGGCGGTTGGCGCACGATGGTCCAGGCCATCGACGTTCATACGAGCGGCCTCGGCGGGGACAGCGAGGTGCACTTCGATCGCGAGGCCCACCTCAAAGTCGGGCCGCGCAGAGTGATGCCGCTCAGCCTGCTGGCTCATAAGTTTCCCGAGGTGCTGGGGGAGCTCACCCGGCTCGCCGCCGGTCAGCGTCTGCCGCAGTTTGCCGGCCAGTTCGGCCATCGCAACCCCGGCCGCGAAGCCGGCCGGGATCTCGATCGGCTGGAGCTGAGGGTCTGGGAGGCGTTGGCCACGACACCGCGGCGGCTCGACGTGGTGGCCCATACCCCTCAAGGTGTCGAGGCCCTGCGTCGGCTGGTGGACCGCGGGCTGGCAACTCTCGCGGGATTTACGCCGAGTGATGCGCTGCACGTGCTCGGGCGCCACGACGGCTGGAGTCGCGAGGCCGCCCGGCTCGGCGCCGACATCCTGGCCACCGAGGAGCGCAACATGACCGCACGCCGGGGCAAGGACAGCCCCGAGGTGTTATCGGAGCGTGTGTACGAGCTCGTCATACGGCAGGCGGCGCGCGTCGTGTTGGAAAGCGCGCTGGCGCAGGACCCGGGCGTCGAGCCGCACAACGGGCGCTGGGGGCCGCTGGGTATCCTGATCGAGCGCGCGGTGGCGGGCCGGCCGGTCTCGAAGCTCATCGAGGCGCAGCCGCGGCTGGCGAACCCGCTGGTCGCCATCGGTGCTCCTGCCGCGGCGTTCTATCCCGAAGTCGCGCGGCGCCTTGGGGCCCGGCTGGTGGTCCCCGAGCACGCTGCCGTCTGCAATGCGGTGGGCGCGGTGGTCGGGGTGGTATCGGAGTTCGTGGATATCGTGGTCAATCAGCCGGCCTGGAAGGTATTTCGGGTGCACGATCCCGCCGGCATCCGGGATTTTCCCGAGGCCGAAGCGGCGATCGCGGCCGCGAAGGAGGCCTCGCGTGAGCTCGCTCTGGCGGCGGCCCGGCGCGCCGGCGCGACGGATCCTCATGTGGAGACGATCGTCACCGAGCGGCGCGCGTCCTCGGGCGCCGGCGACGACTACCTTGCGGAGGCCACGGTGCGCTCGCGCGCTACCGGCCGGCCCGCCACGGGGCAAGTTGCGCGATAGCGGCTGCAGATAGCAAACTAGCCTCCCGACTCTCGATCGGAGCTCCGCGATGGCCAAGAGCGAAGTTGGACCTGGGGGATCCGGCGCACGAGTGCCGAGCGACATCGAGATCGCGCAGGGCGCGACGCCGCTGCCCATCGGGGAGCTGGCGGCGAAGGCGGGCATCCTCCCGCAGGAGCTCGAATATTTTGGGCGCTACAAGGCCAAGGTGCACCTCTCGGTGCGCGACCGCCTCAGGGACGCGCCAAATGGCAAATACATCGTCGTCACGGCAATCACGCCGACCCCCCTCGGAGAGGGAAAGACGACGACAACGGTGGGCCTGAGCCAGGCCATTGGCGCACACCTCAAGAAGAACGTCTTCACTTGTATCCGCCAGCCGAGCCAAGGACCGACGTTCGGCATCAAGGGCGGTGCGGCGGGCGGCGGCTACAGCCAGGTCATTCCGATGGAGGAGCTCAATCTCCATCTCACCGGCGACATCCATGCGATCACCGCGGCAAACAACCTGCTGGCGGCGGCGCTCGACGCGCGGTTATGGCACGAGTCGACCCAGACGGACGAGTCTCTTTTCGACCGGCTCTGCCCGCCCGGGAAGGACGGCAGCCGGCGGTTTTCTCCCGTGATGCTGCGGCGGCTGCGCAAGCTCGGGATCTCCGCCACCGACCCCAACGGGCTGACGCCCCAGCAGCGCAGCCGCTTCGCACGCTTGGGAATCGATCCGGGCGCGATCACCTGGCGGCGGGTGCTCGATACGAGTGACCGCGTGCTGCGTCAGATCACGGTCGGGCAGGGGCCCGAGGAGAGGGGGCTGACCCGCGTCACCGGTTTCGACATCACGGCTGCCAGCGAGATCATGGCGATCCTGGCTCTCACCACGGACCTCGCCGACATGCGCGAGCGGTTGGGCCGCGTCGTGGTCGGCACGAGTCGCGCCGGCGATGCGATCACCGCGGACGATCTGGGTATGGGTGGCGCGCTGACGGTGCTCATGAAGGACACCATCATGCCGAATCTGCTGCAGACCCTGGAGGGAACGCCCGTGTTCGTCCATGCGGGCCCATTCGGCAACATCGCGCACGGAAACTCGTCGATCATCGCGGATCAGATCGCCCTGAAGCTCGTGGGGGCGGACGGATACGTGCTGACGGAAGCGGGATTCGGCGCCGACATGGGGATGGAGAAATTCTTCGACATCAAGTGCCGCTACAGCGCCCTGACACCGAATTGCGTGGTGTTGGTCGCCACGATCCGGGCCTTGAAGATGCACGGCGGCGGCCCGAAAGTCACGGCTGGGCAACCGCTGCATCCCGATTACACCATGGAGCACCTCGGACTCGTCGAGAACGGCTGCTCGAATCTCGTCAGGATGATACGCAGTGCACGGCTGTTCGGAGTTCCGGTGGTGGTGGCGGTGAACCGCTTCGCAGACGACTCGCCCGCGGAAATCGAGCTGGTGCGGAAGATGGCTGTGCAGGCTGGCGCCTACGATGCCGTCGCGACCAACCACTGGGCGGAAGGCGGCGCCGGTGCGGCCGATCTCGGTAGAGCCGTGATCGCCGCCTGCGAGCAGCCGGGGAGCTTCCGGTTCCTCTATCCGCTCGACGCCGGCATCAAGTCGAAGATCGAGACCATCGTACGCGAGGTCTACGGCGGCGGCGGCGTCGAATACCTGCCGGAAGCCGAGAAGAAGATCCAACTCTATGAGCGGCTGGGGTTCGGCAACTTGCCGATCTGCATGGCCAAGACCCATCTCAGCGTGAGTCACGACCCGAGCCTCAAGGGGGCGCCGACCGGTTTCATCGTTCCGGTTCGGGACGTTCGCGCGAGCGTCGGCGCGGGCTTTCTGTACCCGCTTCTTGGCACGATGAGCACCATGCCGGGCTTGCCAACACGCCCGTCTTATTACGATATCGACCTGGATCTGGACACGGGACGAGTGGTCGGTCTTGCGTGAGCCGGCTGTTATGACCGGATGCGCTCGAGCAGCGCCTCTGCCGTGCGCAACGCTCGTTCATGCCTTTTCGTCTCGGCTGCGACCCGCTCGCGCAGCGAAACAACTTCCGGTGCCAGCTGTTGAACGTTGGATTGCGCGCACAGCAGAAAACTGCGTAGGGCGCCAGCAAGGAGCGTGGCGGCGACGCCGAGATCGGCGACCAGCGCGGGAGGCGCGAAAGCGGACACCTCGGTGCACAGCTGCACGCCCGCAGCGGCCTCCTGCGCGGCCGCGAGCGGCACATCGATTGCGCTGCGGAGCGAGGACTCGAGGGCCTGTTGCCGTGCCTGGCGCTCGGACTCGGTGGTGCGTGGCAGTCGTCTGGCGGTGAGGTACGCCTCGAATGCCGCGATGTCGTTGGCTGCCAGTTGCAAGATGCGTTGCGATGCCGCCTCCGCGGCGGCGACCAGCGGCTCGATACTGACGGTATCTGTCGGGGGCGGGTTGCGGCGCCCAGTGACAGCGAGCACTTTCACGACCAGGCCCAGGGCGAAGCTGGCCGAAACAGCGGCGATGGCAACGCCTGCTGGTGTGGGCTGGGGGCTCGCCACCTCGCGGCGGAACTGCTCGAGCGTGACCTGTGAGCGGTCGCAGTCGGGAATCATGCCGAGGAGCATGGCATAGGGGGCGATTTCAAGAATCTTTCGTGGCCGTAGCCGTGGGCTCGGCGGTGGCCGTGGGTCGGCGGCGTGCACCTCGAGCCCCCGCGCGAGGAGCCGGCGCCTTCCGCTCCGGTAGCGTCACCGCTGTGCGCAGGTGGGTATAGGACGCCGTCGAATGGGGAACGCCCATCGCCTCGACGAAGTGGCTCTGGAACCGGGGCTCAATGGCGGTCTCGACCTTCTCTATCTTGTGCACCAGCGTCTCGATTGTCCTGCGCGAGTCGAAGTCGAGCAGCGCGATGCGCGCACCGGTCCCCGCCGCGTTACCGGCGGATGAGACCTGCGACAGATCGCAATCCGGAATCATCCCGAGCACCATGGCGTACTTGACGTCGATGTGCGATCCGAACGCGCCCGCCAATCGGATGCGGTCGATCTGGTCGGTGCCGAAGCGATCCATCAACAGTCTGATGCCGGCGTACAGAGCCGCCTTGGCGAGTTGGATGGCACGTACGTCGTTCTGGGTCACGGTGAGCGTTTGCGCACCCTCGTGGACGACGTAACCGAACGTGCGGCCTTGCGGCACGACGCGCGGACTGCGTGCAGCGAGCTCGCCATCGACGACCCCGTCCTGACTGATGATGCCCGTCAGGAACATCTCGGCGATGACTTCGATGATGCCCGAGCCGCAGATTCCGGTGACCCCCGTGGCCTGGACGGACTCAGCGAAGCCCGGCTGATTCGACCACAGGTCGGAGCCGATGACCTTGAATCGCGCCTCCAGGGTCGCCGGGTCGATCCGTACGCGCTCGATCGCCCCGGGCGCGGCGCGCTGGCCGCAGCTGATCTGCGCGCCCTCGAACGCCGGGCCCGTCGGGCTCGAGCAGGCGAGCAAGCGCTCTCGGTTGCCCAACACGATCTCAGCGTTGGTGCCGACGTCGACCAGCAGCGTCACGGCCTCACTAAGGTCCGGCCGCTCAGCCAGGACCATGCCCGCCGTATCCGCCCCGACATGTCCGGCAACACAGGGCAGAGCATACGCCCGCGCACCGCGGTGCAAGTGCAGGCCGATCTCCGTGGCCCAAAACTCCAGGGCCTCGTCGGTCGCGAGCGCGAAAGGCGCGCCTCCGAGCTCCACCGGGTCGATGCCGAGCAGCAGGTGATGCATGATCGGGTTACCGACCAGCGTTACCTCGAGAATGTTATCAGTGTGCGCTTTCGCCTGACGCGCAACGTCGGCGGCGAGCCGATTGAGCGCTTCGCGCACCGCGGCAGTCATCTGCTGCGCCCCGCCCGGATGCATCATGGAATAGGAGACGCGGCTCATCAGATCCTCGCCGAATCGGATCTGCGGGTTCATCACGCCGCTCGAGGCCAGCACCTCGCCGGACTCGAGATCGCAGAGATGAGCGGCGATGGTGGTGGAGCCGATATCCACGGCGAGCCCGAGCGCCAGCTCGTGAAAGCCCGGCCAGACGCCGATGATCCGCTCGCCGCCGTGCACGGCGACCGTCACCTTCCACTCGCCCTTGCGCAGCGCCGGCTGCAGCCGTTGCAGCATGTGCAGGTCGCAGCTGAGGTCGGTCAGCTGCCACTCGCGCTGCAGGGCTTCCTCGAGGCGCTGCAGGTCGCCCGAGGGATCGTGCATGTCGGGCTCGCGCACCTCGACGTAATGCAGGCGCGCCACCGGATCCAGTGTAATGGCGCGCGCCTCGGCCTCCTTGCGAATGACCTGCCGGTGCACCTGGCTGGTCGGCGGCACGTCCACCACCAGGTCGCCCTGAATGCGCGCCTGACAGGAGAGGCGGTGGCCGGGCGGCAGAGGGCGGCGGCCGGCGGAATTCTCCTCGGCCGCGCCGGCTGCCGTGAGGTTTTCAGGCCGGGAGGTGACGCCGTGCTTGGCGAACTCACCCTCCATGACCAACACCTCACAGCGGCCGCAGATGGCACGGCCGCCACATACGGAGTCGACGTCGACCCCCAGCGAGCGTGCGGCTTGCAGGAGCGACGTGCCGACGGGGAAGCGTCCGCGCTTGCCCGAAGGCGTAAAGACGACGAGGGCGTCCGGCTCAGCTGACACGGCGGCGATGGCCTCCCTCTCGCCGCCCGCGCGCGGCGCCCTCGGCTGGGGCCGCTCCCGCGGGTCCCGGCGCCGGGGCCGCATCGCGGAACTTGCGGATCCAGCGCATGCAGTCCGGATCGTGTCCCATCATGACGTCCGCCCCCATGACGGCCCGAACCGTCTCGAGGTGCATCGGGTTCATGATTGCGGAGGTCATGCCGGCGCCGATCGCCGAGATCAGGAACGCCGAGGTAATGCCCTCGCGCGCCGGCAGCCCGAAGCTGATGTTGGAGGCGCCGCAAGTCGTGTTCACCTTCAGCTCATGTTTCAGGCGCCGCAGCAGATGCGTCACCTGCACCGCCGCCCTGTTGATGGCGCCGACCGGCATCACGAGCGGATCGACCACCACATCGGATGCCGGGATGCCGTAGTCAGCCGCGCGATGGACGATCTTCTTCGCCACCTCGAAGCGCACGTCCGGGTCCTCGGAGATCCCGGTCTCGTCATTGGAGATCGCCACCACCGCGGCGCCGTATTTCTTCACCAGCGGCAGGACCGATTCCAGACGCTCGTCCTCGCCGGTGACGGAATTGACGAGCGGCTTGCCCTTGTAGACGGCGAGACCCGCCGCCAGCGCGGCGACGATCGAGGAGTCGATGGACAGCGGCACGTCGGTAATGGACTGCACGAGCTGCACGGCTTTCGCCAGTATTGCCGGCTCGTCGGCCAGCGGGATGCCGGCGTTCACATCGAGCATCTGGGCGCCCGCGGCAACTTGCGCCCGCGCGTCGGCTTCCACCCGGCTGAAGTCCCCGGCGGACATTTCCGCCGCCAGAATCTTGCGCCCGGTCGGGTTGATTCGCTCGCCGATCATGACGAACGGACGCTCGAAGCCGATGACGACTTCGCGGGTTGCAGAGCTGATGATGGTGTCGGTCATTACATCTCCGGCGCCGAAAGAAGACGTTAAGAGGCCAGCCTGTTGGAGTTGCGTTGCGGGTCGCGGCCGGGATACCACGGGACGCGCCCGCCGAGCACTCCGGAACGTTCGATCATTTCGGGGACACTGTCTTCCTGCCGATAGGCCATCACATGGACGCCGCTCACGCCGGGCACGGAACGGATCTCCTGGATCAGCTCGACGCAGAGATTGCGACCTTCACGGGCGGCGTCGGCGGCGCCCGCCAAACGCGCGACGACGGCATCGGGAATGTGCAGGCCGGGGACGTGCGTGCGCATCCATTCCGCCGTCTTGGCGGAGCGCAGCGGACCCACACCGACCAGGATGAAGACCTTCTCCAGAACGCCCAAGTCCTCGATACGACGCATGAAGGCCTTGAGCAGCGGCACGTCGTAGCAGTATTGCGTCTGGATGAACTGCGCTCCGGCGGCCACTTTTTTCGCGAGCCGGTCCGCGCGCCACTGCGTCGGGTGAGTGAAAGGATTCTCCGCCGCTCCGAGTAGCACTCGCGGCGAATAGGTGAGCTTGCGTCCACTCAGGAAGCGATGCTCGTCGCGCATGGTGCGGGCGGTCTCGAGCAAGGACATCGCGTCTAGGTCGAACACCGGCAGCGCCTGCGGGTGGTCGCCTGCCTGTACGCCGTCGCCCGTCAGGCACAGGATGTTGCATACGCCCATCGCGGCGCCGCCCAGGATGTCGCCCTGGATCGCGATGCGGTTCTTGTCACGGCAGGAGATCTGCATGACCGGGGCGTAACCCGTCCGCGTCAGGAGCGCGCAGACAGCGACGCTCGACATATGACAGTTGGCTCCGCTGCCATCAGTGGCGTTGATGGCGTCGACATAACCGTCGAAGATGCGCGCGCGCCGGTAGACCTCCTCAGGGTCCGCGGAGTCGGGCGGCGCCATCTCCGTAGTTACCGCGAACTGCCGGGCCCGTAGCACCCGCTCAAACCGACCCGGCGAGGTATGGCCTGGCAGAATCGGCAGCGGATAGCCAGGTACCGGCTCATCCTCGAAGATCAAGTGCTGTCTCCGGCGTGCTCGCGCGCCACACGCAGCCAGGATGATTTTCCGGTGAGACGCCGGTCGAGCGCCAGCTGAACGTGGCTCAGCGCCTCCGTGCCACCGGGAATGCGGGCGCTGCCGGCGACGGCCAGATTCCAGACACACTTCATGTCCGGTCGAACCTCGCAGTTACCGTTGGCGCGTACTCCGCCGCAGGGTCCGTTGCGCAGGTTCTTCGGACAGTTCATGGGGCAAGACATGCCGGTCGAGCTCAGGATGCACTGGCCGCACATCCGGCAATCGAACAACAGCCCCTTGACCGAGTGCTCGAGCACCGCGACGGGACGCTCGAGTCGCTGGTACCCGATGCGCTTGAATAGCGGATGCAGCGCGGTCAGAGCGCGCTCAAACCCGCGGTAGAAGCTGTTGAGACCGCGCGCATGACGTACCGACCACAGGCGTACGCTGTACATCAAGCACCGGCCGGTTCCGTCGCGGCGGCATCGCCCGAAGCCGCGTCCGGATCGACGCCCTTGGACTTCACCAGCCGCTCGAGATGCTCGTCGGTGTATCGAGCCTCAATACGCGCGGCTTCCGCGGCTACCTCCGCGGCCATATCGTCACCGCACGGCCGGGGAGGGCTGCGCTTCCAGTCGGCCAGGTAGGCGTCGGAGCTGCCTCGGCCGGCGCGCATCGCGGCGCGGTCCACCGCCTCCTGGAATCGCGGCGACAATGGCGCCTTGGCGGTCTCGCGGCCTTTCCGCACGACCACCTGCGCCGGGATGTCACGCCAGGAGATGATGATCAGGTTTGCCATGTCGGTATCCGGTCGGCATCGGCGGCGAGCGCCGTGAGGGCGGTACCGAGCTCGCCGAAGCCCGTGTGCCGATGTTCGAAGGCGAGGCCCAGCCTGGAGGCAATCTGCCGCGCCTGCTCGAGGAGAGTCGCGGAGCGGGTCTGCGCGAGGTACACCAGCTTGCGGTAGTTGCGGAAGTACTCCTGCGCGAGCTCCGGGTGGCGATCGATGCCGAGCCCCCGGACCACCAGCCGCTCGAAGTGGCGCGTGAGGAAATCCGTCAGGTAGAAGGTCCCGAGCTCCGCTTCCGCCAATTCCGCGAAGGCGCGCGCGCCCGCGAAGAACTCATAACAGTGGGCGCCCGGCAACCGTTCCACGCCTTCTTCCAGGAGCACCGCATCCAATCTGCCGCCGGTGCCGCAGTCCGCGTAGGCAACGAAAATGCTGCGGTACTCGCTGCGGTGGGCGCGGATCTTTTCCTGCACCGCCGGGGCGATGCGCTCCGGACGATTGTGCAGCTCGGGTGGCAGACAGCAGACATCGACGGCAGTCCAGCCATTCACCCGGCGCAACTCCGCAATCTCTCGCGCGAGCGCTCCGCAGGCGATGATCAGCGTGCCGCGTGCCGTATCCACCCATCCACTCCGCTTGGTCTCTGTCGGCCTCAGGCGGCGTGCGCGGACCGGCGCGCGGCGATCAGGCTCTTCGCCGTCTCGACCGCGACGGCCGCGTCGCGGCAATAGGCGTCGGCGCCGACGGCCTTGCCGAACTCCTCGTTGAGGGGCGCGCCGCCGACCAGCACGATGTAGTCGTCACGAATGTTCTGCTCGCGCATCTTGTCGATCACGACTTTCATGTAAGGCATGGTGGTCGTGAGCAGCGCCGACATGCCGAGGATGTCGGGCTTGTGCTTCTCGAGCGCGTCGAGATATTTCTCCACCGAGTTGTTGATGCCGAGGTCGATCACCTCGAAGCCGGCGCCCTCGAGCATCATCGACACCAGGTTCTTGCCGATGTCGTGAATGTCGCCTTTGACCGTGCCGATGACGACCTTGCCGATGGGCTCGGCGCCGGTTTCCGCGAGCAGGGGGCGCAGAATTTCCATTCCCCCCTTCATCGAGTTGGCCGCGAGCAGCACCTCGGGGACGAACAGGATCCCGTCGCGGAAGTCGATGCCGACGATTCTCATGCCCTCGACGAGCGCATCGTTCAGCACTTTCTCCGCGCCCCAGCCGCGCTCGAGGAAGATATTCGTCGCCTCCACGACCTCGCTGCGCAACCCGTTGTAGAGGTCATCGTGAACCTGCTCGGTGAGCTCCTGGTCGTTCAAGTCGCGCAGGTTGAACTCGGACTGCTCTGGCATGCTCGGTCCTCGAATTTGGGGCGTGCGCCCTCGAGAAAAATGGTAGCCGAGGGGGGCCGTCGAATGCGGTGAATTTACGACGCTAGCATGTCCGCAGGCGACAGGCACGACGCCCTGACCATGCGAAATTGCGACGTATTATGCAAATACGAGATAACGGCTTTAGGCGATGCTCTTGCCCGGCCCGAACGGCTGCTTGCGCTCCGGCGGCGGCGGCCGGCGGCGCATCTTGCGCCACTGGTTGTAGATGCAGAGCAGGCCGGTGAGGCCGGCGAGACTGCCAAAATAGGCCGGCGGGCCGAAGCGCGCGATCAGGCTGCCCACCAGCACCGGGCTCAACGCCGCGCCGATGCCGTTGAGTCTGAGCAGGGCGCTGCTTGCGGCCACCATCTGCGCGGGCTCGAGATGGTCGTTGACATGGGACACACTCAACCCGTACAGCGTGAAGGCGAGACCGCTGAACACCGCGGCGAGCACCAGGACGAGCCCGTGCGGCAGGTCCCGGAAGGCGGTGGGCACTGCGGCGCTCAACGTCGCCAGGACGCAAATCCAGGCGATCACCGTCCGACGGTCGATGCGGTCGGAGAGGCGGCCGACGGGCAACTGCATGACCACGGCGGAAAGGACGCTGACGCCCATGAACGTAGCCACACCCGAGGTGTCGAGTCCGCTCAGCCTGGCGTACACCGGGCCCATCGAGTAGACGTTCGCCGTCACCATGCCCGCAACCGTCACGGCCACCACGCCGAGCGGCGAGTCGCGGTAGAGATCGCGGTATCGGACCTTCTGCGGCAGGGCGATCTCGGGCGCATATTGCGCCGCGACCACGATGGGCACGATGGCGAGCGAGATCAGGATCGCTACCAGCATGAAAGGCGTCGTGGTACGCGGATCCGCCGGGATCAGCAGGAACTGTGAGCTGCCGAGGCCGATGTAGAGCACCGCCATGTAGACGGCCAGGAGGCTGCCGCGGGTGGCACGGCTCGAGCGGTCGTTGAGCCAGCTCTCGGCCACCACGTAAATCCCGGCGAAGGCGAGCCCCGAGAGGCCGCGCAGCAGCGCCCATGGCAGTGCCGCGATGAAGAGGCCCTGGGCCAGGATCGCCGCTGACGCGAGCGCCGCCATCGCGGCGAATACCCGGATGTGGCCGACCCGCCGCACGAGGCGCGGAGCCAGTGCGGTGCCGAACATATAGCCGACGTAGTAGCACGACATCACCACGCCGATGAGCGGCGCGGGCCACCCTTCGAGCGTCGCGCGCAGGCTGATCTCGGTGCCCTGCAGCCCCGCGCCGAGCATCAGGATGCCCATGCCGAGGAGCAGTTGCCAGGTAGCTGCGATAGCGCCCATTGTTGGAAGATTCTACTGGAATGCGCCGGCGCGATCAGCGTATGAGTTTTTGCGATCGGTGCATGCCGTGCGGTTGTCTATAGTGGGACCATGCGCCAGAACCGACGGCAATCCGGTCAGGGGACCCGGCCCCCCAGCTCCGCCCGTGCGACCTCGTATCGGCGATTGCGCAATCCCTTCATTCCGCAAGCGGTATTTTCCGACGACGCCGTGGCGTCGATGCACGAGAATGCCTTGAAGGTTCTCGAGACGCTCGGCATCAAGGTGCTGCTGCCGGAAGCGCGCGCGCTTTATGCCGGCGCGGGCGCCCTGGTCGACGAGAGCACCGAGATCGTGCGGCTCGGCCGGGACATCATCGCGGCGACCCTCGAGAGCTGTCCGCGCTCGTTCGAGGGGTTCGGCGGCGACCCGGGACGTACCGTCGAGTTCGCGGCCGGCTCGCTCGTCTTCATCGGCGGCTCGAGCTGCCCGAACGTGAGCGATCTCGATCGCGGGCGCCGCCCGGGCCAACTCAGCGACTTCATCGATCTCGTCAAGATCAGCCAACACTTCGACGTGCTGCAGGTGCTCGGCAACCATACGGAGCCGCAGGACGTGTCGGTCCATCTGCGCCACTACGCCATGATGCGGGCGCAGCTGACGCTCTCGGACAAAATGCCGATCGTGATGGCGCGAGGCACGGCCCAGGTCGAGGATAGCTTTGAGATGATCCGCCTGGCGCGCGGCCAGTCCGAGGAAGAGTTCCGCAAGCGTGCCCACACCTACACGGTGATCAACAGCAACTCGCCGCGCATGCTCGACCGGTCGATGGCGCAGGGCATCATCGATTTCGCGCGGCATGGCCAGCCGGTGATCATGACGCCGTTCTGCCTTGCCGGCGCCATGGCGCCGATCACCATCGGGGGAGCCCTGACGTTGCAACATGCGGAGGCGCTGGCGGGCATCGCGCTCGCGCAGCTCGCCTGCCGGGGCGCGCCGCTCCTCTATGGCAGTTTTTTATCCAACGTCGATATGAAGTCGGGATCGCCTGCGTTTGGGACGCCGACGCACCTGCAGGCCACGTTGGGAGCCGGTCAGCTCGCGCGCCTCGTCGGTCTGCCCTGGCGCGCCGGCGCCGGCACCGCCGCCAACGTGGTGGATGCGCAGGCGGCCCTCGAAACCCAGTTCTCGCTCTGGGCCAGCGTGCTCGCGGGCGCGACCGTGTGTTTGCACGCGGCCGGCTGGATGGAGGGCGGACTGACGAATTCCTACGAGAAGTGCATGACGGACATCGAGACGCTGCAGATGCTCGCCGAGCTTTGTACGCCGCCGGCGGCGGACGAGGATGCACTGGGATATGAAGCGATCGCCGAGGTGCAGCCAGGCGGCCATTTCTTCGCGGCGGCGCACACCATGGCGCGCTACCGCACCGCATTCCACGAGCCGATGATCGCTGATTGGTCGAATTTCGGCACCTGGACGGAGCGCGGCTCGCTCACCGCCACCGACCGCGCGCACGCCAAGTGGAAGCAGGTCCTCGCCGAATTCGCCGCCCCGCCCACGGCGACTGCCTGTACCGAGGCTCTCGATGAGCTCATCGCAAAGCGTACCGCCGAGGGCGGTGCGCCGCCGTTGACCTGAGCCTACACTGCCGCGGCGCTTGCGACCGCCACGCGCCGCTCGTCGGCGAGCACGTGGCGGGCCGACAGGAAGTAGTGCCAGGCCGCCCAGAATCCCGTGGGTACCAGACACAACATGGCGAGCCGCAGAGACTCTGCGTCGGCAATGTGGTGGGGCGCGAACACGTCGCTCAGGAGCCCGACCATCTGCGGCGCGATGATGAGATTGCCGAGGTTGGCCGTGAACAGCACGGTGGCGCAGTACACGGCCCGCATACCCGGCCGCGCCAGGTTGTTCAGGATGCCGAAGCCGGGACCGATGTAGACATAGATGGAAGGAATGTAGAGCCAGAAGAGCGCCCGCGTGAGGGCGAGTGAATGGGTGGAATAGATCACGGCCGTCACGACCGTCGCCAGCGCGACGTTGACACCGATGAGGCGCAGGATGCGCCGCGGGCTCGAGAGCCACGGCCTGGACAGCAGCCATGTGCTCCCCACCATCGCCAGACTGCCGCCGATCAGGTGGATGGGACCGAGCATGGCGCCGGCCTGCTCGACGTTGAGTCCATAGCTGCGCATGAGAAAAGCGGGCGTCCACCACATCAGGCCCCAGCCCCACAACGCGACCACGGAGCTGCCGATGATCAGATGCACCGCGGAAGGCTGGCGCAGCATGAAGCGCATCGTCTCGAGGAAGGGCGTCGCGGCATGACAGTCCTTGCCGCGGTCGAGGCAGCCGCGGGACGGCTCGCGGATCGTGAGCAGAACGAGGGCGCCGATCAGGATCCCCGGTATCCCGAGCGCGAGGAACATGGTGCGCCAGCCGAGCCGATAGGCGATCGTCCCCGCGACCTGCGAGCCGAGCCAGGCGCCGATCGGCGCGCCGAGCGAGAACACCTGCAGGGCCATCGGCCGGCGTGCCGCCGGGAAGTAATCCGACAGCATCGAGTTGGCCCCGGGCGTGCCGCCAGCCTCGCCGACCCCGACGCCGATGCGCGCGCCCAGGAGCTGCCAGTAGTTTCGCGCCAATCCGGTTGCGACCGTGAGCGCCGACCAGGCGATGAGACAAGCGCCGATGATGGCGCGGCGGCTCTTGCGGTCGATCAGCCAGGAGAGCGGGAAGCCGAAGATGACATAGAAGATCGCCAGCGATACCCCGGTCAGGAACGCGATGTTGGCATCGGAAAGATGCAGCTCTTTGCGGATCGGCTCGAGCACGGTCGAAATCGAGTAGCGGTCGCAGATGCTCAGGGTGTAGACCACGCACATCGTGATCGCGACATACCAGCGTTCCGCGAGCGAGGTGGTAGCGCCTGGCGCGCGGGGCTCCTCAGGCGCGGCCCTGGAATCGAGGTCAGCGCCTAGCTCATTCACGCGGTGGCATCCTCCAGAATGAGATCGGCCGCCTTCTCGGCCAACATCAGCGTCGGCGCATTGATATTGCCGGAAGTGACCGTCGGAAATGTCGAGGCATCGACCACGCGAAGGTTGGCCACGCCATGCACCCGCAGGCGAGGATCGACGACGGAGGTGTTGCCGTCCGGGCCCATGGCGCAGGTGCCGCACGGGTGGAACACCGAGCCCCCGCGGTGGCGGAAGTCCTGAAGGACTTCCGCGTCGGAGCGGGTCCCCGCTCCGGGCGCCAGCTCCGACTCGATCACGGCTGCAAGCGACTTGGCGGCGGCAATCCGCCGCAGCATGCGCGCTCCGTCGTACACATCCGCGATGTCCTCCGGCGTCGACAGACTGTTGGGTCTGATCGCGGGGCTCGACAACGGATCGCGGCTGCGCAGGTGCACGCTGCCGCGGCTCGTCGGCCGACAGGTGTTGAACGACATGAGAAACCCCGGAAACGGGTCGGGGTTGAGCAGCCGGCGCTTCGGGCCGCTCACCGTGGTGCTGTAGCTCGCCGGATTGAAGTAGATGTGCAGGTTGGGTCGGCCGAGCTCCGGGCGGCTGCGCACGAAGGCGCCAGCCTGGTTGACGCTCATCGCCAGCGGACCATCCCGCCGCAGGGCATAGCGCAGGGCGGCTCGCGCCTTGCCGAGAAAGGGCGCGAGCTCGTCATTGAGCGTGGGCACCTTGGAACGGTAGAAATAGGATACGCAAACGTGATCCTGCAACCCATTGCCGACGGCGGCGAGGGGGGCGACCAACGGGATCTCGAGCTGCCGCAGCAGCTCTGGATCGCCGACTCCGGACAGCTCTAGAAGCTGCGGCGAGCCGATCGCGCCGGCCGAGAGGATCACTTCGCGGCGGGCGGTCGCGGTCAGCCGCGAGCCGGCGCGCAGGTATTCCACGCCGGTGGCCGCGGCGCCGGAAAAGCGCACCCGAGTCACGCGCGTGCCGGTCGCAACCTCGATGTTGCGGCGGCGCAACACTGGCCGCAGGTAGGCGCTCGCGCTCGAGACACGCACGCCGTCGCGGATCGTGACCTGCCAGAGGCCGGCACCTTCCGGCTGGGCGCCGTTGAAATCGCGGGTGAGGGCAATGCCGCTCTCGGCACAGGCCCCGAGGAAGTTCTTGCAGAGCGGATGGACTGCGGCGGATGGATCGTGAACATGCACCGGCCCACCCGCACCGTGATATTCCGAAGCGCCCCAGGCGTGATCCTCGAGCTTGCGGAAGGAGGGCAGCACATCCTGCCATCCCCAGCCGGGATTTCCTGCATCGCGCCAGTCATCGTAATCCGACGGCTGCCCCCGTACGAATACCATCGCGTTGATCGAGCTCGACCCGCCCAACACCTTGCCGCGCGGCCAGTGGGCAATGCGATTCTCCAGTGCGGGCTCGGGCTCCGTCTGGTACATCCAGTTGTAACGCGGGTCGGTGAAAGTGCGCGCATAGCCGACCGGTACCCGGATCCAGGGGCTGGAATCGCTGCCGCCGGCCTCGAGGAGCAGTACGCGATGGCTGCCGCTAGCGGTCAGGCGGTTGGCCAGCACGCAGCCGGCGGAGCCGGCCCCGACGATGATGTAGTCGAATTCCCCCATCGATCGTGGCAGCATAGCTCCGCGCAGACCGGCGCGGGCTCGAGGCGGCATGCCTTTTTCCGATGGGCCCATAGAAATTCTCGGCTTTTGCGCTGGCGAGCCCTGTGGAAACCTGAGTCCAGACGAGCTGCAATGTGTCGTAAATCCGCAACCCGCGCGTCGCGAACTCACAAGCCGCGGCGCCGCGATTACGGGAGCATCGACTGATTGAGCCGGAGCGAGGGGCCTCCGGCGGCGCCAGCGGGCTCGTCTATTGCAGGGAAGACAACAAATTCGCACCTGCCGAGGTCATCGAATGAAATCGAACCAGAATCGTAATCGACAGATCGCGTACGCAATTTCGGCAGCGCTGACTGCCTGCGCCTGGGTGCCTGCCCACGCACAGCAAGCTACTGATGCCACTGCGGCTACCGATACCAGTACGTCGACTGCGTCACTGCAACTTCAGCAGATCACCGTGACGGCGACACGCCGCGCGGAGTCGGTGCAGGACGTGCCGCTCACCGTGCAGGCGATCAGCGGCGTGCAGCTGCAGCAGCTCGGCGTGCAGAACGAGTACGACCTGTTCAAGTACACGCCCAACGTCACCTTCAGTGGTAACGGGCCCGGCACCGGCAACATCTTCATGCGCGGCCTCGGCAGTATCGGCTCGGGCAACCAATCCCAGTCGACCACGGCGGCGTTTCCCAACGTGGCGGTCTACCTCGACGAGCAGTCGATGCAGTTCCCGGCGCGCAACCTCGATGTCTACATGGTCGACATGCAGCGCGTCGAGGTCCTCGAGGGACCGCAAGGCACGCTCTTCGGTGGTGGCGCCGAGGCCGGCGCCATCCGCTACATCACGAACAAGCCGGATCTCGATGCGACCACGGGCGAGTTCAATGCGGGTTATGGCGTCACGGCCCACGGCGATCCCAACAACAATCTCAACGCCGTGCTCAACGTGCCGATCATCCCGGGAACTTTCGCGCTGCGAGCGGCATTTTTCAATGATCATCAGGGCGGCTACATCAACAACGTGCCGGGCACGATCAGCTATGTAGCGGACTCCATTCCAGCCACCATCGGCGGCAATCCCACCGCCAACAACGCGGACCTGGTCGGGGCCGCCACCAATCCGGTGACCTACGGTGGCGCGCGGCTCGAAGCATTGTGGAAGATCAACGATCAATGGAACGTCCTGCTCGAGCAGAACTACCAGAACATGCAGTCGGACGGCTACTTCTACACGTATCCGCAGGCTTCCGACGGGGCTGTGCTCGGACAGTACGAGCTCGAGGCCTTCACGCCGGCCCACAACAATGACCGCTACGAGAGCACGGCCTGGACGGTCAATGGCCAAACAGGTCCCCTCAGCATCGTCTACACCGGCAGCTACATGGTCCGGCACATCGACGGGGTTCAGGACTACTCGAACTACGAGCGCAGCGCGCGCGGCTCCTGGTATGGATGCATCGGCCCGGGCGCGGGCTATTTCAACTCGTCGAACTTTGCATCGCTCACCGGCAAGAGCCTGCAGTGCTATGCACCGGTCGGCGATTGGCATGACGCCGTTTCGAACCAGCACTTCAGCAATGAGCTGCGCATCAGTACACCGACCGACTACCGCCTGCGCGGACTCTTCGGCGCCTACTGGGAAAAGTTCAACCTCGACGACGAGCAGGACTTCAATTACCTGGCCATCCCGCAGTGCGATGCCGCCAATCTCGCCGCCGAGGCAGCAGGCGGCGCGGACTGCCTCTCGGCCGTGGGCCCGGTCCCCGGGGCATACGCCAGCGATTCGGCACTCAGAACCGGAACGGACACTGCCTTCGGCGAGGATGAGCAGCGCGGCTACAAGCAGACGGCGCTCTTTGGCTCGGCCGACTTCGACATCATCCCGAAGACTCTGACGATCACCGCCGGCACCCGCTGGTACTCCTACGAGGAGTACGAGGAGGGGTCGGAGTACTACAGCGAGAGTACGAGCACCGGACTCGTCGTCGATCATGCGAACGGCGTGTGCGTCCAGGCAGGGCTCTGCGGCTTTCCGATCAACCTGCACAAGAGCGAGCATGGATTCCGCAGCCGCGCGAATCTCACCTGGCATGTCACGCCCGATGTGATGGCGTACTACACCTGGTCGCAGGGGTTCCGTCCCGGCGGCTTCAACCGCACCGATTCGCTGACGGACGGGTCGGTCTACCTGGGGGCCGAATTGCCGGCCAACGGCGGCAAGGACACCGATCAGTACCTGAAGCCCGCGGGTTACAACTCGGACACCCTGGTCAACAACGAGATCGGCGTAAAGACCGAGTTGTTCGATAATCGGGTGATCTTCAACGTATCGGCGTACTACATGCAGTGGAACAGCGTCATCGTGTCGTTGTTCGACCCGGAGTTCCTTGGCAACACGACCTTCAACACGAATGGCCCGAGCTACGACATCAAGGGCTTCGAGGTCCAGTTCGCGGCCCGCATCTGGGAAGGGTTGAGCATCGACGGCTCGAGCTCGCTGAATTCCACCTCGCAGTCGAGCTCTCCTTGCCTGACCTCGGCGGGTGTGGTGTCGTCGGTCTCCAAGACGGCCAACAATCCGACGCCCGCGGGCGCCTGCATCACGGAGGCGGTACCCGCCACCGGCGGTTCACCGCTGGCGTACGACAACCCCTTGGGCGTTCTGGGCGGTACCCCCGCATACTCGCCGCCCTGGATGTTCAACCTGCGACTGCGCTACGCCTGGACGCTGGCAAACGGATGGCGCCCCTATGCCTGGATCGGGGCGAGCCACATGGGCCCGATGAACAACGAGCCGACCGGTTTCACGTCCGGCTACCTCCCGAGCGAGAACCCGCCGACCACGACGCTCCTGCGCTACAACATCCCGAGCTATACGACGTATGACGCGGCGATCGGCGTGGTCAAGGATCAGTGGACTGCAACGTTCTCGGCGAAGAATCTGACGAACCAGTACGGTCCGTCGAACATCACGTCGGGGCAGTTCATCGAGTCGGAAACGCCGCTGCGGCCGCGGGTTCTCGAGTTCTCGGTCGGGTATCACTTCTAGTTGCAGCGCTGGATCCGGGCATCCTGCCCGGCCCAGCGCCGTCTCGGGCTGGGCGAATGCGGTACACTTGAAGGGGCGGACTACGAGGTCCGCTCCTCTTTCGAGCGTGCATGGACTCGATCAATGCCGAGCCGGAGGTCGTGCCGACGACTGATCCGCGGCCGGATAACCGAACGATAGCCTCCGAGGTGGCGACGCTGCGCGCGCTGCTGCTGGAGCGCAAGTTCGCCGAAGTACTCACCGCCGGCCAGGCACTGCTCGCGCGCGAGCCGGCGCAGCGCGAGGCGCTCCTCTTCACGGCCCTCGCGCAGCGTCAGCTCAAGCAGATTCCCGAGGCGTTCGCGACACTCACGACGCTCGAGCAGCATCATCCACGTTTTAGCCGGCTCCACGAGGAACGCGGCCGCTGCTTCGTCGAGCTACGGCAGGCCCCCGCAGCCATCGAGGCCTTTCTGACGGCCGTGAATCTCAATCACGCGCTGCTGAGCAGCTGGAGCATGCTCGAGGGCCTCTACCGCCTCTCGGGACAAGCCGGCGACGCTGCGACCGCGGCGAGCCAAGTGGCAACGCTGCGCACAATCCCGCAAGAGATCGTGACGGCGACCGCGCTGTTCGAAGACGATGACTGGGATGCCAGCGAAGCTCTCGTGCGCTCGTGGCTCATTCGGAACGGTGATCACATCGAGGGCATGCGGCTGCTGGCGCGCATTGGGATCGCACGCAAGGTCTACGACGATCCGGAGATCCTGCTGCAGGCCGTGCTCGAGCGGGCGCCGACCTACCGCGCCGCGCGGCGCGAATACGCCCATGTGCTCGTCGAGCTGCACAAACACGAGGAGGCGCGCCGTCAGCTCGCGCGGCTGCGCGAGGAGGGTCCTGACATCCGGGATCCGGATGGCCGCGGGTTGACGATGCTGGAGGGGGCCTGCGCCGCGGGGCTGGGCGAGCACGAGCGCGCCGTTGAGCTGTACGGCTCGCTTCTCTGCGGCAGGGCCGAGGAGGATGCCGAGGTGCATCTGTCGATCGGTCACGCGCTGAAGACGCTGGGGAGTGCTCAGCAGGGGATCGGGGCCTACCACCGGGCCGCGCAATGTCGACCCGACTTCGGCGATGCCTATTGGAGTCTCGCGAACCTCAAGACCTATCGCTTCTCGGACGCGGAGCTGGCGCAGGTCCGGGCTGCGCTCGATGCGCCAGCGACTGGGTCCGTCGACCGGTATCACCTCTGCTTCGCGCTGGCGAAGGCGCTCGAGGATCGTGGCCGGTTCGCCGAGTCTTATCGTTACTACGAGCTCGGTAATCGCCTGAAGCACCCCGAGTGCCGATACCGACCGGAGATGATCGAGCGCAACACGGCGGAGCAGATCGCGGTCTGCACGCGGGAGTTCTTTGCCAGCCGCGACGGCTGGGGCGCGACGGCTCCCGATCCGATCTTCATCGTCGGGCTGCCGCGCGCGGGCTCGACCCTGCTCGAGCAGATCCTCGCCTCCCATTCGCAGGTCGAGGGGACCCAGGAGCTGTCCAATGTGCAGCAGATCGCGAGCCACCTGCGGGGCCGGGATTACGCGAATTCCCGCTACCCCAGCATCCTCGCGCAGCTCGGGGTCGAAGACTTCGCCCAACTGGGGGAGCAGTACCTCACCCAGACCCGCGTTTACCGCACCGGCCGGCCGTTCTTCATCGACAAGATGCCGAATAACTTTCGGCACCTCGGGCTGATTCATCTCATTCTACCCAACGCCCGCATCATCGATGCGCGGCGCGAGCCGATGGCCTGTTGCTTCAGCAACTTCAAGCAGCTCTTCGCGCACGGCCAGGAGTTCACCTACAGCATCGAGGACATCGCGCGCTACTATCGAACCTACCTCGAGCTCATGGGTCACTGGGACGCAGCGCTTCCAGGACGCATCCTGCGCGTGCAGCACGAGGACGTCGTCGAGAACCTCGAATACAGCGTACGGCGGATGCTCGAGTTTTGCGGGCTCGAGTTCGAGCCGCAATGCCTCGCGTTCCACGAGACCCAACGGAGCGTGCGCACGGCGAGCTCCGAGCAAGTGCGGCGCGCGGTGAATCGCGAAGGACTCGATCAATGGAAGAACTTCGCGCCTTGGCTCGAGTCGCTGCAAAATGCGCTCGGTGACGCCCTGATGCGATATCGTGATTGAGAATACGAAACTGGGTCGGAACGACCCCTGTCCCTGCGGCAGCGGCAAGCGTTACAAGCACTGCTGCGGTGCTGCGCGCGGGGCTCCTCGTCCGGCGTACGCGAGACCGTTGGATCCTGGCACGCCATCCTCGGCCTCGCTGAGCCCGCAGGAGCTCGGCCGGCTGGGCGCGCTCATCGATCAGGGGCGACTGACAGAGGCCGAGGAGCGCGCGCTCGTCTTGCTCAAGGCCTACCCGGCGACCGGTATGGTCTGGAAGATCCTGAGCGTGGCGCTGGTGCGCCAGGGAAAGAATGCTCTGCCGGCGCTGCGGCGGGCGGTGGAGCTGATGCCGGGTGACGCCGAAGCACAGAGCAATCTCGGCTCGGCGCTGCTCGCAGCCGGTCAATGGTCGGAGGCGCTCGCAACCCTGCACCGCACTCTGGCGCTGCGCCCCGACGACGCCGAGGCACTGGTCGAAGCCGCCGATGCCGCGGCAGCGCTCGGTAGACGGGAGGAGGCGATCGACCTTTATCAACGGGCGCTGCGGATCGATCCGCTGCCGGCGCACGTGCACAACAATCTCGGCAATGCATTCCTCGCGCTCGGTCGCTGCGCCGAAGCAGTCGAGTGCTACCGAGTGGCGCTGGCGGGCCGCCCGCAGGACGCCCAAGTGCTGTGCAACCTGGGCGATGCCCTGCGACAACTCGGGGAGCTGCGCGCGGCAGCCTCGTGCAGCGAGCGAGCCATCGCGATCGATCCCGTGCTCAGCAGAGCGCACAGCGTTCTGGGGCTTTGCCTGTCGGGACTCGGAGAACGCGAGCGTTCGGTCGCAAGTCTGCGCCAAGCGCTCACCTTGCAGCCGCGCTCGGTCGAGGCGCTCACCAATCTCGCGAGCGTATTGCGAGATGTCGGGCAACGACGCGAAGCTCTGTCGCTTTATCGCGAGGCGGGGGAGATCGGCCCGCAGAGAGCGGAAACGTATTGCGGTCTGGGCAACACGCTGTTCGAGCTGCGCCACCTGGTTGAGGCGGTCGAGAGCTATCGGCACGCACTTGCCCTGCGTCCAGACTACCCGTTCGCCCGAGTGAGTCTGGCTGTGGCGCTGCGGGCTCTGGGTCGCACGACAGAGGCGGAGGCGGCCTGCCAGGCGGTGCTCGCTGCGGCTCCGGGCCAGGTTGAGGCTCTGGTGCTCCTCGGGCAGCTGCGCGCCGACCGCGGCCATTTCCCGCAGGCCCAGGAGCTCTTCGAACAGGCTCTCCGGCTCGACCCGCGCTGCGTCTCTGCGTACTGTGGCATCGGCGCGGAGCGCAAGATGACGGGTAACGAGACCGCGTGGCTCTCGGGCGTGCAGTCTCTGCTCGCCGAGCCGTTACCACCCGCCGAGCGCATCGCCCTCTGCTACGCCCTAGGCAAGTACTTCGACGACGTAGGGCAGTACGAGAGCGCCTTCCAGCACTATCGCGAAGCCAACGAGCTCACCAAGCGCAACGGCTCGCGCTACGACGGCGGCAAGCTCGCGAGGCGCGTCGACCGTCTCATCGAGCGCGTCGACTCGGCCTTGTTGCGCGAGCTGCAATCACGCCCCGAGTTGCAGTCCGGCGCATCGCTCTCGGATCGCCCGGTCTTCATCATCGGCATGCCGCGCTCCGGCACCTCGCTCGCCGAGCAGATTCTGGCCTCGCATCCTCAGGTGTTTGGCGCGGGCGAGGTGCGCTTCTGGGATGACGTCTTTGCGGCTCTGGAGAAGACCGGGCTCGACGCGCGCGCCGCCACCGCCCTGCTGCCGGCATCGGCGCGGGAGTACTTGGCGCGGCTGGAGGCGGCACCTTCCGACGCCACGCGCACGGTCGACAAGATGCCGGCCAATTTTCTCTATGCCGGGCTGATTCATGCTGCGTTCCCGCGGGCCCGCATCATCCACATGCGCCGCGACCCGATCGATACCTGTCTGTCGATCTATTTTCAGAACTTCTCCAACACGAGCCCGTACGACAACGATCTCGAGCATCTGGCGAGTTACTACGAGCAGTACGTTCGCATCAGCGATCATTGGCGCTCGGTGCTGCCGCAAGCCGTGCTGCTCGAGGTCCCGTACGAAGCGCTCGTCGCGGACCAGGAGAGCTGGACGCGCCGCATGCTCGACTTCATCGGCCTGCCGTGGGATCCCCGGTGCCTCGAGTTTCACCGCACCGAACGCAACGTCATCACGGCGAGCCGCTGGCAGGTGCGTCAGAGAATGCACGCGGGATCGGTCGGGCGTTGGCAGAACTACGAGCGGCACGTCGGCCCCTTGCGGCACTTGACGAATCTCGCGAAGCTTGCGGAGGAGCGATCATGACCGAACCCCCAGCAGCATCGACACGGCGCCGCGAGCGCGGGGGTGGGCGTGGCGCGCGCTCGACCGGTCCCTCGCTCGCGCCCCTTCCCCGGCTCGAGAACCGCTGGCCGCCCCTCGAGATTCTGACGGGCGAGCAGGTGGAGCGCATCGTGGTCGCCGCCTTCAGAGTGCTGGAGGAGGCGGGCCTCGAGATCCGCAGTACGGCGGCGCGCGAGGTCTATCGCCGCGCCGGCGCGCTGGTGGACGAGGACACCCAGATGGTTCGCCTCGGGCGTGACCTCGTCGAGGCGCAACTCGCTCTGGCGCCGGCGAGCTTCGTCCTTCACGCCCGCAATCCGAATCGGCATCTGCACGTCGGTGGCGACATAGTCAACTTTGGTCCGGTGAACGGCGCGCCCCATATCAACGATCGGGTGCACGGCCGGCGCTACGGCGACATCGAATCCTTCCGCAATATTCTGCGGCTCACCCACTCGCTGGGGATCCTGCACTGGCAGGGAGGGATCGTCGTCGAGCCCGTCGATCTGCCCGTGGCCGTGCGTCATCTCTCCGTCTATCAGTCACACATCGAGTGCGCCGATGTCGTGTGGGCCGCGCGTGGCATTGGCGGCGTACAGGCGGAGGACGCGATCGCCATGTCGGCCATCGAGCATGGTTGCACGGTCGAGGAGCTTGGCTCGCGCCCGACTCTCATGACCGTCACCAACGTGAATTCGCCGCGCCGGGTGGATGAGGAAATTCTCGACAACATCATGGCGATGACTCGCGCCGGGCAATGCGTGGTCATTACTCCGTTTACCCTCATGGGGGCGATGGCGCCCGTGACGTTGGCGGGGGCGCTGGTACAGCAGACCGCCGAGGCGCTGGGTATCATCGCGCTCTGTCAGATGCTGCGCCCGGGCGCACCATGCGTCCTCGGAGGGTTCACCTCCAATGTCGACATGCGGACGGGCTCCCCTGCCTTCGGCACGCCGGAGTATGTGCATGCGGTGATTGCCGCAGCTCAGATCGGCCGGCGCCTCAAGCTTCCCGTGCGCACGAGCGCCGTGAACGCTTCACCGGTGGTGGATGCCCAATCGACCTACGAGACCGCGTTCTCGCTGCAGGCGGCCATTCTGAGCCATAGCCATCTCATCAATCATGCGGCCGGGTGGCTCGAAGGGGGCCTGTCGGCCTCGCTCGAGAAGATCATCGTCGATGCCGAGCTGCTGCGGAACTGGGCCGAGATGCTGAAGCCCGTGAGCTTCGACGACGATGATCTGGCCGTCGAGGCCATCAAAGCCGTGGCGGTGGGCGGACACTACTTCGGCGAGCCGCACACGCTCGCGCGTTACCAGTCGGCCTTCTATCGCCCGCTGCTTTCCGACTGGTCCAACTTCGAGAGTTGGACGGAGGCCGGGTCGCGCAACGCCACCGAGCGCGCGACCGGTATCTGGCAGAAGCTGCTCGCGGAGTATGTGCCGCCGCCGCTCGATGCGGCCGTCAAAGAGGCGATCGCGGACTACGTGGCGCGCAGAACGGGCGAGCTGAGCGTCGGCGGGTGAGCGCCTGGATTGCGAACGCTCGGATGTACTCGGTCACTCCGGAGGTCGAGTCGGTCTGGCGCGGGCTGCTGCAACGGATCGCCCAGGAAGCGGACGTTACGCTCGATTACCTCCCGTATCCGGCACCGCAGCCGCTCGAGCCTCTCTGGTCACGGGCGGACCTCGGAGCGGTGCTCATGTGCGGCTATCCCATCGCGCTACAGCTCGCGAGCGTGCAGCCGATTGCAGCGCCGATTCCGCGGGCGGCGTGGGCGGGGGGCGGCGCGGTCTATCGGACGGATCTCATCGTTCGGGAGGACGCGCCCTTCGGGCAGCTGGAGGATACGTTCGGGGGGCGTGCCGGTTGGACGGTTGCGCATTCGCACTCGGGCTTCAATGCTTTCCGTCATCATCTGCTCGCTCATCGCACGCCGCAGCGCCCAACGCTCTACCGCGAGATGGTCGGCAACCTCGTCACCGCGCGTAACGTGCTCGATGCGGTCCGCGAGAAGCGCATCGACATAGGGCCGCTGGATGCCTACTGGCACATGTTGATCGCGAGACACGCACCGCAACTCTGCGAGGGTGTGCGCGTGTTGACAGCGACCGCTCTCGCGCCGATGCCGGCTTTCGTCGCGGCTGCTGGCGTACCGGGGCCTGCGGTAGCACGGCTTCGTGCCGCCTTCACGGGCGCTGCGACCAAGCCTTGGTTCAGGCAGCTGGCGGATCCGCTGCTGCTCGAAGGGTTCGCCGAGGCAACCCGGGCGACGTTCTATCCGGCTTTGGAATGGGACCTGGAGGCGAGGGCGGCAGGTTACGCAGAGCCTGCGTAGGCCCGCATCACGCGACTACAACCGGGGCGCGTTCGGTCGGATGCTGCAGCGCATCGTGGCGGCGAAACAGGTACCGCCACGCGACCGCGAAATACGTGCGGTAGACGAGGCCACCGTTCTCGGCGATCAGTCGCTCGCGCTCCTGGCGGTAGCGGGCGGGGCACTGGTACCACGGAATCCCCGGCGACTCGTGATGCAGCGAGTGCAGGTTGTTGAAGAGAAACAGCGGCCCGAGGATCCACGAGCTCTCGACGATGGCGATGCGCTCGCGGACGCCCGGCCGTGCGCGGTGCTCGGCGAACGAGCGGATCAGCTGAATGGCGTTCGCCGGTATCACCATGGCCACGAAGTACAGCCAGAGCGGGATGCCGCAGACGACCTTCACCCAGAGGATCACCGGGATGCACCACAAGAGGTGTTCCGCCCAAACCGCGCGGATTCCCGGCTTGTCGTGCCAGGCGTTGCGCACGTCCCATCGCAAGTACATGTAGATGCGCAGGAAGGACCCGACGATGAGACGCCCGGCGAGGGTCTGCTCGAGGCGCAGCGCGCAGCGCATGAAAAGGCTCAATCGTTCCCAGCCCTCGGATGTCCAGTAAAACGATTCCGGATCGTCCAGGGGGTCGGTCAGGCGCGCGTCGATGTGATGCGCATGGTGCAGGTCGCGGTAGCGCTGGTAGGGGATCCAAAGGCCGAGCGGAACGATGGCGAGCAGCCGGTTGAGCGGCTTCCAGCGCGTCGGATGGCCGTGGACGATCTCGTGCTGCAGGGAGCTATGCAGCGTGATGAACAGGGTCGCGAGCGGCGCCACGAGCCAGAGCGGCCAGTGCGTGTATCTCGAGGTGACAGCGAGCCACCCGCCGTACGCGATCAGGAGCAGCAGAATCGTGGGCAGCTCGACCGCTGGCCGAGCGCGGTTGGGAGCTGAAGTCACCACCGGATTGCAGCGTACGCTTTGAATCGGTATTCCGAAACCTATGACTTTACCGCGACCATTATAACGCGCGGCGGGGTGGCTAAGCGGGCGGAATTGTAGAAGTGAGTCGCGACTTCTCAACCTCGTGTCGCGTGCGGACAGGGGCCGTCAGTCGATGCGCGCGCTCCGGCAGACCCGCCGTTCGAGGGCCGCCACGGCGTCGTACAGAAGAACCGCCATCAGTCCCGTGGCCAGGCCACCTTGGAGGACGAAAGCGGTATTGTTGGATAGCAGTCCGGCGATGATCACCTCGCCGAGGCCTTTGGCGGCGACCGTCGAGCCGAGGGTCGCAGTACCGATATTGATGACCATCGAGAGACGAACTCCCTCTAAAATCAATGGCATAGATAGTGGAAGCTCGACTGAGACTAGGCGCTGGCTCGCGCTCATCCCCATGCCGCTGGCGGCCTCGAGCACCGCGGCCGGACAGGTCCGCAGGCCGACGACCGTGTTCTCGAAGATCGGCAGCAATCCGTACAGAAACAGCGCGATCAAGGTCGGCTTTTCGCCGAAGCCGACGAGCGGCACCGCCAACGCCAGTACAGCGACCGGCGGAAACGTCTGCCCGAAGTTCACCACCGCTCGCGACAGCGGCAGAAACTCCCGGCCGCCTGCGCGTGTGACCAGGATGCCGAGCGCGACCGCAATGACGGTGCTTGCCGCGCAAGCCGCGAGCACTGTTGCGACTTGGGCGAGGGCGAGCATCCCGAGGCTGCCCTGATCGTAGATTGGTGGCGCACCGCCTTCGGTCAGCGGGGCGAAGAGCGGCGCAAAGCGCTGCGGGGCGAGAAAAAACGTGAGCAGAAGCGCCAGCGCCGCGAGCCGCAGGAGTGTTGCGATGTGCCGCATCAGGCCGGCCGGCCGCGCGCCAGAATGGCGGCGACCGTGAGTTGCCCGCGCGCTGTCCCATCGGCCTCGACCACGGTGGCACACTCGCTGCCGCGCCAGAGGAGCTCCGACAACACCTCGCGCAGCGAGGCGTGTGCGGGAACGACGAGCGTGTCAACACTAGACTGGCCCGCAGTCAAGGGCAGCGCGGCCTCACCGGCTGTCGTCAGCGAGAGCAGCCGCATGGCGCGATCCGCGCTGCCGGTCATGCGACCCACGAGCGGACTGGCTGGACGTGTGACCAGCACCTCGGGCCGATCGTATTGGATGAGCCGGCCCTCGCTCATGACGGCAACCCGATCGCCGAGCCGGAATGCTTCGTCGATGTCGTGAGTGACGAGCACGATCGTGGTGCCGAATTTACTTTGGATGTCGAGGAGATCGTCCTGGGCTTTCTCGCGGATGATGGGATCGAGCGCTCCGAACGGCTCGTCCATCAGCAGCACCGTCGGCTCCGCCGCGAGCGCTCGCGCCACTCCAACCCGTTGCTGCTGGCCGCCGGAGAGTTGGTACGGATATTTTTCCGAGTATTGGGCCGGATCGAGCTGCAGAGCTGCGAGAAGCTTGGCCGACCGCGCGGCCACGCGACTCTGCTCCCATCCGAGAAGACGCGGCACCGTGCCGACATTTTCCGCGACCGTCCGGTGCGGGAAGAGACCGTTCCCCTGGATCACGTACCCGATCCGCCGTCGCAGTTGGTGGCCGGGCTCGCTTGCCGTATCGCGACCTTCCAGGAGAACCCGGCCGCTCGTCGGCTCTATGAGCCGGTTGATCATCCTGAGCAGCGTCGATTTGCCGGAGCCCGACGTGCCGACAATGACCGTGATGGAGTTGCGCTCGATGACCATCGATACCGCATCGACGGCCGTGGTCGCGCCATAACGCTTGGTGAGGCTCTCGATGACTATCATTTGGGTACGCGATCCAGGCGCTCGACGAGCGCATCGAGCAACACGGCGGCGGAGAAAGCAAGCACCACGGTTGGAATCGCCCCGAGGAGCACCAGATCGGTGGCCGCCTGTCCGATCCCGCCGAAGACGAACGTGCCGAAGCCGCCGCCGCCGATGAGCGCCGCCACCGTGACGAGCCCGATATTCTGCACGAGCACGATGCGAATGCCCGTGAGGATCACCGGCAGCGCGAGCACGAGCTCGACACTCAGCAGCGTCTGCCAGCGCGTCATTCCCATGCCGAGCGCCGCTTCGACCGTGGCGGGCGAGACTCGCTTGAGACCGGCGACCGTGTTGGCAACGATGGGCAGCAGCGAGTAAAGAAAGAGAGCCAGGACAGCCGGCGCGGCGCCGATGCCCCTGATTCCGACCGCAGCCGCCAGTGGAACGTGCGCCGCGAGTGCTCCGAGCGGGGCCATGAGGATGCCGAAGAGCGCGATGGAAGGTATCGTCTGAATGATGTTGAGGACGCTGAGGACGCCAGGCCGCAGGCGCGGCACGCGGTGGGCAAAAATCCCGAGCGGCAGGGCCACGACCACGGCGGCCGCGAGCGAGCCCAACGAGAGCAGGAGGTGCTGACGCGCGGCGAGCGCGAAAGCCGGGACGTCGATGGCGTATTCGCGCATTACCGAGACGTTGTCGAAGGTGCCGTGTGCCAGTGTCAGGAGCGTGACGCCCAGAAAGAGAGCGAGCAGGAGCACGCGTGCGCCGGGCCCGGGCCGCATCCGTGTGATGGCGTCCGTCGCAAGGAGGCCGAGCGTCGCGAGCAGCAGCCAGAACCCCGCTCCGGGCGCCACCCGTACGATCAGGTTGTGCGGGGGCGTCAGCGCGTTCGCCGCGGCAGCGAGAGCCGCTGCAACCACGACGATGCCAGCAAGGGCCGCGGCCAGGCGCAGCGGCGCGTTCGCGGCGAGGAGCGCCACCGCGGCCACTGCCGCGAGTGTTGCCCGACAGCCGAGAGCTGCCCAAACCGGCAGCACCTGCGCCAAGTCGCGGGGATCGCCGGGAAGAATGCGGTTCGCCTTGAAGGTGACGACAGGCAGCAGGAAGAGTCCGGCGGCGCCGACGAGCGTCAACAGCGCGCCCAGGCGGTCGACGCGGCGAAGCGCCGAGTTGCCCTGCGCGGCGGCCGGCCCAGGTAACAGGAGGTCGGAGGCGCTCACTTGAGCAGCCCCTTCCGCTCGAGATAGTCCCTGGCGACCGATTGGACCGACTCGCCGTCGACCTGTACTCGCTCGTTGAGACGCTGCAGCGTATTGCGATCGAGGCTGCTCATCACCGGCTTCACGAGCGCGGCGATTTCGGGGTGTGCGCTCAGCACCGCCGCCCGGATGAGAGGGACCGGAGCATAGACGGGCTGATCGTGCCGGTCGTCCTCGAGAACGACCAGGCTTGCCGCGGCGATTCCCCCGTCGGTGGCATAGACCATCGCCGTGTTGGTGTCATCCGTACGCGCGGCGGCGGCGGCGATCATCGCCGTCGTTTCGCCGCCGGCGAGCACGATCATCTGGTCCGACCGCAGCTTGAACCCGTACGTGTCCTCAAGCGAGCGCAGCGTGCCGGCATTGGCGAACTCGGCCGAGCAGGCGAGCATGACCTGTCCGCCGCCCGATACCCAGCGCGCGAAATCGCTCATGGTGCGCAGATGGTAAGCGCTCGCCACATCGCGGCGCACGGCCAGCGCCCAGGCGTTGCTCGCGGGGGCTGGGGTGAGCCAGACGATCCGGTTCCGCGCATAGTCGAGTCTCGCGCCGAGCTCGTACCCCTTGCGGAAGTCCTTCCAGGCCGGATCCGCCGGCATATTGAAGAAGAGGCCGCCATTGCCGGTGTATTCGACATAAAGGTCGACCTCCCCATCGAGCAGCGCCCGCCTTACGACGGGAGTTGCACCGAGCTTGAGGCGGTCGACGGTAGCGATTCCAGCGGCATTCAGGACCAGGCGGAGCATCTCGCCGATCATCGCCGACTCGCTCGAGAGCTTCGAAGAGACGACGACGGGAGTGCCGGCCCGCGCGGGCGCGGGGGCCATGAGCGCGAGTGTCGCTGCGATGCAGAGCGCCTTGAAGAATCGCGCCACGTCTGGATCTCCACCCCTATGGGCACACGTTATCATTCCCTGATGAAGAATTCCGCGAGAGCCGTGGTGATCGGGGGTGGGGTGGTCGGCGCCAGCGTGCTCTACCACCTCGCGAAGATCGGCTGGCAAGAGGTTCTGCTCCTCGAGAAGAGCGAGCTCACGGCCGGCTCGACGTGGCATGCGGCAGGCGGCATGCACACGTTCAATGGCGAGGCGAACATCTCCAAGCTGCAGAAGTACACGATCGACCTCTACCGCGAGATCGAGGCGTTGTCAGGCCAGTCCTGCGGGCTGCACCCGAACGGCGGCCTCATGCTGGCGGCGACGCCCGGCGAGCTCGACAGTCTGAAGCTCATCTGCTCGCGCGCCCGCTATCTCGGCATGGAAACCGAGATGATCTCGCTCGAGGAGGCCAAGCGGCTGAATCCGCTCATCGACACCCGCTTCTTCATCGGCGCGCTCTGGCGTGCGGATGGTGGGCACTGCGACCCGTCGGGGACCACACACGCCTACGTCAAGGCAGCTCGGCAGCTCGGCGCATCGGTGGAGCGTTTCACGCGCGTAGTCGGACTGACGCAATGTCGCGACGGTAGCTGGGATGTGGTCACCGACAAGGGTACGGTGCGGGCCGAGCATGTGGTCAACTGCGCCGGATTGTGGGCGCGCGAGGTCGGGCATCTCGTCGGTTTGGAGCTGCCCGTGCTCGCGATGGAGCACCACTATCTCCTGACCGAGGATATTCCGGAGCTGCGGGGACGCGAGCGCGAGATCGTCAACACGACCGACTATGCCGGCGAGATCTACATGCGGCAGGAGCGCGCAGGAGCCCTGATCGGCACCTACGAGCCGCACGGCGTCGTTTGGTCACCGGTCGCGACGCCGGACGACTTCTCCATGGAACTCCTTCCCGAGGACTTCGAGCGTCTGGCGCCGTACTTCGAGGTGGGGTTCGAGCACTTTCCGGCACTCGGGCGCGTCGGTATCAAGAAAGCGATCAACGGGCCGTTTACTTTCGCCCCCGACGGCAATCCGCTGGTCGGGCCGGTTAGCGGGCTGAGAAACTTCTGGGTCGCCTGCGCCGTCATGGCGGGTTTCAGCCAGGGTGGGGGCATCGGCCTGGTGTTGTCGCGCTGGATGGCCACGGGCGATCCGGGTCAGGACATCCTCTCGATGGACGTGGCGCGATTCGGCGCCTTCGCGACGCCCAAGTACACCTCCATCAAGGTTCCCGAGAATTATTCGCGGCGATTTCGCCTGGCCTATCCCAACGAGGAGCTGCCGGCCGCGCGCCCTGTGCGCCGCTCTCCGCTCTACGACCGCTTCAAGGCGGCGGGGGCGGTCATGGGCGCGAACTTCGGCTTGGAGCATGCGCTCTGGTTCGCGCCTCCGGGTGTCACGCCGGCCGAGACACCGACCTATCGCCGATCGGAGGCGTTCCCTTACGTCGGCGAGGAATGCCGCGCAGTGCGCAGCGCGGTAGGGGTGTATGAGACCACCAACTATGGGAAGTACGAGGTCAAGGGCAGCGGCGCACGCGGCTGGCTCGATCGGGTCTTTGCCGGGCGAATTCCTCAGCCCGGACGGCTGCGGCTCGCGCCGATGCTCAATGAGGCGGGTCGCATCGTGGGCGACCTCACCATCGCGTGTCTTGCCGACGACCGCTATCTGATCTTCGGATCGGGCTTCGCGGAGGAGTTCCACCTGCGCTGGTTCTGGGCGTCAGGTATTCCGGCGGACGTGTTCGTGCGCTCGGCGGCCTCGACCTTGACGGGATTTTCCATTGCAGGTCCGCGCTCGCGCGAGCTGCTGCAGCGCCTCGTCAGGCTCGATCTCTCGGTTGGGTCGTTCAAGCTCTTCCAGGCGGTCGAGACACCGGTGGGTTTCGCGCCCGCGGTTCTCATGCGATCCGGATTCACGGGCGAGCTCGGCTACGAGCTGTGGACGACACCGGATTACCTCGCCACGCTCCACGATGACCTCCGTGAGGCGGGTAGCGACCTGGGCCTCACGCACTTCGGCGGCCGCGCGCTCTCCTCGCTCAGGCTCGAGAAGGGATACGGCTCATTCAACAAGGATTTCCGACCCGACTACACACCGGGCGAGACCGGCCTCGATCGCTATGTCGATTTCGACAAACCTGACTTCGTGGGCCGCGCCGCCGTCCTTGCCGAGCGCGCCGCCGGCCCCAAGCGACGGTTCGTGATCCTCGAGCTGCCGGATACCGACACCGAGGCGATCGGCTATGAGTCGATCCTGAAGGACGGCGCGGCGGTCGGATACGTGACTTCGGCGGCGTTTGCCCACTGCATCGGCAGGAGCCTTGCCGCCGGCTACGTGCCGACCGCGCTTGCGCGCGAGGGCGAGCGGTTCCAGATCGACATCTTCGGCGCGCTTCGCGCCGCCATCGTGCGGCTACAACCGCTCTACGATCCGCAGGGACTGCGGCTCAGGAGCTAACCCGCGGCTGTCCGGCGTTGGGCTCGGCAGGTGCTGTCGTCGGTGTGCCCCCCGCCTTGGCTGACAGGGTGTCGGCGATGAAGAACTTGTAGAGCACCACGCCCAGAGGGGCGCCGATGAGCGGTCCGACGATGGGTACCCACCAATAGCCGTAAGGGCCGGGGAAGGCGTTCGGCCCCCATCCCATCAGCCAACAGAAGAGCCGCGGGCCGAAATCGCGCGCGGGATTGACCGCGTAGCCCGCACCGGTACCGAAAGACATGCCTATCGCGGCCACCGCCATACCGACCATGAACGGTGCGAGATTGGCTTTCACCCCCACGTTGGTCGAATCGACGATGGCCAGCACGAACAGCATCAGGAAAAAGGTCCCGATGATCTGATCGAACAGCGGCCCGAGCATGCTCGCGGCGTAGTAATGCGCCGGAAACGTGGCGAAGATGCTGAACGTAGTCATGCCACCGGGGTCCGCACGCGTGATCACGTTGTGGGCGGCGTTCCACATATCGATCGCGGGGGCATAGTCGGCGTATGCCAATGCGGCGCCGGCGAATGCACCGGCAATCTGCGCTCCCGAATAGGGCAGCACCTTTTTCCAGGGAAAATCACCTTTGACGGCAAGAGCGAATGTGACCGACGGGTTGATGTGCGCTCCGGTGACGCCGCCCGCCACGTATATCGCCATGGTGACCGCGATGGCCCATCCCCATGTGATCAGCAGCCAATCGCCTGCGCCGGCGAATATCGCCGGCGTTCGACCGGATTCAGTCAGCCCCACCACCGTGAGGGCAACGTTGCCGGCGCCGAAAGCGATGAGGACGAATGTGCCGAAGAACTCCGCCAGCAGCTCGCTCCATATGCTGCGGGCGCGCCAGCCTGTCTTGACGCCAATTTTCACGCTCTGCCCCTCAATCGACCCAGTCGAAGGATCGTTGCACGGCCTTCTTCCAACACTTGTAGTAATGGTCGCGCCGGTCCCGGGCCATCTTCGGCTCCCACGTGTGGTCGATCGCCCAGTTGGCGCGCAGATCGTCGGTGTTGTTCCAGAACCCGACCGCGAGACCCGCCGCATACGCCGCGCCGAGTGCCGTGGTCTCGGTGATTTTTGGGCGAGTCACGGGAGCATCGAGGATGTCGGCCTGAAACTGCATGAGCAGGGAGTTGGCCACCATGCCGCCGTCAACCTTCAGGCTCGACAGCTTGATGCCGCTGTCGGCCTCCATGGCTTCGACCACATCGCGAACCTGGTAGGCCGTGGATTCCAGCGCGGCCCGCGCGATGTGCGCCCGGTTGGCATAACGGGTGAGGCCGGCGATCACGCCCCGCGCGTCATCCCGCCAGTAGGGCGCATACAGGCCGGAGAAGGCCGGTACGATGTAGACATCACCGTTGTCCTGCACGCTCGCCGCCAACGGTTCGATCTGTGCGGCGACATCGAACAGCTTCAGATTGTCGCGTAGCCATTGCACCAGAGCGCCGGTGATGGCGATGGCGCCTTCGAGGGCGTAGCACGGCGCCTCCTTGCCGAAGCGGTAGGCCAGGGTGGTGAGGAGTCCCGCCTTGGACTGCACCGGCTCGGTGCCGGTGTTCAGCAGCAGGAACGAGCCGGTGCCGTAGGTATTCTTGGCTTCGCCCGGCGCGAGGCAGGTCTGCCCCACCAGCGCGGCCTGCTGATCGCCGAGAATTCCCGCGAGCGTGATGCCTTTCAGCCATGCGGTCTTCATCTCACCGTACACCTCGGATGAGGACACGATGCGCGGCAAACAGGCGCGGGGGATTGTGAACTCGGCAAGCATGTCCGCGTCCCACTCGCAGGTGGCGAGATTCATCAGCTGCGTGCGGCTCGCGTTCGTAACGTCAATGAGGTGCACGCCGCCGTTGGCGCCGCCAGTCAGATTCCATGTCAGCCAGCTGTCGATGGTACCGAACAGAGCTTCGCCGGACTCGGCCTGACGGCGCGCGCCCTCGACATTGTCGAGGATCCAGCGCAGCTTCAGACCGGCGAAGTAGGTGGTGAGCGGCAGTCCGGTCTTGGCCCGGAAGCGGTCCTGGCCGCCTTCGCGCGTGTATTGGGCCACCAGCGCAGCGGTGCGCGTGTCCATCCATACCAGGGCGTTGCACAACGGCCGCCCGGTCTTCTTCTCCCAGAGCAGGGTGGTCTCGCGTTGATTGGTGATGCCGATCGCGGCCAGATCACCGGCGCCCAGATTGGCGCGCGCCAGCGCAGCACCGATCACCTCGTCGGTATTGCGCATGATCTCCAGCGGGTCGTGCTCGACCCACCCCGGCTTCGGATAGATCTGCCGATGCTCCTTCTGCGCGACCGAGACGATTTCGCCCTGCTTGTCGAAGACGATGAATCGTGAGCTCGTCGTACCCTGATCTATGGCGCCAACGTAGCGTGACATGGAGTGCCCCCCTTGTCCCCCCAGTCTACTAGATCGCGGTGGCCGCCAGCGCTCGCTCATCCAGCGAATAGCCCATGCCCGGAGCGTCGCTCAACGAGAGCCAGCCATCCGCATCGGCCTCGAGCGGCTGCGCCATCATGAAATCCCGCCGCGCGAGCGTCCACTCCGGCGGGTCGTAGGCGTACTCGAGGAAGGGCGCATCGGCCAGTCCGGCGACCAGGTGGGCGTTGGCCGCGAGTCCCATACCGTTCGTCCAGGTGTGCGGAGTGAAGACGAGCTGATGCTCGTGCGTCATGGCGGCAATCCGCCTCAGCCCTGTGATGCCGCCTACGAGAGCCGCGTCTGGCTGCAGGACGTCGACGGACCCCGTGGTGATCAGGTCGCGCAGCTCGTGTAGCTGACGCGTCATCTCGCCAGCTGCGATCCTCACTTCAGTTGCCTGGCGCAGGGCTTTCATGCCCGCATGGTCGCCGCGATGCAAAGGCTCTTCCATCCAGAACACATGGAGGCGTTCGAGCTCCCGCGCCACGGTCAGCGCGTCCTTCAGAGTCCAGGGAGCCTGCGTGTCCCAGGGCATGCGCCAGCCCTGGTTGCAATCGACCATCAGCTCGAGGCTCTCGCCGACGCGTGCACGTACAGCCTCGAGCGCACGGATGTCGTGCCGCCAGTCGCCACGTTGAAAGCGGATTTTCATGGCGCGAAAGCCCTGCGCGACATAACGCTCCGCCTGCTCGGCGAGCGCTGCCGGCTCGCGCAACGTACCCGAGGAGGCATACAGCCGCACTCGGCTCGACAGCCCGCCGAGCAACCGCCAGCACGGCTGGCCGGTGATCTTGCCGGCGAGATCCCAGAGCGCCAGATCGAGCGGCCAGCAACGCCCGTAATGAAAATCGATGTGGGATAGCACGCGGTAGTGCCGCTCGATGGCGAGCGCGTCCTGTCCGATGAACAGGGGCTCGTGGCCGGCGAAGCCCAGCATCAGATCACCGGAGCCGTAGCCTTCGAGTCCGGTGTCGGTCGTCACCCGCACGATGGTGGCGTCGAAATGCACCCGCGGCCGGGTGTCCCAGCTCGCATGAAACGGCGGCTCGAGTGGCAGCCGATGATGGCTGATTCGGATCGAGGCGATCCGGTGCCCTGAGGCACGGGCCGCGGGTTGCTGGGGCAACGCGTTCATGACTGCTGAGTGCTAGGCTTCCATAGTCTCCGGCGCCCTCAAAGCCGAGAATTTGGCTACCTGCATCGAAAAAAGGCATCGTATCCGCTGCGCCGCCAGGTGCGCGGGCAGCTAGTATGCTGAGGGCGGTCGGGAGGCACAGATGGGTAAGAAGACGATCGATAGGCGTTGGCTGCCCCTCAACGCGCTGCGCGCATTCGAGGGAGTGGCCAAGCACGGCAGCTTCACCGCCGCCGCCCACGCTCTCCTGATCTCGCAGAGCGCTCTGTCGCGACACGTCATCGCGCTCGAGCGCCTGATCGGGGTCCAGCTCTTCGAGCGGCGTCCGCATGCGTTGACGCTGACCAAGGCGGGGCAACATCTGCTGCCGGCCGTGGCGAAGTCCTTCGACCGGCTCGAATATGCGATCGACGATATCCGCAATGAAGGTGCGCCCGCCCAGCGTACCCTGCGGGTGCGCATGCCGCCGAGTTTCGCGATGCAGCTCGCGGTGCCCATTCTCAGGGATTTTCGTCAGGCGGGCACGGAGGTCGACATCGACCTCATCAGCCCCGCCGCGGCAGGGCCGCCGCTCGGCGACGTCGATGTTGCGGTGGTCTACTCGAGGCCGATGGTGACTGACCTGGTCGCGGATCTGCTCTGGCCGGTGCGTCTCAGCGTCCTCTGCCATCCGCAGATCGCCGCCGAGCATGTGGGGAAGGGCCTCGCCGGCTTCATCGAGGCCAATGAGCTCGTGCACGTGCGTATCGACGAGCTGCCGCGGCACGACGCCTGGGCGCAGTTCGTGCGCCAGTCCGGGCTCGGCCCCGTCAACGTCGAGCGCGGCCTGGTATTCGACACCGCGCTGCTCGCAGGGCAGTACGCGTTGAGCGGGCAGGGCGTCGCGCTGGTCGACACCAACCTGTTCGCGGAAGAGATTCGCAGTGGGCGCCTGGTCAGGCCTTTCGACGTCACGGTCGACAACGGCTATGGCTATTACCTGCTCACCCATCCCGAGGGACTCTCGGATACGGCGATCGCGCTCTTTCGCTCCTGGCTCATCGAGCGCTTTGGCGCGAGTAGCTCGGTCACGGTTCCCGCCGTGCAGCTTGCCGTCTCCAACTGGGAAAAGACGGAGCAGCGGGGATCATGAGAAGTGCCGCGCGCGTAGTGGTGATCGGTGGCGGGGTTGTCGGCGCCAGTGTTCTCTATCACCTGACGAAGGCCGGATGGTCGGACGTGATGCTGATCGAGCGCGACGAGCTGACGTGCGGCTCGACATGGCATGCGGCCGGGGGCATGCATACCGTCAACGGCGATCCCAACGTCGCGCGCCTGCAGCAGTACACCATCAATCTCTACCGGGAGATCGAGCGCATCTCCGGCCAATCGTGCGGCGTGCACCTCACGGGCGGCATCATGCTGGCGGGCACCCGAGAGCGCCTCGACTGGTTGCGGATGGCGCAGGCTCGCGGTCGTTATCTCGGCATGGAGCTCGAGATCATCGCGGTCGACGAGGCCGCGCGCCGCTTTCCACTTCTCGACAAGCGGCACTTCGTCGGCGCGATGTTTGACCCCGTGGAGGGCCATGTCGATCCCTATGGTGTGACGCAGGCCTACGCCAAATCGGCGCAGATCGCCGGTGCCGAGATCACTCGCCATACTCGTGTCGTTGATTTGAAGCCCCGGGCCGACGGTACCTGGGACGTAATCACCGATCACGGGAATGTGCACGCGGAACACGTCGTCAACGCGGGGGGCCTCTGGGCGCGGGAAGTGGGCAGGATGGTGGGGCTCGAGCTGCCGATCCTGGCCATGGAGCATCAATACCTGATCACTGACGAGGTGCCGCAGATCGCCGGCCTGCCCGAGCAGCTGCATTGCATCGACTTCGAGGGCGAGCTCTACCTGCGGGAAGAGCGTGACGGGATGTTGATAGGTACGTATGAGCGCGCGGGCGTGCCTTGGTCGCCCCGCGAGACGCCCTGGGACTTCGCCCAGAGCTTGCTCCCCAACGACCTGGACCGGATTGCGCCCAGCCTCGAGGTCGCCTTCGAGCACTTTCCAGCGCTTGGCGAAGTCGGCGTCCGCAAGGTGGTCAATGGCCCATTCACCTTCGCGCCGGATGGCAATCCGCTCATCGGTCCGATCAAGGGGCTGCGCAATTTCTGGGTGGCGTGCGGGGTGATGGCGGGCTTCAGTCAGGGTGGAGGTGTCGGCCTCGCGCTCTCGGAGTGGATGGTGAACGGGGACCCGGGTTCCGACGTCTGGGCCATGGATGTCGCCCGCTATGGCGACTGGGCCACGCTGGCCTACACCAACGCCAAGGTGCGGGAGAACTATTCGCGCCGGTTCAGGATCCGCTTCCCCAACGAGGAGCTGCCCGCGGGCCGGCCGTTGCGCACGACCCCCGTCTACGATCGGCTGCGTGACGCGCATGCGGTGTTCGGCGAGTACTGCGGGCTCGAGCATCCGCTCTGGTTTGCGCCAACAGAGGCTGACGCACGCGAGGATGTCACGTTCCGCCGCTCCGACGCGCATACACATGTGGCCGAGGAGTGTCGAGCCGTGCAGGAGCACGTCGGCATCATCGAGACCTCCAACTACGGCAAGATCGAGATCGTTGGTCCGGGAGCGGAGCAGTGGCTGTCGCGAGTGATGGCGAACCGCGTGCCTCCGGTCGGCCGCATCGCGCTGACTCCAATGCTCAATGACCGCGGCAAGCTGATCGGCGATTTCACGATGTGCCGGCTCGCCGCTGACCGTGTGTTGCTCATCGGGACTCTGGCGGCGGAAACCTATTACCTTCGTTGGTTCGAGCGTCATTTGCCGCCATCGGGAGTACACGTCCGAGCTTGTGCGATGGAGCACGTGGGCCTGTCGGTCGCTGGACCCGGCTCGCGACGATTGCTGCAGAGCCTGATGCGGGATGATCTGTCGAACGCCGCATTCCCCTTCCTGACTTTCCGCCGGGTCGACATCGGCATGATCCCGGCGCTGATGGGCAGGATTTCCTTCACGGGTGAGCTGGGCTATGAGCTCTGGGTGTCGCCTGACTATCAGCGCACGCTCTATGACCTGCTGCTCTCGGCGGGAGCCGAGATGGGGCTGAAACCTTTCGGAGGGCGCGCGCTCAACGCCATGCGGATCGAGAAGGGCTTCGGCAACTGGGCGCGGGAGTTCCGCCCGATCTATGGCCCCTACGAGGCCGGGCTGGGCCGATTCGTCGCTCTGGAGAAGGGTGATTTCATCGGCCGGTCCGCGGCGGTAAGCGAGCGGTCGAGTGGCGGTGAGATGCGCCTCGTCGCCTTTGCCGTCGATGCTGCCGACGCCGATGCGATCGGTGATGAGCCGATCTGGCACGACGGCCGGCCCGTCGGCTGGGTCACTTCCGGTGCTTATGGACATAGGGTGAAGCGCTCGCTTGCCCTCGGTTATGTGCCGGCGGCGCTCGCGGATGCGAGCACTGGATTTGAGATCGAGATCATCGGTGAGCGCCGCCACGCGGAGCGCCTCGCCGGCTGCGCTTACGACTCCAGCGGCGCGCGCATGCGGTCGTGAGTGATGAAGCTTCGCGAAATCCGTACCTTCGTGGTCGATAACCCGCCGCCGCACAACGGCGGGCGGTACTTCATATTCGCCAAGCTGACGACCGCGGATGGCATATCCGGCGTAGGCGAGGCGTACGGTGTTCCGTTCGAGCCGCATCACGTGGCAAAGCTGATCGAGGACGTGTTCGGGCGTTACCTGGAAGGCGAAGACCCGCACGACATCGAGCGCATCTGGCGGCGCGTCTACTCCTCAGGCTACTCGCAGCATCCAGATCTCACAGTCATGGGTGTGCTCAGCGCACTCGAAATGGCCTGCTGGGACATCATCGGTAAGGCGGCGGGACAGCCGGTCTACAAGCTCCTCGGCGGCCGTGTGCACGAACGGCTGCGCACCTACACCTACATTTATGCCCGGCCCGGCGATCGCACCGACGTCTATCAGGATCCCGACCTGGCGGCGGAGCGGGCCGCGGAATATCTCGCGCAGGGCTTTACCGCATTGAAGTTCGATCCGTTCGGGCCCTATTCGGCGTTCGATGGCCGTCAGCCCTCTCTCGCCGCGCTCGATCGCTGCGAGCGCTTCATGCAACAGCTGCGCGCCGCGGTGGGGTCAAAAGCTGATCTTTTATTCGGCACCCACGGGCAGATGACTGCGGCCGGAGCCATCCGCCTCGCGCGTCGCATCGAGCCGTACGATCCACTCTGGTTCGAAGAGCCCGTGCCACCGGATGCGCCCGAAGAGATGGCGAAGGTGGCGCGCGCGACTCGGATACCGATCGCGGCCGGCGAGCGCCTCGCCACCAAGTACGACTTTGCGCGGCTGCTCGCGGCCGGCGGCGCCGCCATCCTGCAGCCGAACCTCGGTCGGGTGGGCGGCCTGCTGGAGGCCAAGAAGATCGCGGCGCTGGCGGAGGTGCAGCACGCGCAGATCGCGCCGCACCTGTACTGTGGCCCGGTGGTGGGCGCCGCCAACATCCAGCTCGCCACCTGCAGCCCGAATTTCCTCATCCTCGAAGGCATCGAGCGCTGGCAGGGGCTGCATGCGCAGCTGCTGCGCAAGCCGATCCGCTGGGAAGACGGCTACGTCATCCCGCCGACCGAGCCGGGCCTCGGCGTAGAGCTCGACGAGGCCGTCGCCCTTGCGCATCCGTACTCGGGCGCGGCGCTGCACCTCGAGATGGCCAGCAAGCCTGTAATATAAGCCCGTCCCTGTGCCTCTGTCTCGTGCTTTGGGGCTGTTGGAAGCAATGGGAAACTATGTTGGTTAAGCGTATACCCGAGGCCGCCCGCTCGGTGGACGTCGTTCATGAGACCGACGTGCTGGTGGTCGGCAGCGGCCCCGGCGGCCTGGCGGCCGCGCTCGCCGCGGCGCGTGCCGGCGCGCGCACGACCCTGCTCGAGCGTTATGGCTGCTTCGGTGGCAACATCACCCAGGTCGGAGTCGAGGGGTTCGCCTGGTACCGGCACGAGGGAACGGTCGACTGCGAGGGAATCGGCATCGAGCTCGAGCAGCGCGCCACCGCGATGGGCGCGGCGACGCCGGAGCCGCAGTCCCTGAGCCACGCGCTCGATGCGGAGATGTTCAAGTACGTCGCGGATGTCCTGGTCAAAGAGGCCGGCATCACTCCGTTCCTGCACCGGCTGTGCGTCGCGCCGGTGATGGAGGCCGGCTCGATCCGCGGCGTGATCACGGAGAGCAAGTCGGGCCGCGAGGCCTTCCTTGCGCGGCGCGTGATCGATGCAACAGGTGATGCCGACGTGGCGGCGCGTGCGGGGGCGCCCGTGCGCAAAGCGCCACGCGAGCAGCTCATGGCCGCCTCGGTCATGTTCTCCATGGCCGGCGTCAACAAGGCGCGCTTTCTCGAGCAGGTGCGCTCGGATCCGCAGACTTATCGCGACTGGGCGGGCAACGGCGAGTGGAACATCGAGACCACCGGCAAGGAGGACGCCATGTTCTCGCCGTTTCTGCGCAAGCCCTTCAAGCGGGCCGTGGAGGCCGGGGTCATTCCGCCCAGTTTGAGCACCATCGCCGGAACCTGGGGCAGCGTGAGCGATCAAGGCGATCTCACCTACCTCAATCTCATCTTCCTTCCCAACACCGACGGCACCGACGCCAATGACCTCACCGCCGCGGAGATCGAGGGCCGCCGCCAGGCGATCCACGCGATCGAGGCCTTGAAGCGCTTCATGCCTGGCTGCGAGCAGGCGAAGCTGCGCAATTTCGGCATGACGCTCGGTGTGCGGGACACGCGTAAGATCGATGCGCTCTACAACCTCACCGCGGCGGACGTGCGCGAGCAGGGCCGCTTCGAGGATGCGATCGGCATCTTTCCGGAGTTCATCGACGGCTACGGACTGCTCATCCTGCCGACCACGGGGCGCTATTTCCACGTTCCCTACCGCTCCCTGGTTCCCAAGAGTATCGGTAACCTGCTGGTGACGGGCCGCTCGATCGGCGGCGACCGGATCTCGCATGCCGCGGTACGCAACATGATGTGCTGCGCGGTGAGCGGACAGGGCGCGGGCGTCGCGGCCGCAGTCTCGCTGCGCACGGCAGAGTCGTTCGACAAGCTCGACGTGCGCGCCGTCCAACAGGAGCTCGTGCGTCAGGGAGCCCGCATCCATTAGCGGCGGGACGGCATCCGGTATCGAGCCCGGCTCCGGCGACTCGGGCGCGGCGCGCTGGTGCGTGCTGGCGCTCGCCAGCCTCGCGATCGCCGGCAGCTACTACGAATACGACGCGATCGCGCCGATCGCCCATTTCCTGCGCGTCGGGCGCGGCTTCACCCAGGCGCAGATCGGGATGCTGAACGCGGTGTTCAGCCTGCCCAACATCCTGTTCGCCTTGCTCGGCGGTGTGCTCATCGACCGTTACGGACCCGCACGCGTTGCGACCTGGACGGCGGCGCTGTGCCTCGCGGGCGCGGCGCTGACAGCGATTGGCTCACCCTATGCCGTCATGGTGACGGGGCGGCTGATGTTCGGCGTCGCCGAGGAGGCGCTGTTCATCGCGCTGCTCGCCGGACTGGCGCAGTGGTTCTCGAGCGGCGGTACCGCGCTCGCGATGGCCCTGTTCTTCAGTTTCGCGCGCATCGGATCGTACGCCGCCGATACCTCGCCCGGCTGGGCGCGCGCACTCTACGCTCACGGCTGGCAGCTGCCGCTGTGGCTCGCGGCGGGGGCGACCGCGGCGAGCTTCGTAGCGGCGTTGATCTATCGGGCTTTCGACGGACACGCCCGCTCATCCGGCGAATTGGCGCGGGCGTTGGCTCCGGAGCGGATCACGTGGTCCGATCTCGTGAGCTTCGATCTTTCCTATTGGTACATCCTGGGGCTCAACGTGCTGTTTGCAGCCGTGTTCTTTCCCTTCCGCAGCACCTTCGCCATCGAATATTTTCAGGATGCCAAGGGCCTGACGCTGCAACAGGCCGGGCTTGCCAACAGTTGGGTGTTCTTCGCGGCGATCTTCGCGACGCCGCTGTTCGGCTTCCTGGCCGACCGGCTGGGAAGGCGTTCGCTGATGATGATGATTGCGACGCTGCTGATGCCACTCGTGTTCCTCATCCTCGGCACTACGAACTGGAGCCTGTGGATTTCCACGGCACTGATGGGGATCAGCTTTTCCGTTGTGCCGGCGGTCATCTGGCCCGCAACGGCCATGCTCGTCGAGCCGCGTCGGCTGGGGACTGCCCTAGGGCTCATCAATATGCTGCAGAATCTCTTTCTCGCGGCCAGCAATCTCGCGGCCGGCTGGCTCGCGGACCGCGCGCACGCCGGACCCGCGCATCCAGCCGGCTACAACGCCATGCTGTGGTATTTCGGTGGCGTGAGCCTGGTCGCATTCGTATCGGTCGTGCTGCTCTGGCGGCGCGAGTCGGGACTCCGCGGGCACGGGCTGGAGGCGGTGCAGGCGGCCTGGCCGGCCGGTTCGGCCCGACGTATCTCGGCAAGCCGATGACGCAAATCGATCAGCCGTCCCCCGGACCGGCGGACATACTAGTCAAAGGCGCTGGATCCGGGCATCCTGCCGGCCCGGCCCGGCCCGGCCCGGCCCGGCGCGGGGGCGGGACACATCCCCGTGCCTGGGGCGCGGCATTGGTGTTGGTGAAATGAACAATCAGAGCACGAGCGAGCGGCGGCTGCCGCAAGAGGCGTCCGCGGTGATCATCGGCCAGGGAGGCATCGTCGGGGCCGCGATCGCGCATCACCTGATCGAGCGCGGCTGGGACAACCTCGTCGGTATCGACAAGTCGGCCGTTCCGACCGACATCGGCTCGACGGCCCATGCCTCGGACTTCTGCTACATGACGAGCCACGACAGGATGTCGGTTTACACCACCCTCTACAGCCGCGACTTCTACGAGAGTCTCGGGCACTACAGCCGGGTCGGCGGACTCGAGGTGGCCCGGGTCGGCGACGACGAGCGCATGGAGGAGCTGAAGCGCAAGGTGGGATCCGGTAAGGCCTTCGGCACGCGAGTAGAGATGATCTCGGCCGCACGCGCGAAGGAGCTTTTCCCGCTGCTGGAAGAGCAGGTGATCCAGGGAGCGCTGTGGGATCCCGATGCCGGGCTGGTGGTTCCCCGCTCGCAACGGGTGGCCGGCGTTCTGCTCGAGCGCGCGGTTGCGAGCGGTCGCCTGCAGACCTTCGCCAACACTCCGGCGCTGTCCGTGGACATTCAGGACGGGCGCGTCCGCGGTGTGGAGACCCGCAAGGGCTACATCAGGACGCCCGTCGTCATTTTCACCTGCGGCATCTGGGGTCCGCTGCTGGCCACACGCATGGGCTCGCCGCTGCCCCTCATGCCGTTCGAGCATCCGCTGCTCTTCTTCGGGCCTTTCGACGCCTTCGCCGGTACCGGCAAGGAGATCGGCTACCCGCTGCTTCGCGACCAGGGCAACTCCTCGTACATGCGTGACACGGGCGACCCCAAGACCACCGAGGGCGGGCAGCTCGAATGGGGCTATTACGAGCAAACGGCGCCGCGGATGGTGTATGCGCGGGACATTGCCGAGCCCGGCGAAGCGCGCCTGTCCCCCTCCATGCGTGACCTGGACATCGAGCAGGTGATGCAGGGCTACGAGCGCGCGACCGAGCTGGTGCCGCTGCTCGGGGAGTTGGGGTGGGATGAGAAGCGCTCATTCAACGGGCTCATGTCCATCACGGCCGACGGCTCGCCGCTCGTGGGTGAGTCTCCGGAAGTCGGTGGACTCTGGTTCGCCGAGGCCGTATGGGTCAAGGACGCTCCGGGCATCGCCAAAGTGTTGGCCGAGTGGATCACCACGGGACGCTCGCAATGGGATACCTGCAGCATCGACATCGCGCGCTTCTACGCGGTGCAGAAGACACAAGGCTATGTCTTTGGCCGCTGCTCCGAGACGGCGAAGAAGGTCTACAACCCGGCCGTGCACCCGCGTGAGCCGTACCTGACCGGGCGCGACCTGCGCCGCGGTCCTTTCTGGCCGCGCGAGAAAGAGCTCGGGGGCTACTTCATGGAGGCTGCCGGCTGGGAGCGCGCCCACGGCTACAGCGCCAACGAGCGGCTGCTCGAGAAGTATGGCGACCGTGTGCCGGAGCGGCGTAACGAATGGGATGCGCGCCACTTCTGGCCGGTGTCGAATGCCGAGCAGCTGGCGATGAGCGACCACGTCGGGATGGTCAATCTGTCGCATTTCGCCATTTACGATGTCTCGGGTCCCGACGCCGAGGCGTTCCTCGAGTATCTCTCGGTCGCGAAGGTGGGCGGGGGCACTGCGCTGGGGCAGGGCGTGTACACGCATTTTCTCGACGAGGAAGGCGGAGTACATTCGGATCTGACCATCATCCGCTTGGGAGCCGCTGAATATCGCGTCGTCTGCGGCGGCAGCACGGGTCCTCGCGATCTCATGTGGATGCGGCTGATGCGCGAGGCGCGCGGATTCAAGGCGCAGATTGTTGATCGCTCGGACGATGTGGTGACACTGGGCCTGTGGGGCCCGAGCGCGCGCCGCACCCTGCAGGCTGTGGCCGACGACCCGGAGGAGCTGACACACGAGCGCTTTCCGTTCGCGACGGCACGGTTGATACGCGTGCGGGGGCTGCCGGTGTGGGCATTCCGCATTTCGTACGTGGGCGAGCAGGGATGGGAGCTCTACATACCACCCAGCTACGGACTGGGGTTGTGGGACCTGCTCCACGAGCAGGGCGTCATACCGGTGGGCATCGAGACCTATGCCAACACGCGGCGGATGGAAAAGAGCCTGCGGCTGCAGAACGCCGACTTGCTCACGGAGTACAACCTCTACGAGGCCGGGCTCGCGCGCGCCAAGGTCAAGGGCGATGAGTTCCACGGCAAGGCGGCCTACGTCGCCCAACGGGAGCGCCCGCGTCAGCGAGCCTACTTGTGTACGCTCACGCTGGAAAGCAACACGGATGCGGCGGGTGTGAGCCGCTACCCGGTGGGCCAATGGCCCATCCTGGACCCGGAGAGCCGCGAGGTGCTGATCGACGAGCTGGGGCGGCGCTCGTCCACCACCAGCATCGCTTATGGTCCGTCAGTGGGAAAGAACATCGCCCTTGCCTATCTTCCGGAGAAGTATGCCCAGGAGGGGCGTGGGCTCGTCATGGAGTACTTTGGCGAGCAGTATCCGGTGCGTGTGGCGGGGGTAGGGCAGCGGGCGCTTTACGATCCGAACAACGAGCGCCCGAAGTCCTGACGGGATGCGCCCTGGCCGGCTCCAGTCGCTCGGGCCGGGCGGTCAGGACAGGGGCTCGCGCGCGGCCAGCGCCAGGATCTTCGTCACATAGGGGGCGAACGAGCGTGCTACCTCGACACGGAATGTCTCGCGACCGGTGCGCCACAAAATGACCTGCGCCTTTGCAAACACGGTGCGGGTGCACATGTCGACTGGAAACACCTCCGGGTCGAGGTCGAGGGGACAGCCGATGTTGAGAGCGGCGGTCGCCCCGGCGCCGCTTACCTCGAACGCGGTCTGCGCATGACTGGTCTCGACCAGAGAGTGCGGCATTCCAGTCAGTGCGCGTTGCAACAGGCCGACCATTTCGTCGGGCGCACCCGCGGGTCCGATCAAAAGCCGCTCATCGGGACCCAGCCACAGCGCGGCGCGGCCGCCGCTGTGCACAGCACGGCAGGGCGTCTCGCTGTGGAGGAGGCCAAGGGCGTCTGCCGCGGCGGCCATTACCTGCGAGGCGCCGCGCAGCACGAGCCTCGACGCCGGAGGTAACAGGTCAACCATTGAGCCGGCTCCCCTTGGGGTCATAGAAGATCGGCGAAGCGACCGCCACGGGGATATCACCGTCTGGCATGGCTACGCAGAGCGTTTCGCCCAGGCGTGAGCGACCGCTCGTGAGCAGTGCGAGCGCGATGGATCGGCCCAGGTTGCGGCTGTAATACGAGGAGGTCACGTGGCCCAGTGCCGGCTCGGGGCCGCCCCGCTGCCGGGCGGGCACGATCTGCGCGCCTTCCTCGAGGACGTGCTCCGCATCGCGCGTCAACAGACCAACGAGCTGCTTTCTGTAGGGAGATGTCATGGCGGGGCGCTGCAGCGCGCGCTTGCCGACGAAGTCCGGCTTGCTCTTGCCGATGGCCCAGGAGAGGCCGGCATCGTCCGGTGTGACAGTGCCATCCGTGTCCTGGCCGATGATGATGTAACCCTTCTCGGCCCTCAGCACGTGCATCGTTTCGGTGCCGTAAGGCCTGATTCCGTGCTTCTGCCCGGCATCATGAATGGCCTGCCAGATCGCCAACCCGAGATTGGCGGGTACGTTGACTTCGAATCCCAGCTCGCCGGTGAAGCTGACGCGCATGAGGAGCATGGGAACGCCGCCGCAGATCCGTCCGCGCGCGACGCTCATATGCGGCATGGCCGCAGCCGAGATGTCGACGCCTTCCACCAGGGGCTCCAGTACTTGCCGGGCGTTTGGTCCCTGCACGGCGATCATGGCCCACTGCTCTGTAGTCGAGGTGAGCCACACGTCGAGGTCAGGCCACTCCGTCTGGCGGTAGTCCTCCATTAGCGCGAGGACGCCGGCGGCCCCGCCGGTGGTTGTCGTGACGTGAAACCGGTCATCAGCCGTCCGGGCTACTACGCCGTCGTCATAGACGAAGCCATCGTCCCGCAGAAGAATGCCGTAGCGACAGCGCCCGACGGCGAGGCTCGTCCAGGCGTTCACGTACATTCGGTTCATGAAGGTCGCGGCATCCTTGCCCACCACCTCGATCTTGCCCAGTGTGGAGCCATCGAAGATTCCGCACTGCTTGCGTACCGCGACGCACTCCCGCTCGACAGCGGCATGCATGTTCTCGCCGGGTCGCGGGAAGTAGCGGGCGCGCTTCCACAGGCCGACGTTCTCGAACACGGCACCGTTGCGAGCAGCCCAGTCGTGCATCGGTGTGGTCCGGACCGGATCGAACAGCTCACCCCGCGCGAAGCCCGCGAAGGCGCCGAAGCTCACGGGCGTGTAGGGCATGCGGAAAGTCGTCAGCCCGACCTGAGGCACAGCCTTGTCGAGCTCGCGCGCGACGATCGCGAGCGCGTTGATGTTGGACGTCTTGCCCTGATCGGTGGCCATCCCGGTGGTCGTATAGCGCTTCACATGCTCGATCGAGCGGAAGCCTTCGCGCGCGGCGAGAGCGAGATCGCGTGATGTGACGTCGTTCTGCCAGTCGACGAAGGCCTTGCTCGCATCGACACCCGGCGGTTGCGGAAGCATGCCGAGAATGCCCGCGGCAGAGCTCTCGGGCGGCGGCATTTCCGGCAGGGAGGCCGTGATTGAGAGGCCGGCGCTTTGCGCGGCGGCGAGCCCAGCGTGAGTGCCGTCCCGCACCGCGGCGGCGAGCGAGAAGACTCCGCGGCAGGCGCCCGCGGAGCGGACTCGCTCAGCGGCTTGGGCGGGCAAGAAGGCGCCCAGGCTCTCGTCCCAGGCCAACTTGCCGCGCGACTGTGAAAAGAGGTGAACGCTTGGCGTCAGGCCCCCCGACATCAGGACCACATCGCAGCGAATGCCCCGCACCGGGCCGGCCGGATCGCCGGATGCGTCCAACTTCTGGACGCGGATCGAGCGGACGCGGAGCCGGCCGGACGTACCGATGACGGTGCTTTGCCTCTCGATGGGTAGGCCGGCACTCCGCGCGGCCTCGGGCAGCGCGCCATCGGTGGAGCCCGCGCGGACGTCGATGATGGCCTTTATCGACGCTCCGGCGCGATGCAGGTCGAGAGCAGCCTGGTAAGCCGCATCGCACGCGGTCACCAGGACCACGCGCGACCCCGCGAGCGTTCCGTAACGATTGAGATATGTCCGGGCCGCGTCGGCGAGCAGGATTCCCGGCCGGTCGTTGCCGGGGAAAACGAGCGGGCGCTCGATGGCGCCATTCGCGAGCACGACTTCCTTGGCTCGCACCTGCCACTGACGCTCCCGGGGTTGGCTGTAATCGGGCCATGCCAGATGATCGGTCAGACGCTGATTCAGCCCGACCAGATTGTGCGGGAAGTAGCCGAAGGCCGTCGTGCGTGTCAGCAACATCACCCGCGGATGCGCGGCAAGCATCTGCAGGGTGCTTGCCAGCCAGCGGTCGGCCGGCTCTCCCGCGATCACGGCTGCGGAATGGGTAACAGGCTCGGATAGCAGCGATCCGCCCAGCTCCGCCTGCTCGTCGCAGAGGATCACGCGCGCACCGCTGGACGCAGCGGCCGCTGCGGCCGCGAGCCCCGCCGGGCCCGCTCCGACGACCAGCACGTCGCAGTGCGCGAACCGATTGGCATACGTGTCGGGGTCCGCCTCCTCGGGTGCGCGCCCGAGACCCGCCGCCGCGCGGATCTTCGGCTCATAGAGTCGCTGCCACGCGTCCCGCGGCCACATGAACGTCTTGTAGTAGAACCCCGCGGGAATGAAAGGCGACAGCAGACCACTCACCGCGCCGAAGTCGAGCTGGAGACTGGGCCAGCGGTTCTGGCTGTATGCCTGGAGACCAGCGTAGAGCTCGACCTGCGTGGCACGCAGGTTGGGTGTCAGCCGCGCGGAGTCCCGGCGTACGGTGACGAGCGCGTTGGGTTCTTCCGAACCGGCGCCGAGCACGCCTCGCGGGCGGTGGTATTTGAAGGAGCGCCCGAGCAGGTGTACGCCGCTGGCGAGCAGCGCCGAAGCCAGCGTATCGCCGGCGAAACCGCTGTAGTCACGGTCGTCGAATCTGAACTGCAGCGGCCGGCTGCGGTCGATGCGGCCGCCATGGCCCGCGCGGAACTCGTCGCTCATGGCCGCGACCCCGCCGGCGGCGGCTCACCCACCCGGTACGTGGCCAGGAAGCAATCGTTGCTGGTATCGCGCAGGGCGTTGAAGAACCGCCCGCAGCCGTGGGTGTGCCGCCAGCGCTCGGCATGGACGCCTTTGCTGTTCTCACGCCAATAGAGGAAATCGGCCCACTGCTCGTCGCTGCTCTCGGCGGGTTTCGGCGGCCGCGCGACATGCGCCTGGCCGCCGTAAACGAACTCGAGCTCGGGGCGCACTCCACAATAGGGACAGTCGATCAGCAACATGAGGATGGGGCTCTCAATGCGCCACCGCCGCCGCCGCCGCCTCGTCGATGAGCCGCCCTTCACTGAAGCGCTCGATCGTGAACGGGGCGTTGATGGGATGCGGCTGGTCGTGGGCGATCGTCCAGGCAAAGAGGTGCGCGGCTCCCGGCGTCGCCTTGAATCCGCCGGTGCCCCAACCGCAGTTCACGTACAGGCCCGACACGGGCGTCCGGGCGACGATCGGCGAGCGATCAGGGCTGACATCGACGATGCCGCCCCAGCTTCTCAGCATTCGCATCCGCCGAAACATGGGGAAGAGCTCACAGACGGCCTCGAGCGCATGGCTGGTAATGTGCAGTCCACCGCGCTGGGTATACGACGTGTAGGCGTCGGTACCCGCGCCGATCACCAGCTCGCCCTTGTCGGACTGACTGATGTAGGCGTGGATGGTGTTGGACATGACCACGCAGGGGAAGATGGGCTTGACCGGCTCGGAGACCAGCGCCTGCAGCGGGTAGCTCTCGAGCGGCAAGCGGACTCCCGCCATTTTCAGAATGACGCTCGAGTGGCCTGCCGCGGAGATCCCGACCCTGCGCGCCTGGATGAGACCCCGGGTCGTCTCGACCGCCTGCACCGCGCCGCGCGCGTCGCGGCGGATGCCAGTCACCTCGCAATTCTCGATGATGTCGACGCCGAGCGCATCAGCGGCGCGGGCATAACCCCAGGCGACCGCGTCATGCCGCGCGGTTCCGCCGCGCCTCTGGAAAGCGGCGCCGACTACCGGATAGCGGATATCCTCGATGCGCAGCACCGGGCAAATGGCGCGTGCCTGTTCGGGAGTCAGCCATTCGTTGTCCACGCCGTTGGCGCGGTTGGCGTACACGTGCCGCTTGAAGACCTGCACGTCATGCACGGAATGCGCGAGCATCATGACGCCGCGCGCGGAGAACATGACGTTGTAGTTGAGGTCCTGGGAGAGCCCCTCCCACATCTTCAGGGCGTGGTCGTAAAGGGCGGCGCTCTCATCACGCAGGTAGTTGGAGCGGATGATGGTGGTGTTGCGCCCGGTGTTGCCGCCGCCGATCCAGCCTTTCTCGAGCACGGCCACATTCCTCAGACCGTGTTCCTTGGCGAGGTAGTAGGCGGCGCCCAGCCCGTGTCCGCCGCCGCCGACGATGATGGCGTCGTAGGCGGGTTTCGGCTCCGCCTTGCGCCACTGCGGCTGCCAGTCGCGGTGACCGGACAGGCCTCGCCTGAGGAGCGAGAAGCCGGAGAAGCGCTGCATCGTCTGATCCGTTGGTACAGGGCGGTGTAAGTCGGCGGGGAATCATGCCGGGCGCGGCCGCCGGTTACGAGCATGTGGGCGTCCGCTTCTTGAACGAATGCGACACCGCGGCCGCGGCACTTGACGGCGCAGCGCCGCCACTTCATGATCGAGCGAGCTTGAACGCCTGTTCAAGAAACTGCTCTTCCGGAGCTCCGAGTTGAACAGACAATCAAGCTCTCGCCGGAACGACCCGCCCGACGGCACGGGGGCACGAGACGAGCCCGAAGAGGCCCGCCGCCAACAGCTCATCGAGGTCACGATCGATAGCTTGGCCGAGGTCGGCTATGTCGGTAGCACGCTGGCGCAGATCGCACGGCGGGCCGGCGTCTCGCCCGGATTGGTCGCGCACTACTTCGACGATAAGGACGGTCTGCTAGAGGCCACTTTCCGCACACTGGCGCGCCGCATCGGCGCGCGCATGCGTGAGCGGATCAGGCTCGCCCGCACGCCGCGCGGCCGGGTGCAGGCGGTGATCGATACCAACCTCGCGCCGGAGGAATTCGATCAGCGCACCGGGACGGCGTGGCTCGCTTTCTGGGGGCAGGTCCTGCACGTAAAGGGCCTGAAGCGCGTGCAGACGGTGTACCAGGGCCGCATGCTGTCGAATCTGCGGCACGCGTTGCGACGGCTGTTGCCGGGCGATGAGGCGCGCAGCCTGGCCGCGATGATCGCGGCCATGATCGATGGTGTCTGGCTGCGCGCGGCGCTGTCACGCTGGCAGGAAGCTGACAGCGAGAGTGCGCGCGCGTTGCTCACGGCGTTCGTCGACAGCCGATTGAAGAAACCCGAGCTGACCCAAGGGGAGACCCAACCGGTTACAGTCCCGCGGGCCGGTCCGAACGCCGCGCGGACGGGGCCCCCGGTCCCGGCATCCTTCAAGACCTTCAACCCCGCGACCGGCGAACTATTGGCTGAGATCGCGGTCGACGGTCCCGCAGAGGTCGAAGCAGCCGTTGCCAAGGCATCGGCGGCGCAGAAGGAATGGGCGAGCCTGCCGGGGGCGGCGCGCGGCCGCATCCTGCGACGGGCCGCCGACATTCTGCGGGCTCGCAACGCCGAGCTGGCGGAGCTCGAGACGCGCGACACCGGCAAGCCGATTCAGGAGACGAGCGCGGTCGATGTGCTCTCGGGCGCCGATTGTCTCGAATACTATGCGGGCCTCGCCGCGACCATCGCGGGCGAGCACCTCGATCTGGGTCCGCAGGCATTCGGCTACACGCGGCGGGAGCCGCTCGGTGTCGTCGCGGGCATTGGCGCCTGGAACTACCCGCTGCAGATCGCGTGTTGGAAGGCGGCGCCGGCACTTGCGTGCGGCAATGCCATGATCTTCAAGCCCGCCGAGCTGACTCCGCTCACGGCCATGAAGCTACGCGAGGTCTTCGCGGAGGCGGGTCTGCCGGAAGGGGTGTTTCAGGTCGTGCAGGGCATGGCGGACACCGGGCGCCTGCTGACCGCGCACCCGCGGATCCGCAAGGTCTCCCTGACCGGCGAAGTCGGAACCGGCAAAGCGGTGATGGCGGCTGCCGCCGCGTCGCTGAAGCAGGTGACCCTCGAGCTCGGAGGCAAATCGCCGCTCGTGATCTTCGAGGACGCCGTCCTCGAGAACGCCGTCGGCGGCGCGCTGCTCGGCAACTTCTATTCGGCCGGCGAGGTCTGCTCGAACGGCACGCGCGTGTTCGTCCATCGCGCCATCAGGGCGGCCTTCCTCGAGCGGCTCGCGACGCGGGTGAACGCCATGCGGATCGGCGACCCGCTCGATCCGGCGACGCAGGTCGGCGCGTTGATCTCGGAAGACCACATGGCCAAGGTTCTCGGCTACATCGCTCGCGGCAAGGCCGAGGGAGCGCGGCTGGTCACCGGCGGCCATCGCGTCACGATCGGTGACCTGGCGAACGGCTTCTTCGTCGCTCCGACCGTCTTCGACGACTGCCACGACGACATGGCCATCGTGCGCGAGGAGATTTTCGGACCGGTGATGTCGGTACTGGAGTTCGAGGACGAGGAAGAGGTGATCGCGCGCGCCAATGCTACCGACTTCGGGCTGGCCGCGGGCGTCTTCACCAATGATCTGACACGGGCGCACCGTGTCATCGCCCGTCTGCAGGCCGGGACGTGCTGGATCAATCATTACAACGTGACGCCGATCGAGCTGCCCTTCGGCGGGGTGAAGCTCTCCGGGCTCGGGCGTGAGAACGGCCGGGCGGCGATCGAGCATTACACCCAGCTCAAGAGCGTCTACGTCGCCATGGGCGCGGTAGAGGCGCCCTACTAGCCATGGCCGAAGAGACCTTCGACTACGTGATCGTCGGCGCCGGCTCCGCGGGCTGCGTGCTCGCCGACCGGCTGACCGAGAGCGGTGAGCATTCGGTGCTGCTGCTGGAATACGGCGGCTCGGACCGGTCGATCTATATTCAGATGCCGGCGGCGCTGTCGATTCCGATGAACATGCCGCGGTACAACTGGTTCTTCCATACCGAGCCCGAGCCGAATCTCGGCGGCCGGCGTCTGCACACGCCGCGCGGCAAGGTGCTGGGCGGCTCGTCCTCCATCAACGGGCTGGTTTATGTCAGAGGCAATCCGCTCGATTTCGAGCGCTGGGCGTCGGAGGGGGCGCACGGCTGGGCCTATCGCGACGTGTTGCCTTACTTCAAGCGCACGGAGCGGCGCAATGGGGGCGGGGACGCCTATCGCGGCGGTGAGGGAAAAGTGGACACCCGCTACGGTCCGCTCGATAACCCGCTGAATCAAGTTTGGCTCGAGGCTGGCCGGCAGGCCGGGTATCCCTACACCGAGGACATGAGCGGCTTCCAGCAGGAGGGCTTCGGCCGCATGGACATGACGGTGGGCGGTGGCCGGCGCGCGAGCGCCGCCAATGCCTATCTGCGGCCGGCGATGCGCCGGCCGAACCTCGCCGTGCGCAGTCATTCGCTCGCCACCCGCATCCTCTTCGAGGGGCGCCGTGCGGTCGGGGTGAGGTATCGGCGCGGGAACGAGGCGCACGTCGCGCGGGTGCGCCGCGAAGTGATCGTGAGCGCCGGATCCATTCAATCCCCGAAACTGCTGCAGCTCTCGGGCGTCGGGCCGGCGCAGCAGCTGTCGCAACACGGTATCCCGGTGGTCCACGATCTGGCGGGTGTCGGCGAGAATCTCCAGGACCACCTGGAGTTCTATTTTCAGATGGCGTGCACCCAGCCGATCACGCTTTATTCACAGACGAGTATGTTTCACAGGGCGCTGATCGGCATGCGCTGGCTGCTCACCAAAGGCGGCCTCGGGGCGAGCAATCACTTCGAGACGGGCGGCTTCATCCGCAGCCGCGCCGGTGTTCGTTATCCCGACATCCAGTATCACTTCCTGCCCATGGCCGTGAGCTACGACGGCTCGTCACTCGCGCAAGAGCACGGCTTCCAGGCCCATGTCGGACCCATGCGCTCGCAGAGCAGAGGCTGGGTGCGGCTCGCGTCCGCGGACCCGATCGAGAAGCCCAAGGTCTTTTTCAACTACCTGTCGCAGGCGAAGGACTGGGAGGAAATGCGCGCCTGCGTGCGCCTCACGCGCGAGGTCTTCGCCCAGCCCGCGTTCGCGCCCTACCGGGGCCGCGAGATCCAGCCCGGCGTCGGCGTGCAGAGCGACGAGCAGGTCGATGAATTCATTCGCCAGCACGTTGAGAGCGCCTATCACCCTTCATGCTCGTGCAAGATGGGCAGCGCCGACGACCGACAGGCGGTGGTTGACCCGGAGACGCGGGTGATCGGACTGGAGGGATTGCGGGTGGTCGACTCTGCCGTCATGCCGTCGATCACCACCGGCAATCTCAACGCTCCCACCCTCATGTTGGCGGAAAAGGCGGCCGACCACATCCGCGGTAGATCGCCGTTGCCGCCGGAAGATGCTCCGTTCTACGTCGCCCCGAACTGGGAGACGTCGCAGCGGTAGTTTTCCACCGCGCTCCCGAGCGCCGCGCGCAGCGGCTCGAGCCAGCGCTCGTAGTGCCGCCACTGCTCGATCCCGTCGCGATAGATCGGCTGACGCACCTGCTCGGAGCTCGCGGTCCGCACGCTGCGCTCGGTCCGGTGGAAGGCGAGGCATGCAGGCTCGAGCTCGAGCCCGCAATGGTCCAGCAGCCGCCGGACGTTGCCCTCCAGGTCATCCACCACATCCTCGTAGTGAACGCGCAGCACCCTTCCGGGGAGCACCTCGTCCCAGTGCCTCATGAGCTCGAGGTAGGTGCGGTAATACCGCGCGATGTCCTCGAGCCCATAGGTGAAAGTCTGTCCGTGCGCGAACAGCTGCTTGAAGTTACTGAAGCAGCAGGCCATCGGCTCACGCCGCGCGTCGATGATCCTGGCGTTGGGCAGGATCAGGTGGATGAGGCCGACGTGGCGGAAGTTGTTCGGCATCTTGTCGATGAAGCGCGGCCGCCCGGTCGAGCGGTAGGCGCGGGTATCGCGCAGGTATTGCTCGCCGAGCCGGCGCAGGTCCGCCGCGGTCAGGCGGGCCAATATTTGCGGATAAGCCGGAGGATCGGCCGGCGCTTGCCGGCCCTGCAGCCCGGCGACCATGCGCGGCAGATCCGCGAGCTCCTGCGTTCCTTCGACGGCGGAGTGTGATGCCAGGATCTGCTCGATGAGCGTGGAGCCGGAGCGCGGCAGCCCCACGATGCAGATCGGGTCCGGCGCGGGCGCGCCGGATCCCTCGTGCCGGGCGAACAGGGCGCGGGTACACACCTCCCGCTGCTGTCGGGCGCTGGCCTCAATCGTATCCGCGCGGTAGCCGCTCTCGGTGTGCTTGAGCGCGTTGCCACGGCTGTAGTACTCGAAGGATGGCTCGTATGCCGCCCGGTCCTCGAGCGCCTTGCCGAGGGCGAAACAAAGGTGATACCGGTCGACGTCCGAGATGGTGGAGCTCGCCTCAGCGGCCCGCATGCCGCCGATCTCTGCGTCGGTGAAGCGATAGGTCTTCAGGTTGGCGAGGCTCCAGTAGGCCTCGCCATAACCGGGGCGGGAGTCCACGGCCGCCTGGTACGCGGTGACTGCCGCTGCTGTGGCGCCGAGCGTCTTCAGCGAGTGTGCGATCGACAGATGCAGCTCCGCCGGCTGCACCGCGCCCTGGAGCAGCTCACGGTAGAGCGCGAGAGCCTGCTCGTGCTGCCCCAGTCCCACCAGGATCAGCGCCTGGAGTGTCCGGTAGTTGCGATTGTCGGGCTCGACCCCGAGCAGCCGCTCGATCTGTCCCCGCGCATCGAGGTAGAGGTGGCGCCTGGCAAGGACCTGCGCATACTCGAAACGTGCCAGATGGTAGTCAGGCGCGAGCTCGAGGACCCTTTCGAGCAGCAGTTGCGCATCATCGAGCACCTCGCGTTCCATACCGATCCGGGCGAGCAGGCGCATCGCCTCGATGTGATCGCGGTGTGTGTTGAGGAAAGCACGGATCAGCTGCTCCGCCGGCGCCAGCTCGCCATCGGAGAAGAGGGCGGTGGCCGTCACCACCTCGGAAGGCAGCTGCCGCAGCAGGGCGCTGTGCGCCGCCGCCTGCGCGGCCTCCCGGTCCTGGGCCGCCATCCGATAGAGGCTCTCGAGGACGCGCCAGCTCGCCGGCAGCGCCGGATTGATGTTGACCGCGCGCAGGAACGACTGGATCGCCTCAGGCGCCTGTTTGAGGGCCACATGACAGTGCCCGCGCTCTTGGTAGAGACCACTGAAGCGCGGGTGCAGGCGCTCGAGCTCGGCGAGGGTGGTGAGCGCTGCCGGAATGTCGCCCGCGAGGCGGTGGGCGACGGCACGCAGGTAGAGGACGTCCCGATTCTCCGGCACTGTGACCAGCAACGCCTCGGCGGCGTGCAAAGCCGCTGCGAGCTGCCGCGTCCTCAGCAGCTCGCGTATACGCTGAACCTCACGCTCTATCATGGCTCCCGGCCGGAGCCCGCCCGACCTACTGGAAATTGTACCCGAACGAGAGCTCGATGACCCGCGGCCGCAGCGGCGTCTGCTCGACGATGAACTGGTCGGTGCTGGTGAACGTGCTGGCGTTGGAATTAGTCAGGTTCTCGCCGTGCAGGTCCACGTGCCAGTCACCCTTGGAGACGCCGATCGCGGCATCGAGGGTCGTGTAGGCTGGATTCTCGAAGCGTCCGCGGGAGGTGGTAACCGCGCCGCCGACGCCGATCTCGGGATTCGCGCCCGCCTGCGAGTACGAAATGTCGGTGTGTCTGAGACCGGCCTGGACATAGGGAACGTAATCGCCCACCAGCCAGTCGTAGCGCACGCGCAGGCTGAACTGCATGGGCGGCGCGTTGGCGCTCGGGGCGCCGATCGGGCCGAAGGGGTTGCCCACCGAACTGCAGCTGCCGCTGGCGCAGACTTGGGTGATCGCCTTGCCGTACCCTGCGCTGGCGGGGTTGTTGTCGATGAGAGCCGGGGAGTTGGTCTGGGCGCTCTTGTTCCAGTCCGCCGCCGCCTGCACCGTGAGTCCCGCCACCACGCGGGCCACCAACGAAGTCTCGATGCCCTTGATGAGGAAGTCCTGGCCGTTGGTGTCGTAGAATATGTTACCGACCACGCCCGGGTCGAAGAACTCGACCTGCACGTTGCTCCAGTTGTCGTAGTACACGGCGCCGTTCCACTGCAGCCGCTGCTGGAGGAACTCCGTCTTCCAGCCGATCTCGTTGTTCGTCAGGTTGTCGGAGCCGTATGAGTTGGGCACCAGGTACTGCGCCACGCCGTCGGGGCCGATGCCGTGCTGCGCGCCGCCGTTCTGGTTGAAGCCTCCGGGACGGAAGCCCTGTGAGAACGTGTAGTACACCATCAGATCCTGCCGGATGTGCCAGGTGAGGTTCGCCCGCACCTTGTTTCCGGTTTCGGTGTCGGAGAGGTGCTTGGCGTTGAGGTCGTCGCTCGAGCCCGATTGGCAGCCGCCGATGGGCGTGCCCGCCTCGAAACAGCCGAAGCTGGCGAGGACGCTGCCAGCCTCCGAATTGAGGAACATGAAGTGGCGCATGCCTCCCGTGAGGGTCAGTATGTGCGGCACGAGATCGTAGCTGGTGGAGAAGTACTCGGCGATCTGGCGGGTCTGGCGCAGCTGGTCCTGGTAGAACGAGGTGTTGTCGCTCTGTACGCCGGGATTCTGCACCGTGGTCCCGGGAAAGGTGCCGACGTTCGACTCGCACCCGGTGTTGCCGGCAGTCCCCGCCGCGCCGTTCGAGGTGCACGGGGGAATCGTCTTGTACTGCCAGTCGGTCTGGTCATAGAGGACATTGTCCTCGTAATACAGGCCGGCGATTGCCCGCAGGCGCCAGCTGTCCGGCGTGCTCAAGCGCACTTCGTGCTGCTGGTGCACGTTGCGCTCCACGGAGCGCCAGGTGGCGCTCGGCGAGTAACAAGTGGGCGTCAGTGCGTTCGCAGCGGAGTTGGGCCCGTAGCACTGATAATAGTCGGCGTAGAAGCCGCGGGCGTAATTGGTGTAATCGCCGACCTGCTCGACGTTGCGATCGAGATAGCCGCCGGTGTAGACGAAATCCAGCCCGCTCACTTTGCCGTGCACGGTCCAGGAAGTGTTCTCGAATTTGTCCTTGTCGTAGGCGGGGTTGAACAACGTCACCTCGAGCGGCGCCAGCGACGCGCCGTCGGAAGAGTTAGGCTGTTGGTAGAAGACGCCCTGCGAGTCGATGTCCTGGTAGGACTGCGTCAGCAGGAAATCCCAGTCGTCGTTGAGCTTGTAGAGTGCCTCGACCCGCATCCCCTGGTACTCGACCGGGTTGATGGCGCTGCCCGCCAGCTGACTGTTGTTGAGCGTGGGGCTGCCCGGCGGAACGCACCAACCGGAGTTCGCCCCCCCGTCCGGACACACTCCGTTGACCGCCGGGTATCCGGCGTAGTGGATGCCGATATCCGTATCCTGGCGCGAGAAGGTGGCCGGCACGTTGTTGATGTAACCGCCGCGCCGTGCGTCATAGACCACGCCTCGAACCGCCAGGTGGCCCTCGATCAGAGGCAGGTTCAAAACCGCCGTCACGTCGGAATTGTCGTCGCCGTGGGCAGTCGTCCCAAAGCCGGCTTCGACATTCCCCGATGTGACATCGAGCTGCGGCTTGTTGGTGATGTAGCGGATGACGCCCGCTTGGGCGCCGGCGCCGAAGAGGGTGCCTTGCGGCCCTTCCAGCACCTCGATGCGCTCCAGATCGGCGGCATAGACGTCGAGGTTGCGATTGGGCAGCTGCACGGACTGGTCGTCGAGGTAGACGGCGACGTTCGGCCAGAGGCCGGTCGAGCCGCTGCCCTGGCTGGCCTGCGAGCCGGCGCTGACACCCCGCATGAAGATCTCGTTCTGCCCCGGGCCATTGTTCGCCGCGGTGACGTTCGGCAGATACTTCACGTAATCGTCGAACGTCTGCACGTTGAGTTGCTGCATCGTCTGGCCGGTGAGCGCCTGCATCGAGATCGGCACGTCCTGGATGTTCTCGCTGCGCCGCTGCGCGGTGACGATGATCGTGGCGAGCTGGCTGGTGTCCGGGGTCGCGACCGTGGTGGTCACGGTGGCGGTCCCGGTGCCCGTCGCATCAGTCGGCGGCGGCGGCGGGTCGGTGGTCGGAGTTGCGGCGAATGCGCGGAAGGCGGCGCCGGCCAGAATCGCGGCGACGGCGTACGGAACACTCGATTTCATGAAACGACCCTCCTGCTTTCGTCGATTAGAGCCGACGACCTCGGCGCGGGATTGAACGGAAGCGCCATCATCATGTTATGTAGCCGTCACCGGCACGCCCGTTGCCGGACGCGCGGACGGGAAATTCAATCGAAAACTCGCGAGCGCGCGGCGTCGGAGTTGGCACCGCGATTGGGCTGCAGGCGGTGCGTCGAAGGAGAAATCCCGTAAGCATCCTTGAATTGCCGCGAGAAGTGCGCGCAATCGGCGAATCCCGTTTCGATGGCGATGTCGGTCATCGAGCGATCGGTGTTCTTGATGAGCCAACTCGCGTAACGCATGCGCAGCTGCCGATAGAGCGAGGCCGGGCCCATGCTGACATTCTCACGGCACAGCCGCTCGAGCTGCCGCGTCGACACGCCGAGCTCCTCGGCAATCGCCCCGATCGAGATCGGTCGTGTCAGATTCTGCTCCATGAGCAGCAACGCGCGCCGCACCCGCGGCTCACTGATCCCCTCCGACAGCGGCGGATGGGGCTGCGCATCGCTCCCCTGGCGCGGTCGGTCGAAGAGGAGTACCTGCGTCGCTTTCTGGGCCTGTGCCCGCCCGAGGTGCAGCTCTATCAGGTAGGTCGCTAGCGCGGCGCTGCCGGCGCCGCCGGCGCAGGTGATCCGCGGCCCGTCGGCGACGAACAGCCGGTCGGCGACCACGTCGTGGCCCGGAAATGCCTCGCGAAAGTCCTGATAGTGATACCAATTGACGCACGAGCGTCGCCCCTCCATCAACCCGGCGCGGCAGAGAACGAAGCTGCCGGTGCAGATGCCGATGAGCGGGGTACGGGTCGCGCCGACCTCGCGCAGGTAGCGCGCGGTCGCATCGTCGATTTGCGGCCCGGCGTGGAGGATTCCGCCGACGACCACGACGTAGTCGAGCGAGGTGGCGGGAAGCAGGCCGCTGGTGGGCTGCAGCATCACACCGCAGCTCGCGCGGATCGGGTCGCGCCGGCAGGACATGATGGACCACTGCACGTGCAGCGGGCGGCTGCGGTCGCCTTCATCGGCGGCCAGACGGAGGTGATCAATGAGCACCGCGAAGGCCGACAGCGTGAAGTGCTCGGCCAGGATGATTCCCACACGCAGCAGCGGGCGGGCGGCCCGCTCGGGCGGTGACGATGACTTTTGAGACCCCAAGGAGTGCGGCATTGAACAGCCACTCAACGGACTGGCGCTATCCTCACTCGCATCTTCCGCCCAATGTTGGCGGGATGCAAGGCCAAGTTCTGTTTGGTATAAAACATCATTATAAACAATACGTTATAAGAACTCTAACGCGTGGCTTGGAACGGACTTCCAATCTTCGTCCGTTGAACGATCATTTAGAAAGGGGTGGCCGCCGCTCCTGACTGGGAGGGTGACCGAAGATCCCGCGATACGACTTGCTGAAATGCGCCGGAGAGCGAAAGCCGCAGGCCACGGCGATGCTGGTTATCGGCATCGCGGTCTGCTGCAGCAGCTCGCGGCCTCGGCCCAGGCGCAAGGTAGCGTAGTACTGCGCCGGTGTCAGACCGAGACTGCGGTGGAACAGCCGCTGCAACTGACGCTGCGAGACCTCCGTCATGCGCGCGAGCTCCTCGAGCGTCAGCGGCTCCTCGATGTTGGCTTCCATCAGCGCGGCGGCCTGGGTGATGGCCGGATGGCAGGCGCCGAGGCGCGCCGCGATCGGGATGCGCTGGCGATCCTTGCTGTGGCGGATCCGCTCGACGATGAACTGCTCGGAGATCCCGGCGGCGAGCGTCCTGCCGATCCGCGGGGTGATGAGATGCAGGATCATGTCGAGGGGTGCGATCCCGCCGGTGCAGGTGCAACGGTCGCGGTCGACCACGAACAGGTCGGGAGTGAAGACGATGCGCGGGAAGGTCTCGTGCAGGCCCCAGAGGTTCTCCCAGTGGATGGCGCAGCGGTAGCCATCGAGTAGCCCTGCCTTGGCGAGCGCGTACGCGCCCGTGCAGAGGGCCCCGAGGTTCATGCGCTCACGGGCGAGCCGGCGCAGAAGCTGCACCAGCCGCTCGTCGACCGCATGCGGCACATCGACACCGCCGCACACGAAGAGGACGTCGACCGCCGGTGACTCGTCGAGCCTCGAAGTCGGAGCCACCGCGAGGCCGTTGCTCGCCTCCACGGGCTCGCCGCCCAGGGAGTACACCGACCAGCGGTAGATCTCTTCCCGGGCGAGATAGTTGGCCATGCGCAGCGGCTCGATCGCATTGGTGAAAGCGATCATCGAGAAGTGGCGCAGGGTGAGGAACCCGAAGCGCGTGAGCGGTGCGGTCATGCGGCCGCGATGACAGCATCAATCGAGCCGGTGATCAAGCGGCATGTCGGTCCCAGTCACCCCCGCGGCGGTTCGATGCTGGCCCGGGACATCCCCGACAGGTAGGATCGGCGGTCAATGAGCCCGCACAAGACCCCCGCCGCGGCCGACAGCGGCATGGAGCACTTCGGCTACAAGGAATCGCTTGCCCGCAGTATCGGGTCGTTCGGCAGCTTCGCGGCCGGCGTCAGCTACATCTCGATACTCACCGGTACCTTCCAGCTCTTCTACTTCGGTTTCGGCACCGCCGGGCCGGCGTATCTCTGGTCCTGGCCGATGGTGCTCGTCGGTCAGCTGGCCGTCGCGCTGTGCTTCATGGAGCTGGCGGCCAAATATCCCATCTGCGGCTCGGTCTACAACTGGTCGAAGATCCTGGGCAGCCCGCTGGTGGGCTGGTCGTCGGGCTGGCTGATGCTCACCGCCTCGATCGTCACGCTGTCCGCGGTGGTGCTGGCGTTGCAGCTCAACCTGCCGCGGCTGTGGAGCGGCTTCCAGATCATCGGCAATGGCAGCGGCGCCTACGATTTCGCCGCCAACGCGGTGATCCTCGGCACGGTCCTGATCGTGTTCACCACGGTCGTCAATGCGCTCGGCGTGCGGTTGATGACGATGATCAACAGCGCGGGTGTCTTCATCGAGCTGATTGCGGCCTGCCTGATCGCGCTCTTTCTCGCGGTCAACATCAAACGGGGCCCCGAGGTCTTTTTCTCGGCTCGCGGCTATGGTGCCGGTACGAGCTGGGGCTATTTGAGCAGTTTCCTGGTGGCGTCGCTCGCTTCCGGATACGTCATGTACGGTTTCGACACCGCCAGCTCACTCGGCGAGGAGACGATGGAGCCCCGCCGCACCGCTCCCAGGGCCATTCTTCGGGCCATCCTGGCCTCGTTCGTCATCGGCGGCGCCATTCTCGCGTTTGCGATCATGGCGGCACCGAATCTCCATGATCCGGCGATCGGCAGCAGCAGCGGCGGCTTGCAGTACATCGTCGAGCAGGTTATGTGGGGTCCGCTCGGCAGGATCTTCCTGGTCTGCATCGTGGTGGCGGTGACGGTGTGCTCGCTGGCGGTGCATACGGCGGCGATCCGCCTGACTTTCGCGATGGCGCGCGACAATGCGTTGCCCTTCGGCGAAAAGCTCGCGCGTGTGAACGCGCACACGCAGACTCCCATCGTTCCCGCCATCGCGATCGGCGTGATTGCCGAGCTGATCCTGGTTCTCAACATCGGCCAGCCGAAGATCTTCACGGTGCTGACCTCGATTGCCGTCATCATGATCTACCTGGCGTACCTGCTGGTGACGGTCCCGATGTTGAAGAAACGCCTGGCGGGGCAATGGCCGCCGGCGGATCTCGCGGCGGGCGGCTACTTCAACATGGGCAGATGGGGAATGCTGGTGAACATCGTCGCGGTGGTATGGGGCGCAGCGATGGCACTCAACCTGGCCTGGCCGCGAGAGGCGGTCTACGGCACTCCCTGGTACAACACCTGGGGTGCCTTCGTTTACATCGCGGTCATTTTCGGAGCGGGCCTCTGGTGGTACGCCATCAAAGGCCACCGTCACATCGGCACGTTGGCGTCACACACTCTTGCGGCGTCGGAAAAGTAGATAGGCCGCGAAGGCCACGGCGATGGAGATCGCGCTGGCCCAGAACTCGCTCGCCATGTCCTTGTCGAGCGCCATCGCGATGAGGACCAGGATCATCGCCGCGATGGCCGCATAGCTCACCCACGGAAAGAGCCATACCCGCAGCTCAGGCGGCGGCAGTCCGGCGCGCTCGCGCGCGAACCGCAGTCTGATCTGAGCGGCGCAAGTCACTCCGTAAATCACCACGATCAGCGCTCCCGATGCGTTCACGAGAAAAGCGAACACAGCCGAGGGCGCGGCGTCGTGGGCGATGATACCGATGAACCCGGCAACACTCCCGATGAGGACGGAGCGTGCCGGCACCTGCCGCGAGTTGAGGTGTACCAGGGCGCGTGGCGCATCTCCGCGCGCCGCGAGCACGAACATCACCCGGGAGACGACGTAGTACGACGAGTTCAGGCACGACAGCACCGCCGTCAGGACGATGCCGGTCATGATCAGGGACGCGTACGGCACCTTGATGGCATCGAGCGCGATCACAAAGGGCGAGACGCGCGGAGGTATCTGGTCCCACGGCACGATGCAGACGATGAAAGCGATGGACCCCAGGTAAAACATGAGGATTCGTCCCACCACGGACGAGACCATGCGGGCGACCGCCCGGGCGGGATCGGGTGACTCGACGGCCGCGATAGTCGCGATTTCGGAGCCCATCATGGAGAAGAAGACCGTGGTTACAGCGGTAATGACGGCAAAGTGGCCCTTGGGGAAGAGTCCACCGTGTGCCATCCACATCTGCAGCGTGCCCTGATGCGGCCCCATCGTCCCCAGCAGGAATGCGGCGCAGACCGCCATGAACACGAGGATGGCGGCAACCTTGATCGAGGCAAACCAGAACTCGAACTCCCCGTACGAGCGGGTGGACATGAGGTTGACGGCGGTCATTGCCGCCATCAACCCCGCGCCGATGAGGAGCTTCGGCACCTGCGGAAACCATTGCTGCAGGATGACTGCGCCGGCAATGGCTTCCACCGGGATCACGATGATCCAGAAATACCAGTACAGCCAGCCGACGGTGAAGCCCGCCCAGTTGCCCAATCCAGCGCGCGCGAACTCGGTGAAGGAGCGAATGTCGGGTCGCGACACCGCCATCTCGCCCAGGCAGCGCATCACGATCAGGACCATCAATCCGGTGAGCGCGTAGGTGACGATCACCATCGGTCCGGTCGCCGAGATGGCGACGCTGCTGCCCACGAACAGCCCGGCGCCGATGATGCCGCCGAGACTGATCATGGTGACGTGCCGCGGGCGCAGCGAGCGGCTGAGCTCCGGAATTTCGTCCCGCGCGGGAGAGCCCGCTCCCGTGCCAGCCTCTGTTGCCGGGGTGCCGCTGCTCTCGGCTGGCGTATGCACGGGTCAGGCTCTCAGGCCTGTGCTTCGGCGCCGAGCAGCGCTTTGACTTCGAGAAAGTCGCGCAGTCCGTGCTCGCCCCATTCGCGCCCGTTGCCCGATCGTTTAAAGCCGCCGAATGGGGTGTTCATGTCGCCGGGGGTGCCATTGATGGTCACGCGCCCGGCGCGGATCCTACGGCCAATACGATTGGCGCGCGCGAGGTCCCGCGACCAGATATACGCCTGCAGGCCATAGGGAGTGTCGTTGGCGATGCGGATCGCCTCCTCCTCATCGCGGTAGGGGAGAATGGCCAGGACGGGTCCGAAGATCTCCTCGCGTGCGATGCTCATGTCGTTACGCACATCGGAGAAGATGGTCGGCCGGACGTAGTAACCCTTCTCGAGCCCGGCTGGGCGCCCCTCGCCACCAACGATGACCTTCGCCCCTTCCTTGATGCCCTGGGCGATGTGCCCCTGGACGCGATCGAACTGAAGCTTCGACACCACCGGGCCCACCGCGGTGTTCTCTGCGGTCGGGTCACCGACGACGATCGATTCCGCCGTCTTCCTGGCGAGCGCCTCGACCTCCGCCATCCGGGCCGCGGGGACCAGGAGCCGCGTGGGCGCGTTGCAGGACTGACCGGAATTCTCGAATACCTGCCGCACGCTGACTTTCACGGCCGTCTCGAAATCGGCGTCGTCCAACAGGATGTTGGGCGATTTGCCGCCGAGCTCCTGGTGAACTCGCTTGACGGTCGCGGCTGCGATTCTCGCGACCTCGGTGCCGGCGCGGGTCGAGCCGGTAAAGGAGACCATGTCGACATCGGGATGCGCCGCGAGCGCCGCGCCGACTTCAGGACCGGTCCCGTTGATCAGATTGAACACGCCCGCCGGGACTCCGGCCTCGTCCATGACCTCGGCCCAGATCGCCGCGCTGAAGGGGGAGAATTCGGAGGGCTTCAACACCATGGTGCAGCCTGCCGCGAGCGCGGGAACGACCTTCGCGGCGACCTGATTCATGGGCCAGTTCCAGGGCGTGATCAGGGCGCACACGCCGACCGGCTCGAGCACCAGACGGCTCGAGCCGCGGCGCTCCTCGAATTCGAACGTCTTGAGCAGATCGACCATGGCGCTGATGTGTCCGACGCCGACGCCGGCCTGAGATCCCTTGGCGAGGGTGGTCGGTGCGCCCATCTCGTCGCGAATGGCGGTGGCGATATCCTGGTAGCGCTTCTTGTAAACCGAGAGAACCTTCTCGAGCAGCGCGCGCCGCTCTTCCCGCGAGCTCTGCGCGAAGGACTCGAATGCGCGGCGGGCCGCTGCAACGGCCCGATCGGCGTCCTTGGCGGATCCCATCGAGATGACGCCCGCGGAGGCCTCCGTGGCCGGGTTGATGACCGTGAAATCCCTCGGCTCGAGGGGGCCGACCCAGCGACCGTCGATATAGAACTTGCGGTAGTCGTACGCCATGGTGAGCCTGCTGCAGCGAATGAGGTCAGTGCCGGCGATCACTCTACCTAGCATCCGCCCGGATTGCACATCACGGGTCGATTCCGAGTCGAACCGTCTCCGCGCGACCGTGCGCGCGGCCAACGAGAAAGAGGTAGTAGACGACGCCGGCGGCGACCCAACAGCCGCCCAGGATCTTGGCGGTGCGATCCATTCCATAGAGCACGTAGAGGATCACAGCGAAGCCGGCGAGCGGAAAGACCAGATGCCGCAGCCAGGCGCCGCTGCGTTGCCGGAAGAAGTGATGGTACGCGACCGCCAGATGCAGCAGCGCGAAGCTCGTGAGCGCACCGAAATTCACCACTCGGGTGAGATCGTCGATGCGGCTGGCGAAGAACAGCCCGACGAGTAGGGACACCGCGGCCACCAGCAGCGTGCTGACGTAGGGCGTCTTGAACCGCGGGTGCACCACCGCGAGCACCGCTGGCAGCTTGCGGTCGCGCGCCATGGCGAAGAGCACGCGTGAGACCGCGGCCTGGGCGGCCATCGCGTTGGCGATCCCGAATGAAACCGCGATCGCGACGATCGAGATGAGGCGAAGCGGCGCCCCGCCGGCGCGAGCGGCGATGTCGTAGAAGGCCGTCGACGGGTCGTCGAAGCGCATGCCGCGGCCGAGATCGGCAGCGATCCAGGTCTGCAGCATGAAGAGCGCACCGATCAGCACCAGCGAGATCACCGTTGCTCTGGCGACCGCATTCTGCGCCCCCGTGCTCTCTTCCGACAGCGTGGAGATCCCGTCGAAGCCGAGAAACGATAGGACGGCGATGGAAGTCGCTCCGGCCACGGTGGTGAGCGAGAAGTTGTGTGGATCGTAAAGCGGCGCGAGCGTCAGTCCGCCGGCGCCCGCGCCGCGATGGAGCGCCAGCGCGCCGAAGATCACGAACAGAGCGAGCGTCAGGAGCTCCAAGGCAAGGAGCACCTTGTAGACGCGCGCCGTGAAGCGCACGCCGATGAGATTGGCCGCGGCGTTGAAGGAGACGAAACCGGCGAGCCACACCCATTCGGGGACCGCGGGCAGCAGCGGTTGCAGGGCGACCGCCGAGAAGAGATAGAGGAGGGCGGGTATCAGAATGTAATCGAGCAGGATGAGCCAGCCGGCGAGAAAGCCCGCGGACTCGTGCAGCCCGCGCTGCACGTAGGCGTATACGGAGCCCGCGAGCGGAAATGCCCGCGACATGGCCGCGTAGCTGAGCGCGGTGAAGAGCATCCCCACCATACCGATGAGGTAAGTCAGCGCCACCATGCCCTTGGCGTCCTGCCACGCGAAGCCGAAGACCGCGAACGGCGCGATCGGCACCATGAAGATCATGCCGTAGACGATCAGGTCGGTCAGGCTGAGCGCCCGATCGAGTTGATCTTCATAGCCGAATTGCTCGAGTGACATGGCTGCGAGTCTAGGCAGGCTATGGTCCGTGGTAAAGTGCACTCCTCCTCATGGCGCCCAAACGCACGATCCACGAGCATCATTACGGTTGGGACAACAGTCTCGCGCCGGCCGTGCGCATCGCACCCGGGGAGTCGCTCGAATTCGAGGTGGCGGATGCCTCGGGCGGCCAGCTGTCACACGGCTCGACCGTGGAGGACGTGGGTCGGCTCGACTTCGCGCGGATCAATCCGGTTTCCGGTCCGGTCTACGTCGATGGCGCCGAGCCCGGCGACATCCTCAAGGTGACCGTGCTGTCGTTCGCTCCCTCGGGGTGGGGCTGGACGGCGAACATCCCCGGCTTCGGACTCCTCGCGGACGAATTCAGGGATCCCGCGCTGCACGTGTGGCGTTACGACCCGCGAACCATGGGGCCGTCCGCGTTTGGTTCCTCGGCCAGAGTGCCGTTGAAGCCGTTTGCGGGCACGATCGGGGTCGCGCCCGCCGAGCCCGGATGCCACAGCATCGTGCCGCCGCGCCGAGTCGGCGGCAACATGGACCTGCGCGACATCGCTGCCGGCAGCGAGCTGCATCTGCCGGTCGAAATTGCCGGCGCACTTTTCTCCGTAGGTGACACCCACGCCGCGCAAGGGGACGGCGAGGTCTGCGGCACGGCGTTGGAAAGTCCCATGAACGTGGCGCTCCGGTTCGATGTCGTGAAGCAGAGTCCGCTGTTATTTCCGCGACTCCTCACTTCGGGGCCGGTGACCCGCCACCTGGATGAGCGCGGTTACCAGGTGACTACCGGCATCGGTCCTGACTTGATGGAAGCATCCCGCGCGGCGGTACGCTCGGCGATCGATTGGCTCACGCGCGAGCGCGGAATGTCCGCGATCGACGCCTACCTGCTCTGCAGCGTCTGCGGCGATCTGCGCATCAGCGAGATCGTCGATGTACCCAACTGGACGGTCTCGTTCTACTTTCCGCGCGTCGTACTCGACTAGGTCGGGAAGCTCGCCTACTTCTTCTTGCGGCCGGTCTTGTTCGCCGGCACTTTCGCGCCGGCCTGGCGCGCCTCCGACAGCCCGATGGCGATCGCCTGCTTGCGGCTCGTCACCTTGCGCCCGGAGCGCCCGCTGCGCAGCGTGCCGTGCTTACGCTCGTGCAGCGCGCGCTTCACTTTGCTTTGGGCTTTCTTGCCGTAACGGGCCATGGAAATGAGTCAGCAGGAAACGCGCCCGCGCGTAGAATCGGAACGAGCGGGCTTCACAGGCGATCATTTATGGCAACGACCAAGCGTTCCACGTCCACCATGAAGGTGGCGCAGGTCCCCGCGGCGGGGGCGGACTTTCAGATCGTCGAGCGTGAGATTCCAGAGCCGGGCGCGGGGCACGTGCGCATCAAGGTACAGGCCTGCGGCGTCTGTCACAGCGATGAGATGACGAAAGAAGGCCACTGGCCGGGCATCAGCTACCCGCGCGTTCCGGGCCATGAAGTCGCGGGCGTGATCGATGCCTTGGGCGCCGGAGTTGCCGGCTGGCGCGAAGGGCAGCGCGTCGGTGTCGGTTGGCACGGCGGTCATGACAACACCTGCCCGCAATGCCGGCGGGGCGATTTCATCAACTGCCAGAACCAGAAGATCGCCGGCATCAGTTATGACGGCGGCTATCAGGAATACATGCTGGCCCCGGTCGAGGCGCTCGCCGCCATACCGGAGAGCTTGAACGCCGCCGAGGCGGCGCCGCTCCTTTGCGCCGGCATCACGACTTTCAACGCGCTCAGGCACAGCGGGGCACATCCCGGAGATCTGGTCGCGGTGCTGGGCGTCGGCGGTCTCGGGCACCTCGGCATCCAGTTCGCGAGCAAGTTCGGGTACAAGGTGGCCGCGATCGGTCGCGGCCCCGAGGATGCGCCGCTGGCGAAAAAACTCGGGGCGAGCTTCTACATCGACAGCCGGTCGGAGAGCCCGGCGGAGGTGCTGCGCAAGCAGGGTGGCGCGCAGGTGATCCTGGCGACGGCCCCGAGCGCGAAAGCCATGTCCGATGTGTTCGACGGACTGGGGCCCGGGGGCAAGCTGATGGTGGTCGGCGCCGCACCCCAAGCCATCGAGGTGACGCCCGTACAGCTCATCGTCGGAGGGCGGACGATTCAGGGCTGGGCGTCGGGCATTCCGGCCGATTCGGAGGATACGCTGCGCTTCGCGGAGCTTTCGGGCGTGCGTCCGATGATCGAAACCTATCCGCTCGCCCAGGCCGCGGAGGCCTATGCGCGGATGATGAGCGGAAAAGCCGAGTTCCGTGTCGTTCTCACGATGTGAGGTGACCGGGACGTTGGCTTGACTATTCGCTATAGTAAGCCGCATGCGTTACGTTTTCGCTCCGCCGCCGCATGCGGCCGTGCGGATCGTCGGCTCGACCGGCTGGTTTCCGGTGCACCGTGTCTACTGTGTGGGCCGCAATTATGCGGACCACGCGCAGGAGATGGGGGCCAGCGGGCGCGAGCCGCCCTTCTTCTTCATGAAGCCCGCCGATGCCGTCCTCTCCGTGGCGGAGGGCGAGACCGGAGTGCTGCGCTATCCCGGCCTCACCCAAGAGCTGCACCATGAGGTCGAGCTGGTGGTCGCTCTGCGCGAGGGCGGGGCCAATCTCACCACCGACGATGCCGAGCGCTGTATCTACGGCTACGCGGTAGGTCTCGACATGACGCGCCGCGACCTGCAGAGCGAGGCGAAGAAGCTCGGCCGACCGTGGTGCATCGCCAAGGGCTTCGACCGCTCGGCGCCCGTGGGCGGCATCACCCCGGCGGCGTGGATCGAGGACATCTCCAAGGTCGAGATCAGTCTGGAGGTGAACGGCGTGCGCCGCCAACAGGGTAGGGTGGCCGATCTCATCTGGAAGATCCCCGAGGTCATCGCGCATCTCTCGGCCGCCTGGGAGCTCAAGCCCGGCGACCTCATCTTCACAGGCACGCCGGCCGGCGTGGCTGCCGTAGGCCTTTCCGACCTCATGACCGCCAACGGTACGGATCTCGCCGAGCTGCGAGTCCGTGTCATGCGCGCCTGAGCCGGCAGACTCGCTCGTGTTGAATCCGCACCGCCGCCGCTGACCATGGCGAGCTTCAAGGCGTTACGCGTTCAGCAGGGTTCGAGCGGGCGCTTTGCGCGCCTCGAGTCCGTCACTCTGGATGACCTCACCCCAGGGGATGTGGTGGTCCGCGTGGCCTATTCCTGTCTCAACTACAAAGATGCCCTCGCCGTGACGGGCAGGGGCGCCATCGCGCGCGGGTACCCCAGAACGGCCGGCATAGATCTCTCCGGCGTGGTCGAGGTCAGCGCCGATCCCGCCTACCGGCCCGGTGACCTCGTGCTCGCCACCGGGGCCGGGATGGGTGAGACCTTGGACGGCGGCCTGGCGGAGCGTGCTCGGCTGCCGGCGGCGGCTTTGGTGGCCTTGCCCAAGGGGCTGAGCCTCTTCGAGGCCATGGCGCTCGGCACCGCGGGTTTCACGGCCGCGTTGGCGCTGCGGCGTCTGCTCGAGAACCACCAGGCTCCTGAGCTCGGTCCCATCGCGGTCACCGGCGCCACAGGAGGTGTCGGCGGCATCGCACTCGGGCTGCTCAAACGTGCGGGCTTCACCACGGTGGCCATCACCAGCAAGCCGGATGCGGCGTCATACCTGCGCGATCTCGGCGCGGATGAAGTGGTGAAGCGGGAGTCTCTGACGAGCGCCGGCAAGCCACTCGAGACAGCCGTCTGGGGCGGCGCTGTCGACAACCTGGGCGGCGAGACACTCGCTTACCTGACACGCACGGTGCGGCCCTGGGGCAACATCGCCTGTATCGGCCTCGCTCAGTCCCCAACTCTCAACACCACGGTCATGCCGCTGATCCTGCGCGGCGTCAGTCTCCTCGGCATACACTCCGTCGAAGTGCCGCGCGCCTGGCGGCTGGCCGTGTGGGACAAACTGGCCGGAGAATGGAAGCCGCGGGAGATCGAGCGGCTCATCGTGCGCGCGATCATCGGGCTCGAGGAAGTCCCGCACGCGTGTGCGGAGCTGGTCGCCGGCGCGGCGCGTGGCCGTTACGTGGTGCGCATCGGCGGCGATCCTTGAGTTATGTCGCATCGCCCCTGTTGAGTCGCTGACCCCGGCCGAAGCCTTGGCTCGGCGCCGATCACCCTGGCACAAGCCGTGCATATGGTGCGTGGTGTCTGCGGCTCATAAACAGGGGAATGCTTTATGACATGGCTGAACTCGGGGATCCGCGTCCTCCTCCTTGCACAGGGCACGGCCGCGCGCTGGCTGCGGGAGGAGCTCAACTCACTCAAGGTTCGCATCCGCCTCACCGACGGCTGCATCGATGAGCTGGCACGCGAGGCCGATCACGCCGCACGGCGTGCCGGCGGGGCCTACGACGGCGCCTCGTACGTGGAGCTATTGCGCGAGCAGCTGATCGTGCAAGCGAATTGGGTGCGCCGGTGGACGAGCACCGACGAGAAAGTACCTGCCGACGACCCGGTGGCGGAGGCCTTTGTAAGAATTGCGCGCAAATATGCGCTGCCTCGCCCGTGGAAGCTCTCCGAGCCGGTGGCGGTGGAAGTCGCCCGGCGGCGGCCGTCGTGGGCCTGGTCCCCGGACCTGCGCCCGCAGGCTCTCGGTCACTGAGCCGCGCGCCACGCCGCCACCAGGGCGAGGGCGCGCCGGTGCACCTCGTCCGCGGAATGGCCGGGGCGATAGAGATCGCCGCCGACACCCAGACCCGCGCAGCCCGCCTGACGCCATGGCGCCAGGTTGGCTGCGCCCACGCCGCCGACGGCAAACACGGCGACGGCAGGCGGTAACACGTCGCGCAAGGCTTGCAGGTGCGCCGGGCCGTAGCTCGCCGCTGGAAAGAGCTTGAGCAGGCTCGCCCCGGCATCGAGCGCGGCAAACGCCTCCGTGGCCGTTGCAAAGCCCGGCATCACGCTCAGTCCGAGCTCGACAGCTCGTTGGATGACGGCCGGCATCGTGTTGGGTGTTACGATCAGACGGCCGCCCGCGGCGTGCACCGCATCGACGTCACTGGCGCGGAGCACCGTGCCCGCGCCGCAGAGGCAGCGGTCGCCGAATTTTTCCGCGAGACGCGCCACGCTTGCGAGCGGCGAGGGCGAATTGAGCGGCACCTCGATCGCCCTGATGCCGGCCTCGTAGAGTGCCGCGCCGACCTCGTGCACCTCCTCCGGACGGATCCCGCGCAGGATCGCGACGAGCGGCACCATGCCCTCGGGCCAGCTCTGGCGAGCAATGGAAGTCACGGTCGCCATAGTGTGCGAAGTCCGGCGAGCGCGCACTGCTCACCGTCGAGACAGGAAGCCGCGATACCCTCGCGCCGCAACGCGAACGCGTAACGCTCGTTGAGCGTGCCATCCCCAATGAGCACTGCCTCCGCCCGGGCGGTGAAGAGCGGAAGCGCGCCCCGCACGTCCGCACCGATCAGCAAGCCCGAGAGATAGGAGAGCGCCCATTCCCGCGGGCGGCCGTCGATCAGCTGCCGGCTGCGCACCCCAAAGAGACCGTGCAGCAGGCTGCAGCCGCCGGCCGCGGTGGCATCCTCGATGCCGCGCTCGAACCCGTCCGGGGACTCATCCGATGCGCTCTGGGTTTCCGTACCGGTATGCGCCGCGCGCATCAGAGTGCTGCCATCGCGCAGCAACGCGAAGAGCTCCCCGGTGAGGGCCGTCAGGAAGTCGCGCACGTGCCCGTCCTCCAGGTACGCCCACTTGGTGTGGGTGCCGGGGAGGCAGAGCAGGTGGCGGCCGGTGCCGAGGCTGGAGTGAAGCGCGATCGCGCCAGCGATCTGAGTCTCCTCGCCCCGCATCACGTCCGCAGAGCCGAGCCGGTTCTGGCAAGAAAGCCCCGGGGAGATGGCGACCGGCGCCTGGTCCGCCTCGAACCGGAGTGCCGCCGTCCCGAGCTCGCGCAGGTCCACCGGGCAGGACAGGTACGGAGCCTCGCGCCAGCCGTTGCGCGAGCCCGCCATGCCGCAGAGGAGGATCGGCACGGGCCCATGAGTCTGCCGCCAACCGGCGATCAGCGGGCGCAGGGTCTCGCCGGCGGGCTCGCGCAGTGCGCCGATGCCCGGCCCCTGGCGCGTCTCGAGGACGCGGTCGCCGAGGCAGAGGGAGAGCCTCAGCCGCGACGTGCCCCAGTCGCCGGCGATGTAGGGTTCGCGATTCATCAGAGATTGATATGGTACCGTGGCGCCCGCATGCCACAAACGGATCTCCCCGCCGCGGCGCCGGCCACCGCTCCGGCGGCACCCCGCCACGAAAAACTGAACACCCGGGCCGCCAGCGTCGTCGCCCTGGCCGTGCTCTGCAGCCGCATCCTGGGTCTGGTGCGTGATCAGATTTTCGGCTCGATCTTCGGCGGCGGCGAGGTCATGGACGCCTTCCAGATGGCTTTCCGCATCCCGAACCTGCTGCGAGACCTGTTTGCGGAGGGCGCGCTGTCGACGGCCTTCATCACCGTTTTCTCGAAGACCACCGCGACAGAAGGCGACCGCGCCGCGTGGGAGCTTGCGAACAAGGTGGCGACCGCCGCGGCAGTGATCGTCAGCGGCCTCACCGTGCTCGGCATTCTCTGTGCCCCGTGGATCGTCTCGGTGATCGCGGGGGGATTCCCTCCCGAGAAGGCGGCGTTGACCGTGACGCTGACCCGGGTCATGTTCCCCTTCATTCTGCTCGTCTCGCTCGCGGCATTGGTGATGGGAATGCTGAACGCGAAGAATGTCTTCGGCATTCCCGCGACCGCCTCGAGCTTCTTCAACCTGGGCTCCATCATCGCCGGTGCCGGCATCGGCTGGCTCATCGATCCGCATTTCGGAGTGCGGGCGACCATGGGGCTCGCACTCGGAACCCTGATCGGCGGGGCGATGCAGCTCGGGGTGCAGCTGCCATCGCTCAAACGCCTGGGCTATCGCTTCCGCCCCGACTTCCATTGGCGGGACCGAGGCGTGAAGGCCATCCTCCGGCTCATGGTCCCGTCGGTGATTGCCGCGAGCTCCACCCAAGTGAACGTGCTCGTCAACTCGATGTTCGCATCCCATCTGGGCAACGGGCCGGTCACCTGGCTGGCCTACGCGTTTCGTCTGATGCAGCTGCCGCTCGGGATATTCGGCGTCGCTCTCGGGACGGTATCGCTGCCGCTGCTCTCACGCATGGCCGCCGGCGGCAACGTCGTGGGATTTCGCACCGAGCTGGCACGTGGGATGCGGCTCGCCTTTCTCCTGACGCTGCCGGCGAGCCTCGGGCTCATTCTCCTCGCCCGGCCGATCATGTCGGTTCTGTTCCAACATGGGCGCTTCAACGCTCACGAGGTGTTCGAGGCGGCCGCGGCCTTGCGGTTCTATGCGATCGGTCTCTGCGGCTATGCCGCGCTCAAAGTCCTCGTTCCCGCCTTCTATGCCATCGACCGGCGCAAGACGCCGATGTTCGTGAGCTTCGGCGCGGTCGGATTGAATCTCCTCCTCAACTGGCTGTTCACCGTGCGGCTGGGCTGGGGTCATCAGGGGCTGGCGTTCTCGACCGCCTGCATCGCGACGACCAACTTCATCGTTCTCTATGTGCTGATGCACCGGCACCTGGGCCGGCTGGAGTCGCGCGCCATGCTGACGTTGCTGCTGCGTCTCTCGGTGGCCTGCGCGGTGCTCGCGGCAGTCTCCTGGGCAGGCAACACCTATCTCCTGGATGGCTGGGCAACCCAGCGGTTCCTGCCGAAGGCGGCCTCGCTCACGGCGGTCATCGTCGTCGCGGCCGGCGCATTCCTCTTCTGCGCGACGGCGCTTCGCATCCCCGAGATGCAGGACATTGCGCTTGCCGTGCAGCGCCGGCTGCGGCGCACCGTCTGAGTCTGGAGCACGAGTCATGAGCGAGGGGGCGCTGAAACTCTGGTTCGAGTCGGCACTACTGCCCGGCGGGTGGGCGCGCGGCGTGCGCATCACGGGCGGCGACGGCATCATCGGCTCCATCGAGGCGCAGGTCGATCCGGCCGACGACGATGAGCGCCACGCGATCGGCATTCCCGGGCTGCCCAATCTGCACAGTCACGCTTTCCAGCGCGCCATCGCCGGTCTCACGGAGCGCCGTGGGCCCACGGCAGACAGCTTCTGGACCTGGCGCGACCTCATGTATCGGTTCGTCGAGCGGCTCGATCCCGAGGAGCTGGAGGCGGTCACGGCGCTGGCGTTCGCGGAGATGCTCGAGGCGGGGTTCACGCGCGTCGGCGAGTTTCACTACCTGCACCAGGACAAGTCGGGTCTGCCGTTTGCCGATCCCGGTGAGCTCGCGGGGCGCGTCGCGGCCGCCGCGGCCGATACCGGCATTGCGCTGACCCTCCTGCCGACCTTCTATGCCCACGCCGGATTCGGTGGCAGTGAGCCGAGTGCGCGTCAGCGCCGCTTCGTGACCGATCTCGAGCGCTTCGCGCGCATCGTGGAGGCGAGCCGCAAGGCCGCTGCAAGGCTCATGGGCGGCATAGTAGGCGTGGCACCGCACAGTCTGCGGGCGGTGACGCCGGAGGAGCTGCCGATGGTCGTGGCGCTTGCCTCGGGAGGCCCCGTCCACATTCATGTTGCGGAACAAGTGCGCGAGGTTGAGGAATGCGTTGCCTGGTGTGGCAAGCGTCCGATCGAGCGTCTGTTTGAGTTGGCCGGCGTCGATGACAAGTGGTGCCTGGTGCATGCGACTCACGCGACGGGATCGGAGCTCGAGCGCATCACGGCAGCGGGCGCGGTGGTCGGGCTGTGCCCCATGACCGAGGCGAGTCTCGGCGACGGCATTTTTCCGGCGCCCGAGTTCCGTGCGCTCTCCGGCAGGTTCGGGATCGGGACGGACTCCAACGTACTGCTCGATGCCGGCGCGGAGCTGCGCCTGCTCGAGTACTCCCAGCGGTTGAGCCGGCGAGCCCGCAACGTGCTGGCGAGCGAGACGGGGCACTCGACCGGGCGAAGCCTCTTCGAAGCTGCACTCGCGGGCGGCACTCAGGCCCTTCGCGGAGGGCCTGCAGGGGACGGTGAGCCCGTCGGATTGAGTGTGAAGGCCCCGTTTGATCTAGTGAGCTTCGACGCCATGCATCCCGCGCTCATTGAGCGTCGCGAGGATGAGATCCTGGATAGCTGGATTTTTGCTGCTGGCCGCGACGTCATCGACTGCGTGTGGCGCGCCGGGGAGAAAGTGGTGAGCGGCGGGCGTCACCGCCAGCGCGATGCCATCATCGCGCGCTATCGGCGGGCGATGAAAACGCTGCTGGGTTGAACATCTGACGGGTACCTAACATGAACAAGATCGTCGGCGTCCTCCTGGCAGTGGTCGGCGCGGTCGCTCTGGCTGGGATCGCTCTACACCGTCAGGAGCCGATCAACGCGTTGTGGATCGTGACAGCCGCCGTGTGCGTCTACGCGCTCGGCTATCGCTTCTACAGCGCCTGGGTCGCGGCCAGCGTGCTTTCCATCGATCCTTCTCGCGCCACTCCGGCGCAGAGGTATGACAACGGGCGCGACTTCGTACCGACGCATCGTTGGGTAGCGTTCGGACATCATTTCGCCGCCATCGCGGGCCCGGGCCCTCTCGTCGGACCGACGCTGGCGGCGCAGTTCGGCTATCTGCCGGGAACGCTCTGGATATTGGTGGGCTCGGTGCTGGGCGGCTGCGTGCAGGACATGACGATCCTGTTTCTCGCCACTCGTCGCGACGGCCGCAGCCTCGGTCAGATGGCGCGTGAGGAGCTGGGCCCGTTCGGCGGTTACGCGGCGATCATCGGTACGCTTCTCATCATGATCCTGCTCATCGCGGTGCTCGGCCTGGTGGTCGTCAACGCCATGAAGGACAGTCCCTGGTCGACAGCGACCGTGTTCGCGACCGTACCGGTGGCGATCCTCGTCGGACTGCACATGCGGCGCCTGCGCCCCGGACGCATCCTCGAGGGCTCGGCCCTGGGCATCGCGCTGGTACTGCTGGCGGTCTGGGGCGGAGGCTGGGTCGATAGCCAGCCGCTGCTACGGGGTTTTTTCGACTGGTCGAGCCTGCCGCTCGCGGGGTTCGTGATCACCTATGGTTGGATCGCGGCCATCCTGCCGGTCTGGCTGCTGCTCGCGCCGCGCGACTATCTGTCCACGTTTCTCAAGCTCGGCACCGTGGCGCTGCTTGCGGTCTCGATCCTGCTGTTACATCCGCAGATCAAGATGCCGGCGCTGACACCGTTCGTCGACGGTCACGGGCCGCTCTTCGGCGGCAAGATATTTCCCTTCGTCTTCATCACCATCGCCTGTGGCGCCGTGTCGGGTTTCCATGCACTGGTGGCAAGCGGCACGACGCCCAAGCTCATCGCCAGCGAGTCGGATATCCGCCTCATCGGTTATGGCAGCATGATGCTCGAGTCGTTCGTCGCCATCATGGCCATCATCGCCGCGACGCTGCTCGACCCCGGGGTGTACTTTGCCATCAACACCGGTGCCGGCGTGGTGGGCAGCACCGCGGCGGCGGCGGTGCACACGATCTCGAGTTGGGGATTTCCCGTCACGACGCAGCAGATGCAGACGCTGGCGCATGAGATGGGGGAGGCCACGCTGTTCGCGCGTACGGGTGGCGCGCCATCACTGGCAGTCGGGATGGCCAGCATATTCGGCAATACCTTCGGGCGCGGCCTGCTGAGTGTTTGGTACCACTTCGCCATCATGTTCGAGGCGGTATTCATCCTGAGCACGCTCGATGCCGGGACGCGGGTCGGCCGGTTCATGCTCCAGGACCTGCTCGGCCATCTTTATGCGCCGCTCGGCCGCACCTCCTGGTACCCCTCGGTGCTGCTCGCGAGCACCCTCGTCGTGGCCGGCTGGGGCTACTTCCTCTACGTCGGCGTGATCGATCCCAACGGCGGTGTCAACATCCTGTGGCCGCTCTTCGGCATCGCCAACCAGATGCTCGCCGCCATCGCCCTGTCGGTGGCGACCGGGATCCTGGTGAAGTCGGGCAGGGCGCATCACGCCTGGGTGACGCTCGGCCCGCTCGCCTGGCTTGCGATCGTGACCACGGTGGCGGCGTGGCAGAAGCTCGTGAGTCCCGATCCCCATGTGGGGCTCCCCGCCGCCGCCCATGCTCTGGCCGCGCAGCTTGCCGCGGGGACCTTGCCCGCGGCGGCCGCGGCGGTGGCGCCGCAGCTCATCTTCAATCAGCGGCTCGACGCCTGGCTCACCGGCATCTTCACGGTCATCCTCTGGTTCGTCATTCTCGATATGGCCCGTGTCTGCGTGCGCAAGCTCCGCGGGCTGCCGGTCACCGCGAGCTGCGAGGCCCCCTATCAGGCAGCGCGGCCGGAGGGGCTCGCCCGCGCCGGTGAGCTGCCCCAGGGGAGTGGCGTATGAGGCCTTCCGGTATGCGCCGGACCCTGCGCAGGGCGCTGGCCGCTGCCGTGGGCTGGCTGCGCGCCTTTTCCGGGGACGATGCCTACGAGCGGTATCTGACACATCACGCGCGCGCTCACGCCGGTGCCCCCCTGAGCCGGGCAGCGTTCTACCGGGAGCGGGAAGAGCGCAAGTGGAGCGGCATCACCCGCTGCTGCTAGAATTCGCCGTTTTTAGCTCAAGCGGGCCCAATCCCGCGCCAGCCAAGGACTTCCATGTCACTCAAGATCATGATCCTAGGGGCGAACGGCTTCATCGGCAGCGCCCTGACGAGCGCCATCCTGGGCGCCAGGGACTGGGAGGTCTACGGCATCGACCTCTCCGACAACAAGCTCGGCGAGCTGCCGAAGAACGACCGCTTCCACTTCGTCGAGGGCGATATCACCATCAACAAGGAGTGGGTGGAGTATCACGTCAAGAAGTGCGACGTCGTCGTCCCGCTCGTGGCCATCGCCAATCCGGCGCAATACGTCACTCATCCGCTCAGGGTCTTCGAGCTCGACTTCGAGGCCAACCTCTCCATCGTGCGGCACTGCGTCAAATACGGCAAGCGGCTGATCTTTCCGTCGACCTCCGAGATCTATGGCATGTCGCCCGATGCCGTGCTCGATGAGGAGACCAGCCCGCTGGTCTACGGCCCGATCGAGAAGCAGCGTTGGATTTACGCGGCCTCCAAGCAGCTGCTCGACCGCGTCATCTTCGCTTACGGCGTACGCGACAACCTCGACTACACCCTGTTTCGCCCGTTCAACTTCATCGGGCCGAACCTCGACAACGTCGAGGAGCCGAAGGAGGGCAGCTCGCGCGTCTTTACCCAGTTCCTCTCGAACGTGCTCTATCGCCGGCCGATCAAGCTCGTCGACGGCGGCAGCCAGAAGCGCTCTTTCACCTTTATCGACGATGCCATCGAGGCTCTGCTCACGATCCTCGAGAACGCCCAGGGGCGCGCTACGCGGCGCATCTTCAACATCGGCAACCCCGGCAATTGTGTCTCGATCCGCGACCTCGCCGAGCGCACCATCCGCATCGCGCAGGAGTTTCCGGTGTTGCGCGAGAGCGCTCGCGCCACGCAGATCGTCGACGTCTCGGCCGGCACGTACTACGGCAAGTACTACCAGGACATCCAAGTGCGCGTGCCCGCCATCCACGCGGCCGAGCGCGATCTCGGTTGGCGGCCCACCACGGATCTCGACACGGCCATCCGCCGCACCATCGAGTTCTACGTCAAGCAGGAGAACTTCAGCGCCCGCGCCGCTGCTCTTGCGGGTAACTGAGTGAGCGCAGAGGCGGGCGGCCTGAGGTGGTGGGGTTGGGTCGCCCTCGCCGCGGTGTGGCTGATCACCATTCAGATCCGCCCCATGCTCGATCCCGACGAAGGGCGCTACGCGGAGATTCCGCGGGAGATGGTGGCGAGCGGCGATTGGGTCACCCCGAGGCTCGACGGACTGAAGTACTTCGAGAAGCCGGCGCTGCAGTACTGGGCGACCGCGGCGCTCTATTCGGTGGTGGGGCTGAGCAACTGGAGCTCACGCCTCTGGACCGTCGGCCTCGGCTTCGCCTGCCTGCCTCTGATCTATGGCTGGGCGGTTCGCCTCTACGGCAGGCGCGCCGCGCTCGCCGCGGTCGCGATCCTGGCCATGAGTCCCTACTTTGGCATCGTCGGCCATCTGGATCTCCTCGATGCCAGCTTCACGTTCTGGATGTGCGCCACGGTGCTGGCGTTTACGCTGGCGCAGACCGCGCCGGGGCGCTCAGGCAGGGAGCGCGGTTGGATGCTCGTGTGCTGGACCGCCGCCGCACTGGCAGTCCTGACCAAAGGGATCGTGGTGTTCGTCCTCGCCGGCGGCAGCCTCATCGCCTACAACCTGGTAGAGCGCGATCTGCGCCCCTGGCGGCGGCTGCACGCTATCCTGGGAGTGCCGCTCTTCCTCGCTGTTGCCACACCGTGGTTCATCCTGGTGTCCCTGCGCAACGCGGACTTCGCGTCATTCTTTTTCATTCACGAGCATTTCGAGCGCTTCCTCACGAAGGAGGCGCAGCGCGTCGAGCCCTGGTGGTATTTCCTCGCGCTGCTCGTGATAGGCGCGCTGCCGTGGCTCGTGCCGCTGGCCAGCGCGGCGCTGCGTGCGTGGCGTGATTCAAGTTTAGATTCTCATTTTAAACCACTGAAATTTATGCTATTATTTTCAGTGGTGACGCTCGTTTTCTTCTCCGTATCGAGCTCCAAGCTGGCGACCTACATCTTGCCGATGTTCCCGGTACTGGCGGCCTTCACCGGCGTGGCTGTCGCCGAGCGCCCGGGATTCCTGTCCCGCTCGACGGCAGTCGCCGCGGGCCTCGCGCTCGTCGTCGCGGCGGGGCTGCTCATCTACTCGCAGCACCGTAATGGGATGATTCCCGCGCAGGCCGTGGATTGGGCCTTTGCCGCCGCGGTGGCAGCGCTGCTCGGGGTAGTGGCGAGCCGGAAGGCCGGCTCGGAAGCGGCGCGTCCGTGGGCCGTGGCGCTGCTCTTCATATTCATCTGGCAGGCACTGCTGTGCGAGTACACGGTTATCCCTCCCTCGCGTTCTGCATACGCGCTGGTTCAGGCCGTCGCGGCGGACGTGAACGCCAGGACTGCCCTCTACAGCGTCGGGGAGTATCGTCAGACCATTCCACCCTATCTCGGCCGCACGCTCGTCCTCGTCGACTTCAAAGGCTCAGGCGAGCTCGACTTCGGCGAGGCGAGTGAGCCTGGCCGGCAGACCGCCTCGCCCGAGCAGTTCGTACATGAATGGGACGCCAGCCGCGATGCGATTGCATTCTTCGATCCGCGCGTGTGGGATCACTACCGCCAGCAAGGCCTGCCGGGACGCATCATTGCGCAGGACAGCTTCACGGTCGTGGTGAGCCGCTCATGAGACTGCCGGCCTTTGCCTTCCTTTGCGGCGGGGTGTTGCTCAACGCGCTGGCGCAGCTCGGCCTGAAGGCCGCGACGGACAGGACCGGACCGTTGGTGGCGGGGAGTGGGGCGATGCTGCGCCGCTCGCTCGAGATCCTCACCGTGCCGTGGCTGTGGGCTGCCCTCGGATGTTATGGATTGAGCGTCGTCGTCTGGCTGGTGGGGCTGTCGCGCGTGCCGGTGAGTCAGGCCTACCCGCTGCTCTCGCTCGGCTACGTGCTCAACGTCGGCCTCGCCTGGTGGCTGCTCGGGGAGACGCCCAACGTGCTGCGCGTGGCCGGGATCGCGGTCATCGTGTTTGGGGTGGTGCTGGTAGCAAAGTCATGAGCCAACCGTCTGGAACGAGCCCCCCATTCCTGCCGTTTACCCGGCCGACCATAGACGAGGAGACCATCCAGGGCGTGGTCGAAGTGCTGCGCTCGGGATGGCTCGCCTCGGGACCGAACGTCAATAAGCTCGAGGCGGCGCTCTCGGAGTACTTCGGCGGCCGTTCGGTACGCACTCAGATCCATGCGACCGCGAGCCTCGAGCACGCGCTTCTCGTTGCCGGCATAGGCGCGGGCGATGAGGTCATCACCCCGGCCATGAGCTTCGTCGCTACCGCGAACGTCATCGTGCGGGTGGGTGCGCGTCCGGTGTTCGTCGATGTCGGGCTCGACAGCCGCAACATCGACTTCGATCAGGTCGAGGCCGCCATCACGGCGCGCACCCGCGCGATCATGCCGGTGCATTTCGCGGGCCTGCCGGTCGACATGGACCGGTTATATGCCATTGCCGGGCGCCATCGGCTGCGCGTCATCGAGGATGCCGCCCAGGCGATCGGCTCCTCCTGGCGCGGCAAGCGCATCGGCAGCTTCGGCGACCTCGTCTGCTTCAGCTTCCACCCCAACAAGAATCTCACCACCATCGAGGGAGGCTGCATCGTCGGCGGCTCGCCGCAGGAGGTGAGCCAGCTCGAGCTCCACCGCTTCCATGGGCAGAGAAAGATCGCGGCGGATGAGGTCGATACCCTGTTTGCGGCCGGCAAGGCCAACCTGTCCGATGTGGCGGCACGGGTGGGCCTGGGTCAGCTGGCTTCGCTCGAGCGATTCAACGCGCGCCGCCGGGAGCTCGCCGCGCGCTATTTCAGTCTGTGGGACCGCGATGCGCCCGTGCGCCTGCCGGAGCGCGGCGATGAAGGACACAACTGGCACATGTTCGCGCCCCTGCTGCCGCTCGAGCGGCTGCGCCTCTCGCGCCTGCAGTTCATCGAACAGATGGCGCAGCGGGGCATCGGCGTGGGCGTGCATTACGCCTCCGCCATCCACCTCTTTACGGCCTATCGCGCGTTGGGCTACCGTGAAGGGCAGTTCCCGAACGCGGAGCGCATCGGCCGCGAAACCGTGACGCTGCCGCTCTTCCCGGCGATGGAGCTGTCTGACGTGGATCGCGTAGTCGAGGCGACAACCGACATATTGAGGAGAGCGGCAAAGTGACCGCGACGATCTCGGTCGTCATTCCCGTCTACAACGAGGAAGCAGGCCTCGAGAGCCTGTTTGCGCGACTCTATCCTGCGTTGGATCAGCTCGAGCGGCCTTACGAAGTGATTTTCGTCGATGATGGCAGCAGCGACCGCTCCGCGGCCATGCTGCGAGCGCAGTTCGAGGGGCGTCCGGATGCCACGCGGGTCATCCTACTCACCCGCAACGCGGGCCAGCACATGGCCATTCTCGCGGGTTTTGCTCATTCGCGCGGCAACTATGTGATCACCTTGGATGCGGATCTCCAGAACCCGCCCGAGGAAATCGGGAAGATCGTCGCCGCCATGGACCAGGGCGCCGACTACGTCGGGACCGTGCGCGCGCGCCGCCACGATGTCTACTGGCGCAGGGCGGCCTCGCGCATGATGAACCGCATCCGCGAGGGCACGACGCAGATCCGGATCACCGACCAGGGCTGCATGCTCCGCGGCTACCACCGCAGCATCGTCGAAGCGATAAACCGCTGTGTGGAAGTCAGTACGTTCGTACCCGCGTTGGGATATAGCTTCGCCCGCCGGCCAGTAGAGATCGAAGTGGCGCACGCGCAGCGCACTGCCGGGCAATCGAAGTATTCGATCTACCGCCTCATCCGGCTCAATTTCGATCTCATGACCGGCTTCTCGGTCGTGCCGCTGCAGTTCTTCACCATGGCCGGAATGGCACTGGCGCTGTTGTCATTTTTCTTCGTGCTCGTGCTGGCCGTGCGACGCCTCTTCATCGGCTCCGAGGTGCAGGGCGTATTCACGTTGTTCGGCATCGCATTCTTCCTGATCGGCGTGCTTCTGGTCGGTCTCGGCGTCGTGGGTGAGTACGTCGGACGCATCTATGAGCAAGTGCGGCAACGGCCGAGGTATACCGTCGGAGCGGTGCTGGAAGAGGGCGAGCCCCAGAGAACGGAGCGCCGAGCTCTGCCTGAAGTCCGTCGGGGGTTGCACCCGGAGCTCGACCACACGGAGATGCTGCGCGCCGAGCGTGCGCGCGGCACGGCCGAGTGAGTAGCGCCCGGGCAGTCGTTTTCGCCTACCACGATGTGGGCGTCCGTTGCCTGAAGACGCTGTTGTCGGCACAGGTCGAGGTGCCTCTGGTCGTGACTGTCAGGGATGACCCCAAGGAAAGCCGATGGTTTGCGAGCGTCGCCGACACCGCGCAGGAATACGCACTGCCGGCAGTGATGCCGGACGACGCCAACGACGCGGAGCTCGCGGAACGAGTGGCGCAACTGCAGCCTGACTTCATCTTCTCCTTCTACTACCGCTCGATGCTCGGCGCGCCGCTGCTGCGCAGCGCCCGCCGCGGCGCGCTGAATATCCACGGCTCCCTGCTGCCGAAGTATCGTGGGCGCGCGCCTGTCAACTGGGCGATCCTCAACGGGGAGCGGGAGACCGGCGCAACGCTCCACTACATGGTCGAGCGCGCCGATGCCGGCGACATCGTCGACCAGCTCGTCGTACCGATACTGGAGGATGACGATGCGCGTGAGGTGTTCGGTAAGGTGACTGCCGCGGCGGAGATCGTGCTGGCGCGCTCCCTGCCGGGCCTCACCGCCGGCGATGCGCCGCGCCGGCCGCAGCTCATCGAGCCCGGGCAGTATTTCGGCAGGCGCAGTCCCGAGGATGGCCGCATCGACTGGAGCCAACCGGCGCTGCGCGTTCACAATCTGGTGCGGGCGGTGGCCCCTCCCTTCCCGGGCGCCTTTACCGAGATCGACGGGCGCCGGTGGTGGATTCACCGCACCCGGGTCGAGTCGGGAATCCTCGCGCCCGCGCAGCGGCCGCGCCTCTTCGGCGCCCAGGGCGGGTGTTACGCGGCGTGCAGCGATGGCGGTGTCCTGAGAATTCTCGCAGCCGCGACCGCGGACGGACCGGTCGACCTCGCGCGGCTCGCGCGCGAGCTCGAGGCTCGACCCGCGGAGTTGAGTTGATTGGCGTGCGCCGTTGATGGCCACCATCGCCCTCAAGATCGACGTGGATACCTACCGCGGTACGCTGGAAGGCGTACCCCGGCTCGCGGCGGCGCTCGAGCGCGCGCAGGCGCGGGCGACCTTCCTCTTCAGCCTCGGGCCTGATCACACGGGCAGGGCGATCAAGCGCGTGTTTCGTCGCGGGTTCCTCGGCAAGGTGCGCCGGACCTCGGTGACCCAGCACTACGGTATCAAAACCCTGCTTTACGGCGTGCTCCTTCCGGGGCCGCACATCGGGCAGTGTTGCGGCCACGTCATGCGGGAAGTGGCGGCGCGGGGGTTCGAGGTGGGTGTTCACACGTACGACCACATCAAATGGCAGGACGGCGTGGCGCAGGCAAGTGAGCCGTGGACGCGGCGGCTACTCGAGTTGGCGCGTGAGGAGTTCATGCGGGTATTCAATCGCGCTCCGGAGGCGCATGGCGCGGCGGGTTGGCAGGTGAATGGCAGTGTGCCGGGCCTCGAGCGCGAATTGGGATTTCGGTACGCGTCGGATACCAGGGGCCAATGTCCGTTCATGCCTGTGATCGAGGGGCGTGAGGTGGCGGTGCCGCAGTTGCCGACGACCTTGCCCACGCTGGATGAGCTGATCGGGCGGGAGGACCTCGGGGGAGCGGAGCCTGTCGAGCATCTGCTGGCGCTGACCGAGAGTGGCGGTGACCAAGTGTTCACGTTGCACGCCGAGCTCGAGGGCGGAGCATACCTGGAAGGGTTCGAGCGGCTGCTGGGGACCTGGCGGGCGAGGGGGTTCATGCTGACGGACCTGGCGTCGTATTCGCAGGCACTCCAGCCTTCGCGGCTTCCGCGGTGCGAAATCCTGTCGGGCACGGTGGCGGGCAGGTCCGGCACCCTCGCGGTTCAGGGTCAGCGCAATATCCGGTAGCCCCTCGCCGTCTATCCTTACGGGATGGATGCAGCACTCCTCAAGCCTTTGAGCCCCTCCTCGCAGAATTCGGAGATCGCGGCGGTCGTGCGGCGCGAGCGGGCGCGGCTGCTCTCGTTCATCTTGCGGCGAGTGCGGGATGCGGCAGAAGCCGAGGATATCCTGCAGGAGGCGCTCTACGAGCTGGTCGCGGCCTACCGGCTGATGCAGCCGATCGAGCAGGTGGGGGCCTGGCTCATGCGGGTGGCGCGCAATCGCATCATCGATCGGTTTCGCAAGCGACGGCCGCAATTGCTGAGTGATATCGCGCTGGAAGGCGAGGCGGAGGCCTCGACGTTGGACAGCCTGTTGCCGGCGGTGGAGGACGGTCCGGATGCGGAGCTCATCCGCGGGCTGATGATGGAAGAGCTCGAGCGGGCGCTGACGGAGCTGCCCGTGGAGCAGCGGCAAGTGTTCGTCGCGCACGAGCTCGAGGGCGCGAGTTTCAAGGAGCTGTCGGCCCGGTGGGGTGTCGGAATCAACACGCTTCTCTCGCGCAAGCGCTACGCCGTGCTGCGCTTGCGGGAGAGGCTCTACGAGATGAGGAGAGATTTGTGAGAGCTCGTCGTTGGGTTTGGAAGGGCCTGGCATTTGCAGGATTCGCCATCATCGCCGTCGCTGTCTTCAGCTGGGTCGTGATGCTGCTGTGGAACGCGCTGCTGCCGAGCTTGTTTGGCGTGCGGCCGCTGCACTATCTGCAGGCGGTGGGGCTGCTCGTGCTGAGCCGTGTCCTGCTCGGCGGATTGCGGGGGCATCATGGCCCTTGGCGACACCGGGGCTGGCGCGACCGCTGGGAGAGCCTGTCGCCTGAGGAGCGTGAGCGGCTGCGCGAGAAATACGCGCATAAATGTGGCTGGCACGGTAGGGAGCCGGCGAGCGAGAATCAGCACCTGTGAGCCCGTTACCCACCACCATGACCGCGATCGAGATCGCCACACCGGGGCCGGCGGAGAGCTTGCGCCCGGTCTCGCGGCCGGTACCGGAGCCTGGGTCGGGTGAGGTACTGATCCGCATGGCGGCGGCGGGTGTCAACCGTCCTGATGTGCTGCAGCGCAAAGGCGTGTACCCGCCTCCGAAGGGCGTGACCGACATTCCCGGGCTCGAGGTGGCAGGCGAGGTGGTGCGGGTTGGGGTTGGCGTGACCGATCCTACCGTAGCCGTCGGCGCTCGGGTCTGTGCGCTCGTGGCTGGCGGCGGATACGCGGAGTACGTCGCGGCACCCGCGGTGCAATGTCTTCCGGCTCCGGGGACGCTGTCACTGGAAGAAGCGGGCGCGCTGCCTGAGACGTTCTTCACCGTCTACTACAACCTCTTCATCCGCTCTCGACTGCGGGCCGGGGAGACCGTGCTGATTCATGGCGGCTCGAGCGGCATCGGCACGACCGCCATTCTGCTTGCCAAGGCTTTCGGAGCTCGCGTCATCGTCACCGCGGGCACCGCGGAGAAGTGCACGGCCTGTCGCGGGCTGGGCGCCGACGTGGCGATTGACTACAAGCAGGCGGACTTCGTGGCCGAGACGCTGGCGGCTACAGGCGGGCAGGGGGCCGATGTCATACTGGACATGGTCGGCGGCGACTACCTGGCCCGCAACATGGCGGCGGCCGCGGTGAACGGCCGCATCGCGGTCATTGCGACTCAGCACGGCACCAGGTCCGAGCTCGATCTGGCCGCACTGATGAAGAAGCGACTCTGGCTCGGCGGCTCGACGCTCCGTCCGCAGAGCGTGGAAAGCAAAGGCGCAATTGCCGCCTCGCTGCGCCAGGAAGTCTGGCCGCTCCTCGAGTCAGGCTCGCTGCGGCCCGTGATTCACGCGCGCTTCCCGCTGCGAGAGGCCGCGCGCGCCCATGCGCTGATGGAATCCGGCGCGCACATCGGCAAGATCGTGCTCGTCAGGAAATGATCTGCTGCTCGCGCAGCGCCGCAACGATGCGCGCCGCGACGTCCTCCGCCGATCCCTTGCTGGTATCGACGATGATCTCGGCATTCTCGGGCGCCTCGTACGGGGAGTCGATGCCGGTGAAGTTCTTGATCTTGCCCTCCAGGGCCCGGGCGTAGAGTCCCTTGGGATCGCGCTGCTTGCAGATCTCGAGCGGCGTATCGACGTGAATCTCGATGAACTCGCCGTTTGCAACCAGCTCGCGCACCATGCGGCGCTCGGCGCGGAACGGCGAGATGAAGGAGCAGAGCACGATGGCGCCGGCGTCGACGAACAGGCGGGCGACTTCTCCCACCCGTCGGATGTTCTCCACGCGGTCGGCATCGGTGAAGCCGAGGTCGCGGTTCAACCCGTGGCGCACGTTGTCGCCGTCCAGCATGTAGGTGTGGGCGCCGTGGGCGTGCAGCTCCCGCTCCACGATGTTGGCGATGGTGCTCTTGCCGGAGCCGGAGAGGCCGGTGAACCAGAGGATGGCGGGACGGTGGCCGTTCTGACGCACGCGCGCCGTCTTGTCGACGAGCAGCGCCTGCAGATGGATGTTGGTCGCGCGCCGCAGGCCGAAGGTGATCATGCCCGCGCCGGCCGTGGCGTGCGTGAAGCGGTCGATCAGCATGAAAGCGCCGGTCTCGCGATTCTCCGAGTAGGGATCGAACGCGACCGGCGTGGCCGTCGACAGGTTGCAGAGACCGATCTCGTTGAGCCCGAGGGTCTTCGCGGCGATGTGCTCCAGAGTGTTGACATCTATCTTGTGCTTGAGGCTCGTGACCCGCGCCGGCACGTACTTCGTGCCGATGCGCATGAGGTACGAGCGGCCGGGCAGCATCGGCTCCTCGGCCATCCACAGCACGTGCGCGGCGAACTGATCGACGACCTCCGGCCGGGCATCGAGCCTCCGCGAGCACATCGCCGCGGGCGATGTCGACTTCATCGCTCAGCGTGAGCGTGACCGCATCGCCGGCGTGCGCTTCCGGTAGATCACCGTCCGCGGTGACGATGCGCGTGACCGCGTCTCCCGTCCGGAGGCAGCCACGACTACCTTGTCGCCCGGCCGCACCACCCCGGAAGCGACGGTGCCCGAGAATCCGCGGAAGTCGAGGTTCGGCCGATTGACCCATTGCACCGGGAAACGGAACGGCTTGCCCTCGAGCCCCTCGCTCGCATCGAGACCCTCCAGGTGCTCGAGCAGGGTAGGGCCGTCATACCAGCTCATCCGCTGCGAGCGCGTGGTGACGTTGTCGCCGAAGCGCGCCGACACCGGAATGGGCGTGATCGAGCTGAAGTCGAGCGCCTGGGCGAAGCCGAGGTAATCGCCGACGATGTGGTGGAAGCGCTCGCCCGAGAAGTCGACCAGGTCGATCTTGTTGACCGCCAGCACCACGTGGCGGATGCCGAGCAGAGAGCAGATGTAGCTGTGGCGGCGGGTCTGGGTGAGCACGCCCTTGCGCGCATCGATCAGGATCACCGCGGCATCGCGAGTTGGAGGCCCCCGTCGCCATGTTGCGGGTGTACTGCTCGTGCCCGGGCGTATCGGCGACGATGAAGGCGCGACGCGGCGTGCGAGAAGAACCGGTAGGCCACATCGATGGTGATGCCCTGCTCGCGCTCGGCCTCGAGGCCGTCGACGAGCAGCGCGAGATCGATGTCATCTCCGGTCGTGCCGTGCTTGCGGCTGTCGCGCTTGAGGGCCGCGAGCTGGTCCTCGAGAATGAGCTTGGTGTCGTAGAGCAGGCGCCCGATGAGCGTCGACTTGCCGTCGTCCACCGAGCCGCACGTCAGGAAGCGCAGCAATTCCATCAGAAGTAGCCCTCGCGCTTCTTCTTCTCCATCGAGGCGGCCTCGTCGCTGTCGATGAGGCGGCCCGAGCGCTCCGAGGTGCGCGCGAGCAGCATCTCCTCGATGATGTCATCGAGGCTCGCAGCCTGGCTCTCGATGGCCGCCGAGAGCGGGTAGCAGCCGAGCGAGCGGAACCGCACCATCCGCACCTGCTCCACCTCACCGGGTTGCAGCGGCATGCGATCGTCGTCGCGCATGATGAGGAGCCCGTCGCGCTCCACCACCGGGCGGCGAGCGGCGAAGTAGAGCGGCACCACTGGAATCTGCTCGGCGCGGGTGTACTGCCAGATGTCGAGCTCCGTCCAGTTGGAAAGCGGAAAGACGCGGATGGTCTCGCCCTTGCTGATGCGCGTGTTATAGAGATTCCACAGCTCCGGGCGCTGGTTGCGCGGATCCCAGACGTGGCCGGCGGAGCGGAAGGAGAAGATGCGCTCCTTGGCGCGGCTTTTCTCCTCGTCGCGCCGCGCACCGCCGAAGGCGGCATCGAACTCCCATTGGTCGAGCGCCTGCTTCAGCGCTTCGGTCTTCATGACCTGGGTGTGAAGCTGCGAGCCGGAGGAGATCGGGTTGATGCCGCGGGCGAGGCCCTCGGGATTGGTGTGCACGAGCAGCTTCAGGCCGTAGCGCGCCACGATCTCGTCGCGGTGATGGATCATGTCGCGGAACTTCCACTTGGTGTCGACGTGCAACAGCGGGAAAGGCGGTTTCGACGGGTAGAAGGCCTTCAGGGCGAGGTGCAGCATCGCCCCCGAGTCCTTGCCGATCGAGTAGAGCATCACCGGATTGCGAAACTCCGCCGCGACTTCGCGGATGATGCCGATGGATTCGGCCTCGAGCCGTTTCAGGTGTTGGGAAACCATCATGGGGCCAGGGGTACGGGATCCAGTGTCCCGCTCGCGATGAAGAACGAGTTGCGGAAGTCGGGCTTGCCGTAGCCGAGCGGCTTGCCGCCCGGAGCCAGTACTTTACCGCCCGCCGCGGCCAACACCGCGTGCCCGGCCGCCGTATCCCACTCCATGGTCGGACCCAAGCGCGGGTACAGGTCGGCCTCACCGGCCGCAACCAGGCAGAACTTCAGCGACGAGCCGACAGAGACTCTGTTGCTCAGGGTGTAGTGTCGCAGGTAGGCGTCAGTCTCTGGCGTGGAGTGCGAGCGTGATACGACTGCGGTAATCCCCGCTGCAGGAACGGGACGGACGCGCACCGGCTCACGGGGCCCGGGCGTCGCCGAGTCGGCAGGAGACGCGCATCGAAAGGCGCGGGCGCTGCCTACGTTACCGGCATAGAGCATCCCGCCCACAGGCGCATAGACGACACCCAGCACGGGTGCGCCGTGGCGGATCAGCGCGATATTGACGGTGAATTCCCCGCGCCGGTGGATGAACTCCTTGGTGCCGTCCAGCGGATCGACCAGGAAGAACTCCTCGCCGACCTGCGGAATCGAGCCGGCCGCGACCGACTCCTCCGCGACGACCGGCACGGCAGGCGCGAGCCGCGCCAGATGCTCGAGAATGATCTTTTCGGAGGCGTGATCCGCGGCCGTGACCGGCGATTGGTCGGCCTTCTGGGTCACGGTGAAACCGGCGCGGTAGATATCGAGAGCGGCCCGCCCCGCCGCCACGGCGGCGGGGAGCAGGGCTTCGATCAGCTGATCGTCGGGTACGGCTGGAGACACGGCTATACAACGCTCATTGGGGTCCAAATTGGAGTCTACACAATGCCCCGTCCGCGGAGCCGCGCACAGCTCAGCGGTTCTCAGATCTCTTCGGAATGTCGATACGCCCAACCGAGCTGGACTCAGCCCTGCCGCACGGCCTCGACCTGGATGCGCAGGCGTACCCACATCAGGAAGCCGAACTGTTTGCCGAAATCGACGCCGTACTGATCACGGTTGAAGCTCGCCTTGGCGTCAGCTCCGCAGCGGTACTGATTCATCATGGCGATCTGCTTGCACTCGAACGAGTCGACGCTGAGCGTCAGCCGATGAGTCACTCCGTGCAGGGTGAAATCGCCCACCACCTTCGTGGGCTTGCCGTTGACGAAATCGGCCAGCTTGCCTTTGTAGGTTGCGGTCGGGTACTGGGAGGCGTCCAGGAGATTGGCCGCCGTGGTCACATGCTCATTGAGCTTGGGCAGGCCGAACTCGATCGACGAGGCATCGACCGTCACTTCCACCGTGCCCGTCTGCCGTTCCTGGTCGAGGACGATCTTGCAGGAGGATTTGGTGAACACGCCGCGCCATACCGAGAGGCCGCCGGCATGATCGGCCTCGAAGCTCGGGTGAGTGTGCGCCGGATCGCACACGAAGGTGACCGGCTTGGCGACCGCGGTGCCGGCGTAGGCCGCCAGCAGCACCGCCGGCAGGACGAGCTTGCTCAGGGACATTCGGGACCTCCTCGGATGGGAATCCGAAGGGTACCGGCTGATGCCCGCTCGCGCCAGCGTCTCGTCATGCGGCCGCGGAGCTCGGTGGGCGCACCTTGAGGTTGAGCGCCTGCGCCACGGCCTCATGCGTGATCTGGCCCGCATGCACATTGAGCCCGGCCGCGAAGCCCGGGTCTTGCTTCAGGGCCGTCTGCCAGCCGAGGTCGGCCAGCAGCCTGACATAGGGCAGAGTCGCGTTGGTCAGCGCGAAAGTAGACGTGCGCGCGACGGCGCCGGGCATGTTGGCAACGCAGTAATGCACCACGCCATCGACCACGAAGGTCGGCTGCGCGTGTGTCGTGGGGTGACTCGTCTCGAAGCATCCGCCCTGGTCGATCGAGATGTCGACCAACACCGAGCCCGGCTGCATGGTCGCGACCATGGCACGACTCACGAGCTTCGGTGCCGCGGCACCTGCGATCAGCACGGCGCCGATGACGAGGTCAGCCTCACGCACCAGACGCTCAATCGTTTCCGCGGTGGAGTAGGCCGTGCGCAAGGATGCGCCGAAGAGGCTCGAGAGCTCGCGCAGGCGATCGACCGAGCGATCGACGACGGTCACATCCGCGCGCATTCCGACAGCCATCTCCGCGGCGTGAGTGCCAGAGACACCGCCGCCGAGGATCACCACCTTGGCCGGCGGCACTCCGGGCACACCGCCCAGCAGGACACCGCGGCCGCCGTTTGCCTTCTGCAGACATGCGGCGCCAACCTGGATTGACATGCGTCCCGCCACTTCGCTCATCGGCGTCAGCAGGGGCAGCATGCGGTTGCGTGTGACAGTTTCATAGGCGATTGCTGTCGTGCCGGACGCCATCAGTCCGTGCGCCTGCGCGGAATCCGCCGCGAGATGCAAGTAGGTGAAGAGGACTTGCCCCGGGCGCAGCATCTGGCACTCGGCCGGCTGCGGCTCCTTCACCTTCACGACGAGTTGGGCTTTCGCAAAGACCTCGGCCGCGTTCGGTGCGATGGCCGCGCCCGCGGCGCGATACTCGGCGTCCGAGAGGCCGATGCCCTCGCCAGCGCCGGTCTCAATGAGGACCTCATGGCCGGCCGCGGTGAGCTCGCGGACTCCGGCAGGAACCAGACCGACCCGGTACTCGTGGACTTTGATTTCGCGCGGAACGCCGATACGCATGGCTCGATCCCCCGGAAGTGAATGCCTGGGCGAGAGATTAGGTCCCGAGGGGCGGCGAGAGCTTGCGAACTGGCCGCGGGAGCGGTCAGGCACGGCAGAATCTGCGACAAAATATGGATTCGGTGGCAGAATCATGCGGCCATGGAGCTCGACCGCTACGATCGCGCCATTCTGCGCCTGCTGCAGCAGGATGCACGGGTCACGAATGCCCGGCTCGCGAGCGAGGTGAGCCTGTCGGAGTCGGCCTGCCTGCGCCGGGTGCGGGCGCTGGAGGAATCGGGCCTCATCGAGGGCTACACCACGCTGATCAATCAGCAGAAGGCCGGCTATCCGGTCAATGTATTCGTGAGCATCACGCTCGACCGCCAGAGCCAGTCGGGCCTCACCGCCTTCGAGACCGCCGTGCGCAAGATTCCGGAAGTGATGGAGTGCTACCTCATGACCGGGGAGCACGATTACCTGCTGCGGCTCGTGGTCGCGGACCTGGCGGACTTCGAGCGCGTCCACAGCCAACATCTGACACGCCTGCCGAGTGTCGTCAGTGTGCAGTCGAGCTTCGCCATGCGAACCGTGACCCGCGCTGCGGCGCTGCCGGTCCGCTGACGACTGGAGGGTATCGAATGAACGCGAGCATGAATGCTGCGGCGGCCGGGCAATTCGTCCTGGGCGGCGATCTCAAGGTCAATCGCCTCGGCTTCGGCGCGATGCGTGTCACCGGCCGCGGTGTCTGGGGCGACCCACCGGACGTGCCGACCGCGGTGCGGGTGTTGCAGCGCGCCGTGAGTCTCGGCGTGACTTTCATCGACACCGCGGATTCGTACGGGCCCGAGGTCAGCGAGAGCCTGATTGCTCGGGCGCTCCACCCGTATGCAGCCGATGTCGTCATTGCTACCAAAGGCGGGCTGGTGCGTCCCGGACCGGACGACTGGAATCGCGACGGCCGCCCGGAGCATCTGCGCAAGGCCTGCGAGGCGAGCCTGCGGCGTCTGCGCCGCGAGCGCATCGACCTCTATCAACTCCATGCACCGGATCCCGAGGTGCGGCTCGAGGACTCGATCGCCGAGCTCGTGCGGCTGCAGGCCGCAGGCAAGATCCGGCACATCGGCGTGTCGAATGTCAGTCTCGCGGAGCTCGAGCGCTGCGAGCGGCTGACACCGATCGTCTCGGTGCAGAACCGTTACAACCTTGAGGATCGCCACTCCGACGAGGTGCTGGCGTACTGCGAAGGCAAGGCGATCGCCTTCCTGCCGTGGGCGCCGCTCGGTTCAGGCCGGCATGCGCGCGGCTCCGGCTCCCCGCTTGCACTGGCGAGAGTCGCGGAGCGCCACGGCATCACGGTCGGTCAGGCTTCGATCGCGTGGCTGCTCGCACGCTCGAGCGTGATGCTGCCGATCCCCGGAACCGGCTCGGGCGCGCATCTCGAGGAAAACGTCGCGGCGGCTGCCGTGCGCCTCACGGCAGAGGACTTGCACGACCTGCGCTGAGCCCTCAGGACGCGCCCCCGGCTTCCGGCACGGGCAGCCGCGTCGTGAACTTCTTCGTGCGCAGCACGAAGCTCGTGTTGACGGAGCGGACGCCGGGCAACTGCAGCACGCGGGTCGAGAGGAACTGCTCGTACGCGCTCATGCTGGCCGCGACGATGCGCAGCAGATAATCGTTCGGCCCGCTCATGGAATGGCACTCGAGCACTTCCGGCCGCTCGCGCACCAGCTGGTCGAACTGCCGTACGGTCTGGGGATGATGGTTCTCCAGCGAGACCAGCGCATACGCGAGGATGGGCAGGCCGATAGCGGGCGCCGAGAGCAGAGTGGCGTAGCCCGTAATGAACCCTTCTTTTTCCAGACGGCGCAAACGTCGCCAGCAGGGCGCGGCCGAGAGGCCCACGCGCTGTGCCAGCTCCTGGTTGGAGATGCGGGCGTCGGATTGCAGCTCATCGAGAATGCGGTGATCGAGCCGGTCAAGAGATTTCGGCATGATTGCGTTCGTGGACCACTCCTTAGAGAAAGGATATTGCCAGGGGTGGGTTCCCTAGGGCAATGAACGCAAGCTCATTTCCCCATGCCCGACCTAGAGTAGGCCTCCTAGCCGTCCCCAAAATCCGAGCCAGGAGTGCACCATGCAGGCCGCCGCATCCCCGGTCCCCCGCGAGAGCGGGCTGGCCTCCCTCCCAGACCGGGAGCCTGACTGGCGCCGGGTGACCTATTTGCTGCACGCGTCCCGTGCCCTGGACGACCTCGAGGAATCCCGCCTGCTGCCGCAACGGCAGGTGCTCTATCAGTTCTCGGCGCGCGGCCACGACTTCGCGCAGATCCTGCTCGGCCTGCAGCTCACCGACCGGTATGACGGGGTCACCGTGTACTACCGCTCACGGCCTGTGATGTTGGCACTTGGAGTGGAGCTCGAGGAGGCCGCTGCGGGGCCGCTCGCGCGCACCGGCTCCTTCAGCGGCGGCCGTGACATCGGCGTGGTTTTCAACAAACCGGGACGGGGCGGCCCCACGGTGTTGCCGGCGTGCGGTGGCGTCGGCGCGCAGTACACGCCGGCGGCCGGTTGGGCCCAGGCAGTCCGATACCATAGCGAAGTGCTGCACGACGCCGGGTACGAGCGCAGCATCGCCGTCGTACTGGGTGGCGATGCTTCGGTAGCCACTGGCGGATTCTGGTCAGCGCTCACAATGGCCACGACGCTGCATCTGCCCATGCTGTTCTACATCGAGGACAACGGCTTTGGGATTTCGGTGCCCTCGCAGATGCAGACACCAGGAGGCAACATTGCGGCCAACCTGCGTGCCTTCTCCGGCCTGACGGTTCTCGAAGGCGACGGCGCCGATCCATTGCCGGCATCGCGGCTCGTGGCCGAAGCGGTTCGACGCGTGCGCGAGGAGCGCGGGCCACTCCTCCTGCGTCTGACCGTGCCGCGGCTCTCCGGGCACTCCGGACAGGACACGCAGGCTTACAAATCGCCGGAGACGATCTCTCTCGAGCGGGCGCGCGATCCCCTGCATCGGCTACAGCGTTTCCTGGTGCCTCGTGTCCTGTCGGAAGAGGATTGGACGCGCTTGGCAAGCGACGCGCATCGTGACGTCGAGCAAGCAGTGGAGCGCGCGTTGGCGCGGCCACACCCTGACCCGAAGCAACTGACGCGCTACGTGTTCTCGGAGCCGGAAGTGCAGGACCAGGGTGGACTCGCCGCGGCGGGCTACGCATTCCCGCCACCGGTGCACGCGCCGCGGCCCGAACCCGCGCGCATCAACATGCTGACGGCCATTCGGCGCACCCTCGACGTGGAGCTGACACTGAATCCGCGGATGATGGTTTTCGGCGAAGACGTCGGTCCCAAAGGCGGTGTGCATGGAGCGACGCTCGGACTACAGGAGAAGCACGGCGCAGCGCGCGTCTTCGATACCAGCCTCTCGGAGGAGGGCATCGTCGGCCGTGCCGTCGGGCTCGCACTCACCGGCCTGCTGCCCGTGCCTGAGATTCAGTTCCGCAAGTACGCCGATCCGGCCACCGAGCAGCTCAATGACTGCGGCACGATGCGCTGGCGCACGCGCAATCGCTTTGCCGCACCGATGGTGGTGCGGATGCCGGGCGGCTTCTTCAAATGCGGCGACCCCTGGCACAGCCAGACCAACGAAGTCGCCTTCGTGCACAGCATAGGTTGGCGAGTGGCAGTCCCGTCGAACGCGGAAGACGCCACGGGGCTTCTGCGTTCGGCGCTGCGTGGCAACGATCCGACGCTGTTCTTCGAGCATCGCGCACTGCTGGATGGCGCCTGGGCGCGTCGTCCGTATCCGGGGGACGAGTACGTCGTGCCATTTGGCGTGGCGCGCCGCATCCGCGAGGGCAGCGAGCTCAGTATCATCACCTGGGGCGCGATGGTGGAGCGCTGCGAGCGCGCCGCCACGGCGTCGGGCGTGGATGCCGAGATCCTCGATCTGCGGACGCTCTCGCCCTGGGATAAGCAAGCCGTGCTCGCCTCGGTGGCGAAGACGCATCGCTGTCTCATCGTGCACGAGGACAACCTGACCGCGGGGTTCGGCGCCGAAATCGCCGCCTGTGTCGCGAAGGAAGCCTTCTTCAGCCTGGATGCTCCGATCGAGAGGCTGGCCATGCCCGACATTCCAAGCCCGCACAGTCCGCTGCTGCTCGAGGCAGCCGTGCCCGGCGTGGAGTCGATCACGCGGGCCATCCAGCAGATCGCGAGCGTCTAGGCCATGGATATCAAAGCTCCCGCCGCCCAGGAAGAGGGCACGCGCTCACAGGTGCTGCGCTGGCTGAAAAGCGTTGGCGAATCCGTGAGCGAGCACGAGCCGCTGCTCGAGCTCGAGACCGACAAAGTGACGGTCGAGGTGGCCTCGCCGGGCGCCGGCGTGCTGACCGAGATTCTGAAACAGGAGCAGGAAGAGGTGGCGCCGGGTGAGCTCCTGGGGCGGATTGGCGTGTCGGCGACGGTCGCCGCGGCCAGTGGGCCGGCAGTACCAGCGGCGCCCGCAGGAGCCGCCATGGCCAGAGCCCATGCGCCCGCCTCAGATTCACCCAGCGGTGCCGCGGCGCGGCAGCTGAGTCCCGCCGTGCGGCGCCTGCTCGCCGAGCATTCTCTGGACGCGGCGTCGGTTCGGGGCACGGGCGAGGGCGGTCGCGTTACAGTCGCGGACGTGATGCGCCACGCAGGCGAAGCCCCTCAGCCGCGAGCGGACGCCGTCGACGCACGGGCTGATTCCAACGCCATCGAGGGGACTGCTTCGCATCGTGTACCGCACTCTCCCGTCCGCAAGCGCATCGCAGCTCGGATGGTCGAGAGCCTGCTGCACACCGCACCTCACGTCACTACGGTATTCGAGGTTGATATGGGCGAAGTGCTCGCCCACCGTCAGCGGCATCGGGAGGAGTTTGCACGCCAAAGTGTTGCACTGACACTGACGGCGTATTTCGCGCAGGCCGCGGTGACCGCCATCCGCGCGGTACCGGAGGCGAACAGTCGCTGGCTGGATGCGGCGCTGGAAATCTACGACACCATCAATCTGGGCATCGCTACGGCGGCGGAAGGCGGGCTGGTGGTGCCCGTCCTGCACCACGTCGAGTCGCTGGACCTGCTCGAGACAGCCCGCCGCCTCGAGGAGCTGGTGCGTCGGGCGCGCGATGGCGCGCTTGCACCCGCGGACGTTCGCGGCGGCACCTTCACGCTCTCCAATCACGGCGTGAGCGGCAGCCTCCTCGCGGCACCCATCATCATCCCGCAGCCGCAGTCGGCGATCCTGGGCCTGGGCAAGCTCGAGAAGCGCGCGGTGGTGATCGAGAAATCCGGCCACGATGAGATCGTGGTGCGCGCTCGCTGCTACGCCACCTTGACGATCGATCACCGCGTGATGGATGGCAGCCGCGCAAACCGTTTCCTGCAGGCGTTCACGGAGCGGCTCAGCGGCTGGAGGGACTGAGGCGCAGGTGACTCGGGCTGGCGGGACCGCTAAAATGACTCGGCCACCTGCGGTGGCCGGGCACATCCCTGTGCCTGAATCGCTGTTATTAATTTCTTTTGCTGTTTGGCGGAGGACGTGAGCATGACCGAGAACGCACCCGCGATGCCTGGCAAACCGACCGCGGACGAGCCTGATCTCGACCGCCGGCGGATGCTCACCGCCACCACGGCGGCCGTCGGTGCCGTTGGTGTGGCACTGACCGCGGTGCCGTTCATCGAGTCAATGGAGCCGAGCGAGACGGCTCGCGCGCTGGGTGAGCCGGTGACCATTGACATCTCGACGCTCGCGCCGGGTCAGATGATGAGCGTCGAGTGGCGCCAGCGACCGGTGTGGGTCCTGCACCGCACCGACGCGCAGCTCGCTGAGCTGCCCACGCTCAATGACCAGCTCAAGGACCCCTTGTCGAAACAGGATCAGCAGCCGGCGAACCTCCCCGGGTGGAATACGGTGCCGCGGTCCGTCAATCCGAAGTACCTGGTGGTCGTCGGCATCTGTACTCACCTGGGATGCATCCCGAAGTACCGGCCGCAGCTCAATGCGGCGGACCTGCCCGCGGGGTGGCCGGGAGGCTTCTTCTGCCCGTGCCACGGCTCCCGCTACGATCTTTCGGCCCGCGTCATGGATGGCTCGCCGGCACCGCTCAACCTGCCCGTCCCGCCGCACTACTACAAGGACGCGACTACCATCGTCGCCGGCCAGTTGGCGGACGGCAGCGAGGAGAACTGGGAGCCGGATACCTGGTAGCTATACCGGGCGGCCGCCGAAGCGCGTGTGCACGTCGGCGCCCGCCGGCGGCAGCGCGCCGGAGATGGTTGCGCCGGTCTCGGTGAGGAACCGCTCGGCGGCGGCGAACACAGCGCCGTAAAGAGTGGCGGTGAGCTCATAGGCTTCCGTACCCACCCACTCCGCCGGCAACAGGGCAGGCGGCAGCAGGGGATCCTGCAAATGGATCTTCCGGTACTCATGGATGAGGAGCGTGCGCACCAGGAACGCGGCCTGCGGCGCGAGCGCATCCGACGCGCGCACCGCGTTCTGTGCGGGCGCGAAAGTGTCGCGAAACCGACGGTAACGACGCACGATCTCCATCAGATTCCAGCCTTCGGCGGCCAGCTGGCGGTCAGCCGCCAGCCCCTCCGTTGCGCTCTTGAAGACCCAGCCGCGATTGGCGCAGCCGAGCGTGACCAGCCAGCCTCGGGCTTCCTCCAGTGTGCAGGCGGGGTGCGCATACACCCCGGGGCTCAGCTGTCCGAAGCCGAGCCAGCGCAGCTCCTCACGGATATTGCCGCGGGAATGGCCGCCGGCGGGCGGCAGCACCGCGAGGGTCCACTGTCCGCTCCAGCTCGATGGATTGACGCCATAGATGCGCCGGGTCGCCTCGGCGAATAGCTTGCGGCCGCTTTCCGTCAGGTGATATTCGCTGCGCCTGCCATGGCGAGTGGCGGCGAGCCAGCCCTCGGTCGCGAGGCGCGCCACGGCGGTCCGCACCAGCCGCTCGGCGAGACCGAAAGGGCGCGCGAGCTCGATGAGGCTCCCCAAAGTGACGGCGCCGCCGCGCGGCGCGATGGCATCGCCGAAGATCGTGATGAGCAGCGAGCCGCCGCGCAGCGGCCGCTGGCCGTGAAAGCGGCGCAGCAGCGTCTCGATGGGTTTCGGCAGCGGTGACACGGCCACATTCTGGCACGAAATAACGTGACACAGAAAATGATAGTGATACGATATTCCTGTGTCACGTTACGGAGCGGCGGCGCCCAGCCATGTACACCCAGGCCCTCGATTCCCCCAATCCCGAATCCCGGCCGGGTAGCTCCGGCGGCCAGCCCGCGCTCGAGCGTCGCTTCGAGGAGCGCATCGAGCGCGATGAGAAGATCGAGCCCAAGGACTGGATGCCGGAGGCATACCGGCAGACGCTGGTCCGCCAGATCTCCCAGCATGCGCACTCGGAGATCGTCGGCATGCTGCCCGAGGGCAACTGGATCACGCGCGCCCCGTCCCTGCGGCGCAAGGCGGTTCTCATCGCCAAGGTGCAGGACGAAGGCGGTCACGGCATGTATCTCTACAGCGCCGCCGAGACTCTCGGCATCGCGCGCATAGAGATGCTCGAGCAGCTGCTCGACGGCCGAGCCAAGTACTCGAGCATCTTCAATTACCCGACGCTGACCTGGGCGGATGTCGGCGCGGTCGGCTGGTTGGTCGACGGCGCCGCCATCATGAATCAGATCCCGATCTGCCGCTGTTCCTACGGCCCATATGCGCGCGCCATGGTGCGCATCTGCAAGGAGGAGAGCTTCCATCAGCGCCAGGGCTTCGAGATCATGCTGGCGTTGGCGCGCGGCACGGAGGAGCAGCGTGCAATGGCGCAGGATGCGCTCAACCGCTGGTGGTGGCCCTCGATCATGATGTTCGGGCCGAGCGATGCCAACTCCACCCATACCGCGCAGTCGATGCGCTGGCGGATCAAGCGCTTCACCAACGACGAGCTGCGGCAGAAATTCGTCGACGTGACCGTGCCGCAGGCCAAGTTCCTCGGGCTCACGATCCCCGACCCGGCGCTACGCTGGGACGAGGCCAGCGAGCGCTACCTCACCGGTTCGATCGACTGGAGCGAGTTCAAGGCGGTGCTTCAGGGCAATGGACCCTGCAATCGGGAACGGATCCAGGCGCGACGCCAGGCGCATGAGCAGGGTGCCTGGGTCCGGGAGGCAGCCGCCGCTTACGCCGCCAAACACGGGAGCCGCAGCCATGAGTGACGACTGGCCACTGTTCGAAGTCTTCATCCGCGCTCGCTCGGGTCTCGAGCACAAGCATGTTGGGAGCGTGCACGCGGCTGACGCGCGTATGGCGATCGAGCATGCGCGTGACGTGTATACACGCCGTCAGGAAGGGGTGAGCATCTGGGTGGTGCGCTCGAGCGAGATCATTGCTTCTGATCCCGAAGAAGCGGAGGCTCTGTTCGAGCCCGCGCGCGACAAGGTCTATCGCCACCCGACGTTCTACGCGATTCCGGACGAGGTCAAAAACCTGTGACGTCCGCACCGTCCACGGAGGCAAGGTTCCGCTACGTACTGCGGCTCGCCGACACCAGTCTCGTACTCGGCCAACGATTGGGAGAGTGGGTCGGCCATGCGCCGGCTTTGGAGGAGGATCTCGCGCTCGCCAACATCGCTCTCGACTTGGTCGGGCAGGCGCGGCTCCTTCTCACCTATGCGGGCGAGATCGAGGGTCGGGGGCGCGATGAGGACGCGCTGGCTTTTCTGCGTGATGCGCCCGAATTCTGCAACGTCTCGCTGGCGGAGCAGCCGAATGGCGACTTCGGCCACACCCTGGTGCGCCAGTTCCTGCTCGATGCGTGGCAGCTCGAGGTCTATGAGGCGCTGTCGGGCTCGACCGATGCCCGCCTCGCCGAGATTGCCGCCAAGGCGGTGAAGGAGACGCGCTACCACCTGCGGTTCAGCGCCGGATGGGTGGTGCGGCTCGGCGACGGAACCGCGGAGAGTCATGCTCGGGTCGCGGCGGCGCTCGAAGCACTCTGGCGCTTCACCGACGAGCTACTCACACCCGATGCGCTCGATGAGGAAATGGCTGCGGCCGGAATTGCACCGTCACTGGCCGCACTGCGGGCCCGATGGGAGCAGAAGGTTGGCGCGGTATTGGAGCAAGCCACGCTGAAGCGGCCGGCGGCCTCGCAGTATCTCTGGCACGGCAAGCGCGGCGTGCACACGGAGCACCTCGGCCACATGCTGGCCGAGATGCAACACCTGCCGCGCACCTTCCGCGGTGCGACATGGTGAGCGAGCAGGTGTGGCAGGTGCTGAGGTCAGTCATGGACCCGGAAATTCCAGTGCTGAGTGTGGTCGACTTGGGTGTCGTGAGGTACGTGCGCGCGGACGGAGAAGACCTGCGCGTGGGGATCACGCCCACGTACTCCGGCTGTCCCGCAACCGAGGTCATTCAGCGCTCGATCCGCGAGGCGCTCGCGCGCGAAGAGCTGGGAGAGGTGGTCGTCGAGACCGTTCTGTCGCCACCGTGGAGCAGCGACTGGCTGAGCGAGGAGGGGAGGCGAAAGCTGCAGGCATATGGCATTGCCGCCCCCACCGCGCCCGCGGCTGCCAACGTATCCTGCCCGCGCTGTGGCAGCCATGATGTGGAGCGGGTGAGCGAATTCGGCTCGACGCCGTGCAAAGCACACTATCGCTGCGTTGACTGTCTCGAGCCCTTCGACGTTTTCAAGTGCATTTGATGCCATGCTGAAATTTCATTCGCTGCGCGTGACGCAGGTCCAGGGACCCGCCGAAGACACCATCGCGTTGACTTTGGAAGTTCCGGTGGAGCTCGCCGCGGAATACCGCGGCAGCGCGGGCCAGCACATCGTGTTGCGCGCCATGCTCGCGGGCGAGGAGGTGAGGCGAACCTATTCGCTGGTGAACGCGCCCGGCGAGCGCCTGCTGCGCATCGCCGCCCGTGTTCACGCCGAAGGTCGCCTGTCGACTCATCTTGCGCGTCACGTGCAGGCCGGCGATGTGTTGGATGTGCTGCCGCCAAACGGCAGCTTCATGCCCCATGCGACCGCGGCGGGGCGGGGGACGTGCGTGGCGTTTGCGGCTGGCTGCGGCATCACGCCGGTCGTCGCGATCGCGCGCAGCTGGCTCGAAACGGGCGCAACCGGCCGCGTCATCCTCTTCTACGGCAATCGCACGATGGCGCGCGCAATGTGCCTGGAGGAACTGCTGGCCCTGAAGGATCGCTACCTGGACCGCCTGTCGCTGCACTTTCTCATGAGCCGCGAGCCGCAGGAGGCGGAGATCTACAACGGCAAGCTGGATGGCGAGCACGTGCGACAGCTCGCAGCAGCATTCTTCACGCCCGCCGACGTCGCCGAGTATTTCGTCTGCGGCCCCGGTGACATGATCGACACTGTGTCGCACATCCTGCGCGCGGTCGGCGTGCCCGCCGATCGAATCAGAGCTGAGCATTTCACCGTCGCCACCGCGAATGTAACTCAGGCAGCGCAGGCACGAGAAAGCGCCCCGGATCCAGTGTCTGCACGAGCCGCGGATCCCGCGCTGTCAGAAATCACCATCATCATGGACGGGCGACGGCGCTCGTTCACGATGCCCATGAACGGCGAGAATGTGTTGGACGGTGCCGCCAGGGCGGGTCTCGACCTGCCGTTCTCCTGTCGTGCCGGAGTCTGTTCCACCTGCCGCACCAAGGTCGTCCGTGGCGAGGTCGCCATGGACCAGAATTACGCTCTCGAGGAGTGGGAGCTGGCGCAGGGCTATGTGCTCGCCTGCCAGTCGCGGGTGAAGACTCCGGTGCTCGAGCTCGACTATGACGAGGTTTGAGGATCATCGCATGAGCTATCAGACAATTCTTTTGGAAGCATCACAGGGAGTCGCGCGGCTCACCCTCAATCGGCCGGAGCGTCTGAACAGCTTCAACACTGTCATGCATGCCGAAGTTCAGGATGCCTTGGCCACGCTGAGACAGGACGGCTCGACGCGCGTTCTCGTGCTCACGGGTGCCGGCCGCGGCTTCTGCGCGGGCCAGGACCTGGGCGATCGCGTGGTGGCTCCCGGTGGTGCGCCGCCCGACCTCGGTCAGTCTATCGAGAGCGGCTACAAGCCCTTGATCCTCGCCTTGCGCCGGCTGCCCTACCCGGTCATAGCCGCCGTCAACGGCGTGGCTGCCGGCGCCGGCGCCAACATTGCGCTGGCCTGCGACCTGGTGTTTGCCGCGCGCTCCGCGACCTTCATCCAGGCGTTCTCGAAGATCGGGCTGGTTCCGGATTCCGGCGGCACGTGGTTCCTGCCGCGACTCGTGGGGCACGCTCGCGCCATGGGTCTCACGCTGCTCGGCGACAAGCTTCCCGCCGAGCAGGCGGTTCAGTGGGGCCTCATCTGGCGCTGTGTGGACGACGGTCAGCTCGCAGAGGAAGTCGACGCGATTGCCCGCCAGCTCGCGGCTGCTCCCACCCGGGGCCTGGCGCGAACCAAGCAGGCCATGCTTTCCAGCTGGACCCACACCCTGGAGGAGCAGCTCGACCTCGAACGCGACTACCAACAGGAGCTCGGTCACTCGGCCGATTACGCCGAGGGCGTCGCAGCCTTCATGGACAAGCGCGTGCCGCGCTTCACCGGACGCTGATATGGCCATGCAGTTGGAGACCTTCATCGCCGGCCGCTGGCAGGCAGGCGCCGGAGTGCCGGTCGCGTTACGCGATGCGACCACGGGACAGTTGATTGCCAACGCTTCCTCCGCTGGGATCGATCTTTCGCAGAGTCTCACTCACGCGCGCGAAGTCGGGGGCAGCAACCTCCGCCGGCTCACCTTCCATGATCGCGCCGCCCTCCTCAAGACGCTGGCGAAACATCTCACGGACAGGAAGGAGGAGCTCTACGCGCTCTCCTACGCGACGGGGGCGACCAAGTCCGATTCCTGGATCGATATCGACGGCGGCATCGCCACTCTTTTCGTCTATGCCAGCAAGGGTATGCGAGAGCTGCCCGATGGCCACGTTTACCTCGATGGCGCCACCGAAAACCTGTCGAAATCCGGCGGCTTCGTGGCCCAGCACATCTGCGTGTCACTCGAAGGCGCTGCCGTACACATCAACGCCTTCAACTTTCCCGTCTGGGGCATGCTCGAGAAACTGGCGCCCGCTTTCCTCGCCGGCGTACCGGCGATCGTCAAGCCTGCGACCGCGACGGCTTATCTCACGGCGCTGGCGGTCCGCCACATCATAGAGTCCGGCATCCTCCCGGAAGGCGCCCTGCAGCTCATCTGCGGCAGCGTTGGCAATCTCTTCGATCATCTCACCTGTCAGGACATCGTGGCTTTCACCGGCTCCGCGTCGACGGCGCGCAAGCTGCGCACGCACGCCACGGTGATCGATCACTCCGTCCGCTTTACGGCGGAAACCGACTCGCTCAACTCCTGTGTCTTGGGACCCGATGCGGCGCCGGGGACGCCGGAGTTCGATCTGTTCGTGCGCGAGGTGGCGCGCGAGATGACGGTGAAGGCCGGGCAGAAGTGCACGGCGATCCGCAAGGCGATCGTCCCGGCCGCCATCGCCGCTGACGTACTGGAAGCCTTGAAGGCGGCCCTGGGCAAGGTGGTCGTGGGTAACCCGCGGCTGGAGCAGGTGCGCATGGGGCCGCTGGCCTCTCTCGCCCAGCGCCGCGAAGTGCTCGGTCAGCTCGCGAAGCTCGAGCACGAGGCCGAGGTCGTGAGCGGCAATGGGAGCCAACTCGAGCTCGTTGACGCCGATGCCGATCGCGGTGCGTTCATGGCGCCGACACTCCTCTACTGCAAGGACTCGGCGCGTGCCAAGGCCATCCACGAAATCGAGGCTTTCGGTCCCGTCTGCACCGTCGTCCCGTATGAGGGGTTGGATTCCGCCATCGCGCTTGCCAGGCGCGGCGCCGGCAGCCTGGTCGGCTCCGTCTTCACGGCCGATGATACCGTGGCAGCGCGGCTCGTGATGGGACTCGCTCCGTTCCACGGGCGCCTGCTGGTCGTCAACCGCCATTGCGCCAAGGAATCAACGGGACATGGCTCGCCGCTGCCCCATCTGGTCCACGGCGGGCCAGGACGGGCGGGCGGGGGAGAGGAGATGGGAGGCATCCGCGGCGTCCTGCACTACATGCAGCGCACCGCGGTTCAGGGTACCCCCGACGTCCTGACCGCGGTCACCAGCCGCTGGATCAAGGGCTCTCGCGAGCGCGACCCCGGTGCTCACCCTTTCCGGATCCCCTTCGGGGCACTCGTGATCGGCGACACGTTCAACTCCGGGGAGCGCGAAGTGACGGTGGAGGATATCGAGCGCTTCGCTGACCTCTCGGGCGATCGCTTCTACGCCCACATGGATGAGGTCGCGGCGCGCCGCAACCCGATCTTCGGCGGCCGCGTTGCCCACGGGTACTTCCTCATCTCCGCCGCGGCGGGGCTCTTCGTCGATCCGCCGCTCGGGCCCGTGCTCGCCAACTACGGCATCGATTCCCTGCGCTTCACCAAGCCCGTGAAGCCCGGCGACCGCATCAAGGTCCGCATCACCTGTAAGGAGAAGTCTCTGCGGGCCGGACAGGGCTATGGTGAGGTGCGCTGGGATGCGCTGATCACCAACCGAGACGGCGAAACGGTCGCCGCATACGACGTACTGACAATGGTGAGCGACAAGATGCTGCCCGACGGTTGACGGTAAAGCGTATGCTACGCCGCCTGACGCCCAGCGGGCGGAGTGGAGAAGACTGTCATGCTGAAATGGGTGGCAACGACGCTCGTTCTCACGTGTTTTTCTTCCGCCGGCGCGGCGCAGATGGACCGGATCCTGCTGGACCACCCGACCATGTCGCAGACGCAAATCGTCTTCGAGTATGGCGGTGAGCTCTGGAGCGTGCCGCGCGCCGGTGGCGAGGCGCACGTGCTGGCGAGCGGCATGGACCTGCTGGATCAGCCCGTCTTTTCGCCGGATGGGTCGCAGATCGCCTTCACAGCCACCTATGACAAGAATACGGACGTCTACGTCATTCCCGCCACAGGCGGACAACCGCGCCGCCTGACATATCATCCGGATCCCGACATCGCTCTCGGCTGGACACCGGATGGCAAGAGCATTCTCTTCAGCTCCCATCGCTACAGCTACTCCGACCCCGATCAGCTCTTCACGGTGCCCATCACGGGCGGATTCCCGACGCAGTTGCCGTTGCCGAGCGGCGAGATGGGATCGTATTCCGCTGACGGCGGCCAGATCGCCTATGTTCCGGGATTCCAGTGGGAGCCTTTCTGGAAAGGCTACAAGGGCGGACAGCACACCGAGATCTACCTCGCACGGCTCTCGGACTCGAGCACGGAGCGGATCCCGAATCTGAACGCCAATGAGGGCGACCCCATGTGGGTCGGCCACAAGGTCTACTTCCTTTCCGACCGCGACGGCCCGGCAACCCTGTACGTCTACGACACCAATACCCGGCAGGTTCAGCGGCTGGTCGACAACAAGGGATTCGACATCACCTCGGCCTCCGCCGGGCCCGGCGGCATCGTCTATTCACAGTTCGGCGATCTGCACATCTACGATTTCGCGACCGGTACGACTCACGTCGTGCGGGTCACGGTGGCCGGCGACTTGCCGCAGCGCCGTCCGTATTTCGAGGATGCCGCGCATGACATCCAAGGGATCGGTATCTCGCCGAACGGCATGCGCGCGGTGTTCGAGGCTCACGGAGACATTCTGACGGTGCCGGCGAAGCACGGCAGCATCGAGAACCTCACCCACAGTCCCGGTGCGATGGACCGTGATCCGGCATGGTCGCCCGATGGCCAGTCGATCGCCTATTTCTCGGACAGCGCCGGCGAGTACGACCTTTACATCCGCCATCAGGACGGCACCGGCCCCGTACGACGAATCGCCCTCGGACAGGACGATGCCTTCTACTACGAGTTGAAATGGTCGCCCGACAGCGAGAAGCTGCTCTTCACCGATCAGAAGCTCAACCTCTGGTATGTCGATGTCGGCGGCTCCGAGGCGCATCCCAGAAAGATCGCAACCGACACCTACGACATCCCACTGCACCAGTTCGATGCCCGCTGGTCCGCGGACAGCCGCTGGGTCACCTACACGAAGCTCATGCCGAATTACCTGCATGCGATCTTCGTTTACTCCGCGAGTGACGCTGCCACTCATCAGGTCACCGACGCCACCAGCGACTGCCTGTATCCGGCGTTCGATGCAGGCGGCAAGTACCTGTACTTCACCTCCAGCACCGATACGGGCCTCGCCTACGGCTGGCTCGATATGACCTCGATGGAGCGCCCGCTGACGCGAACCGTCTATGTGACGACACTGCAGGCGGGTACCGCATCGCCGCTGGCGCCGCGCGCCGGTTTCGAGGCGGCCATGCCGAACGCCTCGAAACCTGACGGCGCCAAGGCCGGCGGGCACCCGGCGAACCCATCCAAGAAGGCCGCGACGGTGGCCATTGACTTCGAGGGGCTTCAGGCCCGCGCCGTAGCGCTGCCGCTTCCCGCTGCGAATTACCTCGGCCTCGTTCCCGGGGCGAGCGGAACGCTGTATCTGGCGAGGGCGCCCCTCGTCACGTTCCCGACGATCGGAAGCCGGAATGGGCCGCCCGCGAACATACTCAAGTTCGATCTCAAGACGCGGGAGACGCAGGACGTCGTCGATGGAGTCAACACCGCCGCTTTCTCCACCAACGGCCAGAAGATCCTGTATGCCAGAGGCGACGACTGGTTCATCGCCGCCGCGCAGCCCCACGCCAAGCCTGACCACCTCGCCCTGAGTGACATGCGCGTGCGCGTCGTGCCTCGCGAGGAGTGGGCGCAGATGTACCGCGATGCCTGGCGCATTCAGCGGGCATTCTTCTACAGCCCGGACTTCGATGGACTCGACATCACCGCGGCCGAGAAAGAATTCTCGAGCTACCTGCCCGGTATTGCCAGCCGCGACGGCCTGACGTTCCTCTTCCAGGAGATGATGAGTTACATCTCCGTCGGGCACATGTTCATCCGCGGCGGCTACGTGCCGACGATGCAGGAAATCAAGGTCGGACTCCTTGGGGCTGACTACCGCGTCGAGGACGGGCACTACCGGATCACGCGCATCTTCGACGGCGGCCCATGGAATCCCGAGCTGTATGCGCCGCTGGCGCAGCCGGGGCTGAAGGTGAAGGCGGGCGACTACCTGCTCGCGGTCAACGGTAGTCCGATCGATGCAAGCATGGATGTCTATCAGGCGTTCGAGGATCTTGCGGGCGAGACCGTGACCCTCACGGTCGGTCCGAATCCCACCCTGGAAGGCTCGCACACGGTAGTGGTGAAAACGATTCCGAGCGAGGCCGGGCTGCGCCACGCCGCCTGGATCGCGCACAACGTCGAGCTGGTGAGCCGGCTGAGCGGCGGCAGGATCGGCTATGTCTACCTCCCCGACACCAGCTGGGGCGGCTTCACCAACTTCAACCGCTATTTCTTCTCGCAGGTGGACAAGCAGGGCGTCGTCATCGACGAGCGCTTCAATCATGGCGGCTCGCTGTCCGATTACATCATCGACTATCTGCAACGCCGGCCGATGTCCATGGTCGTGTCGCGGTGGGGACATGCGCAGATCGAGCCTCCGGAAGCGATCTTCGGCCCCAAGGTCATGGTCATCAACCAGTACGCGGGCTCAGGTGGCGACGCGCTGCCCTGGTATTTCAAGATGGACCATGTAGGCACCCTGGTGGGCGAGCGTACCTGGGGTGGGTTGGTGGGCATCTACGGCTACCCGCCGTTGATGGACGGCGGCAGCATTACCTCGCCACGGATTGCGGTCGAGGGCCTCGATGACACCTTCCCCGTGGAGAACCATGGCGTCAGTCCCAACGTGACGGTGTGGCAGGATCCCAAGCTCGTGCGCGCAGGCCACGATCCGCAGCTCGAGCGGGCCGTGCAGATCGCCGTGCAACAGCTCGAGGCCAATCCGCTGCCGCACTATCAGCGTCCGGCGTGGCTCAACTATCACCCGAAGCTGCCGCCGCTGCCGGAGCCGACGAGCGTCGGACCGGAGTAGGCATGCCCGCGGGCGGATACCGCTTTCACGAGCACCCAAACAGCCATTCCGGGCCGCAGTCCGAGGTCCTGCACGGCGTGGCGAGTGACTCGTGACAGCACGGCGGCGCCTGAGCCGATGTCGACCTTGACCAGGACCGCATTCCCAACATCGTCGGCGATTTCCGCAATGACGCCCTGAAGGGCGTTCCGGACGCTCAATCCGCGGGGCGGCTCGGTGGCCAGGATGATGTCCCGAGCCAGAAGTTGCAGACGGATGCGCGCTCCCGCGGATGCCGCCTGCAAGCTGACATGGAGCACGCCGCTGCCAAGCTGGACGTCAGCCAGGCCTCGCTCCGTATTGATGTGCCCCACCGTACCGTCGAGAATTGCGCCCACGGCTTCCGACCCGATGATGGCCCGAAGCTCGGGGCGCAGGCTGATGTCGCTCAGCGTGCCGGCGGCGACGATCGCGCCGGCCTCCATCAGGGCCACGTGAGTGGCCAGCCGCAGCACTTCCTCGAGCTGATGGCTGACGAACACCATCGGGATCGACAGCTGGTCGCGCAGCCTCTCGAGGTAAGGCAACACTTCCTCGCGGCGCGCCGCATCGAGTGAGGCGAGCGGCTCATCGAGAAGCAACAGGCGCGGCTGCGAGAGGAGGGCGCGCCCGAGAGCGACGCGCTGGCGCTCACCTCCGGAGAGCTGGTAGGGGCGGCGGGCGAGCAGCGGCTCGAGCCCGAGGAGGGCGAGCACCTCGTCGAGCCCGATGGAGCGGCTCCCCTTAGGTGCGCGGCGCAAGCCGTAGCGCAGATTCGCGAGTACGCCGAGATGCGGGAACAGGCGCGCGTCCTGGAAGACATAACCGATGCGGCGCCGCTCGACGGGGATGCGGATGCGCTCGCGCGTATCGGTCAGGACGACACCGTCGAGCTCCACCCGGCCCTCATTGGGCACGAGCAATCCGGAGATGATGTTGATCAGTGTCGTTTTGCCGCAGCCCGAGCGGCCGAAGAGGGCGACGACGCCGGGCGTCGGGGCCTCCAGCTGGGCGTGCAGCTCGAACCCTTCCCAACGCTTGATGACCGACAGGCGCAACACGAGGGTGCCCCGATGCTCGCGCTGAGGCTCAGCGACCCAGGAGCCGGTAAACGCGCCGCGCGCACAGTTCCGCGAGCACCAATCCGAGGAGGCCGAGGGCGATCGACAGGACGGCCAATCTCATGGCTGCCGCCTCGCCGCCCGGTTCCTGGATGGCGGTGTAGAGCGCGAGGGGCAGAGTGCGGGTGACCCCGGGCACGTTGGAGGCGAAGGTGATCACCGCGCCGAACTGCCCCAGCCCGGCGGCGAAGGCCGTGAGGAGGCCGGCCACGATGCCGGGCAGCATCAACGGCAGCGTGACCGAGAAGAACCGGTCGAGCGGTCCGGCGCCGAGCGTCCGGGCCGCTGCCTCGAGCCCCCGATCAACGCTGTCGAGCGCGAGGCGGATGGCGCGCACCATGAGCGGAAAGGTCATGACGGCCGTCGCCAACGTGGCGCCGCCCGTGGTGAAGGGCAGCTCAACGCCGAAATGCGCCAGCAGCCATCGGCCGGCGGCGCTCTGGGTATCCAGGCAGACGAGCAGCAGATATCCCACCGCCACCGGTGGCAGTACCAGCGGCAGATGCACCAGCGCATCGAGCGCGAGCGTGCCCGGAAAGCGGCTCCTGGCGAGCAGGTAGCCCACGAGCACGGCGAGCGGCAGGCTGAGCGCGACGCTGCGCAAGGCGATTTCGAGACTGAGGCGCAAGGCGGCCAGCTCGGCGGGACTCAAAGCGGGCATGGCGATCTCCATAGCGGGCCGTCGCGGGCCTTAGTGCGGCGCAGGCGCGGCCTCGTGGGTAAGAGCCGACCTTAACGCAAGCGCCGGCCTGTGCGCATCTTGACTTGGGCCCAGCCGGCCACATCGTAAGTCGCAGGTGCGGTGTTTGCGGCCCTGGTGAGTCAATGAGTGGTGAGCGGCAATACGGCTGGATGTGGGTGGAGGCGTGCGAGGTCCTGGACAGGGCCGAGCGCCTGCAACGACAGTTCCTGCGTTATGTGGGGCCTGGAGTCGATGCCGCGGTATGGGAGCCGCCGGTCGATATCCAGGAATCCGCCGATGGCCTGATTTTGCTCTTTGCCCTGCCGGGGGTCGTCCCGGAGGAGATCAGCCTGACGCTCGAGCCGACTGAGTTGATTCTCAGCGCGAGGCGTCTCCTCAAGCTTAGCGCTCCTGACGCGGTGATCCGGCGCCTGGAGATTCCGCATGGACGCTTCTTCCGACGCATTCCTCTGACAGGGGTGCCGCTCAAGTTGGCGGCGAGCCGCTACGAGAACGGCTGCCTCGAAGTGCGGCTGACCCGGGATACTCTATGACGGATACCGACCAGACTCCAGCAACCTCGCGAACCGAGCTGCCCCCGCTGCCCGCCGACGCCGTGCCGATTGTGGCACTGCGCAATGCCGTGCTCTTCCCCGGCATCGTGTTGCCCATCACGCTCGGGCGTGAGGAGAGCATCGCCGCAGCCCAGGAAGCAGTGCGCACGGGACGCAAGGTCGGTCTTCTGTTGCAGCGCGATTCGACGCTCGAAAAGCCAGAGGCGACGGACCTCTACGATCTCGGCGTCCTCGCCACCGTAGTCCGTTATGTGACCGCGCCCGACGGCGCACATCACCTGGTCTGTCAGGGTGAGGGCAGGTTCCGCGTGCTGGAGATGGTGCGCGAGACGCCGTTCCTCGCCGCGCGCATCGAGACCCTGTCCGAGCCGGAGGGGAAGAGCGCCGACATCGAGGCGCGCATGGAATTCCTCAAGCACCGGGCCGTGGAGGCCCTCTCGCTGTTGCCGCAGGTGCCCCCGGAGCTGGCGCGGACCATTCGCGGCATCGAATCCCCCGGCCAGCTCTCGGACCTCATAGTGAGCTTCATGGACGTCAAGCCGCAGGAGAAGCAGGACCTGCTCGAGACCCTCGACCTCAAGGAGCGGCTCGACAAGGTGGTGAAGCTCCTCGCGCATCGTGTGGAGGTGCTGAAGATCACGCGCGACATCAGCGAGCAGACGCAGGCTGCCCTCGGCGAGCGCCAGCGTGAGGCGGTACTGCGTGAGCAGCTCCACCAGCTGCAGAAGGAACTTGGCGAAAGCGAGGGCGCGAACGGCGATGTCGCCGAGCTCGACAAGGCGATCACCGCGGCCCATATGCCGGCGGAGACCGAGGAGCACGCCCGCAAGGAGTTGAAGCGCCTCGAGCGCACCAACGAGGCGAGTCCCGAATACGGCATGGTGCGCACCTATCTCGATTGGCTGGTGGCCCTGCCATGGAGCAAGGCCGACGCGGAGGATATCGACATCGAGCGCGCACGACGGGTGCTCGATGAGGATCACTACGGCCTCGAGAAAGTGAAGCGGCGCATCCTCGAGTACCTCGCGGTGCGCAAGCTCAACCCGGAGGGCCGAAGCCCCATCCTCTGCTTCGTGGGTCCGCCGGGGGTGGGCAAGACTTCCCTCGGCCAGAGTGTCGCCCGGGCGCTCGGCCTGAAGTTCGTGCGCGCGAGCCTGGGCGGCGTGCACGATGAGGCGGAGATCCGCGGCCATCGGCGCACGTACGTCGGCGCGTTGCCTGGCAACATCATTCAGGGGCTGCGCAAGGCCAGCACCCACAACCCGGTCTTCATGCTCGATGAGATCGACAAGCTGGGCGCCAGCTTTCAGGGCGATCCGGCCTCGGCGCTGCTCGAGGTGCTCGACCCGGAGCAGAACTCGACCTTCCGTGACAACTATCTCGGCCTGCCGTTCGACCTCAGCCACGTGCTCTTCATCGCCACCGCCAATGTCCTCGAGACCATCCCGGGGCCGCTGCGCGATCGAATGGAGATCATCGAGCTCACCGGCTATACCGAGGAAGAGAAGCTCGAGATCGCCAAGCGCTATCTGGTCGCGCGGCAGCTCAAGGCGAATGGCCTCAAGCCTTCGCAGGCGAGCGTTACCGACGCCGCGCTCTCTCGCATCATCCGTGAGTACACACGCGAGTCCGGCTGCCGCAACCTCGAGCGGCAGATAGGGGCGTTGCTGCGCCGGGCGGCGATGCGCATCGCCGAAGGCAAGGTCGAGAGCGTGCGCTTCGAGGCTGACGATGTGGCCGAGGTGTTGGGAGCGACTCGCTTCGAGAACGAGGTCGCGCAACGCACCTCCGTGCCGGGTGTCGCCACCGGGCTTGCGTGGACGCCGGTGGGTGGCGACATCCTCTTCGTCGAATCGGCGCGCATGCCGGGTACCGGCAAGCTCATCCTGACCGGGCAACTGGGCGATGTCATGAAGGAATCGGCGCAGGCGGCGCTCAGTCTGCTGAAGGCTCAGGCGACCGAGCTCGGCATCGATCCCAAGCTCTTCGACCAGAGCGACATCCACGTGCACGTCCCCGCGGGCGCCATCCCGAAGGACGGCCCGAGTGCTGGCGTCGCGATGTTCATCTCACTCGCCTCGCTCCTGAAGCGCCGCCCTGTGCGACCGGATGTTGCGATGACGGGTGAGATCAGCCTGCGGGGGCTGGTGCTCCCGATCGGCGGCGTCAAGGAGAAGACCATCGCCGCGGCGCGGGCCGGCATTCGCAAGGTCATCCTGCCGGCGCGTAACCGGCGCGATCTCGAGGACATTCCACAAAGTGCGCGCTCGGCGCTCGAGATCGTGTGGGTGGAGCGGGTATCGGAAGCATTGGAGGTGGCCCTGGCTGCCGCGCCGGCGGACAGTCAGAAGGCGGCTGTGCGTCAGCCCGAGAGTCCTGTGCCCGCTTAGTAGAGCGTCTCGAAAAGCCCGGCCGCGCCGAGGAGCACGACGACGAAGCCCACTGCCGTCGCTGCGGCACGCGCCGGCACGTGGCGCGTGACCCACGCAGAAAGGGGCGCCGCGACCGCACCACCAATCAGCAGGGCAATGACCATGTCGTATCTCATGTGCCCCATCTGGGTCCACAGAGCGATGCTCGTCGCGAGCGCAACGAAGAAATCTACAGCGTTGGCTGTACCGATCGCGTAACGCGGCGCGACGCCGCGAGCGACCATCGTCGAGGTGACGATGGTTCCCCAACCGCCGCCCCCGATCGCATCAAGGAAGCCTGCGATCAGCCCCAACGCAGGCCCCGGCGCGCCAACAGAGAGCCGCGGAGCACGCTTGAAGACCACGCGACCTACGACGCAGAGCCCAGTAATGATGAGGTAACTCCAGACAAATGGGCGGATAGCGTGGGTCGGAACATGAGCAAGTACCGTGGCGCCTACAACACCGCCAACAACTCCTGGTGCAAGCAGGGACAGAAATATCTTGCGGTCGAGGTTGCGAAACCAGGCATGTGAGGCGCTCGAGATGCCGGAGGTGACCACCTCCGCCGCATGAACCGTGGCGCTGGTGATGAGCGGTGGAATGCCGAGCGTGGCAAGGATGGAGCTAGCGGAAATGCCGTAGCCCATACCGACGCAGCCGTCGACCATCTGCGCGGCGAAGCCCACCGGAATCAGCCACAGGACATGCGGTGACAGAGTCACGGCGACCCTCAGGCAACCATGACCTTCTCGAGAGTCAGCGGAGGTCCGGAGGAGGGCTGCGCGGCTTCGGCGGTGAACCCCTTCGTCTGCAGCCATTCGGGATTGAAGAGGCGAGACTGATATTTCGCGCCGCCATCGCAGAGCATGGTGACGACCGTATGGCCGGGCCCCAGCTCACGGGCGACGCGCACGGCGCCAGCGACATTGATGCCACTCGTGCTTCCGAGGAAGAGGCCTTCCTCACGCAACAGCCGGTAGACGAAGCGGACGGTCTCCGGATCCTCGATGTGCACGGCATCATCGATGGGCGCGTCCTTCAGATTGGCCGTGACCCGGCCGATCCCGATACCCTCGGTGATCGAGCCCGAGCCGGTGGCCTTCAGCGTCCCGTTACGCACGTACTCGTAGAGGCTGCTGCCCGGAGGATCGACCAACACACAGCGGACGGAGCCGCGGCGCGACTTCAGGTACTCGGACACGCCGGCGAAGGTGCCGCCTGTGCCGGCGGACGTGACGAAAGCGTCGACACCTCCCTGGGTCTGTTCCCAGATTTCGGGCCCCGTCGTCTCGATGTGCGCCTGGCGGTTCGCGGTGTTGTCGAACTGGTTCGCCCAGATGGCGTTTGGCAGGCTCGCCGCGAGCCGCTGCGATACCTTCTGGTACTGGTTGGGATTGCTGTAGGGAACGGTCGGCACTTTGTGAACCTCGGCACCGAGGGTCTCGAGCAGGCGGTATTTCTCCGGCGACTGGTTGTCCGGCATCACGATGACGCACCGGTAGCCGCGGGCGTTGCAGACGTGCGCCAGGCCTATCCCGGTGTTACCGGCGGTGCCTTCGACGACCGTGCCGCCAGGAGCCAGCTCGCCGTTGCGCTCCGCGGCGAGCACGATCGCGCGCGCGGCGCGGTCCTTGACCGAGCCGCCCGGGTTCATGAACTCCGCTTTGCCGAGCACCTCGCAGCCGGTCTCCTCGCTCAGCCGCCGCAGCCTGATGAGCGGTGTGTTGCCGACGGACCCTATGAACCCTGCGCTCATGCTCGACACTCTCCAGTCACATGGGGCCCGGTCATACGGGCTGAATGAGGTCCGCGGCGGTCTCCGCGGCGCGCGCCGGCAACGCTGCGGGCTCGGCAGCTGAGGCAGCCGCCACAACCTCGCCGACGATCAGCAAGGCGGGCGCCACGATGCCCGCCCGGCTGCCGAGCTCGGCGATTCCCGCCAGTGTACCGCGGAGGACGCGCTGTCCGGGTAGTGTTGCCCGCTCGATCAGCGCCGCCGGAAGCGTATCAGCAGCGCCCGCGGCGCGTAGGCGCGCCACGATGGGCTCGAGCCTGCCTACGCCCATGTAGAAGACGACCGTCTGGCGCGCTTGCGCGAGCGTATGCCAGTCGAGCGATTCACTCTCCGCGTTATGTCCGGTCACGAAGGTCACGCTCTGTGCGAGCTGCCGCTGTGTCAGCGGGATACCGGCCGCCGCCGCCGCACCGAGCGCCGCGGTGATGCCGGGAACGACGAGGTATGAGATGCCGTGGCGGGCGAGGGTCTCCACTTCCTCACCTCCGCGTCCGAAGATGAATGGGTCGCCTCCCTTCAGGCGCGCCACTTTGAGTCCCTGGCGCGCGAAGCGAATCATCAGCTCGTGGATGTCTTCCTGTGGCGTGTGATCGGCGCCTTCGCCATGACTCTTGCCGACGCAGATCCGGCGCGCCTCACGCCGGGCGCGCTCGAGGATGGCTGCCGGAACCAACCTGTCATAGAGCACCACATCGACCTGTTGCAGCAGTTGCAGCGCGCGCAGTGTGAGCAGGTCCGGATCACCGGGACCCGCCCCGATGAGATAGACCTCACCGAGCGCACTGCCGCCCGTCGCGGCCGACGTCGTGAGCTGCGAGACCAACAGCTCCGCATCGAAGGCGCGCTCGGCCCCAACCCGATCTCCCGCCAACAGGTGAGCGGCCGCCTTGCCGCGCACGATGCGCTCCCAGAAGCCGCGGCGCGCGGCCGGGCCCAGGAAGCGCTGAATATCGCCGCGCCGCTCACCCATGAAGCGTGCGAGCGCGCCCAGGGCCGCCGGAAGGATGGCCTCGATCCGTTCGCGCACCCAGCGGGCGAGCACCGGCGCTTGTCCGGCGGAGCCCACGGCGACGACGATCGGAGAGCGGTCGATGATCGCGGGGAAGATGAAAGTTGACAGCGAAGCGTCGTCGACGACATTGACTGGCACGCCGCGCTCGCGAGCGGCCGCGGAGACCGCTGTGTTGACAGCCTTGAGGCCGGTCGCGGCAACCGCGATGGCCGCCCCGTCCAGATGCGCGGGGGCGAAGCTCTCGGCGAGGTGTGTCAGCTCGCCCGCGAGAGCACGGCTACGGAGATCCTCGTGCAGCCGCGGGGCGACCACCGTTAGATGCGCGCCGGCCTTGAGCAGTAGATCGGCTTTGCGTGCGGCGATGCGGCCGCCGCCGACGATGACCGCGCGTGCCGAGCGTAGCTGCAGGAAGACCGGCAGATAATCCATCGCGGCCGGATCGTCCGTCAGGCCTGCGCTGCGGCATGGCGCACTCTGGGATGTAAGCCGCATTCGCGAGACTCAGGTTGCTCCCACCACCAGCGGCCGGCCCGGCGGCTCTCACCCGGCTGGATCGCGCGGGTACAGGGATGGCACCCGATGCTCGGGAACTGGCGGTCGTGGAGCGAATTGTACGGCAGCTTGCGGGCGCGGATGTACTGCCAGATCTCCGCCTCGCTCCAATCGAGCAACGGGCTGATCTTGTACAGTCCGTGTTCCGCGTCCCACTCCGCCGACTGCGCCTGCGCGCGCGTGGCCGACTGCTCCCGGCGCACACCGGTCACCCACGCCGTGTAGCCCGCGATGGCGCGCTTGAAGGGCTCCACCTTGCGGACGCCGCAGCAGGCGAGGCGGGCGTCCAGGCTGTGATAGAAGCCGTTGACGCCTCGCGCCGACACCAGATGCTCGAGCGCCTGCGCGTCGGGGTAGACGAGGCGCAGCGGACGCTTGTAGCGCCGCTCGAGCTTCTCGAGCAGGTCGTAGGTCTCCTGATGCAGCCGGCCGGTATCGATGCTGAACATGTCGATCTCGGGCACGTGCGTCCAGACGATGTCGGTGAGCACCATAGCCTCGGCGCCGAGGCTGTTCGAGTAGATCACCCGGCCATGTTCGCGCACCGCGGCGTTGAGCCGCTCGCGCACGGCCGCCGCTTTCTGTTCGAGATCGAAATTGAGGCGTTCCCTGATCATGGGGGCAACTATAGCCATGGGTGCCCGAGCAGCAGAACGAATGATTTCTTCTGAAGCACTGCGGGCCGGTTATGGCGGTTGCCTACCCCATAAGGAGAGTCGCCGCCGTAGCCGCGGTTGCGCTACGCTGTGCCTCCATGAAACTGCACCAGCTCCGTTATCTGGCTGCCGTCGCCCAAAGCGGCCTCAACATCACGGCGGCGGCGCAGAAGCTGCATACGTCCCAGCCCGGCGTGAGCAAGCAGATCAAGCTGCTGGAGGATGAGCTCGGCTTCCAGATCTTCGTGCGCGAGGGCCGCAATCTCACCCGCATCACCCCCGCCGGCCAGCAGGTGATCGAGCGTGCCCTACACATCCTGCAGGAGGCGCAGAGCATCCGTGCGCTGTCGACGGAACTGCGCGATGAGGGCAAGGGAAGCCTCTCGATCGGCACGACCCACACGCAAGCCCGCTACGTTCTCCCTGGGGTCATCCACGAATTCCTCTCCAAGTATCCCAACGTGCGGCTGAACCTGCACCAAGGCACGTCGGAGCAAATAGCCGAGATGGTGGCGCAGGACCGTATCGACTGCGCGATCATCACCGGCTCCGAGCGCCTGTTCACCGACCTGACGATCCTGCCTTGCTACCGCTGGAACCGTGTGGTCATCGTCCCACGCGATCACCCGTTGGCAAACGCCGGCAAGCTCACCTACCGCGCGCTGGCCGCGTACCCCATCATCACCTACACGTTCAGCTTCTCCGGTCCATCCTCCCTGATCGATGCCTTCGCCAAAGCCAACCTCACACCCAACGTAGCGATCACCGCACGCGACTCCGACGTAATAGTGACCTACGTCCGCCTCGGGATCGGCGTAGGCATCGTGGCGCACATGGCCGTCGACGAGAACGACCCCGACCTGGCGGTCCTGGACGCCTCCCACCTCCTGCCCGGCCACACCACCTGGCTGGGCTTCCGCCGCGGCACCCTGCTGCGCAAATACATGTACGACTTCGCCCACCTGATAGCCCCGCATCTGGACCGGCGCTCGGTAGAGCGCGCCCACCGCGCCTCCACTCAAGAAGAAGTAGCCGAGCTCTTCTCCGACGTCGAGCTACCAGTCAAATAGCGCGGGAGCGGCGTCCTGACTCAATGCGACCTAATGTACAGGCGCAACGCTCCCACGCCTTCGCCGCACCCACACAGGAGTATGGTCATCAGCAGCAGCCTGATAAGCCACCTGCAGCTCGACAAGCGCCGCCCGACACCCCTCCAAGCTCTGGTCCTTCCGCGGCACGATGCAGTCAAACCCACACCGCCCCAGCCAGAACACCAAATCCCGGATGATGTCGCCCACCGCCCGCAATTCCCGCCGAAACCCGAGTCTCTTGCGCAGCACCACCGCCTGCGACAACGCTCTGCCATCAGTAAACGCGGGGAACTGCAGCGCAATCAGCGGCCGATCAGCCACCTCCGGATACACCGCCTCGATATCCGCCGTGTTGGGCACCAGCACCCCCACGGCCGTATGGGCTGAAAGCAGCGCCTCGCGCTCCGCCCGCCACCGGGCCAGCGTCACGATTACCTTGCCAGCCGCCGGTCCGAGCTCCGCGCGCCCGTCCTCGACCACCGTCCAGTCATCGCCGGCAAGCTCTCCGTCGCGCAAAATCGTCGCCGTCATGCCGCCGCCGCCTCAGTTTCGTGCTCGTAGAGCCGTGCCTTGAAGGGGTCCATTCCCAGCCGGCGATAGCACTCGATGAAAGTCTCATCTTCATCGCACCGCAGCTCCAGGTAACCGCGGATCAGCCGCTCCACGCCGTCGGCAATCTCATCTCGCGCCAGCGCGCGCCCAATGCGTTCGCCAATCGCAGCGTCATTCCCCGCGCTGCCACCCAATGTCACCTGGTACCACTCTTCACCGTGCTTATCGACGCCAAGGATGCCGATATGCCCGACGCTGTGGTGCCCACAACCATTCATGCAGCCGCTGATCGTGATACGAATCGCGCCAATCTCGTACTGCGCATCCAGCGTATCGAAGCGGCGGTAGATGTCCTGCGCCACGCCGATGGAGCCCGCGTTCGCCAGGCTGCAAAAATCCAGTCCCGGGCAGCTCACGATGTCCGTGACCAGCCCGATGTTTGGCGTCGCCAGCTTGACCGCATCCAGCCGGCGCCACGCTTCATGAAGATCCCTCTCGGCGACGTCGGCGAGCACCAGGTTCTGATCGTACGTGGAGCGCAGCTCTCCGAAGCTGTAGGTGTCGGAGATGTCGGCCAGCGCCTCGAACTGTTCGGCCGTGCAATCGCCCGGCACATGATCGGGCGCTTTCAGCGATACGAATACCACGCGGTAGCCGGGGACCTTGTGCGCGCGCACGTTGCGCTTGATCCACGCGGCAAAGCCCGCATCACGCGCCGCGATACCGGCGACATCAGCGCTCACTTCAGCCAGCGGTTTGTAGGCGGGTGCCGTGAAGTGCGCCCGTATTCCCTCGATGTCCTCCGGCAGGAGCCGGAGCTCGTCGCCCTCGACGCTCGCGTTGATCTTCGCGTACTCCTCCTCGATCGCCGCGCGGAAGCGCTCAATGCCCCATTCGCGCAGCACGACCTTGATGCGCGCCTTGTGAATGTTGTCACGGCGGCCGAAGCGGTTGAAGGTGCGCAGGACCGCGCACGCGTAACGCAGCAGATCCGACTCCGGTACGAATGGGTTCATCTCCTGACCCAGCATCGGCTGCCGGCCCAGGCCCCCGCCGACGAAGAAGCGATAGCCGATCGCGCCGTCCGCACGCCGCACCAGATGCACGGCCACGTCGTTGGTGCGCGTCGCGGCGCGGTCGACCGCGGCGCCCGTGAAGCCGAACTTGAACTTGCGCGGCAGCCAGTAGAACTCCGGGTTCAGCGTGATGTACTGGCGTAACAGCTCGCAGTAGGGCCGGGGGTCGATGTGCTCGTCAGCCGCGACGCCGGCGAGGTAGTCGCTGGTGATGTTGCGGGTGTCGTTACCGCAGGCCTGAATGCCGTGGAGCTGTACTTCGGCGAGCTCCGCCAGCAGATCCGGCACCTGCTCGAGCTTCGGCCAGTTGAGTTGGATGTTCTGCCGCGTGGTGAAGTGCGCGTAACCCTTGTCGTACTTGCGCACGATATGAGCCATCTTCCTCAGCTGCGCCGACTCGAGGAGGCCATAGGGCACCGAGATACGCAGCATCGGCGCGAAGCGCTGCTGGTAGAGGCCATTGCGCAGCCTCAGGTGGCGAAACTCGTCCTCGCTCAGCTCGCCCGCCAGATAGCGGCGGGTTTGATCGCGGAACTGCTCGACGCGCTGGGTGACTAGCGCGCGGTCAATGGCATCGTAGCGGTACATGCCGCCGGACTATAGGCGTCGGACGACAGGCCACTAAATACCGTGTGGTTTGGTATCCCGCGCCGCGGGTTATGAGGGCAACCGGCCGTTGAATTTCAGCAGGTTACGACTGAGGCGATCTCCCGAGCTCGAGCAGATCAGCGGGTGTGTCGAGGTCGAAGGCGGCGCTCGCCATCGGTACTCTGACCAGATTGTCCGCGTGGCGCTTGAGCAGCACGCGGGCACCGCTATCGCCCCTGAGCTCGCTCAGCTCGCTGAAAAGATGCCGCGGGAAGATCGCGGGCGCGCCGACGGAGGCGCCGTATTGCGCCGCGGTGACGCAGAGGGGCTGGCGGCGCCAGGCGCCCGCGAGCCGCCGCAGGTCGTCCGTCGTGACGCAGGCCTGATCGGCTAAAACCAACATCACAGCCCCGCAGGAGGGCGGCAGGCGCGCGATGCCGGTGCGGATCGAGCTTCCGAGCCCCTCGCGCCAGTCCCGATTGACCACCGTCGAGCCCGGCGAGTGCTTGAGGAGCGGCGCGAGCTCGGCCGCCTGCGCGCCGAGCACGATGAGAAGCGCGTGGCCCACGACTTCGGCGGTCCGGCCGGCGATGAGGCTCAGGAGCGGGCGGTCGCCGATGCGCACCAGCTGCTTGGCGGATCCAAAGCGGGTCGACCCACCGGCTGCGAGCACGATGGCGTGGAGGCTTCCGGCCTCGCTCTCGTCGGTCATGACGGGGTACCCGCGGGCGGCGGCCGCCGCAGCTCCAGACCGGCGGGCAACTGCGCGCTGACCCGGCCGAACCGGTTGCGCTCCTCGAGAATGGAATCCGCATCGATCGCGCATACGACTCGCCAGTCCGCCACGCCGAGATGCTCGGCCAGCGCCCCCTCCAGCGCGGCGCGCCGGGAAGCCCATGTCGAGTGGAAGAAGTGGGCAAATTCCCGCCATGCCGCGCGCGCGGCCGGCGACTCGCCGGCGCCGAGTGCGGCCTCGAGCCGCGACAAGGCCTCGCGGCTGGCGCCGGCGCGGCTGATGAGACCGGCGAGATGGCGCGCGCTCGCGCTGACCGCGCCGTTGGCGAGCGACTGTCGCGAGGCGAGAAGCTCCGACAGGGTTTGATCACGCTCCTCGAATCGCGCGAGTGCCCAGACCAGGTAGCCGACGCAGGCGTCGCGAAACGGTGCTGTTGCCTCGGACAGGTCGGGAGCTTTGCCTGAGGATCCGAAGGCTGCCGCGCACGCGTTAGCGACTTCCGCGGCGTGAGCCTGCTCGACGGCAAGCTGGGAGCGGATGATCTCGAGCTCATTCATGAGGGCTGCTCACCTGCTGCGTACCGTGTACGAACGCATGGATTTCCGCAACGATCGCGAGCGCGATGGCCTCAGGCGTGCGGCCTCCCAAGTTGAGGCCCACCGGTGCGTGAAGACGCGGACGCAGACGCGTTGCTTCGGCACCAAGCTCTGAGAGCAGTCTCTCACGTCTCACCGCGGGACCGAGGAGTCCGATATAGGGCAACGGTCCCTGGCTCAGGACGCGCAGATACTCGAGGTCCGACGGCAGGTGATGGCTCATCACCACGGCCGCGGTGAAGCGGCTGAGATCCAGAGCCTGCGCGAGGTCCTCGGGCCGTGCGAGCAGTACGCGCTCCGCGGAAGGGAAGTGTCCCGGCACCGCGTACGCCGGGCGATGGTCGACCAGGGTCACGCGCCAATGCAGGCAGGCGGCAAAGTCGACGACCGGCAGGGCATCGGACCCGGCGCCGAGAAGGAGGAGCCGGGGAGGCAGGGAAAGGGGTAGGAGCAGGAGATGCCAGCGAGCGCCAGGACCTTCCAGGCTGTCGACCGTGCCCGAGCCGGGTGCCGCAGCCAGCGCCGAGAGGATCTGTGGATCGAGGAGAGCGGACTGCGCGCTCGAGGGCAGCGAGCGCGGCAGTGCGATCGCGGATGCTCCCTGAGCCTGAGGCAGCAGCAGCGCGCCCACCGGAATCCCGTCATCCTGCGACTCCGTCACTACCCCGATAGCGGTCCTGGTATGCGCGCCGAGCGCTGCCATCAGATGGCTGAGCGGTTGCCACTCCTCTCGCGGACCGACCCGCAGCAGCAGGATGTGCATGGCCCCCTCGCAGCCGAGGCCGAGACCCCAGAGGAGGTCGTCGGAGCTGCGCAGATCGTAGCTCACGAGCGTGGCCTGACCGGTCTCGATCACTTCACCGGCGCGCTCCCCGAGATCCCCTTCCAGGCACCCGCCGGAGATGAGCCCCGCATACTCGCCATCACTGGCGATCAGCAGCATCGCCCCGGGCTTGCGGTAGGTCGAACCCACTGTCCGCACCAGGACGCCGAGCGCCATCGTGCGGCCGGCAGCCCGCTCGCGTGCGAACAGAGGCAGGAGGGGTCCCAGGTCAGAGTCCATTGCGTCCGATTATGCCCCCGCAGGTGGCGCGCAGCGCGTGAACAAGTACATTGCGCGCACTCTGGCTCGTCAGTAGAGTCGCACCGCCTTCCCTCTGGTCGATTCCCATCCATGGTCAATTCCGCTCCCTGGGTCGTGCACAAATTCGGCGGCTCGAGTGTCGCCGACGCCGCCTGCTTTCGCCGCGTCGCAGGCATCGTCGATTCCTTGCCGGCCGCGCGCGTCGGCGTCGTGCTCTCAGCATGCAAGGGCGTCACCGACGCTCTGCTCGGCCTCGTGGCGCTCGCGGAGGAGCAGGATGACCGTTATCGCGTGGAGCTCAGTGCACTGCGCTCGCGACACGCGGAAATTGCGGAGACGCTCCTCACCCCGCAGTCCGCGCGGCTTTATCTCGCGGGATTCGACCGCGACTGCCACGACCTCGAAGGCATTCTTCATACGGTGAAGCTCACCCGCGCGGCCGCGCGCAACGTGAGCGATCTCATCGTCGGCTACGGCGAGATCTGGTCGACCAAGCTCTTCCACCGCTTCTATGAGGAGCATGGCAGCCAGCGCGGTCCGGTCCAGTGGATCGACGCCCGCCGGGTCGTGGTCGTGGAATGGGGTCCGCTGGGCCCCGGCGTGCAATGGGCGAAGTCCCGGACCCAGCTCTCGGACCTGGTCGACCGCGACTTCAAGGGCACCCTGATCATCACCGGCTTCATCGCCTCGGACCCGCGCGGGGTGCAGACCACGCTCGGCCGTAACGGTAGTGACTTTTCCGCCTCCATTTTCGGGGCGCTGCTTTATGCGGCGGAAATCCACATCTGGACCGACGTTGACGGCGTGCTCTCCGCCGATCCGCGCCGGGTCCCTGATGCGACGGTGATCGACTCGCTCACCTACAACGAGGCGATGGAGCTCGCCTACTTCGGCGCGAAAGTGATTCACCCCCAAACCATGGCGCCGGCCATCGGCGACGCCATCCCCATCTGGATCCGCAACACTTTCGCCGCCGAGAAGCCCGGCACGCTGATCTGCGCGCAGCCGACCTCGAAGCTGCCGGTGAAGGGCATCGCGAGCATCGACAAGGTGGCGCTCATCAACCTCGAGGGCGCCGGCATGATCGGCGTGCCCGGGACCGCGCACCGGCTCTTCGGTGCGCTGCGCGAGGAGGGCATCTCGGTCATCCTCATCTCCCAGGGCAGCTCCGAGCACTCGATCTGTTGCGCCATCCCACACGAGCAGGGCGAGCGCGCAGCGGTAGTCGTGCGGCAGGCGTTCGAGCGGGAGCTGAAGGAAGGCCAGATCCAGAGCGTCGAGATCGACCCGAATCTCGCGATCCTCGCCATCGTCGGCGATGGCATGGCTGGAACGCCGGGCGTTGCGGCCAAAGTATTCAACTCTCTCGGCACGGCGAGTGTGAACGTGCGCGCGATCGCCCAGGGCGCATCGGAACGCAACATCTCCGTCGTGGTCGACGGTCGATCGGCCACGCGTGCTTTACGCGCGGTCCACGCCGGCCTCTATCTCTCACCGCATACGCTCTCGATCGGTGTCATCGGACCCGGCACGGTAGGGCGGGTGTTTCTGGATCAGCTCGCCTCGCAGAGCGCGCGGCTGCGCGAGCAGTTCAAGATCGACCTGCGGGTGCGCGGCATTCTCGGCTCCAAGCGCATGGTGCTCGCCGAGACCGGGATCCCGCTCGAGCGCTGGCGCACGGAGTACGAGGGGCAGAGCGCTCCTGCCGACCTCGACCGCTTCATCGAGCACGTGCACGTCGATTACCTGCCGCATTCGGTCGTCATCGACTGCACCGCGAGCGCCGACATCGCCGCCCGGTATGCGGCCTGGCTCGGCGCCGGCATGCACATCGTGACACCCAACAAGAAGGCCAACAGCGCGGACCTGGCCTATTTCCGCGCCATGCGCGAGGCACGCCGCGCCGGCGGCGCGCATTACCTGTACGAAGCGACGGTCGGCGCGGGGCTGCCGGTCGTTCATACCCTGCGGGACTTGAGAGAGACCGGGGATGAGATCACGAGCGTCGAGGGCATCTTCTCGGGAACGCTGGCGTATCTCTTCAACATCTATGACGGCCGCACGGCGTTCTCCGATATCGTCCGCGATGCGCGCCAGCGAGGCTATACGGAGCCCGACCCGCGCGATGACCTCTCCGGGATGGACGTCGCCCGCAAGCTCATCATCCTCGGCCGCGAGATGGGCCTCGAGCTCGAGCTGGGCGATGTCAAGGTTGAGAGCCTCGTGCCCGCGGGACTCGAGAGCGGCTCCATCGAGGACTTCATGGAGCGCCTGCCCCGGCACGATGCGGCGATGCAGGAGCGCCTGGAGAGCGCCCGCGCGCGCGGCAAGGTGCTGCGCTATGTCGGCCGTCTGACTTGCGAGCGGCCGGCCGCGCCGGAGCGCCCACCGGCGTGGCGACGGTGGGTCTGGTGGAGCTGGAAGCGAAGCATCCCTTCGCCAACATCGCGCTCACCGACAATGTGGTGCGCTTTGCTACGCGCCGCTATTGCAACAACCCGCTCATCGTCCAAGGACCGGGCGCCGGACCCGAGGTCACCGCTGGCGGCGTGTTTGCCGATCTGCTGCGCCTCTGCGCTTACCTTGGAGCGCGACTTTGAATGTCACCCCGCGCTGGGCTACCGCCTTCGCGCCGGCGTCGGTCGGGAACGTCGCAATTGGGTTCGATATTCTGGGCTTCTCGGTCGCGGCACTGGGCGATCGCGTCACGGTGAGCCGCACGGAGACGAGAGGCGTCACGATCACAGAGGTCATCGGCGTTGCGGGAAGTCTACCGACCGAGCCGGCGCAGAACACAGCCGGGCGCGCGTTGCTCGCCATGCAGGAGGCCCTGCATCCCGGCTTTGGCTTTGCGATGCGCATCGACAAGGGGATCCCGCTCGCCTCCGGCCTCGGGGGCTCCGCGGCCTCGGCCGTTGGGGCGGTGGTCGCGGCCAATGCACTGCTGCGGCAGCCCTGCACCAAACTCGAGCTGCTGAAGTTCGCGATGCAGGGCGAGGCGGTGGCGAGCGGCTCGCTACATGTCGACAACATCGCGCCCTCGCTCTTCGGCGGTCTGGTGCTCACCGTGGGCATCGATCATCCGCGGGTGAAGCAGATCCCGGTACCGACGGGCATCCGGGCGATCATCGTGCATCCGCACATGTTTCTCTCGACCCGGCAGGCCCGGGCGATCCTCAAGCGCAGCGTCGAGCTGTCGGATTTCGTCTGGCAGACGGCTCACCTGGCCGGCTTCATCTCGGGTTGCTATACCAGCGATCTCGACATGATCCGCGCGTCCTTCGAGGACGTCGTCATCGAGCCGCAGCGTCAGGCGTTGATCCCTGGCTTTCAGGGCGTGCGTCTCGCCGCCATGACGGCGGGCGCTCTCGGCTGCTCGATCTCCGGCGCCGGCCCGGCGCTCTTCGCCTGGGCGTTGGCGAAGGATGCGCACCGGGTCCTCGAGGCCATGCGCGCCGAGTTCATGGGCGCCTCCATTCGCATCGACGAGTGGCTGGTGGATATCGAGGCGGAGGGCGCCCAAGTCATCGAGTCTGGCTGAGCGAGTCGCGGCAAGGGCGGGAAAGAAAAAATGAGCGTGATGCGGTTCCGAAGCACCCGTGATGCGCAGCTGACAGCCGGGTTCGGCGAGGCCCTGGCCCAGGGGCTCGCGCCCGACGGCGGCCTCTATGTTCCGACCGAGTGGCCGCGGGCCCAGGCGGGGTCTTTCGGGGTCCGTGAGACCCTGGCGGGCATCGGCGCCAAGCTGCTGGCGCCCTTCGCCGCGGGCGACCCGCTCGAGCCGTCTCTGCCGCAGACCACCACCGAAGCCTTCGACTTCCCGGCGCCGGTGGTCGCGTTGGGGAGCGGCGGCCGCCTCGCGGTGCTCGAGCTCTTCCACGGTCCGACCGCAGCCTTCAAGGACTTCGGCGCCCGGTTTCTCGCCGCCTGTCTCTCCCGCCTGCGCGGCCCGGGGGCGCGCCCGCTCACGGTCCTCGTGGCCACCTCGGGGGATACGGGAGGCGCCGTCGCGGCGGCCTTCCACGGGCGCCCTGGCATCGAAGTCGCCGTGCTCTTTCCCAAGGGACTCGTCTCACCCACACAGGAGCGCCAGCTCACCTGTTGGGGGGGCAACGTGCGCTCGTTTTCGGTGCGCGGCACATTCGACGACTGCCAGCGACTGGTCAAGCAGGCGTTCCTCGACCGCGCCTGGCAGGAGGAGCGCGCGCTCTCGTCGGCCAACAGTATCAATCTGGGGCGGCTGCTGCCGCAAGCCGTGTACTACGCGGCCGCGAGCCTCGCGGTCTTCAGAACTCATGGCGAGCGGGCGTCCTTCATCATACCGAGCGGCAACCTGGGTAACGCGGTGGCGTGTATCTGGGCCCGCCGGCTCGGCCTGCCGATCGCAGACGTGGTGTTGGCCCACAATGCCAATCGCACCGTGCGCGACTTTCTCGACACTGGCGAGTGGAGTCCTCGCGCCAGTATCCCCACGCTGGCGTCCGCCATGGACGTTGGCAACCCTAGCAACATGGAGCGCCTGCGCGCGCTCTATCCGGAGCTGGGCGAGATCCGGTCCGCCGTGAGCGCCTACATCGTGGACGATGAGGCCATACGCAAACGCATACGCGCGGGATACCAGGAGCTCGGCCAGATCTGGTGCCCGCATACCGCAACCGCCGCCGAAACGTATGCCAGGCTCCCCGCGAGCCGCCGTGACAACGGCCGCTGGGTGTTGGTGTCCACGGCTCATCCGGCCAAGTTCCGCGAGGTCGTGGAGCCCCTGATCGGCCGCGCGATCGCGGTGCCGGAATCGCTTGCTAAGCTATTTGCCCGACCGACCGAGTGCACGGAGATCGCCGCCGACCTGGCATCGCTCCGGGACGCATTGGCGGCTGGACCGATACCGGAGGTGAGTTGACGTGGATGAGATCGAGAAGCTGCCGCCCACCGCATGGGTTCTCATCGCCATCGCCGCGGCGCTGGGGTTCGGCATCTCATGGCTGTGGCGCTGGTATCGACAATACCGCGCGCGCAAGTCACTGCGCCTGGCGGTGACCGCGGCCGGCTCCGACCACGTCGTCGATGTGCTGGTGCCGGATGGAATGGGGGGTGGCTTCCACGTCGACTTCCTGCTGCTGACTTCCCGCGGGGTGCTCGTCGTCGACCTGCGCGATGTGCAGGGCAACATCTTCGGCGGCGATCAGATGGCGGACTGGACGGTCATGGATGGACCGCGACGCTTCACGTTCACCAATCCGCAGAGCGGCCTGTATGACCGCATCGCGGCCGTGAGGGCGCTCTCGGGAGAGGTGCCGGTCGAGGGCCGGGTGGTATTCACGCGGCGCGGGCGGTTTCCCAAGGGTTTGCCCAAATGGACGCTCATGATCGATTCGCTGCGGGCGGAGTTCCCGGGCATGGAGCACGGCTCCGACACGGCGACCTCCTTCAGCGAGGGCTGGGAGAAGGTCAAGGGCGCGGTGAAGCCGAGCTACATGGCGCACATGAGGTAGACGCCTATCCGCCTCGGAGTGTCCTCGCATGGTCGGCAAGCACCAGCGAGACGCAGGCGGTGAGCTTCTCCGCATACTCGAGGTGGAGGAACTCGTTCGGTCCGTGGGCATTGGAATGCGGCCCGAGCACTCCGGTGATGAAGAATTGCGTGCGCGGGAAGCGCTCGCCCAGCATGCCCATGAAGGGGATGGTACCGCCGCACCCCACGTGAACGGCCTCGCGTCCGTAGATCTGACGCGAGGCACTCGTGATCGACTCCTCGAGCCAGGGCGCGAAGACAGGGGCGTTCCACCCGGCCGTGGCCCCTCCGGACTCGAAGCGCACCTGGGCGCCATACGGCGGGTTGCTCTCCAACGCATCCTTCACCGCGCGCGCAGCGCGTGTTGGATCGCACGTCGGCGGCAGGCGCAGAGACAGCTTCAACGTCAGTGAGGGCAGCAACACGTTGCCGGCGGAGATCGTTGGCGGCATTCCATCCGCGCCGGTCACCGCCAACGTCCCTTTCCAGGTGCTGTTGATGAGAAGCTCCGCGGGATCGTTGGAGACGGCGCGCACGCCGGCGGCCCAGGGAAGCTTGCCGGCAACCGATTCGCCGAGCACGCGGGCCGCGGCATCGATCTGCGCCAGCCGGTCCTTCGGGATGGACACCGACAGCTCATCGAGCAGCAGGCCGCCGTTGATCGGGCTCTCGAGGCGCGCGAGGAGCTGCTCGACGATGCGAAACGGCGTCGGTGCGATTCCCGTCGCCATGCCGGAGTGCACGCCTTCCTCGAGGACACGCACGTGCAGCTGGCCCACGAGATTCCCGCGCAGAGAGGTGGTGCACCATACTTGGTCGTAGTTGCCGCATTCGGCGTCCAGACAGACCACGAGCGAGGGGTCACCGATAGCATCGTCCCCCAGCGCCGTAAGATGCGCCGGAAGATCGATGCTGCCGCTCTCTTCTGACGCTTCGATGAGGAGGACGCATCGGGGAAGCGCGACGCGTTGCGCTTTGAGAGCAGCGATGGCTGTCAGGGAACTGAATACGGCGTAGCCATCATCCGCGGCACCGCGGCCATAGAGTTTCCCATCGCGCAACACGGGCTCCCAGGGGCCGAGACCCGGCTGCCAGCCGGTGAATTCGGGCTGCTTGTCCAGATGCCCGTAAAGGAGCGCCGAGCCCGGAAGCTCGCCGGGAATATCAACCAGGAGCACGGGGGTATGGCCGCGAAGCCGGCGGATCTCGACGCGCATCCCCGGAACGGGTTGGGCGCGGCACCAGTCGGCCATGAGCTGCACGGCCGCATCCATGTGTCCATGGGCTTCCCACTCGGGATCGAACATGGGCGACTTGTTCGGAATGCGCACGTAGGCCGTGAGACGGTCGACGATCGAGCCGCGCCAGTTGGCGGCGATGGTGTTACGCAATTGCGAAAGATCCACCATTTTTCTCCTTCATTCCCAATGTATTAGGTATGTTTACTAAAGTCGATTCGAGGTAAGCGGAAAAGCCGGCGCGCCGCTTCGGTGCTGGTCCGCGCCAGCGTCTCGGCCGGCTCGCCGCGCGCCCGGGCCACGACGGCTGCGATGTGCGCAAGATACACCGGTTCGTTGCGCCGCGAAGCCGGCTTCGGCTGCAGGTCTCGCGGCAGCAGATAAGGGCCATCGGTCTCGAGCAGCAGCCGATCGGCCGGGATGCGCCGCACGAGCTCGAGCAGGTGCGCGCCGCGCCGCTCGTCGCAGATCCAACCGGTGATGCCGATCGCCAGCCCGAGCCCGAGATAACACTCGAGCTCCGCGGCGCCGCCGGTGAAGCAGTGCGCCACGCCGCCGCTGAGCGCCGGCCAGTGCTCGCGCAGAATGGCGATGAAATCCTCGTGGGCGTCGCGCTGGTGCAGGAACACGGGCTTGCCGCAGCGAGCGGCGAGCTCGAGCTGGCGCTGAAACGCCGCGCGCTGCGCCGGGTGCGGCGAGAAGTTGCGATAGTAGTCGAGCCCACACTCACCGACCGCCACGACCTCCGGCGCGAGACACAACTCGCCGAGCTCGGCAAGCGCGGTGGCGGCGAGCTCGGTCGCGTGATGCGGATGCACCCCCGCGGTCGCGAACAGCCTGCCGGGATGTTGTCCGGCGAGCGCCGCGGCCTGGCGCGAGCTCGCGGTGGAGGAGCCCGTGACCATCATCTGCTCGACACCCGCCGCCAGGGCGCGCGCAATCACGGAGTCGCGGTCGGCATCGTAACTGTCGTGCCCCAGATTGATCCCGATGTCGATGAGGGGCGACAGGGCGTGCGGGTCCGCGGGCGCCCGTCGTAAGGGGGCGGCCGGCGAGGGCCCTGTGCTATCGTTCCCGGTCATGGTTGCGGCGCATTCTACTGAAGGGGGCGGCTTGCGGCCGGCGGCTTGGCTCGGGGAAATGCTCCTCGTCGCCTTGCTGGCGGGTGCGCCGGCCGTCGCGGTCCCGGCGCCGGCGGCCGTGGGTGCGGCGCAATCGAGCGCGCACTGGGCGGACCTCGAGCGTCGCATCGAGCGCGGCTACTTCCGGCAGAATGCCGCGGAACTGACCGGCCTGGCGGCCACGCTCACCCCCGGTGGGGCGGCCAGCGACGCCCGCGACACCGAGTGGCAAAATTATTACGGCGCGCTCGTCGCCTACAGGCTCGCGCTGCTCGCGCGCAGCGATGAGACGCAGGCGTGGCCCTTCACGCAACAGTGTGTCGACCGGCTCAACCGCGTGCTCGTGGTGGATGCCGGCTCGGTCGAGGCGTTGGCGCTGCAATCCGCCTGTCTCGCGCTGCAAAGCAATCTCGATCCCTGGCGCTCGCCGCTGGCCGCGCCGCTCAGCCAGGCCCGCAGCGACAAGGCGTTGAAGCTCGCGCCCGACAACCCGCGGGTGCTCCTGCTCGGCGCCCTGGCAGCCCACGAGCGGCCGCGGTTCTTTGGCGGCGACAATCAACAGGCGTTCCAGCTGTTGCTACGGTCGGTGTCGGTCTTCGAGCGCCGGAGCGCGCCAGCGGCCGGGCTACCGGCGTGGGGCGCCGCGGATGCGTTCACGTATCTGGCGCAGGACTATCTCACTCGTGGCCAAGCTCTCGCTGCTCGCAACGTGCTGGAGCGGGCGCTGCTGGTCGCGCCGGACTTTGCGCGGGCAAGGCGGCTCATGGCGGAGATCATCTCGGGATAACACAGTCATCACGGGGCACGGGGGAGAAGGTTCATGAGTGGCGTACCGCAAACAGTCGCACCGCCGGGCGATCTCGGCGTGCGCGTTCTCTACATGGTCCTGTTCGCGATCGTGTTCTGGATCGTCAGTTGGACGCTCGCGGTCACCGCGATCGTGCAGTTGCTGGTCCGGCTATCGACCGGGCATGCGAGCGTCGAGTTGGCGCGTTTCGGCGGCAGCCTCGCGCGTTATACTAGCCAGATCATCGAGTACCTGACGTTCGTCACCGAGCGAGTGCCGTATCCGCTGGGGGAATTTCCGCTCCAGTAGGCGGCGTTGAAGCCCGTATCGCATCCGTATGTCATCCGATTCCGACAAGTCCCACCTCATCCATCAGCTCCGGATCGATCGCTCCGAGCGCGAGGACACCGTTGCCAGCCAGCGCAAATGGTGGCTGCCGGTCATCATCGCGGTAGCCGTGATTGCCGCCGCGGCGGTGGTTTTCTACTCCCGCAATAGCGTGGTCCAGGTGAGTGAGGCGACGGCGGTGACCGCATCCGCGGGCGCCGCCCCGACGGCGATTCTGCAAGCCACCGGCTACGTGACAGCGGAGCGCGAGGCAACGGTCTCTTCCCAGATCCCCGGACAGCTGTCCCAGGTGTACTTCGAGGAAGGCGAGCACGTTCACCGTGGGCAGGTGCTGGCACGATTGGATGACAGCGCCCAGCGCGCCGCCCTGGATCAGGCACGCGCGGGGTTGGCGGCCGGGCAGGCGCAGTTGACCCAGTATCAGGTGCAGCTGGCGCAGGACCGGCGCGATTTCGCGCGCGATGCGGCGATGATCGGCCAACATCTGGTCTCGGAGGAGGATTTCGAGACGGCCCGGACGCAAGCGGCCACGATGGCGGCCCAAGTCAAGACCCAGCAGCGTCAGGTCGATCTGGCGCGGGCCGGTATACGGGCGGCGCAGGTCCAGGAGGATTACACCGTCGTCGCGGCACCTTTCACGGGGGTGGTGATCGACAAGGCGGCGCAGATGGGCGAAATGATCTCGCCCATCTTTGGCGGCGGCGCCTTTGAAGCGGCCGGCATCGCCACCATCGTGGACATGAGCTCCCTCGAGGTCGACGTCGATGTGAACGAAGCCTACATCCACCGCGTGACCCCGGGTCAACCCGCCACGGCGGTACTCGATGCGTATCCCGACTGGAACATTCCGGCCCATGTGATCGCCATCGTGCCGACGGCCGATAAGAGCAAGGCCACCGTGAAGGTCCGTGTTGCCTTCGAGAAGCTCGACCCGCGCATCCTCCCGGACATGGGAGTGCGGGTGTCGTTTCTGCAGCAACCCTCGGAACAGACCGGCGAGGGAGCTGCGAGCTCGCTTCCGCCAGGCACCGTATGGGTCCCCGCGTCCGCGGTCGTGCAGCGCGACGGCCGCACGGTCGTATTCGTGGTCCAGGGGGACAAGGCGCACGAGGCGTCCGTCATGCCTGGCGAGAGCGAAGGTGACCTGCGCGCCGTGCAGGGTATCGCCAGCGACTCGGTCGTCGTGCGATCGCCGCCCGCGCGCCTCAACGATGGCTCGCGCATCGCGGCGAAGTCGGACAATGGATGAGGATCGCCGCCAGGGTGACACCTGTCACCTCAACTGATGATGAACCGCACTGGGTGCGGATCCTTCGCTACGAGATTCTTGTGCCGCCGTTAGGGGAGTAATGGTCATGAGCCCACTGGTCGAGATCCGCAACCTGAGCAAGGTCTACACTCGCGGCCGACAGAAGATCGAGGTGCTGCACCACGTCAACCTCGACATCGCCCAAGGGGACTTCCTCGCCCTCATGGGGCCCTCCGGCTCGGGCAAGACGACGCTGCTCAACCTGATCGGCGGCCTCGACTCTCCCACTGAAGGCACGATCGCAGTGGCCGGGCGGCGGATCGACCAGCTCGGGCAGAGCGATCTCGCCCGCTGGCGCGCGGCCAACGTGGGCTTCGTGTTCCAGTTCTACAACCTGCTGCCGATGCTCTCGGCCACGAAGAACGTGGAGCTGCCCCTGCTCCTCACCAAGCTGGCGGCCGCCCAGCGCCGCAGCCACGCGGCGGTGGCGCTCGAGCTCGTCGGCCTCGCCGATCGCGCCGCGCACAAGCCGGGTGAGCTTTCCGGCGGACAACAGCAACGCGTTGCCATTGCGCGCGCGATCGTCTCGGACCCGACACTGCTCGTATGCGACGAGCCGACTGGCGACCTCGACAGGCAGTCGGCGGTGGAAGTGCTGACGCTGCTGCAACGCCTCAATCGCGAACACGGCAAGACCATCGTCATGGTCACGCACGATCCGAAGGCGGCTGAATACGCGAGCCATACCTTGCACCTCGATAAGGGCACGCTGGTCGAGCCGGCGGCGGTCGCTGAGGCGGCCGGGTGAAGTACCTGCCTCTCATCTGGGCGGCGCTCTTCAGGCGCAAGACCCGCACGGTGTTCACGATCGTCTCGGTCATCGCGGCGTTCCTGCTCTTCGGGCTGTTGAATTCGGTGCGCGAAGCCTTCACCAGCGCGGCGCACAATGTCGCCGGCGCGAGCCGCATGATCACGATGTCGAAGGAGAGCCTGATCGTCACACTGCCGACGAGCCTCCTCATGCGCATCCAGGCGGTGCCGGGCGTCAGCAAAGTGACCTACGCCAACTGGTTCGGCGGCTACTACCAGGACGCGAAGAATCAGCTCGTGGCCGAGGCGGTCGCCCCCAACTTCTTCGACCTGTATCCGGAATTCGTGCTGCCCGCGGCCGAGCTGCAGGCGTTCCACCAGACCCGCACCGGCGCGGTAGTCGGCCAGAGCCTCGCCGAGCACTTCCACTGGAGGGTGGGCGACAAGATCCCGGTGCAGGCGACGATCTTCCCGCAAGGCAATGGGTCCAACACCTGGACGTTCGACCTGGTCGGCATCTATCACGTCAACGATCCGAGCCTCAAGGGCCAGGAGGGCGCGCTCTTCTTTAACTGGGACTACTTCGACAAGGCCACCCAGTTCGGCGGCGGCACGGCGGGCTGGTATATCGAGCGTGTGGCGCAGCCGCAAGACTCGAGCCGCATCGCGGGGGCGATCGATGCGATCTCCACCAACTCCGATCACGAGACCAAGACCCAGAGCGAGTCCGCCTTCCAGGCCTCCTTCGTGGGCCAGTTCGCCAACATCGGCCTCATCGTGGGCGGCATCATGGCGGCGGTGTTCTTTACGCTCATTCTCCTGACGGGCAACACCATGGCGCAGGCCGTGCGCGAGCGCATTCCGGAGCTCGCGATCCTCAAGACCATCGGCTTCTCGAACCGCAGCGTGCTCTCGCTCGTGCTCGCCGAGTCGGTGCTGCTGCTCGCGCTCGGGGGCGCGGTCGGACTCCTGCTCTCCGGCGCCGCGGTGAGCGGTATTCGCGCCAAGCTGGGCCCGCTGATTCCGATGCTGCCCGTCAACGCACACACCTGGCTCGAGGGCATCGCGCTCACGATCGCGATCGGGCTTCTGGTCGGGGCGCTGCCCGCGCGGCGCGGCATGCGATTGCGCATCGTCGATGCGCTCTCGGGGCGGTGAGGGCAGCGGCATGCGAAATTTCGGCACGGGTCTGCTCACCTTGATCGTCGCGGCGGCGTTCGTCGTGCTGCTGGTGGTGCTGCCCTGGTGGTCGGCGGCCATCGCCGCGCTCCTGCTCGCAGCGTGGCTCCTGCTCACCCGCACCGGCCGCCAGACCTGGTCGGTCACCGAGCTCGGCTTCGCCACCGTGCCGCAGCGCCTCGGAGCTGCCTCGGTCGTGGTCGTCGGCATCGCCGGCGTCGTCGGCGTACTGGTCGCGCTTTTTGCGATGGCACAGGGATTCGAAGCGACTCTCGCACAGACGGGAAACGACGACACCGCCATCGTCCTGCGCGCCAACTCGCAGACCGAGCTGAATTCCGTTCTGGATCATGATGCGACGGTGATCATCGGCGGCGAGCCGCAGGTGGCACGCGACGCCCACGGTCAGCCGATTTCCTCACCGGAGCTGGTGGTCGTGGCGTCGCTGCCGAAGAAGAGCAGCGGACTCGACGCCAATGTCGAGGTGCGCGGCATCGGGGACGAAGCCTGGGCGCTGCGGCCGCAGGTGCGCATCATTGCGGGCCGCCGCTTCACGCCGGGACTGCGCGAGCTCGTCGTCGGCAAGCGCGCGATGCAGGAGTTCGACCACACCACGCTGGGCGGAAAGATGGACATCGGTGGGCAGCCCTGGGACGTGGTGGGGGAGTTCGATTCCGGCGATGAGCATGACTCCGAGCTCTGGGGCGACGCCGATGTAGTAGCGTCAACTTACCGCCGCGGCGATAGCCGCACTTCGGTTTCGGTTCGTCTGCAGAGTCCGGCCGAGTTCAGCGCGTTCAAGGCTGCGGTCACCGCCGATCCGCGCTTCAAGGTCGACGCCAGCACCACCCGCGATTATTACAGCCGGCAGTCTGAGCAGCTCACGCACCTGATCCGCATCCTCGGCACGACAGTGGCCATCATCATGGCGATCGGCGCCGTCTTCGGCGCACTCAACACCATGTATGCGGCTGTGGCCACCCGGACGCGCGAGATCGCGACCCTGCGCGCCATCGGTTTCCGTGGCGTCCCGGTCGTCGTGTCCGTGCTGATCGAGACACTTCTGCTCGCCATCGCGGGCGGGGTGATCGGCGCCGTCCTGGCGTGGGCCATCTTCGACCACTACACGGCCTCGACGCTCGGCGCGAACTTCAGCGAGGTGGTGTTTGAATTTCGGGTGACGCCGGCCTTGCTCGCCTCGGGGCTGAAGTGGGCGCTCGCCATGGGGTTCGTGGGCGGACTGTTCCCCGCCGTGCGCGCGGCGCGGATGGCAGTGACGGAGGGCCTGAGGGAGCTGTAGGCTGATCGCCATCGGCATCATCGCCGGCGCGTTGCCTGCGCTGCGCGCCATGCGGCTGCGCACCGCCGATGCACTTGCGGGGCGGTGAGGGCGCCCGCGCGCGCGAGTTATTGTCTTACGCCCACTCGGGCGCCTGACCCGACTTCCATTTGATGCTGCAGCCGATGCTCGGGATCTGCTGGCCGATCGGCTTGCCCGCGAGGAGGGCGTCGGCGGCGGCGCGCAAGTCGCTGCCCGTGACCGGCAATGCGTTACTGGGTCGGCTGGCATCGAACTGGCCGCGGTATACGAGTTTGCGCGCGGCGTCGAACAGGAAGAAATCCGGCGTGCAGATCGCCTGGTACGTCTTCGCCACCGCTTGGGTCTCATCGACCAGGTAGGGGAAGGTGAAGCCCTTTTGGGCGGCGATCCGCTTCATGTTCTCCGGGTTGTCTTCCGGATGGCTCGCGGCATCGTTGGGGTTGATGGCGACGATCGCGATGCCCTTGGGTCCGTACTCGCGGGCGAACTCCACGAAGCCCTCGAGCAGGTGTTTGACGAAGGGACAGTGGTTGCAGATGAAGGCGACCAGCAGTCCCTTCGAGCCGGCGAATTCCCGCAGCGCGAAACGCCGGCCGCTGGGATCGGTCAGGTTGAAATCCGGAGCCGGCGTACCGAGCGCCAGCATGCGGGACTCTCGTCGGGCCATGCGCTCTCCTGAGTCAGGTTGCGGTCAGCACCGCGCACAGCGCCTCGACATGGCGCGGGTCCTGGTCCCAGGAGGCGACCAGGCGTGCCGTGCCCGAGGCGGGCGCGCCCCAATCGTAGAATTCAAAGCCCGCGGACCGCAAGGACGCCTTGCCCGCCACGCCAAGATCGGCGAACACCTCGTTCGCTTCCACCGGATGCAGCAGGCGCTTACCGGCAGCTTTGCCGATGGCGCGGGCAAAAGCGTTGGCGCGCTCCGCGTTGCGGCGCCAGAGGCCTGTTTCCACGTACGCCAGCAGCTGCGCCGCGACGTAGCGCGATTTCGACAGCAGGTGACCGGCACGCTTGCGCTGTAGCTCGAAGTCACGCACCAGCCCCAGGTGAAAGAACACCACCGCCTCCGCGGCGAGGGCCCCGTTCTTGGTCGCGCCCAGCGAGAGGACGTCGACCCCGGCACGCCAGGTGACATCGCCGGGATGACAGCCGAGGAAGGTCACCGCGTTGGCGAAGCGTGCGCCGTCCATATGGACATGAAGGCCATGCTCATGGGCGACTTCGCACAAGGCTGCGACTTCAGTCGGCCGGTAGGCCGTGCCGAGCTCGGTCGCCTGGCTGATCGACACCGCCGCTGGTTGTACGCTGTGCACCGAGACCGCGTGGCCATCGAGCGTCGCAGCGACCGCTTCGGCGGTGAGCTTCGCGGCCGCGCCGTCGATCCGCTCGAGTTGCGCGCCACCGGTGAAAAAACCCGGTGCGCCGCATTCATCGACAGCGATGTGGGCTTCGGGATGGCAGTAAATGGCGCCATAGCGTGGCGTCACTGTCGCAAGCGACAGGACGTTGGCTGCGGTACCCGTGGTAACCGCGAACGCCCGCACCTCTGTCCCGAAGAACTCACCCAACACCTCGTCCAGACGCTGCGTCCAGGGATCGTCGCCGTAGGCGAGCGCGTGGTCGCGGTTGACGGCTGAGAGGGCCTCCAGAATCTCCGCGGAGACGGAAGCGGCGTTATCGCTGCAGAAGCGCATCGGTTGGCTCAATCTACCCTCCATCGGAATGACCATGCGCCGAACGCAAGGAAAAGGAGCGTCGTCGCGGCAAGATATATGAGGTTGGGGGCGATCCGCTGGATGCCGGCACCGTCGAGCATCACGGCGCGTGAGGCATCGATGATTTGAGTCAGCGGGAAAATGTCGGCCACCCACCGCACCCAGCGCGGTGAGCCCTCGATCGAGAACCAGACGCCGGAGAGGAGCATCATCGGCCAGGTGAGCAGATTCAATAGGCCGCCCACCAGCTCTTCGCTGGCGAAGCGCGCGGCAATGGTGAGGCCGAGCGCGATCATCGACAGCGCCCCGGTCACGGCGATGAGGAGGAGGAGGGCAATACTGCCGGCGCTGTGGAAATGGATGATGGCGCCAATGCCGGCGTAGAGGACGACGGTGACGAAGAGTATGAGGCTCAAGCGCGAGAGGACCTGGGCGCTCAGAAACTCGAACGCCGAGAGCGGCGTTGCATGCAGGCGCTTGAGGAAGCCGCTCTTGCGATATCGCAGCACGACGTAACCCACGCCAAAGAGGCAGCTGAACATCATGTTCATCGCCAGGATGCCGGGAAACAGCCAGTCGACATAGGGAATCGCCTGACCCGTGACGGGCTGGCGCCGGGCCGCGGGGTCCGCGGCAATGAGCAGCTTCTCGACGATGTAACCCTTGGGAGAGTCGGTGTTGACCCAATAGCGCACCGGGCCGTCGAGATCGAGGAGCAGATCGATCTCCTGGTGAGTGACTTCGGAGAGGCCGGTAGCCTCGTCGGGGACGGACACGAACTGCACATAGCGCTCCGCGAGGAAGGGATTCGCATGCGCGCCGACGCGCGTGCCGAGCACCCCCACCTTGAACAGCGGTCGCGGCGGGCCGCCGAAGATGAATCCCATGCCGATCACGACGCCGACGGGCAGCAGCAGTGTGAAAAGCAGTGTCGGCCGATCGCGCACGAACTCGAGGTTGCGGGCATGCCAGACGGCGAGCAGTCGCTTGATCACGCGCGCAGCTCCTTGCCCGTGAGGTCGAGGAAGAGATCTTCGAGATTCGCCGGCCGGATACGGAGATTTTGCAGCGGCACGTGCGCTTCCATCAGCGTCCGCAGCGTGCCGTCGAGATCGTCAGTGCTGATCTCGACGCGGTCGCTGGCATCGATGAGCTTTAGCGGCAGCCGCCGCGCGCTCTCGGGAAACTCCTGCCGCGGCAGCTCGAGGAGCACTTCGGCGAAGTGTTCGCGCAGAAGCCGCTGCGGCGCGCCCTGCGCGATGATACGGCCGCCATCCATGATGGCTATCTCGTCGCAGAGGAGTTGCGCCTCCTCCATGTAGTGCGTCGTGAGAATGATGGTCTTGCGCCGCGCCTTGATCGATTCCACCAGCTCCCAGAAATTGCGCCGCGCCTGCGGGTCGAGCCCGGTGGTCGGCTCGTCGAGGAAGATCACCTTGGGATCGTTCACCAGCGCGATCGCGAGCAGCAGGCGCTGCTGCTGCCCGCCCGACAGCTTGCGGTTGTCGCGCTCCGCGAGCTTCTCGAGCGCGCACGCTGCGAGAACCTCCTCGACATCCAGGCCGTGCTCATAGAGGCCGCGGAAGAGCACGACGCTCTGGCGCACAGTCAAAAAATCCTGCAGTGCGGTCTTCTGGAAGAGGATGCCGGCCTCCTCGCGAAAGCGCGTGCCGAGGCGTTCTCCCCGGTAACGCACTTCACCCGAGGTCGGGGGCAGGATTCCCTCCATGATCTCGATGGTGCTCGTCTTGCCCGCGCCGTTGGGTCCCAGGAGCCCGAAGCAGGTGCCCTCGGGCACGGCGAAGGAGACGCCGTTCACGGCGGTGACCGCAGGATACTGTTTGACGAGATCGTGGACTTCGAGGATCGGTGCACTCTCGGGCAAGGGCTCTCCTGGCCGGACGCTCCGCATGCGCCGCGCCGTCGACTGGTATTATGGGTGGCGAGGGATTCTGCCGCCACGGTGCATGATTTCCAATATGGTAACGTCCCAGTTGCCGTTATGGTCCGACAAGGACGCCGCCGAAGGCTGGAGCGTCCGCGAGAGCCAGCGCGCGCGGCGCTTGACCGTGCGAGTCTTTCACACGGGCCGAGTGGAGGTCGTGGTGCCCTCCAGGACTTCCGCGCGTACGGTGGAGCGCTTTCTCGAAAGGCATCGCTCGTGGATCGAGCGCAAGCGCGAGGAGGCCCGGCGCCGGGCAGGGCCGCCGCTTCCGTTTCCGCCCTCGCAGGTCGAGCTGACGGCGTGCCAGGAGACCTGGCGGGTTCACCTCTCGGGCGGGACGGGCAGGGTGCGGATCGCCGGCTCGGGATCGGGCCTGCTCGCGCTTGCAGGCGGTATCGGCAACGGCCAGTCGGTGCGCCAGGCGCTGCGCCGGTGGCTGACGGAGCGCGCGCGCCAGGTGCTCGGGCCACTGCTGGCTCAATGCGCGCGCGAGCTCGGCTTCCGTTACGATCGCGTGCTCATCCGCCGTCAACGCACGCGCTGGGGAAGCTGCTCGACACGCGGCACGATCAGTCTCAACTGTTGTCTCCTCTTTCAACGGCCGGCGGTGGTGCGTTATCTCATGATCCACGAGCTTGCTCATACTCAGCATATGAACCACTCGCGCCGGTTCTGGCACTGTGTGGCACGATACTGCCCCGACTACCGCACCCTGGACCGGGAGCTGCTCGACGGCTGGCGGCGCGTACCGGAGTGGGTGTTCGGAGATCACGCATCATGAGCACCAAGGGCTATGACAAGTCCGAGCGCAGGGACTTGAGCGGCGAGAGCATTCACTGGGATCTGGGCTCCTCGCTCTCGTACGGAGACTACCTGCACCTCGAGAAGGTGCTCGATGCGCAGAAGCCGCTTTCATTCGAGCACGACGAGATGCTCTTCATCATCGTGCACCAGACCTCGGAGCTGTGGATGCGTCTCATGCTGCATGAGCTCGGAGGCGTGCTCGAATGCGTGCGGCGCGACGATCTCGACCCCTCCTTCAAGATGCTGGCGCGCATCTCGCGAGTGCAGGCCCAACTCATCTCCACCTGGGAGGTGCTCTCGACGATGACGCCGTTCGAGTACTCGGCGTTTCGCAACGCCCTCGGGCGCTCGTCGGGCTTCCAGTCGTTCCAGTACCGCATGCTCGAGTTCCTCCTCGGTAACAAGCACGCCGAGATGCTGGCGGTGCACAAGCACGACCCCAAGGCCTACGAGGCGCTGCAGCGCGCGCTCGAGTCGCCTTCGCTCTACGATGAGTCGCTGCGGCTGCTCAGCCGCCGCGGCTACGGCATCCCCGAGGACTATCTGACACGGGACTTCAGCGAGCCCTACCGCGCGAGCAAACAGGTGGCTGGTGCCTGGCTCGGGGTGTATCACAATGCCGAGAAGGACTGGGACCTCTACGAGCTCGCCGAGCGGCTGGTCGACCTCGATCACAAGTTCCAGCTCTGGCGCTTCCATCACCTCAAGACCGTGGAGCGCATCATCGGCTACAAGCCCGGCACGGGCGGCACCGGTGGTGTGTCTTATCTCGCCAAGGCGCTCGAGCTGAAGTTCTTTCCGGAGCTCTGGCAGATCCGGACATCGATGTAGGTGCCTCGAGACGGGGCGCTCACCGCCACTCGGTGCAGGTGATTCCTTCGCATGCTGCCGCGTGCCGAGCAGCCGCCGACCCGTTGACCAGGACGCCCTGCTCGACGAGCTTCAGGTGCGCAATATCGCTCCCGGCGTTGCCGTAGGCCGCTGACGGCAGCCCTGGATGGCGCGCCCGCAACGCGGCGACACAGCGCGCCTTCTCCTCTCCCCGACGATTGGGCGTCGTGAGCGTGCCGTCCAGCCGCTCACCCTCCCAGCGCACTCCAGTGCAGATGACTTCCGGGAATCCAAGCGCCTGGGCGATGGCCGGCACATAAAGGTCGGTGCTGGCGCTCAGCAGGACGAGATGATCGCCGGCGCCAGCGTGCTCCCGGATCGCCGCGATGGCCTGCGGAAAAACGCCCAGTGCGAGCAGGCGGTCCACGAACGTCCGCGTCCACCTCTCCAGATCTTTGCGCCGGCAACCGCCCAGCGTGGCACGGATGAAGGCTGCCTTGAGCCCACCGCGATCGCTGAGGCCGATCGCGTTGCCGACCAGAGCCGGGAAAACCAGCAGCAACGCCGGAAGTCGCCAGAGTCTCTTGCGCACCACGAACCCAAGCGCGTACGGCACGAGCGTGTCATGCCTCGTGATCGTTCCATCGAGGTCGAATACGGCCAGACGCACTTACCGCGCTCGGCTTGCGTCGAGTGCCGGCGCTCCGGTCAGCTTGCGCGGCCGGAGCCGGCGAGTTGCCGCAGCACGTACTGCAGGATGCCCCCGTGACGGTAGTACTCACGCTCCTTGGGCGTATCGATCCTGAGACGCGCCGTGAAGGTCATCGGCTTGCCGCCGTCTGCAGTGGCCTTCACGGTGACCTGCTTCGCATCGCCGCTGGCCAACCCGGTGACCTCGAATACCTCGCGGCCGGTGAGGCCGAGGGACTTCGCGCTCTCGCCCGCCTGGAATTGCAGCGGCGCGACGCCCATGCCGATGAGATTCGAACGGTGGATGCGCTCGAAGCTCTCCGCGATGACGGCGCGCACGCCGAGGAGCATCGTCCCCTTGGCCGCCCAGTCGCGCGAGGATCCGGTGCCATACTCGCGTCCCGCGAGAATGATGAGCGGCGTGCGCTCGCCCTTGTAGCGCATGGCGGCATCGTAGATCGAGGTCTGCTCGCCGCTCGGCAGGTGGACGGTGATGCCGCCCTCGACGCCGGGCACGAGCTGATTGCGCAACCGGATGTTGGCGAACGTGCCGCGCATCATGACCTCGTGATTGCCACGGCGCGCGCCATAGGAGTTGAAATCGGCGGGCTTCACGCCCTGCTCGACGAGATAGCGCGCCGCGGGGCTGGATTTCGCGATGTCGCCCGCGGGCGAGATGTGGTCGGTGGTCACGGAGTCGCCGAGCACCGCGAGCGCCCTGGCGCCGTGGACGTCGCGGAGCGCCGGGGGCGTGCGGCTCATGCCCTCGAAGTAGGGCGGGTTCTTGACGTAGGTCGACTTCGCATCCCAGGTGTAGAGCTTGCCGGCAGGCACCTTGATGCCGCTCCAGTGCTCATCGCCCGTGAACACGCTGGCGTAGCTCTGCTGGAACATCTTCGAGTCGATCGAGCGTGTGAGCAGCTCCTGCACCTCCTGATCGCTCGGCCAGACCTCCTTGAGGTAGACGGGCTTGCCGTCGGCTCCGGTGCCGAGAGGCTCCGTCGTGAGGTCGAGATCGAGCGTCCCGGCGAGGGCATAGGCGACGACGAGCGGTGGCGAGGCCAGGAAGTTCATCCGCACCTCAGGATGCACCCGACCCTCGAAGTTGCGGTTGCCGGAGAGCACCGCGCAGGCCGTGATGTCGCCTGCCTTCACGCCGGCGGAGATCTCCGGTTTGAGCGGCCCCGAGTTGCCGATGCAGGTGGTGCAGCCGTAGCCCACGAGGTCGAAACCCACCGCCGCAAGATCATCGAGCAGACCCGCGCGCTTGAAGTAGTCGGTGACGACGCGCGAGCCCGGCGCGAGACTGGTCTTCACCCATGGCTTCGCCTTCAAACCCCGCTGCCGGGCCTTGCGGGCCAGGAGGCCTGCTCCCAACATGACCGAGGGGTTGGAGGTGTTGGTGCAGCTCGTGATGGCGGCGATCAGCACCGCGCCGTCCTCCAGCTCGAAGCTCGAGCCCTCGAGCGTCACTTTCGCCTTGCCCTGAGCCGTGGCATTGCGCGCGGTGCGCTCTTCGGCGGCCTTCTTCGCATTGCTCCGGTAGGTGCTCTTGGCGGCTGTCAGCAGCACGCGGTCCTGCGGGCGACGCGGGCCGGCGAGGCTGGGCTCCACGGTGCCGAGGTCGAGCTCGAGAATGTCGGTGTATTGCGCGGGCTGCTCGCCCTGGTTGCGCCACAGACCCTGATGCTTGGCGTAGGCGGTGACGAGGTCGATCCGCTCGCGCGTGCGCCCCGAGAGCTCGAGATAACGGATGGTCTCCTCGTCGATGGGGAAGATGCCGCAGGTGCTGCCGTACTCGGGCGCCATGTTGCTGATGGTGGCGCGGTCGGCCAGCGGCAGTCCGGCGAGGCCGTCGCCGAAGTACTCCACGAATTTGTCGACCACGCCTTTCTTGCGCAGTATCTCCGTGACCGTGAGGACGAGGTCGGTCGCGGTGGCTCCGGGCTTGAGGCGCCCGGTGAGGCGAAAGCCGATGACCTGCGGGATCAGCATGGTGACCGGCTGCCCCAGCATAGCCGCCTCCGCTTCGATGCCGCCCACGCCCCAGCCGAGGACGCCGAGGCCATTGATCATCGTCGTATGCGAGTCGGTGCCAACGAGCGTGTCAGGATAGGCGCTGAGCTTGCCGTCCTTTTCTGCATCGAAGATGACGCGGCCCAGATACTCGAGGTTGACCTGGTGCACGATGCCCGTGCTCGGCGGCACGACGGCGAAGTTGCGGAATGCGGACTGTCCCCAGCGCAGAAAGGCGTAGCGCTCCACGTTGCGTGAGAACTCGATGCGCGTGTTGGCGGCCAGCGCGCCGGGAGTGCCGTACTCATCGACCTGAACGGAGTGATCGATGACGAGCTCGGCGGGCGCGAGCGGGTTGACGCGCTCCGCATCGCCTCCCAGGCGGACGATGGCATCGCGCATGGCGGCGAGGTCCACCACGCAGGGCACGCCGGTGAAGTCCTGCAGGATGACGCGCGAGGGGGTGAAGGCGATCTCGTACGAGGGCGTTGCCGCCGGATCCCAGGCGAGGAGCGCCTCGATGTCGCTGTGAGTTACGTTGACGCCATCTTCAAAGCGCAGCAGGTTCTCGAGCAGCACCTTGAGCGAGTAGGGCAGCCGCGCCACCTTCTCTCGCGGCAGCGCCGCCAGGCTCCAGATCTGGTACGAGCGACTGCCGACGGCCAGGCTCGACTGGGCTTTGAAGCTGTTCGTCATGATGGGAATCTCTCCGGACTAAGAGCGGCGCGGATTATATAGGGTCTCGTGACAGGCTCTATGCTTTCGATCACGGCGCCACCGAGGCACCTGTCGCCGTCGTACACGACAGCGTACTGCCCCGGTGTGACCGCGCGTTGCGGCGCCTCGAAGGCTATTCGCGCGCCACCGTCAGCGGTCGGCTCGACCCGGGCCGCCTGGTCGGCCTGCCGATAACGCACTTTCACCGAGCACGGGAACGGGGTCGCGCGCGGCTCGCTCAACCAGTGCAGGGGACCGGTCGTGAGGCCCGCGCTGAGGAGGAGCGGATGATCGTGGCCCTGCACGACGATGAGGGCGTTGCGGGATGCGTCCTTGCGCGCGACGAACCAAGGCAGCTCGGCTCGGCCCGCGCGGCCACCAATCTGCAGTCCCTCGCGCTGCCCGAGGGTGTAGAAGGCGAGCCCCCGGTGTTCACCCACCGGCTCACCGTCAGCCGATTCGATCGGCCCGGGCCGATCGGCGAGAAAGCGGCCGAGGAATTCGCGAAACGGACGCTCGCCGACGAAGCAGATGCCGGTGCTGTCAGGCTTATCGAATACCGGCAGCCCTGCCTGCCGCGCGCGCTCACGCACGGCGCCTTTCTCGAGCTCACCGATCGGCATCAGTGTCTCGGCCAGCTGCTCGATGGCGACCGCGTGGAGGAAATAGCTCTGGTCCTTGGCGCCATCGCGCGCCTTGTGCAGCTCGGCGCCCGCGGGCCCTTTGATGATGCGGGCATAGTGTCCGGTGGCGAATGCAACAGCACCCAGACGGCGCGCATAGCGCAGGGCGACGCCAAACTTGATCTCGCGGTTGCAGAGCACATCGGGATTGGGCGTGCGGCCGGCGCGATGCTCGGCGAGGAAGTGCTGAAAGACACGCTCGCGATACTCGGCCGCGAAGCTTGCCCGGTGCAGCGGGATAGCGAGCTCCCGCGCGACTGCGCGCGCGTCCTGGAAATCCTGCGCGGCGGTGCAGTAGCCGTCATCGTCCTCCTCCCAGTTGCTCATGAAGAGGCCGTGGACCTCCCAACCCTGCTGCTTGAGGAGGAGTGCGGCCACGGCGGAATCGACGCCGCCGGAGAGTCCCACAATGACGCGGTGGCTCATGGGTCGAGCGCCATATCAGACCGGGACCGCGACGAACTCGCGCGCCGAGTCGAGGTCCAGGGCCGCCGCCGCGGCCAGAGGCTGACGGGGCCCGGCCAGATAGTCTTCGACGCAGCGCAACACGAGAGGACTGCGCAACTGAGGCTCGCGTACCTTGAGCTCGGCTCGGCTCAACCAATGAGTGGCAATGATGCCGTCATCGAGCGGCTGCTGCGGGCGATGATCGGTGACTGTGCCGGCGAACGTAAAGCGCTTGGTCATGAGGCCGGTGTCCGGGCGGCGCCAGAGGTATACGCCGACGAGCTCCTGGGCCGTGAAGAGCCAAGCGGTCTCCTCGCGCACCTCGCGGACGATGGCCTCGAGCAGGGTCTCGCCAGGCTCGACGTGTCCGGCCGGCTGGTTGATGACTAGGCGGCGCGCGATGCGCTCTTCGACAACGAGGAAGCGGCCGTCTGTCTCTGTTACGGCGGCTACGGTGATCTCGGGGGTGGACATGGACGGAATTATATTCCGTCCCGGCGCGGTCGGGTTTCTAGCCGCGGTGGACCGCGCGCAGCCCGTGCTCGGGCGCGCTGGAATCCCAGATGTGGTCGAATTCCTGCAAGTACAGTCGCGCGACGGGTGGATTGTTGATGTCCGCGACGCCGTCCCAGGTATCGGAGCGCATGCGGTAGACAATGGCCCGGTCATCGGCGATGAGATAGGCCGAGGCTCGCTGGCGCGCCTCCGCGGCGACGTAGCGGATGTCGATGCAGCTCGACAGCCGTCGCCCCATGGCCACGAAGCGGTTGCTGTCGCGCATGACGCGCGTCGGCTCGGCCAGCAGCACGCGCACCTTGGCGAAGCTGCGCGCGAGCACGAAGTGTTTGATCACTTCCAAAAAGGCCGTCTGGTCGTAGAGATCGGGCTCGAGATCGGGGGTGTAGATGGAGATGAGGCGTTGCGCCAAGCCGGCCACCTGGCATACCGCGCTGCGCACTTCCGCCAGGGTCGTGAGCACCGTGAGCATATCCATGCCCCGGCGCACGCCGCTCTTGCCGGTGTTCGATTCCGGCGAGTAGCGCGCGTTGGCAAGTTGTGCCAGCGCGCCCTTGTGTTCGAGTTCCCCGTATTCAGCCACGAGCGGCGCCTGCCGTCTTCGCCTGCCACCTGAGCAGGCCTAGCGATCTTAGAGAGGGCGCTCACCCGCTACTTGTCGAATCCATCACGATTTCAGGTGCTTAGCTGGCCTTAATGAGTTAAAACCGAGCTGTAGTTCTCAGTTTTCCCGCAATATTTGTCATATTGCCCGGGCGAACCGGGCGGCGAGGCCGGTATAGTCCAGCGGCCGCAGGGCCTTTAGCCGACGCTTTTCCTCTACGGATAGCGGCAGCGTATCAATCAGCTCCGCCAGCGCACGTGCATCGATAACGCGTCCCCGAGTGTGCTCTTTGAGGCGCTCGTACCCATTCGGTACTCCCGCTGCGCGCAGCACGGTCTGGACCGCCTCACCAAGTACCTCCCACGCTCCCTCCAGGTCAACTGCGAGAGTTGCAGCGTCCGCATTGACCTTACTCAGACCCCGTCCGAGCGCACGCCATGCAACTAGCGTGTGGCCGAGCGCGACGCCCAGATTGCGCAATACGGTTGAGTCGGTGAGATCGCGCTGCCAGCGGGAAATCGGCAGCTTGTCCGCGAAGTGGCGCAGCAAGGCGTTGGCAATGCCGAGATTGCCCTCGGCATTCTCGAAGTCGATGGGGTTGACCTTGTGCGGCATGGTCGAGGAGCCGACCTCGGCCGCGGCGGCGCGCTGCTTGAGATAGCCCAGGGAGATATAGCCCCAGAAGTCGCGGCAGAGATCGAGGAGCATGACGTTGACCGCGGCGATGGCATCGCAATACTCGGCGATCCAATCGTGCGGCTCGATCTGAGTCGTGTAGTCGTTGCAAGTGAGGCCCAGGGACTCGATGAAGCCGCGGCTCACCGCGGGCCAGTCGACGCCGGGCAGAGCCGCATGGTGGGCGTTGAAGTTGCCCACGGCGCCGTTCCATTTGCCAAGAATTTCCACGGCGCTCCAGCGTCGCTCCCCGCGACGCAGGCGGGCCACGAAGTTGGCGACCTCTTTGCCGAGCGTCGTCGGGCTTGCAGGCTGGCCGTGCGTGCGCGCGAGCATCGGCACGTCCGCTTCGCGGTGAGCGAGGGCGGCGAGCTCCGTCATGCGTTCCCCGAGCGTGCCCAGCATGCGGCGGCGCGCCTCACCGAGGAGCCGCGCGTAGCTCAGATTGTTGATGTCCTCCGAGGTGCAGCCAAAATGTACGAGCTCGAGAGAAGCCTCAGTCGCCCCCGCGGCCGCCAGCTGTTGGCGCACGTAGTACTCGACCGCCTTGACGTCGTGATTGATGACCGCCTCGATGGTCTTCACCGCTTGTGCGCAGTCGGCATCTGGCGCGCGCGCAAGCTCGGACGCGCGCGCGATCGCAGACGGAGGCATGGCGGCACCGGCGAGCTGCGGCACCGCGGCGACGAGATGCAGCAGCCAGGCGGCCTCGACGCGCACACGCTCGCGGATGAGCCCGGCCTCGGAGAGAAGATCCCGCAGCGGTTCCGTGGCCGCGCGGTAGCGGCCATCGACCGGCGAGAGCGCGGCCACCGCGGCAAGCGCATCGCCAGTAAGAGAATCCGGGCGGGAGTCGGGCATGCGCTATCATAACGCAGACGAGCTACGGAGCAGTGGGCATGACAACGAGTTCCTTTCGCAAAGAGCACGACAGCATGGGTGAGCTGCAGGTGCCTGCGGACGCGCTCTGGGGCGCGCAGACCCAGCGCGCCGTGGAGAATTTCCCGATCAGCGGCCTGACCATGCCGCGCGGTTTCATCGGCGCCCTCGGGCTCGTCAAGCAGGCCGCGGCCCGCGCCAACACGCGCCTCCAGCTTCTCGATGCCGCGGCCGCAGGCGCCATCGATGCGGCGGCGGCGGAAGTGGCGGCCGGACGCCACGATGCGCACTTCCCGATCGACGTCTTCCAGACCGGCTCCGGCACGAGCACGAACATGAACGCGAACGAGGTGATCGCCACCCTCGCCACGCGGCGCCTCGGCAAGGCCGTGCATCCCAACGATCACGTCAACATGAGCCAGAGCAGCAACGACGTGATCCCGACGACGATCCACGTCAGCGCCGCACTCGGTGTGCGGCGAGAGCTGATCCCGGCCCTGGAGCATCTGCGGGCGGTGCTCGCCGTAAAGGAACGCGAGGTCGGCTCGGTCGTCAAGACAGGCCGCACGCACCTCATGGACGCGATGCCGGTGACCCTGGGGCAGGAGCTCTCGGGTTGGCGCACGCAGATCGAGAACGGCATCGCGCGTCTGGTTGCCACGGAGCCGCGCCTGCTGGCGCTCGCCCAGGGCGGCACGGCGGTGGGCACCGGGATCAACGCACATCCTGACTTCGGCGCCCGCTTCTGCGAGGCGCTCGCGGAGCTGACACGCGTACCCTTCACGCCGGCGGGCAACTACTTCGAGGCGCTCGCCTCGCAGGACACCGCCGTCGAGCTCTCCGGGCAGCTCAAGACCATTGCCGTGAGCCTGATGAAGATCGCCAACGACCTGCGCTGGATGAATAGCGGTCCGCTGGCGGGCCTGGGCGAGATCGCACTGCCGACGCTGCAGCCCGGCAGCAGCATCATGCCGGGCAAGGTGAACCCGGTGATCCCGGAGGCCACCGCCATGGTGGCGGCCCAAGTCATCGGCAACGACACCACCATCACGATCGCCGGTCAGTCCGGCAACTTCCAGCTCAACGTGATGCTGCCCGTCATCGCCCGCAACCTGCTCGAGAGCATCCACCTGCTCGCCAGCATCTCGCGCGCGCTCGCCGACCGCGCGCTCGCCGGCTTCAAGGTGAATCCCGAGCGGCTCGCCGAGGCGCTCGAGCGCAATCCGATCCTGGTGACGGCGCTGAATCCGGTGATCGGCTACGAGAAAGGCGCCGCCATCGCCAAGAAGGCCTACGCCGAGGGCAAGCCTGTGCGCGAGGTCGCGCAGAAGATGACCGATCTGCCGCGAGAGGAGCTGGCGCGGCTGCTCGACCCGGCAGAGCTCACCCGCGGCGGCATCAAGGGCGGCACGGGCGGCGGTGGCTGAGACGGACGGCAGGAGCGAGGAGGTGGGCACTGCGGCGCCGGGCGAGGTCCCGCAGGGATTCGACTGGCCCGCCAGGATCCGCGCGCGGCTCGCGGGCAGCCGGCCGCGCCACGACCGCGAGGGCTGGCTGGTTCCGGGCCTGACGGCCGAGGAGAGCCGCGCCTACATGAGTTTCTTTCCGGCCGAGCCGGTTCCCGCGGCGGTGCTCATCCCCGTCGTGGAGCATCCGGGCGCGCCCACGGTGTTGCTCACACAGCGCGGTACCCAGTTGCGCAATCATGCCGGCCAGGTCAGCTTTCCCGGCGGCCGCATCGAGCCGCAGGACGAGAGTCCCACCGCGGCGGCCCTGCGCGAGGCGCGGGAGGAGATCGGGCTCGACGAGCGCTTTGTGTCGGTGGCCGGCTTCCTGACCGATCACGTGGTGATCAGCGGCTTTCGCGTCACGCCGGTGGTCGCGATGGTGCGTCCCGGCTTCGAGCTCCTGCTGGATGCGCAGGAGGTGGCAGACACCTTCGAGGTACCGCTCGCCTTCGTGCTCGATCCGCGCAATCACCGGCCGCGGCTGCATCGCTTCCGCGGGGGCGATGCGGAGGCCAAATTGTTCGACATTCAGTACGGCAACCGCAACATCTGGGGCGCAACCGCCGGCATGCTCGTCAACCTCTACCGAGTGTGCACCGAGGGCGCCGCGTGAGCGGCGGCGGTGAGCCCGGGGAGGCGGTCACCGCGCTTCTCGACCTTATGGCCCGCCTGCGTGATCCGCAGCGCGGCTGCCCGTGGGATCGCGAGCAGACCTTCCGCACCATCGCGCCCTACACCATCGAGGAGGCGTACGAAGTCGCGGATGCCATCGAGCGCGGTCAGCCGGAGAAGCTGCGCGACGAGCTCGGCGATCTGCTCTTCCAGGTGGTGTTTCATGCGCGCATGGCGCAAGAGCAGGGTTGGTTCGACTTCGCCGCCGTGGCGCGCGGCATTCACAACAAGCTCGTCCGGCGCCACCCCCATGTCTTCGCGGACGCAGGGCTCGCGGCGGATGTCAGCCAACTGTCGCGCATCTGGGAGGAGCAGAAGGCGCGCGAGCGCGCTCAGGCGGCCGGGGCGGAAGCTGCCGCCGATCACAGCGCGCTCGCCGATGTGCCGCAGGCGCTCCCGGCGCTCACCCGGGCGGCGAAGCTCGGACGCCGTGCGGCGCGAGTCGGTTTCGACTGGGAGAACCCCTCGCAGGTCCGTGACAAAGTGCTGGAAGAAGTGCGCGAGATCGAGGACGAGCTGGCCGCCGGCGCCGGCCCGAGCGCCGCCCGCCTCACCGAGGAGCTCGGGGATCTCCTGTTCGCGGTGGCCAACTGGGGGTTGCACCTCAAGATCGACCCGGAGGAGGCGCTGCGGGCGGCGAATGCAAAATTCGAGCGCCGTTTTCGCCGCATGGAGGCCTTGGCGGCCGCACGTGGGGCCCCGCTGCAGACTCTCGACGCCGCGCAGTGGGACACTCTGTGGCGACAGGCGAAGCGAGAGGTATAGCGGCCCCTGCGGCCCTGGCGGGGGCTGGAAGGCCCGCCCCAGTGCCCGCCACGGTCCAGATTCAGCGTGGATTCACGCGGATCGGGCTACGTTGCTACGATCATGAGGGCCGCTCGAAGCTCGGTGATCGTGGCTATAGGGCTGGCGCTTTCGGCCGGCTCGCTGCTCGGCCGCGCCCAGGTGCCGGCCTCGGTGTCGCGGGTGGCCACCCGCCAGGCCTCTGCTCGGGCGAAGCTCTCCCTGGATCAGGCGGTGCGGCTGGCGCAGCGCCGTTTCAGGGCCCGGGTCGTCCGGGCCGAGACGCAAACGCAGGGAGACCGTACCATCTACCTTCTACGGATGCTTGATGGTGCAGGACGGGTTTTTGCCGTCCGGGTCGATGCGTCGAGCGGCGCCTTTCTCTGATGCCGCCGAGCCGCCTGGATTCAGGGGGTCTTCCAATGCGGGTACTTGTAGTCGAAGACGAAGTTTCGTTGCGTGAGACGCTCAAGACGCGTCTCGCCGAAGCAGGCTTCACTGTCGATGTGGCGCAGGATGGAGAAGAGGGCCTGTTCGCCGGGCGCGAGTATCCCCTCGACGTCGCGATCATCGATCTCGGTCTGCCGAAGCTCACGGGCCTGGAAGTCATCCGCCAGCTGCGCGCCGCGGGCAAGGCTTTCCCCATCCTGATCCTGACGGCGCGCGACAACTGGCAGGACAAGGTCGAGGGCTTGCAGGCCGGGGCCGACGACTACGTCGCCAAGCCCTTTCATTTCGAGGAGGTCCTGGCGCGCCTGCAGGCGCTGCTGCGCCGCTCGGGCGGCTGGGCGAGTCCGGAGCTCAAGTGCGGCCCGGTAGCGCTCGATACGCGCGCCCAGACTGTGAAAGTCGACGGCCACGCGGTCGAGCTGACCACGTTCGAGTACCGCATTCTGGAGCACCTGATGCTGCGCGCGGGAGAGGTGATCTCCAAGGGTGAGCTCACGGAGCGGCTGTACGATCAGGACTTCGAGCGCGACAGTAACGTGATCGAGGTGTTGGTCGGAAGGCTGCGGCGCAAGCTCGATCCCGAGGATCGCGTCAAGCCCATCGAGACGCTGCGCGGCCGCGGCTACCGTTTCGCGCTGGCGCGTGATCCGGCCTCTTGATCCGCTGCGCTCGCGGCGCCGAGCGCGGGCCGCGCATTCGCTGAGCCGCCGGCTGCTGGTCTCGGTCGCCGTGCCGCTGGCGCTGTTTTTCGCGGTGATGATGCTGGTGCTGGATTCTGGTTTTCGGACGCTGTCGGAGCGGCAGCTGCACGCGCTCCTCGACTCACAGATCGTCACGCTGATCGCCGCCGCGGAGCCCAATCCCTCGGGGGGCTATGACGCTCCTCTCAATGGCCTCGATACGCGCCTGGCCTCGCCGGATTCGGGCCTCTATGCCCAGATCCGATCCAACAATCTGCTCTGGCGCTCGCCCTCGACGGCCGGTGTGCCCGTCGACTTCGGTCCGCCGCTGGCGCAAGGCGACCGCACGTTCACTTACACGATCGTCGGGCACACTCGAGTGGCCACCGAGAGTCGCGGCATTTCCTTCGCGGATGACCCGAAGGAACAGGGTCACGCGCTCACCTTCAGTGTGGCGGTGAGCCTGACACCCTACGAGGAGCAACTGTGGATTTTCCGCAGCCGCATGCTCGGCTGGTTCACCGGGCTCATGGTGCTGCTGCTGGTGTCGCTCGCGGCGCTGCTGCGTCTGGTGCTGACGCCGCTGCGGCGGCTCGAGCGCGAGATCCATGAGGTGGAGGAAGGACGCAGCGAGATGCTGGGATCGGGGTATCCGCGGGAGCTCAGTGGTGTGGCGCGGCATCTCAACGCACTGCTCGTCGGCGAGCGCAAGCGTGTGGCGCGCTATCGCGACACGCTGGGCAATCTCGCGCACGGACTGAAGACGCCGCTGGCCGTGATGCGCTTTGCGCTGCACGCCGACGGCGGGTCAGGTACCACGACGCGCACGATCGGGACGGAGATCGATCGCATGACCGACATCATCGAGCATCAGCTCAAGCGGGCGGCGGCCTCGGGAGGGGCGCTGCTCGGGCAGGCGCCGGTGGCGGTGGCGGTGGTGGCGGCGGACCTGCGCGGGGCGCTGCTCAAGGTGTACTCACGCAAGGATCTGTCGCTCGAGCTGGCTGTCGAGGCCGGGAGTTACTTCATCGGGGACCGGGGGGACTTCCTCGAGCTGCTCGGGAATCTGCTCGATAACGCTTGCAAGTGGTGTCGGGAGAAGGTGCGGGTGGCGGTGACGGTGGAGGAGGGTGGGCTCATGCTCGTGGTGGAGGATGATGGGCCGGGGATTGCGGAGGAGGACCGGGCCAAGGTGTTGGAGCGGGGGGTCAGGACGGACGAGACGGTGCCTGGACACGGGCTGGGGCTGGCCATGGTCCACGATACTGTGGATCTTTATGGCGGGAAGTTGTCTGTGGAGGCGTCTTTGCTGGGGGGGGCGCGGTTTTTGTTGCGGCTGCCGGGGAAGAGGATTGAGATGGCACCCGGGGGTGCGGCGCAGCGGTGAAGGGGCCTTTCCCGTCCCTTTCGCCACCGCACCGCGTTACTGGTGCGCCGCCGTACCGGTTGCGCAATACGCTGTTAGAGCTCGAACTTTATCCCTTGGGCCAGCGGCAGGTCGCGGGACCAGTTGATGGTGTTGGTCTGGCGGCGCATGTAGGCTTTCCAGGCGTCGGAGCCGGATTCGCGGCCGCCGCCGGTGTCCTTTTCGCCACCGAAAGCGCCGCCGATCTCGGCGCCGGAGGTGCCGATGTTGATGTTGGCGATGCCGCAGTCGCTGCCGGCGGCGGAGAGGAAGGTTTCGGCGTGCTGCAGGCGGTCGGTGAACAGGGCCGAGGAGAGGCCGTAGGGGGTCGCGTTCTGCTGCACGATCGCTGCCTCCAGGGAGTCGACCGGAATCAGGTAGAGGATGGGGGCGAATGTCTCCGCCTGCACGATGGGGGAGTCGTGGCGGGCGCGGATCAGGGTGGGCTCGACGAAGTTGCCGTCGCCGGGGAGGGTGCGGCCGCCATAGAGCACTTCATCGCCGCCGGCACGGGCTGCGGCTACCGCGGACTCGAAGCGCTCCACCGCCGGCGCGTCGATCAGCGGGCCCATCAGGGTTGAGGGGTCGATCGGGTTGCCGATGCGCACCTGGCGGTAGGCGTTCGTCAGGCGACGCTCGAGCTCCGCGGCTACCGCTTTGTGGACGAAGACGCGGCGGGTGCTGGTGCAACGTTGCCCGGCGGTGCCGACGGCACCGAAGACGATTGCGGGAACGGCGAGATCGAGGTTCGCCGTTTCATCCACGATGATAGCGTTGTTGCCCCCCAGCTCAAGCAAGCTCTTGCCGAGGCGCGCGGCGACGCGCTCGCCGACCTTGCGGCCGACCGGAGTCGAGCCCGTGAAAGAGATCAGAGCGACGCGGCGATCGTCGACGAAACGAGTCGCGAGCTCGGTGCCGCCATCAATGAAGAGCTGAAAGACCGGAGGCAGCCCGCGCGCCGTCAACACACGGTTGCAGATCTGCTGCACGGCGATGGCGGTGAGAGGCGTCTTGGGCGAAGGCTTCCACACGGAGACGTTGCCGCAGATCGCGGCGAGGAACGCGTTCCACGACCAGACGGCAACCGGAAAGTTGAATGCGGACAGGATGCCGACCACGCCGAGCGGATGCCACTGCTCGTACATCCGATGCCCGGGGCGCTCCGAATGCATGGTGAGGCCGTAGAGCATGCGCGACTGGCCGACGGCGAAGTCGGCGATGTCGATCATCTCCTGCACCTCGCCCAGGCCCTCGGCGAGGATCTTGCCGTTCTCCAGCGAGACCAACGTGCCGAGGTCGGCCTTGACGCGGCGCAGCTCCTCGCCGATCAGACGGACGACTTCGCCGCGCTTCGGTGCCGGCACGGCCTGCCAGGCGGCGGCGGTCTCGGTGGCCGAAGCGATGACGGACTCGTATTCCTGCGGCCCGGCGGGCCGGACCTGGGCGATGAGGCTGCCGGTTGCCGGGTTGCGCACGCTCAGGAGCGGCTGCTGGGCGCCGCTCGCCCAGCCTTGCGACCCGGACCAGGCGCCGGGATTGAGGGGGGCGAGCTCCAGCCGCGCAAGCACGGCGTTGATGTTGGACTCGAGCGCGCTCATCGCACTGCCGCCTGCTTCTGCGTGCGCTGATGCCCGGTCTTGCCGGAGACGATGACTTCGGCGGATACGTCCTTGGTGCCGCCCTGAGCGTAGTAGCGGCCGAAACGGTTGGCCAGGATATCGGTCAAGCGGAATTCCTCCTGGGCGATAAAGCCCTGATGGCGCTCCGGGTGCTCCAGCACGAGATCGACCACCGAGGTGATGCCTGCCGCGGTGGTCACCTGGATGGCGGACCAGAGCCGTCCCGCGATGAGTTGCGGGTAGATCTTGTTGACGTAATTCTCTTCGCGCAACTCGCCGTCCTGGGTGCCTGTGACCGCAGCGTACACGATGATGACATCCTGCAGTGTCTGGGGCACCGCGTTCTCGAGAATGCGCTTCAAGGTGCCTCTATCCTGGTTGAGCTTGAGATCATTCATCAACAGGCGCATCTGCTCGCAGTGTCCGGGGTAACGGATCGTCTTGTAGTTCATCGACTCGCAGCGCGCGCCGTGCGTCTCGGCGAGCGATCCGAGGCCACCCGACGTGTTGAACGCCTCGTAGAGCGTGCCGTCGATCTCGATCTCCTCCATCCCCTCGAGCGGCGCGACTTCCACGGTGCGGCCGTCGACGATGGCCTGGCACGGATTGCCGTACTCGTTGATGAGGCCTTCAGTCGACCAGGTGAGTGAGTACTTGAGCACGTTGTTCGGATGCTGCGGCAGGGCGCCGACGCGCAGCTTCACCGCGCGCAGCTCCTGGAAATGCTTGATGAGCTCCGCCGCCGCGATGCTGATGAAGCCTGGCGCCAGACCGCACTGCGGCACGAACGCTTGCGATGCGCCCGTTGCGATAGAGCGGACGGCGCGCGTGACTTCGACGTCCTCCGTGAGATCGAAGTAGTGGATGCCGGCACTGCGCGCGGCCTCCGCAACCGTGACATTGCAGTAGAACGGCAGACTGGAGATGACGGCGTCGACCGGGTGGGCGGCCAGGTGCTGCTCGAGCGCGCTTCGTTGTTTGGCGTTGAGAGCGTGTGCTGTGAGGCCTGGCGCGCCGTGCGCGCGGACCACGGCTTCGGCGACGGCGCCGTCGACGTCCCCGAGTTGGACCTGGTAAGCGCCCGAGCTGGCGAGCAGCCCGGAGATGAGAGCACCGATCTTGCCGGCGCCAAGGATGAGTACGCGATGCATTCACTGTCTCCCGCCCGGAGGCGGTCCAATGGGGATGGCGGATTATAGAGGGGGTGCATGCTAGGATGCCCGCGGTATGCGTTCCCCCGAGACAACCTCCTGGCATAGCGCGAGCTGGCAGGGTAAGCCCGCCCAGCAGCAGCCCGCCTATGCCGATCCGGCCGCCCTGCAGCGGGTGGTGGCGGAGCTGTCGCGGCTGCCCCCGATCGTGGTGTCCTGGGAGGTTGAGGCGCTGCGCGAGCGCCTGGCGGCGGCCCAGCGCGGGCAGGCCTTTCTGCTGCAGGGGGGAGATTGCGCCGAGACCTTCGCCGATTGCGAGTCGGACACGATCGTCAAGAAGCTGAAGATTCTGCTGCAGATGAGCCTCGTGCTGCTGCACGGGCTGAAGAAGCCCATCATCCGCGTGGGTCGCATGGCTGGCCAGTATGCCAAGCCGCGCTCGGTGGACACGGAGACGCGCGACGGGTTGACCCTGCCGAGCTTCCGCGGCGACCTCGTCAACCGTCCGGAATTCACGGCCGCCGCGCGCGCGGCAGATCCCGACCTGCTGCTGCGGGGCTACGAGCGGGCGGCCCTGACCCTCAATTTCGCGCGGGCGCTGGTCGATGGCGGCTTCGCCGACCTGCATCACCCGGAGTACTGGGACCTGGGCTTCGTCAAGCACGCGCCACTGAAGGATGCCTACCAGCGCATCATCCAGTCGATCGGCGATGCGCTCGACTTTTTCGAGAGCATGAGTGGCACCGCCGTCCACGAGGCCACGCTGGTCGATTTCTATGCCAGCCACGAGGGTCTGCACTTGCTCTACGAGCAGGCGCAGACGCGCTTCATCCCGCGCCAGAATCGCTGGTACAACCTCTCGACGCACATGCCGTGGATCGGCATGCGCACCGCGAAGCTCGATGGGGCGCACGTCGAATACTTCCGGGGTATCTCCAATCCCATCGGCGTCAAGGTCGGCACCGCGATGGATGCTGCGTGGCTGCAGGGTCTGGTGACGACGCTGAACCCGCAGAATCAGCCCGGACGCCTCACCCTGATCCACCGCTTCGGCGCGAAGGACATCGTGACGGCGCTGCCAAAGGCCATCGAGGCGGTACGGGAGACTGGCCAAACCGTGCTCTGGGTCTGCGACCCGATGCACGGCAACACCGAGACCAGCACCGGGGGCTTGAAGACCCGGCGCTTCGAGAATATTCAGAAGGAGCTCGATGCCGCCTTCCGCATTCACTCGGAGATGGGCTCTCGCCTGGGCGGCGTGCACATCGAGTTGACCGGCGAGGACGTGACGGAATGCACGGGCGGGGCGCGTGGCCTCACGGATGCCGACCTGCAGCGGGCTTACCGCTCGACGGTGGACCCCCGCCTGAACCACGAGCAGGCGCTCGAGCTCGCCATGCTCATCGCAGAGCACACCCAGAGCCGACGCGCGACGCTCATTTAAGCGACCTGCGGCGGCGGGCACATCCGTGTGCCTAACCCGGTACAATTCACCGCCATGCAATACGAGCACATCGTCGTCCCTCCCGAGGGACGCAGGATCACCGTCAACCCCGATAACACCCTGAACGTCCCCGACAACCCCATCATTCCCTACATCGAAGGGGACGGGATCGGCATCGACGTCACGCCAGCGATGCTTCGCGTCGTGAACGCCGCGGTCGAGAAGGCTTACGGGCACAAGCGCCGCATCAGCTGGATGGAGGTCTACTCCGGCGAGAAGGCCAATGCGCGCTACGGCCAGTGGTTTCCCGACGAGACGCTGCACGCGCTGCGCGACTTCGTGGTCTCGATCAAAGGGCCTCTCGGCACGCCGGTGGGCGGCGGCATCCGCTCGCTCAATGTGGCCATGCGCCAGAGCCTCGATCTCTATGCCTGCGTGCGTCCGATCCGGTATTTCCCCGGTGTCGTGAGTCCGATGCAGGATGCCAGCCTGACGGACATGGTGATCTTCCGCGAGAACACCGAGGACATCTACGCCGGCATCGAATGGCCCGCGGGCTCGGCCGACGTGCACAAGCTCATCGCCTACCTGCACAAGGAGTTCGGGGTCACGGCCATCCGCTTCCCGGCGAGCTCGGCGATCGGCATCAAGCCGGTGTCGAAGGAGGGCAGTCAGCGTCTGATCCGCAAGGCCATCCAGTACGCGATCGAGAACGACCGCGTCTCGGTGACGCTGGTGCACAAGGGCAACATCATGAAGTTCACGGAGGGCGCCTTCCGCAACTGGGGCTACCAGCTCGCCAAGGAGGAGTTCGGCGCCACGGAGATCGACGGCGGTCCGTGGCTCAAATTCCCCAACCCGCTCACCGGCCACGAAATCATCGTCAAGGACGTGATCGCGGATAACTTCCTGCAGCAGGTGCTGCTGCGGCCAGAGGAATACGACGTCATCGCGACCCTCAACCTGAACGGCGATTACGTCTCCGACGCGCTTGCCGCGCAGGTGGGCGGGATCGGCATCGCGCCCGGAGGCAACATCGGCGACGGGCTCGCGGTGTTCGAGGCGACGCACGGCACAGCGCCGGGGTTCGCGGGCAAGGACCGGGTCAACCCGGGCTCGCTGATCCTCTCCGCGGAGATGATGATCCGCTATCTCGGATGGAAGGAGGCGGCGGACCTCATCATCAAGGGTGTCACCAACACCATCGCCCACAAGGAGCTGACCTATGACCTCGCGCGGCTGCGCGAAGCCATCAAGGCGCCGAAGCGCGAGCTCGCGGGACGCAAGAGCGTCGAGGAGGATTTGCAACGCCTCATCCCGGGCGCGAAGCTCATGAGCTGCTCTGGGTTCGCGACGGCGATCATCCGCCACATGGACGACCCGAATTAAGCAGCTGCGGACCAACGAGGGGCGCCGGCCGGTCCTGCCGGTCAAGCGCAGCGAGCTATACGATCCCGGGTGTACCCGCTGCCCGCGGCTGGCGGAATTTCTGGCCGAGGTGCATGGCCGCTATCCGGACTACTGGGCGCGGCCCGTGCCCTCGTTCGGCGCCGCTGACCCGCGCCTCATCATCGTTGGCCTCGCTCCGGGTCTGCACGGGGCGAACCGGACCGGGCGGCCGTTCACCGGCGATTATGCGGGCGAGCTGCTCTATCGCACGCTGTATGAGGCTGGGATTGCCACGCGACCGGAGTCGGTATCCGCGGACGACGGGCTCGAGCTGCGGCAGGCGCGGATCGTCAATTCCGTCAAATGCGTGCCGCCGGGCAATAAGCCGTTGCCGGATGAGATCCGGGCCTGCAACGCGTACCTCAAGGCCGAGCTTGCCTCTCTCAAGCGCGCGCGAGTGGTGCTGGCGCTCGGCAGAGTGGGGCACGATGCCTTCCTCAGGGCCTGCGAGCTCAAACGCAGCCAGTTTCCCTTCGGCCACGGCAGCGAGCACCGGCTCGACGAGACGCGTTGCCTCATCGACTCGTATCATTGCAGCCGCTACAACACCTCGACCGGAGTGCTCACCGAGCCGATGTTCAGAAAGGTCGTAGCGCGCGCATGCGAGCTCGGTGGCATCCGCTGATTGGGCGCCATGAGCTCGACTGCATTCGATCACAAAGACTTCACGGCGGCGCTGCCACGCCGGCCCGGGGTCTATCGCATGTTCGACGCCGGGCACGAGCTGCTCTATGTCGGCAAGGCGAGAAGCCTCAAGGACCGGGTCAGCACTTACTTCGCGGCGAGCAACGTCAACCCGAAGGTGCAAGCGCTGGTGCACCAGATCGCCGACATCGAGGTCACGGTCACCAACTCCGAGACCGAGGCGCTGCTCCTCGAGTACAACCTCATCAAGGCGCACAAGCCGCGCTTCAACATCGTGCTGCGGGACGACAAGAGCTTCCCGTATGTGCAGCTCTGCGCGGATCACGAGTTTCCCCGGCTGGCCTTCTATCGCGGCTCGCGCAGTGCAGCGGGGCGGTATTTCGGACCCTTCCCGACCGCCTGGGCCGTGCGCGACACGCTCAATCAGCTGCAGAAGCTCTTTCGGATCCGCAACTGCCGCGACAGCTTCTTCGCCAATCGCAGTCGCCCCTGCCTGCAGCACCAGATCGGCCGCTGCACGGCGCCCTGCGTCGGTCTCATCACTCGTGAGGCGTACGCGCAGGACGTCGAATCTGCCGTGAAGGTACTCGAGGGTCGCAGCGATGAGGTGAACGCGACGCTGCAGGCGCGCATGGAGGAGGCCGCCGGCCGGCTGGAGTTCGAGCGCGCGGCACAAATCCGCGATCAGCTCGCAGCCTTGAAGCATATTCAGGCGCAGCAAATCGTCACAGCGGAAGGCGAGCGCGACGTCGACGTGTTCGTCATCGTCGGGGAGCCCGGTGAGTACGCGATAAGCGTGATGCTCGTGCGGGGCGGGCGCAATCTCGGTACCACGAGTTATTACCCCCGTGCTCTGCTCGCGGAACCCGAAGAGGCGTTGTCGTCGTTCATCATGCAGTACTACGCCACACAGGAGCCGCCCCCCGAGGTGCTGGTCGGGCAGAAGCTCGAGGACACTGAGTCGCTGAGCCAGGCGCTGACGTCGCGAACGTCGCACGCGGTGCATGTGCGTTGTCCCTCGCGCGGCCTCGGCGCCCGCTGGGCCGAGCTGACGCGCGAGAACGCGCAGCAGTCGCTCCGCATGCGCCTCGCACAGAAGCAGGGTCTCGAAGAGATGCTGGCCGCCCTTGCGGCCGAGCTCGAGCTACCCGAGGCGCCGCAGCGCATCGAGTGTTTCGATATCAGCCATACGGGCGGTGAGGGCACTGTGGCCTCCTGTGTCGTCTTCGGCCCGGAAGGGCCGCTGAAAAAGGAATATCGTCGCTTCAACATCAGCGGCATCACGCCGGGTGACGACTACGGCGCGCTGCGCCAGGCGCTCGAGCGGCGTTACGCGCGCGTGCGGGACGGAGACATTCCGGCGCCCGACCTGCTGCTGATCGATGGCGGCCTCGGGCAGATCGCCGCGGTCCACGAGGTGCTGGCCGGGCTCGGGTTCAGCGATGTCATGCTGGTCGGCGTCGCCAAGGGCCCGGACCGCCGGCCGGGGCAGGAGCGGCTCTTCATCTACGGCGCCGCCGCGCCGCGGATGCCGGAAGCGCATTCACCCGCCTCGAGGCTCATTCAGCGCATTCGCGACGAGGCCCATCGTTTTGCGATCACCGGGCACCGACGCCGGCGCGCGCGCCGGTACAATGAGTCGGTACTAGAGGCCGTCCCGGGCCTGGGACCGGCCAAGCGCCGCGCGCTGCTCACTCACTTTGGCGGCCTCCAGGGAGTGATGCGCGCGGGAGTAGCGGATCTCACTGAAGTGGCCGGGATCGGAGCGGCCCTGGCGCGCACACTGTATGACCACCTCCACCCCGGCTCTTAATCGCACGATGCTCTGGAACGTGCCGAACACGCTGACCTGGCTGCGGATCGCCGCGATCCCGCTCATCGTGCTGCTCTTCTACATGCCTTACCACTGGTCGGATCCGGCGGCGGGGCTCCTCTTCGTGGCGGCGGGCATCACGGATTCCCTCGACGGCTACTTTGCGCGCCGTCTCGGCCAAACCTCGCGCCTCGGCGCTTTCCTCGATCCGGTGGCCGACAAGCTGATCGTGGCGGTGGCGCTGGTCCTCCTCATCAGCAAGGACACGCGAGCGCTGATCGTCCTCACCGCCGCCGTCATCATCGGCCGCGAGATCACGATCTCGGCGTTGCGGGAATGGATGGCGGAGATTGGCGCACGGCGCAAGGTGGCGGTGTCGCAGCTCGGCAAGATCAAGACCGTGCTGCAGATCGTGGGGCTGTCGATGATGCTCTATAGGGTGCCGCTGCTCGCCCTCCCCATCTACCGGCTCGGCGTGGTGCTCACGGAGCTCGCCGCCGCGGCGACGCTCGTCTCGATGGTGGCCTATCTGCGGGCGGCATGGCCGGAGCTGAAGCGTTGAGCGGCCTTGCCTTGACTTCGCAGGCCCGGTACTTACAATCCCGTCCCTCCCTCGGGGCGCGGGAATAGCTCAGTTGGTAGAGCACAACCTTGCCAAGGTTGGGGTCGCGAGTTCGAGTCTCGTTTCCCGCTCCAATAAATCAGAAAGTTGCCGCTAAAGGGCTGATTTCGTACGGAAATCCGTGCGGAAAGCCCCGCCAGGGGAATCCCATGACACGCTGCCAGACCACCGCCCTTGCGGTCATCGCCGCCTGTTCGCTCAGTGCTACTCGTGCGATCGCCGCCGCGCCGCCCGTGACGCCCGACATGTTCCAGACCGGGACGGACATTCCCAAGGACTGGAAGCAGCCGCAGGGCAATTTCGACTATGTCCGCACTGAAGTCATGATTCCGATGCGCGACGGCATCAAGCTTCACACGGTGATCATGACGCCGAAGGGCGCGAAGAGCCTGCCGATGCTGCTCGAGCGGACCCCCTACGATGCCGGCAGCATGTCCAATACCGATAGCCCACACATGCGCGATGCCGTCTGGTCGGGCGATCGCGACTGGGCCAACGGTCATTACATCCTGGTGTGGCAGGACATTCGCGGCAAGTATGGCTCGCAAGGCGACTATGTCATGACCCGGCCGCCGCGCGGGCCGCTCAACACCAGCACGACCGACGACACTACCGACGCCTGGGACACGGTTGCGTGGCTGGTCAAGCATGTGCAGGGGGCGAACGGCAACGTCGGCCTCATCGGCTCCTCCTATGACGGCTGGACCGTCGTCATGGCGCTGCTCGACCCGCATCCGGCGGTCAAGGCGGCGGCGGCGGAGAGCCCGATGATCGATGGTTGGATGGGAGACGACTGGTATCACTACGGCGCCTTCCGCGAAATCAATCTCGGCTATTTCGTTGAGCAGAGCAGCGAGACCGGCAAGGGCCAGGACATTCCGCGCTGGGCCTATGACGACTACGAGAATTACCTGATGGCGGGCAGCGCGGGCGCACTGGCGGAAAGCGCCGGTTTCGACCAACTGCCGTGGTGGCGGCGTTTCGCCGCCCATCCCGCCTATGACGGCTTCTGGCAGGACCAGGCGCTCGACAAGCTCGTCGCCGCGCATCCCTCCAATGTCCCGACCGTCTGGCTGCAGGGCTTCTGGGACCAGGAGGACATCTACGGCGCCGTGCACACCTGGGAAGCGCTCAAGGCCGTCGGGCACGAGGCCAACAACCATCTGGTCATCGGCCCCTGGTGGCATAGTCAGATCAACCGCGCCGGCTGGACCCTGGGACCGCTCAATTGGAATGGCGACACCGCCGCCGACTTTCGCCAACAGGTCCTGATTCCATTTTTCGACATGTATCTTCAGGACAGCCACCCGGCGATCTCCATGCCGCAGGCGATGGTGTTCAATCCGGCGGAAAAGCAATGGGGCAGGTTCGCCGACTGGCCTGGCGCGAGCCAGCTCACGCCCATCTATCTGCAGAGTGATTCCGGCCTTGGCTTCCAGCAAGCCGCCTCCGGCGGGGACAGCTATGTCTCCGATCCGGCGAAGCCGGTCCCCTACATGGAGCGGCCGATTCCCCAGGACAACGAGGACCGCTGGCGGACCTGGCTGGTGCAGGACCAGCGCTTCGTCTCCAGCCGGACCGACGTAGAGAGCTACCAGACGCCGGTACTCGATCATGAAGTCCGGCTCGAAGGTGCGCCGGTCGCCGACATTTTCGCCAAGACCACCGGAACGGATGGCGACTTCGTCGTCAAGCTCATTGACGTCTATCCGCCGACGGACGCCGCGCAGCCGGAAATGGGCGGCTATCAGCTCCCCATCGCGCTCGATATCTTCCGCGGTCGCTATCGCAAGAGCTTCTCGCACCCCTCGGCGATTCCCGCGGGGCAAGTGCAGGAATATAAGTTTCGGCTCCCGACGGTGAACTACACGTTCAAGCCGGGTCACCGGATCATGGTACAGATCCAATCGTCGGTCTTCCCCGTCTACGACCGCAATCCGCAGACCTATGTACCCAACATCCTGTTCGCCAAGCCGGCCGACTACCGGAAGGCGACAGTGACCATCATGCGTGGACCGGATGCGCCCAGCGCGGTGCTGCTACCGCTGGTGGGAAAGAATTAGCCGGCGGTTGGCACCAGCACCGGATTCGCCCGGTAGCTGCCGGGGAACAGCTTCTTCAGGGCCGTGATCTTGGGCAAGTCATTGACGTAAATGTACGGGTTGTCCGGGTGCAGCGTCAGAAAGTTCTGGTGATAGCCCTCGGCCGGATAGAAGCCCTTGAACGTCTCGACGTGAGTGACGATGGGCGCCGGAAACACTTTGGCCCGATCCAACTGGGCGATATAGTCCTGCGCCACCGTGCGTTGGCCGGCATCCACCGGAAACAGCGCCGAGCGGTACTGGGTGCCTTCGTCGGGCCCCTGGTAGTTGAGCTCGGTCGGATTGTGGGCCACCGAGAAGAAGATCTGCAGCAAGCGGCCGTAGCTGACCTGGGCAGGGTCGAAGGTGACCCGCACGGACTCCGCGTGTCCAGTCCGGCCGGTGCTGACCGTCTCGTACTGCGCCGTCGCTGCCGAGCCACCCGAGTAGCCCGCAACCGCCTGCTGCACACCCTGTACGTGCTCGAAGACGCCTTGCACGCCCCAGAAACAGCCGCCGGCAAACACCGCCGTCTCGCTATGCGCTCCGGTCGCGGGCTCGTCCTGCGCCGGTGGCGGAATCTGAACCACGGGTTCGGCAGAGTGTGCGCAGCGCTGCCAAGTCACCGCACCAACCGCAAGGACGGCAACGAGGCCCACGATCCGACCCCATGCTACATGCTGTCTCATCACTGACCTCGATTTAGCCGAAGGTGAACGAATACGCCTGTACGCCGCGATCGAGAAACTCGATCTCGAACGTATGGTTCTTGACGGGTCCTTTTTGTCGGACGAGCTGATACAGGCGTTCCTGAGTCACAACACCGCTGCCATCGGGCGCGGCATCGCTGCCGTGCGCCCCACCTGGAGGAGCGCCGTCGATGCGGATCAGGAAATGCACCGGCCTGCCGTCCGCGCCCGGGCCTAGCACGAGGTGTAGGTCGCGCGCGTGAAAGCGAAAAACGATGCTGCCTGCGGAGCGCTGCAAGCTCGCATATTGGGGCTTGACCCGCCAATCACCGGCCAGGCCCCAATCGTTGAGACCGAGCGCCGGCGGCGCCCTGTAATCGGCGGCGGCATCCTGCATGGCGCCGCCCGGCGAGCTGAAATTCTCGGCACGGTCGTAGCCGATATAGGTTTCGGGTGAGTCCAGGTCAGGGTCGTCGGCAGCGGCCTGCACTCCCTGCGCCGGCATGTCCGGTCCCAGCGCCACCTGCAGCGCCTGCGGATGGCCTGCCTCGGCCAACAGCTGCTGTATGGCCCGCTCGGTCTCGTCATAACTGCCTTCACCGAAGTGGTGATAGCGGATCCGCCCCTGCGCATCGACGAGATAATGGGCAGGCCAGTACTCATTGTTCAGCGCGCGCCAGATCGCATAGTTGTTGTCGACCGCGACCGGATACGTGATGCCGAGGCTCGCGACCGCCTGCTTGATGTTGCCGACGTCGCGCTCGAAGGCGAATTCAGGATCGTGCACCCCGATCACGACCAGGCCATCGCTTCTGTACTTGTCCGCCCATGTCTTCACGTACGGAAGCGTGCGCAGACAGTTGATGCACGAGTACGTCCAGATGTCGAGCAGCACGACCTTGCCGCGCAGATCTTGCGCGCTGAGCGGCGGTGAGTTGAGCCACTGCACGGCGCCCGCCAACGGCGGCATCCGACCTTCCACCGGTAAATCGGCAGCGGGTGCCACAGCGGGCATGGCAGCGCTTGCGACACGGATCATGAGCGAGCCTGGATGGGTATCGGCAAGCGCGGGCCGGGCCGCCGAGAACCGGTCCACCAGCCTCTGCTCCAGACCGCCGGTGGCAACGCTCGAGATGCGCGCGAGCAGGCCGGTATCGAGACCCGTCGCAATCGCGGCGACGCCAGCCAACATCGCCACACCGATGCCGCGTCGCACCCATTCCCCGGCGCCCAGGGAGCGCTTCATGGCGGCAAAGACGCGGCCGCCTATCAACACCGCAACGGCAAGTGAAGTCGCCGCTCCGGCAGCGTAGGCGGTTAGGAGCAGCGTGGTACCCGCGTTGGCTCCGTGCAGGGCCGCGCCCGTCAAGAGAAGTCCGAGAATCGGACCGGCGCAAGGGGCCCACAGCAGGCCCGTGGCGGCACCCAGCAGGAATGAGGAGCCCACACCGGGCGGCTTCCCGTCCGTCTGAGCGCGCGCCGCCAGTCGATTGCCTACGTTGACCAGAGGATGGAGGAGACGCTCAGCCAAGCGAGGCCACAGCAGGCTCACGGCGAACACGGCCAGCAGTACGAGCGCGACAGTGCGGCCGACCTGGTTGGCTTGCGCCGCCCAGCCGCCGGCCACGGCGGCGAGGGTTGCAACACCTGCGAAGGTAGCCGCCATGCCCCCGAGCAGCGGCAAGGTGCTGCGCGCGAACGGCTGCTCAGCGCGTGCGAAGACGAATGGCAGCACCGGCAGGATGCAGGGGCTGAGTATCGTCAACACGCCGCCGAGGTACGCAAGCACGATGAGCAGCACGGGTGCGTCCTCTTCAAGCCGCGCCGGGCTTGAACGTCATGGCCAGGCCATTCATGCAATAGCGCAGGCCAGTGGGTTGGGGACCGTCGTCGAATACGTGGCCCAGATGCCCGCCGCAGCGACTGCAGTGCACCTCGGTGCGCAGCATGGCGAAGGACAAGTCGCTTTTTGTGGAAATCGCATGCGGCAGCGGCGCCCAGAAGCTGGGCCAGCCGGTATGGCTGTCGTACTTGGTGCGCGAGGAGTAGAGGTCCAGCGCGCATCCGGCACAAGCGTAGATGCCGGGGCGATACTCCTTGTCCAGCGGACTGCTGAAAGGACGCTCCGTATCCGCCTGGCGCAGCACCGCGTACTGTTCTGGCGTCAAGAGCTTCCGCCACTCGGCATCTGTATGCGTGACTGCATAGCCGGGGGAAGTGGCCGCAGCGGCGGAAAGGATGCGCCGGCGCGCGGCGACGAGCACGGTCAGGCCGGTGGCGGCCGAAAGCAGGAATCGTCTACGACTTGGCATGGCGGGCTCCTGGCGCATCACCCGGGGGGTGATGCTGTAACGACGCTGGGCGAATGGTGCTACGGACCGGGTTGCCGAGTCCTCACGGAAAGTTAAACGTTTCGTGATCACTCCTCGGACGGCTTCGCCTATCATGATGGCGCGTTGCTTCGTGGCGAGCTCGGTGGAACAGCAGAAACGCATCCTGATCATCGAAGACGACGTCGACATCGCGGACATGCTGGGCGTGCATCTGCGGCAAGAGCGCTTCGAGATCGTCCATTGTGCCCGCGGCGATGACGGCTTGCGCCGACTCGAGCAAGAGGCGTGGGACGTGCTGATTCTGGATCTGATGCTGCCCGGCGTGGATGGCCTGGAGATCTGCCGGCGCGCCCGCTCGATGCCGCGCTACACGCCCATCGTCATCATCAGCGCGCGCTCCACCGAGACGCACCGCATCGTCGGCCTGGAGCTCGGAGCCGACGACTACCTCGCCAAGCCGTTCTCGGTGCTGGAGCTGGTCGCACGGGTGAAGGCGCTGCTGCGCCGCGTCGAGGCGCTCGCAAAAGGCACCCCCGGCCAGACGGATACGAGCCTGCGCCAGGGCAAGCTGCTCATCGACCCGATCGCGCGCGTGGCTTTGCTCGCGGGTGCGCCTCTGGAGCTGACGCCGCGGGAATTCGACCTGCTCCATTTCTTCGCGCGTCATCCGGGCAAAGTATTCTCGCGCACGGGTCTGCTCGATGCTGTCTGGGGTTACAACCACGAGGGCTACGAGCATACGGTCAACACTCACATCAATAGGCTGCGCGCCAAGATCGAGGCCGATCCGGCCCAGCCTGTTTGTATTGTCACCGTGTGGGGACACGGGTACAAGTTCCTGCCACCCGGGGCGGGGCCGTGAGCCTGACGCTCACCCAGCGCCTGTCGCTGGTCTTTGCGCTGCTGCTGCTCGCCTGTTGCGGCGCCTCGGCGTGGCTGCAGGTACGCTCGAGCCACCTGCGCGAGGAGGAGGTGATCCAGGCTCTCTCGCGCGGGCTCGCCGCGCACATCGCGCAGAGCACCGAGCTGATGGATACGGGCGGGCTCAGACCCGATGCGGTGCGCAGGCTCTTCGGACAGCTGATGGTGGTCAACCCGAGCGTCGAGGTTTATCTACTCGATACCGCCGGCCGCATCACGGGAGACGATGCGCCGCCCGGGCACGTCAAGCGCGATCGGGTCGACCTCGCTCCGGTGCGCCGCTTTCTTGCGGGCGCGCCTTTGCCGCTGCTGGGTGACGATCCGCGCAGCATCGGTGGGCGCAAGGTGTTCAGCGCGGCGCCGCTCTCCGGTGCCAACGGCGCCGTGGCGGGCTATATCTACGTGATCCTGCTCGGTGAGACTCGCGATGCGTTGACTGCACGCGCCTCGGCAAGCACGGTACTGCGTAATACGCTGCGCTTGATGGCGCTCGTCGCCGTGCTGGGCATCGCCGCCGGGCTGATCGCCTTTGGCTGGATCACCCGCCCGCTGCGTCGCCTGACCGCGGCTTTGAGCGACTTCGATCCCAGCGGCGAGCCGGCGCCGCTACCGGCACTCGCGCCACAGAACGCGCCGGCGCTCGGGACCGCGAAAGATGAGATCGCCGTCCTCGAGACGGCATTCGCGCAGATGGCGGCGCGCATCGGCGAGCAGTGGAGCGCGCTGGCGCGCAGCGACCAGATGCGGCGCGAGCTGGTGACCAACATCTCGCACGACCTGCGCACGCCACTCACGTCCTTGCACGGTTATCTCGAGTTACTCACGCTGAAAGGCGATGCGCTGAGCGCGGCCGAGCGCGAGCGCTATCTCGGCACGGCACTCGCGCAGAGCGACAAGGTCGGCAAGCTCGCGCAGTCACTCTTTGAGCTGGCGCGCCTCGAATACGGCATCGTGGCGCCTCAATGGGAAAACTTCTCCCTCGCCGACCTGATCCAGGACGTGTTCCAGAAGTTCGAGCTGGCGGCGCGCGGCAAGGCGATCACCCTCGAGGCGCGCATGCCGCCCCGGCTGCCCAATGTGCGCGCCGACCTCGCGATGATCGAGCGCATCCTGACCAACCTGATCGACAATGCCATCCGGCATACGCCGCCAGGAGGGACGGTGCGGATCGAGCTGGAGCCGCGCGCCGACAGGGTCGCGGTGATCGTCGCCGATACCGGCCCGGGCATTGACCCGGAGCTGCGCGCGGGGTTGTTCCAGCGCGCGCTCAAGGTCGGCGATGCGCGTCGCGGCGGCCTTGGCCTGCTGATCGTGCAGCGCATGCTGCAACTGCAGCGCAGTGACATCAGGCTGCAGGACCGGGAAGGCATGGGCGCGGTGTTCGAGTTTCTGCTGGAAAACGCGCGCTGACTCCGGGGCGAGGCCGCTGAGCGATGCCAGGCTAGATCGCCGCGCAGATGGACTTTGTCTCGAGATAGTTGTTGAGGACCTCGCTGCCCATTTCGCGGCCCCAGCCGGATTGCTTGTAGCCGCCGAAAGGCATCGACGCATCGAAGATGTTGTAGCAGTTGATCCATACGGTGCCGGCACGCAGCCTGTTGGCGATGCGATGCGCCCGTTTCATGTCACTGCTCCAGATGCCCGCAGCCAGCCCGTAGACCGTGTCGTTGGCGCGTCGGATGAGATCGTCGTCGGCGTCCTTGAACGGCGTGACGGTGACGACCGGACCGAAGATTTCTTCCTGATACACCCGCATGCTCTCCTGGGTGCCGTCGAGCACCGTCGGCTGGACGAAGTAGCCGGCGTTGCCGTGACGACTGCCGCCCGCCACCGTGCGCGCGCCTTCCTCCTTGCCGGACTTGAGAAAGCCGGTCACACGATCGAACTGCACCTTGGAGACGAGCGGTCCCATCTGGGTCGCGGGGTCGAGTCCGGGTCCGAGGCGGATCTTCTTGGCCGCATCGCTCACGCCCTCCAGCACACGCTCATAGCGCTTCTCCTGCACGAACAGGCGTGAGCCGGCGCAGCAGCACTGGCCATGATTGAAGAAGATGGCGCTCGAGGCCCCGGGGATCGCCACGTCGAGATCGGCATCGTCGAGCACTATGTTGGGCGACTTGCCACCCAACTCCAGAGTGACCTTCTTGAGATCGTTGGCCGCCGCCTTTACGATGAGCTTGCCCACCTCCGTCGAGCCGGTGAAGGCCACCTTGTCCACCTTGGGGTGCGCCGCGAGCGGGGCGCCACAGCTCTCGCCGAATCCCGTGATGACATTGAGCACGCCGGGCGGCAGGCCGGCATCGAGGCAAAGTTGCGCCAGGCGCAGGGCGGATAGCGGGGTCTCCTCGGCGGGCTTGAGCACGACCGTGCAACCCGCGGTGAGGACCGGGCCGAGCTTCCAAGCTGCCATGAGCAGCGGGAAATTCCACGGGATGATCTGCGCCACGACGCCGATGGGCTCCCGGCGCGTGTAGGCATGGTACTCGGTGCCCGGACTGTACGGGACCGAAAGCGCGAGCGTGCGGCCCTCGATCTTGGTTGCCCACCCGGCCATGTAGTGGAAGAGATCCGCGGCGAGGGGCACGTCGGCCGCACGCGCCACGCTGAGGGGCTTGCCGTTGTCGAGTGACTCGAGCTGCGCCAACTCCTCCAGATTCTCGAGGATGAGGTCGCCGATCTTCCACAGAATCCTGCCGCGCTGCGAGGGCGACATGCCGGGCCACGGACCCGAGTCGAAGGCCTTGCGCGCGGCGGCGACGGCGAGATCGACATCGGCCTGCTTGCAATCGGCAACGTGGGCGATGACTTCCTCGGTCGCGGGATTGAACACCTCGAAGGTCTCCTCGTCGCGGGCACTCTGCCAGCGACCGTCGATCAACACCTTATGCGGTTGACCAATGAAGCTCTTGACGCGCGGGCTCAACGGAACGATGTCGACGGCGGCATTCATGTGAAGTCTCCTTGCAATCGGAGTGATCGATGGGTTCCAGCTAGGTTACGCTGATTCGCGGCGACCGTCCCCGGGCCGGCCCATTGCTGAGCTCCGGCTTTGGCGTGCAGCTCGAGGGGGCAATGGGCCATAATCCCCGGATAAGAAGTGCGGTCCTATCCGCCGCGCGAGAGAGCGTTGCCTTGACGACAGACAGGACTGCCGCCGCCGCGTTCCGTCCCGAGGCCGGTGCCAAGCCGGATCGGGCCTTCCTCGCGGGAGGCGGCGAGATGGGCGCGCTCATCCGTGAGCACGACTGGGCGCGGAGCCGTCTCGGCGCGCCTGAGCAGTGGTCGCAGAGCCTCAAGATGCTGGTGAGCTTCCTGCTCGCCAATCGGTTCCCGCTGCTGCTCTGGTGGGGCGCCGACTACATCTCCCTCTACAACGACGCCTATCGACCGGTCCTTGGGGCCAAGCACCCGGAGGGACTGGGGCTGCCGTGTCGAGAGTGCTGGTCGGAGATCTGGCAGGTCCTCAAGCCGCTCATCGACTCGCCGTTCCAGGGCGGACCTGCCACCTGGATGGAAGATCTCGAGCTCGAGGTGCGCCGCCACGGGTTCACCGAGGAGTCCCACTTCACCGTGGCATACAGCCCGGTCCCCGACGAAACCGCCCCGCGCGGCATCGGCGGAGTGCTCGCCACGGTCCACGAGATCACCGAGAAGGTCATTGGCGAGCGTCGCATCGCCGCTCTGCACGAGCTCGGCGCGCGCGCGGCCGAGGCGAAGAGCGCGGAGGAGGCCTGTCTCGCGGCTGCCGAGATGCTCGCCAAGAGTCCCAAAGATGTTCCCTTCGCGCTGATCTATCTCCTCGAGCACGAGGGGAGGGCGGCACGACTCGTGGCCGCGACAGGCGTGCCCGACACCGAAGCCGTCGCCCCAAGTCACGTACGGCTCAGCGGTGCATTGAGCGAGGATTGTCCCTGGCCCATGGCCGAGGCCGTGCGCACGGAGGCGCTCGTCACGACCGATGGCTTGGCGATGCGACTCCCTCGTGTACCGCCTGGTCCCTGGTCGGACCCGCCGCACTGTGCGGTCGTGGTTCCCATCCGCTCGAACACGGCGCACCGGCTCGCGGGACTGCTCGTCGCCGGAGTCAGCTCACGGCTGAATCTCAACGACCAGTACCGTAGCTTTTTCGGGCTCGTCGCCGCGCAGGTTGCCACGGCGATCGCCAATGCGCGCGCCTACGAGGAGGAGCGCGAGCGGGCCGAGGCCCTGGCCGAGATCGATCGGGCGAAGACCGCCTTCTTCTCCAATGTCAGCCACGAGTTTCGCACCCCGCTCACCCTCATGTTGGGACCGATCGAAGAGGCCGTCGCAAATCCTGCGATACCGGCACAGGTGCGCACGCAGCTCGAAGTGGCGCAACGCAATGCACTCAGGCTGCAGAAGCTGGTCAACAGCCTGCTCGACTTCTCACGGATCGAGGCCGGGCGCGTGCAGGCTCGCTACGAGCGGACCGATCTCGCGGCGGTGACGAGCGATCTTGCAAGCAACTTCCGCTCGGCCGTCGAGCGCGCCGGACTCGCGCTCGAGGTCGATTGCCGGACCCTCGAGGAGCCCGTCTACCTCGATCGCGAGATGTGGGAAAAGATCGTTCTCAACCTCCTGTCGAACGCCTTCAAGTTCACCTTCGAAGGCACGATCGCCGTTCGGGTGCGGAGTCAGGACGGGGACGCCGTGCTCGAGGTCTGCGACACCGGAGTCGGTATTCCGGAGCACGAGCTGTCTCGTGTCTTCGAGCGCTTCCACCGGGTCGAAGGCGACGCCGGGGCGTACGCAGGAGGGCTCCGGCATCGGGCTCGCCCTCGTGCAGGAGCTGGTCAAGCTCCATGGCGGCACGATCAGCGCTCGAAAGCCAACTCGGGCAGCGGCACGACCTTCCGGGTTACCTTACCGCTGGGCAGCGCCCACCTGCCCGCCGCGCGCATCAAGGTAGCGCGCACGCTGAGCTCGACCGCCATCGGCGCACGAGCTTTCGTCGAGGAGGCGTTACGCTGGATACCCGACGCCGATGTTTCCACCGACCTTCCCGTCCTGGGTGGTGACTCGCCACGCGCAATCGCGGATCGGTTTGAGCCAACCGCGGGCGCCCGCGTCCTGGTGGCGGACGACAATGCCGACATGCGCGCTTACCTGCGCGATTTGCTTTCTCCCGCGTACGCCGTCGAGACGGTAGCCGACGGCGAGCAGGCGCTCGAGGCCGCGCGTCGCAAGCGTCCCGATCTCATCCTGTCCGACATCATGATGCCGCGGCTCAATGGCCTCGAGCTGCTGCAAGCGCTGCGCGCCGATGAGGTTTTGAGGGATGTGCCGGTCATTCTGCTCTCCGCGCGCGCCGGCGAGGAAGCGCGCCTGGAGGGGCTCGATGCCGGCGCAGACGACTACCTCGTCAAGCCTTTTTCCGCTCGAGAGCTGGTCGCCCGGCTGGGCGCGCGGCTCGAGCTCATGCGTATGCGCCGCGCCCACGAGAGCCGGTTCAAAGCCTTCGTGAGCGCGACTTCGGAAGTCATCTATGAGATGAGCCCGGATTGGAGCGAGTTGCGCTTCCTGCAGGGCCGAGACTTCATAGCCGATACGGAAGACCCGAGTCGCAGCTGGCTCGACAAGTACATCCATCCCGACGATCAGACACGCGTGATGGCCGTCATCCAGGAGGCGGTGCGCACGAAGAGTGTCATTCAGCTCGAGCATCGCGTACGGCGCGCTGGACGGCAGCTGGGGATGGGCTTTCTCCCGTGCGGTCCCGTTGCTCGATGCGAAGGGCAATATCCTCGAGTGGTTCGGAGCCGCGACTGACATCACCGCGCGCAAGCAGGCCGATGAGGAGCTGCGTCAGCGCGAGCGGGCCCTCGCCGAAGCTCATGAGGCGCTCAAGGCGCGCACGGAGGAGCTGCGGGAAGCGGACCGGCGCAAGAACGAGTTCCTCGCCCTGTTAGGGCACGAGCTGCGCAATCCCCTGGCCCCGATTGCCACGGCGAGCGAGGCGCTATCCCTCACCGCCATGAGCGACACTCGCGCGCAGAAGGCCGTCGAGGTGGTCAAACGGCAGAGCCGCGCAGCTGTCGCGCCTCGTCGATGATCTGCTCGACGTGGGACGCATCACGCAGGGCCGGATTCACTTGCGGCGCGAGCCGCTCGAGCTCGGCGCGGTGATCGCCCAGGCGGTAGAGACCGTCAGCCCTCTGATGCAGGAAAAGGGTCATCAGCTCACCGTTGTGAGCAGCGAGTGAGCCACTCTACGTAAACGGTGATCTGACGCGCTTGGTCCAATGCGTTGGCAACGTCCTCGCGAACGCCGCAAAGTATACGGATCAGAGCGGAAAGATCCGCGTAGAGGCGCGTGGTGAGGACTCGCACGCTGTAGTCGAGGTAACCGACAACGGCTCCGGCATCGCGCCGGATCTGCTACCGCGGGTGTTCGATTTGTTCATGCAGAGCGATCGCACTCTCGATCGCGCCCAGGGCGGCCTCGGAATCGGCCTATCGATCGTCAAGCGGCTGATCGAAATGCACCACGGCCAGGTCACGGCTCGCAGCGCTGGTTTGGGGCGCGGCGCGACTTTCGAGATGCGATTGCCACGAATCACTCGTCCGCAGGAAAGGCCAGAAGAGCCTGTGATCAAAGTAGACGCGCAACGCATTCTCATCGTCGACGACAATGCGGACGCCGCGCAGACGCTGGCTCTTCTCCTAGCCTCCAGCGGTCACGCCACATGCGTGGCTCTGAGCAGCGAGGAAGCCCTCGAGTGCGCGGAGTCCTTCGCGCCCCAGGTTGCTCTTCTCGACATCGGCCTGCCGCGGATGAATGGCTACGAGCTGGCGCAGCGGTTTCGCGGCGCCCCGAAGCTGAACGCCGTTCGGCTGATCGCGCTCACCGGATATGGCCAGGCGGAGGATCGCGAACGCGCGCTGGCGGCCGGGTTCGACGATCACCTGGTCAAGCCCGTGGACCTGTCAGCGCTCGATCGCGCCCTCGCGGACCGCAATCAGGACGGCACGTGACTTACGGCAATCAGGGCTCGTGGCCCTTGCCGATTTGCGACTGACAGTAGTTCTCGATGCCGATGCGGCCGATGAGGTCGAGCTGGGTCTCGAGGAAGTCGATGTGCTCCTCCTCGGACTCGAGAATGGATTCGAAGATCTCGCGTGAGACGTAGTCAGCGCTCGACTCGCACTCGGCGATCGCATTCTTCAGAATCTCCCGTGCGGTCATCTCGAGCTTGAGGTCGCACTGCAGGCATTCCTTGACGTTCTCGCCGATGAGGAGCTTGCCGAGATCCTGCAGGTTGGGCAGCCCCTCGAGGAAGAGAATGCGCGCGATCAGCCGATCGGCGTGCTTCATCTCATCGATGGACTCCGAGTGCTCGGTTTCTCCGAGCCGCTCGAGGCCCCAGTTGCGGAACATGCGGGAGTGCAGGAAGTACTGGTTGATCGCGGTGAGCTCGTTCTTCAGTACCGAGTTCAGGTACTGCACGATCTTCGGGTTACCCTTCATGCCAAGCTCCGCTCGCGATGGAAGGCCGTGAGCATGGCCGAGGAGGGCTGAGGGTGCAACAGGAGGGGAGGTGCGCTTACGATCCGCGGGGGCAGGTGCTGAGCTCGCGCAGGGATTCGTCGACGACATTGCGCGCCACGTCTTCGCATTGCCCGCAGCACATTCCGACGGGGAAGACCGACTGCACGTCGCTGAGCGACGCCGCTCCGCCTGACACGGCATCGCGGATTTGACGGTCCGTCACAGCACAGCAGAGGCATACGTACATGGTGACGAGCATGGTAAGCGTGAATAAGAATCATTGTCAATAAGCCGTGGACTTGCCAGCCAGAAGATCTCTGACTAAAGTCAGAGAATGCGCGATATCGAGAGGATCCGAGCCTTCAATCGCACGGTCACCCGCAGGCTCGGCGTGCTCAACGAGCGTTACCTCGGCCGCAATCGGCCGCTCGTCGAGTCGCGGCTGCTGTTCGAGATTGGCACCCAGGGCGCCTCGATCCGCGAGCTGCGCACTCGGCTCGGTCTCGACTCGGGATTCTCCAGCCGCCTGCTGCGCGCGCTCGAGCGCAAGAAGCTGCTCAAGACTGAGCGGGCAGGGTCGGACGGGCGGGTCAGGATCGCGCGACTGACACGTTCGGGTCTCGCGGAGCTCGAGCGGATCAACGCCCTGTCCGACGATCTCGCGCGATCCATGATCGCGCCTCTGACTCCGGATCAAGCGCAGCAACTGGTAACCGCCATGAGCGACGTCGAGCGCCTGATACGCGTCTCGAGCATTGAGTTCGCGCCGGTGGATTTCCGCAGCGCGGACGCGGAGCGATGCCTGCAGCAGTACTACGCCGAGTTGGCAGCGAGATTCCCCAATGGGTTCGAGCTGCACGCCGACGATGCACCGGCCGCGGCGGAGCTTGCTCCGCCCGGGGGTTGCATGATCATTGCGCGGTTTTTCGGTGAGCCGGTCGGCTGCGGGGCCATTCGCACCCTCGAGCCCGGAGTGGGGGAGATCAAGCGCATGTGGATTTCGTCCGAGGCGCGGGGATTGGGCGTTGGGCGCCGCCTGCTCGCGGAGCTCGAGCGGACTGCCGGTGCGCGCGAGCTGCACACGATTCGCCTCGATACCAACGGCTCGCTCGCCGAGGCCATCCATCTCTATCGGACCTCAGGCTATCGCGAGATCCCCGCATACAACGCCAACCCCTATGCCCAACACTGGTTCGAGAAGACGTTGAGCTGAGCCGCGATGACGAGTGTTCGGCAGGGATCGCGGTTTATCTGACAGTTCGAGACTTTTCTTTACAACCCCCCCGATGGCGTCCCCCTAGACTCGGAGTCGCCATGAAATCTCTACTCCGCGCCCTCGCGGCAACTTTCCTGCTGATGCAAGTCGGCTGTGCTCAGCAGCCCTATCGCCATCACGGCCAACCTTCCGTCGACCAGCTCGCGAGTGAGCTCAATCTCACCGCAGCACAAAAGACGCAGGTGCAGCAGATCTTCGCCGCCCAGAGCGCGGAGCGCGAGCAACTGCAGAACTCCGGCGAGGACCGGCACCAGCAGATGCAGCAGCTGCAAAGCGACCTCATCACCAAGATGAGCGCCGTACTGACTCCCGATCAATTGCAGCAGTTCGAGCAGATGGAACAGCAGCACCGACACCACCGCGGCTTCGGCGGCTACGGGCAGCAGTCGCCCGGACAGTAGAATCGCAGGCCGTTAGGCGGCGGACCGTCCCACGAGGCCCCGCGCGGTCTGCTCGAGGCCATCGCCGGTGCGATGCGCTTCCTCAGCCATCTTTCGGGTAACCACCCAGGGGCCGATCACCGGCGGCACCCAGAATGCCGGCACCAGCTCGATACTGACGTCCAGGCAGGTCACCCCTCGGCCTGTCGGACAGGGTTTGACGACCCAGAGACCGTGACCCTGTTTGAAATCCCCATAAGTCAACAGCTCGGCATTCAGCGTGCCCCCGTCAGCCATGGCCGTTGCCGTCATGATTTGTTCCTGGTGCATCGTCTTGCAAAAGACCAGCACGCAGGTATGGATCGTCGTGAAGAGGCGCACCTGATCGGGTGCTGGGGTAGGCTCGACGCGTACCGCGCGTAGATCAGGGTTGTACCCCGTCATCGCAGCGTAGTCCTGCAGCGCCCGAAACACCGCCGGCGCTGGCGCATCGATAGCGATGTGCATTTCGATCAGGAAACGCTCACCGTCGCGCGAAACCTGCACGCCGGACACCTCAGCCGCCGGCGCTGATGCTGCAAAGAAGAGCAGCGCCCAAAGCATCCACGGGCGCATTTTCCGAGCTGTCGTGACAGGCATCCGAGCATGGTAACCAATGCGGGGGACGCCTGAGCATCACCCGAGCGGCAGTGCGGCGGCCCCCGGCCGATTGCCAGCGGCGCGGAATCAGTCCAAAATCGCCACCCCAAAGCCCCGGTGGCCATCCCGGGGCTTCTTGTCGTCTAGTGGCTAGGTGGCAGAGTGGTCATGCAGCGGCCTGCAAAGCCGTCTACGCCGGTTCGATTCCGACCCTAGCCTAAAATCACCCGTCCGGCAGGCGCCGACCGACAATCAGCCCGCCCGGTTGTCCGCCGTGGTCAACTGAGCACGAGTCCAACCGAACCGGAACTCACGACTCGTACACCACGTCCGGGGACACGATCGAAATATCTGCGATGTGGCGGATGGTTTGCAGATGTTTACATTCGTCAACACTTCGCCACAGACCCTAGTTGCGGGGCGAGGATGGCGCGTTACTACCGACTTTGCTGGCCTTGCATCGTAAGTGCTTCATACCGGCGTGCTACGCGAAAGTCACGGACAGTGTACCGGTGCTGCGCTTATCCGGCCTTGGTCGAATGACGATATGCACGTCGTATCCGAGATGTGTGAAACATTTCAGCAGCTCGTACAAGGAGAATCCGCCGAATTGGCCGCGGAGCATTTTGGCTAGCTTCAGTTCCGGAACGCCGAGCAGGGTTACGGCCTCGGTGGGAGTCAAGCCTCTCTCAGCCAGCAGTTCAGCGATTCTGCTGACGAGCTGTGCCTTCACGAGCATGCTCTCAGAGGCTCGATTGCCAACGTCGGCGTAGTCGTTGGTGCCGCGACGTCGATTACTAGCGCCACGAGCTTTCATAGGGCTCTGTCTCCGCTCAGTACACGCTGAGTTCGTGATGCAGATCCCCAAAATGGGCACGTGCAGGGTCGGGCTTGCATTGGCAGTAATTCGTTCCCATAATATGCATCACTGGATTGGGGTTCTGTTCCCGATCGGTAATTGGCCTCGGTCTGCAGACCGGGGCCTTTTGCTATCTAGGGGAATACTTCGTACCCCCAGCCTCGCTGCCCGCCGGCCGGCGAGCACCAAAACTTCCTGCGAATCATCTCGAATGCCCGGTTGAGCTGTTCGGGACGATGTACGTGACGGCCAATCGGTGTACTGACAAGGTCGGCAACCTGTAGTCCAGCAAGATTCGCCTTTTTATCGACGAACTCTATCGAGAAGCCCGGGGTTTGCTCCCAATGACTGCGGCCGTCGCAGGCACGTCGAAATACCAGCCTGAGCTCGGCATCCTCTATGTTGCCCCGCCTTTCGACGAGGAAATGCAGCTCCGATTCGGCCTCTTCGTGGTCGCATAGGTAGGAATAGGCTCGCTCCATGCAAAATTTCAGGGCGAGTGCATACGGATTCTCGGGGACCGAGTAACGTTGCTTGAGGCGTTCCTTGTGGATCACTCCAGCGATCAAGGCGAACGGCATGTCTTCCAACGTCCTCGTCAGATCGCTCATGAACCGTTCTCGACGATCCTTTTCCTGCAAGAACCCGCACGGCGGCGCCCGCCGCTTGATCTGTGCACTGTGCAATACCACGGCATCGTGGGGCCACCAGCGCAGCTTGAATCGCTGCAGAGCGGGGCACACGCGGTCGGTGTATTCGTCCTTTCTGAAGATACAGCAGGATAGGACGAATATCGGGTAATTGGCGTTGATCCGCGCGAGACCATGATCGCCGCTCTCGTCCGCAAAGACAATGAAGCTACTAGCTGGCCGCATGAGGCCTCCTGGCAAGAAATACCGCGAAGTCTGAGTGAATCCGACTCAAAACACCATGCGCCAAATGAACATACCGTCCGCACCCTACATCAGAGTTGGATGTCATTGGAGATGTCCTAATACGGCGTTGGACACAGTGAGATCCAGTTGGACAGAGTTTGTCGCACCACTGGTGCGACTTTTTCGTCCTCACGCTCAGGGTGGCACGTGCTTGGAGAGAGCGATGGATGCCAAGTCGATCTCGGTATAGACCGCATCCAAAGCGGCAAGCCCCATTCGCAATAGCGACTGCTCTTCGAAGGCGACCTCGAGGTGGTCTAGCGATCTGTCGCTGACGCGAATAAAAGCGATTGCGTCCGCCAGTGAGCCCCGCCACGTGGTCGAGCGATGGAATCCAGATGAACCCTCGCAGTTCTTCTGGATCGACGACGCATTCGGCGTGTCCCAATACGAATGGTCCCTCGCGAACGCGTGGAATCATTGCCTCACAGAAGTTACCACCATGCTTCGACGGGGGGTTGTGGAAAGCTGATTCGTACGCTCTGTGGGGGCTTGGTCCTGCTGCCAAATTCCCGTAGGTATATATACCCACGGAGGATTTGGCAGCAGGAGCCTCCTGCGCAAGCTCGGGCACGACCTGCGAGATGCGAGACGCCGTCGCGGGCTCCCGGCCGGGGTTGTCGCGGAACGCGCCTTTACCAGCCGACCAACTCTTCAGCGGGTCGAACAGGGCGATGCCACCGTCGGCATCGGCATCTATGCTGCTGTGCTCCAAGCGCTCGGATTTCTCGATGAGCTGAGCCAGGTCGCTGACGTAAGTCGCGACGCTGCCGGCGTTGCCCTGGCCGGCGAGAAGTTGCCGCAGCGAATTCGATTGCGTCGCCTACCCGAGACCAATCGTGGCTGACATTGAGGTCCATATCGACTTCGCATCGGGACTGAAGCGCATTGGGACGCTGCACAGTCATACGCGACGCGGCGGAGAAGCAATCAGTTTCGAGTACCACGCTGACTGGCTTGCGGATCCAGCAAGATTTTCGTTGGAGCCTGCCCTAGCGCTCGGTCGGGGTGCGTTTGGATCACGGCGCCGGGATCAAGGCTGGAATAGACAAGCTGCAGCATTCTGCCAATGTACTTCCGGGCAAGGTCGGAGTGGTCGGTTTCTCACTGGGCGGTGGTCAGGCGTTAGCTTTCGCAACAAGCCAGCAGAACACGGTTGCGGCCGTGGTGGTGATGTATCCACTGACCCGGCTGTTCGAGGACCACATTCCAGCGGTCGTCGGCCGCATCCAGGTGCCGGTGCTGATGTTTGCCGGCGAGGCGGATTCCTACAAGGACTGTTGCCTGATCGATACCGCCCGGGCCATTGGCGCGGCCGCCCAGGCTGCGCACGCACCGCTGGAACTGGTTACCTACCCCGGCGATGGCCACGATTTTATCGACGAGGACAGTCGTAACTACGACGCCAAGACGGCCGCCGATGCCTGGCAGAAAACCGAAGCCAAGCTGAAGCAATATCTATCCAACTAGGCCTCCTCTGCCGCGTAGAGCGCGAGGTTGCAGGTAAACTCCAGCCGTCGATCGTAATATCTCAGCATCCGTTGATTGAACACAACCGGAGCCGGGCCGACCGGTTGCGTGGCGTTGGTGCCATCGGGTCGCTGACTCGTCTGCTTGTGGGAACGGGCGTTCATTCGGCAGGCTGAGCATATCCAATTTGTGACGCAGTTATCTCGCGACGCCCTCAATATCCGGCCGCGCCTGCCGCTAACACTCTCGACTTTCACATAATCGAGGATTCGGCAATGTCGCTCAGCATCAACGTTGCCCTGCTCGGTCAGCAGGGGGTCGCCAATCCCAACAGCACTCAGCAGAGCAGTGCTGTCCAGTCGAGTACCTCCGCTGTCAGCTCGACTGCCTCACCGAATGCCGCGCGCCACGGTTTCGGCTTCGGTCATGAATTGTTGAGCGCCGTTTTCCAGGCCATCAGCCAGGTGCAGACCGATCTGGGCACCGCCGCCTCCCAGGGCGGCGCGAGCTCCGCGACCGGTGCGTCGGTTGTGAGTAGCGCAGGTGGCACTGGGGCCGCATCCGGCACCGGCTCGTCTGTCGGGGCTATGTCGAGTACCTCCGGCTCGAGCGCCGCTACAGCGCCCGCAGGCCAGAGCGGCGGCAACTCGGGGCAGAGCGGGTCGAACGCGGCATTCGACCAAGCACTGACGCAGTTCCTCTCTGCGCTGTTCGATGCGCTGTCAGTCGCTATACAGCAGGCCGCCGAAGCAGCACCAGCCTCGACAGGCAGTCCAGTCACAGGGGTTGGCGTGGGCAACAGCGGCAGCCCCGCAAGCGCTCTCTCCTCCGGGCTGAGCCAGCTCGCCCAGGGGTTGCCCTCGTCGGCATCTCCGGCGAGCAGTGGGGCGACTGCCTCCGCGACGGGCTCCACGGCCTCGAGTGCCACCAGTCCAGCAGCAAGCACGTCAACGAGCTCTGCGACGCCCGTGACTACGACGTCTGTCCCGACCACGCCCGTCGTTACAACGAGCCCCGCGACCAGCACTTCCTCCAGTAGTGGCGCCTCGAGCACCATCCCAGTGAGTGGCAGCGCCGCAACGCCAAGCCTGCAGGACGCTCTAGAGACGCTTCAAGCCGACTTCGCAGCGCTGCTGCAAGCCGCCGGCGTCAATACGAGCGCCTCCCAGAGCTCTGCCAGTGGTTCGGGGACTTCCGCGACGAGCGGTACCCAGGCCACGAGCAGCAGCATTACAGCGGCGTTGCAAAACTTCCTGCAGCAGCTGAGTCAGGCACTCAGCACCGGTGGCCAAACCTATGGTCGTCACCACGATCACGGGCACGGCCATCACCATGACGCGGGGGCGGCGTCCTCAGCCTCGTCCACGTCATCGTCGACAGCTAGCGCCTCCAACTCGGGAAGCGGTGGGCAGAACATCGAGATCGGTATCTTCATCGATATAACTGCCTAGGCCACAAAGCCCGCGCTCTGAAAGTGAGCGCCGAATGACATCGGACCATGCCCGGAGTTGGCAGGGCGGGTGTCGTCGCTCACACGACGATCAGTCGCACGTCGATATTGCCGCGGGTGGCGTTCGAATACGGACAGACCATATGCGCCTTCTGCACGAGTGATTCAGCGTCGGCGCGCGACATACCTGGCACGGAAATCTTTAGAGTCGCTTCGATGCCGAAGCCGTTTGGGATCGGGCCGATGCCGACACTACCCTCGACGACCACCTCGCCCGGTAGGTGGATATTCTCGCGCCCGGCCACAAATTTCATGGCGCCAATGAAGCATGCGGAATAGCCGGCTGCGAACAGTGCCTCCGGATTCGTGCCGGGTTGCCCTGCGCCACCTAACTCGCGGGGTGTAGCGAGCTTCAGGTCGAGCGGGCCATCGGAGGAGGTGGCGCGGCCATCGCGACCACCAGTGACCTTTGCGTGTGCCGTATACAGGACCTTGTCGATCGACATGATGTGCTCTCACTTCTGCTGCGGATAATCCTGGAGCCCATAGTACCCGAGCTCCTCTCGGCGCCGAACGTCCCGTGACGCTTCCGCCACACTGGGGATAGAGGTAGAGTGGGGGAATGAGTGAAAAGGCTTGGGCTGGACGGGCGATATCCCTGCTCTTCGGATGCGCGCTATCAGCCACGCCGGCACACGCGCAAGGGACGGACACTCACAAGCTGTATTGCTTCACTTCAGCAACCCCGTTGGCTTACTTCCTCGACTCGCCCCAGACCTATTTGGCGCAGGCCGAAAAGAACTGGCGGGCATTGAAAGGAAAACCATGAGCGAGAAGACCTGGACCGCCGTCGACGACTACTTGAGCGACCTCATCGTGCAGCCGGACGAGGCGCTGGCCGCATCCCTCGCGGCGAGCCGGGCGGGCGGGCTGCCTGAGATCGCCGTGAGCGCTCCGCAGGGGAAGCTGCTCAACCTTCTGGCGCGCGCCATGGGCGCGAAGCGCATTCTGGAGATCGGCACGTTGGGCGGCTATAGCGCCATCTGGATGGCGCGAGCGTTGCCGCCGGGCGGTCGCCTGATCAGTCTCGAATACAGCTCCAAGCATGCCGAGGTCGCACGCAGCAATCTCGCCCACGCGGGATTGGCGCAGGTGGCGGAAGTCCGGGTGGGCCCGGGACTCGAGCTGCTGCAGGCCCTCACCGGCACGTTCGATTTCTTCTTCATCGATGCCGATAAGGAAGGTTATCCGGACTACTTTCGCGGCTGCCTCAAGCTATCGCGGCCCGGAAGCGTCATGGTGTTCGACAACGTCGTGCGCGACGGCAGAGTGATTGATTCGGCGTCACGCGATTCGGCGGTGCGTGCCGTTCGTAAGCTTTACGAGGACATTGCGGCGGAGCCACGCGTCACGGCGACGTCCATCCAGACGGTCGGCTCGAAGGGCTATGACGGCTTCTGTATGGCCGTCGTGAACGGCTGATAGACAGCCACGCGCGGGTCGTGCGGCGGATCCTTCCGCCGCTTCGACCTCGATCTCACATTCACCAGATCTCGCACCGGTGAGCGTTGACCATCGGGCTGTTGGCGGGAATATGGAACGCCTGCTGAAACTGCGGCACGTTCGCAAGCGTACCGTTCACACGGTATTGCGCCGGCGCATGGGGGTCGATCGTGGCCAGGCGGCGGGCTTCCGCCGGCCGGGTATTGTCGGCCCAGACGTGCGCCGCGCCGATGAAGAACTGCTGGTCCGGCGTGAAGCCGTCGATGGTCTTCGCGCTCTTGTAAGCGCTGGAGGCATGGAACGCGCGCCAGGCCAGCATGAGACCGCCGAGATCCGCCGTCTCCTCCCCCGTCACGAGCTTCCCTTGCAGATGCAGGCCACCGTCCACCGTGTAGCCCGCGAACTGATTCGAGATACACGTTGTCGCGGCGTGGAAGCTCTTGGCATCCGCGGGCGTCCACCAATTCTTGAGGTTGCCGTGCCCGTCGAACTGCGACCCCTGGTCATCGAAGCCATGGGTCGTCTCATGGCCCATGACCCAGCCGATGGCGCCGTAATTGAGCGCCGCCGGCGCCTTCGCATCGAAGAAGGGGGGCCGCAGGATTCCGGCCGGGAAGTTGATATTGTTCATGGGCGGGTCGTAGTAGGCGTTCACCTCCTGCGGTGTCATGAACCACTCGGTCCGGTCCACGGGCTTGTCGACCTCGTTCAATTCCCGCCGCTGCTCGAACTCGTTCGCGCGCATCACGTTGAGCACGTACGGCCCGCGATCGATGCGCAGTTTCGAGTAGTCGCGCCACTTGTCCGGGTAGCCGATGCGCTCACCCATGAGGTCGAGCTTGGTAATTGCCGCCTGGCGGGTCGCGGGTGACATCCAGGAGAGCGTCGCCAGATCGCTCTTCAGCGCCGCGCGGATGTTGTGCAGGATATCCAGCACCTGCGCCTTGGAGGAGGGCGGGAACTCCTTCTGCACGTAGAGCTGACCGATCGCGAAGCCGAGCGCATCGTTCTCGGCGCTCACGACGCGCTGCCAGCGCGGCAGCTGCTTCTGCGCTCCGCTCAACACCGACTGCATCCTGAAATTCTCATCGACGAACGGCTTCGAGAGGTAGGGCGCAAAAGCGTCGATCAGCTGCCAGCGCAGATAGACTTTCCATTGGTCGAGCGGCACGCTGCGCAGGTCCTTGCCGAGGGCCCCGAAGAACTTCGGCATGGCAAGATTGATACTCTGAATCCGGGGATAGCCGATCTCCCGGAAATAGTCGCCCCACGAGAAGTTGGGTGTGCTCTGATCGAGCTGCGCCAGGCTCATGACATGGTAGATCGCGCGCGGATTGCGCTGCTCGACGCGTGACATCGAGGCCCGGGCGAGGTTGGTCTCTATCGCCATGACCGTATTGGCCTCGTGTGCCGCCAGATCCCGGCCGTCACCGAGGAGCTGGAAGGTCCGTGTCAGGTGCGCGAGATACTCGGCACGGATCTGCTTGGACTTGGGATCCTGCTTGAGATAGTAGTCGCGATCCGGCAGCCCGAGGCCGCCCTGGCCGGCCACTCCGATTACCTGGTTGGAATTCTTGTAATCCTGCATCTCGCCGACGCCGAACATGGCGTCAACGCCGATCATCTGCAGGTGAGCAACCTCCCGCTCCAGGCCGGGGAGATCTTTGACAGCGGCGATGCTGTCGAGCTCGGGAGAGAGCGGGCCCAGGCCGACCTGATCGATGAGCTTCTCGTTCATGCCGCTGGCGTAGAAGTCACCCACCTTCTGCGCGGCGCTGCCCGGCGCCGCATGCCCTTGGGCGGCGTCCTGGATCAATTGCCGGGTGATCTTCTCATTTTGGACCTGGAGGATGTTGAAGGTACCCCAGGAGGAATAGGCCGCGGGAATCGGGTGGCTCTTGCGCCAGCCCCCATTCGCGTACTGGAAGAAGCTCTGCGCCGGGCTCACGCCAGTGTCGAGCCAGCTTGGGTGCAACGGGTCGTTGTTAACCGGTGTGCCGGCGGCGAGCGCCGCTCCAGACAGTCCAAAAAGTATTCCCAAAAGCGCGAGGCGATGGAGTCGCATAGGTCCCCTTATCTATTGGAATAGCCGGCCGGCGGCGGCGCGGTCTTATTATATCTTCAGGGAGCCAGGCGACGGGAAGCACGGCTCAGGGCGGCCCGGAGCCCGGTGGAAGAGATACCGACGTCTCCCAGCAGGCGCTCGGCGAGCTCGGCGGCCGGCTGCGGCTGACAGCAGTAGTAGCCCTGCCATTGATCGCAGTCGAGAGCGCGGATGCGCTCGAGCTGCTCCGCCGTTTCCACGCCCTCGGCGACGACCTGCAGGCCCACACTATGGGCGAGCGAGACGATGGCACGCACGATCGACTCGTCCGTCGGGCTCGTGGGCAGATCCCTGACGAAGCTGCGATCGATCTTCAGTTTGTCGATCGGCAGCCGCCGCAGGTAGCTCAGACTCGAGTAGCCGGTGCCGAAATCGTCGATGGCGATGCTGATGCCCATGGAGCGCAGCAGCTTCAGTGCGCTCGCCGACCTGTCCGGGTCGATCATCAGCGCGCTCTCGGTCAGCTCGATTTCCAGGCTCCGCGGGTCGAGTCCGGCGGCATTCACCGCCTCGACGATGGTCTCCAGGGCATCCGGGCAGCGAAACTGCATCATCGAGAGATTGACGGCAACCTTGAAGTTGACGCCGGATTCGGCGAGCCAGAGGCGTGCCTGACGGCAGGCCTCGCGCAGCACCCAGGCATCGAGCGGCACGATGAGGCCGGTCTGCTCCGCGAGCGGGATGAAGGAGCTCGGCGCGATGAGACCCTTCTGCGGATGACGCCAGCGCAGCAACGCCTCGACCGAGAGAATCCTGCCGGTGCGAGTCGAAATCTGCGGTTGGTAGTGGACCTCGAACTCGCGCGCCGCCAGCGCCCGGCGCAGGTCGTTCTCGAGCGCGAGACGCTCCTGCATGGAATCCGACATGCTTGGCTCGAAGAAAAGGACACGGCCGCCGCCATGCCGCTTGGAGCTGACGAGCGCCGCCTCCGCATGCGCCAGCAGATCGTCGCCGCGCCGTGCATCGTCGGGGAATACGCTCACGCCGATGCTGCTGCGAATCCGGATCTCCTCGCCATTGACGAGAAACGGCTGTTCCAGCGCGGCCAGCATCGCGCTCGTGATCGCATGGGCTTCCATGCGCGCGGTCGTGCTGTCGATGAGGAGCCCGAAGGAGTCCCCGCCGACCCGGGCCAGCGTGTGGGGAACCGGTACCGCCGACTCCAGCCTATGGGCGATGTCGATCAGCACGCCATCGCCGACCCCGTGGCCGAGAGAGTGGTTGACGGCGCTGAACCGATCGAGGTCGATGGCCGCGATGGCGATCGTTCGCCCCGGGTGATGCCGTTCGGCGAGCGATCTCGCCAGCCGCTCCTTGAGGAGATTGCGGTTGGGGAGCCCGGTGAGCGGGTCGTGGGTGGCGATGTGGTGCAGGCGGGCGTGCGCTTCCGCCAGGTCGTGGCGGCTGCGGCTCACGTGCTCGTCGAGCTGGTGTTGGAAAGTCACGATCAGGTGCCTGACGATGAGCGCGCAGACGGCGACCGCTGCGATCGTCACGGCGACCAGCCGCCTGCTGAGCAGGGGCGCGGTGCAACAGGGGGCGCCCGGGTGCCGCCATGTCGACGGTATGCCTGCCCCGAGCGCGAGAATGGCGCTGGCGATCAGGACTGCGAGGACCACGCGCGTAATCCTCGAGACCTGCGGCGTGCGGTGGCGGCCGAATGCCAGCCAGAGGCCGGTCGCGAATGCACCGAATGCAACGATCAACCAGCCGGCAGTCCACGCGCCAGCCGCGGGCGAGCCGAGAAGCCCACCGTTAGCCTGGGTGATCGACCACTGGGTGCCCCAGAGCGCCGCCGAAAAACTGAAGGCGCTGCCGACGATGGCGGGCAGGTCAGGATCGCGGCCAGCGATGAAGGCAAGGGCGCAGAGTTGACCCGAGCAGGCTAGCGCGAGCGGTGTAAGGCCGCCGGTAAATCCGGAATACGGCCAGCCGTGAGGACTGAGCGCCACGGCCTCGAGCATGCACGCCGACCAGAGACCCACACCGAGCGCCAGGGTGTTGCCCGCGATCCGCATAGCGGTGCCCGGCGGGCGCAGGCTCGACACCCAGATGGCGGCGGGAAGGCAGCCGTAGGAGGTGAAGAGTGCGACAGCGGTGGCAAGTGCGGCGACGACGGGATCGGCGGGGTGCGTCACGGCAAGGGAGGGTTAGCGCTTCAGGTCGGAATGAGCCCGCTACCATAGCCGCTCGAGCACGCGCCGCGAATGGAGGATTGTCGGTATCGCCCCTGGGGAGATTGGGTACGGGCGCGGCCAGCAGCCGACTCAAGGCTCGATGATGCGGTTACGGATGGCGTAGCGCACGAGGTCGGCGAGAGAGCCGAATCTCCCTTTGCGCATTATGTTGCTGCGATGGGTCTCGGCGGTCTTCACACTGATTCCGAGCGCCGCCGCCACTTCCTTGTTGCTCTTGCCTTCGGCCAGGAGCTGCACGATCTCGCGCTCGCGCACGGAGAATCCGCCTGTGCCGGGCTCCTCGGCCGCGGTGGGCTGACGCAGATAACCGTCGAGAACCCTCCGGCCAAACTTGGGGGTGAAGAAGGAGCCATCCGCGAGCAGCGTCTCGAGTGCCGCCATCAGGATGCGCCCGGCATCCGACTTGAGCACATACCCTTGGGCACCCGCCGCGATCACCTCACGCACGAGTTGCTCCGACTCGTGGACGGTCAGGATCACGATGCGCGCCTCGGGCCAGGAGGCGATGATGCGGCTCGCCGCGCCCAGGCCGTTGAGCTCGGGCATGGTCAGGTCGAGCACGATGAGATCGGGCTTCAAGTCGAGGGCGAGCGTCACGGCATCGAGGCCGTTGGCGGCTTCCGCGACCACCTGCCAGCCGGGATGGTGCGAGATCTGCGCGGCGATGCCGCGCCTCACGAGCTCGTGGTCGTCCGCAATCAGAATTCGAACCGGCGTCACGAGGCAAGCCTTGCCGCGTCCTGCCCGGTGTTGGCTCGGCCCGAGAGCGGTATGCAAGCGCGGACCAGCGTCCCGCTCGCGGTCGATTCGACTTCAAACGTGCCCCCGAGCTGGCGGATGCGCTCGCGCATGCCCGCGACACCGACCCCGGCAAACCGTCCCGAGGACGCCGGGTCGCTGGCTTCGGCCGCCGGCATGCCACGACCGGCATCCTCGATCTCGAGCACGAGACTCCCAGGCGCGGCCCGCAGCCGCATCGCCACCCAGGGGCTCGAGGCGTGGCGCTGCACATTGGTGAGGGCCTCCTGCGCCACCCGGAAGAGGGCGAGCTCCTCCTCGGGTGCGACCCCCCGTAGCTGCTCGGGCAGCGCCAACCTGACTTCGAGCCCGCTGCGCGCCTTGAGGCCGTCAGCCAACCAACGCAACGCGCTCGAGAGCCCGAGCTCATCGAGGAGCGGCGGATGCAGGAGGTAGGAGGCGGTGCGGATCTCGACCGAGCATTGCCGCGCCAGGCTCATGCACTGCTCGAGCTGCTCGCGGCCGCCCGCGGAGAGCTTCTCCGCCTCGTGCTCGAGTTGGGCGAGATCGATCTCGAGCGCCGCGAGCGATTGGCCGGTGGAGTCGTGCAGATCCCGGCCGATCCGCCGCCGCTCCTCGTCCTGCGACCGCAGCAGCTCGGAGGTGACTCGCCGCAGCTCCTCCTCGGCGCGCTTGCGCACGGTGACATCGTGCACGAGGGCGAGCGCGAGTGTGGTGCCTTCCGTACTGAGACTGGAGAGGTCGACCTCGGCGGGGAAGCTGCTGCCGTCATCGGCCCGCTTGTGCGTCCACTCGAAGGTGAGGCCGCCCTCGCGGGCCGCGGTCAGTATCCGCTCCCGCGCCAGCTCCTCGGAGGGCTGCCCATTCGGTTGCAACTCAGGAGAGAGCGCCCAGGGCGTGAGCCCGATGGCCGCGCGCTCGTTCTCGAGTCCGAACATGACTGCCGCAGTGCGGTTGGCGTCCACGAACCGATCGCCTTCGAGCAGGAACACACCGAACCGCGCGCTGTCGACCAGGGTGTTGTAGTCGCGCTCGCGGGTGCGCAGCTCACGCATATAGTGATTGAGAACGGCGGTGAGGACGAGGATGAGGGCACTGAAGGCAGCGGTGGCGGCAATCAACTGACTGCGCCGGACCCGCCAGCCTGCCAGGACCCTGTCCTCGGACTGCCCGGCGACCACCAGGATGGGGTAGCCCGGCAACGGCGAGTAGGCGGAGAGCATCGTCTTACGGGTGAACTCGCCCTGGCCCGCGACGATTCCGCCGCGCTCTCCGGTCGCGACGCCGCGGCGGAAGAGTGCGCTCTGCGAGACACTGCGGCCGTTGTATCGGTTATCGACGCTCGCGAGGATGGTGCCGTCGGACCCGACCAGCCCCTGCTCGCTGACCACTTCTCCGAACCGCTGCCTGAGCTGCTCGAGGCCGGCGAAGCTGATGAGCGCACCCGCCCAACCCCTCGAAGCCGGACCCGTCTGCACCTGCCGCGCGACCGGGACGACCCAGCGGGCAGAATCCTCCGGATCGCGCATGGGGGCGCCTACCCAGATGCCAGTGGCGGTGGTGAGGCCTGCGAGATACCCCGGAGCGCTCTTGTCATCCAGCACGCGCGTGCGGCTTGCGAGCACAGCATGTCCGGCGTCCACCAGGAAGAGGGAGCGCACATAAGTGCCGCCGGTGAGGTGACGCCGCAGCGCGAGGCCTGCCTCGCCCCCCGAAAGGCCATCGAGTCCGCCGGCGCTACGGACCTCACTCAGCGCGGCGCGTGAGGCGCCCATGCCATCATCGAGCATGGCCAGAGCGGCGCTGGTCAAAGCCGCCGTCACCCCACGCAGGCTTGCGGCCTCGCTCTGCATCACCTGCTGGTAGTCGGCGTGGATTCTGAGCGCCGCGAACGCGCTGCCGGCCGCTACGGCCACTACGGCATAGGCGAGAAGCGCCCAGCTGAGCGCCAGGGGGACTCCGAACGGCGCAAACGGTCCGCGTGCCTCCGCCCGAGGCTGGGACCGAAAGGATCGCCGGAGCAGCATGTGTGCGCGCCCCCGACTGGTGCGAGGTTCCGACCCGACAGCAGGCTATTGTGCGCCAACTTTCAGCGCCGCTCCAGCTTGTCGGGCGCGGGCGCAAACTGGCTCCCGGATCACGTTCCGCGGTGGTGAAGTGCTACCGCGCGCACAGTTCGAGCGGCCGCCGATGGCGGCTGCGGTGGGCTCTCTGGGACACTACACGATGGTTGCGAGCACTCCTGCTGCTCGGTTCGGGGTGAGGTATGACAGCCGGCATTATTTTCGTGTTGCTCCTGGTCCTCTTGATCGGGTACGCGGTCACGATTTACAACGGCCTCGTGCGTACGCGCAACGAGGTGAAACTGGCCTGGTCCAACATCGATGTGCTGCTGGTGCAGCGGCACGATGAGCTGCCCAAGCTGGTGGAGGTCTGCAAGCGCTACATGCAGCACGAGCGGGAAACGCTCGAGCGCGTCACCCAGGCAAGGTCCCAGGTGGACTCGGCGCGCCACTCCGGCGATGTCGGCTCGGTGAGTGCGGCGGAGGGAGCCATGCGTGGCAGCCTCGCCAATCTCTACGCCGTTGCCGAGCGTTATCCCGATCTCAAAGCCGATACCATGTTCCGCAATCTCTCCGCGCGTGTCAGCGCGCTCGAGACCGCGATCGCCGACCGGCGTGAGATCTACAACGATGCGGTGAACGCACAGAATGTCCGCATCGAGACTTTCCCCGATGCGATGGTCGCCGGCATGTTCAGTTTTGCGCCGGAGCGGCTGCTCAAGTTCGACGCCGCGCAGAAGGGTGACGTCGACATCGGTCTCGCCTTCAGTAAATGAGCTCGGCGGGCTTCGAGCCTCACTTCCTCATCCTTGCGCTGCTGCTGGCGGCGGCTACCGTCTACGCCATCTACTGGCTCTTCCTCAGTTTGCGCCGTGACCGGTTTGCGGCCGATACGCCCCTGGCGCGCATCCGCTCGGCGGCACAAGGCTACGTGCACCTGGAGGGCAGGGCGGGACCGCCGCCCGAAGGGCCGATCACCGCGCCTTTGAGTGGCTTACCGTGCGTGTGGTGGGACTACAGGATCGAGCGCCACACCCCCAACGGCAACAACAGCAAATCATGGCGTGTCATTGACAGCGCAAGCAGCGTCGCGCCATTCTCCTTGAGTGACGGCGACAGCGAGTGTCTGGTCGGACCGGTTGGAGCTGCTGTGACACCGACATCGCACGAGACCTGGTACGGTGATACGCCGCGGCCCGCCTGCCTGCCGGGCCTCGAGGGGCGAGGGTGGCGCCCGGACTGCGAATTCCGCTACACGGAACGACTGATCGGCCAGGGTACGCATCTGACCGTGCTGGGGGAGTTGCGCTCCCGCTCGGTCGTGGAATCGATCGAGCGCGAGGTCGGCAAGGTCGTGATCGAATGGAAACACGATCAAGCGGGACTGCTGGCGAGATTCGATCGCAACCATGACGGCCGGCTCGACGGCGAGGAGTGGGAGGCGGCACGCGCCGCAGCCCGGCAGCAGGTCGAGGCGAGCCTCGGCTCCCAAGAGGCGCGCGAGAGTGTCGTCGGGCAGACCACGCACGGTGAGCCTTTCCTGATCACACCGCTCGATGGCAAACGCCTCGTCAGCCACGAGAAGCACCGCGCTGCGCTGGCCTTGGCCGCCGGTGTCGTGCTGGCGCTCCTCACAGCCTGGGCGGCGCAGAAGGCGATGCTGCGGTGAGGCAGATGCGTCCGGGTGTGCTCCTCCTGTCGCTCGTAGCTCTGCTGCTCGCCGGCTGCGAGCTGCTCGACGATACGCCGCCCAAGGGCTATCCCTCCGAAACCGTCACCGGCTACATAGGCCAGCCCCTGCTCGACCTCGAGATGAAGTGGAGCGAGCCCGTGGACCTCGCCGGAGAGGGCGCAGGCCAGAAAGCCACTTGGCAATTCGATGGGTACAACTACGCCGGCTGCACCGTCACGGTCCACACCGACGCCTCGGGAATCATCACGAAGGCAACGTGGACGAAGGGCTGCGGCCCGAAGGGAACAGAAACGGTAGCCGCGAGCGATATGGATCGCCCGCGCCTCCCAGACGCCTAAGTTACTTCGGCTGTGGCGTGAGCCGCAGATAGGGTCGCAGCGCCCTCCAGCCCGCGGGGAACTTCGTCTTCGCCTCCGCGTCGGGGATGGACGTCGGAATGATGACGTCTTCGCCGCGCTTCCAATTAACCGGCGTCGCCACGTTGTGCTTCGCGCTCAATTGGATGGCGTCCAGCGCTCGCAATACCTCATCGAAATTCCGGCCCACGCTCATCGGATAGGTGAGGGTGAGCTTGATCTTCTTGTCGGGACCGATGATGAACACCGAGCGCACGGTGGCGTTGTCGGCCGGCGTGCGGCCCTTGGCCTGGCCGGCGGTCTCGGCGGGCAGCATGTCATAGAGCTTCGCGATCTTGAGCTCCGGGTCGCCGATCATCGGGTAGTAGACCGCCGCGCCCTGGGTTTCCTCGATGTCCTTCGACCAGCGCTGATGATCCTCGATGCTGTCCACACTCAAGCCGACGATCTTGGTGTTGCGGGCCTCGAACTCGGGCTTCAGGCGCGCCATGTAGCCGAGCTCGGTGGTGCACACCGGGGTGAAGTCCTTCGGATGGGAGAAGAGGATCGCATAGCCATTGCCGATCCACTCGTGAAAGTTGATTCGTCCCTGGGTCGTATCGGCCGTGAAGTCAGGTGCCTGGTCGCCGATTCGCAATGACATGGGAAGCCTCCGGGCGTTGATGCTGCGATGCCGCGCCATTTTAGTCCGATGGCGAGCAGGCGCGAGCGCGAGCGAGGAATGTAAATATAGCGGGCGGGTATGACGGGGTCAGCGCCACCGTCAGCGGCGCACAGCGGCACCGCAACAAGCAGGGGCGCCCCCCGACTGACGGGCGAGCGCCCCGAAGGTGCGCGAAATCAGCTCTTGGCGTTGAAGGAAGCGCACCAGCCACCGGCATTCACCGCGTAGCCGGCAAAAATCTGGCAGCCGCCGAAGCCGGAGCTGGCCCCGGAGGTGCCCTGGAAGAAGCGGCACAGCCCACAGTGCTCACCGGCCTTGTAGGTCGGGAACTTGGACTGGTCGACGTTCTTCGCGGTCGATTGATAGCCGAGCGACTTCGCGAGCGGGTCGCTCTCGGAAAGATGCGGCAGAGTCTCGCCCGCGGCCCGGGCGGCGGGAGGCTTCAGCCCGACGATCGCGGCCGAGGCCGCCACGGCGGCGGTCGTGAGGAAGGAGCGGCGCGACTGATTGGGATTCTTGGGCAGGGACACGGGTGAGCACCTCCGCACTGATTTTCATCCAGAAGCAGAAGTATCGGCGATGCAGTGGCGCACTGGCAACTCCCCCCGGCCCGAGGTGCGGGTCTCCCTGGGGGTTCCTTGGACTTCAGCGAGTCCGAAGCCACCCCAGGGCGACACGCGTGACGGGGACGGGGTCCAGGCGCCGAGAATCACCTCGTCACGCTCGTCGCAGGAACGAGATCAGGGCGAGGACCAGGAAGATGACGAAGATGACCTTGGCGATCCAGGCGGCAGTGGCTGCCAGCCCCCAGAAGCCAAGGACTCCCGCCACCAGGGCGACAATGAGAAATACAACGGCGTAGTACAGCATCCCAGGGCTCCTGTTAGTTTGAGACCATTGGCGCAACTTTCGGTCCCGGCAGCCGGGCTGGCCGAGGTTACGCTCGAGAGGCGCACGCGGCTAAACCGGCTGGCCGGCCGCCCACAGCCGCTCCTTGAGCTCCGCGAGTTGTTGGGTGGCCGCGGCGTGCTCCGCATCGGGCAGAGCGAGCTGCGCGAGCAGCTCCACCGCCCCCTGATAAGTGAGACTGGCACTATCGAGGTGCCGGCGCTTTTTGTCGCCATTGCCCAACGTCGCGGCATCGAGATGCCAGCGCACGACGGTCAGCCGCGCCTTGAGATGTTCTAGGGACCTGAATTTCTCCACTAAGTGATCCTCGTGTATCCCCAACCATCCAGGGACACGCAGGATCCATGCCGGGCCGGCCGGTCCCGGCAAAACTGAACGCAGTATGAATGAAGTTATGTTTTGTATGCGTTGGCAACACGAGCTACCAGCGATACGCCAGCGACATGTCGAATGAAGCCTGCGCCCGCCGCTCCACCAGCGGGCTGCGGCCGGCGCTGCCGAAGAGCTGACTCCAGGAGAGATCGGTGTTGGCGAGGAGGTGGGGCGTGAAGAAGCGCGTCGCGCTGAAACCAAACCCCGCCGACTGCAGCCCGCCATGGGCGTTGAAGACCGGGTAGCCGGAATTGATGGACTGCAACTGACTGATGCCGTACCCGGTCTGCAGATGTTCGCGATCGGCGAGCGTCACCGACGGCCCGGCGAACATCACGAGTTTGCGCGAGCTGCCGGGAAGCGGCGTATAGATTTCGACATCGCCCACCAACCCGGAGGCGCCGCCGACGATCTTTCTGATGTCACCGCGCAGGATGATGGGCAAACGCCTCGAGATCACGTAGGAGCCCGAAAGCTTGAAGAAGGGTGCGCTCGGAATGTCTCCCATGCCCCGCAGCTGGGGGTAGTCCGACTCGTCGCGGCGGCCGAGGTCGATGCCCACGGAGAGCGAGACGCGATAGTGCTTACCCTGCAGGAAATCCGCGCCGAGCCCTTCGCCGGTCGAGAAGAAGATCCGGTCGCGGTAGCGGATGTCGATGACCGGTCCGCCGGAGACGCGATACTGGCTGGCGCCGCTATAGGCGGGCTGCGTCGAGACGGCGAGCCCGAGGATTCGGTCCCATTCGGGTATTTGCGAGTCGAACAGTCTCTCCAGCTCGATACCGCCGGGATACTGCCACTCCTGGATCGGAGACGGCGTCTGCGCGCAGGCGACACGTGCGCCGCACGCCAGGATCGCCGCGAGCAGGCACGGCGCCAGTATTTTCAACAACCAGGGTGCTCCATCCCCCAGTCAACGGCAAAGCCGGCTGCTTGTTCCCGAAGCGGCAGCGGAGCGGGTTCAGGCGGCATCGTGGAAAATCACGCCCAGAGTGTGCCGCCGACCGGAGCGCACGCGGCTGACGCCGTGACGGAGCTTGACCCGGTAATCGCCCCTCGCGCCGTGCAGCGGTCGCTGATGGACCGCGAATACGACGGCATCGCCTTGCCCGAGAGGCACGACCTCGACGCGCGACTGCATCCGTGGCCGCTGCTCGGTGAGCACGAATTCTCCGCCCGTGAAGTCGCGGCCCGGCTGCGAGAGCAGCACGGTCAGTTGCAGAGGAAACACCCAGTCGCCGTAAAGATCCTGATGCAGGCAGTTGTAGTCGTCGGGGCCGTACTGCAGCAGTAGCGCCGTCGGCTTCACCTGTCCCGCGGCATGACAGCGCTCGAGGAATGCCTCGAGAGTTGCCGGATAGCGCTGCTGCGCGCCCAGGCGCCGGCTCCATTCATTCGCGATGGGCGCGAGATGCGGATAAAGCCCGGCGCGCAGTCCGGCGATGAGCGGGGGCAGCGGATAGGCGAAGTACTTGTATTCGCCGCGCCCGAAGCCGTGTCGGCTCATGACGACGCGGCTGCGGAAGCGATTCTCGTCGGCGTAGAGCTCAGCCAACTCCTGGCAGGTGGCGGGGGCGAGGAGGCCCGGCAACACGGCGCAGCCACCAACGTCCAGCTGCGCGGCCACACCGGCCCAGTCTATGGCTGGAATAGCTTTGTAATTCATGAGCTTATACAGGACTCATGAAGTATACTACCGCATACTCTGCTGCGCTCGCCATTTCCGGCTGCTACGACTCCTTACCGGGTATCGGCGGCCTGGACCGCAGCGGCGGTGTAACGCGTCGTGGCCACGACATGCTCCGACTGCAGGATCTTGTCTGCGGCGCTCTTTCCCAAAGAGACGTACCAGTAGATCCGTTCCTCGCGAGTGTAGGGAAGCAGCGTCGCAGGGTCGATGACGATTCGAGCATCGATCACGGCACCGTAGTCCATGTAGCGATATTGCGGTGAGCCACCGGCCACATCGGCGAGCAAATTGTCGAGAGTTGTCTGATTGGGCGTTGCATGAATCACGATCTCAGCGCACTTCTTTGCCACTACAGCGGAAGTGCAGGGCACCCTGCGGCTGAAGGAGAACTCAATCCGCTGCGGCACGACGAGCTGTGACACGCCTGGAAGCGACAGAGGAGCGGTGATTCCGTACCAAACACCCTGCTCGAGCTTCGCGCCAATCCACATTGCGGTCTCGAGCTGGTAGTTCTCCGCCGTTGCGGCCGCGAGAATCCCGGGGGAGAGAATGCTGGCGACCCGAGCGAGGACATCGTTCGTGACACTGGCCCCGTCATGACCCGAGAGCGCACCGACACGGATGAGAGCCGAAGTCCTGGCGGCGAGGCGGCCCGCAAAGGCCTTGGGGTCCGTGACACCGTCGAAGCCTCCAGCAGCTGTTACTTTGAAATCCAACGCTGGCAGCGGTGCGGGCGAGAACACGAGCTCCGGTACCTCTGGGGCGGGCTCGTGCGGCCAGACTCCCGGGTCATACGAGCTCAGGCGATGGGTGTAGGAGACCGTCCAGCCGCCGCTCTGGTCGGCCGTGATGCTGCCTACGAAATCCTCTGTCGCGCGAGCATGGACGATGCGGCCGTCGCTCAACAATGCGCGGCGGCGATCGAGCGCGATCCGCGTATCGATCGGATGCCAGCCGAACTCGAAGGTCACGCGGCGCCGCGGAAAGTCGCGCATCAGCTTTGCGACCTCCGCCGCCCCGGCCGGCTCGCCGCGCCAGGTCAGAAGCAGCCCGTAGTTCTCGCGAGCATCGTCCAGGAACCCGTACTCGCGATCCATGCGCAGCGCCTCCTTGAGGGCAGAGAGCGCGGCCGTATCATCGCGCAGCGCGTGGCGGGTGGTAGCCACATCGAACTGCATGACGACCATCGAGCGATAGTCGAACCCGTCGCGATAGAGCCTGACCGCGCGGCGCGCCGCCTCGACGGCAGCCAACAGATCATCCCGGCGATCCATCTTGCTCGCGCAGGCGGCTCGCGCGAGATGCTGCCGATACTCGAGGTCGGCCAGGAGCGCCCAGCCGTCGGGAAACATGACCCGCGTCTTGGGATTCGCGGCAACGCTACCGATCTGCTCCTGGGCGAGATTCAGATGCTCGCCGCAGGAGAAGCGTGAAGGTCCGCTCAGGAGAAAACCGGCGTAGGCGAGCTGTGCGTCAAGGGAGGCGGGTGATCCCGGGTCGGCGCGCTCAATGCGCCTGATGGTTGTCGCAAACTGGCTCGCGGGGGATACCTGCGCCGGCGGTAGAGATCGCAGCGCCGAGCAGGAACACGCGAGGAGGCTGACAGCGGCGCAGAAAAGAAGCGGACGCGTGTTCATCCGCCCTGGACGGACAGTTCAGCATGCGGGGGCATGGAGCAGTGACCGTCACTGAAGCGGAATCGCCCAAGCCGCCGTCCTATTCCTCTCCTTGGTCGGCCACGGGCAGGCAAAGGTCGACTCCATGCGCGGCATGCTCGCAGGAATCGCCAGGACGAAGTTGCAGGGCAGAGACATTGGCTCATATTCCTGTGGGCTTTCCAAGAGATAGCCGTGGGGCGGGTGCTTCGGCCGGGGCGGGTGTCCCGGCGCAGGATGGTCTCGGCCTGGGCTGCCCATCCGGTCGAGACGAAGGGCTTTGGCGGCACTGCCCATTTGGGGTCCAAGCACCAAAGTGATGTGCCCACCGCGCCCGCCTCTGAACGCAGCGTCAACGTGAGCTAAGCCGACGGCGTCGGTCCCCACAACGCGGTAATCGCCACGAGCGATGTAGCTACTCTGACCTCGGTAAGTACCATGGGCAACGTAGCCACCGTGGACGTTGTAGTCGGCGTGAGCGATATAGCCTCCAGAACCACCGCCTCGGTAGCCGTCCGCTATGAAACGGCCCCCGCCGAGATGGCCGCCTCCGAAGCCGCCAGATGCGAAGTGTCCACCCCCTGCGCCTCCATGTCTGCCGCCGCCCCCGCCGCCCCCACCACCGTGGCCTCCACCTCCACCGCCCCCCGAGGAACTGGTCGTACCGGGCGACGCGCTGGCGACGGGCGCGGCGATGAGAGCAACCATACCGAGGATGGCCGTGAGGGCGATGAGTCGAGTACGCATGAGCATGTCTCCGCAAGGACGACGCTGCGCGAGCTACACGCGCCCATGCTAGACCCGGGCTTCCAGCATGGGATTAACAATTGATTAATGTTTGTTTAGTCGCTCTCGCTCACGGCCACGCAAGGCATCGATCGGGAGCTACGGCAAGGAACCCGGCCTTTCGTCGCGCCGGGCATGCATGTGCGCGAAAAGATCGCCCCTGGGGAGCTCGAAGTGGCATTGCGGAATGGACAATGTCAGCATGATGAAGCAGTTGTTGCCCAGATCGATGGGAAAGCCGAATGCTACCTGGGGTGGTTTGACCGGGGGCGTCTATCTCCTTCCTGACCGCACCAGGACTTCGTCTTTGGATAGGTGGAGGGGAACCCGGTTCCGTCGTTGGCGAGCGTCAAGTCTGCGAGCGAAGCGCGAATCCGGTTTTGATGTCCGCCGGCAGCAGCCTCACCACCAGGTGAACGAGGAGGGGGACGAGAACGAGATCGTCGACGAACCCCGCCATAGGTAGCGCGAAATTCACCGGATCGAGCGCGTAAAGGCCGAGAATCACGGCGACAGGCCACAGCCAGATCGGTCGGCGTCGATGCCAGAGCGCGAACCAGAGCAGGCGAAGATCGCTCGCCACCAGTCGCCAGAGCCTGAACAGTCGAAACATGGGGGGCCTCCCACATGCAGAGAAGCGGATAATGTGGCGGCGGCGCTCGCCGAATCAAGCGGGGCCGACCCTGCGACACTATGGCAGTCCCTGGGACTACGAGGACATTTTAGCGATGCGTAATCGACGGCTGATACCGCTAGGGGCATTCATGGCGCTCTGCATTCCTTTCATGGCCATGGCCCAGGACTCTCCCTCCATGCCGCAGCAGGCGGGCCCGACGGCAGGGCGGACCCTGGCGCCGTGGCAGTCTGGCAACTATTGGACCCACTTCGACCAGGAGTTGCTGGTGGATTTCGCCAGCCTCGCGCGCTACCGAGCCGCGAATCGACAACTGGGATCCGAGAGCGGCCGCGTCGTCTTCATTGGTGACTCGATCACGGAGGGATGGAAGCTCGAGACCTCCTTCCCCGGTCATCCCTATGTCAATCGCGGCATCAGCGGCCAGACGTCTTCGCAGATTCTGCTTCGCTTCCGCCAAGACGCCATCGACCTCCATCCCAGGGTGGTGGTCATCCTGGCGGGCACCAACGATCTTGCCGGGAACACCGGCCCCATGACGCTGGCCCAGATCGAAGGCAACCTCGAATCGATGGCCCAGCTCGCCAGAGCGAATCACATTGCAGTGGTCCTGTGCTCGGTGCTGCCGTCTGTGCGCTTCCCGTGGCATCCGCAGCTGCCGAGTCCCGCACCCCGGATTGCCGCACTGAACCGGTGGCTACAGGCCTACGCGGCACGGGAGCGGTACGTCTACGTGAACTACTACGCGGCGCTGAAGGACTCCGAGGGCGGCCTCAAGCACGGTCTAAGTCCCGATGGCGTCCATCCTTCGGCAGCCGGTTATTCCATCATGACACCGCTAGCCCAAGCGGGAATCGACGCGGCGCTGACACAGGCCCAGTGATCCGGCAGCCTCTCGGGAGAGCGCCGCTCAGAAGAACGTCCAGCTCACCCCGACTGACAGCAGGTCAGGATCCCCGCCAGTCTGATTGCCAGTGGCATTCACGCGTACGTACTCGAGACGCCATGCCACCGGCCCGAAGTTCACCTGACTGCCGACGCCGTAGGCAAAATCCCAGGTCGAATCTTCGCCGGACAGGTAGTAGCCCGCGGAGCATGAGTAGGAACTGGAGCAGGGACCCGGAGTGATGACGTCCCACGACTTGTGCAAGCGGGCGCCACCCGCCTTCACATAAAGATCCCACCAGGGTTGCAGCGGTATGTACCCCACGGCGAACGCAACCGGCGCGTTGGCCGATTCATGAAGCCGCGATTCGTCGTAGGAGGCGAACGGAGTCGGTGTGTACTCGTATTCGTGCGTACTGCCGAAGTCTAGATATCCGATCTCTCCGCCGAGGTACGGTAAAGGGCGGATGCCCGCGAAGACGTCCCCACCCACCGTGCCACGTGCAATGCCCAGATCGTACGTATCTGCTTCCGGGTCCTGCCGGATGGTCGAAACCCCGAGCCCAGCGCCTATGTAGAACCCGAGCGGATTGGCCTGCGTAGGGCCCTCCTGCGCACGCGCAGAATGCGCGGAGAGGAAGAGAGCGCCTCCGGCGACGAGACACCACCCAAGAATCCTTGCCGACTTCTCTGTCATGTACCTTTCTCCCGGAAGGGGACCTCTTGCGCAGAACGCTGCTGCGGCGTACCGGTTGACCGCGCCCTTGCCCGGTGGTGCGGGACCGTGAGCGCAAGCGTCCGCATGCGCGTCTGTGCATATACGTTTATAACGTGTGGACACTTGTTATATGTCAGCGGAGTGGGCTCTCGAGCTCCGCCTGACGCGCTTGCGCTGAGATTGCGCTCGCGCGTACCGCACGGTCGTTCGCCACTACCAGCAAGTTAGCTCAGTGGTAGAGCAACGGTCTGATAAGCCGCGGGTCGCGGGTTCGGCTCCGGCGCTTGCCAACAGGCACCGTTGACAAGCACCTCTGAGACGACAGAGGGGCTTCGGCTCCGCATCGGAACCAGGGGTCGAGGCGGAGAAGGTTGCACAGACGGACCCGATCCGCATCCGTGGCGTCCTGGCGGGCCCTGAAGATTTTAGGGCTCGCCGGGTATTGGACGTACGCGGGCGCGTCGTGAGAGCCTTGGGAGAAAGGGGGGGCAGCATCCGCGGCTGATCGAACGAATGTCCTTCTGGTCGCGCAAGACGATCGAAATGTGTACCGCCGAGGCGAACGGTGAGGCGGGTCCGCGCCTGCGCCGCTCACTCGGGGTGGTCGGTCTCACGGCTTTCGGCGTGGGATCCACGATCGGGGCGGGCATTTTTTCCCTGACCGGTGACGTCGCGGCTCACCAGGCCGGACCGGCCGTCTCACTCGCCTTCGTGGTTGCGAGTATCGCCTGCTTCTTCGCAGGACTCTGCTATGCCGAGTTCGCTGCCATGGTGCCGATCTCCGGCAGCGCCTATTCCTACGCCTTCGTCACTCTCGGCGAGGGGGTAGCCTGGATCATCGGCTGGAGCCTCGTACTCGAATGGCTGTTCTCCGCCTCCGTGGTTGCAGTCAGCTGGTCCGGCTATACGAGCGCAGCGCTCGCGGATCTGGGGTTTCCCCTGCCAGCAGTCCTGATCCATTCTCCGTTCGCCATGAACGCTGCCGGCCATATGACGCTGAGCGGCGCCTGGATCGACCTGCCGGCGATCTTCGTGGTGGTGGTCTGCACTGCTTTGGCTCTTGCAGGGACCCGGACGTCGCTGGGCACCAACACCGCGATCGTCGTGGCAAAGGTGATCGCGCTCGTGCTGCTCATCGTGATCGGCGCCCGGTACGTGCATCCGGAGAATTGGCGACCGTTCATCCCGCGGAACACGGCAGGCTTCGGTCACTTCGGGTGGTCGGGAGTCGCCCGAGCGGCAGGCACGCTGTTCTTCGCCTACATCGGATTCGACGGAGTATCGACACTCGCGGAAGAGGCCCGCAACCCGCAACGAACCGTGCCGTGGAGTCTATTCGCGTCGCTGGTGATCTGCACGGTGCTGTACGTCAGCGTCAGCGTCGTGGTCACTGGTCTCGCCCCTTACGGCGCACTAGGCGTGCCCGATCCACTCTACTTCGCGCTTTCCAGAGCAGGAGCGACCCTCAGCTACCTTCGAGGTCTGGTGGCGGTTGTCGCCATTGCCGGGCTGCTCTCGGTGGTGTTGGCGAGTATCGTCGGGCAGGTCCGGATCTTCTTCTCCATGGCTCGTGACGGACTCTTACCTCCGGCCTTCGGCCGCCTCAGCGGCTCGGGTGGCATTCCTTACCTGGCCACCATCATCACCGGTATCGCCGCCACCGTCATGGCCGGCCTGGTGCCGCTCGAGCTGCTTGGGGAGCTGATCTCGATTGGGACGCTGCTCGCGTTTGCGATGGTGTGTGCCGGCGTGGTGATCCTGCGTCGCATCGCCCCCGGGGCTCGTAGGCCGTTCCGCACTCCGTGGGTGCCAGTGGTTCCAGCGCTGGGCGTTCTCAGTTGTGTGGCACTGATGCTGAGCCTCCCGGCCGGGACCTGGATTCGACTCGTAATATGGGTTGCCCTGGGCCTTGCGATCTACGGCCTCTATGGCCGACGCAAGTCCAGGGTCAGCGCAGCTCTTGCTCGCAAAACTGCCGAATCCGCGCACACGCCGCATCGATCGTCGCTTCCTCCGTAGCGAAGCAGATACGCACGAACTGACGGGTACGGTGTCCGAACGCGGCTCCATCCATCACCGATACCCGCTGCCGCTCGTACAGCGCGCGCATGAATTCAGACGCGGACAAGCCAGTATCAGACACATCTACTAACATAAACATGCCGGCCTCCGGGACGGTGGGTCGGATGCCGTGAATGCCGCGAAGTCCCATCAGCATCCGGTCGCGCCGCGTGTTGCAGAGCTCGCGGATGCGATGCTCCGCCTCAGCGGCCACCGACAGTGCCGCAATAGCAGCCTCCTGTATAAAGCCTGGCAGCCCGAAGAGCATGCACATGGCCAGTGCCTCGGCGTGCCTCACAAGATCTCGTGGACCGACGAGCCACCCCGCCCGCAATCCCGGCAAAGAGTGGGACTTCGAGAGACTACCGAGGGTCACCACGCGTTCGGGCAGGGTTGCAGAAAGGCTCGGAGCACGGCCGCCGGGCGCGAGTCCCGCGTACACCTCATCGGAGATCAACCACAGGTCGTGCCGCCGGGCGATCTCCGCGATGGCGCCCAACTCGGCCTGATTGATGATCACGCCACTCGGGTTGGAGGGAGTAGTCCACAGGATGGCACGCGTCCGGGGCGATACCAGGGACTCGAGCACGCCGATGTCGGGACGAAACCCCGCACCGGTTGCGGCCCGAATCATCCGTGCCCCGGAAACCTCGATCGTCGCCGGATACGTCGCGTACATCGGGTCAAATGTAATGACCTCGTCGCCCGGGCCCGCGAGGCACATCGAAGCAACGAATAGCGCGTTCTGCGCACCCGCGAGATACACCACATTCTCGTGCGACACCTCTTGACCGGTCCGCGCCGTGTGCGCTCGCGCGATCGCCTCCAAGAGCGGGCGGCGACCGGACGCCGGCGTATAGCGGAGATCCCCGGCCCGCAGCCGTTCGATCGCCCGATCGACGACCCCGGAAGGGGGCTCGAGATCGGGATCCCCAATACTCAGTACGATGACGTCCTCACCGCGGCTCCGTGCGGCTGCCGCCTGATAATGGGTGACCCATGCGTCGGAGCCATCACCGCTGATGCGCTCGACGAGTGGCGAGAATTTCATAGCCCTCAAACTTTGCATTTTTATCTTAGCGTGTCAATATAAAACACATGAGCGCCACTTCGACCGTTGGTCGTTACGTTGTCGAGCTACTGGCCGCCAACGGTATCGACGTGGTGTTCGGCATACCCGGCGTGCATACGCTCGAGTTATATCGCGGGCTGGCGCTGACCGGCATGCGCCATGTTCTCGTCAGGCATGAGCAGAACGCGGGCTTCGCCGCGGACGGCTACGCGCGCGTGACAGGACGGCCCGCGGCGGCATTCGTGATCTCGGGTCCAGGAATGACCAACGCGCTGACGGCCATGGCGCAAGCGTATTCCGATTCGGTGCCCATGATCGTCGTGGCGAGCGCGCCGGTACGTTCCTCATTGGGCAAGGGATGGGGGGTTCTGCACGAGGTCGCCGACCAGTTGGCACTCGGCGCCGGTGTCGCAGGGCTGGCGCGAGCCGCATCTTCAGCTGAGGACGTTCGTGATCATCTGCGGGCGATGTTCGCGACCTTCCGTACCGGCCGCGCGCGACCCGCGTACCTGCAGATTCCATTGGACCTATTGGCCGAGCCGACGGATTTGAAGCCCGAGCGATTTGCCACCCCTGACGCTCGCCCCTTGCCACCGCAAGATGCAATCGACCGGGCAGCAGCCGCGCTCGGGACCGCGAGGCGTCCGCTCATCATTGCAGGGGGAGGCGCCCGCGAGGCTTCTGAGCCGCTGCTACGCCTTGTTGATCTCCTGGACGGATATTTCGTCTCGACAACGGCCGGCAAAGGATTGCTGCCGGAAGATCATCCGGCAAACCTCGGCGCTTCACTCCCTTTCCGCGAGACTCAGGAACTCGTCGCTGCCGCCGATGTGGTGGTCGCGGTGGGCACCGAGTTGTCCGAGACGGATTTCTATACCGGTACCCGCCTGCCGATGTCCGGACGGCTGATCCGGATCGACCTCGATCCGGCGAAGCTCTCGGACCACTACGGCGCCGCGATCCCGGTTTGGGGCGATGCGCGCGCAAGCCTCGAGGGGATCGAGACCAGCATAAAGAGCCGTCTCGGCTGGCGCACGGAAGCAGGTCCGGCCGCCAACCATAGGGCCAAAATCGAGCGGTCCCTAAACGCCCCCGCGCGCGCGCGTCTCAACGCCTTGGTCGCAATCCGCGAGAGCGTACCTCCCGAGGGTGTCGTCTTCAGCGATCAAACTCAGATCGCCTACCTTGGGAACTACGCCTTCGCCGTGGATCGGCCGGGAAGCTGGTTCCATCCCTGCGGTTATGGGGCTTTGGGCTTTGCATTGCCTGCCGCTATCGGCGCAAAAATCGCGCAACCTAAGCGGCCCGTCGTCGCGCTCGCCGGAGACTTCGGCCTGCAGTTGACGCTACAGGACCTCATGACGGCCGTCGAATTGGCGCTGAGTCTGCCGGTTGTGGTCTGGAACAACTCCGCCCTGGGACAGATCCGCGACGACATGCAGTTGGCCGGCATACCGCCCGTTGGCGTCGTAGCGCTTAATCCCGACTTCCTGGCGGTGGCGCGAGCGTTCGGTGCCGAAGGAATGCGTGCAGCCGGCCCGACGGCGCTGACCGAAGAAATACGGCGGGCCTTGGACCGCAAGAGGCCCACTCTCATAGAAGCCGTTGAGGCGGACTTCCTCCCGCCAGGGTAGGAGAGGGCGCGGATCCGAACTCAATCTAGGGGACGTTGAATCGGTTTCGAGGTGGCTCGGTTATGGATTATAACTCTTTGCCGTAGCGCTCAGTGCGTCGCTGACCTCCTTGCAACTCGCGTTCGAAGACAGCCAAGTAGCAGCATGGGCACCGACTCCCATCGTGCCATACAGGAGTAAACAGGTAGGTAAGGTTAGGTATCACCTTCCAGAATGCCCGGGGCCGGACTCACAATAGCTACGTAAGCTACTGATATTGCAGGGATTGATCCGGCTCGATTCCCCAGCTTACCCCCGTTTTCGGCTGAGCCTGCCTCCGCCATCCGAGGCGGCCCCCGCCGGTGCTGATAACACCGACGAGGACCTACCACAACCAGCCTGGTTTGGAGGCCGATCATGGGTACTGCTACACGGCGAGATTCTACTCGCACGTCGCGATCACGCTCTTCTCGGATGTCCTCGGCTGTCCGCAGACGGTCCGTGCGGATTGCTGAGCCGGATTTCGATGGATTACTCGGCAGGTTCGCCGATGCGATCACGCTGATCCGCGTCTCTCACCGGTCGCTCGATGCGCTCGAGGTCGCCTTCGAGGAGGAATTCGTGCTGCGGAGGGGACTCGCCGCGCTCGATGCCGTCTATAACGAACTCGATCTCGCCATTGTCGCCATCCACACGCGCACACCGCGTACCAAGGGCGTCCAACGCCGTGCATCGCCGACACGCCGAGGGCATTCACTTGGGTAGTGCTCAGGAAATTTCAGGCGGTATCAGGAGCGTTCACGCGGTATCAATGCGAACGGAGCGTCCAAGAGTATCCAACAGCGTCAGCTCAGTTTCTAAGCCTGACATCCGACCGCGTCTGAGCGCATCAGGTGACGACCAGAAAGTGAAGTATTGGGGTAAATTCGGTACCAATAGAGGCTTCCATTTTCAATTCAACTGAATACACTCGGCTTACAGGTGAGTTGGAATTTCCAACTTCCGCCCAGCCAAAGCCGCCACAGATCCACTTGTCTTCGCAGAGAGGTGTCTGCCATGAACGATCGCGTGCTGTACTCCATCACTGAGGCCCGGGAGCTCCTGGGCAAGATGTCGCGGAACATGATCTACGACTTGCTGCGAAGCGGTGAGCTGCCGAGCGTGGTCATTGGGTGCCGGCGTTACATCTCCGCGGAGGCCATCTCCGAGCTCGTCAAGAAGTCCACGACGACACGGAGCCCAGCCATTGAGGCTCTACGCTCCCGGCCGATCCAGCCGTCCCTGGGGCTTCTCCCGCCGCCACAGAGTGCTCGGTCGCGACGACGGGTCAGCAACGGCTGACGACCTGGCAGACGTTCTTATGAGCTGCGCAAAGGGGCATCACGCAATCGGACCGATGGGTTCGCCGGAGTGGGCGAGCCCTGGTCCGGTTTGCCGTATGATCGGCTCCTGCGCACCGCAGCTCACACGCGGAGCAGCGTTTTGGAGTTGGTGTTTTGTTGAGGGCAGGATAGCGAAGTGTCCGCGATGTGCTGCACGAGAGGATCGGCTCTCGTGACCAGCGACAGAGCCACGCTCACGATTGCCGACCATTACCGTGCGCCTCTCGCCGGAGGAGAAGCAGCGGTTCGCCGAGTTGGCGGCAAGCCGCGGGCTCTCGGAATGTGCACTGGCCGTAGTCACGCTCCGCGCATTGCTGATCCCAGGACACGTCCTCCGTGGTCAATATCCCGAGCGCGTCGCCCCGTGAAGCGGCGACGGACCGGATCACCATACGTTTGCGGCCAGGGGATGGCGCGGCCCTCGAGGCCCGTGCGGCCCGGCGGCGGATGAAGACCTCCACCTACCTTGCGGCGCTGGTGCGCTCCCATATCGCCGCCGATACGGTTCTCACGGCCGACGAGCTCGAGACCGTTAAGCAAGCCGTCGTCGTGCTTGCAGGGGTAGGGCGGGTCCTCTCCCGGATCGCCCGCTGTGGCAGCCAGGGAGGCTCACTGTCGCCCGAGGTGCGCCAGGCCTTGGCGCAGACCCGCTCCGTCGTTGCGGCTGTAGAGCAGCGCACAAGCGATTTGGCGCGGGCGGCACTTCGGAGCTGGGAGTCACGGTATGAGTAGGCGACCGTTTCGTTTGCCGTCTGGTGAGCCTCCATTTCTCGAGGTGGCCAGTCTCGGCCGCTCGGGACCGCCTGGGACCACGCGACTCAGCCCGGCACAAATCGAACAAATCCGGCGGACCATGAGAAGAACGCCGGAAGTGATGGTGAAGGTCACCGGCGGTGGCACGAATACCGGCTCCGTTGCCGCGCATTTCGCCTACATCAGCCGGAGAGGGAAAGCTCGAGATCGAGACGGACGAGGGTGAACGGATCGCCGGCACGGATGCGCAGCGGACGTTTCTGGCGGCCTGGCACCTCGAGCTGTCCGCCGGTCAGTATCGTGGTCCCCGTGACCAGCGTACTGAAGCGCGGGAAACCAAGCTGGTCCACAAAATTGTGCTGTCGATGCCGGCGCCGACCCCACCGGAGAAGGTGCTCGCTGCAGCCCGCGCGTTCGCCAGAGAGAAGTTCGGGGTCCGCCACCGCTATGCCATGGCGCTGCACACGGATCAGGCCCACCCTCACGTCCATCTTGGTCGTGAAAGCCGAAGACGAGTACGGAAGGCGCCTGCACGTCGACAAGCCCATGCTGAGGGAGTGGCGCGAGGACTTCGCGCGGACCATGAGAGAGCAGGGGATCGCCGCGAACGCGACACCACGCGTCATCCGCGGCCGGAACAAAGGTAAAGCGCGCGACGGAGCTTTCCGCGCTCAGCGCCGGGGGAAGTCGAGCGCGATCCGCGCAAAGGTAACGATGATAGCGACCGAGCTGGCGAAGAACGGCCGCTTCAGCGAGCCGGCCCGAGCCAAGCTCGTCGGAAACACGAAAGGCCGTCGTCGCGAACTGGATGAAGATCGCGGACACGCTGGACCGACAAGGCGAGGTGATTCTCGCCGGAGACGTACGGTACTTCGCGAAGCACCTTCCGCCGGCTCTCACGGATACGGAGAGACTGGCCGCGAAATTCGCTCAGCATTTGGCTTCGTCTCGGGAAGCACTCCGAGCACGTCAGACTCCCGACGTCGATGCGCCCGTCCGATAACAACGTGCCCACCATAAAAGCAAACCCCGCCACTGGGGCGGGGTTCGTACGCCGATCCTCTTGGTTATCCCACACTTGATGCGGACCCTTGCGGGCGGGCAGCCGCGCTATCGGCTATTGCGGCACGGGGATTACTGTAAGGCTGGAAGAACAGAAATTCAAGAGAAGTGCCTTGGGCTCCCTTGGACCATGCCACGTGAGAACGTGAACCGACGGCTCTAGCCTATCAGATGCTGGCGCACCATTCAAGCTTAGGCTTCCAATGAGCGAAAAGACCGTCAATATCCACGACGCGAAGACTCACCTCTCACGCCTTATTGCTCGAGTCGAGCGAGGAGAGCGGATCGTGATCGCCCGGGCCGGCAAGGCCGTTGCCGAACTCCGACCAGTGCTTAAGATCAAGAAGCGCTCCAGACCACTTGATGACCCTCTCTTGCGCGTCGAGGAGTATAGCTACGACGGTCCGATTGGCCCGACAGACAACGAGCACATCGATCGCACCGTCTGTGGCAACTAGGCGAATTTCTGGAGGCACGACCCTTCCTGGCGCATCCGAGTAACATTTTGTCCTGCACAGTTCTAACATATACATCGTCAACTCTCTGCTCACACAAAAAACGCGACCTATCTCACAAAGTCATGTCTTGATTTGTGAGACGCCGGGACTTTTATCCCCCGCGCCGCGATACACTAACCTGTGATTTTCGGTCGTAATAGGACCGGTAGGACTGCGACGTATCGCATCGGGGGTTCGGATGGCCATTTCTTCCAGGAGACGTGACGGCAGTAAGCTGCGGCTCACCGTCTTTCTTATAAAACAAGATCGCTTAGCGATCGACGACTTTCTTGACACCAGCCAGCTTAGAAGCGTCAAGATCGGTTCATCGGGGACGCTGTTCTTTAAGACTGGATTTATCACTCAGGCGCCCTGGGCCTCTATCTTCGCCGAAGTAAGCGGTTTCAATCCTACCTCCATAGTCAACAGTCACTCTCGAGGACTATACGTCATCAGAGAAGGTGGTCGGTGGTTTTGCTTTACATTCGGGTATACGCGACATCTTTTGAAAGAGTCGGCGATCGAACGAAACTTCGGTCTGATAGTATCTTTGAACTTGGGAGATCCAGACTCCATCAAGGCTATTGACAAGACAAACATCAGTCATGTCGGATTGCAGTCGAGGGAGCAGGCCGGGCGTGATGTCGGGTTTGATGCCTTCGAATTTGACACAGACATTGATCTTTTAAAATCGATCACCGCCAAAGCGCCATACAAGGAGGGGGAAGAACAGAGACGTACTCTGGGCGCGATTCCTTCTCCGTGTACATGAGGGTTAACCTTGAAACGTTTCCCGCTGTAGCTAAGCGGCTATACCGGGCCTTTCAGAACACCGCCTATCGGGAACGCTATCCATGGGTTGATAAGATAACCGAAGAACGCGACCCTGCCGTCGTCGCCAGCTTGAACGAGCGATTAGTACAGGCAATAAATTCTGGCGAGGTAACGAGAATATGGATGGCTATCCCGGAGATAGTCCCATGGGAGCAGGTGGATAGCTTCACGTACAGGCCACCCTCCGGCGCAGTCAAGAAGGCAGGCCCTGCCTGCTACCCGGACATTGACCTAGATAGCTGGTTACGTGACACAAAGCTGCGCGGCCGCTTAACGCTCAACCATTTAACGGCACGGAAGGTATTCCAGTGTTATAAGGACGACAGGGAACCGACAGGATGGAGCGTCTACCGGTGTCTAAATGCTGAAATTGACCTGGGAAGCGCCAAATACATTTTGAATGACGGCGACTGGTACAATGTCGAGGGTAACTACGTAAAGAGTGTCGATTCGTTTTATCAGTCTGTCACGTTATCCAAGCTTGCTCTCCCAAATTATGGAGGCTTAAACGAGCCGAAATACTTGGCCACAGTCCCGAAGACTCACTCGCAGTACGCGTTGATGGATCGCAAAACTGTTATGATCGGGGGCGGCAAAAGCCGTATAGAATTTTGCGACCTATATTCATCGACCAGAGACATCATTCATGTGAAGCAATACGGCGGTTCCTCTTTGCTAAGCCATCTCTTTTCGCAGGCGATGGTGTCCGCGACATGCTTCCTGTATGAGCCCGGGTTCAGGGCTGACGTCAACAAGCTACTTCCGCAGGCCCTTAAGCTCGCCGATCCCGCCCTAGGGCCAAAGCCATCAGAATACACCGTATGCATTGCCATCATGAGCAAGGTTGCGGGCGCACTTGAATTGCCTTTCTTCAGTAAAGTGACATTCAATCACGCGGTGCGGACCATTCAAAGAATGGGTTTCAAAGTAACCAGACTGAAAATAGATCGGTGAATTGCTGGTCGCAAATGGTAGCAACCCCCGTTTTCGCCCTTCGCGTCGCTCCAGGGTAACTGCACTGGGAAAAGCTTTCTTCGGAAAAAGCTAGGGAACATCCGGCAGCCTGATAAATGCGCATAGAACCTCTGAAGGCCGCGCCCGCACGATGAGCCGGGCCAAGCGCGAAGTCCTTCAATGCAAGCTACCCTCCTCAGTTGTGAGCCTCCAGGGCGCACCGCCCGAGTGAAAAAAATGAACCAGCCACTAAAAATGACAGATAGCAGCCAATGGGTCGCGGAGCTTTCGTCTCTGAGTTCCACGATTGCCCGTATCGCCCAGTCGGGGTCAGTAGCTGTCGTACCATACCAAAACGCCGTCAACGGGGAGATCCTTCAACCTGAAGCCTTCAACTTCGCTAATTGCAGCGATCACAACCGTGCGTTCGTACGCTGCTTTGATGGTTTGAGCGCGAATGGCGTAAAAGACACTACGTTGCTAACGTCCCTGAAAAACTTGGTGGGCGGCAAAACCACCTACGGAACTGCCAGTGAGCTTTTGACCTACCTCTGGCTCATGGATCATCGCGTGCCGTTCGAGATTCAGGTTCCCATGACAGGTGCGGATATACTCAATCCTAATGGGTCCGACCTGGATGGCAAGCTAACAGTTTCTTCGGACGTATTCTTCGATATTAAGGCGTTTGGATTTCAGGAGAGACTGGTGGAGCGTCTCGCCAACAGACTTGAAGCCGACCTTCCGGGAAAATGGATAGCGGTCCAGGGTAGCTGGGACGTTTCAGTAGATACTCTACAGGACTTGCTGGAACACCGACAGTATCATCACCTTTTGACTGAACTGACACAGAAGGACACTGCGTCCAGAGGCGTCCTTACGTTTGTGAAGCGCAACAAGCAGAACGTGCAGGTTTCCCATCACAGCTTCGATCCATATCAGTTCGCGCAAGAAAATAGAAGTTACGCTTTCAACTACGCAAAGCAGTTCTGCAGAAATCAGCCGTTTCTCCTCGTTTTCGCCCATCATCCGTGGCTCGGCGGCCAATCCTTCAACGTAAACTTTGCGAATAGCACATCGATTACTTGCCGCTCGCTGGCTCGCAGGTCTTTCATTCAGTTTCTGCAGGATACGACGCCGGTTTTCAATGTCACGAAGGGGGTGGCATCAAGGTTGCTGTCTGGAATTGCCTTTCTCAACGTGTCGCAATTGCCGGTGACGAGCAGGAAAGACCGATCACTCCGCCTATACCTGAATCCAAATGCCACACATCCGATCCCAGGCCTCGCTGTGGACTTCCTGGATTTACACATTCCTCTCAGTGTTGACGTTGACAGATTCATTTTCGACAACTATTAATCGGACGCGGACTCAATAGTTCGAGTCTCAGGCCACTAGTCGGCGTCATTTGGTGGTCGTCTTGACATCATCGGCGAGAGGTTCGAGTGGATCAGGCAGCACCCGCCGGCCCCTGAGTCAACGCGCAGGCAGGTGGGCGGCGATTCGGGGTAACTTGCCGGCGAGCTGGTTATACGCCCTGGCCGCCACCCGCGGATATCGGCGGCGACGCCTCAAAAGCGGGGTTGGCGGCAACTGTAGCGCGACGCCCGACGCGACCAGTAAGGGCGAGCGCACTAGGCTGTATACGGCGATTGCGGTAGCCCACAGCATGCCGGCCGATGTAACCTCGGGTAGCCTTGGATGGAGGAACGCATGGCATCGGGGATTGCAGACTACATTACTGCCGCTGGCGCGCTGCTTGGCGGAGTCGGTGCGCTGGTCGCGGGCATTGCCGCGTGGCGAGCGCTGAACACGTGGCGGGACCAGCTCAACGGCCAAGCACGCTTTGACACGGCAAAGCGGCTGCTGACTGCGGCGCATGATTTCGCGGAAAAGTTCCATGGAGCTCGGGCGCGAATACTCATAGAGCCCCAGCACAACGCTGTGCTCAGTAATCCAAAGGCAACCGCGTTGCAAAGAGCAGATGAATGCGAGCGCATGCTCACTGCCCGATGGGCACCCGTCCATGCATCCGGCGCAAACATGCTCGGGATATTACCGGAAGCCCGAGCACTGCTGCCGGCCGGCACCGCAGAAGCGGCTGAAGGCCTATTCGACTCAGCCAACACGTTGCGCACGGGGATGGGTCTGTACGTTTCCATGGTCGCAGACTACCGGATGGGATGCTCCGACGCAGACACGGATGTTAAAGTGCAAGCTGAATGGCGACGGGTACGAAAACAGGTATATTCCTCCGACCCGCGCCGCAGCTCCGAGCCAGAATCCGATAATCCACTTACGCGGGAGTTTGTGGAGAGGCACGAGGTCTTGGTGAAGCTCTTAGAGCCTCACATACAGCGACCAGGGCGGCGGCTGCGGACACCAGAAGAGCGTCAGTAAGGAGAACTTCTTGCCAACCGCTTATTTGGGCGAAGCGAATCACGCTGTACCTACTTGCGCGTTTTGCGAAAGCCCGATTACTGACAGCAATAATTCCCGGGAACATATCATTCCCGCGGCCATAGGCGGCCACCACACGGTTTCGTCGTTCATCTGCGCGAGCTGCAACAGCCAACGAGGCGAAACATGGGACGCGGAACTCGCGGCACAACTGAACTGGTTTTCGGTAGCTCTCAATATCAAACGAGAGCGAGGCGATGCTCCTCGGCAATCGCTGACAACGATTGGCGGGAAGCGCTATTGGCTCGCCCCCGATGGCTCGATGCAGTTCGCAGATCCACCGGTCCGTAAGGAAAAGACTGATACAGGCTTTAGATTTTCATTTTCCGTTTCGACCATGGAGATGGCTCGGTGTCGCGCTTCATGTCAAGCCGGACAAAAAGCCTGAGCCAAGAAAGGAGACTTTCACTGCTTAGGCTGCCTGAGTAAATCGCTGCTGGTTGGTGATTTTTCGATGCGCACGGGCCGCAGCGATTCGCCGCGCACGCTCGTTTCGAACTTCATCCGGCTGTCCACGATGCCATGTGGCTGGCGTCATGTAGCCCAAGGTGGCGTGTAATCGCTCCTCGTTGTAGTGATGCATGAGCCGGTTGATGATCGCCTCGGCTTGCAGGTAGTTTTTGCCGTAATCGTCATCGCTCTCGGTTCGCACCGTGCCGTTGAACCGCTCCACGATGCCGTTCGACTCCGGATGCCGCGGCCTGGTCTTGATATCGATCAGATTGTGGGCTTTGATCACTGCCGCGACATCCCGATTGAGCGAACTCACTGCCATGATCGTGCACGATTCGCGGTTTGGCCTCTCCCACCGCTTCCAGTGCCGCCTGCAGCTCGATCGCCACCGATGTTCCGTCCAGGCTGATCAGCAGCTTGTGGTGCACGATATAGCGGCTGTAGGCATCGACAAAACTCACCAGGAAATAAAATCGGGCGGCCACCCAGACGTACATCACGTCGGTGTGCCATTGCTGATTGGGCGCTACGGGCCGGAAATTGTATTCCCCGCTCGAGGCGACCGAGCGTTTCCAGGCGCGAGAGCAGATCCGCCTCGCTCAACACTCGGTAAACTGTGCTTTCCCCGACGCTCGCCACACCCTGATCCACCATCATCCAGGTGAGTTTTCGATAGCCGATCTTCGGAAATCGCAGCGCAAACTCGACAAATGGCTGCCCGCTCCTCGCACAGCACTTCGTACACCCGACACGGGCTTCCGATGCGATCCACAAGGCTCTCGCGCCTCTTCCAGGCGTAATACACGCTGCGCGGCACGCCCAAGGCGGCGAGTGTGCGGTACACCCGCCACCCCGAGCGCTGTTTGGTCTGCACTACGATCTGCATCACCGCCGCCTTCGTCTCTGCCGGGATTCGGGACAAATCGTCCAACCTCAGATCTTTTTTTTCAGCTCCAGGTTCTCCGCCGTGATCTCCGCGATCACCGCGCGCATCCGCTCAATCTCCGTCTTGTGCCGCGCCTCGAGCATCATCTTTACGCGGCTTGCGCTGCGCATCGCGCTTCGAGTGCCACCGCCGAGCCGCCCTGGGCCACCGCTCGCCAGCGATAAAGGAGCGATGGCGCCAAGCCGTGGCGCCGGCACACCTCGCTCACCGTCACGCCAGGCTGCTCCGCCTCGCGTAGGATCTCGATCTTCTGTTCCGCCGTGAATCGTCGATATTCGCGCTTGCTCATTTACTTCGCTCTTTCTGCAGGCCCCCTGCAGCAGATCGAAGTCTCTCATCTTCGCGCTAGCCGTTTGTCCGGATACCGCTGAAGCTACACACTCGGGCCAAGCTCCAGGAGATCGCCCGGAAATACCCTCAAGTAAACCCAGAGGAGGTGTTGGCTACAGCGCAATGGGAGACTCACTTCGTTGAGGACCCGATCAAAGTTGGCTTCACATTGACAGACGGCTCGCAGCGTTCGATTGTCAAAACAGCTCTTGCGATGGCTTTTGACCTGGGAATATGCGCCAAGGCCTGCGAAATCGCTATGCAATGCCTGCAGAGCAACAACGGAAATCCTGCCTGGAGCGCGTTCCACGAACGGGACCTTGTAATCAACCGGCCCCCGCGACAGATCGCCCATGCAGTCTCAGTCCGTGCGAACCCGGAGAGCGAGACCGTCCTCGCGTATGTCGAATACTTCAGCGCCTTTCGATACGTCGTAGATTTGAGCCACAACTACGCAGGGCCTCCGATGCAGAAGACCATCGCCTTTGATCCGGTGACGTGGCTGCCGGTAGACCTTGAAATTGACCTCGCGCTCTCCGCGGATGAGTATGCGCGAATGCTTGAGGGCCGCACGTGGTCCTCGGCGGATTGGCAGAAGGCCTTTAATTACGCACTGCCGATCGCCTTGGAGGCGCTCGACAAACGGCAGCTGAACAACGAGATTGCGCAAGCCATGAGGCGTGGCTTCGAGGCATTGGGCGTCAAGCCCGGCGGCGAATTGGCACGGGAGAAATTTCAGGAGTTCTCGAGGATCGTGAGTCAGCGTGTCACGCAGTATGTGGCACGCCTGCCACGGCGTTTCGATGTCGACCCTTGATCCTTCACGGTTAATCCTGCCCCGTTGATCTGCGCCGGCTGCGAACAGGGGACGTTCCGGCCGATAGCACCTGTATCTAGAGTAAGCCGTGCGTATGATGCTACGCACACGGCTCTAGCTCCGACTGTCGTTTGCAGCCTAGCTCTATGACATCAGGATCACGAGGTATTCCTCGTAGGCGCCCGCCAAGCCCATGATATTTCAGGCCACTCATGCCTAAATACGGCATGAATACGATCTACTTGCGGTATAATACGACTGGAGGTATGCTGTCATTGAACTTTTTACTAGTTCAGCGGTCTAAGGTGATATATGGACCCGAGTCTCGAATTAGAAGTGATGGGCGACGTAGCCACCGGGCTAAAGAAGCTCGCGGGTGACGCCGACGCTGCTCGTCGTGTCCTGCAATGGGCGGCCAGTGCGTTCCTCCCCGGGGGACTACCAACCGTGGGGACCTCGTCCAGCACCTCCTTGCAGTCAGCAGCCGCCGCTAGCTCTTCGGGGACGGCCGCGCTGGAACCGCCTCAGAGCCGGCCGTCCTCGTCGCTGCCGGATCTGTACGCTGCGGTGTCGCCGGCGTCAGATGCATCGCGTGCATTGGTAGTAGGTTATTGGTTCCAGGTAACGCAGGGAGAGCAGGACCTGGATGGTTTTCAAATCAATAAGGAACTGAAGCATCTCGGACACGGAGTGACGAATATCACGACCGCGCTGTCCTCGTTGATCCAGCGCAAGCCGCAGCTCGTGATTCAGACTCGTAAGTCTGGGAACAGTAAACAGGCGCGTAAGCGTTATCGCCTCACTGATGCTGGCGTGAAGGCCGTCGAGCGGATGATCGCGGGCGGCGAAATGTGAATGAACCGGGAGATCAAGAATGACCAGAAGAAGCGACGGCCGTAGCTGATTCCCGCCCGGCTACGGCCAAGAAAAAGGGCCCTTCGCATCGCCTAACTCGTGGTGGAGCATCGGTGCGGGGCCCATGGCGGGTATCTCTACCGTTTCACGTTTAGTGTACCGCATATGCCGGCTGTTTTCGAGCACGCCGTCACATTCGGTCGAAGGGCTTTTTATGTCTTCTTATACGATTCGCGTCGAGCTGCACGACGCTAACTGGCAGCAGTATGTGGATATGGCGCGGGACCTCGCGACCAAGGGCATCACGGATGTAATCGTCGCGGACAACGGAACGAGCTACAAGCTGCCGCCGGCGGAGTACAACTACGTCGGCAGCGCATCAGCAGATGATGTGCTGGAAGCAGCGAAGGCATCCGCTGCCGAGACCGGGAGGCGCTACGCTGTTTTTGTAACGGAAGCAACGCGGCGGACTTGGATCGGACTTGAGGTGCTCCAAGCTCGTCGCTCCGCGTAGTCGAAGGACCCGCCCCGGGGGCGAGAGCCCTCGGGACCTTGACGCTATTTAGCGGGGGGACTTCCGCGCCGCCGCTCCGCCTCATCCATAAGTTCGTCGACTGTCGGATTGCCTAGGATCGCGTACCGGTGGGCAGTGTAGTCCCCGTGTCCAGGGTCGAACTGCTGAAGAAACCGGGCCATGCCGACTGGCCCCAAGGCCTTGACGAGCGCGTCGATTCCGACCCGTCGCAGCTCCGCGAGGGTCGCGCTGCCACCGTCGATCGTTTCTACTGCCGCGCTCATGGTGTAATCGCCTCTGAATACCATTTTGCCGGATTTTCCACCTGCACCGCCAGTCGGGCTTTCTCGCGGGTGGCGCGGCCTCGTAGCCGGTCATCGGTGGTCAATAGAACCTCGGCACCAGCACTCTCGGCACAGGCAAGGTGCAGGGAGTCGAAAGCGCCAAATCCCATGGCTTCAAGTTCTCGACCTCTTTGCCTCTCCCGTCCTCCTGCCGCCACTTTAGACGTGGCGCAACTTAGCAGTGCTTCTACCCCGCGCCGCTTGTCGGTGTTCCGGTGTCGACTTGACTCCAAGTCGAGAATATCGCTCCCGATCCACTTCAGTTCGCCATGTCTCACCAGCTCGATTAACGCGAGGACCGCCTCGGCTTCGAGCCGCACGCGAGCTTGGTGCTGGTCGTCAAACGGCCGATTGAGGCAGCAGAGGTCAAGATAAATGGATCGCATCGGTGCTTCGCTTTGGGGAACGCCTACGGTGTGTGAAGCGGGCGAAATGATTCCTGCTGCGCAAGCTCCATGAGAAACCCCAACGCCGCACGAATGTCATCGGCAGTGATGTCGTACTCACGCTCGATCTCAGCGAACGACATGCCACCCGCGAGACTGCCAACGACGGTGGTGACCGGCAATCGCGTGCCCCGTATCACCGGCCTTCCGCAATGGATTGCGGAATCAATGACAATGCGATTCGAAACGGACATAGCGTGCTCAGTTGGGTTTCTAATCGCCGGATACCGGCCTTCACTCACCACTGGAGACACAAAATAGCTCCAGTTGAGAAGTGGCGGTAGTCCCATTTTTTGCCGGTTTTCGGTAATTACTTGGGCTTTGTGCCTGGTTCCCGGATTGCGTGGCTCCCTCTCCGCGCTGAACTGCGTCGTCCGTGACACTCGACTCGCGCGGGCCGGCG
>CAWEJB010000015.1:0-269996 GCA_963809305.1 uncultured Pseudomonadota bacterium
CCGTCAGTCCGTCGTGAGAACGCGGCGTGGACGAGAAGGCTAATGCAGCCTCGCGGGGGACGGGGCATTGATTCTCCCGTGTAGACCATAAGACTTCGCACAAGGCGATTGCACCTCACGGAGAGACCCGGGCATTGTACGCGCCATTCGGAAAAGCGCGGAGAAGGCCTCTTGGCTCGCAATGCTCGTCTCAAGATCGCCGTAGCGGAGTATCCGCATACTTCCGCGGTCAGGAACGGCTCCATTCCCATCGAAGGCGTGGACGCGGAGTTCGTCACCGTGGAGCCACAGATCGCCGCCTTCAGGCGCATGGTGCGCCAGGTGGAGTTCGACGTCTGCGAGCTGGCGCCGACGACTTACATCATCGCGCGCGCGTACGGCGCACCTTTCGTGGCGCTGCCGATCTTCGTGCTGCGGCGCTTCCATCATGCCGGGCTGCTGGTGCGCCCGGACGCGGGCATCCGCAAACCCAAGGACCTCGAGGGCCGGAAGGTCGGGGTACGGGCCTACTCCGTCACGACGGGAGTGTGGACGCGCGCCGTTCTGATCGACGAGTATGGGCTGGATTCCTCCAAGGTCACCTGGGTGATCGATGACGAGGAGCATGTGCAGCAGCTCAAGCTGCCTCCCAACGTGATCCACACACCGGCCGGGCGGTCGCTGGCGGACATGATGGCGGACGGCGAGCTCGCGGCCGGCTTTCATGGCAATGCAGGCGTGGGTCGCACGGGCGCGCCGACCGCCGGCTGGAAGACTGTGGAGGCGGACTATCCTGATCTATTTCCGAACGCGGCGGAGTTGGAGGCCGACTGGTATCGCCGTACCGGCATTTATCCCATGCACGGTACCATTGTGGTCAAGGACTCCGTTCTGGCCGAGCATCCGTGGGTAGCAAAGTCGCTGTTCGCCGCTTTCTCGCGTGCGAAGAGCGAGTGGTTGGCGCGGCTCGATGCCAGCACGGCGAGCGCGGCATCCGACAGGAAGTACCTTGGTCTGCGCAAGATCGTCGGGCATGATCCGCTGCCGTATGGCATGACGGCGAACCTCAAGACCATCAAGGCTCTCGAGGAAACCGCCTTCAAGCAGAAGCTGACACCAGCCCGGATGTCGCTCGAGCGGCTGTTCGTCGATCCTGAGAAAGCGTGACATTGCGTTTGCCGGTTGCCGCGTCGAGCCCTGTGTGCACGGGCGTGCGAATCGGTCTGTTGGCGGCCGGCATGTTCGCGACCGCTGCCGCCGGCGCGGCTGTGCCGCAGTGGCTGTTCGCGATCGGTCATGCGCAGGCACTGGCGATTTCAATGCTGGCACCTGCGCCGAAGCCCCGTCTCGCAGTGACCAGCCCGGCGTTCGCCGATGGTGGTGTGATCCCCTGCAGCAATACTCAGTACTGCGGCAATATATTTCCCGGCCTCGCGTGGAGCCCAGGCCCCGCCGGCACACAGTCCTACGTCGTCATCATGCAGGGGCCGGGCGAGGGCGCGGAAGTCAGCCTCCATCTGACTGTATTCAACATTCCAGGCAGCGTCAGGCAATTGCCCGCTGGCATGACCACGCCGCCCGCCGGCGCAAGGCTGGGCCCCAACGTGCACGGTCTCCATCACACCTACGCCGGACCACATCCGCACGACAAGAGTCGAAACGAGTATCATCTGCAAGTGTTCGCGCTCGATGCACAGTTGCACCTGTCGTCGTCGGTCACCTTCGGAAAGCTGATCGCCGTGATGCGGGGTCACGTCCTCGCCGAGGGTCAACTGGTCGGTTTTGCGAAGGTACCCGCGCGCTGAGCTGGCATTCTGCGCCGGTCAGAACCGACCCGCCTTCGACAACCACTGGTCCATGAAATCGAATGTTCGCTTCACCGTGTCGCCGTACTTCAGCCGGCAGGGCGTGAACATATGGCTTGCGCCCTCGACGGCTGCATAGGTCTTGTCCCTGGACGCGAGGTGATCGTACGCGATCTCGCCGGGCACGATGAAGTAGTGACAGGTCATCACCATGACCAGCGCGGGCGCGGTAACTCCCTCGGCATTTGCCGGTGTAGAAGCCGGTGACGAGTCCCAGTCCACACCGACAATGTCATCCGCGGTGATTGCGAAATTCGAGGTGGCGCGAACGGCATTCTCGGCCAGGAAGTGGCGCACCGTGGTGTTCTGACTCATTTCGTCCAGCGTATTGAGCGCACGGGCGAACTGACCCTGCGGCGGACGAACTGACCGGACGATCACGTCGGCGACGCCGCTGTCCGCTCTGAGCAGCAGATGCGGCCGCTTCGTATGAGCCATGAAGGCCGATGGGTCCGTCTGATACAGGCGCGCGCCGGCCGCGTTCACGCCCATGCCCGGCACCACGAACGGCTCGTCGTCCTTGAACTGTCCTTTGCCCTGTGCGATGGCGTGCAGGCGCGCCAGCGCTTTGTCGACGATGCGATCGTTGCGCGCCGATTGCGCTGCATAGAACTCGCGCGCGAAGTGGCGGCCATAGGTCGCTCTGCCGGTGACAGGATCGAACCCATTGGCCGGTGAGAACATGTCCAGAGCCGCTATCCGCTTTCCGGCGTGAACCGCAGGGTCGACACCGCTCATCGCATGGAAAGCACCCAGTGGCGGATCGAGAAGAATGACGCCGTCTGGCCTGGCCAGGTTGGCGAGCGCAGAGGGAGGACACGGATAGAGCTCTTCCGGGCCGTCGCAGGCGGATGGCCCGTGTTCGGCCACGTTGTCGTAGAACGCCATCAGAGGCGCACCGCCGCTGTGCCCGATGATGACGACGCGCCGTACTCCGGGAAGCGTACGTAAGTAGCGTATGCCGCTGGAGATACCTGGCGCGAAGACCCAAGGGCCTGTGTCGACACCGTGGTGGTTCACCATCAGGATGCGGTAACCACGGCTGGCCATTTGCGGACCTACCGGATAGCCGAACGTATTGCCGTCGGGGTGGGAGAAGAGGAGCGCGACGCGAGACTTGGGGCCGGGCGTGGTGGGCTCATACAGCAGCCCCTCGTCGTCCTGCGAGCCCAGCTGGATATAAACCGTGTGGAAGGTACGCGCTTGTAGCGGGGTGGCCCGCGGAGAGGCCGGCAAGTTGCGAGGCGCCTGTTGCTGCGCAGAAATCGCCAAAGCGCACGCTGCCAGCGCCAGCATCGCCGTTGTGACTGTTTGCATTCGTGCTCCCGAAGCGCAGCCTAACCAGCGGTGGCCACGGTCGGCGAATGCAAATGGAGCTGCGAGCTATAAGTTTTGGGCCTGATGATTGCCGAGCCCTTATGGTGCGGACGAGAAATCAATTTCCAGCGCCGCTCCGTGATGCCTTACAAGGCGAGGGGCCGAGGGACCGCTACATCCGGTCTAAGTAGCGCCGGCGACGTTTTTCAGTCGCGCGCCACGGGGCGGCGATACGCTCCAGGGGGATCCTCTTGCCTTTGGATAGACGCAAGCCGGTGCTCGAGCAGGTTGCGGCGGCCTGTTGCGAGCTGGTGCGCCGCGGCCGCGAGAGCCGGCGCGACGACGCCGAGGATGTCGCGCAGGAAGCCTGCGTGCATGTGCTGCGACTAACCGCGCCACAGAGCGTGCGGGAGCCGGCCCGTTACCTGACACGCATCGCGCGCAACCTGTTGATTGACCGGGGCCGGCGCCGGAAACGAGAAGCTGCGCTGTTCGACTCGTCGGCGGATGCCGAGATCGCAGGCCGCGACAGCCGCGACCCTGAGCGCATCACCTCGGGCGAACAGGCGTTACTGCGGGCCGTTGCGGCGATCGAGGCCCTGCCGCCGCGCTGTCGCGAGGCGTTCGAGCTGCATCGATTCGAAGGGCTCAATTACATAGGCATCGCCCATCGCATGGGCATCAGCGCCAGCATGGTGGAAAAGCATATCGCCGAAGCGATGCTGCGGCTGACTCGGGCGCTGGCGCTCGATCAAGACGCGGCGCGAGCTCGCCCGGGCATGGTCCGGGGACTGAGATAGCCGGGATAGATTGATCCGGACCGTCGCGCTAAGATCGGTGCGGGACGATGGCGCGAGTTTAGCTGGCCTTACCCTATGAATTCCGTACGCGGATCCTCCTCAACGAGTGTGCGAGAAGAGGCTGCTCGCTGGTTCACGATTCTTCATCGGGGCGTGATGACGCTCGAGGAGCGCGCCGCTTACGACCGGTGGCTCGCCGACGAGACGCATCGGCCGGCCATGGCCGAGATGCTGCGGGTCTGGGAGATGCTCGAGGCACCCCGCCGCTCGATAGCAGCCCCATCTGCGCACGCGAGTGGTCCCGGCCACCCGCCCCGTAGGATCATGGTCGCCGCCATGTGCGTCATTTCCCTCGGTATCTTGGCGCTTTCCTGTGTCCATACGCCGTTCTGGACGTCGCTGGATTGGATGACTCGCTGATAGCGGGACTGCTCATCCTGCACTGTCTGGTAGCAGTGGCCCTGTTGGGAGCGATCACTCATCAAGCCATTGCCGTGAGGCGCGCACCGGGCGATGGCGGTAAATCTTTTGCTGCCCGCTACAGATCAGTGGACGCGGCCGCCTACGCAGGCGCGATCGTACTGCTGTTTGGGGCCGTGAGTCTGATTGGCGCCTGCCTATATCCGTCCTATCGAATGATCGTGCGCCCGGTTCTGGAGCTGAATGATCTTCGCGTGGCCAACGGAGCCTTCGAGCTCAAAGAGCACTTCGCCGCTCTGGGCCTGCTGATGCTGCCGGCCTATTGGGCGGCATGGAGAAGGCCGCTGGTTCCCGAGTACACCGCCGCCCGAATGGGCCTGACCTGGGTGCTCGCGGCGATCGTCTGGTGGAACTTCCTCACCGGCGACGTGCTCAACAACATCAAGGGACTGTTTCATTAATGGACCGGGGCCGACTGCTGGTATTCTCGCTCGCCGCATCGGCCAGCTACACCCTCGCTTATTATTTCAATTGGCCGCTGCTCGTCTATTATCCGGTCGTCAACGAGCTGCACATCTTCCCGCAGGGACGCGCCGACGGCTTTCCTATCTTCTACTACGGCTGGGTCGCGACGGCAGCGCTGACCGGTGCCATAGCGGCTTGGGTGACGCCGAGCCGCTGGGCGGCCCGGCTGCCCTTCGATCTTTCGTGGATCGTCCCGATCGTGATGATCGTCGCCGCGCTCACGTACGAGAAACGGTGGTTCTGATTCGGTGAGCGCAACCTGAGGAAACGGGGCGCACGATCGTCAACTGGCTGAGTAGCTGGTATCGGAGACGGTTTGTGGCATTTCCTCGTGCACTACGGTTCCTCGCCTCCTTGACGATTCGGCCGCTGCTGCTGGCCGCTGCAGCACTGGGCGTGGCCTACCCGCGAGTCACTCTCGCGCAGCAGTCGCCGCAGGCCGTGCCCGCATCGGGAGCGCTTTCGGAGGTCAAGGTGCAGGCCAGCCGAATCACGCAGATATCCCCGGGGGTCAGCAACGATTATCAGCTCACCAGTGAGAATATCGCTGATCTTCCGGCCGGCGACGACACGGTTCTCACCGATGTTCTCGCGCAGATGCCCGGGGTCGGCATCGATCAGAATCAGCAGGTGCATATTCGAAACACCGAGGGCTCGGGGTTTCAATACGAGATCAACGGCGCGCTGGTTCCGCTCGATATCACCACGAATCCGCCGTTCATGGCGATGTTCAACCCGCTTTTCATCAAGCGCCTCGATTTGCTCGACGGCGTCCTTCCCGCGCAGTACAGCTACTCCATGGGCGGCGTCATCGACATCGAGACCAAGGACGGCTGCGAGCAGCCGGGCGGGAACGCCACGATCTACGCCGGACAGCGTGAGATGTTCCAGCCGAGCGTCCAGTACGGGGGGTGCGATGGCGCTCTCAGCTACTACGGCAGCGCGCTCTACACCCAGAGCAATCTCGCGTTCAGCTCGGCAACGCCCGGGCCGACCCCGATCCACGATTGGACCCACCAGGTGCAGGCGCTCGGCGTGCTCACCTATTCGGTCAGCAGCGCGACGAGGCTGAGTCTCATCGTCTCGGCAGCCCCCAGCACCAATCAGTTACCAAATGTCTCGGGACTCACACCGCAGTTCCCGTTGGCGAACGCACCCGTCATTCCATCGGCCGACATCAATTCCTACCTCAATTTCAAGGATTATCTCGCCATCCTGTCCCTGACCAGCTCGCCGACTTCGCAGCTTTCATATGAGCTATCGTACACGGCACATGACATAGAGGAGTTGTATCAGCCGGACGACGTCGGGGAGCTCGAGTATCAGGGGATCGCGACCCAGGCATCGCACAATGACCTGGACAACACATTACAGGGCGATCTGAAATACCGGGTCGGCGCTCATACGGTCGGGGCCGGATTCTATGTCGGCGCCTACCACGTCTCCGCCGACGGAAGCTCACTGGTGTTTCCCGCCGACGCCTCGGGCACCCAGATCAGCGATGTGCCCTTCACGGTGATCAATGACCTGCACCAGATGAATATCCTGACGGGACTCTACGTCGATGATCTGTGGACCATCGATCGCCAGCTCCGCCTCAGTTCCGGAGTGCGATGGGATACGCTCTCCGGCATCTCGCACGGCAATCAGGTGAATCCAACCCTGAACCTCTCCTACACACCGGTCCTCGGCACGACGTTTCACGTCGGAGCGGCTCGGTATTTCCAGGTTCCAAGCTTCGAGGGCATCTCGCCCAATGCCCCGGCTGCGTTCGCGAACTCGACGGGTGCCGGACCGGTCGGCGTGACCACTCCTCTGCCGGAGGAGGATTGGGAGTACGACGTCGGCCTGGTGCAGGTTTTGACACCGCACATGACGATGTCGGAGGATAATTTCTACGAGAAGACCAGGCACTATCTGGACGCGGGGCAATTCGGCGCAGTGCCGGTCTTCGCACCGTTCAACTACCAGCATGGCTACATCTGGGGCTCCGAGGTGGCGGTGGATTACTCCGCCGGCCGCTTCTCGGCCTACGGCAACGCCACGCTGGGGCGGAACCTGGAGACGGGCGTGGCCACCGGTGAGTTCAATTTCGCCGATCCCGCGGAGCTGGCCGACATCGATAGCCACTACATCGTGCTGGACCACCAGCCGATAACCACCGTCAACGCGGGCGCCGCCTACGGTTGGCGGCGATTCAAGTTCAGCGTGGATGCAGTATACGATACCGGCCTGCGCACCGGTTTCGCCAATCAACTGACGCTTCCCCACGTCTTCCAGGTCAACCTGGGTGCGCAGACTACGTTCGAAATTGCCGGGCACCAGCTGAGCAATCGGCTGACCCTGTTGAATATCTTCGACCGGGTCAATTTGATCAGGCCGTTCGGCGGTCTCGGCGTATTCCAGACGGCCTATGGCCCGAGATTCACGGCCTTCGACGCATTGACTTTGTATTTCTGATGCCTGGCCGCTGCGCCTACGCCGCGAAGCTCACGTCGCGACGCTCCGGCCCGAGGAGCGCAAGCAGCACCAGCATTGCCGCCACCACGCCGGTCACCACCGTCAAGGCAAACGCATAGTCGGCGTGGCCGGCGTGGGCGTGGGAGGCTGCAATTCCCGCCTGCAGCGTCGCGTTGTAGGAGGCGAGCAGGTTGCCGAGCTGGTAGACGACGCCCGGGAAAGTGGCCCGCATCCCCTGGGGAGACAGCTCGTTGAGATGTACGGGAACGACACCCCAGGCACCCTGCACCATGAACTGCATGGCAAACGCCGCGGCGGCCAGCGCCACGGGAGTGGTCGAGTAGGCCCAGAACGGCAACGCGAGCAGCGACAGCCCGGCCGCGAGCGCGATGCTGCGCCGCCGGCCCATGCGGCTCGAGAGGGAGCCGAACAGCATGCCGCCGAGAATGGCCCCAAGGTTATAAACCACGGCGATCGCCGAGACGGTGCCGCTCGCGAAGCCGCGTTGAGCCTGGAGCAGGTGCGGATAGAGATCCTGCGTCCCGTGGCTGTAGAAGTTGAAGCAGGTCATCAGCGCGATCGCGTAGAGCGCGAGCCGCCAGTGTCCTCGGAGGCCCGAGCGCAGACCCTCACGGGCCGTCGGCGCTTTACCAGAGACCCACGTCCGCGACTCCGGTATTTTCTTGAAGATGTAGAGCGCAAGCAACGCGGGGGCCGCTCCCACGACGAACATCCCGCGCCAGCCAATGTGGTTGAACAGCAGCCCGTAGACGACCGCCGCCAGCAGGTACCCGCAGGGATATCCCGCCTGCAGGATGCCGGAGACCAAGCCGCGCGCTCTCACGGGGATGGACTCGAAGGCAAGGGAGGCGCCGACGCCCCATTCACCTCCCATCGCGATGCCGTAGAGCGCACGAAGCAGGATGAATATGGCGAGCGAGGGCGCGAACGCCGTCGCGAGCTCCATGGCGGAGTAGAGCAACACGCTCGCCATCAGCGCCGGGCGGCGCCCATAGCGGTCAGCGATGCGACCGAACAGCAGGGCGCCCACGGGCCGCGAGGCGAGAGTCGCGGTGATTCCCCAGGTTACCGCCGTGACATCGGTGCGGAAATCGGTCGCCAGGTGCCCGAGCACGAACACGACCAGGAAAAAATCGAAGGCGTCGAGCATCCATCCCAGAAAGCTCGCCACGACAACGTTGCTGTGTTCCGCGGTCCAAGTCTCGTTCGATGTCATGCCGGGCCCTTGAGCAAATGAGCCGCCATCATGCTGGCATGTCAGGCCGTGAGCAAGGGCCGTAGCCCGCGCATGTCGTCGAGCTTCTCCAGCTCGTGGAGCCGGTGGAGCAGCTCGTCCGTCCGCGCATCGCCGAGCACGGGCGCCATGAGATCTCGTGCCTTGGCATCGAGCGCCTCCGTCGAGAGCGGATTCTCCGGGGTGCCGGGGGGAAACTTCGTGTGGCGCTGGACGTGGCGCCCATCGGTCAACGTCACCTCGACGACGGACCCGCGCGGCGCAGTCGGGTCCATCAACGCCGCATCAGCGACCACTTGCACCTTGCGGCGTACCGCCCAGACTTCGGGTCGAGTCATCAACGATGCATCGTGACTATCGGCAAAGGAGACCGCGCCCTTGAGTAACGCCAGCGCAACGAGGTACGGACAGTTGACATCGGGCATCGCACTGTTGCCGACGATCCCCACGGCATCGGTCGGAAGCCTGACGATGATCGAGCGGACGTTTTCCGGCGCGAGGTGGTACTGCCGCCGCAGAGCGAGCAGCGCGTCCAGCGCCGACTGGCAGGGGTAACCGACCGAATAGGGCTTGATGGCGGTCTCGGTCACGTAGAAGCGGGTTCCGAGCCCTTCCACGATCGCGTCGGGATTCGGTCGTGTCGACTCCGCGATGAACAGGTTGTGCGCGCCGTCGAGCACGTTGGGCGTTCCGGTCATCCCGGCCTCGACCATCGTCACCGCCTGCACGCCATTGCGCGCGCCCATGCCGGCGAAGTCGAACGCCTTCTCGATGTGCTGCCCGTCGTTTACCCAGCTCCAGAGGCCGGACACCTGCTGCGCGGCGTATGAGATCGCGAAACGCATCCGCTGCTCGTCAAGGCCCGCCAACGGCGCGGCGGCACCGAGCGCGCAGAAGGTGGAGCTCATGCCTTCGGCGCTGCGATTCGTTTTGCGCACCAGATTGGGGCCGAGCGCCAGCAACAGACGGCAGCCGAGATCGTAGCCGAGCGTTACCGCACGGATGAAAGCCTCGCCCGAGGCACCGTTCTTCTCCGCCATGGCCAGCGCGGCAGGGACTGACGAGCAACCCGGATGCGCTTTCGTCACCGGCTCGAAGTCATCCGTCTCATCGGCGTGGGCGCACATCCCGTTGGCGAGTGCGGCATCGACTGCATCGGTTCGCAGCCTCGAACCGACCACGGTCGCCGGCCCCGTACCGCCCAACTGCCGCACGTACGCGGTTGCCAGGATTCCCGGTTTCAGGCGCGCACCCGAGACCATCGCTGCGAAGGTATCGATGATGCGAGCCTTGCACGCGGCGAGCGCGGCTTCCGGCAGCGCTCGGTCGCGCGCGGTCGCCATGTAGCGCGCGAGCTGGCCAGTGATGTCGTCGCCTCTCCCGGCGAGCGCGGCGCCGGTCGCGGAAGGCTCGCCGCCCGTTGACCGCTGCGATGCGAGAGGGGCGGGCAGCCGGGCGGCGAGCGCGGTTACCCCCGTGACCGTGAGAAACCGGCGACGATCCATGCGGGACTCCTGACCGGGAGATGTCGCGGTTGGGCCTGCGAATATCGCGCTAGTGCCGCGCTCCACGCGATCTATCGATCGCCACGTGAACTCCGAAGGGGACCCCCGCTTTGGGCTCCGGGACCACGAGCTGGATGAAACTCATGACGGACGAGCCGCCATTCTGATCGTGGTGCACGATGCCTGAAGGTATTACCACCAGGGTGTTGGCATGCAGCTGGTAAGTCTTCAGTCCATAGAAGAACGTCATCGTGCCGCCCCGGACGAAATAGAGCTGATCGAACGGGTGTATGTGCGACGGCTCGGACTTGCTGCCCGGCAGCACTTCCCCCATGCGTTCGAGGACGTATTCGGATCCCGTCGCGCGGCTCGCCAGCACACGCTCGTTCAGTGCGGCGTGGCCGGCACCACCTTTGAGCTTGCCGAGCGGCGGTGGAACGTGCACGTATTGCGCGGCGTTCGCGATCTTTCGCGCTGCGGCAGGCTGCATCATCGAGACCAGGCTTCGCGACGGCGCAGGCGTCACCACTTCGAAATCCGCCTCGGGCTCGGAGCCGGCATTCCATGCCTGGTGCGGAACACCCGGAGGCACGAGCACGAGCGTGTCGGGGTTCGCCACGAACCGATCGGTCCCGATCTGGACGTTGAGCTTGCCCTTCAACACCACATAGGTCTGCTCGACGGGCAGCGTATAAAGACCCATGGCACGCGCGCCTGGCGCCATGCGGGTATACACGATGAAGGCACTGTCCAGCCCGTTCGCGGGCCCGGCGAGAATCTCACTCGAGACAGATCCTTTGAACCCTGACAGATCGACGTGACGGAGGGGCCCGCGGTCATCGTTGAGATGGAATTCCGTTGCCATCGATGCTTGAAATCGCTGCGCGGCGGTCTGCGCATGGGCGGCTGGACCGGCAAGACCCGTGGCGGCGATCAGGAGGAGGCAAGGCGCTGCGAGGCGCTTCACAGTGGTGCTCAGGGTGGCTGTCATGTTGGCTTTCATCATGGCTTGTATGAAACGTCCGTGTGCCTGCTGCGTGCTCCTGCCGTTTTCATGATTCGGGGCGGACGTGCGTCCATGGGCAAGTTACTCGCTCGCCGCGTGGCGCATCGAATTCGGAACGGCGCAGGTAAAACTGCTCGCATCGCGGGGATCGCTGCTGCCATTCCAGCGCGGTTCCTCGGGGTACGGGCAGATCGGACGCTTCATATCGACCTTGTGCGCGCTGGCAATCAAGCGCGCGGCGACGAACTGCCGCGGCGCGATCCCCTGCTCGACCCAGCGGTCGAGCGCAGTCAGTGGGCCATGCTCGGCAACCCGGCCGGGCGGGCGGGGCCCTGGTCCCGGCTGACCGAACTCGGAGGGGCCGGCGCCGCCACCGCAATGGCCCATGCCGGGCACCATGAACAGGCGATAGAATCGCAGCGTGGCACGCTGTGCCTGAGCGGCCGTCAGGTGATGACGCCGCGCCTGGTCGGCGACGATGCTGTTGAAGAATTCAACGGCCGAAAGGGCCGGGATGTTGGGGTCGTCCCAACCGTGATACTGGATCACCTTGCCGCCGGCGCGCTCGAAGGCATCGAGGTCGCGGTTGCGGTCATCGAAGACCGACGCGACGGTCTCACCTGCGATGCTTTTTTCCAGAATGGCGTGGTAATCGCTGCCGAAGTTGAACGCCAGATACTTCTCCCGGCTGAGATACTCGGGATCGGAGTAGATCATGTCCGCCAGCATTCCCGACCACGGCCGGTCGGCCGGCACGGGGTTCTTCTTGCCGGTGAAATATCGCGGCCACAACAGCTCGCTGCCGACCGTGACGCCCGGGGCGATCGACTGATGAGTCAGCGGATCGACCGGCCCCTGGTAGACCTTGTCGAATATTGCTACCGCGGCGGGTGACAGACAGTCGGAAGGGTCCTGCCCGGGCTTGCACTCGAGCTGGGAAACCTCGAAGTCGCAGGCCGGAGGGTCCGTGAGGAAGGTATCGGTGGGCGCCCCGCCATCCTTGCCTACGCATTGCCGCAGGACCGCCTTGTGGACCAGAGCAAGCTCCGGCGGCGTGAGCGCATGCCGCGGATCGGCGAGTGAGGCCGCGAGCGTATTCCACATCGCCTCCATCTCCTGACCGACATGATCCGGCGTGGCATCGCCGATGATGTAGCCGTCGTAATCCTTCGGATAACGCAGCAGCTCCACGATCCCTTCGATGCCCCCCGCCGAGCAGCCCGAGTAGTAGGAGTGGGCGGGCTCGGCGCCGTAGTACGCCGCGATGATCCGCTTGGCGGCCTGGGTCGCCAGGTGCTCCGCCCGGTAGGCGAAATCGATGATCTTCTGCGGATGGCCCAGCGCCCAGGCCGCGTACTCAGGCTCGTGAGGGGGATTCAGGTGCCCGAGATCCGTCGTCATCGTGGCGTAGCCCAGGTTGAAGCCCGGCACCATCGCCCCATACATGAGCGCCCCCAGATAGCCGCCGTTGCCGACCGCCTCCAGCTTGTGGCTCCAAGCCGCTTGCGGCGGCAGCCAGACCTCGAACCCGATGTGCGAGTCGCGGGTCGGGGCGATGAAGCCTTTGACGCGGCAAAGCGGTGTTGCCAGCCGTGCATGCGCCAGGCTCGGTGAGATTGACGACGGATTCTCCACTGTGGCTGCCGTCGTTATCGTCACGCTCGGTGCGTGAAGCGCGGACAGAGCCCCACAGCCGGCCGCCGCCAGCGCCTGTCTCGCACCGAGCGCCGAGATGGCGATCCCGACCCACAAGGTCAGGACGACTCGACGGCTGCGGAAAGCGCCTCTATTTGACATCAGAACCTGCCCAGCGAGCTTGCGGCTGCGGCGTCTTGCGCCCGCAGGTCCCCAGGAGACCGGAATTGAACGCGCACGACCATGTTCGCCTGATCGCACGGCACCCAAAGCTCGCCGCGAACCTTGTCGAAGAAGACGTGGCGCGAGCTGCATCCCCGGCTGGGGAGCTGATACACGGTCCACTTCTGCGTCGCCGGATCGAATTCCACCCCCGTATCGGATACCTGACCGTCGGCCCAGACGCGGTGATGGTTGTCGACCGTCGTCTTGTAGGGATGCTCGTAGAATGGCATCCGGTGGTAGATCACTTTGTGGGTGTGGATGTTGATCTCGGCGAGATAGGTACTGGCCCACATGGGCACCCACACCGTGCCCCCGGTCTTGTCCGCCGACATGCGCCGCGGCATCTCCGAGTACGGCAGCGGCTCGGCGGAGTTGTCCGCCCAGGTTTCCGCGCCGATATCGTCGAAGAAGGCCAGATCCTCCGGTGTCGAGAGCGCTTTGCGCGCTGCGTATTCAGGGTCGCGCATCGGAAACTCGGACACCCTGCCGGTCTTCATCTCGCGCGTGGCGACGATGTCGGAATAGCTCTCCGACCACCATGGGTTGTTCTCGGAATCGGTCGCATCGCCATAGGTCACTCCGTTTCCCGGAGTGTTCTGCTGCCACAGGTGCCAGCCGGGGTAAGGCACGCCGGCCGCGTGCATCTGCGCGGGATCGAACTCCACGACTCCATGCGGGGCGTTCACGAACACCTGTCCTTGCGCGTTGATGGTGGTCGAGTTGAACATCGTTCCCATCACCTCCGGCAGCCGGAACATCGTGAAGTCTTCGGTCGCCGGGTCGAGCCGGACCAGCCATTTGCCGTTGCTGTGGAGCCAGATGATGCCCTGCTCGCTCTCGTTGATCTGCTCGAAGAGCACGATCTGTCCGTCGGGGTCGGTGAGCTTGTAGTTGCTCATGGCGCCGGTCTGTGGATCGAGCCTCACCAGCGTGCGGTTGGTCTCGAAGTCGGTGCGGCTCTGTGTGATCCAGGCGATTCCCAAGTGGTCGATCACGACGTCGTGCACCCCGACGGCCCCATGCATGCCCGTGGACGGCCCGAGCATCCAGTCTTGCCCGTAGTACCAGGTGGGCTCGTTGCGCCGCACCTGGCTCGGCAAAAAGTACTCGGTAAACACCGCGCGCGCGGCCGCGCCGGTCGGCGCAGGCATCGGCCTCGGCACGATCGCCGGGGAATCCGGGCCACGCACCTCGGCCAGGTACCTGGCGAGCTCCGGCTGGAAGTAGCGGATCAGCTGACCTTCCCACCGTAACTGCTTGCGCGTCTTCAGATCGCCGAGGTAGCCGTTGTAAAAGGTGTTGGACATGAGGTGGATGATCTTGTTCCACCCCGCCTCCGAGAAGCGGTTCTGCAGCACGACATCGAGGCCATGACAGCCTGTGCAGGTGACAAACATTGCCTGCTTGAGGCGCCGCTGATCGCGGCTCGTCGCCGGCAGGGAATTGAACCAATCGTAGCCGGTGAGCTCCTCGTCGTAATTCTGCAGCGGCTTCAGATCGAGATCGCGCCTCATCGTATGTGAGCCTGCGACGGTCAATTCCGAGCGCGCGGTGACATAGCCGATGTCCTGGGCCCAGAGCCTGTAGCGTCCGGCTGTGAGATGAGGCAGGACGTAGCGGCCGTCCTGGCCGGTGTACACCGAAGTGCTGAACATCTGGTCCGTGGCTTGCGCCGATATCGCTGCGCCGGCCAGCGGCTCGCCACGGCTGTCGTGGATCGTACCGACAATCGAAGGAGTCTCTGACGGCACCCGGCCCTGGGCGAGGACGACCGAGGGGGCCATGCACAAGGCGGCGGATGTCAGGCCACCAAGAAAGGCGACGTGGGTTCTGTTCATTGCGGCTGCTCCCACTCAGGCGCCGCCGTGGCCGGCGCCGGGTTTGACCGCGAGCTCCGCGGGCGTCGGCTTCCAGGTCACGGTCTCGAGAAACGCGAGCAGATCCTTCACCTGCTGCACATCCAGGTCATAGCGGAATTCCGGCATGCGCGCGGTGCCGGCCGCGATGATCGCGCGCACAGCAGGCTCACCGAGGCTCTTGACGGTGTCGGCGTCGAGCCAGGGTCCCATCGTGTGATAGCTCGGCTGTCCTACCCCGTCGTGGCAGAGGGCACAGCGCTGGATCCAGAGCACCCGGCCACGAAACACGGCATCGGGCACCCGCAGCTGTTTGATCAAATCCGGGACGTCATAGGCGCTCTTGGTGACCGCCGGCTTGACCGGCGCCTGACCCGGATCAGCATCCACCCTGCTCTGCGCGAAGCCGACGGTGGTCAGGCCGACCAGTGCGGTGAGAGGCAAAGCCCTTCGCATGAGGCGTCTGATGACCATGTAACCCTCAGATCCCGAAGAGCCGCCGGGCATTGCCGAAGAGAATCAGATCGCGCTCCGGCGCGGGCAGATTCAGCTGATCGACCAGGGTATTCGGCGGCAGCATCATGTCGGGATTGGTGAACATGTTGTCCGTCCCCACCATCACGCGATCGATGCCGACCATGTCGATCAGGAATCGCAGCGCGATGGGGTAGTAGGTGAGATCGTCGTAGTAGAAGCGTCGGAGATACTCGTGGAATGGACGCTCCAGATGGTCCGCACCCCAGGTACGCGCCTGCACCCGGCCGGCGACGTAGGGGAACGCGCCTCCGGCATGGAAGATGACCGGCGTCAGTTTCGGATATTTGTCCAGCGTCCCCGTGACGATCAGCTTCGCCATAGTGGTGGCCTGCCAAAACGACTCCCCCAGCGAGTTCGTGAGGCCCGGGAAGAGGGATGCGGGTCCCTTCGGCGCGGGATTGCTGCCCGAGTACTGGTCCGCGAGCAGATCGCCGGCGAACCAGTTTTGATTTCCATCCAACGGATGGACGAGCAGCGGCAGCCCCAACTCCTCGATCCGCTGCAGCACCGGAGCGAATGCCGGCTCGAACAGGTATTCCAGCCGTTGCGGCAGCGTGTTCGGCACGTGCACGCCCACCATGCCGGGCTTGCCGGCCACGCGGCTCAGCTCCCGCAGACAGCCTTCCGGGTATCCGACCGGAATCTCGATGCCGGCGACGAAGCGATCGGGATACTTGCCGTGCGCCGCGATGGCCGCATCGTTGACGCTGCTGGCAATCTGCATCCCCTGCTCCGGCGTCACCCACGCCCACGGCATGAAGCCACCGAGCGTCAGCATGATGGTCTCGACGCCGAACTGGTTCATCCACTGGATTCGATGGGGTAAGTCGTAGTTCAGCGAATTGAGAAAGTCGGGATGGCCGAGCTTTGCTTTGATCTTCAGGTAGTCTTCCGGCGCCCAATGCGTATGGATGTCCACCGTCACCCGGCGGCTCGTCTTGCGCTGCGGAATCGTCCAAGGCTTGTCGGGACCCGTTACCGCGAAGCTCGAGCGCGCGAGGGCGCGAACCCCCTGCGGCTCCGTAGCGCCCCGCGCACGCACGTCCTTCGCGCCCGCGCCCAGCATGCCCGCCGCCGCGGCCAGCGCGCCCGTCTTGATCACGTCTCGTCTGCGAAACTTTGCCACGATATCTCCTAACTCAGGCCCGTGAACGACTTCGCAACCATCGCAATCCCGCGCCTCCGCTCACTGGAGCCGGTACCTCACCCCCAGGGTGAAGTACCGACCGAGGTTGTCGTCGATCGCGGAATAGCCGCCGAGCGCTCCGATCTGGCCGTTTCCGCCCGCGCTCGCCCAGGGCTGCGGCTGCTTGTTGAACAGGTCCCGGATATTGAGGAACACGTCCAGGTCGCCGCTGCCCACGCTCGGGTTGTAGCTGACTGTCATGTCAGTGTAGTACTGCGGCCGCAGGCCATCGTCGAGATAGTAGAGCAGTGCCGACGCGTTCGGCTTCAGGCCGTTGCGGTACCTCTCCTGCACCATGAGGGAAACGTTGTGGATCACTTCGTAATCGAGGGCCAGCGTGCCCTTCACGCTCGGAACCGCCGACAGGCCGCCGATACCGTCCGCCGAGTCGCCAACATCAAGGGTCACTCCCGGACCCTGGTTGTAGATGAGGTGCGGCTGGTAGTTCATCAGCAACCGCGCCGTGAAGTTGTGACCGGCTATCTCGTGCCGGTAATCGAACTCCCCGTCCGCGCCATATGTCTCCAGGAAAGCCGTGTTCAGCTCCTCGCTGAGCGCCAAAGTCGGGAAGTTGTCAGGCGAAGTATTGCTGAACGGATAGGGCCGGACGAACAGCGCGCAGATCGCCGAGGTCCCGCCGCTGGCGTCGCATGCGGCCTCATCCGCGGGCTGGGTGGGAGTAATGGTCACCAGCGCATCGCCGATGTAGATGTGGTAGAAATCCAACGACAGCTGGCCGCCATCGAAGGCCTGCGGTGTCCAGACGAAACCGGCTGTCCAGGTCTTCGCCTTCTCCGGCTTGAGGTTGGGATTGCCCTGCGCGATGGTCGTCACGACACCGGAAGCGCCCGTATGCAGATCGAGCAGAGGGAAGGTGCCGTATGTCGCCGGCTCGTACAGGTCCTGCAGGCCCGGTGCTCGAATGTCGTACGAGCGAGCTACGCGTATCCGGAAGGTGTCGGTCAGCTGCCAAACCGAGCCGAGCTTCCAGGTCCACACGCTGCCGCTTTGCGTGTAGTGGGTGAACCGGGCCGCGCCATTCAGCGCCAGGCTGTGCACCAGAGGCAGGTCCTGCAACAGCGGCACCTCGGTCTCGTACCCCAGCTCGCTCACCGCTTCCGAGTGCTTGGGAAAGGCGGCCGTGGCGCCGTAGTTATACGCCGTGGTGCTGCTGCTGCAGTTGAACTGAATGCCGGCGCAGTTGACCGGGGTCGTGGGCAGCGCGCTGCTCTCGACTTCGTAACTCAGCTCACGCCAGTCCGCCGACCAGGCCATGTCGACCGGGCCCGCCCAGTCCCTGAACGGCGCGCCTTCGAGGCTCGCGGTCACGTTGTCCATGTCATACGTCGTCCAGCTCTCGGCTGAGGTCTCGATGTAGTTGAAAGCCGCCTGGCTCGACGCGGATGGACCGAACACGTCCAGAGGCACGCAACCGCCGTAGACCGAGGGATTGACCAGCGCCGCATTGCACGCAACCCGGCCTGTTGCCGGATCCACGACGGAATTGAGCGCGGCGTACATGCGCCCGTTGTTGACGGTGTTGGCCTCGTTCTCGCCGGTGACGGAGCGCTGCCATTCGTAGCCGAACGTCCACTTGTATTGACCCAACAGGCCGTTCAGGCCGGCGATCACCATATCCTGCGCCTCGTGCGTGATATTGTCGGGCGCCGGGAAGTTATCCGCGGGCGTGGTGATCTTGCCGAAGGTGAACGAGCCCAGCGGATTGGCCCCGAGCTGGTCGGCGATGGTGGCGGCGTATTGTGGCTGGTTGGCCGCGACTCCCGCCAGGTAGCCGTTGTTGTATCCGATCTTTACGTTGTTGAGAAAGACGTTCTCGTCGCCATGCAGATTCGATCCGTTGTACGTGGCGTCGCCGACGGCGAGCTCCACGAACGCCTTCGTGTTATCCGTCACGTCATAGTCGAAGCGCCCGAAACCCTGGCCGACGTGCACGCCGGACCAGGCCCATTCGTCCGTGTAGTAGTCGCCATCGCCGCCGATCTGAACGGTCGAGCTCCCCGTGGGCGCGCCCTTGACGAACGGGCTCAGCGTGCCGTTCTGGCCGAACTGCAGGCCGGCCAGCGGCCCCGAGTTGATGAGGCCGCCGAAGCTCGATCCCGAAAACCGACCGTTGCCGACGAGCATATAGGGGTTGGCCGCAGTTCCAGGCGTCGACGTGGAGCCCGCCACGCTGCCTACCGTGGCCCAGTCTCCCCGGCCCCAGGAAAACGCATCCCGGTCGGGAACACCCGGGTCATTGAAGAACTGAACGCTGGCCTCGACGTGGCCGCGGCCGTCGAAGAGCGGGGTCCCCGCGGCAATGCCGGCGTTCCACGTCCTGTCGGTAGTGTTGGTGTCTTGACCGCCCTGGCCAGTGACTTCGAGGCCGTTGAAGTCGTGATTTATGACGTAGTTGACGACTCCGCTCACCGCATCGGAGCCGTAGACTGCCGAGGCGCCGCCGGTCACGACTTCGACCCGCTGCACCAGCATCTGCGGAATGAGGTTCGTGTCGACCGCCTCCGCGGTGGTGGTATCCGCCACCCGGAAGCCGTCAAACAGAATCAGGTTGCGATATACACCGAGGCCGCGCACATCGAACGTGGCCTGAGGCCCGCCGCCGTTGCCCGCCAGGTCCTGGCTCGGCGTCGACTGCAGGGACGGCAGCGTGGCCAGTCCCGCACTGGCGAGTCCCGGATTCAGCTGCGTCAGCTGTCCGAGGTTCACGCTGGTGACGGGCGTCGGGCTGGCAGCGCTGCTCTTGATGATGCGCGACCCGGTGACGGTGACCTCCTGGAGCCGCGCGAGCTGCGGCGCCGGCGCGGCAGCACTCTGCGGCGCCGCCGCGGGGTCTGTCGAGGCCTGCTGCGCCCCGGCGTGAGTTGGTGACAGCGAAGCCGCGCCGCACACCGCAAAAACACATAGGAATCGCGACCAGAAGCCGCGACGCTTCGGTGTGTTGGAGTTACCGCTCACAGTGCCTCTCCCCTCGTTACTGACCTGTCCGGCCTGGCCATTGTTGACACGGAGCGGCGAGGGGTTGGCACTTGCGGGCTGCGGCGCGCCCTGGGGCTCCGCGGCCGGAGCGGTCTGACGCACGATCGCGACGGTGTGGCCGTTCACGAATCGATACGTCAGTCCCGTTCCATTCAAAAGCAGGCGCAGCGCTTGCTCCAACGAGTAACGGCCCGCCAGAGGACCGACCAGTATTCGGTCCGATCCGACGTCGGAAAATCTCGCGATCTCGACGCCCATCTGCCGCGCCAGCTGCGTCATCGCCTCGTTGAGCGGCAGCCGGCCGATCGCCACGTGCCATTCGGCCTGTTGGATCGGAACGGCGGCCGCGGTTACGGCGATCGAGGTTGTCCCCAACCCGACGACGAAGCCCGCCACAATGCATCCCCTCGCCAGCAGTCGTAGTAATCGTGCCGGCTTCGTATAGACCGGGCGAGGTGCAAAGTTGGCCCCCCGGCGCCGTCGATCTCGCGCATCAGCCCGGTACGCGTCAATGCGCAGGGCCGGTGTTGGAGTCGAGCCGGGGGCCGAGGAGGATGTGTGTCGGGTCGCGCTGCGAAACCTTGACATCGGCCGCAACCTGGAGGAAGGCAACGAAGGACTGCGGGTCATCGGCCCGGAAGATTCCGCTGATGCGACGCGCCGCCAGCGCGGGGTCGGATATCTCGATCTGGATTCGATTGTGAAGATTGAAGCGGCGGGCGATGTCGGCGACCGTCTGGTCCTGGAACAGCAATTGATTCGCGGCCGGCGCGGAACCGGTCGTGATTGCCTCCACCCAATGAACCGGGGAGACGACCCCCGCCAGATTGATGGATACCTGCTCATTGGCTGCAAGACTCAGCAGCGGCAGTGTTGGCCGCAGTGGCGTGATGGCATGCCAGCCGCGCGGCTCCTCACTCACCGCAACCAGCCCTTCGACCACGGTAACGCACACGTTCCGCGTGGTGCGTTGTACGCGGAATACGGTGCCGACGGCCCGCACACGGGTGTTGGCGGATTCCACGATGAACGGGCGATCGCGGTTCTTCGCAACGTGGAACAACGCCTCGCCCTGCTCGAGGTCGATGAGTCGCTCGCGCGTGCGGTAGCGAACCGCCACCTCAGTGTGTGGCGAGAGGTCCATGACGCTACCGTCCGCAAGAGTGATCTCGCGCCGCTCCCCCGCCTGAGTACCGAATTCCCGCTGACCGGGCGGTGCAATGAGAAGCCATGCCGCCACGCACGCTGCGGCGAGGCACACTGCCAGCGCTACGGCTCGCCCCCTGGGCACGCGCGGAGGGGGGAGCTGGCGCCGCGCCCTGGGACGAGCCGCATGATCCGCGGCGGCGGCGCGGCGTGCAGGGGTGCGATCTGCCGCCATTTGCTGAAGCGCGAGAGGTCGCGCTGCAACCGACAGACGCGGAAGAGCGCCGACACATGCCGCGAGGACTCGCACAGCCACTCGACCAGCTCGGCGCGCTGCTCAGGCGTCAGATCCTCGGACTGCAGAGTCAGTAGCCAGAATGCCGCCTGCTCGGCAATGCGGCGCTCATGCTCGATGTCGGATTCCAGTGTCATGGTTCCGTGCTCGCGTGCTCTGGAGCCGGCTCTCCGAGCGGGTCGAAGTCGAGCGTGATTCTCAACGCGGCGTAAGCGCGGGACACGTCCCGCTTCACGATCTTGCGCGTCACTCCGAGGGCAGAGGCGATCTCCTCATGGGTCATTCCTTCGCCAAAGTGCAGCCGCAGGATCTCCCTTGCCCGGGGCGGCAGCGCCTGCAGTGCACGCCGTACCTGCTCATCGACGTTCTCGCGCTCGAGCTCCGCCTCTGGTGAGAGCGCATCGACCAGCTCGGTCAGCCACGCCGCATCATGCGGCAGCCGCCGGCTCGAGCGGACGGCCCACTCCGCCGATACGTTGGCCGCTATCTTGAATAGATAGGTCTTCGGATGGTCGACGAGCTCCGCGCGGTCGTACTGAATGAGGCGCAGAAATACCTCCTGCGCGATATCTTCGATATCGGCAGACGTACCCGCCCGCCGCCGCGCCAGAAAGCGGCGCAACGGCAGCTGCCAGTCACGAAACCAATCGCCCAGCCGCCCTGCCGGACTGCCAGCGCTTGCCAATGGTCCCCCTCATCATGCAGCCCATGGGCCTAAGTACTATGACCGGTCGATACCGCCCTTTGGCCCCTCTTTGGTCAAGTAATCTCGCATCGATCCAATCGAGGCGCGAGCGAAACCACTGACTCGCGCGGCAATTCGTCCCGCGGATCACACGGCAGGCGCATTGGGCTTCCGTCCGACGAGCCGCGGGGCCGTCTCCCGCAGGAACAGACAAACGATGATCCCGAGCGCGAGGCCAATGATGGCCATGCTCAGCGTATGCTGAATACCGAAGTGCTCCGCGACCGTGCCCGCGAGAACCGGCGCGATGCCGCCGCCAAAGATCTCGCCGCAAGCCACGATGAGGCCCGTGGTCGAGGAGACGAGCCCTTTCGGCGCGGCCTCCGCCGCAATCGCGCCGGTCAGCAGGCCGAGCAGGCCGAAACAGCAGAAGCATGCTGCGAAAAGAAGCGCGAACAGCGCGGGTACCGTCTGGCAGCGAGAGAATGCGTAGACGAACACGGTCCCGAGAACGAAGCCTGCCACCGCGACGGGCCTGCGGCCGATCAGATCGGATGCGGCAGGAAGCGCGAGCTGACCGAGAAAGCCGCCCAGGCCGATTGCGGAGGTCACGAAACCCATCTGCGCGGTGCCAAGTTTGAGGAAGTCGACCAGGTAGCTGGGGACCATCGCACTCAGGCTGAAAATGCCACTCATGGCGCAAAGCAGCGCCAGCATGTCGAGCGGCACGTTGCGGTGCTGCAGAATCTCACCGAGGGGAGCGCGATGCTCATGCGGGCTCGCGCCGATGGTCGGCGGCTCGCGGACGGTGCGGTGCAGGAGCACCGCCACGATCAGTCCCGGCACCGCGACCAACATGAACACCCCCCGCCAGCTCATCAGCCGTAGCAGCTGGGTCGCCAGGATGGGACCCAGCGCAAGTCCAAAGAGCGGAAAGGCGCTCTGGGTGATGCCGAGATTCAAGCCCCTACGGGAGGGCCTGGAAGCCTCGCTCACCGTCGCAAAGCTCACCGGGCAGAAGGCCCCTTCGTTGGCGCCCATGATGATTCTGATGGCGAGCAGTCCGGCGAAGCCGCCCACGACACCGCTGAAGCCCGAGAGGAGCGAGAAGGCGAGGATCGCCGGCACCAGCACGCGCCGGCGGCCCAACCGATCGCTGAGTCCGCCACCGATGATGGAGAACACGCCCCAGGCGATCCCGAGTGCGCCGATCAGGCTCCCCATATCCTGGTAGCTCAGATGAAGGTCCGTCGCCATCGTGGGGAAGAGCGGCGAGATGATCCAGCGATCGAGCCCTGTCAGACCGAAACCGACCGTGAGCAGTGCGACCACGCGCCGCTCGTAGGCCGGGTCCGCCTGTGACCCGATCACCCGGAGCATCAAGATTCTGCCTGCGTGCTCAACTGGCCCGCGAGCTCGTGCAGCGTCCGATAGCAGGCGAGCACCTGCTGCACGCTCGCGTTGGGCTCGCGCTTGTCGCGAATGGCCGCGAAGAACTCCCGGTCCTGCAGCTCGATGCCGTTCATCGACACGTCGACCTTGGACACGTCGATCTTCTGGTCCTTGCCGTCGATCAGATCGTCGTAGCGTGCGATGTAGGTGCCGTTGTCGCAGATATAGCGGAAGAAGGTGCCCAGCGGGCCGTCGTTGTTGAAGGACAGGGACAGTGTGCAGATCGCGCCTGTCGCCGCCTTCATGTGGATCGACATATCCATCGCGATGCCGAGCCTCGGGTCGATCGGGCCCTGGACGGCGTGCGCGATGGTGACCGGCGCTCCGACCTGGTAGGTGAAGAGGTCCACGGTGTGCGCCGAGTGGTGCCAGAGAAGGTGGTCGGTCCAGGAGCGCGGTTGCCCCAATGCATTCGTGTTCGTGCGACGGAAGAAGTAGGTCTGCACGTCCATCTGCTGGATGTTGAGCTCGCCCGCGGCGATCCGTCGATGAATCCACTGGTGGGAAGGATTGAACCGCCTGGTATGGCCCACCATGCAGACGAGGCCGGTCTCGCGCTGCACGCGTGCCACGGCCTCGGCGTCGGTCCAACTGTCGGCAAGGGGAATCTCGACCTGCACGTGCTTGCCCGCCCTCAGGCATTCGATGGTTTGTGCTGCGTGCAGTTGCGTGGGCGTCGCCAGGATGGCCGCGGTCACGCCGGGCCGGGCGAGCGCATCGCCCAGCGAGGTCGTGGCGTGGGCGATGCCGTATTTCTTCGCGACTTCGCGCGTCGCCGCGAGCTCGCGCCCGACGAGGGAGTCGACCTCGATGCCGCCGATCACCCGGATCGCATCGAGGTGCTTCTGGCCGAAGGCGCCGGCGCCGGCGAGGACGATCTTCATGTCACATTCTCCAGGATGAGGTGACCCACGGCCGTGTTGGAAGCCGGCACGTGGTAAAAGCGGTGCACCGGCCGCACCTTGGGATCGAGCGCGCCGCGCATGATGAGCCACATCACGAGCTCCACTCCCTCGGAGCCCGCCTCGCGCAGGTACTCGATATGCGGCATGCGCGAGAGCCCTTCCGGATCGTCGATCAGCCGGTCGAGCCAGCGGTTGTCCCACTCCTTATTAATGAGTCCGGCCCGCGGCCCCTGGAGCTGGTGGCTCATGCCGCCGGTGCCCCAGACCTGGACATTGAGATCCTCGTCGAATGAATCGACGGCCCTGCGGATGGCCTTGCCGAGCTCGAAGCAGCGCCGTCCGGACGGCGGCGGGAAGAGCACTACGTTGACCGCCAACGGAACCACCCGGACCGGCCAACGCTCGGGCTGGCCGAACATCAGCGACATCGGCACCGTGAGGCCGTGGTCGACGTCCATCTTGTTGATGATCGTGAGGTCGAAGTCCTGCTGAATGACGCTCTGCGCGATGTGGCAGGCCAACTCCGGGTGCCCCTCCACCACCGGCACCGGCCTCGGACCCCATCCCTCGTCGGCCGGCTGAAACGAGGCGGCGCAACCGATCGCGAACGTCGGCACGATATCGAGGCTGAATGCCGAGGCATGATCGTTGTAGATCAGCACCACCACATCCGGCTTCTGTCGCGCGATCCATTGCCTGGAGTATTCGTAGCCGGCGAAGAGCGGCGCCCAGTACGGCTCGGTCGCGCGCCCGTTGTCGAGAGCCGCGCCGATCGCGGGAACGTGCGAAGTGGCGACGCCGGTGGTGATTCGGGCCATTATTTCCCCTCCTCTTCGGAGCGCTCACGGGCAGGAGTCTCGCCCACGCGGCGATTGCCGTCGGGCGACCTTCCGCCCTGCAACATCATGGTCGCGTAAGCCTCCTGCGTCATGCCGGTCATCGTGGCCGCCGTGTACTGGAAGCTCTTGCCGTCCGTCGAGAAAAGCTTCGAGAGAAAGTAGATGTTGCCGCCGAGGGCGATCATCCGATTGAAGTCGCGCGCCAGGACAGCCTGCTTCTGCTCCTCCGACATCGGCCATTCGTCGAGGTAGGCGCGCTCGTCGCGCTTGAATCGCGCGCGGTCGTCCGCCTTCATCAGAGACATGCAGAACTGATTCAGGTGATAGCCCTTGCGCGCCTGATCCGCATCGAAGATCACCGTGCCCGGGATATCGGAGTAGGGTTTATCGAGTGCCATGGGACTTTGCCGTCACCGGCTGAAGTAGAGACGGTTGGGGTTGTCGACGAGGAGCTTCTGCTGCAGAGCGGCCGTCGGCGCTATCTGCGGCACATAGTCGAGGAGCTTGCCGTCGTCCGGCATGTAACTCTTGAGGTTGGGATGCGGCCAGTCGGTGCCCCAGAGGACGCGGTCGGGAAAGGTCCCGACCAGCCTCTTCGCGAATGGCAACACATCCGCGTATCGCGGGGGTCCGGACTTCGAAAGCCGCTCGGGGCAGCTTACTTTCGACCACACATTCGGGTGCTCCCGCATCAGGCGGACGAATAGCTCGAACTCGGGTCCCTGGACGGACTTGGTGACATCGGGACGGCCCATGTGATCGACGACGAGAGTCGTCGGCAACGCGGCGAAGAAGTCATAGAGCTGCGGCAGCTCCGCCGCCTCGAAGTAGATGACGATATGCCAGCCGAGGGGAGCCACCCGCCGGGCGATCTCCTCGAGGACTTCACGAGGGGTCGTGTCGACGAGCCGCTTGACGAAGTTGAAACGCACCCCGCGTACGCCGGCGGCATCGAGTGCCCGCAGCTCCGCGTCCGTCACGCTGGCAGCGATGGATGCGACGCCGCGTGCGCGACCATTCGAGGATCGCAGAGCGTCAACGAGAGCGCGATTGTCGGTGCCGTGGCAGGTCGCCTGGACGATCACATTGCGCCCGAGGCCGAGGAAATCACGCAGCGCCCAGAGATGATCCTTCGAGGCATCGCACGGAGTGTATTTGCGCTCGGGTGCGTAGGGAAACGCCGCGCCGGGACCGAATACGTGACAATGGGCATCGACCGCATCCGGTGGGGGAGCATAGTCTGGCTTGCAGGGGCTGGGATGGTATGAAAGCCAGTCACGATCCATCGTGAATCCACCCGAGGAACCGCGCGCCGCCCATCCTGGGCCGCCGGGTACGAGCGTCGAGCTCATCTGCCCCTCGACTGCAGGCGAGCATCGAGGCGCGGAAAGACGGCTCGCGCATTCTTCTCGAAGATCCGCAGCTTGTCGGATGGCGGCAGCGGGAGAGCATCGATGTACCGCTTGGTGTCATCGAAATGAAACCCCGTCTCGGGATCGATCCCGCGGACCGCGCCGACCATCTCGGAGCCAAAGAGAATGTTGTCGAGCGCGATCACCCGAAAGAGCAGATCGATGCCCGGCTGGTGATAGACGCACGTGTCGAAGAACACATTCTTCATCACGTGCTCCGCAAGGGGCGGACGCTGCAGCATATCCGCAAGACCCCGATAGCGTCCCCAGTGGTAGGGAACCGCGCCGCCGCCGTGCGGAATGATGAGCTTCAGGGTCGGGAAGTCGCGGAACAGGTCCCCTTGGATGAACTGCATGAATGCCGTGGTATCGGCGTTGATGTAGTGCGCCCCCGTCGCGTGAAAACATGGGTTGCAGGACGCCGAGACATGCACCATCGCGGGCACTTCGAGCTCGACCATCTTCTCGTAGAACGGATACCAGTGCCGATCGGTGAGGGGCGGAGACTGCCAGTGGCCGCCCGAGGGATCGGGATTCAGGTTGCAGCCGACGAAGCCCGACTCGCGCACACAGCGCTCGAGCTCGTGCACGGAATTGGCGATCGGCACTCCCGGGGACTGCGGAAGCTGACACACGCCGGCAAAGTTGTCCGGGTACAGGTCAACGACGCGCTGGATGAGGTCGTTGCTCGCCCGTGTCCAGGCCATCGACACCGATTCATCACCGATGTGGTGCCCCATCGCGGATGCGCGCGGGGAGAAGAGCGTGAGGTGGGCGCCGCGCGCCCTCTGGAGCTTCAGCTGATTCGTTTCGATGGTTTCGCGAATCTCGTCATCGGAGATCCTCGCCGGCACGGCAGGCGGGGCGCTCGGGTCCTTCAGCCGCGCGGTCTGCGCGTCGCGAAAGCTTTGATGCGCGGCCGGCGCGGTCGTGTAGTGGCCATGACAGTCTATGATCATGCGCTCTCCCGAGCTGCATCGGCGATCGAATCGAGAATGGCATCCAACAGCGCTTCGAGCGTGGCGGATTCGCGAGCCGGGCGATGCGCCGCCGCCCAATCCTGCCGCGTCGCACAGGCGAGGCTCATCACGGGCTCGAGTCCCGCCTCGGCAACCGCTTGCGCGGCCTCGCGCATCTCCTCGGCGCGGCGGCGGCCATGCTGCAGTGAGCGGGAGATCATGTACGCCGCAATTCGTCGCCAGTCCTCCTTCGGGAAGAGATCCCGAAGCGACTCGAGAACGGTCTGCTCGACTCCATGCCGGCGGGCGGCAAGGAGCGCTTCGGCGAATAGCGCCTCGAGACCTTTGATCATGACACTGCGGCACATCTTTGCCGCGGAGGCGCGCCCCAGCGTGGCGTCGAACACCTGGACCCCGGTGAAGCCGAGCTCCCGGGCCAACGGCTCAAAGGCGGCGGCGTGCGCTCCTCCGATCAGGATGGGAGAGGCGATGCGCTTCGGCGCAATGGGAGACATGACGGCCGCCTCGATGTAGCGGCCCCCCGTCGCTTCGATCTCAGCAGCCGCGGCATGTTTGGTGTGTGGTGCCACCGAATTGAGGTCGAAATAGAGAGCCTCCGGCCGGATTGCGGCGGCGGCTTCGCGTGCCGCAGGCACGCAGTTGGCGGCAGTGACAGCTGAGATGATGACGGAGCGGTCCCTCAGAGCTTCCGGCATGGAGCGCGCCATTCGCACGTGGCCGGATGCTTTGGCCGCACAGGACGGGGCGCTCGAGAGGCTGGGGAACAGGCAATCCCAGGCGGTAATGTCATCAATCCCGCGCGCATTCAAGTCAGCGGCGAGGATTTGGCCCACCTCACCGTAGCCGACGAGTGCGATGCGCGCCCCCGCGCTCATAGGAGTCCCCAAGCTGCGGAAGGCACGAATATCTCGCCCCGCATCAATTTTCGGGCGGTCCGGATGAGTGCCGAGCGCCGCACGCGGACCTCGCCCCCGCTGCTCGTGACATCCATCTCGACGGTGAAAAAACCCGTCGGATGCTCGATGTCGAGGCGCTGGGGTCCGGCAGAAACGGCACGACTTGCAATGCGGGCTGCCACGGTACCCGGCACGGCACAGGCCGTCGCGACGCTCACCGCACCGAGAACCCCGATCGCCTCGTGCACACGGTGAGGAATGAAGGTGCGAGTATTGAGATGCCCGCCATGTCTCCCGCGGGAGACCAGCGACATCTTGGGCACCGTTTTCCGCGTGACGTCGCCGAGCTTCATGCGGGAGCCGGTCGCAAGCCGGATTTTCTCCACGCGCGCTTTGAGGATCGCGTTCGCCTCCAGCTCCCCAGGCTCCTCCGTCCCGGTAACATCAAAGTCCGCCGCATCGAGAATCACGACAGGCATGCCATTGTCGATGCAGGTGAGCTCGACCCCTTCGATGCGGTCCGATACATTTCCCGTGGGGAAGAGCGCCCCGCACGATGAGCCCGCGACGTCGAGAAAATCGATGCTGATGCCGGCGGCGGTGCCTGGCACCCCGTCGATGCGCGCGTCGCCTTCGTATTCGACCGATCCGTTCGCAGTGCGTACGTTCGCGACAGCGATGCTCCCGGTGTTGACCATATGGATGCGCACCGGAGTGATCGCTCCTGCAGCGGGGACGAATCCGTTCTCGATCGCCCACGGGCCAACGCCCGCGAGAATGTTGCCGCAGTTCTGTGAATCGCTGACCTCGGACTTGTCGACCGCAACCTGCAGAAAGAGATAGTCGACATCGGCGTCCACGCGTGTCGCCGGACCGATGACGGCCACTTTGCTCGTCAGCGGATGGGCCCCGCCCATGCCGTCGATCTGGCGGACGTCGGGAGAGCCCATCGCCGCAAGCAGCACCCGATCGCGGACCCCACGGTCGCCGGGAAGGTCGCGCACGTTGAAGTAGAGGCCCTTCGACGTACCGCCGCGCATCAATGTCGCCGGAATCGCCCGCAGCACGCGCTTACTCCTCCGCCGGCTCGTCGCGGTAGGCGAGGCCCAGTTGCGCCAGCTTCTCCCGCATCCGATAGATGTCGAGACCGAGCTCGCCCGCCTTCAGGCGCTCTCGCACCTGCGCCTCCTTGGCCTCGCGCGCAGCGCTCGCATCGGCAACCTCGGCTGCCTTCAGCCGCGGAACGATGCAGACACCGTCATCGTCAGCTACGACCACGTCGCCCGGATTGATGAGGGCGCCAGCGCACACCACAGGCACGTTCACGCTGCCCAGGGTCTCCTTCACGGTGCCCTGCGCCGAGATGACTTTTGACCAGACCGGGAAGCCCATCTCCTTCAAGTCACGCACGTCGCGTACGCCGGCATCGATCACGAGCGCGCGCACATGGCGAGCCGCCAGCGAGCAAGCCAACAGCTCACCGAAGTACCCGGCTTCGGAGTACGAGGTTGGCGCTACGACCAGGACATCTCCTTCGCGGCACTGCTCGACCGCGACGTGGATCATCCAGTTGTCGCAGGGCGGCAGGCTGACCGTCACCGCCGTCCCGGCGATGCGGGCCCCCGCGTAGATCGGGCGCAGGTACGGGGCGAGGAGACCGGTCCGGCCCTGTGCCTCGTGAACCGTAGCCACCCCGCTGGCGGCGAGGCGGTCGACCGCGGCTCGATCCGCCCGCGGGAGATTGGTGCGAACGACGTTCACTGGCGGCCTCGGTAATGGGCTCTCGGCGAGGATTGTCCGCCGCGGGCGCGCGCGATGCCAATTGCAAAACGGCGCCGGGTATAAGAAATTGCATACAGTCGCTCCCTGGAGGCCGTCGCATGCCCGGTCCGATATCGAACCTTCGCCACTTGACGGTTTTCTCTTCGGTGGCGCAGCTCGGAAGCGTGAGCGCCGCCGCCCGCGCCGCGCACTTGAGCCAGCCGGCGGTCACGCAGGCGATCGCCTCACTCGAGCGGGATTTCGGCGGTGCGCTGTTCGCACGCACAGCGCAGGGGATGGAGCCGACCGAGGCGGGGCGGCTATGCGCCGAGCGCGTCGCGCGCGTGCTGCAGCGCATCGGGGCGGCCCTCACAGCTGCGGGATCGCAATCCCCTGATGCGCGCAACTCGATCCACGGCATAACCTCGAGGCAACTGCAGGCGCTCGTCGCGGTCGTCGAGTCGGGCGGATTCGGAGCGGCGGCCCGCGCCCAACACATGACTCGCGCGACGCTTCACCGTGCCGCGAGGGAGCTCGAGCGCAGAATCGGCGCTCCGTTGTTCGAGACGACCAGCCATGGCGTGCGCCCGACTCGTGAAGCGCTGCGCCTATGCGTCCAGGTGCAGCTCGCGATCACAGAGCTCGCGCAGGCGCGAGCCGAGGTCGCAGGGTCAGGCGGCACGGAACGCGGAGCAACGGTGATCGGCGCAATGCCGCTCGGGCGCAGCTTCATGGTGCCGGAAACGGTGCTGCGGTTCGCAGCGCGCCGACCGAGCCACCGGATCTCGATCCTCGACGGACCCTACGACAGCTTGCTCGATGCGCTGCGCCGGGGCCGGGCCGACTTCCTGGTAGGGGCACTGCGCGAGTCGTTGCCGCCGGATGTCATCCAGGAGCTCCTCTTCGAAGACCCACTGGCGATCATCGTCCGCAAAGGCCATCCTCTCGTCAAAATGAGCCGCGGACGGCGCGGGTCCGACCATGCCTGGCGCGCCCCGCCGGCTGAGGCGCTCATGCGCTTTCCGTGGATCGCTCCACGCCCGGGCTCGCCTCTGCGGCGGCACTTCGAGCGGCTGTTCCGGGGCACCGCCGGGCAGCCGCCGGCAGCGCCGATCGAATGCAACTCGCTGGTCGCGGCCCGTGCTCTGCTGCTGCGCAGCGACCGCGCGATGCTCCTTTCCGCACAACAGGCTCATCATGAGCTCGCGGCGGGTGAGCTGATCGCGTTGCCTCACCCGGCAGGTCGGGTCGTGCGCGAGATCGGACTCACGCTGCGTCGGGAGTGGCGTCCCACGCCGGCCCAGGCGGAGCTGCTGGACATTCTGCGTGGCGTCGCGCGATCGGGGTTGGTGGACCAATGACGGAAAAGTACAAGGTTCCCGGACGCGCCGTCCATTCCCCGCTCTCGCGCCTTGCTGCACGCTGTGCAAACATGCAGAAGACTCAAGTCGTGATAGTGGGTGCGGGGCCTTCAGGCCTGCTGCTGGCGCAACTTCTGCAGCGGGAGGGCGTGGAGTGCGTCGTTCTCGAGCGGCATTCGCGCGCGCACGTCGAGGGGCGGATACGCGCCGGCGTGCTGGAATGGACCACCGTGGAATTGCTGCAGGAGGCCGGCGTCGGCGACAGGATGATGCGTGATGGCCTCGTCCATGACGGCTTCCAGCTCGCATTCGAAGGACGGACGCAGCGGATCGATCTCAAGGCGCTCGCAGGGCGGTCCATGCTGGTGTATGGCCAGACGGAGATCCAGACGGACCTCGGCGCGGCGGCATCCGGGCGGGTTGTCTGGGAGGCTCGGGAAGTCGGCATCAGCGAGCTCGACGAGCGCCATCCCCGCGTGTCGTACACGGTTGCCGGGGTCCGACACACCATCGAATGTGACTTCATCGCGGGTTGTGATGGCTATCACGGCGTCTGCCGGGCGACCGTGCCCGCCGACAAGATCACACAATACGAGCGGATTTATCCGTTCGGTTGGCTTGGCGTACTCACCGATGTATCTCCCGTGAGCGACGAAGTGATGTACGTGAATCACAGCCGCGGCTTTGCGCTCTGCAGCATGCGCTCGCGCGCGCGAAGCCGCTATTACGTGCAGTGCTCGTTGCAGGACCGGGTGGAGGATTGGCCGGATGAGCGCTTCTGGGACGAGCTCAAAACGCGCCTGCCAAAGGAGTCTGCCGCTCGCTTGGTCACGGGTCGCTCGATCGAGAAAAGCATTGCACCGCTTCGCAGCTTCGTCGCGGAGCCGATGCGGTTCGGGCGGCTGTTCCTGGTTGGGGATGCCGCGCATATCGTACCGCCCACGGGAGCGAAGGGATTGAACCTCGCTGCGGCGGATGTCCGCGTTCTGTATCAAGCGCTCTCGGAGCACTATCGCAGCGGCAGCGAGACCTTGCTCGAGGAATACTCGCCGCGCGCACTGGCGCGAGTTTGGAAGGCCACCCGGTTCTCATGGTGGCTGACGACGCTGCTGCATAAATTCTCCGATGAGGCACTCGCGCGCAAGCTGCAACTTGCGGAGCTCGAGTATCTGTGCGAGTCCGAGGCCGCCTGCAAAGCGGTCGCGGAGAACTACGCGGGCCTGCCGTGGCCGCGGCAGGCGACGCTTTGAGTCCGATCTAGCCGGCCGCATCACTCCGGGTGGGCGGAACCGTATGGAGCCAGTCGAGTAGTCGTTACGGCGCTACGGGCGTCGGTCGAGCAGCGCGAGGGCATCCGCCGCCAGCGACATGTCCGCAACCCGGTCGAACGGCAGGATTGCGCTCTGCACTCCGAAGCTGACATTTACCGCCTGCATGTAGCGCAATCGCTCGGCGCTCAACTTCAGATCGACCGCGAACGGCTGGTAACGCTGGATGTAGTTCCACTGCGCTTCGTGGTCGATCTCGGAAGCGTTGGGGAACACGGTGCGGCGGGCGGCGATAAACGGGGCCTTACCCTGCGGGGACTGCACGAATCGATACAGCTTCGCATAGGCGGCCAGTGCCCTGACCAGCGTGTCGCGCTCGGTTGCTATGGCGTGGTCGGAGGTCCAGGCTCCCTGGAACGTATATTCCGGGAGCTCCATGGTCATGTTGCCGTGCTCGACCAGGTGCACACGATAGTCCGCCGCCTCCTCGGTCAATGCCGCCTCGCCCGCGCCGGCGTCGACGGTCCCCGCCGCGACAGCGCGGAAAATATCCGCGCTGGAGCCGATGCTGACGAACCGCACCTTGGAGAGGTCCACCCCACATTTGCGCAGCAGCAGCACTGTGAGCTGATAGACGAGCGCGCCGATGGAGCCGGTGCCGACCGTCCGGCCTTCCAGATCCTTCAGCGCTCTCACGTCGGGCTTGCCGCTGAAGAGCGCCAACATAGGCAGCAGCGCGCCCCCGGCGAGGATCTTGAGCGGCGCGCCGTGCGCCACCGCCGGAAACACCTGTCCGAATCCCGACATCATGGACGCATCGACGGAGCCGCCCACGATGCCACCGAGAATCCGGGTGCCATCGGCAACGCCCATCACCTCGGGATCGAGGCCGAAAGACTCGAGGAGTCTCTGCTGACGCATCAGTGCGCCCATGGCAAGCTCCAGCGTGCCCGCTGCATTGGCGATCCGGATGGGCATGGTTGCGGCCGCACGCACCCGGTGAAGGGGCAGGGCGACGAGTGTCGCCATGGTGGCGGCGGCGCGTAGCAGGTCGCGCCGGGAAGTGGTGCGTGACATTCGCGGGATAGATTATCAATTTTGTTGGTTTATGGCAGTGGGTAAGTCTAAAGGGGCTGCGCTCGCCGCCAGCAGGATCTCGACACTCAACCCGCCCTCCCGGCGGTTCGACGCGCTGATGCTCCCTCCGTGCGTCTCCACGATACGCTGCGCGATGGCCAGCCCCAGGCCGTGGCTTTCGGCGGCAGTCCGGCTCGCGTTCGGCGGACGGCGGAAAGGCTCGAAAATCGTCTCGAGGTATTCCGGCGGCACGCCAGGTCCGCTGTCGAGTACACGGACCCACACGCGCCCGACTTCGTCGCTTCTCCCCAGCTCTACGGTCACGGTGTGGCCTGGCGCGCCGTGCTTCACCGCGTTACGCACCACGTTCTCGATGGCTCTATGGAGCAGCTCCGAGTTACCCCGCACGCTCGGGCTCCAGGTCGCCTGAAGCTGGACTTTGCCGCCTGTCAGGCGGGCCTCGAAGTCGCAATCCTCCACCACTGCGGCCGCGAGATCCACCAGACTGATCTCCTCGTCCATCTCGAACCCGACGCCGCTTTGCGCCTGGGCGAGAGTCAGGAGCTCCTCGACCAACGTGTCCATGCGCGTGGCCTCGAGCTCGATACGCTTCAAGTGAGCTTCCAGCCTCTCGGGCTGCCGTCGCACCAGGCCGACCGCTGTCTGCAGGCGCGCAAGCGGTGAGCGCATCTCGTGCGAGACGTCGTGCAGCAACCGCTGTTGGCCCTCGATGAGATTGCGCAGCCGGTCCGCCATGCGGTTGAAATGTCGGCCGAGGTCGGCAAGCTCATTGCGTCCCCGCAACATGGCCGGATCAAAGTGCACGTCGAGACGGCCTTCTGCCGCGGCCGTGAGCGCGGAGCGCAGGTTGCGAATGGGCTTGGCGAAGTACCAGGCGAGAAGTGCCGCCGAGGCGCCGCCGCCGAAGGCCGCCCCCACGAACGCCAGGTAAGGGGCGGGACCGCCTGGGCGGTGCATCAGGTGAAAAGCTTCAGTTCCGGCGGCGAACGTGAGCAGCTGGCCGGCGAGGGCGGAGCAGAAGAACGTCCAGAAGAGTCGCCCCATGCCTCACCTCCGAATGAGCTGATAGCCGATGCCGTGCACCGTCTCGATCAGAGGAGAGCCCGGGCCGGCGGCCGCCAGCTTGCGGCGGATGCTGGTCATGTGAACCCCGATGCTGCGATCGAATCGCCCGAGCGGCCGTCCGAGGCCCTGAACCGACAGCATTTCCTTGTTCACGGGCCGGCCTGCGTGGCGCGCCAGCACCTCGAGCAAGTTGAACTCCGTGCTGGTGAGGTCGAGCGGTTTGCCGGCCCATTCGGCGCCCCGGCGCGCTGGCCAGACCACGAGGTCGCCCACGTTGACCGGCTCAGACTCCCGAGATCCCGCCGGCGGGCCTCCCGCGCGACGCAGTATCGCCCGGATCCTCGCCGTCAACTCGCGAGGCGCGCAGGGCTTCGGCACGTAATCGTCGGCTCCGAGCTCGAGACCGTGGATCCTGTCCTGACTGCCGCCTTTGGCGGTGAGCATCAGCACCGGGACGGCGCTCGTCGCTCGAATGCACCGCAATACCTCGAGCCCGCTGGCGCGCGGCATCATCACGTCCAGAACCACGAGCGCGAACTCCCCCGATGCCGCCCGCTTCGCGGCGGTCAGGCCGTCATGACTCGCCTCCACGGGAAAGCCATCGAGCTCGAGATACTCCACCAGCATCTCGACGAATTCCAGATCGTCGTCAACCAGGAGGATCTTGGGCCCGCGGGGCGCCTCTTTCATGTCGGTCATCATACCGCAGCAAACTTCAGGTGGAATCCTGCGCCACCCCGGCGCGCCCAGGCCCCTCACAAGAGCTTCGTCACCTCGATCCTTGCGCCCAAGGGCTCGAGGGGATGTACCGTCACACCGGCGGCACCAGTCGCCGGGCCGCCCTGCAGCCGGTAGACATAGTAGAACTCCGCGGCATCGGCCTTCTCATCGAGTAGGTTGTCGAGAAACAACCCGATGTTCCAACCACCTGGGAGCTGATACAACACCTGTCCGTTCCACTCGTGGTACCCGTGGCCCTGAACGTGGTCGTCGGCAGTGAGCGGATAGGCGCCGAGGTAACGCAACGCGAGGCCCGCGCTCCACGCTCCGAGATGGTTCACGTAGACATCCAGGGAACCATCAGCAAACGGCGCATTGGGCAAGTAGTAGCCGACATGTCCGGTGCCGTCGTTGTATGGCGTATCGAACCGGGCGTGGGCGGGGGAATAGTCGCCGTAGAACTCCAGCCAGCGTGTCGCCTGATAGGTGACGTTGAGCTCCTCGCCGTAGCGTCGGCTCGCGGGTCCCGCAGTATCCTGCCCAACATCGGGATCATAGGTGAGCTCGGATTGCGCATCGAGCCTCCATAGGGCGAGTGTGGCGGTGAGATTCGGCGCGAACTGCTCACGCACGCCCACTTCCTCACCGGTCTGGCGGGCAATGAGCGGTGCGCCGCCGAGGCTCAGCCTCCGCGCCTGCAGCACGCCGCGCAAATCGTCGCTGTGGAAGCCCCGCCCCCAACTTGCATAGAGCTCCGTGCTACGCCGAGGCCTGAGGATGAGGCTCGCCTTGGGCTCGGCCAGCGTCGCGGCCGCGGTGCCGGCATTGGTGCCGACATCGCTGCCGGTCATCTCATCCTCCCGCAGACCGATCACCGAGCGCAGCCACCCGGTCCAGTGCGTGGTTGCCTGAAGGTAGCCGGCGAGACTGTTCAAGCGCACCTGATCCTCCTCGCTGTAGCTCGAGGGGTATTCCACGGCGGCAAGCTGCGATGCGGTGAGCAGGACCCGATCCTCGGTGGGCAACCGCAAGACGTTGATGCCGTCGTTGCGAACATGCAGTCCGGCCAGCAGATCGTTCCTCACACCCGCCAGCATGCTCCTCCAGGCGTAGCTCGCATCGCCGCCGATCGTCACGCGATCCTCGTGCTGCTCCTCCTGATCACCGTTGATCGGATCGACGAGGTAGTGGGTAAAGTCGTTCCACAGCGTCAGGTGATTGCTGATGACGTAGGCATTGGCGCTCAGCTGCCCGCCGGCGAGCCCAGCATGGTACTCGCTCGACAGGCTAGCCCGTTGTGCCTCGCCGCCGTCGGAAGGGTCGACGGAGCCGAAGCGGCTGATCAGGCCTTCAGCGATGGCCTGGTAGGGCTGGTCGGTCGTGGCGTTCCACAGGTCGTGGTAGAACATCCCGGTGATCGCGAAGCCATCGCTTTCATCGCCCTGACTGTAGCGCAACACACCGCTCACCTTACGCTGATCGTCGGGTGACGCCCATGGGCCATCATAGCGCTGCAAATCAAGGCCCGCGAGCAGACTGCCGCCGCCGAACGGCACCGAGCCGGCAGTGAACACGCGGCGGAAGCCCTCGGTCCCGGCACTCAACTTCGCCTGATCAGCGACTGTGTTCGCATAGGCCATGTGTGCGGAGCCAACCGAGGCGAAGTCGCCCTCATCCGCGTAATACGTCCCTTTACTGTAGTTGACGCCGCTGACGAGCTCCGGGATGAGGAAGTTCAGGTCCGAGTAACCCTGCCCGTGCGCGTGTGTCGGCTCGTTGATCGGCATGTCATCGACGCAGAAAGCGAAATCCGTGCCGTGATCCAGATTGTATCCCCGCATCAGGTACTGCGACGCCTTTCCCTCCCCGCTGTGCACGGTCGCCGCCAGACCCGGAACGGCCTCGACCAGCTGCGCCGGGCGGAAAGCGGGCAGCAGCGCGATCTCGGTGTGCGACACCACGCCCTGGCTCGCCGTGATCGCGGTATCCATCAACCTCAGCCGGACGGCGACCACCCGCACCAGCGCGAGCGTGCCCACGCTGGCCCGCGTGCGCCCGTCTTCCGGCCGCGGGGTCTTCGAGTCGCGTCCTACGGCAATTCCCATCAGGGCCAGCAAAATGGCGCCTGCAACGAGGATGATGAATCTCGCAGGTGATGCTCTCATCCTCCGCCCGTGACCCTTCGTTGCAGCCTGTGCGACCGGTCATCACCAACTCGGGAAGACTAGTGGGCTGGCGCGGAACATCCAACTCGATTTGCGATTCTTTGCACGGCTGCGACACGCCCGGCATCGCTTATCGTCGTCCAGCCGGCGTCGCATGCTGTCAATCCATGTGGCCGCGAGCGGCAGCAACAGCAGCAGCGCTGTGAATCCCTCAGTGATGTAGCAACGCTTGACGATGTCGGCGCCGGCCATGCGCCAGTCGAGACCGGGATCGAGCGGGGACCGGGTTGATTCAACGAGTCCCGGTTTTCGGTATCAAAGCATCTTGAGGGGCGTTGCCCGCACGGTTCCCTTGAGGAAACCAACTAGCGCCGCGACTGCAGCGGCGGCCAGGACAAGTGCACCCATCACCACCAGTGTCGGCAGCAGGCCGTTTAGTCTCATGGCGAAGAAGGTGATGATCATGCCGCTCAGGAACTGTCCGATGGCGAACGTCGCCTGCCACATGCCGGTACCACGCCCACGGATTTTGAACGCGAGGCCATGGGTGGCCCACACCAGCAGGGTCGGCAAGACCAGTCCGCAGCCGATTTGATTGACGAACGAGCCGCAGGTGTAGACCCAAGGCTCTCTGGCATAGCCCATCCAGCCAAAGCCCAGGCCGATCAGCGCGAAGTCGAGGCACAGCAGCCAGCTGATCGGCAGGCGCGAGGCGCGCCAGTAAAGGAGCGCGCCGAGCGGCACGCCGATGCTGGCGAACATGGTCAGTTTGCCGATCTGCGCCGGGTCGGTCACGCCGAGCGCGACCAGAGCCTCGGCGTTCTTGGTGATCACGGTGTAGAAGCTGATCGAGCCGAGCAGCGTGATCGCACAGATGCCGAGCATGCGCGCCCAGGGAAACTCATCAAAGCAGACCTCCTGACCGCCGGCCGCCCGCGGCGCTTCATTTTCCGCATCCTCCGCCGCCATCGCGCGTGAAGGCTCCCAGATCAGGGCGGCAACTCCCGCGACCAGCACCAGGCTGTAGAGATACAGATAGAACGGCCCGCGCCAGCCGTAGGCTGCGCCGAGCTCGCCACCGAGATAGATGATGCCGACGGCGGACAGTGAGGCGACCCCGGTCTGACTGGCGAGCCAGCGCTCGCGCGCGTGGCCCCGGTAGTAGTCGCAGATCAGGGTGGTCGAGACGGTCAGCACGGTGGATTCGCAGATGCCGACGGCGACTCGAGAGAGAATGATTGCGTACAAGCTGTTGAGAATCACCGGTGCGGTGCCGACGAAGGCATAGACGATCATCGAGACGATGAGGATCCGTCGGCGGCCGAAGCGGTCCGCGATCCAGCCGGCCGCTGGGGAAAACAGCAGGATCCAAATTGCCGGCATGGTAAGGACACCACCCTGTACCAGGTACTGGTAGTTCGGGACGTTCCTGAATTGCGCGAGCAGCAGCGGCACCACCGGCGTGAGCACGGAAATGCCCATGACCGCCATGGTGATTGGCAGCAACAGCATGATGCCCTGCGCGAAACCGGGCTGGCGCGCCGGCGATGCCTGCTCATTGGAATTCGACATCCGATCTGCCTTCCGGGTTTTTGCCCCGAGCTCATGCCTCGCAACTGTCCATCATGGAGAAATCGCGCCTGGCGCGGAAATCGACCTTGCCGATGGTGGGCATAAGCAGCAACCATGGGAAAGCTCACGACATCAGCTTGTCGCGGTGCCGACGATCGCGGCCGCAGATGACCCGAATCGGAACAAACGATTGCCCATCAGCGGCAGCGGCGGGTAACGTAACGCCATCCAGGTGCGGCCGGGCAGCCGTGCCGCCCGCATCCGGGAGGAGCAACCAGCGTGGCAACACTCGGCAAGGTTCTGGTGGTCGGCGGCAGCGTGGCCGGCATGTCCTGTGCAATCCAGTTGCGCAAGGCCGGCATCGCGGTGGACCTGATCGACAGCGACCCGCACTGGCGCTCGTACGGCGCCGGCATCACCATCACCGGCCCTACGCTGCGCGCTCTCAAGGCCCTGGGTGTGCTCGAGCAGGTGAAGGCGCTGGGAGCAGTCTGGAACGGGGCCAGGGTGTTCAGCCAGGCCGGCGAACTGCTCGAAGAGCTGTCGATCCCGCCACTGGCGCCGGACCTGCCGGGTACGGGTGGGATCATGCGCCCGGTACTGCACCAGATCCTCTCGGGCAGAACTCAGGAGCTCGGGGCGAACGTGCGCCTCGGGCTCACGGTCTCGGGGTTGGAGCAGCTCGGCGATCGCGTCGAGGTGCAGTTCAGCGACTCCAGCCGCGGCGCTTACGAGCTGGTGATCGGGGCCGATGGGATTTTCTCCGCAATGCGCGCGCGAGTGTTCCCCCAGTCCCCGCAGCCGCAATTCACCGGGCAGGTGATCTACCGTATCGTGGCCGAACGCCCTGCCGGCTTCGATCGCACCCATTTTTTCATGGGCCGCGACCTCAAGGTCGGCTTCAACCCGGTCTCGCCCACCCACATGTACATGTTCCTTCTCTACGCCGACCCGTCCAATCCCCGGCTCGACCCCAGAGACATGCCGCGGCTGCTGCACCAGAGGATGGCGGGCGTTGGCGGCTTCGTGCCGCAAGTGCGCGAGACGGTGCTCAGCGCCAACGCGCACACCATCAACTACAGGGCGCTCGACACATACCTGCTGCCGCGGCCCTGGTACCGCGGCCGGGTGCTCCTGGTCGGCGACGCCGCTCACGCCACCACGCCGCACCTGGCCTCCGGCGCCGGCATGGCGATCGAAGACGGGATCGTGCTGGCCGACGAGTTGGGTCGGGGCAGAGAGCTGGACGAGGTGCTGCAGCGCTTCATGGAGCGCCGTTTCGAGCGCTGCCGCCTCGTCATCGAGAACTCCGTGAAGCTCGGACAAATCGAGATGAGCCACGGCTCGACCGCTGAGCACGGCCGGTTGATGACCGAAGCGCTCGCATTGCTGCGCCAGCCCATCTGAGGCCCTACACCTGATGTGTCGCGACTCTACTCATTCCAGTGGACCATGGGGAGCCCCGCCACGGGCGAGCGGAAGCAGGGGATCGAAGTGCCCATGAGGCTCCCGAGGTACACGGTCTTCAGGTCCGGACCGCCGAAAGTTACGCTGCTCAGCCACGGCGCGAGGGTACCCCGGGTGGCGAGCATGAGCTCCGGCGTCACCGTCCCCGCATAGAAGTGCCGATCGAGCTCGGCGTTCTTCAGCGGGTCGCCGTCGTCGAGCAGCGTAAGCACGTCGCCCTCGGGCGTGAGCGCAATCAAGCGGTCGTACATCACGAGAGTCACCCACAGGTTCCCGCGTGAATCAAACGCAAAGCCGTCCGGAACGCCGCCGAGATCCGCCGGTCCGAACACCTCGCGCGCGGCGAGGGATCCGTCCCGAGACACCCTGAGTCGCGAGACATGCCGCGCGTTGCTCTCCACGACGTACAGCCATTCCTCCTCGAGGTCCATTCTGATCTCGTTGGTGCCAACGAAGCCGTCAGCGACGATGCGAATGCCCCGCTCATCGAGCAGGGCGATATAGCCGTCGGCCGTCTTTTCTCGAACGCACAATGTCCACGGGTCGCGGCGGGTATGGACAGTAATCCACAGCCGATCCCGCGAATCGCGCAGAATGAAGTTGACCTTGCCGAGCGGTCTGCCCTCGATTGACGTCAGCAACGTCCGCGATTGTCCGCCGCGGGTCATTCGCTCGATCGCATCGGTACCGAAATTCGCAATCAGAATATCCCCATTGCGGGCGAACGCCAGGCCGTTAGGCAGCGTGCCGTTCAGAATGTACCTTTCCTCACGGCGCCCCCCATCCACGGCCTCGTCCACTCGATAGTCGATCCGCTGTGCGATGAGCTCCTGGCTTCCCTGCGGGTCGATTCGCATGACGCCACCCCGGGCATCCGCACACCACAGCGTGCCGTCCCGCTCTGCCAGGATGCATTCCGGACGCCTCAGATCGCGACCGACCATGCGGATGGCTGCGCGTTCGACCCGCCAACCGCGCAGTGGATTTTGCTGGCTCATGACGGGGAATCTTATGGAGTGCCGTGGTCAGCTGACCAAATGACTTTGATGATCCGGGGTATCACGGAATTCCATGCCTCAATCCCTTCCTAACAACAGGCTCGCGCGTGCGCTGGCGAAGCGCATCACCGGGCATGATGAACTCCATCCTGCGATCTGATTGGACGCGGTCATACCGCCTTCTTAACCTTCTGCCGGCGACTCTTTGCGGCAAGCAGCGCCCCTGGTTCACGAGTCGCCGGACGTCTGGGACAGGAGCTGCCGCACCACTCGAGGGGAACGACCGATGAGCCAGAGCGCGTTACTGACGATCGGCGCAGCCGCGATGAGCTTGCTGGCCGCCACCGGCATCACGCGGGCGGCAGTGCACGAGTGGCCCGGACCTCAGGGCGGCAGTTGGAAGTCGATCGAGCACCTTCCCGACTGGTCGGGAGCATGGGCGCTCAGTGACAACTCTTTCCAGAAGCAGTTTCTGGCGAGCAGCGGTCCTGACGGCAACCCCAACGTTCCGCCGCTCACAGCGAAATGGGCCGCATTCCGCGATGCGAACGGGGCGGCCAACCACGGTCAAGGCCCTTCCGGGGGCATAAACACCAACTCGGTCCATTGCCTGCCTGATGGCATGCCCGGCATGATGGCGGCCCCTTTTTCCTTCGAATTTCTGCTCACGCCCGCAAGAGTCACGGTCATCTCAGAGGATGGCGAGGTCCGCCGCATATGGACGAACGGCAGACCGCACCCACCCGACCCGGACCCCACCTTTGCCGGCAACTCGATCGGTCACTGGGAGGGCAACACACTGGTGGTCGACACGATCGGCATGACACGTCAGGCGCAAGTGATGGTCGGGCTGCACGACACCGCGAAAACTCACGTCGTCGAGCGGATCTTCAGGAGGAGCAGCCATGCCTTGCAGATAGACACCACCGTGATCGACCCCACGCTGTTCACGAAGCCGTACAGATATACGCGCACGTACGATCTCAATCCGCATGGCATGACCGAGTATGTGTGCGAGCAAAACAATCGCGATCAGAACGGGAAGATCAATTTGACGCCACCGCCGAACTGATCCTGACCGGGTAGGGTAGGGACCGCCGGCGCTGTTGGTTCTTTTCGGAGATCGCATGAGACGAAGTTCGCAGCTTGCTGTTGGCACGATGATTCTGGCCCTGCGCCTGGCGCCGGCCCAGGCTCATCATTCATTCGCCCAGTTCGACATGACCAGGAACATCACACTCAGCGGAACCGTGAGGGATTATCAATGGACGAATCCGCACACCTGGGTGTGGCTCATCGTGAGCGACTCCAAAGGGACCCGGATCTGGGGGCTGGAAGGCGGAGCCGTCGGCGAGATGGAGCGCCAGGGTTGGACCCGGGAAATCATCAAGCGCGGGGAGAAGATCACGGTGGAGATCCATCCGCTGCTCGACGGCCGCATGGGCGGCTCCATCGACAAGGTCATACTTCCCGATGGACGTGTGCTGTCCCGGCCCGGACCCGGTAGCAAGCCGGCCGCCAACGCGGCCGGTGAAGGCAGGGAACGGTCGAATGCCTAGCTCACGTTATTCACGAACTCTGACAGAGTTCGGCCCCGGGGACTCGCTTCGACAGGCATTTCCCGGGCCGCCGTGAATACGTCCCTGTAGGCTGCGGGAAAAACTCCTGTTTTTCACGCCCCGGGAAATGCCTGTCGAATCAAGTCCCCGCTGAATGATTGCGCCGTTCGTGAATAATCCGGGCCCCCTAGCGTCCCGCGAGCAGCCACAGCGTGTATCGCACCCCCTGCCACTCGACCTCCCATTGGTCACCGACCCGGTGGCGGGAAAGGGGATAGCAGGCGGCTTGACTGAAAAGCTCATGTGCCCGTTCGGCCTCGATCTTCATCGGGGGCTGCGGTTGCAGGCAGACCTCGAAGGCGCCCGAACGACGGCGCAGCGTATACCGGCCCTCGCGCCCTTCGATCTCGAATGGCCCGTGGATCCCGACCGGCTTTCCTTGGGCGCCGAGATCGTAGAACGCGTCGTACCTTCCGTCGGCATCGAGCCAAACATGACAGATTGCCCGCGTCTTCTCGTTACGGCAGACGAGGGAGTTGCCATAGTAGTGGGACAACACGGCGCTGGCGCTCGGCACCGCGGCCCCACAGCCGTCGGCCGACAGTCCGGCGACGACCGCCGCCGCCGTGCATGCGGCGATGCGCCATGTCGGCGATCTTCGCCGCCTCATGGCGCACGATGTCCCTTTCCTCATCGAGATGCTCTCCACGGGAATCAACCGCTAAATCCGCCCCGGAACCAGCAGCAGCTTGTCCCTCGCGCCTTGCGCAGGCAGCGGATCGTCCCTCTCGAACCAGATGGCGCCTACTCTCTTATCCGCGAGGGGATAGCACATGCCGTCATGGAAGCGCTGGCCCATCGAGGTCATCCTCCTCTCGGTCGCCGACAGAGACGCCGGATCCACCCGGGAGCAAGTCGTAAGAAAGTGGGAGGTCCGGCACAGGATGGCGGCGGTAACCCTGCCGGGGAATGCGGCGGGAGTCGCGCCCGGCAACGGCTGCAGTCCAGGCGGCATCACCATGTTGGGCGTGTCCCAGTACAGGCAGACAGGCACTTTTCCATCTGCTCTGACCGGACCCGCCCGGTAGTGTCCGGCGTGACCGCCCGTCGGGTCAATCTCGATGAAAGTCCCGTCGCGATTGAGCCACAGGTGGCAAAGATCGTTGCCGGTGATCGCCCCCGCACACACCAGTGTGTTGCCGAAGTAATGCGCCAATATGCGAGCCGCTCGCCCTGCGGCGGCCTCACCCGAGCCGCCGCAAACCAGCATCACGAGGCCGGACATCACCAGTGTCGCAACCGGCCCCGGCGCGCGCCGACGTCGCAAAGCCGCTCGATCGCGAAAGCCGGCATCCACAGGAGCCAACTGATACGAGGCTCCGGATCGGGAATGTTGTCGTTCGATGTCGCGCGCGCTCATAATGTGCATGCTAGGTGCCGGGTAGGTGCACGAGAAATGCATTTTTCTGATCCTGCGCATCACCAACTGCAATACTCACCGGGACCGTCAGCCCATGCGCTACCGTAGACTCGACCTGAATCTGCTGGTGGCGCTCGATGCCATCCTGTCCGAAAAGAGCGTGACGCGGGCCGCTTCCAGGCTGAACGTCACCCAACCGGCGATGAGTGGCGTGCTGGCGCGGCTGCGGGAGTATTTCGAGGATCCGCTGGTGCTCCAGGTCGGCCGCCAGATGGAGACGACCGCGCTCGCAGCTTCGCTTGCCGCACCGGTGCGCGATCTGATCATGCAGATCGATACGATCATCGCCACCGAGTCGGCGTTCGACCCCGCCAAGAGCAGACGGCATTTCGCGATAACCGTCTCCGATTATGTGATGCAGGTCTTCCTCATCGAGGTGCTGCAGACCATCAGTCGCGAGGCGCCGGGGATCACCTTCGAGTTCAGGCAGTCGAGCGGCCGCGCGCACGACGAGCTCGAGTCAGGCGAGGTGGACTTCGTTATATGTCCCGAGATCGACATCCTTCCCGAGCATCCGCACCAAGTCCTCTTCGAGGATGGCTACACCGTCGTTGCCTGGACGGGCAACGCCTCGATCGGCGACTCTCTGACCTTCGACGAGTATCTCGGCCTGGGACACGTGGTGTTCCGCAGCCACGGTCAGGGCAATCCCTGGCTCGAGCGATGGTTCACGCAACGCTACGGCGACGTACGCAGGGTGGAAATGACCGCGCCCAGCTTCGGTCTGCTGCCCCACTTGGTGGTGGGATCGAACCGAATCGCCACCATGCAGACGCTTCTCGCCCGCAAGCATGTCGACATCCTGCCGTTGCGACTGGTACAGCCGCCGATCGAGCTGCCGAAGCTGACCGAGGTTCTGCAGTGGAACGTGCATCGCGATCAGGATCCGGCGAGCCAGTGGCTGCGGGAGAGGTTGCGGGCGGCATCGCTCCCATCATCCGCGACGATCTGACGGCACGATCGCCAGTCGGGCGGGGGTCGGGCCTCAGCCGTACGGTCGCGAGACGAGCCAGAACATGCCCAAACCACCGACGACGGCTGCCGTGAGGTCACTCACGACGGGGGCGTTGAACGAGCCCCACCTTTGCCATGTCATTTTCACGGCTCGATAGACTGCTGCGGCGCAGAGCAGCAGCACTGCATCGCCGGTGAACAGGCCGGCATCGAATCCTCCGAGCATCGGCAGGCGAGTCGCTGCCGGCAAATGCAGTGGCGCAAGCTCCTGCGCCAGAGTGAGACCTTCGAGCAACCCGAGGAGGGACGCGGGGATCACGAGCCAGCACGGGTTGGCGGGCAGCCGGGCTGATAGGGCGAGCACGCCCCCGCCAACAAGCGCTGCTCCGGCAAGCAGAACCGCCGCGTCGACCCGGTCGAAGAAAAGCGCCGCGGACGACAGCAAAAAAAGGAGTGCCATCGCTCCGGGAGCGCCAAGATCGGGCCGGCGCAAGGACCGGGTCACATGGCGGGCGGCCGGAAGCGCGACCAGGAAGCCAATGAACGCCCCCAACAGCTCCGGCGAGCGCGGCGCAATGTTCGCGGTGAGTGCGGCCCCGAGCGCTAGCAGCAGGCCGCCGGCGAGTCCGGCGCCGAGCCAGAGAAGATCGCGGCCGCGCGCCAGTAGCATGAGGGAGCCGATCAGGAAACACGCGACATCGAGATGCTGGAGCGCGTAGCTCAGGCCGTGCGATAGATAGCGGCTCATGGGCGCCGACCGCAGCGCTCCGGAGGGCGGCAACCGAAGACGCGTGTTTGCGGCCGAAAACACTTCCTGGTGAGAACGACCGTTGATCTGCACCTGCGCGAAGCTCACATGATCGGGCATGCGATCGAACAGCGCCGAGTCCGTCAGCACGACCGCCCTCGCCGTGGGGCAGCGAAAGAAAATCTCGAACCCATACAGTCCCGCGCCGACCGACACCGGATCGATCTGACCAATGCCATAACCTTGATCTTCTGCAGGGCACTCGCGGCCCGATGCCGTGACGACGGCGTGATGCAGAAGATAACCGCTCAGTCGCTGCTGGACCACCATGTAGGGTGCACGGCCCGTCACGTATTCGGCCTCCCAGGCGGGCACCAGGAAGCTGAGCTCCACTCGGTCGGCGGTGACGATCCAGATCGAATAGCTGATGTTGGATCGACCCAGGGAGGCGGCAGTCCAGGCGGGAGCGCCTGGCACGCGGAGGGTCACCGACCGAGCCGCTCCCGCGAGCGTCAGGGTAGCGAGAATACACGCGACAAGCGCCGCCACCCGCCTCATTCCGGGAGACCCTTGGCGACGAGGATCCGCGCCCGGCTGCGCAGGATACTCAAATTGGCGTCCTCAGCCTGCCGAACCAGCCACTGGCGATAATCCGAATAAACCTGCGGACGCGCATCGGGGAAATCCTCGATGGCCGGCGGCTGTCGATTGATCATGACGATCACGTGCACGCCGTCCGGCATCGTCATCGGATCGGATATCTCACCGCTGCCGAGCTCGCTCGCGATCCGGTAGAGCCGCTCGCCGAGATGCAACTTGGCCGCGAAATCGAATTGCGGGCCGCCGTCCAGGCGCCCGGAATCCTCGATGCCGAAGCGCTCCATGACCGACTCGACCGGTGCACCGGAGCGGAGCTGATAGACCGCCTCGATCGCGTCGGCCTCGGCCTGGGAGAAGGTCTGGTCCATATTCAGGTAACCGCCGACGCGCAGCACCAGATCGCGAAGCTGCATGCTCCCGTAGGACCGGTAATGGGTGCGGTACTCGCGGTAGAAAGCGTAGAGCGCCGCATCCGTCGGCTCCACCGCGAGAGCGGGCGCAGTGGCCTGAGCATTCACCGCATCGCCCATCACGGTGCGTACCTCGGTAGTCGTCTCGGGAAGGTCCAGCACCATCGCCCGTTGAACGAGCAGCTCACTGTTGATCATCCCGCGCAGTACCTTGGCGCGTTGCGCCGGCGTCGTCTGATCGAACGGCGCGCCCGTATCCACCTGCGTTTCCTCGATGAAGTCGCTCATCAGGATGCCCTCGCCGTCGACCAGCGCGGCATAACCGGGAGGCACTGTTACCAGCGGCGGCGATGTCAGGCGAAACATCCCGGCGCCGGCCAGGATCAAGCCAAGCACCATGCCGGCGGTGGGCAGCGCGACGCCGCGGCGCGGGCGTCTGGCCCAAGCGGCGGCCAGTCGAGGCAAATCAAGCCGCTTCCTGGAAATGCGGTCTGACATGCAGTCACTCACCCTCCATGGGTGCGGGAGGCGAGCGCGATACGGGCTGCTCCGCCCGCCTCAGACGCGACACGGAGTGGAGGTAGACGGCCAGCGCACGAATCTGCTCGAGCGTGAGCACTGCGCGCCACGCAGGCATCATGTGCCGCACACCGAAATAGATATCGTGGAAAAGATCCTCCGGCGTGCTCCCGTTGTTCCAAACGTTGATGGTGAGGTTGGGCGCTCCATAGTCCGCGATCCCCTCGAGGTCGGGAGCGTGGCAGTCGCGGCAACTCGTTTTCGCTTCGTACGAGAGCTGCTCGCCGAGCTCGGCCGCCTCGGCCTGATAGGGCCGGTGGTTGACCTTCAAGAGATACTGCACCAGGTCCCATATCTGCCCCTGAGTGAGGGCCGCGCCACCGACCACCTTGCCGTCGTACCCGTACACCCCCTGATACCGGAAGGTGCCCTTCAGGCCGAAACCCGGCATGTACGAAATATCGCGCGTGTGGCTCACCCCGGCACGGATGCCGTAGAGGACGGTGCGCTCGATGTCGTAAACGCCGCCGTCGCCGTAAAGCGAGACCTGATCGGTCAGATCAGGCGCGCCAAGGGCGGTATTGCCACGCATGTTCGCGCCATGACAGACGGCACAATGCTCGGCAAATAGAGGCTTCGCCTCCGCGGCCGCAAAGCGCACGAGGGCCGGATCGCGGCCTGCGGCGTCGGGCAGGTCGGCGAGCAGACGATGAGCCAGACGGTCGCGTTGCACCCTCGCATGAATGGCGGCTGCGGCGCCGGCTACAGCGAGCACGGCGATGCCAATCGTCGCCAAATATCGCGCGCGGCGCCCGCGTGGGGCTGGAGGATCGCCCGGCGAGCGTGATTCGACGGGCGTGGCCATTTCGATGCGTCACGCCACCACCGCGGCGGTGGGCGCCGTCGCGCCTTGGGCCGCGACTCGAGTCTCATCGAACAGCAGCAACCGCCCGGCGTTACCGAGCCCGATGAACGTGCTCAGATTGTGCAGCAGCGCCGCGATGATGGGCGCTTCCACTCCGAGGACGCCTGACCCGGCGAGCACGATGAGAGCGAACGCGAATCCGACGCCGATCGCCACGTTCACGTAGATCGTGCGCCGGCACCGGCGGCTCAGGCGAATCATGGTGGCAAGACGCGTCAGGTCGTTGGTCATCAACGCCAGATCCGCCGAGGCGAGCGCCACATCGGCCCCCTGGGCGCCCATCGCCACGCCTACCGCGCCGGCGCGCAGCGCCAGCGTATCGTTGATCCCATCGCCCACCACCATCGGACGGCGGCCCGCCCGGATTTCCTCCATGACGCGAGCGAGCTTCTGCTCGGGCAACATCTCGGCATAGACCTCGTCGATCCCCGCCTCCTTCGCGACCTGCCGAGCCGCCGTCTGCCGGTCGCCGGTCAGCAGCACCATGCGCTCGATGCCCAGCTGCTTCAGCTCGCGCACCGCCTCGGGCGCTGCGCTGCGCACCCGATCATGGAACTCGAGCCAGCCGAGAAACCGCCCGTCGCAGCTCACTCCTGCGATCGGTCCGCCGTGCTTCGGCGGCGGCGGCGCCGCGACGCCGAGCCGTTGAAACAGATCGCTGCGACCGAGCGCCACCTCGCGGCCCTCGTACCGGCCGACAACCCCGAAACCGCCGACCTCGCGCAGTCCCTCGAGCGGCAAGCGCTCCTCATCAGGTACACCGGCCGCCGCCGCACGGCTCAAGGGGTGGTTGCTGCCGGCCCCCAGACTGCCGCCGAGCCGTCGCACGAGGGCAGGGTCCACCCCGTCGGTGGCTTCGACGTCGTCCAGGCGCAGCTCGCCAGTTGTCAGCGTGCCAGTCTTGTCGAACACGACCGACGACACGTCCGCCAGATGCTCGAGAAACCCCGACCCCTTGATCAGGATTCCGTGCCGGGCCGCGACGGCGATGGCGGCAACGGCGGTGGATGGCGCCGCGAGCACGAGGGCGCAGGGACAGGCGGCCACGAGCACCGCCAGCATCGCAGGCACGTCGTCCGTGAGGAGCCAGGTACCCGCCGCCACCAGCAGCACGAGTGTCATGTACTGGGTGGCGTACTGGTCGAGCAGCCGCGTCACGGGCGGCTTGGCGTTCTCCGCCTCGCGCATAAGGGAGATGATGCGTCCGAGCGTGCTCTCGGCCCCAACACGGGTCAGCTCGATCTCGAGCAGACCGTCAATGTTGATCGCTCCGCCCATCGCCTCGTGCCCCTCGCAAACCTCCACCGGCACGGACTCGCCGGTGAGGGAGGCCATATCGAGATTTGAGGCGCCGCGCCTGACAACCCCGTCGGCCGGCACGCGCTCCCCGGCACGCAGCTCGATGCGATCCCCCACCCTGAGCTCGGCACTGGGCACCCGCTCCCGGCGACCATCCGGGCCGATCCGCACGGTGTCCGTCTCGGTCAGCCTCGTGAGCGCCCTCACGGCCTCGCGAGATCCGAGCATGCTGCGCTCCTCGAGTACGTGGCCCAGTGTCATCACGATCGGCAGGAACGCAGCCGTCATGAGATCTCCCGTCGCCCACGCGGCAATCAAAGCCACTGCGATCAACCGATCGGTGATCCCATGCAGGCTCGGGTGTCGCAGGCTCTGCCACGCGGCGACGAATACCGGAACGGCCACGAGCGCCGCTCCCGCTCCGGCGACCAGGTTGGCAATACCGCGCTCGCCCGGAACGAAAAGGTAGAGGGCGCCGGCCACCGCAACGAGGCAGAGCGCCGCAAGGGCCACCGTGAGCCGCGCGCCGAGGATGAGCTTCTCGGCACGATCGAGCAGCACGGTCGGACGGCCCTCAGGGTCAGTGAGCGGCAGCGGCATCGCCGGCGCGCAGCAAGTCGGGTCGTCGATCTCAATGTTCGGCTCGACACTCATGGGCCGCCTCCGGGCGTCGCATCCCCTGATATCACGAACCGCGCGCCTGTCCTGGGGTCGACCAGCGTCAGTGCGCCGACGCGCTTCATGATGTCCGATATCTGACTTCGGTACTGTTGGAGCAAGAGAGCACGGCGGGTGACGGGTGTCTCCTCGCGCTCGAGCGCAACGATGGCCGCTGTGTTGACCGCAGCATCGCTCAGCATCTCAGCCGCTTGCGCCTGCGCCGAGGCGATCAGCTTCTCGCTCAGCTGCGTCGCCCCTTGCCGGCGGCGCTCGGCCTCCGTGCGGGCATTCGCCACTTCACGATCGGCAGATTGAGCGGCCAACAGCACCTGATCGAAGGCAGACTTCGCCTCCGGTGGTAGCCAAGCCGTCATATCGATCCGGTCGACCACTACGCCGAGAGAGGCCCCGCCGCGCGCGAGAGCCTGTAGCCGTGCATTCACCTCTTGCAGCAGGTCGCTGCGCGCCTCGGCCCGCAGCGCCGTCGTCCGCGCGTCCGTTCCCGCCTGCAGCTCGAGACTCGAGTCCGCGCTTTGAGCCCCCGTGCTGTTGACCACCAGGAAATCATTGAGAAGCCTACCTGATGCCACCCACACCGTAGCGGCGCGAAAGAGGCGCTGCAGCGCCGGGGCGATGTGACGCTCGGAGAGCGCGTAGGCCACCGGATCGCCGATGTGATAGATCAGGGTCGCGTTGAGCAACACCACGTTGCCGTCGCCAGTAAGATAGGCCGAGGCGTCGGCGGGCACCGCGCCGCCGCCGGCACCCGGACCAATCAGCGCTTGCGACTGCGGCGTCGGGGCCCTGAGGGCCGTCACGTCTTCGCCGAGCTGCTGCTGAGGTCCCGGGAGAATCTGCACCTCTTCGATCGGGCGCGGCCAGGCGAGCAGCAGCCCCGACTCCTGCGTGCGCACGATGTCGCCGAACCGGCGCACCACGACCTGACTGTCGGGCGCAATTTCCCGCACATTGCCGCTCAGCCACAACAGCGCAAGCAACAGCGCCACCGCATAGACCGATCGAAAGCCGATCGCCACCGACTGCGCGATGGGCCCCGGCGGCGGCGGCAGATCGGCAGTCGCGCTCATGGTGGTCCGCCTCTCGGCGGGTCGATCTCCGTCGCGAGCTTCGGTGCGAGCACCGACCGGCGGAGCTGGGGACTGAGGGGAAGATCGAGCGCCGCACGGGCTGGCCCGCCAAGGTGAATCGGTCCATCCGTCAGCACGCTGAACGGCGCCGCATCCGTGCGCAGGATGAGGCGGGTATTGCGGGCGAACATCAGATCGAGCGAGTCGAGCGAGCGCAGCGTCGTATAAAGGCCCGGATCGCGCCGATAGGCCGCGGCGTAGATGTGCGCTGCAGCCTCCTCCGCGTTGGCTTCAATCTGAGACGCCTGCTGCCGTGCGTTCGCCACAACTTCGCGTGCATCGCGATCCGCGTCCGCGCGGATTCCGGCGGCCTTCGCCAGGCCCTCGGCGGTCACCTGGGCGGCGACCGTCTCACGCTCGGCCTTCATCCGCGCCACCGTGGCGGCGAGCGTTTGGTCAGGTACCGTCAGCCGCTCCACCCCCACCTGCGATATGCTGATACCGTAGACACGCAACATTCGGGAGGCCACCTGTCCGCGCAGGTCACGCTCGAAATCCCCGAGGCGCACTTGCTGCGGGTCGGTATTGACCAGATCCGACAGACTGAAGTTGGTCGAGATGATCTGCAAACCGGCCATCAGAAACGTGCGCAGTTGCTGGGCGGCTTCGCCAGGCTGGTTGCGCACCGAGCGCAGGAACCGCAGCAGGTCCCGGGGGTTGTCCGGAACACTCCACGCGGTGTACGCCTGCACCAGCACGCGCAGGCCGTTGCGGGTGCCGACATCGAGGAGCCCCGTCGAGGTGGTCCGCAGCCGCAAGTCAACCGGAATGGCGCTCTCGAACGGCGCCGGCAGCTTCCACGCGAGGCCGGGACGGGTGATGACTCTAACCGGGGCTCCAAAGCGCGTGATGACGTCCGCGTCGCCAGCCGGCACCATGACGATGCAAGCTGCGGCCACTGCCGCGAGCAGGATGAGTGTCGCCACTGCGGTACGCGCCAGCAACTTCGAGCGGTTCGAATCGGACCGAGCTCGCGCGGTGGAAGCCGTGTCACTGTCGCCTTGGTTGACCATCGCCTGTTATCGACCTAGGCTCGATGCGACCGAAGAGGAAACCCCTGTGCCGCCCCCCACCGCGGACCGCAGGTCGATGATCGGGCCATCGGAGGACTTCAGCCGGCCATCCAGGATGGTTAGCGGCCGGCCGCTCAGCGCTCTCGCGAGATCACTGACGTAGCGCTCGAATAGAAACGCTCGGCCACCGTCGGCGGAAGCGCGCCGATCGGCGCTGAACCGATAGGCGGTCGCCAAAGCCTGGTCTTGCGTCTCGACCGCCTGCGCGGCGGCGGCTGTCACGAGTTGGTGCCCCTCCTCCCGGGCCACCCCCGCGACACGATGCGCGCGCGCAATGGCGTCGGAGATGCTCGCGTTGGCATCGATCTCGGCGGCCTGCACGGCGTGATAGGCGGCGGCGGCTCCGATCGGCGGATGAATCTCCTCGACCAGGACGGAGACGATGTCGATGCCGGCGCCATAGTGTTGGATATCGGCGGCCAGCTCTCGGCGCAGGTCGCGAGCCACGCCTTCTACCGGCGCGCCGAGAACATCGTCCAAAGTGTGAGTGTCGAAGTAATTGAGCACCACGCGATTGGCGACGTCGCGCACCAGTTCCTTTGGATCCCTCACGGCAAACAGCGACTCGAGCGCGTCCCGGTCCGTAAGCCCCACTTGGTAGAGCACGAAGATCTCGGTATCGACGCTCTGAAACCCGAGCTGCCCGGTGCCTTCGCTCGGCACCAGGTACTGCGCCTGATCCGGGTGCACGCTCGCCCAGAGCCGGTTGTAGCTCAAGGGCGGCGTGGCTTCGGCGCCGAGCGGGGGAGTCATTCCGCCCATGCCGACGCTTGCGGTGCCACTGACGCCCACCGGCACAGAATGAACGACGCCGTACTCCACGGGCCGCAACTTCCCGAGCGGCCAGGGCAGGAGCAGATGCAACCCGGGCCCGAGCACGGTCACTGGAGCGCCGAAGCGCTCGTACACACCGCGATGGTTGTATTCGATCAGCTTGAGCCCGGAGAGACCCCAGCACAAGAGTCCCGTGAGCAGTATCGCCGGTCCTGCAGCCCGGATGAGAAACGCCAACGCCCAGCTGCGCGCGAAGTCGAGTCCGAGCTGCGTCCGCAGCAAAGCGCCCGGCGCTCCGGATCCGCCGGTGATCAGACCGATCAGAATGCTGTCCGTCACCGCCCGCGCCCGTGCCGGTTGCGGCGCGGGCAGAAAAAGTCGCGCGAGCGCGCGCAGCGCGAGCTCCGTGGCCACAGCGCCGGGCACGCAGACGATCACCCGCTCCGGCCAGATCATCCACTTCAAGCCGGCGCTATCGCCAAACTGCAGGCCCGCAGCCACCGCCAGAACGATCGTCACCAGGAGTAGCAGCCGATGCAACGCCGGGGCTTCGGGAAGTTGCGCGACTGGAAACGCATTGACGACTCGCTCTGCCACCAGCGAGACGAATGCAAAGCCCACCACGGATGCGGCCGCGAGGTTGCCCAGGGCGGGCTGCCGCTCGAAGTGCCCGGCCACGGGCCACAGCAGACCGATTACGGTCCAGACACCCAAGGCGCCGAACGGGATGAGCAGTGCCTGGCCCTGACGCGCCGCGGGACCGGGCTCGGCGAGCCACGCGACCCAGCGGCCGCGCGCTGTCGTTGCCGCCGTACCGCTTCTCGGGCCCGCGCGCGCGCCCGCGAGCAACCCAACCGCCAGCAAGCCCGTCATGGCGAGCAGCAGCGCAGACAGCACGGACCCGTCGAGACCACTTGCCGCGACCTCGTGCGCCAGCGTGCTCAGGCCGGGCAGCAGCGTCCCCGCAACGCGCCCGGCGGTGGGTACGACTATCACCGCAACGGTGGCCGCCGCGTATACCCAGATGAGCCGCCGCACCAGGCGTAGCGGCCGCGGCAAGCCTGGGCCGCCGGCGGTTGAGGACGTGAGGTCTGAAGTCTCCATTGCGTGACGGGCCGTCAGCGACCCTTCGAGCCCCAGGGACGTCCTGCCGGCGCTGCCTGCTCACCGCTCGAGCGCTCCCCGATCTGGCTGATCTCCAGCTGGTCGAAGCCCTTGTAGCGGTAAATGAGCACCGACACGAGCCAGGCGGCGATGAATATCGCGATGATGAGAAAGCCCAGGCCGTTGAAGTTACCGTTGAGTGCAGCGACCCCGTCCCAGAAGCCGCCGGAAAGGCGCAGGCTGGACTCGAGCAGTCCCAGAGCCTCGATACTCCCGATTCCGAGCGCCACCGCCACCGACACAGCAGTGATCGCCATGTTGTAGAAGAGCTTGCGCACCGGCTTGACGAATGCCCACTGGTAGGCCCCGAGCATCAGGATTCCGTCCGTGGAGTCCACCAGCGACATGCCGGCCGCGAAAAGCGCCGGAAAGACCAGGACCAGCCAGATGGAGGTGCCGTGCGCCGCCTGGGATCCCGAGATCGCGAGCAGCGCCACCTCGGTGGCCGTATCAAACCCGAGGCCGAACAGGAACCCGAGCGGGTACATGTGCCAACTCTTGCTGACGAGCCTGAACAGGGGCCGAAAGATTCGTGCGGTAAATCCGCGGCCGTTGAGCAGCAGGTCGAAGTCCTCGTCCACATAGGCGCCACCGCGACGCACGTGCTGGAAGGTCCGCCAAACCGCCCGAAAGATGACCAGGTTCACAACCGCGATCAGCAGCAGAAATCCCGCCGAGACACAGGTGCTGATGAGGCCGCCGACCGCGCGCGCTCCCACTCCCCAGTGCGGCAGGAGGTCGGATGCGGCGACAGCGATGGCGACGCACGCCAGTATCACCACGGTGGAGTGCCCCATCGCGAAGAAGAAGCCTACCGTTACCGGACTCGTCCTTTGCTGCATCAGCTTGCGCGTGACGTTGTCGATCGCCGCGATGTGGTCAGCGTCGACCGCATGGCGCAGCCCGAATCCATAGGCAAGCAGCGCGGTGCCGAGCAGAAGGGGATGGTGACGAAAGGCGAAGACGGCCCAGCCCCAAGCCGCCAGGTTGATGGCGAAGAGAACCGCATAGATGGTGCCGATCGAGCGGCGCATCTCGGGCTCGAAGTACCTGAGGAATCGCATCAGATCCCCGCGGCGCTGAATCCGATCCACCGGCCACAGGTGACGACGGCGATCCACAGCAGCAGCGAGGTACAGCCCGCGAGCTTCGCCCGCAAGGGCACCCTGCCGAGGTCCCACCGGCCCATGCCGCGCTGGATGACTCCGTGGAAGACCACAATGTTGATTCCTGCGACCCCCATCAGCACCATCTTGGCGACGAACGCGCCGGTCTGCAGGTACTGCATCGGGTGCGACGTCCACAGCAATGTGCCGGTGATCGCCGAGGCGACGAACGACCCGATGCTGTAGGGCAGCATCTCGCGCAAGGTCTTGCTGACCGGGAGGTCGCGGTTGATGAGTCCCATCAACCTCAGATCGACGAACGCAATAGTCCCCATCATCACAGCGACGGAGAGCACGTGCAGGCTCTCGGCCAGCGGGAACAGATACGCACTCTGCCCCATGGCCGCGCCCACCGAGCTGTTCTCCACCCAATCGCAGAATGCTTGTAATTGCATGGCTCTGTCTCGAGACCGCGAAAACTCGCTGCCTCTCAGCTCACATTCCAGTAGGCGATCCAGCGGCCGGCGAAGACAATCGCGATCCATACCGCAAGCGAAACCGCCGAGAGCGTGCCCGCGCCGGCGCGGCGGGCCGTGGTGTGATCCCAATACAGCGGGTCCGCCCGCAGGGGTCGCTGAAAGAGCGCGGTGAGCCCGAGCGCCACGACCAGCAGAGCCATCTTGAGCTGAAAGATCGGGTCCAGCAGCTCGCGGTGCGGCTCCCCGACGACGAGGACCACGCCGGTCGCGAGCAGCACCGGGACACCGTACCAGACGATCGGCAGGAAGCGGTTGGCAACCGCGACCCGCGGCTCGCCGCGCAGGGCGACCCCGAAGCTCCGCAGGTGGACCAGCATGACCGCCGCGACCACGGCGGAGAACCCGAGGATATGGATGGTCTGGACCGCGGGAATGATCCAGCTCACCGTCCGGATGACTTGACTCGCTGCGGTACCGGCGATCTCGCGGACTAACTCTTCAAGCATTGGCCCCTCAGTCGTGGCTCGTCAGCCGAACCGCTTCCAACGTCAAACCGCGCACATCCACATTCCTGATGCTATTCCGGCCGCCGGCGTCGGAGTAATGGCACTTTGTGATTCCATGCATCACAAAACTCCATGGCCGACGCACTCAGTCCTTCAAAGCGGCATTGCGCGGATTGATGCGAAACCGGCTGTGATCGTAGCCGCGGGGCATCAGCACGGCATGGATTTTGCGAAACTTTGCACCCGCTTCCCCCCTACGGCGTGGCTCACTGATTTTCGAGGTGCGCCACGGTGTCGGCGACCTGTGGCTCCTGCACGAACTCGATCAGGTTTCCCGCGTTGTCACGAATGAAGATGTTGGAGCCGTGCGGCATTTCCCGTACCCATACGATATCGGCGCCGCGCCGCTCGAGCTCCTGCGCGAACTCCCGGACACTGCGAACCGCAAAGGCGACGTGCTTGTTGCCGTGCGTGCGCACATCGGTATCGGGCGCCCGCCGCTCCGGGGGCAGCGGCCCGGCTCCCGGCACCTCGAACAGCTCGACATACAGCGGCCCGTTGCGCAGGATCGCCACCTCCGCCGGAATCGGCGGGATCGGGAAGCGGCGATCGACCGTAAAATCCAGGACCTGACGCCACCAGCGGATCGCCTCCTCCAGGTCCGGCACGCTGACGCCGAGATGGTGATGCCAGAATTCCAGCGGCTTTCGCCTGGGTTGATCACTCATTGGGATGCACCTCATTCGCCATGCGTCTTGGTGGCGACCACGTTCATCTCCTTGACGAAGTCGTTGGGCAGACCGTCGGTGTCCTTGCAGCTGCACCACTGCTCGGCCATCCTGCCGTCGTGCACGCGCCAGATATCGACGAAGTAGCCGCCGTAGACGGGAAGCGGGCCGCCCGGCCAGGGCGTATCCATGTTGCGTACGACGATTACGTATTCCCCATCCGCGAACAGTGTCTCGAGCGGTGAATCATTGGCATCGACGGCCTGCGGGATCTTCGCGCCCCCGGCAGCCGCTGGGGGTCTCATGGCGTGACGCCGGGTGGCCTCGGCCATGAAGGCCGCATAAGCCTTGCCTCCGGAGGGCTCCTTGGGATCATGCTGGATGAAGTCCGGCGCCAGGTACTTGGATACGTTCTTCCAGCGCCAGTCCCGCCTGTCCGCCACCTTGTGATAGAAATCGAGCACGAGCTGCTCGTTGCGCTCGCGGGTTGCCCTCGGCACCTGGGGCCTGATCGGAATCGGTGTGGTCTGCGCATAGGGGAAGGAGTGCTGCGGAATGACTCGTCTGGGCGCAGTCGGCGTCGACTGAGCGAGCGCCAGCCCCCCCAGCAGTGTTGGCACCCAACCGAGCGCTATGATTTTTTTCATAGACTCTCCGCGAGGAAACCCGCGACTTCAGTCGTGGGAGGGATCGCGCTCTTGCGCGCTTGTACTGAGTTTATGTACAGCATACGATATCGGCGGGCAGACAGGCGAGTCAAGCATCGCTTCGTGTGCGATCAGTGTGGTTTCCGGGCGCACGCCGACTTGAATGCAAGTCGAAACCTTGCCTGGATTGGCGGGACTGCCGTTCCGCCAAGGGCGGCTGTAAACACGCCTGATGTTGGGAATGTGGGTCGGGAGATCCATGTTTTACAATAAAGCCTGCGACTTTAGTCGCGGGTTGTTTACGGCTGGACGTCAGCAGCGCGGGCCGCCACCGAAGCTCATTTGGAGCTGCTAATTATGAGGCGGGCCGCCCGGCATGCCATTCCCCAGGATGCGTCCGTCAGCAAACCGCACGCTGAGCATCATTCCGCCTGGAAGACCGTCTTGGTAGGGATGATAGGTCATGACGACCTTGTCGCCGGGCTTGAGATCCTCTCTCTTCCAGCCCAGGCGCCGCAGCATTCCAAGTGCCCCACACTCGAAACCGTTCGCGTGCTGAGCCGTGGAGTTATCGGGAATGATCCAGATCCAGGCATGCGGGTTGGTCCACTCGAATCTCAATACCGTACCCTTGAGCGTATCGGTCCTGGCAGCATCGAACATCGCCACCGAATGATGGGCTTGCACGCCGCCGGCGGCGAATAGCCCAATCAACACGAACAGACCTGGACGGATCGACCTCATGCGAGACTCCTGTCCTGTTCTTCAGGGCTTGGGTGGGATCAGATCTATGTGCGCTTTTCCATTCACGGGCGCATCGCGATTGTTCTGCGAGCAATAGGTCTCCTCCACCTGCCAGTCGCGATGGAGCGGCAAGGTTCGCGAGAAGACCCACGGCCGAGTGAGGACTTTCGGATTGATCACGGTGCGCGTGTACTCCATCGTATCCGGCCGCGTGAGCCGAAAGCGCTCAATGATGTGGGTGGCGCCCTGGCCAGGCACGCCGGGCACCACGACGACCGAAGGTAGAAAGCCGACGGTATCGACCACGAGGGTGTCGCCATCCCAGTGGCCGATGGAATCTCCGTAATAGGTAGGGTCCGGATCATCGTGGCTGCTTCGCGTCATGTGGATCTGGCGCACGACGAACCAGTCCAGATCCGACATCAGGAAGATCATGCCCTTGCTGTAGAAGAATTCCCCACCGACATCCGTCGGGATGCCGTCAGGGACACACGATCGTGAGGCGGAAGGGTGGAAGCGATCCGCCAGCGCCTTGTATTTGGGTTTCAGCGGCACCGACGCGACCCTGAAGCTCTGGTCCGGGCCCCCGGCACCGGGACCGCCCCAGATCCCGCCCGTCAAATCCGGCCAGTGCGCTACCTGCGCCCAGGGCGCACCACTCGTGCCGGCGCCGACCGCCGCCCCCACCGATCCGGCCAGCGCGCAAACCAGCGCCACCGCCCGTACCATCCACCGAGGCCTGCTTCTCATAACGATCCCCACCCTCGCTCGCGCCATGATGAAATCCTAGGGAGTTCGCGCAAGCCGAACCAATTCACTTTTCAAATCTTTGCAATCCCAATTTATTCAGGGAGAAAACGGTCCGCCGGGTAGCCTGCGACCCTCATCGATCTGCCGCTGCATGTGATCTGCGAATGCTTTGCCATGCGCCTTCAGCGTGACATTGACAGGCGGCGAAGCGTCCCAGTGGTCGGTGATCTTGCCGTCGTGCACGCGGAAGACATCGGCGCCAGCGCCGTACTGCGTGACCATCTCGCCGTCGACGGCCGCCGACGTTGGGAATTCGATCATGCCGTTGTGCACCATCCGGCCAGACATGCGCTCGAAGTCCCTCAGCGTTTCCGCGTACGTGCCGCACCGCTCGAGCCCAGCGGTCACCAGGTGGCCATGATCGCAAAAGTCCTTCGCGACATACTGCGCGAACGCTTGCTTCACCCGACCCTCCACGAGCACCCCGCAGGCCCACGCGAACGCGATCTTCTTGGCGGCCGCCTCCGCCGGCGTCTCACCGTAGGCCGTGCGTGGGCCGACGTCGCCCGCCGCACAGCGGGCGCGTGCGACCGAGATCGGAATCTCATCGGCCCGCGCCGAGCTCACTCCGGCAATCAGGCCCGACACCAGCAAGATCGCAAATGCTGCACGGACTTTCATACAGTACCCCTTATGATTGAGTGGACCTCATCGCGCGCAAGCGGGCGATCAGAAGTGAACATTGAACGAGACGCCAAAGGTGCGGGGATCGCTCGGAATCACCGTGGTGGTGTTCGCGGCGAAACTTGCACCGCCGTTGAGATAAGTCTTGTAGACCGTGTCGCCGATGTTGCGCGCGTATGCGGTGGCCGTGTACATGCCGCTGGGCGAGTTCCACGTCAGGTCGAAATCGTAGATCCCGTATGCGGCCTGATGATCGTAGGCGGAGTTGCCGAGCTGTTCCGGCGTGAGGACCTCGACGTAATCGCCACCCATGTAGCGCGCCTCAACCCGCGGCACCAGCAGCGAGCCGGCCGGCAGATCGAAGGTATGCGCGTAGATCAGGGAGACCGACACCGGCACCACGCCGGACAGAGTCTTCTGTCCGATGTACTGCGAGGTTACGCCCGGAAAGCTGGTGATCCTCGCGTCAACCGTACCGGCCATCAGGGTGACGCGATCCATGCTGGTGGGCAGCCACACGCCAGCGAGCTCCGCGCCCGCCATGCGCACCGGCACCGACACCGTCGCGAAAGCCGGAATCGGGCTGTTGGGCTGGGTATTCACTGCCTCCTGGTAGCCCTGGTAGTCGTAGTAGTAGACATCCCCGTTTATCTGCAGCGTATCGTCCAGCAACCGGTTCTTGGTGCCGACCTCATACGCCGTCAGGCGCTCCTGGCTGAACGGCAACACCTTGAAATCGACTGTCACCGGCTTGCCCATGAAGGCATTGACGATGTTCACCACCGGCGAGACCTGCGTATCGCCCGGCAGGAAACCCGTCGACACCATACCGTACACCAGGTTGCGGGGTGTCAGGTCGTACGCGGCGCGCAGCTTGAATGTGACGTTATCGTAGCTCGACTCGGCATTGACGAGCGAGAAGTTGGCGTTCTGCGGCGGTGACAGCGAGCTCAGGAATCCGTCGAGGTTCTGGTTGAAGACATAACCGGCCGATGGATCGACTTCGGTCCTGTCGTAACGTAGGCCCGCGGTCAGCCTGAAGCTGTCCGTGACCGGATAGGTCTCTTCGGTGAAAATGCCGTAGTCTTTGACGTCACCCCAGTTGACCTGGGAGAACATGAAGGTGCCAGGCGTCGCTGCCGGGTTCGGGTCCACGGTCCCCGGGGCAATCCCCGGACCGCCCTCATATCCCTCTTCCTGCAGACTCGTCTGCGAGAAGTGGTATAGCTGCGAGTAGAAGCTCGCACCCACGAGCCAGGTCAGCTTGCTGTCCGGGTCGGACGCCAGACGCAGCTCCTGCGTGTTGAATTGATCCAGCGGGACGGCAGCCTGGGTGTTCTGCACGCCGCTCTGCGACACGTAGTAGCCCGAAAAGCCGTTGCGGGAATAGGTGTGCATCGAGCCTTCGTAGGTCAGAGTCGCGCCGCCGAAGTCGTAATCAAAGGTGGCGGCGTACTGATTGAAGCGCGTCGATGCCGTCGGCACATCCGGGGTCAGCGCCTGTGCCGGCCAGTTGGAGTAGTCGATGGTCGTCGGCGCGGAGAGCACCGCCGTCTGCCCGCTCGAATGGGCGTCGATCACCTCGGTGGAGGCGCTCAACAGCAGCCTTACCTGGCTGGTTGGCTGCCACAGCGCCTCGGCACGGCCTTCCTCGGTACGACTGGATCCCCCCTGGGGATCCCACCACCAGCCATTGCGCTGGTAGTCGTGCGCGGCCACGCGGATCGCAAGCTGATCGCCCACGGGGAGGTTGATCACCGCAGTGCTGTTGACCAGGGCGGCGGTGCCGTATTCGCCATAGACATCGCCGCTGAACTGATCGAGCTCCGGGGCATTGGTATGGAAGGCCACAACACCGCCGGTGGCGCTTCGTCCGTACAGGGTGCCCTGCGGTCCTGCCAGCACTTCGACGCGGTTGATATCGTAGTCGCCGCCGATACCCTGGAAAACCCCGTCGACATACGTGGCCGTCGCCGACGGGCCGCCGATACCGGACGTCTGCTGCGTGCTCTGTACCCCACGGATGGTGATGTTGCCGTTGGGATTGTCGCCGCCGCCGGCACCACCGCCGGCGACCTGATTGGGCGGCGCGTAGACGACGTTCGGCACGTCTTCGAGGATCTGCTGTGTCGTGATACGGCCCTGATACAGGAGCGAGTTACCTTGTAGCACAGTGACCGTAGCGGCCACATGCTGCAGGTCCTCGACGCGGCGCTCCGCGGTGACAACCACCAATTGCAGGACATCGCTGCTGCTGTTGGCGGTTGGTGCGGTGCCGGAGTCCGCGGGCGCCTGTGTGCCGGGCGGCGGCGGTGGCGCCGCCTGCGGGGCCGCCGTCTGAGCCAGCAGGCCGGGTACGTGGCCCGCGGCGGCCAATAGATAAGCCCCGCCGACGAGCCATTTCTTCGTCAGTTTGCGGCGCGGGTGATGCGACCTGACATGATTCATGCGATTACCCCCTCAACTGCCATCGCGTTGATCTTGTGTGGAGCCAGCCGACGACGCGGCACACTAGCAGCCGATCAATGGATCAGAAAATCGTTTTTTATAATGGCGCACATAGGCGCGTGAAATGCTTGCCCGAACAGGCGCGGCGGAGTGGCGCAGCAGCTGCAGGATGTTGGATCGGTGCGACCCATCAGGAGATTTCGCTCACGGCGTTCAAGGACTCGATCCCCGCCTGATCGAGCTGCAGCCGAGTGGCCGCTATGAGCTGCGACAATTGCTCGACGCTCGTCGCACTGGCTATTGGGGCTGTTACACCCGGACGGCCCATGATCCAGGCGAGGGCGACTTGGGTCGGCGTCGCGTCGTGGCGATCGGCGACCTCGCGCAAGGCGGCCAGAATGCGCTCACCGCGCTGCGTGAAGTACGGCTTTAGCCACATTTCGCGGCGGTTACCCTGCAGATCCGCGGATGACCGATATTTTCCGCTCAGAAACCCGCTGGCGAGTGAGAAATAGGTGAGTACACCCAAGCCTTCCTGTCGGCACAGCGCCGCCACGTCGGATTCGAACTCCGCGCGGTCGCAGAGGTTGTAGCGCGGCTGAAAGCTCTCGAACCGCGGCAGTCCGAGGCGGCGGCTCGTTTCGAGCGCTTGCTGCAGCCGCGCCGCACTGTAGTTCGAAGCTCCGATCGCGCGTACTTTGCCGGTGCGCAGGAGCTCGGCGAAGCCCTGCAGCGTCTCCTCCAGCGGTGTATCTGGATCATCGATATGCGCCTGGTACAGGTCGATGTAGTCCGTCTGCAGTCGGCGCAGGGAGGCGTCCACTGCCGTGCGGAGGTACGCGCCGGACAGCCCTTTTCCCGCGGGGCCCATGTCCCAGCCGACTTTCGTGGCGATGAGTACACGCTCGCGCTGCCCGCGCCGCTTGATCCACCGGCCGATCACGGTTTCGGATTCGCCCCCGCGGTATGGGGGGATGCGAGTGTAGACATCAGCGGTATCGATGGCGTTGATTCCGGCGTCGATGCAGGCGTCGAGCAGCTCGAACGAGGTTCTTTCGTCTGCGGTCCACCCGAACACGTTGCCGCCGATCACGAGGGGCGGAACTGCCAGGCCGGACCTGCCCAACGGGCGACGGGTCATTGCGGGGCTCTCGGCGGCGGTGGCAGTCTGACGCTCAAGCCGTTTTGCTCCAACCATGCGGACGCATCGTGCTCGCGAGCGAGCGCGCGCTGCACCGACGGGCGTTGCTCCACCCGTGCGGCGTGCTCGCCGATGCGCGGGTAGGCGGAGCCGGTAAGGCCGCCGATCGATGCTTGGTCCCATATCCAGTAGACAAAGGCATCGACAAGGGAGTAGTCGCCCAACATCCATGGGCGGGTTTGCAAGCGCTGCTCGATGAGGGCGAACGGGCTCCGTATTGCTTCGATCGCCTGCTCCCAGGCGCGCCGTATCCCCTGCGGGTGATCGCAAAACAACATCGGCAAAACTATCCGCGTGACAATCGGATGGATAGTGGATGCGCACCAGGACAAGTCGGCGTAGACCTGCGCTTCGCTCCAAGCGTCCCCTGTCAACGGAAGCAGTCCAACGTTGGGAAAGCTACGGGCGAGGAAGCCGAGGATGGCGATGTTTTCCGTCAGCGGTCTCCCGTCAACGAGCAGCGTCGGCACCTTACCCTTTGGATTGAGCCGCAAATATTCCGGCGACCTGTGCTCCCCGGCGGCAAGCTTCACGAGAACCGTTTCAAAGGGTACAGCGCATTCCTCGAGTGCGATCAGAGGTACACGTGCGCTGGTGCCCGGAGAGAAGTAGAGCTGGAGCCTCATCGTTGGAAAACGCTGTTGCGCGAGGCAGATGCGCTCCCCTCGACACGTCTTTGATCACTGTGCTTCCCTCGCCGACTCCTCCCGCTGCCGAGCACGAGGGCGCCCTGGGTAATGGCGCAAGGATGCAGCAGGTGGCAAGCGAAGTCTCATCGAATAGTACGATGCGCCTCATAAGCTCCCTCAATGAACAACACCGGCGCTTTCAGCTCGCCATGAGCCTGAACGATGGCGCCGATCAGTACAAATCATTTGCGGTACGCGGTACGGCCGCCGTATCCTGCCCGCCGCCATGAGCTTCAGTCTCGGAACGTTCTGCGCGGCGGGTTGCGCGCCTTTTCCCGGCATGCTCGTTGATGGGCGCGTTGCCGCCCTGCACGCCGTCTCCACGACTTTGGGCCTCGCCGGCCGCCCCCTGCTCGGCTCGGACTCGATGCTCTCGCTCCTCGAGAGCTGGGACCACGACTGGCCCCTCCTCGAGGAAGCCGCCGAGGCCTTGACGCATGCGCGCGCGCCCGAGCTCGCTGCGCGCGCTGCGCCGGTGGAGGCTCTGACGGTATTGGCGCCTGTTCCCGCGCCGCGGCAGATCTACTGCTCCGGCGCCAACTACAAGACGCACGTCGCGCAGCTGATCGCCGCAGAGGGCTCAGAAGAGACCAAGGGAATGAGCTCGGAAGAGCGCCGCATCTTCGGGCAGCGCAAGATGGATGAGCGCGCGCGCAGCGGCACGCCGTATTTTTTCCTCAAGGCTCAGTCGGCGGTCACCGGACCCTTCGACGAGGTGATCCTCCCCGCCGACGCCGAGCGGCCCGATTGGGAGCTCGAGCTGGCCGTCGTCATAGGACGCACCGCGCGGCATGTGCCGCGCGAGCACGCCCTGGACTACGTGGCGGGTTACACGATCGCGAACGACATCACACGCCGAGAGCTCGTCAAACGCAGATCGGATGACGTGCCCGAGATGGGCATGAACTGGATCCTGGCGAAGTCCGCGCCAACTTTCCTGCCGCTCGGTCCTTACCTCGTCCCGGCCGCCTACGTGGGAGATCCTCAGAGCCTGCACATCCGGCTCGAGCTCAATGGCGATGTGATGCAGGATGAGGGCACCGCCGATATGATCTTCAGTGTGGCACGGATGGTCGAGCATCTGTCCGCGGCGGTCGCCTTGCAGCCCGGCGACGTCATCTGCACCGGCTCTCCCGCGGGCAACGGCGTGCACCACCGGCGATTTCTCAAGCCGGGCGACGTGCTCCAAGGCTCGATCTCCGGTCTTGGCACCCAGCGAAACGTCTGCGTCGCGGAGCGGCGGTGAGCGGCGATCCGCGAGTCAGCTTGCCTGTCCAACGCCGTTGGCGACTTCCTTCAATACGCCGCACAGCCATGCGCGGCCGGGGTCGTTATCGAAGTACTTGTGCCACTGCAGCGACTCCTTGATCACGGGGAGCTCGAACGGGCACGGAAGAATGCGCAACGGCAGGTGCCGGGAGTAATACTCGGCCAGGCGCCGGTGAATCGTCGCGACGCGCTGGGTACCCACCACGTACTGTGGCACGGTGTTGAAATTCATCGCCAGTACTTCGATCCGGCGGTTGACGCCGAGACGGCTCAGAAACCACTCGTCGATCACGGGCGAGCGTCCCCGGTCGAGCTGCACGCAAACGTGCCCGAGGCTCAGGTACTCCTCGGGCGACAGGCTTGCCGCAACTTTCGTGTTGCCCGTCCACACCACGCAGGCGTAGCTGTCGATGAAGAGCGGCTCGTGGGGATGGCCCTTGGCGAGATGCTCCCTCGGCATGATCAGCAAATCGATGTCGCCCCGCTCGAGGGCGTCGCCCGGGGTGGGCAGATCGTTCGAGACGATCTCGAACTCCACATGCGGGGCGAGACGCTCGGCGAGCTGCAGCACCTCGCTCATGAGGACCGTCGAGACGTAGTCGGACATCATGAGCGAGAAGCGGCGCGCGGACTTCGCGGGATCGAACTGCGGCCGGGCATCCACGGCCGCCTTGATCTCGATCAGGATCTTGCGCACAGATCCGGCGAGGGATTCGGCGAGCGGAGTCGGCACCATCCTGCGGCCGACCTGCACCAGCAGCTCGTCCTGGAAATACTCGCGCAGGCGCGCGAGCGAGCCACTCATGGCGGACTGCGTCACGTGCAGCTTGCGGCCGGCCTCGGTGATGTTGCGCTCGGTGAGCAGCGCATCGAGCGCAACCAGAAGGTTCAGATCGAGCTGACGAAAATGCATCGGCGGCGTATCCCCCAAATCGCGCGCGCCGCTCGGCCCTCGCGGCGCCTCGGGCGGGAGAATAGCCGATATTGCAGCCGTAGCGCCCTGCGCCCGTCCCGGCAATGGCCGGCTGCCAACTCGTGCGCCTCACGGGCGCGGGTCGCGCCAGTGGGCGAGCGGCAGCCCCGCGACCGGGGATCGGAAGTGCGGGATGGTCGTGCCCATGAGGCTGCCGACGTAGACGGTCCGCAGGTCGGGACCGCCGAAGGTCACGCTCGCCATCCAGGGCGCCAACGTTCCACCTTTCATCCGTACCATGACGTCCTGGCCCAACGTCCTGGCGTAGTAATGCCGGTCTAGCTCGGCGACCTCGGCGGGATTGCCGTCGTCGAGAAGCGTGAGCACATCGCCCTCCGGCGTGATCGCGATCAGGCGGTCGTAGGTGACGAGAGTCACCCAGAGGTTGCCGTACGCGTCGAACGCGAAGCCATCGGGAGACCCGCCAACATCGGACGGGCCATAGATCTCGCGATCGGCCAAGGAGCCGTCGGGCCGAACCCGCAAGCGGGAGATGTGCCGGGCATTGGTCTCGACGACATACAACCATTCTTCTCGCGCGTCGAGCCGCACCTCATTCGTGCCCACGAATCCGTCCGCCACGATCCTGATGCCCCGCTCGTCTATCAGGGCGACATAGCCGTCCGCCGTACGCTCGCTCACGCATCGAGTCCACGGCTCGAGGCGGGTGGTCACCGTGAGCCAGAAGCGTCCGCGAGAGTCCCTCAGGACGAAATTGGTCTTGCCGAGAGGCTTGCCGTCGATCTCGGCGTACAGCATCGAGCTCTCGCCCGCCCGCGTCATGCGCTCCACTGCGTTGGTGCCGAAATTAGCGATCAGAATGTCGCCGTTGCGATCGAAAGCAAGCCCGTTCGGCAGCGTACCGCGCAGGATATAGCTCTCGATGCCCTCCGGCTGGGCGCGCGCCCCGGCTGCCTGTTGCGCGATGAGATGCTGGCTGCCATCGGGGGAGATGCGCACGACCCCGCCGCGGGCGTCCGCGCTCCAGAGCGTGCCGTCGGGCTCCGCCAAAATGCATTCCGGACGGCGCAGATCGCGACCGATGGTGCGAATCGCGTCTCGGTCGACCTGCCAGTGCCTGAGGGGATTGGGTTCCGACATCGTGGGCCTCGTGACGATGGCAGCATCCTACGGAGAGGTTGGCGGTGGAGAAAAACTGATTTTGACGATGACGGGCATCCGATTTCCCGATGGGTCGATTGCTCGCCACGATGTTGCTCGTGTCCGCCGCAGCCCTCGACCAACAGCCGCAGCCGCCGAAGGCGGCTCTTCTGCAGCCTGGCAGGCGGACAGGCCCCGTCCGATTCAGCTGCCGCGGCGGGCCAGCATCTCGCCGAGGCCGAGCAGCCGCACCGCGTTGTCGCCCAGAATCGCCGCGCGTTCCGTGTCAGTGAGCGCGGGAACGGCCTCGATGAGGCCGTGAACGTCATACGAGCCCATGTCGAACGGATAGTCCGTCCCCACGACCACCTGTCCGACTCCCACCTGTGCGATCAGGTTGGCAAGGCTCTCGGGCGAGTAGACCAGGCTGTCGAAATGAATGCGCCGCAGATACTCGCTCGGAGCGTGCTTCATCGTGTGCGCGTCCGGGCGTGTCCCATACGCGTGATCCGAGCGACCGGTGTAGAACGGCAGGTAGCCGCCGCCATGGGCGGCCAGGATCTTGAGTCGCTGATGCCGATCGAGCACACCGCCGAAGATCAGGTGCGACAGCGCGATACTGGTCTCGATTGGCTGGCCGACGATGTTCTGCAGATAGAAGCGGTTGACGCGCTCCCCGAGCGAGGTGCCGAAAGGGTGAATGAAGACGAGACAGCCGATCTCCTCGGCTCGCGCCCAGAAGCGCGCGAAGGCGGGATCGTCCAGCTCCAGGCCATTGACCGCCGTCGAGATCTCGACGCCGCGCATCCCGAGCTCACCCGTGCAGTAATCGAGCTGCTCGATCGAGAGCTCCGGGTGCTGCAGGGCGATATTGCCCAGCGCCACAAGTCTGTCGGGGTGTCGCGCGCACTGCTCGGCGATCTTCTCGTTCGTGACCCTGACGATGTCGCGCGCCAGCTGCGGGTCGGCCCAGTAGTAGTGTTGCACGGAGGTGGGACTCACGACCTGAATGTCGACGCCCATCTCGTCCATGTCGCGTAGTCGCTGCTCGACCGATGTCAGCTTGGGAAGCGCCGCCGGAAGCATCGTCGCGACGTTGTACTGGGTGGATGCCGCACCCATCGCGCGGCGCTGGATCTCGGGCTCGGCGCGCTTCTCGGGCCGGTCCTTCACCAGCGCTTCCACCTCGGGAACGATTGCGTGGCAATGGACGTCGACGGTCAACGAGCGGTTGCGACTGCGAACGACGCCGGCGGAGCCTCGCGGATGCTCGGCGGGCGGGCTGGCCGAGCGAGCGGCGCCACAGCGATGCAGGAACATGACTCAGCTTCCTTCGGCGCCGAGGCGCATGACGGGTCGCAGCACTGGTTGCATCACTGGTTGCATCATTGGGCCGTATAGCCGCCGTCGGCGATCAGACTCGTGCCGGTGATGAGACCGGCCTCCGGCGAGGCGAGGAACCGCACCGCGGCCACTACCTCGTCGATCGTTCCGATGCGGCCCAGCGGAATGCGGCTCAGCACCTCCTCTCGGAACGACTCGTTCTCGAGAAACGGGCGGGTCATAGGGGTCTCGATATAGGTCGGCGCCACGGTATTCACGCGGATCCCGAGCGGCGCGAGCTCGACCGCCATCGCCTTCGTCAGGCCCTCGATCGCGTGCTTGGTCATGCAGTAGACGGTGCGATTGGGAGCGCCGATGTGTCCCATCTGGGAGGACATGTTGATGATGACTCCCGACCGCGCCCGGGCCATGAGCCGGGCGGCGGCTTGCGCAGTCACGAACATCGAGCGGACGTTGAGGGCGAGCAATGCATCGAGCGTTCCCGAGTCCACCTCCAGGAAAGGCTGCGGGCGGTTCGTCCCCGCGTTGTTGATGAGCACGTCGCAGCGGTCCAGGCTCTCGAAGGCGCGCCGCACCTGCTCGTCACGAGTGACGTCGCACATGATCACACGAGCCCGGCCACCACGACAGCGCACTTCCTCCGCGACTGCTGCGAGATCCGTGGCACTGCGAGCGATGAGCGCAACCTCGGCGCCTTGGGCCGCGAAAGCGAGCGCGCAACCGCGTCCCAGGCCGCGGCTGGCGCCGGTGACCGCGACCAGACGGTCCCCTTCAAGGGCCATCGACGGCTCTCTGCACCAGCACGTCCAGCGAGCCGTCGTGACGGAATCCCGCCTCGAGAGAGGCCGGGCAGTGCAGTGGCGGCAGGCTCGCAAACTGCGCTTGGAGCTGCGCATTGGGCCGATAGGTCACTTTTTCGAGCACCTCTTTGCCGCGAACCCTCGCAATGGCGGCCACCACTTCTGCCATGGAGGCATGCAACACTGGCAGCGGATACACACGGCGCCGCTGGACCTGCTCGGGTGTGAGACGCGCCGCATGCAGCAGGTTCTCCACGACGCAGCTGCGCGACATCCACCAGGCCATGCCGTCCGGCGAGACAGGACAAACGAAACTGCCGCCGCTGGAGAGCACCCGTATCAGATCGCTCATGAAGGCGGAGAGCATGCCGGACGCTTGCGGAGGCCGCGCGACGATGCCAGGAAGGCGCAACGAGCGTCCGTCGATGAGCCCGCGGCGGCTGTAATCCGACACGAGAATCTCGCCGATCAGCTTGTGCGCGCCGTAGCTCATCGTCGGCGCCGTCGGGGTGCCGTCATCGATGAGCGCGGGAAGGGGGACTCCGTAGACGCCGATGGTGCTGGCGAAGACGACCTTCGGCGGGCTTGGCTGCTGGCGCAGCAGCTCGAGGAGGCTCACGGTCGCCTCGAGGTTCACCCTCAGCCCAAGCGCGAAGTTGCCTTCGGCGGCGCCCCCCGGGATGCTCGCCAGGTGGAACACGCAGTCCACGCCGTCGGCCGCCGCATCGCGCAGCACTGCCGGATCACTCATGTCGCCGCTGACGAGCCTCGCCCTGGCGTCGACCACCGGTGCGGAAAATCGCTGGTCGAGGAGCGTGACGCGCCTGCGCGCATCGCCGAGATCTGGCAGCGCACCGCTCGAAAGGAGTCGCGCGGCGAGTGCGCGGCCGATGAAGCCGTCTGCCCCAGTAATCAGGATATTCACGGCCGGCGTGCCTCGACCATGCGTTGATCGATGGCGCCGAAGATCGTCCGCCCTTCATTGTCGAGCATCTCGATCCGCACCCTGTCACCGAACTTCATGTAGGCCGTCGTGGCCTTGCCGTGATCGACGGTTTCGATGCCGCGACGCTCAGCGATGCATGCCGAGCCCACGGTGCGATACTCGTAGTTGGAGACTGTGCCCGAGCCAATGATGGTGCCCGCGTGAAGATTGCGCGTGCGCGCACCGTGAGCTATCAGCTCGTGGAATCCGAAACCCATCTCGGCCGCGTCGGGATGGCCGAACTCGCGGCCGTTCCATTCGACCCGCACCGGCAATTGGATGCGCCCCTCCCGCCACGCATCGCCGAGCTCATCGACTGTCACCGCGACCGGTGCGAAGCTGGTGGCGGGCTTCGATTGCAGGAATCCGAAGCCGGTCTTGATCTCCCGGCCGGCGAGGACCCTCAGACTGGCATCGTTCAGCAGCACGAAGAGCTTGATATGGCTCGCTGCGCGCGCGGCCGGCGTGGCCATGGGCACGAAGTCGACGACCACTCCGACCTCCGCCTCGAAATCGATGCCATCGGCTTCGCTCGGCAGCGGCATGTCGTCCCGGGGACCCAGAAAATCGTCCGAGGCCCCCTGATACATGAGCGGAATCTCGCGCTTGCCTTCGATCGGCGCCAGCCCGAAGACCTTGTCCATGAGGTCGCCGTGGCTATGAAACGCCGAGGCGTCGAGCCATTGCGGCGCGCGCGGCAGCGGCGCCGCGAGACGCGTCGCATCAAGGTCGAAGGCGTCCGACGTGCTGCCGGCGTTCAACCCGTCGTAAGTCTGCTGAAGTCGGGGTGCGCTCTCGCTCCAGCTCTCGAGCGCTGCCGCGAGAGTACGAATGTCGGCAGGCGCCGATGCGCGCCGCAGATCCCGCGAGACGACGAGCAGCCGCCCCTCGCGCGTGCCATCTTTCAACGTCGCCAGCTTCACGATTCCGGATCCTTTCGAGCGTCAGAAGTTGACATTGAGCCGCAAGCCGCCGTAACGCTGGGCGTCCCGTGCCGGCTGTCCGATCACGGTATCAGTGGCCAACCCAGCCTGATTCAGCCACGGAGCGCTCCAAAAGTCCTCGACGTCCTCGTAGTAAATCCTGTTGAAGACGTTGTCACAGAACAACATGACCGACCACCTGCCGTCCGTACTCTCCAGGCCCGCCGATAGGTTGAAGATGCCGTAGGCACCCTGCACACCGGCCGGATTGTCATCCGGTAACATCTGCGCAGCGGTCCGATAGGCCCAATTGGCATCGACCACCACGCCGAACGGCCGACCGTCGAGTGGAATGCGCTGCTGCGCGTCGAGGTTCAGCTTCCACTTCGGCGCATTCGGCATCGGCTTGCCCGACATGTTCGTCACGTAGCCTTTGCCGCTCTGGAAGACGCAGTTGTCCGTCGAGCCACCCACGCCGTTCGGATAGTATGCGACGCACGGCGCGGAGTTCCAATTCTCGAATACCGCGTCGACGTAGGCTGCGGCGGCGCTCACCGTGGTGTAGTGCGTGGCACGCCAGGAGCTCTCGAATTCGGCGCCGCGCGTCTCGGCCTCGCCGGCCGAATCGATGTTGAGAATACCCGAGACCGATCCCGGCACGATCGTGTAGGTGTTGATCTGGTAATCGTGGTATTTCGTATCCCACAGGGCCACATTCGCCGTCAAACGGCTGTCGAAATAAGTGCCCTTGGCGCCGATCTCGAAATCGTCGACGTGCTCCTGGCCGACGGGGGTCAGCGGCGCGTCCGAGGTCAGCGGTATGGCCATGTTGTAGACCTGCGGAGAATAGCCCCGTGAATAGGTCGCATAGGCCATGAGATCGGGCCCGAACCGGTGCTGGATGCCGATGTCGCCGACCGCCGCCGAGGAGTTGCTGCTCCCCGTGCTGTACTCCGGGCCGTAGGTCACCGTGCTGCTGAGGTTGTAAGCCACCTGATGATAGTCGTAGTACAGGTGATCGTAGTCGTAACGTAACCCCGCGATCAGGGAATCCGCGGAGGTAAACTTCCACGTCGCGTTCCCGTACCAGTCATAAGTCGACGTTACCGGCTGGACCCGCGGAAGGTTGAGCTCCGCGCCCACGAACGGGCGCTGGTAGTTCATGTCGACGTCGGTGTCGGAGTAGAACAGACCCGTCACGAAGCTCACCGGCTGGTCGAGCGGCGAGACCAGCTTGAGCTCCTCGCTGCTCTGGCTGATGGACTCCGTCTGCGTCTGCGTATCGTTGTAGCACGGCGCGGGCGCGGCGCAACTCGCCGGATTTCCGCCCGTGATGAGCCAGTTGAAAAAATATACCGAGTTATCGAACAGGTTCTGGACCTGACGGTTACTCTCGTACAGATAGGCCGTCGTCGAGCTCAATGTATAGCCGCCGCCCAGCTTGAAGTCGAGGTTCAGCACTCCATCGTTGTCATCCTGGACATGACCCGCGGTGTCCACCGGAGTGTACTGGTCGAGGTTGTGCCAGCTCGGGGTGATCGGCGCGATGGCGACGCTCTGCGGCACGGCGCCGATGAGGTTGGCACCCGGGGTCACGTACAGGTAGGCGAAATTGAACCCGCTCTGCTGCACCGAGCCGTGGTGATAGGTCAGCTTTGCGCTGATGTTGTCGTTGATTATCCAGAGCAGCTTGCCACGCAGGCCCCAGATCCGTTGGCCGGCATTGGTACCGTAGTAGAGGTTCCTGATCGGGTAGTACAGGTTCTGATCGTAGGCCGAGAGGCTGTATTCGAGGCCATCGGCGATCGGACCGGACACGTGTCCGTTGACGTTGTACTCATGATCCGTCGTGTACAACGCCGAGGCGCCGCCGGCCAGGTAATCGGTGGGATCGTAGGTGTCGTAGTCGATGATGCCCGCGGCCGCCGTGCGGCCGCCGAGGGTCGACTGGGGCCCCTCGAGCACCTCGACGCTGCGCACGTCCTGGACTTCGTTGCCATCGAAGGAATCGGACGGAATCGGCACACCGTCTACCTCGATAGCGACGCCGGACGGCACGCCGACGGCCTGTTCGTTCGAGACGCTCGAGATGCCGCGTATACCCATCGGCGCGCGGCCGCTGATCGTACCGTTGATGTTGAGAGCGGGCACGAGCCTATTGAGGTCCGACACGTCGCTCACGTTTGAATCCGCCAGCTCATCGGGGTTCACCACCGACGCGGAGACCGGCACGTCCTCGAGCGGCTCAGGGCGCTTCAGCGCCGTGATCGTGACCTCCTGCAGAAGGGCTGGCCCCTGATCGGCAGATTGCGACTGCGATGTGACGGATGCCTGAGCCGGATTGCTTTGCTGAGCGAGCGCCAGCCCGGAAGCGGTCGTTGCCAGCGTCGTTGTAAGAACGATACAGGTGCGAAGCATTGCGAGATCCCCCTCTGCTGCAACGGGGGACGCTAGCGCAGGCACAGGTGGGGTGGAAATCGTTTCGGGTACTGTGCGCCATCAGTGATACTGATGCAGTCCGAGCTCGCCCCTGGGGCGGATTCGGATGGCACCTCAGAGAAGGCCGGCCGGCAGGAGAATCGGTCGCGCGAGCGCAACGACCGGCGAGCAGATGCCGCGCGGTGTGCACCGTCGAGCTAATAGCCGACGGTGAACCGAGCCCGGATGTGTCTGGGCCGTTCCAACTCGTCGACCAGTGCGATGGCGTAGTCTTCGAGCGAGATGCTGCTCTTGCCCGCTTTGTCGAACAACAGCTGGTCATTGCCCAAGCGAAACTTTCCGGTCCGGGTGCCGGCGAAAAAGATTCTCGAGGGGGACAGGAACGTCCAATCAAGGTCGGACCGTCGCAGCTGGTCGAGGAATTCGGCGCCTTTGAGGGCTTCCGGTCGCACGTGCGGCGGGAACCCCGGACTATCCACCTCGCGCAGCCCGGGCGCGACCTCCAGGCTACCGGCACCGCCGACGACCAGATAACGCTTCACGCGCGCCCTGCGGACCGCCTCGATCAGTCCTTGCGTTTCCGTGTCCTTGAACTTCACCGAGCTCACCACGGCATCTGCGCCAGTCAAGAGGTTGGACAGAGCCGCGACGTCATTGGCTTCAGCGGGCACTGCGACCACGCCTTCCAGGGCCGGCACCTTCTCCGGATGGCGTACGAGCGCAAGCACTTGGTGTCCGCGGCGAACCAACTCAGCCAGAATCCTGGACCCGGCGTTGCCGGATGCTCCGATCAGTGCAACCTTCATGGACGCTCTCGCACCGGCCGAAGGGTGAGCGCGCCGGCGAAGTGACCCGGGCGGGGGTGACGGGTCACGCCGTTCACCGTCATGACCAGCCGGTAGCCCTTGGGCGCCGCGACCGTCGAGCCCTTGCCAATATCCAAGCGGGTCAAATAGGACGCTTTGTCGACGATCCAGCGGCTGTGGGACAGCGCGACGCTGACCCCGTGGGCGTCGTGGGTGGGGACGTAGATGTCGGTCTCCCGGCCGATCAGGTAATAGAGGTCGGGATCGTCCTGCATCACTAGCCTCTCGCCGTGCGGACCGGTGGCGTGGACTTCGGTTGCGGTCGTGATCGCGCCGGTGATCGCGGCGTTCTCGAAGCGCAGATTCAGCGCCCCTTCGCGGGTGGCGGAATTCACGAAGTCGCCGTCGAGCGTCACGTCCTTGAAGCTCGCGTTCACGTCCTTGTTCGGATGCGGCGTGTCGTAGGTGTCGGGCGGCGGCGGCGCGCCAGCTGCAGCCCCGGGCGGCGGCCCGCCGCCGCGGTTGGGGTCGTCGTCGACCATCGATTGCAGGATCACGCCGTTCCCCGAATCAAGCGTGGCGTCGTCCACGGTGATCGTCGGGCTGGCGCTTTTCAGCTGGATCACCGCCTCCTTGGCGTTGAAGACGCTGCCCTTGTCGATCAGCAGCCAGCCGCTGGCGGCGTCGTGCGCCATCACGCCGATCCGGCGCGAATTCACCACGCTGCCGTCGGTGAAGATGGCGCTGCCGCCGGCCAGGATGATGCCGTAGTCGGCGACGTCGAAGCTCGTGTGGCGGAAGGTGTCGAGCGTGTCGCCGACCGAATAGGCGCCGTAGCCGCTGCGCACCGTCTCGACCCGGCAGTTGTTGGCGGTCAGCCGGATTTCGCCGGTCGGATCGTCGCTGGACATCGCGCCCCAATCCTCGGTACGGATGACGCTGTTGTTGTAGGTGACGGTGCCGCTGCCCACCACCAGCGTGGCCCGGTCGTTGCCGCGGATGCCCAGCATCCAGGGCACTTCCATCATCACGTCCTTCGAGCGCGCCGGATGCACCCACGACCAGTCGTAATCTTTCGGCATCACGCCGTCCGAGTTGTCGATGTCGGCATCGTTGATCGTGGCGGTGGCGTGATCCCCCACCCAGATCGACGTGCGCACCACGCCGCGATCGTGGACGATAGCATCGTTGATGGTAACGTTCGCCGTGCCGCTGACCCGGATACCGGCACCGAAGCCGGCGAAGTCGTTGCGCCCGTTGCCGATCAGAGTGATGGTCGGGTGGTCGATGGTGTAGTGCGAATCCCCTGTCACCATGATGCCGTTGAACTCGTCGCCGTGCGACACGAGGGTGACGTTCTTCGCGCCGGTATTGGTCACCGCGCCGGGGGCGGCCTGCACCGCCGCGGGCACCGATTTGTCCGACACGTAAGCGCCGTTGTCGATGTAGATCGCGGCCCGGAAGTCGTAGGTGTAGTGCGGCCCCATGTCATTGAAGGCTATCGGCATCGCAACCGTCGGGGTGAGCACGATATCGCCGCTGAAGCTGCCCGGCCGGATATCGGTTTCGACCCGGTTCACCGTCATCGTCAGGCTGCGGCCCGGCGCGGCGACGACGGCGGCGCCCGGAGCGACGGTCAGGTTGGTGAGGTGGGTGGTGCGATCCACCGTCCAGGTGGCGCCAGGCGCAACGGACCGCAGGCCCTGGGTCGCGCAGCCGGCGACGCCGGCAAGCAGGACAAGGGCCAAACCGCGCCTGCGAGACATGGCCCTGGTGTCGCCATTCATGCAATTCTCCGGGGTCTGATTGAGGCGGGCAGTCTATAGACGTCGGCGACCGTTGCCGATAGGGCCGGGGGCTCCGACGCGGGCGGCCAAGCTGCACTGCCGCATCCTATGCTGCATGTCAGGTCGCAGAGAAATCGCTTTCCGTGATGCGGCCGATAGATGCCCGTGATAACCCGCTGGGCGGTTCCGGTTCCGCCGGCATCATGGAAGCGCATGCGGCGCATAGCAGCAATCGATTTGTACCTCATCAGCGCCCTCCTTACGCTGCGACGCACATCGGTCACATCGAACGAATCCTGTCGATCACGCCGATCAGACGATCGACCGGGGGAAACCCGGCATGACTGGACGGTGACGTGATGTTGTTGCTGCGCAGGCTGCACCGCTGGGTGAGTAGCGTGATCGGACTGTTTCTGCTCGTCATGGCCGGCACCGGCGCGCTGCTGCAGAGTCAATTCCTGATTCACGGCTTCCCGCCTGCGCCCGGCTTACCTGTTCCGAGCGATATCAGCGGTACGGGGGACCCCGGGGTACCGCTCAGCGGTTTGAGAGCGGAAGTCGGCAAGGTTCTGGCGATCGTCTCGAGCCGTTACCCCCGTGCTCGGTTCCAGTCGCTGCTTCTGGCGCGACGCGGCGCTCTGACGTATGCGACGCTGACGATTCAGGGCGCTGCGCAGCCCGTGACGATCGACGTGGCGACCGGCAGCGCAATCTCATTGCCACCGGCGGCTCCGCCGCCGGCAGGAAAGCTCGACCTCGAGATTCATCAGCTCGCGTTTGAAATCCACACCGGACAGCTGTTTCACCTGCCCGGCGAAGTGATGACGCTGTTGTGTGGTCTTTCGCTGCTGTTCCTCGCCGGCAGCGGTCTGTGGCTGCTCGTGCGCATGTACCGTCAGCGCCTGCGTTCGGGCAAATCCGGCTTGTTCTGGTCCTGACCCGACGATGCCTCGCCGTCCCGCCCTGAGGATTGCGTGTTGCGGCTGCCGATGCCGCTCACCAGGCCGTGGCGCCGCCGTCGATGGAAAAGTCCGCACCGGTCACCCATGACGCCTCTTCCGATGCCAGATACACCACCGCCCAAGCGATGTCTTCCGGTTGACCGAAACGGCCGATCATGATCTTGGCGCGGGCGGCGTCGCGAATCTGCCGGTTTCCCTCGACCACCGGACGCGTGGCCGCCGTGACGACCAAAGCAGGACTGATCGTATTGGCGCGAATGTTGTGCGCCGCACCTTCCATGGCCAGTTGCCGGGTCATGGAGAGTACCCCGCCCTTGCCCGCGCAATGGGCGAGGGCCGGCGAGCCCTGCAGCGCCACGTAGGCGTTGGCCGAGGCAAAATTGACGATCGAGGCGGCGCCGCTCGCCTTCAGATGTGGCCACGCCGCCTTGCAGACCAGGAAGACCGAATCGAGCTCCGCGGCCAGCGTCCGGCGCCAGTGGCGCTCGTAGTCCATGGTCTCGATCCATTCGAAGGCGCCCCAGGCGCCGGCATTGATCAGAATGTCCAGCCGGCCGAACCGCTGCAGCGCGCTCTGCACCATGCGCTCGACGTCGGCTGGGGCCGTAATGTCGAGCGGGTGGGCGCTCGAGAGCTCCAGCCCTTCCTTTGCTCCGAGCGCCAGGGTCTCCTCAGCCGCCTTGGCGTCGAGATCCGAGCCCATCACCTGAGCCCCGTGTCGGGCGCACATGAGCGCACAGCCGCGGCCGATGCCGTTGCCCGCACCGGTGACGAGCGCCACCTTGCCGGCCAGGCGATCGGACCGCATGCTCGCTTTTCCGAGATCGGGTTTCGTCATCTTGCTACCGCCGCCAGAGGTCCGGATGGTTACTTAGCGCAGGCGGACGGCCGCTCAGGCCACCTTGCGCCCGTAGCGCCGCACGCGCAAGTCCGCCTGCTCCTTGTGGCCGGAGAATCCTTCGAGCTCGCACAGCCGCGAGCAATACTCGCCGACGAGAGCCGATGCCTGGTCGGTCAGCACGCGTTGGTAAGTGCAGGTCTTGATGAACTTGCCGACCCAGAGCCCACCGGTATAGCGGGCGGCTCTCATCGTCGGCAGCGTGTGATTGGTGCCGATCACCTTGTCGCCGTAGGCGACATTGGTCCGCGGTCCCAGGAACAGCGCGCCGTAGTTCGTCAGGCGATTCAGGAAGTAGTCGGGGTCCCGGGTCAGCACCTGCACGTGCTCGGAGGCGATACGGTCAGCCTCCTGCACCATCTCATCGATGCTGTCGCAGAGGATGATCTCGCCGCAACTCTGCCATGCCGTCCGCGCCACATCCGCAGTGGGCAGCCAGCCGAGCAGCTTCTCGATCGCTGCCGGCACAGCCTCGGCCAGCTTAGCGGAGCTCGTCAACAGGACGGCGGGGCTTCCGGGCCCGTGCTCCGCCTGGCCAATGAGATCCACGGCCGCCATCTCCGGATCACAGGAGTCATCGGCGATAATCAGGGTCTCCGTGGGACCGGCGAGAAGATCGATGCCGACGCGCCCGAACAGCTGGCGCTTCGCTTCCGCCACGTAGGCGTTGCCGGGGCCGACGATCATGTCGACCGGCTGCAGGCTCTCGGTGCCGAGCGCCATGGCTGCCACGGCCTGCACACCGCCGAGAGCGTAGATCTCGTCCGCCCCGCCCAGATGCATCGCCGCGACGATGGCGGGATGCGCCTTGCCGCCGAACGGGGGCGCCGCGGCGACGATGCGCTTGACGCCCGCGGCCTTGGCTGTCACGACGCTCATATGCGCGGAGGCCACCATAGGGTAGCGCCCACCGGGCACGTAGCAGCCCACGCTGTTGACCGGGATGTTCTTGTGGCCGAGCACTACACCCGGAAGCGTCTGCACCTCGACGTCCTCGAGCGCGGCGCGCTGTGCCAGCGCGAAATTGCGAATCTGCGCCTGCGCGAACTCGATGTCGGCGATCACCTGTTTGGGCAGGGCGCGCACGCACTCCTCGATCTGGCCCGCGGCGAGACGAAAGCTCGCCGGCGACCACTTGTCGAATTTCTCGGAATACTCACGCACCGCACGCTCGCCGCGGGCGGAAATGTCCGTGAGGATGGACTCGACCGTCTGGCGCACTTGTTGACTGTTCTCGACCTTGACGGCCGCCGGTTGTCCGGTCTTGAGCTGGCGAATCATGATGAACCTCGAAGCGTCAGTGACGCCGCTCGTGCCAATGGACCATGGGCAGTCCCGGCACGGGCGAGCGGAAATAGGGAATGGTGGTGCCCATGAGGCTGCCGAGATACACGGTGCGCAGGTCCGGGCCGCCGAAGGTGACGCTGGCCATCCATCTTGCCAGCGTGCCGCCCGCCGCGAGCATGCGCTCGGGTGTCAGATTCCGCGCATGGAAATGGCGATCGAGCTCCGCCGCCTGGCCCGGCGGACCGTCGTCGAGAAGAGTCAGTATCTCGCCGTCGGGCGTGAGCGCGATGAGGCGATCGTACATGACGAGTGTGATCCAGAGATTGCCGAGCGCATCGAAGGCAAACCCGTCGGGTACGCCGCCGAGATCGGCGGGTCCGAAGATCTCGCGCCCGGTGAGCGATCCGTCGGACTGCACACGCAGCCGCGAGACACGCCTGGCGTTGCTCTCGACGACATAGAGCCATTCCTCCGCCGCGTCCAGGCGGACCTCGTTCGTGCCCACGAACCCTTCAGCGACGATGCGGATGCCACGCTCGTCTATGAGTGCGACATAACCGTCGGCAGACCGCTCGGTCACCGAGCGCGTCCACGGCTCGAGCCGGGTGGTCACGGTGAGCCAAAGTCGGTCACGCGAGTCGCGCAGGACGAAGTTGGTCTTGCCGAGGGGTCGCCCGTCGATGGCGCTATGCAGCGTGGTCGACCGGCCATCGCGTGTCATACGCTCGAGGGCGTTGGTGCCGAAGTTGGCGATTAGGATGTCGCCGTTGCGATCGAATGCCAGGCCGTTGGGAAGCGTGCCGCGCAGGATGTACTTGTCCAGGAGCGGGGAATCGCCGAACGTCGAATCGACCTGCTGCGCGATGAGCTGCTGCTCGCCGTCCGGCCGGATCCGCATGACCCCGCCCCTGGCATCGGCGCTCCAGAGCGTGCCGTCGGGCTCGGCCAGAATGCACTCCGGGCGCTGCAGGTCGCGGCCGATCGTGCGGATCGAGTCGCGATCCACCTGCCAGCCCTTGAGCGGGTTGTGTTGCGCCATGCGGCGGTCGACCTCGAAGCATCGTCGTGGAATGGAATACGCGGCATGGTATGGATCTGCGGCGCCGCTGCAAAAGCGTTTCGAATGATCCGTGCCATCAGGAAACGCTATACTTCGCCGCAAACCGCTGTACAAAACCCGTCATGCGCTATCGCAGGCTGGATCTCAATCTGCTGGTCGCTCTGGATGCCCTGCTCACGGAGAAGAGCGTCACCCGCGCCGCCGCGAAGCTGAACATCACCCAGCCGGCCATGAGCGGGGCGCTCGCGCGCTTGCGGGAATACCTCGAAGACTCGCTGGTCATCCAGGTGGGCCGGCAGATGGAGCTGACACCGCTCGCCGTCAGCCTGGCCGCCACGATTCACGACATCATCCTCAGGATCGACTCGGCCATCGCGACCGAGCCGGCGTTCGAGCCGCAGCGCAGCAAGCGGCACTTCTCCTTCACCGCCTCGGATTATGTGATCCGGGTTTTTCTGCTCGAAGTGATGCAACGCATCCATCGGGAAGCCCCGGGTGTGACGTTCGAGTTCCGCCAGTCCTCGGCGCGTGTGCAGGAGGAGCTCGAGGCCGGCGAGGTCGACTTCGTCATCGGCCCGCAGATAGACGTGCTCCCCGAGCACCCGCAGGAAATACTTTTCGAGGACACATACACAGTCGTCGCCTGGGCCGGCAGCAGCGTCGTCGGTGACTCGCTAACCTTGGACGAGTACACGGCGCTCGGGCACGTGGTTTTCGGCACGGCGTCACGGGGCATGCCGTCGCTCGACCGCTGGTTCAGCCGACGCTACGGCGATGTGCGCCGGATCGAGGTCACGGCGCACAACTTCACGCTCCTGCCCTTTCTCGTCATCGGCACGGACCGGATCGCCACCATCCAGACGCGCCTCGCCCGTCAGTACGAGCAGAGTCTGCCGCTGAAGCTGATCGCGCCGCCGATCGAGTTTCCGCAGCTCACGGAGGTCCTGCAATGGAACATCCATCGGGACCTCGACCCCGCGAGCCGCTGGCTGCGCGCGCAGCTCAAGCAGCGCTGTCAGGAGCTGGCCTGAGCGTCAGGTCCTGCCCTGTCCGCCGTCCGCAAGGATCGTCTGGCCCGTTATGAACGCGGCATCCTCTGAGGCCAGGAACGACACCACACCGGCCTGATCCTCTGGAGTTCCGTTGCGCCTGATGCACTGGAGCGAAGCGACCTGCCTGAAGAGCTCCTCCGGCAGATCGGCCACGGCCTTCTTCGTCCGCGTGAGCCCCGGGGCCACCGCATTCACCGTGATTCCAAACGGCCCGACCTCCCCGGCCAACCCGTGCACGAGGCCGATGAGCGCGCCCTTGCTGGTGACGTAGTGTGTCATGGCCGGAGCGCCCACGAAGAAGGTGGACGAGGCGATGACGATGATCCGGCCCCACTGGCCGCGCTTCATGTCGGGCAGCACGGCTTTCAAGAGATGGAACATGGCCTCCTGATTGACCGCCTGCGTCCGGCGCCAGTCCTCGAGCGACAGCTCGTCGAACGGCCGCACGAATTGCACGGCGGCGCTGTGTACCAGAACCTGCGGCGGCCCGAGGCGCTCGCGGACCTGCTCCACGAAGCCCGCCACCTGCTCCGGGCGGGCGATGTCGCAGGGCGCGCTGAATCCGTCGCGGCCGGTGTTCTCGAGCAGATCCAGGGTCTCGGTGGCATCGGCGACGTCCGCGACCGCGACCCTCGCGCCATCGCGGCCCAGCCGGCAGGCGATCGCCTGGCCGATACCGCTGCTGCCGCCGGTGACCAGCGCCACCTTGCCTGAATGCTGCATGGCTCGAAACCTCACTCTCGACGATGCCACGGATTTCCGGCGCGAATGCTACCGCCATCGCACCAACCTGAAATATCGTTCTCACTGATACCGCCCATGGTCGGTGCGAATTAGACTTTGGCCGTCAGGCTCGTTAGCCTCGCCGTCCATGAGCTCGCCATACGATGTCGTCGCCATGGGCGCCGGCCACAACGGCCTGGTGGCCGCGGCCTATCTCGCCAAGGCCGGCAAGAAAGTGTTGGTGCTCGAGCGCAGACCCTGGCCCGGTGGCGGCGTGGTGACGCGCGAGATCAACACGTCGGGGTACTGGCACGATGAGCACTCGAGCGTGCACATCATGATCCAGGGCAACCCCATGATCCGGGAAGACGAGCTTGGTCTCATCGGCAAGTTCGGCCTGAACTACCGATACGGCACACCGTACGCCATGATCTTCTCCGATCAGAGCACGCTCGTCGCCTACAAGGATCTCGACCGGACCTGCGAGGGCATCGCCCGGATCTCCCCCAAGGATGCGGACACCTACCGTCGCTTCGCCAAGCGCGCGATGGACATGCTACCCATGTTTGCGGCGGGTCTATACGCACCGCCACCACCCATGGGCGCGTTCTTCGCCATGATGGATCAGAGCGAAGAGGGCCGCGAGATTCTCGACGCCATGCAACGCAGCTCGCTCGAGCTGGCGAAGCAGTATTTCGAGAGCGAGAAGGTGCGGATCTGGCTGCTGCGTCTGGTGAGCGAGAATCTGCAGCTGCCCGATGAGCTCGGCACGGGCTTCGGCATGTTCCTGATGCCGGGTCTCATGCACGGTTACGGAGTCTCGCAGCCGATCGGCGGCAGCGGCAAGCTGACCGAAGCGCTGGTGCGTTGCATCGAGCATTACGGCGGCGAAGTACGCTGCAATGCGGAGGTGCGCAAGGTGCTGACCTCCGGGGGGAGCGCCGTCGGCCTCGAGCTCGCGACCGGGGAGCAGTTCAAGGCAAAGGACGCCGTGATCGCGGCCCTGCATCCGCACGTGTTGCGCAAGTTCGTCGACGGCGTGCCGGAACCGGTGCTGCAGCGAGCCGAGCGCACCACGCTCGCCGCCTTCAGTATCATGGTGAGCCACTACGATCTGAAGGAGCGCATCCAATTCAACGCAGGCAAGGAAGTCGCGGATGCGATCATGCTGGAGTTCATGGCGAGCGATCGCTTGAGCGACATGCTCGATGACTTCGACGCTCTACGCCGCGGCCGCATCTCGCAACGCGTCCTGGGCGCCGGCGGTGACGAGAGCATCGCCGACCCGACCCGCGCACCTCCCGGCCGAGGGTTGTTCCATGGCATCACGTTCGCGCCCTACGATCTCGCGGACGGCGGGCCTGAGCGATGGGACGAGATTCGCGAGGAGATGGGCGACCGCAGCCTGCGGCACTATCAGAGGTTCGTGAAGAACCTGACTCCCGAGAACATCGTCAAGCGCAGCATCGTGACACCGCTCGATCACGCGCGCAACATGCCGACCAGCATGCCGGGTGGCGATGTGCACGGCGTCGCACCGTACTTCTATCAGACCTCGGGACACCGGCCGACGCCCGATCTGGCGCAGTACACGGTCCCCGGTGTCGAGCGGTTGTACCTCGTCGGCCCCTTCATGCACCCCGGCGGCGGCGTATACGGCGCAGGCCGCGCCACGGCGATCCGCATGTTCGATGACCTGAAACTCAATTTCGACAAGGTGGCGGCCGCCCGGCCATGAAGATCTACGGCGCAGACGGCAAGGAGATGATGACGGTCACTTCCATCGATCGCGATGGCTCCGACCTCGTGATCAAGGGGAAGCTCTTCGGGACGATGCCGCTGTCCGCGCGGCTGAAGCCCGCCGAAGCCCGCAAGGCGTTCGGGTTACTGAAGGTACGGACTCTCCTCTTCCTGTTGACGCTGCCGTTCCGCCGGGGTTGATTCCCGCACCAGTCAGGATTCGTGACGCCCGGACCGGCGCGCGCGCCGCCGCTCCTCGAGCGAAGCCCCATCCGGATCGAGCTTCATGTCCCACGGGATGTCGTCGCCCTGGAAGATGGGCGGCACGCGTGTCGCCCACATGAGTGAGCCGAACTTGAAATCCCAGGCCCGCGGGACCCAGTTGTCGTCGAGGTAGTCGGTGTCCGCGTGATACTCGGCCTCGCCTCCAGCGGGACAGTCGACGTAATAATAGAGCGCGGAGGTGATGCGGTGACGCGAGAGGCCGCCCGAGGAGTTGTGCGAGGTGTTCTTCCAGCCCCGCCGCTCCATGATGTTGGCGCCCAGCATCAGCTCGTCGATGTCGTCCACCCCGAAGGCCACGTGCATGAAGCCCGGCTTGTTACCGGGTGCGACCGGCAGCTTGCAGTCCACCCAGAAGATGCTGTGGTGCTCGTTCGTTCCGTTGGCGCGCGCGAACACGCCGACACCCCGGGAATGATCCGTGTAGCGGAAGCCCAACCGCTCGCGGAAAAAATCGAACGAGGCGACATAGTCCTCGGAGAAGAACACTACGTGATTGATGGTCTTTGGCCGCGCCCGGGTGCGCCACTGCCGATGTTGATTGAGCCGCTCGATCCGCCCGGGCGAGTTCACCCGATCCGGGACGGACACGACCGGCCGCTTGCGGAACACCCTCAGGCCGAACGGCATACCGTCGTCAGCGTAGAAATGCGCAGTGCCGTCCGGATCGCGCCGCACCTCGCGGTCGCGGGAAAGGTCGGCCACCAGCGCCTCGAGCGCCTCGGCCGTATCCAGGCCCCAGACCGTCTCACGGATGCCCGGCACGTCGTGCCAGTTCGGCCGCAGCGAAGGCAGCTGCGGGTCATCCCGGCGGCGGCAGATGACTCTCGAGCCCGAGGGCACCTCAAACGCGCACTCGGCCGCCGTGCGTGCCACCGGCACCAGCCCAAAGTCGTCCCAGAATCGCGTGCAGAGGTCGAGGTCGTCGACTGCAAATACCACACTCTCGACGCCGATGATGGCCATTGCCGATGCTCCTCGCGTTGCGACTCACCTTTGGCTCGAAGTCTAGGTTGGCGCCAGTAGAGGCGGAAATCGTTTCCCTCGATGGGGCGCATGCCCGACGGTCATGGTTGCTGCGGCCGCTCCAGAAGGGTCCGCGCGTCTCTCTCGCGGAACGCGCGGGGGGACATCCCCGTCCGGCGCGTGAAGAAGCGGCTGAAATATGCAGGGTCCTCGAAGCCGAGGTAATACGCGACTTGGGTCACTGACATGGAGGTGTAGCGAAGCTGCCGCTCGGCCTCGAGGAGCAACCGAAGATGCACGAGGTCGACGGGAGACCGCCCTGCCGCGGCGAGACAGGCGCGGCGCAGCCGACTCGCGGAAGTTTGCAGCAGAGCCGCATACTCGCTGAGGGCGGGGTGCTGGCGAAAGCGCTGCTCCACCTGCTCGCGAAAGCGCGCGACGAGCTCCCGATCGCGCGCGCTGATCGTTGCGACGGTACCCGAGGCATCGGGCAAAAGCCGCTGCAGGTTCGCGAGCAGCGCCGCCAGCGCTCCACGCATCGCCAGGCGCCGGCCCGGCGCGGAGCGGCCGAATTCGCGCAGCAGCATTCCGGCGAGGACGCGCAGGTCCGTCTGGCGCAGCGCAGCGCGGTCCAACGCGATGGCAGCGCACCGCTCGAGCTGCTGCGACAGGCCGGGACTGGCTGTGCGCAGCTCGCTCGCCAGCGTCGATGCGAAGGAGACCACGACCCCGACAGTCTCCGGTTGGAAGCGGAATGAGTGCACGGCGCCGGGCGGGACCAGGATCGCGGCGGGCGCGCGCAAGAGCGCGGTGCGCGCGTCCAGCCTGGCCTCCACCCGCCCGCGCTCGATCAGCAGCACCTGATGCAGGTCGCGGTGGCGGTGTGGCCGAATGATCCAAGCGTGCAGCCGACTGCGAGCCGCAATGGTCTCGATGTGGATCAGCCGCTCGTCGGGCGGCTGCAGCGATTCGCCATACAGGTAGAACGCCGGGACGGACGCCGGACGGGATGAGGCCTCGCCTCTGGAGGATGGCTGCCCGGGACGCATGACGGAAAAGTACAAGTTCCGGAAGGCGCCGTCCATTCCCCGCGATCGGGGCTGCCGCACACTGCAAACCATATCCGGCGCCGCTCCGAGGCCATTAGCCCCGCGCCCCGTGGTGACCGGGAGGCTCCGGCAGCGGCTCGATGCGGCCGAGCAGGAATACGAAGGAGGCGACGCCGGCAATCAACACCAGGCCGGCGACCAGGAAGGCGCCGACGAAGGAGTGCGTCCTGCCCACGACGAAGCCGGTGACGGTCGGTGCCACGACGCCCATCATGTTGTTGGAGAAATTCATGATGCCGCCCACGGCGCCGACTCCGCCCTTCGGGGCAATCAACGAAGTCAGGGACCAGGCGACCGGCGCTGCTGCCGAGAGCCCGGCCAGGGCGATGGAGATCCACACCAAAGCGACGCCAGGACGGGCCGTAGCCGTCGCGCCGAGCACCGCGACACCGGCACACATCCCGATCACCAGCACCGCCTTGCGGACGCGCGTCTCGTCGCGTCCCCTGCCAACCAGGAAGTCGATCAGCCAGCCGCCCACCAGCAGGTCGGCGGCCGACCCACAGGCCCACGGGATGGCCGCGAAACCGGCGGACGTGAGAATGCTGCGGTGCATCGTCCGTACGAGATAGTCGGGCAGCCAGGTCAGGAAGAGATTGAAGCTGTAGCCGTAGGCCCCGAACCCGATCACGAGCCCCCAGACCTTGCGCGTGCTCAGGAGGAAGGCGAGCATGTCGGCGACGGGTGCGGACGGCTGTCCTTCGGGCTCGGCGCCACCCGCTGCGAGGAATTCCCGCTCCTCGCGTGTCAGGTCGGGGTGTTGGCTGGGATCGCGATACATCCGGTAATACACCGCGAAATACACGAAACTCAGCGCCGCCACCAGGCCGAAGCCCCAGCGCCAGCCCAGCCGCACCACCGCCAGCGCAACGAGCGGCACGCCGATGACGTTCGAGAACTTCGCCCCAAAGTCGAAGATCGCGGTCGACAGGGCCCGCTCGGCGCGCGGGAACCAATAGCCGGTGGCCTTCGAGTTGGCGGGGAAGCTCGGAGCCTCGGCGATACCGAGGAGCAGCCGTGCGGCAAAAATGCCGGCGAACCCTCCCGCACAGGCGGTGACAATCTGCGCCACGCCCCACAGGAACGCGCTCCAACGGCCGACACGAGTGACGCCGAGGCGATCGAGCACAATGCCGCCGGGAATCTGTAGCAGAGCGTAACTCCAGAAAAAGGCGCTGAAGAGCAGTCCCAGCTCGGCCGGTGTCAGATGAAAGGACTGCTCGAACTGCGGGCCTGCGACCGAGAGGCTGATGCGATCGAAGTAATTGACCAGCACTCCGATGGCGATCAGCCCGGAGATGCGCCAGCGAAGCCGGGGAACGCGCCCGGTGTTCCCTGGTATCAAGCAGGCGGCTGCCGCGCGGATCCCGCGGCGATCGCGGCCGCCTGCCGCGCCGATTCGGCATCGAGCCGCAGCCCGAAGGTCGAGACGAGTGCGTCCGCGAGCTCGGGCTCGGTGAGGAAGCGCCGCTCCATGACGCCTCTGGCGTGACGCACAGTCAGGCGGTTGTCCGCCAGCGTCGTGCGCCGCTCCGGTGTCGTCAGTGCGACGCGCAGCTCGCGCCGGAACCCTGATTCCGGGTGAGTCGAGGTGTACCAGCTGGCGGCAACGTAATCGCTGTCGAGCGCCGGCTCGGGCGAGAGCGCATAGACGGCATGCCAGCCGTCGGGGAGCTGCACCTCGAGCAGGGTCCATGTGCCCCGGGAGGTGAGCCGGAATGTTTCGTGACGTGTTGGCTGCTCGCTGCCGAAGGGGTCCAAGCGCAGTGGAGCACCCGCGATGCAACTGCCGAATCCCACATCCGCCAGCCACCGCTCACCGTCGATGGTGATACGCAGAGCCATGTGGGTCAGTGGTAGGGGCGGCGCATCGTATGGACGCATCCAGAGCACGCGCGCAATGAGCCCCTCGACCGTGAACCCCAGCGCGCCGAGTACATGCTTGAGGAGACCGTTGTGCTCGAAGCAGTAGCCGCCGCGTCCGCCATCGATCAGTTTCGCCTGGATCGCGCCCGAGCTGAGATCGACTGGCCGCCCCAGCAAGACGTCGATGGCCTCGAAAGGAATGGCCGCCGGGTGCAGCTCCGTCAGGGCGCGCAAGGTGTCGAGGTCCGCGCGTGGAGTACCACGGTAGCCGATCCGCGCGAGATAGCGGTCTAGATCGATTGCATCCTTGCCAGAAGAGGGTCCCGCGGATTCTGGCATGGCAATGTTGGCCGTCTGCGGCGAAGTGACGCAGTCTAGCGGCTGTGACCCGTTACGGCAAAGCAGCTGGGGTGCTATGGTGCTGCTCTTCGGCTCGTCTCGATCACTGGAGAGGATATGGCGCGACGACGTCGGCTGCCCGTACTAGCGACCGCTGTTGTGTTCGGAATCGTGCCGATCGCCTTTGCCCAGCACGTCGCAACCGCATCCGCTGCCGATTATCACCTGACGCGCAGCATACGGCTGGGCGCCCCAGACCGCTGGGACTACGTCGTTTATGACAGTCCGTTGCACCGGGTATACGTCGCCCACGGCGATCGTGTGACGGTCGTGAATGGCAGGAGCGGCAGGATCATCGGGGAGGTCGAAGGTATGCCGGGTGGCACCCACGGCATCGCCATCTCCCACGCTGCGGGACTCGGCTATACCGATGACGGACAGGCCGGAGAAGCTGTGGCGTTCAGTCTGAAGACGCTGAAGGTCGTAAAACACCTCAAAGCGGCGCCGGACTCCGACGCCGTGACCATCGACCCGACGAGTGGCCACGTGTTCGTGGTCGATGGCGATCCGGGCCTGCTTACCGTAATCGATCCGGCGAGTAATCGCGTAGTCGCGACAGTGCACGTCGGCAGCAAGCTCGAATACCCCGTTGCCGGCCACAACGGCAAGGTGTACGTCAACGGCGTCGAGAAGCGGGAGATCTTCCGCGTCGACACGGCCACGAACCAAGTCGATGCCACTTGGCCGATTTCTCAGTGCAGGGCCCCGCACGGACTCGCCATTGACACTTCGACACATCGGCTGTTCTCGAGTTGTGAGAACGGGCGCCTTGTCGTCGTCAATGCCGACACCGGCGCGACGGTGGCAACGTTGCCGATCGGTCAGGGCACCGACGCTGCGGCGTTCGACCCGACGCGCAGACTGATCTTCAGCTCCAACGGCATGGACGGCACGCTGTCGGTCATCCGGGAGGTCGACGCCAACACCTTCGTGCCGGCCGCCACGATCAAGACCGCCCTCTCGGCACGCACGATGAGCGTCGATCCGGTCAGCGGCCGGCTCTTCCTGGCAGCAGCCGCGACGAACGCCAAAGCGATGGCCGCGTTTCGGGCAGCCCGGCAGGCGGGAAGGCACGGCCCTTCGCCATTCGTCCGCGGCTCACTGAAGCTCCTGTTTTTCGACCCGGGAACATAGCCCGAAAGTCGGGGGTCGCCTCTCATGAGCAGACGCTCGTTTCTGAACGCAGCTGCCGCGCCTGCCCTCGGCTCCATCGCTGCTATGGTCATTGCGATTTCCTGACGGGGCCCATGCACAGTGACCTCACGCGCAGGTCCCCCACGCAGTGAGGTTGTGATTGCGTTCAGCGCGTGCGGTATTCGGACCACATCTAGAACCCTTGATCGACCGATGCAGGCAAGCGCGCGTTGAGCTGTTTGCTCGCCGAGCGCACCGCACGGATCTGGTCTTGAGGGATGTCCAAATCGTCAATCTCCGGGTGCCATGCCGTCGGATCGGCGTAAAGATCGACCAAGGCATATGGCGCCGGCAGCGCCCGCATTCCGTATACGCGTGGATTGTCGGCGGCATTCACCGCGTCATGGACCTTTTTGAGCCACGAAAGCGGCCGACCGCGGATCTCGAATCCATGAAAGGAGACGTAGCTCGGACGAATCAACACCGCTACTGTGATACGCGCAGGAATCTGGGTGATCCAGCCGGCAGCGTGCAGCACGGATTCCCCGCATAGAATCGCGGACGGATACTCGAAGAGCAGCGCCTCGATGCGAAGCGAGCTCTGCGGCTGCGGGTTCTTGAGCTTGTTGAAGTAGATGCCCGCCCGATCCCCCGCCGGCTCGATCAAGTCGCGCGCTTTCCACCTATGCAGACAGACCGCCGCCGTCTTATCCGAAAAGCCGGTCAGCCGGCGGAAGCCCGCGAACGTGAACGCCTCGGGGAGACTGCGGAGCCGGGAAATCGCATTAGCCATGCGGCGCCCGCTTCAAGGAGCCATCGAGGCTTCCTTTCTCGGTTGCGTCCGCCACACGCTCCAATGCATACCACGTGTATCGCACCATTTCAGTCGTCACCTGCGGATGTAAGCGCGCCCACAGCCCCTCGGACAGCCATCGCTTCAAATCGGGATCCGCCTTCCTGATCACCTCGGCCGGATCGTGCTCAGTCAGGAATCTTCGCAGCGCCTGTGCGGGTGGAAGGCTGTCGACTGTCTCGTACGCGCTCACATTGTGGAGAAACTGGCGCGCGACCGCCGCAAGCTCCAGCCTGGAGTCGGTTTGCGTGCCGATCCACCACAAATCGTAGATATCCCGCCATTTCAGATACGGTCGCGTGGCGAACGCAGTTAACTTGTCGCAGTACGCCGTCTCGAGCGTAGCCGCCGGTACCGGATTGGAGATCCGCGACACGATCTCGCCGGGTTGAATGGGACTGCGAAGCTCTACCGGGTATTCAGCCAGGTAGGCTCCATCGGTTTTCCAGAAATCGATTTTGACGAGAGTCTTGCCGAGAAAATGCGGGTGGGAGATGACCAAATGAAAGGCTCTCATGCGGTCGTCGCGGCGAGTTTTGTCTTTGAGCTCCACGACGAACAACGGGTCGTCCGCTCGGAACGCTTCCTCCAGCTTCTTTTGTGCGCGCTCAACCGTTGCGCCGATATCGCCCGCGCTCCGCGCGATCAGAAAATCCAGGTCCTCCGATCGTCGTGGCGAGCGCCACGAGAAGTGCAACGATGTCCCACCATGGAATGCAATTTCATGGCTCTCGAGGCTCGGATCCGCCATCAGGGCGTCCAGAAAACGATACTGCGCCGTCGCCGCCCAATCCGCGGAGAGCTCAGGAGACAAGGGGATACGGTGGGTCACCCTATATAGATTATCAATATTGATAATCCATATCAAGAATCGCGCGATGGCTACCGAGCTATTGGCTCGATTCGAATGGAAATCATCCCATTTCCAACGCTGAATGACGTGCCCGTGGATCGAACGGGGACTTCCGCAGCCCTGCCGATTGGCCTCAAACGTCCAGGTTCGTCACCGACAGCGCGTTCTTCTCGATGAACTCTCGCCGCGGCTCCACCTGATCGCCCATCAGCGTGGTGAAAATATCGTCGGCCGCGACGGCGTCCTCGATCCTCACCTGCAGCAGGCGCCGGGTCTGGGGATTGATGGTCGTCTCCCAGAGCTGCTCCGGATTCATCTCGCCCAAGCCTTTGTAGCGCTGGATCGTCTGTCCCTTGCGCGCCTGGTCGAAGAGCCACTTCATGGCTTCCTTGAAGGAGCCGACGTCCTGGCGGTCCTCGGCACGGCGGACGAAGGCACCTTCACCGACGAGACCCGCGAGTGTGCGCGCCAGGTCTGCAATCCGCTGGTATTCGGCGGAGTCGAAGAACTCGCGCGGCAGATATTTGTGGCTGTCAGTGCCATGCTCGGTCTTGTGGACCATGATGCGCGCCGCATGCTCGCCCGATGCGGCGTGCAGCTCCACGCGGTAGGCACGCGTCGCATCATCGAGCGAATTGAGCCGCTGGTTGAGCTCCTGAGCCCAGCTTCGCAGCCAGTCGAGCCGGTCGAAGTCCGCCGGCTTGACCTCCGGCAAATAAATCAACTGCTCGAGCAGCCGGTCATCGTAGCGGCGCGACCAGCGCTTGATGATGGCCTGCACTTCCATGTATTTCCGCGCCAGCGCCTCCAGTCCCGGACCCTGCAACGGCGGCGCCGAGGCGTTCACATGCAGCGCGGCGTTCTCCAGGGCAGTGTTGAGAAGCGCTGCATCGAGCTCCGGCTCATCCCTGACATACAGCTCCTGCTTGCCGCGCTTCACCTTGAAGAGGGGCGGCTGCGCGATGTAGATGTGCCCGTGTGCAATGAGGTCCGGAAGCTGACGATAGAAAAACGTCAGAAGTAGCGTCCGTATGTGGCTACCGTCAACATCGGCGTCGGTCAAAAGGACCACGCGATGATAGCGTAACTTAGCAATATCGAAGTCGTCCTTACCGATGCCGCATCCTAACGCGGTGATCAGCGTGCCCACTTCCACTGACGACAGCATCTTGTCGAAGCGCGCTTTCTCAACGTTGAGGATCTTGCCTTTGAGCGGCAGAATCGCCTGCGTTCGCCGGTCACGGCCCTGCTTGGCTGAGCCGCCGGCCGAGTCGCCCTCGACGATGAATATCTCGGAAAGCGCTGGGTCCTTCTCCTGGCAGTCAGCCAGCTTGCCAGGCAGTCCCGCCACGTCCAGCGCGCCCTTGCGGCGTGTCATTTCGCGAGCGCGGCGCGCGGCTTCGCGAGCGCGGGCGGCTTCGATGATCTTCGCGACGATGGCCTTGGCTTCCTGCGGGTGCTCGAGCAGAAATTCCTGCAGCTTGCCGGCGACCACGGCCTCCACCACGCCCTTGACCTCGGAGGACACCAGCTTGTCCTTGGTCTGCGAGGAGAACTTTGGATCCGGCAGCTTCACCGACAGGATCGCGGTGAGCCCCTCGCGGGCATCATCACCCGTGGTCGGCAACTTGTCCTTCTTTGCAGACAACTCCTTCTCGATGTAGTCGTTGAGCATGCGCGTGAGCGCGCTGCGGAATCCCGCCAGGTGCGTGCCGCCGTCCTTCTGCGGGATGTTGTTGGTGTAGCAGAACATGCTCTCCTGGTAGGAGTCGTTCCACTGCATGGCGACTTCGACCGACACGTCTCCGTCCTGACTCTTGAACCAGAACACTACGTCGTGGACCGGCACGCGTGTGCGGTTGAGGTACTTCACGAAGGCCTTGAGGCCACCGTCGTGCTGGAAAACATCGGACTTGTTCTCGCGCTCGTCCACGAGCTCGATGCGCACGCCGGAGTTGAGAAACGAGAGCTCGCGCAGCCGCTTGGCCAGGATCTCGTAATTGAACTGGATGTGGGTAAAGATCTGCGAGCTCGGCTTGAAGCGCACCACCGTGCCTCGCTCGGTGGTCTCGCCGACGACAGCCAACGGTGCGACGGGATCGCCGAGGTGATACTCCTGCCGATGCACCTTCCCGTCCCGGTACACGGTCAGAATCAGAGTGTCGGACAGGGCGTTCACTACCGAGACGCCGACCCCGTGAAGTCCACCCGAGACCTTGTAGGAGCTGGCGTCGAACTTTCCGCCCGCATGCAGCACAGTCATGATGACTTCCGCCGCGGAGCGCCCCTCTTCGGGGTGAATGTCCACCGGAATTCCGCGACCGTTATCGAAGACGGTCACTGATTCGTCCGCATGGATCGTGACTACGATCTTGTCGCAGTGCCCGGCCAACGCTTCATCGATCGCGTTGTCCACGACCTCAAAGACCATGTGATGCAGCCCGGACCCGTCATCGGTGTCACCGATGTACATTCCCGGGCGCTTCCGCACGGCGTCGAGGCCCTTTAGTACCTTGATTTTACTGGAGTCGTAGACGTCTTCTTCAGCCATGCCATGGTCCGATCTCAGGATGCGACATTATACCGGCCTACCCTCCCCTGTTCCACGTGAAACACCCGCTCGGGATTGCCAAAAGCCGGCGTTTCCGGGTGCAGCGAAGTGATCACTAACTGACATCCAAGTGGCGCGATCTGGCTGACAAAATGACCCAAGTGCTCTGAATCCAGCTCGGCCGCCGGATCGTCCAGAAGCAGGGTCGGGGTGGTGCCTGAGGCCTCCTTCAGCAGTCGCAGTTGCGCCAGAGTCAAGGCGACCGCCATGAGCTTCTGCTGCCCTCTCGAGAGCACCTCCCGGGCAAGCCTGCCGCCCACCCGGATCAGCAAATCCGCCCGATGGGGTCCGGCATGCGTAAGTCCGCGGGTTTCGTCCCTCCCGCGCGATGCCTCGAGCGCCTCCCCGAGCGAGTGCTGGGCTCCCCACCCCCGGTAGTAGTGCAGCTCTCCCGCCGGACAGTCCAGCCCCGCAACAACCTCCAGCCAGTAGGGCTGCATCTGCTCCACCACCGATCGGCGTGCCTCGGAAATCCTCTCCCCCAACGCCGTCACTTCCACGTCCCAAAGTCGAGTGCCTCCGCTCCGTTCCCGCAGCGCGGCGTTCCGCTGCCGAACCGCGCGACCGTACCGGACCCACCAGTCGGCGAACTGAGGTTCCACGTGGAACACCGCCCAGTCGAGCCAGCGGCGCCGCCTCCTGCCCCCTTCCTCGATGAGCTTGTGAATCTCCGGATCGATTACCTGCACCGGAAACTCTCGCGAGAGATCCGCCAGCGACCCCACAGCCGCGGCATCGATGCGGCCCCTCGTACCCTCCGTCCGGTGGACCTCTACCCCCACAGCGTGGACCAACCCACCCCCCTCAGATCCCGACCTCTCCGTTCGCCCAAAGACCACCAGGCGCTCCTGCCCATGCCGAACCAGACGCTCGGAGTTTCGGGTCCGAAAGGATCGGCCCCGGCCGAGCAGGAACATGGCCTCCAGCAAAGAGGTCTTACCCGACCCGTTACCGCCCCAGATGAGGTTATGGCCAGGATGCAAAGAGAGCTCAGCCTGCTCGATGCAGCGGAGATCGCGTACGGTGAGCTCGCCGAGGATCATTCAGCCATTGTGACACTCGGAGGGTGTGTCAAAGCGGATCGACAGCCCCGATTGCCAAAGGGAGCGAGATGCTCGCTCCCCGGTCAGTCGTAGCTCAAATCGGAATCCGCGCTCAAAGCCTCATCGGCATCACAACATACCGAGTTTGCCTCAATCCAGGTGCGTGGATGAGGCAGCTGCTGTTGGAGTCAGTGAGTCCGATCTCGACTTTATCTCCCTCGATCGCGCTCAAAGCATCCAGCAAATAGTTGACATTGAAACCGATCTCGACCTCATCTCCCGCATATACGACCTCGACCTGATCCTCCGCCTCTTCCTGCTCCGGATTGTGCGCCTGGACCGTCAACAGGTCCGTCCGCACTGCCAGTCGAATCCCGCGGTATTTCTCGTTCGAGAGAATTGCCGTCCGTTGCAGCGACTGCCGCAACAGCTCCCGATCCGCCAGCACCAGCTTTCCTGGGCTGCTCGGAATGACCCGCCCGTACTCCGGGAATCTGCCGTCAATAAGCTTGGAAGTGAATCGAATGTCGCCGATCTGGGCACGAACGTGATTTGTGCCGATCGCCAGCTCGACATTACCCTCGGTCCCCAGGATCCGCTGCAGCTCCAGTACCCCCTTGCGAGGCACGATGACCTGTCCCGCCTTGCCTGGCGACGGTAGCGCCATCTCGCAAAGGGCCAGACGGTGCCCGTCCGTCGCCACAGCGCGCAGGACGCTTTCCTGCGTCTCCAGCAGCAGGCCATTGAGGTAGTAGCGCACATCCTGCTGCGCCATGGAGAAATGCGTCTTGTCGATCAGCCGCCGGAATTCCCCCTGCGGCAGCAAAAGCGTCTGCGCGGCATTGATCTCCTCGATGACCGGAAACTCCGACGCCGGCAAAGTCGATAGGGTGAAGCGACTGCGGCCTGCACGCACGATCGCGCGCTCCCCTTCCGTACTCAGCGTGACATTCACCCCATCCGGCAGCGCACGGAAGATGTCGACGAGCTTGCGCCCCGGAACGGTGATGTCTCCGGGCTGCTCCAGTCCCACCTTGGTGGCTGCGACGAGCTCGACCTCGAGATCCGTGCCCGTGATCGCGAGCCGATTGTCTCGTGCTGACAGCAGCACGTTCGCGAGTACGGGCATGGTCTGGCGCCGTTCGACCACGCCGATCACGCTTTGCAGGGGAGCAAGAAGATCTTCGCGCGTCGCTGTCAGCTTCATAGATCTAATCTTTCTTGAGAATCTTAAATCAAGATTATTGTAGTAGCTATTGGGCCTGGGGATAACGGGAACAACGCTCTTCGCTCCAAAGGATCAACAGCTTGGCCTGTCGCCGATGTACCCGGTTTGGTGGCACGACCTGCGCGGCGACTGTGGGCTGCCTGTGCGTAACTTTATCCCCTTGGATGCTCACAGAAAATCCACAGGCCTACCCCCATCAACCGGTCAGGGTTCTCAACAGGTTCGAGTAGTCCTCGCTCATGCGAACCTCGGAGCTGCGCAGCTCCTTGATCCGCTTGCACGCATGCAGCACCGTAGTGTGGTCGCGGCCGCCGAAGGCATCGCCGATCTCCGGCAGGCTGTGGCTGGTGAGCTCCTTGGCCAGCGCCATGGCGACTTGCCTCGGCCGCGCGACCGAGCGGCTGCGGCGCTTCGAGAGCAGGTCCGCCATCCGGACCTTGTAGTAATCGGCTACGGTTTTCTGGATATTCTCGATGGTGACCAGCTTCGCCTGCAGGGACAGCAGGTCCTTCAGCGCCTCGCGAGTGAAGTCCAGTGTGATCGCGTGACCGGTGAAGCGCGAGTTGGCGATGACACGCCGCAGGGCGCCTTCCAGCTCGCGCACGTTGGAGCGGATGCGCTTCGCGATGAAGAACGCGACCTCCTCGGGCAGATGCGCGGCGGCGGCATGCGCTTTTGACATAAGGATGGCGACACAGGTCTCGAGCTCCGGCGGCTCGATGGCGACCGTCAACCCCCATCCGAAGCGCGATTTGAGCCGCTCCTCCAGGCCCGCGACCTCTTTCGGATAACGGTCGCAGCTCAGGATGACCTGGTGTTGGCCCTCGAGCAACTCGTTGAAGGTGTGGAAGAACTCTTCCTGCGAGCGCTCCTTGCCGGCGAAGAACTGGATATCGTCGATGAGCAGCGCATCGAGCGAGCGGTACGCGGTCTTGAACTCGTTCATGGTGTTGTGCTGCAACGCACGCACCATGTCACCGACGAAGCGCTCCGAGTGCACGTAGGCGATGCGCGCTTCGCCATCACGCTCCTTGATGTGATGGGCAATGGCGTGCATGAGATGGGTCTTGCCGAGGCCTACGCCGCCGTAGAGGAAAAGCGGGTTATAGGCGCGGCCGGGATTCTCCGCGACCTGCTGGGAGGCGGCTTTGGCGAGCTGGTTGCTCTTGCCCTCGACGAAAGTGCCGAAGGTGAAGTCCGCGTTGATGCGCGCACCGACGACCAGGCCCTCTGCCCGCCGTGGCCGCTGCGCAGGTGGCGATGCGGCCCCCGGCGAACTTGCCGGTGCCACTGCGGCGCGCTTGGGCGTGCTGCGCGAGCCGACCTCCACGGTGACGATGGGTGCATCGCCGGTGCTCTCGTCACGCAGCAGCTCGCCGATGCGCGGCAGCAGATGCTCGTTGATCCATTCGACCGCGAAGCGGTTGGGTGCCAGCAGCTTGAGGGCTCCGGCGCCTTCGAGCGCCTGCAGTGGCCGCACCCAGGTATTGAACTGCTGCTCCGGGAGCTCGGCCTCCAACGCACCTCTGCACCGAGTCCAAAGCGACGCTTCCACGTGCGTTGCCTCCGCGACCACTTCAGGATCCAGGCTGATCGACCAGCCGATTGACGAGCGCCGTAGCGAGGGCGTTGCACAGCATCATCGGTCTGCCTGGTTCCAGGGGGAAAGGGCAGCGGAGTCTATACCCTTGTGCGCCGTCGCTGAAGGCTTTGCACCGCGTAAAGATATTGACACCTTGGCGCTCAACGGCTTAGCCTTGCCGCCCCTTTTTGGAACCCCACGGATCCTCTGGAGCGCCCTGTATGAAGCGTACCTATCAGCCTAGCAAAGTGCGTCGCAAGCGCACGCACGGGTTCCGGGCACGCATGGCGACCCAGAACGGCCGCAAGGTGCTGGCCCGTCGCCGCGCCAAGGGTCGGCGCAAGCTGATCCCTTAAGGGGCTCTGAAGAGCCTCCGACTTTCAAAAGTTGCCACTCCTGGTCGTGCGCGTCGGAGCACGGCCGGCGGAGACCTGCTGGAAGGGCCCACCCGACGGCTTCCAGCACATACACTATGCACCGGCTCACTTTCCCGGCGCACATGCGTCTGCGGCGCAAGTCGGAGTTCGACGCCGCATATGCGCACGGGCGGCGATTTGGCAACGGATTCTTCGCGGTGACAGCAAGTAGCAATCACAAGCATGGTGCGCGCCTCGGCATGGCAGTTGCCGTACGCACGGCCGGCAATGCCGTGGAGCGCAATCGAATCCGTCGCATCGTCCGGGAGTCATTTCGGCTGCACCAGCACGCGCTTCCGGCGGTCGATCTCGTGGTCAACGCAAAGCCGCAGGCCCGCGGCGCATCGGGCGCGGAGCTGCGCGCCGGCCTGGCGGAATTGTGGCAGCGGGTGATCGAGCACAAGACCGCTGGAGGCAGAGGATGAGCCGCGCACTTCGCTTGCTCGCGGTCGGTCTCATTCGCTGTTACCAGTGGACGATCAGCCCCTTCCTGGGTCCCTGCTGCCGGTTTCATCCCTCCTGCTCGCATTACGCCGTCGAGGCCATCAGCCGGTTCGGCCTGCTGCGTGGCGGCTGCCTCGGCATGGGGCGCATAGCGCGCTGCCACCCCTGGCATCCCGGTGGCTTCGACCCGGTGCCCGCCGGCGGCGTATCGAGCTCTGACCGCCACACTCATGAATAACAGCCCATATAACAGTCCGCGCATCTACCTCTGGATCGCGCTCGCGGTGGTGTTGATCTTCAACTACCAGACCTGGCAACGCGACTTCCCGCCGCTGCCGGCCGCCGCGACCCCGGCCCCGAGTCAGACTGCGCCCTCGAGCCAGTCCAGCTCCCTCGCCAACAGCATTCCTCAGGCGCCGCAGTCGGAGGCGAGCGGCACGACTCAGTCGCCCGCCACACCAAACTCATCGCCCCCTGCCGCGGCTGCGGCGGGTATTCCTGCCGCGACGCCTGCGGCATCCACGAACGCACAACTCGTTCACGTCCATACGGACGTTTACGACATCGACATCAGCACCCTCGGCGGCACACTGGAGCAGGTGCAGCTGCTCAAGTACGCGGAAATCAAGGGCCAAGCGGCCCGTGTGCGGCTCGAGAACGACGCCAGCCCACAGACGATATATCTCTTGCAGAGCGGGCTCACGGGACCGGGAGACTCCCGCTACCCGAATCACGCCGCGCTGTTCACGGCGGCGCAACAGAGCTATCAGCTGGACGGCTCGCAGCCGCTTCGCGTACCGCTCACGTGGAGCAGTGGCGGCGTCACCGTGACGAAGACGTTTGTCTTCACCAAGGGCTCGTACAGCATCGGACTGCAGTACAGCATCCGGAATCAGGGCGCCACACCGTGGCAGGCGATGCCCTACGCGCAGCTCTACCGTGACGACCCGCGTACCAAGAGCAGTTACTTCAATCCCAACAGTTATGCCTATCACGGGCCCGCCATCTGGGACGGTAACAAGTACGAGCGGCTCGATCCCTCCAAGGCCGATAACCAGCATCTCGCGCAGACGGTGACAAACGGCTGGATCGCCGCGACGCAGAACGATTTCGTGAGCGCGGTGGTACTGCCGAAGAGCGTGCCTTACCGCTTCACTTCAGAGGTGTCCGGGCCCGAATACCTCCTGGCGGCGGTGGGTCCGCAGCAGACGGTTGCCCCCGGCGCGACGGCAACGATCGATCAGAAGCTCTTCGTCGGCCCGATGTTGCACGCGCAGCTCGAGAAGATCGATCCGACCCTGAAGTACGTCGTCGGCTACGGATACCTGACCATCGTCGCGGGTCCGCTCTTCTGGCTGCTGAGCAAGGTACACGCGCTCACCGGCAATTGGGGCGTCGCTATCGTCCTGGTGACGTTCCTGCTGAAGCTCGCGCTCTATCCTTTGTCGGAAGCGAGCGGCCGCTCGATCGCCAAGATGAAAGTCCTGGGTCCGCGCATCAAGAACATCCAGGAGACCTACAAGGACGACAAGGAGAAGCTCGGGCGCGCCATGATGGAGATCTACAAGCGCGAGAAAGTGAACCCGGTGTCGGGCTGCCTGCCCATGGTCATCCAGCTCCCGGTGTTCATCGCCTTCTACTGGGTGCTGCTCTACAGCGCGGAGATGCGCCAGGCGCCGTTCGTGTTCTGGATCCAGGACCTGTCGGCGCGCGATCCCTACTTCATCCTGCCCGGCATCATGGCGATCGCCATGTTCGTACAGTACAAAGTCAATCCCACCACACCGGATCCCACGCAGGCGAAGGTCATGATGGTCATGCCGATCGCCATGTCGGCCATGTTCGCGTTCTTCCCCGCGGGCCTGGTGCTCTACTACGCCACGAACACCATTCTCGGTCTCGCGCAGCAGTGGAACATCAATCGCCGAATGGGCGCCCGCGCCCTGTCGCAGACGGGATGATGCGCCTGGAGGCACAGGATGTGCTCCATGGGCGGAACGATTGAGCGGTTTGCGGCAGAGTCATTGGAGGTTGCGGCGGGAGGCTCTTCAACCGGCGCCCTGGCGGCGGTAGCCTCAGTGGAATGAGCCGCACCGATACCATCGTGGCGGCGGCGACCCCGCCGGGAAGAGGCGGCATCGGGATCGTACGCGTTTCGGGTCCGAAGGTACCCGAGATCGCCGCCGTGCTGCTCGGTGAGCTGCCGCTGCCGCGCCGGGCGGGATTCGCGCGCTTCCTCGATGCCGCGCAGGAGGCTATCGATGCCGGCTTGGCGCTCTTCTTCCCCGGGCCCCACTCCTACACCGGCGAGCACGTCGTCGAGCTGCACGGCCATGGCGGACCGCTGGTGCTCGAGGCGGTGGTGGCGCGAGTGGTGGAGCTCGGCGCGCGGCGCGCGCTACCCGGGGAGTTCACCCAGCGCGCCTTCCTCAACAACAAGCTGGATCTCGCACAGGCGGAGGCGATTGCCGACCTGATCGATGCCGGCTCGCGCGAGGCGGCGCGAGCGGCCATGCGGTCGCTGCAGGGAGAGTTCTCCGCCATGGTGCGCGGGCTCACCGAGGCGGTCGTGGACCTTCGCACCTACGTCGAGGCGGCCATCGACTTCCCCGAGGAGGAGATCGACTTCCTGGCCGACCGCGAGCTCGAAGAGCGCTTCCAGACCGTCCACGACCACTTCGAGGCTGTCGAGCAGAGCGCCCGCCAGGGCCGCCTGCTGCGCGAAGGGATGACGGTCGTGATCGCGGGCCGGCCCAATGCGGGCAAGTCGAGTCTGCTCAATCGGCTGGCCGGGTATGACGCGGCCATCGTGACCGCCATCCCGGGGACCACCCGCGATATCGTTCGCGAGCGGATCGATATCGACGGTATGCCGCTGCATGTCCTCGATACGGCAGGTCTGCGTGAAGATGCGGACGTGGTCGAAGCAGAAGGAATCCGACGGGCGCACGCCGAGATGCGGCGCGCCGACCGGGTACTGTTCGTGATCGATGCCGCTACCGACCCCGGTGCGACCGCCTATGGCGAGGAGAAGAGCCGATTGCCGGTCGACGTTCCCGTAACGCTCGTGCTCAACAAGTGCGACCTGGCGACCGGCATCCCGGTCGCCGACACCGTGACGGGACCGCCGCGGGTCACGCTGTCGGCCCTCACCGGCGAGGGGCTGGAGATGCTGCGCGCGCACCTGAAGATCTGCATGGGATACCAGACGCTGGAGGCCGGCACGATCTCTGCCCGGCAGCGGCACCTCGATGCGCTCGATCGCGCCCGCCGGCAGGTGACTGAGGCGGAGCGGCAGCTACGGGAGAGCCGCGCCGGCGAGCTGGTTGCCGAGGAGCTGCGTGGGGCACAGGAGGCCCTCAACGAGATAACGGGGGAGTTCACCAGCGAAGACCTGCTGGGTCGGATCTTCGGCAGCTTCTGCATCGGCAAGTGACCGCGGTATCCTGACGCTTTTCCCGTCGCCCCGCGGCGCGACCGCGGGCAAGCGTCGTTTGCGCTCAGGGATCCCAGAAAAAGGCATCACGGTGTATCAGCGAATTCTCCTGGCCTACGACGGCTCCATCGAGGGCCGAACCGCGTTGCGCGAGGGAGCGCTGCTGGCGCGCCGCTATGGCGCTCAGGTGTTCGTGCTCTCGGTCATCCGGGAAGCGGCCGGTACCAAGCTCGGCGAGGGGGTCGGGGGCGGAGGCGTCGCGCAGCAGCAGACGGACTACGAGCGCGTACTGCAGGAGGGCATGGCCCGACTTGCGGCGCTCGGCTTCCAGGCCACGGGCAAGCTCGTCATCGGCGAGCCGGCGCGGGAGATCGCCGCCTACGCCGAGCAGGTGAAAGCGGATCTGGTCGTCGTCGGGCATCGGCGCCAAAGCGCGATCGGGCGCTGGTGGTCGGGTCCGAGCGGGGCCTATCTCAGCGACCATATCCCCTGCAGCCTGTTGGTCTGCCAGAACATCCTCGACGACCAGCAGTTCGCGGCGTTGCTGGCGCGGAACGAGCTCGGACCGGCGGCGGCTGTGCTCGGCGCCTCGGCGCCTGCCCAAGAGCCGGCAGCGACTCAGGCCGCGCCCATGGTACACGCGCCGTCCGCCACGCCTGGGCCAGCGCACCCGGCGCCGTCGGCCGCGCGTCGCCGGGTTCGTGTGGTGTTATTTCTGCTGCTGCCGCTGGCGCTCATCATCGCCTGGATCTTCTACGCCACGGGCGGCGCGACCATGTCGACGGACGATGCGTACGTGGAAGCCAACACGGTCGGCGTGTCGACTGACGTCTCGGGCATCGTTGCACGGATTTACGTGAAGGAAAACCAGCGCGTAACCCGTGGTCAGATTCTCTACACTCTGGGGCCTCGGCATTACCGCTACGCGCTGGACCGTGCCAACGCTGAGCTCGGTGCCGTGCGCGACAACCTGCTCGCCATGCAGGCGAGCTATCGGGACATGCAGGCGAAGATCGCGCAGGCCCAGTACGACCTGGGCTACAGTCAGGTGTTGTTTCGGCGCGCGCAAAATCTCGCGCACGTGCACATCGTCTCGAGCACCGGGTATGACACCGCGCACCGCAATCTCGAGAGCTCTCAACACGCGCTGGCATCGCTCAGGGAGCAGCTAGCCGGTATGAACGCCGGCCTGAACGGCCACCCGACGGGCCCGGTGGAGCAGAACCCGCAATACCTGAGCGCCCTGGCTGCCCGCGACGAGGCAGCCCGCGAGCTGGCGCACACCGTCGTCCGGGCGTCCTTCGATGGCATCGTGACCAGTGTGCCTTCCATCCAGCCGGGGCGTTATCTGGCGGAGTCCGTCACAGCGTTCTATCTGGTGGACACCGATCACGTCTGGGTGCACGCGGACCCGAAGGAGACCGAGCTGACATACGTGCATCCGGGGCAGTCGGTCACTGTGGAGGTCGATACTTATCCGGGCGAGCGGTGGCATGGCACGGTCGCGAGCATCAGCCCGGCGGCCGCGCAGCAGTTCGCGCTGCTGCCGGCGCAGAATACGAGCGGCAACTGGGTGAAGGTCGTGCAACGGATCCCCGTTCGCATCGCGGTCGACACGAGCGACCGGAACCTGCCGCCGCTGCGCGCAGGGATGAGCGTCGAAGTCGACATCCACACCGGCCACGTGCGCGGCTGGTCCATACTCTAATAGGGAGACCCGGTGGCCGAGGAACTGCACCCCACTACGCCGCATCGCGGCGCCATCACGGTCTGCGTGATGCTGGCGACCCTCATGCAGTCGCTCGACACGACGATCGCCAATGTGGCGCTGCCACACATGCAGGGGAGCTTGTCCGCGAGCCAGGATCAGATCAACTGGGTCCTGACGTCCTACATCGTGGCCGCGGCGATCGCGACGCCGCTCACCGGATTTCTCACGGCGCGGATGGGCCTCAAGCGCCTCTTCATCGTCTCCGTGGTCGGCTTCACCATTGCCTCCATGCTCTGCGGCATGGCGCAATCGGTCGCCGAGATCGTGATCTTCCGCTGGCTGCAGGGTCTCTTCGGCGCCGCCCTGGTGCCGCTCTCGCAGACCGTGTTGCTCAACATCAATCCGACCGAACGCCACGGGTCGGCGATGGCGGCGTGGGGCATGGCGGTGATGGCGGCGCCGATCCTCGGCCCGGTGCTCGGTGGTTGGCTGACCGAGGACTACACCTGGCGGTGGGTCTTCTACATCAACCTGCCGATCGGCGTGGTCACCTTCGTCGGCATGATGCTCTTCCTGCCCGCGGCGCGGCGGCGCACCCGGGCGCGGCTCGACTGGACCGGCTTCATCAGCCTGAGCATTGCGATCGCGGCCCTGCAGGTGATGCTCGATCGCGGCCAGGAGCTCGACTGGCTCAGCTCGAAGGAGATCGTCGGCGAAGCCATCGTCGCGGCGTCGGCGTTCTATATCTTCCTGACACACATCTTCACCGCGCGCGAGCCGTTCCTCAGACCAGCGCTGTTTCGTGATCGCAACTTCACCGCGGGCGTGATTTTCGTTGCGATCGTCGGCCTGACCTTCTACGCCTCGCTCGCCTTGCAACCGCCCTATCTGCAGGAGCTCATGAACTACCCGGTCATCACCGCGGGGTTCGTCATGGGGCCGCGCGGCATAGGTACGATGGGCGCAATGATGATCGTCGGCAAGCTGATGGGGCGGGCCGACACGCGGCTGCTGCTCGGCGTCGGGCTTGGACTCTCGGCGTGGTCTTTCTATGTCATGACAGGGTGGACCCCGGATGTCTCGAGCTGGACCGTCATTTGGGTAGGCGTCGTCCAGGGAGTAGGGCTGGGATTCCTCTTCACGCCGCTCAGCGTCGTGTCGCTGGCGACGCTTCCACCTGCTGTGCGGCCGGAAGGCGCGGGCTTCTACAACCTGGCGCGCAACGTCGGCTCGAGCATCGGCATCTCCATCGTCGGTACTCTGCTCACGCGCACCACCCAGGTCAACCACGCCGACATCACGCAGTACGTCACCGCGGTCAACCGCCAGTTCGGCAATCCGATCGTCGCGCAGGTCCTGAATCCCCTGACTGCGTCCGGCCGCGCGGCGCTCGATGCGCTCGTCACGCAGCAGGCGCAAATCATCGCCTACAACGATGACTACAAGCTGCTCATGATCGCCACCCTGGCCGTGATCCCTCTGCTGGTCGTGTTCGGGGGGCGGACCGGTGCACCGAGCGGTGAGCATTCCACAGTCGCGGAGATTTGAGGAGACCGCCGTGCCGAACCAGCTTGGAAAGATCGGGCACATCGTGCAGGTGATGCTGGAAAACCGCTCCTTGGACCATATGCTCGGCTATCTCTACGCGGCCAGCGGCAACGTCTCACTCGCCGGCCAGGCGTTCGACGGTCTGACGGGCAAAGAGTGGAATCCCGATGACACCGGCCGCCAGGTGGACGTGTATACCATCCAGGCGACGGACCCGAATCCCTACCTGATGCCTGGCGCGGATCCGGGCGAGGGATTTCTCAATACCAACTATCAGCTGTTCTCGACCGATGATCCCGCCGCCGGCGCCGCGCCCGGCAACATGGGATTCGTCACGAACTTCAAGTCCGCGATCGCCTCCGATCTTGCCAAGCATTACAGCGACACGCTGCCGGGGACGCAGCCGTCGCAGATCATGGGCATGTACACCCCGGAGTTGCTGCCCATCCTCTCCGGCCTGGCGCGCGGCTATGCCGTCTGCGATCGCTGGTTCGCATCCGTGCCCACGCTGACCATACCCAACCGGGCCTTCGCGGCGGCGGCGACCTCGCAGGGCCACCTGGACGATACGCCGACAAAATATACCTGCCCCACCATCTTCGGCAGGCTCTCGGACGAGGGCCTCGACTGGGCGATTTACGGCTACAACAGTGAGCCGCTGACGCGGCAGACCTTCCCCGACACCACGGCCGCGGACGACAGTCATTTCGGGCATTTCCGCGACTTCCAGCAGCGCGCGGCGGCCGGAACCCTGCCGCCGTATACCTTCCTGGAGCCAAGCTGGGACGCCACGGGCAACAGTCAGCACCCCAACTATGACGTCGCCAAGGGTGAGCAGTTCCTGCACGATATCTACGTGGCCCTGCGTAGCAACGCCGCGGCGTGGAATTCCACACTGTTGATCATCACCTACGACGAGCACGGTGGGACCTACGATCACGTCGCACCGCCCGCGAACGCGACGCCGCCGGGTGATGGCACCGTGGGCGAGTACGGATTCGACTTCACGCGCTTCGGGTTACGGGTACCGGCCGTGTTGGTCTCGCCGCTGATCGCCGCGGGCACGGTTTTCAGGGGCTCGGGCCCCATCGACCATACTTCGGTTCTGAGCACGATCGCGGAGCGCTGGGGCACGGAGCCGCTGACGAACCGTGACCGCAATGCAGCCTCGTTGGGTGATGTCGTTACCCTCGCGACGGCGCGGACGGATGATCCGCTGAGCGGTGTCCTGCCACCGGTCTCCTCGGTGGCGCATCCCAACTCGTCGAAGCCGAGCAAGCTGGATAGGATCCACGCCGCACTGGTGGCGGCGCTACCCGTCCGTAATCAACAGGGGCATTACCCGGAGGATGTACCGCTCCCGACGTTCGCGTGTGCGTCCGATCTGAGTGACTTCATTCGCGACCGCACCGCCGCCTGGAAGGAGCATATCCGGCGCCGGAAGCAGCGGCGAGGCGAGGAGGGTGGCTCGCCGGCCGGGCGTTCGCCAGCGCCACATGCGACCGGTCGGGAGCGCCGCGCTCGTCGACGGTGAGAAAAACGCGGCTCAATGCGGGCGGCCGCCGCCTCCGCTGTGAGAAGCGCTGCCGTGAGAGGCGCCGCCGCCTCGATATCCGCCACTGCCTCGATATCCACCCCCGGAGCCGGCTCGTCCGCGCGCTTCGAAGCCCCTGGTTTCGCCGCCGCGGGCGAACCCGCCGAAGGCCCCCGAGCGCATGCCGATGCCACCGCGGGGTGCGGCGTATTCGCGCGCCGCCCCCGCGCCTCCGCGGAAGCGGCCGGCGCTACCGAGGCGAGCCGCGGCGCGCGCGGCGGCGCTGTGAGAGAAGTTGCCCCGGTTGAAGAAGGTGGCGCTACGGGAGACGTATCTCGCGTGATTGAAATACACGCCGCGACCGCCCCAGTCGCATCCCCAGTGAGACCAGCCCCAGCCGAAGCCGCCGTAGAAACCGATTGGAATGCCTATTCCGAACGACAGGTAGGGCCCGTCGAACCAGACGCCCGGATAGTCATACCACCCCGGCCAGGCGACCAGAGGAAAGCCGTAAACGATCCACGGATCGTACTCGGGAACATAGACGACATCGGGCTCCGTCGGCTCGATCTCGATGTCCGAATCCTCCGTGGTGACAGCTTGCTGCGGCGTGCTCTTCAGATTGCCGCTCGTCTCGGCGCTCTGGCGCAATGCCTGCACCGCCGTCATCACATCGTTGGGCTGGTTGTAGTAGGCATTGCCCAGCGAGGATGTCCAGGAGAGATTCTGGTTCATGTTTCCGAGGACGGCCGGAAAGGCTGTGAGCGCCTTGACGCTGGCATCCCAGGGCTGCTGATTCACCGCCTGGGCAAGGGCCTGGCCTGTCAGGCCGGGATTCGCCTGCAGCCAGCGGGCGGCCTCGACGATCTGCTCGGGAAAGGTAGCGGCCGGCAGAATCGAGGCGACCAGCGAATCCGGATATAGCGCAATCGGCGCCACCAGCTGCTGCAGCTGGTCGGGTGACTGCGGTGTGTAGGTTGGCCTCGTGGCGGCCTGCCCGGCCGCGGGCGGAGTCTGCGCGAGCAGGTCGGGGGGTGCGGCGGCGAACAGCAAAGCGGCGCACAGCAGCCAGGCCCCCCGCCACGGTCGCGACCACGACACACCATGCCGGGCTACTCGCTCGAGATTGACCATATGCCGAGACTCCTTCGTGCGCGACGGCGCGCACAGAGACGACGAGCCGCAGCCCATTATCGCTCGGGGATGGGGGCCGGAACGTTAACTAAAAGTTAACTAAGCGTTAACTATGAATGTACGTCTGCAGCTGCTCGATCGTCTGCTGCTGCTCCTCGATGACCGCCTTCACGAGGTCGCCGATCGAGATCATGCCCACCACGCGGCCGCCTTCCAGCACCGGCAAGTGACGGATGCGGCGCTCGGTCATCAGGCGCATGCAGTCCTGCACGGAGTTGTCGGGTGAGACCGTGACGACCGGGGATGTCATGATCTGCCAGACGGGTGTCTCGGCCGAGGAGCGGCCGAGCAGGACGACCTTGCGGGCGTAGTCGCGCTCCGAGAGGATGCCGGCCAGCTCGCTGCTTCGCATCACGAGGAGTGCGCCGACGTGCCGGTCGGCCATCATCCGGATCGCCTCGAGCACGGGGTCCTCGGGCTCGATGCTGAAGAGGGCCCGACCCTTGAGGTCGAGCAGGTGACGCACGGTAGTCATGGTACACCTCCGAACTTGCGGCTAAGGGGCCGCGCGGTCGGAGACAGACTAACGCTTGGCGGGGGCGACTTCCACAGTCAAGCTAACGGTGGCGTTGAGGTCGATCGTACCCGCCTCGACGGGGGTGATGGGAGCTGCCTGCGCCTCCATCCTCACCGCTGCGAACCGCGGGTAGATGGGAGACGTCGCCGGGCTCTGTTCGCTCACCGAGAGCACTCGTACGAGCCTGAGGCCGAGCGCCCCAGCCAGAGTCTCGGCGTCCTGGCGGGCGCTCACAGCGGCTTCCCGGAGCGCTTCGCTCCGCGGGGCCTGCTCATCGCGCAACGCGAAGCGAATGCCCTGCACGTCATTGGACCCCGCGTGGGTCGCGGCGTCGATCACCCGGCCGATTTCGCGCAGGTCATCCAGCCGCGCCTCGACCACATTGCTCACGGTGTACCCCACAACGGTGGGTGTGCCGCCGTTCCGCGGGTAGTTGTAGCTGGGGTTGATGGAATATTCCGTCGTGGTCAGCTGCGCGCCAGGCCCCGCCGCCCGCTGCACCGCCGTGATCACCGCCGCAAGGCGCTTGGCGTTGTCCGCGGCAGCGGCCTCCGACTTTGGCGCCTGTGTGGTCACTCCGATGTCGATGTAAACCCGGTCTGGGATCTCCGACACCTTGGCCTGGCCCGTGACCTGGATGGTGGCGGCCCGCGGCGGCGGCGCCGGGGGTGCGCCAGGGTACGGCTCGGCGACCGCCCAGGAGGCAACGGCACTCAGCGCGACGGCGGCGAATAGCTTCATGAAGTCATTCTACACGCCAACATCGTGAAGCTCATCCCAGCAGTGATTCGCGGCGGTAAAGGCGCCCGGCGGCGAAGACTAATAGCGCTCCCAGGAGCAGCGTCGAGCATACCGAGAGCGCCACGTACAGGGCCGGCAGCGGCTGCATTCTGATGAGACTCAGAATGATGAAGTGCTGCCCCAGGGACGGGACCGCCATCAGCGCCGCCCGTGGCTGCAGTCCGAGGACCGCGGCAAACACCAGCGGCAGCGTTGGAATGAGGAGCACGAGCCCAACATACGTCTGCGCTTCGCGGTAACTGCGAGTGAACGCGGCCACCAGCGTCATCAGGGCGGCCCCGAGCGGCACGAGCGGCAGACACGCCAGCACGATCCCCAGCGCGACTCGCGGGCCGAAATCGGCGCTCATACCGAAGCGCTCGAGCCCCACGAACCGCAGCGCGATCGCGAACGCCGTGACCGTCAGTGCGAGCGACAGTGTCATGTATGCGCAGGCCGCCATGATCTTGCCGTAGATGAGGTACTCGCGGCGCACGGGCACGGTGAGCAGCGGCTCGAGCGAGCCGCGCTCGCGCTCACCGGCGGTGGCGTCGATCGCCAGATACATGCCGCCCATGAGCATCGTGAGCAGCACCAGATAGCTCAAGGTCCCCAGCGCCAGCGCCGAGCGGGCGGCCGGCGTCGAGATGTCGATGGGATGCAGCACTATGGGCACCGTGAGCAGCGGGTCCAGCCCGCGAGCGACCAGGCGCAGGCGGGCGATCGTCGTGCCGTACTGGTTGACGATGGCGGCGATCCGCTCGACGCTCGAGGCGCTTTGGGTGTCCGCTTCGTCCGCGAACAGCATCAGCGGCGCGGGCTGGCCGGCTTCGAGGCGCGCGCCGAAGTCGGCCGGCACGAGCAGGACCTCCCGGCCATGGTGCGCCGTCACGTCGCGCCGCGCCGCGGCCTCGTCCTCCGCAACCATCTTGATCCTGACATTGTACTGGCGCAAATACGCCATCAGGTTCGGCGCGCGTTCCGCATGCGACACAGTCAGATGCAACGGCCGCTCACCTTGCGTCCCCACGCCCCGAAAGCTCAGTGACAGCGCGCTTGCGACCAGGAGGGGACCGAAGAGGGGTCCGAAAATCAACGCCGAAATCACGGTGCGCCGATCGCGCAGATTCTCCCGGACCTCCTTGATGAAGACACGCCAGATCGCCCTCATCGGCCGGCGCCCCCGGGCTCGATGTCGGTGCCGCTCTCCCCGACCAGGCGGACGAAAGCCTCTTCCAACGACTCCGTGCCCGCGCGGCTGCGCAGCTCCGCGGGCGTGCCCTGGGCGATGACGCGGCCGTGCGCGATCACGACCACGTCATCGCACAGCGCCGCTATCTCCTGCATCACGTGGCTGGAGAAGAGGACGCAATGGCCCTCGCTCCGCAACTGTTGCAGCAGACCGCGCAGCGTGCGCACCGCCATGACATCGAGACCGTTGGTCGGCTCATCCAAGAGGACGTTTCGAGGCCTGTGAACGAGCGCTCGCGCCAGCGCGGTCTTGATCCGCTGCCCCTGTGAGAAGCCTCGAGCCGGCCGATCCGCGAACTCCTCCATGCCGAGCTGTCGGATCAGCTCCCCCGTGCGGCTGCGCCGCTCTGCAGGCGAAAGTCCGTGCAACGCACCGAAGTAAAGGATGTTCTCGCGTGCGGTCAGGTTAGGGTACAGGCCCGCACCGTGAGGCAGGACCCCCATGCGGCGCCGGGCAACGAGCGGGTCACTCACGACACTCGCACCGTCGATCCGAGCCTCGCCGGAATCCGGCGACAGCACCGTATACAGGATGCGCAATGTCGTGGATTTGCCGGCGCCGTTCGGTCCCAGCAGCCCGGTGATACGGCCATCGAGCGCGCGCAGGCTCACGCCGCTCACCGCCGCGACCGTCCCGAATCGCTTGCTGAGTCCTTCGGCTTCGATCAAGGCGTCGGCCCGTTCCGCGTCAGGAAGAACGGCATTGGCGACAAATGGCGCGTGCAGGCCGTATCGAGGCCGGACGTGGACGCGCGGCGCACGAACTGCGCCATCACGCCCGCCATGCAAGGATCGGTGAGCTGGCCGTGCCCGAATTCGGGCACCACCAGGCTCAGGCTGTTGGTAAAGCCCTGCGCAGCCTGCGCGGCATATCGCGGCGGTGTGATCGGGTCGTTGCCGCCCGAGAGGAGCAACGCCGGAACTTGCGAGTGCAGCGGCTGATGGAAGTCTGGATCCATCGGGCCTCGCGGCCAGACGCCGCAGATCGCCTGCAGTCCGTCGAGTTGCGACGTGCCGAGAAAGGTCTGCGCAAGCTCGGCACGCTCGTTCGCGTCGACGTGATAGAACGGAACGTCCTCGGAGCAGACCACCGTGTCGTTCATGCCTTCTGCGACGGCGTCGCCATATACGCGATCGATGAGCAGAAACTGTCCCGCGAGGGGCGCGAAGTTGCTGGACGCGCCCGCTTCGTGCAGGTCGAGGGGCAGGAGCGCCGCAAGCTCCGGGGTGTAGCTCGCGAGGCGCAGCACCATGGCCAAATCATATGCAGTGAACGGCAGGTGATGGGGCTCACCGCTCGTCGGGTCGGTCAGATCGACCCATACCGGATGCCCGGAAAGCTCAGCGCGAACCTGCTGATAGGTTGCCGCCGGGTCGCCAAAGCGCGCATGGCAGGCCGCCTGCCGGACACAGCGGGCAAAGATGCTCGAGAGGGTCGCTTGCGCATCGAGCGCGCTGCTGGCACCGAGCGCGATTTGCGGGGGCACTACGCCGTCCAGGATGACACTGCGGACTCTGTCGGGAAAACGGCGCACGTAGTGCTGCGCGACGATCGTGCCGTACGACGATCCATAGAGATTGATCCGGTCATAACCCAATGCCGCGCGCACGCGGTCGAGGTCTTGGACCGCGAGACTGGTGGTGTAGAAGCGGACGTCGGCATGCGCTGTCAGCGCTTTCAGACAGCGCTCGGTCTCGGCAACGATCTGCGCGGTGGTGCTCTGATAGAGGTCGTCCTCACTCGATTCGCAGTCGAGGGCGTTGGAACCACCGGTACCGCGCTGGTCCACGAGGACGATGTCGCGGTCACGATGGATGAGCGCGAAGACCGGCTCGACGCTGGTGTAGAAGGCGGCCGCCCCCATACCCGGCCCGCCAGCGAGAACGAAGAGCGGATCGGGACGCTTGCGCGTACTGATGGCGGGCACCACCGCCACCCGCAACCTGATCCGCCGTCCGCGAGGCGCGGCAGGATTCTCCGGCACCACCAGGCGGCCACACTCGGCCTGGACCAGTGTCAGGTCGAGGGTCTGATGCAATTGGCACGGAGACAGCGCCAAATGCCCGGCCGGTGCCGCTTGGCAGGGCCTCGGTTCGAATAGGGCTCCGCCCAGCACAGCGGCAGCCAGACAGAGAAGCGATAGGGCGGTGCGCGGGCTCACTAGCACCGGAGAATAAGGCATCCATGGCGGTGCGGAAGCTGTCGCACGTCTACAATGGTAAGGATGCGATTTGTCCAACCCTTCGACGTCATCGTGATCGGCGGCGGCCATGCCGGTACCGAGGCCGCGCTGGCGGCTGCCCGCTTGGGGGCGCGTACGCTGCTTCTGACGCAGAGCATCGAGACGCTGGGTCAGATGAGCTGTAATCCCGCCGTGGGCGGCATCGGCAAGGGTCACCTCGTGCGGGAGATCGATGCGCTGGGCGGCGCCATGGCGCGTGCGACGGATCGCGCGGGCATCCAGTTTCGGACCCTCAACGGCAGCAAGGGACCCGCGGTGCGGGCCACTCGCGCCCAGGCGGATCGCCAGCTCTACAAGAAAGCCATCCGCTCCCTGCTCGAAAGCGAGCCGCGGCTGTCGATCTTTCAGCAGGAGGTCGCGGACCTAGTGGTCGTGGGGGAGACGGTAACCGGGGTCGTCACGGTGACCGGCCTGACCTTCGAAGCGCCGGCGGTGGTGCTCACGGTAGGCACCTTTCTCGGTGGCCGCATCCATGTGGGGCTCGAGCACTACCAGGGCGGACGCGCTGGCGATCCACCGTCGAACCGCCTGGCGAGCCGGCTGCGCGAGCTGCCGCTTCGGGTCGGTCGACTCAAGACCGGCACGCCGCCGCGCTTGGACGGGCGGACGCTCGATTTTGGAGCCATGACTCGGCAGGCCAGTGACCATCCGCTTCCCGTGTTCTCGTTTCTTGGGCGAGCCGAAGATCATCCAAAGCAGATCGATTGCTTCATTACACATACCAATGAGCGAACCCACGAGATTATCCGGGGTGCCCTGGACCGGTCCCCGATGTTCACCGGGGTCATCGAGGGAGTGGGTCCGCGGTATTGTCCTTCCGTCGAGGACAAGGTCTTCCGCTTCGCCGACAAGGCTTCGCATCAGATCTTCGTCGAGCCCGAGGGCCTCGATACGCACGAGATCTACCCCAACGGCATCTCCACCAGCTTGCCGTTCGACGTGCAGTACGAGCTCGTGCGCAGCATTCCGGGATTCGAGCGTGCGCATCTGACCCGGCCCGGCTACGCGATCGAGTACGACTACTTCGACCCGCGGGATCTTCGCCCTTCGCTCGAGACGCGAGTGCTCAGTGGCCTCTTCTTCGCCGGCCAGATCAACGGTACGACGGGCTACGAGGAAGCCGCGGCGCAGGGCATTGTGGCGGGCATCAATGCAGCGCTGGCCTCCCGCCAGCGTGATGCCTGGGTGCCCCAGCGCAGCGAGGCGTATCTCGGCGTACTCATCGACGACCTGGTGACCCGGGGGACGCGGGAGCCCTATCGCATGTTCACCAGCCGCGCCGAGCACCGCCTGCTGCTGCGAGAGGACAACGCCGACCTGCGTCTGACGCCCCTGGGCCGTAACCTCGGCCTGGTGGACGATGAGCGCTGGCGGCTCTTCGAGGCGAAGCAGCGCCTGTCGGCAGAGGAGACGGCGCGGCTGCAGAGCACGCGTATCCACCCCGATCAGGTGCCTGAGGAGTGGTCGCAGCGAGTGCTCTCCGGCCCTCTGGGGCGGGACGTGTCGGCATTGGAGCTGCTTCGCCGGCCGGAAGTCAGCTACGACGCGCTGCTCGACGTTGTGGGAAGTCCGGACTGGCTGAGCGCCCCGTTCGATGATCGAATTCCCCCGCAGGTACGCGTGCAGATCGAGGCGCACGCGAAGTACGCCGGGTACATCGAGCGGCAGCGCGAAGAGATCGAGCGCCAGCGCCGCAACGAGGAGACGAAATTGCCGGACGACATCGACTACGGCCAGGTGGCGGGACTCTCGCACGAAGTGCGCGGCCGCCTGGCGGAGTATCGCCCGGCCACGATCGGGCAGGCCGGACGGGTGCCGGGTGTGACACCGGCCGCCGTCACACTACTGCTGGTCCATCTGAAAAAGCGCAGCCTTGCGGCGGAGCGCGCGCGGGTAGCATGACCACCTTCCTTGCCCAACTTAGCGCCTGCTGGGACCGCAGCGACTCGCTGGTCTGCGTCGGGCTCGACCCGGAGATCGAGCGCTTCCCGCGGCAGGTCGCCGGGCAGCCCTCGCCGATTTTTCAATTCAACAAAGCCATCATCGACGCCACGGCAGACCTGGTCTGCGCTTACAAGCCGCAGTTCGCCCATTACGCGGCCTACGAGGCCGAGGATCAGCTCGAGCGCACCATCGACTACATCCACCGCACCTACCCCGGTGTGCCGGTCATTCTCGATTCCAAGCGCGCTGACATCGGCAACACCGCGGAGCGCTATGCCATCGAGGCCTTCGAGCGCTACGGGGCCGACGCGGTCACGGTGAACCCATACCTCGGCGGCGATTCGTTGGAGCCTTTCCTCCGGCGCGAGGACCGCGGCATCGTGGTGCTCTGCCGCACGTCCAACCCGGGAGCGCGCGACCTGCAGGATCTGGAGCTCGGCGCAGGCGGCCGGCGGCTCTACCACGTGGTGGCAGAGCTGGCGGCAACGCGCTGGAACGCCCGCGGCAACTGCCTGTTGGTCGTCGGTGCCACTTATCCGCAGGAGCTGGCCGAGATCCGGCGGATCGTGGGTGAGATGCCGCTGCTGGTGCCGGGCGTCGGCGCACAGGGGGGCGATGTCGCCCAGGTGGTTCGCAGTGGACAAACAGCCGCCGGTACCGGCCTCATCGTCAGCTCCGCGCGGGGCATTCTCTATGCTTCGTCCGGTGAAGACTTCGCTGCCGCGGCCAGGTCTGCGACGCTGACCCTGCGGGATCAGATCAATGTCCATCGCCTGCGGCGCGCGTAGGCGAACGTAGTGCTCCGCGCCGCCCGCGGGCTCGTCCCGTTGCTCGCGTTCGCGGTGCTCTGCGCCTGCTCGCGCTCGCACACCGGCAGCACCGCGGGCGGTACCGCCCATGGAGCGGCGATCCTCCTGCGCGGACTCGGCGCGGAGCCTGATTCCCTCGATCCGCAAAAGGCGCGGGCGGATGAAGCGCAGCGCGTGCTGAGGGATATATGCGAGGGACTGACGACACTCGACAAGTCCGGCGGCGTGGCTCCCGGTATCGCCGCGAGCTGGCAAGTCAGTCCCGACGGCAAGACCTACACCTTCCATCTGCGGCATGACGCCAGTTGGTCGAACGGCCAGCCCGTGGTGGCGGCCGACTTCGTGGGCGGCCTGCGCCGGCTGGTCGAGCCCGACACCGCCTCGCAATACGCCGAGGTCGTGGACGTGATCGTCAACACGAGCGATATCATCGCGGGCCGTAAGCCACCGGAAAGTCTCGGGGTCTCCGCGCCGGATCCTTACACTGTCGTGGTTGAGCTGAGCAACCCCGCGCCGTATCTGCCGGCGCTGCTCTCGCATCCGAGCACATGCCCCGTGGATCCCGTCGCTCTCGTCAACGACAAGGAAGCCTATGCTCGCCCGGGCAACCTACCGTCGGATGGAGCGTTCGTCCTGTCGCAATGGGTTCACGGCTCGTATATCTACCTCACCCGCAACCGCCACTACTGGAACAACGCCGCCACCCGCCTCGATGCGGTCAAGTATCTGATCACACCCGATGACAACGGGGAGCTGACGCTCTATCGCGCGGATCAGCTCGATATCACCGACATCATCCCCCGCAGCCAGTACGACTGGATTCGCGCGCATCTGGCGGGCCAGCTCCACATTGCACCGCAGCTCGGCGTCTACTTCTACGGGTTCAATATGCGGCAGGCGCCCTTCGCGGGTGACGTGAAGGTGCGCCGCGCGCTCGCCATGGCGATCGATCGTGAGAAGCTGGCACAACTGGTACTGCGCTCCGGCGAGCTGCCGGCCTATGGCTGGGTGCCGCCAGGCGTGTCCGACTACGCGCCGCAGTCGCCGGACTATCGCGCGCTGTCCCAGCCGCAACGCGTGGCCGAAGCCCGCAAGCTGTACGCCGAGGCCGGTTACTCCGCGGCGAGACCGCTGCGTTTCGAGCTTCGCTACAATACGGAGGAAATACAGACGGAGGTGGCCATCGCCATCGCCTCCATGTGGCAGCAGACGCTCGGCGCACAGGTCGCCCTCAGAGGGGAAGAGTTCCGGTCACTGATGCAGGACATCGATCGCGGCGACGTGCAGATGTTTCGCTCGAGCTGGGTCGGCGACTACAACGACGCTTACACCTTCGCGCAGGTCTTCAAGAGCGACTTCGGCGTCAACCTCACTCACTACAACAACCCCGCCTATGACGGCCTGCTCAACCGCGCCGCGGCGGAAGTCGACCCGGCGCAGCGTCGCGGACTGCTCGAGCAGGCGGAGCAACTCATGCTGACGGATCAGCCGGTGATCCCGATCTACTTCTACGTGAGTAAACACCTGGTCAAGCCGCGCGTTACAGGCTGGTACAGTGACATCATGAATGTCACTTACAGCAAGGATCTGGGCCTGGCGAAGTGAGGCTTGGCGTCTGCGGGAACCCGTCCCATAATGGGTCCCGGCCTGTCGTCTCCGTCGCGCGCCTGAACCCGTTCGGGGGCTCAAGCGTGGCGCGACGAAGGAGCTTCGACGTTATGGTCAATTGCGAGCGCCCGGCGCGCCTTCAGCTCTCACCATCGCCACGTCGGCTGGGGACCTATCTCCTGTCGGCGGCCCTGCTGTTCGCCGTCGCCCCGGCTGACCTGCTCGCGCAGACTCCGCCAGCGGACCAGACCCAGCCGACCTCGAGCTACACACCACAGTCGCCACAGCAGCTGCAGCAGCTGGTCGCGCCCATCGCGCTGTATCCGGATTCGCTCATCGGGTCGATTCTTCCGGCCGCCACCTTCCCCGAGCAGATCGTCGAAGCCGATCGATGGCTGCAGGCGAATCCGAACCTCACGGGCGGCGATCTCGCCAACGTGGTGAACCAGCAGCCCTGGGATGCGAGCGTCAAGGCGCTGACGGCCTTTCCGGCCGTCCTCGGAAACATGGACCAGAATCTCTCCTGGACGTCCTCGCTGGGCCAGGCCTACTACAATCAGCCCGACGACGTGATGGCCGCAGTTCAGGTCCTGCGCCGCAGTGCCGAGGCAGCCGGCACTCTGCAGGGCACGCCGGAGCAGGATGTCACCACCGAGGGGTCGGATATCGACATCGCGCCGACGGACCCCGACGTTGTTTACGTCCCCGAGTACGATCCCTGGGCCGTTTACGGAATCGCCATGGACGCCTGGCCGGGCTGGTATGACTACCCTGGCGTTTGGTTCGGCGGGCCCTACCTTTCGTTCGGAATTGGCGTTCCGATCGGCTTCTTCAGGGGCTATCCCTGGGGCTGGCATCATTGGGGGTGCGACTGGCGCGGTCACTACGTGGCGTTCAATCACACACCGTACGCGTCGCGCAGCTTTTCATTCGTCAATCGTGGCTACGTCTATCGCGGCGCCGCGATGCACGGTGAGTTTCACCTGGGGACCGCCGGCCGCTTCAGCGCCGCGCCTGATCCGTACTCCGGAAATTTCCACGCCGCTCGCGGATACGATGCCCCCCGCGGGCAGATGGGCATGCGCTCGGAGGGCTTCAACAGGGGTGGCTTCAACAGGTTCGCCCGGGTCGGCGGCACACGGAGTTTCGCTGCGCCGAGAGGCGGCGGCTTCCGCGGCGGTGGCTTTCGGGGCGGCGGGGCGGCTCGCGGCGGCAGCCGGAGCGGCGGTGGTCGCGGTGGCCGGAGCCGCTGAGCAACAGCCCTACTTCCTCCAGTACGTCCGCGTAAACAACACGATCACGCTGAAGATCTCCAGGCGCCCGAGGAGCATCGCCGCAGTGCAGATCCAGGTCTGCAGTGGCGTCAGCGAGTGCAGGTTCCAGGCGCTCTGGCCGGGCAGGCCGAACGCCGTGTTGTTGATGGAGGCAACCACGACACGGAAGGAGAAATCGAAGCTCATTCCCGTGAGCAGCATCGCGAACGTGAGCAACGATACCGTCATGAAGTAAAGGAAGATGAACGCCAGCACCGCATCCGCCGCACGCTCGGTCACCGGCCGCCCACCGACGCGCACCGGGGCGACGGCGCTCGGATGCACGAGCAGCTTGAGCTCACGCCCCGCCTGGCGCGCCAGCACCAGCGTGCGGAACATCTTGATGCCGCCGCCGGTCGAGCCCGTATTGCAGACGATGCCGGAGAGGAAGAGCATCCAGATCGGTGCGAACACAGGCCACGCGGTGAAGCCGGCGGGGCCAACCGTCGTCCACCCCGTCGTGGTCGCCAGCGATACCACGTTGAAGGCTGCATACCGTAGCGCGGTGCCAAACGTCGGATAGACGCCATGCCACGTGAGCAACCCAGCGATGAAGACCACACTGGCCGCGACGAGAATGACGGCAGTCTTGACCTGCGGATCGTGGCGGTATGGTTTGAGCGATAGCCGCCGCAGGGCCGCGAAGTGGCGCGCGAAGTTCAGCGCCGAGATCAGCATGAGGATGATCAGCACGAGCTCGATGGCCGCCGAGTGGAAGTATCCGATGCTGGCGTCGTGGGTCGAGAAGCCACCGAGGGCGACGGCGGAGAAAGCGTGGCAGATCGCATCGAACCACGTCATGCCGCAGAGCCGCAGCGCCAGGACCCCGCTCAGCGTGAGCAGAGCGTAAACCAGCCACAGCGAGCGGGCGGTCTCCGTGATGCGTGGCGTCAGTCTCTCTTCCTTCACCGGCCCGGGCGCCTCGGCCTTTGAGAGTTGCATGCCGCCCACGCCGAGGAGCGGCATCACCCCGACCGCCACCACGATCACTGCCAGGCCGCCCAGCCAGATGAGCGAGTGGCGCCAGAAGTTGATCGAGGGTGCGAGCGAATCGAGCCCGTCGAGCACGGTCGATCCCGTGGTCGTGAGTCCCGACATCGTCTCGAAGAACGCGCGCGTGAAGGTCATTCCCGGCAGCGAGAAGAGAAGCGGCAGCGTGGCGGAGGCGGCAAGTAGGATCCAGCCGAGCGTCATGAGGAGGAAGCCGTCGCGTGCCTTGAGCTCGCGGCGATGCCGGAAGGTGGCTGCCGCGAGCGCCGCGCCGACGGCGACAGTCAGCGCGGCCGCGAGGAGGAACCGGGTCCAGAGCCCATCGCCGGTGACGATCGAGCATCCTATCGGCAGGACATAGGCGAGCCCGAAGCCGGCGAGCATGAGGCCCAGGAGGTGCGCGATGCCGAGCAACGGTATCCCCCTTAGTGTGAAGCGCTGGATCCGGGCATCCTGCCCGGCCCAGCGCCGTCCCGGGCAACGCCGAAGCGGCTAAGCGTGGTTTTTGCCCGAGACTCGGCCACCTGCGGCGGCCGGGCACGTCCCTGTGCCTTGATAGCGGTGTCGTCTCGCTTCACTGGTGCGACACGCGCATGAACAGCCGCTCGACCGCCTCGATGTGGCGACGGTCGGAGAGGAAGAGGATCACGTGATCGCCCGCGCGCACGAAGGTGTCGTGATGGGCCATGATCACTTGTTCACCGCGTACCACCGCCCCGATGGAAGAGCCTTCCGGCAGCGGGATCTCGTCCACCGTTCTGCCCACGACACGCGAAGTCTGCTCATCGCCATGGGCGATCGCCTCGATGGCCTCGGCGGCGCCACGACGCAGCGAGTGCACGCGCACCACCTCACCCCGGCGCACGTGCGCGAGCAGCGAGCCGATGGTGATGCTCTGGGGCGAGATGGCCACGTCGATGCTGCCGCTCTCGATCAGGTCGGCGTAGGAGGGCTTGTTGATGAGAGCCATCACCTTGTGGGCGCCGAGCCGCTTGGCCAGCATGGCGGACAGGATGTTCGCCTCCTCTGAGTTGGTGAGTGCGACGAACACGTCGGTGCTGTCGATGTTTTCCTCGATCAGCAACTCCTCATCCGCGGCATCACCGGCGAGCACGATGGTGTTCTCGAGCTGCTCCGACACGCGGCGCGCGCGACCGACGTCGCGCTCGATGAGCTTCACCTGGCTGGTCTTCTCCAACGAGCGTGCGAGGCGAAAGCCGATGTTGCCGCCGCCGGCGAGAATCACCCGGCGCACGCGCGAGTCTTCCTTGCGCAGCTCGCCGATCATACGGCGGATGTCGGCGCTTGCCGCGAGGAAAAAAACCTCGTCGCCTTCCTCGATGACTGTCTCGCCCTCCGGGGGAATGCCGCGGCCCCGGCGGTAGATGGCGACCACCCGCGCCTCCATGCGGGCCAGATGCTCCGGCAGCTCCCGCAGGCAGTGGCCCACCAGCAAGCCGCCGCTGATGGCGCGCACTCCTACCAGGCGCACCTTGCCGGCGGCGAAGTCGAGCACCTGCAGTGCGCCGGGGTGGCGGATGAGCCGCTCGACGTACTCGGTCACGAGCTGCTCCGGGCTGATGAACACGTCGACCGCGATCGACTGCTCGCCGAACAGTTGCGGCCGCAGGGTGTAGTCGGCGGAGCGGATACGGGCGATCTTGGTCGGGGTGCGGAACAGCGTGAACGCCACCTGGCAGGCCATCATGTTGACTTCGTCGCTGTTGGTGAGGGCGACGATGATCTCTGCCTCGGCCGCGCCCGCCGTTTCGAGAACGGTCGGGTGGGCGGCATTGCCGACTACGGTATGAACGTCGAGGCGGTCCTGGAGGTCGCGCAAGACATCTTCATTGACATCGACGACAGTGACTTCGTTGGCTTCTTCCCGCGAGAGGTGCCTGGCGACGGTGCGGCCGACCTGCCCGGCGCCGAGAATGAGGATCTTCATGTTGCCGTCACCCCGGGCGTGCGCGGAGCATGGATTGCGCGGCGCGATGTCCGGATCCAGCGCATCAACAAGGTTCTAGGTTGGCGTACTGCATCATGAGCCACTTGGTGCCCTGCTGCTCGAAAATCACTTGCACCCGCGCATGCGGGCCGCTGCCCTCGAAATTCAACACCACGCCCTCGCCGAACTTGCCGTGGCGCACCCGCGCGCCGAGGCGCATCCCGGGCGGCGGCGGCTCCTCGGTCCGGAACCTGATGGCGGGTGCCGCCGGCTGCTCCCGCCGAGCGCGGGCTACGATGGCGCGGGTGGCCTGTACGCGTGGCCTGACTTCCGCGACGATGTCCTCCGGCACCTCCTTGATGAAGCGCGAAGGGGCGGGATGAGTGTCCATGCCGTGCAGGCGGCGCTGCTCGGCATAGGTGAGGTAGAGGTGCTTCATCGCACGCGTCATGCCGACGTAACAGAGCCGGCGCTCTTCCTCCAGGGCGTCGAGATCCGACATGCAGCGATTATGGGGGAAGAGCCCTTCCTCCATGCCGCACAGGAACACGATCATGAATTCGAGACCCTTCGCCATGTGCAGCGTCATCATCTGCACGCTGTCCTCGCCCGCATCCGACCCTCTCTCGCCGGACTCCAGGGCCGCGTGGGCGAGAAAACCCTCGAGGGGTGTCAGCTCGACGTCGGTGGTCTCGGCGCCGAAGGTGCGCGCGGCGCTCACGAGCTCCGCGAGGTTCTCGAGCCGGGCCTCGTGGCGCGCCATCTCGCCGCGCGCCGAATCCTGACTCGGCTTCTCACGGCCGTGATGGGCGATGAGCCCGCTTTCCTGGAGCACGTGATCGATCTGCTCGTGCAGCGCGAGCCCGGCGATCTCCCGCGCCAGTCGGTCGACGAGGTCGTGGAAGCCCCGCAGCGCGCTCGCGGTCCTGCCGCCGCCCTGCTGCGCGTCGCCGCGTGCGGTGGCCACCTTCCACAGCGACACGCCGGCGGCCCTCGCCTCCTCGCGCAGGCTCTCGACGCTCCGATCGCCAATGCCGCGTGTCGGCAGATTGACGACCCGCTCGTAGGCGGCATCGTCGTCCCGATTCAACAGCAGCCGCAGGTAGGCAAGCGCGTCCTTGATCTCCGCGCGCTCGAAGAACCTCAGCCCGCCGTAGACCTTGTACGGGATACGCCCGCCGATGAAGGCTTCCTCGAAGGCGCGCGACTGAGCATTGGATCGGTACAACACCGCGATGTCGTCACGCCGGTGTCCGGCGGCAACGTAGTCGGCGACGCGCCGGGCGACAAATTCCGCCTCGTCGCGTTCGTTGAATGCGGCATAGAGCTGGATGGGCAGGCCGGGCTCGCCGTTCGTCCAGAGTGTCTTGCCGAGGCGGCCGGAGTTGTGAGCAATGAGTCCGTTGGCGGCGGCCAGGATCACCGCGGTGGAGCGGTAGTTCTGTTCCAGCCGGTAGAGCTTTGCGCGGGCGTAATCGCTGCGGAATTGCTGCAGGTTTTCGACACGTGCGCCGCGCCAGCGGTAGATCGACTGGTCGTCATCGCCCACCACGAAGGGGTGGCCGTCGGGGCCCGCGATGAGGCGCAGCCACTGGTACTGGATGGAGTTGGTGTCCTGAAACTCGTCCACCAGCACGTTGCGGAAGCGCTGGCGGTAATGCGCCAGGAGCTCGGGACGGTCGCGCCACAGCTCGTAGGCCCGCAGCAGCAGCTCCGCGAAGTCGACCACGCTCGCGCGCGCGCAGGCCTCCTCGTAGAGTCCGTAGAGCCGGATCATCTGCGCACGGGTCGGATCGTTGCCGGCCTTCAGATCCTTCGGCCGGCGGCCTTCGTCCTTGTTGGAGTTGATGAACCCCTGCACCTCGCGCGGCTCCCAGCGGGATTCGTCGAGGTCATTGGCCTTGATGATCCGCTTCACCAGGCGCTGCTGGTCGTCCGAATCGAGGATCTGAAAGCCGTGCGCGAGCCCCGCCTCGCGCCAGTGCAGCCGCAGCAGGCGGTGCGCGACGCCGTGGAAGGTCCCGATCCAGAGCACGCCGGGCGGGGCGCCGAGGATCTGCTCGACACGGCCGCGCATCTCCCCGGCGGCCTTGTTCGTGAAAGTGACCGCCAGAATGGAGTATGGCGAGGCATGCTCCACCTGGATGAGCCAGGCGATGCGGTGGGTGAGCACCCGGGTCTTGCCGCTGCCGGCGCCTGCGAGCACCAGCACCGGAACGAGCGGCGCCGAGACTGCGGCGCGCTGCGCCTCATTCAGCGGATTGAGGATGGGATCGAGATCCATGGGGCCGCATTTTACGGTATGCCGGCGCCCCGCACCTCGGTCGTGAACCTGACCAGGGCCACCACGAAGCTGAGCAGCACCGGTCCGATGACGAGCCCCAGCACGCCGAAGGCCGAGACTCCGCCCACGGCCCCCATGAAGACCGCCAGCGTCGAGACGTGCGCGCGATGCGCGGTGAGCATCGGGCGTGCCACGTTCTCCACCACCACCAGGAGCGCGCCCCAGAAGATCAGGAAGATCGCCGCCAGCCAGTGACCGCTCATCGCGAGATAGAGCACCGCCGGCACCAGCACGACGGCGGCGCCGGCGGGCAGCAGAGCCGCGATGGTCGCGACCGCGCCGAAGACGACCGGCGAAGGCAGTCCGACCAGTGCGAAGCCCGCCCCGACGAAGATGCCCTGAATGAGCGCGGTTGCGGTGGAGCCGAACACCACCGCCCGCGTTACTCGCGCGAGGTAATCGAGCAGCCTCTCGCGGCGCTTGGTTTCGAGCGGAATCAGACGTGTCAGGTGATCGAGAATGGCCCGCCCGTCCCGCAGCAGGAAAAAGAGCAGGAAGAGCATCATGAAGAAGCCGACGACCGTGCCGAAGACGCCGAGCGCGAAATTGCCGCCCGCGGTCGCGGCGGACTTCAGCAGGGCTTGCATCCCGCCCGTGATCCAGCCCTCGATCTGGCCCGCGCTCACCGGGAAGTTGGCGCTCGACCAGCGCAGCGCGCTTCCGAGCAGCGGGTAGCTCTCCAGCCGCGCGAGCAGCTGCGGATAGCCAAGGGAGCCACCCTGCCCGCGAAGATAACCGACCAGGCCGGCGACCTGGCCCGCAAACACGATGCCGAGAACCGACAGCGGCGCGAGCACCAGGAAAGGCGTGAGCCCGGTGATGATGCCCGCGGAAAGCATGCTGCGGCCTTTGAGGCGCCGCGAGAGCCGCTCGTGCAGCGGATGCAGCAGGAAGGCGAGCACGACCGCCCAGCCGAGCGCGCCCTTGAGCGGCGCCAGCACGGCGAGCAAAAGGTAAGCCAGGATCGCGGCGGTTGCGACCAGGAAGCAGCGGCGGTAGAAACCGGAATAGACCATAGGTGCCGTTAGACCCATTCCCGAAGCAACCCGCACACCAGCGCGGCCATCTCGGCCACCTTGCCGGGCTTCTGGATGACCGCGCGCACGCCGACGGCCGTTGCACGCTGGACTTCGGCCGGATCGATGGCGCCGCTCGCGATGACAACGGCCGCATCCGGACGGATGTCGAGCACCGCCTGTGCCAGCTCGAGCCCGCTCATCCCCCCGGGCATGGTGAAGTCCGTCAGGACGAGACTGAAGGCTCGCGGCTCGCGCTTGAACGCCGCCAGCGCCTCGTCCGCGTTGGCGAACCCCTGCGAGGCGACACCGAGCTTCTCGAGTGCACGCGTGATCAGAAAGACGAGCGTCGGCTCGTCGTCGACATAGAGGACGCGCTGCGGCGCTTCGGTCACCACTTGTTCCTCAGCTCCCGCAGCTTCAGGAACACGGTGCGCGCATCGGGCTGGTCGCCGATATCGGGGAAAGCCTCACGCAACCGCGTCATGACCGTCGGGCTCTGCAGGCGGAAGAAGGTGTTGATTCGCTTCTCTTCACCCAGCGTCGTGACCTGCATCGCTGCCGGCGTCTGCTCGCGCGCGGCGTCGAGGAGACTCCGTGCCGCCGCGTTGTCGGGCTCGCGGTCGAGGGTGAATTCGAGATTGCGCGCCAGGTACTCGTGCCCGGCGAAGACCCGAGTCTCCGCCGGCAGGCGCGCGAGCTGGGTGACGAAGGTCTCGTAGAGCTGTTGCGGGTGGCCGCCGTTGTGACAGTTGCCCGCCCCGGCATTGAAAAGCGTGTCGCCGCAGAAGAGTGCCGGCTGCTCGCCCCTGGCGAGCAGGCAGATATGCGCCATCGTGTGTCCCGGAGTGTCGAGACACTCCAGCTCCACGGTGTGCCCGACACGTACGACATCACCCTTGCTGAGACCCCGGTCGACTTGGCCGATACGGCTCGCGGCCGCGGCGTGCGCGAGGACCTTGGCGCCCGTGGCGCCCACCAGACCCGCGTTGCCGCCCGTGTGATCCAGATGCTCATGGGTGTTCAGGATCTGGGTGATCTGCCATCCCCTGGCGCGCGCCGCATCGAGGCACAGCCGCCACTCCAGCGGATCGATCGCCAACGCCTCGCCGGTCTCGGGGCAGGCGAGGAGGTAGTGGAAATTGCGGTACCGGTTGGCGGACCAGATACGCTCGATGAGCATCCGCCGAGCATACCGGAAGTAGGCGGGCCGGTGCCGGCCCGTGGTGTCGCTTTATCGCTGCGGCGGAAGCGGTGCGATCCGCAGGGCACCGATCCGCGCGCTATCGAGGGGGCCGGTAGCGTAGCCGTTGGCGGCCGGCGAGCCGGTGTAGCGGGCAAATCCCGCGAGGTCGCTCATGTTGAAGCCCTGCAGGAGACGGAAGGTGCACGCTGCGCCGGCGTCGGCTGCGAAGCGTACGGTGGTGGAGGCTTGCCAGTCCTCACTCTGCGGCATCACCACCGGCAGCACCTGGCGGGCGCCGCCGGCGCAGCGAACCTCCAATCGCTTGACCGCCGCCGTGATGCCGGTGTTGATCGGCCCGGTGCGGTTGGAGTAATCGAGCCAGGCGAGGTACTCGCCACGGTGCAAGGCTCGCCAGTGTCGCGGCCATGAGCCGCCCACGTGGGCAGCGGGTCCGGTGCCGGCCGCGGCAGTGAGTTGCGCTGGCGGCGGCGGCGTCGCCGGATATAAAGGGGCGCTCATCGGCGGCGGCGTAGCCCCGGCTGCCGCCGTCACGAGCTGCACCTCTGTCATATCGCCGTTGCGCCGGATGCGTCCCGCCACCAAGAGTGGGCCACCGGTGTCGGCCGGGCGGTCGAGCACTATTTCGCGCCCGTCGAGATCGAGGCTGATCCGGCGCTCCGTGCCGAACAGCATTGGCACCAGCGATGTCGGAAGCTCCGGCGCGATGCGGCCGTCGTCCTCGAGTCCGAATATGCCGCGCACCACCATGTCCAGGTAGCCCGCGACGGACCAGAGCTGTCGCGGCGAATCGACGACGGGGCCGCCGAGCGTTCCGGGCACGTGCGTCGACTGTGAGAGCAGCGAATAGTTCTCCATGTTGGATGCATTCAGCGCCGCCCCCCGCATCAGCGAGCGCACTTCGAGTGCGATCAATGAAGGATCGCCGACCCGCCGCGCCGCGCGCAGGGTGTATGCGCTCACGAACGGCCAGATTGCCCGGTTGTGGTAGATGGGCTGGTCTCGTTTCTCCGGCCAGATCACCGGGCTGCCCGCGGGCCAGGCGGGGTAATGCTCCAGGGTCTCCCTGGCGCGCACGGAGTCCGCTAAGCCGCTCGTGATTACCAGATCGAGCCCCAGGAGATCGTACGCATCGAAGGGCTCGGGGCCGACGGGTCCACCGATGTAGCTCATGTAGAGGCCGCGGTCCTGTCTCCAGAAGCGCGCGTTGATGGCTCGTCCGAGGCTTTGGGCCTGCCGCGCGTAATGCGCCGCAGCGGTGGGTTGCTCGCGCCGCCGTGCCATCGTGGCAGCCTGCCGCAGAGCCTCGTAGTGGAGGACGTTGGTCGAGAGCGCAAACGATTGCGCGATGAACACAACGTCGTGCGCGGTCGAGTCAGGGTAAGACTGCTCGCGCCAGTCGAGAAAGGACGTCTCCCCCCGATACAACCCGATTCGCGAGTCGAAAACGTAGCGCCGGTCCTGTGCCAGAGTGTCGATCAGGACCTGATACACGCTGTCCGCGAAGGCGCGATCGCCGAGCAGATGACGCGCGCCCAGAAACCAGACCACCCGATCGGTGCTGATAGGCCAACTGCCGCCCGAGCCAGTGTCCTGCATCACATACAGACCCGGCGGCGCGTGACCCGGGCGCGGGGGTGAAATCTTGAAGAGAAGCGATGCCCGCGCACGCGCCGGATCGAGCCGCCACAAGCCGAGGTCGATGGAGTAGGAAACGTCGCGCGTCCAGACGAACGGCCACTCCTTTCCGGCGATGAAGCAGCGGCATGGAATGGGCCGGCCACGGTCAAATGCGGTGTCAGTGATGACATCGACCGAATCCCTGTCGAGATCCTGCTGCGCCATTGCGAAGAGCGCGTCGAAGAGTCGGCTTGCCGTGTGGACTCGCCAGCGCTGGGCCGCAATCACCCGCTCGCCGACCGGCGAGTGAAGCACGTATTTGCCGCCGAGCCGCACACTGACCCGCGCTTCCTGAGCGCGCCAGGTGAGGCTGTCGTGCCAAGCCGCCGCGGACGAAAACGATGCTGCGGCGAGCAGTGAGTAGATGACTGCAGACGCTTTCAACATCGTCGGATGGCGATCGCCACTTTCGCAGACGGAATCTGACGCATAGTCACTACGTAGTTAATAACGTTGAGTTACTCGGCGAATCAGGGAGAAATGCCATCTTCCACACGGGTCGTTGGCGGCGTAGGCTGGATCACGGATTACAACTATGGCGATCAAAATGAGCACGATCACTGAAATCCAGCAGACATTGCGCAGCCTTTCGGCGACGGAGCTCGAGAGCATAGCTGACTGGCTCGAATGGGAGGTCGAGGAGTCGCGCTATCGAGCCTTCCATGTGCGCGAGGCGCAACCGGAGCACCTGACCGAAGAGGAGCCGCTCTTCATGACGTGGGAGGAATATCTGGCCTTCGAGGAGCAGAGTCCGTACCGGCACGAATATATCAACGGCACCGTTTACGCGATGAGCGGCGCGAGCCTTGCTCACAATCGGATCGCGCAGGAGCTCGTCGTGGCCTTCCGATCACATTTGCGTGGCGGGCCTTGCGAGCCGTTCTTCCTGGAGGCGAAGCTCGAGATTCGGGCGGCTCGCGACATAATCATGTACTACCCCGATGCGATGGTGTCCTGCCGCCCGGAAGATCGGACTGACCAGGTGGTCCGCAACCCGAAGCTCGTCGTCGAGATCCTCTCGAAATCGACGCAACACATTGATCGGCGCGAGAAGGCCCTGACTTATCAGCGCGTCGAGTCGATCGAGGAGTACGTGCTGATCGCCCAGAAAGAGCCGAGGATCATTGTCCACCGCAGATCCGATGATTGGCGCCCAGTGCTCTACTCGGCCCTGGAAGCGAAGGTCGAGTTCCGCTCGATGGGCCTCGAGATGCCTCTGGCGCAGCTCTACGAGGGTGCACTGACGCAGAAAGGGAGGCCATTGACATAACGAGTCGCCGCCGGCCCGTTGCTCTGGCGCAACGTGCGGGCCGGCCCCGGTCGAGGGATAATGGGACGGTCACGTCCACGGCGGGGGAAGTGCATCGATGTCCCACACCTATCTTTTCCAGCCAGCTCTCTGGACGGGCAGCGGGACGTTCTGGTGCGCAGATGGTCAGCCGCTGCCTGCGGAATGCCGCACGGAAGTCGCGCACCGTACCGAATGCTGGCTGCTCTCCGGCTCCCTGAAGGTGCTGGGCTCGCCGCCGGTGGAGTTCGTGAATGCCTACTGGATCCAGCTGCCGGGCCGGGACGGGGCGGCAATCAAGTGGAGCTCGGAGAATGCGACCCTGGGCAAGCTCCAGGGTACTTTCTCGGTGATCGGCAGCTCGATTCTTTCGGTCTATCGCTCGCAGTCGGCCGGTTACCACGGTGCGGATCATCTCCGCCGGCTCGACGACGACAACTATGAATCGACGGGCATGCTGCTGCTGGAAGACCGACGCCTCTCCTCCTGGCAGGTCCTGCTGCGACGCAATGTCGAAAGCAAGTAATCAAAAATACAGGTAGTGATCCACCAGCAGCGCCGCGAACAGCCACATCAGATACCTCACGGAGTACCGGAAGACGCGCATCGGCATCTCCTGCCGCGTGGTCAGCTTCAGCGCCAGGGCGAAGTAAAGGAAACGCGCGTTGAGCACCAGCGCGGCGGCAAGATAGACGATGCCGCTCATCCGGCTCAGAAACGGCATCACCGTCACCACGGTGAGCAGCACCGTGTAGAGGAGGACCTGCAGCCGCGTGTGCTCCACCCCATGAGTGACCGGTAGCATCGGGATGCCGGCGCGCGCGTACTCATCCTTGCGTGCGATCGCCAGCGCCCAGAAGTGCGGCGGCGTCCATATGAAGATGATGAGGAAGAGCAGCAGTGCGTTGGGATCGATGTGATGGGTGACCGCGACCCAGCCGAGAATAGGCGGCGCCGCGCCGGCGGCGCCGCCGATCACGATGTTCTGCGATGTGGCGTGCTTCAGCCATACGGTGTAAATCACCGCGTAACCGATCAGTGACACGAAAGTCAGCGCCGCCGTCAGCAGATTGACCAGGAACGCGAGAATGGTCATCGCGAGGACACCCAGCACCGCCGCGAAGATCAGTGCCTTTCGCTCCGTGAGCTGGCGGGTTGGCAGTGGGCGTGACCGGGTCCGCGACATCTGCTCGTCATAGCGGCGGTCGAGGACGTGATTGATCGCTGCGGCGCACCCCGCGGCAAGCGCGATACCGAGGGTTCCCCAGATGAGGGCCCTGAGCGGCGGCCAGCCCGGGCTTGCGAGCAGCGTGCCGACGACTGCGGTGAAGGTGATGAGCGCCACTACCCGCGGTTTGGTCAGCTCGTAATACCGCCGCCAGATTGCCGGAGCGAGTGGGGCGAATTCCGAAGTTGTTGCCACGGCGAGCTCTCGTCCCTCAAGCCGTGCGCACGGCGCGCAGGGCGAACAACTTGGCTGTCAGCGCGAGGATTGCCATCAGGAGCAGCCCCGCTCCGGCCGTGTGTGCGGTGGTCAGCCAGAGCGGGAATGCCTGCAGCACCATGGAGATACCGATCGCAAGCTGAAGAGCCAGCGCGGCCAGCACGAGGTAGGCGCGCGGCCGCGCGGCCGTGAGCGAGGGCTGGCGGATCACGAAGAAAGATGCGGCGAGGAACGTCAGCGTGACCATCAGCGCGCCGAGCCTGTGAGCCAAGTGAATGGCGACACGCGCCGGATTCGCGAGAACGCCCCCCTCATAATTGATCCACAGTCCCCGCCACAGCACGAAAGCATGGCGGAAGTCGGTATGTGGCCACCAGGCGCCCTGACAGGTCGGAAAGTCCGGGCATGCGACGGCGGCATAGTTGGCGCTGGTCCAGCCGCCGAGGAAGAACTGCGCCGCGAGCACGACGACGCCGAGGACCGCGAGCCAGTATGCGCTGCGCGCCGCCGATGCAGCGCTGGCCCAACGCGTGGAGCCGTGCTCCGGCACGATTTGCAGCTGCACCTCGCCGCGCGGGCGCTGCTGCAATCTGAGCCACAGCCACCAGAGGAGACCGAGCGTGGTCATGCCGAAGATCAGATGCAGGGTCACGATGAGCGGTTTCAACAGCCAGGTCACGGTCAGCATGCCGAGGATGGCCTGCACGATCACCGTGGCGAAAAGGAGCAGCCCGAATCCCGTCCCCACGGTCTTGGGCTTGCGTGCGGCGATCGCCAGCGCCGCGATCACGGTGATGACGCAGGCGAGCGTTCCGGCGGCATAACGGTGACTCATCTCGTGCCACGCCTTGCCGGCCTGCAGGGGTCTGCCCGGAAACTGGGCCTGACTTCCCGGGCTGTCCTCCGCGCCCAGCGGACTGACGTGACCGTAGCATCCCGGCCAGTCCGGGCAGCCCAGGCCGGCGTCCGTGAGACGCACATACGCGCCGAGTACGACGACGCCGAAGCACAGCAGCGCTCCGAAGAGCGCTAGGCCGCGCAGCCAGCGGTCGATGGGCATCTGGGACAAGCAATCTCCTGAATCGAGCAGCGGGTCCGGGGCCGCCTCAGCCGATCTGCGACAGCTCGAGCAGTCTCTTCAGATCCACCAGCAGGCCACGTGGGTCGCGCCGGACATCATCGTAGCGCATCATCAGATTACCGAGGGGGTCGACAATGAACACGGAGTGCGCCTTATCCCCCGGCGGGAACAGCCGGAGCAGCGGCGCGGCCGCGGCGCCAGTCACGTCGACGACGGCGATTCCAGCTTGCTCGCGCCCGAGATACTCCTTGGCGCAGCAATCCGCGGTGACCAGGAAGACCTGCGCAAGGCGCGTCATGTCCGTGCCCAGCGCGAATCGCGTCTGCCGCATGACATAGAGCGTTTCGCGGCAGGCGGAATCACACTGTCCGTCGCCGATGTAGACCAGCGTCCACTCGCCGTGGAAAAGAGCCGGCTCGGTGGCTACCCGCGGCAGGGGCCGCGGCGGCTGGATCAGCTCGCCGTGGTTTATCCGGCCACCCGGCCGCCAGCCCATGCCGTAATAGAGCCAGAAAGAAGCGACAAGGGGCATGAAGAAGAGAGCCGCCAGCGCGGCCAGCGTGCGCAGGTTGCGGAATCGGAGCTCGCTGGCGCTAGTGGTCAAGCGCCCTCCTTCGGATTCTGGGTACTGAGGACCAGCCACATGACCACCGCCGCAATCGCGAAGGACCACCACTCGAACGCATAGGCGAAGTTCTGCAGGGCGGGGATGCCGGGTGGACGCCAGTCGCGCACGTAACCCTCGGGTTGCTGCGGATCGAGGAGGATGACACGCGGCTCGAGCGGCTGGCCGAGGACGGTGCCGAGCTGGGCCATGGTCGGCCAGCTCGTCACCCTGGGCCACGGGCCGCTGTCGGGTGGCGGCGCACGGCCGATCGCCAGTCCGGCGACGGGCAGGTTGCCGACACGCCCGCTGATGGTCACCGGTCCTGTGCTCTTGATGGCGATGTCCGGCAGGACGGCGCGGCTACCGAGGAAGGGCACCCAGCCGCGGTTGACCAGCACGGCAGCCCCGCCGGGGCGCTCGAGCGGCGTCAACACCTGATAGCCGTCGACGTCGTTATAGCTCATGTTGTCGAGAAGGAACTGGTGCGCGGGATCATAGGTACCCGTGAGACTGATGCGCTGATCGTCGGGCACCTGCGCGAGTGATCCGGTGCCGATCGCGGTCACTTCGCGGGCGCCGCGCTCGAAGCGCGCATGCTCCGCCGCGTGTAGGTTCCCCCGCCGCCATTGCCAGCGTCCGAGCGCAATGAACACCACGCACAACACCAGCATGAGGACCGTAAAACCGGCCGAGGGCGAAAAGCGGCGAGCGCGCAAGCTCAGGCGCATGAGTACGGGGGTTGCTTTGCGAGTAAACTGGACGCTGCCATGCCGGAGATCTTTCGAATCGTCGTGCTCATCGTGCTCGCCGCCATCGTGGCGAGCCTGGGCTCGGCGTTGTATCACCTCTCCCGCGGCACCGAGAAGGATTCCGCCAAGCTGGCGCGTGCGCTGACGGTCCGCATCGCGCTGTCACTGGCGCTCTTCGCGCTGATCATGATCGCCTGGTATGCGGGGCTGATCACGCCCCACGGCTTGATTCCTGGTCGTTAGGCGCTGGATCCGGGCATCCTGCCCGGCCTTCGTCTACAGCCAGTAGACGAAAATGAAGAGGCCCAGCCACACCACGTCGACGAAGTGCCAGTACCAGGACACCGCCTCGAACGCGAAGTGCTGCCGCGGGGTGAAGTGCCCGCGCAGTACGCGCAGCCAGATCACCACCAGCATGATGGCGCCGATGGTCACGTGCAGGCCGTGGAAGCCGGTGAGCATGAAGAAGGTGGAGCCGTAGATGCCCGTCGTGAGGCGCAGGTTCATCTTCGTGTAGGCATCGTAGTACTCGTGTCCCTGAAGGGCCACGAAGCAGAAGCCGAGGATGAAGGTCAGCGCGAGGAAGAGCTTGAGCCGTGCGCGATTGCCCGACCGCAGCGCATGGTGGGCGATGGTGACCGTGAGGCCGCTGGTCAACAGGATCAGGGTGTTGATGGCCGCTATGCCGTAGGCGCTCTCGGCCTCGAAGTTCGCACCGCCGATCTGACCCGGACCGTTGGTCGGCCATGCGGCCTCAAAATGCGGCCAGAGGATGAGGTTGGTCATGGCTCTATAGCCGCCGCCACCGAGCCACGGTACCGAGAGGACGCGCGCATAGAAGAGGGCGCCGAAGAAGGCGCCGAAGAACATCACCTCGGAGAGGATGAACCACATCATCCCCATGCGAAAGGAGCGGTCCACCTGGGTGTTGTAGATGCCGAGCTGATTCTCGCCGATGACGGTGTGGAACCAGCCGACAAACATGAACAGCAGCAACAGCGGCCCCGGCAGGAATACCCAGCCGCCCGTCCAGTTGTCGAGGTAGGCGACGGCACCCCACATCAGGGTGAAAAGCGCGACCGCGGCGACGATCGGCCAGGGGCTACCGTGCGGAACGTAGTAGTGCTCGCTGTCCGGGGCGTGTGCGTCTGATGCCATTTCGTAACCTTCGTGTACGCTCAAGTTGGCTGCTGGCCGCTCATCGGGTGGCGCGGTACAGCATCATGGCGATGAAGCCGAAGTAGAAAGCGAGCACGACGATTGTCACCACGAGAGTGGTGAGTCGAACTCGCTTGCGCCGCCGCGCGTCGTCCTGACGCGTCACCAGCGGCTGCTCCGATGAAGTCATTGCTTGCATCCGCGAACGAGACTCTTAGTGCGCCGCGCCGCGGGCAATCATTGCCTCCGTCGGCGGAGTCGTCCAGGAGTGATACGGGGCTGGTGAGGGCAACTCCCACTCCAGGCCGCGTGCGCCTTCCCATGCCCTGGTGCCCTCCACCCGTTGGCCGGAGCGCACGCACTTCCAGATGAGATAGGGGAAGAGGAGCTGCGACAGGCCGAAGGCGAAGCCGCCGATCGAGGACACCATGTTCCAGTCGGCGAACTGCACCGCGTAGTCGGGGATACGCCGCGGCATTCCGGCGAGGCCGAGGAAGTGCTGCGGGAAGAAGAGGACGTTGAAGAAGATCGCCGACAGCCAGAAATGCCACTTGCCGAGGCGCATGTCGTACATGCGTCCGACCCACTTGGGCAGCCAGTAGTAGACGCCGGCCATGATGGCGAAGGCGGCGCCCGAGACCAGCACGTAGTGGAAGTGCGCCACCACGAAGTAGGTGTCCTGATACTGGAAGTCCGCCGGCACGATGGCGAGCATCAGGCCGGAGAAGCCGCCGATGGTGAAGAGGAAGAGGAAGGCGAGAGCGAACAGCATTGGCGGCTCGAACGAGAGCGAGCCGCGCCACATGGTGGCCGTCCAGTTGAACACCTTCACGCCTGTCGGCACCGCGATCAGCATGGTGGCGAACATGAAGAAGAGCAGCGCCGAGGTCGGCAGGCCGACCGTGAACATGTGATGCGCCCAGACGATGAACGACAGGAACGCGATCGAGGCGGTGGCGTACACCATCGCCTCGTAGCCGAACAGGGGCTTGCGCGAGAAGGCCGGGATCACTTCGGAGACCACGCCGAAGCCCGGCAGGATCATGATGTAGACCTCGGGATGGCCGAAGAACCAGAAGATGTGCTGGAACATCACCGGGTCGCCGCCGCCCGCGGCATTGAAGAAGCTGGTGCCGAAGAAATGATCGGTGAGCATCATGGTCACCGCGCCAGCGAGCACCGGCATCACCGCCACCAGCAGGAACGAGGTGATGAGCCAGGTCCATACGAATAGCGGCATCCGTAGCAGCGTCATGCCCGGAGCACGCAGGTTCATGATGGTGACGATCACGTTGATGGCACCCAGGATGGAGGAGATGCCCATCATGTGGATCGCGAAGATCAGCATCGGGAAGGAGGCGCCGAACTGCAGGGTGAGCGGCGGATACATGGTCCAGCCGCCGGCCGGCGCGCTGCCGGGTACGAGCCAGGAGGACAGGAGCAGCGTGAAGGCGAAGGGCAGGATCCAGAAGCTGAGGTTATTGAGGCGCGGCAGCGCCATGTCGGGCGCCCCGATCTGAATCGGGATCATCCAATTGGCGAGCCCCACCCAGGCCGGCATGATGGCGCCGAAGATCATCACCAGCCCATGCATGGTGGTGAGGGAGTTGAACACTCCCGCGTCGACGACCTGCAGCCCGGGCTTGAAGAGCTCGGCGCGGATCACCATCGCGAAGGCGCCGCCGGTGAAGAACATGAGGCACGAGAAGACGAGGTACATCGTGCCGATGTCCTTGTGATTCGTCGCGAACACCCAGCGCCGCCAGCCATGCGGCTTGTGATCGTGATCATCATGGCCGTGATCGTGATCGGCGTGCGCGTGGACTTCGGTGTGCGGCGTCTCGGCCATGGGATCTATCCTCTCGAAAACTCTTGGGTCCGGTCTGAAAGGTCAGGGCGCGATTGAATCCGTCTTCTCAGCTCGAAGACGCACTGGCGGCGGCTTTCTCCGCCGCGGCCTCACGCTTCACCCATGCCTCAAAATCCGCCTTGGAGACGGCGTCGACTACGATCGGCATGTACCCGTGGCCGCGTCCGCAGAGCTCGGCGCACTGGCCGCGGTAGACGCCCGGTTTGTTGGTGTCGACCTCGAACCAGGACTGGTTGATGTAGCCTGGAATCGCGTCCTTCTTGATGCCGAAGTCCGGCACCCACCAGGAATGGATCACATCCACCGCGGTGATCAGCAGGCGGACCTTGGTGCCCACGGGCACGACGAGTGGATGATCGACGTTACGCAGGTAGTGCGGCACGCTGTACGGGCTGATACCGGAGTCGAGGTCGCTCGCGGCCATGCTCTTCTCATCGAGCTTGGAGACGAAGCTCACCCCCTTGCCGGGATAGGTGTACTGCCAGCCCCACTGGAAACCGGTGACGTTGATGTCGAGCTGCGAGTTCGCGTCGTCCCCGATCAGCACGATGCCGCGGGCCGACGGGATCGCCATGGCGATCAGGATGATCACCGGGATTGCGGTCCAGATGATCTCGACCTTGGTGTTGTGGACGAGGGTCACATCGGCCACCGCGCCCCGGGACCGGCGATGAAAGATGATCGACCAGATCATCACCCCGAAGACGAGGATGCCGATCACCACGCAGACCCAGAAGGCCATCATGTGGAGGCCGTAGACCTCCCGGCTGATGCTGGTGACCCCCACCGGAAGGTTGAGGAGTCCCCAGCCGGCCGAGGCCGGCGGATCTTCCGCCCAGGCGGGCGATGCCGTCCAGGCCGCGGCGATCAGCGCCGCGATGCTGAGCCATGTCCCCGGCCGTTTTCCGAGTCTTGCGCGATGCATCGTTGTCGTGCCTTTCTCACGCGGTCCCTCGCAGTGAGGGCGCCCGCGCGCGATTCGCTTTTCAAACCAAAAACCGCCCTACTTCGGCCGTGAGGCCAGCGAGGGCGACTCGTTGATGCGGCCTATCAGGTGCTGCAATCTCACCGCCAGACCGTACCGCTCCTCGTCCGTGAGGAAGCTGCCCAGCTCGCACCGCCGGCCGTGCGACTCTATGGTCAGCCGGCTCGGGTGCAGTCGCGACGCAGGACGGCGCAGTTTAACCTGAGCCCAGTGCCTCTGGAACACAGTCAGATGGCAGTGTGCGCGATCGCGCGACTCGACGCTCACGTCGGAGTCCGTGAGTGTAATGATTTCGGAACGATACCGCCGCGCGAGGCTCGCGTGCAGCGCCCAGCCGACGAGCAGCATTTCCAGCCCCGAGAAGGGCAGCACGGGCCACATCCCCTTGAGCGCGAGCACGCCCGCCAGCGTCAGGCAGAAGAGGCAAAGGCAGCCGAAAAATAGCGCTGCCGCCCGCAAGCCGAGCGAGCAGTTCGGACAGATGATGATGCGCACGGGCGGCCGATTCTGCGGCGGGGCCTCCATGATCCATCGATGGTAGAGCGGCCGGAGGGCCTGTTCAAGCGCACAGCTCGCTCGCGAGCTGGCGCAGATCGGGAGGGGCATGGCCGCGGTCCAGGAAGGGGATCCGGGCGACGGGCGGCACACCGAGGCGCGCGCTCAGGGTGGCGAGATTCTCGGCGGCACGATCGAAATTCGGGTCGATGGCATTGGCGACCCAGCCGGCGAAGGGCGTGCCGCGGGTCACGAGGGCTTCGCGGGTGAGGAGCGCGTGATTGAGACAGCCCAGGCGCAGACCGACGACCAGGAGCACCGGCACCGCGAGCGCGGTGGCGAGGTCGGCCATGGTGGCGGTGTCGCTGACCGGCGCGAGCCAGCCGCCGGCGCCCTCGACGATGACGCAGTCGGAGGCGGCGGCGAGGGAGTCGAAGCGGGAGCGCAGGAGGGCGAGATCGATCTCGATGCCCGCTTCGCGGGCGGCGATGTGCGGCGAGATGGGCGGCAGGAAGCAGTAGGGATTTACGACCTCGTACGGGGCAGACACGTTGGCGGCCGCCATGAGGGCGAGAGCGTCGGAGTTTCGCGGGCCTTCAGGTGTTGGATCGGAACCGGAGGCGATCGGTTTCATCACCGCTACCCGCAGACCACGGGCGGCCAGTGCGCGCGTCAGGGCGGCGGAGACGATCGTTTTGCCGACTCCGGTGTCCGTGCCCGTGACGAAGAATGCTTTGCGGTGCTTCATTTCCTGCGTCGAATGTCGGCGGGGGAGATTCTGACTTCGCCGGGGTGCGCGGCTCCTGCGGGCCTTCCGGCAGTGCCCCAGGCAGTGCCGTAGACGACCTCATACGTGGCGGGGAGCCTGCCGTCCTTGCGGAAGGCCTCGTAGGCGTTGAAGACGCGCTGCAGGCGGCCGCGTCCCAGGAGCGTACGGGGCCGGCCCGCGGTTTCGTTCCGAGCGCCTATGGACTTCAGATCGCGCATGAGAGTCGCAGCGTCTTCATAGCCGAATTCATGACGATCCACATCCAACACCGGCTCCAGGAATCCGGCGCGCATCAGCGCGCCACCGACATCGTGCATATCGAGGAAGCGGTTGACGTGGGTGTGGCTGTCGGCTTCCGCCCAAGCGCTGCGCAGCTCTTTAAGGGTGTCGGGTCCGAAGGTGCTGAAGACGAAGTGGCCCTGAGGCTTCAGTACGCGGTGCACTTCCGCGAGCGCCTCGTCGAGCGGATCGCACCACTGCAGCATCAGGTTGCTGAACACGATATCAACGCTGGCAGATTCGAGAGGGAGGCGCGCGGCATCGCCGCACACGCGTCCGAACCGGCGGAAGAGGCGCTGATGGCGAGCGGCCTCGCGCAGCATGCCGGGCGCGAGATCGAGGGCGATCACCATTGCGGCGCGGTAGCGGCGCTTGAGCTCTGCGGCAACTCGGCCGGTGCCGGCGCCGAGGTCCAGAATGACCTGGGGACTGAAGTCAAAGGGCTCCAGGCGACTGAGCAGCTCATCGGCTACCTGCGATTGCAGAACCGCCGCCGCCTCATAGCGGGCGCTCGCACGATCGAAGGCGGCGCGCACGCCGGCCTTGTCGAGTTGAAAGTCGTCGGGCGGGTTACCGGCGATCATGTGGCAGCAGGAAGTCGCAGATCAGCGCGCTGAGCTCGGGGAGATGGGACAGGAACGGCGCATGTGCGGCGCGGGGGATCTCCACGTAGCGCGCACGGGGGAGACTATCGGCGAGCGCGTGCGAGGCGGCCGGCAGGGTCACGCGATCGTACTGGCCTGCGATCACGAGAGTCGGTAGGGTGATGTCGGCGAGCGATGGACGCAGGTCGGTTTCGCGCAGCAGCTCGAGGCCGCGCGCGAGCGCCGCCAGCGCCGGATACCCATGGGCGAAGAGCGCCGCGCGCAGCAGCTCGAGCGCCGCGGCGCTGCCGGCGCTGCCACGGACCTGCAGCTCCAGGAAATCGCTCACGGTGCGCCGGTAGTCCGTCTCCAATCCCTCGGCCTGTGCCGCGAGACGCTCGGGTGGTGCGCCGTGGGGCCAGTCGGGGCCGGCGGTGAGCCGCGGCGTGGTCGCAATCAACACCAGCCGGTCCGCGGCTGCGGCAGGCGCCGATCGCCGGGCGCCCGTGCGTTGCTGCGCCGCAAGTTGCAATGCGATCTGCCCGCCGAGGGACCAGCCGAGGAGCGAATACTCGCCGGCAATGGTGGCGATGGTATCGGCGACCTGCGCGGCCTGCTCTTCGAGCGAAGAGCGCTCGGGCAGCCAGACGCTCCGGCCGTGGCCGGGGAGGTCGACCGCGATGATCCGGAAGCGGTCGCAGAGCGCGGCCCTCAGTCCGTCCCAGACGCGCACGTTGAGTCCCCAGCCATGGAGGAGTACGAGCGCCGGCCCGCTGCCGCGGACCTCGGTGTAGAGGCGGCTCATGGGATGGGCCGTGCGGCGCAGATGCGGCTCAGGGCCTCGACGAGGGCGTCTACCTGACTCTCCTCATGACCGGCGGTGAGCGTGATCCGCAGGCGTTCCGTGCCCGCCGGCACGGTCGGTGAGCGGATGGCGACGACCCAGAAGCCAGCCTCGCGCAGCGCATGTTGTGTCGCCAGCGCCACCTGTGAGCTGCCCAGCGGGATCGGCTGGATGGGAGTCCGGGAGTCGGCGAGCGGCACGCCCGCCTGCCGCGCCGCCGCTCGAAAGCGCGCGGTGAGGGCCAACACGCGGTCCCGCCGCCAGCTCTCCTGCTGCGCGATCCGCAACGCCGCGCGAGTCGCCGCCGCGACGGGCTGCGGCAAGGCGGTGGTATAGATGTAGGAGCGCGCGTGCTGAATGAGAAGCTCGATCAGATCTTCCGCGCCGGCGACGAAGGCGCCAAAGGAGCCGAACGCTTTGCCGAGGGTGCCGACCAGTACGGGGACTGCTTCGCAATCGAGGCCGGCGAGCTCCAGGGCACCGCGGCCATTTGCGCCCAGTACTCCGATACCGTGCGCATCGTCTACGACGAGCCAGGCTTCATGTGCGCGCGCGGCCTCTGACAGCGCCGTGAGCGGTGCGATGTCGCCGTCCATGCTGAACACACCATCAGTCGCGACGACCGCTGTTTGCGGTGTGCTCTCTGCGAGCAGCCGGCGCGCTGCGGCGGCATCACAGTGTGGGTAGCGCCGGAATCGTGCACCGGACAACAGGCCGGCGTCGATGAGCGAGGCATGGCTCAGGCGGTCGAGCAGCACTGACTCGCCGCGACCTGCGAGCGCGGTCACGACACCGAGGTTGGCCATGTATCCGGTCGAGAAGAGCAGCGCGCGCGGGCGGCCGGTGAAGGCGGCGAGCTCCTCCTCCAGAGCGGCGTGCTCCTGCCCGTGACCGCTGATGAGGTGGGAGGCGCCGCTGCCGGCACCACAACGCGTCGCGCAGGTCGCCATCGCCGCGGCGAGCGCCGGATGCGCCGCGAGTCCCAGATAATCGTTGCTGCTGAAGTCGACGAGCCGCCGGCCGCCGACCATCACCTCCGCGCGACTGTCCGGCTGCGGATACGCCTCCACAGTAACGCGGCGGCGCCGCAGATGCTGCTGGTCGATCTGCTCGAGCAGCGCCGCAAGCGGCTGTCTCTTCTTGACCACGCTGCTACCGCGAGCTCGCCTGTTCCAGACAGACTCGCTCACCGTGCCCGTTCCGCGCTTCCTCTGCGAGCACCTGCTCGATGAAATCGAAGTCATCGAAGCATGCATCTCTCGCGTTCACGCGAAGGACCCTAATAACATGCTGGGCCGCCGCGCGAAACCGATGTCAGCCGCCGGAGGGTCTTATCCAGCAGCATCTCTAATCGACTGGCGCGCCAACGGCTCAGAGCCGGCGGAGTTACTGACGTCCATGTTTGCCCCGAATCTGGCGGGCGCGGTCTCCGGACTGATGCCCAGACGCGCGAGGAGACTGCGATCCCGCTCGACGTCCGGATTGCCGGTGGTAAGCAGCTTCTCGCCGTAGAAGATCGAGTTGGCGCCGGCCAGGAAGCAGAGTGTCTGCAGCTCATCGCTCATCCCCTGCCGGCCCGCTGACAGGCGCACGTGCGCGCGCGGCATCATCAGGCGCGCCGCGGCAATCACCCGTACGAAATCGAGCGGATCAACGGGTGCGGTGCCGTCGAGCGGTGTACCCGGCACCTGCACGAGCTGATTGACGGGCACGCTCTCCGGGTGCTGCGGGAGGTTGGCGAGAGTCATCAGGAGCCTGGCCCGGTCGTCGGTGGACTCGCCCATGCCGAGAATGCCGCCGCAGCAGACCTTGAGGTCCGCGGCCCGCACGGCTTCCAGTGTGTCGAGGCGGTCCTGGTAGGTGCGGGTCGTGATGATCTGACCGTAGAACTCCGGCGAGGTGTCGAGATTGTGGTTGTAGTAATCGAGGCCCGCGTCCTTCAGTTCCAGCGCCTGTGCGGGCGTCAGCATGCCGAGCGTGGCGCACGTCTCCAGTCCGAGCGCGCTGACCTCGCGGACCATCTGCGCGATGACCCGCAGCTCCTTCGCCTTGGGCGAGCGGTAGGCGGCGCCCATACAGAATCGTGTCGCACCGGCATCCTTGGCGCGTTGCGCGTGCTCGCGCACGGCCGCGACCTCCATCAGCTCCTCCCGCTCGAGCCCGGTGTCGTAGCGCACGCTTTGCGGGCAGTAGGCGCAGTCCTCGGGGCAGGCGCCCGTCTTGATCGACAGCAGCGTGCTCATCTGCACCGTGTTGGGCTCGTGATGCTCGCGGTGCACGCGCTGGGCGTGGTAGAGCAGATCCATCAGTGGCAGCGCCAGGAGGCTCGTGACTTCCGGCAGCGTCCAGTCGTGGCGAACGGTTCCGAGGGCGGTCGGGGGCATGCGCAGGTCCAGTGGTCGCGACCGCCGGATGTTCGCGGGCCACGCGGCGAATGTCAACGAGAGGGCGGCCCTCGAGTTTACATTAGGTCAATTTATGATCAACGATGCAGCAGGTGCACGGCGAGTGCGGCCGCCACTCCCAGAGCCCCGATCACGGCGACGAGCACGGCGGCGGCGGCGCAGTCCTTGACCACTCGGATCCGCGGATGAAGGTGGGGACTGAGATGATCGGCGAGCGTCTCGATCGCGGTGTTGAGCAGCTCCGCCGCGAGCACACCCGCGCTCGCGAGTGCCACAGCCGCCCACCAGAGGGGGCCGGGACGAAGGACCGCGAGCGCCGCCACGACCAACACGAGCACGAACGCCTCGAAGCGCACGCTGCGCTCCTTGCGCAGGCCGTACATGAGGCCCGCCAGGGCGAAGCTCGTGCGGCGCCAGAGCGCTTGATTCTTTTGCGGGCTCAACGCGAGTAAACGTACTGCAACAGAACGCCGATGAAGATGGCCATGCCGACGTAGTTGTTGTTGAGAAATGCGCGTAGGCACGCGGCCGGCTCACGCGCACGGATCAGCCACTGCTGGTAGAGGAAGAGTACGCCCGCCGTCACGACCCCGGCGTAGTACCAGTTGCCGAAGCCCAGATCGTGCCCGGCAAGCACCAACGCGAACAGCATCAATGCCTGCATGACGCCGATCAGGAATCGGTCCATGTCAGCGAACAGGATGGCGCTCGATCTGACGCCGATCGTGAGGTCATCCTCCCGGTCGACCATGGCGTAGATCGTGTCGTACAGCACGGCCCAGATGACCGCGGCGATGTAGAGGACCCAGGCGATGCGCGGCAGCGAACCGCGCTGCGCCGCAAAGGCCATCGGTACGCTCCAGCCGCCGAAAGAGATGCCAAGATAGAGCTGCGGTAGCGGGAAGAACCGCTTCACGAAAGGATACGACACCGTGAGCGCGGCCCCGATGAGGGCGAGCTTGACGGTGAAGATGTTGAGTCGGCTGACCAGCCACAGCGCGGCCGCGCCGAGCACGACGAAGAGCACCAGGGCCTCTGTCGGCGACACCCGGCGCGCGGCGAGCGGCCGCTCGCGGGTGCGCTTGACGTGCGGATCGATGTCGCGGTCGGCGAAGTCGTTGATGACGCAGCCGGCGGCGCGCATCACGACCACGCCTAGCACGAAGACTATCAATACCTCTGGATTCGGCCTGCCGCCGCTCGACACCCACAGTGCCCAGAGAGCCGGCCACAGCAGCAGCCACGTGCCGATGGGACGATCGAAGCGCGCGAGCCGCCCATACTCCTCCACGCGCCGCGCGATACGGTAGTAGAAGGGTGCCTCTCTCGGCTTGGCGGCGCGGCCGAGGTCGTTTGCGGCTGCGGTGCTATTCATGTGCTCTCACTAGACCCGTGCGTACTGCTCGCTGGTACCGATCCACCGGGCCGCGAGCGCGGCAATACTATCCGGATACTGCGAGATCAGCAGCTCTGCGGCTTCCTGTACGCGCGGCAGCAGGTCCGCATCGCGCGTCAGGTCCGCGACGCGAAGTTGTGCCAGCCCGGTCTGGCGGGTGCCGAGGAGCTCGCCGGGACCGCGCAGCTCGAGATCGCGGCGCGCGATCTCGAAGCCGTCGTTGGTGTCGCGGATGACCTTCAGGCGCTGCCGCGCCAGCGGTGAGAGCGGCGCCCGGTAGAGGAGCACACAAGTGCTGGCCTCCGACCCGCGCCCGACCCGGCCCCGCAGCTGGTGCAGCTGCGCCAGCCCCATGCGCTCGGCATTCTCGATGACCATCAGGGTGGCGTTGGGGACGTCGACCCCGACCTCGATCACCGTGGTGGCGACCAACAGTTGGATACGCCCCCCCTTGAAGGCGAGCATCGCCGCGTCCTTCTTCGAGGGCGGCATTCGCCCGTGCACGAGTCCCACCCGTACCTCGGGCAACGCCTCCACCAGAGCGGCAGCGGTCTCTTCCGCGGCTTGCGCGCGCAATTCGTCCGACTCCTCGATGAGCGGGCAGACCCAATAGACCTGACGGCCGGCGCGGCACGCTGCGACGATGCGCGCCACCACCTCCTCGCGCCGCTGCTCCGGCACCACGACGGTCCGCACCGGAGTGCGGCCTGGCGGCAACTCGTCGATCACGGAGATGTCGAGGTCGGCGTAGGCGGTCATGGCCAGCGTGCGCGGAATCGGCGTCGCGGTCATGATGAGCTGATGCGGGAAGCGGCCGAGCTTGTTGCCCTTTTCCCGCAGTCGCAAGCGCTGCTGGACACCGAAGCGATGTTGCTCGTCGACGATGATGAGCCCGAGGCGCGCGAACTCGATGCCTTCCTGGAAGAGTGCATGTGTCCCGACCACGATCCGTACCTCCCCGGAAGCGATCGCCTCGAGCGCGCTGCGGCGCGCGCGGGCCGGCTGCCCGCTGGTGAGCAGTGCCACCGGCAGGCCGAGCGGGCGCAGCCAGTCTCCGAGACTGCGCGCGTGCTGCTCCGCAAGCAGCTCCGTCGGCGCCATCAGGGCAGCCTGCAAGCCGGTCCCCGCTGCCCTGGCCGCCGCGATAGCGGCCACGACGGTCTTGCCGCACCCGACATCTCCTTGGATGAGGCGCACCATCGGCACGCTGGAGCGGAGGTCCGCTTCGACTTCGGCCAGCACGCGGGCCTGGGCGCCCGTGAGCGCAAAAGGCAAAGCGGCCGTGAGCCGCGCCGACATCGCCTCCGCATCCTCGAGCGGCCACGCCGGGTCGGTCCTGGCGGCGTTCTTCATCAGCCGTAGACTCGCCTGGTGGGCGAGCAGCTCCTCGAACGCGAGCCGCCGCTGGGCCGGGTGCCGGCCGGCCGCGAGCTCTCCGAGCTGCGCCTCACGCGGGGGCCGATGGACATACTGCAGCGCCTCCCGCAGGGGCGGCAGATCAAGGGAGTCCAGCACTTGCGCCGGGACCCAATCGCGTACGGCCGCGGTGTCGAGCTCGTGCAGCGCCTGCGCGATGAGCGCGCGCAGCCGTCCTTGGGCTACGCCTTCCGTCAGCGGATAGATGGGCGTCAGAGTCTCCTCCGGCGGGACCTCCTCACCGCTTACCCGGCGATACTCCGGATGGACGATCTCCAGACCCTGGGGACCGCGGCGGACCTCACCGAAGCAACGCAACCTCGTGCCGCGCGCCAGCCCCTGCTGCTGCGATGCCGAGAAATGAAAGAAGCGCAGTGTCAGGAAACCCGAGCCGTCCGACAGGCTGCACTGCAGCTGCCGCCGCCGGCGGTAGGCAACCTGCGCCAGCTGGATCTCACCCTCCACGACCGCACGCGTGCCGGGGAGCAGGGAGCCGATCCGGACGATGGTGGTGCGATCCTCGTACCGAAGCGGCAGCACGAAGAGCAGGTCCTGAACCTGGGCGACGCCGAGGCGGCCCAGGCGCTCCGCCAACGCGTCGCCGACGCCGCGCAACGCCGTGATGGGGCGCTGTTCTTGTTGTGCGCTGGAGCCGGGCATCCTGCCCGGCCCAGCGCGTTCGCGAGCAAAAGCGCGGTTTTTGCTCGCCAACTCCGCCACCTCCGGCGGCGGGGCACATCCCTGTGCCTGAGTCGGAATGTTGCGTTGCTTCATGACTCGGGGGAGCGGCGCCCGATCGGCACTGAGTCAGCCGAGGTAGAGGATGCAATCGGCCTCTACGCGCGAGCCTTTGGGCAGCTGCGAGACGCCGACGGTGGTCCGCGCCGGATACGGCTGCGGAAAATAGCGCGCCATGATTTCGTTGACCTTGGCGAATTCGCCGAGGTCAGTGAGAAATATATGGACCTTCACCGCTTGTGCCAGGCTCCCGCCCGCGGCCTCGGCGACTGCCTTCAGATTCTCGAATACGCGCACGATCTCCGCCTCGATGCCGCCGCTCACCATCTGCTGGGTGGCGGGGTCCAAGGGAGTCTGGCCGGAGAGGTAGACGGTGTCACCCACGCGCACCGCTTGGGAGTAGGTGCCGATCGCCTGCGGCGCCCGCTCGGTATGAATCACTTTACGGCTCATTGCTCTCTCACTCGTTGTCTTGGTTGGGGTCCTGATCGTCGCTCTCATCGACGGTCCCGATGTCGCCGCCCGCCGGGCTGCGCGCGTGGGCCGCAATCGTCCGGCTGACACGGGTCACGTCCGGCATGCGCCGGATGACGCGCATGACACGCGCCAGATGCTTGCGATCGCGCACTTTGAGCTCGAAGGTCAGGATCGAGGCGTCGCCCTCCTGCTCTTCGATCGAGACGTGATGGATGTTGGTCTCTGTGCTGGCGATGGCCGCGGCGACCGCCGCCAGCACGCCGGTGCGGTTGACGACGTAGATGCGGATCTCCGAGTTGAAGAGCCGCTCCGGCGCCGACCGCCAGCTCACCGGCAGCCATTTCTCGGGGTGCTTGCGGTAATCTTCGACGTTTACGCAGCGCTCGCGGTGGATGATCACACCGCGGCCGGCTGACAGGAATGCGAATACCGGGTCGTTCGGGAGTGGGAAGCAGCAGCGCGCGTACGAGACGAGCAGTCCTTCGGTGCCGGCGATCGCGAGCGGCGCCGGCGTGTGCGGATCGCCACCCTGCGCCGGCTGCGCCGGCAGGAGACGCCGCGCGACGAGGGGCGCCAGGCGCTCACCGAGGCCAATCTTCTCGTAGAGATCGTCGAGATCCTTCATGCCGAACTCCCCGAGCACGGCCTGCAGCACCTCGGGGCTGACTTCCTCCAGTGTCAAGCGGAACTCCCCGAGCGCCTGGTTGAGCAGCCGCTGGCCGAGCGCGATCGCCTCGGTGCGCCGCAGGCTCTTCAGGTAATGCCGGATGGCGTTGCGCGCCTTGGCGGTGACGACGAAGTTGACCCATGAGGGATTCGGCATCGCGCCCTTGGCGGTGATGATCTCCACCGTCTGGCCGTTGCGCAACACCGTGCGCAGCGGCGTCAACCGCCGGTCCACCTTGGCCGCGACGCAGCGGTTGCCGATGTCGGTGTGCACGGAATAGGCGAAGTCGACCACTGTCGCGCCGCTCGGCAAGCGCAGGATCGTGCCCTTCGGCGTGAAGACGTACACCTTGTCGGGAAACAGGTCGACCTTGACGCTCTCGAGGAATTCCTCCGAGGTGCCGTCCTCCTGCAGCTCGACGAGGCCCGACAGCCACTCGCGTGTGCGCTGCTGCTGGACGGAGTCCGCATCGCCGCCGCTCTTGTACTTCCAGTGCGCCGCGATACCGGACTCCGCGACGCGATGCATGTCCTCGGTACGGATCTGCGCCTCGATGGGCACGCCGTTGGGACCGAACAGTGTCGTGTGGAGCGATTGATAACCGTTGACCCGTGGGATGGCGATGAAGTCCTTGAAACGCCCGGGCATGGGTCGGAACACCGAGTGCACGATGCCGAGCGCGCGATAACAGGTATCGGGCTTGTCGGCGATGATGCGCAGACCGTAGACGTCGACGATTTCAGCCAGCGAGGCGCGCTTGCGCAGCATCTTTTTGTAGATGCTGTAGAGGTGCTTCTCGCGCGTCTCCACCCGCGCATGGATCTCACTCTTGACCAGCGCGCCGCTGAGCTGCTGGTCGATCTTCTTCATGAACTCCTTCTGGTTGCCGCGCGCCTTGCGCAGCGCCCGCTCGAGTACCTGGTGGCGGTGCGGGTAGAGCGCCTCGAAGCCGAGGTCCTCGAGCTCGAGCTTCATGTTGTAGAGGCCGAGGCGTTCGGCAATCGGCGCGTAGATATCGAGCGTCTCGCGGGCGACGGCTCGCCGCCGCTGCAGCGGCATGGCCTGGATGGTGCGCATGTTGTGGGTACGGTCGGCGAGCTTGACCAGGATGACCCTGAGGTCGCGCACCATCGCGAGGAGCATCTTGCGGAAGGATTCCGCCTGCGCCTCTTCGCGGCTCTTGAACTGGATCGCATCGAGCTTGGTCACGCCGTCGACCAGCTCCGCCACATCGGCACCAAAGCGTGCCGCGAGCTGATCCTTCGGCGTCGGGGTGTCCTCGATGACATCGTGCAGGATCGCCGCGATCAACGTATCGGCATCGAGGCGCAGGTCCGCGAGGATGGCGGCGGCGGCCACCGGATGGGCGATGTAAGGCTCGCCGGAGAGGCGCTTCTGTCCCTTATGAGCGGAGGCGCCGAACTCGGCCGCTTCCTCGACGCGCGTCACCTGCTCCGGCGTCAGGTATTTGCCGACTGCGGCGAGGAGTTCCTTGAGTCCCGGGGTGCGCCTTCCGCCGGGGAGCAGTCCCAGGAGCGAAGACGCATAGTCCATAGGGGTTGCCCGGAGGGTTTAGTCCCCCAGCCCGAACTGCGGCGCGCGGAAGGTCGATTGCGCGTCGAGCTCCGGGATCGTGGGCTCGGCCGGAGGCTCGGGCTCGCGAAGCATGTCGAGCGTCACATTGCCCGCGGCAATCTCGCGCAGTGCGACCACCGTCGGCTTGTCGTTCTCCCAGCCGACCGTGGGCTCGGCGCCGTTGGCGAGCCGGCGCGCACGCTGTGCTGCCAGGATGACCAGCTGGAAGAGGTTATCGACGTTCTGCAGGCAGTCTTCGACGGTGATACGGGCCATGGTAGGGGTACGTAAAGTAGAGAGAGTGAAGAGCGCCGGATGGCGCTGGGGGTTGCCTACTATAAACCCAAATGGGGTGTTCAGGCCAGCAGGCGCGCCAGCAGGGGAGCCAGTTCAGGCCGACCGGCGGCCAGTCGCCCCGCCCCGCCCAGGACTCTCCGCTCCGGGGCGCCGCCACCACGGGCGTCCGCGGGAACCCGCTCGCCATGTGCTGACACGATGGCCACCAGGTCCGCCACCGCTTTCTCGAAGTCATCGTTTACCACGACGTAGTCGAATTCCCGCCAATGCGACATGTCGCTCACGGCATCGCGCAGACGGCGGGCGATCACCTGCGGGGAGTCGGTCGCGCGGCTGCGAAGGCGCTTCTCGAGCGCCTCGCGCGAGGGTGGCAGAATGAAGATCGTGACGCAGTCAGGCATGGCAGACCGCACCTGCCGGGCGCCCTGCCAGTCGATCTCCAGCACGATGTCGCCGCCTTGGGCGAGGTGTGTTTCGACGGGCGCGCGTGCCGTGCCATAGAGATTGTCGAAGACGCGGGCGTGCTCCAGGAATTGGCCATCGGACACCCATCGCTCGAACTCCGACACCGTGACGAAGTAGTACTCCCGTCCGTGCTCCTCGGTAGGCCGCCGTGGTCGCGTGGTGTGGGAAATGGACATCTGCAGACCGGGCTTGCGCTCGAGCAGCGCCTTCACCAGCGATGTCTTGCCGGCACCAGAGGGCGCGGCCAGCACGAAGAGCGTGCCGCGTGTGGTGGGCGTCGTTCGTGTCGTTTCGAGGTCGAGCTCGTCGCGCGCAGCGGCGATCCAGGCGCGCAGTGCCTGAGCACGGTGGCTGATCTCGTTCTTTACGGCCGGGTCGAGTTCGGCCGCGGTGCCAGGAGGATGGGTCTCCCTACGCCCTGCGGGCTTCGAGGGGCAGGCGGGCTTCGGGAGACGGGGCAGAAATATCGGGTCGTAGCCGAAGCCACCGGAACCGCGTGGCTCGAACGCGATGCGCCCTTCCCAGGTGCCGTGCGCGACGATCGGTTGGCTGTCATCGTGGCGGCGCACAAACACAATCACGCAGTGATAGCGCGCCTGGCGGAACTCCATCGGGACGTCATGCAGCTCCGCGAGCAGCTTGTGGAGGTTGTCGGCATCGCTCGCTCCCTCGCCCGCGAACCGCGCCGAGCGTACGCCCGGCCGGCCCTCGAGCGCGTCGACCTCGATGCCGGAGTCATCCGCCAGTGCAGGCAGGCCTGACGCTCGCGCCGCGTGTCGGGCCTTGATGAGCGCGTTCTCGAGGAAGGTGGTGCCGGTTTCCGGCGGCGAGTCGATGCCGAGCGCGCTCTGCGCGCTGAGCTCGAGCCCCAGGGGCGCGAGAATGGCCGTGAGCTCCTTCAGCTTGCCGGCATTGCCGCTCGCCAGAACGGTCTTCTTCATGCGCCCCGGTCCGCGAGGGTCTGGGTCTGCAGGGAGAACAGCCGCTCGATGCCGCCGGCCGCGAGCGCGAGCATGGCGTCGAGCTCGTGGCGGCGGAAGGGATGTCCCTCCGCGGTGCCCTGCAGCTCGACGAAGCCGCCGCCGCTACGCATCACCACGTTCATGTCAGTCTCGGCCTGCGAGTCCTCGCGGTAGTCGAGATCCAACACCGGGCCGCCGCCGACGATGCCGACGGAGACGGCCGCGACCTGTCCGTGCAGCGGGAACGCGGGGATCGTGCGCTGTGCGAGCAGCTTCGCGCAGGCCTGTGCGAGCGCAACGTAGCCGCCCGTGATCGAGGCAGTGCGGGTGCCACCGTCGGCCTGGAGTACGTCGCAGTCGATGGTGATGGTGCGGGCCCCCAGCGCCTTGAGATCGGTCACAGCACGCAGTGACCGGCCGATGAGGCGTTGGATTTCCTGCGTGCGGCCGCTCTGCTTGCCGCGCGCGGCCTCGCGCGCCGAGCGAGTGTGGGTGGAGCGTGGCAGCATCCCGTATTCCGCCGTTACCCATCCCTGGTCCTTGCCGCGCAGGAAGGCGGGCACGGTGTCCTCGACGCTGGCGGTGCACAACACCTGGGTGTCGCCGACCTCGATCACCACCGCGCCTTCGGCGTGCTTGGCGAACCGGTGCGTGAAGGTGACCGCGCGCATTTCATCGGGCGCGCGCCCGCTCGGGCGGCTCATGCGAGCCAGCGCAGTGCGGCGGCGGAGGTATTGTCGCTGGCCGCGCCGTTACGGGTCACCGCTCTCTGGCTCAGCTCGAGCAGCTTTTCGCGCAGCGGCGCGCCCTGGGTCCCGCCCGCGCTTGCCGGCCCTGACAACTCCGCGGCCAGCTCCGCGTCCTTCAGGCCGCTCCACAGACCATCGGTGCACAGCAACAACACATCTCCAGACTGAAGTGGACGCCGCCGTGGGATCGCCATGTCAGGAAGGATGGGATCGCCGCCGAGACAGCATTCGACGTAGTTGCGGTGCGGATGGGTCAGGGCCTGCTCGGCGGTGATCAGGCCTTCGCGCAGCAGAACCTCGACGTGGCTGTGATCGCGGCTGCGGCCGACGAGAGCGCCGGCCCGCAGATGATAGATGCGGCTGTCGCCGACGTGCGCCCACCAGGAGGCGCCCTGCTGCACCAGGCAGAGCGCGCAGGTCGCGCGCGGCCGCTGCTCGAGCGGCAGCGACGCGCCGAGCTTCACGACTTCCTCATGCGCGCGGCCAAGGACCAGGTGGAGGAATCCCAGCGGATCGAACAGCGGCTGTGAGCTATGCGCGAAGGCATCGAGCACGATCTCGCGGGTGATTTCCGCGGCGCGCGCACCGTTGGCGTGGCCCCCCATGCCGTCCACGACGACGAGCAACGCCGCATGGTCCGCCACCGCGGAGGCTACCCGGTCCTGGTTCTCCTCGCGCCCGCCCAGGAGGCTGACGTCGGCGTACTCAACCCGCAAGAAGAAATCCGTGCATCTGTTAGACTCTTGATTCCCCTTTATATCACCCCACAGCGCCGGGGGCGTAGCGTTTAACAAATGATCGCCAGCATGACGGGTTTCGCGCGGCGGGAGATCAGCGGTCCCTGGGGAACGCTCGTGTGCGAGCTGCGCAGCGTGAATCACCGCTTCCTCGAGGCCGGCTTCCGCCTGCCGGACGAGCTGCGCTCCGCCGAGGGCGAGCTGCGCCAGCATCTGGCGCGCGAGGTGCGCCGCGGCAAGGTCGATTGCTCGATCAGCTACCGCCGCGCGCAGGTCTCCGAGGCCGGGCTCGAGGTCGACGCTCAGGCGCTCGAGCGGCTGCTCGCCCGGCTGAAGGACATGAGCCGCTCTTTCCCGGCGCATACGGTGAATCTCGTCGATGTGCTGCGCTGGCCCGGTGTGCTCAAGGAGGACACGTCCGCCGGCGAGGAGCTGATGGTGGCCGCCAGAGCGCTCTTCGGCAGCACACTGGAGGATCTGGTCGCGGCGCGGGCGCGCGAGGGGTTGCGGCTGAAGGAGATCCTGGAGCTGCGCTGTACCAGCCTCGAGGAGCACGTGCGACAGGTGCGCGCGCGGCTGCCCGAGGTGCAGGCCCGGATGCGCACGCGGCTCGATGAGCGGCTGAAGGAGCTGACCGCGAACGTGGATCAGGACCGCCTGGAGCAAGAGCTCGCGTTGCTGCTGCAGCGGCTCGATGTCGACGAGGAGCTCGATCGGCTTGACGGCCACATCCAGGAGATCCGCCGCGTCCTCGCCGCCAATGAGCCGGCGGGGCGGCGGCTGGACTTCCTGATGCAGGAGCTCAATCGCGAAGCGAACACGCTGTCATCGAAGTCGCAGGACCTCGATACCACCCGCGCCGCGGTCGACATGAAGGTCGTCATCGAGCAGATGCGGGAGCAGGTGCAGAACGCGGAATAGCGTCCAGGGGCGTCGAGGCGCAACCATCGCCGTCCTGAATACCCTGAATTTCTAGTGATTTTGGCCATAAATGGCCACTTCCATCCAACCTCATATCAGCTATCCTGTAGCTAGCACGGTAGCTGACTTGTAGCTAAGTCCGTGGCTGCTATTCGACGATCAGGGCGGCTGGTGAGGTGCCGAAACACTTCGCAAACCACCCGGATCGAGACCCACTGGATCGAATCCTTGCGGATGGAGGGGTCGGATGGAGCGCGCGAAACTCACTACGCTCGCCGTTGAGCGGGCGCATCGATCGGGCGAGCGGATGCTGCTCAGTGACGGCGACGGGCTGTATCTGCGCAAGCAGACTCGCGATGGCGCCTCGTGGACGCTGCGCTATCACTTCGCCGGCCGTGAGCACTGGCTGACCCTCGGCCACTATCCCGCGATGTCGCTCGCACAGGCCCGCATCGAGGCGCGAGAGGCCCGTGTGCAGCTCGACAAGCAGCAGGACCCCTTGAGCGTGCGCCGCGCCACTCGAGCCGCGCAGCGCCAGCGCGGCTCGTTTCGAGAGTTGTGCGAAGAGTGGTACCGGAACGAGATCATCGGCCGGGGGATCAAGCACCCGAGCGTTCCGCGCCGGCATCTCGACAAATACCTGCTGCCCAAGCTCGGCCGCACGGCGGCGGCGGAGGTCACCGCCGCGGACATCGCCCGCGTGATCGACGAGGTCAAGGGACGAGCACCGACGGCGGCAAACGACCTGCTGCGCTTCGCCTATCGCATCTTTGCCTTCGGCGTGCGTCGGCGCATGGTCCTTGCCAACCCGGCCTCCGGCTTCTCACCGCGCCTCGATGGAGGCGGCACCGAGAGGCCCCGCAGCCGCGCCCTGAGCCTCGATGAGCTGGCGCAGCTTTTCGAGAAGGTCCGCGAAACGCCGAGCTTCGGCGCCGCCAACGCACTTGCCCTCAAACTGCTGCTCGCACTCTGCGTCCGCAAGGGCGAACTGCTGGGCGCCCGGTCGGAAGAGTTTGATCTCGATGGCAGCACGCCTCAAGGCGCGGTCTGGCATCTTCCCGCGTCCCGTACCAAGACAGCCACCGCCCTCGACATTCCGCTCGTGCCCGAGGTGGTCGGTTGGCTCCGGGAGCTCAAGACGCTTGCGGCCAGCAACGAATATTTGTTCCCGAAGCGCCGGCGCGACCCTCGCGAGCGCGTACCGCATGTTGGTCTCGATACGCTGAACGTAGCTCTGGAGCGCGTGCCGCACGGCCTGCGTCCCTTCACGCTCCACGACCTGCGGCGCACCGCACGGACCCAGCTCGCCGCGCTCGGTATCCGGCGCGAAGTGGCCGAGCGCTGCCTGGGGCACCAGCTGCGCGGGGTCGAGGGCACCTATGACCGACACGACTACCTCAAGGAGCGGCGGGCGGCGCTCCAGCAGTGGACCGCTCTGCTGCTCGAGACAGAGCGTGGCGATCGCAAAGTGACAGCGATCGGCCAGCGATCAGAGCAACGCAAGGCGGGGTGATCCAGACAGCGGCGGAAAGGACCGAGCCGCGTTGGTGCAGGTCAGCGGCGCCGCCGCTTGGCACCCTTCCAGTCCCGGTTGATCCAGTTCAGATCAAACCCCTTGGGGTCGAACACACCGCCAATCCAGCGCGCCATGTCTTCGTGCTGCTCGTGCCTACGCTCGCCGAGCGCCCGGAGGAACTCCGCGTAGCCATGCGGCCCGCCGACGTCCTCGGGTGGGCAGGCATTCTCCCCGGCAACACAGACTGGAAGGGGGAAATCGCCGGCCGCTGAGGGCGGCGCGGACTCGATGACGATCCGATGCGCCCAGCCGTCTCCCATGTCGTAGCGGTACTCGAATTCTCCCCTCGGCCCCAGCTCCGCCACGACGGCAGCGACCGACACCCGCCGCTCATCTCGATAACGGTTGGCTTCCTCCTCGGACCAAGCCTCCCTGATCCACCAATCGGGCGCAACCAGACCCGCTCCGACCTCAAATTCATGCGCGTGAGAGTCCGTCCAGCCCATCACCCATTGCAGATAATTGTGCAGGGTTGCAAGCGTCCAATTGTCGGGGACGAGCACCCGCCGCCAGACGAGCGGCGCCACCTCCTTGAGTTCGATTCGCAACGCGACGGCTTTGGGCAGGGGTGGTTTTGGCATTGGCTCTTTGTTTCGTGCCGATTCGAGGGAGTTACGACCCGTCGATGATCTGCATCTTCGGATAGCGACGCGCCTCCACATCGTCCAGCCGAGTCTACGGAACGCCGGCTACGCGCGCCGCGACCCATCCATGCGGAGCCACTGGCGTGCACACCGCACATCGCTTTGGTCGGCGTGTATAACAATAGCCGCCGCGAAGCTATCCTGCACGCACTCTTCGCCGCACCAGAATCTCACACCGCGTGATCGCCGGATGTCGATGTTCCAGGTTTCCTGGACTGGGGCCAAAGTTTCCCGGAGAACTCGCTCCAGGATGGCTGAACTCAGTACACGAAACCCGGAACAGCGACACCGAACACGATCGCGTGGCAGCGGCTCGCTACCCTGGCATTCACCAACTCCTCAGCGGCTGTGCTCGCCTCTCGAGAGGCCGCGCGCCATGCGCAGCACGTTCTCGCGGTGAAATTCGAGATACCGTCTCTGCCCCTCGGAGAACGCACCGACGTCCAATCGGGCGTCGCGATCGATTCCCATCCGCTTGAGGGACAACGGGTCCGCCACGGGAGATACGATCAGCTGTCCTGCGTTCTCGAAAGAAATGAATCCCTTGTCAAACAGGTGGTCCACCGTCGGGGTCAGGAGCAGACCATTTTCGCCATCGAGGCGCCCCTCGTTGCTGCTGTCTCGCCAGGGCTGAATGTGGCTCGCGATCAGGTGCTCCATGCGCTCCACCCGGGTAATCCGGCAGGCGTGCTCGATTGAGCGCACATTGTCCCGGAAGATCCCCTGACCGCGACGCGCCTGGACCAGCGCGGTTCGCTCGGTCTGCGGGATCGCCGCATCGGTGTTAATGCCAGCCTCGACGCGCCGCTCCCATTCCTCGATATCGCGCTCGGGCGCCGGCGAGTCGCGCTCGATCCGGCCGACCTCCTGACCGACATCGGCGACCTGCCGGGCCTCCGCGCCGATCAACTCGAACAGCGCCCAAGCTAACCCCCGGCTGATCTCCGTCAGATAGACGCTCTGTAGACCATTGCCTTCGGGGGTCAGTGGTGCGTATTTGCTAGCCAGATGAGGGCGCAGGCGCGCAATGTGATCCTTGGGACGGACTGCATTGGAAAGACGCTGCCAGCGAACGCCCACGCGCCAGCCGATCTGGCTCCAGTTCGTGCCGGCGGTGCCGAATTCCTCCGGTTTCGGGCTCTCCCGGCAATAGCCGCTGACGACGCCGAGGGCGGCGATGCGCGTGTCGCTGAACGAGAGGACGATATCGCCGGGCGCGACCTCGCGCATGAACTCGTAGAAGGGATTGCGGTGGCCGTTCTTGTTGCGCTTAGGCGACCAGAGATAGCCGCCCTCGATCTCCTGGCGGAAGGTCTGATTCTGGTTGACCCACCAATAGCGCACGCATCAGCCCGTCATTGTTTGCTATCGGATCGCTTCCGTACGACCTGCGGTGCAGAAGGTTTGGCGGTGCTGAGGATCTTTTCGACGCCTTTAGGCGGGATGTGCGGACGGCTGAGGCGACTTCGGACGTAGCGCTCGAGAGGGCCATCCGTGAAATACACATAGCACCCCTTCATTCCGCGAGTCATCAGGGTGCGGTAGGTATTCTTGATGATCAGTTCGGCTCTTCGCGCCGCCTCCTCGGGATCGATCTTCAGCAGACGCTTATATCCATTCAGGGATTTGTCATGCTTGGAGCGCATCGCGGGCTGAGCGACTACGCGATTGTCTCTGAAGACGAGATCTGGTCCCACGATCACCCCGATGTAGTCCACCTCCAGTCCTTGGCAGGTATGGATGCAGCCGACTTCGCTCACGGACTCCGGCGCCACCATCCACAAGCCACCGTCCTTCGTCAGGTTCCAGCGCATTGCGAAATGATGTTCAGGGATCACAACGTCCTGACTCGTGGGGTCTTTCTTGCTTCGCCAATCCCAGCAGTATCCGGCGACCATACGCGCCTTGTTACGGATTTTGTTTCGCTCCATGATCTCGCGGCGCAGTTGCTCCGGTGAGCTGAATACCCGAAAGCTGAATTCGGTATCATCAAGCTTGTCATTGGCGGTGGGACGGAGCCCGAGGGTGTCGTCAAGCCAGGCCAGATACCCGTCCGAGCCATTACACCGGAATTGCGACGTCAGGGTGAGCGTGGTGACGGTTGCGCCAGCTTGCCGCGCAAACCGTTCGATCTCAGCTCTCTCGCCGATGTCCTTGAAGGTGACCCGCTGATCCTCGTCGAGAAAAAAGATTGAGCACTTTGCCGACCCGATGAGTTCCTGGATCTGGTTGGTGCCGAGGTTGCCGTAGATCCCTGATTTTTCGTTCAGACGATGGGCCTCGTCCACAATTAGTGCGTCGAAGGTATTGGCATGCGTATCAGTGAACGACCCGGATCCGGTAAATAGGTTCGAGATCTGCGACTTTCGATGGGTTCCTGCCAATACGCTCTCGAATACCGCACGCGGTGCGGAGTTCTTGCTGACGTATTTCGCCACCAGGCGACGGCCGGTGAGCGCCACGAGGAGATTGATGGCCACGACCGATTTCCCAGTGCCTGGGCCGCCCTCGACAATCACGACCTGCTTCGATTGTTCGCTGGCCACAGAAGCTCGCGATAGCGCGGCTTCGTAAACCACCTTCTGGTCGTCAACCAGGATGAACTCGGGTCTGCCAGCGAGCATCCCAGCGAGACTTTCGACCAGGCTCTTGGACGGCCGGATCCGGCCGTTCTCAATTCGGTACAGCATGGATAGTCCATCGCCGTATCGGACATGCTGTTTGATGAAATGGCGCAGCCTTTCCCGTTCTGCCTCCCCCTTCAGAAAGAGTGGAGCGAGGCTCACATAGTGTTCGTAGAAACGATCTGTGAGCACACCGTCATCGATGTAGTTGTGCAAGTAGGCACAGGGCTGAAGGGCAATGTCATCTTCGTAGACCGTTTCATTGAAGTTCTTGAGGAGCGACGCATACGACCAGGCCTGGTAGGATGGGTGGCTTACGTCGCGCTCACCGTTAGAGAATCGGGTGGTCACGATGGCATCCCGGTCCGTTTTGTGGGCGCTCTGCCACTGTTTGAGCTCGATGATGATCAGCTGTTCGGCGCGCTGACCGTCCTGGCCCGACAGAATGAAATCGATCCGCTTCGCCGTCTGCGGAATGCCGTATTCGATAGCGACGCCGCAGTCTCCGGGAATGCCATCGTCGTTGAGGACCTTGGCCAACGCGACGAGGGACTCCTTCCAGGAGCGCACTTCCGAGACTGCCACGGTTCTGCCGGTGCGGACCTTGAATGCCCGGAGGATGATGTCCTCAATGTCCTTGGCGAATGCATCTTTCAAAAATCCTGTCTTGTCATTCTGATAGATGATCACGGCGGCGGGTGCTCAGAGGTCCGTGTATTTTTTACTACTGCCGCGCGCCTTATGTATGGGATATTTTCTAGCGTTGACTGCCAACTTGTCGAAGGCGGCGGCGGCCAGGTCAATGTCGAGCTTGTCCGCTAGGCGGATGAGATACAGGAATACGTCCGCAAGCTCTTCCCGGATCTTGGCGCGGGCCTCTGCGGAAGGCGCAGCCGATTCGGCGTCTGGAAGCCATTGGAAGTGCTCGAGCAGCTCGGCGGCCTCAACGCTGAGCGCGATCGCCAGATTCTTTGGGAAATGGAATTGATCCCAGTCGCGTTCCGCTGCGAATCGGCGCAACGCGTCCCGCAGTTCCGCAAGAGGAGGCCTGGAAGCTCGTTTCGCTCCTCCCTCTCTGGAGCCTGGTACGCGTTGTCGTCGCGTCATATCCGTCATCCTCTGGTGATCGTCAGTGCGCCAGCCATTCAGCGGCTGGTCGTTTCAGGAAGTCCTCGAGCGCGATGCCGTCACCACCGACGAGCAGTGTACGCTTTACCCTGAACGCTGCCGCAAAGGCTCCCGTACCGGGATGAGCTTGTGGCGCTCGGCCGCTCTTCACTTCAATGGCGGTCAGTCCTGAGCGGGCTTTAGCGACGAAATCGACTTCATGCCCTCGGTCGCGCCAGTAGTAGACCTCGCACTCGCCGATAGCTGCGGCATTTGCCAGATGTGCGCCGACCGCCGATTCGATGAGCCGCCCGCGGAATTCCCGATCCGAGCGTGCCTCTTCCGGGCTGACGCCGGCCGTCACCGTCATGAGCGCGGTATTGAGCACCTGCAGCTTCGGGCTCGATCCCCGGCTGCGCGCCGTGTCGCTCGCGTATTTTGGGAGCCCGCAGACCATCCCGGCGCCGGCCAACAGGTCGAGGTAATGCGCGAGCGTCGTGGTGTTGCCGGCGTCCTGCAGCTGCCCGATCATCTTGGTGTAGGAGAGAACCTGGCCCGAGTAGCGGCAGGCGAGCTCGAAGAGCCGGCGCAGCAGTGCCGGCTTGTCGACGCGGGTCAGCAGCAGTACATCGCGCGCGATGGATGTCTCGATGAGACTGTCTGCGATGTAACGCGCCCAGCGGCCCGGATCGCCTATGAGGGGCGCGGCACCGGGGTAGCCGCCGAAGTAGAGGTATTGCTCCAAGGACCAATCGAAGGCCGCACGCATCTCTGCGAGGGACCAGTGCGGGAGCCTCAGTGTTTCGAACCGACCGGCGAGGCTCTCCGTGAGACCCTGCGCCATGAGCAGCGGCGCCGAGCCCAATAGTATGACCTTGAGCGGTCGCTTCTTGCGCGTGTCCTCGTCCCAGAGTCGCTTGACCGTCTCCGACCACGAAGGGATCTTCTGGATCTCATCCAGCACGAGCACGGCACCGGCCTCACGCGCTGCCTCCAGTCGCGCCGCCTCCCACTGCTGGCTGATCCAGTCCGCGCCTCGAAGCGTCGGCTCATCGGCGCTGGCATATCGAACGGGCAGGCTCAGTTCCCCAGTGACCTGCTGGACCAGGGTGGATTTGCCGACCTGGCGTGGACCGGCGACGACGTGCAGAAACCGGCGCGGCTCGGCCAGCCGCTCGGCCAGCACGGCAGCTTGGGGGCGTCGGTACTCGGCTGCAGATTTACTCATGTCGTTGAGTATTTTTACTCAACGTCTGGAGCACCGCAACGTACCTATGAAGCCATCGGCGCCGCAGTAGCCTCGCAGTTCAAAGCCTGGCTTGTCAGCTTGTCCACTGCTAAAGGCCAAGGCAGGGCAAGGGTGTAGCTAGAGTCGTAGCTGACCCGTCGGCCAATCGGCTAAATCGTTTATGGGTCAATGAGATAGGACTGCTCGCGGCGAGCAGGTGCAGAACGCGGAATAGAGTTCAGGGGCGTCGAGGCGCATCCATCGCCGTCCTGAATACCCTGCATTTCTAGTGATTTTGGCCACGAATGGCCACTTCCTTCCAACCCTGTATCGGTAGGCGTCTTCGACGACGGATTCGGTGAAGCCGCTCACTGCTGTGGACCTCCCGGTATGTTTATCACCAGGAAGTTGCTCATTAGAGCACTTTCCAGTAGCCGCCCTTGTCCGGGCCGACGCGCATCAGGCGACCGGACTCGCGCAGCTTGCGGATGGCGCGATGAATGGTGAGCTCGGACTTCTTCAGACGTGCGGCGACTTGTGGAACCGAGAGATTCGGGTCCTCCGCCAGGAGCTGCAGAACTGCCGCCGGAGTTTTCCCTGTCGTTTTCCCTGTCGTTTTCCCTGTCGTTTTCCCTGTCGTTTTCTCGGTGTCTCCGAGGTGCGTTCTGGGTGCTCCTGGGGCGGTTGCCGCAGCGAATCCGAAAGTCATGACAACCGCACCCGGCCGAACGGAGACGGTAGGGGGTTCCTGCCCCGCCTCCCGCATGAGCCGGGCGATCTTCAGGGTGCCTCGCCCCCACGTCTCGATGATTCCCCGCCGGTAGAAGGCGCGGGCGATCATGGGATTCCAGGGCCTGGACTCGTGCTCTCGGAAGAGAGCCTCGGGCGTCAGACCGAAATGCAGGTCGCCGGTGGAGATGATCTCCAGTCGATCGTCGTAGAGTGCGACGCTTACCGAACCGCCGCCAATGGCGTAGTCACGGTGCACAAACGCGTTGGCGAGTGCCTCGCGAAGCGCTTCCACCGGTAGCAAGGGCGTATCTTCGCGCTCCATGCGTCCTGGGACGATGCGTCCAGCGATGGGCAGCGACTCGATCAGGAAGCGCTCAGCGCGGCGCATCAAGCCAAATGCGTTGCCGGTGAACTGGCGATTGTCGAGGAACTCGTCGCGGATCAGTCCCTTGAACCGCGCCACCTTGAGCAGCAACTGAGGGAAGTCCGGCAGAGGCTCCTCATCTTTGCAGAACAACACCACGGCAGCGCGCGAGACGCGGTTGCCCTCCACAAGCAGCCCCAACCCCCGCAGGATCTCCAGCGGCTCGCGCGTGCCGGGGTCGTCGATGCGACCGCGGCGGATGGATTCCTCCAGCGTCAGCACCATCTCGCGGGTGTCGAGCCGGGAAGCATCCCAGCCCACGGCGGCCCGGTTCTCCCATCGCTCGACGGCGTGCATCTCCTCCAGCAGCAGCCGCTGATAGGTCTCGCGCGGCATGGTCCGCGTGGTGTTCAGCATCCGCTCATAGGCGATTCCTCGAAAGGACACTGGCACCCCTGCGCTGCGCGACACGGTCAGCACCAGCACCTCGTGCCCCGCAGAGAGGGTCACCCGGTCCACCGTAGGGAACAGCGGTGGCTCGAAGCCCTGAAACTCCTGGGCCAGATCTTCCAGCGTGCGGTCGGCGACCGTCTGGCCGATCAGCTTGCCTGACGGTGTGACTCCGAACAGCAATCGGCCACCCTGGCCGTTCGCGAAGGCACAGAGCGTGCGGCAGGCGCGGTCCTTCTCGGCGGTGGATTTCTTGAATTCCAGCGACTCGGATTCGCCGGCGGCGGCGAGGGCGGAGAGCTGGTCGGGCGTCACGGCGCCGACGCCTCCACATACCGCGCCGCGTCGTTCACCCGCAGCTCGCCGGGCTCGCCTGCGGCGATGTTCGGGCCTTCGGTGAACCCGCTCATGCAGCGCGTTCCGCCAACATGTTCATCACCAGCCGAATCATCACATCCTTGTCCTTCGGCAAGGATTCGGCGACCAGCAGCGCGAGTGCCGCGAGGCCCACATCATTGATCACAACCTCGCCGTCGCGGAACAGCCTGCCGTTGCGGTTCAGGAAGTCGACAAACAGGAAGGAGCCGATGCGCTTGTTGCCGTCGGAGAAGGGATGGTTCTTGATGACGAAGTAGAGAAGGTGCGCGGACTCCATCGTCGGATAAGCGGGCTCGCCGAAGACGCTCTGATCGAGATTGCCGAGCAGGGCGGCCAGACCGTCCTCGCGCTCGCAGCCAAAGAGGTCGCTGGCCTCGCCGCGCGCGAGCAGATCGGACTTGAGCCGTGCAATCGCGGTGCGCGCCTCGTTCGCGGGCGGCAGCACGCCTCCTGGGTTGCCTTTGGGCTCGATGAGCAACCCCTCGTCATAGCGCTGCAGCAGGAGGAAGGTCTGCGTGTAGCGGGCGATGACATCGACGAGCCCGCGCCCCTGGTCAGTGGTCAGCGCCTGGCCGGCCGCAGCCCTGCGTACGAGTGCGAGCGTCGTCTCCAGTTCGGCGGCGTTCTGGTGGAAGCGCTGACGATTGAGGGTATAGCCCCGCACCAGATGCTCGCGCAGGGTCGCAGTGGCCCACTGGCGGAAACGCGTGCCCTGAGCGGATTTGACGCGGTAGCCGACGGAGATGATCACGTCAAGGTTGTAGTGCTCGACCTCCCGATTGACGGTCCTCCCTCCCTCGATCTGAACTTGTGCAAATTTTGCACACGTTGCCCCAGGGTCCAGCTCACCGTCCCGGAACACGTTGCGGACGTGCTTCGTGATGACTGAGCGCTCACGCCCGAACAGCCCGCTCAGCTGGTCTTGAGTCAACCAGACCGTGTCGCGATCGAGCCGGACGTCGACCCGCACGCCGCCGTCCGGCGCCTCATAGACGAGGACTTCACCGCCAGGGCTTTCCCCCGTCATGCCGCTCCCCCTATGAACTTCTCCGCGTCTCTGATCCGCAGCTCGCAGATGAGCTTGGGCAGAAGTGCATCGCGGAGGGCGGCGAGGGAGCGGTTCTCAAAGTAAGGCGCAGGAATGCGCAGCAGGACTGCTCGCATCAGCCGATTGAATGCCTTGCGCACATCTAATCGGTCGGCGGCGCTGCCGAGTGCGATGTTGCTCACCAGGTTGATGATCTGGCCGAGGCGCTGCTTGTCGAGGCCGGGGCGGGCGTAGTCCTTGGGTAGTACGCCCTTGAGCGAGGGGTCGTCGCGCTCGATAGCGGCCATCGCGTCGTCCACCAGCGTGCCGATGGTGGGCTGCGGCGCGCTCGCCTTCAGGTGCGACCAGCGTGCCTCTTTGGGCACCCAGAAGATGCTGGCGGCGCGGTACTCGTCGCGGTCTTCGGGGTCGGCGCCTTCGGCTTGCTGCGCTTCGAGTTCGGTGTGCTTGGCCTCGAACGCGTCGGAGATGTACTTGAGGAAGATCAGGCCGAGGACGACGTGCTTGTATTCGGCCGCGTCCATGTTGTTGCGCAGCGCATCGGCGGCAGCCCAGAGCTTCGCTTCGAAGCCGAGGTTGGCGGTCGTATCTGCTTTCTTGGTCTGTTTCGGCATGTAGGTGCGGACTTCCGGGATGGTCGATTTCAATTCATGGTGGCAGTCTTATCGGGAATCGTCATTCTTGAGCATAGTAGCGGCGACGGGGGTCCTGCAGTCCAGTACCCAAGTGGCGCACCAACCCGCGCCACGAGGTTGCCAAGCCGGGTGCGTGTGAACCCGATTTCCTCGAATACCGGCGTTGTAAGGCCGACCTCACGGCACGCTGCTATCAGGCGCTGGATTCCGCTGTCCCACTGCTCGACCAGGCCGAGCTCGTGAAGCACGCGCCCAATCACCCGGTTGCGTAGCTTGGACACCGCCAGTGGCAGATCGGCAACGGTCAGGCCGAACGGGAGCAGACCCGGGTTTTCGACCTCGAGTCGATCGTCGAACAGAGCCACGCGAATGGGGGCACCGCGAGATAGCCGCGCCCACCGCGAGCAGGTTCGAACGCCGAGTGATGATCCGGGCCGCCTCGAGCCGCGCTCGAGTGACGAGCCGTCAGGCGCGCTTGCCGATCTCCACGTAGTTGCGTTGCGTCGGGCCGGTGTACAGCTGGCGCGGGCGGCCGATACGCATCGCGGGGTCGGCGATCATCTCCTGCCAGTGAGCGACCCAGCCCACCGTGCGCGCGATGGCGAACATCACCGTGAACATCGAGCGCGGGATGCCAATCGCGCTGTAGATGACGCCCGAGTAGAAATCGACGTTAGGGTAGAGCTTACGCTCCATGAAATAGTCGTCCTTGAGCGCGATCTCCTCGAGACGCAGTGCCAGCTCGAACAGCGGACTGTCCGAGCGGCCGAGGCGCGCCAGCACCTTGTGGCACATTTCCCGGATGATCTTGGCGCGCGGATCGAAGTTCTTGTAGACGCGATGGCCGAAGCCCATCAGGCGGAAGTGGCTGGATTTGTCCTTCGCCAAGCCGAGGAACTTCGGGATATTGTCGGCGGTCCCGATCTGCTCCAGCATCGCGAGCACCGCCTCATTGGCACCGCCATGCGCCGGGCCCCAAAGCGCGGAGACACCCGCTGAGATGGCGGCGTACGGGTTGGCGCCGGTGCTTCCCGCGAGCCGCACCGTCGAAGTGCTCGCGTTCTGCTCGTGATCGGCGTGGAGGATGAAGAGAAGGTCCAGGGCCTCCGCCGCAACAGGGTCGACGTGGTACGGCTCACACGGAACGGCGTAGAGCATGTGCAGCAGGTTGCTGCAATAGTCGAGGTCGTTGCGCGGGTAGACGTAAGGCTGGCCGAGAGCGTGCTTGTGAGCGGCCGCGGCAATGGTCGGAATCTTGGCGATGATGCGGTGGGCGAAGATTTCGCGCTGCCGCGGGTTATAGATGTCCATCGTGTCGTGATAGAACGCGGACATCGACGCCACTACCGCGGAGACCATCGCCATCGGGTGCGCGTCGTAATGGAACCCGTGGAAGAAGCGCAGCAGCGACTCGTTGATCATCGTGTGATGACGGATGCTGCCCTCGAACTCCTCGATCTGCTTGCGCGTCGGGAGATTGCCGTGCAGCAGCAGGTACGAGACCTCCATGAACGAGCTTTTCTCTGCCAGCTGCTCCACGGGATAGCCGCGATAGAGCAGCACGCCGGCATCGCCGTCGATGTAGGTGATCCGGCTCTCACACGAGGCGGTGACGCCGAATCCGGGATCGTAGGTGAAGACCCCGAGCTCCTTGTTGAGCGCCGCAATGTCGACGACGGCAGGGCCGATAGTGCCCGGACGGACGGGCAACGTGACCTTGTGGTCGGAGACTCGATCGACGAGCTCGAATGTCTTCTCTGTCATTCGGTGGACGCTTTGCGTTAAGGGCTGGCGCCAGCGGGGGAGAGGCGGAAGGTTTACACGGTCCGCGCTCCGAATCAAGACGCAATTGCGCCACACAGCCCTACCGGCGGGTAATATTAACGAGCCTTAACATTCACGGCTTCGGAAGCCTGAACCCTGGTTAAACCCGGGCGCCCCCGCGCTGTCAATTGCAATATGCCTGTGCTCGAAACTCCACCACTGGCGCTCTACGTGCACTTCCCCTGGTGCGTCCGCAAGTGCCCGTACTGTGATTTCAACTCGCACACTCTTCGCGGAGAGCTCGAGGAGCAAAGCTACGTCGCTGCGCTGCAGCGCGATCTCGCGGCGCAGGCGCCGGAAATGGCAGGCCGCGAGGTCAGCAGCATTTTTTTCGGCGGCGGTACGCCGAGCCTGTTCTCACCGCACGCCATCGCGCTGCTCCTGGAGTCGGCACGACGGCAGCTCACGCTTGCGACCGACCTCGAGGTGACCCTGGAGGCGAATCCCGGGACCATCGAGCGCGGGCGGTTCGCCGAATATCGCGCGGCGGGCGTCAATCGAGTCTCGCTCGGCGCGCAGTCCTTCGACGATGCGCGCCTGGCGGCGCTCGGGCGCATTCACTGCGCCGAGGAGACGCGCCGCGCCGCGGCCGAGCTGCACGCTGCCGGCGTCGCCAATTTCAACATCGATCTCATGTATGGCCTGCCCGGCCAGGACGTTGACGCGGCGTTGCGCGACGTCGATGAGGCCCTGGCACTCGGCCCTAGCCACCTCTCCCATTACCAGCTCACGATCGAGGCGGGTACCGTCTTCGCCGGCCGTCCGCCGCTCCTGCCCGACGACGACGTGGTGGACGCAATGCTTGATGCCTGCCGCGAGCGTCTGGAGCAGACAGGGTTTACTCAGTATGAGGTCTCCGCCTACGCCGCTGCCGGCCAGCGGTGCCGCCACAATCTCAACTACTGGTCCTTTGGCGACTATCTGGGGATCGGCGCCGGAGCCCACGGGAAACTGAGCCTGCCGGGCTCCGGAGAGGTGGTGCGCACCACTCAAATGCGCGAGCCCCGCCGGTACCTGTCAGCCGCTGGACGCGGAACGTTCACGCGCGCGCCGGTTCCGTTGCATGAGCTGCCGTTCGAATTCATGCTGAATGCGCTGCGGCTGGTGGAGGGATTCGAGGTGCCCACCTTCACCGGCAGAACGGGACTGCCCTGGGAAAGCGTTGCCGAAACCATGGCGGATCTTGCCGCCGAGGGCTTGATCGTCACCTCGGGAACGTGCTACCAGACGAGCCCGCTCGGCCTGCGATTCCTCAATGACGTCTTGTTACGTTTTGTGACGGAAATCCCGAGAGCCGATGGTCAATCGGAATTGTCAACCTCTCCGCAGGCTCCGGCTGCGCTTGCCGGACGCGCTTTATTCACAGGTGCGGCAGGTGGCAACGTAAAATGAGCAAATTAGCCGTCATACCGACCATGTAGGTCAATGAAGTGGTCGCAAGCCTTTGATAAAGCAGGTCAAAAATAGCTGGTCATTTTTTAGCCATTGCAATAAATATGCAATATAGCCGGGAAATTTTGCCCTTGGCGGGGCGCTCACTCACAGAGTTATCCACAGCTTCTGTGGATAAGGGAGCCTCGGGCTAGGCCGTAGATCCGGATGGCGCGAGCCGTCCCGAAAGGCCGTTTCGGAAACGCTTGTCGCGGTCGGAATCGACCGCTAAACTTCCCGACCCTTTGAACCGACGGCGCCCGTCCCCATGTAGGGCCGGACCGCCACACGCCCGAAGACCGCCATGAAAGCCGATATCCATCCTGCGTACAAAGAGATCACGGTCACCTGCACCTGCGGGAACTCGTTCAAGACGAGCTCCACGCTTGGCCACGACCTGCAGGTGGAAGTGTGCTCTGCCTGCCATCCGTTCTATACGGGCAAGCAGAAGATCGTCGACACCGCGGGGCGCGTCGACAAGTTCCGCAAGAAGTACGGCGTCGCTGCGGCCGCCAAGTAAGGAGCGGCAGCTACGGCTCGAGTAGCTGCTCTACCTCGACCGCGTTAGCCCGTCTCATCGGCCGGCCGTCGACCGGGCTCGCCGGCGCCTGACGGATGCCATCCGTCGGGAAGACGGTGACCTCGATCGCCTGATCCTCAACCTCGAAGCGCAGTCCCGGGTACGCGAGCATCCTTTCCGCGCTCATGCGCACGCGCCGCTCCGTTACCTCATGCGCGATGCCGTGGTCGATCAGCTTGAGCGCGACGGATTCGGCGCGATCGGCGAACAGGTGAAGTTGTACCCCTGAGTGCTCGGTCGCCGTGCCGCTCAGCACCGGGCCGACGAGGCGCGGCTCGAACTCCCGCAGCTGTTGCATGACGGTGAGCGCCGCGCGCCGCTGCGCCTGCAGCGACTCCACATGCGACTCGCGGCCGAACAGGCGCTGGTACTCCGCGAGCGCGGTCTCGATCTCGGTATTCTTCGGTAGCGCGGCGACACTGTCGTGGACGCCGAGCCTCTCCGCCGCTTTGCGCTTGGCGACGAAGAAGTCGCGGATCCCGTGCTCCGCCATGATGCGGGCCGCTTCCTGCGCCAGCGCACGCCGCAGATTGTCGCCGCGGGGTGTCGGGTATCTCTTCGCCATGGCCGTCAGAATATCGATTCGGCGCCGGATTGAGTCTGTGTGCCTTGTGCTGTCGAGCCCGGCCCGGGGGCCGCCGTCGGCAGGTGGTTGGCCATGAACACCTCTGGGATGCCGTCTGGATTTTCATCGCTCACCAACGTGCCCGTCTGAGGTGAGACGCGTAACGTCACGATACCCGGCGGCATGGGGCGCTGCCACTGTGTTACGCCCTGGAGAGCGTAGCGCATGAAGTGGATCCAGATGGGCAGCGCCGTGTGTGCGCCCTCATCGCCCGCGCCGAGCGGCCGATCGTCGTCATACCCGACCCACACGGTGGCCTCCAGCTGCGGCGTGTAGCCGTTGAACCACGCGTCACGGTAGTCGTTGCTGGTGCCAGTCTTGCCGGCGATGTCGTCGCGATTCAGAGAGAGCGCTTTTACGGCGGTGCCGTATCTGATGACGTCCTTCATCATGGAGGTCATGAGGTAGTCGTTTTGCGGCGTGATGACTTGCGGCGCGAGGACGCCCGGCGGCAGCGGGCCGACACCACCATGAGCCGTTTCTCCCTCGGCGAGCAGCGCCGCCGCAGTAGGTGCGGACTTGAGATCACTGGACGAAGCCGGAGCGACACAGAGCGCGCAGGCCATTTTCGGGGCTGCCTGCCACACGGCTTTCCCCGAGGCATCCTCCACCCGGTCGACGTAATACGGCTCGATCTTGAAGCCACCGTTAGCGAAGACCGAGTACGCTGCAGCCATCTGCAGCGGCGTCGCTCGCAACGTGCCGAGAGCCAGGGTCAGGTTCTGCGGCACGCTCCTCGGGTCGAAGCCGAAGCGGCTGACGTACTGGGTGGCATAGGGCAACCCGATGTCGCGCAGCAGGCGGATGGAGACCAGGTTGAGCGAGTGGGCGAGCGCCACGCGCAGGCGCACCGGCCCGCTGAAGGAGCGAGTGTCGTTCTCCGGCCGCCAGGTCGCCTCCAGGCCCTCGCCTCCGACCACGACCGGCGCATTGAGGAGCGTGCTCGCGGGCGTGTAGCCGTCCTCGAGCGCCGCCGAGTAGAAGAAGGGCTTGAATCCGGAGCCCGGGAGCCTCTCCGCCTGGGTCGCGCGATCGAACTTGTTGGAGAAGAAATCGAAGCCGCCGACGAGCGCGGAGATGGCGCCGTCGTTGGGATCCATCGCCACAAACGCGCTCTGCGCCTGCGGCACTTGCGCGAGCTGCGCATGGCCTTGCTTGTCCGCGACCACGTACACGACGTCACCAGGCGCCACGACGTCCGCGGCAGCCTTCGGCGAGGCACTCAGCGCATCCTCGCCCAACGCCTTGCGAGCCCAGGAGAGACCGCTCCAGTCGATGTCGGCGAAGCCGCGCGATCTGATGTAGACACCAGCGTCCTGTGTCCCGAGCTTCACCACGACCGCCGGCAACAGCATGCCGATCGGCGTGTACTCGTCAACCAACTGCTCGAGCTGCGCCGGAGTGGCGCCGGCCGCGAGCACCGTGTGGCCGATGGGGCCGCGCCAGCCCTGCTGCCGGTCATACTGGATCAGTCCGAGCTGTACCGCACGGTTGGCGAGGCCCTGCAGCCGGCCGTCGATGGTCGTATAGACGCGGTAGCCGGCGGTCTCGGCCGCGGGCCCGTACGACTGCTCCATCTGCTGCCGCACCAACTCCGCGACGTAGGGCGCGTCGACATCGACATGCGGCGCATGCAGGCTGGCGTCCATGGGCGAATGGTTGGCGGTCTGTGCGGTGGCGGCGTCGATGTAGCCGAGATCGAGCATTCTTTGCAACACGTACGAGCGCCGTGCGACGGCGAGGTGCGGATGGATGATCGGGTTGTAAAGCGAGGGCGCCTGCGGAATCCCCGCCAGCGTGGCGGCCTCGGCCACCGTCAGCTGATCCAGGCCCTTGCCGAAGTAGGTTTGCGCCGCGGCCGCGACGCCATAGGAGCGCTGGCCGAAGAAGATCTTGTTGAGATAGAGCTGAAAGATCTCCTGCTTGGTGAACTCGTGGTCCATCTCATAGGTGACGAAGGTCTCCTGCAGCTTCCTGCGGAAGGTCTTGTCGAGCGTGAGAAACATGTTGCGCGCGGCCTGCATGGTGATCGTGCTGCCGCCCTGGACCTTCTTGCCCGCGATCAGATCGACCATCGCCGCGCGCGCGATGCTCAGGAAGCTGATGCCGCTTTCCTGGAAAAAGCGATGATCCTCCGCGGCGAGAAACGCGTTGCGCAGCAGCGGCGGAATCTGATCGTAGTTGACGGGAGTGCGCTGCTGGGCGCCGATCTGCGCGATCAGATCACCCGTTGACGTGTAGATGCGCAGCGGGACTTTCAGCTCCACGTTGCGCATCTGCGCGCTCGTCGGCAGGGACGGCTGCAGATACACATAGCTGCAGGCGTAGACATATAGCCCGAGAAGTGTGATCAACATCACACCGCTCAGGGCGACAGCCGGAATTCGAACCTGTTTCCATTTCACAGAAAACGACTCTCTCTGCTTGCGCTCCCCGCGGGGGCTATGCATAGTAGCGCCCGTTTCAGGGCAAACTCACCGAAAGGTGGGGACGCAAAGCCTCCGGTCTACGGGACACATGTGCCTATGACAGCGGGGTTGCCGGTCTGGTTTCTAGACCGTCTTCGCTGCGCGCGTGGGCCGTCCGATCGAAGGCGCGTCTCCAGAATGCTTGGGTACGGCACCGGCAACTCTTATCGCTCTCCTCTTCTGCCTCAAGGCCACCCGCGGCGGCCTGCGGGAGACCCTACACATTTGCCTCGGGCAAAGGCGGGCGGGCTCCGCCCTCTGTGACGTCGCAGGCACTTTGCGTGCCCGGCTCCAGCCCCTCCAGGACGCAATCGCCTGTTTCCGTGAGCCGGCTCACGTTCAATTTAACTTTGCGCTGATATATAGTGCGTCGGGTATTCATACGGGGCGGTCGTTTTCAGGCGTAAGTACCTGAAAAGGAAATAATAATGTTCCTCCTTCAGCGCAAGCACCGGCCCCTTTTGGGACTTGACATAACCACTTCCTCGGTCAAGCTGATCGAGATTACCATGTCCGGGGGGCAGTACCGGGTCGAGGCCTATGCGGCCGAGCCTACGCCCCAGAATGCAATCAACGAGAAGGCCATCGTGGACGCCGAGGCTGTGGGGGAAGCCGTCCGCCGGGCGGTCAAGCGTTCCGGGGCGAAAAGCACTGAAGTGGCCGTGGCGATCAGCGGCGATGCCGCCATCACCAAGGTCATCCAGATGCCGCGGGCGCTGCGCGCCAACGACCTCGAGGCGCAGGTGGAAATGCAGGCCGACCAGTACATCCCCTTCCCGATGGACGAGGTCAGCTACGATTTTGAGGTGCTCGGGCCGTCCGAGAAGGACCCCGAGACCAACGACGTCCTCCTCGTGGCTACGCGCACGGAGAACGTCGAGCAGCGCCAAGCCGCGGTAAGGGCGGCCGGGCTGTCCGCGAAGATAGTCGACGTCGAGGCGTTTGCATTGGAGAACGCCTGCAAGCTCATGACGCACCAGATGCCGGACGGAGGAATCGACCGGACCATCGCAGTGGTCGACTTCGGCGCGAGCAGTACCACCTTCAGCGTTCTGCGCAATCTCAAGGTGGTCTACACGCGTGACTTCGCCTTCGGCGGGCAGCAGCTCACGGAGGAGATCATGCGCACCTACGGACTGGCCATGGAGGAGGCGGGCCGGGCGAAGAAGGAAGGCGGCCTACCCGGCAACTACCAGGGCGAGGTGCTCGACCCCTTCATCGACGACATGACCCAACAGGTGAGCCGCTCGCTGCAGTTCTACCTTGCTTCCGGCTCCGGCCGCGAGCAGCCGGAAAAGATCCTGGTCTGCGGCGGCTGCGCCAACATTCCGGGCGTCGCCGAGGTGATTTCGAGCCGCGTCGGTATCGCCGCCGAGAAGGGCGAGCCGCTCGGACAAATGAAGCTTTCCTCGCGCGCCAAGGCGCAGGCGGTGCAGCGTGATGCGACCGCCCTGTTGACGGCGTGCGGACTAGCCTTGCGGAGCTTCGACTGATATGCCGCGCATCAACCTACTCCCCCACCGAGAGGCGAAGCGCAGGGAGCGCAAGCTCAACTTTTTGGTTGCCCTCGGCGTCGCCACCCTCTGCGCCTGCGTGGTGACGGTGGCGGTATACCTGCTCTACAACGCCATGATCGACGGGCAGGACTCGCGCAACGAGATGCTGACGGTGCAGATCAAGATCCTCGATCGGCAGATCGAGGAGATCAACGACCTCCAGCAGACCAAGCAACAGTTCATCGCACGCATGCAGATCATCGAGAAGCTGCAGCGCTCGCGACCTGCGATCGTGCATCTCTTCGACCAGATCGTGAAGACGCTGCCGGATGGCGTTTATCTCACCAGCGTCACGCAGACGGGCGACCACCTGAAGTTCAGCGGCGTGGCTCAGTCGAGCACGCGGGTGTCGGCCTTCATGCGCAACATCGATGCGTCGCAGTGGATGAAGAATCCCACCCTCGAGGTGATCCAGTCCGCGCCGGGTGCGTTCGGCTCGAGCTTCACGCTCGATGCCGACCAGACCGTGGGCGATGCCGCGGGCGGCAATGACCCGGGCGTCGTGGCAAACGCGGGGGAGCCGTAAGATGAATCTGAACCTCAACTTCCTCGAGGAGTTGCGCGACCTCGATCCGCGCGATCCCGGGCGCTGGCCGCTGCCGGTCCTGGCGGCCGCGGTGGGCGCGACGTTCATCGTGCTGACTCTGTTGCTGGTTTATTTCTTCGTCTGGACGGATGTGCGGCCGGAGCTGCAGCAGAAGGAGAGCCAGGAGCAATCGCTGCGGCAGGAGTATCAGCAGAAGCACGCTCAGGCGGTCAACCTCGCCGTCTACAAGAACCAGCTGAAGGATCTGCAACGGTCTTTCGGCGCGCTGCTGCGCCAACTCCCGGGCAGGACCGAGGTGCCGAACCTGCTGGTCGACATCTCGCAGACGGCGTTGGCCGCGGGCCTGCAACAGAAGCTCTTCCAGCCGCAGCCCGAGCAGGCGCAGGATTTCTACGCCGAGCTGCCCATCAAGATGGTGCTCACCGGCAGCTATCACCAGTTCGGCGAGTTCGTGAGCGGCATCGCCGCGCTGCCGCGAATCGTGACCTTGCATGACATCGACATCCAGCCGACCAGCGGCAGCAGCGGCTACGACGATCTCACTCTGACCCTCACCGCCAAGACCTACCGCTATCTCGACCAGGATGAGATGACGGAGGCGCACGGCAAAACGAAGTTTGCCCATCCGGGCCACTGAGGAGCAAGCGGGGTGGTCATTCAAATGCAACAAAACACTCTCCGGCGAACCCGCGGCGCTCGCGCCTGCGTTCTCGCGTTCGCCGCCGTTGTCGCTCTCGCGGGCTGCTCCAGCGCCGACAGCGACCTGCAGCAGTTCATCCAGCAGACCAAGGCGCAACCCGGCGGCCATGTCGACCCGTTACCCGAGGTCAAGCCCTACGAGACCTACGTGTACGACGACCAGGGCCTGCGCTCGCCCTTCGTGCCCAGCCAGGCAACCGGCTTCAACTCCGTACGGCGCGACACCAAGCGGCCGCGTGAGTTCCTGGAGCAGTTCTCGCTCGATACGCTGAAGATGGTGGGCTCACTGAAGATCCGCGGGACGACGTACGCCCTTGTGGAAACCAAGGATGGCATCGTGCACCGGGTCACCGTCGGCAACTACCTGGGCCAGAACGACGGCGTGATCACCGACATTTCACCTTCCAAGATCGACCTCACCGAGATCGTCCCCGACGGCCTCGGTGGTTATATGAAACGGCCGGCCGCTTTGGGCCTAAGCCAGTAGGGAGTCTCAAGCAATGAAATCCCTTTCCCCGACGTGTCGGATCCTGAGCGCAGCCGCCTGGCTGGTGGCCCTGGCCGCGTTTGCGACGCTGCCGAGCCGCGCCGCCTGGGCTGCGGACGGAGCCGCGCTGCAGTCGATCGACGTGACACCGCTCCCCAACGAGCGCGTGCAACTCACGCTGCACCTCTCGGGACCGGCCCCGCAGCCGCTTTCCTTCACCATCGACAACCCGGCGCGGATCGCGATCGATCTGCCGAATACCACGCTCGCGCTGCCCTCGCGCCGCATCGACGTGCAGTCGGGTGGCCTCGACTCGATCCTCGCGGCGGAGGCCAAGGACCGCTCGCGCCTCGTCCTGAGTCTCGATCACCTGCTGCCCTACGAAATCGAGCGCCAGGGGAATGACATTGTGGTCACTCTGGGCGCGAGCGCCGCGGCGAACGCCCAGTCAGAAGCGCAGAGTCTCGGTGAGAACGTACAGAGCGGCAACGGCGGCGCGAGCGCCGCGGCTACATCCGGATCCACGGAGGCCGCCGCAGGCGGTGGCGAGGCCCAGCCGTGGGAGATCCGCAGTATCGACTTCCGACGCGGCTCCGACGGCTCCGGGCGGGTGATCGTTCGCCTCTCCGACCCACACATTCCGATCAACCTGCAGCAGGTCGGCAACCAGATCGTGGTCGACTTCGCCAACGCGGCGGTGCCGGCTGACCTGGCCCGCCGCTATGACGCCAGTGATTTCGGCACGCCGGTCACGGATTTCGACGTCACCAACAGCAGCCATGGCTCGCGCATCGCGATCGACGCCGGTGGCGAATACGATCAGCTGGCCTACCAGTCCAACGATGAGTACGTCATCGAGCTGCAGCCGCTGAAGAAGGGTCAGGCGGAGTCGCAGCGGGCCAAGTACACCGGCGAGCGTCTGACGCTGAACTTCCAGGACATCTCCGTGCGCGCGGTGCTGCAGCTGCTGGCCGACGCCAGCGGTCAGAACATCGTGGTCAGCGACTCGGTGGGCGGCAGTGTCACCCTGCGGCTGCAGAACGTGCCGTGGGATCAGGCCCTGGCCATCATTCTGCAGACCAAGGGACTCGGCGATGTGCGCGAGGGCAACGTGATCCTCGTGGCGCCGCAGGAGGAGCTGGCCGCGCGCCAGAAGGCGGAGCTGGCCACGGAGAACTCCGTCGAGCAGCTCGAGCCGCTGCGCGCGGAATACCTGCAGATCAACTACGCCAAGGCGGCCGATCTCGCCTCTCTCATCAAGTCGCAGAGCAACTCGCTGCTCTCCAAGCGCGGTAACGTCGCTGTCGACGATCGCACCAACACATTGCTTCTGCAGGACACGCCGGAGAACCTGGAGCAGATCAACCGCCTGGTGGCGCGGCTCGACGTGCCGGTACGGCAGGTTGAGATCGAGGCGCGTGTGGTGCTGGTCAACGACGACTTCAACCGACAGCTCGGCTCGACGCTGGGCTTCACCGACGTGGCGGCGAATGGTCAGACGGGCCTCGTGACGACTACGGGAACCGCGGCGGGCACGGACTCAATCATCAGCTCCGCGCTCACCAACGATCAGGCCAATGGCTCGCCGTTCCCGGTATGCGTTCCAACGGGAACGAACGCGGCTAACCGCTACAACGTAAACCTGCCGGTGGGCACGCCCGACGGCTCGATCGCCGTGGGCATTCTCTCCGCGTCGCACCTCGTCGACCTCGAGCTCTCCGCCGCCGAGGCGGAAACCGAGGCCAAGGACATCTCCTCGCCACGCGTCATCACCGCCAATCAAAAGCAGGCGACGATCATGCAGGGCGTGGAAATCCCATATCAGCAGTCCGCTTCGAGCGGCGCCACTTCGATCTCGTTCAAGAACGCGGTGCTGCAGCTGCAGGTCACCCCGCAGATCACGCCCGACAATCGCATCATCCTCGACCTCGATGTTCGCGATGATGAGGTGGGACAGGTGGTCGTGGAGTCCGGCGGCGTCAACGTGCCGGCGATCGATACGCGCGAGGTCACGACGCAGGTACTGGTCAACGACGGACAGACCGTCGTGCTCGGCGGCATCCTCACGACCCAGGACAGCGACGTCGTGAACAAGGTGCCCTGGCTCGGTGACATCCCGATCCTGGGGACGCTCTTCAAGAATACGAATCGCACCAACAACAAGGATGAGCTGCTGATTTTCGTCACGCCGAAGATCATTCGGCAGGGCGTCAACGTTTACTGAGGCATGGTGGACCGAAGCCGCCACGAGCGGCATTCAGGGTGGAATGTAACATGAGCAAGTTTCTATCGATCGTAATGGCGGTGGCCGTCGCGCTCGCAGTGGCGAGCTGCGGAGGAGGAGGCAGCGGTCCGCTGACGTCCGGCACTGGCACTGGCACTGGCACTGGCACCGGGACTACGACCACTACGACGTACTCCATGGGCAATGGCAGCGGCAGCAGCTTCCAGTCGGGAATGATCGGTATTTCGAGCACCAGCGTTTCCGCCGGCGGCTCGACCAGCCTGCAGGTATCGATCGTCGATCAGACGGGAACCCTCTATACCGCAGGGTCTGTGACGGTTACTTTCAGCTCGACCTGCATCTCCCAGGGCCTTGCCGCCGTCACCGCCTCCGCCCCTAGCACAGCAGGCGCAACTGCCAACACGGTCGTCACCGCGACCGGAACCGCGGATGCAACGTACACCGCCAAGGGCTGCAGCGGATCGATGTCATCACGGCAAGCGCCACGGTTGGAAGCGCCAGTCTTACCGCCACGGCGACCGTCAATGTCGCGACGGCCGCGACCGGCTCCATTCAGTTCGTCTCCGCCACACCCACTACGATCGGCCTGAAGGGGACGGGGCAGACTTCCACGTCCATAGTTATTTTCCAGGTGGAAGATTCCACCGGTGCGCCGAAGCCTGGAGTTACGGTCAATTTCGCCCTAAATACATCGGTGGGCGGTCTCAGCCTCTCGCCGGCCTCAGCTACCTCGGCCGCTGATGGCACCGTGCAGACTGTAGTGAGCTCCGGAACGGTGCATACGCCCGTGACCGTGACCGCCAGCATCACTTCACCGGCGCTGAGCACACAATCGACCTCGCTGACTGTGTCGACCGGTATCCCTGCTTCCGACACGTTCACCGTCGCGATTGGTCCGGCCACGTATTCCAGCCAGGGAGTCTCGACTGTCCCGGCGTGCCCCAACGTAGAGGCATGGGATCTCGAAGGCGTAACCGTTCCGATCACGGTGAGCCTTGCTGATCGCTACAACAACCCTGTTCTCAACAACACGTCGGTGAGCTTCTACACCGATGGCGGCAAGATCACGCCCAGCTGCCAGACTGCGGGCGGAACAGGCACCTGCGAGGGCACGGGCGACACGGTCACCTGGACGAGCGAGAATCCGCAGCCGACGCCGACGACGGCCTTTCCCTCGAAGTCGGCCGAGCCTGGCCGCGTCGTGCTGATCGCAACAGCAATCGGCGAGGAGTCATTCACAGACAACAGCGGCAGCGGGTTCTATCAGTCCGGCGACGCCTTCGTCAATCTCGGTGATCCGTACGACAACTCGCAGGAGCTGCCTATTCCCCAAAGTCCATATACCAATTCCGCGTACGTATTGGGCGATTACTTCCTCCCTGCGCAGACCGGCGAGCCATACGCGCCGCCGCCGACTCCGCCTGTGTTCGTGGGCATTACCTGCACGGGAACTTCGCCAACCTCTACGTGCACCGACAATACGTTGGCGATTGGCCAATCGGCGCTGATCATCATGTCCACCGGCGGCGCAGCTGTGGTACCCGCCAGCGCCACGGGTGCATTCGCAATCTCCTCCGGGCAGATTGTGCCCAATCCCAATACCAGCACTGGCGGCGGGGGTAGCACGGGAACGATCACTTTCACCATCTCGAGCAGCTACGCCGATTACACGCCCCCCAGCGGGGGTTCTATTGATGTCAACCCGATCTCCGCAGGCTCGACAATTGCAGTTACGGCGGCGAGTACCGTGGGTACCCTGAGCACGACGTCCACCTCTTTCACGGAGGGCTGCAGCAGCAATGCGGCAGGCGACCAGTACACGATCTCCCTGACGGCAGTACCGTCGAGCCCTACGGGAGACATCACCATTCAGGTGACTTCGGCAGGCACGAAAACGCTCACGACAGATAACTTTCCGGTGAATTGACGTAGAAGGAATCAGATCGGGACGAAGGGGCCGCCCTTGGGGCGGCCCCTTCGTTTTGGTGTCTTCGTCGTGCGGCTTGCCAGCCATTCGGCACTCCCTGCATGGCGCACTGATTGGTATCCGCCGCATGCGCGAGCGGAGCCAGATGTCGCCGGCTTGCTATGCTTCGTCTCCGCTATGCGCAGCGCTCCCAATATCATCCTCATTGGCCCAATGGGCTCCGGCAAGACCGCGGTCGGGCGCAGTCTCGCCCGGCATCTGGGCGCGCCTTTCTACGACAGCGATACGGAAATCGTGCGCCGCACGGGGGTGGATATCCCCTATATCTTCGAGAAAGAGGGCGAGGCGGGCTTCCGGGAGCGGGAGCATGAAGCCATAAGGGCTCTGGTAGCGCTGAGGGGGATCGTGATGGCGACGGGCGGCGGCGCAGTGATGCTGCCGGAGAACCGGCGCCTGCTCGCGGAACGAGGCTGTGTGGTCTACCTCGAGACCTCGATCGAGCAGCAGGTCGAGCGGGTGCAGCACGGGCGACATCGCCCGCTCCTCAGCAATGTGGATCCGGCGATCCGCCTCACGGAGCTGATGGCGGTGCGTGATCCGCTGTACCGCTCGATCGCCGACATCACCCTTCGGACCGATGGGCGGCGAGTGAAGTCCGTTGCCGAGGACATCGTGCGGATGATTCGCTAGATTGCAGGCATGGAGACCCTCCGCGTGGAGCTCGGCAGCCGCAGCTACCCGATCCTGATCGGGCAGGAATTGCTCGGCGAGCGCTCTGTATTCGAGCAGCACCTGCGCGCGCATGACCTTCTGGTCGTCAGCAATACCGTCGTGGCATCGCTCTATCTGGCTTCCCTGGAGACCAGCCTGCGGCCGCGGCGAGTCGTCGCGACCATCCTTCCAGACGGTGAGTCCCAGAAGACCCTGGCTAACGTGGCGCGGATTCTCGATGTACTGGTGGCGAACCGCTTCGGGCGCGATTGCGCGGTGGTTGCCCTGGGCGGCGGGGTGGTGGGTGATATGGCCGGGTTTGCCGCGGCAACGTACCAGCGGGGCGTGGCCTTCCTGCAGGTGCCGACGACTCTGCTCGCCCAGGTGGACTCCTCGGTGGGTGGCAAGACCGGGGTCAATCATCCCGGCGGCAAGAATCTGATCGGGGCCTTCCATCAGCCCATTGCCGTGGTGGCCGATACCGCGACATTGGCCACCCTACCGCCACGCGAGCTGCGGGCGGGGTTGGCGGAGGTCATAAAATACGGTCTGATCTGCGATGCCGGATTCTTCGCGTGGCTGGAGGCGCACATCGACGCGCTGCTGGCGGGTGATGCGGCGGCGCTGGCGCACGTGATCGGCCGGTCGTGCGAGATCAAAGCGGAGATCGTGGGGCGGGACGAGCGGGAGCAGGGCGACCGTGCGCTGCTCAACCTTGGCCATACCTTCGGCCACGCCCTCGAGTCGGCCACGGGATATAAGGAGTGGCTCCATGGCGAGGCGATAGGAGCGGGATTGGTGATGGCGGCTTGCATGTCCCGGGAGTCGGGGCACCTGACCTCGGAAGACCTGGATAGGGTGACTCGCCTGGTAGCTCGCGCTGGCCTGCCGACGCACGTTTCCAACGTTAGGCCCGACGTTGCTCTGGAGCACATGCGAATCGATAAGAAAGTCCAGGCGGGCAGGATCCGGCTGGTGATGCTGCGCGGGATCGGCAGTGCCTTCGTGACCGCGGATTACGGCGAGCCCGCCCTGCGCCATACCCTGGCGACACACCTGGGGTAGGTTGTGAGCGAACCGATTCACGGCGGAGAGATACTGGCGCCCTATGCGGCACGGGACGACAGTTCCCGCGGGCGGCGCTATCCGGAGCCCAAGCCGGAATACCGCACGGAGTACCAGAGGGATCGCGATCGCATCATCCACTCCAACGCCTTCCGGCGTTTGGTCTACAAGACCCAGGTGTTCGTGAATCATGAGGGCGACCTCTATCGCACCCGGGTGACCCACTCTATCGAGGTGGCGCAGATCGCGCGCTCGGTAGCACAGGCGTTGGGTGTCAACGAGGCGCTGACCGAGGCCATCTGCCTGGCGCATGATTTGGGGCATACGCCGTTCGGCCATGCCGGACAGGACGCATTGAACGACTGCATGCGGCCCTACGGCGGGTTCGAGCACAACCTGCAATCCCTGCGGGTGGTGGACGAGCTGGAGGAGCGTTATGCGGAATTCCCCGGGCTCAACCTGACGTTCGAATGTCGCGAGGGAATCCTCAAGCATTGCTCTGCCCGGGCCGCACGGGAGCTGGGCGAGCTGGGGGAGCGCTTTCTTCAGCGCACGCAACCCGGCCTCGAGGCACAGATCGCCAATGTGGCCGACGAGATCGCCTACAACAACCACGACGTCGACGACGGCATTCGGGCGCAGCTTGTCGATCTGGAGGAATTGCGCGCGACTCGCCTTTTCCGCCGCCAGCTGGATATCGTGACGGCGAAGTACCCCGGCCTGGGCGAGCGGCGGCTGATCCACGAAGTCATTCGCCGTATGATCAATCACATCGTCGTCGACCTGATCCGCACCAGCCAGGCGCTGCTCGAGGCTGCCCGACCGACCTCCATCGACGAAGTCCGCAGCCAGCCCAAGCCTCTGATTTCCCTCAGTGACACTGCCCGGGAGGAGCATGCCGAGCTGATGCAATTCCTGCGCGAGCGGCTCTACCGTCACTACAAGGTGCTGCGCATGACCGCCAAAGCCCGCCGCGTGCTGAAGGAGCTCTTCGAGGCTTTTCTGAGCGACATCCAGCTGATGCCCCCCGAGCATCGCGAGGCGGCCGCCCGCGGCGAAGCCGCGCAGGGAGCCGCCGGCCGCGCCCGTGCCGTGGCAGACTACATCGCAGGTATGACCGACCGATACGCCATTCTGGAACACCGGCGGCTGTTCGATCCCGCGGAGCGGACCTGACTATGGCCCCAACCGTTCCTGGGTTGTCGACCGATGCGCGCAAGCAGCTTCTGTACGCTGTGCGGAAGGTTCTGTGGCCGATCGTGAGACTGTTAATTCGAATTGGGATCAGTTATCAGGAATTTGCCGATCTTGCCCGCGGCGTGTACGTCGAAAGTGCGATTAGAGACCGAAAAGGCCCAGCTTTCATTCCTACACGTGAGCGGGTGGTAATGATGACGGGCCTTACCCGTCAACAGGTTGACTACTATCTCGAGAACGAAGACGTGCTGCCCACGGCGCAGCCAACTCTCGCACTAATAATCCCTGAAGTTTTGCACAGATGGCATACCGATCCACACTATCTAGGTCCGTACGGTATTCCTATCGAGCTCGAATTCGACTCACCGCAAGATCGCAGCATTAAGAGCATTGTTGCGCAAGTTGATCCGGCGGCAAGCGCTGGGCTCGTGCTCGAAGACTTGCTGCGGGCGGGTTCCGTCGTGCACTCTGGGGAAAAACACTTCCGAGCGATCGCACGCTGGTTTGTCCTTCCTGACGCACTTACTGCTTACCGGCTCGATTATTTTGGACGTAGGCTGACTCAGCTTGCCCGGACAATGGAATATAACCTTGATCCGGTCAACGCGGAGAAAAAGCGTCTCGAGCGATTTGTATTCGCCGACAAGGGATTGCGTCGCGAGCTGCTGCCGAGTTTCGAGGCGTACGCGCACAGCCGTACCACTCAATTCATGTCCGACATTGATGATTGGGTCGCTCATAGCGCCGCGAAGAATCTCTCAGGAGCTCGTGTGGAAGCTGGCGTTAACGTCTTTCTCTATGTTGAGACGCCTCCGGATACGCGAACCCTTTCAGACCTAGTGCAGCCCCGCAGGGAAATGGACTTCGCTTTAGTCAAGCGCTCCAACTCGCGATGAAATCCGCCGAGATGCGCAATCGAATGCTTGTCGCGCTGCAGCGGGTGTTGCGACCTATTGCGCGTTTACTCATTGGCGCCGGAATCCGCTTTGACGAGTTTGCGGAACTCGCACGGGGTGTTTACGTCGAGAGCGCGATCCGCAATTCCACTAGGGGACGGTTGCCGGCGACTCGAGAACGCGTCTCAATGATCACTGGACTCACAAGGCGCGAGATAGACTACTACATCGATAACGAAGGGGCGCTCCCGAGAGCCAACCCCACGCTCGCAGCCCTGTTGGTAGAGGTGCTGCACAAATGGCATACCGTTCCTCAATACTCGGGACCATATGGCATTCCGCTTGAGCTGGAATTTGACGCTCCTGGGGGCCGCTGCTTCCGAAGCTTAGTCGCGCTCGTCGATCCGGCAGCGGATCCACGGTTAGCTCTCCAGGAATTGCTCCGTACTGGCGCTGCCGCTCCGTCGGGCGAGAAGCACTTTCGCGCTGTGTCTCGGTCTCTCAGCATGTCGGATGACCCCACGTCTCCCCGGCTCATCGAACACTTCGGAATGACCTTGTCTCGATTAGCTGCGACCCTTGAGTACAACATGCATCCGGAGCATCCGGAAAAGCGACTCGAACGGTTCGTAATGGCCGATCGCGGCCTAACCCCCGAGATCATTCCGGAGTTTGAGGCATACGTGCGAGACCGTGCCGCGGACTTCGTATCGGATCTAGACAACTGGCTCGCCCCCTATGCTTCCGAGGAGCCCGATGCCGCGGAGCGAGTCGATACTGGCGTAAACGTCTTTCTATATGCCGAGCCTCTGCCTCTAGAGGATGAACCCTTATCTTCGGCGGACCGTCCGGAATCCCCCACGGGACGCGGAAAAACTTTCTAATTCAAAAGGTTAGCGTCGAAGTCGCCTGAATGCGCTAATCGCCGGCGATGCCTGCTAACGCCTTGGACTTAGGCATTTCTTTGACCTGCGTCACACTTCTCTGGTAACGTAGGATTACGTTAAATTCACGATAAGTGCCTCTGAAGCGGGCACACGTGGGCATTACCGCCAGGTAAACGGGGAGATTCAGGTGGGTCGGTCAGAACAGCGCGGAACGCGCAGCATTACATTTTGGACGAGTGCCCTCTTGGCGAGCACCGCGATTTTCGCGGCGACCGCGCAAGCAGGATCTTTGGCAGTTGGGCCTGTTGAGCAGGTCAATCTCAAGTCTTCAACGATCGTTGTACTTGGGCAAACGTATTCCGTCAGCTCTGCTGCGCTTGCCAACAGCTCGAGGACCTCTGCCACCCGGCTTAGCTCAATAGCTCCAGGAACGCTTGTCGCCATTAGTGGGACGGAATCAGCGTCTGGGAAGGTCACTGTCCAAAGGGTGTCAGTTCTCCCCCAGCTTAATGTCCCGGGGGCCACTCAACTTGTCGTCACGGGCATTGTTTCGGCCGTATCTGACGTCGGACAAATTCGCGTAGGAAAGTTGAACGTTGACATTAATTCCACCCTAACAAGCGACACGCAACGAGCTGCTTTGGGCGAACTCGTCCAAGTGGCCGGAACCCAACCCAACCCAGGCGGCGTCTTCCTAGCGCGAAGCCTTGGCATCCAGGGTACTGGCGCGGCCATCGGAATTCAGGGTACCGGCGCAACAGGTATTCAGGGCACCGGCGCAGCGCGCGGGATCCAGGGTACTGGCGCGGCCATCGGCATCCAGGGTACTGGTGCAACAGGTATTCAGGGCACCGGCGCGGCCATCGGCATTCAGGGTACTGGCGCGTCGATCGGAATCCAGGGTACAGGCGCATCTAAGGGTATTCAGGGCACCGGCGCAGCGCGCGGGATCCAGGGTACTGGCGCGGCCATCGGCATTCAGGGTACCGGCGCAACAGGTATTCAGGGCACCGGCGCAGCGCGCGGGATCCAGGGTACTGGCGCGGCCATCGGCATTCAGGGTACCGGCGCAACAGGTATTCAGGGCACCGGCGCAGCGCGCGGGATCCAGGGCACCGGCGCGGCCATCGGCATTCAGGGTACTGGTGCAACAGGTATTCAGGGCACCGGCGCAGCGCGCGGGATCCAGGGTACTGGCGCGGCCATCGGCATTCAGGGTACCGGCGCAACAGGTATTCAGGGCACCGGCGCAGCGCGCGGGATCCAGGGTACTGGCGCGGCCATCGGCATCCAGGGTACTGGTGCAACAGGTATTCAGGGCACCGGCGCGGCCATCGGCATTCAGGGTACTGGTGCAACAGGTATTCAGGGCACCGGCGCAGCGCGCGGGATCCAGGGTACTGGCGCGGCCATCGGAATTCAGGGTACCGGCGCAACAGGTATTCAGGGCACCGGCGCAGCGCGCGGGATCCAGGGTACTGGCGCGGCCATCGGCATCCAGGGTACTGGTGCAACAGGTATTCAGGGCACCGGCGCGGCCATCGGCATTCAGGGTACTGGTGCAACAGGTATTCAGGGCACCGGCGCAGCGCGCGGGATCCAGGGTACTGGCGCGGCCATCGGCATTCAGGGTACCGGCGCAACAGGTATTCAGGGCACCGGCGCAGCGCGCGGGATCCAGGGTACTGGCGCGGCCATCGGCATTCAGGGTACCGGCGCAACAGGTATTCAGGGCACCGGCGCAGCGCGCGGGATCCAGGGTACTGGCGCGGCCATCGGCATTCAGGGTACTGGCGCAACAGGTATTCAGGGCACCGGCGCAGCGCGCGGGATCCAGGGTACTGGCGCGGCCATCGGCATTCAGGGTACCGGCGCAACGGGTATCCAGGGCACCGGCTAAGAGCGTCGTGGGGCAGTCGCGCTGTCTGTGACTGCGACCGGCCTTTCCAAACATACACAAACCTTGAGTGCGGTCCGTAATACGCGGAGCCGGCCTCCTGCGCCCGACATCCCTTCGGCGCGTACGATTTTGTGGCGGGCATCCCCGGCCGCGAAGCCAATCTAACGCCACCTCGCCATGTCCTGGACCATGGGCTCGACGCTCCGCGAGCAAGTTTACGTATTTGGTCCTATCCTCTCCAAGATCCGGGACTCACTCGGACAGTGATTAGGCATGGGCGTGAGGGGAGCTACAGGCAGTCGCCTGGGTAACAGGTCTTAAGAGGCGCCTCTTCATACCCCGGAACGATCAAGGGCAATGGGGCAAAGGTATGAATAGCCACGCAAACCTCAGAAGAACCGTCATTAGTAGGACTCAGGCAATTTCGCTGCTCTATCCGATCGCAGCGTTCTTCCACAGCGGAGGAATGAGCGAAACGCAATCGCTGGCGGCATTTACGGCTGCTACCGAGGACGTTAGAAGAACCGAGGGACGGCGACAACTGGAGCATATCGGCACGCACACGTGTTATCGAGACGTGATCGCCACGTGGACTCGAGAACGCAAGTTTCTGGATTCGCGAGGCCGTCCTAGACCGCTTCGGTTTTCAGGCACGAATGGATTTGCAGCGCTCGTGAAAAGCGCCGGCACACGACAGGATCCAAAGGGAATGCTCAATGTGCTCATACGCTATAAAAACGTGCGACGACTGAGCGATGGAAGCGTTCAGCTCGTTAGTCCCCTTTTTCGAGTCAGTGCCGGGTCGCGAATGGCATTTGAACCCATCACCTATTTTCTCGGTGATGCTACTTCGACCCTGACACATACCTTGAGGAATACAAATGCGCCCACAAACCTGGATCTATTCTGGCGAAGCGTGCAAAGCATTCAGGTCTCAAGAACTAATGCGAAAAAATTCATGGAGTTTGCCAAAGAACGTAGCCTACTCTTTTTGGAAGAGCTAGATGATTGGCTGCAGGCCCATTCGAGTGCAAAGAGTCGCAACAATAAGAAACAACCACGTGTAGGCTTGGGGCTGTTCTCAATATATTCGGATCGGGCGCAAAATTTTCCGCGACAATAGGCCGCTAACTCCTTACAACCCGCGATCACCTAATTTGCAATTTGAAACCGACCAAGACTGACCGACGAGTAGAAGACTCTCTCTTACAGCTACTCTTGCCTGTCGCTCGACTGCTGGTGCGTGGAGGCCTCGGTATTGACGAATTGGTGCTCGGGGCGAAAAGGGCATATCTTCTCGCGGCCATGCAGGCAGTTGGTCGGCAAAATGGCCGCGTGAACATTTCACAGCTTTCCGTCGCGACTGGGATGACGCGTAAGCAAGTATCGGCTCTACTGAATGATGCTGACACAACTACGGGCCCCGTAAGACGAAGTGGCCAGCAGCGAGCTCTTAGAGTACTTAGGGGATGGCTGACAGATCCGCGGTTCCAGAATCGCAGAGGACGCCCCGAGGAACTAAGATATCGAAGCGGCAAGAAGTCGTTCGCCCTCCTTGTAAGGCTGTACGGAGGGGATGTAACGCCAAAATCTGTGCTGCGCGAGCTGGAAAGGATGGAAATCGTGGACGTCACCGAAACGGGTGCGCTGAAATTGCGTAGATCACGAAGCCGTACCACCGTTGAAGTCCACTATGCGTTGTCGGATCTTGCAAAGCTGTTCGAAGACATTGCTTGCGCAGCTGCACGTCCAAACCCAGGGCCCGAAGCGTCCTCCTTTTTTGGGTTCAAGGATTCCACCGTTCCTTCGGCAGCCGACGCGGCTTATTTCATGACGAGATTTTCGCGACGCGCGTCAGCGTTCCTCGAGGACTTTCAGCAATGGTCGGTGGCACACAAGTCGACGAGAGCTGCCTCGGGTCACAAGCGTGATGCCATACGCGTGGGACTGGGGGTTTATCTTCTGCGCGCTGCTGCGCTGCGGTCTCACAGTACAAGTGGCGGAAATTCCCCCGACGCTCTACGCGTCCGGTCGGCGGGAAAGCGTCCTCGTTGACTAAGAGCTTATCCGTAAATAATATGCTACACTGTTTCCCCGTCGACGCATCGCTGCGTGCCTCGGAGAACGCTATTGGCCAAGGCCAACCTGGCCTCTTGGGAAGTATCGGACGCATTCTGGCAGAGGGTGGAGCCGCTGGTGCCGCCGCGGCCCGCACGTCCGAGCAAACACAAATATCGACGCCGGCCCGGGGGTGGGCGCAAACCGATCGAGCCGCGTGTTGTATTCGAGGCGATCGTGTACGTGCTGCGCACAGGCTGCCAGTGGAAAGCACTGCCCGAGGAGCGCTTCGGCAGTGCGAGCGCGATCCACAAGCGCTTTCTGGAATGGGAGCGAGCCGGGTTCTTCCTCGCCTTGTGGCGAGCTGGGTTGGCTGAGTATGACGAGATGGAAGGCATCGCGTGGCGCTGGCAAAGCGTGGATGGAGCACTCTTCAAAGCTCCACTGGCCCAAGAATCCGTCGGGCCAAACCCGACGGATCGGGGAAAAAAAGGGGAGCAAGAGAATGCTGTTGGTGGACGCGCGTGGCATCCCGCTCTCGATCATCGTGACCGCGGCCAATCATCATGATGTCACGCAACTTGAGCCCGTCCTGGATGCCATCGTTGCGCGCCGCCCCCGTGTGCGCGCTTATCACCGCCAGCACTTGTGTGCGGATGCCGGATTTCGCGGGGCTCCGGCCGAACAAGCGATCCGCCGCCGCCGCTACACTCCGCATGTGCGCTCGCGCGTCGAAGAGCGACGAACGAAAAAGCAGTATCCGGCGCGACGCTGGGTGGTGGAGGTTGCGCATTCTTGGTTCAATCGGTTTCGCAAACTCCTGGTACGCTATGAGAAAACCCACCGCTCATTCATGGCTCTCAACATGCTCGCCGCCGCGATCATCAGCTTCCGCCACGTGCCAGCGCGCGTAAACATTATTTACGGATAAGTTCTAAGTCCGGGCTGCCTCGCGCAACTCCTTCCTCAGTATCTTCCCCACGTTGCTCTTCGGCAGCTCCTTGCGGAAGTAGACGTGCTTGGGCACCTTGTAGCCGGCGAGGGATTTGCGGCAGTACTCGATCACGTCGTGCTCGGTGAGCTTGGGGTCTTTGGGCACGACGTAGAGGGCAACGACTTCACCGGAGTGCTCGTCCGTCTGAGCGACGGCGGCGCATTCGAGAATGCCTGGGTGGCTGGCGGCGACCTCTTCCACTTCGTTCGGGTAAACGTTGAAGCCTGAAACCAGGATCAGGTCTTTCTTGCGGTCCTGAAGGAACACGTAGCCCCGCTCGTCCATGAAGCCTACGTCACCCGTGCGGAGCCAGCCGTCGGGTAGCATGACTTTGGCGGTCTCATCGGGGCGGTTCCAGTACCCGCGCATCACTTGCGGCCCGTGCACGCAGATCTCGCCGGTCTCGCCAAGGGGAAGGTCCTGACCTTGGTCGTCCTTGATCGCGACCTCGCTGGAGGGAATGGGCAGACCAATCGAGCCATTGAATTCTTCGGTCGTGGGGTTGATGGTCGCGGCGGGCGAGGTCTCGGTGAGACCCCAGGCCTGGGTGAGGATGTTGCCTGTGACCTCCTTCCAGCGTTTGGCCACCGATTCCTGCACGGCCATGCCGCCACCCAGCGTGACCTGGAGGTGGCTGAAGTCGACGGAGGCAAATCCGGGCGTATGCAGCAGCGCGTTGAACAGCGTGTTCACGCCGGTAAAGAAGGAGAACGGCTGTTTCCTCATCTCTTTCACCAAGGTCGGGAAATCGCGCGCATTGATGATGAGCACGTTTTTCCAGCCGAGATGAGCGAATAGCAGGCAGTTCGCTGTCAGCGCGAACACGTGGTAGAGCGGAATGGCGGTGATCAACACTCCGGCCTCTTGGGAAAACCGGTCGGCGACCCATGCCTCCGCCTGCAGGACGTTGGAGCTGACGTTCCCGTGCGTCAGCATGGCGCCCTTCGCCACGCCGGTGGTGCCGCCGGTGTACTGCAGGAACGCGATGTCCTCAGGTCCGACCTCTACCGGGGTAAACGTCAGTTTGCGCCCTGCCCGCACCGCCTCACGAAAGTCCATGGCGCCGGGGATATCCCACTCCCGCACTTGTTTGCGGCGATGCCGCACGACGTAGTTGACGACCCACGACTTCGGGAAGCCGAGGAAGTCTCCCGCGGCCGTCACCAGCACCTTCTTCAGGGGCGTGTGTGGGCCCACCTCCTGCACTACGTGGGCGAAGTTCTCGAGCACGACGATGGCCGCCGCGCCGGAGTCTTCGAGCTGGTGCTGCAGTTCCCGGGGGGTGTAGAGGGGGTTGGTGTTGACGACGATCAGGCCAGCCCGCAGCGCACCGAAGAGCGCGATGGGATACTGCAGGGTGTTGGGCAGCATGATGGCGATCCTGTCGCCCTTCACCATGCCGGCCGCCTGCAGCCACGCCGCGAAATCGCGGGTCAGCTCATCGAGCTGCGCGAACGTCAGGGTTCGGCCCATCTGCTCGTACGCGGGCCGATCCCGATAAGTGGTGCATGCCTGGCGCAGCAGATCCGCGAGGGACGTCAGTCGGGAGGGGTCGATTTCTGCCGGGACGCCCGGCGGATAGGACTTCAGCCAGAATCGGTTCATCGGCACTGCCCCTCACCTGCTTTTTTTCAACATGGGCTTCAGATGGGGCCACACTGTATCCAATACCAGCGGCTCGCCGCGGGCATTCGGATGCAGGCCGTCCTGCTGCATCAGGCGCGGATTGAGCGCGACCCCCTTCAAGAGGAAGGGTACCAAGCCGGCGTGGAATTGCCGCGCGAGAGCCGGGTACATGTCCGCGAACTGCTGGGTATACCGCGGTCCGTAATTCGGCGGGATGAGCAGGCCGACGAGCAGCACGCGGGCCCCCGCGGTCCCGGCCAGCCGGATCATCTCCGCCAGGCGCTGGCGTGCGAGGTCGAGCGGCAGCCCCTGCAGGGCGTCGTTCGCACCCAGTTCCAGGATAAGGATGCCGGGCTGGGTGAGACCCAGCTGCCGAGGCAGGCGCGTGAGGCCACCGGTGGTCGTCTCGCCGCTCACGCTGGCGTTGATCACCTGGTACCCGTAACCTTGTGCTCTGAGGCGCGCGACGAGCAGCGCCACCCACCCCTGCTCCGGCCTGAGTCCGTGGGCGGCGCTCAAGCTGTCGCCGAACACGAGAATGGTATGGTCGGACGCCACCGCGGTCTGGAGCGCGATGAACATCAACCCGATGCCAAGCGCCCAGGCGCCGGCGGTCCGCAGCAGCGTTCTCAAGGCAGAGCACCTCAGCAAGCAGGTTCAAAGTCCCGAAGGCCTGTTGACTATTGTGCACGACGTTTCGCTCGACATCGCCTCGGGCGAGTCGGTCGCGGTCGTTGGGCCTTCCGGGGCGGGCAAGTCCACCCTGCTCGCGCTCCTCGCCGGGCTCGACCTGCCGAGTTCAGGTAGCGTGCGCCTCGAGGGCCGGGATCTCACCAGCCTCGACGAGGACGGCCGCGCACTGGTGCGCGCGCAGCGGGTTGGGTTCGTCTTCCAGTCCTTCCACCTCATCCCATCGCTCACTGCGCTCGAGAATGTGATGCTGCCCCTGGAGCTCGCCGGCCATGCGCGGGCCCGCGACGCGGCTCTCGAGACGCTACGCCAGGTGGGTCTCAAAGAGCGCGCGCGCCACTATCCGCGACAGCTCTCGGGCGGCGAGCAGCAGCGCGTCGCGCTGGCGCGGGCATTCGTTACGCGGCCGGCGGTGCTCTTCGCGGACGAGCCGACAGGCAATCTCGATGCGGCGACAGGTGCCAGGATCGGAGAATTGCTCTTCGAGATGAACGCGCACTCCCGCACCACTCTGGTGCTGGTGACTCACGATAGCGATCTCGCCACGCGCTGCGAGCGGACCGTGCACATGGAAGCCGGCGGGCTGAGATAACCGGCATGCGCGTGGTCTCGCTCTCGATGCGCATGCTGTCCCGGGAATGGCGCTCGGGCGAGCTCGGCGTCCTGCTTCTCGCAGTCACGATCGCGGTGGCGGCGCTCACGGGCGTCGGCTTCCTGGTGAGTCGGATCAGCGCCGCGGTGGCGATGCAGGCGAGCCAGGTGCTGGCCGCCGACATCCGGCTGGAGTCGCCGCAGCCCATCGAGGAAGCGGACATGGCGGCGGCCCGTCAGGGCGGCCTTGCGGTCGCGCGCGCTATCAGTCTGCTCAGCGTGGTGTTTCAGGGTAATCAGAGTCAGCTCACGGACATCGATGCCGTGACGGACGGCTACCCGCTGCGCGGCATGGTGATGGTGGCGGACCAGCCCTTTGCCGAAGGATTGCCGGTCGCCGGGATTCCGCCAGCGGGGGAAGTATGGCCGGACTCGCGGCTGCTCGCGGCGCTCGGCGGGCACCTCGGCTCCAAACTAAGCATCGGCGCGGTGGAGCTTCGCGTCGGGCGCGTGCTCATCTCCAGGCCCGACGAGGGCGGTACTTTCACCGGACTCGTCCCCAATCTCCTCATGAACGCCTCCGACCTCGCGAAGACACAGCTCATCCAGCCGGGCAGCCGGGCGACTTACGCGGCCCTCTTCGCCGGTACGCCCGAGCGCATCGCGGCGTTCAAACATTGGCTCCGCATCCACGGGCGCCCTGGGGAGCGTCTGCGAGACATCTCGAGCGCCAGTCCGCAGATCAAGAGCGCGGTCGACCGCGCCGGACGATTCCTCAGCCTCGCGAGCCTCGTCGCGGTGCTGCTCTGTGCCACCGCCGTGGCCATGTCGGCGCGGCGCTACGTTCGCCGGCACCTCGATTCCGTGGCGTTGCTCAAGACATTGGGGGCGACCAAAGGATTCACGGTCTGGCTGACAACGCTGCAGCTGCTCGCAGTGGCGCTCCTCAGCGCCGCGATCGGGTCCGCGGTTGGGTATCTGGCCCAGGCCTGGCTGGTGTACGCATTGCGCGGCCTTCTTGCGGGCGGCACGGCGCTTCCCCCGGCGAGCCTCATGCCGGTGGGGATGGGTCTTCTGACCGCTATCGCCTTGCTCGCAGGCTTTGCACTGCCGCCCTTGCTGCAGCTCTCGCGCGTGCCCGCGATCAGGGTGTTGCGGCGCGACATCGGCCCGCCGCAGCCCCTGGTACTGCTCGCCTTTGGGCCCGCGGTGGCGGTCGTCGTGCTGCTCGTCTACTGGGTGGTGCTCGACTGGAAGCTCTTTCTCGGCTTCACCGCGGGGCTTGCGGCCTTCGTCGTGTTGCTCGTCCTGACCGGCTGGCTGCTCGTCATGGCCGCGGGGAGGCTGCGGGCTGGCGCCGGGGTTGCGTGGCGCTACGGGGTTGCCAGCCTCAGCCGGCGCAGAGCCGACAGCGTTGTGCAGATCGTCGCTTTCGGCACGGGCATCATGGCGCTGCTCCTCCTCGGGATCATCCGCAACGATCTCGACGGTGACTGGCGCAGGAGCCTGCCGGCCGACCTGCCGAACTATTTTTTCATCAACATCCCGGCGCAGAACCGTGACGCCTTCATCGCATACCTGCGCGCGCGCGGTGCGCGAACGTCGCGCGTGCTCCCCATGATCCGGGGTCGACTGACGGCGATCGATGGCCGCCCGGTGCAGAACATGCGTTTCGCCGGCCATCGTGGCGAGGAGTTTGCGAACCGCGAGCAGAACCTCACCTGGTCGGAGGCGCTCGGTGCCGACAATCGCGTGGTCGCGGGCCGGTGGTGGACCCTCGCCGACAACGGTCAACCGCTCGTATCCATCTCCACGGAATTCCAGGAATGGCTCGGCTTGCGCCTCGGCGAGCAGCTCACCTTCGATATCGCCGGCGAGTCGTTCACAGTGCGCGTGGCGAGCATCCGCAAGGTCAAATGGGATAGCTTCAGGCCCAACTTCTTCATCGTGTTCGCCCCAGGCCTGCTCGACAAGGTCGCCGGTACCTACCTGACGAGCGCCTACATCGCGCCGGGCACCGCGCAGTCCCTGGAGGGACTGGCGCATCAGTTTCCGAGCGTCTCCATATTCGACATCGACGATCTGCTCGCCGACGTGCGCTCCGTGCTCGATAAGGCGGTGTTGGCCGTGCAGAGCGTGTTCGCTTTCACGCTGCTTGCCGGATTGACGGTGCTGCTGGCCGCGGTGCAATCGAGCCGCGACGAGCGGCGCTACGAAAGTGCGATGTTGCGCACCCTTGGAGCGAGTCGACGCACGGTGCTGGAAAGTGTGCTGGCGGAGTTTGCCGCACTCGGCGTTCTTTCCGGGCTCATCGCTGCGGCGGGGGCCTCGGTTGCGGCCTACTTTCTCACGACGCGAGTTCTCGACCTGCGATATGTCTTCAGTCCCTGGGCTTGCGTGGTCGGACTCCTGGGCGGGGCGCTCGTGGTGGTGGCGAGCGGCTGGCTGGCCACGCGCTCGGTCGTGCGACAACCGCCGCTTGCGACGTTGCGCGCCGAGGTTTGAGCGGCAACTCACAGCGCTGGTGGCGGCCACGCCGGTATGCTTCCGGCGCATTCCGGCTTCAGTCCGGATGGATTAGGTTAAGCGGAAGAGCCGGGGAGCAAACTTGGGAAAAGCATCGCGAGAAAGCGACGCCACACGCGAGCTGATGGCCGATGATCCGACGGTCGAGCTCGATATGCTGGAACAGACGATCTCAATCGAGGGTGCCCGAGTGCTGCGACACGATGATTATGGCCTCGTCTCCTCGCCCATCCCGCGAGCCTGGATTCTCGAGGGCGAGCCCGTTGCGCGCAGCAAGCGGCTCACCCGCAGCAGCGACAACCTGTCCGCTACCTTCATGTGGGATTGTACGGCCGGCCGGTTCGACTGGTTCTACGACGACGACGAAGTCATTCACGTGTTGGAGGGTTCAGCCGTTGTCGTCGATGCCGCCGGTGCCAGCCAGCGACTCGAGGTGGGCGACACGTTTCTGTTTCCCGCGGGCTCGCGATATCAGTGGACGGTTTCCAACTACGTTCGCAGGATAGGGTTCCTGTATCCACCGTTGTCGCGCGAAATGCGGATCATCCGGGGAATCCTCAAGCGCCTGAAGGCGCCCTTCCGCCGCAAGCCGGCCAGTGCGGCAGCTCGGGGCAGCTGATTTTGTGATCCCGGAGGGGTAGCCTCTGGGCATGGCCCGAACCGCCCTCTCGCCGGCAATCACTGCGGCACTCGCCGCGGCGCTGCTCTTTGGCGCCAGCACGCCACTGGCCAAGGAGCTGCTCCGCGACACCTCACCGCTGCTGCTCGCCGGCCTGCTCTATCTTGGCAGCGGCATTGGCCTGACTGCGGGCCGCATCCTCCGTGATCGCGGCTGGCGCGCAGCCGGGCTTCGCGCCGCAGAGTGGAAGTGGCTGCTGCTCGCAATCGGTTTCGGGGGAGTGCTCGGTCCCCTGTTGCTCATGTTTGGGCTGGCGCGCACGACGGCGGCATCCGCGTCGCTGCTATTGAATCTCGAGGCTGTATTGACGGCTCTTCTGGCGTGGATCGTCTTCCGGGAGAATACCGACCGGCGCGTGGTGCTCGGCATGGCGCTGATCGTGACGGGGGCCGCCGTGCTCGCCGGTCGGGGTCTCATCTACATGCCGGGGTCCGGGGCTGGCCCGCTGCTCATTGCGCTGGCCTGCCTCTGCTGGGCACTCGATAACAACTTCACACGCAAGGTGTCGGCCTCCGATGCGGCATTTCTCGCGGGGCTCAAAGGCCTTGTTGCGGGCGCGGTCAACACCGGCGTGGCCCTGCTTCTCGGCGCGCGACTTCCGGCCTCGGCCGGAATCGCCGAGACGATGACGGTCGGCCTGCTCGGCTACGGTGTCAGCCTCATGCTGTTCGTTGTTGCGCTGCGGGGTCTGGGCGCGGCGCGCACGGGCGCCTATTTCTCCACGGCGCCTTTCATGGGCGCGGCCATCGCGGTCCTTGCCCTCGGCGAGCGGCCCTCGCCTGTGTTCTGGGTGGCAGCTGTCCTGATGGGAGCCGGAGTGTGGCTACATTTGCAGGAGCGGCATGAGCACGTGCATACGCATCAGTCCGTAAAGCATACGCATCGCCACGTCCATGACGAGCACCACCAGCACTCCCACGATTTCGAATGGGACGGCCGCGCGGCACACACGCACGAGCATGCGCACTCGCTGCTGACCCACAGCCATCCGCATTATCCCGACATCCACCATCAACATCGACACGACGAATGAGCGTCGTAGGGTGCGTCAAGTGAGGCGCACGTGGATGTTTCGGTACTTGTCGTCGTAGAAGGCAAGCCTCTCCTTCAAGCCCTGGTGCTCGTCGAAGGGGTCTTCGTAGGACCAGACCGCATCATCGAGCTTGCCGCCCTTGTCGCCTCTGTCCGTTGCGAGGCTGAAGTAGTGCGCGGTGCCTTTGAAGGGGCAATGGCTGCTCGTGGCGGTACGCTGGAGACTGTCCATCTTCACATCGCCGCGCGGGAAGTAATACCTCATGGGGCTGCCATCCTCATCGACGCGGATGACGTTGCTCGAGTCGGCGACGAGCTGTCCGTCGATCTCGACGGTGACGCGACGGCCGACTGGCGTCTCGAGCACCTTGTGCTCGGGCCACTTCTGATGTCCGGGTGACTTGCTCATGCTGGCCTCCGTGGATGGGGGCCCACTATAGCGGGTCGCGTAGAACAGCGCCGTACGGGCCCCGGCTCAGGCTGCGGCAGATAGTAGTGTCCGCGACTGCTCGGCCCAGAAGAGTGCATCGACGTAAGCGGCCCGGATCAGATGCGGCGCGAGGTCCGCGTACACCGCATGGTCCCAGACGCCACGCTCGTAGGCACGAGTGCACTGCAGGGCCGCGCCGATCGGGCCTTCGCCCGCAACGAGTGCGCTTACTATCGCCGGTGAGAGCGGCAGATCCTCCACTACCTTGCGGGTCGGGAGACCCAGCAGGGCGTTGAGGAGAGAGAAGAGCCCGGTGATGAAGAACGGGCCGGCATCGCGCTCGCCTCCTAGCCGGGCGAGCTGCTCGCACATGCGGGCGCGGGTCATGGCCTGCACGATGAGGCTCGGCGGCCGGTCGTCGAAGCCCTGCAGGCAGAGCAGTCCGGAAAGCTGGCGCAGCGTATCGAGGCCCAGAATGACGACGGCCTGGCGGATGGAGTCGATCTTGCGCGGCAGGTTGTAGTAGCTCGAGTTGATGCAGCGCAGCACCCGGTAGGAGAGCGACACGTCCTGGCTGAGGAGGCCCTCGACCTCATCGAGCGAGTAATCCTCGTTCTGCAGCGCGGTCGCGAGGCGCAGCGCACTCACGCGGTTCACCGGCACCCGGCGCGCGCGGAAGGTTTCCGGCTGCTGCAGGAAGTTGCCCTGAAATCCGGTGAATCCCAGCGCGACGCAACGCTCGAAATCTTCCCGGCTCTCGACGTTCTCCGCGATGAGCTGGAAGCGCGCGTCCCGCAGCTCCCGCGTCAGGCGGGCAAGCTCGTCGGCCGGGGGGTGGGTGACCTCCAGCTTCACGATATCCGCCACTTCGAGCAAACGCGGGTCGCTGCTTTGAGGTGAGTAGTCATCGAGCGCGATCCGATGGCCGCGCGCGCGAAGTGTGCGGATACCTTCGAGGACTTGAGGGTTGGCGCGCACGTCCTCCAGGACCTCGATGACGACCCGCTCGCCCTGCAGCGGCAGGTCGGGCAGCCTCACCAACAGTTCCTCGGGGAAGTTGATGTGCACCGGCAGGCCACCTGCCAGGCGATCGAGGCCGATCTCCAGCGCGGCGACCGCAACCACATCGAGAGTGGCGCTGCCGGCATCACCGAATTGCGCCCGCCGGCTTGTGGGAGATGCGCGATACAGGAGCTCGTAAGCTATGACCGCCATGGAGGCGTCGTAGATCGGCTGCCGTGCTACGAAGACTTCGGTTCGTGCGGGACTCACTGTGTGGCCTGGATGCCTATGGTTATCCACGAATCGGGCAGCGGTTGCCCCTGCCAGTTCAGGCCCTCGATCGTGAGCTGGTAATCGCCCGGGCCGAGCGCGGTGCTGTTGAGCGCAATCCTGATGTTGCCGTCGGAATCCTTGGCGATATGGTCGATGACACCGACGCGGCCCTGATTTATGCGATCGATGGTAATGCGGAAGAGCCGGTAGGGTGAGCGCGACTCGTCGATCCGGAAGTCGGCAAGCTGCGCATCGCTGCCGCCACCGATGATGATGGCAGGCGAGTCGGAGGCACCGTCGCGGTTCGGTAGCAGATGGATGTCGCGGGTACTCGTTGCCGGATCGAGCGGCCGCTCGGTGGCTTCTTCCTGTAGAGCGGCTATGCGGCGGGTCTTCTGAGCGTTGTTATCGGCGACGATCGCGAGAGCAATCGCCAAAGCCACAGTGGCTCCGAGCAGGCCGAGCAGGACCCCGAGCTTTTGCCAGAAGGGCTTTTTCGGCTCCGCCCAGGGCTCGGGCTTGCCGCTCGCCTCCAACAGGCGCAGCGCGGCGTTCACTCGCTCCGGAATCCCAAGCTCATCGAGGAGCTCCGGGTGCTCGCGGCAGAAGGTCTCGAAGTCGGTCGCGCCCTTGATGGGTAACCGGCCGGAGAGATAGCGCTCGACCACCTGGTTGCGAGCGATGAAGTCACGGTCCATGAGCTCGGGACCCCGCGGCGTCGAGGCCGGGGCGCTGTCGGCGGCCGAGGGCGTGACCGGCGGAGCGGCCGCAGGTGACAGGATCGGCGGTGACGTTGCCGCGGGTACTGCGGCGATCGGTGGTGCCGCGGCTCTTGGTGCGGTGACGGGTGGCGTGGCTATGGATGCCGGCGCCGAGACAGGTGGTGCAGCTGGCGGTGGCACCACGACGGGTGGCACTACCACCGCAGCTGCCACGACTGCCACGGGTGGCGCCGCAACAGGCGGTGTCGCGACGGGTCGTGCCACGCTAGCTGGCGGGACGATAGGCCGTGCTGCGGCCGGTGGCGTGGCAATGGGCGGCGCGAACGCTCGTGCGGCCGGCGATGGTGCGGCTGACCATGGTGCGTCCCGCGATGACGCGGCGTCCGGCTTCGGGGGTTTCGCTTTCGCGGCGACTGGCTTCGCGGTGCTCGAAGCCGCAGTACTGGACGTGGAAGCGAGCGATGGCGCCGGCTGCGGGGACTTCTGCGCGGGTACCGAGACAGGCGCCGGCTTCCCTGGGATTCGTGGGGGTGTCGGTGTGCCCTCGCGCGCGCGATCGGGGATCTCGGCTGCGGTGCTGACGGCTGCGGGTTTGAGAGGTTGTGGCGGCTCGCTCGCCAGCAGGAGCAGCTCCGGATCGATGAGATCGTCGGCCTGTGCGTCTCCCAGCCCCTGCGTCGGCTCCGACTTCGGCGCCGGCACCACGGGAGACGCGCCAGCGCTGTCGCCGGTCTGCGGCTCGCTCAACGCCAATGCATCGAGGGGCGTTTCGACGGGCAGATCGGGCAGCGGCTCGGGAAGCGGACGAGATCTGGGGTCCATCATGTACGCGGGCGACTCCGGCAATCCAGACGACGATCCTGCAACGGGCGCGCGAGCAAGCCAACCTGCCCGCTCACAGATCGAAGCGCGCCCGTCCTCGAATCGTGACTCCGATCGCACTTCAGCCGCCGGCGGGCGCGATTGCGCACCGGTACTGCGTCACATTCCGCTTCGGCCGCGTCAGCTGAATTCCCGGCGATGCACTTCCCCGAGCAGCTCGAGCCCCAGAGCCTTCCGGATTCCGCGTATGCGCAGGAACTGCGCCGCGGTCAAACTGACAGTGTTGGGTACGGTGCCGTTGCGCGAGGTGGCGCCGGGGTCAACTACTCGACCGGTGCATTCCGCCGCAGCGCGTGACGCTCGAGGAAGTGCTCGACCTTGTCGCGGTAGGTGCGTGACAGCTTGAGTTCCTGACCGGCTTCCAGGGTGAGGAAGTATTCGCCGTTCATGTGCGCGCGTAGGCTCTTGACGAATCGCAGGTTGACGATCGTCGAGCGGTGCACGCGCTGGAACAGCCGCGGATCGAGGATCTCCTCCAGCTCCTTCATCGTGCCCCTGAGAATGTGGGTATCGCCCTCGGCGTGCACGCACATGTAATCGCCCGCGGCATCGATCCATTGGATGGCCGGGATCGGCACGCGCACTGTCTTGCGGCCCTGGCGGATCGGCAGCACCTGCGGCTGGTGCACGCCCAGCGCGGCCGTGCCGCGCTCGAGCAGCTCTTCGAGGCCGATCTCGCCGGAGCCGGTGACCTCGGCCACGATCTCCATCAGCCGATCGCGCTGATCGACGGCGCTGCGCGCGCGAGCACTCTGCCGCACCCGTTCCAGCGTTGCATCGAACCTGCGGTCGTCGATGGGCTTCAGGACATAGTCGACCGCTCGCGCCTCGAACGCACGTACCGCGTACTGATCATAGGCGGTGATGAAGACGACGAGCGGCAACATGTCCCTGGGAAGGTGCGCCAGCACGTCGAAGCCGGAAAGCCCCGGCATCTGGATGTCGAGGAAGACGAGGTCCGGCCGCTCCCGCTGCAGCGTACCCACGGCCTCGCGGCCGTTGCTGCACTCCGCCACGACCTCGAATTCGGGAGCTTCATGCAGCCGCAGCGCGATACCGCGCCGCGAGAGCAGCTCGTCGTCGACGATCGCCGTGCGGATCCTCACGCGTTCGCGCTCTGCGGCAGGCGCACCGGACGCGGATAGCGCGGCTCCGCGGCGCGCGGCGCCGCCTCCTCGCGGCTGGTCGTCTCGAAGGGCAGCGCCAATTCGACCCTGAGACCCGGGCGGCTGTCGAGCACGGCGAAGCGATAGTTGTCGCCGTAGAGGACGGCGAGGCGCTCACGCGTGTTGTTCAGCCCCACCCCGCCACGGCGCTCCGCGGGCCGCGAAGCGTCGCCAAGTCCCGGACCATCGTCGATCACGCTGACTTCCAACATCGAGCCGCGGGTACGGCCCTCGATCCGCACCATCCCCCCCAGCTCGCGCGGGGAGACAGCGTACTTCAATGCGTTCTCGACCAGCGGTTGCAGCAGCAGGCTCGGCACCAGTGCATCGAGCGCGGTGCCTTCGATCGCGTACTCCAGCCGCAGGCGATCGCCGAAGCGCAGCCTCTCCGTGCCGAGGTAGAGGTCGAGCGCCTCGATCTCCTGGCGCAGCGTCACCCGCTTCATCGGATCCTGATCGAGCGTATAGCGCAGGAATTCCGACAGGCGCATGACGGCGCGGTTGGCCGTGCGGTTCTGGTTGTCCAGGATCAGAGTTGAGATGGCGTTGAGAGTGTTGAACAGGAAGTGCGGGTTCAACTGGTAGCGCAGCATCTTCAGCTGCGCTTCCTGCGCCAGGGTCACCGCCTTCAGCACCGCCTCCTGCTGTTGCTGTTTCGACTCGTAGTACTTGATGCCGAAGTAGAGCGCGCTCCAGCAGAGCAGCAGGTACGTCGAGATGAGCGCACCCTCGAAAAGGTCGAACAGCGAGTCGAAGGGCTTCGGGTCGATGAAGTGCTGGCACGCGATATTGATGACGATGCGCAGCGCCAGCGCGGTGACGTATGAAGTCGCGAGCACAACCGGAATGACCCAGCGCTCGCCGCGGCCCCAGACGCTGCCGTAGATGTAGCGCATGGGCGTCGACAGGACGAACCCCGCCGCCGCCGCGATCGCGATGACCGGCCCGATCCCGATGGGCTGCTTGTAGAACAGGTAGCCGAAGTAAAGCGCCAGCCCGTACGCCAGCCAGCCACCGGCGTGCAGTGACCAGAAGCATGTGTTTCGGCTGGAGCGCAGTTGCGAGAGCGTGAGCATGATGTGGCGTCTTCCCCCGGGGAGCATCATACTCAGGAAGAATTCCGAGGGAAAATCAGCGTGGAAATCTCCCCCCGGGAGGGCCCTGGGAGGCGCCGGAGAGGGTCAGGTAGCCGTCCCGAGGAGCGTTTCCAGCGGCTGCTGCCGCCCGACCATCGGACCCTGGGCGAAGTCGCACCCGACCGCGCTCAGCCACTGCAGCGCCGCCTGCGAGTCGACGTCTTGCGCGGCACAGTGCATGCCCAGCACCTTCACCGCCTGTACCACGGCCACCACTATCGCCTGGGATAGCTTGTCACGCAGGGCGCTGGCGGTCAGCCGGCCATCGATCTTCACCAGCCGCAGCGCCCGTGACCGCAGCAGCGGCAAGACGGCGGAGTCGAGAGAGAAATCGTCGATGACGACGAAGCAGCCAAGCTTCTCGCACGCGGCCATGAAGCGCTCGACCTGCGCGCGGCGCTGGGTACACAGCGGCTCGGCGATCTCGAAGCCCACCGTATCGGGCGCGATGCCGTTGCTCTGGAGTCCGGCCGCTACTTGCCTGAGAAAGCCCTCGTCCTCCAGGGTGGCGATGGAGAGGTTGAGCGTGAAACTGGCAGGCTCGACCGTCCAGGCGGCCCGGTGAGCGCCGAGCCACGCCAGCAGGCGCTGCATCGCCAGGGAATCGAGCACGGCCGGGTCGCGTAGCTCCCGCGCCGTGCGTGGCAGTACTTCGAACCGCCTCATGCGTCCACCGGGGCGAAGCTTCACGAAGGGCAGCATCTCGAGCGTGACCAGGGCAGGGTCGAGGCAGACCGCGCGCGCGGAACCGGTCACCGCGGGGTTCGCGAGCTTTCTGGAACTGGTGGTATCGGAGGCGGGCGGTGGTTGTTTGAGCAGCCGCGCACTGGTCGTATCGGGTGCGTGACCATTGAGCGCCACCGCCGGCTGAGGCAACGCGGGCACGCTCTGCGTGTCTCCCGCAGCCGGCCGCCCAGGGACGAGGAGCGGCGTGTCGGTCAGCTCGAATTCCAGGATGTCACTTACCGCTCGCGCAGTGAGCTCGTCCTCCGCGGTACGGGCAGCGCTCCTGGGAGCTGCCACAGCCTGTACCGGCACTGAGACCGTCGTGGCGACCGGCTCGGGCGCGGCTACAGGCACCTCGGCTGTCGCGATGGCGAGGACCAGGCCGGTGGCGCCCGCGGGTCGCAGCAGTACCGCGAGCCTTTGCAGGATCGTGCGCGTGGGTGCCGACATAATGCGGTCCACCAGGGCTTCGCCGCTGGACTTGAAGTCAGCGAGGATCATGGCAAGTCCCACCAGATGACCCTGTGGCGCTCGCACTGCCAGGAACGCAGCGATGCGTCCGTCCTCGAGTCCGTGCTCGCAACATCCCTTGCCTTTATCGCCGTTGAGCGTCTCCAGCGCCTCGAGCACGAGCGAGTGCTCGTCGGGGCCGAGCGCGCCTTCGCTCAGCCACAGGACATTACCCTGGCTGTCATAAATCGAGATGGAGTGCAGCCGTATCGGCGGGAGCGCCGCGCGCAGTTGCCGTCCCAGTGCCTCCGCGGAGGCCGGCTCCGCGCCGGGCGCAGCGCCGCCGCTGGAAGGGCGCGCTGGGAGCGCATTCTGTGGCTGCAAGACCTTCCCCATTTCCGCGCTATGTTTTCCGATGCCGGTGTGCGATTAGGGTGACAGCATACTCCCGGGACCGCCGTGAAGTGTGTCTCTGTCACACGCTGCGCGGGACCTTCGGGGCTCGCCGCGGCGGCGAGCCCCGTACATAAAGTGGCGCCTTGCGGCGCCGAAAAAAATAGCGGTCAGGCGCTTTGACTAAATCCGGGGCCGCTGCCGACGAGGTAGTCGGTCTTGCCGATCTCGACGCCACTGTGGCGCAGGATCGCGTAGGCGGTCGTGACGTGGAAGAGCACGTTGGGAATGACCCAGCGGACCAGGTAGTCAAGGCCTTTGAACTCGAGCGTGCGGTCGCGGGCCGGCACCTTGATGGTGCGGTCCTCCGAGCCCTCGAGCGCACTGGCCGGTACGCCCTTGATGAAATCGATCGTGCGCGCGATGCGCGCGCGCAGCTCCTCGAACGTCTGCTCATTGTCTTCGAACTTCGGCGCTTCCACGCCGGCGAGACGCGCCACGCCAAATTTGCTTCCGTCCGAAGCGATCTGGATCTGGCGGGTCAGCGGCAGCATGTCGGGCGCAAGGCGCGCGGCAAGGAGCAGGGCGGGATCGTACTTGCGGGCGACGGCGTGCGCGTGGCCCTTGTCGAGCAGGTGCGAGAGATTCGTCAGGCTGTTGGCGAGCAGGTCGACGGAGACGGCGTGAACGGAAATCTTCATTGGCTTTCCCCAAGAGGTGGCATGGATTTCTGAGCCCCCCATCTTAATCACCCGAAACGCTGGCGCGCGTGCCCCTCGGGTGAAACAATAAGCTCCCACTTCTGAGGGATTGCACCTGGCGTGAGTCGGCTCTGGGCACCCGCACAACTTGCCGTTCTGGCCAAGGTCGTGGATTTGAATGGCTTTTCTTCCGCGGCACGCGCTCTCGGCGTGCCCAAGGCGGCGGTGAGCCGGGCCATCGCGGACCTCGAGCAGGCGCTCGGCATGCGGCTGCTGGAGCGCACGACGCGACGACTGTCGCTGACCGCGGCCGGCCGCCTGCTTTATCCGCATGCCCGGCGGGTGAGCGAGGAATCTGACGCGGCGCGCGCGGCGATCGCGAAGCTGCGCGTACCCGCGACCGGACCGCTTCGCATCGTCTCCGATCCGATTTATGGGCGCCTGCTGTTGACTCCTCTGGTGCCGCGTTTTCTCGAGAGTTTCCCGGATATTCCGTTGGAGGTGGCGCTCGAGGGTGTTGGCGACGAAGGCGGCTGGGACGTGGCGATCTGCGCGCGGCCGTCGAATGATGCGGCCATCGCGCATCGCTCTCTCGGCACGCCGCCCGCCGTGCTGTGTGCGACTCCGGGTTACCTCGAGCGCCGCGGTACGCCCGTGAGGCCCGAGGACCTGCGAGGTCATGACCTGCTGACACCGGAGCCGACCGAGCTGCCGGAATTTCGGCTCCTGCTCAGCCGCGGCACGCAGCGGGCGGAGGTCGCGGTGTCGCCCAAGCTTGCGGTAGCCGACCCGGCAGTGCTGCACGCGGCGGCCGCGGCCGGACTGGGCATCGGCCTGCTGCCCGGATTTCTCTGTCGCCAGGGACTGGCCACCGGCAGGCTGAAACTCGTGCTACCCGAGTGGACCGCGCCGCCCGCGACCGCTCTCCACGCGCTCTATCCCGCGGCCCTGGAGGCGGATACGCGGGTGCAGTGCTTCGTCGACTTCCTGGCCGCGAGCGTGGTGCCCGCGCTGGCGGAGCCGTGAAATCCTACCCGCCGGCAGACAGGTTACCGGTCAGTAGGATTGGGGCGCCGCGGGGGCTACACTAGCTCGCCATCGGGCCGGCCGACGGCCCCTCACCGCCTTGCCGGAGACGACTCATGTATCGCGCGCCGCTCGAGGAATTGCGTTTCGTGCTCGAGGAGCTCCTCGGCGCCGGACAGCTCGCCGCCTGTCCCGCCCTCGCCGACTACAGCGATGAGGTGGGCGCGTCGATCCTGCAGGAGGCGGCGCGGTTCGCGGAGACCGTGCTGGATCCGCTCAACCGTCCCGGTGATCGCGAGGGAGCGCGCTGGAGCCCGGAGGGGGTGTCGACGCCGCCGGGCTTCAAGGAGGCCTACGCACAGTTCGTGAGCGGCGGTTGGCAGCAGCTCGGCACCGATCCGCGCTTCGGTGGCCAACGCGTACCGCAGTCGCTGAGCAGCGCGGTGCAGGAGCTCTGGGGCGCCTCGAATCTCTCCTTCGAGCTTTGTCCGATGCTGACTCACGGCGCGGTGCACGCGCTCGAGCTCTGCGGATCCGAGGCGCAGCAGCGGCTTTTCCTGCCCAAGATGGCGAGCGGCGAGTGGACCGGCACCATGGTGCTGACGGAGCCGCAAGCCGGCTCCGACCTCGGGCAGGTGCGCACGCGCGCCGTGCCGGAGGGCGATCATTACCGGCTCTTCGGGCAGAAGATCTTCATCACCTGGGGCGAGCACGACTACACCGACAACATCATCCACATGGTGCTCGGGCGTATCGAGGGCGCGCCGGCGGGAGTGAGGGGGATCTCGCTCTTCATCGTGCCCAAGGTGTTGGTCAATGCCGACGGCTCGCTCGGCGAGCGCAACGAGGTCCGTTGCGTGTCGATAGAGCACAAGCTCGGCATCCACGCCAGCCCGACCTGCGTGCTGCAGTTCGGCCAGGATCGGGGCGCGACCGCCTACCTGGTGGGGGAGCCCAACCGCGGCCTCGAGTACATGTTCATCATGATGAACACGGCGCGCCTGGGGGTGGGCGTCCAGAGTTACGCTGTCGGCGACCGGGCATTCCAACAGGCCGCGGAGTACGCGCGCACGCGCTTGCAGGGAAATCCCGGCCGCGCAGCCGACGGACAGCGGCTGCCCATCATCCACCACCCGGACGTGAGGCGCATGCTGTTGACCATGAAATCGTGCACGGAAGCGTCGCGGGCTGTTGCCTTCTACGCCGCGCAGCAGCTCGACCTCGCCGCCTACCATCCGGATGCCGCAGCGCGCGCCGCCGCCCAGGCCCGCGCCGATGTGCTGATTCCGATCGTCAAGGGCTGGAGCACCGAGACGGCCAACGAAGTCGCCGCCATCGGCGTGCAGATTCACGGCGGCATGGGCTACATCGAAGAGACAGGCGCGGCACAGTACGTGCGCGACGTACGAATCACGACCATCTATGAGGGAACGACCGGTATCCAGGCGAACGACCTCGTCGGCCGCAAGATAGGGCGCGACCGCGGCGCCGCGATCGGCGCGCTGATCGCCGACATGCGCCGCGAGCTCGAGGCGCTGGAGCCCCGCGGCGATATGCCAGCGGAGAGCCGCGAGGCGGCTCTCCAGGGAGTCGGACTCCTGGAATCGGCGACCCGCTCTCTCGTCAGCAACATGGCCACCGCACCGGAGCGGGCGCTGGCGGTGTCCGTGCCCTACCTCAAGCTGTGCGGCCTGGTGACCGGCGGTTGGCTGCTCGCCAAGTCCGCGGTGATCGCCGCGGCCGGCCGCGGCGCCGCCGGGAAGGACTTCTATCAGTCGAAGATCCGCACCGCGCGCTTCTATGCCAAGCAGGTGTTGCCGCAGGCGATCGGCCTGACGAAGGTCGTCGAGGAGGGGGCGGACAGCGTGTTGGAAGCGGAGCCGGAGCGGGTGTAGCCTGACGCTGCGACTTTCAGCCGGGGTTGCGGTGGTCAGGCGAAGCGCCCCAGGGTGGCTGTTCCTGCTGTTGCGCGCCTATCGAAACTGGGATTTCCCCAAGGGCATGGTGGAAGCGGGCGAAGATCCTTTGGCTGCCGCGCGGCGTGAGGTCCGCGAGGAAACGCTCATCGAGGACCTGGAGTTCAACTGGGGAGAGGTCTATCAGGAAACGGGACCTTACGGCAAGCGCAAGATCGCCAGATACTACCTGGCGGCGACGCGTACGGAGAAGATTACTTTGCCGGTCAGCCTCGAGCTTGGAAGGCCGGAGCATGACGAATGGCGCTGGGTTGATCGCGATACCGCGCTCTCGCTCGTCTCCGCGAGGCTGCAGCCCATAGTGAACTGGGCTGCAGCAGCGGTTGGGATCGGATGACGCGGTTGAATCGGTTGGGCCAACTCGCGATCTCATTCGTCCTGGTTGCGCTGAGCTGCGCGTCTATTGTTGACGCTGCTGACGCACGCATTACCGTCATGGATGACTTCCAGCACAACGTCACGGTCCGTGCTCCGCCGCTGCGGATCGTGAGCTTGGCTCCTGGCGCGACAGCAATGCTGTTGGCCGCCGGCGCGAGCAGCCAACTCGTGGGGACGATCGAATACTCCGGGCAGCCGGCCTCCGAGATGAAACTACCCAAGATCGGGAGCGCGGATGCTATCGACATGGAGCGTCTGATTACCTTGAGGCCGGACGTGGTGGTCGTCTGGCCCGATGGCAACAGCCCGGCGCAGATCGCCACTCTCGAGCGCTTGGGTGTACCTGTCTATCGGCAGGAGGCAATTTCCCTGGATGGGATTGCAGAATCCCTCCGCCGGCTCGGCAGGCTGACCGGGACGAGCGCGGCCGCTGACCGGCGGGCGAGCGCGCTGGAAGCGAAGCTGGCGGGGCTGAGGAAGGAATATGGCAACTCGAGCCGCGCGCCCACGGTCCTTCTGGAGGTGTGGGATCGGCCCCTGTACACGGTAGGCCGCGGGGAGCTGATGAGCGATGCGCTGCGGATATGCGGGACCCGCAATGCATTCGCGGACCTGCCGCCGCGCCCTCCTGCCATCGGTATCGAGGCGGTACTGGCGCGCGATCCGGACATCATCATCGCGGCCGCCCCGCCAGGAAAGGGCGCCGCATGGCTGGCGGAGTGGCGGCGGTTCCCCTCGTTGCGGGCCGTGAGAACCGGACGGCTGCTGGCCTTCGAGGATCAGCGGCTGACGGCATTGGGGCCGGGTGTCATCGAAGCAACCGCTGTGATGTGCGGAAAAATCGCAGCCTTGACACGGTCGGCCGCGGCAAAATAGGGCCGCTGGGCTCCTGCCTCCCGGATGCTCGGTTTTGCCGGCCCGGATCCCACGATGTGAGAGTCGCCTCGAGGGCCGGTGTCGGTTGGTATCGCACCGGCGAGGGCTCTGGTAGAGTGCGGGTTGGGATGGAGCACCATCAATTACAATGACTTAGGGGCTGGATCAACAGCGCGGCAGCACGTCGGAAGATGGTCAGGATTACCTCCCTCGTTGTGCAAGGGCTGCTGTATCTCTCGTATACGGCAATTCTCTCGCTGTTGGTCGTGACGGACGCACGGGCCGGTGACCCGGTCGTGCGCTTCAAGGTGCCCGCGGAGTCCCTGCCGCAGGCACTCATGGACTTCTATCACCAGTCCGGCGTCCAGCCCGGCTTCGCCGCGACCGAGCAGATGGTCAAGGCGAAGAGCAAGCCGATTTCCGGGACGATGGCCAGCTCCAGGGCGCTCGACCTGATGCTGAAAGGGACCGGCTACACCTACAGATTCGACGCCGACAACTCCGTCGACATCATCCCCGTCGATGAGCCGAATGGTGGCAGCAAACCGGCGGTCACGGTCGCGCGCGCCACTCCTGGGGCGGCGCCAAGGCCGGCGGCCGATCAGGATGGAGGGCGGCTCGATCAGGTCGACGTCACGGGCAGCTTGATTCGCGGTGTCCAGGACGCGGTCGCTCCGCTCATATATCTGCAGCAGCAGCAACTCGCCATGGCGGACTACCCGACGGTTGAAGATGCTCTCTACACCCAGCCCATCATCTCGCTCAACGGACCGCGCGAAGACCTCGGTATCGACGCCAACTATCAGTATGGCGCCGGACTCGATCTGAGGGGCTTGGGTGTCGGCGCCACGCTGGTGCTGGTGAACGGGCAACGGCAACCGTTATCGGGCCTCAACGGCGATTTTGTCGACGTCTCCACGATCCCGTTGAGCGCGGTAGAGCGCATCGAAGTGCTGCCCGACGGGGCTTCAGCGCTTTACGGATCCGACGCGATCGCCGGCGTCGTCAATATCATCATGCGGAATAACTTCGACGGAGCGCAGTCGCAGCTGAGATATGGGACCGCGGTTGGGGGGCGGCGCGATGTGATGGCTTCGCAGCTCCTGGGCACGCACTGGAGTGGCGGCCACGCGATGCTCGCGTACGAGTACTCCGATGAGACCCCGCTTGCTGCGGCGGCGCGGCCGTACGCCGCAAACGCCGACAAGACGCCCTACGGCGGAGCCGATTACGACAGTTACTACACCTATCCCGGAAACATCCTGAATCCCGTGACGGCCCTGCCCGTATACGGCCTTCCGGCGCAGCAGGGTGGGCAGGTGCCGATGATGGCGGCGCTGTCGCCGAGCATCAATCTGGAGAATCAATTCGCTGGCCTGCAGATCTTTCCCGAGGTGACGGCAAATGAGCTGTATGCGACGGCTGCGCAGGACCTGAGCGAAAGACTGCAGCTGTTCTTCGAGGGACGCTTCGCCGAACGGGACGCGCTGCAAGACAATCTGCCCAACGAGACGGTCCTACAGGTTCCGCCATCCAACCCCTATTATGTGAATCCATTCAGCGGCGCGCCCGACGCCCTGGTTGCGTACAGTTTCGCGCACGACTACGGGCCTACCGTCTTTTCCGCCGACAGCCAGGTCTACATGACTATGCTGGGAACCAGGCTGCAGCTGGGGAAAACGTGGCAGGCGACCCTGAGCGAGTCGTACGGTCGCCAGTCTTTGCAGAGCAACGAATACGACACAGCCGACCCGGACACCCTGACGGCCTACCTGGACGATCCAAATCCGACGACGGCGTTCAATCCGTTCGGTGCGACAAATCCGCAGACGCTGGCCGCGATCGAGCACGGTTTCCCGCTGCACGCCGTATCGACCATCGAGTACACCAATCTCGTCGCGGACGGCTCGGCGTTCAGCATGCCGGCTGGCGATGCCAAACTCGCCGTAGGCATCGAGCGGCGGGAGGAGGGACTGCTCCACAGCGTCGCGGATCCATTGAATCCCACCGAGGAGACGATTCCGCAGAGCTACTCCCGCCACATTGAATCGCTCTATTCCCAGCTCGTGCTGCCTCTGGTGGGAGATGCGACCAATCCACGCGCCGCACCGCGGTTGGAGCTGAACGTGGCGGGCCGTTACGAGCACTACAGCGATTTCGGGGGCACATTCAACCCGACATTCCGGATTCAATGGATCCCGATTCAACCCTTGAAGCTGCGGGCAAGCTGGGGCCGATCTTTCCGCGCCCCGACGCTCGATAACCTGTACGACACTGCTGAGAACCTGGGGGCGTCGGTCGTGCTGACGGATCCGCAATCGCCGACCGGCCGCTCGCCGGTGCTCGTGGAGGAGGGATCCAATCCAAACTTGGAGGAGGAGACGGCCAAAACGTGGACTGCGGGCTTCGATCTCGCTCCTCCGTTCCTGACGGGCTCCACGTTTTCGCTGACTTATTACGCGATCGACTACGATGACCGCATTGCACAGCCGGGAGCGGACAATCCGTTCGCGATCCTGGTCGATGAGGCTGAGTGGGCTGCGGTGATTACTCGAAATCCGACGCGTGCACAGATAGATGCTGTCTGCAACAGTCCTTACTACGAGGGCATCGTATCGACATGCCTCGCCAGCTCGCCCGTCGCGATCATTGACGGCCAGCTGGCAAATCTGTCGTCGACCAGAACGACGGGCGTGGATCTGGAAGCGCACGACTCCCTGAGCGGCGCTTGGGGAACCCTGAGCCTCGATTTCACGGGCAACTACGTCTTCGAATTCGATCAGGCCGTGACCGACAGCTCGCCTACGATCGACATCGTGAACACGGTAGCGAATCCGCTGGCGCTGCGAATGCGTGGGACGATCGGCTGGAGCAGCCAGGGACCGCAGCTGCCCGGTCCCGCGGTTGAGCTGGCGGTGAACTATACCGGCGGGTACAAGAACCCAGGCAGCATCCTCGTGCCGGACGTGTCCCCGTGGGCGACGGCAGACCTGCGACTTGTCTATGGAACCCGGCGGGGCTCCGGTTGGCTCAGCGGGATGCAATTCTCACTGAATGCGACCAACCTGCTGAACCATGATCCGCCGTTCGTCGACGACGAGAATGGCTATGACGAATATAACGTCCAGGCCCTGGGGCGTGTCGTGAGTGTTGAAATCAGCAGGCGGTGGTAGAACCGGGACCAGCCCAGCCGCAGGGGCTCGCGGACGCGTGCCCCTGCAGCGCACGGGCTGCTTCAATAGTAGGTGAAGCCGGCACCTACGTCCGTCTTGGAGCCAGCCCATCCGCCCTGCGTATCGGATACCTTCCCCAGCTCTATGAGCGCTGCATCCGCGACCGGCTCGGCGTCCTGACGGCCGGATTCGACCTGATCCTGCTCTTTGCTCGACCGAGTGTCCGAAAGGGTATTCATGACTTACTCCACGCCAGCACGATGAAATGCAGAAGTATTGACGGGCGGGGCGACAATGCCTGCTCATGTGGCTCGCCCCACGCAGCGTCATCTTACGGCAAACCAGCCCCGCCGGCGATGTGCTCGCCCGCAGGGCCGACGATGGCCTCGTCCGTAGCGCTCTAGGCCGCCGCCTGCGTTTCCCGGACAGCCTCCCAGCCGGCGTTATCCAGTACCCGAGCCACGGCATGCACTGTGGCCGCGATGCGGACGGTGCTCTGCACCGCCTCCCGAGTCAGGCCGTGTTGGCGAACCTGGCGCTCGTGGGAGGCTACGCAGGTGCCGCAGCCGTTGATGGTCGAGACCGCGAGCGAGACGAGCTCGAAATCGACCTTCTCTATTCCCGGGTTACCGATGACATTCATCCGTAAGCGCGCCGGCATGCGTCCGTACTCGGGGTCCTCCACCAGATGCAGGAAGCGGTAATAGACGTTGTTCATTCCCATGATCGCGGCCGCCGCCCGGGCGCCGGTCTGATAGGCAGCGTCGAGGTGCGCCGCCGCCAGCTCTCTGATCGCATTGGCAAAAGCCGGATTGCGGGAAGCTTCGGCCGCGCCCAGAGCCACCGCCCAGATCTGCCGCTCGGTGAGGCCCGGTGCCCCCGTCGGTGAGAGCACCGAGCCCAGGTTGAGCTTGAGGTCGCGTGCGTGGTCCGGCAACGCGTCGCGAAGGGTGTCCAGAGTAGTCATCGGCAATCCTCATGTTTCGTTACGGTCTTGTCCGCTTACGCCGCTTTCAGCGTTTCCTCGCCCTGCTTCCAGTTGCAGGGGCAGAGCTCGTCCGTCTGCAGGGCATCGAGTACGCGTAGCACTTCCTCCGGGTTGCGGCCGACGTTGAGGTCGGTGACGTACACGAAGCGGATCACGCCCTGCGGGTCCACGATGTAGGTCGCGCGCTGCGCCACGCCTGCCTCCGGATCCAGAATGCCGAGGCGGCTCGAGAGCTCGCGCTTGATGTCGGAGAGCATGGGGAACGGCAGGTTACGCAGCTCCTCCTTCTCCCGCCGCCAGGCGAGGTGAACGTAATCGCTGTCGGTGCTCACGCCGAGTACCTGCGCGTCGCGGGCGCGGAACTCCTTCTCCAGGCTGCCGAAGGCGGCGATCTCGGTCGGGCAGACGAAGGTGAAGTCCTTCGGCCAGAAGAACACGACCTTCCACTTGCCGTTGAAGCTGTCCTGGGTGAGGGGCTGGAAGGCCGCCCTGGCGTCGCTCGAGACTACGCCGGTGAGGGAAAAATCCGGAAAACGCTGACCAATGCCTAACATGTCGTGAGCTCCTGGGTAATCGTCTGATCGTCGGGCCCCATGCGGGACTGGGAGCATCATGGGTATCCCGAGCTGATTTATCCAATGGATTGACTTTATAATCTCGATAGACGCCATATATCGGATGGCGGACCTAGCTGCTTCCGGGAGCCGACCGTGACCGACATCAAGTTGAAAGATCTCCGCTACCTGGTCGCCGTGGCCGACGCGCTGCACTTCGGCCGGGCGGCGGAGCGCTGCTTCGTGAGCCAGCCGACGCTGTCGGCGCAGCTCAAGAAGCTGGAGCAGTACCTCGGGGTGCAGCTGATCGAGCGTCAGCCGAACAACGTCTCACTGACCGCGGCCGGGGAGCAGATCGTCGCGCGGGCGCGGCGGATTCTCGAGGCCAGTGACGAGGTGGTGACCCTGGCGCGCGCTCATCGTGACCCCCTGGCCGGACGGTTGCGGGTGGCCCTGCTGCCCACGATTGGGCCCTACCTGCTGCCGCGGGTGTCACAGGCGATTCGCCGCACCCTGCCGCGGCTAGAGCTGCGCCTCTACGAATACCAGACGGCGCCGATGCTGGAGAAGCTGCGGTGCGGGGAGCTCGATCTCGGCATTCTGGCGCTCCCAGTGGACCTCGAAGGTCTGGAGGCGCGGCAGCTCTTCGCGGAGTCGTTCACGGTAGCCCTGCCGGACCGGCATCCCCTCGCCAAGCGCGAGCGCATCCAGGTGGCAGACCTCGAGGGTGAGACCCTCCTGCTGCTCGAGGAGGGCCATTGTCTGCGGGACCAGGCCCTGGAAGTCTGCAGCCGGGTCGGCGCCGGCGAGAGCCAGGACTTTCGCGCCACCAGTCTGGAAACACTGCGGCAAATGGTCGCGACCGGCGCCGGGGTCACCTTGCTGCCGGAACTCGCCACCAAGGGCGCTTATGGCGATGCGCGCGGCGTGACCGTGTTGCCCTTTGCGAAACCGGTACCGGTGCGGCGCGTGGGCGCGGTGTGGCGCAAGACCACCGCTCGGCAGCCGGCGATCGACGCAGTCTGCAAGCTGATCGCCGAGCGGGCAGGTTGAGAGTGCGGCTCTGGCATAATCGCCGGGAGTGAGCCGCCAGGTAACAACCGCACAGCACATCACCCCGTACGACCGGTTCGCCTTGAGCGACGTCGAAATCGAGCGGATGTTGGTCTCCGGCGAGCAGCGGCAGGAGCTGGCCGCGTATTTCGGGGACGGCGAGTACGTGGACCTGGTGCGGCTCGCGCGCAAGGCGGAGCGCATCCGCGTGAACGATGCCAGCCCCCACGTCGTGGTCGTGCCGGGCATCCTCGGCTCGCAGCTCGGAATCGCGCGCCAGCGGCCACTGCCCAACGACGTGCTATGGCTCGATCCCATCGATATCCAGGTGGGAAGGCTGGGACTCCTCGGACTGGATGCCGGCGCGCCCATCATCCCGCTCGGCGTGGTGCTCTACTCCCACTTGAAGCTGCGGCTACGGCTGCGCGCGGCGGGTTTTGCCGTCACCCTCCACGATTATGACTGGCGGCTCGGCATCGAGGAATCGGGCACCTCCTTGGCTGCGCGGCTGCGCGAGCAGGGGTCTCGGCGTGTGGCGATCGTGGCGCACAGCATGGGCGGACTGCTCAGCCGTACGGCCCTGACCTTGCCGGGAACGCAACACGTCGAGCGCGTGGTACTTCTCGGCACACCGAACCAGGGATCGTTCGCCCCGGTCCAGGTATTGCGGGGCACTTACGCGGTCGTCCGCAAGATCGCGCGGCTGGATGGCGCGACGACCGCCGAGCGTCTCACCGGGGAAGTGTTCAACAGCTTTCCGAGTCTCTACCAGATGATCCCCGCAACCCGCCGCAAAGGCGCGGCCGACCTGCTGGATCCACGCGCATGGCCGGACTCCGGCCCCGCGCTGCGGCTACCGCTCCTCGAGCGCGCGCGCCGCTTCCGTGAAGCGCTTCGGCCTGCCGATGAGCGCTTCGTCGCGGTCGCAGGCGTAGCGCAAGAGACGGTGACGGCGGTCTCCAAGGGACGAGACGGCTTCGTATACACCGTCACACGGCATGGAGACGGCACCGTACCCGCCAACAGTGCCGCGCTGGACGGTGCGAATACCTATTTTGCAAAGGTCGCCCACAGCGACCTGACTCGTGATGCGCATGTCGCCTCGGCGATCATCGACCTCCTGCGCCAGGGTTCCACCAGGCGTTTGCCCACCCGATGGACGAGCAGGAGCCGCGCGCAAGCCCGTGTCAGCGACCGCGAGTTGCGGCGCGAGCACGCCGAGAAAGTCGATTGGGCCAGCCTGACACCCGGCGAGCGGCGCGACTTCCTCGAGAGTCTCAACGAGCCGCTGAAGCTCCGGCTACGCGTGCGCAATCCGCGCTAGAGACTGACGCCAGGGCCAGCTCCTGGCCGTCCTCGTCGCGATATTGAAATTGGATAACGGCCCCGATGCGAAGCAACGGCTCGAGGGCCGCTCCGCGACAGACCTCCTGCCGTACGTCTGCTGACAGTCGTTGCCGGAGCGCCTGGAGCGACGCGGCGGAGAGCAGACTGGCACGTATGTTGGTTAAGCTGTATTCGTAGGTGAAGAGCGTTCCTGGTCCCGAGTGCGCGCCGTCGAGCCGGGTTATGTTGTCTATCATCCGAGGGGCGCTGGCATCTACGCCATTCGCCGCCTGTGTCAGCTCCTGCTGCAGAGTGAAGCTGGGCGTGCGCGCAACCGTGTGCTGCGCACGGTCGTGCTGCCCGCGTAGTCGGGGCGCGAGCAGCACCGCCAGTGCGAGGAGAAATATCCCTGCCGTCGCCCAGTAGAGAGATGTGATACCGCCTCGCGGCGTCGTCGATGCCTGAGCGGAGTCGGCGCCGCTCTTCGGCAGCTGCGAGCTGGGCGCTGCGGCAGCCCTGGGTCCGAGGACGCCGGCAAGCGCTCCGGCAGCTGTCCAGCCCGGCAGCCCTGCACGCCAGAGCGGGGTGTCGGAAGTGACTTGTCCAGTGCCGACGAGGGCCCGCAGACCGTCTTCCCCCAGGGGTCCCATCTCACGCTCACCGCGGCGGACGTACCAGATCATGACTCAACGCCCGGGGCCACCTTGCAGCGCCCGTATGAAAGCAGCTCCTGTGTCCGCACTGGAGGCCGCCGCGGTGTCGTACATGAGCAGCAGGCGATCGCAATCGAGCTTCGGGCTGACGCCGGGTACCTCGGGCCCCGCGTCTGGGAGGGGTTGACTCAAAGTCTCGCCGACCTGCTGCGCAGCGTTGCCATGGGACGCAGCGTCGTGCGGCCTCGCCGGGGCATCGAGCAGTCCCACGAGCGCTGGACTGATTGCCGACAGCGCCGCGGCGGAGCGGAGCGGAGCCGCCGCCGCTTGCGGCCTGAGTATGGCGACGCACTGGCCCGGATCCGACGACTGGAAGCGCCGCGCGGCGGTGCGCAGCGCCACCAACAGTCGAAGTGCGCCGCCGTCATCAACATCGGCCAGGCGCCCGCGCTCGATATCGCTTGCGACCCCCGCGAACAGGCCGTTGAGCTCGGCGCCAGGCACGCTGCGGCGAAACCCGAGCCGCACGGCCCGGTCCAGCTGATCGAACCGTGATGGCTCGACTCGCCGCAGCTCAGCGAGGAATGGATAGCGCCCCTCGAGCGCCGACGCGCGCGACGCAAACATGGCCAGTGATTCGCCGGCCGGACTGAATTTGCCCGCGGAGATGCGGCCAACCGTACGCCTCGAGAGTCGACGCGCGTTGAGAGCCGTACCGATCGCCAGTGCAAGCAGCAGGAGCGCACAGAGCGTGGCCAGGAGGCGGATACCCCCTCGCGCCGGCCTGTTCCGGCCGACAACCGACTCCTCGGACTCGCTCGAGGCGAACGTCCGCGCCGCGGCCGGCTCACGCATGAGTGGCGCGAGGTCGGCAAGGTCGGCCGCACGGGACCAGGCTGCGAGCCCCATGCGCCAAACACGGTCATCCGCGCCGAGCGCCCCCGCTTGCGCAAGCTCCACGAGCACCGCCCAGGCAAACGGCCCGGCGCGGCGACCTGACACCTCGAGATACCACCGCCGACTTGCGGCAGTACTCGCGGCCCCCCTGGGATCTGCCGACATGATTGCCGTGCCGGGTTTAGAAGACGAACGGGATCAGCATCTTGGTGCGGCGCCGGTAGGCGGGGTAGGCGTCGGGAAACTGCGCCAGCATGGTTTTTTCCTCACTGCGCGCGCTGAAGAGGAAATAGGCGAAATAGAGAGGCGCGACCACCAGCAAGAGCGGCCCGGCGGTGACGGCCGAGCCAATCATCGCCAGCGTGAGGCCGGAGTAGATCGGATGCCGTACGTAGGCATACGGCCCGGAAGTCACGAGCTCGTGCCCCTCCCGCAGGGACATGGGCATGCCCCAATTTCGGCCAATGTGCACCCGCGCCCAGACGGCGAAGCCGAATCCCGCCAGACACAACCCGACTCCCAGCCACTGTTCGGTAATGCCCGCATGGAACGGTAGTGTGCGCCCGATCGAGGCGACATAACTCACGACGGCGTGCCGGCGGAATCGCACCAGGATGAACACGGCGACCGCGATCAGAAACCGCAGGCGCCAGCCGGCCCACACCGGGGTGCTCGTGCTGGCCTTCTTGTTGAACTGCGCCAGGAGCAGCCAGCAGAGAACGAATGCGGCCCATAGCAAACCGATGAGCGCGCGAGGTTGCAGCATGCCCGCGCGGGCTCAATCGCGGAAGTTGTTGAACTGCAGCGGCAGGTCGACTTTCGCGCCGCGCAGGAGCTTGATGGCGTCCTGCAGGTCGTCCCGCTGCTTGCCGGTGACCCGGACTTTCTCGCCCTGGATACTCGCCTGTACCTTCAGCTTCGAGTCCTTGATGAGACGCGTGACCTTCCTGCCGGTCTCGGCATCGATCCCCTGCTTGAGCAGGACTTGCTGGCGGGCGGCCGCGAGGTTGACCTCCGGCTCCTTGACGTCGAGGCAGGCGAGGTCGATGCCGCGCTTGCCGAGGCGCAATTTCAGGATCTCGAGCATCTGCTTCAGCTGGAATTCCACCTGCGCGTGCACCGTCACGGTGAGCTCCTCCAGCTCGAAGCGGGCGCCGGTGTCCTTGAAATCGAAGCGCTGGGTGAGCTCCCGGTTCGCCTGGTCGACGGCGTTCGCCAGCTCGTGGGTGTTCAGCTCGGAGACTATGTCGAAGGAGGGCACGGCGCCTATTGTAGCCCAGTGCCCGGCGGTGATAGGCTCAGGGGCATGTCGCAGCAGCAGATCCGTCCGCAGTGGTGGTGGAGCACTCCGAAATCGGAGTGGGCCCCTGGACTTGGACGCGGCTGCTAGTTTCTCGACACCCTACTAAACACGCAACGCCACCAGAACCCGCTCCGGAGCACTCCGGAGTGGGTTTTTGTCATTTTTTGTCATGAATACGGTTTTCGACATCGCGGGAGATCTCGACACGCCGGTCTCGGCGTTCATGAAGCTCGCGGCGTTCGCGCCCCGCTTCCTGCTCGAGAGCGTGGAGGGCGGCGAGCGCCTGGCGCGTTACTCGTTCATCGGCTTCGGCGACGGACTCGAGGTGCGGCTCGACCGGGACGGCTTCCACGCCGGCGGGCAACACCGCCCGGTGCCCGGGACGACAGCGGAGCTGCTGGCGGCGTTGCGCGATGCGCTCAGCCGCGCGCCCAAGCCGGGCCCGCAGATCGCCGGGGTTCCGCTCGCCGGCGGCCTGGTGGGCTACTCGGCCTACGATGTGGTGCGGTTCTTCGAGAAACTGCCGTTGCCGCCCGGCCGCGAGAGCGGTGTGCCCGCCCTCCATTATGTGGCGCCCCGGTCGCTGCTGGTTTTCGATCACCTGACACGCGGTATCGCGCTGCTCCATGATGGCTCGCAGGAAGACCATCGAAGTCTGCGGAAAGAAGTGGTTCGCGCTCTGCGAGGCGGTCTGCCGAACGGATCTCGCGCTGGTCGTTACGCACGTCCGGAGCCGGCGTTCAGCCGAAATGACTATCTCGCTGGGGTGAGGCGGACGCAGGAATACATCGCCGCGGGCGATGTCTATCAGCTCGTCCTGTCGACCCGCTTTCAAGGACGCCATGAACTGGATCCGTTCCAGGCATACCGGGCACTACGTCTGATCAACCCGTCTCCCTACATGTATTACTGTGCGTTGGGCGACGTAACAGTTGTGGGGTCCTCGCCCGAGGCGCTCGTACGACTCAAGGAGGGCCAGGCGCAGCTGCGGCCCATCGCAGGCACGCGGCCGCGCGCAGCCGATCCCGCGGTTGATCTGGCGCGCGAAGCTGAGCTGCGCGCCGATCCCAAGGAGAACGCCGAACACGTGATGTTGGTCGACTTGGCACGCAACGACCTCGGGCGCGTGGCGCTCGCGGGCAGTATCGGCGTCGAGCCTTATCGGGCGATCGAGCGCTACAGCCACGTCATGCACATGGTGAGTGGCGTCAGTGGGCGGCTCGCGCCGGGGCGCGACATGTTCGATCTGTTTGCGGCCACCTTCCCGGCCGGCACCCTGGTTGGCGCACCCAAAGTGCGAGCCATGCAGATCATCGATGAGCTCGAGCCCGTCAGCCGCGGCCTCTATGGTGGCACGGTGGGCTACTTCGGCGCGCGGGGTGACATGGACCATGCGATCACCATTCGCACGCTGGTCTTCAGGGGTGACGAGTACAGCTATCAGGCCGGCGCCGGCATCGTCGCCGACAGCGTCCCGGCCACGGAGCACGACGAAGTTCTCGCCAAGAGCGGCGCCATGGCGCGCGCGCTCGAGCTGGCGGAGGAGGGGCTTTGAGGCTGCTCTTGATCGACAACTACGATTCCTTCACCTACAACCTGGTACAGGCGTTCCTCGTGTTGGGGGCCGAGGTGTTGGTCTACCGTAACGACGCCATCACGGTGGCGGCGGCCGGCGCCCTTGCCCCTACCCACCTCTGCATCTCCCCGGGCCCCGGCACGCCGTATGATGCGGGGATCTCCATGGAGATGATCCGCGCCTTCGCCGGCCGCGTTCCGGTGCTGGGCGTGTGCCTCGGGCACCAGTCGATCGTGGAGGTGTTCGGCGGCAAGGTGGTGCGCGCGGGACGCCTGATGCATGGCAAAACCTCGCTCGTCCACCACGACGGGCTCGGGCTTTTCGCGGATATGCCGCAGCCGTGCGAGGTCGGACGCTACCATTCACTGATTGCCGCGCCGGAGACCTTGCCCCCGGAGTTGACTGTCAGCGCCAGGACGCCGGAAGGCGAGATCATGGGCGTACGCCACCGGGACCTCGCGGTGGAGGGCGTGCAGTTCCATCCCGAGAGCATCCTGACGCCGCAGGGGCCGCGGCTGCTCGGGAATTTCCTCGGAAACGGAGCCGATGATGTCCGCGGCGCGTGACCTCCTCGACCGTCTGCTCGAGCGGCGCAACCTGACCCAGCCCGAGGCCGAGGAGTTGCTCGGGGTTCTGGCCGACCCGGCGACCTCCGCCGCCTTTGCCGGCGCGGTCCTCGCGGCGATCCGTTCCAAGGGTGCCGTCGCCGATGAAGTGCGGGGCTTCGCCCAGGCGATGCGGCGCCTGGCGCGGCGTCCGTCGATTCCGGCGGGACTACCTGCCATCGATGTCGTCGGTACCGGAGGCGACTGCTCCGGCAGCCTCAACATCTCCACCGGCACCGCGCTCCTCACAGCCGCTTGCGGCGTGCCGGTGGTGAAGCACGGCAACCGATCCATCTCCAGCCGCGCGGGCAGTGCCGACGTATTGGAAGCGTTGGGGCTTGCGTTGCCGCTCGATGAGGAGATGGCCGGCAAGTGCCTGGCCGCCTGCAACTTCACTTTCCTGTTCGCCCCCTACTACCACCCCGCGACCAAGGCGGTCGCGGTGGTGCGGGCGGCGCTGGGCGTGCGCACCATATTCAACATCCTGGGACCGCTCACCAACCCCGCGGAGCCCCCCTTTCACGTGATCGGCGCCTTCAGCCTCGAGGTCGCCGAGCTCATAGCCCACACGCTTGCCGGCATGCCGCTGGAGCGTGCATTCGTGCTCCACGGCGCGCGGGGATGGGATGAGCCGACCCCGATCGGCCCCTTCACCGTATTCGATGTGCGGCCGGGCCACACGCAGCAGCACACTCGGACGCCGGAGGAATATGGGCTGCGGCGTTGCGAGCCGGCGCGGCTTGCCGGCGGTGACGCCCAACACAACGCGCGCGCGTTGCGGGCTGTGCTCGAGGGCGAGGACCGCGGGCCGCACCGCGACTGTCTGCTGTTGGGAGCGGCGCTGGCGCTGGAAGTCGCCGGGAAGGCCTCGCGACCCCGCGAGGCGATCGAGCTCGCCGCGGCGGCCATCGACAGCGGCGCCGCCGCGCGCGTGCTCGCAGCCTTGGCGTCGCCTCAGCTGGAGCCGGCATGACCGGGGACTTTCTCCAGCAGATGGCGGTCGCGAGCCGGGAGCGGGTCCGCACGGCGCGGGCCGCCTGCCCGAAGGCGGAGCTTCTGGCACGCGCCCTGGCGACTCCCCCGCCCCCGCGGTTGCGCCTCCAATCCGGCGGCTTCGATCTCATCGCGGAGCTGAAGCTGCGCTCGCCGGCGGCCGGGCGACTCAAGGGCCAGGACGAGGATGTGGCCGCGCGCGTGACGGCCTACGCGCGCGCGGGCGCCGCCGCCGTATCCGTTCTCACGGAGCCTACGCGGTTCGACGGCAGCCTCGATCATCTACGCCTGGCGGCCCAGGCGTTGCTGCCGTTCGCGGTGCCCGCGATGCGCAAGGACTTCCTGGTGGATCCGTACCAGGTCATCGAGGCCCGCGTGGCCGGGGCCGGCGGCGTGCTCGCGATCGTCAGAATGCTGTCTGTCGCCGCGCTCGAGGCGCTGGTGCAACAGGCGCGCGCGCTGGACCTTTTCGTGCTGCTCGAGTGTTTCGACGAGCAGGACCTCGAGGGGCTGGATGGGCTGCTGCGGCGGTTGGGTGCCGAGGGTCTCCTGGCGGGCGTCAACTCGCGTGACCTCCAGACCCTGCAAGTCGTCCCGAGCCGGCTCGAGCAGCTCGCCGGCCGCCTGCCGCGGGGTATTCCCCGGGTGGCGGAAAGCGGTGTCGGGTCCGCCGAGGATGCGCGCCGGATGGCGGAAGCCGGCTATGATCTCGCTCTCGTCGGCAGCGCGCTCATGAGCGGTGACGACCCCGCGGCGTTGGCGGGCGCCATGTTGAGTGCCGCGCGGACCGCCCGCGCCGACGCGGCCATTAGGTAAGCGACATCATGTGGATCAAGATCTGTGGCATCACGACTGCGCCTGCCGTCGAGGCGGCGTTGGCGGCCCGCGTCGATGCGATCGGCTTCGTCTTTGCGGACTCACCGCGGCAGCTGACTCTCGAAGACGCCGTGGCCCTGGCGGCCCCCGCCCGCGGCCGCGTCCGCTGCGTTGCGGTGACACGCCACCCCAGCCAGCAGCATCTCGATGACATTCTCGCTGTGTTCCGTCCCGATATGCTGCAGACCGACACCGACGACCTGCGGGCGTTGCGCGTGCCGAAGCAGCTCGAGCTGCTTCCCGTCTTCCGCGATTGGGATCCGCAGCAGGGCACGGCCCGGGTCCCACCGGGCCTACTGCCTGTGCGTCTGCTCTTCGAGGGGCTGACGAGCGGTAGCGGCACGCCCTGCGACTGGACGACCGCGCAGCGGGTGGCGCGACGGACTCAGCTCGTGCTGGCGGGCGGTCTCGCGGCCGACAACGTGGCGACGGCGATCAGCGCGGTTCGGCCCTTCGGCGTCGATGTCTCGAGCGGCGTGGAGGAGCGGCCGGGTGTGAAGAGCCCCGACGAGATGGCGCGGTTCGCCGCTGCGGCGCGCAGCGCCTTCGAGATGATCCAAGAGGAGCAACAGTCAGCGTGACCAACGATCCGATCGCGGACCTGATCTCGGGCCGCTTCCCCGATGCGCGCGGGCGCTTCGGGCCATTCGGCGGGCGCTATGTGCCCGAGACACTGATCCCGGCGCTGGATCGCCTGGAGCAGGGCGTGCGGCAACACCTGCCGAGCGCGGCTTTCCAACAGGAGCTGGCGCAGGAGCTCACGAGCTGGGTGGGCCGCCCCACCGCGCTGACACTCGCCGGCCGGCTGTCGGCGCGCTGGGGCGCACGCATCTGGCTCAAGCGCGAGGACCTTGCCCACACCGGCGCCCACAAGATCAACAACGCGCTCGGCCAGGCGCTCCTTGCCCGGCGCCTCGGCGCGAGACGCATCGTGGCGGAGACCGGGGCGGGGCAACACGGCGTCGCGAGCGCGGCGGCCTGCGCCCGCCTGGGACTGCCGTGCACGGTCTACATGGGCGCCATCGACATGGAGCGGCAGGCGCCGAACGTCGACCGCATGCGCCTTCTCGGCGCAACGGTAGTCGCGGTGACCAGCGGCGACCGCACGCTGCGGGCGGCGATCGATGAGGCCTTGCGCGATTGGGTGTCGGATCCCCTGGAGACCTACTACCTTCTGGGCTCCGCGCTCGGGCCGCATCCCTATCCCTACCTCGTGCGCGAGCTGCAGTCGGTCATTGGGCGCGAGGCGCGCGCACAAATCCTGGAGAGAAGCGGTGCACTGCCTGATGCGGTGATCGCCTGCGTGGGCGGAGGCTCCAACTCCATCGGCGCGTTCCATCCCTTCGTAGCCGATCGGACGGTCGAGCTGATCGGCATCGAAGCGGGCGGGCGCGGCCCGGGTCTGGGCGACAACTCCGCGACGCTTTCTTTCGGCCGGCCGGGCGTACTGCACGGCACGTACTCCATGTTGCTGCAGGATGAGCACGGACAGGTGCAGGAGACCCATTCGATTTCGGCGGGTCTCGACTATCCGGGTGTCGGGCCGGAGCACGCGTTGCTCGCGTCCGCAGGGCGCTCGCGCTACGAGACCGCAAGCGACACGGAGGCGTTGGAGGCCGTCCGCGCGCTGTGCGAGTGCGAGGGCATCCTGCCGGCGCTCGAGAGCGCGCACGCTCTCGCCGGTGCGCGGCGCTGGGCGCAGAGCCATGCCGGCCGCACCGTGCTCGTATGCCTCTCCGGCCGCGGCGACAAGGACATGCCGACGCTGCAACAGACATTACTGTCGGTGAGCCGATGATGCAAATGCAGGGGCATGAGCGGATCAGCAGCGCGATCCTGGCGGCAAAGGCGCGTGGCGAGCCGGCGCTGGTCGCATACCTCACCGCCGGCTTCCCGGACCGCGACAGCTTCAAGCAACATGTGCAGGCGATCGCGGCAGCCGCGGACGTCGTTGAGATCGGCGTGCCCTTCACGGATCCCATGGCCGACGGGGTCACCATCCAGCGCGCGAGCCATGCCGCACTCGCGCAGGGCGTGAGCCTGCGCTGGATCCTGGCGCAGCTGCAGGCCATGCCGAGTGGTAAGGCGCCTCTGCTCCTCATGAGTTATCTCAACCCGCTGCTTGCACTCGGGCCGCAGGCGCTGGCGGCAGCGGCCGCGCAGGCAGGCGTCGCGGGCTTCATCGTTCCGGACCTGCCCTTCGATGAAAGCGCCGAGCTGCGCGCCGCCCTGCAAGCCCAGGGTCTGGCGCTGGTACAGATGGTGACGCCGGTGACCCGACCGCAACGCCTGGAGCAGATCTGTGCGAGCAGCCAGGGCTTCGTGTACGCGGTGACGATGACGGGCACGACCGGCAAGAATGTCGCAGTGCCGCCCGAGGTGACGCGCTATCTCGATGCCGTGCGCTCCATGTCACCCGTGCCCGTCTGCGCGGGCTTCGGGATCCGCGGCCGCGAGCAGCTCGATCTGTTGCGCGACCACGTCGATGGCGTCGTGATCGGCTCTGCGCTCGTGGAGGTGTTGGAGCGGGGTGACGATCCGGCGCGCTGGCTGCGCGATCTCAGAGCGCAGGGAGACCCGCGCGCATGAGTGCAACGCCCCTGGTCATCAGCAGCCGGTTCCGCGGCCCCGAGGGTTCCGCCAACGGCGGCTATTTCGCAGGTTGCGTCGCGGCGCGTGCCGGCAGCACGGTGACGGTCCGACTGCTGCGGCCGCCGCCGCTCGACGCTCCGCTCGATGTCGTAGCGCTTGCCGACGGCACGCTCGCGGTCATGGCGGGAACCGATCGGGTCGGAGAGGCGACGAGTGCCACTCTGGAGTTGCTCCCGCCGGGTGTGCCGAATTATTTCGAGGCGGTGGCGGCCTCGCGCCACTACGCCGGATTCAAGCACCATCGCTTCCCCACGTGCTTCGTCTGCGGTACCGGGCGTGCGCGCGGTGATGGCATGAGAGTGTTTGCGGGCCTGATCGAAGAGCGCGACGTCGTGGCCGCGCCCTGGGTTCCCGATGAGTCGCTCGACCGGGGCGATGGCAAAGTCCGGCCGGAGTTCATGTCAGCCGCGCTCGATTGCCCGGGTTTCTACGCGGTGAGCCGGGACGATCGCATGATGCTCCTCGGTGAGATCACCGTGCACGTCAACCGCCTGGTGCATGTTGGGGAGCGCTGCACCGTGATCGGCTGGGCTCTGAGGGCGAGCGGACGCAAGCACGGCGCGGGAACCGCGGTCTTCGACGAGGACGGCGAAGTCTGCGGTCTCGCGCGGGCGTTATGGATCGAGCCCAGGGCCTAGACCCGGGAACGGTCTAGGTCCCCGGGCTCGCCTCGGTGGCGAGGCTTGCCGATACCATGCGCGCCCCACGCCAGCCGCCGAATTTGTAATACAGCGCGCCGAGGCAGGCCGCGAGCGCGGAGGAGATGGGGAAGCTCCACCAGATGGCATCCGCCTGAAGGCGGGACAGCAGCTCGGCGGCAAGCGGAAACCGAACCAGCAGCAGCGCGACCGTCATGATGGCCAGCGGCAACATCACCGCGCCGGTCGAGCGTACGGTCGCGAACAGAATCATGGCGATCGCGAAGAACATGTACGAGGGCGTCGCGATGTGATTGAGGTGCGCGGCGATCGCCAGTGCCGGGGACCCCGCCGGCAGGAACGGCGAGAAGGCGGGCGCACCGAGCAGCTCGAGGACGATGATGACCGAGCCGGTGATGGCGATTCCATAGGTCACGCCGATCCTCGCGATCCTGTCGACCCGGTGCCATTTGCCCGCCCCGACGTTCTGCGCGGCCATGGCGGACACGGCCTGACCGACCGCGAAGGCGGGCATCTGGATGTAGTTCCAGATCTGCAGCGCCGCGCCGTACGCGGCCGCGGTATCGACCCCAAAGCGGTTGACGAGCGAGATCATCAGCAGGCCGCTCACCGACATCACCGAGATCGTGCCGCCCATCGGCAGGCCCTTGCGCACCAAGGCGCCGGCCAGACGCCAGTCGATACGCAGGAGCTTCAGGTCCTCGCCCCGCAGGCAGAGCAGGTGCTGCCGCCGATACAGATGGCGCACCATGGCCGTGAGGCTGACGGTCTGCGCGATGAACGTGGCGAAGGCGGAGCCGGCGATGCCGAGTCGCGGCACCGGCCCGAGACCGAAGATGAACACCGGGTTCAGACTGATATCGAGGCCGACCGAGAGCATCATGAAGTAGAACGGCGTCTTCGAATCGCCGGCGGCGCGCAGCACCGCCATCACGAAGGCATACATGTAGAGCGAGGGCAGTGCGCAGAAGATCACGCGCATGTAGGCGATCGCCAGCGACAGTGACTGCGGCGGGGTCTTCATGGCCACGAGGATCGCCGGTGACAGCGTCAGCCCGGCGATCGCCATCACCACCGAGACGCCGGCGAAGAAGGTGGCGCTGGTCCCAACGACGTGCCGCGCACCGGCCAGGTCGTTGGCGCCGATGCGTTGGGCGACGAGAATGGTAGCCGCCATCGCGATGCCGAAGGCGATGCCGATGAGCAGGAACATCACGACGTTGGCGTTCGAGGTGGCCGTGAGCGCCGCCTCGCCGAGATAGCGTCCCACCCAGATGGAGTTGACCGAGGCGTTGAGCGATTGCAGGATGTTGGCGTAGAGGATGGGCAGGGCGAACTGCACCAGGCCGCGGCTGATGGAGCCTTCCGTGAGCGAGCGCATCAGAACAACCGATAGACGATGAGCAGCCACGCCGCGCCGATCCCTGACAGCGTCCACCCGGGCCACGCCGCGCGGCCGAGCGCGAGCCAAACGATGCCGCCGAGCAGGGTCGCGGCCCCGAGGATGACCGCATCGCGCCGCCGGTGACCACGGCGCAGCTCCGCATGCAGCAGCTCGACCGCCGGCGTCTCGACCAGCATCCGCAGCATGCCGCCCTCGGCTCTCTGCAGCGTGCTCTTCAGGATCGCGGGTAGAACGCGCGCCACCTCGATCAGCTCGGGTAACTGCGTGCGCATGTTGTGGAGGATCTGGCGCCAGCTCATGCGCTCGCGCATCCACTCACGCAGGATGGGCGCCGCGGTATGCCAGACGTCCAGCTGCGGATACAGCTCGCGGCCGAGCCCCTCGACGTTGACCAGCGTCTTCTGCAACAGGATGAGCTGCGGTTGCAGCTCTACGTTGAAGCGGCGCGAGATCTCGAACAGGCGCACCAGGAGATTCGCAAAAGAGATGGCCTCGAGCGGCCGGTCGAAGATCGGCTCGCACACCGTGCGCACGGCCGATTCGATCTCGTCCACCCGCGTCCCCGCGGGCACCCAACCGGACTCGACGTGCAGCTCCGCCACGCGGCGGTAGTCGCGATCGAACACGGCGAGGAAATTGGCGGCGAGATAGTGTTGATCACGTGGATCGAGCGTGCCGACGATGCCGAAGTCGACCGCCGCGTAGCGCGGCCGCGCCGGGTCGTCGATCATCACGAAGATATTGCCCGGATGCATGTCGGCGTGGAAGAAGTTGTGCCGGAACACCTGGGTGAAGAAGATGCGCACGCCGTTCTCGGCGAGCCGCCTGATGTCGGTGCCGGCGGCGCGCAGCCGCTCCATGTCCGAGATCGGGATGCCGCGTATGCGCTCCATTACCATCACATTCAGGCGGCAGTAGTCCCAGTAGACCTCCGGCACGTAGAGCAGGTCGGAGCCGGCGAAGTTGCGCTTCAGCTGTGAGGCGTTCGCGGCCTCGCGCAAGAGATCCAGCTCATCGAGGACCGTCTTCTCGTACTCCGCCACGATCTCGAGCGGGCGCAGCCGCCGCCCCTGCCGCCAGTAGGTTTGGGCGAGATCGGCCAGCGCGTAGAGCACCTCCAGGTCCCGCTCTATCGATTCCCGCATGTCCGGACGCAGAACCTTCACGACTACTTCCCTGCCGTCGGGGAGCCGTGCGACGTGTACCTGCGCGATCGAGGCGGCGGCGAGAGGTGTCTCGTCGAACTCCGAGAAGGCCTCGCTTACGGGACGGCCGTAAGCGCTCTCGACAATGGCGCGCGCCACCGTGCCCGGGAACGGTGGCACTCGGTCCTGGAGCTTGACGAGCTCGTCGGCGACGTCGGTCGGCAGAAGGTCGCGGCGTGTCGAGACCGCCTGGCCGAACTTGACGAAGATCGGGCCGAGCTCCTCGAGCGCGAGCCGCAGGCGCACGGCCGGGCTCGCGGTGCGATTGGGATTCAGCCAGGTGTCGGGCGAGAGATAGAACAGAAAGCGTAGGGGCGCATAAAGATGTGTCGCCTGCACGAAGTCGTGCAGGCCGTATTTCAACAGCACCCGCTGGATCTGCAGGAGCCGCGCGAGGACGCGCAGCTTCACGGAGCTGACACCGGCGTCACGCGAGCCGCTGCTGCAGCAGCTCGATGCGTGCATCGAGACGGTCGACGTCTTCGCGCAGCGCGTCGACGCCGCGCAGGAACTGCTCGCCCTCCTCGCGGGATACCAGGTCTCCACGCTCGTGGCTGAAGTACTCGCCGACGTCCTGCAGCAGCGTCACGGCCGCGTTGCGCGTCCAATCCAACGCGCCGCGCGCCAACCGGCCGATGCGATGTGCCGCCACATCGCCGATGAGAAGCGACAGCTCCTCCTCCGCATCGGGCTGGAGCAGTCGCGCCAGCTCGCGGAATTTTTGCGCCAGCTCGGCGTCGCCGCGTACCTCCACCTCGCCGCGGGACAGCGGCGCGTCCGCCTCGCTGCCACCCAGCGCGAGCAGACTCAGCGGGCCGCCGATCACCTCCGCGTCGGCCGGCAGGTGGCCGCGCGTGACGCGCAGCGAGTTGCCGGTGGACTCCACCAGCAGCCGCGCCATGGCCGGCGCCGCGATCGCGATCCGGCGGCCGGCGAGCTCGGCGCAGAGCTGCTGTGCGCGCGGCGAGCGCGGCAGCCCGCGGTTGAGGACATTCTCGATCGTGGCGGTCAGCATGGGTCGCCCCTCAGTACTTGTAGGCGCGGTGCACCGCGACGATGCCGCCCGAGAGATTGTGATAGCGGCAACCCTCGAGTCCGGCTGCCTGCATCATCTCGAGCAGCGCCTCCTGGCCCGGATGCATGCGGATGGACTCCGCGAGATAGCGGTAGCTCGCCTCGTCCCGGGCCACGATCCGCCCGAGGAGCGGCAGCACCCGGAATGAATAGAGGTCATAAAGCGACCCGAGCCCGGGTCCCACGGGGTGGGAGAACTCGAGCACCAGGAGCTGGCCGCCGGGCTTCAGCACCCGCCGCATGGCGGCGAGCGCGGCCGGCTTGTCCGTGACGTTGCGCAGCCCGAAGCCAATGGTGATGCAGTCGAAGCTGTCGTCGGGGAAGGGCAGGCGCTCGGCATTCGCCTGGACATACTGCACGTTACCGACGGCGCCGCGATCCGTGAGGCGGTCGCGCCCGCGGCGCAGCATCGCGGAGTTGATGTCGCTCAGCACGACGAGACCCCGGTCCCCGACCTGCCGCGCCAAACCAGCCGCAAGATCCCCTGTGCCGCCCGCCACGTCGAGCGCCCGCTGCCCGGGCCGCAATCCCGTGAGTGACAGGGTGAAGCGCTTCCACAGACGGTGCGCGCCCCCCGACATCAGGTCGTTCATCAGGTCGTAATTGCCCGCGACGGAGTCGAAGACACCGCGCACCCGGTGCTCTTTCTCACGCCAGGACACACGCTCATAGCCGAAATCGGTGGATCGGGGGTTGGTCATCGGATCGTCAGGTCGCCGGCCAGGTAGCGGGGAGGCGCATTGTATCTTCTTGCTTTTTGGACCACATGCTGCGCAGAATCCGGCCCCGGTACGGGGGTCTTGAACGTAAGGGGCCGGGCGGTGTCAAAGCCGCCCGGCCTTTTATCTTTGGGCCGCCAGTTTCCGGGCCTGGTAGTGGGCCCACTTGTCCTGCCGGTCGCGACCCAGCTCATAGAGGTATTTCCAGGTGTAGAGACCGGTATCGTGGCCGTCGTCGAAGACCAGCTTCACGGCATATTGGCCGACCGGCTCGATCGCCCGCACCCCGACCGCCTCCTTGCCGAGCACCAGCGTTTCCTGGCCCGGGCCATGGCCCTTGACCTCGGCCGACGGGGAAAAGACGCGCAAGTATTCGAACGGCAGCTCGAACCGAGTGCCGTCCTCGAAGGTGACCTCGAGGAGCCGGGCCGCGCGGCGCAGCTTGATTTCGACGGGCTGAGGGTCATGCGCCATGAGGAATCCAGGTGCCAGGGTGTACGAGGGTCTCGGTTGCACTATTATGGACGTCCCTGCTCCAGCAGCGGTACATCGTGGAAGCTACAGACACCTCCCACCCCGACTACTATCACCGCGTGGTCGATTGCCAATGGGCCTGTCCGGCCCATACCGATGTCCCTGAGTACATCCGGCTGATCGCCCAGGGTCGCTTCACCGAAGCGTACCTCGTCAACCGCCACTCCAACGTCTTTCCGGGCATCCTCGGACGAGTCTGTGACCGTCCGTGTGAGCCGGCCTGCCGCCGGGGCCGAGTGGAGGCCAAGCCGGTCGCCATTTGCCGGCTGAAGCGCGTGGCCGCCGACAATCGCGACGATATCACCGGCAAGCTGCCCCCCATCCCCAGGATCAAGAACGGCAAGCGCATCGCCTGCATCGGCGCGGGCTGCGCCTCGCTCACGGTCGCCAACGACCTGATGCCTCTCGGCTACGAGGTCACGATCTTCGAGCAGTACGGCGAGCCCGGCGGCCTCATGCGCACCAACATCCCGTCTTTCCGGCTGCCGCAGGCGGTGCTGGAGGAGGAGATCCGGATGATCGTGGACATGGGAGTCGACCTCAAGCTTGGGTCTCCCATCGCCAGCATGAAGGAGCTGCTCGCGAGCGGCGGCTTCGATGCGGTGTTCGTCGGCTCGGGAGCGCCCCAAGGCAAGAATCTCGACATCCCCGGCCGCGCCGAAGCCGCCGCCAACATACACATTGGCATCTCCTGGCTGGAGTCGGTGGCCTTCGGCCACATCGAGCGAATCGGGGAGCGCGTCCTCATCATCGGTGTCGGCAACACGGCGATGGATTGCTGCCGCACGAGCCTGCGCCTCGGCGCCAAGCAGGTAAAGGTGATGGCGCGCAAGCCGCGCGGCTTCTTCAAGGCATCCGAATGGGAGCTCGAGGATGCCGAGGAGGAAAGCGTCGACATCGTGGTCAACCGCTCGCCGAAGGCCTTCCGTCTCGAAGGCGGTCGTCTCGTTGGCATGACTTTCGACCGCATGGAGTACGAGCTCGATGCGCGCGGGCGTATCACCGCCGAGCGGGTGGCCGGCGAGGAGTTCATCGCGGCGGACGATGTCATTCTCGCGATCGGACAGGAGAACGCCTTCCCCTGGATCGAGGCCGACCTCGGCATCGAATTCGACAAGTGGCACGTGCCCAAGGTGGACTCGGTCACTTTTCAATCGACCCGGCCCGGCGTTTTCTTCGGCGGCGATGCGGCCTTCGGGCCGAAGAACATCATCTGGGCCGTGGAGCAGGGCCACCAGGCCGCCATTTCCGTTCACAAGCATTGCCAGGGCGAGCCCGTCGGTGAGCGCCTGCCGCCGGGCGTCAATCTGCAGAGCCGCAAGATGGGCATGCACGAGTGGTCGTATTCCAACGACTACGCCCCGGTCGAGCGACGGCTGATGCCGCACGTCTCCCTCAAGGAGCGCTTCAAGAAGCTCAACATCGAGGTCGAGCTCGGCTTCACCGCGGAGCAGGCGGCGCAGGAAGTGCAGCGCTGCCTCAACTGCGACGTGCAGACCGTCTTCACCGCGAAGCTCTGCATCGAGTGCGACGCCTGTCTCGATATTTGCCCCGTCGACTGCCTCACCATCACCGTCAACGGCGCCGAGCAGGAGCTGCGCGGGCGCCTCAAGGTTGCCGCACGCAACCTCGCCCAGCCGCTTTACGTTTCGGCGCCGCTGCCGCAGACGGCGCGCGTGATGGTCAAGGACGAGGATCTGTGTGTGCACTGCGGCCTTTGCGCGGAGCGTTGCCCGACGGCCGCCTGGGACATGCAGAAGTCCCTGGTTCACTGGCCGCAGGCCGAGGATGAGGCCCGCAAGACGATGGAGACTCGGAAGCCGAAGAGCGCCTGAGCCAACAATGAGCCGAATCAACGATTTCACGACCAAGATCGCCACGGTGAACGGCACCGGCTCGGCGAGCGCCAACACGCTGCTGATGAAGTCCATCTTCCGCAGCGGTATTCCCGTGATGGGCAAGAACTACTTCCCGTCCAACATCCAGGGCCTGCCCACCTGGTACGAGATCCGTGTCTCCCGCGCGGGCCACCTCGCCCGCTCCGGCACCGTCGACCTCATGGTCGCGATGAACGCCGAGACCTATTCGCGCGACGTGAAGGAGGTCGCGCCCGGCGGCTATCTCGTGTACGACTCCACCTGGCCGCGCCCGGCGCTCCTCGGCCGCTCCGACATCACGGTGCTCGGCGCACCGCTCGCCCAGATGTGCAACGAGAGCTTCAACGGGGTGCGCACCCGCATTCTGATGAAGAACATCTGCTACGCGGGCGTGCTGGCGGCGCTGCTGGACCTCGATCTCGAGCGCATCCGCGAGCTGCTGGCGGAAACATACGCCAAGAAGCCGCAGCTCGTCGAAAGCAACATGAAGGCGATCGCGCTGGGCCACGACTACGCGCGGCAGAATTTCCCGTGTCCGCTGCCCCTCAAGGTCGAGAAGATGGACCGGACCAGCGGCCACATCATGATCGATGGCAACACCGCCGCGGCGCTCGGCTGCGTCTTCGCGGGCGCGACCGTCGCGGCGTGGTACCCGATCACTCCCTCGACCTCGCTCATGGATGCCTTCAAGGGCTTCTGCGACCGCACGCGCATCGACCCGCAGACCGGCGCCAAGCGCTTCGCCTTCATTCAGGCGGAGGATGAGCTGGCCGCAATCGGCATGGTGATCGGCGCGTCCTGGAATGGCTGCCGCTCGTTCACCGCGACCTCCGGCCCCGGCATCTCCCTGATGAACGAGTTTCTCGGGTTGGCCTACTACGCGGAGATCCCGGCCGTCGTGTTCGATATCCAACGCGTAGGGCCGTCAACGGGGATGCCGACGCGCACCCAGCAATGCGACCTGATGGAGTGTGCGTACGCTTCCCATGGTGATACGCGCCACGTCTGCCTTTATCCGGCCAATCCCGAGGAGTGCTTCTACATGGCCGCGCAGGCGCTGGACCTGGCGGAGCGGCTGCAGACGCCGGTGATGGTACTGTCGGATCTGGACATCGGCATGAACGACTGGATGTGCCGGGACCTGAAGTGGGACGACGCCTACCGCCCTGACCGCGGCAAGATCCTGGAGAAGGCTCAGATCGAGAAGCTGGAGAAGTTTCAGCGTTACCTCGACAAGGACGGCGATGGCATTCCGTACCGCACTCTGCCGGGAGTGCATTCCAAGGGCGCCTGGTTCGCGCGCGGCTCGGGACATTCGCAGTACGGCACCTACACGGAAGACTCGACGGAATATCAGATCGTGCTCGACCGGTTGATGAAGAAGTGGGACACGGCGAAACGGCTGGTGCCGCGTGCCATCATCGACGCCACCACCGGAAGCGATATCGGAATCGTTTCGCTCGGCAGTTGCGACAGCGCGATTCACGAAGCGCTGACGCTCCTCAAGGAGCGCGGCGTCGGCGTGAACTACATGCGCGTGCGCTCCTTCCCCTTCAGCGAGGACGTGGAGCGGTTTCTCGCCGCGCACCGCGTGCTGTTCGTCGTGGAGCAGAACCGGGATGCGCAGTTCCGCTCGCTGCTGACGCTGGAGACCGCCGTGGAGAAGTCGAAGCTGCGGTCGCTCCTGCACTACAACGGGCTGCCGATCTCCTCGAGCTTCATCGTCGAGGGGGTGCTCGCCGAAGTTCTTCCCAAGCCGCAGCGCAAAGACGCCGCGACCGCCTGAGACGGAGAGCCCGATTCCGCCATGACTTTCATCGCGAAACCCAAAGTCGTCCATCCCTCCCTGCCGCGCAACGCGCTCGGCCTGATCCGCCGCGATTACGAGGGAGCGCTGTCTACACTGTGCGCCGGCTGCGGGCATGACTCGATCACCGCCGCCATCGTGGAGGCCTGCTGGCACCAGTCGCTCGAGCCGCAGAACGTGGTCAAACTCTCCGGGATCGGCTGCTCCTCCAAGACCACGGCCTACTTCGTCAGCGGCGGCCATGGATTCAACTCCGTACACGGCCGGATGCCATCCATCGCGACCGGAGCCAACACCGCCAACAGGCGGCTCACGTACATCGGTGTCTCGGGTGACGGCGACACTCTGTCGATCGGCCTCGGTCAGTTCTGCCACGCGATCCGCCGCAACCTCGACATGCTCTACATCATCGAGAACAACGGCGTCTACGGCCTCACCAAGGGGCAGTTCTCCGCCTCGGCCGACATCGGCACGAAGGCGAAGAAGGGCGAGACCAACTCCCAGCCGCCCATCGATCCGGTGTTGCTGGCGATGACCCTCGGCGCATCGTTCGTGGCGCGCAGCTTCTCCGGCGACAAGCGGCAACTGGTGCCGCTCATCGAGGCCGGCCTCAGGCATCGCGGGTTCGCCCTGATCGATGTGCTCTCGCCCTGCGTCACCTTCAACGATCACGAGGGCTCGACCAAGAGTTACGCCTACACCCGCGAGCACTACGAGCCCGCGGTCCAGGCCGACTTCGTACCGCCGGAGCGCGAGATCACGGCTGAATACGGCGCCGGCGAGACGCTTGCGGTCACCATGCACGACGGCAGCCGCATCATGTTGCGCAAGCTCGACGAGGGCTATGAGCCGACCGACAGGGGGGCGGCGCAGGCGAGGGTGCAGGAGCGCCTGAAGTCGGGGGAGTACCTGACCGGGCTGCTGTACGTCGATGCCGACGCCGGCGCGGAGGGGGGCCGGCTGGAGTTCCACCAGATCAACGGCACCCCGGAGGAGCCGCTGAACAGCCTGCCCTACGAGGCGCTGTCACCCGGTTCCAAAGGCATGGCCAAGATTCTGGCGCGTTACCGCTAACCGATCCCACTCGTCCGGGTGCGGCTTGTATCTTTCCCGGGACCTGGAGTATCGTTCGGCACCCGTCCGTGACCTTTCCCTTTCCTGCCGCCTGCCGCCCGCCTAGCATTCGGGACCGGCTTCCGAGCCTGAGAAAAGCCGAATCGTTCCCGGCCCGGTCCAACATGTTTCTTGGAGTTTGATTGCATGACGAAGATCTATGTCGGAAACCTTCCGTTTTCGGCCACTGAGAGTGAGGTTCGTGAGCTGTTTGCGCAGCACGGCACCGTCGAGTCCGTAAGTGTCATCACCGACCGGGATACCGGCCGGCCCCGCGGCTTCGGGTTCGTGGAAATGGCGCGAGCCGACGCTTCCAAGGCCATTCAGAACCTGAATGGCAAGGAGCTCGGCGGACGTGCGCTACGGGTGAACGAAGCGCAGGAGCGCACCGGCGGTGGCGGCGGCGGCGGCGGACGGGGCGGCGGCGCCCCGAAGCGCTGGTAAGCAGCCGATCCTGAAGGCCGGCCCTCCTGGGGCCGGCCTTTTTCATTGGAGCCGTCAGGCCAACGATCTCTTGCCGGCCTCGGACTCGACGGTCATGCAGATCCGCGCCCTCGAGAAGCTGGCGGGAGGCGCCAAGCCCTAGGGTTCTTGATTTCGAGCGGGTACGCCGTAGACTGCGCGCCGGTTCCAAAGGCTTAGCGAGCGAGGCAGTACATGGGTAAGGGCGATCAGCGGTCCAAGCGGGGCAAGATCTACCGCGGCTCTTTCGGCAAATCACGCGCCAAGGACCCGGTCAAGAAGAAAAAGCGCGCCGCGGCCAAGAAATAGCCCGCGCTCGCGACGGGATCACCTGCCGCCTCGGGTGGAACGCGGCTTGCGACGCCACGCCTCCGTCCAGCGAAGTCCTATGAGAGGTGATCCATTATGAATCGCAGCCTGTTGTTGCTATGCGTCACTGCGCTCGCGCTGTCCGCGGGCGCCTGCTCGCACCAATCCACCAGTGGGGACAACGGGAGCGGGTCGGCGAATACCCCGTCGAGTGAGTCGACGAGCCCGAGCACCCCGCCGTCCGACCAGCAGGCGACCCCGCCGGGCACGCCGCCGAGCTCGCAGCCTGGAGGCGCGCCCGAGCAGAACCCGCCGCCCCCGCCGCCGAGCACCAACCCCAATCCAAACGGCCCGCCTCCGGCCAACGGGACGACCCCGCCGCCGCAGAATCCGCCATCGCAATAATCTAGAATGCTGACGGAGGCTCGGACGAGGTCCGAGCCTCCGTCAGCATCGGCACTTCCTCGCCCGCACGCGATGCGGGGGAGCCGAGTCGATCAGGAGCACAACAGCATGACTTCCGACTCGCCCCTCGGCTACGCCCGTTGGCGCCCGCATCCGTGGCATGGGCTCGATCCCGGGCCCGAATGCCCCCGCGTGGTCAACGCGTTCATCGAGATCACGCCCTTCGACCTCATGAAGTATGAGGTGGACAAGGCCACGGGCTATCTGCGGGTGGACCGCCCGCAGCGCACGTCGTCCCATCCGCCGTCGCTCTACGGGTTCGTGCCCCAAACCTATTGTGGGGAGCGGGTGCGGCGTCTCGCGCAGGACTGCGATCGGGGCGACGGCGATCCACTCGATATCTGCGTGATCAGCGAGCGGCCGATTACCCACTCGGAGATCCTGCTGCGCGCGCGGGTCGTCGGTGGCCTCAAGATCATCGATAGGGGCGAAGCCGACGATAAGATCGTCGCGGTGTTGGATGGCGATTACATCTGGGGCGACGCGCGCGATCTGACCGAGGTGCCGGCCGCGCTGCTCGAGCGGCTAGAGCATTACTTCTCGACCTACAAGCTGGTGTCGGGCGAGCCCGCCAAGATCATCGTCGCTGGTCGCTACGGCTACGAGCACGCCGCCAGGGTGATCACCGCCGCGATCGACGATTATCGCGAGATGATCGGCGGGATGGCCGAACAGAAGAACGGTTCCGGGAGTCGCTGATGCAAGGCGCGGTCGAGGAATGAAGCGCGCCGGCGAATACCCTCCGATAGCGGACTACGCCCTCATAGGCGACTGTCACTCCGCGGCGCTCGTTTCCCGCCAGGGCTCGATCGACTGGTGCTGCCTGCCACGGTTCGATTCCGACAGCTGCTTCGGGCGGCTGCTCGACTGGGACAACGGCGGCTATTTCCAGATCTGTCCGCTGGGGCGCTTCAGCTCGCGCCGCGAGTACCTCGAGAAGAGCCTCGTACTGGTCACCACTTTCCGCGCCGCAGGCGGCGAGGCGCGGCTCATCGACTTTTTCGCCATGCGCAGCGGCGGCCGGCAGCGCCCACGACGCGAGATCGTGCGGATCATCGAGGGAGTGCGCGGCACGCTGCGGTTGCAGGTCAGGTTTGTGCCGCGGCTCGACTTCGGCGAGGTCAAGCCCTGGATCCGCCCCTGTTCCGCGAGCGCCCATGTCGCCGTCGGCAGCAACACGGCGCTCACCATCTTCGGCGATGCGCCGCTGCATCCCGGCAGCGATCATGACCTCGAGGGAGTGCTCGAGGTCCGTGCAAAGTCGCGCTATCGCTTCGGGGTGCAATTCCTCGCGCCGGAGGAGTCCGAGCGGCGGATCGGCGGCGACAAGGAGGTCGCGCAGCTCCAGCCGCACTATGAGGAAACGCTGCGCTGGTGGCGGGAGTGGTCGGCGAAGATCCGATGTCACGATGGGCGCCGGGCGCCAGGCAAGGCCAGTGGCGCGGCCGTCGTGCGCTCTGCCCTGGTGTTGAAGTCTCTCTGTTACGCCCCCACGGGCGCCATCATCGCGGCGCCGACGACCTCGCTGCCGGAGGAAATCGGTGGCGAGCGCAACTGGGATTACCGTTACTGCTGGCTGCGCGACTCGATTTTCACCGTGCACGCCCTCAGCAATCTCGGGCTGCAGGCCGAGGCGGCGGGGATGCGGCGGTTCATCCAGCGGACCGCCTCGGGCAACGCGCGCGAGCTGCAGGTGCTCTACGCCGTCGACGGCAAACGACGCTTGCCGGAGATCCGCCTGCCAAACCTCGACGGCTGGCGCGGCTCGCGGCCGGTGCGCATCGGCAATGGTGCGGCCGAGCAGTTCCAGGCCGACATGTACGGTCTGGTGATGGAGCTGTCGTGGCGCTGGAGCGAGCGCGGCGAACAACCGGACGAGAACTACTGGAAGTTTCTCACGTCGATCGTCGAGGTGGCGATCGCCCGGCGCCATCTGCCGGATCGCGGCATCTGGGAGGTCCGCTCGCGGCCGATGAACTTCGTGCACTCGAAGGTCATGTGCTGGGCGGCGGTCGACGGCGGCATCGCCCTCGCCGAGCGTTACGGGTTGCCGGCGCCGCTCGTGCGCTGGCGCGAGGAGCGGGACGGCATGCGCAAGGATATCGAGAAGCGAGGCTATGACCGCAAGCGCGGCGTTTTCGTCCGCAGCTATGGCAGCCAGGATCTGGATGCGGCGCTGCTGCTGCTGCCCGCGGTCGATTTCGTGGCCTGGGACGACGAGCGCATGGTCAGAACGGCGGCGGCAATCCGCAAGGATCTGTCACGCGACGGGTTGGTGCGGCGCTACAAGGCCAGGGACGGGCTGCGAGGCGCCGAGGGCGCGTTTGTCGCGTGCACGTTCTGGCTGGCGGAGTGTCTGGCGCACCAACGGCGGCGTGCGCAGGCGCGTGCGGCTTTTAACCGGGCGTGTCGCTGCGCCAACGATCTCGGGCTCTTCGCCGAGGAGTTCGAGCCCAAGCGCGGCGAGATGTTGGGGAATTTCCCCCAGGGGCTGACCCATCTGGCGCATGTTTCGGCCGCGTTGGCGCTCGAGCAGCCGCGGAAGAAGCCGCGCAAGAAGCCGAGACCGCGCTCGGAATAGCCTGCCGCTTCGGCTCGAGGCGCGGAATCGCCTCACCCATGTGCGATCGGCAATGACCGTCAGCGCACGTAAGGATGTTGCATGGACCCGTCCTCTCACAGGCTCTGCGCCGTGCCGAGCTTTTTCATCAGCCGGTAGGTGAATTCGACCGTGGTGTAGAAGTCGGCGACTTCCTTGCGCTCATCACGGCCGTGCATGCGGATGTCGTTGATATCGTTCCAGCCGCCGCCGACCCCATAAGAGGGAATTCCAGCCGCGCGCGTGAAGATGCTGTCGCTGGCGCCCGCCGCCATATCCGGCAGCACCGGGACACCCGGCCACATGGAATGGACGACCTCGGTGATGTCGCCCATCACCGTCGGATCAGGCACGGTCTCGGGCGCGGGCTGCACGGGCTCGAGGAGGCTGACCTCTATGCCCGGATCGGCCGCCACCTGCTGCAGGGTAGCGAGCGTCTGCGCTTCCGTCTCGCCCGGGTAGACCCGGCATTGAACAGTCGCCACCGCGCTCGAGGCCAGCGCATTTTCCTGCACGCCCGCATTGAGCATGGTGGCGACGCAGGTGGTGTGGAGGATCGCGTTGACTGCCACATCGCTCGCGGCCATGCGCCGAGCCACGGCCGCGTCCAACGGCTGCCGCGACAGCGCGAGCAAATCCGCTTTCTTCGCGCCGCTGGCGGTCTGCGCGGTCATCGCGAAGTAGGCGCGCGTCGTGGCGTTGGTCTTGTAGGGAAACTGATAGCGCGCAAGCCTCGTCAGGCCGCTCGCGAGCTCGTAGATGGCGTTGTCAGGGCGCGGCTCCGAGGAATGGCCGCCTTTGTTCGCGGTCTTCCACTGGAAGGTCATGTAGGTCTTCTGCACGGTCTCCACGCTGAAATCGAGTCGCTTGCCGTTCAAGATCTCGCCCGAGCCGCCGTCGGGATTCATCACCCATCCGGCAGCCACCAGATTGCGGTCGTGCTTCACGAGCCACGCCGGACCGTCCTGCTCCAGCCCCACTTCCTCATCCGCCGTGAATGCCACGATGATGTCGCGGTTGGGCACGAAGCCTTCCTTCTTCAGCCGGATGAGCGAGGCCGCCGCGGCCGTGTCCTCGTCCTTCATGTCGGAAGTGCCGCGACCGTAAAAGAAGCCGTCTTTCTCGGTGAACTTGAACGGCGGCAGGGACCAGTCCTGCGGCCGCGCAGCCACCACATCCATGTGGCAGATCCACATCACGGGCTTGCCCTGGCCTTTGCCTTTGAGGCGGACGACGAGATTGACCTGATTGGGCCATGGCCCTTCCGGCACCAGATGCATCTCCTGGTCGGTGAAGCCGGCCGCTTTGAAGCGCGCGTAAAGTGCATCGGCCACGCCCTTGGTGCCAACGGCGTGCACGGAGCGGATCTGCACGATCTGCTCGAAGATGTCGTGCGCCAGGCGCTGATTGTCTTGCGGCGGCATGGGCCCGGGCGTCGGCCAGCCCGGGGTGGCCGAAGCCACATTGGAAAGTAAAAATACACCCGCGAGCGCGGCGAGCTTGACCGCATCGTTCATGGTTCCGGATCCCCTGCTTTATACGTCTGGCGCCAGCGAGACTTAGGATAAGGGTATGGGGAAGGAGCTTGCGCGCTTTCGTCGCCGTCGGAGCCTCGGACCGGCGATTCTCTGATCGCTTGCACGCAAATGAGCAGATTGGCGCGCCCGACTGGATTCGAACCAGCGACCTGCAGCTTCGGAGGCTGCCACTCTATCCAACTGAGCTACGGGCGCGCTGCCCGAGTGGGGGTCGGAAATGATACGCGGATGCGTGGCTTGGCGCCATTTACGAAGGCGCGAGCCGAACGGCTATACTGCGCACCTCGTGTTCGCAGGTCCCGTGTGAGGCGTCGGTGAGCAAGCAGGACACCCATTTCATCAACATGTTCAGCCTGGTGATCGGCGCGCTGGTCGCCCTCGCCCTCGTGTTCTTCGTCGCGGCGCGTACGATCGGCGCCGCCACGCAGGACAAAGAAGTGCTGACCGGGCCGGATTACTACCGTAGCGTCGCGGCTCGCGTCGCGCCGCTGGAGCAGGAGGCCGTGGCCGGGCAGAACAACGCCGCCCTGGCGATCAAGCCCGTGGCCGGCGCCACGGCACAGGCTGGCGGTGGCTCTTCCGGCCTCGCCATGCCGACCAGCGGCAAGGCTCTCTTCGACCAGACCTGCAGCGCCTGCCACGGCGCCGGCATCGCCGGTGCGCCCAAGGCTGGTGACAAGGCGGCCTGGGCCTCCCATATCGCCAAGGGTCTGCCCACCCTCTACGATCACGCGCTGCACGGCTTCACCGGGGACACCGGCACCATGCCCGCCAAGGGCGGCCGCACCGACGTGCCGGATGCCATGGTCGAGCAGGCCGTGAATTACATGGTCTCGCTCGTCAGCCCAGGGATGGTCAGCGGCAAGAAGAAGTAGACCGCTCCCGGTCGAGACACCGCAGCATCACCGCCTCGCTGACGTGACTGTCGGTGATGGTTTCTCCGCCGTCGAGATCCGCGATCGTGCGCGCCAACCTGAGGATTCGCTGGCGCGTACGTCCGGAGAAGTGCAGATGCCTCATCGTGCGATCGAGCAGCGCACGAGCGCGCGGCTGCAGAATGCAACACCGATCCACCTGGGCATCGGTCAGCCGTGCGTTGCAGCGCCCCTGGCGCGTGAGCTGCAACGACTGCGCGGCGGCTACCCGGACGGCGATTGCCGCGCTCGGCTGCCCTCGCCCGACGCCATCGTCGAAGTCGCCGACCTCCAGCCGCGGAACCTGCACGTGCATATCGAGCCGGTCCAGGAGGGGCCCCGAGATGCGGCTGCGATATCGCTGCGTCTGAGCCCGTGTGCAGCGGCAGCTTCCGGCGGGATCGCCCAGGTGACCGCAGGGACAGGGGTTCATGGCCGCAATCAGTTGGAATTCGGCCGGATAGTCGGCGTGCGCGGCGGCGCGGGCGATTCTCACGACGCCCGCTTCCAGTGGTTCGCGCAGCGCCTCGAGGACCTGGCGATCGAACTCCGGTAGCTCGTCGAGAAACAGCACGCCGTGGTGGGCGAGGCTGATCTCCCCGGGTCGCGCGTGCGCGCCGCCGCCGACCAGAGACACCGCCGAGGCAGTGTGATGTGGTGAGCGGAACGGGCGGCGTCCGAAGCCGCCCATGTTGAAACCGGTCGAGCTGACCGAGGCGATCGCGGCGCAATCCAGTGCCTCACCCGCCGCAAGCGGCGGCAGGAGGCCCGGCAGCCGTTGCGCCAACATGCTCTTGCCGCAGCCCGGTGGGCCGATCATCAGCAGGCTGTGAGTTCCGGCGGCGGCGATGAACAGCGCCCGTTTGGCCTGGAATTGCCCCCTGACATCACTCAGGTCAGGCTCGGCGTTGAAACGCGGCGCGGGCGATCGGGCCCACTGCCCGCGCGCATGCAGGCGCAGCGGCGCTGCGCCGGACAGGTGTTGGCAGACCTCCTTCAGATGCGACGCGGCCCGGACGGGCGTCGTGGCGGCGATGAGAGCCTCATCCGCATTGGCGGCGGGAACGATCAGCTCGTGCCCATCGCGGCTTGCGTGCGCCGCGGCGAGCAGAATGCCACGCACGGATTTGATTTCTCCTCCCAGTCCGAGCTCGCCGTAAAGCTCGCAGGGCGAGCCATTGTCGCGCGAGATCTGACGAAGCTGTCCGGAGGCGATCAGAATGCCGAGCGCGATGGGCAGCTCGAACCGGCCGCCTTCCTTCGGGATGTCCGCAGGCGCGAGATTGACGACGATGCGGCCGGCGGGATACTCGAAGCCGCTGCAGAGCAGCGCCGCCTGCACACGATCACGGCTCTCCCTTACCACCGTGGCCGGCAGACCGACCAGGTGGAAGGCAGGCAGGCCGCTGGTGACGGTGACCTCGACGTGCACCAGCGGCGCTTCCAGGCCCACTTGCGCGCGGCAAGGCAGCGTGGCAACAACTGGAAGCGACACCTTCGTCCCTGAAGTCGAGAGACGACCCGGGCGGGCCGTCAATTCGGGTGCGGGTCTGCCCCGGGGGCCGATGCGCCTTCGAGCGCCTGCAGCCGCGCTTCTAGCTCCGCCAGGCGGGCGCGGGTACGCTCCAGCACGCGCGTCTGGGTGTCGAACTCGTCCCGTGTCACCAGGTCGAGCTTGCCCAGACTCGAGCGCAGCACGGCCCGGAAGTTGGTTTCGAGGTCCTGCTGCAGCGTGCGAAACGCCGGTGGCACGCTCTCGAGCAGCCGGCGGGCGATCTCATCGATCCGGAAGCTGTCCGTCATTTCTTTACCTCCAAGCGCGATGCCCCCCGATGGGGCGGGGGCTGCGGCGCGCGGCACCAAAAGAGTGCGCGCCGGGGCCTGCAACCGCGCAAGCCTTGGATACTACAGACAAATGGCAATGGCATGGATTCTGCACCCCGATTGCCCACGTCACTAGCTTACGCGCGCGAGGATCGGTCGGGCAGCCGCCATTTGCGGCCCGATCGCCGCGAAATGCGCCCAAAGACTCGAGCACCGCCTGGGAGACCACATGCGCACCGCTTCGGCCCTCTTCAAAGCGATCCGTCGAATCACGGGCGTCGCAGCCCTCGCCACCCTGGTACCCACTCTGGCGTGGGCGGCCGATGCCGCGCCGCCGACACCCGACAAGGGCGACATGGCCTGGATGCTGACCTCCACCGCCCTGGTGCTGCTGATGTCGGTGCCTGCGCTGGGCCTGTTCTACGGCGGCCTGGTCCGGACCAAGAACATGCTTTCGGTGCTGATGCAGGTATTCGTGGGGTTCTCGATGATCACCGTGCTGTGGTGCATCTACGGCTACTCGCTCGCCTTCACCGCGGGCAACGAGTTCATCGGCGGCCTGAGCCGGCTGTTTCTGTCAGGCACCTTCAATCCGGCGACCGGTGCCTTCGCCAACATCGGCACCTTTGACAAGGGCGTGGTGCTGAATGAGCTGGTGTACGTCGGCTTTCAGGGCACCTTCGCCGCCATCACCTGCTGCCTGATTCTCGGCTCTGTGGTCGAGCGGGTGAAATTCTCGGCGATCCTGGTGTTCCTGGCGTTCTGGTTCACCTTCTGCTACTGCCCGGTGGCGCACATGGTCTGGTACGTGCCGGGCCTCGATACCAACCCCGCCGACCACCCCGTGGGTGGACTGTTGGCGAACTGGGGCGCGCTCGATTTCGCGGGCGGCACCGTGGTGCACATCAACGCCGGCGTCGCGGGCCTGGTGGGCGCGGTCATGCTCGGCAAGCGCATCGGCCTCGGCAAGGAGCCGATGCCGCCGCACAGCCTCACCATGACCATGATCGGCGCCTCGCTGCTCTGGTTCGGATGGTTCGGGTTCAACGCCGGCTCCGCCCTCGAGGCCAATGGCTCCGCGGCTCTCGCCTTCATGAACACCTACCTCGCCACCGCCCTGGCGGTGCTCACGTGGATGGGTACGGAATGGATCGTGAAGGGCAAGCCCTCGATGCTGGGCGCGGCGTCGGGCGCGGTGGCGGGCCTCGTGGCCATCACGCCGGCGGCCGGCAACGTGGGCATCCCGGGCGCGTTCGTGATCGGCTTTGGCGTCGGCCCGCTTTGCTTCTGGGGCGTCACCGGCCTGAAGAAAATGATCCGCACGGACGATGCGCTGGATGTGTTCGGCGTGCACGCGCTCGGGGGCATCTTTGGCGCGCTCACCACCGGTATCTTCAACGATCCGGCCCTCGGCGGACCGGGTGGCAGTGCTTATCCCGGCCTCTGGGCCCAATTCCTGATCCAGGCCAAGGCGGTGGGGATCGTGATCGTTTGGACCGCCGTGGTGGCCGCCATAGGCTTCCAGCTGGTCAAGTGGACCATCGGGCTGCGCGTCGATGAGGACGAAGAGCGCGAGGGCCTCGATATTACCGTCCACGGCGAGCGGGCCTACGACATGTAATGGCGCTTTCGAGGGTCCCGCTGTCCCTTGTGTGATCGAGTTCAAAGGACAGGCAGCCGCCCAGGGTGGAGAATGGGGGCGGTCCGGGGAGTAAGGTCATGTCACGATCCACCGTCATCCTGCTGGCCACATCGATGGCTGTTCTTCTGGGGGTGGCCGGCGCGGCTCGCGCCGACACCGTCTATGAATGGACCGACGCGCACGGTCAGGTGCACTACACCGACCAGTGGGTGCCGGGTGCCAAGGTCGTCACGACCGCTACGGCCCACCGGGCGGCGGAGTCGGGCGCCGTGCAGGGTATCCAAAAAGAGAGCAGCAGCGCGACGGGCGACCTCAAGCAGCAGCAGGAGGCCCAATCCGTGCAGGACGACGAGGCCAAGGCCCGTGCCGCCCGATGCGTGCAGGAAAAGGCGCAATACCAGAAACTGATCGAGTCACGCCGCATCTTCACGACCGACAAGAGCGGTAACCGGACGTACCTCTCCGATGCGGACGCTGACGCTGCCCGGCTCCAGGTCCGCCAGGCCATGGATGCCGACTGCGGGACCGGCAGCCAGTAGGACCCGATCGGATCCTGATCGGCGCCTGATCCGTTCCGAAACGAGCGCCCGCGCACTATAGTGGCGCCCCAGGGGAACGGCCCTGGCCGCTCAATCATTTGCTTTCGCACGGCACGCGTATGAACAAAGTCGGCTTTGTGGGCCTCGGGGCCATGGGCGCTAACATGGCCCGCAATCTTCATCGTGCCGGGCTGCTCACCTCCGTCTGGAACCGCACCGCGGAAAAGGCGCGCTCGCTGGCTCAGGAGCTCGGCGTCGCGGCGCCGGCGACACCCGCGGAATTAGCGACTGGCGTCGATGCGGTCGTCCTGTGCGTGTCGGCGGACAATGACGTACTGGATGTCGTGGCCGCGCTCGCTCCCGGGCTGGCCCCGGGCAGCCTGGTGCTCGATTGCTCCACCGTTGCGGCGGACACGGCGCGCAAGGCCGCCGAGCTCCTGGGCAAGCGGGGCGTGGAGTTCCTGGACTGTCCGGTGAGCGGCGGGGTCGAAGGAGCGCGCGAGGGAACGCTGGTCGCCATGGTCGGCGGTACCAGCGAGGCTTTCGAGCGCGCCGGACCCGTGCTTGCCGCCATGGCCCGGACGAGCACCCATTTTGGCCCCACCGGCAGCGGCCAGGCGGCCAAGGCCACCAATCAGATCATGTGCGCCGGCATCATCGAGACCGTCTCCGAGGCGATGGCATTCGCGCGCGCCCAGGGGCTGCCGCTCGATAAGCTGATCGAGACCCTCGGCAAAGGCGCGGGCTCCAGCTGGTACTTCGTGCACCGCGCACCCAACATGGCCCGTGGCAGTTATCCTGCGGGGTTTCGCGTGCGGCTGCACGCCAAGGACCTGACCATCTGCCGTGACATGGCTGCGCGCTTTGGCGTTGCGCTACCGGTGGTCGAGCGGATGCTGAGCGAGTATGCGGAGCTGGTTTCCCGCGGTTACGGCGACGAGGACATCTCCGCCGCGTTCCGCCTGAAGGCGGAGCTGTTCGAACCCTCACGAGGGCGCGCTCCATCCGCCTGACTCGCAGCGAGATCGTGCGGCAGGCGCTGCGTAGCGGCGCGGAGTCCTTCTACCTCCCTGATTTCTGTGCCTCGCGCGCGGCGCTGGCCATCGTGCTCATCGTCGAGTTGACCGCGGTCGTGCTGGCGCTGGCGCGTCAAGGCGCCAATCAGAGCGGCGATTTCTGGGGCGATCTCGCGCGGACTTCGTTGTTTCTCCTCTGGGTCGGCCTGGTGTGCGCGGCGCTGCTTTGCTCGACCCGCAAGCGGCTCGAGCGGCTGACCGTCGCCCGCGGCTCGCTCGCGGTGTTGACTCTGCTCCTGGCCGCCATAGCCGCGATCTCGGCCGCCGCATACTTCATCGGACGCAGCGAGTTCGGCGTCGGGGCGGGCACGGCCGCTTTCTTCCCGATCACGGCGTGGCCGTTCGTGCTGCGCAACATGGCGATCGGCTTCGTGATCATCGCGGTAGCGCTGCGGTACTTCTACGTGACCCATCAGTGGCGGCGTAACATCGAGATGCGCGCCGCCGCCCGCGTGCATGCGCTGCAGGCGCGCATCCGCCCCCATTTTCTCTTCAACAGCATGAACACCATCGCCTCGCTCACCCGCTCCGACGCGGTGCTCGCCGAGCAGGCGGTGCAGGATCTGGCCGATCTCTTCCGCGCCTCCCTCAGCGATCAGTATCAGACCATCACGCTGCAGGAGGAGCTCGAGGTAGCCCGGACCTATCAGCGGATCGAGGAGCTGCGCCTCGGTCCGCGGCTGCAAGTGAGTTGGGATGTGGACAGGCTGCCGCCGGATGCGCGCGTTCCGGGCCTGGTGCTGCAGCCGTTGCTCGAGAATGCGATCTATCACGGCATCGAGCCGCGGCCGGAGGGTGGCACCGTCAGCATCGTGGGCGAGCTCGCGGGCGAGCTCATCACCATCGTCGTCCGCAACCCGGTGGCCCGGCGCGAGAGCGAGCGTGAAGGCCATCGGCTGGCTCTCGGCAACATTCGCGAGCGGCTGGCGCTGCTTTACGGCGAGCTTGCGCTCGTGAAGGCAGGTCGCTTCGACGAGGAATACATCGTGACCCTGCGCTTTCCCCATGTGAGTGCGCGCGAGAAGGCCTGAGCTCCGATGCTCAAGGTGCTGATCGTGGATGACGAGCCCCCCGCGCGCGAGCGGCTGCGAAGCCTGCTCGCGGAGATTGGCGACGCCGCGATCGTCGGTGAAGCGGGCAGCGGCATCGAGGCGCTGAGTCAGGCCGCCACACTCGCGCCGGATGTGGTGTTGCTCGATGTCCGCATGCCCGGGATGGACGGCATCGAGGCGGCACGGCACCTGAGCACCCTGGAGGAGCCGCCCGCGGTGATCTTCACGACCGCATACGACGAGTATGCCGTCAACGCGTTCGAGTCGCGGGCCGTGGGGTATCTGCTCAAGCCCATCCGCAGGGAGAAGCTGGTTGCCGCTCTCTTGCAGGCCGGACGGCTGACGCGGCCGCAGCTGCAGCGCCTCGCCGCCGCTGCCCGCGCCGAGCGCCGCACACACATCGCCGCGCGCCACCGCGAAGGGCTGCGCCTGATTCCGCTCGAGGAGGTGCAGTATTTCCTCGCCGAGCAGAAGTACACCACCGTACGTCACCTGCGCGGCGAGGATCTGATCGAGGACTCGCTGCGTGCGCTCGAGGAGGAGCTGGCCCCTGACTTCGTGCGCATTCACCGCAACGCGTTGGTTGCCGTGCGCCATCTCGATCGCATCGAGCGCAATGCCGACGGCCAGTACTTCGTGCGGTTGCGCGGCTCCGAGGCGCCACTGGCGGTCAGCCGACGGATGGCCGGGGAGCTGCGCGAGCGGTTTCGATTATGAGCTATGCTTCTCGCGATGCGCATCGAGTTCACCAAGATGCACGGGCTCGGCAACGACTTCGCCGTGTTCGACGCCGCGGGCGCCGCGGCGCTCGACGGTGAGCTCATCCGGCGCCTGGCGGACCGCCACACCGGCATCGGGTTCGATCAGGCTCTCCTTCTGGAGGCACCCGGGCGCACGGATGCCGCCGTGTTCTACCGCATCTTCAATGCGGACGGCGTGGAAGTGGAGCAATGTGGCAACGGTGCACGCTGCATCGCGGCGCTCCTTGCGGCGCGGGGTCTCGCGCGCTCCGGCGCGGTCACCATGGATAGTCCCGCGGGCCTGATTCAGGCGCGAATTCTCGCGACCGGCAGGGTATCGGTGGACATGGGACCGGTGCGCTTCGACCCGGACTCACTGCCCTTCGATGCGCGAACGCAGGCGCAGCGCTATCCCCTCGAGCTGCCAGACGGCGGCGTCGAGATCGGCGCGGTGTCCGTCGGCAACCCGCATGCCGTACTCGCGGTGGACTCGGTCGAAACGGCCGCCGTCGAGCGGCTCGGGGCGGCGATCGAGCGCCATCCCCGCTTCCCCAAGCGCGTCAACGCCGGCTTCATGCAGATCGTCGACCGTGCGCACATCCGCCTGCGCGTGTACGAGCGCGGCGCCGGCGAGACCCTCGCCTGCGGCACGGGCGCCTGTGCCGCCGTGGCCGTCGGGCGGCACTGGGGCGAGCTGGACCCGGAAGTTCACGTCAGCGTGCGCGGCGGCGAGTTGCGAGTAAACTGGAACGGTCCGGGAGAGAACATCTGGCTGACGGGGCCCGCGGAGGTATCCTTCGCCGGCCACGTAGAGGTTTGAAGAGCATGACTACAAGAGAAGCCCGAGGGGTGGCCCCCAAGGAAAACGAGGAAGACTCGGTCGCCGCCTACCTGCAGCACAATCCGGACTTCTTCGAGCGCCACCAGGCACTGCTGCTGCGGTTGCGCGTGCCGCACGCCCGCGGCGGCTCGACCATCTCGCTGGTGGAGCGGCAGATCGAGGTCCTGCGCGAGAAGCACGCCGGGCTCGAGGACAAGCTCGCCGAGCTGGTGAGCGTTGCGCGCGCCAACGACGCCCTGGCCGAGAAGCTTCACCGCTTCACGCGCAAGCTCCTGCGCGCTCGCTCGCGCGCCGCGGCCGTCGCGCTGATCGAGGCCAGCCTACGGGAGGACTTCGATGCCTTCCACGGCGTGCTCGTGTTGATGGGCGAGTACCCCGACCTCGCGCCGCAGCGGTTCGTGCGCACGGTCGCGCGCGATGATGCCGGGCTCAAGCCCTTCGACACGCTGTTTGCGAGCGGCAAGCCGCGATGCGGCCAGGTACGCGACACGCAGCGCGAATTTCTTTTCGGCGAGGATGCCAACGACATCGGCTCCGTGGCGTTGGTGCCGCTGCTGCCGCACGGCGACACGGCCGGTTCCTCCGGCCTGAGTGCGCCGCTCGGCGTGCTCGCGCTCGGCAGCACCGATCGCGACCGCTTTCATCCCGGCATGAGCACCGAGTTCCTGGCGCGCATGGCGGATCTCATCTCGGATGCGGCGAGCCTGCCTCCCGGCGAGTGAGTTGACTCCGGCCACCCTTGCCTGGATCGAGCGCTTCCGCCGATATCTCGCGGTGGAGAGACGTTGCTCGCCGCATACGGTAGCGGCCTACACCCGCGACCTACAGGCCCTGGTGTCGTACTGCGATCGCTCGGGCCTCGACAGCTGGACCGCCGTCGACAGCGGGCACCTGCGTTCCTTCGCCGCGCGCTTGCATGCCGCTGGCCTCGGGCCGCGCAGCATCCAACGGCGTTTGTCCGCGGTGCGCAGCTTCTACGAGTTCCTGCAGCGCGAGGCGCATGCGTTGCGAAGCGCCGCCACCGATGGCGTCGAGCGCGATGTCGCGCGCATTCGCAGCAATCCGGGCCAGGATGTGCGGGCGCCCAAGGCGGCGCGGCGCCTGCCGCAGACGCTGGATGCCGACCAGATGGCGCGCCTGCTCGAGATCCCGGCCGGGGAGCCCTTCGCCACCCGCGACCGGGCCATCATGGAGCTGCTCTATTCCTCGGGCCTGCGGCTGGCGGAGATCGTCGGGCTCGACCTCGGGTCTCTCGATCTACCTGATCGCACGGTGCACGTGCTCGGCAAGGGGAGTAAGGCACGTGTGGTGCCGGTCGGCCGGATCGCGATTCGCACGCTCGAGCAGTGGCTCGGCGAGCGCGCGGCGCTGGCGCGGCCCGACGAGCAGGCGCTCTTTGTCGGCCGCTCGGGGCGGCGCCTCGGCCGGCGGGCGGTGGAGCTGCGGGTCGCATTCTGGGCGCGTCGCCAGGGCCTCGCCGCCCACGTCTATCCCCATCTCTTCCGGCACTCCTTCGCCTCGCACCTGCTCGAGTCCGGCGCCGAGCTACGCGGCGTGCAGGAGCTGCTGGGCCACGCCGATATCGCCACGACCCAGATCTACACTCACCTTGACTTCCAGCACCTCGCCCGCATTTACGACGCCACGCACCCCAGGGCGCGGCGGGCCAAGACGCCCGCGAAATAGCCCTTGAATTGTGAGGCTGGATGACCGATTCGCAGCGATTCGATCCCCATGGCACGACCATCCTCGGCGTGCGGCGCAACGGCGTCGTGGCGCTGGCCGGCGATGGTCAGGTGACGCTCGGCAACACGGTCATGAAGGGCAACGCGCGCAAGGTGCGCAAGCTCTATGAGGACAAGGTCCTCGCCGGCTTCGCCGGCGGCACGGCGGACGCCTTCACGCTTTTCGAGCGGTTCGAGGGCAAGCTGGAGAAATACGGCAATCTAACCCGCGCCGCCATCGAGCTCGCCAAGGACTGGCGCTCGGACCGCTATCTGCGCCGCCTCGAGGCGCTGCTGTTGGTGGGCGATCCGGGCAAGCTCCTGGTGATCTCCGGCAACGGCGACGTCATCGAGCCGGACATCGATGCCGTCGCCATCGGCTCCGGCGGCCAGTTCGCCCTCGCCGCGGCGAGGGCGATGCTGGAAACGACCCAGCTCGATGCGCGCAGCATCGCGGAGCGCTCGCTCAACATCGCCGCCGACATCTGCATCTACACCAACCGGAATCTCACCGTCGAGGAGCTCGGTTCCTAAAGCCATGTCATCACTGACACCCCGAGAGATCGTACAGGAGCTGGACAAGCACATCATCGGCCAGGACGCCGCCAAGCGCGCCGTGGCCATCGCGCTGCGCAACCGCTGGCGCCGCATGCAAGTGGCGGAGCCGCTGCGCCAGGAGATCACGCCGAAGAACATCCTGATGATCGGGCCCACCGGCGTCGGCAAGACGGAGATCGCACGCCGCCTGGCGCGGCTGGCCAACGCTCCGTTCGTCAAGGTCGAGGCCACGAAGTTCACCGAGGTTGGTTATGTCGGCCGGGACGTCGAGTCCATCGTGAAGGAGCTGGCGGACGTGGCGGTGAAGATGACTCGCGAGCAGGAGGTGCAGAAGGTGCGCGAGCGCGCGGCCGAGGCGGCCGAGGAGCGGGTGCTCGATGCGCTGCTGCCGAAGGCGCGCATGATGGGTTTCTCCACCGACGAGCCGACGCAGCCGCGCGATGCGGAGACGCGCGAGAAGTTCCGCCGCATGCTGCGCGCCGGCGAGCTCGACGACCGCGAGATCGAGATTGAGGTGCGCGCGATGCCGATGGGCGTCGAGATCATGGCGCCGCCGGGAATGGAGGAGATGCAGCAGCAGCTGCAGTCGATGTTCCAGAATCTGGGCGGTACCCGCAGCCGCAGCCGCAAGCTGAGGGTGCGCGAGGCGCAGAAGCTCCTCGTCGAGGAGGAGGCCGCGAAGCTCATCAACGAGGAGGAGCTCAAGGTCAAAGCGCTCGCCAACGCGGAACAGAACGGCATCGTATTCATCGACGAGATCGACAAGGTGACGCGTCGGCAGGAGACGATTGGCGCGGATGTCTCGCGCGAGGGCGTGCAGCGCGATCTGCTGCCGCTGGTGGAGGGCTCCACGGTGGCCACCAAGTACGGGCCGGTGAAGACCGATCACGTGCTCTTCATTGCCTCGGGCGCCTTCAGCCTGTCGAAGCCTTCCGACCTCATACCAGAGCTGCAGGGGCGTCTGCCGATCCGTGTCGAGCTCGACTCGCTGAAGGTGGGCGACTTCGTGCGCATCCTGACGGAGCCGGATGCATCGCTCACGTCGCAATATCAGGCGTTGATGAGCACGGAAGGCGTGTCAGTCCGGTTTTCCGAGGAGGGTGTGCGGCGCATCGCCGAGATCGCCTTCCAGGTGAACGAGCGCACCGAGAACATTGGCGCCAGACGCCTGCATACAGTGATGGAGCGGCTGCTGGAGTCAGTATCCTACGAGGCGTCGGAGCAGGGCGGCGCGCAGGTGATGGTCGATGCGAAGTACGTCGATGACCACCTCGGGAACCTCGCCAAGGACGAGGATCTCAGCCGCTACATCCTCTAGCCGGGCAAGCACCGATCCGGCCGCGTGACGGCGAGCAGCGACGGGCTCGGCAAGGGCAGCGAGTTCGCCGTCTACCTGCTGCTGGCGGCGAGGAGCTGAGGCGGTGTCAGCCGGCGCCTTGCTTGTGGTCGTGCTCCCAGGCCGCCAGGAAGTTGATCAGTGAGATCAGCTTTTCCGGGCTGGGGGTGCCGCCGCCGGCCTTGTCGATGTCGCTGGTGAACTTCCCGTCGATCGCGATGTAGGGCACGCTCTGCACCTGGTACTCGTTCGAGATCTCGTCCGCCTGCTGCATCTGTGTATTGACGTAGAACGAGTTGTAAGCCTTCGCGAAGGCATCGGCATCGACACCGTTCTGTACGGCCCAGGCCTGTTGCTGCTTGAAGGAGTCGCCTTCACTGTTGGTGGCGAGCACGGACTCGGTGCCGGTTTGAGTCTCCATATTGTGAATGTAGCTGAAGGCCTTCTCCACCAGGTCGTCGCCGCCTACGGACTCCAGCGTGTAGAAGAGCCGCGCATGCGCGCGATGCAGTGGGTCACCCCACAAATTGCCGCTCACCGGTACGCGCACATACTCGATGTAGGCGGGCTTGGTCTTCAGCCAGCTGCGGATGTAAGGCTCGAGCGCGAAGCAGTGGGGGCATCCGAGCCAGAACACCTCCAGCACCTCGACCTTTCCGGGGTCGACGGTGGTCGGCTGGGCGGGGGAGATCACATCGTAGTTGACGCCGGGCTTCCAATCGTTGCTCGTCGGCAATGCGCTGCTCGCGGGCAGGGCCGCGACGTGCTCGAGCGAACTGCTGTCGGCGTCCTGTGCGTTGCTGGGTGCCGGGGCGGGTGCGGTCTGCGCGGCGGGCGTGGACTGATCACTTGCGGGAGGCGATGTCGCAGTCTGATCGGCCGGCGCGGAAGCCTGCGCGGCTGGTTGCGGCGCCTGGCTCTGACGCGAGCAGGCGCAGAGGGCCAGCAGGGCCGCGGCGGATAGCGTGAGGAGGGCGGGCTGCAATAGATTTCGGGTCATCGTTTGGATCCTGGCCTCAGCGCAAGCCCTGCACGTAGGAGGCGACGTCGCGGATCTGTTCCGGCGTCAGGTTCTTGGCGATATCGAACATGATGATGCTGTTGGCGGTTGCGGTCGTGGCATTCGGACCGCTGTACCGGGTGCCGTTGGCGTAGCTCTGGAGCTGCGACACCACATAGACCGACTGCTGCGCCTCGAGTGCCGGATAACCTGCCGCGGGATTGCCGCGGCCGACCGGACCGTGACAGGCGGCGCACGCCGGAATGCCGTGCGAATCATCGCCATGAAGATACAGCGCCCGTCCCGCCTTCCAATAGGACGGGTCAGCCTCGAGGCCCGCCGGCGTCTGCGCCGCGAAGAACACCGCCAGGTTGTCGATGTCCTGATCGCTGAGGCCCGCGGCCATGGGCTGCATCACCGGATTCTGGCGGATGCCGGCCTTGAACAGGTGGAGCTGTTCCGCGATGTAGACGGCATTCTGCCCGGCAAGGCGCGGCCAGACCGGATTCTGGCTATTGCCATTGGGACCGTGACACGAGAAGCAGACCGCGGCCTTGGTGGTCCCCGCCTGCGCGGTGCCGTCCGTGTACGGATCGGGCGTGACCGGCGGAGTCGCCGCGGCGGCCCATACTACGAACAACAATGCGGCGGATGCGGATATCAGCGGTGCTCTTTTCGCCATCGTTTCGCTCTTTCCCCGAGTATCGCCAGTGATGCGAAAGCGCGAGATTGTACACTACAGCCGTGGCCGCATTTCCAAACGCCAAATTTCTCGTGAGCGCCGCCGCCCCAGGGCAGTATCCCGCCGACTGGGGCGCGGAGGTCGCGTTCGCCGGCCGCTCGAACGCGGGCAAGTCGAGCGCCATCAACGCAATTCTCGGCCGCCAGGGGCTGGCCCGCACCAGCAAGACCCCGGGGCGAACGCGGCTCATTAACTTCTTCGAGCTCTCGCCGCACGAGCGGATCGTGGATCTGCCGGGATACGGTTACGCGAGCGCGCCGGAGAGCGAGCGCCGCGAATGGCCGCGCCTTCTCGAGGCGCTGCGCGCGCGCGATGCGCTCAAGGGTCTCTTTGTGATCGTCGATGCGCGCCGCGGGATCGGCGAGGGCGATGAGACGCTGTTCGATTGGGCATTGCCGAGCCAGCGGGTGCACGTGCTGTTATCCAAAGCGGACAAGCTGAGCCGCAACGAGGGGCGGAAGGTGCTCGCCACGGCCGCAGGCACCCTCGCCGGGCGAGCCACGGTCCAGCTCTTTTCCGCGCATGCGCGCGCCGGCCTGGATGAGGCCCAGGGCGTGCTGCGGGCTTGGCTGGCATCGAAAGAAAAAACCCCGGTGACCTCGTCAGAGGTCACCGGGGCAGACTAACCCGGCACAGGTCTCGTGTGAACCGGGTTTGACCCGCTCAGGGAGGGAAGCGGGGAGTGCCGTAGCACTCGACGAATTAGACGAGGTAGGGGGGGAGGAGTTCCGCCGCTTACAAAGTAAAATATCCTTTCTGCTCAAGGACCTAGCTCAAAATAAATTGAAGTTATAGGCGACGTCCAAGCTAATCACCCGGGCGCCGTCGCTATTCGATATGGCCAGATGCTCGTACTCGAGGCGTGCCAGGAAATTGCCGAAATGCTCCTGGGCGCCCAGGCCCCAGGCGAGCTGGGTGCCGCTATCGGAGAACTGGAATAGCGACGGGTTGGTCGAGCTGCTGTTGAGCTGCCAGCGGTCGACCCCGATCTTGCCGAAGAAGTCGAGGATGGGCAGGGGCAGGTAACCCACCGCATAGGCCGCGAACGCACGCGCATCGGCATTGGCGCCGCCGAAGTAGAAGTCGCGCGAATCGCTGCCCAAATGGTAGTAATCCACTTCAGCGCCAATCAGGGTGAACCGCAGGCCCGCCAGCGCCTTGACGGATGTGTTGTCGATGTTGAATCCGGTCCCCTCGATGTTCTGCACGTCCGAGCTCATGATGCCGGCGCCAGCGTATACACCGGTATCGGCGGAGCCGTCGGCATGGGCCGAGGCGGTCGCGAGTGCCAGGACGGAAAAGAGCAGGAATTTACGCATGGGATCTCCACGGAGGTATTCTGAGCCGATACTCGGAGCGGCCGTTGCATGTAGGGGACAAGATCACTGCTCCCGCTTGAGTACAGGACTTTGGCTGTAGCGGAAAGTTCACAGTCGGCGCCGGCGTGCGGGCGCCTCTGGTTTTCCGTCGCGGACGCAAAATATCAGCTCGCGTCCGGCTGCGCACCTGGAGCTGCGCGGGCGAAGGCCGGCAGCGTCTCGAGGTGTGCGCAGATCGTCCGTAGTGTGGCAAACGGCTCCAGGTTGCACTTGAAGCGGCGGGCGTTGAACACTTGCGGCACCAGACAGACGTCCGCGAGCGTCACTTCGGTGCCGAACATGTGGTGGCCGTCACCGCTCGCGCGTCTGGCTTCCTCTTCCAGGCCGCGGAAGCCCTCGGCAATCCAGTGCCGATACCACGTATCCACCGCCGCCTCGTCCTGGTCGAGCGGCGAGCGCAGATAATTCAACACGCGCAGGTTGTTGAGCGGATGCATCTCACAGGCGACGGCGAGCGCCATTGAGCGCACCCGCGCACGATCACGCGGCGAGCGCGGCAGCAGCGGCGGCCTCGGATGGCACTCTTCCAGATACTCGATCACCGCCAGGGACTGGCTGATGACGGTGCCGTCGTCCTCGAGCGCCGGGATGAGGCCTTGCGGATTCAGCGCCAGGTAATCCTGCTGGCGGTGGGCCCCGGGCCGCAGGTCGACCGCTACGGATTCATAGTCGATTCCTTTCAGGTTGAGGGCAATGCGCACGCGATACGCCGCCGAGCTGCGAAAATAGGTGTAGAGCTTCATGACCGCTACAATAGCGCGCCATGAGCATCTGGCGCACCGAAGCCACCCCTGAGCTGCTCGAGTCTCTCTCCCGCGGCACGTTCGCCGAGCGCATCGGCATCCGCATCACCGAGGTCGGCCCGGACTACCTGTGTGCGACCATGCCCGTCACGCCCGAAGTCCATCAACCCTACGGCGTTCTCCACGGCGGCGTCTCCGTCGCCTTGGCGGAGACGGTGGGAAGCGTCGCGGCGAACCTGTGCATCGACAGGGAACAGCTGGAGTGCTTCGGCCAGGAAATCAACGCCAACCATCTGCGCTCGATCGCTTCCGGCCTGGTCACCGCCACGGCCCGTCCCTATCACATCGGCAGCCGCAGCCATGTCTGGGGTATCGAGATTCGCGATGCGCGCGGCCGACTGGTCTGCGTCTCGCGCCTGACGATGGCGGTCGTGCAGCGCCGGCAAACGGCATGAGGACTGCGCCGGCAACCCGGGTTTGGATCGCCGCCGTCGCGGCTCTCTTGGCCTGCTCAGGCTGTGGCTTCAAGGGACCGCTGTACCTTCCCGAGCGGAACGCCAAGGTGATCACGCATCCGGCGCAGACGCCCGCGAAGAATAAAGACAAGACTGCACAGCCGTCGAACTCGACCCCGACCCCGACAACACCTCCGCCGCCGAGCCCGCCGTCCGCGCCGCAATAACAGCGCATTTTCGCCCATTCGCGCGGTTTTTCCCCTGAGCGCCCCGTTGCTGCGGCCGGTCGACTAGACTGGCGCCTCTGCGTGCCGAGGCGAAGGTTTTCATGGACGTCGACGATGAAGCGAGCCGAATACTGAGCGAGGTCTTCGGCTACTCGCAGTTTCGCGGCGAGCAGCGGCAGATTATTGCGCACGTGACCCGCGGCGACGATGCGCTCGTCCTGATGCCCACCGGTGGGGGCAAGTCGCTCTGCTATCAGATCCCAGCTCTCCTCCGCGACGGCATGGGCGTGGTCGTCTCGCCGCTCATCGCACTGATGCAGGATCAGGTGGCGGCGATGCAGGAGGCCGGCGTGCGCGCAGCGGCGCTCAATTCGGCCATGACCTGGGCGAACGTGGCTGCGACGGAACGGCAGGCCCGCGCGGGACAGCTCGATCTGCTCTATGTGGCGCCCGAGCGCCTGCTCACCGAGCGCTGCCTGTCTCTTCTCGACCAATGTCGGCTGGCGCTCTTCGCCATCGACGAGGCGCATTGCGTCTCGCAGTGGGGCCACGATTTCCGGCCCGAGTACCTGCAGCTTGCCGTGCTGGCGGAGCGCTATCACGGCGTGCCACGCGTTGCGCTGACGGCAACCGCGGACATCGCCACGCGCAAGGAGATGATCGAGCGGCTGCGACTGCGCGAGCCGCGAGTGTTCATCGCCAGTTTCGATCGGCCCAACATCCGGTACCGCATCGCCGAGAAGGACAATCCCCGCCGGCAGCTGCAGCGGTTCGTTCGCGACGAGCATGCCGGCGACTCCGGCATCGTCTATTGCCTGGCGCGCGCCTCGGTGGAGGACACCGCGGACTTCCTGGTCCGCCAGGGGATCGAGGCGCTGCCTTACCACGCCGGCCTCGATAGCGGTACGCGCGAGGACAACCAGCGCCGTTTCATTCGCGACGACGGCATCGTCATGGTCGCGACCATCGCCTTCGGAATGGGCATCGACAAGCCCGATGTGCGCTTCGTGGCGCATCTCGATCTGCCGAAGAGCATCGAAGGCTATTACCAGGAGACGGGTCGCGCGGGTCGCGACGGCCTTCCGGCCGACGCATGGATGGTCTACGGCCTGCAGGATGTCGTGCAGCAGCGGCGGATGATCGACCAGTCGGAGTCGAGCGCGGAGTACAAACGCGTTGCTACCGCGAGGCTGGATGCTCTGCTCGGCCTATGCGAGACCACCCAGTGCCGCCGCGTGCGCCTGCTCGACTATTTCGCTGAGGCCGCGGCGCCGTGCCGCAACTGCGACAATTGCCTGGACCGGCCCGAGGAGTGGGACGGCACGGTCGCGGCGCAGAAGCTGCTCTCCTGCATCGCGCGCTGCGAGTCGGCGACCGGGTTCAGCTTCGGCGCCCAGCACATCATCGACATCCTGCGCGGCAACCGTACCGCGAAGGTCGAGCAGTTCCGCCACGAGCGGCTAAGCACCTTCGGCATCGGCGCCGACCTCGAAGTTGCGCAATGGCGTTCCGTGCTGCGTCAGCTCGTGATGCTGCGTCTGGTCCAAGTCGACACGGACCGCTACAGCGTATTGCGCCTGACGCCGGCTTGTCGCGAGGTCCTGCGGGGCGAGCGCGCGATACGGCTGCGGCGGGCGAGTGATCGGGACGCGACCCGGCTGGCCGCGCGACGGCCGATCGATCGCATGCGGGTGACGGGCGCCCAGGCGGAGCGTGTCCTGTCAGATGGCTCCGTGGCCGTCGCGGACGACAACACCTACGCGGGTCTCTTTCAGGCGCTGCGGGCCTGGCGGTTGCAGGTGGCACGTGATCACGGCGTGCCGGCCTACACTGTGTTCCATGACGCCACATTGGAGGAAATCGCGCGGCGACGTCCAGGCTCGACCGATGAGCTGAGCGCGGTGAGCGGGGTGGGTGCGATCAAGCTCGAGCGTTATGGCGCCGCCGTGTTGGACGTCGTCCAGACCGGATGCGTCACGCCCGCACCAGCCCCCTGAGCGCTCGGGCCTGGCCGCTCTCAGGGAAAACCGAGGTCTCGAGGGCGCGCTCCGGCACCTGCAGCTGCTCCGCCAACACGCCCTTCATGACGGAGCGCAGGTCGAGCGTCGGCCGCAGGTCGCGGTCCTGATACAGCCTCTGTGTCGAGAGTCCCGGCCAGTCCGCCACCACTCGCCCGCCCTTGACGGCACCCCCTAGGAGGTAGGCTGCCGTAGCTGTCCCGTGATCCGTTCCCCGCGTGCCGTTCTCGGCCACCGTGCGGCCAAACTCCGTCGCCAACAACACTGTCGTGTGGCTCCAAGCCGGGCCGAGCCCAGCCTTGAGGCCGCCCAAAGCGGCATCCAGTGCCGAAAGTCGCGCCGCCAGCTGGCCCTTCGCGCCACCCTCGTTGAAGTGGGTATCCCAACCGGTCGTGTCGAACACCGCTACCTGGGGGCCGTCCTCCTGCCGCAGGAATCGCGCTGCCGCTTTGACCACTTCCGCGTACTGCGCCCCCGGCTTACCACGCTTCGCAAGAAGGGTGCGCGGCTGGCTGCCCTGGGTGGGCATGTCGCTCGTCATCGCCGGGTCCGATGCGTCTGCCTGACCACTCATCATTGAGGAGGAGTCGGCAATCGCCTCCGCCGCGAGGGCTTCCGCGAGCTTTTTCCCGAGCTCCGGATCGCGCGAATAGAGGTCGGAGATGCGCTGCAATGTATCGTCATCGAGAGGTGCAAGATGCGAGGGCGACCAAGACGTCACGGTCGCGGGTCCACGCATCACGAGCGGCGCTGTCGGCGCGATACTGATTCCCCGTTCCTTCTCCGGCGCAAGCGGCGCGGGAATCGCCGCCAACGCTCGATTCAACCATCCTGTCTCCACCGCATGCGGCTGCGGATATCCCGTCTCGAGCACGTTCTGTCCGTCGAAATGCGACCGGTCCCGATAAGGGCTCGCCACCGCATGAAACACGATGAGCTCGCGCGCCGCGTACGACTGCTGCATGAACGAGAGCGAGGGATGAAGTGCGAACAACCCATCGAGCGGGAGCGCGCCGCCGGTCGTGCCCGGACGCCCCAGGGCGAGGTCGCCGCGCAGCTCCGCGTAACCGGGGTCGCCGCAGGCCGGTACCGCTGCCAGCCCATCCAGCGCTCCACGCAAAACGACGAACACGAGACGCGGCTTCTTGCCGTTGGCCGTGCCTGCGAAGGTCACGCGCGAGCTGAGCAAGGCGCCCCCCGCGGCCAACGTCCCCGTCGTCAGAAATTCACGCCGCTTCATAGACTCATCTCCTCATGAACTCCGGAGCAGCCAACATCAAGGCAATCGCCTGCGACGCGCTCTCCGCGCGTCGAATCGCCTCGCGAGTCGCGCCGCTCAGCGCCTGGCCGAGCAGCTGTGGCGCCAGCTCCATCGCGTTGCGGCGCGGCCCCACCCGTTGCCCGAGCGCATCGGCCCATTCGATCCGCTTCAAGAGCTCCGAGGCGCCATCCCAGTCCGCGCTCTTGTCCGGCCAGCCCGCCGGCGATCCCGGCGCCCAGATCCGCTGTCCAAGGAGTTGAAACAATCCGACCGGTGGCTTGTCCGCCCGGACGGGCAGCTCCAGTCCGCGAAAGGCGGACAGGATGTAATCCGAGGGCGATTTGTACTTCGCCACCGGTTGCCGCCACGCTTCCGGCGAGTCAATGAGCGCCTTGTAGACGGTTGGAAGGTCACCGCCGCTCAGAGAGAAGGCACGCGCTACCCGCTGTACGGCCGCCTCGGGCGGATCGTCCGCGATGAAGTGCCGTGTCAGCTTCGTCGCGATGAAGTGTGCCGTCGCCGGCCGCGCTGCCAGGTCGTGCAGTACCGCGACGCACTGGTCGTATCCCGTGTCGGGATAATGCTTGCCCATGACGATCTTCAAGCCGGGCTCGTGCATGGCCGCACGGAAGAGAAAGGTCCCCGGTTGCGCGCCGGTGCGCCAACTGTCAGGCCCCGCGATCGACCATCCTGTCAAAACTTCCGAGAACGCCGTCACGTCGGTCTGTGTGTAGCCGCCGTCGACGCCCACCGTATGCAGCTCCATCGTCTCTCGCGCCAGGTTCTCGTTGATACCCGTCTTGCGGTCGGGATTGCGGCGCGCGATGTTTCTGGCGGCCCGGGAGTCGGAGCCCATCGACAGCTGGTTGTCCAGGTAGAGCAGCATCGCCGGGTGCCGCTCCGTTGCCAGCAACATGTCGCTGAAGTTGCCGAGAACGTACGGCCGAATGGCCTCCCGCTCGTAGCTGCCCGCGAGCGCGGACAACACGCTCTTATCGACGGAGACGGCGAAGTGATTGGCCCAGAACTGAGTCAGGCGCTCGATGAACGGCCGGTCGGTCGCGACCGACTCGCGCAGGCGCGCCCCCGCCTCGGCGAGGTAAATGGGACGGACGAGCTGCGGAAGTTTCTTGAACGCCTTGACGGCCGCCGCGTCGTTGCCGGCACCCGAGGGGCTGCCGGCGTTGGTGCCGCCCTCTCGCTCCGCGCGTATGGTGCGGCGCAGATCGTAGATCCGGACGAGGACGCTCGCCGAGCTTTGCAGTCCGTCGTCGGCTATCTCCGGGGCTGGCCCATCGAGCTGAGCTCGCAGCCAGTCGGGCCCCGAGCGCCCGATGGAGGCCAGCTCGCCCGGCCGGGCGCCGAGCCCGAATCGATTGGCCGCAATGGTCGCGGTCAGCGCCTTGTCCATGAGCCTCATAGCGCACGGGGCTCACCACCGGTTGACCAGGGCCCCGTCCGATATACTGCGCTTATGTCAAGCCCCGATTCCCCCGATCTCGTCCTCGTCGACGCGTCCTCATACCTCTATCGCGCCTTTCATGCCCTGCCGGGCCTCAGCAACTCGCACGGCGAGGCCACGGGCGCGGTTCTGGGCGTGCTGAACATGCTCGCCAAGTTCTTCAAGGAATGCCGGCCGAAGCGCATCGGTCTGGTGTTCGACGCCCCCGGGAGGACTTTTCGCGACGACTTGTTCGCCGAATACAAGGCGAATCGCACGCCGATGTCGAATGATCTGCGCGCGCAGATCGAGCCGCTGCTGACGATCCTGCGCGCCCAGGGCTTGCCGTTACTGCGCGTCGAGGGCGTCGAAGCCGATGACGTCATTGGCACGCTCGCCTGTCGGGCCGCGAGCGCGGGCCAGAGCGTACTCATCTCGACCGGCGACAAGGACATGGCACAGCTGGTCGACGGGTCGATCACGCTCATCAACACGATGAGCAACACCGTGCTGGATCGGGCGGGTGTGAAGGCGAAGTTCGACGTCTTTCCCGAGCAGATCATCGACTACCTCGCTCTGGTCGGAGACAGCTCCGACAACATCCCGGGTATCGACAAGGTCGGCCCGAAGACGGCCGCGAAGCTCCTCAACCAGTACGGCACGCTCGACAGTCTCATCGAGCACGTCGCTGAAGTCAGAGGCAAGGTCGGCGAGAACCTGCGCGCGGGGCTCGAGACGCTCGAGCTGTCACGCAAGCTGGCGACGATTCACAGCAACCTCGATCTACCGGTCACGCTGGAAGAGCTGGTGCCGGCGCAGCCTGAGGTTGCTCGCCTGCGCGAGCTATACACGAGGTACGAGTTTCGCGCCCTGTTGCGCCAACTCGACGGCGAAGCTGGTGAGGAACGTGCGGATGCAACGACGAGCCGCACTCAATCGACCTCGACTGACACACCAGCGCGGTTGGCTGGGGCCGCGACGGCTGCTGCTGTCGGCGTGCCTCCCGCGGATGCGGCCTCGCAGGCAGCGCCGCAAGAAGTGGTGAGAAACTATGAGACTCTGACTCGCTGGGAGGACCTCGAGCGCTGGCTCGCCAAGCTGCGCGGCGCGGAGCTGATCGTGATCGACACCGAAACGACGAGCCTCGACTACATGCGCGCGGACATAGTCGGGCTTTCCTTCTGCGTCGAGCCCGGCACGGCGGCGTATCTCCCTCTGACTCACGATTATGCGGGCGCACCGCCGCAGCTGGATCGCGCCCGCGCGCTCGAGGCGCTGAAACCCGTCCTCGAAGATCCGGAGAAGCCGAAACTCGGCCATCACATCAAGTACGACGCCCACGTACTGCAGAACCACGGTATCCGGCTGGCCGGCATGCGTTATGACACCATGCTCGAGTCCTACGTCTGGAACAGCGTGGGAACCGCGCGGCATGACATGGACTCCGCCGCGTTCTGTTATCTCGGACGCCGCACCATCACCTACGAAGATGTGACCGGGAAAGGCGCAAAGCAGATCGGCTTCAGCCAGGTACCGGTGGAGCGGGCCGCGGAGTATGCCGCCGAAGATGCCGATGTGACGTTTTGTCTCCACCAGGCGTTGTGGCCGAAGATCGAGAGCGTTCCGGCGCTGCAGCGCCTGTACGAGGAAATCGAGCAACCGCTCGTGCCGGTGCTCGAGCGCATGGAGCGTCGGGGTGTGCTGGTCGATCGCGAGCTCCTCAAGAAGCAGAGCTCGGGATTTGCGACGCAACTGCAGGATCTGCTGCAGCAGGCGCGGCGCGAGGCCGGATACGACATCAACGTCGAATCGCCGAAGCAGTTGCAGCAGGTGCTGTTCGAGAAGCTGCAAATACCGGTGCTGCGCAAGACGCCAACCGGCCAGCCTTCCACTGCCGAGGACGTCCTGGAAGAGCTCGCCGCTTCCTACGCGCTGCCGCGAATCGTGCTCGATTACCGCGGGCTCGCCAAGCTCAAATCGACTTACACTGACAAGCTGCCGGAGCAGATCAATGCGCGCACCGGCCGGATCCATACCTCCTATCATCAGGCGGTGGCGCAGACGGGCAGGCTCTCATCCGCCGATCCCAACCTGCAGAACATTCCCATCCGCCGCGCCGAGGGCCGGCGCATCCGCCAGGCGTTCATCGCACCGCCAGGCCATGTTCTACTGGCCGCCGACTACTCGCAGATCGAGTTGCGCATCATGGCGCATCTCTCGGGTGATGAAGGCCTGTTGACCGCCTTCGCGGAAGACCGTGACGTCCACAGGGCTACCGCGGCGGAGGTCTTCGGAGTGCCGCTCGCGGAGGTGACGGCTGACCAACGACGGGCGGCGAAGACCATCAACTTCGGACTAATCTACGGAATGTCACCGTTCGGACTGGCGCGCCAGCTCGGCATCGAGCGCAGCGCCGCGAATACTTACGTAGAGCGCTACTTCCAACGCTACCCCGGCGTGCGGCGCTTCATGGACGATACGCGCAAGCAGGCCCGCGAGCGCGGTTTCGTCGAGACGGTGTACGGTCGGCGGCTGTATCTGCCCGACATCCGCTCCGGCAACGCCGCGACGCGGCAGTACGCGGAGCGCAGCGCCATCAATGCGCCTATGCAGGGCACCGCGGCCGACATCATCAAGCGCGCTATGATTGCGGTTGACTCATGGTGCACTCGTGAAGACGCCCCGGCACGCCTCATCATGCAGGTCCACGATGAGCTGGTGCTCGAGGTGCGCAGCGATGCCGTCGAGCCGGTGACGGCGGCCGTCCGGGAAAGAATGGCCGCCGCCGCGGAGCTGCGTGTGCCGCTGCGGGTCGATGTCGGCACCGGAGCGAACTGGGACGAGGCGCACTGAAGGCGCGTGGCGGGTACGAGCGATCAGGGCTTTTTCAATTTCGCGCCAACCCGGCGATAAGCCTCGCGGAAGGGAATGCCTTCGCTCACCACCAGCCGGTTGGCCTCCTCGGCGGCATGGATCGCGGGATCGAGATGGATGCGCTCGGGTCGAAAACGCATCGCATCGAGGGCGGCAGGAAGAATGTCGAGAGTCTGTTGCGCGATGTCGATGCCGCGAAACAGAGGGACCTTCAGCAGTTGCAGGTCGCGTTGGTAGCCTGAGGGGAGCTTGGCGCAGAGACCGAGCGCTTCCGACAGGCAGGCCTGCGCAGTGGCGGCGCGGCCGCGGATCAGCTCGAAGACATCCGGATTGCGCTTCTGCGGCATGATCGATGAGCCGGTGGTGAAGGCAACGGAGAGCTCGAGGAAGCCGAACTCCTGGGTGTAGAAGAGCAGCACGTCTGCTGCGAGCCGGCCGAAGTCCTGCATGAGGAGCGCAATCTCGAAGAGCAGGCTCGCCTCCGCTTTACCGCGCGAAAGCTGCACTGCGGTCACCGGCTCGTGGACTTCGGCAAAGCCCAGCTCTTGTCGAGTGGCGTTACGGTCGAGCGGCAACCCGGGCATACCGTACCCCGCCGCGGATCCCAAGGGCGATTTACCCACCCGGCTTTGGACCTGCCTCAAGCCGTGCGCATCGTCACGAATCTCCGCCGCAAACCCGCCTGCCCAGAGCGCAACCGAGCTCGGCATCGCCTGCTGCATGTGCGTGTAGCCGGGCAACGCGGTCTTGCTCTCGCGCTCCGCCAGCCGCCCGAGCGCGTTGGCCACACCAAGAGCGCCGCCGCTCAACTCGTCGACGGCATCGCGCAGGTACAGTCGCAACGCTGTCAGCACTTGATCGTTGCGGGAGCGTCCTAGATGAACTCGCCCGCCGGCAGCTCCGATGCGCTCGGTCAGCCGACGCTCGAGCGCAGTCTGACCATCCTCGTCCGCGAGCTCGACGTGCCACAAGCCGCGAGCATGCTCGTCCGCCAGAGTCGTCAGTCCACCCCGGATGGCCTCGAGGTCGGCGGCCGATAGAAGCTTCTGCTGGTGCAGCATGTTCGCATGCGCGATTGACGCCCGCACGTCGTACCGTACCAACCGCTCATCGAGCGCGAAGTCCTCCCCCGCGGTATAGCGCAGGACGCGATCATCGAGAGGCGCTCCCTTGTCCCATAAGCGTGTCATGACGGCGGCCTCGCGCTGGCGGTTAGCTTTGCGTCCCCTGCTGCTCCGCAGGGGTCAGCCCCTTGATATCCGCGACAATGAGCGTACCCGTCCCCTCGTTGGTGAAAACCTCGCCGAGCATGCCCTCGGGCGCCTGGTAGGACACCACGTGGACGCGCCGCACGCCGCCGCGGATCGCGTCCTCGATGGCCTTCGCCTTCGGCAGCATGCCGTCGGCAATGCGGCCCTCGTCGCGCAGACGTTTCAGCCCCTGCAGATCGAGGTAGGAAATGAGCGATCCCGGGTCGGCGAGGTCGCCGAGGATTCCGGGCGCGCCGGTGCAGAGGATCAGCTTTTCGGCCCCGAGCGCCGCGCCCAGCGCCGCCGCCACGGTGTCGGCATTGATGTTGAGGAGCACTCCGCTGTCGTCCGCCGAGAGAGGGCTGACCACCGGCATCAGGCCGTTATCGAGGAGCTTGCGCACCGCCGTCGGGTCCACCTCGTCGATATCGCCCACGAAGCCGTAGTCCACCATCTCGCCGCTCGAGCCGATCCTCACCGGCGGGCGCTTGTGAGCACGCACCAGCCCGGCATCGACGCCGCTGATCCCGACCGCGTCGATCTCGAGGTCGCGGCAAATGCCGAGAATGCGGGTGTTGATCAGTCCATTCAGCACCATCGCCGACACGTCGATCGACTTCTGGTCGGTCACCCGGCGGCCCTCCACCATGCGCGTCGGCACTCCGAGCGCCGCGGCGAGCTCCGTGAGCTGCGGGCCGCCGCCATGGACGAACACCACCCGCACCCCGAAGTAGTGCAGGATGGCGATCTGTTCGATGAGGATCCGAGTGGAAGCGATGTCGGCGAACACCGCGCCGCCGGCCTTCACGACGAAGGTTTTACCCTTGTACATGCGGATGTACGGAGCGGCGTTCTTGAGCGCCCGGATCGCCAAGGCCTGATCGCCAGGATGCATGATCATTTCAGTGTGTCCCTCAAATGCTCTTCAGCATGCGATAGAGAACCGCCACCTGGGCGGTGAGCCGATTGTAGGCTTCCCGCTGCACGATGCTGCGTGGACTGTCGAGTACTTCGTCCGCGACGGCGACGTTACGCCGGACGGGGAGGCAGTGCATCAGTCGGCATTCCGCGGCCGTGCGCGCGAACCAGTCGTTACGAATGCACCAGTCCTTGAGCTCGCCGCGCAGTCGAGCGTCCGCCGCCTCATCTCCGTAGCAGACCGTCGCACCCCATTCCTTGGCGTAAATGACTTGCGCATCGGTCAGCGCGTCGTCGCGGTCGGCGGTTTCGCGCACGGAGCCGCCGGAGATCGCAGCCGCGCGGCGCGCTTTCTCCATGATCGGCGTCGGCAGCGCGAATCCTTCCGGCCGCAGCACGATGACCTCCATGCCGCGCAGCGCCGCCATCTGGACCGCGGTAGCCGGCACGGCAAGCGGCAGCGCGCGCGGATGGTACGCCCAGGACAGGACGAACCGCCCGTTTCGCGGCACGCCGAGGTCGTCCATCGTCTTCCAGTCAGCAAGGGCCTGGCAGGGGTGACTGATCGCCGACTCCAGGTTGATGAGCGGCTTGTCGACCAGGCTCGTCATGGCGCTGAAGGCGGTCTCGGCGAGATCCGCCGCGAGATCCTTGCCCTCCGCGAAGGCGCGTATGCCCAGCGCGTCGCAGTAGGAGGCGAGCACCGGAATCCCCTCGCGCACGTGCTCCGCCGCCGCGCCGCTCATGACGGCGCCAAGACGTGTCTCGAGCTGCCAGGTACCCTGGCCCGGGGTAATCACGAACGAGCTGCCGCCCAACCGTGCCATGGCCGCCTGGAAGGAAGCGAGCGTGCGCAGCGACGGGTTGAGGAAGAGGAGTCCCAGGATCTTGCCCGCGAGCGCGCGCGGCTCGGGGCGCGTCTCCAGGCGCCGGGCCAGCTCGAGCAGCGTCAGCACCTCCTCGCGCTCGAGATCAGCCAGATCCAGGAAGCGTTTCATGCCGGCAGGCTCGCGAGCGCATCCCGCAGCATCTCGACATGCTCCTGCTGCAGGATGAAAGGCGGCAGCAGCCTGACGATGTGACTGTCGGTCGCCGTGCCCGTCAGGATGCCGCCTTCCAACAGCTCCGCCTGGATCTGCTTCGCGGGCCGGCTGGTGCGCAGCCCGAGGAGGAAGCCCTCACCCTGGCTCGCCGTCACCGGGCCGACGATGCAGGTGCGGCGGATCAGCTCAGAGACGCGCCGCACGTTCCCGAGCAGATCCTCCGATTCAATGGCCTCGATCACCGCCTCGATGGCCGCGCAAGCCATCGGGCCGCCGCCGTAAGTGGTACCGAGGAGGCCGATAGCGAGACTTGCCGACACCTTGGCGGAGGTCAGCAGCGCGGCGCAGGGAAAACCGTTACCCAACGCCTTCGCGGCGGTGATCATGTCGGGCATGATGCCGTGGAGATTGGCAGCGAAGGGGTGGCCCACGCGGCCGCAGCCGCATTGCACTTCGTCGAAGATGAGCTGCGCCCCGACTTGGTCGCAGCGGCGGCGCAAGGCCTCGAGGTAGGGTTTGCCGAGATCCACGGCCCCGGCGAGACCTTGTACCGGCTCGACGATTACTGCCGCCGTGCGCTCGGTGACATGTGCGGTAATGGCCCCGACGTCACCGCGCGGCATGAAGCTGACATCGAACGGCTTGCGCGGCAAGCCGTACCAGCTATCGGAACCCCAGGTGACTGCTCCCGCCGCGGCGGTGCGGCCGTGGAAGGCGCCTTCCACCGCTGCGACGTGCGGTCGCGAAGTCATGCGAAACGCCAGACGCAATGCGTTCTCGTTCGCCTCGGCGCCGCTGTTGACGAAGAACACGCTGGTAAAATCCAGCTTCGAGAAGCGGACCAGGCGCTCCGCCGCCCGTACGCGGATGCGCATGGGTATCGCGTTCGTCTGGAAGTTGCACGAACGGGCCTGCGTGTTGACCGCGTCGGTCCAGCCCGGATGACCGTACCCGAGCGCGGCGACGGCATGGCCGCCATAAAGATCGAGTATCCGCTCGCCGCGGCTGTTCAGCAGCCAGACGCCCGCCGCCGAGGCGACCTCGAAGGGGTACTGGGAGAATACCGGCGCGAGGAAGTCGCGGGCGTTTCCCGGGGCATCCTGGACCACTGTGTTTGCTGCAGAGCTCATGTCATCTCATCTCTCAGGTCCAGCCGGGCGCGCAGGCCGTGAGGCCCGTCGTCTCAGGCAGACCGAATATGCGGTTCATCCACTGCACGGCGCCGCCGGCCGCGCCCTTGTTGAGATTGTCGACCACACACATCACCGCCACCGTGCGGCCGCTTGCGACCGCGGAGATATGTGCGTAATTGGTCGTCGCGACCTGTTTGACCCGGGGAGCGGAGTCCGTCACCCGCACGAAAGGCGATCCGGCATAGAACTCGCGCAGCGCCGCGAGCACCCGTGGAGTGTCGAGCGATGTCTTCAGCGGCGCCTGCACCGTGACGTGAATGCCACGGGCGAATGGCCCGGAGTGCGGCACGAAGGCGAACTCCGCCTCGACGCCGGTCGCGGCGAGGGCGCAGGCGGCGATTTCCGGCGCATGCCGATGCGACAGCGCGTTGTACGCATAGAGATCGCTGTGCCGCAGCGGATGATGGGTGCCTTCCACGGGCTTGCGCCCGGCGCCGGTGCTGCCGGTGATTCCCGTCACGAACAACACGGGCGGCGTGAGTCCCAGGGAGAGGAGTGGTACGCCGGCGAGCAGCGTCGCCGTGGCGAAGCAGCCCGGATGCGCGACGTGCGGTGTCTCGAGCTTGCGCAAGTGCTCCGGCACGGCACAGGTGAACTCCGGCAGGCGCGCCGGAGCATCGTGCGCGTGTTTGTAGACCGCTTCGTACTGCGCCGCGGAGCGGAAGCGGAAATCGGCCGAGATGTCGACCACCCGCGGCCGTGTCCCGCGCGAGCCG
>CAWEJB010000016.1:0-25292 GCA_963809305.1 uncultured Pseudomonadota bacterium
TGCGCGCGTGCTGCGCACCGACTTCGCCTATGACCTGCCACCCGAGCTGATCGCACAGGCCCCGCTCCCGGAGCGGTCGGCGGGGCGGATGCTCGTGCTCGATCGCGAGACGGGCGCCATCGCCGACCGGCGAATCCGCGATCTGCCGGACTTTCTCGCCCCTGGCGACCTGCTGGTACTGAACGACACGCGCGTCGTTGCCGCGCGAGTCTTCGGCACGAAGCCTTCCGGCGGCCGCGTCGAGCTCCTTCTCGAGCGCGCGGTCGGCGAGTGTGAGGCGCTCGTCCAGTTGCGCGCCAGCAAGCCCATTCGCGATGGCTTGGAGATTTCGACGCCGGGAGGCGGTGTCCAGGTGCTGGCACGAGAGGGCGACCTGTGGCGTGTCCGCCTGCCCGCGCCGGCGCTGGATTTCTTCGACCGCTGGGGTCAGGTGCCGCTGCCGCCGTATATCCAGCGCCCCGCGAACGAGCTCGACCAGAAGAGATACCAGACCGTCTTCGCGCGCGAGCGGGGAGCCGTTGCAGCACCCACGGCCAGCCTGCATTTTGACGAGCCTCTGCTCACGGAGCTCCGAGCACGTCAAGTGAGCCTTGCGTTCGTGACCCTGCACGTGGGCGCAGGTACATTTCAGCCGGTGCGTGCGGACGACCTCGAGTCACACGTTATGCACTCCGAGCGAGCCGCCGTCGGCGCCGCCACGTGCGAAGCGATCATGCGTGCACGTAGCGCGGGGCGAAGGGTCATCGCCGCCGGGACGACGGTCGTGAGAACTTTGGAGTCTGCGGCCGCGAGCGCCGATGCGCACGGGGAGCTCCCGGAGGCAGCGGCGCCCAGGCTCGCGCCCTGGTCGGGCGAGACCAGACTCTTCATCAAGCCGGGCTTCAGGTTCCGGGTGGTTGACGCCCTGCTCACGAATTTCCATCTTCCCGAGTCGACGCTGCTCATGCTCGTTTGCGCGTTCGCGGGGCGCGACCCTGTGCTGCGGGCGTACCGGCATGCGGTCGGGGAGCGGTACCGTTTTTTCAGCTATGGCGATGCAATGTTGATAACGACCCAGGTGAGCGCTTGAGACCGGTCTTCGAGCTGACGGCGACCGACGGCGCGTCCCGGGCCGGGAAGCTGCGGGCGGCGCACGGCGTCATCGAGACGCCGGCCTTCATGCCGGTGGGGACCTACGGCACGGTGAAGGCCATGACGCCCGAGGAGCTGTACGACCTCGGGGCCGAGATCGTACTCGGCAACACCTTTCATCTGATGCTGCGCCCCGGCGTGCAGATCGTGGCCGCGCACGGCGGCCTGCACGAATTCATGAGCTGGAAACGGCCCATCCTGACCGATTCCGGCGGCTTCCAGGTCTTCAGCCTCAAGAGCCTGCGCCGGATCACCGAGGAGGGGGTGCGCTTCCGCTCGCCGGTCGATGGCAGCGAGGTGCGGCTGACGCCCGAGGATTCGATGGAGGTTCAGTTGGGCCTGCGCTCGGATATCGCCATGGCACTCGATGACTGCACGCCGCATCCGGCGACGGAGGCCGAGGCTCGTGAGTCGATGGAGCGGTCCATGAGATGGGCGGCTCGCAGCCACGCGCGCTATCACCGCGACGAGCCGCCGGGAGGGCTCTTCGGGATCGTGCAGGGAGGAATGCATGGAGCGCTGCGGCTGGCATCCCTCGAGGCCCTGCTGCGGCTCGACTGGCCCGGACTCGCCGTGGGCGGTCTGGCGGTGGGCGAGCCGGAGGAGGAGCGGCTGCGGATCCTGGAAACCGTGGTCCCGCACATGCCCGCCGACCGCCCGCGGTACCTCATGGGGGTGGGCCGTCCGGAGGACATCGTGGCGGCTGTCCTGCGCGGCATCGATATGTTCGATTGCGTGATGCCGACGCGCCACGCCCGCAACGGCCACCTCTTCACGGAGACGGGTGTCATCAACATCCGCAACCGCGTCCACCAGTCGGACCTGAACCCAATAGACCGGGAATGCGACTGCTACACCTGCCGGCACTACACGCGGGCTTATCTGCGGCATCTCGACCGCTGCAACGAGATCCTGGGCTGCCGCTTGAACACCATTCACAACCTCGCGTTCTACCTGCGGCTGATGCGGTCGCTCCGGCTGGCGATCGCCGCGGGCGGGGTGGCAGCCTTCGCCGCAGCTTTTATGGCGAGGCGGGCGGCGGCAGACGCTGTGGCATAATGCCGCGTTTCCCCTTCGGACGTACTGCATGAATTCATTGATTCCCCCGGCCTGGGCGCAGGGCGCGGCGCCATCGAGCAGCGGCCAGTTCGCGCCGCTGCTGGTGATGGTGGTCTTCATCGTCATCTTCTACTTCCTGCTGATGCGGCCACAGCAGAAGAAGACCAAGGAGCACCAGCAGCTCATCTCGAAGCTGTCCGTGGGCGATGAGGTGGTCACCAACGGGGGCATGCTCGGGAAGATCACCGAGGTCGGCGACAGCTTCGTCACCCTCGAGGTCGCCGATGGGGTGCGCATCAAGGTGCAGAAATTCCAGGTGAGCGCCCTGATGCCGAAGGGCACCCTGAAGAGCGCCTGATCCATGCTCGAGTACGCCCGCTGGAAATACATCCTCATCGTCACCGTGCTGCTGGTGGCGCTGGTCTTCGCGCTGCCGAACGTATTCGGCTCGGCGCCCGCGCTGCAGCTCGCTCACAAGGATCACTCGCCGGTCACGGCCGCCGAGGCCACCACGATCGACGACTATTTGCGCCAGAAGGGCGTGCATGTGGAGAACTCTTACGTCGACAGCAGCGGCCGTCTGATGGTGCAGTTCGCCGACGTCCCCGACCAGCTCCAGGGTCGCGATGTCGCGGATGCCGAGTATCAGGGGACTTACATCTCCGCTCTGTCGCTGGTGCCGAAAGCGCCGGCGTTTTTTCGCGCCCTGGGACTGAAGCCCATGCCGCTCGGCCTCGATTTGAGCGGTGGCCTCGACCTTCTCTACCAGGTAGATGTCAACAGCGCCGTGCAGCAGCTGCTGCAGAATTATTCGCAGGATGCGGCTCGCGCGCTCGCTGCGGCGAAGATTTCCGTCCGTAACATCACATTCGCCACGACGGGCGACAGCCCGTTGCAGAACGCGATTCAGATCGCATTCGGGCCCGGCACCGACCTCAACGCCGCGCAAAAGGCGCTCGCCTCGACCCTGCAAGGGCTTACGATCACGACGCAGAGCAGTCCGGACGGCCCGCGGCTCGTCGCTGCCATGACGACCGCTCAGGTGAAGCAGCGCGAGGACTACGCGATCGAGCAGAGCGTCACCATCCTGCGGAATCGCGTCAACCAGCTCGGTGTGTCCGAGCCCATCGTGCAGCGCCAGGGGGTCGATCGGATCGACGTGCAGCTTCCGGGCATCCAGAACACCGCCGAGGTGAAGAATCTTCTGGGCCAGATGGAGCAGCTCGAGTTTCGCCTGCAGGACGAGACCGGCAACGCCGTCCAGGCGGCGCAGACCAACGAAGTGCCCCTGGGCGACAAGCTCTATACGCACACCGAGATGGGCTACCCGCTGTTGCTCAAGCGCGAAGTGATCGCGACGGGCGATCAGCTCACGAATGCGACCGCTGACTCCGGTCAGCAGGGACCGGAAGTCACTGTGTCGCTCGACAGCAAGGCCGGCGACAACATGCTGCGTACGACGCGGCAGAACTTGGGCAAGCACATGGCCGTGGTGTTGATCGAGAAGCAGGAGCAGACCGCCACCGTCGACGGTAAGAAAGTCACGCGCGAGGTCACTACCGAGCGGGTCGCCAACGACGCCACCATCCAGGGCGTCTTCAGCGACCGCTTCTCCATCACGGGCCTCAGCATGGCCGAGGCGAACGATCTCGCGATCCTCCTGCGCTCCGGCTCGCTGCCGACCGCGAACGTCCTGGTCAGTGAGCAGGTGATCGGACCCAGCCTCGGGCGCGACAACATCAGAATGGGCATCACCGCTCTGATCATCGGCATGGCGGGCGTGCTCGTCTTCATGGCGATCTACTACAAGATCTTCGGTCTGGTCGCGGACCTGGTGCTGCTCGCCAACGTGGTGGTGCTGGCGGCACTGCTTTCGATGATGGGTGCGTCGCTGTCGCTGCCGGGCATCGCCGGCATCATTCTCACGGTGGGCATCGCGGTGGACGCCAACGTGCTGATTTACGAGCGTATCCGTGAGGAGGTCCGCAAAGGCGTGTCGCCGCAAGCGGCCATCCGCGCGGGGTTCGAGAAGGCCTTTTCCGCCATCGCCGATTCCAACGTCACCACGCTCATCGCAGGAGTGGTGCTGTGGGTGCTCGGCACCGGGGCGGTGCGCGGTTTTGCCGTGGTACTGACGCTCGGCATATTCACCTCGATGTTCACCTCGCTCATGGGTAGCCGCGCGCTCGTCACCCTCATGTACGGGGGCAAGCGCAAGCTCGCCCGGCTTCCCATATAGTCAACATCCGACAGCCCCCGACCCGATCTCCAGGAATCTCTCGTGGAATTTTTCAGTCATCAAACCAACTTCAGGTTCATGGCCACACGGCATGTGTGGTATGGACTGTCCGCGATCCTCATGGTCGCTGCCGTCGTGCTGCTCTTCACCCGCGGCCTCAATCTCGCCATCGACTTCACGGGTGGCGTCAGCGCGCAGGCCACCTTCCCCGTGACCGCGGACCTGAGCGCCGTGCGCCGCCAGCTCGTTAGCGCGGGCTTTGGCGATGCGCAGGTACAGAATTTCGGCTCTTCGCGCAACATCGCGGTCCGCCTGCCGCCGTCGAAGATGAACCAGGAAGTGCTGCGCGAGCACATCGAGGCGGCGCTCAAGGCCGTCAACCCGGGGGCGACCCTGCAACAGCTCTCGGTCGTGGGTCCGCAGGTAGGCAGCGAGCTCGAGACCAGCGCGGCGGAGGCGCTCGCTTTCACGCTGCTCGGCATCTTCATCTACATCGCCGTCCGCTTCCATACCTGGCGGCTCTCGTTGGGAGCGATTCTCGCGGTCATACACGATCCGATTCTCGTTCTCGGCTGGTTTGCGGCGTCGCAGACGTCGTTCGATCTGGCCGTGGTCGCCGCGGTGCTCGCCGTCATCGGCTACTCGTTGAACGACACGGTGGTGGTGTTCGACAGGATTCGGGAGCGCTTCGAGAGCAACCGCCGGCTGCCGCCCGATGTCGTGCTCGATCAGTCGATCAACCAGACGCTATCGCGAACCATCATGACGAAGGTCGTGACCTCGATCGTGGTGGTGGCGCTGCTCATCCTCGGCGGACCGGTCCTCAAGGGCTTCTCGGAAGCGCTGCTGATCGGCATCCTGGCCGGCACCTACTCGTCGATCTACATCTCGAGCGCGGTCGCGTTGGAGTGTGGACTGACGGCGGAGCACATCTTCCCCTCCGTGAAGAAGTCCGCCATCGACTCCATGCCGTAGCTTTGTTTGTTGGCGCTCAGTTCGTGGCTGGGCGCGCGGCTCGAGCGGCGTTGTTCCGCTGGCGTACCTGACTGTGGTGATAGCCGTAAAACGCGTACACCAGTACGCCGATCAGCGTCCAGACCGCAAGGCGTATCCAGGTGCTGAGGGGCAGGGAGTACATCATCAGCAAGCAGATGAGGGCGCCGGCGATACAGGTCAGCCACGGCAACGGCGCTCTGAACGGGCGCGGCAGGTCCGGCCGCGTATAGCGCAGGACGAGGACGCCGATACAGACCGTAACGAATGCCAGTAGGGTTCCGATCGACACCAACTCACCCAGGATGCCCACCGGGAACAAACCACCGACGACCGCGGCACAGGTGGCGGTGACCACGGTGCCCGTCGAGGGCGTGCGGAACTTCAGGATGCACGCGGCCGAATACCTTCGGCATCAAGCCATCTTGCGCCATCGCGAGGAAGATGCGCGCCTGGGCGATGGTCATCACCAGCATGACCGAGGTCATGCCGGCGACGGCGCCGAGCTTGATCGGCAGACCCAGCCAGCGCAACGCCGGATAGGCATCGAGAGCAACGGCGAGGGGGGCGGAAACGTTGAGCTTGGTGTAGCTCACCATGCCCGTGAGCACCAGGGAGACGGCGACGTAGAGAATGGTGCAGACGATCAGGCTCGCCAGAATGCCGATCGGCATGTCGCGCTGCGGGTTCTTGGTCTCCTGCGCGCAGGTGGAGATGGCATCGAAGCCGATGTAGGCGAAGAAAATCACCCCGGAGGCGGCCAGCACACCGCTCAAGCCAAAGACGCCGGACGTGCCGGTGTTCGGCGGGATGAAGGGATGCCAGTTGGCGTGTTGAATGTAGCCGATGCCCAGGAATACGAACAGCAGCACCACGGTGACCTTGATGGCCACGATCACCGAGTTGAAGGCCGATGACTGCCTGATTCCGACGTAACAAATGACGCCGAGCGCCGCCACGATCGCGACCGCCGGGACGTTGAGAATCGCTCCCGTGCGTACGACCGAGAAGCCCTGCCCGCTCATTCCGCCCTGCGCGAAGGGTGCATGCGAGAGCGCGTAGGGCAGATGGATTCCGAACTGATCCAGCAGGCTCAGCACATAACCGGACCAGCCGACGGAAACGGTTGCGACCGCGAACAGATACTCGAGAATGAGATTCCAGCCGATGAACCACGCGATGCCCTCACCGAGGGTCGCGTAGGAATACGCATAGGCACTGCCCGTCACCGGGATCATCGCGGAGAACTCGGCGTAGCAGAGCCCTGCGAACGCTGAGCCCAAGCCGGCGACGATGAACGACAGCGCCAGCGCGGGCCCGGCGTGGTTGGCCGCGGCGGTGCCGGTCAGAACGAAAATCCCGGTGCCGATGATCCCGCCGATACCGAGAAGGGTGAGCGCCGTGGCCGAGAGCGTGCGGTGCAGTTGCTGCCCCTTCGCGTCGGATTCCTTGATTTCGGCGATCGACTTGGTGGCAAAGAGTTGGCTTGGCATGCGCCGGGACTCTACACAAGCGACTGCGGCAAAGCCAGCAACCCCGGCCGCAACTGGCGCGGCTCTGGGCCGCTTAGTTACATGCTCTTGGGGACGTGCGGCGCGAAGAGCTCGAGCAGCGCTGCGTATACCTTGGGCGTGCCGGCGAGCACGTCTGCGCCCAGGAGGTACTCGGCGCCCGTGAGAGTGCCGATACGGCCGCCCGCCTCCTGAATGAGGAGCGTCCCGGCCGCCGTGTCCCAGGGCGAGAGGCCGATTTCCCAGAAGCCGTCGATCCTGCCGGCTGCGACATAAGCAAGGTCGAGCGCCGCTGCCCCGGGGCGGCGTACACCGGCCGTGCTCTGCGTCGCGGCTTTCAGCATCTCCATGTACGCGTCGAGGTAGTCCGTGTTCGAGCGGAACGGGAAGCCCGTGCCTATGAGAGCGCCCTCGAGCGTCCGCTGCTTGCTGACCCGAATGCGGTGGTTTTCCAGGTGCGCGCCGCTGCCGCGCGTCGCGGTGAAGATCTCCTGGCGCATGGGGTCGTAGACCACCGCGATTTCGAGCCGGCCTTTCTGCTGGCAGGCGATCGAGACGGCGAAAGTCGGAAAGCCATGCAAAAAGTTGGTGGTGCCGTCGAGCGGGTCGATGATCCAGACGCTGTCGTTGTCGCCGCTGCGGCCGCTCTCCTCGGCGAGCACCGCGTGGTCGGGATAGTGCCGGCGGATGATGCCGATGATCTCCTGCTCGGCGTTGCGGTCGACCTCGCTCACGAAGTCGTTGCGCCCCTTGGTGGTGATGGTGAGCGATTCCAGCCGGTTGAGGCTGCGGACGATGACTTCGCCGGCACGGCGCGCGGCGCGGATTGCGATATTGAGAAGCGGGTGCACGGAAGCTCGCGTGAAGGGCGGGGCCCTTGCGGCCACCGTTGATCCGCCCTAGCGTAACATGAGTAGCAGGTCGCCATGGACACCTCGCCAATCAGCATCGTTCTCGTCGAGCCCTCGCATCCCGGCAACATCGGGGCGGTGGCCCGCGCCATGAAGAACATGGGGCTCGAGCGGCTGGTGCTGGTCAATCCGCGGCAGTTTCCGCACAGCGAGGCAATCGCGCGCGCCTCCGGCGCCGATGACGTCCTGGCCAATGCGCGGCTGGTCACGACAGTTGCAGAGGCCGTCGCCGGCTGCGGTTTCATCGTGGCTACTACTTCGCGCAGCCGCGATCAGTATTTCCGTGTGGCGGACGTACGCGAAGCGGCGGAGCGGGTGCTGTCGGAATCGCGCCGCGGCCCGGCGGCGGTGCTCTTCGGATCGGAGCGGGCGGGCCTCACCAATGAGCAGCTCGAGGCCGCGCATCTGCTGATCCGGATTCCGGCAAGCGAAGCCTATCCGTCGCTCAATCTCGCCATGGCGGTGCAGATCGTCGCCTACGAGCTGTTTCGCGCCCGCGGCGTGCAGATCGATACGGCGCCCGCCGCCGGCCCGCTCGCCGATCCGGAAGAGATGGAGCGCCTCTACGGCCATCTCGCCCGGGTGTTGGAGGAGATCGACTTTCGCGACCGCACGCAGGGCGGCACTCATCTCATGGCGCGACTGCGCCGGTTGTTTCAACGCGCGGCGCTCGATCGCAACGAAGTCAACATCCTGCGCGGCATTCTGACGGCGGTGCAGAGCCGCCGGCGGCGGGCTGGCGCTGCCCCGGAGCGCGAGTGACCGCGCCCGAGCCGATCTATCTCGACTATGCGGCGACGACACCGGTGGATCCGGCGGTGGCGGCGGCGATGGGGCGCTGCCTCACCGAGCCCGACTGCATGGGCAATGCCTCATCGGTCACGCATCTCTTCGGCCGCCGCGCCGCCGAGCGGGTCGAGCGGGCGCGCGCCGAGGTCGCGGCGCTGATCGGCGCGGCCGCCGGCGAGATCGTCTTCACCTCCGGCGCGACTGAATCCAACAACCTGGCCATCCTCGGCGCGGCGCGCGCCAATGCGTACCGGGGGCGGCACATCGTGAGCTCGCGGATCGAGCACAAGGCGGTGTTGGATCCGCTGAAGCGGCTGGAAAAGGAAGGCTTCACGGTCACGCTGCTGTCGCCGGATCGCCGCGGCAGGATCGATCCTGACGCTGTCGGCGCGGCGCTGCGCCCGGACACGGTGCTGGCGTCGATCATGCTCGTCAACAACGAGATCGGCGCGATCGAGGATGTCGCCGCCATCGGCGCGCTCTGCCGCGCGCGCGGTGTGCTGCTCCACAGCGATGCTGCGCAGGCGGCCGGCAAGATCCCTCTCGAGGTGCATGCTTTGCCGCTCGACTTCGTGTCCATCACGGCTCACAAGCTCTACGGCCCCAAGGGCGTCGGTGCGCTCTATGTGCGCGCCGAGGCGCGGGCCCACCTGCAGCCGATTCTCTTCGGCGGCGGCCAGGAGAGGGGCCTGCGGCCGGGGACTCTGCCGACCCACCAGATCGCCGGCTTCGGGGTGGCGTGCGATCTCGCCCGCCGCGAGCTGACGGCGGAGTACGCCCGGCTCGCCGGCTTGCGGGAGCGCCTATGGCAAGGTCTGGCGACGCTGGACGGCGTGCACGCGAACGGGGAGGGTGCCGCTGTGTCCCGGGCATTCTCAACGTGTCTTTCGAGGGCGTCGAAGGGGAGAGCCTGGTGGCGGGACTGGCCGAGCTGGCGGTCGCCACCGGATCGGCCTGCAATTCGGCGTCCGCCGAGCCCTCCTACGTGCTGCGCGCCCTCGGCAGGGACACGCAGCTGGCCCAGAGCTCTCTGCGCCTGAGCTTCGGGCGGTTCAGCCTGCCGGAGCACATCGACATCGCGGTGGCCGCCATCCGGCGGGAAGTCGCGCGCCTGCGTGCGCTCTCGCCGGCCTCGGAGCCCGCGGCGGCCCGGGAGCGCAGCACGGCTCCGAGCCCGGGATCGGTGGCCAGATCGTAGGCGAGGCAGGCGGGCCCGGGCAGGAGGTCTGGGTCCGATTCAGGCTCCAGATCGCGGCCGGCGTCGTGAAAAGCGCACTGTTCAAGGCCTACGGCTGTCCCCATACTCTGGCCGTGGCCGCCTGGGTGACCGAGCGGTTGCGCGGCCGGGGCCGCGCCGACCTCGCTCCGGGGACGCCGGCCGAGTGGGCCGAGGCGCTTGCGGTGCCGGTCGAGAAACTCGGACGCCTGCTGGTGGTCGAAGATGCGCTCGCGGACTGTGCCCGGCACTGGCCCGAGCAGGGGTAAAATCGCGCTCATGGCCATTTCGCTGACTGAATCCGCCGCACATCGCGTCAAGACGTTTCTCGCCGCTCGCGGGCATGGCGTCGGCCTGCGCCTGGGGGTGCGCAAGACCGGATGCTCAGGCTTCGCGTACGTCGTGAACTATGCCGACGAAGTCCATGACGGCGACCTCGTCTTCGAGGACCGTGGGGTGAAGGTCTGCGTCGATCCGGAGAGCCTGGCGCTGATCGACGGCACCATCGTGGATTTCGTCAAGCAGGGGCTCAACGAGGCGTTCCGCTTCCGCAACCCCAACGTCAAGGGGGAATGCGGTTGCGGGGAGAGCTTCACCGTGTAGCGGTGGGGGCAGCCCAAAGGGTAAACTGTAGGGCTACGTTCCCGACCAGCTATCCCTGAAAGGACCCCGAATGGCGCTCGAGCGCACCCTGTCCATCGTCAAGCCCGACGGCGTCTCCCGCAACCTGATCGGCGAGGTCTATCGCCGCTTCGAGAAGGCCGGCCTCACCATCATCGCCGCCCGCATGCTGCATCTGTCCGAGCGCGAGGCCGAGGGCTTCTACGCCGTTCATCGCGAGCGCCCGTTCTTCAAGGACCTGGTGCGCTACATGACCTCCGGTCCGGTCGTCGTGCAGGTGCTCGAGGGCGAGAACGCCATCGCGCGCAACCGCGAGATCATGGGCGCCACCGATCCGAAGAAGGCGGCCCCGGGCACGATCCGCGCCGATCTCGCGCTGAGCATCGAGCAGAACGTGGTACACGGCTCCGATGCGCCGGACACCGCCGCCCGGGAGATCGCGTACTTCTTCAGCGCCACGGAGCTGCACCCGCGCGGCTGAGCCGCGGAGTCCGCCATGACCTCGCCCGACACGACCGCGACGAATCTGCTGGGACTGCCGCGCCCGGCGCTCGAGGCGTTCGTGGCGGGCCTCGGCAGCAAGCCGTTCCGCGCGCGCCAGCTGATGAACTGGGTGTACAAGCGCGGCGAGTCCTCGTTCGAGCACATGACGGATCTCGCCAAGGACTTCCGCGCGCAGCTGGCGCGAGCACGCCGAGCGTCGCACGCCGCAGATCGTCACCGCGCAGCAGTCAGCCGACGGCACGCGCAAGTGGATGCTGCGAGCCGACGCCTCGCAGGCCTTCGAGATGGTCTTCATCCCGGAGCCGGACCGCGGCACGCTGTGCATCTCCTCGCAGGTCGGCTGCGCGCTCGACTGCTCGTTCTGCTCGACCGCGCAGCAGGGCTTCAATCGCAATCTGACGACCGCCGAGATCGTCGGCCAGGTCTGGCTGGCCAAGCGCGAGCTCTCGGGCTCGTTCGCGCATGACGCCGCGCGCGAGCGCATAGTCACCAACGTCGTGCTCATGGGCATGGGCGAGCCGCTCGCCAACTTCCGCAACGTCGTGCCGGCGCTCGAGATATTCCTCGATGACTTCGGCTTCGATCTCTCGCGGCGGCGCGTGACGCTGTCGACCTCGGGGCTCGTGCCGCAGATCTACAAGCTCGCGGAGCACAGCAACGTGGCGCTCGCCGTTTCGCTGCACGCGCCCGATGACGAGCTGCGCAACGAGCTGGTGCCGATCAACCGCAAGCATCCGATCGCGGAGCTGCTCGAGGCCTGCTGGCACTACCTCGACGAGCAGAACGGTCGCAGCGTGACCTTCGAGTACGTGCTGCTCGCCGGCGTCAACGACTCGCTGGCGCAGGCGCGCGCCCTCGCCAAGCTCCTCGCCGGTCATCCCGCGAAGGTGAACCTCATCCCGTTCAACCCCTTCCCTGGCACCCGCTACCGCCGCTCCGCGCCCGAGGTGGTGCAAGGCTTCCGCGATGAGCTGATCCGCCGCGGTGTGCTCGCCACGGTGCGCCGCACGCGCGGCGATGACATCGATGCCGCCTGCGGTCAGCTCGCCGGGCAGGTGATCGACCGCACCACAGTGCGGCTCGGCAGCCGTGTATTCGGCCTTGCGGTGCAGGCATGACAAAATCGTCTGCAACGATTTTAGCGATCACCGCCGCGCTGCTCGCTGCTCTGCTGGCGGGCTGTGCCAGCCAGCAGGAGGTGCGGCAGCGTAACGATGCCGCCATTTACAACACGGAGCTCGGGATCGCATACATGCGTCGCGGCGATCTTGCCATCGCGCAGACCAAGCTCGATCGCGCGTTGCAGGAAAACCCCGACGATCCCGACGTCCACAGCGCACGCGCCCTGCTTTTTGCCCGACTGCAGCAGCCCAAGCAGGCTGACCAGGAATTCCGCGAGGCATTGCGCCTTGCACCCAAGAATCCCGATTTCCAGAACAACTATGCGGTCTACCTCTGCAGCGTCGGCCGCTACGATGAGGGTGTCCAAACCTTCCTGGGGGCCGCGCACAATCCGGAGTACCTGACGCCGGAGCTCGCGTACGTCAACGCGGGCATCTGCCTGCGTTCCGCGCATCACGCTGTCGAGGCGTTCCAGATGTTCGTCGATGCGCTGACCATAAGGCCCAACTTCCCGCAGGCCCTGTGGCAGCTCGCCGACCTCAACTTCTCCCAAGGCAAGCTCGCCGAGGCGCGCCAGGAAATCGAAGCCTTCCTCGCCGCCAACCAGGAGACACCGGACCTGCTGCTGCTTGCGGTCAAGGTGATGCGCGCGCAGCATGACGCGCTCGATGCGGAGCTGTACGCGCGCCGGCTGCAGCTCGACTTTCCGAACTCGGCCGAGGCGCGTGAGCTGGCCTACCTCGGCCACAACCCGGGCTGAGTGTCATGTCTGAAGGCATCGGCGCGCGACTACGCAGCGCCCGTGAGCGCAGGCGCCTCACCATTCTGCAGGCCGCGGAGCGGCTGCACCTCGACCCCGACATTCTCGAGGCGCTGGAGGCGGATGACTTCGCAGCGTTGGGGGCGCCGGTCTACGTGAAGGGACACCTGCGCCACTACGCGGAGCTGGTCGGCGAGTCACCGGACGCGCTGTCCGGGCTCTACTCGCAGGGCGCCCGGATTCCGCCGCCGGACCTGACACGCGTCCCCAAGCCGGTAGCGGACGATACTGGAAGGTTGGTGGCGCCCGCGGTGATCGTGGTGATCGGTTTCGCGGTGGCGGGCACCGTATGGTGGGGCTTGTCGCTGTCGCACCGGCACTGGTTGATTGCGGCTTCCCATCCCGTGCCGATCACGGTTCCAGCGGCAACGCCGCTGGAGCCGGATCAGCGCGTGAACCTGACACTGGCTGGCGGCACGGCTTCGCCGCGGGCCCACTCGAGTAGCGGTCAGGCAGCGGCTCCCGCCGTCCCCGCTCACGGAGAGATCGAAGCCATATTCGTGTACTCGAACGACAGCTGGACGGAGGTCTACGACGCCACCGGGCGACGGCTGCTCTATGGTCTGTCGCTCGGGCATGCGACGCGCACGCTCGAAGGCGTACCGCCGCTCAGAGTCTTACTCGGAGATGCCAGCGGCGTCACGCTCGAGGTTGGTGGCCGTCCGGAGTCGTTCTCCCCCTTCGTGCGGGCCGATCACACCGCCTGGTTCCTGATTACCGCCGACGGACGCGTGCTTGCCGCGCCGCGGAAGAACGGAGGTTGAGTTGACGGTAGAGATCCAGCCAATCCGCGGCATGAACGATGTGCTGCCTGCCCAGATCGGCGCCTGGCACCGGTTGGAGGGCTGCGCGCGCGAGCTGCTTGCGGCGTACGGATACGAAGAGATCCGCGTGCCGGTCGTGGAGCACACCGCGCTCTTCAAGCGCGCGATTGGCGAGTTCACCGACGTCGTGGAGAAGGAGATGTACACCTTCTCGGATCAGGGCGGGGACAGCCTGACCCTGCGTCCAGAGGCGACTGCCGGGATCATGCGGGCGCTCATCTCGAATGGCATGCTCCGCGGCCAGCGCCACAAGCTCTGGTGCATGGGCCAGATGTTCCGTCACGAGCGGCCGCAGAAGGGCCGCTACCGGCAGTTCAACCAGATCAACCTGGAGGCCGTGGGCTTCCCCGGCCCGGACGTCGATGCGGAGCTGATTGCCCTAACCGCGCGCCTCTGGCGCCGGCTCGGCATCGAGCGGGTGCGTCTCGAGATCAATTCCCTGGGCACGCCGGAATCGCGGCGCATCTACCGGGAGAAGCTGATCGCCTACTTCCGCGGGCACGAGAGCGCGCTCGACAGCGACAGCCGGCGGCGGCTCGAGGGCAATCCGCTGCGCATCCTCGACAGCAAGAATCCGGAGATGAGCGCCATCATCGCGGGCGCGCCGCTCCTCACCGATCATCTGGACCCGGAGTCGTGCGAGCACTTCGATGCGCTCTGCGCCGCCCTGGGGTCGATCGGCATCCCGTATCGGGTCAACCCGCGGCTGGTCCGCGGGCTGGATTACTACAGCCGCACGGTGTTCGAGTGGATCACCGACGCACTCGGGGCCCAGGATGCCGTATGCTCCGGCGGCCGCTACGATGGGCTCATTGCCCAGCTCGGCGGCGAGCCGACGCCCGGCGTCGGCTTCGCAATGGGGATGGAACGGGTCGTGGAGCTGCTCGTGCAGGCGGGCCAGGCTCCGGCGGCGCCTGCTGCGGACGTCTACGTGGTGGTGAGCGGCGCACGAGCGAGCGCCGCGGGCATCGGCCTGGTCGAGCGGCTGCGGGACCAGCTGCCGGCGCGGCGGTTCGATCTCAATCTCGGCGGCGGCAATTTCAAGGCGCAATTTCGCCGCGCCGATCGCAGCGGCGCCGCGCTCGCGGTCATCCTGGGCGATGACGAGCTGGCGCGGGGCGTCGCAGCCGTGAAACCTTTGCGCAACGAGGCGGGTCAGAGCGAGTGCCCGCTGCCTGAGCTGGCCGCGGCCATAGAAGCGGCACTTGCCGGCGCCGCGGCTCCGGCGAAATGAGGAGGGGGTGGTGGACGATTTTTTACTGAGTGAACGTGAACAGTGGGAAGCGCTCAAGCGCCGGGTGCGGGAGAACGCGCCCGCGGTCCTGGCCGGGGTCGCCGTCGCCGCCCTGGGGCTCGGAGGCTATCGCTGGTGGCAGGCTCGCGTGGACAACGTGAACCTCGCGGCCGGCGCGACCTACATCCAGATGGAGAATGCCTTCGCGCAAGGCAACCGCCCCGAGGCGTTCATTCTGCTCGGAGTCCTCGAGCGTCAGTACGCCTCTTCACCCTATGCGGATCAGGCGAAGTTGGCTTCCGCGAGGGCGTTCGTCGAAGATGGCCAGCTGCCGAGAGCCGCGGACGAGTTGCGAGACGTGATGCAGCACTCTCACGATTCCATTCTGAGTCTCATCGCGCGACAAAGGCTGGCACGCGTGCAAATCGCGCAGCAGCAGCCGTCGGAAGCGATTGCGACCCTGAACGGAGCCAATCCCGGCGCCCTGGCGCCGCAATATGCGGAGGCGCGCGGCGACGCCTACTACGCCATGGGCGATAAATCGGACGCTCTGGCGCAGTACCGACTCGCTCGCGCCAAAGCGGGGAACGAGAGCGACACGGGGCTGCTGGACCTCAAGATATCCGACCTCGCGGCCGATGCCGCCTCGCCCACCCACTCCCATTGACCATTGCGCGCTGCGCCTGAGGGATCCCTTGCAAACCAACACCATGCGATCGCTGCGCTGCTGGGCCGTGCTGGCCGCGGCCGCGTGCCTGCTGATCGCCTGCTCCAAGAACAAGAACCCGGAACAACCGGCGAAGCTCGGTCCGATCAAGTCGAGCCTGCGCGTGGAGCGCATCTGGGACGCCTCGGTCGCTGACCGCGGGGCGAAGAAGCTGCGCCTCGGGCTCGGTCTTGCGGTCGATGGCAGTCGCGTATTCGCATCAGGTTACCGTGGCCAGGTGGCGGCGTTCGATCTCCAGACCGGACAGAGACTCTGGCGCACCAACACGAAGCTGCCGCTCGGCGGCGGACCGGCGGTGCGCGGCAACCTGGTTGTCGTCGGCGCCACGGACGGACATGTGATTGCGCTCAACGCGGCGGACGGCAAGCCGCTCTGGACGGTGCTCATCAACGGTGCCGTCATCGCCCCGCCGGCTATTTCCGACAACGTCGTTGCGGTACGCGCGGTCGACGGCAGGCTGCGCGGCCTGTCGCCGACCGATGGCCACGAGCTCTGGGAGGCAGAGCAGGACGTGCCTTCGCTCTCGCTGCGCGGCACATCGACGCCGCTCATCGTCGGCGATCTCATCCTCTGTGGCTTCGACAACGGCAAGGTCCTTGCGGTGAACTCCGGCGACGGCTCGCAGGTCTGGCTGGCGACGATCTCACAGCCGCATGGCCGCACGGAGATCCAACGCCTGGCCGACGTGGATGGTCCGCTGGAGGTTGCCGACAAGGACATCTACACCGTGGGTTATCACGGTAACGTCACCATGCTCGCGCTCGACAGCGGTCAGACGTGGTGGTCTCACAAGGCATCGAGCTATCGTGGATTAGCGATGGACCAGGACGCGGTCTACATGTCGAGCGCGGACGGGCAGGTCGTTGCACTCAATCGCAGCAACGGCGCCGTGATCTGGCGCCAGTCCGCACTGGCCTACCGCGGGCTCACGGCCGTCGCGGTCAGCGACGACGCCGTGATCACGGCTGATTTCCAGGGTTACGTTCACTTCCTGGACAAGCACACCGGCGCCTTCATCGCCAGGGTGCGAAGCGGCAAGCTGCGCATCAGCAACCCGCCCATCGCCGAGGGTGACGAGGTCGTGGTCATCAACGACGACGGCCGCATCAACGCCTACCGGATGTCTCCCGGCAGATAGCACCAGCAGCATTCCATGCTGCCCATCGTCGCTCTCGTAGGTCGGCCCAACGTCGGCAAATCGACCCTGTTCAACGTGCTCACCGGCACGCGCGACGCAATTGTGGCGGACGTGCCCGGACTCACCCGAGATCGCCAGTACGGCTTCGGGCGCCTGGGACCGTTGCCTTTCGTGGTCATCGATACCGGCGGTCTGATCGAGAACCCGAAGGGCATCGAGGCCCAGATGCGCGCCCAGACGGAGCGCGCCGTGGCTGAAGCCGATCGGCTCATTCTGCTGGTGGACGGGCGGGCCGGCCTCACGCCCCAGGACGACTTCGTCGCCCGCGAGATCCGTAAGTCCGGCAAGCCGACGACGCTCGCCGTCAACAAGTCGGAAGGATTGGACCTCGATGTCGCGGCGGCCGATTTCCATGCTCTCGGCCTCGGGGAGCCGGTCGGCATCTCCGCGAGTCACGGGCAGGGATGCGAGGAGCTGATGGCTCAGGCGCTCGCCGGGCTCGAGCCGCAGCTGGAAGGCGAGGTAACGGATCCCGCCGCCGAGGGCGTGCGTATCGCCATCATCGGCCGGCCCAATGTCGGCAAGTCCACGCTCGTCAACCGGCTGATCGGCGAGGAGCGGGTCATCGCGAGCGAGCAGCCGGGCACCACCCGCGACAGCATCCTCGTGCCGTTCGAGCGCGACGGGCGCCAGTTCCAACTCATCGATACGGCCGGCATGCGTCGCCGCGCCAGGGTCGAGGATGCGATCGAGCGGGCGAGCGTCGCGAAGACGCTGCAGGCAATCGATGAGGCTCACGTGGTGATCCTCGTCGTCGATGCGCATGACACCGTCACGGAGCAGGACGCCAGCGTGCTGGGCGTCGCGCTGCAGCGCGGCCGGGCGCTCATCATCGCCATCAACAAGTGGGACGGGATTCCGCCGGAGCAGCGCGAGGAGATTCATCGGCAACTGTCGCTGCGGCTCGATTTCGTGCCGTTCGCGCCGCTGCACTTCATCTCGGCGCGGCACGGCACGGGAGTTGGCGAGCTGATGCAGTCGGCGGTACGCGCCTACGAGGCGGCCATGCGCGAGATGCCCACGAAGGAGCTGTCACGCACGCTGGAGCATGCGCTGACGGTGCATCAGCCCCCGCTCGTGCACGGCAGGCGCATCAAGCTGCGCTATGCGCATCAGGGCGGCCGGAACCCGCCGCGGATCATCATCCACGGCAATCAGACTTCGTCCGTTCCGGATGCCTACACGCGATTCCTGGTGAATGTCTTTCGCAAGACGTTTGATCTTTTCGCGACGCCCGTCGTCATCGAGTACCGTACCGATGGAAACCCGTATGACAGGTCGCGAAGGACCCGCCGCGCACCCCGGCCCAGGGCGCGTTGATCGTGGCGGGCCATGGCTCTCAGGCGCCGCTGGGGCCGGATTCCGGGCCCAAAGTCGCGGGCGGCTTGGTGCGCTGCAGCACGCCGAGGTAGTAGGGCACGTAATAGCCCACGACCGCGCCGAACGCCGCCAGCAGGAACGGACTGTGTTGATACATGGCGAGGACGCTTTGCCCGGCGGCCGCCGGCGGGGCAGCGCCGTCGTATACGCCGAGGAAGCGATACAGGAATCGACCCACGAAGAGCGCGGCTATCACCAGGCCGATATAGGCGTGCGGCGTATAGAAGCGCCCTGCGGACGTGATCTCGAACTTGGTGTATCTGAGCCCGACATAAGCGAGCGCTGCGCCGCAGACGACCCCGGCCCCCAGGACACCGAGCAAATCGACATCGCGCGCAACCGTGGCGGCGATGAGAACAGTGACCAGCGTGAGGATGCCGATCCGGAACCACATGCGCTTGTCCTGGACGCGCTGGCGGCCAAACGAGCGCCGCATGCGGCGATACAGCGCCCACACGACCAGGGCGGTGATGAGATAAGGTGTGATGACTCGCGGATCCATTGTTACCTCGGTCCGAAGGGGACGAGCATGGGGACTTTGCTGCGATAGCTGTCGTACGCGCCCGGGTCCAGCTCCTTACGCAGCCACTGCTCTTCGAGTCTTGCCTTCATCCAAAGCCCCAGCGTGATCAGGAGCGCGCCGAGAATGCCGAGTATCGTACCCTTCGCGGCGGCGGTCGCATAGACAGACAGCAGGATCCCGGTATAGATCGGGTGGCGGACGATGCCATAGGGGCCGGTGTCGACGACGCGATGGTCGGCCTTGCGCGTGATCCAACCGCTCCACAGCGCCCCCAGATGGATGCGCGCCCACCAGGTGAAGGCGATCCCGAGGGCGACGACGGCGGTGCAGATCCAGGCCTCAGCGAGCGTGACCATCCAGAGTCGCAGCGGTCCGTGATAGCCATGCGCGCGCGGAAAGAAAATGAGCGCACCGGCGATGAGCACGAGGCGATAACCGAGCTCGCCCTTCACTCCAACACGCCGCTCGGCCGGGGCGCTCCAGCCCGCGGCGAGCACCCAGGAGATGGCCCAGGCCAGCCACAACAGCGGAATCACGAGTCCGGGTCCGAATCGGAACATTTGGCCCTCCGTTACGTCTCTTCGTCTGTCGCGGGCTCGCCCCAACCTGCCATTTCCGTCAGTGCCGCCAGCGCGATGCGCGTGTGCTCGACGCACTCCGGTCCCACCTTCGCGACCAACTCCGCATCCACGCGCTCACGCGCCGTTGCCTGAGTTGCGGCTGCTGCCCGCCCGCGATCAGTCAGGGTCACGATGAGCCGCCGGCGGTCCTGCTCGTCGATGTTGCGTGCCAGATAGCCGCGGTTGACCAGCGTGTCCACGAGCTGACCCGCGGCCTGCTTCGAGATGCGTAGATCGCGGATCAGGGAGGAGAGGGGAACGTCACCTGCACCGAGGGCCAGACCACCTATGACATAGAGGCCGTTCTTGGGAACATCGTCGTAACCGGCGTCCTCGAGAGCACTCCGCATCGCAGAGCCGTACGCGACACGGGCGTGGCGGAGCAGCGCAGGAAGGGGGACAGCGGCGAGCCGAGGGTCCAGGTCGGGCATGTCGTGAGGCGTAGCGAGGCGGCGGCAGATAGTCAATTTGTGGTACTATATTGATTCTTTACTTCACCGCTATTGAATATATACTTGCTCAAATTGTCAAAATCGATAAACTATATGTGATGTCTAAGAATACTCCGGCACTGGCTACACTTCCTCCTGCAGCGACTCAGGCGCTTCGCAGCCTGGGCGAGAATTTGGCTATCGCCCGACTGAGGCGCCGGGAATCCCAGCGCGAGTGGGCCGGCCGCATTGGATGCTCGGTCCCGACGCTGATTCGAATCGAGCGGGGCGACCCTAGCGTCGGCGCTGGACTCTACGCAACAGCACTGTGGCTGATCGGAAGGGCGGCTCGCTTGCCCGAGCTCGCCGCGCCTGCGGAAGATCGGGGAGCGCTCGAGGGGGATGTTCGCCAGGCGCTCGAGCGGCGCGCCGTCCGCTCCGCCGCGTCGGCGCGAGCACGCCTTGCACGAAGACGGCCAGAGAACAGACAGGAGTGAACACCGCGATCGCACCTGAGCGCAGCGCCTCCGGCTATCAGCCGCTCGATCGGCTGTACCTGTGGTCGCTCCTCGAGCCCGCGCGGCCTGTCGCCGTCGGCGAGCTCGACCTGATACGCTCGAATCAGGGGGTCGCCCTCAAGTACTTCGCGCCGTGGCTCGAGCACGGATTCGAGCTCAGCGAAGATCTGCCGCTCATGGACCAGCAGTTTCTGCCTGTCGAGAGGAATACGGCTGTGGGCGCGGTGGACGATGCGCGGCCAGATCGTTGGGGCGAGCGCGTCATCCGATTCATTGACAAGCCTCCTCGCCTGTCGCTTCTCGAATATCTGTATTTCGCAGGTGATGATCGCTTTGGGGCGCTTGGAATCTCGACCTCATCCGATGAATACCTGCCACGGCGCCTCGGGCCGCTGCCCACGTTGCGGGAGGCTGACCAGGTCCACGAGCTCATCCGTAAGGTCCAGGACAACGAGCCGATCCCGCCCGAACTCAAGAGACTCGTCTCGCCGGGCGCCACCATGGGCGGCGCGCGGCCAAAGGCGTTGCTCAATCTGGACGGCGAGCAGTGGGTAGTCAAATTCTCCGACGGTGAGCCCGCGGATACCCCACTGATCGAGCACGCAACGATGACTTTGGCGCGAGAGGCGCAGATACGCACGGCTTCCACGATGGCAGTACGGCTGACGGCGGGGCACGCTGTCGCGATCAGGCGCTTCGATCGCACGGGCGCAGGCCGCCGTCATTGTCTCTCGGCGGCAGTTGCGCTCCGCGCGGCCGGTGAGCAATTCGGCTATCCGGAGCTGGCGCAGCTGCTGCGGCGCAAGGGCGTCGCGCAGGACAACAGGTACTCGCGGGATATGCAGGAGCTCTTTCGCCGCATGGTATTCAACATCCTGATCGACAATACTGACGATCACGAGAAGAACCACGCCCTCGTCATGACCGAGCGGGGGCAATACGAGCTGTCTCCCGCGTTCGATGTGCTTCCCTCTGGCCAGGCCCTGGGGTTCCAGCAGATGCGTGTCGGCCTGCAGGCTGCCGACTCCACCCTCGCCAACGCGCTGTCCATGTCATCCCTGTTCGGGCTGAAGAGCGAGGAGGCGGCGCGTGAGGCCGGTGTGGTGGCGCAGGTCGTGAGCAGATGGAAGGAACACTTTGCCGCCAGCGGAGTCGCGCCCGCGGATATCGCGCTGTACGCCGAGCAGATCGACCGGCCGTTCCTACGAGATCAGCGCGAACAGGCGATCGCCGAGGGCCGCCGATGCTGATCCGGCTATTGCGTGAGCATCTGCGGCCCTATGGGCGCGGGCTGCTGGGCGTCGCCGTGTTCCAGCTGCTCGCCACCATTGCGTTGCTCTATCTGCCTACCTTCAACGCCGACATCATCGATCTTGGCATCGTGAAGGGGGATACGGGCTACATCCTGCGGACCGGCGGCTGGATGCTGCTCATGACGCTGGGGCAGATCGCCTTCTCTGTCGCCGCCGCGTATTTCGGCGCGCGCACTTCCATGTGCTTCGGCCGGGATCTGCGCGCCGCCCTGTTCCGCCGCGTCATGGGATTCTCCGGGCGCGAAGTGGCGAGGTTCGGGGCGCCGTCGCTCATCACGCGGACCACCAATGACGTACAGCAGGTGCAGACGCTGGTGGCCGTCAGCAGCACGACCATGATCTCCGCGCCCATCATGGGTGTGGGCGCCATCATCATGGCGTTTCGCGAGGACCCAGGGCTCTCCTGGCTGTTGGGAGTCAGCGTTCCGGTCCTGGCGGTCGTCATCGGGGTCGTGGCGGTAAAGATGGTGCCGCAGTTTCGGCGCATGCAGAAGCTCGTCGATGTCGTCAACCGGGTGCTGCGGGAGCAGATCGGCGGCATCCGCGTGGTGCGTGCCTTCGTGCGCGAGCCCGCCGAGATCCTCAGGTTCGACCGCGCCAACATCGATCTGATGGATACGGCGTTGCGGGCCGGGAGGCTGATGGTGCTGCTCTTTCCGGCCATCGTGATCATCCTCAACGTCTCGAGCGTCGCCGTGCTGTGGTTCGGCGCCGAGAGGGTCGGCGCCGGACAGTCGCAGATCGGGGACCTCACGGCCTTTCTGGTCTACCTCGCGCAGATCCTGCTCGCGGTCATGATGGCGACCTTCATGCTGATGATGATTCCGCGCGCCGCCGTATCAGCGGAGCGGATCACGGATGTCATGGCGACCGCTTCGTCGGTAGCGCCGCCGGCGGCGGCGGTCAAATCCGTGCAGTCGCGCGCGCAGGTCGAGTTTCGCGCAGTGAAGTTTCAGTATCCGGGGGCCGCTGATGCGGTGCTCCATGATGTCTCCTTCCGTGTCGCGGAGGGCCAGACGTTCGCAATCATCGGCAGCACCGGGGCCGGCAAGACCACCCTCGTGTCGCTGATCCCGCGGCTGTTCGATGTCAGCGAGGGCGCGGTTCTGGTCGACGGAGTCGATGTGCGCACGCTCGATCCCGATCTTCTCTGGAGCCGCATCGGGCTCGTCCCACAAAGGGCATTCCTCTTCTCCGGCACGGTGGCGAGCAATCTCCGCTACGGCAACCCCGATGTCACCGAGGAGCAGATGTGGCAGGCGCTCGAGCTTGCTCAGGCGAAGGATTTCGTCGCGGCGATGAAGGGAGGGCTCGAGGCGCCGATCGCCCAGGGCGGAACCAACGTTTCAGGCGGCCAGCGCCAGCGCCTGGCGATCGCCCGCGCGATGGTGCGCCAGCCCGAGATCTATCTCTTCGACGAGTCCTTCTCGGCGCTCGACTTCGGTACCGAGGCGCGGTTGCGCGCGGCGCTTCGGCCCATCACCCGGCATGCGGCGGTCATCATCGTCGCCCAGCGGGTTGCGACCATCATGGATGCCGATCAGATCGGCGTGCTCGATGGTGGAACGCTGCTCGCCATAGGCCGTCACGCCGAGTTGCTGCGGAACTGTCCGACGTACGCGGAAATCGTTGCGTCGCAGCTTTCGCCGGAGGAGGCGGCGTGAGCGGCGCCCGACGCGGCCCGCCGCCGGGAAGGCTCCCCGCCGCCGGTCAACCCGCGGGGCGCGGACTGCCCTGGATGAGCCTCGGTGCGCCGGGCGAGAAGCCGACAACCTTCTGGCCGTCGGCGCGCCGGCTGCTGGCGCGATTGAAACCGCACCGCGCGGCGCTCGTCCTCGTGGTCGCATCGTCCCTGGTGAGTGTTGCGCTGTCGGTGACCGGACCGATGCTGATAGGCCGTGCCACGGACATCATCTTCTCCGGTGTCGTCGGCGAGCACCTCGCGGCGGGCGAGTCGAAGCAGCAGGCGGTGGCGGCGGAGCGAGAGGCGGGCCACAGCCATCTCGCGGACATGTTCTCCCGCATGAGTCTGGTGCCGGGTGCGGGCATCGATTTCAAGGCGCTCCGTGCGACATTGCTCGAGACTGTCGCTGTCTACCTCGCATCGGCCGTCTTCCTCTGGGTCCAGGGATACATCCTCAACGATGTCGTCCAAGCGGTCGTGCGCACGCTCCGCGCCGATGTCGAGGAGAAGATCCACCGGTTGCCGCTGCGCTATTTCGATCGGCAGACGCGCGGGGAGCTTCTGAGCCGCGTCACCAACGATATCGGCAACATCTCCCAGAGCCTGCAACAGTCCATCAGCCAGCTGCTGACATCGTTCCTGACGCTGGTCGGCGTGGTGGTGATGATGTTCGTCATCTCGTCGCTACTCGCGCTGATCGCGCTCGTGACCATACCGCTGGCATTGCTTCTCACCCGGGTGATCTCGAAGCGGTCGCAACGTCACTTCATCGCACAGTGGACACGGACGGGGGAGCTCAACGGTCAGATAGAGGAGGCGTTCACCGGGCACGAGCTCGTAAAGGTCTTCGGCCGCCACCGCGAGGTGTCGCGCCGCTTCGACGGCAAGAACGAGCAACTGCTCGAGGCCGGCTTCGCCGCGCAGTTCATCTCGGGCCTCATCATGCCCTCGGTGATGTTCATCGGCAGCGTCAACTACGTGCTGATCGCAGTCATCGGCGGGCTGCGCGTCACGACGGGCGGGATGACGCTCGGTGCCGTGCAGGCGTTCATTCAATACTCGCGCTCGTTCAACCGCCCGCTCACGCAAGTCGCGTCGATGGCCGGGACGATGCAGTCCGGCGTCGCTTCGGCGGAGCGGGTGTTCGATCTCCTCGACGAGCGCGAGTTGCGGCCCGAGGCCGCGATACCCGCGGTCGCAGCGGCAGTCGCAGGACGCGTCGAGTTCCAGCACGTTTCTTTCCGCTACGAGCCGGACAAGCCTCTCATCGACGATCTGTCGCTGGTCGCCGAGCCCGGCCATACGGTCGCGATCGTAGGCCCAACGGGGGCGGGCAAGACCACACTGGTCAACCTCATCCTGCGCTTCTACGAGCTCGATCAGGGCCACATCACCCTCGATGGCGTCGACATCGCAACCATGCGGCGCGACGAGCTGCGGTCGCGGATCGGCATGGTGCTGCAGGACGCATGGCTTTTCAACGGTACCATCCGTGACAACATCCGCTATGGCCGACCCGATGCAACCGACGCGGAGGTAATCGAGGCCGCCAGGGCGACTTCCGTCGATCGTTTTGTGCGCGGCTTACCGGACGGCTACGACACCGTCATCGACGAGGAGTCGAGCAACGTCAGCGCCGGACAGAAGCAGCTGATCACGATCGCGCGGGCATTTCTCACCCGGCCGGCGCTGCTGATCCTCGACGAGGCGACCAGCTCGGTCGATACTCGAACCGAGACGCTGGTGCAGCACGCCATGGCGGCTCTACGCACCAACCGGACCAGCTTCGTCATCGCGCACCGGCTGTCGACCATTCGCGATGCCGATCTCATCCTGGTGATGCGTGACGGCCGCATCGTCGAGCAGGGCACGCACGAGACACTGCTGGCCCGCGAAGGAGCCTACCGCGCCCTGTATGATGCGC
>CAWEJB010000017.1:0-68409 GCA_963809305.1 uncultured Pseudomonadota bacterium
AGGTCGAGATACTCGGCCAAGCCCTTCAGCACTTTGAGCAACCGCTTCTCCAGACGGACGCCCGTTTGCACGCGTTCGACGATGCGGGAGGGTTCCGGAGCTTTGGTTTTGGGTGTCGGCATGATCTTTGGTTCCGATCCGCGAGCCGCAGAGCATCGCACAATTGGCGCCTGCGCTTTTCACATGGTATATTGGTACATATGTACCACATGTATCGAGTCGCAACCTGCTGCGCCGCTGTCACTTTGAGTCTTTGGAGCCCCATCTGCATGTCCGAATCCCCAACCACTCAGGTCCGCACTTTTCGAGTCGCGGCACCCGTCGCGCGAGTGTTTCCGCTTTTCACCGCGCTCGGCGAGCGCGCCTGGGTCCCAGGGTGGGAGCCGGAGCTGCTCAGCGGGCGAGAGGAGCGCGGCTCGGTTTTTCGCACCGTCCACGGCGGCCGCGAGACCACCTGGATCGTCGTGACCTACCTGCCCGCGGAAGGGCGCGTGAGCTACGCCCGCCTGGCTCGAGGCTCGAACATGGGATTGGTCGATGTCCAGTGCGGTGCCGCACCAGAAGGCGGCACTCAGGTCAGCGTCCGCTACACGCTGACCGGACTCGATGCGCAGGGACAAGCATTCGTCGCCGAGTTTCTGGATCCCCGGCATTACAGTCACATGGTCGAGGAGTGGCGCGAGGCGATCGGCAAAGCGCTGGGCCGCGCCGCCGGCTAGCCCGCGGCGATCCGGCGGGGGAATGGGCCCCTCACCCCGTATCGCACGCCGGTACACACCTGTCATCTGCCGGAGGCAACGTGAAAGCACGAGCGGTCCTCATCTTGTCCGGGGTCGGTCTCGCCTTTACGCTCCGCTTGCGCGCACTTATATTACATGATATATATCATGTTATCGAAATGGAGTTGTCGTGGTCACAGATATCGTCCAGGAGTTGGGGCATCTGGCCCTGGGGAGCCGACTGAAGCGCCTCGGCGAACGCTTGCAGGCGCAGACGCAGCTTCTGCTTGCGGAGGCGGACATAGGGCTGCCGGCATCACACTGCCCTCTGCTGGCCGCACTGGATCGGCTGGGCCCGCTGAGCGTCGGTGAGCTTGCCCAGGCGGTGGGCATCAGCCAGCCGGGAATATCGCGCATGCTCGAGAACCTGCAATCCGACGGCTTCGTCATGTCGCAGCGCCTCAAGGGCGATCGGCGACTGCGGCCGATCGCGCTGACGAAGGCCGGCCGCCAACTCGTCGCGCGCTCGAAAGAGCTCGCCTGGCCGAGGGTCGAAGCCGCAGTCGCCGACGCGTGCGCCAGCGCATCCGGGTCTCTGTTGGAGCAACTGTCCGCGCTGGAGGAGGCGCTCGCGGTCGCACCGCTGCACGTTCGGGCAGCACGCACACCGGCGCGAGACCGAAAATATGCTTGATCGACCCGTGTGGGCAGCCCTCAACACCGCACACCTCGGTTTGTCCCTGGGCGGCGCACTGGCGCGGAGGTACGCGGCCGACGTCAACCTGTTCGCATCCGCTCGCGATGACGGCGCCGCGGCGCTCACCGCGCTGACGGAGTTGGTGCAGCCCGGAGAGCGCGTGTACCTGGCACAGGTGCCAAGCATCGTGGTACCGAGCGGCCTCGTGGCGATCAAGTCCTCTCAGGGCGTGCAAATGGTCGCGACCCGAAGCGTCGCGGCCGCGGAGCTGGACGTCGACATCGTGGAGCTCACCGACAGGGACGCGCCCGAGATGTTGGCTCTGGCAACTCTCACGGAGCCGGGGCCGTTCCTGTCTCGCACGCACACGATGGGAGCTTTTCGCGGCATTCGGATCGCCGGCCGACTCGTCGCCATGGCCGGAGAGCGCTTCCGTTTCCCGGACTATACGGAGGTGAGCGGCGTCTGTACTCACCCTGATTTCCGCGGACGGGGGCTTGCGCGCCGACTTTCCGCCGCAGTCGCGTCCCGCATCGAGTCACGTGGCGAGCGTCCGTTCCTGCACGCCTGGAAAGCGAACCGGGCCGCGATCTCACTCTACGAATCGCTCGGCTTCGAGATTCGCGCCGAGATCGATATCAAGGTTGTAGAGCGGCCACTTCACGGTACGTCTGCATAGACCCTTGCGTGGCACCCGCGACCGGCCCCGCGCTCATCAGGAGCATCGCGGCATAGGCGCGCCAGGGCTTCCATGCTTCGGCGCGCAGCTCCGCGAGCTCGGTGGGAAACGCGTCCGAGTCGTTGAGAGCACGCATGGCGACATACTGAATGACAGCGGCCCCTACTCCGTCGAGACCTCGTAGCTTCAAGAGCAGTTCATCGGGCGGCGCATTCGCCCGGACGGCGGCAACGGCACGGGCGGCGCACCGAATCGCATGGGCTGTGGATCGAGGCAGGAAATCCAGGCGGCTGTCCGCCAGTACGACCGCGCTCGGAAAAGTCCTGCGGAGATCCCCTGCCCCGAGCGTGAATATCGGCTCTCCGCACTCCTCGGCGAGCAGAGCCTGGAGCCTCTGTGTCTCCTCCAGGCAGAGCGTTTGCCTGAGAACCGAGTGCACGACCGGCTCGAGGCTGTCCCAGGCTCCCGGGAGCCGTATGCCTGGATGGCGCTCGAGAAGTGGCGCCAGCATGGGATCCGCGCCGAGGCTCTGACCGATCAGCTCCGGGTCCGCGGCCAGATCAAACATCGCGCGCACGCGGGCGATGATCTGCAGCAGGTATTCCGGCTTCGGGAATCTGATGTGCACCCGGAGGGCGTGCTCGCTCAGCGCAGGCCGCACCTCGAGCAGCCCCTGGTGATCCTGGATCGCCAGAGTTCGGCGATATACCCCCTCGCGCACGTGCTCGACTCCGGGGATCGAGCGAGGGGCCAAAAACCTGAGCAACATGTCCCAGTCGTAGGGCGGCCGAAAGGCCAGACGGAAGACGTATTCACCCTCCGCCACGCCTGCACGCGCCCCGAGACGCCGCAGCTCCGACGGCGGGCGACCGTAGAACTGCCGAAAGACATCGTTGAAGCGCCGGATGCTCCTGAATCCCGCGGCCAGCGCGATCTGCGCCATGGAGAGGTTGGTATCGCTGATCAGCTGCTTGGCAAAGTGGAGTCTGCGTGTCTGCGCCACCGCGGTCGGCAGCGCTCCCAGGTGCCGCTGGAAGAGACGCGACAGATGCCTCGAGCTGACCCCGAGCCGCGCGGCCAGTGTCTCGACTCCGCCGTCATCGAGAGCGCCTTGCGCGATCAGCCGCAGACCTCGACTCACCGTCGTGGAGGTGCCGTTCCACGCCGGCGTACCCGGCGCCACTTCCGGGCGGCAGCGCAGGCAGGGACGGAAGCCGGCCGCGGAAGCGGCGGCGGCAGAAGGGAAAAATCGCACGTGCACGCGCTTGGCATGCGGGGCGGGACAGATCGGGCGGCAATAGATGCCGGTCGAAGTGATCCCGATGAAGACACGGCCGTCGAAACGTGCATCGCGGTTGAGGCGCGCCTGTTCACAGGTTTGCTCGTCGAGCTCCACCCGGCGATATTACCGACACCCGCACCGCGCTGTCCGCCGGCGCCGCCATCGAGGTCCGATTCCAGCCAGAACGCGCGGACACGCTGCGTATATTTCTCGTGGACGTCGGCGCCACGAGCTCCAAGTGGTCATTCCCTCGCGGCCAAAAGTGGTCATTGCCGCTCGCCCACGGCTTGATCAAGATCAGACGCGCACGCCAAATTCTGCTCGCGGCCCGTTCTCCTCGAGCAGCCTTGGGCCCCCTCGGGGGCCCCTGTTTTTTCTCAGGGAGGGGACAGCCTCACTGCAGCTCCGTGAGGTGTCCGACGGTACGCGTCTTCCCACGCCTCCCTGCGCGCTAGCAACTCGCCGTGCCCTATCACTCCCTTGCCGACCAGCAGAGATTGCAACGCCGAGAGCCAGTAGTCGAAATAACGCCCTGCACTCGTCGGCGCGGCAACGTCTGACTCCCGTTGCAGCTCACGACCCAGCGCGTGAGTCCATTCAGACCATGTGAAGCAGCCCTGTTTGGAGGCAAGCACGGCAACTGCGAAGGCGCGCGCCTGCCACGCCTCGGCGAACGCAGGGCCGGACTGGTCGGCATCAGGCGCTTCGTCAGGCAACGTCAAGATAATCCTCCCAGAGATCGACATAAACGGAATCCCTCGATGTCGTAGCCTCGCCCCAAAGCTCCTGCGCCTCGAATCGGACGGAATAGACGTGCTGCGGGCTTTCGCCCAGGAAATGCGCATTCGTGTCGGGGAACACGAATACCCCATGTACGCGATCGACAGTGCCCGTCTTGCCGCGCGTATATCGCGGTAGCCGAGTGTGTCCCGTCGGATTGAGGTTGCGCGCGCGGACACGCTGACCGGGCCGGAAACGCGGCGGTCGGCTGGCTTTACGTGATGCTGGAGAGCCGGAGGCAATGAACGCGAGTACCTCGTCCGCCGGCAGCGCGGGTGTCAGCCCGACCGTGCCGGTCGCGGGTTTACCGGTCGCGAGCTCTTGCGCGCTGAGGAATGCGTGGCGGACCAAGAGCTCCGAGAGCGCCCGCAGCCATCGCTCGTAGTAGCTCATCCGCAGCTGCTCGGCGCCCGGAATCAACTCGCGTTGATGCCGGTGGGCATCGATGTTCCACCTGCCGAATTTGCCCATGGCGCGTACGAGGGCAAAAACTCGTGCCTCCCAGCGATGATGAAACACCGGCTCGTCTTGCCCCGGCTGGACGGGGCCCATGCCGTGCATGCCCCCCATGTCATGAACGCCGTTCACGGCGTGCCTTCCATCGGTACCGCCTGGACCAGCGCAACACCGATCATGGTATCGCGTGTGATGAGCGACGCGAGTTGTTCCTCCGTCAGCTCCTCCGTGCCCACTGGCTGTCGAGGCACGACGAGATAGCGCAACTCCGCGGTGCTGTCCCACACGCGAACTTCGGTTTCCGCAGCAAGCTCGAGACCGAATTCCCGCAGGACGCCGCGGGGATCAATCACTGCCCTGGAGCGGTAGGCCGCCGACTTGTACCAGACCGGGGGCAGGCCGAGGAGCGGGTAGGGATAACAGGAGCAGAGGGTACAGACGACGAGATTGTGCACCGCCGGGGTGTTCTCGACCGCAATCATGTGCTCGCCCTGAAGGCCGCCGAAACCGAGCTCGGCGATCGCCGCGCCGGCATCAGCCAGCAGCCGCGCCTTGTAGGCCGGGTCCTTCCATGCTCTGGCCACCACCCTGGCGCCGTTGTGCGGGCCGATCCGATGCTCGTAGGCTTCGATGAGTGCATCGAGCGCCTGTGTATCGACGAGCCCCTTCTCGATGAGAAGCGACTCCAGAGCCATCACTCGCAATGCCGGGTCCGACGGCATGCGATGCTCATCGTCCTCGTGGTGAGTGTCTTTTTCTTTCATGCGTCAACACCGTATCCATAACCCCTCCGATTATACATAGCACCTGACGTCAGATCACCGACGCCGACTACGCGTGCAGCAAGTTGAATCGGGTCCGATTTCAGCCAGAGGTCGCGCCGGGGCTAAGGATATGCTGCGGCGATAGCAAGATTCAAAAGGAGACAGCCCTTGTCACGACTCCTGTTGATCCTTCCGCTCCTCTGGGCTTCGTCTGCCGCGCTCGCTGCCGGGCCTCTGTCGTGTCACAACAACGTGGCCGCATTGGATACGGAATTCCAGGCGGCGGTACAGAGGAACGACGCCGTCACCGTCGCTCGACTGCTGCCGAGCGATTACATCCTGGTCTCAGCCGCCGGGGAGGTGCAGACCAAAGCCGACCTGGTGAACGACGCGCGCCGCAAGACGTACGTCTACACTCACCAGGAAGACAGCCATCAGGTCGTTCGAATCTGGGGAAGCACGGCGGTGCTGACGGCGCTCTTATGGGCGGAAGGCACAACAGAAAGCAGGCACTTTAACCTGAAGATATGGTTCAGTGACACCTATGCGTGTACCCCGCAAGGCTGGCGTTACGTGTTCGCCCAGGTCGGGTCACACGTCCCGGTCAAGTAAGCTCCCGCTCACTCCTCCTCCGCTCGGGGCCGATATGCCTGCACGAGCTCCTGCTGTCGACGCGGGGGGACGGGGTCGTAGTGGCTCAGCTCCATCGAATACGTGCCCTGCCCGCCGGTCAGCGCCTTGAGACGTATCTGATACTCCGAGATCTCCGCGAGCGGCACCAGTGCGGAGACGGTGGCGAGGTGACCCGGGAGCGCGTTATTGCCGTTGATGCGGGCGCGCTTGGTGGCCAGATCCCCGGTGATGTCACCGATGGCGGTCGCAGGCGCCGTGATCTCGAGATGCACGACGGGCTCGAGTACGATCGGGTTGGCCCTATGGATGGCGTCCAGAAAGGCCTTGCGCCCGGCCGAGACAAAGGCGACCTCCTTTGAATCGACAGCATGGTGTTTGCCGTCATAGACGGTGACCCGGATGTCCTGCAGGGGATAACCGGCGAGCGCGCCCTCCGTGAGCACCTGGCGCACACCCTTCTCCACCGCCGGGATGAACTGACCCGGGATGGCCCCGCCCACCACGTCGTCAACGAACTCGAAGCCGGCCCCGCGCTGCAGCGCTTCGATGCGCAGATAGACTTCGCCGAACTGGCCGGCACCGCCGGTTTGCTTCTTGTGGCGGCAGTGGCCTTCCGCGGGGCGGGTCACGGTCTCCCGGTAGGGAATGCTCGGCGGGTGCGTCTTCACGTGCACGCCATAGCGCTGACCCATTCGCTCCAATAGCGTCCGCAGATGCAATTCCCCGGTCCCGTAGAGGACGGTCTCGTTGACCGCGGTGTGATGCTCGATGCGGATACAGGGGTCTTCGGCCGTGAGCTTGTGCAGCGTGTCGGCGAGGCGTTGCTCGTCGCCGCGGCGCTCCGGCTCTATGGCCAGTCCCAACATCGGCGGCGGGAAAGCGACGGGCTTGAGATGGTATTGATCTTCGTCGTGGGAATCATGTAGTACGGCGTCGAGATGCAGATCCTCCACCTTGGCGATGGCGCAGATGTCGCCGGGAATCGCCTCGGGAATCTCAACGGTGTCCTTGCCCAGGAGTTGATACAGGTGTGCAACCTTGAAGGGTTTGCGTGCATCGCCGACGAATAGCTGGGAACCTGGGCGCACCGTGCCCTGGTGCACGCGTAACACACCCATCTTGCCGACATAGGGGTCCATGGTAACTTTGAAAACGTGCGCGACGACGTGTCTGCTGGGTTCAGGCGAAACCGTGACTCGCTGCGCGCGCTCGCCCGAGCCTTTCAGGAACGGCGGCGGATTACCTTCGCCCGGATTCGGCATCAAGCGAGTGAAGACGCGGAGCAGGTCCGGGATGCCGACGCCGGTCTCGGCGGAAGCGAAGCACACCGGAACGAGGTGGCCCTCGCGCAGAGCCTGCTCAAAAGGTTCGTGGAGCTGCTCCGGTGAGATCTCCTCGCCCTGCTCGAGGTATACGGCCATGAGCTTCTCGTCGAGCTCGATGACCTGGTCCAGGAGCTGAGTATGCGCGGTCTCCACGGACGAGAAATCCGTCGCCGCGCCACGCGGCTGAAAGAAGCAATCGACCACGGACTGACCGCCCCGCGCAGGGAGGTTGAGCGGTAGACACTCGGACCCGAACGCCTCGCGAAGTTGTGCCAGAACAGCGGCGGCCTTGGCGTCGCGGCTATCGATCTTGTTGATGACGACGAGCCGGCAAAGTCCCCGGTCACGCGCAAAGTCCATCAAACGTTGAGTAATGGCGTCGGGTCCGCTCGCCGCGCTGACGACGACCGCGACTGCCTCCACTGCTTCCAACACAGAGAGCGTCCGGCCGAATAGATCCGGATATCCGGGGGTATCCAGGAGATGTATGCGCGTGGAGTCGCAAACCAGGGTGAGCACGGCGGGCTCGAGAGAATGCCGTAATTCCCGCTCCTGAGGGTCGTAATCCGACACGGTATTGCCGCGCACCAGGCTCCCCTTCGCGCGGATGCAGCCTGCCTGCAGCAACAGGCTCTCGGCCAACAGAGTCTTTCCCGCGCCGGCCGCTCCGACCAGCGCGATATTTCGGATGCCCGAGGTGGTATGGCCCATCAGTCGCTCCCCCGGCAGAGTGGCCGCGGTGAGCGGCGCGCAGAACCGAGAGCCTACTCCCCGGCGCCGATTTTGCAAAAGGCGGCCATGGCAGCCCTATACTATGAGGAGGACGATTGCCTGTGATAGGTGAGCCATGAGCGAGTCGCCAAGATCCCCCCAAGCGCAGCAGCGCCCGTCGGGAGTACCTGCGGATGAGACTCAGAAGGACAAAATCCAGAGGCAGCTGGACGAGGCTTTGGCTGCCAGCTTCCCCGCCAGCGACCCCGTCTCGATAGTGACCTCCCACGAAGAAGAGGATTGGGGAGAGGCTTAGGGCGCCGTTAGCTCCAGCGCCAGGCCAGCCTGGTTGGTGGTCGTGAGCTGCACCGGGCGCCGCCACACACGCTGCAGGTAATCCAGCACCTTGCGGCTGCGTTCGAGGTCGAGACCGCGGCCATCTACCGTGTGGTCATGCACCAGCTCCAGCGTGCCGTCGTTGCGGACGTGCTTGGCCGAGACAGTCGGTGCGCCGAAGTTGTACTTGGGGCTCAAGATCGCCTCGTGCAGGGCCGTCAGGTCCTGCTCCAGCACCTTGATCTGCCCGTCGCTGCGCGCGCTGTAGCGAAAGAGGCTCAACTCCTCCGCTAGCTCCCGCGTGAGGTGGTTGCGCACAAACGCGAAGTCGTCGTCCTGAATCATTATGCTGCGCGCCGCCTCGAGCCCCTCCTTTTCGACGATCTTCTCCCACATGGCGAAGCCGAGGTGGTAGGGATTGATGCTGAGCGCCACCTGTTGGTCCGCGGCCACCGGCCGCACGACGTCGGAGTGGCACTTGATGGCGTCCAGGTAAGCCTGTTGCGGTACGAAGTCCGCCTCGCGCATGAGCCGCGCGTGCCAGTAAGAGGCCCATCCCTCGTTCATGATCTGCGTCGCGAACACCGGATAGAAATAGAACGACTCCTCGCGCACCGCGAGGAAGATGTCCCGTTCCCAGCTTTCCATCTCCGGCGCGTATTGCGCCACGAACCAGAGCAGATCGCGCTCCAAATGCGGCGGAATGGGCGCGCGCTTCTTGGGCATCACGCCGGTGCTGGCCGCAGCCGTCTCCAGCTGCGCGAAACGCTTGTGGAACTCGTCATCCTCAGGCGACCGCTTCTCCTCGAGATATTCCGGGTAACGCGCGCGGCGCAGCGACTGATCGACGTCGATGTGTTGCTCCAGCGCGAGCGCGGCATCGAGCACAGCCTCCACACGCTGCACGCCGTGAGTCTCTATCGCTTGCTGGATTTGACGCGCATGATTGGCCGCGTGCTCCACGATGCGCTCGCTCACCTGGTCCTGGCAGCGCAGAAAGAGCAGATTGTTGCGCGAGAAGTCCGCATGCCCGAGCACGTGCGCCGTGACGAGAATGTTCTCCGCCAGCCCATTGCTCGCCGCGAGGTAGGCATGCCCCGGATTGCCGGGAAAGACCACTTCGAAGAGCCGCGAGTGGCCCATGTGGCGCTGGATGAGCTGATAGATGTAGCGGACCCCGAACGACCAGTGCGGCATGCGCACCGGCAGGCCATACACCGCGATCTCCATCATGAAGGAGTCGGGGACCGCCTCGAAATCCACGGGGTGAAATTTGAGCCCCGATTGGGCCGCCAGCTCCTCGATGCGTCGCGTGTAGCTCTGCCAGGTGTCGTCGGTCATGAGTGTGGGCGACTCAAGGCGAGGCCGTCTCCTCGGCGTGGCTCTCCGCGGAGAAGAAGTGCCGTACGGCACCCCACACATCGTCGAAATCGTTGAGCGCGTAGCTGCCCGCGGCGGCGCCCGCAGCAGACATGTCGGCGAACAGACGTCCGGTCTCGGTTGCGAGCTGCCGGGACAGACCGGAGGACACCTCCACGTAACCGGTGAAGCAGGCATCCTCGGCAATTGCCGACAGCCCTTCGCGCGCCTCCGCGGCGTCACTCACGGAGTTGTCGCCATCGGAGGCGTAAAAGAGATAGATGTTGCAGCGCCCGGGGTTATAGCGCTCGTCAATGATCTCCTGCACTTTGCCCAAGCCGGTTGAGGCGACCGTGCCGCCGCTGCCGCTGACCTGGAAAAACTCGGCCTCCGTGAACTCCCAAGCCTCGGTGGTATGCGCAACGAATACGGTCTCGAGCGAGCGATATTCGCGTCGCAGGCCCTGTACCACCCAGAAAAAGAAGGTTTTGGCCAACTTCCTGTCGCGATCCGACATGCTGCCGGAGACATCGAGCAGGAAGAACACCACCGCATGGATGGCCGGCTGGCGGCGGCGGGCGAGCTGGCGGTAGCGCAGGTCCTCGTCCGTGAACGTCTGGGTTGCGCCGGGAGCGCCACGGCGTTTCACCAACTCCTTGAAGGAACGGCGGCGATCGAGCCTGGAGCGCGCGCCGCGCCGGTCCCAACCCTCACGCACCCAGTCGGAGTCTTCGGAGGGGCCCACACGCGCCTTGAGGTTGGGGAGCTGCATCTCCTCCCACAACCAATCAACGATGTCGTCGACCTTGAACTCGAGGAGCAGTTGCACCTCGCCCTCGTCCTGTCCTCCCGCGCCCTTCTCGCCCGGGCCGCGCTGCTGGGAGGGATCGCCGAACACGTCGCCGGGCTTGGCCTTGCCCTGGCCGGCACCCTGTTGCTCCTCCGGCCGGCGCAGGCGAAAGTGATAGTGCTCCAGCATGCGGACCGGCACTCTCACGGTGCGGGAGCCGCCGTTGATCAGCTCGCCACCCGCCACGATCTGCGGCAGGTGCTGGCGCACGGCCTCGCGGACCTTCTCGTCGTGACGCAACCAGTCGCGTGCGCCGCGCGAGAACAGCTCGTACCACTTGGCGGCATCACCACCAGGCTGTCCACCACTGCTCTCGCTTTTCGCAGCCATGATGCTACTGGTACTCCTTTTTGCGGCCGCGCGCTACTCCTGCGCCAGCAAGGTGGTGACATAGCTCAATGCTTCCTTCGCGCTATGCTCGTCGTAGCCGTACTCGGTAATCAGGCGTTGCTGCACAGCCGAGATCTTCTGGCGCGCGTCATCATCCGGACGCGACGCCGAGGTGACGAGCCTGAGGACATCGCGCCGCTCCTCGAAGAGGTATTGCTCGATCGCTTCGCGCATGCGCGCGTGGCTCGCGAGCTTGAACTTCTCGCCCGTCTTGAAGGCGACCATCGCCTTGCGTACCACTTCCTGGCGGAAGGAAAGCTTGCCGGAGTCGGAGACCTTGATCTTCTCCTCCACCGAGCGCAGGAACCGCTCGTCGGCGGGCCGCGTCTCCCCGGTAATGGGGTCGGTGACCTGGCGGTGATCGAGCGAGGCTTCCACCTCATCGAGATATTTCTCGAGCAGCTGCTGCGCCTCTTCCTCGAAGGAGGCGAACATCGCGCGATGGACGTCTTCCTTGACCCAACGGTTATAGAACTCCTTGCGTGCGGTCACCAGGTGATCGATCCACGCCTTCTTGTGCTTCGCCTCCATACGGGCATCGCTCTCGATGCTGTCCTTGATCGCAAGCAACAGCTCCATGCTGGTCAGACTCTGGGCCGTGCCGCGAGTGATGGCGTTGGAAATGGCGTTGATGATGAAACGCGGGCTGACACCGATCATGCCCTCGTCCGGCGACTCGGCGTGCAGACGCGAGGCCTCGGATTCCGGCATGCCCTCGACCGCTTCGCCTGCATAGAGGCGGAGCTTCTTGGCGACGTCGAGGCCCTCGCGCTCCGGCTTCGTCAGTCGCGTCAGGATCGCGAAGACGGCCGCCAGGTTGAGCACGTGGGGATCGAGGTGCACGTTGCGGAAGGCCGGTGCCCCGGAGACGAGCTTCTGATAGATGCGGGATTCGTCGCGGTACGAGAGCGCGTATGGGACCTTGATGATCACCATGCGATCGAGCAGCGCTTCGTTCTCCTTCTCCTGCAGGAACTTGTGGAATTCGGCGAGGTTGGTATGCGCGAGAATGGTCTCGTCGACATGGATGAGCGGGAACCGGGAGACCTTGACGTTCTTCTCCTGCGTCAGGGTGAGCAGGAGATAGAGGAACTCCCGCTTCACCTTCAGGATCTCGATCATCTCGAGGACGCCACGGCTCGCGGCATACACCGCGCCGGACCACGACCACGCCCGCGGATCGCCCTCGTCGCCGATCTGAGCGACCTTCGCGAGATCGACGGAACCCACGAGGTCCGCGATATCGGCCGTGGTGGGATCGTGGGGGGCGTAGGTGCCGATTCCGGAGCGCGAGGCTTCCGACAGGAAGATCCGCTCCAGAGGCACGCGGACGAAATCACCGTCGAACTCGCGCTCCACGTAGTCGCGCGCCCAGGGTGATACCTCTCCCTGGATGGCAACACCGTAGCGCTCGCGGAATTCCGGCCGCAGACTCGCTGGAATGAGGTTCAGCGGGCTCTCGCGCAGCGGCGAGCCCTTGATGGCATAGAGGGCGCCCTCATCGGTCCGGCTGTATTCTTCGAGCCCGCGCTTCAGAAGGATGGCCATCGTCGACTTGCCGCCGGAGGGGGGGCCCAGCAGCAGCAGCAGACGCCGTCCAACATCGGAACCGGCGGCGGCCGCCTTGAAGTAATCGACGACTCGAGACAGTGGCTCGTCGATGCCGAACAGCTCGCGCTTGAACAGCTCCCGCGCCCGCATGCTCTCGCCGGCATCGGGCTGAGCGGTGCGACCGTGCCAACGGAGCATGTCCCAGATGTACTCGTGGCTGGTGCGCGCCAGCGCCGCGGGGTTCGCGGGCAGGATGTCGGCGAGAAACTCGCCGAAGGTGCCTTCCCAGCGCTGGGCTCGATGTAATCGGCTGAAGGAGCTCAGCGACTCGATGAAGGCGGCGTGGCTCGTCGATTCCGGGTCAGTAGAAAGCGATCGCGTCGTCATTCTCCCCTCCCGTTCAGTTCAGTGTCCTACGAAGGCTGAGCGGGAGGCCAACGATGCCATGGCGTCTGATTCAACGCTGTACACGGTGCGTGGTGGCGCTCGATTTCCCGGTGCCGCTACATTTAAGACGGTCATGACAGCGGATCGTTCAACCTCTCTTGCAGCTCGCCCTTCGCCTTGGCGCATGCCGCTTTCACAGCAAAATGCATGCCCAGTCGTGCCCGAATGCGGCGAGAAGATGGAACCGTGTCCGCGCGCATGGGGACATCTTATGTTCTGTCCGCGGCCTGCGCTACTGCGTACAAGCCTTCAAAGCGAGCACTGCTTCAGAGTTTCCGCGATGCGCTGTCGCGTCTACCGGACAGGGCTCTCGGGAGTGTGAACTGCGGCACTGCGGTGCATCGGCCGCGCAATATGCTCCATAAGATCGCGTTTTACGTGCGTTATCAATCGGGTGGGCGCTCGATGGCGGGGACCTGAGGCAGATCGCGCGACCGAGTTCCTTTTCGAGCGTGGAGACACGAGTCGTGGCCAATCCAGCATCGAGTGCGCCCAAGAATCTGCAGTCGGGCAATGTCGCAGGTTCCGCGGACGCTCCTTCCCCCACGCAGCGACCGACAGTCGATCTGACGGCACTCACCGATCGCGACGACTTCCTGCTCGAGCTCGGAGAGGCGCTCGGCGGACAAGCATCCGTCAATCCTGTCGACTCCGTTGACACCGCCATCGGACAACTCGCGAGCACCAAGCGCGGGCAGATGCTGGTGATCGATGCGCGGGCAACGGACGACGTCCGCGCACTCGTGCAGCGCGCCACACAGGAAGCTCCTCACGCGGTGGTCGTGGTGTTTACTGACGCGGACTCCGAGAAGCGGATCGCATCCACGGTCAAGGGCACGAGCGTCTTTGCGGTGCTGACGATTCCGATCGAGGGGGCGAAGACTACGGCGGTGCTGGATGCCGCCATCGCCGATGCCGCGCAGCGAAGCGCGACCGGCCGTGCCTCGGGTACGGAGCGGGCCGGTGCCGCCGCAGGGCCCACACTGGATTCCTTCCGCCCCACACCGTCTCATTCGGTGGCAAATGAGCCCGAAGAGCCGGGAGAAGGCGGATACAAGTGGCCTCTATGGGCAGGCCTGAGTCTTGCCGTCGCTGCACTCGCGGTCGGAGGCGCCTGGTACTTTACCCACGGCAAGACGTCCAGCCGCGCCGCGCCGCCAGCATTGGGTACGATCGCTACTCATGCCGGGACTGCGCCAGAGACCGCAGCGGCTCTCCCGCAGCCCGCAGTCGACACGTCCATCGTGGCGGGCCAGGTCGATGATCTGCTGGAAAAGGCACGGCTCGCCATGCGCGCTCGGCGCTATACGGCTCCGACCGGCGACAATGCACTCGTTTATTACCGCTCCGCTCTGGCCGCAGACCCGGGGAACGGTGAGGCGAAAGACGGGCTGCGCCGAGTCGGCGACGTCGTGATCTCGCGCTTCAATGATGCGATCTCGGGCGCTCACTACAGCGACGCTGCGCTGGCGTTGGCCACCCTGAAGCTCGCAGACCCGTCGGACTCGCACCTTGGCCCTTTCCAGCTCCAACTCTCGACCGCGGAAATCTCCAAGGCCCTCGCCGACGGCAACGCCGACCGCGCCGCCGCGCTGCTTCGCGAGGCGCAGCAGTCAGGCGACGTTCCGGCCGCGCAGGTCGCCACTTGGCGCGCCCAGCTCGCGCGTCTGCAGCAGGTCGACAAGGTACAAAGCCTCGCCTCCCTGGTTCTTGATCGTATCCACAGCGACGAGCTGACCAGCCCGACAGGCGACAGCGCGCAGTCCTATCTCAACCAGCTACGGGCCGCGGCGCCCACCGCTCCCGCGACAGAGCGGGCCACCAGCGCGCTCGTGGAGGCCTTCTTCAGCAAGGCCAGACAGAACGCGCTCTCCGGCGACAGCAGCGACGAGGACCGCTGGGTTGCGGCCGCGCGCGCCACCGGCGCCTCGGCTGCCGACATCGCGGCCTTCCAGCACGAGATCGCTAGTGCCCAGGTCAAGGCCGCGCACGCCAAGACTGAGGGTCTGGTAGCCCTCGTGAGGCAACGCTTGAGCAGCGGCGCACTGACCTCCCCCGCCGGCGACAGTGCGGCGGATTACCTGCGGCAGCTCGAGGGCGGCCACCCGCCGGGCTCGGCCCAGGCCGCAGCGGTGCAGGCCAGGAGCGCGCTGGCCGCCGATCTGATCGCGCGCGCACGCTCTGAGATGCGTGCCACCGAGACGACGCAGGCCAATGACGATCTGGCGGCTGCCACCACCTGGGGTGCCAGCGCAGCTGCCGTGGCGGCGGTTCAGCGACTCGGCTCCGCTTCGCCGGCTCAGCCGCAAGCGGCCACGGGCCCGGACCTGCAGGCGCTTGCCCAGCAATTGCAGCGCACGCGGTATGTCGCGCCGGAATATCCCGATCGCGCGATGTCGGATCGGATCAGCGGCAGCGTCACCATCCAGTACCTCGTGGACAAGCAGGGCCGTACGCAAGACGTGAAGGTGATCGAGTCAACCCCGAAGGGTGTCTTCGACGACGCGGCGATCGATGCCATCCGGCGCTGGCGCTATCGGCCCGCAAAATACAACGGTCAACCCGTCGAGGTGCCCGTGCGCACCCGCATCCGCTTCGAGCTGCCAAACTAATCCAGGCTGTCAGGGAACCAACATGAAAGTTGCAGGCGCAGATCGCAACCGCCGACTGATCACGGCCGGCGCCGTCACGGCACTGGCGGTGATGATGGGCCTCGCTCTGCTCGCCGGCTTCAGGCTGGCGACCCAGATCCGCTCGAGCATCACCGCGCTGCAGACCGCGAGCGAGTTGCAGACTTACCCGGGCGTCATCGCCCAGCAGATGACCGCCCTGCGTGAGCGGCTCGAGACGCGCGAGTACACCGGACAGGCACACGCGGAGCTCGCGGGCACTGTGCAGCGCTTCAATGATGACATCCAGCTGCTCGACAAGCGCGCGGATGCCCAATCGCCGGACCTGCGGTCCGCGGTGCAGATGTGGCAGGCGTATAGCGCGGTGCTCGCTCCCGTCATCGCCTTCTCGGGCGAGCCGTACGTCGATACCGACTCCGGCAGCTCACTATCCGAGAGCGGCCGGATGTACTACGGCAACGTGCGTCAGGCACAGCTCCTCGCGAGACAGAACGTTGGTCAACTGCACAGACTGCTCACCAAGGTGAGTGGCTCGCTGCAGGAGCAGACCTCGGGCGCCGCCGCGCGCCTGCGGACATTGCTCTCGGGCGGTGTGTTCGCGGCGCTGGTGCTCGCCGCCGCCGCCGCCTATCTGCAGCTCACCCGCGCCAGGCACGAGCGGGCGGCCCGCGAAGCGCAGGAGCAGACTCGCGACATCCTGAAGACCGTGCGCGAAGGCTTCTTTCTCCTCGATGCGGACTACAAGATCGGCTCTGTCTGGTCGGAGGCGCTGACCCACATCTTCGCCCGCAACGACTTCGCCGGCCTGTCATTCGAAAAGCTGCTCGCGGAGCGCGTGCCGGCGGCCACCCTGGCGACGGCGGTGAAGTACATCAAGTTGCTCTGGGGCGATCGCGCGCACGAGAACCTGATGAAGAGCATCAACCCGCTCGGGCAGCTCGAGATCAGCATGGATAATGGCCGCGGCGGCAAGGAGACCCGGTATCTGCAGTTCGACTTCCATCGCGTGGTCGGCCCGAAGGGTGGCGTCAAGCACGTACTGTGCGCGGTGAGCGACATCACTTCCAACGTGCTGCTCGCCAAGGAGCTGCAGGATGCGCAGGAGAACGCCAATGCGCAGGTCGACATGATGGTCGGCATGCTGCACGTCGATCCGCTGCAGCTCGGCTCCTTCCTCGACACCACCGAGACGGGGCTGCAGCTGATCAACGCGATCCTCAAGGAGCCCGCGCGTACCGACGCGGAATTCCGTAAGAAGCTCGGAGGTCTCTTCCGCGAGCTGCACTCGATCAAGGGTGAGGCCTCGGCGCTGAACCTGATGAGCATCGCCCACCGCGTGCATCACCTCGAAGACACGGTGAGCGAGCTGAAGAAGAAGGCGGAGCTTTCCGGCAACGACTTCCTGCCGATGGTGCTCAAGCTGGATGATCTGCTGGCACACCTGCGCGGCGTGCGCGAGATGGCCACACGACTCACGGCGCTAAAAGATTCGGGCGCGGCGGCGGCTCAAGGCGCGCAATCACGGCCGAAACCCACGCTGGGCGGCCGTGCCGGCGAAGACATCTCGCCCACGCTGCAGGCGCTCGCCGAAAAGCTGGCGAAAGATCACCGCAAGCCCTTCAGGCTGAATCTCTCGGGCCTTGCGAACGTGCCGCCGTCGTACCTCGTGACAGTGAAGGACTGCATCATCCAGATGTTGCGCAACGCAGCGGTCCACGGCATCGAGCCGGGCGAGGCGCGTCGCGCCCTGGCGAAGGCGGACGTCGGCACGGTGCGCGTCGACTTCCGCCGCTCGGGCGAAGGATACGAGCTGGTGTTCGAGGATGACGGCGCCGGCATATCGCCGCAGACATTGAAGGACACGGCCGTGCGCAGGAGCATGATCACCAGCGAGGAAGCGGCTGCGATGGATACCCGCGCGGCGATGTCGCTCATCTTCCGTCCCGGGTTCTCGACGCAGGACGAGGTGACCATGGACGCTGGCCGAGGCGTGGGCATGGATCTCGTTGCCCGCACGGTTTACGGTCTTGGCGGCAAGATCGGGGTGAGCACCAACCCGGGCCGCTTCACGCGCTTCAAGATCGTGCTGCCGCCCGAAGCGGCGAGCTCGGCGGTAGCCTGATGGCGCAAGGCAACGGGGCCGGCGGCCGGCGGTCGCTGAAGCTACTGATCGTGGATGACTCGAACATCATGCGGCGCCGGATCGAGCGCTCGCAGCAGTTCGAGGAGCTCGAGGTGATCGGCACCGCCGCCAACGGGATCGAGGCGCTGGAGGTGTTCCGCAAGACCGATCCGGACGTGGTCACCATGGATCTGACCATGCCGCAGATGGATGGCATCGAATGCATCTCCAAACTGGTGCAATTGAAGCCGTCGGTGCGTATCCTGGTAATCTCGGCGCTGGCCGACAAGGCGACCGCCGTCGAGGCCATGGAGCGCGGCGCGAACGGCTTTTTGAACAAGCCGTTCACGGACCGGCAGTTGAATGAGGCGATAGCGGAACTGATGTCCTGAGGGCGAGGCGGAGAGCGGTCAGATGTTGCGGGAAGAGGAGCTGAAAACTTTCGTCGAGGGGACGACGAACTACTTCGAGGTGGCGGCCCAGCAGCCGGCCACCATCGGCTCGCCATATCTCATGGAGGGAGCGCCCGCGGTGCACGACTACACCGGGATGATCACCATTTCCGGCAAGCGCGAGGGAGTCGTGTACTTCACCGCGCCGCGAGCGATGCTCACCGTGCTCCTCATGAAGATGCAGGAGAACGACTTCAGCCACGAGACCATGCGCGATCTGGTTGGTGAGGTGGCCAACACCATCTCCGGCAACGCGCGGCGCGACTTCGGCCGCGACTTCGTCATTTCCGTCCCGAGCGTGCTCGCCGGCGAGAAGCCCGACATCCCGCGCAAGCCCGGCCAGCGCTCCTTCATCATTCCCATCAACTGGCGCAGCCACTCGGCGAAGCTGGTCGTCTCGCTGACCTAGGGTCTGCGGCGCCTGGTCATCGAGCCCGCAGCGACTTCAGTTCTTCCCAGGCGCTTTCCTCGGATGAGGGCAAGTGCCTAGCTGCCAGAGTTTGGGCGAAACCGCGGACCAGCCGGATGCTCGGCGCCAGGCTGCCTTTCTCGGGCCGTATCCCACGGAATCGCGGTTTGTGGGATACGACAGAGCCCAGCCCACCGGTGCTTGGCATGCAATGCCATTTGGCGTATCATGCACCGCCATATGAGGAGCGTGAAACGCGAATACCAGGTGAGGGAGAGTGCAGCAGCGCTCGGCCATACGCCGCTCGAGGCGCACGAACGGGTGCGTAAGGGCATATCGCTCGGCGAAGTTATTCGCTTCATGGAGCAGATCGGCCTGACGCAACAGGAGACTGCCGCAGTGCTCGGCCTTCCCCTGCGCACCTTCCAGCGCTGGCTTGGCGCGCCGGAAAAGAAACTCGATGCCACGACCGGGGGCCGCTATTACCGGGCGATCAAGATAATTCAGCACGCAACGGTACTGCTCGGCTCGATTGCCACAACGCTCGAGTGGCTGCGCTCGCCCCAGAGAGCACTCGACTTTCGCATCCCGCTGGAGCTCCTCGCCACAGAACCGGGCGCCGAGGCAGTGGGAGATCTGCTGGGCCGCATCGAATACGGCGTCGTCACCTGACCTCCCTTCAGCATGCTTGCCTGGCGCATCGAGTACGCGCTTCACCTCGAGGAAGCTCTTTCGGGTGAAGGGGCCCGCCGGTACGGCGGCCGGTGGAATGAGAAGAGGGTCCCGGTCGTGTACCTCTCCTCTCACCTGAGCCTGGCGGCATTAGAGAAGTTCGTGCATGCCGCACCAGTCGGCAGGGATATCGCGCTCCACGCCGTCGCGATCGAAATCGCCTCACGCTACATCGAGGATGCGCGCCGGCCCGGTCAGCTGCCGGACGACTGGCGCGACGCCGAACCCGGTACGGGTACGATGTCCTGGGGGTCTCAGTGGGCGCGGTCGCGGCAATCGCTCGTTGCGCTCGTACCGAGCCCTCTCCTGCCGCTCACCTGCTTCGAGCATTCGTGGGAATTCAACCTCATGCTGAATCCCGAACACGAGGCCATGGGAGAGATTCGCATACTGGAGCGCCCGCGATACTCCTTCGATCCGCGCATGTGGAAGAATTGAGGAGAGCTTATCCTCTGGAGCGCCACAAGTTGTCGCGACGAGCCCCGACCGTCGGCCACCTGCGCGCCTACTGATGTTCCGCGGCAACGCGAAGGCCGAGGCCGATCAGCGCGCAGCCAGTAAGAGCTTCGAGCAGCTGGCGAATCCGCCTCCTGCGGAGGACCTCACCGAGTTTGGCAACCACGACGGAATAGGCCGTGAGCCACGTGATGGTCATGAGAGCGAAGATACAGCCGCGAAGGAGCAGAGCTGAGAACGAGGCATTGCCGGCGGGAACGAACTGCGGCAGCAGGCTGGCGAAGAAGATGGCCATCTTCGGATTGCCTAGATTGCTGACCAGGCCCTGCCGCAGCGACCTCGAGGGAGTCAGCTTGCCACCAGAGACTTCCGGCGCAGCGATCTCCTCCGGAGACGATGGTCTGGCGGCTTCACGCAAGGCCTGCGCGCCAAGGATCACGAGATAGACTGCCCCCGCAAATTTGATCACCGTAAAGAGCGGATGAGATGCGGTGAGGAGCCCCACGATCCCAAGGCTCGTCGCGAGCGCCCACAGCATCTGCCCGATCGTGACGCCAAGAGCCGCCGACAACCCCGCAGCGCGGCCGCCGAGCAGTGTGTTTCGGATCACGAGCGCGGTGTCCGGGCCGGGTGTCACGATGATGATCGCCGAGACGCCCAGGAAAGCAGCGAGCAGGTACATGAGTTGCCTCCCGAATCGATGTCTTCAGGTGTCCTCGTCCGCCCGCAGACGGTAGCCGAGGCCGGCCTCGGTGACCAGATAACGGGGCTTGTGGGGATCGGGTTCGAGCTTGCCGCGCAGATTCTTGATACAGACTCTGAGGCTCCTCGAGTCATCGACGCGCTCCGGTCCCCAGACTTCGCGAATGAGCTGGTCCTGCATCACGATCGAGCCGAGGTGTCGAGCCAGACACTCGATCACGCGGTACTCGAGCGGCGTCAGGTGGAGCTCTCCTGCCGGGCCGTATGCTTCGCGCTTGGCGAGGTCGAGCCGGACTTCGCCGAGCTTGAGGTCAAAAGTGGTCTCCGCGCCACGAACGTTGCGGCGCAGCGCCGCACGGACGCGCGCGAGCAGCTCCGGGGCGCTGAAAGGCTTGGTGACGTAGTCGTCCGCGCCGGCGTCGAGCGCGGCGATCTTCTGCTCCTCCATGGCGCGCGCCGAGAGAACCACGATCGGGACGGGAGACCAGGCGCGCACTCTGCGGATCACCGTGAGGCCATCGTTGTCGGGAAGTCCCAGGTCGATGAGCAACAGGTCGGGCTTGTGGCTGCGGGTCTCGATCTCCGCGCGCAGCGCAGTATCGGCCTCGATGACCCGATAATGCTCCGCCTCGAAGAGGACCTTGAGCACATTGCGAATCGCGGGCTCGTCCTCGATCACGAGGACCTGATGCATCGCCTCCGTCACGTGCCGGGCTCCTTCGCCGGCAGCGTGAATTCAAATCGCGCTCCTCGGTTGACTCCCTTGTCGCCCGCGTGGCCGTCGCGGCGACTGGCCTCGATCTCACCGCCGTGCGCGCGCACGATCGCGCGACAGATCGTCAGCCCGAGGCCGGCTCCGACCACGGCGCCTTCCTCACTGCCGCGTTGGAACTTGTCGAAGAGCTTCGCGGGGTCGCCCACCGGGAATCCGGGACCTTCGTCCTCGACGACGACACGGACGGCGTCCCCGTCATGCGTCGCCGACACCCAGGCACGGGTGCCAGGGGGCGTGTACTTGGCGATGTTGTCGAAGAGATTCCCGAAGAGCTGCACGACGAGTCCGGCATCGACGTAGACCGGCGGCAAGTCTGCGGGGAATCGCATCTCCACCGGATAATCGCGCAGCCGCTCCTTGAGCCGCTCGAGTGCCGCGCCCACGAGATCCTCCAGGGCCTGCCAGTCCCGCCGCAGCACCACCTGTCCGGATTGGAAGCGCATCAGGTCGAGCACGTTGGAAACGAGATCCGACATCTCGCGCGCCTTGACCTCGATGGAGCGGGCGAGCTCGGCCTTGCTCTCCTCCGCAAGCGTCGCGCCACGCTCGGCCAGGGTGCTTGCGGCACCCGCCATCACGGCCAGCGGCGTGCGCAGATCGTGCGAGATCGACGCCAGCAGTGTGTTGCGCAGGCTTTCCCGTTCCACCGCCAGACTCGAGGCTTCCGCGATCTCGGCGAGTCGCGCGCGCTCGAGCGCAAGTCCGATCTGACCCGCGAAAGTGTCGAGCAAATGACTTTGCTCCGGCAGCAGCACGCGGCGTGGGTTGTCGGGCAGGAGTGCGAGCACCCCCACCGTCCTGCGCTCATCGCCCAGCGGCACATAGAGGCCCGGTGCCGCTGGCAGCGTATCGGAGCCGATACCCGCGCGTCGCCCATGGTCGGCCACCCACTGGGCGACGGCGAGGTCCGCGTGGCGGAAGGCGTTCTCGGGCGCCTCACCGCGCGGATATTGCAGCTTGCCGCTGGCGTCGGGAAGCAGGACGACCGCCTTGCACTGGAAGACCCCGGTGACATGACGGACAGCCACACTCGTCATGCTCTCGATGCCACGTGTCACGGCCAACTCGCGGCTCATCGCATATAGCGTCGCCGTGCGGCGCTCGCGCGCGCCGGCGACCCGCGTCTGTTGTCGCACGTTGGCCGTGAGTGTTGCGATCACCAGCGCGACGATCAGCATGGTCGCGAAGGTGACCAGGTACTGGGCATCCGATACTGCGAACGTGAACCGCGGGGGTACACAGAAGAAGTCGAACGACGCGACGTTGAGTATGGCCGTGAGGGCCGAAGGCCCCCGCCCGAGCCTCAGTCCCGCCACTGTGACTCCGAGCAGATAGATCATGGCGAGGTTGGAGAGCTCGAAATGCGAATACATCCCGAGCGCCAACAGCGTGCAGGCCGCGCTGACGACCGTCGCCCAACCGTATCGATCCCAGTGGGTCACGCCCCGATGGCCGGCCGCCCGCTCAGCGCTCGCCGTGCGGGTCCGCTGCCGCACGGCGCTGTCCGCGGGCGCTATGACTACCACGTCGAAGCCGCGGGCCTGATGGAGAAGCTGGGTTGCCGCGGATGGGCGAAGCCACGCGCGCCAGCCGCGTCGTTTGGGTGCCCCGACCATGACGCGAGTAGCGCGGCGCGTCTGCGCGTATTCCAGAAGCGCTGTGGCCGGAGACGGTCCGTCCAGAGTCACGGTCTCCGCGCCCAGGGACTCGGCGAGGCGCAACACGGCAATCCGACGGTCTCGATCGGCCTCCGAGAGGCGCAGCAGTCTCAGCGTCTCGACATAGACAACGGTCCACTCGGCATCGAGCGCATCCGCCATCCGCCTGCCGGCGCGAACGAGCTGCTCCGCCTGCGCGTCAGGGCCCACGGCGACGAGAACGCGGTCTCCGGCGATGCGGGCGGCGGCGCGCTCCGGTTGCAGCGCGCGCGAGGCGGCTTCTACCCGGTCCGCCACCCGGCGCAACGCGATCTCCCGCAGCGCCATGAGATTTTGCTTGCGGAAAAATCGCTCGACGGCCGTCGCGACCTCGTCGGCGATGTAGACCTTTCCGGCACGGAGCCGCGCGATGAGGTCGTCGGGTGGCAGATCGATCAGCTCGATGTCATCGGCCTCGTCGAATACCTTGTCCGGCAGGGTTTCGCGCTGCCTGACTCCTGTCGTCTGGTATACGAGATCGTTCAGGCTCTCGAGGTGTTGGACGTTGACCGTCGTCCAGACGTTGATGCCGGCAGCGAGCAACTCCTCGATATCCTGCCAGCGCTTCGGGTGCCGCGGTGCCGGTTCGCCGCCGGTGATGTTGGAGTGGGCTAGCTCGTCGACCAGGAGAATCGCCGGATGCCTGGCGAGAGCGGCATCCAGATTGAACTCCTGCCGTACGATGCCGCGGTATGCCACGGGCAATGCCGGCAGGTGCTCGAGGCCTTCCGCGAGCCGCTCCGTCTCCACGCGGCCGTGCGGCTCGAGGTAACCAATCACGGCGTCGGTACCGGACGCCTTGGCCGCGCGAGCCCCCTCCAACATGGAGAACGTCTTGCCGACACCGGCGGACGAGCCAAAGAAGATCCGGAGCCGGCCGCGGGCGGCACGGGCCTCCTCGGCCTTGACGTGGGCGAGCAGCTGGTCCGGATCGGGCCGAGTTTCGGCCGTCGAGCTCATTCAGTCATTATTTCATGGTCTCGAGCGCGAGGTTCAGCTCCAGCACGTTGACCCGGGGCTCACCGAGCACGCCGAGCCATCGCCCCCGGGCGTGGTCCGCGATCAGAGCGCGAACCCGGTCCGGGCTCAGGTGCCTCAGGCGGGCGATGCGGTCCGCCTGATAGTAGGCCCCCGCGAGGCTGATATCCGGATCGAGACCGCTGCCGGACGCCGTCACGAGATCCACCGGAACGGCGGCGTGGTTGGTCGGATCGGCCGCCTGCAGGGCCGCGATACGCGCTTTGACCGCATCCGTGAGTGCGGGGTTGAGGGGCCCCAGATTCGAGCCGCCCGAGGAGAGGCCGTTGTCGGGTTGTGGGCTGGTGGCGGAGGGGCGGCTCCAGAAGTCGCGCGGATTGCTGAACGGCTGGCCGATGAGGCGCGATCCCACCGCATTACCGTCCTTCACGATGAGACTCCCGGCTGCTTGCGCGGGGAAAAGGACCCTTGCCACACCCGTGACGACCAGTGGGTAAGCAATGCCGGTGATGAGGGTCAGCAGAATGAGCAGGGCAACGGCGGGGCGTACGATGGTTTTCATGGCGTCGGCCTCAAGCCAGGTGCACGACCTTGAGCAGCATGTCGATGAGCTTGATCCCGACGAACGGGAGCACGATGCCGCCAAGACCGTAGATGAGGAGATTGCGGCGCAGCAGCACGGCGGCGCCCAGCGGCCGGTAGCGGACGCCTTTGAGGGCGAGCGGGATCAGCGCGACGATGATGAGCGCATTGAAGATCACGGCCGCCAGGATGGCCGAGAAGGGACTCGCGAGCCCCATCACGTTGAGAGCATTGAGCTGCGGATAAGTGGTGGCGAACGCCGCGGGAATGATCGCGAAGTATTTCGCGACATCGTTGGCGATACTGAAGGTGGTGAGCGAGCCGCGCGTCATCAGCATCTGCTTGCCCGTCTCCACGACCTCGATGAGCTTGGTCGGGTTGGAGTCGAGATCGACCATGTTGCCGGCCTCCTTGGCGGCCTGAGTGCCGGTATTCATGGCCACCGCCACATCCGCCTGAGCCAGGGCCGGCGCATCGTTGGTGCCATCGCCGGTCATGGCCACCAGCCTCCCCTCTCCCTGGTGACTGCGGATGAGCTTGAGTTTGGCCTCCGGCGTCGCCTCCGCGAGGAAATCGTCGACCCCGGCCTCGGCGGCGATGGCGGCGGCGGTGAGCGGATTGTCGCCGGTGATCATGATGGTCTTGATGCCCATGCGGCGCAGTTCGCCGAACCGCTCCTTGATGCCGCCTTTGACGATGTCCTTGAGCTCGATCACGCCGACGACGCGGGGGCCGTCGCTGACGAGAAGCGGCGTGCTCCCGCGCCGCGCCACCTCCTGCACCGTGGTCAACACGGTCTTCGGAAAGACCTGACCCAGGGATTCCACTTGTTTTCGGATGGCGTCGGCCGCGCCCTTGCGAAGCTGGCGGGCGCCGAGGTCGACACCGCTCATGCGGGTGTGCGCGGAAAACGGCACGAACGTGCCCTGCAGCGCGGTTAGATCCCGCTCCCGCAGTTGGAAGCGCTGCTTGGCGAGCACCACGATGCTGCGCCCCTCGGGTGTCTCGTCGGCGAGGGAGGCGAGTTGCGCGGCGTCTGCCAGCTCCTCCTCGGTGACACCCGTCGCGGGAATGAACGTGGCGGCCTGACGATTGCCGAGCGTGATGGTCCCGGTCTTGTCTAGCAGCAGCACGTCGACATCACCCGCTGCCTCGACCGCCCGGCCCGACATCGCGATGACGTTGGCCTGCATCATGCGGCTCATGCCCGCAACGCCGATCGCCGAGAGCAATCCGCCAATGGTCGTCGGGATGAGGCATACCAGCAGCGCGATGAGCGCCGTGATGGTCACCGGCGTGCCGAGCCTGGCCACCATAACGCCGTAGAGTGAATACGGCAGCAACGTCGCCGTCGCGAACAGAAACACGAGTGTCAGTGCCACGAGCAGGATCGTCAGAGCGATCTCGTTCGGCGTCTTCTGTCGCTTGGCGCTCTCGACCATGGCGATCATCCGGTCGATGAAGGTCTCACCGGGGTTGGCGGTGATGCGCGCCACTATCCAGTCGGAGAGCACGCGCGTGCCGCCCGTGACGGACGAGAAATCGCCGCCCGACTCGCGGATGACCGGGGCGGACTCCCCCGTGATCGCGCTCTCATCGACCGAGGCGGCGCCCTCGATGACCTCACCGTCCCCGGGGATGTAGTCACCGGCCTCGACGAGGACCACATCGCCCTTGCGCAGCTGGTCGGCGCGGACGCGCGACAGGCTCTTGTGGTCCGTGGGATCGGCGAGGCGCTTGGCCTGCACCGTCTGCTTCAGGCCTTTCAGGCTTGCCGCCTGCGCCTTGCTGCGTCCTTCCGCGAGCGCCTCGGCGAAGTTGGCGAACAGCACGGTGAACCACAGCCAGATCGCGACATTCAGGATGAACCAGGGCGGCGCTTCGCCGTGGCCCGCGAGCGCCTGAAACCAGAGACCGGTGGTGAGGATGCTGCCGATGTAGACGACGAACATCACGGGATTGCGCCACTGCACGCGCGGGTCGAGCTTGCGCACCGAGTCGACGATCGCCGGGCCCAGCAGCGCTGGGTCGAACATAGAGAGCTTGCCCCGGCGGGCAAAGCGCGACGGCTCGACAGTCGGCTGCGGCTGGCCGGCACCAGGGCCGGCGCTCGAGGTCTGCGTCATGGTTGACATGTCAACGTCCCCAGAGGATCAGGTGCTCGACGACGGGACCCAAGGCGAGCGCCGGCACGAAGGTGAGCACACCGACGAGCAGGACCGTACCGAGGAGCAGGATGATGAACGTCGGTCCGTGTGTCGGCATGGTGCCGGCGGTGACCGGAATGCGTTTCTTCGCCGCGAGCGAGCCGGCGACCGCGAGGACCGCGATGATCGGCCAATACCGACCGAGCCACATCACGAGGCCGAGGGCCGTGTTGTAGAACACCGTATTGGCCGAAATGCCGGCAAAGGCGCTGCCGTTGTTGTTCGCAGCCGAGGTGAAGGCATAGAGAATTTCGGAGAAGCCGTGTGCACCGGGATTGGCGACTCCCGCCTGGCCGGCCGCCGTGCTGACGCCAATCGCCGCGCCCATGAGGACGATGAAGGGCATGACGAGGATGGCGATCGAGCTCATTTTCATCTCGAAGGCCTCGATCTTCTTGCCGAGGTACTCGGGGGTCCGGCCGATCATGAGCCCGGCAATGAAGACTCCAATGATGGCGAAGATGAGCATCGAGTAGAGGCCGGTGCCGACGCCACCGAAGACCACTTCGCCCAGCATCATGTTGAAGAGCGGTACGAAGCCCCCGAGCGGCGTGAAGGAGTCGTGCGCGGAATTCACTGCGCCGCAGGAGGTGCCGGTGGTGATGGTGGCGAAGAGCGTGGAGTCGGCGATGCCGAAGCGCGTCTCCTTGCCCTCCATATTGCCGCCGGGCTGCAGCAGGCTCGCGGTCTGGTCGACGCCGAGGGCGGCGATGCGCGGGTTGCCGAGCTGCTCGGAATGGTTACAGACCGCGTAAAGCGATACGAACAGGATGACCATCGCGCCGAGCACCGCCCAGCCCTGGCGGGTGTCGCCCACCATGCGGCCGAAGGTGTAGGTGAGGGCCGCGGGAATGACGATGATCGCCAGCATCTCGAGGAGGTTCGAGAGCCATGTCGGATTCTCGTATGGGTGGGCCGAATTGGCGTTAAGGAAGCCGCCACCATTGGTGCCGAGCTCCTTGATCGCTTCCTGGGAGGCGATCGGGCCCATCGGCAACGTCTGGGTCTGCGTCGTGACGTTCTCCATGACCGGGTTGCCGGCAGCGTCCTTGACCGGATTGCCGGCGGTGTCCGTCTTCTGCTGCTGGTAGGTCACCGGCTGCAGCATCGTCACATCCTTGTAGGCGCTGAAGTTCTGGATCACGCCCTGACTGACGAGCAAGAGAGCGAGCACGAACGCAACGGGCAGCAGCACGTAGAGCGTGGAGCGGGTGACGTCGGCCCAGAAATTACCGATCGCCGCGGCGGAGTGGCGTGCCAACCCTCGGATGAGCGCGATCGCCACCACGATGCCGGTCGCCGCGGACAGGAAGTTCTGCACCGCGAGCCCCGCCATCTGGGTCAGATAGCTCATGGTGGACTCGGGGGTATAGCCCTGCCAGTTGGTGTTCGTGATGAAGCTGATCGCGGTATTGAACGAGGAGTCGGGCGAGACCGCCGTGAAGTGCTCGGGATTGAGCGGCAGCCAATACTGCAGGCGCTGCAGACCGTAGACGAGGAGCGCGCCGAGGGCATTGAACACGAGCAACGCGATGGCGTAGAGCTTCCAGCCCATTTCAGCGCCGGGATCGACTCCGCAGAGGCGGTAGATCAGAGCCTCGAGCCGCGCGCCCACACGCAGGGGCCAGATAGGTCGGCCTTCCATGACGTTGGCCATGTAGAGCCCCAGCGGCTTGACGCAGAGGAGCGCGACCAGAAGGTATAGGGCGAGCAGGCCCAACGATTGGCCGGTCATTTCAGAATCTCTCCGGCTTGAACATGGCGTAGAGCAGGTAGACGCATAGGGCGAGCGCGAGCACCCCGCTCACGACGTACGCGACGTTCACGGCTCGCTCCCGAGACGCGCGATCGCCCACGCGACCCAGTGCGACACCGCATAGAGCGCCGCAATGACGAGAATGAATACGATGTCCACGCCCGACCTCCGGTAAATGCAGGTGTCACGGCCGTGCTGAGCATTCTTCGCGCGGCCCCCAAGGAGCACGCACGGTAGCGCGCCAGGCGTGAGCGGACAGTGAGGAAAAAATCAGGGGGAAGCCGGCGCGATTCAGCGGTCATTCACGGGCTCTCTGCTTTGATGAGAGCGTGGAGAAGGTAGAGGCAGCGCGAGATGACGCAGAGCGGGAATTTCGGACGACGAGCGGCAGTTGCGGGCCGCGCGGGCGCACGCTCGGCGGCAACTCGCCAATTGCAGCGCTCTCGCCCGCGCTGGTCCGCCGCAGTCAGTCTGCGATCTGCTTCAAGATTCTTGCACGGCGCGCCCGAAGTCGCCGACAGGAGACTTCCCCGCCGCATTCGCCTGGTGTTATGTTCAACTTACGTCGCACGGGGGATCGTTCATGCACCTGGAATACCTGACATCGGCGCCGCGTGCGCTCGCCACGCTTGCGCGCGACAACGGCAATCTTTCCGTTCTGGTCCTCGTCCTGGGCGTGGTCGGCGGGTGCATGCTGTCGGCCTGGCGGGAGCAGCTCCGTGAACGCAGGACGCAGTTCGCTCATCGGACCCACCCACTGGAGTGAGGCCCTCATGGCGTACTGGAACACAGCTTGCTTGCCTGACTGTCGCACGCCCGTCACCAACGAGTGGCATTCTTCGCCCGCCATGCAAGTCAGCCCGCTTTTCGTCGTCACCCAGCGCCGCGATCTGGCCGCACGCTACGCCACGACCACTCGTCAGTGGCTCGTCGCGCGCACCACCTATCGACGGCTGCACGAGGCGCCGGTGAAGAACATCACCGCACTGCGCGATGCGGCCCGGCGGCTGGACCAGCTCGAGCGCGGACGCGCGGCTCTCCTTCGCGACCTCAAAGCCCTGGCGGATTGAGTCGCTGGCGGCGCTGGCGGACAATGCCCGCCCGATGTCCTCGTACCACGCGTTTCCCGCTCTTCGGCCCGGTGATCCGGTCGTCGCCGTTGCGCCGGCAGGCTGCTTCGACCGCGCCTCGTTCGAGGCCGGACTCGAGGTCATCTCCCACCGTTACCGGGTCCACTACGACCCAGGCCTCCTGACGCGGCAGCGTTATCTTGCCGGCAGTGACGAGCGGCGGCTCGCCGAGCTCGCAGCCGCACTCGCGGACACGGGCGCAGGCGCTATCTTCTGTGTTCGCGGCGGCTATGGACTGATGCGGCTGCTGCCGAAGCTCGAGGGCATCGCCTTGGCGCCAAAGCCGGTGATCGGGTTCTCCGACATCACAGCCCTGCACCAGACGCTGCAACGCCAACGGCTCGTGAGCATTCACGGCCCCGTGCTCACCCAGCTCCCGCGGCTCGACGCATCAACGCACGCGCGCCTCTTCGAGCTTCTGGAGTCCACGGCCCCGGTCGCGGAACTCGCAGGCCAGGAAACCTACGTCGACGGCACGGCGGAGGGGCCGCTCCTCGGCGGCAATCTTTCGGTGCTGACCCGGCTTCTCGGTACCCCTTTCCTCGCGCCGCTCGAGGGGGCCATCCTCCTGCTCGAGGACGTGGGCGAGCGTCCCTACCGGCTGGATCGCATGTGGACCCATCTTGCGCTCGCGGGGGTGTTTCGTCGGGTACGCGGCATCGTTCTCGGAGACTTCACCGGCTGCGAGGAAAAGGCGGCGGATTTCTCGAGCGCCGACGTGCTGCGGGAGCTGGCCGCCGCTACCGGCCTACCGTGCGCGGCGGGATTCCCGATCGGTCACGGCGCCCAGAACCAACCTGTGCCCCTCGGAGTGCGGGTGCGCTTGGACGCGGGCAGCCGCCGCCTCACGTTTCTCGAGAGCGCAGCACGCTGACGAGATAGCCTGAGAACGATGCTGGCGTGCGCAAGGTCAGGGAGCGGCGCCAGAGGCTCAGCGTGGTGAGGATCACCGCCATCAGCCGCGGCAGCACGATGTAAACAAGAGCCGTCCAGTCGATGAGATACAGCCACTGTCCCGCCGGTCCACCCCCGGCCGTGTGGCTCGTCCACGCCAGCGCCAGGAGATCATGCGCCGCGGGGATGCGAACTCCCGAGACCCCGGATGCCGCACCGTACAGCGTCACGAGCGCGGTATGGGCACTGAAGGGACCGAAGACAGTGCTGCTCCAACCCGCCGTCTGCCGGAGTATCCAGCCGCGAAAGTCATAGCCGGCCATCAGACCGACCGCCGCGAGGATGGCGGCGAGGTGCAGCACGCGCCGCACCCGCTCACGAAACACCGGTCGGCCGACCTCGCACCAGTCCGCCGCAAAACGCCGCAGACCTGGCGCCAGCGGCGCATTGAAACCGACCGAGTGGCTGATGAAGGCGTCGATGCGGGCGTGCACTCGCTTGGCATAGAGCCGTGCGAGCCAGCGGCGGAAAGATCCATCGTGCTGGACCACCACGGTCTGGCGCCCCGACGCGGCTTCCGCAGTCTGACCGACCCGTCTGGGAAAGCGGAATGCCCTGACGATCAGGATGACGTACACGGCCAGGTTCCAGAGCAGAAGGCCGATGAGTGGATACGCGAAGATGTCGATCCGGCCGCCGCCGGCGCAGGCAATCACCGCACCCAGGACGAATCCCAGGAGGAGAATCGTACGATCGAGACCGGTCGCGCCAGAGGCGGCGGCAAGGACACGATCGACGCCGGGCGATCGGACCCGCAATCGCGTCAGCAGAAGGTCCGCACGACGCACCAGAAAGCGCTCCGCCTCACCGCTGATCTGTGCCGGCGTGATGCCGGCGGCAGGCAATGGACGGCCGTCGGCCGCCGCCCGGCTGGCTTGGGCGCGGTCGTCGTGGGAGACGGCGTCGCCAGCCAGGTCGGCCTGCTCGATGGCGTGAACCAGCAGAAGGACTTGTAGCGCCCGCTGTCGCATGGCGCCATTTTGCTGCACGATAGCGGGTGTAGGCAAAGCATCGAGTCGGAGCCCATGCCCCCCAGCGCGGAAATCGAGCGAATCCTGAGACTGTCGCCGGTCATGCCGGTGGTCGTCGTCGAGGAGGCGGAACTCGCTCCGGAGCTGGCGCGAGCGCTCGTGCGCGGCGGCCTCCGCGTTGTCGAGGTCACGCTACGGACGCCTGCTGCACTGGGTGCGATCGAGGCGATCGCGCGTCAGGTGCCGGAGATCGCGGTAGGCGCGGGAACGGTACTGTCCATCGAGGACCTGCGGGCTGCGGCAGGCGCGGGTGCCACTTTCGCGATCTCGCCGGGCGCGACACCGTGCCTCCTGTCCGCGGCGGCATCGGTGTCCATACCCTACCTGCCTGCGGTAGCGACGGCGTCGGAGCTGATGCAGGGCTTGGCCGCCGGCTATCATTGTTTCAAATTTTTTCCGGCCGGCCCTGCGGGCGGCGCCGCGATGCTCAGGGCGTTCGCGGGCCCTTTCCCGCAGGCTCGCTTCTGCCCCACCGGGGGCATCACTCAGGATTCCGTGAAGTCCTACCTCGACCTGCCGAACGTGCTCTGTGCCGGAGGCTCCTGGCTGTCGCCAGCGGACGCGCTCACGGCTCGCGACTGGAAGCGGATCGAGACGCTGGCCTCGCGGGCAGCGGCGTCCAGAACTTAGGCGTGTTTGCGGCGGTCGAACTCCGCGGCGCTCTTTCCAGTCCCCACCCCGAGCATTCGATGTCGTCAATCCGAGCCAGCGCGCTGCCTGTAGCCGCCTCCGCCCTGATCGCGGCCGCACTCCTCACCGGCTGTACTGGGGGGCCTCGGCTATCCTCGCAACTGCCAGCCGGCATACGCCTCGCCGGCGATTGGAAGCTCGATCCCGCCCGCAGCGACGATCTCGGCAAAGCAGTCGCGGAATTGCATGCGCAGCAGGCGAAGGCGCGACACGAAACCCAAGGGCAAACACCAGGGCTCGGCGGCTATGGCGGGCGGCGGATGGGGGGCGGCGGTCAGGGCGGCGGTCAGGGCGAGAGTTCCACCGGGCAGGAAGGTGGTGATCTGGGGCTCGGTGTCGGCGGTCCGCCCCGCTACTCGGCCGTCGATGAGCTGATGTCGAACGTGCCGCAGGGCGATTATCTCAGGATCAAAGTCAGCGCCGATGCCTTCACGGTGGTGTCGGGCGACTCCTCCGACGAGTACACGCCGGGCGTCGAGAGCGACATTTCCGCGGTACAGGGCGATGCCCAGCAGTTCACAGGCTGGAAGGGGACCGACTACGTGATCGATACCAGGCCGCAGTTCGGAGCGGAGATCATCCAGACCTTCAGCATGAGGAGTGACGGCACACTCTCGATGACGGTGCGGCTCAGCGGCAGCGGGACCAAACTCACCTTCACTCGTATTTACGAGCATACGACGGACGTGACACCGCTTGCTCCACCGACGATCAACTGATGTCGCAGCTACTGCAGTGACGTCGATCGGATTGCCTCGCCGCGGCGGCCTCGCGGGCTTGCTCGCCGCCGCCGCACTCCTCTGCCCCGCGATGTCGGCCGCCGCCCTGCAGACGGAAACCGCGCCGCAGATTGCCGCGCCCCTGCAGGTAGTGATCTCCGGCAGCTATCTCGGCCCGAAGCTCTGGCGGGTGAGCAAAGACGGGCACGCGCTCTGGTTGCTCGGCACCGTGGAGCCGCTGCCGAAACGCATGGTCTGGCAAACTGCAGACATCGAGGGACTGCTGCGGCACACCCAGGAGGTCATCCCCGCGTGGCCATCGGTGGGCATCGGTTTCCATCCTTTCACCGCTCTGCGCCTGTACGCACTGTGGCGCGAGGCGCAGACGAACCCCGGTCACGTGCCTCTGCAGGCCGTGCTGCCGCCTGCCCTGTACGCGCGCTTCAGCGCGCTCAAGCTGCGCTTCGCGCCGCGCGACCACCGCATCGAGCAACTGCGCCCGATCCTCGCGGCGCGCCGACTCTACGACGACGCCCTCGGGGCTTCCGACCTGACTCCTCACAATGACATACAACAGACCGTGTTGCGCCTCGCGCGGCAAGAAAGCGTGCCCATTCATCGTGACAAGCTTCTAGTGAAGGATCCGGTCGATGTGATGAAGGACCTGACCGAGGTTCCCCGCTCGGCGGAGATCGCCTGCCTGCAGTCCGTGGTGGCGCGGCTCGAAACCGACGTCGGCCCGATGCAGGCGCGGGCCCGTGCCTGGGCGCTCGGTGATGTCGCGCTGCTGCGCAACCTGCCGCACATCGACAATCGCGCCACCTGCCTCGAGGCGGTGTCGGGGTCCGCGCGCGTGCGCGCGCTCGTTGCCCAGGCACAGCAGGACTGGATGAGCGCCGCAGTGCAGGCGCTGGCTCAGAACCGCACGACGCTCGCGCTGCAATCGATGGACCTACTGCTCGGGCTGAACGGAACACTCGAGACGCTGCGACGCATGGGGTACACGGTCGAAGGGCCGTGACGCGACTGGAGAGGAAGCCATCCGCTCGGATCGCCTGCGAGAACAGGCCCACCGCAGGCGGGAGCTGGTGCGAGGTGATTGCTGTCTTGGTCTCGCGTAGTCCTCGGGATCGGTGTCAGGGAATGAGAATGGTGGAACCGGACGTCGCTCGCGCTTCCATGGCCGTGTGGGCCTCGGCGACGTCCTTCAGCGCAAAGCGCTGGTTAACCCGGACGCTCACCTTAATGCTTTTGTTGAATTCGCGGAGGCCGGCTCGATAGCCCGAGCTGCCGCCGGGCTCTACCGCACGCCGTCCGCCGTAACGCGCCAGATCCAAAGGTTGGAAGCCGCCCTCGGCGCAACCCTGTTGAACCGCACCGTAAAGCCGCCACGGCTGACACCGCTCGGCACGCGTGTTCTCGAGCGAGCCCGAGACCTGCTCGAGCGCGCGCAAGCGCTGAAAGCCATCACCCCGCCAGTGACCGAGCCCTACGGCCTACTCAGGGTCGGAGTGGCTCACGCGCTCGCCGATGGCGCTCTCGCAGCCGAAGGAGTTCGACCTTCGGATGGCGATCGCCGTCGTTCGCGCCGGATCGCTCGGCGCGCTCGAGCGGACGGCGGCCGATTTCGAGCGGCAGCTGGCGGCACTACTCGTGGGTTAGATCCAAAACGATTGCACCTCCCGTGCACGCGAGTCTGCGGCACCAGTTTCCGGCCTAGTGTTGCTTCGCCGTCGGTGGCAGGCGTCGTTGCCGCTCGATCTCGGTCGCGAATTCATGCTGCGACTGCTCGATGAATCGCTTGCACCCCGCGGGGTCGACGAAGGGATTCATCGCCGGATGAGCGGCGTCGCGCGCCAACTTGTCCTTCAGGTCGAACATATAACCGTGCTCCCCAAGGAATACATCGCACGGCATGCGGTCAAGCACCGCAAACGTGCGCTCGTACTCCCTGGCGACCGGCGAATAGGTGCCGTTGTGCACAAGAGGCTGATCGTCCATGAGGCTGAGCTGACACATGAATACGACGTCGTAAGCCGCACTCCCCTCGCGGGCTTGCATCGTCCATGTAGTGCATCCCGGCGTGTGTCCAGCCGTGAGGTGCGCCGTGAGAGTCACGCCTCCCAGTGTGACCTTGTCACCGTCATGCAGGACATGATCGACGTGAATGGACTCGAAAAGCTTTTCATGTCCGCGGTAAAACGTGCCCTGGCCGTTGTGCTCCAACGGGAGCACTTCCGCGTCCATTGCATAGAACCTCCCTCCGGTGTCACGTTTCAGCGCCGCCAGCCCACCGGCATGGTCGGGATGCGCGTGGCCGTTGAGGAGTATCTTCACGTCCGACAGCCTGAAGCCCAATTGCCGGATGTTGCGCTCGATCTGTGGCGCGGTCTCGGCGAACCCGCCGTCGAGCAGTATGAGCCCCCGCGGTGTACTGATCAGGTAGGACCCGACATCCGATGCACCTACGTAATAGACACCGCCGACGATCCTGAACGGCTTCACGTGCTGATTTTCCGCGGCCTGATCCGGAGTCAGGGTGGTAGCGTGCGCGGGGATTGCCGCGAGGCAGAACAGAGTCAGTAGAATCATTCGACGCATATTGGATATCGTATGATCGTCAATGCCCGCGCGCCACAATCTCGGTGCACGCAGTCTATACCCAACGGCGCGAGTTGAGGATGTGTCATGAAGGTCATTCGTAGCAAGGCGTTCAAGGGCGCAAGACCCTGGGAAGCGCTCGATGTCACCAGGTTGAATGGGATCACGGTCCGCCTGCATTGGACGGATCAGCCCTACAAATGGCATGTGAATGAGGGCGAGGAGGTCTTCGTGGTTCTCGATGGATGTGTGGAGATGCGCTACCGCGTGTCGGGCGTCGAGACATCGACCCTGCTGGAGACCGGGGACATCTTTCACGCCACTGTCGGCACCGAGCACGTGGCTCATCCGCTGGGCGAGGCGCGGATTCTGGTAGTCGAGACCGAAGGCAGTGTCTGAGGTCTTGGTGGAAGTACTCAGCTGGCGAGGGCCAGACCCCAGGCGGCGGCCAGGATGGCGATCGCCGCGAGCCCGGCAGGCCACTGGCGGGCACGGTGCAGGCGGCTACTGACGGCGGGTAGCGCGGCTATTGCGCCGAGCAACACTCCGATGCCGAAGCCGAGGAGATGGGCCATGATATCGGTATGCTTGCCGGCGCTGCCCAACCAGCCGAGAAGGCAGATCCCGGCCACCAGCGGACCCCAACGTTGGACCCAACTCTGAGACGGCCGAAAGCGCTCCCGCCAGGTATATGCCGCCATCAGGCCGAGTGCGGTGAATACGGCCGTGGAGGCACCGACCGACTGATGCCACGGCGGACCGAATAGCCCTTCCAGCAAATTCGCGATACCCGCGCCGGCCACGATGAGCAGCCATGCCATGCCGACGCCGAGCTGGCGTCCCGCGAGATAGCCGAACCAGAGGCCGGCAGCCAGATTGGCCGCAAGATGAGGCCCACTCACGTGGAGAGTGAGCGCAGTCCAGGCGCGCCACCATTGCCCCCTCTGCACGCGCGCGGCATCCAGCTCCCCCGTGTTGAATGCATCGAGGCGGACCAGGCCGTTGGAAATGGCATACGCAACGCCCAGCAGCCAGGCCGCATAGGCCACGCATCCCACCCAGGCCTGGGAATGCAATGGAGGGCCGTCGGGTACCGGCTCGGGTGCGCGGTTCTCCGTTTCGTATTGCCCCAAATGACCTAGCGCCCGTTGCGCATCCGGCGCGGCGACTTCCAGTATGAAACCGTCGTCTCGGAGCTCGATCGCGCTGACGACACCCACGGCACCCAACATGAAGGCGCGGTCCTCGCAGTCGCGACGGAAGAAGGAGCGATAGACCTCGACGCCGGCGTCGATCACCGGATCGTACGTCGCAGGTGAAGTGCGACGAGCAGGTCGCGGACACCCTCGCCCTCCAGCTCATAAACGGCATTGTATGAGCGCATCAGGCCGTTCGCCGCGGGAACGAAACGCATCGTGCCGATTTCCCGCGGCGCCCAGACATCCGTGGGCGCAGGAACGACACCCAGGCCCGCCGCTTCGAACTCGTGCGCCGCACGCCAGAGATGGGTATCGCTGGTGACGAGCACGATGCGCGTAATGCCCGCGGCGCGGAAGATGCGCGCGCAGTCATGGGCATTGTCGTATGTATCCTGCGCAGCCGAGTCCACCCACTTTGCCTGCACCCTGAAGTCGCGGGAGAGTGAGACTTGCATGGTGACCGCCTCGGCGCCGTTGCCGGTCACCAGGACGGGCAACCCCGTATGTCGGGCGACATAAGCGCCGTAGGCGAGGCGATCGTACAACGCGTATTCCGGCGCCGGGCCGCCATATTCCGGCGCATACCTCCGATAACCGCCGCCGCCCAGGATCGCAATCGCCTGCGCCGCAACCGGATGAGCCAGGTCCAGAGCCGGATAATGATCCGTCATCCGCTCCAGGGCGTCGGCGATCACGGGTGTTGCGAGGAGCCAGAGAGCGGCGAGAGATACGGCGGCGAGCGCCATGCCGAGCCGCCGGTACCGCCACGCCAGCAGTAGCCCGAGGACGCCGAGGATGAGGAGACACGCCGGCGGCAGGATCAGGGTGCGAAGCAGGATCCTCAGTTCGAAAATCATGCGCGGCGATCGGACTGACCGTGGATCGCGACGCAACCGTCGCGCCTTGGAACGTGAGCTAGATCATAACACGCGCGCCCCGCGCCGAGGCACCTCCGCGCGCGCCTGCTGGCCGCCGGCAAATGCCTCGATCATCTTGCGGTTGAATGCCGGAAGATCGGCGGGCTTGCGACTGGAAACCAGTCCGCGGTCGACGCAGACTTCCTGGTCGACCCAGATGGCTCCGGCATTGATCAAGTCTGTCTTCAGCGAAGGCCAGGAGGTCAGCGTGCGGCCGCGCACGACCCCGGCATCGATCAGAGTCCAGGGACCGTGGCAGATCGCGGTGACGGGCTTACCGCTCTCGAAGAAAGCGCGTACGAGCTGCACCGCCTTGGGCATCATGCGCAGCTGATCCGGATTGGCCACACCGCCCGGCAGCAGCAGCGCGTCGTGAGTCAGCAGGGCGCGTGCCAAGGCGATTTCTCCGTCAGCATCAAATGCGTTCAAGACGCCGTTGATCCGTCAAGGCACCCTAAACCGCATGAAACAGCCACGACGCCAGCTCGGCCCTCCCTGGCTCTCGCCGTCACTGTGGTCGGCCGCATGGCTTGTGGCGCTCGCCTGCGGGTGCCTGGCCAGCGCGGGCGAGAGCCGCGATCCGGGAAAGCTGCGATGGACGCCGAGCCGCACCTATCACGTCGAGAACTACAAGCTCAGCCTGCATTTCTCGCAATCCAGGGGAGAGGTGTTCGGCGATGAACGGGTCACCCTCAGGCCTTTTGAATCGGGGTTCGACCGGTTCTGCATCAACAGCGCCGAGCTGACGATTGACTCCGTGACGATGGCGTCGACGGCGGGTACACCGCAAGCGCTGGCGTATACGACGGACGATCACTGCCTGTGGATCAGACTGGACCACCCTCATGGGCCCGCGGACTCGCTCAACATCCGCATCGTATATCACGGCCATCCCAGGATAGGGCTCTTCTTCGTCAATCCCGGGAGGAATGATCCCGACGCGCCCAGGGAGATTTATACGCAGGGAGAGCCGGAGTTCAACCACTACTGGTTTCCATGTTGGGACTACCCCAACGACATGTCCACCAGCGAAACCGTCACCACGGTGCCCGCGGGGCAGGTGGTCGTCTCCAACGGAAAACTGCTGAGCGTGAAGCGCGCCGCAGGTCAAGTGACGTACGATTGGGTCGAAAGCGTTCCCCATAGTTCCTACCTGTTGTCACTGGCGATCGGCCCATGGGCAAAGACCTCGGACAGCTACAAGGGAAAGCCCGTGGACTACTACGTCCCCAGAGGGGTCGCTGCCGCCGAAGTGAAGCGACTCTTTCATCTGACACCGGACATGATCGGATTCTTCTCGCGCGCAACAGGCGTCGAATATCCGTTTGAGAAGTACGATCAGGTGGCCGTCCGCGACTTCATTTTCGGCGGCCAGGAAAATGTCAGCGCAACGACGCTGACCGACGCGGCACTGCACGACGCCCAGGCCGAGATAGACGACCCGATGACCACTCTGGTTGCGCACGAGCTGGGGCAGCATTGGTTCGGTGATTATGCGCAGGGCCGAGACTGGGCCAATATCTGGTTGAACGAGGGATTCGCCACTTACATGACCGCGCTCTATACGCAGTACCGCGATGGCAACGATGCATATCGCTATGAAATATACAACGACCAGAGCGATGCCCTCGAGGTGGAGGCAGCGCGCGGTCCGCGGCCCCTGGTCGCTCGCAATTATGTCGATCCCCTCGATATGCTGGAGCAGATCACGCACGAGAAGGGCGCCTCCGTCCTCGATATGATGCGCTACGTTCTCGACGGCAGTGGCGCGATGCAATCGCCGGCGTCGCAAAACGAGACCCTCTTCCAGGCGTTGAATTATTACCTCACGACCCACGCGGCGCAGACAGCGGATTCCACCGAGCTGCTGCGCAGCATCTGGACGCGAACCGGCAACGAGCTCGGCTGGTTCTTTTATGAGTGGGTATTCAAGGGCGGCCATCCCGACTACCGTGTCGGCGCCAGTTACGATCCCGGTAGAAAGGTGGAAGTGGTGAAGATCGCGCAAACGCAACAGGTGAACGCGAATACGCCCGTGTTCGATATGCCGGTCGTACTGGCATTTTTCGGGAACCAGGGTCAAAGACTTGAAACTCAGGTTCGGGACGACAGCGCCGAGCAGCAATTCACCGTGCCGCTGTCGTTTGCGCCTTCGTGGGTCGATTTCGACCCCGACGATATTCTCTACAAGACCGTCGTCTTCGACAAGACGGTCGAGGAACTGAGCGGCGAAGCTCGCGGCGATCCTCACATGATGAGCAGACTCTGGGCGGCACAGCAGCTCGGCGACAGACTGCGGCAGGACCCGAGTTGCTGTGTCCAGGTGCTGGCGAGCGTGTTGGACCACGATTCCTTCTACGCGGTACGCATCCAGGCGGCTTCCAGCCTCGGGGCCGGCAAGTCCGAGCAGGCGAAGCAGGCATTGCTGAGCGCCATGAGTCAGCCCGACAGTCGGGTACGCGCGGCAGCGGTGAGCGCGACGGGCAACTTTCTCGGCGATCGGGCGCTCATCGCTACCTTGATCAAGGTGTTGCGCAACGACCCGAGCTATGCGGTTCAAGCGGCCGCCGCCGTGCAATTGGGTCGCTCAGGGGACGCGCACGCGTTCAACGTGCTGCGCTCCGAATCGCAATCCAAGCACCAGGAAATCGTGGCCGTGGGGCTGCTGGATGCAATGGCTGCAAGCAAGAATGCGCAGGCTGCCCAAATCCTTCTTGATTATGCGCGGCCGGGCACGCCCCAGAGGATCCGTGAGCACGCGCTGACGGATCTGCCGCGGCTCAAAGGAGAGCTGCAACGATTCGATGCGCAAGCACTGAGCCGTACGGTCGGCGCCGCGTTGGATGACCCCTACCTGCCGGTGCACGAAGTGGCCGATCACCTGGTCGACGTGTTCAAGCTCAAACAATTCACGCCGGCAATCGAGTTGGACGCAAAGCAAGCCGTGATCATGGATGACCGCAACGATGCCCGGCACACCCTGAAGGATTTGCGCGTACCATGAAAAAGCTCCTCTTGTTCGCGTTTTCCGTTGTCGCCACGGCGGCCTCGACGTGGCATACGCAGGCCACCGCCGCGACGCTGACTCAGGGCGCCCTGCTGCGGTTGACGCAGCAACGCATGGATGCGGTTGCGCCGGGAAACAAGGGGCCTTTCGAGCAGCAGTTTTATGGCGATGCGCTGATTTTCGATGAACGCGGACGGGCCATGGACAAAGCGAGGCTGGTGAAGGAAATCACGCCGGTACCGGCGGGAGACATCGCCACGCTCAAGGTGATCAACCCGCAAAGTCGTATCGAGGGAAAAGTTGCGGTCTTCGCCTATGACCTCGATGAGACGGAGATCATTTTCGGGCAAGTCAACAAAGCGAAATATCATGAGACGGATACCTGGCTCGAGCGAGGCAACGAATGGAAAATCATTGCCGAGCAGGTACTTCGCTATTACGCCGATCCTGCCCCTGGCGTGGCGGATGTCAGCAGATATCCGCGCTACCTGGGCAGTTACCGCCTTGGCCCGAAGGTCACCTTGCGGATCACGCGCGATGGGTCGAAGCTGTACGCGCAGGAGATCGGAAAACAGAAGCGGGAGCTGATACCGGAAGCGACGGACATCTTCTTCAGCCCGGGCGTCGAGGGCCGGGAGTTGTTCAAATATGACGGTAACGGAAACGTGGTCGCGTACGTCCAGCGGCGCAACAACGAAGATCTGGTCTGGAAGAAGTTACGCTAGGCATGCTTTGCGACGCCATGCGCTGGGAGACAGGCCCGTGAGTCGGTGCACCCAGCGGCTCATGTGAGCCTGGTCGGCGAATCCGGTTTCAGCCGCTATGATGCCGAGGCGCTCCGACTCGTGTGTCACTCGAAACCATGCGGCCTTGGTTCTCAGCTCCGCCCGGAATACCTCAGGCGCGATGCCGTAAGCCTTGGTAAAGCCGCGAGACACCGTCTCTCGCGCCAGGCCATGGCAATCCGCCCATGTTCCCAGGCTCGTCGATGGGTTGCGGGCAAGATCGCCCGCCAGCCGGTCGGGCCAATCGTTTTGCTCACCCGCGCAGCCCTGAGGCCCGGCATTGAGTACATCGACGAGAAGCGCACCGGCTTCATGGACGTCCCTTTCCGCGACGCGGACGAATTCGTCCAGGTCATCCACGTGGCGCAGACTGCCAATGCCATTGCGGTCGAGCCAGGGCAGCCTGATCAATCTGACGGTAGAAGAAACGCTATGGTTCGCGTGCGCGTCGAGATCGGGGTGAACGAGCACGTCACCCGCGGTCGCGCGGACTCTTCCCGCGTAACTTGACTCCTCGAACGTGCCGCTGACGACGACCGTTGCGTAAGCGCGTAAATGCCGATGACGCGGCAGGGTGACATCGCTGAGGCACTCGAGCCCCGGCACGATGCTCCTGAATCTGACCTCTTCCACAAGCTGTCGGGGCGGTCAAGCGACCCGATTGCGCGTTGCGGCGGCGCGCTCAACCAGGCCGGCGACCTCCTCGCGCCGCGCTCCCGCGAGCGCCAGACGCGGCGGTCGCACTCTTTCGCTGCCTCGGCCCATGATCTGCTCGGCCAGCTTGATCGACTGCACGAGATCATGGCCGGCGTCGAGGTGCAGAAGCGGCATGAACCAACGATAGATGTTGCGAGCCCGGGCCAGATCGCCGGCCTGCAGCGCCTCGTAAAGCGCCAGCGACTCGCGCGGAAAGGCATTGGTGAGACCGGAGATCCAGCCGCGCGCACCGAGTAAAACACCCTCGAAGACGACATCATCGAGGCCAGCGAACAACACGAAGCGCTCGCCGCACGCGTTGACGACATCGGTAAAGCGCCGCGGGTCGGGCGCGGACTCCTTGACCGCGACGATGTTGGGCACATCCGCCAGGCGGCCGAGCGTCTCCAGATCGATACTCACACGGTAGGCCGGCGGATTGTTGTACAGCATGATCGGCAGCCGCGTCGCCGCGGCCACCGTGCGGAAGTGAAATTCCAGCTCGCCGGCCGTCGGCACATAGACCATGGCAGGCAGAAGCATGAGACCGGTGGCGCCAAGAGCCTCCGCGTCCCGGGCAAATGCCACCGCCGCGGCCGTGGTGAGCTCTGATACGCCCGCGATGATCGGCACCCGCCCGCCTGCCGTCGCGACCGCGGCGCGCAATACGGAGCGCTTTTCCTCCGCGCTCAGCGAGTTATTCTCCCCGACCGTCCCCAGCGCCACCATGCCGTGCACACCGTCCTCGATCAATGCCGACTGCACTGCGCGGGTGGCGGCAAGGTCGACCCGCAGCTCGGAGTCGAACTGGGTGGTCACCGCGGGAATCACACCGGACCAGGGGCAGCTCGGCGAGGAGTGCGGAGATGGCATGGGAAGTTCTCTTGCGATGGACTTGCGCCGAAGAGCCCATGCTATACGGTGTGGCGTCGGCCGTGAACGGCCCAGCGATGCGAGAATGGGGCATGACGGGGTTAGAGCGATGAGCCGTGCGATGCGCGCGTTACTCGGCGCGCTGGGCATGGCTATCGTCGCTTTCATTGCCTATCTGACGCCACCCGTCAGCGGCATTACTCGCGTCCTGCTCGGCTTGCTCTCCGCGGTCGCGCTGGGGTTCGTCTGGCGCTGGCCGCAGCTCGAGCGCCAGCTGGCCGCCGCCGAGGAGGCGGCAGGCGCAGGCAGAGCAGGTACGGAGTCGGCGTCCGCCCGACCTGCGGGTCCCCGCGCGTCCGATCTTGCCCTCGGATTCGTCACCGGCTTCTTCGACACCCTGGGTATCGGCAACTTCGCGCCCACGACCGCGGTCCTGAAGTTCACACGGCGGATACCGGACGAAGACATGCCCGGGACGCTCAACGTCGGCCATGCATTGCCGGTCCTCACCGAAGCGCTGATATTCATCGCGGCGATCGTCGTTGACCCGGGTGAGTGTCGTGCCGGCTCGTAACGACAACCCGCCGGATTTGGACGCGCTCTATGGCCTGGAGCCGGTGATCGAGCCAGGCGACGACCCAGCGGCGCTCGACCGCGCCGCGAGCCCGGAGCTGCGGACCGTGCAATGTCCCTACTGCGGCGAGCGCTTCGAGACCGTAGTCGACCCGAGCTCCGGCTCGGCGAGCTATATCGAGGATTGCGCCATCTGTTGCCGCCCGATCGAGTTCACGTTGGAAGTGGCGCACGAAGGCGCGGCTGCGAAACTGCGGGTCGGCCGCAGCGACTGAGCCGCGATAGTGGTCCGGTCCCCTGGGGATAATGGTCCTGTCGGGCCGTCCGGGGGTGCGGCAGAATCGTGGCGTCAGCCGCATCGGGTAATGCCCTCGAGTCGAGAAAGCACCATGTTTCGGTCACTCACCGTCGCCGCCTTCCTCATTGGCGCCGGCACCGCTTGGGGACAGGAACGGCCGACGGTCATCCCACCGCCTGCCGTCGGCGTCAGCCACGTTTCCGGCACGTCCGAGAAAGCGGACCTGGCCGGCGGCTGTTACTGGGGCACGCAAGGGATCTTCGAGCACGTGAAGGGCATCGAGCGCGTAGTGGCCGGATTCACCGCTGGACACAGCGACGACGACGGCGGTGCCGAATCGGTGCTGATTACGTTCAATCCCAAGGTCATCAGCTACGGCCAGCTGCTGCGGATCTTCTTTTCCGTAGTGCACGATCCGACCCAGTTAAACCGTCAGGGTCCCGACGTTGGCGCGGGCTACCGCTCGAACATATTCTATATGAGCGAGGAACAGCACCGCATCGCGCAGGCGTACATCGCGCAGCTCGGTCACGCCAACGTCTTTGCCAAGCCGATCGTGACCCGCGTCGATGCATTCTCCAGCTTCAACCCCGTTGGCCTCGACCAGCAGGATTTCATGATCAAGAATCCGCACCTGGAGTACATTGAGATCAACGACCTGCCGAAGCTCGCGAGCCTCGAGCAGCTGTTCCCGGCATCCTACGCGCCGCTGCCGCGCGAATACCGCTAACGGGCACCCCGCGTCCACAGCAACATCCGCCGCCGACTGTTTGGCAGCCGGCTCCGTTGTCGCCAGCTGCCGACTCATGTATTGTTGGCACCTTAGGACACGTTTGGGAGTTTGAAGATGACGAAGTCGCTTCTCTTGCCGGTCGGGCTACTTTCGGCAGTCGCCGTCATGGCATCGGGCTGCGCCCATCAGCCGCCCGCGCCCCTCTCAGCCGAACTGACCGTGATGCAGGCGGCAACCGATCTCGGTTACAACATTCCGAAGGTCGTCAATGGCCAGACCTTCTATTGCAAACAGGAGGAGGCGACCGGCACCATGGTTCCAAAGCAGACTTGCCTCAGCTCGGATCAGGTGCTGTCCGAAGCCCAAGCGCAAGGGGATGAGCTCAAGTACCTGAGCCAGGCGCCGAATGGCACCCCCCACCCCCCCAACGCGGTCAGCAACACCCCGCCCTAGCGATACGCGCGGCGTCTGCTCAGCGCGAGCCGAGCTGCGCCACCACCCAATCGGCGATCGCGCGGTAGTAGAGCTCCGCGTGCACCGGATCCTGCGGCGAGTGGTGGCCGCCGGGGATGCCTAGAAACTTCACCGCGATGCCGCGACTGCTCAACGCGTGGTAGAGCGCAAAGGATTCGGTGATCGGCACGGTGACATCGTCGGTGCCGGAAAGGATCAGGGTGGGCGTGGTGATATCGCCCGCATAGGTCATGGGGGAGCCGGTGCGATAGAGTGCGGCGCTCTGCTTGTCCCAGGGACCGCCGCCAAGCGAGTCGCGGGTCCAGGCGAGATTGCCGGCGCCCGAGAGCTCGTATTCCTCCGTCCAGTCCAGCGCGCCGTCGGCCACGACCGCGCAGCGCCAGAAGTGCTGGTGCGAGATCAGCCATCCCGTCATATAGCCGCCGTACGAGTGCCCGACGGCGGCGATCCGCGAGCTGTCGACGATACCCCTGCCCTCGAGCATCCGGATGCCCGAGACTACGTCGCTATCCGGCCCGACACCAGGATCACGGAAGATCGCGTGCTCGTGCGCATTGCCCAGATTGTCGCTGCCGCGATAGTTCGGCTCGAACACCAGGAATCCCCGGGCGGCGAACAGCTGGCGCAGGGGGCCGATCTCCGGCACGTCGAAATCCTCGCTGGAGGCGGCTTCCGGTCCGCCATGGCTGAACACCACCAGCGGGTAGCGCTTGCCGGGTTGGTATCCGTTCGGATAGGTCAATATGCCGTCGTTCGGCTGCCCGTCCGGCGCGTGCCACTGCACTTCGACACTCTCGGGGTAGGCGTAAGCCGCGAGAGCGCTGTTGAGGTTCGTCAGCCGCACGGGAGCGCTGTCCGGCGTGCGCAGGAAATAGAGCTCGGGCGCTTGCGTTGCGCCGTCGGCGACGACCGCCAGGGCGCCTGTGGTCGATGAGGTCACTGCCATCGGGTTGAGGGTGCCGAGATTCAGCGCATGACCGTGTCCGCGCACGGGCTGGAGGTAGAGTTTGCTGCCTACATGATCGTCAGCCATCACCACGACACCGCTGCCGTCCGGCAGCCAGGCGAAGTCGGCGAGCACGTTTCTATCCAGGTCAGCACTAACGTCGCGAGCGGTGTTCCCTTCCGGCGAGCCGACGAACAAATCGTTGTCGCTGATCGCGCCGGGCCCGTGCAGATAGAGGTAGGCAACCGTGTTGCCATTCGGGGCGAACCGCGGCGCGTACTCGTAGGTACGTTGGCCAGTGATTGGGTGCTCCTCGCCGCTCGCGACATTTACAGCAACTATCGTGGTGCGGTCTGAGTCGCTGTCGTTGGCGTCCGCCTGCTGGTCATAGACGATCCACTGCCCGTCCGCCGACCACGACGGTGCGACAATGCCTCCGCTGATGGGTGGCGCGGTTTCGAGCACACTGGTCGCGCCGCGGGTGAGCTGGCGCGCCTTGCCCGTCTTCACGGACAGCAACCAGATGTGAGACGGGACAGCCGGCTTATCCGCGAGATAATCGTCGTCGTGGATCGTGAAAAGGTCGTGATGCGTGCGCTGGTCTTTGTCGCTCAGCCGCGAGTCGTCAGGGGTGACGTAGGCGATGGTGCTGCCATCCGGACTCCACGCATACTGCTCCACACCATTCGGCGCATCGCCAAGCTCGGTCGGCGTACCGCCCGCGGCCGGGACGGCGTAGATCTGCGGCTCCCGATCGCCTACCTTGCCGACGAAGGCGACGGTCCGGCCGTCGGGCGACCACAGCGGCATGTCGATGTCGCTGATGTCCTCGACCAAGGTGTGGGCTTCGCCTCCCTCGGTGGATATGACACGGAGCGTCGCGTCGTAGCGGTCGTGAACGAAATCCGACCGCACGGAGAGGAACACGATTTGCGTTCCGTCAGGCGAGAATCGCGGCGCCGCAATGCGCACCAGCGTCCTGAAGTCCGTCAGACCGATTGGCGCGGCAGCGGCCGCGGCACCGAAGGACGCCAGCGCGAGCAGAGCAGCTGGCAGACATGTCAAAGCCAAACGACCCTTCATATGTAACCTTCCCCCTGCAACAGCTTCGCCGTGCGAATGGCGTATTATGGCCGCTATTATGGCGTCGGGTGACCGCACCGTGGACCCTCCGCAAAGATTCAAGCCGAAATCCACCCCGCCGGGCCAGGCAGGTTCCGGTCAATCGACCCCGAAGGACGATTCGATGCCCACAGGCCGCGTCCGCCATGACGAGCGAGGCAATGCGGTCTGGGACTGGCTCAAGGACACTGGCCGTAACGCCATCGAAGCCACATCCCGGTTGCTGAAGAAGCTGGAGGTGTCGCACCTCGAGGTCGAGGACAAGAAGGACGAGGAGCTTCGCATCCAGTCCGATCGCGACCCAGGCGGGGGCTACGATCCGTACAACCAGTCGACCAAGCCGCGCGGCGGTCCGCCCCGCAAAGGCCGCTAGTCCCCGGTGGATTCGCTGATCACGGCCGCAGCGCGCGCGCTCGCGTCGGGCGATCCTCTAGGCGCGTTGAAGCGCGTTGCGCTGCGCGAAGACGCTGCGGCCCTGGCACTTCGGGGCATCGCCATGGCGCAGCTCGGCGAGCACGCCCGGGCAAGGGCACTCCTGCGCCGCGCCGCGCGGGCCTTCGGCCCCAGGGAAGCGGTGGCGCGCGCCAGGTGCATCGTCGCCGAGGCGGAGGTCGCGCTGGCATCACGGGATCTCGGCTGGGCGGCAAAAGCCCTCGCTGCGGCGCGAAGGACGCTCGACGCGCACGGCGACCGGGTCAACGCCGCGCACGCCAGATATCTGGAAGTGCGTCACCTCGTTCTCGTCGGCCGTCTCGCGGAAGCAGAAGGAACACTCTCCGCGGTCGATCCCGGCCCGGTGCCGCCGGCGTTGCGGGCCGCCCACGAGCTTCTGTTGGCGGGAATCGCAATGCGCCGCATCCACACGGGACCGGCGCGGGCGGCGCTCACTCGCGCGGTGGATGCGGCGCGCCAATCAGGCATACCCGCCCTCGCTGCGGAAGTCGCGAGCACACTCCTTACGTTGAGCGCGCCCGCCGCGCGATTGATCGCACATGGCCAGGAGCAGCCCCTTCGACTCGACGAAGTCGAGGCCTTGTTGACTTCCGACGCTTTGGTAGTCGATGCCTGCCGCCATGTAGTGCGTCACGATCAGAAAGCGGTCTCGCTCACGAAGCGCCCGGTGCTATTCGCGCTGGTGCGCTCATTGGGGGAGGCTTGGCCGGGCGATGTGTCCCGCGATGCGCTGGTTGCCCGCGTGTTCCGCTTGAAGGCCGCCGATGAATCGCATCGTGCGCGGCTCCGAGTCGAAATGGCGCGGCTTCGGGCGGTGCTGCGGCCGCTGGCGGCCATCAGTGCCACCGCCCGAGGCTTCGCGCTCTCGCCTCGTGACGCGAGCGAGGTCGTCGTTCTGGCACGGCCCATCGAAGAGAAGCATGCCGACGTGCTCGCCTTGCTGGCGGACGGCGAGTCATGGTCGACCTCCGCCCTGGCACTTGCGATGCGCGCCAGCCAGCGCACCGTGCAACGGTCCCTCGATGCGCTCGCCATCGCCGGCAAGGTGCAGTCCTTCGGGCGCGGCCGGGCACGCCGCTGGCTGATCCCGCCCGTGACGGGAATCGCGACCAGCTTGTTACTCCCCCCTCCTCTGCCCGTCGACTAGCATGTGCCCTTCAGTCGGGCGACCGCCGACACGAGTGAAGAGTGCCTCCATGAACCGAACCGCCGCCGAAGTCATTCAAGAGTATGGGCCGTTCGAAGGTTCCTCACGCGTCAATGGAGTCAGTTTCGACGGCCGCAACATCTGGTTGGCGACCGGCGACAAGCTGCAAGCCGTCGATCCCGACACCGGACGGGTGCTGCGCTCGATCGACGTCACCGCCCATGCGGGAACGGCCTTCGACGGCCGCCACCTCTTCCAGATCGCCGAGAATCGCATTCGCAAGATCGATCCGGAAAGCGGCCGCGTGCTCGCCACCATTCCGGCGCCGGGCGGCGGTGGCGACTCCGGGCTTACCTGGGCGGAGGGCACGCTCTGGGTGGGGGAGTATCGCGCGCGCAAGATCCATCAGATCGACCCGGAGACTGGCGCGGTCCTGCGCACCATCGAATCCAACCGCTTCGTCACGGGTGTGACCTGGACGGAGGGCGAGCTGTGGCATGCAACGTGGGAAGGGGACGAGAGCGCCCTGCGGCGGATCGATCCCCAAAGCGGGAAAGTCCTGGAGCAGATCGACATGCCGGCGGGCACCGGAGTGTCAGGCCTCGAGTCCGATGGCGGCGACCGGTTCTTTTGTGGCGGCGGCGGCAGCGGCAAGCTGCGAGTCGTCCGCCGCCCCAGGACCCGCGGCCGGGCGACAGCGCCCAAGTGACAACGATTTGCGCGTTATCCCGTGGAGCTGACGCCGCGCATCATTGGAATGAGGACGGTCATTACCCCCCACCCGGTCTGGCGACGGTATTCGGCGGCTGCAACAGGTACTTGAGCTCATCCCCTTGCGCCCGCGCCTTGGCCATCACCTCATCCGCGTCGATGCAAGCGACTTTTGGAACCATGGAGCCGGTCAGCTCCTCCTGTTGGCAATAGAGGGTCTTGCCATCGACGACCTCAGGACTGTTGTAACCCATATCGCTTGCCACCTGCATCACGTTCAGTTCGGCCGAGACCGGCGCGGGCCGCTGCTGGGCGCAACCGGCAACCGCGGCCGCGAGCACCGTGATTGGCAAGAGAAGTGACTTCGTCATCTGGAAACTCCCGCCCGTACCACAAGCCAACAACGATACATCAGCCGACACCGGGCTACAACGCGGCGCAAGCAAAGCGCAGAAAGGGTGGCGAGTGGTGTTGCGCGCCCGCAAAAAGTGGTAACAACGCCAGCAGAAGCACCGGACGTAAGATTCCGACCAGTCCGGGCTGAAGGGTCGTGGCAACAGAGCGTACCGACACCCGGACCTCGTCGCCCAGGGTCGTACCGCGCGACTCTAGATCCGGATTCGTTGCCAGGCGCGAGAGCGCCAGCGGAGGTAAAGCGTCGTGCCGAGGAGGACGATGTAAATCAGCACGGCAATCCAGCCGCCCTGGGCGCCGTAACCCAGTTGCGGCAGGAAGTGAAACCAACCCTGACCGGGCGCAAAGATCAGGATGTGCGCCAGCGGCAGGAACACGAGCCAACAGACCGGGAAGACGAGCGCGACCGGCACTCTGACGTCCCCCGCACCGCGCAGACACATGCTGCTGCCGAGGTTCAAGCCGTCAAAGAATTGATAGGCTGCGGCCAGCCAGAGAAGCTGCATGCCGAGAGTCGCGGCAGCGGCGGCGTTGTGGTCATGTGATCCGGCAAAAAGCGGCAGCAGCCAGGGTCCGGCGATCGCAAGCGCCAAGCCGATGCCCCCCATGACGAGCGCCACCAGCAGGATGACCCGGGTGCCGAGCCGCATCGCCCAATCCCGATCGCCGGCGCCGATCGACTGCCCGACGAGAGTGGTCGCTGCGGTCGCAATGCCGATGCCCGGCATGTAGGCGATCGAAGTCAGGATGGACACCAGCTGCGTGGCTGCGCCCGGGACCGTGCCATACCGCACTTCCATCATCTGGAACACCGAGAAGCCGAGCACGTCCGCCGCGGGCATCATGCCCATCGGTAACCCGAGACGCAGCTGCTCGCGGATGAGGCGCTTGCGCGGTCGCCACGCCAGGTGCGATTTGTGGGACTCGCGGAACGGCACTCGGAGAAACAGGTTGAATGCCATCGCAAATCCCACCGCCTGTGCGACATTACTCGCCCACGCGGAACCCGCAACGCCCCACCCCAACCGGAAGATGAAGACGTAGTTGAAGACGGCATTGGCGATTGCCGTCGAGATGGCTACCAGAAAACTGACACGGGGGCGGCCAATGCCGTTGAAGAAGCCGATCATGGCGAACGCCGCGACCCCGAAGGCGGCGCCGCCGACGCGCGGAAACCAGAATTTCTGCGCCAGATCGGCGATGTGCGGCGTGAAGCCGAACGGCGCCAGGATCTCTCTTCCCACGGCGCCGAGCGCGATGAAAATGGGCGCCGCACAGAGTGTCAGCCAAAGTGCCGTCCAGGCAGCCTGTGCCGCGCGCCGATAGCGCCGGGCGCCGTGAGCGTGTGCCGCAAGCGTCTGCACCGCCATTCCGGCGCCGCCGATCATGAAGACGACGGCGATGATCGCCCATTGAACTGCGCCGACCGCAGCCAGTGCGGCAGTCGAGATATGGCCGACGAACCACATGTCGGTGAGATTGAGGACGATCTGCACCGCGCTGTTGGCCATCAACGGCAGGGCGAGCGCAGCCACCGCGCGAAAATCAACGTGCGCGCGTCCTTGGGAGTCGAAGCGCCGCGCCGGGAGGAACCCGGCGCCCACGCCAGATGATGGATTAGGCATATCCACGTTTCAGATCCGAATCACGAGAGAGCGGCCCAGGGCCGTTCCCTGGGGCACCGAGCACCCGGTAGTCCGACAGAGATTGCTGCGAGCGCCACAGGCGACTGGCAGCCAATTGACCTATACCGCCGTATTGTGCACCGTAGCGCCCATGGCAGCTCGCAAGAAGACCTCCGGCACGCGCGGCCGGACCGCATCCGGGAGTAAGCGCGCAAGGGGAAAGCTCGCTCCGGGAGCACATGCGCGCGGCCTGGAGGCAGCGCAGGTCGCCGTCGCGATCGACAGTCCCGAGGTGGCAGAGCTGGTGGCGCTGGTGCGCGCAGCCGGCGGCGCGCCGATCGGAGCGTATCACGAGCCCATGGGCGGCCGGCCGCTGCTGCTGGCTTGCATACCGCTCGCGGCAGTGCAACCGACACCGTTCCAGCGGGACCTCTCGCCCACACACGCCAAGCGGCTCGCGCAGAAGATAGGGGAGACGGCCGCGTTTCTCGATCCGCTGATCGTGGTACGCGGCGAGGATGGCAAGCTCTGGACGCCGAACGGCCGGCACCGCCTGGCGGCGGCGAAGGTACTGGGACTGCGGCAGATTACGACGCTCATCTCACCGGATGAAGCGCTGGCGTACCGCATCCTCGCCTTGAACACCGAGAAGGCGCACAACCTGCGCGACCGGAGCCTCGAGGTGATTCGCATGGCACGCAGCCTGGCGAAGCGGCAGAAAGGCGGCAGCGAGTCGTCGCTGGCGGCGGAATTCGAGGCCCCCGAGCTTCTGACTTTGGGTGTGGTCTACGAGAGCTCGTCGCGCTTCGCCGGCGGCGCCTACAGCGCGCTGCTGAAGAAAGTCGACCGCTTCAGCGAGAAGCCGCTCAGCGGCAGCCTGCGGGAGCGGGAAGACTACGCCGCGCGGCTGCTGGAGATCGACGCACAGGTCAAGAAGGTCATTGCGGCATTGCAGCAACGCGGCTTCAAGTCGCCTTATCTGCGCAATTACGTGGTCGCGCGAATCAATCCGGTGCGCTTCCATAAGGTCAAGAAAGGCGACACCAAGCCACCGATGCCGCTGGCACAAGCGCTGACGCGGATGGCAGCTGCCGCACGTACGTTCAAGCTGGAATCCGTATCCAACTCCGATCTCGCGTGGGTAGCGGTAGGCGCCGCAGCCGAGTAAGGCCTATCTGAAGATCACGACCACGATGGCCGTCAGGATGAGCAGAATGACGGCCTGTACCCGGTAGTTGCGCCACAGCGCAACGGACCGCAGCCGCTCCGTCTCCGCGCGGTAATGCGCCGGGGTCCAAACCAGTGCCGAGGCGGCCGCGGACGTCGGCGCACGTCTCCACAAGCTCACGGTAACCAGGATCACGGTGTCCAGGCCCAGGAGGAGCGGTGCGACATACAGAAAGTGAAGATGCAGCAGGTGCAATGGCACGTTCACCAGGAAGAGCACGATGCCGCCGGTCGTGCCGAACACCAGCGTGGCTGCCGCGCCCGCCGCATTGGCGCCGCGCCAGAAGATGCCGGTCAGAACCAATGCGACCACGGGCGGTACGGCATACGCCAGCATCGCCTGCAGGTACTGCCAGAGGGTGCCAAATTGCGGCAACTGCGGCGCCCAGAGCACGGCTACCAGCAGCAACACCACCATGCTCCTGCGCCCGATGCGCACCATCTGACTTTCCGGCAGCCCCGGAGCGATCCGCTTCACGACATCCATGGTAATGATGGTGGAGGCCGAGTTGAGTGTGGAGGCGACCGAGGCCATGGTGGCGGCGACGAAGCCGGCCGCGACCAGCCCGAGGAAGCCGGTCGGCAGCAGGCGCAACATCAGTGTCGGATAGACCAGGTCTGGCCGCTCCAGGTGCGGAAAAAGCACGAGCGCGCAAGTGCCCGGCAGAATCATCAGGAAGAGCACGGTCAGCTTCAGCAAGCCCGCGAACAGCGCGCCTCCCCGTCCGTCGTCGAGACTCCGCGCCGACAGCGTCTGTTGCACCATGTACTGGTTGGTGCACCAGTAATAGAGCCCGAGCACGGGGATGCCGAGCACTAGCCCGGGCCAGGGCACCCCAGGATCCCCGGCTGGCCGGATCAACGACAACATTGCCGGATCGACGCCGCGCGCGATGGCATGCCAGCCGCCCGCGCGAGTGAACGCCGCGACCGAGATCGTGACCGCACCGGCGATCAGCAGCACGGCTTGCGCCGCCTGCGTGTAGATCACGGCGCGTAGGCCGCCCGCCAGTGTGTAGAGACCCGCCGCGCCGGCCAGCACGGCGACGGTCGCCCAGAGCGGCGCCCCGGGCAAGAGCATCCGGCACACGAGCGCGCCGCAGTAGAGTGCCGCGGCCGAGTCCACGAAAACGTTCAGGAAAACGTTGAGCGCGGCGAAATACAGGCGCACGCGCCCGTCGTAACGGCGCTCGAGAAACTCCGGCATGGTGTAAGCGCGGCTGCGCAGGACGAAAGGCAGCAGGAAAACGCAGTAGAAGACGAGCACGACACCGGCCGACCACTCGTAGTCGTATACGCAGATGCCCATGACGTAGGCGGCTCCGGCGAGCCCTACAATCGCGGTCGACGAGATGTTGGACGCGAAGAGTGCGAGCCCGATTGCCGGCCAGCGCGAGGCGCGCGAGGCGAGGAAATACTCTTCTGCCCGCGCCTTGCGGCGCGAGACGGCCAGCCCGAACCCGACGATGCCTCCGGCGCATACGACCACGACGAGGACGTCGAAAACCGACACGCCGGTTGACAGCGTTGACATTTGTTCTATCGTACCCCGATGAGCAACGAGATGCGCGAGCGGCACGGGCCCGCGACTATCCAAATGGTCGCGGATCGCGCCCGGGTCTCGCCGAAGACCGTCTCCCGCGTGATCAACAACGAGCGCGGCGTCCGGGGTGAAACGCGTGCCCGCATCCTGGAAGCCATCCGGCAGCTCGATTATCAGCCCAATCTCAACGCGCGGGGTCTGGCGGGCGCCCGCTCGTTCCTCATCGGCCTCTTCTACGACAAGCCGGGCGACTACCTCAATGAGTTCCAGACCGGCGCCGTGCAGCGTTGCCGCGAATCAGACCTGCATCTGATGGTGCAGCCGCTCGACATCTCGAGCAAGGAGATGGCACGGGATGTGAGCATGCTGGTGCGACAACTGCGGCTCGAAGGCGCCATCCTGCTGCCGCCGTTGAGCGACCACCCGGTGGTGCGCGCGGCGCTCGCAGAGTCCGGCGTACCGGCCGTCCACATCGCCCCCATGCGCGAGCCGGTCGACTCACCCTCGGTCGACACGGACGACCGCGCGGCGGCGCGACAGATGACGGTGCAGCTGCTGGAGCAGGGGCACCGGCGCATCGGCTTCATGCTGGGGCCGCCCGGACACCGTGCGACCGAGCAGCGTTATCTCGGCTTCGCTGACGCCATGCATGCACGCGCCGTCAGCATCGAGCCTGAGCTCGTACAGACCGGCAATTTCGAGTTCGCCGACGGCCTGGAGTGCGCGCGGCGCATTTTGGGCTCGCGCTCGCGACCGACGGCGATTTTTGCCAGCAACGACGACATGGCGGCGGCGGCCGCCTGTGCCGCGCGCCAGATGGGACTCGAGCTGCCCGGGGAGCTGTCGATCGCCGGCTTCGATGATGCGCCGGTTGCCAGCATGATCTGGCCCCAACTCGCGACGGTCCGTCAGCCGGTGCGGGAGATCGCGCGGATCGCCGCCGACCTCATCATCCAACACCGACCGCATCGGCACGGCTGGCCGCGGCCCATCCCGCGCTTGCGCCTCGATCTCGAGCTGGTGATGCGCAGCTCGATCGGACGCGCCCGCGCCTGAAGATCAGTGACGCCGGAAGGCGGAAAGGTCCTTGGGCTCTGCGCTCCTGCGGGGGAACGAGCGTCCGCGCGGCGCCTGCAGATCTTCGACGAAGCGAGTGTGCCAGCGGTGAATATCGTTCTGCCGCAGGGTGGCGACGGAAGTCGCATGGCGTACCCGCCGCTCCGCGAGCGGCATGGTGAGCGCACGCTGGATGGCGCGGGCGATACCCTTGGTGTCGTAGGGGTTGATGAGCAGCGCCTCGGTCAGCTCGCAGGCCGCGCCGGCGCGATTCGACAGCACGAGGACGCCCGGATCGTCCGGATCCTGCGCCGCGATGAATTCCTTGGCGACGAGATTCATGCCGTCGCGCAACGCGGTCACGAGACACACCCGCGCGGCACGCAGGAACCCCATCAGTGTTGCATGCGGGAAGTTGCGATTGAGATAGCGTATCGGCGTCCAGTCGGCGTCGGCGAAGCGGCCGTTGGTACGCCCGGAGCTCTGCTCGAGCGCGTCCCGGATCTGGACATAGGCCTGCACCTTCTGCCGCCCGAGCGGCGCGATCTGGAGGAAGGTGACCTGCCCGATCTGCTCCGGATAGCTCTCGAGGAAGTGCCGGTACGCCTGGAAGCGCTCGAGCAGTCCCTTGCTGTTGTCGAGGCGGTCGACGCCGACGATGAGCCGCCGGCCCACCAGGCTCTGCATCATCCGCTGCACCGGCGCGGAGCCGGCCGCCTTGGCAGCGCTCTGGGAGATCGCTTCCACATCGACACCGATGGGGTAGACACCGGTGCGTACCGTGCGGCCGTCGGTGCTCACCGTGCCGCCCTCTCCCACGGACTCCGTGCCGCAAACGTCGCGTACCGCATCCAGAAAGCTTTTGCGGTCGGTCTCCGTTTGGAATCCGACCAGGTCGTACGCCAGCAGCGCGCGCACGATCTCCGCAAACGGCGGCAACGCACGCAGCACCTCGAAGTTCGGAAAGGGAACGTGCAGGAAGAAGCCGATCGGCTGGCGTGCGCCCTGCGCCCGCAGCTTCTCCGCCAGGGGAATGAGGTGATAGTCGTGCACCCAGATCAGATCGCCGGCCGCGAGCAGCGGTGAGAGCCGTGCGGCAAACAGCGCATTGGCCTGCTGGTAAGCGGCGTATTCCTGGTCTTCGTAGCGAAAGCCCGCGAGGAAGTAGTGAAAGAGGGGCCAGAGCGTGCTGTTGGAGAAGCCGCTGTAGTAGCGCTCATAGAGCGTCTGCGGCAGCGGGATGGTGGCGTAGCTCAGCGAGTCGCGGGTGGTGATCTCCGGCTCCCCGGGCTCCTGGCCGCTGGTCTCGCCATTCCAGCCGAACCAGAGTCCGCCGCGCGCGCGCATGGCGGCCAGCACGCCGACCGCGAGGCCTCCCGGCGCCGCGGTTTTCGCCAGCGGGACGCGATTGGAGACATTGATCAGCCGCCCCATCAGGACTGACTCCGCAAACGAGCATCTCGCGGCGCCCGCCCCGGATCATCCTCGCCGGCGCGCGCGGCGGTCTCGGGAGCGGACCACCGGCCCAGCGCGGCGGACGGTTCCGCCTGCAACTGCGCGAGCCAGTCATGGACCGCGGGCACATCCGTGAGGCGGGCTCGCGCGGCCGAAGGCCGTGTGGCACTCACGACCACCGACAGCCCGTTGAGTCGATTGACCAGCGCGAACGCCGGCTCGTCCGTCAGATCATCGCCGATGAAAACGGGCAGGCGGCCGGCAAACGGCGCCTCCGGAAGGAACGCGGCCACGGCTTCCGCCTTGCTCGCACCGGCAGGGCGCAGCTCCACGACCATCTTACCGTGCTGCAGCTCCAGCTCTCCCGCGAGTCGGGCCGCCACAGTGTCCATAGCCTTCATGACAGCATCCTCCAGGTGCGGCGCCGCGCGGTAATGCAGCGCCAGCGCGAATCGCTTGTCCTCCACAAACAGCCCCGCGTGCCGCCCCGCGAGATCCAACATCGCCCCGCGCGCGGCATCGAGCGCAGCGCCGGACGGAAGCGGCTGCCTGCGGTAATCGCCCGAGGCGCCGCGTCGCTCGAAGCCGTGCAGACCCGCCGACGGCAGCGTCAGGGGCGCAAACAGCGCATCGAGATCCTCGATCGCGCGCCCGCTGACGAGCGCTACGGCCCCGCCGCCGTCGCGAAAGAGAGCCCGTAGCCGCTCGCGCAGGCCGTCGGGAACCGACACCGCACGCGGGGTTGCGGCAATTTCGAGCAACGTGCCGTCGACGTCCAGAAACAGGGCGATGTCCGTCAGAGCCAGTTTCTCGCTTCGCGTCGGTGCGGTCACCGCCCTACTCTAGGGAATCGGGGTAGAAATGCAAAAAGTACCCGCCGGGTTCCCGCTGAAGGCAACTCAGGCCGGAGCCAGCTTCACCCACGTGGGCGCGTGATCGCTCGGCTTCTCACCGCCCCGCACCCAGGTGTCGACGTTGGCGTCGATGAGCCGCGGCGCGAGGTCCGGACTGAGGAGCAGATGATCGATGCGCAGCCCTGCATTACGCTTCCAGTGATCGCGGAAGTAATCCCAGAACGTATAAATCCGCTCCCCCGGATGGCGCGCGCGCAAGGCGTCCACCCAGCCTTGATCGAGCAGACGCTGATACGCAGCTCTGGTTTCCGGTTGTAGCAAGGCGTCCTTACGCCAGTTCGTCGCGTCGTAGACATCGAAGTCTGTCGGCAGGACGTTGTAGTCGCCGGCCAGTACTACCGGCTTGCCGAGACCGCGGAGCGTCTGCGCATGCTGGATGAACCGCTCGAACCAGGCCAGCTTGTAGTCGAACTTGGGACCCGGTTGCGGATTACCGTTCGGCAGGTAGAGGCAGCCGATCACGACCCCGCCGACCTCGGCCTCGATGTAGCGGCTGTGCGTATCGTCCGGATCACCGGGCAGTCCGCGGCGGATCTCCACCAGGGCGACGTCCCGGGCGAGAATGGCAACGCCGTTGAACGAGCGCTGGCCGTGCCATGCGGCCTCGTAGCCGGCCAGGCGGATCGCAGCCACAGGAAAGGCGGCATCCGGGGCCTTGAGCTCCTGCAGACAGGCGACATCGGGCGACTCCCGGTCGAGCCACTCGAGAAGCGCCGGCAGGCGGCTGCCGATGCCATTCACATTGAAAGTTGCAATTTTCATTAACTTCCGAAAAAAGGCCTCCACCGCCATTGACCCGGTGCCAGAGGCGGATATTATCGGATCCATATCGGCGGCTCAGACGGGCACGCGCGGTCCGGACTCCACTTCAAGCGTCCGGGTCAGCGCCGCGATCCGCCTCCAGTCTTTAGACAGTTTTGCGGGCACCGCCGGCGAGACCCCAGTGGGACTCGCACCGGCGAGTGGAAACGTGCGCCCGCTCTTCCAGCAACTAGAGGCCGATCAGTCATGCGACAGCAGCGCCGGAGTGCCGCAGCGCGCAGCCCCCGGGTAGCCCCCGGAGCGCAGCGCCGTCCCCCGCACCTTGCCCCAGGAAAGCAGGGGCTCTACGACCCGTGGTTCGAGCACGAAGCCTGCGGCGTGGGCTTCGTCGTCGATGTCAAAGGCCGCAAGTCGCATCGTATCCTGGAACAGGCCATCCAGGTGCTGCGCAACCTCGATCACCGCGGCGCTTGCGGCTGCGAGGCGAATACCGGTGACGGCGCCGGTGTCCTGATCCAGATGCCGCACGCCTATTTCCAGCACGTCACGAAGAAGGACCGTCTGTTCTCGCTGCCCGGTCCCGGGGAGTATGCCAGCGGGCTCGTCTTCTTCCCCCGCAATCCGACGCGGCGGCGGCGACTGGTCGAGGTATTCGAGCACATCATTCAGTCGGAAGGGCAGATCGTCCTCGGCTGGCGCACCGTGCCGGTGAACAACAGCTCCCTCGGCGAGACCGCCCGCGCAAGCGAGCCCTTCATCCGCCAGGTATTCATCGGACGCGGCCCTGGCGTACGTGATGAGGCTGAATTCGAGCGCAAGCTCTATATCATCAGGAAGCGGGCCTACAGCGAGATCCGCACTTCGACCATCGATGGCGCGGAATACTGGTATCTGTGCAGCCTCTCGCACAAGACCTTCGTCTACAAGGGGATGCTGCTCACCGAGCAGCTCACCAGGTATTTCACCGACCTCGAGCACCCGGCCATGGAGACGGCCCTCGCGCTGGTGCACTCCCGCTTCAGCACCAACACCTTTCCGAGCTGGGACCGCGCGCATCCCTACCGCTATCTCGCGCACAACGGCGAGATCAATACGTTGCGCGGCAATTTCAACTGGATGAAGGCGCGTGAGGCGCTTTTCGCCTCGGATCTCTTCGGTGAGGACACCCCGAAGATCCTGCCGGTCGTCAACCCGAACGGCAGCGACTCGGCGATGCTCGACAACACCCTGGAGCTCCTGGTGCTGGCGGGCCGCTCGCTGTCGCACGCCATGATGATGCTGATCCCGGAGCCGTGGTCGAACCACGAGAGCATGGACCCGGATCTCAAGGCGTTCTACCAATACCACTCGAGCCTCATGGAGCCCTGGGACGGGCCGGCCTCTATCGCCTTCACCGACGGCAAGAAGATCGGCGCCGTGCTCGACCGGAACGGCTTGCGGCCGTCCCGCTACTACGTTACCAAGGACGACCTCGTCATCATGGCCTCCGAGGCTGGCGTGCTCGAGGTACCACCGCAGAACGTTGTGCGCAAAGGGCGGCTGCAGCCGGGACGTATGTTCCTGGTCGACACCGAGGAAGGCCGCATCATCGGCGATGAGGAAATAAAGCGAACCGTCGCCACCGAGCATCCGTATCGGGTGTGGCTCGACGAGCATCTGGTGCACTTGAAGGACCTCCCGCCGGCCGCCGAGCTGCCGCCGACGGATCCCAACACGCTGCGCGGGCGACAGATTGCGTTCGGCTACACCTTCGAGGATCAGCGAACCCTCCTCGAGCCGATGGCGAAGAACGGCGTCGAGGCGGTGGGCTCGATGGGCAACGACACACCGCTCGCGGCGCTCTCGGCCCGGCCGCGGCTGCTCTACGACTACTTCAAACAGCTCTTCGCGCAGGTGACCAACCCGCCGATCGACTGTATCCGCGAGGAGCTGATCACGGCTTCCGAGGTCTGGCTCGGCTCGGAAGGCAATCTGCTGCGGCCGCAGCCCGCGGACTGCCGGCGGCTCGAGCTCAAGGGTCCGATCCTCACCAACGACGAGTTCGCCAAGGTACGCCGGCTCTCCCTGCCGGGCCTCAAGGTCGGCGCGCTCTCCATTCTGTTTCGTGCCACCCGCGGCGAGAAAGGTCTCACCAAGTCGGTGGAGGAGCTCTGTCTGGCGGCGCGGCGCCTCATCGAGGACGAGGAAGTCAACGTTCTGATCCTGAGCGATCGCGGCATCAGCCGCGAGTTCGCCGCGGTCCCGGCGCTGCTCGCGGTGAGCGCGCTGCATCATTACCTCATTCGCCAGGGACTGCGCACGCGTGTCAGTCTCGCGCTCGAGACCGGCGAGGCGCGCGAGGTGCATCACTTCGCGCTCCTCATCGGCTTCGGCTGCTCGGTGATCAACCCCTATCTGGCTTTCGAGACCCTGGAGAGCATGATCCACGAGGGGCTGGTGACGAGCGTCGACGCCAGGCTCGCGTGCAAGAATTTCGTCAAGGCTGCGACCAAGGGCGTCATCAAGGTGATGTCCAAGATGGGCATCTCCGCCATCCAGAGCTATCACGGCGCCCAGGTGTTCGAGGCGGTCGGCCTGCGCCAGGACATCATCGATCAGTACTTCACCTGGACGGCCTCGCGCATCGGCGGCGTCGGTATGGAGACCATCGCGCAGGAGGTCCTGATGCGCCATCGGGCCGCCTTTCCCACGCGCGAGAGCAGCGAGCATGCGCTCGAGTCGGGCGGCATGTATCAGTGGCGGTCCGACGGCGAGCATCACCTCTTCAACCCGGAGTCCATCCATCGCCTGCAGAAGGCCGTGCGTTCCGGCAGCTACGCCACGTACAAGTCCTATGCGCAGCTCGTCGACGATCAATCGAGAACGCTGGCCACGCTGCGAGGACTGTTGGAGTTCGCCCCATCGGAGCCCGTGCCTCTCGAGGAGGTCGAGCCGGTCGAAAGCATCCTCAGACGCTTCAAGACCGGCGCCATGTCCTACGGCTCTATCAGCCAGGAAGCGCACGAGACGCTCGCGATCGCCATGAACCGCATCGGCGGCAAGAGCAACACCGGCGAGGGCGGTGAAGACCCGGCCCGCTACCAGCCGCTGTCGAATGGCGACTCGAGGAACAGCGCCATCAAGCAGGTGGCCTCGGGTCGCTTCGGCGTCACCAGCCAGTACCTGGTCAACGCGCGGGAGCTGCAGATCAAGATGGCGCAGGGCGCCAAGCCCGGCGAGGGCGGCCAGCTGCCCGGCACGAAGGTCTATCCGTGGATCGCGAAGACCCGCCATACCACCGCGGGGGTCGGCCTCATCTCCCCTCCCCCGCATCATGACATCTACTCCATCGAGGACCTCGCGGAGCTCATCCACGATTTGAAGAACGCCAACCGCCAGGCTCGCATCAGCGTCAAGCTGGTATCGGAGGTCGGCGTCGGCACGATCGCCGCTGGCGTTGCCAAGGCGCACGCGGATGTCGTGTTGGTCAGCGGACATGACGGCGGCACGGGCGCCTCACCGCAAACCTCCATCGCCCACGCCGGCTTGCCGTGGGAGCTTGGGATCGCGGAAACGCATCAGACTCTGGTCCTCAACAATCTCCGCAGCCGCATCGCCGTGGAGGCGGACGGGCAGCTGAAGACCGGGCGTGACGTCGTCATCGCGGCTCTGCTTGGAGCAGAGGAATTCGGGTTCGCAACGGCGCCCCTGGTGGCGGTCGGCTGCATCATGATGCGGGTCTGCCATCTGAACACCTGCCCGGCCGGCGTGGCGACACAGGACCCGCGGCTGCGGGAGAAATTCGCCGGCAAGCCGGAGCACGTGATCAACTTCATGCGCTTCATCGCGCAGGACATCCGCGAGATCATGGCGCAGCTCGGCTTCCGCACCGTCGAGGAGATGATCGGACGGGTCGATCGCCTGAGCCCGAAGAAGGCCGTGAATCACTGGAAAGCCAAGGGCTTCGATTTCAGCAACATCCTCTACCAGCCGGATGTGGGCCCCGAGGTCGGCCGCTTCCGCCAGATCGAGCAGGATCATGGTCTGGAAAAATCCCTGGACGTGACGACCCTGCTCGAGATCTGCCGCCCGGCCATCGAGCGCGCCGAGCCGGTGCGCGCCGAGCTGCCGATCCGCAACGTCAATCGGGTGGTCGGCACCATCACCGGCAGCGAGATCACGCGCAAGTACGGCCCGGAGGGGCTGCCCGATGACACCATTCGGATCGGCTTCAAAGGATCGGCGGGGCAGAGCTTCGGCGCGTTCATGCCGCGCGGCATGACCTTCGTGCTGCAGGGCGACGCCAACGACCACCTCGGCAAGGGCCTCTCCGGCGGCAGGATCGTGGTCTACCCACCGGCCGGCTCGCCGTTCGCGCCGGAGGAGAACATCATCATCGGCAACGTCGGCCTCTACGGCGCGACCAGCGGCGAGGCTTACATCAGCGGCATGGCTGGCGAGCGCTTCGCCGTACGCAACAGCGGTGCCGATGCCGTCGTGGAGGCGGTCGGCGATCATGGCTGCGAGTACATGACGGGCGGCCGCGTAGTGGTGCTCGGTCCGGCAGGACGCAACTTCGGCGCCGGGATGTCAGGCGGGATCGCCTATGTGCTCGATGAAGCGGGCACCTTCGCGAGCCAGATCAACACACAGATGGTGAGCCTCGAGCGGCTGGAGGACCCGGAGGAGATCGCGCGCGTGCGCGGCATGATCGAGCGCCATCGGGACCTCACGCGTAGCGCCCGCGCGCGCTATGTGCTCGAGAGCTGGGAGCGGCTGTTGCCTAAGTTCGTCGCCGTCGTACCCAAGGACTTCAAGCGCGCCATCGCGTCCTTGAAGCGGGCGCACGCGCAAGGCCTGACCGGCGATGAGGCCATCATGGTGGCCTTCGAAGAGAACGCGCGCGATCTCGCGCGGGTCGGTGGCAACTAGTATGAAGCCACCTTCGGCGGCGGGGCACATCCCTGTGCCTAGGAGCGGCTAAAGCATGGGCAAGCCAACTGGTTTCATCGAATATCTGCGCGAGCTCCCCGTGGACCGCACGCCCGTGGAGCGCGTGCGCGACTGGAGGGAGTTCCACCATCACATGGACGAGAAGCGCCTGCGCAACCAGGCCGCCCGTTGCATGGACTGCGGCGTGCCGTTCTGCCACACGGGCAGGCTGATCTCGGGCATGGCCTCGGGCTGCCCGGTGAACAACCTCATCCCGGAGTGGAACGACCTGGTCTACCGGGGTCTGTGGCGCGAGGCGCTCGAGCGCCTGCACAAGACCAACAACTTCCCGGAATTCACCGGCCGCGTGTGTCCCGCGCCCTGCGAGGGCTCGTGCGTGCTCGGCATCAGTGCCCCGCCCGTGACCATCAAGAGCGTGGAGAACACCATCGTCGACAAGGGGTGGGAGCAGGGCTGGATCGCGCCCGAGCCACCGACCGCGCGCACCGGCAAGCGAGTGGCAGTGATCGGCTCCGGGCCGGCGGGCCTTGCCGCGGCCGCCCAGCTCAACCGCGCCGGCCACGCGGTGACGGTGCTGGAGCGCGAAGACCGTCCGGGGGGCCTGTTGATGTACGGCATTCCCAACATGAAGCTCGACAAGAAGCACGTAGTGCTGCGCCGCATCGAGCTGATGCAGCAGGAAGGTGTGAAATTCGTATGCAGCGCAAACGTCGGCGAGAACGTCGAGCCCATGCTGCTCCTGAAGGACTTCGATGCCATCGTCGTGTGCACCGGAGCCACGCAGGCACGTGACCTGCTTGTCGAGAACCGTAAGCTCCAGGGCGTGCACTTCGCGATGGATTACCTGACAGCAAGCACCAAGGCCCTGCTCAACGGCGGTCCGGATCACAGCCCAATCCACGCACGCGACAAACACGTCGTCGTCGTGGGTGGCGGCGATACCGGCACAGACTGCGTCGCTACGGCCATGCGCCAGGGCTGCAAGAGCCTGACGCAGATCGAGATCATGCCCGAGCCTCCCATGGAACGCGCAGACGACAATCCGTGGCCGGAGTGGCCCAAGGTTTACAAGTTGGATTACGGGCAGGAGGAGGCCGCGGCGAAGTTCGGCTCCGATCCGCGCCTGTATGTCACGACGGTGAAGCGCTTGAACGGCGACGCCGCCCGGGGTGTCCGCTCTCTCAGCACGGTAGAGGTGACCTGGCAAAAGGACTCCAGCGGCCGCCTCACGCCGGAGGACGTGCCTGGCAGCGAGCGCGAGATTGCCGCCGATCTGGTGCTGCTGGCGATGGGCTTTAGCGGACCGGAGCAGCCGCTGCTCGCTGAGCTCGGTGTCCGCACCGACTCCCGCTCGAACATCCAGGCCGAGCACGGCGTGTTCGCGACCAACGTGAAGGGCGTCTTTGCGGCGGGTGACTGTCGCCGCGGGCAGAGCCTAGTGGTATGGGCCATCAACGAAGGTCGGGGCGCCGCACGCGAATGCGATCGCTATCTGATGGGCAGCACAGCACTGCCTTGAGCGAGCCAGCCTGATCAGGGCGACAGGATCGCGGCTTCGACAGTACCCATGAACGCCATACCCACCCAGGAGCAGTTGCCTCTCGAGCCCGCGGCTGAGCGCGAGAGCGAGCCGTCGGCGCGCCTGCGCGAGATTCCCTATAACTACACCTCGTTCTCCGACCGGGAGATCGTGATCCGCCTGCTCGGAGCGCGCCACTGGGCGCTGATCGAGGAGCTGCGGCACGAGCGCCGCACCGGCCGCTCGGCGCGCATGCTCTACGAAGTCCTGGGTGACATCTGGGTGGTGCTGCGCAACCCGTACCTTCAGGACGATCTGCTCGAGAACAAGCGCCGGCGGCGCCTCCTCGTCGAAGCGCTGCATCACCGCTTGACGGAAGTCGACCGCCGCCGGGATGCCAATGACAGGAAGCGCTATGTGCGCGTCGGTGAGCTGTTGACCGCCGCACGGGAGACAGTGCGCCGCTTCGAGACGGACTTCGACACCTGGGCGGGACTGCGCCGCCGAGCGGCGCAGCTGCTTGGACGCCGAACGCGGATGGACAACATCCGTTTCGACGCATACGCGCGCGTATCGCACGTCACCGACGCGACCGACTGGCGCGTGGAATATCCCTTCGTGGTGCTGATGCCGGACACGGAAGCGGAGATCCCGGACCTCGTGCGCGGCTGTATCGAGCTCGGGCTCACCATCATTCCACGGGGCGGCGGCACCGGCTACACGGGCGGCGCCATCCCTCTGACACCCCTCTCGGCTGTAATCAACACAGAGAAGCTGGAGCGCCTGGGAAACATCGAGAATGTCACGCCGCCCGGACTGACCGAGTCAGTGCCCACGATCTTCTCCGAAGCGGGCGTGGTGACGCGTCGCGTGACCGTCGCGGCGGAAAAGAGCGGACTGGTGTTCGCTGTCGATCCTACATCCGCCGATGCGTCCTGCATCGGCGGCAACATCGCCATGAATGCCGGCGGCAAGAAGGCGGTGCTCTGGGGCACGGCCGTGGACAATCTCGCCTGGTGGCGCATGGTCGATTGCGACGGCAACTGGCTGGAGGTCAGCCGAATCGCCCACAACCGTGGCAAGATCCACGACGTTGAGACCGCGGAGTTCGCGCTCGTGTGGAAAGACGGCCGGCGGCCGCCCGACACCGCCCCGGCGTTGCGCACCCAGACGCTGCGTATTCCCGGACGCCAGTTTCGCAAGGTGGGGCTAGGAAAGGATGTCACCGACAAGTTCCTCGGCGGCCTGCCAGGCGTACAGAAGGAAGGCTGCGACGGCATCATTACGTCCGCACGCTGGGTGCTGCACCGCAGTCCTGCGCATACACGCACCCTGTGCCTGGAGTTCTTTGGGCACGCGCGCGACGCGGTGCCGGCGATCGTCGAGATCAAAGACTATCTGGACGGCCTCGCGGCGAGCGGCACCGTGCGATTGGCAGGCCTCGAGCACATGGATGAGCGCTACTTGCGCGCGGTGGGGTACACCACCAAATCCAAGCGGGGCTCGTTGCCGAAGATGGCTCTCTTCGGTGACATCGTCGGCGACGACGCGGGCACGGTCGCCGCGGCGGCATCGGATGTCGTACGGATCGCCAACGCACGCAGCGGCGAAGGCTTCATCGCGGTGAGCGCGGAAGCGCGGCGCAAGTTCTGGCTGGATCGCGCCCGCACCGCCGCCATCGCGCGCCATACCAACGCCTTCAAGATCAACGAGGACGTGGTGCTGCCGCTCGCACGCATGGGCGAGTACACGGACGAGATCGAGCGCATCAACATCGAGCTGTCGATTGCCAACAAACTGGCCCTGGCGGGCGAGCTGGAGTGGCTGTTCGCCTCGCCGTTGCCGCTCGCGCGGGCCGAAGACGCGGAGCTTGGAAATCTGCCCGACCAAGAGGTCATCGGCGAGCGGGCCGCACAGGCTCGTCAGCTGCTCGCCGGGGTTCGCGCGCGCTGGGACTGGCTCGCGACGCATCTGGACACGGGACTCGAGGCTGCCCTGCCGCACCTTCAGGCACTGGGCTATGACACGCTCGTCCCGCAGCTCCGTGCGCGAATCACGGGTACGCAGACATTGCGCGTAATCGATGTCGTGCAGGACCGCACGATTCGCGTCTCGTGGAAACGCGAGCTACGCGCGCCGCTGCAGCAGATCTTCGGCGGCCGTGTGTTCGCTCCGATCTTGACTGGATGCGAGGCTGCTCATGGACGCATCCTGAGGGGACGCGTCTTCGTGGCGCTGCACATGCATGCCGGCGACGGGAATGTACACACCAACATCCCGGTCAATTCCGACGACTACGAGATGCTGCAGACGGCCAGAGCTGCGGTCGCGCGCATTATGGGAATTGCGCGCCGCCTGGACGGGGTCATCTCCGGCGAGCACGGCATCGGAATCACCAAGCTCGAGTTCCTCGACGAGGCCGAGGTTGTGGAGTTCCGCACCTATAAGCGCGCGGTCGACCCGGACGGCCGTTTCAATCGGGGCAAGCTGCTGCCGGGCGGGGATCTCTCCAACGCCTACACGCCGAGCTTCAACCTGCTCGGTCACGAGTCGCTCATCATGCAGCAGTCGGACATCGGAACGATCTCCGACTCGATCAAGGACTGTCTGCGCTGCGGCAAGTGCAAACCGGTCTGCGCCACCCACGTGCCGCGCGCCAACCTGCTCTACAGCCCGCGCAACAAGATTCTGGCCACCTCGCTTCTCATCGAGGCGTTCCTCTACGAAGAGCAGACTCGCCGCGGCGTGAGCATCCGCCACTGGGACGAGTTCGCCGACGTCGGCGACCATTGCACCATCTGTCACAAGTGTGCCAGCCCCTGCCCGGTCGACATCGACTTTGGCGATGTATCGATGGCCATGCGCGACCTGCTGCGGCGGATGGGCAAGAAGCGCTTCAATCCGGGCGCGGCCGCATCCATGTTCTTCCTCAACGCGACCAATCCCGAGACGATCCGCCTCGCACGCAAGCTGATGATCGAGTGGGGTTACAAGGCGCAGCGGACGGCGCACGGCTTGTTACGGACCGTGGCAAGAGCGCAGACACGCCGGCCGCCAGCCACCACGGGCAAGCCCGCGATGCGCGAGCAGGTAGTGCACTTCGTGAACAAGCGAATGCCGGGCGGCCTGCCGAAGAAGACGGCGCGCGCGTTGCTCGACATCGAGAACCCGGACTACGTGCCGATCATCCGCAATCCGGTCGTCACCAGCGGCGACACCGAGGCGGTGTTCTACTTTCCGGGCTGCGGCTCGGAGCGGCTCTTCTCGCAGGTGGGAATTGCGACCCAGGCGATGCTGTGGCACGTCGGCGTGCAGACCGTCCTGCCGCCGGGCTATCTCTGCTGTGGTTATCCGCAGCGCGGCGCCGGTCAGTTCGAGCGCGCGAACAAGATCACGACGGACAATCGTGTTCTCTTCCATCGCGTG
>CAWEJB010000018.1:0-172949 GCA_963809305.1 uncultured Pseudomonadota bacterium
ATCCGATCCCCGGGGCAGTCGCAAATGAAGAAGTCGGCCGTCGTTGCATGTTGGATTGCAGCCTTAGTCTCGCCGTTCGCCGCCCACGCAATGAGCCTCGATTACCCGGCCCTCGGCGTCAAGTTGACGAATCTGCCGGATAGCGCCAAGAGCTTCGGCTTCCAGGAGCTTCTCAGGGAAGACGTGGTCGGGATCCAATTTGACGAAAGAACCTCGGCCAATCCGGCACGATGAAACGGTGCCGCAAGGGAACATTGCGGATGAGGGGTACCGGGATCAGCTATTCAAGCAACTCGGCATTCATCCGATGGGTCGCGCACTCCCCATGCTCTTGATTGGCGGCCGACCGGCGTGGGGAACGTGTTATGCGCAGCACGTCGATCCACTAACGGAGGATGAGAGCGCCCTTTTATCTCGTGGTCGGTGAGCATCTCTACGAGATTGCGGTTTCGGCTATCGGTGAACAATGGTCCGCGAGAAAGCGCCTCAATGCCGCTGCCAAGGAAGTCACCTCGGGCCTCGCTTTCGAACTCGTGCAACCACTGCCCGAGAAGCCGCTCGCCCCCGGCGAGATGCCTAAATTTCTGATGGAATCCTTAACCACCCAATACTATCCCCTAGCTGAATTGAGTGTCGGAGGGCAGGCAGCAGTCGCCGTCGAGTTTAGTATCGACGGCCGAGGAACCGCCCAAGGCGTGAGAGTCACGAACCATCCCACTCCCGATTTCTCGAAAGCGGCGGTATCCATCTTGAGATCCGGCGGCTTCAATATTCCGGAAACCTGGGAGCAAAGCGGAGCGTCAAAACAGTCGTTTATGATGGAGTTCCGTTTCGGGCTGGGCGTGGGCTGTAACACGATCCTCCCGCCGTCCAAATTACCCGCCCGTCAGGTGGTTACGATCTGCGCAACCGAGCCATTACTCCTTAGGTGACACGCTGCTCTCGAATCTGTTTCCTAGGAAACAAATCGGCCGGCTGAAGGCCACGGCAAAAAGGGGCGGGGCCCGACGGAGATTGGCACGCTGACACTCAGGCCTACCACCGCTTTTGGCTGCTCTATGGGTGCTGCTCTATGGCAAGCCATCCACCTTGAAGTGACCCGGAGGACACCTTTCAGCCATCGCGCGAAGACACTGGGCTGCTGGGCTAGCAGCTTCGCTTCACTCGGAAGCCGAAAACGAAAGCCATCGAAGCCGAGCACGTTTACCGACGCAGGTGGTACACCTTCGCAGTTTCCTCCCTGGAGGATTATCCGACGCCTGGCCGCCAGCCCCATCCGGCCCGGATAGCCTCGCGCATTGGGGCAGGCGTCCGATGAATCCTTAACCGAAGCGGTCCGCGGTCAATGTCGGCTTTACGGCAGGCCGAACGACCGCGCCCAACGGTATCCCATCACCCGGGCGCCCGCGCAGCAATCAATGGCACATCAGTAAATTGAGTGGCTGGTATAAATCGTTATACCGTTCCCATCGGGGTCCTTTGTGCAAAAAAGATGATGTCCAAAAAACGTTTCATCAGGGATCTCTCCCGCCGCGATTCCCCGACTGATTAGCTCTAACCGATATTTTTTCAACTCATCCAAACCTTTTCCTTCAATCATGAGGTCAAATTGCTCAGAAAATCTCTTATGAAATTGTCCTGTCAAGCTTTCCGCGATGTCTTCTCCAGCCTTCGAATCAACTGATAGCAAGATAAGATGAGTGCCTCCGCGTAGTTCAATAATTGCGACCTCTTCGTCAGTAAAGAATGGAGGAATGCCGAGATTCGAGTAGAATTGGCAACTGCTCTTTAGATCAGCCACTTTAAAGAGAAGGTGGGCTACTGCCAATTCTGAGTCAGCGGCAGTCTTCACCTCGCTCAATGCTAAACCGGTCATGATTTCACCTTACAAGTTGTTCTTTAACATCGCCCTATCACTTCGGGAGCTTTAACGGTCTTTAAAAGACGACGATCTCACCGCGACTCTTGAGTGCCGAATGGAATGAAGGCAACCCTGATACAGCAGCGTCATGGTTCGTCTTGAAGAGCATTATTGCCAAAGATACCACTTGGTATCTTTTATTGCAACCAGTTTATTTGCGCCGCTGGTCTCATCCAAAGGAATACAATTTTGAGACGTTGAGGAGACTTTCGAAAATGAAGGCGCCCAAAGTAAAAAACGCGTACATGAAAAAAAAGGACCCCCTCTTCGTTAGAGAATCCCTTTTATCTGCCGCCTTCGAACTCGCTGCGACCAAGGGTATAGCTGATGTCACCGTCAACAAAGTGAGCGAATTGGCGGACGTTACCAAGGGGGCTTTCTTTCATCACTTCGATAGCAAAGAGACGTTGGTGACGGAGCTGATGCAGATGCTACTGACGCGATTGGACAAGCAGTTTGACCGACTGATGGCGGAGGAAGAGAATTCCGACGGATGCTTTACTCGTGCATACATTAGGGCCGCATTCTCCGAAGGTGCAGCGGAACGTAAGGTGTGGGGCGCGCTCTTGAGTCTGTTGGCCTCTAAAGATCAGGTCGGACGGGTGTGGGATACCTGGCTGAGCGAGCGCCTAAAGAGACATTCAAAAACTGATTCGAGAATTGAGCTTCGTGTCGTAAGACTTGCAGCAGATGGCGTATGGCTTGAGAGAATCATGAACGCAAAATCTAAAAACCTAAAAGGTGTCGAAGAGTCTCTCATTGAGATGACGCGAATCCGTTAGAAAATCGGCTGACAAGCGTCACGGATAGCTCGCTGTGCGAATGACCGCAAACCGGGGGGCAATTGGGGGCCGATATCGGCCGACAGCGCCTGCCCGAGGCGGTCCCCCAGGACTCATTAGGCCGGGTCACCGCACGATCGCGCGCAGTGATTCACATTTTGGGATTCACTAAAGGTGAGTCAAGAACCCCAGCTCATCAAGCTCGATGACTTTTTCAACAGACCGGCGATAGAGTGGTCCAATTGAGACTGAACGCCACGCGATCCAACCACTGGGCGAGCCATGGCTCCTTGGCTCTGTGCAAAGCGTTGTAATGCAATCCTATTTTGCCACGCCGATGCTGCCGCGCCGGAACCTGCGCCGTGGAGCGGTTGGCACTTCGGTGTGCATGGCACCTCACAATATCAAACTCTTCAACCTGTCCAGCACGATGTTCGTTCGGCTGCTCTCGGCCAGTAGCCCCGGAAGGTAATCCTCAAAGCGGGGTTCGGAGATCAGCGCACCCACAGTCTCGCGTACGAACTGGCGCAGCTCGTGTGACGCCTTCCGCAGCTCGTCGACAACGGATGGGCGCCCGTCCACGAGAGTGAGGACGTCTTCGAGATCGTGACTCGAAAGAAAGTCGCCGCGGCCCCGGCTCACAAACGCCTCCGGCTTGGTCGCGATAAAGGCAGGCGCGGCAATTCGTCGGATCTCGACGCGATCGCTTAGTCTTTCGCGGATTGCGGTCCGCGCTGCCTCTGGGTACCAGCGGTTGGAGAAGCCCAGAATGCCGGGGTCTATCGGCATCAGGTCGAACAGTACTCCGGTGGCGGCATGCCTCCACCTGCAGATCACGTCGCTCTCGGCGTCCCTTACAAAGCCCAAGGCTGGCAGACGGGCCTCTAGCTCGTAGTACTGACGAAGGGTCGCGGCCTCGACGATGGCATCGACGTCCTTGGTGGCGCGGATGCCCTCCACCGCGGAATCCGTCAACAAGAGACCCGCCGTAGATCCGCCGACGAACACTACATTATCGCGCAGGTCACCCGGCGCATCGGCGATGAGTAGCAGGTACTCGTAGTTTGGGTCGTCAGGGCGCACTGGACTTGCTCAGACGTTCCGACAGCAGCCGCTGCGCCAGCGTGCGTTCGCGGCTGCGCCCCACACGCAGCGCATCCAGCAACGCGAGCAACTCGTAAAGAACCGGATCGGCCAGCGCGGCTTCAGGGGCTCCACGGTGTAACGGACTCAGGCTCGGCCCCCTGACCTTGCCGCGCGGATCCGACCACACCGGCGCCTCCCCAGGCGCGCTGCTGATCTCAGTTGATAGCGGCAATGCGCCCAAGGAAGTCGGCACCCCTCGCTTGGCGGCGCCAAGGACCGCCGGAAAGGCATACCGCGCGCCATGGACTGAAAACTCGATCAGTGCTTCCGGCAGCACATGCCACTGCCCCCGGCGCTTCGAACTTGCGAGCCCTGCCGCGACGGCTCTTTGCACGCTGCGATGCACCTGCGATGGGCTCATTCCGAGCGCGGCACCGAGCGTAGCGTAGGTCCAGGGCTGACCTGGGTTCGCAGCCCGCTTATACAGGACGAAGAGGTCTTGAGGTTTGAGCTCCATCGAATTATTCCATATTCCGGAATATGGAATATCTACCAAGATAAGCGGATTTGCAAGCTACCACCCCGCCGTGCCCCTTAGAGGCACGGCGAAGCGCCTCATCCTTGCACTTCGATGCTGCTAATTTGCACCCTCGTACACCGGATTGCCGCATCGATGCGTTTCATCGCGCGACATTGCATTCCGTTGCGATTTGGCCCATCGCGTTCAGAAGACCTCCGTTTGGGCCGGCCCGGCAGTCCACCTGCACCATGCGATTCCGGGTCATCTCGCACTTTGCGCGGCTACGAATCGGCATCCACCTGAATTACTCTATCGTTCATGGACCAGAATCTATGCCGCCGGCTTATGCCGCGCCCGAAACTCGCCCGCTCGCGCCCGACCACAACGGCGGCAGCGCCAGCGATGTTTCGCCTGGTCCACCTTCAGGTTGTCGGGCGTAAGCAAATGGCCATTGCCGCAGACATCGGGTATAGCCATTGGCTCGAGGATACGTTCCAGAGAAAAGCACACGACATGACTTTTGGTTGCTCCAAAGCACGCCCCCGCTACCATTGTTGCTAAAAAGCAACACTAGATTTCAGGGAGTTGCGGATTGTCATGGCGGCTCGCTACCAACCCAGATTCTCCGATGGCGCTGCTCGAACACAGGGCTGAGTTCATCGTCGTCCTCTGCGGCGAAATCCGCCGGCGCAGCGGCCAACCACAGGCGCGCACGGCCAACTTCGCCGCCTTTTAGAGCCACTTCGCGCTGAGAACTGTCCGTCCGTTGCCGATCTCCCGACTGGCCGGTCGAGATGGGGCGGCGGCATTACGGCCGAGGAGACGAGGCCCGAACTTGTCGCGCAAATCCGATTCGTGGAGTGGACCGCGGAGGGGCGCTTGCGGCATGCAGCATTCCTGGGTCTGCTCCGACAAGACAGCAAAGGATGTACGCCGAGAGCTTTGAGCTTCGGACGTCCGGCGCAACCCGAGTCAGTCCTCGCTTGCGACTCGCTTCCCCATGGGCCATCCGGCCATAGTGCGATCCAGAGCCGCGAGATCCGCAGGCTTCACGAGGTGATCATCGAAACCCGCTGCTAGCGCGCGTTGCCGATCGTCCGTCTGGCCATATCCGGTAACGGCTACGAGTCGCATTCCCGCGAGGCTGGGAGTGGCACGCAGCCGCCTTGCGAGCTCGTAGCCATCGACCTCGGGCAAGCCGATGTCGATCAGCACCACTTCGGGCTCGAACGCCTCGATACGATCAAGTGCCTCCCGGGCGCTGTAGGCGACCTGGGTTTCGTGCCCGCGCAGATCCAAGAGCGCCGCAAGCGAGTTCGCGGCGTCAGCGTTATCGTCGATGATCAACACGCGCCGGTGCGAAGCTTTGAGGTCAGCCGACTCGGGAACAGCCGGATCTGATTCTCGGAACAAGGGCAAACGCACCTCCAACGTCGATCCCCGTCCTAGGCCCTCGCTGCGCGCTGTAACCTCCCCGCCATGCATCTCGATGAGCCGTTTCACTATGGCAAGTCCGATTCCAAGGCCGCCTTCCGTACGGTCCAGGTTTCGGCTGCCTTGCACGAAAAGGTCAAAGACTTGCGGGAGCAGTTCCGGGGCTATTCCGCGCCCGTTGTCCGCAATCTCGATGATCGCTCGCCCTTCGTCGGCGCGGGCGCAGATGCGAATTTGCCCGCCAGGGTCGGTGTACTTCGCGGCGTTTCCGACGATGTTGCTGATGCATTGGACCAGGCGCGCCCTGTCGCCTCGCACAAGGAGGGGACGATGGTTCCAGATTTCGGTGAGCTGGTGATGCCTCTCTTGAATCAACGGCTGAGCAGCCTCGATGCCTTGCGCGACGACATCCGAAAGATCGACCGTCGCGGCCTGGAGGGTAATGCGTCCCTGGGTAATCCGAGCAATATCCAGCAGGTCATCTACCTGCCGCATCAGCTGCCGGGTTTGCCTTCGAATGACACCTACCGCAGACACAGCACGAGGCTCCGCCATCGGGAGCTGAGAGAGCAGCTCAGCGGAGGTATGAATCGGGGCAAGCGGATTTCGGAGCTCGTGCCCGAGGGTCGCGAGAAATACGTCTTTGAGCCGCTGCTCATCGCGAATACGCGCCTCGAGCTCCTTGCGCCTACGGATATCGCGTGCGATTTTCGAGGCCCCGACCACCTCCCCTTCTTGATTCTTGATCGGGGATATGGTGAGCGACACATTGATGCGTTGTCCGTCCTTCCCGAGGCGCACCGTATCGAAGTGCTCGACACGCTCGCCACGTCGGAGACGCGCGAGGATGTCCTGTTCTTCGGCTTTGAGCTCTGGCGGAACGATCGTCATGATCGACCGGCCGATGATCTCGCTCGCCGCATACCCATAGAGGCGTTGGGCCGCCGGATTCCAAGAGGTGATCGTGCCATCGATGGACTTGCTGATGATGGCATCATCCGATGACTCGACGAGTGAAATGAGCCAAGCGTCACGCTGCTCGGCATGCCGACGTTCGGTGATGTCCCGGAACACAAGGACGGCACCCGCCACCCCACCATTTTTAAATCTGACTGGCGCGGCACTATCGTCGATGGGAATTTCGCGCCCGTCCTTCGAGAGCAATACCGTGTGATTCGCAAGTCCCTGAACGAGACCCGTCTTGAACACCCTCGCGAGCGGATTGTCTACCGGTGCGCGGGTGCGCTCATTGACGATCCGAAATACTGCGGTGAGCGGCTGATGGCTGGCACTCTCGGCTGACCAGCCGGTCAACGCTTGGGCAACTGGATTGATGAAGCGGATGTGCCCATTGCCATCGGTGACGATCACGGCATCGCCGACACTCGTGAGCGCCGCTTCCAGAAAACTATCGTTTTCGGACACAGTCTCGATCCCGCTCAGCGACCGCACACGGGTCTGTCGGTGAGCACACCGACGACTCGCACGGCGTCACGGCCACGATGCTTCGCCGTGGCCTAATGGATGATCATCGGCCGCCGCTGCCCTGCGGGCGGGCTGCATTCCTGTGCCTATTATCGCCGCGGCGTTTAGTGCTGCCAAGCCTCTCCCCACACCGGCTGGAGAGCCTTGCGCTCTCGCGTGCGGCCGGACCATGAGCTTGGCCGAGCCAGAAATTAAAAAACCTGACCAAACGCGTAAAAGCCTAGCGCCAGAATGCCCGTGCCCGTGGCGTGGTATTCGACCACCTCAAATACCCAAACTGAGCCACAAGCCCCGTGGCCGCCTGTGAACCGGCAGGGCCCGAACTCAGCGCACGGCGAGGCGCCAAAGCGGTGTCACTTCGGCTGCGCGCGCCGCGGGTCGGTTTCGTCGGAGGCGCAGAGATGTTTCGGGCGCACATCGCGTCGATCCACGACGTTCAACCCCGCCGCATCGAGCGCGGCGAGCAGCTCCGACCTCGGCCGCGGGCTCAGGTCCAGCGATTCAAGTTGCGCGAGCGGGCTGCCCTACCGGCTGCTTCCTGCGCGTCGGGGGGCGCCAGATCGAATACCAATGGGTCGAGCCAGCTGCGGCAGCGCTGGATCGGCCTGTGATCGTCATGCTGCACGAGGGGCTGGGATCAGTTTCCCTCACCGACATTTCGCTCGATGAAGTCGAGCGCATCGTGATCTAGCGATCGGCCCCCGCCTGCCCTTCCGGCCGGCGCGTAATCATGATGACGGGATAGGGGTTAGAGGTGGCCGCTGGCCTTGAGATCGGTCTCGAAGGTCGCAAGTGCCATCACGAGCGTCAGCGGCTTGTCCGCCAACGGCACGGCGTCATAGCTGGCATACCACACTGCCGCCCGCTCGCTCTTGGCGTCGATGATGAGAATGACGCCGCCCACTTCAGCGGCGACGCGCAGGCAGCGGCGCGCGGCCGCCGCAAGAAGCTGGCCGCCGAGGCCCCGCCCCTGCAGCTGCAGGTCAGTTGCAAGGCGCGCGAGCCTGAAGCCCGGCACGTCGTGACGGGCAAGCCCACGTCGCATCAACTCCGGCGTGTCGGCGTAAGCGAGCGCCGCCGGCGCCAGGCTGTAGTAGCCGAGGATCGTCTTGCCGTCGGCCTCTTTGACCGCGACGAAGGTTTTAGCGCCGCCGGCCTCGTGGCTCTGGCGCGCGTACCTCTGAAGGAATTCGTTGAGCGCGGGCTCGCCGCAATCGAAGGACTTGCGATCGTGCTTTTTTGAGATCGCCTCTTCGCGCCAGGCAGGAACTGTCATCTCCGCTTCGGTAGCGCTGCGATCGCTTTGCGGAGCTTGGCGTTCGGTGCCGGCGGGTGTTCCAGCATGTCGAGCACCCGGAGACTGTCGCGCCCCGTGAGCACGACGCGCTCGGCTTCCTCGATCACTGCCCGCGCCTCGCGCAAGGCCTGCTGCAACACAAAATCGGTCAGGTCGGTGTTCCGGAGCGCGGCCGCGCGCAACAGCGTCGCCTTCTGGTCGGGCTTCACCCGCAGATTCATCCGCTTGTTGTCGTCTACAGCGACTCGAGGCATGGCACTTCTCCTATGTACATATTTAAAGCGTACACCGGAAGCGTCCTTTCGTCAAGGCGTAAGTATTGAATGAGTACGCCATTTTACCACTTTAAATCGCGTCATTGACGCGTCCCACGTACTCGCACGCTTTGCGCCTGCTGGCTTGGCAAAAGGGGAGGTTGTCAGGTTCCGTTTGGCACCAAGCCGCCCAGAGCAACCGACAGCGTACCTCCGAACCGCGCCAATGGATCGATCGGGTAGTTCGATCACATGCCCAAAGAGTCAGGACCCCAAACGCAATCAGTGTCGCAGAGCGCATAAGGCTTCCAAGGAGTAGCGTCAGCCTAATGATCGACCCATGACAGGTCGTTGGGGAGAATCGTTCTGGGCATGCCGGGGATGCATATTCTGCAACGCCAGGGGCGAGAAGCCTGTCTCGAGTCGTCTGCGCGGGGGCTCAGGGCCGAGGATTCCCCCTTAACGGCCATCTTGCCGCTGGGCACCAACCCCTCTCGCCGCCAAGTGGAACCAATGATGCGCATTGGACCTGCCCCGTTTCCGTGGACAGTTTCTCGTCTTCGCTCTTCGTCTCTGGTCTTACCTCCCTCAATCTTACACCGCAGGGGAGTCTGACGCCGCAGACGGCAGAAGCTCCGCCCTTCGGACTTGGACTGAACGCTGGTGTGCTCGCTCGTAGTTGACTGGAGATCGGTACCCGAGCCCGGAGTGTCGGCGATGCGGGTTGTACCAGCCTTCGATCCATTCGAAGACCGCCATCTTGGCTTCCGCCTGGGACCGGAATCGACGACGGCTCAGCAGCTCGCGCTCGAGCGTGGCGAAGAAGCTCTCGGCCATGGCATTGTCGTACGCGTCGCCGACCGAGCCCATGGAGGGCATGACGCGGGCTTCCTGACAGCGCTTGCCGAAGGCATAACTCGTGTATTGACAGCCTCTGTCAGAATGATGGATGACCGCCTCTGGACGACGCTGCACAAGAGCCATCTCCAGAGCCGAGAGAATCAGCTCCGTTCTCAGGTGCGTCTCCATCGCCCAACCCACAATCCGTCGAGAGAACACGTCCAGCACCATCGCCAGGTACAGAAATCCCGCCCAGGTCGGAACGTAGGTGATATCCGCCACCCAGAGCCGATCCGGGCCCTCGGCGTAGAAGCGCCGATCGACCAGATCGATGGCTCTGGAAGCCTTCGGATCAGGCTTGGTGGTGATCACGAAGCGACGCAACATCGTTCCGCGCAGCCCCGCCGCCCGCATCAACCAGGCAACGCGCTTGCGCCCGATGCGGATACCGTGATCGTCGGCGAGCTCGGCGTGGATCATCGGCGAGCCGTACGCCCCGCTCGAGCGGCGGTGGATCGCCTCGATCTTCCCGGTCAGCCACAGGTCCTGACGAGCCCTGGCGCTCATTGGCCGCTGCAACCAGGCGTAGTAGCCGCTCCTCGAGATCTTCAACACGCGGCACATGACCCCGACCGAATGGGTGGCCTGATTCGCCTTCACGAACCCGAAGAGCGCTTCGAGGGCGCGCCTTCGGTGGCAAACCAGGCCGCGGCTTTTGAGAGAATCTCCCGCTCCTACTTGAGCTTGCGGTTCTCACGCCGCAGCCTCGTGAGCTCCTCGCGCTCCGCGCTCGTCAAACCGCCATCGCCCTTGCCGCCGTCGCGCGCGTCCTGCTTGATCCACAGGGAGATCGTCCATGGCGTGGGGCCGAACTCCTTCGCCAGCGACGCCGGGGTACACCCCGTGCGTGCCAGCTCGACCATTTGTCGCTTGAATTCCGGGGTGTACCGGACCGATTTGTCTGCCATCGTGAACGCCTCCAAAACGAACCTTGGGGTGTCCACGAAACCGGGTCAAGTCCACCTCCGGCACGAGCAACACTCCGCCCTTCATGCCGATGCCGACACCCACGACCACTTCCGGAATATCCGCACCCTCCAATGCGATCCTAGCTAATTCTGCTTCGGATTGCAGTGGATAGGATCTGATTATCTTCATGCAGAGCGCCTCCGGCGCCGCCCTGACTAGGGTTCCGCCGTCGAATTTTGACTGCCCGCTTTCTGGAAATCCAATTCAGGCGCGCGAGTGACCGGCTGCTGGCCGCTTGCCGCCGAGCACCAACCCCCGCTCGCCGCCAAGTCAAAAGCCGCGGTGCAGCCGGCGTGATTGCCAAATTTTGCCAAGAGGTCTACTATCGCAACCATGAGCACGATGAACATTTCCCTTCCTGAAGAGCTCAAGGAATTTGTGGATGAGCAGGTCAAGCGGGGTTACGGTACTAGTAGCGAATACGTCCGCGAGCTGATCCGCAAGGACCAGGATCAGCTGCGCCTCCGTGAGCTTCTGCTGGCAGGGGCAGCTTCACCGCCTGCACCGCCGGCAGATGCGACGTACTTCAAAAGGCTGCGGAGTCGGTCGCGCGATAGTCGGGCATCCGGCCCGCGGCGCTAATGACCAAGCCGGTTGTCCCCCGCGAGCTGGCCAACCGGGACGTCGATGAGGCAATTGCGCACTATCTTAAGGAGGCAGGTGCGGAAGTCGCCCTTAGCTTTATCGACGCTCTTGAGCACGCATATCGACACATCGGCCGCCACCCAGCAAGTGGTTCATCGCGCTACGCCTCGGAACTGAGGCTGCCTGGCTTGCATACATGGCCTCTCCGACGTTTCCCACACGTCGTGTTTTATGTCGAAACGGACGACTGTATCGACGTCTGGCGCGTACTGCACGGTGCGCGCGACATTCCAACGTGGATGCAAGAGGCGGATCGCGGGTAGGCACCCCTCATGGCTCCGGTCCAACGCGTTGCAATGCGACCTATTTTGCGGCACCCAAGCCGAGATAGGAATTGGATGACCCTATTAGGCTCGAAGCAGCCCGCCGCCACCGCTCGCAACGGTTTGCACGATCGTGCACCGGACTCCCTGCACCCGGGTCCAGTACGCGTTATAAAGCTCGAATCGTTATCACTGGCAAATCCGCCGGAACCTGGCCGGGTCACCGCACGCTCGCGGGCCGTGATTCACAATTCGCGATTCACCAAATGTGAATTAGAATCTGCGCAGTTCTTGCCATGAACACTGTCATCATTGCGGTCTTTTCAGCCGCCCTCGCCACGCTGCCTCTAGGGGATCGGCGCCGAGCTCGTGCCGCACCATCCCCTGAAGCCCATCGAAGGAGCGACGCATGTCGCAGGGTTGTCCGTACAGATGCACCCGCAGCTGTCCCTCCGGAAAGAACATCAGCCGCGCACCAGGTGCAGTACGATGCCCCCGCCCAGATCGAGCCGGATCTCCCAGCGCTCTGTGGCGGGTGCTCTCAGTGCACCCAGGTCAATGAAGGATGTCGCCTCCTTGGCCGGCGCCGCTCGGCTCTCAGGCCGCCGAAGCTGGCCCGAACGCAGCCGCGACCGCCACCCGTAAAGCGTCCACGCGCTGATCCCCTCGCGCCGGCAGAAAGCCGGCACCGACAGCCCGCTCGCCTTCTGTTGCTTGACCAGTTTGCCCCACGTCTGCGAATTGCGCCGCTGTCGACCACTCTCCGCCATCGCTCGCTCCGGTAGTACAACCGAGGCGATAATCTCCGGCTTCGCGAGCGCTGGGAAAGTACGCCCTGGGCTTACCGCTTACCGCTTCGTGCCATATGAGAATCCGGGGGTGTTGTTCATCGAAGAATCCGTCAGTGATGCCATGAGTGATACTACCTTGGACTGTAAACTATCGAAGGCAGATGTCTCAGGTCACATTGGCACAGGAGGGGGCGACCGGGATTGTGGCTCCAGTGATTGAGAGCGCGGACGACGCACGGCGTCTCATGTCCCTCGCTCACTATCCTCCGTCCGGGGACCGGAGTGCCGCGCATTACACGCGCTCCCTCTATTACTCGAACGTAAGCGTGCGGGCAAGACGCGTTGACTTTCCGTAGATTCGCGGACGGCTAATGCGTTTCCCTTGCAGGAGGTGCATACCTCTGAACAAATGTGAAGCCATCGGTATCCTGCTGCAGAGAGCCGGAGAACTCCGTCGATTCGATATCGGCTTCTAAGAAGCTATTGCTCTTCCAGGTGATTGTGACTTTTGGATTTGCGCCGCTTGGATCCACCGAAAGAGGTTCGACCATATACCAACCATTTGGATCTCTCCTCTCGATGCGAACGGTGGCAAAACTTGCAGCGAAGCCGAATCCATAGTCACACCCCTTCGTTGTCAGTATCGCTCGCGTCGCGCCGTCAGGGGAAATCCTTACGGTCTTCACCGGTTCGCAGTCCCGATCGACATAGTTCGCCCATGCACGCTGTACGTACTTTGGGGTTAGAATGCCGAGTAGGACTCCAACGATAAGCCCACTCGCTAAGACCCACCCCTTGCTCATGTTCCTACCTGGTCGCGGCTCGCCATCTGTGCGGGAGCAACTCCTCGAGGCAGCTCGCTGGCTGCGTCGGCAGCCGTTCGAGGATGTCCGCGAGGTAGCGGTACGGGTTGTGCCCATTGAGCTTGGCTGACTGGATCAGACTCATGACGACCGCGGCCCGCTTACCGGCGCGCAATGATCCAGCGAAGAGCCAGTTGGCCCTGCCGAGGGCCACCGGACGAATGCGATTTTCCATCCAGTTATTGTCAATGGGCAGATTTCCATCTTCGATATAACGGATCAGCGCCGACCAGCGCTTGAGGCTGTAGTCGATCGCGTTTGCGGTCGCAGATCCGTCCAGAACCTTCAGGCGATGAACGATGAGCCACTTGTGTAATGCGTCGGCGATCGGCCTGGCGCGCTCCTGACGCAGCCGCTCGCGCCCGATCGCATCGAGTTGCTGCTCGCGTGCCTCACGTTCGATCTCATACAGCCTGCCAAAGAGATCCAGGGCCTCTGTGGCGAGTTCGCTACGATGGTTGGCTAGAGCTCGTCGAACTTGCGCCGAGCGTGTGCTACGCATCCAATTTCTATCACGCTCTTCTCGAAGAGCGCCTTGTAGCCCACGTAGTCGTCGCACACGAGCTTGCCCGCCCACTGGCCGAGGAAGGTGCGGGCATGCCGACCGCCGCGGCTCTCGGCAAAGTCATACACGACGATCGACTGGGGTTCGTACTGCGTGGTGCCGTAGCTCCACAGATACGCCCGATGCGTGCGACCCAAACCGGGCTTGAGCATCGGAACGGGCGTCTCATCAGCGTGAAGGATTGATCGAGCCAGCAGCTCCGCTTTGAGAGCCAGCCATATCGGCTCGAGCCGCACGCCGCAAATGCCGACCCACTGAGCGAGCGTCGAACGGGCGATGGCGAGGCCGGCGCGCTCGAAGATGCCCTCCTGGCGATATAGAGGCTGATGATCCGCGAATTTTGCCACCAGCACCTGGGCCAGAAGGGCCGCAGTCGGGATCCCTTTGTCGATCACCTGCGGCGGGACGGGGGCTTGGATGAGCCGCTCGCAGCGCCGGCAGACCCATTTACCGCGGATGTGCCGCTCGACCTCGAACACGCCCGGCGTGTAGTCCAGCTTCTCACTCACATCCTCTCCGATGCGTTCGAGTGTGCAGCCACAGCTGCACTCGGTCTGTTCCGGCTCGGGGCGGACTTCGCGGCGGGGAAGGTGTTCAGGGAGCGCAGCGCGGCGGGGCTTATCTTTCTGCTGCCGATCGGCAGCAGGTTCCTGAAGTGCTTCGAGCTCTACGCCGATCGCTTCGAGGTCCTCATCGATTGACTCTTCGAGCAGGCTCCGTTGCCCGCTCTCGAGCTGCTCGCTACGCCGACCGAAGCGCCAGCGCTTGAGGATCCCCATCTCGTGGGTCAGCTGATCGATCTTCAGCTGCTTGATCTTGATCGTCTCGTCCTTCTGCACCAGCTGCCCGAGCAGCCCCGCTGCGAACTCGCGCAGCGCGTCGGCGTTCATCTCCGCCAGATTGGGCGTCGAATCCATGTCGGAGATAATGCCACAGGAGTCGCAGAACTAACAGCTCAAGAAATTACAACACGCGAATCGATCCGTACTCTTCGAGCCGCTCCCATGGCAGCCCCACGACGAATGCTTGCAGCTGCTCGGGTGTGAGCGGCACACGCCCGCTCCGCGCCAGGCGAGCACCGATGAAGCGGCCCTGGTACAACCGCCGGGCGCACAGCCACAGTCCGAAGCCATCATGCACCAGCACCTTCATGCGACTGGTTCGACGGTTCATGAACAAGTACGCGTGGTGCGCTCGGGCCTCACCGAAGACGCTCACCACTCGGGCAAGCGCCGTATCCACTCCGGCGCGCATGTCCAGCGGCTCTACGGCAAACCAGGCGGCATCGATCCGGATCACTTCAGAAAACCACTCAGCCACTCGGCGCAGTCGCGTGCCGCAGACGGCGGCCACTCCACGCTCACCACCGTCGCGCCTCGGCGGATCTCGATCCGGATCCGCGGATCGGCGTTAGCTGGCTTCCCGACCGCTACGGGAACAAATCGCTGCCCCTCGATCGGCGGCGGCAATGCCTTGAGCTGCGCGCCGGCCGCGCCCTCTGCTTCCACGACCCACCGGCGCAGCAGGTTCGCGTTCAGCGAACGAGACATCGCCACCGCTGCCATCGAGACCCCAGGCTGGCGGCAGGCCGTCACTGCCTCCGCTTTGAACTCAACGCTGTATCGCCGCCGTCGGCGTCGTTCGACTACGATAGTGTTCACGCGTCCACCTCGCAAATAAGTGGACAGGTATGCTCTTACCAAGCGGCGCCAACCGGAAGGCGACTTTGCCGGCCGCTTACACTCGAACGGCTTCAGGCGGAGTTCATTTCTCGAGCTCGATGCAGAGGTCGTCGTCGGTGCGGTGCTGGAGACGCCCCGCGGCGTAGAGAACGCACAGGCCATCATGGCCGTACCGGGAATCGGCATCATCTTTCAGGGGAAGATCGAACTGGGGATTCGGCGGCGCCCGATCAATGGAACGCTGCAGGATGTCGAGGACGACCTGCTCGCCCTCGCGGGGCTAGCGAAGCACGAGGGCAAGTCGATCGCCGCAGCCGCGGCCGACACGGCGGCAGCTCGAACTTATTCTGCCGCCGGCTGCAACGTACTCTTCACCGCACTTTCTCCTTTGATGATGCGTTCGCTGACTAACTTCACCCAACTCTGTGCTAGCGCGAGCGCCGCGGGAAAGGTGGACGAGGATCGATCACCGGAGGATAGGGGTGGGGGCTAGCGAATAGCCGATGAGTGCATTACTTCCCAACACCCCAGTTATTCTGCGGCAGGCCGGTGGGCCGGACCACGAACATCGATCTATAACTCAAGGCGTCCTCAAGAGTACGCGCGACCAGGCTCATCGGACCGGACCGGATCGTCATTACGAAAACCGGCCACCTTCCAATAAATGAGGCCGCAGACCGTCCACCCTGCAATAATTGCAGAAGCACGCCATTCGTCCCTTATCGCTAGCCCGAGAATCCCGAGCGCAGCTCCTACGCCAAGCCACGCGCAGGCACGAATTGTCAGACCTCGCAATCGGGTCACCTTAACTTCGCCGGGTCCGGCTTGCCTAAGCACTCTTATGCCGCACACACAGATGCTCATGTATTTCACGACGAGCGGAATGCTGGATGCCACAAACAAAAAGATCATGCCCTGCGGCATGAATAGACCTAGACAGCAGCCTGCGAAGGCCACGACGAGTGCCGCACGCGGCACACTCCGCGGTTGATGGATCTGCCCTAGACGACGCGACAGATACCCTGCTCGTCCCATTGCGAAGAGCGATCGAGCAAAAAGGATATAGCTGGCGTTCAGGGATTTCAGGAGCGCAAGCACTGCGCCAGTGACAATGAGCAAGGTAGCAAATGACCCTAATGATTGGCGCCCAGCCGTGACGAGCGGAGCATCGGATGCGCCCAACGGACCAGGCCCGACGAGACCGAGAGCGACGAAGCTGACGGCAAAGTAAACCACCGTGATCACGCCCATGCCGATGCCGATACCGAGAGGGATATTGCGCTTCGCGTTTTTAACCTCCTCGCCGATCTCAGTCGCGCTCTCGATGCCGGTGAAAAGGGTCACCATGAGTGGAACCGCAAATAGCACCGGCCAAAGTCCATGCGGCATCACCGGCGTAATCCGGCCTAGCGCCACATACGGAACACCCGTGACGACGAAGATAGCCAATACCAGCAGAAACAAACATAGTACGACGGTCTGGGCACCGATCGCTGCAACGATGCCACGGATGTTCAGCAGCATTACCGCGCAGAACAGCACGAATTCAGTCAGCCGACCCGGCAGGCTCACCACCATATGCACGTAGTTCACAAGTACGGTTGCAAAGGTGACCATGAGACCGACCTGGCCGAGAATTCTCAGCCACGAAACCATAAACCCGACGAAGGGATTGATGAATTGCCGCGGCCACTCGAATGACGCCCCGGTACGCGGTGAAATCGAAGCCAGAAAGGCATACACCACCGCGAAGAACACCATCGGCAGCGCAGCCAACCCGATCGTCAGGAGAATCCCCGAGCCGCCGACCTTCGTTGCGGGGCCTAGAACGGCAAATACGGATGATCCCAGGGCCGCGCCGACGCCCATGGTTATCACACCGATGAGACCCACTTGGTCTTGTAAAGACCCGCGCTCAGCTGCCATCGGAGCCTGCGTATACACCCGGCTTCTCGATTGAGATTATGCTCGCTTCCGCCCGCCGCACCCATTTGAAAACCTGCGCGTGCTGTTGCGCAATATGCGACAGGCGCAACCGTGAAGCGGCAGTAGGCTCGTTGCTGATAGTCTTAATCATGCTGTGCGGCGGCTTTCCAGGGGTCCGATGCCTTCGAATGAGCGATCCGCAATTGCGGCGTCGGCGTGATAGCCTCCAACATAGCTGCAAAAGTCATGAATATCAACGACACCTCATCGAGGTACCAACGTGCCTTCCATTGATCGCAGAGCCTTCTTGGTGACTCTTGGGTGCGCATCTCTCGCTCATTCTTCGCCGCTTACGCGCCCAGGACTATTGTCGCGGCGGGAGATCGACGATGACCTCCTCGAAGTCACGATCTCGCGTTTGCAGCAATTCTATGCGAGGCGCAAATATTCGGTTGCCGAGGTCGTGCAGTGGTACCTCGATCGCATCCACCGCTATAACGGGATTTATCGAGCCGTGGAAGCCGTGCTGGGAGCAGACGCGCTACGTATGGCAGCACGAGCGGATTCGGACAGTCGTCCTCTCGGAGCCAGGGGCCCGCTTTGGGGCGTGCCTATCGTAATCAAAGCCAATACCAGCATTAGGGGTCAAGTAACTACTGACGGCTGGGCAGGGTTCACCCGTGCAGGTCACGAGCTCATTGCGTCACGGGACGCGACAATAGTCGCAAAGCTTCGCGCCGCTGGAGCGATCATCATAGGGCACACCAATATGCCTGACTTCGCTGCGAGCGACACGACGCGGAGCAGTTCCTTTGGTCGGACCGGTAACGCCTATGACGTACGTTTCTCTCCGGGCGGCTCCTCCGGTGGAACCGTCACTGCGGTCACAGCCAATCTGGCGCTGCTCGGAACCGGCACGGACACGGGCAACTCGATCCGTATGCCCGCGGCGACAAGCGCCCTCGTCGGCGTTCTACCCACCAGAGGCTTGGTAAGTCTTGCCGGCATCGCCCCACTCGATTGGCTGCTTGATGACACGGGGCCCATAGCCCGCGACGTTACCGACGCAGCCATTGCGCTCTCGGTAATGGCGGGCGAGGACCCTCTCGATCCTGCCACGGCACATCGCCCGGTCAGTGTGAAACCTGAAGACTACGTGCGATCCCTGAAATCCGCCACACTCAAGGGCAAACGGTTTGCTGTACCGTCATTCATCCTCAAGGGAGAGGGCATGCCGTTTCACGGGATTCCTCCGGAGGTTCCGCATCAGCTCGCTTCGAAGCGCCGCGCCGAAGCCGGCGTTCCACTTCGCTCCGAGACGCGCGCCGCGTTCATGAGAGATGTCGCTACACTGAGGGCCCTCGGGGCCACAATCGTCTTCGACGACTCTGTCCTTCCAGACCGCTTCACGCGACTTGCCGCCCAGGTATGCACCTACGCCTATGTGCGAGAGGGCACGAATCGGTTTCTCCGCAACTTCGGCCCTGCGCAATACCACTCGATACAGGACTATGAACGCAGTGTCGGGCAGCCGGTCGCCGCCACTATCACGGGAGCTGAGCCCGAATTTGCGCGAATTGGCGATTACAAGATCTCCCAGGTCGCTATCGAAGATGACCCCAGCGCCAAGGCAGACTACTTCGCTCCACGCGAAAGGATGCTGACGGCCTATCTCGAGCCTCTGCAAAGACTACACCTCGACGGTTACGTCTACCCGCCCATTCAGATGCCGCCCCCTGACGAGACGATGCCGCAGGATGGCCGCATCAGCGAAGGGCCGCACTCGCTGACGAGCTTTGCCAACGTAATTGGTGTTCCCGCCGTCGTGGTCGTAGGCGGCTTCTATCCCGACGGGCTTCCCTATGGACTCGAGTTCTCTGGCAGACCATGGCGAGATGGTGATCTCCTCGGCTGGGCTTACGCCTGGGAGCAGGCGACGCACTACCGCCATCCGCCTACGCTCGTCACAGCCGGCCTCCTGTCCGATACTCCCAAGAACAACTCCGAGTCCCCTTGAGGGTGCAGCCCCGGCAGACTTTCTACGCCATCACTCGCTTGCGAAACGCGGCTGCTGACTCCCCGGTCAGCTTGCTGAAAAAACGCGAGAAATAGGCGGGGTCGCTGAACCCCAGTGAGTACGCAGTTTCCGCGATGGTCATATTGGTGTACGTGAGCGTCCGCTTGGCCTCGAGCAGAATTCTCTCATCAAGTACCCGTACCGGTGGCTTGCCGGTCACTTCCAGGGTGGCTGCCCGTAGTTGCGCGGGGGTGACGTTCAAGGTCTTCGCGTACTGCGCAACCGTAAGTCCGAGCCGTAAATGCGCCTCGATCTTTTCCCGGAATCGCGCCACCAGAGCAGCCCGGGCGTTCCCGCTGGCTAAGACACCGACCTCTGGTTGATGTAGCGCGCGTACCGCACTTACGAGGATTGTGGTCAGGAGTGCGATGATTGCGGCGGTACTGGCAGGGGCCTGCCATGCGAGCTCACGTTTGAGCTTCGGCAGTGCACTTGCGAGCTCCTGCTCCTCGGCCGGATCGCCAGAGAGAGAGGCACAACGAGCGGCCGTGAAAAGCGGCGGGAACGATCGCTCCTGCCGGGCGAGATCCCGAAACAGCGCCTCGGCAAAAGTCACCACATAGCCTTCCGTTTCCGGAAGGAACCGAAAGCCATGGACGACTCCAGCGGGTACCGTAAGCAGTGCGGGGGCGTCGAACGGCACGCGCTGCGTCTCCGCCTGCATGGCCCCACCGCCACTGAAGATCACCAGAACCTGATGGAGGCCCCCATGCCCATGCGGCCGAATGTGCCAATCGTAAAGCTTGCTACGAGCCGCAATGGTTTCCACGTGAACGAACTGCTCGTGGGGATCACGCGGCGGCTCGCCGTAGAGGAAGAAGCGGGGGACGGGGGCACGCGACACGGTTTGCACAAAAGTCCAATCCCGGAGAGGTTACGTCCATGGTTTGGGTTAAGCCTGAAGTCTATGTTACTCGGGCATGCGCACCCAAGTGCTTATCGTCGGAGCCGGACCGGCCGGATTGCTGCTCGGCCAGCTTCTTCTCAAGGAAGGCATTTCGAACGTCGTGCTCGAGCGGCAGACCGGCAGGCATGTACTCGGCAGGATTCGTGCTGGGATCATCGAGAGCGGCACAGCCAGACTTCTCGAGGAGGCCGGGGTCTGCGATCGTCTGCATCGAGAGTCCCTGCTTCATGCTGGAATCGAGATCGCTTCCGCCGGCGCCCGCCATCGGGTGAATTTCCGCGAACTGATCGGGCGCGAAGTGGTCGTGTACGGCCAGACCGAGATCACGCGCGACCTGATGGCCGCTCGCGAAGGTGCTGGAGGCAGCACGATCTATGAGGCAGAAGACGTAACGCTTCACGATATCGACAGCCAGCATCCCCGCGTCACTTACCGAAGCAATAATGCCGAGCACAGCATCGACTGTGACTTCATCGCCGGCTGTGATGGTTTTCGCGGCGTAAGCCGGACGAGCATACCGAAAGATGCGCTTACCTGCTACGAGCGCACTTATCCCTTCGGGTGGCTGGGAATCATGGTCGACCAGCCACCGGTCTCGGAAGAGCTCATTTATGTAAATCACGAGCGTGGCTTCGCGCTCTGCTCCATGCGTTCACAAGCACGCAGCCGGATGTACCTGCAGTGCAGCCTGGAAGATCGGGTGGACCAATGGCCCGATGAGCGCTTTTACGAGGAGCTCGCTCGGCGGCTGGACCCGACAACAGCAGCGCAGCTACAACCCGGAAAGTCGATCGAGAAGACCATCGCGCCGCTGCGAAGCTTTGTGGCGGAACCTATGCGTTTCGGTCGCCTCTTTCTCGTCGGTGATGCAGCGCACATCGTGCCGCCGACCGGCGCGAAGGGGCTCAACCTCGCTGCCAGCGATGCGTACTACTTGTGGCAAGCCCTCATTGCTCACTACCGCGAGGCTTCCGATGTTGGATTGGAGGACTATTCCCGGCGGGCTCTGGCGCGCGTCTGGAAGGCGGAGCGGTTCTCTTGGTGGATGACCTCCCTCCTGCACCGATTCCCTGAGCACAGCGACTTCGACCGCCGCATCCAGCAGGCGGATCTGGACTACCTACTGTCATCGCGAGCCGCGCTTACGTCGCTCGCGGAAAACTATGTCGGCCTACCGCTTTAGGAGGACAGAGTGCGAAAATAACATTCGCAGAGCGTCGTTCGACCAAGCATCCCGCGGGCGGATCGGTCAGCGGCGGAGCGACTTCTGCTCGACGGCCTTGGGCCGCATTCCGAATGCTCGGCCTCGCTTACTCGCGAACGAGCCACCACACAATATCGGGGCAGACAATGACGATGCAAAAAAACGTACATGGGTCGAGCGGATGGTATCGGCTCGGGATGACGGTTACGCTGATTACGCTGCCTCTCCTCGCCCGAGCGCAAAGCACGGACACCGCGAGCTCTGGAACCGTGTCGACAGCGAACGAGCTGCAGCTCGCTCCGGTGGTGGTCACAGCAACCAAACGCGCTACGACAGTCCAAACCACGCCCATCAGCATCCTGGCCGTCACGGGCTCGCAGATCTCATCTCGCGGGCTCGTGGACCTCGACTCTTTAGCCCAGTCGGTGCCGGGCCTGGCGATGCGCGACTCCGGAGGACCAGGGGAGACCGAGTTCGAAATGCGTGGCCTGAATTCAGCCGGCGGCAACACATCGGTGGTGGGCCTATACTTGGATTCGGTCCCCCTCTCTGGTTCCGCCTCTGGGCAGGTTGGAAGGACCGTGATCGATCCTGGCCTCTATGACCTGGAACGGGTTGAGGTATTACGAGGCCCACAAGGCACACTCTATGGATCGAGCTCCATGGGTGGAACCATTCGGCTGATTCCGAAGTCGCCGGTCCTGAACACCTTCGAGGCTTCAGGAGAAGAAGTCGTCTCCGACACCACCTCAGGAGGCCTCAATCACCAGGAAAATGGGATGGTAAACATCCCCATGGGTACTACCGCTGCGCTGCGCTTAGTGGGCTCATTCACCGACGATAGCGGGTGGATCAAGCGGCTCGTAATTGCTGATGGAGCCGTTGGCGTCGATGCGGGTAGTTTTCCCGACGTGTCCCGTCCGAGCAACTTCTATACGGCACCCGTACAGGAGACCGTTAGCGGCGTGAATACCTCGAATGAGGACACCGTCCGCGCAGAGCTACTCTGGCAGCCCACGGACAACCTGACCATCACTCCGATGGCGATGTACTTGTCCTCGCTGCAGGGCGCCCCACCTGAGGTCGATGTCAACGGTGACCCCACCCACCCCCAGGCACCGGCCGTCAAGGCGCACTATGAACCGTACGACGTTCCAGAGCCAACGTATGACAGCCTTGGCCTGGGTAGTCTGAAGTCGGAGTATCAAGCGCCGTCGTTTTCCGTCACATCAGAGACGGCGTTCTGGCATCGCAATCTAAGAATATTTGAGGATGGCACGGAGGAAGTTGCCTCTGCGGTGGGTATTCCCGTCTACGATGCGTCCCAGGGCGGACTGGGCCCAAATACACCGGGGCCAAATGGCCCGGGAGTCGAAGAGCAGGATGCGACCCGTCAGCTCACAGAGGAACTGCGCTTCGCTTCGACCACACCCCTACTCTTGCCCGGCATCCCGGGACACTTCAACTGGATCGGTGGTTATTTCTACCAGGACCTGCATGCTCAATTCAACGAGCTGGGCCTCAGTCCGGAAGCCACCCCGATTCTCGGCGGTCCCATCGGTGAATTCATATTCCAGCCACAGACCATCCTTCAGAATGCCGTGTTCGGACAAGCGACTTGGAACATTACGCCGGCATTTAATGTGAGCGCGGGCTTTCGCCGCTATCACTACAGCCTCAGTGAAACGTTCGCGACATGGGGTGCGTTCAGCGTGTATGGCGGAGAGGGTAATTCGGTACCCTACAACGAGGCGGCCTCGGCCGAGGCGAGCGGAACCATCCCCAGCCTCACTCTGAATTACAATATCACCGCCGACAGCATGGTTTACGCGACTGTCACGAAAGGATTTCGCATTGGCGGCGCCAACCAGCCGGTTCCAATACCCGCGCCCGGCACTCCGCTCTTCGACAACGGCGAGGCGGTGAGCGATGAATGCGGTCTGCAGGCGAAACTCCTGAGTGCAGCGTCTTGTAATCCTAATATTCTGCTGAAGGCGCCGTCGACCTTCAATAATGACTGGGTATGGAGTTACGAGGCAGGCGAGAAGTCCGCGTTCTTCGATCGCCGGCTGATCGTTGACGTCAGCGGCTACCTCGAGAATTGGGAGCATCCGGAGTTTGCCACCAACCTCGCGGGACTTGGCCTAACCGCAAACGGCGGCGATGCTCGCATCTATGGATTGGATATGCAGCTGGACGGGCTTCTCAGTCGGGGATGGAGCGTGCAGCTCAACGGCGGCTACACCCATGCGCGATTCGTCGAGAGCAGCGCAATTACCGGCTTTCCCGCGGGCGCCTCGATGCCGGATACGCCTACGGTGACTGCCTCCGCGATTCTGCATTGGACCCAGGATCTTCAGAACGGCCTTTCTCTGTTTGGATCACTTGAAGAAGATTACGTTGGCAATAGGCTCGATGCGCCCTATGGAGAGGACATCACTCTTGAGAACATCAATAGTGTGCTGGTTCATCTGCCTGCCTACAGTCTGGTCAATTTGAATCTTGGGGTCCAAAGCCACGGCAACGATCATGGCGATTGGACCGCATCGCTGTTCGTCCACAACCTGACGAATAATTCGGCACTGCTAGATCCCCAGCCTCAAATAGTCCTTCAGACAGCGGCGTTTTCGCGCTACACGATGAGTCAGCCGCTCACCATAGGGCTTGATATAAGCTATCGGTTCCAGTGAGTATGACGGAGCCAAGGGTGCGTTCGGCCGGGGTGCAAAAGCGGCGATTGCCAGCGAAAGAAGACTTCGCGGCAATGAATGTGACGTACTTGGATTCCGCGACAATGCACCCGGTCAGTCTTCAGGCCAAGGCGCGTGTCGAATCATATCTGGCGGCACGGGCACTTATCGGCGAGGAACCGACAGGCTCTCGGGCGGCCACAGAGACTCGAGTTCTGCAACAATTCGCACGGCTCATCAATGCGGACGCTGACGAAGTTTGCTTCGTGCCGAACACGACCACCGCGGAGCACTCCGTCGTTCGTTCGCTTGGTCTGACCGAGCCGGGTGGGCGGCTTGTTACCGACACCCTGCATTTCTTCGGTTCCTTTTACCTCTACCACGAGCTCGGCAAGCTGGGCGTTGACATTGTGTGGCTGCAACCCAAGGAGGGCCGTATTGAGCTATCGGAAGTCCGAGCGGCGCTTACGAAGAAAACCAGATTGGTTGTCCTTTCGCTGGTTTCGTCGATAAATGGATTTCAGCCCAACCTCAAGGAAGTCTGTGCTATTGCGCATGCGATTGGTGCATACGTCTATGCGGACATCGCGCACGCTGCCGGATGTGTACCGATAGACGTCAAAGATTCGGAAGTGGACTTCGCGGCAGGTCCCAGCTTCAAGTGGCTGATGGGCGATTTTGGACTCGGGTTTCTGTATGTCAGACGAGAGGCTCTTCAAGCCTTGCAACGCGTCCAATTCGGATATCAGCAGCTTGCTTCGTGGCGTACCGTGGATTTTCCGATACGCCCGCCGGCAGTATCACTCCAAGGATATAGACCAAGAGCCGACGCGACGGGGTACTTTGCGACGGGAACCCTGCCCCACTCAGTTATCGCGCAACTCGACTGGTCGCTGGAATACATCCTGGGACTCGGGGTAAATGAGATCCAGGACTATCGGCAGCCGATGTTGAAGCGCTTGAAAGCAGAGCTTCCGCGGCTCGGCTATCCCCTATTAACCCCGGAAGAGTCGCTGGCACCCCTTGTGGTTTGCGATTGCCGGGATGCCAAGGAGCTCGAGCAGCATCTTCTGGCTCAAAAAATAAAGATAGCATTCCATCAGAACCGTCTCCGGGTGTCCCCATCGGTATTCAATGACATGGCGGATGTCGATCGCCTGCTCGACGCTCTCAACTGATGGACACCCCTCCCCGGAGTCTGATTTGCAAGCCGTAATCGCTCCGGTCATTTAACAGCGGGAACTCGTTGCCGAAGGAAAGCAGGCACGTTACCGAGCTTAGTCGAGCAGTCGGCCTGCTCGACTTGACGATGCTGGGCGCGAGCGCAGCAATTGGGGCATCGATCTTTTCCGTGCTGGCCCCTGCCGCCGAAGTCGCGCGTTCTGGGATTCTCCTCACCACGCTGATTGCGTCAGTGCCGATGGCCATTTTTGCGCTGGTGTACGGCTTCATGGCGTCCGTATTGCCCAAATCGGGGGCGTCCTACGAATGGCCCAAGGAGTTTATCCACCCTTTCGTGGGATTTATCGTCGCTTGGGTCAACGTACTGGCGAGCGTGGGCGCTCTCATTACGCTGGCCATGGTGACGGTCCAGTATCTGTCGAGAGTTCTCGTGCTGCCAGAGCGTGGGACCATGCTCGCCCTTTTTACAATGGTCTTTCTGGTCAACGTACGCGGCATTCATGTCGCGGCCCGCGCGCAGACCGTTGCAATGACCCTGCTGCTAGGGTCATTCTTTGTTTACGTGCTTCTCGGACTGCCTCATGTGAGCTTGAAGTTGATTGGCAATCCATTAACAGAAGGCGCGCTACCCATACTCAGAGCCACGCCATTGCTGATTACTCTGTTTTTGGGGATCGAAGCGTGTACCGAAGTCGGCGAAGAAGTCACAGACGCAAAGAGAACAATACCGAAAGCGCTAGCGCTCGCTGTCGCGCTGACGATTACGGTGTATATGCTGGTCGAATTCGTTACCTTAGGCCTCCTTGGGCCCATGCGCTTAGGTGCGAGTTCGGCACCGATTTTCCAGGCAGCTGCTGTGGTGATGGGGGCGTGGGCTGCGCCGGTAATTCTCGTCACAGCGGTGCTGGCGCTGTTGAAGTCGCTGAATGCGCTATTTATCGTATTTTCAAGATATCTGTATGCCATGGCGAGAGCGGGTGTGCTCCCTGCCTCGATGGCCCGAATACACCCCAGGTGGGGGACGCCGTATGTCGCAGCCGCGGTGGCGTTCGCATTTACCGTCGTCGGTCTTGCGCTACCGATGAACCTGGTATTTCTTTTTGTCGCGGTGAGCATTCCGATGGTTCTGAAATACATGTGCACGTGCATCTCGGCTCTGCTCATGATCCGCTCGCGCCCTGAGCTCGCCGCGAGTTCGGCATTTCCTATTGAGATACGAGGTATCCGTCGGTTCGCCTGGGTCGGGGTCGCGGCGGCAATTGTGATCCTGTTGATGGGGCTGAATACGGACTTGAAACCGTACGTGCTGACAGGTGGCTGGACGATTTTAGGAGTGCTCTACTGGCTGCTCGCTCAGTCGCCGTGATCGGTGAGTTTCAGACAACTGGCCTCACGAGCCGGCGCTTGGCCTTCCTGCTCGCTGGCGTACCGGGACTAATCGCAGAGGCGTTTCTCGCGGGTACGATCCGCCAGCCTTCGATGGTCGGCGCGCACGCACACGGGCATTGCAAGTGCACCGACTGGGGCTTCACGATCGGGCCGCTAACGCAGCAGAATTGACCCTCTTCGCTCCAAACCTTGCGGACAACATCGCGGCCACGCGCATCACCGCGCTCGAGATGCCTTTAAGGCCGGCCTCGAAAGGTGGTCCGTAGCCGAGCGCGACCAGCGCGAGCGTCATTTCGCCCGACTGACCGTACACCGGGGCTGCCAGGCCACCGATGCCGGGGATGAACTCCGTGGTATGCGCGAAACCCTGCAGCCGCGTCTGCTCGATGAACGCCTCGACAGCCTCTTGTGTGTCAGGTGCGAGCCCCTTGCGGACGTTCTCGGCGAGTTCCTTCCTGACGGCGGCGGCAGTCATCTCTCGCGGCAGGAAGGCGAGGAAGGCACCGCCGGTTGCCGAGCGGGTGAGCGGCATCACCGACCCGACACGCAGACTCGCGCCGACCGGGGTGTCGGCCCCCAGCCAGCGCACGATGGTCGGCCCGTGATTGGCCCATACCGCAAGCGCCACCGTCTGGCCGATCTCCCTGCAGAGCTCGGGCAGTGCACTACCGCCGACGGTGACCGGATCGAGGCGCGCGAGCGCGCTCAGGCCCAGTTGCAGGGCAAAGCGGCCCAGATCGTAGAGACCGGTCTCGGGGTGCTGCTCGATGAGCCCCATTCGCGCGAAACTCACGAGATACCGATGGGCCTTCGCCGCCGGCATGCCCGCCTGACGGGCGAGATCGCGCAGCATCTGTGGCTGCCGTGCCTCGGCCAGTGCCGTGAGCAGCCTGCCCCCGACTTCGATCGACTGAATGCCCTGCTGCGGCTTGCGCTTGCCCATCCCTGGGAACGTAAGGCTTGACGCCAGTCAAAGCAAGTGATTACGATAAAGTTAATTAGTTAATTATTTCGTAAGTAGCTTCAGAGGCAGGGTGCGGACATGATCGACACACGCGGCCGGGGAGCCAGAAAAGGGCGTCAGGTTCTCGAGAGACTGCGCACGCATCCGCCCACCATCTGGTATCGCGGCGCGCAGGTAAAGGATGTCACCACGCACCCGGCTTTGCGGGGCGGCGCGCACACGCTCGCGAAACTTTACGACATGCAGTGGGAAAACGCGGACGTCTGCCTGTACGACTCGCCGACAACGGGGAAGAAGGTAGCGCGCTCTTTCATGATGCCCAAGACTCACGCTGAGCTCGCGAGCATCAGCCGGGCGATGAAGGTCTGGGAGGACTATACGTTCGGGATGATGGGACGGGCTCCGGACTACATCAACCGGGCCATGACCGGCTATGCCGCCGGTGCCCCCTTCCTAGCCGAGGCCGGCGCGCGCTACGGCGAAAATGCTGCGCGCCTTTACGAGTACCTGCGCGAGAACGACCTGTGCCTGACACACACACTGATCCCCCCGCAGGCCAACCGTGCCGCGAGCATGGCCAAGCAGGCTGACCCTTATCTGTCCGCGCGGATCAAGGAGGAAAGCGATGCCGGCTTTGTTATCCGCGGCTGCCGCATGCTGGCCACGCTGCCGATCTCTGACGAGATCATGGTATTTCCTTCCACGTTGCTGAAGAGCGGCGAAGAGGATGCACCCTACGCTTTCGGGTTCTGCATCCCGAATGACACGCCTGGCCTGCGTTTCATTTGCCGCGAGAGCGTGGATTACGGCCGCTCGCACTTCGACCACCCGCTTGGATCCCGCTTCGAGGAGATGGACGCGCTGGTGGTATTCGACGACGTATTCGTTCCGTGGGAGCGGGTACTGCTGTACCGGGACGTAAAGCGCTGCAACGAGGCTTACGCTCGCACAGGTGCCGTAGTCAACATGACGCATCAGGTCGTCGTAAAGAACATCGCCAAGAGTGAATTCCTTCTCGGCCTCGCCTCCCTCCTGGTCAACACCATCGGTGCCGAAGCCTTCCAGCACATCCACGAGAAGCTGGCCGAGCTCTGGGTCACCTCCGAGACCATGAAGGCCTTCCTGCGCGCTGCAGAGGCGGACGCCGCGCTCGACGAATGGGGCGTCATGCGCCCGGCCTGGAACCCGCTCGATGCGGCCCGCAATTTCTTCCCGCGCCTCTACCCCCGCATGGTGGAGATCATCCAGCAGATCGGGGCGAGCGGGCTCGTCGCGATGCCGACCGAGGACGATCTCAAAGGGCCGCTCGCCGAGGACATTCGCAAGTACTACCAGGCAGCGCGGGCGGAAGCGTTCGATCGCGTCCCCATGTTTCGACTCGCGTGGGATGCGGCGCTCTCGGCGTTCGCCTCCCGCCAGGTGCTGTACGAGCGTTTCTTCTTCGGCGACCCGGTGCGCATGGCCGGCGCGCTGGTCACCGGTCACGGCGCACAGATCAAGGAACAGGCCGATAAGGTCATGGCTTTCGTGAAGCAGAACCGGGACGAGGCGTTCGGGGCCGCGCAAAGCGGTTGAGGTGAGGCATGGGCCCGCGTCCCGCGCCCGATCCGCGCCGCTTCCGCGACGCCATGGGCCTACTGGCTACCGGCATCGCGGTCATCGTCGGCCTGGCGGGGGACGAGGTACTCGCGATGACGGTGAACGCGGTCAGCTCCCTCTCGCTCGATCCCATGCTGGCCCTTTTTTGTCCCGGCAAGCGGACCAGGTTTGCGCAGCGGCTGGACGCCCTGCCTGACTTCACGATCAATTTCCTGCGCCACGATCAACAATCGCTATCAACCTATTTCGCCGGTGGTTGGCGCGAGCCCGTGGCGCCACCCTTCCGTTTCATACCGTGGCGTGCGGCGCCGCGGCTCGAAGGCAGCCTCGCCTCGCTAGACTGCAAGCGTGAGAGGATGGTGGAAGCGGGAGATCACTGGCTGGTCATCGGCCGAGTACTGGACCTGAAAACAGGTATCCCCCCGCATCGGCCCCTGCTTTTCTTCCGGGGCCGCTACCACGAGGTCGATTTCGCACCGGGCGAGCCGGCGCCGGATCTGACACTTGCGGACGAGCCAGCGCAAGTGTTCTACGTGCCGTAAACGATCTCATAGGTCAGCGTTACGGCCGCCAGCTGGGAAGCCTGTCTCTCTATTGCCGCGCGCTCGACGTCTTCTTCCCGGTCAGTACTTCGCGCAGCCTCAATAAGTACAGCCATGTCATGGTTCATATGCCACCACCGGATGCGACTGGACATGGTCATGAGGTAGTCGAGTTGGCGGCGCTTTGCGCGCAGGACGGCACGTTGTGGGCTGCCGGCCGGCCACCAGCGCTCCTGCAGGCTGAGAGCCAAGCTCTGAGTGAGCTCCGTGTCCGACTGCTCCATGCGCGCCACCATAGCTTCGCATGCTGCGCGACGGCCCGGGAGATCAAGCTGCTCCAGTTGACAGGCCCGGGAGATCGCCAGGAGCGGTGGGATGGGCTCGGCCGCAAGCATGCCGATGGCATAGATGCCTCGCATGGCGAGATCCTGTGATGGACGCGCCACAGCCAGAGCATCTACCATCATGACCTCGAGCTGATTCCAGTAGATCGTCATTCTCCGGGCGGCGCCGATCCGCGCGATCACCGCCGTGACTGCATTGGAACCAGATAATGGCAGCCCCTCGAGATCCGAGGCCCATGCGAACCCATTGTCTGGATCAAGAGCTTGCAGGTGGGCCGCGATTTGCGCCCTCGCCCCACACTTGAATCGTTCACAGATTGCGAGATTAACCCACACGAAATCCGGACGCTGCGGCGCGAGCTTCTGCGCCCGTTCGATCAGATCGAGTGGCTGCTGGGCGTTGGAGTCGTCCGGCGCAATCAGCAGGCCAGCCGCGGCCAGATCGCTTGGCGTTGCGTGCGCAATGAGGACACCGGCCTCTCGATTTCGTTCGGCTCGAAAGGACTGGGTATCTGCGCCGCTTCGTCTCGCATACGCACACCCAGCGAGCGTGAGCATGCAAAGCAATGCAACAGAAGATCGCAATTGACTCGAAAGAAAGTCGCCGCGGCCCCGGCTCACAAACGCCTCCAGCTTGGTCGCGATAAAGGCAGGCGCTGCAATTCGTCGGATCTCGACGCGATCGCTTAGTCTTTCGCGGATTGCCGTCCGCGCTGCCTCTGGGTACCAGCGGTTGGAGAAGCCCAGAATGGCGGGGTCTATCGGCATCAGGTCGAACAGTACTCCGGTGGCAGCATGCCTCCACCTGCAGATCACGTCGCTCTCTATGTCCCTTACAAAGCCCAAGGCCGGCAGACGGGCCTCTAGCTCGTAGCACTGACGAAGGGTCGCGGCCTCGACGATGGCATCGACGTCCTTGGTGGCGCGGATGCCCTCCGCCGCGGAATCCGTCAACAAGAGACCCGCCGTAGATCCGCCGACGAACACTACATTGTCGCGCAGGTCACCCAGCGCATCGGCGATGAGTAGCAGCTACTCGTAGTTTGGGTCGTCAGGGCGCACTGGATTTGCTCAGACGTTCCGACAGCAGGCGCTGCGCCAGTGTGCGTTCGCGGCTGCGCCCCACACGCAGCGCATCCAGCAACGCGAGCAACTCGTAAAGAGCCGGATCGGCCAGCGCGGCTTCAGGGGCTCCACGGTGTAACGGACTCAGGCTCGGCCCCCTGACCTTGCCGCGCGGATCCGACCACACTGGCGCCTCCCCAGGCGCGCTGCTGATCTCAGTCGATAGCGGCAATGCGCCGAAGGAAGTCGGTACCCCTCGCTTGGCGGCGCCAAGGACCGCCGGAAAGGCATACCGCGCGCCATGGACTGAAAACTCGGTCAGTGCTTCCGGCAGTACATGCCACTCCCCCCGGCGCTTCGAACTTGCGAGCCCTGCGGCGACGGCTCTTTGCACGCTGCGATGCACCTGCGATGGGCTCATTCCGAGCGCGGCACCGAGCGTAGCGTAGGTCCAGGGCTGACCTGGGTTCGCAGCCTGCTTGTACAGGACGAAGAGATCTTGAGGTTTGAGCTCCATCGAATTATTCCATATTCCGGAATATGGAATATCTACCAAGATAACCGGATTTGCAAGCTACCACCCCGCCGTGCCCCTTAGAGGCACGGCGGAGCGCCTCATCCTTTGCTCAAACACCGCCGCTATATCTTGCTCACCGCCAATACACATAGTGGTCGACGCTATCGGCCCGCAAGCGCTGCAGTTCGTATCGAGCCTTTGTGACAAAGCCCATTCACTCTTCGATCGTTGAGTGATTGTCGGCAAATGACTCGTGATTCCTGACCATCATGATGAGGGAAACGATCTGCCGGTTTACCAGATCCGGTCTGTCGTCCTGAATGTAATGACCGCTGCCTTTGGCGATGATGCGCCGACTCTCGCTTGACAGCGCCTTTGCCTCTTCCTGCATCTGGTCCCACACGACGGCGTTCGCCTTTGCGACCGAGGCCGGCCAATTGGGAGCGAGCACACTGGGATCACGCGAGAAGATTAGGACCGGGAGGCTGCCAAACGGGCCCGCGTGGATAGTTTCTTGCCCTGACGCCTGCTCCGCATCCAGTTCCTGCTCAATTGCATCGATTTGCGACGGCACGCAGGAATCCGCTTTGATCCAGGCGCTATAGGCTTCAAAGCCCGATGGAATAGAGCTGCAGCCGCCCAGCAATCTGTACCATCCCAGTATCATGAACAGCTTTTGCCACGGCATGTCGCGCCGTTGGTCCTGCTGTATCTTTAGCAGAGCCTTTGGAATCCGGCGGTCCTGGAGCGGAGTGGCGCCATCGATGAACACGAGCCCCGCCAGGTCGCCGGGATAGTGCGCGGCATAGGACCGCAGGTAGATGCCAGATATGGAGTGCCCGACGAGCACCAGGGGACGCTGGATGCCGGCAGCTTGAACCAACTGGTGAAGCTGCGAGGAGATGGCATTGGCGTCGTGAGCCCCTGGGCGCGGCTTGCTCCATCCGAAGCCGGCTCGGTCGTAAGAGCATACCTTCGTGTGCCGCGAGAGCTCCGGCTGCACCTTGGCCCACTCCGTGAAGTCATCACCCAGACCCGCACTCAGGAGGATCGCCGGCGAGCCCGTTCCGGTGCAGTAAACGTGCATCGAGTATCCGCCCACGTCATAGAGTCGACCGGGGACTCCGGCGAGCCGACGGAAATGGCGAAGACTCAGGGTGTTGTATGCAGCTCCGATCCCCGCAACCAGAATGCAGCCAGCCAGTACGACCGCGCAGATATAGGCCACACGACGGACTGCGCTCATCGGTTCTCGATGCGAAATGACGTCCCGCCGCTCCACAGAACACCACGACCGAGTTCGGGGAGAACCGACAGCGAATCGCCGATCGTCAGCACCGGATTGCCTTCGAGCAATCCTGCTTTGCTGCCGAAGCGGGTCGTGCCGTACGGGATAAGCAGTTCCGGCTCGCTCAGATCACCGGCATAAAGCAGGATATCTCCGACCTTGGGCTCAGAGGTCGCGTGTTCGCACGGAATATGCCGGCCGGCAGGCCAGCTGCCGGCCAGAGGCGACCAAAGCGCCTCCCCGCTCCAGCGGGCGTGTACCACGGTGCCGCTATAGGGCAGCATGCTCATGAGGCACTCGCACGATTGCGGCGCCAGATCCCGACGAAGCGTGGCTGACAGTCGTACGGTACCTATCTGCAGATCCAACACAGTCGTTTCCATAACATGGAGCGGCGATCTGTCCTGATGGGACTCGAGTGTGTCCCTGCCCTGGCGCCGTCGTATTGGACGGATTCAAGGTCGATCGACACGGCTCCTTGTGCACCTGGATACGCGGCAGTAGGCTATCAATGGGACACTGACCCACCGGCAATACCTCGATGCTGCTGCACAAATTCACAGGAGCCTTGGTCTCGAGGACCATCGACCGCAGCCATTCGCAGGTCCCGGAACACGCGCACGACTGGCCCGTGCTGTCGCTCTTCGTGCTCGGCGGGTATTCCAATCGGACTGAAGTCGGAGACCGGTACGTAAGCGGGCCGTCCGCCGTGCTCTATCGCGCGGGAGCCCGTCACGCGAACACGGTCTCGACCGATGGGTTCGAGCAGATCGAGATCGAATTCGATCCAGCGTGGCTACGGTTCTCCGGTCTCCCTCACATACCGGTCGCTCATTTGGCCGGAGGCCGCATTGGCGCTGCGACCCGTGCGATGATCGACTCTTGCGGCAGACCGATGGACGAAGAGCGATTCGCGACGGCGCTGCGGGGATTTCTGACGATCGCTGTCGAGCAGTCTCCGGGGACCCGCCCGGTCTGGGTCGACCAAGTAATTCGCCGGCTGAGGCAAAATCCGGCACTCAGGGTGACTGACCTGGCGAGAGAGGTCAATCTGCACCCCTCCTGGCTGGGAGCTGCATACAGAGAGGCTGTTGGGCAAGGCATCTTGGAGACCGCCATGCGCCTGCGCGTCGAAATCGCCGTGCGGCTGCTGCGCGAGACCGACCTAACCTATTGCGATACCGCACACGATGCTGGCTTCTGCGACCAAAGCCACATGCTCAGAAGCTTCCGTCGCGTCCTTGGTCGCCTGCCCTCAGCAGTGCGCGATGAGAAATGGGGATTTCGAGACTTGCCGGCGACTTCTGGCCTTCTTTGATCTCGCTGAGATCGGAGTACGCGAACCCGAGGTTTCGGACGAACTCGAATGAAGCTCCGGAGCCTGGATCTCAACCGTGTGGCCCATATATTCGAGTTGCAGGCAGTCTCCCGCCACTAAATCGGGACGACGATGCTTATCATCCCGCTACGCTGCATTTCGTTGCACTTTGATGCATCGCGTTCGGAAGACCTCCGTTTGAATCCGGTCGACAGGGCACCTGCACCATGCGATTCTTGGTCATCTCGCAACTTGCGCGGCTACGAATCGGCGTCCACTTGGATTACTCTCTCGTTCATGGACCAGAATCTATGCTGCCGGCTTATGCCGCGCCCGAAATTCTGCCGCTCGCGCCCGACCACAGCGGCGGCAGCGCCAGCGACGTTTCGCTTGGTTTACCCTCAGGTTGTCGGGCGTGCGTAAATGGCCATTGGCGCTCTTCGGGCTTGGCTCGACGATATGCGGGTGCATTTCTCAGTCTCGGACTCCTCAGCTGGTTGCTATCTACTTTACTCAATGATTGAGTAATTTTACTCAATGACTGAGTAAAATTGACTGGTAGGCACCCAAGGCGCAGAGTAAGCCCCATGGCTTTCATACGTGCGCTCGTACATGAACTGGCGGCAGGCTGCCGGCGTAGTCCGCCGCTTATCCAGGTTATCGCGGGACCACGTCAGGTGGGTAAGACCACCGCCGCCGAGCAGCTCGTGAAGCTTCTGGGCTGGCCTCACGTCTGGGGAGCCGCGGATCTGCCCCTGCCCCCTGGCCCCGAATGGATCGAGACGCAATGGCAACTCGCCCGGATGCTCGAGCCCGGCGCAGGACAGAAAGCGTTGCTGGTGCTCGACGAAATCCAGAAAGTCCAGGGCTGGGGCGAAGTGGTCAAGCGCCTGTGGGACGAGGAGAGGCGGACTCGGGGCAACGTGCTCCCCATCTTACTGAGGTCCTCCGCACTGTTGGTGCAAAAAGGTCTTACGGAATCCTTGAGCGGCCGATTTTTCCTGCACCGCTGCCCCCATTGGTCTTGGCCCGAGTGCCGCAAGGCATTTCGCTGGAGCCTCCGGCAGTGGATCTACTTCGGCGGCTATCCGGGCGCGGCACCTCTGGCGAGGCAAGAATCCGCGTGGAAGCGCTATATCGCCGACTCCCTCATCGAAGCCACCCTTTCGCGGGACGTCCTGCAGTTGCAGACGGTTGCGAAACCCGCGCTGCTGCGCCATTTGTTTGCTCTGGCAGCCGCTTATCCCGCGCAGATCCTTTCGTACAACAAGATGCTAGGGCAACTGCAAGATGCGGGTAACACGACAACCCTGGCGAATTACTTGCGTCTGCTCGGGACGGCCTATCTCGTTTCCGGACTGGAGCTGTTTTCCAGAGGGAAGGTACGGCAACGCGGCAGCAGCCCGAAGTTCGTTCTTTGGAACAACGCTTTGATCAACGCGCTGTCGCTCCTCTCCCGCAAGCAGGCTACGGCGGATGGAGCTTGGTGGGGAAGACTGGTGGAGAATGCGGTCGGTTCTCACCTGCTCAATGGTTTGCAGGGACCGGACTGGGACGTTACCTACTGGCGTGACGGCGACGCAGAGGTGGATTTCGTAGTCGCGCACGGATCGCGGATTTGGGCCTTGGAGATCAAGAGCGGGAGGCCCGCCAAGACGAGCGGGATCGAGGCATTCCGCAGGCGCTATCCAAAAGCGAAGATATGGCTAATCGGCGGCGGTGGCGTCAAGTTGGACGACTTTTTCAACAGACCGGCGGTCGAATGGTTCAAATGAGAATGAACGCCAGATGATCGCAGGCTGCCCACAGTCCCCTATCGGTCCCACGGGCGACATAGCAGGTAGTACCCGATAGCCGCCGCTCAGAACCGCGTCACCGGCCATTCCGCTGGCTCGCATTGCCGGCGACTGATTTTTCAGAATTGAGGATTCACGCCAGTGCGGCCAGCAACGGGCGAACTGGAATTGCTTTGCCATGACGGACAAAATGGACCGTCAGTGACAGAGCGCGCGTGGGTACGCAGAGAGGGCCGAACATGGTGAAGAGATGGCTTTCCGTATTGGCGGTGGTTTGTTGGGCAGGAGCGCTCGGCCGGCTGGTCCTCGATGGAGGCTTCCCGCTGCTTGTCGGTGGAATAGCGGGCATACAGGGCCGCGCGGATCATGGTATCGGCATCACCGTTTGGCGGCCCAATCCTGCCATACGAGCCCACGCACTCGCTCGAACTCCGACACGTTTGCCGTGACCAGCGTGGCCCTGAGCCTGAGGGCCTGGGCGGCGATCAGCAGATCGTAGGGATCGATGGGCTTGCCCGTCGCCTCGAGGGCGGCGCGGACCTCGCCTGCGGTCGCGGCGTCATCAGCGTCAAAGGGGATGACGCTGATGGCCCCGGAGAGAAAGATGCGCAGCCGCTCGGTGTTTTCGCGCTGCCGCTCGCTGCGTGCCACTCCGTACCAAAGCTCGAACAATACGATCGAGGACAGGGCGATCGCTGTCGCCTTCGGCGCCACCCGTTTCAGCCGAGTACGCACGGCCAGGGGCTGCCCCTTGAGAATGGCGATGACCGCGTTCGTGTCGAGCAGGTAGATCATTCAAACGTGTCTTTAGGCTCCGGCATGGGTGGCTGCTGGCGGCCGTCTTCCATGAATGGAACGTCGGCAAACCGGTCCAGCTCGGCCAGCCATGCCTTGATGTCCGTAACCATCGGCTCAAGAAGGATGCCGTGTTCCACGCGGCGCACACGTACGCTGCTGCCGGGCAGGCGAAATGCCATCGGCAAGCGCACGGCCTGGCTGCGGCCGTGCATGAATATCTTGGCGATACCGCTCTCCGACATGGCTGACCCTCGTTGATATATACCATAAGTGTACATCACCGTTTCTCGACGGGCAAGTGTCGGGGCGCAGCCCTGACCAAGCTGGGTAGGCTCAACAATTCCGGACGCGTTCCGGAATTGTTTAACGAACCCCTACCTTGTACGGAATTCGCGCTGATCTGCGGGTCGGAAGCAGTCCGGAAATGCCATCATTGCCGGCTTTGAGATTAGCGGCATGACCTGGAAGCTCCCCACGGGATTGTCGCCTCGTATGAACGGAACACATGATAGCTAGATGGTCAGCGACTCAGCGCCTCCACGAACCGGCTGGCACGTGAAGCTGCCCACTTAGAACTTATCCGTAAATAATGTTTACGCGCGCTGGCACGTGGCGGAAGCTGATGATCGCGGCGGCGAGCATGTTGAGAGCCATGAATGAGCGGTGGGTTTTCTCATAGCGTACCAGGAGTTTGCGAAACCGATTGAACCAAGAATGCGCAACCTCCACCACCCAGCGTCGCGCCGGATACTGCTTTTTCGTTCGTCGCTCTTCGACGCGCGAGCGCACATGCGGGAGTGTAGCGGCGCGCGGCGGATCGCCTTGTTCTGGCCGGAGCACCCGCGAAATCCGGCATGCCGCACACAAGTGCTGGCGGTGATAAGCGCGCACACGGGGGCGGCGCGCAACGATGGCATCCAGGACGGGCTCAAGTTGCGTGACATCATGATGATTGGCGGCGCGGTCATCGATGATCGAGCAGCCGCACGCGATGCCACGCGCGTGTCCAGCTCCCAACAGATTCTCTTGCTCCCCTTTTTTTCCGCGTCCGTCGGGTTTGGCCGCGACCGGATTCTTGGGCCGGCGCGTGGAGCTTTGAAGCAGTGCTCGCCATCAAGCACGCTTTGCCAGCGCCACGCGATGCCTTCCATCTCGCTCATACGTCAGCCAACCAGCTCGCCGAGCAAGGCGAGGAAGAACCGCGGCTCAGCTCGCCATCGCTGTGTCCACACGAGGGGAACGCAGAAAGCGCTTGTGGATCGCGCTCAGCACTGCCGAAGCGCTCCTCGGGCAGTGCTTTCGCCCACTGGCAGCCTGTGCGCAGCACGTACACGATCGCCTCGAATACAACACGCGGCTCGATCGGTTTGCGCCCACCCCCGGGCCGGCGTCGATATTTGTGTTTGCTCGGACGTGCGGGCCGCGGCGGCACCAGCGGCTCCACCCTCTGCCAGAATGCGTCCGATACTTCCCAAGAGGCCAGGTTGGCCTTGGCCAATAGCGTTCTCCGAGGCACGCAGCGATGCGTCGACGGGGAAACAGTGTAGCATATTATTTACGGATAAGCTCTTAGTTAGGGGGCTTGACCAATATATCTACATATGTTGAGATATTGCGATGGGACGTCCTCCGAATGCCTCGCACCAGGCTCGCCTCTTGTTAACGACAATGTTGGAGCAGCCGCGCGCTTGGCGATATGGTTACGAGCTGTCCAAGGCAACGGGCCTGGCCTCCGGCACGCTGTATCCATTGCTCATGCGGCTGAATGACCGCGGATTTTTGGATTCGCGGTGGCAGGAGCCGGAACGTGCAGGACGACCGCCGCGGCACGCATATCGATTGAGTACTCTCGGCGTTGAACTGGCGCGAGAAGAAGAGAGTACTGCAGCTGACGCGAACGTCATGCGTCGAAGAGCCAGGGTGATCGCATGAGCGCCTCACCCACATGGAAGCGGCGAGTTGCATGGCGCCTGGCAGGACACGCAGCAAGCGTCCTTTGTCCTATCCGCCCTGCGTGGTCAGAGGCTCTTAAAAGTGAGGTGCAGCACGTACCAGGTGATTATCAGGCGTTAATGTGGGCAGTCGGTTGTGTATGGGCAAGCTATATGGAACGGTACCTGAGCAAGGCCCCCTCGCTGCTGGCTGCTACTGCCGTTGGCGTCGTTTTCGCATTCCTGGACGAAGAGATCACAGGTAGATTAGCGGCCAAGGCGTGGCCGCACTGGTATATTCAATTTGCCAGAACGCACAAGCATCTCGGTCTTGAACTCTGGTCTATCGTGGCTTTGACATTACCGGTCGCAGTCCTCGCAGCAGGATCTGGCGTGCTGCTCGGGAGCCTTGCTCGGAAGTCATCGATCGCGCTTCCCTGCTTCTCGGTATTCGTGTGGCAACTTTATAACGTGGGGGTTGATATTTCCTCTGCCCCGGCGATATGCCCATTCACGATGCGCTCCTTGTGGAGCCCCTTCATCATATTCCCCACGTCCAGCATCGTAGCCATCGCTTTACCAGCCTGTGCACTAATGCTTGCGTTCCGTTTGAACCGGGGAATTGCCCACCGCTCACCGGATCGGTAGATCGCCCAGATCTATCGGAGACGAATTTTCAGGTTCCGCGGAGGAAAATAAATCTCAAATCCTGCCCCCACCTGCCCTTCCGAGCGGCACGTAATCATGATGACGGGATAGGCATTATTAGAGGTGGCCACCAGCCTTGAGATCGGCCTCGAAGGTCGCAAGTGCCATCACTAGCGTCAGCGGCTTGTCCGCCAACGGCACGGCGTCATAGCTGGCATAACACGCTGCCGCCCGCTCGCTCTTGGCGTCGATGATGAGAATGACGCCGCCCACTTCAGCAGCGACACGCAGGCAGCGGCGCGCGGCCGCCGCGAGAAGCTGACCGCCGAGGCCCTGCCCTTGTACCTTCAGATCAGTTGCGAGCCGCGCGAGCCTGAAGCCCGGCACGTCGTGACGGGCAAGCCCACGTCGCATCAACTCCGGTGTGTCGGCGTAAGCGAGCGCCGCCGGCGCGAGGCTGTAGTAGCCGAGGATTGTCTTGCTGTCGGCTTCTCTGACCGCGACGAAGGTTTTAGCACCGCCGGCCTCGTGGCTCTGGCGGGCGTACCTCTGCAGGAACTCGTTGAGCGCGGGCTCGCCACAATCGAAGGACTTGCGATCGTGCTTTTTTGAGATCGCTTCTTCGCGCCAGGCGGGAACTGTCATCTCCGCTTCGGCAGCGCCGCGATTGCTTTGCGGAGCTTGGCCTTCGGTGCCGGCGGGTGTTCCAGCATGTCGAGTACCCGGAGGCTGTCGCGCTCCGTGAGCACGACGCGCTCGGCTTCCTCGATCACGGCACGCGCCTCGCGCAACGCCTGCTGCAACACGAAATCGGTCAGGTCCGTGTTCCGGAGCGCGGCCGCGCGCAACAGCGTGGCCTTCTGGTCGGGCTGCACCCGCAGATTCATCCGCTTGTTGTCGTCTACAGCGACTCGGGGCATGGTATTTCTCCTGTGTACACATTTAAAGCGTACACTTGGACCGTCTTTTAGTCAAGTCGTAAGTATTGAATGAGTACGCGATTTTACCATTCACCATGGCCGCGTCCTACGTACTCGCATAAACATGGTCGCACGACGCTGCATTCCGTTGCGATTTGGTGCAACGCTGTCGAAGGCCTCCGTTTGAATCCCCTCGGCAGAGTGCCTGCACCATGCGATTCCGGGTCATCTCGCAGTTTGCGCGGCTACGAATCGGCGTCCACTTGGACTACTTTATCGTTCAGGGCTTATGCCGCGCCCGAAATTCGGCCGCTCGCGCACTACCACAGCGGCGGCAGCGCCACCGACGTTTCGCTTGGTCCACCTTCAGATTGTCGGGCGTGAGCACATGCATGACATTCTTTGATGAGCGCGTTCCAATCGTCTGGAGGGTGTCCAGCGGCGAGCATGGAGAAGACTCGATACGCGTCGTCCTTTGTGCCGTAGGCACGCTTGGTGTCTTCATCGTTGACCCAGCCCAGCGCGACGATCTTGCTCTCAACATGGAACCTCAAGAACAGGCGATACTGCATGAAGAACTTTGCCCGAAACCAGTGTTTGTATTTCGGACCAAGCGTGTCGCCCTGTCCGAATTCGGCAGCGGTGGGATCGCGAGGGATGTTCTCGAATACGAGTTTGGCGATCGCCGCAAGTCGTTTCGTGGCATTTTTCTGAACGAAACCGTGCGGATCCTTCTGCTGCAGGGCCTCTACCTGGCGGATCAGTGCCTCAAGCTGCTCAAGAAACAGCGGATGCGCGAAGATCGACCAGCCGTCGATGACGAGCGGCGCCGCAGGAACCTGGGGGGTCATTCATCGTCCGGCGACAACGGCCTGTCGAGATCGACGTCGACGTGTCCCACGAGTGCTTGGATCCGTTCGCGCAGGCACCCGTCGAAGGCCTTCAGCCGATCGGGATGTGTTTCGATGTGGAGCTCGGCCAGATCAGACTCCCAGCAAGCGGATGCCCGTGTCTGATGAAGGCCGCGAGCCCATGGGATAGACGGAGGCTGGTCATGACGAGAAGGAACCACAGCGGCAGCGCAAGGAGAAGCAGAAAGTTCCAGGGCGACTTCCGGCGAGTTGATCGCGTTTGGGCGTCCTGGAGCCATGTACGCTCCCGCAGCTCACGCGCTAGAGACGATACGAACCAGCGGAAACACCCTGATCAAGTCTGGTCCGCCCTCTTCCCTGGGGAAGCACGTCATCCACATCCAGCGCGGGGTGGAGCCGACACAATCGCGTCCAGCAGAACATCGGCGCTCACCAACAGATGCGGCCTGAGCGGAAGTCGCACTATAAACTCGCTGCCCGTCCCGGGACCGGCACTGCAGGCCTCAATGGATCCGCCATGTAATTCAACGAGCCGCTTGACGAGCGCCAACCCGATGCCAAGTCCTCCTTGAGCGCGCTCGGAAGTGCGGCTCACCTGCACGAACAATCCAAAGATGCTTTCGAGCTTGCCGGGTGGGATGCCGATCCCCGTGTCCTTGACGCGTACGACCGCCTGCCCCGCTTGCCTGCTCGCCGAGAATTCGATCCGTCCACCGGGCTCGGCGTATTTGCAGGCGTTCTGCAAAAGGTTGCCAAACACCTGCGCCAGCCGCGCGGGGTCTGCGTCGACGTAGACGGACTCCGGCGGCACGACGGTGCTCAAGACGTGACTGGCGGCGGTCACGAGCGGAGCGCAGGCATCGGCTGCATGCCGCATGACTGAGCCCAGCTCGACTGGCTCCCTGCGCACTTCGATCTGGCCGCACGACACGCGCCCCAAATCGAGCAGATCGTTGACCAGACGGACCATCTGCGCGAGCTGCCGCTCCATCGTTCCCTGCACCTTGTCTCGCAGGTTCTGGTCGCTTCCGCCGAGCTTCAGCAGCTCCAGGCAATTTCGTAGCGGCGCCAGGGGACCACGAAGCTCGTGTGCGAGCAAGGCGAGAAACTCGTCCTTGTGCCGATCGCTTTCCTTGAGCGCGTTCATCATTTCATGGTTTTGTTGCTCGAGCCGCTTGCGCTCAGTCACGTCGCGAAGAATGGCCGTGAAATACGGCTGTGCGCCGAGCTCGAACTCGTTCACGGCGAGCTCGAGCGCGAATGTGCTCCCGTCTCGGCGCCGACCTTCGACTTCGCGTCCAATACCGATGACCTTTGCCTCGCCGGAGCGGCGGTATTCGGCAAAGTAGTCATCGTGCCCGCTCCTATAGGGCTCGCGCATGAGAACGTTGACGTTCTGTCCGATGAGCTCTGCCGCCTCGTACCCGAAGAGCCGCTCCGCCGCCGGATTCACGCTCCCGATTGTCCCGTGCGCATCGGTGGTCACGATCCCGTCGACGACGTTGTCGACGATGGAGCGGATGCGGGTGGTAGCACGCCGCTGCAGCGCGAGGTTCCGCCGGCCCAGATAGAATACGACAGCGAGGAGCGCCACCCCGATCATTGCCGCCGCGAGCAGCGAGGAGACCGTCCTCCGGTAGCTGCGCTCCGACTGCGCGGCCCGGCGATCCAATAGTGCATATTCCGCGGTCTGTATCGCAGTCACCTGCGCGCGCACTCGGTCCGTGTGGCCCTTCCATTGGTCGCCGGCAACCATTACCAATGCCCCTGCGCGATCGCCCACCCGGCTCATCGCGATGGCGTGGTTCAGGTCGGCCAATTGGCGCCCGATCGTCTCCTTCAGCGCCAATAACCGCTGCTGTTGGGCCGGCACGCCCTTGAGCTCGTATTGCAGGCGCATGAGCTCGTACTGCGTCTCTCCGACCGCCGCCTGGTACGGCTGCAGGTAGCCCGAGTCACCTGTCAACAGATAGCTTCGCTGCCCCGCCTCGGCGCCTCTGACTCCCGAGTATGCGGCCTCGAGATCCACGATCGCGTTGTCGGTGTGCGCTACGAGTCGCTCGTTCGAAACCATTCGACGGACGTTGTGGTAACCGAGCACTCCGCCGCCAATGAGAACGGCAAGGGTGAGCGCAAAGGCGATGAGCGGCAGCTCTCGCCAGCGCATGGGGGGCCTGGAGGTAGTGATCATCGGAGTCGAGCGAATATGTCCGTGATCGTTCACGCCACCCACCTGCGATCACGAAACTCCGAGGAAGTTCCGAAGCCGAAACCGGCGCGTTGCGCTCCGCCCGCGCTCAAGCCAGGCGCGATCCAGCCGCTGCTACTCCACCACCCCGTGAAACGCACGTCGCAGCTCTCCCGCACCACCTTTGTCATACCACCTGCCGTGCGCGATGATGATTCGCTCCGGATTCCACGAGAGCATCGTTGCAACGATGTTCCGCAGGTTTTTCCGCGAATAGGTGAGCCGCATGTCCCGCGGCATACCGCCATGCGGGTCTTGCACACCACCGAGGCGGATGAGCAAGCGGACGAGGAGCGAATCAATCATGCGCGGCTCAAAATTCTCGATGAAGTCCGTGAGAATGAGCGTGCGAGATTCCCTGTGAAAGAAGATCACTTCGGTGCCAAAGCGGCCCCTGGCCGGAAGTGTATGAATGCCATCATCCCAAGGGTAGCCCCGATCTGCTTGGAGCAACTCGGTATCGAAGTTAATGTGCTTTCTCGCACGCTTACGGACACCCTCGGCAACGAACACGCGGGCATTCGGAAACGCGCGCTTCCAGTCCGGGGTCCACCAATAATGGAGCCACGAGGGCGCGATGAGGTAGCGCGGCGTACCGAGCGCTTTGACTTCCGCTTTCAGCTCAGCCGTAAGTGCCGTCGGTGAGTGGACAAAGAGTTCGCGGTCCCCGAGGCGCACGATCGTCATCCGGGTCGGGAACGGCATCCCGAGTCCGCACATCGCCACGCGGATAATCGGGCCATCCACGATCCACACATTGCTTGTGACGGCCTTCAGTACGTTTATCGGGTAGTAGGCCCTCATTGGCCGGCTTTCGAGGCCTCAGGCCAGCTCAATCGAATCTCGCAGATTCATATGCTCACTCGCCAGCTGACTTATTCGTGCATTGGTTGGCCGTTGAGTCCAGAGCACGGCACGCGGCGATTAGGCTCTAACTATATACGAGACCTGGTGTCTCGTAAAGGCATTCTGTGGTATACAGTTCGTGCGTGTTCCGGTTCCCGCGCAGCGGGCGCAACGAGGGTCGAGCAACGGTGAGAGAGACGTCAGTGAAGTCGGCAAACCCCCTGGAATCGGTCCGGCTTCCGACGCCCCATCTCGGCCGGCCGCGCGATGAGCGCATCGACGCGGAAGTCGTCTCGGCGGTGCTGGATGTTCTCAAGAGCGGCGGATATCGCGCCGTCACTATCGCCGCAATTGCCCAGAGAACCAAACGGGGTCGCAGCAGCATCTATCGGCGCTGGCCGAGCAAGCGGCACTTGGTGGCTTATTCCGTCGTAAGCGAAATGGGTGCAACGCCCGCAGCGGATACGGGTGATTTGGGGGGCGATCTCAATGCGGTGGTCGAGACACTGCTACGCGCCTTTGGAGGGCCCCTGCGACAGGCGCTTCCCGGCTTGGTCGCGGAGATGGCGAATGACCCGGAGCTCGGCGAGACGATCCGCAAGGAAGTTCTCGCGATCCGCCGCAGATCGATGCGCCAGGCGCTGGCGCGGGCAGCGACGCGAGGTGAGATTCGCACGGACTTTGACGTAGAGCTGATCCTCGACATGCTGACAGGCCCCTTTTACTACCGCGCGCTGTTCGAGCATGCGCGGATCAGTCGTCGCATGGCCCAGGAAGCGGTGAAGTACGTTCTGCGCGCGCTCGGACACTCTTGAGGTATGGGTGAACCTGAATCCGGCAGTGGTGAGGATCTGGGACCCATAGACGGCTCAGCGGCAAGCACGCGTGGAGTCCTTCGGAAGGGAAAGCACCGGCTGCTCGGCGCACAGTCCAGGCGGCTCATTCTGCAGGTAGGACTGCCCTGGGGTGCGGCGCTTCTCGTGGGTCTGGTCTCGGTGTTGTACACCGACCTGAGCACGGACGCCTCCAATGTCTTCATCGGTTGGATCGCGGGCCGTTCCTGGCTCGCGTTCGTGATCACACCGGCCCTTACCGTCCTGGCGCTCTTTCTTACGAAGCGCTGGTTCACGGGCAGTGAAGGCAGCGGCATCCCGCAGGTGATAGCTGCGCTCCATGCGCCGCCGACCGGAGATGACACGCTGATGCGACGCCTCTTCGGCGTTCGCGTGATCGTCGGGAAAATAGGCATTTCCCTCATCGGCCTCTTGGGAGGCTTGACCATCGGCCGCGAAGGGCCGACGGTGCACATCGGCGCGGCGATCATGGCGGAGATCCGGCGCTTCTATCCGCATCGCAACCCGAAGCTCGAGCGACGGCTGCTGCTGGCCGGCGCGGCTGCAGGCCTCTCCGCCGCGTTCAACACACCGCTCGCCGGCATCATCTTCGCCATCGAGGAGCTGGCGCGGGACTTCGAGAGCCGCACCAACGGCATCATGATCACCGCCGTCGTATTCTCCGGCCTGACCTCACTCGCGCTCGCCGGCAACTATCTCTACTTCGGCCAGATCAACGTACCGGAGAACCTGGGCGGCGCCTTCGTCCTGCCGGTCATCCTCTCCGCCGCGCTGTGCGGACTCTTCGGCGCGGCATTCAACCTGGCGCTGCTGCGCTGGCGCAGCTGGATGCCGGCGTGGCTCTGCGCGCTGCGCGCGCGCAGGCCCTTGATCTACGCGCTCATCCTCGGGCTCGCGGTGGCGGCGCTCGGCGTCGGCACCCATGGCGAGACCTGGGGCAGCGGCTACGACCAGGCGCGCCACCTTCTCACAGGCACGGCGCCGCTCTCCGAGGGCTATGCGATCGCGAAGTGGGGCGCGATGGTCGTGACCTACATGGCCGGCATTCCCGGCGGGCTCTTCTCGCCCTCACTGTCGATCGGGGCGGGCCTCGCGCAGTGGGTGCACGCGGTCTTCTCCTGGGCGCCGATGGCGGCGGTCATAGCCCTGTGCATGACCGGCTATCTCGCCGCGGTCACCCAGTCGCCGATCACGTCCTTCGTCATCGTGATGGAGATGACCAACGGCACCGGCATGGTCATTCCGATGATGGCGACCGCGCTCATCGCCTCGCGCATCTCGGCCCTCTTCACGCTGCCGCTCTACGAGGCGCTGGCGCAGAGCAACTATTTTGGAGTAGCGGCCCTTCCCCCAGGGGAGTTCCTCCAGAAGAAACCTGTGCCCCCTCCAGGAGCGTGAGGCTGGTCTCCACCCGTTACCTCATGCCCATGCGCAGCGCGAGACTGCCCATGATCCATACTGTGCCGCCCACCATGATGATCAACACTGCGGTCGAGAATAGGATCAGCTGCAGATCTTCCCGCCTGCCGTTGAGCCTGATGTGCATGAAAAATCGAAAGTGAACGATCATCTGCACCAGCGCAAAGGGTTTGACCTGGGATACCGCCAGTACTTGATTTCGGACTGCCCAGCCTCCCAGCTTGCTCGCCAAGGGCAAGACGATCGGCCCCTACGACATGCTCATTACCTCCCTCGCGCGTCATATCGCTGCGACGGTGGTCACGAACAATGAGCGCGAGTTCCGCCGGGTACCCGGCCTTACGGTCGAGAACTGGCTAAAGCCTTGAATGCGGGAGCCACGCCGTTCGAGATCGCAGCAGCGAAATTATTTACCTGGCGGGACCTCAAAAAAGCCGGCCCTGAGGCACCACCTCTCCCGCCTATGAGGCGCTAGGGGGCTACGGGGAGTTCGTAGAGGTTCTTTGGCCGGCTGGTGCATCACTCATCTAGGAATCGCCACGTATTCGCCCCATCGAACCGACGGACTCGAACTGACGCGATCAGCTTCGGATCGAAATTGCCGAGATGAACGCCGTGCCTGGCGCCAGCCTTTGCAGAGATCGGCTCCCAGTGAGTCACGCAACCGCAGTGCCGGCAGCGGATCGTGCGCAGTGTCCGGTCCCCCTGAACATAGGCCTGAGTCGCATCCGGAGCGGCTTCGATCGTCACCGTGCCCCACTCAAAATACACCCATGGGCCGCCGACCCTGCGGCACAGCGAGCAGTTGCAGGAAGTCGCGAACTCCGGCGTGGACGGCAGAGTGAGGCGGACGGCGCCGCAGTGACACGAACCCTGATGCATATCAGAACTTTCCTAGCGATCCGGTAGCTCACTGAGGATCGTGTTTATTACGAGCCTCGGCTCGTCAAATTGAATGTAATGGCCGCTGCGCGGCACGAGGATCTGCTTCGAATTCCCAGAGAGCAAAAGCAATTGTCTCTGCGCCTGTGCCCAGTCATGCTCGAACAGGAAGTGCTCGCGATGGACGGAGGGCGGCGTCAAATCATCATCGCGAAAGTGATCTTCGGCGGTCAGAACCCGAATCGGGCGGCTGCCAAGCGAACACCGGAATATTAACTATAGACGTTAATATTCCGGCCTTAAATGTCAAGCAGATAGGCCAGCCGGCGCTCGTGACACGTCCGCGCGCGTCATCAAGGGCTCCCGGTACGGGAGTTCGCTCGCATCTCTAAACACCGGTAATCCCAACTCGCGCGCACGGGCGACATCCAGATCGGCACCGCGCGACTCGCCCGCGATGCGCAACACGGCGTCGCAGCGCTCGATCAGGCGATGTGCGACGGGGTATTGGTATTTTTCAAAGGCCAAGTCTCCGGGAATTCGGCCACCCGCCGCTTGGATAATTGGCAGCGCCATCCACTCGCCCACCACGGGCAAGTGACCTCGTTCATAGATAGGTAGAGCGAAGCTTTCCAGCCGCACCCGATTTGCTGCAATTCTGGCGGGATCACCGTCCGTACCTGACAGGTACGGACCGGCAATCAGGACCAGCAGGGGCTTCGTCGTGTCAGAGGACGGCTCGTTTGGCATGGCGATATCGTGTATATTCGTGCAAGGTCGTGCAAGAATAGGACGTTCTCGGATACGACGCAAGCACCTGCTCAAACGATGCTGACCTCGCAACGTAAAAGACTCATCCTGGCGCGCCTCGCCAAAGAGGGCCAGATTATTGCCAAGGATCTGGCAAGTGAACTCGGAACGTCGGAGGACACGATCCGCCGTGACCTGCGCGAGCTGGCACAGTCCGGAAAGCTGCAGCGCGTTCACGGCGGGGCCTTGCCGGCATCAGCAGCGGTTGGCAACTTGCAAGCCCGCGAAGAAGTCTCACCGCAAGAAAAGATCGCGCTAGGCCGCGTCGGCGCCTCAATGATTCAGTCGGGCCAGGTCGTCATTCTCGATGGCGGAACAACGGCAATTCAAGTGGCGCGTCATCTGGACTCGTCGCTGCGCGCCACGATTGTCACGCACAGCCCGAACGTAGCGGTGGAATTGGCCGCCCACTCCTTCGTCGAAATTATCGTACTTGGCGGTCGGCTGTTTCGGCATTCGATGGTCAACATCGGCGCTGCCGTGATTGAGGCCGCCGCGCGCCTGAGAGCGGATCTGTATTTTATGGGGGTGACAGGCGTGCATCCGGATGCGGGCTTGAGCACCGGTGATGCCGAAGAGGCCGCGGTGAAGCGCGCATTGCATGAACGTGCCGCGGAAACCATCATCCTCGCCTCTACCGAGAAACTTATGGCGGCATCGGCGTTCGTCGTGGCCGCGCTTCAGGAGGTCAGCCTGCTCGTCGTACCCCCCAAGACATCTGAGCGCACGATGCAGGCGCTAAGGACAACAGGCGTCAGGGTGCAGAAATCCAAATAGCTGTCAGAGCCTCACAAACCGACAGGCGAAGCGATCGGTCTCGCCCTTGTTCGAAGGATCGAATACCTTGATGGAGTGCGGAGCGTCCTTGGCCAGCACAGTGCTCTCCGCGTCCAGCACGAACCGTGCTGTTTCCACCTCCTCGCGAACAACCGCAGGCGGGCCTGGTCGCGCACGGCGCGGGCTGCCGCCCCGTCTCAAATGCGGCGCACAGATTGCATTCGATCTGCATTTCGCGCGACACCGGCGCAGGCTATTCTTGAAGAACTCGGGAAGTAGGTTTGCAGCATGGCGAAACTTGTCTTTGGAATGAGCCAGTCCTTGGACGGCTACGTCGACCACATGAAGTTGGGGCCACCTGTGCCCTCGGCCTTTCGTCACTTCGTCGAGCATGTGCGTGGCCTAACCGGCTGCATATATGGTCGCGGCCTGTACGAGATCATGCGTTATTGGGATGAAGACCTTCCTGACTGGGACGTGGAGGATCACGACTTCGCAGCGGCGTGGCGGAGCAGACCCAAGTGGGTTGTGTCGCATTCACTCAAGTCAGTTGGCCCCAATGCCACACTGATCACGGATGACTTCGAGGCTGTGCTACGCAGGCTGAAAACTGAACTGACCGGCGAGATTGACGTGGGTGGCCCAGTCCTGGCGCGAAGCCTGACCGAGGCCGGTCTTATCGATGAGTATCGACTCTACCTCCGCCCCGTCGTGCTTGGGAGCGGCAAGCCATTCTTCGCCGGCCCCCGGCCGCCTCTCCACCTGGTCGGCAGCGATCTCATCGCCGAGGATCTGATTCGGTTGACGTACGTTCCTGCTTAGCCGCACGGCTGTTACCCCAACTCTCGCCGCCGCAAACATTCCAAACGCAATCCTTGACATCGGCATCTCGATTCACTACCATTTAGTTGTGAATACGCTCGACTCAACCTTCTCCGCTCTTGCTGACCCCGTCCGCCGCGCCATGGTCATCAAACTGACCCTCGGACCGGCTTCCATTCACGAGCTCACCGAGCCTTTCTCGCTCTCGCAGCAGATGATCTCCAAGCATGTAGCCTGCCTGGTGCGCGCAAAGATCGTGGTCAAACAGAGACGCGGCCGAGAGAGCATCTGCACTCTACGCCCCACCTCCATCAAAGCCGTCGCCGACTGGGCGTTCGATTTCCAGCGGCTGTGGGAGATGAGGTTCGACAAACTCGACGCAGTCCTGCAGGAAATGAAAAGCAAGGAGAAAGCCGATGGCGAATCAAGCAACCAATGAGGCTGGAGTGCAGTCATTCAGCCGCATCTTCGACGCCCCATGCGCGCTTGTGTGGAAGGCTTGGACAACCCCCGAGTACGTCATGAAATGGTGGGGCCCCAAAGGCTGCACCTCGCCCGTCTGCCGAATCGATCTGCGCGTTGGCGGCCGATTCACCTACTCGATGCGCGCCCCAGACGGTAAAGTCTTCTACAACGGCGGTGAATTCCGCGAGGTCGTTCCCCTCAAAAAGATAGTCTGGCTCTGGTATTTCGCCGACGCCGATGGTAATCGCGTTAGCCCCGCCCATTACGGCTTCCCGGACGAGGACCGCGAAGGCAACCTCGATGAGGTCCTCTTCGAGGACTGCGGTAATGGCCAGACCAAACTGACCTACACGCGCAACGATCCCACCGCCAGTAAGGAAGAGCAGGAAGGCGCAGCCGCAGGCTTCGGCCAGATCCTCGACAAGCTCGCGGCGGTTGTCGCCGAGCTCGTCCAAGCCACATAGCCAGCAAATGTCAGCGACGGCTGTCGAGCCCTGTATCGGCGGCCGCCGCAAATCTCACGATGCGGGGCCGGCCGCTCGGCACCGCGGTCATCCGCCGCGCCCACCTTGACCAAAGATCTGGGTAGCTTTGTCTCCAGAATCCGCTCCCTCAGCTCGACCGCTCGCTATCCATGTGCTGGAGCTGCGCGTCCGGATACCGCGCGCCCGCCACCGCTTCCGGCGGCACCGCGCCCTCGATCTCCGACATCTGCTCCGTACTGAGGGTCACCCGCAAGGCTCCGAGCGACTCGGTGAGCTGATCGCGCCGGCGCGCCCCGATGAGCGGCGCGATCATAGCCCGCTCCGCAGCCGCACGCCCCCGGACCCAGGCAATCGCGACCTGCGCGACCGAAACGCCGAGGCTGTTCGCGATCGCACGCAGCTTCTCCACCAGCGCCAGGTTCTTCTCGAGGTTGCCGTCACCGAAGCGCGGCGCGTGCCGACGGAACTCGCTCTTGTCGGTGTCCTTGCGCCAGTGCCCGCTGATGAGGCCGCGCGATAGCACGCCGTAGGCGGTGATGCCGATGCCGAGCTCGCGGCAAACCGGGAGGATATCGCGTTCGATGCCACGCGAGATCAGCGAGTACTCGATCTGCAGATCCGCGATCGGGTGCACAGCCTGCGCCCGGCGAATCGTCTGCGCACCCACCTCCGACAGCCCGATGTAGCGCACATAGCCCTGTTGGATGAGCTGCGCGATCGCACCGACCGTCTCCTCGATCGGCACGTTCGGATCCAACCGCGCGGGGCGATAGATGTCGATGTAGTCGACGCCGAGACGCTCGAGCGAGTAAGCAATGAAATTTCGTACCGCCGCCGGACGCGAGTCGTAGCCGTTGAACTCCCTCGGACCGGGCCCGCGAAGCGCGCCGAACTTCACGCTGAGCAGCACCTTGTCGCGCTTGCGACCCTTCAAGGCCTCGCGGATCAGCATCTCGTTGTGACCCATGGCGTAGAAGTCACCGGTATCGAGCAGGTTCACGCCCTGATCGAGCGCCGCATGGATGGTTGCGATGCTCTCCGCAGGATCGGCGGGACCGTACGCCCAGGACATGCCCATCGTCCCGAGGCCAATCGCCGATACCGTGGGACCTTGAGAACCGAGCCGCTGAAAATCCATTGAATGAGCCTCCGTCACTAAGTACACAGGGGTTATCGCCACTGGCTTGGGACGATACGCAGTGGCACACTATTCGACAATCCATATTAAGAGAATGCTGTTGGTGGACGCGCGTGGCATCCCGCTGTCGATCATCGTGACCGCGGCCAATCATCATGATGTCACGCAACTTGAGCCCGTCCTGGATGCCATCGTTGCGCGCCGCCCCCGTGTGCGCGCTTATCACCGCCAGCACTTGTGTGCGGATGCCGGATTTCGCGGGGCTCCGGCCGAACAAGCGATCCGCCGCCGCCGCTACACTCCGCATGTGCGCTCGCGCGTCGAAGAGCGACGAACGAAAAAGCAGTATCCGGCGCGACGCTGGGTGGTGGAGGTTGCGCATTCTTGGTTCAATCGGTTTCGCAAACTCCTGGTACGCTATGAGAAAACCCACCGCTCATTCATGGCTCTCAACATGCTCGCCGCCGCGATCATCAGCTTCCGCCACGTGCCAGCGCGCGTAAACATTATTTACGGATAAGTTCTTAATGGCTTATTCGCCTATTCGAACAATGCCCTCCCGAGACCTCGACCTCCGCGATCTCACCGCGTTCGCAACCGTCGCCCGCCACCGCAATTTCCGGCGCGCGGCAGCGGAATTGCGCATCTCGCCCGCAGCGCTGAGCGAGAACCTTCAGGCGCTCGAGGAGCGCCTCGGCGTGCGGCTCCTTCACCGAACAACCCGTAGCGTCGCGCCCACCGAGGCAGGCGAGCGCCTCCTTACGAAGCTTGTCCCGGCGCTGCGCGACGTTGCGGACGCGGTGAGCGACACCAAGGATAGGCGCGACGTTCCTGCCGGCCGCTTGCGCATCAACGCACCGACGCCGGCCGTCTCGCACGTGCTCGCACCGATGGTGGGATCCTTCCTCAACCGCTATCCCGAAATCCGGCTTGAGATCATCGACACCTCCGATCTCATCGATATCGTCGCGGAAGGATTCGATGCCGGCATCCGCTACGAGGAGAACCTCGCTCGCGACATGATCGCAGTGTCCCTCGGGCCGCCGCAGCGCTACGTGGTCGTCGCCTCGCCGCACTTTCTCGACACGCGCGGTCGCCCGACGACTCCGGCGGACCTCATCAACGCTCCCTGCATCGTCGTCCGCTTTCCGACCGGCGTCATCCTGCCCTGGGAGTTCGAGAAAGACGGCAGGCAGATCAAATTCGTGCCGGAGGGGCGACTCGTCTGCATGAACACCGACTTGCGGTTGCAGTCCGCGATCGACGGCCTCGGCTTCCTCATGACTTTCGAGGAGGACGTGCTCCCGGCCGTCAAAGCCGGAGAGCTCGAGATAGTTTTAGGTGATTGGTGCCCACCCTTTCCTGGTCCGTTACTCTACTACCCGAGCCGCCGGCACCCGCCGCCCGCGCTCGCCGCTTTTATTCAGTTCGTGGCGGAGTGGCGCACGCGAGCCGCACAGAGGGGCTGAGATTTGCCGAGAAATGGCCATTGCGACGCAATGGGTCGTCGGGCAAATCCGACGGCAGTTGGAGTCAGTTATGAGGCGGACCGTGAGTTCGGCGACTTCCTGCGCCTGCGCTGAGTGATCGCGATCAGTCCGAGGACGCCGGCCCCGAGCAGCACCAGCGTGTCCGGCTCGGGCGTAGTGACGAAGTTGCCATACTCGCCAGTCGTCACTTCACAGACCTCTCTTGCTCGCGATAGGCTTGCCACGCCTGGTCGATGAGGTAGGCGCGAATCGCCTGAACGTCCGCCTCGCTCAGCAGATCGTCAAACTTCTCCATTCCGCCCTGTGCCAGGGCGCCCTTGAGCACGACCCGTTCGAGAAAGCCGTTCTGACCCAGAGGAATGGTCCTGAGATCCGGGGTCACGCTGACACCCAACACGTGACATCGGGAGCACTCCTGGACGAAGAGTACTTCGCCCCGATTGATCGCGGTTTTGGAAGCGGTCCGGGTAGGCGGCTTTGAGAAAATGGTGGGCCCGAGTTTGCGCGGCATAGGAACCGAGCCGCCATCGAGCTTGAACGCAATGATGCGGTTTACGTTCTGATATGTCGCTGCCGCGCTGCTTGGCGGCGCGGGACCTACCGTTATGGCGGCCCCTCCATATCCCGCCTGGACCGCCACATATTGGACGCCATCGACCGTGTAAGTCATTGGGGCGGCCATGATGTGCGTGCCCGTACGAATGATTTTGAGTACCTTGCCGCTGTCGGCCGCGTACACCCACAGCTCGCCGGACCCTCTCCCCTGGATCACCAGATTGCCGGCCGTGGAGAGAACTCCACCATCGTATCCACGGACTCCGTAGGAGGTAGTATGCTGCCATACGACGCGACCCACGACGGGATCCCAGGCTCGAAGGATTTCCCGCACTGGCGGACCCTGCAAGGATTTCTTTGCCGGCAAGCGCCCGAAGAGCGACGCCAGGCTCTTCGGGTCATAGGTCTCGTCGGGCATGATTCCGTTGACCGTGAAAAACCCGTCGAGATACCTGACCCGTCCGCCATTGCTCACCAGGTCGACCCAGACGTTCGGAACATCGAGCGCCGGGATGTACACGTAGTGCGTACTGGGGCTGTAGGACATTGGGTTCCAAGTGTGACCTCCACCCCAGGACGGATAGACATTCTTCGGTCCCTTCCACCAGTCGCCCTGCCCCGTCAGGACCGGCCGCCCGGTCTTCATATCGATACGGGAAGCCCAGTTCGTGTAAACAAACGGCTTCGCCGACAGGAGTTTTCCGCTTCTGCGGTCAAGGATATAGAAAAATCCGTTCTTGGAGGCCTGCATCAGAACGGGCCGGCGCTTGCCATTGATCGGCAAGTCCGTAAGGATCATCTTCTGCGTCGCATCATAGTCCCAGCTATCGTGGGGCGTTTCCTGGTAGTACCAGACGAGCCGACCAGTTGTGGCATTGACTGCGATGATGCTTGCGGCAAAGAGGCCATCGCCCACCGAGGGGCCGAGTTCCCGCAAATCGTAAGGCGCAGCATTCGCAGTGCCGAAATACACCAGGTTCAGCTTTGGGTCGTAGGCAATACCATCCCAAACGGTAGCCCCGCCCTCGTACGGAGCCCCTGGCTCTAGATTCCAAGTCTTTGCCGCCATTTTTTGCGCCGCATCCTCGAAAGGCTGGCCCACGGGCGGCGGGACGGTGAAAAATCGCCATCGCAGTGCACCGGTCTTCAGGTCATATGCGGCGACATAGCCGCGCACGCCCCGACTGCCCATATCCGCGCCGCTGTTTCCGATGACCACGACATTGCCGGCGACAATCGGCACTCCGGTGCTCGAGTAGGGCAAAGCATGATCGACGATCGTATCGGCACTCCAGCGCTCTTTGCCGGTCCCAGCATCGAGTGCATGCAATCTGCCGTCGACGGACGCTGCGTAGACCATCCCTTTCCAGACCGCAACTCCGCGGTTCACGAGGTCGCAACACGGATTTCGCATCGCTTGTGGATCCGCGCGAGGATCAAATCGCCAGATCTCCTCGCCGGTCATGGCCTTCAACGCATAGACGTACCCGCGCTCACCCGCGGTGTACATTACGCCGTCGACGACAATAGGCGTCGCCTCCTGGCCCCGGGTTGTGCCGAGGTCGTATTGCCACGCAAAGCCGAGTCTCCCCACGTTGCTCGAGTTGATTGACCTCAGCGGGGAGAAAAACGTACCTCCCTGGTCACGCCCATCAGTGAGCCAGCTCCCAGGTTCCCGGTCTTCATGGGCGAGCCGCAGCCCATCGACCCACCCTGCACGCACGCCAACGCCAACGCCAACGCCAGCTGCCTCTGCCCAATGCTGAACGACGCCGGCCCTGAGCATCAACGCGCCGAGGATCGCGATTCCAAAGACTCGGGTGAACACAGCCCGGTTTGTGTAGCTCAATTTCCACCTCCCGCCAAATACTGCATTCGTAAGTGCTGATCGGAATGGGATCGAAAAAACCAGAATGTGTGTCACCATCATGGTCTGGTGATATCGCCTTGTCGAGATCGACCTCGACGCGCCCCACGAGTGCCTGGATACGTTCGCGCAGGCTCCTGTCGGCGGCCTTCAGCCGGTCGGATGCGCTTGCTGGTCAGCGTTCGCTATCCGCGCGCATGCAATCCGACATCCAGGAAACAAGTCGGCCGGCTCGCCTGAATTCCTCGTGATGGCGCACCGTTTTAGCCAGTCCCGTCGCGCGGCAGGTGCGCGATCGCACCGCTGGTGACCATTAGCTCAGGGCTGGGCTGCCCGTCATGCGCTACAGCGCGGACAACCCGCACGCGGAGTTCGGACAGCGGATCGGCCCTGCGCTGCCCGGGCGCGGGGCGGCGGACAGGCTGGAAAGAGACCCTAGTAGGCCGACCCGTTGTCCACAGCTCGCCGGGAGAGCGCAGACTGTATTCAGTGCCATAAAACATGGCGCTGCGGAGTGCGACGATGAAACTGAGAATAGGGGTGCTTGGATGGGTGCTGGCCGGTATGGCGAGTTCGGGGATCTCCCACACCGCGACGGCCCAAGCGACGCGGCCAATCACGCTGGACGATTTCGCGCGCATGGTGAGCATCGTGAGCCCAGCGATTTCGCACGACGGCACGCGCATTGCGGCGGTGATTTCGCAAGTGAACATGAAGCATGATCGGCACGACACCCAGCTCGTACTGATCAACGTGAGGACTGGCGCCCGGCAACCGCTGACGTTTGGCCGGTCGGGCATCGCAGACCCACTATGGTCTCCCCACGACGGCCGGCTCTCATTTCTGGCTGAGGCGGAGACGGGAAAACACAAAGCGAAGAAGACGCAGGTGTTCGTGCTTTCGATGACTGGTGGAGACGCGCGCAAGATCACGGATGCTCCGGAAGGAGTGGAGCGGTTCGCCTGGAGTCCGAATGGCGACAGCATCGCCTACGCGACGCCAGATCCTCCAGATGACAAAGCGCTCGCGCGGAAGGAGGATTCGTTTGAGATGGGCGACGACGGGCTGTTTACATCTGCCGCACCCCGCCCGCAGCATATCTGGATCGTGAACGCCGACGGCAGCGGGAATAAGCGGCTGACTTCGGGGACGTGGAGCCTGCCGGAATCGGCGCCGAACGTTGCAGGCCCGCCCCCGCTTTCGTGGTCGCACGACGGGCAATGGATTGTCTTTCCGCGACGGACCACTGCGAGTATCGGCGATGCGGACGAGAGCACCGTTTGGGAGGTGAATGTCTCGAACGGACAGCTGCGCAAGCTCACCACGCACGAAGGATTAGAGGAGGCGCCCCTCTTTTCGCCCGATGGCAGCGAAGTGAGCTACGAATTTCCGCGCGAGGGAGAGCCGAACATGCTGACGGACTTGTACGTTGCTGCCGCCGCGGGGAGCAATGGAAGCGACGTAACAGCGGATCTTGACCTGGATATTGGCCTGGCAAAGTGGATGCCCGACGGCAAATCACTGTTGGTCGAGGCGGACCGAGGCACGCACCGATATCTGTGGATTCAGACTTTGGGTGGCGGCGCGAAAGAGCTTTCGCTGGGGGACCTGGAGCCGGACGCTTTTTCGATTGGCCCACAAGGAGAGATTGCGTTCGTCGCAAGCTCGGATGATGGCGCGAGCGAGCTATACTATCTTGCGTCCGCGGACGCGCCGCCGCGCCGCTTGACTGACCTCAACAGGTGGATCGATCAGCTTGCGCTCGGCCGCACGGAGAGCTTTGACTGGCAGGGACCAGCGCATTTTCATGAAGACGGCGCGGTGACATATCCTGCTGGATACCACGCGAGCCGGAAATACCCGCTGGTTCTGATGATCCACGGCGGACCCCGGTCAGCTTCGACGGTCGCCTTCTCACCCTTCACGCAATACCTGGCGGCCCAGGGATTCATTGTCTTCGAGCCGAATTATCGCGGCAGCACCAATCTCGGAAACGCGTACGCGAAAGCGATTTTCGGCGATTCCGGGGACGGGCCTGGGCGCGATGTCATGGCAGGGATAGCCGCGCTCGAAAAGCACGCATCGATTGATGAATCGCGCATCGGTGTCTCGGGCTGGTCGTACGGCGGATACATGACGACGTGGCTGATCGGGCACTATCACATCTGGAAAACGGCAGTCGCCGGAGCGCCAGTGACGGATTTCGTGAACGAGTACGATTGGGCGGACAACAACGTTGGACGCAAGTACATCTACAGCGGCTCGCCATGGATCGGCCACAACATCGTGAAATATCGCGAAGCCTCACCGATCACCTATGTTGGTGATGTGACGACTCCTCTGCTACTGCTGCACGACGTGCGCGACCCGCGCGTTTCAATCACGAATTCGTTCGAATTCTTTCACGCGTTGCGGGATCGAGGACAACCAGTGAAGTTCATCGCCTTTCCGGTGGTGGGCCATTTTCCGCCGGACCCGGTGCATCAGATACAGGTTTACAATGACTGGGCCGGGTGGATGGTCCGACATTTGAGGTGAGCGGCGGGTGTGGGTGATCTTCACCCGCACCCGACTGCCATCTCATATCCCGCCCCGCGGCCAGCCTCACCGGCCGAAATGGTAGCTCATTTCCAGCCACCCCTGCCTTCCATATGGGAGGTAGTAACCCACCGCGTAGTTCGGCCAACCGAAGCTGCTGTCCAGCTTCTGGGTGTCGAACAGATTGTCCACTATGACCATGAAAGTGGCGCTTCCCACCTTGTATTGGGCGCTCACGTTGACCAGTGTGGTTGGCGTCAGCCAAGCGGTCTGAGCCTCGTTGATGATCTGGCCATAGCGGTCGGCTTCGATGGTGGCGCCAAGGTTACCCAAGTTCCATGCGAGGGTAGACGTCGCCTTGTTGGGGAAATCCGAGCCGCCCCCCGGGACATCAAAGGAGCGCACCAGATCCAGCGGCTGGCTTCCCTGGCCTTGATCAAACCAGTGGCTCATCACCATCGTGAAGGTCGTATTCCAGTTGAAATCGCCGATCCCGTTCCACTTCCAGTGCAGCAGCAGACCGAAGTCCATGCCATCGGTTCGCTCGTAGGCGGCATTGATCGGGTAAAGGTCGATATTGGTTATCGCATTGGGTTGATAGACCGCGGTCGGCGGATTGCGCTGCACCGAGTCGATCGCCTGAACACACTCGGACGAAGACGCGTCCAATTGGCCCAGGAGGCACGCCGATTCCGTGCGGAGCAACTGATCGTAATCGATCAGCGTCACCTCGTTGTTGATACGCAGGTTCCAGTAATCCACGGAGACCTGCACCACCTGCTCGATAGGCTCGAACACGACGCCATAGTCGAAGGAGCGTCCGTTCTCGAAGCCGAGGTTGCGGTTACCGAGCTGAGTGTAGTCGGCGCCCGGGGACATATTGGCATACGGGCAGCTCGACAGCGGATCGTTGGCGACGGCACAACGGTAGTAGTCGGTTGTCTCGGCTTCATAGCCGAAGGATTTCGCCTGAAAGATATAGTTCATGTCCGGCGCACGGAAGCTGGTGGCATAGTTGGCGTGGACACGGATCATATCGATCGGTTTGTAGTTCAATGTGAAGGCGTACGTGGGCTTGCCTTCGCTCGTGCCGGCAAACGTGTAGCGGTCATAGCGGCCGGCAATATCCGCGCTCAGAGTCGAAAGAATCGGAACGTTGAATTCCATCGCGGCGGCGTAACGGGTGCGATTGCCGTCGGCCGGGAAGTCCTGGATCCCCGGGCTGTTGAAAAGGAATTCACCCGAATTGATCCCCGGGTCGGGATGCTCGGTAAAGCCCTGATCTCCCCATTCCAGGTCGCCGGCTGCCCCGACCGGGCCTGCGGGCAGATGGAACAACTCGGCGTTCGTGGTGGTCAACGTGACGGTTTGCAGCCACGAATCGTTATTCGCATGTATCGTGCCCATCAGGCTATTGAATTGAGACGGGGTGAGGGGCTGATCGAAGGCAGCCGTGTTGGGTGAATAAATCGGCACGCCGTTGCCGTCAGTGCCGAGTTGCGGCCCGAGGAAGTAGGAATTGGTGCTCGACAGCAAGTTGGGCGCTGCATTGTAATCGCTGTAGACGGAGGCGTTGTAAATAGCCTTGTATTTCCACGAGCTGGCGCCGATGTCGCCTTCGATGCCGGCGTTGATAATGCCGGAGAAGTCGTCCCAGTATTGGTTCAACCGGTCCACGCCGCCGGTTTCTTCCGGTCCGAAGGCGCGACTCCAGCTTTCGTAGTCACCCGTGTTCTGGTTCAGGAAATACCCCGTCGTCGAGCCGTCCGAAACCCACTGCGCTCCAGAGGTGTTGTTCCAGATGTGATTCCATCCCAGGATTACATCGCCAAAAACGTCAGTGCTCGAGCTGAGCGCGTACTTCACGCTGCCGTACGCATTCTCAGCCTGATTGCCCGTCTGAGTGGTCCAGGTTTCCGGCAACACCTTGCCGCTGCCGCAGTAGGGGCCGCTCGCGTCGTCGGAATTCATCGCCAGCGCGGTACTGTTCTGAAACAGCCCGGTGAACGGCGCGCACCCACCCGGGGGCGCATCGTTGTTATTCAGGGTCAGATCGGTCCGCTGCCAGACTACGGAGGGCGGTTGGGCGCCAGGTCCGGTGCTGGTGGAGGTCATGAAAGAGCGCTGCTCGGCCCAAATGGGCTCCACGCGACTGATCTCCAACGCGAACACGGTACTGAGATTACCGAAGTTGCCACCCCCTGACACCTGCACCCTGCCGTTGCCTCCGCCACCGTGCTGCGTCGTTCCGCCTTTCACATCGACGTCAATCCCTTGGGCGTGATCCTTCAGGATGATGTTGACCACTCCCGCGATGGCGTCGGAGCCGTAGATCGCCGAAGCACCGCCATTCAAGACCTCGATTCGGTCGATGGATGCCGTCGGGATGTTGGCCAGGTTCACGAAGTTCACGGAGCCGTTGTAGGGAACTGGGTAATCCGCGACCCGCTGCCCGTTGATCAGGATAAGGGTGTGATTCGGGCCGAGCCCGCGCAGACTGATGGTGTTCGCGGCTGGGGTGAACGTATTGCCGAAATCCGCCCCCTGGGTGAAGCCGGTGTTCTGAGGCAGATTATTGAGCGCCTGGAAGGCATTCGTGAAACCGCGGTCCTCGAGCTGCGCGCCGGTGATCACCGTGACTTCGGGCTTGATGTTCGCCGCGTCGGCGGCGATACGAGAGCCGGTGACGACGACCTCCTGGAGGGGCGCCGGCTGCGTGTCGTTCGCGGGGGCGTTGACCGAAACCTGAGCCATTGAGACCGAGGACAGAACGACGGAGAACAACGCCAGGCCGAAACCTGGGAGGAATGACGTGGCTTTCATTTTTTTCCTTGCGTGCGCAAAAGCTACAGCGGGCCGCTTCACGCAGTCCGCCGTCCGAAACCGGGGCAGTACGCTAACCAGACAGTCTTGGGGACTCGAATAGCTTAATGGTGTTTGTGCAGTCTCTCTCCCTTATGCCACCGAAATATAACCACTCGCTCCGCCTGTTCGCAAGCCTGCGCCGAGAGCGACTTCGACTTCTCGCACGAGCCAGCGACGACCGCGAGGGTTTCATCGGCTCAACGGACGGCAGGCTGATCGCATCTGTCGCGACCACGCTCACCGCAACTGCAGGAATATCAACGGGATCGTCGCGCCACGAAACTCGAAGCGCTACAAACATGGTACAAAAACAACAGATGGAGCCAGGAATTCCGTGGCAGGCTGTTCGCCTTCGTGTCGCGGCAGAGCGACGGCGCCGACCGATATCAGAGCGCAATCGATCGCGATTCAGTGGCGCCGGCTCGGACGAGCCGGGCATGTATCAGCAGTTGAGAGTTGCCGCGGTATCGTTATCACGCCGCATTTCCAGCCTCAGGAGGCCTTGACCGAGAGCTCCGTGCCGCCCTTGAGAGGCAGCGTCATGGAGCGGAAACCGTTGGACGGATCGCGTACGAACGCGAGGTAGTCAGGTTCCGCATTATCGTTGAGGACCAGTGCCCCGGCCCGCAGCTGTGGCGCCACGAGATGCATGACTTCGAGCGAGAGCGAGGGCTCCGCCTCTCCGGGCCAGCCGTCGATGAGGGCGAAGTCGACGGCGCCGCCCAGATCACACAGCGTCGCGCGTGCATCGCCGGCGCGGATCTCGACAAGATCAGCGAGGCCGGCGGCCCCCAGGTTCTGGCGGGCGGTGGCGATCTTGGCGGGCACGATCTCCGCACCGATGACGCGGCCACCGCCGTTGTCACGCACCGCGGCCGCCAGATACAGTGCCGAGAAACCTATCGAGGTGGCGAAGTCCACCACTCGGCGGGCGTTCAGCGCCCTGCAGAGAAGATAGATGAGCTCGCCCTGGTCTGGGTGAATCGAGAAGCCGAAGTCCGCATAGGCGTGTGGATCTTTCATCTCGCTCGATCGCGGACCGCCGTTTGCCGGCCGCCGGTAGCCATCGATCATCCGCTCGATGACCTGCTCGACGCGGCGGTCGTTGAGCGGGCTTGCGGCCTTCGGGGGCGCCTCGAGCACGCCCTGCGCATTGAAGGTGGCCATCAACGCTTACCGCGTATCTGTTCCAACGCCTGCATCAGGATCGCGATGACGCGACTCCTCTCCTCGGGGGAGCTACGGCGCTTCTCGCGCAGCGCCCGCCTGAGCTCGCGACGCACCGCCGAGAGTTCCCGCCAGTCGCCCTCTTCGTCCTCGTCTATTCCGCCCAGCGCCTCGCGCAGACGGCCCATTTTCCGACCCGCGTGCTCTAGCTGGCTCAACATGGCCTCGGCCGCCTCCTCGTTCTCGGCGAGATACGCGCGGCCCGCATCAGTGATGCTGTAGAGCTTCTTGACGCCTTCTGCGGTGACGCTTGCGTAACCCATCTCCTCGAGCCATGTCAGCGCCGGGTAGATCATGCCGGGACTGGGGCTGTAGAAGCCGTCCGAGCGCTCTTCGAGCGCCTTGATCAGCTCGTAGCCATAGCTCGCCCGCTCGGCGAGTAAGGCGAGCAGCACGAGCTGCAGGTCGCCCGAAGCCAGCCGGCGACCGGCGCGAAATGCGCGCCCGCCCATGCCCATGCCGTCCATGAAGCCGCCCGAGAAGTGTCCGAATCCCCGGCCGTGCCGGCGACCCATGAAGTGCGTCCGGTCGTCCTCAAAGTGCTCGTGCCGGTCGTGATGATGAAAGTGTCGATGCATGTGTGCTCTCTGGGTGGTGTTCATAGATATATCTTACGATACATTTCTAGATAGTCAAGAGCGGCTCCGTTGAGCTCTGATATGTGATGCAGTAGCATCTGATGTATGCGCACCACCCTGGACATTGCGGACGACGTGCTCCAGGCCGCCAAGGAACGGGCGCGGTTTGAGAAGAAAACCGTGGGCCAGGTGATTTCGGAGCTCGCGCGGCTAGCACTCACGACGCCGCGAGATGTGGCCGCGGTTAGAGAGCCGCAGGCGGTCTACGGCCTGCGGCCGTTCGCCCCGGGTGGCAGCGTGGTAACCAACGGACTCATCGACAAGCTTCGCGAGGACGATGCTTACTGATAGCCGCAGTGCGCTCCCTACTCGACATCAACGTGCTGATCGCCCTATTCGATCCTGACCACGTCTCGCATGAGCCCGCGATGAGCTGGTTTGCGACGCATGCGAAGCAAGGTTGGGCATCCTGCCCGCTCACCCAGAACGGCTGCGTGCGCATCATGTCCGCTCCCTCGTATCCTAATTTCAAGCCGGTTCAAGCTGTCGTTACGCGCCTGACAGAAGCATGCGCCGAGCGCATCCACGAGTTCTGGCCGGATGAGTCGAGCCTTCTCGACTCAGTGATGTTCGACGCAACAAGAATCCATGGGCCGCGACAGATCACGGACATCTACCTGCTCGGGCTCGCCGTGCGGCACCAAGCCCGATTGGTAACATTCGATGCCAGAGTTCCCCTGCAGGCTGTTCGCAATGCAACCGGAAAAAACCTCAGCGTGCTGCAGGCCTGAATCCCGCTCCCATCTCGCCCGGACCTATTGCAGCATCTCGATCAACCGCTCATCTCCCTCGGCAAGGAGGTAATGAGCGATGAACGTTGCCGGCTCGCGAGTGGAGGCGTTGTCGAAGTGCAGGACCCTGGTGTCGGCCGGCTCGAAAAACGCGCTGCCGGCCGAGAGCATCTGTAGTGGCCCTCCCTCGAGCTGAAAGCGGATCGATCCTCTGGCGATGTAACCCACTACAGGAATGGGGTGCAGATGCAGTCCCGTTTCCTGCCCAGGTTGCAGCTCGATTTGCCTGATCTCCACGCGAGCGGCAACTACCGGCTACGCGCCTGCGCCATTCTGCTAACATACAAGTTTGCAGCAACTTGTTCCGCTCGTTGTCCGGGTCAATTTCTCGGGGGTGCACATGTCGAAGTTGCGATCTGCGGTCAGAGCAGCCGCCCTCCTCACCTTCTCCGTGACGGCGATCGCGTTGGACGGCTGCGCGCAAGAAACACCGCTGCTGAACGAGCCGCTGGCGTGGACGCCGGCCACCACACTCGCCCTAGGTGTCACGCAAAGTCGCGGCACGCCGGCGACGGTCCGCCTCCAAGCGTTCGGTGACACGGCCGCCAATCCCACCTTCGTGGGGGAAAACGTCGAGCACACCCCCGCCAGGCAGGTGACCACCGCCGATCCGGTGGGACCGTTCGTTACGCAGCATTTGCAGGAGCTGTTCGCACAGGCCGGCTACGCCTCCGGTGGCGCGAATGCCGATCGGGTGATCTCGGGTGAGGTGCGCAAGTTCTTTGTCAGGGAGGGGACCAGCTACGACGGAACCGTCGTACTCAACGTCACCGTGTCCGACCACAGCGGCAAGGTCCTCTGGCAGGGTACGGCGTGGGGCACGAATGAAACCTTCGGCCGGTCCTATCATCTCGACAACTACCAGCAGGTCCTGTCCGACTCGCTGATCGACGCGGCGAAAAACCTGTTGAAGACCCCCGCACTGCGCGCGAGCCTCACACTCAACTAGGCTGCCTTTTCGAAGTCTCTGAGCTGCGCATCGAGCGCGCGCCTGAACGCGGGCCGTGCCGTGCATCGCTCGACGTAGGCCCCTAAGCGCGCGTCGCGGGAGACGATGTCCGTGTTGTTCAGGATCCGCAGCACCGTCGACATCACGAGGTCCCCGGCCGTGAACCGCTCACCGTCGAGGAAAGGTTTGTCTCCGAGCGTCTTGGAGAGTGAGGCCAGCCGCCGCTGGACGAACTCCACGGCACTCGGCCGGCGCAGTTTGGCCCACTCCTCGTTCGCGTAGATGAAGTCTATCAGCGCCACATTCATCACGAAGGGCTCGACCGAATTGAGCGCGGCGACCAGCCACTGTATCGCGCGCGCACGCGCACCGGCCTCCTTCGGCAGCAGCGTCTCGCTGCGCTCGCCGATGTGCAGCACGATGGCTCCGGACTCGAAGAGGACGAGGTCATCCTCCAGCAGAATGGGCACCTGGCCGAACGGCTGCAGCGCTCGATATTCCGGCTGGTCCTGATCGCCCTGCTGCAGCAATCGCGTCTGATACGGCAACCCGGCTTCCTCGAGCGCCCAGCGGGCGCGAAGGTCGCGCACCTGCCCTTTGGCAACGTCTGGAACCCATCTGAAAGCGGATATCGTGATCACCAGGCGTTCTCCCCAATCTCAGTGCACGCTAGGGTCGCGTAAGCATAACAATCGCTGGGATCACGTGGGGGCATCGCAAATGAGGAAGGCCGTCATCTGAACCCGCAAGTGGTAACGATGTGCGCCTCCGTTCACTAGTGGGGCGAGCGCACTAACGTGCCTCCTCAGCCCAGCCGGGTGAAGCGCCCGCAGCCGCGGATAGTTCCCGCCCCAATAGGCCGCCTGCCAGCGGGGATTGAACCCTCGCCGTCCGCGATGATCACCAGTACGAAGGCGTCCAGCACCGCAGGATTGGTCGCCGTCTCGCGCGCGGCCGCAATCCCCGTCGCGCTGCCGCCGGCGAGGCCTTTGTTGAAATGCAGCTGTACCTGCTTGTGGCGACTGGCAGCGAACAACGCCTCCGTCAGCGCGGCCTGCTGCCCGGCTTGCAACAGCCTCGCGGGCAGCCACCGCAGCCGTCGACTGTAGCGCAACCCAATAGTTGCGTTTTGTCGGGGAACGCTCATAATGGCAATACGCAACCAAAAGGTTGCATTAAAGGACAGCACACATGAGCCCCGCCTCCGATAGCGATCGCATCCAGCGCAGCGTCGTCGTCAAAGCTCCGCGGGAGCGCGTCTGGCGCGCCATCTCCAACGCCGAGGAATTTGGCACCTGGTTTGGCGTCAATCTCAAGGGTCAGACCTTTTCGTCCGGGCAGCTCGTCCGCGGACCGATCACGGTCGCGGGATACGAGCACGTCATCTGGGAGGTCAGGCTGGAGCGGATCGAGCCGCCGAATCTGCTCTCCTTCCGCTGGCATCCCTACGCGATCGATCCCAAGGTGGACTACACGAAGGAAGAGCCGACACTGGTGACTTTCACGCTGACGGACGCTCCCGGCAATGCGGTTTTGCTGACGGTCGCGGAGTCCGGCTTCGACAAAGTGCCGCCGGAGCGCCGCCTGGAGGCCTTTCGGATGAATAGTCAGGGCTGGAGCATTCAGATGGATAACATCGCACGCCATGTCGCCGGCTAAGACAGGCCTCACCGCGACGGGGCAGCGCAGCGCAGCGCACGGGCCGACGGCCGTGGTGCATTCGAGCCCGTCTCTCGCTCGCGTTTTCGCGGCGCTCGGCGACCCCACGCGACTGAAGCTCGTGGTCGTGCTCTGCGCCGGAGGCGCGCGCTCCATCTCCCAGCTCACCGCCAACACTAACATCAGCCGTCAGGCGATCACGAAGCATCTGCAAGTGCTAGCGGATGCAGGGGTGGCACGGGACCTGAGGGCCGGGCGCAATCGACTCTGGCAGCTCGAGCCGGCGCGGATCGAGGAGGCGAAGCGGACCCTGGAGGTGATCGGCCGGCAGTGGGAAGTCGCCCTCGGCAAGCTCAAGGCCTTCGCGGAAACACCCTGAGACTACGGGCTCAACTGGGCAGACCGCGGCAGCGGATGTACAGGTGCAGGTACTTGCGGCGCACGTAGTTCGATTCCACGAGCGCGAACACCAGGCCGCGCCAGCCGTCGAGAAAGCCCAGCCTGAGCACATAGCCGCGGAAGAACCGCCACTGCGGGTTGAACAGCACTTTGCCGAAGCCGCACCGCTTGCCGGCGGCATAGAGCGCCTGGCCCATGAGCTCCGCGTAGCGCTGCATCTTGTTGTGATGGTCGGCAAGGCTGCGGTAGGAGTAATGCTCGAGGTGCCCGCGCAGCCGGCCCACTCGGCCTTCGACGCGGGTGTTCTCGTGGATCTCGCGGCCGATCCAGCCGCCGCGGCGGCGGTCGAACAGCCGGATCAGGCGGTCCGGATAGGCGTTCCCGTGGCGCAGGAAGCGGCCGAAATATTCGGTGATGCGGGGCACCGACCAGCCCGCGTACCCCTCGAAGCCGCCTGCGCGCAGACGCTCGATCTCCTGCCGCAGCCTATCGGTCACCCGCTCGTCCGCATCCAGGCAGAACACCCACTCGTTGCCGGCCGCGTCCACCGCGAACTCCTTCTGCGAGCGGTAGCCCGGCCAGTCACGCTCGATGACGCGCGCCCCGAGCGCGGCGGCCAGCTCCCGCGTCGAATCCGTCGAGTGGGAATCCACGACGATCACCTCATCGCAGAAACTGACCGAGCGCACGCAGGCCTCGATGCGGTCGGCCTCGTTGAAGGTGATGATGCAGGCCGAAAGGCCGCTACGGGTTGCCGCCATGCGCATAGTTTATCGACTGCAGACGCTGCAGGCTCGCCCGAGCTATAGTAAGCCCTCATGAGCGTCGTATCGCAGATCGATCCGGCCGCGGCCGATGTCTCCGAGCGGATCGGGCTTGCGCTCGAATCGAATCAGATCGTCTACTTCCCCGAGAGTCCGACCCCCGTACCGGATGCGCAGACGCTCGAGTATCTGCGCACCGAGCTGCCCTCACGCCTCAAGCTGAAGAACATCAGCTACCACCCGGAAGGGGCACGCGTCACCGGCCTCGAGGGTGACGAGACGCTGCGCAAGCGTACTTCCGAGGTGCTGAAGCGACACCTCGACGACGTCGCCGGGTTCTTGTACAGGGTCATGCCTCAATGGCGGGGCGCATGCAGGGTCGGGACCTGCAGCTTTCGCCCGATCGAGGAGCGGGGCCGCAATCTCAAGCCTCATGCAAGTAACGAGCTCGTGCACGTTGACGCAGGCGCCTACGGCGCCACCAACGGGGATCGCATCTTTCGCTTCTTCGTGAACGTGAATGACCGCGAGGACCGCATTTGGGCGAGCAAAGGGAGCCTACAGGATGTGCTCGACCGGCATGGTGTCGCCGCCGGCCTGCTCGATGGCTCGGGACATCTGAAGCTGCGGGTCGACAAAGGACTGGCCGATCACGCCTTCAGCGCCGCGATCAACGGCCTCTCCCGGCTCAACCCGCTGGCGCATACCCTGGACTCCAGTCCCTATGACCGCACGATGCGCCGGCTGCACAACTACATGAAGGACAGCGACAACTTCAAACAGGACATGCGCGGCTACGAGGAAATCCGCTTCCCGCCCTACTCCGCGTGGATGGTTTTCACTGACGGGGTCAGTCACGCGAGTCTTTCGGGCCAGTTCGCGTTGGTGACCACCATCATCGTCCCGCGCGAGGCGCTCAGGCACCCGCAGTTTTCCCCTTACGCGTTGCTCACGGCGCGCTCGGCAAGCGCCCCGTCGGTGGCCTGAGCGTCGGTATAATCCGATCCGCCATTCATCTGCCCGGGAGTTTCCGTGACTGAAGACATGCAATCCGAGCTCGAGCGGCTGCGCGCCGAGAATGAGCGCTTGAAGCAAGGCGGTCGCGGCAAGCTCGCGATGAAGGTGAGCGAGAAAGGCGCGCTGTCGGTGTACGGGATGGGCCGCTTCCCGGTGACGCTCTACAAGGAGCAGTGGCTGCGGCTGCTCACCATGGCCGAGGAGATCAAGGCATTCATCGCGGCCAACGAGGCGAGCCTGAAATCGAAGGAGTAGCGGTCACCGCGCGCCGCGCCGGTGGAAATTCCGCCACAGCTCCAATCCGTCGAGCGATCCGGACTCGATGTCGGCGATGAGCCGACGCGTCCAGTCGAGCTCCGCCGCCTCGAGCGCCCAGCGGTACTCGGTCTCGATGGTGAAGAGGCGGGGGAAGCTGCGCTCGGCGAAGAGCTCGCGCAAGGATTGTGACTGCGCCGCACGCAGCTCGAGCGCCTGACAGCGCTGCTGCAGGAGCGCCACGGCATCCTCCGGCGGCAACACCGGCAGCAGTGACAGCCCCGCCTCGAACCGGGTGTACTCCTTGGCGGGACGGCTCAGGAGCTCACTCAGCCAATCGATCAGCTCGAGACACCCGGCATCGGTGATGCGGTAGACGGTGCGCTCCGGCCGATTACCCTCGCGCTCGGTCTCGCGCTCGGCGATCAGCTCGTGCTTCTTCAGTGACTCCACCACGGCATAGAGCGAGCCGTAGTTCAGCTTGATGCTCTCGTCCTTGTGTCGCTCGCGCATGGTGCTCGCCATCTCGTACGGATGCATGGGTCGCTCGTAGAGGCAGGCGAGCACCGCCAGCGCGAGGGGGTTGGAGACCTTCCGTTTACTCACGCTGCCGCGCCCCGCGGGGCGGATCGCGAGACTGCGGGCCGCCGCAGACTTTCCGGCGTCCGGCACAACACTCGAGCCAGCACCTGGGTGAGGACCTCGACCGGCGCATTCACCGCGCCCTCGGAGCGCCAGGCAATGAAGCCATCGGGACGCAGCAGGACCGCTCCTGACTCGCGCACTCCGAAGGCAGACTGCCATCGCGCCTCGACATCGAGCAGGTCGGCGCCGACTCGATAAGCGACCAGGGGGGCCGCCGTGAGCCATGCGATCCCCGCGGCTGCCCGCGCCCAGCCGCCGCCCCCCGGTCCACAGAGCAGCACCAGATCCCGACCCATCAGATCGAGAGAGGAGATCCTCGCCCCCCGGTGCACGAAAGCAACGTGCGGCGCGCGGCTGCCGGGCCTACCCGTGGGGGCGAACGGGCTCTCGGCAGGCGCGCCGTCATCCGGCGCCTCCATGAGGATTGCCGCCGAGCGGTAGCGATAGCCGAACGCAACACTCATGTAGTCAGGCAGCGGTCCGGCAGATTCCAACACATGCCGGGCCACCTCGGCCCGGTCCGGGCGCAGGCGCTCGACGTAGTTGGCGAGCTGGCGCGCGACGGTCATTTCCGCGACCGGCTGGCGCTCGGCCGCATAGGTGTCGAGCAGCTCAGGTCCGGCATCACCCTGCAACACCATCGCGAGCTTCCAGGCGATGTCGTAGCCATCCTGCATCGCCGTCTGGCCGCCGAGTCCGCCGGTAGGCGGCATCGTGTGGGCGGCATCTCCGATCATGAACACCCGTCCTCGGGCCATGTCGTCCGCAACCTGCGATGCGAGCTCGAATGTCTGTATCTCGCGGATCCTGGCCTCGAAATCCGCAACGCCGAGCACCTCGCGCACGATGCGCAGCGCCCGATCGTGAGTGAAATCGCCCGGTGACTCCCGGCGCGGGTCGTACTCCATCCCGGCGATCGCGAGGTGCGCGTCATCACCATTGACGAACACTCCGGTGAACCGCGGGTTCTGCAGATAGTAGAGCGCAAACCGCCCCGCGCCGATGAGAGCCTCGATGTTGCCCTCGAACACGACCGCCACGTTGTGCGAGAGAGTGCCGTAGCCGTGGGTGCCGATCCCGAGCCAGTCGCGGATCCGGCTGCGATGCCCGTCTGCGGCGAGCAGATACCGGGCCCGCACCAGCTCCTCCTCCCCACTCTCCAGATGTCGTATGCGCGCGCTGACACCGTGCGTGTCCTGCTCCAACGAGACCAGCTCGGTCGAGTAGCTCAGCTCCGCTCCCAGCGCCTCCGCATGGCGGCGCAGGATCGGCTCGACACGGTTTTGGCCGGCCATGCTGGGACGGGCGGGACTCAGGCCGCTCAGGTCGAATTCGCTGCCCGCGCGCGCCGCGCCTCCGCGGGGCACCAGCGTCTGCAGCTCGCGCCCTGTCACCGTTTCCGCGACGTGGATGGTGAAGTCCTCGAAGGAGTGCCCACCGGCTGCGACCAGGTCCGGCTCCAGGCCTGCCACGCGCAGCAGCTCCATGCTGCGTAGGTTCACGCCGCGGGCACGCGGGTTTTGCAGAGTTCCAGCGTGACGCTCCACTAGAAGTGCGGGGATCCCTCGCCACGAAAGGGTTACGGCTGCCGTCAGGCCCGAAAGGCCACTGCCGACGATGAGCACGGGAACGTTACGGGTCTGCACGGGGTGGCTCCTCCGTTCCTGATAGCCTGTACAGAATATTCCATTCAGAGTATTCGCACAAGACTACCCCGTTCCCACGCCCTGGACCGCGAGCTTACTCGCTAAGGCTCGCCAGCTCCTCGACCAGCACCCGGATGTTTTCCGAGTAGTCCACCGGCACCGACACGAGATGCATGCCGCCGGCTGTGAAGGCGGCCTCGAGCGCCGGGGCGAGTCCATCACCCCTCTCCACGCGGGTTCCTTTCATTCCGTAAGCCTTGGCGTAGGTGACGAAGTCGGGATTGCCGAACGTCATGCCGAAGTCAGGGAACCCGTCTGCCGCCTGCTTCCAGCGGATCATGCCGTACGCGTTGTCCTGCAGGATGAGCACGACGAGATTGAGCCGGAGACGTACCGCCGTCTCGAGCTCCTGCGAGCTCATCATGAACCCGCCGTCACCGCACACGGCAAGCACGCGCCGGTTGCGGTGAAGCATCGCCGCCATCATCGCCGACGGCAGTCCCGCCCCCATCGTGGCGAGAGCGTTGTCGAGGAGGAGTGTGTTGGCAACGCGCGTGCGGTAATTGCGCGCGAACCAGAGCTTGTACATGCCGTTATCGAGGCACACGATGCCGTCCTCGGGCATCACATGACGCACATCGTGCACGATGCGCTGCGGTGTCAGCGGATAACGGGCTTCAGTGGCGCGCTCCGCGATGCGCCCCAGGATGCGGTCCCGCAGCGGCAGCAGGGCACCGGCCCGCGGGAGTTTTCCTTCCAGCCGGTCCGCAAGGAGCGCCAGGCTGGGCCCGATGTCGCCGATGAGCTCTGCGTGCGGGAAGTACACCTCCTCCACCGTCGCCGGCAGATACCCCACATGCAGTACCGTGGGCCCACCCCGCCCCATGAGGAAGGGAGGCTTCTCGACGGTGTCGTGACCGATCGAGACGATGAGATCGGCGCGGTCGATCGCCTGGTGAACATAGTCGCGTGCCGAGAGCGCCGCCGTGCCCATGTAGAGGCCGGAACCTCCAGCCACGGAGCCCTTGCCCATCTGGGTGTTGAAGAACGGGATCTGCAGACGGCAGACGAAATCCGACAGCGCATCGGCCAAGCGCGGGCGGCTCGCCGCCGCGCCAAGCATCACCAACGGGTACTGCGCTGCGCGCACGAGCTCCGCGGCCCGATCGAGCGCCGCGGGATGAGCGACCGGCGCAGTCGTCGGGTGCAGCGGCACGATTGGGGCATCGGGCGCCTCTTCCGCGGCAACGTCCTCCGGCAGCTCGAGGTGCACCGGTCCCGGGCGCTCCTGCTGCGCAATCCGGAATGCCTCGCGCACCATGGAGGGGATGGTCGCCGTGCCGATGATGCGCTGCGCCATCTTCGTGAGCGGCGTCATCGTCGAGACGATGTCGACGATTTGGAATCGCGCCTGTTTGCGGGTCAGGATGCCTTTCTGCCCGGTGATCATGACCATCGGCATGGCGCCGAGCTGCGCATATGCTGCGCCCGTCGTTAGATTCAACGCTCCCGGACCCAGCGTCGCGAGGCAGACACCGGCCTCCCCCGTCAAACGGCCATGCGTCGCCGCCATGAACGCCGCCGCCTGCTCGTGGCGCGTCAACACCAACTCGATGCGCGAGCGGCGCAGCGCCTCGACGACATCGAGGTTCTCCTCGCCCGGGACCCCGAAGATCCGCTTCACACCCTCGTTCTCGAGGGCGGCCACCAGAAGCTGCGCGCCGTTCATGGGATTTTCACCTCTGACTCTCCGCGAACAGCCGGTCCGCGACGAAGGGGTTGGTTCTGCGCTCCGCCCCGAAGGTCGACATCGGTCCATGCCCGGGCACGAACCGCACGTCATCGCCGAGCGGAAACAGCCGCTCGCGGATCGACTTGATCAGCGCCTCGTGATTGCCGCGCGGAAAATCCGTGCGGCCTATCGAGCCGGCGAAGAGCACATCGCCCACCCAGGCGCAGCGCTCCCGCGGATGAAAGAACACCACATGACCGGGCGTGTGTCCGGGGCAATGCAGCACCTCGAGCGTGTGTCCGCCCACCATGACCTGATCCCCCTGCTCGAGCCAGCGGTCGGGCTCGAAGGAGCGCGCCGGCGGAAATCCGAACTGCGCGGCCGCCTGCGGCAACGCCTCGATCCAGAACCGGTCTTCGCGCTGCGGACCCTCGACCGGCAGCCCCCTGACGCGCGCCAGCTCCGCGGTGGCCGCGCAATGATCGAGATGCGCGTGCGTGAGCAGGATTTTCTCGAGCGTCACCCCGCGCTGGTCGGCTTCGGCGAGCACGCGCTCGATCTCGCCTCCGGGGTCGACCACCGCGCCCCGCAGGCTAACGTCGTCCCATATGAGCGAGCAGTTCTGCTGGAACGGTGTGACCGGGATGATGAGCGCGCGCATCACGCAGGCACGATTCCCCAGCAGAAGGGATCCTGGGGATCGAGGCGCAGGCCCGACTCCGCCGTGACGTATGCCGTCCCCGTGATGGTCGGCACGATCTCTCCCTTGGCGCGGTCGTGCCAGCGATAGCGCGCGCTGAAGGAGCTGCCGATCAGGCTCTGCTGCACCCAGGGCGCGCCCTCCTCGAGCTTGCCGTCGGCCGCCAGGCAGGCGAGCTTGGCGCTGGTACCGGTGCCGCACGGCGAGCGGTCGTAGGCGCCACCCGGGCACAGCACGAAGTTGCGGCTGCTCGCGGTCGCGACGGACGGTGGCCCGAAGAGCTCCACGTGATCGACCTCGGGAAAGCCTTGCTCGTTGACCGCGCGTCGCAGGCTTGATGCCAGGCTGGTCAGAGACTCGAGGTTGGCGAAGGCGATCGTGACCGCCGGCGCCTCGGCGAGAAAAAACCAGTTGCCGCCCCAGGCAACATCACCGCGGATCTCGCCGACTCCCGGGAGCGAGACACCGGCCTGGCGCGCCTTGCGAAAACTCCTGACGTTGACGACATCGACCCGACCGTCCCCGTACAACCGGGCATCGACGGGCCCGACCGGCGTGTCGATGCGGATCGGCCCCGGTTGGCAGCGGCCGACCGCGGCCAACGAGGCCACGAGGCCGATCGTGCCGTGCCCGCACATTCCGAGATAGCCGACATTGTTGAAGAAGATCACGCCGGCCTGACAGTCCGGCCGGTGCGGCCGGCACAGCAGTGCGCCGACCACCGTATCGGAACCGCGCGGCTCATTGACGATCGCGCGCCGATAGTGATCGTACTGCTCGCGGAAGAGGGTCAGGCGCTCCTCGAGCGGACCGTCGCCGAGCTCCGGCCCCCCCTCGACGACGAGCCGCGTCGGCTCGCCGGCGGTGTGCGAATCAATGACGCGAACGACCTCGGGGCGTGCGGGGTGCATGCCCCTATGCTAGCGCACCCGTATCCCGCGGCGCTTCAATTCGCGCTAGCAGGTCTCAGGGTCGCTCAACCCATGGCGTCATTCCGCGTCCGCGTCGGAATATCGGCTCGATCCTCCCGCACCGCCCATATCATCCTCGACGTCGAGATAGGCGTGCGTCACAGGCGCCAGGTCGCGCAACGCATAGTCGCTATCCGAGCGCTGGACATCGTCACGCAGCGCGTGATAGCTGCGCGACAGGTCATCGAAAGCTTCCCTGACATCGCGCTTGTCGGCGCCCGGGTCGTCGACCGTGCGGCGAAACTCATGCGCCCGATCGGCGAAGTCCCGCGCGTCCTCGGTGTAGGACGTATTCTCGTCGTAACCGCGCGGCGCCGTCTCCGAGTCCTGCGCGAACACCTGGGCATCACTGTCCAGTCTGTTGGCGGAATAATCGAGGCCGCCGTGGGGTGTCGAGGCGCAGCCGGCGAGCGCCACCGCCGTGAGGGAGGCCGCGAGCCAGCCCGCTCTTGCCACAGTCACCATAAGCTTCTCCTGGGCCCTTGAGGCCGCAACATCGTCTGTTGAGGCCAACGCCCCGGCGGGCAGCCGGGTTCCCAGTCGAAAAAGTTCCCTGTCAGCGGCCCGAACCAGGGCGTTGCGGTTCCGCCTGTTCGGTGATCGGCAGCTCGAGATAGCTGCCGCGCAGCAGGCTCAGCCTCACCGGCACCCGACCCGCCGCGATCGACTCGCCACTCACCGCCCTGCCCGACCCGTAATTGATTTCCCGGTCAGGATGCTTGCTGACCCGTAACACCAACACCAGGCGGGCGCCAGACTCGACTCGCACGGCCGTGATCCGCCGGCCGGTGAACGTCAACCACTCGGCCGCGCCGGGCGCGAGCAGTCGGCGCTCGCTCGGGTCGCGCAGATAGCTGGCGCGAAACTCCTCCGCGGGCGCGAACAGATGGAAGTAATTGCCGTCCGGCAACAGCTCGTACAGCGAGACGGTGAGATCCAGGTCGTGCTTGTTGGTGCGCAGCAGCAGTCGCCCGGAGAATTGCCCCGCGATATCGAGGCCCCCGGGTAGCGGACCGCTCACGAACGCGAAGCCATTCTCCACCGGCACGCTCCCGGTCATCAGGCTCCGCGACGGAGGCTCACCACCGTCCTTGCGGCGGCCCAGGTTGGCCGTGAAGTTGACGGCCGCGCGGCTCGCCGGCTCGCGCGGAGTCAGGCTCCCGGAGCCGGCGTGCGGCTCGGCACCGAGATAGAGCCGCACGCGATCCTTGGCGAGATCATCCACCTTGCCGGCGTGCCCCCAGGCATCCGCCGCCATGATCTCGAAGTTGACACGATCCGACAGCAGCGCGGGTTTCGGGCCGTTGAGGAGCAGGTACGAGAACCACTGCAGCTCGAGGTTGCGCAGATCGATGACCGCCGCCGGATCGGTGCCGTAATCGCGCACGACCGCGTCCGCCCTTCCCTGGCGCACCTCGGCCCGATCGTAGGGGCCCGCGAGCAGGATCTGCGCCGCCTGCGGATCGTGCGCGTAGTGTTGCAGGAAGTAATAGAGTGCTCCGCCCTCGCCGCCACTGTAGTAGCCAGTCAGGGAGAGGACAGGGATGTCGACGTGCGCGAACTCCTGCGGCGACGGCGTGAGGCGCCGCCAATAGTCGTCAAAGGCGGGATGCGCCAGCCAGCGCTGGAATATCGGGCTCGGCCGTCCGGCGAGCCGTGGCAGGTCGCGGAACGGCTTGCCGCTCGCGTACCACTTCGCATCGAGCGCATCGCACCACCCCGGGCTGGTCGGTGTCGCCGTCGGCGCGCCCGCGGGCCCCGGCGCGCCTGCCGCATTCGCGCCCGTCGGGCTCGTAGCGCCGCCTGCGCTGGCAGCGGGCTCGGCTTGCGGATTCGAGGGGGGGCCGGCGTCAGGCGCGAGGTCGCTCTGATCGCGTTCCGTTTCGACGCGTTGCAACCAACAATAGGCGCCGTTCAGCCCGATACCACCGTCCATCGGAAAGTTGACACCGGGCGCCATGGCATCGGACGTCGCGATTCCCTTCAGCTGCGGCGGCAGGCGTTTTGCCACCGCCCAGGCGACGAAGCCGCTGTAACCGTCTCCATACATGCCGACCTGCGCATCGCTCCAGGGTTGCTTGACGATCCAACCGATCACGGCCCGCGCGCGATCGCCCTCGCCCTCGAACGGAATGACCTGCCAGGCGTGACGCCCGGCGCGCACCGCCGGTGTAAAGGCCACCATGCTCGCGAAGCCATAGGCGGCTGCTTCGATCGCCTCATCGTAACCGCCCGGGGCGATCCGATATTGCAGCAGGGTCGTCAGCATGCCGCTCGAGCTGCGCGGCCGGATGAGGAGCGCGAGCACCCTGCCGTGGCCCGGCATGTCGACCGCGACATCGTCCTGGATGTTGTAACGCCGATCCTCGTCGAGCGAGATGAGCCCGGGAGCGATCGAGCCGAAGCTGCGGAAAGCGTCGTATGCGACATACTGCCAGATGAGCGCGATCGCCTGGGGCTCGCTGATCCGCCCGCGGCCGCGCACGCTATCGAAGCTCGCCTGCAAGGCGGCCGCATACACCGCGGGCGGCGCCTCGAGCCAGGACTCCACGCGGTAGCCGTCGAGGTTGTTGAAAACCGGGATGGCTTCCCAGAAGGCAAGATCGAACGCCTGGGCGAAGGGCAGCCGATACTGTGCCTGCAGCGACTTCGTGTGCGCGTAGAGATCGTAGACAAACGCCGGGTCCGCCAGCGGCCGGCGGGAGGTGCCGCCACGCGCCTGCTGCAGGTCGAGCCGCGCCGAGTAGGCCTCGTCGAAGTTGCCGGCGACGAGCTGCAGAGCCGACATGTTGGCCAGATACTGCTGGCGGCTGTCGTTGCGATAGCCGGGAATGATTCGCTCTGCCAGATCGCGCATCACGGCCGGTGTCGTGGGATCAGCCACCGAGGCAGGCGGGCTGAACTCGAGGCTCTGCGCCACCGCCAGCCGCGGCAGCAGTGCGAGCGCGAGAACGAGACCGAGCGCCGTGCGCATGCTGTGCACCCTATGGGGCCAGGCCCGGGCCGCTGCCCGGGTCGTCCGCTCGGCCCACGGCCGCGCGCCGCGCGGTCGCGCAGGAAATAAAGGCGGCGTAGCTCCACGCGAGGTGCTTCGCCGAAGTCTGCTCGCCGGTGCGCTGATCGAACTGCTCTGACATGTCGCCGCTTTCGGGGGTGAAGGCGCGAACCGTCTCGAGGTAGCGGTCGCCCCGCGCGAGCAGCGCATCGCGGCCGCCGTTGCCCCTGGCGGCGCGAAAGCAAAGCTCGGCGGCCGCCAGTGTCGAGAAGTAGTAGGCGCCGCCGGAATAATAGCGGTCGGCGCGATAGCGCCCAAGCGCCGGCCCGCGTGTCGGCGGCCGCGCATGGTTGATGGGATAGTCAGCCTCGAACACGCTGTCGAGCACGCCGAGCGTCGCGTGAATCCGAGGATCGCGCACCGAGTGGGTGGCACCATCATCGGACGCGTGCAACGCCGCGAGGATGACGGCGATGTCGAGCTCCTTCGCCGACCGTTCACCCGACTCGAGTGTCCGTGAGCGGTAGTAGCCGCGGTCTGCCAACCAGTAGCCGTCCAGCATGTCGCGAATCGCCTGGCTATCCGCCCGACAGCTTCCCGCCTCGCCCCCCTCTCCCCGCGCGCCGAGCCAATCGGCGCCTTCCTCGAGCGCCTGCGCGCTCACACGCAGGGTGAAGTAATGCAGCCCCCGTTCCTCCTCCCATATGTCGTAGCACGGCTCGCGCCAATGTGCGCGCGTAAAGCGCAGATCATCGCGCAGCAGCCCCTCGCAGGTCGTCTTCAGCGCGGCCTCCAGAGGAACACCGCGCAGCCAGCGCAGCACCGCGAGCGCGCGCAACGCAGGGCCATCGTTCTGCGGTCGCCCCCAGTTGGAAATATCGAGCGTGCCGTCCGCGTTGACACGTGTCTCCGCGGCGACCGCATCCCCGTGAATACGCCGCAGCTCGGAGTCCGGGCGCAGAAACTGCACGAAATCGGGCGCGACCCGCCCGCGCCATGAGCCCGATGTGGCCTCCAGGCGGCGTCCATCGAGCTGCCCGAGCGTGGCGCTGAAGCGCACAAACTCGCCGAAGAGCCGCGGCGCCTCTTCGCCCGCGGGTCCCGTGGCGTGCACAAGCCTCAGGGCGTCGATCACGATCGCCGAGTCGCGATACCAGTGAAAGAAGTAGTCCGGGTCCGGGTCGTAGGCGGCGGCAATCGGCGAGGCCACCACCGCGCCCGGCGCCGGACAAATGGTCTGATCGAACCCGGGTCGCGTCTTGACGATGCCGAGCGGCGAGATGCTGCGCAACATCTGCCGCGCGGCATGGGTGTACTGCCGATCGATCCAGGTCGCGAGACTCTCCACGTCCGATGTCCTCACGGCGACAGATGCGGGCTCGAGAAGCCCAGCCGACGCAGTCCGGTTCGGACCTCCGGCGCGCTCATGAAAAGCTTCCAGAGAAGGCCCGTGCGGAAGTTCTCGATCATGAGAATGATCGGACCCTGATCGATGGCGAGGTGGGTATCCGCGTACCAGTCGCGTTGCGGACAGAAGGCGTCGACGAACCCGTGAGGCCGCCAGATCCTCTCGCCGAAGGTGCCGAGAAAATGACGCAGCGCCTTCATCGCCTCAACCGGAGCGTAGGGGAAGCTCGCGAGCGCCGCCGTCGGCGCGATCGTGCCGTTGTCGTTGTCGGGCGCATGCACGCCGTAACCGTCGGGATCGTCGCTCGCCGTCAATCCCCAACAGTGCTCGCCGTACGCGCGATGATGATTGGGGTTGGCCACGCAGTGCGCGTGATTGATGCGCACGTGCCGCAGGTTCTGCTCCCAATAGCTGGCGTAGCAGTCCTCGAGCCCGCGCGGATCGAGGCCGCAGAACGAGTAGTGCGCGAAAAAAAGCGGGCCGCCGAAAGCCGGCCCGAGCGGCAGCTCGATGCCGGCCCAACTCTTGCCGTTGATGAAGTCCCGACCGGTGGCGAAACCCCGGTGATAGACGTGGTTGACGATGGGATAGCGCGGCGCGCCGGCGGCGAGCACGTAGGTGACCAGGCATTCGTTCCAGCCGCGGATCTCGTGCTCGATGGCCCAGCCGTTGTTGGGACTCCAGTGCCAGTTGAGCACACCGTGAGCGCCGCGCGTGTACCAGTCCCACTCGACTTCCTCCCACAGCCACAGCATCGCGTTGCGAGCCCAGGCTTCCGCGGGAGTGTCATGGTCGAAGTATTGCCGAGCCGTGAGCAGCCCCATGCACAGGAACGACGTCTCCACCAGATCGCCGCCGTCGTCCTTGCGTGAGAAGGGAATCGTGAGTCCGGTGCGGCCATCGAGGAAGTGCGGCAGGGCCCCGTGGTAGCAGGTTGCGCGCACCAGGACATCCAGCATGGCGCCCAGCCGCTCTACGCCCTGCTCACGTGTGATCCAGCCGCGCTCCACCGCGACCACCAGCGCCATGATCGCGAAGCCCGAGCCACCCGTGACGACGAGGTCGCTGCTCTGCCCCTTGCCCGCGGGACGCCGGTCGGGCGCGAGCCCGCTCACGGGGTGGCCCGCCTCCCAGAAGAACCGGAAAGTCTGCCGCTGCACGTGTTCGAGCAGCTCGTCATCCCCCAGCGTGGCGAGCCGGGCGGCGCTCATTTCCTCAAATCGGGCGGTATCGGACACAGACTCAACTCCTTGCACGCCCCGCAGGGCACTTGATCAGGTGGACCACGCGGGCAAAGAGCGGATCGCGCGCCTGCGCGCCGCCGATATGAATGACGCCAGTGCGCGCAAGCTCGTCGCCGAAGACTTCGATGACCCGCTCGAGGGTGTCGCCATCGACCGAGCCGAAGACGTCGTCGATGAGGACCCAGGCCGGCGCCTGCAGCAGCACCCGAGCGAAGGCGAGCGCGAGCTGCTCGTCCTCGCTCAGCTCGCGATCCCAACGTCGCACGACATCGAGCAGCGGCACCAGCCGTGAGAGCCCCAGCCGCAGCAGCGCCTGCGCGCAGGCGTCGGCACCGAAGCCCTCGGGATTCAGTGGATAGGCCAGCACTTCGCGCAGCGAGCCCTGGGGCAGGTACGGTGTGCCGCGCGGGAAGTAGAGAATCTGCTCACCGGCCGGCATGGCGATCCGCCCGGTCCCGAGCGGCCAGAGGCCCGCGAGCGCGCGGAACAACAGCGTCTTGTTGGTTCCAGGCTCGCCGACGATGAGCAGCCGCTCCCCGGTACGGACCTCAACCGTCCGCTCGCGCAGCATGTCGCGGCCGGCGGGGGATGCTACCTCGAGACCTTCGATGACGATCCGCCCGGCCGTGCCCTCCGCGTACGTGATATGGCTCTCGACCTCGTGCTTGACGTCGGTGGTGACGACGGCGCGGCGGAAGTTGGCCACCCTGAGGAGCGTCGCCCGCCAGTCGGCGATGTTGGGAAAGTTGTCGACGAACCAGCGCAGCGAAGCCTGCGCCGTGGTGAAAGCGGCCGCGGCCTGCATCAAGCCGCCGAAGGAGAGTCGGCCCGAGAAGTAAAGCGGCGCCGCCACCAGGATCGGCGCCACGAGCAGCACCCAGCCGAAACCGGCCGTGATCCAGGTGAGGTTGGTCAACCCCGTGACCAGGCGCTGGGTGGCCTTGAGCACCCCCTGGAGGCTGGTCTCGAGCCGTCGCCGCTCACCCTCCTCGCCCGCGGCGAGAGTGATGCCATCCAGGTGTTCGTTGACCCGCACCAGCGCGAAGCGCAAATCGCCCTCACGCGCGTAGCGCTCGGCGTTACGGCCAATGAGACTTCCGCCTACCCAGTAGGAGAGTAACGAGCCGAATGCCGCATAGATGACCGCGGCCCAGACCATATAGCCGGGCACCGGAAAATTGTGCCCCGCGAACCTGAGCACGAAGCCGCGGGAGAGGACCCAGAGGACGCCGACGAAGGCCACGAGCGTCACCGACGCCTGCAGGAGGCCGCTCCCGAGGTCCCCGGAAAGCTCGCAGAGGTGGCGCGCATCATCGTGCATGCGCTGATCGGGGTTGACGCCCATCGGCCCTGCGTTGGCGAGCCAGAAGGCGCGCCGCGGACTCATCCAGTCGCGGATGAGGTCCCGCGTCAGCCCCTCGCGGAACTTCACCTTCAGCGTCTCGACCAGCCAGCGCTGGGCCACGTTGAGCACCAGGAGACCGGCCACGATAATGAAGAAGACCCCGAGCTGGACCAGAAAGTCCCTGAAATCCCGACGTGTCAGCGCGTCGTAGAACGGCTGGTTCCATCTGTTGAGCCATACCTGCCCATAGGCGGTGGCCACGATCACCGCGAACACCCCGGTCACGAGCGCGACCAGCGACTTCGCGACCGGCGAGGCGAGCACCGCCCGGATGATCATGCCGAGCTGCGGCACGAGCCCCGAGTGCTCGGCCTCCGTCTCCGGAGGGTGATTGTCGCTGCTGTCGTCTATCATCGTGCTCGTCATGAAACCGCAAGACACAGTGCACATCGAGACGCTCATCGGCCGGATGACCCTGAGCGAGAAGCTGGGTCAGCTGACCATGATGGCCGCCAGCCATACCGTGACCGGACCGGTGATCACCGGTCACTCCACGGACGATATCCGCTCCGGCAGGATCGGCAATCTGCTCAATCTTATCGGGGCGGCCGCTGCCAGCGAAATGCAGCGTATCGCAGTCGAGGAGTCCCGCCTGGGTATTCCTCTGCTGATCGGCCTCGATGTGATCCATGGCCACCGCACGCTCTTTCCCGCGCCGCTCGGGGAAGTCGCACTGTTCGATCCCGAGGCCTGGACGCGGACGGCGCGGGAAGCGGCCCGTGAGGCAGCCGCGGACGGCATCAACATGACCTTTGCCCCCATGCTGGATGTGTCGCGCGAGCCGCGCTGGGGACGCACCATCGAGGGTCCCGGCGAGTCCCCTTGGGTGGGGCAGCGCCTGGCCGAGGCCAAGGTGCGCGGCTTCCAGGGGGCGGAACTCGCTGCCGCCGACTCGATCGTGGCCGTGGCCAAGCATTACTGCGCCTATGGAGCGGTGACGGCCGGCCGCGAGTACGCCTCCGTGGACGTTTCCGATCGAACGCTGCGCGAGGTCCACGAGCCGCCGTTCGCGGCCGCGATCCGCTCCGGTGTCGCGGCCGTCATGCCCGCCTTCACCGACCTCGCCGGCATACCCATGACCGCCCATGCCGCCCTGCTTCGCGGTCGCCTGCGCCGCGAGCTCGGTTTCGACGGCGTTCTGGTCAGCGACTACAACGCCATTGCCGAGCTGATCCAACACGGTGTCGCCGCCGACCTCACCGAGGCGGCGATCCTGGCGCTCAAGGCGGGGGTCGACATCGATATGGTCTCGGGGGCGTATCTGCAGGGCTTGCCGCTCGCGCTCGAGCGCGGTCTCGTGAGCCAGGTGGAGATCGACGAGTCGGTGCGCCGGGTGTTGACGCTCAAAAGCCGCCTCGGCCTGTTCGAAGGTCCCTATCGGCGCGGCGCCACTGTCGAGAGCGCCACCGCGCTCGCCGAGCGCCGCCGCCTCGCTCGGGAGATCGGCGCCCGCTCCATGGTGTTGCTGAGCAATCGCGACGAGGCGCTGCCGCTTGCCGACAACCTGCGGCGCATGGCGATCATCGGACCTCTGGCCGATGCCCCCGGGGAGATGCGGGGCCCCTGGTGGTGCGCGGGGCAGCCCGATGAGCAGGTCGCCGTGCTCGCCGGCATGCGCGCGGCATTGCCGCGCAGCCAGATCCTCCACGCCCGCGGAGTCGACATTTCGGGCGATGACGAGAGCGGCATCGCGGCCGCCCTGGAGCTCTGTGACGGCTCCGAGGCCGTGGTCCTCTGTCTGGGCGAGGCAGCCACGATGAGTGGCGAGGCGGCCTCGCGCGCGCACCCCGGTCTGCCCGGCCGTCAGCGGCAGCTGGCGGAAGCGGTGTTGCAGCGTGCCGCCGCAAGGGCGATCCCGGTCATTGCCGTCCTCTTCTGCGGACGGCCGCTCATCGTTCCCTGGCTCGCCGAGCAGGCGAGCGCGCTACTCGCCGCCTGGTTCCCCGGGTGTGAGGCCGGCCATGCGCTCGCGGACGTCCTGACAGGCCGCACCTCACCGAGCGGACGCACGCCGATCACCTGGCCGCGCGCGGTGGGGCAGATACCGCTTTTCTTCGGCGAGCGCAGCAGCGGCCGCCCGACCGACCCGACCGGTCCGTTCTCGAGCCGATACATCGACGAATCCAACACACCGCTCTTCCCTTTCGGACATGGTCTGTCCTACGGCCGCTGCAATCTGAGTGGCTTGAGGGTGACGCCGCAGTCGGCCGACGCATCGACCATGGTGGAGGTACGTGTCGACGTCGAGAATCAGGGCACACGCACAGCCGAGGAGACTGTGTTTCTCTTCACGCGACGGCTGAAGTCGCGTGTCGCGCCCCCGGTCCTCGAGCTGCACGGCGTCGGCAAGATCACCCTGGAACCGGGCGCGCGCGACACTCTGGTTCTGCAGCTGCCTGTGGCGGAGCTGCGCACGCTCGGCCCCGATCTCGAGCCAGCGCTCGAGCCGGGAGCAGTCGATATCCTCGTCGGGCCGAGCGCGGACCGCGCCTTACTGCTTTCCGCCCGGTTACAGATCTCGGTGTGACAGCAGCTGCGCGACTCGCTCGGCGACCAGTTCCGGCGCGCCGTCGCTCGCGGTGACCGCGCAGCTCGCCCCGCGACGCGGCATGTAGAGTCGCGGCTCCGTCACCTTGAAGAGTCCTACGGTCGTGGCGTCGGTAGCTGCACCGAGATGCATGAGGCCGGAGTCGGCACAGACGAAACAATCCGCAGCCTCCAGCACCGCGCCCACCTGACGGACCCGGCGCGACGAGTACGCGGGCAACTCAGGCAGCGCCGCCACGCCGTTCGGCGGCCGCACCTCGATGACTCGGACCGACGGCACCCGGGGATGCAGGCTCGCGATCATGCGCCGCCACCAGTCGATGCTGAATTGCTTCGCCCCCGTCGCATGCGCGGCGACGGCGACCACCGGACCTGAGCCGCCCGTGCCGAGGACGCGCTGGATCTCCTCCCGGCCGGCGAGCCGCTCGGTGTCGGTCAGGCGAATGCTGAGCTTGGGAGTCTCCGCGCGAGCGGCAGCGTCATCGAGCCCGAAGATACCGCGCCGCAACAGATAGACCGGATAGTCCCCCATGTGCACCGGGGCACCCACGAAAGGAACGCTGACATCGACGCCATCGGCTTCCCCGGCACGCGAGAACCCGAGCTTGAGCCGTGCCGCCAGATGACGCGTGAGGAAGCGCGCGGTCCAGGACCTCGGCGAGGGATCGATCAGGATGTCGTAGCGGACACGCCTCACCTGCAATAGCGTCAGCAGATGCCGCAACGGATGGCGAACCCCGCGAAACGGCAGCTGGTGCACCCGCCTGACCGAAGGAAATTCGCGGAACACCTCGTGCGCGGCCGGGCACGCCGTCAGGATCTCCACCCGTGCCGAAGGCAACGTAGCCTCGATCTCCTCGATGAGCGGCGTCATCAGCAGGGTATTGCCGAGGCGCGTATTTGGGCGGCAGACCAGAATGGTCGCGCCCGCGTAGCGCTGCGCCGGAGAGCCCGCGGCGCTCGCGGGGTTTCCCGGGGTATTCACACTCGCGAGGGCGGATCTCAGGGGGTTACCCCCGCGCTCGCGCTGGCAACAGCGGGTCTCAGGGGGCTCACCGTAGGCATAGAGATAAATTATGGCATGGCCCAGGTGGTGGCCGGCTAGACTCGGGCGGGGAAAGTTACCTGGGTGACCGGCTTGCATCCTTCGGAACTGGGCGCATCGGCGGCCATCTTCCTGTCGCAGATCGTGGTGCTCCTGGTCGCAGGCCGGCTGCTGGGGGAGCTCCTCTCGCGCTGGGGCCAGCCTCCCGTCATGGGACAGCTGCTGGCGGGCGTCGTGCTCGGCCCCTCGCTGCTCGGCCATTTCTCTCCCGCGGCCGAGCTCGCGCTCTTCCCCCACGCCCCGGAGCAGCGGGGGATGCTCGAAGCGGTGGCGCAGCTCGGAGTCCTGCTCCTGCTGTTGCTCACCGGCATGGAGACGGACCTCTCGGTCATGCGCAACTGCGGCCGCGCTGCCCTCAACGTCTCCCTGGCCGGCATCGCTCTGCCCTTCCTCTTCGGCGTGCTGGCGATCGAGCTGCTGCCGGCCCCAATGCTCGTCAGGCCGAGCGAGCGGCTCTTGCTCGCGCTTTTCATCGGTACCGCGCTCGCGGTGTCGTCGGTGAAGATCGTCGCCGCCACGGTGCGGGAGCTCGGCTTCATCCGGCGCACGGTCGGTCAGATCATCCTGGCCGCGGCCATCATGGACGATGCGATCGGGTGGATATTCGTGTCCGTGCTGCTCGGGCTCGCCCAACACGGAAGCGTGAATATCGGCGGCATCGCGCGCAGTGTGCTCGGCACTCTCGCATTTCTCGCGCTCGCCTTCACGGTGGGACGCCGGCTCGTTTTCCACGTGATCCGCTGGACCAACGATCACTTCGTGAGCGAGCTGCCCGTGATCACCGTCATCCTGGTGATCATGGGAGCGATGGCGCTGGCGACGGATGCCATCGGTGTGCAGACCGTGCTCGGCGCCTTCGTGGCGGGTGTTCTGATCGGCGAGTCGCCCATCCTGACACGCCACATCGAGGAGCAGTTGCGCGGCCTCATCGTGGCGCTCTTCATGCCCGTGTTCTTCGGGCTGGCGGGCCTGGCCACCGACGTCGCCGCGCTTGGCCATCCCAACATGCTCATGCTCACGGCCGGCCTCATCGTCGTGGCGAGCGTGGGCAAGTTTTCCGGAGCCTTCCTGGGTGGCCGTCTCGCCGGCCTCTCGGGTGGGGAGTCGCTCGCCGTAGGCTGCGGCATGAACGCCCGTGGCTCGACGGAAGTGATCATCGCCTCGATCGGACTCACCATGGGCCTCATCGACGAGAGCTTCTTCACCGCTATCGTGGTGATGGCTCTCGTGACGACGCTCGCCATGCCTCCGATGCTGCGCTGGGCGTTGCGGCGTCTGCCCATGCGCCCCGAGGAGGCCGCGCGCCTCGAGCGCGAGGCACTGGAGGAGCGCGGCTTCCTGTCGGGCGTCGAGCGGCTGCTGCTCGCGGCGGACTCGAGTCCGAGCGGACAGCTCGCCTCGCGTCTCGCGGGCCTCATCGCCGGAGTGCGGCAGATTCCGGCCACCGCGCTACATTTCGAGCGCTCAGCCGCCGAGAGAGCCGCGGCCGAGCACACGACCGCCGTCATCCGCGAGGCGGCCGAGTCGGGCGGCGCCGAGAACGGCGGCTCGGAGCGGCTCGACCTGACACTGAGGGTCGAGGAGCCGCAGCCCGGCGGCGCCGCGATCCGTTCCGAGAATCGCAAGGGATACGGCCTGCTCCTCATCGGCCGGGAGGCCGCCGCCCGCGGCCCGACTTTTCACCGTGCGATCGCGCAGACCGCGGCGGAGTTCTCCGGGCCCTTTGCCGTGGTGCTGGCCCGTCGCGAGCATCGCTCGGGGAGGCTCCGGGCGCCCCTCAACATTCTGGTGCCGGTATCGGGAACGAGCGTCTCACGCCGCGGCGCGGAGCTTGCCGTGGCGCTGGCGCAAGGCTCGCGCGGCTCGGTGACCGCCCTGCACATTGCGGGCCGCGGCTCGGCGCGGCGCCCGTTGCACAGGCGCTTCGGCGCGCTGTTCAGCAGACCGGATGAGGTCGAGGAGGAGCAACCCAACAATCCCATCACGGACGAGATCGTGCAACTCGCCCGTGCTTACTCGGTCAACGTGCGGTCCGCCGTGCGCAGCCACCGTGATCCTGATACTGCGATACTCCGTGAGATCGGTGCAGGACGGCACGACGTATTGGTCATGGGCGTCAGCCCGCGACCCGGAGATCTGCTCAATTTCGGTGATGTCGCCGCCATGCTGCTCGAGCGCGCGGACTGCTCGCTCGTCTTCCTCGCGGCGGAGCCTGACTAAGGCCGCCACTCCAACAGATCACCGATCCGCTCGACGGTCACATCCGCGGCGGGATAGGCGGCACTCTCCTTCGGATCGTGAGCATAGTGACCCTGCCGCGGGAAAATCGTGGTGAGAGACGCACCCCACGCACCCTTCATCGCCGTTAGGATCCTTAGCTTGTCGTCCACCATCACGTACCGTGACGCGGGATAGCGCCTTTTCACGGAGTCGAGCATCCGCTCCTTGTGCAGGTAGATGAGCACCCGGCCCTCGACGGCGTCCCAAAGCCCGGAGCGGCGGATTTTGCGCGGCTGAAAGACCACGTCTCCGTCCGACAGGATGACGCACGGCCCGAAGCGGCGGCAGTGCGCCAACACTTCCAGCGCATCGGGGTACAGCCGATTCGCGAACGGGTAGTCGATCAGAAAGGACGACATCAACAGCAGCTGCGGCTCGTCCAGATTCTCCAGCCGGTAGCGTTGCAGCGCGCCGAGGTAATCCGCGTAGCCGAGCTCGGCGCGGAGCGTTTCGAAGATGGACCAGTAACGATCACGCTGGGAGCGCCCGAATTCCTTCTCGAGGTGCGCGCTCAGGTCACCCTGTACGGCATCATTGTCGAGCAGTGTGTTGTCGACATCGAATAAGAATACGGGTTGCGCAGACTGCGGCATGGCTGTGATCCTTAGCGTGGGGACCGGATGGTCCCCACGCTATCACGTCCCGCGCCGGCTGCGACCGCTGCGTCTGCGGTTATTGGCTACGGCTACCTTACGCTGTAGCCACGCGCGTCGAGGCAAGCCGTCACTGCACGCTTGTAGTTGTCAGGCGTGGCCGTGGCCGCCTGCGAGCTGTTGGCGGAATTCGTCGGATCGTACCCGGTCTGGCCAACGGCCCACGCGTGACACTGGTAGCGATCATTCGCCGTCTGCTGCTCGCTCTGGCCGTTCTTCGGATAGACGTAGAGGCTCATTGCGCCCTGCCCAGGGGCAGCGCCTGGCTGCCCGGCGTCCTGCGGCGGCGGGGCGGCTCCCTGCTCCACACCGCCCGTGACTGGCGGCGGATCCGTCACCACGTACGAGTCGTAGTCAGGACTCCACGCGTAGTAGACGCCCTGCCCGTAGTAATACGGCACACCGCCCCACCAATAGGTGGCGTAGCCGGCGGGTATCGCTGCCAGGAACCACGGGAAGTCCCAACCCAGGTAGACGTGCGGCCAGAAGCCGCCGTGCCAATAGCCGCCGCCCCAGTAATGAGGCTGCCAGCGCGGACCCCAAGGGCGTACCCAGGCCCCGCCCACACGCGGTCCACCACCCCAGTTCGGGTGCATGCCCGCCCAGTGCTGCGGCACGGCGTAGCGGGCATGTGGCGCTGCGAACCCATGGCCGCCGAAATGACCGCCGCCGCCACCGTGGGAACCGCCGTGATCCTGCGCGAACGCCGGTGTCACCGCCACGAAAAGCGAAGCCGCCAGCGCTACCGCACCGCCAATGCCATTCCTGATTCGTACCATGGATTTCACGCCTGTCTATTGACCGATTTGACTGTTCCCACCGTTACCATACGGTACAACGCGCCACCTGAAGGCGCGCTGACCGGTGAGCCTTTTGGCCCCGCTGAGCCCTGAAAGCCCGGTCACAAAGCTAGAGCTGAGACTTGATAGGTGCCCAGGCTCGCCGCACCAGCAGCTTCAGCGCCTCGAGGGCCCCAAGGAGTGCCACCGCGGCCGCCATGCACAGCAGCACCTGCCGCGCCCGCAACGGACCCAAGTGCAGGAACCCCGCCAGGGCTGGGATGTGCCAAATCGCCGCCAATGCCCCAGCCGCCGCCGTCACGCTGACCCAGAGGAAAGGATTCGGGCGCGCCAAGCCAGCGAGCGGCGAGGCGCTGAAGCTGCGGTTGGCGAAGATCAGGGCGTAATTGGCGCAGACCAGGGTGAGGAAGCCCATGGAGCGCACCGTCTCGGCGGGCACGCCCCGGAGCGTCGCCGCGAGGAATACCCCGCAGACCGCCAGGATCGCGAGCGCTCCCTGCACGAAGCCCGTCACCAACAGCGGCCGCGACAGCAGCTCGCTCCTCGGATCGCGCGGTGGCCGCCTCATGACGTCCCGCTCGTCGCTCTCCGCCTCGAGCACGACCGAGCACAGCGGATCGATGATGAGCTCGAGGATCGCGATCAGCATCGGCGTCAACACCAGCGGCCGACCCAAGGCGATCGGCACCAGCGCCAGGGCCGCGATCGGCAGATGGATCGCGAGGATGTAGCTCACGGCCTTCAGCAGGTTGTCGTAGATGCGCCGCCCGAGCCGCACCGCCCGCACGATGGAGTTGAAATCATCGTCGAGCAGCACGAGCGAGGAGGCTTCGCGCGCCACATCGGTGCCGCGCTGGCCCATGGCGATGCCGATGTGCGCGGACCTGAGGGCGGGAGCGTCATTCACGCCGTCCCCCGTCATGGCGACGACCTCGCCGCGAGCCTTGAGTGCGGCGACGATGCGTAGCTTCTGTTGCGGCGTGATGCGCGCGAACACCGACACCTCGGGCGCGCGCTCGAGCAGGGACCGCTCATCGAGCGCCGCCAGCTCCGGGCCGGTCATGACCCTGTCATGCTCTATGCCGGCCTGGGCTGCGATCGCACGCGCGGTCGCCGGATGGTCGCCGGTGATCATCACCACACGAATCCCGGCCGAGCGACATTCGCGCACGGCTTCGGGAATGCCGGCGCGCAACGGGTCCACGAAGCCGATCAAGCCGACGAACTCGAGGGGTAGATCCAGGGCCCGCTCCGGCAGCGCGGCCGCTCCGAGCGGCGCGGAAGCAGCCGCCGCCAGCACCCGCATCCCGCGGCGCGCCAGCTCCTCCACCCTGGCACGCAGGGTGAGCAGCGCGGCGGCATCGAGGCGGCACAGCGTGGCAATCGCCTCCGGCGCGCCCTTGGCAGCCGCCATCCGAGTGCCGTTCGCCAGGCCCCAGACCTGCACGAGCGCCGGCAGCTCCGCCAGCCACGGATATCCGCGCACGAGCTCCGCTCCAGTCGCACCCACGCCAACATCGGCTGCCAGCCGCACCAACGCGCGGTCCATCGGATCCACCGCTTCAGGCCGGCTCGCCAACACCGCGGTCTCGAGCAGCCCCTGCAGCTTCGGCGGCAGTGCCGGCGATCCTCCAGGCCCAGCCACCGTCGCCGCGCCTTGCGCATCCCGCTCCAGCCATTCGACCGACATGAGATTGCGGGTCAGCGTTCCGGTCTTGTCGGTGCACAGCACCGTCGCGGCGCCCAGCGTCTCGATGGCCGCGGGTCGTCGGGTCAACACCTGCGAGCGCGACAGACGCCAGGCGCCCATCACCATGAACACGGTCAGGACCAGAGGAAACTCTTCGGGCAGCATGGACATGCCGAGCGCGATGCCGCCGAGCAGGCCCTGCAGCCACGCCCCCCGCAGCAGTCCATACAGCAGCACCGCGATCGCGCTCAACGACAAGCCGACGATCGCGAAACCCGTCACGAAGCCACGCGTCTGGACCTGCAGGCGCGGCGGCTCCGGCGTGATCCGGATGACGGCATGTCCGATCTTGCCGATCTCACTGTTCAGTCCCGTCGCGGTGACCACCGCCAGGCCCCCGCCCGTCACGATCAGTGTTCCCGAGAAGACCAGAGGCAGGTCATCGCCCCCGGGCGCGGTCTCGACCGCGCCCGGCGCCGCCGCCGCGACATCGCCGACCGCGACGCGCTTGCGCACAGGGACCGACTCCCCCGTGAGCAGACTTTCGTCCGCCAGGATCTCGTCCCCGGAAACCAACAGGGCATCCGCCGGCACGCGGTCGCCCTCGGCGAGCACCAGCAAGTCCCCGCGCACGACTTCCCGGCCCGGGATGCGAGTCTGCTCGCCGTCGCGGATGACGAGCGCCCGCGGGCTCGTCAGGTCCCGCAGCGCCTCGAGCACGCGCTCGCTTCTGCCCTCCTGGATGACCGCGATCGCCACCGAGAAGCAGGCGAACGCGAACAGCACCAGCGCCTCGCCGCGGCTGCCGATCAGCAGATACAACACGCCGGCGCCGAGCAGCAGCGCGAACATGGGCTCCCGCACCACCTCCAGGATGATGCGCAGGCCCGTGCGGCGCTCCAGCTCCGGCAAAGCGTTCGGACCCTCGGCCCGCAGGCGCTCCGCAGCGTCCTGACTGCTCAGTCCCCGGCGCGATTGAGTTCGAGCGTCGAATTCGGACATGTGGCTATCGTACAGAGTGACCCACGGGCGTCGCCAAGCCACGACAGCGAGGCGTGGCCTGTACTTTACACGGGTTAACTTTTGGTAATAATCATGCCCGGGCGGGTTCCTGGGACGTTGTTGACGCCTGAAAGCCCGCAAATCGGGCGCAATGCAACCCCGGCATTGGTGCCGCGAGGAGCCCCTTTTATGTCGCAATCGATCCGCACCGTCCTCACCGCCGTCGCCGCCACGATCTCGCTGGCCTGCCTCGCGGCCCCGGCCTTTGCGGACACCCCGTGGCAGGCGCACCACCCGCGCCGCGTGGAGGTCAACGGCCGGCTGGGCAATCAGAATGCGCGCATTCACCAGGAGGTGAAGGACGGTCAGATGAGCCATGCGAAGGCTGCCCGCCTGCATGCCGCCGACCATCGCATCCGCACGCAGGAGCGGCGTATGGCTTCGCGGCACGACACCCATCTCACCCGGCACGAGGATGCCAGACTCAACAGGGAAGAGAATCACGTCAGCCGTCGTATCGGCCAGTAGATCGACTCGTCATCTCAATGGCGCCAACAGGAGCTTCACTCATGTCGAAATCGTATCGTTCCGTTCTCGCCGCCGCAGCCGCCGCAGTCTCGCTGAGCTGCCTCACCGCCCCGGCCATCGCGCAGAGCGCCTGGGCGGCTCAGCACCCGTTGCGCGCGGAAGTCGATGCCCGTCTGGCCAAACAGGACATGCGCATCGATGAGCGGGTCAAGATGGGACAGATGAGGCCGGCGAAGGCCGTCCGCCTGCATGCGGCCGACCAGCGCATCCGTGCGCACGAGCAACACATGGCCGCGATGCACGGCGGCCACATCACCCGCGGCGAGCAGGCGAAGCTCAATGCTGAAGAGGATGCCGTCAGCGCCAAGATCGGCACGTAGCCTTCAGGCCGCGGACGTGCGGAGCCGCTTGGGCAAGCGGCTCCGCCTTGTGTCTTCAGCTCCTGCGACGGGAGATGACGATGACCGCGATCAGCACCACGGCGATGTTGAGCACCCACCAGGCAAACATCCCGTGGCTCTGGAGCACTTCCAGGGCACTGCGCTGCTGCGGCACGGTCACGCTGCCGGTGAGAAGCTCGCGGATCCCATCGTGGGACACAACGACGCCAAGGGAGTGAGTGCCTCCGCTTTGAGCGCGCGTCGAGATGAGATAGGTCCCATCGGGTTGCGCCGTGACCGGCACGCTGTGACCATCGAGGGTCACCGTTACACTGCCCGGACCGACGACTGGCTGATGGTCCGCGATGCGCGAGACCTGCAGGCTTAGCGCGTGATCCGCTGGAGCGGCCGTCAGCGTGAGTAGCGCCGAGCGCGCCACTACGGTCAAGCCAAGCTGCGGCGAGGGAGGCGCTGTCATCGGCTAATCCTGCAGGCCCAGGAAGCCTTCGAGCGCTTCCATACCCGTCAGAAACCCACGCAGCTGCTCCTTGGTGAGGCACGCGAGAAGCTGGCGCTCGCGCTCGAGAACGAGCGGCACGAGCTCCGCATACATGCGCCGGCCCGCCTTGGTGAGACGCACCTCCCGCTGCCGCCGGTCGGCGGCGCTCGAAGCGCGCTCGATCAGTTCCCGCTCTTCCAGATGGGCGATGGCGCGGCTCACTCGGGTCTTGTGCATCCGGGTGCTCTCCGCAATGTGCCGGGCAGTGCAGCCGTGCTGGGAGCCGACGGTGGCCATGACGCGCCACTCCGGGACATCGAGGCCGAAGCGCTCCCGGTAGAGGTCGGCGAGATGATTGCTGACGCCGACCGCAAGGCGGTTGAGGCGATACGGTACGAAGCCCGTGAGCTCGAGCCCGAGCTCGTTGAGAACCCGCACGCTCATCCCGCTCTCCCGGAAATAGTTGCGGACGCAACTAATTGTGTCATCATAGGTGGCAAAGCATACCGGGAGTGAGCGATGAGCACCGCGATTGCTGACAGCGGCGCGCCGCCGGCGCCGCTGAAATACCAGCCGGGATTCGGCAACCAGTTCGCCACCGAGGCGCTGCCGGGCGCCCTACCCGAAGGTCGCAATTCGCCGCAGCGCTGTCCGTACGGCCTCTATGCCGAGCAGTTCTCGGGCACCGCCTTCAGCGCGCCGCGGCAGGCCAATCGGCGCAGCTGGCTCTATCGCATCCGCCCAGCCGCGATGCTCGCGAGCCCCTTTCAGCCGCTACCGCCGCGGGGCCTGGCGGGACACTTCGAGGCGCTCTCGGTCACGCCGAATCCGCTGCGGTGGAGGCCGCCGCCCATTCCGCGCGAGCCCACCGATTTCATCGACGGTCTGCTGACACTCGGTGGCACCGGCTCGCCGGATACCCACACCGGCTGCGGCATTCACTGGTACCTCGCCAACCGCTCCATGCGCGACCGCTTCTTCTACGATGCCGACGGTGAGCTCCTCATCGTGCCGCAGCTCGGGCGGCTGCGCGTCGCGACCGAGCTCGGGATCCTGGAGGCCGCACCGCAGGAAGTGCTGCTGATTCCGCGCGGCCTGCGCTTCAGGGTCGAGTTGCCGGACGGCGAGGCGCGCGGCTATATCTGCGAGAGCTTCGGGGCGCCGATGCGACTGCCCGATCTCGGCCCCATCGGCTCGAACGGCCTCGCTAATCCGCGCGATTTCCAGACACCGGTCGCGTGGTACGAGGAGCGCGAGGGAGACGTGGAGCTCGTGGCGAAGCTCGGTGGGGAGCTTTGGACGGCGAGGCTCGATCACTCCCCGCTCGATGTCGTCGCCTGGCACGGCAACAACGCCCCGTGCAAGTACGACCTGCGCCGATTCAACACCATCGGCTCCGTGAGCTACGATCATCCGGATCCCTCGATCTTCCTGGTGCTGCAATCCGTCAGCGACACCCCGGGTGTCGACACAGTGGATTTCGTGATCTTCCCACCCCGCTGGCTCGCGATGGAAGACACCTTCAGGCCGCCCTGGTTTCACCGCAACATCGCCAGCGAGTGCATGGGGCTGATCCACGGCGTCTATGACGCCAAGGCCGGCGGCTTCGAGCCCGGGGGCGCCTCGCTCCACAACTGCATGACCGGTCACGGGCCGGACGCCGAGACCTTCGAGCGTGCCCTGCGCGCCGATACCACCCGGCCGCAGCGCATCAGCGATACCATGGCGTTCATGTTCGAGACCCGCACCGTCATTCGGCCGACCCGCCGCGCGCTCGAGCTGCCGCAGCTGCAATCCGACTACGCGCAGTGTTGGCGTGGCCTCGCGAAACGCTTCAGCCCGGACAGCCGCGGATGAGCGCGGCCCTCGATTCGACTCACGATCCGAAGCTGCGCAGCTGGGTGGCCGCCGCCAACCTCCCGGGCTGCGATTTCCCCATCCAGAACCTGCCGTTCGCCGTCTTTCGGCGCGCCGGCAGCCGCGAGAACTTCCGCTGCGGCCTCGCCATCGGCGACAGCGTGCTCGACCTCGGCGCGCTCGACGTGTTGAGTCCGTTCGACGGGCTCGGGGCCGAGGCGCTCGCCTGCTGCGCCGAGCCCTCGTTGCATCGCCTCATGGCTCTCGGCAAAGGCGCGCGGGTGGCGCTGCGCCACGGCCTGTCGGAGTGTTTGCGTGAGGGCGCGCCGCGCGCCGCGGAGCTCGGCACCACGCTCATTGCGCAGCGCGAGGTGGAATTCACTCTACCGGCCAGAATCGGCAACTACACCGATTTCTACGCCTCGATCCACCACGCCACCGCGGTCGGGCGGCTGTTCCGGCCCGACCAGCCGCTGCTGCCCAACTACAAGTGGGTACCCATCGCCTATCACGGGCGCGCGTCCTCGCTCGGCGTTTCGGGCCAGCAGGTGCGCCGCCCGCACGGCCAGGTCATGCCGCGCGGCGCCGAGCGGCCGCAGCTCGCGCCGAGCGCGCGCCTCGACTTCGAGCTCGAGGTCGGCATGCTCATCGGGCCCGGCAACGCTCTCGGCTCACCGATCCCGGTGGCGCAGGCCGAGGAGCACGTGTTCGGTCTCTGCCTGCTCAACGACTGGTCCGCCCGTGACGTGCAGGCATGGGAATATCAGCCGCTCGGTCCGTTCCTCGCCAAGAACTTCGCCACCACCCTCTCGCCCTGGGTGGTGACGCTGGAAGCCCTCGCTCCTTATCGCCTGCCGTGGAGCCGCCCCGCCGAGGACCCGCAGCCGTTGCCCTATCTCGACTGCGAGCCTCTGCGTGCGCATGGGGCGCTCGACCTCAATCTCGAGGTATTGCTCGAGACCGCCGCCATGCGCGCCTCCGGAGCCGCGCCCCAGCCCCTGGCTCGAACCAACTTTCGCCACAGCTACTGGTCGGTCGCGCAGATGGTGGCGCACCACACCGTCAACGGCTGCAATCTCGAGCCGGGCGACCTCCTGGGCAGCGGTACCCAGTCGGGTCCCACACCGGATCAGGCCGGCTCGCTGCTCGAGCTCACCGCGGGCGGAAAGGAGCCGCTGCGGCTTGCCAGCGGCGAAACCCGCACCTTCATCGAAGACGGCGACCGCGTGATCCTGCGCGGCTGGTGCGAGCGACCGGGCTACGCGCGCCTCGGATTCGGGGAGGCGAGCGGCACGGTGCTCGCACCGCTCGAGCCCCCTGTCAGAATCGCGCCCGCACGCTGAGCTCGAACAGCCTGCCGAGACCCGTCACCGGATAGCCCGCCCAGGGCTGCGGTGGCGCCTTGTCGAACACGTTGTAAATGTGTCCGCCGAACTGCAGGTGGTTATTGAGGTCATACAAGAGATCCAACTCGTGTGTGGTGCTCGATGGGATCGACAGGGGTAGCTGATTAGCCGCCGTGTACGTCAAATCGTAGTACATTCGCGACTGATAGAACGTCTGCCAGTGGAACTGCCACGGCGCGCGATGGTAGCCGAGGTCGGCATTCATCGACCAGCGGGGGAACAGACCGTTCTCGCTAGTAGCCGTATTGGCTGATTCGATCGTATCGAAACCCCTGCCCGAAACTGAATTGTTGTTCTCCCGCATATCGACGATGTTCGCGGTGAACGAAACATGGCCCGGGTCGTGGAAGCGGCTGAGCCCCGGAAACCCCTCGAGGCTGTGCAGGTAAGCCACCTTGTATTGGATCAGCCGCAGGTGATTGTATCCCTCGTTGATGAAGGTCTCGGCAGCGGAAACGACCTGCCCGGTGCCCGGCTGACGCACGAAGTCGGCGCAGGTCGCCGACGGATAGGTCGGCGAGTCATAGCACTCCTCCATCAATTGCTGGACTCCCGCGTACTCGATGGCGTCGGTAAGCAACACCTGAATGTAGTCGGCGGTCACCTGAAGATCCGGCAGCCACCGTGGCGTCAGCACGATGCCGAGGTTCACCGAGTGCGCCACCTCGTTCTTCAATTCCGGGTTGCCGCCAGAGGTCACGGGAATGGTGTATTGCTCCACATTCGAGGAGGTAAAGTCCGCGAGATTGGCACCGAGCGCGGCGAATGCCGACGCACAATTGCGCTCCCGCGCCGCCGGGTTCGGGCCGGAATCGATGTTGGATGCCTGACAGGGGTCGAGACCGTAGTCGTAGGCGCCCGTCGGGGGCGAGTACGCCTCCTGCAGCGACGGTTCACGATACGTGCTCGCCTGACCGAAGCGAAAACCCACATCCTGAGTGGGACCGAACACCAAGCCATAATTCCAGGCGTCATTGTCGCCGGCCAGGCTGCTGTCGACGTGGCGGTACGCCGCGTCGACGTCCAATGTGTGAGCGAAAGCCCAATGATAACTGTCCCCGAGCAGCGGTACGTTCATCTCGGTGTACACCTCATGGGTGTCGAAGTGTCCGTGCGTCGGGTCGACCGCCACGAAATAGCCGATGCCCTCCTTCGATGCCAGATCGGGATTGAAGCTCGCATACTCGTAGCGGCTCTCCGCGCCCACGGAAGCCCGCGCGTCCCCGGCCGGCAGGTGGACGACCGGCACCTGGATGTTGGCCTGGGCGTCGTCCTGCATGTTCAGCGCGGTGTTGCCGAAGTCTGCGGTCACATAGTTGAGAGCCGCGGCGCTGTTATTGAAGACGCCGAAAGGATTGAACGGCACGCAGTTCTTGATGTATGGGCTGGTGGAATTGGGGTTGGCCGCGGTAACGCGACACTCCGGCTGCCCATTGGCACCCACTACCGAATCGAGTGCGTAGCCGAGCAGGTTCGGCACGGTGGTGTTCCCGTATACGAAGCTGTAGGACGAGTAGCTGGAGTATGCCTGGCCGTGGCTATATTCGACGTTCCAGTCGAAGCGGCGGCTGAATAGATAGAAATCCCCGTTGAGCACGGAATTGATGTTGAGCGTGCGCACGAAGGCATTGATCGGCGAGGGGGTGGCGTCGATATTGGAGCGCGACAGATAGAAGCCATCGGCGTCGTAGGGGGCCAGCACCGATTGCGCCTGGCTGGTGAGAAACGCGTTCTGCGGGCTGATGAGCCAGGCCGTGCCGACACCCGGCTCGTTGTACGCCGGTGACACGCCAAAGCCGGGGTAGGAGTAGTTGGGCTGGTTGACGGCTTGACGCGCACCCACGTAATCAAAGGATACCGCCGTGTTGAAGTGCAGTGAATCGCTGAAATCGTAGCTGCCGATGCCGTAGAACAGCATTCTCTTCAGCGGCGCCTGCAGGGACGTGGACGGGGCGAGATTGAACGCATCGCCGCCGCTCGAATCCGAGTCAAACAGCGGATTGCCGTCCAGTCCGTTACCGGACGTGGGCCCATAGACGATCCCGGGATTGAACGGAATCAGGTTGCCATTCCTGCCGAACTGAACGGGCGTCTGCGTTCCGGGCAGCGTGATCAGGCCGCCGGTGAGCGGATTGATCGGCAGGCCACCATTGGTGACGCCGTAAAAGCGGGTATTGTTGGCCACGATCTGGGCAGGAACGTCATTGGACCCGGTAGAAGCGGGATTCGGCACGAATTCCTGCTGCAGCGATATCCAAGGCCGTTGCGTACCGTTGACGGACGTGGTCTGGTCGTACTGCGCGTCGAATGCCAGGTTCATCTTGTCATCGAAGAAGTTACGCCCGAGCGCGGCCTCCACGTCGTACTCACCGGCGTCCCACTGGCTGGAATTGGTCACGCTCGAGCGGAATTCCGCGCCTTCATAGCGCTTGAGCATCTGAATGTTGGCGACGCCGGCAACGGCGTCCGCGCCGTAAACGGCCGCTCCGCTTGCGGGAACGACGTCGATACGGTCGAGGAAGATCGCGGGAAAATCGTTGAAATCAACCTGGGTGCCGCCGTTGTTGGCAAAAATGTTGGCTGGATTGTCGGAAATGAACCGCATTCCGTTGACGAGGTCCAGGGTGCGATTGGTGCCGAGCCCGTAGAGGTTGATGTAGTTGACGCCCACGCCAAAGACGTTCTGGGCGCCTGCCGGGGTGACGCTGTTCTGTATCTCAGGCAGCGAATTCAGCGCGTTGGCCACGTTGGTATAGCCGTGGTCGTTCAAATAGGCGTTGCTCACGATCGTATCGATCGGACTCGTCGTCAGTGCGGTCTTCTGCGTGAGCAGGCGTGAGCCTGTTACCACTACTTCCTGCAGGGCGGCGTTGGCGCCTGCCGCGCCCGGCGCTGCCGGCGGCGGCGGGGGCGGCGGCGGTCCCGTCGGTGGCGTGGTCTCCTGATCCGCTTGCTGTTGTTCGGGGGCGGAATCGACCGCTGCCGGATCGGCGACCGCGGCAGTCCCGATCGGCCGGGCGCTGCTGCGGTCCGCGGACGCTGTTTCGGCGCTGACGATTTCCACCGTATTACCGCGCTCCAGGTATGCGAGGTGGGTTCCTCGGAGCAGCTCGGCGAGCGCCTGCGTGCCGATGTAGCTGCCGCTCAGGCCGACGGTTTTCGCGTGGCCGGCGGCGAACTTGGAGGCGAACATGATCTGGATGTGGGCCTGACGGCCGAACTCCAGCAGCGCCCGGTCGAGCCGCTGTGGCTGGATATGAAGCGTGACGACCTTGTTCAGGCTCTGCGCGAAAGCCTGGTTGCCGAGCAGGGCACAGGCGAGGACGAACAGCGCCGGCAGAGAGGCTCGGCGAGCCGCCCCCCCTGACCTGCTGCTCGCACCCTGCCGCTCGTTAAACGCGCGGGATGTTGTCATACGCACTCCCCGGAATTTTTCTACGCGGCCTCTAGGCACGCCGCGCCGCCGCGAGCCGGATGCGGCTCTCGAGGCAAGCCGCACCCCTGAAGCCAGCTCGCCCGTGGCTCCGCCTGAATCTCGGTTACTCCCCCAGCGTCCGGATCAACCGGATCGCATCTGTTTCAATTTGAAGACGGCTCGGCGACCGAAAAGGGAAGTCGGCACCTCAAGTGCCGGGCCCCGCACAGGGAGCGGGGCCCGCGGAGGATGGGGAGTCGCGCAATCGCACGCAGACGTGCGCGCCGGCAGCGTCGATGGCAACGGGAAATATTCGCGGTAAGCCGTCCAGCCAGTCCTCGATCTGGTCCTCGTAGACGAGACCGCTGAAATGCAGCTCGCCCGCCTGCCCGCTCACCCGGATGTGTCGGGACCAATAGCGATTGACAGTCTCGATGACCTCGCGCAGCGGCACATCGTCGAAGCTCAGGCGTCCCTGAGTCCAAGCCGTTACCGCGCGCGGGTCCGTCGAGGTAACGCTCCCCACCGTGCCATCGTCGCTGTAGGAAAGCTGTTGATCGTGCTGCAACTGTACCGCCGCAAGATGCAACCAGGGCATGAACACCTGGCCGAGGACATGCACCCGCTGCGCCCGTGCCCGCGCGGCCACCTCCACCGTACCCGCCGTCACCATCACGACCACGCCATCGGAGCCCCGATTGACGACGAATGCCGTGCCAACCGCCGTGATGACTCCGCCGCCGGCGGTGACCACGAACGGCCAGTGCGGGATATCCTTATCCCGGAACCAGGCTTCGCCGTAGAAGAGTTGGATCGAGCGGCGGCGACGGGTGTACTCGACGAGCAGCCGCGTCTTACCTCCCAGGGTCACGGTCGATCCGTCCTCCAGGGAGACCTCGGTCAGTTCACCCACTTGCGTTTGATACACGGTCGGGTGGCTGCCGCCGTCAATCATGGCAAGCCACCAGGGTCGCAGCAGGAAGAGCGCGGCGAGCACGCCGGCGGTCAGAGCCATCGCCCTGAGAGGACCTACCCACCGGCTCCTTTTGGCGGTGCGCGGCGCGCCGGCAACCGCCTCGGTCCGCCGCGCCTGCCGCCACTCTCTGATCGAGAGTGACGGATCGTAGCGGTCGCTCTCGAGCTCGCGGGCAGCGGGCGGGGCCGGGCGGTGATAGAGGGTATTTTCGGCCAGCAGCGCGCTCAACCGGTCGAAGGCCCGGCGATTGTCCGGCTGGCCGTACCATTGCTGCCAGGCTCGCAACGTCCCGCTCGTGAGCGCGGCCTGGTCCGTCTCCCACAGCGTCGTATGCCACTCCAGCGCCTCCAGCCAACGGCCCGCTCCCTGGCTCAATGGGCCCAGGCCCTCGAGGTCTTCGCTCATGGCCTACTCCGCGGCCAGTCCGCGGCATCGAGGCTGTCCTGCAGGTACTCGAGGGCCCGGGCGACATAGGCTTTGGCCATACGGTCGCTGATCCCCATCTGCCGACCGACTTGCTGGAATTTCAGGCCACTCAGCACGCGGAGCATGAAAGCCTGCAGGCACTTCGGCGGCAGCTCGCCGAGCGCGCGCTCCACGATCAGAAGTCGCTGCCGTGCATCCACCACCGATTCCGAGGATGCTTCGGCAGCCGTCGCCTGCCCCGTACGCGCACTGAAACGGTCGCCCACCTCTCGCCGCCGCTGGTGGTCGACGGCAAGGTTGGTGGCGATCCGCCAGAGATAGCCGGCGAGGAAGCTGATCGTGTCGCGACGATCCAGCGCGAGCAGCTTCGCATAGGCCTCCTGCGCGACTTCCTGCGCGTCCTCCCGCGAGCCGGTACGCAGCGTCAGGAACCGAACGAGCGCCTCATGATGATTGCGAGCCAGGTCCGCCAGGGCCCGCTCGCCGTCATCCGTCGCCACGGGGCCGTCGGTCACCGCTGGCGAATCGAGGCCGAGCGCCGCCGATTCGCGGCGATCGCGCAGCCTGTCACCGGCACTCACGGTTTCACCACCCTACTCTCATGGCCGACTTGTTGGCGGGCCTCTTGTTCTCAGATTGTAGCGTCCCCTCCACGAAAGGACGGTTTGGCGACGATTTCGGGAACTGCCACCGGTAGCCCGGCGCGCCTCAGGCATGCCGGTAGCCGATGCGGAACGCGCCCCAGTGCCGGCCGCGCACCCAGATTGGCGAGGATAGGTCCTTCAAGAGCACGAAATTGCCGCCCCCCATGTCACGCCGATAGGTCTGCAGCAGGAACGGCTTGGTATTGCGCGCGACCTTCTGTACCGCGCGATCCTTGAAGAGGCGGCGATTGCGGCAGTGTGCGGCGTTCCAGACCGGATCCCTGCCGGGGGGCTGGCGGTAGTTGGGATTGTGGGTCGGCAGATATCCGCCTTTCGACCAGGCCACGCAGAAGACAATGCGCGAGTCCGAGCGTTGCAGCGGGTCCTGGATCGGCGGCAACGCGCGGTCCGCAAACTCGACATAATCGGTGAGGTACTGCTTGGGGTTGCTGCCCGGGATCTCGCGGTAGCGTTCGTCGAAGAGCTGCGGCTCGGTGATTTCACCGCGTGCAATCGCCTGCTCGAATACCTCGCTGATCCGCCGCGCGGTTTCCACTCCCATGCGGATCATGGGCGTGTCGGAGGTCTCGACGCCGCTCACGGCGATGAGCTCCATCAGTCCCTCGCTGAGGCCGAGGAGACCCTCCACCCGCCTGTCGGCGTGCGTGAGGTTCGTGGAGGATAGCTGCACCCCTTCGGCCAGGCCGCTGAGCTCGGCGAGCGTGACATCACAGGCCTCGAGATTGCCCCCCGCCGAGCGCGCGATGGCATCGATCTCGCGGCTGACGGTGCCGAAGGCGTCGTGCGCACGCCCGATCACGCCCTGGATCTGCTGCGTTCCCCGTCCAGCCTCCGCCGCGTGCTTGTCGGCCGCGCCACCCTCGGTGAGCAGGCCATCGATCTGCTCCGCGAGCGAGCGCACTGTCGCGGCAATCCGCACCGTCGCCGTGCGCGTCGCCTCCGCGAGCGTCTTGACCTCGGCGGCGACCACGGCGAATCCGCGCCCCGCCTCGCCGGCGCGCGCCGCCTCGATGCCCGCATTGAGCGAGAGAAGCCGCGTCTGCTTGGCGATGCTCTCAATGGCAGCGGCCACGGAAGTGATCTGCTCGAGCACCGGAGCGAAGGAGCCCAGGCGCTCGTGGATGCGGCCGACGGCGGCCGTCAGCCGTCCGATGTGCTCGACGGCACTGCCGATGAGAGTCCGCGACTCCGAGATCTCGCCCCCGGCGTTGGAGGCGGCGTGCTGAGCCTCGCGCGCGGCCCGGTCGATCTCACGGTTACCCGCCACCATGGTCCCAGTCGCCTGATGCAACTCTTCGAATTGGGCAGCTTGGCCAGAGACACGCGCGGCGAGATCCTCGAGATGGCCGGCGATGTCAGCAACCTCGACACCCAGCGAGCCAAGGCGGCTCGCTAGCTCCCCGATCAAGCGGTCACTATCGGACCGCGCGGCGACATCGGTCGCGGGCGTCATGCATGCAAGACTAGCCGCGTATCGCGATCGGAGCCACCGGACACTTGACCGGTGCGGGCGAGCCGGTGTCTCTTCAGCGAGGACACTTATTTTCCTGTGCCTAATGAATCAGCCGGCTGCAGAGGTCGAGCAACCGGCCCGGCAGAATGCCGAGCGCGACCACAGCCGCGGCATTGAGGCCAAGCGCGAGCCGTGCGCCATGGGGCCGCAGGGTGGCCGGCAGATTGTCCGGCGGCTCATCGAAGTACATCAGCTTGACGATGCGCAGATAGTAGAAGGCGCCGACGACCGACATGGCCGCAGCGATGACGACCAGCCAGAGGTGATTCGTCTCCCACAGCACCTGGAAGATCCTGAGCTTCGCCCAGAACCCGACGAATATGGGCACCCCGGCCGTCGAGAACATGAGCCCCATCATGACGAGCGCGAGCAGCGGATCGCGCCGATAGAGGCCCCTGAAGTGATCAAGCTTGTCGGCTTCGAAGCCCTTGCGGCTCATGAGCAGGACCACGCCGAAGGAGCCGCCTACCATGAGCACGTACACCAGCGTGTAGAACAGTGCCGCCGTATAGCCGTCCGGAGTGCCAGCGATGAAGCCGAGCACGATGAAGCCCACGTTGCCGATGGTCGAGTACGCGAGCAGCCGCTTGATATTCGACTGCACGATCGCCAACACATTGCCGACAACCAGGGTCAACACCGCGAGCGGTGTGAGCATCAGCGTCCAGTCGGCGGAGGTGCCGGCGAGTCCATGAGCGAGAAGGCGCAGCGCCAGCGCGAAGTATGCGATCTTGGGCACCGTGCCGATGAACATCGTCACACTGGTGGGCGCACCCTCGTAGACATCCGGTAGCCACATGTGGAAAGGCACTGTGCCCAGCTTGAAGCCGACGGCCACCACGATGAACGCAAGTCCGAGGATCACCCCGAGGCTCGTGGGCGAGTGCAGCTGGGTCGCGATCACCTGGAGATCGAGCGTGCCAGTGAGCCCATAGACGATCGACATACCGTAGAGCAGCGTGCCGGAAGCAAGCGCGCTCAGCACGAAGTACTTCATGGCCGCCTCGGCCGCAACGCCCGAGTCCCGATCGAACGCCACCATCGCGTACAGCGACAGCGCCAGCAACTCGACGCCCATATAGACCGTAATCAGGCTGTTGGCGGAGATGAGTACAAAGATTCCGAGCAGTGCGGTGAGGGCAAGAGCGTCGTATTCGCCGCGCAGGATGTTACGGTTCTCGAGATACATCCGCGAATAGATGAGAGCCAGGGCGGCGAACAGGAAGCCGGCGAGCTTCAGCACGAAAGCGAGCGGATCGACGACGTAGTTGCCGTCGAACAAAATCGCGCGGTGGTCCACGTTGCTGTAGCAGGCGGTGATCGCCGCTCCCACCACGAGCGCGATCAGCGAGAGCGTCGAGGTCGCCCCGGGGCGCTTGACGCCCACGAAAACCTCAAAGAGCAACACCACGCAGATCGCGAAGGCAAGGTAGACCTCCGGGATCGCGGGACTGATGCTGTGCCAGTACGTCATTCGTGAGTGTCCTAGGGGCAGATCAAACCGGGATCTTGGTGGCGACTGCCTGGGCGACCAGGTGATGGATCGAAGGCTCCACGATCTTGAGCAGCGGCGCCGGCCAGATGCCGACCGCCAGCACCAGCACGGCAAGCGCTCCGAGGATGAAGAATTCCCGGCCATTGAGATCAGAGAGGTTGGCCACGTGATCGTTGGCCACCGGACCGAACACCACGCGCTTGACCATCCAGAGCGTGTAGGAGGCGCCGAGGATCAGGGTCACCGCCGCCAGCGCCGAGTACCAGAAGCTCGCCTTGAAGGCCGCGAGTATGACCAGAAACTCCCCGACGAAGCCGGAGGTACCGGGTAGCCCGGCGTTGGCGAGCGCGAACATCACCATGAAGGCCGCGAAGATCGGCATGGTGTTGACCACGCCACCGTAGGCAGAGATCTCGCGACTGTGTACCCGGTCGTAAAGGACCCCGACACACAGGAAGAGCGCGCCGGAGACGAGGCCGTGGGATACCATCTGCACCATCGCCCCGTCCATACCTATTCCCGCGCCTTGGGTCTGTCCGGTGGCGCGGACGATCGCGTAGACCACGAACGCTCCAAGCGTCACAAAGCCCATGTGGGCGATCGAGGAATAGGCAATCAGCTTCTTCATGTCCGCCTGGACGATGGCAACCAGGCCGATGTAGATCACCGCGATGAGCGACAGCGTGATGATCAGCAGGTTGAGCTCGCGGCAGGCGTCCGGCGTGATCGGCAGGCTGAAGCGCAGGAAGCCATACCCGCCCATCTTGAGCATGATGGCCGCCAGGATCACCGAGCCTCCCGTGGGAGCCTCGACGTGCGCATCGGGCAACCACGTGTGCACGGGCCACATGGGCACCTTCACGGCGAAAGCGAGCAGGAACGCGAAGAAGATCCAGCGCTGCTCCACGAGCGTGAGCGGCAGCGCCTGAAAGCTCGCGATGGCGTAGTTGCCGGCCTTCACATACATGTAGATGAGGGCCACCAGCATGAACACGGAGCCGAGGAATGTGTAAAGAAAGAACTTGATGGTGGCGTAGACGCGCCGCGGACCGCCCCAGATGCCAATGATGAGAAACATCGGAATCAGCATCGCTTCCCAGAAGAAGTAGAAGAGCAGCGCATCGGTGGCGGAGAACACCCCGATCATCAGCCCCTCCATGATGAGGAAGGCGGCGAAATACTGCGCGGTACGGACCTTGATGACCGTCCAGCCGGCGATGACCACCGGAATAGTCATCAGGGCGGTGAGCACGACCAGCGGCAGCGAGATGCCATCGAGCCCGAGCGCGTAGAAGGCGTTGAAGCGCGCAATCCACGGCGCGCGCTCCACGAACTGGTAGGCCGCGGTCTGAGTGTTGAAATGCGCGAGCATCGGCAAGGACACGGCCAGTGTTGCGGTCGCGCCGGCGAGCGCCACCCAGCGCCCCGCGACGATGTGGCGATCGCCCAGCAGAAGCACCAGGATGCCGGTGACTATGGGCAGCCAGATCAGGACGGATAACAGGTGTGCGTGCATTCTTGTGCTTTCGCGCGTCAGCCGCGGACGAGGAACCAGCCGAGCAGAGCCGCCAGACCGATCATGATCCAGAAGGCGTACGAGTAGAGGTAGCCGCTCTGTACCCGGCGCAGGACGCCGCCGAACCAGCCGATGGCCTCGGCCGAGCCGTTGACCATCGCGCCGTCGATGAGCCCTTGGTCGCCGACCTTCCACAGGCCAAAGCCGAGGCCGCGCGTAAACGCCGCCACGACGTTCTCGTACAGCCAGTCGAAGAAATACTTTTGGATGAGAATCCTGCGCAGCCAGCCCAGGGTGCGGGCCGCCTGGTCCGCGAGGGCCGGACGGCGGAAGCACACCCAGGCCGTCAGGAATCCCGCCACCGTCAGCCAGAACGGCGCGCCGAGGAAGCCGCGGAGGCCGAACGCCGCCGGACCGTGAAAGTCCCGTGCCATCTCGCCGATGACGTCGTTGGCCGGCAGCACGAAGATCGAGTGGCCGAAATAGCTGCCGAAGAGCACCGGACCCACGGTGACGTAGCCGATCAGGACGGACGGTATGGCCAATGCGATCAGCGGCACAGTGACTACCCACGGGCTCTCATGTGGCTCGACGGCATGATGGCCGTGCTCATCACCATGCTCGTCATGATGGTCGTGAGCCGCTTCGACGTGACGGAAGCGCTCCTCACCATGGAAGGTCATGAAGAGCAGCCGGAACGTATAGAGCGAGGTGACGTAGGCACCGAGGAGCACGCACCAGTAGGCGTAAGTCGCGCCCCACCGGTGCGACGTACCCACGGCCTCGATGATCGAATCCTTCGAGTAGTAGCCGGAGAAGAACGGCGTCGCGACTAGCGCGAGACCGCCGATCCAGCAGGTGATCGCCGTGATCGGCATGTACTTGCCGAGACCGCCCATCTTGCGCATGTCCTGCTCGTGGTGCATGCCGATGATCACGGAGCCGGCCGCGAGGAAGAGCAGCGCCTTGAAGAACGCGTGCGTCATCAGGTGAAAGATCGCCGCGCTGTATGCCGATACGCCGAGCGCGACCGTCATGTAGCCGAGCTGGGAGATCGTCGAGTACGCAATCACGCGCTTGATATCGAATTGAACGACGCCGATCAGTCCCATGAAGAAGGCCGTGGTCGCCCCGATGACGAGCACGAACGAGAGCGCCGTGTCCGAGTATTCGAAGAGCGGCGACATGCGCGCCACCATGAAGATGCCCGCCGTCACCATGGTCGCGGCATGGATGAGAGCGGAGATCGGCGTCGGACCTTCCATCGAGTCAGGCAGCCACACGTGCAGCGGCACCTGTGCGGACTTGCCCATCGCCCCCACGAACAGGAAGACGCAGATCAAAGTGAGCGCATTGACGCTGCTCGCCGAGGTGAGCGCAATGACGTGATGCGCGATTGCCGGTGCGGCGGCGAACGCCGCGCCGTAGGTCAGCGAGTGGGTGAAGGAGAACACCGCCGCAATGCCGATCACGAAACCGAAGTCTCCCACCCGGTTGGCGATGAACGCCTTCAGGCCGGCGAAGGTGGCGCTCGGCCGGGTGTACCAGAAGCCGATGAGGAGGTACGACACCGTACCCACCGCTTCCCAGCCGAAAAACAGCTGCATGAAGTTGTTCGACATCACGAGCATGAGCATCGAGAAGGTGAACAACGAGATATAGCTGAAGAAGCGGGTGTATCCCGGGTCGTCCTTCATGTAGCCGATGGTGTAAACGTGCACGCAGAGCGAGACGAACGTCACCACCGCCATCATGAGCACGCTCAAGCGGTCAATCAGGAATCCGACGTCGATGCTCACACCGTCGCTCACCAGCCAGGTGTAGACGGGCCCATCGAACATAGGCACTCCGTCCGCATAGAGTTGCTTCAGCACGTACAGCGACAGCGCGCACGAAACGGCGACACTGAGGATCGTGATGGTGTGCGCCCCCACACGCCCGATGACGCGCCCGCCAATGCCCGCGATCGCGGCGGCGACTAGCGGCAGCAGAGGGATGAGGATCAGCAGGTGCGGATTCATTCGACGCTAGCCTCGCAGGGTGTTCATGTCTTCGACGTTGATGCTGCGCCGCTCGCGAAACAGCACCACGACGATCGCAAGTCCGATCGCAGACTCCGCCGCCGCTACGGTGAGCACGAAGAACACGAACACCTGACCATTGATGTCGCCCAGGACCCGCGAGAATGCGATGAAGTTGAAATTGGCCGCCAGCAGCAGCAGCTCGATGCACATGAGCAGCAGGATCACGTTCTTCCGGTTGAGGAAGATGCCTGCCACGGAGAGCGCGAACAGCACCCCGGAAAGGGTGAGGAGGTCGGCCAGAGTGATGGCGTGCGTCATCATGTCCGCTTCTCCGCCTCGACCTTCACGATGCGTATGCGGTCGGCGGCGCGCACCGATACCTGGCGCGAAATGTCCTGCACCTTGAAGCCAGGCCGGTGCCGCATGGTGAGCGCGATGGCGGCCACGATCGCCACCAGCAGCACCATCGCGGCAAGCTCGAACGGATAGGCGAAGCGCGTATAGAGCACCTCCCCGAGCGCCCGTGTGTTGCTGTAGCCGACAGCCTCCGGAATCGTGCCCTTGGCGACCTGCAGCCCGTTGAGGTGCTGCGACCATATGACCCAGGCGATCTCGGCGATCACCGCGCCGGCGGTCAGCCAGCCGAGCCAAGCGAAGCGGGTGAAGCCACGGCGCAGCTCCGCGAGGTCAATGTCGAGCATCATCACCACGAAGAGGAACAGCACCATCACCGCGCCGACGTACACCAGCACGAGCACGAGCGCCAGGAACTCCGCCCCGGTGAGCAGCCAGATGGCCGCGGAGTTGAAGAAACAGAGCACGAGGAAGAGCGCCGAATACACCGGGTTGCGCGCGGTGATGAGCCCGAGCGCGGCGGCGACCAGCAGCGTGCTGAAGATGTAGAAGAGGATCTGGACTAGCATGGTTTACGCCTCGCGCGCGTTCAGCGGTACGGCGCGTCCGCCCCCCTGTCGGCGGCGATCATGGACTCGTAACGCTCGCCGACGGCGAGCAACTTGTCCTTGCTCATGATGTTCTCGCCGCGGTGCTCCATGTGGTACTCATGGATGCGGGTGAGCACGATGGCATCGACCGGACAGGCCTCCTCGCAGAAGCCGCAGTAGATGCACTTGAAGAGATCGATATCGTAGCGGGAAGTGCGCCGAGTGCCGTCCTGCGATACATCCGAATCGATCGTGATGCACACCGCCGGACAGACTGCCTCGCAGAGCTTGCAGGCAATACAGCGCTCCTGGCCGTTGCCGTACCGGCGCAGCGCGTGCAGCCCACGGAAGCGCGGCGACTGCGGAGTCTTCTCTTCGGGATAGTTGAGCGTGTACTTGCGACTGAAAAAGGTACGCGCCGTGACCGAGAGTCCCTTGATGAGTTCCGGCATGAGGAATGTCTTCAGCGGATTGGCCATCGCACTCGCCTCCGTCAGTGGAACCAGGGCCGCGCCCAGGGACCGATGTGATAGGCCGCGAGCACCATTTCCACCCCGATCCATACCAGTGTCACAGGAATCAACGCCTTCCAGCCGAGCCGCATGATCTGATCGTAGCGGTAGCGCGGAAAGGTGGCCCGCAGCCACAGGAACAGGAAGAGGACGACAAAGATCTTCAGTCCCAGCCAGAAGAAGCCCGGCTGGCCGAGGATCGTCTGCCCGATGCCGGGCCACCCCTGCCAGGGCGACAGCCAGCCACCGAAGAAGAACACCGCCGTCAGCGCCGAGATCAGGATCATGTTGGCGTACTCGGCGAGGAAGAAGAGCGCGAAGGCAATGCCCGAGTACTCGACATGGAAGCCCGCGACGATCTCCGACTCGCCTTCGGCGACATCGAACGGCGCGCGATTGGTCTCGGCGACTCCGGAGATGAAATAGACGATGAGGAGCGGGAACAGCCAGAACCAGTTCTGCGATAACAGCCCACCCTCTTGGGCGCGCACGATGTCGCCGAGGTTCATGCTGCCCGAGGCCATGAGCACCCCGACCAGCGCGAAGCCCATGGCGATCTCGTATGCCACCATCTGCGCCGCCGAGCGCAGCGCCCCGAGGAACGCATATTTCGAGTTGGCGGCCCAGCCCGCGATGATGACGCCGTAGACGCCCATGGAAGTGAGCGCGAGCAGGTAGAGGAGCCCGGCATTGGCCTTGGATACGACGAGCTCGGGCGAGAGCGGAATCACCGCCCACGCGGCGAACGCCGGAATCAGGGCGATCATCGGCGCCACGCGGAACAGGAACTTGTTGGCGTTCGTCGGGATGATCACTTCCTTGGTCAGGAGCTTGAAGACATCCGCGAACGGCTGGCCGAGCCCCGGGAAGAGGCCAAGGAGGCGCACGCGGTTCGGTCCGCGACGCAGCTGCATCCAGCCGATGACCTTGCGCTCCCACAGCGTCAGGAACGCGACGCAGAGGATGAGCACGACCGTGATGATCACGATCCACACCGTCGTCCGCACGATGCCCGGGAGCGATGCCCAAGCGGTGGCAAGTGTCTGGAGCATGGTCAGTAAGTCACCGCGGAGGTGCGACCTTCCCAGGTTCGTTGCAGGGATGGAGCCCGGCGCACCACCGCATCGATCTGATACATCGGGATGTCAACGACGGTGGGTGTAGTCTGGGCGGTGCTCTGCCGGACCGCATGGCTGCCCGCGTAAGCGGGCGCCGAATACGCCGTGGGCAGGCCAACACGCGCCGCCAACTCCTCGCGGACGTCCTCCGATGACTGGTACTCGAAACCGGAGAGGCCGAGGAGATTCCCGAGCACGCGCAGGATCTTCCAGCCGGGACGAGACTCGCCGACGGGGGCGGCCGCGCCGGTCTGGCTCTGCCACACTCCTTCGAGGTTGACGTAGGTCCCGGAGGTCTCGGCGAAGGTGCCCGCCGGAAGGAGGACATGCGCGACCTTGCGCAGGGTCTCGCTCGCGAACGGCGTGATGGCCACGACCAGCTCCGCCTGTCCGAGCGTGCGCGCGGCATCGCTGCCGGGCGAATCGATCCACGGCTCGACACCGCCGACCAGGAGATAGGACTTGAGCGGCCGCGCCAACATGTCAGCCACCGTCAGGCCGGGAGACTGGCCAGAGGAGCTCACGGCCTTCCCGCCCGCCTCCCGGTGCGGCACGGCACCGGCGAGATGAGCTCCAGCCGCGTTCGCGCCTTCCGCAATCACGCCGAAGGAGGCTCCAGTCACCTGCGCCAGAGCGGCGGCGAGGGCTCTCAAATCGGCAAAGCGCGGATGTCGCAGCGCCAAGGCCCCCAGCCACACCGCGCGTTTGTCGCCCGATGCGAGCGCCGCGGCCGCGGCGCGATGTTGATCATTGACCTGCGCGTCACCCACCGCCTGCGCAAGGTGTGGCGGAACCGAGCCGCCCGCGCCTTCCGCGGCGACGCGCAGAATGGCGGCGAGATCGGCCACCTGAGCCGCTGGGGCGGACTCCACGTAGGCTGCCACCGGAAAGTAGTAGTTGAAGACAGCGGGATTCAGCAGCGCCACCTTGGCGCCGTCGCGCGCCGCCTTGCGCACCCGGTGCGCCAGGATCGGTGCCTCGCGGCGCAGGTTCGCGCCAACGATCAGCAGGCCCCGCAGCGAGTCGATATCCGCGATGCGCAGCCCGAGATTCGGATAGAGAGGATCCGCCGCCTGGTCGCGGAAGTCGCGTTGCCGCAGCCGGGAGTCGATGTTGCCGCTGCCAAGGTCGCGCGCGAGGCGCCCGGCGAGGTAAAGCTCCTCGAGCGTTCCCGAAGGACTCGCCAACACGCCGAGCTGCGCGCCGCGGCCGCGCAGCCCTTCGGCCGCTTTCGCCAGTGCGGTCTCCCAGTCGGTCTCCACCCACTCGTCATCGTCGGTGCCACCCTTGTTGTTCCCTTGGCTGCTCACCCGGCGGATCATCGGACGCTGCAACCGCTCGTCGCTGTAGACGCCCTCGTAGCTGAAGCGGTCGCGATCGGCGATCCAAATCTCGTTGATCGCCTCGTTCTCGCGCGGCACCACCCGCATCAGTCTGCCCCGCAGCACATGGCCGAAGAGATTGCTGCCCGTGCCGTCGTGCGGCGAGACGAGCGGCACCGACATCATCTCCCAGGCGCGGGCGGTGAAGCGGTAGGGCTTGGAGACGAGCGCGCCGACCGGACACAGATCGATCACATTGCCCGAGAGCTCGTGATGCACGGTGCTCTCGATGTAGGTCCGCACCTTCATCTGCTCGCCGCGGCCGATCATGCCGAGCTCCTGGATGCCGGCGATCTCCTCCGTGAAGCGGATGCAGCGCGTGCAGTGGATGCAGCGCGTCATGTCGGTGGCGATGAGCGGGCCCAGGTTCTCGTCCTCTACCGAGCGCTTGCGCTCACTGAAGCGGGAGATGTCGCGGCCGAATCCGACCGCCAGGTCCTGCAGCTCGCACTCCCCGCCCTGGTCGCAGATCGGACAGTCGAGCGGGTGGTTGATCAGCAGGAATTCCATGGTCGCGCGTTGCGCGGCGATGGCTCGCGGCGAGTCGGTGAAGATCTTCATGCCCTCGGCCACCGGCGTGGCGCAGGCCGGCATGGGCTTCGGCGCCTTCGCCACCTCCACCAGACACATGCGGCAGTTGGCCGCCACGGCCAACTTCTCGTGCCAGCAGAAGCGCGGCACGTAGGCGCCGTGCGCATCCGTGGCACGGATGATCATCTCGCCCTTGCGGGCCTTGAATGGCTTGCCGTTGATCTCGACGTTGACGAATTCATCAGCCATGTTATGCCGCCCGCGCTCCAAGTTGCTCCGTGACGATGCTGCGGCCGCCATGATCGACCATGTACTCGAACTCGTGCCGGTAGTGCTTGAGGAAGCTCTGCACCGGCCATGCCGCCGCATCGCCGAGCGCGCAGATGGTGTGACCCTCGATGTGGTTGGCGACATCGAGCAGGAGGGAAAGCTCCTCGCGCCGCGCCTGGCCCGCGAGCACCCGCTTCAGCAGCCGGTTCATCCAGCCGGTCCCTTCGCGGCACGGCGTGCACTGACCACACGATTCCGACATGTAGAAGCGCGAGATGCGCTCGAGCACACGCACCATGCAGGTGGTCTCGTCCATGACGATGACGGCCGCGGAGCCGATCGCCGAGCCCGCCGCGCGCAGCGAGTCATAGTCCATGTTGGTCTTGAGCATCACCTCGCCGGGGACCACGGGCACGGATGAGCCGCCCGGGATCACCGCCTTCAGGCGCCGGCCGCCGCGAACTCCGCCCGCGAGCTGCAGCAGGTCCTGGAACGGGACGCCCAGCGGCACCTCGAAGTTGCCTGCCTTCTCCACGTGGCCCGAGACGGAGAAAATCACGGTACCGCCCGAGTTGGCGGGTCCGAGCGAGGCGAACCACTGTGGGCCCTTCCTCAGGATGGTGGGAACGGAGGCGAAGCTTTGCGTGTTGTTGATCGTCGTCGGCTGGCCGTAGAGGCCGAAGTTGGCCGGGAACGGCGGCTTGAAGCGCGGCTTTCCCGGCTTGCCCTCGAGCGAATCGAGCAGCGCAGTCTCCTCGCCGCAGATGTAGGCCCCGGCGCCGACGAAGGTGTAGATGTCGAAATCGATCCCGGTGCCGCGGATGTTCTTGCCGAGGAGGCCAGCGTCGTAGGCTTCCTTGAGGGCAGCCTCGAAGCGCGGCACCGGCTCGCCGAGGAACTCGCCACGGATGTAGTTGTAGGCGACGGTGGAATTCGTGCCATAGCCGCCGATCGCGAGACCCTCGATGAGGGCGTGCGGGTTGTAGCGCAGGATGTCGCGGTCGTGGCAGGTGCCGGGCTCGCTCTCGTCGGAATTGCAGACGAGGTACTTCTGCGCCGGGGAGTTGCGCGGCATGAAGCTCCACTTGGTGCCCGTGGGGAAGCCCGCGCCGCCACGGCCGCGCAGGCCCGACGCTTTCACCGCATCGATGATCTGCTCGCGCGGCGGCTTCTCCGCCAGGATCTTCTCCCAAACCTCGTAGCCGCCGATCCGGCGGTAGGTTGCGAGCTCCCAGGATCGCTCGAGCTGCAGCGGCTCGAACACCACGAGATTCATCTTGTCGGGGCTGATCGGCATGGCGCTACTTCAGCTCATCCAGAATCTTGTCGAGCTTCTCCGGCGTGAGATGCTCGTGAAACACGTGATCCACCATCAGCATCGGCGCACCGGTGCAGGCGGCGAGGCATTCCTCCTCGCGCTTGAGGAAGATGCGTCCGTCGGGCGTGCTCTCGTTGAGCTTGATGCCGAGCTTGCGCTCGGCGTGCGCCACGAGATCCTCGCCGCCGTTCAGCATGCACGAGATGTTGGTACAGATACTGACATGGTGCCGGCCGCAGGGATGGATCTCGAACATCGAGTAGAAGCTCGCCACCTCGTAGACCTGGATCGGCGGCAGCTGCAGATAAGCCGCGACCGCGTCCATGAGCTCCGAGGTGAGATGGCCGTCGTTCTGTTCCTGGGCGGCGCGCAGCGCCGCGATGCACGCCGAGCGCTGCCTGCCGGGCGGAAACTTGGCGACCCAGTGATCGATCTCGTGCCGGGTGTACTCGGAGAGAGGCGCGGTGGCGTCGGCGCGCGAGCCGGCGTCCTGAGTCTGGGTCTGGTTGCTCAACGGTCGATTTCCCCGAAGACGATGTCCTGTGTACCGATCACCGCAACCACGTCCGCGAGCATGTGGCCGCAAACCATTTCCTCGAGCGCGGCGAGGTGCGGGAAGCCCGGCGCACGGCACTTCAGGCGGTACGGCTTGTTGGCGCCGTCCGAGACCAGATAGATGCCGAATTCGCCTTTGGGCGCCTCCACCGCGGCGTAGGTCTCCCCCTCGGGCACGTCGTAGCCCTCGGTGAAGAACTTGAAGTGATGGATCAAGGATTCCATGTCTTCCTTCATGCGCTCGCGGCGCGGCGGACTAACCTTGTGGTCATCGATCATCGCCGGGCCGGGGTTCTTGCGCAGCCAGTCGATGCACTGGCGGATGATCCGGTTCGACTGGCGAAACTCCTCCATGCGCACCAGGTAACGGTCATAGCAGTCGCCGTTGACACCCACAGGGATGTCGAAGTCCATGCGGTCGTAGACCTCGTAGGGCTGCTTCTTGCGCAGGTCCCACACGATGCCCGAGCCGCGCAGCATGGGACCCGAGAACCCGAGCTGCATCGCGCGCTCCGGCGTCACGACGCCGATGTTGACGGTCCGCTGCTTCCAGATGCGATTGTCGGTGAGCAGCGTCTCGTAATCGTCGACGGCGGCCGGAAAGCGCTGGGTGAATGCCTCGATGAAATCGAGCATGGTGCCCGAGCGCGCCTCGTTGAGACGGTCGACGTCCTTCTGCGAGCGCCACTTCGACGCCTGGTACTTCGGCATCACATCCGGCAGGTCGCGATAGACGCCGCCCGGCCGATAATACGTGGCGTGCATCCGGGTGCCCGAGACCGCCTCATAGACGTCCATCAGCTCCTCCCGCTCCTTGAAGCAGAGGAGGAAGACCGTCATGGCGCCGATGTCGAGTGCGTGCGCGCCGAGCCACATCAGGTGGTTCAGGACACGCGTGATCTCATCGAACATCACGCGGATGTACTGCGCACGCTCGGGCGGTGTGATGCCGAGCAGTCGCTCGATGGCGAGCACGTAGGCGTGCTCGTTGCACATCATGGATACGTAATCCAGCCGGTCCATGTAGCCGATCGACTGGTTGAAGGGCTTCGACTCGGCGAGCTTCTCGGTGCCTCGGTGCAGCAGGCCGATGTGCGGATCAGCTTTCTGGATGACCTCGCCGTCCATCTCCAGCACCAGGCGCAGCACGCCGTGCGCCGCCGGGTGCTGCGGCCCGAAGTTCATCGTGTAGTTGCGGATCTCGCTCATCGGCGACATCGGGTTCGCGGCCATCAGCGGGGCGCCTCCGGGTCTCTGAGCGCCGCCTCGTAACGATGATCGTGGCGGATCACCTTCGGCACGAGCACGCGCGGCACGATGCTCACGGGCTGATAGACGACGCGCTTCTTCTCCGGGTCGTACTGGGCCTCGACATTGCCGATCAGCGGGAAATCCTTGCGGAACGGATGCCCGATGAAACCATAGTCGGTGAGGATGCGGCGCAGGTCCGGGTGACCGCGAAAGAGGATGCCAAAAAGGTCGAAGGCCTCGCGCTCGAACCAGTTGGCGCTCGCCCAGATGTCATTCACGGAGTCGACCGTCGGCTCCGGCGTGTGGGAGCACTTCACCCGTAGCCTGACGCGCGCGTTGTGCGCGATGGAAAGCAGCTGATAGACCACCGCGAAACGGCCCGCCATGGCCGGATCGGGCGCCGTCGCGCGCGCCACCCTGCCGCGACTGAAGCCCGAGCGCGTCGCGCTCTCGGTCTGCCACTCGTCACGTCCGTACTGCAGGTAGTCGACACCCGCCACGTCCATCAGCATCTCGAACTTCAGCTCCGGCGCGTCCCGCAGGGTACGGCAGACAGCGAGAAGCGCCTCCGGCTTCACTTCATACGCCAGATCACTCGGCAGCGATGGCAGCCGCTGTACGGCGTCCGTCAGCCGCGCCTCGATGCTGCGTGACAGCTCGGAAGCAATCGGGGTCGCGCCGTCCGCGGCCTTCTCGTCCGGCGAGGGTGTCGGTTCTGCCATTCTCGGTGTCTGCCTGGTCTACCTGGCGATCGTGCTGGTGCGCGCGATCTTCTTCTGCAGCTGGATGATGCCGTACACCAGGGCCTCGGCCGTCGGCGGGCAGCCCGGCACGTAGACGTCCACCGGCACAATCCGGTCGCAGCCGCGCACCACCGCGTAGGAATAGTGATAGTAGCCGCCGCCGTTGGCGCACGAGCCCATGGAGATCACCCAACGGGGCTCGGCCATCTGGTCGTAGACCTTGCGCAGCGCCGGCGCCATTTTGTTGACCAGCGTTCCGGCGACGATCATCACGTCGGACTGGCGCGGGCTCGGACGAAATACCACGCCGAAGCGATCGAGGTCGTAGCGCGAAGCGCCGGCGTGCATCATCTCCACGGCGCAGCAGGCCAGACCGAAAGTCATCGGCCAGAGCGAGCCGGTGCGCGCCCAGTTGAGGAGACTGTCGACCTGCGTGGTGAGAAAACCGCGCTGCGCGAAGCCTTCTGCGCCCTCCGGATCTAGTCCCACTCCAGCGCCCCCTTTTTCCACTCGTAGATGAATCCGACCACGAGGATGGCGAGAAACCCGCCCATCGCGAACAGGCCGGCGACGCCGATCTTCCCGAGCGCCACCGCCCACGGGAAGAGGAAGGCGATCTCGAGGTCGAACACGATGAACAGGATCGCGACCAGGTAGTAGCGCACGTCGAACTTCATGCGGCTGTCCTCGAACGCATCGAAGCCGCACTCGTAGGGCGCGAGCTTGTCGCGATCGCGAGGATTACGGGAGAAGTACCGCCCGATACCGGTGCCGAGCACCAGCAGCACCAGCGCGAGGCCTGTCGCAATGACGAGGAAAATGAGAATCGGCAGATAATTGGTCAGCATGCCACTCGCCCGAAGGAAAGCCTGCCACAGCGAGCGCGCGCGAATCTTGTCGCACCGTGCTCCCGCTGGAAGCCGCGCATTCTAGCAGCGCTCGAGACGATTTACTCAGCCCCTCCTGGGCTTCGCCCCGGCTCTCGCCGGGGCCGACATGCCTGTCGTTATGATCGACGCCGCCGGGAGCGGCGTCAAACGCCGCAGGCGGCCCGCAGGGCGCAGCGCAGGGATCGCGCTGCGTAATCGCTCCCGGCGATTCATTGGTGCCGACGGGGAGATTCGAACTCCCACACCTTGCGGCGCTAGCCCCTCAAGCTAGTGTGTCTACCAATTCCACCACGTCGGCAATCATCACTTCTGCGGCGGCGGGGGCCCGCCCGGCGCCGATGCCGGTGCACCGTGCGGCGCGCTCGCGGGCGTCGAGTTGGGCTGGCGCGCCGCGCCCGGTGCAGGTCCCGGCACCGCTACCGGCGCCTGGCTCTGGCCGGCGATGTCCAGAAGCGTCTTAGTCTGCTCCTGCGGGCGCGTACTCAGGTATGTCAGCACCAGGCTGTTGATCATGAAGATCGCGGCGAAGATCGCCGTTGCCCTGGAGAGCGCGGTGGTCGCACCGCGCGCACCGAACACGGTGCCCGAGGCGCCCGCGCCAAAACCTGCGCCGGCCTCCGCGCCTTTGCCGCGCTGCAGCATCACCAGAACGAGGATGCAGAGCGCCGATACGACCTGAACGACTATTAGAACTGCGTGCAACATAAAAAACTACCGCGCTCCTGCAGCGGCCAGGATCGCCAGAAATTCATCCGCTTTGAGCGAAGCGCCGCCGATCAGGCCGCCATCGACGTCCGGCATGGCAAAGAGCTCGGCCGCATTGCTCGCCTTGACGCTGCCGCCGTAGAGCACACGGGCGCCTGCGGCAATTGTAGCATCCCGGGCGCCAATGCGGGCGCGGATGAGGGCATGGACCTCCTGCGCCTGCTCGGGCGTGGCGTTGCGGCCGGTGCCGATCGCCCAGACCGGCTCGTATGCGATCACCGCACTCTCCAATGTCTGGACACCGCAGAGCTCGAGGACGGCATCGAGCTGGCGCGTCACCACTTCGCGGGTACGGCCGGTCTCGCGATCGGCGAGCTGCTCGCCAACGCAGAGGATCGGGATCAGTCCCTTGGCCTGGGCGGCGCCGAACTTGCGGGCGACGAGCTCATCGCTCTCGCGGTAGAGGAGCCGTCGCTCGGAGTGCCCGACGATGACGTACTGGCAGCCGACGTCCCTGAGCATTGCGGCCGAGACCTCACCGGTAAAAGCACCGTGCAGGTCGGCACATACGTCCTGCGCACCGAGGAGGATCGCGGAGTCGCGCAACTGGCGGCTAACGTCCTGCAGATACACGTATGGGGGACAGACGATGCACTCCGCTGCCGGCTTGGCCGGATAGCGGGAAGTGACCTCTTCTATGAGGCGCGCATTTTCGCTGCGCGTCCCGTGCATTTTCCAGTTACCGGCAACGATGGGGCGGCGCATTTGGCGTCCCGACCTCTAGCGGGGGCGCGATGATAGCCACCGAACCCCCTTTTGGCTAGTCGGCGGCGGAACGGACGACTTCGGCGAGCTCGGTAGCCGCGGCACGGGTCGCGCTCTCGTCCCGGCCTTCCACCATGACCCGGATCACGGGCTCGGTGCCCGAGGGGCGCAGGACCACTCTGCCCTCGCCGTTCATGCGCTTCTCGATGCGTTGCACGGCCTCGCACACGGCAGGCACCTTGGCCGGATCGAAGCGGGCAGCGACCTTCACGTTGAGGAGCACCTGTGGGAACTTGCGCATGCCGGAGGCGAGCTCGGCGAGGGAGCGGCCAGTCTGCTTCATGACCGCGAGCACTTGCAGGGCGCTCACGATGCCGTCACCGGTCGTGGTTTTGTCCAGGCAAATGATGTGGCCGGACGTCTCACCGCCGAGGATGCCGCCGGTCTCGCGCAGGAGGCCGAGCACGTACCGGTCGCCGACCTGGGCGCGTTGGAATTCGATGCCCCCCTCGCGCAGCGCCACCTCGAGGCCGAGATTGCTCATCACGGTGCCCACCACGGGACCACGCAGCGAGCCGGTGCCGTGGCGCGCCTGCGCGATGATGTAGAGAAGCTGATCGCCGTCGAGGATGCGGCCGAGATGGTCGACCATCACCAGGCGATCGCCATCGCCATCGAGCCCGAGGCCCAGATGAGCGCGCACGCCGGGGACGGTCAGCTGCAGCAGCTCGGGAGCCGTGGAGCCGCAACCGTCGTTGATGTTGCGACCGTTGGGCGAGCAGCCGATGGGGACGATGTCAGCGCCGAGATCGGCGAGCACGCGCGGGCCGACTTTGTAGGCGGCGCCGTTGGCGCAGTCGACGACGATCTTCATCCCGGTAAGGTCGATGCCCGCCGGCAGGGTTGAGGCGCAAAACTCCTGGTATTGGATGCGCGAACGGTCGACCCGAGTGGCGCGCCCGAGGCTGCGGGAGGCGCGGGTGATGACCGGCTGCGCCAGCTCCGCCTCGATGCGCTCCTCGAGCTCGTCGCAGAGCTTCGCGCCGCTGCGGTCGAAAAACTTGATCCCGTTGTCGTCAAAGGGATTGTGCGAGGCGCTGATGACGACGCCGAAGTCGCAGTTGAAATGCGTTGTCATGTAGGCAATGCCGGGAGTCGGCAGCGGCCCGGTCAGCATCACGTTCACGCCGGAGGCGACAAACCCCGCCTCCAGGGCGGATTCGAACATGTAACCGGAAACGCGGGTGTCCTTGCCGATGAGGACGGTGCCCCCGTCGGGCACGAGCACGCGACCGGCAGCGCTCGCCAGATTCAGCGCGAAGTCGACCGTCATCGGGTGTTCGCCCACTCGGCCGCGCACTCCGTCGGTGCCAAAGTACTTTCGGGTCAAAGAGGGATCCTCGCGTTACATGTTTCGGGCCGGCGCAACTCAGCCGATTTGCACGGCGGCCACTACTTTCAGGGCATCCACGGTGGCGCCTACATCGTGAACGCGGAGGATACGCGCGCCATTCAACGCCGCAATCACCGCAAGCGCCACGCTGCCTTGGACTCGCTCCTCCGGCGGTCGCCCCGTCAGGGCGCCCACCATCGACTTGCGCGACAGGCCTGCCAGGATGGGCAGTCCACTGACCGATAGATCGCTCAGATGGCGCAGCAGTTCCAGATTGTGCGCGAGAGTCTTGCCGAACCCAAATCCGGGGTCGAGCACGATACGCTCCACCGCAAGGCCGGCACTGACGCAGGCTGCCACCCGCTCCGCGAGAAATCCCCGCACCTCCGCCACCACGTCCTGGTAAGTGGGCGAGTCCTGCATCATGCGCGGCTCGCCGAGCATATGCATCAGGCAGACCGCGCATCCGGACATCGTCGCGGCTTCGAGCGCACCCGGCTCGCGCAGAGCACGCACGTCATTGATCATCGCCGCGCCCGCCGCGGCCGCCGCATGCATGACCTCAGCCTTGCTGGTATCGATGGAAAGAATGGCCTGAGTACGGGAGCGCAAGCGCGCAATGACCGGAATGACCCGGCGCAGCTCCTCATCCAAACCTACGGGTTGCGCACCCGGCCGGGTCGACTCCCCGCCGACATCGATGACGGCCGCTCCCTGCTCCGCCATCTGCACCCCGCGCTCGACCGCCGCATCCAGCCGAACGAACTTCCCCCCATCAGAAAAGGAGTCCGGAGTGACATTCAGCACCCCCATGACGACCGGTTGCTCGAGCCCGAGCACCCGTCCTCTGCAGTGAAGTACCGAATGTGATCTGACCAAGCCCGTTCCTCGCGGGCACCGAATGCAATCTTCCTCTTAGTGCTGCCCCGCAGGCGGCCCAATAGCGGTAGACCCAGGTGCCGGAGCCGTCGGCCCCTCAGCAGGCGCCCGCGGCGGCCGATTCGACAGCGAGTCGTCCCATCCCGCCGGCGGCTTGGGCGGCTTCCCCGCCATGATGTCCCTCAACTGCTCTTCATCGATGGTCTCATACCTCATGAGAGCATCCGCCATGGCATGCAGCTTCTCCAGCGAGCTGGTCAGGATCTGCCGCGCCCGCTGAAAGTTGGCCTCGATGACGCTGCGCACCTCTTCATCGATGGCATGCGCCGTCACATCCGACACCTGCTTGTGCTGCGTCACGCTGCGCCCGAGGAACACCTCACCCGTCTCCTCCGAGTAAGTGAGCGGTCCGAGCTTGTCCGACAAACCCCACTTCGTGACCATGTTGCGCGCCAATTCCGTCGCGCGCTCGATATCATTCGAGGCGCCAGTCGTCACCGACTCCGGCCCGAAGATCAGCTCCTCCGCGATGCGGCCGCCGAAGAGCGTCGCGATCGCGCTCTCCAACCGCCGCTTCGACATGCTGTAGCGGTCCTGCTCCGGCAGGAACTGCGTCACGCCCGAGCGCCCGGCCGCGCGGAATGATCGTCACCTTGTAGACCGGGTCGTGCTCCGGCACCGTCATGCCGACGATCGCATGGCCAGACTCGTGATAGGCCGTCATGCGCTTCTCGTCCTCGGTCATGACCATCGAGCGCCGCTCCGCGCCCATCATGATCTTGTCCTTGGCGCGCTCGAACTCCTCCATGCTGACGATGCGCTTGTTGGAACGCGCCGCGAACAGAGCCGCCTCGTTGACCAGGTTGGCGAGATCCGCGCCCGAAAAGCCCGGTGTACCGCGCGCGATCAGCGCTGGCTTCACATCGTCTGCCAGCGGCACACGGCGCATGTGGACTCGCAGGATCTGCTCCCGCCCCCTGACATCCGGCAGCGGCACGATCACCTGACGATCGAAGCGGCCCGGCCGCAGCAGCGCCGGATCCAGCACATCCGGGCGGTTGGTGGCGGCGATGACGATGATGCCCTCGTTGCCTTCGAAGCCGTCCATCTCCACGAGGAGCTGGTTCAGCGTCTGCTCGCGCTCGTCGTGGCCGCCGCCCAGGCCCGCGCCACGGTGGCGGCCCACTGCATCGATCTCGTCGATGAAGATGATGCACGGGGCGTGCTTCTTCGCCTGCTCGAACATGTCGCGCACGCGCGAGGCGCCGACGCCCACGAACATCTCCACGAAGTCGGAGCCGGAGATGGTGAAGAACGGCACCTTGGCTTCGCCCGCGATGGCGCGCGCCAGCAGCGTTTTACCGGTGCCCGGCGAGCCCACCATGAGCACGCCCTTGGGGATCTTGCCGCCGAGTTTCTGGAACTTGCCCGGGTCCTTGAGGAAGTCGACGATCTCCGACACTTCCTGCTTGGCCTCTTCGACGCCGGCCACATCGGCGAACGTAACGTTCACCTGATCCTCGCCGAGCAGGCGCGCGCGGCTCTTGCCGAACGACATGGCCCCCCGGCCGCCCGAGGCGCCCTGCATCTGCCGCAGCATATATACGAAGACCAGGATCAGGAGGAGCGCCGGCGCGAGCTGCAGCAGCAGCTGCGCGAGGAAGTTCGGCTGCTTCGGCGGCTCGCCCGAGAAGCTGACGCTGTTCTGCTCGAGCGTACCTATGAGCGCGGTGTAGTCCGTCTCAGGGTTGTAGGTCTTGAAGCGTGTGTGGTCCTTCATCACGCCGTAGAGCATGTCTCCCTGGAAGACGACGCTGTCGACCTGGTGCGCCTTCACATCGTTCGTGAAGGTGGAGTACTTGATCTCCTCCTGCTGGCTCACGCTCGGCATGTACCGGCTGAAAACCAGCAGCAGAACGAAGACGATCACCACCCATAGAAGGATGTTCTTGGTCAAATCATTCATCTTCAAATGCGGCCTCGCCTGCCGGCACCCGGCAGTTTGTCTACTCCTGAACCTGGTTCAGCTTCCAGCACGCTACACCAAGCGAAAATCCTTGACCAGCAGATACATTTCAGGATTGTGAGCGCGCAGGCCCTGGGCTCGACCAGCTTCACCTTGGCGAAACGGCCGCAGGCGTCCCGAATCAGCTCCTGAAAGCCAGCCCCTCGAATAACCTTGATCAGGGCATCTCCGCCGCCCTTCAAGACCTTGGCCGCCATCTCGAGGCCAGTGCGGCCAGATTTGGTCAAATACCTCCTGTTCACGCAGGTCGCCCTGCACGAACGGATCGGCGAAACGCTCGTTGACCCGGCGAGCGCGGCTCTTGGATCGCCTGGCCATGCCAGCCTGTAGAATCTGCTCAATGCCGCCTGAGACACCGCCTCAAAGAACGCTTTCCGAACGCCAGCGCCGACATCTGCGCGGGCTCGCCCACGAGCTGCAGCCGGTCGTGCGGCTGGGCAACGCCGGATTGACCGACGCCGTCGCCCGCGAGACCGACCGGGCGCTCACCGATCACGAGCTCATCAAGATCAAGGCGCCCGGCGGTGACCGTGGGGCCCGCGACGCCCTCTTCGAGGAGCTGGCCCGGCGCACCGGCAGCTCGCTCGTGCACCGGATCGGCAACGTAGCGGTCCTCTACCGGCCGCGGCTGGAGCTGCCGCGCATCGTAATTCCGGATTAACCCTCGAAGCGGACCGTCACGATCTCATACGAGCGGATGCCGCCCGGCGCCGACACGTCGACGACGTCACCCTGGGATTTGCCCACGAGCGCGCGCGCGATTGGGGATGTGATGGAGATGCGTCCCGCGCGGATTTCCGCCTCATCCTCGCCTACAACCTGGTAGACGACGCGGGTGCCGTCGCCCTGATCCTCCAGCTCCACCACGGCGCCGAAGACGACCTTGCCGGCGTTGGTTAGCTTGCTCGGATCGATGATCTCGGCGTTTCCGAGCTTCAACTCGATCTCGCCGATGCGGCCCTCGATGAAGCCCTGCTGCTCGCGCGCGGCGTGATACTCCGCGTTTTCCGAAAGATCACCGTGACCGCGCGCCTCCGCTATCGCCTTGATGACGTTAGGACGCGCCTCGGTCTTCAGACGTTTGAGCTCGGCGCGCAGCGCCTCAGCGCCACGCAGTGTCATGGGGGTGCGTTTCATGCACTTAATCTGCTGTGCAGGTCCTGCAGGCGGTTCACTTCGACTTCGTCGAGATGATCGAGCGCCTCGCAAGTCGCGAGCCCAGCCGCGAGTGTCGTGTAATAGGTCACGCGGTGGTGCACCGCCTCGCGCCGGATGGAGTTCGACTCCCGTATGGCGAGCTTGCCCTCGGTTGTATTCACGATCAGGTCGATCTCGTCGTTCTTGATCATATCCACGATGTGCGGGCGGCCCTCGCGTACCTTGTTCACTCTGCGGCAGGAGATGCCGGCCTCCGTGAGCGCGCCCGCGGTGCCCTCGGTCGCGACCACCTCGAAGCCGCGTGTCACGAGACGGCGCGCGAGCTCCACCGCTCCCGGCTTGTCCCGGTCGCGTACGCTGATGAAGCACACGCCCTTTCTCGGCAGCGTCACACCCGAGGCGCTCTGCGCCTTCGCGTACGCCTCACCAAAGGTGCGTCCCGTTCCCATCACCTCGCCGGTGGATTTCATTTCCGGACCGAGGATCGGGTCGGACTCGGGGAATTTGACGAACGGAAACACGGCCTCCTTGACTGAATAGTACGGCGGTTCACGACCCGCGGTCACGCCCTGATCGCGCAGCTTCTTGCCGGTCATCACCCGCGCCGCGATCTTTGCCAGCGGCAGGCCAGTCGCCTTGGAAACGAACGGCACGGTGCGGGAGGCGCGTGGGTTCACCTCGAGTACGTAGATGACACCGTTCTGAATGGCGTACTGGATGTTCATCAGCCCCACGACCGAGAGTGCCTTGGCGAGCTTGCGCGTCTGATCCCGCAGGCTCTCCTGGGTCTCCGCGCTCAAGCTGTTCGGTGGCAGGCAGCAGCCGGAATCGCCGGAGTGCACTCCCGCCTGCTCGACATGCTCCATGATGCCGCCGATGAGGACTTCCTCGCCATCGCATGCGGCATCGACGTCCACCTCGATCGCGACGTCGAGAAAGCGATCGAGGAGCACCGGGCTGTCGTTGGACACCTGCACCGCGTGACCCATATAGGCACGCAGGTCTTCCTCGTTGAAGACGATCTCCATCGCGCGCCCCCCGAGCACGTAGGAGGGGCGTACCACGAGCGGGAAGCCGACCTCGCGCGCGAGCACCACGGCCTGGTCTTCCGTGCGCGCGGTTGCGTTGGCGGGCTGCTTCAGGCCGAGCTTGCGCACCAGAGCCTGGAACCGCTCGCGATCCTCGGCGACATCGATCGAGTCCGGCGACGTGCCGATGATCGGCGCCCCTGCCTCCTCCAGCGCACGCGAGAGCTTGAGCGGCGTCTGGCCGCCGAACTGCACGATGACGCCCTCGGGCTTCTCCTTCGCCAGGATCTCCAGCACGTCCTCGAGTGTCAGCGGCTCGAAGTAGAGCCGGTCGGAGGTATCGTAATCAGTCGACACCGTCTCCGGGTTGCAATTGACCATGATGGTCTCGAACCCGTCCTCGCGCAGACTCAACGCCGCGTGCACGCAGCAGTAATCGAACTCGATCCCCTGGCCGATGCGGTTGGGTCCGCCGCCGAGGATCATGATCTTGCGGCGGTTGGTCGGCTGCGCCTCGCACTCCTCCTCGTAGGTCGAATAGAGATAGGCGGTAGAGGTCGCAAACTCCGCAGCGCAGGTATCGACGCGCTTGTAGACGGGCCTCACGCCCAGGTCATGGCGCTTGGCGCGCACCGCCTTCTCCGGCAGATCGAGCAGTCTGCCGAGCCGGCTGTCGGAGAAACCCTTGCGCTTCAGGACCCGCAGTCGCTCGGCGGTGAGATCGCCGAATCCCTCCGCCGCGATGCGCTTCTCCTCCGCAATGAGATCCTCGATCTGCGCGAGGAACCACGGGTCGATGCGCGTGAGCTCCGCGATGCGATCAAAGGTCCAACCGGCGCGGAACGCGTCAGCGACGTAGAGCAGCCTGTTGGCTCCGGGTGCACGCAGCTCGTAGGCCAGCTTCGTCTGCGCATCCTCGTCAAGCGGCAGCCGCACGATGGGCGAGAGGCCGTCGAGACCGGTCTCGAGCCCGCGCAGCGCCTTCTGCAGCGACTCCTGGAACGTGCGGCCGATGGCCATGACCTCACCGACCGACTTCATCTGGGTCGTCAGGCGGTCGTTGGCGGCCGGAAATTTCTCGAACGTGAAACGCGGGATCTTGGTGACCACGTAGTCGATCGACGGCTCGAAGGAAGCGGGCGTGGCGCCGCCCGTGATGTCGTTCTTCAGCTCATCGAGCGTGTAACCCACGGCGAGCTTGGCGGCGATCTTGGCGATCGGGAAGCCCGTCGCCTTGGAAGCGAGGGCGGAGGAACGCGACACGCGCGGATTCATCTCGATCACGAGAAGGCGCCCGTCCTCCGGGCTGACTGCGAACTGGACGTTCGAGCCGCCCGTGTCGACGCCGATCTTGCGCAGCACGGCGATCGAGGCGTCGCGCATGCGCTGATACTCCTTGTCCGTCAGCGTCAGCGCCGGGGCAACGGTGATCGAGTCACCGGTGTGTACTCCCATCGGATCCAGGTTCTCGATCGAGCAGACGATGATGCAGTTGTCCTTGTGGTCGCGCACCACCTCCATCTCAAACTCCTTCCAACCGATCACCGACTCCTCGAGCAGCACCTCGGAGGTTGGCGAGGCATCGAGCCCGCGCGCCACGATGTCCTCCAGCTCCTCGCGGTTGTAGGCGATGCCGCCGCCGCTGCCACCGAGCGTGAATGACGGCCGGATCACGATCGGGTAGCCGATTTCGGCGGCGACGGTCAATGCCTCATCCAGACCGCGCGCGATCTGCGAGTGCGGCGTCTCGAGGCCGATCTCGCGCATGGCGTTGCGAAAGCGCTCGCGGTCCTCCGCCATGTCGATCGCGGCCCTGGAGGCGGCGATGAGCTCGACGCCGTGCTTCTCCAGCACACCCTCACGGACCAGATCGAGCGCGGTATTGAGCGCCGTCTGTCCGCCCATGGTCGGCAGCAGCGCATCGGGGCGTTCCTTCTCGATGATGCGCGCCACCGTGCGCCAGTTGACCGGCTCTATATAGATGGCGTCCGCCATTCCGGGGTCGGTCATGATGGTGGCGGGATTGGAGTTGACCAGGATGACCCGGTAGCCCTCCTCCCGCAGCGCCTTGCAGGCCTGCGCGCCGGAATAGTCGAACTCGCACGCCTGGCCGATGATGATCGGGCCGGCGCCGATGATGAGGATGCTCTGAATGTCGGTCCGCTTGGGCATCAGCGGATTCCCGCCTGACGGCGGGCCAGCTCCTCGGCCTGGCGGAGCTGAGTCTGCAGCCGCCGCAGCATCAGGTGATTGAAGCGCTCGAACAGCGGCTTCAGATCGTGCGGGCCGGGGCTTGCCTCCGGGTGGCCTTGGAAGCCGAATGCCGGCCGGTCCTTGCAGGCGAGGCCCTGCAGCGAGCCGTCGAAGAGCGAGCGGTGCGTGGGTCGCACGTTGGCGGCCAACGTTGCCTCGTCGACCGCGAAGCCATGATTCTGGCTGGTGATGAACACCCGCCCGGAATCGAGGTCTTGCACCGGATGATTGGCGCCATGGTGGCCGAATTTCATCTTCATGGTGCTCGCGCCGCACGCGAGTCCGAGGATCTGGTGGCCGAGACAGATGCCGAACACCGGAATGTCAGTCTGCAGAAACTTGCGGGTCGCCTCGATCGCGTAGTCACAGGGCTCGGGGTCGCCGGGGCCGTTGGACAGGAAGATGCCGTCGGGCGCGAGCGCCAGCGCCTCCTCGGCGCTGGTCTGCGCCGGCACGACGGTCATGCGGCAGCCAAAGTCGGCCAACAGGCGCAGGATGTTGCGCTTGATGCCGAAGTCGTAAGCCACGACGTGCAGCCGCTGATGCGAGCGGATGGGCGGACGCGCGCTCTCCGGCCAGACGCTGCCCTCGTTCCACTGAAAGCTGCGCTTGGCGGTGACGACCTTGGCGAGATCCATGCCCTTCAGGCCCGGGAACTTGCGCGCCGCCTTGATCGCCGCGGCGGTGTCCACCTGCTCACCGGTCATGATGCAACCGGCCTGAGCGCCGTTCTCACGCAGGATGCGTGTCAGGCGCCGCGTGTCGAGACCTGCGATGGCAACAACGCGTCCGCGCTCCAGGAACTCGCTCAGCGATTCGCTGGCGCGCCAGTTGCTCGCGCGCGGCGGCAGATCGCGGATCACGAGTCCGGCCGCATAGATCTGCGCGGACTCGAGGTCCTCCGGCGTGCAGCCGGTGTTGCCGATGTGCGGACAGGTGAGCGTGACGATCTGGCGGGCGTAGGACGGGTCGGTGAGGATCTCCTGATACCCCGTCAATGCGGTGTTGAAAACGACTTCGCCCGTGGTGTTGCCCTTGGCACCAATCGACTGGCCGCGGAAGATGGTGCCATCCGCAAGCGCCAGTACAGCGGGTTGACTCACTTCAATGACACCTCAAATCAGCTACCCGCGCATATACAAAGCGGGAGGTGTTCTCGCGAACATCCTCCCGCCCTGCATGGACTAATCCGTACTCGGATCAGACCGAAATCTTACGGTCCGGGCGCCCGGGTGTCCATGGAAAATTCCTGTGCCGCGCGCTCGCAAAACGCCGCAGACAATCATCCAAGTACATGATCTGATTGAACAATATCACTCATACCGTAGCGACCCGCCCGCTGGCCTCGCAGCCACAGTGCCGCCCGGAGCGCGCCACGCGCGAAGATCGCCCGGTCGCCTGCCCGGTGACTCAGGCGCAGCTCCTCCCCGGGACCCGCGAAGAGCACGGTATGCTCCCCGACGATGTCGCCGCCGCGGACGATGGCGAAGCCGATCTCCCCCTCTCGCCGTGGGCCGGTGCGCCCGGCGGTGCTACCCGCGAGCGCTTGCGCGGGCGCCAGGCTCCGTCCCTCGCCCACCGCTGTGGCGAGCGCAAGGGCCGTCCCGGAGGGTGCGTCCCGCTTCAGCCGGTGATGTGCCTCGATGATCTCGATGTCGAACTCAGCGGGCAGAGCACCCGCGGCCCGGCGCACGAGCTCCGTCAGCAGCGCCACACCGAGGCTGGTGTTGGGAGCAATCAGCAACGGAATCTCGCTCGCGGCGGCATCGATCTCGCGCTCCGTCAGCTCGGCCGCAAAGCCGGTGGTGCCGATGAGCAGCGGCTTGCGCGCGGCGCGGCAGGCGGCAATGTTGGCGCGAGTCGCCTGCGGCTGGGAAAAGTCGACCGCAACGTCCGCCGCGGCGAGCGCCGCGGGCAGATCGCTCGTGATCTGCACACCGAGGGGCTCCCCGCCCGCGAGCACGCCGGCATCCCGGCCGAGGCTTGGGCTGCTCGCGGAAGCCACCGCCGCTGTGATTCGCACCGCCGGCAGGTCGCTGGCGACACGCACCAGCGCGTGGCCCATGCGGCCACTCACTCCGATGATGACAACCCGCACCGCCGCCACGGATCCAACTCTCACGCGCCTGAGAAGAAGCGCTTGACGCCGTCGAGGAATCCCTTCTCGCGCGGTGCGTGACGGTGCCGATCCTGCTGCAGCGATTCGTGGAGCTGACGGATCAGGTCCCGCTGCTCCGATGACAGGTGCACCGGCGTCTCCACCACGACGCGACAGAAGAGATCACCCCGCGAGCTGCCGCGCACCGGCTTCACACCCTTGTCGCGCAGTCGAAAGACGCGCCCCGACTGGGTCTCGGCCGGAATTTTCAGGGTCACGTCGCCGTCGAGCGTCGGGACGTCGACTGTGCCACCGAGCGCAGCGGTCGAGAAACTGATGGGCACCTCACAGCTGAGGTGCTCTCCGTCCCGCTCGAATATCTGATGCTCGCGCACATGAACTTCGACGTAGAGATCGCCCGGCGGACCACCGTTGCGCCCTGCTTCGCCTTCACCGGTCAGACGAATGCGGTCGCCGGTATCGACACCCGCCGGAACCTTCACCGACAGTTGACGGCTTCGGCGCACACGACCCTGCCCGAGGCAGGTGTCGCACGGGTTCTTGATGATGGTGCCCGCGCCGCGGCACCGCGGGCAGGTCTGCTGCAACTGGAAAAAGCCTTGGGAAATGCGTACCTGCCCGGACCCGCCGCAAGTGTCACAAGCCGCCGGCGAGCTGCCCTTGGTCGAGCCGCTGCCATGACAGGTCTCGCACTCGGAGAGCTTCGGCACCTCGATCTCCACCGAGTGGCCGAAAACGGCCTGCGGTAGCTCGAGCGCCATCTCGTAGCGCAGGTCAGCGCCACGAAACACCTGGGCGCGACCGCCGCGGCGCGCCGCGCCGAAGATATCGCCGAATACGTCACCGAAAATATCGCCGAAGGCATCGCCGGCGCCGGAGCCGCCGGCCCGCCCGCGCGCTGCGGCGGCTTCCACACCGGGGTGGCCGTACTGGTCGTACGCGGCACGCTTCTGTGGGTCGGTCAGCACCTCGCAGGCCTCCTTCGCCTCCTTGAAGCGCTCCTCGGCCTCCTTGTCGTTGGGATTGCGGTCCGGGTGATATTTCATCGCGAGGCGGCGATAAGCCTTCTTGATCTCCGCCTCGGTGGCCGTCCTGGGTACGTCGAGTACCTTGTAATAATCAGCTTTTGACATGAGTTGATTGGCTACGAGCCACCCTCGGGGCTCGCAGCCAGTCTACCAAGAACCTCTACCTCACGAGGCTTTGCGGTCCTTGTCTTTCACTTCCTCGAATTCGGCGTCGACCACGTCGTCACGCCCAGTCTGCCCGGAGCCCCCACCGCCGGCTGACCCGGAGGCGGGCTGCTCGCCGCCGCCTGCGGCTGCCTCTGGGCCGGCCTGCCCCGCCGCGTAAGCGCGCTGCGCGATTCCCGCGGAAGCCTGCGCGAGCGCCTCGGTCTTCTTCTCGATGACATTGCGGTCATCGCCCTTGAGCACGGTGCGCAGATCCGAGATCGCGGATTCCGCCTTGGCGCGCTCGGCCGCATCGACCTTGTCGCCGAGGTCCTTCAGGCTTTTCTCCACCGCGTGGATCATGCCGTCCGCCTTGTTTCGGGTCTCCACCAGCTCACGGAAGCGCTTGTCCTCGGCGGCATGCGCCTCGGCATCGCGCACCATCCGCTTGATCTCGTCCTCGGTGAGTCCGCTCGAGGCCTTGATCACGATCTTCTGCTCGCGCCCGGTCGCCTTGTCCTTGGCGGAGACGTTGAGAATGCCGTTGGCGTCGATGTCGAAGGACACTTCGATCTGCGGCATGCCGCGCGGAGCGGGCGGAATGTCGCTCAAGTCGAACTTACCGAGCGACTTGTTATCGGCCGCGCGATCACGCTCGCCCTGCAGGACGTGAATGGTGACGGCCGTCTGACTGTCGTCGGCCGTAGAGAACACCTGCGACGCCTTGGTCGGAATCGTGGTGTTCTTCTCGATGAGCTTGGTCATCACGCCGTGCAGCGTCTCGATGCCGAGAGACAGCGGCGTCACGTCGAGCAGGAGAACGTCTTTGACTTCTCCCGCGAGCACACCGGCCTGGATGGCCGCGCCCACGGCGACCGCCTCGTCAGGATTGACGTCCTTGCGCGGCTCCTGCCCGAAGAAGTCCTTCACATGCTTCTGCACCATGGGCATGCGCGTCTGACCGCCGACCAGGATGACTTCCGAGATATCGCTTGCGGCGACGCCGGCGTCCTTGAGCGCAGTGCGGCAGGGCGCGATGGTCTTCTGCACCAGGTCCTCGACCAGTGACTCGAGCTTCGCCCGGGTCAGCTTGATGTTGAGGTGTTTGGGGCCGGAGGCATCCGCCGTGATATACGGCAGGTTGATGTCAGTCTGCTGGGTGGAGGAGAGCTCGATCTTGCCCTTCTCGGCCGCCTCCTTCAGGCGCTGCATGGCGAGCGGGTCCTTGCGCACATCGACGCCCGACTCCTTCAGGAATTCCTCGGCCAGGAAATTGATGATCCGCAGATCGAAGTCCTCGCCGCCGAGGAAGGTGTCGCCGTTGGTCGAAAGCACTTCGAACTGGCGCTCGCCGTCGACCTCTGCGATCTCGATGATCGAGATGTCGAACGTGCCGCCACCCAGGTCATAGACGGCGATCTTGCGGTCGCTGCCCTGCTTGTCGAGGCCATAGGCGAGCGCGGCCGCGGTCGGCTCGTTGATGATGCGCTTGACCTCGAGGCCGGCGATGCGCCCGGCATCCTTGGTGGCCTGGCGCTGGGAATCGTTGAAGTAGGCGGGCACGGTGATCACAGCCTCCGTCACCGGCTCACCGAGATAGTCCTCCGCGGTCTTCTTCATCTTCATGAGCACGCGGGCCGAGATCTCGGCCGGCGCCATCTTCTTGCCCTGCACTTCCACCCACGCATCGCCGTTGTCGGCGCGCGCGATCTTGTAAGGCACCATCTTCGCGTCGCGCTGGACCACCTCATCCTCGAACTTGCGTCCGATGAGGCGCTTGATGGCGAACAGGGTGTTGTGCGGATTGGTGACCGCCTGGCGCTTGGCAGGCTGGCCCACCACCACCTCGTTGTCCTTCGTGAAGGCGACGATCGATGGGGTGGTACGGTCGCCCTCGCTGTTCTCGATCACGCGGGGCTTGCCGCCCTCCATGATGGCCACGCACGAATTGGTCGTGCCGAGGTCGATGCCGATTACCTTTGCCATGTGTCTACTCCGCCAGAATCTCTTTCCAAAGGGGGATGATGTCGATGCACTTTCTGGGTGTTCGCGGCGCCGATTCAAGTCCCCCCCTACGCCCTTCGGGCTTCGGGGGGCAGGCCCCCGAGCCTAGGCCTTGGCCACGATCACCCGGGCCGGTCGGATGACCCGGCCATTCAGCTCGTAACCGCTCTGCACCACCTGCAGCACCGTACCGGGTTTCGCGGTAGCCGATTCCTGCGCCAGCATGGCCTCGTGTCGGCTCGGATCGAAGGGCTCGCCGACGGGATCGATGGGGGTGACGCCGAGGCGCTCGAGCGCCTTGGCCAGCAGCTGCAGCGTCGCCTGCTGACCCTGCTTCAGGCTGCGAACATCGACCTGCGCCTGCTCGGCGCTCTGTACGGCGAGCTCCAGACTGTCACGCACAGGCAGGAGCTCGGCGGCGAACTTCTCGAGACCGTAGCGATTGGCCGCCTCGATGTCGCGCTGCGCGCGCTTGCGCACGTTGTCGAGCTCCGCCACGGCCCGCAGGTACTGCTCCCCGTGACCGCGCGCCCGCTCCTCGGCGTCGGCGAGAGCCTGCCGCAGGCGCTCGAGCTCGGCAAGCGGCGAGGCCGACTGCGATAGGCCGGGCTCTTCCGTTTCCGGACGCGCCCGCCCGCCGTATTCCTCCGTACTCATCCCGTAACCTCCGAAAGTCCAAACGCAAAATAAGTAAGCAAGCGGCAGGGTGCCGACTTCACGCCCATCAAATAGCGGTTTATCGGCGGGAATTCAAGGCGGCGCCGAGAAGCTTCGCAGTCATGTCCACGATCGGGATCACCCGCTCGTAGGCCATGCGCGTCGGCCCGATGACCCCGAGCACGCCAACCACCGAGTCCGGCGCGCCGTAGGGGGCCGTGACCACGCTGCAGTCATCCAGGATCTGGTATCCGGACTCATGGCCGATGAAGATCTGCACGCCCTCGGCCCGCAGGCTGTTGTCGAGCAGGTGCAGGAAATCGCGCTTCTCGTTGAACGCCTCGAATAGACGTCGCAGCTTCTCGACGCTCGAGAGCTCCCCTACCCCCATGAGATTGGTCTCGCCCTTGATGACGTACTCGAGCTGCTCGTCGCCGCCGGCACCGGCCTCGAACACGTGCTGCGCCATCGAGATCGCATCCAGCATGACCTGATTCATGTGGGCGCGGGTCTCGCTGAGCTGCCGCAGAATTTCCTGCCGTACCTGCGCCAGCGAGCGGCCGCGGAACTGCTCGTTGAGGAAGTTGGAGGCGCGCTTGAGCTCGTCGGGCGAGTAATAGCGCTCCAGCTGGATGATACGGTTCTGCACTTCGCGCTCGCCGTAGACCAGCACGACGAGGACACGGTTCTCGGACAGGCCGACGAACTCGATCTGCGTGATGGAAGCCTCCGCGGCCCGCGGCAGGGTCACCACCCCGGCGAGGCGCGTCACGCTGGAGAGAAGCTGCGACACGGTGGCGATGAGATCCTTCGAGCTCTCGCGCGGCGCCTCGAGCTGGCGGCCTCCGAGCTGACGGCGAATCTCTGCCGCGGCGGCCGCCTCGACCGGCTGCACCTGCAACAAGGTGTCGACGAAGAACCGGTATCCCTTGTCCGTCGGGATACGTCCCGCCGAGGTATGCGGCGAGGCGACGAAGCCCAGCTCCTCGAGATCGGCCATCACATTGCGGATGGTCGCCGAGGAAAGCTGCAGGCCCGAATCTCGCGACAGCGAGCGGGAGCCGACGGGCTGGCCGTCACGGATATAGCTTTCGATGAGCGCCCGCAGCAGGTGTTGCGCCCGCTCGTTGAGCTGCTCTTCGAGGCCTTCTATTGTCATAGGTGTCAAACCCTACACCGCAAACTATAGACGGGCGAGGCGACCGTCAAGCAAGCCCCTTGCCGTCCTGCTACGATCCGGCGGATGGCCCTCCCCGTCCGCAGGTGCGCGCTGGTCGGCAGATTCATGGACTCGCGCGTCGCGGAGTCCGCGCACGCGTTGCTGGCCCATCTGGCGACCCGGCAGGTCGAGGTGCTCGTCAGCGACACGGCCGTCATTGCCATGGCCGATACCGCGGCGGCCTCCGGGCCAGCGCCGTTACACGTGCCGGAGGGCGAGCTCGCCCGCCGCGCCGACCTCATGATCGCGATCGGTGGCGATGGGACATTGCTCTACGCCGCGGGTCTCGTCGCCCGTCACGGCGTACCCCTTCTCGGCATCAATCGTGGGCGTCTCGGGTTCCTGACGGACGTGATGCCGCAGGACATGCTGGGCTGCGTCGATGCTGCGCTTGAAGGTCGCCTCGAAGCCGACGAGCGCCCGCTGCTCGCGGCCTGTCTGCGCCAGTCCGGCGACGTGGTCGCGGAAGCACTCGCGCTCAACGACGTCGTGCTGCAGAAGATGGCGACCGGGCGCATGCTGGATTTCGAGACTCGTGTCGGCGGGCGATATGTCAACACTCACGCCGGCGACGGCATCGTCGTTGCCAGCGCTACCGGCTCGACCGCTTACGCCCTCTCCTGCGGCGGTCCGATCATCGAGCCGCACCTCGATGCGCTCGTCTTGGCGCCGATCTGTCCGCATACACTCTCGGATCGCCCGATCGTCGTGTCCGCGCGCGAGCCGATCGAGATCGAGCTCTTGCAGCGGCCCGAAACGCGTGCGCAGGTGACCTGCGACGGCGTCATTCTGGGGCAGATCACCCCCGGGGATCGCCTGGAGGTCAAGCGCGCCGGCGAGCGGATCACGCTGCTGCACCCGGCCGGCCAAGACTATTTCCGCCTGCTGCGCTCCAAGCTTCACTGGGGCCGCGGCAACGCCGAGCGCTGAAGTCGCCATGCTCACCCGCCTGCAAATACGCGACTTCGCCATCATCGAGGCCATCGAGCTCGAGCTGCACCCGGGACTCACCGTGCTGACCGGCGAGACCGGCGCCGGCAAATCGATCCTGGTCGACGCGTTGCAGTTGCTGGCCGGCGGCCGCGGCGGACCGGAAATGATCCGCCACGGCGCCGAGCGGGCCGAGATAGTCGCCATGTTCGATCTGCGCAAGGCGCCGCCGGGGCTGATGCGCTGGCTGGAGGAGCAGTCGATCGTCAGCGGCGATGAACTCTCGGTGCGCAGGATTCTGTCGGCGGACGGCCGGTCCCGGGCGTACGTCAACGGCCAGTCCGTTCCGGTCCTGCTGCTGCGGGAAGCCGGAAGCATTCTCATCGACATCCACGGCCAGCACGAATTCCAGTCGCTCACGCGCGCCGCCGCGCAGCGGGAGCTGCTCGATGAGTATGGGCGGCTCGAGCCCCTGGCGGGCCAGGTTGGAATCGCGTTTCGCGTCTGGCGCGAGATGCTCGAGCGCACTCTCGAGCTGGAAAGCCGCGCGCGCGATCGCGAGGCAAAGCTCGACCTGCTCAAGTATCAGGCGGGTGAGCTGGAAGCGCTCGGGCTCGAGCAAGGCGAGGTGGCCCGCCTCACCGAAGAGCGATTGCGACTCATGAACCGCGGCCGTCTCGCCGACGCCGCGCAGATTGCGCTCGCGGCCCTATACCAGGCCGAGGACAGCAACGCGCATATCAACGTCAGCCGCGCACAGCAGTCGCTGCGCTCGGTCGCGGCGCTCGACCCAAAGCTCGCGGCGGTCGCTACGCTCACGGAGGAAGCGGCAGTGCAGATCCGCGAGGCGGCGCGCGAGCTCGAGCGCTATGGCGAGAGCCTGGATCTCGATACGCAGCGGCAACAGGAGGTCGAGCGCCGTTTGGCCGCCATCGAGGAGCTGGCACGGAAGCACCGCGTGACGCCTCCGGAGCTGCTGCCGCGCGCCGCACAGCTCATCGCCGAGCTCGAGGGATTGGAGCGCGCGGAGCTCGATCTCGCGGTGTTGCGTAAAGAGCTGTCCACGGCTCTGGATCGCTACCGCGAACAGGCGCAGAAACTGTCCGCGAAGAGAACGACCGCCGCGGCTTCTCTTGCCAAGAACATCACCGCGCGCATGCAGACCCTCGGGATGTCGGGCGGCCGTCTGGAGGTCGACGTGCAGCAAAGCCGGACCGCGGAGCCGGCACAACACGGAATCGATGATGTCGAGCTACGCGTGAGCACCAACCCTGGCCAGCCTCCGCGCGCGCTCGCCAAGATCGCTTCCGGCGGTGAGCTGTCGCGCTTGTCGCTCGCGGTACAGGTTGCCGGCAGCGCTCAGGAGTCGCGCAGCATGGTGTTCGACGAGGTCGATTCCGGCATCGGCGGTGCCGTGGCGGAGATCGTCGGACGCGAGCTGCGAGCCCTCGGGGAGCGCGGTCAGGTGTTGTGCGTGACGCACCTGCCACAGGTCGCTTCGCAGGGTCATCAACATCTGCGCGTCGCGAAGTCGACGGACGGCAAAACTACCCGCACATCCTTGGCGACCCTGTCGGGCGAAGATCGGGTAGATGAGCTCGCCCGCATGCTCGGCGGGGTGGATGTCACCTCCAAAGCACGCGAGCATGCGCGCGAGATGCTTCAGGTCGCGGGCAAGCGCTTGGGCGGGCGCCGATAGGGGCAGTGAGCCTTGCGGCAGTTACCGTAGAGGATGAGGGAATGGTCACGGATGGTGAACCCCAGCTGCTGCGCCACCGCCGTCTGGCGCTCTTCAATGCCAGAGTCCATGAACTCTTCGACCCGGCCGCAGTCCAGGCAGACGATATGATCGTGATGCGTGCCCTGATTGAGCTCGAAGACGGCCATGCCGTCCTCGAAGTGATGCCGGGTCACGAGACCCGCGGCCTCGAACTGCGTGAGCACCCGATAGACGGTGGCAAGCCCGATATCCTCGTTGGAGTCGAGCAGGGTGCGGTAGATGTCCTCGGCTGACAGATGCCGCGTCGCACTGCCCTCGAGGATCTCGAGGATCTTCAGGCGAGGCAGCGTCACCTTCAGGCCCGCTTTACGAAGGTCCTTGCCTTCCACATCATCTCCCGCAAATCGCGCCGCGCGTGGGATGAGCCGCGGTCGGTTCGCGATCAGGTATCATCGGCGCCCATTATTGCGCATTTTCCCCTGCGACGGACTTCCATGCGACGTGAACTGCTGAATTCCCTTTTCCGCCCGATGGCGCGCCTGCGCCTGCTCGCCCTGGCCGCGCTCGCCGTCTCCATCGGACTGGGGGGCTGCGTGTATCGCATGGACATACAGCAGGGGAACTACCTCGAAGGCAAGACCGTGAACCAGTTGAAGGTCGGCATGACCCGCAGCCAGGTGCGCTACCTGCTCGGGACGCCGATGGTGGAAGACGTCTTCGACACGGACCGGTGGGACTACGTCTACTACTACAAGCGCGGCTACGTCCGCCGGCCGATCGAGAGCCGGGTGATCGTCTACTTCAGTGGCGACAAGGTGCAGCGTCTCGCGCTCTACAACGTGCCCAAGGGCCGCCCGCAGGGACCGAATCGCCTGGCCCCGGTCACTAAATTTTCGATTTTCTGATTTGGGCGCGGCGACGCGCTTTAGGGTCGTCGCGTAACGGCCGATAGAGCTCGATGCGGTCACCGTCCGCGGGCAGGTCGGCACGCGTACGCGACTCACCGAAAATGCCTACGGGAGCGCTGTCCCAGGGCACATCGACATCCGGTGCATGACGGCGGGCGAGCTCGATCGCCTCGGCGATGGTGGCTCCGGCCGGCAATGCGACAGGCCACAGGTATTGGCGCACGCCATCGCCATAGGCCACCACGCAGTGCTTATCAGACACGGCTACGGGCCACGAACGCTTCCACGAGCGAGCCGATGGTCTCGGCGAATTTATGCTCGAACATGATGGCTGACAGGGTGTTCTTGAACGCGAAGCGCATGGTCAGCTCAACGCGGCAGCCGTCGGAGCCGATGGGCGTGAGCAGCCACTGACCCTCCAGGGTCTTGAACGGACCGTCCACGAGGTGCATCAGAATTCGCTGGTCGGGCTCGAGCTCGTTGCGAGTGGTGAATTCACCGTGCAGCGGCCCTTGCTTGACGCCGAGCGTCGCCACGATCTGGCGCTCGGTCCGGGACTGCACGCGTGCATGAGTGCACCACGGCAGGAATCGCGGGTAGCTCTCGATGTCGTTGATGAGCGCGAACAGGCGGCTCGGCGGCTGGGCGACGAGCGCCGAGCGCTTGATTTCTCGCATGGAGGCGATTGTCCCAATATCACCGGCCCGGCGACAAGCTTCCTCATACAATGGCGGCCCGAGCCCGACCGCCGCCTCGATATCCACAGCCCGCCATGCCGCCCAAGGACGCGACCGTCTCCCGTCTCATTGCCGAGAACCGCAAGGCCCGCTTCGATTACTTCATCGAGGAGCGCTACGAGGCCGGACTGGTGCTGCAGGGCTGGGAGGTCAAAGCCATGCGCGCCGGGCGCGCGCAGCTGAAGGAGGCTTACGTTTACGTGCGTGCTGGCGAGGCCTTTCTCATCGGCGCGCACCTCTCCCCGCTGCGCTCGACCTCGAGCCACGTGGTCGCCGATCCCGTGCGCACGCGCAAGCTCCTGCTGCATCACAGCCAGCTCAGCGGCCTGATCGGCGCCGTCGAGCGCAAGGGCTATACGGTGGTGCCGCTCCAGCTCTATTGGAAGGACGGCCGCGCGAAGCTCGAGATCGGTCTCGCCAAGGGCAAGAAGCAGCACGACAAGCGCGCGGTCGAGAAGGATCGCGACTGGCAGCGCGACAAGGCGCGCCTGCTCAAGCGCGGCTAAGGCAAGTTGAAGCCGGTCACGTTCACCGGCGACGTCGCGGTCGGCGACAGGTTCGGATTCTTGAGCGTGTAAACCATGTTGACCGTCATCACGCTATCAGTGTGCCTGGCGCTACCCGGCGGCGGGTTCGTGTTGTTCATCAGCTGCACGCCCACGGCCAACGAAAACGAGGCGTCGACTTGAAGCGTTAGCGCCAGATTGTCGGAAGTCGTGGTGTCGCTGCTGCCATATTGGACCAGCAGCGTATTCGTCAACTTGGTCAGGCTGGTGATCGCGTGCGAGTAATTCGCGCCCGCCTGCAACACCGCTTCGCGCTGCAGGGTGCCCGGCAGGCGCTCGCGTTCGATGACGTTGCCCACAGGGCCTGTGGTCAGGGTTTCCGGATTTTCGATGCGATATCCCACACCCAGCTCACCGGAGAGCTGCGTGGCGTTGGTCTGCACGAAGTTGAAGCCGCCGCCGGTCGCGATGCTGTCCTGGTAAGCGAAGCCGGTGTAGAGGTTGCGGTCCCAGCGAGCGCTCGAGAACCAGAAGGTACGCTTGCTCAGCGCCAGGTCCGCTTGCAGATTGGCGTTCGTGTCCTGCTGCGTACTGTAGTCACCGGTGCTGGCGTACAGCGCCGCGAGCCCACCGCTCACCGTCCAGGGACCCATGACGTGAGCCGCATTGAAGCTTGCGTTCCCGCTTTTCGTGGTCGAACTGCCGCTGGTCACGATGAGCCCGAGCTGTCCCGCTGCGGCCCAGGTGCCTGCGGGAGTGGGCGCCGCTGGGGCCGCGCACGCACACGGGGCGTCAGGCCCTGCGTCCGCGTCCGCCGGTGCTGCGTCCGCAGCGTGGGCGAAACCGTGAATCATCAGCGCGACAGCCACGGCCGCGATGCTCTTTTTCACCATACTGTGCGACTCCACAAGACAGGCCCCGCCCTGCGCCCCGCTGGCGCATGAAGGCGCGCGACCTTACCGGAAAGCGAGCGCCGAGGGAACTGCCGCAGATTGGCGACTAGCGGCAGGCGCGAGCGTGACCCCAACGGGGAAGTTTGTATGCCCGGCGGCTCGCTTGGGGTATGCTAACCGAACCTTTGGGGGCGACCGGCTTCGACGTGGGTTGCGAACCTTCAGGGGCGTACCGAGGTGCAGTGCCCTCGTAAATCACTCTGCAAACTTATAGTTGCTAACGACGACAACTACGCCTTAGCCGCCTAATCGCGGTTGACCTCCGACCAGCTCGTGCCTGTGCGACTGAATCGGGGGACGCGTTCACAGGATCGCGATCCGTGCGTGCGACGGGCCGGATCGTTAAGAGTCACCGTCCGCTGGCGCGGCGTCTTCCCTGCCCCTCGGGTAGCGCAGCGTGAGAACCAAAGAGCGGGATACGTACGTAGATCCTGAAGTCTAGGACTTACGGACGGGGGTTCGATCAAAGGGTCGCGCCGATCCGCGAGGGTCGGCTGACAACGGAGCTCACATCGGCGAAACCTGACGGCGCTCTCTTCGGAGAGCGGCATGGCAACACCGAGGGGTAGGAAGAGGGCCAACTTCAGGCCTGCCCTGTAGAGACTCATAGGCTCGCCGCGGACTTCCGGTCCTGGGCGGGTACTAGGATTCCGCTGGATCTCTGCGGAAATGCGCTTGCTGCGCATTCTGCCCAGCGGGATAAGACGCTCCGCATCCGCACTGTCCGACCGGTGCGGATGAAGGCATAGTCCAGGCCGTCGCGAAAGCGACGGGCGTACTGTCCCCCCGCCTCCACCAATGGTGACCACCTTCCCGGCCGAAAAGCCGGGACGGTGGTCTTTGTCTGCGCGCAATCTCGAACCGACAGCCACGCTCGCTTCTCTACCCGGCATCAAAATACCTACGGGCGCCAAACTGCGGCGCTGTCGCTTGCTGCTCGCGCTTTCCATTCGCTCTGGAACCACTCGCAGCGGTCGTTCATTGAAGGGAGACGATGACGACCGAGGAATTCGAGCCGCTCTCGAAGCGTGCGCGGGCCGGACGTGAGGAAGAAGGCGGGCTCACAGGCGCGCGCTCGCTGGCATCACTAGTGGAGCTGCGCGGCGCAGTGGACGCGTGCCGCCGCTGCATGCTTTGGAAAGCGGCGACGCATGGTGTGCCGGGCGAAGGCCTGGCGGCTTCGCGCCTCATGTTGGTCGGTGAGGCGCCCGGCGACTCCGAGGATCTGCAGGGCCACCCGTTCGTTGGGCCCGCGGGGGCGATCCTCGATCGGGCGCTGCAGGACGCGGCACTCGGGCGCGAGTCGGTCTATATCACCAACGCCGTCAAGCACTTCAAATTCGAGCCTCGGGGCAAGCGGCGACTGCACATCAAGCCGAGCGCGAGTGAGATCGAAGCCTGTCATTGGTGGCTCGGCGAGGAGTTGCGTCTGGTGGCGCCGAAGCTGGTGATGGCGCTCGGCGGCACTGCTGCGCGCGCACTGCTGGGTCACCCCGTGATTGTTTCGCAGCTTCGCGGGTCCCCGACGAGGCTCTCAGCGACCGCGCACCTTTGGGTGACCATCCATCCTTCGTTCCTGCTTCGCATCACCGACGATGTGCAGCGACGCAGCGAATACGCTCGGTTTGTAAAGGAGCTAAAGGACGCAGTCGCCTGGATCGAGAGACACTGACTGTCAGGCCCTTCTCAGGCCATCGAGAGAAGTCAGCGCGCCATAAAGGTCCGGGCGCCGGTCACGAAAGACGAACCAGTTGTCCCGCGTGGCCCGCGTCTCCTCGAGATCGAACGAGGCCGTGAGCACCGCATCCCCTTCCTCCGCAGCCTCCGCGACTTTCGCGCCCATCGCATCGGTGATGAACGTGGAGCCATAGAAGCGGATGTACAGCCCCTCCGGGTCCTGCAGCGAGCGCTCGAGGCCGTAGCGATTCGACGCCACGAGCGGCATGAGATTGGCCGCGGCGTGACCCTGTTGCGTGCGCTGCCAGTGGTCGCGGGAATTCACCGGCAACGCGGGCGGCGGCTCCGTGCCGATCGCCGTTGGGTACAGCAAAACCTCCGCGCCACCCAGCGCCATGGCGCGCGCGCCTTCAGGAAACCACTGATCCCAGCAGATACCGACCCCGATGCGCGCGAACCGAGTCTGCCAGACCTTGAAGCCGGTATCGCCGGGACTGAAGTAATTCTTCTCCTGGTATCCGGGCCCGTTGGGAATGTGAGACTTGCGGTAGATGCCGAGCCGCGAGCCGTCCGCATCGAGGATGGCAATGGAGTTGAAGTAGGCGGGCCCGGCCCGCTCGAAGAAGCTGATGGGCAGGACCACTCCCAGCTCGCGGGCCAGCGCGCTGAAATGCTTCACCGCGGGGTTGTCGTCGACGGTACGGGCAAGCTTGAGATGTCGCGCGTCCTGCTCGATGCAGAAGTACGGCGTCTCGAACAGCTCCGGCAGCAGGATGATTTGCGCCCCGCGCGCCGCCGCCTCCCGCACGAGTTTTTCGGCTTTTTCGATGTTTACGGCGCCGTCCCAGCCGCACGCCATCTGGACCGCGGCCAAAGTGACCGGCCGCGGCGCATGGCGGAGATGCTCAGGGAGATGCTCAGGTTGCTTCGGCATCGGGCTTCGCTCCCGTCTTGCCGCGTTCGGCGGCGGACATGCGGACCTGCTCAGTGACGCGCATGGCGGTTTCCAACGCCATCAGGCCGGCCTCGCCCGTCACCACGGGCGTTCGGCCGTCGCGTATACAGTTGAGAAAGGAATCAATCTCCGCTTTCAACGCATCACCCTGCTCCAGGCTCTGCTCCTCGATGGTGACCGGCAGCGGTCCGGGTGGCTCCCCCGGGCCGCGCTTGCGGATGAGCGTCAGAATCTTCTGCTGCAGATCCAAGGAAAGGTAGGCGTCATCCTCGAAGATGCGCATCTTGCGCTCGGTTTTCAAGCTGACACGGCTGGCTGTGGCATTGACGACGCACCCATTGGTGAAGGTGATACGCGCGTTGGCGATATCGATGTCGTCGGAGAACACCGGCGTGCCGACTGCATCGATGGTCTTTACCGGTGCCCCGACGATCGTCTGCACGATGTCAATGTCATGAATCATCAAGTCCAGAACCACGTTCACATCCGTGCCCCGCTCACGATACGGAGCCAGACGGTGGCACTCGACGAAGCGCGGTGCCCGCAGGTGAGGCTCCGCGGCGAGAATCGCCGAATTGAACCGCTCGAGGTGCCCCACCTGGAGGATCCGGCCACGGCGGGCTGCAATGGCAATCAACTCCCGGGCTTCCTCGGGCGTCTCGGTGATCGGCTTCTCGACCAGCACGTGCGCGCCTGACTCCAGAAAGTCGCGTGCGATCGAGAAATGGGCCGGCGTCGGGGTGACCACGCTCACCGCCTCGACCGCTCCGAGAAGCTCGCGGTAGTCGGCGAGCGGCCGGGTGTGCACCTCCTTCGCGACGGCTTCCCGAGCCTCCTGTCGGGCATCGACGACACCCACCAGGTCACATTGCGCTGCTTGAGCGTACTTCTGGGCGTGAAACCGCCCCAGGTAGCCGACGCCGATGACCGCTGCCGTGATCTTCCGCATAGGCCGTCATTATGACCTGGGAAGCGGTCTGATCGGCTACACTGCCTGCATGAAGGAGCGTTCCGGCAGCGCCGGGCCCCTCGCCCAGGCGCAAGCCTTCAGCCTCGAGACCCGCACCCGGCGGGAGATGGCGCTTTTCGGGGGTGCGCTCGCGCTCGGGGTGCTCGTGATCCCCCTCCTCATCTGGATCGTGGGACATCGCACTCTGGGGCCCTATACCCGCGGCGATGCCCCCCATGGACTGGGTCCGCTGGCACTCTACGGGGACTACTTCTCCGGCCTGGCACGCGGCTGGCTGGGGTATTGGGTGGTGGCGCTCGGTCCGGTGGTGCTCCTGCTCCTGGCGAGGCTGTGGATCGCTCTGCTGCGCCGCGTGCCCCGGGACTGAAAGGATGTCTCGCACCCCTTGAATCTCCACGGAATCGTCCTAGAAACCTTAGATGCCCTCCTAGGAAAGCTGCAGATGCTCAAGACCCTCCGCCGTCCGCTCGGATGGCTAGCCCTCACCCTTCTCTCGGCTCTCGTGCTGGCCGCCACGGACGCTGCGCTGCACGCGCCCGCCAGGGCCGCCGCCATCCTGCCGCCGGGAGCGCTGGCTCCGACCGACAACCAGCGCGACATCGCGCGCAAAATCGGCCGGATCCTGGAAGAGACCCACTACAGCGGCGAAGTCATCGATGATGCCTTCTCCCGGCAGGTCTTCCAGCACTACCTGGAAGGCCTCGACCCCGAGCACAGCTATTTCCTCGCGAGCGACGTACAGGAGTTCTCGGTCTACCGGGACAAGTTCGACGACATGATCCATACCGGGGACGTCGACCCCGGATTTCTCATCTTCGACCGCTTCAAGGAGCGCAACCGCCAACGGATGGAGTACTCGATCAGCCTGCTGAAATCTCAGCCCGACTGGAATACGACCGCGACCTACGACTTCGACCGTGACCATGCACCCTGGCCCGCGACCGAAGCTGACATGGATCAGCTTTGGAAGAAGCGCGTCACCGACGATGTGGTCGCGCTGATGCTCGCCGGCAAGACCTGGCCGCAGGCGGCCGACATCCTGCGCAAGCGCTATCAGACCGTGATCCAGCGCGTGGATCAGGTCAAGTCCGAGGACGTGTTCGAGGATCTGATGAACGCTTACGCGCGCACCTACGATCCACACACCACCTACTTCTCGCCGGTCAACTCAGAGGAGTACCGCATTCAGATGAGCCTCAACTACGAAGGCATAGGCGCCTCGCTGCAGCTCATCGACAACTACGTTACGGTAATGAACGTCATTGCCGGAGGGCCCGCGGCCGTCTCCGGAGCACTGAAGGCGAACGACCGGATCACCGGCGTCGGTCAAGGCCCCACGGGACCAGTGACCGACGTCGACGGATGGCGTCTCGATGACGTAGTGCAACTGATCCGGGGCAAAGCCGGTACTGCCGTGAGGCTGCAAGTGCTGCCGGCGGGCGCGGCGCCGGGCTCCAAGGAGAAGATGCTCGAGTTCGTCCGCAACAAAGTGACGCTGAAGAATCAGGAAGCGCAGAGCCAGCTGAAGACCGTCACCGACCACGGTCGCACCTACAAGATCGGCGTCATCACGGTACCGAGCTTCTATGAGGATATCGCCGGAGAGAACGCCGGCGATCCGAACTACCGCAGCACCACCCGTGACGTCCTGCGACTCCTCGAGAAGCTCGAGACTCAACACATCGATGGGCTGGTGCTGGACCTGCGCGACGACGGCGGCGGCTACCTGCCGGAGGCGACCGCTCTCACGGGTCTCTTCATCCCGCACGGCCCGGTCGTGCAGCTGCGTGATCGCAGCGGCAGCATCGAGGTGCTCGACGATCCGGAGCAGGGCCCTGCCTACACCGGGCCGCTCGCCGTGCTGGTGAATCGCTTCAGCGCATCGGCGTCCGAGATCTTCGCCGGCGCCATCCAGGATTACCACCGGGGTGTGATCGTCGGTCAGAACACCTACGGCAAGGGCTCGGTTCAGAACCTCGTGCCGCTCGACCGCTGGAGCGACCAGCCGGTCGACGGTCAGCTCACCGTTACCATCGGGAAGTTCTACCGTGTGACCGGCGAAAGCACACAACACCGCGGCGTGGTGCCCGATGTCATGCTGCCCTCACCCATCGATCCGAAGGAGATCGGCGAGGCCAATTCGCCCGACTCCCTGCCGTGGGATCGCATCTCCGGCGTACCGTTCCAAACCAGTGAGGGAATGTCAGCCGTGCCGTCGATCGCGCAACTCGAGTCGGACGAGACGGCGCGTACCGCCCAGGATCCCAACTATCAGTGGCTGGCCGCCGACATCAACGCCATCGCTGCCGTGCGTAGTGAGCACACGGTGTCGCTGAATCTCACCGCGCGGCGCGATGAGCGCACCCGTGACGACAAGACGATGCTGGCCCTCGACAACAAGCGCCGCGCCGCGCTCGGACTGCCGCCGCTCACCAACGTGGATCAGATCGACAAGGGCAAGGACAAGATCCCGGACGTGATCCTGGACCAGGCGGCGGACATCACGGGAGACATGATCACGCTCGAACGCTCGGGCCTGCAGATCGAGAAAACCGCGAGCACGGGCGCCCCAAAATCGTAACGCCGCACTAGCGCAACAGGACGCCGTAGAGGTCCCAGGTGTCCTCGGCGAGGACGTTCGGCATCCGGGCGGCGGCGAGGCCGGCGGGCGGCGCTCCCAGGGCATCGCCCTCGGAAAACGCCAGTGATTCCGCGGTCGGCGCCGCATCCGTCGCGGCCCGATAGCGCGCCACCTGCTGCAGGCGTTCCGATCTCAGTTTGACTTCCTGCGCAAGGCTGGCGCGTCCCCGCAGCAGCTCGTCCGCACGCTCGATCTGATTCATCAGCCCTTCGCATTCGGCGCGGGCGCCGTAGTCGTCGGTGGCCTCGCGATGGCGTGTCGCCTCGCGCGCCTGCATGACGAGCTGCGTGCGCGCGAGGCGCAGGCAGAGCACTTCGGCGTACGCGATCGCCGCGATGTTGATCGCACGGCGCGCTTCGAGAGAAAGCCCCGGGAACTCGGGCACCGGCTCGCGTGCGATTGCCTCGGCCGCTTCACGCGCGGCGCCGAGAGCTGCGTCGGCCGCGGCCACTGCGGCACGCGCCTGCGAAATCGTGTGCTCGAGAGCGCGGCGCTTGAAGTAATGCCAGAACCGCCGCAGCCGACCGCGCTGGCCCTCGAGCTCGCCGGCCCGCGCTGCCTCTTCCGCTGCCAGTTGCTCGGCGCCACGCAACCGCTCATCCGCGCCCTGACGCTGCGCGAACACGCGCCGGTTGTGCTCGGCGAGATGTTGGCGCCGCTCGCGCTCGTCCTGTTGCGCGACCAGCTCGGCGACGAACTTCTCGATCAGCTCGTGTCCCGTCTGCCATAGCTTGCGGAGCTGGTAGAATACGAGCGCCGGAAACGCCGTCTCGGAAAGGCCGAGACGTCCTTCGAGCACGCCCAGCATCTCCTGCACGCGCAGCGTGGCGCCTTCCTGCTGCTTGATGCGGTCCTTCAGGCGATAGATTTCCTCCTGCAGCTCGCCGTATGCCTTCTTCAGCTCCGCGCGGTTGCGGAACAACGCAAGCACGCGATGGTCTTCCTCCGCGGGGTCCTCGCGGCGGAAATTGACCTTCAGGAAGCCGAGTTGTCGAAGCGACATCATGAGACGAACGGCGGCGGGCCGCCGGTTCTCATTCGGCGGCGGCGGTGAGCCTGGTAGCCGTTGAGAAGCGATGCCCCCGCTCCGCGCAGTATTCCAGCCACTTGTTTAACATCATGTTGCGCGCCCAGCGCTGATCCAGTTCACGCTCCATGAGCGTGCGCAGCGTCCTGAGAACCGGTTGGCTGTGGGCGGCCGCCCATTCCTGCGCCTCGACGAGATGCGCGTCGTGGTAGATGCACAGGCGCATGTCGGGGTAGGCAACGGTGCCGGCGGCCTCTGGCAGGACGTAGGTGAGCTGCGCGATGGTGGTGTAGGGCGAGCGGCCGGTGACCGTGAGCAGGAGGTCACAGTCGCCGGCCACCGGCGAGCGGTGCCGGCCTTCCAGGCTTTCCAGGTCCCCCGCGAGCCAGCCGAGGCGGATGAAATTGCTCTCGTAAAGGCTCATGAGCGCGACGAAGCTGCGGGGCCGCGCGCGCCAGGAGACTCGTGTCAGGGTGTCATCGAGCATCGCCCCGACTATAACGTACGTCGCTTACACTTCAAGCCGTGCGGCGGTGGATTTTTCGACGGCTGTCCCGGAACTTTTCGGTGCACGAAGGTGCGACGCGGCAGGCCGCCGCCTCGCCTTGCAAGTTCCATGCTTGACTGTGGCTACGGCCGCAGCCGTCGCTCGATACCCGTGGTGTTGAGAATGCGGCTGGCGATCTCCTCGATCGAGCACTCCGTGGTGTCGAGCGTAGGGATACGCAGACGCGCGATCAGCGCCTCGGCGGCGCGCAACTCGTAGCGCACCTGCTGCTGCGAGGCGTAGCGGCTCTGCGGGCGCCGCTCGTTGCGGATCTGTTGCAGGCGATCGGGCTTGATCGTCAGGGCATAAAGCTTGCGACGGTGCGGCTCGAGCCGGGCCGGAAGCTGTCCGGACTCGAGGTCCTCCTCGGTAAGGGGGTAATTGGCGGCGAACACGCCGCACTGCAGCGCCAGATAGAGACAGGTCGGGGTCTTCCCGGAGCGGGAGACGCCGATGAGTATGACATCGGCATGCTCATAATCCGCGCCCGTACCGTCATCATTCGCCAACGCGAAGTTGGTAGCATTGATGCGCGCCGTATAGGCGCTCAGATCCGCGATGCCGTGCGCGCGACCGGCGCGGTGGGTCGAACGGGTGTTGAGCTCGCGCTCCAGAGGCCCGACGAAGGCGTCGAAGAAGTCCAGGAAGAGCCCATTGGCGCGCATCACCACGTCGCGCAGCTCATCCTGCACCAGGGTACTGAATATGATCGGCCGCAGTCCCTCCTCCTCCGCGGCACGGTCGATCCTCCGTACCGCCTCCTCCGCCTTGTCAAGGGTCGACACAAATGGCAAAGTCACGGGTCTAAATTGCAGGCCCTCGAACTGGGTCAATAGGCTGTGGCCCAGCGTTTCCGCGGTCACTCCCGTCTGGTCCGATACGAAGAATACGGTTCGACGGCTCACGGCATGGGGCTCGGCGGCGGCATTGTTTAGAATGCAGAGGCCCTAAGTCTTCCACCGCGCGCGACGCGGAGCAAGCGGAGTTCCCTTGAACGAATACGTCATTCCCTTCGAGCGGTTAGGAATGGGCGACCTGGACCGCGTAGGCGGCAAGAATGCCTCGCTCGGCGAGATGATCGGCGCGCTCGCCAAGCTCGGCGTACGGGTGCCGGGCGGCTTCGCCACCACCGCACATGCCTTCAGGGAGTTCCTCGAGCAGGACGGGCTCTCCGCCCGTATCCGCGCGGAGCTCGCCTCGCTCGACGTGGACGACGTGACGCGCCTGGCCGCCTCCGGCGCACGTATCCGCCAATGGATGCTCGCGACGCCGTTCCCTCCTGCCTTGCAGCAGGCGGTCAAGGACGAGCTGCGGCGAATGAGCGGTGGTGCGGAGATCGCCGTGGCAGTTCGGTCCTCGGCGACCGCGGAGGACCTGCCGGACGCCTCCTTCGCTGGACAGCAGGAGACCTTCCTCAACGTCCGCGGCGAAGCGCGGGTGCTCGAGTTGATGCATGAGGTGTTCGCATCCCTCTTCAACGACAGGGCGATTTCCTATCGTGTCCACCAGGGGTTCGATCATGGGGCGGTGGCGCTATCGGCGGGCGTGCAGCACATGGTGCGCAGCGATCTCGGCGCGAGCGGTGTCATGTTCACGCTCGACACCGACTCGGGCTTCCGCGAGGTTGTCTTCATCACCGCCTCGTACGGTCTCGGCGAGACAGTGGTCCAGGGCGCGGTCAACCCGGATGAGTTCTACGTCTACAAGCCCGCGCTCCGGGCCGGCAAGCATCCCGTGCTGCGCCGCAACCTCGGCGCCAAGGCGATCAAGATGGTATATGCGCCGTCAGGATCGGCTGAGCGCGTGCGGACCGTTCCGGTCCCGGACGCGGAGCGAATGCGCTTCTGCCTGACGGACGAGGATCTCATCGCCCTCGCCCGCCAGGCGCTCATCATCGAGGAGCATTACCGCCAGCCGATGGATATCGAATGGGGCAAGGACGGCACCACGGGAGAGATCTTCATCCTGCAGGCCCGCCCGGAGACCGTGCAAAGCCGCGCCGGACGCACGATCCAACGCTTCTCACTGAAATCCCGCTCGAAGGTCCTGGTCACGGGCCGCAGCATCGGCCAGCGGATCGGCTCCGGGCCGGCGCGCATCATCCGGGACGTCACCGAGATGGCGCGCGTACAGGCGGGCGATGTGTTGGTCGCCGACATGACCGACCCGGACTGGGAGCCGGTCATGAAGCGCGCCGCGGCGATCGTCACCAACCGCGGCGGTCGCACCTGTCACGCGGCCATCATCGCGCGCGAGCTCGGCATCCCCGCCGTGGTCGGCTGCAGCGATGCCACGCAGCGAATCAGCGAGGGCCAGGAGGTCACCGTCTCCTGCGCCGAGGGCGACACCGGGTATGTCTACACGGGCCTGCTCGAGTACGAGCGCAAGCAGATCGAGCTCGACTCGCTGCCGAAGATCCCGGTGAAGATCATGATGAACGTCGGCAACCCCGACCGGGCGTTCGATTTCGCGGGCATCCCCAACCGCGGCGTCGGGCTCGCCCGGCTCGAGTTCATAGTCAACCGCATGATCGGGGTGCATCCCCGCGCGCTGCTCGAGTACGAGCATCTGGACGACGACCTCAAGGCGCAGATCAACGCCCAGATGGCCGGATATGCCGATCCGATTTCCTTCTATGTCGAGAAGCTCGCGGAGGGTATTGCGCAGATCGCCGCGGCGTTCGCCCCGGAGCCGGTGATCGTCCGGCTGTCGGACTTCAAGTCCAACGAGTACGCCAACCTCATCGGCGGCAGACGCTACGAGCCGGAAGAGGAAAACCCGATGCTCGGGTTCCGCGGCGCCTCACGCTATGTCGACGAGAACTTCCGCCCCTGCTTCGAGCTCGAGTGCCGCGCCTTGAAGCGCGTGCGCGAGCTGATGGGCCTCACCAATGTGCAGGTGATGGTTCCCTTCGTACGCAGCGTCAAGGAGGCCAAGAAAGTGACGGAGTTACTGGCCACGAACGGCCTCGGTCGCGGCGAGAACGGTCTGAAGGTCATCATGATGTGCGAGCTGCCGACCAACGCGCTGCTCGCGGACGAGTACCTGGAGCATTTCGACGGCATGTCGATCGGCTCCAACGACCTGACCCAACTCACTCTCGGTCTCGATCGGGACTCCGCGATCGTGGCGCAGCACTTCGACGAGCGCGACGAGGCGGTCAAGCGCCTGCTCGCCATGGCCATCTCCGCCTGCCGCCGGCGCGGCAAGTATGTCGGTATCTGCGGCCAGGGCCCTTCGGATCACCCCGACCTCGCACGCTGGCTGCTCGACCAGGGGATCGAGAGCATGTCCCTGAATCCCGATACGGTGGTCGAGACCTGGATATTCCTCGCCGGAGGATCGGGAAAAGCTACGAGCCCGTGACGCCCGAGTAGGCCGGGGCCAGGAGCCGCCGCCGGTAATAGCGCAGCTCCTCGATCGACTCGCGGATGTCCGCGAGCGCCAGGTGCGAGCTCTGCTTGGCGAATCCGGCCGAGACCTCCGGCGCCCAACGTCGTGCCAGCTCCTTCAGGGTGCTGACATCGAGGTTGCGGTAATGGAAGAACTTCTCGAGCTGCGGCATGTGGCGGGCGAGGAACCGCCGGTCCTGGCAGATGCTGTTGCCGCACATCGGCGAGGCGCCGGCGGCCACCAGCGGGGTCAGGAACGCGAGGGTGCGGGTCTCAGCGTCGAGCATACCGATACGGCTGGCACGCACACGCAGCAGCAGCCCCGAGGAGCCGTGCTGCCGCTGGTTCCAGTCGTCCATGCGCGCCAGCACCTCGTCCGGCTGGTGAATCGCCATGGCCGGCCCCTCCGCGAGGACGGCGAGCTCCTTATCAGTGACGATCGTGGCGATCTCGATGATAGAGTCCGTCTCGGGCTTCAGACCCGTCATCTCGAGATCGATCCAGATCAAATTGTCGGCGCTCGGCATACCGTGAGTGTAGCAACCTTCGATGCACGCGTGATTGCCGCTTTCGGCCGGCACCTGCTGGTGCAGGACGCTTCCGGCCGTACGGTCAAGGCGCGCCCCTTTGGACGGGACCTCGGGGCCGTTTGCGGCGATGACGTCCGCTGTCGCGATGACCCTCACCACGGAGAAGTGCACGTGGTGGAAGTGCTGCCTCGGCGAACGGCGCTTTACCGGTCGAACGCGCGCGGCGGGGTGGAGCCCGTCCTCGCCAACCTCACCCTGCTGTTGGTCGTCATCGCGCCGGTGCCGCCGCCCGATCCGTTCGTGGCCGACCGGTATCTCGCCGCGGCAGAGTCGGCCGGTATCGCCGCCAAGCCCGTGCTCAACAAGTCGGAGCTGGGCATCGATGCCACCCTGCGGGCGCAACTCGATGTCTACGCCGCGGTGGGTTATGAATGCATCACGGTCTCGGCCACGACCGGAGAGGGGGTTGATGCGTTGCTGTCGGCATCCACCGGGCACGTCGCGGCGCTCGTCGGGCAGTCGGGTGTCGGGAAATCATCGCTCGTACGCCGGCTCGCTCCCGATGTCGAAGTCGAGATCGGTGGACTGGTCCGCAAAGAGGAAGGGCGCCATACCACGACCGTGTCGCGACTCTACGAGCTGACGGGCGGCGGAAGACTCATCGACTCACCGGGCGTACGCGACTTCGCACCCGCCGTGGATCACCTCGATCCGCGGGACCTGGGGTTTCGCGAAGTGGCGCGCCTCGCCCCCCGCTGCCGGTTCCAGGACTGCCGGCACATGCGTGAGCCTGGATGCGCCGTACAGCAGGGCGTCGAGTCAGGATCGATGGACGCCAGACGCTACGAGAGCTATCGGAGGCTGCGGCGGCTTGCCGAGGAGCTGACAGCCGCCAGAGGGCCAAGACAGCGCCGGTGAGCTCAGATCACCGTCTGGCGTCCCGCAAGCGCATGGGCCAGCGTGCCGCCATCGACGTACTCGAGCTCCCCGCCGATCGGCACGCCGTGCGCGATCCGGCTTGCGCGCAGTCCGCGGCGAGTGGCGAGCTGCGCGAGAAAATGCGCCGTGGCCTCGCCCTCGACCGTCGGATTGGTCGCCAGAATCAACTCGCGCACCGCGCCCTCCTCGAGGATGGCCTCGAGCTCACGGATGCCGAGCTGCTCGGGCCCAACGCCATCGAGCGGCGACAGGTGTCCCATGAGAACGAAGTAACGTCCCCGGTAACTGCCCGATTGCTCGATGGCGACGACATCCGCCGGCGATTCCACCGCGCAAAGTAGCGATGTCTCGCGCTGCGGGGCGGCGCAGATCGAGCACAGCTCCTCCTCTGTGAGCATGCGGCAGCGCCGGCAGCGTGTCACGGAATCGAGCGCCCCATCGAGCGCCCGCGCCAGCGACCGCGCCGCCGGACGCCCGTCCTGCAGGAGATGGAAGGCCATGCGTTGCGCTGTCTTCGGCCCGACGCCGGGGAGCGAACGCAAGGCTTCGATCAGCTGGGCGAGACGGGGCGAGTGTTTCAAAACGGCAATTTCACGCCCGGAGGAAGCTGCAGGCCAGCCGTCATGGCGGACATCTTCTCCTGCACCTTCGCTTCCACTTTGTGAACGGCATCGTTCACGGCTGCGGCGACCAGATCCTCGAGCATCTCGCGGTCCTCACCGATCACGGCGGGCTCGATCTGCACGCGGCGGGTCTCATGCCGGCCGCTCATGGTCACCTTCACCATGCCACCACCGGCCTCGCCGACCACTTCCAGGGTGGCGATCTCCTCCTGGACCTTCTGCATGTTGGCCTGCATGGCCGCGGCCTGCTTCATCAGGTTGTTGAAATTGGGCACGGACTACTCCTGGTTGCAAACCGCTATTTTACGGGCCGGATGGTTTCCGGAAGCATCGTGGCCCCGAAACGGTCGCGAAACCCCTGGACCCCGGGGTCGGCCTCGAAGGCGCGTCGCGCCGACTCGGCTTCCTCCTGCGAGACGCGCTGGCCGGCCTGAGCCGGAGTCTCGGCCTGCGGGATCACGGCCGTGAATTCCAGCCGCACGGGCTCGCCATAGTGCTTCCCGAGCGCCTGAGCGAGCTTTTCCTCCACGGCGGCGGTTCGCATGAACTTGCTGCGCGGATCGAGCGCCAGGCGCACGACGGCGCCCTCACGGCCGACGAGCACGCAATGCGTCGCCAGTTGACGCGCCGCCCCCTGCAGCTCGATAGCGGAAATGATGGCGGCCCATTCCTGACCGCCACTTTGAACGGCGACTTGCGCGGCAGCAGGCGTCAATGCCGTCGCGAAGACCGACGCTGCCGAGCTCGGGCCGGATTTGGGCGCGACCGGGGACGGAGCCGGAACGGGAGCCGCGCTTCTCGCGCTCGGAGGCGATCCTGTTGCGCGCGACTCGCCGGCTGCCGCTTGTGGCCGGAAGGCGATCATCCGCAGCAGCACCATCTCAAACCCTGTGCGCGGATCGGGAGCGAGGGCAAGGTCCCGCCGCCCGACGATCGCCGTTTGGTAATAGAGCTGGACGTCCTCGGGAGGGATGGCGCCAGCCAGCCGCTCGAGCAGCTCCGGCGGATAGAGGTCGTCGCCGTCGAAGTCCTTCACGACCTGTTTCAGGGCGATCCGCGTGAGGAGCGAGGCCAGCTCGTCAAGAACCTGGGCGTAATCCGGCGCCCACTCCTCCAGTGATTGCGCCTGCCGCAGCAGCTCCACTGCATCCCCGGCCGCCAGCCGCTCCGTCAATTGCAACACGTGATCTCTGGCGATCGTGCCGAGCATGGCACGGGCCTCCACCTCGCCGGCCCGCCCGCCGCCGAAGGCAATCAACTGATCGAGAAGCGACAGCCCATCCCGCATGCTGCCGTCCGCAGCGTGCGCGACCAGAGCCAGGCCGGCCGCCTCGAACTCGATGCCTTCCTTCTCGAGGATGGCGCGCAAATGCGCCGCGATCTGCGCGACTGGAATCCGCTTGAGGTTGAACTGCAGGCAGCGCGACAGCACCGTGACCGGCAGCTTCTGCGGATCGGTGGTGGCGAGCAGGAATTTCACGTGCGGCGGCGGCTCCTCGAGCGTCTTGAGGAGCGCGTTGAAAGAGTGCGTCGATAGCATGTGTACTTCGTCGATCAGGTACACCTTGTAGCGGCCGCGGGTCGGGGCGTACTGCACGTTGTCGAGCAGCTCGCGGGTATCGTCGACTTTGGTGCGCGAGGCCGCATCGACCTCGATGAGATCGACGAAGCGCCCGGCGTCGATCTCTCTGCAACTGGCGCACTGCCCGCAGGGCGTGGGCGTGACTCCGGTTTCGCAGTTGAGGCACTTGGCGAGAATGCGGGCGATGGTGGTCTTGCCCACGCCGCGGGTACCGGTGAAAAGAAAGGCGTGATGTACGCGCCCGGTCTCGAGCGCGTTCACGAGCGCGCGGCGCACGTGGTCCTGGCCGACCAGCTCGGCAAAGGCCCGTGGCCGCCACTTGCGCGCCAGCGCCGTGTAGGTCTCAGTCATCGATTCGCCTCGAAATGGAGGCGGCCCGCATCAGCGAAAGCTCCGGCACCCGACATCGCCGCTGCCGCTGCTGCCTTCCGGCCCTGACGGGGTTCACGACTGGTCGTCGCGGAGTAGCCGACACGGGCCACCATGGCTCAAAGAGCTCGAGCGCTAATCTTTTGAAATCAAAAGCTTATACGCAGGGCCCAAAATCTTCGCGATGATGATAGCAAACGGCGGCAGCGAGCGCGCTGGACGGCTCCGGCCCGAGATGTCGCGGCGAATGAGCCGCGACCTCGTGCTTGCACCGCACCCGGATGCTCTGCTACAAAGCGCTCCCCCTTGGGGAGTAGTCGACCGGCTTCGAGCCGGACCGTACGTCAACATACTTGGGCGATTCCGCCCGTGGCGTATGGGGCCTCAGCGGCCTGGCGAGACCAACGGCTGAAGCCCTCGGTGCGAGCGACGGGGTACTCGGCCGTGGTAATTCGCCCCGCTCGGTCGAGGTCCCCGATGGAATCCTTCCTGATCAGCTTGTCCACCGTGGCCGTGGCGGAGATGGGCGATCGCACCCAGCTTCTCTCCCTGATGCTCGCGGCACGTTTTCGGCGGCCCTGGCCGATCCTCGCCGGCGTTTTCTGCGCCACCATTGCCAATCATGCCATTGCCGCGCTCGTCGGCCAGCGGCTCGGACGCGCGCTCACACCGCGGATCCTCGATACCGCCGTCGGTGTCAGCATGATCGTCATGGCGTTGTGGACGCTGAAACCCGATACCTTGGACGAGACGTCTGCAGACGGAAAGCGCAAGAGCGCGTTCGTCGCCACTCTGATTACCTTCTTCATCGCCGAAATCGGCGATAAGACGCAGATTGCCACTCTCGCGTTGGCCGCCGCCTACTCCAACCTGCTCGCGGTAGTCGCGGGGACCACGACCGGCATGATGCTCGCCAATGCGCCGGTGATCTTCTGTGGCAAGGCCTTCGCAGACCGCCTACCCCTCAAAACGCTGCGTTACGTCGCGAGCGCGATATTCCTCGGGCTCGGCATCTACTTCGTGGCCCGCACTTTCGGGGTCTAGCCGCGTTTGAGCCGCCTCGGCAGCGCGCCGGCACTTACTCGCCGAGTCACGGTCAGTACCAGTAGGCGGGGCCGGCTGTCAATCGGTCGCCAGTATCTGCGCCAGCACTTCGACCCAGTGCCGGACCGGACGGTCGGTGCCCGAGGCGAGGTGCAGCAGGCAACCGATGTTCGCCGTGGCGATGACATCGGGCGCATCCGCCTGCAGCGTCGCCAGCTTGTTGGCTTTGAGCTGGCGCGAGATTTCCGGCTGCATCAGGGAGTAGCTGCCAGCCGAGCCGCAGCAGAGGTGACCGTCAGCAACGGATGTCAGTGTGCACCCCGCCCGCTCGAGCAGCGGCTCGACGATGCCGCGGAGCTTCAGGCCGTGTTGCAGCGTGCATGGCGAATGCAAGGCCACCCGCAGACGAGCATCGCGCACCGGAACGGCCTCGAGCAGCGCGGCTGCGCCCGCGAGCTCCTGCGCAACCACCTGACTGATATCGCGAAACAGCTCGGAGATCCGTTCCGCTTTGCGCGCGTACTCCGGGTCGTCACGCAGCAGGGCGCCATAATCGCGGATCATCGCACCGCATCCGCTCGCGGTGACGACCAGCGCCTCGGCGCCGCGCTCGATCTGTGGCCACCAGGCATCGATGTTGCGCCGCATCTGCCGCCGGGACCGATCCTCCTCGGACAAGTGGTGCGCCAGCGCGCCACAGCAGCCATCATTCACCGCGATCAGCGAGATGCCCAGCCGATCCAATACGCGGGCGGCGGCGGCGTTGATCTCAGGAGCGGCGGCTGGCTGCACGCAGCCCGTGAGCACCAGCATACGGCGCGGATGACGCGCGGCTGGCCAAGCGCCCGGCGGACGCGCGACCGGCACCGCTCGCCGCAGCGCTCGCGGCATCAGCGGCCGAAATGCTCTCCCCAGCCCGAGCAGCGCGGCAAATCGCTTCTGATAGGGAACGACAGCCAGCAATGCGCGCCTGAATAACCGCTCGCGCAGCGTCCGAGGCACTATCCGCTCGATGTGATGGCGGCCAATATCCAGCAGCCGGCCGTAACGAACACCCGAGGGACAAGTAGTCTCGCAGGCGCGGCAAGTCAGACATCGATCGAGGTGCAACTGAGTGGTGCGCGAAGGCTCGGCGCCCTCCAGCATCTCCTTGATCAGGTAGATGCGGCCGCGAGGACCGTCGAGCTCATCGCCCAATAGCTGATAGGTCGGGCAGGTGGCCGTGCAGAAGCCGCAGTGCACGCATTTGCGCAGGATGCCGTCGGCCTCCCGGCCGTCGGCCGTCTCGAGGAAAGCGGGGCTCAGTCTGGTTTGCACTGGTTATAGATCCGGGTACAGGCGACCGCGATTGAAGATACCGTGCGGGTCGAATGCGGTCTTGAGACGTTTGTGGACCGACAGCATGGCGGCGGGCAAGGGCTGGAACGGCCCTTCGCGCGGCTTCACGGGAGCGCGGTACAGGGTGACGTGCCCACCGTAACGCGCGGCGAGAGTCCGCAGTGCCCCGCCGTCCTGCGGACCAGGGCGCCAGCGCAGCAATCCACCCCATTCGATCAGCGTGGGTCCCGCAAGCGGCAGCACCGGCGAGTGGGCCGGCAACGAGACCCGCCAGAGCTCCTCGGCCGTCGCGAAGAATGCCAGCCGCTGCTCGCGCACCCTCTCCCAGTACTCATCGGCATCGTTCAGGGTCTCGCCACCCAAAGCCTCGCGCGCGGCGCGCACTGCCGCGTCCGCGCCCGACAGACGCACGTGCAGTATGCCGTCATGCCATGCCGTTGCGGAAAGCGGCAAGGGCCGAGTAGCCCAGTTCGTCATGGACTCGAGTGCTCGCGGCTGATCCAGCTCGAGTCGCACCGTGCATTCCGCCTGGGGCCGCGGCACGGTTTTCAAGGTGATCTCCGTGAGCAGACCCAGGGTGCCGAGGCTGCCGGCCATCAGCCGCGACACATCGAACCCCGCAACATTCTTGATGACCCTCCCCCCGAAGCGCAGCAGCTCGCCGCGACCGTCGATCATCTCGACACCGAGCACGAAGTCGCGCACCGCCCCACAGTAGGCGCGACGTGGCCCCGACAGACCGCTCGCCACTGCGCCGCCGAGGGAGGCGCGCCCATCGAACCTCGGCGGCTCGAACGCCAACATTTGACGGTGCGCGGCGAGCTCGCGCTCGAGCTCCACGAGCGGCGTCCCCGCCCGCGCCGAGATCACGAGCTCGGTCGGCTCGCAGTGCGTGATGCCGGAGAGCGAGCTGACATCCACGGGCTCGCCCTCGAGCGGCCCGCCGTAGAAGCTCTTGCTGCCATTGCCGCGAATGCAAAGCAGCCGCCCCGCCGCGGCCGCGGCGCGAATCCGTCCCTGCAGAGAGTGCAGATCGGACATCAGAAGCGCGGCAGCTCGGGGTGTGGGACCTCGCCACCATGCACGCGCAGGCGCCCGAACTCCGCGCAGCGATGCAGTGTCGGCACCGCCTTGCCGGGATTGAGCAGCCCGCGCTCATCCCAGGCGTGCTTGATCGCATGGAAGGTTTCGAGCTCGGCGCTGCCGAACTGCACGCACATCTGGTCGATCTTCTCCATTCCAACGCCGTGCTCACCGGTGATGCTGCCGCCTTCGCGCACGCAAAGCTCGAGGATCTCGCCGCCGAACGCCTCCGCCCGGGCAACCTCATCCGCGATGTTGGAATCGAAGAGGATGAGCGGGTGCAGGTTACCGTCGCCGGCATGAAAGACGTTGGTGCAGCGCAGGCCGTACTTGACCTCCATCTGGCGGATCGCCTGCAGCACTGCCGCGAGCCGCTTGCGGGGAATGGAGCCGTCCATGCAGTAGTAGTCGGGTGACAGCGCACCCATCGCTGGAAACGCCGCCTTGCGTCCGGCCCAGAAACGCAGTCGCTCGGCCTCATCGCGCGATACGCGACATTCCGTGGCACCCGCGCTGCGCATCACGGCCTCCATGCGCAGGATCTCCTCCGCGACCTCCTCGCGTGCGCCGTCGGACTCGCACAGCAGGATCGCCTCGGCATCGAGCGGATAGCCCGCACGGACGAAGGGCTCCACGGCGGCGATGGTGGGCCGATCCATCATCTCGAGGCCAGCGGGAATGATGCCCGCCGCGATCACATCGGCCACGGCTCGGCAGGCCTTGGCCAGGTCATCGAAGACGGCGAGCACCACCCGGGCACAATCGGGCCTGGGAATCAGGCGCACGGTGACCTCGGTGACCACAGCGAGCAGCCCCTCGGATCCGGTCAGCAGCGCGAGCAGATCGTAGCCGGGCGCATCCGGCGCCGCCGAGCCGACCTCCAGCACCTGGCCCGTCACGTCCACCACGCGCAGCGCCAACACGTTGTGCACGGTCAGGCCGTATTTCAAACAATGAATGCCGCCGGAGTTCTCGGCGACATTACCGCCGATGGTGCAGGCGATCTGACTCGAGGGATCCGGCGCATAGTAGAGATTGTGCGGCGCGGCCGCCTCCGAGATGGCGAGGTTGCGCACTCCAGGCTGCACCCGCGCGGTGCGGGACAGCGGGTCGACGCTGATGATGCGGCTCAACCGCGCCAGTGACAGCAGCACGGCGTCCGGCCGAGGAGTCGCACCGCCCGAGAGTCCCGTACCGGCGCCGCGCGCGATCACCGGCACTCTCGCCTCGTAGCAGAGACGAAGCACCGCGGCGACCTGCGCCTCATCCACGGGAAGCGCTACGGCAAGCGGCGTCTGACGGTACATCGTCAACGCATCGCACTCGTAAGGCTTCAGTTCTTCGGGGCGCGACAGCACCGCGCCGGCGGGCAACACGCGCCGCAGGCGCTCGATCACCTGGTGATTCACAGCTTGTTGCGACTCCGCCCCCGCCCTCAGTCGCCGATGACCTGAGCGGGCTTGGGCGCCTCCGGGCTCAGCCAGCGATACACGAAGCCGCCGAGCGCGCCGCCGATGAGGGGCGCAACCCAGAACAGCCAAAGCTGCTGCAACGCCCAGCCGCCGACGAACAGGGCCGGTCCTGTGCTGCGCGCAGGATTCACCGACGTGTTGGTTACGGGAATACTGATGAGGTGAATCAGCGTCAGACACAGCCCGATCGCGAGCGGGGCAAAGCCTCTGGGAGCATTGCCGTGCGTTGCGCCCATGATGACGAACAGGAAGCCGAACGTCATCACCACTTCACACACGAAAGCTGACATCAGGGAATAGCCGCCGGGCGAGTGCGCTCCGTACCCGTTGCTGGCGAAGCCTCCCGCGGTGCTGAAATCGACGTGGCCGCTGGCGATCAGGTAGAGCACGCCCGCGCCGGCGAGACCGCCGAGAACCTGGGCGATGATGTAGCCGGGGAGATCCGCGACTCTGAAGCGACCGCCGGCGCACAGACCCACCGACACAGCCGGATTGATGTGGCAACCTGACACATGGCCGATCGCATAGGCCATCGTCAGCAGCGTCAATCCGAAGGAAAGCGCGACTCCGACGAAGCCGATTCCGAGCTTTGGGAAAGCAGCCGCCAGCACCGCCGCGCCGCAGCCGCCCAGGACGAGCCATGCCGTCCCAATGAACTCCGCCAGGAGTTTCCGCATCATGATAACTGCCCCCGTTTCAAGCTGGCGGAGAGGGTGGGATTGTAGGTGCTCAGATAAGTCCTTGAAAAACAATCCTATCCGCCCCGCCCAAGGTGATCAAATGCCCCCTGGAATACCCCCAGGCTGGACTGGCTTTCCACGGTCGCCCGCAGAAGTCGGAAGCCTTTAGGCAAAGGATACCAAACGCACCGCGGTATGTGAGGGTAGTTCACGTCGGCACCTGCCTCGTGTGCTCACCGGTCTAGTTCGCAAATATTAATGCCCCCTTTCCAGACCGATGACGCCAGGCGCTCAGATCATCATGGGTGGGCGGCATGTTCGCGAGTTGGTTCGACGGCGGCGATGACACTGAGATGGGAGTGGTTCGCGGTCTGACGGTGGGGGGCCTCTCCATGGCATCAACGGCATTACTCGCGGCCAGCGGTTTGATGCATGTGGCAATCGTCAATATGATGCCGCAGACCGGCGGCCCGGCCGCGAACCCGACACAGGCCGCGCACTATGTAGCGACCCTGATGTGGGTGGCCTTCGGCAGCGCGCTGGTGTCACTCATCACGTCCGTCGTCGGCGGATGGCTGGCAGGCTTCTTCCACAACCGATTTTTGCTTGCCATCGGACGCGATGAGCAAAAACCGGGCCCGCTCCGTGCGGTTTCTATCCCGGCGCCGTCCGTATGTTCGCTGCCGCACCGAGCTCGCCGCGATTTTCGGACACGATAGAAGCCCGTACAGATGCGCGGCCTGGCGCGGCCAAGCTCCCCTATCGCTCGTGAGACTATCGCATCTTCTGCCGAGGGTGGGCAGCTGCTGGGAAAACGAGAGCGGTGCGCCTGACGCAGATATCGTCAACCAGGAGATCCTCATGGCGGTCGAGCAGGCCCGCATTCACACCGTGCCCAAGCCCCCTGCCGAGGGGGCGCCATGAGTCCGCCCGGACGATTCGTGTTTATCGGGAATTCGCTGCCGCGTCGTTGCGGTATCGCAACGTTCACGACCGATCTGCAACAGGCCATCGAGAGATCGGCGCCAAACGAGCGCTGCGGCATCGTCGCGATGAACGACTACGGCCGTACCTATGACTACCCGCCCATAGTTAGTCTGCAGATCGATGACCGCAGGCTGGGAGATTATGAGCGTGCGGCCGACGTCCTGAACCGCACGCGGTGCGAAGTCGTTTCGCTGCAGCACGAATTCGGCATCTTCGGCGGCGAGGCCGGCGGCCACATCATGGCGCTTGTCAGTCGGCTCGCCATGCCCATCGTCACCACCCTGCATACCGTACTCGCGCAGCCGACGCCGGCGCAGCGCCGCGTTCTCGGCGGCATCGTCGATGCTTCCGCCCGCGTCGTCGTCATGGCCGAAAAAGGCCGGGAATTGCTGCGCACCGTTTATCAGGTGGCGGCCGCGAAGATAGAGGTCATCCCTCACGGAACTCCCGATTGCGCGTTCGTCGAGCCGGACGAGGCGAAAAGCGCCCTCGGCTTCAACGGGCGTCCGGTCATTCTGACTTTCGGCCTGCTCTCTCCCAGCAAGGGAATCGAAGTGATGATCGACGCGATGCCGGAAGTCCTCAAGAGCAACGCCGCGGCCGTCTACGTCGTGCTCGGAGCGACGCACCCGAATCTCATCCGCGAGCAAGGCGAGACCTATCGCAGCGGCCTGATGGCGCGAGTGCGCGCGCTTGGAATCGAAGACCACGTAGTCTTTCTCGACCAGTTCGTCGATCAGGCGATGCTGCTGCGTTTCATCTCGATGTGCGATGTCTACGCGACGCCCTACCTCAACGAGGCGCAGCTGACATCCGGTACCCTGGCCTACAGCTTCGGGCTGGGCAAGGCAGTGGTCTCGACACCCTATTGGCACGCGCGTGAGCTCTTGGGAGAGGGTCGCGGCGTGCTCGTGCCCTTTGGCGATGTCGCAGCGCTCGGGCGCGAAATCGCCGGATTGCTGAGTGACGAGCCCAGGCGACTCGCGATGCGCGAGCGCGCCTATGCCGAAGGCAGGCCGATGACATGGCCGAGAATAGCCCAGCGCTACCGCGCACTCTTCGAGAGCGCGGCGAAGGGCGGTCCGCTGCAGCTTGCGGCGCGGCGGGGGGAGGACTCGAGCGCCGCCCACCGCGGCCATCAGGCTGCGCGGACCACGCCGACCCGCCATTTTTTGTCTCTCTGCGATGATACCGGCCTGCTTCAGCATGCGGTGCATGCGGTTGCCGATCGCTTGCATGGCTATTGCACCGACGACAACGCGCGAGCCCTACTCCTCGCCTGTGAGCTCGGCCGGGCGGGCGAGTCGCCTCTGCCCGAAATCCTGACGAGCCGCTTCGCGGCATTCCTGCAGCACGCCTGGAATCCCGAAACCAGGCGCTTCCGCAACTTCATGGGCTTCGATCGACGCTGGCATTCTGACACGGGGTCGGAGGACAGCCATGGGCGCGCGCTCTGGGCCCTGGGCGTATGCGCGCGCAGCGATCACGACCACTCGCGTCGGCGTTGGGCCGCAGCCCTGTTCGCCGAGGCGCTGCCGGCTGTAGAAGGCTTTACCTCGCCGCGCGCGTGGAGTTTCACGCTGCTCGGCTTGGACGCGTATTGCGCTGCCGTCGCTGAACATGCCGGCGCGCGGAGCCTGAAGGAGCTCCTGGCCAACAGGCTGCTCGCCATCATGACGGCAGTCGAGACCCCCGACTGGCAGTGGTTCGAGGATGGGCTGGCCTATGACAATGCGAGGTTGCCCCAGGCCCTGATCGTGACCGGCGACTCGATCGGTAAGCCGCGCCAGGTAGCCGCCGGCCTGCGCTCTCTACGCTGGCTCATGAGCCTGCAGATCGCTCCGCGGGGCTACTTCAGGCCTGTCGGCTCGAGCACCTTCGGCGCCAAGCGGATGCACCCCGAGGCCTTCGATCAGCAGCCTCTGGAAGCCGCCGCATCGATCGCCGCGTGCTTCGCCGCGTGGCGTGCCGACGGTGATGACACCTGGCGGGCCCACGCGGAACGCGCCTTGGCGTGGTTCTTCGGCCGTAACGATCTGTCGTTGCCGCTGGTCGATCTCGAAACCGGCAGTTGCCGCGATGGCTTGCATCCGGATCGCCCCAACGAGAACCGGGGCGGCGAATCCGCCGTCTCCTATCTTCTCAGCCTCAGCGACATGCGTGAGTTCGGCCGCCTGCAAGGCAAGGCTCCCTCATATGCGCTCCAGACCGCCGCCGGCAACTGACGGCCTCACATGACATTCGCGAGAATCGGAGAAGTCTTGCCCCCCACGCCATTAGTCAATCGTCAGTCCCTCTGTCTGCGCCCCGATCCAGGGAGAGTGGTGATGCGGCAGTTCAGGCCGACCACCGAGCCACGGGATCTCAACCCGCCTGATAGGAAGCGGATCACGCACATTGTCGATCGGATTCTCGCGCTCGATTCCGAGACCGCGCACCGGCAGTTGGCGGAAGTGCTCGAGAGCTTCGAGGGCCGCCACCGGCGGCTCGAGAGCGCGTTTGAGACCCGCGCCGATGCGGTGGAAGTCGTTCACTCCGCGCAATCTCCGCTGACGCAGGTACAACGCCAACTCATCGGCGCCTACTTTCTGCACGAGTACTCCTTCGAAGCGGCGGCGCTGTTCAATCCGAGCATAGTCGCTCATCCAGATCAGTCCGCGCTGCAAAGCGGGGAGCGCCGTGTCATCTTGAGCCTGCGGGCTGTCGGGGAAGGCCATGTGTCATCGCTGACATTCAGATCGGGCGTCGTCGCGCCCGCAGGCCTCGTTACCATGGACTCCAACCCGCGGCTTGCGTCGATCCCAGACCTGCAGCGGCGCGTTGGCCCTACATCCCGCGAGGCCACCGAAGTCATATTCGAGGCCAGTGGCGATATCAACGAACGTGTGATAATGCCGGTCACCGACGCACAGTCAAACGGCATTGAGGATGCCCGCCTCGTGGAGTTCCACGACGAGGGCCGCAAGACCTTCTACGCAACCTACACTGCCTACAACGGCAGGTCGATCAGGTCGGAGCTGCTGGAGACCACCGACTTCGAGCGCTTCACGCTGACGCCGCTCACCGGTACGGCGGCACGCAACAAGGGCATGGCCCTGTTCCCGAGAAAGATCAATGGCCATTACGCCATGATCGGGCGACAGGACAACGAGAACCTCTACCTCATCTATTCCGACGACCTCTACTCCTGGGACGAAGGCGTGGCCCTCCTGGAGCCGCGATTTCCCTGGGAGTTCGTTCAGATCGGGAATTGCGGGTCGCCGATAGATCTAGACGAGGGCTGGCTGCTGCTGACCCACGGCGTCGGGCCGATGAGAAGATATTCCATCGGGGCGGCTCTTCTGGACAAACGGGACCCTTCCAAGGTCCTCGCCCGCTTGCCGGAGCCGCTGCTGCGCCCCGAGCGCTCCGCGCGCGAGGGTTACGTCCCGAACGTCGTATACACATGCGGTGCGATGCGCTACAACGGTCGCATCATCCTGCCCTACGCAGTCTGCGACACGCTGACACAGTTCGCCACGATCGAGATTCCCGCGCTGCTGCACGCGATGGTGTCGTGATCGGTGCCATTGGTTGGAGCCGCACGGACCTTCCGGGCCGGCGCCTCGGCACGATCTCTATTGCAGGGACTGCCGCCGCTTGCCGCGCAGCGCGGCGAGCACGTTCGATGCGGTGCGCGTAACCAGATACGAGCGCACCGTCGCGCCTCGCGCGAGGCGCGCAAATTCTTCAGTAAACAGCGCACGGACTTCTGCAAGCGGAACTCCCGTACGTTGAGTCAGCGCGCTGATGGCCCGCTCGTGCCGTGCAGCCTCCCTGCCATTCTCGAGATGGGAGCTCACCTCTTCTCACATACCCATCCCGCCCATTCCGCCTCCACCCGGCATGCCGCCATGCGCATGCTCGTCCTTCGCAGGCGCTTCACCATGACACGGTCATGAAGCGGACGAATCTTCATAGTCGGGCTCCTCTCTTCATCGCGACCTCCGTACATCTGCCATGAGTGCCGCCAGATCGACTGCAGTGACGGGCTTCAGGAGATAGCGCTCAAATCCGGCCACCCGAGCGAGCTCGCGGCCGGCGTGTTTACGGCTGGAGGTCAGCGCGATCAATCGCAGGTCATGGCTTTGGGCGCGCTCGCGCAACATGCCGCCCAATTCATAGCCGCTCATATCCAGCAGACCGAGCTCCAGCAGCACCATTGAGGGTTGAAAGGCCGCCGCAATGGCGAGCGCGGCATGGCCGGAATAGGCGACGCGCGTCTCCGAATAGCCCGATGCGCGCAACATGAGCTCCAATGAGCTCGACGAGTCGATATCGTCATCGACGATCAAGATTCTCAGGGGCTCCGTGGGGTGCACTGACTGCCCGCCCTCATTCTCCCAGGTCGCCACCTGTTGCGCTTCGTTGACCTGGGTAGCCGGCGCGTGGCCGCCGCGAGTGCTGCGGGCACCTTCATGCTGCTGCGGCCAGTCGGAGAGCCGCTTCCAGCTGGTGGCTACCGTATTCACCTTTTCGCTCCCTCTATTCAAACCACTCGCCTCATTGCGCTTGGCGCGATCGCAATACTACAAGGGTGCGTCGGCGGCATCCGTACGCCGACGCACAGACATCGCGGCAGCATCCCCGGAGAATCTTTGCGTGGAGACGAATGCGTCGCAGGCCGATGTGCTACCAACGGTTCAGGCCGTTAGCCGCGGCGATGTGCGCCAGTTGTGTGCTCGATTCGAGCGCCCGTCCTGGGGACGGGGCCTGTGGCAATTGAGTAGCACGCTGGCGTCGTTCGCACTGCTGTGGGGGCTGATGGCCTGGAGCGTCCATTCTCGGTGGGGCCACGGTTGGACTCTGTTGCTGGCGCTGCCTGCCGCGGGCCTATACGTGCGGTTATTCATCATTCAGCACGATTGTGGGCATGGCTCTTACTTCGCCAGCCGGCGAGCCAATCAATGGGTCGGTGCCTGCCTGGGGCTGCTCACACTGTTCCCCTTTGGCTACTGGAAGAAGACTCACGCCCTGCACCACGCGACCTCGGGAAACCTCGATCGGCGTGAGCTCGGCGACATCCGCACGTTGACCGTAGCGGAGTATCGGGAACGCACCCGCTGGGGTCGCTTTCTCTATCGCAGCTATCGCAGCATGCCGGTGTTGCTCGGACTCGGCCCAACGTACCAGTTTTTGATCAAGCATCGGCTGCCGATCGGTCTGCCGTTGTCATGGCGCAAGGAGTGGGCCAGTGTGCTGCTCAATGATCTGATGCTCCTGATCGCCGCAGGCGCCGGTGTCTCATTACTGGATTTGCGCACGCTGCTGCTGGTGCAGCTTCCCGTGGTGGCCGTCGCCGGCGCGCTGGGCATTTGGCTGTTCTACGTGCAGCACACTTTCCAGGATACCTATTGGCGCCGCCGAAGCTCATGGAATTACGGTCAAGCCGCAGTCATGGGCAGCTCCCACTACGATCTGCCGCGGGTCCTGCATTGGTTCACCGGCAATATTGGCTACCACCATATTCACCACCTGGCGCCGCGCATCCCGAACTATCGGCTCCGTGCCGCGTTCGAATCGAGTCCGCTGCTGCAGAGTGCGCCGCGTCTGACCTTGCGGACGAGCCTCGGGTGCGCTCGGTTGAAGCTCTGGGACGAAGAGCGTGGATGCATGGTTGGGTTAGCCGCCGCAAGGTACGCTGGCCTGCGCCCACAGTAAACGACTGAGATGATTGACATCACCGATGGCTTCACGGGCATCGCAGTAGCGGCCGATGAGCTTCCGTACCTCAGCAGGAGCGCCTTTGAGGACACGCCCTCGCAGGAGCGTTCATCGGCGACCGTGTGATTCTCGGCATGCAGCTACCTTTCGCAGTTATTTTCCCGGCGCCTGGTTGGTGTCCCACCGAACAGATCGTAGCGGGACCGTCTGCCATGCTGCGGCGACGCAAATGGATTTCTCAGCACGCCCGACGGGGGAATTTCGTGTCACTGCCCGCGCAATCCGAAGCGAGAAATCGCCTGCTCACCGCCGTGCCTCGCGGGGATCGTCAGCGTCTGCTCGCAGGCTGCGAGCGAGTCGAGCTCCGCATTGCCGAAATGCTCTGCGCGCCTGGCGAGCGCTTGCGCCACGTCTTCTTCCCGATCGACAGCTTCATCTCTCTGATCGCTCCAACCGACGGCCACGCTGGCCTCGAAGTCGGCCTGGTCGGCGACGAAGGCATGCTGGGCACGTGGATGATGCTGGGCGTGAACACCGCGCCCCTGAACGCCCTGGTGCAGGGTGCGGGCTCCGCCTGGCGAATGGAGGGCGCGACGTTTCGCCGTGAGCTCACTCGCAGCCCGGCACTGCAACGAAACCTGAACCGTTATCTCTATCTGACACTGGCGCAGTTGGCTCAGACGGCTGGCTGCACCCGCTTCCACCTCATCGAGGCGCGGCTCGCCCGTTGGCTCCTGATGACACGCGACCGGGCGCATGCCGACAGCTTCTACATTACGCATGAATTTCTCGCCTACATGCTCGGCGTACGCCGTGCGGGCGTGACCCGGGCCGCCAGCGCTCTGCGCAAACGGAAGCTCATTCGCTACAGCCGGGGCGAGCTCGAGATCCTCGATGGGCCCGGCCTGGAAGCTGCAGCTTGTGCATGTTACGCCGCTGTGAGGGATCTATTTTCGCTGTCACGCGGATGAGCTCGAGACGCGCGCTTAAGAGGCCTTTCCAGGGCCGCTACGGGCTTCATCGACCGCCCGATCTCAGGCTCGTGTAGCCGGTTCGGTTGCCCGGGAGTGCTGATTGCTTGTCAATGCGTGGAAGCGCACCGAGGTTACCGGAGACAGCGATGACGAAAGCAGTGCCGAAGGGCGATCGCGACCAGCCGTTTCTCACCGACGTGAAAACCCTGCGCGACCGCGCCCGCAACCATCTTGAAACCGGTAACGTGACGCAAAGTTACAAAGGCGACGTCACCCAGGCGATCGCCATCCTCCAATCCGTCCTCGCGACCGAGATCGTCTGTGTACTGCGCTACACGATGCACTCCATTGCGGCCACGGGCATATCGAGCGAGGGCGTGAAGGCTGCCATCAAGAGAGTCCACGATCAGGTGCAACTCCCCACGGGTTATCACGCCCGGTCGGCGGAGAGTACAAGAGTAAGCAACGGGCCGATGCGAGGCTCGCGCTCGTTACGCCGGTGACGGTTCTTCTTATCTTCATGATCCTTTACCTCATGTTCCGCTCGTTCAAGTGGGCGGCGCTCATCATGCTCAATGAACTGCTGGCGCCGCTGGGCGGTCTGATGGCGCTCTTTATTTACGCATACCAATTTCAGCGTTTCGGCGGCCATCGGAATGCTCGCGCTTTCGGCGTCTCGGTGCAGACCGGGGTGATTATGCTGGAGTACATTAACCAGTTGCGCGTTCACGGCTTCACCACCAAGAACGCCGCAGTCGAAGGAGCAGTCCTGCGCCTGCGGCCGATCATGATTACCAGCCTGGTAGCAACGCTGGGGCTCATTCCTGCCGCCCTGTCGCACGCCATCGGCTCCGACTCGCAGCGCCCATTTGCGATTGTGATTGTGGGCGGCTTGATTGCAGCGCTCATGATGAGCGTGTTCCTATTGCCAACGCTCTACGTCTGGCTGGCCGGAGAACATGACGTGCTGCCCGCACCGGAATCGGAATGGGCGAAAGAGGTGAGGGACGAAGGAGCAGGGGGCGAAAGAGTAAGGAATGGATGCGTGGCTCCAACCACCCGCACCGGAGGCAATTGAGGAACGCAGCTTCCGGTTCGGCGGGTGCATAATGCCAGAGTCCTTATTTCGCGATTCCAAACAGCGATCCTAGTGCTTTTAACATGAGGCCTCAGATGGGAGACAGATGAAGCGCAAAGAGGTAGGAAAACGTATTGAGGAGATTCGGCGACTATTCCTTGTGCGCGTGTAAAAGTGCCCGAGCACGCGCGATTCGCGGCTGAAGCCGCCTACACCGGAGGAATACCCGTAATTGAAATCCCCCTGACCTTGCCGGAGGCACCAGCGGTGATTGAAGATCTGGCCAAGCGCTACCCCGACCTGGTCGTGGGCGCTGGAACCGTGCTGAATGAGGAGTCGGCCCGGCGCTCAATCGATGCCGGGGCAAGCTCTATCACCAGCCCCGGGTTCATTCCCGAGGTAGTAGCCTATGCCAGAAAAGCCGATGTTGCGGTGTTTCCCGGAGCACTTACTCCGACCGAAATCATCGCCGCATGGAAGGGGGGCGCGGACTTTGTGAAGATCTTCCCGGCTGCTGCGGAGGGTGGACCCGGTTATATACGCGCGCTCAAAGTGCCTTTGCCTCAAATTCCGATAATTGTCACTGGCGGCGTAAATCAGATCACGGCCTTCGACTACATCCTTGCTGGAGCGAGCGCAATCGGCGTGGGAGCAGAGTTGTTGCCCAAGGATGCCCTCACCCATCGGCAGGATTATCGGATCCACGAACTTGCGCGCAGATTTCTCAACATGGTGAAGGAAGCGCGGGCGCAACGCGATGGCGAATAAGCGCGACTATCCTGCATCTGCAGGTGGCCGGGGAAATGCGTCGACATCCCCGACGCCATTCGCCCTCAAAATGCGGGTCCGTGAGCGCTAAAGAGAACGCACCCGGCGGTCTCTATCTCTGAGGACGTCTCCTGGGGCACGCTCACGCCCTATCCGAGGATCGATGAGAATCCTCCCCGGACTTTATTCCGGCGAGGATTCTGCCAATAGAAATTCGGGCGCTGCGTGTAGCTGTCACTTGTTCGCGACGGACCGCGGCTGCCGAGACCTCTCATTCAGGAATGGCATATGGGACCAGCTAGCCCGACTAAAGAGCAAGAAGATCCTTGTATCCTCACCTCTTCGAGCGAAATCGAGCGCATCATCAAAGATATGCAGACCGCGCAGACCTTCGTCACCGTCGGCCTGAGCGGCGGCAAAAAGATGAGCTCGATGATCCTCGAGGCTGACGGCAAGACTCGACACTTCGTCTACGAGGCAGGCCGAGAGGACGAAGTAGCTGCGGTAATTTCCAGCCCCAAGATCTACTTCTACTCGACGCTACGCGGCATTTCGGTGCGCTTCTCGGTGACATCTGCGTCTATGACAACCTTTGAAGGAAATACAGCGTTACGCTCGCCGATGCCTGCAAACCTGGAGTATTTGCAGCGCCGCGAGCGCTTCCGGGCGATCATCAACCAGTCGTGCACAGCCACGGTGAAGATGCCGGACGGCAAACCGGCGGTCTTGGACCTGAAAGACATTTCGGTGGGCGGCGTGGGCCTTTCATCCATGACGGTTACATCCGAGACGCTGAAACCGGGAAGCGTGGTGGATGCGAATCTGGATTTAGCCGAACTGGGCAAGATGGATGTAACGCTGAAGATCGGCACCTACCGGAAGGTCGGACCAGGGGGCGATTCACGCACGTGTACGGATGCCCCTTCTACAACATAGCCCGCGATAAAGAAATTAGCGTGCAACAACTGGTATTCAAACTGGATCAGATGAACCGGGCAAACAGCCGGCTCTGGTGAACAGCGGGGAACCGGACCCGCGGCATGGCTGCGAGAGAATTGAAGCAGTGGAAGCCATGCGGCGCCCTTCCCTTAACCACCGACGAAGGGACAATTGCCATCTGCCGCCGTGTGTGCGATGCTGCTTCACAGAGGGTTTGCGCCTTGAAAGATAAGAAGCGGGAGTAGTTCAGTGGTAGAACGTCAGCTTC
>CAWEJB010000019.1:0-19409 GCA_963809305.1 uncultured Pseudomonadota bacterium
TCCTCGCGGCCCATCACGAAGCCACGGCTCGCTCAGCCTGAAGACCTGGTCAAATTTCGTGTCGCGAGCGGAGGGTCAGCGGGGTCGCGGTTATCACCACCAAGGGTCTCAAGGATAGACCTGCGGGACGACGCCGAGCAGGATCGTAGATCCAGCAGGATTCATATAGGTCGCGTAATTCTGATTACCGTTGCCGGTATATTGCAGCGAGCCAGTCGCGAAATAACTTCCGGCATAGATTGAATCACCATTGATTGTCACTCCGCCCGAGCCGCCGGATGATCTTACGATCCACGGCCAGCAGGGCGATGCATAGGCATTAAGACCATCGTTACAAGTAGGAGCTGTAATCAGCACAGCCTTATTGATCGTATTGTAGACGAGTGGCACGATCCCGGAGAGCGTATAGCCGGTGCCTCCTGCTGCGATAGTGAGTCCCGTAACAACTCCACCCGCCTCAGTCGCTGTGATACTGGCGCCACTTCCTGCTCCTCCAACAGCAATGGTCGGCGCCGAAGTACAGCCAGCGCCCGGATAGGTGAGTGTTACCGCCTTAATGATGCCCGATGGATTGGGGATCGCCACGGCTGTAGGTTCAGTCGAACAACCTCCGCCCGAGAATGTCAACGGCGCCGATCTCGCCAAGCCGTAGATTCCGAAGGCCGGCGATGTGAAGGTTACTGCGCCGCAATCATCGATATCGACCAGCGCAACTTGGTTGGTGCTAGTCGCCGGACCACCAAAAGTAGGACTATTGAATGTCAAGCCGGAGCAGACTTTGTTGCTCGCCGCGTTTCCGAGAACGAGAGGATGCAACACGTTCTCGGTGTAAAAGCCGTTGAATGTATCGGCCTGGAAACTAGTACCGACGTAGAGTCCCGCGCATGTGGCGCTCGAGCCTGCACTCGGACAACCACCTTCGGCCGTGAGTCCATTAAATGTATTGCCGGTGCTGGAACTCGTCTCGTTATCGTTCTCCATGTAAAATCCGTAGGGAGCACCACAATCCGCAAGCAGCGTGTTAAAAGTATTGGCGTTCACTTGGCCATCGAAATGGAAGCAGGAGGCCGATACACTGAAGGTCGAGCCAACGGCCGCGATATTATCGACCTCGTTGTTAAAGAACGTATTAAACCAGAACACATCGGTGTAATGGCCTCCAGCGACCCAGATATTGAACAGATGCACAAGGATGGCCGGGCCGTTATCCTCCGTTCTACTTCCCGCCAACACGGCATTCGTGGCGGTACCACCCGTGATCTGAAAGTTACCAACCAGTTGGGCGGCGATAGTATCAGTCACCACCGCAGGTAAGATCTCAACGATACCGCCTGTAATGGATCCGACGCCCGTGATGAGCGTGTTGGTACCGCAGCCAGTGAAGCTCGCGCTTGCCACGACCTGAATCGAGACATTGGTATAGTAATGGGCGTTACAGGCAAGTTGCGCGGACAGATGGGTGCTGAGCGCTGAGTTTATCGCGGCGCCATCGGTCGCTCCCGTCGTATCGCCCGATGGAGCGATGACTTGCGCAAAGGCAGGTAGTGAACAGAGTACGAGGAGGAGGAGAATAAGTGGTCGCTTCATAGGATGATCTCCTGAACGCTTTCCGTCGCAAGGGCCACTCGTACTCCTACGAGTCAGCGACGGATCGTACTGATAATGATCCTGATTGCCCCAGCCCCGATTACAGCTCAACCCAGCATGCACAGACATTATCCGCACGGTGTTTTTCAGCACGGCGACAAATTTCGGCTCTCGCCACCAAAACCGCTGGGTACGACACAGCGATGACGAACTGGGAAGGGGTGCCGACTCCATTACGCCGCCAGTCTAAGCGGGCGGCACCACCTCGAGGGGCGCTCGCGGGCGCTCGCCAGCGGAGGAACGCGCTCGCGGTGAGGGCGAACGATTGAGAAACGGCCGTTCGCAGCAGTACCAGAACAACGTGGCGATGAGGAGGAGTACGGCGAGCTGGATCCCATCCTGAACGGCGTCCCCGGAATGGGGTGCGATCCGGTTTGCCGCCGTACTGGCGACAGTCAGGTTGAACTGGTGCACGAGATAGAGGCTGTAAGAGATCACGCCCAACGCCGCGATCGGCCGCCACAGAAGTTGGCGCGCGATGCGGGCGCTCAGAGGCCGGGCGAAGAAGAGGGCCAGTGCAAACCCGGAGGCGACGGCAAGATCCATCCAGAGGCGTGGCGCCAGGTCGAGTTGCGCGTGCCACGGCAGGATCCGCGCCAGGGAGTATGCGAATAGCGCACTGACCGCCGCGACGAACGATGCTCGCGTCGCGAGCTGCGGCAGGATGCATAGGACATAAAACAGCATCGCGCCCAGCGAGAAGTGCAGCCAGTACTCGATGAAGACACCTCTCAATGTCGTCGGGAACGCCAGATTCCACGCGAAGCCGATGGCGCTCAGGGCAAGTATCGTTGCAATCATCGGCACGCGGCGTCTCACCGCCAGCAGCAGCGCAACAGCGATCACCAGATAGAACTGCTCCTCGTAGTCGAGCGACCAGTACGCCGCAACAAAGAGGGTGTGATTCGCCGCGGCATCGCCGACCGGGTGACGCAAGAGCGAGACCCACTGCGTCAGCGTGAGGTTCTGCAGCCAGTCGGTCCACGGGCGCAGCAGAGAGTCGCGGCCGACGATCGCGAGCTTGACGACTCTCGTCAGGGTGTAGAAGACGATCGACAGGAAATAAGGGGGATAGATCCGGCGCAGCCGTCGCCACATGAACTCTCGTACGGTCAGTCCCTTGCGCCGGCAGGACTCCGCGGCGGCGGCGACGCAGTAGCCGCTGATCACGAAGAACAGCATTACCGCCTCGTGCCCGAGGCCCCCTACACGAAGGTGCGTGCCGACCACCGCCAGTGCGGCGAGCCCACGCAGCCCGTCGAGCAGCTCATATCGGTAAGGCCACGGCGTCGGTACGGACCGTGGCCCTTCGCGAGGCTTATTATTCTGGGAGAAGCGAAGCACGGTGAATTTTCGTGCACGAATCGTTGCAACGAGATGAACGTCTCGTGACGACGGCTCACGGGCGGCGTCGGCGCGTATTACATTTCGCCGACGAGCGGGAGGCGCATTTGGTAACAATGCCGTCATAGTATGCTGGTGGGATAGACGTCCCGTTGACTGCAATTGCGACCCCGGGTGTTCACTTCCAAAGACATCAGCGATTTCGTGCGGGCTCCGATGCCAGGCGCGCGGCGGATGGCACCGGTGACGCGCATCTCGGTAGTCATGCCCTCGTTCAACCAGGCCGGGTTCATCGAGCGCAGCCTCAATTCCGTCATCAACCAGGCGTACGAGGGCCTGGAGCTGATCGTCATGGACGGCGGCTCGAGCGACGGTACACGGGACATTCTTGAGCGATATTCCGATCATCTCGCCCTGTGGCGCAGCGAGCCGGATGCAGGGCAGAGCGATGCCCTGAACAAGGGCTTCCAGGCCGCCACCGGAGAGATTTTCGGCTGGCTCAACAGCGACGATCTCTATCTCCCCGGCGCCCTGCACTACGTGGCGCAGATCTTCGCCGCGGAGCCGAAAGTCGACGTGGTCTATGGCGACTGGCTGATGCTGGACGAGCGCGAGCGGATTCTGGAGCACTGTCCGGCGCTTCCGGCATCACGCACGCGCCTCATCACCGAAGGGTTCTTCTGCAACGCCCAGGCAATGTTCTGGCGGCGGTCCCTGCACGAGCGCATCGGCGAGCTCGACACCCGACTCCACTACACCATGGACTTCGACCTTTTCCTGCGCATGATCAGCGTCGCGGGTCCCCGGGCATTCTTTCGCACATCGCGGCCCTTGGGCTGCTTTCGCGTCTACGCCGGCCAAAAGACAGGCTCGGCTGCCGAGAAATCCGCGAGTGAGCACCTGGCGGTCATCGAGCGTGCGGGTGTCACCTGGAAATACGCGCCGTATGGCCGCGCGCTGCGGCTCGCGTATCGCTTCACTCGCATGACCGAGTATCTGGCGCGGCGGGGTCCTGCCTATGCGCTACAGAAGTTGAGGGGGCGGCAGGCAGCCTGACGCATGAACGATAGAGGCGCGTCCGTGCTCAACGGCGGCCGTGACTTGCCGCAACCGGCCGGGGCCTGCGTGCTCGTCGCGGGAACGGTCCGCAATGGCGCCCACCAGGTCGCAGCCGAGGTGAACAGAATCGGGACGGCGCTGCGCGCCTTCGCGCGCGTGCAATGGCTGTTGATCGAGTCCGACAGCACCGACGGCACTGTGGCCGAGCTCGAAGCGCTTGCGGGGCGCACCCCGGGATTCCGCTATCTTTCCCTCGGGCCGCTCGCCGGCCGGCTGCCCGTTCGTACCGAGCGGCTCGCGTTCTGCCGCAACACCTATCTCGAGGAGCTGCGCACGAACCCGCGTTACGCGGGTGTCGACCTGGTGCTGATCGCAGATCTCGACGCGGCCAACTCGCTGCTGAGCGAGAGCGCGATCATGTCATGCTGGCGACGGGACGATTGGGATGTGTGCACCGCGAACCAGCAGGGGCCGTACTTCGACGTCTGGGCGCTGAGGCATCCGGACTGGTCACCCAACGATTGCTGGGCGCAGTACCGGTTCCTCACTCAAAATGGCATGGGTGCCGGCAACGCGTGGCGAGCGTGCGTACGCGCCCGCATGATCCGCATCCGAGCCGACGCACCGTGGATCGAAGTCGACTCGGCATTTGGCGGCTTGGGCGTCTATCGCCGACGCGCCCTGGACCACGGCGAGTACCGCGGCGCGGATCCACAGGGCAACGAGATCTGTGAGCACGTCCCCCTGCACGAGGGATTGCGAACGCATGGGAACCGAATCTTCATCAATCCCGGATTGATCAATGCACCGACACCGGAGCACGTGGATCGCACGCGCCTCGGCCGGAGGATGCGGCAGGTGATCAGGCGCCTTCGCGGTCGGGTGCCGGCGTAATGAACGGCACCAGCGCTGCCAGCTGCAGCCAGAACAAGCGGCGGGATTTCGGCAGGATGGCGGTCGTCACGATGACGGAGACCAACTGGCCCGCACAGCTCGCAAGCGCCGCGCCGATGATTCCGAGGCGCGGTATCAGACTCAAGTTGAGCAGCACGTTTACCGCCGCGCCGGCAAGTGTTCGATACATCGAATACCTGACATAGCCCTCGTTGGTCAACCACTGGTCGCCGCAGAGACTCAAGCCTACCAGCACGCCGATCCAGGCGTGGATGGACAGCACCGTGGCCGCGGGGGCGTAAGCGGCCCCATAGAGCGTGTGGATGATAGGCCGGGAAAAGGTGGCAAAGATCAGGGCCACCGCGAACCCGAGCCAAACAAGCAGACGCATCACACTCAGCATCCGCCGCTCGTACTCCGCCATCGACCGGTGGCGCGCCGCCGTGAGCGCCGGAGCGACGCTGGCGGCCGCTGCGAGCGGTACGAAATACAGAGCCTCAGATACCCGTACTGCGGCCGAAAAGAGCCCGACCCCGGTGTCTCCCATCATCCGGCCCAACATGATCTGGTCGATGCGCATGTAGACGCTGATGGACATTCCGGCAATGACGAGCGGCCAGCCGGTGGCGATGAGATTGCGCAGCTCCCTTGCCGTGGCAGCGCGCACGCCGACCCAGAGGCCGTCCGCGGACCATCTCCTGATCAGGAGCACGGTGGCGAGAGCCGCTTCCGCCGTGATGGCGCCGGCGAAGTATTCGAGCGGGGCGCGAGCCAGGACCAGGAGCACGCGCACGGCGGCCAGCACCAGGAAGCTCAGGTTGCGGGCGATGACCACGGGCCGCGAATGGATGCGCGACTGGTAATCGTAATCGACTACGTCCCACGCGCGGGGCAGCGCCGAGGCGGCGATGATGAGCACTACGAGCGCCGAGCGGGCATCGCCGGGCTGCAACAGAGCCGATGCCCCCACCGAGAGCAGTATGGCTGCGACACCCGCCACGATTCGCAGCAGCAGGGCACTGCCGAGTATCGTCTGCCGCTCCCCGGGCCGTGCCACGAGGTCCCGCACAACGAGGCTGTTCATCCCGAACTGTGCGACGGCCGTGAACAGCGTGAACAGCGCGACGCCCAGGTTGATCAGGCCGAAGCCGGACGGACCGAGATAGCGCGCGACATACGCGCTCACCACGACGCCGGTCCCCATGCGGAACACGCTGTCGCCGATCTGCCAGGCACTGTTGCCGAGCAGGCGGGCGAGCAGCGGCCTGCCCGTGATCAGACGCTTGAGCGATTGCGGAAGCAACAGGTGCGCCAGCTTCCGTAGGGCGCTCCGTTCCACCGCGTCGGAGGCCGAGCTAGACATTCAAAGCACGCTGCAGGCAGACGATGGCGTGGGATTAGGCCCATGCTGCATGACGATTTGATGTCAGTTATATTGGAATTTTGTGGCAGTATGATTACAGGGCGCGCCGGCCTTCCGTTCGCCCGATAAGGTAGTACACTTCGTCGAGATCACCCTCGCCTCGCACCGTCCCGAGAGACGGAGAGCATCTACGATGAAGTTCACCATCCTAAGTCACGCAGGCCTGCTGGTAGAGCACGCAGGCGCGCGCCTGGTGTGCGATCCGTGGCTGCTCGGGTCCTGTTACTGGCGAAGCTGGTGGAATTTTCCGGAGCCGGACCCGGAGCTCATAGCCGACCTGGGCGCCGACTTCATCTATCTCACGCACCTGCACTGGGACCATTTCCACGGCCCTTCCCTCAAGCGGCTGTTCCGGCGCAAAACCTGCGTGCTCGTGCCCAAGGTGCCAACTCGGAGAATGGTGGACGACCTCCGCTGTCTCGGGTTCCGCAACGTCGGGGAGATCCCACACGGCGGCTCGTTCGCACTCGCGCCGGATTTTCAGCTGCGCTCCTATCAATTCGGACTGGGGGTGGACAGCGGCGTCGTGCTCGCGGGCGGCGGCACCACGATCTTCAACTGCAACGACGCGAAATTCTTCGGGCTGCCGCTCAAACAGATTCTCGCCGACTTCCCGCGCATCGACTTCCTGCTGCGCAGCCACTCGAGCGCCGGCCCGATCCCCTATTGCGTCGAGAACTACGAGCGGCTGCCGCCCGAGATGCTGGCGCAAAGCGATTCCGCCGACCAGTTTGTCCGGTGTGCGCTCCACGTCGGGGCACGCTATGCGATTCCGTTCGCGAGCAATCACTGCTTTCTGCACCGGGAGACCATCGGATTCAACGGCACCGCCACGACACCCGAAGAAGTCGGCAGGCACTATCGGCAGGTCGCCGCCAGCGTCGCCAGTCGGACGGAGTGCGTCGTGATGCCGCCGGGCAGCACTTGGAGCGACCAGGAGGGCTTTCGGATCCAGTCGTTCGATTTTGCGACCCGCGCCGAGTATATCGATTCGATGCTCTCCCGCCATGGCGGGAAGCTCACGTCCTACTATGCAAAGGAGGATCGCGTCAGCGCCGATTTCGACTCCTTCCTCGTCTACTTCGAGAAGATGATGGCGGCCATCCCGCGCCTGATCCGGCGCCGCTTCATGGCGCCTGTGGTATTCGAGGTGCGGGACGCTTCCGGCACCCGCTTCTGGCGCGTCGACCCGGCAGTGCCGACCGTGGCGGAGCTGGCCGCGCCTCTCGCGGGCGATGTTGTCTTCGAGGTGCATGCCGCGGTGCTGCGCGACTGCACCCGTAACAGAATGTTCTCGGTATGGAGCGCGTCGAAGCGTTTGAAAATCAAGCTCCCGGCGCCCCGGGCTGTTGCGATCGCGAGTCGCTGGCTCACGGTTCTCGATCTATATGAGCTCGAGATTTTCCCTCTGGCACGCAATTTCTCGGCGCGCGCGCTCGCAATCCGATTGCGCCGCTGGCGCGAGCCGGCGGAGCTCGCGGCATTGTTGCTGCGACGCATGCTATCGCGCCGCCCGACCACCATCGCTTCTCTCTACCCCCTGAAGGCAACCTAACATGGCGGTAGCGAGCCTCCGCATGCGCCGACCCAGGGAGCTCGTCTCCTGGCCCCTGGCCGTGGTCTTTACCATCGGAGTCGTGGCGCTCGCCGCATCGCCGGTGGTCGGGCTGATCGTGTTGGGCGGCTGCGTTGCCGCGGCGCTCGTCGGCCCGGTGCAGGCGGTTCAGGCGCTGATGGTGGCCACGCTCGTGGCATACGGGAATCCCGCCATCATCAAGCCGGCGCCCGAAGCGGGCGTCCTTCTGCGACTGGTTTTCCTCGCGGCAATCTTCCGCCTGGTGCCAACCATGCGAGGGTCGGACCTCCGTCTGGTCTGGCCAGTATGGCTGTTCTCAATCGCTGAGGCTTTCTCCTCGATCCACGACAGTCCGGCGATGCTCATCTCCCTGATGAAGGTGGCGGAGCTGTTCTGCGGCGTGACGGCGGTGCTCATCGCCTACAATCACGTCAGGCCGGCGCAGCTCGCGGGTCTGCACCGATGGCTGATCACGCTTGGCCTCACAGTCATCGGACTCTCGGGCCTGACACTGGCGCGGCCGGCGATCGGCTTGGGGGGAGACGGCGGCCTCCAGGGGCTCCTCAATCAGCCGCAGGCGCTTGGCATTTTCATGGCTCCCTTTGCCGCCTGGGCGGTCACGGGAGTGCTGCTGATGCGACGGCGTGCGACCCGCCTCGAGCTGTTGATCGCGCTGCTCGTCGGCGCCCTCATAGTTCTTTCCAAGGCGCGCACGGCCGGCTTCGGCGCCGGAGCGGGCGTCATGGTCGTCATGATGAGCCGGATTCTCAGCCGCCGCCGCGGGGGTCAGGCCCAGTTGGGCAAGCCGATCCTGATGACGGTACTGGCGTGCGGCATGCTTGCGGTGTTAGCCGCCGCGACCGGTCAGGTATCAAAGGTCTTCAACGACTACGCCTACAAAGGCTCCCATGGACAGGCGCAGAACCTGAACCAGGCCTTCTACGCCTCGCGTGGCGGCGGCGCGATCGGCGAGTGGAACGACTTCCTGCAGAAGCCGCTGTTCGGTAACGGCTTCGGTGTCTATCCTGACGGCCAATTCCCCTCCGGCGTGACGTACTTCGATGGGATCCCGATCTCGGCCCCGATCGAGAAAGGCTTCCTGCCAACCGCGATTCTCCAGGAAGGCGGTGCGCTCGGCGCGGGGCTGCTCACCCTGGTCATTACGCTGCTCTGGCGTCGAGCCTGGCGCAACACCGACCTCAGGTGGCGCGCGATGTTCGTCGCCTGTCTGGCAATCAACGCCGGTGAGTGTGTGTTCATGTCGCCCGGCGGCATCGGCATGTTCGATTGGCTGTTGCTGAGCCTCGCCATGTTCTCCTATCGCACCGAGCTGGTGCCGCGAGTCGCTGCTGCCAAGACCTCGCCGGCGCGCCGCGCGGGCGGCTTCGAGGATGGCGCGATCGAGGTCGCTCTATGACGGCTTCGATGCGCGTGCTGCACGTCATCTCCTCGATGAGTCAGCTCCGAGGCGGCCCTACCGTCTCCATGCACAACATGCTGAAGGCGTTGCGCGGCAAGGGGATCGCGGCCGATGTCGTGACGACGAACGATGATGGCGATAGCGCCCGCCTGGATGTTCCACTCGACCGTTTCGTGGACGTCCAGGGAGAGCGGGTGAGGTATTTCCCGCGTCAGACACTCAAATACGCGTTTTCCGCTCCCCTGCTGCCCTGGCTTCTCCGCAATGTTCGCGCTTACGATCTCGTGCACACGCATGGGCTCTTCAGCTTCGCTCCGCTCGCCGCCGCGTGGTGTGCGCGCGCCGCGGGCGTTCCATACATCATGCGTCCTGCAGGCGTGCTCGACACGTGGGGGATGAAGAACAAGAGCCGCATCGTGAAGAGCACTTCAGTACGGCTGGTGGAGGGCCGCCTTCTCCGGTCGGCGGCCGCGGTGCACTTCACCACACCGCTCGAGCAGGCTCGCGCCGCAGATCTCTCGCTGCGCATCCAACCGATGGTATTGCCAACAGGGGTGGAGATGGATGAATCCGATGACCCAGGACAGGAGGTCGAGGGATTGGCGGCGCCGGGCACGCGAGTCGTGCTCTTTCTCGCCCGCATCCACCCGATCAAGTGCGTGGACGTGCTGCTCCGGGCTTTCGCGACTCTCGAGGACCGAGACTCGCGCCTTCGCCTGGTGATTGCCGGGGATGGCAATCCAGCGTTGGTTGCCGGCTTGAGGCGGCTCGCCGAGGAGCTGCGGCTCGGAGAGCGGGTGCGGTGGCTCGGCTTCACTGCCGGCGCGCGCAAGCGCTGGCTGCTCGCGCGCGCGGACGTGTTCGTTCTGCCCTCGGCCTCCGAGAACTTCGGCATCGCGGTCGTCGAGGCCATGAACGCCGGCGCTCCGGTGATCGTGACGCAGGGCTGCGGGCTTGCGGACTTCGTCAGACAATGGGACGCCGGTGTCGTCACCGACGGCACCGTGGAGTCGTTGCAAGTGGCGCTGACGAGGATGCTGAACGATGAGTCCTTGCGCCGCGCGATGGGGCAATCGGGGCAACGCGCCGCGCGGCAGGAGCTTTCCCTCGAGGCCTTCGGTACACGGCTCGAGAGCCTGTATCGCGCGGTACTTGCGGACCGCCCGCGCCGCGTCGTGCCGAGCCTGCCGGTGCTCAAGTCATGAGCGCACCGCTCCGCCTGCTCGTCTGGACGAGCATTCCCACGCATCATCAATCGTCGTTTTTCGCGAGCCTGCGCTCCCGAGGCGCCGATCTCATCGTTCATTACCTGCAGCACGTCACTCTCGACCGCCTGGGGATGGGCTGGGCCGCGCACGATGAGGTGCCCGGCGACGAGCGGTATGTCGAGGCTTCGCTGGGGACGCTCAGTGTATGCGCGGACTGGCGCGAGCGCATCCACATCATTCCCGGCTACAACCAGGTGTTCCTGCTGCAGCTGGCCTGGCATCTTTCTCACCAACAGGTGCCGTGGCTGCACTGGGGTGAGCACTCCTGGCCCCGCCCGCGCGCCTACCTGACCTTCGCCGTCAAGCGTTTCTACTGGCAGATGACTCGAAAATACGCACTCGGCGCACTCGCGATAGGCGACTTGGCGCGCAGTGAATTCCTTCGCTGGGGCATGCCGTCCGACCGGATCCGATTTCTGCCCTATGCGACGCCGCGCGTCCCGGCCTCCGCAGAGATCGAGGCAGCCGACATGCCGATGGAGGCACCCCGGTTTCTCTTTCTCGGCCAGTTGTGCTCGCGCAAGGGTATCGATCTGCTGTTGCTTGCGATGCGTGAAGTGCTCGCGGCGCACTCCGATGCAAGACTGGAGATCGCCGGCAAGGATCAATCCAAGGGTTACTACGAGAGCATGGCGGAACGCCTCGAGATCTCCCATGCCGTCCGCTTTTCGGGCGTGGTCGATGCCGCCCGGATCGGTACCGTGCTGTCCAGGTGCGAAGTGCTCATCCTGCCGTCGCGACACGACGGCTGGGGAGTTGTACTCAACGAGGCGGCCTCGCTCGGCAAGGCGCTGATTGCCAGCGATGCCTGCGGCGCGGCCCACCATCTCATCGAGCAACAGGTGAACGGCTTTCGCTTCCCGGCCGGCGATCGTTTCGCGCTCGCGACGGCCATGCTGGCCTATTGCCGCAATCGCAACCTTGCGCGCCGCCATGGCGTCGAGTCGCTGCGTGTGTTCGAGAATTTCACGCCGGAGCGGAACGCGCTCCGGCTCGAGGAGGCAATCGATTCCCTGCGACCCACCTCTGCCACTCTCGGTTCCGCCAAGGTCGCCTGAGGCCGCAACCATGGCGCGCAGCTACAGCCCGTCGAGCTACGACGACCATTTCTGCCTCAAGCCTCCGGTACTGCTCTGGCTCGCCGCTCTTTACCTGTCGCGGGCCTTCGTACTCCTATTGGCGTCCCAACTCGCCGTGCTCTCCCGGGCGCGCCCCGAAACCGTGGCCATGCTCCGCGACGGAGTCAGCGTATGGGCCCTGATTCCGTCGCTGATCGCGGCTCCCGTCCTCTATGCGCTCGTCTTCCGGGCTCCCTCGTCAACGAAGCTCGTCAGGTGGATCTGGGCTCACGGGCGATCGATCCTGATACTCGCTGCGGTTCTCGACTGCCTTACATCAGTTGCGGGTTCGAGCCTGAGCGGCGCAGACGTCAGCGAACTCGCGCCCGCGGCGCTGGTGATAGCGCTGTTCGACGTCTACTTCCTCGTCTACATTCTCGTGACGCGTCGCATTCGCGACGTCTTTGCCGATTTCCCACTGCCCTAGGCGACGACCTGCAGGTAGGCAGAGCTGGGGAAGTGGCCCTTGCCCACATTCAAGCCACCGTCGTTCCCGGCGGGACGGTAGTTAGGGAGGCATTCAGCCAGCGTCTCCGGGGCGGAGTAGTGCAACATGGACAGGGCGGCAAGCAGGCGAAACCTGCGGTTGAACGCGAGGAAGGCGTGGAGAAGTACGCTTTCGTGTTGAAAGAATAGCGCCGAGTCGAGTACGTGGCGGCTGTAATCATACGGAAAGGTGATGTCATGGAAGTGAGCATAGGCGCCGCACTTCAGGCGCGGCAGCATTTCGAGCATGATGCGGGTCACCTCTCCCGCCGGACCAAGCGCATGCGTGGAGTCGACGAAGAACAGGACGTCATCGCCAAGCGCGTCGACCGTAGACAGGCTCAGCGTCTGTGCCATCTCCTTGATCAGCGTTATGGAGCCCCGACTCGCCTCCTCGACGAGATAGGCTGTTGGATACGGTTCCACGCAGATCACCTGGGGCGTGTAGGCGGCGTGCGCGGCAGCCAGCAGACAGACTGCCGTCGACACGCCGCAACCGATCTGAAATATCTGCTTTGGCTGCCTCGACGCCACCAGGGCATAGAGGAAGTCCGCCTCGACCGGGCCGAATCCGACGGCACCGTTGCGCTCGCACCCCTGCGCATGAATTCGCGCCGTCGTGATCTTCTCGACGAGAGGTCGTGAGCAGCAGGCCCGAACGAACTCTACCTGACTCGCAATATCGGCACCCGCGACTCCCGTCATCGAGAGCGGCGCCCGCCAGTGCACCGTACGCCGCAAGTGGCGGATATCCGGGATCTCCGAATAAAAATGGCGCGGCAGCAAATCGATCCCGAGACGCTGGCCGTGCTCGAACATCCTGCGGATGAGTCTCTTGGCGTTGCTCTTCAGAGGCATGATCCAATCCTGGGCCGGTAGCTACGCCCACTCCCGCTCGAAACCGGTGACGGCATCCGCATAGACGGCCATCAGCCGCTCGGGGAACAGTGCGACATCCAAATAATAGATTCTGGGTTCGCCGCCGCGCGCGGCGGGAACCGCGGCATGGCGCCGGCAGTATTCGAGCAGGTCGCGCAGCGTGGGCACGGTGGACTCGAGCGCGCCGTACACGACCGGAAAGCCGAAATTGTCGAAGGCGATGACGTGGGAATAGCACTTCGGCAGTGCCTTCAGTACGTCGATCCATTCTTTCACGTCGGCGGCCGAGTGAACCTCGGCTTCGGACCAGATCAGGGGACGCTCGGCCTCGAGGAAGTCCAGTCCGCTCGCCAGTACCTTCGCGTCGAACCCGTCGGTGTCGGTCTTGATCAGAGCAGTTCTGCGCTCCGTGAGGCTGCCTAGCTCGACAGTGGGAATCTGCGGTTCCTGCGCTGCCGCCATCTGGATCGAGGAGGCCGTGCCGCGCTGCTCATCGAGCGCAAGTCTCGCTTCGCCGGGCCCCACGAACGCCTGACGGAGCTCCACGTCCGTGAAGGTTCCGACATTGCGCGACGCAAAGGCCAGGAACCTATCGGAGGGCTCGACGGCCAGGATGGGATTCCTGCAGCCTGCCAGGCGCAGCAGCGCCACGGTATCGCCGATGTTGGCCCCTACATCGATGAAGAGCTCGCCCGGGGCTGCCTTCTCGACCGCCAGTGCGATCCGTGGCAACTGTCGATCGTAGAGCGGGAACGTCGCGCGATAGCGATCCAGCATGTGATCGGGCGGCGCGAGCAGCCGCACGGCCTTGCCATCCTGCTCCAAGGTGATCGTGCGCGAGGGTGGCACGGGAAGAATCCTGCGGATGAGACTCATGGTGTTGCTCTTGAGAGGCATGATGAGTCAGGCGCTGATCGCCGCAACCGGGGCCTCGTGAGTGTTCGCCAGCCATTCCTGGAACACGACGGCAGCCCAGATTTCGCTCTGCCGGTCATGCGTGCCGGCCAGGTGGTCGGCCCATTTGCGGCGGATGGGGCCTGGGGAGAGATAACCTTCCTGGCGCAGGCGCCTCTCATCGAGGAGCGACTCCGCCCACGCGCGCAGCGGCCCCTTGAGCCAGGAGCCCACCGGTATCCCGAACCCTTGCTTGGGACGATCGACTATCTCGTCGGGGACCAGCTCGCGCAACGCTTCCCGCAACAGAACCTTGCCGGTATTGCCGCTGATCCGCCATTCGAGCGGTAACCGCCAGGCAAACTCGAACAAACGGGGGTCGAGCAAGGGAGCCCGCGTCTCGAGGCTGATCGCCATCGAGGCACGGTCTACTTTCGTCAGAAAATCATCCGGCAGGATGTTGAGCGTGTCGAAGAGCATCATGGCCTCGGCCGGCGGCAACGAAGCCAGCCAGTCTCGCATCGCACCCGACTGTCGCTCCTCGCAACCTTCGAGCGCCACAGTCTCATCCTCGGGACGCGCCATCAGGATCTCGTACATGTGCGCCTGTGAGCTGGCGCCGAGCTGCTGCGCGAATCGATGCAAGCGCTCGCCGGAGAGTTGCGACAGTCGGACGCCGCCGCCGAGCCCCCGCAGCCACCCGATCACGTTCTGCCAGTAGGCTGGCGGCATCGTCCGGATCAGCGAAGCCAGCGGCCGTCTCGCCCAGCCGGGAATCGACCGGATGAGGGGGAAGGCCCGCTGTCCCACGAAGTAGCGTTGATAGCCGCCGAAAAGCTCGTCGCCGCCGTCCCCGGTCAAAGCCACCGTGACGTGCTTGCGCGCCATCCGCGATACGAGGTAGGTCGGGATCTGCGAGGAATCGGCAAACGGCTCATCGTAGATGGCCGGCATGTGAACGATCGCCTCGCGCGCCTGCGATGGGGTCACCGGCTCGCAGCTATGCGCCGTTCCAAGATGCTGCGCCACCCGCGCGGCGACTGGCGACTCATCGTAACTGGGATCTTCGAATCCGATGGTAAACGTCAGCACCCCCTTCGAGCTCTGCTGCTGCATGTGCGCCACGATCAGGGAGGAATCGACCCCTCCGGACAGGAAGGCGCCGAGCGGAACGTCGGCCATCATGCGCGATCGGACGACGGACGCCAGCAGCTGGCGCAGCTCGTCACTGGCAGCCGCCCGATCGCTCAGCCGCCGTTCCCTCGCCGCGAGGGCCACATCTATTGCCGACCAGTACTGCTGCGGATTGCCGACGGCAATCGACAGAGTGACCGGATCGATCGCCACCGTCAGTACCGTCGCCGGCGGAAGCTTGCGCGCCGTGCGATAAATGGTGAAAGGAGCCGGCACGTAGTTGAGACGCATGTAGGTGCGCAGCGCACCGCGATCGATCTCGCCGCCGAAAGCCGGATGCGGCAGCAACGCCTTCAGCTCCGAGGCGAAGAGGAAGCACCCGCGCTCGAAGGCGTAATAGAGCGGCTTCTCACCGAAGCGATCCCGCGCGAGATGCAGCCGATGCTCTTCGCGATCCCAGAGGGCGAGCGCAAACATTCCATTGAGGCGTGGCAGCGCCGCATGCAGGCCCCAGCGCTCGATCGCCGCCAACGCGGTCTCCGTGTCGGAATGCCCCCGCCAGCGCACGGCGGGCCCGGCGCCATCGAGCTCCGCACGGATCTCGAGGTGATTGTAGATCTCTCCGTTGTAGACCAGCAGGTAGCGTCCGGAGTGAGACATCATCGGCTGGGCGCCATGGCTCGAGAGGTCGATGATGGAGAGCCGCGCATGACCCAGGGCAACGCCGGTGCGCGCGTCGATCCAAACGCGTTCGTCGTCGGGCCCGCGATGGCGGATCTTCTCGATCATGCGTCTGACGAGCGCAGCCATCCCGGCGGACGAGCTATCGCCGTGAGAGCCAAAGAACCCAACCAGACCGCACACGATGATGTAACTAACTGTTAACTTTTATGGGTAAAGCAATGAACGTTCGCTTCAATCGGACGATGCCGGTACCCCTAGGGGTCGTCAGTTCGGAACGTAGGAGGGTAGCTCGGGGACGAAAGCGCGGGCGAAGGCGGCCAACTGCCGGTCGCCCGCAGCCACGGAAGTCCCCGGGGGAAGAGGAACTATGAGCCGCACCAGCGCGCCGTCGGTGCGATCGCGCGTCATCGCGTCCCAGAGAAGGTACCACTTCAGCAGATAGTCGCCTGTGATGTCGCGACCGCGCTGCGGGAACCAGTAATACATGAGCTCCCGCTCTGCGCCTTGCACGATGACGGCACGGTTGACCCACAGCGGCTTACCCGCGACGTCGAGGCTGTATTGGCCGAAACTCTGGAACTGCCAGCCTCCTCCCGGCAGGCAGGACGCGGGCGAATGGGTCGAGTCGCCTTTGCGCTGCGAGTCGTAGTACGCCACCCAGACATTCACGGGCAGGTCAGCCGCATGCCCGTAGTCCGCGTACAGGTAATCACTCAACTTGAGCTGGTTGAGGTATACCGCCGCCATCGGCGAGCGGCGGCCCTGCCAGCCCGGGAGCTGCATCGGAAAATCCTCGAAGGGCTGTCTCACGGGCTGGACTTCGGTCCGTTGGGGAGTCTGGTGTCCCAGCGCGGCGCCGACCGTAACCAGCGCAATGGCCGCGAGAAACGGTGCCGGCAACCGGCGCGGCCGGCTCTCACGCACCTTGAGCGCCGCCGGGCCGAAGTCCAACACCAGGACGTCGCGCAAGTGCCGCGGGTGGCGCCCCATTCTGACCAATACGGCGGCGACGAGCAGCAGCAGGGCCGTGCTGAACATGAACACCACCCATCCCTCGAAAAAGTGCAGGACGCCCTCGGCCATCTTCTGACCCCAATAAGCGACGCTGACGCCGACGAGCCCGATTCGCAGGCTGTTCATGAGAATCGCGACGGGAACGCTCGCGAGGACGATGACCAGTCGCTTCCAGAAGGGCGCCCGGAAGAAGTAGGCGACGATGAATGCCAACGTTATCAGTGGGAAGAGATAGCGCAGCCCGCTGCAGGCTTCAGCCACCTGGAGCTTGTAGACCCCGAGATCGATGACGTTCCCGTCGAGGTAAACCGGGATGTTGAAGAGTCGGATGACGTCCACACCGAGAGCCGAGGAGAGCAGCTGCAGGTGCAGAGACAGTGAGTTGTAGAAGAATATCGGCAGCGGAATGGTGAACACGAGGATGAGCATGGCCATCCATAGCCGGCGGAACACCTCCGTCCCGACGAGAGAGAGGACCAGCCCGTAAACGACCACGACGAACGCGTACTGCTCGATCGTCCATATGGTGCTGAGCTCCGCCACCCCCCAGAGGCCAGCACCCACGATGAGGACGCCGACGCCTAGCCAGGAGCCTTTAAAGGGCGTACGTGCCAGGGCCGCGCGCTCGCGCCATACCAGGAATATGGAGATCAGCGGGATGAGGATGCAATGACTGTATTCGGGATCCAGGTCCCAGACGCCGAAGAGCTGGCTCAATACGCGCGCGAACGGCACGGCCGCCACCGCCAGCGCGAACAGCATCAGCGCCCAGTTGAGCACCGAGAAGCGCCAGGAGGCGGGCTCGGCGGAATACTCCGCTCGCGCCGGATACGTCGGGGCATGCATTGTCGTTTTTGCTGCGCGGCGGAAACCTGTGACCAGCCCGTAACCTGAACCGGGTATCGTATGGGCCAGATGCGACAATCCGATGACAGATGCGCCGCCGATCCGCGCTGCTGACCGCCACATTGGCGGCGTGCCTGGCAGGGGCGACCGCAAGCATGCACGCCGCGGGACAAACCGCGACCGCCACGGACGGAACGCCGGAGCAGCGCGCCATCGCGGCGATCCTGCGCGATTCGAATCGGCGCATTCCGGGCGCCACGCATCCGCTGCCGCTCGCGGCAAGTTGGAACACGGGACTGAAACCCCTGGGCTTTACGCCGGCGTGGCAGATCGAGCAGATCCGGCGCGGCCGGTACCTGCTGCCCTGGTTCGTGCTCGCGGCGCCACCTCCGGGGCCGGAGCGTGTCGGGTACTCGAGCGTGTTCGATACGCTCTATTACGGATCCGCGATCGGATACCTGGCGCAACATCGCCTTCCCCTGACGTTCGAAGCGGAGCCATGGGAAAGCCTCCTCCCTGCCAAAGGCCGCCGTCTCCCGCTGTCACCGTTCGGTCCCGTCGCGCCGTGGTATGACGCCGGGCGCGCGTGGGCCCGGTCCCCGTCACTGCGAGAGTTGCAACTGCTCTATCCGGACCCGCCGCTGGTGCTCTTCATTTCGGATAACGAAGCGGACCGGGTCGGCGCCGATGCCCTGCACGCACCCTACAGCGTAAACGCTTCCCCGCAGGTCATCGCGCGCCGGCGCGCCATCGGGGATGCCTGGATCGTGCGGTACCGGGCAATGATCCGCGGCTTTCGCGACGGGCTCGACGCGCCGGGCTGGCGAGCGCATGCCCTGTTCCTGGGCTACGACGCATTCGTTACACCCGCTTTGGGGCGATGGCCAGGTTGGGGCTCTTACTCGCTCTACGTTCCGGGCCGAACCGAGCCGTGGCCCTACGCCTGGGATGGCGCCAGCGTGTCCTACTACGTGCACGACTGGGCGCCCGACTCCGACTATACGGTCTGGAGCCCGCAGATCGAGGCGATGAACTACGTCCCGGCGCTCGCCGAGGTGCGCCGCTCGAAGCCCGGCTTCTGGTTCGAGATCTCGACCTGGGATGGACAGCAGCCCGAGCAGGCCAGCGACAAAGTGCTCTTTTACGCCAACCGAGGACAGACCTATACGCCGGACCGATATGGCGGGATGGTGCAGTTTGGAATGTGGCTGCTGCGGCCGCGCGTAGTGCGCGAGTTCCGCAACTGGACGGACGACCGGATCCGCTTCGAGCCATACTTCGACCAAGTCATGGACGCGGTGGGGCGCGTGCACCTCGACCCGGCTCTGCGCCGGTTCTGGCGGGAGGGCCGCCTGGTCGCGAATCCCGTCGGGGGGCATCCGTACGAGGCGTACCTGACCTCAGAGCTCGCATCCCGCGCGCGTTGGTTTCTGCTCGATTCGCCTGCTAATCCGCCGCGACCCTGGCAGCTGACCACACCTCTCCCCGTCTACCCACTGGCGCTCGTCCGCGGCCGGGCACCACACCGCGAGTGGCTGGTGTACGCCTTCTCGCCACTGCAGCGCTCTGCCGTCGTGCCGGTGCAGATACCAGGGGGTCCCGAAGTGAGGGTCCGCGCCACCGATCAGGGTGCGTTTACCCTGATCGAGGAAGGAAACCCGCTCCCGATCCCTCACTGACCTGCGCCCGCAACGGGCGCCTTCCCTCCCTCTCCCATTCCCAG